>NZ_NOIG01000001.1 GCF_002245625.1 Acidovorax kalamii
GAAGAAATTGTGGCCAGCGTGCAGCGCGTGAGCGACCTGATCGGGGAGATCACGGCATCGTCCACCGAGCAGCGCGACGGCATCGCCCAGGTGAACCAGGCGGTCACGCACCTCGATCAGATGACGCAGCAGAACGCAGCGCTGGTGGAGGAGTCAACAGCCGCAGCCGCCTCGATGCGCGACCAGGCGCAGCGGCTGGCGGAGGTGGTGTCGGTGTTCAATGTGGGCGCGGTGGCCGCGCGGGCCCCGGCAGTGGCGCCCCGGGCAGCACCAGCGCCTGCGCCCCGGCCTGCGGTGGCCAAGGCGACGGCCAACGCTCCGCGCGTGGCGTCTGCAGCAGCCCCCAAGGCACCTGCGCCAGCACCGGCACGCCTGCCTGCCGCCAAAGCCTCGTCACCCGCGCCCGCCGCCAAGGCGGCAGCGCAGGGAGGCGATGACGATTGGGAAAGCTTCTGAAGACAGGGTTGCCCGCGCTTGGCAGCTCAGCGCGGGGGCGGATCTTTTACAGACCCGCCGCGCAGCGGGCTAGACCTCCGCGCCTTCCACCAGAAACTGCACCTTGCGTTCACCCTTCCACTCGTTCACGTCGAGGCGGAAGGCCAGCAGCACGCGCGCGGGCAACTGCTCGGTGTGGCCGAACCAGATGGCGTCCACGGGGTTGCCCTGGTGGATGAGCTTGAGCGACAGGTGGTTCTTGGCCTCGCCCACCAGGCGCTGGCTCACGATCTGCACTTCTTCGCTGAAGGTGGGCGGCGCAAAACCCTGGCCCCAGACCTCGCGATGCAGGGTGTCCACGATGTCGGCACGGCAGTATTCGGGGGCCAGCGGGCCGTCGGTTTCGATGCGGCGGGTGAGGGTGGCGGCGTCCAGCCATTCTTGCGCGACCTGGGCAAAGGCCTGCTCGAACACGTCGAACGATTCCTCGGCCACGGTGCAACCCGCCGCCATGGCGTGGCCGCCAAATTTGAGGATCACGCCCGGGTGGCGCTTGGCCACCAGGTCGAGTGCGTCGCGCAGATGAAAGCCGGGGATGGAGCGGCCCGAGCCTTTGAGCTCATGCTCCTTGCCCGGCGCACTGCTCGCGGCAAACACGAACGTGGGGCGGTGCAGCTTGTCCTTGATGCGGCTGGCCACGATGCCGACCACGCCCTCGTGGAAGTCGGGGTCGAACACGCTGATGGCTGGGGGCGGCTCTTCGCTTTCGTCGAACAGGCTCTCGGCCATGAGCATGGCCTGCTCGCGCATGCCGCCCTCGATCTCGCGGCGCTCGCGGTTGATGCCGTCGAGTGTGCTGGCGAGTTCTGCGGCGCGGCCTGCGTCGTCGGTCAGCAGGCATTCGATGCCCAGCGTCATGTCTGCCAGCCGCCCGGCAGCGTTGATGCGTGGGCCTAAAGCGAAACCAAAATCGAAGGTGGTGGCGGCGGGCGCCTTGCGGCCTGCGGCATGGAAGAGCGCAGCGATGCCTGCGGGCATCTGGCCCATGCGAATGCGTTTGAGGCCCTGGGCGACCAGGCGGCGGTTGTTGGCGTCGAGCCTGACCACGTCGGCCACGGTGCCCAGCGCCACCAGGGTGAGCAGCGGGTCGAGCTTCGGTTGGCTGGCGGCGTCAAACACGCCGCGCGCGCGCAACTCGGCGCGCAGCGCCAACAGTGTGTAGAACATCACGCCCACCCCGGCCATGGACTTGCTCTCGAACGTGCAGCCGGGCTGGTTGGGGTTGACGATGGCATCGGCCGCCGGCAGCGCCGGGCCGGGCAGGTGGTGGTCGGTGACGAGCACCTGCAGGCCCAGGGCTTTGGCTTCGGCCACGCCTTCGACGCTGGCGATGCCGTTGTCCACGGTGATGAGCATGTCGGCGCCGCGCTCGGCCACACGGCGGGCGATGGGGGGCGTGAGGCCGTAGCCGTCCGTCACGCGGTCGGGCACCAGGTAGTCCACGTTCCGGGCGCCCAGCAGGCGCAGGCCGCGCACGCCCACGGCGCAGGCGGTGGCGCCGTCGCAGTCGTAGTCGGCCACGATGACCAGGCGCTGGTTCTGCGCCATGGCGTCGGCCAGCAGGCGGGCGGCGGCGTCGATGCCCTTCAATCCCGAAGGGGGCAGCAGGCGGCCCAGGCCGTCGTCCAGCTCCTCATGGGCGCGCACACCGCGTGCAGCGTACAGGCGGGCCAGCAGCGGGTGCACACCGGCCTGCTCCAGCGCCCAGGCGGCGCGGGGGGGAATGTCTCTTGCTACTATTTTCATAGCTTGTGGAGCATGTCTGCCGCGCGCAGGGGCCTGAAAAAGCCTTGAAAACGCTGTGCCAGCGAGCGGGGCGCGTTGTGAAAAGTCCGTGCATTGCGCTCGCCGCACAGCGTGAGCATCACAGGCGCGCCTGCCTCGGCCTGGCGCAGCAGCCCGGCCACAGGGCCCGCGTCCAGCGCGGCCCAGGCCTGGGCCCATGCGCGCCAGTCTTCGCGCAGCGCGGCATCGCGCAGCGGGGTGGGCATGGAGGGGGCGGCGGAAGGGGCGGGCACCGGCTGGGGCAGCGCGCCCGCGCCATGCACCCAGAACGAGTTGACCACCGGCAGCCCGCGCGCCGTGCGCTCGTCGTTGAAGGCGTGGGTGTAGAGCAGCATCTGCATCTCGCTGTGCAGGCGGTGCAGGGTGCGGGCCTGCTTGGCGTCGGGCATCCAGGCGCGCACGTCGCGCAGCAGCACCCGTTCCAGCGAGGCGGTGGCCAGGTTGGCAAACAACGGGCCGCTGGCGAGCCAGCGCGTGGGCTGGTCGTAGTGCAAGGTGATGCCGTCTTCGGCAAACCAGGGCGCCACGATGGCCAGCAGGGCGCGCGATGCGGACTCATGAAGGCCCAGTTGCTCCGGGTCGCGCAGCGTGACGTGGTCGGTGGTGACCTGCCACTGGCAGGGGGTGACAAAGGCCCAGGCTTCGCCATTCGTCGAAAGACCTTGCTGGTGGCGGTGCCAGGCGGCCCAGGGGATGCGGCCGTCCTCGGCAGGCAGGCCCAGGGCCCGGGCCAGGGCGCGTTCGTGCGGGGGGGTGAAGCTGGTTTCTTCGCCGTCGTCGCTCTGGGCGGGGTGGGGGCTGAGCCGGGCAAGGAGCCGGTCCAGGTGGGGCAGGGCGAGGCCCTGTTGGGCTTGCTGGCATCCCTCGGATGCGCTCGCGGCGCCAGGAATGAGCAAATGGGTGGTGTCCGACATCCCCCTATTGTCCGGGATGCCACAATCTGCCCCGGCCCGGCCCCCGGCATTCCGCTGGGGCGAGGCCTTCTTTCCCATTCCATGAAAATCCCCTACGAACTGGCCCTGGGCTGGCGCTACACGCGCGCGGGCCGCGCCACGCGGCGCAATGGCTTTATCTCGTTCATCTCGGGCGTGTCCATGCTGGGCATTGCGCTCGGGGTGGCGGCACTCATCATCGTGCTCAGCGTGATGAACGGCTTTCAAAAGGAAGTGCGCGATCGCATGCTCAGCGTGGTCTCGCACATTGAGATCTTTGCCCCGCAAGGCGCTGCGCTGCCCGACCCGGCGCGCACGCTGGCCGAGGCCAAACAGAACCCCAACGTGATCGGTGCCGCCCCCTTTGTGGCGGCGCAGGCCCTGCTGGCGCGGGGCGAGGACATGAAGGGTGCGCTGGTGCGCGGCATCGACCCGGCGCTGGAAGGCGCGGTGACCGACCTGGCCGCCACCAACGAGAAAACGCTGAACCTGCTGGTGCCCGGCGAATTCCGCGTGGTGCTGGGCGGCGAGCTGGCCCGTGCCCTGGGCGTGCGTG
This sequence comes from Acidovorax kalamii, assembly GCF_002245625.1. GTDB lineage: Bacteria > Pseudomonadota > Gammaproteobacteria > Burkholderiales > Burkholderiaceae_C > Acidovorax > Acidovorax kalamii. The sequence continues at coordinate 3,769 of NZ_NOIG01000001.1, forward strand.
CGGGTGATGTGGTCACGGTGATTGCGCCCGCAGGCCAGGTCACCCCGGCCGGTGTGGTGCCGCGCCTCAAGCAGATGACGGTGGCGGGCACGTTCGACTCGGGCCACTATGAATACGACTCGGCGCTGGTGCTGCTGCACCATGAGGATGCGCAGCGCATCTTCCGCCTGGAGGGCCCCACGGGCGTGCGCCTCAAGCTCAAGGACCTGCACCAGGCGCGCGAGGTGGCGCAGCAACTGGCGGGGAGCCTGAGCGGCATGCTGCTGATCCGTGACTGGACGCAGCAGAACCGCACCTGGTTTGCCGCCGTGCAGCTCGAAAAACGCATGATGTTCATCATCCTCACGCTCATCGTGGCCGTGGCGGCATTCAACCTGGTGTCCACGCTGGTGATGACGGTGACCGACAAGCGCGCCGACATCGCCATCCTGCGCACGCTGGGCGCCAGCCCGAAAAGCATCATGGGCATCTTCGTGGTGCAAGGTGCCATGGTGGGCGTGATCGGCACGGCCGTGGGCCTGCTGCTGGGTCTGGGCATTGCGTTCAACATCGACGTGATCGTGCCCGCCATCGAAAAGGCGCTGAACGCGAGCTTTTTGCCCAAGGACATCTACCTCATCAGCAAGATGCCCAGTGAGCCACAAAGCAGCGACATCGTGCCCATCGGGCTCATCTCCCTGGTGCTGGCCTTCGTGGCCACCCTGTACCCGAGCTGGCGCGCCAGCCGTGTGAACCCTGCCGAAGCTTTGCGCTATGAATAATGTAGCTATCAACCCAATACCATCAGGCGGTAACGGCCAAAATGGTTTGAAAAATGGTGCGGTGGTACTGGAGGCGAAGGGCCTGACCAAGCGCTTTACCGAAGGCCGCCTGGACGTGACCGTGCTGCAAGGCGTGGATCTGCAGGTGCATGCGGGCGAAACCCTGGCCATTGTTGGTGCATCGGGCTCGGGCAAGAGCACCTTGCTGCACCTGCTGGGCGGGCTGGATGCGCCCACGGCCGGGTCGGTGCGGCTCAAGGGAGCCGAGCTGTCGGCGCTGTCGCCCCAGGAGCAGGGCCAGTTGCGCAACCAGCACCTGGGCTTTATCTACCAGTTTCACCACCTGTTGCCCGAGTTCAGCGCGTTGGACAACGTGGCCATGCCGCTGCGCATCCGCCGCATGCCTTCTGAACAGGCCCACCAGGCGGCCGAGCAGGTACTGGCGGCCGTGGGCCTGAAGGCGCGCGTGCACCACCGTCCGGCCGAGTTGTCGGGCGGCGAGCGCCAGCGTGTGGCCATTGCGCGCGCGCTGGTCACGCGGCCGGCCTGTGTGCTGGCCGATGAGCCCACCGGCAACCTGGACCGGGCCACGGCCGATGGCGTGTTCGAGCTGATGCTCCAGCTTGCGCGCGACCACGGCACGGCGTTTGTGATGGTGACGCACGACGAATCTCTGGCCGCGCGCTGCGGCCGCGTGGTGCGGATTGCAGAAGGAAAGCTGCAGGCGCCACGCGCCTGATCGCTCCGGCTGGATAGGCGCGCCGGTTCAGATCCCGAGGATCTTCTTGGCCTCGGCCAGCGCCTTCATTGAATCGTCGTGTTTGCCCGCCTTGTGGTGGGTTTCGCCATCGGCGCGCAGCTGTTTGACCTTGGCCGCGTTGTCGGCCGACAGGCTGGGGTTGGTGGCCAGCTTGGCGTCGATGGCCTTCATCTCGTTGGGGCAGTTGTGGGCCAGCGCCATGCCTGCGGCAGTGGCCAGAAGGGCGGCCAGGGCCGTGGTGCGGATCAGGGAACGCATGGAATGATCTCCTTTGTGCGAATACCAGGGCCGACGGATGGGAGTGCCGAGGCAGGGGCCCTGTGCCTGCGCCCGGCGGGGCTCGGGGGGCTACATCACCCGTCCGTACCACCACACCGACAGCGCCGCCGCCAGCAGGGCCAGCACAGCGCCCGCCAGCGCGAGCAGGGCGGAAATTTCGGTTTCGCGCTTCTCCACCGTCAGGCGTGAGCTGAGGGTCTGGTAGACCTTCTTGAGGTCGGCCGCCGTGGCGGCATGGAAATATTCGGCGTTGGTGCGCGCGGCCACGGCTTTCAGCGTCTCTTCGTCCAGCCGTACGCGCATGGACCAGCCTTCAAATCCAATGGTCTCACCTTGCACTGTGCCCACGCCCACGGTGTATACGCGCACGCCGCGGTCGGCCGCCCACTTGGCGGCTTCGAGCGGGTCCACGCCCGTGGTCCGCTGCCCGTCGGTCAGCATGATGATGGCGGCCGAGTTGTACGAGCCCGGTGCCACGGGGGTGAAGGGCTTGGCCGGGTCCTGCTTGCCGATTTCGTCGATGGGCTTGGGGCGCATGGCCTGGCGGCCGCCCAGCGCGGCGATGTCGATGCCCGCGTCCGGAAAAATGGTGGCCAGCGACAGCATGATGCCGTTGCCTGTGGCCGTGCCGCGCTGCAGCTGAAAACTGTCGATGGCCTTGACGAGGTCCTCGCGGCTTTGGGTGGGCAGCTGTGCCAGCTGGGCGCTGCCCGCAAAGGCCACGATGCCCACGCGCACATGGCGGGGCAGCTCGGCAATGAAGGCCTTGGCAGCATTCTGGGCGGCGGTGATGCGGTCGGGCTCCACATCGGCCGCGCGCATGCTGCCCGAGACATCCATGGCCAGCATGATGGTCTGGTCTTGCGAGGGCAGGGTGATCACCGCCAGTGGCCGCGCGGCGGCCAGCAGCAGCGCGATGAGGGCCAGCAGAAAGAGTGCGGGCGGGATGTGGCGCTGCAGGCGCTGGCCGGGGCCCTGGGCCTCGCGCACCAGCGACAGGCTGGAGTAGCTCAGCGCGGTCTTCTTGCGCCGGTGCAGCAGCCACCAGTACAGCAGCACCAGCAGGGGCGCAACCAGCAGCAGCCAGAGCAGGGTGGGCCAGAGAAAAACCATGGTGCGGGTCCTCAGGTGGCGTAGTGGGGGTGGGGCGCGGTGGAGGCTGCCGTTGCGCGGGGCGCCCGCACGCGGCGCTGGCGCAGGTCCATGAAGCGCAGCAGGGCGTCCACCAGGTCGTCGTCGGTGCACAGCTCCAGCGTGTCGGCCCCGGCGCGCGCCAGGCCGTCGCGCAGTGTCGCCTCGCGCTCGGCCGCCAGCTGTGCAAAGCGGCGGCGGAAGGCTGCATCGTGGGTGTCCACCTGCAGTTGCTCGCCGCTTTCGGCGTCGTGCAGGGTAATCAGACCCAGGTCGGGCAGCTCCAGCTCCAGCGGGTCGAGCAGCCGCACGGCCACCACGTCGTGGCGCTGGGCCAGTTGCGCCAGGGGCTTCTCCCAGCCCGGAGCGCTGATGAAGTCGGACACCACAAACACGGTGGCGCGGCGGCGCAGGTTGGCCAGACCGGTTTGCAGCAGCCGGTGCAGCTCGGTGGCCGCACCGCCGCCTTTGGGCTGGGGCGTGGCGGGCGGGGTAGGGGCCAGCAGGCGGTGCACCAGGTGCAGCACATGGGCGCGGCTGCTGCGGGGTGGCAGCACAGCGTCTACCGCGCGTTCGGCCTGGTGGCTGGCGCCGCCGTACAGCATGGCGCCCACGCGGTTGCCGTGGCGTGTGAGCAGGCGCGAGAGCACGGCCACAAAGCCGGTGAGGATGTCGCGTTTGGCACGCCCTTCCGGTCCAAAGCTGATCGAGGGGCTCAGGTCCAGCAGGAACCAGGCGGTCATCTCGCGGTCTTCGGTGAACACGCGTACATGGGGCTGGTTCAGGCGGGCGGTCACGTTCCAGTCAATGTGCCGCACGTCGTCGTGTGGCTGGTACTCGCGCAGGTCGGCCAGGTCCAGCCCGCTGCCGCGCATCAGGGTGCGGTAGTCGCCTTGCAGCAGACCATCGAGGCGGCGGATGACCTTCCACTCCAGCTCGCGCAGCAGCCGGTCGGCCTGCCCGGGCAAGGTCGGCAGGGTGTGGACTGTGGCGGAAGGGGTGTTGGGCGACTTGTTGCTCATGGTGCAGACTCAGGCCACTTTTTGTTCGTGGTGCAAAGGCCGCGCGGGCGCAGGAATCTTGGCCATGATGCGCTGGATGAGTGCGTCGGCATCCAGCCCTTCGGACAGCGCCTCATACGACAGCGCAATGCGGTGGCGCAGCACATCGGCAGTCAGGTCGGTCATGTCTTCGGGCAGCACATAGTTGCGCCCGCGCAGCATGGCCAGGGCCTGGGCACCCTCGGCCAGGGCTATGGTCGCGCGGGGGCTGGCGCCACAGGCGATGAAGCCGGCCAGGTCTTTGAGGCCATGCTTGGCGGGCACCCGCGTGGCGGCCACCAGTTTCACCGCGTGTTGCAGCAGGGAAGGGTCCACATACACCGTGCGGCATTCGGCCTGCAGCGCCGCCAGCTGGGCGGTGGTGGCCACGGGCAGCACCTGCACGGGCTTGTCCAGCGCGCGCTGGGCGATCACAAACTCTTCTTCTTCGGTGGGGTAGTCGATCAGCACTTTCATCATGAAGCGGTCCACCTGCGCCTCGGGCAGCGCGTAGGTGCCCTCGGTCTCGATGGGGTTCTGCGTGGCCATCACCAAGAAGGGCTCGGGCACCTTGTGGGTTTCGCCCGCAATCGTGACCTGGCGCTCCTGCATCACCTCCAGCAGCGCGCTCTGCACCTTTGCCGGCGCGCGGTTGATTTCGTCGGCCAGCAGCAGATGGGTGAACACGGGGCCCAGCGTGGTGCTGAATTCGCCCGTTCTCTGGTTGTACAAACGTGTGCCCACCAGGTCGGCGGGCACCAGGTCGGGCGTGAACTGGATGCGCTTGAAGCTGCCCTGGATGGTGCTGGCCAGCGTCTTGACGGTGAGCGTCTTGGCCAGGCCCGGCACGCCTTCGACCAGCAGGTGGCCCTGGGCGAGCATGGCGACCATGACGCGCTCCAGAAAGCGGTCCTGGCCTACCACCACGCGTTTGACTTCGTAGAGCACCTGCTCCATGAGGGTGGCGGTGGCGGCGTTGTTCATGGCGCTGGGGGATGGTGTGGTATCCATGGTGCTCCTTGGGGACGGTCGGGGTCAGAAAGGGGGCATGCCAACGGCCGAGGCCGCGTTCTCGATAGGCACCGCAAACCCGATGCCGATGAAGGTGCGCGCGGGCGTGGGGTTGAGGATGGCGGTGACGATGCCCACCACTTCGCCATCGAGCGTGACCAGCGGGCCGCCCGAGTTGCCGGGGTTGGCCGCCGCGTCGAACTGGATCAGGTTGCTGAGCTGGCGCTTGCCCTCGGGCGAAGCGAATTCGCGCTGCAGGCCCGACACCACCCCGGCGGATGCCGAGGGGCCGATGCCAAAGGGGAAACCCACGGCCACCACGTGGTCGCCCGGGCGCAGGTTCTGGGTGGAGCGCAGGGTGGCGGCCTCCAGGTCATCGGGCACCTTGTGCGCCTGCAGCACGGCCAGGTCGTTCTCGGGCTGGGCACCGGTGATGCTGGCGGTGGTTTCCAGCCCGTCGTGGAAGGTGATGCCGATGCGGTCGGCGCCCGCCACCACATGCAGGTTGGTCAGGATGACGCCCTTGTCCACGATGACCACGCCCGTGCCGATGCCCCGCTCGACTTCTTCCTTGCCGTTCTTGCTGCGGCCGTAGCCCACCACGCGCACGATGGAGGGGGCGATGCTTTCTACGGCGCGGGCAGCGGCCGATGGCGGCGTGGTGGCTTCCAGCGTGCGCAGCACGGCGGCATCGATGTCGTCCTGGGTGATCTTGCGGGCAGGGCTGCGGCTGCTGTGCCAGGCGCTGGCTACCAACAGGGCTACCAAAAGCACCACGATGGTCCAGAGGGCCCACAGCTGGCGCCGCACGGCAGGAGCGTGTGGGGCTGCCGCCTGGTTCCGGGCCGCATCCTGCAGCGCGGGTGGCGCGTCGGCCGAGGGCTGGGCAGCGTTCGCAGGTGCTGCGGGTGCGGCCACCGGGGCGGGGGCACGGCTGCGGGCGGGGCGAGAGCTGCTGTAGAGGGCGGGCCGGGGCATCCTGTCACCTTTGCTCTGGGAGCCTGCGGGTGGTCTCGGGGCGTCCCCGGAAGCGCATTCGCAGGTTCAATTGCGCCGAGGGCTGGCGCACGCAAATGACGGTAGCACGGTTTGCCCGTAAATGCACACGCAGGGCTACCACCGCAGTGTGGACCGTGTCGCATGGGGCATCATCGGTGCATGACGACCGCCTGGATTGACACCCACTGCCATCTTGATGCGCCCGAATTCGATGCCGACCGCAGCGCGGTGCGCCGTGAAGCAATGGCGCGAGGGGTGGACCATTGCGTGATCCCGGCCGTGGAGCGCAGCAACTGGGAGACCGTGCGCCTGCTGGCGCACCAGCATGGGGACAGCTATGCGCTGGGCATCCACCCGCTCTACACCGGGCGTGCCGACGATGGGGACGTGGCGCTGTTGCAAGAGATGCTGGTCCAGCACCATGCCGACCCGCGCCTGGCGGCCATCGGCGAGATCGGCCTGGACTACTTCGTGCCGGGGTTGGACCCCACGCGGCAGGAGCGGTTTTACCGGGCCCAGCTGCAGCTGGCCCGCCGGTTCGACCTGCCGGTGATCCTGCATGTGCGCCGGTCGGCCGACAAGCTGCTCAAGGGCCTGCGGGACTTGCCGGTGCGTGGCGGCATTGCGCATGCCTTCAACGGGAGCTTGCAGCAGGCGCAGGCCTTCATCGGTCTGGGTTTCAAGCTCGGGTTTGGCGGCGCCATGACTTACGACCGCGCGTTGCAGCTGCGGGGCCTTGCGGCCGAGCTGCCCGAGGAGGCACTGGTCCTGGAGACCGACGCCCCCGACATCCCGCCCCACTGGCTTTACACCCCGGCCGCACAGCGGGCCGAGGGTCTGCCCCAGGGGCGCAATGCCCCGGCCGAGTTGCCGCGCATTGCCGAGGTGCTGGCGCAGCTGCGTGGCCAGCCCCTGGCGGCACTGGCCCAGGCCACCACGGCCAACGCCTGCGCGGCACTGCCCCGGCTGGTGCCCTTGCTGGCGTTGCGAGGCATTGACGGCGAAATTGAGGAGTAATTTGGGAGCTTTGGGCCGTGTGGTAAACGGTTTACAGCTATCTTTTTTTGCGGCCACCCCAAGGTGCTTGCGTGGTTTCGGTCCAGAATCGGCCCATGTCCGACCTCTGCGCCCCCAGCCTTGCGCCTGTTCCTGCTCCTGCTCCTGTTCGGTGGCAGGGCTTGCCACCCGTGGCGTCTGAAAAGACGGTGGTGCTGGTGCTGGGCAGTTTTCCGGGCGCGGCCTCCTTGCGGGCGCAGCAGTACTATGCCCACCCCCAAAACCATTTCTGGAAGATCCTGCAGGCCCTCTGGCCGCAGCATCCGCTGCCCGCAGCCGGGCCGGAGCATTACCTGCAGCGCTGCGACTGGCTGTTGGCGCGCGGGCTGGGGCTGTGGGATGTCTATGCCAGCTGCGAACGCGAAGGCAGCCTGGACACCAGCATCCGCAACCCCCTGGTCAACGACTTTGCCCGCTTGCTCGGGCGCTGTCCCCGGCTGGCGGCCGTGGCCCACAACGGCGCCGAGAGCTTCCGGCATGCCCCGGCGGTGCAGGCCAGCCTGGCGGCGCAGCACAGGCCGCCATTGCAGGCCGTGCGACTGCCATCGACCAGCCCGGCCAACGCGTCCTGGAGTTTTGACCGTAAATTGGCGGCCTGGGCGGCAGTGTTGTCGGCCCACCGCCTGCTTTGAACGCTTTGAATGACCCGCAAAAAAGAAAAACTGCAAGAGTTGCCCGAAGTCAGTGTGTCGGACGACGGTGAGGTGCGCCACCTGCACCTGGGTACACCGTGGATCCAGGGTTCCATGCGCATTGATGAGCCCTTTGCGCTGGAGTTGGAGTATGTGCAGCGCATGATGGCCTGGCTGCTGTTTGCCGACCTGGCGCAGGTGTCCAAGGGCCATGCCATGCAACTGGGCCTGGGGGCAGGCGCCATCACCAAGTTTTGCCACAAGAAGCTGCGCATCTGCAGCACGGCGATCGAGCTGAACCCGCAGGTGCTGGCCGTGTGTCGCCAGTGGTTCAAGCTGCCGCCCGATGGCCCCAAGCTGCGTGTGGTGCTGGCCGATGCGGCCAAGGAGATCCAGAACCCCATGTGGCTGGGCACGGTCGATGCGCTGGCGGTGGATCTCTACGACCACGAGGCCGCAGCGCCAGTTCTGGATAGCCCGGATTTTTATGCTGATTGCCGGGCGTTGCTGTCGGACACGGGCTGCATGACGGTCAACCTGTTCGGCCGTGCGTCCAGCTTTGACCGCAGCCTCCAGAGCATGGCCCAGGCCTTTGGCAGCGATGCGCTGTGGGCATTCAAGCCCACGCGCGAGGGCAACACGGTGGTGCTGGCGCAGCGCACGCCCTCCCGGCCCAAACGCGCGGAGCTGGCTGAACAGGCCGAAGCGATCCAGGCGCGCTGGGATCTGCCCACCACAAAATGGCTGCGGGCGTTCAAGCCGGTGGCGTCCTGAAAGGCTCTGGATATGACTGCATCCGTGGACACCCCTGGCCGTCTGAAGTCCGCGTCCCATCGCGGTCCGTTGGACTGGCGCCGCATGGTGCAGTGGCTCAGTGACGACCACGTGATCTCGCGCGAGGAAGCGCAGCGCACCATTGCCCGGTGTTCCCAGGCCGAAAGCTCGCAACATGCATTGGTGCGGCTTGCCAGCGTGGCCATGGCGCGTGCAAGCGACGGCAAACCCCTCGATATCGAGGCGCTGTCCGAGTACCTGGCCACGCGGGCGGGCCTGGACTACATGCGCATTGATCCGCTCAAAGTGGATGTGGGCCGTGTCGCCGACAGCATGAGCGCCACCTATGCCGAGCGCCACAAGGTGCTGCCCGTGCAGGTCTCGGCCAAAGAAGTGGTGGTGGCCACGGCCGAGCCCTTCATCGACGACTGGGTGGCCGAGGTGGAGCGCCAGTCTCGCCGCACGGTGCGTCGTGTGGTGGCCAACCCGCAGGACATCCACCGGTTCACGGCGGAGTTTTTTGCACTGGCCAAATCCGTGCGTGCGGCGCAGAAGGCGGGGGGCAATTCGGGCGGCAGCAGCTTTGAACAGCTGGTGGAGCTAGGCAAAAGCAACAAGCAGCTCGACGCCAACGACCAGGGTGTGGTCAAGGTGGTGGACTGGCTGTGGCAGTACGCGTTTGACCAGCGTGCAAGCGACATCCACCTGGAGCCGCGCCGCGAGCAGGGTGTGATCCGTTTTCGCATCGACGGTGTGCTGCACCCGGTCTACCAGATGCCCATGGGGGTGCACAACGCCATGGTGTCGCGCATCAAGCTGCTGGGCCGCATCGATGTGGTGGAAAAACGCCGCCCGCAGGACGGTCGCATCAAGACCCGCAACCCGCGCGGAGAAGAAGTGGAAATGCGCCTGTCCACGCTGCCCACCGCATTCGGCGAAAAGATGGTCATGCGGATCTTTGATCCGGACAACGCGGTCAAGGACCTGGATGCCCTGGGTTTTGCACAGCACGACGCACAGCGCTGGGAGGCGCTGGTCAAACGCCCGCACGGCATCATCCTCGTGACCGGGCCCACGGGCTCGGGCAAGACCACCACGCTGTACTCCACGCTCAAGCGTGTGGCGACCGAAGAGGTCAACGTGAGCACGGTGGAAGACCCGATTGAAATGATCGAACCCAGCTTCAACCAGACCCAGGTGCAGCCGCAGCTCGATTTCAACTTTGCCGAAGGCCTGCGTGCCCTGATGCGCCAGGATCCGGACATCATCATGGTGGGTGAAATCCGGGATCTGGAGACCGCAGAAATGGCCATCCAGGCTGCGCTCACGGGGCACCTCGTGTTTTCGACGCTGCACACCAATGATGCACCCAGTGCCATCACCCGCATGATGGAGCTGGGGGTGCCGCCCTACCTGCTCAACGCCACCTTGCTGGGCGTGCTGGCCCAGCGGCTGGTGCGTACGCTGTGCAAGCAGTGCAAACAGCGGGACGAAACGGCTTCGCGCGATGCGCTGGCCGAGGTCGTCAAGCCCTGGAAGATCAATGGCGCCTACCAGCCCTACAAACCCGTGGGTTGCGTGGACTGCCGCATGGGCGGTTACCGTGGGCGCATGGGGCTGTATGAATTGCTGACCGTGAGCGAAGCACTCAAGGACCGGATCACCCAGGCCCCATCCATCGACACCCTGCGCCGCCAGGCTGTGCAGGACGGCATGCGTCCGCTGCGTCTGGCGGGGGCGCTGCGGGTGGCCGAGGGGTTGACCACCATGGACGAAGTGATCGCGGCCACTCCCCCGCTGGAGTAACGCGCCCAGCGCCGTACAGGCGTCTCCCTGGGCAGCGGTTCGTGGTTCGCACGCGATGCTTTGCCCGCGCGGTGTGGCCATGGGGCGTTACTGGATGTAGGTGGAATCCACATTCGCGCGGGCCATGCTTGCACGCACAATCGCGCAGTCAAGATTTCCGCCTAGGAGACATTTCGTGAAAATCAAGAGTCAAAAAGACTTTTTTTCCGGCCTCATGTTCATGGGTGTCGGAGTGGCGTTTGCGTGGGGTGCAACCACGTACAACGTCGGCACTGGCGCCCGCATGGGGCCCGGCTATTTCCCCCTGTTGCTGGGTATCTTGCTCGCCATCATTGGCAGCGTGATCACCTTCAAAGCAGTCACGGTGGAGACCCAGGATGGCGACAAGATCGGCAAGTGGGCCTGGAAGCCGCTGTTCTTCATCCTGGCTGCCAACTTCGCGTTCGGCATCTTGCTGGGAGGATTGCCCAGCCTCGGGGTTCCGGCCATGGGCCTCATCGTGGGCATCTATGCATTGACCTTCATTGCGAGTCTGGCGGGTCAGGAGTTTCACGCGAAGTCCGTGTTCCTCCTGGCCACCGTGTTGGCCATTGGCAGTTATGTGGCATTCGTCTGGGCGCTCAAGCTGCAGTTCCCCGTGTGGCCCAGTTTCATCACGGGTTGAGCAGGAGCACCGACCATGGATTTGATTAACAACCTCTCGATGGGTTTTGGCGTTGCGTTCACGTTCCAGAACCTGATTTACTGTTTTGTCGGCTGTCTGCTGGGTACGCTGATTGGCGTGTTGCCCGGCATTGGCCCAGTGGCAACCATCGCCATGCTGCTGCCGGCCACCTATGCGCTGCCGCCCGTGGCTGCGCTGATCATGCTGGCGGGTATCTACTACGGCGCGCAATACGGTGGTTCCACTACCGCCATTCTGGTGAATCTGCCTGGCGAGTCGTCGTCGGTGGTGACCGTGATCGACGGCTACCAGATGGCGCGCAAGGGCCGCGCGGGCCCGGCGCTGGCGGCTGCCGGCCTGGGTTCGTTCTTTGCAGGCTGTGTAGGCACGCTGATCCTGGCGGCCTTCGCGCCTCCGCTGACCGAAGTCGCCTTCAAGTTCGGCCCGGCCGAGTATTTCTCGCTGATGGTGCTGGGCCTGATCGGCGCGGTGGTGCTGGCATCGGGCTCCCTGCTCAAGGCGGTGGGCATGATCGTGCTGGGCCTTCTGATGGGCCTGGTGGGTACCGACGTGAACTCGGGCGTGGCGCGCTTCAGCTTCGACATCCCTGAGCTGACCGATGGCATTGGCTTCGTGACCATCGCCATGGGCGTGTTCGGCTACGGTGAAATCATTGCCAACCTGTCGCGTCCCGACGAAGACCGCGAGGTGTTCACTGCCAAGGTGGAAGGACTCTTCCCCACCAAGGACGACTTCAAGCGCATGATTCCTGCCGTGCTGCGTGGCACCTCGCTGGGTGCTGCCCTGGGCATCTTGCCCGGTGGTGGTGCTCTGCTGGCCGCTTTTGCCGCCTACACGGTGGAAAAGAAGACCAAGCTGCAACCTGGCGAAGTGCCTTTTGGCCAAGGCAACATCCGTGGCGTGGCGGCTCCCGAGTCGGCCAACAACGCGGGCTCGCAGACCTCGTTCATCCCCCTGCTGACCCTGGGCATTCCACCCAACGCCGTGATGGCGCTGATGGTGGGCGCCATGACCATCCACAACATCCAGCCTGGTCCCCAGGTGATGACCAGCAACCCCGAACTGTTCTGGGGCCTGATCGCTTCGATGTGGATCGGCAATGCCATGCTGATCGTCCTGAACCTGCCGTTGATCGGCATCTGGATCAAGCTGCTCACAGTGCCCTACCGCTGGCTGTTCCCCTCGATCGTGTTGTTCTGCGCGGTGGGTGTGTACTCCACCAACAACAACACCTTCGATATCTGGATGGTGGGTGCGTTCGGCCTGATTGGCTACATTTTCTACAAGCTGGGTACCGAACCCGCGCCTTTGCTGCTGGGTTTCATCCTGGGCCCGATGATGGAAGAGAACTTGCGCCGTGCGCTGCTGCTCTCGCGCGGTGACTGGAGCGTGTTCGTGACGCGTCCGCTGTCGGCCGGCCTGCTGGCGGCTGCGGCCCTGCTGCTCATCATCGTGCTGCTGCCTGCCGTGAAGAACAAGCGCGAAGAAGCTTTTGTGGAAGATTGATCGCCCTCGGGCTTCCTGCTCCCCCTGACTGAACAACGGCACCTGAGGGTGCCGTTGTTTTTTGGGCAGAGGCATTCGTTTCTGGCTGCTGTTGCCGGTACACAATCGCAGGCAGAGGTCAGCATGCTCACACCATTCCATCCCGCGCAGCACCCCTACCGGGCCATGCTGCACAACGAAATCCACGCCCGCCCGCCCGAGGCGATGAATGCCCCCCTGGCCATTGCACACATCGTGATGCTGGCCGATGCGGCCGGGCGCGAGGCGAGCCGGGCCCATGTTGCCGCGCTTTTGCGCGACCATCACATGGCCCTGCCGGATGCGCACACCACCCATCTGCGGATGGACCTGGGCGCCTTTCGCATGCGCTGGGAGCTGCACACCGAGTTCGTCACCTGGACCTTCATGGTGCCCGCCCCCATGGAGGCTTTTGGCGAGCGCGAGCCCGCCAGCGCCATGGATGCCGTGCCCCACGACTGGCTGGCCGCTTTGCCCGGGCAGTGCCTGTGCAGTCTGAACCTGTGGGTGCTGCCGACGCACACCTTTGGCTCGGGTTCGCTGGTCAAACATGTGCTGCACGAGGACACGCTGGTAGCCTCCACCGTGGCCGATGGCCATGGCGAGGTCTACACCGACTTTGCGATCCATGCGGACGGTTTTTCGCGCATGGTGCTGCTGGCGGGTGGCATGACGCCAAGGCGCCTGGGGCGCCTGGTGCAGCGCCTGCTGGAAATTGAAACCTACCGCATGGCTGCCTTGCTGGGACTGCCCGCCGCCCGCGAAGCGGCCAGCGTCCTGGCCTTTGCCGAGCGTGAACTGGCTGAGCTGGCCAACGCCATCCGCACCGCCAACCGCGACGATGAGCCAGCCCTCCTGGACCGCCTGACCCGGCTGGCCGGGCAGGTAGAGAGCCAGTATGCGGCCTCGCATTCGCGATTTTCGGCCAGCAGTGCCTATTTTGAACTGCTGGACAAGCGCATCGAAGACATTGCCGAATCGCGCCTGGCGGGCATGCAGACCATCCGCGAGTTCATGGACCGGCGCCTGACCCCTGCACGCAGCACCTGCGAGTGGGCTGCGCGCCGCCAGGACGCACTATCGCAGCGTGTCTCGCGCATGAGCAACCTGCTGCGCACCCGCGTGGAGATCGAGCAGCAGCAAAGCAGCCAGGCACTGCTGACCACCATGAACCACCGGCAGGACCTGCAGCTCAAGATGCAGTCCACCGTGGAGGGACTGTCCGTGGCGGCCATCACCTATTACATCGTGGGTCTGGTGAGCTACCTAGCGAAAGGAGCGCAAAAGCTGGGCTGGCCCCTGTCGCCCGAAACCACTGCGGCCGTTGCCATTCCCGTGGTGGCTGTGGGCGTGTGGTGGTCGCTGCGGCGCCTGCATCACAAGGTGTTTCACAAGAACGGTTGAGCTGTCCAACGGAGCGATGAAGGGCCTGCGCCACTTCTGGCCATCGCTGATGAAGGGGGTGCCCACACAGAGCTTCGATGGCACTGGTAGGGGATGCCTGTCACACTCGGCGGCTAGCGATCAGCGTGTGCGCAGCGCGTTCAGCCCGCGCGTTTTCTGACAAAAAATCCAAGCCCCGTGTCGTCAGCCCCCTCTCCATCCGCGCAGGCCCCCACCCCGGCGCCTACTGCCAAGGCGCACATGGCCTCGGGCCTGCTGCTGGCGCTGGCAGGCTCCATTGCGTTCAGTGGCAAGGCCATCATTGTCAAGCTGGCGTACCGCCACGGCGTGGACGCTGTCACGCTCATCATGTACCGCATGCTGTTTGCGCTGCCCATCTTTGCCGTGATGGCCTGGTGGGCCAGCCGGGGCAAACCGCCCCTGAGCCGCAAGGACTGGCTGGGTGTGCTGGGTCTCGGGATCACGGGGTACTACCTGGCGAGTTTTCTCGACTTTGCCGGACTGGCCTACATCAGCGCCAGCCTGGAGCGGCTCATCCTGTACCTCAACCCCACCCTGGTCGTGGTGCTGGGCTGGCTGCTGTATGGCCGGGGCATCCGCTGGGTGCAGGCAGCGGGCATGCTGGTCAGCTACTGTGGGGTGGTGCTGGTGTTTGGCCACGAGGCCAACCTGCAGGGCACCAACGTGGCCTGGGGGGCGCTGCTGGTGTTTCTGAGTGCTGTGAGTTATGCCATCTATCTGGTCTACAGCGGCGAGATGGTGCAACGCCTGGGTTCCCTGCGCCTGGTGGGGCTGGCAACCACCGTGGCCTGCCTGTGCTGCCTGGCACAGTTTGTGGTGCTGCGGCCCCTGGAGGCTGCCGTGGTGGCGCCGGAGGTGATCTGGCTATCTGTCCTCAACGCCACGTTGTGCACGGCCGCGCCGGTGTTGATGGTGATGATGGCCATCGAGCGCATTGGCGCGGGCATGGCTGCCCAGGCGGGCATGGTGGGGCCGCTGTCCACCATCCTGATGGGGGTGTGGATTCTGAGCGAGCCCTTCACCGTATGGGTGGCGGCGGGCACGGCGCTGGTGGTGGCAGGGATTTTTGTGTTCACCCGCCTGGCGCGTCGCCCAGGGGCTTGAAGCGGGGCCGCCGCACCCTGGCAGCAGGGTGCTGGCGCCTCCTCACCCCGCCTTTTTGGCGGCGGGCGCTGGCCGGTTGGCAGGTGCGGGGGCGGCTGGTGCACCGCCTCCACCACCACCACCCAGGCGCTGCGCAATCGTGGCCCGGGAGCCCCCCAGCCCATCAAGCTGCCGACCCATGGACTGCTCCAGGTAGTCCAGGCGGGCCTGGGCGGCCGGGTGGGTGGACATGGTCAGCGTGAACATCGGGTTGTCCGGCGTCACGGTGCGCAGCTGCTGCAGCACCGACACCAGCCCGTACGGGTCGAACCCGGCCTTGGCCGCCATGGCCACGCCGCTGCGATCGGCTTCGAACTCATCGGACTGGCTCAGCCCTTTGGTGTAGACCGTGCGGAACAGCGACAGCAGCTGGTCTTTGACAAGCTGGCCCGCCACGTTGCTGGTGCGGATCTGTGAGGCCAGCAGCTGGGTGCCCACACCCGCCATGGCGCTTTGCCGGATGGCCTGCAGGTGGTGCTTGGCGGTCACGTGCGTAATCTCGTGCGCCAGGATGCCCGCAAGTTCGGATTCGTCGGCGCAGCGGTCGATCAGGCCCTTGGTCACGAACACGTAACCGCCGGGTGCGGCGAAGGCGTTGTACCCGGCGTCATCCAGCACCACAAAGGTCCAGGGCAGCCCGGGGCGGGGCGACTGCAGGCTGATCCAGCGGCCCAGGCGGTTCACGTAGCGTTGCAGCGCCATGTCCGGGTGGGCAGGCTTGGCGCCCAGCAGCAGGGCGGCCAACTGGCGGCCGATCTCGATCTCCTTGGGCTCGTCGATGTTGTTCAGCGACTGGGTCAGCAGGCTGATCAGGTCGTCCCCTTGCGCAGCCGGTGCGGCCTTGCCGCCCGTGATCGCCGAGCCCAGGCCGCCGCCCAGGGAGTTCAGCAGGTTGTTCATGACGTTCTGGCTGTGGGCCGCCAGGGGGACCGCCGCCAGGGCAGTCAACAGGGCGGCCACCCCTGCACAGCGCTTCCAGCCGAAGTTCCGGTGCATGTTCATCTCCTCAGTTCGGGCTGTAGTTGGGGTCGGACGGGTTGCCGGAACTGCCACCGGAGCGGCTGCCGGACCCACCGGACGGCAAGGCGGGCTGCGCCATGGCGGGCACGTCACGCGCCTGTAGCGACGCGGAACTGGCGAACTGGCGCGCCTGGTCGGCGTTCACCCGCATGCCTTCAACCTTGCCCACAGCGGCCGGGTTGGGTTGTGCCTTGGCAATGTCTTCAGCATCCAGGCCGCGAATGCCCACTGTGGAGGTTGCTGTGGTGGTGTTCGCGCCGCTGTTGCCGCCGAACAGCCCCCCGAGGCCTCGCAGGCCGCCGGTGGCGGTGTTGTTGCTGGCTGCTGCCGCGCCGGATTGGGGGCCCAGATCGAACATGTGCACCCAGCCTGTGGCGCCCTGGGGGGTGCTCACCTTGGTCCAGGGGCCTTTGCGCTCGCTGCTGCGTGTCACGACGGTGTTGGCCTCCAGCGGGGCGAGGCTGGCACCGTTGTCTGCAGGGCTGTCGCGCAACTGCGTGGCGCGCTTGATCACGGCACTTTCTTGGGCATGGGTGGCGCCAGTGACCAAGGCCAGCGCGACCCCCGCCAGTGAGGTGGCCAGAGCGTTAGGGTGCAGCCATTTCATGGTTCAACTCTCCATTTATGATTTGCCCACGCTATATGTATCAGTGTGCAACTTGGAGATTGTTATGGATTTGGGTATCGCAGGCAAATGGGCGCTGGTGTGTGGCGCCAGCAAGGGGCTGGGCTTTGGTTGTGCGCAGGCGCTGGTGCGCGAGGGCGTCAACGTGGTCATCAACGCCCGCAATGCCGGTGCACTGGATCAGGCTGCTGCCCGTTTGATAGCTGAATGTGCAAGCCAGGCGCGCGCAAAGGGGCTCAAAGAGTCCGAAGTTCAGGTGCCCCAGGTGCTGGCCGTGGCGGCCGACATCACCACCCCTGCCGGGCGCGAGGCCGTGTTCTCCGTGGCGGGGGGGCCTGGACGGGATTTCGACATCGTGGTGACCAACGCCGGGGGGCCGCCCACCGGTGACTTCCGCGACTGGAACCGCGACGCCTGGATCAAGGCGGTGGATGCCAACATGCTCACGCCCATCGAGCTCATCCAGGCCACGGTGGATGGTATGGCCGCGCGGGGCTTTGGCCGCATCGTCAACATCACGTCCAGTGCGGTGAAGGCGCCCATCGACATCCTGGGCCTGTCCAACGGCGCACGCAGTGGCCTCACAGGGTTTGTGGCGGGTGTGTCGCGCAGCAAGATCGCGGCGAGGGGCGTGACCATCAACAACCTGCTGCCTGGCAAGTTCGACACCGACCGCCTAGCGGCCACTGTGACGGCGGCTGCAGGCAAGGCGGGAAAAAGCGTGGAGGATGTCCGTGCCGTCCAGCAGGCGCAGATCCCGGCGGGCCGTTATGGCACGGCCGAAGAGTTTGGGGCGATCTGTGCCTTTTTGTGCAGCCAGCAGGCGGGCTACATGACCGGCCAGAACGTGCTGGCCGATGGTGGCGCCTACCCAGGCACCTTCTGACGGCACATGGTGGCCAGTGACGGGGGACAGCGGCTACCAGGCCCCTTCGGGAGACCGCATGGAGGGCAGGGGCAAGGCCATGCCATGCACCAGTTCTCTCGAAGGCTCACGCGTGGTGTTTTGCCGACAATTTGCCTTTGGGGCTGAAAAATTGGTGGAATACTGCTCGCCATTGTTTGCCATGTTCACCACCCCCCGCACCTTGATCTCCCACTTTCGCCGCCAGGCACTTCTTCTGTGTGCAGCGCTGGTTGCATGGGGCGGGGTGCACGCGGCCGATCCCCCTGGCAGCGGTGCGGCTACGCCATACAAGCTGCGCGTGGTGGGCGGGCTGGCAGGTGTGAACCAGTACACGCGCCAGGAGGAACCCTTCTGGAGCAAGGAGCTGTCCCGCCTCAGTGGCGGCAGGTTCCAGGCAGAGATCGTGCCGTTTGACCGGGCGGGGGTGCCCGGCAACGAAATGCTGCGCCTGCTGCAACTGGGGGTGGTGCCGTTTGGCACCACGCTGATGAGTTCATTCACCTCGCAATACCCCGAGTACACCGCCCCCGATCTGGCGGGCCTGAACCCCGACATCGCCACACTCAAGGCCACCCTGGGCGCCTTCCGCCCCTATCTGGAAAAAGCCTTGCGCGAGCAGCATGGTGTGGAGGCGCTGGCGATCTATGTGTACCCCGCGCAGGTGGTGTTCTGCAAGAAGCCGCTGCGTGCGCTGTCCGACCTGTCCGGGCGCCGCGTCCGGGTTTCGTCCTCCACGCAGGCCGACTTTGTGGGGGCACTGGGCGGCGTGCCGGTGCTGACCAGTTTCTCGCAGATCGTGTCCAGCTTGACGGCGGGCAATACCGAATGTGCGATCACGGGCACCATGTCGGGCAACATCCTGGGCCTGCCCACACTCACTTCCCATGTGCACACCCTGCCAGTGACCTGGGGCCTGGCCATCTTTGGCGCCAACCAGGCGGCCTGGGCGGGCCTGCCTGCCGACCTGCGCGAACTGCTCAAGCGCGAGCTGCCCCGGCTGGAGTCGGCCATCTGGGCCGAGTCTGAGCGGGAAACCGCTGAAGGCCTGGCGTGCAACCGGGGCGCACCCACCTGCACCGGCGGCACCAAGGGTGCGATGGTAGTGGTGCCTGCTTCGCCTCAGGATGAGCGCAGCCGCCAGGAGATCCTGGCCTCCACCGTGCTGCCGCGCTGGGTGCAGCGCTGTGGTGCGCGCTGCGCCCAGGCCTGGAACCAGACGATTGGCCCCGCGCGTGGCCTGCTGGCCGCGCCCGTCAAATAAATCAATGAGAGAACCCATAACGCCACTGCGCATCAAGGCCTTTGTCGGGGCTGGGGTTGTGGTGTTTGTGGTGGCCGTGGCCATCGTGGCGGCTGCTGTGGCCTGGAACGCCCGCAAGGTGGCCCTCAACGACAGCGAGGCCCAGGCCACCCGTTTTGTGGCGGGGGCCGAAGTGGCGCTCAACCGCTCCCTGCTGACGGTGGACGTGCTGCTGGCCAGCATGGACGAGTTGCTCAACCTGTCGAACACGACCGCGCCCTGGATCGATGCGGAATCGGCCAGCCAGCGTTTGCGCGGCTCCACCCGGCAGAACCTGATGGTGCGTTATGTGGCGCTGCTGGACACCACGGGCAAGACCATGGCGTCGTCCGATCCGGCCGGTGGCGCGCTGGCCGTGCAGCTGCCGGCGGGCTTTCTGGAGTCCGTGCTGGAGCAGTCGGTGTCCACCCTGATGGTCAGCGCCCCGGTGGTGAGTTTTGCCAGCTCCGAACGGGTTCTGTATTTCGCGCGCCACCTGCGCCTGGCCGACAACACGCGCGTGGCCGCCGTGGCCGAGTTGCCGGTGGGCGCCTTGGGCGCGGTGCTGCTCCAAGGCGTGGACATCAGCGGCCTGCAGGTCACGCTGGAGCGCGCCGGCGGGCAGCTGCTGCTGGGCGTGCCGGGCCGCGAGGAGGTCATCGCCCCCACGCTGGCGCCGCCTCTGGCCGAGCTGGCCGACCTGGGTCAGGAGTGGAAGGCCCCGGCGCGCCTCACGGGGGATCCTGCCCTGGTGGTCTTCCGTCCCATCCTGTACCAGGATCTGCGGATCTCCGCGAGCATTCCGCTGCACGAGGCACTGAGCAGCTGGCGCGACCAGCGCGACGCGATCGGGCTGACCGCGCTGGTGTTTGTGGCCATGATCCTGGCGGCGGGGGGGCTGGCTTTTCGTTATCTGGACCGCCTGTCGCAGGCCCGCGTGGCCATTGCGCAGTCCAAGGCCACGCTCGACCAGGCGCTGGAGTCCATGGTCAGCGGCTTCTTGCTGCTCGACAAGAACAACTGTGTGGTGCAGTGGAACAGCCAGTTCGAGGTGATCTTTCCCTGGCTCAGGGGCATCATTGCCCCCAGGCTGCCCTTTCGTGCGGTGATCGAGGAAACCGTCAAGCACCACCACCCCCGGCTGGCCGACGAAGAACATGCGCGCTGGGTGGAGCAGCGGCTGCTGCGGCAAAAACAGCCGCAGCACGAACCGCATGAACAGGTCTACTCCAACGGCCGTACCATCCAGATCACCGAGCGCACCACCCCCGACGGCGGCCTGGTCATCAGCTACCACGACGTGACGGCGCTGCGGCGCGCTAGTGCCGAGATCGAGAACCTGGCGTTCTACGACCCACTGACCAACCTGCCCAACCGCCGCCTGCTCATGGACCGCATGCAGCAGGCCATCGCCTCCAGCGCGCGCAGCGGGCAGTATGGGGCCCTGCTGTTCCTCGACCTAGACCATTTCAAGACCCTGAACGACACCCGGGGCCACGAGGTGGGCGACATGCTGCTGCGCCAGGTGGCCCAGCGCCTGAAAACCTGTGTGCGGCGCGAGGACACCGTGGCCCGGCTGGGTGGCGACGAGTTTGTGGTGATGCTGAGTGACCTGTCGGCCAGCAGCGAAGAGGCGGGCGCCCATGTCCGCCGTGTGGGCGAAAAGATCCTGCGCAAGCTCAACGTGCCCTACACGCTCGGAGGTCATGCCCACCACAGCACGCCCAGCATCGGCGCCACGCTGATGGGGGGCGCGATCCAGTCGTCGGTCGATCTGCTCAAGCAGGCCGACATCGCCATGTACCAGGTCAAGTCGCAGGGGCGCAACGCGCTGTGCTTTTTTGACCCGCAAATGCAGATCAGCATCAGCCTGCGCGCGCAGCTCGAAGCCGACCTGCAGGCGGCGCTCACGGCGCGGCAGTTTGTGCTGCACTACCAGCCGCAGTTCCACCTGGATGGCCGCATGGTGGGCGCCGAGGGGCTGATCCGCTGGCAGCACCCCGAGCGGGGCCTGGTGGCGCCGGGGGCCTTCATCGGCGTGGCGGAAGAAAGCGAACTCATCGTGCCCATGGGCCACTGGGTGCTGCGCACCGCCTGCGAGCAGCTGGCCGCCTGGCAGGGCAACCCGCGCCTGCAGCACCTACAGCTCTCGGTCAACGTGAGCGCGCGGCAGTTCCGCCAGCGTGACTTTGTGGCCCGGGTGGTCGAGGTGCTGCGCGAAACCGGCGCGCGCCCCCACCTGCTCAAGCTCGAACTTACCGAATCGCTGGTGCTGGACAACGTGGACGACACCATCGCCAAGATCGGCACGCTGAAGACCAAGGGCGTGCGCTTCTCGGTGGACGACTTCGGCACCGGCTACTCGTCGCTGGCCTACCTCACGCGGCTGCCGCTGGACCAGCTCAAGATCGACCAGTCTTTTGTGCACAACCTGGGCGTGCGGCACACCGACGATGTGATCGTGCAGACCATCCTGGGCATGGCGCGCAACCTGGAGCTGGACGTGATCGCCGAAGGCGTGGAAACCGAGGCGCAAAAGAAGCTGCTGGCCCAGTACGGCTGCACCTACTTCCAGGGCTACCTGATGGGGCGGCCCGTCCCCGTGGCGGAGCTGGAGGCGCTGCTGGAGCCGGCCGCCACCACCGCCGAAGACCTCGACATGCCCCGTTAAGAGGCTGGGAGAAGAGGCCAAGGGGTGCACTGCACGCCCATGCCCTCTGCATACAGGTGGTTGCTATATTTATGGTAGCTGTAAAGGCATGATGGACGAGCGGTAATGCCGATTTTTATCAATAAATCGACAGGCCTCAGCGCCGCGAAGACACCACAATCCCACCCACGATCAACGCGAACGCCACGCCGTGAAATGCCTGGGGCGTTTCGCCCAGAAACGCGGCCGACAGCAGCCCGGCAAACAGGGGCGTGAGGTTGACAAAAAAGCCCGCCACCGCAGGCCCTGCGCGCTGCACGCCCACGCCCCAGCATCGGTAGGCCAGCACCGCAGGGCCCACGGCAATGAAGGCCAGCGCCGCCACCAGCGGCCAGCCCCAGGAGGCGTGGGTGTGGCCGGTGGCCCATTCGGCCCCGGCAAAGCTGCCCGACCAGGCCAGGCCGAACACCATCTGTGCCATCAGGAAGGCCGCCCAGTCGCCCCGGATGCTGCCAGGCTCGCTGGTGCGCGCCAGCAGCCAGCTGTAGAACGCCCACGAGATGGTGGCCAGCAGCATGAACAGATCGCCCGGCACCAGGCGGAACGCGAGCAGCTGCGCCCATTCGCCCCGGCTCAGCACCAGCAGCACGCCACACACCGACAGCAGCGCACCCACCACCTGGCGCCGCGTCACGGCCGCGCCAAAAAACAGTGCCCCCACGGCCAGCATCCACACCGGCATGCTCGAACCCACCAGCGTTGCGTTGATGGGCGTGGACGTCTGCAGCGCCATGTACTGCAGCGCGTTGTACAGGCCAATGCCCAGCAGCCCCAGCAGCGCATAGCGGCGCCAGTGCGGCCACAGCGGGCTGTTTTTGCGCAGCACACCATGCGCCAGCGGCAGCAGGATGAAGAAGGCCAGCACCCAGCGGATGAAATTGAGGGCGGCGGGGGAAATCAGGTCATGCACCAGCCGCCCCGTGACGGCGTTGCCAGCCCACAGCAGGGGCGGAATCACCAGCAGCACGGCCGTGCCGGGTGTGAGTTTGTGAGTCATGGGGCTGCACTGTAACGGTGCATGCCGTGCCCCGCTGCCGGAAGGCCACAAGGCCCCAGGCCGCCATCGGCGCTGCTGCCACATGCGGCACGCCCGCATGAATCGTGGCAGGATGGCCGCCGTTCTCACCCCCATTTCCCGTTTGTTTGAGGAGACCGTTTGCCATGAGCCTTGCCGTCCAGATCCGCCAGCACGGCGGCCCCGAAGAACTCCAGGTGGTTGATGTGACCGTGGGCAACCCCGGCCCCGGCGAAGTCCGCATCCGCCACCACGCCATCGGCCTGAACTTCATCGACGTGTACCACCGCACCGGCCTGTACCCGCTCACCATGCCCGCCACCATCGGCATGGAGGGCGCGGGCGTGATCGAGGCCGTGGGCGAGGGTGTCACGCACCTGCAGGTGGGCGACCGCGCCGCCTATGCCAGCAACCCGCCGGGCGCGTACTGCGAGGTGCGCGTGATGCCCGCCAAATGCGTGTGCAAGCTGCCCGACGCCATCAGCTTCGAGACCGGCGCGGCCATGATGCTCAAGGGCCTGACGGCGCAGTACCTGCTGAAAAAGACACGCCCGGTGGAAGGGCTGGAGCCCGGCGATTTTGTGCTGTTCCACGCAGCCGCCGGTGGCGTGGGCCTGATCGCCAGCCAGTGGGCCAAGGCCCTGGGCCTGCAGCTCATCGGCACGGCGGGCTCGGATGCCAAGTGCCAGCTGGCTCTGGCCAACGGCGCGGCGCACGCCATCAATTACAGCACCGAGGACTTCGCCGCCCGTGTGAAAGAGATCACTGGCGGTAAGGGCGTGAAGGTGGTCTACGACTCGGTGGGCAAGGACACCTGGGACAAGTCGCTGGAGTGCCTGCGGCCCTTCGGCCTGATGGCCAGCTTCGGCAATGCCTCCGGCCCCGTGCCGCCGTTTGCGCCGGGCAGTCTGGGCGCCAAGGGCTCGCTCTACGTCACGCGGCAGACGCTGTTCACCCACATCGCCACGCGCGAAGCTACCCAGGCCATGGCCGACGACCTGTTCGCCGTGGTGGCCAGCGGGCAGGTGAAGATCCACATCGACCAGCGCTACCCGCTGGCCGAGGTGCAGCAGGCGCACCGGGATCTGGAGGCGCGCAAGACCACGGGCTGCACCATCCTCACGCTGTGAACGCCGACGTGCAGAACCCCTCGTTCGAGCACTGGCTGGCGGGCGCACGCGCGTCGGCGCAGCAGCCCCCGAAGCTGCCGCGCCAGCCGTTGCTGGTGGCCGGGCAGGTGGTGGGGTCGGTGGCGGAGGGTTTTATGAACAAAATCGGCCTCCACCGCCTGCTGGATAAGCGCTTTAAGCTATCAAATAGTGAGCATTCTGGTGCGCCTGCCTGGCACCTGGATGTGCCGACGGGCGCGGCCACGGAGGCGCTCAACACCCTGGCTGCGGCCCTGCGTGATGCAGACCTGTGTGGCCCCTGGCGCAACGAGCAACTGGCCGTGTGCAACCCCGCCGGTGAGGTGGTGGCCACGGTGGAGCGTGGCGCCGTGCGGGTGCTGGGCATCACCACCCGTGCTGTGCACCTGGTGGGCCTGGCGCCCGATGGCCGCATGTGGGTACAAAAGCGCTCCATGACCAAACCCAACAACCCCGGCCTGTGGGACACGCTGATGGGCGGCATGGTCTCTGCCGCCGATTCGCTGCCCCAGGCCCTGGCGCGCGAGACCTGGGAAGAGGCTGGCCTGCGGGTGGAGGCCTTGCACGGCCTGCGCCACGGCGGTCATGTGGATTTCAGCCGCCCGAGCCGCGAGGGCGGCGGCGCGGGCTACATGCGCGAGCGCATCGACTGGTTCTGCGCCCAGGTTCCCGAGGGCATGGAGCCCAGCAACCAGGATGGCGAGGTCGAGCGTTTTGACCTGCTGCCGCTGGATGGCCTGCGCACGCAGGTGGCACAGGGCCTGTTCACGCTGGAAGCTGGCCTGGTGATTGCGGGCTACCTGGGGCAGTGAGCGGCGCTGCAGGCAGACAGCCGAGCCCCTGCAGCGTGGCCTGCACCGCCACATCCAGCGGGGTGTGGGGCTCGCTGCCCAGCACGGCCAGCAGGCGGTCGTTGGCCATGCGCACGGGCTGCTGCCACAGGTAGCGCATTTCGCGCAGCTCGCGCAAGGTCGCCACAAACGGCGATGCCAGCGTGACCAGCCACCACGGAAACGCCTGCACCCGGGGCGCCGCACCGCCGCTGCGCACCACGGCGCGGCCGATGGCGTCGGCCATCTGCGTGCCATCGGCATCCCAGTGCCCGGCCATGTGGAAAGGCGCAAACGCGGGCAGCTCGGCGCGCCGCTCCAGCAGCAGCACCATGGTGCGCGCCACATCGGGCAGGTAAGACCACTGGTGGCCTACGCCGGGGCGGCCAGGCTCCTTGACGCTGGCCACGGGCCGGCCTGGCTGCACCAGGCCCTGGGCAAACCAGCTGTTGCCCACCTGCGGGCCAAAGTAGTCGCCGGCCCGCACGATGATCACGCGGCAGGTGCCCGGGCCCAGCGGGTGGGGCTGGGTGGCCTGCCGCAGGCGGCGCTCCAGCTCTGCACGCACGGCGCCCTTGCGGGTGTGGGGCTGCTGCGGTGCATCCTCGCGCAGCACCGGGAAGGCATCGGGCCCGTAGTTGTAGACCGTGCCGGGCAGCACCACCGTGGCCCCGGTGGCCGTGGCCGCCGCAATGGTGTTGTCGATCATCGGCAGCACCAGCTCGCCCCAGCGCCGGTAGCCGGGTGGGTTGACCGCGTGCACGATCACGTCGCAGCCTGCGGCAGCGGCCACCACGTCCTCACGCCGCATCGCGTCGCCACGCACCCAGGTCATGCCCTCGCGCTGCTCGCGGGCCTGCGCCACACCCCGGTGCAGCGCATGCACCTCCCACCCCCGGTCGCGCAGCTGGCGTGCCACCTCGCCGCCAATGCCGCCGGTGGCGCCCAGAACCAGAACCTTGTTGCCTTGTGCCATGAAACTGCTCCTTATGTGGCCGTGGATGTGGCCGTTGCCGTGTTGATGGGTGCCAGTGTGGAGCGCGGCCCGTCAAAAAGAAATTGCTGAAAATAGAGGTGAGGCTATACATTTATGCATGACTCAACCCACTGCAGAATCGATTGGCTGGGAGCTGTACCGCTCCTACCTGGGGGTGCTCAGCGAAGGTTCGCTGTCGGGCGCCGCCCGGGCTCTGGGCGTGACCCAGCCCACGGTGGGCCGCCACATCGCCGCACTGGAGCACGCCCTGGGGCTCACCCTGTTCACCCGTTCGCAGCAGGGTCTGCTGCCTACCGAGGCCGCGCTGGAGCTGCACCCCTACGCCCAGGCCATGCAGCATTCGGCCGCCGCCCTGGCACGGGCGGCCAGCGGCCATGGCGAGGGCGTGCGCGGCACCGTGCGTGTCACGGCCAGTGAGGTGATTGGCGTCGAGGTGCTGCCCCCGCTGCTGGCCCAGTTGCAGGCCCGGCACCCCGGGCTGACGGTGGAGCTGGCACTGAGCAACCGCGTGCAAGACTTGCTCCACCGTGAGGCCGACATCGCCATCCGCATGACCGAGCCCCGCCAGGAGGCCCTCATCGCCCGCCGCGTGGGCGTGGTGGCGCTGGGCCTGCACGCCCACGCCAGCTACCTGCAGGCCCAGGGCACACCCGCATCGCTGGCCGACCTGGCGCACCACCGGCTGATCGGCTTCGATCTGGAAACCCCGTTCATCCGCGCCGCCCGCAAGGCGCTGCCCCCGTGGCGCCGAGAGGCATTTGCCCTGCGCAGCGACAGCGACCTGGCCCAGCTGGCGCTGATTCGCGCGGGCGGCGGCATTGGCATATGCCAGGTGGAACTGGCGCGGCGCACGCCGCAGCTGGTGCGGGTGCTGCCACAGCAGTTCAATGCCGCGCTGGACACCTGGGTGGTGATGCACGAAGACCTGCGCAACAGCCCGCGCTGCAGGCATACGTTTGATGCTTTGGTGGCGGGGCTGCTGCAGTACACGGGGCTGGCGGAGGAGGGGGTGGGTGTGGTGGCCTGACAGCTTTTTCTCTGCGGGGCTCACGTACCAAGGCCCCGTATTTCGCGAGATGCGGGGGCCGGGGATACCCGCAGCGCCGCGAAAAGCGCCTCAAGTTCGCTCAGGCTTGGCCGAAACATGGTCAAGCGCTGCCTGTGCCGCGCCACGCAACAAAACGAAAACTCTAGCGAGCGGACTGGGCGGGCAATCAACATGGCTTCGACGATCAATACCAACGTGTCATCGCTGACGGCCCAGCGCAACCTGGGCATGAGCCAGACCTCGCTGAACACCTCCATCCAGCGCCTGTCGTCGGGTCTGCGCATCAACAGCGCCAAGGACGATGCTGCTGGCTTGGCCATTTCCGAGCGTTTCACCAGCCAGATCCGGGGTCTGAACCAGGCGGTGCGCAATGCCAACGACGGTATCTCGCTGGCGCAGACAGCAGAAGGCGCGCTCAAGGCCTCCGGCGACATCCTGCAGCGGGTGCGTGAACTGGCGGTGCAGTCGGCCAATGCCACCAACAGCGCGGGTGACCGCCAGGCCCTGCAACAGGAAGTAGGCCAGCTGGTGTCCGAACTGGACCGCATTTCGCAAACCACGGAATTCAACGGCTCCAAGCTGCTGGACGGCACGTTCGGGACACAACAGTTCCAGGTGGGTGCCAACGCCAACCAGACCATCGTAGCCGCCACGGCCAACCTGCGCACCGGTGTGTATGGCAACAATCAGATGATTGCATCCGGCGCAACCCAGCAGGTGTATGGGCCTGAGCCTGCCAATGCCTACGGCACCAACGGGGTCAGTGCAGGGTCTGTGGTCATCAATGGTGCTTTGGGGTCTGGAACAGCAACGATCAGTGCGAATGCTTCCTCCAAGGAGATTGCAGACCAGATCAATGGGCTGGCTGCGCAAACGGGTGTCAAAGCGCAAGCACAAACCAACCTGCAGCTGACTTTTAGCGGGGCGGGGACATACTCTCTAACCCTGCGCTCTGACAACAGCAGCAAGATTGATCTGTCTTTTTCATTGAATGGCGGGACTGGTGCTGCCAACTTGGCTGCGGCCGTCTCTGCGATCAACGACCAGTCTGCAAAGACGGGCGTAACTGCTCAGGTGAATGATGGCGAGACGGGCATCATCCTGGGCAACCGCAGTGGGAACAACATCCTGATCGGTGACCGAACGAACCAGAGCACTGGAACCGTGACTGTTCAGAAGATGGCGGATGACGGAGATGGAGGGCTTACGCTCGTGGGAGCATCGGCGAATCTGATGATCGGGGGGCTGGACGATGCAGTCGTCGTCAGCGGCTACCTTACGTTGGACTCCGACAAGGCGTTTGCGGTCGATGCGACCGGAACCAACGCGGTGGCCGATAGCAGCTCCAGCCTGGAGAAGGTGGCGGATTTGGATGTCACGACTTTTGCCAAAGCTACCAACGCGCTCAAGACGGTTGATTCGGCGCTGAGCTTCATCAACGGCGAGCGTGCCAAGCTCGGTGCCCTGCAATCGCGCTTCGAAACCTCGATCAGCAACCTGCAGGTGACGTCCGAAAACCTGTCTGCCTCGCGCAGCCGCATCCTTGATGCTGACTTTGCCGCAGAAACCGCCAACCTCTCGCGTTCACAGATCCTGCAGCAGGCCGGAACGGCCATGGTGGCCCAGGCCAACCAGCTGCCGCAGGGTGTGCTGGCCCTGCTGCGCTAGCTCTGTCACGGCTTTCGCCTTGCGATTTCCCGCTCGGCTGTGGCGGGTGCCAGCCGGTGTCCTGCCTCCCTTTTCTCAGCCCTGGTCCACCATCGTCTTGAGTCGGCTGGGCGCCAGCGCCCCGGCCGATTCGAGGATGGGGTAGGCCACCGAGCACAGCAGCGAGTTGATGCGCTTGAGTTCGCTGATCAGGTCGATGTGCAGCGAACTGGTCTCGATGCTGGGCACCGTGTTGTCCGACAGGCGCGCCAGATGGGTGGCCGAATACGCATGCTCCAGATCGCGGAAGCGTGCTTTTTCCTCCAGCAGCTTTTGTGCATCGCGCACGCTGCCGTTCAAGAACACGCTCATCGCCAGGCGCAGGTTGTCGATCAGGCGCGCGTGCAGCTCGTTGATCTCTTCCATGCCCGCCTCGGAGAACTGGCGGCCCTTCTTGATCTTCTTGTCCTCGATGTCGATCAACACGCGCTCGATGATGTCGCCAATTTGCTCCATATTGATCGTGAAGCTGATGATGTCGGCCCAGCGTCGGCCCTCGCGCTCGTCCAGGGCTTCGCGCGAGATCTTGGTCATGTAGTACTTGATGGCTGAGTACAGGCCGTCCACCTCGTCGTCGAGCTTGCGCAGGTCTTCGGCCAGCTGCAGGTCGTCGGTCTGTATCACCTTCTGCAGACCGAGCAGCATGGACTCGACCACATCCGCCTGGTGCAGCGCTTCGCGCGCTGCGCAGGAGATGGCCAGCGAGGGCGTGGCCAGGGCCGAAGGGTCCAGGTGCTGGGGCCGGGTGCCAGCGGCAGCCTGGGTTTTTTCGGTGGGCAGCAGTCGCTGCACAGTGCGGGCCACGGTGCCAGTGAGGCCAATGCAGACAATGCCCACGACCACGTTGAACGCCAGGTGGAACAGCACCACCAGTGCGGCGGTTTCAGGCACATAGGGCCGCACATGCTGCAGCCACAGTCCGGTTAGCGGCGTCATGATGATGACGCCAATGATCTTGAAGAACAGGTTGCCCAGCGGCACCTGGCGCGTCTGCACATTGGCCTTCATGGTGGTCAGCACGGCCAGCACACCGCTGCCCAGGTTGGCGCCCAGTACCAGGCCCAGGGCCACGTCGGCAGGAATACCGCCCGAGCCCGCCAGAGCCGCCGTGAGCAGCACCGTGGCCAGGCTCGAATAGGCCACGATGGCCAGCACTGCACCGGTGAAAATCTCCAGCAGCAGGTCGCTGGTGAGCGCACCCAGCAAGGTGCGCACGGTGGGCGACTGGGTGAGCACGGTGGTGGATTCGGTGATCAGGCGCAGCGCCAGCAGCATCAGCCCCAGGCCGATCAGCACGCGGCCCACGCGGCCCACGGCGGTGTCCTTGCGCGAGATGAACAGCACCACGCCCACAAAGATGAACAGCGGTGAGAGCCACGACAGGTCCATCGAGAACACCACCGCCATTACGCTGGTTCCCACGTCGGCCCCCAGCATCACGGCCAGCGCGGCAGGCAGGCCCACCAGGCCCTGGCCCACAAAAGACGACACGATGAGTGCGGTGGCGGTGCTGGACTGCACCACGGCCGTCACGCCGATGCCTGACAGGACCGCCGTGAACCGGCTGCTGACGCTGTGCGCGATGAGCTGCCGCAGGTTGGCGCCGAAGACCCGCAGGATGCCGGTGCGCACCAGGTGGGTGCCCCAGATCAGCAGCGCCACGGCTGCCAGGAGATTGAGGAGATGCTTCATGAAAACCCGTTGTTTCTTCTTCTTGTGACCTGCGCAGACTTCTGCCCGGCTCCCTCGGAGCCGGTGCTGCGTTCATGACTCCATTGTGCGGCGCGTAGACGCGGTTGCGGTGCCCCGTTGGACTGTGCGGCTGTCGGGCCCCACGCAACACGCAAGAACAGCGCACGCTGGTTTGTCACAAAACTGACATATAAGCATACTCCTGATTCCATAGCGTCGGCGCATATGTCCATGCTGGGATAGGGGGGCGTTGTATTGGCATGCCCGCAGTGCAGTGGCGCAAAACAAGAGCAGAAACAAGACGGCCCGCGTGCAGCGGGCCGTGGTGTGTGTGCTGGGTTGGGGACCCGGCGTCAGCGCTCGCGCCGCATCCGCAGCAACTCGTCCAGGATCAGGCAGATCGCGCCCACGCTGATGGCCATGTCCGCCAGATTGAAGGCCGGGAAATGCCCGCCGTGGAAGATGCCCGAGAGGAAGTCCCAGTGGAAGTCCAGAAAATCCACCACATAGCCGTGCATCAGGCGGTCCACCACGTTGCCCACCGCGCCGCCCAGGATGCTGGCGAGCGAGAAGCAGAACAGCTTTTGCCCGGGGTGCGCGCGCAGCTGCCACACGATGAAGACCGTGGCCACTGCGCCGATGCCCGTGAACAGCCAGCGCTGCCAGCCCCCGGCATTGGCCAGAAACGAGAACGCCGCGCCCGTGTTGTGCGCCCGCACGATGTTGAAGAAGCCGGTAATGACCGTGGAGTCGCCCAGCTGGTAGTGGTTCAGGATCAGCGTCTTGGTGATCTGGTCGGCCACCATCAGGAACGCGGCCCAGGCCAGCCAGACCCAGATGCGCGGGCCGTTGCGTGCGGTGGTGCTCGCCATCACGCGTGGGCCCGGCTCTCGCCGCTGCCGAACAGGTTGCTGGTGCAGCGGCCGCAGATGGTGGGATGCGCGGCATCGCTGCCCACGTCACTACGGTAGTGCCAGCAGCGCTCGCATTTGGCGTCAGAACTGGGGTTCACGCGGATCTGTAGCTCGCTTCCAGCTATCAATTCGATAGCGGATGTGATGAATACAAACTTCAGGTCGTCGCCCAGGCTGGCCAACAGCGCGTGGTCTTCGGGGGCTGCCGTCAGCGAAACGGTGGCCTGCAGGGATGAGCCCACCTTGCCATCGGCGCGCAGGGTTTCGATCTCCTTGTTCACCGCATCGCGGATCTCGCGGATGCGCGACCACTTGGCCAGCAGGCCTTCGTCGGCACCGGCACCCACGCCTGCCACGTTGCCGTAGGTCTCCAGGAAGATGGAGTCGGAATTGCCGAACACCTTCCACGCCTCTTCGGCCGTGAACGACAAAAACGGTGCCATCCAGCGCAGCATGGCGTGCGTGATGTTGTAGAGCGCGGTCTGCGCGCTGCGGCGGGCCAGGCTCTTGGGCGCCGTGGTGTAGAGGCGGTCCTTGAGCACGTCCAGGTAGAAGCCGCCCAGGTCTTCCGAGCAGTACAGCTGCAGCTTGGCGACCACAGGGTGGAACTCATACACCTTGTAGTGCGCCAGCACTTCGGCCTGGAACTCGGACGCGCGGGTGAGCGCGTAGCGGTCGATCTCCAGCATCTGGCCGAACGGCACGGCATCCTTGGCCGGGTCGAAGTCGCTCACGTTGGCCAGCAAGAAGCGCAGCGTGTTGCGGATGCGGCGGTAGGCGTCCACCACACGCGCCAGGATCTTCTCGTCGCCCGCGATGTCGCCCGAGTAGTCGCTGGCGGCCACCCACAGACGGATGATCTCGGCGCCGAGCTTCTTGTTGATCTCCTGCGGGTCGATGCCGTTGCCCAGCGACTTGCTCATCTTGCGGCCCTGGCTGTCCACGGTGAAGCCGTGGGTCAGCAGGCCGCGATAGGGCGCGCGGCCTTCCAGCGCGGACGCCAGCAGCAGCGAGCTGTGGAACCAGCCGCGGTGCTGGTCATGGCCTTCGAGGTACAGGTCGGCCTCGGGGCCGGTGTCGTGGTGCACCTCGGGGTGCGTGCCGCGCAGCACATGGCTGAAGGTGGAGCCGGAGTCAAACCACACTTCGAGGATGTCGGTGCTCTTGGTGTAGTGCGGCGCGTCTTCGGCGCCCAGGATCTCTTCGGTCGTCACGCGGCTCCAGGCCTCGATGCCACCCTTTTCCACGATGTCAGCGGCCTGGTCCATGATCTCCATGGTGCGCGGGTGCAGTTCGCCCGAATCCTTGTGCAGGAAGAACGGGATGGGCACGCCCCAGCTGCGCTGGCGCGAGATGCACCAGTCCGGCCGCCCGGCGATCATGTCGTGCAGGCGGGCCTTGCCGTTTTCGGGGTAGAAGCTGGTGTGCTCGATCGCATCGAGTGCGATCTGGCGTAGCGTCTTGGCGGGCTTCATGCCTGCTTTAGTGAACACGCCTTCGCCTTCGTCCATGCGGATGAACCACTGCGCGGCGGCGCGGTAGATCACCGGCGTCTTGTGGCGCCAGCAGTGCGGGTAGCTGTGCGTGATGTCCTTGGTGGTCATCAGGCGGCCTGCGTTGCGCAAGGCTTCGATGATCACGGGCACGGCCTTCCAGATGTGCTGGCCGCCAAACAGCGGGAAGTCGGCCGCGTAGGCGCCGTTGCCTTGCACAGGGTTCAGGATCTCGTCCAGCGCCATGCCATGTGCGCGGCAGGAGTTGAAGTCTTCCAGGCCATACGCAGGCGACGAGTGCACGATACCCGTGCCGTCATCGGCCGTGGCGTAGTCGGCCAGGTACACGGGCGACAGGCGGCGGTAGCCAAAGCTGCCGTCTTCGCTGGCCACGTCGTACAGCGGGTGTTCGAATTCCAGGCCGCCCAGGTTCTTGCCCGGGGTGGTGGCCAGCACGGTGCCGGTGAGGCCGTAGCGCTCCAGGCACGAGGCCACCAGCGGCTCGGCCACGAGCAGGATGCGCTCGCCTGCGTCCACCAGCGCATAGCTGATCTCGGGGTTCAGGTTCAGGGCCTGGTTGGCGGGGATGGTCCAGGCGGTGGTGGTCCAGATGACCACAAACGCGTCCTTGGCCAGTGCGGGCAGCCCGAAGGAGGCGGCGAGCTTGGCTGGCTCATGCGATTTGAAGGCCACGTCCAGCGTGGTGCTCTTCTTGTCCTGGTATTCGATCTCAAACTCGGCCAGCGACGAGCCGCAGTCAAAGCACCAGTACACGGGCTTGAGGCCCCGGTACACAAAGCCGCGTTCCATCACGCGCTTGAAGGCGCGGATCTCGCCCGCCTCGTTGGCGGGGTTCATGGTCTTGTAGGGGTTGTCCCATTCGCCCAGAACGCCCAGGCGCTTGAAGTCCACCATCTGCTGCGCGATCTGCTCGGTAGCGAACGCGCGGCTCTTGGCCTGCATGTCGTCGCGGCTCAGGTTGCGGCCGTGTTTTTTCTCGATGGCGTTCTCGATCGGCAGGCCGTGGCAGTCCCAGCCGGGCACGTACAGCGCGTCAAAGCCTTCGAGCTGGCGCGCCTTGGTGATCATGTCCTTCAGGATCTTGTTGACCGCATGGCCCATGTGGATCTGTCCGTTGGCATAGGGCGGGCCGTCATGCAGGATGAACTTGGGGGCGCCCCGGCGGGCGTCGCGCAGGCGCTTGTAGATGCCCTTGTCTTCCCAGTCCTTCACCCAGTTTGGCTCGCGCTTGGGCAGGTCGCCGCGCATAGGGAAGGGGGTGTCGGGCAGGTTCAGGGTGCTGCGGTAATCCGGAGCAGTGGAGGTGGGCGTGCTGGCGTTGTCGGACATGAGGGAGCCTTAAAACGGGGCATTCCGGGGCAGGCCCGGAGCAATGCGGGGAAACAGGGAGCGAAACGCGAGAGGTGTCGGGCCTGCAGGGCAGGCGCTGCGCAGGCAGCCCCCTAAATTCGGTCGCGCGTGGTCTGACGCCGGGTCTCGGTGTGATTGGGGGCGTGGGCCGAGGCAAAGTAGGCACGCGCGTCGGCGCAGTCTTTGGCGATGCCCTTCGTCAGGGCGTCCAGACCGTCGTACTTCAGCTCGTCGTGCAGTTTGTGCAGCAGTTCCACGCGCACGATTTTACCGTACGCCCCCTCGGGCCCCAGATCGGCGGGCCACTGCAGGCAATGGGTTTCCAGCAGCACACGGCCGCCATTGACGTCGTTTGGGTCCAGCGAGGGGCGCACGCCCAGGTTGGCCACCCCCGGCAAAGGCTCGGCCGAGAGGCCATGCACAAGCACCGCAAAGATGCCGCTGGCGGCGGGTTTCCAGTGCGCGAACCGCAGGTTCAGGGTGCGAAAACCGTTGCCCGCACCGGCGGACGTGGCGCCCAGCTCGCGGCCCAGCTTGCGGCCATGCACCACATGGCCGCTGATGGTGTAGGGCCGCCCCAGCAGGCGGGCTGCTGCTTCCATGTCGCCTGCGGCCAGGGCCTGGCGCACGGCGGAACTCGATACCCGCAACCCATGCACCTCGTAGCTGTTCATGCGCGCTACGTCAAAACCTTTGGCTTGCCCGGCAGCGTCCAGCATGGCGTAGTCGCCCGCGCGCTGGCGGCCAAAGCGGAAATCGTCGCCCACCAGCACGTAGCGGGCGCCCAGGCCGCGCACCAGTACCTCGTCGATGAAAGCGTCGGGCGATTGGGCGGCCAGCCGGGCGTCAAAAGGCAGCACCACGGTCTGCTGCACACCGCAGCGTGCCAGCTCGGTCAGCTTGTCGCGCAGCGTGCCCACGCGCGCGGGGGCGAGTTCCGGCTTGCTGTGAACCCCGGCAAAGTAGTCCCTCGGGTGCGGCTCGAACGTCAGCACGCAGCTTTCCACCCCCCGGTGCGCGGCCTCGCTGTTGAGCAGGGCCAGCATGGCCTGGTGGCCCCGGTGCACGCCATCGAAATTGCCGATGGTCAGCGCACAGGCATTGGCAATGCCAGGGTGGTGGAAGCCGCGAAAGATCTTCATCGGTTTGTTATCTTTTTGATAGCACCATGCGCAGGTCCATCAAGCGCAGGACGCCAATTTGTCATGAAAACGGAGTATATTGTGACCCACGGCTGGCCCCGCGCAGGGCTGCCCGCGAGACATCTGCGTTCAGAATCCTTTAGGACTTGCGCAAACCGGGATGCAACAACCGCCTTTTCCTCGGGGCGGACCACTTGCCAGAGTCCTGTTTTGCGTAAGTCATGTCCTTGTGTACTTTGTGTTCCAGGAGGCGTGTTTTGAAGGTCTTGAAGCTGTCAGCCCAAGGGCTGCCCCAATCGTGGATTTCGCTTGAACAGGCGGTGATTCATTACGCCGCCGGGGAGGTGCGCTGGGAATCCGGCGGCCAGATCGCCCGGTTCCGGGGTGGGCACAACGCCATCACGGGTGAACAATCGGTGATTGCCATCAACAGCATCATCGGCACCAAGGGCGTGCCCAGCATCAACCCGTTCGATCTCAAGCCTAGCCTCACCAACAGCAAGCTCTTCGCTCGCGACCGCAATGTGTGCGCCTACTGCGGCGGCCACTTCCACGAGGAACACCTCACGCGCGAACACATCGTGCCCTTTGCCCGCAACGGGCAGGACCACTGGATGAACGTGGTGACGGCCTGCCGCCCCTGCAACCACCGCAAGGGCCCGCGCACACCCGAGCAGGCGCACATGCCGCTGCTGTACACGCCCTACGTGCCCAGCCTGTGGGAGGACTTCATCCTGCGCAACCGACGCATCCTGGCGGATCAGATGGATTTTCTGATGGCCCATGTACCCAAGTCGTCACGTCTGCTGGCCTGACGCCCTGACACCCGGCTGGGCGCGGGGTGGTCAGGGATTTTTGAAGCGTGAAGGCTTCAGGCGGCCTTGCAGGCGGTCACTACGAACCCGTTCACGGGTTGGTGGTTTTCCTCGCGCAGTTCGGTGTCACGCACTTCCACCGAAGCAAAGCCTGCGGCTTTGCACAGGGCCTCGATGTGGCTGCGTTTGTGGGCGTAGCGGCCAGAGGGCTGTAGCACCAGGTCGGCGCCTTGCTCGGGTGCAGTCTCGAATGAAAAGACCATCATGCCGCCCGGCACCAGCACACGCAGAGCATTGGGAATTGCCTCGGTCACGTCACCGGCGTAGATGAACACGTCGAGCGCCGCGATCACCTGGTAGAGGCCATCGGGTGTCTCGCGCAGGGCATCGTGCAGGTTCACGGTGTGGAAACGGTCGTACACGTTGTGGCGCGCCGCCTGATCGATCATCTTCATCGACGGGTCCACGCCCACCAGTGCGCCGTCCAGGCGGCCCAGGCACACACCCAGCAGGCCGGTGCCGCAACCCAGATCCAGCACATTGATTTTCTTTTCTGGGTGGCGCGCCAGGATCTGGTCGCCCACCTGCTTGGGCAACTGGTACTTGAGGCCCCGCACCATGTGCAGGTCGTAGAACTCCGCCATGTTGTCAAACATCGGGCGAGTCAGCTCCGCAGGTTGCTGCCTGGGTGTTTCGCCGCGCGCGAGCTGTGCGTAGTACTGATAGACCGCGTCATCCGGTGCCAGACTCAGCAGGACTGCAGTGTCTTGTTCTGCGTCGGCGGGCTTGCCCGCAGCAACGCATGCCTGCACACGTCCAATGAGGGTCTTGGAATCCTGAGGGTTCTCTGCGACGAGCGCGCCCCACAGCGCCAGGGACTCCTCGTGCTGGCCCAGGCTGCTCAGGTCGGCGGCCAGCAGGCGCCGAAGCATCACGTCGCCGGGCACCAGTTCCAGGCCTCGACGAAGGTGGCGGATCGCCATTTCGTAGTGGCCTGCACGGTGTGCAATGTCCACCACGCCGGCCAGAACCTGCAGGTTCTGCGGTTCGATCAGTGCAACCTTTTCAGCGGTTTCTACCGCCTCCTTGAACTGGTTCTGGCGGGCGAGCAACAGCGCCAGTTCCAGCAGGCCAGGGCCCCAGTCCGGGGCCAGCGACACCGACTTGCGCAGGGCTTCAAACGCGCCCTTCACATTGCCAGCCTTTTCTGCCAACAGGCCACCCAGCATGAAAACGCGCGCGTCTTGCGGCCATTGGGCGTTGGCCTTGTTGAGCGTCTGAGCCGCATTCTTGAGGTCGCCCTGGGCAATTTGTTCGCGGGCCTTGGTCAGATATTGGAGATTGGGGTCGGTCGCTGTGGCGCTCATGGGGTGCTGGATGGTTGCAAACGGACCGCTGTGCGGTCTGCCAGGCTCTGCGAGCCCGTATCGATAAGGAATGGGTGCTGAATTATCCAGGATTCCTGCCGCAGGCCCTTGGGGGTAGGCAACGGCTGCGCGGCGACTCAGCCCTGGCCGATGCGCTGGGCTTGCAGGGACAGCGTGAAACAGGTGCCTTCTCCCACTGTGGATTCGACGGTGATGTCGCCACCATGCAGGCGCGCCACCCTGCGCGCCACCCACAGTCCCAGGCCAAACCCTCTGCTTTGGTCGGTGCGGTCACCCCGTTCAAACCGTTCAAAGATCCGGTTCATGACATCGAGTGACATGCCGGAGCCTTCATCCGCCACCGAAATTTCCAGAAGCCCTGATTCCCCTCTGCGTGCCGCGATGAAAATCTCCCCCGCTGCGGCGTACTTCACGGCGTTGTCCACCAGGTTGGACAGCGCGATGTGTAACAGCGTTGCATCACACACCCACTCCTCGGGTGCGGCGTCGGTGAACAACTGCAAGTGGTGGCGTGGAGACCAGTGCACCAACTGTGCCGCGTGCTGCAGCAGATCGCTCACTCTGGTGGGCGACGCCTGTAAAGAGAATCCCGCGCTATCCAGTCTTTCATTGATCAGGCAACTGTCTACCAATGATGTGAGGCGCCTGCAGGCCCTGCGGATCTGTGCTGCACGGTCAGTTTGGGATGGAAGATCGGGCGAAGGAAAGGCCTGTTGTTCCGCTGCTGCGCTATCTATAACGGCCAGAGGGGTTCTGAACTCATGGCTGATCATGTGAAAGAACTGCTTTTGCTCATCCCGCAGAGTTCGTTCGTTCTCCAGGGCCT
This sequence comes from Acidovorax kalamii, assembly GCF_002245625.1. GTDB lineage: Bacteria > Pseudomonadota > Gammaproteobacteria > Burkholderiales > Burkholderiaceae_C > Acidovorax > Acidovorax kalamii. Next base: position 41,722 of record NZ_NOIG01000001.1, read on the forward strand.
GGCCCAATGCAGTTTGTGCCTCCGTGAGCTGAGCGGTGCGCTGCTCGATGCGCTCCTCCAGAGAATGCTCGGACAGGGCTAGCCGCTCGATAGCCCGGTCCTTGGCCAGTTGCGCCTGTCGGTACCGTGCCACCATGCCGACAAAAACAGCGATGGCGAGCAAACTGGTGAAGGCGATGGCTTCCAGTTGCCAGAGCGAGGTTGCATCTATCCTCAATGGGACCAGTCCTGTCATGAGGATGGCGATGGGGACCCCGCCCAAGCCGTGCAGGCCATAGGCAGCGAGCAGCAGCGCATGCGCAGCGATGCGATCTCGCCGTCGCAATGTCAGCAAGCACATGGCCACGCCCGCCACGTCGGCGGCGAGAAGGGAGACCAGGTTGACCCATGCCACGGCCGGGTAAAACCCCAGCGGCACGCTCAAGGTACCGAGCAAGTTCAGTGCGATCAGGAATGTGAGGAGCCTGTCTGTCCTGCGGTAGCGGGTTCCGCGCGTCAGCTGTTCTTTGATCTGCCAAGCCAGCGTGGCGGGCAGAAGAAATGCCCCTATGCCCACGGCGTGGCTGGCCCACACTGTGAATTCGTCCGGCGACCAGAGGCTCCCGTAGCCGCGCACATTGAAGATGTGAATGGCGCTGACGGTTCCCAGCACAGCCAGCGAGAACAGCGCGCGCGTGCGGAAGATGGCAGTCGCCGCCCAAATACAGACGAGCAAGATCGCCATGGCACCAAAGTACAACCCCATGCCGCGCTCGGATCGGGCAAGTTCTACCGCTAGCGCCTCTGTGGTGAGCACCTCCGCCTGGAACTGTATGGCGCTGGTGGTCTGGATTCGAACCAAGGCCGTTTGGCCGGGTACCAGGCGAAAGAGGTGTTGCCGGATGCCGACTTTTTGGTTCGGCGGAACCAAGTCGCCGCTGGTTTGCTCCAGCCACTCCCCGTTCACACCCTTCTGGTAGAGGGTCACGAAGTCGAGATAAGTGGGTTGGGCGAGTAGCCAGAGGCCTTCCTGGCCGGGGCCCAGGGTGGGGGCAGGCACCTCAAACCGAAGCCATACGGTATGGCCCAGATACCCTGCGTTCAAGGGGGTGCTCAGCCGGGATGTCATGGCACTCGCCTCGGTGCCAGCCACGGCATCGGGCCCGAGATGACCGAGTGGGTCATCCAGTCTGTCCATGGGAATGTCCCAGCCTAGCTGGGCGGTGGCGAACAGCGTGGAGGACCGGGCTGTCGCAGGCCACAAGGCGATCACCACAAGCAGGCAGACCCACAGCGCAGCCAGCCAGCAGCACGCCGTATGAGATTGGATTGGAGGTGGGTTGGCTGTGAGTTTTCGTGAGTTGTTGTGCATGGCTGGCTCGTCGATGCGCTGACACAATGGTACGTAGCCAAATGTTTCGGACCCACCATCTATTCCTGTCATGTCTGCAGAACCGATCATCGCAGTCGTAGAGGACGACGAAGACATCCGCAGCAATGTGTGCCGGTTTCTCGGGCGCTCGGGTTTCCAGTCCTGGGGGGCAGATTCCGCGGAGGATTTTTATGTCCGCCTACTGCGCAGCCGTGCCGATCTGGTGGTCATTGACATCGGATTGCCCGGCGAGGATGGCTTGAGCCTGCTGACCCGATTGGCTGCGCAGGGTGTGCCTACCGTGCTGATGACGGCCCGCGCGGATCTAGACAGCCGGATCAAGGGGCTGGAGGCCGGTGCCTTGCAGTATTTCGTCAAGCCGGTCGATATGCAGGAGCTGGTTGCAGGCATTCGGTCCCAGTTGCGCAACAAGCAATTGCATGGCGGCGGCGAAGCGGTGGCAGCCGTGCCGTGGCAACTGGATTCTGCCAGCGCAACTTTGCGGGCCCCCAATCAGCAGACCGTGGCCCTCACGACCCGGGAGCTGGAGCTTCTGTCCTGCCTCATGCAGACACGGGGCGCGGTGGTGAGCAAACAGGCCCTGGTCCAGGCCGTGGGGGGGCGCGCGCTGGATGACGATTTCCATCGCATCGAGTCTGCTCTGACGCGGCTGCGCCGCAAGACCCTCGAAGCCACCGGCACGCCTTTGCCGGTGCGGGCGGTGTTTGGCAAAGGGCTTGTCTTCGTGCCTTAAACGACTGTCTGCCGGGGAGGGCATCGATTCATCCGGTGCTGGATCCCCCTCATACCCCACCTAAGAAATTCTTGCATCGGTGACCAGAAGGCCGCCGAGGGGTGGCTTCGTCTGCGTGCGCCGTTTTTGCGTGAAGTGTGTGTTCGTTTTGTATCTGCCTGCGTTCGCAAGTGCGTCGGCAGCTTATCTACCAAGAGGGGGAATGTGTTGAAAACAATGAGTATGTGGAAAGTGGCGCGGGCATTGGTGCGTCAGTGCCTGCGAAGTGTGCTTGCGGCTGGTGCTGGCGCGGTGCTGGCGACTTCCGTTGCACAAGCAGGTGTTGTCAATGGCAATTTTGAAACCGGGGATTTCACGGGTTGGACGGTGACGCACTACCAGAACATCGGTATTGCTACCTTCCCTCCTACCCAGAAAAGCCATCTGAACTTGCAGGCGCCTGGCCAGGCGCCTGTGACCCAGGTGGTGAGCACGGCATCGGGTACGCCCGCCAACGCACCGGATGCTCCTGGCCAGGCTTTGAGTATTCCCTTTCAGGGCACCTACAGCGCGCGCGTGAACGCGCGTGGCAACAACAATCGGGCCAGTGGCATCCATCAGTCCGCGCAGATGGTGCTCGGCGACGTTGACCCTGTCGATGGCAAGGTGCACCTGCGCATGGCGGTCGCGCCGGTGATTCAAGACGGTGGCCATGCTCCCGATGGTCAAGCCTATTTCTATGTAGAAGTGCGGAATGTCACCAAGGGCACGCGCCTCTTCTACACGTTCAATTTCGCAGCCCAGCCGGGTGTGCCATGGCAGACCGTGGGCGGCTACCAGTACACGGGATGGCAGGCAATTGATGTGGCGCCTGGCAGTGGTTTGCTGGACGTGGGTGACACCGTGGAGGTGGAAATCATCGCCTCAGGCTGTAGCGCAGGCGGCCACTCGGGTGAAGTCTATGTGGACTCGATCGGGCCGTTCTTCGCGGGTCTTCTGGTGTCTGCAACCGGGCCGACTACGGCGCAGCCCAGCGACAACGTGACCTACACCTACACCTACAGCAACAACAGCGGGGTGATGGTTTTCAACAGCCAGGTCAGCGCCACCAGCCCACAGATTCGCAACAGCACCAACACCGCGACCATTGATGCCGTCTTTCAGTCGGTGAGTGTGCCTGAGGGAGCATCTTGCACCACGCCGGCCGTGGGGTCTGCCGGCACCGTGACCTGCGACTTCGGTTCCTTGGTCGATCACCAGAGCGGTACCTTCCAGATCGTCTGGGGCATTCCTGCCAATGCGAGCACGACCAGTCCGAACAACTCGCTGAATCACGGTACGTACTCCATGTCCGCCACGGGCGCCAGCACGGTGCTGGGCCCCATGGTGCAGACGCAGGTGGTGAGCGGCGCCACGCTCACGGACCTGGTGGTGACCGTGACCGACGGTGCATCGGCCAGTGCGGTGGGCAGCACGCCCACCTACACGGTGGTGGTGACCAACAATGGTCCCTCGCCCGTGATCGGCGCCACCCTGACCCAGCCCACCGTTTCGGGCCTGACCGTAGGAAGCTGGACCTGCAGCGGTGCGGGCGGCGGTGCCTGCCAGGCAGGTGCTCCTGCTGCAGGCGCATTGCCTGGTGGCGGCGTCTTGCTGGATGTCCCTGTGGGCGGCAGCGTCACCCTCACGTTTGGATCGACGGTGACGGGCCCCACGTCCGCGTCCACAGTTTTCAACATCGCGCCCCCGGCAGGTGTCACAGACAGCAACACGGCCAACAACACGGCGGGTGACACCAACTCGGCGGCTGCAACCTTGCATAACCTGACCCTGACGAAGTCGGGGGCGGGCAGTGGAACGGTGGTCAGTGTTCCTGCTGGCATGAGCTGCGGCGCCACCTGCGCCATGCCCGTGGCCAATGGTGGCCAGGCCATCCTCACGGCGACGGCAGCGGCGGGTAGCATTTTCACGGGCTGGTCGGGTGCGTGCACTGGAGCGGCCAACCCATGTACCGTGCCGGCCATGACGGCCGACGCGGCCGTGACTGCCAACTTCGCGTTGTCAGCCACCGTCACCATGACATCCGGTGCCGGTGGGACCGTGTCGCCCGGAACCTCGCGCACAGTGGCTGTGGGCGGTTCCGTGACCTATACGCTGACACCCGGTGCGGGGAACATCCCCAGCGCGAGCGGCACGTGCAATGGCGTGCTCGCAGGCAACACCTACACGATCAATCCTGTGACTGCAGATTGCAACGTGGCATTCAGCTTTGCGGCCTTGGCCGTGACGGCCAGTGCAGGCCCCAACGGAGCCGTGACGCCCTTGGGGGTGACCAACGTTGCGGCGCCCGGCAATACCGTGGTGTACACCGTGACACCCAGCCCGGGCTATACCGCGCGGGTCGCTTCGGGGGGCAGCGCCTGTGGTGGCAACCTGGTGGGCAACACCTATACAACCAATCCGGTCAATGCGTCCTGCACGGTGGCGTTTTCGTTTGTGATGGTGCCGACGTCCATTCCTACCTTGTCAGAATGGGGCCTGCTGATCCTGTCGGCCTTGATGGCGCTGTTCTTTGTGGGCATGCACCGACGCCAGATGCGCTGAGCTGACTTCAGCCCGATGCGATGAATCGGGTTCGGCGGCGCCATCTGCCGCCGAGCCCTTTTCTTTTTTGTTTTGAAGGGTAGAGCGATGAATCGAGCGATGCACAGGATTTACGCACCGTGGGTGGCTGGCCTGGGGATTTTGGCGTTTGCAGTAGGGCCTGTGTTTGCCCAGACGCAGTCGCTGCCGGTGAGAAAAGCCGGACTGTGGGAGGTCACGATCCGGGGCGCGGGCGATTCCATGATGCGGCAACAGAAGGTGCAGCAGTGCACCAATGAAGAGGTCGAATCCATCATGCTGCTGTCCGTGGTTCCTGGCCAGGAACACTGCCATGACGTGGCCGTGAAGAAGCCAGGGAAGGGGCATGAAATACGCACCATGTGCTACGTGCACGACAACCGGGTGGAAGCCGCTGTGGAACTGTCGGGAGACTTGCAGGCCGCTTATCGGGGCGTCTTTGAGGTGAAGTACTCCAAGCCGGTGCGCTTCAACCCTGGCCGGACAGAGTTTGAGGGGCGCTGGTTGGGGGCGTGCAAGGCAGGCCAGCGCGCGGGAGACATGTTGCTGCCCAACGGCGCAACGGTGAACGTGGTGGACGACCGCAAACATGCCGAGGCCCACGGGCACCAGGGGCATGAAGGGCACAAACACTGAAGGTGTAGTGCACAAGGGGGTATTGCGCGGGCGCCAGCTTCGTCCTTCGTCCTTTGCCCTCCGCATGAGAGGCAGGCCAAGGCTGCGCGGCAATGCGCAGCCTTCGGCTTTGGTCTGGGCTACTGGCTGATTTCCAGCATCACCAGACGCCCCTGCGAGGCAGGCCAGGTCTGGCCCACCACGCGTTCGCCGATGAACTCGGCTGCAATCGTGCGCTGCCCGCCCGAGGGCTTGACCTTGGCTGTCGCCACGCCCGCGCCAGCGGGCACACCTGCCGGTGCCGCACCATCCAGCAGCATCTTGTCGCGCGCCGGGTCCAGGTAGCCCCGGGGGCGGGTGAGGGTGACGATGGACTCTGCAGCCTTGTCCGCGTCGGCCATGCGTTCTGCGCGCAGGTGGATGAGGTTGCTGCTGCGGGGAAAGCCGCTGCGGTAGATGTGGGTGGTGGCGTAGCCGGGCGCTGAAATCACGAACTCGGTGGGGGTGCCAGGCGGGATGCTCAACGGCCCCCACACGCCATCGGCCCCCACGGTCTTGCGCAGCAGTGGCGGGCCACTGCGGGCGCCGGTGGCGGCGTCGGTGGCATAGACCTCCAGCTGGGCGCCTGCCAGTGGCAGGTTGTTGCTGAAGTTGCCGGTCTTCGCGTCGGCCGGGTCTACACCGAGGCCGGTGACCTTGCCATTCAGCACCACCTGCTTTTCTGCCGCGATGGTGGTGGCCTGCGGAGCCTTGCCGGTGATGAAGCGGTAGGTGGCTTCAAACGCGGCGGGCGAGTACGAGGTCTCGCGGTGGTCGATGCGCGGGATCACCACATTGGTGGCGCCTTTGAGCTCGGGCCCTGCGGCGGTCACGTTGGTGGTGGTGCCCTTCTGGCCGATCCACAGACCATCGGGCTGGGCGAACTTGTCGTTGTTGTCCGAGCGGATGGTCATCCATTTCACGGGGCCGCTCACCTCGTCGCCTGCCGCATTTTTGGGCGCATTCAGTGCTTTGAGAAAAGGGCCCGTGCCCGAGAACTCGTTGCCTTCGCGGAACCCCGGAATTGCCCACACGCCGTGGTTGGGTGTGCCGCCCAGGATGGCGTGGCTCACGGTTTTTTCACCCCCGCCGTTGTAGATGTAGTTGCGGATGGCGTTGCCGCCGCGCGAATTGCCCACCAGCACGACCTGGCGGGCGCCGGTGGTTTTGAGCACCTGGTTCACTTCGGCCTGGAGGTAGGCCATGTGCTCTGCGGCTGATGTGCGGCCTGGCTGGGGCTTGGCATCTTCATCGCGCGCGAGTGGGTAGGGCAGGTCGATGGCGTGCAGGCGCTCGCGCGGCCAGCCGTTGGATTCGAAGCGCCACACGGTGGTCTGCCACAGCGCAGCGGTGTCGCCATTGCCGTGCACAAAAACGATGGGCGGGGCCTCGGCCAGGCCGGGGCTCTGGGTGGCACAACCAGCCAGGGCCAGAGTGGCTGCCGCAGCAGCAGTGGCGAGGAGGAGGGATCGGCGTTGCAGCCACAGCGTGTTCATCGGAAGGTCTCCTGAAAGAAAAAATGCCCGTGAGCCGTTCAGCCCACGAGCATTGCACAAGTGCGTGACAGCTCCGGTTTATGCAAAAACGCCAGCGGTGTCCTGCATGTGGGCCGACACCTCGCCCAGGTGGTGCAGGGTGTCGCCAAAGGTCATTTCCAGCTGCGTGAGCTTCTTGAAATAGTGGCTGCCGATGTACTCATCGGTCACGCCGATGCCGCCGTGCAATTGCACCGATTGCTGGCCCACAAAGCGCATCGATTGGCCCAGCTGCACCTTGGCGCGGGCCATGGCAGCGCGGCGTTCGGCCGCAGGGGCGCCGAGCTTGAGGCTGGCGTAGTAGCTCATCGAGCGGGCCAGTTCCAGCTGCATCTTCATGTCGGCCACACGGTGGCGCAGCGCCTGGAAGCTGGCGATGAACACGCCGAACTGCTTGCGCTGGTTCATGTATTCGACGGTGAGCGCCACGGTCTTGTCCATCACGCCCACGGCCTCGGCGCAGGTGGCGGCAATGCCGGTGTCCACGGCCAGCTCCAGCGCGGCCAGGCCGTCGGTGGTGATGAGCGTGGCGGGGGCGTTGGCCAGTTGCACTTCGGCGGCGCGGCTGCCGTCTTGCGTGACGTAGCCGCGCGTGGTGACGCCAGCGGCCGAGCGTTCCACGAGGAAGAGGGCGATTTTTCCGTCCAGCTGCGCAGGCACGATGAAGGCATCGGCCTGGTCGCCAGCGGTTACTATGCTTTTTGTAGCTGTTACGGTATATCCAGCGGGCGCAGAGGCCGCTTTTGCCTCACAAACATCCAGGCGGTAGCGTGCCTTGCGCTCCTGGTAGGCCAGCACCACCAGGGCTTCACCGCTGGCCACGCGGGGCAGCCAGGCGCCTTGCACGTCGGCGGGTGCGTAGTGCGACAGCACGCTGCTGGCGATGAAGGCCTGGGCGATGGGCTCCAGCACCATGCCACGGCCCAGTTCCTCGGCCACCACCATGGCGTCGATCGCGCCCTGGCCCATGCCGTCGTGGGCTTCGGGCACGGTCAGCGCGGTCAGGCCCAGCTCGGCCAGCTCGCCCCAGGCGGCGCGGTCGAAGCCGCCTGCGGCCACGGTGGCGCGGCGGCGCTCGAAGCTGTAGCCCTTGTCCACCCACTTGCGCACGGCGTCGCGCAGTTGTTCCTGGTCGTCAGAAAAATCGAAATCCATGTTCTTGTCTCCTGGAACTTGGGGTCAGCCGAGGACGGTCTGAGCCACGATGTTGCGTTGGACCTCGTTCGAGCCGCCGTAGATGGTGGTCTTGCGCAGGTTGAAGTAGGTGGATGCCAGCGGCGCGTTGGCGGTCACGCCGCCGGGGAAGTTGCCTTGCCAGCCAGCTTCCATGGCTTCTTCGATGAAAGGCAGGCTGAACGGGCCGGCGGCCAGCATCATCAGCTCGGCGTAGCGCTGCTGGATCTCGCTGCCCTTGATCTTGAGCAGGCCTGCGATGTCGAGCGAGTTCTTGCCGCTCTTCTCGGCCGACAGCACGCGCAGCACCAGCATTTCCAGCGCCACGATGTCCACTTCGAGCAGGGCGATCTGGTCACGGAAGCGCTGGTCGTCCCACACACCTTCGGTCTTGGCAATGCGCTTCAAGCGCTCCAGTTCGCGCTTGCTGCGGTTCACGTCGGCGATGTTGGTGCGCTCGTGGCTCAGCAGGTGCTTGGCGTAGGTCCAGCCCTTGTTCTCTTCACCGATCAGGTTCTCTGCGGGCACTTCGACGTTGTCGAAGAACACCTCATTGACTTCGCACTCGCCATCCAGCAGCTTGATGGGGCGCACGGTGACGCCCTTGGACTTCATGTCCAGCAGCAGGAAGGAGATGCCGGTCTGCGGCTTGCCTTCGTTGCTGGTGCGCACCAGGTTGAACATCCAGTCGCCGTGCTGGCCCAGCGTGGTCCAGGTTTTCTGGCCGTTGACGATGTACTTGTCGCCCACACGCTCGGCGCGGGTCTTGACGCTGGCCAGGTCCGAGCCCGAACCGGGTTCGCTGTAGCCCTGGCTCCACCAGACTTCGCCGCTGGCGATGCCGGGCAAAAAGCGCTTTTGCTGCTCGGCATTGCCAAACGCCATGATCACCGGGGCCACCATCACGGGGCCGAAGGGCACGATGCGGGGCGCGCCAGCCAGCGCGCACTCTTCTTCAAACAGGTGCTTTTGCACGGCCGTCCAGCCGGGGCCACCAAATTCCTTGGGCCAGCCAAAACCGAGCCAGCCTTTTTTGCCCAGGATCTTGGCCCAGCCCTGCATGTCTGCACGGGTCAGGCGCAGGGCGTTGTGCACTTTGTGCGAGATTTCCTTTGGCAGGTTGGCGTGAACCCATGCGCGAACTTCGTCGCGAAAGGCCTGTTCTTCGGGGGTGAATGCGAGATCCATGCGGCTTGTCTCCTGAGAAGTCCTGTTTGTAGCACGGTCGTTCGTTTTATTCCTGTCCGGGTGGCGACATCGGCGCGGCGTCTGCGGCCATGCCCAGCTCTGCGCACAGCCGTTGCACGGTGGCGCGCAGGCTGGCCACCTCGGCCTCCAGCGCGTCCACGCGGGCCTGCAGGGCGGGGGATGGCCCCGCTGCGCCGGTGCCTGGCTGGGGGGCATGGCTGCTGCTGGTGTCCACCGGCCCGCACATCAGGTGCGCCCAGCGCTGCTCGCGCGCGCCGGGTGCGCGGGGCAGCTGCACCACCAGCGGGCCGCCTTTTTCGGCGCTGCGTTCCTGCAACTCGTCCAGAAACGCCTCGACCGAGGAAATGTCGGCAAACCGGTACCAGCGCTCGGCGTTGATGCGCAGCTCGCCCGCCGTCTGCGGGCCGCGCAGCATCAGCAGGCCCAGCAGCACGGCCGATTGTTCGGGCACGCCCACGCCACGCTGAAAGTTGTGCTCCCAGCGCGTGGTGCGGTTGCCGCTGCTCTCAAACGCCAGGGTCAGCAGCTTGAGCGAATCCAGCGCCTCCTGCGCCTCGGCATCGCTCAGGTTCATCACCGGGTCGCGGCTGGTTTTCTGGTTGCAGCCGGTGACCAGGCCGTTGAGCGACATGGGGTAGCTGTCGGGCACGGTGCGCGCCTTCTCCATCAGGGTGGCGAGCACGCGGGCTTCGTGGGGGGTGAGGGGGCGGGTCGCAGGATCAAAAGGCATGGCTGGGATAATCCGGGGCAATTTATGAAGAACATCGTCATTCTGATCTCTGGCGGCGGCTCCAACATGGCCACCATCGTCCGGACTGCGCAGCAGGAGCACTGGGAGCAGCGCTACGGCGCCCGCGTGGCGGCCGTCATCAGCAACAAACCGGATGCTGCAGGGCTTGCTTTTGCGCGGGAGCAGGGCATTGCGACGGAGGCGCTGGACCACAAGGCCTTTGCCAGCCGCGAGGCGTTTGATGCCGAACTGGCCGCCACCATCGACCGCCACCAGCCCGCGCTGGTGGTGCTGGCCGGATTCATGCGCATCCTGACGCCCGGGTTTGTGGCGCACTACGCGGGGCGGCTCATCAATATCCACCCCTCGCTGCTGCCTGCCTTTACCGGGCTGCACACGCACCAGCGCGCGATTGATGCAGGCTGCAAGTTTGCGGGCGTGACCGTGCACCAGGTGACGGCCGAACTGGACGTGGGCCCCATCCTGGACCAGGCGGTGGTGCCGGTGCTGCCTGGCGATACGGCCGAGACGCTGGCGGCGCGGGTGCTGACCCAGGAGCATGTGATCTACCCCCGCGCCGTGCGGGCGCTGGTGCAGGCGCTGTAGTGCCCTTGTGATGTCAATGCTATAAAAACAATAGCTTTAAAGGCAATATGGCCGCGCGCAGAGGCCTGCTTTTTGCCTGAAACCCACTGGCGCGCGCAGCTCGTCAACTGACGGGCGAATCGCACTGCGCGTGCCAAGGGGCTGGAAGGGGCTCCGTCCGCCCCCTTCCAGGGGCTGCGCGTGTCTCCCCGGCTGCGTCAGGCCGCCGCGCTCAGGCTGCTGGTGCTGGACGATGCGGCGCTCCAGCCATTGGCGGCCAGCGCGTACTGCTGCCGCGCAAAGTCGGCCAGCCGCGCCAGGTCGGTGCGGCCGCCGGATTCGCTGCCGGTGGTCGCTGACTGGGCCTGGCGGGTCAGCTGGTCGATGAAGGCCTGGGACTCGCTGGTGCTGATGCTGGCGTCGCCATCGGTGTCGATGGCGTTGAACAGCGCGGTGATTGCGTCCTGCGCCACGCTGCTGGTGCTGCCTGCCAAGCGCTCGGCGGCCGAGACCGTGCCGTCCTCGTTGGTGTCCAGCGGGTCGTAGCTGGCGGCCGAATTGCTGCCCCCAGCACCACCCGGCCCCCCGGGAGGCGGCGGCATGCCGCCCATGGCCTGCATGCCTCCTGCTTCTCCCCCCACGCCCGAAGGGCGGCCCGCGTCGAATTCGGCTTCGCTCAGGCTGCCGTCGCCATCCGCGTCCAGCTGGCTGAAGATTTCGTCGCTGCTCACGCCCGTCTTGCCGACCGTGCCGCCGGACATGGCCTCCAGCAGGGCCTGCAGCTCGGTTTGGCTCACGCTGCCATCGCCGTCGCTGTCCACCTTGCCAAACAGGTCGTCACCTGCCTCGCCGGTGGCGGCCGCGCTGGTGCTGCTGTCCCCGCTGCGCGACTGGGCAAACGCCATGGTCGAGGGGGGCGGGGGCAGCACGTTTTGCATCGTCTTGCCCAGCTCGTCGGCATTGAGGCTGCCATCGCCGTTGGCGTCGTACTGCTTGACCAGGTCGGCCGCGCTGGCCTGGCTGCTCATGCCGGTCTTTTTGGCCACATCGTCCAGCAGGCCCTGGAGTTCGGTATCGCTCACGCCGCCGCTGCCGTCGGCATCGATTTTGGACAGCAGCCGCTCTGGCGAGGGCGGCGGGCGCGATGCCCGCTGCACGCTGGCACTGGACCAGGCACTGCTGACGCTACTGATGGTCGTCATCGTTGTTCCTTTCTTCCAAAGGTGGGTCGGTGCCTGGTCCCCCACAGCGGAAGCCCTCAGCCATGGCCCGCGTCCATTCTTGGGCGGGCATGTCTCCGGGGTTTGTCTGCTTTGTACCAAGGCCGGTACAAAGGGCGCCTGCAAGCTCCGAACAGGGGGGCAAATGCCCGCCAGATTGCCCCGAGGGCGCGGGGGCGGCTGCCTAAACTTGGGACGATCTTTTGGAGGCGTTTTTGCGCCTGTGCCCGCCCATGCAACACATCCTGGTGGTGGACGACGATGTCGAGATCACCACATTGCTCACCGAATACCTCGCCCGCTTTGGCTATGCCGCCCACGCAGCGGGTGATGCGCTGTCGATGCGGGCCCAGATGGCCGCGCACCCCATCGGCCTGGTGGTGCTGGACGTGATGCTGCCCGGCACCGACGGCATCACCCTGGCGCGGGAGCTGCGCGAGCGCTCCCGGGTGCCGATCATCATGCTCACCGCCCGCGCCAACCCCTATGACTGTGTGCTGGGCCTGGAAATGGGGGCCGACGACTACATGGGCAAACCCTTCGAGCCGCGCGAGCTGGTGGCCCGCATCCAGACCGTGCTGCGCCGCGTCGCGGGCGACACGGCCCCGGCCCGGCAGGGGCCGGACGAGGTGGTGCGTTTTGACGGCTGGACGCTGCACAGCATCGAGCGGCACCTGGTGTCCCCCCAGGGCGTAGTGGTGCCGCTGTCCAACGCCGAATTCCGCCTGCTCTGCACCTTTTTGCGCATGCCACGCCGCGTCTTCAGCCGCGACCAGCTCATGGAGCAGGCCCGGGGCCGGGCCATGGATGCGTTCGAGCGCAGCATCGACCTGCTGGTCTCGCGCCTGCGCAGCAAGCTGTCGGACGACCCGCGTTCGCCCTCGATGATCCGCACCGTGCGTGGCGCGGGCTATCTGTTCAACGTGCAGTCGCTGCAGGGGCAGGTGGGGTGGCCCCACTGATGGCCTCATGGATGGCGGCACGCGGGCGCGCTGCGCTGCAGCGCTGGTTGCCAAACACCTTGTTTGGGCGGCTCGCGCTGCTGCTCATCGTGGCGGTGATCGCGAGCCATGTGCTGGCGCTCACGCTCATGTTTGAACTGCGCCCAGCGCACCCCGAACGCCCGCCGGGCCCGCCGGGCCCGCCACCGCATTGGGGTGTGGCCGAGGGACGCCCCCTGCCACCCCCGGGCCAGCCGCCCCATGGCGAACGGCCCGATTTCTGGAATGCGCCGCTGTCGCTGCAGATGGGCCTGCTGCTCGACATCGGCGTGCGCCTGGCCGCGCTGGTGGCCGTGGCCTGGTGGGCGGCACGCTGGCTGTCGCGCCCCATGCACCGGCTGGCCACGGCCGCGCAGCAGCTGGGCCGCGACATCAACCGCCCCCCGCTGCCCGAGGACGGCACGCTGGAGTGCCGCGACGCCAGCCGGGTGTTCAACCAGATGCAGGCGCGCATCCGCCAGCAACTGGCCGAGCGCGACCGGTTTGTGGCGGCGGTGTCGCACGACCTGCGCACACCGCTGACCCGGCTGCGCCTGCGCACTGAAAGCCTGGGCGATGCCCGTGCGCAGCAGCTGTTTCGCCGCGACATTGCCGAGATGGACGCCATGATCACCTCCACGCTGGACTACCTGCGCGGCGTGGCGGGCGCCGAGGCCTGGGCGCTGCTGGATGTGCGGGCGCTGGCCGACAGCCTGGCCGACGACCAGCTGGCCCTGGGCCACCGGGTCTCGGTGGCCGGGCAGGCGGCCCCGCTGCGTGCACAGGCCGTGGCGCTGCGGCGCTGCCTGGACAACCTGGTGGGCAACGCGATCCGCTACGGCGGCAGTGCGGAGATCACGCTGCACGATGCGGCCGACTCGCTGACCGTCGAGGTGCGCGACCATGGCCCCGGTTTGCCGCCGGAGGAACTGGAGCGCGTCATGGAGCCGTTCTACCGCGTCGAGGCCTCGCGCAACCGCCAGAGCGGCGGAGCGGGGCTGGGGCTCACCATTGCCAGCGATATTGCGCGCCGCCATGGCGGGCAGCTGGTGTTGCGCAATGCCGCAGGTGGCGGGCTGGTGGCGGCGGCCACCTTTCCGCGCAAGGCGGCTTGAAGAGGGCTGGTCTCAGCCCGCTTCGGCGGCGTCGTCGCATTTCTCAAAACGGGGCCGCAGCACGCCATCGATGAGCACCTGCTCTTCAAACATGGCGGCGGGGCGCACCCACAGGCCGCGCTGGCCATACAGCGCGCGGTACAGCGTCATGGGCTCCAGCGTCTCGCTGTGGCGCACGGTGTCGATCACCTCGTAAAGCATGCCCTTGTAGTGGCGGTACAGCCCCGGGGGCGTGCGGATCAGTGCGGGCAGGTCGTCGTCGGTCATGGTGGTGGGGCGGGGGCTCAAGTGGTTAGGATGGCGGCTGATAAAAATCAAGCAAGAGTGAGGGACGTCCGTGGATCAGGCAGATTTTGTGCATCTGGTGCGCATGAGCGAGCATGCCAGTGCCGACAACAGCCGAGCGTACCGCCGCAGTGTGGCGGCGTTTGCGGCGCTGGGCTACGCATGGGTGCTGGGGTGCCTGGCGCTGGCCGTGGGTATCTTGATGTGGGTGGTGCCGCAGCTGCTGCACGGCCGCTTTCGTTTGGCGTTGGTGTGGGCGCTGCTGGGGGCGGGCGGGCTGCTCTGGGTCAGCCTGCGGGCCCTGTGGGTGCGGTTTGACGAGCCTGCCGGGGTGGAGATCACGGCGCTGGACGCTCCTGACCTGTTCGAGGCTCTGGCGCGCATCCGCCGCAAGATCAAGGGGCCGCCCATCCACAAGGTCACGCTCACCGACGAATTCAACGCCAGCATCCAGCAACTGCCGCGTTTTGGCCTGCTGGGCGGCGCCGTCAACCACCTGAGCATCGGCCTGCCCCTGTTGATGGCGCTGGACCGGCCGCGTTTCCTGGCCGTGCTGGCCCATGAATATGGGCACCTGCGCGGCGACCACGGCCGGTTTGCCGCCTGGATCTACCGCACGCGCCTGTCGTGGATGCGCCTGAACCACAGCCTGGCCGACGACGAAGGCCCGGTGGCGGCTGCCACCCAGGCCTTCATGCGCTGGTACTTTCCGCGCTTTTCTGCCAAGACCTTTGCGCTGGCCCGCCAGGACGAATACGAGGCCGACCGCATTGCGGGCAAGCTGCTGGGCCGCGATGTGACAGCCGCTGCGCTGGCCGAGATCGAGATCCGGGGCGCCTGGCTGCAGGCGGAGTTCTGGGGCAACCACTGGTGTGTGGCGGCCGACAACCCGGTGCCGGTGGGCCCCTACCGCAGCATGCGCCGCCAGCTGGCCAAGGCCCCCGACGCCGTGTTTGCCAACGATGCTTTGCGCCAGGCCCTCAAGCGCCTGAGCAGCGTGGATGACACCCACCCCGGCCTGCGCGACCGCATCGAGGCGCTGGATGCGACGCCCACCGTGCCGGACTGGTCGCGCGGCAATGCCCTGGCCCTGCTGGGCCCCGACGCCAAACGCTGGGTGACGCATTTCGACAAGCAATGGTGCCGTGACAACGCCACCGAGTGGAAGCAACACCACGCCTGGCTGGGCCGCGTGCGTGCCCGTGCCGAGGCACTGGGTGCCTCCACGGCGCAAAGCAGTGCCGCTGATCTGGTGGAGCTGGCGCGCCTGAAGCGCCACCTGGACCCGCATGCTGATGTGCGTGCTCTGTACGAACTGGCGCTGGAGCGCAGCACCGATTACCCGGCCGCGCTGCGCGGGCTGGTGCCTTGCCTGCCCGAAGGCGACCGCGAAGCCAAGCTGCAGCTGTTGAACCGGGTGTGGGAAGCCGGCAGCAGTGACCGCTACTGGGCCGCACGCACGGCGCTGGCCGAGCTGGAAACCCCACGCCTGGGGCTGGACCACGACGCCGCCGCCTTCAAGCAGTGGCGCAAGCGCCTGGAACGCGCCCAGGAGTCGGAAGAGCGTGCCTGGGAGGAGCTGTCGGGCACCTCGTTCTTCAGCCAGACCACGCGCAATGACCTGAGTTCTTTCGAGCTGGCCGAACTGCAGTCGGAGCTGGCCCGCTGCGCCCCCCTGGCCCGCTGCTGGCTGGTGCGCAAGAACCTGCGCGAACACCCACAGCGCAGGGCCTACCTGGTGTTTGTGGAACTACCGGGCATGGACGACGAAAGCCGCTACCACTTGTGCCGTGCGCTGGAACGCAACCTGAGCCTGCCCGGCCCCGCTCTGGTGCTGTGGGCAGGCGAATCGCCGACACTGCAGGAGATCCAGCGCTCGGCGTTCGAGCCCATCTATACGCGGTGAGGGGGCTCAGATCCGTGCGGTTGGGCGGATTCAACCCCACGATGCTGGTCTTTGCCACTGGGGCGACCCAGGCCAGTGCCCCCGCGCAAGGGCCGCCCCGCCGCGCTGGGGGCGTCCCCCTCCGGGGGAAGGCGCCGAAGGCGACTCAGGGGGGCTTCAGGGTGGGACAATCGGGGGATGCATCCCAAAGTTCTTCTCGACGCCTGCGCCGAACTGGTCAGGCTCACCCTCACGTTTGAACACCCCGCCGATGCGGTGGTGTCGCGTTTTTTCCGTGACAACCGGGGCCTGGGGCCCCGCGAGCGCGCAACGCTGGCCGAAACGGTCTACACCGTGCTGCGCAAGAAGCTGCTGTTTGACCACATGGCGCCTTCGGGCTCGGGCCCCAAGGAGCGGCGCCTGGCCATCCTGGGCTTTCATGGGCCGCGCGATTTCCTCAAGGCAGCGCTGACCGAGCAGGAGAAGAACTGGCTGGACCAGTGCGATGCCGTGACGGTGGACGACCTGATGGAGCGCCACCGCCACAACCTGCCCGAATGGCTGGTCAAGCCCCTCAAGGACCAGCTGGGCGCTGGCTTTTGGCCCTTGGTGGGTAGCCTGGCCCAGAGCGCGCCGCTGGACCTGCGCGTCAATGCGCTCAAGGACAAGCGCGCCGATGTGCAAAAAGAGCTGGCCAAGGCCGGCATCAAGGCCCAGCCCACGCCGTATTCGCCCTGGGGCCTGCGCATTGACGACAAGCCCGCATTGACCAAGCTGGATGCGTTCACGCGCGGGGCCATCGAGGTGCAGGACGAAGGTTCGCAGCTGCTGGCCCTGCTGCTTGATGCCAAACGGGGCGAGATGGTGGTGGATTTTTGCGCTGGTGCAGGTGGCAAGACGCTGGCCATTGGCGCTAGCATGCGCAATACGGGGCGGCTGTATGCCTTTGATGTGTCGGGCCACCGGCTGGACGCGCTCAAGCCCCGCTTGGCGCGCAGTGGCCTCTCGAACGTGCACCCGGCTGCGATCGCGCACGAGCGCGATGAGCGCGTCAAGCGCCTGGCCGGCAAGATCGACCGCGTGCTGGTGGATGCGCCGTGCTCCGGCCTGGGCACGCTGCGCCGCAACCCCGACCTCAAATGGCGCCAAACCCCCAAGGCGGTGGAGGAGCTGACCGCCAAGCAGACCTCGATACTGGCCAGCGCGGCGCGCCTGCTCAAGCCGGGCGGGCGGCTGGTGTATGCCACCTGCAGCATCCTGCCCGAGGAGAACGAGGCGATCGCCGAAGCCTTCAGCGCCGCGCACCGGGATTTTGAGCTGCTCGATGCGGGTGAGCTGCTGGCGCAGCTCAAGGTTGAAGGTGCCCAGGGGCTGTGCAGTGGAGGCGCATCCGGCAGTGGTTATCTGCGCCTGTGGCCCCATTTGCACCAGACCGACGGTTTCTTCGCAGCCGTCTGGACCCGCAAGCGCTGAGGGATGCATTGCCTGCACCAACTTGGGGATATGACCAGTTGGCGACAGATGCGCTGAGAATGCCCTCTAAATCAGCGTAAATCCTATGGATGTCCCCGGTTTTTCAAAGGGGTGTCACTTTAAAATGGGCGACCTGCTTCGCTGGTGAGCGGGCTCTTTGTAGTAAGGCTTTTGTTGAATATGCTGTTACCCGATTGGGCTGTGCTGAACGCTGCCATTGACTGGCTGGGCCATGGGTTGTGGAACCTGGCCTGGTGGCAAATCGTGCTGTACACCCTGGCGACGACCCACATCACCATTGCGGCGGTCACGATTTTTCTGCACCGCGCTCAGGCGCACCGCGCGCTCGACCTGCACGCCATTCCTTCGCACTTCTTCCGCTTCTGGCTGTGGATCGGCACGGGCATGGTCACCAAGGAATGGGTGGCCATCCACCGCAAGCACCACGCCAAGTGCGAAACCGTGGACGACCCCCACAGCCCGCAGACGCGTGGCCTGGATACCGTGATGTGGCGTGGTGCCGAGCTGTACCGTGCCGAGTCCAAGAACATGGAAACCATCAAGAAGTTCGGTCATGGCACACCGGATGACTGGATGGAGCGCAATGTGTACACCCGCTTCGGCTGGCAGGGCGTGGGCCTGATGCTGGTGCTCGATCTGGCCCTGTTCGGCGCCATCGGCGCCGCTGTGTGGGCGGTGCAGATGCTCTGGATTCCATTCTGGGCAGCCGGTGTGGTCAACGGTGTGGGCCACTACTGGGGCTACCGCAACTTCGAGGCGCAGGACGCCAGCACCAACCTCTCGCCCTGGGGCGTCATCATTGGCGGTGAAGAACTGCACAACAACCACCACACCTACCCCACGTCGGCCAAGTTCTCGGTCAAGCCCTATGAGTTCGACATTGGCTGGGTCTACATCAGCCTGATGAAAAAGGTGGGTTGGGCCACGGTCAAGAAGGTGCCGCCCAAGCTGCAGCTGGGTGATGTGAAAGCCGTGGCCGATGAGAAAACCCTGGAGGCCTTGATCGCCAACCGCTATGAGGTCATGGCCGGTTATGCCCGAGGGGTACGCCAGGCGTGCAAGGAAGAGATTGCTGCGCTCAAGGCGCGCCAGGCGGATGTCTCGGTGCTGAAGGCTGCCAAGCGCTGGCTGCCCCGCGATGCCGAAAAAATCCCGGCCATCGCGCTGCCACAACTGGCCCAGGCCCGCGCGGCGCACCCTGCGCTCGACAAGATGGTGACCATGCGCGAAGAACTGCGCCAGCTGTGGCTGAACACCTCGCAATCGCGTGAGCAGCTCACGGCCGACCTGCAGGCCTGGTGCCGCCGGGCGGAAGAAAGCGGGATTTCCGCACTGCGCGAGTTCTCGCTGCGGCTGCGGGCGGCGCAGGCCTGAAGCGGTTTGCCCTGACCACACAAAGGCCTTGCCGCTTGGCAAGGCCTTTTCATTTTTGGGTTCTTGTTTACCGCGCAGCGTGCAAGGCGCCGCCATGGCCTGAGCCCTTGGCGGCTTTCCGAGGGCTTTGGAGGGTGGTGCGCAGGCCGCGCCAGATCTGCTGCCATAGCCCTGGCGCAGGTGCGGCTTCCGTGAGCTGGATTTCGGCGGGGTGTTGCCGGGGGTTGTGCAGCCGAAGCCAGACGGCTTGCGCCTGCCCGTTCCACGGCAGATGCTGCCCGGCCTCCAGCCAGGTGGGAGGTGGTGTCTGCAATCCTTGTCCGCAGGCTTGAGGGGGCCAGTGGACAGCCACATCACCCCGCGTGGTGCGCAGTGTGCTGCCAGGGGCCAGGCAAATCCAGAGCCCCTGGCCGGGGGTGAGATGCTGGGTGAAGGGGGGCGTGCTGGTGTGCAGGGACATGGTGCAGGGGCTCCGGGTGAACAAAGGAAAGGCTGCAGTGAGGGCCTTAGCGTAGGAAAAGCCGCTTCGGTTCAACAGGTACACGCACCGGCGCAGAAGGGTAGAACAGTGTTGATTTCTTGAATGCTGTTATGGTCCTTGATCCCCTTTCCTGTATCTGTACCCGCCAGCGGTGTTCAGGCACGATGCACGGACCCGCTGCCGAGCCCGTCCCACGGCAGCGCACCACGCCATGTCACATTCCTCCGAGCCCCGGGAAGTCCCGATCTACCGCCAGCTGGCGGCCTTGTACGAGCAGGCGATCGCTGCAGGCAGCCTCACGCCCGGCATGCGCATGCCTTCGGTGCGCGAGCTGTGCCAGCGGCACCAGGTGAGCCTGACGACGGCGCTCCAGGTGCTGCGCCGGCTTGAATCCCAGGGGTGTGTGGAGGCCCGGGAACGGGTGGGTTACTTTGTGCGGGAGCTGGGTGGTGTGGCGCTGCCCGGGGCGCGCGAGCCCGATCTGCATGAGCCCCTGGCCCAGGACCCGCGCGTCTTCGCAGGTATCAACGAGCGTATTTCGGGATTTCTGGAGAAGGCGCGTCGCGCTGGCCCTTTGCCGCTGGACCTGGGCAGCGCCATGCCCGCGCCCAGTCTGTTCGATGCTGCCGCGCTCAACCGGCTGGCCCATGGCCTGTTGCGGGAGCAGCCCGATATCCTGGTGTATGGCCCCTCGGCGCCGACCACGCACCCGGAGTTCCAGCAGGCCATGGCGCGCCATGCGCTCACCTTTGGCGTGTGCGTGGCGCCTGCCGACATTGGTGCGACGCACGGCAACTCTGAAGCTGTGAACCTCGCACTGGATGCGGTGGCCGAGCCGGGCGATGTGATTGCCGTGGAATCGCCCACGTTTTTTGGCATCCTGCAGGCCATCGAGGTGCGGGGGCTGCGCGCGCTGGAGATTCCGAGCAGTCCACACACCGGCATGTCGCTGGAGGCGCTGGAGCTGGCCGCGCGCAATGAGCCCCGGCTCAAGGGCGTGGTGGTGGTGCCCCACCTGCAGATGCCCCTGGGTAGCGTCATGCCCGACGCCCACAAGGAACGCCTGGTGGCCCTGTGTGTGGAGCATGGGCTGGCGCTCATCGAGGACGATATCTACCGGGAGTTTGTGGAGTCTCCCCGCGTGCTGCGCCCCGCCAAGGCCTGGGACCGCCCGGGCGATGCGGGCCAGGTGATTTACTGTGCATCGCTCAGCAAGAGCTTTGCGCCTGGCCTGCGCCAGGGTTGGATGAGTGCCGGCCGCTGGCAGGCGCGGGTGCAGATGATCAAGTTCGCGCGCACGCGCAACATGCAGACCTGGTCGCAGTTGCTGGCCGCGCGCAGCGTGGATTCCCCAGCCTACGAGCGCCACATGCGCCGCATGCGGGCGCAACTGCGCATCCAGCGCGAACAGGCGGCGCGGGCCGTGGCGCGCTACTTCCCCGCGGGCACGCGCCTGAGCTTGCCGCCGGGTGGGTTGAGCCTGTGGCTGGAGCTGCCTGTCGGCATTTCCTCGACACGCTTGTACGACGAAGCGTTGGAGAACGGCATCCGTGTGGCCCCGGGCCCCATGTTCTCCAACACGGGGCGGTATGAGCATTTTCTGCGGCTGAGCTGCGGCATGCCGTTCACCGCCGAGGTGGAGGCGGGCTACCGCACCCTGGGTGGCTTGCTGGCTGCCCAGATGGCGGAGCTGCCTGTGCCGCGCAAGGTGGCCTGAGGCCGCTGAGGTCGTCCGCCTTTTGGCGGTCCGTTGTGCCGCAGGCATAAAAAAACCGCCCTGGAAGGGCGGTTTTTTCGGGGAGCGGTGCCGAATTACTTCAGCTTGGCTTCCTTGTACTCGACGTGTTTGCGAGCCTTGGGGTCGAACTTCATGATCGACATCTTTTCAGGCATCGTCTTCTTGTTCTTGGTGGTGGTGTAGAAGTGACCGGTGTCCGCCGAGGACACCAGCTTGATCTTGTCGCGTCCGCCTTTGCTTGCCATGGTGCTACTCCTTAAGCCTGGCCACGGGCACGCAGGTCTGCGAGCACCGAGTCGATACCGTTCTTGTCGATCAAACGCAGGGCAGCGCTCGAAACACGCAGGCGAACCCAGCGGTTTTCGCTCTCGACCCAGAAACGGCGGTATTGCAGGTTCGGCAGGAACCGGCGCTTGGTTTTGTTATTGGCGTGGGAAACATTGTTCCCGGTCATGGGCTTCTTGCCCGTTACGTCGCAGACGCGTGCCATGAGGACACTCCGATACTTTTAACGGCCGTTTGCTGGGCCCCGGGATCAATTTCCCGGGTTGGCTTGCGGCCTCACCTCGCCAGAAAGGGTGGCGGTAACCCGATTTGCTTGGTTTCAGGTGCCGCAAAAAACGGGCCGAATTCAGCAAAGCCGCAGATTATAGCCTGTTGCCCAGTTTTTGATCAAGCTTCTTGTTCGAGGAAGCGCTGCGCGTCCAGCGCGGCCATGCAGCCCGTGCCTGCGCTGGTGATGGCCTGGCGGTACACATGATCCTGCACATCGCCAGCGGCAAACACGCCGGGCACGCTGGTCTGGGTGGCAAAACCCTTGAGTCCGCCCTGGGTGATGATGTAGCCGTTCTCCATCTCCAGCTGGCCCTGGAAGATCTCGGTGTTGGGGGCATGGCCGATGGCGATGAAGCAGCCTTGCAGCTTGATGTCTTCCGTGCTGCCATCCTTGGTGCTCTTGATGCGGATACCGGTCACCCCAGTGTTGTCGCCCAGCACTTCGTCCAGCGTGTTGAACAGCTTGAGCTCGATCTTGCCCGCAGCGACCTTCTCATGCAGCTTGTCCACCAGGATGGGCTCGGCCTTGAACTTGTCGCGGCGGTGCACCAGCGTGACCTTGCGGGCAATGTTCGACAGGTAAAGAGCTTCTTCCACGGCGGTGTTGCCGCCGCCGACCACGCACACGTCCTGCTCGCGATAGAAGAAACCGTCGCAGGTGGCGCAGCCCGACACGCCCTTGCCCATGAAAGCCTCTTCCGAAGGCAGGCCCAGGTATTTGGCCGATGCGCCCGTTGCCAGGATCAGCGCGTCACAGGTGTAGGTGCCGCTGTCGCCGGTGAGGGTAAAGGGGCGCTTGCTGAAATCGACCTTGTTGATGTGGTCGAAGACGATTTGCGTCTTGAAGCGCTCGGCGTGCTCCAGAAAGCGCTGCATGAGGTCGGGGCCCTGCACGCCGTGCACGTCGGCAGGCCAGTTGTCCACCTCGGTCGTGGTCATCAGCTGGCCGCCCTGGGCCATGCCGGTGATGAGCACCGGGTTCAGGTTGGCGCGGGCGGCATAGACGGCCGCTGTGTAGCCCGCAGGGCCCGAGCCGAGAATCAGAACTTTCGCGTGTTGGGTGGTGGACATGGTAAAAGCCTGTGTTTTGCGCCCGCTACACGGGGCGCTGTTGGAAAAGCTGGGGGTTGAGCCGCCGAGTATCAACCGGCGGATGCGGCTGCACGCAGCCCGTTTTTCAATCACGGCGATTGTAAGAAGCGATTGATAACCCGTTGCGGCGCCGGTTGAGCCGCACCCCTGAAAGGAGAGATGTCTGCATGTCCACGATGTTGTCCAACCTGGACCTGCTGCGCCGGGTGCCCTTGTTCTCGCTGCTGACGGTGGCGCAGGCCGAGGTGATCAGCGGCGCGGTGATCAAGCGCCGTTTCAAGCGTGGCGAGGCCCTGGTGGAACAGGGGCAGAAATCCAATGCCCTGTTCATCCTGCTCACGGGCCGGGCCCGGGTGATGACCTCGGACAGCCGGGGGCGCGAAGTGATCCTGGCGACCCTGGCGCAGGGCGACTACCTGGGCGAGATGAGCATCATCGACAACGAACCCCACTCGGCCACGGTGCGGGCCGAGGTGCAGACCGACGTGCTGATGCTGGGCCGCACCGAGTTCGCCCGTTGCCTGACCGAGAACGCCTCCATGTCGCTGGTGGTGATGCGTGGTCTGGTCAAGCGCCTGCGCCATGCCGATCGCAAGATTGAGTCACTGGCGTTACTGGATGTGTACGGCCGTGTGGCCCATGCCCTGCTGGACTTTGCCGTGCCCGATGCCCAGGGCCAGCAGGTGATCAAGGACAAGATATCGCGCCAGGACCTGGCCAAGATGGTGGGCGCCTCGCGCGAGATGGTCAGCCGCGTGATGAAGGACCTGGAAGAGCGGGGCTTCATCGAAGTGCTCCCGAGCGGCGCCACGCTGCTGCGGGACCGGCTGAACGCGCTGGGCTGACGTTTACCGCCCTGCGGCGGGGCAAGCCCACGGTCCTGGGATGCTTGGGGTAAGCTCGCCCGGCACGCTTATGACCTATTCCCTCAATACCTTGAATGCATCGGCGGCGGCCAAGTCGCCGCCCCGCACGGGCGCGGCCCGTTTTGGCCATGAGATTGGCCTGCTGGTGGGCCTGCTGGCCCTGGTTTTCTGGCTGCTGGCGCTGGTCAGCTATTCGGCCCAGGACGCGGCCTGGTCCACCTCGGGCGCGCGGGATGCGCGCGCGGTGGCCAATTGGGCGGGTCGGCTGGGGGCCTGGCTGGCTGACGGCAGTTATTTTGCGATGGGCTTTTCGGTGTGGCTGTGTGTGGCGGCGGGTGTGCGCGCCTGGTTGTCTTCGCTGGCGCGCTGGATGCGCGGGGGCGAAGCAGTGGCCGGGGCGGCCAGCCCGCTGGTGCGCCGGGCCACGTTCTGGCTGGGCCTGGTGGTGTTGATGTGTGCCAGCACGGCCCTGGAGTGGTCGCGGCTGTACCGTTTTGAATCTCTCCTGCCGGGCCATGCCGGTGGTGTGCTGGGGTACCTCACGGGGCCCGCCAGCGTGAAATGGCTGGGTTTCACCGGCTCGGGGCTGCTGGCCATTGTGCTGGCCGTGCTGGGCGCGGCGCTGGTGTTCCGCTTTTCGTGGGGCCATGTGGCGGAGTTTCTGGGGGCGCGCATCGATGCGCTGGTGCAATCTCGCCTGGCAAAACGCGAGGTGGCCAAGGATGTGGCCGTGGGCCGCAAGGCCGCGCGCGAGCGCGAAGTGGTGGTGCAGGAAGAGCGCACCGAGAGCGAGGTGCACCACCCCGAACCCATTCAGATCATCGAACCCGTGTTGGTGGAGGTGCCCCAAAGCACGCGTGTGGTGAAAGAGCGGCAAAAGCCCCTGTTCACCGAGATGCCTGACAGCAAGCTGCCCCTGGTGGACCTGCTCGATGGCCCGCAGCAGCGCCAGGAAACCGTGGCGCCCGAGACGCTGGAGATGACCAGCCGCCTCATCGAGAAAAAACTCAAGGACTTTGGCGTGGAAGTGCGCGTGGTCGCGGCCATGCCCGGCCCGGTGATCACGCGGTACGAGATCGAGCCCGCCACCGGCGTGAAGGGCTCGCAGATCGTGGGCCTGGCCAAGGACCTGGCGCGCTCGCTCAGCCTGGTGTCCATCCGCGTGGTGGAGACCATCCCCGGCAAGAACTACATGGCGCTGGAGCTGCCCAATGCCAAGCGCCAGTCCATTCGCCTGTCTGAGATCCTCGGCTCGCAGGTCTACCACGAGGCCAAGAGCATGCTCACCATGGGCCTGGGCAAGGACATCGTGGGCAACCCGGTGGTGGCCGACCTCGCCAAGATGCCGCATGTGCTGGTGGCGGGTACCACGGGCTCGGGCAAGTCGGTGGGCATCAACGCGATGATCCTGTCGCTCCTGTACAAGGCCGAGGCGCGCGATGTGCGCCTGTTGATGATCGACCCCAAGATGCTGGAAATGTCGGTGTACGAAGGCATTCCGCACCTGCTGGCGCCCGTGGTCACCGACATGAAGCAGGCGGCGCATGGTCTGAACTGGTGTGTGGCCGAGATGGAGCGCCGCTACAAGCTCATGTCCAAGCTGGGTGTGCGCAACCTCGCGGGCTACAACACCAAGATCGACGAAGCCAAGGCCAAGGAGGAGTTCATCTACAACCCCTTCAGCCTCACACCCGAAGAGCCCGAGCCGCTGCAGCGCCTGCCGCACATCGTGGTCATCATCGACGAGCTGGCCGACCTGATGATGGTGGTGGGCAAGAAGATCGAAGAACTCATCGCCCGCCTGGCGCAGAAGGCGCGCGCTGCGGGTATCCACCTGATTCTGGCCACGCAGCGCCCCAGCGTGGACGTGATCACCGGCCTGATCAAGGCCAACATTCCCACCCGCATCGCGTTCTCGGTGGGCTCCAAGATCGACAGCCGCACCATCCTCGACCAGATGGGCGCCGAAGCCCTGCTGGGCATGGGCGACATGCTCTACATGGCCAGCGGCACCGGCCTGCCGATCCGGGTGCATGGCGCCTTTGTGTCGGACGAAGAAGTGCACCGTGTCGTCAGCTACCTCAAGGAACAAGGGGAGCCGGACTACATCGAGGGTGTGCTCGAAGGCGGAACTGTGGATGGCGACGGCGATCTGTCAGGGGACGGCGGCGGTGGCGAAGGGGGCGAGAAGGACCCCATGTACGACCAGGCCGTCGAAGTGGTGCTCAAGGACCGCAAGGCGAGCATCTCGTACGTGCAGCGCAAGCTGCGCATTGGCTACAACCGCTCGGCGCGGCTGCTGGAAGACATGGAGAAAGCTGGCTTGGTCAGCGGCCTCACCGCCAGCGGCCAGCGCGAAGTGCTGGTGCCTAACCGCAGCGAATGATGGACCGGGCTGCGCGCCCGGCCCGCACCCCACAGGAGTTTCTGTTGAAAAAGATCGCCACTGCAATTTTGATAGCTGCTGCGGCAAGCGCAGCAAGCGCTGATGGCCTGAAAAGCCTGGAGTCCTTCATGAAAGGCACCCAGACGGGCAAGGCGGATTTCACCCAGACCGTGACATCGCCCCCGAAGGAGGGTCAGACCGCGCGCACCAAACAGTCGAGTGGCAGTTTCGAGTTCCAGCGCCCGGGGCGCTTCAAGTTCGTTTACAAGAAACCTTTCGAGCAGACCATCGTGGCCGATGGGCAAACGCTGTGGCTGTACGACGTGGACCTGAACCAGGTCACGCAGCGCTCGCAGTCGCAGGCGCTGGGCAGCACGCCCGCTGCGCTGCTGGCGTCGGCGCCCGATCTGTCGGCGCTCAAGGCCGAATTCACGCTGGAGGCCGCCCCCGATGCCGATGGCCTGCAGTGGGTGTTGGCCAGCCCCAAGGCCAAGGACGGCCAGCTCAAGAGCGTGCGCGTGGGTTTTGCGGGCGAACAGCTGGCGGCGCTCGACATCCTGGACAGCTTTGGCCAGCGCTCGCTGATCCGCTTTACCGGCATGCAGGCCAATGCAGCGCTGCCCGCCAGCAGCTTCCAGTTCAAGCCGCCTGCCGGGGCGGATGTGGTGAAGCAGTGATTTGCTATAGATAATATAGCTTCCAGCGCATGCTGGTCAGGCGCAAAGAGCACTTTTGCTCGATAAGCGTGATGTAGACAGGACCGACTCCACCATGGCCACACGCAGTGCCTCCACCTCCCCAGCGGCGCAGGCCTCCACCCACCAGCCCTTGGCCGAGCGCCTGCGGCCCCGCACGTTGGGCGAGGTGATTGGCCAGCAGCATGTGCTGGGTCCGGGCATGCCGCTCAGGCTCGCGTTTGAATCAGGTCGCCCGCACAGCTGCATCCTGTGGGGCCCGCCGGGCGTGGGCAAGACCACCATTGCACGGCTCATGGCCGATGCCTTTGATGCCCAGTTCATCAGCATCAGCGCCGTGCTGGGCGGGGTCAAGGACATCCGCGAGGCCGTGGAGCAGGCCCAGGCCGCGCGCGACGGGCTGATGCAGCAGCGCACGATCGTGTTTGTGGACGAGGTGCACCGCTTCAACAAAAGCCAGCAGGACGCCTTTCTGCCCCATGTCGAGTCGGGCCTGTTTACCTTCATCGGTGCCACGACCGAGAACCCTTCGTTTGAGGTCAACTCCGCGCTGCTGTCGCGTGCGGCGGTCTATGTGTTGCAGCCCTTGTCCGAAGAGGATTTGAAGCAAATTGTGGCCCTTGCGCGCGATGAACAAGCCTTTCCAGCTATTGAAAGCGTAGCAATTGACCGCCTGGTGGCCTATGCCGACGGCGATGCGCGCCGCCTGCTCAACACACTGGAAACGCTGGCCATGGCGGCCGCGCAGGAAAGGCTTGCCGAGATCACCGACGTGTGGCTCCTCAAGGTGCTGGGCGAGCGCATGCGCCGTTATGACAAGGGCGGCGAGCAGTTCTACGACACCATCAGCGTGCTGCACAAGTCCGTGCGCGGCTCCGACCCCGATGCCGCGCTGTACTGGCTGGTGCGCATGCTGGACGGCGGTGCCGACCCGCGCTACATGGCCCGCCGCCTGGTGCGCATGGCCAGCGAGGACATTGGCCTGGCCGACCCGCGCGCCCTGCGCCTGGCGCTGGACGCGAGCGAGGTCTACGAGCGCCTGGGCAGCCCCGAGGGCGAGCTGGCGCTGGCCGAGTGTGTGGTGTACCTGGCCGTGGCGCCCAAATCCAACGCGGTCTACAAGGCCTACAACGCGGCGCGCGCGTGGGTGAAGCAGGACGGCACCCGGCCCGTGCCCATGCACCTGCGCAACGCACCAACACAGCTCATGAAGCAGCTCGACTACGGCAAGGGCTACCGCTACGCGCACGACGAGGAGGGTGGCTTTGCCGCGGGCGAAAACTACCTGCCCGAGGGCATGCCGGAGCCCGGTTTCTACCAGCCGGTGGAGCGTGGGCTCGAAATCAAGATTGCACAGAAATTGCGTGAACTGCGTGCGCGCAACGCGTCGGCAGGCGCGGGTACAGACCCCGGCGAAGGCGAATAAAGCAGGGGTTCAGAGAGAGCGTCTTGTGATCCCATTTGCCGCGTTATGCTGATTCTGCATACTGTAGGTAATAAGTTTGCACATCAATGATCCTGCGTGGATCATTTTTCCTTATACAGTGCGTGGCGCGCTGATGGGACGAAAACCCGAGGGAAAACCCCGCCCGGCGCGGATGGGGACGGAGAGGACTACTCGCTACAATCCCGTCCACAAACCCGCACAGTAGTACTCCTGGCGGGTTTTTTGCTAGATGGCAGTCGGGCCCACAAGGCTGTACCGATTCCGGTGCCTGAGCGGTGGGTGCGTCACAAACGAAGGACTTCTCTTATGGACATTTTGCTGCAACAGATCATCAACGGTCTGGTACTCGGCAGCATGTACGCCTTGATAGCCTTGGGCTACACCATGGTGTACGGCATTATTCAACTCATCAATTTTGCCCACGGCGAGGTGCTCATGATCGGCGCCCTGACCAGCTGGAGCTGTATTGGAATGATGCAGGCCGCCATGCCGGGCGCGCCGGGCTGGATGATCCTGCTGCTGGCCACCATCATTGCGTGTGTGGTCGCTGCCACCTTGAACTTCACGATCGAGAAAATTGCCTATAAGCCGCTGCGCAACAGCCCGCGGCTGGCGCCCCTGATCACCGCCATCGGCATGTCGATCCTGCTGCAGACGCTGGCGATGATCATCTGGAAGCCCAACTACAAGCCGTATCCCACGCTGCTGCCCAGCTCGCCTTTCCAGATCGGTGGCGCTTTCATCACCCCCACGCAGATCCTGATCCTGGGTGTGACGGCCGTGGCCCTGGCCTCGCTGGTCTATCTGGTCAACCACACCAACCTCGGCCGTGCCATGCGCGCCACCGCAGAGAACCCCCGCGTGGCGTCCCTCATGGGTGTGAAGCCCGACATGGTGATCTCGGCCACCTTCATCATCGGCGCCGTCCTGGCGGCCATCGCCGGCATGATGTACGCGTCCAACTACGGCACGGCGCAGCACACCATGGGCTTCCTGCCGGGCCTCAAGGCCTTCACGGCGGCCGTGTTCGGCGGCATCGGCAACCTGGCCGGCGCGGTGGTGGGCGGCATTTTGCTGGGCCTCATCGAAGCCATCGGCTCTGGCTACATCGGCACGCTCACGGGCGGCCTGCTGGGCAGTCACTACACCGACATCTTTGCGTTCATCGTGCTCATCATCATCCTGACGCTGCGCCCCTCGGGCCTGCTGGGTGAGCGTGTGGCGGATCGCGCCTGAGGAGCCTCACACCATGAAGAACACCAAAACCAACTGGATCATCGGCGCCGTTGCGCTGCTGGTGCTGCCGCTGATCCTGCAATCCTTCGGCAACGCCTGGGTGCGCATTGCCGACCTGGCCCTGCTGTACGTGCTGCTGGCCCTGGGCCTGAACATCGTGGTCGGCTATGCCGGTCTGCTGGACCTGGGCTACGTGGCGTTCTACGCCGTGGGCGCCTACCTGTTTGCCTTGATGGCCTCGCCGCACCTCGCGGACAACTTTGCGGCGTTTGCCGCCATGTTCCCCAACGGGTTGCACACCTCGTTGTGGCTCGTGATACCGGTGGCGGCGTTACTGGCGGCGTTCTTCGGGGCGTTGCTCGGGGCGCCCACGCTCAAGCTGCGTGGGGACTATCTCGCCATCGTGACGCTGGGCTTCGGCGAAATCATCCGCATCTTCCTGAACAACCTGGACCACCCCGTCAACCTGACCAACGGCCCCAAGGGCCTGGGCCAGATCGACTCGGTCAAGATCTTTGGTCTGGACCTGGGCAAGCGCCTGGAGCTGTTCGGCTTCGACATCAACTCCGTCACCCTGTACTACTACCTGTTCCTGGTGCTGGTGGTGGTCTCCATCGTGATCTGCTACCGCCTGCAGGATTCGCGCATCGGCCGCGCCTGGATGGCCATCCGTGAAGACGAAATCGCCGCCAAGGCCATGGGCATCAACACCCGCAACATGAAGCTGCTGGCTTTTGGCATGGGCGCTTCGTTTGGTGGTGTGTCGGGTGCGATGTTCGGCGCCTTCCAGGGCTTCGTGTCGCCCGAGTCCTTCAGCCTGATGGAGTCGGTCATGATCGTTGCCATGGTGGTGCTGGGTGGTATCGGCCACATCCCCGGCGTGATCCTGGGTGCCGTGCTGCTGTCGGCCCTGCCCGAAGTGCTGCGCTACGTGGCCGGCCCGCTGCAGGCCATGACGGACGGCCGTCTGGACTCCGCCATCCTGCGCCAGCTGCTGATCGCCCTGGCCATGATCATCATCATGCTGCTGCGCCCCCGTGGCCTGTGGCCGTCGCCTGAGCACGGCAAGAGCCTGACGCAGAAGACCTGAAGCAGAACACCACCGAAAGTTAGCAATGACAGAGAAATCCAATGAAGTGGTGCTGAAGGTCGCCGGTATTTCCAAGCGCTTCGGCGGCCTGCAGGCCCTGTCCGACGTGGGCATCACCATCCAGCGCGGCCAGGTCTATGGCCTGATCGGCCCCAACGGCGCAGGCAAGACCACGTTCTTCAACGTGATCACCGGCCTGTACACGCCCGACGCGGGCACCTTCGAGCTGGCCGGCAAGCCCTACGAGCCAACGGCCGTGCACGAAGTGGCCAAGGCCGGTATTGCGCGCACCTTCCAGAACATCCGCCTGTTTGCCGAAATGACGGCGCTCGAGAACGTGATGGTGGGCCGCCACATCCGTACCAAGTCCGGCCTGCTGGGCGCGGTGCTGCGCACCAAGGGCTTCAAGGAAGAAGAAGCCGCGATTGCCAAGCGTGCCCAGGAGCTGCTGGACTACGTGGGTATCGGCAAGTTTGCCGACTACAAGGCGCGCACGCTGTCGTACGGCGACCAGCGTCGCCTCGAAATTGCCCGTGCGCTGGCCACCGACCCGCAGCTCATTGCGC
Organism: Acidovorax kalamii; assembly: GCF_002245625.1. GTDB lineage: Bacteria > Pseudomonadota > Gammaproteobacteria > Burkholderiales > Burkholderiaceae_C > Acidovorax > Acidovorax kalamii. The sequence goes on from NZ_NOIG01000001.1 coordinate 72,819, forward strand.
TGGACGAGCCCGCCGCCGGCATGAACGCCACCGAGAAAGTGCAGCTGCGCGAGCTGATCGACCGCATCCGCAACGACAACCGCACCATCCTGCTCATCGAGCATGACGTGAAGCTGGTGATGGGCCTGTGCGACCGTGTGACGGTGCTCGACTACGGCAAGCAGATCGCCGAAGGCAACCCTGCCGAAGTGCAGAAGAACGAAAAAGTGATTGAGGCCTATCTGGGCACCGGAGGACATTGAGAATGGCCGAAAAATCCAACAAGGTACTGCTGCAGGTCAAGGGCCTGAAGGTGGCCTACGGCGGTATCCAGGCCGTCAAGGGCGTGGACTTCGAAGTGCGCGAAGGCGAACTGGTCTCGCTGATTGGCTCCAATGGCGCTGGCAAGACCACCACCATGAAGGCCATCACCGGCACCCTGGGCATGAACGATGGCGACATCGAATACCTGGGCAAGAGCATCAAGGGCAAGGGCGCCTGGGACCTGGTCAAGGAGGGCCTGGTGATGGTGCCGGAAGGCCGCGGCGTGTTCGCGCGCATGACCATTACCGAAAACCTGCAAATGGGCGCCTACATCCGCAAGGACAAGGCGGGCATCCTCGCCGACATCGAGAAGATGTTCACCATCTTCCCGCGCCTGCGCGAGCGCAAGGACCAGCTGGCGGGCACCATGTCCGGTGGCGAACAGCAGATGCTGGCCATGGGCCGTGCGCTGATGAGCCAGCCCAAGGTGCTGCTGCTGGATGAACCCTCGATGGGTCTGTCGCCCATCATGGTGGACAAGATCTTCGAGGTGGTGCGCGACGTGTACGCCCTGGGCGTGACCATCGTGCTGGTGGAGCAGAACGCGAGCCGCGCGCTGGCGATTGCCGACCGTGGCTATGTGATGGAGTCGGGCCTGATCACCATGACCGGCCCTGGCCAGCAGCTGCTGAACGACCCCAAGGTGCGCGCTGCCTACCTGGGCGAGTAACCCGCACCATTCGCACCGATGTGCCCCGCCTGCCGCCTGCCAAAGGGCGCAGGAACTGGGGCAGACAACAAGGCACTGCCCCCTCGGGCGGTGCTTTTTTTTGGCCTCTGCAGGTAGGGAAGCAGATGTTTGCTATTTAATTTATAGCTTCAAGCGCTTGCCTGTCGAGCGCAGAATGCCATTTTTGTTCATAATCCAGCCCTTGTTCAGCCCCTCCTGGCCGAGGCCGTCGATGTCCACCCTCCAATCCCTGCCCGTTTCGCTTCAGACCGTGTTGCTGCTCATTGCCAGCAACGTCTTCATGACCTTTGCGTGGTATGGGCACCTCAAGAGCCTGGCGTCTTCGCCCTGGTACACCGCCGCGCTGGTGAGCTGGGGCATCGCGCTGTTCGAGTACCTGCTGCAGGTGCCTGCCAACCGCATCGGCTACACGCAGTTCAACGTGGGGCAGCTCAAGATCATGCAGGAGGTGATCACGCTGGGGGTATTTGTGCCGTTTGCGGTGTTTTATATGGGCCAGCCGCTCAAATGGGACTACCTCTGGGCGGGGCTGTGCCTGGTCGGTGCGGTGTACTTTATCTTCCGCGGCGCCTGAGCCGCACGCGCGCGCCAGGGGCTTGCCCCGGCGCATGACCGCATGCTGCGCAGGCATCGGCCCGTTGGGGGTGGACGGTTAAACTCCCCGGGTCACGAAAAAGTCATGGTTCTGTCATGGCTTTGCCTTTTTTCAAAATTCGATCCCGTTCCAGGAGCCTCTCCCATGCTGTTTGCCAAGCTGTTGCCACGCGAAGGCAATTTTTTCGAAATGTTCAACCAGCATGCGGACCGCATCGTCGAGGCGGCACGGGCCTTTTCGCAGCTGGTGGCCAATTACAGTGATCCGCACCTGCGCGACAAATACAACCAGGATGTGGACAATGCCGAGCGCGCCGCCGACCGCGTGACCCACGAGGTGAACAAGGCGATCCACAAGACCTTCATCACCCCCATCGACCGCGAGCAGATCCACACGCTGATCAACACCATGGACGACGTGGCCGACCTGATCCAGGACTCCGCCGAGACCATGGCGCTGTACGACGTGCGCCACATGACGGAAGAGATCACCCGTCTCACGGACCTGAGCCTCAAGTGCTGCGAGCGCCTGCGCGATGCCGTGAAGCTGCTCGACAAGATCGCCGACCCGGCCGTGGCCGAGGCCGCGCTCAAGACCTGCGAGGAAATCGACAAGCTCGAATCCGACGCCGACCGCGTGATGCGCAGCGCCATGAGCAAGCTGTTCCGCGAAGAGCCCGATGTGCGCGAGGTGATCAAGCTCAAGGCCATCTATGAGCTGCTGGAAACGATCACCGACAAGTGCGAGGACGTGGCCAACTGCATCGAGGGCATCGTCCTCGAAAACTCCTGAACCCCGCAGGCTGACCAGCATGGAAACCATACAGACGGCCCTGTGGGTTGTGGTTCTGCTCGTGGCGTTGGCGCTCCTGTTCGACTTCATGAACGGGTTCCACGACGCCGCCAATTCGATCGCCACGGTGGTCTCCACCGGCGTGCTCAAGCCCGCGCAGGCGGTGCTGTTCGCGGCGTTCTTCAACTTCATCGCGATTTTCGTGTTCCACCTGAGCGTGGCGGCCACGGTGGGCAAGGGCATCGTGCAGCCCGGCATCGTGGACACCCATGTGGTGTTTGGCGCCCTGGTGGGCGCCATCACCTGGAACGTGATCACCTGGTATTACGGCATCCCCAGCAGTTCGTCGCACGCGCTCATCGGCGGTATCGTGGGCGCGGTGATCGCTAAGGCCGGGGCGGGCGCGCTGATCTCCACCGGCATCCTCAAGACGGTGGCCTTCATCTTCGTCTCGCCGCTGCTCGGCTTCATGCTGGGCTCCATCATGATGGTGGCGGTGGCGCATATCTTCCGGCGCACGCGCCCGAGCAAGGTGGACAAGTGGTTCCGCCGCCTGCAGCTGGTGTCTGCCGGGGCCTACAGCCTGGGCCACGGTGGTAATGATGCGCAAAAGACCATCGGCATCATCTGGCTGCTGCTGATCGCCACGGGCTACACCTCGGCCACGGAAGCCTCGCCTCCCACCTGGACCATCGTGAGCTGCTACGTGGCCATTGGCCTTGGCACCATGTTCGGCGGCTGGCGCATCGTCAAGACCATGGGCCAGAAGATCACCAAGCTCAAGCCCGTGGGTGGTTTCTGCGCCGAAACGGGCGGGGCGCTTACGCTGTTCCTGGCGACCACGCTGGGCATTCCGGTGTCCACCACCCACACCATCACCGGTGCCATCGTGGGCGTGGGCTCCACGCAGCGCGCCAGCGCCGTGCGCTGGGGCGTGGCGGGCAACATCGTCTGGGCGTGGATTCTGACCATCCCGGCCAGCGCGTTTGTGGCCGCAGTGGCTTACTGGATCAGCCTGCAGATCTTCTGACGGCCCGCCACCATCCGCTGGGAGCCAGCGGATGGTGGGTTGCCAATTGTCAGTCGCTATATTTTTTATAGCTACTTGCGCTTGCCCATCAAGCGCAAGGCCCCGATTTCACTGAGAAATTTTGCGGGCTTCTTCAATCTGGTGCTCAAAGTAGCGCTGAAAGCTGAACGCGATGCTGGCCATCAGCACCGCCGTGCCAATCATCAGCGACGCCACGATGGCGGCAATGGTGATCCAGCCCGTGCGGCCGGGTGCTGCGTCGGGCGCAGCGTGGGGGTTGTAGCGGGCGTTCCAGGCTTCGGGCGTCTTCAGGGCAAACAGGATGGCCTGCAGCGCACAGCCCGCGATGGTGAAGCCCAGCAGCGGGATCAGCATCCAGCTGGTGTGATCGTCCTGGCCAAACTGCTGCACACGCTGGATGCCGTAGACCCCCAGTGCCGTGGGCAGCGGCAGCAGCCAGCCAATCAGGTCCCACATGCCGTGCAGGTAGAAGCGGTGCAGGCCCAGCGGCCCGCCTAGAAAAGCGAGCCAGGCCGCCAGGGTCTTGTTCTTCATGCGGGGCATCGTGTCATTCGGGGGAGGTGGTGTCGCCCGCGCCCAGGGTCTTCTCCATCAGCACGATGTCGCGCCAGGCGCCAAACTTCCAGCCCACTGAGCGCATGATGCCCACATCAGTGAACCCCAGCGCCCGGTGCACCCCGATGGAGCCCGCGTTGGCCGAGTCGCCAATCACGGCCAGCAGCTTGCGCACGCCCACGGCTTCGGCCTGCACGGCCAGCTCGGCCAGCAGTTGGCGGCCCAGGCCCATGCCACGGGCGCTGTCGGCCACATAAATCGAGTCTTCGGCCGAAAAACGGTAGGCCGGGCGCGGCTTGAACCAGTTGGCGTAGGCAAAACCCAGCACCTGCCCATCCTGCTCGGCCACCAGCCAGGGCAGGCCACGCGCCAGCACGTCGGCGCGGCGGCCCGCCATGTCGGCTTCAGACGGGGGATCGATCTCGAAGGTGCCCGTGCCGTGGAGCACGTGGTGTTGGTAAATGGCGGTAATGGCAGGGATATCGCTGTCGGTACTGGGACGGATGGTGGGCATTTTGGAGGAAATGGATATAATCGCGGGCTTTGCAGCGTGTCGCTGGCCGGGTGGCCATGTCGCGTGTCTCAAGCGTTGCGAATATGGTTGCGAACACTGTGGCTTACGGCAAATGTTGCCGGAGTTCACCACCCGAAGGATAAATCATGGTCGTCATTCGACTCTCCCGCGGCGGCTCCAAGGGCCGTCCTTTCTTCAACATCGTCGTTGCTGACAAGCGCGTGCGCCGTGACGGCCGCTTCATCGAGCGCATCGGCTTCTACAACCCCACCGCCAAGGAAACCGAAGAAGGCCTGCGCATCGTGCAAGACCGTCTGGCTTACTGGGTGGGCGTTGGCGCCCAGTCCTCCCCCACGGTGGACCGCCTGATCAAGCAAGCCGCCAAGAAGGCTGCTTAAAGCTCCCTGAAAAGGGCGGGTTCCGTCGGCTAGTCTGGCGGAACCCGCCCTTTTCCTATTCTGGAATCCCCCCGCCATGGCCACCACTCCCCTGACCCTCGAACCCGCAGAGCTGCCGCCCGATGCCGTTGAAGTGGGGCGCATTGCCGATGCCTGGGGCGTCAAGGGCTGGTTCAAGGTGCTGTCCCACAGCAGCAGCCCCGAGGCGCTGTTCGCGTCCAAGCGCTGGTACCTGCAGCCGTCCGAGCGGGGGGGCAAGGCATTTGCTGGCACGGTGGTGCTGTCCATCCGCCAGGCCAAGGACCATTCCGACACCGTGGTGGCCTGGGCGCAGGGCGTTGATGACCGCAATGCCGCCGAGGCCCTGCGCGGTGCGCGCATTTTTGTGCCCCGGTCGAGTTTTCCGTCCACCTCGGAGGACGAGTTCTACTGGGTGGATCTGATTGGCCTCGCGGTCGTCAACCGGGAAGGCGTGGCGCTGGGGCAGGTGCAGGAGCTGATGTCCACCGGCCCCCAGACCGTGCTGGTGCTGGCCTATGAGGAAGATGGCAAGGCCCGCGAGCGGATGATTCCTTTTGTCTCGGCTTTTGTGGACAAGGTGGATCTGCCTGAAAAGCGCATCACGGTCGATTGGCAGCCCGACTACTGAGCGGATGCCGCTCTCCTGCGCCCTGCACGCACCATGCGCTTTGACATCATCACCCTGTTCCCTGAGCTGTTCGCGCCTTTCCTGGCGAGCGGTGTGACCCGCCGCGCTTATGCCAGCGGCCAGGTCGATGTGCGCCTGTGGAACCCGCGTGACCATGCCGAAGGCAACTACCGCCGCGTGGACGACCGGCCCTTTGGCGGCGGCCCCGGCATGGTGATGATGGCCGAGCCGCTGCAGCGGTGCCTCGCAGCTATCCGAGCGGAGCGGGCCGAGCCGGAGGAGGGCAGGGCGCCGCTGGTGCTCTTTTCACCCATCGGGTCGCCGCTCAACCATGCTGCTGTGGAGCGCTGGTCTGCCAGCGCAGGCGCCGTGCTGCTGTGTGGCCGCTATGAAGGCATTGACCAGCGATTCATCGACGCACATGTGGATGTGCAGGTGAGTCTGGGGGATTTTGTGCTCTCGGGCGGCGAAATAGCCGCCATGGCCTTGCTGGATGCGGTCGCCCGTCTGCAACCCGGCGTGCTCAACGATGAAGGCAGCCACCAGCTCGACAGCTTCAACCCCGCGCTCGACGGTCTGCTCGACTGCCCGCACTACACGCGGCCGGAGGAGTGGGCGGGGCAGCAGGTACCCGCGGCGCTGATGTCCGGGCACCATGCGCAGATCGAGCGCTGGCGGCGCGACCAGCGGCTGGCCATCACGGCCCGCCACCGCCCCGATCTCATCGACGCTGCGCGCCAGGCGGGGCGTCTGGCCCCGGCCGACGAGGCGGTATTGGCCAAGCTCGCCTGAATTGTTATAATCAAAGGCTTTTCGATCCTCTGGCCGGCCGTTTTGACAGGGTTTCCTCCCGCAAAACACTGAACCGTCAATCCCGACGCAGCCACTTTTGGCGCGGACAAGATCGTTGGACATCAAACATGAACCTGATCCAGACCCTGGAAGCGGAAGAAATCGCCCGCTTGAACAAGACCATCCCCGAATTCGCCCCCGGTGACACCGTCATCGTGAGCGTGAACGTGGTGGAAGGTACCCGCAAGCGCGTGCAGGCCTACGAAGGTGTTGTGATTGCCAAGCGCAATCGCGGCCTGAACAGCGGCTTCACCGTGCGCAAGATCTCCAGCGGCGAAGGCGTGGAACGTACGTTCCAGACCTACAGCCCGCTGATCGCCAGCATCGAAGTCAAGCGCCGTGGTGACGTGCGCCGTGCCAAGCTGTACTACCTGCGTGACCGCAGCGGCAAGTCGGCACGTATCAAGGAAAAGCTGCCTTCGCGCGTCAAGGCTGCTGCCACCGCCGCTTAATCCAAGCAAGGCGAGGGCCTGCCCTGACAAGCCGCTACAGCATCAGCCTGTAGCGGCTTTTTTGTTTTTTTGGCCTGTTGAATCCGAACCTGAACCCGAACCGAATTTCTTGAGTGAACGCCTCTTCTCCCGCCCCCGCCGTTTCGTCCGTCGTTGCGCCGCTGTCCAGCCTGCCTGATTTCGACCCCCGCCTGGTGCCGGTGGTGGGCGTGGATGCGCACCTGCCCATCGTGCCTGCGGCGGCGCAGACGCCCGAGGCGCTGCGCGCGCGGTTTGCGCACCCGCCCCGCTGGGAGCCCGAGGTGCTGCTGGAGAAGAAGTTCATGAACCGCGAGCCAGCCCACGCATCCGTGCTGCTGGCGATCATGCTGCGCGAGCAGCCCACGGTGCTGCTCACCGAGCGCACGGCCCACCTGTCCACCCACTCGGGGCAGGTGGCTTTCCCGGGCGGGCGGGCCGACCCTGGCGACGCCACGACCGCCGACACGGCTTTGCGCGAGGCACAGGAAGAAGTCGGGCTCGCGCCCGAGTTCGTCGAGGTGCTGGGCACCTTGCCAACTTACGTCACCGGCTCGTCCTTCATCATCACGCCGGTGGTGGCGCTGGTGCGGCCAGACTGCGTGCTGCAGCCCAATCCCTACGAGGTGGCGGACCTGTTCGAGGTGCCGCTGGCGTTTCTGCTGGACCCCGCCAACCACCGGCGCCATGTGTTCGACCGGGACGGTGTGCACCGCGAGTGGTTCTCCATGCCCTACCAGGACAGCCGCAAGAACCATTTCATTTGGGGTGCGACGGCGGGTATGCTGCGCAATTTCTACCGCTTCATGCAGGCCTGATCCGCCTCGCACATAAAGGGTGCACGGGGGCGAAGCGCCAGTATCATTGCCCCCCATGAGTTTCTTCGCCATCCTGTTCGCTCTGCTGATCGAGCAGGCCCGCCCCCTGGCTCGCAGCAACCCCATTCATGCGGGTCTGCGGGCGTGGGCGCTGTCCGTGAGTCGCAACTTCGACGCCGGCAAGCCCCACCATGGCTGGGTGGCCTGGAGCTTGGCGGTGCTGCTCCCGGCCCTGATCACGCTGGCCATCCATTGGGCGCTGCTGTGGGGTCTGGGCTGGCCGTTTGCGGTGCTCTGGAGCGTGGCGGTGCTGTATGTCACGCTGGGCTTTCGCCAGTTCAGCCACCATTTCACGGGCATCCGCGATGCGCTCGAAGAAGGCGATGAAGATGCGGCCCGCGAGCGCCTTGCACATTGGCAGCAGGTGGATGTGGGGGCCTTGCCCCGCAGCGAGATCGTGCGCCATGTGATCGAGTATTCGGTGCTGGCCGCGCACCGCCATGTGTTTGGGGTGCTGGCCTGGTTCTCGGTGCTGGCGGCGCTGGGGCTGGGGCCCACGGGGGCGGTGTTGTACCGTCTGGCCGAATTTGTTTCACGCTACTGGCACTACCGGCAACGCGCGGGCACGCAGCCCGCCAGTGCCTCGCTGCAGCAGGCCTGTGCCCAGGCCTGGACCGTGGTGGACTGGCTGCCGGCGCGGCTCACGGCACTCAGCTTTGCCGTGGTCGGGAGTTTTGAGGAAGCGATCGAGGGCTGGCGTTTTCATGCGCAGCGGTTCCCCAACGACAATGATGGCGTGGTGCTGGCTGCCACAGCGGGCGCGATCAATGTGCGCCTGGGGGGCGAGGCCCTGAAGGCCCGCACCGAAACGCAGGCCCCCCAAGGGCTGGAGATCGACGCCGACATGGGCGACAGCGACTCCACTCCCGGCCGGGAGCCCGAAGTGGGCCACCTGCGCAGTGTGGTGGGGCTGGTGTGGCGATCGGTGGTGGTCTGGATGCTGCTGCTGGCGCTGCTCACGCTGGCCCGCCTGTTGGGGTAGGGCTGGGCACCCTTTGTGCAGGGCTCGCGTCAATAGCGGGTGTGGCTCAGCTCTTCAAACAAATCGCTATAAATTTTATAGCGATTTGGGCTTATCCCGTGCGCGGAAGAGCCGTTTTTAACCGCATCCAGAACACCACAACCGGGCTCATGCAGGTGGGTGCAGTTGTAGAACTTGCAGTGGCTGGCATGTTCTGCGATGTCCGGCATGCAGGCGGCGAGCTGCATGGGCGCCACATGGTGCAGACCGAATTCCTGGAACCCTGGTGAGTCGATGAGCGCCGTGGTGCGCTCCGCATCCATCCAGTACCAGTGGGTGCTGGTGGTGGTGTGCTTGCCGGAGTTCAGCGCTTGCGATATCTCGCCGGTCTGCACGGTAGCGCCTGGCACCAGCAGGTTGATCAGTGTGCTTTTGCCCGAGCCCGAGGGGCCCAGCACCAGCGTGGTCTTGCCGCGCAGGTGTTCCATCAGCAGCGCGCGGTCCACATCGCTGGACAGCGCCAGCGACAAGGGCAGCACGCCATAGTGCGTGCCTGCCCCCATGTGGCGGTACGGCAGCAGCCGTTCCCAGGCGCGGGCAAAGGGCTCCACCAGATCGCTTTTGTTGAGGCCGATCAGTGGTTTGATGCCTTCGGCCTCGGCTGCGATCAGGGCGCGGGCGAGCTGACTTTCGGAGAACACGGGTTCTGCCGCGATCAGGATCAGCACCTGATCCAGGTTGGCCGCAAACGACTTGGTGCGGATCTCGTCCTGGCGGTAGAACAGGTTGCGCCGCTCCAGCACCTTCTCGATGGTGCCTTCGTCGCCCTGGCCGGGCGGGGGGGCTTGCCACAGCACCCGGTCGCCCACCACGGCGTAGCTTTTTTTGCCCCGAGGGTGACAGATGCGGCGCTCGCCGTCGGCGGTTTCAACCATGCAGTGGCGCCCATGGCTGGCCACCACGGTGCCTTCCATGAGGGCGCTGCGTTCAGCCATGGTGGGCTGGTGTCATAGCGCGACCAAGGCGTCGAACTGGGCGGCGCATTCGAAGTCGGTCGAGGAGATGCCGTTCACATCGTGGGTGTTCAGGCGCACCACACAGCGGTTGTAGTGCACCGAGAGGTCGGGGTGGTGGTCTTGCGCATTGGCGACGAAGGCCAGTGCGTTCACGAACGAGATGGTCTCGTAGTAGTTGGCGAAGCGGTAGGTCTTCTCGATGGCGACGTTTGCGCCGTCGCCGCTCAGGCTCCAGCCTTCGAGCTTGGCCAGATTTGCTACAACTTCAGTAGCGGTCAGCGCACGGCGGGAAAGCGCAGACCAGTCTTTTTTCTTCAACATGGTGGTGGTCATGGATGGGCGGGGTGGTTGTGCATGCGTGCCAGCCGTTCGGTGGCGGGCGGGTGCGAGTAGTAGAACTTCACGTACACCGGGTCGGGTGTGAGCGTGGAGGCATTGTCTTCGTACAGCTTGAGCAGGGCCGAAGCCAGATCGGCGCCGCTGGCCTGGGCCATGGCGTAGGCATCTGCCTGAAACTCGTGCCTGCGCGACTGTTGCGAGAACAGCGGCGAGATGAAGAAGGTGAATACGGGCACCACCAGCATGAACAGCAGCAGCGCCAAGGCGTCGTTGGGCGCGGCCGCTATGGTGGGGTCCAACGAGATGTTGGGGCGCACGCCCAGGCCCGTATAGAACCACACCTGGTTGGAGAGCCACCCCAGCAGCGCAAAACCGGCCAGACTGAGGCCAAACATGACCACGATGCGCTGGATGATATGGCGGTGCTTGAAGTGGCCCAGCTCATGCGCCAGCACGGCCTCGACTTCACCCGGGGCCAGCTGCTTCAGCAGCGTGTCGTAGAACACCACGCGCTTGGCCGCGCCAAAGCCCGTGAAATAGGCATTGGCATGGGCACTGCGGCGGCTTCCATCCATCACAAACAGGCCCTTGGCCGAGAAGCCGCAGCGCTGCATCAGGGCCGTGACGCGGGCCTTGAGTGATTCGTCTTCGAGTGGCTGGAATTTGTTGAACAGGGGCGCGATGAAGGTGGGGTAGATCACCATCAAGAGCAGGTTGAAGCCCATCCAGAAGCACCAGGCCCAGAGCCACCACAGCGGGCCGGCCGCGCCCATGAGCCACAGGATGAGCGCGGCAATCGGTAGGCCGATGACCGCACCCACCAGCAGGCCCTTGGCCGCGTCGGCCAGCCACAGGCGCCAGGTCATCTTGTTGAAGCCAAAACGCTCTTCGATCACAAAGGTCTGGTACAGCGACAAGGGCAGGTCGATCAGGCCAGCGATGGCGGCGAAGGCCACCAGCAGCGCCAGCTGTTGCGCCATGCCGGGCCCCATGGCGTCCAGCAGGGTGCGGTTCAGTGCGTCCAAGCCACCCAGCAAGGTCCAGCCCAGCAGCACCACGCAGCCCAGGGCCATCTCCAGCAGCCCCAGGCGGGCCTTGGTGATGGTGTAGTCGGCGGCCTTCTGGTGGGCTGCCAGGGAGATGCGCTCGGCAAACGGTGCAGGCACGGCGGCGCGGTGGCGGGCGATATGCCGCACCTGGCGGGTGGCCAGCCAGAACTTGAGCGCCAGGCCCAGGACCAGTGCAGTCGCAAAGGCCAGCGTGAGCAGCATGGAGGGGGAGAAGTCGTCGGGGGTGGGCATGTGCGGCGAGTTTAGGCCATCGGCGACAATGCGCGCCATGTCAGAAGCCAACAACCCCACCCCTGCCACGCTTGCCAAATCCGACCAGAACCTGGTCTGGCTCGATTGCGAAATGACCGGCCTGGAGCCGGATACGGACCGCCTGCTGGAAATCGCCGTGGTCGTGACGGGCCCCGGTCTGGAACCCCGTGTCGAAGGCCCGGTGTTTGCCATCCACCAGTCGGATGAATTGCTGAACAAGATGGATGCCTGGAACAAGGGGACCCACGGCCGCAGCGGCCTGATCGACAAGGTGAAGGCCTCGACAGTGACCGAGGAAGAGGCCGAGCAACAGATCATTGCCTTCCTGAGCCAGTATGTACCCAAGGGCACAGCCCCCATGTGTGGCAACAGCATCGGGCAGGACCGCCGTTTTCTGGTGCGCTACATGCCCAAGCTGGAGAAGTTCTTCCACTACCGCAACGTCGATGTCAGCACCTTGAAGGAGCTGGCCAAACGCTGGAAGCCCGAGGCCTACACCAGCTTCAAGAAGGCGCAAAAGCACACGGCCCTAGCGGATGTGCACGAGTCCATCGATGAGCTGGCGCACTACCGCCAGCACCTGTTGTCCGTGGAAGTGAAAAACCCCTGAATCGCTGGGCGTCAGGAGAGCCCTCGGCGCATGCGCGGTATGGGGCGCCCCTGCAGCGGTGCGGCCATTGCGCGAGGGCGTGCGCCCGGAGCACGCCCTGGAGAGGCTGCGCATTGGAAGGGTATTGCGGGGAAACCCTTAACCGTGTCATAATTGCGGGCTGCGCAGGAAATCCGCCTCGCAGTTTGTGCATCTCCCCTCACACACCGGGCTTGCCAGCCCACTGCCCACATGCAAATGTAAGCCGGCAGTGCAGGACTGGCGAATAACAGCCCACCCGCATCGGCCTGATTCCCCAGAGCCAGCGCAGGTTTCGTTTGATGGTTGATGTTTTTTAACCATTTGACGAAGCCAATCGTGGGCAGCGCCCGCGACCGTCTTCGTGAGAGAAAAATTCATGACCGACACCTCTTTGGTGCAGGGCGAATTCGCGCCTGCTGATAATTCCTTTGCTGCCGACGTTTCCGTGCAGTCCTCCTCCCTCGATTCCGTGGTGGCCGCCGCTATTGAAGATGCTGCCGCCGTGACCGCCGAGCCCAATGGGTTCGTCGAACTGGGCTTGGCGCCCGAGCTGGTGCAAGCCGTGGCCGACCTGGGCTACACACAGCCCACCAGCGTGCAGCGCAAGGCCATTCCTCTGGCCATGGGCAGCGATGCCTCGAAGTTCATCGACCTGATGGTCTCCAGCCAGACGGGCAGCGGCAAGACCGCCGCCTTCCTGCTGCCGGTGCTGCACACGCTGATCCAGCAGCAGGCCGTGGCCCAGGCTGAAGAGCGCGCCGCGTTCGAGCGTGCGGTGGCCGAAGCGGCTGCCCGTGGCGAGCCCGCCCCCAAGCGTGCCAAGCGCAAGGACCCCACCAGCTCGCGCAATTTCAAGGCCGCCACGCCGGGCGCGCTGATCTTGTGCCCCACCCGTGAACTGGCCCAGCAGGTGGCGCACGACGCCATCGATCTGGTCAAGCACTGCCGTGGTCTGCGCGTGGCCAATGTGGTGGGCGGCATGCCCTACCAGCTGCAGATCGCCAAGCTGCAGAACGCCGATCTGGTGGTTGCTACCCCTGGCCGCCTGCTGGACCTGCAGCGCTCCATGCAGATCAAGCTCGACAAGGTGCAGTTCCTGGTGGTGGACGAAGCCGACCGCATGCTGGACCTGGGCTTCTCGGACGACCTGGCCGAGCTGAACCAGCTGACCAGCCAGCGCAAGCAGACCATGATGTTCAGCGCCACGTTCGCGCCCCGCATCCAGCAGCTGGCCATGCGTGTGATGCACGACGGTGGCTCGTCCGTGCAAAAGGTGACTATCGACTCTCCGCAAGAGAAACACACCAACATCAAGCAGGTGCTGTACTGGGCCGACAACGCCCAGCACAAGCGCAAGCTGCTGGACCACTGGCTGCGTGACACCACGATCAACCAAGCCATCGTGTTCGCCAGCACCCAGGTGGAGTGCGATGGTCTGGCCAACGACCTGCAGCAAGATGGCTTCTCGGCTGTCGCCCTGCACGGTGCCTTGAGCCAGGGCCTGCGCAACCGCCGCCTGATGGCGCTGCGCAGCGGCCAGGTGCAGATTCTGGTGGCGACCGATGTCGCAGCCCGTGGCATCGACGTGCCCACCATCACCCACGTGTTCAACTTCGGCCTGCCCATGAAGGCCGAGGACTACACCCACCGCATTGGCCGCACCGGCCGTGCGGGCCGCGACGGCCTGGCCGTCACTTTTGCCGAGTTCCGCGACCGCCGCAAGATTTACGACATTGAGTCGTACAGCCGCCAGCAGTTCAAGGCCGAAGTGATCCCTGGCATGGAGCCTGCCCAACGCGCCCCCCAGGCGCCCCGTGGCGGTGATTTTGGTGGCCGTGGCCGCTCGGGTGGCTATGACCGTGACAGCCGTGACCGCAAGTTCGGTGGCCCTGCCCGTGGCGGCTTCGGTGGTGGTTTTGGCGGCGGTTTTGCTGGCCGTGGTGACAACCGTGGTGCTCCAGCCCGAGGCGATGGTGGCGGCTTCGGTGGTCGTGACGATCGTGGTGCTGACCGTGGTTTTGCTCCTCGCCGCGACGGCGAAGGCTATGGCCGCAAGCCGGGCTTTGGCGATGCGGGCCGCGGTGGCTTTGCGCCCCGTGGCGATGCCGGCGCACCCCGTGGTGATTTCGCGCCGCGCAAGCCTGCGTTCTCCAAGCCTGCGGGTGGTGGTGGCAAGCCCTTTGTGGCCCACGATGCGCGCAAGCGCCCAGCGCGCCCCGCACGCTGATTGATGAATAGGGCTGGGGGCGTGTTGAGCGCTCCCACCGATCAAGGGCTGGTACCGCAAGGTGCCAGCCCTTTTTTGTGGCTGGAGTGCGGGCCCCCTGCTTTTTGCGGGCCGTGTCGTCAATAATTGCCCACGGAGGAATTTGTTGTGGTGTCTTCTCTCTCCTCGGGGGCCGATTACGAACACATGTTCGAGCTGGCGCCCGTGTCGCTTTGGCTGGAGGATTTCAGCGAACTCAAACGTCTGTTCGATGGCTGGCGTGCGCAAGGGGTCACCGACATACGCTCCCATCTGGCCGAAGACCCGGCCCGCCTGCGCCAATGCAGTGCGTCGCTGCGTGTGCTGCAGGTCAATCGGCGCACGCTGGAGTTGTTCTCGGCCGACAGCCAGCAGCATCTGGAAGCCAACCTCGACAAAGTCTTTCGGGATGACCGGCACGACACTGCGGCGCATGAGCTTGCGCAGCTGTGGGACGGACAGATGGAGTTTGCCAACCAGACGGTGAACTACGCGCTTGACGGCCGGCGCCTGGACGTGCTGGTCCGCGCGCGCATACTGCCTGGTCATGAGGCCGACTGGAGCCGCGTGCTGGTCTCTCTGGAGGACAACACCCAGCAACTGGAGGCTGCGCGCCGCTTGCGGCGCAGCGAGCAGTATGCGCGCGACCTGTTCGAGCATTCGCCGGTCTCGCTCTGGGTGGAAGACTTCAGCGCCGTGAAGAATCTGCTCGATGGCGTGCGCGCCCAGGGCATTGGCGACTTCAAGACCTTCCTCAAGGTACACCCCGACTTCGTGAGCCGCTGCATGCAGGAGATCCGCGTCATCGACGTGAACCAGCAGACATTGCGCATGTTCGGTGCTGCCAGCAAGGAGATGCTGCTCAACAACATCGGCCGCGTGTTCCGTGGCGAAATGCATGAGTCCTTCGCAGAGCAGCTGCAGGACCTGTGGGAGGGGAAGACCTTCCAGCAGCGCGAGGTGGTGAACTACTCACTGTCGGGCGACGCGGTGAACATCCACATGCAATTCTCGGTGCTCGATAGCCATCGGCATGATTGGGGGCTGGTGCTCCTGTCGCTGGTGGATATCACGGCCCGAAAAAAGGCCGAGGCTTACCTCGAATACCTGGGCAAACACGATGTACTCACCCAGCTGCGCAACCGCGCCTTCTATGCCGAAGAGTTGAACCGGCTCACGCGCAAAGGGCCCTGGCCTCTGTCCGTCATCGCCATTGACCTGAATGGGCTCAAGGTGGTCAATGACGAGCAAGGCCACGCGGCGGGCGACTCGATGCTGCGGCGCGTGGGTGAGGTGCTGGCCAAGGCCGTGGATGCCCCGGCCTGCGCGGCGCGCATTGGCGGCGATGAATTCACCGTGCTGTTGCCTGGCACTGAAGAGCGTGGGGCATATGCGTTGCAGGAGCGCATCATCTCGATGCTGGAGCTGAACAACCAGTTCTACCCCGGCCAGCACTTGAGTCTGGCCATGGGCATCGCCAGTTGCCATTCCGGCGATGGGGTGGAAGCGGCGATCAATCGGGCCGACCAAGCCATGTACGCCGAGAAAAACCGCTATTACCAGCAGAAAAATGTGGACCGTCGGCAGCCGCACAACACTTGAGGTGGATGCATGCCCGGTGACCACCTTGCACTGACAGTTGGCCATGGTCCTGCAGGGTAGTGCGGCCCCAGGAGCGATCCTGGGTGAACCCGGGGTGGATGCTCAGAGCTGAACGGGTGTGCGTCCGATGTCGGGCCAGCGGTTGTGTAGATAGATCCAGGCCGCCAGGCCTATGCCCATCATCAGCAGCGAGGCCAGTGCCAGCAGCACCGTGGAGTGCATGACCAGGGGGGCAATCAGACCGGCCACCAGGCCATTGGCGCTGGAGCCCACAAAGGCTTGCATCGACGAGGCCATGCCCCGGCGCTCCGGGTGCAGGTCCAGCACCAGCAGCGTGACCACCGGCACCATCAGTGCCCAGCCGAACGAGAAGATGGCAATGGGCAGCAGGGCCCACCAGGCGTGTGGCGGAAACAGCAGGTTGGCCGCGAGGTTGAGCACCGCCACCGTGCACATGATGAGAAACCCATGGCGTATCTGCCGCTTGGGTGGGATGCGCCCGGCCAGGCGCCCGCTAAGCCAGGCGCCGCCCATGATGCCCGAAATGGTCAGGATGAAGAACCAGAAGAACTGCGTGGGCGCCAGCGACAAATGTTCGCCCAGGAAAGCCGGTGCAGAGAGTACGTAGAGGAACATGCCGTTGAATGGCACGCCACTGGCCAGGGCAAGCAACACAAACCGCGCACTGGACCCGAGCTGCACATAGCCGCGCATCAGGTGGCGCACGTTGAAGGGCTGTCGGTGCTCGTGGTGCAAGGTCTCGGGCAGCAGGCGGTAGTTGGCGGTCCACAGCGCCACACCCACCAGGGTCAGAAACCAGAAGATGCTGTGCCAGCCCAGGTGTACGAACAACCAGCCCCCCACGATGGGTGCAATCGCCGGGGCCACACCAAAGTAGATGGTGACCTGGCTCATCACCTTCTGTGCCTGGGCGGGCGGGAACATGTCGCGGATCACTGCGCGCGAGACCACGATGCCCGCGCCCGTGGACAGGCCCTGCAGTGCCCGGAAGAACACCAATTGCCCGATGGTCTGCGACAACGCACAGCCCGCCGAGGCCAGTGTGAAGACTGCGATGCCCCAGAGAATCACCGGCCTGCGGCCAAAGCTGTCGGCCAGCGCACCATGGAACAGGCTCATGAACGCGAAGCCGAACAGGTAGGCGGACAGCGTCTGTTGCATCTGTACCGGCGTGGCACCCAGTGCCGTGGCAATGCCCGAGAACGCGGGGATGTAGGTGTCGATGGAGAACGGCCCCAGCATCCCTAGCACCGCCTGCAACACCGCCAAGGCCCAGCGGGGCGCTTTCCAGAGCAGGTGGGCTTGTGGGTTCATGCGAAGAGGGGAAGGGGTTGATGGACGCACGCCGCAGGCGGGCGAGGGCCCGGTGCGCGGGCGCAGCGGCCGATTATGCGGGACACAGCCTCCGGGCGCGGCCTGGGCCAATGCCGTGGATCAATAGCTGTAGGGAATCCACTCTCCGTTGCCCGACTTCATCAGATACTTGCCGGCCGCGTTGCGCATCACGATCACGTCGGCGTTTTCCGAGACGAAGGGGGTGGTCTCCGGTGCCTGCAGGCGATCGGTCAGCGGACGGGCGGAGTCGGCATAGGGACTGTCGCTCAGCAGGTCGCCAAGCAAGGTGAACAGGCCCAGGTAGCTCATCGGCTGGTTCACCACCACCGGCGCTGAGGACTCGGCCGCAGGGTCTTTTTTCTTCATGCCCACGAGCTTTACGCCAGCAGGCACCAGTGTGATGCGTGGGCCTGGAATCTCGCGCATGCCCGAAATCTGTATCTTGTCGCCGCGCAGCGATGCGCCGTGTTCAGGCACGAGCACTACCACCACCGGTTTACCCGCCGTTTCCAATTCCGTAATGAATTTGTCGAAATCAGCCATCAGCTGCACCAGGCGAGGCTTGTAGGTGTCCAGGCTGCTGCGGGAGGTCATGCCGGGCACGCGGTTGCCGTCGTGCAGTGAGATGCTGTTGTAGTACAGCGCCACGGGGGCGGCACCCCGCTCGCTGCTGCGCTTCTTCCACCACTGCGACAGCAGCGCGTGGTCGTTGTAGATCGGCGAGCCATCGAAGTTCTGCATGTGTACTGGCGCACTCTGGTTGGGCTGCAGCTTGCCCGCCAAACCGCCGCGCTGCTCCAGCGCATGGGCGTACTCTTCGTATACGCCGTCGTGGTTGAGCAGAGCCGCTGTCTGGTAGCCCACCTTCTCCAGGTTGGGAAACACGTAACACTGTGGATCGATGCCCTCGTACAGCTTGTTGTGGGGCGTTTGCCCGCACGAGCCGTGCAGCACGCGCAGCGAAGCCGGCCCGCTATAGCTGGCGGCGCTGTTGAAGTTGGTGAACAGCACGTCAAAGCGTTGGAGCAGCGGGTGGTTGCGCTGGCCCACAAACTCCATGTCGTCCCAGGACAGTGAGCATACGTGCAGCAGAATGATGTCGAACGGGGGCGGTCCGCCTGCGGTGCTGAACTGCATCCGTTTCTGGCTTTCGCTGGCATAGAACTTTTGCAGGAGGGCGTCGGGGTCTGCCGCGTCGGCGCCCGCCACGGAGGAGCCATCGCCAGTGTTGGCCTGGGCATTTCCGGCATCGGTGATCTGAGCCTCCCGCTCCTGGAGGGCTGCCACCACTGGCACGCTCAAGATGCCAACAAGGGCCAAGGTGGCAAAGCGCACGCGTCGCGCCAAGGCCGCATAGAGAAAGACACCGGCCACAGCCATCGCCACAGCGGTGGGGTTGACCAGCCGCCCGGCCAACTCCATCCAGTAGTCGGCGCTGAAACCCGCGAGAGCCTTGAGCTGGGACAACACGCGACCCAGGGTGGGTAGGTAGGAGTCGTAGTACAGCAGGGCAATCGCCGCTGGCCAGGCCAGCACGGCGCGGGTGCGTCTCAGCAGCCGGTGGCCGATGGGGGGCAGCAGCGCCAGCCACAGAAGCAGGTTCAGCCACCAGCTGAAACCGATGTAGCCCGTGAAGTACAGGCCGACTTTGACCAGGAAGTACAGGTTCCAGTAGCTCATGCGCCCAGTCCCTGTTGTCTGCGTTGTCTCCCGGTGGGCCAGCGGGTGTGGGCAGCGTCGAGCAGCGATTCCCAGAACTTGCGGTAGCCGAGCACGCCGAGCTGGGCGATCTCCTGCAGGCCATGCAAGGGGCGGTCGATGTCATGGCTGTCGTTCCATTGCCGCCAGGTGTCGGGGCGGGCAAAGGTGCATTGCACCAGGTCGATCTGTTGTTCGCGGGTCATGGGGTCGAATTGCAGGCCCGTGGCGCCCTGGCCCCGGTGCAGCATGATGGTGGCGGGGAAGGTGCATTCGGAATGGCCGCGCCACAGGCCCACCTGTACCTTTTCCCCCACTGCTGGTCGGATGCCTTCGGGCAGCTCCAGGCCCACTCCTGTCATGGAGAAGTCGATGCAGACGGCCTGGAGCACCGTACCGTCGTCCTGGTACAGCGTGGCCTGCAGCCGGGTTGCCACACGGTGCATGCGGCGCACCTGGCGCGCCTCGGAGGCCACGCCCAGCGCTGCCCCCAGCATGAGGATGCTGTAGACGGTCCACAGCAGGTTCAGCAGCACGGTGGCCGTTTCTTCCGTGTTCCAGAAGAACAGGCGCATGATCCCCATGCCAAAGGCTGCGAAGTTCAGCAGCACCAGCACGGTGTAGGGGCGCGAGATGGCCCAGTCGAAGTAGGGCTCATCCACCAGTCCGCCCTTGGCTGTCACGTTGAACTTGCCCAGGCGCGGGTTGATCAGCGCCACCGTGGTGGGCAGCGCCACGTACCAGGCCAGCACGGTCTCATAGACCTCGGCCCAGAATGTGTGCCGGTGCTCGCCTTGCACGTGTGCGTTGGCGATGTTGGATTGCAGGATGTAGGGCAGCACGTACAGCGCGATCATGATCGCGCCCGCGTTGATGATGTGCCACTCGAAGAACAGGAAGGCCATGGGCGCCGTGAGGAACACCAACCGCGGCAGTCCGAAGAAGAAGTGCACCATGGCATTGGCATAACAAATGCGCTGCCACAGCGTGAGGCCCTTGCCGAGGAATGGGTTGTCTACGCGGAAGATCTGTGCCATGCCGCGCGCCCAACGGATGCGCTGCCCCACATGGGCCGACAGGCTCTCGGTGGCGAGGCCCGCGGCCTGGGTTTCGTTGATGTAGGCCGTGGTGTAGCCGCGCCGGTGCAGCTTGAGGGCCGTGTGTGCGTCCTCGGTCACGGTTTCCACGGCGATGCCACCCACCTCCAGCAGCGGGCCACGGCGGATCACGGCGCAGGAGCCGCAGAAGAAGGTGGCGTTCCAGAAATCGTTGCCATCCTGGATCAGCCCGTAGAACAGTGCGCCCTCGTTGGGCACGCGGCGGAAGGTGCCCAGGTTGCGTTCAAACGGGTCGGGCGAGAAGAAGTGATGCGGCGTCTGCAGCATGGCGCACTTCGGGTCGCGCTGGAACCAGCCCACGGCCGTGGTCAGGAATGAGCGTGTGGGGATGTGGTCGCAATCGAAAATGGCGATCAGCTCGCCGTCGGTTTTGCCCAGCGCGTGGTTCAGGTTGCCAGCCTTGGCGTGGTTGTTGTCGGGGCGCACGATGTAACCCACGCCCATGGACTCAGCGAACTCGCGGAATTCCTCGCGCCGACCATCGTCCAGGATGAAGACCTTCACCTTGTCCTTGGGCCAGTCCAGTGCCATGGACGCCAGCACGGTGGTCCGCACCACGCTCAGGGGTTCGTTGTAGGTGGGAATGTAGACATCGACGGTAGGCCAGGAGGCAGGCTGGCCCTGCAGGTCGGCCGGGCGGCGGTGCAGGGGCCAGGCGGTCTGGATGAATCCGAGCACCACCACCAGCCACGTGTAGGCTTCGGCGGCCAGCAGGCCGTAGCCCAGGAAGGATTCAATGGCCGATTCGAACTCGATGGACGAGGTCACCCGCCACCAGGCATAGCGCCCCATGGCCAGCAGGCTGATGGCCGCCAGTGCCAGCGAGGGGTAGCGCCCTGGCAGGCGGCGCAGCACCAGCGACAGGCCCCAGCAAAGCAGCATGAACAGTGTCTGCCCGAGCCAGTTGAAGGGGGTCGTCATGACGACCAGCCCGGCCAGAAGGCCCACGGCCAGCACCACCCACCGGAGCCCGGGAATTTCCATGAGGGGAGACAGCACCTGGTCGGCCAGGCGCATGCCCTTCTCCACGCTGACATGGGTGGCCAACCGGTCCATGGCGCGCAGGAAGAGGCGTATGGGCCAGAACACCCCGTTCAGAAGCAGGGCCAGGCCTTTCCAGCCCCAGCGCAGCACAAACACCAGTCCTGCGAGCAGCCAGCGCCCCGGCTGAAGGAGCCAAGGCAGCAGTGCACGCTCGGGCGTGGCGGGCAGCACGACGCAGCGCCACAGCCACATCCACCATGGTGCACCGGGTGCCACTTCCAACTGCCGCGCAAGCCAGCGTATCCAGAGGCTCATGTGGTCTGGCTCGGAGCCCTCGTTCGCAGGCGCTTGAGGGGGGTACGGCGCGTTTGCGCGGGGTGCCACGCCCGTATCGTGCAGATAGGTCATGGCAGGGCGGCGCCGGACACCAGCATGGACGCGGGGGCTGCACGCTGGCCCACCAGCCAGTTGCACACACCCTGCAGGTCGTGGGCGGACTGTGCCTGGGGCGCCAGGCTGCCCACACACATGGCGCGGGCCAGTGCGCGCGCGATGTTCTCATCTTCGTGCAAGGTATAGGGGATGAGGCGCTCTCCCCATTGTTCGCGCAGGGTCTGCAAGGCCTCGCGGTGGGAGACCCGGCGCGGATCGAAACGCGTGACAAGCACACCCTGCTCACTGGGGGCTGCTGCAGCGCTGCGCAGCAGGGTCTGCACACTGCTCAGGGCCGCGCAGGCGCGGGCAGAGGCTTCCAGTGCCACCAGCACGGTGTCGGCGCAGTGCAGTGCGGATTGGGCCCAGGGTGAGGGCCACAAGGGGGTGTCCAGCAGCACGGTGCAATCAGAGGGGATGTCCAGCAGTTCGATCTGGTCCTGCAGCCAGCGCGGCTGCGCCTGCAGCAGCTGGTGCAGGGTGCTGATGGTTTCCAGGGAAGCCGCTCCAAAAGGCAGGACTCGCACGCCATCCGAGTTGTCAAATCCGTTTTCAGCCCACCATTGCCCGTCGGCCGCCGCGCGGGCCCAGCCAGTGGTGCTGGCCTCGTGCATGCCCAGGTGCCGCCCCAGCAGGTTCTGGGCGCACAGCTCCACCGCCAGGCTGCGCTGGCCCTGGCGCGCCAGGAGCGTGGCCAGATGGGCAGTCAGGGTGGTTCGCCCCACTCCTCCGAGTGGCGATACAACGGCAATCACACGCATGCAAAGTCTCTGTTCATTCGTTCATTCAAGGTGCGGAAGGTGGCGTTGGCGCACCGGCCGCATCCGTCTGCGGTAGTTCGGGCCGGTAGGGCCTCACGCAGCGCAGTGGCTGGCGTGCCCGTTGCGCACGGCGCAGCAGCAACCAGCATGGCCAGGCCAGCAGGGCTCCCAGCAGCATGTAGAGCAGCAGCATCAACAGCGTCATGCCAAGGATCTCCCGGCAGGGTGCGGCACGGCGCGCCGTGCAATGGGGCAGCGCTGCACGCTGGGGCCTGTCGCGACATGCACGGCGCCGGTGTCCGCAGGCAATGCGGGCAATGCAGGCCGTGTGGACGAGGGAAGAGGGGGCATGAAAGCTGGCGCAGCAGTGGTGACTGCCGGCGCCGCTGGTGTGTGGCCGAGCAGCGCACTGTAGTCGGGCAAGCCCTTGCGCGAGGCCTCTTGAAGGTGGCCGGTCATGGCTCGGATGCCTGTGTCCGAGCAGTCGGTGGCTTCGGATGAGAACAACTGGGTTAAGGGCAGAGCAAAAAGGCGGTGCAGCGCCAGACCCACATCGGGTTCACGGCAGGCGAACAGGAAGACGTACACCGATTCATGGTCGGCGGTGAAGAGGTCGCCGTCGCGTGCGGTGTGGCAGGCGCGCAGCGCATCCAGGTGCGGGATCTGCGCCAGCACGTTCAGTCGCACCAGGCTGTGCGACAGGCCAATCGCATGTGTGCGGTCCAGCATGCTGCGCACCAGTGCACAGAACTGCGCCGGCGGCTGGTAGCCCCGCTCGCGTGCAGGCATGAAGCTGCCCAGCGCCTGCTCGTAGTCCGGGTGCACCTTGCGGGTGTGGCTTTGGGCGTTGATGTCCTGCAGCAGCTGCAGGAGCCGCGAAAACCCCACCTCCTTGTAGACCACGGCACTGGCGCCCAGTTGCAGCAGGGCCTGCTCGCTGTGTGTGCGCAGCTTTCCCAGGTTTTCCCGCACCACGATCTTGAGCGTGAGCGGGCGCGACAGGCGCAGCTGATGCACCAGGCGTGCACGGGATTCGAAGTCTGACGCCTGGCCCGCATCCAGGAGCACGGTGGCAGCCACACTGGCGGCGGCCGCTATCTCCAGGTCGGCGAGGCCCTCGACGATGCGCCAGTGGCCGGGCACGCCACGCTGGCCTTCGATGGAAGCGCGCGTGGCGATGACCTCGGACTGGTCCGCCGCTTCGACCAGTTCGCGCGCGGCCCCCCGCGTGCGCGTGCCGTCGGCAGCCAGGCGGCCCGTTGTGTCGTCGCGCAGCAGCCCGAACGCCGTCTGGAAGAGCGCGCCGCCATCGGTATTCCAGCGCTCCAGGCCCAGGCTCCAGCGGTCCGCATCGGTGCACAAGGTGGCAATGTGCATGGACATCTGGCACAGATTGCGCAAGGCGGGCAGAAGCACTTCAGGCTCCAGCGGCGGGAAGAACCCCAGCACCACAGGGCGTGCGCGCTCGCGGCACAGGGCGCTGAGCTGGCGGCTTACCCGGGCCAGCTCCGCCACGCTGAGGCCTGCCAGCAGGCCCTGGGCGTCACAGACAAACAGCGCATGTGCATCGCTCAGGCCCGTGCGCTCCAGTTCCTGCATCAAGGAGAGAAGCCCATGTCGCCGCAGCTCGGCCTGCAGGCCAGGCGAGAGCACCCACAGCTGCAAGCCGCCGGCGCGGTAGGCGGCCTGCAGGGCTGGGCGCCGCAGCAGCCCGTCCACCCATGACGTGTCGGATGCGACCAGGCCCACGGAGCCTGCTGCGAGGGCGTCCTCCAGCAGTGCGGGGAACCACAGCGCAGCACTGGGCGCATCGGCTGCGACCAGGGAGACAGGGACATGCGCAGGCAACTGGCCCACGCCATCGGGCAGACCTTGGATACCGATGTGCATGGGGGTTGCGCCACCGTCAGGCCCACGGCCAGGGGAAAGGCGCAGGCGCCGGAGCCAGGTGCGCGCCCGCCCTGGAGGCAGAAGGCTTTTGCGCGGGGGAGAAGAGGCGGTGGACATCTCAGAAACTCGAATAGGGCTGGACGGGGCGCGGGCGGTTTTCCAGCGGCGCCAGCACCGGGTCAAAGCGATAACGGCCGTACACCATGAGGTTGGTGGGGGCGTAGTAGGCGGAGCGGTCCAGCTCCAGCTGGGCACCGAGCGAAAGATTGCGTGTGACCTGGTACTCCAGCACGCCCCGGAACGACCGGCCAACCCCCGAGCCTGAACTGCCTGGGTACACCGGGACATTGCCGCTTTCCGCCAGGCGCGCACGCGCCAGCGCCTGCAGTAGCGCGCTCTGCGGGAAGTAATCGCTGTCGGCGCTGCTGCTGCGCGATACCGATACCGAACCCCGCGCCAGCCAGGTGAGGGCCCCGTGGCGACCGCTCCATTCCACAGGCAGTGCAAGGGAAGCGTAGCTGCGTGGACTGTAGTAGCCACCGTGGCCAAAGCTGTACTCCGACAAGTCTTTGCTGTAGTGCCAGGCGGAAAACGCCACGCCCATGTTGACCACGCTGTGGCTGCTGCGCCAGACGTCGCGGTCCACAGCCACGCGCAGTTGGGCGCGGGTGTTGTTTTCCACGTTCTTGCCGGTCAGGGCTGCGAGATTCAGGCTCACCGAGCCGCTGTAGGGGCCGAAGTCGGTGGACAGGCGCGCCGCAGCGCCGGTGGCCACCACGCCACCCCAGGTCTCGCCGGAGACGGGATCGCGGGCACCAGCATAGGACAGCAGGCTGCCTGTGATGGGGCGACGGAAAGCTTCGAGCTTGTAGCCGTAGCGGCCCAGGGTGCCGGTTTTGGCCAGCCCCCCCACCACGTTGGTCACCGGGAAGCCCACGCCGCTGGCTCCAATGTCCCATTGGATGTCGTCGCCCACAAAACCGAAGCCCAGGTTGGTGCCTGCGCCACGCTGGCGGCGGGAGGTCAGGGGCGAGCCTGGGGGCAGGGCGGCCATCTGGCCAAAGTCCAGCAGGTCCGAGCCATCGGCAGGCAAGTCCCCTGCGTTGAGCTTGACCCGGTCCACATGCAGAAAATAGTGCCCGTCGTAGCCGCGTGGCATCCAGGCGACGAGGGGGCGCTCCCAGCCGCGCAGGCTGGAGATTCCCTCGGTGGAATTCTTGCGCAGCCTGGTGTGCGCGGCCTCGATCCAGACCTGTCGCCGGGCTTCGATGGCGTCGATCTCGCCCTGGATCTTGGCCACCACGATCGGATCCACGGGCAAAGACAGCGCGTAGCTCTTTTGCAGCGCCAGCGGGGGCTCTGCATCCATCGCCTCGGTCGGGATCGGTTCAGCTGTCGCTGCGGCGCCGCCACGCGTCTCCAGCATCAGGGCGCTGCGGAAAAACACCAGCGCCTGCGCATAGTTGCGGTTGGCGCGCTCCAGCCGCGCGGCGTGCAGCAGGACGTCGCTGTCCTGGGGGAAAGCCTGCAGCAATCGCGTGGAAAGGGCCCGGGCTTCCTCCATGCGGCCGGCGCGTTGCCAGATGCGCAGCAGCGCCAACTGCTGTCCGGCGTCGTTCGGGGGCAGATGGTCTTGCAGCCACAGGGCGTGTTCGGTGGCGCCCCTTGCATCGCCCAGCCGCGATAGCGCATCCGCCAGGGCCATGCGCAGGTCCAGGCCGTCGGGCTGCGCTTTGACCAGTGGTGCAAGCAGCTGGGCTGCGTCGGCATACTCGCCTGCCGCCATCAACAGGCGGGCCTGCGTTTGCGCACGCTGTTGGACCGCTTCGGGAGAAGCTGCCGGGGCTGGCAGCTGCAGTGGCTGGCGTGCCATGCGCACGGCTTCGGTCAGGTTACCGGCCTGGCGCTGCTGTTCGATGAGCCGCTCGCGGTGGGCGGTGTAGAGGGCTACGAGGCGCGCTTCTTGCTCGACGCTCCAGCCCGGTGATTGCAACAGGCGAGGCAGGTGTTCGGCCAGTGCGGCATCGTCCTGTGCGCGGTTGAGCAACTGGGCATGGTCGAGCTGCGTCTGTGGCTCCATGCGGGGCGTGCGCGCCGCCAACCGGTTGAACACTGCCACGCCTTGCAGGGGCTGTGCCCGGCGGAACCAGGCATTGGCCACGGCGTAGAGCAACTCGGCATCGTTGCCTGCGGTCTGCTCGGCCCGGGCAAGCAGTGCATGCGCTTCGGCGGGCTGGCGGCTGGCGGCTGCCTGCGCCACCAGCGCATTGACGGTGGAGCGTTGGCTCAGAGCCTGCATCGATTCGGTGCGCTCGCCGGATGGAATCTGCGCCAGATCGGCCAGCGCCCCCTGGTCGTCATCCACCGCAGAGCGGATCAGCGCCCGCGCGTACAGCATGGCGCTGCTGGCCACTCCCGGTGGGTTGGCTGTGGCGCGTGCCATGCCTTCGTCCATGACATTGAGTGCTTCCTTGGGCAGGTTCAGCCGCAGGTACAACCGTGCCAGGCGATGTCGCACCCAGGCGTCGCCCGGCGCCAGCACCACGGCAGATTCAAGGGCGCGCAATGCGGCACTGAGGCGCTGCGCCTGCAGGTGCTCTTCGGCCTGGGCGACCAAGATGTCGGCCTGCGTGCCTGCGAGCTTTGCGCCCAGGACAGCGTCGCGGGTGGCGGCTTCGGCCAGCAAGGCCAGCGCCTTGTCTGAGCGCTGTGTGCGGGCATACAACCCGGCCAGCCCCTTGACGGCAGCGCTGCTGTTGGCCTCATGCCGCAGCGCGTCCAGATACAGGTTTTCGGCCAGCGCGTGGTCTCCCTGCAGGTCGCGGATGCTGGCCAGTGTGGTCAGCGCCTCTGTGTTGCCGGGTTGCAGGGCCAGCGCCCGCTCGGCCAGGCTAGCGGCCGTAGACAGTTCGTTCTTCTCGATGGCCCGGTCTGCCTGTCGCAGAAAGCCCCAGAACCGGGCCGTCTCCTGCAGTTCTTTCCATTTGCCCTGGCGGGTCAGCGCATAGGCCTGGCCAAACAGCTCCTGGGCCTGGGCGTGTTCACCCTGGCGCAGACGGATGAGCCCGAGGTTGCCCAGGCTGTCACCGTCGCTGGGGCGCAAGGCCAGTGCAGCCTGGAGCTGTTCTTCGGCCAGTTCGGTGTTGCCCTGGTCCAGGGCTGCCCGTGCGGCATTGCGCGCCAGGTTGGCGGGGTCGCGGGCTGCCCGTGCGGCGCGCTCCACGGCCTGTTGCATGGCGGCCAGGCGATCTTCCATGGCCTGGTCGCCGGGGTAGCGCTGCAGAAAGGCACGCACGCGGGGCAGGTTGGCGGAGGTGTTGGCCAGCCGGTCCATGGCACGGCGCCACAGGTCCTGCAATTGTTGGGCGTTGACATCGGGTTGCTTGGCCAGCGATTCGATTTCCTGCACCACGGTAGTGGGGTTCTCGCCCTGGTACATGCGCATTTCGAGCTGCGCCAGGCGATAGCGCGATTCACCGGTCTCCTGGTACAGCTTGCCCAGCTGGCGCAGGGAGTCGGCATTGCGCTTGGTGCTGGAGCCGAGGATCTGGTGGTATTCCAGCGCCAGTCCACCCAAGGTAGGGGGGCCTTGCGGGAACAGCTCGCGCGCCAGGTCGGCGGCCTCGGCCTTGCGGCCTGCACGCGCCATGAGCCGCATTTGCGAGAGTTTTTCACGTTCGCTGCCATAGACCCGCACCAGGGTCTCCAGCTCCTGAGTCACCGCGTGGCCAGGGTGGCGGCTGCGCAGGGTGTCGAGGATGCGCTTGGCTTCATCCATTTTTTTCTCGCGCAGCGCCAGGTCGCCGAGCGTGCCCAGTCCCTGCGGCGAATAGGGGTCCATGGCCAGGACCTTGTCCACCAGCTGGCGCGCCATGTCAGGGCGGTTCTTGGAGGCCCACATGCGGGCACCGCTGAGCAGCTCGGCCTCGACGGCCGACGGCGTGCTGGCGTGCACGCCCTGGACTGGGGGCAGGCAGGCTGCGGCCAGCAGGGTGATGGAAGGCAGCCAATGGCGGGGGCGGCGGGGGGCTCGGGTCACGGTTTCCACCGCGCCAGGAGCTGGCCCGTTGCTGTGAAGCGGTACTGCCCCTCGAATGCACCCTGGCCAAACAGGGCCAGCACCTGCTCATAGTAGGCCTTGGGCCGCAGGGGGCGTGCCTCCAGGCGCATGCGCTGCGACTGCAGTGCCTTGTCGTCCCCCATGGCACGCAGAAAGGGCAGTATCGCGGCCGAAAAGCCCGAGGGCGCAGGGCCCGAGGCCTGCCCAGTCAGGATGTCGATGGATTCGGGCGGATAGCCCTGCTCGCGCACATAGCGGGCCATGGGCGCCAGGGTGTCGAGCAGCGCTTTGCGCCCGGGCGCGTCGGCATGCATCACACCGGCCCACAGGTAGACACGGATGGCGTTGTAGGTGCCCTGGCCTTTTTCCTTGCCTTCTGTATCGACCAGAAAGCCCTGTTTGGCGTCGTACACCGTCCAGTCGGGGGTAAAGCCCTTAGGCGATGCGCCACGGATGACTTTGAGCGAGCTGTCCACCAGCTTTTTCCATTGCGGGTCGTAGTCACTGGCGGCCAGCCAGTGCATCAGGTGCATGGGCATGTAGCTGGGGTTCAGGCGCCAGCGGCCGTTGGGCTGCACGAACCCCTTGGGCGCGGGCAGCAGTGTGGGGCCCAGGCCCGGGATGTCGGCGGTTTCCTCCCGCAGCACACGTGCGGCCAGCAGGGCCGAAAGGGCGCGGTAGCTGCGCTCGTTCCACAGCCGGCCGGCCTCGCCCAGCGCATAGGCAATCCACAGGTCGGCATCCGATGCGGCGTTGCTGTCGATCACACCCCATGTGCCGTCGGGGCGGCGGCCCCAGAGCCATGCAGGCAGGCGCGCGGTCATGTCGCCTTCGCAGAGGTTGTTCTCGGTCCAGCGCAACAGCTTTTCGAACATGGGCCGATCGTTTGCCACCAGTGCAAAGAAAAGTGCGTAGGACTGGCCTTCGGAATAGGTCTGGCCACCCCCATCATCGTCAGAGACCACACGGCCACCTTCGTTGATGAATTGGGCTTTGAAAGCGTCCCAGGCGGGCCAGGCGGTGCGGCCCCCGCCCGCTGCGGTTGACTGGGCCTGGGCCCCCGGGAAGCAGGCCAGCAGGGCGGCACTGGCGCAGGTCTGCAAGGCGGCGCGGCGATGAACGGGCTTAGTCATGGTGTGCAGCCAGTCGGCGCCGCGCCATGCTGCGCAGCGCTGCGTAGACGATGAAAGTCAGCAGCAGGCCAGTGCCAATGCCCACGAGGGCCAGCAGCAGCGGATGGCTGTGCATGTGGAACCACAGGCGCTGCCACCAGGGCAGGTCACCTACGTAGTACACCGGCTTGATGCGGAAGCTTTCGATGGCGTCGCCGCGCATCAGTCCCAGGTCGCCACGCAGGCTCTTGATTTTGCCCGCGTCGTTCAGGCCCTGGCTCAGCAGGGACATGGCATCCTTGTCGGTGGCGGTGAGGGCCACCACGCTGCGCCCGCTGCTCAGGGGCGATTCGAAGCCCGTCACGGCTGCCAGCGGGCCTTTGCCCTGCAACACGGCCTGGCCCCCCGAGGCCGACAGGCGCTGGTGGGGCTCCAGGTTGAAAAGATCGAAGAAAGAACCCATCGCGCGCTCCAGCGGTTGCACCGAACGTGCGCCCGCTGCCAGCAGGGCTGGCAGGTGGCTCTTCCATTTTTCAAGCAGGCCGTCGCTGTCACCCTGGGAAATGACCAGGATGTCTGTGTCGGCCGCCTTGTCGGCCTCGGCCGCGCTGATCAGCCTGAAGCGCGTACCGGGATAGCCGGTGGACGCGCTCATGCGGCCCACGGCCGTGAGAAACACTTCCACGTCGGATGGCGTCGGCCGGTTCGGCAGGATGATGGACGTCTGCGCCAGATCGGGCACCCGCGTGAACGGGAAACCGCTGTTGGCATAGGCCGCCAGATTGGGCATGGCCAGGTAGTGGCGGAAAGCCGTGAGGTCGATGGTGGAATGCGGGTCGATGGCTGCGAACAACTCGGTGGGCGGTGCCGAGCGACAGCGGCCAAGATCGTTGGGAGGGATCTGGAAGGCAAACTGCAGCTGGTTGTCGCCACCGATCATGAAGGCCGGGATCTTCAGGTCCGAACGGGTCTGGGCACTGCCATCGTCGAACAGCGGCAGCATGATGGTGCTCTTGCCACTGGTGCGGTCTTCGCGCGACTGCAGCGGGTAGGACTGGATGAACTGGTTGTTGATCGAGATATTGAGCGCCCCATGGTCCGAGACACTGTTGGGCGTGTAGCGGTAGGTCAGGTCCAGCGGCACACCCTTGGCGTTCCAGGTGAACAGGTCAGGCGCCATGCGGGTGTAGACGTTCACCGTGTCGTTGAGCACCGCGCCGCGCAGCTGAAGCTCCGAAGCGCTGGACACCAGTTCTGCCAGCTTCACAGGCCGTTGGGTCGTGATCCACCGGGGTGCGTCGTACGGCTTGGCCAGGGCCGGGTACTCCAGCGACTTGACGGTGATGCTCTGCCCCGAGAGCGCGGCCTTGCCCAGGGCCAGCGCGTCGGCCGCCATCTGCAGCTGCGCATCGTCCTTGCCCAGCACCAGCAGCAGCTTGGCGCCGGGCATGTCGGGGTGTGGCACGACGGACAGCGTGGGTTCTTCCACCGCTGGAAGGGTCTGCAGGAAGGCGGGGCGGTTGTTGTTGGTGGCCAGCACCACGGCGTGCTGGCGGGGCAGCTGGTTTTCAAACACCGGAAACTGGTTGCCACGGTAGCCTGCCAGCATGCCGATCCAGCTTGCGACGGAGCCCGACGCCTTGAGTGTGCCCATGCTGGGCTTGTCGCCGTACACAAAAGGCAGGTTGACGGGCCGGTTGTCACGTGGGTCGAAGAACGGTGCGGGCAGCAGGGCCAGATCGTCGCGCAGCGGGATCTGGCGCAGCGAGAGTTCGAGCTGGCTTTCGTTGCTGATGGTGGCCCACAAGCTCGAATGGTTGGGCGTTTCGCATTCCATCGTGTAGTGGCCGATGAACTGGAAGCGGAAACGGTTGTAGTCGGTGAAGTAGCGTGGGTCGATGTTGAGTTCGACGGTCTGTGGTGTGCCCAGACGCTCTTTGTCGAGGACAAGGGTTTGCAGCGTTTCGTCGTTGAGCATCACCTTGAGGTGCGACAGCACCGGGATCAAGGCCGGCGACAGCGTGAAGGTCAGGCGCAGCCGGGCCGATTCCACCGCTTCGTCGCGCCGCACGCCCACGCCCACGCTGGCCTCGCTCTCCACGCCGCGCAGGGCGATGGGGCGCGCCACGCCAAGATCCTTGAGGCTGACCCTCCACTGCCGGGAGGGCAGTGGCGAGGGCGTTGCCACTGTTGCATGGGCTGCACTGGCTCCTGTGTCTGCGGGTGCCACCTTGCTGCGCACCACATCGCGTTCTGCCCTGGCCTGGTTGCGATCCTTGGCCCCGGCGTCACGCGATTTGGAGGACTGTGCATTGGCAACAGGGTGGGGCAGCGAGATCAGGCCGACGGCGATGAGTGCGAGCAGGATGGAGGGCGCGCCGGTTTTTTGGGGGCTGGATGTCACGGTGTTCTGGGTGTCTCGTTCCGGGTGAGGATGGCGTCGTGGGCTTACTTCACCGGTGTGTCATGTGTTTGACAAAGTGTAGCCACGCGTTTCGTCCGCAAATGGTCGGGAGACATTTGTTTGCAATCGCCGCCAGGCCTGGTGGGAGCGTTCCTGCCATGGGTACGAGGCGGGTGTGCGTTTGGATTCATGGGTCAAAAAATGGCCGCCAGAACCACGCGCCATCACACTGCCTCAGCCTTTGGCGGTGGCAATGTGGATCGTGGGATGGTGGCCGTCTGGGGAGATGCATTCGTTGCCGCCTGAGGAGGGCGGACACCAAGGCCGTGTGGCCCGGAGGTCAGAGCCTGCACCAGCAGGCTTCCGGGCGGTGCGCGCGTACTGGCTGCAAGAGTGGGGCAGTTGTTCTGAAAACAAAAAAGCCTGCTACTTATAGGTAGCAGGCTTTTTGTGCCTTGCGGCTTCGATTTGGTGGGTCCTGAGTGACTCGAACACTCGACCTACGGATTAAGAGTCCGCTGCTCTACCAACTGAGCTAAGAACCCAAATCTTTTTAAAATCTGTCTGCGTTGCTGCAGAGCCTCGAATTATGCACTAATTTTTTGGTTGTTAGCAAGTCGGGCCAAAAAACTTCACTGCATCGCGTTGCGGCTGGCCAGTTCCACAAAGAGGCCGCTGTGGTCCAGATCGCCCAGGCCATGCTCGACACCGTCGGCATACAGGGCCTCGAACAGTGCGGTGATGGGGGCATCGAAGCCTGTCTCACGGGCAGTGGCCATGGCGTTGCGCATGTCCTTGAGCTGCACGGCCATGCGGCCCCGGGGGGCGAAGTCGCGCTCCACCATGCGCTGGCCGTGCAACTGCAGGATGCGGCTGTCGGCAAAGCCGCCACTGATGGCCTCGCGGACCTTGGCCATATCGGCCCCACCCTTGGCCGCAAACAGCAGCGCCTCGGCCACGGCGCCAATCGTGATGCCCACGATCATCTGGTTGGCCAGTTTGGCGAGCTGTCCCGCACCATGGGGCCCCACATGGGTGGCGCGGCCCAGGGGGGTAAACACGGGCAGTGCGCGCTGAAAATCTTCGGGGCGGCCGCCGACCATGATGGCCAGGGTGCCCGCTTCGGCACCCACGGTGCCGCCGGAGACTGGCGCGTCCAGGTGCGCCACGCCCAGCTCGCCCAGGCGCGCGGCATGGTCACGCGCTTCGCTGGGCTGGATGGAGGCCATGTCGATGAACAGGCTGCCTTTGCGCATGGCCCGGGCGGCGCCTTGGTCAAACAGTACATGGCCGACCACGGGGCCGTTTTCGAGCAGGCTGATCACGATGTCGGCGTCCTGCACGGCTTCTGCGGGCGTATTGTTCACGGTGACACCATACAGGGCCAGCGGCTCTGCCTTCGCACGGGTGCGGTTCCAGGCCCGCACCGGGTGGCCCGCTTCGCTCAGGCGGCGGGCCATGGGCAGGCCCATCATGCCAATGCCGAGAACGGCGATGCGCAGGGGTGTAGTGGTCATGGCGTACTTCTTTTTGCTGAGATGAAAGGCTGTCTCTGCTGCCATCATGTGCCTTTTTGGTGCACCAGCCTGTCACGGAGCTTGCAGCTTGGAGCGAATGGAAAGATGATGCCCGAAGCTGTTTTGCCCAAGGAGACATCGCCCATGAGCTTGCCCCTGAACGACCCGGCCTGGCTGGAGCGCATGTACAACAACCGCGCGCTGGTTCCCGACCACATGGACTACCTGCAGCGCTGGGCCCGGGATTCCGCGCAGGTGCGTGCCCAGGTGCCCTGTGTGCTGGATGTGGCGTATGGCACGGGCGTCGGTGAAACCCTGGATGTTTTCCCCTCCACGCGCCCCGCCGGCGCCCCGGTGCCGGTGCTGGTGTTCATCCACGGCGGTTACTGGCGGGCCCTCGACAAATCCGACCATTCCTTCATCGCACCCCCGTTCAACCAGGCGGGCTTCTGTGTGGTGGTGGTGAACTACGCGCTGTGCCCGGGCACGCCCGAGGCGCCGGTCACGATTCCGCACATCGTGCGGCAGATGGAAAAAGCGGTTGCCTGGGTGGCGCGCAACATCGAGGCCCATGGCGGGGATGCGCGGCGCATCACCGTGGCCGGGCATTCGGCGGGCGGGCATCTGGCGGCCATGTTGCTGACGAGTGTGTGGCCGCTGATCGGTGCGGGCCTGCCGGATGGGCTGGTGCGCAACGCGCTGTCGATCTCGGGGCTGCACGACCTGGAGCCTTTGATGCACACCCCTTTTCTGCAAGAGGCGCTGCACCTGACCGACCAGCATGTGCTGCAGGACAGCCCCGCGCGCCTGCTGGCGCCCGAGCATGGCATTCTTTACTGCGTGGCGGGCGGGGATGAGAGCGAAGAATTCCACCGCCAGAATGGCCTGGTGCAGCAGGCCTGGGGTGTTCACTCGGTACCGCGCTGCCAGGTGCTGCCGGGGCTGAACCATTTCAGCATCCTCGACACCCTGGCCCAGCCCGGCAAGGACCTGCACCACATGGCGCAGAACCTGCTGCGGATGTAGCTTGCCGCGAGGCCGTGGCATGGTGCACGGCGCCCGGCAGGGCGCGGGTTTTACATCAGCAGGTGTTCGCCTGCGTTGTCGCCGCCCAGGATCACATAGTTCACCTTGCGGATGTCCATCAGCTTCTTGCCCCCGGCATAGCTGATGGAGCTTTGCACGTCCTGCTCCATCTCGATGAGCGTGTTGGCGAGCTGGCCCTTGATGGGCTCCAGGATGCGCTTGCCTTCGACATGCTTGTATTCGCCCTTGTTGAAGTCGCTGGCCGAGCCGTAGTACTCCTTGAACAGCGCGCCGTCCACTTCCACCGTCTTGCCGGGCGATTCCTCATGGCCTGCAAACAGCGAGCCGATCATCACCATGCTGGCACCAAAGCGAATGCTCTTGGCGATGTCGCCGTGGCTGCGGATGCCGCCGTCGGCAATGATGGGCTTGGTGGCCACACGCGCGCACCACTTCAGGGCCGACAGCTGCCAGCCGCCCGTGCCAAAACCGGTCTTGAGCTTGGTGATGCACACCTTGCCCGGGCCCACGCCCACCTTGGTGGCATCGGCGCCCCAGTTTTCCAGGTCGATCACGGCCTCGGGGGTGGCCACATTGCCCGCAATCACAAAGGACTTGGGCAGCTTGTCCTTCAGGTAGCCGATCATGTTCTTCACGCTGTCGGCATGGCCGTGGGCGATGTCGATGGTGATGTACTCGGGCGTGAGACCCAGGGCCACCAGCTGGTCCACGGTGTCGTAGTCGGGCTGCTTCACGCCCAGCGAAATGGATGCGTAGCAGCCCTGTGCGTGCATGTCCTTCACGAACTGGACGTTGTCCAGGTCAAAGCGGTGCATCACGTAGAAGTAGCCGTTCTTCGCCATCCAGGTGCAGATTTTTTCGTCCACCACCGTTTTCATGTTGGACGGCACCACGGGCAGGCGGAACGAGCGCCCGCCCAGCTCCACGCTGGCATCGCATTCCGAGCGGCTTTCCACCCGGCACTTGCGCGGCAGCAAAAGGATGTTGTCGTAGTCGAAGATTTCCATGAGATTCCAAGCTCCTTTGAAAGGCGCTGCCAAACCATTTCAGCAGCGTGGGGCGCTTGGCTTGGGACCGGCTTGGTTTGTGGGCGGGGCCGTGGTGGCCGCTCCGAACCCCGCAATGCGCGGGCACAAAAAACCGGGCGACAAGAAACTTGGGCCCGGTGATTGATTCTACCCGCCTGTGCGGCAGACCCTATAACACTGATGGTATGAGCGGTATCACGGGCACCGCCGATGCGGCCGGTGTCACTGGCAGCGGGACTGCGCAGCGGCCACCACGCGGCCCTGGGCGTCCTGCACCCAGCCCACCAGGCGCAGGCGCTCTGGCTTCGCCCCCTCGGGGATGCGCACCGGGCGCATCTCCTGCTGCTTGAATTGCTCTGTTTTTGATAGCTTTTTGCCTTTATCCCATGCGCCGAGAAGCATGTTTCTGACCACGTTTCTGGGCACTGCAGTGCCATCGGTTCCGGCAGGCACGGATTCGACCAGCGCCAGGTGAAAACGCCAGGGGCCGTGCTGGCGCGCGGCGCGGGCCGGCGTGAAGGTGATGGCGGCGCCCATGTAGTCGTTGAACGGCGGGCCCTGCGCCACGCGCAGTTGCGCAGGGGCTGCTGATTCAAGGGCTGCGATGTGCACGTCGGTGCGTGCAGGCACGGGGCGGGCCAGCGTGTCCAGGCGCGCCAGGGCATCGCCGTTGGCGGCGGCTGACAGGGGCGCGTCGTCGCCCAGGGCGCCGGGCACGATCCAGTCCAGCACCACGGCCTGGCCTCGGGCGGACGGGGCAGGGGTGGCCGGGTCGGTCCAGCAGGCCTCGCAGTCGGCGTTGATGAAGCGCTCGAACACCGCCACGGGCTGGGGCGCGCCGTCGCTGCTGCAACTGGCCTGGGCCCAGGCGCCGGGAGCGTAAGAAAGTGCCAGCAGCAGGCCGGCCAGGGTAGGAGCAATGTTTTTCATGGGGGGGACGGGGCAGGGGCGGGGGCGCTTTCTACAATGGCCGGATGTTCCCACAAGACCTGTTTTCGGGTGCGCCGTCGCCTTCCCCCGCCGGTGCCGCCCCGGCGCCCGCACCTTTGTCCCCCCTGCTGCAGAACCTGAACGACGAGCAATTGGCCGCCGTCACCCTGCCCGCAGGCCATGCGCTCATCCTGGCGGGCGCGGGTTCGGGCAAGACCCGCGTGCTCACCACCCGCATTGCCTGGCTGCTGCAAAACGGCCACGCCACACCCGGCGGCATCCTGGCCGTCACCTTCACCAACAAGGCCGCCAAGGAGATGGTGGCCCGCCTGTCGGCCATGCTGCCCGTGAACGTGCGCGGCATGTGGATCGGCACCTTCCACGGCCTGTGCAACCGCCTGCTGCGCGCGCACCACAAGGCGGCGGGGCTGCCGCAGTCGTTCCAGATTCTCGACACGCAAGACCAGCTCTCGGCCATCAAGCGCCTGTGCAAGCAGCACAACGTGGACGAGGAGCGCTTTCCGCCCAAGCAGCTGTCGTACTTCATCGCCAGCTGCAAGGAAGAGGGCATGCGCCCGGGCGACGTGCCCACGCACGACAGCGACAGCCGCAAGAAGGTCGAGATCTACCAGCTGTACGAGGAACAGTGCCAGCGCGAAGGCGTGGTGGACTTTGGCGAGCTGATGCTGCGCTCTTATGAGCTGCTGCGCGACAACGATCCGATCCGCGAGCACTACCAGCGCCGCTTTGCGCACATCCTGGTGGATGAGTTTCAGGACACTAACAAGCTGCAGTACGCCTGGCTCAAGCAGCTGGCGGGCAATGAGGTGAACGGGCGCTACGAGGCGCGGGGCAGTGTGATCGCCGTGGGTGACGACGACCAGAGCATCTATGCCTTCCGTGGCGCGCGCGTCGGCAACATGACCGACTTCGTGCGCGAGTTTGATGTCAGGCAGCAGATCAAGCTGGAGCAGAACTACCGCAGCTACAGCAACATCCTCGACTCGGCCAACCACCTCATCAGCCACAACAGCCGCCGCTTGGGCAAGAACCTGCGCACCACGCAGGGCGCGGGCGAGCCCGTGCGTGTGTACGAGGCCAGCTCCGACCTGGCCGAGGCGCAGTGGATGGTGGACGAGATCAAGCAGCTGGTGCGCAGCGACGGTTTTGAGCGCAAGGAAATCGCCGTGCTCTACCGCAGCAATGCGCAAAGCCGGGTGATCGAATCGGCGCTGTTCAACGCCAGCGTGCCCTACCGCGTGTACGGTGGCCTGCGGTTTTTCGAGCGCGCTGAAATCAAGCACGCGCTGGCCTACCTGCGCCTGCTGGAGAACCCACACGACGACACCAGCTTCACGCGCGTCGTCAACTTTCCGCCGCGTGGCATTGGCGCGCGCAGCATCGAGGTGCTGCAGGACGCTGCCCGCGCCGCAGGTTGCTCGCTGCACGACGCGGTGAGCGCCGTGCCTGGCAAGGCGGGCGCCAACCTGGGCGCGTTTGTGGCCATGGTCGATGTGCTGCGCGAGCAGACCCAGGGGCTGAACCTGCGCGGCATCATCGAGCAGATGCTCGAATCCACGGGCCTGGTGGAGCACTTTCGCACTGAAAAGGAAGGCGCCGACCGCATCGAGAACTTGCAGGAACTGGTCAACGCCGCCGAGAGTTTTGTTACGCAAGAGGGCTTTGGCCGCGACGCCGTGGCCCTGCCGCTGGACGAGCACGGCACGCCGCTGACCCAGAGCGTGGTCAGTCAAGGGCTGGACCCGAACGCGCCGGTGCTCGACGAGCCTTTGAAGCCCGCCGTGCCCGGCATTGTGGACGCCGACACCGGTGAAACCCTCTCGCCCCTGGCGGCCTTCCTGACCCACGCGGCGCTGGAGGCGGGCGACAACCAGGCCCAGGCCGGACAGGACGCCGTGCAGCTCATGACCGTGCACGCCAGCAAGGGCCTGGAGTTTGACTGCGTGTTCATCGGCGGTATGGAAGAGGGCCTGTTCCCGCACGAGAACTCCGCCAGCGACCGCGACGGCCTGGAGGAAGAGCGCCGTCTGATGTACGTGGCCATCACCCGCGCGCGCAAGCGCCTGTACCTGAGCCACTCGCAAACGCGCATGCTGCACGGCCAGACGCGCTACAACATCAAGAGCCGGTTTTTTGACGAGCTGCCCGAGGCCGCGCTCAAGTGGATCACGCCCAAGCAGCAGGGGTTTGGCTCGTATGCTCCTAATATGGGAGCTGCAAACCCATATGCAGCAGGCGGAAGAGGCAGCTTTGGCTTGAAATCCGAGACCTTCGCCAGCCCCCCGGTGCCCGTGCAGAAGGCCGCGCCCTCGCACGGCCTGCGCGTGGGCATCTCCGTGTTCCACACCAAGTTTGGCGAAGGCAAGGTGCTGGCCATCGAGGGGCAGGGCGACGATGCGCGCGCACAGGTCAGCTTTCCGCGCCACGGCACGAAGTGGCTGGCGCTGTCAGTGGCCAAGCTCACGGTGGTGGAGTGAGGTGCGCGCCTCAAATCTGTCCGGTCGAATATTGATTGGACTGCCCAGAATTCCGTTTGGACGCGACCGAGCCGTCGCCTCTCCAAGTACCTTTGTCGAACCGAAATTTCATCTATGGAAATCAAAGCCCAGGTCCACAACATTTCCAAACTGAAGGATTACTACTTCCTCGTGCCGGACTACCAGCGCGAATATGTGTGGAAGATGGATGACCAAGTCGATCAGTTTTTGGCCGACATAGCGAACGAGTTCGAGCCTGGCGCGAGGGAGCAAAGCAGCTATTTCATCGGCTCCATCATCATCGTCAAGAACGGTGACAAGTACGACGTAATCGACGGCCAGCAGCGCCTGACCACCATCGTGCTTACCATGTGTGCGCTGCGTGATCTGCTCAAGGACCAGGTCATGGATGCTCGGCAGACTCAGTACTTCCAGAGTATTGATCATTGGCTTTCGAGCTTCGACATCGAAACCAATGAGGTGCAGGTGCGCTTGGAATTGCAGTACGAGGAAAGCAAGGGTTTCCTGCTGCAACTCATTCAGGGACCGCCGTGGTCTGGCGATGAAACCGCCTCGATCCAACGTATGCGCGAGGCGTATGTGCGGATCAAGGAGCATCTGGGGCAGTACCTTGATGCGGGATTGGAAGCGCTGACCGAATACGCCCGCTACTTCCTCACCAAGATCGACCTTGTCGTCATCGAATCTGAAAATCTCAGCAGCGCCCTCAAGATCTTCGAAACCATTAACCAGCGCGGCGCCGGGCTCAACGCGATGGACCTTGTCAAGAACCTGCTGTTCAGCAAGGCCAAGGGCAATGAGTTTTCCCGGATCAAAGAAAAGTGGAAGGACCTCACCAGCCATTTGCAGCGCGCGGGCGAGGGCGACAGCCCACTGCGGTTCTTGCGTTATTTCCTCATGGCGCGCCACTATGAAGGCATTCTGCGCGAGGATGAACTGTACAAATGGATCATCTCGCCGAAGGGGAGGGAACGCCTGCGGTACGAAGAAGCCCCCTACGATTTGGCCGTGGAACTGGAAAAGGGTGCCCGCCGCTACGCCGACTTGGTGTGCGCGACCGAACTGCTTGGCGATGGCGGTGAATACCCAGCCGTTACCCGCATCGGGTTCATGAACAAGGTCAAATCGCGCCAGCACCTCATCCTGCTGCTCGCACTCGATCACACCAGTTCCGCTAGCGCTATCAACTACCTGGCCGACCAGATCGAGAGCTTTCTTTTCTACGTCAACACTCTTGGCATCCAGACCAAGAACTACGAACGCCAGTTCACTCAGTGGGCCGCCGGGCTGCGTGGTCTCAAATCAGAAGCGGACATTGCCACCGTGGTCGATGCCACTCTGCGCCCCTACCTGCACGACAAACTGGGCGAGTTCCGCCAGCGCTTCCTGGCGCTGCGCGACAACGACTATCACCCGCTGTACCGCCTTCGCTATGTGCTCGGCCGCATGGAAAACACGCTGCTGGCCGAATGCAATATTCCGGAAAAGGGTTTGCGCTACATCGACGGCTTGCAGGTCGAGCACATCCTGCCCCAGACGCCGCAAGGTGGCGTCATTCCGCCCGCCCTGGCTGCCAACCTGGCCGAGTACGAGGGGCACGTATACCGCCTGGGCAATGTCACCCTGCTGGAGAGCGTCATCAACCAGGCCGTCAACAAGCACAACGGCCTAGGCGGCACTTGGTTTGCGGACAAGCAGGCCGAGTACGCCAAATCCGGCCTGCTCAGCACCCAATTGTTAGACCACACATTCGCCATCGGTGTGAACACGGCGGTGAACCGCTTGTCAGCTAAGCCCGGTGCCAACTTCCGAACCGCGCAATGGGACAGCCAAGCCATCGCACAACGTCAAGCCGCGCTGATGGAACTGGCCTTGGACACTTGGCGACTCAATCACCGCCGCCTGGATGCATGAAGGTCCTGCGTGCCGTGGATGAGTGCTTCTTTTTTGATAGCTTCTTGCGCTTATTCAGAAAGCCATAGAGCACGATTTGGCTTGTAATCAACCATGCACCAGCACCCAGTGGTTGTCCAGCCGCGCCCCCTGCAACTGGTGGCCATGTGGGTGGTTCAACGGGGCGGGGGCCTGCGCGTCCTGCAGGCTGGCCACCAGGCCGCCCACCCACAGCGCGCCGCCGCGCACGGCCAGCGGGCATGCCTCGGGCAGCGGCACCAGGCCTTGCCAGTCGCCCTGCAAGGAGAACAGGGCGATGCCATGGGCGCGCGGGCAGCTGACGGCCCAGCCGGTGGGGGTGGCGGCCATGCTGCCGCCGTAGCCGCGCAGGCGCTGGGCAATTGGTTCTGGCGCCGCCACCCCGCGCAGCGCGGTGCCGTCAAACAGCGCGAGCACGGGGGCGGCATTCTTGATGGCGGCATCGTCGTGTTCGGCCTGCAGCGCGATGCCCAGCAGGGCGCCGTCGGGGCTCCAGGCCAGGTGGCGCAGGCTCAGGCGCGGATCGGGCAGGCGCCATTGGCCGAGCAGGCGGCCCGTGTGGGCGTCAAGCCGCACGAGCGATGAGTCCATGGTGCCCAGGTCGCGCTTGACGCGGCCGGTTTCGGGCGCGGTGGGCACGCCGCCGTTGGCGACGATGAGGGTGGGGGCGCCGCCGTTGTTTCCCCAGGTGTCCCAGACCAGCTCGTGTGCATCGATGCCATGGGTGGGCCATGCGGCGGTGGTAGCGAGCGTGCGGGCATCGCGCACCACAACCCAGCTCGCGCCCGTCTCGGCATCGGTTTCGGTGGTGTACAGCCGCTGGCCATCGGTGCTGGCCAGCACATGGCCGTTGAAGGATCGCTCGCCGTCTTGCCACAGCCACTGGGGCCCGCCGCCTGCGCCGGGCCGCCAGCGCACCAGCCAGTCGCCGGGACGGCGGGCCGTGGCGATGACCGACCCGTCGGGCAACACACACAGGCCGTGCGCGCGGGTCGGCACCTCCAGCGTGGCGTGAACCTGCAGCGCCTGCCCGGCGCCTTCGCGCGTGGACAGCACGCCGATATGGAAACTGCCCCGGTGTTCCCACGCGGCGGCCAGGTACACGCGGTCACCGGCGGTGGCGAAGGCCGCGCCGGGGGCGAGCACGCAGGCGCCCAGACCCGCGAGAGCGGCCAGGGCATGGCGGCGGTGCAGGTCAGTCGCCATCGGCGTCCGAAAAGCCAATGCTCACCTGCAGCGCGGGCGCCACTTCGGATTCGGCCAGGAACTTCAGCGCGGCCAGATCACGCGCGGTCTGCTGAATGGCCGCCTTGTTCTGCAAGCCGGACTTTTGCACCTGCGCCATGGAGGCATCGACCTTGTCGGTGGCCTGGCGCAGTTTGTCGGCCAGCGGGTTCAGGCCCTTGCCGCGCAGGTACATCTCCAGTGGCACCAGCGCCTCGCCAGCGGCGGGGATGTGGGCGTGGGCGGGCAGGGTGGTCAGGCTGCGCAGCCCGCCCCAGGTGGCGGCCCAGGCGGGCAGCGTGCTGCCGCTGGCGGTGCGAGGGTAATCCGGCGTGCGCGCGCCAGATCCCGATCCAGCGGCGCGCAGCGGCTTCTCCATCTGCGCCCAGCGCAGGCGTTCGATGCCGCCCACCCACTGGTTCACAAACTCGCTGATGGCCTGGGTGGACTGCTCCTGCTCATCCTCGGCGCCCCAGTCGGTGCCCGATGCGTCGGCAAAGGCTTTTTCGAGCGCGGCGGACTCGCGGGCCACGTCCTGCGCCACCTCGTGGGCGTAGCTGCAGGCGGGGCTGCCGGGCTGGGCGGGGCGTGTCCACAGCAGCCATTCCAGCGCGGGCAGGCCCTTGGCGGGCGTGCCGATGCGCTCGAACGCCTTGGCGCCCTGGGGCTGGGCGGCGAAGGCTTTCTCGATCAGGGCAGGGCGCGTGGGCGTGAAGTCGATGGCGCGCTGGCTGCGGCGGGCGATGACGGGGCCTACGGACACGGCAGACAGCTGCTCCCACGCACGGGTTGTGGCCAGCCAGGCGGTGCGTGCGGATTCGAGCGCCGCCTTGCCGCCTGCTGCAGGTGCTTCGCACAGCGCCGCCACGGCGGGCACCATGGCGCGTGCGCTGCGGTCAAAGTCCTGTGCGCGCGGCAGGGCCCAGTGGCCGTAGATGCCTTGCAGCGCGTGCACCGTGTCGTAGAAGGGCACGGCATTGCGCTGCCAGGCGGGGGAGGCTGTTTGCGCCGGGGCTGCCAGGGGCAGGACCAGCACCAACGCGGCAAGGGTTCTCATGGTCATAGTGACTCCATGAACTTCACCAGCGCATCC
This sequence comes from Acidovorax kalamii, assembly GCF_002245625.1. Classification (GTDB taxonomy): domain Bacteria; phylum Pseudomonadota; class Gammaproteobacteria; order Burkholderiales; family Burkholderiaceae_C; genus Acidovorax; species Acidovorax kalamii. The sequence goes on from NZ_NOIG01000001.1 coordinate 115,788, forward strand.
CGGTCGGCCTTCTTCATTTTCAGCACCTGGTCCTTGGCTGCCTCGGCCTCGCCGCCATGCCATAGCACGGCTTCCAGCACGCCGCGTGCACGCCCGTCGTGCAGCAGGCGGGTGTGACCGTTCACGTCCTTGATCAGGCCCGTGCCCCACAGCGGTGGGGTCTTCCACTGGCGGCCGTTGGCGCCAAAGTCGGGGCGGTTGTCGGCCAGGCGCTCGCCCATGTCGTGCAGCAGCAGGTCGGTGTAGGGCCAGATGCGCTGGCCGCTCAGCGCCTTGCTGGTGAGTTGCGGGAAGGGGCCGCCCTGGGTGACGTAGCTCGGGCGGTGGCAGGTGGCGCACTGGGCTTGCGCAAACAGGGCCTGGCCGCGTTGCACCTGCGCATCGTTGATGCTGCGGCGCGCGGGCGGTGCCAGCGTGGCTTGGTAGAAGACCACGTCGGCCAGGGTCTTGTCGTCGATCTCGACGCCGGGCTGGCCCTGCTCGCCGCCACTTTGGCCGCTGGGTGCGGCCAGGCAGTCCTTTTGCGCTGGCGTGCAGGCCTCCTGCGCAAAGTGGCGCGAGGTGATGCCCATGTCGCCCAGGAAGGCGCCGCCCGTCTGGTGCGCAATCGTGGCCACATTGGCCTTCCAGCCAAAGCGCCCAAGCATCATGCGGCCCGATGGCGCATCCCACACCTGGTTGGGCACGCCCTTGATGGGGCCGGGGGCGGCGGCCTGGTCGGCGGCGTTGGCCAGGATGTCGGCCTCGGCAATGGCTTCAAGCAGGCCCACGCCGATGATCTGCGGTGCGATGCGCGGGCTGGTCATGACGTCCTTGTGCAGGGGGCCGTAGCCCAGGTCGGCAAAGCCGTACACGGGCTTTTGCAGGCTGTAGGGCGTGCCGTCGGCAAATTTGCCGTTGATCGTGTCGTAGCGCAGCGTGACGCGCCCCTCGGGTCGGACGCCTTGGACGGCCGCATTGTTGAACTGATCGCCGTACACCGGGTCGGGCCGGGGCCCGCCGTGCGCGTCGGTGCCGGGGATGGACAGGCGGATCAGCAAGGCCACGGTCGGGTCTTTGGTCTCGCCCAGGCGGTTGAAGATGGCTGGCGGCTCGCCGCGCCCGTCCTGCACATGGCAGCCGCCGCAGGACCGCGCAATGAAATGCGGGCCCAGGCCGTCGCGCGCCTTGGTGGAGGCGGGGGCCTCGACCCAGTTGCGGCGGAAGAACGAGTTGCCGATGACAAAACGCGTGCGCTCTTCATCGCTCAGGTTGGCGGCCGGGAACGAAAAGGCATTGCGCCCGGTGGCGAACACCGTGGTGTCGCCGCCGGTCTTCTCGCCCAGCGGGTCGGGCGCGGGGGCGGCCGTCAGGGCGCTGAACCCGATACCTCCCAGGGCGATCACGCCGATGCTGGCTGCCGCCAGGCGCAGGGCGCGTTGGCGGCGTGTGGCTTGCGGAATCTGCATGTTCAGGGCTGCACCAGCGTGAGTTTGGTGATGCCGATGGCGTTGGCTGCGGCCACCAGGTCCTTGCTTTGCTGCGTGAGGCTGTCGATGGTTTTCTGGATGCGCTGGCGGCCTGGGGCATCCTTGCCGCCGATGATCTCGCGGTCGAACGGTGCCTGGATGCCTTCGGCGGCTGCCACCGAGGCAGCGATCTGCTGCGTGGTCTTGTCGGCCAGCGCCGCGTCCTTGGCGGCCACCAGGTCACGCAGCGATGGGCCCTTCACCATGCTGCCGTCCGCGCGCTGGTACAGGCCCAGCCACACGTTCTGGATGCCCTTCGCGTTGGTCACCGCGTCGCGGTGCGTGTTGTCGGAGAAGCACGAATGTTCGTCTTCCTGGTCCTGGCTGTTCAGGGCCACTTCCAGTCGCTCGCCCGCCAGCTCGCCGCGCGAGAGCGAGCCCAGGCCCACGAGCATCTTGCGGATCGACTCGTTGCCGCCGCGCACGAACTTGGCACGGTAGTTGTTCTTCGCATCGGGCGCCCAGGCCTTCACCAGCGCGGTAAGGTCGTCAATCAGCAGGTCGGTCACCACGTTCAGGTAAAGGCGGCGGCGGTCGGCGTTGGGGGCCTTGCCGTCCACGAAGTCTTCAAAGTTGCGGTTGCCTGGGCCCGTCTCGGACAGATCCTGCCCCCACAGGAAGAACTCGATGGCGTGCCAGCCGGTGGCAATGTTCTCTTCGCCACCGCGCTCGTTCTGGGCCGTGAGGTTCTTCTTGGTGATGGCGAACTTGCGGTTGTTGACCAGGCCAGCGCTGGGTTTGCCCTGCACGCTGTCCACAAAGGATTCGTCCATGGGCCAGGCGTTGATGCGGCCTTCGGGGCCGTTGTCGTTGTCGATGGGGCCAGCGTAAAAGCGGAAGGCCTCGGTCTGGCCATAGAACTCGCGCGCAGCCAGCCACTTCTTGCGGGCTTCGGCCAGGGTCTCGGCCGAAGGCTTGGCAGTGAAGGCCAACACTGCCTCGCGCAGCGCCTGGGCGCTGGCCAGGGTGTCGGCGTAGTTTGCATACACCAGGGTGGCGTAGTGCGCTGCCACGGCCTGCGAGGTCACCGCTTGTGCGGCCTGGGCCTGGGGGGCGGCTGCTGTCGGGGTCTGTGCTGCGGCGCCGGTGCTGCAGGCGAGGGTGGTGGCGCACAGGGCCGCTGCCAGCAGCGATGTCTTCAGGAAGGGCGAGGTCATGCAGGGGTCTCCAAAGGGGCACGCAGGCTGCCGCACCGACAGCCGGGGGCTGGGCGGGGCGCCGCGATGACGGGGTGGGAACGGAGGGGCCGCACTGGCTGGTGGGGGCCGCGCACAGGCCTTGGGAAGGCGGGGGCGCGCGGAGATTGGCTGGGCGGTCTGGGGTGGTGAGGATTATACAAATGATAGTTATTCGTATTTGTTCAATCCCTCGGGCGCAGCCTGGAATCGCATGTCACGAAACCGACGCAAAAGCTTCACGGCGGTGTCACCCGGTGTTTCTACGCTCCACAGGCTTTGTAACCAACAACCCCCGAGGAACCCCATGACCCACCGTGTGGATGCGCCCGAGCAGGCCATCGATTTCAACAACGAAAACGCCAACACCTCCGCCAACCCCACGTTTGACGCCGTGCTGGGTGCACGCCTGTCGCGCCGCGGCCTGCTGCGTGGCAGCGTGGGCACCGTGGGCACGGCCATGCTGGCCGGGTTTGGTGTGAGCGCCTGTGGTGGTGGTAGCGACGATGCCGTGCCTGCGGGCCCCAAGCTGCTGGGTTTTGGCGCCGTGCCCAAGAGCCTGGCCGACGTGGTGACCGTGCCTGCGGGCTACACCGCCAGCGTGCTGTTCGCGCTGGGCGACCCCATCGCCGCTGGCGTGCCTGCCTACAAGAACGATGGCACCGATGGCGACTTCGACAAGCGTGCGGGTGACCACCACGACGGCATGGAGTGGTTTGGCCTGGGTGCCGATGGCAAGCGCAACGACAACGCTACCGAGCGCGGCCTGCTGGCCATCAACCATGAAGCCACCACCGACGAAAAGCTGTCGTCGCACTTTCTGCACGCCAATGGCGGCACCACCACCTTGCCCCGCCCTGCGTCGGAAATCGACAAGGAAACCGCTGCCCACGGCATCGCCGTGATCGAGGTGGCCAAGACGGCGGGCAAGTGGGCCTACACGCCCAACTCGGCGCTGAACTTCCGCCTGACGGCGCTCAGCCCCATCGAAATCTCGGGCCCCGCGCGCGGCAATGCGCAGCTGGTCACCAAGTATTCGCCCACCGGCACCACCACGCGTGGCACGCTGAACAACTGCGGCACGGGCAAGACGCCCTGGGGCACATTCCTGACCGGTGAGGAAAACTGGTTTGGTTACTTCACCCGCAGCGCTGCAGACGATGCCGCACGCGGCAACGACAAGAGCGTGACGGCCCTCAAGCGCTATGGCCGCAACCAGGGCGCCGCATCGCGCCACGGCTGGGAAAGCGGCGGCACTGCCGACCAGTACCAGCGCTGGAACAACAGCAAGACCGGCACCTCGGCCGACGGCAGCGACGACTACCGCAATGAGATGAACGGCATGGGCTACATCGTCGAGATCGACGCCTACGACAAGACCCGCATGGCCAAGAAGCGCACGGGCCTGGGCCGCTTCGCGCACGAAAGCGCAGCGTTTGGCAAGGTGGAAGCGGGCAAGCCCCTGAGCGTGTACATGGGCGACGACTCGCGCGGCGAATACATCTACAAGTTTGTCTCCACCGCGCTGTGGAACGCGGCCGACGCCAACGCCGCCGACCGCATGGCCGTGGGCGACAAGTACCTGGACAGCGGCAAGCTCTATGTGGCCAAGTTCAACGCCGACGGCACGGGCAGCTGGATCGAGCTGTCGCTGGCCAACACCGCCATCAGCGGCTACGCGGCCTACAAGTTTGCCGACGCGGCCGACATCGCCATCAACACCCGCATCGCAGCCGATGCCGTGGGTGCCACCAAGATGGACCGCCCCGAGTGGAACGCGGTGAACCCCGCCAACGGCGAGGTGTACTTCACGCTGACCAACAACAGCAACCGCAGCGTGAACCCCACCGGCAGCCAGTACCTGCCCGACGCGGCCAACCCCCGCGCCTATACCGACATGAAGGGCAGCAGCGCCCAGAACGGCAACCCCAACGGCCACATGGTGCGCCTGAAGGAAGGTGCATCCGTGTCGGCGTTCACCTGGGACGTGTACCTGTTCGGTGCCGAAGCCGGTGCTGACAAGACGATGGTCAACATCTCGTCGCTGACGGCCGATCAAGACTTCTCCAGCCCCGACGGCCTGGCCTTCAGCAAGGCCACCGGCATCTGCTGGATCCAGACCGACGACGGCGCCTACACCGACGTGACCAACTGCATGATGCTGGCCGCCGTGCCCGGCCAGGTGGGTGACGGTGGCAAGAAGACGCTGAGCTACACCAAGGCCGATGGCTCCAAGATGGACATCGTGACCCCCGTGGGCAAGGCCGCGACCGAGAGCACGCTCAAGCGGTTCCTGGTGGGCCCTAGCGGCAGCGAGATCACCGGTGTGGCCGAAACGCCCGACGGCAAGGCCATCTTCGTGAACATCCAGCACCCGGGTGAGACCACCGCGCTGGCCAATCTGGGCGACCCCGCCAAGTACACCAGCCAGTGGCCTTCCAATGCGGGCTACGGCGCGGGCAAGCGCCCCCGCTCGGCCACGATCGTGATCACCAAGAACGACGGCGGCACCATCGGGACCTGATGCGGCGGTGGGAGGGTTGCCTCCCACGGTTCATGGGCCGGCTCTTGAGCCGGCCTTTTTGTTTTTGGGGCGGTTAACGTGCGCGGCTTGGCAAGGCTGGCGCAGAGGGCCGCAGCGGCAGCTTGCCGCCGCGCTCAGTAGTCCGGGCCGTAAGGTGATACGGGCCGGGGGTGGGACGCGGGGGCCGGTGAGGGTGCCGCAGGAGCCGGAGCTGGTGGGGGCGGGGGTTCTGCGCCGCTGCCAGAACCGCCACCACTGCCAGTGTTGCCAGCGCTGCCCGGTGGGGCTGAATAGTCCATCTGCCCGCGCCCGTCCTTCACCCCCTTGCGCCCGGCCACCTGCCAGGCCGTGCGCTGGTTCACCAGGCCCGCCAGAAACTCCAGCTCTTCGTCGGTGTGGTTGATGGCGCCTGCAGGCGTCAGCAGCCGGCCATTGCGGGGGGCAGGCTCGGCCCAGAAGGCCTGGTGGTAGGACGACTGGCTCACCAGGCTCTCGCTGCCTGCCGCCAGGTCCACGGTGCCGTAGCAGTTGCAGAAATAGCCGCGCAGGGCCTGGTCCGGGAACACTTCGGCATAGACTCCGGTGCCCCGGATCCCGGCCGTGGCGGTGGGCAGCACGATCTGGCGGTCGGCGCCCTTGCCCCACACGCTGGCCACGGCGCCGCTCAGCACGCGCAGCACCTTGACGGCGGTGGGGGTGTCGCTCTCCAGCGCCACACGTGAGTTCTGGCGCACCATGAAGGCGCTGTCGCCCACGGTGAACACGGCGGTCGAGCCCGGGCCGGTCTCGATGCGGTCGTTGGCGGTGATGGTGTGCTGGGCGGTCAGCGGCTCGCCATTGCGCAGCACGTCACCGCGCAGCTCCACGATGTTGCTGCGGCCCTGCGCATGGGCTGCCGCCCAGCCGCCGGATGTAATCCACAGGGCGGCGGCCTGCAGCAGGCTGCGCCGCTGGAACCAGGCCAGCTCTTGTTCAGAGCGGCCCAGGAGTTGATGGGGGTGGTTGCGGTGGCTCGTCATGGGGCGCCTCGTGCACGGTGGCCGTGGATGGGGGGTCGAAGCAGTCACGGAAGGTGAACACCACCGACGTGAAGAACATGGCCGCCATCATCATGGCGGCCCCCACCATGATGCCACCGGCCGCCGCACCGGCAAGCCCCGCCACTGCGAGCAGCGCTGAAACAATGCTGACCACCAGGCCCCCCAGCAGGAACACCCCCAGCCAGCCCATCCCGTAGACCAGAAATGCGCCAAAGTTGCGCACGCAGGCCACGATGCTGAAGAACAGCGCCTTGACCGGCGGCACGCCGTGCCAGTGCACCAGCCCCGGCGCATGCCAGAACAGCAGTGACAGCGGTAAATACAGCACCATGGATAGCCACATGGCGCTCTGGAAGGCCGGGTCCTGCGCCACTTCTTGCGTAAGCTTGGCGCCACCCAGGTACACCTGGGCAAACTGCCCGCCGTCGATCAGGGCCGACAGGCCCATCACCCCCAGGAAACCCACCGCATACAGCGCGCCCAGCACCAGCATGTCGCGCAGCCGCTGGCGGCCGGTGCGAAACGCCACCAGCAGCACCGTGGGCATCGGAAACCGCCCCTGCGTGGCCTCGGCCGCAGCCACCATCATGGCCAGCGTGGCCGACGGCAGCAGCGCGAGCGCAATGGCTGGGCCCACCAGGGGCACCATGGTGGCCACCGACATGGAGGCCATGGTCATGAAGAACAGCGCTGCCAGCGCCATGGGCTGCCGCCAGAACGCCCGGATGCCAAGCTTGACCCAGGCCATGCCGGTGCGGGCGGGGACGATGTGGAGTTTCATTGAATGGGTGCAGGAGAGGGTGGGCCGGTTCACGCCGCCTTCGCTGCGCCGCGCCGGGGGCGCTGGCTTGGCGCGGGGCGCTGCGGGCAACAGGCAAGAAGCAATGGGCAGGAATTTACCCCAGGAGCCCATTCCAGCGACGGCGCAGGGGCAGCGTCATCGCCATGCCCCGTGGTCTGGTGGGGATGGGGTCAGGCGTGCACCGGATGCGCCACACGGTGGCGCAGCACGCGCTCGAAGTGCGTGGGGTCGTGTGGCTTGAGCATGGAAGCCTCGCGCGGCAGGTAAAAGTCCCACAGCCGCGAGATCCAGAACCGCAGCGCGCCTGCGCGCAGCATGGCGGGCAGCAGCTCGCGCTCTGCGGCAGTCAGGGGGCGTACGGCTTGGTAGGCATCCAGCATGCGCGTGGCGCGTTCGGCATCGTGTGCGCCGGTGGGCAGGTCGATGCACCAGTCGTTCAGGCACACGGCCAGGTCGAACAGCCAAGTGTCCACGCCCGCAAAATAGAAGTCGAAGAAGCCGGTCAGCTCCTCGCCCTCGAACATCACGTTGTCGCGGAACAGGTCGGCATGCACGGGGCCGCAGGGCAGGGCCGCGTAGGCCGAGCTGGCCGCCACATGATTCTGGTAAGCCAGCTCGGCGCGCAGCAGGGCCGATTGCGCCTCGCCAATGTGCGGCAGCACCACGGGCACGGTCTCGTTCCACCAGGGCAGGCCGCGCAGGTTGGGCTGGCGGCGCTCAAAGTCGCGCCCGGCCAGGTGCATGCGCGCCAGCATGGTGCCCACGGCCGCGCAGTGCACGCCCTGGGGTGCGAGCTGGCTTTTGCCGCGCAGCTTGTTCACCACCGCAGCGGGTTTGCCACACACGGTGTGCAGGATGTCGCCGTTCTTGTCAGCACGCGGGTCGGGCACGGGCACGCCGCCGTGCGCCAGGTGCTTCATCAGGTACAGGTAGAACGGCAGTTGTGCCGCCGTGAGGCGCTCGAACAGCGTGAGCACGAACTCGCCCTGGTCGCTGGTCAGAAAGTAGTTGGTGTTCTCAATGCCACCCTCAATGCCGCGCAGCTCTACCAGCTCACCCAGTTGCAAACGGCGCAGCAGCTCGCGCGCCTCGGTGTTGGAGACTTCGGTAAAAACGGCCATCGCTCAGGGGGGTTACAAAGAAATGAAAAACTGGCAGAAGAAGGGCAGGGCGTGCAGCGGCTTCATGGGGGCAGCGCGGTGGCGCTGCCAAATACCGCAGTCGCCGCAGGGGCCTCAGAACTTCAGCACGTTCCAGACACGCGGGGCGGTGGTGGTCTCGGCGCCGCTGTTGCTGCCTGCGCGGCTGCGTGCGCCATCGGGCGACTGCACTTCATAGCCGGGCATGTTGCCGGTCTTGGGCTGCACCGAAATCGTCTGTGTTTGCCCGCCCACACGCAGCTCATCAACGCGGCTGCCCGCGTCTTCCACCTGGATGCGCTCGGTACGCTGGTTGGTGCGGCCTGCAGATTGCTCTTGATTTGAGAGCGCTTCGCGCTTGTCCGTCGTGCCCTGAGGGGCATTTTGGCTTGGATTTTGGGCCAGGGCGGTGCCGGAGGCAATGCCCAGCAGCAAAAGGAGGTAGAGAGCGCGCATCGGGCGATTGTAGAGCGCTGCCTGGGTGGAGTCCGGCCGTGCACAATCCGTGCATGACTGACAAAAAGACCCTGGTGCTGGTGGACGGCTCCAGCTACCTCTACCGCGCCTTCCACGCCATGCCCGACCTGCGGGCGGTGCCGGGCGACCCCACAAGCCCTGCCACCGGTGCCATTCGCGGCATGATCAACATGATGCAGGCCCTGCGCAAGGAGGTGGTGGCCGACTACGCCGTGTGCGTGTTCGACGCCTCGGGCCCCACCTTCCGTGACGCCCTGTACACCGAATACAAGGCCACGCGCTCGCCCATGCCCGACGACCTGCGCAGCCAGATCGAGCCCATCCACCAGGTGGTGGACCTGCTGGGCTGGAAGGTAGTGGCCGTGCCCGGCGTGGAGGCCGACGACGTGATCGCCACCTTGGCCCACGTGGCGGCCGCACAGGGCATTGAGGTCATCGTGTCCAGCGGCGACAAGGATTTGAGCCAGCTGGTCAATGAGCACATCACCATCATCGACACCATGAGCGGCAAGCGCCGCGATGTGGCGGGCGTGACGGCAGAGTTTGGCGTGCCGCCTGCGCTGATGGTGGATTACCAGGCACTGGTGGGCGACACCGTGGACAACGTGCCCGGCGTTACCAAGGTGGGGCCCAAGACGGCCGCCAAGTGGCTGGAGGAATATGGCTCGCTCGACAATCTGATTGCCAACGCCGACGCCATCAAGGGCGTGGCGGGCAACAACCTGCGCGAGGCCATTGCCAGCGGCCAGCTGGCCTTGAGCCGCCAGCTCGTCACCATGAAGACCGACTGCGCGCTGGCCGACTACATCCCCGGCCTGCCCGCGTTTGACGACATCACGCTCGACGCGCCAGACAACGCTGGCCTGCTGCCGTTTTACGAACAATACGGCTTCAAGGGCCTGGCCGCTGCCATCAAGGGGGCCGCAGCCCCCGCCGCTACAGCCCCCACCGTCGCCATGCCCGGCCAAAGCGGCGACCTGTTTGCCGACCATTCCGCCAGCACCGTGGCCGAAGAAGCCCAGCACCGCACCGTGGTGTACGACACCATCCTGAACTGGGCGGACTTTGACCAGTGGCTGGAGCGTCTGCACAAAGCCCCGCTCACGGCCATCGACACCGAGACCGACTCCCTCGACGAAATGCGTGCGCAAATCGTCGGCATCTCTTTCAGCGTACAGCCCGGCGAGGCCGCCTACATCCCCCTGCGCCACGAAGGCCCCGACGCGCCCGCGCAACTGCCGCTGGATGATGTGCTCGCCCGCCTCAAGCCCTGGTTGGAAAACCCCAAGCACCACAAGCTGGGCCAGCACATCAAGTACGACCGCCATGTGTTTGCCAACCACGGCATCGAGGTGCAGGGCTACGCGCACGACACCATGCTGCAAAGCTACGTGCTGGAAGTGCACAAGCCCCACAACCTGACCAGCCTGGCCGAGCGCCACACTGGCCGCAAAGGCATCACCTACGAAGACCTGTGCGGCAAAGGCGCGCACCAAATTCCGTTTGCCCAGGTGCCGGTGGACAAAGCCGCCGCCTACTCGTGCGAAGACTCCGACCAAACTCTGGACGTGCATAACGCCTTGTGGCCCCTGCTGCAGGCCGATGACAAACTGCGCTTCATCTACGAACTGGAGATGCAAAGCAGCGAGGCCCTGTACCGCATCGAACGCAACGGCGTGCTCATTGACGCCCCCACCCTGGCCGCCCAAAGCCACGAACTGGGCCAGCGCATCCTGCAGCTCGAAACCGAGGCCTACGAGATTGCAGGCCAGCCCTTCAACCTGAGCAGCCCCAAGCAGCTGGGCGAAATCTTCTTCGACAAGCTGGGCATGCCGGTGGTGAAAAAGACGGCCACTGGCGCCCGCAGCACCGACGAAGAAGTGCTGGAAAAGCTGGCCGAGGACTACCCCCTGCCCGCCAAGCTGCTGGAGCACCGGTCGTTGAGCAAGCTCAAAGGCACCTATACCGACAAGCTGGCGCAACTGGCCCTGCCACGTACAGGCCGCGTGCACACGCACTACGCGCAGGCTGTGGCGGTGACCGGGCGCTTGTCCAGCAACGACCCCAACCTGCAGAACATCCCCATCCGCACCCCCGAAGGCCGCCGTGTGCGCGAGGCCTTTGTGGCCCCCGCAGGCCGCGTGATTGCCAGTGCCGACTACTCCCAGATCGAGCTGCGCATCATGGCCCACCTGAGCGGCGACCACTCGCTGCTGCACGCCTTCCACGCCGGGCTGGACGTGCACCGCGCCACCGCTGCAGAAGTGTTTGGGGTGGAGGTCGATCAGATCACCAGCGAGCAACGCCGCTACGCCAAGGTCATCAACTTTGGCCTCATCTACGGCATGAGCAGCTTTGGCCTGGCCAAGAACCTTGGTATCGAGACCAAGGCCGCCGCCGCGTACATCGACAAATACTTCCAGCGCTACCCAGGCGTGAAGCAGTACATGGACGACACCAAGGCCGCCGCCAAATCCATGGGCTACGTCGAAACCGTGTTCGGCCGCCGCCTGTACTTGCCCGAAATCAACTCCCCCAACGGCCCCCGCCGCGCAGGCGCCGAGCGCGCCGCCATCAATGCCCCCATGCAGGGCACCGCAGCCGACCTCATCAAGCTGGCCATGGTGGCGGTGCAGAAGGAGCTGGATGCCCACAAGCCCAGCATCCAGATGATCATGCAGGTGCACGATGAACTGGTGTTTGAGCTGCCCGAGAGCGAGGTGGACTGGCTCAAGACCCACATCCCGCGCCTGATGGCGGAAGTGGCGGCGCTGAAGGTGCCGCTACTGGCCGAGGTGGGGGTGGGGCCGAACTGGGACAAGGCACACTGAGCCGCGTGGATCAGGCCCCCTGCGTACCGGTGTTGGAGGCCCGCAGATCCTCGACCCCTGCAGCAGAAAGCCAGACCTGGGTGCTCAGGGAGCTTTCGATCTTTGCCACGATCTCTTCACGCGGCCCGCTGCGCCACGCCTCGGACGCGTAGAACTGGTCCTGGCTTTGCTGCAGGTCGGCCCGATCCCGGTATGCGCGGATGAGGAAGTAGCCATTATCTTCGTGTGCAGAAATACCGTATGCCACCACGTCGGTCCCCCACTGCCTCAGCAAGGGGACGGACCGCTCGCTCACAAGCTGGTGGAAGGCCTCTGCAGTGTGGGCCTTGAGTTGGTAGGAGCGGATTTCGACGAGTCGCATGGGTGTGTTGGAGGCGGGTGAAAAAAGGGCCGGTGCAGCTTGTGTACAGCCCGGCGCTGGTGCATTGCCACAGCGCATGGAGGTGCACGCTATTGCGCAAAGAGAGCGTTGACGCTTGCGAAGGGGAGCGCACGGCTGAAAATTCTCGCACCTTCGCCCGCCATGAGCGCGGTGGTGTCCGCCTCCAGTTGTGCGTAGGCAGACAGGAACACGGCCGGGCCTGCGCTGAGGCGACGCATGCCTGCCCGCCCCAGCTTTTCTGCATCCGGCAGCCCCGGCAGCAGCATCAGGTTGAGCGGCAGCCGCGTTGCTGAGGCGATCTGTTCAGCGTCTGCCGTTTGCACCAAGCCCGGAACAAAAAGCCCATCTGCGCCAGCGCTCGCATAGTCTTTGGTCCGCGCCTTGACCATGGCCATCGCCTCGGGTCCCTCTGGGGCGAGGGAGCGCAGGTAAACATCGGTGCGGGCGTTGATGAACAATTCCGCAGCGCCGGTCCGCGACCGGATGGCCTGAATCTTTTCGGCAAGGATTTCGCTGGGTGCAGTGCCATCTTCAATGTTGATGCCTACAGCCCCGCATCGGAGGACCTCGGCCGCCAGCTCTGCCACCTCCTCGGGGCTGTCGCTGTACCCATCCTCGATGTCCACGGTCAGCGGCACGGCCAATGTCCGCACGATGCGGCGTATGGCAGACAGGAGTTCGCCCACAGGCAGCGCGCCGCCATCCTGGTAGCCCAAGGCCCAGCAAAGGGCCGCGCTGGACGTGGCGACTGCCTTGGCTCCCGCCTTCGCCTGAATGTGGGCGCTTGCTGCATCCCAGGCGTTGGGCAATACAAGGACTTCATGCCGGTGGTGAAGGTCTCGAAAGTGGGCGGCCAGGGGGCTGGGCATTGTGGGTTCCTGAAAGTTGGGGATTGCCTAGGCTAGGGTGTGTGGGCGGGGATGTCTGGCCAGATCCGGACCTGTCCCTCAGGGGGCGGCACCCGGTGCAAGTGCATTCGCGGGCCATGCCCCATCAATGGTTGATACGCCCCACGACTGCAGCTCGAAGTTGCAAGCTGTTTCCAGTCAATTGCATGTTCACCGTACCATGCCGGGCCCAGCGTACTCGGCCGGCTTGCGGTCTAGGGCCCGTTGGGCAAGCCGTCAAAGTTTGACGATCAACTATCAATGCAACCCATGCAAAAAATCGCTCTCGTCGTAACAATTGAATTCAAACCTGAGTCAAAAGCGTCATTTCTGCAATCTTTGCTGGATCACAAGCAGCGCTGCCTGGCAGGCGAACCGGGCACCCTGCAGTTTGAAGTGCTGGCGCCCACTGAAAACGCCCATTCGGTCGTGCTGTTCGAGTTGTATGCAAGCGCTGAGGCGCTGGTGGCGCACGATGCGGGTGGCAGCTTGGCACTGTTCAAAGAGCAGGCAGGCCCGTTGATCACCAAGGTCTCACGCCAACACTGTTCTGTCCTGAACCCTTGAATTCAGCACCTCCGAGCGCTCTATTCAGCAACCTTTTCCAGGGTGCCGCGCTGGGCGGGTTGATGCGGGTTCGAGACCACTCGGGGTAGCTCGCTTTTTGTGGAGGGGTAGTCGCATCGCCAGAGCACTGGCAGTGCAATGTGGCAAAGCGCTTCGGTGGTATTCGCCCCAGCCCAGCGGCGGACAAACCGCGTCGCTAAACTCCCCAGGCAACTGCTGGCGATCCCGCCACTTTCCATCCCATTTGCCTGGAGCTGTGCATGCCCGATTCCACCCTCTACACCCCTCCCGCCATCTGGCAATGGAACAAAGCAAACGGCGGCCAGTTCGCCAGCATCAACCGGCCCGTTGCCGGGGCTACGCACGATAAAGAGCTGCCCGTGGGCAAGCACCCGCTACAGCTCTATTCGCTGGGCACGCCCAATGGCGTGAAGGTGACGGTGATGCTGGAAGAGCTGCTGGCGCTGGGCCACAGCGGTGCGGAGTACGACGCGTGGCTGATCCGCATCAATGAGGGCGAGCAGTTTGGCAGCGGGTTTGTTGCGGTGAATCCCAACTCCAAGATCCCTGCGCTGCTGGACCGCACCGACCCCGCCAACCCTGTGCGGGTGTTCGAGTCCGGCGCGATCCTGATGTACCTGGCCGAGAAGTTCGGTAGCGCCTTCTTGCCCAAAGACGGCGCTGCGCGCGCCGAGTGCCTGTCGTGGCTGTTCTGGCAGATGGGTAGTGCGCCGTTTGTGGGCGGGGGCTTCGGGCATTTTTATGCCTATGCGCCGGTCAAGATCGAGTACGCGATCGACCGCTATGCCATGGAGGCGAAGCGCCAGCTGGATGTGCTGAACCAGCGCCTGGCCGTGACCGAGTACGTGGCGGGCGATGAGTACACGGTGGCGGACATGGCGATCTGGCCCTGGTACGGCCTGATGGTGAAGGGGCAGGCCTACAACGCAGGCGAGTTTTTGCAGGTGCATGAATACACGCATGTGGTGCGCTGGGCCGAGCAAATCGCCAAGCGTCCGGCGGTGCAGCGCGGGCGCAAGGTCAACCGTGTCAGTGGCGACCTGGCCAGCCAGTTGCGTGAGCGGCATGACGCCAGCGACTTTGACACCAAGACGCAGGACAAGGTCGAGGCGGCAGCAGCAGCTTCTTCGCCTGCACGTTGAGTGTTTTCTGCAAGGCGCCACCATGATCACTTTGTACGACTGCGCCACGGCGCCCAGCCCGCGCCGCGCGCGCATCCTGCTGGCAGAAAAGGGTGTGGTCCACGACACCGTGCAGGTGGACCTGCGCAATGGCGAGCAACTGGGCGAGGCGTATCGCCAGATCAACCCGCAGTGCACGGTACCTGCGTTGCGCACGGACGACGGTTTGCTGCTGGCCGACAATGCGGCGATCACGGCGTATCTCGAAGCGCGCTACCCGCAGCCCGCACTGCTGGGCGAAACGCCCGCAGAAAAGGCGGAGATCGCCAGCTGGAACTGGCGCATGGAGTTCGAGGGCCTGTTGGCCATTGCCGAGGCGCTGCGCAACAGCGCGCCCGCCATGGCCAACCGGGCGCTGCCCGGCGCAGTGGATTACCCACAGATCCCGGCGCTGGCGGAGCGCGGGCTGGTGCGTGTGGGGCAGTTTTTCAATCTGTTGAATGATCGATTGGCAGGCCGCGACTTCATTGCCACCGACCGCTTCAGCGTGGCCGACATCACGGCCGTGGTGGCCGTGGACTTTGCGCGGGTGGTCAAGCACAAGCCCGGCGAGCAGCACCCGCACTTGCTGCGCTGGCGTGCGGTCATGGCGCAGCGGCCGTCGATGTCGCTCTAATCCCCGTCTTAGTCGCAATGGGTGGATGCAAGGATTGCGCATCGGGCCTGTTCCTTGCATTGTTATTTGATGCGCCTTCGCCACATAGAAGTTTTCAACGCCGTCATGCTCACCGGCAGCGTGAGCGCGGCGGCCCGCCTCATCAACGTCACGCAGCCTGCGGTCAGCCGCATCCTGGCGCATGCTGAACTGCAGCTGGGCTTTCCGTTGTTCCACCGGCTAAAGGGCAAGCTGGTGCCCACCACCGAGGCACAGACCCTGTACCCGCACATCGAGCGCCTGTTCACCCAGCTGGACGATGTGCAGCGCCTGGCCAACAGTCTCAAAAATGACCAACGTGAGGGCGAACTGCACATCCTGAGCGTGCTGGCACTGAGCTACGAGGTGCTGCCGCGCGCGCTGCGGTTCTTTCGGCAGAAGCACCCGGATGTGAAGGTCACCATCGATGCATTGCACTCGCCCCAGATCGTCTCGGCCCTGGTGCTGCAGGAGGCGGATGTGGGCTTTGTGTTCAGCGCCATTGCCCACCCCGCGCTCACGCAAGAGCACCTGGCCGATGGGCGCATGGTGTGTGTGGCGCCCAAGGGCATGCTGGGTGCTGCGCTGGTGGCGGCGGGCGTGGTGCACCTGTCTGACCTGGCGGAGACGCCCGTGGTGCGGCTCGATGTGCGCGACCCCATCGGCACGGTGGTCAACCATGCCTGCCGTGAAGCGGGTGTGGGGCTGCAGACGGCGATCACGGTGCAGACCTACCACGCTGCGCTGGCATTGGCACACCACGGCCATGCGGTGGCGGTGGTGGACAGCTGCACGGCCGCATCGGCCGACCGCAGCAAGGTGGACGTGATGGCGCTGGCACCCCACATTGCCGTGCCCATCAAGTCATTGCGCACCGTGAACCGGCCCAGCTCGCTGCTGGCCAGTGCCATGACGCAGTGCATGCGCCAGGCCGTGGGCGAGACCATGGCCTCTGTGGATTTGCCCGACGTGGAGTAGCGCGCAGGGCCGAGGCTGCACGGTGGCTCAGGCGGGAGCCAGCAGCTCTGCGACCTGCGCGGCCGTGCCAAACGCCAGCGTGAAGCCCAGCGAGCCATGGCCCGTATTGAGCAGCAGGTTGGCGGGGCCGCTGGCGTGTGGGCCCACCACAGGCAGGCCGGTGGGCGTGGCGGGGCGCATGCCGGTCCAGGGGCGCAGTTCTTCAAACTGGCTGCAGCCCGGGAACAAAGCGCGCGTGGCCTGGCACAGGCTTTCGATGCGTGCGGGGGGGATGCGGGCATCGTGCCCCACCAGCTCGGCCATGCCAGCCACACGCAGCCGGTGGCCGATGCGTGCAAAGACCACCTTGCGGGCGGCGTCGGTCACGTTGACGCGGGGCACGGTTGCGGACGCTTCGGTGGTGTCGAGGGTGATGCTGTAGCCCTTGAGTGGATAGACCGGCAGGCGAAGCCCCAGCGTGCGGGCCACCGGGTGGCTGTGGCTGCCCAGGGCCAGCACAAACTGCTGTGCCTCTACCGCGCCGGCGCTGGTCCGCACGGCGGCGATGCGCCGGCCCTGGCGCACAAAGCCCTGTACCCGGGCGCCCAGCAGAAAGCGCACGCCGCGCGCGGCGAGCACGGCCTGCAGGCCCTGGCACAGCTTGAGGCAATCGGCTGCGCATTCGCTGGGGGTGTAGATGGCGCCCGCGATCCGGTGCTGGTAGTGCTGCAGGGCGGGTTCGATCTCGGCACAGCGCGCCGCCGACACGGCCTGCTGCTGGCTGCCCCAGGCCCGCTGCAGCTCCATCTGCCGCTGGGCGGATGCCAGGCCTGCGGGCGTGTCGTACAGCACCAGCTTCCCGGTGCGGGAGAAGTCGCAGTCGATGGATTCGGACTGCAGCATGGCTTCAAACCGGTGGCGGCTCAGTGCGGCCAGGGCCAGCAGGCGCTCGGTGCTGCGCTCGGACGTGTGTCGGTTGCAGGCGCGCAGAAACGCAAGGCCCCAGTGCCATTGGTGGGTGTCCCATTGCGGGCGCAGCTTGAGCGGGGAGCTGGGCGACAGCAACAGGCGGGGCAGCTGGCGCCAGATGCTGGCGTCGGCCAGGGGCTGCACATAGCTGTAGCTGAGCTGGGCACCGTTGCCACCGCTGGCACCGGTGCCCGGCTGGGCCTGATCGATGACGGTGACTTGCAGGCCGCGCTGCTGGAGTTCATACGCCGTGGCCAGGCCGACGATGCCTGCGCCCAATACACATACCTGCATCTTGTGGGGAATGGATGGTTGACTGATTGCAGGCCAATGTAGGGCGAGGGCTGCGCTTTGAACAATGCCAATGCCGTGCCTGCCTATGCCGGTAAGTTATGTGCTTCAGCCCCAATCGCCCCAGGCCTGCCCCTTGCATGCAGGCATGGCGCAAATGGTGCGCGCTGAAGCAATCTGGTGCAGTGTTGTGCACCGCAAAAGGGCCATAACTTTTCATCATGACGCACCCCCGCGAATGAATTGTTCAACGGCGCCGCGAGTTTTTACAGTGCCCCTGCGTTCTGCTTTTTCATTCACCCGTTTACCTGCTTTTTTGCAAAGGGATCCCCATGAAGCTCTCCGCCGTCACTTCTGCTGCCCTGGTGGCGGTCGGCCTGCTGGCCTGCACCGTGGCCAGTGCCGACACCCTCAAGAAGATTGCCGATACGGGCAAGATCACGCTGGCCTACCGCGAGTCGTCGGTGCCCTTCAGCTACCTGGCGGGCCCGGGCGTGCCCGTGGGGTTCTCGGTGGATATTTCCAACGCGGTGGTGGATGCGGTGAAGAAGCGCTTGAACAACCCGGCCATCAAGGTGGAGTTGCAGGCGGTGACCTCGCAGAACCGCATTCCGCTGCTGACCAACGGCACCATCGATCTGGAGTGTGGCTCCACCACCAACAACACGGCACGGGCCAAGGACGTGCAGTTCGCCATCAACCACTTCTACACCGGCACCCGGCTGCTGACCAAGAAGACCTCGGGTGTCAAAAACTACGCCGACCTGGCCAGGAAGAAGGTGGCCAGCACATCGGGCACCACCAATGCCCAGGTGATCCGCAAATACAGCCGCGACAACAACCTGGACCTGGACATCGTGCTGGGCAAGGACCATGACGACGCCGTGCTGCTGGTGGACAGTGGCCGGGCCGAGGCGTTTGCGATGGACGACATCCTGCTGTTTGGCCTGATGGGCAACCAGCGCAACCCGGCCGATTGGACGGTGGTGGGTGATTCGTTGCAGGTGGAGCCTTACGCCTGCATGCTGCGCAAGGACGACCCGCAGTTCCAGGCGCTGGTCAACGGCGTGATCGGCGGGATGATGAAGTCCGGCGAATTCGACAAGCTCTATACCAAGTGGTTCATGTCGCCCGTGCCGCCGCGCAACCAGAACCTGAACCTGGCCATGAGCAAGGAGCTGCGCGAGAACCTGGTGGCGCAGAGCGACAAGCCCGCCCAGTAAGCCGGAGCGCGCATGTCTTTGGTGTCTGCAAGCCCCCCACACACACCGCAGGTGGTGGGCATTCTGGGCGGGATGGGCCCGGCTGCCGGGGCGGATTTTGTGCGCCTGTTCGTGCAGGCCTGCACAAAACGCATGGAGGTGCTGGGCATTCCGGTGCGTGATCAGGCCTACCCCGAGCACTGGCTGGCGCAGGTGCCCATCCCGGACCGCACGGCCGCGCTGAACGACACGCGCCCCGGCGCGCACCAGCCCGCAGACCCGATGCTGCAGGCCACCGGGCGGCTGGCTGCGCTGGGGGCGCGGGTGGTGGCGATTGCCTGCAACACAGCCCACGCGTGGCACGGCATCCTGCAGCAGCGGTTTCCGCAGATGGTGGTCTTGCACGGCGTGCAGGAGGTGGTGGCCGAGCTGTCGGCGCGCAAGGTGCAGGGCGTGGGGCTGCTGGCCACGCGCGGCGCCTACGACGCAGGCCTTTACCAGCGTGAGCTGGAGCGGGCGCACATTGCCTGCTCTGTGCCCGACGACCATGAACGCGAGCAGCTGATGCAGGGCATCTACGAGGGTGTGAAAGCGGGCAACTACCCGCTGGCGCGCCAGCGCTTTGAAGCCGTATCGATTGCGCTGCAGGAGCGCTACAGCGTGTCCACGCTGATCATGGGCTGTACCGAGATTCCGCTGGCGCTGTCGGAGCACCCCCGGCTGGAAGGGATCTCGCTGGTGAACCCCTCGGTGGTGCTGGCCTCGGCACTGGCCCGGCATGCCTACTGCGATATGCCCACCGAGGGCATGGCCCAGGCCTGAAAAGTTCCAGGCTGGGAGCCTTGAGAGTCACTGCAGGCGGCGTGTCTCGCGCACTGGGCCCCCAGTGTCAGCCCGCCTCGTCGAACACCTCCAGCCGGTTGCGGCCGCCATGTTTGGCGCGGTACAGGGCTGCGTCGGCGGCCTGCACCAGGCTGTCTGGCTGGGCTCCGGGGCGCGGCACCATGCTGGCCACGCCCGCGCTGAGCGTGACGATGGGCGCCGTGGGCGAGCGGGGATGCTGCAGGGCGGCTTCGCGCAGGCTGTCCATGCAGCGCTGGGCAGCCGTCACCGCGTCGGCCACGGTGGCGTCGGGTAGCAGCAGCACAAATTCTTCGCCGCCATAGCGGGCGGCAATTTCGTCTGCGCGGCGGATGTTGCCCTGCAGCAGCTGGGCCACGCGGCGCAGGCATTCATCGCCCGCCAGGTGGCCATAGTGGTCGTTGTAGAGCTTGAAATGGTCGATGTCGATCAGCACCACGGCCAGCGGCAGGTGGTGGCGGCCGCAGCGCATCCACTCGGCGGCCAGCCGTTCGTCAAAGCGGCGCCGGTTGCTGATGCCGGTCACGCCGTCGGTGGTGGACAGCAGGGCCAGCTTGGCGTTGGCAGCGGCCAGTTCCTGCTCCTTGCGCACCAGCTGGGTCACGTCGGTGCGCACACCGGCAATGCCGCCCTGGGGCGTGCGCCGTTCATCGGCCTGCAGCCAGCGGCCCTCGGGCAGGCGCTGCAGCACGGCCTGGTTGGCCGCGCGGTGGTCGGCCACGCGCTGGGCGACCCATTTCTCTTCGTTGCCCACGGCGTCCAGGTACTGGCCCCGCTCGGCGCCATAACGAGCAATCTGCTCGAACGTGCTGCCCGGCACGATCACCGGCGCCGAGATGGGGTAGAGCCTGCGGTACTGTGTGTTGCACACCACCAGTCTGTCGTCGGCATCGAACAGCGCGAACCCTTCGGGCAGGGATTCCACCGCGTCCTGCAGCAGCTGGCGCGCCTGCTGTGCGGCCTCCTGGGCGCTCTCCAGGGCCTGGCGCTGCTCAATGAGGTCGGTGATGTCCAGGCGCACCGCCACCACGTAGTTCTCGGGGGTGCGGGTTTCGTAGATGTTGATCCAGCGCCCGTCGGCCAGGCGCTGCACCAGGGTGGACGTGCGGCTGCCGTGCTCGGACAGGCGCTCGGCGATCCAGGCTTCCTCGCGGCCCTGGGCCGAGGGGATCAGGCCCCGCTCCACCGAGTAGCGCAGGATGTCGGCAAAGCTCTTGCCCAGATGCTCTGCGTAGTTCATGTGCGGGTACATGCGCGAGAGCTGCTGGTTGAAGAGCACCAGGCGGTCCTGCTCGTCAAAGATCTCGATGCTCACGGGCAGTGCCTCGACCGCACGCTCCAGCAGCTGCCGGATGCGCTGGTTCTCTTGCCGGGCGGCATCGACCTTGTGGCGCTGCTCGATCAGGTCGCTGATGTCCAGACGCACCACCACCGTCATGCCCGAGGGCGTGCGGCTTTCGTGCATGTGCATCCAGGCGCCATTCGGGTAGTGGCGCACCTCCGGGCCGGGCCGGTGGCCACGAAGCGCCATTTCGTGCGCCAGCCACAGCTCTTCCTGGCCGCTGGCCTCCTGGGGGATGCCATGGCGCAGTCCCGCGCGCAGCAGCTCTTCGTAGGTCTTGCCCAGCGACTCCGCCACCGGCAGGTGCGGGCGCAGGCGTGCCATCTGGTCGTTGCACAGCACCAGGCGGTCGTTCTCGTCGTAGATTTCGAGCCCGGCGGGCATGGCATTGACGGCCTCGCGCAGGCTGCGTTCGGCGCGCTCGGCATCGTGCAGCGCCTGCTTGAGGGCGCGCTCCTTGTGCACAACATCGGTGATGTCGGCGCGCAGCACCACCACGCCGCCTCCTTCGGTGAGGCGTTCGGTGATCCGCATCCAGCGGTCGCCCTCGACCTCCTGCACTTCAGGCAGCTCGGGGGCGCGATGGCGGGCCATGCGGTGGGCAAGCCAGGTGTCCACGTCGGGCCGCGCGTCCACAATGTGGCCCGAGCGTGCGGCGCGGCGCAGCACATCCTCGAACAGCGTGCCATATTCGACGGCCATCGAGGTGCCCGTGTTCACCTCGCGGTACTGGGCGTTGCACAGCACCAGGCGGTCGTCGGCGTCGTAGATGGCCAGCCCGTCCGGCAGGATGTCGAGCGTGGCCGACAGCTGGGTGCCGGCACGCTGGGCGGCTGCCTGGGCCTCGCTGGCCATGGTGCGCAGCGCCATCACCTGCCGCACCAGCCACCAAGACAGCAATGCACTGGCCACCAGCCCCGCCCCGGCGGCCGTGGATGCAATGCGGGTCGCGAGGTCCATGGACCGGCTGGCCAGTGCCCAGGTCAGCAGGGCCAGGCCGCCAGCACCACAAACCCCCGCCACCAGCAACGCCAGCAGGTGTCCGCGCGGCAGGGTGGGTGGCGTGGTGCGGTGCATGCGGTGGGCAGTCGCGGCGAGGGGCTGAGGGGCTGGGCTACCTGGGGGGCACGGGGTGGGTTGGTGGGGGCGCACGCGGCAGGCGCCGGGCGGTTCGAAGAAAGTCTAGCAGTGCTGCCCCAATTTCGATACCCGAAAATGCCGCCCTGCGGTAAACCCCAGCGGGCGCTTGCTGCGGCCTGCAGGCACGCTCTGGGGGCTGCGGCAAGGTGGGCTGCAAAAGCCCGCAACAAGCCCTAGACTGCGGGGCTCGTCCCTTTCTTGGCCCCCTTTTTCGGAGAACCCCATGCTCAATGACGACCTCCACACCGACGCCCATGCCCTGCTGCCGGGCCGCACCACCGATGCGGGCGCCACCCGCCGCACCGCACTGCAGGCGGCGCTGGGCCTGGGCTACGCGGCTGCCGCCGCCCCCATCATGGCCCAGACTGCCATTGCCACGCCGGCCGATGGGCTGACGGCGGGCGAGGTGAGCTTCACGGTCAATGGTTTCAAGGTACCCGCTTACCGCGCAGCACCTGCGGGCAAGACAGGCCTGCCGGTGGTGCTGGTGATCCAGGAGATTTTTGGTGTGCACGAATACATCGCTGACACCTGCCGCCGGTTTGCCAAGGCGGGTTACCTGGCCATTGCGCCCCAGCTGTACGCGCGCCAGGGCGACCCCTCGCAATACACCGAGATCGCCAAGCTCATGGCCGAGGTGGTCTCCAAGGTGCCCGATGCCCAGGTGATGGCCGACCTGGACGGCGCCGTGCAGTGGGCCGCCGCCAACGGTGGCGATGCTGCGCGGGTGGGCATCACCGGCTTTTGCTGGGGCGGCCGCATCACCTGGCTGTATGCCGCACATGGCCCCGTCAGGGCTGGTGTGGCCTGGTACGGGCGCCTGGTGGGCCAGGCGAGCGAACTCACGCCCAAGCACCCTGTAGACATCGCCCCCATCCTCAAGGCGCCCGTGCTGGGTCTGTATGGTGAAAAAGACACCGGCATCCCCCTTGACACGGTTGATAAGATGAAAGCTGCCCTGGCCGGTGGCTCGCCGCAGGCCAAGGCATCGGAATTTGTGGTGTACCCCGACGCGCCCCACGCCTTCCATGCCGACTACCGCGCGAGCTATCGCAAGGAAGCGGCCGAGGATGGCTGGAAGCGCGCGCTGGCCTGGTTCAAGGCGCAGGGCGTGGTCTGACCCTCCTGTGCGACCGGATCCGGCCCTGTGCCGGTGGGCCGACTGCAGCCGCCCCCCAACGGGGGCGGCTTTTTTATCGCGATTTCGGGTGTGGTTTTTTGAAAGAAAATAGGCCCTGGCGCCTGTCTATAAAGCGCAATTAGCTATGACTTTGATAGCAATCATTCTGGCCACGCTGGCCGCAGGCATTGGCAGCGTGTGGCTGGCCGCACTGCTCATGCGGCTGGGCCTGGGCGGTCGGGCCGATGGTGTGGGCCCGCAACACCTGCTCAGCCTGGCGGCGGGGGCCCTGCTGGCCACGGCCTTCATGCACCTGCTGCCCGAGGCGTTCGAGAGTCAGGCGGGCGCGCACGACCTGTTTGCCACCTTGCTGGTGGGCGTGGTGTTCTTCTTTCTGCTCGACAAGGCCGAGCTGTGGCACCACGGGCATGAGCACAGCCACTCTGCGCCTGCCGCGCAGGACCATGCCCACGGCCATGGGCATACCCACGATGCCCACCACGGCCATGGCCATGGCCATAGCCATGCGCACCACCACCATGGCCCGCGCTCGGGCGGCTGGGCTGTGTTGACGGGCGACAGCGTGCATTGTTTTGGCGACGGCATCCTGATCGCCTCGGCGTTCCTGGCCGACATCCGCCTGGGGGTGATCGCTGCCGTCTCGGTGTTGGCGCACGAGGTGCCGCACCACATGGGCGACCTGGTGGTGCTGCGCCAGACCAGTCCCAACCGCCGCATGGCCCTGCTCAAGGTGTCGCTGGCGGGCGCGGTGACGGCGCTGGGCGGGGTGGTGGGCTACTTCCTGGTGGGGCAGCTGCAGGACTTCTTGCCGTACTTCCTGGCTGTGGCGTCGAGCAGCTTTGTGTATGTGGCGCTGGCCGACCTGATTCCCCAGCTGCAAAAGCGCCTCACGGCACGCGAGACCATCGCGCAGATCGCCTGGCTGATCGCAGGCATGGTGATCGTCACGCTGGTGAGCGGCGCGGCGCACGCGCATTGACGGTGAATCGCCACTGCGCAATGCGCAGCCCCCGTTAGCGCGGGCCGGGGGGCCTGGGTTTGAGGTAGAAGGCGCTGCCCTGACGCGCCGATCTGTACGGCACCACATCCAGCACGGCCTCGTGGCGCTGCAAGGCCAGAACGCCGGTGTGGTACAGAAAATGGCCGTTGCTGCGGCGGTGTGATTCGTACCGTGCCCCTTTCCCCTCGTTGATGAACGCGAGGAGAAACTCGCCTTCCGCCACGCTGGCGGGGGATTCTTGCAGGCAGTCAGGCGCCAATTCACCCAGGTCTTTGCAGACAGCGTGCCGGGCGCTGTAGGGGGTGTAGATACGCACCTGCGTCCATGCAAATTCGGCCGCCCGGGCCATGTCCACCATGCCGCTGTTGCGGGCCTGCTCGCCAATGCGGTCAGACACGGTGGGCTGGCCACAGGCCGCCAGACCCACCAGGGCTGCGCAAGCCCATGACCAGGCGCTATGGCACTGCAGCGGAGCTGCGGACCGGCGGTTCACGGCGGCCTGCCCGGGGTTGGTGGATGGGAGATTCTGCATTTCAAATAGGTTCGCAGTGGCTGGCACGCTCTTGTGCTTGGGGCCAGGGGGAGTGATGCAGGTCAGTCAGCGTAGGTCCCTGCCTGCCGGATCAATGCGCCCCAGCGGTCCACCTCGGAAGACAGCTGAGTGCTCAGGCCCTCTGGCGTTTGCAGTTCTGGTTTGACGACCACCACCCCCACGTCATCCAGCCGCTTGATGAGCGCAGGGTCTTTCAACGCGGCTTTCAGCGCCGTGTTGAGGGTTGCCAGCACCGGGGCGGGTGTGGCCTTGGGGGCATAGAGGCCGTGCCAGACCACCACCTCGAAGTCTTTCAGTCCGGCCTCGCGCAGCGTCGGCGCATCTGGCAGGGGCTTGAGCCGTTCACGGGTGGTGACGCCGTAGAGTTTGACCTTGCCCGACTTGATGTGCTGAACCGTCTGCATCGACTGGTCGCACATAAGGTCCACCTGCCCGCCGATCAGGGCGGTCAACGCAGGCGCGGTCCCCTGGAAAGGCACAGTCGTGCTCTCGACGCCCACCGCCTGCTGCAACAGCATGCCGCACAACTGCGACGCAGCACCCAGCCCTGCATGTGAAAGGTTGACGGCCTTTCCTTCCCGTTTGAGGTAGCTGATCAACTCCTGCGGGGTTTTGGCGGGCAGGTCGGGGCGTCCGATGACCGTCATGGGCACATCGGCCACCTGGCCAAGGTATTCGAAATCCTTCAGCGGGTCGAAAGACAGTTTGCGGTAGAGGCTGGGCGCAGTGGACATGCCAATGTGGTGCAACAGCAGCGTGTAGCCGTCCTTGGCAGCGCGCGCAACCGAGGCAGATGCCACCGTTCCGCCTGCGCCTGCGCGGTTTTCCACGATCACCGTCTGACCCAGGCTTGCGCCCATGGACTGCGCCAATGCGCGCCCCAACAGGTCCGTCGGGCCACCGGCCGCAAACGGGATCACCAAGGTGACGGGCTTGGTAGGAAAAGCTTGTGCATGTGCGCCGAAGGAACCCACGGCCGCGACGGCTGCCACCAGCGCCAGGACGCAGTGCCGCAAGAAGGCCGCTCGTTGTAGCACGGCGGCAGTTGTGGTGGCGCCTGCGGCGAGGGCAATGGGCCGGGGGAGGGGGTTGCGCATGGTGCTCCTTGGAACGGTGAAGAGGTTCGCCGGAGTATCTGGCGCAGGTATTGCGGAAACAATCTGCTGACTGTGAAGTCGTTATTCACACTTTGTGTTGAATTGGTGCCCCAATCAGCGCCTGCAGCGTGCCGGTGGTGCTCCATTTGCGCAAGGGCTTCTGGGCGAGGCGCGCAGGCCATGGGTGGTGCAGAGGGCGCGCTCCGTGAGCGCTGCCCATGCCGCAGCAGAAAAGTGCGGTGTAGGCCCAGCGGCGCTGGTTCAGCGCGCCAGCTCTTCCCGCACCGCCGCCACCTGCCTGCGCGACACCGCCAGCAGTTCGGTGGAGCCTTGCAGGCGCACGGCCCAGCCCTCGCCCTCCTCGGGGTCGTAGTGTTTCTCCAGCGCCCGCACGGCGCGGCGGGCCACCAGGGCGTTGCGGTGGATGCGCATGAAACGGGGGGCGAACTTGGCTTCGATCTCGCTGAGCGAGCCGTCCATGATGTAGCTGCGGGTGGGGGTGCGCACCGTCACGTACTTTTGTTCGGCCTTGAAGTACAGCACCTCGGCCAGGGGCAGGCGCTCGGTGCGGCCCCGGTCCTGGATCAGCAGGGTTTCGCCTTCGGGCACGCTGGGCGCAGCCACTGGTGCCGGGGCGCGGGCATTGCGCTGCACCTTGGCCAGCGCCTGCTGCAGGCGCTCACGGCGCACGGGCTTGGTGAGGTAGTCCACGGCGTCCAGTTCGAACGCGCTCACCGCGTGGTCGGCATGGGCCGTAACAAACACCACCGCCGGGGGCTGGGGCAAGGCCTGCAGCGCATGCGCCAGCGACAGTCCGTCCTGCCCCGGCATGTGGATGTCCAGCAGCACCAGGTCAAACGCCCGCCCGCCCGTGGGGCCAAGCTGCGCCAGCGCCTCGCCCGCATTGGCAGCTTCGGCCACCGTGATGCGCTGGGTGTCCGTGCAGTCAGACAGCAGGGTGCGCAGGCGGCTGCGGGCCAGGGCTTCGTCGTCAACGATGAGGATGTTCATGGGCGGTCAAAGGGTGGGTGGTCGTCCAGGGGCGCATGTTCGTCAGGTGCGGGCACCGCGCCCCGGCGCAGCGGTGGCGCCCCCCGGCGCACGGGGTGCCGTGCGCGGGAGGGGGGGCCGGGGTTCTTTTTGGGCTCGGGCGCCGGCAGCGAGATGCGCACCTGGTACAGGCCGTCCTGCACGCCCGCCGTGAATTCGCCCTGCACGTCGTGCAGCAGTGCCAGCCGCGCGCGCACATTCGCCAGCGCAATGCCATGCCCCTTGCTGCTGCCCGCACCGGCGTCGTCCGGCGCGCCATGGCGGCCATCCTTGGGGGGCAGGGTGTTGGTGATGCGCACCACCACGCGGCTGCCGCGCAGCTCGGTCAGCACCCGCAGCTTGCCGCCGCGCGCACTGGGCTCCACGCCGTGTTTGACGGCGTTCTCGACCAGCGGCTGCAGCAGCAGCGGGGGCAGGCGGGCGGCGTCGGTGCGTGGGTCCAGGTTCCACTGCACCTGCAGGCGCTTGCCAAACCGTACCTCTTCAATGGCCAGGTAGCGGCGCGCGAGCGTGATCTCTTCGGCCAGTGTGACCGATTCGCCTTGCTCCACCAGGGCCACGCGGAACAGGTCGGAGAGGTCTTCCAGCAGCGACTCGGCCTTGGCCGGTTCTTCGCGCACCAGGGCGATGGCGCTGTTGAGGGTGTTGAACAGGAAGTGTGGACGGATGCGCGACTGCAGCTCGGTCAGGCGCGCCGTGGTGGCTGCCGGGGTGCGTCCCCGTGCGCGCAGCACCAGCGCGGCCACCAGCATGGCGGCCAGCAGGGCGCCCGTGGCGGCACTGGCCAGCCAGGGGGGCGACGCAGCCATGCCCACCAGCGCCAGCATGCCGCACCCGTAAGCGCCGGCCAGCGCCCCCAGCAGCACACCTGCCGCATATTGCTGCGCGGTGGACAGGCGCTGCAGCACGGTCTTGAGGCTGCAGGCCGTGATCAGCCACACCAGCGTGGCGGGCAGGGCGCCGCCTGTGAGTAGCGCCAGACTGGCCAGCCACTGCAGCGGGCTGCTGGCGCCATACATGGCCCCTACGCCCACCACCGCTTCCACAAACAGCACAGCACGCAGCACCACACCGACCTGGCAGGCATCAAACACCAGGGCCCGACCGCGCGGCGGCTGCCCGCCTGGCCCGGCGCCCGCAGCGGCCCGCACGCTGCGCGCGGACCGTTCCGGAGGGGCGGAATCCGGCAGCGGGGGCTGGGTCGATAAAATTTGCGTGTTTTGCATTGCGGCGCCCGGGTAGTCCGGGTGTCTGAACTTCCGGATTATTGCCCTCCTTATGTCCAAAGCCCAAGCCACCAGCGCTGACTCTGCGCCGTCCCACAACCAGCTCGACACCAAGGCCCAGGCCTGGTCGGCGCTGTTCTCCGAGCCCATGAGCGACCTGGTCAAGCGCTACACCTCCAGCGTGTTCTTCGACAAGCGCCTGTGGCAGGCCGACATTGCGGGCAGTCTGGCGCATGCCGAGATGCTGGCGGCCCAGGGGGTGATCAGTGCCGAAGACCACGTGTCCATTCAGCGCGGCATGGCGCAGATCAAGCAGGAGATCGAATCCGGTGCCTTTGAATGGAAGCTGGATCTGGAAGACGTGCATCTGAACATCGAGGCGCGCCTGACCCAGCTGGTGGGCGACGCTGGCAAGCGCCTGCACACCGGCCGCAGCCGCAACGACCAGGTGGCCACCGACGTGCGCCTGTGGCTGCGCGGCGAGATTGATCTGATTGGCGACCTGCTGAAAGAGCTGCAGGTCTCGCTGGTGGATGTGGCCGAACAGAACGTGGACGTGATCCTGCCCGGCTTCACCCACCTGCAGGTGGCCCAGCCGGTGAGCTTTGGTCACCACATGCTGGCCTATGTAGAGATGTTCAAGCGCGACGCCGAGCGCATGGCCGACGTGCGCCGCCGCACCAATGTGCTGCCGCTGGGCAGCGCGGCCTTGGCCGGCACCACCTACCCGCTGGACCGCGAGCGCGTCGCAAAAACCCTGGGCATGGAGGGCGTGTGCCAGAACAGCCTGGACGCCGTGAGCGACCGCGACTTCGCCATCGAATTCACCGCCGCCGCCAGCCTGTGCATGGTGCACGTGAGCCGCCTGTCCGAAGAACTCATCATCTGGATGAGTCAGAACTTCGGCTTCATCAAGATCGCCGACCGCTTCACCACCGGCTCTTCGATCATGCCGCAGAAGAAGAACCCCGACGTGCCCGAACTGGCGCGCGGCAAGACCGGCCGCGTGGTCGGCCACCTGATGGGCCTGATCACGCTGATGAAGGGCCAGCCCCTGGCCTACAACAAGGACAACCAGGAAGACAAGGAGCCGCTGTTTGACACGGTGGATACGCTCAAGGACACACTGCGCATCTTTGCCGAGATGGTGGGCGGTCAGTTGAACCCCGCCACGGGCAAGAAGGAAGGCGGCATTACTGTCAACGCGCCCGCCATGGAGCAGGCCGCGCTCAAGGGCTATGCCACGGCGACAGACCTGGCCGACTACCTGGTCAAGAAGGGGCTGCCCTTCCGTGACGCGCACGAGACGGTGGCCCATGCAGTGAAGGCGGCCACCACACACGCCTGCGACCTGTCGGAGCTGCCCCTGGCCGTGCTGCAGGGCTTCCACCCGGCCATCGAGAAAGACGTGTACGAGTGCCTGAGCCTGCGTGGTTCGCTCAACGCGCGCAACACGCTGGGCGGCACCGCGCCTGCGCAGGTGCGCGCCCAGCTGGCCCGCCACCGCGCACGCCTGGGCTGAAGTCTGTGCTGCTGCGCTGCTGTGGCTTTGCTTGTGGCCGCAGTGGGTGCCGCCGTATGGATGCCCGCGTTCGGCGGGCCTGAATCTTGCACCGTGCATTGACGGAACACCACCCCTTTTTCCGGAGTTTTTCCCATGACAACGACCCGCCGTCATCTGCTGTCCCGCCTGGTGCGCACTGGAGCCTTTGTGGGCGCTGCGCTGGCCGTGGGCCTGGCATCGGCCCAGTCGGCCAAGCCCATCCGCCTGCTGGTGGGTTTCCCGCCCGGTGGCGGCACCGACGCCATTGCGCGCACGCTGGCCGAAAAACTCAAGGACGAGCTGGGCCAGCCTGTGGTGGTCGAGAACCGACCCGGCGCGGGCGGCCAGATCGCCGCGCAGGCGCTCAAGGCCTCGGCGCCCGATGGCACCACGCTGTTCCTCACGCACGACCACACCATCTCCATCCTGCCCCAGGTGGTGAAAAACCCCGGCTTCGACCCCGCGCGCGACTTCGTGGCCGTGGGCGGTTTTGCCACCTTTGTGAATGCGTTTGCCGTCTCGGGCGGTACGCCTGCGAAGTCGTTCACCGAGTACGTGGGCTGGGTCAAGACGTCGGGTGGTGGCAAGGGCGCGGTGGGTATTCCCGCCCCGGCGTCCACACCCGAGTTCCTGGTCAAGCTGATCGGGCAGAAGTACCAGCTGGACCTGGTCTCGGCGCCTTACCGGGGCAGTGCACCCATGATGGCTGACATGCTGGGCAACCAGATTGGTGCGGGCGTGGCCTCGGTGCAGGACTTCATGGAGAACCACAAGGCCGGCAAGGTGCGTGTGGTGGGCGTGCTGGGCACCAAGCGCCAGGCTGCCATGCCCGACGTGCCCACGTTTGACGAAATGGGCCTCAAGGGCTTTGAAGACCTGCCGTACTACGGCATCTATGCGCCCACCGGCACGCCGCAGAAGTTCATTACCGACTTCTCCAGCGCACTGGCCAAGGTGGTGGCCCAGCCCGATGTGCGCGACCACCTTACGGCCATGGGCCTCACGGTGGGCCATATGTCGCCCCAGCAACTGGCTGCGCGCGAGAAGGCCTACACCGAGGCCTGGGCGCGCATCATCAAGACCAGCGGCTTCGTGGCGCAGTAAGCAGGCGGGGCGGCAAGCCCCGCGCAAGCCGTGTTCGCTTATGCTGTGCCCGGCTTCCGCGCTCCGGGCGCAGTCTCGGTGCGCAAGGGGCCTTTTTTTGCACTCCTTCTTCCCCCATGCCCACCAGCCGCCTTCCTTCCAACTGGATCCAGCATCGGTACCTGCCCCTGGTGGTGGGGGCATGCAGCGGCGCGCTGGCTGCGCTGCTGGCCTGGGTGGTCATCGACATCTCGCACACCAAGGCGCGGGCCGAGATCGCGGCCCAGGCGCAAAGCCATTTGCTGCAGATCCGTGACCGGCTGGACCGGCAACTGCAAAGTACCTTGTCGGTGCCCGAAACGGTGGCCGCCTTTATCGCCGCGCAGGGCAGCATGGCGCCCGAGATTTTTGCCACCGTGGTCGGTCGCCTGCTGGAGCACCAGCGCAACATCCGCAACCTGGCGCTGGCGCCCGACAACGTGATCGCCGATGTGTATCCGCGCGTGGGCAACGAGCGAGCCATTGGTCTGCGTTACCTCGACAACCCTCAGCAGCGCGGGGCGGTGGAGCGGGCCATCCAGTCCCGCCGCACGGTGGTGGCGGGCCCCATCCCCCTGGTGCAGGGCGGGCTGGGCATCATCAGCCGCACGCCGGTGTTTCTGGCCCACCCGCCCGAGCGGCCGCCCGTGGGTGGGCCGCAGTACTGGGGCATTGTGTCGCTCACGGTCAATGCCGACACCTTGTTTGCCGATGTGGGGCTCAACACGGAGCAGATGGGTTTCCAGGTGGCGGCGCGAGGCCTGGACGCCATGGGGGCACAGGGCGCGGTGTTCATTGGCCGCCCCCAGTTGTTTGACGAGGCGCCTGCCACGCTCGATGTGCCGCTGCCTGGGGGCGGCAGCTGGATCCTGGGGGCGGTGCCCAGCGGCGGCTGGGCGGCAGCGGGCCGTGCCCCCACGCTGGTGGTGATGCTGGCCTATGCATTTGCGCTGGTGCTGGGCCTGCTCAGTGCGCGGCTGGTGCGGGCCCATCAGCAGGTGCTGGCCCTGGCCAGCCACGACCGCCTCACGGGGCTGCCCAACCGGCGCCTGTTTGAAGACCGCCTCTCGCAGGCGGCGTTGGCGGCCTACCGCGACCACCGTGCCGGTGCGCTTTTGCTGGTGGATCTGGACGGCTTCAAGGCCGTGAACGACAGCCAGGGCCATGGCAGTGGCGACCAGGTGCTGGTCCGTGTCGCGCAGCGCCTGTCGGGTCTGGCGCGTGCCAACGACACGGCGGCCCGGCTGGGTGGGGATGAGTTTGCCCTGGTGCTCAACGCGGTGGATTCACCCGATGCGGCCATGGAAATGGCCCACAAGGTGCTGGCAGCACTGGTGGCGCCCATTGGGCTCGACAACGGTCAGCATGTGCTGATTGGCGCCAGCATCGGGGTGGCGCTGTTCCAGGGCCCGGCGGTGGAGGCGCTGCCTGCGCTGATGGACCGCGCCGATCGCGCGCTCTACGCCAGCAAACACGGTGGCAAGGGGCTGGCTACGCTGGCTGATTCCCCGGGGGGCGCCGCAGCGCAACCGGGCTGACCCACGCGGGGCAGGGGGCCTGCGGGCCTGCAGGTTTTTTCCCCTCCTCGGTTTGTTTTCAGTGCAGGGCCGCTTGCGGCTCTGCCCGGGGCGTGCCACCCAGGCCATGCCCCATTTTTGTGCCCGCCTCGGGCGGTGGCAGCACGGCGGGCAGGCCCAGTGCCTGGATGGCAAGTTCGCGGTGCCAGCCCTGGATGTGGTGCAGGTGGTGTTCTTCGTTTTTCTCCACGGCCTTGTGGGCAGCCTTCAGCGTCTGGCCCACGTCGCCCACCGCCACCCGGGCCACCCGGCCCAACAACTCCCATTGGGCATGGTTGCTGGTTTCGGTGTGCAGCACACATTCGCAGGCCACCAGCTGGGCGGTGTCCGGGTCGCAAGTGCGCTGGGCCGTCTCGATGGCCTGCACCCATGTGTCGCCCAGCTGCCGCGTCACGGCCCGCGCGGCGGTGGGGGCGTCCGGGTCCAGGCCCAGCGCGTCGCACATGCGGCGCACCACGCCCTGGTGCGCCTGGCTGTCCCGCAGGTAGCCTTGCCATTCCTTCTTCAGGGCCGGGAGGTGGGCGCAGGCGAGGGCGGCACGGTACACCCGCTCGCCCACCTGTTCGGTCTCCATCATCTGCAGCACCAGCTCGTCCAGTTGGTGGCTGTCGTAATGCACGCGGTTCATGGCATCTCCTTACAGTGGATTGGCGTGGGCCGCGCTGGGCTGGGCGAGGGCCGCGCAACGCAGCAGCTTGGAACAGGTTTTTTGCCAGTGTGCGCACTTTGGGCGGGCCTGTCCATGGGGGAAAAAGCCCGATGGCAGCCTGGCCGTCGGCATACGTAAGCGCTTGCAACGCTGCGCTGGCGGCGGTGCCGTTTTGTTACGCTCGCAGGTCGTGCAATTCCCCTTCCCCGCGCGGGGCCACTGGGGACGTCCGCCCTGGTTCCTTCGGAGGGGAAAAATGAACAAAAAACAATGGATGCTGGCGGCCAGCCTGTCGCTGGTGGCCTGGGGGGCGCAGGCCCTGCAGATCAGCAGCTTTTCGCCGCAGGGCGAAGTGGCGCAGGTGCGCCAGGTGGTGGCCAAGTTTGATGCCGCTGCCGTCAACTTTGGCGATCCCAAGGCTCCGGCGCCGCTGACCCTGAGCTGCAGCGACGCCAGCGCGGCCAAAGGTACGGGCCGCTGGACGGGTGAGCGCGAATGGGTGTTCGACTTCGAGCGCGACCTGCCGCCCGGCGTGCGCTGCATCGCCACCGTCAAACCAGGGTTCAAATCGGCCCTTGGCGTGGATCTGGCGGGCGTAAAAAGCTATCAATTCAATAGCGGTGGACCGTTTGTGCAGGTCATCCGCCCCAATACCTACGAACAGATCGACGAAGAGCAGTTCTTTGTGCTGCAGCTCAATGGGCCTGCCACCACGGCCAGCGTCCAGGCCAATGTCTGGTGCACGATGGAAGGCGTGGGCGAGCGCGTGCCGGTGCGCCTGATCGAGGGTGCGCAGCGCGCCGAAATCCTGAAAACGCTGGGGCTGGAAAAAAGCGCGGCCAGGGAGCCTTTGCAGTACGCCACGCTGGCCTGCAACCGGCGCTTCACCTCGGGTTCGCGCATGCAGATCGTGTTTGGCAAGGGCGTGGCCACGCCCAGCGGTGTGCCCAACACGGTGGAAAAGCGCTTCGAATTCAAGGTGCGCGAGCCGTTTTCTGCCGAGTTCAGCTGCGAACGCGAAAACGCCCAGGCCGCCTGCCTGCCCATCCGCCCGTTGCAGCTGTCCTTCAACACGCCAGTGCCGCGCAGCCTGGCCACGGCCATCCGCCTCAAGTCGGCCAAGGAAACCCTCAAGCCCCAGACCGATGGCGGCATCGAAAGCCAGAAGGGCGATGCGCTGGTCAACAGCGTGCAGTTTGCCGCGCCCCTGGCCGAAAACACGGCCTTCACGCTGGAGCTGCCCAAGGACTTCAAGGACGCCTCGGGCCGCCCGTTGCGCAATGCCGAGAGTTTCCCGCTCAAGGTGTCCACCGGCGGCATGCCGCCCCTGGCCAAGTTTGCGGCGGCGCCGTTTGGCATCGTCGAGCGTTTTGCCGAAGGCCCCGCGTCAGACAAGCCCCCCGCATTGCTGCCGGTGACCTTGCGCAATGTGGAAGCCGCCCTGCGCGTGCAGGGCCTGCAGCCGGGCACCCCTGGTGCGGCCGCCCCTGCGGGCAAGGTGAGCACGCTCCAGCCCGGCACCGACGCCGAGATCATTGCCTGGTTCCGCAAGGTCAAGCGCTATGACAACTACCTGGTGGACCGCAAGCAGGCGCGCCAGGACGTGACCGGCCCACTGCCCAAGGTGCTGGACGACGACCGCAGCCATGTGCAAAGCCGCATGGTGTCGCTGCTGGCAGGCAAGGGGGGCGTGAAGACGCTGGACCTGCCCAAACCCGCGAACAACGACCCGCGCCCGTTCGAGGTGGTGGGCATCCCGCTGCCGCCCGGTTTCCATGTGGTGGAGATCGCGTCGCAAAAGCTCGGCGCCTCGCTGCTGGACGACCGCCATGGTGAGGGCCGCACGATGTATGTGCGCACCTCGGCGCTGGTGACCAACCTGGGCGTGCACTTCAAGCTGGGCCGCGAGAACGCCATGGCCTGGGTGACCACGCTGGACAAGGGCCAGCCCGTGCAGGGCGCCCAGGTGCGCGTGTCCGACTGCCGGGGCAACGAGGTGGGCACGGCCACCACCGACGCCCAGGGCGTGGCCCGGATCGAGGGGCTGTCGTCTGAGGCGCCCACCTGCAGCGGCGACGACTGGACCCAGGCCTACTTTGTGAGCGCGCGCTCCAAGGGGGCCGACGGGGTGGAGGACATGGCCTTCACCTGGAGTGACTGGCAGCGTGGCATCGAGCCCTGGCGCTTCAACGTGCCCACCCACACCGGTCCGCGCCCCACCGAGCGGGCCCACACCATCTTCGACCGTACCCTGTTCCGTGCGGGCGAAACCGTGTCGATGAAGCACCTGCTGCGCACCGAAACCCGCAAGGGCTTTGGCCTGCCCGATGCGCGGCCTGAAACCCTGGTCATCACCCACCTGGGCAGCGGCCAGCAGTTCACCCAGCCGCTGGCCTGGCGCGGCACCGCCACCGGTGGCCTCAGTGCCCAGAGCAGTTTTGCCATTCCGCCCGCCGCCAAGCTGGGTGTGTACCAGGTGGAGTTGCGCAACGATGCGGACAACGAACGCAGCTTCGGCTCGGGCGAGTTCCGGGTCGAGGAGTTCCGCCTGCCGGTGCTGGAGGGCCGCATTGCGCCCGCCGACAAGAAGGCGCTGGTACGAGTCCGCTCGGTGCCCACCGATGTGCAGATCAACTACGTGGCCGGTGGCGGCGCAGCCCACCTGCCGGTGCGTGTGTCGGCCATGGTGCGCGGCAAGACCCTGCAGTACAGCGACTACGAGGCGTTCAGCTTTTACCCGCCACGCAAGCGCGATGCGTCCAATGCCAGCAGCGACGATGAAGAAGCCACCGCCAGCCAGGATGCACGCGTGATTGCCGACAAGCTGCCGCTCACGCTCAACAAGGACGGCGCGGGCAAGCTCACCATCGACAACGTGCCCCAGGCGCGCCAGCCGCAGGAACTGGTGATGGAAGCCACCTACGCCGACCCCAATGGCGAGGTGCAGACCCTCCGCAGCGTGCAGGCCCTGTGGCCGGCGGGCGTGGTGGCAGGCATCAAGACCGAGGGCTGGGTGTCGGCCCGCCAGAAGATCCGCTTCCAGGCGCTGGCGCTGCAGCACGTGGGCAAACCCGCACCCGACACCGCGCTGCAGGTGCAGGCCATTGCGCGCATCACCACCACCACCCGCAAGCGCATGGTGGGGGGCTTCTACAGCTACGACAACCAGACCGAAACCAAGGACCTGGGCACGCTGTGCAGTGGCAAGGCCGACGCGCGTGGCCTGCTGCTGTGCGAATCCAAACTCGACGAACCCGGCGAGGTGGAGCTGGTGGTGACAGCTACCGACAAGGACGGCAACACCAGCGTGGCCGCGTCGTCGGTGTGGGTCACACGCCAGGGCGAGCTGTGGTTTGGTGGCGAAGACCACGACCGCATCGACCTGCTGCCCGAGAAGAAGAGCTACCAGCCGGGCGAGACCGCCAAATTCCAGGTGCGCATGCCGTTCCGCTACGCCACGGCGCTGGTGGCGGTGGAGCGCGAAGGCATCATCGACACGCAGGTGGTGCAGCTCAACGGGCAAGACCCCACGGTGAGCCTCAAGATCCAGCCCGAGTGGGGCCCCAACGTGTA
Source organism: Acidovorax kalamii (assembly GCF_002245625.1). GTDB lineage: Bacteria > Pseudomonadota > Gammaproteobacteria > Burkholderiales > Burkholderiaceae_C > Acidovorax > Acidovorax kalamii. Next base: position 152,249 of record NZ_NOIG01000001.1, read on the forward strand.
CGTGAGCGTGCTGGCCCTGCGCGGCCGCCTGCGCGAAGTGCCGTGGTACAGCTTCTTCACCTGGGGTTTCAAGTCGCCGCGCGAATGGTGGACATCCTTCTGGTACGAAGGCCGTGAGTACCAGGCGCCCACTGCGCTGGTGGACCTCTCCAAGCCCGCCTACCGCCTGGGCCTGGCCGAGATCCGTGTGGGCACGCAGGCCCACCAGATCGATGTGAAGGTGCAGGCCGACAAGGAAAGCTATGCCGTGCGCGGCAAGGCGCAGGTCACCATCACTGCAACGCTGCCGGGCGGCAAGCCCGCCGCGAATGCCGAGGTGGCCGTGGCCGCCGTGGACCAGGCGCTGCTGGAGCTGATGCCCAACAACAGCTGGAACCTGCTCGAAGCCATGCTGCAGCGCCGCAGCTGGGGCGTGGAGACATCGACGGCGCAGATGGAAATCATCGGCCGCCGCCACTATGGCAAGAAGGCCGTGCCCGCAGGCGGTGGCGGCGGCAAGGCGCAGACGCGCGAGCTGCTCGACACGCTGCTGCTGTGGCAGCCCGCCATCCAGCTCGACGCCAACGGCCAGGCCAAGGTGACGGTGCCGCTCAACGATGCACTCACCACCTTCAAGATCGTGGCCGTGGCCGATGCGTCCACCGGCCTGTTCGGCACCGGCAGCACCAGCATCCGCGCCACGCAGGATTTGCAGATCATCAGCGGCCTGCCGCCCCTGGTGCGCGAGGACGACCAGTTCCGCGCCCAGCTCACGCTGCGCAACACCACCAAGGCCGCGATGAAGGTCGAGGTGGCGCCGCGCGCCACCCTGCTGGACCTGAAGCCTCAGACGGTGGACATCCCCGCCGGTGAATCGCGCGAGGTGGCGTGGACGGTGACCGCGCCCGCGCAGCTCGCGCAGACCCGCACCCAGGCCATCCTGTGGGAGATCGAGGCCAAGGACACGGTCAGTGGCGCGCGCGACGCGCTCAAGGCGAGCCAGAAGCTGATCCCGGCCGTGCCGCTCACGGTGCAGCAGGCCACGCTGGTGCAGGTCGATGGCAGCTTCAACCTGGATGTGAACCCGCCCGCCGATGCGCTGCCCGGGCGCGGCGGCCTGAAGATGTCGCTGCAGCCCAAGCTGGCCGAAGGCCTGCCCGGCGTGCGCGACTGGTGGGCACGCTACCCCTTTGCCTGCCTGGAGCAAAAGACCAGCAAGGCCGTGGGCCTGCGCGACGGTGCGCTGTGGCAGACCGTGGTGGCGCAGCTGCCCACTTACCTCGACAGCGAGGGCCTGGCCAACTACTTCCCGCCGCGCGATGGCGACAGCAACCGGGGCAGCGACACGCTCACGGCCTACGTTCTGGCTGCCACGCACGAGGCCGCCGCCATCAACCCCGCGTTTGCACTGCCGGACGACGTGCGCGCACCCATGGAGCGCGGCCTGATCGCCTTCATCGAAGGCCGCATCGAGCGCAGCTTCTGGAGCCCGCGCAAGGACCTGGACATGCGCAAGCTCGCCGCCATCGAGGCGCTGTCGCGCTACGGCAAGGCCCAGGGCCGCATGGTGAGCAGCATCACCATCGCACCGAACCAGTGGCCCACGCATGCGGTGATCGACTGGGTGAATGTCCTGAAGCGCGTGGCCGATGTGCCCCAGCGCGACCAGCGCCTGGCCGAAGCCCAGCAGATCCTGCGCGCGCGCCTGTCGTTCCAGGGCACCAAGCTCATCTTCAGCACCGAGCAGGATGACTACTGGTGGTGGCTGATGCAAAACGGTGATGTGAACACCGCGCGCCTGATGCTGGCCGTGATGGACGACCCGGCCTGGAAGGACGACATGGGCCGCCTGGCCAACGGCTTCATCAGCCGCCAGCAGGCAGGTGCCTGGCATACCACCACGGCCAACCTGTGGGGCGGCCTGGCGCTGGAAAAATTCAGTGCCAAGTTCGAGGCCGTGCCGGTGTCCGGCACCACCAAGGCCAGCATGGGTGGCAATGCTGCCAGCGTGGACTGGAGCAAGGTCGAGCGCGTGAAGACCAGCGACCTGACCGGTGCGCCCCACCAGGGCACCTGGTTTGGTGCGCCCGCATCGCCGGGCAACCTGAAGAACAACGGCATGTTCCTGCCCTGGAGCAAAACAGGTGGCAAGGAGCAGCTCGCCGTCACCCACCAGGGTCCCGGCAAGCCGTGGCTCACGCTGCAGTCGGTGGCGGCCGTTCAGCTCAAGGCGCCGTTTGCAGCAGGCTATGCCATCACCAAGACCATCACGCCGGTAGAGCAGGCCAACAAGTCGCTGCCCGCAGGCCAGTACACACGCGGCGACGTGTTGCGTGTGACGCTGGAGGTGAACGCCAGCGCCGACATGACCTGGGTGGCCATCACCGACCCGATCCCGGGCGGTGCCACCATCCTGGGCAGCGGCCTGGGCCGAGATTCCGCCATCGCCACGCAGGGCGAAAAGGCGCGCACCGGCCCCGGCTGGCCCGCGTTCGAGGAGCGCAGCTTCGAGTCCTTCCGCAGCTACTACGAGTACCTGCCCAAGGGCACGGTCAAGATGGAATACACCGTGCGCCTGAACAACGTGGGTGACTTTGCACTGCCGCCAAGCCGTGTCGAGGCGATGTACGCGCCCGAGATGTTTGGCGAGTTCCCCAACGCGCGGGTGAAGGTGGAGGCGGCCCGGTAGGCCGCAGCGCCATGCCTCCTCCTGTGACGAGCCTGCCTGGTTGCAGTCCGCCATGAGTCTCAGTGTTTTCGTCGAGCTGCGGTTCTGGCTGCTGGTGGTGTTTTCGCTGGTGCTGCCAGCGGGCATCTACGCGCTGCTGCTGGCCACGCGCTCTATCTCGCGCATGGCGGTGCTGGGTTTTGGCGTGGCGCTGGTGCTGATTGCGGGGGTGGATGTGTACCTGCTGCAGTCGCTCGCGTCCCTGGCCAAGACCACGCCGTCGCTGGCGGACGACGCGGTGTTCATCTCCGAGCTGTCCATTGCACTGTACGTGCTGCCCGTGGTGTTTGGCGGCATCGGCGTCAACCTGATGTCGCATGTGCTGCTGCGCCACCTGAGCGAGGCGGAAACCCGGTTTGACCGGGAGCATCCCGATGATTGAACGGCGGCCATCCCTCTTCTTGCGCCCCGCGTGGTGCGCGGTGCTGGCGGGTGCCCCGCTGGCCGCGCACGCCCACGGGCAGGAGGTGCTGGCCATGGCCTACGCCCAGGTTGCTGTAGTGGCGGTGTGCTTGCTGCTGGCGTGGTGGGTGCCCCCGCTGCGCGGGGCCCGCTGGTGGGCAGTGCTGGGCTGTGCAGCCGGGGTGATGGTGGCCTGGGGGCGGGTGCTGGATCTGCCCCGCCAGTCCCACGCGGCCGAGATCATGGCCTGGCTGGTGCTCGCGCCGCTGCTGGGCGCCGCTGGGGCTGTGGCCTGGGCGCGAATTCGCAGAGGCCGCGATGGCCGCTGAGTCGGTGCGTGCTGTGCGCTGCATGTGCTCGCGGCTGCGGCATGCCCTGGGTGTGCAACTGTTGGTAGCTATATTTTTTGTAGCTATCACGGCAAGTCCAGCGCGCGCAATCCCCACTTTTGACGAGGTGCGTGCTGATTTCAAGCCTTCCGACACCGTGCTGCTCTCGCGCGAAGGCGAGGTGCTGCAGCGCCTGCGCACCGATCCCACGGTGCGGCGTGGCCAGTGGGTGCCGCTGGCTGACATCTCGCCCGCGCTGCGCCAGGCGCTGGTGCTGAGCGAGGACAAGCGTTTTTTTGAACACAGCGGCGTGGATTGGCGCGCCGCATCGGCTGCCGCCTGGGGCAACCTGTGGAACCAGCGCACGCGCGGTGCCAGCACCATCACCATGCAGCTGGCCGGGCTCCTGGATGGTGACTGGCGCCAAGGCCCGGGCGGGCGCACCGTGGTGCAAAAGCTGGGGCAGACGGTGGCGGCCCAGGTGCTGGACCGGCGCTGGCGCAAGGACCAGATCCTGGAGGCCTACCTCAACCTTGTGCCGTTTCGCAGCGAGCTGGTGGGCATTGATGCGCTCAGCCGCACGCTGTTTGGCAAGGCTGCGCATGGCCTGGACGACCGCGAAGCGGCGGTGGCCGCTGCCCTGGTGCGCGCGCCCAATGCGCGGCCTGCGCTGGTGGCGCAGCGCGCTTGCGGCGTGCTGCGCGATATGCAGCGGGGCGCCCGTATCGACTGCGATGCGCTCGACCTGTTCACCACCGCCGCGCTGCAGCGCCGCGCGTTTGACGCGAGCGAAGGCGTGGCTCCGCACTTTGCGCGCCACCTGCTGCGCCAGCGTTTTGGCAAGGACGCTGCGGTGCCCGAGCGTGTGCTGAGCACGCTGCGCGCGCCCCTGCAGCGTTTTGCCATGCAGACCCTGCAGCAGCACCTGCGCGAGCTGCGCGGGCGCAATGTGGAAGACGGTGCGGTGCTGGTGCTCGACAACGCCACGGGTGCGGTGCTGGCCTGGGTGGGCTCATCGGGCCAGCTCAGCCAGGCGAGCGAGGTGGACGGCGTGCTGGCGCTGCGCCAGCCAGGCTCCACGCTCAAGCCCTTTCTGTACGGGCAGGCAATTGCGGAGCGCCGCCTCACGGCCGCGTCGCTGGTAGACGACTCGCCCGCGCACATCGCCACGGCGGGCGGGCTCTACATCCCGCAGAACTACGACCGGCAGTTCAAGGGCTGGGTGTCGGTGCGCACAGCGCTGGCGGCCTCGCTCAACGTGCCGGCGGTGCGCACGCTGGTCATGGTCACGCCCGACGCGTTCCACCGCCAGCTGGGCGCCATGGGTCTGCCGCTGCGCGAAAGTGGCGACTATTTTGGCTACAGCCTGGCGCTGGGCAGCCCCGAGGTGCCGCTGCTGCACCTGACCAATGCGTTCCGCACGCTGGCCAACGGCGGGCGGCTCAGCCCGGTGGCGCTGGCTGCGCTTGGACCGGGGCGGGCTCCCGCTTTCACTGCGGCCCTGGACCCGCGCGCGGCCTTCATCGTGGGCGACATCCTTTCGGACGGCAATGCGCGTGCGCGCACCTTCGGCACCGACAGCGTGCTGGCCACGCGCTTCTGGACGGCGGTGAAAACCGGCACCAGCAAGGACATGCGCGACAACTGGGCCATGGGCTGGTCGGAGCGCTACACCGTGGGCGTATGGGTGGGCAACGCCAGTGGCGCGGCCATGCACGACGTGAGCGGCACCAGCGGCGCGGCGCCCATCTGGGCGGCGGTGATGGGCTTCTTGCACGCCCGCGAGCCCAGCCGTGCGCCCAAGGCCCCGGCGGGCCTGCTCCAGGCCGGGGTGCGGTTTGGCCCGGGGCCTGTGGCCGGTGGCATGCCGGGCGGTGCGCCCGAGCCCCGCGCGCCGCTGGAGGCCGCGCGCAGCGAATGGTTTCTGCAAGGCACGCAGCAAGCCTTGTTTGCTATTGATTCAATAGCTGAAAAGGCATACCCATCGCGCGCAGAAGGCCAAAAAGGCTTCAAAAAATCGCCCACCCAGGTGGTGGACACGCCTTCCGCCCCCGCCCGCATCACCGCGCCCGCGCCCGGCACCATCATTGCGCTGGACCCGGACATCCCCCCCGCGCGCCAGCGCCTGCAGTTCACGGCCACGGGCGACGGGCTGCTCTGGCGCATGGATGGCAAGCCGCTGGGCCGGGGCCCGCGTGTGGCCTGGCTGCCCTGGCCGGGGCGGCATGTGGTGCAGATCACCGACGCGCGCGGGCAGGTGCTGGACGAGATCCGCATCGAGGTGCGCGGGGCGGGCGTGGCGGCGGGGGCTGTGGCGCCCCCGATAAGGGCTGCTGCGCATTGACGCGCCCAAAGCCGAGGAATACGGTGTGATTTACCCATTCAGCGTCCCAATACGGGTCGCCTAAAATGGTTACAAATTATTTCTATGCCCTTTTTGCGCCAGTTCTTTTCGCATCGCCTGATCTGGCTTGCTGTGTTGGTCTCCCTGGGGATCGGTGTGCTGTTTGCACGTTCGATCTGGACCATCCGCCAGGACGAGTGGAACTACGCCGCGCAGACCAATGCCAATCTGGTGCAGACCCTGGAGCAGGGCCTGGGCTGGGTGCTCGAGTCGTTTGACAAATCCCTGGAGGGCGTGGCCCGCGAGGTGGCGCGCCCCGAGGTGTGGGACCTGCCCCCCGAGCTGCGCGCACGGGTGGTGTTCGACAACTCCTTGCGCTCCCGGGGCGCTGGGGATGTGCTGGTGCTCGACGCCCAGGGCAACATCGTGCTGGATTCAGGCTCGCTCACGCCGCGCAAGGCCAATCTGGCGGACCGGGACTACTTCCTGGCGTTCCAGAAGGACGGGCATCAGGGCCTGTACATCGGCAAGCCCGTGCCTTCGCGCATCACGGGGCTCAACATCCTGCCCCTGTCGCGGGCCTACTTCCATGCCGACGGCAGCTTTGCGGGCGTGGTGGTGGGGGCCGTGCGGCTGAGCTACTTCAATGAGCTCTTCGGTGCCCTGGACATGGGCCCCAGCAGTGGCGTGAACCTGTTCCGTAGTGACGGCGTGGTGATCTCGCGCTTCCCGTACGGCGACATGGACGTGGGCAAGACGATTGCCGGGTCGCCCAACATGCTGCGCTTTCAGAAGGAGGGCAATGGCTCCTTCGTGGGCACGGCGGCGCTCGATGGTGTCGAGCGCCTGTATTCCTTCCGGCAGGTGGGCGAGTTCCCGCTGATCATCAATGTGGCCCAGGCCACCAGCACCATCCTGGGCAAGTGGTACAGCAGCTCCCTGTGGCTGGGCGGTTTCGCGCTGCTGCTGATGGCCGCCTGTCTGGGGCTGGCCCTGCTGTTTGTGCGCGAGCTGACCCTGCGCCAGCAGGTGGCCGCCCGGCTCAGCGAGGCCGAGCACGATGTGCGCACCATCCTCAACAACATGCCGTCGATGATCGGCTACTGGGACGCGCATCTGCTCAACCGTTTTGCCAACAAGGCCCACTTCGAGTGGTTCGGGATACAGCCCGATCGGCTGCGCGGCATGCACTTCAGCGAGCTGGTGGGGCCTGAGCGTTTTGCCGTGAACAAGCCGTTTCTGGACCGCGCCCTGCAGGGCGAGCCGCAGCTGTTCGAGAGCACCCTGCTCGATGTGCATGGCGTGTCGCGCCACATCATCGTCTCGTACGTGCCTGACACCGAAGCGGGTGCCGTGCGCGGCATTTTTGTGCAGACCACCGACATCTCCGAGCGCAAGCGCATGGAGGACGAGCTGTTTGACGAGAAAGAGCGCGTGCGCCTCACGCTGCAGTCGATTGGCGATGCCGTGGTCTGCTCGGACGCCCGGGGCTCGGTGACCTACCTCAACCCGGCGGCCGAGCGCCTGACCGGCTGGCAGGCTTTTGATGCGGCGGGCCACAACGTGGACGAGGTGGTGTGCCTGCGCAGCCCCGACAACGACGCGCTGCTGCCCAGCCCCCTGCGCACGGCCATCCAGCAAGCGGCCGTGATGGAGGCCGTGCGGGGCGTGGTGGAGCATCGGGGCAGCGGCCAGCGTTTTCAGGTGGAGGAAACCGCCAGCCCCATTACCGACCGCCATGGTGCCGTGAGGGGCGCGGTGGCCGTGCTGCGCGATGTGACCGAGGCCGTGGCCATGGCCGAGCGCATGGCGCACCTGGCGCAGTACGACGCACTCACCGACCTGCCCAACCGCGTGCTCCTGCACGACCGCGCCCAGCTGGCCATTGCCCAGGCGCGGCGCGATGGCAAGTCGCTGGCCGTGATGTACCTGGACCTGGATGGTTTCAAGGAGGTCAACGACCGCCTGGGCCACGATGTGGGCGATGTGCTGCTCGTGCAGTTTGCCCAGCGCCTGAAGGCCGCCGTGCGCGCGTCCGACACCGTGTGCCGCCAGGGCGGCGACGAATTTGTGGTGCTGTTGCCGGGCCTGGAGGGCGCCGAGCCCGCGCGGGGCGTGGCGCGCAAGATCCTCGCCTCGTGCGACGCGCCCTTCGAACTGGCGGGCGAGCCTGTGCGCGTGGGGCTCAGCGGTGGCATTGCGCTGTTCCCGCAGCATGGCGACACTTTCGATGCGCTCTCGCGCCACGCCGACAGCGCCATGTACGCCGCCAAGCGCGGTGGCCGCATGCGCTTCATGCTCTACCGGGGCCCGGATGTTCAGCCCGAGGTGGTGCTGCCCGAAGTGGCGGTGGGCGCCGAGGGGTGAGGGGCGCGTAGTGGGTAGTGGTTGCGATTTGCTATCTATTTGGTAGCAATAAGCGCTTGTCCATTGGGCGGTAACGGCATTTTTTGCTTGATAAAGCGCCGCCGCTGTGCCACATCCCGGGCGCGGCGCTGGAAATTTGTTGCAGCCCCTCGAAATAATTTTGATGGCTGGCCGATGCCTCAGCGCCTACCATCTGGCGCAATTCCCATCCTGGAGAGCCTGCGTGCCTGACCTGTCCAAAATCACCTGCATCGAAGACCTGCGTGCCATCGCCCAGCGCCGCGTGCCGCGCATGTTCTATGACTACGCCGATTCAGGCTCGTACACCGAGGGCACCTACCGCGCCAACGAAAGCGACTTCCAGCGCATCAAGCTGCGCCAGCGCGTGGCCGTGAACATGGAGGGCCGTAGCACGCGCACCACCATGGTCGGCCAGGATGTGGCCATGCCCGTGGCCATTGCGCCCACCGGCCTCACCGGCATGCAGCACGCCGATGGCGAGATCCTGGGCGCCAAGGCAGCCAAGGCGTTTGGCATCCCGTTCACGCTCTCGACCATGAGCATCTGCTCCATCGAGGACATTGCCGAGCACACGGGCCGCCACCCGTTCTGGTTCCAGGTGTACGTGATGCGCGACCGCGACTTCATCGAGCGCCTGATCGACCGCGCCAAGGCCGCCAACTGCTCGGCGCTGCAGCTCACGCTCGATCTCCAGATCCTGGGCCAGCGCCACAAGGACATCAAGAACGGCCTGTCGGCCCCGCCCAAGCCCACCATCGCCAACCTCATCAACCTGGCCACCAAGCCGCGCTGGTGCCTGGGCATGCTGGGCACCAAGCGCCGCAGCTTCGGCAACATCGTGGGCCACGCCAAGGGCGTGGGCGACTTGTCGTCGCTGTCGTCGTGGACGGCCGAGCAGTTCGACCCGCAGCTCAACTGGGGCGATGTGGAATGGATCAAGAAGCGCTGGGGCGGCAAGCTGATCCTCAAAGGCATCATGGACGCCGAAGACGCGCGCCTGGCCGTCAACAGCGGTGCCGATGCGCTCATCGTCAGCAACCACGGCGGCCGCCAGCTCGACGGTGCGCCGTCCTCCATCGCCGCGCTGCCCGGCATTGCGGCCGCGGTGGGCAAGAACATCGAAGTGTGGATGGACGGCGGCATCCGCAGCGGGCAGGACGTGCTCAAGGCCCGCGCGCTGGGCGCGCAGGGCACGCTGATCGGGCGCAGCTTCCTGTACGGCCTGGGCGCTTTTGGCGAGGCCGGTGTGACCCGTGCGCTGCAGATCATCCAGAAGGAGCTGGACATCACCATGGCGTTCTGCGGCCACACCAACATCAACAACGTGGATTCGTCGATCCTGCTGCCGGGTACGTTCCCCACCGCCTGAGCCGGGGGCAGGCTGTTACCGGGCGGCGGATTCCGGCGACGGCAGGCGTTTGAGCGTGGCCAGGTAGGCCACCACGTCCTCGCGGTCGCGCGCCTGGTCGAGCTGGTAGTCCATGCCCTGGCCGGGAATCAGCGCCTCGGGGTCGCGCAGCCAGGCCTTGAGCGTTGCACGCGTCCACAGAATCCTGCTTGCGCTCAGCGCGGGCGAATAGTCAAAGTCCTTCAATGCCCCCGCGCGGCGCCCCACCACGCCCCGGTGTGCGGGGCCGTCGCCATGCTGGTCGGCGCTGTGGCAGCTGCTGCAGTGCGCGGCATACAGCGCGGCACCACGCTCTACCGACTGGGCGGCTGCGGGGCTGTGGGCCGTCCATAGCAGGGTGGCTGCTATGGCAACACAATGAATAGGGGGCAGTGGGCGGGGCAGGGGCATGGCGGGGAGCGACGGGTAGAAAGCGCCTTGGGCGCGAGCAGGCGAACCCTGGTAATACGGCCCCGCCAGCCATCTGGATTCATGCGGCCCTGCCCGGGTGGGGCAGATCCGGGGACACCGGTTTCCGGCGCCGGGTCGCTGTTTGTGCCCCTACTACATCCAAAGTGCCCGCTGTGGCGTATTCACCTACGGCAAAGCCCCGTAGGCGCTGCCGAACCGACCAATCCCAGAGAATGGGCGCATGAGCACCCTCCACCCAGACAGTGAACTGATGGACCTCCTTGACCGCATCGCCGCGCAGGACGATTCCGCGCTGAAACGACTGTACGAGCGCACCTCGTCACAGCTTTTTGGCCTGGCCTTGCGCATTGTCCGCAACCGGGACGCGGCCGAGGACGTGCTGCAGGAGGCGTTCTTGACCATCTGGCGCAGCGCGGGCAGCTACCGCGCGTCGCTCAGCCCGCCCATGGCCTGGATGGGCCTGATCGTGCGCAGCCGGGCGCTGGATGCCCTGCGCAAGCGCAGCTCCGATCGGGCCGATCTGATGAACGAGCTGGACGATGACATGGCGCAGACGCTGGAAGGCGACTCGCCCAACCCCATGGACGCCGCCGACGCCAGCGAGCAGGCCTTTGCCCTGCACCACTGCCTGGGCAAGCTGGAGAGCAAACAGCGCGAAGTGGTGAGCCTGGCCTACCTGCGCGACCAGAGCCACGGCGAGCTGGCCGAGCAGCTCAAGCTGCCGCTGGGCACCGTCAAGACCTGGATTCGCCGGGGGCTGGAGCAACTGCGTGCCTGCATGGCGCGCTATGCCTGAGGTCGTCGCCATGAACATCACCCAACACCCCGACCTGCTCGACCGCCTGGCCGCCAGCTACGCGCTGGGCACGCTGCGCGGTGGCGCCCGCCGCCGCTTCGAGACCCTGGCCCGCGAGCACGCCACCGTGCGCGCTGCGGCCCTGGTGTGGCAGACCCGCTGGTCGGGCCTGACCGAGCTGCAACCGCAGGTGGCGCCGTCGCCCGCTGTGTGGACGCGCATCGACAACCTGGTGCGAGCCGGCCAGCTGGAGCAGGCCATGTTGGCCGCCCGGCAGGCCGCCCCCGCACACACACCCGCGCCAGCCCCCGGCGGCTGGTGGCGCAACCTGCTGTTGTGGCGCGGTGCCGCCGCTGCCGGAGCCATCGCCACCCTGGCGGCGGTGGTGGTGGGTGTGCAGGTCAACGGCGGCCTGCGCGCCACCACGGGCGCGCAGATTGCCGCCCTGCAGCAGCAACTGCAGGCCACGCCCCAGATCCAGTACGTGGCCGTGCTGGCCGACGACAAGGCCGCTGCCTCGATGCTCGTCACCTTCGATCCCAAAAAAAACCAGCTGGTGCTGCAGCGCGTGGGGGGCTTCCAGGAGGGAGCGGACAAATCCCTGCAGCTGTGGGCGCTGCCGCCTGCGGGGGGGCCGCGTTCGCTGGGGGTGCTGGGGCAGGACAAACTGCTGACGCTGGTGGCGGGCGAGGCCGATGTGCGCCAGGTGCCTGCGCTCGCCATCAGCCTGGAGCCCAAGGGGGGCGTGCCCAGCGAGACAGGGCCCACCGGGCCGGTGCTGTTCAAGGGCGAGCTGATCCAGCGGATGCTGTGAGGGCCTGAGCCGCAGGTTGCAGCGGCTTTTCAACAATTTTTCGGGGTCCGTGAATCCGCTTTGGTCTCGGGGGCGTATGTAGAAGGCAACATCTTCTTACAACCGTCCATTCATTGGAGACTGCGATGAAACACAGGCCCCCACCCATCCTTCTTGCTGTGGCCGCGCTGGCCCTTGCCAGCGGCCCGGCCCGGGCCGATACCGGCAAGCTGCTGCTCACCGGCGGCGTCAGCACCATCGCCGGATCGGCGGGTGGCGGGCTCACCCCCTGGGCTGTCATTGGAAGCAACGCCACCGAAGGCGAGATGGGTGTGAGCGCCCATGCCACCCGCGCCGCCACGCAGGACTATGGCCTGACCGGCTATGGCGTGGCCCTGGGCCTGCACGACCGCGTGGAGCTGTCGCTGGCGCGGCAGGACTTTGATGCCTCGCCCGCCATCGCCCTCAACGGCATTGCACCGTTTGGTGTCACGCCGGGCCAGCACATCAAGATGGATGTGCTGGGCATCAAGCTCAGGGTGGCGGGTGACGCCGTGCTCGACAGCGACAGCTGGATGCCGCAGATTGCGGTGGGGCTGGAGCACAAGCGGGTGCGCCCGGGCTCGATCGGGTCGGTGCTGGACTTTCTGGGCACCAAAACCAGCGGCACCGATGTGTATGTGAGTGCGACCAAACTGCTGCTGGCGCAGAGCGTGCTCGTCAACGGCACGCTGCGCTACACCAACGCCAACCAGAACGGCCTGCTGGGTTTTGGCTCGGCGGCCCCCGGCAAGAACAGCCGCAGCCTGCAACCCGAGTTCTCGGTGGCGTACCTGGTCAGCAAGAACCTCGCGGTGGGCGCCGAGTACCGCTTCAAGCCCAACAACCTGCAGGCGCTGGGCGCCGCTGCAGGCCTGGGCGCTGCGCTGCGCGAGGACGACTGGAAGGACATCTTCGTGGCCTGGGCGCCCAGCAAGAACCTGTCGCTCACGCTGGCTTATGTGGACCTGGGCCGCATCGTGCCCGGCATCACCAACAACCGCCGCCAGACCGGGTACTACCTGTCGGCCCAAGTCGCATTCTGAGCGAGGAGATTGTCATGACGCACCACCGTACCCTCATCGCCCTTGCCATCGCCACTGCCATTGCTATGGGGGGCTTGCTGGCCCCGCCCGCGTTTGCCCAGGGCACCGCCGCCATGGCCACGGCCCCTGCAGGCCTGTACCAGGCGCTGGGCGAGAAACCCGGCATCACCCGCCTGATGGACGACTTTGTGAACCGTGTGGTCAAAGACCCACGCATTGGCGGCCACTTCAAGGATGTCAAACCCGCTGCCCTCAAGGAGAGCCTGACCGACCAGATCTGCCAGCTCAGTGGCGGCCCTTGCAAATATGAAGGCGCTGACATGAAATCAGCCCATGCCGACATGGACATCAACAAGGGCCACTTCAACGCCCTGGTCGAGGTGCTGCAAAGCGCCATGGATGCCCAGGGCATACCCTTCGCCCAGCAAAACCGCTTGCTGGCCCTGCTGGCGCCCATGCACCGGGACGTGATCACCATTCGTTGAACCACCATGAGAAATACTCTTGTTTTGATAGCTATCAGCGCTTTGTGGACAGGCGCTAGCGCCGGAAATGTCCAGATCCAGGTGCTGGACCGCGAAGGCAAGCCCGTGCCCGACGCCGTGGTGGTGATCTACCCCGGCAACGCGACGGGTACGCCGCCCAGCCTGCTGCAGGCCAGCCCCACCATCGAGCAGGAAAAAATGCGCTTTGTGCCTGCGGTGACGGTGGTGTCTGCAGGCACCACGGTGCGCTTTACCAACCAGGACCGGTGGGACCACCATGTGCGCGGCAATCCCACCGGCGTGGCCCCGGCCGCCGCGCCCGGTGCAGCAGCCAGCACCAATTTCGAGTTGCGCCTGGCGGGCAAGACCGATGGCAAGCCCGCCAATTTTGCCGATGTGAAGCTCGACGCGTCCGGTGTGGTGCTGCTGGGCTGCCACCTGCACGGCTCCATGCGCGGCCATGTGTTTGTGACGGACTCGGCCTGGTCGCTCAAGACCGACAACGACGGGATTGCGCGCTTCCCCTCCGTGCCCGACGGCGCCGCCCAGGTGCGTGTGTGGCACGCCGAACAACTGGTGGACCTGCCGCGCAAGGCCTTGAACGTGGTGCCCGGCCCGGTGCTCGACACCGTGCAGCTCAGCGTGGTGCCCCGCGTGCGCCGCGCCCCACCGGCCACCCCCGGCAACACCCCTGGTGGGCCCATGGGGGCCTACAGCCAGGCGCCAACACAAGGTGCCCACGCCCACCATCGCGGCAGCTGACCCACCACCACGGCGGGTGGTTCACCGGGTGGTGGGTCAGCGGGCTGCTGTCTCGTCCGGGGTTTGCCCGCCTGGGGTTCAGCCCGGCAGTTTGAGCCCGCCCGGGCCTGACGGCACGGTGTTGGCGCTGCTCTTGGTGCCCTGGGCCGGGGGCTGGGTTGGGGCACTGCCCACCTCCTGCTTCACGCTGCCCACCGGGGCATTCAGGTACAGGTACAGCGCCTGTGCATCCACATCGCTGAGCTGGCCCAGTGACTCGAAGGGCATCACCTGGATGGGCGTGCCATCGGGCCGCTTGCCGGTGCGTAGCATGGCGACAAAGCTCGCGGCGTTGGGATAGCGCGCCAGGGCGCTGTCAGCGCTGTGGGAGCCCGGGCGGATGTCGGAGGCCGCAGGCCAGTCGGGCGGGCCACCGGGGATCTTGCCACCCGACAGGTCTGCACCATGGCAGCCGATGCACATGTTGGCCACATACTGGCCGTTGGCCAGCGTCACGCCCGCAGGCACGGGGCGCGAGGGCGCGAGCTGGTGGTCGATGCGCGCGGCCGCGTCGGGGATCACGCCCAGGCCATACAGCACCCAGGCGGGGCGGGGCAGATCGACCACGGCCTGCTGCGTGCTCTCCTGGGGCGGCAGCTGGCGGATGTACGACACCAGTGCGTTCAGGTCTTCATTGGTGAGGCGGTTGTAGTCTTCGCTGGGCATCACCATCACGGGGCGGCCATTGGGCTTGACGCCATGGCGGATCACGCTGTTCCAGTCTTCGGGCTGGTAGCGGCCCACCACGCCCGCAGACGTGATGTTGGGCCCGGCGATGCGCGTGCCCTTGCCATCGTTCACAAACTCGCGGCCCGTGCCCTGGGCTCCATGGCAGTCGGTGCAGCCGCGCGAGGCATACAGGTAGCGGCCACGCTCGATGGTCTGCGCATCGGTGGTGTAGGCCACGGGGCGCGGCTTGATGTCGATGTAGCGGTTGCGCCGCTGTTCGGCCAGGTACAGGCCGCTGGCGGCGGTGGCGGCCACGATCATGCCCAGCAGCATGGCGCCGCCTGCAGTCCATTTGATCCAGCGTTTCATGGTGGTATCCCTCTTCTTCGATTCGACGACCCAATTGCCGTGTTCAGGCGGCGGATTCTGAATTCGAAGAAGTGGTTTGGCGCACCCCCAGGCCGCAGGGCGTGGCGGGGCCGGTGACATTTGTCACAAACAGCCCGCCGGTGTGAGCAGATGTTGCCCGCCCACACCCCTCTCAGCGCTCGATGGTCTTGTTCCAGCGCGTGTTCCAGGCGGGGCGGTTGGCGTTCACGCTGTCCCAGTCCAGGGTCACGGCGTTTTTCATCCATTGGGTGATCTTGGCCACCTGCTCGGCGCCTTCGCCCACGGCGGGCGCCTTGGGGTTGGTGGGGATCTGCGCGCCAAACTGCAGCACGTTGGCCTGGGCCAGCGGGCTCAGCAGGAACTCGGCGAGCTTTTGTGCCAGCTCGGGTTCGCTGTTCTTGGCGATCACGCACTGGCCTGTCATCAGCACCACCGAGCCCTCCTTGGGCTGTGCGTATTCCACCGGGATGCCCTTGGATTTGAGCGCCGCCACGGCTGTGGGCGTGAGCGGGAACAGTGCGGCCTCGCCGGTCTGCACCATCTCGGAAATCTTGGCAGAGCTCGGGATGTACTCCAGCACATTGGGGCCAATCGTCTTGGCCCAGTTGGCAAAGCCCGGCTCCACGTTCTTGTCGTTGCCACCCTGGATGCGGTTGAACATCAAGAAGCCGTGCAGACCGAACGACGACGAAGGCATGGACTGGAACACCACCTTGCCCTTGTACTTGGGGTCGGCAAAGTCCATCCACGAGGTGGGCGCGGCCCAGCCCTTTTCCGCAAACATCTTGGTGTTGTAGGCAATGCCGGTCATGCCCAGGCTCACGCCGCTGGCCAGGTCGTCCTTGAAACGGGCTGCGGGGTAGATGTCGTTCAGGTGTGGGTTGGGCTTTTGCTTTTCGCACAGGCCCATGCCCATGGCGCGCACCATGATGCCGTCGTCGAGGAACATCACATGCATCTGCGGCTTGTCCTTGTTGGCCTGGGCCTTGGCCAGGATGTCTGACGAGGTGCCGGGCACCACCACCACGCGCGCGCCGTGCAGCTTTTCAAACGCCGGGAACACGTACTGCGTATACGCCTTCTCCATGGTGCCGCCGTTCATGCCGATGTACAGCGTCTTGGTTTGTGCCACGGCGCTGCCGCTGGCGGCCAGGGCCGTGGCAGCAGCCGCTGCGGCCAGCAGGCCACGGCGCAGGGAAACAACGTTCGAGCAGAAAGCGAAGTTCATGGTGATTGCCTTTCAGGTGGGTCAGGGGGAAATACAAGATCGGCTGGCTCAGTGGGCCTGCACTGGGGTTGTCGGGGTGTTGTGAGCGGCGGGCACAGGTGGTTCGTCGAAACGTGCGAGAGAAAACGCGTCGATGGGTGTGCTGGTCTGCCCGTCACGCGCCAGTTCGGCCAGCACCTCGCCCACGGCAGGGCCAATCTGAAAGCCCGCGCCCGCGAAGCCAAAGCCGTGGATCAGGCCCGGTGTGGTGCGGCTTTGGCACAGCACGGGCTGGCGGTCGGGCAGGTAGCCCTCGGTGCCGCTCCAGGTGCGGATGAAATGCGCGTGCTTGAGCGCGGGCAGCAGTTCGATGGCCTGCTGCGTGAGCGATGCAATCGCGCCGCGCTCGGAGCGCGCGCGGTCAGCATCCAGCCAGAAGCCCGAGCCGCCGCCCAGCACCAGGTTGCCGCGCGCCACCTGGCGGCAATAGATGCCACCGCCTTCGACGCCCAGGCTCCATTGCATGAAGTAGGGCAGAGGCTCGGTGACCATCATGGCCGGGTGGCCCGAGCGCAGCGGCACGGCCTCGCCGAATTGCGCAGCCAGGGCACCGGCCCAGGCGCCTGCGCAGTTGAGCACCACGGGCGCCTGCACCTGCAGCGCGGTGCCCGATTGCAGCGTGAACTGCTGGCCACTGTGTTCGATGCGCGTGAGGGGTGAGCGCTCAAAGATTTGTGCGCCCGCGCGTTGGGCGGCCAGCGCGAAGGCGGGCGACACCAGGCGCGGGTTGGCTTGCCCGTCGTCGGCGCAAAGCGAACCGCCCACGGCCTTGCCACCCAGCCACGGGCACTGCCCACGCAGGCGCTCGCCAGAGATCAGCGCGATCCCCAGGTCAAAGTCGCGGCTCAGGTCGGCGTAGTGCTCCAGCGATGCCAAGTCCGCCTCGCTGCGCGCGATCTTGAAATGTCCGGTGCGCTGGTATTCGCCGTCGGTGCCAATCAGCTCGGGCAGCCGCGCCCAGATCTGGTGGGCACGCTGCGCCAGCGGCAGCTGGCTCAACGGGCGGCCCTGGCGGCGCACACCGCCGTAGTTCACGCCGCTGGAGCGCGAGCCACACAGATCGCGCTCCAGCAGCACCACGTCCACGCCCTTGCGGCGCAACGCCAGCGCGGCCGATGCGCCCACGATGCCGCCGCCCACGATGGCGACGTCGGTTTTGACAATGCGGGTGGTGCTGCTCATGCGGAGGCTCCCGCATCGACCGACGGCCGCGTCTGCAGGTGGATCGGTATCGGCTTGATGGGCGCCTGCCCGCGCAGGCGGCCTACCAGCTCCACTGGTTTGCCGGTGGCCTGGGCCAGGATCTCGGCGGCGGCCACGCCGCAGCTGCGGCCCTGGCAGCGGCCCATGCCCACACGGGTGAGCGCCTTCAGCCGGTTGATCTCGTCGGCGCCGGTGTTGCGCACGCAGGCGCGCAGCTCGCCCGCCGTGATGTTCTCGCAGCGGCACACCACCAGCGCATCGGGCGCGTGCGCGGCCCAGTCGGTAGGGAAGGGAAAGGCGCGCTCCAGTCCTTGGCGAAACTTCATCAGGTGGCTGAGCTGGCCTTGCAGCGCCAGTATGCGTGCGGTGTCCACGGCCACGCCGTGGTCCTGCAGCAGCGCCAGCGCCGCCAGTTCGCCCGCCCACTCCGCCGCATCGGCACCCATGATGCCCGCGCCGTCGCCCGCCAGATACACGCCCGGCACGCTGCTGCGGCCTTCGGCATCCCGCTCGGGCAGGTGGGCACGGTGCAGGGGGGCCCAGGCAAAGCGGCAGCCCAGCAGGTCGGCCAGCTGGGTCTCGGAGCGCAGTGCGTAGCCAAAACCCACGGCGTCGCAGGCCAGCGTGTGCTCGCGCCCGGCGCTATCGGCCCACACCACACCTGCCACGCGCTGGTCGCCCAACACGCGCACGGGGCGGATGCCGCTGTGGATTGGGATGCCGTGCGTGCGCAGCCAGGCCACGTAGTAGACGCCCTTGGCAAACACCGCAGGCTGCGTGAGCATGGCGGGCGCGGCGGCCAATTGGTCGGTGAGCCGCGCGGTGTCGAGCACTGCAGCCACGCTGGCTCCGGCCTTGGCATATTGGTAGGCCACCAGGTAGAGCAGCGGGCCCGTGCCCATCAGCACCACGCGGCTGCCAATGGCGCAGCCCTGGAACTTGAGCGCCACCTGCGCGCCGCCCAGCGTGTACACGCCCGGCAGCGTCCATCCCGGGATGGGAAGCACCCGGTCGGTGGCGCCGCTGGCCACGATGAGCTGGCGATAGGGCACGGTGCGCGTGGTTTGCGTGGGGCCGTGCAGCACATCGAGCAAGCCGCCCTGGGCGTTCCACACCAGGCTGTCGGGCCGGTAGTCGATCTGGGCCTGCAGGCCATCGAGCGTGTTGTGCACGGCGGTGGCGCGCGCGGCCTCGGTGCCATACAGCGTGGCTGCGGCGCGTGTGAAATGTGCGGGTGGTCGGCGATAGATCTGCCCGCCGCCGCGCGCGGCTTCGTCGATCAGCACGGGACGCACGCTGTGGGCGGCCAGCGTCTGCGCGGCGCGGATTCCGGCAGGGCCTGCGCCCACGATCACGGGTTGCAAGGTGGGGAGCGTCATGCTGGTCCTCCGGTCGTGAGGTCCATGCCCTCCGTCACGAAGGTGGTGCAGGCACGCAGCCGTTCGCCACTTGCCGCCATCACCCAGCAGTCCTGGCAAGCGCCCATCAAACAGAAGCCTGCGCGGGGCTCGTGGCTGAATTCATTGCGGCGCAGCTGCGCGCGCTGGGTCAGGATGGCGGTCAGCACCGTGTCGCCTTCCAGCGCAAGGGCAGGCTGACCGTCAATGGCGAAATGCACGGGCGCTCGGTTCTTTTCAGCCATGCGGTGCAGCAAGGCGGGGCTTGAATTCATGGTTTCAAAGGGCATCATTTCCGTCCCACCAGCACACGATCGAGCCCGTAGACGCGGTCCAGCAGCACCATGGCAAAGGCCGTGACTGCCACCATCAGCGCCGACACGGCGGCCATCAGCGGGTCGATGGACTCGGTGGCATACATGTACATGCGAACCGGCAGCGTCACCGTGCTGGGCGAGGTGACGAAGATCGACATGGTCACTTCGTCAAAGCTGTTGATGAAGGCCAGCATCCACCCGCCTGTGACGCCGGGCAGGATCATCGGTAGCGTGATGCGTGTGAACACCGTGGCCTGACTGGCACCCAGTGACAGGGCGGCATGCTCGGCACTGCGATCGAACCCCACCAGCGCCGCCACCACCAGCCGCAGCGTGTACGGCGTGACGATGAGCGCATGCGCAAACACCAGCCAGCCAAAGCTGCCCGTGCCGCCGATCAGCGCAAACAGCCGCAGCAGGGCCACGCCCAGCACCAGATGCGGAATGATGAGCGGCGACAAGAACAAGCCGTTGAGGAAGCCGCGCCCCGGAAAGTCGTAGCGCGTGATCGCGATGCCCGCTGGCACGGCCAGCACTGTGGCCAGCGTGGCCGATGCCAGCGCCAGCCACAGGCTGTTCCAGAAAGACTGAACGAAATCCGAATGTTCGAACACTGCCTTGAACCAGCGCAGCGAGAACTCGGTAGTGGGCAGGGTCAGCGTGTTGTGCGGCGTGAAGGCCACTATGCACACCACCAGCAAGGGGGCGAGCATGAAGGCGATGACGAGCGCGTTGAACGCGAGGGCGATGGGGCCGTTTTTTTGCATCTTGGTTATCCCAAAGATTTCTTGTAGCGGCCTTCGACCAGCCGGTTGTAGCTCAGCATGACAACGAGGTTGGCCACCAGCAGCGTGAGCGCGATGGCGGCGCCCAGCGGCCAGTTCAGCTCATGCAGGTACTCGTCGTACACCACCGTGGCCACCATCTTCAGGCGCCGACCGCCCAGCAGGCCGGGGATCGCGAACGAGCTGGCTGCGAGGCCGAACACGATAAGGCTGCCGGACAGGATGCCGGGCAGCACCTGCGGCAACACGATGCGCCGCAGCGTGGTGAAGGGTGTGGCCTGCAGCGACAGGGCGGCGTTCTCCACGCCCGGGTCCAGCTTCTGCAGCGAGGTCCACACGGGGATCACCATGAAGGGCAGCATCACGTGCACCAGCGCAATCACCACCGCAATCTCGGTGTAGAGCATCTTCACCGGGCCGATGCCCACCAGGCCAAAGGCCGCGTTCACCAATCCTTCAGGGCCCAGCAGCATGCTCCAGCCAAAGGCGCGCACCACCACCGACACCAGCAGCGGCGCCAGCACCACCAGCAGCAAGATGGAGCGCCACGGGTTGCGCATGCGGCTGAGTACATAGGCCTCAGGTGCGCCTATAAGCACGCAGATCAGCGTGACCAACCCAGCAATCCAGAACGTGCGCCAGAAGATGGCGTGGTAGTACGAGTCAGCAAACACATGGCCGTAGTGCTCCAGCGTGAACTCGCCCGCCTTCACGCCCGTGGCCGGGTCAAAAGCGTTGAACGAGAGCACGGCCGTGAGGCCCAGCGGCACCAGCAGCAGCACCGTGAACAGCAGCAGCGCCGGGCCGGACAGCCACCAGGGCAGGGCCTTCTTGCCCAGCAGCGGGTGGTGCGTTACTGCCGCCGTTGTTGTCGTGGCGCTTGTCATGGCGTGGCCTCGGCGTCGGCCAGGGCGGCCTCTTGGGCGGGCAGCAGGCGCATGCAGTGGTCAGGCCAGTCCAGGCCTGTGCGCTCGCCTTCTTCCAGTGCGCTGCGGCCATCGTTGGGGGCCAGCACCATCAGATCGCCCATGCCCGTGCCCACGCGGTACAGCCACTGGCTGCCCAGGAAGAAGCGCTCGCACACCTCGCCGTCAATACGGCCTTGCACTGCGGGCACCAGCTGCAGCTTTTCGGGGCGCACGCTCAGCAGCACGGCCGCACCGGGGCGAAACTGTGCGCCCTCCACCCGCACTTCAATAGGCCCCGCGCCCACATGCGTGTGGGTGGCGCTGGCCGTGGTTACCTGGCCCGGCACCAGGTTGGCCTTGCCCACAAAGGTGGAGATGAATCGTGTGCGCGGATGCTCGTACACCCGGTGCGGGTGGTCAATCTGGGTGGCGCGGCCCGCCTCCATCACCACCACACGGTCGCTGATGGACATGGCCTCGCTCTGGTCGTGGGTCACCATCACCGTGGTAGTGCCCACCTTGCGCTGGATCTGGCGCAGCTCGAACTGCATCTCCTCGCGCAGCTTGGCGTCGAGGTTGGACAGGGGTTCGTCCAGCAGCAGCACGGGCGGCTCGATGACCAGCGCACGCGCCAGGGCCACGCGCTGGCGCTGCCCGCCCGACAGCTCGCGCGGGTAGCGGCCCGCGTGTTTCTCCAGGTGCACCAGACCCAAGGCCTGAGCGACGCGCTCCTTGCGCTCGGACTTGGGCACCTTGCGCATCTCCAGCCCAAAACTCACGTTGTCGGCCACCGTCATGTGCGGGAAGAGCGCGTAGCTCTGGAACACGATGCCCAGCCCGCGCGTGTTGGCCTTGGCGTGGGTGATGTCGCGCCCGGCCAGTGCGATGCGGCCACTGCTCACCGCCTCGAAGCCCGCCACCATCTGCAAGGTGGTGGTCTTGCCGCAGCCCGAGGGGCCGAGCAGGGAGACGAACTCGCCTTTTTCCACCGAAAGGTTCATGGACTGCACCGCACAGGTGCTGCCATAGAACTTGGTCACATCCGTGAGCTGGAGGAAGGACATGCGTGGGCCTTTCTTTCTGCCTGTTTGTCTATCGATCTGTTCTTGCGGGCCAGCCGCCCGTCTTCTGTAAAAAAAGCGCGGGCCACTGCGGTGTATCGGAACGCCGGGCGCCTTGTATTCCAGTGCGTGGGGCCGGGTGCACCGCTGTGGTGCGCCTGCTTGCATGAAATAGAACGTAACCGGCTTTGTTAATTCACTCTATTGCAATATGCGAACCAGGTTGAGTCGGGTATTCCATTAATCAGAATTTTTCTTCAATTTATTCCGATAAATGGAATATGAAGATTAGAATACAAGCCATCTATTCCGCAGGAGTGACGCATGGAAGCAGCATCCGCAGGCACGGGCGGCGTACCCCGGGTCTTTGCCCTCATCCGCGCCCTGGTGGCCGTGCAGGCCGAGGGCGGCCGAGTCACCCAATTGGCGCGTGCCATTGGCCTGACGCAGGGCACCACGCACCGTTTGCTGCAATCGCTGGTTGCCGAGGGCATGGTCGAGCAGGATGAGCGCAGCAAGCTCTACCGCCTGTCCACCGAGTTCTTTGCGCTGGCCGCCAAGGCGGGCAACCCCGGCGACCTGCGCAGCATCTGCCGGCCCGCGCTGCTGCGCCTGAGCGCCAGCCTGGGCGACAGCATCTTCCTTTTGGTGCGCAGCGGGTTCGATGCGATCTGCCTGGACCGCAGCGAAGGGCCGTTTCCCATCCGCTCGTTCACCGGCGACATCGGCGGCCGCGTGGCGCTGGGGGTGGGGCAGGGCGCGCTGTCCATCCTGGCCTTTTTGCCCGAGGCCGAGCGTGAAGAAGTGATCCGCTTCAACCTCTCGCGCGTGCGCGAGTACGGCGTGTACGACGAGGTCTACCTGCGCACCGAGATCGAGCGTGTGCGCCAGACCGGCTATGCGGCTCGCAATACTGGCCTGCTCGAAGGCATGGCTGGCGTGGGCGTGCCCGTGCTCGACCGCGAGGGCCGCGCCGTGGCCGCGCTGAGCGTGGGCACCATCTCCGCCCGCCTCAACGAAGACCGCCTGCCCACGGTGGTGGAGCTGCTCAAGCGCGAAGCGGCCGCCATCGGCCCGCGCATCCACCCCTTCGACGCCACCCTGCGCCGCCCCGCACAAAGCCTGGCCGGGCAGCCGTCCGAGCAACTGCTGGCGCCGCCCGGCGCCGCCAACCCTTCGGTGTGAGGGCGCGTGCGTGCTGCATCTGACGTGCGTTTTACTGCGGTGATGGATGGGATGTGACCTGCTGTTCCATTGCGCAGACTGCCCGCCCAGCCGCCACACAAAAGCGCCAACGCCGTGAGGTGTGGTGCCGATAAAACGCTGCACTACCAAGGTGGCTTTGCGTCGCTATAGTCCGCGCTTTCCTGTGCGCAGGCAGCTCCACCCGCAGGTGGAGCACATTGCGGCACTGCCACCCTTGCATCGAGCCAACGCGACACCATGAGCCTGCAGCAAACCACCCCCGAGTACCTCGACCAATGCCGCGCCGCACAGCGTGCCGAACAAGAGCGATCCCTGGCCACCACCGACAACTGGGCGCATGTGGACAAACCGAAGGTGCATGCCGACTTCGACGCCTTCTACAAAGAGCTGGCGCCGCTGATCGACGCCAATGCCCCCGAGTCCGAGGTGATTCAGGCGCTGATGGACAAGCACTTTGCCATCGTTGCGCGGTTCTACGTGCCATCGCGCGATGCTTATGTGGGTACCGCGCTGTTCTATGCCGACAACGCCGATATGAAGGCGTTTCACAACACCTACCACCCGCGCATGGTGGAGTTTCTGGGTGACGCCGCGTACACCTACGCACTGCAGAACCTGCAATAGAGCTCTTTGGCTGCCCATGCAACCACACCCCACTCCCTCGCGGCCCCTTACCTGCGCCCTTGAATCATTTCCGCCTGTGTGCGGCGCACTGGCCGAAGCGCTGAAGGACGACGCGTTCTACCAGGCAGTCACCATCGACCATGTGGGCGACCCCGCTCTGCGGCACCGCGTGTTGGCCCACTACTTTGTGCTGGCGCTGGACGAAGCCCGCGCGGTGGGTGAGGTGCATCTGGCCGGTGATGATGGCGCGGCCCTGTGGCTCACCCCCGATGCCCCAGCCAGCCACCGCGCCTTGCACAGCGAGCGCCGTACCCAGGCGCTGTCGCGCCTGCTCGGGCCCGCCGGGTTCGGCCACTACCAGCACATCGGCACCACCATGGAGGCGCAGGTGCCCGCCGACCTGCACGGCGCGTGGTACCTCTCCATCCTGGGCGTGCGCCCAGCTGCGCAGGGCCAGGGGCTGGCGCAGCGGCTGCTGCAGCCAACGCTGGCGCGCGCAGACCAGGCGCGTGCCACCTGCTATCTGGAAACCTTCAACCCGCTCAGCCTGCCGTTTTACCGGCGCCTGGGGTTTGTGCGTGTGGTCGGGTGTGTGGAGCCCGTCTCTGGTCGCCCCTACTGGCTGATGGCGCGCGAGGCCGTGCAGTCGCGGTCCTGACGCCTGCGGTCAGAACACCGCCAGCGCCCGGGCCACCTGCGCGCGCGCATCGGTGTCGATGATGCAGTTGTGGGCCACCACCACCCGCGCAAAGGGCCAGCGCAGCAAACGCTCAGCACTGCGGGCCGCCGCAGCCCGGTCCCGCACCAGCGCGCGCACCGTGAGCGGCACGGCCAGCTGGCTGCGCGCCCCCGTCAGCGCGGCATACACCCGCGTGGGCCAGGGCAGATCACCTGCCATCCACTGCAGCAGGTCCGTCACGATCAGCGTGGCTGACGGCCGGTGAAACCAGACCGACTCATTGCCCGCCGGAATGCCCTCGAATGCAAAGTGCTCCAGGTCTGGTAGCCACTCGGGGAGGTCGCCTGCAGGGAGCGTACGCAATGTTGCGGCCAGGCCTGGTCGCTTCTGTGCAAGCCCTTGCGGGCCGTAGACCGCCGCGCCCGGGAAGGCCGCCGCGCAGGGCGCCAGAAACAGGTGGTGCATCTTGTTCGGCGCCACGATATAGGTCACGCTGCCGAGGTCTTGCACCTGGCGCAACAACGCGCTGCCGGGCGGCATCGGAATGGGCGAGTGGATCAAAAGCTTGTGCCCTGGCAGCCGCACCACCGTCATGCGCGTGGTGATGGGAAGGCCGTTGGCCTTGAAGGCGTGGGTGGCGTGCCAGAGGTGGGTGTCGAGGGGTTCAAGTTGCATGGCGCGGGATGGTGCCCGGGCGAGGAGGTGGGGTCTTGAACGAAATCGACATGGGGCGGAGTTCTGCTTTGGGCCCATACCTGCCGCTGCATCAAACATCCGAGCCTTCGTTTTTGAGCAGATGTAGCCGCTCTGCAAAATTGATGGTCCAACTGAGTCCGAACAGGAACAGTCGAATAGTGACCGTGAATGTGGCGAGCATGCTGAGTGGCGCGCTTATCAATGCCAGTCCCAAGCTTGGTGTGCTCAACCTACCCACGAGCCAATAAAGACCAAAGTAGCCGTACCAAAAAACGGCGCAGAGAATCAATATCTGCAACACGGCGACCGTCGCGACAAGAAGGATTCGCATGCTGGATTTGTTCCGATAGGACTAGGCGGCGAAGTTCCGCTTTTGGCCGTTAGCTGCCGCACAAGCTCCCGGTATGGGCATGAAGTATCAGGTGTTTTGTGTCAATCTTGATGAGCTGTGGCCGCTTTGCAATATGGCGCTACAGGCCATTTTGATTCCTGCCCCATTCTCTTGGCGATACGCCCCGGTCGCTTGGTATGAGCGCTCGGCCCTCACCCTTGCCGCTGCCCCGAACACTCCCCCACCACCCAGTCCCTGAACGCCTTCACCAGCGGCGTCTGCGCCCGTGCCTCCGGGTACACCAGGTAGTACGCATCGGTGCTCGTCAGCACTTGGTCTGACAGCTCCACCAAACTCCCGGCCGCCAGCTCTTGCTCAATCAAAAAGCGCGGCAGCAGCGCCGCCCCCAGGTGGGAGACCGCAGCCTGCGCAATCATGGCGAAGTGTTCGGACTGCGGGCCGCGCAGCGCCAGTGCCGTGGGCACGCCCGCCAGCTCGAACCACTCGGCCCACTGTGTGGGGCGGGTGCTTTGCTGCAGCAGCACCACACGGGTCAAATCCTGTGGGGTGCGGATGCCGTGGCGGTCGCGGTAGGTGGGGCTGCACACGGGCACGGTTTCTTCGTGCATCAGGTATTCGCACACGGCGCCCGCCCAGTGCGGGGTGCCGAAGTGGATGGCGGCGTCGAACGGTGTGCCCGCAAAGTCAAACGGCTCGGTGCGGGCCGAGAAGTTGACCATGGCCTCGGGGTGCAGCGCCATGAAGCCGCCCAGGCGTGGGATGAGCCAGCGGGTGCCCAGCGTGGGCAGCACGGCCAGGTTGAGCAGGCCGTCGGTGCTGGAAAACGCCATGGCTTTTTGCGTGCTGGCCGACAGTTGCTGCAGCACGTTTTGCACGTCGGCCGCGTAGACCCGGCCCGCGTCGGTCAGCACCACGCGCTGGCGCACGCGGTGAAAGAGGGCGGTGCCGATTTGCTCTTCCAACTGGCGGATCTGGCGCGACACGGCACTTTGGGTGAGGTGCAGCTCTTCGGCCGCGCGCGACACGCTCTGGTGACGGGCGGCGGCCTCAAAGGCCAGCAGGTCGGCGGTGGAGGGCAGGAAGGCGCGGCGCAGCAGGGTCATAGCGGGTTATGCATTGGGGGAATGATGATGGATGCCAAAAATTGAGCCTTTTGAGCCTCTTCCGCGCATTGGGTATGGGGTAGAAGTCCTGATATTTTCAGGCACTTCATTCTGATTTGTGATCAAGTAGTTCCATTTTTTTGCTATCCAGCACGGCGTGATTGGCGGATATTGGCGCATTCATTGCGTGTGTTCTCCCACGCTGTTTCCCTTTCTCTGCCTCCACCCACGCTAGCGAGCCGCCATGTCCGCCACCCCTGCCGCCACACCCCTTGTGTCCGAAGTCGATCAACTGCTGCAAAGCCTGGGCGTGCCCCGCGCTGCGTACAACGGAGGCACGCTGGCGGCGCGTTCGCCCATCACGGGCGAGGTGCTGGCCCAGGTGCCACAGCAAAGCGCGGCCGACGCCACGGCCGCCATCGGCCGCGCGCATGCGGCATTCACCGCGTGGCGCAATGTGCCCGCGCCGCGCCGGGGCGAGCTGGTGCGCCTGCTGGGCGAAGAGCTGCGTGCCGCCAAGGCCGACCTGGGCCTGCTGGTGACCATCGAGGCGGGCAAGATCCCGTCCGAAGGCCTGGGCGAGGTGCAGGAGATGATCGACATCTGCGACTTTGCCGTGGGCCTGTCGCGCCAACTGTACGGCCTGACGATTGCCACCGAGCGCCCCGGCCACCGCATGATGGAAACCTGGCACCCGCTGGGCGTGTGTGGTGTGATTTCTGCCTTCAACTTCCCCGTGGCCGTGTGGTCGTGGAACGCCGCGCTGGCGCTGGTGTGCGGTGACTCGGTGGTGTGGAAGCCGTCGGAAAAGACCCCGCTCACCGCTCTGGCCACGCACGCGATTGCGCAGCGCGCCATCGCACGCTTTGGCGCCGATGCACCCGAAGGCTTGCTGGAGCTGATCGTGGGCCAGCGCGACATTGGCGAGGTGCTGGTGGATGATGCCCGCGTGCCGGTGTTGTCAGCCACCGGCTCCACCGCCATGGGCCGCGCCGTGGGCCCGCGCCTGGCAGCGCGTTTTGCGCGCGGCATTCTGGAGCTGGGCGGCAACAACGCGGCCATCGTGGCGCCTACGGCGGACCTGAACCTGGCACTGCGCGGCATCGCGTTTGCCGCCATGGGCACGGCCGGCCAGCGCTGTACCACGCTGCGCCGCCTGTTTGTGCACGAAAGCATTTACGACCAGCTGGTGCCCCAGCTGGCCAAGGTGTACGCCAACGTGCAGGTGGGCGACCCGCGCACCGCTGGCACGCTGGTGGGCCCGCTGATCGACCGCATGGCCTTTGACGGCATGCAAAAGGCGCTGGAGCAAAGCCGCGCGCTGGGCGCCACGGTGCATGGCGGTGGCCGTGTGGAAGGCGTGGGCGGTGCGGATGCGTATTACGTGCGCCCTGCGCTGGTCGAACTGCAAAAACACGAAGGCCCCGCGCTGCACGAAACCTTTGCGCCCATCCTGTACGTGGTGCGCTACAGCAGCATTGATGAAGCCATCGCCATGAACAACGCCGTGGGCGCGGGCCTGTCGTCGTCGATCTTCACACTCAACGTGCGCGAGGCCGAGTTGTTCATGTCGGCCGCAGGTTCGGACTGCGGCATTGCCAACGTGAACATCGGCCCCAGCGGCGCCGAAATTGGCGGCGCGTTTGGCGGCGAGAAGGAAACCGGCGGTGGCCGCGAGGCGGGATCGGACAGCTGGAAGGCCTACATGCGCCGTGCGACAAACACCATCAACTACTCCACCGCACTGCCGCTGGCGCAGGGCGTGACGTTCGACGTGTAACCCACGCGCTGGTTGCCCCGTTCATGTTGATTGCTAAGGACTCACACCCCATCGTCATCATTGGCGGTGGTGTCATCGGCAGTGCGATTGCGTACTTCCTCACGCTGCAGCAACCGGGCTGCGAGGTGGTGGTGATCGAGCGCGATCCGACCTACGCGCGTGCCTCGTCGGCCCTGTCGGCCAGCTCCATCCGCCAGCAGTTTTCTACCGACATCAACATCCAGATCTCGGCGTTCGGCATCGGCTTTCTGCGGAACGTGGGCCAGCTGTTGGCGTGCCATGGTGATGCGCCCGACATCGGTCTGCACGAAGGCGGCTATCTGTACCTGGCCACCCAGGCGGGCGAGGCCACGCTGCGCGAGAACCATGCACTGCAGAAGCAGCACGGCGCCGATGTGGCGCTGCTGAACCCGCAGCAACTGTCCGAGCGTTTTCCGTGGCTGGCGCTGCAGGATGTGGCGCTGGGCTCGCTGGGCCTGTCGGGCGAGGGCTGGTTTGATGGCTACCTGCTGCTGACGGCCTTGCGCAAGAAGGCGCAGAGCCAGGGCGTGCGCTATGTGGCCGATGAGGCGGTGGGGCTGGACACTGCGGCCAGCGACGGCGTGTTGCATGTGAACGCAGTACGCCTGCAAAGCGGCGCCGTGCTGCCTTGCCGCTACGCCGTGAATGCGGGCGGCCCGTGGGCGGCTGCCATTGCGGGCTGGGCTGGCATTGATTTGCCCGTGGTGGGCAAGCGCCGCACGGTCTTCAATCTGGCCAGCCCCGCAGCGCTGCCGGGCTGCCCACTGCTCATCGACACCAGCGGCATCTGGCTGCGGCCCGAGGGCAAAGGCTTCATCTGCGGCTTTGCGCCTGATGCCGACAACGACGCCGACTTTGCCCCGCTGGAGCCGGAGTACGCCGCGTTTGACAACCTCATCTGGCCCACGCTGGCCGAGCGCATCCCGGGCTTTGAGGCACTGCGCATGCAGGGCGCCTGGGCGGGCTACTACGAGATGAACACCTTCGACCACAACGCCATCGTGGGCCTACACCCGGCGTGCGACAACCTGGTGTTTGCCAACGGCTTTTCGGGCCATGGCCTGCAGCAGTGCCCTGCGGTGGGGCGCGGCCTGGCGGAGTGGATGTTGACGGGCGGCTACCAGAGCCTGGACCTGTCGCCGCTGTCCATCGAACGCATTGCGCGCAACGCGCCGCTGCTTGAAAAGAACGTGATCTGAGCACCATCGTTACTGCCAGTTTTTCCTCACCCCTTTCTCAACCTGCCAACCACAAAACATACGGAGACAACGACATGGCAATTTCCCGCAAGACCTTCACAGCGCTCGCTGCAGGCCTGACCCTGGCCTGCATGGCCACGGCCCCCGCGCTGGCGCAGACGGTCACCCAGCCCACGCTGGAGAAGATCAAGTCCAGCGGCAAGGCCGTGCTTGGCGTGCGCGAGACTTCGCCACCCATGGCCTACGCACTCGGCGCCAACGAAAAATACGTGGGCTACCACGTGGAGCTGTGCGAGCGGGTACTGAAAGAAATCGCGCCCGACGCCAAGCTTGAATACATGGCCGTGACGGCGCAGAACACGCTGCCGCTGGTGCAGAACGGCACGCTGGACATCGGCTGCGGCCCCACCACCAACAACACCGCGCGCCAGCAGCAGGTGGCGTTTGCGGTGACCACCTATGTGAGCGAAGTACGCATGGCGGTGCGCAAGGATTCGGACCTGAAGTCCATCAACCAGCTCGCGGGCCGCACCATTGCGGCATCCACCGGCACCACGGCCGTGCAACTGCTGCGCAAGCAAGAACGCGCGCTGGGCGGCGCCCCCATCAAGACCGTGCTGGGCAAGGACCACCACGAGAGTTTTCTGCTGCTCGAATCGGGTCGCGCCGATGCCTTTGTGCTCGACGACAACCTGCTGGCCGGGATGATCTCCAACTCCAAGGACCCCTCGGCCTACCGTATCGTGGGCGAGCCGCTGGGCGCCGAGCCGATTGCACTGCTGTTCCGCAAGGACGACCCCACCTTCAAGGCGGCGGTGGACGGTGTGCTCACCAAGCTCATGCAGTCCGGTGAGATGGAAAAGATCTACACCAAGTGGTTTGTGAACCCCATTCCGCCCAAGAACGCGAGCCTGAGCCTGCCACTGGGCACCACGCTGCGCCAGCTGTTCGCCACCCCCAACGACAAGCCCCTGGAGACTTACCAGCAATGAACGCTCCCATCCCCGCCACCGCCTTCCGCGCGGCCGACCGCCTGGGCGCCATCGGTGTCTCGGAGATCGTGCGCCTGACGCAAGAGGCCAACCAGCTCAAGCGCCAGGGTCAGCCCGTGATCGTTCTGGGCCTGGGCGAGCCCGACTTCGACACGCCCGCGCACATCCTGGAGGCCGCGCAGCAGGCCATGGCACGGGGGGAGACGCACTACACGGTGCTGGACGGCACGGCCGAACTCAAGGCCGCCATCCAGCACAAGTTCAAGCACGACAACGGGCTGGACTTTCAGCTCAACGAGATCACCGCAGGCGCGGGTGCCAAGCAGATCCTCTACAACGCGCTGATGGCCTCGGTGAACCCTGGCGACGAGGTGATCCTGCCCGCCCCGTACTGGACGTCATACGCCGACATGGTGTTGATTGCGGGCGGCGTGCCGGTGGTGGTGCCCTGCACCGAGGCCAACGGCTTTCGCATCACACCCGAGCAGTTGGAGGCCGCCATCACCCCGCGCACGCGCTGGGTGTTCATCAACTCGCCCTCCAACCCCAGCGGGGCCGCCTACAGTGCCGAGCAGCTGCTCCCCGTGCTGGACGTGGTGGAGCGCCACCCGCAGGTGTGGCTGCTGGCGGACGACATCTACGAACACATCCTGTACGACGGTCGGGCTTTTGCCACGCCCGCCGCCGTGTTGCCCTCGCTGCGCGATCGCACGCTGACGGTGAACGGTGTCTCCAAGGCCTATGCCATGACGGGCTGGCGCCTGGGCTACGGCGCAGGCCCCAAGGCGCTGATTGCCGCCATGGCGGTGGTGCAGAGCCAGGCCACGTCCTGCCCCTCGTCCATCAGCCAGGCGGCGGCCGTGGCGGCGCTGACGGGGCCGCAAGACGTGGTGCGCGAGCGCTGCCAAGCGTTCCAGGACCGGCGTGACCTGGTGGTGGCGTCGCTCAATGCCTCGCCGGGCTTGCGCTGCCGCGTGCCTGAGGGCGCGTTCTATACCTTTGCCAGCTGCGAAGGTGTGTTGGGCCGCACCACGCCGGGCGGCATGCTGCTGCGCACCGATGCCGACTTCTGCGCCTACCTGCTGCGCGAGCACCATGTGGCCGTGGTGCCCGGCGGGGTGCTGGGGCTGGCGCCATACTTCCGCATCTCGTACGCAGCCTCTACCGCCGATTTGCAAGAGGCCTGCGCACGCATCCAGCGCGCCTGCCAAGCCCTGTTCTGAATTTCTGACCCGATACCGTTGATATGACCACGACCTCCCTCACCCCCCGCACCGGCGGCCAGATCCTGGTGCAGCAGCTCATCACCCATGGTGTGAAGCAGCTCTTTTGTGTGCCCGGCGAAAGCTACCTGGCCGTGCTTGACGCGCTGCACGATGCCGACATCGGCGTGACGGTATGCCGCCAGGAGGGCGGGGCGGCCATGATGGCCGAGGCGCAGGGCAAGCTTACCGGCCAGCCCGGCATCTGCTTTGTGACGCGTGGACCCGGTGCTACCAATGCATCGGCAGGCATTCACATCGCGCACCAGGACTCGACCCCCATGATCCTGTTCGTAGGCCAGGTGGCGCGCGGCGCCATGGGGCGCGAGGCGTTTCAGGAACTGGACTACAGCGCTGTGTTCGGCACCATGGCCAAGTGGGTGGTGCAGATTGACGACCCGGCGCGTGTGCCTGAGCTGATCTCGCGCGCATTCCATGTCGCCACCTCGGGCCGCCCTGGCCCCGTGGTGGTGGCGCTGCCCGAAGACATGCTGACCGAGGCCGCCACTGTGGCCGATGCGCTGCCCTACCAGGTGACGGAGACCCACCCTGGCACTGCGCAGATGGCCGAGCTGGCGCAGCGCCTGCAAGCCGCCAAAAATCCCGTTGCCATCCTGGGCGGCAGCCGCTGGTCTGAGCAGGGGGTGCGCGAGTTCACCGCGTTTGCCGAAGCGTGGTCCATTCCGGTGTACTGCTCGTTCCGCCGCCAGATGCTGTTCCCGGCCACACATGCTTGCTACGGCGGTGACCTGGGCCTGGGCGTCAACCCCAAGCTGCTGGCGCGCATCAAGGCCTCCGACCTGGTGCTGGTGGTGGGCGGGCGCCTGTCCGAAGTGCCGTCGCAGGGCTACGAGCTGTTCAACATCCCCACGCCCGCGCAGCCGCTGGTGCACGTGCATGCCGATGCGGATGAGCTGGGCAAGCTCTACCGCCCCACGCAGGCCATCCACGCCACGCCACAGGCGTTTGCTGCAGCGCTCAATACGGTGCGCCCCACGACCGCTGTACCCTGGAATGCGCACGCCGAGGCCGCTCATGCCGAGTACCTGGCCTGGAGCGACACGGCGCCCATCCGCATCCCCGGCAACCTGCAAATGGGCCAGGTGATGCAGCACCTCAAGGAAGTGCTGCCCGCTGACACCATCTTCTGCAATGGCGCGGGCAACTTTGCCACCTGGGTCCACCGCTTCTGGCCCTTCACCACCTACGCGAGCCAGCTAGCGCCCACCAGCGGGTCGATGGGCTACGGCCTGCCCGCAGGCGTCGGTGGTAAGCGCCTGTGGCCCCAGCGTGAGGTAGTGGTCTTTGCGGGCGACGGCGACTTCCTGATGCACGGCCAGGAATTTGCGACTGCTGTGCAATACGGCCTGCCCATCATCGTGGTGCTGCTGGACAACGCCATGTACGGCACCATCCGCATGCACCAGGAGCGTGAGTACCCCGGCCGCATCAGCGCCACGCAGCTCAAGAACCCCGACTTCAAGGCCTACGCGCAGGCCTTTGGCGGCCATGGCGAGCGCGTGGAACGCACCGAGGACTTCGCCCCGGCCCTCGCCCGCGCGCGCGCCAGCGGGCTGCCCAGCGTGCTGCATTGCCTGATCGACCCCGAGGCGATCACGCCCACCGGCACGCTGCAGGGCATTCGCAAAGCCGCCCTGGAAAAACAGTGATGGTGACCCGGCGATAGCGCTAAAGTGCGGGATGGCAGCAGGCTGCCACCCCGCCGCGCACAATAGCGGGCGTGACCGTTCCCGCATCTGAATTTGCTGAAAGCGACCCGGCAACCCCGGCCCAGACCGGGGGCAAGCTGCGCCGCATTGCGCACCTCGACATGGACGCCTTTTTCGCGTCCGTCGAGTTGCTGCGCTACCCGCAGCTCAAGGGCCTGCCCGTGGTCATTGGCGGCGGGCGGCGCAAGGTGGACGAGCTGCTGCTGCGCGGGCCCGACGGCACGGCCGAGCGCGAGCGGCGCTTCATCCCGGTAGAGGATTTCCCGCTGCTCAAGGACTATGTGGGCCGGGGCGTGATCACCACCGCTACCTATGCCGCGCGGAAGTTTGGTGTGGGCTCGGCCATGGGCATGATGAAGGCGGCCAGGCTGTGCCCGCAGGCCATCGTGCTGCCGGTGGATTTTGACGAGGTGCGGCGTTATTCGCGCACCTTCAAGGCCGCCATCACCGAGATCGCGCCGGTGATGCAGGACCGGGGTGTGGACGAGGTGTACATTGACTTCACCGACGTGCCCGGCGGCCAGCGCGAGGGCGGGCGGGTGCTGGCGCGGCTCATCCAGAAAAGCATCTTCGACAAGACGGGGCTGACCTGCTCCATCGGCGTTGCGCCCAACCGGCTGCTGGCCAAGATGGCGAGCGAGTTCAACAAGCCCAATGGCATCTCCATCGTTTACGAGGAAGACCTGCAGGAAAAAATCTGGCCGCTGAACGTGCGAAAGATCAACGGCATCGGCCCTAAGGCGGGAGAGAAGCTGGCGCGGTTGGGCATCGAGACCATCGGCCAGCTGGCGGCGCAGGATCCGCAGTGGCTCATCGGCCATTTCGGCAAGTCCACCGGCGCCTGGATGCACCGCGTGGCCTGGGGCCGCGACGACAGCCCCGTGGTGACCGAAAGCGAACCCGTGAGCATGAGCCGCGAGACCACCTTTGACCGCGACCTGCACGCCGTGCGCGACAAGGCGGAATTGGGCGCGATCTTCACCGACCTGTGTGTGCGTCTGGCCGAGGACCTGCAGCGCAAGGGCTATGTGGCGCGCACCATTGGCATCAAGCTGCGCTACGACGACTTCAAGATTGCCACGCGGGACCACACGGCGGGCATCTACACGGCCGATGGCGCCACCATCCGTCAGTTGGCGGGGCAGTGCCTCAAGCGCGTGCCTTTGGACAAGCGCCTGCGGCTGCTCGGTGTGCGGGCCAGCACGCTGGCGCGGCGGGGTGAAGAGCCCGTGCTGGAACCCCGGGCTGGGGCAGCGGCAGAAACACGCCGACGCAAGCCAGGCACCACCGATGGCACCGACGGTGTGGGGGGCACTGCCCAGCTTTTTTAGCGCGGGCTGGCCCACTTCTGCCACGCCACGGCCCGGCGGGGCCGTGGCAATCGGCGTAAACACCCAGGGCGCGGGCTGGCTGCAACAGCTGCCGCGTTTCTATACTCGCGCGCATATGGCCACTGCCACTGATCGCTCCTCCGCCAACCTGCAGGCATTGATCCGCGCGGCCGCCGCGGGTGATCATGCCGCCTTCGCGCAGGTCTACCAGCGCACCCATGTGCATCTGTTTGGCGTTGCCGTGCGTATGTTGGGGCAAGGACAGGCGGCAGAGGACGTGCTGCAAGAGGCGTATGTGAGCATCTGGAAAAACGCTGGAAGCTACCGCAGCGAAGTGGGTGGGCAACCTGTCCAGCCCATGACATGGCTGATTGCCATTGTGCGCAACAAGGCGCTGGACGCTTTGCGCGCCCGTGCGCGGCGGCCCGAAAGCGCCTGGAACGACACCACCGAGCCCGCAGGCGGTGAGGCGGAAGGCAGCGACGCGCCGGATGCTGCATCTGCATGGGCCACCGCACCCAGCGCGCAGCACCTGCTTGAGCAGGCCACCCAGGCGCTGCGCATCGACGGCTGCATGAATGCGCTGGACGGGAGCCACCGGCAAAGTCTGGCGCTGGCCTATTACCAAGGCCTGTCGCATTCCGAGGTGGCGGCGCAGATGGGCGCGCCACTGGGCTCTGTCAAGGCGTGGATTCGGCGGGGCCTGGAACGTCTGAAAAACTGCCTGGCCGCGCAAGGGGTGGGCGCATGAGATACACCCATCCCGCGCTGCTGGACCACCTGGCGTCTGCCTATGTGCTGGGCACCCTGGGCGGCGGTGCGCGCCGCCGGTTTGTGCGGCTGCTGAGAGATCGCAGCGACTTGCAGTTGCTGGTGGCGCAATGGGAAGCGCGGCTGGGCCTGTTGGCCAGTTCGGTGCCGATGCAGCAGCCACCGCCGCGCGTGTGGGCCGCCATTGAGGCGCGCACCCGGCCGCGCGATTTGAATGTGAAAGAAGCCGCCCTGCAGGGCGGTTGGATGGGCGCGTTGTGGCGGCGCCATGGGGTGTTGCAGGGCTTGGCGGGCTTGGTGCTGGGGGTGGCGGCCACCGTGGCGCTGGTGGCTGCGGTGCCCACCTGGTTTGTGTCGAGCGACCAGGTGGCCTTGCGCGCCGGGGACAAGCTGCCGCAGGCCTATGTGGGCTTGCTGACGGACGCGGCTGGCAATGGCAAGGTGCTGGTGAGTTCGTTGCGCCATGGGCGCACGCTGACGGTGAAGGCCATCGGGCCCATCACGCTTCCAGCGATGCCCGCGGCTCCTGCCACGATGGCGGGCGCTGCCCCCCAGCTGGTGCTGTGGGCGGTGCCCGCCGACGGTGCCCCATTTGTGCTGGGTACGGTGCCGATGACGGGCTCTGCGGTGTCGGCATTGCCCGATACGTCAGAGAAGCTGCTACTCAAGGTCAGCAAGCTCATGGTGACACTGGAGACATCGGCAACGCCCCCGGTGCCCAGTGGCACCGTGCTTTTCACTGGCAACTGCGCCAAGCTGTGGTGAGCGGGGGCGGGGCGAGGCCGCCCCTGGCGTCGCCAAGAAAAAATTTTCCGGGCACTGCATCCGTTTGGCTCTCCGTGGCGTTTGTCCAAGGTGCCGTTGCGCGGCATGGGGCCGGTGCGGCCTCTCACCCCTTTTTTCTTGTCTGCTTTTTCAGGAGTCTTCCTATGCCTTCCTTTTCTGTTCGCCGTTGGATGTCCACGCCCCTGCTGAGCCTGGCATTGGCGGCGGCGCCCCTGTGGGCGCTGCACACTGCCCACGCCGCCGATACACCCACCACGCCGGTCGAGAACACCCGCATTGACGACTTTGCCGTGGGCAAAAAAGCCATCGAAGCCAAGAACTGGGCGCTGGCGGCCAGCAGCTTCAGCAAGGTGGTGGCCCAGAACCCGCAGAACGCCGATGCCTACAACCTGCTGGGCTACTCCAACCGCTGGCTGGGCAAGTACGACGAGGCGTTTGCCGCCTACAACAAGGCCCTGGCGCTGGACCCCCGCCACAAGGGCGCGCTGGAATACTCGGGCATGGGCTACCTCAAGGTGGGCCAGAAGGCGCAGGCCGAAGCCCAACTCGCCAAACTGCAGGCCATTTGCGCGCAGTGCGAGGAAACCACTGATCTGGCCAAGGCCATCGCGGCGTACAAGCCTGCGCAGTGAACGGGGGCGCTGGTGTGCCGGGGGGCGGGGCGCTGGCGGGCTGCTGGAGCGAGCAGGCAAGCCGGGGGCTTTGTCACCCCCACGGGAGAGGCGATCTTCATCCCGGTATTCCTTGACGAAGCCTTACTCGTAACTTACATTGAATCACCCGTTTTCCGGGAGATTCCCATGACGCTGGACGAGCTGCAACGCATCAAGCAATGGCATGTTGCGCACAAGGGTGACCACCCGCTGGAGTACCACCTGTGGGACCTGGTGCTGACGCTGTGGGTGCTGGGCTGGGTGGGCTGGTTTCCCATCTGCGCCTTTGGCGAGCCGCTCACCGCCCCACTGAGCCTGATCGGTATCTTTGTGCCCAGTCTGTATGTGACCTGGCGCACCCGCGCACATTTGCGCCATACCCTGCGGTGTGACTGGCTTGATGTGCGGGGCTGATGGCGGGCTTACTGCCGCGCCGTGCGCACATTGCGCGGCAGGCCCTGCGGGTGGCTGGTGCGCAGGGGGTTGATGTCCAGCCCCCCCCGGCGCGTGTAGCGCGCATACACCGTGAGCTTGATGGGTTTGCAGCGGGCCCACAGGTCCATGAAGATGCGCTCCACACACTGCTCGTGGAACTCGTTGTGGTCGCGAAAGCTCACCAGGTACTGCAGCAGGCCTTCCTGGTTGATCTGCGGGCCGCTGTAGCTGATCTGCACGCTGCCCCAGTCGGGCTGGCCGGTCACCAGGCAGTTGCTTTTGAGCAGGTTGCTGGTCAGCGTCTCCGTCACGGGCGCTTCGTTGAATTCGGCCGTCAGCAATTCGGGTGCGGGCTGGTAGCGCGTGCATTCCACATCCAGCCGGTCCAGGCTCAGGCCATCCAGCTCGTGCACGGGTTCCTGGTCGAACAGCTCGGGCGCGACGAGCTTCACACCCACGGTGGCAGGGTGTTCTGCGCCGCGCCACACGGCTTCGCTGATGTCGGTGCGGATGCGGGCCTGCACCTCGGCCATGTCGGCAAACCGTGTGTTGTTGAAGCTGTTGAGGTACAGCTTGAACGATTTGCTTTCAACGATGTTGGGCGTCTCGCAGGGCACGGTGATGTGCGCCAGCGCCACCTGCGGCTTGCCGCGCGCATTCAGCCATGACAGCTCGAAGGCCGTCCACAGATCGGCGCCGAAGAAAGGCGCAGCGCCGGTGATGCCGATCTCGGCCCGTTTGCCTGCGCGGGGGATGGGGAACAGCAGCGTGGCATCGTACTGGTCTACATAGGCCGAGGCCTTGCCCAGCTGGGATTGTTCTGGCGTGTTCATGCTGGTTTGGTTGTATGGATGTTTGCTATTGTTTTGATAGCTATTAAGGCAATATGGACGGGCGGAGAGGCCTGTTTTTATTTGAATTCCCGCTCACGCAGCCACTTGGTGGCGATCCACTTCTCGCCCGCGATCACGGGGGCGCCGCCGTGCAGGGTGCGGGTGGAGGTGTGGGGGCGCTCGTAGCTGAAGAACACCGCGTTCCCGCGCTGCGGGCCCACCTCAAGATGCACGTCGGGGAAGGTGGTGCCGCCGCCTTTTTCGGGGGTGTTGAGGTACATCACCAGCGTGCCCACGCGCTGCCCGCCGCGCTTGACGATGGTGGCCGTGCCGGGCTCGGCGGGGTCGAAGTAGTCGTAGTGCGGCTTGTACTCGGCGCCGGGACGGTAGTGCAGCACCTGCAGGCCTTCGCCGTTCTCGATGGGCCAGTTCAAGAGGCGGGCGATGCGCTCTTCGATGCGCTGGATCAGCGGGGTTTCGCCGCGCTGGAAGAACATGCCGTCGCTGGTGCGGTCGGCGTTGATCTCTTCGCCACCCGTCTTGGTGGCCACGGTGAGCGAGCGCGCCAGGCGGGGTTCGGCGTCGGCAATCAGGGCGTCGCATTCCTCGGGCGACAGCAGGTTGCCAAACACCACGATGCGCGGCTGGGCCATGGCCAGCAGCACGTTGACCATGCGGTCGCCGCAGTCCACCTGCGAGGGCGATGCATCGAGCTGCGGCTCGGGCACGGGCACGGCCGAGGGCAGGCCCTGCTGCACGGCCAGCTCGTTCAGGTGGTCCTGCAGCGTGATCTCCAGCGCGTCGGCAGCCACGTCCTCGTCCCAGCCCGCGTCGCGCATGGACTGCAGCACCACGGGCGCGGCGTGGCCGGCCTGTGCCTGCTCGATGATCCAGCGGCGCAGCTCGGGCGTGATGGCCTGCCGCGCCGTATGGTTGCGCTGGGCCGTGGTGGTGCTGTCGGAATGCGTGTCAGAGCGTGATGCCATGGCGGTCCTTCAACGGGGTACGGTGGGGAGGCAGAACAATTCAATTCATGCGGCAGGTGCCGCCTTGCGCCGGAACACCAGGCGTTCCGGGTCGGATGATGCCGGGGCAAAGGCATAGCCGTCCAGATCAAAACCTTCGAGCTTGTGCGGCGTGGCAATGCGGTGGGTGATGGCATAGCGTGCCATGAGGCCGCGCGCACGTTTGGCAAAGAAGCTGATGATCTTGTAGTTGCCGCCCTTCCAGTCCTCGAACACACACTCGATGACGCGGGCCTTGAGCGCCTTGCGGTCCACGGCCTTGAAGTATTCCTGCGAGGCCAGGTTGACCACCACGGGCGTGGTGTCGGAGCGCAGCCGGGTGTTGAGGTGTTCGGCGATCTGGCTGCCCCAGAACTGGTAGAGGTTGCTGCCCGCGCCGGTGGCCAAGCGAGTGCCCATTTCCAGGCGGTAGGGCTGCATGCGGTCCAGCGGCCGCAGCACGCCGTACAGGCCGCTCAGGATGGCCACATGGCTCTGCGCCCAGTCCAGGTCGTCAGGGCCCAGGCTGCGGGCTTGCAGCCCGTCGTAGACATCGCCATTGAAAGCCAGCACCGCCTGGCGTGAGTTGCTGGCCGTGAAGCGGGGCCGCCAGGCCTGGTAGCGTGCCACGTTCAGCGCCGCAAGCTGGTCGCTCAGCTCCATCAGCGAGGCGATCTGCTGCGGGGACTGCGTGCGCAGCACCTCGATGAGGGCCGTGGATTGGGGCACAAACTGCGGCGTGCTGTGTGGCAGGCCTTCGGGCAGGGGCGTGTCGTAGTCGAGCGATTTGGCAGGGGACAGCAGGAACAGCATGGGGGCGAAAAGCTCTTGGGTCTATAGGGGGGCGGTTTGCCAGCGGCTGTGCGGGCTATGCGGGCTATGCAGGAAATGGTACCTGCTCCATCCCGGTTGCCGATCGCTCATGGGTATTGGCGGGCACGCGCTGCCAACGCTGAACAAGGCGCTGGGCCTTGCTCGCGCGACCCCCCCAAAAAAAGAAGGCGGCCGGAGCCGCCTTCTGGGTTCACAGCCACCGCCAGGGGCGGGAGCCATGTGCTGCGGGCTTCAAGCCGCTGGTGGCTGCTCAAAAGGCAGGGGCATGGCCGACAGGTCGCGGCGGGTTTCCACCAGCACCAGCGGGCCTTCGTCCACTACCACCACAGGAGGCCGTTCGCGGGGCACGTGGATGGGCTTGGGTTCGGCGGCAATCGCGGCCTGCACGGCGGCGATCTTTTCTGCATCGGAGTTCACCCATTGCAGGCCCGACGAAGCGGCCACTTGCTGCAGTGCATCGACCGGCAGCGTGAACGCCTGTACGCGGGGCAGGCCGCTCTGGGCTGCTGCGGTTGCGGGGGCCGCTGTGGCAGCAGCCGGGGCCACTGCCGCGGGTGCCGCAGGGGTGGTTGCTGCGGCGACAGGTGCGGCGGCGACCACTGGCGCGGGCGCAGGCACGGCGGCCACGGGCGCTGCAGCGGGTGCCACGGCTTCGGCCTCTGCCGCCACCGGAGCGGTGGGCGCAGTGGCCGGGGCGCTGAAGTAGCTGCGGCGTGGGGGCTCGTCCTGAGATGCCGTGGCTGCTGCGGGCGCGGCCTGGGTCAGGTCGAAGTCCAGCATGGCGGGTGCAGCAGCGGCTTCGGTACCGTTGCCATCGCGGGGGCCACGTTCACCGCGTTCACGGCGGTCGCGGCCATAGCGGTCGCGTGAACGGCGTTCGCGGCGCTGCTCTTCTCCACCTGCGCCTTGGCCGTTGCCGGGAGCGTCATTGCCGCTGAGGTCCAGGTCGGGCAGCGAGGCCAGGGGCGCTGTGTCGGCAAAGTCGCCGGGCACGGCAGGGGCCTGTGCCGCTGCCGCTTCCTGGGCTTCCACGGCGCGGGGTGCGCGTTCGCCACGGGGGGCGCGGTCACCACGTTCGCGGCGGGGGCCGCGTTCACCACGGGGCTGCTGGGCTGGTGTGCCTTCGGCGCCCTGGTTGCCCGGGCCTTCCACCTGTGCGCTGGCGGCGGTGTTGTCGCCGTTCAGGGCCACATTCTGTTGGCGGGGCTCGGCATCGCGGCGGCCACGGCCACCGTCGCGTCCATCGCGTCCGCTGCGGCCACCACCTTCACGGCCTTCGCCCTCGGGGCGGCGGTCGGTGTCACGCGGTGGGCGGCTCTCCACGTCGCGGGGGGCGCGGCCTTCGGCCGAACGCTCGCCACGGCGGCCACGGCCTTCGCCGTTGCCAGCTTCGCGGTTGCCGTCACGGCCACCTTCACGCTGGCCTTCACGGTTGCCATCGCGGCCACCGCTGCGGCGGCCACGGCCTTCACCGTTGCGGCCTTCGCGGCGGGGTTCGCCACGGCCAGCGGGCTCGGCGGCCGGTGCGGCGGCAGGAGCTGCCACCGGGGCAGGTGCCGCAGCGGGCGCGCTGCCAAAGCCGAACAGGCTCTTGAGCCAGGCAAAGAAGCCTTGTTCCTGCGGCGCGGCCGGGGCAGGAGCTGCCACCGGGGCCGGTGCGGGCGCTGGTGCGGCAGCACCGCGTGGGGCCTGGCCAGCACGTGCTGGGCGGGCCGCGCCTTCAGGGCGGGGCTCGACCTGCGGAGCGGGCGCGTCAGGCAGCACGCCCTTGATTACCGGGGTCTGCTTGTTGGTGGGCTCTTGCGAGCGGCGCGTCACGGCCGTGGGGTCTTCCACTTCCTCGGCAAGCTTGTAGCTGGCTTCGATGTGGTCCAGGCGCGGGTCGTCGTGCTTGAGGCGTTCCAGGCGGTAGTTGGGGGTTTCCAGTGTCTTGTTGGGCACCATCAGCACGGCCACACGCTGCTTGAGTTCGATCTTGGCGATCTCGGTGCGCTTTTCGTTGAGCAGGAACGAGGCCACCTCCACCGGCACCTGGCAGTGCACGGCGGCCGTGTTGTCCTTCATCGATTCTTCTTGAATGATGCGCAGGATCTGCAGCGCTGAGGATTCGGTGTCACGGATGTGGCCCGAGCCGCCGCAGCGGGGGCAGGGGATGGACGAGCCTTCGCTCAAGGCGGGCTTCAGGCGCTGGCGGCTCATTTCCATCAGACCGAACTTGCTGATGGTGCCGAACTGCACGCGCGCACGGTCCTGGCGCAGTGCGTCGCGCAGGCGGTTTTCCACTTCGCGGCGGTTCTTCGACTCTTCCATGTCGATGAAGTCGATCACGATCAGGCCGCCGAGGTCGCGCAGGCGCATCTGGCGGGCCACTTCATCGGCGGCTTCCAGGTTGGTGCGGGTGGCGGTTTCCTCGATGTCGCCGCCCTTGATGGCGCGGGCCGAGTTCACGTCCACGGACACCAGCGCTTCGGTGTGGTCGATCACGATGGCGCCGCCGGAAGGCAGGCTCACGGTGCGGGCATAGGCCGATTCGATCTGGTGCTCGATCTGGAAGCGGCTGAACAGGGCGGCGTCGTCGCGGTAGCGCTTCACGCGGGCGGCATGCTCGGGCATGACGTGCGCCATGAACTGCTGCGCCTGTTCGTAGATGTCGTCGGTATCGATGAGGATGTCACCGATGTCGTTGTTGAAGTAGTCGCGGATCGCGCGGATCACCAGGCTCGATTCCTGGTAGATCAGGAACGCGCCCCGGCCACCCTTGGCGGCGCCGTCAATGGCGTTCCAGAGCTTGAGCAGGTAGTTCAGGTCCCACTGCAGCTCAGGGGCGGTGCGGCCAATGCCCGCAGTGCGCGCAATGATGGACATGCCGTTGGGGTATTCCAGCTGGTCCATCGCCTCCTTGAGCTCGGCGCGGTCCTCGCCCTCGATGCGGCGCGAGACGCCACCACCCCGGGGGTTGTTGGGCATCAGCACCACATAGCGGCCTGCCAGCGAGATGAAGGTCGTTAGGGCAGCGCCCTTGTTGCCGCGCTCTTCCTTTTCGACCTGGACCAGCAGCTCCTGGCCTTCCTTGATGACTTCGTTGATGCGCGCCTGGCTGGGCGAGACGCCGGGGGCAAAGTACTGGCGCGAGATTTCCTTGAAGGGCAGGAAGCCGTGGCGGTCTTCGCCGTAGTCCACAAAGCAGGCTTCCAGCGAGGGCTCGACGCGCGTGACGACGGCCTTGTAGATATTGCCCTTGCGCTGTTCGCGCCCTTCGATCTCGATTTCGTAGTCGAGGAGTTTTTGTCCATCGACGATGGCCAGGCGCCGTTCTTCGGGCTGCGTGGCGTTGATGAGCATCCGCTTCATGATGCGATTCCTTCAGTGTTTCGCGGACAGCAGCGGTGCAGCCGACCTGACCCACAGGGACGGGCTGCGCGGGCTGCCGCCCACAGTTTCCAAACCAATACAACAAGCTCTACAGGAGCTGTGAATGCCTGGACTGACGCATCGAAACGAAGGGAATTGCCGGGGATGCCAATGATCTGCCGCGCTCTAGCGCAGCATCGTGAGGCAGGGGCGCGTGGATGGGGGCGAGTGGTAGGAGCGCAGTTTTGCTAGCAAAAAAGTAGCTGAATGCGCTTGCTGGCTGGGCGCTGAAGGCGATTTTGAGCATGCAGCCAAAGGCCGCAGCCTCCGCCACAGGGTCTCTATCCATGCCATCAACAACCACATGCTCGCTTTGATCCGCTGGCAGGCTGCGCCCGGGTAGGGAACATCTGCCAGCTTGGGGGATTCCGTATCAGTGTTTCAATCTGTCAGCCCGCCGCGTGGCATGCGGGCCACCACAGGCATCTGGCCTGCAATCTGCGCGCACGACACCCGCTGGCATCGACCTGCCTGCACGGGGCAACGGGCTGTGTGGACTAAACTCCAGACAAATCAACCACTTACATGACAACGCGCAGGTGAAACACATTATAGGGGCCAAACCGCCCGCCGCTCCTGCGGGCCTTCCCGCAGCCCGCATGGTGGAGGTCGATGAAGACTCCGCCGGCCAGCGGCTCGATAACTTTTTGATACGCCACCTGAAGGGCGTGCCCAAGACGCATGTCTACCGCATCATCCGCAGCGGCGAGGTGCGCATCAACAAAGGCCGCGCGAGCGCCGACACCCGGGTG
Organism: Acidovorax kalamii; assembly: GCF_002245625.1. Classification (GTDB taxonomy): domain Bacteria; phylum Pseudomonadota; class Gammaproteobacteria; order Burkholderiales; family Burkholderiaceae_C; genus Acidovorax; species Acidovorax kalamii. The sequence goes on from NZ_NOIG01000001.1 coordinate 196,649, forward strand.
GAGGCGGGCGATCTGGTGCGCCTGCCGCCCGTGCGCATCTCCGACAAGGTGGCCGAAAAGGCCGAGCGCCCGGCACCCGCGCGTGAATTCCCCATCCTGCTCGAAGACGAGCACCTGATCGCCCTCGACAAACCTGCGGGCGTAGCGGTGCACGGCGGCAGCGGCGTGAGCTTTGGCGTGATCGAACAGCTGCGCCAGGCGCGCCCGGGTTCCAAGTTCCTGGAGCTCGTGCACCGGCTGGACCGCGAGACCTCGGGCATCCTGCTGGTGGCCAAGAAGCGGTCAGCGCTCACTCACCTGCAAGACCAGTTCCGCGAGCGCGAGACGGGCAAGACCTATCTGGCGCTGGTCACCGGCACCTGGCCCGCCAACAAGAAGGTCATCGACCTGCCGCTGCACAAGTACCTGCAGGCCGACGGCGAGCGCCGCGTGCGCGTCACCACGGCCGACGACCCGGACGGCATGCGCTCCATCACCCTGGTCAAGGTGCGCAGCACGGCGGCGGCCCGGCCGGAGCAGGGCCTGCCGGCAATGTCGCTGCTGGAGGTGACCATCAAGACCGGCCGCACCCACCAGATCCGTGTGCATCTGGCCAGCCAGGGGCACGCCATCGTGGGCGACGACAAATACGGCGACTTCGACCTCAACAAGCGCCTGCAGAAGCAGGGGATGAAGCGCATGTTTCTGCATGCGTGGCGGTTACAGTTCAACCACCCCGCCTCGGGTGAGCGTGTGCAGCTGATTGCCGAACTGCCCCCCGAGCTGGCCGAATTTGTCCCCCCCGCCTGACGATCCAGCGCGAAAACCTCTGCTTCCATGTCTGTCAAAAACTTCCGTCCGCGCCGCTTCGACCTCATCGCCTTTGACTGGGACGGCACCCTGTTCGACTCCACCGCCATCATCGTGCGCTGCATCCAGGCGGCGGTGCGCGACGTGGGCGGCACCGTGCCCACCGACAAGGAGGCGGCCTACGTGATCGGCATGGGCCTGATGCAGGCCCTGGCCCATGCAGCGCCGGATGTACCCCCCGAGAAGTACACCGAGCTGGGCAACCGCTACCGCTTTCACTACATCCAGCACCAGGACGACCTGAGTCTGTTCGAGGGTGTGCTGCCTCTGCTGAACGACCTGCGCGAGCGCGGCCACCTGTTGGCCGTGGCCACGGGCAAAAGCCGGCGCGGGCTGGACGAGGCGCTGCACACGGTTCAACTCAAGGGCGTGTTCGACGGCTCCCGCACCGCCGACCAGACCGCTGGCAAGCCCCATCCGCTGATGCTGCAGGAGCTGATGGCCGAATTTGACGTGGTGCCCGAGCGCCTCTTGATGATTGGCGACACCACCCACGACCTGCAGATGGCGGTCAACGCGGGCTGTGCGAGCGTGGGGGTGAGCTATGGCGCCCACGAGCCCGATGCCTTCCACGCGCTGAACCCGCTGTCGGTGGTGCATTCGGTGCGCGAGCTGCACGACTGGCTGCTGCAGCATGGCTGAGAAGGTGTGAACGAATCCGCCATGTCCACGCCCCCCGAACAATCCCTTCCCCTGTGCAACAGCGCCGACCTGGTCGATGGTGGCCGGGCGGTGGCATTTGATGTGCGTTATGCGGGGCAGACCTGCCGCGCCTTTGCCATCCGCTACCGGGGCGTGCCCCATGCCTACCTCAACCGCTGCACCCATGTGGCGATGGAGATGGACTACCAGGAAGGCCATTTTTTTGATGACACCGGCCAATGGCTGCTGTGCTCCACCCATGGGGCGGCCTACCTGCCCCACACGGGCCAGTGTGCCGGCGGCCCCTGCCGGGGCGGGCTGGTGAAAATTGCTTTGTCAGAAAGCGATGGTGTGGTGCACTGGCATACTGCCCACCACCTGCAGCCCGTGGAGTTCTAGACAATCCAGATGGAAAGCCTGGACTCACGCCATCTGCCACCCGCCGCCTGTGTGGGGGCGCCGGCCGCAGTGGTGCAGTGCCCAGGACACAAGACATGACCGACCCCCAATCGCCCGGACCCTCGGGCTTTGACCCCAAAAGCAACCCCGCGCCCGACCTGTGGGCGCAAGCAGCTACAAATTCAGGAGCATCTGTGAGCGATCCATCGCGTGAACCTGGCTGGGAACGCGCCACGCTGGAAAAGCTGGCCTTCTCCGCCCTCCAAGAACAACGCAGCGCCCGCCGCTGGAAGATCTTCTTCCGCCTGGCCTGGCTGGTGTTGATTGCCGCCGTCGCCTTCACGGCCCTGCGCCAGGCATCGCCCAGCGCCAGCAAAAGCACGCCCCACACGGCCGTAGTGGACATCAAGGGCGAGATCGCCAGTGGCGCCGAGGCCAGCGCCGAATTTGTCGTGGCCGCCATGCGCAGCGCGCTCGAAGACGAAGGCTCGCAGGCGCTGGTGCTGCTCATCAACTCGCCCGGTGGCAGCCCGGTGCAGGCGGGCATCATCAACGACGAGATCATTCGCCTCAAGGCCAAGCACAACAAGCCGATCTACGCCGTGGTCGAGGAAACCTGCGCCTCGGCGGCCTACTACATTGCCGCAGCCGCCGACGACATCTATGTGGACAAGGCCAGCATCGTGGGCAGCATTGGCGTGCTGATGGACGGTTTTGGCTTCACTGGCACCATGGAAAAGCTGGGCGTGGAGCGTCGCCTGCTCACTGCGGGAGAGAACAAGGGTTTCCTTGACCCCTTCAGCCCGCAGACCGAAAAGCAGCGCGCCTACGCGCAGACCATGCTCGACCAGATCCACCAGCAGTTCATCGCCGTGGTGAAAGCAGGCCGGGGCGACCGACTCAAGACCACGCCCGACACCTTCAGCGGCCTGTTCTGGACCGGCCAACAGGCCGTGGAAATGGGCCTGGCCGACAAGCTGGGCAACCTGGACTACGTGGCGCGCGAAGTGGTAAAGGCCGAGGAAATCATCGACTACACCCGCCGCGACAACGTGGCCGAGCGCCTGGTCAAGCGATTTGGTGCTGCGATTGGTGTGGGTGCGGTGAGGTCGCTGTCACTGGCGGGCCCTCAGCTGCGCTGACCGCCTCCCACCCGGCCTGGTGGCCGATGGCAGAAAAAATGCCCCGGATGGAGTTTCCATTCGGGGCATTTTGCGTATGGGTTGCTGGTCTGGGTGGCACGGACGGCGTCTTCAGCTGTCCACCCCACCCGCCTTGCGCTGGCGTGATCCGTCTTCCAGGATGGCGTCGTCTGCAGTCAGCTTGCCGGTGTCATCCCACTGCTTGCGCGCCGTGAGCCGGGTGCGCCCTCGGCCGTCGGGGTCGGAATACTGCTCTTCCAGCGCCAGGCGGCCGTTGTCGTGGAAGGCCTGCTGGGTGCCCACAGGCCACTGGTCGGCGTTGAGCTGCTCGCGCCGGGCCAGTTTGCCGTCGTCGCGGTACATCTCGCGCAGCAGGCGGGCGTCCTTGCCGGTGCCGCTCCAGGCGCTGCGCTCGCGCACTGCGCCGTTCAGGTACCAGCGCTCCACCTGCACCTCGCGGCCCTCGGCAAAGCTGCGCTGCTCGATGAGCTGGCCCGACGCGCCATAGCGTTTGGCGCTTAGTAATTGGCCGCGCGTGTCCCGCAGCGTGCGGTCGTCCGGCGCGAAGACACGCTCCTCGCGCAGCACGCTCTTGCCGCCTTCGGTGGTGAAACTCTTGTGCACCCGCCGGCCGTCCACCACCAGTTGCTGGGCAGAGACGATGCCGTCGGTGGTCCATTCGGTGGCGTTCAGCAGGCGGCCCTGGTCGTAGCGCAGTTGCGCCGACCGCGTGCCGCTTTCGGTAAACAGTGGGGTGTCGGCGGCGCCATCAAAACCGCAGAGCTTGCGGTCCTCGGGCAGCACGCTGGTGCGCGGGCACAGCAGGCGCGCTGGCTGGCCCTTGCTGGTGTACTCCACGTAAAAAAGCTCCTGCCCCTCGCCGTGAAAGGACACGCGCTCCACCCGGCCTGAGGCATCGAAGCGCCGCACCGCGCCCTGGGTGCGGCCGTTGTCGGCGGTTTCCTCGCGGCGCACCTGGCCGTTGGGCCAGAACTCCGCCATCCGGCCGTGGCTGTTGCCGCGCTCGTTCACGTTGCGTTCGCGCTGCAGGCGGCCTTCGCGGTCGAACATGCGCTCCAGGCCCATGAACTTGCCGTTCTGCAACTGCTGCTCGCGCTGCACGTGGCCGGTGTTCTCGTCACGGCAGCGCACCAGGCCGGACTGGCCTGCGGTCTCGGCACCGTTGGAAATATTGATCGCCTTGCCATTCAATTCACAACGAATAATGGCCTCTGCGCTCGTTCCATAAGCGCTGATAGCTATCAAAAATATAGCAAAAGGGTAGGAATGCTTTGCCATGCTAGCGGCCTAGTGCAAACACGACCGGGGTGCGGTTGTCGGGCGGTGCGGGTTGCTGGCGCCATTGCCGCACCAGCTGGCTGTGGATGCGTGCCTCGGGCAGTGTCAGCCCGCTGGCCAGCGCCAGGCGCGTGTGGGGCTGCAGCGTCTGCACCAGGGCTTGCCATAGGGCTGGGTTGCGGTAGGGGGTTTCGATGAACAGCTGGGTCTGGCCCGTGCGCAGCGCGATGCTCTCCAGCTCCTTGATGCGCTGGGTGCGCTCCTGGCCGTCCTGAGGCAGGTAGCCCACAAACGCGAAGTTTTGCCCGTTCAGCCCACTGGCCGCCAGGGCCAGCAGCAGCGACACCGGGCCCACCAGGGGGACAACGGGGATGCCCAGGTCGTGCGCGGCGCGGACCACTGACGAGCCCGGGTCGGCCACAGCAGGCATGCCCGCTTCACTGACCAGGCCGATGTCGTGCCCGTTCAGTGCTGCCGCGAGCAGCGGGCGGGCGTCGAACGGGGCCGAGCCCTTGTCGCCGTGGTCGCCCTTCTTGTGGACTTCGCGCGGCAGCTCGGTGATCTGCTGCTGCTGCAGGGAGGCGGCCAGGGGGTGCAGTGCGTCGATGCGCTTGAGGTAGGCGCGTGTGCTTTTGGCGTTTTCACACACCCAATGGGTCAGGCGTGCGGCCGTCTGCAGCGTGGCTGCGGGCAGGGCGTCCTGCAGCGGGGCCTGGGTGTCGCAGCCAAAGTCGAGGGGGGCGGGGACCAGGTACAGCGTGCCGGTTTTCGCATTCATCGTTGGTCTCCATAGCGCTGCGCAGTGTCCGGTGCCGGAGAAACTGACGCGGTGCAAGCCCGCGCACCCGTGGAGCTGGCTTGGTCAGGCCACTGGGTGTGTCTCCTTCCCGAAGGGGAGGGGGAGGGCGCGAAGCGACTCAGGGGGTGCTTCATCACGGCAGCACCAGCCCTGCAGCGCGCAGCATGCGGCAGGTGCGGATCAGCGGCAGGCCAATGAGGGCCGTGGGGTCGTCGCTGTGGATGGCGTCGAGCAGCGCAATGCCCAGGCCTTCGCTTTTGGCGCTGCCCGCGCAGTCGTAGGGCTGCTCGGCGCGCAGGTAGCGCTCGATTTCTTCATCGGACAGGGCGCGGAACCGCACTTCCACGGAGGCCAGTTCCACCTGTTCAAAACCCGTGGCAGCACACACCACGGCCACGGCGGTCTGGAAGACCACGGTCTGGCTGCTCATCTGGCGCAATTGCTGCACGGCGCGTTCGTGCTGGCCCGGCTTGCCCAGGGGCTCTCCCGCGAGGTCGGCCACCTGGTCGGAGCCAATCACCACGGCCCCGGGGTGCTGCTGCGCCACGGCGCGCGCCTTCGCCAGCGCCAGGCGCAGGGCCAGATCGCGCGGGGTTTCGCTGGGCAGGGGGGTTTCGTTCACATCCGGGGCTGCGACCTCGAAAGGCAGGTTCAGCCGCTCTAGCAATTCACGCCGGTAGCGCGAGGTGGAGCCCAATACCAGAGGGCGTTGCTGGGGGGGGGATTGATGCATGCGCCGATTCTCTTACACTGCCGCCATGACCAAGGAATTCTCCCCGCAGCGCCTGGACGTGAAAGCCTTCGCACAGGCGGGCGGTCGGCTGGCGGGCCACGACTCGCTGCTGAAGTACGAACGCCTGGCCCAGGAGGCCAAGGGCCTGCACCCCGACCTGCTGGTGGACTGGGAGGCCGTGGGCGAAGTGCGTACCGCGCTGGGTGGCATGGGGCAGGTGTGGTTGCACATCAAGGTGCGCGCAAGTTTCCCTATGGAATGTCAGCGCTGCATGACCCCCGTGGACGTGCCGCTGGAGGTGGACCGCGAGTTCCGTTTTGTGGCGGACGAAGCCACCGCCGAGGCGCTGGACGACGAGAGCGAGGAAGACCTGCTGGCCCTCAGTCGCGAATTCGACCTGCACGAACTCATCGAGGATGAGCTGCTGATGGCCTTGCCCGTGGTGCCCAAACACGATGAATGCCCCACGGCTGTGCCGCTGGCCTCGTCCGACGATGATTTTGAAGAAGCGAACGCCGAAAAGCCCAACCCTTTTGCCGCGCTCGCCGGGCTGCGCAAGGATCCCAAGGGGTGATTGGCTGACCCAAAAATCATTTAGGTTATAATCGTGGGCTTCACGCGAATCCCATCGTGTCTTTTGGGCTGATCGCGTTTTTACCAACCTACTCAAGATCAGGAGCCATCATGGCCGTTCAGCAAAACAAAAAGTCCCCTTCCAAGCGCGGCATGCACCGCTCGCACAATGCCCTGAACGTGCCAGGCATTGCTGTGGAACCCACCACCGGTGAAACCCACCTGCGTCACCACATCAGCCCCAACGGTTTCTACCGTGGCCGCCAGGTGCTGAAGAACAAGTCTGAAGCCTGATTTCAGCACCCATCAAGGCCCGCAACTACGTCGCGTAGTGCGGGCCTTTGTTTTGACCGTCGTATTTTTCTTCCGGCCCCATCTGCTGGCCGGACAAGTCGCCCATGATCACACTGGCTGTTGACTGCATGGGGGGCGACCATGGCCCCCGCGTCACGCTCGCGGCGTGCCGCCAGTTTCTCGAACACCATCCCGACGCCCGTTTGCTGCTTGTAGGTCTGCCGGCCAGCCTGCAAGCGTTTGCGCACGACCGTGCCGCCATCGTCCCCGCTTCCGAGGTGGTGGCCATGGATGACCCGGTGGAGGTGGCCTTGCGCAAGAAGAAGGACTCTTCGATGCGTGTAGCCATCCAGCAGGTCAAGGACGGCGCGGCATCGGCGGCGGTTTCGGCGGGCAACACCGGCGCGCTGATGGCCATCGCCCGCTATCTCCTCAAGACGCTGGACGGCATTGACCGCCCGGCCATCGCCACCCAGTTGCCCAACGCCACGGGCGGTGCCACCACGGTGCTGGACTTGGGGGCCAATGTGGACTGCTCGGCTGAGCATCTGCTGCAGTTTGCCGTGATGGGGTCGGCGCTGGTGTCGGCCCTTCAGGAGGGTGGGGAGCCCACCGTGGGCTTGCTGAACATTGGTGAAGAGGTCATCAAAGGCAGCGAAGTTATTAAAAAAGCAGGTGAACTGCTGCGATCTGCGGCCAGTTCCGGTGATTTGAATTTCTTTGGCAATGTCGAAGGCAATGACATTTTCAAGGGCACCGTGGACATCGTGGTGTGTGACGGTTTTGTTGGCAATGTCGCGCTCAAGGCCAGCGAGGGTGTCGCCTCGATGATCATTGGAGCGCTCAAGACCGAGTTCTCCCGCCATATCTTCACGAAAATGGCGGCAATCATCGCCTATCCGATCCTAAAAGCGCTCATGAGGCGCATGGACTACCGTCGATACAACGGCGCGGCGCTGCTGGGCCTGCGCGGACTGGTGTTCAAGAGTCACGGATCGGCCGACGCGATGGCCTTCGAGCAGGCTTTGAACCGGGCGTATGATGCAGCCCGCAACAACCTGCTCGACCGTGTCCGGACCCGGATTGCGCATGCGGCGCCGCTTCTGGTGCCTGCAGATGCCCAGCCCCAGCCTGGCGTTGCGGCGACCGCACAATAATGAGACGTTATTCCCGTATTACCGGCACCGGCAGTTATCTGCCGCCCCGCCGGTTGACCAACGCCGATCTCGTGGCCGAACTGGGCCAGCGCGGCATCGAAACCTCTGACGAATGGATTGTGGAGCGCACCGGCATCCGGGCGCGCCATTTTGCGGCCCCCAATGTGGCCAGCAGCGATCTGGGTGTGGAGGCTGCTCGCAATGCCTTGCAGGCGGCCGGGCTGCAGCCGACGGATATCGACCTGATCATCGTGGCCACGTCCACGCCCGACATGGTGTTTCCCTCCACCGCTTGTATCTTGCAGAACAAGCTGGGGGCCAATGGTTGCCCGGCGTTTGATGTGCAGGCGGTCTGCAGCGGTTTTGTGTACGCGCTGTCGGTGGCAGATGCCATGATCCAGACGGGGGCGGCCAACCGCGCCCTGGTGATCGGCGCCGAGGTTTTCAGCCGCATCCTGGACTTCAATGACCGCACCACCTGCGTGTTGTTTGGTGATGGGGCCGGGGCTGTGGTGCTGGAGGCGTCCGAGACGCCCGGCATCCTGTCGAGCGACCTGCACGCCGATGGCAAACATGTGGGCATTCTGTGTGTGCCGGGCAATGTGTCGGGTGGCCAGGTGCTGGGGGATCCGCTCCTCAAGATGGATGGGCAGGCGGTTTTCAAGCTGGCAGTGGGGGTGCTGGAAAAGGCCGCCCATGCCGCATTGGCCAAGGCCGGGTTGACCGAGGCCGATATCGATTGGCTGATTCCGCACCAGGCCAACATCCGCATCATGCAGGGCACGGCCCGCAAGCTGAAGCTGTCCATGGACAAGGTGGTGGTCACCGTGGACCAGCATGGCAACACGTCTGCGGCGTCCATTCCACTGGCGCTCGACCATGCCGTGCGCTCCGGCCAGGTTCAAAAGGGTCAGACCCTGCTGCTGGAAGGTGTGGGTGGTGGCTTTACCTGGGGCGCTGTGCTCCTGAAGTTGTAGCTATCAGGCCAATGTGGACAGGCGGTAGCGCCCAATTTCTCTCAAATTTCTGGATTTTTTCATGACGTCTTTTGCATTTGTCTTTCCCGGACAAGGCTCCCAGTCCGTGGGCATGCTCAATGGGTGGGGCGACCACCCTGTGGTGGCGCAGACCCTGCAAGAAGCATCGGATGCCCTGGGTGAAGATGTGGGTGCCCTGATCAAAGAGGGTCCCAAGGAGGCGCTGGCGCTGACCACCAACACCCAGCCGGTGATGCTGGTGGCGGGTGTGGCGGCCTGGCGTGTCTGGCGTGCTGAGGGCGGGGCTGCCCCTGTGGCAGTAGCCGGGCATTCGCTGGGCGAGTATTCGGCCCTGGTGGCGGCCGGCGTGCTGACGCTGGCACAGGCGGCTCCGCTGGTGCGGCTGCGCGCTGCGGCCATGCAAGAGGCTGTGCCGGTGGGCACCGGCGCCATGGCCGCCATCCTGGGTATGGAAGCCTCCAAGGTCATCTCCGGGTGTGCCGAGGCGCTGGCATCGTTCGGGCCCGGCACCACCGAGGTCGTCGAGGCTGTCAATTTCAACGACCCTATCCAGACCGTGATCGCCGGAACCAAGGCCGGTGTGGACAAGGCCTGTGAAGTGCTCAAGGCGGCCGGCGCCAAACGTGCGCTGCTGCTGCCGGTGTCGGCCCCTTTCCACTCCAGCCTGATGAAGCCCGCAGCGGAAAAGTTGCGCGTGGCGTTGGCTGATGTGGCGCTGGCTGCGCCCCAGATTCCAGTGCTCAACAACGTGGACGTGGCGGTGCAGCAGGACGCGGACGCCATTCGCGACGCGCTTTACCGCCAAGCCTTTGGCCCGGTGCGCTGGGTCGAATGCGTGCAGGCGCTGAAAGGCCGTGGCGTGACGCACATTGTTGAATGTGGCCCTGGCAAGGTGCTGGCTGGCCTGACGAAGCGCATCGACCCCGAACTGGTTGGCGCAGCATTGTTTGACTCGGCCACCCTGGCCGAAACCCGGGAGTTGTTTGCATGACGGAATCGACCCAGACAGCAGTGCAGGCAGCGCAAGTGGCGCTGGTGACCGGTGCATCGCGCGGCATCGGCGCGGCGATTGCCTTGGGGTTGGCTGCGCGTGGCTACCAGGTGGTGGGCACGGCCACCACCGACGAGGGTGCTGTGCGGATCAGTCAAGCGTTGGCGGCCTATCCGGGCTGCCGGGGTGCCAATCTGAATGTGAACGATGTGGCAGCGGTCGAGGCCTTGATGGACTCCATCGTCAAGCAGCAAGGCGGCCTGCACGTGTTGGTGAACAACGCTGGCATTACCCGCGACACCCTGGCCATGCGCATGAAAGACGACGACTGGGATGCGGTGATGGACACCAATCTCAAGGCTGTATTCCGCGTGAGCCGCGCCGCGATCCGCCCGATGATGAAGCAGCGTTTTGGGCGCATCATCAGCATCACCAGCGTGGTGGGTGCATCGGGCAATCCTGGTCAGGCCAACTATGCCGCCGCCAAGGCGGGTGTGGCGGGCATGACGCGCGCACTGGCCCGTGAGCTGGGCAGCCGCAGCATCACCGTGAACTGCGTGGCGCCTGGTTTTATCGAGACCGACATGACCTCCGTGCTGCCCGAAGACCAGCAAAAAGCACTCAATGCGCAGATCCCGCTGGGTCATATGGGCAAGCCAGCGGACGTCGCGCATGCGGTGGCTTACCTGGCTTCGCGCGAAGCAGGCTATGTGACGGGGCAGGAGTTGCATGTCAATGGCGGCATGTACATGTAATTAAGACAAGTTAACGCCGGTTCATCCGGACGGCGGGTCGTTTAGGGGCTTCTCCTTAAGCGGCTAGAATCGCGGATTCATTCACAACCCCCAGAGGGAAACCATGAGCGATATCGAAGCACGCGTCAAAAAAATCATTGCCGAACAACTCGGCGTGGAAGAGTCCCAAGTCACCAATGAAAAGGCCTTCGTGGCAGACCTCGGTGCCGACTCGCTCGACACGGTGGAACTGGTGATGGCTCTGGAAGACGAATTCGGCATCGAGATCCCGGACGAAGACGCCGAGAAGATCACCACGGTGCAAAACGCCATCGACTACGCCAATACCCACCAGAAGGCCTGAGCGGCGCCCTGCGCCTGACTCAAGCGATCAGCAGAAGGTTTTTACGCATGAGCCGTCGTCGCGTTGTCGTGACCGGCCTGGGTTGCGTCAGCCCCGTGGGTAACACGGTGGCCGATTCCTGGGCCAACCTCCTTGCCGGAAAGTCCGGCATTGATCTCATCACCAAGTTCGATGCGTCGAACTTCGCCTGCAAGATCGCGGGGGAGGTCAAAGGTCTTGACCTGGAGTCGTACATCAGCGCCAAGGATGCGCGCGCGATGGACACCTTCATCCACTTCGGCATTGCCGCTGCTGCGCAGGCCGTGCAAGACGCCGGTCTGCCCACGGGCGAGGCGCTCAGTGAAGAGTTCGCTACGCGCATTGCCTGCGTGATCGGCTCTGGCATTGGCGGCCTCCCGCTGATCGAAGACACCCATGCGGAACTGGCCAGCCGTGGGCCTCGGCGTATCACGCCGTTTTTTGTGCCTGCGTCCATCATCAATATGGTGGCAGGCCATGTGTCCATGCGCTTTGGTTTCAAGGGGCCGAATCTGGCCGTGGTGACGGCCTGTACAACGGGCCTGCACTGCATCGGAGAAGCGGGCCGCATGATCGAATACGGGGATGCGGATGTGGTGGTGGCTGGTGGCACGGAGTCCACGGTGTCGCCGCTGGGCATTGGTGGCTTCGCCGCCATGCGCGCCCTGTCCACCCGCAATGACGACCCCCAGACTGCCTCCCGCCCCTGGGACAAGGACCGTGATGGTTTTGTGCTGGGCGAAGGTGCCGGCGTGATGGTGCTGGAAGAGTACGAACACGCCAAGGCCCGTGGCGCCAAGATTTACGCCGAACTCAGTGGCTTTGGCATGAGTGCGGATGCGGGCCACATGACGGCCCCCAACATGGATGGCCCCCGCCGTGCCATGCTCAGCGCCTTGCGCAATGCAGGCGTCAATGCCGACCAGGTGGATTACCTGAATGCGCATGGCACCTCCACTCCGCTGGGTGACATCAACGAGACCAACGCGATCAAAGCGGCCTTGGGTGCACATGCCTACAAGACCGTTGTCAGCTCCACCAAATCCATGACGGGCCATCTGCTCGGTGGTGCCGGGGGGATTGAAAGTGTTTTCACTGTGCTGGCCCTGCACGAGCAGAAGGTGCCTCCCACCATCAATCTGTTCAACCAGGATCCCGAGTGCGATCTCGACTACTGCGCCAACACGGCGCGTGACATGAAGATCGACGTGGCCGTCAAGAACAACTTCGGTTTTGGCGGCACCAACGGCACGCTGGTTTTCAAGCGCATCTGATCCTGCGGGCTGCGTTTTCCATCGTGGCATCAATGCCCATGGACGCCATAGGTCGAGCTCGCAGAATGTCCGCCCCTTGTTCCGCAGGGTGGCGGGATGGCGCGTGCTGTGGCGCAGTTACAGCTTGACCTGTATGCCATGATCCGGCCCACACGGCGTGCGCCTGCAGTGTTGTACCCCGTGCGGCGCAGCATGGCCTTGGGCGCCGTTTTGGCGGTGTTGTTGTTTGCGGGGGCTGCGGTGCTGTGGGCCTGGCTCGCGGAATCAGCGACGCTATCCTGGATGTCTGCAAGCACTGCTATTGGCCTTTGGCTGGCGGCTGCGGCAGGTGCGGTGCATTTCTGGCGCCAGCAGTTCGTGGGATCCCTGCGCTGGGACGGGCAGGGGTGGGTTCTGGAAGGCGAGGGGCCTGAAAAAATAATCCGGGCACTTTCTGCACCGCCTGAAGTCCTTCTTGACCTGCAGGCCCATCTTTGGGTGTGTGTGTCTCCCTGGGGGCATCGCCGCACCTGGCTTTGGCTGGAGCGTGCGAGCCAGCCCGAGCGCTGGCTGGACATGCGCCGTGCGGTATATTCGCGCGCCGTACTAGGCGCTGACAACCCTGAAGCAAACGCCCCGGCCACGTCTGTGGGGCGTGAATCCTGAGTATCCATGACTGTAATTTCGCCTTCTCCCTCCGAAGACAGCGATCTCCACCTGGTGGAGCGCACGGTAGCGGGCGATCAGCGCGCTTATGAGTTACTGGTCATCAAATACCAGCGCCGCATCGAGCGCCTGATAGGGCGGATGGTGCGCGACACCGATCTTGTCCAGGACATTGCCCAGGAGACCTTTATCCGCGCCTACCGGGCGCTGCATCAGTTCCGTGGGGATGCGCAGTTCTACACCTGGCTGTACCGCATTGCCGTCAATACCGCCAAAAAGGCGCTGATGGACATGAAGCGCAACCCGGTCATTTCAGAAAACGCCTTCCGAGGCAGCGAGGATGAGGATGAAACTTCCCGCCTCGGACATGAACTAACCAGCGACGAAACCCCCGAGACCGTTCTGGCCGCCCAAGAGATTGCGCAGGTGGTGAACGCGGCCATGGAGGCATTGCCCGATGACTTGCGCCAGGCGGTGACGCTGCGTGAGATTGAGGGTTTGAGTTACGAAGAGATCGCGGCGGCCATGGGATGCCCCATTGGCACAGTGCGGTCCCGGATTTTTCGGGCGCGCGAGGCCATCTCGGCCAAAGTGCGTCCTCTGCTTGAGAACCAGTCAGGCAAACGGTGGTGAGGTGATGGAATGAACAAGGCTGAAACAGGTATCAATGGACTGGCGGGCGGCTCTGTGGACCAAGGGATGGACCATCGGGAGCGGCTGTCTGCGCTGGCCGATGGCCAACTTCAGGGTGAAGAGCTGAATGCTGCATTCGCGTACGCGGCGGACGACGAGGAAGGGGCCAAGACCTGGCAGCTGTACCACTTGGTGGGTGATGTGCTGCGTTCGGCGGACCTGGCGCAGCCTGCCAACCCGGCATTCATGGCCCGTTTGCGTGAACAACTGGCCCAGGAGGCGCTGCCTGAGCGTCCCCAGGTCCCGGTCCCCGTGGCAATGGTGGCGGCCGGGCTGCCCGAGGCCGCCAATGCGTCTGTTTTCCGCTGGAAGATGGTGGCGGGCTTTGCTTCCCTGGCTGCGGTGGCGGCGATAGGTTGGACATCCCTGGCCAGTTTGCAAGGAGCTGGCGCTGGCCCTGCAGCTGGCGCTCAGTTGGCTGCGGCGCCCGAACACAGCAGCCCGGCCCAAGGGGCGCCTGTGGTGGCTGTGGCTGATGCCGATGGGCAGCAGGTGATGCTGCGGGATCCCCGTCTGGATGAATTGCTGGCGGCCCACAAGCAGTTTGGCAGCACTTCGGCACTGCAGATGCCGGCGGGTTTTCTGCGCAATGCCACCTTTGAAACCCCTGGCCGTTGAGTTGGGAATAGGGATGCCTGCTCCAGGCGGTGAGATCGCATGATGAACACATTGGGAGTGCTGGGCGCTGCTGAAGTCTTTCGCAATCGGTGGCTGATGTGGTGTGGGGTGGTGGTTGTGTGGGGCCTGGTGGCATCGGCAGCCTTGGCTGCGGGCCCTGGCGGAGGCAATCCTGCTGCGTCTTCCTCGGAAGCGATATCGGTCCCTGCCGAGCGCGATGTGGCGCAGTGGATTGAGCGCATGCACAGTGCGCCCTGCCGCAAATCCTACGCCGGGGTGTTTGTGGTGATGTCGGCCAACGGGGCCATGTCCAGCTCGCGCATCTGGCACGCCTGCGACGGGCTCCAGCAGATGGAGCGGGTGGAGTCGCTAAGCGGCACGCCGCGCACTGTTTTTCGGCGCAACGATGAGGTGCGTACCTTTTTGCCGCAGGCGCGTGTGGTGCGCACGGATCGGCGCGATGCGGCCGGGCTTTTCCCGCGTGTGCCGGTGGTCAGTGGCACATCCACGGCCCAGTTTTATACCTCTCAGTTGATGGGCCAGGAGCGGGTGGCGGGGTTGGTGTCCGACGTGGTGTGGTTCAAGCCTCTGGATGCCCTGCGCTTTGGCTATCGCCTTTGGGTGGAGCGGGACACCGGGCTGGTGGTGAAGCTGCAAACCCTGGCCTTGGACGGGCGGGTTCTGGAGCAGGCTGCGTTTTCTGAGCTTGACTTGAATGCGTCGGTGCGGGTGGAGCAGCTCTCCCGCTCGATGGATTCGACAACGGGCTACAAGGTGGTCGCCCCCGCCGTTGTGAAGACGACGGCCCAGGCCGAGGGCTGGGTACTGCGGCTGCCGGTGGCGGGGTTCGTGCCTGTCAGTTGCCATCGCCGGGCGGTTTCTGGTGCAGACGATGCACAAAGTGTGCTGCAGTGTTTGTATTCCGATGGTCTGGCTTCTGTGTCCTTGTTCCTGGAGTCCTTTGACCCGCAGCGCCACCCGGCGCAATCCCAGGTGTCGGGCATGGGCGCAACGCAGCTCCTGGCGCAGCGGGTGTCGCCGGATACCTGGGTAACCGCTGTCGGCGAGGTGCCCTTGCAGACGCTGCGCCTTTTTGCAGGACTGCTGGAGCGCGCCCGCTGAGCGGCGTCCGTCCTCGCGGGTTGTGAAAGCCCCTTTCTGGCCTTGTTGGCTCACGGGGAGGCGAAGAACCTGGGTCTTTGCCGGGAACCATTTCGCGGCACACTCTTCACAGTCACACCAAGTTGATGGACAGCATTTGCACAATTCACGAAAGGTCGAAGATGCCGAAGTTCGATGGAAGTAAGCTGCGCTCTGTAGCGCTCGCGTGCATGTTTGCCGGGTTGGGCGGTGCCGTGGCGCTGCCTCAGGCGGCGTGGGCCCAGCCAGCGGCCGTTGTCCGGGGCCTGCCGGACTTCACGGAGCTGGTGGACCAGGTGGGGCCGTCGGTGGTCAATATCCGCACGGTCGAAAAAGCATCCTCCCGCGCCGGCGCCAATGGCATGGATGAGGAGATGCTGGAGTTCTTCCGGCGTTTTGGTGTGCCCATTCCCAACCAGCCCCGCCAGCAGCGCCCCCAGAGACCGCAGCAGGAAGAGGAGCAGCAGCCACGGGGTGTCGGTTCCGGTTTCATCCTGACGGCGGACGGGTTTGTCATGACCAACGCCCATGTGGTGGATGGTGCCGATGAGGTCATCGTGACGCTCCCGGACAAGCGCGAGTTCAAGGCCAAGATTGTGGGCGCGGACAAGCGCACGGACGTGGCAGTGGTCAAGATCGAAGCCACGGGCCTGCCTGCGGTGAAGGTGGGAGATGTGAGCCGCCTGCGTGTGGGTGAGTGGGTGATGGCAATCGGCTCCCCTTTTGGGCTGGAGAACACCGTCACGGCGGGCATCGTGAGTGCCAAGCAGCGCGACACGGGGGACTATCTGCCGTTCATCCAGACCGATGTGGCGATCAACCCCGGCAATTCGGGCGGCCCGCTCATCAACATGCGCGGCGAGGTGGTGGGCATCAACAGCCAGATCTATTCCCGCTCAGGTGGCTTCATGGGCATCTCGTTTGCCATCCCCATGGATGAGGCCATGCGGGTGAGCGAGCAGTTGCGCGCATCGGGGCGTGTGACGCGTGGACGCATTGGCGTACAGATTGGCGCGGTCACCAAAGATGTGGCCGAGTCCATTGGCCTGGGCAAGGCGCAAGGTGCGCTGGTCACGGGTGTCGAGGGCGGGTCGCCCGCCGACAAGGCCGGCGTGGAAGCCGGTGACATCATCACGCGTTTTGACGGCAAGCCCATCGAGAAGGTGGCAGACCTGCCGCGCCTGGTGGGCAATACCAAGCCCGGAAGCAAGAGCACGGTGACGGTGTTCCGCAGGGGAGCGTCGCGTGATCTTGGCATCACCATTGCAGAAATCGAACCAGACAAGCCTGCTACCAAGCTGGCCGAGCGCGAGGAAAAGCCCAAGGCTTCTGCAGCCGCGCAACAGTTGGGGCTGTCGGTGACGGAACTGACGGACGCGCAGAAGAAGGAGTTCAAGCTCAAGGGCGGCGTGGTGGTGGCCGCTGCCACCGACGCTGCTGCCCGTGCGGGACTGCGCGAGGGTGACATCATTCTGTCGGTGGCCAATACCGAAATTTCGGGCGTGAAGGAGTTCGAGTCGGTGCTCGCCAAGGCCGACAAGAGCAAGTCCATCAACGTGCTGTACCGGCGCGGTGAGTGGGCCCAGTACGCCCTGATCCGGGCTGGTCGCTGACGCGGTGATGTCGGGAGAGGGCTGCCCAACACCGGGCTGATTCCCCTCTTCCCTGATCGGGCCTTTGGGCGATAGATTTAATTTTCGGCTTTTTTGCCTCGCCCTCGGAAGAGGACTAGATGTTAGCTTTTGCTAACTTTTGGAGAGCCTATCAACCAGATTCGATAGAATAGAGGCTTTCGTTAAACGCTTATCTGCATATTGACTGGCGTCGGGTTCACGATGCGGGATGGTTCTGTGCAATGCACAGCTGATCCACAGCTCACCCACAAGTTGTCCAGCGTTGTTGTTGTGCCAACTGTGAATAAACTGTGTATAAAATCCCTGTTGCAGACCGGCAACTCCCCCTCAGTGCAGTCGGGCGGGCTTTTCCAAGCGGCCTTTTTGCCTACAATGAAGCTCCAACTATCGCAGTTGCCAATGATTGTTGGTTCAGGGCGCGTCGCCACTCGACGCGCCCTTTTTTCTTGTGGGCGCCGTTTTAATTCAATCACTTGACGCTTTCCGTTGATGAATCACATCAGAAATTTTTCCATCATTGCGCACATCGACCATGGCAAGTCGACGCTGGCCGACCGCTTGATCCAGCGGTGTGGAGGGCTTGCGGAACGCGAGATGGAGGCCCAGGTCCTGGACTCGATGGACATCGAAAAAGAGCGTGGGATAACCATCAAGGCGCAGACCGCCGCGCTGCAATACAAGGCGCGTGATGGACAGGTCTACAACCTCAATCTGATCGACACACCGGGCCATGTGGACTTCTCCTACGAGGTCTCTCGTTCGCTCTCTGCATGTGAGGGCGCACTGCTCGTCGTCGATGCATCGCAGGGCGTGGAAGCACAGACCGTGGCCAACTGCTATACCGCGCTGGACCTGGGCGTCGAAGTGTTGCCGGTGCTGAACAAGATGGACCTGCCGCAGGCCGATCCCGAGACTGCCAAGGCCGAGATCGAGGATGTGATCGGCATCGATGCGACGGATGCGATCCCGTGTTCCGCCAAGACCGGCATGGGCATCGACGAGATCCTTGAACTGATCGTTGCCAAGGTGCCCGCGCCCCGGGGCAATCCCGAGGCGCCGTTGCGCGCGATGATCATCGACAGCTGGTTCGATCCCTACGTGGGCGTGGTGATGTTGGTGCGTGTGGTCGATGGCCGTCTGCTCAAGGGCGAGCGCTTCAAGATGATGGCATCGGGAGCCGCATACAACGCCGATAACCTTGGTGTCTTCACGCCTGCCAATGAATCTCGCGATGCATTGCACGCAGGGGAGGTGGGCTACATCATCGCGGGCATCAAGGAGCTCAAGGCCGCGAAGGTAGGTGACACCATCACGCTGGAAAAGAAGCTGCCCAACAACATGGGGCCAGCCGAGCAGGCGCTGCCGGGCTTCAAGGAAATCCAGCCGCAAGTGTTCGCGGGGCTCTACCCCACGGAAGCCAGCGAGTACGACCAGTTGCGCGACGCGCTGGAGAAGCTCCAGCTCAACGATGCCTCGCTGCACTTCGAGCCCGAGGTGTCACAGGCGCTGGGCTTCGGCTTCCGTTGCGGCTTCCTGGGCCTCTTGCACATGGAGATTGTGCAGGAGCGCCTGGAGCGCGAGTTCGACCAGGACCTGATCACCACCGCGCCCAGTGTGGTGTACGAAGTGGTCAAGGGCGACGGCGAAGTCATCATGGTCGAGAACCCCTCGAAGATGCCCGACCAGGGCAAGATCCAGGAGATCCGCGAGCCCATCGTCACGGTCCACCTGTACATGCCGCAGGACTATGTGGGCCCGGTGATGACGCTGGCCAACCAGAAGCGGGGTGTGCAGATCAACATGGCTTACCACGGTCGGCAGGTGATGCTCACCTATGAGCTTCCGCTGGGTGAGATCGTGCTCGACTTCTTCGACAAGCTCAAGTCGGTGTCGCGTGGCTACGCGTCGATGGACTATGAGTTCAAGGAGTACCGCGCATCCGATGTGGTGAAGGTGGACATCCTGCTCAACGGCGAGAAGGTCGATGCCCTGTCCATCATCGTGCACCGCAGCCAGTCGGCCTACCGGGGCCGTGCCGTGGCGGCCAAGATGCGCGAGATCATCAGCCGCCAGATGTTCGACGTGGCCATCCAGGCGGCCATTGGTGCCAACATCATCGCGCGCGAAACCATCAAGGCCCTGCGCAAGAACGTGCTGGCCAAGTGCTATGGCGGTGACATCACCCGCAAGCGCAAGCTGCTCGAAAAGCAGAAGGCGGGCAAGAAGCGGATGAAGCAGATCGGTTCGGTCGAGGTGCCGCAAGAAGCATTTCTGGCCATTTTGCAGGTGGAAGATTGATGCAGTTCATGCAAATTCTCACGTCTTTGGTGCTGGCCGGTTTTGCCGGCTATATCGGTGCCTGGTACTTTGGCGCCATCGAGGGCAACTTTGCATTGCTGCTGTTCCTGGCCACGGTGGTTACCGGGGCCTACTGGCTGGCGGAGCGGTTTTACTTTTTGCCAAGCCGCCGCCGCGCAGCGCAAGCGATAGAAGACGCCGCCGTGGCACGCCGCGCCGAACTGGACCGCATGGGCATCCAGAAGGTGGATGTGGATGTGCAGGAGGCCAAAGGCCAGATTCTCATGCAGCCTTGGTGGCTGGACTGGACCGCCGGGCTTTTCCCCGTGATCGTGGCGGTGTTCTTCCTGCGCTCGTTTTTATTCGAGCCTTTCAAGATTCCGTCGGGCTCCATGATTCCGACCCTGCTGGTGGGCGATCTGATCCTGGTGAACAAATTCACCTATGGACTGCGCCTGCCGGTCATCAACACCAAGATCACGGAGGGCAACAAGCCGGAGCGTGGCGATGTGCTGGTGTTCCGTTATCCGCCACAGCCCAGCATGGACTACATCAAGCGGGTGGTGGGCGTGCCCGGGGACGAAGTGGCCTATATCAACAAGCGCCTCACGATCAATGGCAAGGCTGTCGATACGAAAGCACTCCCCGATTTCTTTGAAGAAGATGCGATGCGCTACTTCAAGCAGTTCGAGGAAACACTGGGTGACAAGCCCCACCGTTTGTTGAACAACCCCGATGTGCCAGCGTTTGTGCAAGGCGCCAGCAATTTTGCTTACCGCGAAAACTGCCGCTACAGTGTCGAAGGCGTCGCATGCAAGGTCCCCGAGGGCCACTATTTCATGATGGGCGACAACCGCGACAACTCGCTGGACTCCCGCTACTGGGGTTTCGTGCCAGAGGGCAACATCGTGGGCAAGGCCTTTTTTGTCTGGATGAATTTCGGTAACCTCAAGCGCATTGGTTCGTTCCACTGACGCGCAGTTGCCGCACACCACATAGTGAGGGGGTTATTTATGAACAAGAGTCGCACCGCAAGCCGTTCGCGCCAGCGTGGCCTGTCTTTTTTTGGCCTGATCTTTATCGGCTTGATCGCAGTGGCTGTGTTTGCCATCGGGGGGCAGTCAGTGCCGATCTTCCTGGAGTACACGTCCGCGAAGAAGGCCATTGAAAAGGCCAAGGTCGAGAGCACTGTGCCCGGCGTGCGGGCTGCCTTTGACCGCGCTGCAGCCATCGACGACATCCGCTCCATCCAGGGCAAGGATCTGGAAGTCACCAAGCGCGGCGACAAGGTCGTGGTGTCGTTCAAATACGCCCGTGAGATCCCTCTGGCGGGGCCGGCCTATCTGGTCTACCGCTTTGAAGCGCAGACCAACTAGGTGCAGCCCGGTCTTGTAGCGCTGCAGGCTCGCCTGCAGCATGTCTTTTCTGATCCTTCGCTGCTCCAGCGTGCCGCCACGCACCGCAGCTTTTCTGCGGACCACAACGAGCGGCTCGAATTTCTGGGCGACTCCGTCCTGAACCTAGCGGTTGCCAGCCTGCTGTACCAGCGGCTGTCTGCGCTGCCCGAGGGCGATCTGTCCCGAGTGCGTGCCAACCTCGTCAAGCAGGATACCTTGCACCAGTTGGCCCTGCGCTTGAAGGTCTCCGAGGTGCTGCGCCTGGGTGAGGGCGAGGCCAAGTCGGGCGGGCAGCAACGCCCCTCCATCCTTGCCGATGCCCTGGAAGCCCTGATTGGCGCCGTGTACCTCGATGCGGGGTATGTCCAGGCCGAGGCACTGGTGCACCGCCTTTTCGAAGGGGTGGAAATCAACCCTCAGATGCAGGCCGCGTCCAAGGATGCCAAAACCGCGTTGCAGGAGTGGCTCCAGGGCCGCAAAATGAAGCTGCCGCAGTACCGGGTGGTGGCGACCGTGGGCGCGGCCCACCGTCAGACCTTTGACGTCGAGTGCGATATTCCCGAACTGGGCCTGACCGAACGTGGCATCGGTGGCTCGCGCCGGGCCGGCGAGCAGGCGGCAGCTGCCGCCATGCTGGCCACATTGAAAGCAAAGAATTTATGAATGATGCTACTAAAAATGTAGCTGGTGACGAGGGTGCAGAAAGCGCCCCCGTGCAAAACGATCTGGAGGCCATGCTGGCCGCCGCTGCGGTGCCTGCGGCTGTGCCCGGCCAGCGCTGCGGCGTGATCGCCATTGTGGGCAAGCCCAACGTGGGCAAGTCCACGCTGCTCAACGCCCTGGTGGGGCAGAAGATCAGCATCACCTCGCGCAAGGCGCAGACCACGCGCCACCGCATTACGGGCATCCGCACGCGGGAGCAGACGCAGTTCATCTTTGTGGACACGCCGGGTTTCCAGACCCGCCACGCCACCGCGCTCAACAAGTCGCTCAACAAGACCGTGATGGGCGCGATCGGCGATGTGGACCTGATCCTCTTTGTGGTCGAGGCCGGCAACTTCACGCTGGCCGATGCCAAGGTGCTGTCCCTGTTCAAGCCTGGCATCCCCACGCTGCTCGTGGCCAACAAGCTCGACATGGTGCACCGCCGTGCCGAGATCGCGCCCTGGCTCAAGAGCATGCAGGAGCGCCACCCGTTTGCCGAGTTTGTGCCCATGTCGGCCAAGAACAAGGGCGACATCGAACGCCTCTTCGGCATCTGCGAAAAATACCTGCCCGAGCAGGGTTGGTGGTATGCCGAGGACGAGCTGACCGACCGCAGCGAGAAGTTCCTGGCCTCCGAAACCGTGCGCGAGAAGCTCTTCCGCTTCACGGGCGATGAGCTGCCCTACACCTCGACCGTGGTCATCGACAAGTTCGACGAGGAAAAGAGCAAGCAGCACAAGCGCCTGGTCAAAATTGCCGCCACCATCGTGGTCGAGCGCGACAACCACAAGATGATGGTCATTGGCGACAAGGGCGAGCGCCTCAAGCGCATTGGCACCGAGGCCCGCCAGGAGCTGGAAAAACTCATGGATGCCAAGGTGTTCCTCGAACTCTGGGTCAAGGTGCGCTCTGGCTGGGCCGACGACGAAGCGCGTGTGCGCTCCTTCGGCTACGAATGAGCCCCGCCCGGATGATCTGCTGGTCACCCGACGCGGTAGCCGGTTTTTTCTGACCCCTCTCGCACCACTTCCCAATCAGCACCGTGGCTGCCGCCAAGCGCATTGCCGATGAGCCCGCCTTCGTGCTGCACAGCTACGACTGGAGCGAGTCCAGCCTGATCCTGGAAGTCTTCTGCCGCCGCCAGGGGCGTGTGGCCCTGGTGGCCAAGGGCGCGAAGAAGCCCAGCTCCAACTTCCGCCCCGTGCTGCTGCCGCTGCAGCCGCTGCTGCTCACCTACACCCTGGCGGGCGACGGCACGGCCGACATCCACACCCTCAAGGGCGCCGAGTGGGTGGGCGGCCATGTGATGCCCACGGGTGATGCGCTGCTCTCGGGCCTGTACCTCAACGAACTGCTGCTGCGCCTGCTGGCGCGGGCCGATGCGCACACCGCACTGTTCGATGCCTACGCCGGTGTGGTGCGGGTGCTGGCCAGTGAGCATGGCGACGCGCTGGAGCCCGTGCTGCGCAGCTTTGAATTGCTGCTGTTGCGCGAGATCGGCCTCCTGCCCAGCCTGGATGTGCAGACCATGACGCTGGAGCCGCTGAAGGCCGACGCCCGCTACACGCTGGTGGCCGAAGGCGGTTTGCGGATGGCCTCTGCCGCCGACCGCGCGGCGCTGCCAGGGCGCCAGTGGATCGCCCTGCAGCGCGCGCTGGACGATGACGCTGCCAGCTACACCGCCACGCTGCGCGCCTGTGCCCCCGTCGCGGCGGAACTCAAGCCCCAGCTGCGCACCGTGCTGCAATACCATTGCGGCAGCCCCATGCTGCGCACCCGCCAGCTCATGATCGACCTGCAGGCCCTATGAACCAGCCATCCAACGCTTCGCACCCGACCACCGCCCTCTCGGTCAACGTCAACAAAGTCGCGCTGCTGCGCAACACGCGCCACCTGGGCATCCCCAGCGTCACCCGTGCGGCCGAACTGTGCCTGCAGGCGGGTGCCCAGGGCATCACCGTGCACCCCCGGCCCGACGAGCGCCATATCCGCAGCCATGACGTGTTCGAGCTGGCCGCGCTGATGAAGGCCTGGCCGGACCGCGAGTACAACATCGAAGGCAATCCGTCGCAGAACCTGATGGACTTCATTCGCCAGGTGCGGCCCCACCAGGCCACCTTTGTGCCCGACAGCGAAGACCAGTTCACCAGCGACCACGGCTGGAGCTTTCCGCAAGATGCCGAGCGCCTCACGCCGCTGATCGCGGAATGCAAGGCCTTGGGTGTGCGCGTGAGCCTGTTCATGGACCCGGTGCCCGAGCAGATGGCTGCCGCCCGGGCCGTGGGCGCCGACCGGGTGGAGCTGTACACCGAACCCTACGCCGCCGCCTGGGGCACGCCGCAGCATGCGGTGGAACTGAAGCGCTACGCCGCCGCCGCGCAGGCCGCGCTGGATGCAGGCCTGGGCGTGAACGCAGGCCATGACCTCAACCGCGACAACCTGGCCGCCTTTGTGCGCGAGGTGCCCGGCGTGCTGGAGGTGTCGATTGGCCATGCCCTCATTGCCGACGCGCTGGAGCTGGGCTACACCGCCACGGTCCAGTCCTATCTGGCGTGTATCCAGGCGGGGTTTGCAGGTTCGGCCAAAAACTCCTGATTTGATAGCTGCCAAGGCATGATGGAAGAGCGGTAGCAGCCATTTTTATTCAAAAATTCTCATGATCTACGGCATTGGCACCGACATCTGCGACGTGCGCCGCATCGCCGCCAGCCTGGAGCGCCACGGCGAACGTTTTGCCCAGAAGGTGTTGGCCGACGGCGAGCTGGCCACCTGGCGTGAGCGGAGTGGCCGCTGGCCCGACCGGGGCCTGCGCTACCTGGCCACGCGCTTTTCGGCCAAGGAGGCGTTCAGCAAGGCCATTGGCCTGGGCATGCGCATGCCCATGACCTGGCGCCATTGCGAGGTGGTCAAGCTGCCCACCGGCCAGCCGGTGATCGTGCTGCACGGTGCGCTCAAGGAATGGTTCGAGGCCCGGGGGCTGAAGGCGCACCTGAGCGTGACCGACGAGACCGACTACGCCGCCAGCTTCTGCGTGGTCGAGAAAATTTAAAGAAAATAGGCCTCTGCCGCTCGACTGCTATGCCTTGATAGCTATATTTTTGATAGTAAATTCTGACGGACCCTGATGACTGAACACGCACCCCTGATCCTCGACGTGGCGGGCACCACACTCACCGACGTGGACCGCCGCCGCCTGGCCCACCCGCTGACCGGCGGCGTGATCCTGTTTGCCCGCAACTGGGACAACCGCGCACAGCTGCTGCAGCTCACCAGCAGCATCAAGGCCGTGCGCGACGACCTGCTCATCTGCGTGGACCACGAAGGCGGCCGCGTGCAGCGCTTTCGCACCGACGGTTTCACCCACCTGCCGTCCATGCGCGCTTTGGGCGAGATGTGGATGGATGACGGCCCCGGTGCCAAGGCGGTGCCCGGCAGCGGCGCGCTGCGCGCCACCAATGCGGCCACGGCGGCGGGCTACGTGCTAGGGGCCGAACTGCGCGCCTGTGGTGTCGATTTCAGCTTCACGCCCGTGCTCGACCTGGACTGGGGCGAAAGCGGTGTGATTGGCGACCGCTCCTTTCACCGCGACCCGCGTGTGGTGGCGCTGCTGGCCAAGAGCCTCATGCACGGCCTGCTGCAGGCCGGCATGGCCAACTGCGGCAAGCACTTTCCCGGCCATGGTTTTGTCAAAGCCGACTCGCACACCGAAGTACCCGTGGACAAGCGCAGCCTCAAGGCCATCCTGGCCGACGACGCGGCGCCGTACCCCTGGCTCAGCAGCACGCTCACCAGCGTGATGCCCGCCCACGTGATCTACCCCAAGGTGGACAGCCGCCCCGCCGGCTTCTCGCAACGCTGGCTGCAGGACATCCTGCGCCGCCAGATGCGTTTTGATGGCGCCATCTTCAGCGACGACCTGAGCATGGAAGGCGCGCGCCGCCTCGATGGCCAGGTGGTCAGCTACACCGACGCCGGGATTGCGGCGCTGCAGGCGGGCTGCGACCTGGTGCTGCTGTGCAACCAGAGCCTGGGCGACGGCCAGGCCGTGGACGAACTCATCGATGGCCTGGAAAAGGCCGGGCAGCAGGGCCGCTGGCAGCCCAGCGTGGACAGCGAATCGCGCCGCCTGGCGCTGCTGCCCGAAACCCTGCCCCAGCCCTGGGACGAGCTGATGTACCAGCCGGCCTACCTGCAGGCGCTGGATCTGCTGCCCTGAGGGGGCTGTTCACGGCTGCGGGCGTTGCGCGTGGATTGCGGCCCGCACCATGTGCGCGCCAGCCGCAAGCCTCGGTTGCTAGTTGTCAGTTTTTCACTGCCGTCAGCGCGCCCCGCTGCACTGCGGCTCCTTCCCCGCAGCGTCCAGCAGGCCCCGGATGCAGCGCAATTGCGCTGCCAGCCCGGGGGCCGGGGCTGGAAACACGCCGTCCAGCGCTGCGGTCCCCACCGTCAGTCCGGCGGCGCGGCCTGCGACGGCAGCCTCAATCCGTTCAGCCCGGTCAATAGAGCCCGCGATCACCACCGGCTTGTCCACCGCCGCAACCACGCGGTGGATCAGTGCTGGCACGTCACCTGTAAACCGATAGGCCAGCAGGTCCAGCCCATGTACGCCCTCCAGGGCTGCCATGCGTCTTGCGCTGGCCACGATGTCGTCGATGGAGCCGCCCAGCACGCTGGGGTGGCCGGTCACCGCGCCGGGGAACGGGTAGTAGCGGATGGGCGTGCCCCGCAGCAGGGGCAAGACGGCCTCGGGCCGCGTGCCGCCCATGAGCACATCCACCCCCAGTGCTACAGCGGCCTGTGCTGAGGCGGTTTCGCTGGCCTCGTCCAGGCTCACCACCTCCAGGTAGCTCACGGCCCCGGCGGCGCGGATGGCGTCGGCCAGCTGCTGCAGGCCGGGCAGTGGCAGGCCCACGTCCTTGAAGCCGATGTGCTGCACGCCAGCGTCCAGCACCTCGGGCAAGAGGTCCATGGCGTTGGCGACGGTGCGGTCCTGGCGGGTCAGCATGAAGATGAAGTCGGGGCATGGGCGCCGGACGGTGGCTGGAGCGCGGCGATGCAGCACCGGCATGGGCGCCGGTGCGCTGATCGTGGTGGCTGTGCGGGTCGTGGCGCCCATGGCGGCTGCGTACTGCAGCGCCTGCACCAGGCTGCTGGCACTGGCCCGGCCGGTTCCTGCAATGTCGAAGGCCGTGCCGTGGTCCACCGAGGTCCGTATGAAAGGCAGGCCCAGGGTGATGTTCACCCCTTGCTCCACGCCCAGGTACTTCACCGGGATCAGGCCCTGGTCGTGGTACTGCGCCACCACCACATCGAAGTCGCCCTGGCGGGCGCGCATGAACACCGTGTCCCCGGGCCAGGGGCCGGAGGCGTCAATGCCCTCGGCGCGTGCCGCGGCAACGGCGGGCGCAATCACCTGCTGGTCCTGGTCGCCAAACAGCCCGTTCTCTCCCGCATGGGGGTTGAGCCCGGCCACCGCCACGCGCGGGTGGGTCAGCCCCAAGCCCCGGCAGGCGGCGTGGGCGAGTCGGATCGCGCGCAACTCGTTGTCGGGGGTCACGGCGGCAATGGCTTCGCTCAGCGCCACGTGGATGGAGACCAGCACCACCCGCAGTTCCGGGTTGGCGAGCATCATCGCGAAGTCGCGGGTGCCGGTGCGGGCCGCCAGGATCTCGGTGTGCCCGGGGTGGGTGATGCCTGCGGCGCGCAGCGCGAGCTTGTGGATGGGGGCGGTCACGATGCCACGCACACGCCCTGCCAGCGCCAGGTCGATGGCCCGCTGCACATAGGCGTGGGCGGCAGCCCCCGCACGCGCATCCACCTGACCGGGGACAAGGTCCTGGGGCAGGGGCGCCCCGGTGGGCAGAACGGGGATGGCCCCCTGGGCCAGCGCTTGCGTGAGCCCGTCAAAGTTCTCCCCGATGGGCATGATCGGGCAGGATCCTCCGATGGCATCGACCGCCCGCTGCAATGCACCGGCGTCGCCAATCACCACATAGGGCAGGTCAGGGCGGCGGGTGTCTTGCGCCAGCTTGGCGATGATCTCCGGGCCGATGCCCGCCGGGTCGCCCATGGTGATGGCGAAGGGAAGGCTGTTGTGGTCGGGTAGCGGTGGGGGAAGGGAGGGGTGGGTCATGGGCTTGGAATCTCCGTGGTTGGCAGGGTGTGCAATTGCTCAATGCAGCGGCGCAAGGTGTCTGGCTGGCCAAAGCCCCCGGCCTTGGTGGCAAAAGCCAGTGTTCGTGTGGGCAGCTGCAGCGCGCCGTAGGGCACGCCGGGCGCCACTTCGCCCAGCAGGTCGAGGTGGGTCGCCTGCAACACCTCGATCACGCGCCGGGCCGTGTCGCCACCGGTGGCCACCAGCCCGTCCCACTGCGCTGCGCATTGCCCGGCCAGCCACGCGAGCTGCTGTGCAGGCTGGGCTGAGAACCCGGGGGCGGGCGGCGGGGTGTGTCCGGGCGGCGTGGCGCTGGTCAGGCACACAACTGGGTGTGTGGCCAGGGCCTGGGTCAAGACGTTCTGCAGGGCCTGGAGCGCGGCCATGGCCAGGCCAGGCTCGCCCGGTGGGGGCGGGAGGCGCACCACAGGGATGCCTGCGCGCTGCAGTTCCCCCACCTGCCCGCCGTTGGCGGGGTGCAGGCTGCCCACCACCACCAGGGTGCACCGGGGCCGCCCCAGGTGCGGTGGGCTGGTGTGGCGTGCGGGGGGCGCTGGGCATGGGGGCGCCCCGTGGGCGCGGGCGAGTGCACTGGCCAGCCCTGGCGACCCCACCCAGAGCAGGTCTGGCCGGCGTAGGCCGGTGGTGGCGACGACGGCATCCAGGTCGGCATCGGTGGTGGCGTCGTGGATGCGCAGTCGCTGCGCGGGCACGCCGCGTGGTCCCCCCATGCGGGCCATCACCACGCTGGATGTGATGGGCGTGCGCTGGTCGCTGGCAAACACGGTCTGCTCCAGCGGCATGCCGTGCAGCCATTGGCGTCCTTGTTGTGTGGTGCGCCCGGCCGCCGGGAAGGCCGGAGCCACCAGCGCCTGCTGCCGGCCCGCCCCATCCAGGGCACCGCAGGTCTCGGCGCCCAGGTGGCCGCGCAGGGTGGAGTCAATGGTCTTGAGCAGCACGGGCGCGTGTCGCAGTGCTTGTGCGGCGTGACGGAACCGCGCCTGCGCGCGCAGCGGGGACACAAACCGGGTGTCGAGGTCGATCGCCAGCACGTCAGAGCTGTGCGGCCCTGCCAGCGCGTTGGGATGCAGCAGCACACGTGCAGACCGCCCGCAGGCGGCAAAGGGCGCCGCACCGTCGAGGGCACTGGTCAGGTCGTCGGCCAGGATGGCGATCATGAAGGTTTCTTCTTGCTCAATGAATTCTGGGTACTATGCTTTTTTGAAGAAAATAAAAAAATCGATTTCGACTCAAGGTTTTATTGAGTGAAAGTCAATTGAAGAGCGATGTGATGGATACGATTTCCAGGCTTCCCCACCTCTCGGCCCTGCGTGCGTTTGAAGCCACCGTGCGCCATGGCAGCGTCTCGCGCGCGGCGCGAGAGCTGCATCTGACGGATGGCGCTGTGAGCCGTGCCGTGCGTGACATGGAGGGGGCCCTGGGCTTTGCGCTGTTTCAGCGCGGCAACCGGGCGGTGGTGCCCACTCCTACCGCACGGGTGCTGGCCGACGATGTGGGGGCGGCACTGGGCCGTTTGCATGCCGCCATGGAGCGTGCGCGCCGGGCCGAGGGCGTGGGCAGGCCGCTGGTGCTGTCGTGCGAGCCCACCTTTCTCATCCGCTGGTTGATTCCCCGCCTGGCGCTGCTGCAGGCGGCGGTGGGGCCGGAGCGGGAGCTGCGGTTGGTATCGGCCGGTGGGCCGGTGTTTTTCAGCCGCGATGGCATCGACCTGGCGATTCGCCGCAGCGACTTTCCCTTGGCGCCCGATGTAGTGGCCGAGCCGTTTCTGGACGAGCGCATCGGCCCTGTGTGTCGACCCGATCTGGCGGCGGCCTGCGCGCAGCGGGATGAGGTGTTGCAGGCCGTGCTGCTGCACACGGCCACCCGCCCCGGTGCCTGGGAGGGTTGGGCCGGGTTGACCCACACGCGGCTGCAGGCCCAGCGGGATGTGCGGTTTGAGCACTTCTACCAAAGCCTGCAGGCGGCGGTCGCCGGTGCGGGCATCGCCATCGGCCCGGTGGCCCTGGTGGCTGACGACCTGGCCACCGGTGTGTTGTGTGCGCCGCGCGGTTTTGTGGCTGATGGTTCCCGCTACCTGCTCATGGCGCCGACGGGGGAGGGGGATCGGGCAGCCTTTGCCGCAGTTCTGGCCTGGCTGCGTGGGGCCTGCCAGTCGCTTCCGGCTGGTCAGCCCTGAGAGCCGTTTGCGGAACCGGCGCCCGCCGTTGTGGGGGCTGCGGCGGCTGTTGTTGGCGCCGGTGGGGTTGGCGCCTCTGTAGCCTGTTCGGGCGCTGCGGGAGGCTGCGGCACTGCAGCCGGAACAGGTGGCACGCCCTGAAAGCGCCGCACCACCCGCTGGAATACCAGCGAATTCGGGATCTGCAGCCAGGCCACATGCTCGGCCGTGGCGCCATGGTCTTCCAGCGTGGTGTAGAGCAGGTTGATGTCCACCACGCGCCCCTTGGCGCCGGGTTTCTCTGCGGTGTCCAGCACCTCGATGTAGTCGCCGATGCGGAATGGCCGCACCGTGAAGATCAGCAGAGCGCAGAACAGGTTGGACAACACGCTCCAGGCGGCAAAAAACGCCACCGCACCCACCGTGGCAAAACCGGTGAACGCCGTCCAGAGCACGGTGGCGGAGACGCCCATGCGCTCCAGCACCAGCAGCAGCGCACTGGCCACGATGATCCAGCGGATCAGCCCGTTGAGGGGCACGACCAGCTCGTCCGGCACCTGGTAGTGGCTGCTGGCGCGGCGCACGATGCGGCGCAGCACGCGCTGCAGCAGCCAGGCCACAAAGAGGATGAGCAGGATCTGCGTGCCGGGGATGATGACCTCCAGCCAGTCCTGCACCCAGTCGGGCAGGCGGGTTTTCAGCAGCTGCATGCGGGAGGCCACGGTGCGCGCGCTGCGCTCGGTGGCATCAAACGAGAAGGCGGAAAAGAAACTCAATTGCGCAGTTGCTCCACGGTGTCCATCTGCATTTCAAAACTGAAGAAACGGTTGCGGCCCTGGGCCTTGGCCGCGTACAGGGCCTGGTCGGCGCGCATGATCATGCTTTCGGCATTGGTGCTGTCGTCGGGCACGCAGGTGGTGATGCCGCCGGACAGCGTAAGGATGTCGCCCAGGGGCGAATTGGCATGCGCGATGGCACGCACCTTGAGCAGCTGCCCCAGGGCCCGCGCGAAGGTCATGGCCCCCGAGCGGGGCGTGTTGGGCAGGATGAGGGCGAATTCTTCGCCGCCGTACCGCGAGGCCACATCCCGGGGGCGCACACACACTTCGCGCAGCAGGCGGCCTACCTCCTTCAGGCAGGCGTCGCCCTGCACATGGCCGCTGGTGTCGTTGAAGAGCTTGAAATGGTCCAGGTCGCACAGCATCAGCGTGAGCGGCGTGCCATCCCGCCGTGCGGCCAGGATCTCGTTGTGCAGGATGCGGTCGAAGCCCCGGCGGTTGACCAGGCCGGTGAGCGCATCGATCTCCACCATCTCGTTGAGCCGCTGGTTGGCGGCATGCAATTCGGCCGACATCAGCACCAGCCGGCGGCGCATGTCCAGCAGTCGTCGCATGGCGCGCAGCTTGGCCATGAGCACGATGGGCTTGACGGGTTTGACGAGGTAGTCGTCGCCCCCCACCTCAATGCCACGCCACACGTCCAGCTCGTTGTCCAGGCCCGACAGGAAGATGATGGGTGTCCAGTCGCCCGCCTCGCTCTCGCGCATCTGCTGGGCCACCCAGTAGCCGTCCTGGCCGGGCAGCTTGATGTCGAGCAGCACCAGGTCCGGGCGGTGGGTCTTGAAGAGGTGCAGCGCCGCCTGGCCCTCGGGCGCCTCGAAAATCTTGGATACGCCTGCGCGCCGCAGCTCGGCCACCAGCGCTGCGCGCACGGAGCCCTGGTCTTCGACCACCAGCACCGAGAACGCATTGCCCGAGGGCAAGGGCTCGGCGGCGGGGTAGGGGGCGTTGCTGGAGCTGAAAGGCACAGGGGTCTCCTTGGGCGCCGTCGTCAAGCGGCGCGGTCTCGGGCTCCCGGAGTGCATCGCTCCGGGGCTTCGCTCAGGCTCAGGACTCGCGGCGCAGCGCCGGGAACAGGATCACGTCGCGGATGCTCGGGCTGTCGGTCAGCAGCATCATGAGGCGGTCAATGCCAATGCCGCAACCCCCTGTGGGGGGCATGCCGTACTCCAGCGCGCGCACGAAGTCGTGGTCGTAGAACATGGCTTCGTCGTCGCCGCTGTCCTTGGCGGCCACCTGGGCGTGGAAGCGCGCGGCCTGGTCTTCGGCGTCATTCAGCTCGCTGAAGCCGTTGCCGAACTCGCGGCCGGTGATGTACAGCTCGAATCGTTCGGTCACCTCGGGGCGGTTGTCGTTGGCGCGTGCCAGGGGCGAGATCTCCGTCGGGTGCTCCATGATGAAGGTGGGCAGCCACAGCTTGTCTTCCACGGTTTCCTCGAAGTACAGCACCTGCAGGCTGGCCAGCGAGCGGGCCGAGAGCTTGTCCTTCTCTTCCGTCATGCCCAGCTTCTTCAAGGCGCTGATGAGCCAGGCGGCATCGTCCACATGGGCACCCGCCTCGGTGTACTGGAAGATCGCTTCGCGGATGGTCAGGCGCGCAAACGGCTGCGACAGGTCCACCGCGCGGCCTTGGTAGGTCAGCTGCAACGATCCGGTGGCCTTGAGTGCAACCTCGCGAATCAGCGTCTCGGTGAAGTCCATCAGGTCCAGATAGTTCCAGTACGCTGCGTAGAACTCCATCATGGTGAACTCGGGGTTGTGGCGCACCGAGATCCCTTCGTTGCGGTAGCTGCGGTTGATTTCGAACACGCGCTCGAAACCGCCCACGATCAGGCGCTTGAGGTAGAGCTCGGGTGCGATGCGCAGGTACATCTCCTGCTCCAGCGCGTTGTGGTGCGTCACGAACGGCTTGGCATTGGCACCGCCCGGGATGGGGTGCAGCATGGGCGTCTCGACTTCGAGAAAGCCGTGGCTCACCATGAATTCGCGCAGGCCGCTCACGGCCTTGCTGCGGGCCATGAAGCGCTTGCGGGCGTGCTCGTCGGTGATCAGGTCCACATAGCGCTGGCGGTACTTCTGCTCCTGATCGGCCATGCCGTGGAACTTGTCGGGCAGAGGGCGAAGGCTCTTGGTCAGCAGGCGCAGGCCAGTCACCTTGATCGACAGCTCGCCCGTCTTGGTCTTCATGAGGGTGCCCTCGGCGCCCACGATGTCGCCCAGGTCCCAGTGCTTGAAGGCGGCGTACAGCTCTTCGCCCACCGCATCGCGTGTGACGTAGAGCTGGATGCGGCCACCCACCTCGCCCAGCGAGCCGTCCTGCACCGTGGCGAAACTGGCCTTGCCCATCACACGCTTGAGCATCATGCGGCCGGCCACGCTGACGGTGACGGGCGTGGCTTCCAGTGCCTCGTTGGCCGTCTCGCCGTGGTCCTGGTGCAGCTGGGCCGCCTTGTGGGCGGGCTTGAAGTTGTTGGGGAAGGCCACGCCACCGCCATTGGCTTGCACTTCGCGCAAGGCGCGGAGCTTTTCGCGGCGCTCGGCGATGAGCTGGTTGTCGTCCTGGGGGGCGGGGTGGTTTGGTGAAGTGTCAGGCATGGCGCGCTCAGTGGGCGAGTGGAGCAAACCTTCTATTTTAGTTTCTATCGCTACGGGCCTGAGAAAGCACTTTGGCTGCGACGGTCGCGGTCCTTTCAATTTCTGCCGCAGTAAGGGTAGGGTGGACCAGAAACATCAAGCTGGACTCTCCAAGATCTCTGGCCGTGGGCATCGGCTTAGAAGGGCGCCAGCCCGTCCCTTCAAACGCTTTCTCTAGGTAGACCTCAGAACAGCTGCCGTGGTAGCAAGGCACTCCGGCGTTGTTGATTGCATCTGCTACGCGATCACGGTTCCAGCCAGGCGCTAGGTGCTGCTGCTGCACATACAAATAGAACCTGTACTGTGCGTGCAAACAGCCGCAAGTGGGTGGAGCGGGGGGGGCGTGGAGAGTTTGACAAGACTCACAGCTACTGAAAACAGGAAGCCGTATTGGTCCTCGTGTACCCGAAAACTCTGAAAGAGTCGTACGCAGTGCTTCAGCGTGAGCGTTGCGCTGGCGGGTCCATTCAGGCAACCGGTGCAATTGAATCCGGCCGATTGCTGCCTGCATCTCCAGCATGCGCCAGTTGGTGCCGAAGCTCTCGTGCAGCCAACGGAAACCCGGCGGGTGCTGGCGCTCGTACACAGCAGCGTAGCTCTTGCCGTGGTCCTTGTAGGCCCACATGTCGCGCCACAGTTGTTCATCGTTCACGGTGACCATGCCGCCCTCGCCCCCGGTGGTCATGATCTTGTCCTGACAGAAACTCCAGGCCCCGACGTGGCCGATACTCCCCACGCTGCGGCCCTTGTAGAGGGCACCATGCGCCTGCGCGCAGTCCTCGATGACCTTGAAACCGTGCTGCGCGGCCAACGCCATGATGGGGTCCATGTCGCAGGGCCAGCCCGCCAGGTGCACGCAGATCACGGCCTTGGTGCGCGGCGTGAGCACCTGCGCGATGGTGCTCGCGGACAGGTTGCCACTATCGGCATCGACGTCGGCGAACACCGGCGTCGCGCCCGCGTTGACCACGCAGGACACGCTGGCAATGAAGGTGCGCGGCGTGACCACCACCTCGTCGCCAGGGCCAATCCCGAGACCCTTGAGCGCCAGATCCAGAGCCAGGGTGCCGTTGGACAGCGCGATGGCATGGCGCGTCCCGCACCAGGCGGCGAATTCACGCTCGAACTCGCGACATTCGTTGCCGGTCCAGTAATTGACCTTGTTGGACAGCAGCACCTGCTGCACGGCCCGAGCCTCTTCCTCGGTGTAGCTGGGCCAGGGGGAGAAAGGCGTGTTCAGCATGATCTTGATGACTCTGCGCTCATGTTTTGCCTGCGCCCTTAAGCACGGCGGGGTTACCGACGACCGTGAGCCCGTCAGACACGGCCTGCACCACCACAGCGCCTGCGCCCACCATGACACGCTCGCCAAGGATCATGCCCTGCTTGACGGCGGCTCCCACACCCACCCAGCTGCCGTGTCCAACCTGGACATGACCCGAAAGGTGCGCGCCCGGACAGATATGCACGGCGTCTCCCAGGCGGCAGTCATGGTCCACCGTAGCACCTGTGTTGATGATGCCGGCCTGGCCCACGACGGCGTCGATGTTCACAACCGCGCCGGCCATCAACACGGTGCCTGCGCCCAGCACGGCATGAGGACTCACCACGGCGGCGGGGTGCACCACGGTCACCAGCGGTGCGCCTGCGGCCTGCAGGGTTTGGTGCTTGGCCCAGCGCACAGCGCAATCGCCTATGGAAACGATCACCCCCTGGAATTCCTGAAGCCGCGCCAGCAGCGCGGCGCTGTCACCCGTCACAGGCCAGGGGCCGTTGCTCTGACGCTGCGGCCAGGCATCGTCAAAGAACTCTACGGCACCCCAGCCGCCGGCCAGGGCTGCATCGGCGACCACCTTGCCGTGGCCGCTGGCACCGAGCAGGGCCAGACGTTTCATGGCTTATTCCCCGTGAAGCGGGGCATGGTGGCCTCGCCTTGCGCGCTGATGCCTTCGCGCACGATGACCTTGCGCACCGTGAGCCAGAGGATGCGCAGATCCAGCCAGAGCGAACGGTGGTCGACATACCAGATGTCAAGCTTGAAGCGCTCTTCCCAGCTGAGGGCGTTGCGCCCATTCACCTGGGCCCAGCCGGTGATGCCCGGGCGCACCTCATGGCGCCGCGCCTGCTCTGGCGAGTACAGCGGCAGATACTCCATCAGCAGGGGCCGCGGTCCCACCAGGCTCATCTCACCGCGCAACACATTCCAGAGCTCGGGCAACTCGTCCAGGCTGCTGGCTCGCAGGAAACGGCCAAAGGACGTCAGGCGCTGAACATCCGGCAACAGTTCGCCATCCGCGCCGCGTTCGTCCGTCATGGTGCGGAACTTGACCATCATGAAAGGCCGCCCGTGCTGGCCGGGGCGGATCTGGCGGAACAACACCGGGCTGCCGAGCTTGCAGCGCACTAGGCCCCACAGCAACAGCAGGGGCAGGGCCAGAGCCAGCAGAAGCCCGAACGACAGCAGCAGGTCAAAAAGGCGCTTCATCGCACCGCCCCTGCTTCCGCCGGACCGAACAGGATGGCCAGGTAGTTCCTGGCCAGCGTCTCGTAGCGGCGATGCGCCAGGATCCATTCGCGGCCACGCCGGCCGATGGCCTCGCGCTGTGCGGCGTCCATGGCTGCATAACGCTGGAGTTCACGGCGCAGCGCCGTCACGTCGCCGGCCGGCACATAAGTGCCGCAATCGGCCTCGTTGATCATCGAGGGGAAGCCGGTGTACGAGGCCACAACCGGCTTGCCGGCCAGCATGTAGTCGATCACCTTGTTCAGGGACTGTCCGTACTTCCAGACCGTCGAGACGTGCACGGAGAAGTACAGCAGGTCGCAGTGCGAGAGCACGGACTGCACCATCTGCTTGGGTACACGCGGCGCGAAGGTGAGGTTGCTCAGGTGCGCGTACTTGCGCTGGTAGTGCGCGCGCAGGTCACCCTCTCCGACGACGAGGAAGTGGACCCCGGGGTCGTCCTTCATGGCCTCGGCGCAGTCGAGCATGGTGTCCAGCGCGTTGGTGATGCCTATGGTGCCGGCATGCGCCACGATGAACTTGCCCTTGGGGATGTACTTCTCGACGTAGTCGGCCGGCAGCGCCTCCCCCGGACCCAGGGCCGCTTCGTCGACGGCCATGGGGATGCAGTGGGTGGTCTTGGGCCGCCCCAGCGCACCGGCCACGTGCTCGCCGAGGTTGGGCATGGTGCCCACGATGGCATCCGCGTGACGGTAGCCCAGCTTCTCGATGAAGCCCAGGCCCAGCACCAGCGGATTCCAGCGGCTGAAACCACCCTCCTCCGTGATGGTCAGCGGCCAGATATCGCGGATTTCGAGCACCAGACGGCACTTGTAGCGCCGACGCAGCAGAAAGCCATTGAGGATAGTGAGCAACGACAGACTGGAGACGATCACCACGTCGGGCGCGGGCAATCTGTCCTTGGGCAGGCGCCAGAGCCGCCACTCGAAGTCCAGCCAGCTCAGAATGCGCCGCAGCGACTTGGCCACCGTGTACTTCATGGTCCGCACCCAGCACAGCCGCATGCCGTCGACCTCCTGGAAGAGATAGGGCTCCTCCAGCACAGGCACCTCGGTAAGCTGGTTGGAATCCGAGGTGATGATCACGCTCTGATAGCCCATACGCGCAAACTCACGCATGATGAGATAGCCGCGTCCGCCCGCACCGACCTTGGCCGGCGGCGCCACGTATTTGGAAACGTACCAGATGCAGGGCTTCACGGGCGGCTCAGTACAGCTTCGGGATGGCGTTCACGACCTGGATCGCTTCCTTGAAGTCCACGCCCACGGCGTCCAGATACCACTTGATGTTGGGATAGCGCGGCGTGTTCTCCTCTTCGACCATCTCCAGGGCTTCGGCGCGCGTCAGGTCGCCCTCGCGAATCTGGTTGCTGCGGAAGGTATCGTGCTCGGTGAAGCCCGCGACCGTGTAGTAGACGTAGTTGTAGAAGGCAGCCGTACCGTCGCCGATGCGCCAGGTGGTCTTGGTGTCGGGTGCTCGCTCCCAGTCGTAAGTGGCCAGCGTGTCGTCGATCTGCTTCTCGTCCCAGCGCCAGTAATCGAAGATATGGTAGTAGTCCGTCTTCTTCGTAAAACTGCGGTAGTACTCACCCGACAGCGTGTCCCACAGGGAGCTGTTGAAGTAGCCGGGACTCTGAAGCATGGCGCCCAGGCGCAGGCCCTGGTAGCGCAGCTGCTTCATCACGCCGTGCGAGTAGACCCGCTTTTCCTCGAAGTCGGGCGGCACGCCCAGGAAACCGGCCTTGAAATGCGTGACCTCCAGCGGGTTGATGCCCCACAGGTTCAGGCTGATGCCGGTCTGCTTCTTGATGGTCTCGATATGCCGGAAGAAATGCTTGTCGCCCGCCGTCAGGATGCTGATCATGCCCAGGTGCGGAGATTTGAGCCAAGCCCGCAGGTTCTTGGCGATGTACTCGCGCTTCTTGGTGATGTCATCCGCGACAATGATGTTCTCGACGCCCAGCTCGGCGCTCATGCGGCTGATGTTGCGCCGCCCCAGGTCCGTCACCATGCCCCAGTCGTAGGTATAGGTGATGGGCTTCATCTGCAGCTCCTTGACGATCAGGTGCAGACCGAAGCAGCTGTCGCGCCCGCCGGAGAAGGGCACCAGGCAGTCGTCGCCGTGTACGCGACGATAGGACTCGACAAGCTTGAACAGTTCCTCCCTCGGCTGCGGCTTGTTGCGCGGCTTGTAGTGTCTACAGTAGTTGCAGACACCGTCAGCATCGAAGTTGATGAAGGGCATAGTCTCGGTTAGCAGGCACTTGGTGCAGCGACGACCTTGATACCTTCGGTAGCTGAGCAGTTTCTCCTCTTCTGCCGCTCCCGACAGTGACAGAGCCGGGATCAGGTCGGTCTTGCGTTCCTTGCGGTCGGAGATGTCCAGCGCTGCCTGCGAAGAGGGGATATCAACAAACACCGCCTCACGAACCTGATCGATCTCGCCGCAGCCGATGGCGGTCAGTGGATAACGCTCCGAAGCAAAGAAGGTCGCATCACCCTTGCGACCAACGTAAAGACTGCCGTTGTTCGAGAACAGGCAAAGCTTGCCCAAGCGTGGGAGGATGAGCGCGCAGGCCACGATACCGCGGCACAGGCTCAGGATGCGCACTGGCAGCTGCTCCAGAGCGCCGCCCGAGTCCAAATGCGCGGTCGCGATGCCAGCGATGATTTCGGTGTCGATCTGTAGGGTCCGCTCCTTGCCGATCTCGGCCCAGAGGGCTTCATCGTTGACGACGATGCCGTTGTGCAGAACGGCCACGCCATCGCGCGCGATAGGCTGGTTGTCACCCAGGCCGTTGGTGACCAGCCGGCTGTGCCCCAGCACGACATGACTGGCCTGCTGCCGGACTTCCTTGAGTAGGTGGGTAATCGGGTAATCGGCGCGGTAGATATGGTAAACGCCGTGGAGGAAGGTCACCAGTCCGCTGGAGTCGCGCCCCCGCTGCTGGGCGTGCTTGACCAGCACAGTCAGCTCATCCTCATTCACCAGCGAAGATGAAATGACCCCGAAAATTCCGCACATTTGATTGATCCAACAGATGTAGTGGGCAGCCCGCTCTCAAGCGGACGGAAACCGATCATAAAACTCGATCAGCTTGATTTCTTCCCGAGCCCAGTTGTAACGAGACAGGACGGCCTGCCGTCCATTTCGCCCCATCTTCTCCGCCTCTTGTCGATGATTTATCAGGTAGTCAATGGCAGAGGCGATCGCGGCCGGGTTCAAAGGATCCACGCACAGACCGCATTGGCTTTCCTGAACAATTGTCCGCCACAAATCGAAGTTAGAGGCAATGACGGGTATGCCAGCAGACATGTACTCAAACATCTTGATTGGCAGCGCATCCAAGTAATTGGGGGCCGGATGCAGCGTCACCAACCCAGCCACAGAGCGCCCGAGCACATCACGCACGCCCAGGCGATCCTGGACACCCAGGGCATGGACCCTGCTCCAACCCGGGTACGTTCGGACTTCGGTTTCGACTCGCGCCTCAGCAAAGCCGCCCACCAGATTCAAGCGGGTCGGTGTCTGCGTGGATTCCAGCGCGCGCACCAACTCCTTGATCCCGCGAATCTGCGCGATGCTCCCGACATAGCAGACCTCGTTTGCCTTGTCCTGCCATGACACCGCATTTTCCAGCTCGCCGATCATCGGGAAATTGTTGATATCGACGGATCGCGGATTGATCGCCAGGAACTTATCTCGAATATATGGCGTGGCGGTGACGACCCCGTCGAAACGTCTGCATGCGTAATGCTCGAAATGTGCAAAACCCCAGGACAGAATGCGCCGAACCCACGGGTAGAGATAGTGCTTTCCAAGGATCTGCTTTGGCACATCCTCGTGCGCGTCGAACACTACTGTCTTGCCCCGGCGCTTGAGTTTCAGACCGACCGGGAGCAACTCCGGGTCGTGCAGATGATAGACGTCTGCATCCAGCTCCACTGCTTTCCGATAGACCCTGCGAGTCACCTTTAATATCCTTTCGACCCGCCCCTCCGATCGACCGACATCCATCACGGCAACCCCGTCCCTGGCTTCATCTCCACGCCCATCCGCCACCACCAGCGATACGGCGTGGCCGTGCCGCGCCAAGCTGCGGCATTCCTTGACAAATATTCTTACGTCACTGCGCGGATGCGCTGACGTCAGGTGCGCAATTTTCATGGACCCTGAAACCTCTTGAGCATGCGCATTCGCGTATGGCGGCGCGGAGACAAGCCCGCCATTACTTGAGCACCCGCGCGAGTACGGCTCGCTCAGGATAGTTGATCAACACGGCACGATGCGGCCCCACAAACACAAACATGCTCCCCGCAGCCACGGCGTCGGCCTGCCCCGTTTCCACGGCAGCCACGAAATCGTTGACTCCGGCCGCACCACCACAGGCAACGACCGGAACCTTAACGCAAGCCCGGACCTGTTTCAGCAGCTTGAGGTCGTACCCGGACATGGTGCCATCTCGATCCACAGAGTTCACCAGCACCTCGCCAACACCGGCACGCTCCAGCGCTGCGAGATGCTCGGCCAGTCCGACAGGCTCCTTCTTGCGTCCTCCTTGGGACCGAAGCTCATACCCCCCCCATAAACCTGACTTC
The DNA here is from genome assembly GCF_002245625.1 of Acidovorax kalamii. Lineage (GTDB taxonomy): Bacteria > Pseudomonadota > Gammaproteobacteria > Burkholderiales > Burkholderiaceae_C > Acidovorax > Acidovorax kalamii. Next base: position 236,970 of record NZ_NOIG01000001.1, read on the forward strand.
ACATCAATCGCTCCGACGATGCTCTGAGAGCCAAAGATCGCGGCAGCTTCAGAAATCAATTCCAGCCTCCGATAGGCCGCCGTATTGATGATGATTTTTTCGAAGCCCAGGCCAAAAATCTTCTTGATCTGGTCGAGCGAAGACACGCCTCCGCCGTATGCCATCGGCATGAAGGCTTCGCCTGCAATGTCCTTGAGCAGGTCAAACTGGGGGGCACGCCCCTCTGGAGAAGCCGTGATGTCAATGAACACCAACTCATCAACTTCCTTTTCATTGAAGATCCGGATGGCATTGATCGGGTCTCCGATGTATTTCGGATCCTTGAACTTGGCTGTCTTGACCAGTCCGGTACCGCGCAGGAGCAGCACAGGAATAACGCGCGTCTTATTCATCTGGCGTGAACTCTGCAAACGCTCGCATCACGGCCAAGCCGTGGCGCAATGACTTTTCCGGGTGAAACTGGACCCCGAATACATTGCTCCGCTGAACCGCACTCGTGAATGTCATGCCATGCTCCGACACGCCAACCACATCAGCGTCATCAATGCACTGCATGTGGTACGAGTGCACAAAATAGTACCTTGCATCCGCTTCAGCATACTTGAACAAGGGCGATGTCCTGCGCATCTCGACCTGCGACCACCCCATGTGAGGCACCCGCAGTTCAGGATGCACAGGGAAACGCCGACACTCCATATCGAGCCACCCCAGGCCAGGAACTGCTCCCTCCTCGCTCCCGCGCCCAAGAATCTGTGCGCCAAGACAGATGCCCAGCACCGGACGCTTCCTGCCAAGCGCGAACTCATCCAACTCCTCTCTCAGCCCCGACGCATTCAGCATCTTCATGCCATGGTCGAAGTGCCCCACACCTGGCAGGATCACACGATCGGCCATGCGTATATCAGCCGGACCTTCGGACACCCGAGCTTCTACACCGACCTTACGCAGCATGTTGCACACCGAAGCAAGGTTCCCGACCCCGTAGTTTGCGATGATCACCATAGCCTATGCTCAATCCAAGACGACATCAAAAGTGCGCGCCCACGCCGACACGATATACAACCGCCACTGGGTTAGCGGATTGAGGTTCTCGTATCGATGCGCCAACGCCCCTGGACGCCCCAGCTCACCCAGTACGGGCGATCCCAGAACTGATTCACGCATGATCTGGCGATGCTGCGTAAACCACTTGGAAGTCGGTGCCTCAAACCCCAACTTGTTGCGCCGCCAGACTATGGAATCGGGCATACGGCCTGCCATGGCCTTGCGAAGCGCGTATTTGGTCCACCCATCGGCAATCTTGGCGTCACCCGACAGCGACAGCGAGAATTCGACAAGGCGATAGTCCAGGAAGGGCAGACGGGTTTCGATGGCATGCCACATGGCATTCTTGTCTTCATATCGCAGCAGCGCCGGCAAGTTAGTCTTCTCGATCTCCAGCTTCTGCAGGTCGAAGACATTTTTGCCCGCCGCTTCATACTCCTTGAGCCCGGATAGCATGTCCGGCAGTTCACGCAGATAGCTGCTCCGATGACGGTACATCCCCCAGCGCAAGCGCGCCGAATTGAAATAGGCAAAATAGGCCATGACACGCCACGGCGCCATCAAGGCATTGTTCCTGCTGTTGCGAATCACGCTACGCAGGGTATGCGGCCAGCCACCGGTCTTTGCTTCGGCCAGGTAGTGCGCAGCAAAATAGCGCTCATAGCCCAGCAGGGTCTCATCCCCCCCCTGCCCGTCCAGCAGCACCGTCAGGCCATGTTGCCGCGCAGTCTTCATGACGAAGTACTGCATGACGATGGAAGGGGATGGGAACGGCTCTTCCTGGGCCCGAAGGACATCATCCAGTGAGCCCGCAAAATCAGGGTACTCCGGTCGCACCAGATGCCAGCGCAACTGATTATGCTGGACGACCTGGCGCGCGTAGTCCGTTTCGTCATTTGCGGCCAGTTCCGACGCGGCCGTGATCGCCGCGAAAGGGCCATCGGCAACTGCGTGATATTGCGCTGCCGCCAGCGTAGCCACCGTGGAGCTGTCCAGCCCCCCACTCAAGCAGGTCCCCACCGGCACATCCGCCCGCAAACGGACGCGGATCGCATCCTTGAGCAGATCCGAAAAACGCTCCACCGCTTCACCCAGGCTCAGACTGGCGACGGAGGCATCGCGACGCAATTCATGGTATCGGGAAATGGTGGACTGGCGACTGCCCAGATCCAGGGTCAGGTTGTACCCCCCAGGCAGCTTGCGGACCCCCTCGTAAAAAGTCTGATCCACAGGCTCGGCTACTGCCCCGACCAGGAACTGCAACAGCGTTTCGCGATGTGCCTGCCGCTTCGTCAGGAAAGGTAACAGCTGCCGGATCTCCGATCCAAAGGCGAAGTATCCGCTGGTCCGAATGTAGTAGAAAGGCTTTTTCCCGAAGCGATCCCGCGAACAGAACAGCCGATTTCGCCGACGGTCCAGGATGGCAAACGACCACATGCCATTGAAATGCGAAACACAATCCTCGCCCCATTGCGAATAGGCGGCGAGGAGAACCTCCGTATCCGATCGGCTCGTAAACACGTGCCCTGCACGCTCCAGCTCAAGCCGCAACTCGACATGGTTGTAGATCTCGCCGTTGTAGACAACCGTATGGTCACCTCTCCTGTTCGTCATCGGCTGATGCCCATCGGGTGTCAGATCGATGATGGCCAGCCGACGGTGCCCCAAACCGACATTACCCTCCAGCAGCAGCCCCTCGCCATCCGGCCCGCGATGGGCGATACGATCAACCATGCCGGCAAGCATGTCGCGCGCAATGGGTTGGCCCTCCAGGCCGATAACGCCCGCAATACCGCACATAGGCGTCAGGAGTTGGGGCGAACCGCGATACCGCGGGATGCCAGCCAGTCACGCGCTGCCGTCTTCAGATTGAACAGCGCGTAGTTGGACGGATAGTCACGGAAGGTCCTGGGAGGCTGATCCATGATCTGCCGGAACTCCTCCTCGCTGATGGCGAGTTTTTTCAGGATGTACTCTGTGTCCTTCTCGGCTTGGCGCTCGTTTTCGACATCACCAGCCAGGGCAGCCAGAGCCTCTCCCCGCGTGGACTGCTCCGAAAGTATCAGACTGGAAAGGTAGGCCCTGCGCTCGTCGTAGCCGAACTTGCGTGGCCGGTAGAAAAGCTGCTGCCACTTCGTGAACCGCGACTCGAAATGCTTGCCTCCGTAGTACTGGAAGCCCAGTTCACGCTCCAGCGTTGCGATGGCCTCATCCTTCACATACGGCAGATAGTTCAGGGGGCGCACCACGCACATACGTTTGACGTAGCGATTCCAGAAGTAGTAGCGGAAGAAATTTACCCTTGGGAATGAGCGCAGGCGCCCATTCCCGAAGCGGCTGTGCACGGCCTCCAGATGACGCAGGTCCATGGCGTTGTAGGCCCACTCCGTCGGCATGACCGACTCGGTCGAGATATTGCCTCCGCTGAGAACGTAGCGCAGCCCGTAGGACTGAGCATTGCTGTACAACGCCGCGAAGAAGGCGTGGTCCTGCGGCACGTCCTGATTGGCCAGACCCGCGCGCAGGAAGGCACGCTGGAGATCCTGCATTTCCTCCCAGTCCACGACATAGGTATGGAGATCGATGTCGAGCTTGCGCACGATGTTCTCGATGTTGCGGGTCGCCAGCTCTGAATTCCAGCCGCCGTCCACGTGCACGGCCAGCAGACGCAGCCCCAGCTCCTTGCGCGCCACATAGGCAAGGTAGGAGCTGTCCACACCACCACTCAGGCCGATGGCACAGTCATAGGGCCTGCCCTGCCCTTCGCGCTTCATCTGCGCAACGATCCCGTCCAGCGTGCGTCGCCCCGAAGCATCCGGATGCCAGTTCGGGAGCATGTTCTGATCGAAATTGCGGCAGTGGTTGCAGACACCGGCAGCATCGAACTCGATGTTCGGATCACTGGTATCCATGATGCAGCGGGTGCAGATCTGGTAAGTCATAGACGTTGGGGCTGTAGGTTTTCTATTCTCTCATTGCCGAACTTCGCCCAGCATGCGCACCAGCTCCTGGGCGCAAGCCTCGCCAAAGTGGCCGAAATTCGCCCAGTGGCGCTCGCGCACCCGCTCAATTGCACCTGGCCATCGCGCCGAATTGCCCTGCAAATCGACAAGGCCGGTGATCACCGCGTCCACCTCAGGCGCAACGACCACACCGATGTGCTCCCGTACCGTCAGTTCCAGCGGCACCGGGCCAAGGGCCTGCCAGCCGGGATTCAGGACCTTGGGCGGCACGTTTACATAGAGCACCGGTTTGCCGCGCATGAAGGCGAATTCCATGGCAAAACCGGAGTAATCGGCAATCATCAGATCGGCCGTCCACAAAGCAGCACTCTCCTCGACCGAACTCTCCAAACAAAAACCGGGATGTGCCAGGAAGGACTCCACCAGGGGACGGATCTGCTGATCGCCGAAGATGAAAAAGGACGGGTGCGGGCGCAAGGTAACGCGATAGCCCTCGTCCAGCAGGCGCGCGATCAACGCCGCACCCATGGTCTCGAGAATATTGCCTGGCCCCCAGGACGGCCCGATCAGCACATGCCGGCCACCGTCTCCACGCACAACGGCGGCGGCAGGCCGGGTGGTTTCAAGGCGCTCTGACTTGCCATAACCGATCAGCACAGGTCGACGCCCGGTGACGTTGTAATGGCGATTCATGGCCTTGACCTCATCGACATGATGTTCACCGCAACAAAAAATATCGGTGTATCCATCGAAAGTGCCCGCTGGATACACCATGTGCATGCTGACCAGGGAGTGCAGCACAGCCACGCGGCGGGCACTGCGTCTGGGCATGCGCGCTGGCGTCAGTCCGGTGGTGGCCGTCGCGAACAAGGGCGCGCGGAAAAAGCGCAGCACGTGCATGGAGATGTCGTAGTAGACAGCCCCTTGTGGAACGCGCAGACCTGGGCCGGCAAAGGCACAGCGCAACCCCCGTTTCGTCGCAGCCTCATAGGCCGGGATGACCCACTGCAGATCCACTTGGCTACCGGCAGCAAACAGAACTTCGGGCGCGGGCTTAGACAGATGCTGTAGAAGCGAAAGGATATCGTGGCGGGCTCGATGACCCAGTATGTATTTCAGCGCGCGCAACATGCTAGCTCGCAATCACCTTGCACTCGACAAGCACCTTGTTGATGTCACGCAGCAGGAGCATGTAGCGCAAACAACCGAGCAATGAAAGCAACAAGAAGCCAAGCCAAGCATTACCGAATAGAACAGCAAACCCGAATGCCAGCAATGAAATTGCAAAATACTGAGCTTGTGACTTGAGCTCGTACTTCTGCTTTGAGAAAACATTCAGCGCCACCGATTGCGATGTCAGATACAGCATCGCAGCAAATAGGGGTGCAAAGATCACGGATATCCAACCTGCAGTCATCCAGCTCTCCCCGAGTACGTAGCGAAAGCCCAGGGGATAAAGCAGCGCAATACACACGGCGGATGCCAACGCCGCAAAACCAATATGGCGTCGCGCGCGCAGAAACTGGGCAAACATTGCCTCGTTACCTGTGCGTGCAGCTTCAGCTAAGAAACCGTAAAAAACCTGGTACAAAGTCCCACCAATCAACCCCACGGGCCCGAAACCAAAACGCAATACATAGGCATACTGCGCCGCCAGCTCCGGGCCGAACCAGTGCCCAATCACCAGAACCGGCAGGTTGTAGGCTGCCAGATTCAGCAGATTGGACGGCATCAGGTACAGCGGCGCATTGACCGACTTGCGCAGCGTTGCGCCCATCATGGCCATCGTGTGCCGCGTGAACAGGACGGTGCGAGGAAGTGTCAGACTGGCATAAGCCAGCCCCTGCACCAGTGTGAGGCCGGCCTGCCAGTCGATCAGGCGGTCTATGCCCTGCACGTCCAGCCAGACGAACGCCAGCAGCAGCAGGGCCATCATGAAGGGCGGCGCCAGCCTGGCCACGCTGATCCAGCGAAAACGGTTCGCACGCACGTTGTGCATCTCGGCCAGCCTCTGGATTACCGTCCCGGCCACCCACAGACCGACGGCCTGGGCATGGCCGTAGGACAGCAGCATGGCCAGCAGACCCAGCAACACCGCCATCGGCAGCAGCAGCAGCAACATGGCCTTGAGATAGGGGCCGAGATCTTCGTCTGACCTCCCGGGGATCAGCATGTCGTAGCCCAGCAGAGCCACGGGCGCCACGGTTCCGACGATGGCGGCGAAGACGCTGTACACGCCCACCTCGGTCAAGGTATAGAGCTTGGCCAGTGCAACGAAGTTGAGCAGCTGGACTGCCTGCGCGAGGACCGTCCCCGACGTCAACACCCCCAGCCGGCGCAGGAGCGCCGAATGACGCCAGCGCGTCAGCCAGGCCGAAAAGAAGCGCTTCATCGCCATCCTGCCTGCCGTCACAGACACAGCCGAGCCAGCGTACGTGCGCGCAGCTCCGGATGCATGGTGTAGTAATGCCCGCCAGGCGCATGCGGCTGTGCGGCGGCTTCCAGTTCTGCGAGGTCCTGCCCCGGTGCCAGGCGCTCCAGCAGAGACACAAGCAAAGAGGCGCGCAGATGAGGGTCATAGCAGTAGAGCAGGGCCTGGTAAAGACTGTCCGGCGTCGCCCGCAGACCGGGCCAACGCGGCGGATCGAACTCCGCGGTGGCAATCAACCGCCCGGTATCGATGCCCGCATCCATGTAGAAGCAGCTGGCCCCGGGGCGCCCACGCGCCAGCAGGGACCAGAGCAGACCGTCGGATCCTCGAACGAAAGGCACCACGCCCGGATGGATGTGCAGGATGCGGAAGTCCTGCTGGAACAGGCTCGCGGGCACACGACCGCCAGAACAGTAGAGAAACGTCCGGACCCCGCAATTGCGCATGGCGTCCAGCAGCCGAGGATCCGCGTAACTGTCCACCGTCAGACGCAGCACCCGCTCCGCCGCCACTTCGTAGTCGGGCTCCCGACCGGGCGTCAGTTTCACCGGCCAACCCTGCTGAACCGTGGCCGCCAGGTCTGCCGGCACGCGCGCAGCGCGATTGCGACGCAGACGGAGCAGGCGCGCGGCCAGGCGCTCGCCCAGCAGCCGGCGCAGCTGTTGAGCCCGCGGCCCCTCACCCACATAGTCCACCGCCAGGATCAGCGCTGGCTGCATGCCGTGCAGGCGCAAATAGTCAAGATAGGCCTGCGTGACGGGGCAGCCGCCACGAAAAACCAGAAGAGCCAAGGGTATCGTTCTCATGCTGCAGAGGGAGCCTCAGGCACCATGACATTCAGTGTCGAGGTCACCAGAGAGCGCACATCCTGCGAAAAGACGCAATCATCTCGCTCCAGAACCCCGTCCATCAACTTGAGTGCCGAATTCAAGTACCGAGCATCGCGCCAGACCAGGGCAGCCTTCAGGAGCAGAACAGACAAGCACTGGATGGCTGCAAACGACAACGGCGTCGCTGCAGCCGGACGGGACAGATCGGGAAGGTAATAACGGCTCAACTTGTGCGCCACCTCAATTTTTTTGCGCAGGCGGTCCAGCCGAGGTACCGTTTCTGGGGCTAGCTCCTGCCACGCCTGGGTGTACACGACCTGCTCCAGATCAACGACTGCATCTGAACGCTGGTCCCGCGCGAGATCCGTGATGGCTCCCGTTTGAAACGTCAACAGCCAGTCATCTATCCTCACGAGCAGCTTGATGCTAGGCCCGTCAATACCTGAGGAACAAACGGACACACTCACCCCTTGCGATAGACTAGGGCAACACGCCACTGCACAACATCCTGCTCTCCCCCAGTCTTGAAAAAGGTTCCAGCCTCGAAATAGCGACGGGCAAAAGGCCGCAAGGACCAGTGCAGACTGTAGGGGCCGCGATTCCAATGGAAGGATCCCTCATCGAAACGGGCGCACGGCAACATGCCAGCTGCTACGGCCGCCTCAGTCAAGTGGGCTTCTGTGTACTGTCGCAGATAGGTGTAGTCATCAAACATCCAGCGCAACAACACTGCGCGAGATGCTGGACTGAAGGAAACGTAGAGCAGCCCCCCGGGCGTCAAAAGGGATGACAAGCTGCGCATCAAAGCGGGGACATCCAAGCAGAACCCGATCGAGTAGCGTACAAAAATGTAATCGAACGGACCGCCACCCTCTGACTCGATTTTGCGAACAATATCGTCTGTATTGAAATCGTACGTCAGGGTCTTAACGCCAAGATGCTCCGTCATCGCACGCGCTACATCATCCGCAAAAGCCGAGACCCGGATGTCCGCGCCCTCCTGCATCAGATCCTGCGCAAAGAAGCCCGGCTCTCCACTGATCTCCAGCACGCGCTTGCCAGACCAGTCCTGTAACAGCCCTGCACCGCGCAGCTCCGTCGTCACCATGTCCGACTGTCCCGCCCACGAACCACGCTCACCCGATGCAAGCTGTGCCGAGTAATACCGATAAAAATCGACACCCTGCTTTTTGCGGCCCAGCGAGGACAAGAAACCATTCAGCTTCGGGACACAACGAAACAGTGGCAAAAGTGCCGAGACCAAGGCTTCAAATGGGTACCGATCTTTCTGCTCGCGGGAGTAGCACCCGCAGCTTCCACAAAAAAACCAGGTCGACTTGTAGGTATCGATCTCACTGACCACTCCCGTTTTGTGGCAAATGGCGCAGGCCTGTTCTTTGCGAAAAATGGGGGGCTCCATCATGCTGTTTCCATCAAGTTAAAAAAAGTTTTCAGGGAGCCATCCATTGCCATGGCTTCGTACCGTTGAAGATCGCTGACGCTGTCAACCTCCAGCCAGCCATTGTCAGTCTCGGCCACGCGGACGTCCCAGGCGTGATCGATCAGGTACTGGATGAAACTGGTCATGTACATATTGTCGAAGTCCTTGCCATCGTACGTCGCGGCGCGGTCCATCGATGCGTAGACCTGCTTGAACTTCGCCACATGGTCGGCGCGGATCTTGATCAGACCCATGTACTGGCCTTCGATCTCGCCGTAATCGCGCGGCTTCTTCCCCAGTTCGCGCAGACGTCCGCCCGGGCCGAGCTTGAGCGTCTCGGCGTCGGTCAGCGGATCGTCCAGGCGCAGGCGCCAGTAGCGCAGCCACTGCCGGTCAATCATCACCGTGACCGGCGCATCGACCGCAAGCAGGGACGACAACACCCGCCCTTCGTAGACGATGTCGCCGTAGCAGATCAGCAAATCCTGTCCGTCCACCATGAGGTCCGCGGCGCTGAACAAGGTCGCAACCATATTGGTCGAGGCATAGCGGGGATTCACGTGCGTGGCGAAACCGCGGGCGGCGATCTGATCAGCACGGTAACCGGAGACCACTGTCAGGTCCTGAACGCCCGCGCGACGCAGCACTGTGGCCTGCCGCTCCAGCAGGTTCTTGCCAGCGAGCTCGACCAAGCACTTGGGACGATCATCCGTCAGGGGGCGCAGCCGGGTGCCCTGGCCGGCAGCGAGTATCAAGGCTTTCACTTCAGACTCCTTCGGTGGTCATGCGTCGATTGCGACGATCAGCGCTCACGCAGCAAGACGGCGCATCAGATAGAGCTCGCGCGTGCCCTTGGCCATCAGCCGCCGGCCTTCCCACGAGAAATGCGCACGCATCTCCTCGAGCGCGGCATAGAACTCGGCATTGCCGACATCCGCAGAATGCGACTCGAAGACCAACAGACCGCCATTGGCCATCATGCCGTGGATACGCAGCAGATGGTCCTGCAGACGCACGCGGTAGTTTCGGTCGTCTGTCCAGTGCGTCGCGAACGAAAGCACGACCGTGTAGACCTGCGCAGGCCGGTAGTCCTGGAAAGGCTGGGCCACGAGCTTGACCCGGTCCTGCAGCTGGAGGAATTCGGTGCAATGCTGACCGATGCGGATCATGTAGGGATTGATATCGATGCCGTCGGCGCGGCACCCCGTGCGAAACGCCGCGTAGAGCGCCATGAAGCCGCAGTTGCAACCGATATCCAGCAGGCGATCTTCGGGACGCACCAGGTCAGCCAGGCCGTAGGCATCGAAACGCTCTTCCGTTCCGCGCTCGCCGAAGACGTCGAGGATCGCTAGGGCCTGGTAAGGGTAGCCGTGGAAATAGGAATAACTGTCGTAATCGCGGCGCTGCATCGCCAGTTCCCGCCTGATCTTGCGATGCAGCTCGGGCAGCTCCATGACGAAGCGGTCAGACGTCGTGTCAATGGTGTGGCGCTCGGTCAGTCGTACCAGCCGGCGCGCGGACACCAGGAAAAAGACCCCCAGCCTGTGCAACCACGAAGCGACGGCCACCATGACATGACGCGCAACCTGTTTCAGGGCGGAAAGCGGGCGTCTGATGTATGCGATCTGTGGGCTACTACTCATTGCTGCACATCCATTTCATGGGTTCATCGAGAAGAAGTCAGACCCAGCGCCGCGGACAGGAAGACCAGGGTGGCCGGTCCCAGTTCGGTCTCGCGCTCGGGATGCCAGACGATGGCATCGATCCGCGCCTGGGGAGCCCGGAACGCTTCCACCGTGCCGTCGCGCGCCCAGGCCAATGCCTCCATGCCGGACGCCAGGCCGTCTGCGGGGATAGCCCAGCCGTGATAGCTGTTGACCTCGGCCGGCCGCTCCCAGTAGGCCGGCGACGCATCGGCCCAGACCAGGTCATGACGTGTCCCGACATGCCCGGACACCCGCACCAGGCGGCCTCCGGCCAGGTGGTTGATCATCTGCGCACCGCGGCAGACCCCGAGCACCGGTTTGCCTCGCTGCAGAAAGTGGCGATAGGCCTCGGCCTCGAAACGATCGCGCTCCGGGGCGACGTCGGCCGCATCGGGGAGCATCGACAGGTCGTTGCCGCCGGTGAGGATCAGCGCATCCAGATTCAGCGCGTCCAGATAGGCGTCGACATCCCCCACGCTGTTGGACAGCGGCAGCGGGCAGCCGCCCAGGCGCTCAATCAACGCGGCCCAGCGCTGGTCCAACATGTCGCGCCGTTCGGCGTAACCTTGTACGGCGTGCGAGCGCTGGGTCAATCCGATGCGTTTCATGATCAGGCCTGTATCTCGATTCTGCGCACCGCGCAGTCAAGCACGATGAGCCGGGCGGCGGCCAGGCGCTCAAACAGTGCTTCGCCCACGCCGATGGCGGCCGGCAGGCCGAGTTCGGCAGCGCGGATCGCCATGTGCGAATTGGCGCCGCCGTACTGCGTGACCAGCCCGCCGATGCCGTGCGCGAACAACCAGTCATAGCCAGGGTCGGCACGCGGGATGGCCACCACCTTGCCCTTCAACTCGACCGAGGTACTGGCTTCGCCATCGGCCAGCACGGCCACTTCGGCCGCGACCCTGCCTTGGCTGACGAAATTGGGTTCGCTCGCAGGACGCTCGAAGCAGGTGAAATCGCCCGCCTCGGCTATCAGCGGCGGGAGCTCTATTGCCCGCGTCAGCTCGTGTTCGGCCGCCCCTTCCTCGGCGCGTGCCGCAAGCCAGCCCGCCACGTCGGTAGGATGCGCGCCGACGCGCAACTTGTAGAGATCAGCGATATCCAGATGCGAGACGGCTTCGCGGTCCAGGCCGTAATGCGCCCCCGCGGACGCCAAGGCCGTCAAGCCGGCGCTGAGATTACGGCTGAACATGAACTTGGCGTACTCCCGGCCTTCGATGGCACGGCGCAGAAAACGCTCGAAGGCATCGACATCAGGTTCGAGCCCATGCTGATGAAGCAGGGTCTCGATGCGCACACGCGCCTCGGGCGACCATGCATAAGGCTGCCCGGCCGACGCATGCGGCTTGATCATGGGCTCAAGATAGCGCTGTGGATCGTCTGCGTAGGCATCCGAGGTGATCTCGTAGGTGCCGGGACGCAAATGGCCATAACGCGCAGTAAACGCATCGCGCCCCAGTGCACCGGCGTGCACGCGTGAGCCGTCGATCTCGAAGGCGCGGGTCACGGACGCCAGCGAGGCCAGAAATGCGCTGGTGTCCTGACCCGTGGTCACGCCGACACGCTCGAGTGAACGCAGCAGGCTGACGGCCACAAAGGCGCTGCGCGCCAGATGGGCAAATGGCAGGGTGCCGAAGCGGCGGCAATCCTCGAAAAGTTCGAAAGCCAGATCCAGCGGCGCCAAGCGCCGCTGCAGCAGCTGCTCATGGCGGCGGTCGAGCTCGGCGATCACGGCATAATCGGACTCGATACGCGCCATCCCCTGACGCGTCACCTCGCGCAGGGCCGAGCCCAGCGCAGCCATGTCGGCTGCCGAAAAGCCGGCCGGGCCCAGCCTTTCGCGGGCTCGCTCCTCGAAATCGAAAGTCAGGCAGGTGAAGGCCACTTCGAACTCGACCTTGTCGTGCAGTTCCGGACGCTGGGCCAGACGCTGCAGATAGTGCTCGACCAGCCGGGTCGCCAGCCCCTCGTCCAGAGCGGCTGGCACGAAGGAGTTAAAACTGGCGCGGATGTCCACATAAGGATGACCAGCGAAGTTCACGATGAGCGGGCAAGGACGCACGTCGCGATAGCCGTAATCAGCGCGCTGGGTGGCCCAGACCTCGTCGGTGATAAGGTGCCGGTACAGCGACATGGCCAGGCGCCGCGGCTTGGTGCCGACGATCTCGGCTGGATTCCAGTCGCTCATGACGCCGAACAGCATGCGCTCACCTAGCAGGCGGCTGCCGCGTTCACGCGCACCGGCAAACCAGGCCGCGGCCTGCGCCAGCGCCGACTCGACGTGCTCGTCCGATACATTGGACAGGCCGTGCCGCACGGCGATGGGCCGCAGTTGCAGAACGTGCACAACACCATCGCGATCCAGAGCGAATTCGATGTCCAGTGAGGTGTGTCCCACCAGGTCTTCCAGCTCCGCGATGGCGTCGAGGACGGCCGCGATGCGCGGATCGAGCCGGTCCACGCCGGAGCGACAGCTGCGCTGGACAAACAGAGTGCGCAGCCTGCGGCCGTTGCCGGACGTGACGCTGTCGGTCCGTGAGCTGCTGTCATCGTAATTGATGACGTAGTACGGCGCACCATGGGTCAACGTGCGCGTAAAAGCAACGCCGCTGAGCAGCACGCCGCGAAGCATAGCCTGCACCAGCACCTGGTCCTGCGGATCGCCGCGGCCGTAACTGGCGATGACGCGGCCCACCGCCTCCGTGATGCGTGCCGTGTCCTGCGCCGGCACGTTGAGCACACTTTCGTAACCGCCAGCGTTGGAGGCTGCCCAACCATCCTCGGACTGCGCGCTGCTGCGCACCACGACGGAAGTCGCACCGAATTTCTGCTGGGTCGCCGCGATGACGGCGCCACCGTCGCGGCGCCAGTCGTCAGCGGTAAAGCATATCTGCTCGCCGATGCGGCTGGCCTGCACGAGAGGACGCAGCCGCTCCAGCGTCTCCGCCTTGGTGCCCAGCACGAAGCGCGCCAGATCCTGCGGTGCGTTCAGTTCGGCCCAGCGCCCCGGGTTCTCGACCATGCCGACGCTCAGGCCGCGCGACGCCAGCCGGCTGAAGAGGCTCGGCATGTCGCCGCGGCCGAAGTCGCTGTCGGCAAGCTCCCGTCCCAGCTCCTTGACCGCCATGACGGCGTGCGCCGAGAAACGGAACACACCGACCAGCTCACCGTCTGCGACGGCCGGATCAATCCGCCGCCCGAGTTCCATGCTTCCATCAGAATGCACGGATATCTTTTCCGCCCGCGCCAGATCCTCGGCTGAACGACCTTCGTAACGCACACGCCATTGCCGATCGATGCACAGCGCGATGTCGGTGGTGTCAGCTTCAAGCGCCGACACCACCTCTGGCGAAAACACGGTATCAGCGTAGCAAACGTAGGCTGCGCGCCCAGTATCCAGCGGCGCCGACAGCAGCGAGCCCACCGCGCCACTGCGCTTCCACTCCGGATTGACAGAAAAATAGATATTGGGATACCGCGCCACCACTTCTTCGAGCCGGTAGCCGCCCACGAAATGGAACTCGGCCTCGCCCAGTACGGCGAATGCGTCGAGCAACCAGTCCAGCACGCGACGACTGGTCCAGGGCGCCTCGACCAGTGCCGACGGACGCTCGCCCGAAAAAGGCTTGCCAGCACCTAGAATAATGACTTGAGGCTTGTTCAAAGCAGACACTCGACCCCCATCACGCCGCCTCAGCTTCCTTGAGCGCAGCGACCACCCGGGACTGGTCCGCCTCAGTCAGGTACGGGCTCATGGGCAGACTGAGTACCCGCTGCGCAACCGCATCCCCCACGGGCAACCGGGCTTGAGCATCTGCCACGGCCGGCTGCCCGTTCAGAGGAATCGGGTAGTGCACGGCTGTCGGTACCCCGGCTTCGCCCAGATGCTTCTGCACGATATCGCGCTTGGTCACTTGGATGGTGTATTGAGCCCAAGCACTAACGTTGTGGGACTCGATCACCGGTATGGTTTTCAGCCCAACCTCCCCTAGCAACCGGGCATAACGCGCGGTGACGTCCTGGCGTTGCGCAAGCTCCTCGTCCAGCACTGCCAACTTGGGCAACAGTATGGCGGCCTGCAGCGTGTCGAGGCGGCTGTTTACCCCAACGCGCACGTGATGGTAGCGGCGATCCTGGCCGTGGCGTGCGATCTGACGCATGACCTTGGCCAGTTCGTCGTCGCTCGTAAAGATGGCGCCACCATCGCCGTAGCAACCCAACGGCTTGCTCGGAAAGAAGCTCGCACAGGCGATGGTGCTGAGGTTGCAGCTCTTGCGCCCCTTGTAGCTGGCACCGAAACTCTGCGCAGCATCTTCAATGACAGGGATGCCGTGGCGCCCCGCGATGGCATTGATGGCGTCGAAATCAGCGCACTGGCCGTAGAGACTGACCGGGATGATGGCCTTGGTGCGTGGCGTGATAGCGGCTTCGAGCAAGGCCGGATCGAGGTTGTAGGTGCGAGCGTCAATGTCCACGTACACCGGCTTGGCGCGCAGCAGCGCCACGGTCTCGGCGGTGGCGATGTAGGTGAAGCCCGGGGTGATGACTTCGTCACCCGGCCCCACGCCCAGCACCATCAGCGCAATCTGCAACGCATCCGTTCCGTTGGCCACGCTGATGCAGTACTTGGCACCCGTGTAGGCGACCAGCTTTTCCTCCAGCTCGGCCACTTCAGGGCCAAGGATGAACTGGCCATGTTCCATCACGCGCTGGACCGCTGCGTCGATCTGAGGCTTGAGCCGCTGGTACTGGCTCTTGAGGTCAATGAATTCCATGAGGTCCCTGTTCTGTTTTCAGCCCACGAGACGGCAGCGGCCGTCGCGCAGCTCGTAGCGCTTACCCGTCTGCTCGCAGACAGTCTCGGCATTTCCGTTCAGTGGCAGGTTCAGCCGTTCGCCGTGCTGGCTCATCCAGCCGATCTGGCGCGCAGGCACGCCCACCATCAGGGCGTAATCAGGCACATCGTAGTTGACCACGGCGCCCGCACCAACAAAGGCGTATTCGCCGACCGTCACACCGCAGACGATGGTGGAATTGGCACCCAACGTCACGCCGCGCCGGATCAGGGTACGCCGGTACTCATCCTTGCGGATGACTGCGCTGCGCGGGTTGTAGACGTTGGTAAACACCATGCTGGGACCGCAGAACACGTCGTCCTCCAGCGTGACGGCGTCGTAGACGCTGACGTTGTTCTGGACCTTGACGTTGTTGCCAATGACCACGTCGTTGCCGACGAAAACGTTCTGGCCGAAGGAGCAGGCGCGGCCGATGCGCGCACCGGCACAGATATGCACCCAGTGCCAGATACGGCAGCCTTCGCCGATCTGCGCGCCTTCGTCGACGATGGCCGAGGGATGGACGGTGTAGTTCGCGCCCATCACAACTCCAGCGGCAGGCCCACGCGCACGCCGTCGCGCGCCGAGCGGTATGCCGCAATCAGCACCTCCAGCGATTTCAGGCCTTCGCGGCCGTCGACGTCGGCTTCGGCTTCGCCGCGCAAGGTCTTGATCACATTGTCGTAGTACAAGGGGTGACCGAAGCCGTAGACACTGGTGGTCTCATAGCTGGCCGCCTTGATCTGTTCATCTTCGGGACGGCTGTCTGCGAATTGCCACTCCTGGATTTCGTTGACGGCCACACCGCCCACGCGCACCGTACCTTGCTCACCCAGGATGGTGATGGAGCCCTCGAGGTTCTTGGGGTAGGTCAGCATGGTGCAGTTGAGCGAGCCCAGGGCGCCGTTGCGCCAGCGCACGCTGAGCACGCCGCTGTCCTCGGCCTCGATGTCGCGCGCCAGCGTGGCCGTGTAGGCATGCAGGGAGTCGATGGGGCCGATCAGCCACTCCAGCAGGTCCACGTAGTGGCTGGCCTGGTTCATGAAGGCGCCACCGTCGAGCTCCCAGGTGCCACGCCACTTGGCTTGGTCGTAGTAACCCGCCTGAGGCCGCTGCCAGAAGACGTTGAGCGTCACCATGTAGATCTGGCCGAAGCGCTTCTGGCTCACGGCCCGCTTGAGCAGCTGCAACGTGGCGTTCTTACGGTTCTGCTTGACGACAAAGAGACGCACGCCGACCTCCTCGCAGGCGCGCACCATGCGCAGGCCGTCCTCCCACTTGGTGGCCATGGGCTTCTCGCTGAGCACGTGGCGGCCGGTACGGGCCACCTCGATGGCCTGCTGCGGATGGATGCCGCTGGGCGTGGTCAGGATGACGCAGTCGGCCGTGGTCTTCTGCAGCAGGGCCGAGAGGCTGGCATGCCCGACGGCGCCCGTGGCCTGGACGGCGCGCTCCAGGGCTGCGGGATCGATGTCGCAGACATCCACCAGCTCGGCACGGTCGGCGTGCTGGCGGATGGAGTCGAAATGGTTCTTGGAGATGCGGCCGCAGCCCACGAGGGCGAAGCGGATCTTGCGGTCAGTGATCGAGGGGGGGCTCATGTTGGAACTCACAATCGGAACACGGTAAAACCAAGGGCTTCGGCTGCATGACGGTCGTACAGACTCTTTACGTCAGCAAGCACTGGATTTTTACCACGGCATATTGCGCGAAGGTCTTGCAATTTGGCTTCTCGATACTCACTGTGGCCTACCGCGACAACCAGAGCGTCTACCGGATGGGAGGTATCGATAGTGCCTAATTCCAACCCATACTCGTGTCTTACTTCTTCAGCATTGGCCCAGGCATCTGTCAAAACAACCTCAACTCCCCACTCCTTGAACTCACGCACCATATCCGCTACTTTACTGTTGCGGATGTCTGGACAATTTTCTTTGAAAGTGATTCCCATCACCCCCACTCTGCAACGCGGTACGTCTAGGCTGTTATGCAACATGAGCTTGATAGTATTGCGCGCAACATAGCGCGCCATGTTGTCGTTGATGCGGCGGCCCGCAAGAATAACTTGTGGATTGTAACCCACCGACTCGGCCTTGTGCGTCAAATAATAAGGGTCTACTCCGATGCAATGCCCTCCTACCAAGCCTGGGCGAAAGGGCAGAAAATTCCATTTGCTACCAGCGGCCTCTAAAACGTCCAGTGTGTCAATGTTGAGGCGTGAAAATATTACAGATAGCTCGTTGATGAGTGCGATATTTAAATCTCTTTGCGTATTTTCAATTACTTTTGCCGCCTCGGCAACCCTGATGGTGGGCGCTTGGTGGGTTCCTGCGCTTATTATGGAGAGATATAATTCATCGATTTCTTTGGCTGCTTCTGCAGTGCTTCCGCTCGTGATTTTTTTGATTTTCGTGAGTGTATTTATTTTGTCGCCTGGATTAATTCGCTCAGGGCTGTATCCACAAAAAAAATCTCGATTAAATTGGAGTCCTGACGTTTTTTCTAGAATCGGAACGCAAATTTCCTCTGTTGCGCCGGGGAAAACGGTAGACTCATATATGACGATTGCACCCGGACTCATTTGGCGTCCCACTGTTTCGCTTGCTTTTTTAAGTGCGGAAAGGTCGGGGCGATTGGCTGAGTCAACTGGTGTTGGAACGGTAATGATAAATATTTGATGGCCGCTTAGATCCTCTTCGCTGTCAGAGAATTGAAGATAGATGGATTGGTTTAGCTGTGATGGGGTCACTTCCAGCGTGTCATCCTGACCTTTTTTTAATCTTTCAATGCGATGGGTGTTAATGTCGAAGCCCATTACATTTCTCTTTTTCCCGAATTCAATGGCAAGTGGTAATCCAACGTATCCGAGTCCTATGATGGCAATTTTTTTGATTTCTTTGCTCACTTTTTCTCGTCCTGATGATTTTGTTGTTGCGATGTGTAACCGGGAACCATTTTTTGTAGGATTTGTTTGATTTTATCTGTGTTGTTGGATCTTGCGGCTTCTTTGAGATCTAAAAGAAGGGGGGATAATTCATTCCAAGGTTTATATTCTTCTCGCGCACGAAGAATTCTGGGGTGTGCAGTGGGAAAGGGCTGATCGCTTATTAGTAGTTCTTCATATAGTTTTTCGCCGGGTCGTAAGCCGGTGAAAATTATCTCTATATCTCCACTTGGATGCATTTTATCCTTGACTGTTAGTCCTGATAATGCCACCATTCGTCGAGCCAACTGCTCAATGCGAAGAGGCGCCCCCATATCGAGCAAAAACAGATCCCCGCCCTCTGCCATCGCGCCTGCTTTAAGTACCAATTGTGCTGCTTCGGAAATGGTCATGAAGTAGCGAGTCACCTCGGGATGGGTAACTGTTATTGGTCCTCCTGCAGAAATTTGCTGCCGGAATAATGGTATAACGCTACCGCTGGATCCCAAAACATTTCCAAAGCGGACGATTGAAAATCGCGTGGTACAACGCCATGGCATTTGTTGCGCTGTCCTGGGGGTGCTAGCATTAAATGGCATTTGATCAGATGCTGAAATTGCCTGCAAAATTTGCTCGGCTACCCGCTTGCTAGCACCCATAATGTTGGTGGGTCTTACGGCTTTATCTGTTGAGACAAGGACAAAATTTTTGATGTCGTTTTTGATTGCAAGATGCACCAAATTTAACGATCCGAAAACATTATTTAAAATTCCTTCGCCTGCATTGCTTTCCACCATTGGTACATGTTTATATGCGGCTGCGTGGTAAATTGAGTGGGGCTTGTGTGTGTGAAAGACCGATTTCATGCGATCTTCGCTGCAGACGTTTGCTAGCAAGGGTATTAGCGTGCAGTTGTGTAATTTTTTTTTCTTTAGTTCAAGAAGTTCTTGGTGAATGGTGTACAGGGCATATTCGCTATGGTCAATCAGAAGTAATGTATCGGGGTGTTCGAAAGTAATCTTTCGACAAAGTTCGCTGCCTATGCTTCCGCCCGCACCAGTTACCATTACTATTTGGCCAATCAAGTGCGGTCCTATAAGGTCAGAGTCGGACGCGATGGGCTCACGACCTAGCAAATCCTCAATTCCCAACTCTTGGAAATCTGTTAAAGTCACACGGCCACTTGCCAAATCTGAAAGCCCAGGTAGGGTCCGAATGTGCACTGGTAGTTGCCGCACGCTTTCGATAATTTGATGACGCCTTTTCCTGGTGACGCTAGGTATCGCCAGCAGGATATCGGTTACGCGTTGCTTGTAAACGAGGTCAGGCAGTTGTTTGGGTGCATAAACATGCAATCCATTAATGCTGCGTCCTATTTTCTTAGGGTCATCATCAACAAAGCCTAACAATTGGCTCTGCGAGATTGCGGCAATGCCGGCTGCGGTTTGGGCACCTGCACTTCCTGCACCATAGATTAACAAGCGATGTGTTGGCCTTGCTGTGCCGTGGGTGAGCCATAACCATCCAAGCGCACGGCTGGCTCCCACCAACAGAAGAAAAATCAACGGTTGCAGTAAGCCGACACTGCGAGGAATATCATCCCAGCCCACGATAAAAAGAACGGTCATTAGCAGTGCACCGTACCAGGCAACAGCTTTTGCTGTGACTAGAAGTACTCTGATTCCGGTATAGCGAAAAATTGCACGATATAGCCCTCGGGTCACGAACAGGGGCAGTGCAAGCAAGGGGGCCATTGCGTAGACTAACCATTGCATTCCCTGAGGCGTATGCGGTGTATCTAGTCTTAGCGTAAAGGCGATCCACATAGCGAGTAAGCTCATGCAGAAATCTAGCGCAAGTACGAAAAGCTGTTTGGCGCGACGTGGCCACTTCAGGATGCCGCGCAAAAAGGTGCAAGAGGAGAGCATCTACTACTAATATTTATTGGAAGGGCGCAATTCCCGTCCTCTCCAACACATCCCCCACCAACTCCAGCCGCACCAGAGGGTTGTCGAGTTCCATTAGGCGCTGCTTGAGTTCCAGAGGTACGGGCAACAGTTCGCACCAGCGGTTGGACACCCAGCTGCAATCGTCCAGTTGTGCTTCGGTGGGCATTATGGCGCTGGGGGTTTCGGGGTCGCGCTGCCGGAGTGTGTGCAGCACCTGTGCAAGTGCGGTGGCGGCCTTCTTGAGGTCGCCCGGGACGGGTACCGGGAGGTCGGAGTCTACGTGGTCTACGTCTGCAGTCCACAGGCCGTGGGGTAGATGATGGCGCTGGGTGATGCGAAAACGTTGGCTGGCGCGGCACAGTAGGGTGATCAGGCCTGGCTGGGGGTGATCCAGCTGTTCGATGATCGCGAGGGTGCCGACGTCGTTGAAGCGCTCGTCGGGTGCGCCCGCCTGGCGCACTTCGTGGCCGTGGGTGAGGGAGACCACGCCAAACGGCGCACCTGCCTGGTGGCATTTGCGCACCATGTCCAGGTAGCGCACCTCGAACACGCGCAGCGCCAGCACGCCACCGGGGAACAGCACGGAGTTCAGCGGGAAAAGGGGCAGGGATGACAGTGTGAGGGCTTGGGACATGAGCGGGGTGAGGCGCCTTGGCCCGCTATCATCCCACGGCGCAACCCGCTTTCAGTCCCGCCCTTGTTTTTTGTTCCCTCCGCCCCTTTTTCCACCCATGCTCTTTCAGATCGCTTCTTTCCTGCTCGATGTTGTTGGTGGCTTGCTCACGGGTGCCTGTCTGCTGCGGCTGTACATGCAGTGGCAACGTGTTCCGTTCGCCAACCCGGTGGGGGGGGTGGTGTTTGCCCTGACCGATTGGCTGATCATGCCGCTGCGCCGGGTGATTCCTCCGGTGGGGCGTTGGGATGTGTCGAGCCTGGTGGCTGCTGCATTGCTGCAGCTGGTGCAGTACTCCCTGCTGACTTTGTTGCTTGGGGCTGCTTCTGCATGGGCCTGGCTGCCGTGGCTGGCCCTGTTTGGCCTGGCGCGGGTGGCGGTGTCGGGGCTGATCGGCCTTTTGATTGTCTACGCCGTGATGTCCTGGGTGCAGGCGCGTTCACCGCTGTCCGATGTGATTGCCCGGTTGTGCGAACCGGTCCTGCGGCCGTTTCGCCGGATTATCCCGCTGGTGGGGGGTATCGACCTGTCGCCCCTGGCCGTGCTGGTGTTGCTGCAGGTGGTCATGATTGTGCTGGGCCATTTACAGGCCAGCGTCATGCGTTGAGCCGGAAGAGCTACTTAAAAACGGCCCCTGCGCGCAATGGGTAAGCCTGAGTAGCTATCAAAAAAGAGCGGCCGCGCCAGATAGGCGGGGCCGCTCGCTCTGCATCTGCGGGCTTTTAGTTACATCACTGCATCCGCCGGCAGCCGCTGCAGCATGGCCAAGCTGCTGGCCACGGTGTTGCGCAGTTCGCGGCGGTCGCAAATGAAGTCCACGGCGCCCTTGGTCTGCAGGAATTCGGCGCGCTGGAAGCCCTCGGGCAGCGTCACGCGCACAGTCGATTCGATCACGCGCGGACCGGCAAAGCCGATCAGGGCCTTGGGCTCGGCGATCACGATGTCGCCGACGAAGGCAAAACCAGCAGAGACGCCGCCCATGGTCGGGTCGGTCAGCACGCTGATATAGGGCAGGCCCTTCTTGGCCAGGCGGGTGAGAGCGGCATTGGTCTTGGCCATCTGCATGAGCGACAGCAGGCCTTCCTGCATGCGCGCGCCGCCGGTGGCGGTGAAGCAGATGAAAGGCACCTTCTGCTCGATGGCGGTTTCCACGCCACGCACGAAGCGCTCGCCCACCACGGAGCCCATGGAGCCGCCCATGAAGTCGAACTCGAAGCAGGCCGCCACCACGTTGATACTCTTGACCGCGCCACCCATGACGATGAGCGCATCGGTCTCGCCAGTGTTCTCCAGGGCTTCCTTCAGGCGCTCGGGGTACTTGCGGCTGTCCTTGAACTTGAGTGCGTCGACCGGCAGCACTTCCTGGCCGATCTCGTAGCGGCCTTCCGCATCGAGGAAGGCGTCCAGGCGCGCACGGGCACCAATGCGGTGGTGGTGGCTGCAGTGGGGGCAGACGTTCTGGTTGTGCTCCAGGTCGGCCTTGTAGAGCACCGTCTCGCAGCTTGGGCACTTGATCCACAGGCCCTCTGGCACCTGGCGGCGCTCGGTGGGGTCGGTTTGCTGGATCTTGGAGGGCAGAAGTTTTTCGAGCCAGGACATGGTGTTCTCCTCTTCGGTGGCTCGGCCTGTGGGGGCGCTTGAAGCGCCAGGGGCAGGCCGGGTGGAATCTGTGGCGCGCCGCACCGGGTGGGGTGCGGGCGCGCCGGGCTGCATTATGCGTCCAGGTGTCTAGGCGTCCAAAGCCTTGCGAATGCCGCGCAGGAAGTCGATGGTCAGGGGCACCACCTTGGCATGCTCCTGGTCTTCGATCAGCTGAATGATGCGGCTGCCGATGACCACGGCATCCGCCACCTTGCCAATCGCCTGGGCCGTGGCTGCGTCGCGGATACCAAAACCCACGCCCACGGGGATGGTCACATGCTGGCGAATACGGGGCAGCATCTGCTCCACGGCCGAGGTGTCGAGTGCGCCCGAGCCGGTCACGCCCTTGAGCGACACGTAGTACACATAGCCGCTGGCCACGCGCGCCACCTGGGCCATGCGCTCATCCGTGCTGGTGGGCGCCAGCAGGAAGATCAGGTCCATGTTGTGCGCGCGCAGGCTGGCGGCAAACTGCTCGCACTCCTCCGGCGGGTAGTCCACGATGAGCACACCATCGACCCCGGCTTCGGCGCTGTCACGCACGAAGGCGCCCTCACCATGGACTTGGTCATAGCGCTCCACCGGGTTCGCGTAGCCCATCAGCACCACGGGGGTGGTGCTGTTGCGCTTGCGGAACTCGCGCACGTGGTCGAGCACCTGCACCATGCCGACGCCAAGGCTCAGTGCCTTTTCGCCGGCCTTCTGGATCACGGGGCCGTCGGCCATGGGGTCGGAAAACGGCACGCCCAACTCGATCACATCGGCGCCCGCCTCCACCATGCCGTGCATGAGGGCGGGCGTGATGTCAGCAAACGGGAAGCCTGCGGTGACGTACGGGATCAGTGCCTTGCGGCCCTGGGCTTTCAGCTGTTCAAAAGTGGTCTGGATGCGGCTCATGGCTTGGCGTCTCCTGGGGCGCCCTTGACGGTCAGGCCGCGCATGGAGGGTCGGTCATAGAAATCTTCACCCGACAAATCGGCCACGGTGCCAATGTCCTTGTCGCCCCGGCCCGAGAGGTTGACCAGGATGGACTGGTCGGGTCGCATGGTGGGCGCGAGCTTCAAGGCGTGGGCAAAGGCGTGGCTCGATTCGAGCGCCGGGATGATGCCTTCGGTACGGCACAGATGGTGGAAAGCGGCGAGCGCCTCCCTGTCGGTGATGCCCACATATTCGGCGCGCCCGATCTCTTGCAACCAGGCGTGTTCGGGGCCCACGCCGGGGTAGTCCAGTCCTGCGCTGATGCTGTGGGTCTCGGTGATCTGGCCGTTGGCGTCCTGCAGGATGAAGGTGCGGTTGCCGTGCAGCACACCCGAGCTGCCGCGCTGCAGCGATGCCGAGTGCTTGCCACTGTCCAGGCCCTCGCCGGCCGCCTCCACGCCGATCAGGCGCGTTTTCTCGAATGGGATGTAGGGGTGGAAGATGCCCATGGCGTTGCTGCCGCCGCCCACGCAGGCGATCACGGCATCGGGCTGCTCGGCGGCGATCTTCTGCTCGGCCAGCATGGCGGGCATTTGTTCGATGGACTCCTTGCCGATCACACTCTGGAAGTCGCGCACCATCATCGGGTAGGGGTGCGGGCCCGCCACGGTGCCGATGATGTAGAAGGTGTTGTCCACATTGGCGACCCAATCGCGCATGGCCTCGTTCAGCGCGTCTTTCAGCGTCTTGCTGCCCGATTCGACCGGCACCACGGTGGCGCCCAGCAGCTTCATGCGGAAGACGTTGGGGCTCTGGCGCTTGACGTCCTCGGAGCCCATGTAGACCACACATTCGAGGCCATAGCGCGCGCAGATCGTGGCCGTGGCCACGCCGTGCTGCCCAGCGCCGGTCTCGGCGATCACGCGGGGCTTGCCCATGCGCTTGGCCAGCATGGCCTGGCCGATCACATTGTTGATCTTGTGGGCGCCGGTGTGGTTGAGGTCTTCGCGCTTGAGATAGATCTGCGCGCCACCCAGCTCGCGGCTGGTGCGGGCAGCATGGTAGACCGGCGAGGGGCGGCCCACGAAGTGCTTGAGTTCGTAAGCGAATTCGGCCAGGAAATCCGGGTCGTTCTGGTAGCGGGCGTAGGCGTCGCGCAGTTCCTGGATCGCGTGGGTAAGTGTTTCGCTGACGAAGCTGCCGCCGTAAGGGCCGAAGTGGCCCGAAGCATCAGGTTGCTGATAGGAATTCATGAGGGTTCTTTGCAAGTTGGGCATCGGCCGCACGCACAGCGGCGATAAACCTTTGGATCTTTCCGGCGTCTTTGATGCCCTTCAGGGGCTGACCATCGGGACTGTTCGGGTCCGTGGCCTCGACGCCGGAGCTGACATCAACCGCCAGCGTTTTGCAACGCGGGCGGACTTGCAAAATGCCATCGGTCACGTTTGCAGGCGTGAGTCCACCAGACAAAACGAGGTGAGAGCTGACGCTTGGTGGAAGGAGTGACCAATTGAATGCCTTGCCGCCGCCACCATAACCTTCGACATGGGCGTCGAGCAGGATGGCCTGGGCGTGAGAATAATCGTTCGCGTATTTTACGAGGTCGAACCGGGCGGCACCATCACCCAGGGGAATGCGTGCTGCGCGCAGGTAGGGCCTGACGCCCTGGCCGGTGGCTGCAAGGCAGTCCTCGGGCGATTCATCACCATGAAATTGGATGGTTGCGCCCGCTACCAAAGCGCTCGCAGCTATCACATTGGTAGCGGTCTCGTTCACGCAGAGCAGCACCGGGGTCACAAACGGAGGCAGGCGTTTGGCCAGCTGGGCTGCGCGCTCAGGAGTGACCGCACGGGGGCTGGGGGCGTAGAGCACAAAGCCGATCGCATCGGCACCTGCGGCCACGGCTGCATCCACGTCCTCCTCGCGGGTCAGGCCGCAGATCTTGATGCGGGTGCGGGCGGGGGGAAGGGGGGCGATGTCTTGGGCTTTCATGGCAGCCAATCATACGCAGCCGTGCGCTGGGGCAGGCCCCAGCGGGCTTCATAGACCGGGCCCTGAAAATACAGCCCGTCGGGCGAAAACGTTGGTGCGGCAGCGTCGCGTGACTGTGCAGCTAGCACCTGGGCCATCCATTCGGGCGGTTGGTCCCCCCGGCCCACGGCAATCAGGCAACCCATGATGTTGCGGATCATGTGGTGCAGAAAAGCGTTGGCTTCGAATTCAAAGCGCCAGTAGCAGGGGCTCCAGCCCAGTTCCGGGTGGGGGTCGCCGAGGCCCCGGCGGGTGATGTCGATGCGGTGCAGCGTCTTGACGGGCGACTTGGCCTGGCAGGCAGAGGCGCGAAAGGACGTGAAGTCATGCTCGCCCAGCAGGATGTCGGCCGCTTGCCGCATAGCGCCGTGGTCCAGCGGGTGGAACACCCAGCCCACGCGCCCGGCATCCACGCTCGGCCGCACAGGCGATTGCAGTAGCACGTAGGCATAACGACGCGCCACAGCGCTGGCGCGGGCGTGGAAATCCGATGGGACGGGTTGTGCCCACTGAACGGCAATGTCGGCCGGGAGAAAGGTGTTGGTGCCCCGCACCCAGGACGATGCAGGCCGCTGAAGCAGAGTGTCAAAGTGCACCACCTGCATCAGCCCATGCACCCCTGCATCGGTGCGGCCAGCGCACAGGGTGCTCACGGGATGCGTGGCAAAGCGGCCCAGGGCCGCTTCGAGTTTGTCCTGAACCGTGTTGCCCGACAGCTGGCTTTGCCAGCCGCTGTAGGCCTGGCCGTTGTAGCTGACACCCAGTGCCACCCGCGTCATGGGGTGGCCTGGGGACGGGGTGGGAGGGGTTGTGCGTGCCTGAGGGGGCAGCATCAGCCCAGTTCGGCCAGCATGCGCTGGGCGCGGGTCTTGAGGGCGCCGCTGGATTCCGCAACCACCTCTTCAATCAGCGTGCGGGCACCATCGGTGTCGCCAATGGCGTTGAACTCTTCTGCCAGCGCCAGCTTGGTGGCCAGGGGGTCGTCTTGCGCGGCGGCGGAGCCGTCATCCGAGGAGTCGGCCACCGGGGCTGGTGCCTTGGCTGCTGGGGCTGCCATGGGCTTGGTGGGCGCATTCAGGTCCAGCGACAGCTCGCCCAGGTCGAATTCCATGGGGCTGGAGTCCTTGGTGTCACCCGTCAGCGGCATGGGTCCGGAAGGGGCCATGCTCAGGTCGTCAGCGCTGGGGAAGTCCAGGTCGGCCACCGGAGGGGGCGCCATGGGGCTGGGCGATGTGTCAGGGCTGTTCCATGCGGCGGGAGGCTCTGCGGACGGTGGGGGCAGATCCAGTTCAGGGCGCAGGGTGGGGGGCTCGTCCGCGTCCGACGGCATGTTGCCACGGGCACTGGTGGCAGCGGCAGCCGCCGCAGCAAATCCGCCGGGAGCAGCGGGAGGTGCGTCGGTCAACGCATCGTCGGGCAAGTCCAGGTCGAGATCCAGGTCCAGGTCGGGCGGCAGGGCTGCGGCAGGGCTGCCTGCGCCGGTGAAGGTGCTGGGGAAGCCGCCAGGGGGCAGCGATGGCGACTCGTCTTCGCCCATGCCTGGGCGGCCGCCAGGCTGGTACAGCCGGTTGTCGGGCTCCAGGTCGCGGCCCAGTTCGGCGATGCGTGCCCAATCCGGGCCCTCGCCTTGGGTCAGCTTGAAGACCTCGCCGGCCACGGCCTCCAGGGCCTTGCGGTCCTGGCGCTTGGCGTAGATTTCACCCAGCTTGACATGCACGGAAACACGGCCCGGGTTGTGGCGAACGGCTTCTTTCAGAATTTCTTCGGCCTGCAGGTCGCGGCCATAGGCCAGGTAAACGTCGGCCTCGGCCACGGGGTCCACATCGCCGCCGGCGTCCAGCTGGCTCGGCGAGTAGGCCATGGACGAGCCAGTGGTCATATCGCTGTTGGCCGTGTCCACACGCTGGCCACCGCTGGCGCCAAAGAAGGAGTCGGGCTGGATGCGGCTTTCCAGGAAGGAGCTGTCCACGCCGTTGTTCTGGCGGCGACGCTGGACTACGCGGTAGGCGCCATATCCCAGCAGACCCGCCAGCACGATCCCGCCACCGATCGGCAGCAGTGGATCATCCATCAGGCCGGCCAGGAAGCCGGGCTCCTCGACCGGTGCGGGGGCCGGGGCTGGCTTGGGCGCAGGTGCTGGGGCTGGGGCTGGAGCCGGTGCAGGGGCGGACGCTTCGGCTACAGGTGCCGAGGCGGCCGCTTCTGCAGGAACCGATGCTTCTGCAGGTGCGCTGGCTGCGGCTGCAGGCGCCGATGCCGGAGCCTCGGGGGCGGTTGGGGCTGTGGGCGTGGCAGGTACGGCGGGTGCTTGCACAGCCACGCCAGCGGGAGCACTGGCAGCGCCTGCGGCTGCAGGGGCGGCACTGCCACCTGCGGCGGACGAGGCTGCGCCTAGCTTGTTCAGGTCGGTGATGTTCTTGGACAGCTCGGCCATCCGGGTGGCGGCTTCACCCGCCTGCTTGTCCTTGGCGACCTGCTCTTCAGCGGCCTTTTGGCCCTTCACTGAGCCCTTGGAAAGCGTGAGCTTGTCGGGCGCCGCTGTGGCGGGTTTTTTGTCTTCCACCCGGGTTTGCACAGAGCCAGAGGCCGAGCGCTGTGCGGCTGCCACTTCGGTGGACGGGGCTGCACCAGCAAGCTTGCGGCGGAAATCGTTGAAGTCGCGCGCCTGCGCCGCGAGGATCTGGCGTGCCTCGGGTGCCGTTGTCGACTGGGCTGCGGCCTCGTCGGGCATTTGCAGCACAGCGCCCGCCTTGATCCGATTGACATTGCCCTGGATGAACGCATCGGGGTTGGCGCGCATCATGGCGACCAGCATCTGGTCCAGCGACACGCCTGCGGGCTTGTAGGCATTGGCGATGCGGCCGGCCGTGTCGCCAGCCTGGACGGTGACGCCATCCGTGGGGGTGGGGCGCGGTGGGGCTGCAGGACGGGGCGCAGCCGGTGCGGCGGCGGATTCGGTGGGCCTGGGTGCCGCTGGCGCACGCACGGCAGGCGCGGCTTGTACTGCGGGGGCGGAAATCTGGGGCGAGGCTGTGACCGCAGGCGCAGGGCGGCGCAGGGCCGGTGGGTCGAACAGCATGGTGTAGCTGCGCACCAGGCGGCCGGTGCCCCAGTTGGCATCCAGCACCAGGTCCAGGAAGGGCTCGTTCACGGGGCGATCACTGGTCAGGCGCAACACGGCCGTGCCATCGGGGCGGCGCTGCAGCTGGATCTGCAGGTTGTTCATGGCCTGGGTGTACTCCATGCCCTGGGCGCGGAACACTTCGGGGGCGGCTGCCGTGGCGCGCAGCGTGTCGGCTTCGGCCGGGGTGATTTGGGGCAGGTCGATTTCTGCACGCAGCGGTTCGCCCAGGGCCGACTGCACGGTGATACGGCCCAGTGCCAGGGCTGATGCATCGCTGGCGTAAAAACCAGAGCAAGCCACGGCCGCAGCCGCCAGGACAGAGAATTTCCAACGATGCATGTTTGCCAACAACTGATGAGGATTTTGTGCGGCTCGGACGAGCGGTGCTTTTTTTGTCATGGTCTGATCCCGCCCCGGCGCGTGAAAATATGTAAAAAGCACCATAGCATCAATGTTTTGCACTGACAAGCTGAGGTGGCGCCGAAGCTTTGAGAGGGGTGTCGGGGCCCCAACTTGGGGCATCCGGTTGTTGCCAATTGCCAACGTCCCGTAACGGAGTGTGTCTGGTGTCTGGACGTGAAAAAGCGCGCATACGGGGGTATGCGCGCTTTGGGGGGAGGGCCATTGGGCCCTGGAATCAAGCGTCCAGCAGGATGCGCAGCATGCGGCGCAGCGGCTCGGCGGCGCCCCACAGCAGCTGGTCGCCGATGGTGAAGGCGCCCACGTACTCGGGGCCCATGGCCAGCTTGCGGATGCGGCCCACGGGGATGGTCATGGTGCCGGTCACGGCCACGGGCGTCAGGTCCTGGATGGTCGCTTCGCGCGTGTTGGGAACGACCTTCACCCACTCGTTGTCGGCAGCGATCATGGCTTCGATGTCGGCCACGGGCACGTCCTTCTTGAGCTTGAAGGTCAGCGCCTGGCTGTGGCAGCGCATCGCGCCCACGCGCACGCAGAAGCCGTCCACGGGGATGGCGGCAGAGTTGAAGCCTTCGCCCTGGCCCAGGATCTTGTTGGTCTCGGCCATGCCCTTCCATTCTTCCTTGGACATGCCGTTGCCCAGGTCCTTGTCGATCCAGGGGATCAGCGAGCCGCCCAGCGGCACACCGAAGTTGGCGGTTTCGGCACCGGTCAGCGCGCGCTGCTTGGCGATCACCTTGCGGTCGATTTCGAGGATGGCGCTCTTGGGGTCATCCAGCAGGGCGCGGACTTCGGCGTTCAGTGTGCCGTACTGGGTGAGCAGCTCGCGCATGTGCTGGGCACCGCCGCCCGAAGCGGCCTGGTAGGTCTGGGTGCTCATCCATTCGACGAGGCCCGCCTTGTACAGTGCGCCCACGCCCATCAGCATGCAGCTCACGGTGCAGTTGCCGCCGATCCAGTCCTTGCCGCCGTTGGCGAGCGCGTTCTTGATGACGGGCATGTTCACCGGGTCGAGCACGATGACGGCGTTCTTTTCCATGCGCAGGGACGAGGCGGCGTCGATCCAGTGGCCGTTCCAGCCCGCTGCGCGCAGCTTGGGGTACACCTCGTTGGTGTAGTCGCCGCCCTGGGCGGTGATGATGATTTCGCAGCGCTTGAGGGCCTCGATGTTGAACGCGTCCTGCAGAGCAGTCTCGTTCTTGGCCTGGGCAGGGGCCTTGCCGCCTGCATTCGAGGTGGAGAAGAACATGGGCTCGATCAGATCGAAGTCCTTCTCTTGTTCCATGCGGTCCATCAGGACCGAGCCGACCATGCCGCGCCAGCCGACCAACCCTACCAACTTGCTCATTTCAACGCCCCTTTCAGTGTAAGAAACAGTGCCCGACCGGGACTGCTCGCCTGGCTCGTCTGGCCAGGAAGGGCGCACGACGAACCAGGCTGAGTCAGCCCTTAATGGTCGTGGTTTTGGTGGTGATTGCGCGCACGGCCACGCCTGCCAGGGCGGCAGAAGCGGTGTTCAGGGCGAACGGGCGGGCGGCAAACATAGAACGAGATTGTAGCGGATAAGGCCCCATCACCGTGTTTTGAGCGCTTTTTGCCCAGATTTCCCGGGCCGGGCGATGCTTTCAGGACACAGCGGGATGGAGGCGCCCATAAAAAAGCGCCGCAATGCGGCGCTTTTTGGGGGGCGGGGCAGGCCCGGCAGGCCTGCGTCCACTGCATCACTGTGCGGCCAGCGCCTTCACCACCGCATCGCCCATCTGCGCGGTGCCCACCTTGGTGGTGCCTTCGCTGTAGATGTCGGGCGTGCGCAGGCCCTGCGCCAGCACCTTTTGCACGGCGGCTTCGATGCGCTGGGCGGCGGCTTCCTGGTTCAGGCTGAAGCGCAGCATCATCGCGGCACTCAGGATGGTGGCCAGCGGGTTGGCGATGCCCTTGCCCGCGATGTCGGGAGCGCTGCCGTGGCTGGGCTCGTACAGGCCCTGGTTGCTGCTGTTGAGCGATGCCGAAGGCAGCATGCCGATGGAGCCGGTGAGCATCGAGGCTTCGTCCGACAGGATGTCGCCGAACATGTTGCCGGTCACCACCACGTCAAACGCCTTGGGCGCCTTGACCAGTTGCATGGCCGCGTTGTCCACGTACATGTGCTGCAGTTCGACGTCGGGGTATTCCTTGTGCACGTCGGTGACCACGTCCTTCCAGAACTGGAAGGTTTCCAGCACGTTGGCCTTGTCCACGCTGGTGACCTTCTTGTTGCGCTTGCGGGCGGCCTGGAAGGCCACGTGGGCGATGCGCTCGATCTCGGGGCGGCTGTAGCGCATGGTGTCGAAGGCTTCTTCGGCACCGGGGAAGTGGCCGTCCACTGCGGTACGGCGGCCACGCGGCTGGCCGAAGTAGATGTCGCCCGTCAGCTCGCGAATGATGAGGATATCGAGGCCCGCAATCAGTTCGGGCTTGAGGCTCGAAGCGCCCACCAGCTGTTCGTAGCAGATGGCGGGGCGGAAGTTGGCGAACAGGCCCAGGTTCTTGCGCAGGCCTAGGATGGCCTGCTCGGGGCGCAGGGGGCGGTCGAGCTTGTCGTACTTCCAGTCGCCCACAGCGCCGAACAGCACGGCGTCAGCCGCTTTGGCGAGGTTGAGCGTGGACTCGGGCAGCGGGTGGCCGTGGGCTTCGTAGGCGGCGCCACCGACCAGGGCGGACTCCATTTCGAACTTCAGGTCGAGTGCCTTCAGGACCTTGACGGCCTCGGCGACGATTTCGGTGCCAATGCCGTCACCCGGCAGAACTGCGATTTTCATTGGTTTGCTTCTATTTTGATAGCTGATTGGGCAATCTGGTTGCGCGCAAACGGCCATTTTGATGGGTATTTTTAGGCTCAGGACACCATGGTGTGTGCCAGCCAGGGCTTGGTAGCCAGACGTTGGGCCTCGAATGCCTTGATCTTGTCGGACTGGCGCAGGGTCAGGCCGATGTCGTCAAAGCCGTTGAGCAGGCAGTACTTGCGGAAGGCAATCACATCGAACGGGATTTCTTCGCCCTGCGGCCGCACCACCACTTGGCGCTCCAGGTCGATGGTGAGCTGGTAGCCGGGGAAGGCCGCCACTTCGTCGAACAGCTGGGCCACGGTGGCTTCGGGCAGCACGATGGGCAAGAGGCCGTTCTTGAAGCAGTTGTTGAAGAAGATGTCGGCAAAGCTGGGTGCAATCACGGCGCGAAAGCCGAACTGGTCCAGCGCCCAGGGCGCATGCTCGCGGCTGGAGCCGCAGCCGAAGTTCTTGCGGGCCAGCAGGATGCTGGCGCCTTGGTAGCGAGGCTGGTTCAGCACGAAGTCGGGGTTGGGCTTGCGCTGGCTTTCGGGGATGCCGGGCTCGCCCTTGTCCAGATAGCGCCACTCGTCAAACAGGTTGGGGCCAAAGCCCGTCTTCTTGATCGATTTGAGGAACTGCTTGGGGATGATGGCGTCGGTATCGACGTTCTCGCGGTCCATCGGGGCCACCAGGCCCTTGTGCACGGTGAATTTCTGCATGGCGTTCTCTGGTCCTACTTGGCGGCCCGCTCGATGGCGCTGCCGGCTTTGCCGATGTCCTGGCCCACGCCCTTGACGGTGTTGCAACCGGCCAGCACGAAGGCGAGGGTCAGTGCGATGAGGGTGACGGTGTTTTTCATGACAAAGCTCCTTCAGGCAAATTGGCGGATGTCCACAAAATGGCCGTGCACGGCGGCGGCGGCGGCCATGGCGGGGCTGACGAGATGGGTGCGGCCACCGGCGCCCTGGCGGCCTTCGAAGTTGCGGTTGCTGGTGGATGCGCAGCGCTCGCCGGGCTCCAGGCGGTCGGCGTTCATGGCCAGGCACATGCTGCAGCCGGGCTCGCGCCACTCAAAGCCGGCGGCCTTGAAGATCTGGTCCAGGCCCTCGCGCTCGGCCTGCTCTTTGACGAGGCCCGAGCCGGGCACCACCATGGCCAGCTTCACATTGCTGGCCACCTTGCGGCCCAGGTTCTTCACCACGGCGGCGGCTTCGCGCATGTCTTCGATGCGGCTGTTGGTGCACGAGCCGATGAACACCTTGTCGATGGTGATGTCGTTGATGGGCTTGCCGGGCTGCAGGTCCATGTAGGTCAGCGCGCGCTCGATGGCGCCACGCTTGTTGGCGTCTTTTTCCTTGTCGGGGTCCGGCACGCGGGCGTCCACGCCCAGCACCATCTCGGGGCTGGTGCCCCAGGTGACCTGCGGCACGATTTCGGCTGCGTCGAGCTTGACCACGGTGTCGAACTTCGCGTCGGCATCGGAATGCAGCGTCTTCCAGTACGCCACGGCCTGGTCCCATTCCACGCCCGTGGGCGACAGGGGGCGGCCCTTGACGTATTCGATGGTCTTGTCGTCCACCGCCACCAGGCCTGCGCGCGCGCCACCTTCGATGGCCATGTTGCACACGGTCATGCGGCCTTCCATGCTCATGGCGCGGAAGACGGAGCCTGCAAATTCGATGGTGTAGCCCGTGCCGCCCGCCGTGCCGATCTTGCCGATGATGGCCAGCACCACATCCTTGGGGGTGACGCCCTTGGCCAGCGTGCCGTCCACCTGCACCAGCATGTTCTTGGCCTTCTTGGCCAGCAGGGTCTGGGTGGCCATTACGTGTTCGACCTCGGAGGTGCCGATGCCGTGGGCCAGTGCACCAAACGCGCCGTGCGTGCTGGTATGGCTGTCGCCGCACACCACGGTCATGCCGGGCAGGGTGGCGCCGTTTTCAGGGCCGATCACGTGCACGATGCCCTGGCGCTTGTGCATGAAGGGGAAGAACGCGGCGGGCGAGATCGTCGCCATGTTGTCGTTCAGCGTGGTGATCTGCTCTTTGCTGATCGGGTCGGTGATGCCGTCGTAGCCGTTTTCCCAGCCTGTGGTGGGCGTGTTGTG
Source organism: Acidovorax kalamii (assembly GCF_002245625.1). GTDB lineage: Bacteria > Pseudomonadota > Gammaproteobacteria > Burkholderiales > Burkholderiaceae_C > Acidovorax > Acidovorax kalamii. The sequence continues at coordinate 270,816 of NZ_NOIG01000001.1, forward strand.
GTCGGCCGTGCCCACGATGGAGCTCATGCGCCACACCTTGCGGCCCGCCTCGCGCAGGCCTTCGAACGCCTGGGGGCTGGTGACCTCGTGCACCAGGTGGCGGTCGATGTAGAGGATGGAAGTGCCGTCCTCTTCTGTGTGGACGACATGCTCGTCCCAGATCTTGTCGTACAGGGTGCGTCCCATGGCGTGGCTTTCTACTTTCAGGTGGGGGATTGGATTTTAGTGTCGGGGGCTTGGTTCACTGGTGCCGGGCCGGGGTGTGGCGCGAGGTGTTCCACCAGCAGGCGCGCGGTGACGGGCAGGGCGTCAAAGTCGCGGGCCACCACGCGCAGTTCGCGGTGGGCCCAGGCGTCGGTCAGCGGGATGGCCTGCAGCTGGCCCACGCCGCGCATCAGTGCAAAAGCCCGGTCGGGCAGCAGGCCCACGCCCAGGCCGTTGTCGATCATGCGGCACATGGCATCGAGCCCCGTGACCTGGATGCGCTGGCGCAGCGGGCGCCCGGCAGCGGCGGCGGCGGCGCGCATGGCCAGGCTGATGCTGCTGTTGGCATGCAGGCCGACGATGTCCCAGTCCAGCACCTCTTCAAAATTGATAGCTGCCTGGGCAGACAGGGTATGCCCAGAGGGCACTACAAGCATCAAACGGTCGGACCGGTAGGGGCGGCTTTGCAGGGCGGGGCTGCCCCCGGCGCTGGCCATGCCGATGTTGCAGATGCCCAGGTCGGCCGCGCCTTCCTGCACGGCGTGCAGCACGTCGCTGGAGAGGTGCTCCTGCAGGTCGATCTTGATCTGGCTGTGCTCGCGCGCAAAGGCGCCCAGGTCTTCGGGCAAAAACTGGAAGATGGCCGAGATGTTGGCGTGCATGCGCACATGGCCGCGCACGCCGTCGGCGTATTCGCTCAGCTCGCCCTGCATGCGTTCGAGGCCAAACAGCACGGTGCGGGCGTGGTGCAGCAGGCTCTCGCCTGCCGGGGTCAGGGTCACGCCCCGGCTGTGGCGGTACAGCAGGGCCGTGTCCACAGCGGTTTCCAGGTCCGACAGGCGCTTGCTGACGGCCGATGCCGCGATGAATTCGCGCTCGGCCGCGCGGCCGATGCTGCCAAGCTCGCACACCGCCACAAACAGTTGCAGCGAGGTCAGGTCAATACGGCGCGCAAAACTGCGCTCGGAGCTTTTCATGGGGTGTTTGTCTTCTCGAAATGAGAAGGATCGTTATTTTCTCCCCATTATTCGTTGGTTGTCATCGCCATGCGAGATGGCTGGGTTGCCCGTCTGCGGTTTGCCCGCTGCGCAAGGGGGCGGGTTCGTTCACACCTTCTCAGGCCACACAGGTGCTGCCATGCTCTGGCACCGCCGCATTCCAGCGCAGTTCGTGTGCGATCCGCTGGCGCAGGTGGTCGGCGGCGCCCATTTCGCCATGCACCACATACACCTGGTCGGGCGCGTGGCCCATGCTGCGCAGCCAGGCGATGAGCTGGTTGCCATCGGCATGGGCCGAGGCGGACGACAGCCGCACCACCTCGGCACGCACAGCCACATCCTGGCCATGGATGCGGATGGTCTTTTCGCCCTCGGCCAGCCGCGCGCCGCGTGTGCCCGGCGCCTGGTGCCCGGTCAGGATGATCATGTTGCGGTGGTCGCCCGCGTGCAGTGCCAGGTGGTGCAGCACGCGGCCGCCGGTGGCCATCCCGCTGGCCGACAGGATGACCATGGGGCCATGCAGCCGGGCCAGACCTTTGGACTGTTCCGTTGTCTGAACCATGGTGGCGCCGTGTTCCAGCGCTTGCACTTCGCGTCCACTCAGTCGGTGTTCCTGCATGTGGTGCTGGAACAGCCCGGTCGTGCTCACAGCCATGGGGCTGTCCAGGAACACCTTGAGCGACGCAGGCACCACGCCCTGTGCCTTCAGCAACCCGATGGCGTGCAGCACAACCTGTGCGCGGCCCACGGCGAACACAGGCACCACGGCGATGCCCCCGCGTGCTGCCAGCCGCTGCAGCGCGGGGCCCATTTCATCCAGCAGGCCTTCGGACGGGTGCTCGCGGTCGCCGTAGGTGGATTCGATGAGCACCGTGTCGGCCGGGGGCGGCGCATCGGGCGGGTTCATGAGCAGGTCGTCGGGCCGCCCCAGGTCGCCCGAGAACAGGATGCGCCGTCCACCCACCTCCAGCAACACGCTGGCCGCGCCCAGGATGTGGCCTGCCGGAGAGAACGTCACCCGCCAGCCGGGCAGGGGCTCGAACGCCTTGTGGAAGGCATGGATCTGGAATTGTTTAAGGCAGTGCAGCGCATCCAGCCGGGTGTACAGCGGCAGGGCCGGGCTGTGGCTACTGAGCTGGTGGCGGTTGAGGAAGGCGGCATCTTCTTCCTGCAGGTGCCCGCTGTCGGGCAGCAGGATGGTGCACAGGTCGCGCGTGCCCGGCGTGCAGTGGATCGCACGGGTGTAGCCGTCGCGCGCCAGCAGGGGCAGGTAGCCGCTGTGGTCCAGGTGCGCGTGGGTCAGCACTACCGCGTCGATCTGGTGCGGCGTGACGGGCAGGGGCTGCCAGTTGCGCAGGCGCAGCTGCTTGTAGCCCTGGAAGAGTCCGCAGTCCACCAGCAGGCTCTTGCCGTTGTGGCGCACCAGGTATTTGGAGCCGGTGACCGTGCCCGAGCCGCCCAGGAAGGTGATGTTGACGTTCATGCCGATGCCCCTTGTCCCGTTGTTGCCTTTTCCCCGGATTGCGGCCCCCAAAGACCGCCTGGCGGGCTTTCATGCTACGGCGCAGGGGGGCCGGGGGCTACCGCAGGCGGGTGGATTCTTGCCTCAGATCAAGAAATCACCGCTGGCAATGTTTTTCTGTTGCAAATCCTCCAGCGGTACTACAGTGGGCAGCCCATCTCCTGATGCCCCGTCTTGGCGGGACCTTCATCCAACAGGTTGAGGTATGCAGCCCCGGTTTTCCTTTCACGCCCATGGCGCCTTGCTGGCAATGGCTTTGCTGGCTGGCGGCTGGCAGGTGCGCGCGCAGCCGCTGGACGACCCGCCCGAATGGGCCGACGAGCCCCCTGTGCTGTCGCGCTGGCTGGAGGAGGGCTACGAGGCCGAAGTGCGGCGCCAGCCGCACCGCGCCGCGCAGCGCTACTGCGATGCCGCACGCTATGGCAGCGTGGAGGCCCAATACCGCCTGGGCCGCCTGCTGATGCGGGGGCGCGATGTGGTGCCGGATCCGGCAGCGGCAGCCACCTTGCTGGCCCTGGCGGCGCAGCGGGGGCACGAGAAGGCGCGCAGCCTGGCCGAAGGCCTGGCGCCGGGCGAGCAGCTGCCGGACTGCCTCACCACGGGTGACGCCCCCCGGCTGGAGGTGCGCGATTCTGCCCAGGAGGTTGTGCCCCACGAGGTGGTAGACCGCTATGTCAGCAACCTGCCCGATGAAAAACGCCGCCACGCCGAGCTGGTGCAGCGGCTCGCACCCCGCTTCGAGGTAGACCCGCGCCTGGCACTGGCCATCGTGCGGTCGGAGTCCAACTTCCAGGCCCGGGCGCTGTCGCCCAAGAACGCGCAGGGGCTGATGCAGCTGATCCCCGAGACGGCGGATCGTTTTGGTGTGCGCGACGTGTGGAACCCCGAGCAGAACGTGCGTGGCGGGCTGACCTACCTGCGCTGGTTGCTGGACCGCTTTGGGGGCGATGTGGCACTGGCCTCGGCCGCCTACAACGCGGGTGAGAAAGCGGTGGAGCGGCATGGCGGCGTGCCGCCCTACAGCGAGACGCGTGAGTACGTGCGCCGCATCCTGGGCTTTTACCGCGCGCCCCAGCACGAGCGGCCGGGCAAGGCCACGGGGCTGGCCGTGCAGCCCGTAGCGCGCATGAAAAAACCGCCCGGGCCGTGAGGCCGAGGGCGGTTGGGGGAGGGGAGCAGGTGCTGGATCAGCTGAAGAAGTTCTTCAGCCGGTCCGTCCAGCTCTCGCCGCTGGGTGAGTGGCGGGCGCCGCCCTTCTTGAGCGAATCTTCCAGCTCGCGCAGCAGCTTGCGCTGGTGCTCGGTCAGCTTGACCGGTGTTTCCACCGCGATGTGGCAGTACAGATCGCCCGGGTAGCTGGCGCGCACGCCCTTGATGCCCTTGCCGCGCAGGCGGAACTGCTTGCCGGCCTGGGTGCCTTCAGGGATGTCGATCGCGGCCTTGCCTGCGAGCGTGGGTACCTCGATCTCGCCGCCCAGCGCGGCCGTGATGAAGCTCACGGGCACCTGGCAGTGCAGGTCATCGCCGTCGCGCTCGAAGATGTCGTGCTTCTTCAGGCGGATCTCGATGTACAGGTCGCCCGGCGGGCCGCCATTGGTGCCCGGCTCGCCATTGCCCGTGCTGCGGATGCGCATGCCGTCGTCGATGCCCGCAGGAATCTTCACTTCCAGCGTCTTCTGCTTCTTGAGCTTGCCCTGGCCATGGCAGGTGGTGCAGGGCTCGGGGATGATCTTGCCCGTGCCACGGCAGTGCGGGCAGGTCTGCTGCACGCTGAAGAAGCCCTGGCGCATCTGCACTGTGCCTGCGCCCTGGCAGGTGCCACAGGTCTTGGCGCTGGTGCCGGGCTTGGCGCCGCTGCCGTGGCAGGTGTCACAGCTCTCCCACGAGGGGATGCGGATCTGCGCGTCCTTGCCGCGTGCGGCTTCTTCCAGCGTGATCTCCATGGCGTAGCTCAGGTCGCTGCCCCGGTACACCTGGCGGCCACCCGCACCGCGCCCACGCCCGCCCTGCTGGCCAAACATGTCGCCGAAGATGTCGCCGAAGGCCTCGGCAAAACCGCCAAAACCTTCTGCCCCTGCACCGCCGGGGCCGCGCATGTTGGGGTCCACCCCGGCGTGGCCGTACTGGTCGTAGGCGGCACGCTTTTGCGGGTCAGAGAGCATCTCGTAGGCCTCCTTGGCCTCCTTGAACTTCTCTTCGGCAGGCTTGGCCGCATCCCCCTGGTTGCGGTCAGGGTGGTGCTTCATCGCCAGCTTGCGATAGGCCTTCTTGATTTCTTCGTCCGAGGCGTTCTTGGGAACGCCCAGGATTTCGTAAAAGTCTCGTTTGGACATAGTGATTCAGAACCCGGTTGGAACAGGAACGCCGCGCAGCCCCTGTAGGCATTGCGCGGCGGCTCGGGTCAACGGGGGCTCGCTCAGCCCTTCTTGACTTCCTTCACTTCGGCATCGACGACGTTGTCGTCGTCAGCGGGCTTGGCCGAAGAAGCGGAGGCCGAGGCACCTGCCGCATCGGCGCCACCGGCGGCCTGGGCGGCTTGTGCAGCCTGGGATTCGGCGTACATCTTCTCGCCCAGCTTCTGGCTGGTGGCCATCAAGGCCGTGGTCTTCTCGTCGATGGACGCCTTGTCCTCACCCTTCAGGGCTTCTTCCAGGGCCTTCACGGCGGCCGTGATCGCGTCCTTTTCGCCAGCGTCGAGCTTGTCGCCGTGCTCGGCCAGGCTCTTGTTCACGCTGTGCACGGCGGCTTCGCCTTGGTTGCGGGCTTGCACCAGTTCCAGCTTCTTCTTGTCGTCGGCGGCGTTCAGCTCGGCGTCCTTCACCATCTTCTGGATTTCTTCTTCCGACAGGCCGGAGCTGGCCTTGATGGTGATCTTGTTCTCCTTGCCGGTGCCCTTGTCCTTGGCGCCCACGTGCAGGATGCCGTTGGCGTCGATGTCGAACGACACTTCGATCTGCGGCACACCGCGCGCTGCGGGCGGGATGCCTTCGAGGTTGAACTCGCCCAGCAGCTTGTTGCCCGAGGCCATCTCGCGCTCGCCCTGGAACACCTTGATCGTCACGGCGGGCTGGTTGTCGTCGGCCGTCGAGAAGGTCTGCGCGAACTTCGTCGGGATCGTGGTGTTCTTGGTGATCATCTTGGTCATGACGCCGCCCAGGGTCTCGATGCCCAGGGACAGGGGGGTCACGTCCAGCAGCAGCACGTCCTTGCGGTCGCCCGACAGCACCTGGCCCTGGATGGCAGCGCCCACGGCCACGGCTTCGTCAGGGTTCACGTCCTTGCGGGGGTCCTTGCCAAAGAACTCCTTCACCTTCTCCTGCACCTTGGGCATGCGGGTCATGCCGCCGACCAGGATCACGTCGTGGATGTCGGACACCGACACGCCAGCGTCTTTGATGGCCGTGCGGCAAGGCGCGATGGTGCGCTCGATCAGCTCCTCCACCAGGGCCTCCAGCTTGGCGCGGGTCAGCTTGATGTTCAGGTGCTTGGGGCCCGAGGCATCGGCCGTGATGTAGGGCAGGTTGATGTCGGTGGAGGCCGAGTTCGACAGCTCGATCTTGGCTTTTTCGGCGGCTTCCTTCAGGCGCTGCAGGGCCAGCACGTCCTTGGACAGGTCCACGCCCTGTTCCTTCTTGAACTCGCTGATGATGAAGTCGATGATGCGCTGGTCGAAGTCTTCGCCGCCCAGGAAGGTGTCGCCGTTGGTGGACAACACTTCGAACTGCTTTTCGCCGTCCACGTCGGCGATTTCGATGATGGACACGTCGAACGTGCCGCCGCCCAGGTCATACACGGCGATCTTGCGGTCGCCCTTTTCCTGCTTGTCCAGGCCGAAGGCCAGGGCCGCAGCGGTGGGCTCGTTGATGATGCGCTTGACTTCCAGGCCCGCGATGCGGCCGGCGTCCTTGGTGGCTTGGCGCTGGGCGTCATTGAAGTACGCAGGCACGGTGATCACGGCCTCGGTCACGGGCTCGCCCAGGTAGTCCTCGGCGGTCTTCTTCATCTTGCGCAGGATGTCGGCCGACACCTGCTGGGCCGACAGCTTGCTGCCACGCACTTCCACCCAGGCGTCACCGTTGTCGGCGGCCACGATGGAATAGGGCATCAGGTCGATGTCCTTCTGCACTTCTTTTTCGGTGAACTTGCGGCCGATCAGGCGCTTGATCGCGTACAGCGTGTTCTTGGGGTTGGTCACGGCCTGGCGCTTGGCCGAGGCGCCAACGAGGATCTCGCCGTCTTCCTGGTAGGCCACGATGGAGGGCGTGGTGCGCGCGCCTTCGCTGTTCTCGATCACGCGCGTGGTGTTGCCTTCCATGATGGACACGCAGCTGTTGGTGGTGCCCAGGTCAATGCCGATGATTTTTCCCATGATTTTTCTCCGAATGCTTGAATGGTTTGGATGGCTAGTAACTTGTGGATAACTCGTGGGGGTTCAAGTCATCCGCGCTGATTTATTTGAAGATTTACTTCGGGGCCGTGACGGTGACAAGGGCCGGGCGCAGCACACGTTCGGCAATCACATAGCCCTTTTGCAGCACGGCCACGACGGTGTTGGCCTCTTGTTCGGCGGGCACCACGCTGATGGCCTGGTGCTGGTGCGGGTCGAACTTGGCGCCAGCGGCAGGGTTGATGGCCAGCACCTTGTTGCGCTCCAGGGCCGAGGTCAGCTGGCGCAGGGTGGCGTCGGCACCTTCGCGCAGCTGTTGCGGCGTGGCTTCCTTGATGGCCAGGGCGGCGTCCAGGCTGTCGGCCACAGGCAGCAGGCTTTCGGCAAAGCTCTCGATGCCGAACTTGCGGGCTTTGGCCACTTCATCATCAGCGCGGCGGCGGGCGTTCTCCGCCTCGGCCTTGGCGCGCAGGAACTGGTCGGCCAGATCGGCGCTCTTGGCCTTCAGCTCGGCCAGCTCGCCTTGGAGGCGGGCCAGCTCGTCAGAGGCGTGGGCAGCCATGGCGGCTTCGACTTCTTCGGGGGCGGGGGCGCTCTGGGGCGGGGTGGTTTGGCTGTGGTCTGACATGTCTTGGTCTGAAGGTGAGTGAAACGGTACGCGCGGGACTTGGGGGCATGCCGTCACAAATCAAGGTCTGTACCAGGGATTTGTGATTCTGGGCCCTGCGCGCAGTGCTCCGTAGTGGTAAGCAAGTCGGTCCAACCCCGGGTATTGCAAGGGTTGAATATCCGTTCAGGCACCATCAGGCGCCTTTTATTGGACGCCTTTTGCGCGTGCCCAAGGGTTGACGGAAAACGCTGAGTGTACAAGCGGCGGCGGCCGGGCTATAATCGCAGGCTTTCCCTTGCCACACCACTTCTAGACGCGGTGGGTGGTCTCACCCAAAAGGAGTCTGCATGCGTCATTACGAAATCATTTTGTTGATCCATCCGGATCAAAGCGAACAAGTTCCAGCCATGCTGGAGCGCTACAAGGGCATGATCACCGCTGGCGGTGGCAAGGTGCACCGCGTGGAAGACTGGGGTCGCCGTCAACTGGCATACCTGATCAACAAGCTGGCCAAGGCCCACTACCTGTGCGTGAACATCGAAGCCGACCAGGCTGTGATGGCTGAACTGGAGCACGCCTTCAAGTTCAACGACGCCGTGCTGCGCCACCTGACGGTTCAGAAGAAGAAGGCCGACACGGGCCCATCTTCCATGATGAAGACTGTTGAGCGCGAAGAAGCCCGCAAGGCCAGCCAAGCTGAGTATGCAGCTGCCGGCGGTGAGCGCGGCGAGCGCTGATCCATCCTTTTTGGAGTGGAGAACCGCGTAGTCTTGACCGCCTGTATCGCAGAGGCTGAACCCCTGCGCTACACGCCCGCCGGATTGCCTGCCATCACCCTGCGGCTCGAACATGAGTCGCAGCAAACCGAGGCAGAACATCCCCGCGCAGTCAGGGCCGCCATCAAAGCCATGGCTTTCGGAGCAATGGCTGAGCGTCTGGCAAGGCAGAACATCGGAAGTCACTGGACTTTCCACGGATTTCTGGCCAACCCGCGCAATGGCAAGACCGCAGTGCTGCACATCCAGGATATTCAACAAAATTAATTTTCAAGGGGTCCGCAATGGCCACGTTCAAGAAGTTCAACAAAGACAAGCGCCCAAAGCGCAACACCCAGTCCCTGCTGTTCAAGCGCAAGCGCTTCTGCCGCTTCACGGTGACGGGCGTTGAAGAAATCGACTACAAGGATGTCGATACGCTGCGCGATTTCATCGCCGAAAACGGCAAGATCATCCCCGCACGCCTGACCGGCACGCGCGCCATCTTCCAGCGTCAGCTGAACACCGCCATCAAGCGCGCCCGCTTCCTGGCCCTGGTGCCTTACAGCGACCAGCACAAGATCTAAGGAGCACAACCCATGCAAATCATCCTGCTCGACAAGGTTGTGAACCTCGGCAACCTCGGTGAAATCGTCAAGGTCAAGGACGGCTACGCCCGCAACTTCCTGATCCCTTCGGGCCGTGCACGCCGTGCCACCGAAGCTGCCAAGGCAGAGTTCGAAGCCAAGCGCGCCGAACTCGAAAAGGCTGCTGCCGCCAAGCTGGCAGAAGCCCAAGCCCAAGGCGAAAAGCTGGCTGGCACCACCGTCAAGCTGACGCAAAAGGCGGGCGTGGACGGCCGTCTGTTCGGTTCTGTGACCAACCATGACATCGCCGAAGAGCTGAACAAGCAAGGCTACAAGGTTGCCAAGTCGCAGATCCGCCTGCCCAACGGCCCTATCAAGGTTGTGAGCGACAGCGCCGTGAGCGTGGCTCTGCACACCGACGTGGTGGTGGAAGTCAACGTGTCGGTCTACGGCGAAACCGCCTGATCGCCAGCGCGTAGATAATCTCTGCGCGACTCGCCGCGAAAGCCGCCTCCGGGCGGCTTTCGTGCTTTTGACCCAGCCCATTTGTACAGGGTTGCCCACCGGTCATCCACAGATTGTCCCAAGGCTTATCCATTCCGGCTGCTGCCCCTGGGGCCATGGGGTAACCGGTTTCTAGACCTGTCCCGGAGAAATCCATGTCCGCTGTTTTCCCTCCGCTCGACGAACAGGGTTCGCTGCCATCTGCCAGCGAAGACCAGGAAATTGCCAAGCTGCGCACGCCGCCGCACTCTATCGAGGCCGAGTCCAGCGTGCTGGGCGGCCTGCTGCTGGACAACAACGCCTGGGACCGGGTGGGGGACCTGCTCAAGGAGGGCGATTTCTACCGTTACGAACACCAGGCCATTTACGCGGCCATCGGCGCGCTGATCAATGCCAGCAAGCCAGCCGATGTGATCACGGTGTTCGAGCAGCTCAAGAACCAGGGCAAGGCCCAGGAGATGGGCGGGCTCACCTACCTGAACAACCTGGCGCAGTACGTTCCCAGCGCCACCAACATCCGCCGCTACGCCGAGATCGTGCGCGAGCGTGCCATCCTGCGCAAACTGGTCACGGCCAGCGATGAAATCTCCACCAATGCCTTCAACCCGCAGGGCAAGACGGTGGAGCGGATTCTGGACGAGGCTGAGGCCAAGATATTTGCCATCGGCGAAGAGGGCTCGCGCAACAAGCAGGGCTTCCAGTCGCTCGACAACCTGGTGATCGACCTGCTCGACAAGGTGCAGGAGATGGCCGACAACCCGGCCGATGTGACCGGTGTGCCCACCGGTTTTGCTGACCTGGACCGCATGACCTCCGGCCTGCAGGCGGGCGACATGATTGTGCTGGCCGCCCGCCCGTCCATGGGCAAGACCTCGTTTGCGGTGAACATCGCCGAACATGTGGCGCTCAACGAAGGCCTGCCGGTCGCGATCTTCTCCATGGAAATGGGCGCCGCCCAACTGGCGGTGCGTATCGTGGGCTCCATCGGCCGCGTGAACCAGGGCAACCTGCGCACCGGCAAACTCACCGACGATGAATGGCCGCGCCTGACCGAGGCCATCGAGCGGTTGCGCACCGTCTCGCTGCACATCGACGAAACACCGGGCCTGTCCCCGGGTGAGTTGCGTGCCAATGCGCGGCGGCTGGCGCGCCAGTGCGGCAAGCTGGGCCTGATCGTGGTGGACTACCTGCAGCTTATGAGTGGCTCTGGCGCCGGGAGCGCCGATAACCGTGCCACCGAACTGGGCGAGATCTCCCGGGGCCTGAAAATGCTGGCCAAGGAGCTGCAGTGCCCCGTGATCGCGTTGTCGCAGCTCAACCGCTCGGTAGAACAGCGCACCGACAAGCGCCCCATGATGTCCGACCTGCGCGAATCGGGCGCCATCGAGCAGGACGCGGACATCATCATGTTCATCTACCGTGATGACTACTACAACAAGGACAGCAAGGAGCCCAACGTGGCCGAGGTCATCATCGGCAAGCAGCGGAACGGCCCCACGGGCACCGTGAAGCTGTTCTTCCAGAAGAACCAGACACGCTTCGAAAACCTGGCCATGGGCGGTGGAGATGACTACTGACGTGCGGTGTTGACGCTCCAGTGAACAAGGCTCCTGCCATCGGCAGGGGCCTTTGCCTTTTCAGTGCGAGATCAGAGCACTTCGCTCGCAAAGTCCGCCAGGCGCGAGCGCTCACCACGCGCCAGTGTGATGTGCCCGCTGTGTGGCCATCCCTTGAAGCGGTCCACCGCATACGTCAGGCCCGAGGAGCCTTCGGTCAGGTACGGCGTGTCGATCTGTGCGAGGTTGCCCATGCAGATGATCTTGGTACCCGGGCCCGCGCGGGTGATGAGTGTCTTCATCTGTTTGGGCGTCAGGTTCTGTGCCTCGTCGATGATCACGTACTTGTTCAGGAAAGTGCGCCCGCGCATGAAGTTCATGCTCTTGATCTTGATGCGGCTGCGGATCAGCTCGTTGGTGGCGGCGCGGCCCCATTCGCCCGCATTGCCGCCGTCGCCTTTGGCCAAGAATTCGAGGTTGTCGTCCAGCGCGCCCATCCAGGGGCCCATCTTCTCTTCTTCGGTGCCGGGCAGGAAGCCGATGTCCTCGCCCACGCTCACGGTGGCGCGGGTCATGATGATCTCGGTGTAACGGCGATCGTCCAGTACCTGGGTCAGGCCTGCGGCCAGGGCCAGCAAGGTCTTGCCGGTGCCCGCCGTGCCGGTCAGGGTCACGAAGTCGATCTCTGGGTCCATGAGCAGGTTCATGGCGTAGTTCTGCTCGCGGTTGCGCGTGGTCACGCCCCACACGGCGTTCTTGGCCGAGCCATAGTCCTTGAGCGTCTGCAGCACCGCTGTTTTCTCGCGGATTTCGCTCACGCGCGCAAACAGGCTGGGCTCGCCGGGGGCCTCAAAGTACACAAACTGGTTGATCATCAGCTGCGGCACGATGGGCCCGCCGATGCGGTAGTAGGTGTGGGCGCCGCTCTGCCAGCTCTCCACGTTCTTGCCGCTCTTGGCCCAGAAGTCAGGGGGCAGGGCGAGCACGCCAGCGTAGAGCAGGTCGCCGTCTTCCAGCGTCTTGTCGTTCTGGTAGTCCTCGGCGTTCAGGCCCAGGGCACGCGCCTTGACGCGCATGTTGATGTCCTTGGACACCAGCACCACCTCGCGCGGGGCATGCAGCTTGCGCAGGGCTTCCACCACGCCCAGGATCTGGTTGTCGGCCTTGCCGGGGGGCAGGCTGGTGGGCAGGCTGTAATCCAGTGGCACCGTCTGGAAGAACAGGTGGCCACCCGCAGCACGCTGGCCTGTGGAGTCGAGCTTGAGGCCCTTGGCCATGTCGGCGCCCTGGGCAGCAGCCAGCGCATCCAGGGTGCGGCTGGCTTGGCGGCCATTGCGGGCCACTTCGGTCATGCCCTTCTTGTGGCCGTCCAGTTCTTCCAGCACGATCATTGGCAGGAAGATGTCGTGCTCTTCAAAGCGGAACAGGCTGGTGGGGTCATGCAGGAGCACATTGGTGTCTAGCACGAAGAGCTTGGTCGGGCCCTGTGGTGCGGCCTTTTTGCCCCGGGGCGCAGCGGTAGGGGCTGCAGCGCTGGGGCTTGCTGCCACGCTGGTCGTGCGTGCCTTGCGGGTGCCGGTAGCGCGGGCGACGGGGGTGGCCGGGGTGCCCGTGGGCTCGGGGGCGCGGACCTGGGTTTCGACCTGGATCAGCGGGGCTGCGACCAAGGCTGCAGGCGCCGCAGGTGCAACGCTGGCTGTTTTGCGTCCTGCGCGGGTGGCCGAAGCTGCGCGCACGGGTGCGGCAACGGGCTCGTTGGCCGAGGTTTGTGACACCCGTGGACGGGCCGTGACTTCAAAGGCTTCTGGCGCGAGGAGTGCAGCGCGCCGGCTGGGGGCGGGGGGCAGGGGCATGGTGGCAGGGCCTCGGTCGGTAAATGAAGAAAGACGGGTCAGAAAGCAAAAAGCCGCCTGGAGGCCGAGGCGGCTTTTTGGGGAGGGGCAAACGTCGCGATAACCAGGGGCATAAATCCATTATGCCCACTCTGGGTGTCTTGCCGAGGCAAAACCGATGGGGTGTCGCGCCGATGCTCCAGGGGCGTGATCCAGGTGCGCAGGTGGCAGAGGATCAGGCGGCCTTTTTCAGGGCCTTGATGGATTTGACGGTCTTGAGGACTTCGTCCACATGGCCGGGCACCTTGAGGCCGCGCCATTCCTGAACCAGCAGACCGTCAGGACCGATCAGGAAGGTGCTGCGCTCGATGCCCTTGACCTTCTTGCCGTACATGATCTTGTTCTTGACCACGCCGAACATGTGGCACATCTTCTCTTCGGTGTCGGCGATCAGCTCGAACGGCAGTTCCAGCTTTTCCTTGAAGTCGTCGTGCGACTTCATGTTGTCGCGCGACACGCCGAACACGGCAGCGCCCGCCTTCACGAAATCCTTGTACTTGTCGCGAAACTGCATGGCCTCCGTGGTGCAGCCAGGCGTGTTGTCCTTGGGATAGAAGTACAGAACCAGAATCTGGCCAAGGTGGGAGGTGTTGGAAACCTTGATTCCACCGGTCGCGTTGGCTTCAAATTCAGGGAGGGGTTTGTTGACAACGATCGCCATATCACTTCAATCTCTCAGGATGTAGTCGTTGGTAAGCCGGGGGAGTGGGGTGTGTTATTGCTCTTGGTGGTGCCCCCGACCGCAACCGGTGATTTTACCCCGAAATCGATTGCCAGCCAAATGTAAGACTGTGTGTCTTGCCTCGTGTGGCGGGCACTTTGGCAAGGGTTTGCATAGGTGCGCCCCGCCTGTTGCAAGGGGCTGCAGGCAGGCTTTCAGGTTTCCAGAATCAGCGCTGCCACCACATTCCGGCCTTCTCCGGCCAGGATGTTGTAGGTGCGGCAGGCTGCGGCCGTGTCCATGGTCTCCAGCCCCAGCCGCCGCGCCATCAGCGGGGCCAGCCAGGCGGGGGGCGGAAAACGGTTGCGGGTTCCGCTGCCGAGGATCACCAACTCGGCCTCCAGGGTGGCCAGTTGCACGAAGTGGTCCGGGGTCAGGTCCTCGAAGCGCGTGCAGGGCCAAGCCTGGCGCAACCCGCCGGAGCCGAGGATGACGCTGTGGGTGATCTTCTCTGCGTCCACGCCGATCCAGCCGGGGCCGTAGCCGCTGATGGTCTGTGCGTTCGAGCGGTCAGGCTGAAATTTCATGGAGGTCGGAGTGGCAGGCAGGGCGGTTGGCAGGGCGTGGCCAGAGGCGCTTGCGCCAGGGGAGGGCGCCGGTTCTGTGGTCAAATTATAGGTTTCGCCAAAGTACCCGTTGCTTTGGCCGCCCCCTGACCCCACCGCACCACCGTCAGCGCATGAAAACCGTCCAAAAATCCGCCAAGCTTGCCAACGTCTGCTACGACATCCGGGGGCCGATCATGGACGCGGCCAAGAAGATGGAGGAAGACGGGCACAAGATCATCAAGCTCAACATTGGCAACCTGGCCGTGTTCGGCTTCGATGCGCCCGAGGAAATCCAGCTCGACATGATCCGCAACCTGCCCAACTCGGCAGGCTACTCGGACAGCAAGGGCATTTTTGCCGCGCGCAAGGCCGTGATGCACGAGACCCAGAAGCAGGGCATCAAGGGCGTGGCGCTGGACGATATCTACCTGGGCAATGGCGCCAGCGAACTCATCGTGATGGCCACGAACGCGCTGCTGGACACGGGCGACGAGCTGCTGCTGCCCTCGCCCGATTACCCGTTGTGGACGGCGGCGGCCAGCCTGTCGGGCGGCACGCCTGTGCACTACCTGTGCGACGAGGCCAATGGCTGGATGCCCGACCTGGATGACATCCGGGCCAAGATCACGCCCCGTACCAAGGGCATCGTGGTCATCAACCCCAACAACCCCACGGGCGCGCTGTACTCGGACGCGCTGCTCAAGGGCATCGTAGCCATTGCGCGCGAGCACGGCCTGGTGATCTTCGCCGACGAGGTGTACGACAAGGTGCTGTACGACGGCGCCAAGCACACGGCGATTGGCTCGCTGAGCGAGGATGTGCTCACACTCACCTTCAACTCGCTGTCCAAAAGTTATCGCTCCTGCGGCTACCGCGCGGGCTGGCTGGTGGTGTCGGGCGACAAGAAGCCCGCCAAGGACTACATCGAGGGCTTGAACATGCTCTCGAACATGCGCCTTTGCGCCAACGTGCCCGGCCAGTGGGCCGTGCAGACCGCGCTGGGCGGCTACCAGAGCATCAACGAGCTGGTGGGCGAGGGCGGCCGCCTGCGCAAGCAGCGCGACTTGGCCTATGAGCTGATCACCGCCATTCCGGGCGTGAGCTGCGTGAAGCCGCAGGCGGCGCTCTACATGTTTCCGCGCCTCGACCCGGCCGTGTACCCCATCGAGGACGACCAGCAGTTCTTCCTGGAACTGCTGCAGGAGACCAAGGTGATGCTGGTGCAGGGCACGGGCTTCAACTGGGCCGCACCCGACCACTTCCGTATCGTGTTCCTGCCCCACGAAGACGACCTGCGCGACGCCATTGGCCGCGTGGCGCGTTTCCTGGAGCAGTACCGCAAGCGCTGCGGCACCGATCTGCGGCGCGTCGGCTAATACTCATTTTTTGATAGCTGCTAGCGCTTGCTGGACAGGCGCAAACACCATTTTTGACTGGTAAATCTTCCATGAAACCCATCCAAGTAGGCCTCCTGGGCATCGGCACCGTCGGCAGCGGCGTGTTCAACGTGCTCGCACGCAACCAGGACGAAATCAGCCGCCGCGCGGGCCGTGGCATCGAGATCACCATGGTGGCCGACCTGGACGTGGAGCGCGCCAAAGCCGTGGTGGGGGATGGCATCCAGGTCGTCAACGACGCCCGCGCCATCATTGCCAACCCTGACATCGACATCGTCATCGAGCTGATCGGCGGCTACGGCATTGCACGCGCGCTGGTGCTCGAAGCCATTGCGGCGGGCAAGCATGTCGTCACCGCCAACAAGGCGCTGCTGGCCGTGCACGGCACCGAGATCTTCGCGGCCGCATCGGCCAAGGGTGTGATGGTGGCCTTCGAAGCCGCCGTGGCCGGTGGCATCCCCATCATCAAGGCACTGCGGGAGGGCCTCACCGCCAACCGCATCCAGTGGCTTGCCGGCATCATCAACGGCACCACCAACTTCATCCTGTCCGAGATGCGCAGCAAGGGCCTGGACTTCGATGTGGTGCTGAAGGAAGCGCAGCGCCTGGGCTACGCCGAAGCCGACCCCACCTTCGACATCGAAGGCGTGGACGCCGCCCACAAGGTCACGCTGATGAGCGCCATCGCCTTCGGCATCCCGGTGCAGTTCGACAAGGCCTATGTCGAGGGCATCACCAAGCTGGGTGCGGCCGACATCAAGTACGCCGAGCAACTGGGCTACCGCATCAAGCTGCTGGGCATCACCAAGCGCGCGGACAAGGGCATCGAGCTGCGCGTGCACCCGAGCCTGGTGCCCTCCAAGCGGCTGATCGCCAACGTCGAGGGCGCCATGAACGCCGTGGTGGTGCAGGGCGATGCCGTGGGCACCACGCTGTACTACGGCAAGGGCGCGGGCAGCGAGCCTACCGCCAGCGCCGTGATCGCCGACCTGGTGGACATCGCCCGCCTGCACACCGCCGATCCTGAGCACCGCGTGCCCCACCTCGCCTTCCAGGCCAACACGCTCGCCGACGCCATGGGCACGCTGCCTGTGCTGCCCATGAGCGAAGTGGTCACCAGCTACTACCTGCGCTTGCGCGTCGCTGACCAGGCGGGCGTGCTCGCCAAGGTCACGGGCCTGCTGGCCGAGGCGGGTGTGAGCATCGACGCGGTGCTGCAGCGCGAGGCCGACGAAGTGGGCGGCGAAGGATCGACGCAAACGGACCTGATCATCCTGACCCACGACACCCGCGAAGGCACCATGGACGCCGTGATCGCCCAGATGCAGGCCCTGCCCACGGTGCTGGCCCCCATCACGCGCATCCGCAAGGAAGAGCTGAACTGACCCTGCGCTACACAGGGCCCCAACGCGCCATGATGCCGCCCCGCCATGCCCACCCTGGTTGCCGCCCTCACGTTGTCGGCGCTGTTCAAGATGGCGCATGTCGATCTGCCGCGCTGGCACCTGGCGTTCTGGTTCGGCCTGCTGGTCATGCTGGCCCTGTTCGGGTCCATGCCACGCGGGCAGGCCATCCTCAATGGCGTGGGCAGTTTTCTGGCAGCCTGGCTGTACTTTGTGCTGCTGGAGCGCACGGACAATTACGAGGACAAGCCACTGCACTGGCTGATCCTGATCGGCGGCTTCCTGCTGCTGATCGCCTCACGTTTTTACCTTGATATCCGCGTGTACGGCATCAGTCTTTGAGCGACACCGACGGGAACCCCCTCATGAAATACCTCAGCACACGCGGCCACGCAGACCGCAAACAGTTCTGCGACATCCTGCTTGAAGGCCTGGCGCCCGATGGTGGCCTGTACCTGCCCGAGCACTACCCGCAGATCAGCGACGCCACGCTCACCCAGCTGCGCAAGGCCTACCACGAGCAGGGCTACGCCGAGCTGGCGTTCCGTATCCTGTCGCTGTACATCGACGACATCCCTGCCGCCGACCTCAAGGCCCTGTGCGCCAAGACGTACACCGCCGAAGTCTTTGGCACAGGCGAGATCGTGCCCCTGCGCCACCTCGAAGACGGCCTGTGGCTCGAAGCCTTGTCCAACGGTCCCACGCTGGCCTTCAAGGACATGGCCATGCAGCTGCTGGGCAACCTGTTCGAATACGAACTGGGCCGCCGTGGCGAGCAGCTCAACATCCTGGGCGCCACCAGCGGCGACACCGGCAGCGCGGCCGAATACGCCATGCGTGGCAAGGCGGGCGTGCGTGTCTTCATGACCAGCCCGCACGGCCGCATGAGCGCCTTCCAGCAGGCGCAGATGTTCAGCCTGCAGGACGAAAACATCCACAACATCGCCATCGAAGGCGTGTTCGACGACTGCCAGGACATCGTCAAGGCTGTGAGCAACGACCACGCCTTCAAGCACAAGTACAAGATTGGCACCGTCAACTCCATCAACTGGGCGCGCCTCTTGGCGCAGGTGGTGTACTACTTCGCGGGCTACATCCAGGCCACCGAGACCAACAACCAGAAGGTCAGCTTCACGGTGCCCTCGGGCAACTTTGGCAACATCTGCGCAGGCCATGTGGCGCGCATGATGGGCCTGCCCATTGCCAAGCTGGTGGTGGCCACGAACGAGAACGACGTGCTCGACGAGTTCTTCCGCACCGGCGTGTACCGTGTGCGTGGCAGCGCCGACACGCACGAGACATCGAGCCCCTCGATGGACATCAGCAAGGCCAGCAACTTCGAACGCTTCATTTTTGACCTGCTGGGCCGCAACGGCCAGCGCACCAAGGCCTTGTTCAGCGCCGCGCTGCAAACCTATGGTCGCTTCGACCTGAGCGCCGAGCCGCTGTTTGCCGATGCGGCGGGCAAGTACGGCTTTGAAAGCGGCAAGAGCACCCATGCCGACCGCCTGGCCACCATCAAGGACACCTTCGAGCGCTATGGCGTCACCATCGACACCCACACTGCCGACGGCGTGAAGGTGGCGCGCGAGCACCACAGCGATGCCAAGGTGCCGATGATCGTGCTGGAGACCGCCCTGCCCATCAAGTTCGCCGAGACCATCATCGAGGCCCTCGGCCATGCGCCCGAGCGGCCCGCCAAGTTTGCAGGCATTGAAGACCTGCCCAAGCGGGTGCAGGTCATGCCTGCCGATGTGGAGCTGGTCAAGGCCTACATCGAGCGCCACTGCGTCCCGGCCGCACAGGGCTGAGGCGACGCCCCTTTTGAGGGGGATTTGAGAAAAAAACGCCCCTGGCGCGCGTCTGGTAAGCGCTAGTAGCTATAAAAAATATAGCTAACCAAGGAGCACTGGATGAAGGTTGTCGGTTTTGCCGGGTTCTCCGGCAGTGGCAAGACCACGCTGGTCGAGCAGCTGATCCCCGAGCTGCGGCTGCGCGGGCTGCGGGTGTCGGTGGTCAAGCATGCCCACCACAGTTTCGACATCGACCACCCGGGCAAGGACACCTACCGCCACCGCGAGGCAGGGGCCTTTGAGGTGGTGGCCGCATCGGACAAGCGCCTGATGCTGGTGCGCGAGTTCGAGCAGCCCGCCACGCTCAGCGTGCACCACCTGCTGGCCGAGCTGTACCAGGGTGTGGACTGGGTGCTGGTGGAGGGCTTCAAGGACAGCGACCTGCTCAAGATTGAAGTCTGGCGTGCCCCCGAGCCCGGCCAGGTGGCCAAGCCCGTGCGCTATCCCGAGGACGACTTCGTGGTGGCCGTGGCCACCGATGCCGCCGCGAGCCTGCCCCAGCCCACCCAGCTGCCGCTGCTGGACCTGAACCAGCCCGCGCAGGTGGTGGACTGGCTGATCGAGTACGGGCACCGCTTTGAATACAACTGGGAATTGCACGGAGGCCTGCTGCCATGCGCCCCCCAATGAAGCCCCTCAAGGCGCTGGACGACGCACTGGCCGAGCTGCTGGCCCATGCCACCCCGCTGCCGGGCACCGACACCGTCACCACCTTTGACGCCGACGGCCGCGTGCTGGCACAGGACTGCGTCTCGGCCCTGCAGGTGCCCCCGCAGGACAACAGCTCCATGGACGGCTACGCCGTGCGCTGTGCCGATGTGGCGGCCGCGGGGGTGGTGTTGCCCGTGTCGCAGCGCATTCCTGCGGGCAGTGCGGGCGACCCGCTGCAGCCCGGAACGGCAGCACGCATCTTCACCGGCGCGCCGGTGCCTGCTGGCGCCGATGCGATCCTGATGCAGGAAGACTGTGAGGCCCTTGCAGCCCCCGATGGCCTGGGTTCGGTGCGTATCAACGCCGTCCCCCAAGCTGGCCAGTGGATCCGCAGCGCGGGTGAGGACATCACCCGGGGCGCCGTGGTGCTGTCTGCGGGCACACGCCTGACCCCGGCCGAGCTGGGCCTGGCCGCCAGCATCGGCCAACACCAGCTGCAGGTGGCGCGCCGCCCGCGCGTGGCGCTGTTTTCCACTGGCGACGAACTCGTCATGCCCGGCGAAGTGCCGCCCGAGCAGATGCGCCCCGGTGCCATCTACAACAGCAACCGCTTCTTTTTGCGCGCCATGCTGCAGCGCCTGGGCTGCGAGGTGACGGACTTCGGCATCGTGCCCGACCAGCGGGATGCCACCATCGCCGCCCTGCGCGACGCGAGTGCCGCGCACGACCTCATCCTGACCAGCGGCGGCGTGAGCGTGGGCGAGGAAGACCATATCAAGCCCGCCGTGGAAACGCTGGGCACGCTGGACCTGTGGCAGATCGCCATGAAGCCTGGCAAGCCCTTCGCTTACGGTCGCATTGGGGCGGCGCATTTCATGGGCCTGCCCGGCAACCCGGTGTCGAGTTTTCTGACCTTCGCGCTGCTGGTGCGGCCCTTTGTGCTGCGGCTGCAGGGCGTGCGCGATGTGGCACCCCAATCCGTGGCCGTGCGGGCAGATTTCAGCTGGCCCAAGGCCGACAAGCGCCGCGAATTCTTGCGCGTGCGGCACAACGCGGCGGGTGGACTGGACCTGTTTGGCAACCAGAGCTCGGGCGTGCTGACTTCGGCGGCCTGGGGCGATGGCGTGGTGGACAACCCGGCGGGCCAGACCATTGCTGCGGGCGATACCGTGCGGTACATCGCCTTCTCGGAGCTTCTGGCATGAACGTTAACCCCCACGCTTCCCACTTCGTGTGGTCGCTGCCCCCCGAGGGGGCTGCTTTTCATCTTGGGGCGGCCCGGCGATGAACAGGATCACCGTCCGCTATTTCGCCTCCATCCGCGAGGCCATCGGCCAAGGCAGCGAGCCGGTCGAAACGAACGCCGCCACCCTGAGCGCCCTGCGCGACGAGCTGATCGCACGCGGCGGAGCCCATGCCAGCAGCCTCGCCCGTGGCAGGGCCGTACGCATGGCGCTCAACCAGACCCTGAGCGATGAATCCGCCACCCTGCCCGACGGGGCCGAGGTGGCGTTCTTCCCGCCCGTTACCGGGGGCTGAGTCCTGCCTGGGCCTGAAGGCGTTGCCCCAGCGCCTCGGAGGCGGCCATCATCGGTGCGCGCAGCTCGTTGTTCATCTCACCGGCATGGGCCAGCACGGCCTTCAGCGGTGCCGGGTTGGGCTCGGCAAAGCAGACCTCGATCCAGGGCAGCAGGGCCTGCCACACGCGGCGGGCTTCGCCCAGGTCGCCTGCGCGTAGCAACGCCATCAGTTCCACAAAGCGGGGCGTCTGCCAGTGCGCGCTGGCCGAGATCGCGCCCGCGCCGCCCAGCGCCAGCGTGTGGAAGATCTGCGCGTCTTCGCCCGCCAGCACCTGCAGGCGGCCATCGGCGATCAGGGCCTGTGTCTTGGCCGGGTTGCCGCCGCAGTCCTTGATGGCCTGGATGCGCGGATGCGCGGCCAGCGCCTGCAGCGTTTCGGTGCTGAGCGTGGCGCCCGTGCGGTAGGGAATGTCGTAGACCAGCAGCGGCACGGCGCTGGCGTCGGCCAATGTGCGGAACCAGTGCAGCAGGCCCTCTTGCGAGGGGCGGATGTAGTGCGGGGCCGACACCAGCAATCCCGCCACCGGGTAGCGTGCCAGGGCCTGCACTTGCTCCAGCACCTGGCCCTGGTGGTAGCCCGACACACCCATCACCACGGGCAGGCCCTGGGCGGCCTGGAGCACCGTTTCCAGGACCTGCAACTGCTCGGCCTTGTCGAGTGCAGCGGCTTCGCCCGTGGAGCCGCAGGCGACAAAACCTGAAACGCCCTGGGCGCGCAGCCTGGTGGTGAGGGCGGCGAGTGCCGGGTAGTCCACGGCCCCGTCCTTGAAGGGCGTGACCAGGGCGATCCAGAGTCCGCTGAACAGCGGCTGGCGGGAGGGGGTGGTAGCGGTGGCAGACATGCGAAACATCCTTTCAGGGTTCGACCAGGGGAAGAACCGTCCGGAAGGAACGCGCGCGGAATGCCGGGGAGGGAAAGAGAAAAAAGAAGGGAATTTCTCTGCCAGGTGGTTCCGTCGCTCATCCGGACGGAACCACAGCTCCGGTCAGATGAGCTCTGGTTTTTTGGCTTTGCCCACACATTGCAATGCCGCCGCGGTTGCGGCAGTCATGGCAAAGGAGTTGTGTGCGGGCATGGGGCGCAGTATAGCCAAGCGTTGGATCAAGGGCCTGCCACGGGCTGCGGCGTGGGCGCGACCAGCTCCGGGCAGGGCCAGTTAATCAGCTCGGCCAGCCGGGTGGTGATCCACGTGGCCTCGGCCACGGACACGCCCGATTCGGCCGTGCACAGCCCGGCGTGGATGCGCCGCAGGATCTCAGCTTCGGACGGGGCCTGCACGTGGTAAAGCGTCTGCGCATGCTCCACCAGGTGGCCTGCCAGGTCTTCGCACAGCTCGTAGCGGGCGCGCACCACGGCGGGCTTTTCGGTCAGGCGCTGGCGTGTGTCGCTGTACACCGCCATGAACGAGGGCGGCACGTGGATCTGGTTGTCGTCGTCCATGGCGCTCGTCAGTCCGGGGTGAACAGGCGTTCGAACTTGGCCTGGTCTGCCGCCAGCTCGAAGCTCACGAGCTGGCCCATCTTCATGTCCGACAGCCGACAGGCCGCAAACAGCGTGGTCTTGCCGGCCAGCTCCATCACCTCCAGGTCGATGATGGCGTAGGGATAGGGGACAAAAACCTGGTGCTCGAAAACGTCCTTGTGCGTGTTGCGGGGCGAGGGGTAGAGCTTGTACAGGTCGGTCTGAATCGTTTGTGTGGCCATGGTCGTTGATGCGAGCCTGTTCAAAGAGGGCGGCAGTGCGGGTACAGTGCGGGCGAATCGTACAGTTACTTCAAGCATCCCATGGCAAGACCCAAAAGTGAATGGCCGGGCAAGGTCCTGGCCCTGATCCAGGGCGGCAACCTGCCCGCCGCCATCGCGCAGATCAAGGTGGCCCCTTCGGTGGCCGACGTGACGCGCCTGCAGACCCTGCTGGCCAAGCTGCCCCCCACTCCGGCGCTTGCCCAGTTGAACAAGTTCGTGGAAGAAGAGCGCGCCCTGCTGGCAGCGCCGCGCCTACACCGGTCGCCGTGAGCGCGCCGCCTGCCCCAGTGGTTACCGAATTGCCCGAAAGCCCTGTCGCCATGACTGTGCCCCGCGTTTCCATCCAGACCGAAGACTTCGACCTGTCCGCCGAGGTGGCGGCGCTGCGCCGCGAAAACAAGGGCGTGGGCGCGGTGTGCAGCTTTGTGGGCACAGTGCGCGACCGCAATGAAGGGGACCAAGTGGCGTCCATGGAGCTGGAGCACTACCCCGGCATGACCGAAAAATCCATCGAGGCCATGGTGGACGAGGCCTTCCGGCGCTTCGATATCTTCGGCGCCCGCGTCATCCACCGCGTGGGGCTGCTGCAGCCTCTCGACCAGATCGTGCTGGTGGCCGTGACCAGCGCCCACCGGGGCCAGAGCTTCCAGGCCTGCGAGTTCCTCATGGACTACCTCAAGACCCAGGCCCCTTTCTGGAAGAAGGAAGAAACGGCCCAGGGCGCCCGCTGGGTCGATGCGAGGGTGAGCGATGACGCTGCACTGGCGCGCTGGGGAATCACGCTGGGCAACGCGGGCTGACGCGCGGAGCCCGATGGGGCAGAAATTTGAAAAAATTGGCTGCCTCCGCGCTTTGGCAATGCGTTTGTTGCTATAAAAGTAGTAGTAATTGGTGTTTCTCTGGCGTGGCGAATCACTGATGCAGGTCAACGGCAGGCCATGAGGCGGGGTGGGGGACTGTCTTGAAATCAGGCACACGGTGCCTCAAGTGTTCTGCAATTCGGAGGACATTCCCCATGCGTCTCGACAAATTCACCACCAAGTTCCAGGAAGCCCTGAGCGATGCCCAGAGCATTGCGCTGGGCCATGACAACGCCTACATCGAACCCGTGCATGTGCTGCTGGCCATGCTGCAACAGGACGATGGCCCCAAGGCGCTGCTGCAGCGTGCAGGCGCCAACGTGCCCGGCCTGCTGACAGCGGCCGAGGCGGCCGTCAAGCGCCTGCCCCAGGTGCAGGGCAACGACCAGGTGCAGGGCGGGCCCGAGCTGGGCCGCGTGCTGCAGGCCACCGAGAAGGAGGCCATCAAACGCGGTGACCCGTTCATCGCGAGCGAGCTGTTTTTGCTGGCCGTGATCGACAGCAAGGGCGACGCCGCCAAGATTGCCAAGGACCACGGCCTCACGCGCAAGAGCCTGGAGGCAGCCATCGACGCCGTGCGCGGCGGCCAGAAGGTGGACAGCGCCGAGGCCGAGGGCCAGCGCGGTGCACTCGCCAAGTACTGCCTGGACCTGACCGAGCGCGCGCGCATCGGCAAGCTCGATCCGGTGATCGGGCGCGACGACGAGATCCGCCGCGCGATCCAGGTGCTGCAGCGCCGCACCAAGAACAACCCTGTGCTCATTGGCGAGCCCGGCGTGGGCAAGACCGCCATTGTGGAAGGCCTGGCCCAGCGCATCGTGGCGGGCGAGGTGCCCGAGTCGCTCAAGGGCAAGCGTGTGCTGTCGCTCGACATGGCGGCGCTGCTGGCGGGCGCCAAGTTCCGCGGCGAGTTCGAGGAACGCCTCAAAGCTGTGCTTAACGAGCTGGCCAAGGACGAGGGCCAGACCATCGTCTTCATCGACGAGCTGCACACCATGGTGGGCGCAGGCAAGGGCGAAGGCGCGATGGATGCGGGCAACATGCTCAAGCCGGCCCTCGCGCGCGGCGAGTTGCACTGCGTGGGCGCGACCACGCTCGACGAATACCGCAAGTACATCGAGAAGGACGCCGCGCTGGAGCGCCGCTTCCAGAAGATCCTGGTGGGCGAGCCCACGGTGGAGGCCACCATCGCCATCCTGCGTGGCCTGCAGGAAAAGTACGAGGTGCACCATGGCGTGGACATCACCGACCCGGCCATCGTGGCCGCGGCCGAGCTGTCCAACCGCTACATCACCGACCGGTTTTTGCCCGACAAGGCGATCGACCTGATCGATGAGGCCGCGTCCAAGATCAAGATCGAGATGGACTCCAAGCCCGAGGTCATGGACAAGCTCGACCGCCGCCTGATCCAGCTGCAGATCGAGCGCGAAGCCGTGCGCCGCGAGAAGGACGAGTCGTCGCAAAAACGCTTTGCATTGATCGAGGAAGAGATCGGCAAGCTGCAAAAGGAAATCGCCGACTACGACGAGATCTGGCAGTCCGAAAAAGCCCAGGCGCAAGGCAGCGCGCATGTGCGCGAGGCCATCGACAAGCTCAAGTTCCAGATCGAAGAATTCACCCGCAAGGGCGACTTCAACAAGGTGGCCGAGCTGCAATACGGCAAGCTGCCGGAGCTGGAAAAGCAGCTCAAGGAAGCCCAGGCGCAAGAGGCGGGCAAGGACGGCGCGCCTGCCGCGCGCCGCCTGCTGCGCACCCAAGTCGGTGCCGAAGAAATCGCCGAGGTGGTGAGCCGTGCCACGGGCATCCCGGTGGCCAAGATGATGCAGGGCGAGAAGGACAAGCTCTTGCAGATGGAAGCCAAGCTGCACGAGCGCGTGGTGGGCCAGCAAGAGGCAATAGCCGCTGTGGCCAATGCCATCCGCCGTTCGCGCTCGGGCCTGTCCGACCCGAATCGTCCCACGGGCTCCTTCCTGTTCCTGGGCCCCACGGGCGTGGGCAAGACCGAGCTGTGCAAGGCGCTGGCGGGCTTCCTGTTCGACAGCGAGGAGCACCTGGTGCGCATCGACATGAGCGAGTTCATGGAGAAGCACTCCGTGGCCCGCCTGATCGGCGCGCCCCCCGGCTATGTGGGCTATGAGGAGGGCGGCTACCTGACCGAGGCCGTGCGCCGCAAGCCCTACAGCGTGCTGCTGCTTGACGAGGTGGAGAAAGCCCACCCCGACGTGTTCAACGTGCTGCTGCAGGTGCTGGACGACGGTCGCCTGACCGACGGCCAAGGCCGCACCGTGGACTTCAAGAACACGGTGATCGTGATGACGAGCAACATCGGCTCGCACCTGATCCAGGCCATGGTGGGACAGGACTCGCAGGACATCAAGGATGCGGTGTGGGGCGAACTCAAGAACCACTTCCGTCCGGAGTTCCTGAACCGCATTGACGAGACCGTGGTGTTCCATGCGCTGGATGCGCAGCACATTGCGTCCATCGCCAAGATCCAGCTGCAGTTGCTGCAATCCCGGTTGGCCAAGATGGATTTGGAGTTGCAGGTGTCGGATGCGGCCTTGGCAGAATTGGCCAAGGTGGGGTTTGACCCCGTGTTTGGTGCGCGGCCGCTCAAGCGGGCGATCCAGCAGCGCATCGAGAATCCGCTGTCCAAGCTGCTGCTGGAGGGGCGCTTCCCGCCCAAGAGCGTGATCCCCGTCACCGTAAACCCGGTGCTGGAGCCGGGCGTGTTCCAGTTCGGCGTGGCCCC
This sequence comes from Acidovorax kalamii, assembly GCF_002245625.1. Taxonomy (GTDB): domain Bacteria; phylum Pseudomonadota; class Gammaproteobacteria; order Burkholderiales; family Burkholderiaceae_C; genus Acidovorax; species Acidovorax kalamii. The sequence goes on from NZ_NOIG01000001.1 coordinate 297,342, forward strand.
GCAGGGGTGATGCGGGTGTGGGAAGGGGTGGTGGCGCGCATCCGCGCTGCCGCCCCTTTCCCAAATTGTGAAGGAGAGGTGTCGTTTGAATGATTTTGTTGCGGGCGCTGTGCGCCTGTTGCTGCGTGTAGTGGTCATTGCCATGGGGCTGGTGCTGTTTGCCAGCCTGCTGGTGGCTGCCCTGGTGCTGGCCCTGGTGTGGGTGCTGCGCGCAGGCTGGGCGCGCCTCACGGGGCGGCCGGTGACACCCTGGGTTATGCGCATGGATCCGCGCACGGGTTTCAGCACCGTGTTCCGCTCTACCGAGCGGTGGTCTTCAAGCCGCCGTGGCGCCGCCGCACCGGCCGATGCCGGTGAAGAAGCGGCTGCGTCGCGCCGGGGCGGCATCCTGCCGGGTGCGGCCCAGGTGACCGACGTGGAAGCGCGCGAAGTCCGTTGACGAGGCATGGCCCCACGGGCCGCGCCCACCTCTGTGTGTGGGCGCCTGCCAGCAGTTTTTTGACGGCGGCACACCCGCCTGGTGCGTGATGCGCCCACGGGGGTGTCTTCTATGATCCAAGCATGACACCAGCCGATATCCACGCCCATTTCGATCTCCAACGCCAGGCGAGCCGCGCGCATGTGGATGTGCCACTGCTCGTGCGCCGGGAGCGGCTGTTGCGCATCGCCAAAATGCTCGACGAGCATGGCCCCGTGCTGGCGGCGGCGGTGCAGGCCGACTTTGGCATGCGTTCGCCGCGCCTGACCGAGGTAGCGGATTTTTTTGTGCTGCGCACGCTGCTGTCGCACACCCTGAGCCACCTCGCCCACTGGATGAAGCCCCGCAAGGTGCGCACCCCGCTATACCTGCAGCCCGCCAGCGCACACATCCAGCGCCAGCCGCTGGGGGTGGTGGGCGTGATTTCGCCATGGAACTACCCGGTGCAGCTGGCCCTGGCGCCCGCCATCACCGCGCTGGCCGCAGGCAACCGCGTGATGCTCAAGCCCAGCGAACTCACGCCCCACACCTCGGCCCAGCTGGCGGCCCTGGTGGCCCAGTTTTTTGCCCCCGACGAGTTCTGCGTGGTGCAGGGCGATGCCAACCTGTCGGCGCTGTTTGCCTCGTTGCCGTTCGACCATCTGGTGTTCACCGGCTCCACGGCGGTAGGGCGCAAGGTGGCGCAGGCGGCGGCGCAGAACCTCACGCCCACCACGCTGGAGCTGGGCGGCAAGTCGCCCTGCATCATCGACGGCCACTGCGACATGCAGGACGCGGCGCTCAAGATTGCGCACGGCAAGCTGCTCAACGCCGGGCAGACCTGCATTGCGCCCGATTACGTGCTGCTGCCCCGAGGGCGCGAGGGCGAGTTTGCGCAGGCCTACCGCGCAGCGGTGGCGCGCCTGTTCCCCACCATCGAGGGGAATGCCGACTACGCCTCCATCATCACGCCGCGCCACCATGCGCGCCTGCGCACCATGCTGCAGCAGGCCCAGACGCAGGGGGCCGAGGTGCAGACCATCGACCCGGCTGCAGGCAAGCCCGTGGTGCACACCGTGGGCACGCTGGGCGATGGTGCCAGCCGCCAGATGCTGCCCACCCTGGTGTTCGGCGCTACGTCGCAGATGCAGCTCATGCAGGAGGAGATTTTTGGCCCCATCCTGCCGGTGATCTCTTACGAGCGGCTCGACGATGCCATAGCCCACATCAACGCCGGGCCCCGCCCGCTGGCGCTGTACTGGTTCGGGCAGAGCGAAACCGTGCGCGATGACGTGCTGCGCCGCACCGTGAGCGGCGGCGTGACGGTGAACGACACGCTGATGCACATCGCGCACGACAACCTGCCCTTTGGTGGCGTGGGGGACAGCGGCTGGGGCGCCTACCACGGCGAGCAGGGCTTTCTGCGTTTTTGCCACCAGAAGTCGGTGCTGGTGCAGTCGCGCTGGGCGATGGGCTCGCTTTTCTATCCGCCCTATGGCGCCCGGTTCGACCAGATCATGGGCTTGTTGCGCCGCTGGCTGTAGTCGAGGCCGGCTCGCTCTCGGGCCCCTTTTGTGCTGGCGCCGCTGCGGGCCCGCCATCCGGCGGGGCCGGGGGGCGGGTGATGAGCTGCACGATGGCATCGCGCAGCTGGCCGGTGGACACCGGCTTGTGCAGCAGCAGGGCCGATGTGGACTGCGCATCGCGCAGGCGCTGGGGCGATGTGTCGCCCGTCATGATGATGGCGGGCACGGGCGTGCCCAGGTAGGTGCGCAGCGCCTGCAGCACCTGCTTGCCTGTCTCTTCGTGGCGCAGGCGGAAGTCCGTGATGATGATGTCGGGGGTCACATCCTCCAGGGCCTCCAGCGCGTCGGCACTGGACTCGGCCGTGAGGCATTGGCAGCCCCAGCTTTGCAGCAGCGACTGCATGCCCAGGCGCACGGCCTCGTCGTCGTCGATGGCCAGCACCTTCAGCCCGGCCAGGCTGCGGGCCGAGGGGGTGGGGCTGGCGTCGTCCTCCAGCGCGCCCTGCCAGCGGTCCAGCCACAGCCGGAAGACGGAGCCCCGGCCGGGGTGTGAGCGCAGCTCCACCGAAGTCTTCATCTCACGCGCCAGCCGCTGCACGATGGCCAGGCCCAGGCCCAGGCCCTTGCGCCGGTCGCGCTCGGGGTTGCCGAGCTGGTGGAACTCCTTGAAGATGTCCTCCCACTGATGCACGGGAATGCCTGCCCCGGTGTCCCACACCTCCAGCGCCAGCCGCTTGCCACGTGTGCGGCAGGCGATGAGCACACCGCCCCGTGCGGTGTAGCGCAGGGCATTGGAGATGAAGTTGTGCATCACCAGCCCCACCAGCGAGCGGTCGGCAAAGGCTGCGGCCGAGGTTTCGCGGGTGCGGTACACCAGCCCGGCCGTGTCGGCCTGCACGCCGAATTCCTGCTCCAGCGCCGTCAGCAGCGGCTGCACCGCAAAGGCCTCTGGCCGCACCTTCACCACACCGGCCTCCAGCCGCGAGTAGTCCAGCAGGGTGGTGAGCATTTCGGCCGCCGCACCCGAGGCCGCGTGCGCGTGCTGGAGCACCGTGCGCTGGTGGTCGTTGAGGGGGCTGCGCTGCAGCGATTCAAGAAACAGTCCCATGGCGTGCAGGGGCTGGCGCAGGTCGTGGCTGGCAGCGGCCAGGAAGCGCGATTTGTCGCGGTCGGCCTGCTCGGCCGCCCCCTGCGCGGCCAGGGCGCGCTGTGATTCGGCGCGCAGCTCGTTCACCAGGCGCTCGTTCTCGAGCTTGAGGGCAATGCTGCGCCGCGTGGCCCGGTCAGCGGTGCGGGCCTGCAGGCAGGTGAGGATGTAGTACACGCTGGTCAGGAACAGCGCCGGCCACATCACAGGCCCCCCGGCCAGCGCCACGGACACCATCACCCCGCCGATGGCGCTGGTGAGGTAGGTGACGTAGGCCCGGTACAGCGGCGCCCCCAGGCCCAGTGCGCCGGACGAGACGGTGCTGATGATGCCTATGGCGTAGATCACGCTGTCGGATGTGCCCCAGTACAGCACCACATAGCCCAGGCTGCCCCAGCTCAGTCCCATGGCGGCCATGCAGGCAATCAGCTTGCGCGCGGCCTGGGGCGCGGGGTCGGTGAAGGGGGAGATGCTGCGCAGCGTGAGGTAGACGCCCGCAATCACCAGCGCATGGGTGGACAGCCAGACGGTGGTGGCCTGCGTGTCGGCCACCCGGGCCATCACCCACAGGGTGCCCAGTGCGGTGGCCAGCGACGCCAGCAGCGTCATCGGAAAGTTCTGCCGCAGCAGCGCCACCTGCTCGCGCAGCACCTCGTCGCGCTCCCACACCGGCCAGCCCCAGCGGGTGGGGGGCTGCGCGCCTGGAGGCTCGGGCGTGGTCTCAGAGGGGGTCATGGAGCTGCGGTGTGGACAGGCCCAGGCGCTGCGCGGCCAGCAGCGCGGCGCTGCGGCTGTTCACGCCCAGCTGCGCAAAGATGGCCGCCACATGCACGCGCACCGTGTTTTCGCTCAGGCCCAGGTCGCGGGCAATTACCTTGTTGGGTTTGCCGGTGCACAGCAGCGACAGCACATCCAGCTGGCGCGCCGTGAGCGAGGGTGCATCGGGCCCGCGTGTGGTGGCGCTGTTGCCGCTGTTGATGGGGAAGCAGGGCTGGCCCGACAGCGCGCAGGTGATGGCTTCCAGGATGTCTTCGGCGTTGGCCGACTTGGGCAGAAAACCATCGGCGCCCCGGGCCCGCGCCTCATGGACTGCGTCGGGCGCCACGCTGGCGGACACCAGCACGATGCGGGCCTGGGGGCAGGCCTGGCGCACCAGGCGCAGGCCGTCCAGTCCGCTCATGCCGGGCAGCTGGATGTCGAGCAGCACCAGATCGATATCGGCCCGCTGCAGCGCGCAGGCGTCGGCAATCGACCCCGCCTCGGCAATCGCGCCCACGCTGGGGTGGTCCTGCACGATCAGGCGCAGCCCGGTGCGGAACAGGGCGTGGTCGTCCACCAGCAGGAGGCGGGCATTCGGACGGGCACTTTGGAGGGCACTCATTGGACAAGTATTGCGCACAACCGGGTGTTGCGGGCTAGTCCATTTGTGCGATGGACGCAGGCTAGGTCAATTTCTAGACTTTCCGTCAAGCATTGAAAAGCACTTTGGGTGCCCGCCGATGCGCAAACCTTCGTCGTCTCACCTCGTTTTCAAAGGGCTTCCCCATGACCACCACTGCGTTGATCCACGGCTCCACCCCTTCTGCAAGTGCCCACCGGGGGGCCGAGCGGCGACCGGCCGCCCCTGCGGGCAATGGCCTGGGGGGCAATACGCTGGCACAGATCATCGAAGAGAACTGCTCGGACATGCTGGCCGCTGCGGGCGTGGTGATCGAGCACCTGGATGCCCAGGCCGGGGCTTGGCAGTTCTCTGCCGACCAGGGACAGACCTGGCGCGCCATCCGCACCGACCTGATCAACCGCCCAGGCAACCTGGGGCTGGCGCTGGACCGCGATGCACGCCTGCGGGTGCTGCCCTTTGGTGGCCACCGGGTGACGGGCGCCCGGGTGGCTTTCCATGCCGTGCAGCGCAGCCATGGTGCAGGCAACGGCAGCTACCGCGCCTATGCCCCCGACGATCGGGACGGGGACTCGCGCACGGTGACCCTGGTGCTCAGCCTGGCGGCCATCAACGGTGCACCGCCGGTGGTGCATGTGCCGCGCCCACGCAACAAGCGGGCCATGGTTCAGCGCGCGGCGGCTTCGGTGGGGGTGGGGGCTGCGCTGTCGGGCTCGATGGCCATGGCCTGAACAAGGCCGCAAAGCGTGGCCGGGTGCCCGGCCGTGCATGCCACAAAGACCGCATTTTGGGGAGCGAAGCCGAACGTTTGACGAGGATAAAACAGGGGCCTCTGGGAGGCAAAAAACCGTTTGCGGCGACAATGCCGACCTTTCGCATTTTCATTCTCTGTTTTCGTTCGGTTTTTTCATGTCCAGTATCCAGGTTCGTCCCGCCACGCTTCGCGATGCAAAAGCCATCGCCCAGATCCACACCGCTTCCGCCCAAGAGGCTTACAAAGGGCTGGTGCCAGACGAGCAGTTGAAATCCATGTCGTCGGTCGAAAAGCGCCAGGCCTACTGGCGCGAGGCCATTGAGTATTGCGAGCCCCAGGTGCAGGTGGCGGTGGACGGCGAGAAGATCGTCGGCTTTGTGGGCTACGACCGCTCGCGCGATGAAAAGTCCCGCCCCACCACCGGCGAAATCTGGGCCATCTACGCCGCCCCCAGCCACTGGAACCAGGGCGTTGGCCTGGCATTGTGGGATGCCGCCCGTGACGGCCTGCACGAAGAAGGCTGCACCAACGTCACCGCATGGGTGCCATTGCGCAACGAGCGTGCCATCCGTTTCCACGAAATGGCGGGCTTCAAGCAAGAACTCTCTACCGCCAAGACCAATGTGATTGGCGGCGTGAAGATCGAAGAAGTGCGCCTGAAACGGCCCATCAACGCATAGGGCACACGATGATTGAATGGAGCCGCCAGGGCCAGACACAACAAGCCCAGTGGCGCTCCGAAGCTGGCGCCCCGGCGCCGCGCCGGGTGGTCACCGCCGACGACACGCTCCCCGCCGACACGGCCTACCGCATGGCTTGTGAAGGCACGGGCCTGCTGTGGCAGGGCGATTTCCAGAACGCCCGGCACCTGCTGCAGGCGCTCATGCGGCGCACCGATTCCAAGACCGGCAAACACCGCCGCGCTGCCGCCAAGGCCGCTCAGAAGGCGGCGGTGGCCACTCCCTCCGAGGTTTTTCACCTGCACCGCCAGGCCCAGGCGCAGCGCGCGCGGGTTCTGGCGTCGGTGCTGATTCCGCTGGAGGGCGACTACAGCATTGCACTGCGCCGCGCCCCCGATTGGCGCGAGGCCTGCACCCAGGCCTGGGGGCCTGCCACCGGTGAGCGTTGCGTGGCCACGCTGCGCGAATTGCTGGGCCTGGTGGGTGCCTACGAATGGCGCAAGAAAGGCGTGGAGGTGCCCGCACTGGGCGCAGCGCCCCGCAACCGGATCCATCCGCACTACGGCGTGTTCTCGCCCGTGCGGGGCGAGTATGTGGACCTGGTGGCCAGCACCCCGTTGCCCAGCCAGGCGCTGGCGTTTGACATTGGCGTGGGCACGGGCGTGTTGTCTGCGGTGCTGGTGCGCCGGGGGGTGCAGCGGGTGGTTGCCACCGACCAGGACCCCCGGGCCCTGGCCTGCGCACACGACAACCTGCAGCGCCTGGGCGTGCTGCCCCAGGTCGAGCTGCTGCAGGCCAATCTGTTTCCGCCCGGCCGTGCGCCGCTGGTGGTGTGCAACCCGCCCTGGGTGCCGGCGCGTGCCAGCTCGCCCATCGAACATGCGGTGTACGACGAAGGCAGCCGCATGCTGCGGGGTTTTCTGGCGGGGCTGGCCGAGCACCTGGAGCCTGGTGGCGAGGGCTGGCTGATCCTGTCGGACCTGGCCGAGCACCTGGGCCTGCGCCCACGCGAGCAGCTCCTGGGTTGGATTGCCGAAGCAGGTCTGGTGGTCCGGGGGCGGCACGATGTGAAGCCGGTCCATGCCAAGGCGGCCGATGCGGGGGATGCCCTGCACGCGGCGCGGGCGGCCGAGGTGACTTCGCTCTGGCGGCTGGCAGCAGTCGTCTGAGGCGACCTGAGCCCGCTTGAACCCGCTGAGGCCCGCCTGCGGTGGCGGCCCTCAGCCCTCCAGCAGTGCGGGCTGCGTGGCCGCGTAGAGGCCGGGCGTGGCCTCGGGGGACCGGGGCAGCAACTGCTCCAGCCGCTCGCGCAGGCTGGCCGCGCGTTCTGCCCCTGCGGCCAGGGCCACTTCCTCGAACATGGCGTCGCCCACGTCCAGCATGCTGGCGCGGTCCCGCGCGGTGCGCAGAGCCTCGCGAAAATGCTGCGCCAGCACCGGGTCGCGGCGGGCAAACAGCCGCTCGCAGGTGTCGAACAGGTACATGCGCGCACCGGCCAGCGAGCGCAGGGATTCACCCGGCTCCGGCCGCTCGATGGAGGGGGCCTGGCTGGTGGCTTCGGCCCCAGCTGGTGGGGGGAGGAGGGCGGTGGAGGGCGTGGGCAGCTCGGCCGGGCCCGTCAGGTAGCCCTGGCGCATGAGGTTGTCCACAATCTGCGCGCCGATGCCGTTGTACATGGCCTGCAGGTCGGACAGCGGTTTGCCGTCAGCCAGCAGCAGCAGCGAACGTTCGCGCAGGCTCAGGGTGCGCACACCGGGCGATAGCTCTTGGCGGGCTTTGTCGGTTTTTTGCAGCAGCATGGAGGGGCTCCGTTCAGGCACGAATGCCCGCCATTGCAGCCGTCTGCCATGACGCCGTGATGACCCTTTGCCGCACAATCCGGAGGCTTGGCCCCGGCTCGCCTGGCCGTGGAACGGGGTTTGCTCATTTTTTGATAGCTAAAAAGGCATACCTATCAGGCGCAAAGGCCTGCTTTTATTCATATTTTTGAGGCTGTGGCGTGTGTGCCCAGCCTTGCAAAGCCCCCAACTGCGATGACCTTGCTGCTTGCCCCCATGGAGGGGCTTCTGGATTTTGTGCTGCGCGATGTGCTCACGCGCGTGGGGGGTGTGGACCGCTGCGTATCAGAGTTCATCCGCATCACCGGCACGCTGCTGCCCGACAAGGTGTTTCTGCGCTACCTGCCCGAGCTGCGCAACGGCAGCCGCACGCTGGCGGGGGTGCCCGTGCGTGCGCAGCTGCTGGGCTCCGACCCGGTCAGCATGGCCGAGAACGCCGCACGCCTGGCCGCGCTGGGCCCCGAGGGTATCGACCTGAACTTTGGCTGCCCGGCCAAGGTGGTCAACCGCCATGGCGGCGGGGCCGCGCTGCTGCAGGAGCCTGAGCGTATCGCTGCGGTGGTGGGGGCTGTGCGCCGCGCCGTGCCTGCGCATCTGCCGGTGTCGGCCAAGATGCGCCTGGGCTTCAACGACACGGGGCTGATGCGCGAATGTGCCCAGGCCATGCAGGCCGGTGGCGCGGCCGAACTCGTGGTGCATGCCCGCACCAAGGCCGATGGCTACCGCCCACCTGCGTACTGGGAGCACATCCCCGCCATCCGCGCGGCCGTTGCCATCCCGGTGGTGGCCAATGGCGAGATCTGGACTGTGGCCGACGCCCTGCGCTGCCGCGCGGTGTCGGGCTGCGACGCCCTCATGCTGGGGCGCGGCATGGTGGCCGACCCGGGGCTGGCCCGCGCCATTCGGGCATTCGACGCCGGGTTGCCGGATGCAGACCCGGTGGTCTGGGCCGATTTGATCCCCCACCTGGCGGCCTTCTGGCAACTGGTGTGCGACGACCTGGAACCCCGCCAGCGCGCGGGGCGCCTCAAGCAGTGGCTCAATCTGCTGCGCAGGCGGTTTGTGGAGGCCGAAGTGGCCTACCAGCATGTGCGCACGATGACGGACCAGCGCGCCATCACCGCCTGGGTGGCAGCGCAGCAGGCCGAGGCCCGCAACAGCGCCTGATCCGCCCCGGACCGCAGGTGCTGGCTACAGCAGGTGGTCGGGCGCCAGGGGGCCCAGCAGCTGCAGCATCAGGCGCAGGGGCAGGCTGGCGTCGGGCTCCGTGGTGGCGTCGACCAGGCCGCTGTCCTTCGGAGCGCGCCACACCAGGCCCTGGTCTGTCTGCTGCACCTGCCAGGCGGCGTCTTGCAGGGCGGCGTCGATCTGTGCCGTGGCCCGGCGCGACAGCTCGCCGCTGCGTATCAGCAGCGCCACCTCGGTGTTCTGCCGCTGCGAGCGCATGTCCAGGTTCATCGAGCCGATGACCAGCAGGCGTCCGTCCACGATCATCAGCTTGGAGTGCAGCATGGCGCGCGAGCTGCCACCGGCCCCGGCGGCGCCCTGGCTGCCCATGCTGCCGGTGCCACCGAAGGCCCCGCGCAGAACCCCCGTGAGCTCGCTGCGCATCTCATACAGCTCCACCCCCATGGCCAGCAGCGTGGGCCGGTGGCGCGCGTAGCCAGCGTGGGCAATGGGCGCATCGTTGGAGGCCAGCGAGTTGGTGAGCACCCGCACGCGCACGCCCCGAGCCCGCGCGGCCGCAAAGGCACGCTCCATGTCAGGCCCGGGCACAAAGTAGGGCGAGATGATCAGCAGGTCGCGCCGCGCCTGGCCCATGAGCTGCAGCAGGCCGTCCACCACGGTGTCGGTCTGGGCCTCGGTGGTCTCGCTGTCTGGTGCGGGCGGCGCAGGCGGGTTGCCATTGCCATTGCCCGGGGGGGCATTGGCGGGCGCGGTTGGCAGCGCTGCGGCCAGGGCCGTTTGCGGGGTGGCGGCGACGGCATCTGCCGATGGGGCGGTCGCCGTCGTCGCTGCGGTGGCCGAGGCCCGGGGCCGGACCAGTGCTGCGATGGTGGCGGGGCTGGGCCGGGGCGGGTTCTGGTCGGGCAAGGGAGCGGCGGATATGCCGTCGGGCGGGATCTTGGCAGGCCGGTCTACCAGCACGGCGGCAGGGGCCCAGACAAGCGGCACCTGCTGCAGGTCCATGGGCTCCTGGTTCCAGATCCGCGCACGCCGCGTGCCCGGGGTGGTGCTGCGCCCGGTGGTGAGGGGGGGGCTGGGGGCTCCTGTGGCAGCAGCGCTTTCCACACGTTCTTGCTGTGTGGCCTCGGCGGTGCGGATGCTGTCGCGCAGGCGGTCCAGTTCCTCGCGGGTGATGAGCGACTGCACGGGGTAGGCGCGCTCGTTGTTCCAGTAGCTGTCAAAGCTGCGCGACATGTCCTGCACGATGCTCCCGGCGGCCAGCACGTCCAGGTCCACAAAATTGCCGGAGTCCGAGTTGCCGAAGTAGGCGTCCCCCAGGTTGCGCCCCCCTGTCACGCCCACGGCGTTGTCGGCGATGAAGAGCTTGTTGTGCATGCGCTGCTGCACCCGGGAGAAGTCGCCCAGCAGGCTGAACATGCGGCCCACGGGCGAGCCGCGCGCGCCGGTGAGCGGGTTGAACATGCGCATCTCGACATTGGGCACAAAGGCCAGGCGCATCACCAGCGCATCGCGCCCGGTGCTGTGAAAGTCGTCTAGCAGCAGCCGTACGCGCACGCCGCGCCGGGCAGCGGCGGCCACGCTGAGCAGCAGGCGCTCGCTGCTGGCATCGGCATGGATGGCGTAGTACTGCAGGTCCAGTGTTTTCTGGGCGGCATCGACCAGCGCCAGGCGGCTGCTGTAGGCCGCCTGGGGACCGCTGAGCAACACAAACCCCGAGGGGTGGCGCGCCTTCTGCGCTGTGCGGCGGGCCTCTACCCATTGGCCCAGTGTGGTGTCGCCGGGGTTTTGCAGGGCGGTGGAGATGGGCCGCTCCACATCCTTGGGCAAGCCCGCGCAGCCCATCAGGGCCACGGTGGCCACCAGGGCAAGAGCCCACAGACTGCGGCGGGCCAGGGATGTCAGCAGGGGGGAGAAGGAGGGCAGGTGGGGCATGGCGCGATGGGCGATTGTGACCTTGGAGCCGCCAGGGCGTTGCTCCAAGGTGTATCCCGGTGCCCGGCCCGGGCCTGTCGGACGAGGCCCCAAGTCGCCCAATAGATGCACCAACCCGGGGCCTGCCCATGCCCCGCCAGACTCGGTGCTGTGGGTTTACCAGCTCACTTCGCGGTCGGGTGTGGCGCTGATCTTGTGGATGGAGAGGTCGGCCCCGTCGAACTCTTCTTCCTGCGTAAGCCGCAGGCCCACCGTGTGTTTGAGCAGGCCATAGACGATGAGACCTCCCAGCAGTGCCCAGATCACCCCGAGGCCCGTGCCAATCAGCTGCGCCGACAGGCTGACGCCGCCCAGGCCCCCGAGCGCCTTGCTGCCAAAAATGCCCGCCGCCAGCCCGCCCCAGGTGCCACACAGGCCATGCAGGGGCCACACGCCCAGCACGTCGTCGATCTTCCACTTGTTCTGGGTGAGGGTGAACATCAGCACAAAGATGGCGCCCGCCACCGAGCCCACCACCAGCGCCCCCAGGGGATGCATCAGGTCCGAGCCTGCGCACACAGCTACCAGCCCGGCCAGCGGGCCGTTGTGCACAAAGCCCGGGTCGTTCTTGCCCAGCACCAGCGCCGCCAGCGTGCCGCCCACCATGGCCATGAGCGAGTTGACCGCCACCAGGCCCGAGATCTTGTCCAGGGTCTGCGCACTCATCACGTTGAAACCGAACCAGCCCACCACCAGGATCCACGCGCCCAGCGCCAGAAAGGGGATGTTGGAAGGCGGATGGGCCGAGATCGCGCCGTCCTTGCGGTAACGGTTTGCGCGCGAGCCCAGCAGGATCACAGCAGGCAGGGCAATCCAGCCGCCCATGGCGTGCACCACCACCGAGCCCGCAAAGTCATGAAACTCTTCGCCCGTGACGGCCTTGATCCAGGCTTGCACGCCGAAATGCTGGTTCCAGGCAATGCCCTCAAAGAAGGGATAGACAAACCCCACAATCACCGCCGTGGCCATGAGTTGGGGCCAGAACTTGGCCCGCTCGGCAATCCCCCCGGACACGATGGCCGGAATGGCGGCCGCAAACGTGAGCAGGAAGAAGAACTTGACCAAGGCATAGCCGCTTTGTTGTGCCAGCGACTCTGCCCCCATGAAGAAATGCGTGCCATAGGCCACGCTGTACCCCACCACAAAATAGACGACCGTGGACACCGAGAAGTCCACAAGGATCTTCACCAGCGCATTCACCTGGTTCTTCTTGCGGACCGTGCCAAGCTCCAGAAAGGCAAAACCGGCGTGCATGGCCAACACCATGATCGCCCCGAGCAGAATGAACAGAGCGTCCGTGCCCTGTTTGAGTGCTTCCATAACATCCTCGCGCTAGTGATTGATCGACTCTGGTGCATTGCGGCTGTCTGCAACAGATTTGCACCAGATTGATGCAAAAGTCGTGCCAGATATTGGTGCGAATGTTTGCACTGATATGGGGCGTTGCGGGGGGTGGTGCGTGGCTGTGTGTAGTCCGGTGCCGTGCATCGGGGGGCGGGAGATTGTTTCTCTGGCAAGGTCCTCGCTCGGCCCGGCTTAGGGTGTCTACCGGGTTAGTCATGAAGGTGTGGCGTCTGGAAGCCGCCTGTGCCAGAGGGATGGCAGGCATCGGTCGCCATGCCGCGAGCGGTTGCTACCACTGCGCCCTCATCCACCCGGTGCGACAGCAGGGGGCTGTGTGGGGGGGAGGGGCAGGCGGTCCCGACACTGAATCGGCCGTGCGACTACTGATTTCAGCGCACCGGCATGTCGAAAAAAAGCAGGGGAGGGGCCGGGTCCCGTCAGAAGGTGTCGTGCCCTGGCACCCGGGCCACGATGCGCAGGTCAGGCCCCAGCCGCTCCACCGACATGAAGTCCAGCTTCAGCCCCTGGGCCAGGGCTTCAAAAGGCCCCACCTGGGCTAGTCCGAGCCCGGGGCCCAGCAGCATGGGAGCCATGTAGATCAACAACTCATCGACCAGCCCCTCGCGCAGCAAAGAACCGTTGAGCTTGTGGCCGGCTTCCACATGCAGTTCGTTCACTCCCCGCGCAGCCAGGTCGCGCAGCATTGCGGCCAAGTCCACTTTGCCCTGGGCGTTGGGCAAACAGATCACGGTGGCACCGCTCGCCTCCAGAGCGGCCTTCTTCTCGTCGTTCTGGATGGCTGCGTAGATGTAACAAGCGCGGCCAGCCATGAACAGGCGGGCGTCTGGAGGGGTTTGCAACTGGCTGTCCACCACCACCACATGGGGTTGGCGCGGCGTGGGCACCTCGCGCACGTTCAGGCGGGGGTTGTCGTCCAGCACGGTGCCGATGCCGGTGAGCACTGCGCAGGCGCGTGCGCGCCAAGCATGGCCGTCGGCGCGCGCCGCGGGGGAGGTGATCCACTGGCTTGTACCGTTGGGCAAAGCGGTGGCGCCATCCAGCGAGGTCGCAGCCTTCATGCGAACCCAAGGGATGCCCCGCACCATGCGACTGAAAAAACCGATATTGAGTTCGCGGGATTCAGCGGCCCCGGGACCGACTTCCACGGCCACCCCCGCCGCACGCAACCGGGCAAATCCCTGTCCCGCCACCAAAGGGTTGGGGTCTGTGAGGGAGGCCACTACCTTGCCAATCCCGGCAGCCACCAGCGCATCGCAGCATGGCCCCGTGCGCCCCTGGTGCGCGCAGGGCTCCAAGGTCACGTAGGCGGTCGCGCCTTGGGTGCTGTGCCCCGCTTCTTGCGCAGATCGCAGCGCCATGACTTCCGCATGGGCCCCTCCCGCCTGCTGGGTGTGACCGCTACCTATTTCCAGCCCATCCGGCGCCACCAGTACGCAGCCAACGCGCGGATTGGGGTTAGAAACAAAAAGCGCCTGGGCGGCGAGCCCAAGCGCTTGCTTGATATAGCGGAAAGTATCTTGCATAGCGCCGCGATATTAGCGCTCTTTCCCGACTATTTACCCCAACAGTCTGGGTTGTAGCCTGTTTGGCCTGATGTTTTGTTAGCCGCTCCACGCAAGCCTGTATTGCTCAGTGTGTAAGTTCCACATTTATCGCTGGCTTGGGAGCCAGCTTTGGGCGTCGCCGTCAATGTATAGGCGGTTGTTGTATTGCTCGCCGCAAATGCGATGGTGTAACGCTTACTGTCGTCCGAGGACCACGTCAGCGCAGAGGGAAGAGAAGCGGTTGGGTAACTGCCGGTGGCAGTCGCTGCCCGCTCAAGCCATTGCTGTGCCTGAAGCAGGCCCGCGCGTGCCTCTGCGCGATGACCTCTGCGTACATATTCTTGATAACTGGGGTATGCAACGGCAGATAGGATGCCCACAATCGCCACAGTGATCATCAATTCAATCAGCGTGAAACCTCGGGCATTGCTTGGTAATGGGCTGTAGTGCATAAAATTTCTCATCAATACTTCAATGGTTACTTCAATTGCCGCCATCCTGGGCGCAGAAGCAACGGAGGATAGATTTTAAGAGCATCGGTCTTACCGTCGTTGCCTTTGCGGATCTGCTTCGTTCCTGTAGTGAAGCGGAGTTCTTTGCTGGAGGAGGACATGCGCGCATAGTTCAAACTACCACTCATATCGGAAGTGTTATAAAGCCCGTCCCCGTTAACATCCATGATCGGCAATGGAGCCGGTGCCCCGGAGGCGATATTGATGATCGTTCGGTACGTTTTGGCGGCACTTGGTTGAGGGGCACATACTTCTTGGCCGCTTGCCGTAGCGCTGCCGGAAGCTGGTTTTTCGCTGATGATTTCCAAGTTATTGCCACCGTTGTAAAAGGCAAAACTCGATGTGACCCGTTCACCCGCTACCGGCAGATCCATGTACCAGCCCATTTTGACTGTGCACCCCACGTCGGTTGGCTTGCAGGCGTAGGTCACCTCCTGGGTGGAAAGTGTCCAGAATGAACGACCAGCACTGGCACCCGTGCCTGCGGTGCCCAGGCCGGTTCCTGCGGTTGTGTTGTCCGCACCATTGTTTACCGCTTCGGCCTGCAAAGCACTGCGGCCACTGACAGTAGCAGGTGTTGGGGATGATGTCTTGATCTTTACCTTCCCCTTGTTGGCTCCTGTAGCTTCGATCAGGTAGCTGGTATTGTCCAATATGGAATACACGGTCTGAACTGACGTATCGCTACGATCTCCTTCAGTAAGATTTTGGCCGGTGCCGAACGCTACCATCAATCCGCCCACGGTGCGATTGGGTCGCAATACCGGAGGAGAGGTAATGGGCTGCCGACTCGTCGAACCACCTGATGTATACGTTGCAGTGAACAATGGGCTGCCACTGAAAGCCACGCCCCATTGGTCCGGATCCACATTGGAAATATCAAATTTCCACATGTTTCCACGCAAATCGCCGGCATAAACAAAATCTGGTGAACCATCACCATTCACATCCAAGAGCTGTGGTGTAGAGAGGCCGTTGCCCGTTGCTTCTGCCGAGCCAATATCTGCAGCAGGAATGGCCTTAAGCGACTTGTCTCCATCCAGGTATTGAATCAGAAGGACCGGGCGCTCATTGGTGCTGTTATACCCATTGCCAGTGATGTAGGCCCAGCGACCATTGTTGGTGCGAGCAATTTGAAGTGCAAGTTGCTGATTGCTTTCGGCAACAACAGGGGCTCCGAAAATATGTCCAATATCTGCGTGTGCATTTGCATCGGCAGGCTTGCTTGGGGGAACTGCATCGCTGATAGGCGCAGCGGTCTTGTCCATGACCACCAAGCTAGCTGCATTGGCCTCAGAAAAATTGGTGGCGGGCGAAGGTATCGTAGAAGTTGCGTCCAACGGCCCTGGCTTGGTTACATCCAAGACGAAGAACCCTCTGCCGCCTGCTCCCAGGGTTCCTACAAGGTAAGTACGCCAATCTGGAGTGGCGGTGGTACCGATATCAACATCTCCAGATAATGGCGAGCCATCAACATAATAGCGGTGCTCATAGCTGGTGTTTGTCAAAGAGGAGAGGTTTTGAACCACTCCATGCGGTACGTAAGCAATTTTCTCTGTGCCGTCTTTGGCAGAGAAGCCATGCAGCATGCCGTCATTGCCACCGACATACAGCATGGGCAAACGCCCACGGTTGTCAGCGGCGAATGTGCCGTACGAACTTGAGGAGTTGCCGCTGGCGGGGGCGCCCACATACCAGATGGCTGAATTGACAATATCACCCTGGCGATGTTTTCGATTGCGAAATGTGGCTGTTGTATTAGAGGCACTGTAGTTGCTTGCCTCTTTGGTTCGATCGCCACGGATGAAGTTGAGTCGGTCTTGGCCTCTGCTGTCCCCAGCAATAGTGCTGGCGGAGCCCACTGTTCCATTGTTGAGCCACATCTGCTGGGATGCCCCAGATGCCGAGGTACTCAAATTCGCCCATTTAAAAGAAATTCCGGTGGATGGTGGCGTCGTTTGAACTTTATACGACAGTATCAGACGATCGTTGACATTCACAGCTGCCAATTTGTCTGCTGTAGAAAGGCCCCTGGTGGTGCTGCCGCTCACCAATCCCCAGTCGGAGTTAGGCGTAAAGTTTCCGGAGGTGTCAATCGAATTGGAGGTTACGTTTCCGTACCAGCGGTTGTCGTTTGAATTTCCGTCATCGGCTGCGATATAGCTTGTCTGAAATGACTGGGTCCCTACGCGACTCACTGAGCCGGATGCTGAGGTAAACCCTGAAATAGGTGCTGTGGTATCGACAACGATATCATCGAAGATATCTGCGAAAACAGATGTCAAATCCCCAGTGACGGGATAGTATTTGCCTCGGCTGTTGATTGCCATATGCCACATTTCTTGTGGTCGGAAATCGTCATAGTCTCCATCTGCATTCTCAGATGTTGCGTCATCCCACTTTGTATTTCCTGTGGCAAGACTCGAAAAGCCTGTGTCGTACATGCCAAATATTCCACCAGCCCATTGAGGAGAGGTAGATGAATTTTGGCAAGTTGTTCGATTCGAACCGGTGTAGTTTGAGCAGGCTTCTCCATTATAAGTTGAAGATGAAGCTCCTCCGATTTTTCTTAGTGTGCTTGCAGTATTTCCATATCCAATGGTGTATTGAACCAAGTGCTGCCATTCGGCGGGGTCGTTTCTTGGGTTCCAATATTCATTCAAGGTAACGGAGCTGCTGCCGCTGGTGAACGTTTCATTTCCTGTTTTTCTGATTTTTGGAATTAATTCATTGCTAATGCTGGGTTGTAAATCTGTGGCCCAGTAGTAAAATCCGATATCGGCCAAGGAAGGATACGCATAATAGGTGTGTGTGTATCTCCTGCTTCCTCCGGATCCTGTAGATGTCGTTGTGGTAACGATTCTATCTCCGTAAGCATCAC
Source organism: Acidovorax kalamii (assembly GCF_002245625.1). Lineage (GTDB taxonomy): Bacteria > Pseudomonadota > Gammaproteobacteria > Burkholderiales > Burkholderiaceae_C > Acidovorax > Acidovorax kalamii. The sequence goes on from NZ_NOIG01000001.1 coordinate 314,604, forward strand.
GGTAAATTCTTGTTTGGTCTACCGTTGGATCTGAAGTGGGTGTGACCGAATAGGATTTGACCCCATATGGTGATGCAGGGTGTGTAGAGGAAGCGGGGGCGGGTGTTGGTAAAGCTGCAATGTCTTTGCCATCAAAATTCCGCACCGGGACATTTGCCGGGCTCGTAAGTGTTGGTGGGGTGCTGCTGGTGGAGTTGCTGATAGTCCCCAGCAACATGTCATTCTTGAAGGCTGTACCGGTTAGGAGGCCGCTTGAGAAGGTGTAATTCCAGCCGCCATCAGTAAGCAAAATGTGGTAGGCGCGGCGGCATGCAATAGGTGAGCTGTCCGCCGTCCCCGGGGTTGCATTCCACGGACTATCATTGCCGGTCGTTTGCAAGTACTTTCCGGCACTCCAAGCCAAGACCTGTGTTGGTGTGGCACCTGAAGCTGAGAGTTGGCCAATCCATGTATCAAAATTGGTTTTCTTGGTCCCGGAAAATTTCCCCATTGTATTGTTATTAGAGCAACCACCAGAGTTTGAAGGAATCCCATTGCAGGCAAAGGATTGCCAGGCAATGCGAAATTGGTCATCGTATTTCGTGCTGTTGATAAGGACGGATCGCAATCCATTCTTTACATGGTCTATACGAGATGTGGTGCCATCGTCCGCTGTGGCCATACTGCCTGATGTGTCAATTGATATAACTACATTAGGGATGGGTGCTTTGTATGCGGTGCCAGCAGGGTATTGGACCAGGGGGATTTGCGCTGACCATGCGGTGAAAGGCCCCCAAATGGCGGCTACGAGAATCGCAATGGTCTTGCGTTGCGGAAGACGGGTAATTCGCATGGCAAAGCTCCAGTAATTGAGTTTGATTAGCCGTTTTGGGTTATTTTGAATTGTTCGGGTCTTGCAGCGATAAGGTAGACTGCAGAACAACTTCACTGCCCGGCTTGTTTCCACGTGCTATCGCCGTAATGCGATAGACAAAGAGTTTTGTGCGCATTGGTGCAAATCGCTCTACATTGGCACCAGGCGGCATTCCAGATAAAAGCGATACATTGGGGTCTAGGTAAGGCAATATTTCCACCCAGTACCAAGCCCCTCTTCCGGCGGTTGTTTCGGCCAGCACAGGGTTTGCTGTTGCCGCGGCACTAACCCCTGTGAATTGTCCGTATCGGGCTCCCACGTTGGTTGCAATCATTGCTGCCATTGCGGTGCTGTCATTCCAAAAGTCCTGCGGATCGCCCCGTTTGGGGCAAATGCCTTTGTAGCAGCCAGAGCTGTTGGGGCTGAGGGCGCGCACAGTGGCAAGCATGTTTCCAAGATCCTTGGTTTCAAAATCAAAGTACACGTCTGCGCCGATAGTTGCAGGCACGGCTGGCGTTGCTCCGCTTGCTGGTACGGCTGGGGCTGGGGGGGGGCGGCAAATGTCACTGTTGCCCGCTGTGCGAGTACATGCACCACCGTTGGGTTGAACCCCGCGAATGTCGAACTCTGCATCCTGGAGCATGGCCTGCGCGGCCTCAAAGGTACGGCGGTAGTCGGCATCGTTGCCCACAAGGATTTCGTTGAATAGTGCGCTGCGCGCAGCCCACAGTGCCAACAGCATGGACAGAAGGACGAAAACGATGACAACGTATAGCGCCATGCCACTTTGGCGGTAGCGCCTCGCGGATGGTTTGAGTGTGGCTGTGGTATGCATGGTGAGATGCTTTTCTGAACGAAGTGGCTCCATCAAACCTGTCCTTGGCTACGGATCTGGTAGATGTTGCGAAAAACCATCTTGAGGCGGTCGCCGTAGGTCGTGGCTACTCCGCTGCAGTTCGTGTAGGTCGCCCCAGCTGTGGGGGCGGGTTCTGTGCCGGTGAGTTCAAGACATACTTCCACGGCATAGACATTGGTCCAAGTGCCTGCCGCGCTGGCTGCATTGGCAATAACGGCAGATGCTGCTAGGTACTGCAGATTGGTTGTGTTGGGCGCCTGTTGAACATACCGCACTTGCATGTCGGTCACGTTGCCGATGATGGGTTGGCTTGTCCCTCCGGAACCAACGCAGGTCAGTTCGTTCGTGCTGGTGTTGCGCTGGAACTTACTGCTCAATACGGGCGTTGTGCCCAAGCTACCGCTAGCCGCTAATGCTGGATTCTGTCCCAGGCAATCGCGCAGCAGCGAGGATGAAACCGGTATGGAAGCTGGCGCTGGCGGAGTAACAGTCTCAATGTAGTTTTGATACCCCAGGGTGAAACTAGGTACGGCGTCTGCCACCAAGGTGCTGGAGGCTCGGCTAAACGGAGGGCGAACCCCGGTTGGGTCTGGCGGATCAAAAGCGACAGGGGCCATGGCCGCATTGGCGTCAGATGCTACGGGCGCGACACTGGGGCTGAGGCTCAGTTCAAGGCTGCCTGCTTGACGAATTTGTTGTCCGATTACCCTGAACGCGTACGATGCCTGTTGTTGCAAAGACGTGGCCTCGGAAACAGTTCCGGACACGCCGCGCGATGCCATCAAAGCCCCTACAGCAACGGCAACCACGAGCAGACCGATGGCGATGCCGACCATGAGTTCAACCAATGTCACGCCGCGTTGGCGTGGCATGGTTGGTGTCCTGAGCGCAAATGTGACGGGTTGGAGTTTCATGGGCTGGCCGCTTAATTGGGGCAGTACAGGGTGCCCGCAACGTCCCCTGGGGTACAGCGTTGGGTGGGCTGGATGTATTGGAGGTGACAGGTGAAGTTGGCGGGGCAACTGACAGCCGCACCATTAGAGTCTGTACCGGATACAGAGAGAGGAGCGATCAGCGTCGATACGTCGCTGGCACTAAAACTTTGACCATTTTGGTTATAGCGGTTTTCGTTCCAACCAATCAGCACTCCCAATTGGCGTGGTCCGCCCTGGGGGGTAAAAACGGCCATCTTTGCTCCGGGCAAAGTCTGGTCTACGCGTAGCCGCCATAGTCTGATGTCACATGCCGCCAAGGCGGATGGTGTGCAGGCTGCACTTGAGCAGCAGTCACTGGTGTCTGTTGGCAGGGCGTCGGTAAGTGCCACTTTGTACGCATCTAGATTGTTCAGTGCATCAGGGCTGTTTTCCAGGCGCTCACCGAGGTCTTCTATGAAGCGAATGGCTTGGGCGCGACGCACACCTCCCTGGGTGTCTGTGAGTGTGCGCATTTGCATTCCCAAAATGCCAAGAATGCCTAGGGTCATGACAACGATGGCAACTAAAGCTTCCATCAGGCTGAAACCGCCTTGGACTTGAGTTGACTTCGCAGTTTTCAATTGGAGCATGGAACGTCCTCAATGATTCTGATTCGACCACCCGCTGCCATGCAGATGCCGCGTGTAGCAGGGGATGAAATGCCAGTGGATGCCGGAGAAATAACGAAGCCCTTGGCATTCAATCCGTCCATTTTCCCATTTCGATCCAATGAAATTGTGGGTCCGCCGGACTGATGAATAACATCAATTTTGTTGGAGGTATCAAAGGTCTGCAGAATCTCTTCACTAGCTTTGCGTTTTCCATTTCCGTCACTGTCTACAAAAACAATCCATCCGCATCCCCACTCTTGATTTGTACCGGCTAGTTGGCAGCCACCTGTGACATTGGGTAATTTCTGAATGCCAATTTTTCCCCCTCTCTTGATGGCTTCAGATCTGGCGAAATAAATCGAATTAACCAGTGCTTCTGTGGTGCTGCGAACTTGCCATCGATCCACAAGTGTCCTAAATCTGGGAGTTGCTAACGCCATGAGTGTTCCCAAGATGGTGACAGCGATTAATAGTTCTAAGGAAGTAAAGCCCCGTGACAGCGGTGAGGGCGCTGTCAGCATGTATCGCTTCCCTTCTTCTGAGCAATTCTTCCCCCTGTTCCTGCGCACAGCCGTGCCGAACTGCTTGCTGTGGAGCCTTTGCCCTGCGGGGTAATCAGAAAATCCATGGAGGAGGGGGCTGTTGCGTTCACGGTGTTGGCCAGCATGCCCCATCGATTGATAGCGATAAGCCCCGTGCTGCCGGTCAGTGTGATACTGACTTGCGAAGGGCTGGAGCTTGTTTTGAGGTCGCATTCATTCGGAGTGCTGGCCGTATTACATGTGTCTTGCGTTCCATTGTTGTTGGTGTCATAGAACACGTGCCAACCACAACTCCAATCGGTATTTCCTGATGATGTGCACCCGCTATCACTTGATTTTTTGGCGATGACAATGTTTCCGCCCAATCTGATGGCTTCCGAACGGGCGAAGTACAGCCCGGATGTGATGCTTTCCGTGGCGTCGCGAACTCTCCACCGTTCGATGATGGGTGTGAAGCTCGGGGCCGCCAAAGCAGCCAGTACTGCGATGATGGTCATCGTCACCAGCAATTCAATGGCTGTGAAGCCTTGTAGGCGGGCGAACTTTAGTGAGGAGTGGGCTGGCATTGAGGTATCGTAAATTCGTTTCACGTGGGCGGCAGTTCGGTGCGGATGAGTGGTTTTGGTTGCATGACGACCGGCTTTTGAGACTTTCTTTAAGCTTTTGCTTTTAAGGCTTTGCGTAGCCTAGACAGGCCCCTGCATTGGGTCTTCCTTTGCATTCGCGATGTAGCCTGCGGTCTCGCGCTGCAGGGCTCTCTTCTGAGGGGCTTCGCAGATGCTTTACCTTGACCTGTTTGGCTGGTGCAGTTGCCGTTTGAGGGGAGTTTTTGCGCTTGGCAAGTACAGTTTTGGGGCTGCCAAGGCAGATGGCTAGCAGTAGGACGAAAAAAGTAGTCGAGATTTGTGAGTGTTGCTTTGCTGGACAAGCGCGGGTGTGCATGGTTTTTCTTGGGGCTAGCGTTCTGGGTTGGCGAGGGTGGTGGGCCGTTTTGTTGTCATGTGTCTGGCTATCTTTATCCCCCTTGAATGCGGTGAGTTTTTTTGTGCTGACAACTCGTGGTTGCTTGCAAGGCGGGCTGAGACTGCCGTTTGCGTAGGTTACCTGCTCTGATCCTCTCCTGCGATTGATGGAGTAGCAGTGGATTCAGAGATGGGTGACGTGCCGGTTAAGGCGACAAAAGCGTTGTCGAGGGTTGGGTCGTGTGTATGACGCAGCCGCGATCATGGGGTGTGTCTGTGCTGTGCTTCGTTGAAGCTATAGGCGCTCCTACTGGCTGTATGTCCAGTTTTTTGAATCTGGACGGGGTGGACGGTCGTCTGATTTGTGGTGCGAAGGCTTTTCCGGGGCTTTCTCTTTCTGGTGGTGGGTTGGCGGCTGGGGTGGAGGCATAGCACAGCGCCCCTTGGTCTTCGCATGGGGTTGCTGGGGGGATTTGCGTTTGCATAGAGCGTCGGCTGGTATGGCGCGGGTGCATGCGGGGGTATTCGAAGCATCGCCGTGACGCGCTGATGCTGCTCTTTGGCATCGGTGTACGGCGCATAGGCAGCGGCAGCGCCTGTTGAAATCTGTGCCTTGTCTTGCATGGCTGAACTGTGATTCGTTGAAGGTCGCCGACCGGCAAGCGGCGGAGGGGTGGTCGGGTTTGGCTCCTGGCGGTGCGCCTTGCCTTGGGGCGGCGGCGTGGGTCTTGTTTGTGTTTTACCTTTAGAGATCCTGTGAGGTTTGGTTGGCGGGGTGAAAACCTGTCTCAGGGTATAATCCAAAGGTTTTGCATGGTGCAAGACGCACGCCAGCGGCCGTTCCAGCTGCTGGCGCAAGTAAAACCATGGCCTGCTTTCACGCTAGGCCACATCAAAGGAAAAACATGATCGCATCCTCCATCAAGGCTGAAGTTGTCAAGGCGAACGCCCGTGCTGCCAACGACACTGGTAGCCCAGAAGTGCAAGTGGCTCTGCTGACCGCTCGCATCAACGAACTGACCCCTCACTTCAAGACACACGCCAAGGACCACCATGGTCGCCGTGGCCTGCTGCGCATGGTGAGCCGTCGTCGCAAGCTGCTGGATTACCTGAAGGCCAAGGACGCTGACCGTTACACCGCGCTGATCGCCAAGTTGGGTCTGCGCAAGTAATTTTCATTGCATGCCAAAACGCCTGGGTTAGTCCGCTAGCTCAGGCGTTTTCTACTTCGGAGCCGCAAAACAGAGCGAAGCTGTGTCATTCCAATGAAGTTGTTGCCGCTGCATTGTGCAGCACTTCCCTGGAATGGCATCGTGTTCTGAATTGCTCTCCAAGCCAATCTGGTAGGGCACTACCAGCTATTAAAACAGGAGCTGAACATGAGCATTTTCAACAAAGTCACCAAGACCTTCCAATGGGGCGACAAGACCGTCATCATGGAAACGGGCGAGATCGCCCGCCAGGCCTCCGGCGCCGTGCTGGTGAACATTGACGACACCGTGGTGCTGGCCACTGTGGTGGCTTCCAAGTCCGCCAAGCCCGGTCAGGACTTTTTCCCGCTGACGGTGGACTACATCGAGAAGACGTATGCCGCTGGCAAGATCCCCGGCAGCTTTTTCAAGCGCGAAGCCAAGCCCAGCGAACACGAAACCCTGACCAGCCGCCTGATCGACCGCCCCATCCGCCCGCTGTTCCCCGAAGGTTTCTTCAATGAAGTGCACGTGGTCATCCACACCATTTCGTTGAACCCCGAAGTGGATGCTGATATTGCTGCCCTGATCGCTACCAGCGCAGCCTTGGCCATCTCTGGCATTCCGTTCAACGGCCCCATCGGTGCCGCCCGCGTGGGTTACATCAACGGCGAATACGTGCTGAACCCCGGCCAGACTGCGCGCAAGAACTCGCAGATGGACTTGGTGGTGGCGGGCACTGAAGCCGCTGTGCTGATGGTCGAATCCGAAGCCCAACAGCTGTCTGAAGAAATCATGCTGGGCGCCGTGGTGTTTGGTCATGAGCAAGGCAATGTGGCCATCAACGCCATCCACGAACTGGTGCGCGACGCTGGCAAGCCCGTGTGGCAGTGGGAGGCACCTGCCAAGGACGAAGCCCTGATCGCCAAGGTGGTCGCACTGGCCGACGACAAGCTGCGCGCTGCCTACCAGATCCGCAACAAGCAAGCCCGTACCCAAGCCTGCCGTGAAGCCTATGCCGCTGTGATGGCTGGCCTCAAGGCTGACGGCGTGGAGTTCGACTCCGTCAAGGTCGAAGGCATGCTGTTCGACATCGAAGCAGGCATCGTGCGGAGCCAGATTCTGACTGGCGAACCCCGCATCGACGGCCGCGACACCCGCACCGTGCGCCCCATCGAGATCCGCAACAGCGTGCTGCCCCGCGCCCACGGCTCGGCCCTGTTCACGCGTGGCGAAACCCAGGCGCTGGTCGTGACCACGCTGGGCACCGAGCGCGATGCACAGCGCATCGACGCGCTGGCCGGCGAGTACGAAGACCGCTTCATGATGCACTACAACATGCCTCCCTTCGCCACCGGCGAAGTGGGCCGCATGGGCTCGACCAAGCGCCGCGAAATCGGCCACGGCCGTCTGGCCAAGCGTGCTCTGGTGGCTGTGCTGCCGACCAAGGAAGAATTCCCCTACACCATGCGTGTGGTGTCGGAAATCACCGAGTCCAATGGCTCCTCGTCCATGGCTTCGGTGTGCGGCGGCTGCCTGTCGCTGATGGATGCCGGCGTGCCCATGAAGGCGCACGTGGCCGGTATTGCCATGGGTCTGATCAAGGATGCCAACCGTTTCGCCGTGCTGACCGACATCCTGGGTGACGAAGATCACCTGGGCGACATGGACTTCAAGGTGGCGGGTACCACGGGTGGTATCACGGCCCTGCAGATGGACATCAAGATCCAGGGCATCACCAAGGAAATCATGCAGGTGGCGCTGGCCCAGGCCAAGGAAGCGCGCATGCACATCCTGGGCAAGATGCAAGAGGCCATGGGTGAAGCCAAGACCGAAGTGTCGAACTTTGCTCCCAAGCTGTACACCATGAAGATCAACCCCGAGAAGATCCGTGACGTGATCGGCAAGGGCGGCGCCGTGATCCGCGCGTTGACCGAGGAAACCGGCTGCCAGATCAACATCGAGGAAGACGGCACCATCACCATCGCCGCCACCGACGCTGCCAAGGCTGACGAAGCCAAGCGCCGCATCGAGCAGATCACGGCCGAGGTCGAGATCGGCAAGATCTACGAAGGCCCTGTGACCAAGATCCTGGACTTTGGCGCACTGATCAACCTGCTGCCTGGCAAGGACGGTCTGCTGCACATCAGCCAGATTGCGCACGAGCGCGTCGAGAAGGTGTCCGACTACCTGGCCGAAGGCCAGATCGTGAAGGTCAAGGTCATGGAAACCGACGAGAAGGGCCGCATCAAGCTGTCGATGAAGGTGCTGGCCGAGCGCCCCGCCGGTGGCAGCGACCGCCCCGCTCCTGCCGAGCGCGGTGATCGCGAGCCTCGCCGCGACCATGGTCGTGATGGTGGTCGCCAGCCTGCGGAGCAGCAGCAACAACAATCGCTGTTGTCGGACGGTGCGTCCGAGCAGGTGATTGGCTGAGTTGTTGGTTGCTATTGATTTTGTAGCTGTCTGCGCTCATCCATAGAGCGCAGGCGGCCTAAATCATTTCAATCTGACTTTCCATGGATCGCAATATGCGTGCAGTCGAGATCACGTCTTTTGGCGGGCCTCAGGTGCTGGCCCTGGGGAATCGCCCCAGGCCGGAGCCAGGCGCGGGTGAGCTGCTGATCCGCGTTGCCGCCAGTGGCATCAACCGTCCTGACGTGCTTCAGCGCATGGGGCACTACGCGCCACCGCCGGGCACCTCGGACCTACCGGGGCTGGAGGTGGCGGGGGTGGTGGAGTCTGGTGATGCCGCGGCGCTGGCCAAGGCGGGCATTCGTGTGGGCGACCGCGTGTGCGCGCTGGTGGCTGGTGGTGGCTATGCCGAATGGTGTGTCGCCCCTGCGGCTCAGTGTTTGCCGGTGCCCGATGGGCTGAGTGACGTGGAGGCAGCATCGCTGCCGGAGACGTTCTTCACGGTGTGGAGCAACGTGTTCGATCGAGGTCGCCTGCAGGCGGGTGAGACCTTGCTGGTGCAGGGTGGGACCAGCGGCATTGGCGTCACGGCGATCCAGTTGGGGCGGGCGCTCGGTGCGGTGGTCATTGCCACGGCGGGCAGCGACGAAAAATGCGCAGCCTGCCTTGCGCTGGGTGCGCACCACGCTATCAATTACAAGTCGCAAGACTTTGTGGCAGAGGCGCGGCGCATAACGGAAGGGCGGGGCGTGGATGTGGTGCTCGACATGGTCGCTGGCGACTACGTGGCGCGGGAGGTGGAGTGTCTGGCCGAAGATGGCCGCCTGGTCATCATCGCGGTGCAGGGCGGGGTCAAGAGTGACTTCAATGCGGGGCTGGTTCTGCGGCGCCGCCTCACCATCACCGGGTCTACGTTGCGTCCGCGCTCCGTCGCATTCAAGGGTGCTATTGCCAATGCGTTGCGTGAGCGGGTGTGGCCCTTGTTGGCGGCGGGCAAGGTGCGCCCAGTTATTCACAGCACGTTTGCTGCGGCAGATGCATCTCAAGCCCATGCCCTGATGGAATCGAACCAGCATATCGGCAAGATTGTTTTGACGTGGTAACCATGAACAACAAGAAAAAACTCATCGCAGGCAACTGGAAAATGAATGGCAGCCTGGCTGCCAACGAGGTGTTGCTGAAGGCGCTCATCGCAGGTCTGGATGATGTGGCTTGCGACGTGGCAGTGGCGGTGCCCGCGCCGTATCTGGCACAAGTGCAGGCGCTCACCGCTGGGACGGTGGTCGCGGTAGCGGCCCAGGACGTTTCCCGGTACGAGTCGGGGGCCTACACCGGCGAGGTCTCCGTGGCGATGCTGAAGGACTTTGGTGTGCGTTATGCCCTGGTGGGGCACTCGGAGCGTCGCCAATACCATGGCGAAACCGACGTGGCGGTGGCGGAGAAGGCGCAGCGTGCCCTGGCCGCCGGCGTCACTCCCATCGTTTGTGTGGGGGAAACCTTGCAGGAGCGCGAAGCAGGCCAGACCGAAGCCGTGGTCAAGCGCCAGTTGGCGGCGGTGATCCATCTCAATGGTCACTGCATCAGCGAGATCGTGGTGGCGTACGAGCCTGTTTGGGCCATTGGCACGGGGCGCACGGCATCTCCAGAGCAAGCGCAGGCGGTCCATGCGGTGTTGCGCGCGCAACTCTCGGCAGCCAGCGAACATGCCGACCGCATTCGCCTGCTGTATGGCGGCAGCATGAATGCGGGCAACGCGGCACAGTTGCTGGCCCAGCCGGACATCGATGGTGGACTGGTGGGGGGCGCCTCGTTGAAGGCGGCCGACTTTTTGCAAATCATTGCGGCAGCCCGCTAAGGCTGCCGAAGCTATTCAATCAGGAGTGAACAGAGAATGAACGTGATCGTGAATGTGATTTTGGCGGTGCAGATGTTGGCGGCGCTGGTGATGATTGGCCTGATCCTCATCCAGCATGGCAAGGGGGCTGACATGGGCGCCGCATTTGGCAGCGGAAGCTCGGGCAGCCTGTTTGGCGCCAGTGGCAGTGCCAACTTCTTGTCGCGCAGTACGGGGGTGTTGGCCGCAGTCTTTTTTGTGTCCACGCTGGCGCTGGCCTATTTTGGCAACGCCCGCCCGGCCAGCTCTGGCAGTGTGCTGGAGGCGCCTGCTGCTGTGGCGCCCGCCGCTGCGACTCCAGATGCTGCAGTTGCTCCTGCTGTGCCTGCATCGGGCGCGGCGCAAATTCCGACCAAATAATCTGCACTAAATTGGGCCCTGCAAGCTGAAGCAGGGTTTTTCCGGAGTAGAATCCGGGATTGTCTGGAAAGCCAAAACCGCAAGGTTCCTCATGCCATCCAGACGCAGCAACCAGCCGTCGTGGTGAAATTGGTAGACACGCTATCTTGAGGGGGTAGTGGCGAAAGCTGTGCGAGTTCGAGTCTCGCCGACGGCACCAAAACAAAGGCCTCCCCGCATGACCCATCCGGGCTCATGTCGGGCAAGGCTACAGCGGTGAGCACATCCTCAAGATGAACCTCGATCAGTACCTCCCCGTCCTTTTGTTCATCTTGGTTGGCATCGCCGTTGGCGTTGTCCCCCTCGTACTCGGTTACATACTGGGCCCCAATCGCCCGGATGCCGCAAAGAACTCCCCCTACGAATGTGGCTTTGAAGCCTTCGAGGATGCGCGCATGAAGTTCGATGTGCGCTACTACCTCGTGGCCATTCTCTTCATTCTGTTCGACCTCGAAATCGCATTCCTCTTCCCCTGGGCGGTAACGCTGCATGATGTGGGCATGGCGGGCTTCGTGGCGGTCGTGATCTTCCTGGCCATCCTCGTCGTGGGCTTTGCCTACGAGTGGAAAAAGGGTGCCCTGGATTGGGAATGAGCGGGCTTCAACAAGGATCGATGCAATGATTGAAGGCGTGATGAAGGAAGGCTTCATCACCACGAGTTACGACTCCGTGGTGAATTGGGCCAAGACCGGTTCTCTGTGGCCGATGACTTTTGGTCTGGCCTGTTGTGCTGTCGAGATGATGCACGCGGCAGCGGCCCGCTATGACATCGGCCGCTTCGGCGCCGAAGTGTTCCGTGCCAGCCCCCGCCAGTCCGACCTGATGATCGTGGCCGGCACGCTGTGCAACAAGATGGCACCGGCGCTGCGCAAGGTGTACGACCAGATGTCCGAGCCCCGCTGGGTGCTGTCGATGGGTTCATGCGCCAATGGCGGTGGTTACTACCACTACAGCTACTCCGTGGTGCGTGGGTGCGATCGCATTGTGCCTGTGGATGTGTATGTGCCAGGCTGCCCACCCACGGCAGAAGCGCTGATCTACGGGATCATCCAGCTGCAGCAGAAGATTCGCCGCACCAACACCATTGCTCGTGTCTGAAGGGTTGATGATGACTGCTGTTGCCATTCGGCCTGAAAAACTCAAAGACAATATCGCTGCAGCGCTGGGCGCCAAGGTGCGCCAGATCACGGTGGCTCTGGATGAAGTCACGCTGGTGGTGTCTGCTGCCGACTACCTGGATGCCATGCGCCTGCTGCGCGACGCCGAAGGATGCCGCTTCGAGCAATTGGTGGATCTGTGCGGTGTGGATTACTCCGCGTATGGCGATGCGGTGAACGAAGGGGCACGTTACTGTGTGGTGTCGCACCTGCTGTCGGTGAGCCTCAATCAGCGTGTGCGCGTGAAGGTGTTTTGCGCCGACGATGACTTCCCTGTGGTGGCGTCGGTCTCCGATCTGTGGAACTCGGCCAACTGGTACGAGCGCGAGGCGTTCGATCTGTTTGGCATCGTGTTCGATGGTCACAACGACTTGCGCCGCATCCTGACCGACTATGGCTTCATTGGCCATCCCTTCCGCAAGGACTTCCCGTTGTCGGGTCATGTCGAGATGCGCTACGACGCCGAGCAGCGCCGAGTGGTCTACGAACCCGTCTCGATCGAGCCGCGCGAGATCACGCCGCGCATCATCCGTGAAGACAAGTACGGAGGCCTGCACTGAGGCGCTCGGCGCCCCATGTGAACCATCATGGCTGAAATCAAGAACTACTCCCTGAACTTTGGTCCGCAGCATCCGGCAGCGCACGGTGTGCTGCGCTTGGTGCTGGAGCTGGACGGCGAAGTCGTGCAGCGTGCCGACCCGCACATTGGCCTGCTGCACCGTGCTACCGAAAAGCTGGCCGAGCACAAGACCTACATCCAGTCGCTGCCCTACATGGATCGTTTGGACTACGTGTCCATGATGTCCAATGAGCACGCGTACTGCCTGGCCATCGAGAAGCTGCTGGGGCTGGAAGTCCCGGTGCGCGCACAGTACATCCGCGTGATGTTCTCCGAGATCACACGCCTGCTGAACCACCTGATGTGGCTGGGCTCGCACGGCAACGACTGCGGCAGCTCCACCATCCTGATCTACACCTTCCGCGAGCGTGAAGACCTGTTCGATATGTACGAAGCAGTCTCCGGCGCGCGTATGCATGCGGCGTACTTCCGTCCGGGGGGCGTCTATCGCGACCTGCCGGACAGCATGCCGCAGTACAAGGTCAGCAAGATCAAGAATGCCAAGGCATTGGAGGCGCTGAATCAGAACCGCCAGGGTTCGCTGCTGGACTTTATCGACGACTTCACGAAGCGCTTCCCTGGTTGCGTGGACGAGTACGAGACGCTGCTCACCGACAACCGTATCTGGAAGCAGCGCACCGTGGGTATTGGCGTGGTGCCACCCGAGCGTGCGCTGAATCTGGGCATGACCGGTCCCATGATCCGTGGCTCCGGCATTGCCTGGGACCTGCGCAAGACGCAGCCCTACGATGTGTACGACCGCGTGGATTTTGATGTGCCTGTGGGCAAGACCGGCGACTGCTACGACCGCTATCTGGTGCGTGTGCAGGAGATGCGCGAGTCCAACCGCATCATCAAGCAGTGCGTGGACTGGCTGCGCGCCAATCCGGGCCCTGTCATCACTGACAACCACAAGGTGGCGGCACCTGCTCGCGAATCCATGAAGTCCAACATGGAAGAGCTGATCCACCATTTCAAGCTCTTCACCGAAGGTTTCCACGTGCCCGAAGGCGAAGCCTATGCCGCTGTGGAACACCCCAAGGGCGAGTTTGGCATCTATCTGGTCAGCGATGGCGCCAACAAACCTTACCGCCTCAAGATTCGTGCGCCTGGTTTTGCGCATCTCGCCACCTTGGACGAAATGGCCCGTGGCCACATGATCGCCGACGCCGTGGCCATCATTGGCACCATGGATATCGTGTTCGGGGAGATCGACCGATGAACAGCAGCAATACCAAGATCACCGAGGCGACGCTGGCGCGCTTTGCACGAGAAGTGGCCAAGTACCCGCCCGAGCAAGCGCAGTCGGCCGTGATGGCCTGTCTGTCCATCGTGCAGCAGGAGCAGGGCTGGGTCAGCGCCGAGAGCGAGGCCGTGATCGCCGACTACCTGGGCATGGCCCAGATCGCGGTGCACGAAGTCACCACGTTCTACAACATGTACAACCAGCAGCCGACGGGCAAGTACAAGCTCAACGTTTGCACCAACCTGCCTTGCCAGTTGCGCGACGGTCAGAAGGCGCTGCACCACCTTGAAAAGAAGCTCGGCGTGGCCATGGGCGAGACCACGGCTGACGGCCTGTTCACCCTGCAGCAGTGCGAATGCCTGGGCGCCTGCGCCGATGCGCCCGTGATGCTCGTCAATGACCGCACGATGTGCAGCTTCATGGACAACGACAAGCTCGATCAACTGGTAGACGGCCTGCGCGCGGCGGAAGGACAAGCATGACCACTGCTGCACAGATCCTCTCGCAGTTCCAGGCCACAGGCGTCCAGACCTGCTTCCACGACCGCCACATCAACCCGCAGATTTACGCGGGCCTGGACGGCACGAACTGGAGCATCAAGGACTACGAAGCGCGCGGCGGCTACGCGGCGCTGCGCAAGATCCTGGGCACCGACGGCGCTGAGTCGCTCACACAGGACCAGGTCATCGCTACCGTCAAGGAATCGGGCCTGCGTGGCCGCGGCGGTGCGGGCTTCCCCACCGGTCTCAAGTGGAGCTTCATGCCCCGCTCGTTCCCTGGCCAGAAGTACCTCGTCTGCAATTCCGACGAAGGTGAGCCGGGCACGTGCAAGGACCGTGACATCCTGCAGTTCAACCCGCACATCGTCATCGAAGGCATGATCATCGCCGCCTACGCGATGGGCATTTCCGTGGGCTACAACTACATCCACGGCGAGATCTTCCAGACCTACGACCGCTTCGAGGCGGCGCTGGAAGAGGCGCGCGCTGCGGGATACCTGGGCGACAAGATCCTGGGCAGCAACTTCAGCTTCCAGCTCCATGCGGCGCACGGCTTCGGTGCCTACATCTGCGGCGAAGAGACTGCGCTGCTCGAATCGCTGGAAGGCAAGAAGGGTCAGCCCCGCTTCAAACCACCGTTCCCTGCGAGCTTCGGCCTCTACGGCAAGCCCACCACGATCAACAACACCGAGACCTTCGCGGCTGTGCCGTGGATCATTCGCAACGGTGGCGCAGCGTATCTGGAGTGCGGCAAGCCCAACAACGGCGGCACCAAGATTTTCTCGGTCTCTGGCGACGTCGAGAAGCCCGGCAACTACGAAGTGCCTCTGGGTACGCCGTTCGCCAAGCTGCTTGAACTGGCCGGTGGTGTGCGCAAGGGCCGCCAGCTCAAGGCCGTGATTCCTGGTGGCTCGTCTGCCCCCGTGCTGCCCGCGTCCATCATCATGGAATGCACGATGGACTATGACTCCATCGCCAAGGCCGGCTCCATGCTGGGCTCGGGTGCTGTGATCGTGATGGACGACTCCCGCAGCATGGTCGAGAGCCTGCTGCGCCTGTCGTACTTCTACTCGCACGAATCCTGCGGCCAGTGCACGCCCTGCCGCGAAGGCACGGGCTGGATGTGGCGCGTGATCGACCGGATCCAGCATGGCCAGGGACGCGAAGGCGACCTTAACCTGCTCAATTCGGTGGCGGACAACATCCAAGGCCGCACCATCTGTGCGCTGGGTGACGCGGCGGCCATGCCGGTGCGCGCCATGATCAAGCACTTCCGTCCGGAATTCGAAGCGCTGATCCGCCAAGAGAAGACCCCTCAGGCTTCCACCTCCGCCTGATCGCGAGAAACGCATATGGTTGAAATCGAACTCGACGGGCAGAAAGTAGAAGTCGCTGAAGGCTGCATGGTGATGCATGCTGCCGAAAAAGCTGGCACCTACATTCCCCATTTCTGTTACCACAAGAAGCTTTCCATCGCCGCCAACTGCCGCATGTGCCTGGTGGATGTGGAAAAGGCTCCCAAGCCCATGCCCGCCTGCGCCACGCCGGTGACGCAAGGCATGATCGTGCGCACCAAGAGCGACAAGGCCATCAAGGCCCAGCAGTCGGTCATGGAGTTTCTGCTGATCAACCACCCGCTGGACTGCCCCATCTGCGATCAGGGCGGTGAGTGCCAGCTGCAGGATTTGGCCGTGGGCTATGGCGGCTCTTCTTCGCGCTATGAAGAAGAAAAGCGTGTGGTGCCTGTCAAGGATGTGGGCCCGCTGATTTCCATGCAGGAAATGAGCCGCTGCATTCACTGCACCCGCTGCGTGCGTTTCGGCCAGGAAGTGGCCGGCGTCATGGAGTTGGGCATGATCCACCGCGGCGAGCATTCCGAGATCACGACGGTTACGGGTGATACGGTGGACTCCGAGCTGTCGGGCAACATGATCGACATCTGCCCTGTGGGTGCCCTGACCAGCAAGCCGTTCCGCTACAGCGCCCGCACCTGGGAGTTGTCGCGCCGCCGTTCGGTGAGCCCGCATGATTCGACCGGTGCCAACCTGATTGTCCAGGTCAAGAACCACAAGGTCATGCGCGTGGTGCCCCTGGAAAACGAAGCTGTCAACGAGTGCTGGATTGCCGACCGCGACCGTTTCTCCTACGAAGCGCTCAACAGCGACGACCGCCTGACCCAGCCCATGCTCAAGCAGGGTGGGGTGTGGAAGGAAGTCGATTGGCGGACCGCGCTGGAATACGTGGCCAATGGCCTGAAGAACATCAAGAACGACCACGGCGCCAGCAGCATCGGTGCGTTGGTCAGCCCGCACAGCACCGTGGAAGAGCTGTACCTCGCCTCCGCGCTGGTGCGTGGCATCGGCAGTGACAACATTGACTACCGCCTGCGCAACGCCGAGTTCGCTGCACCCGAAGGTATCCGCTGGCTGGGCACGTCCATCGCCTCCCTGTCCACGCTGCAACGCGTGCTGGTGGTGGGCTCGAATCTGCGCAAGGACCATCCGCTGTTTGCCCAGCGCATTCGCCAGGCTGCACGCCACGGCTGCCTGGTCAGCGCCATCGCATCGGTGGCCCAGGACTGGGCCATGCCCGTGCAATCCTTCGTGGCGCAAGGCGCTGCGGAATGGATGCAGACGCTGGGCGGTATTGCGTCCGCAGTGGCCCAGGAGAAAGGCATTGCTGCGCCCCAAGGCGCGACTGCTGCCAGCGAGGCTGCCCAAGCCATCGCCCGCTCTTTGCTGGGCGGCGAGCGCAAGGCTGTGCTGCTGGGCAATGCCGCTGCACACCATGCACAGGCCAGCCAGCTGCTGGCGCTTGCCAACTGGATCGGTGAGAACACTGGCGCGAGCGTGGGTTACCTCACGGAAGCCGCCAACACGGTGGGTGCGCAGTTTGCGGGCGCTCACCCTGTCAATGGCGGTCTGAATGCGGCTCAAATGCTCTCCGGTGGTTTGAAGGCGGCAGTGCTGCTGAACACAGAGCCAGTCCATGACTCGGCTGCGGGTGCGCAGGCTGCCACTGCCCTGTCTGGTGCAGAGATGGTGGTCACGTTGAGCCCCTTCAAGGCCAACATGGAGTTCAGTGACGTTCTGTTGCCAATTGCTCCGTTCACGGAAACCTCGGGCAGCTTCGTCAATGCCGAAGGCCGCCTGCAAAGCTTCCATGCCGTGGTGCGTCCCCTGGGTGATACCCGCCCTGCGTGGAAGGTCCTGCGCGTGCTGGCCAATCTGCTGGGCGTGCCGGGCTTCGACTTCGAAACCTCGCAGGACGTGCTGGCCCGCGCCACCAATGCCCCAGCGGGCACGGTCACACAAGTACCGGCCGCGCAGCTGTCGAATGCTGTGAAGGCAATGCCTGCGGCCACGGCCGCTGCTGGCGAACCCGTGGTGGCTTCCATCTATCAACTGGACGGCCTGGTGCGCCGTTCCACGTCGCTGCAGCTCACTGCCGACGCGCGCATGGCACGTGAAGGAGTGGCCGCATGATCGACGCGATCTACAACGCGGGCCTGAACCTGCTCTCCTTTGGCTGGTGGACCGGCATCGTCTGGCCGGTGCTCTGGATCCTTATCAAGATCGTCTGCATCCTGGCGCCCCTGATGGGTGCAGTGGCCTACCTCACCTTGTGGGAACGCAAGCTGCTGGGCTTCATGCAAGTGCGCCACGGCCCCAACCGCGTGGGTCCCATGGGTCTGCTGCAGCCGATTGCCGACGCGCTGAAGCTGCTGACCAAGGAGATCATCCAGCCGACCGCTGCGAGCAAGGGTCTGTTCGTGTTGGGCCCTGTCATGGCCATCATGCCGGCGCTGGCCGCATGGGTAGCGATTCCCTTTGGTCCCGATGTGGCGCTGGCCAATGTCAACGCCGGCCTGCTGCTGGTGATGGCGATCACCTCCATCGAGGTGTACGGCGTGATCATTGCTGGCTGGGCATCAAACTCGAAGTACGCCTTCCTGGGCGCACTGCGCGCTTCGGCCCAGATGGTGAGCTATGAAATCGCCATGGGGTTCTGCTTCCTGGTGGTCATCATGGTCTCGGGCAGCATGAACCTGACCGAGATCGTCATGTCGCAGGCCAAGGGCATGGCGGCTGACAAGGGCCTGACCTTCCTGTCCTGGAACTGGCTGCCCCTGCTGCCCATCTTCCTGGTGTACCTGATCTCCGGCGTGGCCGAGACCAACCGCCACCCCTTTGACGTGGTCGAAGGTGAAGCCGAAATCGTGGCCGGCCACATGGTCGAGTATTCGGGCATGGGGTTCGCGATCTTCTTCCTGGCCGAATACGCCAGCATGTGGCTCGTGTCCATTCTGGCCGCGCTCATGTTCCTGGGCGGCTGGCTGTCGCCCATCGACAGCGCGTTGTTCAACTGGATTCCCGGTTGGATCTGGCTGGGTCTCAAGACCTTCCTCGTGGTGTCCATGTTCATCTGGATCCGCGCCACATTCCCACGCTTCCGTTATGACCAGATCATGCGTCTGGGCTGGAAGATCTTCATCCCGGTGACGCTGGTGTACCTGCTCTTTGTGGGCGGCTGGCTGCTCTCGCCCTGGAACATCTGGAAATAAGCGGGGACATCACACATGACTGCCGTTGTTGCTGCTGCACCTTTTTCGTTCAAAGACTTCTTCAAGAGCTTCATGCTCGTGGAACTGGTCAAGGGCATGGCCCTGACCGGCCGCTACGCGTTCCGCCGCAAGGTGACCGTGCAGTTCCCCGAAGAGAAGACGCCCCTGTCGCCCCGTTTCCGTGGTCTGCACGCGCTGCGCCGCTATGACAACGGCGAAGAGCGCTGCATTGCCTGCAAGCTGTGCGAGGCCGTGTGCCCCGCCATGGCCATCACGATTGAATCGGACGTGCGCGCCGATGGTTCGCGCCGTACCACACGCTACGACATCGACCTGACCAAGTGCATCTTCTGCGGTTTCTGCGAAGAAAGCTGCCCGGTGGATTCGATCGTCGAAACGCACATCTTCGAGTACCACGGCGAAAAACGTGGCGACCTGTATTTCACGAAAGACATGCTCCTGGCCGTGGGCGACCGGTACGAAGGTGAAATCGCGGCGGCCAAGGCTGCGGATGCCAAGTACCGCTGAGCGGTGCTGAGCGCGGCCTCTTTGCCAGACTTTCTATAAAGACCCGATTCATGGACGCCAAGACCGGTTTCTTCTATCTCTTCTCGGTGGTGCTGCTGTTTGCAGCCTTCCGGGTGATCACCGCGCGCAATCCCGTGCATGCGGTGCTCTACCTCATCCTTGCCTTTTCGCAGGCTGCCGCTGTGTGGCTGCTGCTCAAGGCGGAGTTCCTGGCCATCGCCCTGGTGCTGGTGTACCTGGGGGCCGTGATGGTGCTGTTCCTGTTCGTGGTGATGATGTTGGACATCCACATCGATACCGTGCGCAAGGGCTTCTGGAAGCATTTCCCGCTCGCTGCTTTCGTGGGCGCGCTGATCGCCCTGGAAATGGCCGCCGTGCTGATGGGTGGTTTCCGCGGTATGGACGAGCCCAAGGCAGTTGCCACTGTCGTGGATGCGGCCGGCCAGGTGGTGCCGTACTCCAATACCAAGGAACTGGGCAAGCTTCTGTACACCCAGTACCTGTACCCCGTTGAAATCGCGGCCGTGATCCTGTTGGTGGCCATGATCGCTGCCATTGCACTGACCCTGCGCCAGCGCAAGGACAGCAAGGCCATCAATCCTTCGTTGCAGATCCGGGTTCGCGCCAGCGATCGCCTGGAAGTCGTGAAGGTGGCTGCCACCCAGAAGGCGCAGCCCGAGGTGCCCGCCGAACCCGCCGCCGAGGAGAAAAAAGCATGACGCTGACTTTGGGCCACTTTCTCTCTCTGGGCGCGATGCTGTTCGCGCTGGCCGTGATCGGCATCTTCCTGAACCGCAAGAACCTGATCGTGCTGCTGATGGCGATCGAGTTGATGCTGCTGGCAGTGAACATGAACTTCGTGGCGTTCTCGTACTACCTGGGCGACATGCACGGGCAGGTGTTCGTGTTCTTCATCCTGACCGTGGCGGCCGCAGAGTCGGCCATTGGCCTCGCGATCCTGGTGCTGCTGTTCCGCAACAAGTCCAGCATCAACGCGGAAGACCTCAACACCCTCAAGGGCTGATGAGCCACCCGTATTCCCAAGGTTCTCAAGAATGAGTCAAACCCTCTCCGCTTCAACGCTCCTGGCCGTGCCACTGGCTCCGCTGGCGGGCGCTCTGCTGGCCGGTATCTTCGGCACAACCTTTGGTGGTAACTGGATTGGTCGCCGCCTGAGCCACACGCTGACGATCCTTGGCGTGCTTGTCGCTTTCATTCTCTCGGCCATGACGCTCAAGAGCGTGGCCGTGGATGGCGCCCGTTTCAACGAGACGCTCTACACCTGGATGGTGGTGGGTGGCTTGAAGATGGAAGTGGGTTTCCTGATCGACAGCCTCACGGCCATGATGATGGTGGTGGTGACCTTTGTGTCGCTGATGGTGCACATCTACACCATTGGCTACATGGAAGAGGATGACGGCTACAACCGTTTCTTCGCCTACATCTCGCTGTTCACGTTCTCCATGCTCATGCTGGTCATGAGCAACAACCTGCTGCAGCTGTTCTTCGGCTGGGAAGCTGTGGGCCTGGTGTCCTACCTGCTGATCGGCTTCTGGTTCAACAAGCCCACGGCGATCTTCGCCAACATGAAGGCGTTCCTGGTCAACCGTGTGGGCGACTTCGGTTTCATCCTGGGCATTGGCCTGATCGCTGCCTACACCGGCACTTTGAACTACAGCGAAATCTTCGCCAAGTCCGGCGAACTCGGCGCCCTGGCATTCCCCGGCACCGACTGGCTGCTGATCACCGTGATCTGCATCTGCCTGTTCATCGGCGCCATGGGCAAGTCCGCCCAGTTCCCGCTGCACGTGTGGCTGCCCGACTCGATGGAAGGCCCGACCCCCATCTCGGCACTGATCCACGCGGCCACCATGGTGACTGCCGGCATCTTCATGGTGTCGCGCATGTCGCCGCTGTTCGAACTGTCGGACACCGCGCTCAACTTCATCCTGATCATCGGCGCCATCACTGCGCTGTTCATGGGCTTCCTGGGCATCATCCAGAACGACATCAAGCGAGTGGTGGCCTACTCCACGCTGTCGCAGCTGGGATATATGACCGTGGCACTGGGCGCTTCGGCCTACTCGGTCGCGGTGTTCCACCTGATGACCCACGCGTTCTTCAAGGCGCTGCTGTTCCTGGGTGCCGGCTCGGTCATCATGGGCATGCACCACAACCAGGACATCCGCTGGATGGGCGGCGTGCGCAAGTACATGCCCATCACCTGGATCACCTCGCTGCTGGGTTCGCTGGCGCTGATCGGCACGCCTTTGTTTGCGGGTTTCTACTCCAAGGACAGCATCATTGAGGCGGTCCATTTCAGCCAGTTGCCTGGCGCTGGTTTCGCGCACTTTGCCGTGCTGGCAGGCGTGTTCATCACGGCGTTCTATTCGTTCCGCATGTACTTCCTGGTCTTCCATGGCAAGGAGCGTTACGACCAGAACCCCGACGCGCACCACGACGACCACCATGGCCACGGCCACGATGACCACCACGAACCCCATGAGTCGCCCTGGGTGGTGACCGTGCCGTTGATCCTGCTGGCCATTCCCTCGGTGGTGGTGGGCTTCATGTTCATCCAGCCCATGCTGTTTGGCGATTTCTTCAAGGATGTGATCTTTGTGGACGCGGCCAAGCACCCCGCGATGGCGAAGCTCGCAGAAATCTTCCACGGCCCCGTGGCGATGGCGGCGCACGGCCTGCAGACGGCACCGTTCTGGCTGGCGCTGGCGGGTGTGGCGGCTTCGTACTACATGTACATGGTCAACCCTGCGCTGCCTGCGGCCCTCAAGCGTTTCTTCGAGTCGATCAAGGTCTACCAGCTGCTTGAAAACAAGTACGGCATGGACTGGTTCAACGAAAACATCCTGGCCCGTGGCGCCCGCCTGTTGGGCGTGGGGCTGTGGAAGGGTGGTGATCAGGCAGTGATCGATGGTGCCCTGGTGAACGGCTCCTGGAAGGTCGTGCGGGGTGTGGCTGGCGTCGTGCGCTGGGTGCAGTCTGGCTTCATCTTCCACTACGCGCTGGTGATGATTCTGGGTGTCTTCGCTCTGATGACCTGGTTCGTCTGGGGCGACACGTTCCTGCAGCTCATCAAATAAGGAAAACAACAAATGGGTCTGTTGAGTCTTGCAATCTGGACACCGATTGCCTTCGGTGTGCTGCTGCTTGCCATTGGGCGGGATGAGCACGCACGAGCCGTGCGCTGGTTGGCCTTGCTGGGGGCGCTGCTGGGTTTCCTGGTCACGCTGCCTTTGTACGACGGCTTCAAGCTCGGCACTGCAGCGATGCAGTTTGTCGAGAAGGCCTCGTGGATTGAGCGCTTCAATGTGCACTACCACCTGGGCGTGGACGGCATCTCGTTCTGGTTCGTACCGCTCACCGCCTTCATCACGGTGATCGTGGTGATCGCCTCGTGGGAGGCCATCACCGAGCGCGTCAACCAGTACATGGGTGCGTTCCTGATCCTGTCGGGTCTGATGATCGGCGTGTTCAGCGCGCTCGATGGCATCCTGTTCTACGTATTCTTTGAAGCCACGCTGATCCCGATGTACCTGATCATCGGCATCTGGGGCGGCCCCAACAAGATCTACGCGGCGTTCAAGTTCTTCCTGTACACGCTGCTCGGCTCGCTGCTGATGCTGATCGCGCTGATCTACCTGTACAACCAGTCGGGCGGCAGCTTCGACATCGCCACCTGGCACCAGCTGCCCCTGAGCCGCCGCGCGCAGACCATGCTGTTCTTCGCGTTCTTCGCTGCGTTTGCCGTGAAGGTGCCCATGTGGCCGGTGCACACCTGGCTGCCCGACGTGCACGTGGAAGCACCTACTGGTGGTTCCGCCGTGCTGGCGGCCATCATGCTCAAGCTGGGTGCCTACGGCTTCCTGCGCTTCTCCATGCCCATCGCCCCCGATGCGTCGCGCGAGTGGGCCTGGCTGATGATCGCGCTGTCGCTGATCGCCGTGATCTATGTGGGCTTGGTGGCTATGGTCCAGAAGGACATGAAGAAGCTGGTGGCCTACTCGTCCGTGGCCCACATGGGTTTCGTGACCCTGGGCTTCTTCATCTTCAACGATCTGGGTGTGTCTGGCGGCCTGGTGCAGATGATTGCCCACGGTTTTGTGTCGGGCGCGATGTTCCTGTCCATCGGCGTGCTCTACGACCGTGTGCACTCGCGTGAGATCGCGGCCTACGGCGGTGTGGTCAACACCATGCCCAACTTCACGGCGTTTGCGCTGCTGTTCGCCATGGCCAACTGTGGCCTGCCGGGCACCGCGGGCTTCGTGGGCGAGTGGATGGTGATCCTGGGTGCGACCAAGGCCAACTTCTGGATCGGCCTGGCGTCGGCCACGGCGCTGATTTTCGGTGCGGCCTACACCCTGTGGATGTTCAAGCGCGTGTACCTGGGCCCCGCGGCCAACGACCACGTCAAGGAACTCACCGACATCAATAGCCGCGAGTTCCTGGTGATGTCGCTGCTGGCGATTGCCGTGCTGGCCATGGGCCTGTATCCACGCCCCTTCACGGACGTGATGGACACCTCGGTCGCGGAATTGCTCAAGCATGTCGCACTGACCAAGCTGAACTGACCAGACTGAACTGAGAGATTCGAGATGATTGACAACATCAGCTGGCTCGCGATTTACCCCGAAATCGTGCTGTTGACCATGGCCTGCGTCATTGCGCTGGTCGATCTGGGGGTCCACAGCGCCCGCCGCACCGGCACCTATGTGCTGACCATGCTCACGCTGGCCGTGGTGGCGGCCCTGCAGGCCATGTATGCCAGCAGCGGCAACACCTTCTATGGCTTTGGCAACATGGTGGTGAGCGACGCCATGGGCAACTGGCTCAAGTGCTTCGCCACTGTGGCCATGATGGTCACGCTGGTCTACAGCCGCCCCTACGCGGCCGACCGCGACATGATGCGCGGCGGCGAAATGTTCACGCTGTCGATGTTTGCCTTGCTGGGCATGTTCATCATGATCTCCGGCAACAACTTCCTGGTGATCTACCTGGGCCTGGAACTGCTCACCCTGTCCAGCTACGCCCTGGTGGCTCTGCGCCGCGACAACGCCACGGCCACTGAAGCCGCGATGAAGTACTTCGTGCTTGGCGCCATGGCCAGCGGTTTTCTGCTGTACGGCCTGTCCATGGTCTACGGTGCCACGGGTTCGCTCGACATCGGCCAGGTGTTCAAGTCCGTCAACTCCGGCCAGATCAAGCACCAGGTGCTGGTGTTCGGCCTCGTGTTTGTGGTGGCGGGGCTGGCCTTCAAGCTGGGTGTGGTGCCTTTCCACATGTGGATCCCCGACGTGTACCAGGGCGCTCCCACGGCCATCACGCTGATGATCGGCGGCGCGCCCAAGCTCGCAGCCTTTGCCATCACCATCCGCCTGCTGGTGGATGGCCTGCTGCCCCTGGCGATCGACTGGCAACAGATGCTGGCGGTGCTGGCCATTGGCTCGCTGCTGGTGGGTAACCTGGCCGCCATTGCGCAGACCAACCTCAAGCGCATGCTGGCGTACTCGACCATTTCGCAAATGGGTTTTGTGTTGCTGGGCCTGATGTCCGGCGTCATCAACGGCAACGTGGATGCCACGGCGGTCGAAAACGCCTACAGCGCGTCCATGTTCTACGTGGTGACCTATGTGCTGACCACGCTGGCCGCGTTTGGCGTGATCCTGCTGCTGGCGCGTGAAGGCTTCGAGAGCGAAGAGATCTCCGACTTCGCGGGCCTGAACCAGCGCAGCCCGCTGTACGCGGGTGTGATGGCGGTGTGCCTGTTCTCCATGGCCGGTATCCCGCCCATGGTGGGCTTCTACGCCAAGCTGTCGGTGCTGCAGGCGCTGGTTGCCTCGGGCCAGGGCCTGTACATCGCGATGGCCGTGTTCGCCGTCATCATGTCGCTGATCGGCGCCTTCTACTACCTGCGCGTGGTCAAGGTCATGTATTTCGATGCGCCGCTGACGGCCACCAACGTGTCTGCCCCAGTGGACGTGCGCGTGGTGCTGACCATCAACGGTGCCCTGGTGCTGGGCTTGGGCCTGCTGCCGGGTGGCCTGATGGCCCTGTGTGCGGACGCCGTGGTGCGTGCGCTGGCGACCTGATCCGCAGCGGGTCCCCCATGCTGATGCCGCAGCGGCGCGCTGCCTCTGATTTCTTCGCCGGTCGCTGACCGGCCAGGGCTCGTTTTTCCGTGTCGCTCACCGGATCCGTCTGGCTCATCATCGTGGCGGCCTTCGTGGCCGCCAACCTGCCTTTTGTCAACCAGCGCTGGCTATTGGCCGGGCCGGTGGCAACCCCCGCCAAGCCCTTGGTGGGACGGCTGCTGGAGCTGGTAGTGCTCTACTTTGTGGTGGGGGCGCTGGCGCTGATGCTGGAGCGCCGTGCGGGCCAGATCGCGCCCCAGGGCTGGGAGTTCTACGCCATCACCGGCACCATGTTCCTGACCTTTGCCTTTCCTGGTTTTGTCTACCGGTATCTGCTGCGGCGCCACCACAGCTGATCTGGCCGAGACTGTTCACCCACGATTGCGTCGCCCACGAGTGTTGCCATGAAGGTGCTCGACCTCCAATGTCGGCAAGGCCATGTCTTTGAGGGCTGGTTTGGCTCCGAGGACGACTTCCAGAGCCAAAAGCAGCGTGCCCTGGTGCAATGCCCCCTGTGCGGCGACGATCACATTGAAAAGCGGCTCAGTGCCCCGCGCCTGAATCTGGGCGCCCGCGCGCCTGCGGCTGCCGAGGCCGCCGCGCCAGCGCACCCCACCGCCACGGCGGGCACGCATGGCCCAAACTCTTCAGAGGCAGCGATGCTGCCCCCCGCCTTGCAGGCCGCCTGGCTGGCGCTGGCCCGCAAAGTGGTGGCCAGCACCGAGGATGTGGGTGAGCGTTTTGCCCAGGAGGCCCGGCGCATGCACCATGGCGAGGTGGAAGAGCGTGCCATCCGGGGCCAGGCCACGCCCGACGAGGCGGTGCAGCTGCTGGAAGAGGGCATTGCTGTCATGCCCCTGCCCCTGCCAGTGGCCGCCAAGGAAACCCTGCAATAGGCTTTTCTGCCCTGGGTGGGGATAGGAGGGGCTGAATTCTTGGCTATTTAGCCCGTTACCGCGCGACCAGTATATGTTGATAGCTATCATTTTGATAGTTTTCAATTCTGTATCCACGCCTGACTGCACCTGCCCGCCTCATGCCGCGAATTGCAGCGCAGCCAGCCGGGCATAGACACCCCCTTGCGCTAGCAGGCTGGTGTGGGTGCCTTGTTCCACGATGCGCCCGTGGTCCAGTACCACGATGCGGTCGGCGTTTTGCACGGTGGCAAGCCGGTGTGCAATGACCAGCGTGGTCCGGCGGCCGGTGTGGCGCTGCATGGCAGTGTCCAGCGCGGCCTGCACCATGCGCTCGCTCTCGGCGTCGAGTGCGCTGGTGGCTTCGTCGAGCAGCAGCAGGGGCGGGTTCTTGAGCATGGCCCGCGCAATCGCGATGCGCTGGCGTTGCCCGCCCGACAGCCGCACGCCGCGCTCACCGAGAAAGGTGGCGTAGCCATCGGGCAGCGCCATGAGGAAGTCATGGGCAAAGGCGGCGCGGGCGGCGGCCACCACCTCGTCGTCCGTGGCCTCGGGGCGCCCATAGCGGATGTTCTCCAGGGCCGAGGCCGAGAAGATCACTGCGTCCTGCGGCACCGTGCCCGTGTGGGCCCGCAGGGTGCCCAGCGCCATGTCGCGAATGTCCACCCCGTTGAGCAGAATGCGCCCTTGCCGGGGCGCCGATGTGCCCGGCGCGCCAGGGATGTTGCTCTGGGCATCCACGTCCACGTCGTAGAAGCGTTGCAGCAGCTGCAGCACCGTGGTCTTGCCCGCACCGCTCGCGCCGACCAGGGCCACGGTTTCCCCGGGCGCCAGGTGCAGCGAAAAGCCCTGCAGAGCGGCCTGCTCAGGCCGCGAGGGGTAGTGGAACCACACGTTGTCAAACTGCACCTCCAGGCCCTGGCCGGAGGTGGGGAGGTCTCGGGGCGTGGCAGGGTCTGCCACGGGGGAGCGGCTTGCCAGCAACTCCATCAGCCGCTCGGTGGCGCCCGCAGCGCGCAGCAGGTCGCCATACACCTCGCCCAGCACGGCCACGGCCCCCGCCAGCAGGATCACATAAACAACAGTCTGCCCCAGGTGGCCCGCACTCATCTCGCCCGCCAGCACCGCCTCGGTGCCCCGGTACAGCCCCCACAGCAGCAGGGCGGCATTGGCGATGATGATGAAGGCGACCAGCACCGCCCGCGCGCGGGTGCGCTGGATGGCCGCCTGGAAGGCGTTTTCGGTGGCGCGCATGAACCGGGCCGTCTCGCGCGGCTCGGCCGCATGGCTTTGCACCACCGGCACGGCGTTCAGCACCTCGGCGGCAATGGCGCTGGAGTCGGCCACCCGGTCCTGGCTGTCCCGCGACAGCCGCCGCACGCGCCGCCCGATCCACATGGTGGGCAAGACCACCAGCACCACGGCCAGCAGCACCACCGACATCACGTAAGGGTTGGTCCACACCAGCATGGCCAGTGCGCCAATGCCCATCACCGCGTTGCGCAGCCCCATCGACAGCGAAGACCCGACCACGGTCTGTACCAGGGTGGTGTCGGCGGTGAGGCGGGACAACACCTCCCCGGTCTGTGTGGTTTCAAAAAACTGCGGGCTTTGCCGCAGCACATGGCCGTAGACCGCATTGCGCAGGTCGGCGGTCACCCGTTCGCCCAGCCAGCTCACCATGTAAAAGCGCGCGGCAGAGAACACACCCAGCGCAACGGCGACGGCGAACAAGGCCTCGAAATGGCCCCGCAGCGCCATGGCCTGCGCGCCCTTGTCGCTGGCTGAACCACCCACCAGGCCCCCATCGATCAGGCCGCGCAGCGCCATCGGAAACGCCAGCGTGGCCAGTGCAGCCAGCACCAGGAAGACCCCCGACAGCAGGATGTGGATGCGGTAGGGCCGCAGAAAGGGGAACAAGCCGGTCAACGAGCGCGGAGCCCCGCGTGCCGGGTGGGAGGAGGGGATGGATGCCATGGTGGCAGTGTAGGCCCGGCCCATGACGGCGTGCATGGCGCGCAGGCCAGGGGGTGCTGCGGGGCGGTGTCAGCAAAAAGTCAGTGATGCGCGCGCACCGCGAGCCCCCGTGCCGGGGCAGCGCACAGGCCACGCGAAGGGCCGGGTTGAGCGCTGGCCTGCGCTGTGGGCCCGCAGCCGACGGCATGCCTGCGCAGCGGGCGGTGGGTACGTAGGCATTTATACATAGGCATTAGTCCCAGTATCTACCGCAGGGTAGAGAGACATACGATGCGCCGAGACCCACACACGGAGACCTTGCAGCAAGGCTCCATTCCTCAGCACCCTACGGAGCGGCCAAGGCGCAATGAGCGACGTCATTCTTGAAACCAAAAGCCTGACCAAAGAGTTCAAGGGCTTCACTGCCGTGAGCGATGTGAACCTGGCAGTGCGCCGTGGTTCCATCCATGCGCTGATCGGTCCCAATGGCGCAGGCAAGACCACCTGCTTCAACCTGCTGACCAAGTTCCTGGAGCCCACCTCGGGCGTGATCCGCTTCAACGGGCACGACATCACACGCGAGCAGCCCGCGCAGATTGCCCGGCGCGGTGTGATCCGCTCGTTCCAGATCTCGGCGGTGTTCCCGCACCTCACGCTGATCGAGAACGTGCGCCTGGGCCTGCAGCGCAAGCTGGGCACCTCGTTCCACTTCTGGCGCAGCGAACGCACCCTGAGCCAGCTGGACGACCGCGCCATGCAACTGCTGACCGAGGTGGGCCTGGAAGACCTGGCCGACGAGGTCACCGTGAACCTGCCCTACGGCCGCAAGCGCGCGCTGGAGATCGCCACCACCCTGTCAATGGAGCCCGAGCTGATGCTGCTCGACGAGCCCACGCAGGGCATGGGCCACGAGGACGTGGACCGCGTCACCCAGCTCATCAAGAAGGTCTCTGCCGGCCGCACCATTCTGATGGTGGAGCACAACATGAAGGTCGTCTCCACCATTGCGGACCGCATCACGGTGCTGCAGCGCGGTGCCGTGCTGGCTGAAGGGCCCTACGAAGAAGTTTCGAACAATCCCCAAGTGATGGAAGCCTACATGGGCACGACTGACGGCCAACTGCAGGGAGCGCACTGATGGCTGGCGTTCCCGCACTCGAAATCAAGAACCTCGAAGCCTGGTACGGCGAATCGCATGTGCTGCACGGCGTGGACATCGTCGTGCAGCCCGGCGAGGTGGTCACGCTGCTGGGCCGCAACGGCGCAGGCCGCACCACCACCATGCGCGCCATCATGGGCCTGACCGGCGCGCGCAAGGGCTCGGTCAAGATCAACGGCGTGGAAACCGTGAACATGCCCACGCACCGCATTGCGCACCTGGGCGTGGGCTACTGCCCGGAAGAGCGTGGCATCTTCTCCAGCCTGTCGTGCGAAGAAAACCTGCTGCTGCCGCCCGCGCTCAAGACCGGCACACCCGGCATGTCGGTGCAAGAGATCTACGCCATGTTCCCCAACTTGGCCGAGCGCAAGAACAGCCAGGG
Organism: Acidovorax kalamii; assembly: GCF_002245625.1. Lineage (GTDB taxonomy): Bacteria > Pseudomonadota > Gammaproteobacteria > Burkholderiales > Burkholderiaceae_C > Acidovorax > Acidovorax kalamii. The sequence goes on from NZ_NOIG01000001.1 coordinate 344,471, forward strand.
CACGCGCCTGTCGGGTGGCGAGCAGCAGATGCTGGCCGTGGCCCGCATCCTGCGCACGGGTGCCAACCTGCTGCTGCTCGATGAAATCTCCGAAGGCCTTGCGCCCGTCATCGTGCAGGCCCTGGCCCGCATGATCAAGATGCTGCGCGAGAAGGGCTACACGGTGGTCATGGTCGAGCAGAACTTCCGCTTTGCCGCGCCGCTGGCCGACCGCTTCTACGTGATGGAGCATGGCCGCATCGTCGAGAAGTTCGGGGCATCCGAACTCGACGCCAAGATGCCCGTGCTCAACGAATTGCTGGGTGTCTGAACGCAGCCCGCTCCCCATTTTTCGCTTTCTTCAACCACCACACCCACAGGAGACAAATCCATGAAGAAACAACTCACACTGCTGGCCTTGATGCTGGCCGCTGCAGGCCTGGCCTCTACGGCCCAGGCACAGGACAAGGTCAAGATCGGCTTCATCACCGACATGTCCAGCCTGTACGCCGACCTGGAGGGCAAGAACGGTGCCGTGGCCATCCAGATGGCCATCGACGACTTCGGCGGCAAGGTGCTGGGCATGCCCATCGAGCTGCTCACGGCCGACCACCAGAACAAGGCCGACATCGCCGCCTCCAAGGCCCGCGAGTGGATCGACACCCAGGGCCTGACCATGGTCTTTGGCGGCACCAACTCCGGCACGGCGCTGGCCACGGCCAAGGTGGCTGCGGAGAAGAAGCGTGTCTACATCAACAACGGCGCTGCCAGCTCGGCGCTGACCAACGACCAGTGCACCCCCTACACGGTGCACTACGCGTATGACACGGTCGCCCTGGCCAAGGGCACGGGCTCTGCGATCATCGACACGGGCGGCAAGAGCTGGTACTTCCTCACGGCAGACTACGCTTTCGGCCACGCGCTGGAGGCTGACACCAGCACCGTGGTCAAGGCCAAGGGCGGCACCGTGGTGGGCGCCGTGCGCCACCCGCTCAACGCGTCGGACTTCTCGTCCTTCCTGCTGCAGGCGCAAAACTCCAAGGCCCAGATCCTGGGCCTGGCCAATGCCGGTGGCGACACCATCAATGCCATCAAGGCCGCCAAGGAGTTCGGCATCGGCAAGAGCATGAAGCTCGCCGGTCTGCTGATCTTCATCTCTGACGTGCACAGCCTGGGCCTGCGCAACACCGAAGGCCTGCAGTTCACCACCAGCTGGTACTGGGATCTGAACGACGAGACGCGCAAGTTCTCGGCCCGCTTCTTCGAGAAGACCAAGCGCATGCCTACCGAAATCCAGGCGGCCGACTACTCTGCCACCATGAACTACCTCAAGGCCGTGGAAGCCGCCAAGTCGGTCGATGCCGACAAGGTGATGGCCACCTGGCGCGGCATGAAGATGAACGACTTCTTCGGCTCGGGCCAGCTGCGTCCTGACGGCCGCTACGTGCACGACATGTACCTGATGGAAGTGAAGAAGCCTTCGGAATCCACCAAGCCCTGGGACTACTACAAGCTCATCAAGAAGCTGCCCGGTGACCAGGTGTTCACCACCAAGGCCGAGAGCAAGTGCGCGCTCTGGAAGTAACCCCCTGAGAGGAAGCCCCCGCGCCCGACCCCGCCGCTGCCGGTGGGGCCTGGCCTGCGGGCGCCCTCTGACCTGAACCCCTCCACCTGCTGCTGCCTCCCATGGAAATCTTTGGTGTCTCATTGCCCGGCCTGTTGAGCCAGCTCCTTCTGGGGCTGGTCAACGGATCGTTCTACGCAATCCTCAGCCTCGGGCTGGCCGTGATCTTCGGCCTGCTCAACGTCATCAACTTTGCGCACGGTGCGCTGTTCATGACCGGCGCCCTGATCACCTGGATGGCCATGAACTACCTCGGCATCAACTACTGGTTGATGCTGGTGCTGGCACCGCTGGTGGTGGGCCTGTTCGGGGTCCTGGTCGAGCGCCTGCTGCTGCGCTGGATCTACAAGCTCGACCACCTGTACGGCCTGCTGCTCACGCTGGGCCTCACGCTGCTCATCGAAGGCGTGTTCCGCTCGATCTACGGCGTATCGGGCCTGGGCTACGACACGCCCGAGTTGCTCGAAGGCGCCACCAACCTCGGCTTCATGATCATGCCCAACTACCGCGCCTGGGTCGTGGTGGCATCGGTGGTCGTGTGCCTGGTCACCTGGTATGTGATCGAAAAAACCAAGCTCGGTGCCTACCTGCGCGCCGGTACCGAAAACCCGCGCCTGGTCGAGGCCTTCGGCATCAACGTGCCGGTGATGGTGACGTTGACCTACGCCTTTGGCGCCGCATTGGCCGCGTTTGCCGGCGTGCTCGCTGCGCCTGTGTACCAGGTCACGCCGCTCATGGGCCAGAACCTCATCATCGTGGTGTTTGCGGTGGTGGTGATTGGCGGCATGGGCTCCATCATGGGCTCCATCCTCACCGGGCTGGGCCTGGGTGTCATTGAAGGCTTCACCAAGGTGTTCTACCCCGAAGCGTCGTCCACCGTGGTGTTTGTCATCATGGTCATCGTTCTCCTCATCCGCCCCGCCGGCCTGTTCGGCAAAGAGAAATAAGGGGCAGCCAGCATGAACTTCAAGAACATTGCCCCCATCGGATACGGCCTGCTGCTGCTGGGCCTGGTTGTTGCACCCTTCCTCGGTGCCTACCCTGTTTTCGTGATGAAGCTCATGTGCTTTGCACTGTTTGCTTCGGCCTTCAATCTGCTGCTGGGCTTCACGGGGCTGCTGTCGTTTGGCCATGCCGCCTTCCTGGGGGGCGCGGCGTATGTCACCGGCCACGCCATCAAGGTCTGGGGTCTCACGCCTGAAGTGGGCCTGCTCCTGGGCACGGCAGGGGGCGCGCTGCTCGGCCTGCTCTTTGGCTGGCTGGCCATCCGCCGCCAGGGCATCTACTTCTCCATGATCACGCTGGCGCTGGCGCAGATGCTGTTCTTTGCCTGCCTGCAGGCACCCTTCACCGGCGGTGAAGACGGCCTGCAGGGCGTGCCGCGTGGCAAGCTGTTCGGCGTGATCGACCTCAAGAGCGATCTGGTCATGTACTACGTGGCCCTGGTCATCGTGGTGGCGGCCTTCCTGCTCATCGTGCGGACCATCCACTCGCCATTCGGCCAGGTGCTCAAGGGCATCAAGGAGAACGAACCGCGTGCCATCTCGCTGGGCTACGACACGCACCGCTTCAAGCTGCTGGCCTTTGTGCTGTCGGCCGCGCTGGCGGGCCTGGCAGGCTCGCTCAAGACCCTGGTGCTGGGCTTTGCCACGCTGTCGGACGTGCACTGGACGGCCTCGGGCCAGGTCATTTTGATGACGCTGGTGGGCGGCCTGGGCACGCTGTCCGGCCCGCTCATCGGCTCGGCCGTGGTGGTGCTGCTGGAGAACAAGATCGGCGAATTCGGCAACCTGCTGGCTGCCCTGACCAGCGTGGAATGGTTCAAAACCCTGGGCGAATCCGTCACCATGGTCACGGGCCTGATCTTCGTGATCTGCGTGCTGGCCTTCCGCCGGGGCATCATGGGCGAGATCATTGCCTGGCTGGCACAGCGCCGCGCGGGCAACACGGCCAAGCACTGACCCCGTCATGGCCCGCAACGGCGGGCTGCTACCTGGATGCTGCTCAAAAAGCCGCTGCCGCCCTCACAGGCGCAGCGGCTTTGCATATCCGGTCATCTCCAGATAGCCTCGCCCCACGGGCTGTCCGCTGCCGTCCAGCAGGTCGGACAGTCCCTCCCAATAAATCGCGCCGCTGGACCCACTGCTGTCCAGCTCCTGGTTATCCAGCAGCGCGCGCACCTCAAACTGCCCCACCGGCGTCAACACCCGCCACTGCACCGGGTAGCGCGCGCTGCTGTGCGGGCTGGCCCAGGTGCGCAGCGGGGTGAACACCACGGCCTGCGCGCCAAACACCTGCGCAGGCTGCCCGGGTGCCCGCCACGACCCTCCGGCCCACAGTGCCGAGCCATCCGCGCGCCGCAGGCGGAAGGCCGTCAATGCACTGCCATCGGCCAGGTTCATGCCAATCCAGTCCCAGCCCTGGGCCTCGGGGTGCATCAGCGCCTCGCTCCACTCGTGGTCCATCCACGCGCGGCCGGTGCCCGGCTCCACCGCCATGCTGCGGCCCGCCACTGTCAGGTGTCCGCTCACGGCCAGCTGCGGCTGGCTGTAGTAGTAGCTCGCCTGCGCCGCATCCGGCCCCTTGCGTGACAGGCCTTGCTGGCCCTGCAGCAGCACCGGCTGCGTGCTGTCGAACTGCAACTCCAGCCCCAGCTCGCTGCCGGTGATGCGCGTGGTGTAGCGGCTGCGCGGGCCATCGGCGGCCGTGCTGCCCGGCACATCACTGCGCTCCAGCGTCCAGTCCTGCAGCCGGATGCGCGTATCCGCCTCGCTGGCCTGCGCCACACCAAAACCCGCACGCGCAATGCGCTGGTCGTGCCGCAGGCGCTGGCCTTTCACATCGGTGATGGCGGCATGTGCAAACAACAGCTGCTTGGCCGCAAACGCCGACTGCAGGCCCTGCGTAGCATCCACCCGTGAGCGGAAAAACGTGAGCTGAAACCCCCACGGCTGGCCCTGCGCCTGCACATGGCCGGTGATGTACCACCACTCGGTGCGCAGCTCCGGGTGGCTGCCATGGTCGCGCGGAAAGGCCAGCGTGCGCGCGGGCAGTGCCTGCGCCGCACCCGGCCAGAGTAGCGCGCCCAGCCCAGCTGCCTGCAGGCTGGCCCCCATTAGCCAGTGGCGGCGTGTGGAGCTGTGCATGGTGTGGGGATCGATGTACGGGATGGAGTTTCGGAATGGAGTTGCGGGACGGGGCAGGGCGCTCAGCCCATCAACGCGTCCACCTTCTGCTGCGCGGCCGAGCAATCGCCAAACGTGCGGTCCACCCAGTCGGTGTCGAAGTACGTGGGCAGATACCGCTCGCCCGCATCGCACAGCAGCGACAGGATGGAGCCGCGCTCGCCCCGCTCCCGCATCTCGCTGGCCAGCGTGAGCATGGCCACAAAGTTGGTGCCTGTAGACGGGCCTACGCGCCGCCCCAGCAACTGAGAAAGCGCGCGCATGGCGGCGATGGACTCGCAGTCCGCCACATCCACCATGCGGTCCACCAGCGTGCGGATAAAGCTCGGCTCCACACGTGGCCGTCCAATGCCTTCGATGCGCGATCCCGGTGCTGTCAGTTGCGAATCGCCCGTGCGGTGGTAGGCGCTGAACACCGACCCTGCCGGGTCGGCCACACACACCTGTGTGGCATGGCGCTGGTAGCGCACATACCGGCCAATGGTGGCGCTGGTGCCGCCCGTGCCCGCACCCACCACAATCCAGCGCGGCACCGGGTGCGGCTCGCGCGCCATCTGCGTGAACATGCTCTCGGCAATGTTGTTGTTGCCACGCCAGTCGGTCGCCCGCTCGGCATAGGTGAACTGGTCCATGTAGTGGCCGCCGGTCTCCTCGGCAATCGCCCGGGCCGCGTCATACACCGCGCCCGCGCTGTCCACAAAGTGGCAACGCCCGCCATGGAACTCGATCTGCGCCACCTTCTCGGGCGAGGTGCTGCGCGGCATCACCGCCACAAACGGCAGCCCCAGCAGGCGCGCAAAGTAGGCCTCGCTCACCGCCGTGGAGCCGCTGGAAGATTCGACGATGGTCGAGCCCTCATGCACCCAGCCATTGCACAGCGCGTACAAAAACAGCGACCGCGCCAGCCGGTGCTTCAGGCTGCCCGTGGGGTGGGTGGATTCGTCTTTGAGGTACAGGTCAATGCCATGCGCGGCAAAGGCGGGCAGCCGCAGCGGGATCAGGTGCGTGTCGGCACTGCGCTGGTAGTCGGCTTCGATGCGGGCGATGGCTTCGTGGAGCCAGGGGGAGGAAGGTGGGGTCATGGGGGATTTTGCGCGTTTGCTCGACTAAAGGGCTTTGACTGGTCAGGACGTTGAATACGGCTTCTCACAATGTTTTTCGGCCTTCCTGTAGAGCATGCTCGATAAAAAAGCGAAACCGAGAGATGCGCCGGAAGATACGAAAGCAGCCAGGCCAAGGAATGCACAGGCTGTGAATCCCGCGAGGAAGAAAAGTGATGGGGCCGAGGGCTTGCGAGAAAAAGAAACGATGAAAGCGATGTAAGCGCTTAAAGCAGCGCCCGGCCACGCACCCCATAGATTTTTGGATATCGCTCGAAAGCCAGGAATGGGGTTGGCGTCGGGCTCAAGCCAGGTACCCCACACTGCCGCAAGCAGAAAAAAGGCTGCGACGGCGCAGGCAAATATTTTCTCTGACAGTGAAAAGGGTGATTTCATTGCAATGGATGTAAACCGGACCTTGTCTAGATCCCAGATTGCGGGGTTCGCACTGTGTCGATGGATATGTTGACGCGAATGTCGCGACTCCAGGGTTGCCGAGTTTATTGTTTTCAATCCAAATTCAAGCGCCTGTCGGTGGGCTGGCGATCACTCACACGCCAGACGCATCCTGTCTGTATCGCATGACCGCGTTGGAGCATCAACCATCAATCAAACAGGATTAGTTGGGGGAGGAGCGTAAAAACCGCTTCGCGCCCCTTCTTTCTTCACCAATCCTCCTTCACCGCCATCACCGCATCCCTCCCCGCAGCCGCCCGCCCCGCCAGCCACGCGGTAACCGTACCCGACACCACCACCGCAGCACACAACCCCAGCAACCTCCCCCCCGGCACCGCCAGATCCATCGTCCAGTGAAAACTCTGCGGGTTGACCACGTGCACCAGCACCACCGACACGGCCAGCCCCAGCAGCACGCCCGCCGCCGCGCCCACAGCCGTCCATGCAGCGCCTTCGCCCGCCACCACGGTCAGGATCTGCCGCCGCGTGAGGCCCAGGTGGGCGAGCAGGCCGAACTCCTTGCGGCGGGCCAGCACCTGGGCGCTGAAGCTGGCGGCCACGCCGAAGAGGCCGATGCCGATGGCGACGGCCTGCAGCCAATAGGTGACGGCAAAGCTGCGGTCAAAGATGCGCAGCGAGCGCTCGCGGATGGCGCCAGAGGAGGCGAATTCGAGCAGGGCTTCGCCGCTGTCGCCCGCGCCTGCCGTGTGGCCTGCGTGGGTGGCGGCCAGATTGCGGATGGCTGCTTGCAACGCGGCGGTGTCGGTGCCTTCGCGGGGCCACAGGGCCAGGTCGCTGGTGCGGGCGTCGCCGGTCAGGCGCAGCCAGGCGGCGCGGTCCAGGGCCACGGCGCCGGACTGGCGGGCGTAGTCGCGCCACACGCCTGCTATGTAAAAGATAGCTGCTTGGGCATGTCCATCGCGCGCAAACGGCCTAAAAGACTCTGAAAGTGCGGGCCATTCCATGCCGGGGCGCACGCCATACAGGTCTACCACCGCCTCGCTGATGTAGACGGCCACGCGGCCCGCCGGCACGCTGAGGGGCTCGCCCACCAGGGGCAGGCTTTGGGCGGGGTTGTCGCCCAGGGGGCGGCTCAGCACCGCCAGGGCGGGCAGGGTGGGCGAGAGCTGCACGGGGCTGGCGCGCAGGGGCTGCACGCGTTCCACGCCGGGCAGTTGGGCCACGGCTTCGGCAAAACCAGCGGGCAGCAGCGCGGCCTCGGTGCCCGTGGTGCCGCTGGTGCTGAGGGCGGAGCGCACATACAGCGGCGACGGCAGCACGGCGTCCAGCCACTGCGTGACCGAGCCGCGAAAGCTGGCCACCATCACCGTCAGCGCCACGGCCAGGCTGAGCGATGCCACCACGCCGCCCACCGCAATGGCCGCGCTGCCGCGCATGCGGCGTGCGCGCTCCAGCGCCAGCAGGGGCAGGGTGTGGCGCGCGGCCAGCGGCTGGAGGGCTGCCAGCAGCCGCGCCATGCCCCAGGGCAGCAGCGCAATGCCGCCCACCAGCAGCAGGCCGATGGCCACATACGCCGCCAGCGGCACGCCGCCCACCGGGGGCGCCAGGGCCAGCAGTGCGCCGCCCGCCAGCAGCACCAGGCCCAGCGTGCCCCGGTCTGCCTGGCTGGCGGCGGTGCCCAGGCCCTTCAGCGTTTGCGCCGGGGGCAGCTGCTGTGCGGCGCGTGCGGGCCACCAGCCGCCCGCCAGTGCGGCGGCCACGCCCAGCGCGCCGTATACCAGCGCGGCGGTGGCGCTCCACTGCAGCGCGGGCTGCACGCCTGCAAAGTAGCCACCGCCCAGGTCGCCGCCCAGCAGCTGCAAGGCGGTGGCGGCCAGGGCGGTGCCCAGCGCAATGCCCAGCACGCTGCCCAGCAGCCCCAGCGCAGCCGATTCGACCAGCACCAGCAGCAGGCGCTGGCGCGGCGTGGCGCCCAGCACGGCCAGCAGCGCAAACTGCGGCCCGCGCTGCGCCACGCTGAGGGCGAGCACCGAGAACACCAAAAAGGCCCCGGTGAACAGCGCCACCAGCGCCAGCACCGTGAGGTTGACGCGGTACGCGCGAGAGAGGTTGCTGATGCGCTGGGCCGCATCGCCCGGCTGCGCCAACACGGCGTTGGCGGGCCAGCCGGGCTCGGCGCGCAGCGTGCGCTGCCAGGCGGCGGTGTCGGTGCCGGGCTGCAGTTGCAGGTCGATGCGTGTGAGCGCGCCCTGGCGGCCAAAAAGGTCTTGCGCGGCGCCAATGTCCATCACCGCCAGCGGCGCGCCGCCCGCCGCCACGGTGCCTGCCACCTGCACCGGCACGCGCTGCTGCAGGCCGGTGATCAGCAGTACGGTGGGGGGCGGGCTGCCACGGTCTTTGTCGCCCTGGGGTCCACTGGTGGGCAGTCCCAGCGCTTGCAGCGCGGCGGTGTTGAGGAACACGGTGGCCGGGGCGAACAGCGCAAAGCGGTCGGCACCATCCCACGGGCGCGGCATGAGCGCGGGGGCCATGGGGGGCAGCAGCAGCGCGTCGGCGCCCAGCACGCGCAGCGGGGTGCGGGCAGGCTGGGGTGTGGCGGCGGCATCCACGGCCTGCGCCACGGCCGACAGCTCAAGCAGCGGGCTGGCGCGGGCCACCTGCGGGTCGGTGGCCAGGCGTTCGTACTGCGCCTCGGGCAGGGGGCCCTGCATGGCGCGCAGTTCCAGGTCGGGCTGGCCGTTGACGGCGCGAACGGCCTGCGAAAACTCGTCCAGCGCAGACGCATTGATCACATGCACCGCAAATGCCAGCGCCACACCCAGCATCACGGCTGCCACCGCTGCGGCGCTGCGCCAGGGGTGGTGGCGCAGGTCTTGCCAGGAGAAGGTGCGGAGCAGGGCGAGCATGGGTTGCATTGTGGCTGCAGGGGCCAGCTGCAGCGCCTTTGAGGTACATCAACCTTGCGTTTTGCACCCTCTTGAAGTGCCGAAAGGCTGCGCCTATCTTGGAGCCAGAAGGTGTGAATGAACCCCGCGCACAGGCGTATAGGGTTTTGTTCGCACCCTCTCAGGGGCCCGCCCTCCTGCGCAGGCCCGGTTGTTTGTACCAACCCCTTTTCAGGAGCAAAACCATGAACTCTCTTGTGACCCGCGGCAGTCTGTTTGACGACTTCTTCAAAGACATCGCCCCCGGCTTTTACGTGCGCCCGCTGCATGGCGACAACCTGCCGTCGCCCAGCCAGATCAAGGTGGATGTGAAGGAGACCGAAGGCGGCTACACGGTGCAGGCCGAAGTGCCCGGCGTGGCCAAGGAGGACATCCATGTCTCGCTCGAAGGCAATGTGGTGAGCCTGCGCGCCGAGGTGCGCCAGCACGATGAAAAGCGCGAGGGCGAAAAGGTGCTGCGCAGCGAGCGCTATTTCGGCGCCGTGGCCCGCAGCTTCCAGCTGCCCGCCGATGTGGACGCTGCCCAGGCCAAGGCCAAGTACGACAACGGCGTGCTGACGCTGAACCTGCCCAAGAAGGTGAACAAGGCGGCCCAGCGGCTGAATATTGAGTGATGGGCCGTTGACCACTCTGGCCCCGGCTCCGCTGGTGTGTCAGGGCGTGGCCAGCGCCACCTCTGACCGCCGCAGCATGGCGGGGCCGGTGAGCACGGCGCGCACAAAATCGGTCTGGCGCCCCACGCCGGCCTTGGTGGCGATGGTGCGGAACTGGCTGCGCACGGTGTGAATGGACACCGACTGTTGCTCGGCATACTCCTGCAGCGACAAGCCATTGACCAGCCCCTGGGCCAGGCGGGCTTCGGCGGGCGTGAGGCCGTACAGGCTGCGCAGCACGCCTTCGAGCGACTGCAGCGCGCTGGCCGGGTTGCTGATAAAGACAGCGCCACAGGCATGGGCGCCGAAGGGTTCGGACCAATGCGGCAGCGGCGCCACCATCACATGCAGCTCGCTGCCCGTCAGGCTGCGCAGCCGCATGCCCGTGCCCGCGTGCATGGGCGCGCCGGTGGGTGTGGACACCACCGCCCGCATGGCGGCCTGCAGTCGCTGGTCGTCTGCGTGCTGCGTGGCATGCAGGCCATCGCGTTCATGGATGCGCAACAGCCCGCTGGACTGGGCCAGTGAGTGCGCGCGGCCATTGGCGTGCAGCAGGCAGGCGCCTTCGCCCAGCAGCAACACGCCCATGGGCAGGCTTTCCATCACTGACAACGAGGCGTGTGCCAGGGCCTCGGCGCGGTGCAGGCGCCGGTGCAGCGCAAACGCCGTCTGCAGGTGTGGCACCAGCGATTGCAGCCGCAGTTCCTCATCGGCCGTGTAGGGGCCGCAGCGCTTGCTGCGCACGGCCGTGACGTTGAAGGAGCGGTGGCGGCGCTTTTCGACCACCGCAGCCAGCGTGTAGAACAGGTCGAGCGGACGCAGCCAGTCGCAATGCCATTCGGTGCGCGGCAAATGTTTGTCCGGATAGAACTTGGAGCCGTTGACGATGTGCCCCTCGTGGTGCATGCGCTCATCCTGCGTCCAGACATTGGTGCGGCAGTAATAGGCCGCAAAGCTCGCCATGGCGTCGTCACCCACCCCATGGTGGGCCGCGAGCGAGGTCGAGCCCCCCGTCACCTCCACCGAACCGTCTGAAAAGTCCTGGCCAAAGATCATCGTGGCCTGCGACGAGAACTCGGCTGCAAAGCGTGCGAGGAACTCCTGCCAGCGCCGGGCGTCCAGTGCGGCGTCATAGACGCTGCGGATCAGGCCTGGCATTCCGATGTCGTTGGGGGCGTATGTCGGCAGCGTGGTCATGGGTCCTCGTTCCGGGGGCGATCGGGCCGTGCAGTCTTCCAAATCATACGTTTGGGGGATGCCGAGGACAACACGAATGGATACAAAGGTGCTGTGTTCCTGGTGGGACTGCCACATCCGGGGTGCGCGGGGGCAACCCGTGTACCCCGGCTGTTGTGTCACAGCGGCGCCGCAGCGGGCCTGGCCGCCGCCTTCAGTGCGGGGCGATGCCGTCAGCCGTGAGGCGCAGCACCCGGTCCGCCCGCGCGGCTGCGGCGTCGGAATGTGTGACCAGCACCAGCGATGCGCCGTGCTCGCGCGTCTGCGCGAGCAGCAGGTCCATCACGCGGGTGGCGGTGGTGGGGTCGAGGTTGCCGGTGGGCTCGTCGGCCAGCAGCAGGGCGGGGCGGTGCACCAGCGCGCGGGCAATGGCCACGCGCTGCAGCTGGCCGCCGCTGAGCTGCTGCGGCAGCCGTGCGCCCAGGCCCTGCAGGCCCACGGCGGTCAGCATGTGCTGTACGCGCTCGGGCTCGCTTTGCCCCAGCAGCATCAGCGGCAGGGCTACGTTCTGCGCCACGTCCAGGTGCGGCAGCACGTGGAAGGCCTGGAACACAAAACCCACATGCGCACGCCTCCACAGCGCACGGGCGGTGTCGTCCAGCTGGCCCAGGTCGGTGGCGCCTTGGGTGATGCTGCCGGTGTCCCAGGTGTCCAGCCCCGCCAGGCAGTTGAGCAGGGTGGACTTGCCCACGCCCGAGTCGCCCACGATGGCCACGAACTCGCCGGGCGCCACGCTGAAGCGCACGTTGGCAAACACCGGCGTGCTGCCGTAGTGTTTGCCCAGGCCGTCCACGCGCAGCAGGGTCATGACGGGGTGCGCTGCTGCTGATGGTCCAGCCGCTGCAGCACGGCCTGCACCAGCTCGGCCACGGCGTGGGGGTGGTCGCAGGCGATGGCGTGGCGCTGCGGCATGCTGCGCAGCCAGGTGATCTGGCGCTTGGCCAGCTGGCGCGTGGCGGCAATGCCGCGTTCGCGCAGCAGGCCCATGTTGATAGGGCGGCCGGGCGCTTGCGCGGCGATGAAGTCCAGCTCGTCCCACACCTGGCGGTAGCCCACACAGCGCATTGAGGGCAGGTCGGGGTGCAGGTCGCCGCGTGCGCGCAGGGCCTGCACCTCGTCGATGAAGCCACCGGCCAGCATGGCGTCAAAACGCTGGGCAATGCGGTCGTGCAGCCAGGCGCGGTCGTCGGGTTCCAAGGAAAAAAGGGCGCTTGCGCCCGCTGGTAAAGCGCTACCAGCTCCTTTTTTTGTAGTGTGGAAGCTCGACAGAGGCTGGCCGGACACCTGCCACACCTCCAGCGCGCGCTGGATGCGCTGGCTGTCGCCGGGCGCCAGGCGGGCCGCCGTGACCGGGTCTACCTGCGCCAGCTCGGCGTGCAGCGCGGGCCACCCCTGTTCGGCGGCCTGGGCCTCGATCTTTGCGCGCACCTCGGGGTCGGCCGCAGGCATGTCGTCGATGCCGTCGAACAGCGCCTTGAAGTACAGCATGGTGCCGCCCACCAGCAGCGGCCGGGCGCCGCGTGCGCGGATCTCGGTGATGAGCCGGGTGGCATCCTGCACAAACTCGGCGGCGCTGTAGGCCTGCAGCGGGTCGCGGATGTCGATGAGGTGGTGGGGCACGGCGGCGCGCTCATCCGCTGTGGGCTTGGCGGTGCCAATGTCCATGCCCCGGTACACCAGGGCCGAGTCCACGCTAATGATCTCGACCGGCTGGCCTTGTTTGCCCAGCACGGCGGCCAGCGCCAGGGCGCCAGCGGTCTTGCCGGATGCGGTGGGGCCTGCCAGAGCGATCAGGGGCAGGTCGTTGTGGGGCTCAGGCGCGGTCACGGGCGGCTCCAAACTTCTGCACCAGCGTCCACGAGATGAGGGCCAGCACCACCGACCAGAACCAGATGCCGTTGACCAGCGGCCACACCGTGCCGTCGAGCCGCTGGCCCAGCCAGCCGCCAATCGCAAAGGCCGCCAGCATCATCATGAAACCGTTGAGGGCCGACGCCACGCCCGCCGCTTGCGGAAACGGCCCCACCGCCCCGCTTTGCCCGCAGGGCTGATGGATGCCATGGCCCACCATGAACAGGTAAAACGGCAGCAACAGGGCAAAGGGGTGGTGCCAGCCCATCCAGGCTACCAGCGCCATCAGCGTGCCGCCTGCCACGCTCAGCCCCCCGGCAATGGCCACCGTGCGCTGCAGGCCGTGGCGGGCCAGCAGGCGGCGGCACAAAAAGGTGCCGCCCAGGTAGGCCGCGCAGGCCGAGGCCATGGTCCAGCCGAACTGCGTGCGCGAGAGGCCCAGCACGTCGATGTAGACAAACGACGACGCCGCCAGAAACGTGAACAGCCCGCCATAGGTGGCCGTGGTCTGCAGCGAAAACGCCCAGAAGGTGGGGCTCTTCAGCACATGCAGCCAGGTGCCCACCAGCGCGCGGGGTTGCAGGGCCTGCGGGTTGCGCTGTGCCAGCGTCTCGGGCATGCGCAGGGCCACCAGGGCCAGGGTGACGACCGCGTACACGGTCAAGGCAGACAGCGCGGCGCGCCAGCCCAGCCATTCGCTCAGCAGCCCGCCCATCGGCGCGCAGATGCAGGCCACGATGCCCAGCCCGGTGAGCGCCTTGGACATGGCGCGTGCACCTTCGAGCGGTGTGTACAGGTCGCGCACGATGGCGCGCGCGCACATCACCACCGCGCCCATGGCTGCGCCCTGGGCAATGCGCCACACGATGAGCAGTGCCATGCTGGGCGCCAGCGCGCTGCCCACCGAGGCCACGGTGTAGATGGTCAGGCCCGCCAGCAGCACAGGGCGGCGGCCAAACCGGTCGGAAAGCGGGCCCCACACCATCTGCGAGCAGCCAAACGCCAGCAGCAGGCCGCTCAGGGTGAGCTGCGCCGCCGACAGCGGTGCGCCCAGGCTGCGGGTGAGCGCGGGCAGGGCGGGCAGGTACAGGTCGGTGGTGACGGGCTGGATGGACAGCAGCAGGGCCAGCACCAGAATGGCCAGGCCGGGGTGGATCGAGACAGGGGCGGGGGCCGCAGGCAGGGCGGTGGCGGAGGGGGCAGACATATCTGTCTGAGGGTACCAGATGGGGCATGGGCGCCGCGCCGGGCGGGGCTTGTGAGCGGTGGTGAGAACTGGTGTGTGACCTGCGTCGCGCGGGTGACAGGGGGCGGGGCCGGCGGCGCAGCACCATGCTGGTGCGGTCGGCCGGGCCCACGCAGCCGCACAACAAGACACAACACAACAAACCAGGAGACAACATCCCATGCACAAGACCACAATCCCCCGGGAGCCCCAGGGCTGGTGCCCTGCCGTGGCCACCCGGCTGCGCAGCGCGCTGGCGCTGGCTGCCGTGGGCACCGCCCTGGCCGCCCAGGCCCAGGCTCCTGCCCTGCCTGCGCCGGAGAGCGTGACACTGGACAAGCTGGGCTACATGACCACCTTCCCGCCCGAGGGTGCGCAGCGTGTGGACCTGAGCAATTCCTTCAAATACCCCCAGATGCGCTGGGCGCTGCAGCATCTGCGCGAGCTGCAGCCCACGCACAACATCCGCCGGGGCAGCGCAGCGCCGTCCCCCTTGCCTGCAGACCCCAAACCCCTGGGCAGCGTGGTGTTTGACGACGACAAGGGCCAGCCCATCACCGTGGATCAGTGGCTCACCCGCACCTACACGGACGCGCTGGTGGTGATGCACAAGGGCCGCGTGGTGTACGAGCGCTACGACAACCAGATGAAGCCGCACACGCCGCACCTGCTGTTCTCGGTCACCAAGTCGTTCACCGGCCTCATGGCTGCGCAGCTGGCGCACGAGGGCAAGATCGACCCCAATGCGCTGGTCACAAAATATGTGCCCGAGCTGGCCGACTCGGCCTGGGGCGACATGAAGGTGCGCGAGGTGATGGACATGACGGGGGCCGTGCGCTTCCGCGAGGTCTATACCGACCCCACCACCGAAATTTTTGGCTACAGCTGGTCCAGCGGCATGCTGCCGCGCCCGCCGGGCTACCAGGGGCCGACCAATGTGTATGACTTCCTCAAAACCCTGAAGAAGGAGGGCGAACACGGCGCAGGTTTTGTGTACCGCACCGTGCATTCCGAGGTGCTGGGCTGGATCGTTTCACGTGCCACGGGCAAACACTGGGCCGAGCTGATGAGCGACAACGTCTGGCAGAAGCTGGGCATGGAGGAGGACGCCCATGTGATGGTGGACAGCGTGGGCACGCCGCTGCAGGGCGCAGGGCTCAATGCCACGGCGCGCGACCTGGCGCGGTTTGGCGAAATGCTGCGCCTGGGCGGCAGCTACAACGGCCAGAAGATTTTTGACAAGGCCGTGATCGACGACACCGCCAAGGGCGGCGACCGCGAGAAGTTCAAAATGGGCGGCATGGCCTTTCGCCCCGGCTACAGCTACCGCAACCAGTGGTGGGTGCTGCACAACGCCGACGGCGCCTGGGAGGCCGCAGGCATCCACGGCCAGTTCATCCATGTGAACCCCGCCGCCGAGATGGTTGTGATCAAGCTCTCGTCGCACCCGGTAGCGGGCGCGGGCTTCACCCACCCGCTCACGTTCAAGGCCTGGGCGGCACTGGCGCAGGCAGTGCGGCGCTGAGGTTTCTGCGTTGAGGTTGCAGCACCTGGGCTTTGGACTAGGTGCTTACTTCAGCTTGAACAGCGCCACCATGGCTTCGCGGTACAGGCCCTGGCCCACGGCGTTGGTGTTGTGGTGCGAGCCGCCTTCCACCAGCACAAACCGCTTGGGCTCTGCCGCCGCCTCGTACAGCTTGCGGCCCAGGCTGGGCCGGATCAGGCTGTCCTCGCTGCCATGCACCACCAGCAGGGGCGAGCCGATCTCTGCCACCTTGCGCACCGATTCAAACCGCTGCGTGATCAGCCCCGACACCGGCAGCCAGCCCCACTTGAAGGTGCTGACCACCTCGGGGATGCTGGTGAAGGTGCCTTCGACGATGGTGCCCTGCTCGTCCTGCACCTGGCGCGCCAGGTCGATGGCAATCGCACCGCCGAGCGAGTGGCCAAAGATGTAGCGGGGCTTGTTCGGTTGCTGCTGTGCCAGCCAGTCCCAGGCGGCGCGGGCGTCCTCGGCGGCGGTGGCCTCGGACGGCAGGCCTGCGCTGCTGCGGCCAAAGCCCCGGTAGTCGATGGCCAGCACCGAGAACCCCAGCTCCTGCATGCGCCGGATGCGGTTGGACGAGCCCGCCACGTTCCAGCGTGCGCCGTGCAGGTACAGCAGCACGGGCGCATCCTTGCGCTCATGGGGCAGCCACAGTCCGTGCAGGCGCTCGGCCTTGCCGCTGGTGTCGGACTGGAAGTCGATCCACACATCCTCCATGCCCTCGGTGGACGGGGCGCCACCCCAGCTGCGGTCGCTGGGCTGGAAGATCCACTCGCGCTGTTTGGCGTCGAGGGTGGCGCAGCCCGCCAGGACGGCAATGGCCAGCGCCAGGGAAATCAGGGCAGGGGTGCGTTTCATGAAGAGGACAGAGCGGAGCGATGCCGGAAAGTTCTGTCCTTTCTGCATGCACGCTCTGTGCCCATTGTGCTGATAACGTTGCCCAATGGGGGGCAACCCCCTGCCTTTTCCCCTCTTTTGCGGGGGATTTTGGGTGCGGTCTAGACCACGCCCTGCGCCAGCATCGCGTCGGCCACCTTCACAAAGCCTGCAATATTGGCGCCATCCACATAGCTCACGCGGCCGTCGGCGTGTTTGCCATAGCGCAGGCAGGCGGCGTGGATGCCCTGCATGATCTGCAGCAGGCGTGCATCGACCTCTTCGCGCGGCCAGGCCAGGCGGGCGGCGTTCTGGCTCATCTCCAGGCCCGAGGTGGCTACGCCCCCCGCGTTGCTGGCCTTGCCGGGGGCATACAGCACGCCAGCGGCTTCAAACGCCTTGGCGGCCTCGATGGTCGAGGGCATGTTGGCCCCCTCGGCCACGCAGACCACGCCGTTCCTGATCAGGGTGGCAGCGTCGCGCGCGTCCAGCTCGTTCTGGGTGGCGCAGGGCAGGGCCACATCCACCGGCACATGCCAGGGGCGCACACCGGCCTCGAACCGCACGCCGGTGCGCTCGGCGTAGTCGCTCACGCGGCCGTAGTGGTGGTTCTTCACATCCATCAGAATGGCGAGCTTCTCGGGCGTGAAGCCGTCCTCGTCCACGATGGTGCCGCTCGAATCCGACACGGTGACCACCTTGGCGCCCAGCTGCAGGGCCTTTTCCACCGCGTACTGCGCCACGTTGCCCGAGCCCGACACTGACACGCGCAGGCCGTCGAGCGAGCGGCCGTTGGCGCGCAGCATTTCTTGCGCAAAGTAGACCGTGCCGTAGCCCGTGGCCTCGGGGCGGATCAGCGAGCCGCCGAACGACAGGCCCTTGCCGGTGAACACGCAGTCCGCCCGGTTGCTGAGTTTTTTCATCATGCCCGCCATGTAGCCCACCTCGCGGCCACCCACGCCGATGTCGCCTGCCGGCACGTCGGTGTCGGCGCCCACGTGGCGGAACAGCTCAGACACAAACGCCTGGCAAAAGCGCATGACTTCACCGGGGCTGCGGCCCTTGGGGTCGAAGTCGCTGCCGCCTTTGCCGCCGCCCATGGGCAGTGTGGTCAGCGCGTTCTTGAAGGTCTGCTCGAACGCCAGAAACTTCAGCACCGACAGGTTCACCGAGGGGTGGAAGCGGATACCGCCCTTGAACGGGCCAATCGCCATGCTGTGCTGGATGCGGTAGCCCCGGTTGACCTGCACCGTGCCGTGGTCGTCCACCCATGACACGCGGAACATCACGATGCGCTCGGGCTCCACCAGCCGCTCCAGCAGCCCGTGCTCGGCATAGCGGGGGTGTTCGGCAATGAACGGCCACAGGCTCTCCATGACCTCGGTGACGGCCTGCAGGAATTCGGGCTGACCCGGATTGCGAAGTGCCACATGGGAAAGGAAGCTGCCTGCGGACTCGTATTTCATTGGCTCACGACTTTCTGTATCTAAAAAGCAGGCAATGGCGCGCTGCAACATCGAATTATGTTCAAAAGTTATACGTTCATGCAGATGTCTCTGCACAATGGTGGGGAATGTGGTGGATGGCTTGCCACATATTGGTGCATCTGGTGGCGGTGCATAAACCGTCACCGGTTGGCAAGAAGGGCGTCACGGCCTTGTCACAAGGCGGGCCCACAGTTCGGCGGTTCTAAACACAACGAGGAGAAGAGCATGCACATTTCTGGTGCGAAGTGGGGAGTTCTGGCCGTGGCGGCCATGCTGGCCGCCTGCGGCGGCAGCGACGACAGCCCCTACCCCACATTGAAGGGCGACAAGCCCCTGGTGATTGGCCACCGTGGTGCCAGCGGCTACCTGCCCGAGCACACGCTGGAGAGCTACAAGCGTGCGGTGGAGTTGGGTGCCGACTTCATCGAGCCCGACCTCGTGGCCACCAAGGACGGCGTGCTGATCGCCCGCCACGAGCCCAACATCACCGGCACCACCGATGTGTCCACCCGCGCTGAGTTTGCCAACCGCAAGACCAAGAAGATGGTGGACGG
Organism: Acidovorax kalamii; assembly: GCF_002245625.1. Lineage (GTDB taxonomy): Bacteria > Pseudomonadota > Gammaproteobacteria > Burkholderiales > Burkholderiaceae_C > Acidovorax > Acidovorax kalamii. The sequence goes on from NZ_NOIG01000001.1 coordinate 363,149, forward strand.
CGTTGAAGAAGAAGGCTGGTTCGCCTCGGACTTCACCCTGGCCGAAATCAAGACCCTGCGCGCTATCCAGCCCATGGCCGAACGCGACCAGTCGCACAACGGCAAGTACCAGATCCCCACGCTGCAGGAAGTGCTGGACCTGGCCAAGAGCGAAGGCACCAAGGCCGGCCGCACCGTGGGCGTGTACCCCGAAACCAAGCACCCCACCTACCACGTCAACCTGGGCCTGAAGCTGGAAGACCGCCTGCTGGACGTGCTGGCCCAGTACGGCTACACCAGCAAGACCTCGCCCGTGATCGTGCAGTCGTTCGAGGTGTCCAACCTCAAGTACCTGCGCACCAAGACACAGATCCGCCTGGTGCAACTGGTGGACGCCAACGACGTGAACGCCGACGGCAGCATGGACCTCACGGCCCCCTACGACAAACCCTATGACTTTGCCGTGGCCGGTGACAAACGCACCTTTGCCAGCCTGCTCACCCCCGCAGGCCTCAAGGAAGTCAAGACCTACGCTGACGGCATCGGACCCTGGAAGCCGTACCTGATCCCCTCCAAGCAGGTGGACGCCAACAAGGACGGCAAGCCCGACGACCTGAACGGCGACGGCAAGATTGACGACCGCGACCGCGTGATGATGCCCCCCACCGACGTGGTGAAAAACGCCCACGCCGAAGGCCTCATGGTGCACCCCTACACCTTCCGCAACGAAGCGCGCCGCCTGGCATCGGACTTCAAGGGCGACCCCAAGGCCGAGTACAAGCTGTTCTACAACCTGGGTGTGGATGGGGTGTTCAGCGACTTCCCGGATACGGCCAAGGCGGCTCGGGACAATTGAAGTCCCCCTGAGGCGCTGCGCGCCATCCCCCTGAGGGGGACGCACCCGGTGGCCCGGCAAAGCCGGCTCCACGGGTGCACTGGCCTGAGGGCGCGCCGGTTGCGGCAGCCCTTGGGCTTGATTGGAAGGTAGTTCATCGGCCCGCGAGGCCGATTTTTTGTGGCTACGGTTGGCCTTAACGACCCCGTAGGAACAGCGCGTCCAGCTCCCTCATGCTGAGCTGCCGCCATGTCGGCCTTCCGTGGTTGCACTGGTCGCTGCGGTCCGTCGTTTCCATCTGCCGCAACAGCGCGTTCATCTCGTCGATGGTCAGCTTGCGGTTGGCGCGCACGGCGCCGTGGCAGGCCATGGTGCCCAGGATTTCATTGCGGGCGCGTTGCACCACGGTGGTGGCGTCATGCTGGGCCAGTTCGGCCAGCACGCTGCGGGCCAGTTCCACCGGGTCGCCCTGGGCCAGGGTGGTGGGCACGGCGCGCACGGCCAGGGTTTTGGGGGAGAAGGGGACGACCTCCAGGCCCAGCGTGGCCAGCACCTCGGTGGAGTCTTCGGCGGTGGCCACCTCCTGCGGGGTGGCGGCGAAGGTGGCGGGTATCAGCAGGGGCTGGCTGGCAATGCGGGCGCCGCTGTCCACCTGGGCCTTGAGGCGTTCGTACACGATGCGTTCGTGCGCGGCGTGCATGTCCACGATGACCATGCCCTGGGCGTTTTCGGCCAGGATGTAGACGCCGTGCAGCTGTGCGACGGCACGGCCCAGGGGCCAGTGGGCAGTGGTGCTGTCGCGGCCGGCGGGCCAGGCGGCGGTGTCGGCCGTGGGGAGGGTTTCAGCGGCTTCGGGGGCGGTCTGCGGGCCGTCGGGCGCTGCCTGGGGCTCAGTAGGTTGGGAGGGCTGGGCGGAGGGCGCCCACAGGCCACCGATGCTGGCGGGCGATGCTGCGGGGGCTCCGTGGTCGGGACTGCTGCCGTTGCTGCTGCTGGTACTGCTACTGGGCGCCCACAGCGCCTGCAGGTCTTGCACGCGGTGGCCAAGTTCTTCAAATTTGATAGCTGCCTGGGCTTGCCAGGCAGGCGGTAGGGCCTGTTTTTTATCAAAATTTTCAACCGTGGGCGCAGGGGCTGCTGCACTGGCTGCCGCCAGCGCGGCGGCACGGGGTGCGGCCAGCGCGTTTTCTACCGCGTGGCGCACGGCCTGGTGCACCTCGCGGCTGTCTCTGAAGCGCACCTCGATCTTGGTGGGGTGCACGTTCACGTCCACGCGCGCCGGGTCGATCTCGACATACAGCGCATAGATGGGCTGTTTGTGGCCGTGCAGCACGTCTTCATACGCGCTGCGCGCGGCGTGGGTGAGCACCTTGTCGCGCACGAAGCGGCCATTGACGTAGCAATACTGGTGGTCGGGGCGCGAGCGGGCGGCGTCGGGCAGGCCTGCGCGGCCGGTGACGGTGACGGGGCCCACGCGGTGCTGCACGGCGACCGATTGGGTGACGAAGTCTTCGCCCAGCACGTCCGACAGGCGGCGGGCAAGCGCGTCATGGGCGTCCTGCGGATCACCTTGGCCCGGCACAAAGGTGGCGCGCCATTGCTCCACCAGCTTGCCTTCGTGCCAGATGGCAAAACCTACGTCGGGCCGCGCCAGCGCGTGGCGGCGCACCGATTCAATGCAGTGCGCCAGCTCGGTGGCGTCGGTCTTCAGGAACTTGCGGCGCGCGGGGGTGGAGAAGAACAGCTCCTTCACCTCCACCGTGGTGCCGGTGCTGCGCGCGGCGGGGCGCAGTTCGCCACTGCGGGCGTCCAGCAAGAAGGCGCTGGCCTGGTGTGCGGGGCGCGAGAGCAGCGACATCTCGGACACCGAGGCAATGGCCGCCAGCGCCTCGCCCCGAAAGCCCATGGTGGCCACGGTTTCCAGGTCGTCCAGGTTGGTGATCTTGCTGGTGGCGTGGCGGCGCAGGGCCACGGGCAGCTCTTCGTGTGGGATGCCGCCGCCGTCGTCTTCCACGGTGATCAGGCGCACGCCCCCGGCCGACAGGCGCAGGGTGATTTGTGTGGCGCCCGCGTCCAGCGCGTTGTCTACCAGCTCGCGCACCACGGAGGCGGGGCGTTCCACCACCTCACCGGCGGCAATCTGGCTGATCAGCTCGTCGGGCAGGTCGCGGATGGGGCGGCGGTGGGGGGCGGGGGCCGGTGCGGGCTGTGCCGCTGCGAGGGGGGATGGTGCGTCGTTCACCCGGGGCATTTTAGGGCGGGGTGCGTGCATGGGTATCGGTGCGTGTGCCGCAGGCCGATAGGGATAATGCCGCAACTTTTTTAACGTCCGGTGCCCCCACCGGCCTGCCCATGGAACTGGTCACCTTCCTCATCGACTTCATCCTGCATGTCGATAAGTACCTTGAGATGTTTGTGCAGAACTACGGCGCGTGGGTGTATGCGCTGTTGTTCCTGATCGTGTTTGTGGAGACGGGCGTGGTGGTGATGCCGTTCCTGCCCGGCGACTCGCTGCTGTTCATCGTGGGGGCACTGTGTGGCGCTGGCATGATGAGTTTTCCGCTGGCCTGCGCGATCCTGGTGGTGGCGGCCATCCTGGGTGACCAGTGCAACTATTCGATTGGCCGCTTTTTTGGCCCCAAGGTCTTCCAGTGGGAGGACTCGCGCTGGTTCAACCGCCGTGCGTTCGACCAGGCACACAACTTCTACGAAAAATACGGCGGCATCACCATCGTGCTGGCGCGTTTCATGCCATTCATCCGCACCTTTGCGCCCTTTGTGGCGGGGGTGGCCGAAATGAGCCGCGCCAAATTCAGCGCCTACAACGTGGGCGGCGCGCTGGTGTGGGTGCTGGGCATTTGCACGGCCGGGTACTTCTTCGGCAACCTGCCCTTTGTACGGGAGCACCTGGACAAGATCATCTGGGCGCTGATTTTTGTGCCGGGCCTGATCGCCATCTTTGGCGCCTGGCGGGCGGGGCGCCAGGCCAAGATCGCCTGACAGGCTATTTGGTTGCTATCAAAAATAGAGCTGCTTGCGCATGATGGATGCGCGCAAGCAGCTTCTTTTACTTGCATTTTGGGGCTTATCCCCACTCCGCATCAACGGCGGCGGTAGCGGCGCTGGTCCCGGTCTTCGCCGATCTCGTGGCCAATGAGCGCACCGGCCGCTGCGCCGCCGATGGTGCCCACCGGGCCTCCAAAAATCGCGTGCCCGGCCACGCCGCCGACCACGGCGCCCACGCCGGTGCCCACCTGGGCGCGTGATGGGTTGGACGCACAGCCTCCCAGCGCGAGGGCGGCGGTGCAGGTGCTTGCAAGAAGGATGTGGCGGAGTTTCATGGCATAGGTCCTTGAAGAAGGGGCAAGCCGTGCAGCCTGCCATCGCTGGCCCGTGATGCAGGGCCTGTGCCTCGACTATGGGCGCGGGGGGCCGGGTGCGGGTGTAGGCCGCCTGGGGTGCCGGCTGTAGGACAGATGGCCTTTTCTTGCGGTGCTGCGGGGGCTTCCCTAAGGGTTTACGTGGCACTGGCGGCTGTTGCCAACCGCGTGGCGCAGGCAGATCATTTCCTGTGCATACACATTCTTACAAGGAGGCACCCCATGGACCCACAAGCACAGCAGGCGAGCCGGGGAGGGCTGGGCACCCAGCTCACGGTGGCGCAGCAGATCGGGCTGATCGTGGGGGTGGCCATTCTGGCGCTGGTGGTGGTGCTGGGGCTGAGTCTGGTGCGCGTGCAGCACCTGGGCGCCACGGTGGACCGGCTGGCCAACGAACAGGTCGAACGGCTGCAACTGGCACTGCGCTGGCGCAGCAACATTGCGGTCAACTCCACGCGCGTGTTCTCCATCGTCCAGTCCGAGGGCGATGACCTGCAGAACTACTTCAAGGACATGGTGGCCGCCACCACGGCCGACACCAGCAAGGTGCAAAAGCGCTACACCGAGCTGGAGAACAGCCCCGAGGGCCTGCGCATCCAGGAAGAACTGGCGGCGGTGCGCAAGCCCTACCTGGAGGTGCGCGACAAGGCGCTGGCGCTGAAGAAGGCGGGCGACATGGCGCAGGCCAAGAGTTTTGCGCTGGGCAGCTTTGCCCCGGTGGTGGACCAGTACAACGCGGTGGCCGACAAGATGGTGGCCTACCAGGTGCAGCGTTCGGCGGAGCAGGCGGGCGAGGCGGCGGGGCTGATCCAGTCCTACCGCACCACCGTGCTGGTGGCGGGCGTGGCGGGCCTGGCGCTGCTGGTGCTGCTGTCGTGGGTGGTGGTGCAGCGCATCCGCCGCTCGCTGGCCGAGGTGGCCCAGGTGGCCCAGCGCATTGGCGAGGGCGACCTGTCACAACCCATCCAAGCCCAGGGGCGCGGTGAGGTGGCGCAGATGATGCGCGCAATGGAAGGCATGCAGACCTCGCTGGTGCGCATCGTGGGCGATGTGCGCCACAGCAGCGACAGCATTGCCACGGGCTCCAGCGAAATCGCCACCGGCAATGCCGACCTGAGCCAGCGCACGGAAGAGCAGGCCAGCAACCTGCAGCAGACGGCGGCGTCGATGGAGCAGATCACCAGCACCGTGAAGAACAACTCCGACACTGCGCAGCGCGCGGCTGCGCTGGCGGGCTCGGCATCGGCAGCGGCCGTGAAGGGTGGCGAAGTGGTGGGTCAGGTCGTGGCCACCATGCAGGACATTGCGGCGGCGTCCAAAAAGATCACCGACATCATTGCGGTGATCGACGGCATTGCGTTCCAGACCAACATCCTGGCGTTGAACGCGGCCGTAGAGGCCGCCCGTGCGGGCGAGCAGGGCCGGGGTTTTGCCGTGGTGGCCAGCGAGGTGCGCAGCCTCGCACAGCGCTCAGCCTCTGCCGCCAAGGAGATCAAGACCCTGATCGGCGCGAGCGTGGAGAAAGTGGACAACGGCGCCCAGCTGGTGAGCAACGCGGGCCAGAGCATGGAGGACATCGTCACCCAGGTCAAACGTGTGAGCGACCTGATCGGCGAGATCTCCAGCGCCACCAGCGAGCAGACCATCGGCATCAGCCAGGTGGGCGAGGCCGTGACGCAGCTTGACCAGGTCACCCAGCAGAACGCCGCGCTGGTGGAACAGAGCGCGGCGGCGGCCGACAGCCTCAAGCACCAGGCGGCCAAGCTGGCCCAGATCGTGAGCGTTTTCCGGCTGGGGCAGTGAGCGGGCTGCGGCCGAAGGGCCGGTGCTGCGGGCGCGGCGGGGCTCGCCCCTTCAGCCCGCCTGCAGGCACAGTGTGACCAGCAGCGAGGCGGGCTGCACCGCCTTGAGTGCATGCAGCGCACGCGGCGCCAGGTGCACAAAGTCGCCGGGGTGCAGCTGCTGCACGGCGCCGTCGCTGGCAAATTCAACCACCCCTTCGATGCACTGCACGGTGGCTTCGCCCGGCGTCTGGTGCTCTTTCATGGACTTGCCAACGGGCAGCACCACCCGCATGACTTCGAGCTGGCCGGCTTTGAGGATGGCGGTGGTCGGGGTGTCGGGCAGGCGCTCGCCCAGGGGTCGTACGCTGACGATCTGGCCGGATTGGGCGTGGGGCAGGGCCATGGCGGTTCTCCTTCCTGTCTTGCCCCGGCTTATCGACGGCACGGCGAAGGTGCCGGGCGAAATGCCCGTGCGACGGCGGGGCTGTGCAGCTTACTTTGCCCGCTCTTGGCAGGTGGCGCAAGGCCGGGGAATCACCGGGTGGGCCGGTGCTGCGCCCCTTGTTGGCGTGTCATCCCGATGCACCGGCAACGCGCCTTATACCGACCGGCTGCGTGCCAGCGGCGGGTTCTTGGCGAAGTAGCGCGTGATGCCGCGCATCAGCGCATCGGCCAGCTGCTCTTGGTAGGCGCTGCTGCGTAGGCGCTTTTCTTCTTCAGGGTTGCTGATGAAGGCGGTTTCCACCAGCACGCTCGGGATGTCGGGCGCCTTCAGCACCGCAAACCCGGCCTGCTCCACGCGCGGTTTGTGCAGCTTGGCCATGCCGCCAATCTCGCCCAGCAGCACAGAGCCGAGCTTGAGGCTGTCGTTGATCTGTGCGGTGGTGCTCATGTCCAGCAGCGCACGCTGCACATGCTGGTCTTTGGACTGCACGTTGATGCCACCCACCAGGTCGGCCTGATTCTCCTTGTTGGCCAGCCAGCGCGCGGCCGTGCTGGAGGCGCCGCCCTGGCTCAGCGCGAACACGCTGGCGCCGCGCGCGGCGGGGGTGGTGAAGGCGTCGGCGTGGATGGAGACGAACAGGTCGGCCTGCACGCGCCGGGCCTTTTGCACGCGGGTGCCCAGGGGCACGAAGTAGTCGCCGTCGCGCGTGAGGTAGGCGCGCATGGGGTTGCCCCCCACGGTGGTGGCGTTGATGCGGTCGCGCAGCAGGTAGGCCACGCGCAGCACCACGTCTTTTTCGCGCGTGCCTGCGGGGCCGATGGCGCCGGGGTCTTCGCCGCCGTGGCCTGGGTCCAGCGCCACGATGATGATGCGGTCGGTCTGGGTGGCGGTGGCACGGTTGCCGGTGCGAGGCGATTCGGCCTGTGCGGGGGCGGCCGCTATGGCGGGCGGGGGCACATCCGCAGGTGCGGGTGCTTGTGCCGGGCCGGGGCGCTGGGCCCGCTGAGCGATCAGGTCACCCAGTGGGTCGTGTTCGGCCGACGGGTTGGCGGCTGCAGCGGGCGCGCCGGGGCGCGTGGCAGCCGTGGGGATGGGGGCCAAGGGGGCAGGCTTGTCTGCAGAGGGCGCATCACGCAGACGCTCGGCAATCAGCGCCTCCAGTGGGTCCACCGGTGCGGCGGGGTACAGGTCGAACACCAGCCGGTGCTGGTAGGCGGCCACGGGCGGCAGGGTAAAGACCTGGGGCAGGGCGGCCTGCTTCAGGTCCACCACCAGGCGCACCACGCCGGGCGCGTTCTGGCCCACGCGGATGCCTGCGATGTTGGGGTCGTCGGGCTTGACCTTGGCCACCAGCTCGCGCAGCGCGGGGCTGAGGTCGATGCCTTCGATGTCCACCGCCAGGCGCGGTGGGGTGGTCACAAAAAACTGCTTGGCCACCAGCGCGCCATCGGATTCGATGGTCACGCGCGAATACTCGGGGGCGGGCCACACGCGCACGGCCAGGATGGTGGCACCACGCGCAATCTGCTGCGTGCCCAGCAGCAATACCAGCGAGCCCATCTGCAGCACGGCGCGACGCGATGGCGGTCTGGCGGGGTGGGCGGGTGTGTGGGGCTGGTTCACGGTGCTTCAGAGTCCTTGCAGCATGGCGCGCCCGGCAGGGGTGGGGGCGAGCAGAGTGACCTTCCTTTCGGTGTCATCAATTGCTTCAATGTGGATAGCAAGGTCCGCAGGCGGGGTAAGCGCTGCAGCCTTTTCCGGCCATTCTGCCACCTTGAGACCCGGGTTGGCAAAAATGTCCCTGAAACCCGCGTCTTCCCACTCGCGCGGGTCGTCGAAGCGGTAGAAGTCGAAGTGCCAGATCGAGAGGTTGGGAGCCTCGTGCGGCTCCACCACGGCGTAGGTGGGGCTCTTGATGCGGCCCTGCACGCCCAGGGCGCGCAGCAGGTGGCGCACCAGGGTGGTCTTGCCCGCGCCCAGGTCGCCATGCAGGGTGAGGAAGGCGTTGGTCAGCAGCGGCTGCGCTGCCAGCTGGCGTGCGAAGGCCTCGGTGTCGGCCTCGCTGCGCCAGATGAAATGGCGTGTAGCTTCGGCAGGGGCATCGGCGCCGCTTTCTACAATCTGGCCGGTATGTGGTGCAAAAGTCAACTCGTTCCTCAAATGCAGGAGTGGGCCCGCGAGCTGGGATTTTCCCAAATCGGCGTGGCGGGGGTGGACTTGTCTGCGGCCGAGCCCGGGCTTTCGGCCTGGCTGGCGCAGGGTTTTCATGGCGAGATGCATTACATGGCAGCCCACGGCATGAAGCGCGCGCGCCCCGCCGAGCTGGTGCCCGGCACCGTGAGCGTGATCACGGCGCGCATGGATTATTTGCCGCGCGATACGGCCATGGATGCACCCGAGGGCTGGCAGGCGGCAGAACTCTCGCGCCTCACGCGCCCGCAAGAGGGCATTGTCTCGGTCTACGCCCGGGGGCGCGACTACCACAAGGTGCTGCGCGCCCGGCTGCAAAAACTCAGCGACCGCATTGCCGAGGCCATTGGCCCGTTTGGCCACCGCGTGTTCACCGACTCGGCCCCGGTGCTGGAGGCCGAGCTGGCCGCGCGCAGCGGCCAGGGCTGGCGCGGCAAGCACACGCTGGTGCTCAACCGCGAGGCGGGGTCGATGTTCTTCCTGGGCGAGATCTATGTGGACATGGCGCTGCCCGAGAGTGCGCCCGTCACGGCCCACTGCGGCAGCTGCAGTGCATGCATCGATGTGTGCCCCACGCAGGCCATCATCGCGCCGCACCGCATTGACGCGCGGCGCTGCATCTCCTACCTCACCATCGAGCATGCGGGGCCGATCCCGCTGGAGCTGCGGCCCTTGTTGGGCAACCGTATCTACGGCTGCGACGACTGCCAGCTCATCTGCCCCTGGAACAAGTTCGCCCAGGTCAGCCGCCTGCCCGACTTCGACGAGCGCAAGGGCCTGTCGGGCCAGCAACTCGTGCATTTGTTTGCGTGGGACGAGGCCACTTTTTTGCGCATGACCGAGGGCGGTCCCATCCGCCGCATCGGGCACGAGCGCTGGCTGCGCAATGTGGCGGTGGCGCTGGGCAATGCGCTGCGCGCCACGGGCGATGCCACGCTGCGCACCGCGCTGCAGTCGCGCGCGCAGGACGAGAGCGCCCTGGTGCGCGAGCATGTGGCCTGGGCGCTGGAAATATGAATAAAAACCGGCCTCTCCGCCCAATGGATATGCGCTTTAAGCTATTAAAATAATAGCTATCGGAATGTAGAGCCCTGCGGTACTACTGCACCAGCAACCCGGTGGTTTTGAGGGTCTCCACCAGCCCCTGCGCAAACTGCTCGTAGCCCGCCGCATTGGCATGGATCTGGTCGGACCGCAGCCGCTCTTGCGCCAGTACACCCGACCAGCCTTTGCTGTGCAGGGGAATCTTCAACTCCTCCGCCACCTCTTCGTACAGCGCGTGGTCACTGAGTTTGCCCACAGTGGCCATCAGCGACAGCTCGGGCACGGCCACCAGCAGCACCTGGGCGCCGCTGGCGCGTGCGTCGGCACAAATACGCTGCACGTTGGTGCGGGTGGTGGCGCTGCTCTGGCGGCGCAGAAAGTCGTTGCCGCCGATGCTCACAATGACCAGCGCTGGCTGGTGTTGCTGCAGCAGACTTGGCAGGCGGTCGAGTGCCTGGGCCGAGGTGTCGCCCGACACACCGCCATTGATCACCTTCCAGCCCGTCAGGCGCTGCAGCACGGCGGGGTAGGCGGTGTCGGCCGATGCGCCCACGCCCGAGGTCAGCGAGTCGCCCAGCGCCAGCACCGTGGCACCGGCGGGCAACGCCTGCGCGCGGGGCGGCTTGCGCCCGCAGGCGGCCAGCGGCGCAAGGGCCATGGCCGCCAGGCTGGCCAGCAGTGCGCGCCGCCGTGTTTGGCTTGTGTGCTCGGTGCGAAGGCCAGAATGCAGAAAATTTGTCATCGCAGAAACCCCAGGGCAAACGGCAGGCTCACCACGCCCAGCAACGTGGACAGCGTCACCAGCCCCGCCACATAGGGCCCGTTGTAGCCCATGCGGGCGGCCAGCACATAGCAGGTCGATGCCGTGGGCAGGGCCGAGAAGGCCAGCAGCACCGTGGTCTGCACCGGGTCCAGCCCAAACAGCCGTGCCAGCGCAAAGGCCAGCAGGGGCTGCACCAGGTGGCGGATGGACAGCACCGCCACGCTCAGCGCCTTGCCGCGCGTGAGCAGGCCAAACTGCAGGCCGGCGCCTGCGGCCATCAGCCCCAGCGCCAGCGATGCGGCGCTGATGCGGCTGACCGTGGGTACGGCCCACTCGGGGATCTGGAAGCCCAGCAGGTTGGCCGCCAGGCCCGACCCTGTGGCAATGATCAGCGGGTTGCGCACCAGCTCGCGCGCAAAACTGTGCTGACCCTGCCGCGCCATGGGCCACACGGCCGCCACGTTGAACAGCGGCACACACACGCCAATCAGCACGGCAATCATCAACAGGCCCTGCGTGCCCGCCAGCCGCTCGGCAATCGCCAGGCCAATGAAGGAATTGAAGCGGAACGCCACCTGCGCGCTGGCCGCATGGTCGCGCGCATCGATGCGTTTGCCCAACCACGGCCAGTGCGGCAGGCTGTAGGCCAGCGCGATGCCGATCACGCCCGACAGCATGCCCGCGCCGATCAGCCCCGACGCGGCGCTGATGTCCACGGGGCTCTTGACGATGGACTGGAACAGCAGCACCGGGAAGAGCAGGTAGTACACCAGGCTTTCCACTGGCTGCCAGACCGAGCGGTTGAGGGCGGTGTAGCGGCAGATGAGATAGCCGCAGAGGATGAGGGAGAAGTCGGGGAGCAGGAGCTGGGCGTAGTTCACGCTGCCGAGAATACTTGATCGTGATTTGCGCAAAACAGGGTTCAGGCAAGCGGTTCACCCCTAGGCGAGGCGGCTGTTGCATCCCGATTTGCGTAAGTCCTACTGATCCCCGGCAAGGCCTTGGGGTTAGCCCTTATGTGGAATCCGCAGGGCGCCAACGCGGCGGTTGCGCATACCATCGGCGCTGTTTGTTACCCGCACGAAGGAGAACTCCATGCATCGTCGTCAATGGCTTGCGCTGACCGTACTGGCTGCCGCAGCAGGCACCGCTGCCGCCCAAGGCTATCCCAACAAGGTGATCAAGCTGCAGGTGCCGTTTGCACCCGGTGGCACCACCGACATCATTGCGCGCGTGATCGCCGACCCGCTGGGCAAGGCCCTGGGCCAGAGCGTGATCGTGGAGAACAAGGCTGGCGGCGGTGGCATCGTGGGCGCGGCCGAAACGGCCCGCTCTGCCCCCGACGGCTACACGCTGGGCGTGGCCACCGTGTCCACCACGGCCGCCAATCCGGCCATCAACCCCAAGACGCCGTACAACCCGCTGACGGACTTCACGCCCATCATCAACATCGCGGCCACCCCCAACATCATTGCGGTGCACCCCAGCTTTCCGGCCAAGGACTACAAGGCGTTCGTGGCAGAGGTCAAGAAGTCGCCGGGCAAGTATTCGTATGCCTCGTCTGGCACGGGCGGCATCGGCCACTTGCAGATGGAGCTGTACAAGAACCTCTCGGGCACCTTTGTGACCCACATCCCCTACCGCGGTGCGGGCCCGGCCCTGAACGACACGGTGGCGGGCCAGGTGCCCATGATTTTTGACAACCTGCCTTCGGCCCTGCCTTTCATCAAGGAAAACCGCCTGGTGCCCATCGTGGTGGCTGCGCCGCAGCGCGTGGCGGCCCTGCCCAATGTGCCCACGTTCAAGGAACTGGGCCTGGAGCCGGTGAACCGCATGGCCTACTACGGCATCCTGGGCCCCAAGGGCCTGCCCAAGGACGTGGTGGACAAGATCAACGCCGCCGTGCGCACGGCATTGCAAGACCCGGCCGTGAAAAAGCGCATCGAGGACACCGGCTCCCTCGTGATCGGCAACACGCCCGAGCAGTTTGCCGAGCAGATCAAGGCAGAGTTCTCTGTCTACAAGGACGTGGTGGTCAAGCAGAAGCTGACGCTCGAATAAGCGCTGCACACTCCATCCATCACTTCGAAAAGCCGCCCTTCGCCCGGGCGGCTTTTTTACGTGCTATCGTTTTTGCATGCTTGCCTCCAGCCTGAACGCGATCGATGCCTTTGTGGATGCCCTGTGGCTGGAGGACGGCCTCTCGCGCAACACGCTGGCGGCCTATCGGCGCGACCTGACGCTGTACGCGCAGTGGCTCGCGGCCCAGCAGCCTGCACTGGCGCTGGACGATACGGCCGAACTGCACCTCAACGCCTACTTTGCGGCCCGCCATGCACAAACCCGCGCCACCTCGGCCAACCGGCGTCTCACGGTGCTGCGCCGCTACTTCCACTGGGCGCTGCGCGAGCGGCGCATCACCGCCGACCCCACGCTGCGGCTGCAGGCGGCGCGCCAGCCCCTGCGTGTGCCCAAGACCTTGTCGCAGGCGCAGGTGGAAGCGCTGCTCAACGCGCCCGATCTGGGCAACCCCCTGGGCCTGCGTGACCGCACCATGCTGGAGCTGATGTACGCCAGCGGCCTGCGCGTGACCGAGCTGGTCACGCTCAAGACCTTCCAGCTCGGGCTGAACGAAGGCGTGCTGCGGGTGATGGGCAAGGGCAGCAAGGAGCGCCTGGTGCCGTTTGGCGATGAGGCGCGTTCCTGGCTGGAGCGCTACCTGCACGAGGCGCGCGGCGCCATCCTGGGCGGGCAGCAGACCGATGACCTGTTTGTGACCCAGCGCGGCAGCGGAATGACGCGGGCGATGTTCTGGGTCATCGTGAAAAAATGGGCGCAGGTCGCAGGCATCACCGTGCCGCTGTCCCCGCACACGCTGCGCCACGCATTTGCCACCCACCTGCTCAACCATGGCGCCGACCTGCGCGTGGTGCAGCTGTTGCTGGGCCACGCCGACATCTCCACCACCACCATCTACACCCATGTGGCGCGCGAGCGGCTCAAGTCGCTGCATGCGCAGCACCATCCGCGTGGATAGCGTGGGTGGGTTGCCCTGGCGCCCGTTGATGGATCGACTCCCCCATTCACCCAAGGAAACTCCCATGAAAAAACTATTTGTCGGCGCGTTGCTGCTGAGCTCGGTCACCCTGGCCGTGGCGCAAGCCTGGCCCACGGCCAAACCCATTCGCATCGTGGTGGCCTACCCCGCTGGCGGCGTGAGCGACAACGTGGCGCGTGCCCTGGCTGACAAGCTGGCTGTGCAGCTGGGCACGCCGGTGGTCATCGAGAACAAGGCCGGGGCCAGTGGCAGCCTGGGCGTGGATGCCGTCGCCAAGGCGGCGCCCGACGGCTACACCCTGGGCTTTGCGGCGGTGAGCCCACTGGCGCTGAACCCACACCTGGGCAAGTCGCCGTTCGACCCGCAGAAGGACATTGCCCCGGTGGTGAGCGTGATGTATTCGCCCGTGCTGCTGCTGGGCACGTCCGCCAGCAAGGCTGCAGATTTCAAGGACTTGCTGGCCACCGCGCAGGCGAAGCCCGGGGCCGTGCGCTGGGCGACCTCGGGGCAGGCGTCGCTGGGCCACATCATGCTAGAGCAGATCGCTGGCAAGAGCCAGGTGCAGATCACGCACGTGCCCTACAAGGGCGGTGGCCAGCAGATGAACGACGCGCTGGGCGGGCAGTACGAGGTGCTGTCCACCAATGCGGGCCCTGCCGTGCTGCAGCACATCAAGGCGGGCAAGCTCAAGCCGCTGGCGGTGGGGGCGCCTGCACGGCTTGATTCGCTGCCCCAGGTGCCCACGCTGGCCGAGCTGGGGCAGCCTGCTGCCAACCTGTCATCGCTGTTCGGCATCTATGCGCCCGCGCAGACGCCCGTGGCGGTGATCGATCGCATCAATGCTGAAGTGAACAAGGCACTCGCCCAGCCCGATATCCGCAGCAAGCTGGAAGCCACCGACAACGTGCCCACCGGCGGCACTGCGGCAGAATTTGCGCGCCAGATCGCGCAGGAATCGGAGAACAATGCCCGCATCATCCGTGCGGCGGGGATACAGGCCAGTAACTGATACACGCTTCCCTGAACAAAAAAGGGCCCTGAATGAGCAGGGCCCTTTTTGCTTGGGGAGGCTGCGGCAAATACGCACCGCAGGCAGGGGTGTTACTCCTCGTTGAGGCTTTCCGCCCAGGTCAGCGCCTGCAGGTGGGCCCAGTTGACCTGGCGGTTGGACAGGTGCAGCGCATCGGCGTTCTTGGCAAAGGCCACTTCGTCGCCAGTTTCGCAGGCAATGGTCAGCTCCAGGAAGGGGGCGAACACGCCGGTGCGGCGCAACAGGGCGTCCATCACGGGCTCGGGCAGGGCCACGGATTCGAGGGCTTTTTCGAGCGGCACGCCGAGCATGGTGTCCAGCAGCGAGAACACGCCCACCACAAAGGCGTTGTCGCATTCTTCCGGTGGCAGCAGCTCGGCCGCCAGCAGCTCCATCAGGCGGCCACGCACCACGGCGGTCTGGCCTACGGCGGGTGGGGCACCATCGGCGCGCGAGGTGGTCATCAAGAGGGCTGCCCAGCGGAACAGCTTCTTCAGGCCCAGGATCATCACCGCATGGCGGAACGAGGTGATCTCGCACGACAAGCCGAAACCCGAGGAGTTGATGAAACGCAGCAGGTTGAAAGACAGCGTGGGGTCTTTCTTGAGCAGGTCTTCGATCTCGGCCGTGCTGGCCTGTTTGCGCACCAGGTTGATGAGCTGGATGATGGTGGCCTGCGAAGGCCGGATGGTGGTGGCCTTGACCAGCGAGGGCAGGGCGAACCAGTAGCCCTGGAACAGCTTCACGCCCAGGCTCTTCATCAGCTCGTACTGCTCGGCAGTCTCGACCTTTTCGGCCACCAGTGTGGCCTTGCTGTGGGTGGTGGCAAATTTGACCAGTGGTGCGGCCAGTTCGGGCTTGAAGGCCTGCATGTCCAGCTTGATGAAGGCTGCCAGGGGCAGCCAGCTGGTGTAGGCGCGCTTGAGGGCCTGCTGGTCAAACGCCAGGCGGAAGCCGCGCGTGCGCAGCGCCTCCAGCGTGGGCAGGCGGCCTTCGATTTCCTCCGGCGTGGCGCCGTCAGGGAGAGGCGGTATTTCCAGCACCACCTTTTCGGGGTGGATCAGCTCCAGGTGGCCGCCCGAGAGGCTGTCGTGTGTGCAGTTGATGAACACCGTTTTTTTGCCCACCAGCGCCTCGGTGCCTGCGTACGACAGGGCGTTGAACAGCAGGGCGGCGTCGCTGGCAGCGGTGTGCGAGTCGGAGGCCGTGGAGCGGTCGAACAGCTCATAGCCATAGACCGCGCGGCTTTCGTCCACGATGGCCTGGCGGGCGATGATGGCGAGGTTCTCGTCCACCGGCTCCACCGCTGGGGATGCAGCGTCCGGGGTGTCTTGTTCAGGTGTGCTCGACATGGGGTCTGCTGTAGTGAAAGGCTAGTTCCTGGCGATTCTAGACCCCCGTGGCCCTGGCGCGAACCAATGGGTGGTAGCAGGCTGGGCTGCTGCCAGTGGCCAGGTCAGTCGCCCAGATGGTCCGCCCAGGCCAGCGCCTGCAGGTGGGCAAAGTTGATCTGCTGGCTGGTCAGGTGCAGCAGCCCGGCCGTGCGGTCGAAGACGGCATCGTCGCTCGACTCGCAAGCCTCGGCCAGCGTGAGCAGGTCGCCCAGGAAGCCTTCGCGGCGCAGCAGGGCCGCCGCTACGGGCTCGGGCACGTTCAACAGGCCCAGGGCAGATTCCATGGGCATGGAGAGCATCACGTCGAGCAGCGAGAAGATGCCCACCACAAAGGCCTGGTCGGCTTCTTCGGGGGGCAGGGTCTCCAGCGCCAGCAGCTCCATGAGTCGGCCCCGCACCACGGCGGTCTGACCCACGGACGAGGGCGTGCCCCCGGCGCGCGAGGCCGTGAGCAGCAGCGCCGCCCAGCGGAACAGCTTTTTCAGGCCCATGAGCATCACCGCCTGGCGGAAAGAGGTGACCTCGCGCGACAGGCCGAAGCCCGCCGAATTGATCAGGCGCATGAGGTTGAAGGCCAGGCCCGCGTCCTTCTTGAGGGTTTCCTCGATGTCGTCGGTGCTGGCCTGTTTGCGCACCTGGTTGATGAGTTCGATGATGCTGGCCTGCGAGGGGGCGAGCAGCTTGGCCTCGACCAGGGAGGGGCGTGCGAACCAGTAGCCCTGGAACATCTGCACGCCCTGGCTGGACACCATGTCGTACTGCTGGGCGGTCTCGACCTTTTCGGCGATCAGCTCGGCTTGCGAGTGGCGCCCCGCGTAGCTGATGAGCACCGCCAGCTGATCCGGCGCCAGCACGGACAGGTCGAGCTTGATGTAGTCGGCCAGTGGCAGCCAGGGCGCGTAGGCCGACTGCAGCACGGTGTGGTTGAACGCCAGGTGAAAACCCCGCTCGCGCAGCCCGGCCAGGATGGGCATGCGGGTGGCGACTTCTTCGGCAGCGGCATGGCCCAGGGGGGGGATTTCCAGCACCACCTTGTCGGGGTCCACCAGCTCCAGGTGGCCGCCCGAGAGGCTTTCGTGCGTGCAATTCACAAAGATGAGCTTTTTGCCCACCAGCTCTTCGGTGCCCGCATGCGATAGCGCTGTGAAGACCAGGATCACATCGGTGGCCGCCGTGTGCGCCGCGCCGCTGCGCGAGCGGTTGAACAGCTCGTAGCCCACCACCACCTGCTGCGCGTTCACGATGGCCTGCCGCGCAATCATGGCGACCGAGGACTGGTTGCCGGGGGGCGGGGGCGTGAGGGAGAGCCCGGGTGTGGTGGGTGAAGTCATGGTGGGAGTATGGAAGAAAGAGGGGGCTGGTGCCAGCGGTGGCCTATGGCGGCCTGCGCAGTGAATTTTAGAAGCCCGTGCCGGGCCGGCTGTAACCAGAAGATCAGAGCTGCTGCAGCCAGCGCAGTTCGTTGTCGGTAAAACCGGCCTTGCGGCGGGCGGTTTCGTTGAACGGGGGCTTCAGGCGCGGGGCCTCGTATTGTGCGACCAGGGTGCCGTAGTGGGTTTCGGGGTCGTGCCCCGCACGTTCACACAGCCAGCGGTACCAGTGGTTCCCGATGGCCACATGGCCGACCTCGTCGCGCAGGATGGTGTCCAGAATGGCCACGGCGGCGAGCGCATCGGGCGTGCCCACCTGGCGCAGCTTGGCCTGGATCTGGGGCGTGGCGTCCAGCCCCCGGGCCTCCAGCGTGCGCGGCACCAGGGCCATGCGGGCCAGGATGTCGTGGCTGGTTTTCTCGCACATGGTCCACAGGCCCTGGTGGGCCGGGAAATCGCCGTAGTCATGCCCCTGGCTGCGCAGGTGGTCACGCAGCAGGCGGAAATGCTGCGCCTCTTCGGCAGCTACCAGCATCCAGTCGAGGTAGTACTCGCGCGGCATGCCACCAAAGCGCCAGACGGCGTCGAGCGCCAGGTTGATGGCGTTGAACTCGATGTGGGCAATCGCGTGGATCAGGATGGCGCGGCCTTCGGGCGTGGCGGGGGAGCGCCGGGCCACGTCCGTGTGGCGCCGCAGTTCTGGCCGCGCGGGGCGGCCGGGCAGGTCGTGCATGCCGTCGGGCGGGGCAGGGGTGTTTTCTGCTATTGAAAGCGTAGCTGCCTGGGTATACAGGTCCAGCGCAGCGGCCGCTTTTTGTTCAGGGTCTGCAAGGCACAAGACCTGCAGTGCACGTTGGCGAAGCTCCATCCTTACAATTCTAGGCCGTTGCCAACGGTGCCCGCAGCTACGGGGCGCCGCCGGTTGGCGCTTCCCCCATTCCAAAACGCGGGCCCCGATGCCTGCCCCCCCACGGAGACTTTTGCATGGCGATTTACGAACTCGATGGCGTGGCGCCCCAGGTGCCCGCATCGGCCTGGGTGGCCGATAGCGCCCAGGTGATGGGCAACGTGGTGCTGGGCGAAGACGCCAGCGTGTGGTTTGGCACGGTGATCCGGGGTGATACAGAGAGCATCACCATCGGTGCAGGCTCCAACATCCAGGACGCGAGCGTGCTGCACGCCGACATCGGCAAGCCCCTGGTGGTGGGCGAGCGGGTGACGGTGGGCCACCAGGTCATGCTGCATGGCTGCACTATTGGCGACGAATCTCTGATCGGTATTGGCGCCGTGGTGCTCAACGGCGCCAAGATCGGCAAGAACTGCCTGGTGGGCGCGGGTGCGCTGGTCACCGAAGGCAAGGAGTTCCCCGATGGCTCCATGATCATCGGCAGCCCGGCCAAGGCCGTGCGCGAACTCACGCCCGAGCAGATCGAAGGCCTGCGCCAGAGCGCCCAACATTACATTGACAACGCGCGCCGCTTCCAACGCGGCCTGCGCAAGATCGGCTGAGCACGGCATTGCCGCTGCCTGCCACCTTACTTTTCCTGGAACCCCTGCGTGTCTGAACTCCACAAGTTTCTTTTTGATGGTCTGCCCGTGCGCGGCATGATCGTGCGCCTGACCGATGCCTGGATCGAAATCCTGCGCCGCCGTGCCAGCAACACCAGCACGGGCGCTTACCCCGCGCCGGTGAGCGAGCTGCTGGGCGAGATGGCGGCGGCCGGTGTGCTGATGCAGTCCAACATCAAGTTCAACGGCGCGCTGGTGCTGCAGGTGTTTGGCGACGGTCCGGTCAAGCTGGCCGTGACCGAAGTGCAATCCGACCTGAGCCTGCGCGCCACGGCCACCGTGAATGGCGAGGTGCCATCGGACGCGAAGCTGAGCCAGATGGTCAATGTGGGCGGCGGCGGCCGCTGCGCCATCACGCTCGACCCCAAGGACCGCCACCCCGGCCAGCAGCCCTACCAGGGCGTGGTGCCGCTGCATGGCGACCACCATGAAAAGCTGGAACGTCTGTCGGACGTGCTGCAGCACTACATGCTGCAGTCCGAGCAACTCGACACCATCCTGGTGCTGGGCGCGAACGACCAGGTGGCCGCAGGCCTGCTAATCCAGCGCATGCCCATCAAGGGCGAGGGCAACCTGGCTGCGGGCCTCTCACACCGCGAGAACGAAGACCAGATCGGCCACAACGAGGACTACAACCGCATTGCGCACCTGGCAGCCAGCCTGACGCGCGAAGAGCTGCTGACGCTGGATGTGGACACGATCCTGCGCCGCCTGTTCTGGGAGGAAAAGCTGCTGCGCTTCGAGCCGCAGCAGGGCGCCAGCGGCCCGCGGTTTGCCTGTACCTGCAGCCGCGAGCGTGTCAGCAACATGCTGCGCAACCTGGGCGCCGAAGAGGCCGAAAGCATCCTCGCCGAGCGAGATGACATTGAGGTGGGCTGCGAGTTCTGTGGCCAGCAGTACCGGTTTGATGCCGTGGATGCTGCGCAGATTTTTGTCTCGCCCGCCGCCAGCCAGCCGCCGGGGCCCACAGGCATCCAGTAAGTCCCAGGGGCAGTCAAACAGCCTTCTGCAAGTGTGCAGAGGCCGCCCGCAGGGCCCTTGCATGGCTGACCATCGTTGACATTCGATTTTTCCATCCCCGCCTAAGATTCATGGGCCATCGCGCGGCGCCTGTTCCGGCTGCAGCGCGGGGCAGGGGCGCCGCGTGCGCCGTGGCAGCGGCATATCGCCGCTGATGGATCTGAGAAAACCTGTTCCGAGGGTGTCATGGAGTTACTGCGTCGCTTTCTGGGAGTCCGCCGTGCCGATCCGGCTGTTGCTGCCGCACCCGCCCAGGTGCTGTTCGACAGCGCCGCAGCGCTCGACTCGCGCCGTGGCGACAGCCTGCTGGCCACCCTGGACATCGACGCCGCCATCAACGCCCATGAACGCTGGAAAGCCCGCCTGATGGACTACCTGGAGGGCCGCACCACCGTCGGGCTGGACCCGGCCCTGATACGCCGCGTGGACCACAGCGTGCTGGGCCGCTGGCTGCAGGGCGTGGGGGGCGAGGTGCTGGGCGATCAACCGGCGTTTCCGTTGCTGGTGGCGCGCTATCAGTATTTCCATGAGCAGGCCGCCACCCTGGTCGAACTCGCCCAGCAAGGCGAATGGGACAAGGCAGTGCAGGTGCTCAACGGCGGCTACCGTTATGGCTCCAGCCAGGTGGTGCTGCTGATGAAGGAACTGCAGCGCGGGCTGGTGCGCTCACTGGCAGAGGACGGGATCAACGCCCGCTGAGGACTGAGTGCCTGAGGGTTCATTCCGGGCGGGCTTGCCGCTGGTCCACCAGGGAGGTGAACAGGCGGTGTTCGCAGGCGGGGTCGCTGCATTTTTCGCAGTTCCAGGCGCGCAGCCGCTGAGCGCGCATCCCGTTTTCTACGTCAAATACCTCGTTTCCGCCTGTTGGGTAAGTGTTTGTGGCTATTAATTTAATAGCATTCAGTGCATTCGCTACCCGTGTGTCGCCCTGCCCGTAGATCACCCGGTACGTCACACCCGCAACCTGCAGCGCCAGGCGCAGCTGCGCGTCCAAGGCTTCCAGGGCGGCGCGGTCCTCGGCAGGGCAGGGCAGGTCCAGGCCCATCAGCAACGTGAGTGTGGCTGCGGGCAGCGCGGGTTGCGCCTGTGGCGGGGCGACCAGCACGGCTGGTACCACCACAATCTGCGCCGATTCAGGCGGGATGCGCGCCCGCAGCGCCCGGGCCAGTGCCTCGGCGCCCGTGTGTGGGGCACCCAACAAGGCAATCGAGGGCAAGAGGGCGGGGGGCGTGGGCACGGACAGCGGAGCGCGAGGAGGCGGGCTTGGCAGCCAGTGCCGCGCTGGAAAAAAGACGGTTCAGCCGCTCAGCGGGGCGTGAACTGCACGTAGACCTCGTTGGGCCGGACCATGCCCAATTCGCTGCGCGCTTTTTCTTCCACCATGTCCAGCCCCTCCTTGAGGTCGTGGACCTCGGAGGTCAGGCGGGCATTGATCTGGCGGGCATGGTCATTGGCCGCCTTTTGGGCATCGATCTGCCGCTGCATCTCGTTCACGCGCGGCACGCTGCCCCGCCCCAGCCAGAGCTGGGCGTGCAGCGCCCCCAACAAGGCCAGCAGGATGACGGGGACGATGCGGGAGACCATGGTGGCGGTTCAGTCCCTTGCGCGGTGCTGCGCCACCGGGCCGTCAGCACCGGGCCCTGCCTGTGTCCTGGGCGCGCTGCACGCCAGCGCACCCGTGGAACCGGCTTGGCCGGGCCACCGGGTGTGTCCCCCTCCAGCAAGAGAGGGGGACGACGCGAAGCGGTTCAGGGGGAGCTTCATTTCAGGTTATAGAACGCAGCGCGGCCTGGGTACTGTGCGATGTCGCCCAGGTCTTCCTCGATGCGCAGCAGCTGGTTGTACTTGGCGATGCGGTCCGAGCGGCTCAGCGAGCCGGTCTTGATCTGGCCTGCGTTGGTGCCCACCGAGATGTCGGCAATGGTGCTGTCTTCGGTTTCGCCCGAGCGGTGCGAGATCACGGCGGTGTAGCCCGCGCGCTTGGCCATTTCGATGGCGGCGAAGGTTTCGGTCAGCGTGCCGATCTGGTTGATCTTGATCAGGATCGAGTTGGCAATGCGCTTGTCGATGCCTTCCTTCAGGATCTTGGTGTTGGTCACGAACAGGTCGTCACCCACCAGCTGCACCTTGTCGCCCAGGCGTTCGGTCAGGTGCTTCCAGCCGTCCCAGTCGCCTTCGTGCATGCCGTCTTCGATGCTGATGATGGGGTACTTGTCCACCCACGCGGCCAGCATGTCGGTCCATTGCTGGGCGGTGAGCTTGAGGCCGCCTTCGCCTTCCAGCACGTAGTGGCCGTCCTTGTAGAACTCGCTGGCGGCGCAGTCGAGGCCCAGGGCGATCTGCTCGCCGGCCGTGTAGCCCGCCGCTTCGATGGCTTGCAGGATGAGGCGGATGGCCGCTTCGTGGTTCTCGACGCTGGGGGCAAAGCCGCCTTCGTCGCCCACGGCGGTGCTCATGCCCTTGTCGTGGATGATCTTCTTGAGCGCGTGGAACACTTCGGCGCCCCAGCGCACGGCTTCGCGGAAGGTGGGGGCGCCCACGGGGATGATCATGAACTCCTGCAGGTCCAGGCTGTTGTTGGCGTGTGCGCCACCGTTGATCACGTTCATCATCGGCACGGGCAACTGCACGCTGCCCATGCCGCCCAGGTAGCGGTACAGCGGCAGGCCGGACTCTTCGGCGGCGGCGCGGGCCACGGCCATCGACACAGCCAGCATGGCGTTGGCGCCCAGGCGGCTCTTGTTCTCGGTGCCGTCGAGGTCGATCAGCGTCTTGTCCAGGAAGGCCTGCTCGGAGGCATCCAGGCCCAGCACGGCTTCGCTGATCTCGGTGTTGATGTGCTCCACGGCCTTGAGCACGCCTTTGCCCAGGTAGCGGCTTTTGTCGCCGTCGCGCATTTCAATGGCTTCGCGGCTGCCGGTGGAGGCACCCGAGGGCACCGCGGCGCGGCCCATCACGCCCGATTCCAGCAGCACGTCGCATTCGACGGTGGGGTTGCCGCGGCTGTCCAGCACTTCGCGGCCTACGATGTCAACAATGGCACTCATGATTTTCCTTGAGGTTTTTGAAATTCATTCAGACGGGCGGACGGGCTTTGCGTGTTCAGGCCAAATGGAAAAATGGCCGTTCGGGCGCGTCTGTAGTCATTTTATGCTACTGATTTGATAGTGGAATCAGTCTGCAGGTACGAACCGGGTACAACCCGACCAGCGTGAGCGAGGCATCGCTTGCTCAGACGCCTTCGACACACACCATGCGCATGATGGCCGCGCCTTCACGGGCGGCCTTGGCTTTCTGGTACTCGGGGGTGTCGTAGAAGGCGCGCGCGGCCTCGAAGCTCGGGAACTTGAGCAGCACGGTACGGCCGGGGTTCCAGTCGCCTTCCAGCACTTCCACCTTGCCCCCGCGAATGCACACCTCTGCACCATGCGCCTGCATGGCCAGCGTGCTCCACTTTTTGTACTCTTCGTACTGCTCAGGGTTGGTGACGGTGACGGATGCGATGACGTAACCACTGCTCATGTCTCAAGCTCCAAAGTTGTTTTCGAGGAATCCGTTTTTCTTGGTGACGTCGTCTAGCGCCACCAGCGTTTCGAGCAGCGCCTTCATGTGTTTGAGCGGCACGGCATTAGGGCCGTCCGACCAGGCTTCGGCGGGGCGGGGGTGGGTTTCCATGAACAGGCCTGCCACGCCCACGGCTACACCGGCGCGGGCCAGCACCGGCACCATATCGCGCGCGCCGCCGCTCACGGCGCCCAGCCCGCCAGGCTTTTGCACCGAGTGGGTCACGTCGAACACCACGGGTGCGCCGGAGTTGCGCATCTCGGCCAGGCTGGTCATGTCCGCCACGAGGTTGTTGTAGCCAAAGCTCACACCGCGCTCGCAGGCCAGGAAGCGGTCTTCCGACAGGCCTACTTCGGCCGCTGCAGACCGGGCCTTGTCGATGACGTTCTTCATGTCCCAGGGCGCAAGGAACTGGCCCTTCTTGATGTTCACCGGCTTGCCGCTTTGCGCCACCGCACGGATGAAATCCGTCTGGCGGCACAGGAAGGCAGGCGTTTGCAGCACATCGACCACGCTGGCCACCTCGGCCACATGCGAGGTGTCGTGCACATCGGTCAGGATGGGCAGCTGCAGCTGGCGGCGCACTTCGTCGAGGATCTTCAGGCCGGCTTCCAGCCCCACACCACGCTTGCTGGTGCCGGAGGAGCGGTTGGCCTTGTCGAAGGAACCCTTGTAGATCAGCGGAATGCCCAGCGGTGCACAGGCTTCCTTGAGCTGGCCCGCGACGTCGAGCGACATCTCCAGGCCTTCGATGGAGCAGGTGCCCGCGATCAGAAAAAAGCGATGTTGGAGGCCAACGTCGAATCCGCACAGCTGCATGGTGAGGTCCCCTTAGGCTTTTTTCGCGGCTTGCTGGTGCTCCACGGCCGCCTTGATGAAGGCGTTGAAGAGCGGGTGGCCGTTCCAGGGCGTGGACTTGAACTCGGGGTGGAACTGCACGCCGATGAACCAGGGGTGGACGTTTTTCGGCAGCTCCACGATCTCGGTGAGCTGCTCGCGCTGTGTCAGTGCCGAGATCACCAGGCCCGCCTTGCGCAGCTGGTCCAGGTAGTTCACGTTGGCTTCGTAGCGGTGGCGGTGGCGTTCAGTCACCACATCGCCGTAGATGCTGTGGGCCAGCGTGTCCTTGGACACATCCGAGCTTTGTGCGCCCAGGCGCATGGTGCCGCCCAGGTCGGAGTTCTCGTCGCGGGTCTTGATGGTGCCGTCAGCGTCCTTCCACTCGGTGATCAAGGCGATCACGGGGTGGGGCGTGGTGGGGTCGAACTCGGTGCTGTTGGCGTTGGCGAGGCCTGCCACATGGCGCGCGTACTCGATGGTGGCCACCTGCATGCCCAGGCAGATGCCCAGGTAGGGCACCTTGCGCTCGCGGGCGAACTGGGCCGTGGCGATCTTGCCTTCCACACCACGCTGGCCGAAGCCGCCGGGCACCAGGATGGCGTCGTACTGGGCCAGCTTGGCGGCTGCGTCGGCGCTGTCGATGGTTTCGGAATCGACATGGTCGATCTTCACGCGCACATGGTTGCGCATGCCCGCGTGGCGCAGGGCTTCGTTCACGGACTTGTAGCTGTCCGACAGGTCCACATACTTGCCCACCATGGCGATGGTGACTTCGCCCTGGGGATGTTCGGTTTCATACACCAGGTCGTCCCAGCGCTTGAGGCTGGTGGGCGGGGTGTTCAGGCGCAGCTTGTCGCAGATCAGGCCGTCCAGACCCTGCTCGTGCAGCATGCGGGGCACCTTGTAGATGGTGTCCACATCCCACATGCTGATCACACCCCACTCGGGCACGTTGGTGAACAGCGAAATCTTGGCGCGCTCTTCTTCAGGGATGCGGCGGTCGGCACGGCACAGCAGGGCGTCGGCCTGGATGCCGATTTCGCGCAGCTTCTGCACGGTGTGCTGGGTGGGCTTGGTCTTGAGTTCGCCCGCCGCCGCGATCCAGGGCAGGTAGGTCAGGTGCACAAAGGCCGCGTTGTTGGGCCCCATGCGCAGGCTCATCTGGCGCACCGCTTCGAGGAAGGGCAGCGATTCGATGTCGCCCACGGTGCCGCCGATCTCGACGATGGCCACATCCACGGCATCGGGCGTGCCGATGCCGGCGCCGCGCTTGATGAACTCCTGGATCTCGTTGGTGACGTGGGGAATGACCTGCACGGTCTTGCCCAGGTAGTCGCCGCGACGCTCTTTCTCCAGCACGGACTGGTAAATCTTGCCCGTGGTGAAGTTGTTGGTTTTCTTCATGCGCGTTTCGATGAAACGCTCATAGTGGCCCAGATCCAGGTCGGTTTCTGCGCCGTCGTCGGTCACAAACACCTCGCCGTGCTGGAACGGCGACATGGTGCCCGGGTCTACGTTGATGTAGGGGTCAAGCTTGATGAGGGTGACTTTGAGTCCCCGCGATTCGAGGATCGCGGCAAGGGAGGCTGAGGCGATTCCCTTACCGAGGGAAGACACCACACCGCCGGTGACGAAGACAAATTTGGTCATGTCTTTTTTGGTGGTGGGAAATTGGGATTATAGATGGCACCCCGGCGACACCCCCGGGGGGAGGGTCACCCCCGTCTGCTAAATTCGCCCCATGAATGAGCTTGCTGGCAAACACATTGTTCTGGGTCTGAGTGGGGGCGTGGCTTGCTACAAGGCAGCCGATCTGTGCCGCCAGCTCATCAAGGAAGGGGCCACCGTGCAGGTGGTGATGACCGAAGCGGCCGCGCAATTCATCACGCCGGTGACCATGCAGGCTCTGTCAGGCCGCACGGTGTATGGCTCGCAATGGGATGCCCGTGAGCCGAACAACATGCCCCACATCAACCTGAGCCGTGAGGCCGATGCGATCCTGATTGCGCCCTGCAGCGCAGATTTCATCGCGCGGCTGGTACAGGGGCGGGCGGACGAGCTGCTCAGCCTGTTGTGCCTGGCCCGCCCTGCGCAGCAGGTGCCCCTGCTGCTGGCCCCGGCGATGAACCGCGAAATGTGGGCCCATCCTGCCACCCAGCGCAACCTGGCCCAGGTGGCGCAAGATGGTGCGGTGGTGCTGGGCGTGGGCAATGGCGACCAGGCCTGCGGCGAAACGGGCGATGGCCGCATGTTGGAGCCCGAGGAGCTGCTGGAGGAGCTGATCGCCTTCTTCACCCCCAAGACGCTGGCCGGGCGCCGGGTGCTGGTGACGGCGGGCCCCACCTTTGAAGCCATCGACCCGGTGCGGGGCATCACCAACCTGTCGAGCGGAAAAATGGGCTTTGCGATTGCGCGTGCCGCCCGCGAGGCGGGCGCAGATGTCACGCTGGTGGCCGGGCCAGTGCATGTGCCTACGCCCCGCGGGGTGCAGCGTGTGAATGTGCAGTCGGCCCAGGAGATGCTGGCGGCCGTGCAGCGGAATGTGCAGGCGGCATCGGTGTTCATTGCCACGGCTGCCGTGGCGGATTGGCGGCCCGCCAGCCAGTCCTCACAGAAGATCAAGAAAGACGGCTCGGGCCAGACGCCGAGCCTGGAGTTTGTCGAGAACCCGGACATCCTGGCCACGGTGGCCAAGTCATCACATGCCCTGCAGGGCGACCTGTTCTGCGTGGGCTTTGCGGCCGAAAGCCATGACCTGCTGGCCCACGCCACGGCCAAGCGCGTGCGCAAGGGGGTGCCCCTGCTGGTGGGCAACATCGGCCCGGCCACCTTCGGGCAGGATGACAATGCCTTGTTGCTGGTGGACGCTCAGGGGCACCGCGAGCTGCCCCGGGCCTCCAAACGCGTGCTGGCCCAGCAGCTGATGGGGGAGATTGCGGCGCGATTGCCGCCTTTGGGGTCGTAGGGGTCTTTGCCGGGAGGCTGTATGAAGACTGGTGCTACCAAGCCTGAATGGGACACGCCGCCCGATGGCGACTTTGCGCGCTATGTGGAGCGGCTGACTGCGCCAGCACCTGTCCGAGGCACGCAGACTCCAGCGCCTGGCTCCACTGCCGCCCAGAAGCCCGCTGCGGCAGCTGGGGGGCGCCCGGTGTCCCAGTCCGTTCCGCCGGATCTCGCGCTGGTTCTGAAGCCTTTGCTGGGTGTTGTGCGTGCGGTGCGCGCCGTGCTGTTGGTGTTGATTGCGTTGCATGGAGTGGCGTTGTTCATGTTCAGCCAAGGGTCTTTGCCGGGGCTGGCGGTCATGGCGGCCATCTGGTGGGGGCTGGGGCGTTTGATCGACGTGGCTCCCAAGGCCCTATCATCCGCAGCCCCCGGGGTCGCGTCAGGCGTGGAACCCTTGCAGGAGCGTCTGCGGCAAGTGGCCCAGCAGCGCACAACTGGAAAGAAGAAACAACCGTGAAGATTGACGTGAAGATTCTGGATCCGCGCATGGCGGACCAATTGCCTACCTATGCCACGCCCGGCAGCGCTGGGCTGGACTTGCGGGCCTGCCTTGATGCCCCGCTCACCTTGCAGCCCAATGCATGGCAACTGGTGCCCACCGGCATATCCGTCTACATCAAGGACCCGGGATACGCTGCCCTGATCCTGCCGCGCTCCGGCCTGGGTCACAAGCATGGCATCGTGCTGGGCAACCTCGTGGGTTTGATCGACAGCGACTACCAGGGGCAGCTCATGGTGAGCGCCTGGAACCGCAGCAATGTGGCCTTCACGCTGGAGCCCATGGAGCGCCTGGCCCAACTGGTCATCGTGCCGGTGGTGCAGGCGCAGTTCAACATCGTCACCGAGTTTGAGGCCACCGAGCGGGGTGAAGGCGGCTACGGCTCGACGGGCAAGGCCTGACGTCCAAGCATCAG
Source organism: Acidovorax kalamii (assembly GCF_002245625.1). GTDB lineage: Bacteria > Pseudomonadota > Gammaproteobacteria > Burkholderiales > Burkholderiaceae_C > Acidovorax > Acidovorax kalamii. The sequence goes on from NZ_NOIG01000001.1 coordinate 391,334, forward strand.
CCGTTGGCGCGGCATTTGTAAGACGGTGCTTACTTTTTTGCGTCTCTGTTACCGACACGGCATGGGGCCATGTGTCTACGCGGCAGAACCCTGCCGCGTTGTTCCAATCAACCATGTGTCTGGGGTGCCTGCTGTGTATGTAGCTTTGGCAGTTTGCCCCGGACTGGCTCTCATGACTTCAGGAGATTGAAATGCTGCAATTCACCCGCCGCCCTCTCGCCATTGCTGGTGTGGTTGTCCTGGCAGGCTCTTTGGCCGCCTGTGGCCACAACCGCCCGGCGCCCGCTCCCCAGTACTCGGGGGGCTATTCCAGTGGCTACCAGACCGCACCCGCTTACCCCAACAACCCGGTGGGCACCGAATATGGCCGCGTGTCGAACATCGAGGTGATGCAGGGGCGTTCTCAGGGGCAAACCTCTGGCGCAGGGGCCGTGCTCGGTGCGGTGGTTGGCGGTGTCCTGGGCAACCAGGTGGGCAAGGGCTCGGGCCGTGCGGCCGCCACGGCGGTGGGCGTGCTCGGCGGCGCCGTGGCTGGTAACGCCATTGAGGGGCGCAACAACCAGGAGTACGTGCAGGGTTACCGCCTGTCCATCCACCTGGACCAGGGGGGCTACCGCGTGTACGACGTGAGCAGCCCAGGCGATTTGCGCATTGGTGACCGCGTGCGCCTGTACAACGGCCAGATCTCGCGCCTTTGAGTTGAAGGGCTGAAGGAAAACGGGCGCTCTGAATTTCTTCAGAGCGTCCGTGCGCTTGTGGGAGCCTTGCCGCAGGAGGCTCAGTGCAGCATCGAGCTGCCGGGCGCCTGGGGTTGCACGCGAAAGAAGCCCGTACCGGCTGTGCCGCGGCCAATTTCTTCCTCGGTGGCTTCGCGCACGGCTTGTACGGTGAGCTGCAGGCGCAGGGCAATGCCCGCCAGAGGGTGGTTGCCGTCCAGAACCACATGTTCAGGGTAGATCTCGGCCACGGTGTAGAGCGCGGTGCGGGGGGCATCCGGGTTGCAACCTTCCGGCAGGGCCATCCCGTCAAACGTCATGCCTTCTTCGATTTCTGCGGGGAACAACGCACGGGGTTCCAGGAACAGCAGCTGGTCGTTGAAGTCGCCAAACGCATCCTCGGGTTCGAGGTGCAGCGCCAGGCTGGCACCAGGGCCGTGGCCTTGCAGGGCCTCTTCGATGCGGGGCAGAAGATCGTCGCCGCCGACCAGAAACTCCACGGGCTCATCGAGCACATCCAATTCTTCGCCCAGAGTGTCCTTGAGCGTCCAGGTCAGTGCGACCACACATTGTTGGGTAATTTCCATAGGAGAATTGTCGCAGTTTGACCAACCGCCCCGCCCAGGGGCCCTGTTTTTCCATGGATATCCAGCAACCCCTTTCCCTGCTCGGTGGCCTCACCCCCGCGCAATTCATGCGCCGCCACTGGCAGAAAAAGCCGCTGCTGGTGCGCCAGGCCATCCCCCGGTTTGCACCGCCAGTGTTGCGTTCCGAGCTGTTTGCTCTGGCTGCCCAAGAGGGCGTGGAGTCGCGCCTGGTGCAATTGGTCAAGGGCACCTGGAAGCTGCGCCACGGCCCCTTCAACCGCCGAGCGTTGCCTGCATTGCAGCAACCCGACTGGACCTTGCTGGTGCAAGGGGTCGATCTGCACAACGATGCGGTCCATGCGCTGATGCAGCAGTTTCGTTTTGTGCCCGAGGCGCGGCTGGATGATCTCATGATCAGTTATGCCAGCAACGGCGGCGGCGTGGGGCCGCACTTCGACAGCTACGATGTCTTTCTGCTGCAGGCCCATGGCAAGCGGCGCTGGCGCATTGGCCGCCAGAAGAACTTGACGCTGCGCGACGACATTCCCCTCAAGGTGCTGGCGCAGTTCGAACCCGAAGAAGAGTTTGTGCTGGAGCCGGGAGATATGCTGTACCTGCCGCCGCGGTATGCCCATGACGGCATTGCCGAAGGTGAGTGCATGACCTATTCCATCGGTTTCCGTGCCCCGGCGCGTGCAGAGCTGGCCCAGGAACTGCTGGTGCGCCTGGCGGAAGATGCAGGGGATGCCGACGAGGACAAACCGCTGCTCTATCGGGATGCTGGCCAGGAGGCCGTTGCGCAGCCTGCTCACATTCCGGCAGGGTTGTATGAGTTTGCGCGCGAGGCGCTCGCCCGCGCGTTGGCACAGCCCCTGGTGTTGGAGCGCGCGCTCGGCGAATACCTCACCGAGCCCAAGCCCAGCGTGTGGTTCGAGCCCGGGGATGCGGGCGTGATGCTGGAAGGCGTGCGCCTGGACCGCAAGAGCCGCATGATGTACGACGCGCAGCACATCTTCATCAATGGCGAAAGCTACCGCGCCGCCGGGCGCGATGCCACGCTGATGCGGCGCCTGGCTGACGAGCGCCAGCTGACGGCGCGCGAGTTGGCCCGCGCCAGCGACGATGCGCTGGAGCTGCTGTCCTCCTGGTGCGATGCGGGCTGGGCCCATGTCTGGACGGGCGGCCACTGACCAGGAGACCGTGATGACCGATGTGGCAGCCCCTTCGTCCGAGCCTCTGCACGACCTGCCCACCGGGCGGTTCAGTGGCCGGGACGCGTTCCAGCAGATGGTGCGTGATGCCTTCGCCACGGCGGCGCGGGATGGCTGGCAGGAGATTGTGATCAGCGATGCCCATTTCCACGACTGGCCGCTGGGCGAGCGCGGCGTGGTCGAATCCCTGCAGGCCTGGGCCCACAGCGGCCGACGTTTCACCATGCTGGCCTGCAGCTATGACGACGTGATCCGGCGCCATGCCCGGTTTGTGCGCTGGCGCGGCACCTGGGACCACATCATCACTTGCCGCCGCAGCCCGGCGGCCGACCCCCTGGACCTGCCCAGCGCCCTGTGGTCGCCGCAGTGGGTCATGCACCGGCTGGACCCGGAGCGCTGCGTGGGGGTGTCGGGCAGCGAGCCCGATCGCCGGGTGCTGTTGCGGGAGTCGCTCAATGAATGGGTGCGCAGCAAGAGCACCCCCGGGTTTCCCTCGACCACGCTGGGCCTGTAGACCGCCGCTTTGCAAGCAGCCCGGATGGGGCGGGCAGGGCGGGCTGCTGTGTGGCAAGGCCACCACGGCTTCGCGTCCCATGCGCGAAGTCAAGCTGGTGTAAAGCTTTCGTCAGTGTTAGTCAGTATTGACTAAAAATCAATATAATCAATGGTTGCGCCAAAAAGGTGCAAATCAACGCTTTGTGCCAATGCGTACCAGGGCTTCCGAGGGCCTGACGCCGTGGCTTTTCAAGATTCTGTCTGTCCAACTAGGAAAATCGAAATGAAGAACTCTCTCGTTCTGGCCGCCCTGATCGCTGCTGCTGCACTCGCCGCTTGTGGCAAGAAGGAAGAGCCCGCTCCAGCACCTGCTCCCGCACCCGTGGAAGCTCCTGCCGCTGCGCCCGCTCCTGCCGCCGAACCAGCCGCTCCTGCTGCTTCCGACGCAGCTGCAGCCCCTGCCGCCGCTCCTGCTGCTGACGCCGCCGCTGCTCCAGCTGCCGACGCTGCCAAGGCCGCTGCTGACGCTGCTGCCACCGCCGCTACCGGCGCTTCCGCAGCCAAGTAAATCGCTGCAGGCTCCGGGCTGACCCTGTGTCGGCCTGTGCCACGGCCCCGCACCGCAAGGTCCGGGGCTTTTTTTTGCTTTTTTTTGTCTGTGGTGGGGGATTGACCGCCCCTGGTCAAGCCTGGTCAGCGGCTCGGGGCGCTATCGCCCACGTCCAGCCAGTCGGTCCCCTGGGTGGGGCTGGCGACGATGATGTCCTCGGCCAGCCAACCCAGTGCTGCGGCAAGGGCCTCTTGCGCGAGGCGAGGGGCATTGTTTTGTGCGCTCAGGTGAGCGGCCACCACCTGTCCCAAGCCCGCGTGTTGCACCGCGCGCAGGATCTCGGCCGTGGCGGCGTTGGCCAGGTGGCCGTAGGGGCCGCCCACCCTGCGCTTCAGAAAGGGCGGATAGCGCGAGGCCTGCAGCAGGCCGGGGTCGTGATTGGCCTCGATCAGGAGGGCATGGCAGCCTTGGAGCTGCTCCAGCACATGGCCACTGGCGTGCCCCAGGTCGGTCAGCACGGCCAGGTGGGCGTTGCCGTCGGAGCAGCGCAGCTGCAGCGGCTCCCGGGCGTCGTGGGGCACCGTGAAGGGCAGGGCCTGGAAGCTGCCCAGGTCCACGGCTTGCATGTCACGCGCGACATGCAACAAGCCGTCGAAGTCCGGGAACCCCAGGGCTGCATGGGTGCCTTCGCTCATCCACACCGGAATGCGGTAGCGCACGGCCAGGGCTTGGGCGCAGCCGATGTGGTCGGAGTGTTCGTGGGTGATGAAAACGGCGTCGAGGTCTTCAGGTTGCAGATGGGCCTGGGCCAGCCGGGCTTGCAACTGGCGGATGCCGAACCCGCAGTCGATCAGCAGGCGGTGGGTGTGCCCACCGCTGCAGCCTTCGACCACGGTGGCGTTGCCCGTGCTGCCGCTGCCCAGATTCTTGAAGCGCAGCATGAAATAGTGGTGGGCGGGGGCTTCAAAAAACACACCCTGCCAGGGGCCGGGAGCCCAGGGCAGGGTGGTGGTGTGGGAGCGCCCTGGTCTGTTACTTCAGGTCGTCGGTGATCACGCGCACGATGCGCTCGGCATTGGCCGAGGTTTCGGGGGCGCCTGCTGCGTTGAGCACGGACACGGTGGTGGACTCACCCTGGCTGCGCACCACGATGCGGTACTTGAGCGGAGGTGTGGCGGCCGAGGAGCTGCTGAACAGCTTGCCAAAGAAGCCGGGTTCCTTCTTGTCGGCGTTGGGGGCCACATAACGCACGAAGTACGTGCCTTCGTTGCGGTTGCGGTCTTCCACCGTGAAGCCGGTGCGGTCCAGCGCCAGGCCCACGCGGCGCCATGCGCGGTCGAAGCCCTCGTCCAGCTGCACCACCGGCTGGTTGTTGACGGTGGCCATGCGTGCTGTCTGCGCGCGCGGCGACGGGGCGGCGGCAATGGCGCGGGATTGTTCCTGGCTCACGCCCAGCTTGACCATCAGGCGGCGCAGGAATTCGGTTTCCAGCTCCGGGTCGGAGGCGCGGGGCTGCCACACCGTGTTGTCCTTGGTGGTGGTGCCATAGACCTCGATCATGCCGCGGTGGCTGATGTAGATCTCGGTGCCGCCATTGGCATTGCGCTCCAGGCGGGTACGGAACTTGTCGCGTTCGCCGGTGGAGTACAGCGAATCCAGCATCTTGCCCAGCGTGGAGCGGATGAAGTCCTGCGGCAGCTTGGCGCGGTTTTCGGCCCAGTCGGTTTCCATGATGCCGACGTTGGACTCGGCCTGGGTCAGGTTGAAGCCGTTTTCCTGCCAGAAGTCGCGCACGGGCTCCCAGAGCTTGTCGGCGGGGCGGTTGACCACCAGCCAGCGCTGGTTGCCGTCGCGCTCGATGCGCACATCGCCCAGCTGCAGGGCGGCGGCGTTGGCCGTGCCGGAGGGCTGCGCGGCCTGGCCCGCCTGCAGGGCGGCGGCCGATACCGGGCCACCTGGCACGGCATAGCGCGAATCGCGCGACAGCTGTGTCAGGTCAGGCGGGACTTCCAGGGTCGAGCCCTTGGCGGCGCTCTTGTAGTCGATCTTGTCGCCTTCGAGGGCGGCGCAGGCGGACAGGGCCATGGCGAGGGCCAGCAGGCTCAGGCGGGTGGTAGCAGCTTTCACGCGGAAATCCTCGGGAAGAAGTGTCTCAGGGAGCCGGGCGAGGCCCGGGTTGGATCAGGCCAGCAGGCCGCTGCTGCGCAGTGCAGCTTCGACAACGGCTTCGTTGCCACTGGCCAGCGGCGTCATGGGCAGGCGCATGGTGCCACCACACAGGCCCATGCGGGCCATGGCCCACTTGACCGGGATGGGGTTGGCTTCGACGAACAGGTTCTTGTGCACGGGCATCAGCTTGAACTGGATTTCCATGGCGCGGCGTGCATCGCCTGCCAGGGCGGCCACACACAGTTCGTGCATCAGGCGCGGGGCCACGTTGGCCGTCACGCTGATGTTGCCGTGGCCGCCGCACAGCATCAGGGCCACGGCGGTCGGGTCGTCGCCCGAGTACACGCCAAAGCCCTGGGGAACCTCACGGATCAGCCACTGGGCACGTTCGATGTTGCCGGTGGCTTCCTTGATGCCGATCACGCCGGGCACCTGGGCCAGGCGCAGCACGGTGTCGTGCTGCATATCGGCCACCGAGCGGCCGGGCACGTTGTACAGCACGATGGGCAGGTCGCCCGTGGCTTCGGCAATCGCCTTGAAATGCTGGTACTGGCCCTCTTGCGTGGGCTTGTTGTAGTAAGGCACGACCTGCAGCTGGCTGTCGGCGCCGACCTTCTTGGCGAACTTGGCCAGCTCGATGGCCTCGGCGGTGGAGTTGGCGCCACAGCCGGCCATGATGGGCACGCGCTTGGCGGCCTGCTCGACGGCTACGCGGATGATCTCGCAGTGCTCTTCGACATTGACCGTCGGCGATTCGCCCGTGGTGCCCACCACGCCGATGCAGTCGGTGCCTTCGGCGATATGCCAGTCGATCAGTTTGCGCAGGGTGGGGTAGTCCACGCTGCCGTCCGCGTGCATGGGGGTGACGAGGGCGACGATGCTGCCGGTAAGTGGCACGGAGGAAGAGGTCATGTCCGCAGTGAAAAACGGTAAAAGGGCATTCTAACTAGCCGCGATGGACAAAAGATGGCGGGAAGGCTTGCCAGCCTGCGGGAGTTCCCGCACGGCCGTGATGCGTTGCACAAAACGCGCGGGTTCGTCCAGGAACCCGTCTTCGTAGGCCACCACGCGCAGCCCCTGGCAGGCGCCCAGCAGCTCGGCGGGTGCGAGCAGGAACTCGGGCCGCGCAGGGCGCCCCACGGTTTCGTTACCCAGGGCAAAGGTCTCGTAGACCAGCACGCCACCGGCGGCGACGCTGTCCACGATGGTGGGCAGCAGCGGCCGCCACAGGTAGTTGGTGACCACCACGGCGCCAAACTGGCGCCCTGCCAGGGGCCAGGGCCCGTTCTCGATGTCTGCCAGCAGCAGCTCGCCCAGGCCGTCGCAGGCGGCCAGGGCCTCGGCGGATCGGTCCACGCCCACCACCGGGTGCCCCAGGCTGCGCAGCCAGCGCAGGTGGCGGCCCGCGCCACAGGCCACGTCCAGCACCGTGCTGCCGGGGGGAATCAGGTGGGCCCAGCGTCGGACCCATGCGGAGGGAGCTTCAGTGCCATGCATGGTGCTATTTAATTTATAGCTATAAAGGCTTGTTCAGCGCGCGCAAAGGCCCCAAAAAGCCTTGAAATCACACGATGCGGCCGTCAGAAACAGGCCCACATCTGGTCGGCGAGCATCACCATGAACTCGGGCACGGTGTACATGCCAAACACCGCCAGGCACAGCAGCACCGCCACGGCCGCGCCCAGCCAGCGCAGGGCGCGCGACCTGGGTTTGGGGGGCGGATGGGGCGTGTGCATGGCGGGCGGCAGGGTCAGGCGGGTTGCGGGGCGGAGCGCTGGATGGGGCTTTCCTTGACGGGCAGGTTCACCAGCCCGGCAAACACGCCCAGGCCGATGGCGATGTACCAGACGATATCGTAGTTGCCCGTGGCGTCATACAGATAACCGCCCAGCCACACACCCAGGAAGCTGCCGATCTGGTGGCTGAAGAACACAAAGCCGCCCAGCATCGACAAATGCTGCACGCCAAAGATCTGCGCAATGGTCGCGTTGGTGGGCGGGATGGTGGACAGCCACAGCGTGCCCATCACGGCCGAGAACACATACACCGACAGCGGCGACAGCGGCACGATGAGGAACACGGTGATGGCCGCCGCGCGCGCGAAGTAGATGAACGCCAGGATGAACCGCTTGGGCAAACGCTGGCCCAGCGTGCCCGCCACGTAGGTGCCCAGCACATTGAACAGGCCGATCAGCGCCAACGCATAGCTGGCCACCTGGGGCGACAGGCCATGGTCCTTGAGGTAGCTGGGCATGTGCACGCCGATGAACACCACCTGGAAGCCGCACACAAAGTAGCCCGCCATCAGCAGGTTGAAGCTGGGGTAGCGGAAGGCCTCGCCCAGCGCCTGCAAGATGGTTTGCTCGCGCTTCACCGGCGCCACGCCCTGGAAGCCCGGCTCGCGCAGTCCAAAGGCCAGGGGCACGATGAGCAACACGGCCATCGACAGCACCAGCAGCGCCTGCTGCCAGCCCAGGCCCGCGATGAGCCAGCCTTCGACCGGCACCATCAGGAACTGCCCGAACGAGCCCGCGGCCGCCGCCACACCCATGGCCCAGGAGCGCTTTTCGGGCGCAATCTGCCGCCCCAGCACGCCATAGATCACGGCATAGGTGGTGCCCGCCTGCGCGGCGCCAATCAGCACGCCTGCCGTCAGTGCAAACAGCGTGGGCGTGGGCGACAGCGCCATGCCTGCCAGGCCCAGGCCATACAGCACGGCACCGCCCATGAGCACGCGGAACGCACCAAACCGGTCGGCCACCATGCCCGCAAAAATGCCGATCAGGCCCCAGGACAGGTTCTGGATGGCGATGGCCAGCGCGAACGACTGGCGCGTCCAGCCCATCTCTTGCGTGATGGGCAGCAGCCACAGGCCAAAGCCATGGCGGATGCCCATGGACAGTGTCACGATGGCCGCACCGCAGGCCAGCACCTGGAACATGGACAGTTTGGGAGTATTCATATGCATGCGCAGGAATGTAGCCAGATTGCGTGAAACGCGCTGATACACCCGCGACCAATACAGTTGCCACCAGGGCTGTGGGATGACTGTCTTTTTATCCAGCCCCGGGGCAGTGGCGGCACTACAATCCGCCGCTATGTCTGCCAAACCGTCTTCTGCATCCGCCAGCGAATATTCCGAAGGTTCGATCCGCGTGCTCAAGGGCCTGGAGCCCGTCAAGCAGCGCCCGGGCATGTACACCCGCACCGACAACCCCCTGCACATCATCCAGGAGGTGCTGGACAACGCCGCCGACGAGGCGCTCGCCGGGTATGGCAAGAAGATCCGGGTCACCCTGCACGCCGACGGCTCGGTGAGCGTCGAAGACGACGGCCGGGGCATCCCCTACGGTATGCACCCCGAGGAAAACGCCCCGGTGATCGAGCTGGTGTTCACCCGCCTGCACGCGGGGGGCAAGTTCGACAAGGGCAAGGGCGGCGCCTATAGCTTCTCAGGCGGCTTGCACGGCGTGGGCGTGAGTGTGACCAACGCCTTGGCGACGCGGCTGGAGGCCACCAGCTACCGCGAAGGCAAGGTGGCGCGCCTGGTGTTCGCCGCCGGTGATGTGGTCGAGCCCCTGGTGGCCCGCCCGCTGGAGGCGGGCGAGCGCAAGCAGGGCACCTCGGTGCGCGTGTGGCCCGACGCCAAGTATTTCGAATCCAGCGCCCTGCCCATGGGCGAACTCACCCACCTGCTGCGCAGCAAGGCGGTGCTGATGCCGGGTGTGACGGTGCAGCTGGTCAATGAAAAGACGCGCGACACGCAAACCTGGCAGTACAAGGGCGGCCTGCGCGACTACCTGATGCAGACGCTGAACGGCGACCCGGTGATCCCGCTGTTTGAGGGCGAGGGTTTTGCCGACCGCAACAACGAAAGTTTTGCCGAAGGCGAGGGCGCCGCCTGGGCCGTGGCCTTCACGGAAGACGGCCAGCCCATGCGCGAGAGCTACGTCAACCTGATCCCCACCAGTGCGGGTGGCACTCACGAAAGTGGCCTGCGCGACGGCCTGTTCAACGCGGTCAAGAGCTTCATCGAACTGCACAGCCTGCTGCCCAAGGGTGTCAAGCTGCTGCCCGAAGACGTGTTCGCGCGCGCCAGCTATGTGATGTCTGCCAAGGTGCTGGACCCGCAGTTCCAGGGCCAGATCAAGGAACGCCTGAACTCGCGTGACGCGGTGCGCCTGGTCAGCGGCTTTGTACGCCCCGCGCTCGAACTGTGGCTCAACCAGCACGTTGAATACGGCAAGAAGCTCGCCGAGCTGGCCATCAAGGCCGCGCAGACGCGCCAGAAGGCGGGCCAGAAGGTCGAAAAGCGCAAGGGCTCCGGCGTGGCCGTTTTGCCCGGCAAGCTCACCGACTGCGAAAGTCGCGACACCGCGCACAACGAAGTCTTCCTGGTCGAGGGCGACTCGGCCGGCGGCAGCGCCAAGATGGGCCGCGACAAGGAAAGCCAGGCCATCCTGCCGCTGCGCGGCAAGGTGCTCAACACCTGGGAGGTGGAGCGCGACCGCCTGTTTGCCAACAACGAGATCCATGACATCTCGGTGGCGATTGGCGTGGATCCGCATGGCCCCAATGACACGCCCGACCTGAGCGGCCTGCGCTACGGCAAGGTCTGCATCCTGTCCGACGCGGACGTGGACGGCTCGCACATCCAGGTGCTGCTGCTCACGCTGTTCTTCCGCCACTTCCCCAAGCTCATCGAAGCCGGCCACATCTACGTGGCGCGCCCGCCGCTGTTCCGCGTGGACGTGCCCGCCCGGGGCAAGAAGCCTGCCGCCAAGATGTATGCGCTGGATGACGGCGAGCTGGCCGCCATCCTGGACAAGGCCGAAAAAGACGGCGTGCCGCGCGAGAAATGCCAGATCAGCCGCTTCAAGGGTCTGGGCGAGATGAACGCCGAGCAGCTGTGGGAAACCACACTCAACCCCGACACCCGCCGCCTGCTGCCCGTGCAGCTGGGCGACATGGACTTTGCCGCCACCGAAGGCCTCATCACCAAGCTCATGGGCAAGGGCGAAGCCGCCGCGCGCCGCGAGCTGATGGAGCTGCATGGCGACGCGGTCGAGATCGACATCTAGGAAGGTGTGACCGAATCGACGCCTCCACTGGCTGTCTGTGGCAAAAATATGAATAAAAACAGTGCTTTCCGCGCATCTGTATTGGGTTTGTTGCTATGTTTTGTGCAGCAATTCGCCCATGCAGACCTGTGGGCGCATGTGGACGAGCGCGGCGTGACGCACTTTGCGGCCGAGCAGGTCGATGCGCGCTACCAGCTGTTTTTCCGGGGCAACGACTTTGACTCCACCCGCGATGCTCCGGCCAATGCATCGCCCATGCCCTATGCGCTGCCTGCTGCAGGCGCGCGCCTGCTGGCGTTTTTTGACATTGCGCCCGACTACAAGCGCGTCAAGCACCACCTGCGCGCTGCATCCAGCCAACATGGCGTGGACTACGAGCTGCTGCAGGCCGTGATCGCCACTGAATCCGGCTTTGATGCCACCGCCGTGTCGCCCAAGGGCGCCATCGGCCTGATGCAGGTGATGCCCGCCACGGCCAGCCGCTTTGGCGTGAGTGCGGACAAGAAGCGCACGGTGGAGCAAAAGCTGGCCGACCCCGCCGTGAACGTGCCCACCGGCACGCGTTACCTGCGCCACCTGCTCGACCTGTTCCCCGGCCGCATGGACCTGGCCGTGGCCGCCTACAACGCGGGCGAAGGCGCCGTGCAAAAGGCGGGCAACCAGGTCCCGGCCTTCAAGGAAACCCAGAACTATGTGCGCACCGTGCTGGGCCTGTATGCCCAGCTCAAGCCGCCAGCGCCCGTGCTGACACAGCGCGCCCTGCCGGGCCGTGTGCGCATGGAGCTGTCGGGCGGTGCGCAGAACCGGGGCAACCTGCCGCCCACCCAGGTGGCACAGACCCGCAGCGCGCCGCAGACCGCGTTTGAACCCCTACCGACGATTCCGAACGAATGAGCGACCAACCCACTCTTGATTTCACGACCGCAGGCGATGACGGGGGCGACTCCCTGGGCCTGGCGGGCTACGCCCAGCGCGCCTACCTCGAATACGCGCTCTCGGTCGTCAAGGGCCGTGCATTACCCGATGTGTGCGACGGCCTCAAGCCCGTGCAGCGGCGCATCCTGTATTCGATGGACCGCATGGGCCTGGGCTACAGCGGCCCCACGCGTAATACTGCCGCCAAGCCCGTCAAGAGCGCCCGCGTGGTGGGCGATGTGCTGGGCCGCTTCCACCCCCACGGCGACCAGTCGGCCTACGACGCGCTGGTGCGCATGGCGCAAGACTTTGCGCAGCGCTATCCGCTCATCGACGGCCAGGGCAACTTCGGCAGCCGCGACGGCGACGGCGCCGCCGCCATGCGCTACACCGAAGCGCGCCTGTCGCGCATCACCAGCCTGCTGCTCGACGAAATCGACGAAGGCACGGTCGATTTCATGCCCAACTACGACGGCAGCACGGAGGAGCCGCGCCAGCTGCCCGCCCGCCTGCCGTTTGCGCTGCTCAATGGGGCCAGCGGCATCGCCGTGGGTCTGGCCACCGAAATCCCCAGCCACAACCTGCGCGAGATTGCCGATGCGTGTGTGGCGCTCATCAAGACGCCCTCGCTGAGCCAGGACGAGTTGCTGGCCATCGTGCCCGGGCCCGACTACCCCGGTGGCGGCCAGATCATCAGCAGCCCCGGCGACATTGCGGACGCCTACCGCACGGGCCGAGGCAGCCTCAAGGTGCGCGCGCGCTGGAAGATCGAAGACATGGCGCGCGGCCAGTGGCAACTGGTGGTCAACGAACTGCCGCCGGGCGTGAGCACGCAGAAGGTGCTGGAAGAGATCGAAGAAATCACCAACCCCAAGGTCAAGGCTGGCAAGAAGGCGCTGACGCAGGAGCAGACGCAGCTCAAGGCCAGCATGCTGGCCGTGCTGGACGTGGTGCGCGACGAATCGAGTAAAGACGCGCCCGTGCGCCTGGTGTTCGAGCCCAAGACGGGCAAGACACCGCAGCAGGAGCTGATCACCGCGCTGCTGGCCCACACCAGCCTGGAGACCTCGGCGCCCATCAACCTCACCATGGTGGGCCTGGACGGCAAGCCGGTGCAGAAGTCGCTGCGCCAGATGCTGGAAGAGTGGATCGCCTTCCGCCAGACCACTATCACCCGCCGCAGCCAGCACCGGCTGAACAAGGTGCTGGACCGCATCCACATCCTCGAAGGGCGGCAGCTGGTGCTGCTCAACATCGACGAGGTGATTGCCATCATCCGCCAGGCCGAGGACCCCAAGGCCGCGTTGATTGCACGCTTCAACCTCAGCGACCGCCAGGCCGAGGACATCCTCGAAATCCGCCTGCGTCAGCTTGCGCGGCTCGAAGCCATCAAGATTGAGCAGGAGCTGAAAGAACTGCGCGAAAGCCAGGGCAAGCTCGAAGACATCCTGAACAACCCCGGCTCGCTGCGCCGCACCATGGTCAAGGAGATCGAGGCCGACGCCAAGACCTTTGCCGACGCACGCCGCACGCTGATCCAGGCCGAAAAGAAGGCTGTGGCCGAAGTCAAGGTGGTGGACGAGCCGGTGACGGTGGTCGTCTCGCAAAAAGGCTGGGTACGCGCCCGCACCGGCCATGGTCACGAGGCCGCCAGCTTTGCCTTCAAGGCGGGCGACGGGTTGTACGGCACGTTCGAGTGCCGCACGGTCGATACCCTGCTGGCCTTTGGCAGCAACGGCCGCGTCTATTCGGTGGCGGTGTCGCTGCTGCCCGGCGCACGCGGCGACGGCCAGCCGGTGACCACGCTGATTGAGCTGGAAGCCGGCACGCAGCTGCTGCACTACTTTGCGGGGCCCGCCAACGCCTCGCTGCTGCTGTCCAATTCGGGCGGCTACGGCTTCCTGGCGGCGGTGGAGAACATGGTGTCGCGCCAGAAGGGCGGCAAGGCCTTCATTACCCTGGGCGAGGGCGAAACCGTGTGCGTGCCTTCGCACGCCGCAGGCAGCACAGGCAGCAAGCCGGTGGTGCCCGCCACGCATGTGGCCTGTGCCTCCACCGGCGGGCGCATCCTCACGTTCGAGATCACCGAGCTGAAAACCATGGCCAACGGCGGCCGGGGCCTGATGCTGATCGACCTGGAAGACAAGGACCAGCTTGCAGGCGCGGCGGCCTACACCCGCAGCATTCGCCTGGACGGCGTGGGCCGGGGCGGCAAGCAGCGGGATGAGACGCTGGAGATCCGCAGCCTGAACAATGCCCGTGCCGCACGCGGTCGAAAGGGCAAGGCGGCGGACCTGGGCTTCAAGCCCACAGCGGTGACGCGGGTGGAGTAAGCCCCAGGCCTGACGAAGAAGCCACCTCCGGGTGGCTTTTTTCATGGGCGATGGTTTTCCACGGGTTGCTACGGATTGGACGAAATGCCCGATCAGGCGCACCATATGTAAGCGAATGTCTGTGCTGGTCTGTGGCCGCTCGCCCGGATCCCGCGCATGCCGGTGGGGGCAGGGGCGATGGGGCCGCCAGTTTCCGGGCCCGCCAGCCAGACAAGCAGGCACCAAGGCACCAAGGCACCCAGGTGCCAGGGCCGCCCATAACGACAGGAGACCATCATGTTCAAACGCATCCGCATCGCCCAGAAGCTGTGGCTCGCCGTCATCTTTATTGTGGTCATGCTGGCCGGGGTGGTGGGTTTTTCTGCCTACCGGTCGGCCAAGGTGCAGGCCGAGGCCGATGTTGTGTCGCGCGAGATGCAGACCCGCGTGAGCACCGCGATCCGCTGGGCGGGCCTGACGGAGACCAATGCCGCGCGCACCCAGGCGATGATCGTGAGCAGCGACCCGGCAGTCGAGGCCGAGTTCAAGGACGTGATTGCCGCCACCTCGGCGCAGATCACCGAGGTGCAGAAGTCGCTGGAGAGCCTGGCCTTGTCCGATGCCGACAAGGCGCAGATGGCCAAGATTGCCGAGGCGCGCAAGACCATGATCGACCTGCGCGGCAAGGCCCGCCAGCTCAAGGCCGACGGCAAGGCCGACGAGGCCGTGACCCTGGTCAAGCAGACCTACAACCCGGCCGTGGCCGCTTACATCAAGACCCTGCGCGACTTTGTGGAGCTGCAGCAGAGCACGGCCGAGGCGCGCCTTGCCGAGATGGCCGCGTCCCGCATGCTCACCGTGAAGATCGCGGCCGTGGCCGTGGCGGTGCTGCTGGCGGCCATCATCGCCGGGGCCTATTACCTGATCGGCAGCATCCAGCGCCCTCTGGCGCAGGCCAACGACCTGGCCGCCAAGATTGCTGCGGGCGACTTGAGCGAGCAGGGCGCGGTCACGCGCGGCGACGAGTTTGGCGATCTGCTGCGCTCGCAGTACGCGATGAGCGAATCGCTCGGGCGCATGGTGCACCAGGTGCGCCAGAGCACCGACAGCATTGCCATCGCCAGCGCCGAGATCGCTACCGGCAACCACGACCTGTCGGCACGCACCGAGCAGACCTCCAGCAACCTGCAGCAGACGGCGGCGGCCATGGAGGAGTTCACCAGCACCATCGCGCAAAGTGCCAGCAGCGCGCGCCAGGCCAGCACCCTGGCTGCCAGCGCCACGGGCGTGGCCCAGCGGGGCGGCACGGTGGTGACGCAGGTGGTCTCCACCATGGAAGACATCAACCACAGCAGCAAGAAGATCTCGGACATCATTGGCGTGATTGATGGCATTGCGTTCCAGACCAACATCCTCGCGCTGAATGCGGCCGTGGAGGCCGCCCGTGCGGGCGAGCAGGGCCGGGGTTTTGCCGTGGTGGCCAGCGAGGTGCGCAGCCTGGCGCAGCGCAGTGCCGAGGCGGCCAAGGAGATCAAGACGCTGATCAGCGCGTCGGTGGAGAAAGTGGAAACCGGCACCCGCCTGGTGGCCGATGCGGGCACGACCATGAACGACATCGTGCGCTCGGTGCAAAGCGTGACGGACATGATCGGCGAGATCACGGCCGCGTCGTCCGAGCAAAGCGCAGGCATTTCCCAGGTCAACCAGGCCGTGGGCAACCTCGACCAGATGACCCAGCAGAACGCCGCGCTGGTGGAAGAAAGCGCCGCAGCCGCCCAGAGCCTGCGCGAGCAGGCCGAACACTTGGCGCAGGTGGTGTCAGTGTTCAAGGTCAACGGGGCCGCCTATGGCGGGGTGGCGCCGCCCGTGCATGTGGCGCACAAGCCTGCGCCCCAGGCCCCGCGCGTGCCATCAGCGCCCGCCAAGACCGCCATGGCAGGCAAACCGGCCACCCACCGCATCGCCCAGGCAGCCCCTGCGGGCAGCAAACCCACGCCTGCTAAGGCCAAGGCCCCGGCACCCGCCCTGGCCCAGGGCGCGGACGAGGACTGGGAGTCGTTCTAAACCGCAGCGCGGCTTGTGCAGCAGGCCGTCGAAACTGGCACGCTTCAAGCCAGCGCTCCCGCGCAAGGGCCGCCAAGCTGCGGATGCGGCGCTTCACTTGCGTGCGCCGGGAGCGTCCCCCTCCCGAATTGCGCAGCAAGGCGGGAGAGGGGGCTGAGGGCTGCGGCTCCAAGCCTGCCTGCGCAGGCTTGGACGAGTCCGAAGAGCGGCCGCCTCTGGCGGACGCACCGAGGCGCGCAGCGACTCAGGGGGTTATCCGAGCTCAGCGATCAGCTCAATCTCCACGCAGGCGCCCATGGGCACCTGCGCCACGCCAAAGGCGCTGCGCGCGTGCACGCCCTTGTCGCCAAATACCTGGCCCAGCAGCTCGCTGGCGCCGTTGGTCACCAGGTGCTGCTCGGTGAAGTCGCCCGTCGAGTTGACGAGGCTCATCACCTTCACGATGCGTTGCACGCGGTTCAGGTCGCCGCCGGTGGCGGCATGCAGGGTGCCCAGGAGGTCGATGGCCACGGCGCGTGCGGCGGCCTTGCCTTCTTCGGTGCCGATGTCGCGGCCAAACTGTGCAGCCCAGGGCTTGCCGTCCTTGCGGGCGATGTGGCCGCTCAGAAACACCAGGTTGCCGGTCTGCACATAGGGCACGTAGGCGGCGGCAGGCACCGACACGGGGGGCAGGGTGATGTTGAGTTCTTTCAGCTTGTCGTAAACGCTCATGGTCTTCCTCGGATTGGAGTGGGTGGTGGAGAGATGGTGAATGGAGTGAAGAGGGCGGGGCGGACCCCCGCGCCGGGTCGGGGACGAGTGTTACACAGCAGCGCGCGCCGAATCCAGCCGCCCCGGGCCCGGTGCGGCATTAGCATCAGCCCATGCCCGCCATAAGCGCCTCTAATGCCACTACCTTCCCCCACCCCGAGGGTGTGGCCGGGGAGCTCGATTGGCCGCAGCCCGTGGCGCCTTGGCGGCTGCCCGTCCTGTTGCTGGGGGTGGTGGCGGGGGCGGCGCTGCAGTTGCAGCAACCCGGCCTGTGGAGCGCTGGCGCCTACGCCGCACTGCTGTGCGCCGCGCTGGTGGTGGGCTGGTGCGGGGTTGCCGCCAGCCGCCCCCGCCGCCCGGGGGCGGTGCGCCATGCCCGCGTGCGCGCTGCTGCGGCGGCGGTGCTGGCGCTGCTGGTCGGGGCGATGGCCATGGCGGCGGTCAGCGGTTTGCGCGCCACGGCGTATCTGCAGCAGGGCCTGGACCCGGCGCTGGAGGGGCAGGACATCCGCGTGACCGGGGTGGTGTCGGCCATGCCGCAGACCAACGAGGCGGGCACCCGGCTGCGCCTGGAGGTGCTGTCTGCGCGGCTGCAGGGCAGCCCGGTGGAGTTGCCGCCCCGGATCGAGGTCGCCTGGTATGGCGGTGCCTTCGTGCGCGATGCGGGTGATGCGGTGGACCTGCAGCGCCAACCCGCCCCGGTGCGCGCGGGCGAGCGCTGGGAGATGACGGTGCGGCTGAAGGCGCCCCACGGCCTGCGCAACCCCCATGGGTTTGATTTTGAGCTGTGGACCTGGGAGCAGGGCGTACAGGCCACCGGCTACGTGCGCGCAGGCCCCAAGGACGAGCCGCCACGCCGCCAGGCCACCACCTGGCAGCACCCCGTGGAGCAGGCGCGCCAAAGCGTGCGCGATGCCATCCTGGACCGCCTGGGCCGGGGCGCAGACGAAGCCAGCGACCCCGGCCGCGCCCGCATCGCAGGCGTGGTGGCGGCCCTGGTGACGGGCGACCAGCGCGCCATCGATCGTGCGGACTGGGACATGTTTCGCGCCACGGGCGTAGCCCACCTCATGAGCATTTCGGGCTTGCATATCACGCTGTTTGCCTGGCTGGCGGCCGGGGTGGTGCGGGCGCTGTGGCGGCGCTCTACGCGCCTGTGCCTGTGGGTGCCTGCGCCATCGGCGGCGTTGCTGGCGGGGGTGGTGCTGGCCAGCGCCTATGCGCTGTTCAGCGGCTGGGGTGTGCCCGCGCAGCGCACCGTCATCATGCTGTGCACCGTGGCGCTGCTGCAGTGGAGCGGGCGGCGCTGGCCCTGGCCCCATGTGTGGCTGCTGGCCTGTGCCGCCGTGGTGGTGGCAGACCCCTGGGCGCTGGCGCAGGCAGGCTTTTGGCTGAGTTTTGTGGCGGTGGGGGTGCTGTTTGCTGCTAATCCAATAGCTGGAAAGGCATATGGGACAGGTGCAAAGGGGCATTTTTATGCACTTTTTCGTGAGCAGTGGGTGGTCACGCTGGCACTCACGCCCCTGAGCCTGCTGTTGTTTGGCCAGGTGTCGGTGGTGGGGCTGGTGGCCAACCTGGTGGCGATCCCCTGGGTGACGCTGGTGGTCACGCCGCTGGCATTGGGCGGCGTGGTGTGGGCGCCGCTGTGGAGTCTGGCGGCCTGGAGCTTGTGGCCCCTCACGGCCTGGCTGCAGTGGCTGGCGCAGTGGCCTGGGGCGGTGCTGTTTTTACCTGCCGCACCCCTGTGGGCGGGCGTGGCCGCCGTGGTAGGTGGTGCGCTGCTGGCCATGCGGCTGCCGTGGCGCCTGCGGTTGCTGGCGCTGCCTTTGCTGCTGCCGGTGTTCTGGTGGCAGCCTGCGCGGCCTGCGCCGGGCCAGTTTGAGCTGCTGGCGGCCGACATCGGCCAGGGCAACGCGGTGCTGGTGCGCACAGCCACCCACAGCTTGCTGTACGACGCGGGGCCCCGTTTCAGCCGTGAGAGCGACGCAGGCCACCGTGTGCTGGTGCCGCTGCTGCGCGCACTGGGCGAGCGGGTGGATGTGCTCATGCTCAGCCACCGCGATGCCGACCACACGGGCGGCGCAGCGGCGGTGCTGGCGCAGCAGCCGGGGGCCCAACTCACCGGCTCCATTGAGGCCGACCACGGCTTGCAGGCCCTGCGGCCCGCCCGACCCTGCCTTGCAGGCCAGCGCTGGGAGTGGGATGGTGTGGCCTTCGAGGTGCTGCACCCGCTGGCGGGGGATGGCGCCCCGGCACCCCGCCCACCACGCCCCAACACCTTGAGCTGCGTGCTGCGCGTGGTGGCCGCCGGGGCCCAGGCACCCTCGGTTTTGCTGGTGGGGGACATCGAGGCCGCGCAGGAGCAGGCCCTGGTTGCACGGGGTGCGGCGCTGCAGGCCGACCTGCTGCTGGTGCCCCACCATGGCAGCAAGACGTCGTCTTCGCCCGCCTTGCTGGAGGCTGTGCGGCCGCGCACCGCTTTGGTGCAGGCTGGGTACCGCAACCGCTTCGGGCATCCGGCGCCCGATGTGCTGCAGCGCTACCGCGAGCGCAACATCCGCGTGGTGGAGTCGTCCCGCTGCGGGGCCGCCACCTGGGTTTCTGCGGCCCCCGATGCGGTGGCGTGTGAACGCGACACCGGCCGCCGTTACTGGCAGCACAGCATGGTGCCACGGAGCGATTGATTGCGAAAGCATGGCGCAGTAGCGCCAGGGGCTGTTGCCAAGGGGGTGGGCGCACAACTTGCTATCCTGTTTGCAGGAGGCCCGTTCATGCAGAAATTTGACGAGATGTACGCCATGCTGCCGTTTGATGGCAGCGATGTGCGGGAACACTACAAGCGCTACGCGCAATGGTTGAGCAAACAGCCCCCTGACGTGATGCAGGCCCGCCGGGCCGAAGCCGAGATGATCTTCCGGCGCGTGGGCATCACCTTCGCCGTGTACGGCGCCAAGGACGAGGGCGGTGCAGGCAACGAACGGCTGATTCCGTTCGACCTGATCCCCCGCATCATCCCGGCCCACGAGTGGGCCAGCATGCAGCAGGGCCTGGTGCAGCGCGTCACGGCGCTCAACCGCTTCATCCACGACGTGTACCACGGCCAGGACATCATCCGCGCGGGCATCGTGCCCGCCGACCTGATCCTGAACAACGCGCAATACCGGCCCGAGATGGCCGGGCTGCATGTGCCGCAAAACATCTATGCGCACATCGCAGGCATCGACATCGTGCGTGCCCCCGATGCCCAGGGCAACGGCGAGTACTACGTGCTGGAAGACAACCTGCGCGTGCCCAGCGGCGTGAGCTACATGCTCGAAAACCGCAAGATGATGATGCGGCTGTTCCCCGAACTGTTCAGCCTGCACAAGGTGGCGCCGGTGGCGCATTACCCCGACATGCTGCTCGAAACCCTGCGCGCCAGTGCCCCGGCGGCTGCGGACGAGCCCACGGTGGTGGTGCTCACGCCGGGCATGCACAACAGCGCGTACTTCGAGCACGCCTTCCTCGCGCAGCAGATGGGCGTGGAGTTGGTCGAGGGACAGGACCTGGTCGTCAAGGACAAGTTTGTGTACATGCGCACCACGCGCGGCCTGCAGCGGGTGGACGTGATCTACCGCCGCGTGGACGACGACTTCCTCGACCCGCAGGTCTTCCGCCCCAACTCCACGCTGGGCTGCTACGGCCTCATGGAGGCCTACCGCGCGGGCAACGTGGGCATCTGCAACGCGGTGGGCACGGGCGTGGCCGACGACAAATCGGTGTACCCCTACGTGCCCGAGATGATCCGCTTCTACCTGGGCGAAGAGCCCATCCTGAAAAACGTGCCCACCTGGATGTGCCGCAAGCAGGACGACCTGCAGCACGTGCTGGCCAACCTCAAGGACCTGGTGGTCAAGGAAGTGCACGGCGCGGGCGGCTACGGGATGCTTATCGGCCCGGCCGCCACGCAGGCCGAGATCGAGGACTTCCGCCGCGCGCTGATTGCCAACCCGTCGGGCTACATCGCCCAGCCCACGCTCAGCCTCTCCAGCTGCCCCACCTATGTGGAAAGTGGCATTGCCCCGCGCCACATCGACCTGCGCCCCTTCGTGCTCAGCGGGCGCGAGGTACAGATGGCCGCTGGGGGCCTCACGCGCGTTGCGCTGCAGGAGGGCTCTCTGGTGGTGAATTCGTCGCAGGGCGGCGGCACCAAGGACACCTGGGTGCTGGGCGAAGTTACGCCTGCAGCGCAACCCAAGGCCGTGCAATCCCAATCGCAAACCCAATCTCAGTCGCAGGGCCAAGGCCAGTCGCAAAGTCAATCGCAAGGGAGCCTCTGAACATGCTGAGCCGCACTGCCGACCATCTGTTCTGGATGTCCCGCTACACAGAGCGGGCTGAAAAGCCCCATGCCATGGGGCTTTCGACACAACACCGCGTGCGTGCGCAGCGCGTGCGGGGTTCTCAGCCCTGCTCGATCAAGGAGGCCGCATGCTGAGCCGCACCGCCGACCATCTGTTCTGGATGTCCCGCTACACAGAGCGGGCTGAGAACACCGCCCGGATGCTCAACGTGAGCTACGAGACTTCCCTGCTGCCCCAGGCCGCCGACGTGGCGCAAAAAGGCTGGGAGGGCCTGCTGTCCATCAGCGAGCTGATCCCTGCCTACACCGCCAAACATGGCGAAGTGACGCCAGCCAATGTGCTGGAGTTCATGGTGCGCGATGGCAACAACCCCTCGTCCATCCTGTCGTGCCTGCGTGCTGCGCGCGAGAACGCGCGGGCTGTGCGCGGTGCGTTGACCACCGAGGTGTGGGAGACGCAGAACCAGACCTGGCTGGAGCTGCACCGCCAGCTGGAAGGCGGCGCCTTCGAGCGCGACCCGGGCCAGTTCTTTGAATGGGTGAAGTACCGCTCGCACCTGTCGCGCGGTGTGGTGCTGGGCACCATGCTGCAGGACGAGGCGTTTCACTTCTTGCGTATGGGCACCTTCCTGGAGCGCGCGGACAACACGGCGCGCCTGCTGGATGTGAAGTTCCACGCCGTGAAGAACGACTTTTTTGGCCGCCCCAGCGATCGCAACCAGGAGAGCGACTTCTACCACTGGAGCGCCATCCTGCGCAGCGTGTCGGCGTTCGAGGTGTACCGCAAGGTCTACCGCGACGTGATCACGCCCGGCCGCGTGGCCGATCTGCTGATCCTGAGCCGCGACATGCCGCGTTCGCTGCACGCCTGTCTGCGCGAGGTGGTGGACAACCTCGCCGTACTGGCCAACGGCCAGTCTGCCGAGACCAGCCGCAGGGCAGGGCGCTTGCTGGCCGACCTGCAGTATGGCCGCATCGACGAAATCCTGGCGACCGGCCTGCACGCGTTCCTCACGCAGTTCCTGGACCGGGTGAACGACCTGGGTGGCGGGATCAGCCGCGATTTTCTGGTGACGTCCGGCGACTGAGACATCCCAGAAAGTGGGGCGGCGCGGGGACTGGGTCAGTCCTGCGCGTTGCGCCGCTGGTCGCGCAGCATGAAGAGGTAGAGGCTCTCCACCTTTTCGCGCGCCCATGGGGTCTTGCGCAAAAACTTGAGGCTGGAGCCCACGCTGGGGTCGATCTGAAAGCAGCGGATGGGAATCTGCCGCCCCAACTCATCCCAGCCGAAGTAGTCGGCCAGGCCCACCACCATGGCCTCCAGTGTCACACCGTGCAGGGGGTTGCGTGGCTGGATGGGCTTGCTGGCCGGTGGGGCGGGTGGCGGGGTCTCTGAAGTGCTCATGGCTCCAAGCATACAGACTGAAATCGTGAACATGTCCCCCGGGGCCACCGAGTGGCCACGGGAGGCATCCCTTCAGGGGGATGACGCGAAGCTGCTCAGGGCGCGTCAGGCTTTGCGTTGCAGGTGTTCTTCCCGCTGAAAAAGCTCGGCCGCCCAGTCCACAAAGGCGCGCACCTTGGCACTCAGGTGGCGGTTGGGCGGGTAGACCACATACACGGGCAGCAGGGGCTGGGTCCACTCTGGCAGCAGTTGCACCAGCGTGCCGTTTTGAAGATGCCGCTCGGCTTGATAGCTGGTGACCTGACCAATGCCCAGTCCGGCAACCAGTGAAGCCACATAGGCGTTGGCCTCGTTCACGCTCAGCTGGTAGGGGCCCGAGATGTCTATGGATTCAGTGCCCTGGCGAAACTCCAGTGGGTAGTGCCGGCCGGAGTGGGGCGAGAAGTACAGCAGGCTGGTGTGCTTTTCCTCGATCTCAAGCGGGTGTGAGGGCGTGCCCTTGCGTGCCAGGTAGTCGGGCGACGCGACGGTGATGAATTCCAGGTTGCCAATGCGCCGAGCCACCAGCGACTGGTCGCTCAGCTCGCCGCCCCGGATCACGCAGTCCACGTTGTCGCTGATAAGGTCCACGATGCGGTCGCTCACGCCCAGGTCCACCTGGATGTCCGGGTAGCGGGCATGGAACTCCGCCAGGTGCGGAATGATGAGCAACTGCGCCACCGAGGTGCCCACGTCGATGCGCAGGCGCCCGCGCGGGTTGGCGCGCGCGTTGGTCATGCTGGCCTCGATGTCGTCCAGGTCCGTCAGCAGCCGCACGGTGCGGTCGTAATAGGCCGCGCCATCGGGCGTCACGGTCACGCGGCGCGTGGTGCGGTTGAGCAGCTTCACGCGCAGTCGCTCCTCCAGCGCCTGCACATGCTTGGTCACGGTGGCTTTGGGCAGCGAAAGCGAATCCGCGGCCCGGGTGAACGTGCCGGCCTCCACCACCCGCACGAATATGCGCATGGCCTGTATCTGGTCCATGGCTTCTCCTTGAATCTGAAACTGCAGCACCCACCAGTGGGTGCTGAGGAATTCTCACACGCGAGCAAGCGTTTGATTGTTGAGCTTTTGGAAACAGTGCGGTGGTGTTTGACCTGTTTATCCAAAAGGCCCAAGCCACTACATTTCATCCATCGTCAACCGACCTTCCACCTACTGACTGGGTACCTGCCATGCAGCCCGACCGCCCTTCTTCGCCATCCTCCACACCGCAGCCCTCTGCCGCCTCCAAGGCCGCAGCGTCCGTTTGCACCGATTCCACCATTGAGGTGGGCAAGGGGCAGGACGTGGCCGTGCGCATGTATGGCCGCAAGAAGGCGGGACAAGCGTCTCCCGTGGTCGTGCATTTTCATGGCGGCGCCTTCACCTCGGGCGATCTGGACAACGGCTGCACCGTGGCGTCGTTGCTGGAAGGCGCAGGGGCGGTGGTGGTGTCGGTGGCCTATCCGCTCACGCCGTTTCCGCAGCCCGTGGACACGGGGTACGACGTGCTCAAGTGGGTGCACCGCAACCGCACCAAGCTCGGTGGGCAGGGCGCTTTGGTCTATCTGGCGGGCGAAGAAGCGGGGGGCAATCTGGCGGCGGCCGTGAGCCTGATGGCGCGCGACCAGTCGCACCCGCCGCTGGCCGGGCAGATTCTGCTGTCTCCCATGCTGGACCCCTGTGTGGGCACTGCCTCGCTGCGCGAAGCCACGGGCGACTCCACCGGCTGCAAGTGGACCGAAGGCTGGCGCAATTTTCTGCGCTGCCCGCGCGATGCCGAGCACCCCTATGCCGTGCCGGCCGGTGCACAGCGCCTGGCGGGGTTGCCACCCACGCTGATCCTGGTGGGCGACACCGACCCCATGCATGACGAGGCGCTGGCCTACGCGGCCCGGCTGGAGGCAGCAGGCCTGCCGATAACCCGCCATGTGTTCTCCAAGAACCCGCAGTGGCCCGATGCCCTGCTGCAGACCGGTGAGCACGAATGCCCTTGTGCTGCGGGTGCGCAAGAGCAGTTCCGCCAGTTCTTTGAAGCCACCCGATGTCCGGTGCCTTCCTGAGCATGGGATCAAACCCCTTGGGTCGCTGAACGTGGATGACCTCAACGCAGGTTGAGGTTTGATACCGCGGCCCTGCTACCAAGACCCTGGTTTTCAACGCTGATTTTTCCGGCTTGCCGAGCCGGAGGGAGAGGCTTTGCCTGCGTTTTCTGCAAGCCGTGCCCGCGAGGGGCAGGACGGCGGGCAGGAGTCATTGATGTCAACGATATGGAGGAAATAACAGCATGAACCACACCTTGCGCTTCTCTGGGGCCTGCCGCTTTGGCTGTCACAACCCGCAGCATCACCGCGTCTGAGTTTCCGAGGCTGGCGCGTACCCACTGGGGGCGTCGGGTCAAGGGGCTTGACTTTCTCACCGTGTCAATGCCGAGACTGCCCCACCGCCCGCTGCCTTGGCGTCTGTCACCCCGCTGTAGGGGCGCAGTCTGGCAGCAAAAACACCTTCATCGGCTTGCCCGCCAAGGCGGCCTTTACGTTTGATTGAAATGACCATGAACTCCAACCCGCTCTTCAAGAACCGCCCTCTGGGCCTGGCCACCATTGCCACCGCCGTGACGGCCGCAGTGGCCGCTTTGATCCTTGTTTTCCAATCGCCTGCGGCCCAGGCCAACGGCGAAGGCGCCACCCCCCCCGCCATGCCCGTGTCGGTGGCAGCCGTGCTGCAAAAAGACATCGCCCTCTGGGACGAGTTTTCAGGCCGGCTCGAAGCCGTGCAGCGCGTGGACGTGCGCCCCCGCGTCTCGGGGGCCGTGCAGGCCGTGCACTTCCGCGAAGGCTCGCTGGTCAAGCAGGGCGACCTGCTGGTCACGGTGGACCCCGCCCCCTACGCCGCCGAGGTGGACCGCGCCGAAGCCCAGGTGGTCGCCGCGCAGGCCCGCCTGTCGTACACCCGTAGCGAACTGGAGCGCGCCACGCGCCTGCTCGAAGAAAAAGCCATTGCCCAGCGCGAGCACGATGAGCGCCTGAACGCCCAGCGCGAGGCCGATGCCAACCTGCGCGCCGCCCAGGCCGCGCTGCAGACCGCGAAGCTGAACCTTTCGTACACACAGGTGCGCGCCCCGGTGGCGGGCCGCGTGGGCCGCATCGAAGTCACCGTGGGCAACCTGGTGGCGGCCGGTGCGGGCGCCCCCGTGCTGACCACGCTGGTGTCCGTGAGCCCCATCTACGCGAGCTTCGACACCGATGAGCAGATCGTGGTGAAGGCCCTGGCGGACCTGCAAAGCGGCCAGCGCGGCAACAGCGCCCGCCAGCTCATCGAGCGCATCCCCGTGCAGATGGGCACCGGCACCACGGGCGGCACGCCGCACGCCGGCCGCTTGCAGCTCATCGACAACCAGGTCGATGCCAAGAGCGGCACCGTGCGCGTGCGCGCCGTGTTCGACAACGAAGACGGCTCGCTCATCCCCGGCCAGTTCGCCCGCATCCGCATGGGCCAGGCCCGCAACACGCAGGCGCTGCTCATCAACGAACGTGCCGTGGGCACCGACCAGAACAAGAAGTTCGTGATGGTGGTGGGCGAGGGCAACAAGGCCGAGTACCGTGAGGTCACCCTGGGCGCGCCGATTGACGGCCTGCGCGTGGTCACCTCGGGCCTCAAGGCGGGCGAGAACATCGTCGTCAATGGCCTGCAGCGCGTGCGCCCCGGTGCCGTGGTGGCGCCGCAGCCTGTACCCATGACCGCCAAGGCCGAGATTGCGGGTGATCGCAAGGAAGCCAAGAACGCCGTCAAGTCGCCAGCCGCCTGAGCGCGCTGGACACCAGGAATTTGCACCCATGAACCTGTCCCGCTTTTTCATCGACCGCCCCATCTTTGCCGGGGTGCTGTCGGTGCTCATCTTCCTCGGGGGGCTCATCGCGTTGCGCGGTCTGCCCATCTCCGAGTACCCTGAAGTCGCACCGCCCTCCGTGGTGGTGCGCGCCCAGTACCCGGGCGCCAACCCCAAGGTGATCGCCGAGACCGTGGCCACGCCGCTGGAGGAGTCCATCAACGGCGTGGAAGGCATGCTCTACATGGGCAGCCAGGCCACCACCGACGGCGTGATGACGCTCACGGTGACGTTTGCCCTGGGCACCGACCCCGACAAGGCCCAGCAGCTGGTGCAAAACCGCGTCTCGCAGGCCGAGCCGCGCCTGCCCGAGGAAGTGCGCCGCCTGGGCGTCACCACCGTCAAGAGCGCGCCGGACCTGACCATGGTGGTCCACCTGGTCTCGCCCAACAACCGCTACGACATCGACTACCTGCGCAACTACGCGGTGCTCAACGTGAAGGACCGCCTCGCGCGCATCCAGGGCGTGGGCCAGGTGCAGATCTTCGGCGGCGGCGACTATTCGATGCGCGTGTGGCTCGACCCGCAGAAGGTGGCGCAGCGCGGCCTCTCGGCCAGCGATGTGGTCACAGCCATCCGCGGTCAGAACGTGCAGGCGGCTGCAGGTGTGGTGGGCGCATCGCCCGGCCTGCCGGGCGTGGACCTGCAACTGTCCATCAACGCGCAGGGCCGCCTGCAGACCGAAGAAGAGTTCGGCGACATCATCGTCAAGACCGGTGCGGATGGTGCGGTGACACGCCTGCGCGACATCGCCCGCCTGGAGCTGGGCGCGGCCGACTACTCGCTGCGCTCGCTGCTCAACAACGACCCCGCCGTGGGCATGGGCGTGTTCCAGGCGCCGGGCTCCAACGCGCTCGACATCTCGTCCAACGTGCGCAAGACCATGGACGAGATCCAGAAGAACATGCCCGAAGGTGTGGAGTACCGCATTGCGTACGACCCCACACAGTTCGTGCGTGCGTCGATCAAGTCCGTGATCCACACGCTGCTCGAAGCCATTGCCCTCGTGGTGCTGGTGGTGATCCTGTTCCTGCAGACCTGGCGTGCCTCCATCATCCCGCTGCTGGCGGTGCCGGTGTCGGTGGTGGGTACGTTTGCCGTGCTGCACCTGCTGGGCTTCTCGATCAACGCGCTCTCCCTGTTCGGGCTGGTGTTGGCCATCGGCATCGTGGTGGACGATGCCATCGTGGTGGTGGAGAACGTGGAGCGCAACATCGAGGCGGGCCTGACCCCGCGCGAGGCCACCTACCGCGCCATGCGGGAGGTGTCCGGCCCCATCATCGCCATCGCACTGGTGCTGGTGGCGGTGTTCGTGCCGCTGGCCTTCATCAGCGGCCTCACGGGGCAGTTCTACAAGCAGTTCGCGGTGACCATCGCGATCTCCACGGTGATCTCGGCGATCAACTCGCTGACCCTGTCGCCCGCGCTGTCGGCACTGCTGCTCAAGGGCCACGACGAACCCAAGGACGCGCTCACGCGCGGCATGGACAAGGTGTTCGGTGGCCTGTTCCGCGGCTTCAACCGCTTGTTCCATCGCGGCTCCGAGGCCTACAGCGGCGGGGTCAAGCGCGTCATTGGCCGCAAGGCGCTGATGTTTGTGATCTATCTCGCGCTGGTGGGTGCCACCATGGGTCTGTTCAAGATCGTGCCCGGCGGCTTTGTGCCCGCGCAGGACAAGCAGTACCTGATCGGCTTTGCGCAGCTGCCCGATGGCGCCACGCTGGACCGCACCGAGAACGTGATTCGCCGCATGGGCGAGATCATGAAGGAGAACCCGAACGTCGAAGATGCGATTGCCTTCCCCGGCCTGTCCATCAACGGCTTCACCAACAGCTCCAACTCCGGCATCGTGTTCGCCACGCTCAAGCCCTTTGCCGAGCGCACCCGTGCCGACCAGAGCGGTGGCGCGGTGGCAGGCCAGCTGAACCAGGCCTTCGGCAGTATCCAGGACGCGTTCATCGCCATGTTCCCGCCGCCTCCGGTCGCGGGCCTGGGCACCACGGGCGGCTTCAAGCTGCAGATCGAAGACCGCGCCTCGCTCGGCTACGAAGCCATGGACAACGCCGTGAAGGCCTTCATGGGCAAGGCCTACCAGACGCCGGAACTCGCTGGCCTGTTCACCAGCTGGCAGGTCAACGTGCCGCAGCTGTACGCCAACATCGACCGTACCAAGGCGCGCCAGCTGGGCGTGCCGGTGACGGACATCTTCGACACGCTGCAGATCTACCTGGGCAGCCTGTACGCCAACGACTTCAACCAGTTTGGCCGCACCTACAGCGTGCGCGTGCAGGCCGATGCGGCCTACCGCGCGCGGGCCGAGGACGTGGGCCTGCTCAAGGTGCGCTCTGCCACCGGCGAGATGGTGCCTCTGTCGGCGCTGATGAAGATGGAGCCCAGCTTCGGCCCCGAGCGCGCCATGCGCTACAACGGCTACTTGGCTGCTGATGTGAATGGCGGCCCCGCGCCCGGCTACTCGTCGGGCCAGGCGCAGGCAGCCATCGAGCGCATCGCCGCCGAGACCCTGCCCCAGGGCATCACCTTCGAATGGACCGAGCTGACCTACCAGGAGATCCTGGCCGGCAACTCCGCCGTGCTGGTGTTCCCGCTGGCCATCCTGCTGGTGTTCCTGGTGCTGGCCGCGCAGTACGAAAGCCTCACGCTGCCGATTGCCATCATCCTGATCGTGCCCATGGGCATCCTGGCGGCCATGACCGGCGTGTGGCTGAGCAACGGCGACAACAACGTGTTCACGCAGATCGGGCTCATCGTGCTGGTGGGGCTATCGGCCAAGAACGCCATCCTGATCGTGGAGTTTGCGCGCGAGCTGGAGTTTGCCGGGCGCACCCCCGTGCAGGCCGCCATCGAGGCCAGCCGCCTGCGGCTGCGCCCCATCCTGATGACCTCGCTGGCCTTCGTGATGGGCGTGCTGCCCCTGGTGCTGTCCACCGGCGCGGGCGCTGAGATGCGCAGCGCCATGGGCGTGGCGGTGTTCGCCGGGATGATCGGGGTGACGGCCTTCGGCCTGTTCCTCACACCCGTGTTCTATGTGCTGCTGCGCAAGCTGGCGGGTAATCGCCCGCTGGTGGAGCATGGCGCGCATGTGGCGCCCATCTCGCAGGCGCCCCACGGTGGTGGCATGGGTCAGCCGGTGCTGGCCGCGCCCCGCAAGGAGCACGAATGATGCCCACGACCACAACGACCTTTGTGGCCCTGAATGCTCGCTCCACGCTGCCGGGTGCAGCGGGTGCATTGGCTGGGGCAGGAGACCAACCATGACCGATTTGCTATTGAAGAAAAACTCCACCGATGGAGCCCTCGCAGTGCGCAAGCGCAGCCTGCTGGCGCCCCTGGCCGCCGCCCTGGTGCTGGCCGGTTGCATGACCCAGCCCGTGGCCCCCGCGCCGCATGCGGGTGTGCCCGTGCCCGCCAGCTTCACCGCAGGGGGCGACGCGTTGCCCACGGCCCCCTGGACGATCGCCGCCCCCGCCGAGGCGCAGCCGCGCGGCGAGTGGTGGTTGGGCTTTCAAGACCCGGTGCTGGCCGATCTGGTGCAGCGCGCGGGCCAGGCCAACACCAGCATCCAGCAGGCCGCCGCGCGCCTGGCCGAGGCCCGCTCGCTGCTGCGCTCTGCCGATGCCGCGCGCTCGGTGCAAGTGGGCGCCTCGGCCGGTGTGACGCGCCAGGCAGGCGCTGCCACCACGGGCAGCGCAGCACCCGCCACGCTGGGCACCGCGGGGCTCAACGCCTCGTACGAGCTGGACCTGTTCGGCCGTCTCTCGCAAACCAGCGACGCCGCACGGCTGGACGCCGATGCGCGCGAAGCCCTGCTGCAAAGCACGCGCCTGATGGTGCAGGCCGATGTGGCGCAAACCTACCTGCAGCTGCGCGCCGTGCAGGCCGAGCAGGTGCTGGTGCAAGAGAGTCTGGCCGCGTACCAGGACACCCTGCGCCTCACCCAGCGCCGCCTGCAGGCGGGCGACGTGGCCGAGCTGGACGTGGCCCGTGTGCAGACCGAGGTGGCCGCTACCGAGTCCGATGCCCTGGCCTTGCAGCGCCAGCAGGCCCTGCTGACCAACGCGCTGGCCGTGCTGGCAGGCGAGGTGGCCAGCGGCTTTGTGCTGCCGCCCGCGACGGGCGATGCCGCGTTGCCGGTGATCCCCCCCGGCGTGCCCGGCACGGTGCTGGCCCGCCGACCTGATGTGTCGGCCGCGCAAGCCGCCGTGCTGGCCGCGCAAGCGCGCGTGGGCGTGGCGCAGAAGGCCTGGTTCCCGGCCGTCACGCTCACGGGCAATGCGGGGCATGCGTCGCCCGAGCTGGGCGATCTGTTCAAGTGGTCCGCCCGTGCCTGGGGCGTGAGTGCACTGCTGTCGCTGCCGATCTTTGACGGCGGCCAGCGCGATGCGCAGATCGAGGGCGCGAAGGCGCGCCTGGAGGCTGCGCTGGCTGACCATCGGGGGCAGGTGCTGAACGCGTTTCGGGACGTGGAGGATCAGCTGACCTCGCTGCGTCTTCTGTCCGGCCAGGCCGAGGCGCAGGGGCGGGCGGTGACAGCTGCGCGGCGGGCCACGCAGTTGTCGGATGTGCGGTATCGCAATGGGCTGGTGAGTCAGTTGGAGTTGCTGGACGCGCGGCGCAGCGAGTTGCGCAATCGGCGGCAGGAGCTGCAGGTGCGGACGGCGCAGTATGTGGCGACGGTGGGGTTGATTCGGGCGCTCGGTGGAGGGTGGGGGGAGCAGCCTGCGGTGAAGTTGGCGCAGATGTCGCAATAGTTGTTCGGAGGTCTTTTGGCTGCTAGCGCTTAATGGATAAGCGCTAGCAGCTATTGTTTTCATAGTGCAGGATGTTTTCCAAATGTTGGGGCTGCGTCTGTCGGAGCCTTGGTGTGCTGGTTTGGAAGGTGTGCCTGTGTTCAGGGCGGAGGCCGGGAGTCGCCCGGCGTGCGAGTAACTTTCTTTCGCGTCGCCGAAAGAAAGTCACCAAAGAAAGGGCGACCCCCAGTCTGCGACCCCTTCGCTGCGCTCCGGGGCAAACCTGCGGCGGGGCGGTTGCGGGATGCGCCGCAGAACTCACTGCGCTGCTTCGCAGCTCCGCTCGGACAACTGCGGCGAGTCAGATCACGAAGCATGGGCGCTCCGACGCCCATGCCACCCCGCAACCGCCCCGCCGCAGGCGCAGCCAGCAGGGGTGGGACAGCCGAACAGCCATACGGCCCTTTGCTTCGCTCGGCCTCGCGGTCGCGGCGCGCAGCGCCTGCGCGTTCGGGGCCGAGCGCAGCGCAGCGAAGCAATGGCCCGTGTGGATGTCCGTTCCCCGGGGTTCCCTTAAGGATGCGCCGAGGAGCGCAGGTTTTGGCGGATCAGGGCTCGCGTCTGTTTGAGTGACGCGAAGCGGCGCGAGTTTAGCGAGACCCCGCCAAAACCGAGCACCGCAGGTTGCCCGTAGCGAAGCGAAGGGACGCAGCGTGTAGGGTCGCTTTCTCTTTGGTGACTTTCTCTTGGCGAGGCAAGAGAAAGTTACTGCGCCGCCGGGCGCACACCCCGGTTCCCGCCCTGAATCCAGGCATGCCGCACAGATTCGCGAGCGGGCGTGCACTGGCATCGACAAGCTCAGCACGAACGGGCAGAGCGCGAACCAATAACTATAAAAACAATAGCTGCCAGCGCTTATCCCACAAGCGCTAACGGCCAAAAATCCTAAAAATCCTCTCCATCACCCCTTCAACCACCCCCTCAACCGCTCCACCCCTTCCCCCAACCGCCCCACATCCCGACTCGCAAAACACCACCGCAACCACCCCGACGCTTCCCCCCCAAACGCACTGCCCGGCGCCAACCCCAACCCCGCCTCCCGCACCAACCGCTTGGCGAGTGGCAAACACTCGTCATGCCCGTCGATGTGAAAGAACGCATACATGCCCCCACGCGGCGTAGCCACCGACACCCCCGGCACATCGGCCAGCAACGGCACCAGCGTGTCCCGGCAGGTCTTCAGATGCGCCACCAGCGCAGGCGTCACCTCCTCCGTGCGCTGCAGCGCCACCGTGGCTGCGCGCTGCACAAACACCGGCGCGCACGAGGTGTTGAACTCGATCAGCTTGCCGACGGCATGCGTCAGCGATGGCGGCAGCACCAGCCAGCCCAGGCGCCAGCCGGTCATCAGAAAACTCTTGGAAAAACTGTGCGTCACGATCAGCCGGTCCTCGGGCTCAGCCACGTCCAGAAAGCTGGGTGCGGCGCCGTTGGCCGTGTCGCCTGCGTAGTACAGCCGCTCATACACCTCGTCCGCCAAAATCCACGTACCCGTGCGGCGGCAGTGCGCCAGAATGGTGGCTTGCTCCTCACGTGTCAGCGTCCAGCCTGTGGGGTTGTTGGGCGCGTTGACCACCAGCAGGCGCGTGCCGGGCGTGATGGCGGCCAGCAGCGCATCCATGTCCAGGCGCCAAGCGCCCTGTGCGTCGGCCACCAGCGGCACGGTGCGCACCTGTGCGCCCAGAATGCGTGGCTGCGCCACCAGGTTGGGCCACACGGGCGTCACCAGCACCACCTCGTCGCCCGCGTCCACCAGGGCCTGCACGGCCACCATCAGGCCGTTCACGCCGCCGGACGTCACTGCGATGTGGTCGAACCACGCATCGGTGTGCTGCTGCGGGTGCAGGCCGTGCATGTAGCCTGCAATCGCGTGGCGCAACTCGGGCAGGCCGAGGTTGTGGGCGTAAAAGGTTTCACCGTGCTGCAGCGACGCAATGGCCGCCTCACGGATGAAATCGGGCGTCACCTCGTCGCTCTCGCCAAACCAGAACTTGAGCACATCGCTGCGCCCCAGGCCTTCGTTGGCCACTTCGCGGATGCGCGACTCTTCGAGGCTTTGGACTACTTCTCGCATGCAATCTCCTTGAAATACACAGCCATCATCGCAGGCGTATAGTCGTTTTTTCGATTTTTTCACCACCTTGGCTGACCAACCAACGCTCATGACCTATCCCAACACCCAGCTCTTCATCGCAGGCCAGTGGCAAGACGCCGCCGAAGGCAAGACCCTTGCCGTGTTCAACCCCGCCACGGGCAAGGAAATCGGCCGCGTGGCCCATGCCACCAAGGTGGATCTGGACCGCGCCCTGGACGCCGCACAAAAGGGTTTTGAAGCCTGGCGCGACATGCCTGCCGCCGAGCGCGCCAAGACCATGCGCCGCGCAGCGGCCCTGATGCGCGAGCGCGCCGAGGCCATTGCCGCCATCATGGTGCAAGAGCAGGGCAAGCCCCTGGCCGAGGCCAAGGTCGAGACCATGGCATCTGCCGACATCATTGAATGGTTTGCCGACGAGTCGCTGCGCGTGTACGGCCGCATCGTGCCCTCGCGCAACCTCAAGGCGCAGCAGATGGTGCTGAAGGACCCGGTGGGCCCTGTAGCGGCCTTCACGCCATGGAACTTCCCCATCAACCAGGTGGTGCGCAAGCTGGCCGCCGCGCTGGCTGCGGGCTGCTCCATCCTGGTCAAGGCGCCTGAAGAAACCCCCGCCAGCCCGGCCGAGCTGATCCGCGCATTTGCCGACGCAGGCGTGCCCGTGGGCACCGTGGGACTGGTGTACGGTGACCCGGCTGAAATCTCCAGCTACCTGATCCCGCACCCCATCATCCGCAAGGTCACGTTCACCGGCTCCACGCCCGTGGGCAAGCAGCTGGCCGCGCTGGCCGGCAAGCACATGAAGCGCGTGACCATGGAGCTGGGCGGCCACGCACCGGTCATCGTGGCTGAAGACGCCGACCTGGAACTGGCCATCAAGATCAGCAGCGGCGCCAAGTTCCGCAACGCGGGGCAGGTCTGCATTTCGCCCACGCGCTATCTGGTGCACGAAAGCGTCCGTGCCGACTTTGTGGCCGCGTTTGCCAAGTACGCGCAGGGCCTGAAGGTGGGTGACGGCCTGACGGCGGGCACGCAGATGGGCCCGCTGGCCAACCCGCGCCGCATCACCGCCATGGCCGACTTGCTGGCCGATGCGGTGCAGCAGGGCGCCAAGGTGCTGGCCGGTGGCGAGCGCATTGGCAGCGAAGGCAACTTCTTTGCGCCCACGGTGCTGAACGACGTGCCCTTGTCGGCCCGCATCGTCAACGAAGAACCCTTCGGCCCCGTGGCTGCCGTGCGTGGTTTCACCAAGATCGAGGATGCCATTGCCGAAGCCAACCGCCTGCCGTTTGGCCTGGCTGGCTATGCCTTCACCACGTCGCTGAAGAACGCCCACCTGCTGGCCCAGCGCCTGGAAGTGGGCATGCTCTGGATCAACCAGGCCGCCGCCCCTGCGGCCGAGCTGCCGTTTGGCGGCCTGAAGGACTCGGGCTACGGCTCCGAAGGCGGCCCTGAAGCCATCGAGGCGCACATGAACACGCGCCTAGTGTCGATCATGAACGTGTAAAGCATGCCCCGCCGGGCGGCACGCGTTGGTGCGTGTCGCCTGCATCGAGTGGTGAACAAGGGCCTGCGGGCTGTCTCCCGGGAGTTTTCCGCGAGGCTGCGCGCAGGCCCTTTGCTTTGTTGTGGTGCGGCGGTACGCGCGGGGCTGCTGCAGTACGGCAAGATGCAATGGTGACGTGTGTGGAGGAAGGATTTGACACAGCCCATTAAAAACATATCATGATATATATCTAGGTGGCAAAACATGATCGAAGACATCGTCAAGGAACTCGGTTTTCTTACCCTCGGCACCCGCTTCAAGCGCATTGGCGAGGCGCTGCAGGCACAAACCCAGGCGCTGCTGACCGAGCACGGCATTGGCATGCCTGCGGCGCACTTCCCGCTGCTGGCCGCGCTGAACTGGCACGGCCCGCTGGGGGTGGGCGAACTGAGCCAGGCCGTGGGCGTGAGCCAGCCCGTGGTCACCCGCTCGCTCAAAGGCCTGGAGGACAGCGGCCTGGTGGTGTCCGAAGCGGTGGAGGGCGACCGGCGCATACGGCGTGTGGCGCTCAGCCCCGAGGGGCAGGCCCTGGTCCGGCGCGCCCAGCGCGAGGTCTGGCCCGTGATCGAAGCCTCGGTGGCCCAGGTGTGTGCATCGCTTGAAGGCCCTTTGCTGCAGCAACTCGCGGCGCTGGAGGTGGGCCTGCAGCGCACCTCGTTGCTACAACGCTCGGCGGCCGCCATTGCGAGTGAGCCGTCCCCGCGCAAGCGCAAAACCCCCGCCCTCAGCAAGCCCGCAAAAAAGACCCAGGAAACCTCACGATGAACACCACCAACAATCCCTTCGACCGGCCCGTCTGGGCATCCCTGGCCTATGCGCCCCTCCTGGCCGAAGGTGGCGACGAGGCCCGGCGCTACCGGCGTGATGTCAACCTGTTTGCATCCGCCCGGGACGACGGTGACGGCACCAGCCTGGCGGCCCTGGCCCCGCTGGTGGCCGAGGGCGAGGCCGTGTTTGTGCTGCAAGCCCAGCCTGCCCCCGTGCCCCTCGGCCTGCAGGCCCTGCGCCGCGCCGAGGGCGTGCAGATGCTGGCCACGCAGGCGATTGCGCCCGAGCCCGGCAAGGAAGACATCGTGGAGCTGGGCGACGCCGATGCCGCCGAGATGCTCGCCCTGGCCCAGCTCACCGAGCCCGGCCCGTTCCTGCCCCGCACCCACACCATGGGCCGCTTCATCGGCATCCGCGTGGGCGGCCGCCTGGCGGCCATGGCGGGCGAGCGCATGCGCTTTGCGGGCGGCACTGAGGTGAGCGGTGTCTGCACCCACCCCGACTTTCGCGGCCACGGCTTTGCACGCAGGCTGTCGTCCGTGGTGGCGCATGCCATCCAGCAGCGGGGCGACCAGGCGTTTTTGCACGCGTGGGCGACGA
Source organism: Acidovorax kalamii (assembly GCF_002245625.1). Classification (GTDB taxonomy): domain Bacteria; phylum Pseudomonadota; class Gammaproteobacteria; order Burkholderiales; family Burkholderiaceae_C; genus Acidovorax; species Acidovorax kalamii. The sequence goes on from NZ_NOIG01000001.1 coordinate 427,655, forward strand.
ACACAGCGGCGATTGCTTTGTATGAAAGCCTGGGGTTTCGCATCCGCACCGGCGTACATGTGGTGGTGCTGGGGCGGTGAAGAAATTTCGGACAAGTTGCTGCATGCTGCGGCAGTGCCCGTTCCTGTGCGGTTGGCCGTTACCATTCCTTCCGTGACGGAGGTATCGGCCCATGCTGTTGACGCGACTGCTTGTTCCATGGTTGGCTTTGTTTTGCGCCTTGCCCGCTATCGCGGGCATGGAGAGAGAAAGCCACAGCACCCGTGGCGGATTGTTCTTTGCTTTGCTGCCGCCCGATGCCGAGCGGGTGATGGCACGTTTTGATGACAAGGCCCAGCTACAGCGGCTGGTGCAGCACTGCAATGCGGACAAGGCGGTGTTTGCATTGCAAGGCGGCGTGAAGTACCGGTGCAAGGCCGAGGTGTTCAAGACTCAGTCCGGCGCCGACGACTGGGACGTGACAGGGGTGACCGTGCAAGGCCCGGCCCGCCAGAGTGAGCGCAGGCAGTACGCGCTGTTTTCGATGGCGCCACCCGCCACGCCCCGGTGGGACGTGCGCAAGATCGACCCTGACCTCCGCACCGAACTGCAGACCTACATCCAGTCCGACACGCGCCGCTTTGGCGCACTGTTGCGCCAACTGAAGTGGGACGATGCCAGGTCGATCCAGCAGCCCCACGACGCCCCCGGCGCGCGCACCACGGTGGTGGTGCCTGGCAAGGTGGTGCGCGACGCGGACGCGTTCTACCAAGCGCAAAGGCACCATGTGTTTGTGCGCAGCAGCCAGGGCACTTATGCCTACATGGGTGAGGTGCCTGGCACCCCTGAGAGCCATGTCGATATCGATGGCAACGACCTGCCCGGGCTGGTGGTGGAGGAAGGGTGTGATGGCTGGTGCATCAGCCTGTGGCGCCTGACCGGCGGGCTGCGGCAGGTGGGGCGGTTTGGGGGGCATTGATGCCGCTGTATGTCTGCTCGGCACCCGCCATGTGGCAGACACTGCCCATCGGTGAAAGTCCCATGCGCCCGGCACATGTCCATTCGGACGCCCCGTCGCTGCCGTAGCATGTCCGCCTGTCCACACGCCAGCTGTACCCGATGCCTTCGATAGCACGTGCCACCAGAATTTTTCTGATCTGCGGACTGGCGGCCCATGCCGTGTGGCATGGCTACACCGCCGACCTTGCTGGCGAGACCGCCTGGGGCGGCTATGCCAAAGCGGCCGCCTGTGCTGTTGCCGCCATGGGCCTGTGGCGGGGCGTGATGTGGGGGCTCAGTCTGGCCAGCGTGGTGTGGATGATCGAGTGCTTGCGCTGGACGATGCGCTACTTCCTCTCTGCTGGCGAGCTGCGCGTGCCGCTGCTTTTGGACAGTCTTGTGGGCTCACCCACCCCGCTCCCGGTGCACATCGTTCTGGTCCTGGTGTTCGCTGTGGGCATGCTGGCGCCGTTGGTGGTGTTGGGGCGGCGTGGTGAAGGATTTCGGGGGGCGGCGTGGTGAAGGATGGCTCGGGGCAGTGCGTACCAAAAAACCAAAATTCAGATGACCATTAATAAGCAAGACCCTCAAGTGCCTGCCCTCAGGGATGCGGATTCGGAGCGTCCTATTCCTTCGGCTTGGCGACCGGTCATTTGTGAGATTGTTCGTGCGTTCGTGGGGCGAGACTACGCATTGAGCGTAGGTGTTCCCGGCGTTTCACCTGTGTCGTCTGAGACGGCAGAACATATCGAGAAATACATCCAGCATTACGGAGAGGAATTGGTGGAACTCCCGGAGGAAACCTGGGATTCCTCCGTGTGCATCTGGATGGGAGTTCGGTGGGATGCGCTGATTGATCTCTGGACGTCTTCCGAGGGAAGAAGTGACCTTGTGCTCAGTCTCAGGGTGTCTGAGGACGGTAGCGGGTTCAAGTTTGATGTCTACATGGTCTACGTACCATAGCGCGTGTCATGCGGGTTCGGGCACGAACGGATTGAGTACTCCCGGACCAGTGCGTTGAACTTCGCCGCGTTCTTGGTAGCCGCCGCAAATCCTCGCAAAACAAAGCCCCGGCTCATCGATAAGCCGGGGCTTTTTTTGTTTGCTATTATTTTTATAGCTACCAAGGCTTTTCCATAGCGCGGAGAAGCCCATTCTGGCTTGAATCTCTTCAAGCCAGCCTCTTCCCGTGCCCTCAGAACCGGTACGTCGAAGTCAGCGTGTACGTCCGCGCCTGCCCATAGAAGCAATCGCCCCGCGCCAGGCACTGGGTGATGTGCACCTTGTCGGCCAGGTTGACCACGTTGAAGGCCACGCGCCAGTCGCCTGCGTCGTAGGCCACCATCGCATCGGCCAGGGTGGCGGCCGGGGTGCTGATGGCGCTGGTGCCGCTCCATTGCGAGCCGGTGTAGCGCACACCTGCGCCCACGGTCCAGCCGCCACGGCCTTCGCTGGCAAAGCGGTGGCTCAGCCACGCGGATGCGGTGTGCTTGGGCACGCTGGCCACCGGGGTGCCCTGGTCGCCGGCGTTGCTGCGGCTGATCTTCGCATCGGTGAAGGCGTAGCCTACGGTGAAGTCCCACTGGCGTGCCAGGCTGGCCTGCACCTCGGCTTCGAAGCCCTTGACCTTGACTTCACCGATCTGCAGGCTGTTGAGCGGGTTGGTCGGGTCGGTGGTCTTGCGGTTTTTCTCGCGCAGCTGGTAGACGGCGGCGAAGGCGCTGATGCCCTGGCCGGGCGGTTGCCACTTCACACCGGCCTCCCACTGCTCGCCGCGCTGGGGCTTGAAGGGCACGCCGTAGAAGTTGGCGCCGCCCAGTGGCTGGAAGGATTCGGAATAGCCCGCATACGGGGCCCAGCCGCCGTCCATCTGGTAGGTGACGCCAGCGCGTTTGCTCCAGGCCTTGTCGTTGACGGCAGCGGCGGGGCGGCCTTCTGTGTCGCTCTTGGCGTTGTCATGGCGCAGGCCCAGGGTGGCGGTCCAGCGGCCCCACTTGATCTGGTCCTGGGCGTAGAAGCCCAGCTGGCGCTGCTCGACGCTGGGCACGCGTGCCAGGGCCGATGCCGATGGCGCCGTGAAGTTGCCGTACACGGGGTTGTAGACGTCGATGGCGGGCGCCACGGCGCGCCAGCTTTGCTGGCCCCAGTGGTTGCGCTGCACATCGAGGCCGCCCAGCACGGTGTGCTCGGCTTCGCCCCAGCGCAGCTTGCCTTCGACCTGCGTATCGACCAGCAGCATGCGCGCGTTGCCCAACGTCCACGAAGCATCGCGCAGCACGGTGCGGTTATCGGCGTTGAACACGGGGCGCGCGGGGCGGCCCTGGGCGGCATTGGCGGTGAAGCTGGTGTACAGCGTGCGGTAGTCCACGTCGCTCACGCTGCGGCGCAGGTTCTGGCGCACGGTCCAGGTGCTGTCGATCTGGTGGCTGAACAGGTAGCCCCAGGAGGTGCTTTCGGAGTTGTAGCGGTCCCAGCCGGGTTCACTGATGAAGGTGTTGGTGGGGATCTGCCCATAGCGGTTGGGCAGCTGCGTGCCCTGCCAGGGGAAGAAGCCGATGAGCGAGCCACTCTTGTCCTTCTGGTGCGTGAGCTGCAGTGTGAGCGAGGTGGCGGCACTGGGCTTCCAGGTCACGGTGGGGGCGATCACCACGCGGTCGTCGCGCACATGGTCTACCTGCGTGTCGCTGTCGCGGCCCACGGCCACCAGGCGGTAAAGCCATTCACCGTCCTGTGTGAGCTTGCCGGTCATGTCGGCGGCGATCTGCTTGCGTGCGTTGCTGCCCAGCTGCACCTGCACTTCGCGCTGCGTTTCGGCCTGCGGGCGCTTGCTGGTGAGGTTGAGCACACCGCCCACGCTGCCCTGGCCATACAACACCGACGAGGGGCCGCGCAGAAACTCGACACGTTCGAGCGTGTACGGGTCGGGCCGGGTGTCGTTCCAGTAACCGATGAAGCGCACCATGCCGTCCAGGTACTGCGTCACATCGCCGCCGCGCGCCTTGAAGGTGTCGCCCCGGCTGTCAAAGTAGTTCGACACCGCCCCGGCCGTGTACGCCGTCACCTGGCGCAGTGTCTGCACACCCTGGGCCTCCATCTGGTCGCGGGTGATGACGCTGATGGCCTGTGGGGTTTCGATGAGCGGCGTGTCGGTCTTGGTGGCGCTCAGGGCGCGCTTGGCCACAAAGCCGGTGACGGGGGCGGTGGGGTTCTCCTGCTCGGCGCCCGCGCTCACGGTGACCGGGGCGAGGGCTTTTTCTGCCGTGGGGGCGGTTGGGGCAGTGGGTGTGGCCTGCTGCGCATGGGCCGCGCCGCACAGGGCAAGCAGGGCCGCATGTGCGATGGCGGTGCGGCAGACGGTGATGCCAGATTGCATGGTGCTGTTTCTCCGAGGGTTGAAAAAAGGTTCAGGCCCGCTGGCCAGGCATGGCGTGTCGCGTGCCGGGTTGTGGGTGGGCCGATGGGGCAGCGCGCCGATGTGCCTTGGTCGCCGGTTGTCAGAACGTGTAGTCCAGCGACACCTGCAGGCTGCGGGGCGTGCCCGGCACCACAGCGGCAAAGCCTGCGGCGGTGGTCGAGCCGTCCAGGTAGTAGCGGCGGTTGCCCGCGTTCTTCAGGTTGGCCTGTATCCGCACGCCACCCGCAAACTGGTAGCCCACCGCCAGGTCCACCACGGTGTAGCCGGGCAGGCGCCACAGGTTGTCGTTGGCGGTGAACTTGTCGCCCTGGTGCACCAGGCCGCCGCCTACCCACAGACCGGGCAGCTGCGGCAGGCGGTACTGCGTCCACAGCGATGCGGCGCGGCGCGTGGCCAGCCCCACGCGGTGGCCCACGTTGGCACCGGCTACGGTGTCGGCCAGCACCTTGGGGTCGTGGAAGCTCGCGTTGGCCGTCACCGTCCAGCCAGGCGTGATGCGGCCTTGCAGCTCCAGCTCGATGCCCTGGATGCGCTGGCGAGCCGTGAGCACCGAGTAGCCCGGGTGTGCGGGGTCGTTGGCGGGGGCGTTGGTGAACTCCAGGTCAAAGGCGGCCACGGTGGTCATCAGTCGCTGGCCCAGCCATTCCTGCTTCCAGCCCACTTCCAGCTGCTTGCCCTCCGAAGGCGGGGCGGATTGCGCACCCCACACCAGCGTGCCCGAGTTGGCCTGGAACGAGCGCGCGTGGCTGGCGTAGACCATGCTGCCCGGGCGCGGCTGCCAGGTCAGTGCGGCGCTGGGCTGGGTCTTGCTCAGGTCGGTGACGGGCGTGGTGTAAGCGTCCTTGAAGCGGTCATGGCGCAGGCCCAGCAGCAGGCCGAAGTCGCCCAGCGCCAGGCGGTCTTGCACAAACAGGCCGGTGTTGCGTGCGTCGGTGGACAGCCGGGTCACGCCCGTGGAAGCCACGGGCGGCACCAGGCCCGCGATGGGGTTGTAGAGGTCGATGGTGCCCAGGTTGCCCCGGGTGACTGCGCCGTAGACGCCTGCATTGGCGCGCCAGTCCAGGCCCGCCAGCAACTGGTGCTGCACGGCTCCGGTCTGCACCTTGGCACGCAGCTCGGCCAGAGCGGTGTCGGCGGTGTATTCCTGCCCCGGCGCCAGCCAGTAGCCGCGCGCCACCTTGCCATTGGTGACGGGGCCCATGGGCGAGGGCAGGTTCACGTTGCGGTGGGTTTCGTTGCGCGAGAGGTGCACGCGGCCTTCGATGCCGTTGGCGAAGCGGTGCTGCAGTTCGGTGGAGTAAAAGCGCAGGCTCCCCTTGGTGTTGAGCCAGCGCTCGCCATAGAACGCGCCCACGGGCAGCACGTCGGCGCTGCGCGGGTTCTTGGGGTCGGGCACGGCCAGGCCCACGGTCGATACGCCCTCGCTGCTCTGGGTCTCGGCCTGCGCGCGCCAGACGGTGTCGGGCGTGATCTGCCACTCCAGGCTGCCCGCCACGCCCTGTTTGCGCGGGGTGTTGCCGTCCACAAAACTGCCGCCCCGGCTGGCGCCGCCGTCCAGGCGGTAGCGCAGCGTGCCGTCGGTGTTGAGCGGGCCGGTCAGATCAAAATCGGCGCTGCGCCAGCCATGGCTGCCTGCGCCGATCTTCACGGTGCGCAGCGGCTCGGCAAGGGGCCGCTTGCTCACATAGTTGATGAGCCCGCCGGGCGCGACCTGGCCAAACTCCAGCGCTGCGGGGCCCTTGATGACTTCCACACGGTCGATGTTGAACAGCGGTGGGTCCAGCAGGTGCGAAAACTTCGCGCCGTCGCGCAGGTAGTTGTTGATGTTGTTGGCCCACAGCCCCCGGATGGCGAACTGCGAGTACGAGCCGTAGTACTCGGTGCGCGCCGACACGCCCGAGGCGTTGCGCAGCACGTCGCGTTCGGTGGTTGCCATCTGCTGCTCCAGCAGCGCGTTGTCGATCACGCTGACCGAGCGCGGCGTCTCCAGCACCGACAGGCCCAGGCGCGAGCTGCTTTGCGCGCGGCGTGCGGGGGTGGCGGCGGCGCCAGCGGTGGAGTCCACCACATCCACCTGGCGCAACGAGGGCGCGGCCGGGGCGGTGGGTGCGGCAGGGGCAGCGTCGTCGGCCGTGCCCGTCTGTGCCTGGGCCATGCCATACAGAGCCAGCAGCACGGCCTGGGCGACGGCGGTGCGCAGAAGATGATAGTGGGTCATTTGCTATTGATTCGGTAGCTTAAGGCCGATATGCAGAGCGCGGCAGGGCCTGTTTTCATTCAAAAAACAGGCGCAGCGCAGCCGCGAAAAGTCTTGACCCGGCAGCCCCGCAGGTGGGGTGCAGGTTCCGGGTGTTGCAAGGGCCCCGCTGGGCCCCGCAGATCAGTGGCCCTTGGCGGGCGGCTCGGGCAGCGCGGGCGATGCCATGCCGTCCTTCTGCACAAAGCTCAGCGTGGTCACGTAGCTGGTTTCGCCATACGGCTTGCCCTGCGCCTCACCGGCGGTCTTGTCGCTGTGCTTGACCTCGGCCACGTACTGGCCCTTCCAGGGCAGGGCAAAGGTCACCGTGCCGTCGTCGCCGCTTTGTTCGCCGCGTGACCAGCCCGAGGGCGCCACCATCTCCACCTGCACCTTGGGCAGGGGCGCGCCGTTGAACACCACCTTGAACTCGCCGGGCTTGCCGGTGGGCACCAGGTCCAGAGCCTTGGTGTTGGCCTCGGCCGCCTGGCCCGCGTTGGCCACCCAGCGCGCGGCGGGCACCCACAGCATGGCGGGCTGGTTGCGCTTGCTGCGGTCGATCAGCGGGTAGCTGGCCGTGGCAAACAGCGTCTGTGCATCGGCCTGGGTGGTGTAGCTGAAGGCGTCCTTGCCCAGCTTGCCTTCCAGGCGCTGTGTGCCTGCAGCGCTGCGCTGGTCGAGTGCGGGCGCACCCAGGAACTTGTCGAGCGCACCGGGCGAAGACTCGCGCAGGTTCTCATTGAATTCGCCAAAGTGCAGGCGGGCCTGGCCACCTGCGTTTTCCAGCCACACCTGGTGGGCGTGGGCGCTGGTGACGGCGGTGAGGGACGCGCAGGCAATCAGGGTGGCGAGCAGCGGGGCCTGGAGGCGCAGGGACGATGACATGGCAGTTTCCTTTCGGTGGTTTCAACAAAAAATGTGCGTGCGCAGGGTGTGCCCGGCCCCGGCGGGGCCAGGGGCAATCCCTGTGCGAAAGAAGTTGGCTGCCTGCGCCCGGTGGTCTGGCGCTGGGTGGCTGGGGCCGGGCGGCTGGCTGAACGGCACCGCCCGGAGTGCGTCAGAAATCGACGCTGGCGCTCAAAGAGAAGGTGCGTGGCGCGCCCACCACCAGGTAGCCCGCGCCGGGGTAGCCGCCCGACGAGGCCCAGTAGTTGCGGTTGGTCGCGTTGTCCACGCGGGCGCGCAGCGTGACCAGGTGGCCCTGCACCTCGGTGAGGTAGCGCACGCCCAGGTCCAGGCGGTTCCAGCCGGGCACGCGCAGCGTGTTGGTGGCGTTGGCATAGACCGCGCCGGTGTGCACCAGGCGGCCATCCACGGCCAGGCCGCTCACGCCGGGCACATCCCATTCGGCGCCCACATTGGCCTGCAGCTTGGGCACGCCAATCACGCGGCGGCCATCGGTGCTGGCGGCGCCGGTGGCGATCTGCTTGGCATCGAGCCAGGTCAGGCCGCCCAGCAGGCGCAGACCCTTGGTCGCCTCGCCCTGCACGGCCAGCTCGATACCCTGGTGGCGGTCCTTGCCGCTGCTGCCAAAAAGGTTGTCGCTGCCCACATAGGCACGCGGCTTGGTGGTGGAGAACAGCGCCACGCTGCCGCCAAAGCGCCCGCCGTCCCACTTCACGCCCACTTCCTTTTGTTTGGAGACATAGGGCGCCAGCATCTCGCCCCGGTTGGCGGCGGTGCTGGGCGCGGTCTGACCCTGGCTCAGGCCTTCCACATAGTTGGCGTATACCGACAGGCTGTTGCCCCACTTGTACACCGCCGCCAGCAGCGGGCTGGTGCGGCTTTGGTCGTAGCGGTCGGTCTGCACGGCGGTGCCGTAGTCGTAGTTGGCGATCTCCAGCGACTGGTGGCGCAGGCCCACGGTGAGCAGCAGGCGGTTATCGAGCAGCGACATCGTGTCGCCCAGCGCCAGGCTGGTCAGGCGCGTGCTGCCGGTGATGCGCGGGTCGGCCAGGTCGCCGCCCCGGATGGTGTTGGCGCTCAGCGCGGGCAGGGCCGAATAGACGGGGCGGTAGAGGTTGGTAGCCTGCGTGTTGCCAAAGTCCATGGCATACGCGTTCTTCTTGTCGGCGCTGAAGTGCGACGCCACTGCCACCCATTCATGCCCCACGCTGCCGGTCTGCAGCCTGCCACGCAGGCCCAGTTCACCGGTGTTCACGCTGTCTTTGCGGGTGTTGTCAAAACGGTAGGTGGTGCCTGCGCCGGTGCTGCTGTTGGCCACCGTGAGGTTGGCCAGCGAATTCGCCTCGGTGCCCCGGCGCGCGCCCGCAGCCGCCCAGCCGGTCACGTTGGGTGTGATGTCCCACTCGCCGCGCAGCGTGCCAAAGGTGTCGCGTTCGTTGGAATAGGTCCAGGGCTGGGCAAAGTTGGTGGCGTTGTCGGGTGCAGTGGGCACCTGCGTGGCGGTGGCGGCCAGTGTCACGTTGGTGCGGGTGTTGCGCAGCTTGTGGTCTTGCCAGCCGATGTCGCCCGACAGGCGCACGTCGCGGCTGCGCCAGTCCAGGCCCACAGCCACCAGGCCCAGTTTCACGTCTTCATCGTCCACGCCGGTGCCGCCGCTGTGGGTGGCGGCATTCACGCGGATGCCGGTGTTGCCGTCGGGCCCGAAGCGGCGGGCCACATCGGCCGCCAGCTGCGTCTGGCTACCGCTGGCCACGCCAAAGGTCACGCGGTTCAGGGGCTCGTTGGGTGCGCGCTTGGGCAGCAGGTTGATGCTGCCGCCAATACCGCCGCCATTGGGGCTGGCGCCGTTCAAAAAGGCCGAGGCGCCGCGCAGTACCTCCACGCGCTCGAACAGCTCGGTAGCGATGTACTGGCGCGGCAGCAGGCTGTACAGGCCGTTGTAGGCCGTGTCGTCCGACCCGAGCAGGAAGCCGCGAATGAAGTACGACTCCTGAAAGTTGCCAAAGCCCCGCGCCACACGCACCGTGGGGTCGTTCTGCAGCACGTCGCCCACGCTGCGCGCGTGGCGGTCCTGGATCAGCTCGTTGGTGTAGCTGGTGATGGAAAACGGTGTCTCCATCGCATCGTGCGTGCCCAGCACGCCCGCGCGGCCGCCGCGCGCCACCTGGCCGCCGGGGTAGGCGGGCGACAAACCCTGGGCCGATGCATCGGCACTGGCGTTCACGGTCACGGTGGACAGGGTCTTGGTTTCGCTCGCAGTGGCGGGAACTGCAGCTTGCTGCGCATGCAGCGCAGGTGTGGCCAGGGCCAGCACCACCACGGCTGCAGCCATGGCAACAGGGGTGGTTGGGAATGCCGGGCGCAGCAGCGGGGCGGAGTGGGGCGATGGTGCGGAGCGCATGGGGATGGAACTAAAAAACGGAGAACTCAGCGGGGTGCGGAGGAAGGAGTTGTGGGTGCGTTGGTAGCGTCGGCAGCCGCCCGTGTGCGGGGCCAGCTGTACCAGCCCATCACCGCCACCGGCACACCCAGCGCCACCCATGACCACCAGTCGCCCCAGGTGTCAGACACCAGGGCCGTGAGCAGCCCGGTGGTGGTGAGCACACCCATCAGGATGGGCGCGCCCCACAGGGCCCAGAAAGGGCTGGGCTTTTTCATGCGGCCCCCTCGGTGGTACGCGCGGCGCCCGATGCGGGCAATGCGCCGCCCGCAAAGCCGCCGGTGGTGCTGCCAGCGGCTGGTGTTGCGGGGCTTGCTGCCTGCACGCCCTTGCGCAGCCACAGATACAGCCCGCTGCCCAGCACCACGATGGTGGCGATGTCGAGCAGCGCCCAGAGGATCTTCATCGGCATGCCGCCGTAGTCGCCAAAGTGCAGCGGCTGCGACACCAGCAGCGCCGTCAGGTACCAAGGCAGCGCAGGCGACGCCGTGACCTGCGCCGTGCGCGCATCCACCAGCACCGGCTTGAGCAGCTTGGAGGTGAGCGGCTCGTTGCCGCGCATAAAAAACGTGTTGTGGTGCGGGCTGGAGAACGCCGTGCCCGGGAACGCAATGAACGACAGCTTGGTGCCCGGCGCCTGGGCCTGCGCCACCTCCAATGCCTGCTGCAGCGGCCCCCGCTCGGCAGCGGGCACGGTGGGCTGGCCTTCATAGGGCTTGAGCAGCACCGAGAGCTGGTCGTACTGCCAGTATTTGATGAGCAGGTCGGCCCACGTGTTGATCATCCCCGTGCCGCCCACCACAAAGGCCCACACCAGCGTGACGATGCCCAGCAGGTTGTGCAGGTCGAGCCACTTCACGCGCGTGGAGCGGTCCCGCCGCACCTCGCCAAACGCCAGCTTGCGCATGAAGGGGGCATACAGCACCACGCCGGTGACGATAGCCACCAGCAGCAACAAGCCCATGAAGCCCAGAAACAGCTTGCCCGGCAGCCCCGCAAACAGGTCCACATGCAGGCGGAACATCACATGCATGAAGCCCTCGTCAAACCGTGGCTGCGCCAGCACCTGGGCCGTGCGCGCATCCACCGCCACCGACTTGAAATCGTCCGTGGGCGCCGGTGTGGGCGTGAGCGTGACGAACCAGACGTTGTTGTCGTCCTCAGCGTGCGACGCGAACTGCACCACACGATCCGGGTGCAGCGCGTGTGCGGTGGCCAGCACCTTGTCGAGGCTGGCGCGCGGTGTGTTGGCGGGCATGGCGGGCGCCTCGACCTCGGTGCCCAGCAGGTGGCCAATTTCGTGGTGAAAGATCAGCGGCAGGCCGGTGATGCACAGCAGCAGCATGAAGACGGTGCACACCAGGCTGGACCACTTGTGGGTCCAGCTCCAGCGGCGCAGGGCGGTGGGGCTCAGCATGGCGTGGGGGCGGGGTGGCAAGGGCCGTCGAGCAGTCGCACCACCACCAGCGCCGCCCACGGCACGGGGCGCGCTGTCGCAACAGAGAAGGCGAAAAAGTGGTTCATCAAGCCAGACAACCCGGAAACATCGAAAGACGGTGGGTGCTGGCTGCAGCCGGGAGGCCTGTTCAAAAAGAGGCTCCGGGGGAGGGCTGTGGCTTGCGGAAACCTAATTTTACATTGCAAATGGGAATTGTTTTTATTCGTGACTGCGTGCGAGGTAAGGGTGTTGGGAAAACGGCGCGGACTGCGGTTCGGCAGGCGCTTGGTGGGAGGAGCGGCTTGGCGCGCAGGGGCTGCTGGTGCGGGGCGCGTTTTGAGCCTGCAGGCTATAGTCCCTTCGCCTCAATGCGCTGGTTTTGCAGAGATTCGCACTTGCGTTTGAACTCAGTGCATCGGCTTCTAACCCAGGCTGCGAGCCGCTCTCAGGAGAGTTCTGTGTCCACGATATCCCGCGCCGTTCGGTCCATCTCGCACGCGTCTGTGGCATGCATGGCTGCCTTGCTCGGGCCCGCTGTTCTGGCCCTGCTGTGTGTGGGCGGTGCACATGCCGCAGACGGGAACACATCCGCAGAGCAAAGGGCCCGGCTCGCAATAGCCCCCGAGTTTCGGCATTCCGACTTTGTCTGGACCACTGCAGAAGGCGACTTGAACGGCGACGGCGTTCCAGACCTGGCCCTGTTGCTGACAAGGCACAAAGAAGAAGGCCCGCGAGAGGAGCGGTTGCTTGTCCTGACCGGGAGGGCGGATGGCAGCTATCAGGTGCTCTCGGCGTCCGGCGAGTTCTGCCACCCCAGCAAGTTCTACAACCTGGACATCAAGAACAATTCGTTGTTCGTTCAGGCGGTCTTCTACGCCGACGCCGCCCGGTTCTCGGGCTTCACGCTGCAGTTCCGCTACAACGCCAAGACCAAAGACCTGGAACACATCGGCGAGCAGCAGGACGACGAAGACTATTCCAGCAACGCCTCTTACCGGGTGAGCCTCAACTACCTGACCAACGCCGCCATCCATTCGCGGCGAGCTGGAAAGAAGTACAAGGAGGTGAGAGGCCGGATCACCGATGCGCCGGGCGTGCTGCCTCTGAACGGGTTTGTCTGCGAAGGCTATGGCATGACGAGTTCATCGGTCTACCTGGATGAAAGTTTCAAGGTCCTCAAGAAGGGCGGGACGCCGCCATGAGGCGGAGCGGGTTCGTCGAAGGGGCCCGCAGCGCGGTCAACATGACCGCCATATCCTTTTCAAAGAGCGCTGCTGCGGTCCGTTCACTGCCCATGTGAGGCATCAGGCGTTTGACGCTCTGGCAAAAAGAGGCACTTCGATGGGGAGGTCTTTATGCTATTGAATTTATAGCTATAAATCCATGGCCATCAGGCGGAAGAGGCCAAATTTTCTTAAATTTTTTGGCCCTTTGACCCCTTCCGCCATTCCCCCTCCTCAGAACCGCGTCCGCAACGTCACCTGCACCGCACGCGGCGAGCCGGGCAGGATCAGGTTGTCGTTGCTGCCGTGGCTGGACACGTAGTACTTGCGGTTGGCCAGGTTCTTGATGTTCACGTCCACATCCCACTGGCCCAGCGTGTATTGCAGGGCGGCGTCCACCGTGGTGTAGGCGGGCAGGGTGACCAGGTTGGTGAGCGAGGTGAAGCGGGCGCCCACATGGTTCACGCCGCCACCCACGCGCAGGCCGTGGCCCAGGTCCTTCATGGCCCAGAGGAAGGCGGAGTTGCGAGGTGTGAGTGCGGGCACCTTGCCCTGGGCCGCGATGGCGGCCGTGGGCAGTTGGGTGGACGTGGTGGTGGCCAGCGACTTGGTCATGCGGCCGTCCAGCCAGGCGTAGCCCGCGCTCACATCCCAGCGGCCGGGCAGGCGGCCGTTGGCGGTCAGCTCCAGGCCGTTGGTGCGCTGGGTGCCCACGTTGATCTGGCGACCGGGGTTGGCGGGGTCGGTGTTCTTGATGTTGGTGCGCTCCAGGTTGAAGAGCGCGCCGGTCACGTTCATGCGGCCGTCGAGCAGGTCGAGCTTCACGCCGATCTCCTTGTTCTCGGTGATCTCTGGTTCGGCGCCGGTGTTGTTGGCGGCCAGCGCAAACGCTTCGGCCGAGGGCTGGAAGGACTTGCTGTACGACACGTAGTACGACACCGTATCGCTGGGCTGCCACACCAGGCCGGCGCGGGGGCTGAATTTCTTGTCGGTGCGCGAGAGGGTGCTCAGCTTGCGGTCAAACGTGGTCTCTTGCCCGAACACGTCGTAGCGCGCGCCCACCAGCGCCTTCCATTGCGGGGCCAGCGTGATCTGGTTTTGCCAGTACAGCGCGGCCGTGTCTTGTGTGGTGTGGCTGGGGATGGCGTTGTCGGCGTTGTAGTTGGCCGCCGGGATGACGGGGGCTGCGGCGATGGGGTTGAAGATGGACACACGGTCCGCACCGCCAGAGACGGATTCAGAGCGTTTTTTCTGCTGGCCCAGCTCCACCCCCATCAGCCACTCTTGCTTGAAGCCGCCCAGCTGGTTGCGCCAGGTGACGTCGGTCTGGTTGAAGACGCCTTTTTCGTCGCGCAGGATGAAGGCCCGGGTGCGGCCCACCGTCAGGTTCACCGGGTCGGTGGTGCCGCCGGGCAGGGTGTTGTAGCGGTCGAGCGTGTAGTCGTACACGCGCGTGACATTGCGCACCGACCAGTTGTCGTTGAAGCGGTGGTTCAGCGTGGCCGCCAGCGACTGCATGGTGCTGGTGGTGGTGTCGTCCTGCGCCGCGTTGCGGGAGCCGTAGTACGTGCTGGCAGGCACGTTGACGGGGCGGCCGTTCAGGGCCGGGATGCCGAAGTCGGTCAGGCGCTTGTCGCGTGCGTTGGTGTACTGCAGCAGCAGGTCGGTTTGTGCGGCGAGCTTGAGCGCGAGCGACGGCGCGAAGTTGTGGCGCTTGACGAACTGCTGGTCGCGGTAGCTGCCGGAGTCTTCCACAGCGGCGTTGATGCGGAAGGCGGCGGTGTCGCTGATGCCCACATTCACATCGGCCGTGGCGCGGCGGTAGTCGAAATTGCCCAGGCCCAAGCTGGCCTCGCCCGAGGTCTCGCCGAACTTGGGCTTCTTGGTCACGCGGTTGATCAGGCCGCCCGATGATCCGCGTCCGTACAGCACGGCCGCAGGGCCCTTGAGCACTTCCACGCGCTCGATGTCGGCCAGGTCGCGGAAGTACAGCGCGTCGTCGCGCACGCCGTCCACAAACTGGTCGGCGATGGCAGTGAAGCCGCGTATCACCACCTGGTCGCGCTGGCCGTCGCCGTGGCTCATGGCCACGCCGGGCACGTTGCGCAGCGCGTCTTCCATCGAGCGGGCCCCTTGGTCGCGCAGGAGCTGCTCAGGCACCACGTTCACGGCCTGGGGCACGTCGCGCAGCGGTGCGCTGCCCTTGGTGGCCGATGTGCTGGCAGCGGGGGCGTAGCCGTCGTCACCGCTGGTGGATTGCACGGTGACTTCACCCAGTGTCTGGGTGGGCGCAGCGGGTGGTGTGGCCTGCGCCAATGCGGTGCCGCAGAAGGCGGCCAGGACGGCGGCGGCCAGCGGGTGCAGGACGTGCGGGTGACAGAAAGAGCGATGGAAAGGTGCGTGCATGGTTTGTCCTTGGTGTGTGCGCAACGCGTTGGAGAACGGCTCTGCAGGCACCGGGCCTGGCGCGGGCCCGTGGGGCCGGTGGCTGGGAGGGCGCAGAGAGCGGGAAAAAAAGAAAGCAGGGCAGAGCGGTGAATCAGTAGGAGGGGCGGGCCCGCAGGGCTGTCGCACCCTTTGTGCTCACCACCCCCAGGCCCAGGCAGCAATGCCGGCCACCAGGGCAACCCCTGCCAGCAGCGGCGTGCTCCGGGGCTGCCAGGTCACAGTGGCCGTCACGGCCACGGCGGCCACCGACAGGGCCACGGCCCATGCGGTCACACCCAGCGAGGCAGGCACGCCACCGGCGGGGTGTGCGGCCAGCCACAGCGACAGCAGCAGCAACAGCCACCCGGCACGGCGCAGCTGTTGCAGGTGGCGGGCCGCACCTTCGCGGCCTGCGGCGTCTTCGTGGTGGCGGTCCATGCCCAGCGCCATGGCCGACCAGGCCGCAAAACACAGCAGAAAAGCGGACATGGTGCTCAGGCCCCTGAGGTGGAAACGGACACATCGCTAGCTGCAGGCAATGCGGCTGCGGGGGCTGTGCGCGGCGCCTTGGCCGCAACGGCTTTGCCCTTGGGGGCGCGGCCCGGGCGCAGCCGCCACGACAGCCAGCCCAGCAGCAGCCCGGTGGTCAGGAAGGCCAGGTCCATGCTGGCCCACACCCATTCACCCGCAGGCAGCGTGATGCCCAAATGGGTGTGCGTGGTCAACGCATTGATGACCGGCAGCAGCGCCCACACCAGCCCTGCCGCGCCCAGCGGCACCGACCAGCCCATGCGGCTGGGCCGCACCACGGCGCAAGCCAGTGCCCACAGCAGGGCCAGGCCCCAGGCGCTGAAGAACCAGGCCAGTTCCGCATCGGCCCGGCCCGCCATGTTCAGCGGGACCAGGCGGTTGGAAGCGAGGTACACACCGCAGGCCAGCGGCAGGCCCGCCAGCGTGGCAATGTTGATGGCCGCCACCAGGCGCTCGCCAAACGGCGTCCCGGGCGCAGCGGCATCCGCCGCGTGGGCAGCGCCTTTGCGGCTGGCCTGCGTCTGCGACTTGGCGCTGCGCTTGACCGACCAGAGCACCATGCCGGTGGCAATCATCAGGCTGCCCAGCAGGCCAAAGCCAAACAGTGCCCAGCGCAGGCCCACATCGGCAAACCGCGCCATGTGCAGGCCATACAGCACGCCGTAGGTCTTGACGGCGGGGCCGGTGGCGTCGGCCTGGTCCAGCCACTGGCCGGTGGTGGCGTCAAACAGCAGGCGCGGCGGGCGGTATTGCAGGCGGTCGCCCTCGTGGCGCGTCACCTCGACCACGGCGCGGCCCTTGGCGTCGCGGCGTGCCTGCACGCTGCCGATGCGGCCGCCGTTCCAGCGGGCGCGGGCCTCGGTCAGGATGGGGGGCAGGGCGATGGCAGGCAAGGGCTCCACCTTGTCGGCGGCGCCACGGCGGGGGCGGCTTTCGGCCTTCTCGCCCTGCAGGTCGGCAAAGTACGCGTTGGAGTCCACGCCTTTCTCGCCCTTGTAAGCCGTGGCAATGCCCGCTGGCATGTACAGCGTGTGGAAGATCATCAGCCCGCTGAAGGTGATCATCAAATAGAAAGGCAGCACCAGCACACCGGTGACGTTGTGTGCATCCAGCCAGGCGCGCTGCCCGCCCTTTGCGGGGCGGAAGGTGAAGAAGTCCTTGAAGATGCGGCGGTGCGTGATCACGCCCGAGATCAGCGCCACAAACATCAGCATCGTGGCCACGCCCACGACCCAGCGGCCTTCAATGGTCCAGCGGCCCTTTTGTGCGGTGCGCAACTCGAAGTGGAAGCGGTAGAAGAAGTCGCCGCCCATGGTCTGGCGCGTGTCGATAGCCTCGCCAGTCTGCGGGTGCATGCGCAGGGTCTCGAAACGGCCGTTGCCTGTGTCGCGCCACAGGATGTTGACGGCTGGGTCGCGGTCGTCGGGCAGGTGCATGATCCACTGCGTGACGTTGGGCACCTTGCGCACCAGCGCGTCCAGGGCCTTCTGCGCCGTCTGTGCCATCTGCGGGTCGGCAGCGTCCACCGGCTGCAGGCCGTGCATCTCGGGCCGCATCCACAGGTTGAACTCGTTCTTGAAGAACGACAGCGTGCCCGTGAGGAAGATCGCAAACAGCAGCCAGCCCAGGATCAACCCCGCCCAGGTGTGCAGCCACGACATGGCCTGGCGGAAGCCTTCGCGGTCATTGGGGGCCCTGGGCGATTTGGCCTTGCGCGGGGCTTCGGCCGCCACGCCGCCGAGGGCGGCTGCGGCATCGCGTTCTACTGCTGCAGCGTCGGGTTTCGGTGTGGTGGCGTTCATGCTGCGGCTTTCATCCATTGCGGCGCCCAGGCGCAGGCACCCAGCACTAGTGCAGGCAGCAGCGTGCCGCCCCAGGCGCCCCAGGCGGTGCGCGCATAAAAGGCCCAGCCTGCAGCGATGACATACACCACCCAGGCGAGCATGGTGGCGGTGATCACGGCCTCCACACGCGGCATGCACTGCGCAAGCAGCAGCGACAGCGCCGCCGTGAAACCCGCCGCCAGCGCATAGCCGCCCCCCACAGCCGCCACGGCGCGGGAGGTGATGGCCAGCCGGTAGCGCCAATCGGCGCGGGCGGTTTTCATGGCCGGGCCCGGGTGGCGCCGGGCGTGGCGGGGTGGGAGGAAGATGGCAGTGCCCCTGCAGGGCAGGGGCAGGCGTTGCGGCGCAGCATCAGCAAAGAGGCTCCAGGCAGGTGTGTGGGTGCAAAACGCACAAACGCTGGCTGCAGCTGGCGGCGGGGCCGGGCTGACTGGCTTGCTGGCGGGCTCGGGAATCAGGGGTTCACAGAACCCGGCCGCTGGTCGTAGGCGTGCATTCTACTTTTGTTGAGAAGCATTCGCATTTGTGGTGGGCGAAATTTTCTGCCTTTGATGTGCACTTGCAACAACCCGTGACAACTGGGGGCATGGTGGCCCTTGGGTGCGGGTGGGATGGGGCCGCGCGCAGGCACAAAAAAACGGGCCGAAGCCCGTTTTCTTGATTTCTTCTCTTCTTTGCTTTTTTTCGTGGAGCGCTCTGGAGAATTCTGTGCGTCAGTCCGCGTCACCCATCTGCGACTGCAGGTAGTTCTGAATGCCCACCTTGTCGATCAGGTCGATCTGGGTTTCGAGGAAGTCGATGTGCTCTTCGGTGTCGTCCAGGATCTTTTGCAGCAGATCGCGCGAGACATAGTCGCGCACCGTTTCGCAGTAGGCAATGCCTTCCTTGATGGTGGCCTGGGCGCCTTGCTCGGAGCGCAGGTCGCAGGCCAGGATCTCGGGCACGTCCTCGCCCACCTGCAGCTTGGCCAGGTCCTGCAGATTGGGCAGGCCATCCAGCATGAAGATGCGGTCCATGAGCCAGTCGGCATGCTTCATCTCGCCGATGGATTCGGAGTATTCCTTCTTGGCCAGCTTGTCGAAGCCCCAGTGCTTGAGCATGCGGTAGTGCAAAAAGTACTGGTTGATGGCCGTAAGCTCGTTCTTGAGCTGGGCCTGCAGATGGCCGATGACCTGTGCGTCGCCTTTCATGGGGACTCCTTCCTTGTTTGTTGTGTCTGTGAATGCGGCCCCGATTGTCGTGACCCCCATCAACCCGTGCAAGGCAATCCCATTTTTTTGCGCAATGGCTGCGTTTGATGTTGAGTTGTGTTTGCGTTCGCAGCGCTGAGTGGTGGTGGAGCAGGCTTCGGGGCTGCGGCTGTGCCGTTATATAGTCATAGACAATTGATTGAATTAAATCAATTGATTGGATTCATGGCTTTAAAGGGCCTAGACTTCAGTCCTGTTCAGTTAACCAACCAACCCAAAGGAAACAGCAATGTCCCTGATCAACACGCAAGTTCAGCCGTTCAAGACCACCGCTTTCGTCAACCGCAATGGCAAGGGCGAGTTCATCGACCTGACCGAAGCCGATCTGAAGGGCAAGTGGTCCGTGCTGATCTTCATGCCTGCCGCCTTCACCTTCAACTGCCCCACCGAAATCGAAGACGCCGCTGAGCACTACGCAGAATTCCAGAAGGCTGGTACCGAGGTCTACATCGTCACGACCGACACACACTTCTCGCACAAGGTCTGGCACGAAACCAGCCCCGCCGTGGGCAAGGCCAAGTTCCCCCTGGTTGGCGACCCAACGCACCAGCTGACCAACGCTTTCGGCGTGCACATCCCTGAAGAAGGCCTGGCACTGCGCGGCACCTTCGTGATCAACCCCGACGGCATCATCAAGACGGCCGAAATCCACTCCAACGAAATCGCCCGCGACGTGAAGGAAACCGTGCGCAAGCTCAAGGCTGCCCAGTACACCGCCGCCAACCCCGGCCAAGTGTGCCCCGCCAAGTGGAACGAAGGCGCCAAGACCCTGGCCCCCTCGCTGGACCTGGTCGGCAAGATCTAAGCCCCGGCTCATTCGGCGCAGCGCCCCGGAAACGGGGTGCATCCAGCCGGACAGCGTCATGGCGCGCACGTGCCATGCCGTCCGGCTTTTTTACGCCCGTTTTCTGGGCAATGTTGCGGCTTCAGGGTTGCCAAAAGTAACCCCAGCCCCCAACCTATAAATCGAAATTCAAAGGACACCACCATGCTCGACGAACAACTCAAGACCCAGCTTTCCGCCTACCTGGAGCGCGTGCAGCAGCCGTTTGAGCTGGTGGCATCCCTGGACGACAGCGACACCGCCCGCGAGATGCGCGAGCTGCTGACGACCATCCAGTCCCTGCGCAGCGACAAGATCACCCTGCGCACCGATGGCAACGATGCGCGCAAGCCCTCGTTCAGCCTGCAGCGCGTGGGCGCCACCAACAGCCTGCGCTTTGCGGGCCTGCCTCTGGGGCATGAGTTCACCTCGCTGGTGCTGGCCCTGCTGTGGACCGGCGGCCACCCGCCCAAGGTCGAGCCCGAAGTGATCGAGCAGATCGCCGCGCTCGAAGGGGACTTCAACTTCGAGGTCTACATGAGCCTGACCTGCCACAACTGCCCGGACGTGGTGCAGGCGCTGTCGCTCATGGCCATCGTCAACCCCCAGGTCAAGACCACCGTGATCGAAGGCGGCGCCTTCCAGCAGGAAGTGACCGAGCGCGAAATCATGGCCGTGCCCATGGTGTTCCTCAACGGCAAGGTCTTCGGCTCCGGCCGCATGTCGGTCGAAGAAATCGTGGCCAAGCTCGACACCGGCGCTGCCGCCCGTGACGCCGCCAAGCTCAGCGCCAAGGCGCCGTACGACGTGCTCATCGTCGGCGGCGGCCCCGCTGGCGCCGCAGCCGCTGTGTACGCAGCCCGCAAGGGCATCCGCACGGGCGTCGCGGCCGAACGCTTCGGCGGCCAGGTCAACGACACGCTGGCCATCGAGAACTACATCTCGGTGCTCGAAACCGATGGCCCCAAGTTCGCCGCCGCGCTCGAAGCCCACACCCGCGCCTACGACGTGGACATCATGAACCTGCAGCGTGCCGACAAGCTGGTTCCTGCGGCCGAGCCCGGTGGCCTGATCGAGGTGCAGCTCGCCAACGGCGGCACGCTCAAGTCCAAGACGGTGATCCTGTCCACCGGTGCCCGCTGGCGCAACGTCAACGTGCCCGGCGAAGCCGAGTACAAGAACAAGGGCGTGGCCTACTGCCCGCACTGCGACGGCCCGCTGTTCAAGGGCAAGCGCGTGTCGGTCATTGGCGGCGGCAACTCGGGTGTCGAGGCTGCCATCGACCTGGCTGGCATCGTGCAGCACGTCACGCTCATCGAGTTTGCCGACCAGCTCAAGGCCGACGCCGTGCTGGTCAACAAGCTCAAGAGCCTGCCCAACGTGACCATCCACACCAACGCGCAGACGACAGAGATCACTGGCGCTGACGGCAAGGTCAACGGCCTCAAGTACAAGGACCGCGCCACCAACGTGGAGCACACCGTGGCGCTGGAGGGTGTGTTCGTGCAGATCGGCCTGGTGCCCAACACCGAATGGCTCAAGGGCACGGTGGAGCTGTCGCGCTTTGGTGAAATCATTGTCGATGCACACGGCCGCACCAACCTGCCCGGCGTGTTTGCAGCGGGCGACTGCACCACGGTGCCGTTCAAGCAGATCGTGATCGCGGCGGGCGAAGGCTCGAAGGCGGCACTGAGCGCGTTCGATCACCTGATCCGCATGCCTGTGGTGGCCGGGGCTGTGTGATTTTTCAATAAAAATGGCTACTTGCGCTCAATGGTAGCGCCCTGATAGCTATCAAAAAATGAGCGGCTGACTGCGTGGAGTGGTCAGCCGCTTTGTTTTGGAGGTCGTCCTGTTTATTTGTTGTTATTGAGAATTATTCTCATATAATTTACCCCATCAGCCAGCCACAACCGCCCGATCTTCTGCGCGCAGAAGCCAGGGCCGTCTGTTTGGAGCCAGCTCTGTATTCGTTGTCGTTTCAGAGAAGGACTCCCCTCCGTGGCGCAGGCATTCCGTTCCCCTCCGTTTTCTTCCCGGCGCGCACAGGCGCAGCCCTCCGATCAATGGCTGCAAGGCCGTCTGCGGCCGCTTGCATGGCTGGTGGCCTGTGCATGTGCGGCCATTGGCAGCGCGCATGCGCAGGGGCACGCGCAGGATGTGGCCCAGTTGGTAGCTGCAGCGCCGCAGCTCAAAGAAGTGGTCATCAGCGGCTCGCGCAGCGAGCAGGACCGCGACGAGTTGCCGATGAGCATCGATGTGATCAATGCGCAGGCCATCGAGGAAGGCCAGGTGCGCGATATCCGCGACGTGGCGCGCGAGCTGCCCAACGTGTCGGTCACGCGCTCGCCCGCACGCTTCTCGCTGGCCAGTGGCTCCACGGGGCGCGAGCAGAACGCGGGCTTCAACATCCGGGGGCTGGACGGTAACCGCGTGTTGATGATGGTGGATGGCATCCGCCTGCCGCGCAGCTATGTCTTCAGCGCCAATGCCTTCGGGCGCGACTACCTGGACATCGGGCTGCTGCAGCGCATCGAGGTGGTGCGCGGCGCCACCTCGGCGCTGTATGGCTCCGACGGCATGGCGGGCCTGGTCAACTTCATCACGGCAGACCCATCGGCATTCCTCGACGGCGGCAAACGCATCGGCGGCCGGGTGAGCCTGGGCTACGATGGCGACGAGCACGGCAAGCGCGTGGGCGCCACGGTGGCAGGCAAGGCGGGCGACACGGTGCAGTGGCTGCTGGGCGGCAACGTCACGCGCGCCCGCGAGCTGGACAACATGGGCACCAACGATGCGGCCAATGCCGACCGCACCAAGCCCAATCCGCAGAAAGACAAAAGCGGCGCTTTGCTGGGCAAGGTGGTGCTGACGCCCGGCGGCGGACAGCGCCATGTGTTCACGCTGGAGCATGTGGACAAGACGTCCGACTATGAGCTGCTCACGGCGCGCTCCAAGCCGCCGCTGGCCGCCGCGTCCGTGCTGGGCTCCACCTCGTTCACCGACATGCAGCGCAGCCGTGCGACGTGGGAAGGCAACTGGCGCGTGAACACCGCGTTTGCCGACGATGTGAAGGCCACGCTGAGCTGGCAGGACGCGCATTCGCGCGAGTACATCACCGAAGACCGCAACACCGCCGCCGACCGCGTGCGCGACGTGACCTACGACGAGCGCACCTGGCAGGCCAACCTGCAGGGCAGCAAGGTGCTGCGCAATGGCGGGCCATGGGTGCAGAAGATCACCTACGGCCTGGACTACACGGCGGCCAAGGTCGAGAACCTGCAGACCGGCGTGACGCCGCCCACGGGCGAGACCTTCCCGCTCAAGCGCTTCCCCGACACCACCGAGACCAGCACGGCCCTGTATGTACAGGACGAGTTCGTGAGTGGGCCCTGGAGCATCACCCCGGGAGTGCGCTTTGACACCTTCCGCATCAAGGCCGACCAGGCGGGCTTTGGCGCGCAGGCGGTGTCGCTGTCGGGCAATGCCACCTCGCCCAAGTTCGGCGTGCTGTACCGCGCCAGCGAGCAGTGGAGCGTGTTTGGCAACTATGCAGCGGGCTTCCGTGCGCCCAATGCGGGGCAGGTCAACGCCTTCTTTGAGAACCCGGTGGGCAACTACCGCACAGTGCCCAACGCCAACCTCAAGCCGGAGAAGAGCCAGAACTTTGAGCTGGGCGTGCGCGGGCGCCTGGAGCGTTTGTCCATCGAAGCCGCAGCATTCACTGGCCGCTACAAGGACTTCATCGAGGACCTGCGCCAGGTCAGTGGCACGGGCGCACCGGGCAATCCGCTGGTGTTCCAGTCGGTCAACATCGGCCGCGTCAAGCTGAGCGGCTTCGAGGTCAAGGGCGACATGCGCTGGGGCCAGTGGGCGGGCGGGCAGTGGAGTTCTCCGTTTGCCTATGGCCAGACACGTGGCCGTGACACCGCCACCGGCAAGCCGGTGAACACCGTGGACCCATCGCGCCTGACGGCGGGCCTGCGCTACGACAGCGGCGGCTGGATGGCGCGGCTGGACATGACCCACGCCGCCGCCAAGAAGGCCAGCGACGTGAGCGTGGCCACGGGCAGCACGCAGTTCCTCACGCCGTCGTACACGGTGCTGGATCTGTCGGCCCAGTGGCGCATCCGCAAGGACCTGCGCCTGAACGCGGGCATCTACAACCTCACCGACAAAAAACACTGGCGCTGGGCCGACGTGCGCGGCCTGGCCGCGAACGCCAGCTTCATCGACGCCTACAGCCAACCTGGCCGCGCAGTGCGCGTGTCGCTGGTGGCGGACTTTTAAGGCACAGCCCATCCCGATGAACCCCATCAAGGAGACAGACCATGAGCCATGCACCTGACATGCCCGATTTGCCCACATCCGGCGCCCACTGCGATGAGGAATACAGCCTGCCCTGCGCCGAGGCGCTGCTGGCGGGCACCCTGGCCCTGATGACGGGCTATGTGCAAGCCTGCTGCGACAGCCACCGCGACGCCATGGGCCGCAAGATCGCGGCCAACCTGCAGATGCTGGCCGACGCCGAAGGCTTCACGCTGCACTTTCGCACCGTGGTCTGGAGCCTGCAAGGCCGCTGGGACCAGCAATGCAAGGCGCGCCAGGACGTGGCCGCCAGCGCCGCGATGGTGGCTGCCGAACAACGCCGCGTGCTGTGGCACACCGCGCCGGAGGCCGTGCAATGAATGCCGCTGTAACGAACCCCCCAAGCGCTCCGGCCCATCCGCCGCAGGCCGCCCCCGACATCCGTGAGCGGTTCGCCGCAGCCCGCGCAGAGGGCAAGCGTGCCAAGGACGCCGCCGAGAGCCTGGGGCTGTCGGAAGGCGCCGCCGTGGCGGCTCATGCGGGCGAGCACGGCCACCCGCTCAAGGCCCAGCCGCTGCAGGGCTCGTGGCTGGAACTGTTGCAGGCGCTCGAAGCCTGCGGCCCGCTGATGGCGCTTACGCGCAACGAAGGCACGGTGCACGAGAAGACCGGCGTGTACCGGCACGTGTCGGCCACCGGGCCGGTGGGGATCGCACTGGGCGAAGACATCGACCTGCGCCTGTTCTTTGCGCAGTGGCATGCGGGTTTTGCGGTGACCGAGCTGGCGCATGACGCCGCCCAGGACCCCACCAAGCCGCCATCGCGCAGCCTGCAGTTCTACAACGCGCAGGGCCGTGCGGTGCACAAGATCTTCACGCGCGATGCCACCGACCTGGCTGCATTCGACGCAGTGGTGAGCCGCT
This sequence comes from Acidovorax kalamii, assembly GCF_002245625.1. Taxonomy (GTDB): domain Bacteria; phylum Pseudomonadota; class Gammaproteobacteria; order Burkholderiales; family Burkholderiaceae_C; genus Acidovorax; species Acidovorax kalamii. The sequence goes on from NZ_NOIG01000001.1 coordinate 452,397, forward strand.
TCGTGCAACCCAGCGCGGGTTACGTGTTTGGTCCGAAGCCCGCGCCAGCGACCGTGCTGCCTGACGCCGACATCGACGCCGAAGGCCTGCGCGAGGCCTGGGCCGCCATGCAGGACACGCACGAGTTCTTCGGCCTGACCAAGAAATTCGGCGTGGAGCGCCAGCAGAGCTTTCGCCTGGTCGAAGGCCAGTTTGCCTGGCGCGCCGCACCGCAGGCTGTGGCGCGCCTGCTGGACGAGGCCGCGGTGGACGGCCTGCCCATCATGGTGTTTGTGGGCAGCGGCGGCTGCATCCAGATCCACACCGGGCCGGTGCGCAATATCCAGCCGCTCGATACGCCGCGTGCGCAGTGGATTAACGTGTTGGACGCGGGCTTCAACCTGCACCTGCGCACCGACATGATTGCCAGCGTTTGGGTGGTGGAGAAGCCCACGGCCGATGGTGTTGTCACCTCGGTCGAGGCGTTCGACCACGCGGGCGAGCTGATGGCCATGTTCTTCGGTGCACGCAAACCCGGCAAACCCGAACTGCAGGGCTGGCGCGACCTGGTGGCACGCCTGCCCGGCGTGCAGGAGCTGGCCCATGCTGCGTGATCCGATGGCCGTGCAAAGCTGGGGGCAAGGCGGCACGCGTCGGCGGCTGCTGCGCGGTGTGGCGGCTTTGCCTTGGTTGTCTGCGATGGGATCTGGGGCCGCCTGGGCCGCCCGCCCGGCGCGCATCGTCTCGCTGGGCGGCGCGCTGACCGAGGTGGTCTACCTGCTGGGCGCCCAGGGCCAGCTGGTGGGCACCGACACCACCAGCCTGTTCCCCGAGGCCGCGCTCAAGACCGCCAAGGTCGGCTACATGCGCCAGCTCTCGGCCGAGGGTCTGCTGTCCCTCAAGCCCGACGCCGTGGTGGGCACCACCGAAGCCGGGCCGCCCGTGGTGCTGGACCAGGTGCGCAGCGCTGGTGTGCGCGTGGAGCTGGTGCAGGCCGACCACACCTGGGACGAAGTGCGCCGCAAGGTCGCCACCGTGGGCCGCGTGGCGGGCCGCGAGCGCGAGGCCCAGGCGCTTCAGGCGGACCTGGATGCGCAGTGGGCGGCGGTGCAGAAAGTGGTGGCAGCCACCACGCGGCGCCCGCGCGCCATCTTCATCCTGTCGCACGGCGGCAGCCCCATGGTGGCGGGCACCGGCACGGCGGCCGATGCGCTGATCCGCTTTGCGGGCGCCACCAATGTCATCACGCAGTTCGCGGGCTACCGGCCGCTCACGGCCGAGGCCATGGCCAGCGCCGCGCCCGAGGTGCTGCTCAACAGCACGCAGGGCATCGAGGCACTGGGCGGCGAGGCCGCTTTCTGGCAGCGGCCCGAGCTGGCGCTCACGCCCGCCTTTCGCCGCAAGGCCCTGGTGGCCATGGAGGCCAGCCACCTGCTGGGCTTTGGCCCGCGCCTGCCCGCTGCCGTGCGCGAGCTGCACACCCGCACCCAGGCGATCACCGCGTGAGCAGCGTGGCTGTGGCGCAGCCGGGTGCGCGCTGGTCTTTGCTGCGTCTGTCGCCGCGCGCAGCGCTGCTGTGGGGCGTTGCGCTGGTGGGCCTCGCGTTCGTGTGGGCCAGCACGCGGGGCGCCTACGCCATTGCACCCGCCCAGCTGTGGCAGGTGCTGCTGCAGGCCCTGGGCGCAGCGCCGTCGGCCGAGCAGGCGCCCGAATATCTGGTGTTCATTAACATCCGACTGCCGCGCCTGTTGATGGGCGTGGCCGCCGGGGCGGGCCTGGGGCTGGCCGGTGCGCTGATGCAGGGGCTGTTTCGCAACCCGCTGGCCGACCCCGGGCTGGTGGGCGTGAGCAGCGGCGCCGCGCTGGCGGCGGCCATCACCATCGTGCTGGGCAGCCACTGGCTGCCCGACCTGCCGCGCACCCTGGGCAGCTGGACACTGGTGGGCATGGCCTTTGGCGGCGGCCTGCTTGTCACGGCGCTGATCTATGCACTGGCGCAGGCCGATGGCGGCACGCGCATGGGGCTGATGCTGCTGGCGGGCGTGGCGGTCAATGCGCTGGCGCTGGCGGGCCTAGGCTACCTCAACTTCATCTCCACCGACGAGCAGCTGCGCAACCTCCAGATGTGGCTGCTGGGCAGCCTGGGCGGTGCGCGCTGGAGCGCCGTGGCGCTGGTGGGCGCCATCGTGGCGGTGGCCTGCGGCCTGGGCCTGGCGCTGGCGCGCCCGCTCAACGCGATTGCCCTGGGCGAGGCGCAGGCCGCGCTGCTGGGCGTGCCGGTGGAGCGCACCAAGCGCCTGGCGGTGCTGGTGACGGCGCTGGCCGTGGGCGCCGTCACGGCGGCCACCGGCATCATCGGCTTTATCGGCCTAGTGGCGCCGCACTGGGTGCGCCTGGTGGCGGGGCCGGACCACCGCGTGGTGCTGCCGGGCTCGGCCCTGCTGGGCGCCGCGCTGGTGCTGGCGGCCGACGGGGTGGCTCGCACCATCGTCCAGCCTGCAGAGCTGCCGCTGGGCGTGCTCACGGCCTTCATCGGCGTGCCGCTGTTTCTGGCCATGCTGCGCCAGTTTCGGAGCAAGGTATGAATGCCGCTGTCGCATCCCCGGTCACCACCACCGCCGATCTGCTGGTGTGCGACCAGTTGGGTGTGGGCGTGCCCGGCCGGCCCTTGCTGGCCACCGTGCATACCCAGTTCGTGCCTGGGCGCGTCACGGCCATCCTGGGGCCCAACGGCGCGGGCAAGTCCACGCTGCTGGCCATGCTTTCGGGCCAGCGCGCACCGCGCTCGGGCCATGTGTGGATGGGCGGGCAACCGGTGTCCGGCAAAGTCACCCAGGCCCTGGCCCGCCAGCGTGCCGTGCTGCCGCAGGACACGGCCGTGGCCTTCGACTTCACGGTGCAGGAGGTGGTGGAGATGGGGCGCTTTCCCCACCGCCAGCAGCCCAGCCGCCACGAGGCGCGCATCGTGACCGAGGCGATGCAGGCCACCGGCGTGGCGCACCTGGCCGGGCGCAGCATCAACACCTTGTCGGGCGGCGAACGCGCCCGCAGCCACCTGGCCCGCGCGCTGGCCCAGATCTGGGAGCCCCTGCCCGACGGTGCAACACGCTGGCTGCTGCTGGACGAGCCCACCGCCGCCCTCGACCTGGCGCACCAGCACCACACGCTGGCTCTGGTGCGCCGCTGGGCGGTGGAGCAGGGCGTGGGCGTGGTCGCGGTGCTGCACGACCTGAACCTGGCCCTGCGCTACGCACACGACAGCCTGCTGCTCGCCCCGGGCCTGGCGGGCCCGCGCAGCGTGCACGCCACAGCCCACCTGCTCACCCCCGCCACCATCGCGCAGGTGTGGGGCGTGCACAGCACGCCAGTGCTGGCGGCCGACGGGGTGCCGCAGTACCTGGTGGCAGCGCAGTGAATGGCGCTTCTGTAGAAAAAATGGCCTCTGCCGCTCTATGGGTCTCAAAGTTTGCTATAAAAAGTGAAGCATTTGCATGGTGTGCATGTGCAACCCATGGAGGTAGGCCCCTCAACCCGTCGGGCTATCTGGCGGGGCGGGTGGTGCGGTCTGCTTAGAATCCCGCTGCCCATGCGCCGCTTGCTGCTCGTCTTTCTGTTGGTGTTCATGCCGCTCCAGTCCATCTGGGCGGCGGCCTCGCCCTATTGCGGGCACGAGTCAGCGCCGCAGGCATCGCACTTTGGCCACCATGTGCACGAGCACCATGGTGACGAAGGTGCCGACCACTCGGCCCCGGGCGCCAGCCCCAGCACCCTGGCCGACATGGACTGCCATGCCTGCCACGGCACAGGCGGCGGCCTGGCGCACAGTGCCAGCGCCCAGGCCATCGTGGTGGCCGTGGTGCACCCGCCGGGCCTGGCCGCATCCGCATGGCCACCCGCACCCCTTACGCGGCCCGAACGCCCCAACTGGCCTGTCCTCGCCTGAGCGGCGAGGCGGGGGCTTGGGTGGCTCCGTTTCTTTTCCTGATGATGTTGGAGACCTGCCTTCCCTGGCAGTAGCGGTGCGCGTCTTGCTGTTGGCGTGCGTGCACCGCTGACCGTCCCCTCCATCCATCGCGTCTCGCCGATTTCAACCTGTGGCCCCGGCCACTGCAGAGGAATCGGATGCAACCAACGAAACAACGACAACACACGTCCATTGCCGCGCTGGTGGTGATGGCACTGGGCTGGGCACTGCTGGGCAGTGCCGCACAGGCCCAGACCTCCAACCCCGGCACAGCGCCGCTCACGCTCCAGGCACTGTTCCAGCAGGCCTGGCAACGCCAGCCCGAAGCGCAGTCTGCAGCTTTGCGGCGCGAGGCTGCGCAGGCCACACGCAGCGCGGCGGCAGCCTGGACGGCCGAGCCCATGGCACTGGAGCTGTCCACCAAAACTGACCGCCCCGGTAGCAACCAGGGCAGCCGCGAGGCCGAAGTGGGCCTGGCCCTGCCGCTGTGGCTCCCCGGCGAGCGCGCCCGCAAGGCAGCGCTGGCCGATGCGGAAGCGCAGGCGCTTAACAGCCGCCAGCGCGCCGCGCAGCTGCAACTGGCCGCCACTGTGCGCGAAGCCTGGTGGGTGGCGCAGCGCGCGCAGGCCGACTGGGCCCTGGCGCAAGACCGGCTGCTGAACGCGCAGCGCCTGGCCGCCGACGTAGCGCGCCGCGTGCGTGCGGGAGACTTGTCGCGCGCCGACCACGCGCAGGCCGACGGCGCCGTGGCCCAGGCCGAAGCCGCCATGGCCG
>NZ_NOIG01000010.1 GCF_002245625.1 Acidovorax kalamii
GCAACGCGGGGCAGCACTGCACAACCAAAAAGCACGCAGAGGGGGCATCCTTCGGCGTGCTTTTTTGTGAGGTTTTCAAGCGACAACCCACCCCCTGGCTGGCTTGAGGTTGTATTCAAACGTAACACAAAACGCTATGCTGGAACCGTTGCCCGGTCAATGGGTTGGCTGGGTGGACGGCGTCCCTACCAGGAGAATTGCCATGAGCCAGTTCAAGATCTCCACCCGCCTTGCCGGATTGCTCACCGCCTTGTGTCTGTTGGTGCTGCTGGTGGGAGGGGCCGGGCTGTTTGGCATGGGCCAGTCCAACGCCGGGCTTAAATCGGTGTACGACGACCGGGTGGTGCCGCTCAAGCAGATCAAGGTCGTGGCGGACATGTATGCCGTCAACGTGGTGGACACCGCCCACAAGGTGCGCGACGGCGCCATGACCCCCGCGCAGGGCGTGCAGTCGGTGGCCGATGCACGCAAGGCCATCGACAGCAACTGGAAGGCCTACCTGGCCACCCGCCTGGCGCCGGAGGAAACCCAGCTGGTGGCGCGCTTCAAGCCCCTGCAGGCCAAGGCCGATACGGCCACCGACACCCTGGTCGGGCTCTTCAAGGGGGGCGACATGGCCGCGCTGACCACCTATGCGGCCAAGGAGATGTACCCCGCCATCGACCCGCTGCAGGAGGTGCTGGGCCAGCTGATGCAAGTGCAGCTGGACTACGCCAAGGCCGAATATGACCGCGCAGCGGCGAGTTTTCAGACCATCCGGGCGCTCGCGCTCACGGCGGTGGTGCTGGGCATTTTGCTGGCGGTGCTGATGGGCGGGGCGATGATCCGGCAGATCTCGCGCTCGCTGGACAACGCAGTGCAGATCACCGACTCGGTCGCGCAGGGCGACCTCACGGTGCCCATCCACGCACGGGGCAAGGACGAGATCGCCCAGCTGCTGGGCGGCCTGACCACCATGCGTGACAACCTGGCCCATGTGGTGTCGGGTGTGCGCGGCAATGCGCAGGGCGTGGCCTCGGCCAGCGCCGAGATCGCCTCGGGCAACAACGACCTGTCGATCCGCACCGAACAGCAGGCCAGTGCGCTGCAGGAGACAGCCGCGTCGATGGAGGAGCTGAGTTCCACCGTCAAGCAAAACGCCGACAACGCCCGTCAGGCCAACCAGCTCGCGATGAGCGCATCCACCGTCGCAGGTCAGGGCGGCGACGTGGTGGCCGAGGTGGTGACCACCATGAAGGGCATCAACGACAGCAGCAAGAAGATCGCCGACATCATCAGCGTGATCGACGGCATCGCCTTCCAGACCAACATCCTCGCGCTGAACGCCGCCGTGGAGGCGGCCCGCGCAGGCGAACAAGGCCGTGGCTTTGCCGTGGTGGCGGGCGAGGTGCGCAACCTGGCCCAGCGCAGCGCCGAGGCGGCCAAAGAGATCAAGTCGCTCATCACCGCCAGCGTGGAGCGCGTGGAGCAGGGCACGCTGCTGGTGGACAAGGCCGGCACCACCATGACCGAGGTGGTCGGCGCCATCCGTCGCGTGACCGACATCATGGGCGAGATCAGCGCCGCCAGCAGCGAGCAGAGCACTGGCGTATCGCAGGTGGGCGAGGCCGTGACGCAGATGGACCAGGTCACGCAGCAGAACGCGGCTTTGGTGGAAGAAATGGCCGCCGCCGCCAGCAGCCTGAGCCACCAGGCCCAGGCCCTGGTGGGGGCCGTGGCGGTGTTCAAGCTATCGACCGACCAGGCGCGGGCCTCGCAGGGCGGCACCCCGGCAACACATCCAGCACCCGTCGCCGCGCCCTCCGGTGCGGCCCGTGGTGGTGGCGCGGGCAGCATGGCCCCGAAGAAAACACTGGCTTTGCGGGCCGCGCCCACCGGTCCTGCGCACAAGGCCCCCGCGGCCCCGACCCCCGCTGCACCTGCGTCCCAGGCACGCAAGCCGGTGGCGGCAGGGGCGGAAGACGATTGGGAGAGTTTTTAAGACCCCTTGCGCAGGCAGGGCGGGCGCACTGCGCCCCCCAGGGGCAGGCGCTCAGGCCATCGTCTTGAACGGGCTGCGCGCCTGCAGCTCTTGCAGATAGCCCTCGACCCCCGCGCCTTCGCGCTCCAGGAAGCGCTCCACAGCCTCGGCAAAGGCCGGGTGCGCCAGCCAGTGGGCGCTGGTGGCCTGCACGGGCAGCAGGGCCCGGGCCATCTTGTGTTCGCCCTGGGCACCGCCTTCAAACCGTTGCACGCCGTGGTCTATGCACCACTGCAGCGGCTGGTAGTAGCAGGCCTCGAAGTGCAGGCAGTCCACACGCTCCAAAGCGCCCCAGTAGCGGCCATAGGCCACCAGGTTTTGGTCTTTTAGGCCGTTGCCGCCTGATGGGCTTGCCCCAATAGCTATCAAACTGGCAGCAATGGGGCGCCCATCACGCTCGGCCACAAACAGCAGCCAGGCCTCGGGCAGGTGCGCCGCCATGCGGGCAAAGAAGTCCCGCGTGAGATAGGGCGGGTTGCCGTGCTCCAGATAGGTGCGCTCGTAGCAGCGGTAGAAAAAATCCCAGTCGGCAGTGCTGATGCCTGCACCCCGTGACCAGCGGAAGCGGACCCCGGCCTCTGCCACGCGGCGGCGCTCCTGGCGGATCTTCTTGCGCTTGTCTTGAGAGAGGCTGGCGAGGAAGTGGTCGAAGTTCTGGTAGTGGTCGTTCTTCCAGTGAAACTGCACGGTGTGCCGCAGCATCCAGTCCTGCTCGGCGCCGGACTGCACATCGTCGCCACTCGCAAACAGCATGTGCACCGACGACACACCTTCTTGCTCACACCACTGGCGCACCGCCTGCAGCAGCAGCGACCGCGTGGCCCCGTCGCGCGCCAGCAGCCGTGTGCCGGGCACGGGCGTGAAGGGCACGGCGACCACGGCCTTGGGGTAGTAGGGCACGCCGTGCTGCTCGTAGGCGCTGGCCCAGGCCCAGTCGAACACGTATTCGCCGTACGAGTGGTTTTTGAGGTACAGCGGGCAGGCGGCCACCAGGGTGTCGCCCTCCCACAGGGTCATGAAGCGGGGCATCCAGCCCGTGCGGGGCGTGGCGCTGCCGCTTTCGTGCAGGGCGGCCAGGTATTCGTGCCGAAGGAAGGGCGTGGGGTGGCTTTGTTGCGCCAGCAGGGCGTTCCAGGCCGCAGCATCCACATCCAGCGGGGACGCAAGCACGCGGGCGATAATGGCAGCTTCCTCAGCCATGCGCTCTCCCGTGCCGCCCACTGCAGCCCGGGGCTGTATGGGCGGTATCCAACCCGGCCAAAAGTGCCGACTCCAGTTCCATGACGCTCTCCATTTGCACTGCGCAGCTCAACTTTGTCGTGGGCGACATGCCCGGAAATGCGCAGAAGATCATTGCCGCCGCCCGCGAGGCCTACGCCCAGGGCGCGCGGCTGTTGCTCACCCCCGAGCTGGCCATTTGCGGCTATGCGGCCGAAGACCTGTTCCTGCGGCCCGCCTTCATTGCGGCCTGTGATGATGCCGTGAAAACCGTGGCCCGCGAGACTGCGGGGTTGAAGGGCCTGGCCATCGTGCTGGGCCATCCCCAGGCCCTGGCGCACGATGCGCCTGCGTTCAGCGCCTGCCACAACGCGGCCAGCCTGCTGCGTGACGGCCACATCGAGCAGACCTACGCCAAGCGCGAACTGCCCAATTACCAGGTGTTTGACGAACGCCGCTATTTTGTGGCGGGCACGGAGCCCTGCGTGTTTGAGGTGGAGGGAGTGCGCGTGGGCCTGCTGGTCTGCGAAGACGCCTGGTTTGCCGAGCCCGCGCGCAGCACGGCGGCGGCGGGCGCGCAGCTGCTGGCCGTCATCAACGCATCGCCCTTCCATCTTGGCAAAAGCGCCGAGCGCGAGGCCACCATGCGCGCGCGCGTGGCCGAGACGGGCCTGCCGCTGGTCTACGCCCACTTGGTGGGCGGGCAGGACGAGGTGGTGTTCGAGGGCCGCTCGTTTGCGCTGAACGCCGACGGCTCGGTGGCCGGGCGTGGCCCAGGTTTTGAAGAAAAACTGGTGTTTGCGCGCGTCCATCATGCGCAAGCAGCTATCAAAATTGAAGCGGACATTGCGCCCGAGAAAAGCCTGGAGGCCGACCTGTGGGACGCCCTGGTGCTGGGGGTGCGCGACTATGTGGGCAAAAACGGCTTCCCCGGTGCGCTGCTGGGCCTGTCCGGTGGCATCGACTCGGCCCTGGTGCTGGCGATTGCGGTGGACGCGCTGGGGGCCGACAAGGTGCGCACGGTGATGATGCCGTCGCCCTACACGGCCGACATCAGCTGGATCGATGCGCGCGACATGGCTGAGCGCCTGGGCGTGCGATACGACGAAATCTCCATCAAACCCCAGTTCGAGGCGTTCAAGGCCGCGCTGGCCGGCGATTTTGCAGGCTTGCCCGAGGACACGACCGAGGAGAACCTGCAGGCGCGCATTCGTGGCACGCTGCTGATGGCGCTGTCCAACAAGTTTGGCGCCATCGTGCTGACCACGGGTAACAAAAGCGAGATGTCCACCGGCTACTGCACTCTGTATGGCGACATGGCGGGCGGCTTTGCGGTGATCAAGGACGTGGCCAAGACGCGGGTGTTTGACCTGGCGCGCTGGCGCAATGCCAACGACCCGTATGGCACGGGCGCCAATCCGATCCCCGAGCGCATCATCACCCGCCCGCCCAGCGCCGAGCTGCGGCCCGACCAGAAGGACCAGGACAGCCTGCCGCCGTATGAGGTGCTGGACGCCATCGTGGCGCGCTATATGGAGAACGATGAGCCCATCGAGTCCATCATCGCCAGCGGCTTTGCACGCGCCGATGTGGAGCGGGTCACGCGCCTCATCAAGCTCAACGAGTACAAGCGCCGCCAGGCGCCCGTAGGGATTAGAGTGACACGCCGCAGCTTCGGCAAGGACTGGCGTTACCCTATCACCAATAAATTCCGCGCCTGACGGCGGGTTTCTGACCGTTCCACCGTCGCGCCACCTGCTTTCCTCTATCTTTCACATCCTTCAGGAGACCCGCCATGAAAATGATCACCGCCGTCATCAAGCCCTTCAAGCTCGAAGAAGTCCGCGAAGCCCTGGCCGAATGTGGCGTGACCGGCCTCACCGTGACCGAGGTGAAGGGTTTTGGCCGCCAGAAGGGCCATACCGAGCTGTATCGGGGCGCCGAGTATGTGGTGGACTTCCTGCCCAAGGTGAAGGTCGATGTGGTGGTGAAGTCCGAGGACGTGGACCGCTGCGTGGATGCCATCGTGAACGTGGCGCGCACCGGCAAGATCGGCGACGGCAAGATTTTTGTGACGGCCGTGGAGCGTGTGGTGCGCATCCGCACCGGGGATCTGGACGACGCGGCGGTCTGACGCTGGCTGGTTTCGGCTTTGGCCTGACGAGGCCATGGCCCTGGGACCATTGAGAAAACAAAAAGGGCGGATTTCTCATCCGCCCTTATTTATGGGTGACCGCTGTGCTGGGGTCAGATCACCTCGCGCAGTGGCACGGGGGCGTGGTCGGGCCCGGCCGACTGCACCAGGGTGCGCAGCAGCGCCTCGGCATCGGCAGACGCGTGCAGCAGGCCCATCTGCCATTCGCCCATGAAGCCGCTGGCCACGCTGTGGTTCAGGAAGCCCACGAGTCCGTCGTAGTACCCCGCCACATTGAGCAGGCCCAAGGGTTTGTCGTGGTAGCCCAGCTGGCGCCAGGTCCACACTTCAAACAGTTCTTCAAAGGTGCCAATGCCGCCGGGCAGGGCGATGAAAGCGTCGCTGCGTTCGGCCATCATGGCCTTGCGCTCGTGCATGGTCTGCACGATGTGCAACTCGTCGCATTGGCGGTTGGCCAGTTCCTTGTCCACCAGCGCCTGGGGAATCACGCCCACCACCCGGCCACCGGCCTGGCGCGTGGCCTCGGCCACGGTGCCCATGAGCCCGCTGCGGCCCCCGCCATAGACCAGTTGGCCGCCATGGCGGCCGATCCAGGTGCCGACGACCTTGGCGGCCTCGGCAAAGGCGGGGTTCTCGCCGGGGCGGGAGCCGCAGTACACGCAGACGGAAAAAGCCGGTTCAGCCATGGAAAAATCTCTGGAAAAGAGCCGCAGCCCAGATGCCAATGCACAGCAGCAGTGCCAGCAGCACGGCCGCGCTGCCCATGTCCTTGGCGCGCTTCGAGAGGTCGTGCCACTCGGGGCCGATGCGGTCGATGGCGGTCTCGATGCCGGTGTTGAGCAGCTCCACAATCATCACGATCACGACCGAACCGGCAAGCAGCGCCACCTCGACCCAGCTGCGCCCCAGCCACAGCGACAGCGGCAGCAGCACCACGGCGGCGATGGCCTCCTGGCGGAAGGCCTTTTCGTTCCAGCCAGCGCGCAGGCCTTCGATGGAGTAGCCAGCAGCGTGCCAGATGCGGTTCAGGCCGGTGCGGGCCTTCTGCGGGTTGGCAGGGGCTGCCGAGGGGGTGGGGGATGCAGGCATGGACTTATTTTTTGGGGAATTCGTAGTGCACCAGCCTGGTGCCCGCCAGTGCGTCGTGCCAGAACTGCCGGGTGGGGTGAAAGCGGCTCAGGATGGCCCAGATGGCGACCCAGCCGCCCAGCAGCACCAGCACTTCCAGTGCGGGCACGCCAAACATGTAGGCGGCCAGGGGAGGCAGAAACCACAGCCAGCTCAGCACGTAGCGCAGCAGCGCACGCGCCTGGGTGATGGGCTGGCCGTCCTGGCCTACCACGCGGATGTGCCAGGTCTTCTGGGCCAGGGTCTGGCCCCTGGCCCAGAACCAGGTGAAGTAGATGCCGAACACCACAAACAGAAACGCTTGCAGCGCATGGCGGTTGTCCATGGCGTTGCGGGTCTGGCTGAGTGTGCCAAACAGGTAACCCGCAATGAACACCACGCCGAACATCAGCATGCCCTCGTAGAGCCAGCAGGCCATGCGCCGCCACAGGTTGGGGGCGATGGCTTCGGCCAAGTGGGCGGGGGTGGTGCGGGCCTCAGCCTGCGAAGAGTGGGGGGAGGGTGATGCGGGCATTCCAGGTGTCATGCCCGTCGGGCCGGGCAGGTTGTAAACCTACTGAGGATACAGGCCTGAGGTGTCGGGCGTAACGGGTTGCGACGCCGTGGCGGCAGGGGGCTCGACCGGGCCCGCGCCCAGGGGGGGCAGCGCGGCCGGTACGGCCACCGGCACGGCCACGGGCGCGGTTTCCACTCCGGTGGAGGTGGATGCCGCGCTGGTGGGCGATGGTGAAGGGGCTGCTGCCGGGGAGGGAATGGGCGTCACGGGGGCCGCCACTCGGGGGCCGTGCTCGGTCACGGGCGGGATCTTGGGGGCGTTCGGGCGGCTGGGGTTGGCCTCGGTGGCCGCAGGCACCTGGGCCAGCTTCTTGGGCGAGACGGGGCGCAGTGCTGTGGCTGCGCCTGCGGGCTTGGGCACGGCCCGAGCGGCCAGCGCGCTGCGTTCTTCCTCGGACAGGGCCTGGTACGCCTCCCACTGTGCGCGCTTGTCATCCCTTGCCAGCCGGTTGGTGACGGCGTAGTTGAGCCGGGCCTGGTTGCGTTGCTGAGCACTCAGGCTGGCCCATTCGGTGATGCGGTCGTGGAATTTCTTTTGCTCGTCTTCCGACAGTGTGGAGTAGTTGGACGCCAGGGTCAGCCAGCGGCGCTTTTGTGCTTCGCTGATGAGGGCCCAGCGTTCGGCCAGCGGGTACAAGGCCAGCTTCTGGGGGGTGTTCAGGGTTTCCCAGCCCGGGCCGGATTCGGTCTGGGGCTGCAGGGCCATGCCGGAGGTGACTGGCGAGCGCGCGTTGTTGGGACTGGCGACAGCCGCTTCTGCACCGGCAGGCAGCAGCGTGCCGGGGGCCATGCGCATCTGCACCCACACCTGACCACCGATGGCGACGAACGCGCCCAGAAGCGCCAAAGCCAGCACAAAGGCTGGCAAAGGGGTGGAGGCATCAGGGGGGCGTGGGGGCATGCAGTCCTGGTTCAGGCAGTTCAGTTGGGCTGCGCAGAGGTCTTGAGGAATTGTACGAAGCCAGGGTCGGCGTACGCCGCTGGTGGCAGGTCGTCGGTCAGCAGGGCTGCATCGACCTCGGCCACATCGTTGGCGCTGCGTTCGTCCTGGGCGGCATTGATGACCACCAGGCCCACCACCAGGGCCAGCAGCGGAATGGCCGACACCAGGGCATTCCACCAGCCGCCGCCCTCGCTGCCACGGCCCAGGGTGGCCGCAGGGCCAGCACCCACCACCACGGTGGCTGCCGCTGTGCGCCGCACGGGGGCGGTCACCTTGCGCTTGGCCAGCGCTTGCATGCGCGAGGCGCGCAGGCGTTCAGAAATGTCGTAGGGCAGTTCAGCCGTGCCGCTGGAGAGGCGGGCCGTCACGCGCAGCGCAAAACGCTCGGCAGCCGCTTCGGCAGAGGTCGTTGGGTGCTGTGTAGTGTTCTTCATGGCTCGATTCCTTTGGCCTTCAGTGCCTTGCTGAGGGTTTGTATGGCGCGAAAGCAGTGCGTTTTGACGCTGCCTTCCGAGCAGCCCATGGCGGCTGCCGTTTCTGCTACATCCATTTCTTCCCAGTAACGCATGAGGAAGGCTTCCCGTTGACGTGGTGGCAGTTCGGCGATTTCAGCTTCGATGCCGCGAAAGATCTGGGCCCTGCGGGTGAGGTCCTCCGCACTTTCGGCCTTGTCGCCATCGTCCGGGCCGGAGTAGGCTTCCAGCAGATCAAAATCCATGCCATCTTCGCCCGGGCCTTCGAAGTCGCTCATGCTCGAAAACAGTGCATTGCGTGTCTTCTGGCGCCGGAACCAGTCCAGCGTGCAGTTGGACAGGATGCGCTGGTACAGCATGGGCAGCTCTGCGGCAGGTTTGTCCCCGTAATGTTCGGCCAGCTTGAGCATGCTGTCCTGCACGATGTCCAGCGCCGCTTCCTCATTGCGAACATGGTAGAGCGAGCGCTTGAAGGCGCGCTTTTCTACACTTTTGAGGAAGTCGGAGAGTTCTTGTTCGGTGGCCAAGACGGGGTGGTCCGGGGTGGGCGGTGCACAAAACGCTGTGAATTGTGGCTGTTTGGCACCGTAAAGCCCGTGATTATCGCATCCGCAGGGGTTTTTTTCGGTTGGGGTGGGTTTTGAGTGTGTTGCAGTGCGATAATTGGCGTTGCAATTCAAAAGGCAAACGGGTCACGGTCCGGCGGGCAATCATCTCGCTCATGTCCTTGGCCTCAAGTTCCAAGCTGGCTTCACAAGAGCGCGTGCGAGGAGCACCCAAGGTTTTTCGTCAGAGAAATTCACAAAGGTTGATCGATCATGGAAATCTCCAAGGCTGAAATCTCTTCAGCGGCCGCTGCTTCGCAGGGCAACACCTCCCCCGCTTCCGGCTCGCAGGACCTCATGGGGGCCGAGATCCTCATCAAGTCGCTCCAGGCTGAGAACGTCCAGTACATCTGGGGCTACCCCGGTGGCGCAGTCCTCTACATTTACGACGCGCTCTACAAGCAAGACACCATCCAGCACGTGCTGGTGCGTCACGAGCAGGCGGCCGTGCATGCCGCCGACGGCTACGCCCGCGCTACGGGCGAAGTGGGTGTGGCGCTGGTCACGTCCGGCCCAGGCCTCACTAACGCGGTGACCGGGATCGCCACGGCGTACATGGACAGCATCCCGATGGTGATCATCTCCGGCCAGGTGCCCACGCCCGCCATCGGGCTGGATGCCTTCCAGGAATGCGACACGGTCGGCATCACCCGCCCCATCGTCAAGCACAACTTCCTCGTCAAGGATGCCCGAGATTTGGCGGCCACGATGAAGAAGGCCTTCCACATTGCCCGCACCGGCCGCCCCGGCCCTGTGGTGGTGGATGTGCCCAAGGACGTGTCCTTCAAGAAGGTGCCCTACACCGGCTACCCACAGAGCGTGGAAATGCGCTCCTACAACCCCGTGCGCAAGGGCCACGGCGGCCAGATCCGCAAGGCGCTGCAATTGCTGCTGGCGGCCAAGCGTCCCTACATCTACACCGGCGGCGGCGTGTTGCTGGGCAATGCCACCAACGAGCTGCGCACGCTGGTGGACATGCTGGGCTATCCGGTCACGAACACCCTGATGGGACTGGGTGCCTATCCGGCCAGCGACCGCAAGTTCCTGGGCATGTTGGGCATGCACGGCACCATCGAAGCCAACAACGCCATGCAGAACTGCGACGTGCTGCTGGCCGTGGGCGCGCGCTTTGATGACCGCGTGATCGGCAACCCCAAGCACTTTGCACAGAACGATCGCAAGATCATCCACGTCGATATCGACCCGTCGAGCATCTCCAAGCGCGTGAAAGTCGATATCCCGATCGTTGGCGACGTGAAGGACGTGCTCACGGAGCTGATCTCCATGATCCGCGAGAGCAGCACCCGCCCCGACGCAGGCGCCCTGGCCGCGTGGTGGGACACCATTGAAGGCTGGCGCAAGCGCGAGTGCCTGAAGTACGACATGGGTGGTCCCGACGTCATCAAGCCCCAGTACGTGGTCGAGACGCTGTGGAACATGACCAAGGACGCGGACACCTACATCACGTCCGATGTGGGGCAGCACCAGATGTGGGCCGCGCAGTACTACCGCTTTGATGAGCCGCGCCGCTGGATCAACTCGGGCGGCCTGGGCACCATGGGCGTGGGCATTCCCTACGCCATGGGCATCAAGCTGGCCAAGCCACAGTCCGAAGTGTTCTGTATCACCGGCGAAGGCTCGGTGCAGATGAACATTCAGGAGCTGTCCACCTGCCTGCAGTACAACACGCCTATCAAGATCTGCTCGTTGAACAACCGCTACCTGGGCATGGTGCGCCAATGGCAGGAGATTGAATACTCCGGTCGCTACAGCCACAGTTACATGGATGCGCTGCCCAACTTCGTGAAGCTGGCCGAGGCCTATGGCCATGTGGGCCTGCTGATCGAGCACCCCAAGGATGTCGAGCCCGCCCTGCGCGAAGCCCGCAAGCTCAAGGACCGCACCGTGTTCCTGGACTTCCGGACCGATCCCACCGAGAACGTGTTCCCGATGGTACAGGCCGGCAAGGGCATCACCGAGATGCTGCTGGGGTCGGAAGACCTTTAAGAAGCAAAATCGGCCTTCTGCGCCTGTCCATCAAGCGCTGGTAGCTATTAATTTGATAGCTATTGCTTTTTGACGAATCTATTGCCTGCCAAGCCCGTGCATTACCGTGCACGGGGGAGGGCAGCGAAAAGAGGAATCTCATCTTATGAAACACATCATTGCTGTTCTGCTGGAAAACGAGCCTGGTGCTCTTTCCCGCGTCGTGGGCCTGTTCTCGGCCCGTGGTTACAACATCGAATCGCTCACCGTGGCGCCCACCGAGGATGCATCGCTGTCGCGCATGACTATCCAGACCACGGGCTCCGACGACGTGATCGAGCAGATCACCAAGCACCTGAACCGCCTTATTGAAGTCGTGAAGGTCGTGGACCTGACCGAAGGTGCCTACACCGAGCGCGAGCTGATGATGGTGAAGGTGCGCGCCGTGGGCAAGGAGCGTGAGGAGATGAAGCGCATGGCCGACATCTTCCGTGGCCGCATCATCGACGTGACCGAGAAGAGCTACACCATCGAGCTGACGGGCGACCAGTCCAAGAACGACGCCTTCCTGCAAGCCATCGACCGCACGGCCATCCTGGAAACCGTGCGCACGGGCGCCAGCGGCATCGGCCGGGGCGAGCGCATTTTGCGCGTGTAAGACAATTCACCCCGTTTTTCTTATTTCAACCCCCCAACAACGCATTTCAACCGGAGCGACCCATGAAAGTTTTCTACGACAAAGACACCGACCTGAGCCTGATCAAGGGCAAGACCGTGGCCATCATTGGCTACGGCTCGCAGGGCCATGCCCACGCACAAAACCTGAACGACAGCGGCGTGAAGGTGGTGGTCGGCCTGCGCAAGGGCGGTGCATCGTGGGACAAGGTCGGTAAGGCAGGCCTGACGGTGATGGAAGTGAACGACGCCGTGAAGGCCGCTGACGTGGTCATGATCCTGCTGCCCGACGAAGACATCGCTGCCGTGTACAAGAACAACGTCGAGCCCAACATCAAGCAAGGTGCTTCGCTGGCGTTTGCCCACGGCTTCAACGTGCACTACAACCAGGTCGTGCCCCGTGCTGACCTGGACGTGTGGATGGTCGCCCCCAAGGCCCCCGGCCACACTGTGCGCAACACCTACACCCAGGGCGGGGGCGTGCCCCACCTGGTCGCTGTGCACCAGGACAAGTCTGGCAAGGCCCGTGACCTGGCCCTGAGCTACGCAGCTGCCAATGGCGGCGGCAAGGCCGGCATCATCGAGACCAACTTCAAGGAAGAAACCGAGACCGACCTGTTCGGCGAGCAGGCCGTGCTGTGCGGCGGCGCCGTCGAGCTGATCAAGATGGGTTATGAAACCCTGGTCGAAGCCGGTTATGCCCCAGAAATGGCCTACTTCGAATGCCTGCATGAGCTCAAGCTCATCGTGGACCTGATCTACGAAGGCGGCATCGCCAACATGAACTACTCGATCTCGAACAACGCCGAGTACGGCGAGTACGTGACGGGCCCTGAAGTGATCAACGAGCAGTCGCGCGCCGCCATGCGCAATGCCCTGAAGCGGATCCAGAACGGCGACTACGCCAAGATGTTCATCCAGGAAGGCCGCCTGAACTACCCATCGATGACGGCCCGCCGCCGCAACACGGCCGACCACAGCATCGAGAAGGTGGGCAGCCAGCTGCGCGCCATGATGCCCTGGATCGCCAAGAACAAGCTGGTTGACCAGACCCGCAACTGATACTTCCGAGCGAAGCATCCCAAGGCCACTTCGGTGGCCTTTTTTGTTGCCGGGTGCACCAGTGTGCAGGCGCTACACTGCGGCCTTCGCCTTGTGCGCGTGTGGTGGCCTGTGTGCGCCGCAGGCAGACGCGAAACACTATAAATTCAGTAGCGTCTTGCGCATGATGGGCGGGCGCTGGAGGTCTTTTTTGATGCATGACGGCAACGAATCCACCGACAACCCTGGTGTGATGGTGCGCAAACGGCGCAAGGGCATTTACATCCTGCCCAATCTGTTCACGCTGGCCGCGTTGTTTGGGGGGTTCTATTCCATCGTCATGGCGATGAATGGTCGTTTCGACATGGCCGCCGTGGGGGTGTTCTGTGCCATGGTGCTCGACAGCCTGGATGGGCGTGTCGCCCGCATGACCAATACGCAAAGCGCGTTCGGCGAGCAGATGGATTCGCTGTCCGACATGGTGTCCTTTGGCGCCGCGCCCGCGCTGATTGCTTATGAGTGGTCGCTGCAGGGTCTGGGGCGCTGGGGCTGGATCGCGGCCTTTGTGTACTGCGCCTGTGCGGCCTTGCGGCTGGCGCGCTTCAATGTGAATACGGGGGTGGTGGACAAGCGTTACTTCCAGGGCCTGCCTTCCCCTGCGGCCGCTGCGCTGGTCGCAGGTTTCATCTGGCTGATGACAGAGTTGGGTGTGCGGCCTGGTGAGGATTCCTGGCTCACCTGGTCGCAGATCACCTGGTTGATGTTCGCCTTCACGCTGTATTCGGGGCTCACCATGGTGACCAACGTGCCGTTCTACAGCTTCAAGGACATCCAGATGAAAAAGAGCGTGCCCTTCGCAGCCATCGTGCTGATTGCGCTGGTCATCGCCATCATCAACATCCATCCGCCCATCGTGCTGTTCGGTGTGTTCGTTTTCTATGGCCTTTCTGGCTACGCCGTGTATGCCTGGCGCAAGGCCAAGGGGCAGCACAGCAGCGTGATCAGCACCTCGACAGACGAACCGGACGAACGCGGGTTGCACAAGTGACAGCCGCCACGGCAGCGCAGTTGTGCTACATTGCGCTGTATGAACATGTTTGCTCTGGCTCTACTGCTACCTCCCAACGGGCGGAGACAGTAGGCGCACGCGCACACTTTTTCCACAAAGGCCCGTATGCACCCGCAGCGGGCCTTTTGTTTTGGGCGCCAGAATTTTGACGTTGCGGGTCCCCACCCACCGATACCAGGAGAACAACATGGCTGACAAACTGATCATTTTCGACACCACCTTGCGCGATGGCGAGCAGTCCCCCGGCGCTTCGATGACCAAGGACGAAAAGCTGCGCATCGCGCGCCAGCTGGAACGCCTGAAGGTGGATGTGATCGAGGCCGGTTTTGCCGCCAGCTCCAACGGTGATTTTGAGGCGGTGCAGGCCATCGCCAACGCGATCAAGGACTCGACCATCTGCTCGCTCTCGCGTGCCAACGACCGTGATATTTCGCGGGCGGCCGAGGCTCTGAGGGGTGCCAACAGTGCGCGCATCCACACGTTCATCGCCACCAGCGCGCTGCACATGGAAAAGAAGCTGCGCATGACCCCCGAGCAGGTGCTGGAGCAGGCCAAGCAATCCGTGCGTTTTGCGCGAAACCTCGTGGCTGACATCGAGTTCAGCCCTGAAGACGGCTACCGCAGCGACCCGGACTTCCTCTGCCGCGTGCTCGAAGCCGTTATCGCCGAAGGCGCCACCACCATCAACGTGCCCGACACCGTGGGCTATGCCGTGCCAGAGCTGTACGGCAACTTCATCAAGACCCTGCGCGAACGCATTCCCAACAGCGACAAGGCGATCTGGTCGGTGCATTGCCACAACGACCTGGGCATGGCCGTGGCCAACTCGCTGGCCGGTGTGAAGATCGGCGGCGCGCGCCAGGTGGAGTGCACGATCAACGGCCTGGGCGAGCGCGCTGGCAACTGCTCGCTCGAAGAGATCGTGATGGCCGTGAAGACCCGCAAGGATTATTTCGGGCTGGATCTGGGTATCGACACCCAGCATATTGTGGCCGCCAGCCGCATGGTGAGCCAGACCACGGGTTTTGTGGTGCAGCCCAACAAGGCCGTGGTGGGGGCGAACGCTTTTGCCCACGCAAGTGGGATCCACCAGGATGGCGTTCTCAAGGCCCGCGATACCTACGAGATCATGCGCGCCGAGGATGTGGGTTGGTCGGCCAACAAGATCGTGCTGGGCAAGCTCAGCGGCCGCAACGCCTTTAAGCAGCGCCTGCAGGAGTTGGGCGTGCAGCTTGACAGCGAAACCGAGATCAATGTGGCATTTGCCAAGTTCAAGGAGCTGGCCGACCGCAAGAGCGAAATCTTTGACGAAGATATCTTGGCGCTGGTCAGCGACGAGAGCGTGACGGCCGAAAAGGAGCAGTACGGTTTCGTTTCGCTGTTCCAGCAGAGCGAAACCGGTGAGCAGCCCCGCGCGCGCATCGTTTTCACCGTCGATGGCCAGGAGGTGCGCGGCGAGTCCGAGGGCAACGGCCCGGTGGATGCCTCGCTCAAGGCCATTGAGTCGCATGTCAAGAGCGGTGCCGAGATGGTGCTCTACTCGGTCAATGCGATCAGCGGTTCTACCGAGAGCCAGGGGGAGGTCACCGTGCGCCTGCAGAACAGCGGCCGGGTGGTGAATGGTGTGGGGGCAGATCCTGATATCGTGGTCGCATCTGCCAAGGCTTATCTGAGCGCGTTGAACAAGTTACAAAGTAAAGCCGACCGCGTGGCCGCACAGGGCTGATTGACCGTCTTATAATTTCACTCACTTTCTGGGAAAGTCGCGCAAGATATTGATCTTGCGCGACTTTTTTTGATTCTGTACACTGCTCAACACTTCTTACCGTTTGGAGCACTTTGATGCACCATCGCCACCGCTCTGCAGTGACTCGATTTTTTCAGTTTCTGGGCTTTGCCGTCGTGAGTGCAGCCCTCGTCAGCCCCCTGGTACATGCGGGCGAACAAAAAAAATCCATTGCCAAAAAGCAGCAGGTAAGTTCGGCAAACGCTAAGCGTGCCGTCGCACCGCGCAAGGCGGCAGCCAACACCAATGCCAAGGCCGTGCGGGTAGCCGCCAAGACGGCGAAGGCGCCCACCCGGGTGGCTTTTGTGCCGGCCAAGCAGTCGTTTGGTCAGATTGCAGGCCTGCATGAAGTCAACGATCCCTTGGACCTCAAGTCCAGCGTAGCGCTGGTGATGGACCAGGATACGCACGAGGTCCTGCTCAGCAAGAACGACCATGCGGTGTTGCCGATTGCGTCCCTGACCAAGCTCATGACGGGCATGCTTATTTCCCAGGCCAAATTGCCCATGGATGAGCCATTGACAATCACCCAGGACGATGTGGATACCGAAAAAGGCAGTCGCTCGCGCCTGACGGTCGGGACCACGCTGACGCGGGGCGAAATGTTGCATCTGGCGCTCATGTCCAGTGAGAACCGGGCTGCCCATGCCTTGGGCCGCACCTACCCGGGTGGGCTGGAGGTTTTTGTCGCCCAGATGAATGCCAAAGCCCGCCTGCTGGGGATGACCGACACGCGGTATGTGGAGCCCACCGGGCTGTCCAGCCGCAACCAGTCCAGCGCCCGCGATCTGGCGACACTGGTGAATGTGGCGCATGGCGATCCGTTGCTGCGCGAACTCTCCACGTCGCCGGGTTATGAAGTGGCTGTGGGGCGCAAAACGCTGCAATACAACAATACCAATGGTCTGGTGAAGAACCCGACCTGGGATATTGGCCTGCAGAAGACCGGCTATATCTCGGAAGCAGGACGTTGTCTGGTCATGCAGGCCCAAGTGGCCGGGCGCAAGCTGATCATGGTGTTCCTCGATTCGGCGGGCAAGTTCAGCCGCCTGGGTGATGCCGAGCGGGTGCGCCAGTGGGTGGAATCCACGCCGACGCTGGCTGCGCCTTTGCGCTCTGCCCGGGGGGGCAACGGCTGACCAGCTTCGTTGCCCCAGGGCTTGAAAAAACACCCGACTGGCGGGCTGCCATCGGGTGTTTTGTTTTTAGGGGGTGATCGTCCGCTCGCAACGCTTCCGCTTGGCGGCGTGGGGTGTGGCTTGAGTTTCTGCAGATTTCTGCAGGGGGAGACTGGAGAAAGGCGCAGAAGTCAGCGCAAGTCACCGTGGTTGCTTGCCGCTGTGTCGTGGCTGGCGTCTGCTGTGGACACGTAGCCCAGGGCCAGGGATATTTCGTTGGCGGTGGCCTGCAGCTTGGGCATCCAGCCCTCGTCCAGCCGGTCGGCGGGGGCAGAAATCGACAGACCGGCCACGAGCTTCCCTTGGTCGTCATAAACCCCCGCAGCCATGCAGCGCACGCCCAGCTCCAGCTCTTCGTTGTCGCGGGCAATGCCGTACTGGCGGGCTTTCGCCAGTTCGCGCTCCAGTACCGGCAATTGGGTGATGCTGTTGCGTGTGTGGCCTGCCAAGCCCGTGCGAGTGGCGTAGGCGCGCACGCGTTGGGGGTCGTCCAGCGCCAGGAACAGTTTGCCGGTGGATGTGAGATGGAGGGGTGCGCGGCCCCCGATGGCACGCACTACCTGCATACCCGAGCGCTCGCTGTAGGCGCGCTCCACATATACGATTTCGTCCCCCTGCCGCATGCTCAGGTTGACCGGTTGCTGGATCAGCTTGTGCAGGTTGCGCATGGGGGTCAGGGCGGCGTCGCGCACGCTCAGACGGGCCTTGACGAGGTTGCCCAGCTCCAGCAGCCGCATACCCAGCCGGTAGCTGCCGGATTCCGGGCGGTCCACAAACCGCCCAATGGTCAGGTCGTTCAGGATACGGTGGGTGGTGGACGGGTGCAGCCCCGTCTTTTCGCTGATTTCCTTGAGGGAGATTGCGTCTTCACGGGAGGCCAGCACGTCGATCAGCGTAAACATGCGCTCCAGCACTTGAACGCTGGGTTTGACGGGAATGCTGGGATCGTTTTTTTTCATGGGCGGCAGTGAGGCAAAAGCCGCTGCATCTTACCTTGTGAAATGTTGCCAGGTGTTCAGGCGCCGTGAGGCGGGGCCGCATGCATGCGATGCCACTGGCCGTCCGTGCGGATCTCGTGGGGATGAAAGCGAGCCTTGTAGTTCATCTTGGGGCTGGCCTCAATCCAGTAGCCCAGGTACACATGGGGCAGCCCCAGCGAGCGCGCCTGCTCGATCTGCCAAAGGACGTTGTAGGTGCCGTAGCTGCAGTGGGGCTCGGGCTCGTAAAAGGTGTAGACCGCCGACAGGCCGTCATCGAGCACATCGAGAATGGAAACCATCTTCAGGGCGCCCGGCTCTCCTGACGCGTCGGTCTCACGAAACTCCACGAGTCGCGAGTTGACGCGGCTTTGCAGCAGGAACTGGGTGTACTGGTCGATGCTGTCATGGTCCATGCCCCCGCCCGCGTGGCGGCCGTTCTGGTAGCGCAGGTAGAGCTGGTAGTGCTCGGGCACAAAACACAGGCGCAACACCCGCGCCTGCAGCCCTGCATGGCGGGCGGCAGCACGCCTTTGGCTGCGATCGGGTTTGAACTCGTGGGCCAGTACCCGGAGCGGCGTGCATGCCTGGCAGCCATCGCAGTACGGCCGGTAGGTGAACATGCCACTGCGGCGAAAGCCCTTGGCGACCAGGTCGGAGTACAGGTCGCTCTGGATCAGGTGACTGGGCGTTGCGACCTGCGATCGTGCCTGCCTGTCCGGCAGATAGCTGCAGGGGTAGGGAGCGGTCGCATAGAACTGCAGGGTCTGCAGCGGGAGGTCGTTGAGTTGCGTCATGCCTTCGGTGTCTTGGTGGGCAGCAGCTCATTCCAGTATACGGGTTCAAACTCCCAGCGGATGGCGGGTTGTACGCGGGCCTTTTCGATCTGCAGAAGAAATTCGGAGCGGGGGATCTCTCGCCCGCCGAGAGAGGCCAGATGCCCGGTTTTCTGTTGGCAATCGATCAGGCCGATGCCGTGGTGGCGGCACAGCGCCACCAGAGCCGAAAGCGCGATTTTGGAGGCGTCCGTGGCATGGGCAAACATGGATTCGCCAAACACCGCCCGGCCAAGCGCCACGCAGTACAGCCCGCCGACCAGTTCTCCGTGGACCCAGGTTTCGACACTATGGGCATGGCCTGCGGCATGGAGCCGGGTATAGGCCTCGAC
This sequence comes from Acidovorax kalamii, assembly GCF_002245625.1. Taxonomy (GTDB): domain Bacteria; phylum Pseudomonadota; class Gammaproteobacteria; order Burkholderiales; family Burkholderiaceae_C; genus Acidovorax; species Acidovorax kalamii. The sequence continues at coordinate 18,978 of NZ_NOIG01000010.1, forward strand.
CATCTCCGGCACGATCCAGGTTCCTGCCTGGCCTTCACGCTCCTTGCTGGCGCATGCGGTGATGACTTGCTTGAAGGCGTGGTCCACGCGGATTTCGCAGTGCGCCTGGGTACGGAAGGCCTGTAGCGTCTTGCGCAGTGAGCGGTGCAGTCGAAACTCGGCGACTGGCAGCACCATGCGCGGGTCTGGCGCCCACCACAGGATGGGCTGCCCGGGACCATACCAGGGGAAGGTGCCTTGCGCATATGCCGCGCGCAAGTGCTCTATGTCCAGTGCACCTCCGGCAGCCAGCAGGCCGGGTGCGGGGTCTTCAGGTCCCCAGGCCAGGGCGGGAGCGGGGAAGGGGTCTTCGATTTCCAGCCAGGGCAGTTGCGGGGGCATGGTGGCAGAACACAAAGACACCATTGTCCGGCATGTGGCCTCGGGTGTCGGTTGGAGCCGCTGCGGGCAAAAAAATAGCCCCGCACCGAATGACGATGCAGGGCTATTAGAGTGGCTCCTCGACCTGGGCTCGAACCAGGGACCTACGGATTAACAGTCCGGCGCTCTACCGACTGAGCTATCGAGGAATAATCGGTATCTGTCTATGTAAAAGGCCCCGCTTCACTCATGCAGGGCCTGCAAAATCTTGGCTCCTCGACCTGGGCTCGAACCAGGGACCTACGGATTAACAGTCCGGCGCTCTACCGACTGAGCTATCGAGGAACAAGACTTAGATTATATACACAAAAATCAGCCCAAAAAGCATTTGCAGTAGGTTTGTGCCATCGGGCTGATTTCGCAGAGGCCATTTGAGTACCGCAGCCGGGCTGTCACGATGGCTCGGGGCGGCGCCAGAGCCAGGCCAGCACGCAGGCCATGCTCCCGATCGCCACCGCCACGATCCATGGGCGTGACACTGTGAGCAGTAGCACCACGGCACTCAAGGACATCACGAGGGCTGCGCTCCACTTGGCACGGCGGCTGACTTTGCCGCCTTGGGCCCAGTTGCGCAGCAGGGGGCCAAACAGCCGGTGGTGCCAGAGCCAGCGGTACAGCCGTGGCGAGCTGCGCGCCGCAGCCCAGGCTGCCATCAGGATGAACACGGTAGTGGGCAGGCCGGGAACAATCACACCGATGGCGCCCATCACCAGGCACAGCACGGCAAAAACCTGCAGCAGCCAGCGCGCGGGCCAGGGCAGGGGCCGTGGCGAAGGTTCGGGGGGCTCTGTGATGGGGGCGTCTGGGGGCGTCGTGGCCATGGGGGTATTGTGATGGGGCGGGGCTGGTGCTGCGCAGTGCTTGCCCGCGCGCTATGCTGCATGGGCCCCGTGAACCATGCGCACATCTTTGCGCTGGCCTCTGCTGAAATTACTGCTCCATCAATGACCATCCACACCATCCTGAAGATGGGCGACCCGCGCCTGCTGCGCGTGGCCCAGCCTGTGACCGAGTTTGACACCGATGCCCTGCATCTTCTTGTGCGGGACATGTTCGACACCATGCGGTCCGTCAACGGCGCAGGCCTTGCGGCGCCCCAGATCGGGGTGGATCTGCAACTGGTGATCTTTGGCTCCAACGACCGCAACCCGCGCTACCCGGACCGGCCCCTGGTGCCCCCGACCGTGTTGTTGAACCCGGTCATCACCCCTTTGGGCGACGAAGAAGAGGAGGACTGGGAAGGGTGTTTGTCGGTGCCCGGTCTGCGCGGCAAGGTGCCGCGCTGGTCCCGCATCCGCTACACCGGCTTCGACCCGTACGGCGATCCCATCGACCGCACCGTCGAGGGGTTCCATGCCCGCGTGGTGCAGCACGAATGCGACCACCTCATCGGCAAGCTCTACCCGATGCGGGTGCGGGACTTCACGCAGTTCGGGTTTACCGAGGTGCTGTTCCCGGAAATCAGCGCCACGGAAGACGACTGACGGAGGGTGAGCAGGGCCGGTGTCAGGACGACAGCTCGCGCAGCAGCTCCGTCTCGATCTGGATCTGGCGTGCGTTGTTCTGCAGCTCGGGGCCCTGGATGAGGAAGGTGTCTTCCACCCGTTCGCCCAGGGTGCTGACTTTGGCCAGCTGTACGCTCAGGTGGTGCTGCGCCAGGATGCGTGCCACCAGATAGAGCAGGCCCGCACGGTCGCTGGCCGAGATCGCGAGCAGCCAGCGTTGGGCCTTTTCATCGGGTCGCAGGGTGACGCGGGGCGCGACCGGGAAGCTCTTGACCCGGCGCGAGACCCGCTTGCGCGCGGGCTCAGGCAGCGGGCCGCCTTCTTCGATCACGCGCATCAGATCGCTCTCGACCATGTGGGTCAGCTCGCGGTAGTGCCCAGGCTGTTCAGATGCCGAAGAGGCGACGACCTGGAACGTATCGAGCGCATAGCCGTTGTTGGCGGTATGCACGCGCGCATCCAGGATGCTGAAGCCCACGCGGTCGAAGTAGCCGCAGATGCGCGCAAACAGGTCGGCCTGGTCGGCGGCATACACCATCACCTGCAAGCCATCGCCGGCCAGTGACTGGCGGGCGCGCACCACCGGTTTCGCCGTGCCCACATGGCGCGATAGGTGGCGTGTGTGCCAGGCAATGTCGGCGGCGTCATGGCGCATGAAATAACTGACGTCGAGCGTGGCCCAGAGTGCCTTGTGGGCCTCGAACGGCAAGGCGTTGAGCGCCAGCAGCACCAGCGCTTCGCGCTTGCGGGCCTCGATCTCGGCGGCGGCATCGGGCGCGCGGCCACCCAGGGTGCGTAGCGTGGCGCGGTACAGGTCTTCCAGCAGCTTGCCCTTCCACGCATTCCAGACCTTGGGGCTGGTGCCGCGGATGTCGGCCACCGTGAGCAGGTACATGGCCGTGAGGTTGCGCTCGTTGCCCACGCGGCGCGCAAAGGCGCCGATCACATCGGGGTCGCTCAGGTCCTGCTTTTGCGCCACGGTGCTCATGGTCAGGTGTTCGCGCACAAGGAACTCGATGAGCCGGGCGTCCTCGCGGGCCACGCCGTGCTGCCGGCAAAAGCGCCGCACTTCTTCGGCGCCAATCTGCGAATGGTCGCCCCCCCGGCCCTTGCCAATGTCATGGAACAGGGCGGCCACGTACAGGATCCAGGGCTTGTCCCACCCGCCCGCAAGCTGCGAGCAGAACGGGTACTCGTGCGCATGTTCGGCCATGAAGAAGCGGCGCACATTGCGCAACACCATCAGGATGTGCTGATCCACCGTGTAAACGTGGAACAGGTCATGCTGCATCTGCCCTACGATGCGGCGAAACGGCCACAGGTAGCGCCCTAGCACCGAGGTCTGGTTCATCAGCCGCATGGCGTGGGTGATGCCCGAGGGCTGCTGCAGGATGCGCATGAAGGCGTCGCGGTTGACCGGGTCGCGCCGGAAGGCGCTGTCCATCACGCCGCGTGCGTTGTACAGCGCGCGAAGGGTGCGCGCCGACAGGTCCTTGAGCCCCACCGTGGTTTGGTAGAGCAGGAAGGTTTCCAGGATCGCGTGCGGGTCGCGGGTGTAGAGGTCGTCACTGGCCACCTCGATCAGGCCCGCCTTCTCGAAGAAGCGCTCGTTGATCGGTCGCGGCTCGTGCGTCGAGGGGTTCAGGCGCTCCTCAATGTTGAGCAGCAGGATCTGGCTGAGCTGCGACACGGCCTTGGCTGCCCAGTAGTAGCGGCGCATCAGGCTTTCGCTGGCGCGCATGGGCAGGCGCGAGCCGTCGGGTGCCTGCGAACGGTAGCCGAACGACTCGGCCACGGCCGTCTGCAGGTCGAACACCAGCCGGTCTTCGTGCCGCCCAGCCGCCGCATGCAGGCGTGCGCGGATCAGGCACAGCAACGCTTCGTTGCGCTCGATCTGGCGCACCTCGAAGGCGGTGGCCATGCCGCTGGCGGCCAGCTCCTTCCAGTTGCGGCCCAGGCCCGCTGCCTGTGCCACCCACAGGATCATCTGCAGGTCGCGCAGCCCGCCGGGCGACTCCTTGCAATTGGGCTCGAGCGAGTAAGGCGTGTTCTCGTACTTGGTATGGCGCTGGCGCATCTCCAGCGTCTTGGCGACCAGAAACGCCTGGGGGTTCATCTGCGCGCGGTACTGGCGCTGGAACTCGGCGAACAGTGCTGCGTTGCCGCACACCAGGCGGGATTCGAGCAGCGAGGTCTGTACGGTGACATCGCCTGCGCTTTCGGCCAGGCATTCGGCCACGGTGCGCACGCTGGAGCCGATCTCCAGCCCCGTGTCCCAGCAACTGCCGATGAAGCCTTCGAGCTTGGTGCGCAAGGCACTGCCTGCTTCGGGCGCGGTGCCATCGGGCAGCAGCAACAGGACATCGACGTCGGAATAGGGGAACAGCTGGTCGCGCCCAAAGCCACCCACGGCCACCAGGGCCATGTCGTCGGGCAACTGGGCTCGCTGCCACAGGGTTTGCAGCAGGTTGCCCGCCAGCGACGACAGCTTGCGCAGCAGCACGCGGATGCCTCGCGTCGATGCACCCGTGGATTTCATTGCCGCCAGCAGGGCGGCCTTGTCGCTGCGGTAGGCGTCGCGCAGGGCATGGAGTTCGGTCATGGTCGGTAAGTATCGTGGGAGGCCATGAAAAAGCCATGCAAGAGTTGTGCGAGCGGCGGCCTGGTGCGCGGTTGGCCCCGCCGTAACCTCAGGTCTTGGTCGCTGTCACAAAGGACGGCAGCGGGGGCGATCCGGCCGACAGGGTCATGACCTCGTACCCCGTTTCTGTGACCAGCACCGTATGCTCCCACTGGGCGGACAGGCTGTGGTCCTTGGTCACGATGGTCCAGCCGTCGTTGCCGTGTTCCTTCACCTCTCGGCGGCCCGCATTGATCATGGGCTCGATGGTGAAGACCATGCCGGGCTCCAGCTTTTCGAGGGTGCCGGGGCGGCCATAGTGCAGCACCTGCGGCTCTTCGTGGAACTTCTTGCCAATACCGTGGCCGCAGAACTCGCGCACGATGGAGAACCCATGGCCTTCGGCGAACTTCTGAATGGCGTGGCCGATGTCGCCCAGATGGGCGCCGGGCTTGACCTGCACGATGCCGTGCCACATGGCCTCAAACGTGAGGGCTGTGAGGCGCTTGGCGGCAATCGAGCATTCGCCGATCAGGTACATGCGGCTGTTGTCGCCGTACCAGCCGTCCTTGGTGATCACGGTCACGTCCACGTTGACGATGTCGCCCTTCTTGAGCGGTTTGTCGTTGGGGATGCCATGGCACACCACATGGTTGACCGAGGTGCACAGCGAAGCCGGGTAGGGCGGGTAGCCGGGCGGCTGGTAGCCCACGGTGGCCGAGATGGTGCCTTGCTGCGCCATGCATTCGGCGCCCAGGCGGTCGATCTCCTTGGTGGTGATGCCAGGCTTGATGTGGGGGGCGATGTAGTCCAGCACTTCGGAGGCCAGGCGGCAGGCCAGGCGCATGCCCTCGATGTCCTCAGCGCTTTTGATGGTGATGCTCATCCCCGGATTATCCCATTGGCCCCCGCGCCACGCAGGCGGTGCGGCCATGCCCGGTAAAATGGCGGGCTCCGGTCCTGGCTGCACGCTGGCGCCCGGAGCCACCCTCTACCCCTGACATCCCCCAACAGGCCGCTACCGTGACCTTGCACATGACCACGCTGGCGGGCGGCAACGCCCTCAGCTCCTTCCGCGCCCAGCAACTTCAACCCGCCCTGGAGGCGATCCACCCCAAGATCAGTGGCATTGCAGCGCGTTTCGTGCACCTGGTCGCCACCGACGCGGCCCCCACACCCACCGATCAAGAACGCCTGGCAGCACTGCTGACCTATGGCGACCCGTATGCAGGCCCCGAAGACGGTGCCGTGCTCATCGTCACGCCCCGCCTGGGCACGCTGTCACCCTGGGCCTCCAAGGCCACCGACATTGCGCGCAACTGCGGCATTGCCATCCGCCGCGTGGAGCGCATCACCGAATACCGCATCACGCTCAAGGCGGGCCTGCTGGGCAAGGCGCCCGAGCTGACCGCCGAGCAGCTGGGCCAGATTGCCGCCCTGCTGCACGACCGCATGACCGAGTCCGTGGTGGCCGACCGCAGCGCCGCCGCCGCGCTGTTCACCGAACTGCAGCCCGCGCCCATGGAGCATGTGGATGTGCTGGCCGGTGGCCGCGCTGCGCTGGAAGCCGCCAACACCCGCTTCGGCCTTGCTCTGGCCGATGATGAAATCGACTACCTCGTGACCGCGTTCACGGGCCTCAAGCGCAACCCCACCGACGTGGAACTGATGATGTTCGCGCAGGCCAACAGCGAACACTGCCGCCACAAGATCTTCAATGCCCAGTTCACCATCGACGGTGTGGCCCAGGACAAGAGCCTGTTCGGCATGATCCGCAACACCCACCAGCTGGCGCCGCAGCACACAGTGATCGCGTATTCGGACAACGCCTCGGTGATGGAAGGCCATCAGGTCGAGCGATTTGTGGCAAAAATGGCTGCTACCGCGCATCCATCAAGCGCTAATAGCTATCAAAAGAGTAGCGTTACCCAGCATGTGCTGATGAAGGTGGAAACGCATAACCACCCCACGGCCATCTCGCCCTTCCCAGGCGCCTCCACCGGCGCGGGCGGCGAGATCCGCGACGAGGGCGCCACCGGCCGGGGCTCCAAGCCCAAGGCGGGCCTCACGGGCTTTACGGTGTCCAAGCTCTGGGGCAGCACCGTGGGCAAGCCTGAGCACATTGCCAGCCCGCTGCAGATCATGGTCGAAGGCCCCCTGGGCGGTGCGGCGTTCAACAACGAATTCGGCCGCCCCAACCTCAACGGCTACTTCCGCGAGTACGAGCAGAACGTGGGCGGCGTGCAGCGCGGCTACCACAAGCCCATCATGATCGCGGGCGGCGTGGGCGTGATCGACGCCGAGCTGACCAAAAAGATCGAATTCCCTGCAGGCTCGCTGCTGATCCAGCTGGGCGGCCCCGGCATGCGCATCGGCATGGGCGGCAGCGCGGCCAGCTCCATGGCCACCGGCACCAATGCGGCCGAGCTGGACTTTGACTCGGTGCAGCGCGGCAATCCCGAGATCGAGCGCCGTGCGCAGGAGGTCATCAACCATTGCTGGGCGCAGGGCAGCAACAACCCCATCCTGGCGATCCACGACGTGGGCGCGGGTGGTTTGTCCAACGCCTTCCCTGAGCTGACCAACGACGCGGGCCGTGGCGCCCGTTTTGACCTGCGGGCCGTGCAGCTCGAAGAGTCTGGCATGAGCCCGAAGGAAATCTGGAGCAACGAGTCGCAAGAGCGCTACGTGCTGGCGATTGCGCCCGAGTCGCTGGAACAGTTCAAAGCCTTTTGCGAACGCGAGCGCTGCCCGTTCGCCGTGATCGGCACGGCCACCGAAGAGCGCCAGCTGGTGTTGCACGACCCCGCTGCCACGGCCGAAGACCAGAAGCTGCCCGTGGACATGCCCATGAACGTGCTGCTGGGCAAGCCGCCCAAGATGCACCGGGACGTGAAAACCGTGGAGCGCCAGTTCGCGCCGATGGAACTAACCGGCGTGCCGCTGCAAAAGGCCGTGATCGACGTGCTGGCCCACCCCACCGTGGCGTCCAAGCGCTTCCTCATCACCATCGGCGACCGCACTGTGGGCGGCCTGAGCCACCGCGACCAGATGGTCGGTCCCTGGCAGGTGCCCGTGGCTGATTGCGCTGTGACGCTTGCCGATTACAAGGGCTTTGCGGGTGAGGCGATGAGCATGGGCGAGCGCACGCCGCTGGCCGCCATCAACGCGCCCGCATCGGGCCGCATGGCCGTGGCCGAGGCCATCACCAACTTGCTGGCGGCACCCATCGAGCTGCCGCGCGTGAAGCTGTCGGCCAACTGGATGGCCGCCTGTGGCGAGCCCGGCGAAGACGCCGCGCTGTACGAAACCGTGAAGGCTGTGGGCATGGAGCTGTGCCCCGCTTTAGGCGTGTCCATCCCTGTGGGCAAGGATTCGCTGTCCATGCGCACGCAGTGGAGTGAAGGCGCGGACAAGAAGAAGGTCACCTCCCCCGTCAGCCTGATCGTGAGCGCCTTCGCATCGCTGTCCGACGTGCGCGGCACGCTCACGCCACAGCTCAACGCCACTGAGGCCGACACCACGCTGGTGCTGATCGACCTGGGCAAGGGCCAGAACCGCATGGGAGGCAGCATCCTGGGCCAGACGCTGGAGCAAAGCGGCAATGTGGTGCCCGATGTGGACGACCCCAAAGACCTGGTCAACTTGGTCAACGCCGTGAACGCCCTGCGCGCCAAGGGCCAGATCCTGGCCTACCACGACCGCAGCGATGGCGGCCTGCTGGCGGCCGCGGCCGAAATGGCCTTTGCGGGCCATGTGGGCGTGGCGCTCAACGTGGACCTGCTGGTCACCGAAGGCGACGGCATCAACGACAGCCGCATGGAAACCGGCGACGCCAAGAACTGGGCGCAGCAGGTCAGCGCCCGCCGCGAAGAACTCACGCTCAAGGCCCTGTTCAACGAAGAGCTGGGCGTGCTTCTGCAGGTGCGCACGGCAGAGCGCAACGACGTGATGCAGGTGCTGCGCGAGCACGGTCTGTCCAAGTTCAGCCACTTCGTGGGCAAAACCCGCCCAGTGTCGTCCGAAATCGACGCTGGCAAGGGCGAACTGCAGGTCTGGCGTGACGCCAAGGCCGTGTTCAGCGCGCCTTTGGCCGATCTGCACCAGGTGTGGGATGCCGTGAGCTGGAAGATCTGCCAGCAGCGCGACAACCCCGCCAACGCAGATGCCGAACACGCGGCCGCAGGCGAGCCCACCGACCCCGGCCTGCACGTGCACCTCACGTTCGACGCGGCCGATAACGTGGCCGCTCCATACCTCAACCTTGCCAAACCCAAGGTGGCCATCCTGCGCGAGCAGGGCGTGAACTCGCACGTCGAGATGGCCTATGCCTTCACCGAGGCGGGCTTCGAGGCCTTCGACGTGCACATGACTGACCTGCAGACCGGCCGCGTCAAGCTCGAAGACTTCAAGGGCGTGGTGGCCTGCGGCGGCTTCAGCTATGGCGACACGCTGGGCGCTGGCATTGGCTGGGCGCGGTCCATCACCTTCAACCCGGTGTTGGCCGCACAGTTCCAGGGCTTCTTCGGTCGCACCGACACGTTCGGCCTGGGCGTTTGCAACGGCTGCCAGATGTTTGCCGAGCTGGCCGACATCATCCCCGGCGCACAAGACTGGCCACGCTTCACCACCAACCAGAGCGAGCGCTTCGAGGCCCGCCTGTCGCTGGTGGAAGTGCTCGAATCTCCCAGCCTGTTCCTGCAAGGCATGGCGGGCAGCCGCCTGCCGATTGCCGTGGCGCATGGCGAGGGTTATGCCAACTTCAAGTACCGGGGCAACGCCGACAAGGCCATTGCCGCCATGCGCTACGTGGACAACCACGGCCGTGCGACCGAGCAGTACCCGTTCAACCCCAACGGCAGCGCGGGTGGCCTGACGGCCGTGACCACCGCCGATGGCCGCTTCACGGCCATGATGCCGCACCCCGAGCGCGTGTTCCGCAACGTGCAGATGAGCTGGACCAGCGAGGACAAGGCCCAGTACAGCGGCTGGATGCGCATCTGGCGCAACGCGCGCAAGTGGGTAGGCTGACCCTGGTTGCCGTTCAGGCAGCACGCGTGACTGGGAACGGGGCTTCGGCCCCGTTTTTCATGGGGCGTTGATATCAGCAGGATTGACGCGGGTCATTGCTATAGTCGGCGCTTTTCATCCATTCCAAGGACTCCCCATGGCCTCTGGCAGCCTGCTTGCCCTGCTCGACGATATCGCCACCATTCTGGACGACGTGGCCGTGATGACCAAAGTGGCGGCCAAGAAGAGTGCGGCCATGGCCGACGACGTGTCCGTGATGACCAAGGTGGCGGCGCAGAAAACCGCAGGGGTGCTGGGGGATGACCTGGCGCTCAATGCCCAGCAGGTGACCGGGGTGCGCGCCGAGCGCGAGATTCCGGTGGTCTGGGCCGTAGCCAAGGGCTCGATGATCAACAAGGTCATCCTGGTGCCCGCTGCGCTGCTCATCAGTGCGTTTGCGCCCTGGGCTGTGACGCCGTTGCTGATGGTGGGGGGCGCTTTCCTGTGTTTCGAGGGCTTTGAGAAGGTGGCCCACAAGCTGCTGCATTCCGAGCATGAAGACGCAGCCGAACATGAAAGCCATGCCAAGGCCAACGCGAACCCGGCGGTGGACCTGGTGGCGTTTGAAAAAGACAAGATCAAAGGCGCCGTGCGCACCGACTTCATTCTGTCGGCCGAAATCATTGCCATCACCCTGGGCACGGTGGCCAGCGCGCCCTTCGCGCAGCAGGTGGCCGTGCTGTCGGGCATCGCCATCATCATGACCATCGGCGTGTATGGCCTGGTGGCGGGCATCGTCAAGCTCGATGACCTGGGCCTGTGGCTCAGCAACAAGGCCAGCAGCGCGGCTCGGGCGCTGGGGGCAGGCATTGTGCGCGCGGCGCCCTGGCTGATGAAGGGCCTGTCCGTGGCGGGCACGGCAGCGATGTTCCTGGTGGGCGGCGGCATCCTGGTGCATGGCGTGCCTGCGCTGCACCACGCCGTCGAGGCCGCAGCCAACGCAGCAGGCCAGTGGCCCGCAGGCGGGGTGTGGAAGGTGGTGGCCGAGAACCTGCTCAACGCCGTGGTGGGCATTGTGGCCGGGGGCCTGGTGCTGGCCGGTGTCACGCTGGTGCAGCGCCTGCGCGGCAAGTCCACAGCGTAAACACGTTCTAAGAATGGGCATGCCTTGATGTAGATCTAAGGGTTAGTACCAGGGCCTTGAGTTAAGGCAAGGCCGGTGGGCAGGTGCAACGGTTCAATACATGCACGGGGGTCGTCCCCGTCCAACCGATGCGAAATCACCATGAAAAAGAACCTGCTGGCTGTAGCTGCCCTGTGTGTCCTGTCTTCTGGCGCTGCCCTGGCGCAACAGGCTGAAGGCCCCTGGATGGTCCGTGCACGTGCGGTGCACCTGGACAGCGCCAACAATGACAGCACGCCCCTGGGCCTCACGGTCAACAACAAGGCGATTCCTGAAGTCGATATCACGTACTTCTTCAACAAGAATATTGCTGCCGAGCTGATCCTCACGGTGCCGCAAAAGCACACGTTGCGCGCCGGCGGCGCAGCCATCGGCACGCTCAAGCACCTGCCACCGACACTGCTGGCGCAGTACCACTTTGATGCCCCAGGCTTCAAACCTTATGTGGGCGCGGGCCTCAACTACACGCGCTTTTCCAGCGTGAACCTGCCTGCCGGTGTGGACATCGACCGCAACAGCTTCGGCCCCGCGCTGCAAGTGGGTGTGGACATCCCGCTGGCCAAGAATCTTTACCTCAACTTTGACGTGAAGAAGGTCTTCATCAAGACCGATGTGACTGCGGGTGGTGCCAAGCTGGGCACCTTCAAAGTAGACCCTGTTCTGGTGGGCGTGGGTCTGGGTTGGCGCTTCTGAGGTGCCGCCCGCCATCGCCCCGGCGATGGCGGGCTGTGCCCGGAAAGCGCCTTTGCGGCGGCGCTGGTCAGCCCGCACTGCGGCGGTACAACGCCAGTGAGGCGGCCAGCGCCAGCAATGCCCCCCCGCAGCAGCGGTCCAGCCACCGCACGGCACGGCGGTGCAGCAGCCGGATGGCACGTGCGCCGACCAGCGCATAGGCCAGCATCACCACCGCATCGAGACTGGCAAACACCACCGCAATGGCTGCGTACTGCGGCCAATGTGGTGCATTGGCATTGATGAACTGCGGCAACAGCGCCGAGCAGAAAAGATAGCCCTTGGGGTTGGTGACCGCCACCAGAAACGAACGCAGGAAGATGCTGCGCGGCGTGGCTGCCGCCCCTCCAGCGCCCGGTTCGCCCCCTGCGGATGCAACATCCAGGCCCCCGTGCGAGCGCAGCAGCCGCCATCCCAGCCAGGCCAGATAGGCCGCCCCCAGCCACTTCACCACCGAGAACCAGAACTCCGACGCGGCCAGCAGCGCGCCCAGGCCCAACGCCACCGCGCCTACAAGCACGAAGTCGGACGTGACCGCACCCAGCATGCCCGGCAGGGCCCGGCGTACGCCGTAGCGCGCGCCATTGGTCAGCGCCAGCAGCACCGTGGGGCCCGGCGTGGCAATGGCCACCAGTGCCACCAGCGAGAAGACCAGCAGGGTGGCGAGTGTCATGCCGCCATCCCACAACCGGTGGCGGGTTTCACGTTGCTGATGCGGATGCCGGTGTTACCGGGCCATTGGTTCCTGTGACTCTTTGTGCTGTGGCGGGGCATGGAGGACATGGCATGGTGTGGTCGGGATGTATGGACCCAGCGTAGGCCGCAGGCAGCCCTTTCACAAGGCACAGATGCCGCAATTTTGGGCAGTACACCTGCGCTTCATGGCCTGCTCCCCGATGGCTGCCCGCGCACGGCCTGTGGTGGTGCCAGCGCCACATCGGCCCCCCACATGCGCGCCCACAGCCAGGGCAGGGCGGTGGCCAGGTCGGGCCGTTGCCACTGCTGGGTGGTCGGGCGCTGGCCCCCAGCCATCTCTGCCGGGCTGCCCAGGTTGAAATGAAAGGTGTAGGTGGGCTCGTTGCCCATGCGCAGGTCGGTGATGAAGACCTCCCCCCCGGCCTCGCTCATCTTGAAGAAACCGTGGCTGAACCGTGTAATACGGTCCACCAGGGCGTTGCCCTGGTAGCGCGCATACAGGTCTGCGCCCCGTTCGTGGGCGGTCCAGTGCACAGGGCGGTCGCCGTCCAGCAGCCCGTAGTAGCCCTCGTAGTAGTGCGTGGGCGTCACGGCCACGGCGCGCCACAGCAGGGTGTTGAAGGGCGCGGGCGTGACGAGCAAATTGCCGGGCGCCAGTTGCGGCACCGGGGCGTGTGCCAGAAACCGCTGCGTGGCCATCTGCTGCGCGGCCACGCTCCAGCCCAGGTAGGCCGTGCTCAGCACCAGCCCGGCGCGCGCCCAGGCAATGCCGCGCCCGTGGCGCAGCAGCAGCGCCAGCAGCACGCCCAATAGCAGCGGCAGGGTGTAGAGCGGGTCGATGATGAACACGCTGCCCACGGCGTACGGCGTGTTGGTCAAGGGCAGCAGCAGCTGTGTGCCGTACACCGTCATCCAGTCGAGCAAGGGGTGGGTGACCAGCGCCAGCCACAACGCCAGCCACCAGCGGGTAAACAGATCAGGCTCCCGGTGCAGGCGCGACACCAGCCAGGCCAGCGGCGCCGACAGCAGGGTGAGGTAGAGCAGGGCATGGCTTTCTGCGCGGTGCAGCACCATGTTGAGAATGGCGTCGCCATGGTCGATGAGGGCGTCCAGGTCGGGCAGCGTGCCGGCAATGCCGCCCCAGAGCGCGGCCTTCCACACGGCGGTGCGGCGGCCCAGGGTGGCGATGCTGACGGCGGAGCCCAGAACGAGTTGGGTGACGGAATCCATGCGGTGGAGAAGGTGGGCTGGGCAGATGGGGTAGTGGATTGTGGTGGGTGGCGGCCATTCAGGCCTGCACCACCAGTGCAAACTCGGCCCGCAAGCCATCGGCCGACGGCGAAAACGGCACTGTGAGGGCCGCACGCTCCGCCGCGGTCAGGCGGCGCCAGAGGAAGTCGTTCGCGTTGCCTGGGTCGCCCGCCACATACATCTGCGTGGTCAGCAGCTCGCGATCGGGAAGGCGCACCTTGAAGTGGATGTGGGGCGTGCGCCCCGCGTAGGGCGCGGGCCGGATGGTGCGGAAGCGGTAGCGCCCGTCGCGGCCCAGCACCACGCGGCCAAAGCCCTGGAAGGCCGGGGCGGCCTTGTCACCATCGCCAGGGTGGTGGTAGTGGCCGTCTGCATCGCATTGCCAGATCTCGACCGTGCCACCCGCCAGGGGCACGCCCTGCGTGTCCGTGACCCGGCCTTCCACCCACACGGGTTGACCATCCACATAGCGCATCAGGCCGTTGCGCAGCAGGTCGCCATCGCTGTCCGATGGGAACCGGACCGGGTAGTACGGCCCCTCGGTCTGGCGCGGCGTGGGGGCCAAGGCCCCTTGCGCCAAGGCGGCGGGCACCAGGGCCGGGGCCACCACCAGGGCGCTGCCCCAGAGCCCTTGCCGCAGCAGGCGCCGCCGCGTGGGCCCCGAGTCCGGTGAGGGGCGCGTGTCGATGCCCGGTGAGGGGCAAGGGCGGGGGCTGGATGGCGTTGGACCGGTGCGGGTGGGCATGGGGCACTCCTGCAAAAAAAGGTGGGCACAGCGGCGTTGGAGCGGGGCCCCGGGCGAAAGTGCCCACAAAAATGGCAATGGAGCACCGTGCCAGGCGCGGGCTGCGGCAGAAATGGCGTGTACACAATGTCATCCAGGCGGCGCACAATGGCCTGCTGGCGGTGGGGTGATTGTTTGGCACCCCCGCCTGGGTGCGGGATGGTCTGCGGGAGCCCCCAGGGCCTCGGGGCCGTTCTGTTGGATGAACCAGCGGCGCATGTGCGCCGCGTGAGACGCCTCGACACAACCCATGCATTTGCCCAGCCCCACCGACGACATCACGCGCGGCCTGAGCCAGCGGCCCGCGAGCATTTCGCCCAAGTATTTCTACGACCAGCACGGCTCCCGCCTGTTTGAAGAAATCACCCGCCTGCCCGAGTACTACCCCACCCGCACCGAAACCGCGCTCATGCAGCAGCATGCGGCCGACATTGCCCGCGCCGTGGGGGTGGGGCGCACGCTGGTCGAGTTGGGTGCGGGCAACTGCCAGAAGGCCCGCACCCTGTGCCGGCTGGTGCAGCCCGCATGTTTTGTGGGGGTGGACATTTCGGCCGACTTTTTGCAGGCGGCGGTGCAGGGCCTGCGTGACGACTTCCCGGGCCTCGATGCACGGGCCGTGGGCGGCGACATGACGCAGGGCGTGGCCCTGCCCGACGACATCCCGCGCACTGGTAGGCTGGTGTTCTACCCCGGCTCGTCCATCGGCAACTTCGACCCGCCCCACGCGCTCGACCTGCTGGCCCACATGCGCGAGCTGATCGACGACGACGGCGGCTTGTTGATTGGCATCGATCTGCCCAAGGACGTGGACGTGCTCGAAGCCGCGTACGACGATGCGGCGGGTGTGACGGCCGCCTTCAACCGCAACGTGCTGCGGCATGTGAACCGGCTCATCGGCAGCAACTTCGACGTGGAGCAGTGGCAGCACCGCGCATTTTTCAACCAGGGTGCGTCGCGCATAGAGATGCACCTGGAGGCCATGGCGGACTTCGATGTGCAATGGCCCGGCGGCGGCCGTCGGTTTGAGCAGGGCGAGCGCATCCACACCGAGAACAGCTACAAGTACCCCCTGCGCGTGTTCACCGACATGCTGGAGCGCGCCGGGTTTTCGCAGGCCCAGGCCTGGACCGACGACCGGGGCTGGTTTGCCGTGGTGCACGCCAGGCCCTGAAGATTTCTGGTATGACCAACATGGATTTTGGTTCTCCACTCACCGGGCTGCTGCACCGCTACACCGCTGTGCGCAACCACACAGAGGCCCTGGTTGCCCCCCTGTCGGCCGAGGATTGCGGCGCACAGTCCATGCCCGACGCCAGCCCCGCCAAGTGGCACCTGGCGCACACCACCTGGTTCTTCGAGACCTTTGTGCTGGAACCGCACGAGCCGATGTTTGCGCCATTCAACCCGGCGTTCCGTGTGCTGTTCAACTCCTACTACAACGGCGTGGGCGCCAGGCACCCGCGCCCGCAGCGGGGCCTGCTCACGCGGCCGCCGCTGGCCGAGGTGCAGGCTTACCGCGCCGATGTGGACCAGCGCATCGCGCGGCTTATGCCCGCCGTGCTGCAGAGCGATACGTTGCGCGCACTGGTTGAGCTGGGCTTGCAGCACGAGCAGCAGCACCAGGAGCTGCTGCTCACCGACATCAAGCACCTGCTGTGGTGCAACCCCATCTTTCCGGCCTATGGCGATGCCACCACCCCGGTGGGCGATCCCGCCATCACCCCCGCCACTGCGCCCCCGGGCTGGGTGCGTCTGGGAGGAGGGCTGGTGGACATCGGCCACGGCGGCACCGGTTTCGCCTTCGACAATGAAAGCCCGCGCCACCGCTGCTACCTGGCGCCGTATGCGCTGGCCTCGCGGCTGGTGACCTGCGGCGAGTGGCTGGCGTTTGTGCAGGCCGGGGGTTACCAGCAACCCGCCCACTGGCTGGCCGAAGGCTGGGACTGGCGCGTGGCCCAGGGGCTGGAGCACCCGCTGTACTGGCATCGCCCCGTTGGCGACGGCCTCTGGCAGGTGTTCACGCTGGCGGGGCTGCAGCCTTTGCAGGCGGCGCTGCCGGTGTTGCATCTCTCGTATTACGAAGCCGACGCCTATGCCCGCTGGGCAGGCGCGCGCCTGCCCACTGAGGCCGAATGGGAACACGCCGCGCAGCCCGCCCCAACCGGCAGCCCTGGACTGGAGCAGCTGTTTGGCACCGCCTGGCAGTGGACCCAGTCGAGCTACGCCGCCTATCCCGGCTTTCACCCGGCCGAAGGCGCGGTGGGCGAATACAACGGCAAGTTCATGGTCAACCAGTACGTGCTGCGCGGCAGTTCGTGCGCTACGCCGCCGGGGCACGCGCGCAGCACCTACCGCAACTTCTTTCCTGCCACTGCACGCTGGCAATACAGCGGGCTGCGGCTGGCGCGTGACGCATGAGTGGCCTCACCGCGCTATCTGACGCGCTCAGGTTCCATGCGGAAGGTGTGCTGCAGGACCAGGCGGGCGGGTTCCCCGTTGCGTAGCAGCGGCGCAAATCTCCAGCGGCGCACCGCATCGATCGCCGGCTTGTGCAAGGCATCATCCCCTGTGCCAGACAGCACACGAACGGTGCCGACAAGTCCGCTGGGCATGATCTCGAACGACACCGTCACATCGCCGCGTGCTTTGGATGATGTGTCATTCAGCAGGAAGGACGGGTAGCGCGGCAGCGGTGCCTCTAGCAGCGACAAAGGCGCATCCAGCGGAGGCGACACCTGCTTTTGCAGCAGTTGCTCGTCCTCCTTCTGGCGAAAACTGGCGACGTGGGAATCGGTCACATCCGCTCCGCGCGGCGGGATGGACGGTGTGGAGCTGCAGCCGACCAGAATCAGCAGGCCGAGCGTGGCCGGAGCAAGAGAGGATAGGCGGGACATGGCGATCTTGAATCAGGGCACCCCGCGATCTGCGGGGCAGACCCTCCAGTATCCCGCAACCTGCGCTGGCTGTTGCCGACGGCTCAGACGGCGTCGAGGGCCTGCACGAGGTCGGCCCGCAGGTCGTCGATGTGTTCAATGCCCACCGACAGGCGCACCATGTTCTCGCTCACGCCCGCCTTGGCCAGCTCTTCGGGGTTGAGCTGGCGGTGGGTGGTGGATGCCGGGTGCGTGGCCAACGACTTGGCGTCACCGATATTGACCAGGCGCGTGAAGAGCTGCAGAGCGTCGAGGAAGCGCGCCCCGGCCGCACGCGGGTCGGCGTCGGTGCTCTTGAGCCCAAAGCTCAGGATGCCCGAGGCGCGGCCGCCCAGCTGGCGTTGCACGATGGCGTGGTCCGGGTGGTCGGGCAGGCCCGCGTAGCGCACCCATTCCACCTTGGGGTGGCTTTTCAGGTACTGGGCCAGCGCCAGCGTGTTGTCGCAGATGCGGTCCATGCGCAGGGCCAGGGTCTCGATGCCTTGCAGGATCAGGAACGCGCTTTGCGGCGACAGCGCCGCGCCCGTGTTGCGCAGCGGCACCACGCGCGCACGGCCAATGAAGGCGGCGGGGCCCAGGGCTTCGGTGTACACCACGCCGTGGTAGCTCACGTCGGGCTCGTTCAGGTGCGGGAAGCGTGCCTTGTGCTGTGCCCACGGGAACTTGCCGCTGTCCACAATCGCGCCGCCCACGCTGTTGCCGTGGCCGCCCAGGTACTTGGTGAGCGAATGCACAACAATGTCGGCGCCGTGCTCGATGGGGCGCAGCAGGTAGGGACTGGGCACGGTGTTGTCCACGATCAGCGGCACGCCGTGGTCATGCGCCACCTTGGCGATGGCCGCGATGTCGGTCACGTTGCCCAACGGGTTGCCGATGGATTCGATGAAGATCGCCTTGGTGCGCGCATCGATGTGCTGCGCAAAGCTAGCCGGGTCGCGCGGGTCGGCAAAGCGGGTGGTGATGCCTTGCTGGGGCAGCGTGTGGGCAAACAGGTTGTAGGTGCCGCCATACAGCGTGCTGGCCGACACGATGTTGTCGCCCGCCTCGGCAATGGTCTGGATGGCGTAGGTGATGGCCGCCATGCCCGAGGCCACGGCCAGCGCGGCAATGCCGCCTTCGAGCGCCGCAACGCGCTTTTCGAGCACGTCGGTGGTGGGGTTCATGATGCGGGTGTAGATGTTGCCCGGCACCTTCAGGTCGAACAGGTCTGCGCCATGCTGGGCGCTGTCAAACGCATACGCCACCGTCTGGTAGATGGGCACGGCCACGGCCTTGGTGGTGGGGTCGGGGCTGTAGCCTGCGTGTACGGCCAGGGTCTCGATTTTCATGAAGGCTGTCTCTTTCGTTGAAGGGAAGGGAGTGGAGCAACCGCGTTCCACCCACGGCGGGCGTTGCTCGATGTGCCGAAGGCGCGGGCCATTCTGGCACCGCAGGCCCCTGGCGTCATCGAATCGTTGGCTATGTGCTTATGAGGTTCTTGTGCGTCCAGGGGCCCTGTGCGTGTTCACGCTGCGGGCTCATCCAGTGCGTTGTCTATGGGCTCTGGTGCAGTGCGCCGCTGTTGCTGGCTGCGCCGCCAGGCCTTTTCGATTTCCACGACCACCAGCACCACCAGCGCGGCGCCAATGCACAGCGCCAGCTCGCCCAGGCTCAGCGGCTCGGTGCGGAAGATGGGGTTGAGCCAGGGCACATAGATGGTCGCCATCTGCAGCGCAAACGTGAGAAGTACCGCGCCCAGCAGCGGGCGGTTGCTCAACAGCCCCAGGCGCCAGATGGGCTCGGACTCGGAGCGGATGGCGATCACATGCGCCATCTGCGCCAGCGTGAGCACGGTGAACACCATCGTCTGCCAGTGCGCGCGCCCGGTGTGCAGCGCCCAGGCCTGCACCGCCAGGCACAGGCCGCCAATCAGCAGGCCCACGCCCAGGATGTGCTGCCACATGCCGTGGGCAAACAGGCTCTCGCGCGGCGCGCGGGGCGGGCGCTGCATGATGCCGCGCTCGGCCGGCTCGGCCGCCAGCGCCAGACCCGGAAGCCCGTCGGTGACGAGGTTGACCCAAAGGATGTGGATGGGCAGCAGCGGGATGGGCAGCAGCAACAGCGGCGCAAGAAAGATGGTCCAGATCTCGCCCGAGTTGCCCGTCATGGCGTAGCGCACAAACTTGCGGATGTTGTCGTAGATGCGGCGGCCTTCGCGCACCGCCGCGACGATGGTGGCGAAGTTGTCGTCCAGCAGCACCAGGCTGGATGCCTCGCGCGCCACGTCGGTGCCACCCTGGCCCATGGCTACGCCGATATCTGCGCGTTTGAGGGCCGGAGCGTCGTTCACACCGTCACCCGTCATCGCCACGAAGTGGCCCCGGGCCTGCAACGCCTCGACGATGCGGATCTTCTGCGCCGGGTCCACGCGGGCGTAGACCTGCACCTGCTCCACCTTCGCCTGCAGCTCGGCATCGTCCAGCGTGGCCAGGTCGGCGCCGGTCAGCACCGGCGCATCGGCGTTGTCGACGATGCCCAGGCGGTGCGCAATCGCGCGCGCGGTGGCGGGGTGGTCGCCCGTGATCATCACCGGCGTGATGCCGGCGCTGAGGCAGTCGCGCACTGCCGCCTGCGCCTCGGCGCGGGGCGGATCGATGAGGGCGATGAGGCCCAGCAGTTCCAGCTGGTTTTCCACCGCGTCGATATCGTTGGTGTCCGGCAGGCGGGCGTGGCTGCGGCGGGCGAGGGTGAGCACCCGCAGGCCCTGGGCGGCGAGTTGCTGGGCAGTGGCGAGGACCTTGGCGGTGTCGAGTGCGGCAGCGCCGTCGGGTGTCCAGTGGGCGGTGCAGCGGGGCAAGAGCGATTCCGGCGCGCCCTTGGTGTAGGCCACAAACCCGTGCGCATCGCGGTGGAAGGTGGTCATGCACTTGCGGTCGGAGTCAAAGGGCTGCTCCTGCACGCGGGGGCTGGCAGTGTCGAGCTGAGCCTTGTCCAGCCCGCCCGCGTGGGCGGCCAGCACCAGCGCAGTTTCGGTGGGGTCGCCCAGCCACTGCGTGCCTGGGGCGTCGCCGTCGCCTTGCGCCTGCCGCGTGGCGTCGTTGCACAGCGCGGCGGCGCGCAGGGCTTCGGCATGGGCGGGGCCGGGCAGGGGGTCGCCGGGCACCCAGCGCATGCCCTGGGCCAGCAGCAGCTCGGCATGCATGCGGTTTTGGGTCAGGGTGCCCGTCTTGTCGGAGCAGATGGTGGTGACCGAGCCCAGCGTCTCGACCGACGGCAGCCGCCGCACCAGCGCATGCACGGCCACCATGCGGCGTGCGCCCAGGGCCAGCAGCACGGTCACCACGGCGGGCAGCGCCTCGGGGATGGCTGCCACGGCCAGGCTGATGGCCGTGAGGGCCATCAGCAGCGGTGCCTCGCCGCGCAGAACGCCCACCACAAAGATCACCGCGCAGATGCCCAGAACCGCAATCGCCAGGCGCTTGCCAAACGCCGCCAGGCGCAGTTGCAGCGGCGTGCTGCGGTCGCCGGTGTCAAGCAACGTGGCCACCTTGCCCAGCTCGGTGTGCATGCCGGTGGCCACCACCAGCCCGCGCGCCCGGCCATGCGTGGCCGTGGTGCCCTTGAAGGCCATGTTGGTGCGGTCGCCCAGTGCGCCCACATCTTCGGCCGCCAGGGCCTCGGTCTGCTTGGCCACGGTGACGGATTCGCCCGTGAGGGCCGATTCATCCACCTGCAGCTGCGCGATCTCGATGAGCCGCAGGTCGGCGGGGATCTGGTTGCCTGCCTCCAGCAGCACGATGTCGCCGGGCACGAGCACGGTGGCAGGCACCACCTGCACCGCACCGCTGCGCAGCACGGTGGCGTGCGCAGCCGCCAGTTGCCGCAATGCAGCCATGGCCTGGTCGGCGCGCCATGCCTGCACGAAGCCGATGACAGCATTGAGCACCACGATGACGAGGATCACCAGCGTGTCGGTGACCTCACCCACCAGCCCCGAGATGACGGCCGCGCCCAGCAGCACCAGCACCATGAAGTCCTTGAACTGGTCGGCCAGCAGGCGCCACCAGGGGCGGTCTTGCGATGCGGCCAGTTCGTTGGCGCCATGGGTGGCACTGCGGCGCCGGGCCTCGTCAGCATGCAGGCCTGCGTCCGGGTTGACGCCATGGGCCTGGGCCACAGCCTCGGCGGGATGCAGGTGGGGGGCTTGGGTAGGGGGCATGCGGCAATCTGGACAGAGGCCGCATGCCGGGGGATCAATGCGCGTTCTGCGGCCGGGCTTTGTAGAACTGGAGCGGGGCTTCCGGCACCTGGTTCAGCACCTGGCGCTTGATCTTGCCCACCACGTGCATTTCACAGGGTTTGCAGTCAAAGCGCAAGGTCAGCTTTTCCTTTCCATTGATCAGCATCAAGGGTTCTGCCTTGATGGTGCCCTGGACACCCGTCACGCCCTTGGCCTGCTTGGGGCACAGGCTCATGGAGAAGCGCACGCAGTGCTTGGTGATCATGAGGCTGACTTCGCCTTCCTCTTCATGCGCCTCGTAGGCCGCGTCGATCACCTTCACACCGTGGCGTACGTAGAAGTCGTGCGCCTTGTGGTTGAACACATTGCCGAGGAACGAGAGCGTGTCCTCAGGGTAGGGCGCGGGGGGCTCCACCGGCGTGGCGCGCTGCAGGCGCGTGAAGTTGTGGGCGCGGCTGGCTTCCAGGTCGGCAAGCGCATCGCGGCGCAGCGCGTTGAGCACCGAGGCGGGCACAAACCACGTCTGCGAAAGCTGCAGCGCAATGTCGTGCACCGCAAAAACGGTGGCGCCAAAACGGCCCAGTTGCTCGCGCAGGCTGGCTTCGGCCTTGGCTGCGTCGGTGGCGGGTTGGTGCGGCTGCTGCACTTCGGCACAGCCCACGTTGCCGTCTTCGTCGGTCAGCATCAGGCTGAAGCCGGAAGGTGTCTCGCTCAGGTGCGCCCACAGGCCGATGCGGCGGTCGCTGGACTTTTTCTCCAGCGTGCGCACCCAGTCCATGTCGCGGTTGCGGTTGATCTCGGTGCCTTTGCGCAGATCCTTGAAGCCTTCCATCGGGTCTTTCGGATACACGCGCCACTGGCCCACGCTGCGTGCCGACACGGGCTCGGCCACGTTGATGGCCATGCCCACCAGCTCCTTGTGCAGGTCGTAGTAGCACAGGCCGTCGCCGTTGTGGAGCACGGTGGCGGGGTCGCTCACTTCCAGCTCCACAAAGTCGGGCCCCACCTTGGTCACCCAGCCAATGGCCTGGCCGGGGTTCTTGGGGCTGTCGAAGGCGCCGATGTCCTCCTTGCGGCCGGTCACGAAGTAGTCGGTGAACTCGCGGTTGAAATTCTGTAGCGGGTCGGGCGTGAAGGTGAAGGTAGTGGCGCCGCTGGACGAGCGCGACAGCGGCCGGCTCGCGCTTTCACGCTCTTCCAGGATCTCGTCGATGAGCGTGCGGTAGTGGGCGGTGATGTTCTTCACATAGCCCATGTCCTTGTAGCGCCCTTCGATCTTGAAGCTGCGCACGCCCGCGTCGATGAGGGCGCGCAGGTTGTCGCTCTGGTTGTTGTCCTTCATGCTGAGCACATGCTTGTCGTGCGCAATGAAGCGGCCCTGCGCATCTGTCACCTGGTAGGGCAGGCGGCAGGCCTGGCTGCAGTCGCCGCGGTTGGCGCTACGGCCCGTCTGCGCATGGCTGATGTTGCACTGGCCGCTGTAGGCCACGCACAGCGCACCGTGGATGAAGAACTCGATGTTGGCGCGGCCCGGCGCATCCACCGGGCCCAGCGCCTTGTGCACGGCCGCAATCTGCTGCACCGTCAGCTCGCGTGCCAGCACGATTTGCGAGAGGCCAACGTCCTGCAGAAAACGCGCCTTCTCGGGCGTGCGGATGTCGGTCTGGGTGCTGGCATGCAGCTGGATGGGGGGCAGGTCGATTTCGAGCAGGCCCATGTCCTGGATGATGAGCGCGTCAGCGCCCGCCTCGTACACCTGCCAGGCCATCTGGCGCGCGGCCTCCAGTTCATCGTCGCGCAGGATGGTGTTGAGCGTGATGAAGATGCGGCTGTTGAAGCGGTGCGCGTGTTTCACCAGGCGCTCGATGTCGCGGATGTCATTGCCCGCGCTGGCGCGTGCGCCAAACGCGGGGCCGCCGATGTAGACGGCATCGGCACCGTGGTTGACGGCTTCGATGCCAATGTCGGCATCGCGCGCGGGGGAGAGCAGTTCGAGCTGGTGGGGCAGGAGAGACATGGGACGTGATTATCCCAGCGTGCCTTGCCGGGCGGTGGGCGCCGGCCTCATTAGCGTGGTTAATGCCGGAGCAAATTGCTAAGTTTGCATAGCAAATGCGGCAAATGGCCGCTGGCATGGCTAGGATGCGGGGCTTGTTGTGTACAAGATCGGTGCACAACAAGCCCGCATTGAATGATTCTGGAGACCTCGTACCGTGTTTTGCCCCGCTTCTGCTTCCTCGCCCCTGTTCCGCATTTCTGCCCTGACTGCTGTTGCGCTGGCCGCCAGCGTGGCCTCTGCGCAAGACGTGCAAACCGTCAAGATCGCCCACGCGGGCCCTGTGTCGGGTGGCATTGCCCACATTGGCAAAGACACTGAAAACGGCGTGCGCCTGGCCATTGACGACCTGAACGCCCAGAACCTCGTCATCGGCGGCAAGAAGATCAAGTTTGAAATTGCGGCCGAAGACGACGCAGGCGACCCACGCCAGGCCACCGCCGTGGCGCAAAAACTGTGCGACCAGAAGGTGGCGGGCGTGGTGGGGCACCTGCAGTCGGGCACGTCCATCCCTGCATCGGCGATCTATGCCAAGTGCGACCTGCCCCACATCACGGCCTCGGCCTCCAACCCCGACCTGACCAAGCCCGGCCACAAGACTACCTTCCGCCTGATCGCCAACGACAACGCGCTGGGCGCAGCGCTGGCGTTGTTCGGTGCCGACCACCAGAAGCTCAAGAGTGTGGCCATCATCGACGACCGCACGGCCTACGGCCAGGGGGTGGCCTCGGTGTTCAAGGCCACGGCCCAACAAAAGGGTCTGAAGGTGGTGGCGGAGGAGTTCACCAACGACAAGGCCACCGACTTCATGGCCATCCTCACCGCCATCAAGAACAAGAAGCCCGACGCGATCTTCTACGGCGGCCTGGACGCGCAAGCCGGCCCCATGCTGCGCCAGATGGAGCAGCTGGGCCTGGGCAACGTGAAGTATTTTGGTGGCGACGCGCTGTGCACCGAGAAGCTGCCCGAACTGTCGGGCAAGACCCCCGCGCTGAAGAACGTGACCTGCGCCACGGGCGGCGCATCGGTGGACAAGATGCAGGGCGGCGCCGACTGGAAGAAGCGCTACGACGCCAAGTTCCCCGGCCAGTTCCAGATCTACAGCCCCTATGCCTATGACGCCGCCATGGTGTTGGCCGACGCGATGAAACGCGCCAACTCGGTGGACCCCAAGGTGTTCACCCCCTTCCTCGCCAAGACCGAGTACAAGGGCGTGACGGCCAACATCGCCTTCACCGCCAAGGGCGAGCTGACGACGCCCGCAGTGACGCTCTATACCTTCAAGGACGGCAGCCGCGTGGCGCTGAACTGAGGCCCGCTGCGTTAGCGACACCTTCAACGGCCGCCGCGTGCGGCCGTTTTTGCGTGCGGGGTTTGCATTTACAGTCGGTCGCTGAGCCAACGGGCGGCTGGTGCCCGGCAAGGAGCGGTCTTATGCGTGCAGTGTTTGGATTGGTGGGGCTGGTTGTGGTGCTGGCCATCGTGGGCCTGCTGGCCAAAAAGCAGTTGTCGGCCACGCGCGCCCCGGTGCCCGCGCTGCAGACGGCCCCGGGAGCCGCACCCGCATCGGCACCCCCGGCCACCGTGCGCGAGCAAAGCCAGCAGGTGCAGCAACAGGTCAAGCAGCAAATGGAAGGCCTGATGCAGCAGGCGCGCCCCATGCC
Organism: Acidovorax kalamii; assembly: GCF_002245625.1. Lineage (GTDB taxonomy): Bacteria > Pseudomonadota > Gammaproteobacteria > Burkholderiales > Burkholderiaceae_C > Acidovorax > Acidovorax kalamii. The sequence continues at coordinate 44,051 of NZ_NOIG01000010.1, forward strand.
CGAGGATGCCGCCAAATAATGAATAAAAATGGCCGCTTCCGCGCGGCTGTATTCATTTTATTGCTATTAATATTGAAATGATAGGCAAAAACCCCGACGACACCCACTGGATGCGCCTGGCCCTGGCCGAGGCGCAGGCGGCCGCGCAGGCGGGCGAGGTGCCTGTGGGCGCCATCGTGGTGAAGGACGGCAAGGTGATTGCCACGGGCCGCAATGCCCCAGTGCAGGCCCACGACCCCACAGCCCACGCCGAAATCGTGGCGCTGCGCGCCGCAGCCCAGCAGCTGGGCAACTACCGGCTCGACGGCTGCAGCCTGTATGTGACGCTGGAGCCCTGCGCCATGTGCAGCGGCGCCATGCTGCATGCGCGCCTGGCCCGCGTGGTCTATGGCGCGGAGGAACCCAAGACGGGCGCCGCTGGCTCAGTGCTCAACCTGTTCGCTCACGCCGAGATCAACCACCAGACCGAGGTACTGGGCAGCGTGCTGGCCGACGAATGTGGCAGCCTGCTGAGCGGCTTTTTTGTAGAGCGCCGCCGCCAGCAGCGCGCCGAAGCGCTGGCCCGCCACCCGCTGCGCGACGATGCACTGCGCACGCCCGATGCAGCGTTTGCCGATTTGCCCGGTTACCCGTGGGCGCCGAAGTACATCAGCGACCTGCCCAGCCTGGCGGGCCTGCGTTTGCACTATCTGGACGAAGGCCCGCCAGACCCGGCGATGGCGCCTCGCACCTGGCTGTGCCTGCACGGCAACCCGGCCTGGAGCTACCTGTACCGCCGCATGCTGCCCGCCTTTCTGGCTGCAGGCGACCGCGTGGTGACGCCCGACCTGATCGGCTTTGGCAAAAGCGACAAGCCCAAGAAGGAGGGCGCCCACCAGTTCGAATGGCACCGTCAGGTGCTGCTGGAGTTGATTGAAAGGCTCGATTTGCGCAACGTGGTGCTGGTGGTGCAGGACTGGGGCGGCATTCTGGGCTTGACGCTGCCCATGGCGATGCCCGAGCGGTTCAACGGTGTGCTGGTGATGAACACCTTGCTGGCCACGGGCGACGCGCCCCTGCCAAAGGGTTTTGTAGACTGGCGTGCGATGTGTCGCGGCAAGCCGCTGTATGGGGTAGGGCGCCTGCTGGCGCGTGGCAACCCACACCTGAGCCCCGCCGAATGCGCAGCCTACGATGCGCCGTTCCCCGACAAAGGCTACCGTGCCGCGCTGCGCGCGTTCCCCGAACGCGTGCCCGCCGCCACCGAAGACCCGGGCGCGGCCTTGTCGCGCGCGGCCCGCGATTTCTGGCAGCACCAGTGGCAAGGCCAGAGCCTGATGGTGGTGGGTGCCCAAGACCCGGTGCTGGGCCTGCCCACCATGCGGGCCCTGCAGCAAACCATCCAGGGCTGCCCCGAGCCCGTGGTGCTGCCGGATGCGGGCCACTTTGTGCAGGAGCATGGCGAGGTGATCGCCGCACGGGCTGTGGAATACTTCTCGTTTCCTGGCACTGGCAGCTCTAACGGCTGACACAGCGCCAGACCTCTCTTTTTGACGGAGCAGGCCCTCGGCGGGTCTGAGCGCTTTGCACGACCACGATCACGACCATTCCCAGTGCCACCACGACCACGGTCCCAAGCACATCTACATCTATTCGCCCTCCAGCGCCGTGCGCGACAAGGCGGCCTTCAAGCGCGGCATTGCGCGGCTCAAGGCCCTGGGCCACGAGGTCGAGGTGGACGCCGATGCGCTGGTCACCCACACGCGTTTTGCAGGCGACGACGAGACGCGGCTGGCCGCCATCCACCGCGCTGCCGCCAGCGGGGCCGACGTGGCGCTGATCTCGCGCGGGGGCTATGGCCTCACCCGCATCCTGCCGGGTATCCGCTACAAGGCCGTAGCCAAGGCCATCGACAAGGGCATGCACTTTGTGGGGGTGAGCGACTTCACCGCCTTCCAGCTTGCAGTGCTGGCCAAGACCGGCGCCACCACCTGGGCTGGCCCCTCGCTGGGTGCGGATTTTGGCGTGGCGGGCGAGCCCGACGACATCATGGAAGCCTGCTTTGACGACCTGCTCACCGGCCACGGTGAAGGCACGGGCTGGCGCATGCACAACGAGAAGCCCAATGCCACCACGGGCAAGCCTGCCGTGCCCAATGTGTATGTGAAAAGCGGCACGCTGTGGGGCGGCAACCTGTCGGTGCTGGCTGCGCTGGTGGGCACGCCGTATCTGCCGCAGATCAAGGGCGGGGTGCTGTTCATCGAGGACGTGCACGAGCACCCCTACCGCATCGAGCGCATGCTCACCCAGTTGCTGCACGCTGGTGTGCTCGCCCAGCAAAAGGCCGTGGTGCTGGGGCAGTTCACCAACTTCAAGCTGGCGCCGCACGACAAGGGCTACAAGCTGCAGTCGGTGGTGGACTGGCTGCGCAGCCAGATCAAGGCGCCGGTGCTCACAAACCTGCCGTTCGGGCATGTCGAGACCAAGGTGCTGCTGCCGGTGGGGGCCACGGTGTCGCTGTCGGTGGAGGCGCGTGATGCGCTGATCTACTGGGGGCACCAGCACTGAGGCCACTGAGGCAAGTGGACCGGGCCGGAGAGTGTGGCCCAAGGGGCCGCTAGGCTGGCTTAGAAATTCCGGAACCGGGGTTCCTGTGGTGCCTGGGGGGTGCGCAGGGACAGCGGCAATTGACCCTGGAACAAGGGGGTGACGTGGTCCAGCACCTTCTGGGCGACGGCCTCGCCCCGCAAGGGCACCAGGGTGTCAAACAGATCGATGCGCAGATACCACAGCGCTTCGATGTCGCCCGCATACCGCAGCCGCATGTTCATGCGCGCCACTTCGCAGCCCGATACGCCCATCAGGCCTTGCAGCATCGCCTTGCGCACTTCCTCCAGCCCCTGGTCGCGCACCCAGGCCGTCGAAGACGGCTTGTCACGGCCAAGCAGGTCGTGCAGGTTGTTGCGGAGATTGGGTTTGTTCCAGCGCATGGGCAGGGCGCACAACGGTTTTTGTAACAGGGTCGGTCAAATTAAGCGGGAGCGAGGATTGACGCAAGGGTGGTGCTCCTGTTTTTGTATAAAGACAACACGCCAACCCCGTTTGTTGCGAACTTTTACGTATTTCGCGCAGTTGCTTGCAATGCCCTGACACCGCTTGGGCATGCCATGTACTGAATGGTGTGTGGGTGGGGCTTGAAGGTGCATGCGTTCCCTTTTGCCCCTGGCCAGGTGCCCGGAGGTGGGTGGCCTGGAGCGCGCTGGTGGAGGCGCCACACCCGGCTCAGGATTGTTGACGCTTGGGTGGGTGCGTCTTCGTTGAGCTTGCACTAAACTGATTCACATGATGTTACTAATAGGCCACCGTTCATGAGCGTGCTGTCAACGGTGGTCTTCGCGGACATTTCGGGCAGTACCTCGTTGTACGAAACGCTGGGCAACGAGCGTGCCACGGAAGCCGTGACGCAGGTCACCCAGTGGATTGCCGACACCATCGAAACCCACGGGGGGCGGGTGGTCAAAAAGCTGGGCGACGGCGTGTTGTGCGTGTTTGGCGACGCGGCCGGGGCCGTCTCGGCCACCGCCACCATGCTGCGCCAGCACCAGGAGCGGCTGGGCCGCTGGCCGCAGCCGCTGCGCATGGACATCCGCGTGGGCGTGGCCAGTGGCGAGGTGGTGGATGTGGATGGCGATTGTTATGGCGACGCGGTCAACGTGGCCTCCCGCCTGTGCGAGCGGGCCGGGCCCGCCGAAATCTGGGCCACCGAGACCACCGTGCTGCTCGCTGGCTCGGCGCCCGATGCCTGGTACCGCAAGCTCGGCCACATGGAGATCCGGGGCAAGGCCGAACTCCTCATGCTCTACCAGGTGGAGTGGCGCGAGAACGAGGAACCCGACTCCCTCACCATGCAGGCGGCGCTGGCCAGCAGCTTTGCCCCGGTGGACCCGATCCTGGGGGAAATCCAGTTTTCGTGGCATGGGGTGAACATGTCGTTCACCTCGTCGGACGCCCCCGTGCATGTGGGGCGCGCCAACCATGCGCAGCTGTGCATCAATGATCCCCGGGTGTCGCGCCTGCATGCACGCATCGACTGGCGCAACAGCGGTTTTGTGCTCACCGACATGAGCAGCTTTGGCACCTGGGTGCGGTTTGAAGGCAGCGATTCGCCCGTGCGGCTGCGCCGCGATGCCTGCATCCTGCACGGCAATGGGCAGATAGCGCTGGGCGTGCCTTTTACAGAACCCAGCGCGCCGGTCATGAGCTTCCAGGTGGTGGGCACCAGCGTGCACCTGGGCTGATCGTTTTGCCCACTGCAGGTTCGATGCCGCAGGCTGCTGGCCTGCAGGCGTGCCAAGGGACGTGCGGCTAAACACTCAGATGACACAACACAACAGCAGGAGAGACAAGACATGGCGTGGATGAAGCGGACGGCCGTCGGGCTGGTGGTGGCGGCGTTGCTGGCGGGCACGGGCGCGGCGGTGTATGTGCAGCGCAGCTTTGCGGTGGTGGATGGCACGCTGCAGGTGCCGGGGCTGCGCGAAGCCGTGCGTGTGCAGCGAGACCCATCGGACGTGACCCATGTGCACGCACAGACCCCGCAGGACGCCTGGTTTGCCATGGGCTACGTGCATGCGCAGGAGCGCACCTGGCAGCTCGAATTCAACCGCCGGGTCATGCACGGCGAGTTGTCCGAGGTATTTGGCCCCGCCACGGTCGAGACCGACAAGCTCATGCGCGCGCTCGACATTGCGGGCGTGGCCAAGCGCCAGTATGCAGGGCTGCCCCAGTACGCCAAGGACGCGCTGCAGGCCTACAGCCAGGGCATCCACGCCTTCCACAAAAACCGCCCGCAGGCGCTGCCGCCCGAGTTCCATGTGCTGGGAGTGCAGCCCGGCGGCGCGCAGGGCACGGTGTGGGAGCCCGAAGACAGCGTGGGGTGGGCGCTGATGATGGCGCTGGACCTGGGTGGCAACTGGGGCACCGAATTTGCGCGCCTGTCGGTGGCGCGCACGCTCGACACCGACCGCCTCTGGCAGCTGATGCCGCCTTATCCGGGCGAAAAGCCTGCCGCCACGGCCGACCTGGCAGCGCTGTACCGGCAGCTGGGCGTGTACCGCGCGGCCGATGCGGGCTCCACTGCGGCGGCGCAGGGCAGTGCGGCGGACGCGGTCAGCCGCAAGTCGGAAGGCCCGCTGGCCCGGCAGATCAGCACCGGCATGCTGGCCTGGGCCGACGAGCTGACCCGCAACGCGGGCACCAACGAAGGCAAGGGCAGCAACAACTGGGTGCTGGCGGGCTCGCGCACCGTGAGCGGCAAACCCCTGCTCGCCAACGACCCGCACCTGGGCCTGTCGGCCCCGGCCATCTGGTACTTCGCCGGGCTGCAGGCGCCCGCAGGGCAGGCCTCGGACGGCACGCCCATTGCTGCCATCGACGCCGTGGGCGCCACCTTGCCAGGTCTGCCCTTTGTGGTGTTGGGCCGCACCGACAAGGTGACCTGGGGCTTTACCAACACCGGCCCGGATGTGCAGGACCTGTACCTGGAGCAGATCAACCCGGCCGACGCCACGCAGTACCGCACGCCCGAGGGCTGGGCGCCGTTCACCATGCGCAAGGAGACCATCCGCGTCAAGGGCGAGGCCGACGTGGTGCTGCAGCTGCGCAGCACCCGCCACGGACCGGTGCTGAGCGACGTGCAGAAGTCGCACGCCGAGGTGCTGGACCTGGGCAAGTACGTGCTGGCGCTGCGCTGGAGCGCGCTGGACGACGACAACCAGACGGTGCTGGCAGGCTTCAAGACCAACCAGGCCAAGAGCGTGGACGAGCTCTTTGCAGGCCTGGCCCACTACCACTCACCCATGCAGAGCGTGGTGGCGGCCGACGACCAGGGCAACATCCGTTTCAAGGCCGCTGGCCGGGTGCCAGTGCGCGATGCGGCCAACGACATCCGGGGCGTGGCGCCATCACCCGGCTGGGACGCACGCTACGACTGGAAGGGCTGGCTGCCCTACGAACAGACCCCGCAGGACGATGGCAACAAGGGCTGGGTGGCCACCGCCAACCAGCGCGTGACGGCACCCGGCTACCCGCACTTCCTCACGCAGGACTGGGCCTTGCCGTACCGCTACGAACGCATCGCTCAGCTCATCGAAGCCACCCCCAAGCACGACGCGGCCAGCATGCAGGCCATCCACCGCGACGTGGCCTCGCTCGCCACGCGGCGCCTGCTGCCGCACCTGCAGCAGGCGCAGTCCGCGCACCCGCTCGCCGCTGCGGCGCAGAAAGAGCTGCAGGGCTTTGACGGCGTGATGGACGCGGGCCGCGCTGCGCCGCTGATTTTTGTGGCCTGGACGGACGAGCTGGCGCGGGGCCTCATCATCCCGCGCATTGGCGAGGGCCGCTTCAAGGCCACCTATGGCAAGCGCGATTACCGTGCGGCCATCGAAGGCATCCTGGAGCGCAACGACAACTGGTGGTGCCAGCCCGCGACCTGCGCCGAGCAATCCGCCGCCGCCCTGGGGCGCGCGCTCGACCGCCTGCAGGCCACCTACGGCGCAGACCCTGCCCAGTGGCGCTGGGGCGCAGCCCACCCCGCGCTCAGCGTGCACCGGCCTTTTGGCAATGTGCCCGCGCTGGCGCGCTTCTTTGACGTGAGCGTGCCATCGCACGGAGACTCGTACACCGTGAACGTGGGCCAGTACAACGCCGGCGAGGCCAAGGGGCCGTATGTGAACCGCCATGCCGCCTCTCTGCGCGCGGTGTATGACCTGGCGGACCTGGAGCAGTCACGCTTCATCTACCAGACGGGCCAGAGCGGCCTGGTGTTTTCGCCGCGCTACCGCGACATGAGCACCACCTGGGCCGACACCGGCTACCGCGCCCTGCAGCGCCAGCCCGCGCGCTGGGCCCACAGCCTGACGCTGGCCCCCGTAACCCCTCCCACCACCGCACGCTAAGGCCGCTGCCAGGAATCATCGCCATGGGTTTTGTTCCGTTGATCGAAGTCAGCCGGGGCGGCTTGCCCGAGTGCCAGCACTGGGGCGCCGTGGCTGTGGCCAACCGCCAGGGCCAGGTGCTGGCGCAGGTGGGAGATCCCTATACGGTCACCTTCACCCGCTCCACCATCAAGGCGTTTCAGGCGCTGCCCTTCATGCAGTCGGGCGGGGCCCGCGCGCTGGGCTGGGGGCCGGGCGAACTGGCGCTGCTGTGCGCCAGCCACAACGGCGAGCCCATGCATGTGGAACAGGCCAGCCGCATGCTGGCCAGCGTGGGGCAGGACTACCACGCGCTGCGCTGCGGCTGCCACCGCCCCCTGTTCGCCGAGCTGGGCCTGGGCACATTGCCCCCGGGTTTTGTGCCCGACGAACGCCACAACAACTGCAGCGGCAAACACGCGGGTTTTGTCGCCCATTGTGTGCAGCAGGGGCTGCCGCTGGAGGATCACCTGGACCCCGCCCATCCGCTGCAGGTGGCCATCCGCGACCACGTGGCGCAGGCGGTGGGGCTCGCTCCCGATCAACTGGCCATGGGCATCGACGGTTGCTCGGCGCCCAACTACGCCATGCCGCTGGCGCACCTGGCGCGGGGCTATGCCCGGCTGGCGGGTGGCGCGCCCGACACCGACCTGCACGAAAGCCTGACCACGCTGGCCGACGCCATGGTGGCGCGGCCCGAGCTGGGCTCAGGCACAGGGCGGCACGACCTGGAGTTCATGCAGGTGGGGCAGGGCGACTGGGTGTCCAAGACGGGCGCTGACGGTGTGCAGGTGGTGGGTAGCCGCAGCCGGGGCGAGGCCTTTGCGCTCAAGATCATGGACGGCAACATGGTCGCCCAGGTGGCTGCCGCCGTGGAAGTGATGGACCAGCTCGACTGGCTGGATGCTGGCCAGCGCGAGGCCCTGGCGCGGCGGCGCTCTGCGCACATCGTCAACGCCCGAGGGCTCACGGTGGGCGGGCGCCGCGCGGTGTTCAGGCTGCAGAAGACGGGCTGAGGCCCCTCGGGGCCCGGGAGGGGGCAAGAATTTGAGTAAAAAGTGCCGTCTCCGCGCTAAGGATAAGCGCTTGCAGCTATAAAAAATGTAGCAAATGATTCCGTGTCTGGCAGCACATAGACCACGCCGGGCCCCTGCCCGAACAGCGGGGCGATGTGCTTGTTGTAGAACGCCTCGGGCGCATTCACGCAGCCATAACTGATGCGCTTGTCGCGTGTGCTGCCGCTGGCCAGGCGCTGGTGGCGGCGTTCCGAGGCGCTGACGCTGCGCACCCGGTGCAGCGACACGGCCGAGTCGTAGTCGATCCACACAATGTCTTCCCCGCGCAGGTTGCGGCCCGGTTCGGTCACAAAACGGCCTGCGGGCGTGGTGCGCTCCTCCGGCCGGATCTGCGCCAGCGGCCGCGTGCCCAGGTCGGGCGCCGACCGGTCGCCCCGTGCCGCGCCCAGCAGCACCGGCGCACTGCCCAGCCACTGCCCTTGGGCCGAAAACACATGGATGCGGGCCCAGGGCTTGTCAATCACCGCAAAAGGCAAGCGCTGGTGGTCGCCCGTCTCCGTGGCCCAGCGCACCAGCTGCCGTGCCGTGGCCGAGGCATCGGCGGGCAGCGCCAGGGCGACCAGCGGCGCCGAGGCCAGCGTGCAACCCAGGGCGGAAAAGGCAAGACGGCGGTTCATGGTGAAAACATGCAAGTGAGCCAAACGCTGTGCCCCATCCACGGCCGACGAAACCGGCGCGGCGCAAGGCCAGTGCACCCGTGGGGCTTGCTGTGTCGGGCCACCGGGTGCGTCCCCCTTCGGGGAGGGCGCCGCAGGCGACTCAGGGCGGCTTTTCCCTCGGGGGGCTTTCTCCGGCAGCGAATGCCCCCAATAATGCCCGTACCCGTGACTCTTGCGAAGCACTCCGCTTCCCCCTGGCCATGTTCGATCGCCTGCGCAAAGCCTTCAGCCCGTCCAGCGGCTCCGCCGCCCGGCCCGTCACCAACAAGGAAGTGGCCCGCTGGGCCGCGTCGCAACAGCTGGCCATCGTGCCGTCGGCCACCGAGGGGCACTTCGACCTGGGGGGCGACGTGGGCGGCCACCCCTGGCGCCTGGAATGTGGTGCCCCCACACGCGACTATGTGCGGGGCCTGGAGCTGCGCGGTCGCGCCGACGTGGGCGCCGACCCGGACGCCGCCGTGATGGTGCTCAACCGCTCCTTGCACGAGGCACTGGAGGGCAGCGCCTACAACGCCATCACCGACACGCTGCAGACCACGGTGAACACCAACCTGCCCGAAGAAATGCGCTGGCTGGCCATGTACGAAGAGATGACCTGGCCCGGCCTGCCCGCGTCCTTCCGCCAGCATTTCGCGGTGATTGCCGAGCGCATCGAGGTGGCCCAGCGCTGGATCCACGCGCCCGTGGTGTCGCAGCTGCTCAACTTCCTGGAAGGCGAACACAGCGCCGCGCGTGCGCAGTCTCCCCTGGTGCTGATGCTGGTGCGCGGCAAGGTCTACCTGCGCATGGAACACACCGAGCGCAGCCTGCCCGAAATTGAACACGCCACCCAGATGCTGCTGATAGGCGCCCAGGCCGCGATGCAGAACCTGCCGCCCATGTCGGTGGCGGGGCCGGATGATTTACCGAATCTGGAGCGGTAAACCCCCTCGCCATGCCGACCCAAAAAGCAAACGGGGCCTGTGGCCCCGTTGTTCATTGTGTTGCCCGTGCGATCAAGCCCCGCGCGTGATCGGCACCCCCGCATCGCGGCCGTAGGTGCCGTACTTGCCCAGCTCCCACTTGGCGATCGCGTTGCGGTGCACTTCGTCAGGACCGTCGGCAAAACGCAGCGTGCGTGCACCGGCGTAGGCATAGGCCAGCGGGAAGTCGTCGCACATGCCGCCGCCGCCGTGCACCTGCATGGCCCAGTCGATGACCTGGCAGGCCATGCTGGGGGCGACGACCTTGATCATGGCGATTTCGGTCTTGGCGACCTTGTTGCCAGCCACGTCCATCAGCCAGGCGGCCTTGAGGGTGAGCAGGCGGGCCATGTCGATCTTGCAGCGGGCTTCGGCAATGCGCTCTTGCGTCACGGTCTGCTGCGCCACGGTCTTGCCAAAGGCGGTGCGTGAGGAGGCGCGCTTGCACATCAGCTCCAGCGCGCGTTCGGCCAGGCCGATGAGGCGCATGCAGTGGTGGATGCGACCGGGGCCCAGGCGCCCTTGTGCGATCTCGAAGCCACGGCCTTCGCCCAGCAGGATGTTGGAGACGGGCACGCGCACGTTCTCGAAAGTCATCTCCACGTGGCCGTGGGGGGCGTCGTCATAGCCCATCACGTTCAGCGGGCGGATGATGGTGATGCCCTTGGTGTCGGCGGGCACCAGCACCATGCTTTGCTGCGAGTGCTTGGGCGCCTCGGGGTCGGTCTTGCCCATGGTGACGAACACGGCGCAGCGCGGGTCGGCCGCGCCGGAGATCCACCACTTGCGGCCATTGATCACGTACTCGTCGCCCTGGCGCTCGATGCGCGTCTCGATGTTGGTGGCGTCGCTCGATGCCACATCGGGCTCGGTCATGGCGAAGGCCGAGCGGATCTTGCCTTCGAGCAGGGGCTTGAGCCAGCGGGCCTTGTTGGCCTCGTCGCCGTAGCGGGCGATGGTTTCCATGTTGCCCGTGTCGGGGGCCGAGCAGTTGAACACTTCGCTGGCCCATTGCACGCGGCCCATGATTTCGGCAAGGGGCGCGTACTCCTGGTTGGTGAGGCCCGCGCCTTCGTAGCCCGAGGCGGCGGCACTGTCCACTGGCAGGAACAGGTTCCACAAACCGGCGGCCTGGGCTTTGGGCTTGAGGTCTTCGATGGTCTTGAGCGCGCTCCAGCGTTTGCCCGCTGCCGTGTTGGCCGCCAGTTCAGCGGTGTAGGTGGCTTCGTTCGGGTAGATGTGGTCGTCCATGAACTGGAGCAGCTTGGCCTGCAGTTCCTTGGTTTTGGGCGAGTAGTCAAAGTCCATGGGTTTCTTCTCCGTTGGTAATCGTGGGGCGGCGCCTGTTCTTCTGCCTGTGTTGTTCTTCTCAGCCGCGCTGTGCAAACGACCAGGCCAGCTCGGCCATGGGCCGTGCGGTGTCCCCCGAGGCCTTGGCCTGCGCGCTGGACGCGGTGCCCGCTTCGACGCGCTTGGCAATGCCCTGCAGGATGGCCGCGATGCGGAACATGTTGTAGGCGAGGTAAAAGTTCCAGTCGGCGCGCAGCGCCTCGGGCGTGGCGATGCCGGTGCGTTCGCAATACAGGCGGATGTAGCTGTCTTCGCTGGGGATGCCGAGCGCGGCCAGGTCCTGGCCCGCAATGCCCCGGCCCATGGCGGCGGGGATGTGCCAGCTCATGCAGTGGTAGCTGAAGTCGGCCAGCGGGTGGCCCAGGGTGGACAGCTCCCAGTCGAGCACGGCGATCACGCGCGGCTCGGTGGGGTGGAACATGAGGTTGTCCAGCCGGTAGTCGCCATGCACGATGGACACCTGGCTTTCATCCCGCGCGCTGGCGGGCATGTGGGCGGGCAGCCATTCCATGAGCTTGTCCATTTCGGGAATGGGCTGCGTGATGGAAGCCACGTACTGCTTGCTCCAGCGGCCGATCTGGCGCTCGAAGTAGTTGCCAGGCTTGCCGTAGCTGGCCAGGCCCCGTTCGGCAAACTTCACGGTGTGCAGCGCGGCAATCACGCGATTCATCTCGTTGTAGATGGCGCCGCGCTCAGCCTGCGACATGCCGGGCAGGGACTGGTCCCACAGCACGCGGCCCTGCATGCACTCCATCACGTAGAAGGCGCGGCCGATCACAGACTCGTCCTCGCACAGCACGAACATGCGCGCCACGGGCACATCGGTGCCGTACAGGCCGCTCATCACCGCAAATTCGCGCTCGATGGCGTGGGCCGAAGGCAGCAGCTTGGCCACGGGCCCGGGCTTGGCGCGCATCACATAGCTGGTGGTGGGCGTGATGAGCTTGTAGGTGGGGTTGGACTGCCCGCCCTTGAACATCTCCACCGTCAGGGGGCCCGCAAAGCCCTTCATGTTCTGCGAGAGCCAGGTGCTTAGCGCGGCGGTGTCGAACGCGTGCTGCTCGGAAACGGGCCGGGTGCCCACGAAGTGGTCAAAGTTGCTCATGAGAGGGCGGAGAGTTTGTTGTTGTTGCTCTTCAGTTGTCGGTTTCCGCAATGCGCATGAGTGCCTCGCGGTCGCGCACCACCAGGCCGCCCGGCTCGATGCGGATGGCATCCTCGCGCTCCATGGCTTTCAGCTCCTGATTCACGCGCTGGCGCGATGCGCCCAGCAGCTGTGCCAGCTCTTCCTGCGCCAATTGCAGCCCGATGCGCATCTCGCTGCCGTCCGACAGGCTGGGAATGCCGTAGCTGCGCACCAGGTGCACCAGCTGCTTGGCCAGCCGCGCGCGCAGGGGCAGGGTGTTGAGGTCTTCCACCAGGCCGTAGAGCTGGCGAATGCGCCGCGCGTGCAGGCGCAGCATGGCTTCGTAGAACTCCACGTGCGAGGCCAGGATCTTCTTGAAGTCGGACTTGGCCACGCACAGGATCGTGGTGTCGCCGTGCGCATACGCGTCGTGCGTGCGCCGGTCCCCGTCGAAGATCGCCACATCGCCGAACCAGATGCCCGGCTCCACGTAAGTCAGCGTGATCTGCTTGCCCGAGATGGAGGTGGAGCTCACCCGCACCGCACCGCGTGCGCAGGCAATCCACTCCTCGGGTGGATCGCCGCGTGCGCAGATCAGGGCGCCGTCCTTGAAACGTTTGACGTATGCACATCGGAGGATGTCGTGGCGTAGCGAAGGTGAGAGGGAAGAAAACCAGCGACCGGAGTTGATCGCTTCACGTTCTTCGATAGTAAGAATCGGGTCGTCCATGGTCTGTCTTTTGCGTGACTGGTAACGGGCCCATTGTCGCGTGAGGGACCTGCGCAAAGCGTCAGGGTTGTCACCTGCGCGTCTGCGCAGCCGCTCAGCAAAAAGCCCCTGGCGGCCGGTTCGACTGCCAGGGGCTTGGGAGGGTGAATGGGTAGCGGCTTACTCGTAGCGCGGCACGCGTTTTTCGAGAAAGGCGGAAATGCCTGCGCCACCGTTGGCGTGGTGCAGGTTCTTCACGAAGTGGTCGCGTTCATGGCCCAGGTGCTGAGTCAGGCTGGCGTGGGGCGCTTCGTTCAGCAGCTCCTTGATGCTGGCCAGGGCGTTGGGGGCCTTGGCGTTGAGCTGTTCGGCCAGGGCGAGCGCAGCATCCAGTGCAGAGCCCGCCTCGGCCACGCGGTTGACCAGGCCCAGGGCATGCAGGCGCTCTGCACCAATGCGGTCACCGCACATGAGTATCTCGGTGGCAATCTGGCGGGGCAGTGCCTGCGACAGGCTCCAGCTCGCCCCCCCATCGGGCGACAGCGCCACGTTGCTGTAGGCCATCACGAACACGGCATTGCGTGCCGCCACGATGAAGTCGCAGGCCAGCGCCAGCGAAAAACCCGCGCCGGCCGCCGCGCCTTCCACCGCCGCAATCACCGGCTTGGGGTAGGTGCGGATGGTCTCGATCCAGTTGTGCAGCCCTTCGATACTTTGGGCCTGCACCTCGTGCGGCTGCTGGCGGTTGGCCAGCAGCCGCTGCAGGTTGCCGCCCGAGCAGAACATGCCGTCGGACCCGGTGATGACCACGCTGCCGATGTCGGCGCTGCTCTCGGCCACGCTCAGCGCCTCCACGCCTGCCGCGTACATCGACGGGTCGATGGCGTTGCGCCGCTCGGGGTTGCTCAGGGTCAGGATCAGGGTCTGGCCCTGGCTGGTGCTTCGGAGTTCTGCGGGCATGGGTGGCCTTGGTGCGGGCGTTCAGTTTTCTTCTACATGCGTGAGGCTCAGGCCGATGGCACCGCGCCGGCGCAGCCAGGGGCTGGGGCGGTAGCGGGTGTCGCCATACACGGTCTGCATGTTGAACAACACTTCGAGGATGTTCGTGGGGCCCCAGCGGTCGCCCATGGCCAATGGGCCCAGCGGGTAGCCCAGGCCCAGAGTGACGGCGGTCTCCAGGTCCTTGGGCGAGCAGATGCCTTGCTGGCAGATGTCGGCCGCGATGTTGACGATGGTGGCCACCACGCGCTGGGTAACAAAGCCGCCGCTGTCGCGGATCACGCTCACAGCCTTGCCATCGCGCGCAAACAGCGCATGTGCCGCGTTGCGGATGTCCACGCGCGTGGCGGGGTTGGTGGCCAGCACGCGGCGCTTGGTGGCGGCGTCGTCGATGAGCATATCGATGCCAATGGTGCGCGCCGGGTCCAGCCGCTCCACCACGGCCACTGTGGTCACGTCAAAGCCCAGCGGCGCCACCAGCGTGATGGCGTGGGGTGAGGGGGATTGGCCCGTCTCGATGGTGGCGCCCAGGTCCTTGAGCAACTGGTACAGCTCGGCGCGCCGGGCAGCACGCGGAGACACCCAGACGGGCGGGATGTCGTTGACCACAGGCACTGGGGCTTCGGCGGGCACCTGGGCTACGCCGTCCACATAGCGGTAAAAGCCTTCGCCCACCTTCTTGCCCACGATGCCACCGGCCAGACGCTGCGCCGTGATCACGCTGGGGCGAAAGCGGGGTTCGTCGTAGTACTGGCGGTAGATGGATTCCATCACCGGGTGGGAGACGTCGAGTGCCGTGAGGTCCATCAGCTCGAACGGACCGAGCTTGAAGCCCACCTGGTCGCGCAGGATGCGGTCGATGGTGGCGAAGTCGGCCACGCCTTCGCCCACGATGCGCAGCGCCTCGGTGCCAAAGCCGCGCCCGGCGTGGTTCACGATGAAGCCGGGCGTGTCCTGCGCCTGCACGGGCGTGTGGCCCATTTGCTTGGCATAGGCGGCCAGGGCGGTGCACACGGCGGCATCGGTCTTGAGCCCGGCAATCACTTCCACCACCTTCATGAGTGGAACCGGGTTGAAGAAGTGGAAGCCTGCCAGGCGCTCGGGCCGCTGCAGGCCCGCGCCGATGGCGGTGACGGACAGGGAGGAGGTGTTGGTGGCCAGCACGGCATCCGGGCGGACCACGGCCTCCAGCTCGGCAAACAGCGCCTTCTTCACGTCCAGGCGCTCCACGATAGCCTCCACCACCAGATCGCAGCTCGCCAGGTCGGTCACGGCCTTGACGGGGTGCAGCCGCGCTACCAGCTCGCTGGCCTGCGCGGCATCGATGCGGCCTTTGGCCACCAGTTTGTTCCATTGTTCCTGGAGTGCTGCCTGGGCCGCATCGGCGGCGCCGGGGTTGGCATCCAGCAGAAAAACCTGGCTGCCGGCCTGGGCTGCGATTTGGGCAATGCCCCGGCCCATGGCGCCGGTGCCCACGATGGCGATGGTGGGAAACTGAATTTTCATAGCGCCATTATGGCTCTGGCCTTATCTGGGACTTGTGTGCAAGAATGCCTCAGACCAGGAACAGAACTTATTGTGAAAATCCGTAACACTATTTTTGGGCCGGGGCTGTGGGTGTTCGCAGCTGGTGCGTCGGCACTGTCGCTGGGCAGTGGCAGCGGCACGGTGGTGTTGGGATCTCCTGTCGATCTGACGTTTGAATTGCAGCCCGACCCGGGCTCGGATGTCGCGTCTTCCTGCGTCTCAGCGAAGCTGGTGGCGGGCGACAACGCGATTGGCGACAGCAAGGTACGCGTCATCCCCCTGCCTGAAGTGCGGGGGCGCCCATCGGGTGTGCGGGTCATGGCATCCGTTTCCCTGGATGAACCCGTGCTCACCGTGACCCTCACGGCCGGGTGCGCTGGCAAAACCACACGCACATACACATTTCTCTCTGACCTTCCGACCACTGCCACGCGCTCGGCCTCGGCGCTGCCGGTGGATCTGTCGCGCCTGCCCGCTGCCAGAGGGGGCGAGGCCGTCCAGCCCCCGGCGGCGGCACCAGACAGCCGTGCGGCACCAGCCCCTGCCGACCGGCAAGCCACGCGCCAACCCCCGGCACCCCGGGCGCCCACCGTGGCACGGCCTGCAGCCCCAGCCCCTGCGCGGCCTGTTGCCCGCGCACCGGCCCCCACCAAGGCCTTGGCGGCTGGGGTCGCGCCGGCCCAGCGCCCCCGCCTGGTGCTGGAGCCCCTGGACATCTGGCTGGACAGCCCGGTCCCGCTGCGTTCCAGCACCGAACTCATGGTCACGCCGTCCGAGGAAATGTCGGTGCAGCGCGCACAAGCCATTGCGCTGTGGAAGTCGCTGAACGCGCAGCCAGAAACCCTGCTCAAGGACAGCGAGCAACTGAAAACGCTGGAGTCCGAGGCCGCAGCCCTGCGCGCGCAGGCCGCCAAAGACCGTGCTGCCGCCGCGCAGTTGCAGCAGCAGCTGGAGTTGGCAGAGCAAGAGCGCTTTCCGGCGGCCATCGTGTATGCGCTGGGGGCCTTGTTGGCGCTGGCCCTGCTCGGGGTTGCGTGGATGTGGGTGCGCCTGCGCAATGCCTCCCAGAACGCCGTGCGGGCCTGGGGTGACTCGGTGGCACTGGGCGCGCGCGATGCCGCCGTGGCCGAGGAAGCGCTGGGCCTGGCACCCCATCCCGCAGATTCCTGGCTGCCGTCCGACACCCAGCCTTTGCCCGACGAAGGCCCCGCCTCCACGGGGCCGTCATCGCCAGTCACCGTCCCTGCGCCCAGCCCGGTGCCGGTGGCGGCGGTAGCCAGCAGCGCTGCCTCTAAAACCACGGTGGTCAGCGCACCCGTGCCGCTGCCCAGGCCACCGGTGGCGCCGCCATCACCCGCCGCGGCATCGGCATCGCTGCACATCGTCAACCCTGAAGAGCTTTTTGACATCCAGCAGCAGGCTGAATTCTTCATTTCGGTGGGCGAGCACCAGCAGGCCATCGAAGTCTTGAAGAACCACATCGCAGAGCACCGCGAGACTTCGCCGCTGGCCTATCTGGAGCTTTTGCAGCTGTACCACACGCTCAGCCGCGTGGACGAGTTTGCCCAGCTGCGTGCGCAGTTCATGCAGTCCTTCAATGCGCAGGTGCCGGAGTTTTCCGGCTTCCACCGCACGGGGCGCATGCTCTACCACTACACCGATGCGCTGGCCGAGATCGAAGCTGCGTGGACATCCGCCGAAGTGCTGGGGTTGCTGGAGAAGTTCCTGTTCCGCCGCACCGGGGCCGAAGCGGTGGAGCCGTTTGACCTGGCGGCCTACGACGACCTGCTGCTGCTGCTGTCCATCGCGCAGACCACCCCTGCCAGTGCACGGGGCGAGCCCCCGCCACGCAAGCGGACCACCCCGCTGGCACCGCCCCGGGTCGAAGCCCTGGTGGCCGAACCGTCCGTGGCCTCTGCTCCGGCAGTGGCTGCATCGTTGCGGGACGACGCGCCGCTGGATTCGCTCGCAGCCAGCCTGGAGTTTGACTTTGGGGCCATGCCGCCACGCACTGCTCCGGCGAACAACAGCGCCCCCGTGTCCACCGCCCCGGCGGCCATGGGCGCAGACAGTGGCAATGCGCCCCTGGACCTCGACCTGTCCGAACCCCTGCACCTGACCCTCAGCGACCTTCCGCCTGTGCCGGTGACGCCCCCGCCATCCTCCGGGCAGGCCGTGGGTTTTGGCATGGAGAACGACCTGATGGAACTGCGGCTGGAACTGGAGCAGATGAAACACAAGGCCGATCGCAGCAAGTAAAAGGCCTGGGCCAGCGGCCCAGGGCCTGCTGTGGCGCCTCGGCACGCGCTGCGTGGGCGGCATCAGGTGGGTTGGATGCCACGTCAATGCACCGCCGCCACCGCATGGCGCAGTACCTTCAGTCCCTGGCGTTGTGTGCCAGGCCCTGGGGCAGCCTTCAGACGGGCGTGGGCGCCATGTGCTGCATCAACTGGGCCGCAGCGCTTTCAGGATCTGCCGCGTTCACCAGCGCCCGCACCACGGCGATGGAGCCCACCCCCGTGGCCAGCACCTGCGCAAACTGCTCGGCGCCAATGCCGCCAATGGCCACCTGCGGGTAGTGCCGCATCAGCCGCGCATACACCCCCAGCCGACCCACGCCCTGGGGCGCCGTGGCCATTTTCTTGAGCGTGGTCGGGAACACGGCCCCCATGGCGATGTAGCTGGGGCCCACGGCATCGGCGCGCACCATTTCGGCATAGCCGTGGGTGCTGACGCCCAGGCGCAGGCCCGAGTTGCGCAGCGCCTGCAACTCGTCGGCTTTCAGCGCGTCCAGGTCTTCCTGGCCCAGGTGGATACCGTAGGCACCCACGTCGATGGCCACGCGCCAGTGGTCGTTGATGAACAGCAGCGCACCTGTGCCCTGCACGGCCTGTACGGCGGCGCGCACTTCCCGTTCAATCGCGGCCGCATCGTCGGACTTGAAGCGCAGCTGCACCGTGGGCACACCTGCGCGGGCCATGCGGCCCACCCAGGTGGCGTCCGGCAGCACGGCGTACAGGCCCAGGCGCTCGGGGCAGGGCGCGAACTGGTGGGCGCGGGGCAGAGGCTGCAGGCCGAAGTCCTCAGGGGCGTCAGGCCACACCTCGGGCTGCGCCGCGCCAGTGCGCAGGGCGCGCGCCTGCCAGGCCCGGGCCAGGCATTCGGCGTCGTGGGCGATGAAGCCCAGCTGGCTGCAGGCTTGCAGCGCGGCCAGGTAGACCGGCTCCTGCGAGGTGGGGGCAGGCACGGGCTCGGGCGCAAAACCCGCAAAGGTGGCTGCGTGGTGGCTCAGGATGGCGTGCGCCAGGGCGGGGGTGTCATGCATGGGCGTGGTGCCAGAAAGGGGTGCCCAGCACGGGGGTACTGGGCTGGGCGGCATCCTGCGCGGCCATGGCGCCTGCCAGGCGCGCTGCGCGCCCGGCGCCCACGGCATCGGCAAATGCACCAGCCATGGCCACGGGGTCCTGCGCCAGGGCCACGGCGGTGTTCAGCAGCACGCCGTCATAGCCCCATTCCATGACCTGGCAGGCGTGCGATGGCAGGCCCAGTCCCGCGTCCACCAGCATGGGGACTTGAAGGCGCTCGCGCAGCGTCTGCAGCGCGTAGGGGTTGACGGGGCCCCGACCGGTGCCGATGGGCGCGGCCCAGGGCATCACGGCCTGGCAGCCCACATCCACCAGGCGCTGGCACAGCACCAGGTCTTCGGTGCAGTACGGCAGCACCTGAAAACCTTCCTTGATGAGATGTTCGGCCACGCCCACCAGGTTCAGCGTGTCAGGCTGCAGGGTGTAGTCATCGCCGATCAGTTCCAGCTTGATCCACGGGGTGTTGAACACCTCGCGTGCCATCTGGGCGGTGGTGATGGCCTCTTGCGCGCTGTGGCAGCCAGCGGTGTTGGGCAGCACGGGCACGTTGAGCTTGCGCAGCAGATCCCAGAAGCTGCTCCCGCTTTCGGCCGGGTTGCTGCCCTGGCGGCGCAGCGAGGCGGTGACCATGGCGGGCTGCGCGCGCAACACGGCGGCTTCGAGCACGGCGGGCGAGGGGTATCGCGAGGTGCCCAGCAGCAGGCGGCTGGTGAACTGCTGGCCATACAGCACCAGCGGGTCTTGGGGCGTCGGAGTGGTCATTTGGTTACTATGTTTTTGATAGCTATCAGGGCTTGATGGACGCGCGCAGAGGGCCTTTTTCCTTCAAATTTCAGGCGCTGCATCAGCCCCCGGTCACGGGCGAGATGATTTCCACGCGGTCGCCGGGCTGCAGCCGGTGGGCGGCGTAGGCGGTGTTGGGCACAAAGGTGGTGTTCACCGCCACGGCAAAAGGCGGGCGCGCCTCGATGGCGGCCACGGCGTCGGCCACGGTGGCGCCTTCGGGCAGTTCGTGCGGGGTCTGGTTGATGGAGATGTTCATGCGAGAGCGGCAGCGCTGGTGGCGGGCACGGTTGCAGGAGCCAGGTTCAGCGCGAGGTCAAAACGTTGCGAAAGCTGCGATTGTCCTGTGTTCAGCACTTCCAGGGTCACATCCAGCATCGCCGGGGCGATCATGAAGCCATGGCGGTACAGGCCGTTGATCTCCAGCACGCCCGGCTGCGTCTGGCGGATGGCGGGCAGGTTGTCGGGCAGCGTGGGGCGGCACTGCGTGGCGAGCTCCAGGATGCGGCCTTCGGCAAAGCCGGGGTGCACGGCATAGGCAGCGCTCAGCAGTTCCAGCGTGGAGCGCACGCTCGCGGGCGAGAGGTCGTCGGATTCGATCTCGGTGGCGCCGATCACAAACAGGTGGTCTTGTTTGGGTGCGATGTAGATGGGGTAGCGCGGATGCACCAGCCGCGTGGGGCGCTGCAGCGTCACATCGGGCGCGTGGATGCGCACCACCTCGCCGCGCACGCCGCGCAGCGCGCTCCACTGGCTCTTGGCGCCCAGGCCCCGGCAGTCCAGCACCCAGTCGGGCTGGCCGGGGGCACCGGGGCTGAAGGTGTCGGGCGACTGCGGGCTGTGCCAGTGCGCACGCACGCCCAGGCGTTGCATCTCCACCACCAGCGCCGCCAGCAGTTGGCGGTTGTCCAGCTGGCCCTCACCGGACAGGTAGAGGCCCTGGGCAAAGCGGTGGGCCAGCGTGGGCTCGGCCTGGGCCAGGCCGTCGCTGTCCAGCTTTTCAAGCCGGGGCAGCTCGGGCACGGTGTGCTGGTTGGCCTCCAGCTGGCGCGTCAGGCGCTGGGCTTCGGCGGTATCCTGCCGGTGCCACACGATCAGCGTGCCTGCCTGCTGGAAGAACACCGGCTCGGCCAGCGGCGCCAGCAGCTGCGGCCAGCGGGCCAGGGCATGGTGGCCCATGCGCACCACGCCGGGTTCGGTGATGGCCGATTCGGCCAGGGGCGCGAGCATGGCGGCGGCCACCGTGGCGGCCGAGCCTTCGGCGGCGGGGCTGCCCGCGTCATGGATGTCCACGCGGTGGCCCTGGCGGGCCAGCTCCACTGCAAGCAGGCGGCCCATGAGGCCTGCGCCCAGGATGGCAAAGGAGGAGGGTGACAGTGGCATAGGCGTTGTGGTCTGTCCGTGTGCTGCAAACGAGGTGCGAGCAAGGTGCATGGGGACAAAACGGGGCTGTGCCGCTTGAAAAGAAACTCCCCACGCCAGCATGATCTGGATCGGGTAGCGGGGCCATGGTGTGCAGTGTTGCTGCGGGCCCCAGGGTATTTCTCAGTCGCACACCTTAGAACAGCTTCTAAACGGCGGGACACCCCTGTTTCGTCCGGAAAAATCAAATTACAGCACAAGCCCGCACCACTCTTTTTGCGCTGGCGCATAGGCCATAATTTTTGCCATGACTTCTTTGACCCCGCCGTCCTCTTCCTCGTCTGTGCCGTCCATGCCTTCCACACGCCGCTATGTGCGTGTGCTTTCCATCGCAGGCTCCGACAGCGGCGGCGGCGCGGGCATCCAGGCCGACCTCAAGACCTTCAGCGCCCTGGGCTGCTACGGCATGACGGCCATCACCGCCATCACCGCGCAGAACACCTGTGGCGTGACAGGCATTCACGGCGTACCGCCCGAGATGCTCAAGGCGCAGATCGACGCGGTGGTGCAGGACATCGGCGTGGACGCCGTCAAGATCGGCATGCTGCATTCGCCCGAGGTGGTGCGTGTGGTGGCCGATGCCATCCGCAGCTACCAGCTGCCCCATGTGGTGCTGGACCCGGTGATGGTCGCCACCAGCGGCGACCGCCTGATCGCGCAGGAAACGGTGGGCGTGCTGGTGCAGGAGCTGTTCCCGCTGGCTGAGGTGATCACCCCCAACCTGGACGAAGCAGGCTGGCTGCTGGGGCGCAAGATCGACGGGGTGGATGCGCTGGACGCCGCTGCGCAGGCCCTGCGCGCGCTGGGCGCCCCGGCCGCGCTGCTCAAGGGCGGGCACCTGCCCGGAGACTGGGTGGTGGATGTGCTGGCCCTGCCAGACGGCACCTGCCAGCGCCTGGCATCGCAGCGCATTGCCACGCACAACGGCCACGGCACCGGCTGCACGCTGTCGTCAGCCATCGCATCGCACCTGGCGCTGGGCGCGCCCCTGCCGCAGGCAGTGGAACGCGCCCGAGCCTACATCCTGGGCGCCATTGCCGCCGGTGCCGATGTGACCACCGGGCGCGGCCATGGCCCGCTGAGCCATGGCTATGCGCCGCTGCCGCAGGTGGCAGTGCAGGGCTGACGGTTTACGCACATTTTTGGCAGCTTGCGCTCGTCCATCATGCGCTTGTTGCTATCAAAATGATAGTTTTTTCTGTAGCTAGCGGGAAGCCGCCCCGGCGCTGAAACCACTGCTGAAATCTGCGGTTGCCCCTTGGCGGGGCGCGCGGCCTCGTGCCGTACAATCCGCGCCGGGCTGAAAGGCCGCCCACCTCGCAAAAGCGCAAGCACCTTTTTCTTTTCCCTTCCGCAAGCCTGGCTTGCATACCCTCCGTGGCCCGCAGCGAGATGAGCCACCTGTTTCTGGAGCTGGTATGCCCTCTCTTTTTGCTCGCGGACCGCGCGTTGCTGCCAAAGCCTTGTCGCCGTCGCCTTCCTCCCATCCTGCGTCTTCTCCTGCACAAGCCGCCATGCTGCGTGAGGCCAAGCGTTTGCACCGCGCTGCCACATCCGACGCGCTGTCAGAGTCCTTGCCGGTGCTCCGGCGGCTGCTGGCCGCGCGTGCGGTTCCGGCCTGCCCCTTGCAGGCGCTGTTCCGCGATCGCGCAAGCCTTCAGCGCAAGCATGTGCTGAGGATGCTGGCCTTTGAGGCGGGCCATGCGGGCTGGGAGGCCTACAGCCAGGCCCTGTCCGGCCTGGACTCCCAGTCGGTGGTGTTGTCGGTGGCGGCACAGCGCAGCACGGCCATGCTGAAGCACTGGTTTGTGGGCGAACAGCAGGCCGCGCAGTTCGCTTCGGCCCATGGCGGGCTGGTGACACGGGTTGGCCACCAAGGGGCTGTGGTGTGGCCGGTGCCAGAGCGCCAAAGGGGCCGCGAGGGGGAGCGCTGAGATGAACGAAACCCTCTTTTCCGTGGCCAGCGTAGGTGCCATGCTGGGCTGGCTGGCGCTGGGTGTGGCGGTCATCGCGCCGCCGGGCCGCTTGCGGGCGTCACTGATGGTGGCAGCGGGGCGCTGGGTGCCTGCTGCACTGTGCGCCCTGTACGCCTGGTTGCTGGTCATGCACTGGGGCTCTGCACCGGGCGGGGGCTTTTCCGGCCTGGCTGCCGTGCAGGCCCTGTTTGCCGTGCCCGGCAAGGTGCTGGGCGGCTGGGTGCATTTTCTGGCATTCGACTTGTGGGTCGGGCACTGGATGGCCGCCGATGTTCTGGCGCGCGGTCGGGCGCGGTGGCCGCTGCTGGTCTTGTTGCCCGCCACCTTCATGTATGGCCCCTTGGGTTTGCTGCTGTACCTGGCCACACGGCTGGCAGGGGCCCAGCCATCCCCTGCGGGCCCTGGCCGTTAGCGGCTGCGCGGCCGGGTGGCCCAGGCCAGCGCAAAGCTGAACGCCAGCGCTGGCAGGGCCGAGCCCGCACCCGGCAGCACCTTGGGCGCCAGGTGGTACACCGCAATGCCCGCCAGCCAGATGGCCACGGGCACCACATTCACCTTGCGCGCGGCCGCCAGCAGGGCGGTTGCATCGGTGCCAAAGGCCAGGCGCCCCAGGATCACGCCAAACAGCGGCACGAACACCGAGCTGAGCAGCAGCAAAAACGGCTCCAGGCTGTGCATGGGCAGCACCAGCGCCAGCCCCGTGCACAGCGCGGCCACCAGCAGGCCCCAGGCGCGCACGCCAAAACGTGGCAGCAGGCTATGGGCCGACACGGCGCCCGAATAGGTGTCGCCATAGGCGTTGTCCACTTCGTCGATCAGGATCAGCGACAGCGCGATCAGCCCACCCTGGGCCAGCAGCAGCGCCTGCACAAGGTCCTTGCTCGGCAAGGTCAGCGCCACCAGCACACCCAGGCTGTAGCACCACATGTTGGCCAGCGCATAGCCCAGCCAGGTGCCGCGCAATGCCGAGCCACCGTTCTTGCCATGGCGCGCATAGTCGGCCACCAGGGGCAGCCACGAAATCGGCATGGCGATCACCAGGTCCAGCGCGGGCAACACGCCCATGCCGCCTGCGCCCTGGCGCGTCCACAGCGCTTCAAAACCCTGGGCCTGGGCCAGCGACAAGAACTGCCACGACAGCCACAGCAGCGACAGCACCACCAGCGGCAGCGCCACGCGCGCAATCACCTTGCGCACCAGCTGCACCATGGAGCCGCTGATCAGCAGCATCACCACGCCGCCCCACAGCAGCGTCGCCAGCACCGGCCAGTGGGCACCGGCCATGCTGCCCGACTGCTGGCCAATGGCCACGGTGGCATCGCGCATCACTACCAGCTCGAACGTGCCCCAGCCCACCAGCTGCACGATGTTCAGGATGATGGGCAGGCTGGCAAAGGTGCGGCCATACACGGCGTGCATCAGCCCCGCACTGGCCAGGCCGCTGTCGCAGCCCAGCTTGGCGACCCAGCCCAGCAGGCCTGCGCCGACGATGGAGCCGGCGACGATGGCAATCAGCGCCTCTTTGGTGCCCAGCGCGGGCATCAGGTACGCGCCCACCTGCATGACCAACAGGCCCACGCCCAGGCTGAACCAGAGCGAGGCGTGGTCATGCCACTGGAAGACGCGGCGGTCGGAGGAGACGGGGGCCAGCGCTTCGTTGGTAGCGTGCGTGGCGGGGGATGAGGACATGGTGGGCTCCGTAAGCAGATACAGAGCAGGGGCCGCCCACCGGTGCGCCCTGACGTGTTCAGAGCCGTGCAATGGCGGACTTGCTTCCCTGCGCGAGGATGATCTCAATCAGGTTCAAAGGGACTCTCTCAGTCGAAGTGGGCAGGCCCACATCGACACCCCTAGCGGTAGCGCTTGCAAAAACAGCGCGCTGCGGATTGTAGTGGCGTGTGTGGCCGCTGTGCGCCCGGTCAGGCGGCAGCAGGGGCGGGCGCCACGCCCAGCAACTGGTGCAGGCGCGGGCTGGTGGTGGTGTATTGCAGCGCCACCTTGTCGCCCTTGAGCGCCTCGGCGGCGCCGAAGGCGGCCAGCGTGGCCTCGTGGAAGCCGCACAGGATGAGCTTGCGTTTGCCGGGGTAGGTGTTGATGTCGCCCACGGCGTAGATGCCGGGCGCGCTGGTGCGGAAGGCTTCGGTGTCCACCACCAGCTGCTTGCGATCCATGGCGATGCCCCAGTCGGCGATGGGGCCGAGGCGGGGTGAGATGCCCAGCACGGCCACCAGCAGGTCCAGCGTCAGGGCCCGGGTGCTGCCATCCGCATCCATCACCTGTAGTGCGGTGAGGCGGTCGCCCACGGTGTCAATGCCGGTGATCTGTGCGGCCTCGACGTGGATGCGGCCTGCGTCGCGCAATTGCTGCAGGCGTTGCAGCAAGGTTTCAGGCGCCTGGAAGACGTCGCGGCGGTGCAGCAGGCTGATGCGGGCGGCCTGGCCTTGCTCTGCCAGTTCGACGGCGCGGGCCACGGCGGGCTCGTCGCCGCCGTGCACTACCACGTGGCGCCCGGCCACATCCAAGCTGGCGGGGAGGTTCTGGTAGTGCAGCTGGGTGCCCACAAAGCGCTCGATGCCGTCCACCTTGAGCGTGCGTGGCACGAAGGCGCCCACGCCTGCGGCGATGAACACGCTGCGGGCCAGCAGTTGTGCGCCTTGCGAGGTTTCGACCAGCAGGCGCCCGTCCGCTTGTACGGTGAGGGCAGACACCAGCGTGTTCAGGTGCCACTGGGTCTTGAACGGCGCGATCTGCTGGAGCAGCAGGCCGGCCAGCTCGCGCCCGGTGCACACGGGGATGCCCGGGATGTCGTAGATGGGTTTGTCGCCGTACAGCTCGACGCATTGGCCGCCCGCATGGGGCAGGGCGTCGATCAGGTGGGCGGTGATGCCTTGAAGGCCCAGCTGGAAGACCTGGAACAGGCCCACGGGGCCTGCGCCGATGACGACCGCGTCAGTCTCTACAACGGCGGGCGTTTGCAAAGCCGGGTTCACCAAGGGGCGCCTGTTTGGCTTACTTCACCAGATCTTTGATTTTCCCGGGCTTGCCGTTCCACTCATCGGCGTCGGGCAGCGC
The DNA here is from genome assembly GCF_002245625.1 of Acidovorax kalamii. Taxonomy (GTDB): domain Bacteria; phylum Pseudomonadota; class Gammaproteobacteria; order Burkholderiales; family Burkholderiaceae_C; genus Acidovorax; species Acidovorax kalamii. The sequence continues at coordinate 70,030 of NZ_NOIG01000010.1, forward strand.
GGGCTTGCGCTTGGTGATGCTCTTCCAGCCGTCGGCAAAGGCCAGGTCGGCGTTGAGCTTGATGAAGGCGATCTGGTCTGCGGGCAGGTCTTCTTCCGCAAAGATGGCATTGGCCGGGCATTCGGGGATGCACACGGCGCAGTCGATGCATTCGTCAGGATCGATGACGAGCATGTTCGGGCCTTCGCGGAAGCAGTCCACGGGGCACACGTCCACACAATCGGTGTACTTGCACTTGATGCAGTTTTCGGAGACGACGTGGGTCATGACAGGAGTTGTGTGGGTCGGTGAAAACCCTCGATTTTAAAAGCTTTCACCGACCTTTGGTTACAGGGTCCCTCACCCCGATGGGGTGACTGGGGGGGGGGCTGATTTGGGTCAGTGGACCAGCACGGCGCCAGCGGTTTTGTGGCTGGCGGTGTCCACCAGGATCAGCGAGCCCAGCACGCGGGCCTGGCCGAAGGCGGCAGCCGGGATGGCCTCTTGCAGCACGAGCTGGACATGGCCAATGGCGTTGGGGTCGAGCTGCGTGGCGGCTTCTTCAGCCAGCGTGTTGATGTTGAGCTTGTGCACCACGGCTTTCACCTTGGCCTTGACCCAGCGGTGTCCGTGCAGTGCCCAGTAAACGCGGCCCGCAACCAGGGGGTCGTCGTCCATCCAGGCGATGGTGGTCTGCAGTTCGCGGCTGGCAGGCCAGGCCGGGGTGGCGGCGGGTGTATCGCCAAAGTCATCGTCGGCCGCCGGCGCCGCAGCAGCCGTGGGCGCGGCCAGAATCCAGTCGCCGCGCGATACGTCCACCTCGCGGTCCAGGATGATGCCCGCGCTGGTGCCTGCGGGCACGTACTTGGGGCGGCGGGCGTGGTCCAGCACCTGGGCCACGGTGGCCAGCTGGCCGCTGGGGAAAATCTGCACGGCGGTGCCGGGCGCGAAGGTGCCCGCAGCCACACGGCCCCAGAACACGCGGCGGCCCTGGCTGGTATCGGATGAGGATGAGAACTTTTCGACCCACTGCACCGGGAAGGCGGGGGCCAGCGCCGTGTCGGCGGGCGTGTTGGGCAGTTCTTCCAGCACTTGCAGCAGCGTGGGGCCGGTGTAGCCGCACCAGCCGGCATGGGCATCGACCACGTTCCAGCCCTTGAGGGCGGACACGGGCACCGTGGCCCGCACGGTGATGCCAGCGGCCTGGGCAAAGGCTTGCAACGCGCCCTGAATGTGCTTCCAGGCCAGCGCGGGGTCTTCCACCGCGTCGAGCTTGTTCACGGCAAACACCAGCGAATGCACGCGGAGCAGGTGCACCAGCAGGCTGTGGCGGCGGGTCTGCGGCAGCAGGGCCAGGCTGGGGTTCTTCCAATCGAGCTTGGTCGCATCGACCAGCACCACGGCGGCGTCGGCGCTGCTGGCGGCCGTCACCATGTTGCGGGTGTACTGCTCGTGGCCGGGCGCGTCGCCGATGATGAACTTACGCTCTTCGGTGGCGAAGTAGCGGTAAGCCACGTCGATGGTGATGCCCTGTTCGCGCTCGGCGCTGAGGCCGTCGGTCAGCAGGGCCAGGTCGGTTTCGCCCTGGCGCTGCACGCCAGCCAGGTGGTCTTGCAGCACGGCCTTGCTGTCCACCAGCAGGCGGCCGATCAGCGTGCTCTTGCCGTCGTCCACCGAGCCACAGGTGATGAACTTGAGGGCGGAAACATGATCATTTTGGGCTTCACCGCCCGTCTGGTATGCGTTGGCAGCTATCGAATTAGTAGTAGTCATCAGAAGTGCCCGTCTCAGAAATAGCCGTCTTTTTTGCGCTTCTCCATCGAAGCGTCGGAAGTCTTGTCGTCCATACGGGTCGCGCCACGCTCGCTCACGTCGGCGGCCAGGGTCTCGATGACGATCTCGGCCGGGGTGGCGGCGGTGCTCTCCACCGGTGCGGTGCAGGTGATGTCGCCCACGGTGCGGAAGCGCACGTCGCGCGTTTCCACCACGTCGCCTTCGCGCGCTGGTGTCAGCTCGGTCACGGGCATCAGCAGGCCCTTCTTGTCCACCACCTGGCGCTTGTGCGTGTAGTAGATGCTGGGCAGGCCGATCTGCTCGCGGTCGATGTACTGCCACACGTCCAGCTCGGTCCAGTTGCTGATGGGGAACACGCGGAAGTGCTCGCCGGGCTGCAGGCGGGTGTTGAACAGGGTCCACAGCTCGGGGCGCTGGGCCTTGGGCTGCCATTGGCCGAAGCTGTCGCGGTGGCTGAAGATGCGCTCCTTGGCGCGCGCCTTTTCCTCGTCGCGGCGGGCACCGCCGATGAGGGCGTCAAAGCGGAATTCTTCGATGGCTTCGAGCAGCGTGACGGACTGGTGCACGTTGCGCGACTCGCCCGGGTGGGCCAGGCGCACGGTGCCGCGTGCCATCGAATCTTCCACGCTGCGCACGATGAGTTCGGCGCCCAGTTCCTTCGCGCGGAAGTCGCGGAAGTCCGTGACTTCGGGGAAGTTGTGGCCCGTGTCGATCATCAAGAGCGGGTAGGGGATGCGGCCCGCGCCAAAAGCCTTCTCGGCGCACTTGAGCATGACCAGCGAATCCTTGCCGCCGGAGAACAGCAGGGCGGGGCGCTCGAAGGCGGCGGCGACTTCGCGCAGGATGAAGATGGTTTCTTCTTCCAGGGCGTCGAGGTGGGAGTTGTTGAGGTGGTAGCTCATGTTGTTGGTTTTCTCAAGCAGCGCTGAGTCGGTGCGGGCGTTCATGGTCGGGCCTTGGGCGGGCGGATCAGTGCGCAATGTGCAGGCCGCACTCGCGGTTGTCTTCGCCTTTGGTGGGGTCCACGTAGTCGAAGTTGTTGGGCAGGCCGTGCTTCACGCAGTATTCGTGCAGCTCCTTGGACGACCAGTGCAGCAGCGGTGCGACCTTGATGAGGCCATCGGGGTTGATGCTCACCGCGTCCATCTGCGCGCGCACGGCGGTGTCGGTGGCGCGCAGCGCGGTAAACCAGACCTTGGGCGCCGTTTCGCGCAGGGCGCGGGCAAAAGGTTCCAGCTTCACCTCTTCGGTGAAGGCGGCGTGGCGTGGGTCGTCCAGCGCGGGCGTAGGGCCGTCCACCGCTTCACGGTGGGCGCGCGAACGGCGGGGCAGGTAGATCTTCAGGTTCAGGCCCAGCTGCTTGGTCACCTCGTCGGCAAAGCGGTAGGTGGCTTCGGTGTTGTAGCCGTTGTCCATCCAGACCACGGGCACATCGGGGTTCACCCGCGACACCATGTGCAGGATCACCGCTTCGAACGGCCGGAAGTTGGTGGTGACGATGGGGCTCTGGCCCAGGCCCAGGGCCCAGGCGACGAGGCCCTCGGCGTTGCGGCCGAGTTCCGCGTTGATGCGTGCGAGATCGATGTGGCTCATGGTGAGGGGGCTCGTGTTTCGGTGCAGCGGGCGCGTGGGCGGTGCGCCTATCAGGCGGCCTTGGCCGCAAACAGGGGTTGGGGGTTCACGGCGTCGCCCTGGTAGAAGCCAGGGAAGCGTTCAAACTGGCGCTGCGCATCGGCAGCGTCCACGCCCTCGCGCAACACAGCGCTGGAAAAACCCGTGCGCTGCATCTGCACCAGCTGGTCGATCAGCACATCGCCGGTGGCGCGGATTTCGCCCTTGAAGCCACGGCGGCGGCGCAGCAGGAAGGCCTGGCTGAAGGCGCGGCCATCGGTGAAGTTGGGAAAGTGCAGGTCCACACGCTCCACGCCTTCCAGCGGCAGTGCCATGGCGTCGGCATCGTTGGCCAGCGCCACCACGCGGGCGTCGCCTTCTGCCGGGGGCTGGTGTTCGTGGGATGCGAGAAGTTTCAGGTTCATCATCGTTCCGGGATCGGGGGCTGTGCGGCTTCAGGCCGTGGCCAGGGTTTCGTCTTTGTGGCGGGCGAGCTTGGCGGCTTCCTTGAAGGGGTCCAGGCCCGCGCGGCGCACGGTGTTCTGGAAAGTCTCGCCGCTTTCGCGCAGGTCGCGGTAGGTGTTCAGCACGGCCTCGATCACATCCGGCACTTCAGCGGCCGAGAACGAAGGGCCAATCACCTTGCCTGCCACGGCAGCGCCCGACAGGTCGGAGCCATCGGAGCCGCCCAGCGTCACCTGGTACCACTCTTTGCCGTCTTTATCGACGCCCAGGATGCCGATATGGCCACTGTGGTGGTGGCCGCAGCTGTTGATGCAGCCGCTGATGTGCAGATCGATCTCGCCGATGTCGTCCAGCTCGTCCAGGTCCTGGTAGCGCTGGGTGATGGCTTCGGCAATCGGCAGCGAGCGGGCGTTGGCCAATGCGCAGAAGTCGCCGCCGGGGCAGGCGATCATGTCGGTGAGCAACTGCACATTGGCGCTGGCCAGGCCCAGGGCCCTGGCTTCTTCCCAAAGTGCAAACAGGCGGCTGGCGTGCACCCAGGGCAGCAGCACGTTCTGGTCGTGGGTCACGCGTGCTTCACCAGCGGAATATTTGTCCACCAGGTCGGCCAGGGCGATGAGCTGGTCGCTGGTGGCGTCGCCGGGCGACTGGCCGGGGCGCTTGAACGACAGCGTGACAGCGCGCAGCTGCGGGTTCTGGTGGGCGTGCACATTGCGCTTGAGCCAGCGGCCAAACATCACATGCTCTGCAGCCTGCGCGTCCAGCTGTGTCTGCAGGGCCTCGGGCGCCACGTCGGCAATGTCCGCCAGCTTCGGTGCCACAAAGCATGCGGCCACGCGGTCAAACTCGGCCTGCGGGATGGTGTGGGGGCCGCCGTCGATCTCCAGGATCTGGCGGTATTCGGCTTCCACATCGTCGATGTACTGCTGGCCTTCAGACTTCACCAGAATCTTGATGCGGGCCTTGTACTTGTTGTCGCGGCGGCCGTGCTCGTTGTACACGCGCACGATGGCCTCGATGTAATTCATGATCTGGTTCCAGGGCAGGAACTCGCGGATCACGGTGCCAATCACCGGCGTGCGGCCCATGCCTCCGCCTACAAACACCTTGAAGCCGATCTCACCCGCACCGTTCTTGACCAGGTGCAGGCCCACATCGTGCCAGCCGGTGGCGGCGCGGTCGTCCTTGGCACCGGTGATGGCGATCTTGAACTTGCGGGGCAAAAACGCGAACTCGGGGTGCAGCGTGGACCACTGGCGGATCAGCTCCGCATAGGGGCGCGGGTCCACGATCTCGTCCACTGCGATGCCCGCCAGGGCGTCGGTGGTGGTGTTGCGGATGCAGTTGCCGCTGGTCTGGATGCCGTGCAGGTTCACGCTGGCGAGCAGGTCCATCACGTCAGCGCTTTTGGACAGCGGAATCCAGTTGAACTGCACATTGGTGCGGGTGGTGAAGTGGGCGCAGTGCGTGGGCAAAAAGGTGGTGCCCAGCTTGCCCTGGCCTTCCATGGCGGCCTTGAAGACGGCGGCTTCGGGTTCGTCGTATTCGCGGGCAATCTGTGCCAGCACGCGCAGTTGGCGGCTGGCGATTTCACCGTAAGGCACGGCCACGCGCAGCATGGGCGCGTAGCGCTGCACATACCAGCCGTTTTGCAGGCGCAGGGGGCGGAAGTCGTCCTCGCTCAGCTTGCCTGTCTGCCAGCGCGTGAGCTGGTCGCGGAACTGGTGAGCGCGCTGCTGCACGAACTGGGTGTCGAATTCTGTGTATTGGTACATCGTGGGGCGAGAACCGGGTGGTTCCTAAATCAGAATCAATTTGAAGCCTGCCCAGGCCAGCAAGACGGACAGGGCGGAGCGGATCAGGCGCTCAGGCGTGCGGGTGACCAGGCGCGAACCCAGCCAGATGCCCGGTAGCGAGCCAGCCAGCAATTGTGCAAGCAAAGGCCAGTCCACCGAGCCCAGCGACGCATGTCCCAGCCCTGCCACCAGGGTCAAGGGCACGGCGTAGGCAATGTCGGCGCCGATGATGCGCGGCAGCGGCAGCAGGGGGTAGACCAGCAGCAGCACCGTGACGCCGATGGCACCGGCGCCCACCGAAGTGAACGTGACCAACGTGCCGATCACGGCGCCCAGCAGCACGGGCAGGCTCCAGTGGCGGGGGCGGGTGGCGTCGCCAGCATGGGTCTTGCGGGCGGCTGCTTCGGCTGCCTGGCGCTGGGCAGAAAACGCAACCACCTTGTAGAGCGTGGCGGCCGCCGTGAGCAGCAGGGCAAAACCCAGCGTGGTGGTCATGATGCTTTGCGCCGTGCCGCTGGTCGGCCCCATCACCTTGAGCGCCCACAGCGCCAGCAATGCCGCCGGGATGCTGCCAGCACACAGCTGGCCCACCACTTTCCAGGGCACCAGGCGCTGGCGGGCCAGGCTCACCGTGCCGCCCATCTTGGTAAAGGCTGCAAACAGCAGGTCGGTGCCCACGGCCATGTGCGGCTTCACTCCAAAGAAGAAGATCAGGATCGGCGTCATCAGCGAGCCACCGCCCACACCCGTCAGGCCAACGATCAGCCCGACAGCAAAGCCCGCGAATACAAACGCCAATTCATGCATGGCGGCGAATGTAGAGGGGCTTCTTATGGATGCAAACTATTGTTTTGCTCTGCCAATATGCCAATTTGTTTATAAGCAAGGATTGGCGCGGGCTGGCGGGTGCTGCCGCAAGGGGCTTGCGGCGTCCGCATCACGGCAGGCGCTCGGTGCCCAGTGCCTTGGCCAGCCGTGCGTCGATGGGCAAGGGCTCACCTTGCAGCCGGGCGGCCAGCAGTTCGCCGCACAGCAGCGCCAGCGTGAGCCCGCGTGCGCCCATGGCGGTGCTGACCCACAGCCCGGGCAGGTGCACCGGGTCCACGCGGCCCACGATGGGCAGACGGTCGGGCGCGGTGCAGCGCACAGCGGCCCAGGTGCGCAGGGCCGGGGGCACGCAGGTGGGCGGCTGGGAAGCTGGGTCGTTTAGTGCTTCGGTGAACAAGGGCTCCAAATGCGGTGCGACGCCGGGCAGCAGGCCCTGCAGCTTGGCCCAGTTGGTGGCGTGGGCTGCGTGGATGTCGGAGGCGGTGGGCGGCAGCGCCTGCACATCGCGCTCGAATGTTGAGCCCATCACCCAGCCCTGGTCGCCATCGGCTTGATCGCCCAGCGGAAACCGGGGCACCAGGTTGCCGTTGCCGTTGGCCGGGAACGGAATCCACGGCAGCAGCGGCTTTGACGGGTCGGCATGTTGGCCCCAGGACACCTGCCCGCGCACCGGCTGCAGGGGCCAGCGGTGGTTCAGCAAGGCCAGGCTGCCCGCGCCTGCGGCAATCACCACGGTGGGAGCCTCCGCTAGCACCCGGCACTGGGCATCGATTGCCTGCCAGGTGGCGGTGGGCGTTTCCACACGCCGCAACTGGGCCACCGCGCAATGCCCCTGCCATTGAATGCCGGGTTGGCCCAGCAGGGCCCTGGCCAGGCGCGCTGGGCGCACCCAGCCCGCCTGGTGGTGCCAGCAGGCGGTTGCGTCGGGCGGCAACTGGGCCGCGGCCAGGGCAGCGGGGGGCGTGGGCTCGCTCCAGGCGGCGCCCGGCCCTTGGGGCCAGTTGGGTGACAGGCCGGGGGTGCCATCAGTACGGTGTTCGAGCACGCCGCAGTGCGCCCAGTCCACCCCCTCGTTCAGCACCCAGCGGGCCTGCTCCAGCGTGGCGCGGATGCCGCTGCGCGACAGGCGCGACAGCACGCTGTCATCGGGCGACACATGGGGGGCGAACACCCCGGCGGGCAGGGCTGAGGCGCCCGCCGCGGGCTCGGGGGCCTGGTCCAGCACCGTGACCAGCCAGCCACGCCGGGCCAGGCTGGCGGCGGCGGAGGCGCCCGCAATGCCCCCGCCGATCACGATGCAGGGGCCTGGCAGGGCGGGTTCGGGCGCCACCGCAGGCTGGCGCGTGGTGCGTGGCTCCCAGCGCGGGTTGAAGGTGGCATGCAGGTTGTCGCGCTTGGGCGGCACGCCGGGCACACGGGCCACTTCAAAGCCACATTGCGCCAGCGCATCACGCACGGCGCGGGCAATGGTCCAGGTGGCCAGGCGGGTACCGCGCCGGCAGCAGCGCGCCACGGCCTTCAGGGTGTGCAGGTCCCAGCTTTCGGGGTTGCGCTGGGGGCTGAAGCCGTCGAGGTAGATGGAATCCACCACCAGGTTCTGCTGGCGCAGCATGGCCTGGGTGTCGCCCACATACAGGGTGAGCAGCACCCGGCCCTCGTCAAAACGCAGGCGGTGCACGCCCGGCAGCAGGCCCCACCATTGCTGGTGCAGTGCTTCTGCCAGCGGCGCCAGTTCGGGGTGGACCGAGGTGGCGCGCAGCAGATCGTCGGCACTCACGGGCCACGCTTCGGTCGACACGAAGTGCAGCAGAGTTGGGCGCTCTGGGTCGGCCCGCCAGGCAGCCCATGTCACCAGAAAGTTCAGGCCAAAGCCAAAACCGGTTTCCAGAATGCGCCACTGCGGCTGCCCGGCCCAGTTGGCGGGCAATCCGCAGCCGTGCAGAAACACCCGGCGGGCCTGGTCCAGGCCGCCGTTTTCGCTGTGGTAGCGGTCGCCGAAGCGAGGGCTGTAGGGAGTGCCGTCCGGCAGCCAGTCAACGGGCTCGGACATGACAGGCTGAACTGTGCGTATGCAGGCAGCTTTATGCGCTGGGGGGGACGTAGCCCGCTGCGGCGTCTGCACCGCTGCCGAAGAAATGGTTCTCCATCTGGCGGGCCAGGTACTGGCGGGCGCGCGCATCGGCCAGGTTCAGGCGGTTTTCATTGACCAGCATGGTCTGGTGCTTGAGCCAGCCTGCCCAGGCTTCCTTGCTCACGCTTTCCCAGATGCGCTTGCCCAGTTCGCCGGGGTAGGGCGGAAAGTCGAGGCCTTCGGCTTCCTTGCCGAGCTTGATGCATTGAACGGTGCGTGCCATGGGAATTCCTTGCAATGGGGGTGAGCGAAAAAGGCTTCGCTCAGATGATTTGGATATTAAGAACTGAAATCTCAGTAGTTCCAGTTTTGAAGAGGGCCTTCCAGAATGCGTTCCATCGGTGATTTGCACCGCAACACATTCACAAAAGAGGCCCTTCCATGAACTTTCGCCGCGACTTTATCAAGTTTCCCTTCGCCGCCGCCCTGGTGGGCAGTTTGGCCCTGACGGCATTGCCGTCGTTTGCACAGTCTGTGACGTTGCTCAATGTGTCGTACGACCCGACGCGCGAGCTGTACGTGGAGTTCAACCAGGCGTTTGCCAAGCACTGGAAGGCCAAGACCGGCCAGGACGTGACCATCAAGCAAAGCCACGGCGGCTCGGGCAAGCAGGCACGCTCCATCATCGACGGGCTGGACGCCGACGTGGCCACGCTGGCCCTGGCGGGCGACACCGATGCGCTGCACACCAACGGCGGCTGGATTCCCAAGGACTGGCAAAAGCGCCTGCCACACAACAGCTCGCCCTACACCTCCACCATCGTGCTGGTGGTGCGCCAGGGCAACCCCAAGGGCATCAAGGACTGGGACGACCTGGTGCGTGCTGACGTGAAGGCGATCACCCCCAACCCCAAGACCTCGGGCGGCGCGCGCTGGAACTACCTGGCCGCGTGGGAATTCGCCAAGCGCAAGTACGGTGGCGACGCCAAGGCCAAGGACTTCGTAGCCAAGCTGTATGGCAACGTGCCCGTGCTGGACACCGGCGCGCGTGGCTCCACCATCACCTTCGCTCAGCGCAACCAGGGCGACGTGCTGATCGCCTGGGAGAACGAGGCCTACCTGCTCGAAAAGGAGTTCGGCACCAAGTTCGATGTGATCGCACCTTCAATCTCCATCCTGGCCGAACCCGCCGTGTCGGTGGTGGACAAGAACGTGGACAAGAAGGGCACCCGTGCCGTGGCCGAGGCCTACCTGCAGTACCTCTACACCGAAGAAGGCCAGGACATTGCGGGCAAGCACTTCTACCGTCCCGCTGTCTCTGACAAAGCCAAGGCCAAGTACGCCAAGCAGTTCCCCAAGCTGAACCTGTTCACCATCAACGACGCGTTCGGTGGCTGGGACAAGGCGGCCAAGGACCACTTTGCCGACAACGCGAGCTTTGACCAGATCTACACCCGCAAGTAAGTAAGCCGGCAAGCCCGCCCGCCTCTGTGCGCGGGTGGGCAGTGCCCCGATCTCCATGCAAGAGACCCAGCCCGGGCGGGCCGGGTGGGGCGCTGTACGTCCTTTTAATAAGAAAAAACAGCCTTCTGCGCGCGTCCATCAAGCGCTGATAGCTATCAAAACAGTAGTAATCAAGGAATCCACACCATGTCCGCCTTGCTCATCGCTGGCAGCCCCTCCGAGCGTTCCCGCTCCGCCGCCTTGCTGGATGCCGTGGCCCAGCGCCTTTCGGTGCGCGGTGCGCTGGTGGACCGCATCCACATCCGCGACCTCTCGCCCCAGGCGCTGCTGCTGGCCGACTTTGGCCACCCCACGGTGGTGCATGCCATCGACCAGGTGGCCGATGCCAGCGTGCTGGTGGTGGCCACCCCGGTCTACAAAGCGGCTTACAGCGGTGTGCTCAAGGTGTTTCTGGACCTGCTGCCGCAAACGGCCCTCAAGGGCAAGACTGTGTTGCCCCTGGCCACGGGCGGTAGCCCGCACCACATGCTGGCGCTCGACTACGCGCTGCGCCCCGTGCTGCAGTCGCTGGGCGCCAAAAGCATCTTGCCTGGCATCTACGCCACCGATGCCCAGGTCACGCTGACGCCCGAGGGCAGCTATCACGTGCAGGCCGATATTGCGGCCCGCCTGGACGACGCGGTGAATGTGCTTGTGACCGAAACCCTGCGCCCGTCGCCCGCCCAGGCCACGCGGTTTGCGCCGGTTCCGTTCTCGCAGGTGCGATGTAGCGTCTGACACAGGCCTGGCGCTGCGGCCCTGCCGTGGTGCCAGCGCCTGCTTTCCTCCCCTTCGTCCTCTTTATTTTGATTTTTTTGCTGCGCCGGGTGCGCGGGCAGGGCGGTGTGCCGCCTGCTGCCAACCCAGCCTGCTCGCCCATCCATCACCTGTTTTGAATCTGGAATCCGTACCATGAACGAACTGAACCGCTTCTCCCTGCAACGCCGCCAGCTGCTGGCTGCGGTTGCCGCCACCACCGCCACCGTCGCAGCGCCTCAGGCCTGGTCGCAAAACGCTGGCCGCGTACTGCGCGTGGGCCACCAAAAGGGCTGGCTCTCCATCCTCAAGGGCCGTGGCACGCTCGAAAAGCGCCTGGCCCCGCTGGGTGTGAAGGTGACCTGGACCGAGTTCAACGCGGGCCCCGTTCAGCTCGAAGCCCTCAATGTCGGCTCCATCGACTTTGGCGATGTGGGCGAAGCCCCGCCCATCTTTGCCCAGGCCGCTGGCGCGCCGCTGGTCTATACCGGTGCCACCGTGCCGCGCCCCGCACTGGAGGCCGTGATCGTGCCCAAGGATTCGCCCATCCGCAGCGTGGCCGACCTCAAGGGCAAGCGAGTGGCTTACAACAAGGGCTCCAACGTGCAGTATTTCCTGGTCAAGCTGCTGGAGAAGAACGGCCTGAAATACGGCGACGTGCAATCCATCTTCCTGGCCCCGGCCGACGCGCGGGCCGCGTTTGAACGCGGCGCGATCGATGCCTGGATCATCTGGGACCCCTTCCTCGCCGCCGCGCAAAAGCAGCTCGACGCGCGTCTGCTGGTCGATGCCACGGGCGTGGTCAACAACCGCGCCTACTACTTCACCTCGCGCGATTTCGCCACCAAAAACGCCGACGTGCTGCGCATTGCCATCGAAGAGGTCAATGCCATCGACACCTGGGTGTCCAAGAACAAGGACGCCGCCGCTGCCGAGCTGTCGGCCGTGCTGGGCCTGGACAAATCCATCACCGACCTGTACCTGAGCCGCGCCCGCTTCGGCACTGCGCCCGTCACGCGCGAGATCCTGTCCGAGCAGCAGGCGATTGCCGACACCTTCTTCGACCTCAAGCTCATCCCTAAAAAGCTCAACCTGCTGCACGCAGCGCCGGTGGACCTTTGAGGGCGGGCTCACAAAGCACTGCAAGGAGTCACCATGACCCACCTTCCCTTGAGCAATGAGCGCCGCCGCGCGCTGCAGCTGCTGGGCGTCACCGCCTTCCACTGGGTGCTGGCCAGCCGCTACGCCCATGCACAAAGCTCCACAGCGCATGGCCCGGCCTTGCAGGGCCCCGAGCAACTGCGCATCGGCTACCAGAAGTCGGCCGTCAACCTGGTCATCCTCAAGCAGCAGGGCGTGCTGGAGAAGCGCTTCCCCGGCACCCGCGTGAGCTGGCTGGAGTTCCCTGCCGGGCCACAGCTGCTCGAAGCCCTGTCAGTCGGCAGCCTCGAATTCGGCCTGACTGGCGACTCGCCCCCCGTGTTTGCCCAGGCCGCTGGCAAAGACCTGCTCTACGTCGGCGCCGAACCGCCCAAGCCCGACAGCTCCGCGCTGCTGGTGCTCAAGGACTCGCCCCTGCGCACCCTGTCCGACCTGAAGGGCCGCCGCATTGCCGTGCAAAAGGGCAGCAGCGCCCACTACCTGCTGGTGCGTGCGGTGGAGCGGGCAGGGCTGCAGTGGGCCGATATCCAGCCCGTGTACCTGACGCCAGCCGATGCGCGCGCCGCGTTCGAGCGCAAGAGCGTGGACGCCTGGGCCATCTGGGACCCGTTCTACGCCGCCACCGAGCTGGCCATCCAGCCCCGAGTCCTTGCGACTGGCCGCGACCTGGCGAGTAGCAACAACTCGTTTTACCTGGCGGCCCGCCCCTTCGTGCAAGCCCACCCGCAAGTGCTGCGCGTGCTGTTTGAAGAGCTCAGCCGTGCCGACCGCCTGGCGCAAGAGGCGCGCAAGGACGCGATCAAGCTCATTTCCGACTTCAGCGGCCTGGACGCGGGCGTGGTGAGCCTGTTCATCCAGCGCCGCCCCTCGTCTCCCGTGGGGCTGCTCTCGCCCGCCACCGTGGCCGACCAGCAGCGCGTGGCCGATGCGTTCTTCAAGCTCGGCCTGATCCCGAAGCCCGTGAACGTGGCCGACATCGTGTGGCGGCCAGCGGCAGCGCAGCTGGCGTCTGCAACGGCCCGGCCCTGAAAAAACCAAACAAGCCCCCATCCCCGAGGCATTCATTCATGAAAATTTTCTGGTTCATTCCTACCCACGGCGACAGCCGTTACCTTGGCACGGCCAAGGGTGCGCGCCAGCTCAACCACGATTACCTCAAGCAGGTCGCGGTGGCGGCCGACAGCCTGGGCTATGAAGGCGTGCTCATCCCCACCGGCCGCTCGTGCGAAGACCCCTGGGTGGTGGCGTCCAGCCTGCTGCCCGTCACACGCAACCTCAAGTTTCTGGTGGCCGTGCGCCCCGGCCTGCACCAGCCCGCGCTGGCCGCACGCATGGCGGCCACGTTCGACCGGCTCTCGGGCGGGCGCCTGCTCGTCAACCTGGTCACAGGCGGCGACCAGACCGAGCTGGAGGGCGACGGCGTGTTTCTGGACCACGCCACGCGCTACGAGCAGTCGGCTGAATTCATCCGCATCTGGCGCGAGATCCTCACGCGCAGCCACCAGGGCGAAAGCCTGGACTACGAAGGCAAGCACCTGTCGGTGAAGGGCGCCAAGCTGCTCTTTCCGCCGCTGCAGCAGCCCCACCCGCCCGTGTACTTTGGTGGCTCGTCGCCCGCCGCGCACGACCTGGCGGCCGAGCAGGTCGAGACCTACCTGACCTGGGGTGAACCCCCGGCGGAAGTCGCCAGGAAAGTGGCGGACGTGCGTGCGCGCGCTGCAAAACATGGCCGCACCGTCAACTTCGGCATCCGCCTGCACGTCATCGTGCGCGAGACCGACGCGCAGGCCTGGGCCGCCGCCGAAGAACTCATCAGCCATGTGGACGACGACACCGTGGTGCGCGCCCAGGCCGTGTTTGCGCGCATGGACTCCGAAGGCCAGCGCCGCATGGCTGCGCTGCACGCCGGTGGCGCCAAGCGCAGCCGCAAGGACCTGGAGATCAGCCCCAACCTGTGGGCGGGCGTGGGCCTGGTGCGTGGTGGCGCGGGCACGGCCTTGGTGGGCGACCCCCAGACGGTGGCTGCGCGCATCGAGGAATACGCCGCGCTGGGCCTGGACACCTTTGTGCTGTCGGGCTACCCGCACCTGGACGAGGCCTACCGTTTTGCCGAGCTGGTGTTCCCGCTGTTGCCGCTGTCGGTGCGCAACCAGCTCACGGGCGGCAACCCGCTCGGCCCGTTTGGCGAAACCGTGGCCAATGATTTTGTGCCGCGCGCATCCCAAAGCTGAGTGAGGAGCACCACCATGGGTATTGCCGCCATCAACCATGTGCAACTGGCCTTCCCGGCCGGGGCCGAAGACGTGATCCGCCGCTTCTACACCGGCCTGCTGGGCCTGCCGGAAGTCCGCTTGCAGGCCGGTGCCACGCTGCGTTTTGCAGCGGGGGGCCAGCGCATCGACCTGGTGCCCACCGAGCACTGGCAACCCGTGCCCGCGGTGTCGCACCTGGCGCTGGAGGTACAGAACCTGCCCGGCCTGCGCCACCGCCTGCTGCAGGCCGATGTGGCGCTGGATGAGACGCGGGTCCTCCCCGGCTATCTGCGCTTTTATGCCAAAGACCCTGCGGGCAACCAGCTGGAGTTTTTGGAGCCCGACAACGAACTGCAGGAAACCACCCCATGACAAACGCTCAGACAGTTCGAGAACTGCAGGTATCCCCTGTGGCCGACGTGGCCGACCTGCCCATCGAAGGCCCCTTGCTGCCCGCACCCGTGACGCGTTTTGCCCGGCAGCTCGCGCAGCGCCTGCTGCCCTGGGCCGTGCCCGTGGGGCTCATCGTGCTGTGGCAGATCGCCTCGTCGCAAGGCTGGCTCTCCACCCGCGTGCTGCCCGCACCGCTGGAGGTCGTCAAGGCCGCCTGGGCCCTGACCGTGTCGGGCGAACTCTGGACCCATGTGCGGGTCAGCGCCGGCCGGGCCTTGACCGGGCTGGCCATTGGCGGCGGCCTGGGCCTGCTGCTGGGTTTGCTCACCGGCTCCATCAAGCTGTTCGAGACGCTGCTCGACTCCACCATCCAGATGGTGCGCAACATCCCTGCGCTGGCGCTGATTCCGCTGGTGATCCTGTGGTTCGGCATCGATGAAACGGCCAAGCTGTTCCTCATCAGCGTGTCGGTGTTCTTCCCGATCTACCTCAACACCTTCCACGGCATCCGCAATGTGGACCCGGGGTTGATCGAGATGGGCCGCACCTATGGCCTTGGCCGCTGGCAGCTCTACAAGCAGATCATCCTGCCCGGGGCGCTCTCCAGCATCCTGGTGGGGCTGCGCTTCTCGCTCGGTTTGATGTGGGTGATCCTGATCGTGGCCGAGACCATCTCGGCGCAGGCGGGCATCGGCTACCTCACGATGAATGCACGCGAGTTTCTGCAGACCGACATCGTGCTCGTGGGCATCCTGCTGTATGCGCTGCTGGGCAAGCTGGCCGACGTCTTCGCCAAGGGCCTTGAACGGTACTGGCTGCGCTGGCATCCCGGTTACCAGGCATGACACCCGCTCTGGGCGTCTGAATACTCACTTTTTCATAGCTGCTAGCGCTTGATGGACAGGCGCAGGAGGCCATTTTGACTACCAATATTTCCCCACCGCCGCAGCCACAGGGCGTGCGCCTGGAAGTGCGCGGCGTGGACAAACGCTACGGCACGCGCGACGTGCTCAAGAAGACGGAGCTGGTCATCGAGCCCGGCGAGTTCGTCGCCATCGTAGGCCGCAGTGGCTGCGGCAAAAGCACGCTGCTGCGCCTGGTGGCGGGGCTGGAGTCGGTGTCGGGCGGCGCCGTCCGCATCGACGGCGACCGCGTGGACGGCCTGAGCAGCAGCACCCGCATCATGTTCCAGGACGCGCGCCTGCTGCCCTGGAAGCGCGTGCAGGACAACGTGGCCCTGGGCCTGCCCCCCGGGCGGCGCGGCGCAGCGGCCGACGTGCTGGCCCGCGTGGGCCTGGGCGACCGGCTGGGCGAATGGCCCGCGCGCCTGTCCGGCGGCCAGCGCCAGCGCGTGGCCCTGGCGCGTGCGCTGGTGCACGACCCGCGCCTGCTGCTGCTCGATGAACCCCTGGGCGCGCTTGACGCGCTCACCCGTATCGAGATGCACCGCCTCATCGAAGGCTTGTGGCGCCAGTCGGGCTTCACCGCGCTGCTGGTCACCCACGACGTGCAAGAGGCCGTGGCCCTGGCCGACCGCGTGATCCTGATCGAAGACGGTCAGATCGCGCTGGACCAGCGCATCGACCTGCCACGCCCGCGTGTGCATGGCGAGGCCGCCTTTGCGCAGCTGGAAAAACGCATCCTCGACCGCGTGCTGCAAAAGCCCGATGTGGAGCCCACCCCCGAACCCACCTGGCCCGGTGTGCCCGCCCATGGGCTGCGCTGGGCGGTGTGATTCCGCAGCCTTCCCATCCCATTCGTTTTTCTTTCTTTCAACGGACTTTTTAGGAGAACCCCATGTCCATCCAAGCCATCAACGTTCGCAACCAGTTCAAGGGCAAAGTGCGCGAGATCATTCGCGGCGATGTTGTCTCCGAGGTCGATGTCGAAACCCCCTGGGGCATCGTCACTTCCGTCATCACCACCCGCTCGGTGGACGACCTGGGCCTGGTCGTCGGCTCCGACGTGGTCGCGCTGGTCAAGTCCACCGAGGTGTCCATTGCCAAGCTGTGATCTGTTTATTTGTGACCAAATAGGCAGCCACCGCCCTCTGGATAAGCGCATGGCGCTATTGAAAGCGTAGCAAATATCGCCACAAGCCAAAGCGGCTTGTACCGCGCACTTCACCTCTCAGGCCTCGGTACGAGGCCTGAGTTTTTGGTGCTGACGCGGCATATGGCTGGCATGGCGCATCTGCGGGGTCTGCTTGCCAGTGCGCCTGAAAAAATATATGATGTGTGTCATGCGAAATAAACAGCCCAGTGCCCGAGCCGCCGCCAAGGAAGCGACCCATGAGCGCATCGTGTCGGTGGCCGCGCGGGCGATCCGTCGCAACGGCTACCACGGCACCGGGGTGGCAGACATCATGAAGGAGGCGGGCCTCACGCATGGCGGCTTCTATGCGCACTTCGAATCCCGCGAGGCCATGCTGGCCGAAGCGGCAATGCAGGCCTGTGCCCAGTCTGTGGCCACAGTGGCCGGCGCTGTGGCGGGGGAGCCCGCCTCGCAGGCGATGGCCACCGTGCTCAAGGCCTATCTCTCGCGCCAACATGTCGAAAGCGTAGAAACAGGTTGCCCCCTGGCTGCACTGGGCTCTGAAACCTCGCGCCAGTCGCCCGAAGTGCGGCGCGTCTCCACCCGGCACATCAAGGAAATGGTGGACCTGATTGCGCGCCAGTCGCCGCAATGGGGCCAGCCGGAAACACACGAGCAAGCGCTCGTCACCCTGTCCACCATGGTGGGCGCTTTGGTGCTTGCCCGTGCGGTGGACGACGTGGCGCTGTCCGACAGCCTGCGCGAGGCTGCGCTCAAGCACCTGTTGCCTGCGGAAACAGACTGACGCAAACCCACTCATCAAGCGCTCTTCTTGACGGCGATCTTCGTGCAATGGCACGCATTTTTTTGATCTTTACATATGATGAACATCATTTCAAATTTTCAACCCTGGCCTCCCCCCCCCATCGCGTCTGTTCAGGCCCTGTGGCTTGGCCACGCAGCCGCGCCAACCCTGGCCGCAAAGGAAACCCCATGAAGGCGTTTGTTCTGGATCGTTACGCAAAAAAGGGCGTGCTCAGGCCCGCCGAAGTCCCTGCGCCCTCTTTGGGCGATGACGATGTGCTGGTGGCGGTGCATGCAGCGGGCGTCAATCCGCTCGACGCCAAGATCCGGGACGGAGAGTTCAAGCTCATCCTGCCCTACAAGTTGCCGCTCATCCTTGGGCATGACGTGGCGGGCGTGGTGGTGCGGGTGGGGCCGCGCGTGCGGCAGTTCAAGCCCGGCGATGATGTCTATGCCCGGGCGGACGACTTTCACATCGGTACTTTTGCGGAACTCATCGCGGTCAAGGAGTCTTCGCTGGCCTTCAAGCCCCGCAGCCTGACCATGGAAGAGGCGGCTTCGATCCCGTTGGTGGCTCTGACGGCATGGCAGGCCCTGGTCGAGAAGGCCCAGGTCAGGAAAGGGCAGAAGGTCTTCATCCAGGCGGGCTCGGGCGGGCTGGGCAGCATCGCCATCCAGCTGGCCAAGCACCTGGGCGCCACAGTGGCCACCACCGCCAGCGCGGGCAATGCCGCACTGGTCCAAAGCCTGGGCGCCGATGTGGTCATCGACTACCGCCAGCAGGACTTTGAAGACGTGCTGCGCGACTACGACATGGTGCTGCACAGCCAGGACGGCAAGGCGCTGGCCAAGTCCCTGCGCGTGCTCCAGCGCGGCGGCCAACTCGTCTCTGTCTCGGGCCCGCCCGACCCCGCATTTGGCGAAGCCATTCGCGCCCCGGGCTTTTTGCGGATGGTGTTTCGCCTGTTGAGCGCAGGCGCCCAGCGCCGCGCTCGGGCGCTGGGCATTGGCTACGGGTTCCTGTTCATGCGGGCCCAGGGCAGCCAGCTGCAAGAGATCACACGCCTGATCGATGCCGGGGCGATCCGCCCGGTGATCGACAAGGTGTTTGCCTTTGACGCCACTAACGAAGCCATCGCCTACGTGGACACCGGCCGTGCCAAGGGCAAGGTCGTGGTCAAGGTGCGCTGAGCCGTTTGTTGGCAACTGTACGGACCCACCGATTGCTCGCTGCGCACCCATCTCTCGCACGTCTTGCCCGCACTTTCCCGTTCATTCCCGTTCATTCCCAACCCACCCCTGGAGATTCCCATGAAGATCGAAAACGCAGTTGTCCTCGTCACCGGCGCCAATCGCGGCATTGGCCTGGCTTTTGTCCGCGAGCTGCTCGCACGCGGTGCGCGCAAGGTCTACGCCGCTGCGCGTGACCCTTCCACCATCGCCCCGCAACCAGGCGTGCAGGCCTTGCGCCTGGACGTCAACAATCCCGAGGAGGTGGCGGCCGCTGCCGCGCTGGCGTCCGATGTGACCCTGGTCATCAACAACGCAGGCATCGCACAGCCCGGCGGCTTCATGGCGGCCGACAGTGAAGAGGTCATGCGCCGCATTTTTGAGACCAACGTCTTTGGCGTGCTGCGTGTCAGCAAGGCCTTTGCGCCCGTCCTGCAGGCCAACGGTGGCGGGGCGTTGCTCAACGTGCTGTCTGTTGCATCGTGGGTGAATGGCGGCGAGCTGGCTGCGTACTCGGCCAGCAAGTCTGCAGCCTGGTCGCTCACCAACGCACTGCGCCACGAGCTGGCTGCGCAAAAAACCCAGGTTCTGGGGCTGCACATGGCGTATGTGGATACCGACCTCACGCGTGGCTTTGACGTACCCAAGACCAGCCCGGTTCAGATCGTGCGGCGCGCTCTGGATGGCCTGGAAGCGGGCGCAGACGAGGTGCTGGCCGATGAGCTCACGCAACACGTCAAGCTCGCGATGACGGCCACGCGGCCCAGCTACCTGCCGCAGCCTGCCTGAAAAGCCGGCGCAGAGGCCGCCCGGCAGGCGTGATGCGCTGGCCCGTCGGGCCCTGAGAACGTGTTGACGATCTTTTCGGGGCCGCGTTGGAGTGCAATCGGGATGAGTGGATGCTTCGGATGCGCCGCATGGGCTCGTGCCCATGCAAGCAGCCGGGGCGTTCAATCGCCCGATTTCACTCCAACCCTTCGGGCAAGTGCCTTGCCGGGCGGTCTGCGGCGTTGCGGCGCTTGTGGATAGCCGGGCTATCCACAGCGCACCGCGCCTTGCATCCCATCCCGGGAAGGTACTTGCGCGGCCCTGAAAAGATCGTCAACACGTTCTGAGCATCAGGCCGCCTTGGCGAGTGGTGTGGCGTACCGGCTGGCGGGGCGCGTCAGCCCCAGGTTCTCGCGCAGCGTGCGGCCTTCGTACGCGGTGCGGAACAGGCCGCGCCGTTGCAGCTCGGGCACCACCAGATCCACAAACTCGTTGAGCGACTGTGGCAGCACCGGCGGCATCACGTTGAAGCCGTCGGCCGCGCCGTTTTCAAACCATTCCTGCATGCGGTCGGCAATGGTCTCGGGCGTGCCCACCACCACCCAGTGGCCGCGCGCACCGGCCAGGTATTCGTACAGCTGGCGCACGGTGTACTTCTCGCGCCGGGCCAGCTGCAGCACCACGTGCGCGCGGCTGTTGATGCCCTTGGGTGGCTCGGGGATGTAGGGCGGCGGAGCGTCCAGGTTCCATTGCGTGAGGTCTTCGCCGGGCCAGAAGGGTGCCAGCGTGGCCAGGCCCACGCTGGGGTGGATCAGCGCCTGCAGCTCGGCCCATTTGGCCTGGGCTTCTTCGTCCGTGCGGCCGATCACCGGGGAGATGCCGGGCAGCACCAGCAGCTCTTCGGGCCGACGGCCGTACTTGGCCATGCGGCCCTTCACATCCTTGTAGAACGCCTGCGCCTCGGCCAGGCTGGTCCAGGCGGTGAAGATGGCCTCGGCCGTGGCGGCTGCCAGCTCCTTGCCGTCTTCGGACGAACCCGCCTGCACGATCACCGGGTGGCCCTGGGGCGAGCGCTCGATGTTGAGCGGGCCCTGCACCTTGAGGTGCTTGCCGACGTGGTTCAAGGTGTGCAGCTTGTCGGGGTCGAAATACACGCCGCTGGCTTTGTCGCGGCGGAAGGCGTCGTCGTCAAAGCTGTCCCACAGGCCTTTGACCACATCCACGAACTCGTGGGCGCGTTCATACCGCAACGCGGGATCGGGGTGGGCATCCAGTCCAAAGTTGCCATGCACGTTCTCGGCACTGGTGGTCACCACGTTCCAGGCCGCGCGGCCCTTGCTGATGTGGTCGAGCGAGGCGAACTTGCGTGCCAGCAGGTAGGGGTCTTCGTAGGTGGTGGATGCCGTGGCCACAAAGCCGATGTGCTTGGTGACGGCAGACAGCGCCGCCCACAGCGTGACGGGCTCGAAGTGCGAGATGCGCCCCTGGCGGCTGAAGGACTCTCGGTCGCCCTTGTGCCACACGCCCGGGCTGTCGGCCACAAACACCTGGTCGAACAGGCCGCGCTCGGCCGTTTGCGCGACCTCGATGTAATGGTCGATGTTCACGCCCGAATCGGCCTGCGAGCCGGGGTGGCGCCACGCGGCGACATGGTGCCCCGTGGCCATGATGAAGGCGCCGAGGCGCAGTTTGCGTGGGGTTTCAGGTTGGGTCATAAGAATGTCGATGGTTTGAATCAAGCGCGCGGCCTGCGATACCGGCGCGGCCCAGGCCAGTGCACCCGTGGAACCGGCTTTGCCGGGCCTCCGGGTGCGTCCCCCCGGGGGATGGCGCCGAAGGCGACTCAGGGGGGTTACTCCGTGATAGTGATGCGATGCAGCCTGCGGTGCTGTGGGAAGAAGTCGCCCACCGCGTAGTGCTGGGTGGAGCGGTTGTCCCACACGGCCAGCGTGCCCGGCGCCCAGCGCAGGCGGGCCTGGAACTCGGGCACCTGCGGCAGGGCAAACAGCTGGGTCAGCAGGGTGTCGCTCTCCACGCGCGACAGGCCCTTGATGTGGCTGGTGAAGGTGGAGTTCACATACAGCACCTTCTTGCCCGTGACGGGGTGCACGCGCACCACCGGGTGCTCCACCGGCGGGTACTTGGCGCGGGCGGCCTTCAGCTCGTCGCCACTCGCGTCCTTGCGCAGCAGGTACTCCGTCCAGCCGCTGATCTCCCAGGTGTGCACGGCCGTGAGCGTCTCCAGATACGCCTGGAAGGCGGGCGGCAGGCTGGCGTAGGCGGCGGTGAGGCTGGCCCACAGCGTGTCGCCGCCGCTCGCCGGGATCACCTGCGCATACAGGCTGGTGCCCAGCGGCGGCTGCTCGCGCCAGGTGATGTCGGCGTGCCAGTTGCTCGACGCCTTGGGGCGCTCGGCCGTGCTTTCCACGATCTCGATCTCGGGGTGGTTCTCCAGTCGGGGGAAGAACGCCTTGACCTCGGCCACGTTGCCAAAGCTGCGGGTGAAGTCCACCTGCTGCTGCGGCGTGATGTGCTGGTCGCGGAAGAACAGTACCTCGTGCACGGCCAGGGCCTGGCGCAGCTCGGTCTGCGTGGTGGCATCGAGTGGCTGGCGCAGGTCCAGGTCATGGACCACGGCGCCGATGGTGGGGGTGTAGGGCTCGACCGCGAAGCGGGTGAAGGTGGGGTGCAGGTCGTTGAGGTTGGACATGGTGCTGCTTTCTGAAACGAGGGTGGATGAAAGAGAACGCCCATGGGATTGGGACAGCGCATGCGCAGCGCATCAACGAAGCAGTTCGTATATGGATAGTCGGAAATCCGCGCTCTGCAGCGGCGTGTGGGGCGCTTGGCGCGCCCAAATTTGCATATCTGTTTTTGGTCGTTGGTGGCGCTGCCTGGCCTGCCTAGAGTGGCTGTCAATCCATGACAACAAGCACGAAAGGTCCACACATGAATAGAACGCTATGGAGCGCAGCGCTGCGCAGGGCGGCAGCGGGAACGGCAATGGCTTTGGGCCTGTGGGTGGGCAGTGCCGCCGCGCAGGCACCCGAGCCGCTGAAGGTCATCCGCATCGGCATTGCCACTGGCGGCGTGGGCAGCGACCCGGTGCGCCATGGCGGCACATCGGCCGCGCTGGCCTACACCGATGGCGCGCTGGAAGAAGAGTTCAGGAAGGATGGCGTGAAGGTGCAGTGGACCTTCTTCAAAGGCGCGGGCCCTGCTGTGAACGAGGCGCTGGTCAACAAGCAGCTGGACTTTGCCTGGCAGGGCGACCTGCCCTCCATCGTGCACCGGGCCAGCGATGTGAATACCAGGATCATCCTGGGCAGCGGCGTGCGCAACGGCCTGTACCTGGCCGTGCCGCCCGACTCGCCCATCCGCCGCCTGGAAGACCTCAAGGGCCGCAAGGTGGCGGTGTTCAAAGGCACCAACCTGCACCTGGCGGCAGTGCGGGCGCTGGCCGACAAGGGTCTGAGCGAACGCGATGTGAAGCTGGTGAACCTGGACTTCCCGAGCGCCGACGCCGCGTTGGTCAGCAGGGACATTGATGCTGTCTTTGGCTACGTGGGCCTTTTCAAGCTGCGCGACCAGGGGCTGGCCAAGGTGGTGTGGTCGGCGGCGGAAGACTCGTTCAAATACACGCGCCAGACGGTGCTGCTGGTCACCGACGACTTCGCTGCGCGCCACCCCCAGGCGGTGCACCGGGTGGTGAAGACCGTGGTGCGCTACGCCCACAAATACTCCGACGAAGACCGCCGCGCCGATCTGTTTGCGCAATGGGGCAAGGCCGAGTACCCCGAGAAGGTGTGGCGTGAAGACTTCATCGGCCAGCCGTTGCGCGTGCGCCTGTCGCCGTTGCTCGACCCCTTCCTGGTGGCGCGCTACAAGGACGCGGCCGACGAGGCCCTCAAGCTCAAGCTCATCCGCAAGAAGCCCGAGATCGACAGCTGGTTTGACCGCCGCTACCTGAACGCAGCGCTTAAGGAGTTGAAGCTGGAGGGCTATTGGCCTGTGTACGCAGCCAATGGCGACTTGGCTGCTGCGCCTTGAATCTGGAGCCGGGTTCTGTACCCGGGCTGGAAGGGGGAGGGCAGGCGAAGCGCCGCCCTTTTTGACCCGCCCGCGCGTTGGAGCGCGGCGGGTTTTTTTGCGTCTGCCCGGGGGCGCCTCATAACCCCCGCGCCGCAGTTCATGCCGCAAACATCTTTGTCATTGCATATGAGTATTAACCATTTATTTTTATAACAAACGTCTTTTACATTCCTTTTGGTTGTTATTGATGGTGTGCAGCTCGCCCCCGTGGGCCGCAGTGCCGCCACACGAAAAAAGGACATGTAAAAGATGGCGATACCCGCACTGAACGCTGCCGGGCCCGGGTTGGCAGCGGCCCCGGCGCCCCGGGCCCCAGCCGCCCCGGCCACCCCTCAGAGCCCTCCACGGGCCTGGGGCTGGCGCTGGCTCTGGGCCTGGCCGTTTCCGCTGGCCGTGTTGGCGCTGTGGCAGCTATCGGCCGTGTGGGGCTGGGTGCCTGAGCAGGTGCTGCCGCCGCCCGCCGCCGTGTTCAAGGTGTTTGCCGAGCTGCTGGCCAGCGGCGAGCTGTGGGACCACCTCGCCATCAGCATGGTGCGCGTGGCTGGGGGCTTTGGCATCGGCCTGGTGCTGGGGCTGCTGCTGGGCGGGGCCATGGGTCTGTCGCCCACCTTCCGCGACTACGTGTTCCCACTGTTCAAGGCCTTCAGCCAGGTGCCGGTGATTGGCTGGCTACCGTTGCTGATCCTGCTGGTGGGCATTGACGAGGGGCTGAAGTTCTTGTTGATCGCCAAGGCCGCGCTGGTGCCCGTGGCCATCAACACCTGCCAGGGCATCGAGAACGTGCCGAACCGCCTGGTGGAGGTGGCGCGGGTGTACGGCTACACCCGCTGGCAGATGCTGCGCAAGGTGGTGTTTCCGGCGGCCACCGCGCCCATCTGGAATGGGGTGCGCTATGGCCTCACCCACGCCTGGCTGGCGCTGGTGGTGGTGGAGCTGCTCGCGTCTTCCGAGGGCATCGGCTTTTTGATCGTCTACGGCCGCCAGCTCTTTCAGCTGGACGTGGTGCTGGCCGCTGTGGTGGCCGTGGGCATCGTCGGCTTTTTCATCGACAAGCTGCTGGCCGTGACCGAGGCCTGGCTGTTGCGCTGGCGCAAGCCGGGGCTGTGAGGGCGCGCCAATGTCTGTGAACAACGTTTTTCAACGGGTGCCCCGGCGCCTGCGGGGCTGGGTGCTGCCTGCGGTCATCTTGCTGGTGTGGTGGGCCGCGGTGGCGGGGGGCTGGTCCACCTCGCCGCTGCTGGTGTCGCCTGCTGCCGTGTGGCAGCGCGGCGTGGCCCAGGTGGCCAGCGGCGAGCTGTGGGTGGCCCTGTCGGCCAGCCTGTGGCGCATGGGCTGGGGTTTTGCCATCGGCGCCGCTGCCGGGCTGGCCGTGGGCGCGCTGCTGGGCTGGTCGCGCTGGGCCGAGCGGCTGGTGGGCCCGTCGTTCCACACGCTCAAGCAGATCTCGCTGTTTGCGTGGATTCCGATGCTGTCCATGTGGTTCGGCCTGGGCGATGCATCCAAGGTGGCGTTTGTGGCCCTGGCTGCGTTCTTCCCCGTGGTGCTCAACACCTTTGAAGGCCTGCGCAGCGTGCCGCGCGAATACCTGGAGGTGGCCCGTGTGTACGAGTTCAGCGTGGCCCAAACGCTGGCCCGCGTAGTGGCCCCTGCGGCCGCGCCCTCGCTGTTCACCGGGATCCAGCTGTCGCTGATCTACGCCTGGCTGGCCACGCTGGGGGCCGAGTACCTGCTGGCCTCCGGCAAGGGCCTGGGCAACACGCTCATCGACGGGCGCGAGCATTTCTGGATGGACCTAGTGCTGTTTGGTGTGGTGGTGATTGGCTTGGTGGGCTTTGCACTGAACTGGGTGCTGGCCGCTGCAGAACGGCGTTTGCTGGCATGGCGCGATCGCACCGTAGCGAAGTACTGAAACAAACAAGGAAGAACAACATGGCACATGCAGGCACCCTGGACATCCGGGGTTTGAACAAGCAATACGAAGTGCGCGGCGAAGCGCTGCCCGTGCTGCAGGACATCCACCTCACCATCGAGCCCGGCGCGTTCGTGAGCATCGTCGGGTCGAGCGGCTGCGGCAAGTCCACGCTGCTGCGCCTGGTCATCGGGCTGGAGGGCGACTACCAGGGTGAGATCCTGCTCAATGGCCAGCGCATTGCTGGCACCAGCCTGAACCGGGGCATCGTGTTCCAGGAGCACCGGCTGTTCCCCTGGCTCACGGTCGAGAAGAACGTGGCCCTGGGCCTGCTCAACTCCAATCTGACCGAAGGCATGCAGCGCGCCACCGTGCGCGAACACATCGAGTTGGTGGGGCTCTCGGGGTTTGAGAAGGCCTACCCGCACCAGCTGTCGGGCGGCATGTCGCAGCGCGTGGCGATTGCGCGGGCGCTGGTCAACCGGCCCGACATCCTGCTGCTGGACGAACCCTTTGGCGCGCTCGACGCCATGACCCGTGCCCACCTGCAGCAGGAGCTGCTGCGCATCTGGCAGCAAGAGGGCATCACCATGATCCTGGTGACGCACGACGTGGAGGAAGCCGTGTTCCTGGGCGACCAGGTGGTGGTGATGGAGCCGCGCCCCGGCCGCATCCGCCGCGTGGTGCCGGTGGACCTGCCACACCCGCGCGAGCGCACCTCGTTTGCCTTTGCTGCCGCCAAAGAGGCCGTGATGCACGAGTTTGCAGGCCATCCGGCTGCCGAACTGGCCGAGCCACCGCTCAAGCGTGGCGAGCCGCTGGCGCCTGCATCGCAGTGGCAGTTTGCCGTCTGAACCCCACCCGTTGTTCCCTTGCGATTTTTTTCCTTGAATTTTCCCCCCCTTGATTCCGGAGCTTTCCATGACACAAAAAACCACAGGCTTCCTCTCTACCCGCCGCACCCTGCTGCTCACTGGCGCGGCCGCACTGGCTGCCCCCGCATTCGTGCGCGCCCAGGCACCGGCCAAGGTCATCCGCATCGGTTCGCCCGACCTGGGCACCGCAGGCAAGCCATCGCCAGGCAGCAGCGCGCTCGCGGTAGCGCATGCCAACCGCTGGCTCGAAGAAGAATTTGCCAAGGACGGCATCACTGTGGACTGGAAGTTCTTCCGGGGCGCAGGCCCGGCCGTGGCCGAGGCCCTGGCGGCCAAGCAGCTCGATGTGGTGTTCCTGGGCGACCTGGCATCGGCCATCGGCCGTTCGCGCGGGCTGCCCACGCGCTACCTGTTGCCCACCGGCCGGGGCTCCAACAGCTACCTGGCCACGGCGCCGGGCGTCAAGATCACCAGCGTGGCCGAGCTCAAGGGCCGCAAGGTGTCGGTGCTCAAAGGCACGGCCTACCAGCGTCCGTTTGACAACCTGCTGGCCACCGCCGGGCTCACCGAAAAAGACGTCAAGCTCATCAACCTGGACTGGCCCAGCTCCAAGGCCGCCGTGGTGGCGGGCGAGATCGACGCCACTTTTGGCGGGTCGGACCTGTTCCTGCTGCGCGACAAGGGCG
Source organism: Acidovorax kalamii (assembly GCF_002245625.1). Taxonomy (GTDB): domain Bacteria; phylum Pseudomonadota; class Gammaproteobacteria; order Burkholderiales; family Burkholderiaceae_C; genus Acidovorax; species Acidovorax kalamii. The sequence goes on from NZ_NOIG01000010.1 coordinate 97,037, forward strand.
TGACCATCCCGATCAGCACCAAGGGCCGGGGCCCCGACTTCACCATCAACGCTGGCGTGCTGGCCACGCAGGACTTCATCACCACCCAGCCGCAATGGGCGCAGCGCCTGGTCAACCAGGTGGTGCGCGGCGCGCACTGGGCATCGCAAAAGGCCCACCGCGAGGCCTACATCAAGCTGGTGGTGGAGCACAGCGGCGCGCCAGAGACGGGCGTGCGCGCCGAGTTCGAGGGCGAGACCCTGGCCTCGCGCTTCTCGCCGCTCATCGACGAGGCGCTGGTGGCGGGCTACCAGGGCGTGGTCAACGACGGGCTCAAGCTCGGCATCCTGCGCCAGGGTTTCGATGTGAACGCCTGGTTCGAGCCGCGCTTTGTGCAGCAGGCGGTGCGTGACCTCAAGCTCGAACGCTTCTGGAGCCCGCTGGACGCACAGGGCAAGGCCAAGGGGGCGGCATGAGCACCACCGCCAACAACAGCACCGTTGCGCAAGCACCCAACATCGTCTTCATCCTGGCCGACGACCTGGGCTGGGCCGACCTGAGCGTGTACGGCCAGGCCGACTTCACCACGCCCCACCTGGATGCGCTGGCGGGCGAGGGCGTGCGCTTCACGCAGGCCTATGCCAACTCGGCCGTGTGCTCGGCCACGCGGTTTGCGCTCATCACCGGGCGCTACCAGTACCGCCTGCGCGGCGGGCTGGAGGAACCCCTGGTGCGCAAGGCCCATGTGCACGGCCTGCCGCCCGAGCACCCCACGCTGCCTTCGCTGCTGCGCGATGCGGGCTATGACACCGCCCTCATCGGCAAGTGGCACCTGGGCAGCCTGCCCACGTTCGGCCCGCTCAAGAGCGGCTACGACCGCTTCTTTGGCAACTACGGCGGCGCCATCGACTACTTCACGCACAAGCCCGGCGTGGGCGATGCCGTGGCGCGCGATTTGTACGAAGGCGAGGTGCCGGTGGAGCGCGTGGGCTACTACACGCAGCTGCTGGCCGACGAGGCGACGCAATGGATTGGCGAGCGCAGTGCGGCCAAGCCGTTCTTTCTGTCGCTGCACTTCACCGCGCCCCACTGGCCCTGGGTGGGGCCCGAGGACGAAGAAATCTCGCTGGGCCTGAAAGACCTCTTCCACTACGACGGCGGCAACCTGGCCACCTATGCGCGCATGGTGCGTTCGCTCGACAAGGCCGTGGGCCAGGTGCTGGACGCCCTGAAGGCACAAGGCCTGGCCGACAACACCATCGTCGTCTTCACCAGTGACAACGGCGGCGAGCGCTTTTCCAAGACCTGGCCCTTCACCGGCCAGAAGACCGAGCTGCTGGAAGGCGGCATCCGCGTGCCCACGCTGCTGCGCTGGCCTGTGCGCATCGCACCGCAGGTGAGCGAGCAGGTCACCGCCACCATGGACTGGCTGCCCACGCTGCTGGCGGCCGCAGGCGTGGCGCCATCGGCCGACTACCCGCCCGACGGCGAGAACATCCTGCCCGTGCTGGAGAGCCACGCGCCCGCCTACCCGCGCACCCTGTTCTGGCGCTACAAGTCGCAGCGCCAGCGGGCCGTGCGCGAAGGGCGCTACAAATACCTGCGCATCAATGACAACGAGTTCCTCTTTGATGTGGAAGACGACACGCTGGAGCGCGCCAACCTGCGCGACAAGCACCCCGAAGTCTTCGAACGCCTGCGTGCAGCGTGGGAGCAATGGAATGCACAGTTTCTGCCCATCACCGACGAGGTCATCACCCACGGTCTCTCGCCCGACATCCAGGCCGACCGCTACGTGCCCGACCTGGCCGAGCGCGGCATGTGAAGGCCCTGAAGAACTAAAGATTCGAATAAAAACAGGCTCTACCGCCTGATGGTCATGCCTTTTGAGCTATAAAAAGTATAGCAATTGGCATGCGCAAGACCTCGGTACCAGACCATGAACTTTCAGCAACTGCGCTCCGTGCGCGAGGCCGTGCGGCGCGGCTTCAACTTGACCGAGGTGGCACACATGCTGCACACCTCGCAACCCGGCGTCAGCCGCCAGATCCGCGAGCTGGAGGACGAGCTGGGGGTGGAGATTTTTGTGCGCGCGGGCAAGCGCCTCACCGGGCTCACGCCGCCGGGCGAGGTGCTGCTGCCCACGCTGGAGCGCCTGCTGCTCGAAGCCGACAACCTCAAGCGGGCCGGGCAGGACTTCAGCGACAGCGCGCAGGGCCGCCTGTCGGTGGCCGCCACGCACTCGCAGGCGCGCTATGCGTTGCCCCAGGTCGTGCGCGACTTCCGCGCCATGTTCCCGCAGGTGTCGCTGCACCTGCACCAGGGCTCGCCGCGCCAGGTGGCGGAGATGCTGCTCTCCGGCGAGGCCGACATCGGCGTGGCCACCGAGGCCCTGGCGGGCTACGACGCGCTGGTCACGCTGCCCTGCTACCGCTGGACGCACAGCATCGTTGTGCCCCCGGGCCACCCGCTGCTGGCCCACCCCGGCCCCGTCACGCTGGAGCAGCTGGCCGAGCACCCCATCATCACCTACGAACTGGGCTACACCGGCCGCGCGCACATCGACACCGCGTTTGCCAACGCGGGCCTGGCCCCCGACATCGTGCTCACTGCCATGGACGCCGACGTGATCAAGACCTATGTGGAGCTGGACATGGGCGTGGGCATCGTCGCCTCCATCGCGGTGGACGAAGACCGCGACCGCCACCTGCGCATGATCGATGCGGGCCATCTGTTTGAAGTGAACCTCACCCGTCTGGGCCTGCGGCGCGGTGCGTGGCTGCGGGGCTATGCCTACCGCTTCATCGAGAGCTTTGTGCCCACGCTGACGCGGGACGTGGTGGAGCAGGCAGTGGTGCAGGGGGGCCGTGGCGTGGAGGAGGGCGACGGATGATGGTGGGGCGCACGCAAGAGCGCTGCACCTGCATGCGGGGCTGAATGCCTCTCCATTTGTAACTTCTACTATGCAGAACATCGGCCTGTGCAGTGGGCGCCGTGAGTGGTGCTGTGGATGGTGCGATGGCGGCCTTGCACGGGCGTTGCGTGCCGCACTTAATTCCCTTGCCCCGGTTCGCCACTTGCACTAAGCTGGTTTTCACTCGATGGATTGAACCCACACGGCGCCCGCCAAGGCCCGCTACAGAGGCACCCGCGGCGTCGGCAACGATTGCAGAGGGGAGGCTGCGTTGGGCACCACACCAGATTCTTTGGACAGTTCGGCTGACAGAAGCTCAGCCTTCCTGTCAACGCTGTCGGCAGACAAGCGCCATTGGCGCATGGCCGGTGCGGCGGTGTGCGTGTCCTTCCTGATCTTTCTGGCCATTGCGCCATTTGCGCGCACGGCTTTGCCGCCGGTGGCCGCCTTCATTCCGGTTTACCAGACCGCACTGGTCACCAATGACCTGATCACCGCCGTCCTGCTGATGGGGCAATACAGCTTCTTGCGCTCCCGCGCGCTGCTGGTGCTGGGGGCGGGCTACCTGTTTTGCGCTTTCATGGCGGTGGCGCATGCGCTGAGCTTCCCGGGGCTTTTTGCCCCGTCGGGCGTGCTCGGGGCCGGGCCCCAGACCACGGCCTGGTTGTACTTCCTGTGGCATGGCGGGTTTCCGCTGTTTGTGCTGGCCTATGTGTGGATGAAAGAGCGCGGGGCCTCCGAGCTGGGTGTAATGGAGACAGCGCAGGCGACAGGGGCTGCGCGCAGTGGCATTGTGCTGGCCGCATTGGGGGCGCTGGCGCTGACCGTGGTGCTGGTGCTGCTCACCACCGTGGGCCACGACGCCTTGCCGGTGCTGATGCGCGGCAACCAGGACGACACGGGCAAGCTGCGGGTCGCTTTCCTGACCTGGACGCTGTCTTTGGTGGCCCTGGTCTGCCTGTGGCGCAAGGCGCGCAGCGTGCTGGACCTGTGGCTCATGGTGACGCTGGTGGCCTGGCTGCTGGATATTGCCCTGGCAGCAGTGCTGAACGGCGCGCGGTTTGACCTGGGTTTCTACGGCGGGCGTGTCTATGGCCTGCTGGCGTCGTCGTTTGTCCTGATCGTGTTGCTGCTGGAAAACAGCCGCATGTATGCCGACCTGGCCCATGCCAATGTGCGCGAGCGCCAGCGCAACGCCGAGCTGGAGCTGGCACGCAACGAGGCCAACGCCGCTGCGCAGGCCAAGTCCAACTTTCTGGCGGCCATGAGCCACGAAATCCGCACGCCCATGAACGGCGTGATCGGCATGATCGACGTGCTCGCGCGCTCCAGCCTCAAAAGCCCGCAGGTTGCCATGGTGGACCTGATCCGCGACTCCGCCTTTTCGCTGCTGAGCGTGATTGAAGACATCCTGGATTTTTCCAAGATCGAGGCCGGCCACCTGGGCGTGGAAGACGAGCCCATGGCGGTGAGCGAGGTGGTGGAGAAGGTCTGCGCCATGCTCAACCGCCTGGCAGAAAAACAAGGCGTTGAACTGACCCTGTTCACCGACCCCGAGATCCCCCCCGTGCTCCGGGGCGACGCACTGCGCCTGCGGCAGATACTCATCAACCTGGTCAACAACGCCATCAAGTTTTCTGCCGGGGGGCGCACCGCAGGGCGGGTGGCGGTGCGCGCGGTGCTGGTGCAGCAAGAGCGCCAGCGGGTGACCCTGGAGTTCCAGGTCATCGACAACGGCATCGGCATGGGCGAGGCCACCCTGGCCACGCTGTTCACGGCCTTCACGCAGGCCGATGTGTCCACCACCCGCCGTTTTGGTGGCACGGGCCTGGGCCTGGCCATTTCCGGCAATCTGGCGCAGCGCCTGGGCGGCAGCATTTCTGTGACTAGTGCGCCGGGCGAGGGCTCCACCTTCACGCTGCGCCTGCCGTTCACGCGCGCAGAGTCTGCGGGCGGCAAAACGCCGTCTGTGCCGTCCCTGGTGGCGGGCCTGTCCTGCCTCATCATCGGCAACGGCAAGACACTGTCGGGTGACCTGGTGGCCTATCTGGCCAAGGCGGGCGCCCACACCGAGCATGTGGAGAACCTGGACGCAGCCAGCCACAAGGTGCCCAGCCTTGCGCCGGGGCCCTGGGTCTGGGTGGTCAACACCGACGCCGAAAGCCCGACCTCGCTGGACAGCCTGCGCGCCGTCGCGCGCTCCAATCCGCGGTTGACCGTTCACTTCGTGGTGGTGGGGCATGGCCCTCACCGGTATCCGCAACAGATCGACGCCGACCGCGTCTCCATCGACGGCAACGTGCTGACCCGCAGCGCGCTGCTGCGGGCGGTGGCCGTGGCGGCGGGCCGCGTGCCGCACCAGGACGAAAACACCGCGCTGGTGCCTGCACGCTATGTGGCGGCGCCGGTGGCCTTGTCGCGCGAGGAAGCACGCCGCCAGCGGCGCCTGATCCTGGTGGTGGAGGACAACGAAATCAACCAGAAGGTCATCATGCAGCAGCTGTCGCTGCTGGGGCTGACCGCCGACCTGGCGGGGGATGGCCTGCAGGCGCTGATCCGCTGGCGCAGCGGCGACTACGCGCTCATCGTGACGGACCTGCACATGCCGGGCATGGACGGCTACCAGCTCACCTCCGTGATACGGGCCGAGGAACAGGAACGGGCCAACGCCCGCATCCGCGCGGGCGAGCCCGTGGTTCCGCCGGTGCGCATCCTCGCCCTCACGGCCAATGCCCTCAAAACCGAGGCCCAGCGCTGCAAGGACGCGGGCATGGACGACTACATGAGCAAACCCGCACCCCTGTCGCAATTGCAGGAGCTGCTGGAGCGCTGGTTGCCCAAGCCCACATCCAATGCAGACCCTGCGGCCGAGCCACCCAGCGCGATGCGCCCGCTCTCCACCGGGCCGGTAGATATCCAGGTCCTGCGCGGCCTGGTGGGCGACGACCCCCAGCTCATCCGCGAGTTTCTGCAGGCCTTTCGCAGCAGCGCCGCCCGCATTGCGCAAGAAGTGGAGCAGGCCTATCGCGCCGGCAGCGCCGCCAAAACCGTGGCGGCCGTGCACAAGCTCAAGTCGGCCGCCCGCTCGGTGGGGGCGATGGCGCTGGGCGACCTGTGTGCCGACATGGAGCAGGTGGGCGCGGCCGGGCAGATCGACGCGCTGGCACTGGCGTTTGAACACTTCAAGCGCGAGATGGCGGCCACAGACCAGCATCTGGCCGAACTTTTGTCCGACAACGTGCAGGATGGTGGTGCACCATGAGTGCCAAGTCCGACATCCACATCCTGGTGCTTGACGACGAGCCCTTCATGCTCAAGCTGCTGGCCCAGCAGCTGGCCAACCTGGGCTTTACACAGGTTGCCACTTGCGACAACGGCCAGGCCGCGCTGGGCCGAGTAGATGATGCGGCGCAGGCACCGCAGCTCATCCTGTGCGACCTGAACATGCCCGGCATGGATGGCATGGAGTTTGTGCGCAAGCTTGTGGAGCACCGGTACACCGGCAGCCTGATCCTGGTGAGCGGCGAGGACGAACGCACCCTGCAATCGGCCCGCACGCTGGTGCAGGCCCATCACATCGAGGTGCTGGGCAGTCTGCACAAGCCCGTGTCGCCACAGGCACTGTTTGCCCTGGTGGAGCGATGGGTGCCACCCGCCCGCGTACCCCAGCGCCTGCAGGGCAAAGGCTACAGCGTCGATCGCCTGGCCCTTGCCATCCAGACGGGGGAGCTGGTCAACCACTATCAGCCCAAGGTCTTGGTGTCGAGCGGCGAGATGGTGGGTGTGGAGACCCTGGTGCGCTGGCGCCACCCTCTGGACGGCATGGTGTACCCGGACCAGTTCATCGGCATGGCCGAGGCCCACGGGCTGATCGATGCACTCACCCAGGCGGTGGTGACACAGGCACTGAAGGACAGCGCCGCCTGGGCCCTGCAAGGCCTGAAGTGCAAGGTGGCCATCAACGTGTCGATGGACAACCTCGGCACGCTCGACTTCCCTGAGCAGGTCACTTCCGCTGCGGCCGCTGCGGGCGTCGCGCCACAGTCCATCGTGCTGGAGGTGACAGAGAGCCAGCTGATGAAGGACCTGCGCGCGCCACTGGAGATCCTCACGCGCCTGCGCCTGCGCCGCTTCAAGCTGTCCATCGACGACTTTGGCACAGGCCACTCATCGTTGGCGCAGCTGCGCGATGTCCCATTCGATGAACTGAAAATCGACCAGAGCTTTGTGCACGGCGCCCACCACAACGAAACCCTGCGCGCCATCTTCTACGCCAGCCTGCGCCTGGCCAAGGAGCTGGGCATGGAGGTGGTGGCTGAAGGCGTGGAAGACGCCGACGACTGGCGGTTTTTGCAGCAGACGGGCTGTGACCTGGCCCAGGGCTACTTCATTGCGCGGCCGATGGCAGCCGAGGCCGTTCTGGCGTGGCGGGACGGGTGGCAGCGGCGGTGGGTGCAGGAGGGGCTGGGGGCGCCGGAGGGGTGATCCTGGACAAAAAAACTAACCAAATCGGCCGTCTGCGCGCGATGGATAAGCGCTGATAGCTATCAATTTGATACTAACCACCACGCAGCCTTCAGCGTGGCATACACCCCGCAAACCCCTTGGGGCCCGCTGCCGACACCTCGGCCAGCGTGACCAACTCCACCCGGTCGTTCTGCCCCGGCATCTTGGTCAGCCGCTGGCCGTTTTGCCAGCGCCACTGCTGGCCGTCAAAGCTGTAGATGAAGGTGTGCGTGCGGTTGGAGAGCAGGTGCGCGGGCGTCAGGGGGATGGCCTGGGCGGCGGCTTCGGTGGGGGCGTGGGCCTGGGCTTCGTTGTCCTTGATGACGAGCTTGCCCACATAGGGCGTCACGGGCGATTCGGTGCGGGTGACTTCGGGCTGGACCAGGGCAGGGCTGTAGCCCGTCAGCGTCCATTCGCCAGGGCCGCTGGGGCGCACGTGGGGCTGGCGGGCGGCGAGGAACTGGGTGCATGCGCTGGCCAGCGCGGCAAACGATGTCTGGGCAGGGCCGGTGGGCTCGGGCTTGCTGCAGCCTGCCAGCAGCCCCAGGGGCAGGGCGAGCAGCAGGGCAGCGCGCACGCGTGTGCGGGTGGCAGGCCGGCGGCGGGGCCAGGCGCTGCGGCGCATGGCGGGTGTGTTGTGCAAGGACCTCATGGGCGGCATTGTGGGCCGGTGGGCGGGCTGGGGCTTGATGGATGTCAAGGGTGTGGCGGTGCGCTGTGGGTGTGCGGGCCTTGCGCTGGCGCGGGTGTGGGCTCCAGCGCGGCCGGGTCGCCCTGGTGCCAGCGGTGCAGTGCGGTGGGGTCGCTCAGGGCCGCCAGCACGGCGGCGTTCAGCTCGTGGGCGCTGGCGGGCAGGGGCTGGTCGCGGTAGGCCAGTGCTGTGCCTGCCATCAGGGCTTCGGCGTCCACCAGCAGGCGCAGGTTTTGCGGGATGGTGGCGGATTGTTCTGCGCAGTGCGGGGCCGACAACGAGTGTGCCTTGCGGCAGGCGGCGGGGCGCACGGGGTAGATGCTGCAGCGCTCATCCACGAGAAAACTGCAGGCCTGGCGTGCTGGGTTGGTAGGGTTGAGCGCGGCGGTGGTCACATGCCGGTGCAGAGCGCTGAGGGCATCGGCCAATGCCTCTGCGGGCTGGGCACGCAGGTGCTGGGCGATGTGGAAGACCTCGGGCTCGGTCGCTTCGACCCGCAGGTGGCAGCAGTGGGCGCAACCGGCCTGGCAGGCGGGCTGGGGGCCGGTGGCGCGGGCCTGCTCGGCTACGGTGTCCAGGCCCCGGTGCAGCTGCGCGATGAAAGCCACGGCGCCATCCGCACCATCGGCGCCCTGGGCCTGCCGCAGCGCCTGCGCCGCCCGCTGCCGCACGCGGGCGATGGATTGCAGGAAGGCGGAGCGCTCGTCGTCGGTCAGCATGGGCGGTTCGCGGTTGGGTGAGTCGGGAAGGTGGCTGTGCCCCGCACCTTAGCGCGTTTGCCACCACGCGGGCAGCAGGCTGCGCACCTGGGCCTGTGCAAAGCGCTCGTCCATCAGGTGCACCACGCCCTCGTCGCTGGGCGTGCGGATCACACGGCCAGCGGCCTGCACCACCTTTTGCAGACCGGGGTAGAGGTAGGTGTAGTCATAGCCCGCGCCAAACAGCGCCTGCATGCGCTCGCGGATCTGCTCGTTGACGGGGTTGACCTGCGGCAGGCCGAGCGTGGCAACGAACGCGCCAATCAGCCGCTGGCCCGGCAGGTCGATGCCCTCGGCAAACGCGCCGCCCAGCACGGCAAAGGCAATGCCCTGGCTGGTGTCGGTTAAGCGGGCCAGAAACTCGCGCTGCTCGCCTTCGAGCATGCGGCGCGACTGGCACCAGTGCGGCACATCGGGGTGCTGCTGCGCAAACAGTGCAGCGGCCTGCTGCAGATAGTCGTAGCTGCTGAAGAACGCCAGATAGTTGCCGGGCCGCGCACGGAACTGCTGCGCCATCAGCGCCGCAATCGGCGCCAGCGATGCCGCGCGGTGCGGGTAGCGCGTGGAGATGTGGCGCGCCACCTGCACCTGCAGCTGGTGTGCGGCAAAGGGCGACTCCACATCCACCCACACATGGTCCTCAGGCAGGCCCAGCAGGTCGGCGTAGTAGCGCGCGGGCTGCAGCGTGGCCGAAAACAAGGTGCTGGTGTGCGCAGCTGTGAGGCGGGGTTGCAAGAAGGGCGCGGGCACCACGTTGCGGATGCAGACCACGGAATCGCCGGGCTTAGAGGCTCGCTGGTGGTGGGCTGCAGAAGCCTGGGTGATGTCCACCATCGAATGCGCATCGAGCAGGTCGGCCATGCGCTGCAGGTGCAGGGCGTCGAAGTAGAACGCCTGCAGCGCGCTGTCTGGTTCTGTGGGGTGGTCGGTGAAGTGCTCGGTGAGCGTGGTGGTGCACTGCTGCAGTGTGGCCAGCAGCTTGTCGGGGAAGGTTTCGAGCACCGTGTACGGGGCCGGGTGCACCTTGTCCAGCGCCACCCAGGCGCGGCGTACCTTGTCCAACGCCTTCTTCACCGGCGCATGCTGCGCGGCGGTGGGGCTGCTGCGGGCCTGGGCCAGGGCGGCGGGGTGCAACTCGGCGGTGAACATCTTGCGGCCGCGCTCCACCAGGTTGTGGGCTTCGTCCACCAGCAGCGCCGTGCGCCACTGGTTGGCCTGGGCCAGGCCGTGCAGCAGGCCACCCAGGTCAAAGTAGTAGTTGTAGTCGCCCACCACCACATCGGCCCAGCGGGCCAGTTCCTGGCTCAGGTAGTAGGGGCAGACCTCGTGCTGCAGGGCCACCTCACGCACGCGGGCTTGTAGCAAAGCGGGGACGTTTTTCCCTTCCATGGTGGTGGCCACCGCCGCTGCGCGTGCGGCGGGCAGCCGGTCGTAGAAGCCCCGGGCCAGCGGGCAGGATTCACCGTGGCAGGCCTTGTCGGGGTGCTCACAGGCCTTGTCGCGCGCCACCAGCTCCAGCACGCGCAAGGGCAGCGCCGGTGCGCTGTTGGCCAGGCGCGCCAGCGCATCCAGCGCCATCTGCCGCCCCGAGGTTTTGGCGGCCAGAAAGAACACCTTGTCGATGCGCTGGGCCGGTGCGGCCTTGAGCAATGGAAACAGCGTGCCCATGGTCTTGCCAATGCCCGTGGGCGCCTGGGCCAGCAGGCAGCGGCCCGCCACTGCCGCCTTGTACACGGCTTCGGCCAGCGGGCGCTGGCCGGTGCGAAAGTCGCCAAAGGGAAACGCCAAGGTGGCCAGTGCCGCATCGCGTGCCGCGCGGTGGGCCACCTGCTGTTCGGCCCATGCAATGAAGCGCTGGCACTGCGCCTCGAAGTGCTGGCGCAGGTCGTCGGCGCTGCAGTGTTCGGTGAACACCGTCTCTTGTTGCGTGCCCACGTCCAGATGCACCAGCGCCACGTCGATGTGCGCTAGCTGCTCTTGCTCGCACAGCAGCCAGCCATACACCTTGGCCTGCGCCCAGTGCAGGTGGCGGTGCGATGCGGGTTGGCGGTCCAGCCGCCCTTTGAAGGTCTTGACCTCGTCGATGCGCTGCTGCGCGGGGTCGTAGCCATCGGCCCGGCCGCGCACGCGCAGGCTTTGGTAACCGCCGCTCAGTGCCACCTCGGCGCGATAGCCTGCACCCCGGCGCGCTGCCGCCACTGCATGGCCTGCCATACCTTCCAGCGCGGTGGGCGCAGGCGTGAAGCGCAGGTCCAGGTCGCCCTGCTTGGCGGTGAACTCGCACAGCTCGCGCACCGCCACGGTATAGGTCATGGCGGGGTGGTCGGGGTGTCGGTGGCGGGAGGAGCAGGCTCGCCCAAATGGGTCTGAGCCATGTCGTCATCGCTGCGCAGCGGCGTGGCCTTGCACAGCGCCATCCACACAGAAAAAGGCAGGGTGCAACGGTTGTGCCGCGCGGGGCGCAGCAGCTCAAAGCGCCCGTCCTCCACGCTGCCGTGCAATACCCAGATGCCAAAGTGCTCGGGGATCTCTTCGGGCTCGGCAATGCCCGCCGGGAAGACGTAGTAGCACTCCTCACACAGCCACTGATACGCCTGCCGCTTGGCATCGTGCCGCAGGTCCGACAGCAGGTCGGCGCGGCTCGCCTTCACCTCGTGCACCATGGGCTGCAGGTAGGCGGGTACCGAGGTGTTGCGCACCGAGAACAGATCGGGCCGGGCCATGCGCCACACATTGGCGGCGGCGCGGGCAGCGGGGGCGTGGTCATCGTCGGCCCACAGCGGTGCCATGGCGGGCGCGGTGTTGGCGGGTGCATCGGCCGTGGCCGCAGGTGGCACCACATCCCCCATCGGCACGGTGTCGATCACCGCGCGCAGTGACAGTTCGGTCCATACGATGCGCCCCGAAGCCAGCAACTGCGCCGCAAACTTCTGCCCCAGCCGGTCGTGCAGGCTCAGCGCCCGCACGCCACGCTGGCGGGCCTGCGCCAGGGTGCGGATGCCTTCGTCGGTGAGGCGCAGGGTTTCACAACCATCGGCCGCAATGTGCAGACTGATGAGGCCCGCAGCCAGCAGGTCAATCTCCAGCCCATCCTTGCACGGCCACCCCGCCGAGCGCCAGACCTGCATCAGACGCGTGCGGTGAAAGCGGGTGATCGGGGTGGAGGGCGGGGAGTCCGAATTGGGGGAGGGCAGCGCCGTCATGGCGGGGTGGGTGGGCTGGCGTGGCACTGATTTTAATCACAGTGTCTGGCGGACTGCTTTTTGGATGTAGGAAGGAGTGTGGTATAGAAATTTGGGTCGAATTTGCCTCTTCCGCCCTATGGATAAGCGCCAGCAGCTATTGAAATGTGAGCATTCTCGCCATGACATTTCGAGGGGGAAGAAATGAGTCCCTCGGGGCTTGAATGAGGATGCGTTGGCCCTGCACGATGCAAAAATCGGAAGTGGTTGTCATGTGGCTGCCCATGAAGCGGGCAAATTGGACGCGGCTGCGAGAGGCTGCAACTCATTGAATATGGTCCTCCTCGACGTAACTGGCCTCAACAGCTCCTGAGCGCTGCGATCGCATTCAATCCAGGCTGATTGGATACTCACCAGTCACAGTCAAGCCTGATACGCCTTCTCCCAGCAGGCAGTCAGGGCTGCGAAAATGACGGGCATGTCCTGCTCGAACTGATTCTGGGTTATTACCGCACCGAGGGCTCTGGCGAGCTTTGTCTTGTTCGTCAAATTTGCATACTGGGCGCGCACTACAGCTGGGTAGTAGTCCTCCAACCCAGTCGTCGGAAGCGTATGCGCCCGGTTGTTGTCCCGGATGTCGGCGTTTTGGTCAAGGAATGTCGTGAGCCTTGCCTGCTTGTCTCCTCCTGTTGGAGCGTCGAACAGCAGGACCGCACACCGACGATAGACGGGCGAGTCCTTTAGCGGTGCGTAGCACTTCATCAAAGCTGCAAGGTACTGGGCTTGGCGCTCGTCGTCCCCATTTGCCGCCACAACATGGATTTTGGGCTTGTCGAGGTAAAACCTAGCGCAAACCGCTTCGATGAACAGGACTTCGCTCGGACCTTCAACGACCAAAAAATTCGCGGGTAGCAAAAGGTCCGTCGGGTTCCCGCCGAGCAGTTCGTAGACTGTTCGAACCCGTTCCTTCTTTGTCATGGGCGTCACAGAAGTTGCTCTGTCCTCCTTCTCAACGACGAACTCTGCTTGCCCAGCGTGCGTATCCGAAAGGAAGACGGACGAGTGAGTTGTAATGAAGACTTGGTCCACATCTTCAGTCAAGCTCGCCAGTGCGATCTTGAGCTGGCGCTGCGCCGCCGGATGTAGGTGAAGTTCGGCCTCATCAATGAAGAAGATGAACGCCTTTCCAAGAGCTTCATGACGACGCGCGTCAGCATGCGCCTTAATGATCGCGAGCATCAGCGCTCGCTGCATTCCATCGCCCTTCTCCTCTGCGAGCGTGGGCACACCATCGTCTACAGTCGTCGAGTAGCTTTTCAAGAAGTCCTCGAAAGGAGGGATCTCGACGTTGAACTCAACGGCAGCGCAATCGGGAAACTGCATTCGCAAATGGCCGGCGACACGCTCACTGGTCTGCTGAAGCAGCTTTCGCACATTTGAATCTGGTGACTCAAAGAGGTCTTCAAATTTTTGCTTGAACTCGACGTATCTGGGGTCCTGCTCTAGCGCTTCCGAAACAACGCTGCTTAGCATCTGACCAATGGGTGTAGTGGCTTTGAATGCTGACACCTCCTTGAGGTTCTTGTCGGTTAAGACGAACTCAAAGCGAGGAATGCAGTTGTTAAAAGCGCTATCCACGCCAACTGGCTGCTTTTGCCACTTTCCTTCCTTGGCGTTGTATACATAGCGAGCCTTGGCGTCAGAACTGGTGCGACGAACACTGAAGACATCGTCTTCACCCACGATGTTTCTCAGCTTCTGCTGGTTCTCCTTGTTCGAGATTTGTTCAAGGCCGGCTTGAACATTTGAGAACGCAATCTCGACGACGATTTCCTCGTCCTCAGTCGCTCCCGCGTGCAGAAGTTCAGCAAGATCGCCTTTTCCGGAATAGAACCATTCGATAGCCTCGAACAGGTTCGATTTGCCGTGGTTGTTTCGGCCCACAAGAATGTTGAATCCGCCTGGCTCGAACATCACATCTCGCAGCGAGCGAAAGTTTTTGATAGTCAGCTTGGATATTTTCATACTTCCTCCCTTTCGGTGACTATATCCAGGCCACTTGGAAGCAGAGCAAATATGCAGGTGGAGGTCTGCTAACAGACTATCGCAGCGTAATGCCGCTGAACCAGCCAACGAGGCTCCCCCCTCACCACTCCGCAAAACTCCCATCCCGATGCCGCCACACCGGATTCCTCCACCGGTGTCCCTCCTGCGCCCGCTCGCGCACATAGTCCTCATTCACCTCAATCCCCAACCCCGGCCCGGTGGGGATGGCGACCATCCCGTCCTGGTACGCAAACACCCCGGGGTTGGACACATAGTCCATCAGGTCGTTGGCCTGGTTGTAGTGGATGCCCAGGCTTTGCTCCTGGATGAAGGCGTTGTAGCAAACCGCGTCCAGCTGCAGGTTGGCGGCCAGGGCAATGGGGCCCAGCGGGCAGTGCAGGGCCAGGGCCACGTCGTAGGCCTCGGCCATGCTGGCGATCTTGCGGGTCTCGGTGATGCCGCCTGCGTGCGACGGGTCGGGCTGGATGATGTCCGCATAGCCCCCTTGCAGCACGCGCTTGAAGTCCCAGCGCGAGTACAGGCGCTCGCCCAGGGCGACGGGGGTGGATGAGATGCGGGCGATCTCCTTCAGCGCCTCTTCGTGTTCGCTCAGCACGGGCTCTTCGATGAACATGAGCTTGTAGGGCTCCAGCTCCTTGACCAGCACCTTGGCCATGGGCCGGTGCACGCGGCCGTGAAAGTCCACGCCAATCCCCACATTCGGCCCTACGGCCTCGCGCACGGCGGCCACGTTCTGCAGGCAGCGCTCCACCTTGTCGTAGCTGTCCACGTACTGCACCTCTTCGGTGCCGTTCATCTTCACGGCCGTGAAGCCGCGCGCCACGGCGGCCTGGGCAGCTGCGGCCGTTTCGCTGGGGCGGTCTCCGCCGATCCAGCTGTAGACCTTGATATGGCTGCGCACATTGCCACCCAGAAGCTCGGACACGGGTACGCCCAGCGCCTTGCCCTTGATGTCCCACAGCGCCTGGTCGATGCCCGCCAGTGCGCTCATGTGCACGCCGCCGCCCCGGTAGAAGCCGCCCCGGTACAGCACGGTCCAATGGTCTTCGATGTGGCGCGGGTCTTTGCCAATGAGGTAGTCGGCCAGTTCATCGACGGCAGCGGCCACGGTGTGCGCGCGGCCTTCCAGCACAGGCTCGCCCCAGCCGGTGATTCCTTCGTCGGTTTCGATTTTGAGGAAGCACCAGCGCGGCGGGACGATGAACGTGGTGAGTCGGGTGATCTTCATGGGGATGGGCAGTCGGTTCAGAAATGCTGGGTTGTCTGGAACGAGTAGGGGGGCGGTTCAGGCCGTGGCGGGCGCTGTGCCAAACGACGCCTGCCATGCCCGCGCAAACGCTGCAGCTTTGTGCGCCACCTCGGGGGGCTGGTCGCCGGGGCGGTACAGGGCCGAGCCCAGGCCAAAGCCGCTGGCGCCAGCGGCGGCATAGGGCGCGATGCTCTCGGGCACGATGCCGCCCACGGGCACCAGTGCCATGGGCGGCGTGATGACGGCGCGCCAGGCCTTGAGCACATGGGGCGGCAGCGCCTCGGCAGGGAACAGCTTGAGCATGTTGGCGCCCGCTGCCAGCGCGGCATAGGCCTCGGTCAGCGTGGCAACGCCGGGCGCGCAGGCCATGCCGGCGGCGCGGGCAGCGCGGATCACATCGGGGTCGCTGTGGGGCATGACGATGATCTGCCCACCGGCTGCGGCCACATCGGCCACGGCATCGATGGAGAGCACCGTGCCTGCACCCACGAGGCAGTCGGCGGGCAGCGCATCGCGCAGCGCGCGGATGCTGGCCAGCGGCTCGGGGGAGTTCAGCGGCACTTCGATGATGCGAAACCCCGCGTCGTATAGCGCGTGGCCGATGGCGACCACCTCGTGCGGCTGCACGCCGCGCAGGATGGCGATGAGCCCGCAGCGCTGCAGGATGTGGAACAGGGCTTTGTCGATGGGGTTCATGCAGCCAGGCTCCCGGCGGTGAAGGGGTGTGAGGAGGAGGCGGGCGCTGGCGCAACGACCAGCCCTGCCGCCAGCGCGATCTGCCACAGCCCGTTGGCCGTGGCTTGCATGGCGATGGTGGGGGCGGCAAAGCCACAGGTCTGCAGCGCGACGGCGTAGCGGCGGCACAGGTCGGGCTCGCCGCACAGCACCAGCGTTTGTGGTGTTGTTGGGGCTTGATCCTGCACGCGGCTCAGGCTCGCCACCTCGTGCCCGATCAGCAGGCCGGAGAGGTAGTCCGCTTGCGCGGTAGGCGCCAGCGCGCCGGTCAGCCCCAGCGTGCGGGTGCTGAAGATGTGGGACAGCAGGCCCAGTGCGGTGTCGCTGCCCCGCGCCACCTCCAGCCCGCGCGCAAAGGCGTCGTCGTCGGGGGCCGCTGCAGCCTGCATGGTCTTGCCCAGAATGGTGTGGCCGCGCAGCGCGGCAAACACCTCGCCGGTCATGAATGTGTGGAACTGTTCGATGTGGCCTTGGCGTGCCAGCACCCATTTGCTGTGGGTGCCGGGCAGGCCGATGAGCACGGGCGCATCTGCAGGCAGCGCAAGGCCCGCCAGCACGCCCAGCACCTGGGTTTCTTCGCCGCGCATCACGTTGGGCAGCGCGCCCTGCTGCAACAGGCCCGGCACGATGTGCAGCGGCGGGCCGTCGCGCCGCTCCACCAGTGTCAGGCCCCGCGCCAGTGCATCGAGCGAGGTGGGCGTGGGCAGGTACTTGGCCTCGCGCCAGCCCTGGGCGCTGCCCACCATGCCGCAGGCCAGCAGGGGCAGGCCGGGTGTGGCGGCCAGCCAGTCGCCGCAGGTGTTTTGCAGTGCGCGTTCAAACGCTGCGCCGGGCTCGCCGTCTGCCGCGCTCGCGGTGGCGGGGGGCAGGTTCATGATGCCCCAGGGGCGGTGCCGCGTCTCCAGCACCTCGCCATGCGCGCCCATGCGGAAGGCGCGCAATGCGCTGGTGCCCCAGTCCAGGGCAATCAGACCCGCCTCGGCGGGCACCAGAAAACGTGCAGGCGCCATGGGTGTTCTGCTTAACGTGCCCAGCGCAGCACCAGCGGGTCAAGCCGCCGCGCGATGTCGATCAGGCCGCGCCGCACTTCGGGGTGCATGGCCGGGAAGGGATGGCGGCCTGCCTCGCAGGCGATCACGCCGCCTTCCTTCATCAACGCCTTGGCCGTGAGGATGCCGCCCTGGCGGTTCTCGTGGTTGATGAGGGGCAACCAGCGCTGGTAGAGCGCAAACGCCTGGTCCATGTCACCCTGGCGGTGCGCCTCGATGATGGGGCGAATGCCGTCGGGGAAGGCGCCGCCCGTCATCGCGCCTGTGGCTCCGGCATCCAGGTCGGCCAGCAGGGTGATGGCTTCTTCGCCGTCCCAGGGGCCCTCGATGGCGTCACCGCCCAGACGGATCAGCTCGCGCAGCTTGCTGGCCGCGCCCGGCACCTCGATCTTGAAGTAGGCCAGGTTCTCGATCTCCTGCGCCATGCGCGCGAGGAAGGGGGCCGACAGCACGGTGCCGCTGGCGGGCGCGTCCTGCACCATGATCGGGATGCGGATCGCATCGGACGCACGGGCATAGAACTCGTAGATCTGCGCCTCGGGCACGCGGAAGGTGGCGCCGTGGTAGGGCGGCATGATCATCACCATGGCCGCGCCCATGTCCTGTGCGGCGCGGCTGCGCTCCGCGCACACGCGGGTGCCGTAGTGGGTGGTGGTGACGATGACGGGCACACGGCCCGCCACGTGCTCCAGCGATGTGCGGGTGAGGACTTCGCGCTCGGCATCCGACAGCGAGAACTGCTCGGAGAAGTTGGCCAGGATGCAGACGCCGTCCACCCCAGCGTCGATCATGAAGTCGAGGCAGCGCTTCTGGCTGTCTAGGTCGAGTGTGCCGTCTTCGTGGAATGTGGTGGGCACGACGGGGAAGATGCCACGGTAGCGAGGGTTCTGGAGGGTGTGGATGGCTGGCATGGCGGGTGCGGGTAAGAATTTGAATGAAATTGGTATCTAGCGATTTCCTGATAAGCGCTAGCAGCTATCGAATGTGTAGCGGTTGACTGCGGTGAGTGCCTCAGGGGGCCACATCAATGCGAGTGGCGGGGCACAGCGGCGCCCCGGCAGCCGACCAGAAAGTCAAAGTCACAGCCATCGTCCGCCTGCAGCACGTGGTCCACGTACAGGCGCTGGTAGCCGCCGCGTCCGCCGTTGTCGGTGCCCGCCAAGGCAGCCAGGCGCGCGGCCAGTTCCTCGTCGCTGATATCCAGGTGCAACCGGCCGTTCTCGCAGTCCAGCTCGATGAAGTCGCCATCGCGCACCGCAGCCAGGGGGCCGAGTGCAGCAGCCTCGGGCGCTACGTGCAGCACCACCGTGCCGTAGGCCGTGCCGCTCATGCGCGCGTCGGAGATGCGCACCATGTCCTTCACGCCCTGACGCAGCAGCTTGGGTGGCAGACCCATGTTGCCCACCTCGGCCATGCCGGGGTAGCCCTTGGGGCCGCAGTTCTTGAGCACCATCACGCAGCTGGCGTCGATGTCCAGGTTTTCATCGACGATGCGCTCCTTGTAGTGCTCCAGGTTCTCGAACACCACCGCACGGCCCCGGTGCTTGAGCAGCTCGGGCGATGCGGCCGAGGGCTTGAGCACCGCGCCACGCGGCGCCAGGTTGCCGCGCAGAATGCAGATGCCGCCGTCGGCAATCAGCGGGTTGTTGATGGGGCGGATGACTTCGTCGTTGTACTGCGGTGCTTCGCGCACGTTGTCCCACAGGCTCTTGCCGTTGACGGTGAGCGCGTTGGGGTGGGGCAGCAGGCCGTTCTCGCCCAGGCGGCGCAGCACGGCGGGCAGGCCGCCCGCGTAGTAGAACTCTTCCATCAGGAAGCGGCCCGAGGGCTGCAGGTCCACCAGCGTGGGCGTGCCACGGCCAATGCGCGTCCAGTCCTCCAGGTCCAGCTGCACGCCGATGCGGCCTGCGATGGCCTTCAGGTGGATGACCGCATTGGTCGATCCGCCGATGGCGGCGTTGGTGCGGATAGCGTTCTCGAACGCTTCGCGGGTCAGGATCTTGGAGAGCGTGAGCCCTTCGTGCGCCATCTCCACAATGCGCTTGCCAGACATATGGGCCAGCACATAGCGGCGCGAGTCCACGGCCGGTATGGCCGCGTTGTGCGGCAGCGAGGTGCCCAGCGACTCGGCCATGCAGGCCATGGTGCTGGCCGTGCCCATGGTGTTGCAGGTGCCGGCGGAGCGGGACATGCCCGCCTCGGCCGCAAAGAACTGGTGCTCGTTGATCTCGCCCGCCTTCAGCGATTCGTGCAGGCGCCATACGGCGGTGCCCGAGCCGATGTCCTTGCCGTCGAGCTTGCCGTTGAGCATGGGCCCGCCCGTGACCACGATGGCAGGCACGTCGCAGCTGGCTGCGCCCATCAGAAGCGCGGGTGTGGTCTTGTCGCAGCCCACCAGCAGCACCACGGCGTCGATGGGGTTGCCGCGAATGGCCTCTTCCACATCCATGCTGGCCAGGTTGCGGGTGAGCATGGCTGTGGGGCGCAGGTTGGACTCGCCGTTGGAGAACACCGGAAACTCGACCGGGAAGCCGCCTGCCTCATAGATGCCACGCTTCACGTGTTCGGCAATCTTGCGGAAGTGCGCGTTGCAGGGGGTCAGCTCGGACCAGGTGTTGCAGATGCCGATCACGGGGCGGCCGTCGAACGCGTGGTCGGGGATGCCCTGGTTCTTCATCCAGCTGCGGTACATGAAGCCGTTTTTGTCGGCGGTGCCGAACCATTCGGCGGAGCGGAGTTTGCGCTTGGGGGTGGTCATGGTGGGGTGCGAGAGAAAGGGGAGAAATGAAGGGTCAACGGGCCTTGCCCGAGCGGCGCGAGAGCAGCCGCTGCAGCAGACAGAAAGCAAAGAGCAGCACACCGACGACGATGCGTGTCCACCAGGAGCTGAGCGTGCCGTCGAATGAAATCAGGGTTTGGATGATTCCGAGCATGAGCACGCCAAACAGCGTGCCCGCCACATAGCCCACGCCGCCCGTGAGCAGGGTGCCGCCAATGACCACGGCGGCAATGGCGTCCAGCTCCATGCCCACGGCATGCAGGCCATAGCCCGACAGCATGTAGAACGTGAACACCACGCCCGCCAGCGCTGAGCAAAAGCCCGACAGCGTGTAGACGCCAATGAGCGTACGGCGCACCGGCAGGCCCATGAGCACAGCCGAGTGCTCGCTGCCGCCCACCGCATACACGCTGCGGCCAAACGGCGTGCAGTGCGCCACAAAAAGGGCCACCAGCAGCACGCCAATGGCGATGAGCGCGCCCAGCGATAGGGATGCGCCTTCCCACAGCGGCAAGCGCCACTGGGCCAGCTCGGAGTAGCCTTCGTGTGTGATGCTGATGGAATCGATGCTGATCAGGTAGCACAGCCCCCGCGCCAGGAACATGCCTGCCAGCGTGACGATGAAGGGCTGCAGCCGAAAGCGCTCGATGAGGAAACCCATGAACGCGCCAAATGCCGTGCCCATCAGCAGCACCAGCGGGATCGCGACTATGGGATTCCAGCCCCGGTGCTCGACCAGCGCGGCCAGCACCATGGTGGTCAGTGCCACCACCGAGCCCACCGAAAGGTCGATGCCGCCCGACAGGATCACGAACGTCATGCCCACCGCCACGATGATGAGGAAGGCGTTGTCGATCAGCAGGTTGAGGAACACCTGGGCCGAGAAGAACCCGGTGTACAGCACCGAACCCAGCGTGGCCATGGCCACGAACAGCGAGATGGTGGCTGCCAGCGGCAGGTATTTGGGGTTGAACCGTGCGCGCTCGGCGGTGGCCTGTGGGGCAGGGGGGCTCATGGTGCTGAAGCCTGCGGTGTTGGCGTTGTTGGGTACGGCGCTCATTGCAAGGCTCCCGCGCCAGGGCGGCGTGCCAAGGCTCCCACTTGCGCCCGGAACTCGGGCGACTGCAGCAGCATCACGATGAACACCACCACGGCCTTCACGACGAGGTTGATCTCGGGCGGCACGCCCAGCGAGTAGATGGCGTAGGTCAGCGTCTGAATGATGAGCGCGCCAATCACGCTGCCCACCAGGCTGAAGCGGCCGCCTGTGAGGGCGGTGCCACCCAGCGTGACGGCCAGGATGGCGTCCAGCTCCAGCAGCTGCCCGGCGTTGTTGCCGTCTGCACTCTTCACGTTGGAGCTGATCAGCAGCCCCGCAATGCCCGCGCACACGCCGCAGAACACATAGGCCGCCACGATAAGCCGCCCCGCCTGCACGCCCGCCACCCGCGCCGCCGTGGGGTTGATGCCCACCGCCTGGATGAACAGGCCCAGCGCCGTACGCGTGATGGCGAGGTACAGCACCACGAAGACTGCGGCCACTACGAACACAGAGAACGGCAGCCCTGCCAGGTACCCACCGCCCATGAAGAAGTAGGGCGTGTAGTAGATGGTGATGATCTGCCCGTCAGTGATCAGCTGGGCAATGCCCCGGCCCGCCACCATGAGGATCAGCGTGGCAATGATGGGCTGCATGCCCACCTTGGCAACCAGCACGCCATTCCACAGCCCGCACAGCAGCGCCACGCCAATGGCGCCCAGAATGGCGACTGGGAGCGGAAACCGGCTTTCGGTGCCTGACACCGAGCCGCCGATCAGCCACGCGGCCACGGCCGCTGCAATGGCCACCGTCGCACCCACCGAGATATCGATGCCACGTGTGGCGATCACCAGCGTCATGCCCAGCGACACCAGCA
The DNA here is from genome assembly GCF_002245625.1 of Acidovorax kalamii. Lineage (GTDB taxonomy): Bacteria > Pseudomonadota > Gammaproteobacteria > Burkholderiales > Burkholderiaceae_C > Acidovorax > Acidovorax kalamii. The sequence continues at coordinate 118,862 of NZ_NOIG01000010.1, forward strand.
CCAGCGGTGCGGCGCGGTTCAGTATGTCGATGAGGCTGCCGTACAGGTGCCCGTCGCGCCATTCGATGCGCAGAAAACTGGCGTTGAAGGCCGTATTGATGGCCAGCAGGAGCAGCAGCGTGATGATGGGCCACGCCAAGCGGTGGCGCAGCAGCGCGGCCAAAAGGGAAGGAGAGGGGGAACGTTCAAGCATGTTCTGCGGCGATGAGTTCGTAGACGGCGTCTTCGCTGCTGCCCGCAGGCAGCTCACCCACCTTGCGGCGGTCGCGGAGCACCACAATGCGGTGCGCCACGCGCACCACCTCGCTCATTTCGGAAGAGATGAACAGCACGGCCATACCGGCCTGCGCCAGGCGCAGGATCTGGTCCATGATTTCCTGCTTGGCGGCCACGTCGATGCCGCGCGTGGGTTCGTCCAGGATGAGCAGCCGCGGCTCGATGGCCATCCAGCGCGCGAGGATCGCCTTTTGCTGGTTGCCGCCCGAGAGCAGGCCGATGGGCTTGTCCACCGTCTCGGTCTTGATACCCAGCAGCTTCACATAGCGCTCGGCCAGCGCCGTTTGCTCGGCGCGCGAGAGGAATTGGCCCACGCCCATGCGGGCCTGCAGTGCCAGCGCAATGTTCTCGCGCACAGACAGTTCGGCCACGATGCCGTCGGTCTTGCGCTCTTCGGGGCACAGGGCCAGGCCATGGCGGATCGCATCCATGGGGTTGGCGAACTTCACCACCTGCCCGTCGATGCGCAGTGCGCCCCGGTCGGGCTGCTCCAGGCCAAACAGCAGGCGCGCCAGCTCGGTGCGGCCCGAGCCCAGCAAGCCCGCCAGGCCCACCACCTCGCCCGCGCGGATCTGCAGGTCCAGCGGCTGCAGTTGCGTGTCCTGCCCCAGGCCCTCGGTTTGCAGCAGCGTGGCCTGGCGGCTGTCCACGGCGGGCGCTGGTGCGGGTTGCTCCGATGCAGCGGCCAGGTCGCGCCCCAGCATGGCCGCGATCAGTGCCTGCGGACCCAGGTCCTTTGCCAGCCACTCGCCCACCCAGCTGCCGTTGCGCAGCACGGTGATGCGGTCGGACACGGCATACACCTGGTTCAAAAAGTGCGTCACAAAGACGATGGACAGGCCCTCGCTGCGCAGGCGCCGCAGCACCTCAAAGAGCTTTTGCACCTCGTCGTCGTCCAGGCTGGAGGTGGGCTCATCCAGAATCAGCACGCGTGATTCGATGCTGAGTGCGCGCGCAATCGCCACCAGCTGCTGCACGGCCACGGGGTAGTCCGACAGCAGGCGCGTCACGTCGATCTGCAGACCGATGCGCGCCACCAGATCGCGGGCGCGCTGGTGCAGCGTGGCCCAGTCAATGCGAAAGCCCTGCGCAATGCCGCAGCGCGGGTAGCGGCCCGCAAAGATGTTCTCGGCCACCGAGAGGTTGGGGCAAAGGTTGACCTCCTGGTACACCGTGCTGATGCCCAGGCGCTGCGCGGCCAATGGCGAGTCCGGCCACACCGCTTCTCCGCCCAGCCGCATCTGCCCGCCGCTGGCCTCCAGCACGCCCGTCAGCACCTTGATCAGCGTGGACTTGCCCGCACCGTTCTGCCCCATCAGCGCATGGATCTCGCCAGGGTAGAGGTTGAGCTGCACATCGCGCAGCACGGTGATACCCGCAAACTGCTTGTGGATGCCCGAGAGCTGCAGCACCGGGGCTGCAGCAGGGGCGTGAGCGGTGGATGCGTCCATGGCAGCCGTCATGCCTTGTTCTTGTTGTAAACGTCCACGAGCACGGCGGCCAGCAGCACCACGCCCTTGATGACCTGCTGGTAGTCGATGCCGATGCCTAGGATGGACATGCCGTTGTTCATCACGCCCATCACAAAGGCGCCAATGACCGCGCCCATCACCTTGCCCACGCCGCCCGAGGCCGATGCGCCGCCGATGAAGCACGCTGCAATCACATCCAGCTCAAAGCCCAGCCCGGCCTTGGGCGTGGCGGTGTTGAGGCGCGCCGCAAACACCAGCCCGGCCAGGGCCGCCAGCACGCCCATGTTGATGAAGGCGTAGAGCGTAAGCCGCTCGGTCTTGATGCCCGAAAGTTTGGCCGCCTTCTCATTGCCGCCCATGGCGTAGATGCGGCGGCCAATGGTGGTGCGGCTGGTGACAAAGTCGAACAGCACGATCAGCAGCGCCATCACGATGAGCACGTTGGGCAGGCCCTTGTACGAGGCCAGCAGGTAGCTGAAGTACACCAGCAGCCCGCCAAACACCACCGTGCGTGCGATGAACAGGCCTGCAGGTTCTGTCTGCACGCCATGGCGCAGGCGGTTGGCGCGCTGGCGCAGGCCACCCACGGCCAGGGCTGCAGCCACCGCAGCGCCCAGCAGCAGCGAGGTCAGGCGCAGCCCCTCCACGCTGAACAGGTCGGGGATAAAGCCCGAGCTGAGCATCTGGAACGCCGAAGGGAACGGCCCCACCGACTGCCCCGCCAGCAGCGCCAGCGCCAAGCCCTTGAACACCAGCATGCCCGCCAGCGTGACGATGAACGAGGGAATGCGCGAGAAGGCCACAAACCCGCCTTGAATGGCGCCGATGAGGCCGCCACACAGCAGGCACACCAGCGTCGCGGGCACAAAGTGCCAGTTGTATTCGACCATCAGCACCGCGGCCAGCGCGCCGATGAAGCCACACACCGAGCCCACCGACAGGTCGATGTGCCCGGCCACGATGACCAGCAGCATGCCCAGCGCCATGATGACGATGTAGCTGTTCTGCAGCACCAGGTTGGTCAGGTTCAAGGGCTGCATCAGCGTGCCCTCGGTCATGTACTGGAAGAAGCCCATGATGGCCACCAGCGTGATCAACATGCCGTATTCGCGCAGGTTGTGCTGCAGGTGCTGCAGCAGCGATTTGTCGTGCCGCGCCGTTGCTGTCGGGTTTCCGTCTGCCAGCGTGCTGGCGGGGGGATGGGTGGTCTGGCTCATATCAACTGGCTTTCACGATGGCTCGCATGATTCGTTCTTGGGATGCTTCGGCGGTGGGCATCTCGGCCACAAAGCGGCCTTCGTTCATCACATAGATGCGGTCCGTGATGCCCAGCAGCTCGGGCATTTCGGAGGAGATCACGATCACGCATTTGCCCTCCGCCGCCAGCTGGGCGATGAGGGTGTAGATCTCGTACTTGGCGCCCACGTCGATGCCGCGCGTGGGCTCGTCGAGGATGAGCACTTCGGGGCTGGTGAACAGCCATTTGCTCAGCACCACTTTTTGCTGGTTGCCGCCCGAGAGGTTCAGCGTCTTCTGGTCCACGCCCGAGCAGCGGATGCGCAGCTTCTCGCGGTAGTCCTGTGCCACGCGGTGTTCCTGACCGCTGTCGATCACGCTGGCGAACGACACGCCCGACAGGTTGGCCAGCGAGGTGTTGAACTGGATGTCTTCGTTCAGCACCAGGCCATTGCCCTTGCGGTCTTCGGTCACATAGGCCAGGCCGTGGCGCACGGCCTTTTCCACCGTGCTCACGTCGATGGGCTGGCCGTGCAGCCGCACTTCGCCGCTGATGCGCTGGCCCCACGAGCGGCCGAAGATGCTCATGGCCAGCTCGGTGCGGCCTGCGCCCATCAGGCCCGCAATGCCCACAATCTCGCCGCGCCGCACATTCAGGTCGATGCCCTTGAGGTGCTCGCGGTCGCTGCGCTGCGGGTGGTGGGCGCGCCAGTTGCGCACCTCAAAAACAATGTCGCCCACTTGCGGCTGGCGCTGGGGGTAGCGGTCGCTCATCTCGCGCCCCACCATGGCCTGGATCACGCGGTCTTCGCTCACCGGGCCCTCGCGGCAGTCCAGCATCTGCACGGTGCTGCCATCGCGCAGCACGGTGATGGCATCCGCCACGCGGGAGATTTCGTTGAGCTTGTGCGAGATCAGGATGCAGGTGATGCCCTGGGCCTTCAGCTCCAGCAGCAGGTCCAGCAGGGCCTGGCTGTCGTTCTCGTTGAGGCTGGCGGTGGGCTCATCCAGGATCAGCAGGCGCACCTTGCGCGACAGCGCCTTGGCAATTTCCACCAGCTGCTGCTTGCCCACGCCCAGCTGGCCCACTGGCGTATCGGGCGACTCGTTCAGGCCGACCTTGTGCAGCAGCGCCTGTGCGCGGCTGTGTGCGGCCATCCAGTCGATGACGCCGTGCCGCGCGGTTTCGTTGCCCAGGAAGATGTTCTCGGCAATCGACAGCAGCGGCACCAGCGCCAGCTCCTGGTGAATGATGATGATGCCCAGGTGCTCGCTGTCGCGGATGCCGGCAAACTCGCGCTCCTGCCCGTCGAACAGGATCTGGCCGCTGTAGCTGCCATGGGGGTACACACCCGACAGCACCTTCATCAGCGTGGATTTGCCCGCCCCGTTTTCGCCGACGATGGCATGGATCTCCCCGGCCTGCACCTGCAGGTTGACCTGGTTCAGCGCCACCACGCCGGGGAAGGTTTTGCGGATGTTCCGCATTTCAAGAAGCATGGTCTCTCAGTCTGTTGGCGGGGCCTTGGGGCCCATCCCGGTTGCACGCCGCCTGCGCTGCCCCAGCAGCATTTGCAGGCGGCGGGTCTACATGCAGAAGCCGCTCGCGCTTACTTGATTTGCGATTCCTTGTAGTACCCGCTGCCCACCAGCACCGCGTTCCAGTTGGAGGAATCCACTGCCACCGGCTTGAGCAGGTACGAGGGCACCACCTTCACGCCGTTGTTGTAGGTCTTGGTGTCGTTGATCTCGGGCTGCTTGCCTGTCAGTACGGCGTCCACCATGTTGGCGGCCACCTTGGCCAGCTCGCGGGTGTCCTTGAACACGGTGGAAGACTGCTCGCCCTTGAGGATGGACTTGATGGAAGGCACCTCAGCGTCTTGGCCGCTGACCACAGGGCAGGGCTGCTGGGCGGTGCAGTAGCCCACGCCCTTGAGGGAGGACAGGATGCCGATCGAGATGCCGTCATAGGGCGAGAGCACCGCATGCACCTTGTCCTTGCCGTAGTAGGCCGACAGCAGGTTGTCCATGCGCGCCTGGGCCACCGAGCCGTCCCAGCGCAGCGTGCCCACCTTGTTCATGCCTGTCTGCTTGCTGCGTACCACCAGCTTGCCGCTGTCGATATACGGTTGCAGCACGCTCATGGCGCCGTCGTAGAAGAAAAAGGCGTTGTTGTCGTCGGGTGAGCCGCCGAACAGTTCGATGTTGAACGGGCCCTTGCCTTGCTTGAGGCCCAGCTTGTCCACGATGGAGGTGGCCTGCAGCACACCCACCTGGAAGTTGTCGAACGTGGCGTAGTAGTCCACGTTCTTCGAGCCCTTGATGAGACGGTCGTACGCAATGACCTTCACGCCCTTGTCGGCCGCGTTTTGCAGCGCCTTGGACAGCGTGGTGCCGTCAATCGACGCGATCACCAGCACCTTGGCGCCCTTGGTGATCATGTTCTCGATTTGCGCGAGCTGGTTGGGGATGTCGTCTTCGGCGTACTGCAGGTCGGTCTTGTAGCCCCGGTCCTTGAGCACCTTGACCATGTTGTCGCCATCGGCAATCCAGCGGGCCGAGGACTTGGTGGGCATCGAGATGCCGATGGTGCCCTTGTCCTGGGCCGAAGCCACGGACGTGGCTCCGATGGCAGCCAGTGTCACGCTGGCCAACACGGTCTTGAAAATTGCACGCTTCATTTGGTTTTGTCTCCTGTTTTGTTTTGAATACCTACGCCATCGCAGCGGGCGGGTGGCTTTAAAACCGTTCGGGTTGAGCCTGCCTGCGCCTTGCGCGGCGCTTCGACAGGCTCAGCGTGAACGGGTGGGAGCGTTGTGAGTGCTGACCGGTCTTAGTACTTGCGGTTCGGGAATTCCTTTGCCGCCACTTCCATCGGGAAGATGCCTTCTTCCGTCACGATGCGCTTGGGCACGGCCTTGCCTGCCTTGATGTCCTTCACGGCGCTCATCAGCTGCGGGCCCAGCAGGGGGCTGCATTCCACGCTCACATTGAGCTTGCCGGCGATCATGGCTTCGAAGGCGCCCTTCACCGCGTCGATGGAGATGATCACGATGTCCTTGGCGGGCTTCATGCCGGCCTCTTCGATGGCCTGGATGGCGCCAATCGCCATGTCGTCGTTGTGCGCGTACAGCACATTGATCTTCTTGCCCTCGGCCTTCAGGAAGGCTTCCATCACTTCCTTGCCCTTGGCACGGGTGAAGTCGCCGGTCTGGCTGCGGATGATCTTGAACTTGGCGTCGGCCTTGATGACTTCTTCAAAGCCCTTCTTGCGGTCGATGGCAGGGGCGGAGCCCACAGTGCCTTGCAGCTCGACGATGTTGACCTCGCCCTTCTGGTCCTTCATCTTCTCTACCAGCCAGCGGCCGGCCTTGCGGCCTTCTTCCACAAAGTCCGAGCCCATGAAGGTCACATACAGCGAGGTGTCCTTGGTGTTCACTGCGCGGTCGGTCAGCACCACGGGGATCTTGGCGGCCTTGGCCTCACGCAGCACGGGCTCCCAGCCGGACTCCACCACGGGCGAGAATGCAATCACGTCCACCTTCTGCGCGATGAACGAGCGGATGGCCTTGATCTGGTTCTCCTGCTTTTGCTGCGCGTCCGAGAACTTCAGTTCAATGCCCGCCTCCTTGGCGGCGGACTTGATGGACTCGGTGTTGGCGGTGCGCCATTCGCTCTCGGCCCCTACCTGGCTGAAGCCCAGTACGATGGGCTTTTGCGCCCAGGCGGCGCCGGGCAGCAATGCGGCCACGGGCACGGCGGTCAACGCAGCAGCTACGGTGCGGCGGTTCATTTTCATCATCTTGTCTCCTGTCTGTATTGGTTGGTTGACGACGGTTGCGGGATGGAAAAAGGGGAACGAACGAAAAGGGCTCTTGAGAACTCAGGCCAGCATGTAGCCTGTCTTGACGGTGGTGTAGAACTCGGCCGCGTAGCGACCTTGTTCGCGGGCGCCGTAGCTCGACTCCTTGCGGCCGCCAAAGGGCACATGGAAGTCCACACCCGCCGTGGGCAGGTTCACCATGGTCATGCCCACGGAGGCGTGGCGCTTGAAATGCATGGCGCGCTTGAGCGATGTGGTGCAGATGCCCGCGCACAGGCCAAAGGGCGTGTCGTTGGCCAAGGCCAGCGCGTGGTCGTAGTCGTCGGCCCGCAGCACGCAGGCCACGGGGCCAAAGATTTCCTCGCGCGCCACGCGGTGTTCGGGGCGGGCCAGAAAGAGGGCGGGGCTCATGTAATGGCCTGGGGTGGGGCGCTCCAGGCGCTCGCCACCCCAGACATGCTCCGCCCCCTCATTGCGCGCAATGTCGATGTAGCCCAGGTTCTGCGCCAGCTGGCTGTCGTCCACCACCGGACCCATCTCGGTGCCGCGCTCCAGCGCGTGGCCCACCTTCAGGCTGGCCAACCGGTTGCGCAGACGGGCCACAAAGGCGTCGTGCACCTCGGCCTCGACGATGAGGCGGCTCGATGCGGTGCAGCGCTGGCCGGTAGAGAAGTACGAGCCCTGCAGCGCGCAGTCCACCGCCTGGTCCAGGTCGGCGTCGGCCAGCACGATGAGCGGGTTCTTGCCGCCCATCTCCAGCTGCACCTTGGCGCGCCGTGCTGAGGCCGCGCGCAGGATGCGGTCGCCGGTGGAAACGGAGCCGGTGAAGCTCAGCGCGTTGACCAGCGGGTGGTCCACCAGCGTCTGGCCCACCTCGCGGCCGCTGCCCATGACGAGGTTGAAGGCACCGGCGGGCAGGCCACTGCGGCTGATGATTTCGGCCAGCGCCCAGCCACAGGCGGGCACCAGTTCGGCAGGCTTGAACACCACGGTGTTGCCGTAGGCCAGGGCCGGGGCGATCTTCCAGGCCGGGATGGCGAACGGGAAGTTCCACGGCGCGATGATGCCCACCACGCCCACGGGCTCACGGGTCACATCCACCTGCACGCCCTGGCGCACGGAGGCCAGCAGCTCGCCCTGAATGCGTAGCGCCTCGCCCGCAAAAAACTTGAAGATCTGCCCGCTGCGCGCCACCTCGGCCACGCCCTCGGGCAGGGTCTTGCCCTCTTCACGCGCCAGCAGCGCGCCCAGCTCGTCCTTGCGTGCCAGCAGCTCGCTGCCGATCATGTCCAGCACGTCGGCGCGGCGTTGGGGTGTGCTCTGGCTCCAGGTGGGCAGGGCGTCGGCCGCAGCGCGCACGGCCAGCTCGGTCTGGTTGCGGTCGGCGCGGGCATATTCGGCTACCACCTCGCGGGTGTCCGACGGGTTGGTGCTGATGCCGGTGGTGGTGCCGATTTCCCACCGGCCGTTGATCAGGTGCCGGGGGCTGAGCTGGAGGTCGCCGAGCTTCATGGAGAGAGGCCTTTGTTGCAGTTGCGGCGAAGTCTAGGTAAGGTTTCGATATCAATCCAATCGTTTTTTAGACAAAATACATATCGTTCTTTGCATTCTGGAAAACCCATCCCTTTTCCGTCCTCCCTTCCTTCCCTCCATCCATGAGCACCTACAACCACTGGTTCATCCGCGCCCGCCTCAAGACGCGCCAGCTTCTGCTGCTGGTGGCCCTGGCCGAAGAGGGCAACATCCACCGCGCCGCCCAGGTGCTCAGCATGACCCAGCCGGCCGCCTCCAAGCTGCTCAAGGATCTGGAGGACGTGCTGGAGGTGTCGCTGTTTGACCGCCTGCCGCGTGGCATGCGCCCCACCTGGTACGGCGAAACGATGATCCGCCACGCCCGCATGGCCCTGGCCAACCTGAACCAGGCGCACGACGAGATCGGTGCGCTCAAGCGCGGGCACTATGGCCAGGTGGGCATCGGTGCCATCACCTCACCCGGCCTGAGCCTGCTGCCCGCCGCCGTGGCGCTGGTCAAGCAGGAGCACCCCAGCCTGCGCATTTCGCTCGATATCGAAACCAGCCCCGTGCTGCTGGAGCGGCTGGAGCAGGGCAAGCTCGACATCGTGGTGGGCCGCCTGTACGAGGAGCACGACAAGGAGAACCTGCGCTACGAGTCGCTGACGGAGGAGCTGGTCTGCGCCATGACGCGCCCGGGCCATCCGCTGTCGAGCATGACCGGGCTGACGCTGCGCGACGTGGTGTCGGCCAACTGGATCGTGCCGCCCGCGGGCAGCGTGCTGCGGCACCGGTTTGACCTGATGTTCCAGCAGGACGGGCTGGCGCCGCCGCTGCACACGGTGGAGACATCGGCCCTGCTGTTCATCACGCGCATGCTGCAGCAGAGCGACATGATTGCGGTGGTGGCGGAGGATGTGGCGCGCTATTACGCGGCGCATGGGATCGTGACGGTGTTGCCGCTGGCGATGCCGTGCCATATGGATGCGTTCGGGATCATCACGCGGTCGGACAGGCTGTTGTCGCCGGCGGCGAAGGTGATGATGAAGGCGTTGAAGCAGACGAGTCTGGTGCAGTACGGGCGTAGGTTGGAGGTGGGGGATTGATTTTTTGGATGAAATTGGCTGCTAACGCTTGTTGGATAAGCGCTGGTAGCTATTTTTTTGTAGTTTTAGGCCTCCTGTCCGTTCGGTCTGAGCTTGTCGAAGCTGGGGCGTGCTGGTTTGAAAAGCATGCTTGTGTTGAGGGCGGAGGCCGGGTCTCGGCCCGGCGGCCGAGGTACTTGTTCTTTGCTTCGCCAAAGAAAAGTACCCAAAAGAAAGGCGACCCCCAGTCTGCGACCCCTGCGCTTCGCTACGGGGCAAACCTGCGTCGGTGCGGTTGCGGGGTGCGCCGCAGAACTCGCTGCGCGCGTGCGGCGCTCCGCTCGGACAACTGCGGCGAGTCAGATCACGAAGCATGGGCGCTCCGACGCCCATGCCACCCCACAACCGCCCCGCCGCAGGCGCAGCCAGCAGGGGGTGGACAGCCGAACAGCCGCACGGGCCATTGCTGCGCTCGGCCCCACCTGCGCAGCGCGTGGCGCTTGCGCCCGCGAGATGGGGCCGAGCGAAGCAATGGCCCGTGTGGATGTCCGTTGGGTCCCCTTCACGATGCGCCGAGGAGCGCAGGGCGTGGGGCGGCACGGGCGCCCTAGCGCCCGTGCTTCGTGCTCTGACTCGCTGCGGTTGTCCGAGCGAAGCGGAGGGACGCAGCGTGTAGGGTCGCCCTTTCTTTGGTGACTTTCTTTCGGCGACGCGAAAGAAAGTTACTCGCCTGCCGGGCGACTCCCGGCCTCCGCCCTCAAACCAGGCACACCGCAGAGATCAGCGAGCGTGCCTGCCCCGGCTTCGACAAGCTCAGCCCGAACGGTCGAGGCTGATCAGGACTGCAAAAACAATAGCTACCAGCGCTTAATGGATAAGCGCCAGAGCCCAAAAGAACCTCAAAACTTCAAACCCATCCCGCATCCACCTTGAACTCCTGCGCCGTACACATCGCCGCATCATCCGACGCCAAAAACAACACCATCCGCGCAATGTCATGCGGCCGCAGCTTGTCCGGCAAACACTGGTTGCGCGCCAGCTCCTTCTCGCCCTCGGCGTCCAGCCACAGCTTGATCTGCCGCTCCGTCATCACCCACCCCGGCGACACCGTGTTGATGCGGATCCGGTCCTGCCCCAGCGTCTTGGCCAGCCCGCGCGTGAGGCCGTTCACCGACGACTTGGCAATGGCATAGCAGGGGTAGCCCGTGCCCTTGCCCTGCCAGCCCGTGGAGCCCAGGTTGATCACCGAGCCCGCGCCCAGCCTGCGCATGCCAGGCACCACGGCCTGGATGGCGAAGAAGGCGGGGCGCTCGTTGATGGCCATGCGCTCGTCGTAGTACTCGGGCGTTACGGATTCGAGCGTGTGCCGGTCATCGCTGGCCACGTTGTTCACCAGCACTGCAAAGTCGCTGCCCAGCTCGGCTGCCGCTTCGGCCACGCAGGCCTGCAGGGCGTGCACGTCGCGCACATCACACACACGCCACCAGGGGCGGGGCAGGCCCGCGTCGGCAATGTGCTGGGCCAGGGCTTCGCTGGCATTGCGCGCCACGTCCACAAAGGCCACGCGGGCACCTTGTTCGGCAAACGCCGCCACGATGGCCGCGCCAATGCCGCTGCCGCCACCCGTCACAAACACGGCACGGCCTTGCAGGCTGGGGAACTTCGCCAGGCCCTGGGGGGCGCCAGTGGCATCGGTCGAGGAAGAGGAGGGGGTAAAAACCTTTGACATATAAATATTGCAATCAATAAATTGAAAAAAATTTCATTTCAAGCATCAATTGGCGTTGATAAGATGCCGTTCGTCAAGTGCCTGGCGGCAGGCCGATACAAAAAAAGACCGGAGACACGCATGCGCCCCTTGCTGGATACCCCCTTCTCTCCGCCCGAGGGCGCTGCCCGTTCCGCGCCCATCACCGGCGCCGTGCGCTGTGTGATCGCACTGGGCAACGCGCTGGGCGAAGGCGTGCTCTGGTCGGTGCGAGAGCAGGCCGTGTACTGGGTGGACATCCTGGGGTGCGAGCTGCACCGCTGGGACCCGGCCACCGGCGGCCACCAGCGCTGGACGTTTGACGAAGAGATCTCCGCCATCGCCGAACGCGCGCACGCTCCTGGCTTCATCGTCACGCTGCGTCGGGGGTTTGCGCTGTTTGACCCGGCCACCGACATGGCCCCGCGCTACCTGCACCAGCCCGAGCCCGACCGCGCGGGCAACCGCTTCAACGACGGCAAGTGCGATGCACAGGGGCGCTTCTGGGCGGGCTCCATGGACTTTGCGTGCGAGGCGCCCACGGGCGCGCTCTACCGCTATGACCCCGACGGCAGTTGCACCCGCCACGACGACGGCTTTGCCGTGACCAACGGCCCCACCTGGTCTGGCACGGGGCAGGGTGCGGCCATGTTTTTCAACGCCACCATCGAAGGCAACACCTACCGCTACGACAGCAATCTGGCCGCAGGCACCGTGTCAAACAAAACGCTGTGGAAGCATTGGCTGCCCGAAGACGGCCTGCCCGATGGCATGACCACCGACGCGCAGGGCCGCGTGTGGATTGCGCACTGGAGCGGCTGGTGCGTGACCTGTCACGATCCGGTCACCGCCGCCGAGCTGGGCCGCGTGCGCCTGCCGGTCAGCCAGGTCACCACCTGCGCGTTTGGCGGCGCAGACCTGCGCACGCTGTTTATCAGCTCCGCGAGGGTAGGCCTCACGCCCGAGCAGCTGGCGGCCGAGCCACTGGCCGGGGCGCTGTTTGCGGTGGACACCGACAGCCTGGGCCTGCCCGCCCATCCATTTGGCGGCTGAGAGCGGCTCGCAAAAACCTTCTGGCGTCGTTGCCGCGTCTTGTCGTACTACGCGTACTGCCTGCGACGCGGCGCCTAGCCAGAGCCGCTTCGCTGGGTTTTGTTATCCGCTCTCAGCACTGAAGTACGCAGCCCCGAGCAATCTGGCAACCCGCAATCCCTGTCAACACCCCAAAGAAAGCACACCGCCCATGACCGAGGCCACATCCTCCCACCCCATCGTCTGGCTGCACCACGCGGGGCAGCACCTGGGCCTGGTGCCCACACTGGGCGGCAGCGTGGCGGCCTGGCAGATCGACGACCCGCAAAAGGCTGGCGTACGCATCGACCTGTGGCGCCCGTGGGATGGCGCCACGCCCGACCTGTACCAGCTCGCGTCCTTCGCCATGGTGCCCTGGTCCAACCGCATCAGCGGCGGCGGGTTTGAGCACGCGGGCCAGTTCCACCCCATGCGCCCCAACCGCGTGGGCGAGCCGTACCCTATTCACGGCGATGGCTGGCTGCAGCCCTGGCAACTTACCCAGCCCGCGCCCGACACGCTGCAGATGCAGTTGCGCTCCGAGCGCTTTGACGGCAACCCCTACGAGTACGAGTGTGTGCAGACCTTCCGCCTGGTGGACGGCGGCCTGGACCAGTCGGTGCAGGTGCGGCACCTGGGCGCGCAGCCGCTGCCCTATGGCCTGGGCCTGCACCCCTGGTTTCCGCGCACGCCCGGCACACGCATCACGGCGCCGGTGCAGGGCGTGTGGCTGTGTGGCGATGACCCTCTGCCCACAGAGCACACGCTGCACTTCCCGCCCGGCTGGGATTTGAACACCGGCGCGCCCGCACACGGTGGCCTCATCGACAACGCCTACACCGGCTGGGGCGGCACGGCGCACATCGACTGGCCCGAGCGCGGCCTGCGCCTCACGGCCCACATGCCAGACTTTGAAAAAGACGGCGGCACGGCCCACCACTACTGCCTGGTCTACCGCCCACCGCAGGGCCCCGCGTTCTGCTTCGAGCCCATCACCCAGCCCATCGACGCCTTTCACCAGCCGGGGCAGCCCGGCCTGCGCACGCTGGGGCAGGGCGAGACGATGGTGATGAATGTGCAGTGGCGCTACGCACACCACCCGCAAAGCCATTGATGGGGTCTGCTCGCTGTGGTGGGTGTTGACCTCGACCAATCCCATGCCACGACTCCCATGGCTTCCACTTCAGCGCCAGGTAGAAGTGCTGGTGGCGCGCCTCGGCATGCTTTGAGCCGCGCGCGAACGGAGGCCCCCAGGGGCTGCGCCGCACCAGATAGGCGCGCCACGCGCAGCGCGGTTGTTGCATTGGGTAGTTGTTTGTCAGTGAATAACTAAAAAGCGCAACCATCGGGCTCTGATTCAGTTTGATTAATCTATTCTTTTATCTATTCAATTTTCCATCCAACCGGGGTATCCTTAAGGCATGCCTTCCGCCGCCCAGACCTACGCCAACGCCATCCGCCCCCTGCTGCGCCCTGGCCCAGCCAAGGCGCAGGCGCTGGCCCAGGCGCTGCAGGTCAGCCAGCCCACCGTCTCGCGGGCCCTTAGCGCGCTGGGTGATGAGGTGGTGCCTTTTGGCGCCGCAAGATCTATTCAATACACGCTCCGCGATCCCCTGCGAGCCGACCTGGAGGCCACCGTGTACCGCGTCACCCCCCAGGGCGCGCTCGAAACCCTGGGCACCCTGGTCCCGGTGTGCCCGCAGGGCTTTGTGATGGTCGAGGCGGGCGGGGCCCGGCAACACAGCGACGGCCTGCCGTGGTGGATTTATGACATGCGCCCGCAGGGCTACCTGGGGCGGGCGTACTGCCAGCGGCACGGCCAGCGCCTGGGCCTGCCCGAGCGGCTGGGCGAATGGAGCGACACCCACGCGCTGCGCGCCATCCTGGACCAGGGCGACGACATGCCCGGCAACCTGCTCATCGGCCCCACCGCGCGCGACCAATTCGTCAACGCGCCCGACCCCGTGCCCATTGCAGCCGCGCAAAAGCTGCACACCTACGCCCAGCTGGCCGACCTGGCCGCGCGCGGCGAAGTGGCGGGCTCGTCAGCCGCTGGAGAGCAGCCCAAGTTCACCGCCTACGCAGAGCAAGCCGATGGCACTGCCGCGCACGTAATGGTCAAGTTCTCCGCAGAACTCGACACCCCCGTCAGCGCCCGCTGGCGCGACCTGCTGCTGGCCGAACACATCGCCCTGCAGGTGCTGCGGGACCACGGGGTGGCTGCCGCGCAGTCCATGACCTGGATGCACGGCACCCAACGCTTTCTGGAGGTGCAGCGGTTTGACAGGCTGGGTGCGCGCGGGCGAAGGGCACTGCATTCCTTCGCCGCGCTGGATGCCGAGTTTTTCGGCAGCGGCGGCAACTGGCCGGTGATCGCCAGGGCGTTGTTAAAGGAGGGCGTCATCACCCCCCAGGCCTTTGACACCGCCTGCCTGCTGTGGGCGTTTGGCACGCTGATCGGCAACACCGACATGCACAGCGGCAATCTGTCGTGCTTGTCAGAGGGGCAAAGGCCGTACGAACTGGCGCCTGCGTATGACATGACGCCTATGGCGTTTGCACCCACGGCGGGGGGAGGCTTGCCGGATCGGGCGTTGGAACTGACGGTGGGGGAGCAGGTCAGCGCAGGGGTTTGGAAAGAGGCACTTGCGATGGCGCAGGTGTTTGTGCGCCGGTTGGAGGGCGAGGAAGGATTCAGCGCGAGGTTCGATGCTTGCAGGGCCGAGTTTGTGCGCCATGTGACGGTGGCTGCGGAGCGTGTCGGGCGGCTTGTGGTTTAGAGGGTTACCCCCGGCTATGCGGCAGAGGTCGCCTTGGTGCGAAATATGCCGGTAGCGATTTATCTGTATGCGTTAGTAGCTATGAAAAATAGAGCAAACACGACTGCGCTTTTTTTCTTTGAGTTTTGAACCGTATGCGCGAGGATTGACCGCTATGCGCCCAAAGCAGCCGTTCAGAAGTGCCGCCCGGAGCTGCCATTGACTTGCTGCAGCGACTGCTTGAAATCCTGGTGTCTGCTTACGGCAAGCTATAGTTTATTGACTCAACGCGTGCCGGGTTTCACGGAATTTTTATACCTGAACGTTTGAACAGATCATCGCTTGCAAAGCCTTGCTTCAAGCGGACTCCGGGAGAAATCAGTATCCAGAATATCCCGCATGATCCACTTTATCTAGCAGGTTTTTCGGTCTAATTACGTTAGACCACTCCCAAATGGCGTACAGTCACTCGTCTTAATAAATATCAATAAATCTATTTCTCGTATGGAAAAAAGCGAATTAATCAATGGACTGGAGAGCTACAAACAACGCCTTCTTGGCGAGGTTGTAGAAGCTTATCAATCAAGAGGTTCCACTTATGGAAATGAGCGCTTCGCAGCATGGCGAAGCAAGTTTTCAAAGTTCTTAGACGCACACTTTCCGCGCGAAACATCTAGACTCAATGCCAAACTAACCCACATGATTTTCACTGTCGGCGGAAGCGAATCTGATGTCCAACGCTTTTGGCGAGAAGATGGCGAAATCTGCGTATCCTTTATCGACTCACTAGTCACCGACGTGATGAATGATGAGTACGATTTCGAGCACAAGGCAGCCCAAAAGGAAGAAAAGAAGGAAAGGTCAGCCATCCAAAACGACAAGAACAAAGTTTTCATTGTTCACGGCCATGATGAGCTAACAAAAACAAAAGTTGCTCGCTTCATTGAAAAACTTGGCTATGAAGCAATAATTTTGCATGAACAGGCCAGCGGCGGAAAAACTATCATAGAGAAAATTGAGTTTTATACAGATGTTGGTTTTGCGATCATCTTGTACACCCCAGACGATGTGGGTGGAGTCAACAAAACGGAGCCGCCCAGCGTTCAAAAGAATCGAGCAAGGCAGAATGTCATATTCGAGCACGGCTATCTAATTGCAAAACTTGGCCGAGACAAAGTTGTTCCGCTGGTGGTAGGTGACTTAGAAATGCCAAGCGACGTAAGCGGGATAGTTTATGTCGCAGACACAAACTGGCAGATTGACGTTGCAAAAGAAATGAAGCAAGCCGGCTATGTAATCGACTTCAATAAATTGATGTAGTAACTCAATCCGTGGCCTAACTGGTCGTATATGGACTCCCCCACAACAACAAGAGCCTGATCGATTGGGGACCAGTGGGTAAAGCACCTGCAGTCGTATATCCGGCATCTGTTGTGGGATCGTGAATGTCCCGTGCCGACATGGAATCTGCGTCACCGCGTCGCCACGCGCTACAAGCGGCTGCGGGAGAGCCGGAAGAGTTATCGGCGTAGCGCGGTGTGGGAGGAACCCGATTGGCCATGATGGTCGATCATCTCGTCGCAAGTGGTGAATCAATACTGGCTTTGGCGTGGTGTGCGTTCTCTGCTGGCTTGTCAGTCTGGCATCGCAAAGCTCTGGCGGTTTTCTTTCCGGATCAGTCGGGCAGCCTCATCAAACGGCTTGTGATCGCGCAGCGTCGCATAACAGAGGCGCGCGAGCTTGTTGGCCAGCGCGCAGGTCGCCTTGTTGTGGTTGCTTCGCCCCTGCACCTCCAGCGCCCATTGGCGCACACCCTGTATCTCCTTGCCCGCCCCTTGCGCCACCTTGGCCGCTCGCAGCACACTACGCGCGCCGTGCGTGAGCAGCATGCGCAGGTAGCGGTCGCCTTTCTTGGAGATGCGCCCCAGGTAGCGGCTGCCGCCCGAGCTGTACTCGCGGGGCGTTAGACCGAACCAGCTGGAGAAGTGGCGTGCGTCTTGGAAGTGCGTCACATCGCCCGAGGTGGCTGCCACCAAGGCTGTGGCGCTGAGCAGTCCAATGCCGGGTATCGACAGCAGCAGCGTGCAGGCCGGGCTTTGCCTGGCAGCCTGGCTCAGTTGTCTCTCCACCTGGGCGATGCGCGCTTCCAGCAGACGGATCTCTTCGAGCAATTGCGAAGCCGTGTGGCGGATCAGCTCAGGCACAGCCGACTGTGGGTCGGCCAACACGCGGCCGATGACTTCGATGCCCGTGCGCGCACCTACAGGAACAGCGATGCCGAACTCCCGACAGAACCCCCGCAGGGCATTGATGCGCGAGGTGCGGGTGCCCATCCACAGGGAGCGGATGCGGTGCAGCCCTTGCAGGGCCTGCTGTTCTACAGACTTCACCCGCACGGGGCGAATATCGCAGGCACGGGCTGCTTCAAGCAAGGCAGCCGCATCACTGGCGTCTGTCTTGTTGCGCCGCACGTAGGCGCGCACGTACTGGGCGGGCAACAAACGAACCTCGATGCCCAACGAGTTGAGCCAGCGCGCCCAGTGGTGGGCCGAGCCGCAGGCTTCCATGACGACCAGGCCGACCGAGCGGTTGACGAACCAGCGCTCGAACTGCGAGCGGATCAGGCGCTGGGTTTCGATGATGCGCCATTGGTCATCGGCAACGGCGATCTGGAAAACGGATTTGGCCAAGTCGACGGCCACGGTAGTAGCATGCATGTCGGACTCCTTTCGTTTGAAGACCTGATCCCCACGCCAATGAAGACCAGTGCGCCAATCTTGCGCAAACAAACGGGGGAGTCCATCCCATCATTCAAGCCGAAGCCGCTTCGCGGTTCGGATTAATTCTGACGTTGAGCGTCCGCTTTCACCTGCCACCACCGACGGCTAGTGGCCGGTCCCTGCTTCAGCTCCCTACATCACCCCACCGCCCGCATCCCCACCAACCCCGGCATCGCCCCCCGCATCGCCTCCAAAAACAACCGCAACCTTGCCGGATAAAACCGCGCATACGGGTACACCAGGTACACCGGCAGAGGCGCCGCATGCCAGTTGGGGACCAGGTGCAGCAAATTCCCCTGTCGCACGTCGTTGTCCACAATCCATGCCGATGAAATGCAGGCGCCCAGCCCGGCCAGGGCGGCGCTGCGCAGGGCGTACAGGCTGTCGGTGGCCAAACGGGGGGTGATGCCAAACGTGTGGGCTTCGCCGCCGGGCTGTTCGGTCAGTGTGACCTCGCGGCGGTAGAAGGTGCTCAGGGCCAGCCAGGGCAGGGGCTGCAGGTCTCGCGCGTGCTGGGGCGTGGGGCGCCCGGCCATCAGGGCGGGGGCGGCCAGCACGATGCGGGGCACTTCGGCCAGACGCACTGCGACCACGCTGGGGTCGTCCACCGCGCCGACTTGGATGGAGCAGTCGATGCCTTCGGCGATGAAGTTGGGGCGGCGGTCGTGCAGCATCCATTCCACATCCACCTCGGGGTAGCGGCGCAGGTAGGCCATCAGCGGGGCGATGAACTGGTCTTGCCCAAAGGCGTGTGGCGCCAGCACACGCAGGGTGCCGCGCGGGGTGTCGGCCGTGCCGCGCAGGTCGTCCTCCATGGCGCGCCAGTCTTCCAGCAGGGCCTTGGCGTGGGCAAAGCAGCGGTCGCCGTCTTCGGTCAACTTCATCACATGGGTGGACCGCTGCAGCAGCTTGATGCCCAGGCTGCGCTCCAGCGCCTGCAGGCGGCGGCTCACGGTGGGCTGGCTGGTACCCAGTTGCTGGGCGGCGGCAGACAGGCTGCCGGCCTCGACGATGCGGACAAAGGTCTGCATCAGCTCGATGCGGTCAGCGCCTGGTTGCAGGGCCGGGAGGGTGTTTGTCATACGCAAAGCGTATAACGAATCTGCAGTTCAGCCTACTACCCAGCGCGGCGGTGGACTAGAACAATCGCACCATTCCTTTTCAACCGATGGTGTTGTGATGTCTTCCATTCAAAATGTGCATGCAAGCGGCGCGGCAAACGCTGCCCCGGTGAGTGCGCCGCTGCTGTTGCTGCTGGCCACCACGGCGGGGCTGAGTGTGGCGTCGCTGTACTACAGCCAGCCCATGCTGGGCGTGCTGGGGCCCGACATGCAGGCCGACAGCCGCGTGGTGGGGCTGGTGCCCACGCTCACGCAGCTGGGGTATGCGCTGGGCATCTTGCTGCTGGCGCCGCTGGGCGACCGGTTTGACCGGCGCCGCATCATCGTCATCAAGTCCATCGCGCTGATGCTGGCGCTGCTGCTGAGCGGCCTGGCGCCCGGCATGGGCGCGCTGCTGGCAGCCAGCCTGGCCGTGGGCCTGGCGGCCACGGTGGCGCAAGACGTGGTGCCCGCTGCCGCCACGCTGGCCCCGGCCGCGCAGCGCGGGCGCATGGTGGGCACGGTGATGACGGGGCTGTTGCTGGGCATTTTGCTGTCGCGCGTGGTCAGCGGCTTTGTGGCGCAGCAGTGGGGCTGGCGCACGGTGTATGTGGCGGCGGCGGTGGCCATTGCGCTGCTGACGGTGGCCGTGTGGCGCGGGCTGCCGCGCTTTGCGCCCACCACGCAGATGGGCTACGGCGCGCTGATCGGCTCGATGGTGGCGCTGTGGCGCCAGCACGCAGCGCTGCGCCGCGCGGCATGGGCGCAGGGGCTGCTGGCCGTGGGCTTCAGCGCGTTCTGGTCCACGCTGGCGGTGATGCTGCACAACCAGTTCAGCCTGGGCACTGCGGCGGCAGGTGCGTTTGGCCTGGCCGGGGCGGCGGGTGCACTGGCTGCACCGCTGGCCGGGCGCCTGGCCGACAAGCGCGGGCCCGAGGTGGTGACGCGCTACGGCGCCGGGCTGGCCGCCGTGTCGTTTGCGGTGATGGCGCTGGCACCGCTGCTGCCTGCGCAGGCCCAGCTGGGCTTGATTGTGGTCAGTGCCATCGGCTTTGACTTTGGCGTGCAGGCCACGCTGGTGGCGCACCAGACCATCGTGTACGGCATCGACCCTGCGGCGCGCAGCCGGCTCAATGCGCTGCTGTTCACCGGCATGTTCATCGGCATGTCGGCCGGGGCGGCGCTGGGTGCCTTGGTGCTGGCGCAGTGGGGCTGGCTGGGGGTGGTGGCGCTGGCCACGGTGTCGTCACTGGCGGCCCTGGGGGTGCGGGTGGCACGGCTGGCAGGATGATTTGAATAAAAAAAGGCTCTGCTGCCTGATGGGTAAGCGTTAGCAGCTATCAAAAAAAGAGCGGTCCGGGAGCCGCTCTTTTTTTCTGCTGGGCCACCTTGCCGGTGGCCTCAGGCCTTCTTCACTTCAATGTGGTACAGCCCCCAGGGGCACAGGCCAAAGCGTTCCTTCACCGGCTTGTCCTTGAAGGCGGGCAGCACGTCCGCGTCGTACACCGCCCACTGCGGGCCCAGGCCGCCCAGGGCCATGGGCTGGCCGTCGATGTGGGTGGCGACGATCATGCGGTAGGCCTGCACGTCGGCCATGCTGATGGTGACGTTGTAGCCATCCACCGCGCGCAGCACCAGCTGCACGGGGCTGCCAGCGGCCACACCCGCTGCGGCGAGCACGGTGGTGAGCAGAGGGCCTTTGAGCGTGTGGGGCTTGCTGTCGTATTCCAGCGTGGGCTTGATGGTGATGGCGGGCATGCGCTGCAGGGCGGCGGCGTCGAGCGCGTGGGCTTTGTCGAACTGGATACCGTGTTTGCCCATCATCTGGTCGATGGTGGCATCGAGCGCGCCCCGGTTGGGCTGGGTGATGGCGCCGCTGATGGTGAGCAGGGCGGGGCTGGTGGATGCTTTGGCGGGTGGGGCGGCGTGGCTGCTGGTGGTGGCGGTCCACAGGCCTGCCAGGCCGACGCTGGCAGCCACAAAGTTTCTTTTGTTCATGCTCGGTTTCTCCTCGTGTGTTGTTTGCCTGGTTGATTGATCGATGGATGGGGCGCATCGATCCGGGGCGCATGGTAAGCGCAGGACTGGCGCTTGCCACCCAAAAAAGTGTCAGTACCTGTGTGCGTGTGCAGCACATGCCATATGTGTCGTGTGGCATGCGTGCCCTGTGGCCTTCAACCCCCAGGGTGCATGGCGCACCCTGCCAGCGCGCAGGCGCGTGGCGCACCACAATCGGCGCCCATGACTTCTTCTTCGACGATGCTGCGGCTGATCAGCCTGGCGGCCTTTTGCAGCATGGCGTCCATGCGCGTGTGCGACCCGATGCTGGTGGCACTGTCCCTTGAGTACAAGATCACCACGGGCGATGCATCGGCCGTGATTGCCGCGTTTGCCGTGGCCTATGGCGTGCTGCAGCTGGTGTATGGCCCGCTGGGCGACCGGGTGGGCAAGGTGCGCGTGATCATTGGCGCCACGGCGGCCTGTGCGGTGTTCAGCGCCATGACGGCGCTGGCACCCAGCTTTTCGGTGCTGGTGGTGGCGCGGGCTGCCATGGGGGCGGCGGCGGCCGGGATCATTCCGCTGTCGATGGCGTGGATTGGCGATGAGGTGGCCTACGAGCAGCGGCAAGAGACCCTGGCGCGGCTGATGGTGGCCACGGTGACCGGGATGATGGCGGGCCAGTGGTTTGGCGGCTTTGCCACCGAAACGCTGGGCTGGCGTGCGGCGCTGGGTGTGCTGGCCGTGCTGTTCTTTACGGCGGCCACGCTGCTGCTGAGGCACGCGCGTGCCATTGGGGCGTTGCGCACGGTGGTGGTGCCGGGTGCACCGGCGTTTTCGCTGGCCAACTACCTGGCGGGCACGGCGGCGCTGCTGCGCATTCCGCGTGTGCGCTGGGTGCTGACGGTGGTGGCGATTGAAGGCGCGCTGGCGTTTGGCACGCTGGCCTTTGTGCCCGCGCGCATGGTCGATGGGTTTGGCCTGTCGGCCTCTGCGGCGGGCGGCGTGATGGTGCTGTATGGCGTGGGCGGGCTGATCTACAGCGTGTTTGCGCGGCGTTGGCTGGCGGCGCTGGGCGAGCGGGGGCTGGCCGTGCTAGGCGCCAGCTTCATTGCCATCGGCCTGCTGTCGCTGGCGTGGGCGCCTGCGGTGGGTTGGGCCATGCTGGGCTGCTTCTTGGCGGGCGTCGGCTTTTACATGCTGCACAACACGCTGCAGGTGCAGGCCACCCAGATGGCGCCCGAGGCGCGGGGCACGGCGGTGACGCTGTTTGCGTGCCTGCTGTTCCTCGGGCAGTCCACGGGCGTGCTGCTGGTGGCCTTCAGTGTGGACCGGGGATGGCTGCCGCCAGTGTTCACGGCGGCGGCGGTGGGGGTGTTTGTGCTGGGGCTACTGATCTCGCGCCGGGTGCAGGCGCGTGGGGCCGTGGCGGGGGCCTGACCGGCCCCGCCGGTGCACCCGTCAGCCCCGCGCCTCGTACCAGCCCTTGCTGCGGTTGACCACGGCTACCACCAGCAGCATCACGGGCACCTCGATCAGCACGCCCACCACCGTGGCCAGCGCCGCGCCGGAGTGAAAGCCAAACAGGCTGATCGCCGTGGCCACGGCCAGTTCGAAGAAGTTGGATGCGCCAATCAGTGCCGAGGGGCAGGCAATGTTGTGCTTTTCGCCCACGGCGCGGTTCAGGCCATAGGCCAGGGCGGAGTTGAACAGCACCTGGATCAGGATGGGCACGGCCAGCAGGGCGATGACCAGCGGCTGCTGCAGGATGGCTTCGCCCTGAAAGGCGAACAGCAGCACCAGCGTGGCCAGCAGCGCGGCGATGGACCAGGGGCCGGTGCGCGCCACGGCGGCGTCGAAGGCGGCCTGGCCCTTGCGCAGCAGTCGCTTGCGCAGCCATTGGGCGATCACCACGGGGATCAGGATGTACAGCACCACCGAGGTGAGCAGCGTGTCCCACGGCACGGTGATGGCCGACAGGCCGAGCAAAAAGGCCACCAGCGGCGCAAACGCCACGATCATGATGCTGTCGTTCAGCGCCACCTGCGACAGCGTGAACAGCGGGTCGCCCCCGGTGAGGCGGCTCCACACAAACACCATGGCCGTGCAGGGCGCGGCGGCCAGCAAAATGAGCCCGGCGATGTAGCTGTCGATCTGGTCGGCAGGCAGGTACGGCGCAAACCAGTGGCGGATGAACAGCCAGCCCAGCAGCGCCATCGAAAACGGCTTGACCAGCCAGTTGACGAACAGCGTCACCCCAATGCCGCGCACATGCTGGCGCACCTCGGCCAGCGCACCAAAGTCCACCTTCAGCAGCATGGGGATGATCATCACCCAGATGAGCAGGCCCACCGGCAGGTTGACGCGCGCCACCTCCAGCGCACCCACGGCGCGGGCCGCGCCGGGCAGCCACTGGCCCAGCGCAATGCCCACCACGATGCACAGCAGCACCCAGACGGTGAGGTAGCGCTCGAACACCGCCATGCCAGCGGCGGGGGAGGGGGGCAACGCGCTGGCAGCAGCGCGTTGCGAATGGCTTGGTGGCAGGGTCATTTCAGTGATCCCTTCAGTGATCCATTGCGCTGCGCGCCACCCGCGATGCATGAAACTGGCGCGGCCCAAACCAGTGCACCCGTGGAACTGGCTTTGCCAGGCCACCGGGTGCGTCCCCCTCCCGCGCAGCGAGAGAGGGGTGAAGGCGCGAAGCGACTCAGGGGGTGTTTCATCATTGCTCGGGCAGGTTGCGGGCAGTGGCTTGCAGCGCGGTGGCGGCGAGCTTGTCGTCGGGCAGGTTCACCAGCAGCTCCAGGCGCTGCTTGATGGCGTGCAGGGTCTTGCGGAAGGCCTCAGCCTTGTCGGCGTCCGAGCCATCGCCCGCTGACGGGTCGGCATAACCCCAGTGCGCCGTGGCCGGATGGCCGGGCCAGAAGGGGCAGACCTCGCCCGCTGCGTTGTCGCACACGGTGATGATCAGGTCCATGTGCGGCGCGCCGGGGGCGGCGAATTCGTCCCAGCTTTTGCTGCGCAGCCCCTCGGTGGGGATGCCTGCGTGGGCCAGCGCCTGCAGGCCCAGCGGGTGGGGCTGCTGGTTGTCGCGCGGGCTGCTGCCCGCCGAGTAAGCCTTGAAGCGGCCCTGGCCCATGGCGTTGAGCAGAGCCTCTGCCAGGATGCTGCGGGCGGAGTTGTGGGTGCACAAAAAGAGCACGTTCAACGGAGGACGTTGTGGGGTGGCGTTCATCGTGACTCCAGGCTCAGCAGCACTTGTTGGGGTTGTTGGCGGTGGGGCCGCAGCAGGCGGCCTGGCCAGGTGCGGGGGCCGATGGCGCGCCCGTGGGGCAGCACGCGGCTTGGGCTGGCTGCTGCGTGGTCTTGGCTGGCTGCTGCGCAGCGGCTTCGTTGAACACGGGGATGTTGCCGAGCGTGTGGAAGTGTTCCCAGGCCACGCCCTGCGGGTCGGTGATCCAGTGCTTGTCGCTGCGGGCGTAGCAGCAGGTGGTGGCGCCTTCGTCCAGCAGGGCCATGTCGGCGCCCTGGGCGCGGGCCTTCAGCTCGGCCAGTTCGTCGGCCTCATCCACCTGAAAGCCCAGGTGGTCCACGCCGGGCTTGTCGCCCCGGGTGGAGATGGCGAAGTTCACGCGCGGGTCTTCGAGCATCCATTTGGCGTAGTCGGTCTCGACACGTGCAGGCTCGGCCGCGAACAGCCTGGAATAGAACGCGATGCTCTTGGCAAGGTCATCGACATGCATGTGGACGTGGAATCGCTTCATGGTGGTTTCCTTTCGGCTGTGGGTCGTGGGGTGGAAGTTGTTGGGGGGCGATCAGCACTGGCAGGCGGCGGTGGCCTCGTCGGTCAGGCAGGCAGCGCCCTGGCAGCAGTTCTCGGTCAGGTAGGCCAGCAGGTCGTTCATGGTGGCAAACGAGGCTCGGTAGATCAGGTTGCGGCCCTGGCGCTCCTGGCTCACCAGGCCCGCGTGGGTCAGCTCCTTGAGGTGGAACGACAGCGTGTTGGGCGCAATGCCCAGCTGCTCAGACAGCCCGCCGGGCGTGAGCCCTTCCTGGCCCGCCACCACCAGGGCGCGGAACACCCGCAGGCGCACTTCCTGGGCGAGGGCGGCGAGGGATCGGATGACGTCGGTTTCTTGCATGATTCGATAATACAACAAAAGTTGAAATGTAGAAGTGTGGCCTGGAGAATTTTTCGGAGTCGTCAGGAAAATTCAAGGAAAAATGGCAGTCTGCGCCCTATGGTATTGCCATGGTAGCTATGAATTTCATAGTTACTGAAGTCTGTGTACCACGGTCTTCATAACTCGGTGATCTAATCACCCGATTTTTTAATCGTTTGTGAACTTACGATTCGCCGATACAGTCGCCCATCTTTTTCCAGACCCGCGCGGCAGCGGCCACTCACCGTGATGCCGCTGCCGCGCACTGCTTTCCATGATCGATTTACGGGGTATCACCCAAACCTACCAGGGCCCACAAGGCCCCGTCGAGGCCCTGCGTGGCATCGACCTCACCATCCAGCCGGGCGAAGTGTTCGGCATCATCGGCAAGAGCGGCGCGGGCAAAAGCTCGCTGGTGCGCGTCATCAACCTGCTCAACCGGCCCACCACGGGCCAGGTCATCGTGGGCGGCCGTGACCTGACCCAGCTGAATGACGCGCAACTGCGCGAGGCCCGGCGCGAAATCGGCATGGTCTTCCAGCACTTCAACCTGCTGTCGTCGCGCACCGTGTTCGACAACGCCGCATTGCCGCTGGAACTGGCGGGCATGGACAAGGCCGCGATCCGCGAGCGCGTGACCCCGCTGCTCGAACTGGTGGGCCTGGCCCATCTGGCCGACCGCTACCCCGCGCAGATTAGTGGCGGGCAAAAGCAGCGCGTGGGCATTGCGCGCGCACTGGCCAGCCGCCCCAAGGTGTTGCTCTCCGACGAAGCCACCTCGGCGCTGGACCCGGAGACGACCCGCTCCATCCTCGACCTGCTGCGCCAGGTCAACCGCGAGCTGGGCCTCACGGTGGTGCTCATCACCCACCAGATGCAGGTCATCAAGCAGGTGGCCGACCGCGTGGCCGTGATCGAGGCGGGCCGCATCGTGGAGCAGGGTCGTGTGCTGGACGTGTTCACGCGCCCGCAGCAGGCCATCACCAAGAGCCTGATCGACGAGATCCTGCCGCAAGAGCTGCCCGTGAGCGTGCTTGACCATGTGCGCAAGCTCACCCGCCAGCTGGCCACCACGGCGCCCGGCCACGCGGGGCGGCTGCTGCGGCTGTCGTACTCGGGCGACAGCGCCTACCAGCCCATCCTGTCGCAGCTGATCCGCGAGTTTGGCGTGGACATGAGCATCCTGCACGGCCAGGTGGACGAGATCCAGGACGAGACCTTCGGCTCGCTGGCCGTGTACGCCAGCGGCGAACCCCTGCAGCTGCGCGGCGCGGTGGAGCACCTGCGCGCGGGCGGCGTGGCGGTGCAAGAAGTGACGATCGAGATCTGAGGAGGAAAGCCATGTTCGACCATTTCACTCCGGCCATGCTGGACCTCTTTGCCTCCTCGCTGTGGGAGACGCTCATCATGGTGGGCATCTCCGGCATCGTGGGCGGCCTCATCGGTGTGCCGCTGGGCGTGTTCCTGCGCCTCACCGACCACGGCGGCGTGCTGCAAAACGGCCCCGTCAACAAGCTCGTGGGCTGGCTGGTGAACGCCGTGCGCTCCACGCCTTTCATCATCCTGCTGGTGGCCATCATCCCGTTCACGCGCTTCATCACGGGCTCGTCCATCGGCACCGCCGCCGCCGTGGTGCCGCTGACGATTGCCGCCGCGCCGTTTGTGGCCCGCCTGGTTGAAGCCGCCTTGCGTGAGGTGGACCACGGCCTGGTCGAAGCCGCCCAGGCCATGGGCGCCACCACCAGCCAGATCGTGTGGAAGGTGCTGCTGCCCGAGGCGCTGCCCGGCATCGTGGCGGGCCTGACCATCACCTTCGTGAGCCTCACCGGCTACTCGGCCATGGCCGGCGCCATTGGCGGCGGCGGCCTGGGCGACCTAGGCATCCGCTACGGCTACCAGCGCTTTCTGCCAGAGATCATGCTGGCCGTGGTGCTGGTGCTGATCTTCTTCGTGCAGGCCGTGCAGAGCCTCGGGGACTGGGCGGTGCGCAGGTTGAGCCACCGGTGAGTGGTGGATTGGCTGCTTCTTTTGCTACTTATTTGATAGCTATAGAGGGTTGATGGACGCGCGCAGACGGCCATTTTTTCTCTAAGTACCGGCCCCAATCGCCACATCCATAGCCGCCCCTGCCTTCACTCCCTCTCCCCCTGTGGGAGAGGGCGGGGGAGAGGGGGTGCACAGGCACGCCGCACAGATTCACCCCCTCTCCCCAATCCTCTCCCACGAGGGGAGAAGGAGTCTGAAAACCCCCTTCAGCCCGGCACCCGGTAGTGGTAGCCATACGCCGACTTGAACCCCATCGACTGGTACAGCCCCAGCGCTGGCGTGTTCTGCGCGCGCACCTGCAGGTAGGCGCTGGCAGCCCCGGCCTCGGCGGCCCAGTGCAGCAGGGCGGTGACCAGCGCGCGCCCGCGCCCGCCGCCCCGGTGCTCGGGCGCCACGGCCAGGTCGTACAGGCCCACGGCGCCGCGCTCCAGCACCGCCAGCCCAAAGCCCACGGGCTGGCCCTGTGCGTCGTGCTGCAGCGCAAACGCGGCAGGGTGGGCGATGTGGTCCAGCATGCTGTTGTGCAGCGCGCGGTGGTGCCGGGGCACGCTGTTGGCGGTGGCAAACCCCTCCAGCCAGGCGTCGCTGGGCGTGGTGCTGATGTGGGTGCTGCCATCAGGCTTGCCCACCGCGCCCAGGGCCAGCGGCCGGTGCAACACCAGTGACGGATCGAAATGCTGGTAGCCCGCCTCGGCCAGCTCCTGGTCGGCCTCGGCCGGGGCCAGGGGCGAGAGACGGAACACGGCGGGCAGCCCGTGCCGTGCGTACAGCGCTGCAGCCGCTTCGCGCACCCCGTCAAACGGCGCGCCGGGCAGCAGCGCGTTGACCGAGTTGGCGCGCTTGGTGTGGCCGCCCGACAGCCGGAACACCCAGCCCCGGTGGAACACCGTCTGGCGCGCGGGCCAGGCGTTGAAGGCGCGCTCTTCGAGGGCGCGGATCAGGGCTGCGGGGACGGTGGGCTCGATGGTGGTGGGCGTCATGGCTGGCGTTATACCAACCCGCTCCCGCCAGATCACGCTCAATCAATCGGTCGTGATCTTGTGGTCGGCGACCAGCTTGGCAAAGCGCGTGGTGTCGCTGGCGATCTGCTCGGCCATCTGCGCGGGTGTGCGGAGATGGGTTGGGGGCAAGCTGGGTAAGAACGCAATGCAGGTTTCTTGATCTGCGGGGTGGCGCTGACCTGTTGGTGTGGTTAGGGTGTCTCTGTCCAGCTTGCCAATCCTGCCGTCTTCAACCGCTTTTCCCTGGCCCACTTTTGACCATGAAACCACTCCCGCTACTTTCTGCCTTGCTGGTGGGCGCCTTCGCCGCCCTGCCTGTGTGGGCTGGAGATTCCACCGCCACCCAAGACTGGTCGCTGTCGGCCGACGGCGCCTACGTGCTGGACCACCGCGCGGGCCTGGCCTGGCCGCGCTGCGTGGAAGGCATGCAATGGACCGGAAAAAACTGCACCGGCAAGCCCCTGCTGCTGGACCGCGCCGAAGCCACGGCCCTGGCCGCCGAGCGCTGGAAGGCCGAAGGCGTGGGCTGGCGCATTCCGCGTGCGGCCGAGCTGCAGCGGCTGGTGGACAAATCGCTCTCGCCCCCGGGCCTGAACCCCATCCTGTTCCCCGCCGCACCAGGCCAATGGCACTGGTCGTCTACCAGCAACGTGAGTGCGCCCAGTGTCAACCAGTACACCTACGGCAACATCGCGCAAAGCCGCGCGGGCGATGGCGGGCGCCAGGCCGCGATGATCAACGGCTGGGCCGTGAATCTGTCCACCGGCGAGGCGCGGGGCGATGCGGCGCGGGCCAGCAAGCTGCCCGTGCGGCTGGTGCGGCCGATGCCTTGACGCTGTGCGTCGTTAGCCGACGGGATCTGCCACCGTCCCGGGTGGCCAGCCGCAGCCGCTCAGCACGGCTTCGCAAGCGCTTGCAATGCCTGCGTTGGTGGCCGCCGCCGGGCGCATTTGCTCTGCGATCGCGTGGCACTGCGCCCGCACGGTGGTGTCGTGCATCAGCTCGGCCAGGGTGTTGCAGATATGGTTTTCTGTGTAGCGTCGGGGCAGGATCTCGCGGGCCACGTTCAGGGCGACCAAGCGCTGGGCATTGTCGAACTGGTCGTAGGCGGTGGGCCGCACAACCTGGGGGATGCCCGCGCGAAGGGCCTGGGCCGTGGTGCCGATGCCGCCATGGTGCACCAGCGCGGCCAGGCGCGGAAGCAGCCGCGCATATGGCGCATAGCCCACGTGCAGCACACCCGGTGGCAGCTTGTCAGGCACCTGCTGCGCAAAGTGGGTGAGCAGCAGGCCGCGCAAGCCCCCTTGCTCGCAGGCGCGGGCGGAGCGTGCGAAGAACTCCCGCGCATTGGCCGTTGCCGTACCGGCGGTGAATCCGACCGGTGCAGGGCCAGCGGCCAGAAAGTCGCGCAGGTCGTCTGGCAACTCTGCCGCGCAAGCGGGGTCGTCGAATGGGAAGTCGCAGTGTTGCAGTTGTGCTGGCCAATCTGCCGGTGCGCCAGAGAACCACGCCGGAAACAGGGCCACCTCAGCGTCAACCTGCCGCAGCCAGGGGCTGAATAGCTCTGGCAGCGGTGCCAGGCCCAGTTGGGTGCGCATGCTGTTCAGCGGCGCAAGGAAGTAGCGGTCGGTATGCGCCCGGTCCGCCAGCCACCAGAACAATTGCCGGAGCCAGAACGGGCTTTTTTCGCGCAACCAGGCCCCGCCGGCGCCGATGCGTGCAGGGGCGATGGTGGAGCGGATGGCCGCAGGTGCCAGGTGCACGGTGGCGCAGGGCACGCCCAGGGTTTCGGCCACCAGCCTGTGCGCGAAAAAGAGTGACCCGCCAATGACCAGCGTACGCCCCGGCCTGACATCGCCATACATGGCGCGGTAGCAGGCAGGAGTCTGGCGGGCCATGAATCCGGCCACAGCAGCCATGGCTTTGGGCGGGTTGCTGTCGGGTGCCTGGGCAAAGAGGCCTTCATAGTCCGCCACTGTTCCGATCGGCCGGAACACCGCCCCGCAGGACGCGGCCGAGTCCGCGAAGAAAGGGTTGGCGTAGGCGAAAACTTCAAACCCCCGGCGGCGGAACTCGGCCGCCATGGAAATGAAGGGGAGGACATCGCCATGGCTGCCCATGGCGGTGATGAGGATGCGCTTCATAAAGGGGTCAACACCATGATTTCTGCCAGCATGGGCAAGGGCACTCGTTCGCGCAACTGCAGTCGGGCTTGGGCGAACAGGCCTTGCCACTCGCGCAGGCTGCGTTCGCGCCCTTCGGTGCAAACGGCCATCTGCAGGTCCATGCCAGATACGGCGAGGTCTGCGATCTCTTCGTTGCGCACGGCTTCCATGACGAGCACGGTGGCACCCACCGGGGCCGCAGCACGTGCAACCCGCTGGAGGACCTGCAACGCATCTGCGTCCGACATCCCATGGAGCAAGGCGCTGAGCCAGAACACGTCTTTGGCGCTGCTGGCGGGCGGCAGTGCATCCTGGCGGACATCCGCGGCATGAAAGCTGAGCCTGGCACGCGCCGCGCTTCGCTGGGGATCGGTTTCGCTGGCTCGCAGGAAGCGTGCTGCCGCTACGGTGGCTGGCCGGTCGATCACAAGCGCATGCAGGTGGGCATGGCGCGCAAGCAGGGTCAGCGCCTTGTCGCCCGCGCTGCCGCCCACATCCAGCAGACGGTGGAAGGCGCGCCAGTCGATGGCGTCCACCCACGGGGTGCCAGTCAGCCCCTCGACCTGGGCCATGGCTTTTGCAAAGGCTTCTTCCAGGGCGGGGTCCGTCGCCATGTGCTCGAAAAGGGGCTGGCCGTGCAAAACCTCGAAGGCCGGGCGGCCAAGCCGGAGTGCACTGGCCAGGGTGTCGTTCCATGGCGCGCGCATCTCCGGACGCTGGTGCAGCAGCACCAGGTCACGGACACTGCCTGGCCGGTCAGCCCGCAGTGGTGCCGAGCCCCGGTTGTTGCGCCAGTGTCCTGGTTGAGCTTCTTCAAACACGCCCAACGCAGCCAGCAGGCGCAGAACGCGCTGCAGCCCGTCGGGCACCACGTTGCAGCGCTGGGCCAGCACACCGATTGCCAAGGTGTCGTCGCCCAGCTGGCTTGCAACGTCCAGCTCGGTGGCCACGCCCAAGGCCCTGGATTGCCAATAGGCCGAACCGATCTGGACGAGCCGAAACGGGGGCGGTGTCAGCCGCGACGCCCACAGCTGCAGGCCTTGGATGGCGCGCAATACAGTGGCAAACAGCCGCGCGGCGCTTGTTGGCTTGCGTAGCCCAAGGCGGGACCGTGGTGGTGTGGATGTGGCTAGCCTCGCGGTTGTCACGCGGGTCTCCTGAAGAGGTGGTGTGAAGGTGGGCAGCGATGCGGCCGGTGGAGATGCCAGCGGCCAGCACGCGGCGATTCATGCTTCGCTTGCGCCAAGGCCGGCATCGAAGTCTCTGCTGCAGGCAATGACGGCCGCCGCGATGGCGCTGTCGGCCAGGGTGGGCAGGTCCGCCCGCAGAAACACCGGGTGCACCTTGAGGGCCAGAAGAGCCAGTTCGTCTGGCCTGCGGGGCACACGGCCGCCGGGGAAGGCCGAGGCCTTCTCCTGCATGAACCGGGCTGCCGCCTGCACGGCCTGGTGGGCGGCCAGCGCGTGGTGGCTGCCATACGAGAAGCGCCAGGCGCGCACCCTGGCATTGATGCGCGAGAAGCTGTCGGTGCCTGCCGCCATGCCCGCAGCGGCGAACACGCGGCAGTCGTAGGCGCGACAGGCCTGGGGCCTCGCCGGGTAGATGCCGCAGTTGTTGTGCTCCAGCATGGGGCAGGCGCCCTGGGCGGTGCGGCCCAGCACCTGGTAGCCCGGCGGCATGCCGGGGGCCGGGCTCAGCAGCGGTGCCGGGATGGCCATGGCGGCGGCGGAGTCTGCCGGTGTCAGGGGGATGAAGTACCCCGAGCTGCAGCACCCCCGGCAGTCGCCACACGGCACAGGGGCCGGGGCGCCCGTGTGCAGCCCGCGCAGGGTCTGGGCCAGCCAGTCGGCAAAGTCGCCCGCATCGACCGGGGCTTCCTGGACCATGCGGTGGGTCTGGATCGGGTTGGTGCGTTTTGGTGGGTGGTGCATCGTGGCGCAGGGTGGTGGATCAGCGGTTCAGAAGGCGCACCAACCCCTGGTTCAGGGCGTCCAGCACCCAGCTGGAGCTGCCGGGCACCACGCTGCGCGTGTTGCTGAACGCGAAGTAGGCGCTGCGGCCGTCCTGTGCCAGCACCGTCAGGCCCATGAATCCGATGTTGTCCCCGCTGTGCACGATGGCGCCCTGGCCGTGGATCCAGGAGCCCTCCCAGCCCAGTGCGTAGTCGCCGCTGCGCAGGGCGCGCAGCCGCTGCACGTAGGCCGCAGGCAACCCATGGCTGCGCCCCTGAAAAGCGCGCTGGTGTTCTGCCAGCCACCGGCCATAGCCTGCGGGAGTCATCCACACATCCCCCGACGGCTTGGCCGCATCCACCCAGGGTTGCACTTCAGGTCCGAACCCGGTGGCGGGTTGCAGTTTGCCCGGGGCGGGCCCTTCGTAGCCCTGCGCTGCGTTGGCAGGGGGCTGCCACTGCGGCTGCAGGCCGCGTGGCTGGGCCCATTGCCGCATCAGGGTCTCGAAGTCCTGCCCCGTGGCGGCCTCCAGCATGGCCCCGGCCACGGTGTAGCCCGCGTTGGAATATGCAAACTCCCCGGCGCCGACCACCGGCGTCAGCGACAGCAGCCAGCCTGACAGCACGCGGCGCCGCGCTGCATCGGTGGCGGGGTGGGGGAGGGGCAGGGCGGCCACAAAGTCGGCAAGCTGTTCGAGATCGGCTGCGTCATTGAAGGTGGGCAAGCCGCTGCGGTGGTCCAGCAGCTGTGCCAGGGTGGCGTTGGCGTAGGCCGGGTGCTGCTTTGCAGCGGCTTCGGGCAGCAGGTCGATGGGGCGGCTGTCCCAGCGCAGCTTGCCCTGCTCCACCCAGTGGGCCACCAGGGCGGCGGTCATGGCTTTGGACAGGGATGCGAGCTGGAAGGATTCGTTGCCCGTCATGGCATCGCCCTTCAGGCGGGCCTGCCCGGCCGCACCCAGGTAGAGCTTGTCGGCGCTGTCGTGCTGGCTGCCAAACACGGCGCCCACCAGGCCCACGTCCACGGCGGCCTGGGCGCGTTCGTGCAGGGCCTGGTTTTCCAGCAACAGCCGGGGGTCGCGCAGCTCGTCGCCTTCGCCGCCGCCACAGGCGCCCAGCAGGGTCAGGGTTGTGAGGGCCAGCGCCGAAGCAAGGGCGCGGCGGCGGGTGGGGTGCGGGGCTGCGAAGGAGGACATGCCGGGGCTTTTTTCAGAATCAGAAGAAGCCGCCGATTCTGAAAACGGTGCCCTAAAGATTCCCTAAAGAAACGCGCAGGGGCGGCCCCTTGCGCACCCTCCCAGCCAAGCTCACAACAACTCAGCCCTCCGGCTGCACGCCACCTAAGTCCAGCACAAAACCCACGCCCCGCCCATCCAGCCCCTCGTCCAGCCAAAGGCGCGCATGCAGGCGCTCAGCCGCCTGGGCGACGATGGTCAGGCCCAGCCCGGTGCCGGGTTCGTCGTGGCCTGTGCCGCGCCAGAAGCGCTCGAACACCTGCGTGTGCAGCGCCGGGGCAATGCCCGGCCCGTTGTCGCGCACCGCCAGTCGGATGCCACCCTGGTGCTGCTCTATCGACAGCTCCACCCGTGTGGCGCCATAGCGCAGCGCGTTGTCCACCAGGTTTTGCAGGATGGACTGCAGCGGCAGCGGCTCGCCATGCCAGGCCAGCGACTCCGGGCCCTCCAGGGCAAGGGTGACGCTGCGGCGCTTCGCGTCGGCATGGGCGTCCAGCAGCACGCCCGCCGCCAGCTCGCACACATCAATGTCTTGCGCATCGCCGCTGCGGGTGGGGTCGAGCGCCGACAGGTCCAGCAGCTGCTGGCCCAGGTGGGCCGTGCGTTGCAGGCCTTGCTGCAGCGCCTGGGCGGCCGCAGCGCGGCTGGCTTCGTCGGGGCTGCCCAGCAGCACATGCGCCTGGGCAGACAAAGCCGCCAATGGCGTACGCAGGCCGTGGGCGGCGTCGTGCACAAAGGCGCGCTCCAGCGCCAGGTGCTCGCGCAGGCGCGCCAGCAAGGCATCAAAGGCGCGGCCCAGCGGTTGCAGCTCGGCATAGCGCAGGTCCGCACCCAGCGGCTGCAGGTCGCGCCGCGTGTCCAGCGCCTCGATGCGCTGCGAGAACTGGCGCAGGGGCCGCAAGCCGCTGCGCACGGCCAGCCACAGCGTGAGCAACAGCACGGGCAGGGCGATCAGCAGCGACATCCCCACCTCGCCCAGCAGCCACTCCAGCAGCTCCAGGTCGGTGAGCAGGGGCTCCAGCACCAGCAGGTTCCAGCGCTGCCCTTGCGCGCTGTAGGCCACATGGGGATGGCCATCGATATCCAGGCGGCTCAGCCCGGTGGGGGCTGTCTGGTTGCGCAGGTCGCGCCCGCTTTCGTACACGGTACCGCCGCCATGGCGTTCCAGCCGGACGGAGACGCTGGCACTGCCAGGGACCACCTCCTGCCGGACGCGGTTCAGCTCGGCGATGAACGCCTGCAGCACGGCCGTGGCATCTTCGGCATCGTCCAGCGCATCCAGCGACTTGATCAGCACGGAAGCCAGAGGCGCAGCGCTGGATTGTTTGTCCAGCTGCGTCCGGGCGTTCCAGTAGTTCATCGCGATGACCAGCACGCTGATCAGCGCAAACGCCAGCAGCAACGCCGCCACCAGCCGCAGGCCCAGGGTTTTTTTCACACCGACTCCAGCCAGTAGCCCACGCCCCGCAGGGTGCCCACGCGCTCGGCGCCAATTTTGCGCCGCAGGTTGCTGATGTGCACCTGCAGTGCCGCCGTGTCCATCGGGTCGCCCAAGGGCTCCAGGCGCTGGGCCAGCGTGCGCTTGGGCACTACGTCGCCACCGCCCTGGGCCAGCGCCAGCAGCAGCTGAAACTCGCGCGGCGTCAGCTCCAGCGGCTGCCCGCCCAGCTGGGCCAGGCACTTGCGGGGCCACACGCTCAGGGCACCAAACTGCCACTGCTCGCCCGACTGCGCGGCCGTGCGCCGCAACACGGCCCGCAGCCGCGCCAGCAGCTCGGGGATGTCGAAGGGCTTGACCAGGTAGTCGTCGGCGCCCGCATCCAGCCCGCCCAGGCGGTCTTGCAACGCGCTGCGGGCCGTGATCACCAGCACCGGCGCGGCTGCCTGGGCACGGCGCCAGCGGCGCAGCAGCTCCATGCCGCTGCCATCGGGCAGGCCCAGGTCCAGCAGAACGGCGCTGTAGCCCGGGTCGTCCAGCTGCAGGGGCGCATCGTGGGCGCGGCGCAGCCATTGCACGGTGAACCCGTCCTGCTGCAGCGCCTGCACCAGCGAAGCCCCCAGGCCCAGGTCGTCTTCAATCAGCAGGATGTGCATGGGGCTCAGCGCGCCGCAACGGTTTCAGCGCCCGCAAAGGCATCGGCGATGAACTGTTCAAGGCTGGCTTGCTCCAGTAGCTCGATGGAGAAGTTTCCAAACCGCCGGGGCAGCCACAGAATCCGGTTGCCCCCCGGCGCACTCAATTGGTCGCGGGCCAGGGGCTTGCCGTTCTCGTCCTCGGGCTGCACACCCCGGGCCACCAGCTCGTCGTAGGCCACCTCAATGTCGGGCGTGCTGTAGCAATGGCGGTAGATGGTGCCGTCCCCATGGGTGTCCAGCAGCTCCTTGAGGTTGCCCGCCAGCGGCTGCACCAGCATGAACCGCTCCGCCCCCATGCGCGCTATGGCGTAGCGCACATGCAGCCCGTCGCGCTCCCACACCAATGTGCGGGAGATCTGCGCGTTCAGCACCGCCTGGTAGTAGGCGCAGGCCTCCTCCAGATTCAGGACCAGGACATCGACGTGGCTGAATGTGAGTTGCATGGAGGAGGGGGGGGCTGCGAGGGGGGCGGATTTTCTCATGGGCCCGTTGAGGGCTCTGGGGGTGCTGCGCGCTGAGTAGGGGGGCTGGGGTGCCTGCGGTCGGGTTGGATGGTGCAGCTGTTGGCGCAGTAGAGCAGACCGCACGCGGATTCTTATGCGGTGTAAGCGCGGCAGCACCAGGCAACGCTGCGGGTCAAAGCGTTTTTGGACTTTTAGTAGAGGCTTCGGGGGAGTCCGTATAGGAAGGGTTAGGCCGCACTTAGCAGCCTTCCGAGCGTTGCCTCGACTTCTTTGATTGCTGACTCAACTACCGAGGCTTCGTATGCAAACTCTCCTCCGTGCGCTGCATCGTTTCTGAGGCGTGCGATTGCCTCAAGGCGCTTTGCTTCGAACTCCGTGAGGACTCCGACCTCGGGTGACTTGAGTTTGACGATGACTGGCGACAGCGTATCGCGTGGCGACAAGGCAACCGGTATGGCACGAGCGCGAGCCTTAAGACCTTCTTCAAGCGAAGCGCCGAGAAGAACGGCGGCTGCTCTGGTATAGCCCTTCTTGAGCAAGTACGTGGCTTCGTCCAGCAGGCCACTGAAGACGGCGGCAGATACTGACAGTTGGTACTCAATCGCGAGCCCGCACGAGTACTCATGCCTTGCGGACTTGAGCACGCCGAGCGCTGCCCCGATGTTCATTTGCTTGCCGGGACCACCGACGGCCCAGACCTCGAACTGCGTCACGAATCGATTGGTTGATATTGATAGTTTGTCGAGAAGGTTAAGGCAACTGGTAGACCACTGGACAAACCCAACGATGTCCATGATTACGCGCTTCTCGTCTTTCTGGAACTCCTGCCAGCGTGCTTCCCCCTCGTGAATGAGATCATCAAAGCGCGACAGGAGGCGGTCGTTCACGAACAGTTCGGTCATGGTGGGTACGGCTTAACGAAATCGAGACAGCAAAACCTACGGGACAAACTGAACCATGCGGAATATTCTGGGCACTGATCCCTCCTGAGCGTGGCCTGCAGCCTGGGTATGCAGGCGCTGCGCCGTGAAGGCACCCAGGTAAAAAATCCGAGAAACCCGGCAGGCTTGCAACGAGCGGACTATAGCCCGCGAGCAGGCGAAACTTGGGCGCCAAGCGGGCAACCCAAAGCCACCGACCCACTGCGGCGACGCGCCCCGCGCAGCACCCTCACACCCTCTTGCAAAAAAACGTCGTCCCGCACAACGCCCCATCCGGCATCAGTGCGTAGTCCGGCACTACGCCCACGCGCTGCCAGCCTGCGCGCTCGTACAGGCGTTCGGCGTCGCCGCCGGTGACGGTGTCGAGCACCAGCACGGTTTTGCGCTCGGCGCGTGCAGCGTCGTCCACGGCGGCCATGAGCTGTTGGGCGATGCCCTGGCGGCGGGCGCGGCGGTGGACCAGCATCTTGGCGACGTCGGCGCGGTGGGGCTGGTTGTCCGGCATGGCGGTGATGAGCTGCACGGTGCCCAGGATGGCCCCGCTGGCGTCTTCGGCCACCAGCAGCACGCGTTCGTTGCGCGCCACGCCGTCGGCCACGTTGCGCCAGAAGGCCAGGGCCTTGTCGCGCGGCAGGGGCGCCATGAAGCTGACCGAGGCGCCGCCGTGTACGCAGTCGATCAGCACATCGGCCAGCGCGCCCACGCTGGCAGCAGCTTCATTGGGGCCCAGGCGGCGGATGGTGGTGGCGGATGGGGGCTGGGCTGGTGCGTGGCGGACGGCGGCGGTCATGGTTTTCTCCGGGCGGTGGGTGGGGGGGTGGTCTTTGTCACGCGCGCAGGCGGCTGGCTGCGCGGGGCGAGTGGCGAGAGCGGTGCAAAGGGCATGACCGTGGCCAGCGCCACCAGGTAGCGCGCAGGCGTGGCGCCGGGGTTGTGGAACACGATGGGCTGGTTGAGCTGCATTGCCAAGCAGTCGCCTGCGGCCAGCGGCCAGAGGGTGTCGCCCACGGTCAGTTCCATGCGGCCTTCCAGCAGCCAGACCTGCTGGTGGATCTCGGCGCCGGGCACGGCCGAGTCCAGGGCCACGCGCTGGCCGGGGGGGAAGACGACTTCTACCAGCTGCAGCGGCGAGGGCGCAGGGGGCGAGAGGCGGCGGCGCACGTAGCCCGAGGCAGGGTCTTGCCACCGGGGCTGGTCGGCGGCGTGGATGTGGGGGGAGGGGGCTGCGGCACCTTCATGGGCTGCACTGCCATCGGCGCTCTCGTCAAAAAACGAGGCCAGCGCCACGCCCAGGCCGATGGCCAGCTTGTCGAGCACGGCCGCCGTGGGGCTGCTTTCGCCGCGCTCGATGAGCGAGATGTTGGAGCGGCTCACGCCGCTGCGTTCGGCCAGGGCGTCGAGCGAGTAGCCCCGGGCGCTGCGCAGTTCGCGCAGGCGCTGGGCGATGTGGTGGTGGATGTCCATGGCGGCAGTTTAGTGGAAATGAAATCCATAAAACTGGAAATTTTTGAACTCCACCGGGGTGGCGTGGCGCGATACGGAGTGCCGGTGCGCGCTGCGTTATCGGTGTTTACTATATTTTTGATAGCTTACTAGGCAATCCAGTCGGGCGGTAGAGTCCATTTCTCCTTGTAAAAATAGGGTGTGCCCGCTGGCGCGGGCCCGGGTCGATGCTGATACTGTGTGTACTTTGCATTTTTCCTCACCCACACGCCGATCCATTCGGCCCACCCGATGGGCCTGATGGGTTTGATCGCACGAGAACACCGGAGACACCCCGCCATGACCCTGCCGCTTCACCCCCTGGATGCCGACCTGTTTGCCCGCGCTTTGCCGCTGCTGGACGACGAGTGGCTGACCCGCGACCCCGAACTGGCCCCCGTGCTGCCCACGGTGCTGGCGCGCAATGTGGGGCAGGATTGGCACAAGGCGGGCACGTTTCGCCACCACCTGGTGGGCGTGACGCGCACGCTCACGGTGTGGCAGCAGCCGCGCGATGTGCGCCTGCTGGGGCTGCTGCACAGCGTGTATGGCAACGCGTTTGTGGACCTGGTGAAGTTCGACCCTGCCAAGGAGCGCGCCCGGGTGCGCGAGATTGCGGGCGAGTCGGCCGAGCACCTGGTCTACCTGTTCTGCACCCAGTCGCGCACGCAGTTTGTGCAAAAGGTGCTGGCCCACGCGCTGGAGGCCGACGGCAGCCTGGTGCTGCAAAAGGATGGGCAGGACCATGTGCTCACGCCCTACGAGGTGGCGGCCTTCATCATCGTGAGCATGGCCGACACCATCGAGCAGTGGTTCAGCTGGCAGGACGATATCTTTTCGCGCTTCCCCGAGGTGCAGCACCGCAACCAGAAGGCGCACTGGGCCGCGTCGCTCTGGCCCGGGCCCATGCGGCCGTCGGGGCGCATGGTGCACCAGATCAACGGGCTGGCCAAGGCGCTGCAGCACCCGGGGCTGAAGGATGTGCTGCCCATGCCGCCGGTGTTTGCGCACTGCTCGCAGTACCTGTCTGCCGCCAACGAGGCGGCGGCCACGTCGCTGTACTGGTCGGTCATCCAGCAAGACCAGCCGCTGGTGGACCTGGACGTGGCCACCGGTGTGCTGGAAAGCGCCGTGCGCCACAACCCCTGGGTGGGCGAGCCGCAGATGGTGCTGGCCCAGCTGTATCTGTCGGCCGGCCGCAAGGACGACGCCAAGGCCGCCGCCGAGAGCGCACTGCACCTGTTCTGCGCCTGGGGCAATGCCTGGGACAAGCGCGTGCAGTGGGACGCCTGGGTGGCCTGGACGCGCATCCTGCTGCAGGGCGCGACGGTGGAGGGCACCTGGCCCGAGCGGCTGGACAAGCTCAATAACGTAGCTCTACGGGGCTGACTTGGAACATCCCCCTGAGTGGCTGCGCCACTTCCCCCTTCTCTCGAATCGCTGCGCGATTCCGGAAGGGGGACGCAGCCCTCGCTGCGGGGCGGCCCTTGCTCGGCTGCCCTCGCCGGGCGCGCGCCAGTTTCATGAGGTGGGGGCAGGGCACGGGTCTTGTCTTCTTATTCGAATGAGTTGTAATGAAATGAAAAATTAGTTGTTCCGGTTTTAACGGGAAAACCCTAGGATGCGTTCCATCTCTTTACGAAAGGTTTTCCCTGTGAACAACAACAAGCGCCTCCTCCTGCAATCTGCCCTGGCTTTGGCTGCCGCCGCCGCTTTCTCCACCGGCGCGATCGCCCAGGACAAGCCCCTCAAGATCGGCGTGACGGGCGGCCCCCACGCGCAGATCTTCGAGCAGGTGAAGAAGGTCGCCGAGAAGGACGGCCTGAAGATCCAGATCGTCGAGTTCAGCGACTACGTGCAGCCCAACGCCGCGCTGTCGGCGGGCGACCTGGACGCCAACAGCTACCAGCACAAGCCATACCTCGATGCGCAGGTGGCAGACCGTGGCTACAAGCTGGTGTCGGTGGGCTACACCGTCAACTTCCCCATCGGCCTGTATTCCAAGAAGGTCAAGAAACTGGAAGACCTGAAGGAAGGCGCCAAGTTCGGCATCCCCAACGACCCCACCAACGGCGGCCGCGTGCTGCTGGTGTTGCAGGACAAGGGCCTGATCAAGCTGCGTGACGGTGCAGGCCTGAAGGCCACGCCGCTCGATGTGGTGAGCAACCCCAAGAAGCTCAAGTTCGTGGAACTCGACGCCGCCCAGCTGCCCCGTTCGCTGGACGACCTGGATGCCTCGGCCATCAACACCAACTTTGCGCTGTCGGCGGGTCTGAACCCTGGCAAGGACGCGATTGCGCAAGAAAACGCCAAGAGCCCCTACGTCAACCTGATCGCCGTGCGCGAAGCCGACAAGGACAAGCCCTGGGTGGCCAAGCTGGTGAAGGCCTACCACTCGGAAGAAGTGAAGAAGTTCATCCAGACCGAGTTCAAGGGCTCGGTGCTGCCAGGGTTCTGAGGCTGGCGGTCGGCGCGCCCTGCAAGGGGGTGCGCTGCGGTTGGCTGTTGTGCTGCCAACTCCTTCTCCCAAGCCCTCCCGCGAGGGCTGGGGAAACACAGCATGCGGCAACCGAAATCTGAATGAAATCAGGCCCTTGCGCCTGTCCATCAAGCGCTGATAGCTATCGTATTGGTAGCGGTCTCATGTCCCCAGTATCCCAGCGCCCCGCTGGGGAAACAGCGCCCCGGCGCTTGCATCCACAATGGAAGGGTAACCTCCGGTAACACCCCGCCCGTCCATCCCCCTCATGCCCTTCGCCGAACGAGCCCTCACAGCGGTCTGGCTGGGCGCAGCCTTGCTGCTGTTTGGGGCATCGCTCTGGGTGCAGGATGCGTCGCTCAAGCTGTTTCTGGACAACGCCTCCTGGACGCTGGCCTTTGGGCTGTCGGCCTTTTGGGCCTGGCGGGGCCGGGCGCAGGTACCGCCTGCGCACCGCTTGCTGCACACGGGGCTGTGGCTGGGCACGGTGCTGGTGCTGGCCGGGCAGCTGGTGTGGAACCTGCAGGTGGCGCTGGACTGGAACCCGTTCCCGGCGCCCGCCGACCTTTTCTTTCTGAGCGTGGGGCCGCTGTGGGCTGCCACGGTGATCCGCGCCACGTTTGCGCGGCTTTCCAAAGACCGCGCCTACCCCGCAGCGCTGGACTTTGGCGGCGCTGTTCTGGCGCTGCTGGCTTTCACCCTGGTGATCTACCTGCCCTCGGGCCAGGACCAGCCGCTGGCTGTGGCCACGGTGCTGTTGCTGTACCCGGCGGTGTACCTGACGGCGGCGGGCGTGACGGCGCTGGCCATGCCCACGGTGGGTGTGCGTGTCACGCGGGCCCATCTGCTGGTGCTTGCGGGCATGCTGGGCTACGGGCTTAGCTGGATGCAGTGGAACCTGATGCTGCTGCGCGGCGAAGTGTTGCCGGGCATGTTGTTCAACGCCAGCTTCAGCCTGGCCGCGCTGGCCCTGGGCTGGGGCGCGCGCGGGCTGCGGTTTGAGGTGTCGGACGACCCGGACTACCGCCTGCGCTGCGACCAGGCCATGAACTACGTGCCCCTGGTGGCTATGGGGCTGGCGGGCGTCACCCTGGTGCGGCTTTTCATCATCACCCCCGACGGGCGGGAGGGCGTGCAGGCACTCATCCTGGTGTGCTGCCTGCTGGTGCTGCTGCTGGCGGCGCTGCGACAGGCGATTGTGGTGGGCCTGCTCAACCGCCTGCGCACGGCCGAGGCGGCGGTGCTGCGCAACGAAGAGCGGCTCTACCACGTGGCGCATTTCGACGCCCTCACGGGTCTGCCCAATCGCCGCTACTTTGAAGACGCGCTGGAGCGCGCCGTGGCCGAGGCCGGGCGGTACGCGCAGACGCCCGACCGCTGCGTGGCGCTGCTGCTGATCGACCTGGACCACTTCAAGAGCGTGAATGAAACCTACGGCCACCGCGTGGGCGATGCGCTGCTGAGCGAGGTGGCGCAGCGCATTCACCTGCTGCTCGAAGGGCAGGGGCTGGTGTCGCGGCTGGCCAATGACCAGTTCACGGTGATGCTGCAGCGCCCCGCATCGCGCACCGTGCTGGCGCAGCTGGCGACCACGCTGCTGGAGGGGCTGGCGCGGCCCTGGGAGCTGTCGGAGGTGGGTGCGCAGTACATGGGTGCCAGCATCGGCATCAGCCTGTTCCCCGACGATGCGGCCGACAGCGTGGAACTGGTGCGGCACGCGCATTCGGCCCTGCATGCCACCAAGAGTGCGGGGCGGGGCTCGTACCGCTTCTACATCGAGGAATTCACCCAGGCCACGCGCACCCGGCTGGAGCTGCGCCGCCGCCTGCACGGCGCGCTGCCAGGCGGCGAGTTCACGCTGGTGTACCAGCCGCAGCTCAACCACCTGCGCCAGACGGTGGGGGCCGAGGCGCTGCTGCGCTGGTCGGTGGACGGCAAGCCGGTGCCGCCCGACGAGTTCATCCCCCTGGCCGAGGAAAGTGGACTCATCGTGCCCATGGGGCTGTGGGTGTTCGAATCCGCCTGCCGCCAGGTGGCGCAGTGGCGCGCCGAGGGCTGGCAGGTGCCGGTGGTGTCGGTCAATGTGTCCACCATCCAGCTGCGCGAGCCGGGGTTTGCGCAGGCCCTGCTGGGCATTGCGCAGCGCGCCGGGGTGGCGCCCGCCAGCCTGGTGCTGGAGATCACCGAATCACAGCTGCTGGACGAATCGCTCTATGCCATCGCGCTGGACCTGAAAAACGCCGGGTTTGCGCTGTCTATCGACGACTTTGGCACCGGGCACTCGTCGCTCGTCAAGCTCAAGCGCCTGCCGGTGAGCGAGCTGAAGATCGACAAGGAGTTTGTGCGCGACATCGTGGTGGACCCGAACGACCGCGAGATCTGCGCCACCGTGAACGCCCTGGCCCGCGCGCTGGGCCTGGAGGTGGTGGCCGAAGGGGTGGAGACCGAAGCGCAGTGGCAGCTGTTGGTGAAGATGGGTTGCCAGCGGTTTCAGGGCTGGCTGTTTGCGCCTGCCTTGGCTCCAGAGGATCTTGCGCGGCACTGGCTGCGGCC
The DNA here is from genome assembly GCF_002245625.1 of Acidovorax kalamii. Lineage (GTDB taxonomy): Bacteria > Pseudomonadota > Gammaproteobacteria > Burkholderiales > Burkholderiaceae_C > Acidovorax > Acidovorax kalamii. The sequence goes on from NZ_NOIG01000010.1 coordinate 162,337, forward strand.
CGCAGTAGATGACCCGTTGGCGCAGGCTGTCAAAAATGATAGCTAGCAAGGCATGATGGACGGGCGGTAGGGCCGATTTTTCTTTGAATCGTGATCCCCAAAGCGCAACACCCGGCACGTGGCCGGGTGTTGGATGGGCGGCCGCTGCTGAAGCCACCTGCGGTTTATGCCACCTGCGACACGCGCGCCTGGTTGGCGGCCACGCTGGTGTGGCTGTTGATTTCCACATCGGCCGATGCCAGGGCGGCGGCCTTGGCGTCGGGGCCCATGGCCACGCCTTCGGCGCGCACAAAACGCACGTCGGTGATGCCGAAGAAGCCGAACACCACCTTCAGGTAGCTCTCCTGGTGCTCCATGGCCTGGCCGCCTTCGCTGGTCGAATACACGCCGCCACGGGTCGAAGCCACGATCACCGTCTTGCCACCGGCCAGGCCCACGGGGCCCTTGTCGGTGTACTTGAAGGTGCGGCCAGCCTGGGCCAGGCGGTCGATCCAGGCCTTGAGCTGGCTGGGGATGGAGAAGTTGTACAGCGGCGCGCCAATCACGATCACGTCGGAGGCCAGGAACTGGCTCACCAGGGCTTCGGACAGTGCGTTTTCAGCGCGCTCTGCTTCGGTGGCAGCGGCCTGGCCGGTGCGGAAACCGAGCGACTGGGCCGACAGGTGCGAGGGCGCCTGCTGGGCCAGGTCCAGGTATTGCACGGTGGTGCCGGGGTGGGCGGCTTGCCAGGCGGCCACGGTGCGGGCCGTCAGTTGGCGGGACACGGATTGTTCGCCAGTGATGGCGGAGTCGATGTGAAGCAGTTGCATGAGGAACTCCTGGGGTTCTGTGGATCGGAGCCACAGCGTGTGGCCATGGGATGAATTGTGAAGATTCATCAAAATGTTGATAAGGTGGTGAACTTGCGATAGATTGTTCTATCAGTAGGACGATGTACTTTATGCAAGACCTCAACGACATGCTCTATTTCGCCGAAGTGGTGGAGCGCGGCGGCTTTGCTGCAGCGGGCCGTGCGCTGGGCATCCCCAAGTCGCGCCTGTCGCGGCGCGTGTCCGACCTGGAGACCCACCTGGGCGTGCGCCTGCTGCAGCGCACCACCCGCAAGCTCTCGCTGACCGAGGTGGGCGAGGCCTACCTGCGCCACTGCCAGGCCATGCGCGAATCGGCCCAGGCGGCGGCCGACACGGTGGCCCAGGTGCAGACCGTGCCGCGCGGCACCATCCGCGTGAGCTGCCCCGTCACGCTGGCGCAGACCGTGGTGGCCGAGCTGATCCCGCGGTTTCTGGCGAGTTGCCCCGAGGTGCGCATCGACATGCTGGTGAGCAACCGCGCCGTGAACCTGGTGGAAGAGGGCATCGACGTGGCGCTGCGCGTGCGCCCCTCGGTAGACGACAGCGGCAGCATGGTCGTCAAGCGGCTCGACCACACCACCCAGATCCTGGTGGCCAGCCCCGAGCTGCTGATCCGCCAGGGCACGCCCAAGACGCTGGAAGACTTGGCCCAGCTCGACAGCATTGCCATGTCGGCGCCCGACGGTCGATCAACCTGGAACCTGATTGGCCCGGGCGGTGTGCACCAGGTGGTGCAGCACACGCCGCGCTACGTTGCCGACGACCTGCTCACGCTCAAGTTCGCCGCCGTGGCGGGCACGGGCGTGTGCTGGATGCCCGACTACATGTGCCAGGACGAAATGCGCGAGCGCAAGCTGGTGCGCGTGTTGCCCGACTGGGCACCTGCGCCCGCCATCGTGCATGCGGTGTTCCCGTCGCGCCGGGGACTGTCGCCTGCGGTGCGGCGGTTTCTGGATTTTCTGGGTGAGGCCATGCCGGGGCGCAGCAGCCTGAGCACGCGCCAGGCACTGCAAGGGATGGACGGCGCCGATATCTGACGGGGCAATTCGGTGCACCCGGGGGCACCTTGTGAGGTGCTTGGCAAGCGGTCGCCACAAAGACCGTGTGCCCCCGTGGGACGGCGCCCGCCGCGCGCATTTTTGGCCCCACAATGCAACGAATTGCAACTGTTTGGGCTGCCTTCCTTCCTGCACCACAGCGCACCTGGGCGTCACTGGGTGTGGCGCTGCGCGGAACGGCCCGGAACTGGGCCTTTGTGACCGCTTCTCACTCCATCGACCAAGACATCCGGCAAGCCCGCGCGCATCCCGCCGTGCGCGCCATCGTGATCCCGCCATGCCCCGAGTCGCTGCGGCGCCTGCAGCAGATCATGGCCGAGCCCGAGCTGGACGCTGCAGCATTGGAGCAGTTGGCCGCCTCGGACGTAGCCCTGGCCGCCGCCGTGATGCGGCTGGCCAACAGCCCGCTCTATGGCCTGGCCCAGCCGGTGCAGACGGTGGGCATGGCGCTCACCGTGCTGGGGCTGCGCCCTGCGGTGGAGCTGATGTCTGCCTTCATCACGCGCAACGCGCTGCAGGTGCGCTCGCCGCTGCTCGACCATTTCTGGGAAAGCTCGCAGCGCCGCGCCATTGCCTGCGAGCACATCGGTCACCAGCTCTACAGCTTTGACCCCGGCCTGGGCTACAGCTTTGGCCTGTTCTGCCATGTGGGCATGCCCGTGCTGGTGAAGGCCGTGCGTGGCTATGCTGGCACCGTGACCGAGGCCCTGGCCCGCAAGGACCGCACCTTCACCCAGACCGAAAACGCCAGCCACCGCACCGACCATGCCGTGATGGGCGCCATTGTGGCGCGCACCTGGCACCTGCCGGGCGACGTGGCCCAGGCCATCTGGCTGCACCACGACTTTGTGTGCCTGGACGACGAGCGTTTCGACCCCACCGTGCGCCACCTGGTGGCCCTGGGCCTGCTGGCCGAGTTTCTGGTCAACCAGCACGACGGCCTGGCGCCCACGCGCGAGTGGAACCAGCACGGCCAGGCCTGCATGGACCACCTGCATGTGACGCAGGACGAGCTGGACCACTGGATCGATGCGCTGCACCCGGCGTTTGAGGCTGTGCGGTTCTGATCCCGGTGCGCGGCTGATGCATTGGAAGACCCCTTCGGGCTGAGCCCGTTTACACCACTCTCAGCGCGTTGCTTCCAGCAGCTCTGCGAGGCGCGCGTGTCCCTCCCGGGCCGCAAGCTGCGCCGCATTCAGACCATCGCGGTCCACCAGCGCGGGGTTGGCGCGCAGCGCCAGCAGCCTCTGCACGGTGGCGGTGTGGCCGTTCATGGCGGCCAGCATCAGGGCGGTTTTCCCTGCGGGGTCGCGGGTATCCACCGGTGTGCCCTGTTGCACGAGTGCTTCGACCTGCTGGGCATGGCCCCTGCGGGCGGCTTCCCAGATGGTGCTGGACGCAGCCGCGCCCAGATTTTTTTGCATGGCAGGGGCTGCAGCAGCCGCGCTGTGGTCGCGCGCTGCAGAGTCAGCCAGCGTGCTGCGGGCGGCTGGTGCGGCGGCGGGAGCGGCTGCGGCTGTCGGGGCTGATTCCTGAACGGCTGGTGCAGCGGAGGCCGGCGCGTGCTCGCGCCTTTCGGCACCGGATTCGGCGCGGGGGGCTGCAGCCATCGAGGGCAGGGGGGGGGAGGCGGGGAAGCCGGAGGGGGCCCCGGCTGCACGGGGCGCTGTCAGGGCTTCCGCTTCCGTGGCCGAAGGCGATGCGGGTGTCGCCTTGGCCACGGGCTGTGCGGGTGCCGGTGTCTGTGCAGGCGTGGGGGGGACTTTCGTGGCGGGCCTGGAGTGCAAGGCGTCAGCCGATGGGCCGGTGCTGTTCCGCGCACTTTTCTGCGCGCTTTCGGGCGAAGGCGGGGTGGCCGATGGGGGCTCTGCCAGTGGCTGGGGCACGGGTGGGGCCACTGGCGCAGGGGCGGCAGGTGCTGGCACCTCGGTCCGGCGGTGGCTGAAAGCGGTGTCCCGCTCTTCGGGCGTGCCGCGCTCGAACTGCAGCATCAGCAAGCCAGTCAGCCCCACCACGGCCAAGGTGGCCAGGGCTGAAATTTTCCAGCGGGCCTGGTTGGCGGCAGGGGTTGCCACTGGGGCGGCTGATGCCGATGCCGCAGCCGTGGCCACCATCTGCGCATGCGAGCGCACGGCCTCGCGCACATGCGCGCCGGGGCGGGCGCCTTCCTGCTCGCTGGCTTCCTGGTAGCGCCGGACCAGATCGTCGTCCTGCCGGGTCATACAAACTCCTTGAGGTGCTGGCGCAGGCTGGCCCGCGCGTAGCGCAGGCGGCTCTTGGCGGTTTCAAAGCTCACGCCGGTGGCCTCGGCGATCTCCTGCACGCTCAGGTCGCCTTCGGCCTGCAGCAGGAAGGCTTCGCGCTGCTCCAGCGGCAACTGCTCCACCGCCACAATCAGTGCGGCCGCCTGCTCGCGCGACTGCAGTTGCCGCACGGGCCCGAAGCCCGAGTCGGCCACCAGTGTGTCGGCCAGCGTGCGCGCATCGTCGTCGCTGGCGTCCAGGCTGGTGTGGTGCTTGGCGGTGCGCAAGTGGTCCACCAGGCGGTTATGCGCCAGGGTGAACAGCCAGGTGCGGAACTTGGCTTTCACCTCATAACGGACGGCATTGCGCGCCACCGCAAACCACACGTCCTGCAGCAGGTCATCAGCCACCGCCTGCACCTTGACGCTGCGAAACACAAACCGCCAAACGGCCAGTTCGTGCCGGGCGTAGAGCCGGTCGAACGCGGCCATGTCGCCCGTGGCGTAGCGCAGCATCAGCGCTTCGTCGGTGTCGTGGGCATCGTCAGAGGGTGGGGCGGCAGGCACCCGGGCATTATGCGAAACCCTCATGCACGCACGGGCCGGCCCAGGCCTACCTGGGGTCGGGTACGTACGACAGGTTGTCCGACTGCGGAAATGCGCGGGGCACCGGGGGCACATAGGGGCGGGCGATGGGCTCGCGGATCACGCCGCTGGCGATCAGGTTCTCGCGGCTGTCGTAGCGGATGCTGATGATTTCATTGGGCTGCTCCTGCAGGCGCGTGAAGGTGGTGTGGGTGACGACCGAGGTCTCGCGCTGGCCGTGTGCCGTGCCCAGCTTGGCCGATGGCATGGGGGCGGCCTTGGCTACGCTGTCGGCGGACTGCGAGCGGGCAGAGGACTCGGCCTCGGCCGATGGGGCTGGTGCAGCCGGAGCACCGGCAGCACCTGCGGCAGCAGGCGATGCGGGTTCCTCCCGCAGGCGCCCCAGGCCCAGGCCGTTGTCGCGGCGCTGGCCGTAGGGCTCGGGGGTGATGGCAGGCGCGGGCAGAGGCACCGGCGGCTGTTCGCGGAACAGCGCCACGCCAATCACGCCGACATGAGCAGGGCGGCCCGTGCGGGCGGCATACGAGTTGGCGATGTGGGAGAACTCGAACGCTGCCACTTGGCTGTCGCTCTTGCGCCAGCCGGTGATCTGGTAGCGCTCGTGCGGCGAGAACACATAACCGCGCTGGTCCCAGGCAGCCGTCTCGCCGCTGAGCACATTGACGCCGTCCACCGAGGGCACGGCCAACACCCTCTCGCCCAGCCGGTTGCGCACGCTGATGGCATAACGCGCGCCAGGGCGCCCGGCCACCCAGTACTCGCCCCGGGCGTAGTGCACGGGCAGCGTGGCGCCGGTGTCGCGGTCCACGATGGTGACATCGGCCAGGCGGCCAATCGCCTGGGCGGGCAGGTGGGCCAGGCCCAGCAGTGTGGCCAGGGCGGCGAGGGCGGGGAGGGTGGACAGGGTGAAGGCACGGGGTTTCATGGCAGCTCCATCAAAAAAGTGGTGGTGCTGGGTGAAACGAACGGGGCCGGTGGATGGGGTTGAAGCGGGCGAAAAAAATACCAAAGACCCGGCTGCGGCGGGAAATGGGTGGTTTTTAGATGATTTGGAGATTAAATAACAAGAATTAAGTCGTTTGGGTTTTAAGGCGCGGCTCGCAGAATGCCAGCCCTGTGACCCCTAACACCTCCATCATCATCGTCCCCGGCTGGCGGGACTCGGGCCCCGGCCACTGGCAGAGCCTGTGGGCCGAGCGCCTGCCCAACGCCCGCCGCGTGGTGCAGGACGACTGGATCACGCCCACGCGCTCGGCCTGGGTGAGCCAGCTCGAAAAGACTGTGCTGGCCGCGCCGCACCCCGTGGTGATCGTGGCCCACAGCCTGGGTTGCATTGCCACCAACCACATGGGGCCCGAGGCCGCCGCCAAGGTGTGTGGTGCGCTGCTGGTGGCCCCCGCCGACCCGGAGCGCCGCGCCATCCTGAGCGACTTTGCGCCCGTGCCCTATGCTGCGCTGCCTTACCGCAGCATCGTGGTGGCCAGCAGCAACGACCCGTTTTGCCCCATCCGCCTGGCAGGCGCCTATGCGCGGGCCTGGGGCAGCGAGTTTGTGCGCATGCAGAACGCGGGGCACATTAACATCGATTCGGGCCATGGCGAATGGCCCCTGGGCTGGGCACTGCTGCAGTCGCTGGCAGACGGGCCCACCGCCCAGCCGCCTGCTGTCACCCACGCGCACCCCCAGCCTTCCGTGTTTTAAATGCTATATTTTATATAGCTAAAAAGCCTTGCTAGTCAGGCGAAAGAGGCTCTTTTTGATGTGAACAATGCGACAGCTATCTGCCGTGCGCAGGCCATCAACAATCTATATGCCGATAGTTGATTATTTAACAAGAATATATTCTTTTGAGTTTTAAGAGCGTCTCCGCACAATCCGGCATCTCCAGCAATTTTTAGGGCGACACCACCATGACTTCTTTGAAACTCAAGACCCTCCTGGCCTCGCTGGCCCTGGCCGCCAGTGGCATGGCTGCCGCACAAAATTCGCTGCTCAACGTTTCGTACGACGTGGCCCGGGAGTTCTACAAGGACTACAACGCTGCCTTTGCCGCGCACTACAAGAAGACCACCGGCCAGGACGTGAAGATCGACCAGTCGCACGCTGGATCGAGCGCCCAGGCCCGCGCCGTGAACGATGGCCTGGCCGCCGACGTGGTGACCATGAACACCACCACCGACGTGCAGTTCCTGGCCGACAACGGCGTGGTCGCCAAGGACTGGACCAAGAAGTTCCCGCACGACGCATCGCCCACCACCTCGACCATGCTGTTCCTGGTGCGCAACGGCAACCCCAAGAACATCAAGGACTGGGACGACCTCATCAAGCCCGGCGTGCAGGTGATCGTGGTCAACCCCAAGACCGGCGGCAACGGCCGCTATGCGTATCTGGCCGCCTGGGGCGCCGTGCGCGAAAAGGGCGGCACGGAGGCGCAGGCCGCCGAGTTTGTCGGCAAGCTGTACAAGAACGTGCCCATCCTGGCCAAGGGCGGCCGCGATGCCACGGCGACCTTCCTGCAGCGCAACCAGGGCGATGTGCTGATCACCTTTGAATCCGAAGTGGTCTCCATCGACCGCGAATTCGGCGCCGGCAAGGTCGATGCGATCTACCCCTCGGTGAGCGTGGTGGCCGAGAACCCCGTGGCCGTCGTGGAGCGCACCGTGGCCAAGAAGGGCACGGCCCAGCTGGCCAAGGCCTACCTGGACTACCTGTACTCTGAAGAAGCGCAGGAGATCGCGGCCAAGCACGCCATCCGCCCCCGGTCGGAGGCCGTGCTCAAGAAGTACGCCGACACCTTCAAGCCGCTCAAGCAGTTCACGGTGGCCAAGTACTTCGGCTCGCTGACCGAAGCGCAGAAGGTGCACTTCAATGACGGCGGCCAGTTCGACAAGCTGTACACGCCCGGCGCCAAGTAAGCAGGCGCAGCGCTTCTCCCGACTCACCACTGCATCTATGACCACTGCGACCGCTGTGGCCGCAGCCCCGGCCGGACGGCGCGCGCCCAAGCGCGTGCTGCCCGGTTTCGGGCTGTCACTGGGCTACACCCTTTTCTACTTGAGCATCATCGTGCTGATCCCGCTGTCGGCACTGATCTTCAAGACCTTCACCCTCACCTGGGAGCAGTTCTGGGCAGCCATCAGCGCACCGCGCGTGATGGCGTCGTACCGACTCACTTTTGGGGCCTCATTCCTTGCGGCGTTGGTCAATCTGGTGTTTGGCCTGCTGATCGCCTGGGTGCTGGTGCGCTACAAGTTCCCGGGCAAGAAGATCGTGGATGCGCTGGTGGACTTGCCATTCGCGTTGCCCACCGCCGTGGCGGGCATCTCGCTCACGGCCTTGCTGGCCGGCAACGGCTGGGTGGGCAGCATCCTGGAGCCCCTGGGCATCCAGCTCGCGTTCAAGCCAGCAGGCATCGTGATTGCGCTGATCTTCATCGGCCTGCCATTTGTGGTGCGCACCGTGCAACCGGTGCTGGAAGACGCAGAGAAGGAGCTGGAAGAAGCCGCCACCTGCCTGGGCGCCACACGCCTGCAGACCTTCACCAAGGTCATCCTGCCCTCCATCACGCCCGCACTGCTCACCGGCTTTGCCATGGCGTTTGCGCGGGCGGTGGGGGAATACGGTTCGGTGATCTTCATCGCGGGCAACATGCCCATGGTGTCCGAGATCACGCCCCTCATCATAATTGGCAAGCTGGAGCAGTACGACTATGCAGGTGCTACGGCCGTGGCCGTGGTGATGCTGGTCATCTCCTTCATCCTGCTGCTCATCATCAACGCGCTGCAAGCCTGGCAGCGCCGCCACGCGGGGGCTCCGGCATGAGCGGCAACAATTCCCGAACCACTCGCCGCGCACAGGCGGGCACGACCGAAGCGCCATGGGTGCGCTACACACTGATCACGCTGGCACTCGGCTTCATGCTGCTGTTCCTGGTGCTGCCGCTGGCCGCCGTGTTTGCCGAGGCGCTGCGCAAGGGCTTTGGCGCGTATCTGGAAGGCCTGCGCGAACCCGACGCCTGGTCGGCCATCAAGCTCACGCTGATCACCGCGCTGATCGCGGTGCCGCTGAACCTAGTGTTCGGCGTGGCGGCGGCCTGGTGCATTGCCAAGTACGAGTTCAAGGGCAAGGCGTTCCTGACCACGCTGGTGGACCTGCCGTTTTCGGTGTCGCCCGTGGTGGCTGGTTTGATCTATGTGCTGATGTTTGGCGCGCAGGGCTGGTTTGGCCCGTGGCTGGCGGCGCATGACATCAAGATCATCTTTGCCGTGCCGGGCATCGTGCTGGCCACTGTGTTCGTTACGTTCCCGTTCATCGCCCGCGAGCTGATCCCGCTGATGCAGGCCCAGGGCAACGACGAGGAGCAGGCCGCCATCGTGCTGGGTGCGAGCGGCTGGCAGACCTTCTGGTACGTGACTTTGCCCAACATCAAGTGGGGCTTGCTGTATGGCGTGATCTTGTGCAACGCGCGGGCCATGGGCGAGTTTGGTGCGGTGTCGGTGGTGTCGGGCCACATCCGGGGCCAGACCAACACCATCCCGCTGCACGTCGAAATTCTCTACAACGAGTACCAGTCGGTGGCCGCGTTTGCCGCAGCCTCGCTGCTGGCCTTGCTCGCCTTGGTCACGCTGGTCATCAAGACCATCGCCGAACACCGCAATGAACAGGCCCTGAAGGCCGCCGCCGAATTGCCGCCCGAGCGCCCCGCGCCCGCTGGCGTGTGAAGGAAAACAGAACATGAGCATTGAAATCCGTAACGTCAGCAAGCAGTTCGGCGACTTCCAGGCGCTGCGCGATGTGAGCCTGGACATCCAGTCCGGCGAACTCATTGCGCTGCTCGGCCCCTCGGGCTGCGGCAAGACCACGCTCTTGCGCATCATCGCGGGCCTGGAGACAGCCGACGTGGGCACCATCCACTTCAGCGGCGAAGACACGACCGACGTGCATGTGCGCGAGCGCAACGTGGGCTTTGTGTTCCAGCACTACGCACTGTTCCGCCACATGACCGTGTTCGAGAACGTGGCCTTTGGCCTGCGCGTCAAGCCGCGCAGCGAGCGCCCGAGCGAGGCGCAGATCAAGAAAAAGGTCATGGATCTGCTCAAGCTGGTGCAGCTGGACTGGCTGGCCGAGCGCTACCCCTCGCAGCTGTCCGGCGGCCAGCGCCAGCGCATTGCCCTGGCCCGCGCCCTGGCGGTGGAGCCCAAGGTGCTGCTGCTCGACGAGCCCTTCGGTGCCCTGGACGCCAAGGTGCGCAAGGAACTGCGCCGCTGGCTGCGCCGCCTACACGACGAGTTGCATGTGACCAGCATCTTCGTGACCCATGACCAGGAAGAGGCCTTGGAAGTGGCCGACCGCGTGGTGGTGATCAACCAGGGCAAGATCGAGCAAAGTGGCTCGCCCCAGCAGGTGTGGGACCAGCCCGCCAGCCCCTTCGTGTACGGCTTTTTGGGCGATGTGAACCTGTTCCATGGCCGCGCCCACGAGGGCTTGGTGCACCTGGAAGGCATGCAGCTCGATTCGCCCGAACACCAGGCGGCGCAGAACGCCAAGGCCTTTGCCTATGTGCGCCCGCACGACCTGGACGTGGAGCGCTACTCCCCCGGCGCGGGACTGGACGCCGAAGGCCGCCCACGTGGCATCGTGGCCCAGCTGAGTCGCGCCATTGTGGTGGGGCCGATTGCGCGGCTGGAACTTATTCCGACCGACGACCACAAACCAGCGGACAATGCGTCCCCAGAATCCCTGATCGAAGCGCAGATCCCTGCGCAGCAGTTCAAGGAAATGGGTTTCAAAGAGGGCGAAACGCTGGTGGTCACACCACGCCGCGCCCGAGTGTTCTTGGATCACGCCGCTGGTATCTGAGCTGTTTCCCCTGGGACGCCGCGCCAGTTGCCGCGCGGCCTTGAGGGATAACAAAGATGTTGTTGAACTGGATGGATCAGGCCCCGCGCCGCGTGCTGGCGCTGATCAGTGCGGCCTGCGTGGCCATGCTGGCTTTTGGCATGTACCTGCAGCATGTGGTGGGCCTGGAGCCATGCCCCATGTGCATCGTGCAGCGGTATGCTCTCATAGGTGTAGCAATCTTTACAGGCCTGGCAAGCGCAAGGGCCTCAAAAGGCTGGTGGATGGGCTGGGGCGTGCTGGCCCTGATCGCCTCCGGCTTCGGCGCCTTTGTGGCGGCCCGCCAAAGCTGGCTGCAGTGGTACCCACCCGAAGTCGCCACCTGCGGCCGCGACTTCTACGGCATGATCGAAAACTACCCCATCAGCCGCGCCATCCCCATGATCTTCCGGGGCTCGGGCGACTGTGCTGCGATTGATTGGACCTTCCTGGGTGGTTCGATTGCCAACTGGTCGTTCGTTTGTTTTGTGGGGTTTGCGGTGGTGCTGCTGGCGCTGCTGGTGCGTGGGCTGACGGGCGGCAATAAAGGCAGCTCGGGATATTCAATGGCTTGATCCTCTCGGTCTGGCTCAGAAAAAAAAGCGCTCTTCGGAGCGCTTTTTGTTTGAGGGCAGGTGATGGGCCTTGGTCAGCCCGCCAAAGAGACGCCAGCCGCCCCAGGTGTCTGAGCGGGTGCAATGGGGGCGGTCAGACAAAAATAGCGCCACCAGCGTCCAGGGAGGGTGGACGCAGAAGGTCCTCGTCGATGCCCATGGCCTGGCTGGCACGCTCCACGGCCTGCCACAGTGGCGCAGGCATTTGCAGTATTTCGTCAGGAGTCGAGGAGCGGGCGATCCATGCGCTGATTTGCAGGTGCTGCTCGTGGGTGAGCAGGTCCAGGTTCAGCATCTCGTCGATGATCTTCATCTTTGGCAAATCCAGGGTTGTTTGGTGTGGCTGTGCAGTCGCAAAGCCCGGCAGGGTGTTGGATGGCGCAAAGCTGAGGCAGGGCGCGCTCCAGCCACTGTAGCCGGTGTGGTGTGAGGCTTGGGTTGTCTGAAGCACATGGTGCCCCGAGCCCTGATCTCAAGCAGAACCTTGGCCAGTGATTCAGTCGGTGCTCTCGACCAAGTGCGGGAACCGCACACCCTCCGTCCCATCCACCCACGCTGGCAGCTTGTGCATCACGCTGGCCAAAAGATCGCTGGCCTGCCACTGAGCCAGCCAGGCTTGCAGGCGGGGCCAGGACTGCGCCGTCCACCAGTCCGGATCAATGCCCGCAAACTGCCGCACAAAAGGCGCAATCGCCATATCGGCCAGGACCGCGTGGGTGCCGAACAGGAAGGGCTGATCTGATGACAAACGTGCCTCCAGCGCACTGAGCCAGGCCACGGCGAGGGCGCGTTCTGCGGCTATGTCGGCATCGGGGTAGCGGCTGGGATATTTGCACCGGTCCAGCGCCTGCTTGAACGGGCCATCGCATTCGGCAATCAGCGCCAGCATGTCCTGCAGGCTACCGTGGCTGGGGGTGAGCCAGCCCTCGGGGTCGTGCTGCGCCAGCGCCCACAGCATGATGTCCAGGCTCTGCTCCAGCACCTGACCGCTGGGCAGCACCAGCACGGGTACCGTGCCTTTGGGCGAGGCCAGCAGCAGGCCCTGGGGCTTGCTCCTGAGCACCACTTCGCGCAGCTCGCAGGTGTGGCCACCCACGGCCAGGGCCAGACGGGCGCGCATGGCGTAGGGGCAGCGGCGGAAGGAGTAGAGGACGGGCTGGGCGGTCACGTTGCGCCATCCCTGCCGTCGTCACCCGCGTCCTTGGTTGCAGTGCGCGCGGGGCGGCCGGGCTGCTGTGCGCCGATGTGCTCATGCCCGCGCTGCCGGGCCAGCTGCATCTGCCGCTCGCGCTCGGCCAGCGCGCGCTCCTGCTCGGGTGTGCGGGTGCCGTGGCAGTAAGGGCAGCTCACGCCGGGTACGTAGTGGGGCGACTGCAGTTCCGCCTCGCCCAGTGGCATGCGGCAGGATCGGCACAGCTGGTGGTGGCCGGGCACCAGGCCATGGCCGACAGAAACGCGTTCGTCGAACACAAAACAGTCGCCATGCCAGCGGCTTGCGTCTTCGGGCACGGTTTCGAGGTATTTGAGGATGCCGCCTTCGAGGTGGTACACCTCATCGAAGCCCTGTGACTTGAGGAAGGCGGTGGATTTTTCGCAGCGGATGCCGCCCGTGCAGAACATGGCCACGCGCGGTTTGCCTGCCAGCACGCCGCCCGGCTGCGACTGCTGTGCCACCCAGGCCGGGAATTCCGCAAAGGTCTGCGTGTGCGGGTTGATGGCGCGCTCAAACGTGCCAATGCCTACCTCGTAGTTGTTGCGCGTGTCCACCACCACCACGCTGGGGTCGTCGATGAGGGCGTTCCAGTCTTCGGGCTTCACATAGGTGCCTGCATTGCGCGCGGGGTTCAGGCCCGGCACGCCCAGGGTGACGATCTCGCGCTTGAGCCGCACGCGCATGCGGTAGAAGGGCATGCGTTCTGCCAGTGCCTCCTTGTGCTGCAGGGCGGCAAAGCGTGCATCGCTGCGCAGCCAGGCCAGCACGGCGTGCACGCCCTGTGGTTCGCCCGCAATGGTGCCGTTGATGCCCTCGGGCGCGAGCAGCAGCATGCCGCGCACGCCGTGGGTGTCGCACAGCGACTGCAGGGGGTCACGCAGGGCGGCAAAGTCCGGCAGGTCCACGAACTGGTAGAGCGCGGCGGTGAGAAAGCGGGGTGTGACCGAGTCCACGAAAAGGGCGTTTTTGGAAGAAGGGGGTGATGATAGCTGTCACCTTTCGTTACGATGCAGGGTCGCCAACGCTGTTTCCAAGGTGGTTGTATGAGCAAGGAATCCACGATCCATCTGTTCCGCCGGCTGGAGCAGCTCAACGGCATTGGTGCGGCGCTCTCGCGCGAGCGGGACATCGACCGGCTGCTGGAGAACATCCTGGAGGCGGCCAAGACCATCACCGGCGCTGACGGGGGCACGCTTTACAGCGTGACGGAGGACCAGTCCGCGCTCAAGTTCGAGATCCTGCGCACCGACTCGCTGGGCATCCGCCTGGGGGGCACCACGGGCAAGCCCATCGACCTGCCGCTGCTGCCCCTGCGCACCGCCGATGGTGCACCCAACGATTCGCTGGTGGCGGCGCACTCGGCCATCCACGACCGCACGGTGAACATTGCCGATGCCTACAGCGCGGCGGGGTTTGATTTTTCGGGCACGCGGGCGTTTGACCAGCGCACGGGCTACCGGTCGCAGTCGTTCCTCACGGTGCCCATGAAGAACCACGACCGCGAACTCATCGGCGTGCTGCAGCTCATCAATGCGCGCGACCCGGACACGGGCGAGGTCATCACCTTCTCGCAGGCCGACCAGAGCCTGGCCGAGTCGCTGGCCTCGCAGGCAGCGATTGCGCTCACCAACCGGCTGCTCATCACACAGCTCGAACGCCTGTTCGAATCGTTCGTGAACCTCATCAACCTGGCCATTGACGAAAAATCGCCTTACACCGGTGGCCATTGCCAGCGTGTGCCCGCGCTCACCATGATGCTGGCCGAGGCCGTGGATGCCACGCGCGAGGGGCCGCTGGCGGGTTTCAGCATGACGGACCGCGACCGCTACGAGCTGAAGATGGCGGGCCTGCTGCACGACTGCGGCAAGATCACCACGCCCGTGCATGTGGTGGACAAAGCCACCAAGCTGCAGACCATCTATGACCGCATTGGCCTGGTGGACACGCGGTTTGAAGTGCTCAAGCGCGACGCCGAACTGGCCGCGCTGCGCCGCCAGCTGGCGCTGCGCCCCGTGGTGGATGCGCGTGCCGAGGGGCAGGAGCTGCAGGCCCTGCAGCACGAGATCCACGCGCTGGAGGAAGACCGCGAGTTTCTGCGCCGCAGCAACACCGGCACCGAGGCCATGCGCCCCGAGGACCAGCAGCGCGTGCGCGACATCGCCGCCATGCGCCACTGGCGCAACCCGCAGGGCGTGCAGACCAGCTTTCTGAGCGCCGAAGAGGTGGAGAACCTCACCATCCGCGCAGGCACGCTGAACCAGTCCGAGCGCGACACCATCAACTATCACATCGTCGCCACCATCAAGATGCTGGAGACGCTGCCCTGGCCGCGCCACCTCAAGAACGTGCCCGAATACGCAGGGGGCCACCATGAACGCATGGACGGCAAGGGCTACCCGCGCGGCCTCACGCGCGACCAGATGTCGCTGCAGGCCCGCATGATGGGCATTGCCGACATCTTCGAGGCGCTCACGGCCGCCGACCGGCCCTACAAGAGCGGCATGACCCTGTCGCAGGCGCTGGCCATCATGTGCAGGATGCGCGACAACGGGCACATCGACCCCGACCTGTTCGAGGTGTTCGTGCGTGAGGGGGTGTACCTGCGCTACGGGCAGGCATTTCTGGATGCGGGGCAGGTCGATGGGGTGGACATTGAGGCGCTGGGGTTCCAGGGTGCGAGCAGGCCGTGAAGGAGGCGCGCATGGGGCTGCCACACTGGGCGTGCACCCCTGCCGGATTCCATTAACATATTGAAACGATTGGGCCGTCGCCCCATCCGTGTCCTGACCTTTTCGAGGGGCCTAGCTTGCTGACCTCCAGGCTTCGTACTTCCGTGATCCACAGGCTGTCCCTGTCGATATGGGGCCTGTTTCTGGGCTTGGTGGTCCTGCTTTCGGTGCTGGGGTATGTGGCGCTGAGTGCCGTTGCCGATCGCGTGGTGCCACTGGTGATGCGCCAGGCGGTGGAATTGCGCGCGCAGGCGGTCGAGGGGCTTTTTATCCAGGCAGGACAAAGCGCCCAACATCTGCAGCAGGATTTGCTCACGCGACTGCGTGCAGCCGATACCGAAGCGGCCCTGAGCCGGTTCGATGAGCTGTTTGCGCGTGGGCCGGACGGGCTGTGGCGGCTTCGGCCCGCAAAAGTGGACACGGTCAATGCGCCCACCCTGTACCTGCACCATGGCCGCGATGGCCCGGACGAGTCCACGCGCGTGCGCGCGGCCGTCAGCTACGACCTGCTGCGAGAGCGCGGGCCTGCGCTGGTGCCGCCATTTTTTTCCGCGTACATGGATTTCGTGGAAGATGGCCTGATGGTCTATGCGCGCGGTGTCGATTGGGCCAGTGGCGCCACCGCAGACGCGAGCAACGCCGACTACCCCACCATGCGGGGGGCCGACCCCCAGCGCAACTCGGAGCGGCGCATCTTCTGGACGCCGGTGTATTTCGACGAGCAGGCCAAGGCCTGGATGGTGTCGGTGATCCAGCCCCTGGACTGGCGGGGGCGCTGGGTGGGCACGGTGGGCCACGACCTGTCGATTGAGACCCTGATCGACGCCGTGGCCGCCAGCCGTGACCAGGTCGGTGTGCAACTGATCCTGAGTGCGGAGGGGGACCTGATCTCCCATCCCGACCTGAGGGAGCGAATCGCCGCTGCGAGTGGACAGCTTCAGATCGCCAGCCTGAAAGACCCGTTGCTGGAGCAGGTGCACCACATGGTGTCGAACGCGCAAGCCGATCGTGGCGCGGGCCTGAGTGCCGACGGGACGCAATGGATTGCCTGGTCACGCATCCGGGGGCCGCACTGGTACCAGATCTACCTCATGCCCCAGTCGCGGGTGGATGGCCTGGTGATGTGGGGCATGCTGGGCCTGTGCGGCATTGGTCTGCTGGGCTTGATGCCGGTGCTGTGGTCCATGCGCCGCAGGGTGAACACGCTGGTGGTGCGCCCGCTGCAGCGCCTGACGGAGGCTGTGGACACCCTGGGCCAGGGACAGACGCCGACCCCCGTGGCACTGGGCACCGACGACGAACTGGGCCGCCTGGCCCGGGCCTTTGACGGCATGGTGTCCGAGCTGGCCCAGAAGCGCGCCATGGCGGCAGCGCATGCACAGGCCCTGCAGACCGAGGTGGACGAGCGGCGCCAGTACATGGTGAGCCTGGAGGAGGAGCGGGCTCGCCTGTTTGCGCTTCTGGGGGCCATGAAGCTGGGCATCCTCTTTGTCACGGCCGAGAACCAGGTGACCTACTGCAACCCCGCGTTCTTGAAGATCTGGCGCATAGAGGGCGATGAAGCGTCGTTTGTGGGCCGCCCGGCCTGTGACATCTTCCAGGCGGTGGGGCATGGTCCGCCGTCCCTGGCGGCCCTGGCACGCCACGCGCAAGAGGCGCTGACGGCGCCCGGGCTGTCCAGCCGGTACGAGATGGACCTGGGCGACGGGCAGACCCTGCTGCTGACGTCGCACCCTGTGCATGACAGCGACAAGCGACTCATCGGCAGGCTCTGCATCCACGAGGATGTGACGCGCGAGCGCAAGACGGCCGCGCAGCTGATCTACCTGGCCGAGCGGGATGCCCTCACGGGCCTGTACAACCGGCGCAGGTTTGAAGACGAGTTGCTGCGCTTTTTCCGGGAGTTCGACCGGCATGGCCAGCCCGATCGGTACGATCGGCGCGATCAGCATGACCGCCAGGGCGCCCTGCTGTTTTTTGATCTGGACGAATTCAAGGCCATCAACGACACCTTTGGCCACCGCATCGGCGATTCGGTGCTGGTGCGTGTGGGCAGCGATGTGCAGGCACTGGTGCGCCAGACCGAAACCCTGTGCCGCCTGGGGGGCGACGAGTTCGCGGTGCTGATGCCCCATGCCTCGGTGGAGGACGCGCAGCGCCTGGCCGAGCGCATCGTCCGCGCCATCTCGCAGGGCCCGCTGTGCATCGACGGGCAGAACCTGAGGCTGACCACCAGCCTGGGCATTGCCCTGGCGCCGCAGCATGCCGACAACGCGCAAGACCTGGTGGCCCATGCGGATGCCGCGATGTACCAGGCCAAGCACCTGGGCAAGAACTGCTGGTCCGTCTACCGGCCCGACCACCACGCGTCGCAAGAGACGATCACCCGCCTGGCCTGGAACGAGCGCATCTCCCGGGCGCTCGAAAGAAACCTGCTGCGCCTGCACTACCAGGGTGTGTATGACGCCGCCACCGGGGAACTGGCCCATCTGGAGGTGCTGGTGCGCATGCGGGACGAGGCCGATGCCACGCGGCTGATCGGGCCCATGCAGTTCATCGGCTATGCGGAAAAGAGCGGCAAGATCCTGGAGATTGACCGCTGGGTGGCGCGCGAAAGCATTGCCCTGCTGGGCGCGCTGCCCCATCTTCCGGCGCTGGCGATCAACATCTCGGCGCGCTCGTTCGATGACCCCAGCCTGCCTGCTTACATCGCGGCCCAGCTGCAGGCGGCGGGCGTGGCGCCCCAGCGTTTGCTGGTGGAACTGACGGAAACCTCGGCGGTGTCGGACCTGCGCGACGCCGAGCGGTTCATCGACACCTTGCGCCGCACAGGATGCCAGGTCTGCCTGGATGATTTCGGGACGGGTTTTGCATCGTTTGCCTACCTCAAACACCTCAAGGTGGATGTGCTGAAGATCGACGGACTGTTCATCCGCAACCTCACCCGCGAGCACGACAACCAGGTGTTTGTCCGCGCCATCATCGACGTGGCCCGTGGGCTGGGCCGGCGCACGGTGGCAGAGTTTGTGGAGAGCCAGGAGATCCTTGACATGCTGAAAACACTGGGCGTGGACATGGTGCAGGGCTACCACCTGGATCAGCCGCAGGCCGCACACCCCGCGCTGGCCACTCCCACGGTGTAGGCACTGGCGGGGGCTGTGCTGCTTTTGATATTTTTGCTATTTATTTGATAGCATATGGGGCAATATGGGCGCGCGGAAGCGGCCCAATTCATTCAAATTCTTCAACGCTTGCGTGCGCCTGGGCCAGCAGCCAGTCGCTGAATGCCGACATGGCCCCGGTGGTGGGGCGTGACTGCAGCCGCGTGAGCCAGTAGGCGCCCCGGTGCAGTTCCTGCGCAAAGGGCTGCACCAGCCGGCCCTGGCGCAGTTCGCGGGTGAACATGCGCACTGGCAGCAGCGCCATGCCTGCGCCCTGGGCGGCCGCCTCGGCCAGGGTGAGGGACGAGTCGAACACCGCGCCGCGCACCACGGGGCAGGGCGCACCGGCGGCCTCAAACCAGGCCGCCCATTCATCGGTGCGGTAGCTGCGCAGCAGGGGCTGGCGTGCCAGGTCGGCCGCCGTGCGCAGGCCATGGGCCAGCGCGGGCGTGCACATCACCGACATGGGCGCGTCCATGATGCGCTCGGCATGTGTGCCGTGCCAGGCGCCGTCGCCAAAGCGGATGGCAAAGTCCAGCCCTTCGCCCGCCATGTCCACCCGGTTGTTGTGGGTGAGCAGGCGCAGGTCCACAAAGGGGCAGGCCTGCTGAAAGTCGCGCAGCCGGGGCAGCAGCCAGCCCACGGCAAAGGTGCCCACGGCGCCCACCGTCAGCACCTCGCGCGGGCGGGTGTCGCCCAGCTTTTCCAGCGCGCGCTGCAGGTTGCCGAACGATTCCACCACCACGGGCAGCAGCGCCTGGCCCTCGTCCGTCAGTGCCAGCCCGCGCGGCAGGCGGCGAAACAGCGGCTTGCCCAGCCGGTCTTCAAGCTTGCGGATGTGCTGGCTCACGGCGGTCTGGGTCACGTGCAGCTCTTCGGCCGCGCGGGTGAGGTTCTGGTGGCGTGCAGCCGCCTCGAAGGCGCGCAGGGCGTTGAGCGGCAAATGCATATTGTCAGAAGCTAAAAGTTTTTCTTGGGGCTTTTGGCAATTATTGTCGATGGTGCCAAGGGTAGAACCCCCGTATCGTTCGGGCCTTGTTTCTCATCACGCTTTCATTTGATATGCAAAGAAGACAGTTTTCCTTGGGTTTGATGGCGGCTACTGCCATGCCTTTGTGGGGTTGTGCCGCTGCCAGCAACCCAGCCAGTCGCGAACAGACCGCCCGCGCCTGGAACGATGCCCTCGCCACCATCGAACGCAGCGCCCAGGGCCGCCTGGGCGTGGCCATGCTGGACACCGGATCCGGCCTGGCCCTGGGCTGGCGGCAGGACGAGCGTTTTGCCATGGCCAGCACCTTCAAGGCCGTGCTGGCGGGCTGGATGCTGGCGCTGGTGGACCAGGGCCGGGAGCGGCTGGACGCGCGCGTGCATTACGTCGCCACCGACGTGGTGGCCTATTCGCCCGTGAGCGGCCCGCGCGCAGGCAACGGCGGCGGCCTGACGGTGGGCGAGCTGTGCGCGGCCACCGTGAGCCTGAGCGACAACACCGCCGCCAATGTGCTGATGGCCCGCCACGGCGGCCCGGCGGGGTTCACCGCGTTTGTCCGTTCGCTGGGTGATCAGGTCACGCGGCTGGACCGCACCGAACCCACGCTGAACGAGGCGGCCGCAGGCGACCCGCGCGACACGACCACACCGTTGGCCATGCTGCAGACGCTGCAAAAACTGGTGCTGGGCGATGCACTCAGCCCTGCATCCCGCGCCTGGCTGCAGCGCTGGCTGGTGGAGACGAGCACCGGCGACAAGCGCCTGCGTGCCGGTGTGCCGGGCTGGAAGGTGGGCGACAAGACGGGCACGGCGGGCGACAGCGGCACGGCCAACGACATCGGCGTGTTGTGGCCCCCGGGCGGAGGTGCGCCGGTGCTGGTGACCTGCTACCTCACACGCTCCACGGCGTCAGCCGAGCAGCGGGATGCGGCAATTGCGCAGGTGGCGCGCGCCGTGGCGGCGGCGCGCGAGACTTTCACCCGTTCTTAGAGCTTCTTGACCAGCACCTGGCTCTTGCGGTCCCAGTTGTACTTGCGCTTGCGGGCGTCGGGCAGCCAGTCCGGGTCCACGGGCGAGAAGCCGCGCTTGATGAACCAGTGCATGGTGCGGGTGGTCAGCACGAAAATGCTGTCCAGCCCCAGCAGGCGCGCGCGTTGTTCGATGCGCTTGAGCAGCTTTTCGCCATCGCCCGTGCCCTGGCTTTGCGGCGATACCGTTACGGCCGCCATCTCGGCTGTCTTGGCCTCGGGGTAGGGGTAGAGCGCCGCGCAGCCAAAGATCACGCCGTCGTGTTCGATGACGGTGTAGGTGGCAATGTCGCGCTCGATCTCGGTGCGGTCGCGTTTGACCAGGGTGCCGTCCTTCTCGAACGGCTCGATCAGCTGCAGGATGCCGCCCACGTCGTCAATGGTGGCCTCGCGCAGCTCTTCGAGCTTTTCGTCGATCACCATGGTGCCGATGCCGTCGTGCACATACACCTCCAGCAGCAGCGATCCATCCACCGCAAACGGCAGGATGTGGCTGCGCTCCACACCGGCCTTGCAGGCCTTTACACAGTGCTGCAGATAGAAGCCCGTGTCGGTGGGTTGTTGTGCGGGTGGCAGCTGCGCCAGCAGGGCCTGCGCGGCGGCCAGGGGCAGCTCGGTGTCGATGGGGTTGTCGTCGCTCTCGGGTTCGGTGGGTGACATGCGAATGCCCTGCACCTCGGTCAAGAAGATGAGCTTGTCGGCCCGCAACTCAATGGCCACGCTGGTGGCGACTTCTTCCATGCTCAGGTTGAAGGCCTCGCCCGTGGGCGAGAAGCCAAACGGCGACAGCAGCACCAGCGCGCCCATGTCCAGCGTCTGGCGGATGCCCGCCACGTCCACCTTGCGCACCAGGCCCGAGTGCTGAAAATCCACCCCATCCACAATGCCCACGGGACGCGCCGTGAGGAAGTTGCCCGAGATCACGCGCACCGTGGCGCCTGCCATGGGCGTGTTGGGCAGGCCCTGGCTGAAGGCGGCCTCGATCTCATAGCGCAGCTGGCCCGCAGCCTCCTGTGCGCAATCGAGCGCCACCGAGTCGGTGATGCGGATGCCGTGGGAGTATTTGGCCGCATGGCCCTTGGCTGCCAGCTGCTCGTTCACCTGCGGGCGAAAGCCGTGCACCAGCACGATCTTCACGCCCATGGCCTGGATCAAGGCCAGGTCCTGCGCAATGTTGTGCAGCTTGCCCGCTGCAATCGCCTCGCCCGTGAGCCCGATAACAAAGGTCTGGTTGCGGAACTTGTGGATGTAAGGCGCCACCGAGCGGAACCAGGGCACGAAGGTGAAGTTGAAGACGGCGGACATGGCGGTGCAAGCGGTGGGGCGGGCCTTGGAATGACGGAAAAAGCGGCAACGGCAGGCGGCCCCGTGGGGCCGCCAAACCGCGCATCATAAGCATGCTGAGCTTTGCTGCGCCACATTCGGCGCCACAGCGGGTGCAGCGCTGCCGTCTGTGTGGCGCTGAAACGCCGCCAGCCGCGCCGCAAAGGGTTCCAGCACCAGGGCTTCGTCGGGCCCGGACGCGGGCGGCACCGCGATGGCGATACCGCTCTGTGCCATCAGCGCCTGCATTTCGGGGCGGGCGATCATGCCGTGGTCCATCAGCGCGTCCACCAGCCGGTTCAGCGCGCCCTGGTGCTGCCGCAGCAGGGCGCCTGCGCGCTGGTATTGGGCCTGCAGAAGCTCCTCGATGGCGGTGTTGCTGGGCGCCACATCGGTGTTGATATGGTGGTCCATCTCCACCGTCACATCGGTGCGGGCCAGGCGGGCGCCAAAGCCGTGGTGGCGGATGTAGCGCGCGGCCTCGGCCGTCACCTGCTTGTAGTCCTGCTCGGCGCCGGTGGTGCAGGCCATTTCGCCAAACACCAGCTCCTCGGCCACACGGCCTGCCAGGCCCACACACATCATGTCCAGCGCGTTCTGGCGCGTGGTCACCTTCAGGCCCGCAAAGCTGTTGTAGCCGCCTTCGAAGGATGCGATGTTGATCTTCACCTCCTGCGGGGCCTGGCCCAATAGCAGTCCGTACACCAGCGCATGGCCGGCCTCATGCACCGCCAGCAGCGCGCGGAAGTCGGCGTTGGCGCGTTGCTTGAGCCGGTTCAGCTCCAGCGTCACGGCAAACAGCGCCTGCTGCCCTCCGGCCTGTACCACCAGGTGGCGCTTGTCCGCTGCAAGCGTGATGGGGTAGGTGGTGCCCAGCGGCAGCGCCTGCTCCAGCACCCACAGCGCGGCCTTCACCAGGTTGGCGCTCAGGATCGCGTGCACCGACGAGAACAGCGGCCGCGTGCCCTGGGCGGGGAACACGGCGTTGGCATACAACTCATCGTGCACATCCTGGGCAATGGCAAAGCGCACGCCGCACTGGGTGGCAATGTCGTCGCAGTAGCGCGTGCAGAGATTGCGGATCAGCTGTTCGTACGTGGCCTTGTTGAACGACGGGTACACCACATGCTCGTTGCCCAGCCGCGCGATCTGCTCGGGCTTGAAGCGCTCGCTCAATGCCTTCTTCACATCGATGAGCGACAGCTTGCGCGTGAGGCGGTGGAAGATGTCTGCATCGGTGTCGCAGTCTTCCACGCGTTGCGCGGTCTCGTGGTACATCTCGTCCAGGTTGCCGCACACAAACACCAGCAGTTTGCTGTAGTCGGTCTCCCACGCGTGGTGCGACTGCTGGAACCGCGTGAACAGCGCCTGCACCTGGGTGGGCGGCCACTGCATGATCTCGGCCAGAGGCTCCTGCAGCTTGAGCATGCGCTTGAGTTCCTGCGCATCCCAGGCATCGAGCTGGAAGCGGTAGGGCTTCTTGCCTGCGCGCTCATCGTCGCCATCTTCGGCGCGCTCGGCCTCGTAGTGCGCATCGGCCAGCTTGCGCTCGATGTTGGTGAGCGCGCTCAGGGCCGGGGGCAGGCGCCCGTCGGAGAGCAGCGTCCACACATCCTGGTAGCGCTCCACCTTCACGTCTTCGCCCTTGCGGTCCACCGTGCGAAAGCGCTGGAACTCGTCCAGCACCAGGATGCCGGGCGCGCCTTCGTGGATGCCCGAGTCGCCGAGCATGCCCGAGATGGACGAGCTGCGGTAGCTTGCGCCGTGGCTGAAGCCGTCCATCTGCACTTCCACGAAGCGGTCGTAGAAGCCCAGCAGCTGCGCCAGGCGCCGCGTGAGCTGCGTCTTGCCTGTGCCCGTCAGGCCCCACAGGCAGACGATGACGGGCCGGGTGATGAGCTGGGGCAGCACATACCAGGCGCGGATGGCATCGACCACACGGTCGATCACGTCGTCGATGCCAAACAGCTCGGCCTTGAGCTGCTCGGCGGCGTGGGCCAGCGCCTGCTGGCGCTGGGCCAGCAGGGCCCGGTGTGCCTCTGTAGACGGGTGCTGCCCATGCGACAGCGTTGGAGTTTGGGTCGAAAGGTCCATGTTTTCTATCGTTCTTGTCAATCGCTCTCGGTAAAGCGAGCGTTCAGGGTCGCCTTGCGCAGGGCGACGGTGTCCGCACGGCGCTGGGCGCCACGGGCTCGGATGTGTTTGCCTGCTGCGCTGGACAGGCTGCGTTGGGCCAGTGCGGCGGCCACAGGGTTTCGGGGCGGGCCCGAAGGTTCGAGTTTCAACACCAGGGGCTGCTTCATGCGGCGCAGCTTTTTGATTTCACCCTGGGCGAAGGCCCGAGACAGTTTTTTGGCACTCATGTGTGCGTTCCACAAACAAAAAACCCCGGCAAAGTAGCCAGGGCTTGTGGAGCGCTGCACTGAGGTGCAGGAGGTCGCTTGTCTGCCGTGGCTGGATGCGTGAAAACACAGTCCAGCCGGGGCGGTGGACAGTGGTCAGGCGGGAGCGAACAAGGGAACAAACATAGCGGTGACCTCCAGGGCTCTCAGGGGCTGGCCGATGTGCCAGCACGATGCTGAAAGAAGGCGCGATTGTGGCGAGGCGTGTTGCAGCTGGCAAGTGCCGGGGCTCGCAACACGTGGAAATGTCGCACAAAAATCACAGTGCGCCGGTGCATGGGGCGGGGGCTCAGCTCTTACGGCGGTAGACCCAGCCTGCCGCGTGTATCTGCTCTTCCTTGTCGCGCGTCTGCACCACCAGTTCCACCAGGTCGCGGCCTGCATTGAGCGGCACCTGCACCGTCATGCCAGCGCGGTCTGCCGACATGGGGAGCAGGAACTGGCTGTCGTCCCAGAACAGGTACCCGGGCAGCTCCTGCAGCTCCTTGAGCGAGGACTCTCCCACGCCCATGGCCAGCGGGATAGATTCGGGGGCTTCGTTGATCAGCTGCCACGTGCTGCCCAGGCGCGCCGACCACGGGGCGGGCAGCGGTGCCGGGGCAGGTGGCATCTGCTGCGCAATTGGCATGGTGATCCTGTAGTGCCCTGAGGTGGCCAGCTCGCGGGACATCAAGTAGCGGCGGCCCTCGGCCAGCTCCCAGCGGTATTGTTTGCCGGGCTGGGCGTCCGACCACCACCATCCGTCACTGCGCAGGCGCAGTCCGATGCTCAGGTGCTCCCAGCGCTGTCGCTTGGCGGACCATTCGGACAGGTCAACCTGCTGACTGTCCGGCGATGCCGCCTTGATGGGCTGTGCGTAGTTGCCGTAGATGCCCAGCAGGGCATCCACTGCCGCTGAAGAAATGGTGGCTTGTGCCGGGATGGCCGCCGATACATTGGGGGGGAGCGCGCGCAGTTTCCCCGTTTCCTGCAGCGCCCGCAGCAGGACTCCTTCGGCTATCGGCCCGGGCTTGAACCCTGGCGCGCTGCCCGTGAGCAGCACTGCCATACCCGCCTGCGGCAGCACATAGAAATCACTGGAGTAGAACATTGTCCCGCCGCTCTTTTGCCACGCTACAACGCCTGCCGCGTCCAGACCGGGGTGCTGGGTGCTGTCCCAACCCAGGCCCCAGTGCCATTCGGGAGTGAGGTTCAGGCGCATGCCCTGGTTCTGCGCGCTGCCCATTTCGGTGACGCCCTCCTTGGAGACAATGCGCTGGCCGTCCAGCTCGCCGCCCCGCATCAGCATGGCCGCCAGCTTCATCATGTCGCCCGGCGTGGTGCACAGGCCGCCAGTGGCGTAGCCCATCACGAACTCCTGGCCCTGCCGCACATCGCCGATGTAACCATGGGCAAAGCTGCCTGCAGGCAGGGGCTGCAGCGTGTAGCCCGAGCGTGCCATGCCCAGCGGATTGAGGATGGCAGACTGCACGAACGTGGGATAGGGTTGCCCGGTGATGGCGAGCACGATGCGCTCGACCAGTGTGAAACCGTCGTTGCAATACACGGCCATCGCGCCAGGCACGTGCTTGAGGTGCACATCAGCCAAGGCTGTCTCCAGCTCGGCGGCATAGCCCGGCAGCGGGGCCAGGGCAAACATGTTGTGGGTGTGGGTGCCGGGCAGTCCTGAGGCATGGCTCAGCAGGTGCCGCACCGTGATGTCGCGGTAGCCCGGCGATAGCATGGTGAACTGTGGGAGGTAGCGCGCCACAGGCGCGTCCAGCTCGACCAGGCGGCGGTCTACCAGGATCATCACGGCCAGCGCCGCCAGCACCTTGCTCACAGAGCCTACGTTGAACCGCGTGTCCGTGGTGGCGGTTGCGCGGGAACTGTCGTCCACCACACCAAAGGCTTCCTGCCAGACGAGGCGGTCGCCCTGCAGCAGTGCGATGGAAGCGGCCCGTGCCTGGCTGGTCTGCATGGCCTGCCGGATTTCATGGCGCCCCCAGGCCATGGTGGCGGACAGATGGGGGGCGGCATTGTTGCCGCCACCGCAGGCGGGCAGCAGTGGGGCCAAGGCCGTGGTGCTTGCCCAGGCCAGCCAGTCGCGGCGCGACGTAGTCTGGGGGTGTATAGGGTCGGCGGCAACGGGCAGGTGGGCGGGGGTCTGCAAGTGCATGGGGTTCGCGTTTCTGGTGTGGCACACGCCACAGGGACGTCGCCGGGCGCGGCGGGAAGTGCGCATTACATACCGAAAACCCAGGCTCTCGGATAATGCACGCCTTCATGACCGAATCCGAGCCTCTCTCCCCCACGCCCACCGCCCCACGCGCCGCCCCCACTGCCGAGCCGCTGCGCATCACTTTTCCTGATTCCCTGCCCGTTTCAGGCAAGCGCGAAGAGATCATGGCGGCCATCACCAAGCACCAGGTCATCATCGTGTGCGGCGAGACGGGCTCGGGCAAGACCACGCAGCTGCCCAAGATTGCGCTGGCGCTGGGCCGGGGCAAGTGCAATGCCAAACCCGGGCAGAAGGGCCAGCTCATCGGCCACACCCAGCCGCGCCGCATTGCCGCCAGCAGCGTGGCCAAGCGCATTGCCGAAGAGCTGAACACGCCGCTGGGTGACGTGGTGGGCTTCAAGGTGCGGTTCCAGGACCGCCTCAGCCGCGATGCCTCCGTCAAGCTCATGACCGACGGCATCCTGCTGGCCGAGACACAGACCGACCCGCTGCTCAAGGCCTATGACACCATCATCATTGACGAGGCGCACGAGCGCAGCCTCAACATCGACTTCCTGCTGGGCTACATCCGCCAGATCCTGCCGCGCAGGCCGGACCTCAAGGTCATCGTCACATCCGCCACCATCGATGCCGACCGGTTTGCCAAGCACTTCGAGAGTGCCAAGGGCCCGGCCCCGGTCATCATGGTCTCGGGCCGTACCTTCCCGGTGGAGCAGCGCTGGCGGCCTTTTGAAGAGACGCGCGACCATGGCCTGAACGAAGCGATTGCCGATGGCGTGGATGAACTCTGGCAGGGCAACGCGGCGGGTGACATCCTGATCTTCCTGCCCGGCGAGCGCGAAATCCGCGAGGCGGCGGATCACCTGCGCAAGCACCTGTCGCACCAGCCCGTGATGCGCAATGCCGAGGTGCTGCCACTGTTCGCCCGCCTGTCGCAGGCCGAGCAGGACCGCATCTTCGACGGCCACACCGGCCGCCGCATCGTGCTGGCCACCAACGTGGCCGAGACATCGCTCACCGTGCCGGGCATCCGTTATGTGATTGACGCTGGCACAGCGAGGGTCAAGCGCTATTCATTCCGTAGCAAGGTGGAGCAGCTGCTGGTGGAGCCCATCAGCCAGGCCGCCGCCAACCAGCGCGCGGGCCGCTGCGGCCGCGTGGCCAACGGCATCTGCATCCGCCTGTACGACGAGGCGGACTTCAACAGCCGCCCGCGCTTCACCGACCCCGAAATCCTGCGCAGCTCGCTGGCGGGCGTCATCCTGCGCATGAAGTCGCTGCACCTGGGCGATGTGGCGCAGTTCCCGTTCATCGAGGCGCCCTCGGGCCGTGCGATTGCCGACGGCTACCAGCTGCTGTCTGAGTTGGGCGCAGTGGACGACGCCAACGAACTCACGCCCATGGGCGTGGAGCTGTCGCGCCTGCCGCTGGACCCGCGCGTGGGCCGCATGATCCTGGAGGCGCGCGAGCGCCGGGCGCTTGACGAGGTGCTGGTCATCGCCAGCGCCCTGAGCGTGCAGGACGTGCGCGACCGCCCGCTGGAAGCGCAGCAACAGGCCGACCAGGCGCACGCCAAGTTCGACGACGAAAAAAGCGAGTTCAGCGGTTACCTCAAGCTCTGGAAATGGATCAACGAAGCCCGCGGCGGGGCGCCCAGCCTGCCGTCGGCGCGTGCGCAAAAGGCCATGGCGCAGCAGAAGGCGCCATCGCAGGCGCATTTGCCTGTGGCACAGCGCTCGGCGGTGGCCGCGCCTGTGCCCGCAGTGGCCAGCGTGGCGGCGCCTGCGCCCACCCACAAGCTCAGCAACCGCCAGTACGAGGCGCTGCTGCGCCAGAACTTCATCAGCATCCGCCGCCTGCGCGAGTGGCGCGACATTCACACCCAGCTGCTCACCGTGGTGACCGAGCACAAGTGGCAAATCAACACCCAGCCCGCGAGCTACGAGCAGATCCACCTGTCCATGCTCTCGGGCCTGCTGGGCAATATCGGCGTCAAGAGCGACGAGGAAGACTGGTACCTGGGCGCGCGTGGTATCAAGTTCTACAAGCACCCCGGCGCGCACTTGAGCAAGAAGCCAGGCCGCTGGATCGTGGCGGCCGAGCTGGTCGAGACCACGCGCCTCTTCGGCCGGGGCATCGCCGCCATCGAACCCCAGTGGCTGGAGCAGGTGGGCGGCCACCTGCTCAAAAAACAGATGCTGGACCCGCACTGGGAGAAAAAGGCTGCGCAGGTCACGGCGCTGGAGCGCGCGACGCTCTATGGCATCGTGGTCTACAACAACCGGCGCGTGGACTTCGGCAAGGTGGACCCGCAGGGCGCCCGCGAAGTCTTCCTGCGCGAAGCGCTGGTGGGCGGCGAGTGGGACACCCGCCTGCCGTTCCTGGCCGCCAACCAGAAGCTCATCGCCAAGGTCGAAGAGCTGGAGCACAAGTCTCGCCGCCAGGACGTGCTGGTGGACGACGAACTGATCTACGCCTTCTACGACCAGCAGGTGCCGCAGGACGTGTGCAGCGGCACCACGTTTGAGCGCTGGTACAGCCAAGCCAGCCGTGCCAACCCCGAGCTGCTCAAACTCACGCGCGACGAACTCATGCGCCACGAGGCGGCGGGCATCACCACCAGCGCCTTCCCCAAGACCGTGCGCCTGGGCGGCGTGGACTGCACCGCCACCTACCTGCACGAGCCCGGCGACCCCCGCGACGGCATCACCGTGACGGTGCCGCTGTTTGTGCTCAACCAGGTGAGCGAGGAGCGCTGCGAATGGCTGGTGCCCGGCATGCTCAAGGACAAGATCCAGGCGCTGCTCAAAAGCCTGCACCAGCGCCCGCGCAGCCGCTTTGTGCCGCTGCCCGAATCGGCCGCGCGGCTGGCCGAGCTGTTCAACGCGCCCGAGCGGTTTGGCACTGGCAGCCTTACCGACGCACTGCTCAAGCAGGTGCGCGACGAGACCTCGCTGGACGTGAAGCGCGCCGACTTCAAGCTCGACATGCTCAGCCCCCACCTGTTCATGAACTTCCGCGTGGTGGATGAACACGGCCGCCAGCTGGGCCATGGCCGCAACCTGGGCGCCCTCAAGGCCGAGTGGGGCGCCAAGGCGCGCGGCGCCTTCCAGGCGCTGGCGGGGCTCAAACTGGGTAGTGCAGCGGCAGAGGAACAAAAATCTGAGTCAAAAATGCCCTCTGCGCGCGATGGTAAAGCGCAATCAGCTATGAAATCAGGAGCAAATGCGCCCGCGCAACCTGCACCAGCGGCGCAGGCCACACCGTCGGCCCCCGCAGGCCAGCGCTACACCAGCTGGACGTTTGGCGAGCTGCCCGAACTCATGGAGATCAAGAAGGCCGGGCAGACGCTGATCGGCTTCCCGGCCCTGATCGACGGCGGCGACGCTGTGACCATCGAGGTCTTTGACGAGCCCGAAGTGGCCGCCGCCAAGCACCGCGCAGGCCTGCGCCGCCTGTTTGGGTTGCAGATCAAGGACGCGCTCAAGTACCTCGAAAAGAACATTCCCGACCTGCAGAAGATGGCCGTGGCTTACATGCCCTTGGGCACGCAGGAAGAGCTGCGCACCCAGATCATCGACGTGGCGCTGGACCGCGCCTTTCTGCTCGACCCGCTGCCGACCGACGAATACGCCTTCAAGCGCCGCGTGGAAGAGGGCAGGGGCCGCCTCACGCTGATCGCCAACGAGGTCGCGCGCCTCGCGGGCGCCATCCTCATCGAGTACGCGGCGGCCGCCCGCAAGATCAAGGACACCAAGAACGCGCCCGACGCAACTGCTGACGCACTGCAGCAGCTGCAGCGCCTGGTGCCCAAGCAATTCATCGCCCAGGCCCCCTGGGGCCAGCTGGCGCACTTCCCGCGCTACCTCAAGGCCATCACCCTGCGCCTGGACAAAGTCCGCGCCGACCCCGCCCGCGACGCGGCCAAGCTGGCCGAACTGCGCCCGCAAGAGCAGCGCTACTGGCGCCTGGTGGCCGAGCGCAAGGGCGCGGTGGATGCGCGCATGCAAGAGCTGCGCTGGTTGCTGGAGGAATTGCGCGTGAGCTTCTTCGCGCAGGAGCTGCGCACGCCGCAGCCGGTGAGTGTTAAGCGGCTGGACAAGCTGTGGGCGCAGTTGAATAGCTGATGTAAGGGGACGGGCGGCAGGCCGGACTATGGGCGCTTCAGGCGGCTTTGCAGCGATTGCTGTCATCCAAGCTTTCCCGCCGAATGAGTACTATCGGCCAGGAGCGGACGTTCACTATGAAGGAATTTTCTTGCGGCGCTATTGGGGCGATTCAGAACAGTACCAAGCCCGGCCACATGGTTCGGGTTGATGACGACAGTGCGAACTCCGGTGGTTTCCTGATACTTGAGTGGTGGGAAGGCTCAACCGGCCCGAACGGCAACGGCGCTTTCGATTCTTGGGTCGATAACGAGTTGGCCGTGTCGAAATTCTTGCAAGAGACCGGTTGGTGCATTGTGTGGCGCTAACATTTCACCTATCGACCAGCAGCTGTCTCCCGGAGATACCTTCCGTTATGCAGATGACAAAATCTGGGGCTCTCGGATGAAGCAGGTCCACGCGACAATTCTTGGCTTTTTGCTTGCACCCCTGGTCCCTGCGGCCCTGCTCTCGCTGACAAGCCCTGACCTCACAAATGGCAGTTGGAAAATGACTGGCACGTGGGTCATAGTTTTCTACCAGTTCACGTTGATTGTCACGGGCGCTTTAGGAATTCCCCTTTACCTCGTCATTCGACGCTGGAGGCAGGTAACGTGGTGGTCTGCCCTGTTGAGCGGTGCCGCCGTTGGGACGGCTTTGTGTACGGTGACACAGGCGACCGCTCACGCGGCGTTATTCGGCGCAGGCGCGGGCGCGGCTGAGGCGCTTGTGTTCTGGGCAGTTTTGCGCCTAGGTCGCGCCAGCTGAAGACGGCCGCTCCTTTTAGACATGCTTCGAGCACTTGATCAAGTGCTGTCGCCGTAAGAGAGCGTCTGACGAGTGTCTGCTAAGGGCCCGAAGCAGCCAGTCACTAAGCCGCTAACGCCCGTGCTTACCGGCAATGACTCCGTCGGAATCCCATTGAAACTGCGCTCTTGGGAAAGCCAATTTGAACGACATTTCTACCGAGGGCATATCTCGGTCATACACGCGGTCATCCGCCACCACGACGCGGCTCAGTTTTTCAAACTGAGCAAGCCTGGCCAAAAGCTGGTCAAGTGGCATCGCGCTGTACAAATGCGCTCCCACCCGCAGTAATGTTGGTTGAGCACGGCTTGCTCTCGCCTCAAACTCTTCCAGGGCTTGGAGATCCGACAGTCCCAGTTCCAGTTCTGGCTTGTGCTGAGGATTGCTGGAGGCCGAATCTTGCAGTGTCGTCATAACATTCCTCGTCTACGGATGACCGCTCCTGGCAGATAGTACTCATTCGCGAACGCGGAGCGTGCGACTGCAACAGTCTGAATCTGACACTTGACTCCAGCACAACCGCATGTGTTGTCGCGGCACATACGTTCTCGCCTGTACCGAGCTGCACTGCGTGGCAGCATGGTCACTTTGGTGACGCAGAACCGGGCCACCCCCATTGCCCGTGCCCCTTGCGGCATCTAGGCTAGCGGGCAAAAGGAGACTGTCTGCCCTATGCGTCCGCACCACAAGTTCTGGCCCCGCCGCCTGCCGCATGCCATCACCCTGCCAGCCACCTCGCTGTGGGACAACCTGGCCACCAACGCCCGGCGTTACCCGGACAAGCCCGCACTGGTCTTTTTTGGCAGCACTGTGACCTACGCGCAGCTCGCCGCCGGGGCTGAGCGGGTGGCGGCGCGGCTGGCGGCGTTGGGTGTGCAGCGCGGCGACCGCGTGGTGCTGTGCATGCAGAACTGCCCGCAGCTGGTGATGGCGCACTTTGGCATCCTGAGGGCCAATGCAGTGGTGGTGCCGGTCAACCCCATGAACCGGGCCGAGGAGCTGAAGCACTACATCACCGACCCCGACACCAAGGTGGCGATCACCACGGGCGACCTGGCCCCGGAGATGGCCAAGGCAAGCAATGCGCTGCATCCGTCGGAGCGCCTTGCGCACCTGGTGGTGACGCAGTTCAGCGATGCGTTCGATGTCAATGTGACAGGCGCCGATGCGCCGCCCGAGGCCTGGGCCGAGTGGCTGGGCACGCGGCACCCGCTGCCCGTGCTGGATGGCGGCGAGGCCCATGCGTGGGCGGATGCCGTGGCCTGCACCGATACCCCTCCGGCGCTGGCGGTGGGCCCGCACGACCTGGCGCTGCTGCCCTATACCAGCGGCACCACGGGCCTGCCCAAGGGCTGCATGCACCTGCACAAAAGCGTCATGCACAACGCGGTGGCCAGCAGTCTATGGGGCAATGGTTCGGCCGACAACGTGACGCTGGCCGTGGTGCCCATGTTCCACATCACCGGCATGGTGAGCGTGATGCACACGTCCATCTACTGCGGCGCCACGCTGGTCATCATGCCCCGGTGGGACCGCGACCTGGCCGGGCGCCTGATCTCGCGCTACCGGGTAACCACCTGGACGAACATCCCCACCATGGTCATCGACCTGCTGGGCAGCCCGAACTTTGCCAGCTATGACTTGTCCAGCCTGGCCTACATCGGCGGTGGTGGTGCGGCCATGCCCCAGGCGGTGGCGCAGCGCCTGCTGGAGCACTATGGCCTGCGCTATGCCGAAGGTTATGGCCTTACCGAGACGGCGGCCCCGTCGCACGCCAACCCGCCCGACAACCCCAAGCAGCAGTGCCTGGGCATCCCGTTCATGAGCACCGATGCACGGGTGATCGACCCCGACACCATGCAGGAGGTGCCTGTGGGCGAGCAGGGCGAGATCATCATCCACGGCCCCGAGGTGTTCGAGGGTTACTGGAAGCGGCCCGATGCCACGGCGTCGGCCTTTATCGAGTTCGAGGGCAAACGCTTCTTCCGCTCGGGCGACCTGGGGCGCATGGATGAGGATGGCTATTTCTTCCTCACCGACCGGCTCAAGCGCATGATCAATGCGAGCGGCTTCAAGGTGTGGCCTGCCGAGGTGGAGGCGTTGATGTTCCGCCACCCCGCGATCCAGGAGGCCTGCATCATTGCCGCCAAGGACAGCTACCGGGGCGAGACGGTGAAGGCAGTGGTGGTGCTGCGCGCCAGCCACCAGGACACCACCGAGCAGCAGATCATCGACTGGTGCCGCGAGAACATGGCGGTGTACAAGGTGCCGCGCATCGTGCAGTTTGTGAGTTCGTTGCCCAAGAGCGGCAGCGGCAAGGTGATGTGGCGCACGCTGCAGGAGCAGGAGGCGGCGTAGCCGTTGGCAAGGTGGCAGGGCCAGCAGCCCTGCGGGTGATTGAACGAGACGAAGGGGGCTGCCGGTGATGCAGCCCTTTCTTTTGGGGGCGCGGATCGGGCCGTGCGGTGTCAGGACGCAGCCGACGCAATGGTCAGCTCGCCCAGGTCGCGCTCCAGCAGGGCCGGGTCGCCCAGTTGCAGTTCGATCAGGCGGCGCAGATGGGTCACGCTGTCGAGGTCGATGCCCCGGCACAGCAGGCCGGTGTGCAGCCCGTGCACATGGGCCACCTCGGTGGACATGGCGATGTGGTTGCCGGTTTCAGCCAGGGGGATTGTGATCTGGCAGAGCATGCCAGGCTCCAGCTCGGCCTGTGCGGGCACGGTGATCAGTGCGCCCTTGAGCGACAGGTCCAGCACATGCACGCTGAACGCATCGTGGGAGGTGGTGAGCAGGGCCGGCGCGTCAAAGCTGACGCGGACAAAGTGGCGGCGTTCATGGGGCATTGCTGTCTCCTGAGCGAGGCGTGGTGGACACATGCTACTCCAACCCCCACCCGGTCAGATTGCCTTTGGAGCTTTTGGCAGGCTTTCGTTACCATGCGGCTTCCGCCATTGATGGATGGAGTCAGGCCGTGGGTCCAGGCGTTTACCGGTTCAGTCGCCGTGCTGTGGGCGTGCTGCGATGGGTTGTGGTGATCTCACTGCTGTGGGCGGGCGTCGGTGCGATCACTGCGTCTGCGGCGCCGCGTGAGCTGCGGGTGGGGGTGTATTCCAACGAGCCCAAGGTGTTTGTCAACGACGACGGCAAGGCTGCGGGCATTTTCGTGGACCTGCTGCAGCTGGTGGCCGACCGCGAGCAGTGGACGCTGAAGTTTGTGCCCTGCAACTGGCAGGACTGCCTGAACGCTCTGCGCGCAGGCCAGCTTGACCTGATGCCCGACGTGGCCCGCACGCCCGAGCGCGAGGGGCTGTATGACTTCCACACCCTGCCGGTGCTGCACAGCTGGTCGCAGATCTACCGGGCGCACGGCAGCGCGATCCACTCGCTGTTTGACCTGCAAGGCAAGCGGGTGGCGGTGCTCAAGGGATCGGTGCAGCGCGCCACCTTCCTCAACATGATGGACAGTTTTGGCATCCAGGTGTCGCTGGTGGATGCGCCGAGCCTGATCGAAGCCTTTGCGCTGGTGCAGCGCGGTGAGGCCGATGCGGTGATTGCCAATCACCTGTTTGGCAACTTCCATTCGGTCCGCTATGGCGTGACGGACTCGGGCATCGTGTTTCAGCCAGCCACGCTGTTTTTTGCCACCACCCCCGGGCGCAACGCCGAGGTGCTGGCGGCCATCGACCGGTCGGTGCAGGACTGGCGCAGTGGTGCCGACCCTGCCTATGCCGAGGTGCTGCGCCGCTGGGGCGTGCAGGCGCAGGAGGGGGGCATGCCGCCCCTGGTGTGGTGGAGCCTCGCAGGGTTGCTGGCTTTTGGGCTGCTGGCGGCGCTGGCAGCGCTGGTGCTGCGCCGCCAGGTGCAAGAGCGCACCCGCCACCTGCAAGACAGCGAGCAGAAGCTGGCCACCATCCTCGACAGCGTGGGTGCCTTCATCTACATCAAGGGCCGCGACTACCACTACCAGTACGCCAACCACCACACGCTCAAGCTGTTTGGCAAGTCGGCCAGCGAGGTGGTGGGCCATGACGACACGGCCGTGTTCGATACCGCCACGGCTGCGCAGCTGCGCGCCAACGACCGGCGCGTGCTGGAGGATGGTGAGACGCTGGAAGCCGAGGAGGTGAACACCCAGCTGGCCACGGGCGAGACGCGGGTCTATCTTTCCATCAAGATACCGCTGCGCCATGCCGACGGCAGCATCCATGCGCTGTGTGGCATCTCCACAGACATCACCGAGCGCAGAAAGGCCGAAGAGTCGCTGCAAATCGCCGCCACGGTGTTCGAGTCGTTCGAGGGCATGATCGTCACCGGGCCGGACCAGCGCATCCTCAAGGCCAACCAGGCTTATGCGCGTCTCACGGGTTATGCGGTGGAAGAGCTGGTGGGGCAGACGCCCCGGCTGCTGCACTCGGGCCGGCAGGATGCCGCCTTTTATGCCGCCATGAAAAACGCGCTGCGCACCACCGGCAATTGGCAAGGCGAGGTGTGGAACCGGCGCAAGGACGGCACGGAGTACCCCGCCTGGATCACCATCACCACGGTGCGTTCGCCTGAGGGCGAGGTCACGCACTATGTGGGCACCCAGACCGACATCTCCAGCCGCAAGGCGGCCGAGGAAGAGATCCGCCTGCTGGCCTTCTACGATCCGCTCACCGGGCTGCCCAACCGCCGCCTGATGACCGACCGCCTGCAGCACAGCCTGGCGGCCAGCGCGCGGTCGGGCACGGGCGGGGCGCTGCTGTTTGTCGATCTCGACAACTTCAAGGACCTCAACGACACCCAGGGCCACGAGCTGGGCGACCAGCTGCTGCGCCAGGTGGCCGCCCGCCTGTCGGGCTGCGTGCGCATGGGCGACACCGTGGCCCGCCTGGGGGGCGACGAGTTCATCGTGCTGCTGGAGGGCCTGAGCCCCCATGCCGCCGAAGCCGCCGCCCAGGCCGAAACCGTGGGCCGCACGGTGCTGGCGGCACTTAGCCAGAGCTACCTGCTGGGCGGGCTGTCGCACCACAGCGCGTGCAGCATCGGCATTGCGCTGTATGCCGATGCACGGGGATCGGTGGACGAGCTCCTCAAGCATGGCGACATGGCGATGTACCAGGCCAAGGGCGCGGGTCGCAACACACTGCGGTTTTTTGACCCGCGCACGCAGGCCAACGTCACGGCACGCACGCTGCTGGAGGCCGGGCTGCGCGAGGGGCTGCGCGATGGCCATTTTTTGCTGCACTACCAGGCGCAGATCAACGCGCACCAGGGCGTGGTGGGTGCCGAGGCCCTGGTGCGCTGGCAGCACCCGCAGCGCGGCCTGGTGTCGCCCGCCGAGTTCATCCCCGTGGCCGAGGCCTCGGGCCTGATCGTGCCGCTGGGCACCTGGATCTTGCGCACCGCCTGCCAGCAGCTGGTGGCGTGGGGCCAAGACGCCCGCACCGCGCACTGGACGCTGGCCGTCAACGTGAGTGCGCGGCAGTTCCGCCACAGCCATTTTGTGGATGAGGTGCTGGGGGTGCTGGAGGAAACCGGCGCCAACCCCCACCGCCTGAAGCTAGAGCTGACCGAAACCCTGCTGCTCGACGATGTGGAGGACACCATCGGCCGCATGGAGCAGCTGCGCCGCCATGGCGTGGGCTTCTCGCTCGATGACTTTGGCACGGGCTATTCCAGCCTGAGCTATCTCAAGCGCCTGCCGCTGGACCAGCTCAAGATCGACCAGGGTTTTGTGCGCGACCTGCTCACCGACGCCGACGACGCCAGCATCGCCCGCACCATCGTCACACTGGCGCACAGCATGGACCTTGGCGTGATTGCCGAAGGCGTGGAAACCTGCGAACAGCGCGACATGCTGATTGGCCTGGGCTGCCTCACCTGGCAGGGCTACCTGTTCGGGCGCCCGGGCCCGGCGGCGGAGCTGCAGGCGGCGGCTGCTGCGCATGCGGTCGTGGTGCCTTGACGGGTTGTGGTGGGGGTGAGGGTAAAATACTCCTATTTTGATAGCTTGAAACCTTTGATGGATGTGCGGAGAGGCCGTTTTTTCTTATAAAACTGCTACTCGGCTGGATTTGTCGCCATTGGCTGACATTCCGGCGGCCCTCCAAGAGGTAAGGTACGGCAGGCTGCGCGATCAGCGCGGCCGCCCCGGCCCCGCATACCGGGTGGTTTGCGCGCAGTGCGTACACCCCCGGCAGGGCTTGCCTTTCGGAGTTCCCCATGACCAATACAACTACCTCCACGAGATCCACCACCCTTCGCCACCTGGTGTGCGGCGCCGCTGCCGCGCTGCTGCTGGCGGCCGCAGGCGGGGCGCAGGCCCAGACCTACATCAACGCCACCGTGGGCGGCGAGCTGGCGCCGGGCGTGTATGGCCGCATCAACATCGGCAACGCGCCGCCACCGCCCCTGATCTATGCCGAGCCCGTCATCATCCACCGCCCGGCCGTGGTGGTCCCGCGGTCGCCCATCTACATGTATGTGCCGCCGGGCCACGCGAAAAACTGGGGCAAACACTGCGCCCGCTACAACGCCTGCAACCAGCCGGTGTACTTTGTGCAGGAGCCCCCGCCGCGCAAGGGGCCCAAGCACCACCACCATGCAAGTCGCGATGACCGCCGCTGGGACGACGACCACCGCCACGGCGGCGGCAAACATGACCGCGACCACGGGCGCGGCCATGGGCGGGGCGATGACCGGGGTGAGCGGGGCGAAGGCCGTGGCAAGGGCCATGGCCACAGGGACTGAGCGGCGTGAGTAGCTGGGTGGATTGGCCGGTGCGACTGCGCGCGGCGTGCGCTTCGCCCGCCCCGGTCCTCTTCTTGCGCCACCGCAGATCGCGGGCTTGCGCCTGCGGTTAAGCTCGGGCCCTTATGGCCCAAGTCACCTTTTCTCCTCCGTTCACCACCCCTTCCGAAGTCGCCAGCCAACTGCGCCAGGGCGGCTACGCCGTGTTGTCCCCGGCGGCCGTGGCCGAGTGGATCGGTTGCGATCTGCCCGCGCTGATGGCCCTCAACAGCGACTGGGCCGCGCTGCCGCCCGATGAGTTCTTGAAAGACGGTGGCCGCTACCGCCGCCGCCGCCATGCCTGTTTTGTGGTGCAGGGCGGGCAAGTGAAGCAAGCGCCGCACCGCGCGCACTGGCAGCCGGTGGAATACAACGCCCTGCATGGCGGCATGGAGCGCTGGTTTGCACCCATGGAGGCCACCACCGTGGCACGCCCCGTGTGGCAGCAGTTGCTGGCGGCGCTGGCGGGCGTGTCGGACGCCGTGTTTGCCGGGCCGGACGCCCCCGCACCCTGGTTCGTGGAAGCGCACCAGTTCCGCATCGACACCACCGACGGCATTGGCCGCCCCACGCCCGAGGGCGCGCACCGCGACGGCGTGGACCTGGTGGCGGTGTTCCTGGTGGGCCGCGAAGGCGTGAAGGGCGGTGAGACCCGCGTGTTCGAGGCCACCGGCCCCAGCGGCCAGCGCTTCACGCTCACCGAGCCCTGGTCGCTCTTGCTGCTGGACGACGCGCGCATGATCCATGAATCCACCCCCATCCAGCCCCTGGCGGCGGGCGGTCACCGCGACACGCTGGTGGTGACCTGCCGGCGCGGCAACTTCCAGGGGGCCGATGTGGTGGGGCCGGGCCCAGTCGCCTGAAAACGCGTATGAGTGCGCCGGATTTGATGCGAATCAAGATGCGGGGTATGGTGGCAGTCCACACTGAGGCCCATGACCAGGTCACAAGCTTGGTCCCACCCTTCACTTAAGGAGTAGCACCATGTTCAAGCACATTCTGGTTCCCGTTGATGGCTCCAAGACCTCGATGCTGGCCGTTTCCAAGGCCGCAGCCCTGGCCAAGACCTTTGGCAGCGCGGTGACGGCGGTGTATGTGATCGACCCCTATCCCTTCACCGGCGTGGGCGCCGACTTTGCCTATGGCCAGGCACAGTACATCAATGCCGCCACGGCCGAAGCCAATGCCGCCTTGGATGCGACCAAAAAAGCCATGGCCGAAGCGGGCGTGCAGGCCAACGCCCTGGTGGGCGAGGGCCATGCCGTGCATGACGGCATCCTGCGTGCACTCGAAACCTCGGGCGCCGACCTGATCGTGATGGGCTCACACGGCCGCCGAGGCCTCGAAAAGCTGGTGCTGGGCAGCGTCACCCAGCGCGTGCTGGGCGTGGTGCACATCCCCGTGCTGGTCGTGCGCGACTGAGCGTCATCCCCCATGAAGAACGGCTCCGAAAGGAGCCGTTTTCATTTCAGTCTTCGATAAAGCAGTAAACCACCCGCAGCCAGCTGCTCGCGGAATAGGCACGCCCCAGCGCCAGTGCACCCGTGGAGCTGGCTCCGCCAGGCCACCGGGTGCGTCCCCCTTCAGGGGGAAGGCGCCGCAGGCGACTCATCAGGGGGCTACTCGATCTTCGCGCCGGAGGCTTCCACAATGCCCTTCCACTGCGTGTATTCCTTCTTCAGGAGGGCACCCAGCTGTGCCGATGTCATGGCTTCGGGCTCGGCGCCCTGGGCCTGGATGGCGGCCTTCATGTCGGCCGTGGCCAGCAGCTTGTTGACCTCGGCATTCAGCGTGGCCACCACGGGGGCAGGCGTGCCAGCGGGGGCAAACACGCCATACCAGGTGCTCACGTCAAAGTCCTTGAAGCCGGATTCGGCCACTGTGGGCACGTCGGGCAGTGACGAGCTGCGCTTGGCCGATGTGACGGCCAGCGGGCGCAGCTTGCCCGCCTTGATCTGGCCCATGGCCGAGGGCAGGGACGACACCAGCAGGTCCACATTGCCCGCCAGCGCATCCATCAGCGCGGGGTTGGAGCCCTTGTAGGGGATGTGGCTGAGCTTGGCGCCTGCCGCCTGCTCGAACAGGTGGCCTGCCAGGTGGATGGAGGTGCCATTGCCAGGCGAGCCATAGGTGATGGTGCCAGGCGCAGCCTTGGCGGCGGCCACCACATCGGCCAGGGTCTTGTACTTGGAGTTGACGCTGGTGGCGATGACCACGGGCGTCCAGGCCACATGGGCGACGGGCGTCAGGTCTTTGGTCGGGTCCCAGGGCAGGTTCTTGTACAGCCAGGGGCCGATCACCAGGTTGTCCTTCTGGCCCATCACGATGTCGTAGCCGGTGGGTGCGGCCTTCACAGCTTCGCCGATGCCGATGGTGCCGCCTGCCCCCGCCTTGTTGTCGGCCACCACGGTCCATTTGGCGCCTTCGGTGAGCTTGGTTGCCACCAGGCGCGAGAGGATGTCGGTGCCGCCGCCGGGCGGGAAGGGCACGATCAGTCGGATGGGTTTGGTGGGGTAGGCGGCTGCCGGTGCGGGCGCCTGGGCGTGGGCCGTGGTGCCCAGCGCGAAGGCGAGGGCGGTGAAGGAAAGCAGGGTGCGAATCATGGTGAACAAAGTCTCCGTCGTTGTATGGGATGCGCAGGCAGTGGGTGGGGCCATGCTGCATGGCGGGTCTGGGCCAGCGGGCGCCAATGATCGCTGATCACCGGCGGCGCCCGCCTTGCCAATAGCGGGTGGCAGCATCGCCACTGGCGATGGCAGCCACCGCCACGCTCAAAAATCAAAGGCGCTCGAAGATTGCCGCAATGCCCTGGCCGCCGCCAATGCACATGGTTACCAGCGCATAGCGGCCCTGCACGCGCTGCAGCTCGTGGATTGCTTTCACGGTGATCAGCGCGCCCGTGGCGCCGATGGGGTGGCCCAGCGAGATGCCCGAACCGTTGGGGTTGACCTTGGCCGGGTCCAGGCCCAGGTCGCGGGTCACGGCACAGGCCTGCGCGGCAAAGGCTTCGTTGGCCTCGATCACGTCCAGGTCGGCCACGGTGAGGCCCGCCTTCTTCAGCGCCAGCTGCGTGGCAGGCACGGGGCCAATGCCCATGTACTTGGGGTCCACGCCCGCGTGGGCGTAGGCCACCAGGCGCGCCAGGGGCTTGGCACCACGGGCCTTGGCGGCCGCGGCGTCCATCAGCACCACGGCAGCGGCGGCGTCATTGATGCCCGAGGCGTTGCCGGCCGTCACCGTGCCGTTTTCCTTCACGAACACGGGCTTGAGCTTCGCCATGTCTTCCAGCGTGGCGCCGGGGCGGAAGTGTTCGTCGGTGGCGTATTGCACATCGCCCTTCTTGGACTTGAGCGTGACGGGCACGATCTGGTCCTTGAAGTAGCCCGCGGCGGTGGCGCGTTCGGCGCGGTTGTGGCTTTCCACGGCCAGCTTGTCCTGGTCTTCGCGGCTGATGCCCCACTTGGCGGCGATGTTCTCGGCCGTCACACCCATGTGGATGGTGTGGAAGGGGTCGTGCAGCGCGCCGATCATCATGTCCACCATCTTGGTGTCGCCCATGCGGGCGCCCCAGCGCATGTTCAGGCTGGCGAACGGTGCGCGGCTCATCACCTCGGCGCCTGCGCCGATGGTCACGTCGGCATCGCCCAGCTGGATGGCCTGCGCGGCCGACACGATGGCCTGCAGGCCCGAGCCGCACAGGCGGTTCACGTTGAACGCGGGCGTGCCTTCGGCGCAGC
Source organism: Acidovorax kalamii (assembly GCF_002245625.1). Lineage (GTDB taxonomy): Bacteria > Pseudomonadota > Gammaproteobacteria > Burkholderiales > Burkholderiaceae_C > Acidovorax > Acidovorax kalamii. The sequence continues at coordinate 204,109 of NZ_NOIG01000010.1, forward strand.
CACCATTGATGGCCGCGACGCGCGACAGGTACATGTCCTTGGGCTCGGTGTTCACCACGTGGCCGAACACCACATGGCCCACGTCCTTGCCTTCCACGCTGGCGCGTGCCAGCGATTCCTTGACGACCAGCGCACCCAGGTCGGTGGGGGCGATGTCCTTGAGGCTGCCACCAAAGGTGCCAATGGCGGTGCGCACAGCGCTGACGACGACGACTTCACGGGTCATGGGGAGGTCCTTGTAGAAAAGATATGAATAAAAATGGCCGCTTCCGCGCGTCCATCATGCCTTGGTAGCTATAAAAACAGGAGTAATAGGCTCACGCCTCGCGCACGTCGGCCACCGGGTTGGTGCCGAAGTCTGCGCGCTCCAGCCAGGCGAGCACGCGGGTGGCGGCGTCGGCAGGCGATGTGAGCTGGCCACCCGTCTTGAGGTTGGCGAAATTCTGGCGATCCGGGAAGGCGGCCGGGTCGGCGCCGCGCAGCTGGACCTGCATGTCGGTGTCGATCACACCGGGCGCCAGCGAGCATACCTTGGCGCCATGGGGCTTGAGGGCCTCGTCCAGCGCCACGCAGCGCGTGAAATGGTCCATGCCCGCCTTGGCCGCACAGTAGGCGGCCTGTGACGCCATGGCCCGGCGGCCCAGGCCCGAGGAGATGTTGAGCACCTTGCGCGGCACCGTCCAGCTGTCCGTCGCGCCCAGGAAAGCGGCGGTGAGCTGCATGGGCGCCTCCAGCCCCACGCGCAGCGCGTGGGCCAGGTCGGCCAGATCCTGCGGGTTGGCGCTGGCAGACAGCGGCGCAATGCGCGGGATCACGCCCGCGTTGTTGATGAGGGTGGCGCTGGCAAACGCCTGCGGGCCCTGGGCCTGCAGCCAGGCCTGCAACTGGTGCGCGGCCTGCTCGCCTTGCGACAGGTCTTGCTGCCACTGCTCCAGCGTGGCGCCTGCGGCCTTGGCCTCGGCGGCCAGATCGGGGTTGGTACTGCGGGCGATGCAGATCAGGGTGTTGCCGCTTTTGAGCAGCTGCTGGGCCATGGCCAGGCCCATGCCGCGCGAGGCGCCGGTGAGGATGGTGAGGTGGTTGTGAGGCATCCCGCCATGTTACTGCGCAGTACGCAGTGCAGGGCTGCATTCAGGCCCTCACTGACCCTCGGGCGACTCCAGCACCGCGAGCAACTGGGCCAGCTTGCGGTCCAGGGCGGCGAGGTCGGCCGCGCGCAGGGGGGCCAGCAGCGCGTGTTCGTTGGCCACATGGGCCTCCACCGCACGGTCGATCAGTGCCAGGCCCACCGGGGTGAGCTGCACCAGCAGGCTGCGGGCATCGGCAGGGTTGGGCAGGCGGGTGATCCAGCCACTGGCTTCCAGCCTGTTCATGCGGTGCGTCATGGTGCCGGAGGTCACCATAAGCGTCGAGAACAGCGTGGTGGGGGCCAGGCAGTAGGGGGCGCCAGAGCGGCGCAACGTGGCCAGCATGTCGAACTCCCAGAACGACAGGCCGAAGGGCGCAAAGGCGGCTTCAAGCCGCCGGTCCACCAGCGCGGCGCAGCGTTTGAGCCGGCCAATCGGGCCCATGGGGGACACATCCAGGTCGGGGCGTTCGGTGTGCCATTGGGCCAGGATGGCATCCACGGCGTCTGCGGGGCGGGTATCAGGCATAGGCGTTTTTTTATCTTGATATCGAGATTTTATGCTACAGTGATTTATCTTGAATTAAAGATAAAAATCATGGCATCAAGCTCGTCCTCTTCACCATCCTCCCGCTGGCTGGATGTGCTTATCACCGCGTTGGCGCCTGCCATCTGGGGCTCCACCTACATCGTCACCACCGAGCTGTTGCCACCCGGTCGGCCGTTCACCGCGGCACTGCTGCGGGCGCTGCCTGCGGGGCTGCTGCTGGTGCTGTGGGCGCGGCGCTGGCCGGTACCCGGGGGCTGGGGGCGCATGGCGCTGCTGGCTGCGCTCAACATCGGTGTCTTCCAGGCGCTGCTGTTTGTGGCAGCCTACCGCTTGCCGGGCGGCTTGGCGGCCGTGGTCGGAGCCATCGGCCCGCTGGTGGTGATGGGCCTGGCCTGGGCGGTGGACCAGCGCCGCCCGCCGGGCGTGGCGCTGGGGGCGGGCGTGCTGGCTGTGGCGGGCATGGCCCTGCTGCTGCTGGCCCCCGGCACCGTCTGGGACGCGTGGGGCGTGGCGGCGGCGCTGGCGGGCACGGTGTGCATGGCCATGGGCACGTTTCTCTCGCGCCGCTGGCAGTCCGGCCTGCCGGTGCTGGCCTTTACCGGCTGGCAGCTGCTGCTGGGCGGACTCATGCTGGCGCCGGTGGCCTGGTGGGCCGACCCGCCTTTGCCCGCACTCACGGCCACGCAGGCCGGTGGGTATGTGTACCTCTGCCTGGCGGGGGCGCTGGTGGCCTATGTGCTGTGGTTCCGGGGCATCGAGCGTCTGCCCACGGTGGCCGTGGCGTCGCTGGGGCTGCTGAGCCCGCTCACGGCCGTGGTGCTGGGCTGGGCGCTGCTGGGGCAAGCCATGCGCGGCGTGTCGCTGCTGGGCATGGCCACGGTGCTGGGCTGCGTGCTGGCGGTGCAGTGGGCCATGGCGCAGCGCGGCGCGGGTCGCTGAAGCCCCAGGCGCCCTGTTCTCCGGTTTCGTCCTTCCTTTTTCCTTTTCTTTGTTGATCTGAAAGGTCTGTGTTTCCATGTCTTCTCACACCGTGGCTTCGGCCATTGAAACCCGCGTCTCCACCCATCTTTTCGACGCAAGCCATGTGCTGGATGAAGCCCAGATTGCCGAGCTGGTGCGCCTGGCCACGCTGGCGCCCACGGCTTACCACCTGCAGAACTGGCGCTTTATTGCAGTGCGCACGCCTGCGGCCAAGGCACAGCTGCACGCGCTGGCCTGGCGCCAGCAGAAGGTGCTGCATGCCGCTGTGACTTACATCGTCTGCGGCACGCTGCAGGCCCACACCCGGCTGGCCGAGCGGCTGGCGCCTGTGGTGCGTGCCGGTGTTTTTGGCCAGGCGGTGGGGGATGCCTGGGTGGCCCAGGCGTCTGCGGCACATGCCCCCGATGCCCAACTGCAGCGTGATGAGGCGGTGCGCTCGGCCTCGCTGGCCGCGATGACATTGATGCTGGCGGCAGAGGGCATGGGCCTGGCCAGCGCGCCCATGGGTGGTTTTGATGCAGCGGGGGTGGCGGGCGCCTTTGGGCTGCAGGCCGATGAGTTGCCCGTGATGCTGGTGGCCGTGGGGCGTGCCGCAGAGGCGGCGGCGCCCAAGCCCCGCAGGCCGGTGGCCGAGGTGCTGGCGCTGGCATAGTCCACTCGAACCATCGCCCCCAGTACGGGATCCCCGTCGGTCCCCGTCAGCGCGAAGCTGGCGCGGCTTGTCGTCTTACGCCGCGATGGCTCTGTGCGCGCCGACCCTCCCCACCGGCGTCAGCACCGCTGGCGCGTGGGTGACTGCAGGCATCGGGGTGCTGCTGCCAACGGCGCTGAGCTGGAACACCGAGACCAACTGGACAAGGTCCAGGGCCTGGGTTTTCATGCTGTTGGCTGCGGCAGCCATTTCCTCCACCAGGGCTGCGTTTTGTTGGGTCGTCTGGTCCATCTGCATCACGGCCTCGCCCACCTGACCGACACCCTCGCTCTGCTCCGAGCTGGCGGCACTGATTTCGCTCACTATTTCCGTCACACGCCGAATGGACTGGACGACTTCCGCCATGGTGTGTCCCGCCTTGTCCACCAAGGCCGTGCCTTGCTCTACGCGGCTGACGCTGGCAGAGATAAGCGCCTTGATTTCCTTGGCTGCCTCGGCCGATCGGCTGGCGAGCCCCCTCACTTCACTGGCCACGACCGCAAAGCCCCGTCCCTGTTCTCCCGCGCGTGCGGCTTCGACGGCTGCGTTGAGCGCCAGAATGTTGGTCTGAAAAGCGATGCCATCGATGACGCTGATGATGTCTGCAATTCGCTTGGAGCTGTCGTTGATGCCCTTCATGGTCTCGACCACCTGGGTCACGACGTTGCCACCTTGCAGGGCAACATCGTTGGCATCGCGAGCGAGCCTGTTGGCTTGCTGGGCGCTGTCAGAGTTTTGCTTCACCGTGGAGCCGAGCTCTTCCATGGACGCAGCCGTCTGCTGCAGTGCACTGGCCTGGCGTTCGGTGCGGGCAGAAAGGTCGTGATTGCCCTGCGAAATCTCCGCACTGGCGGTGGAGACGCTTTCTGCGCTTTGCCGCACGTTGGCCACGATATCGGCCAGCTTGGAGCGCATGTGCGCCAGCTCGGTGAGCAACTGACCCGGCTCATCCTTGGCGCCCTCGGGGATGGGGGTCGCCAGGTCACCCGCCGCGATGGCTGATGTCGCCTGGACTGCCTGTTGCACAGGGGCGGTAATGGAGTTGGTGGTCAACCAGGCGAGAAGCAGCCCTGCGAGGATGGCGGCCACGGAGCTGCCACCGATCCAGGCGATGCTGGCTGTGGCCTTGGCTGTGGTGTCCTTGAGGGTGTCCGCCACGCCTTCGTCCAGCGTTCGGGTCAGCTCCTGCAGCGTGCCTGCATAGTTTTGAAAGATGGGCGCCAGTACGGTATCGGTCTGTGTGGCCACATCCTGTCCGGCCTCCTTGGCCTTGACGAGTTCGGTGCGCTTGACGCGGTAGGCATCGCGCGCGGCGATGGCCTGTTCGTACAGCTGCGTTTCCTTTCCGGGCAACAGGTAGCTGCGCACTTCCTGCATGCGCTTGCTTTGCACCTCGACCACGGCAGACATGTCTTTCTTGAGCTTGCCAGCGTACTGAGCGTCGCTGGCCTTGAGGAAGGCCTCGGTGCGCAGCCAGTTCATCTGGATGTCGGTCTGCCACTGGTGCACGATGCCCTGGCGCTTGAGCTCCGAGGTGGCGATGTGTTCGTTGCTGTGCTGCAGGGCGGTCACGCTCATGACGCCGAGTGCGGCGATGACCATGGTGATCAACAGCAGCAGCCCGAACGCCACTCCAAGTCGAATGCCCAGTTTCAGGTCTTTGATGCGCATGGCGGCTCCTTGAGGGTGCAGTGGCGAAGGTGGGTGAAGAGGTGCGGGGCCGGGGGAGCCGATGGTGTTGCCGCGCCGGTCAGGACAGGGCTGCTGCCCTGTTTTCCATGGTGCGGGTGTTTTGCAGGCGCTGGCGCACGCGATCCAGATAGTCGGCCCGCACGCGGCGGGCCGCATAGTCGCGCGGCGCACTGCGCAGCAGCTGCTCCCAGGCCTCGCTGCGCCGTTTCTCCGACTGCTGGCGGCATTGCTCCAGTACGGCTGGCGTGGGGTGGGGGGCTTGGACATCGGTCATGCATTCGTACCCGTAGTGGCGCATCGTTTCCCACGCCAGGCTTTCGATGGTCTCGATTTCGTGGGGTTGCAACTGGGTCTTGAACTTGTCCTTGTTGGCCGGAAGGGGCGCAAAGCAGTTGGACTCCCACAGGGCAGACATGCGGGACAGGTCTTGCGCTTCCTGCGATGCCGCGATGTCCAGCATCTGCGGCAGGAACTCGATGCCGATGAACTGGCAGATGCGCCGCAGCGTGTGTTCCTGGTCGGCCAGGAAGTCTTCGTATCGGATGGTGAGCACGCGGTCCGGGTGGCGCAGCGCCAGCGCGCGGCCTGTGGTGTGGGCCTTGACCCAGGCCAGGGCGTTGAGCGTGGTGTCGAAGTCGTGAATGATCGCCCGGTTCATCGAGGCCACCTGCGCCCGGGGATCGCGCACCACGTTCAGAAAGCGCATCTCCGGAAACAGGGCCATCAGGTCGTGGGCGTAGTGGACGCTGTCGAGCGACTTGTCCATGGCCACGCTGGCCCCGTGCTGCTCTGCGCTGCGCAGCAGCAGCTCCCAGACAATGCGGTGCACGCTGCGGGGCTCGTGCGTCAGGGTGTTGAAGATCTCCTCGGCATGGAAGTGCATGCCCGGCCACCTCACCATGCTGGCCTGCTGCAGTCCCACCACGTCCTTGACCATCTGCAGGTACGCGCCGTCGTCGCGCAGGTCGCCATACAGCGGCACCAGCGGCATGAAGTCCACGATGTGCAGTGGATAGGGGGAGTGGAATTGCGGGCTGGCGTTCAGGCGCAGGCGCAGCGCGTGGCTGCCGCAGCGCCGCAGTGGAATCATCAACAGCGGAAGCGGGCGTGTGTTGCGGGTTGGTTGGTTCATGGTGTGTCTGACTCCAGATGCGCGAAGAACTCGTTGATGAAGCGATCCATGTCCTGGTCGGGCAGCCGGTCGATGCCGCCCGCGCCGTGGCGGCCGCCACCTGCCGGGTAGCGGCTGCAGAACACGTCGGCGCGGCTGGCGCTGGCGCTGCCAATGCGCAGGCTGACCAGAAAGTCGCCGTCCGAACGGGGGGTGAGCACGGCGACCGAGCGCCCGTTGTTGCGCGCCACAAGCTGGTTGGCGAGGGTGCCGCACAGGCGCCGGGCCCATGCGCGGTCAGGCAGCACGTAGACGGTGGCCTTGTCGTTGGCGGTGTAGGGCGTGAGACCTTGCACGGCCTTGAGGTCACTGGCATGGCCTTCCAGCAGGCGGCGGAATTCGTAGGCCTTGGCCATGAAGTCGAGCGGACTCTCGAAGCGGTGCATAGACCGGTACAGCTGCACGGGGCAGAAGTGCAGGTCTTCGCGGCTTTCGCCATAGGCGTTGTAGTTGAGCAGGTAGCCCAGCTGCGCCAGCGCTCCGCGTGTGGCCGCCGTGCAGCCGTGCTCGCGCGCCATGCGGTCGGCCACGGCGTCCAGGTTGTCGCCGTAGGCTGCCACGATGGCCCACTGGCGCAAAACACCGCCCAGGTGGCGGTCCACCAGGATGCTGGTGCAGACGTCCAGGCCGGAGTCAATGTGGGCTGTGAGCTGCGGATGGCGAAAGAGCTTTTTTGCGCTGTGGTGGTCGAAATAGGTCACCTGGCCGCCGCCGTTGAGCACCCGGCACACGCCCTGCGCGTTGCGGTCCCACGAGATATCGAGCGCCGTCACCTGCAGTGGCCGACCGGAGGGCAGCTGGTCGAACAGGGCGATGTCCCGTTTCACCCCGCTGATGAGGACGCTGTCGCGGGGCTCCACCAGGCGCAGCTGGTGCAGCGCGCACAGCCCGTCTGCATCCCCGTTGAAAAGGTCATAGGCGTTCAATCCAGTGCCCGGGGTGGGGGGCGCTGAGGCAGGTTTTTGGGCGTGCATGGGAGACATCGGAAGAATCGTGCAAAAAAAGACTGCCCTAGCGGATGTACCCGCGCTGGCGCAGAAGCGCGAGCAGCTGCGTACAGGCCTCGCGCAGGCTCAGGTGGGCGGTGTCGATGCTGAAATCGGGCGATTCGGGGGCCTCGTAGGGGGCGGAAACCCCGGTGAACTGCGGGATGCGCCCCGCGCGCGCCATGGTGTACAGGCCCTTGGGGTCGCGGCCCTCGCACACGCTCAGCGGGGTGCTTACATGCACCTCCAGAAAGCGGTGTTCCCCAATGAGCGCACGGGCCATGGCGCGGTCGCTGCGCTGGGGGGATATGAGGGCGGTGAAGACCAATAGTCCGGCGTCGTTCATCAGTGCGGCGACTTCTGCCACGCGCCGGATGTTCTCCGAGCGCTCGGCGGCGCTGAAGCCCAGGTCGCGGTTGAGCCGGTGCCGCAGGTTGTCTCCGTCGAGCACGAAGCTGGCAAAGCCGAGGCCATGCAGTTCCTCCTCCAGTGCATAGGCCAGCGTGGACTTGCCAGCACCACTCAGGCCGGTGAGCCAGAGGGTGACGGGACGTTGCTGTAGCAGGTGTTCGCGCAAGTCGGCAGTGACCCGCCCGAGATGTGGGATGACCACCCTCAGGCCCGGGGGCGCCAGGCTTGGGACCGCAGCTGCGGGAGGCTGGGGCGTCTGGAGCGAGGATGGGAGCGGCATGGTCGGCTCAAGAAAATGCGTTGGGCAGGCTGCGCGCAGGTGCAGTCACTTGCACCGGATGGAGCAAGCAAAAAGCGGATGGCCCTGGACCAGGGTGGGCGGGCCCAGGCGATGGGATTCAAAACCTGTACGGCGCAGCAGACGCTCCACACCCAGTGGAGATACCGTGACCATGCGTTGGGCCCCGTGTGCCATTGCGCAGCGGCTGGCCGCTTGCAGCAGGCCGGTGGTGATGGGCGAGGAGAACTGGTCGAGCGCGGAGCCCGTGGGCCCTGAAAAATCCATCGCTGCAAAGCGGGACAGCTCCCACACCTCTGGTGCTTCGGGGGGCGGGGCGCCATTGAGCAATTGCGGAAACACTTCGGCCAGCAGGTAGGGGCGGGTTGTGGGCAGCAGCCGGGCGGTGCCAATCACTTCGCCGTCTTCGTTCTGGGCGATGACATAGACGGTGTCACCCCGGTCGAACTGGTCCAGCTCCAGGGCATCGCGGCAGTGCAGCTGCCAGCCCAGTTTTTCCACAAAAACACGATGCCGGTACCGGGCCATGCGCGTCATCAGTGGCGGATGCAATTCAGCAGAGCAGCCAGAGGTGATACGCATCGGAGATTCCTTCATGAGTTTTACCCATTAGAAAATCACACGGAAATATTTGTAACTACCAACTCTGGTAGGTGTTGCTGGGCGCCTTTCTTGTCAGAATCAGCTCGCCAAAGGGCTTCAATGCCGCCAGAATGTGGAAAAACGTAACCGTAGTTTGATGGTGCGCAGTGCGCACGCAGATGGTCAGTCTCTGTGGGGTGGCGCTCGGGTTGGAGTCCTATGACAAGCTGGCAAGAAGATCTTTTGGGGGTGATGGATCGCGCGCAGTCTGAGCAGGAGGTTTTTTGCAAAATCGAGCTTGCTGCGCAAGCCCTGGGGTTTGAGTACTGCGCTTATGGCCTGCGGGTACCCATGCCCTTGTCCAACCCGAAGACCATTTTTTTGAACAACTACCCGCAGGCTTGGCAGGAGCGGTATGTGCGGCAGGGCTATGTGCAGGTGGATCCCACCGTGCAGCATGGGTGCCGCAAGCAGACTCCACTGGTCTGGTCGGACGACGTGTTTGCATCGGCCCAGGATTTCTGGGAAGACGCGCGTTCGTTCGGCCTGCGCTTTGGATGGGCGCAATCGTGCATTGACGGGGGTGGGGTGCGCGGCATGCTGACACTGGCGCGTTCGTCCGAGGCCCTGACATCCGACGAGATTGCCCGCAGCGAGATGAAGATGCGCTGGCTGGCGCACATTGCGCACCTGATCCTGTCGCGCATCTTTACGACACGCCAGGCCGAAGAGATGCAGCCGCATCTGACGGCCAGAGAAATCGAGGTGCTCAAATGGACCGCCGACGGCAAGACCTCTGCCGACATCTCCTCGCTGCTGGATGTGTCGGAAAACACCGTGAACTTCCACGTCAAGAATGCCGTGACCAAACTGCAAACTACCAACAAGACGGCCGCCACCGTGCGTGCCGCCATGCTGGGGTTGCTGGGCTGATGCTGCTGCCTTCAGGCGCTGCAGGCCCTTGCGGCAGTGTCAGCCAGGGGTGGGTGCCCATCGGGGCGATCGGCGGAGAACGAGCGTGAACCCCGTGCAGGTATCGCCAGATGGCCTGTTGCGACTGTCGATTGACGAACTGCTGTCGCTGCCTATCCGCCACCTGATGTCGGCGGTGGACCTGGACTTGGTGGAGCCGCGTGCTGCGGTGTGCGGATGCGAGACTACCATCAGTGGCTACACGGAATGGGTGAGCGCGTCCTGCCCTGTGGTGTCCATCGGCTGGGACTGGCATATCCGTCTCTGGACAGCACAGCGGCCTTTTGCTCTTGCACGGCTGGGCCAGCCCCGCAGCAACGTGATGCTGGTGTACTCCACGGGCAATGACACCGGGTGGCACAAGAACCTTGAGCTGCTGTCAACGGTGGTGGATGCGTTGCCCTGGCAGGAGCAGTTGAGCCAGTCGGTCGCGGCGCTGCTGCCCGTTCACTGAGTTGGCTTGCTATTAAAGAAATAGCTAAATATGAGCCCCATCAGGCGGTGGGCGGCAAAAAAGCTTCAAAAGTCAGCTACCAGCTCCCACCGCATGGGCTGCCCGGTAGCGGGGTGCGCCAATGCCAGTTCTGCGGCATGCAGCAACAGGCGTGAGGACTGGGCCTGTGTGGCGGCATCCGCATACAACGTGTCTCCCAGGATCGGGTGGCCCATGGCGGCCATGTGCACGCGCAGCTGGTGCGTGCGACCCGTCAGGGGCTCGAGCTCGACACGGGTGGTTCTGGCAGTCAAATCATGTGACAGCGTGCGCCAGCGGGTATGGCTGGGCTTGCCGTGCACTGCATCGATCACGCGCAAGGGGCGCCGCTCCCAATCAGCGGCGATGGGCAGGTGGATGTCTGCCCAGGTGCCGGCCGGGGCGTCCACCAAGCCTTGAACTATCGCGACGTAGCGTTTGTGAACCTGCCGCTGCTCAAATGCCAGGCTCAAGCGCCGTTGTGCATCGGCATGCCGAGCCATCAGCACCAGACCCGAAGTGGCCTGGTCCAGTCGATGCACGATGAGTGCGCCCGGCCAGTGCGACTGGGCGCGTGCGCTCAGGCAGTCCTGTTTGTCGATGCCGCGCCCCGGCACGCACAGCAGGCCAGAGGGCTTGTACAGCACCAGCACGTCGGCGTCCTCATGCAGCGCCACCGGAGGAGCGCATAGGTCTTGAGGGTTTGCAACGCGCTCGACGTGGTTGACCTCTGCCGATACCGTGGGCGCCAAGAATGCAGCCTGCGCAAAGGTCTCAGCTTGCGGCATGGTTGTCGCCCCTCACCAGGCGCTCAACGGTGGCGCAAAGCTCTTCAACGTCATTGGGCTTGTGGATCAGCGCCTGTGCGCCTTCGGCCAGCGCGGCCTGCTCGATCTCGGCCGTGACATAGCCAGAGGCCAGGGCCACGGGCAGGCCGGGGCGGATGAGGCGCGCCTCGCGCACCAGATCCACGCCGCAGAAGCCGGGCATGTTGTAGTCGGTCACCAGCAGGTCGTAGCGCTGGGGCGCCGTGCGCAGCGCGGCAGTGGCCTCGTGGGGATCGGTGAAGCCGCTCACCTCGTAGCCCCGGCGGCGCAGCAGGCGTTGCACCAGAAAGACCAGGGCCTGGTCGTCGTCCACGTACATCACATGGGGCTTCTGGCGCGGCGTGGAGGTCGCGGCTGCGGTGGCCAATGGTGCGGCGGGCGCAGCCGGTGCTGCCGGGGCAGGCGCCGGGGGGGCGGTTGTCTGGCCCGTTGCGACCGGAAAGTACAGCGTGAACCGGCTGCCCTGGCCGGGCGTGCTTTGCACGTCCACACCACCTTCGTGTGTGCGCATCACACCATGCACTACGGCCAGGCCCAGGCCCGTGCCCTGGCCCACGGGCTTGGTGGTGAAAAAGGGCTCGAAGATGCGCTCCAGTGTGGCCGCCTCCATGCCGGGGCCGCTGTCGCGCACCGTCAGGGCCACGTAGTCGATGGGCGCCAGGCCCAGGCGTTCGGTCAGGCGCTGGTCGGGCTGCACCGTGGCGGCCTCCACATGGATGCTGCCGCGCTCGCCGCCCTGGCCCTGGATGGCGTGGACGGCGTTGGTGCACAGGTTGAGCAAGGCCTGCTCGACCTGGGTGGCGTCGGCCAGCACGGGGGGCAACCCTGCCTGCAACTGCATGTGCAGCTCGATGGCGGGGGGCAGGGTCACGCGCAGCAGGCGTTCGGTGTCGTGCACCACCTCGGCCAGCGACACGGCCGAGCGCTGCGGGGGCTCGTTGCGGCTGAAGGTGAGGATCTGGCGCACCAGGTCGCGCGCGCGGCGGCCAGCCTTGTCGATCTCCAGCAGGCTCTCCAGCACGGGCGAGCCTGCGGCGCAATCGGCCTTGGCCAGTTCCACGTTGCCCAGGATCGCGCCCAGGATGTTGTTGAAGTCGTGCGCAATGCCCCCGGCCATGGTGCCCACGGCCTGCATCTTGTGCGACTCGCGCAGCTGGGCCTCCAGCTCGTTGCGGTGCGCTTCGGCCTTCTTGCGACCGGTGAGGTCGCGCGCGAACACGGTGGTGGTCTCGCCCCCGCCTACGCTTTCTGCATGGCGCTCGAACGACACGCTCACTTCCACGGCCAGTTCCTTGCCGCTGGCGGTGAGGGCCGTCATCTCGCCCAGAAGTGCCTGCGTGGTGAGCTGCGCAAACGCGAGGGCTTGCGCCGCATCGGGCAAGAAGCGGTCGAGCGTGCTGCCCAGTGCGTCGCTGGCACTGCACTGGAACAGCGCGGCCGCTGTGGGGTTGAACACGGTGATGCGCTGGTGCTGGTCCACGCAGATGATGGCGTCCAGCGCCGAATTGATGACGGCTTCGAGCCGCTTCTCGCTGGCGTGCAGTTGTTCGTTGCGCTGCTGCAGTGTGAGCGCGCTGTGCTGAAGCGCCTGGCGCTCGGCCAGCAGCGGGCCCTGGTCGATCACCGCGCACAAAAATTGGGACAACGGTGCGCCGCTGGCCTGGGGTGCCTCGATGTGCGCGATGTGCAGGTCGCCCGTGATGCGGCTGGTGTCGTTGATGAGGAACACCACCTCCTTGGCCTCGCTGTGCCCCAGGTCCTGCGCCTGGGCAAAGGCCTCGCGCACGCGGGCGGCGTCCTGTGGGCACACAAAAGGCATCAGCGCGGTCAGCGGCCGGTCGCGTTCGGTGGGCTGGAAGGAGCGGTGGGCCATCGAATTGGCCTGCACCACCATGTCGTGCTCGTCCACCACCATGAGGGCCAGGGGCACACTGGCAAACAGGGTCTCGAAGCGTTCGTAGGCGCTCTCGGCCACGGCCTGGCTGTAGCGCAGCACCTTGTTCTGGCTTTCCAGCTCAGCCTGGTAGGCGCGCAGCTCGGCCACCAGGCCTTCGGCCGGGGCGACGGAGGGCCGCGGGTGATTGTCGGCCGGGGTGGGCCGCCGACCTGAAGGGTCCAGGAAGGACAGATCGGGTTCAGTCATGGGGCGGGCGCGGCCAGGGAATGGGACGGGGAATTGGGCAGGAAGTGGGGCGGGGAGAGCGGGTGCACACCGCGCCATGCTGTGGGCCAGAACGCATGGCTGCGAGTGTACGCCCGCAGGCTGCAGGCCCCGGGTGCAGGTACGAATCCGATTGATTTGGGGCGCGATTGTTGACCGATTGCGAACAATCCTTTTCCGCAGCGGGGCTTACTCAAAGAAAACCGGGTCTTTACAGTTCAACCATCCGCTTTTTCTTAGTTCAAACCCGTTTGCCGATTTCAGGAATCCTTGCCATGAGCCCCGTTGACACCACCGCTGCCCAACCCCTGCTGAACAAACTGCAATGGCGCTATGCCGCCAAGAAGATGAACCCCTCCAAGGCCGTGCCGCAGGAGAAGGTCGAGCGCATCCTGGAGGCCGCCCGCCTGGCCCCCACTTCCAGCGGCCTGCAGCCTTTCGAGATCATTGTGGTGACCGACCCCGCCGTGCGCGCCAAGATCCAGCCCATCGCCTGGAACCAGGCCCAGATCACCGACGGCTCGCACCTGCTGGTGTTTGCTGCGTGGGACAACTACACGGCCGACCGCATCAACATGATGTTCGACCTGACCAACGAGCAGCGCGGCTTCAAGAACGAAGGCTGGGAAAACTACCGCCAGATGCTGCTGTCCAGCTACCCCCAGCGCGATGCCGAGGTGAACTTCCAGCACGCCGCACGCCAAGCCTACATCGGCATGAGCGCAGCGTTGATCGCTGCAGCGTTTGAAGAAGTGGATTCCACCCCCATGGAGGGTTTTGATCCCAATGCGCTGGACGAAATCCTGGATCTGCGCGCCCGTGGCCTGCGCAGTGTGGCGATTCTGCCCCTGGGCTACCGTGCCGACGAAGGCGACTGGCTGGTGAACCTGAAGAAGGTGCGCCGCCCCCGCGAGCAGTTCGTGACCGAAGTCTGAGTCGTTCGCTTTCAGTCAAAGGCCGGGCATTTGCCCGGCCTTTTTTGCGCGCGCAGGGTTTCAGCGCGTGGCGGGTGTCGTATCTGTGACGCTGCGCATGGGTGTCAGCACCCAGGCCAGCGCAGCCAGCACCACCAGCGTGCCGCCGCTGGCCGCAAACAGCTGTGGCAGCGTGATGCTTTTCATCACCCAGCCCATCACCGCCGCAGAGATGGGCGCCAGGCCCATGAAGATGAACATGAACAGGCTCATTGCCCGGCCCAGCAGCGCCGGGGGCACACGCTGCTGTATCCAGGTGAACACGCTCACCTGCATGAAACCGCCCAGCAGGCCAATCACCAGCATCAGCAGCGCGCCCTGCCACACGGCGGTGATCAGGCCCATGGGCACGAACAGTGCACCGATGACCGCGTCGAACGCCAGGATGGTCATGCCCAGGCTGCCGATGCGCAGCCGGGGCAGCATGCCCGAAACCACCATGCCCAGCAGCGTGCCCGCGCCATGGGCGCCCACGATGATGCCGAAGGCGGCGGCGCCCAGCGTGGGCGTGCTGCTGGCCAGCACGGGGATCGCGATGTGGATGGGCCCCATGATGAACAAGGCGATCGCGCTCCAGTAGAGAAAGCAGGTGCGCAGCTCGCCATCGCGCCAGAAATGCGCCAGGCCCTGGGCCACCGACGCCAGCACGGCCTGCGGCGCTGCCGCAGGGGCTGCGCTGCCTGCGTGGGTTTGCACCTTGGACAGTGTCCAGGCCGACACCGCAAAACTCAGCGCATCCAGCGCAAACGCGATGCCGATGCCCGTGGCATTGGCGCGCGCGCCGCCCTCGCTACCGGCAGAGGCGGTCGAGGCATCGCCAAACAGCGCGATCAACAGGCCCGCCAGCAGCGGCCCGAGGAACATCGTGAGCTGGCGCAAGCCCAGGTTCACGCCGTTCGCCGCCTGCAACTGGTGGCGCGCCACCACGTTTGGCATCATGGCCGTGCCGGCCGGGATGCTGAAGGCCGTGGCAAGGCCAATGCCCAGGGACAGCACGTACACCATCCACAGTGCCAGGCTGTCGGCCAGCACCAGCCCCGCCAGCACGGCCAGCAGCACGAGGTTGACGTACTTGGTGACCATCAGCACCTGTTTGGGCGAATGCCGGTCCACCAGCGCGCCTCCGATCAGGATGAACAGCGCACGCGGCACGCTGACCAGGGCCAGCACGGTGCCCAGCACCAGGGTGTCGCCCGTCATCTGCAGCACCAGCCAGGGCAGCGCGATCAGTGTGAACTGGTCGCCCAGCATGGACAGGAAGGCGCCGCTGGTGAGCCAGCGGAAGTTGCGGTCCTTGAACAGCGCAGCGCGCGGGTTGGCGGCCGGGCCTGAAGAGGCCGCAGGCGCGGAAGGGGGCGGGGTATCAGGTCGCATGGGCAGTCTTTCCAGAAGGTGGGCGGGTGTGGCGGCGGCCGTTGAGCAACTGGCTCACGGCGGTGAAGCGCACACCCAGGTGGTAGGTGGCCAGGCACAGGGCGGTGGTGGCCAGCACATTGATCAGCATCTTGGCCAGCACAGGAATCGGCAGGCCGTGCAGCAGTGCGCCCCACCCAATGGTCATGGGCAGGTGCACCAGGTACACCCAGTACGAGCTGTCGGCCAGATAGGCCAGCCAGGCGCGGGCCTGCGCCACATGCCGCAGAAAGAACCCGACCAGGGCCAGGCTCCACAGCCAGGAGGCTCCGTTGTAGGCCAGTGCCATCCAGAACTGCAGGTGCCGCGTGGCCGACACGGGGGTGGCCAGCAGGTCAGTGAAGGCTCCGGAGACCAGGACCAGCACGAAGGCCGATGCCTCGGGCTGCGCCAGCACCTCCAACAGCACGGCCGTGATCAGAAAGCACGCCAGCCCCAGGCTTGCCAGCATAGGCCAGTGCCTTTCGTAGCGCGCCATCAATGTCTTCTGCTGCGCATACAGGCACAGCCCAAACCCATAGAACAGTCCGTTGTGCAGCCATTCAGCCAGCGGCGGCAGGAAGGACCCGTTGGGCGTGACAATGCCATGGTCATAGTCGGCACCAATCCAGGCCAGCGGCAGCGTGAGCACAACGATGCCCAGCGGCGTGCCGCCCAGCCAGGCAACGATGCGCCCCAGGGCGTGCTGCAGGCCGGCAGGCAGTGCGCGCACGGCGGACCACAGCACGGGTGTCAGCATGGCCAGCCACAGCAGCATCCACAGAAACCACAGGTGCATGGTGTTCGGGCCCGTTGTCATGGTGGTGTTCTGGGGCATCAGGTTGCGGTCCAGCCCCCACGTGCCTTGGGCCATCCGGTGCAGGAACGCCAGGCCCAGCAGGGCGCTGAGCACAAACAAAGGAGGCCAGAACACCGCGAACGGCAAACCCAGGCGGCGCAGCCGGTGGCGCACCATGCCGGCCAACCCCCGGCGGTGCACCAGCAGCGACACAAAAAAACCGGCCAGGATGAAAAACACGGGCATGCGGAACGCATGGATCACGGCGACCAGCAGATCGGCCACCGGGGTGGCCTGGTCGTCGTGCCAGGGCAGGGGGGAGGGGCGGCTCATGTAGATCACCGCGACATGCAGCACGATGCCCAGCCACATCATAGCGGCGCGCAAATTGTCCAGCGCATGGAGCCGCAGGCCTGGTGCGGCGGTCCCGGGGGAGAGTGTCGATCCATTCATGGGGACCGACTGTGCAGCCTCACGTCGCGTGAGGGTCAAGCATTTTCAGAGTTCTTTTGGAGGAAGTTCAGGCCGATGGGGGACTGCTCCAGGGGCCGCGCAGGCCAGCGCGGCGTGCAGGAAGGCGCGCACCGGGGCGCTCAGGGGCGATCCGGCCTGCAGCAGCGGCTCGTTGGCCGAGGCCGTGAGCAGTTTCTGGCGCAGCCCAGGGCGCTGGCCGGTCAGTTGGTCGAACAGCGCGTTCCAGCGCAGTGCAGCGGCGATGGCATCCGGGTGGTGTGGGGGCAGCCCACGGGCCAGAAGCTGCTGCACATCGGCCTCCAGCGCGGCCCAGTGGGTATGGGGCACATGGCCGAGCGCGCGCAGATCGTCGCGGGTGATGTACTTCTCCAGCAGCGCCATGCGCAGCTTGATGGCGACCTCGACGTACTCGATCATCTCGCCCGGCGGCGCGTGGTGGCGGCCTTGTGTGGTGGGCTCGGTGCGGAACATGTGCCCCCAGCGCTCCAGCAGGTCCAGGTCGCCGCCCATCCAGTGCAGCATGAGTGCCATCCAGCGGTAAGCCAATGCCTGGACTTCAGGGGCATCGGGGGGCAGTTGCCGGTCCATGGCGTCGCGCACCAGGTCCCTGACCACCAGCCAGTCTGCCTCGATGAGGCTCCAGTTCGTGAAGATCTGCTTGAGTTCTGTGGCGCTGAAGTACTTGCCGTAGGTCGTCATCAGCGCGAGCGCCTCCAGCCAGTTGCCCATGTTGGGCTCGGCGCCCGCCATGAGGCCGTCGCGCAGCATGGTCAGGCGGGCGCGCAGTTCGCTGGCCTGCGCAATCTGCTGGTCCAGCGCGCGGATCTGCTGGCCGATGATGCGTTCGGGCGCCACACCGTCACCCGCCAGCAAGTTGCCAATGTCGCTGAGCGCCAGGCCCATCTGGCGCATGGTCTGGATGCCATGCAGCCGCTGCACGTCGGCCTGGCTGTAGAGCCGGTAACCAACCTCCGAGCGGCCCGAGGGCGTGAGCAGGCCGATCTCGTCGTAATGGTGCAGTGTGCGCACCGTGAGGCCGGTGCGCCGCGCGAGGTCACCGACCTTCAGCAGCATGGGCTCAACGGCCGATCGAAATCAGCTCGACTTCGAAGTTCAGCGTGGTGTTGGGCGGAATCAGGCCACCCGCACCCCGTGATCCGTAGGCAATGGCGGGTGGGCAGGTCAGCTTGGCCTTGCCGCCCGGCTTCATGCGCTGCACGCCTTCGGTCCAGCAGGGGATCACGCCATTGAGCGGAAACGAGGTGGGCTCGCCGCGCTTGTAGGAGCTGTCGAACTCCTTGCCATCCAGGAACATGCCTTTGTAGTGCACTTTGACGGTGTCAGTGGCCTTGGGCGAGTCGCCCGTGCCTTCCTTGAGGGATTCATAGACCAGGCCGCTGGCGGTGGTGATGGGACCCGAGGCCTGCGCGTGTACAGCAGTAAACGGAGCGGCTAGCAGGCCAACGACGAGGAGGGCAGGGGAGATGCGCATGGGATTCCTTTGAATTCAACGAAGGGGGTGGGCTGGCACCGGGCACATGGGGCCAGCGGCGCGCCAGTGTAAGGGTGTTCGGACGCAGGCGGCCGCGTTAACAAGCGTTAATGCGCACGGCGCCGCACGCCACCACACTGGCGTCGCGGCCGATGGGTGCCGCTTCCATTCCGGAGGTAGACGGATGCAATCACATGGTGGCCCGGGCGGACTGTGGGCTCGCAGGGCTTTTTTGGGCGCTTTGGCAGTTGGCGGTGGCGTGGTGCAAGCGCAGCCAGCGCCATCCGCGCAAGAACCCCTGGCTGCGCGGTTGCCGCAGAGCATGGCGCGGCCTGGCGGCGCCGATGTGCCTTATGGGCAGCCGTCGGCCTACGAGGCGGCCGTACAGCGCTCGGTGTCGCACGTCTCGGGTTTTGCGGGGTGGCGCACGCCGCTGCAGCACCAGCGCGGCATCATCACCCCGAGTGGGCTGCATTTTGCCGTCCATCACAACGGGGTGCCCGACATCGACCCTGCTCGGCACGAACTGCGGCTGCACGGTCTGGTAGACAAGCCCTTGCGCGTTGACCTGGCCCGGCTGTTGCGCTACCCGATGGTCAGCCGCGTGCATTTTCTGGAGTGCGCGGGCAACTCGGCAGCCAATGCGCTGTCGCCCACGGCGTTGGACCAGACCCTGGGTGAACTCGCAGGCGAGGTGTCGTGCTCGGAGTGGACGGGTGTCCCGCTGTCCTACCTGCTCAACGAAGCAGGGCTGAAGGACCGCGCCCGCTGGGTGGTGGCTGAGGGGGCCGATGGTGGATCGCACAGCCGAAGCCTTCCGCTGAAAGCCTTGCTGGAGCATGGCATGGTGGCGCTGTACCAGAACGGCGAGCGGCTGCGGCCCTCGCAGGGCTACCCCATGCGTTTGTTCATGCCCGGGTGGGAAGGCAACGTCAACATCAAATGGCTGCACCGGCTGGAGGTGAGCGACGCGCCTGCCTACACCAAGGACGAATCGGGCCTGTACACCCAGGTGCTGGCTGATGGTCGCATTGAACGCTTTGCTTTCCACATGGACGTGAAATCCGTCATCACCCACCCCTCGGGCCAGCAGACGATGCCCGAAACCCAGGGCTTCTATGAAATCGCAGGGCTGGCCTGGTCCGGCTACGGCCGCATTGCCCGGGTGGATGTGTCGGTGGATGGTGGCCGCACCTGGGCGGCTGCGCATTTGCATGGACCGGTGCTGGACCGCGCGTTCACGCGTTTCACGCTGCCCTGGAAGTGGAATGGACGTCGCGCCGACCTGCTGAGCCGGGCCACCGATGAGCACGGCCGCACGCAGCCACTGCGCGGCGAATGGAAGCGGCGCTACGCCTTGCATTCCTTCAACCACTACAACGCGGTGCAGGCCTGGCGCGTGCAGGCCGATGGGCGCGTGGAGAACCTCTATGCGTGAGCGCTGGTACCCCTCCTACCCGTTCGCGTGGATCGCAGTCTTGCGGCGAGGCGGATGGATGTTCGCAGCGGCCGGACTGCTGCTGTACGCCGGGTTCGACAGCCAGGCGCAGACGCAGCCCGCGCCCGGCATGGCACCTGCAGCGCCGCCGGCCATCATTGGCCTGGCGCAGCCAATGTCTTCCGAAGAGGTCGATCGCTACGCCATCACCATCTTTCCCGATGGCCGCAATTTGCCACCCGGCCAAGGTAGCGTGGCGCGGGGCGCGCAACTTTACGTGCAGCACTGTGCGGCCTGCCACGGCGCGCAGGGCGTGGAAGGTCCGGCTTCCCGCCTTGTGGGATCGGATGGCTTCATCGCCTGGAATGACCTGTTGCGGCCTTTGCGTGTGCGCCAGTACCCCTTGCAGGTGCTGTCGGTGGGAGCAATGTGGCCGTATGCCACCACGGTGTTCGACTACGTGCGTCGGGGCATGCCCATGCATGCGCCCAAGAGCCTGACCGATGACGAGGTATATGCCGTGACCGCGCATCTGCTGCACTGGAACGGTCTGGTGGCCGCCAACGCGGTGATGGACAAGGAAAGCCTGCCCCAGGTGGTGATGCCGGGGCGGGACCGCACGGTCAGTGCATGGCCGCTGGGGCGGTGAGTGTCGGTTTCAGCCGCCGCGCCCCGCATCCACCATGCCCAGCCGGGCTCGGATGCGGGAGAGCGACACCGGCGAGATGCCCAGGTAGCTGGCCACATGGTGCTGGGGCAACTGGTTGGCCAGTTCCGCGTGCGAGGCCAGGAACGCCTGGTAGCGTGCCTCTGGCGGATGGCTGAGCAGTTCAGCCTCGCGCCGGGCGTGGGACTGGAAGACGTAGCCCAAGGCTTCTTGCAGCGGGGGGCCAATCTGCGGAAAGACTCCCATCCAGTCTTGCAAGGTGGAATAGTCCAGCTCCACCGCGTCTACGGGCCCCAGTGCCTCAATGGCGTAAGGGCTGGGCAGTGCAAGCGGCGGCAGGCTGCCCGCCACCCATTTGCCCGCGCCGTGGAACGAGCGGTTGCGCTCTGTACCTTGTTCGTTCAGGTAGAACAGCCGCACCACGCCGCTGCGCACATGCCAGCAGCGTGTGCTGGTTTCACCGGCACGCTGCAGCAGCGCGCCAGCGCCGAACTGGCGGCGGGGCAGCGCTTGCCACAGTGCCGCCAGAGCGGGCTCCGTCTGGACGAGCGCCTCCAACGCGGGCGGTTCGCAAACGTTGCAGGCGCTGGGTGAGGCGGTCACGGCGCGCTCCGCCCCGTCAGGCGTAATCCGACACCGGAATGCAGCTGCAGCTCAGGTTGCGGTCGCCCCACACATTGTCCACACGGCCCACGGGCGACCAGTACTTGGCCTGGCGCAGGGCAGCCACGGGGTAGGCGGCGGTTTCGCGGGTGTAGGGGCGGCTCCATTCGCCGCTCAGCAGGTTCTCGGCCGTGTGCGGTGCGTTCTTGAGCGGGTTGTTGTCCTGGGGCAGGGCTCCGCTCTCGATTTGGCGGATCTCTTCGCGGATGGCGATCATCGCGTCGATGAAGCGGTCAATCTCGAACAGTGTTTCGCTCTCGGTGGGCTCCACCATCAGCGTGTTGGGCACAGGGAAGCTCAGCGTGGGCGCGTGGAAGCCGTAGTCGATGAGGCGCTTGGCGACATCCTCGGCCATCACACCGCTGGTGTCCTTCAGGCCGCGCAGGTCCAGGATGCACTCGTGCGCCACATGGCCGTTGGCGCTGGCGTACAGCGTGGGGTAGTGGTCCTTGAGGCGCGCGCTGATGTAGTTGGCACTCAGGATGGCCGTCTCGGTGGCGGCCTGCAGGCCATCTGCGCCCATCATGCGGATGTACATCCAGCTGATAGGCAGCACGGCGGCGTTGCCCAGGGGGGCTGCGCTCACGGGGCCGACTTTGCCTTTGGCCGGGCTCTTGGGCTGATCGCCCTGGCCGGGCAGGCCCGGCAGGAAGGGAATGAGGTCTTCCACCACGCACACGGGGCCGACGCCGGGGCCGCCGCCGCCATGGGGAATGCAGAAGGTCTTGTGCAGGTTAAGGTGGCTCACGTCGCCGCCAAACTCGCCGGGCGCGGCCACGCCCACCAGGGCGTTCATGTTGGCGCCGTCCACGTACACGCGGCCGCCGTGGCTGTGCACCAGGGCGCACAGTTCCTTCACCTGAGTTTCGAACACGCCGTGCGTGCTGGGGTAGGTGATCATCACGCAGGCGATGTTGCCGCTGTGCTGCTCGCACTTGGCCTTCAGATCCACCAGATCCACGTTGCCACTGGCATCGCAGGCCGTCACCACCACCTGCATGCCCACCATCTGCGCGCTGGCCGGGTTGGTTCCATGGGCGCTGCTGGGGATCAGGCAGATATTGCGGTGGCCCTCGCCGCGCGACTCGTGGTAGGCCTTGATGGCCAGCAGGCCGGCGTATTCGCCCTGGCTGCCCGCGTTGGGCTGCAGGCTGATGCCGGCATAGCCCGTGGCCTCGCACAGCCAGGCGCGCAGCTGTTCGTCCAGCGCCTTGTAGCCCTGCTGCTGGTCAGCCGGGGCAAACGGGTGCATGTTGGCAAACTCGGGCCAGGTGATCGGGATCATCTCGCTGGTGGCGTTGAGCTTCATGGTGCAACTGCCCAGCGGGATCATGCTGCGGTCGAGCGCCAGGTCCTTGTCCGACAGCTGGCGGATGTAGCGCAGCATGCCGGTCTCGGAGTGGTGGGTGTTGAACACCGGGTGCGTGAGGTAGTGGCTGGTGCGGCGCAGCGCGGCGGGAATCAGCGGCTCGATGCCGTTCTCGAAAGCGTCGAAGGTGGGCAAAGCCTGGCCGTCCTTCGCAAAGACCTTCCACAGCAGCTCGATGTCGGCGCGCGTGGTGGTCTCGTCGAGGGAAAAGCTGACGTACTCGCTCCAGGTCACGCGGATGTTGGCGCCATGCTCGACGGCTCGCCGGGCGAGCACTTGGGCCTGATCAGCGCCCACGTGGAAGCTCAGTGTGTCGAAGGCATGTTCATGGGCGGGTGTATGGCCCAGTTGGCGCAGTCCCGCTGCCAACACGGCCGTGAAGGTGGCAACGCGCAGTGCAATGCGCTGGAGACCTTCCGGGCCGTGGTACACGGCATACATGCTGGCGACCACGGCTGGCAGCACCTGGGCTGTGCAGATGTTGCTGGTGGCTTTCTCGCGGCGGATGTGCTGTTCGCGCGTTTGCAGCGCCAGCCGGTAGGCGGGTTTGCCGTGTATGTCCACGCTGACGCCGACGAGACGGCCAGGCAGCGAGCGTTTGAATGCATCGCGGCAGGCCATATAGGCCGCATGTGGCCCACCCGCTCCCATGGGCATCCCGAAGCGCTGGGTGGTGCCCACCACAATGTCTGCGCCCCCAGTGTTGGCAGGGCCTCCATCCCATTCGCCGGGAGGTGTGAGAAGGCACAGGGCCAGCAGGTCGGCAGCCACGATGTAGGCAGCCCCATTGGCATGCACCCTGGTGGTATCACCGTTGTCCACACCGAGGCGGCCGCTGGTGGAGGGGTACTGGTCAAGTACGGCGAAGTAGTCATCTCCCGCCAGCAAGCTATCCCACTGTTCCGCGCTGTCGGCCAGCACCACCTCAATGCCCAGTGGCTTGGCACGCGTGCGGATCACCTCGATCGTCTGTGAGTGGGCATCCCCTGCCACGATGAAACGGTTGCCCTTGGCCTTGACCGAGCGTTTGGCCAGTGTCATTGCCTCTGCTGCGGCCGTGGCTTCGTCCAGCATGGACGCATTGGCAATGTCCATGCCCGTCAGGTCGCACACCATGGTCTGGAAGTTGACCAGCGCCTCCATGCGACCCTGCGAGATTTCGGCCTGGTAGGGCGTGTAGGCGGTGTACCAGGCGGGGTTCTCCAGGATGTTGCGCAGGATGACGCCCGGCGTGTGTGTGCCGTAGTAGCCCTGGCCAATGAAGCTCTTGAGCACCTTGTTCTTGCCCGCGATGGCCTTCAGTTCGGCCAGCGCTGCGGCCTCGGTGGTGGCTGCTGGCAGGTCCATGGCGCGGCTGCGTGCGATGGAGCGCGGCACGATGGAGTCAATGAGCGCGCGGCGCGAGGCCTCGCCGATCACGGACAACATGTGGGCTTCATCCGCTGCGTCGATGCCGATGTGGCGGGGCAGGAATTCGGCGGCGTTTTCCAGCGCGGACAACGGCAAGGAGGTGGGCAGGGCGGCAGTCATGGCGGGCGTTCAGGGTGCTATGAAAAAAGAAGCGGCTGGCGCTTGTCAGTCGGACGTTTCAGAGGATTTTTCTTTGAAAGCCAATGGAATCAAGCGCTGGCAGCTATGGTTTTTGAAACCGGAGACGAATGGGCCAAGTGCCCGTCAGGCGTTGGCCGCAAAGGCCGTGTAGGCCGTCTCGTCCATCAGGGCATCGAGCTGGGCCGCATCGGCCAGCTTGACCTTGAAGAACCAGCCCGCGCCCAGCGGGTCGCTGTTGGCCAGCGACGGATCGGCGCGCAGGGCTTCGTTCACTTCCACGATCTCGCCGGTGACAGGCATGTACACGTCGGCAGCAGCCTTCACGGACTCGACCACGCCTGCCACGTCACCCTGGCTGAAGGTGGCGCCCACCTCAGGCAGGTCCACAAACACCACATCGCCCAGCGCATCTTGTGCGTGCACGGTGATGCCCACCACAGCAGCGGCCGTGTCGGCGGTGTTGATCCATTCGTGTTCTTTGGAAAATTTGACGGTCATGGGGAAGCTCCTCAAGCAACGGGATAAATAAAGGAATCAGCAATGTAGCGGGCGCGGGCCGCGTTGGTGCGCGGCCACCTGCGAAATCAGCCGCGAAAGTAGTTGGCGGGCGTGAAAGGCATGGCGCGCACTTCCATGGGCACGGCCTTGCCACGCACGATAGCGTTCACACGCGTGCCGATGGCGGCAAATGCGGGCGCCACATAGCCCATGGCCACGGGCTCGTTCACCGTGGGGCCCAGCAGGCCACTGGTGACTTCGCCGATCTTCTGGCCGTCCGTGCTTTGCAGCTCGGTGTGCTCGCGCACGGGCACACGTTCCAGCGCGACCAGACCTACGCGCTTGCGTGGCAGGGTGGCGGGGTTGTCGATCTGTGCCAGCACCTTGTCGGCGCCCGGGAAGCCGCCCGCGCGGGCGCCACCGGTGCGGCGCACCTTCTGGATGGCCCAGTTCAGCGCGGCTTCGGGGGGCGTGGTGGTGGTGTCGATGTCGTTGCCATACAGGCACAGGCCCGCTTCCAGGCGCAGCGAGTTGCGGGCGCCCAGGCCGATGGGCTTGACCTCGGGCTGGGCCAGCAGGGCGCGGGCGAGCGTCTCGGCCTGCGCGGCGGGCACGGAGATTTCAAAGCCGTCTTCGCCGGTGTAGCCGCTGCGGGTCACAAAGCAGTCGCAGCCTGCAATGCTGAATGCGCCGCCGGTCATGAACACCAGCTTTTCCACGCCGGGCGCAAGGCGGGCGAGGGCGGTGACGGCCTGCGGGCCCTGCAGGGCGAGCAGGGCGTGGTCGGGCATGGGCACGACCTTGCAGCGCTGGCCGATGCGGGCCTGGATATGGGCAATGTCGCCCACCTTGCAAGCGCCGTTGACGATGACAAACAGTGTGGGCTCGCCATTCACGACGCCCTGGTTGAAGAACATCAGGTCGTCGATGATCGTGCCCTCGTCGGTCAGGAGCAGGCCGTAGCGCTGCTTGCCCACGGGCAGGTCGATCACGTCCACGGGCATCAGGGTTTCAAACGCCGCAGCGGCATCGGCGCCGATGAGCTTGAGCTGGCCCATGTGCGACACATCAAACAGGCCCGCTGCGGTGCGGGTGTGCACATGCTCGGCCATCAGGCCTGCGGGGTACTGCACGGGCATGGAATAGCCCGCAAAAGGCACCATGCGGGCGCCCAGCTCGATGTGCAGGGCGTTCAGGGGCGTGGTGAGCAGGGTAGACGTGGCAGGGGCTGACATGGCGGAACTCCGGGGCAAATGGGGGCCGCAGCCACCAAGGTGACTACGGGATTTGCCCTGCTGTCCGCTTTACCTGAGAGATTCACCGCAGCACCCTGGCTGGCCGTGCGGTTTGCTCCTTCGGTGGGCGGCCTGCTCACAGTTTGTCTGCGGGGCCACCTCTCTCCAGCAAGGGAACGCCCGCATCACTGCGGGCGGTTGTCAGTCCTTTTGCCTGAGCGTTCGGCTGCTGCCTGCGCCTTCGGCGGTGCTGCACGTCTTGCGCTGAAGACGGAGCACTCTCTCCTGACGGGCGGGATTCTAACGCCTACTTGGCATAGACCAGGTCGCGCAAGGCCAGAGAAATCGATGGCACATAGGTGATGACCATCAGGCAGACCAGGATCACGCACACAAAAGGCAGCAGGTGTTTGATGATCCGGTCCAGCGAGATCTTGGCCACCGTGCAGGCCGCAAACAGGTTCACACCAAAGGGCGGTGTGATCATGCCCAGCGCCAGGTTCACCACCATGATCAGCCCGAAATGCACCGGGTCGATGCCAAAGTGCATGGCCACGGGCGCGAGGATGGGCGCGAGCACGATGATGGCGGCGCTGGTCTCGATGAACATGCCGATCACGAACAGCGCCGCATTCACGCCTAGCAGGAACAGGGCAGGGGACTGCAGCACGGCTTCGAGCCAGCGGCCGATGGCATCAGGCACGCCAGCGCGTGTGATGAGGAACGCAAACAGCCCGGCGTTGGCGATGATGAACATGATCACCGCCGACGAGATGGCCGACTTGCGCAGGATGGCGAACAGGTCCTTGATGCGGATCTCGCGGTAGATCACCATGCCGACGATGAGCGCATAGAACACGGCCACGGCCGATGCCTCGGTCGGGGTGAAAACGCCGCCGTAGATGCCGCCCAGGATGATCACAGGCATGAGCAGCGCCCAGCCTGCCTGCAGCGTCGCCTTGCCAAACGGCATACGGCCATCGCCGTCGTTCTTGCCCCAGCCCTTGTACTTGCAGTATGCCCATACGAAGAGCATCAGCGCGGCGCTGATCAGCAGGCCCGGGCCAAAGCCCGCGATGAACAGCTCGCCAATCGACACTTCGGCGCTCACGCCGTACAGGATCATCGGGATCGAGGGCGGAATGATCACACCCAGCTCGGCACTGGTGGCCTGCAGTGCGGCCGCATAGCTGGTGGGGTAGCCATGCTTGATGAGCGCGGGGATCAGGATGGCACCAATCGCAAACGTGGTGGCCACCGACGAGCCCGACACGGCCGCGAAGATCATGCAGGTGAGCACGCAGGTCATGGGCAAGCCGCCCTGCACGCCGCCCACGATGCTTTTGGCGAACTCCACCAGGCGGCGCGAGATGCCGCCGGTCTCCATCAGATTGCCCGCGAGGATGAAGAAGGGAATGGCCGCGAGCGGAAACTTGTTGATCGAGGCGAACATCTCCTTGACGGAGATGAGCATGTTGGCGTTGGAGGCCTGTATGCCCAGGATGGACGCCAGGCCGATGGACACTGCCACCGAGATGGTGAGTGCAAAGCACAGCACCATCGTGGAAATCATCACGGCGCTCATTGGGCGGTCTCCAGTTCCATGCGCAAGGGGTCAATCAGGTTGCCGATGATGCCCACGGCGCAAAAGACGCCGCCCACGGGCATGGCCAGGTAGGCCCAGAACATCGAGACGGATTCCAGCCCTGCCATGCTCTGCACGCCGCCGCGTTGGGCGTAGTCCCAGCCGTACCAGATGACGATGCCGATCAGCGCCAAGGCTGCCAGCGCAACCACCCAGTCCAGCACCCGCCGCAGGGCGGGAGGGCTCCAGCGGTACAGCACATCCACGCTCACCATCGCCCCCTGGCGGAAGGCGGCGGGGATGGCGAGGAACACCATCCAGATCAGGCTGAAGCGGATCAGCACTTCCGTCCATTCGGCGGGCTGCTCCAGCACAAAGCGCATGAGGATCTGGAACATGCCCAGCGAGGCAGACAGGGCCAGCATGGCGCAGGCCCCCAGCATGGCGATGAACGTGGTCCATCGTTCAAAGGTGAGAAAAGCATTTTTCATGGGGCGGTGCCAGCCATGGGCAGTGGTTGAATCAACAGGGGGAACAACACGGTAAGCAATCAGGCAAGAAACCCGGGGCGAGAATAAAAACGCCCGATAGCGCTTGCGCTACGGGCGTTGGTTGCTACTACAACGATAGTAGCGCGGGCATCACTTGAAATCGCGGATCTTGTCGAGCGTGGCCTTGCCGAACTGTTTTTCGAATTCGGCATTCACGGGGGCCAGTGCGGCCACAAACTTGGATTTGTCGGGGTTGTCCACCACCGTCATGCCCTTGGCGCGCAGGTCGGCCACACCCTTGGCATCGTCTTCATCCACGCGTGCACGGTTGGCCTTGGTGCCTTCCTTGGCGGCGTCGATGAAGGCCTGTTTGTCCGCAGCCGACAGCTTCTCGAAAGCGCCCTTGTTCATCACGAAGATGGCAGGCGAGTACACGTGGCCGGTCAGCGTCAGGTGCTTTTGCACCTGGTCGAACTTGGCCGAAATGATCACGGGCAGCGGGTTCTCCTGGCCGTCCACAGTGCCTTGTTGCAGGGCCGTGAACACTTCGGGGAAGGCCATGGGCGTGGTGATGATGCCAAAGCCCTTGTAGGCGGCGATGTGCACGGGGTTCTCCATCGTGCGCATCTTCAGGCCTTTGAGGTCTTCGGGCGTGTTGACCGAGCGCTTGCTGTTGGTCATGTGGCGGAAGCCGTTCTCAGCCCAGGCCAGGGCCTTGAAGCCCTTGCTGTCGAACTTGGTCAGCATCTCCTGCCCGATGGGGCCGTCCAGCACCGCGCGAGCATGCGCCTTGTCGCGGAACAGGAAGGGCACGTCCAGGATCTTGGTCTCTGGCACAAAGTTGGGGATGGGGCCTGTGGAGCTGAAAGCCAGCTCTTGCGTGCCCAGCTGCACGGCTTCGATCGACTCGCGCTCGCCGCCCAGTGCGCCGTTGTAGAAGGTCTGCACCTTGTAGCGGCCGCTGGTGCGCTTTTCGACTTCCTTGGCAAACGTGTCGATGGCAATCCCCTGGTGGGAATTCTGGGCCGTCGAGATGCTGATGCGCATGGTGGTCTGCGCGGCAGCGGTGGCCACAAAGCCGAGCGCGAGGCTCAGGCCGACGACGAGTCTGGTCAATTGCATGGTGTCTCCTGTTGATGGTGGGGCAGGGGTGGGTTGCGCCGGGGCCCTCGCGGAGCCGCCCCCGACCTCGCTGAAATTATGGCGGTGCAGCATGGCCGTAGGCATCCGGGTTTGTGCTGGTAAGCGTGCTTATTAACTGGGCTGCAAGGCGTTTGCAGTTGCATTGGCGACACCCCGGGCGCTGGGCTGGCAGACCTGTGCATGCGGTCTGTATGGCCGCCGCAGGGCGTTCGTGATGGGCCTGAAATGCCAAGGGCCCCGTGCTGGCGGTAACCAGCCGGGGCCTTGTCAGTTTGTGCGCTCTGGTAAGAGCGCCTTGATGAAAGAAGTATGCGCCGCGTGGCAGAGATGAATTTGCTGAATTCGCTTGAAATGGTCTTGTTTGCAGAAAAATTTGCTGCAATGGATTGTTTCTGTGAATAATCCGGCCGATGGATCGCCTCGACAGAAAAATTCTCGCCGTGCTGCAGGGCAACGCGCGCGCCAGCTTGCAAGAGATTGGCCAGGCCGTGGGCCTGAGCCCGTCGCCCTGCTGGGGGCGCATCAAGAAGATGGAGGAGGCAGGTGTCATCCAGGGCTACACCGTGCGCATCAACCCGCAGTCGCTCGACCTGGCCGACACGGTGCTGGTGCAGGTCACGCTCGACAGCCATTCGGACAACACGCTCGAAAAATTTGGCGAGACGCTGGCCAGCATTCCCGAAGTGATCGAGGCGCATCTGGTGTCGGGCGACTACGACTACCTGCTGCGCATCGTGGTCAAAGACACGCGCGACTACGAACGCCTGCTGCGCGAGAAGCTCTACAAGATCAAGGGCATACGCCACAGCCGGTCCAGCTTTGTGCTGCGCACCCTCAAGAAGGCCGACCTGCCGCTTTTTGTGGGGTCGGTTTGAATAAAAATGGCCGCTTCCGCGCTATGGTAAAGCGCTTTAAGCTATCAAAATAGTAGCATTCGGCGTTTGCTGAAATGCGCTTGAGAGCCTCCACCATGAACCTGCGATTTGTCGAAGCCTTTTACTGGGTGGCCTCCCTCAAAAGCGTGACACGCGCGGCCGAGAAGCTGTTCCTCACGCAGTCGGCCATGTCCAGCCGCATTTCTGCACTCGAAGAGGAGCTGGGCGTGCTGCTGCTCGACCGGCGCGACAAGCACTTCAAGCTCACGGTGGCCGGGGCCCGTTTTCTGGTCTACGCCAAGCGCATGCTGGAGCTGCAGCGTCAGCTCAAGTCCGAGATGGGATCGGGTGGCCCGTTGGAGGTGTCGATCCGCCTCGGCGCCATCGAATCGGTGCTGCATTCATGGCTCATTCCGTGGGTGGAACAGCTGCGCAAGGACAACCCGCTGCTGGAGCTGGAGCTGACGGTGGAGACCACCCCCGTGTTGCTCGACCAGATCCGCCGCGGCACCCTGGATGCCGTGTTCGCAGCCCTGCCGGCGGCGGCGGACGGCATCCGCAGCCAGGCGGTGACGCCCATGGAGATGGTGTTTGTGGGCAACAGCAAGACGCACCGCAAGCGCCGCTACGCGCTCGAAGACTTTGCAGGGGCCGACATCCTGACCTTTCAGCGTGGCTCGCAGCCGCACGTGTCTTTGCTCGACACGTTGCGCCAAGCGCAGGTGGAGCCGCGCTGCGTGCACACCATCTCGTCCATCTCGGCCATGGTCCAGCTGGTGCAGGGCGGCTTTGGCGTGGCAACGCTGCCGCGCCTGGCGGTGCAGCGGCTGCTGGCGTTTCCGGACCTGCGCGCGCTGGCCTGCGATACCGCGCTCAAGCCCCTGCCCATCCATGTGAGCTACCGCGAAGACCCCTCGTCACCGGCTATGGAGGCCGTCGTGCGCTCGGCGCTCAGCTTTATCGACGCGCAACAGCCGCCATCCAAGGTGCGCAAAGCCCGAGCCTGAGCGATTCCGTACGCGCTTCTTTGCGTACGCATATGTGCGCATGCACCGGCGCAGTGCATGAGGTGCTGTGTCTGCAATGTCTATCCGGCGCCGCACGGTTGCGAAGCGGGGAGGCAGCACCGCTAGCACACGCCCCCACTGCGGCTATCAGGGTGCATTTTTTTCCGGGTTAACCCCTAATTTTCGGCCAAGGGTTAACCCTTGGGCACCAGTCTGGTTCACTCTGCCCCAATGAAGTGCATCGAAAAAATCGATGAGCTAAGAGAAAATTTTTGAATTTGCCAGCAGGCAGTGCAGCCCAACACAATCCGCCCAACGTCATGCAATTGACATTTCTCAATGCAAGGAAACACGGTGGATTCAGTTCAAGACAAAGCGCTGGCAGTGTTTGGCGCCGAGGGCATCAACAACCCCGGCCACGTGCGCAGCGTCATCCGGCAAGGGGCCTGGGCATCGCACACCAGTGGTCTGGCGCATGGGCGGGTGCAGGGCAACCTGGTGATCCTGCCTGAGGTGCAGGCGGGTGATTTTCTGCGCTTTTGCCAGCGCAACCCCAAGCCCTGCCCGGTGCTGGCCGTGAGTGAGCCTGGCCAGATCACGTTGCCATCGCTGGGCCAGGGCATCGACATTCGCAGCGATGTGCCGCAGTACCGCGTCTGGCGCCATGGCGAGCTGGCGCAAGAGGTGACCGACATCACCGACCTGTGGCGTGCCGACCTGGTGACCTTTGTGCTCGGCTGCTCGTTCTCGTTCGAGTCGGCATTGCAGGAAGCCGGTATCAGCTTGCGCCACATCAACGAAGGCAAGAACGTGGCCATGTACCGCACCAACATTGCGACCGAACCCGCAGGGCCCTTTGGTGGCGCCATGGTTGTGTCCATGCGGCCCATGCCTGCGGCCGATGTGATCCGCGCGGTGCAGGTCACCTCGCGTTTCCCCAACGTGCATGGCGCCCCCGTGCACATCGGTGATCCGGCGCTCATCGGCATTGCCGACATTGGCCAGCCCGACTACGGCGACGCCGTGGCGCTGCTGCCCGATGAGATCCCTGTGTTCTGGGCCTGTGGCGTGACGCCGCAGTCCGCCATCTTGAATGCCCAACCGGCGTTCTGCATCACCCATGCCCCGGGCTGCATGCTGGTCACCGATCTTCTTAACCACCAACTCGCCAGCTTCTAAGCGGCTTACCCCCAGGAGTCTCCCCATGAAAAAATTTGCACTGTGTATGACGGCCGCCCTCAGCGTGTGCGCGGCCCAAGCCCAGGTCAAGTGGGACCTGCCCACCGGCTACGGCGCCAACAGCTTCCAGACGCAAAACGTGCAGCAATTCGCCACTGATGTGGACAAGCTCACGGGTGGCAAGCTCAAGATCACCTTGCACCCGGGTGGCTCGCTGTACAAGGCCAACGAGATCAAGCGTGCCGTGCAGACCGGGCAGGTGCCGTCGGCCGAGTTCATCCTCTCGGGCGCATCCAACGAGAACCCGCTTTTTGGCGTGGATTCGATTCCCTTCCTGGCCACGAGCTACGCAGACTCCAAGCGCCTGTACCTGGCCGCCAAGCCTGCGCAAGAGAAGCTGCTGGCATCGCAGGGGGTGAAGGTGCTGTTCACCGTGCCATGGCCCGGCCAGTCGCTGTATTCGCTCAAGCCCCTGAGCACGCCAGCAGACTTCGCGGGCACCAAGATGCGCGCCTACAACCCGGCCACCACGCGCATTGCGCAGTTGCTCAAGGCCCAGCCCGTCACCATCCAGCTGTCCGAACTGGGCCAGGCTCTGGCCACCAACACGGTGCAGAACTTTCTGACGTCGAGCGCCAGCGGTGTGGAGTCGAAGTTGTACGAGCAGGTGAAGCATTTCTACCCTGTGAGCGCCTGGCTGCCACGCAACGCCACGGTGGTCAACCAGAAGGCCTTTGATGCGCTCGACAAGCCCTTGCAGGACGCTGTGCTGAAGGCTGCGGCCGATGCCGAAGCGCGCGGCTGGGCCACCAGCGAGCGGGTGGACAAGGAGTTCATCAAGGAGCTGGCCGCCAAGGGCATGACAGTGGCCGAGCCCAGCGACAGCATCAAAAAGGAACTGGCCAGCATTGGCGAGTCGATGACCGCCGACTGGGTGAAGTCGGCCGGTCCCGAGGGTCAGGCCATCATCGACGCCTACCGCAAGAAGTAAGCGCCGCGCGCCAGGCCCCGCCACGGGGCCGGGCAGCACCAGCACCCCATGCGTGCTGCCCCTGTTTCCAGCCACTCCTTTTTTCATTTTTCAAGCGTTACCGGAGTACGCCATGGACAAACTCGTCCGAAATTTCTACAGGCTGCTGATGCTGCTGTCCGGCATCTCCATGCTGGCCGCGTTCGCCGCCGTCACGCTGGGCGTGTTTGCCCGCGAAGTCATCCACCTGAACATCGACGGGCTTGATGCATACGCCGGCTACGCCATCGCCGCTGCGCTGTTCTTCGCCCTGCCCAGCACGCTGCAAAACGGCGACCACATCCGCGTGACGCTGGTGCTGGACCGCCTGCCAGCGCGTCTGCGCTCGGCCTTCGAATGGTTCTGCTTGAGTGCGGCGCTTGTGCTCACGCTCTACATCGCCTGGTACGCCGTGCGCTCGGTCTGGATTTCGTATATCACGCACGACATCTCGCCCGCAGCCGACGCCTCGCCGCTGTGGATCCCGCAGATCAGCATGGCCATGGGCTGCATTGGCTTTGCGCTGTCGTTTGCCCATGCCCTTGTCTTGCGCTTCCAGGGCGTGGCCTTCATGGCCGTGTCCGAGTCGGCGCGTTCCGAATAACCCGAACCCGGAGACACCATCATGGACGTCATCATCGCTTTGGGCCTGATCGTGGTGCTGTTTGCAGTGCTCGGCTCGGGCCTGTGGATCGGCCTGTCACTGCTGGCAGTGGCCCTGGTCGGCATGGAGCTTTTTACCAACCGCCCGGTGGGCGACAGCATGATGCTGACCATCTGGGGGTCTACCTCCAGCTGGACGCTGACGGCTTTGCCCCTGTTTCTGTGGATGGGCGAGATCCTGTTCCGCAGCAAGCTGTCGAGCAGCATGTTCAAGGGCCTGGCCCCGTGGCTGGAGCGCCTGCCGGGCCGCCTGCTGCATGTGAACGTGGTGGGTTGCACCATCTTTGCCGCGATCTCGGGTTCGTCGGCCGCCACCTGCGCCACCATCGGCAAGATCACGCTGCCTGAACTCAAGCAGCGCGGCTACCCCGAAGAAATTTCGGTGGGCACATTGGCCGGAGCTGGCACGCTGGGTCTGCTGATCCCGCCCTCGATCATCATGATCGTCTATGGCGTGGCGGCCAATGTGTCGATCTCCAAGCTCTTCCTGGCGGGCGTGATTCCGGGCCTGCTGCTGGCCGCACTGTTCATGGGCTACATCGTCGTGTGGGCGCTGTTCAACAAGGACAAGGTGCCTGCGCCCGATGCCCAGCTGAGCTTTGCCCAGAAGCTCTACGCCTCGCGCCATCTGATTCCTGTGGTGTCGCTCATTGTGGTAGTGCTGGGCGCCATCTACAGCGGCATCGCCACGGCCACCGAGGCCGCAGCGCTGGGTGTGGCCGGGTCGCTGATCCTGGCCAAGATCGAGGGCTCGCTCAACTGGGCCCGCTTCAAGGAAGGCCTGGTGGCTGCCTGCCGTGTGTACTGCATGATCGGCCTCATCCTGGCGGGCGCAGCCTTCCTCACGCTGGCCATGGGTTTTATCGGCCTGCCACGGCACCTGGCCGAGTTCATCGGCGCACTGCACCTCTCGCCGTTTGCGTTGATGCTGCTGCTCATCGTGTTCTTCATCCTGCTGGGCTGCTTTCTGGATGGCATCTCCATGGTGGTGCTGACCATTGCCGTGCTGCTGCCCACCGTGGAGGCTGCGGGCTTTGACCTGGTGTGGTTCGGCATCTTCATCGTGCTGGTGGTCGAGATGGCGCAGATCACGCCGCCAGTGGGTTTCAACCTGTTCGTGCTGCAGGGCATGACGCGCCGTGAAGTCACCTGGATCGCCCGCACTGCGCTGCCCTTGTTTGCCCTGATGATCGTCGCGGTCGTCATGACTTACTTCGTGCCCGACGTGGTGCTCTGGCTGCCGCGCCAGATGCAGGGCTGATCCACCGCACTGCTGCCCAGCCTGCACAGGAGTCCCCCATGAAAGCCGTTGTGTTGCTGGCCGCGCTTGCTGTGGCCCCGGTGCTGCACGCCCAGACCCAGTGGAAGCTGGCCACGGGCTACCGCGCAGAGTCCTTCCACACCCGCAATGTGGTGCAGTTTGCGCAAGACGTGGAGCGCGCCTCGGGCGGGGCGCTGCGCATCGAGGTCCATGCCAACAACGCGCTGTTCAAGCTGGGCGAGATTCCCCAGGCCGTACAGGACGGCAAGGTCCAGGCGGGCGAAACCATCATGACCAGCCTGGTGCAGGGCATGCCCATTGCAGGGGCCGACACCGTGCCATTTCTGGTGCGCAGCTACGCCGATGCGCGCCGCCTGTGGGATCTGCAGCGCCCGCTGATCGACGGGCACTTTGCAGCCAAGGGCCTCAAGGCCCTGTATGCGGTTCCCTGGCCGCCCCAGGGGCTGTTCTCCATCGGGCCGGTGCGCTCGTCGGCCGACTTCAAGGGCACGCGCATGCGCACCTACAACCCGGCCACCGTGCGCATTGCCGAGCTGCTGGGGGCCACCCCGGTGGACGTGCCCATGGTCGAGGTCAACAAGGCGCTGTCGGCGGGCAAGCTCGACTCCATGATCACCTCGGCACTGACCGGGGTGGAGAACCAGGTCTGGGGCCAGATCAAGCAGTACTACGGCATCAATGCCTGGCTACCCAAGAACATCGTGTTTGTGAACCAGCAGGCGTTTGATGCACTGCCCCCGGCCGCGCGCCAGGCCGTGACTCAGATGGCAGCAGAGGCCGAAACACGTGGCTGGGCCCTGAGCGCCGCCGTGGCCGAGGAGTCGGTAGGCGAGCTGCAGCGCAAGGGCATCAAGGTCGAACGCGCATCCGCCGAGCTGGACACCGAACTCAAGCGCCTGGGTGAACGCTTCTCCCGCGAATGGGTGCAGTCGGTGGGCAACGACGCCAACAAGATTTTCATTCCCTACTACTTCCAACGCTAGTCCGACTTCCGACGCTAGTCCGTTAGTCCGTCAGTTCATCCGTTAACCAGTGAGTCCAATCACCATGCAAGCACCCTCCACCATGACCACCGCACCGGCCGGCAACCGCTGGCAGTTCTGGATTGACCGGGGCGGCACCTTTACCGACATCGTGGCCAAGCGGCCCGACGGCTCGCTCACCACACACAAGCTGCTGTCTGAAAACCCCGAGCAGTACAAGGATGCCGCCGTGGCGGGCATTCGCCACCTGCTGGGTCTGCAGCCCGGCGAGCCCGTGACCCCGGCGCGGGTGGAGTGCGTGAAGATGGGCACCACCGTGGCCACCAATGCGCTCCTGGAGCGCAAGGGCGAACCCACGCTGCTGGTCACCACCAAAGGCTTCAAGGACGCGCTGCGCATCGCCTACCAGAACCGCCCGCGCTTGTT
This sequence comes from Acidovorax kalamii, assembly GCF_002245625.1. Taxonomy (GTDB): domain Bacteria; phylum Pseudomonadota; class Gammaproteobacteria; order Burkholderiales; family Burkholderiaceae_C; genus Acidovorax; species Acidovorax kalamii. The sequence continues at coordinate 240,224 of NZ_NOIG01000010.1, forward strand.
CGACCGCCACATCCAGCTGCCCGAGCTGCTCTACACCGAGGTCATCGAAGCCCGCGAGCGCACGGGCGCCCATGGCAACCTGCTGCAGAACCTGGACGAAGCCACCCTGCGCGGCGACCTGTTGGCGGCCTACGGGCGTGGCCTGCGCAGCGTGGCGATTGTGTTTATGCATGGCTATCGCTACACGCAGCACGAGCAGGCGGCAAAGCGCATTGCCAAGGAGGTCGGCTTCACGCAGATCAGCACCTCGCACGAAACCAGCCCCATGATGAAGTTCGTGAGCCGGGGCGACACCACGGTAGTGGATGCGTATCTGTCGCCCATCCTGCGCCGCTACGTGGAGCAGGTGGCCAGCGAGATGCCAGGCGTCAAGCTGTTCTTCATGCAGTCCTCGGGCGGACTCACCGATGCGGGCACCTTCCAGGGCAAGGACGCGATCTTGTCCGGCCCGGCAGGCGGCATCGTCGGCATGGCGCGCACGGCGGGCCTGGCTGGGCATGAAAAGGTCATCGGCTTTGACATGGGCGGCACCAGCACCGACGTGAGTCACTACGCAGGTGCGTTCGAGCGTGAGTTCGAGACCCATGTGGCCGGTGTGCGCATGCGCGCGCCCATGATGAGCATCCACACGGTGGCGGCGGGAGGCGGATCGGTGCTGGCGTATGACGGCTCACGCTTCCGCGTGGGCCCCGAGAGTGCTGGCGCCAACCCGGGCCCGGTGAGCTACCGCCGGGGCGGCCCGCTGGCCGTGACCGATGCGAACGTGATGGTGGGCAAGGTGCAGCCGCGCTACTTCCCCAGCGTGTTTGGCCCGGCGGCCAATGAAACGTTGGACGCCGATGCGGTGCGCGCCCGCTTCCAGGAGATCGCCACCCAGACCCAGCGCCAGCCCGAAGAAGTGGCCGAAGGCTTCATCCAGATTGCCGTGCAGCAGATGGCCAACGCCATCAAGAAGATCAGCGTGGCGCGCGGCTACGACGTGACACGCTACACCTTGCAGTGTTTTGGCGGCGCAGGCGGCCAGCACGCCTGCCTGGTGGCCGACGCTCTGGGCATGTCGCGCGTGTTTGTGCACCCACTGGCGGGTGTGCTCAGTGCCTACGGCATGGGCCTGGCCGACCAGACCGTGATCCGCGAACAAGCCGTGGAGATGCCACTGGCGGCTGCCTCGCTCCCCCTGATTGCCGAGCGGCTGGAGACTTTGGGCACCGCCGCCCAGGCCGAACTGGAGCGCCAGCAGGTCAGCGCCAACCCGGTGCAAGTGCGCCACAACGTGCATGTGCGCTACGAAGGCACCGACTCGGCCTTGGTGGTGCCGTTTGGCGACTTGGCCAGCATCCAGGCCGCCTTTGAAAAGGCCTACCGCCAGCGCTTTGCCTTTCTGATGGCGGGCAAGGGCCTGGTGGTGGAGGCCGTGTCGGTCGAGGCCATGATTGCAGGCGATGCCCCCGCCGAGCCGCACCTGCCCGTGCACCCGCACCGCAAGCACCCACAGCGTGAAAGCGTGCGCATGTATTCGGGCGGTGAATGGCACACTGCCGCGCTGGTGGTGCGCGAAGACCTGCACCCCGGCGACGTGATCCCGGGCCCCGCCATCATTGCCGAGAAGAACACCACCACCGTGGTGGAGCCTGGCTGGTCTGCGCGCCTGACCGACCTGGACCACCTGGTGCTGGACCGCGTGACCGCCCGCAAGGTGCAGTACGCCGCAGGCACCACGGTGGACCCGGTGCTCCTCGAAGTGTTCAACAACCTGTTCATGAACATCGCCGAGCAGATGGGCCTGCAGCTGCAGAACACGGCGTACTCGGTCAACATCAAGGAGCGCCTGGACTTCAGCTGCGCGCTGTTCGATGCCGCAGGCAACCTGATTGCCAACGCACCCCACATGCCCGTGCACCTGGGCAGCATGGGCGAGAGCATCAAGACCGTGATCCGCGAGAACGCGGGCAAGATGCATCCGGGCGATGTGTACATGCTCAACGACCCGTACCACGGCGGCACCCATCTGCCGGACGTGACGGTGATCACCCCGGTGTATGTGGCCGAGGGCAACGAACCCACGTTTTATGTGGGCAGCCGGGGCCACCATGCCGACATCGGTGGCACCACGCCGGGCTCCATGCCACCGTTCTCCACACGCATTGACGAGGAGGGCGTGCAGATCAACAACGTGAAGCTGGTGGACCGGGGCATCTTCCTGGAAGACTCCGTGCGCAACCTGCTGGCAACGGGGGGCGGCACCACGCCATACCCCAGCCGCAACCCCGAGCAGAACCTGGCCGACCTGCGTGCGCAGATCGCAGCGAACGAAAAGGGCGTGCAAGAGCTGTCGAAGATGGTGGACCAGTTTGGCCTGGATGTGGTGCAGGCCTACATGTGCCACGTGCAGGACAACGCCGAAGAATCGGTGCGCCGCGTGATCACGCAGCTCAAAGACGGGCAGTTCACCCTGCCGCTGGACAACGGCGCGCAGATCAGCGTGTCGGTCAAGGTCAATGTGGCCGAGCGCAGCGCGGTCATCGACTTTGCAGGCACCAGCCCGCAGCAGATGAACAACTTCAACGCCCCGCGTGCCGTGTGCATGGCGGCCGTGCTGTATGTGTTCCGCACACTGGTGGACGACGACATTCCGCTCAATGCAGGGTGCCTCAAGCCCCTGCAGGTCATCATCCCGCAGGGCTCCATGCTCAATCCCAACCCGCCCGCCTCGGTGGTGGCGGGCAACGTGGAGACCTCCTCCTGCATCACCAACGCGCTGTTCGGCGCCCTGGGCGTGATGGCGGGCAGCCAGCCCACCATGAACAACTTCACCTTTGGCAATGCGCAGTACCAGTACTACGAAACCATTGCCGGTGGCAGTGGTGCTGGCGCGGTGCTGGATGCTTCGGGCCGGGCGGTGCGCGGCTTTGACGGCACCAGCGTGGTCCAGACCCACATGACCAACTCACGCCTGACCGACCCCGAGGTGCTGGAGTTCCGCTTCCCGGTGGTGCTCGATAGCTACGAGATCCAGCGCGGCTCGGGCGGCGCCGGCCGCTGGGCGGGCGGGGATGGCGGCGTGCGCCGGGTACGGTTCCTCGAGGCGATGACGGCCAGCATTCTCTCCAACGGGCGCCTGAACCCCGCTTTCGGCATGGCGGGCGGCCAGCCTGGGCGCGCGGGCGCCAACCGGGTGCTGCGCGCCAATGGCCAGGTCGAGGAGCTGGGCCACATCGGCGCTGCATTGATGGAGCCAGGCGATGTGTTCGAGATTTCCACGCCCGGCGGTGGCGGATTTGGAGAGTGCGTCGCGCACTGACTGCATCAATGAAAGCGGGGCGCTGGCTGCAGCTGCTGCCAGCGCTGCCCTCGGCCTCGCCCCGGTTCCGCTGGGCGCGGGGCATGGATGAACCAGGAGAACACGCATGAATTACTTGCCCGCTACATCTGGTGTGTCTCAAGGCACCTCCCTGTCTGGAACGCGTGTGGATGCGGCCCATCCGGCGCCACGGGCCGACGCGGCCCCGGCGCCCGTAGCGGCCCGGCGGCGCAGCCGCAACCTGAGCGTGGGCCAGAAGCTCGCCGCCAGCTTTGGCATCCTGGGCCTGGCCGTGGCGCTGCTGGGGGCCACTACCTGGTTGACGGGTAAGGGCACCGGCCGCCAGGCTGCACTGCTGACGGCGGAGCAGCTGCCCATCGAACGCTCGGTGCGCGACTGGAAAACGCAATCGGTGGCCATTGGCCAGATTGCGCTGCGCGCCACGCTGTCGTCGGATGTGTTCCCGCTGGTGGCCGAAATGCGCACGCAGCTGGCTGCCGAAGATGCCCAGCGCAAGCGCATCGAGGCGGCATTGGCCCAGGCATCGACCGCCGAAAGCACCAAGCCCCTGTGGGCCCAGGCTCAGGCGGAGCGGCAGCGCTATGCGGTGCTGCGCGATGCGCTGGTCCAGAACGCGCTCGAAGCCAAAATCATCAGCCAGAAGGAGCTGCAGGAGCATGCCGCCGCCCTGGCCCAGTACCTCCAGACCATCGACCAGCTGCTCGCTGCGTCCGAGCAGGCGTCTTTGCGGGCGGGCGACAGCATGATGCGCGACGCCTCGCGCGCGCAGTGGATCAGCGCGATTGCCGTGTTGGTGGTGGTGGGGCTGTCGGCGCTGTTTGGCTGGCTGCTGCGCCGCTCCATCGTGCTGCCGCTGCGCCAGGCGTCCGACGCCGCTGCCGTGGTGGCGCGGGGCGATCTCACGGTGCGCATGGACACACAGCGTACCGACGAGATCGGCCAGTTGCTCGTGGCGCTCAACCGCATGGTGGAGTCCTTGCACTACGTGGTGACCGAGGTGCGCGACTCGGGCGAGTCCATCCATGTGGCCAGCTCCGAAGTGGCGGCGGGAAACACCGACCTGAGCATGCGCACCGAACACGCCGCCAGCAACCTGCAGCAGACGGCGGCCAGCATTTCCCAGCTGGCGCAAATGGTGGCGGCCAATGCCGACAGCACGCGCCAGGCCAATGCCCTGGCGCTCAACGCTACCGAGGTGGCCAGCAAGGGCGGCGAAGTGGTCCACCAGGTGGTCAAGACCATGGAAGAGATCAACGCCAGCAGCAAGAAGATTGCCGACATCGTGGGCATCATCGACGGCATTGCGTTCCAGACCAACATCCTGGCGCTCAACGCTGCCGTGGAGGCCGCGCGGGCGGGCGAGCAGGGGCGTGGCTTTGCCGTGGTGGCCAGCGAGGTGCGTGGCCTGGCCGGGCGCAGCGCCAATGCGGCGCGCGAGATCAAGGCGCTCATCTCTGACAGCGTGGCCAAGGTAAGCGATGGCGCCAAACTGGTGGTGACTGCGGGCTCCACCATGGGGGACATCGTGCACAGCGTGGAGCGCGTGACCACGCTGATGTCCGAGATCAACGAGGCCAGCAGCGAGCAGAGCACGCAGATCGGCCAGGTGAGCCAGGCGGTGGACCAGCTCGACCACATGACCCAGCAGAACGCCGCGCTGGTGGAAGAGGGCGCGGCGGCAGCGCAAAGCCTCAAGGACCAGGCCAACCGGCTGGCCGGGGCCATGGGGCAGTTTCAGCTCGCCCGGGCAGTGTAAAAATCGATAAAAAAGGGGCCCTGCGCGGGCCCCTCAAGCATTGTTTGCTATCAATTTTGATTACATGCCCGAGTAGTTCGGGCCGCCGCCGCCTTCGGGGGTGACCCATACGATGTTCTGCGTGGGGTCCTTGATGTCGCAGGTCTTGCAGTGCACGCAGTTCTGCGCGTTGATCTGCAGGCGTTGGGCGTTGCCGCCCTTGGCTTCGTCGGCCACAAACTCGTACACCCCGGCAGGGCAGTAGCGGGCCTCGGGGCCTGCGTACTTGCTCAGGTTGATGTTGACCGGCACGCTCGCGTCCTTGAGCGTGAGGTGGGCGGGCTGGTTCTCTTCGTGGTTGGTGTTGCTGATGAATACGCTGGAGAGGCGGTCAAACGTGAGCTTGCCATCGGGCTTGGGGTAGACGATGGGCTTGCACTCGGCAGCGGGCTTCAGGTAGGCGTGGTCTGGCTTGTCGCGGTGCAGCGTCCAGGGGATGTGGCCGCGCAGCACGAACTGCTCGAAACCGTTCATCAGTGTGGCCGTGGTCAGGCCGTACTTGAACCAGTTCTTGAAGTTGCGGTCCTTGTTCAGCTCGGTGTAGAGCCAGCTCTTTTCAAAGGCTTCGGGGTAGGCCGTCAGCTCGTCGTGCTGGCGGCCTGCCACCACGGCGTCATAGGCGGCTTCGGCGGCCAGCATGCCGGTCTTGATGGCGGCGTGGCTGCCCTTGATGCGGCCCACGTTCAGGTAGCCCGCATTGCAGCCCACCAGGGCGCCGCCCGGGAACACCGTCTTGGGCAGGGCGTTGATGCCGCTGGCGTTGATGGCGCGCGCGCCATACGACAGGCGCTTGGCCGTGATCTCGCCCTTCTCGTTCTCGAAGTAGTAGCGGACGTTGGGGTGCGTCTTCCAACGCTGGAATTCCTCGAACGGGCTCAGGTAAGGGTTGGCATAACCCAGGCCGGTGACGAAGCCCAGGGCCACCTTGTTGCCCTCCAGGTGGTACAGGAAGGCGCCGCCGTAGGTGTCGTTCTCCATGGGCCAGCCCGCGGTGTGCATCACAAAACCGGGCTGGTGCTTCTTGGGGTCGATTTCCCACAGTTCCTTCACGCCGATGCCAAAGCTTTGGGGGTCGCGGTGCTTGTCGAGGTGGAACTTGGCGATCAGCTGCTTGCCCAGGTGGCCGCGTGCGCCTTCGGCAAACACGGTGTACTTGCCCAGCAGCTCCATGCCCAGCTGGAAGTTCTCGGTGGGCTCGCCGTCCTTGCCGATGCCCATATTGCCGGTGGCCACGCCCTTGACAGAGCCGTTGTCGTTGTAGAGCACTTCGGCAGCGGTGAAACCGGGGAAGATCTCCACGCCCAGGGCTTCGGCCTGTTCGCCCAGCCACTTGGTCAGGTTACCCAGGCTGATGATGTAGTTGCCATGGTTCTGCGCAAACGGCGGCAGGAACATGTTGGGCACGCGAAAGCCCGATTTTTCAGACAGGAAGATGTAGGCGTCGTCGGTGACGGGCTGGTTCAGCGGAGCGCCGCGCTTCTTCCAGTCGGGGATCAGCTCGGTCAGAGCCTTGGGGTCCATGATGGCGCCCGACAGAATGTGCGCGCCGGGCTCGGAGCCTTTTTCGAGCACCACGACCGAGACATCCTGGCCTTTTTCGGCCGCCAATTGCTTCAGGCGGATGGCTGTGGCCAAGCCGCCAGGGCCGCCGCCAACGACCACCACGTCGTATTCCATGGATTCGCGGGGGCCATATTGGGCGAGGATTTCTTCGTTTGTCATGGGCTTCTCGTCGGGCGTTTGATAATGGACTATTGTCGGCAGAGCATGGGCCGGACCCTGTCTGTCTGGCGACTGATTGTATTCACGGAATATGGACAATCGAACGACCGTTCTTTTTTGATCAGTGGGGAGACTCTAAATGGCATACAGCATCGACTTGTCGGGCCGCGTCGCTTTCATCACCGGCGCATCGAGTGGCCTGGGCGCGCAGTTTGCGCGCACCCTGGCGCGTGCCGGAGCCGGGGTGGTGCTGGCCAGCCGCCGGGTAGAAAAGCTCAAGGAACTGCGCGCCCGCATCGAAGGCGAGGGCGGTGACGCCCATGTGATCGAGCTGGACGTGACCGACCATGCCTCCATCAAATCCGCCGTGGCCCATGCCGAGACCGAGATGGGCTCCATCGACATCCTGATCAACAACTCGGGCGTGAGCACCACGCAACGCCTGCAGGACGTGACGCCCGAGGACTACGACTTCATCTTTGACACCAATGTGAAGGGCGCGTTCTTTGTGGCGCAAGAGGTCGGCAAGCGCATGCTGGCCCGCTCGCGCGGTGCGGCGCCGGGCAGCTTCACCGGTGGGCGCATCATCAACATCGCCTCGATGGCAGGCCTCAAGGTGCTGCCGCAGATCGGCGCCTACTGCATGAGCAAGGCCGCCGTGGTGCAGATGACCCGGGCCATGGCCATGGAGTGGGGCAAGTTCGGCATCAACACCAATGCCATCTGCCCGGGCTACATCGACACCGAAATCAACCACCACCACTGGGACACCGAGCAAGGCCAGAAACTCATCGCCATGCTCCCGCGCAAGCGCGTGGGCAGCCCGCAGGACCTGGACGCGCTGCTGGTCATGCTGGCCAGCGACCAGAGCCATTTCATCAACGGCGCGGTGATTGCGGCGGACGATGGCTTCGCTGTATGAAGATCGAAATCCCCGAGGTCAAAAAGCTGGTCTTTGAGACGCGCTTCCCCGTGCGCTGGGGCGACATGGACGCAATGGGCCACGTCAACAACACGGTGTACTTTAGGTACCTGGAAACCGCGCGCATCGACTGGATGGTGTCGGTGGGCTGCAACCCCGACCCGCGCGGGCAGGGGCCGGTCATCGTCAATGCGTTCTGCAACTTCTACAAGCAGCTCGAATACCCGGCCGATGTGCTGCTCAAGCTCTACGTGAGCGACCCGGGCCGCACCACGTTCGAGACCTGGGGCACGATGGAACGCGCCGACCAGCCGGGCGTGATCTGCGCGGCAGGCGGGGCCACCACCATCTGGGTGGACTTCCCGCAGCAGAAGGCGGCACCGCTACCGGACTGGATGCGGGCGCTGGTTGCGGCTGACGCGTAGGCCCTGTCAGCCCTGCCTGGTGAAAGCGAGCCTGTCTATGACCGGCGTCCACCGCTGGCCATCGAAGACCGTGGCGCCGTAGATGCCCGCCAGGAGCATCACGCCGTCACCCACTGACAGATTGCCTGCGCAGGAATGCACCGCGTGCGGCACGTCCGCCTCTACCAGTTCGCCCCCGGCGATCTGCCAAAGGCCATAGTCCGAGGTGCACCAGACCCTGCCGCCGTACCAGACCATGTCCTTGAACGGCAGCGTCATACGGCCCTCGTGGATGATTTCCCAACGGTCTTCCCGGCCTCGGAGCACCGAGCCGCCCTGGGCGCCAACATAAACATGGCCGTCACCTGCGCAACACACGTTGTGCAGCAGCATTCTGGACGGCAACGCGCACTGCAGCCAGCGATGCCCGTTGTATCGCCATAGGTCTCCGTAGCCGCCAGCGGCATACAGATCGTTGGAAGCAAACCCGTCCACAGACTGGAAGCCCCAGTCCGTGCCAAATTCGAGGCTTTTCCCCGTGCCGGGTTTGGGAAGGATGGAATCGGCGCACAGTGATTCCCATTGATCTACGCCGATTCGGCGGGCGATGGTGCGCCATGGCCCCGCCACATAGACATGGCCAAACAGTGTCGAGGCGCACGTGATGGAGCCACGACGAGGCCCATCGGGGCCATACTCAATTTGCTGCTCCATGTCATTTTTGCCACCACCCAGAACGGCCACTTCGCCCGTGCTGTCAATCAACACAGCCTGTTCGACAGGGTGATGGGCAACGGCCAGCTTGGAGCGTAGAAATCCCAGGTATTGACCACAACCGATGCGGCGTGTGGGCTCGGCATTGACAAAGAAGTTGATCAGACGAATTTGTTTGCCGGTGTCTGAGTCTTGTGAACACCCCTCGTCTGGCTGGTTTTCCCTGAGCAGAAAACTGAACGTGTCACGCGACCTGACAGCGGCGTCTGTCAGGCTGTATCCCTGGAAAAAAGTCTGGTACTCCAGCTCGTTCAGCATTAATGGGCTCTCCTTGCAAGGGCTCCATTGCTTGCGGGTGAAGCGCCGGAGCGGTCGTCAGGCCGGGTGTCAGGCCTTTTGTTTCGGCACCCGTCCCATCAGATAGAACTCGGGGTTGGGCAACATGCCTGCAAAGCTGGCCATGCGGTTGCTCAGCCCAAAGAACGCGGTGATGGCCGCGATGTCCCAGATGTCCTCGTCGTCAAAGCCGTGGGCGTGCAGCGCAGCGAAGTCGGCGTCCTCGATCTCGTGCGAGCGCTGGCAGACCTTCATCGCAAAGTCGAGCATGGCGCGTTCGCGAGGGCTGATGTCGGCCTTGCGGTAGTTCACGGCCACCTGGTCGGCGATGAGGGGTTTCTTTTCATAAATGCGCAGGATCGCGCCGTGCGCCACCACGCAATACAGGCACTGGTTGGCCGCGCTGGTGGTGGTGACGATCATCTCGCGCTCGCCCTTGGTCAGGCTGCCTTCTTCTTTCAGCATGAGTGCATCGTGGTACGCGAAGAACGCGCGCCACTCGGCCGGGCGGCGCGCAAATGCCAGGAACACGTTGGGGATGAAACCCGCCTTCTCCTGCACTTCCACGATGCGTGCGCGGATGTCTTCGGGCAGGGTGTTCAGGTCGGGGAAGGGGTAGCGGCTCACGGCGGTCTCCTATGGTTGTTTGTGGTTCGGGTTGCGGGGCAAGTATCAGGGATGCCACTGGGTGGCTCGTACGGGGCTTTGCGCGGGTGCGGCCGAGTTGCCCGCCAGTGCATACGACAGCTGTGTGGCAGCCGCCATCACCGTCTGTGCCAGCGCTTCGAGTTTTTCCGCTGGCAGTCGCGATGCCGGGCCCGAGATGCACACCGAGCCCATCAGCCGCCAGTGCATGCCGAAGACTGGCGCCGACACGGTGGCCACACCCTGTTCGCGCTCGCCAATCGACCAGTGGTAGCCCTTCCTGCGGATCTCTTCGTAGGCCTTGCCCGGCTCGCCCGAAAACGCCAGGATCACGCGGCCTGGCGAGCCTTTGTCGAGTGGCAGGCCTTCGCCTATGCGGGCGTGGTGGCGCAGGGCCTGCGGGCCTTCCACGCGCACCAGGCAGGTCCGCACATTGCCTTCACGCACGTAAAAGGCAGCGCTTTCGCCCGTGGCAAGGGTCAGCTCACGCAGCGCGGGCTCCAGCACGTTCTGCACATCAAAACCGGCCTGGTAGCGCGCGCCCAGCCAGCCAGCAGCGGGCCCCAGGCGCCAGTCGCCGTCTTCGCGCTGCACCATGAAGCCCGACTGCGCCAGCGTGCGTGCCAGGCGCAGCACGGTGGTCTTGTGCAGGCTGCAGCGGCGGCTCAGCTCGGCCAGAGACAGGCTCGATTCACCCAGTGCAAACGCCTCCAGCACCTGCAGGGCGCGTGTGACGGCGATGACACCACCGCCAGGTTCTGCATCGGCCGGAGCCATGGGGTGGGGCGCGGGCGTAAGTGCGAGGGTGGGGGCGGGGGGCCGGGAGGGCTTGGTGGGACGGTTGCTCATGGCGCAATTCGTTTCATTGTATGCAACTGCATTGTATGGGTTGAAACGTCTGCGTACAGTCGCACCCACGGCGCTGGACCAGAACACGGATCACAACAAAGGCCCTGCAGACCGGCGTGACGAACCACCACAACGGAGACAAATCCATGACCGCCTTCACTTCACTTTCGCGCTCCCTGTGCGCTGCCATTCTGGGCCTGGCCGCCGCTGCAGTGCCCACCGGGGCCGCTCTGGCGCAGGCCTTTCCGGGCAAGCCCATCCGCCTCATCGTGCCGTTCCCGCCCGGCGGCGGCACCGACATGATTGCGCGCACCGTGGCGCAAAAGCTCACCGACCAGAACAAGTGGAACGTGATCGTGGACAACCGCCCCGGCGCAGGCGGCAACCTGGGGGTGGACGCCGCGGCCAAGTCGCCTGCCGATGGCTACACGCTGGTCATGGGCCAGACGAGCAACCTGGCCATCAACCCCACGCTCTATCCCAAGCTGCCCTACGACCCGATCAAGGACCTGGTGCCTGTGGCCCTCGTGTCGTCCTCGCCCATCGTGATGGCTGCGCCCGCCAATTCGCCCTTCAAGTCGTATGCCGATGTGGTGGCCGCCGCCAAGGGCAAGCCCGATGCGCTCACGCTGGGCTATTCAGGCAATGGCACTGTGGCCCACCTGGCGGGCGAGCTGGCGGAAGACGCGGCGGGCATCAAGCTGCGCCACATCCCCTACAAAGGCGCCGCCCAGGCCATGACGGACCTGGTGGGCGGGCAGATCGACCTGTACATGTCGTCCGTGCCCACGCTGCTGGGCCAGGTGCGCAACGGCAAGCTCAAGGTCATTGCCATCACCTCGGCCAAGCGCTCGCCCCAGCTGCCCGATGTGCCCACGCTGGCCGAGTCCGGCTACAAGGGCTTCGAGGCTGTGACCTGGTTCGGCATCCTGGCACCCGCCGGTACACCAGCCCCCATCGTGGCGCAGCTCAACAAGGCCATCAACGCGGCCCTGCAGCAGCCCGATGTGGCTGACAAGCTGCGTTCTGAAGGCGGTGAGGTGTTGGGCGGCACGGCCGAGCAGTTCAGCCAGCTGCTCAAAGCCGAAGTGCCGCGCTGGGCCAAGATCGTGAAGGATTCGGGCGCCAGCCTGGACTGACAGCGTCGCCCGCGCCGCAGCCCCACCCACGCTCACACAGCCATCGCCATGTCCCGCGATTGCCTTGTCACGCCCGTACCGTTCTCGGCGGGCACCACCGTGCCGCGCACGGCACTGCCCGCCCGGGCTTGCGACTGCCATGTGCATGTGTACGACCAGCGCTTTCCTGCCGCACCAGGCGCCAGGCTGCTGCCGCCCGATGCGTCAGCGCAGGACTACCGCGCGATGCAGCGGCGCATCGGCACCACGCGGGTGGTGCTGGTCACGCCCTCGACCTATGGCACCGACAACCGCTGCCTGCTTGCAGGGCTGGCCGCATTCGCAGCCATGGGCGTGGAGGCACGTGGCGTGGCGGTGATCGACGGGCACGAAAGCGATGCCGAGTTGCAGCAGCTGCACGCCGCCGGCGTGCGCGGCGTGCGGCTGAACCTGTCGCTGGGGGTGTCCGGCTCGGTGGATTCCATCGTGCCGCTGGCCCAGCGCATTGCGCCCTGGGGCTGGCATTTGCAGCTGCTGATGCCGCCGGATCTGCTGGCCGGGCTGGGCGCCGTGCTGCGGCAGTTGCCCGTGCCGCTGGTGTTTGACCACTTTGGGCGCATCCCCCCCGTGCAGGCCGCGCACCATGCCGCACATGCGGTGCTGCTGGGGCTGCTGCAAAGCGGGCAGGCGTGGGTGAAGCTGTCTGGTGGCTACATCGTGAGCAGCATGCATTCGGTGGAAGACCCGCTGCTGGATGCGCTGGCCGCCAGCTACCTGCACTGTGCGCCCGGGCGTGTGCTGTGGGGCAGCGACTGGCCACACGCCACGGCAACGGCTGGCGTACAGCCCCTGCCCGATGACGCCCGCCAGGTGGACCGCCTCGCGGACTGGACCGCAGCCTGCGGCGGCCCCGCGCTGCTGCGCCAGGTGCTTGTGAATAACCCGCAGGCGCTCTACGGCTTCGGCCGACCGCTGTGAAACCCCTTGTTTGATTGTTTGGAAGGCATTGCCATGACCCCCACTTCACGCCCCCTCCATCACATCTCCCGTCGCAGCCTGCTGGCCCTGGGGGGCGCCATGCTGGCCGCCCCTGCATGGGCCCAGGCCGACTGGCCCGGCGGCAAACTCATAACCTGGGTTGTGCCGTACCCTGCAGGCGGCAGCACCGACGTGCTGGGCCGCAACATCGCGCAGCGCCTGGGCCCGGCATTGGCCACCAACGTGGTCGTGGACAACAAGGCGGGCGCCACCGGCACCATTGGCGCAGCCTTTGTGGCCAAGGCGCAGCCAGACGGCCTGACGCTGCTGGGCACCTCCATCGGCCCGCAGGCGATTGCGCCGCACCTCATGCCCAAACTGCCTTACGACCACATTGCGGCGTTCGAGCCCGTGGTCACCGTGGGCACCATCCCGCACATCCTGGTGGTGGGGGCCAACCAGCCGTTCAAGACCGTGGCCGACCTGCTGGCCGCAGCCAAGGCGCAGCCGGGCAAGCTGGCGTTTGCCTCGGGCGGCAACGGCACCATCCTGCAGATGCAGGGCGAGCTGCTGCAGCAGCAAACCGGCGCGCGCTTCATCCATGTGCCCTACAAGGGCGACACCCCGGCGCTGCAGGACACGCTGGCCGAGCAGGTGCAGTTCATGTTTGCACCCGCCGCCGCCGCGCTGCCCCATGTACAGGCGGGCAAGCTGCGTGCGCTGGCCGTCACGTCGGCCCAGCGCCTCAAGTCGCTGCCATCCGTGCCCACGATGGGCGAGGTCGGCATGAAGGACTTTGTGGTGGAGCAGTGGCAGGCCGTTTTCGCGCCCGCCAGGACGCCCACGGCCGTGGTGCAGCGCCTGAACCAGGAAATCAACAAGGCCCTGAAAGACCCTGCCGTGGTGGCCCTGGCCGACAAGCTGGGCGTGACGCTGGTGGGGGGCACGCCCCAGCAGCTGGGCGACCTGCAAAAGGCCGACTCCGCCAAGTGGGCCAAGGTGATCAAAGACGGAAACATCCAGGCCGACTGATGGGTGCGCCTGCCAGCCCCCTCCACCCCTTTTACTTTTCTACCTGATGGAACAACCATGAACCAACTCCCTGAAATCATCCGCACCATCGAGCGTGTGGGCGCCGACGTCGTGGCCAAAGCCTCCACCTTCCAGGCCGCCATCCTGTCCGACGTGGCAGGCCGCCGCGGCACCATGCATGGCCGCGTGGCGCCTGTGCACCAGAGCATGAAGGTGGCTGGCCCCGCCTTCACCGTGGAGGTGCGCCCCGGCGACAACCTCATGATCCACGCTGCCATCGCCCTGGCCCAGCCGGGCGACGTGCTGGTGATCGACGGCAAGGGCGACCAGACCGCCGCGCTGATGGGCACGCTGATGCTCAGCGCGTGCAAGAAGCGCGGCCTGGCAGGTGTGATCGTGGATGCGTCCATCCGCGACAAGCTGGAGATTCTGGAACTGGACTTCCCGGTGTTCAGCGCGGGCTTCAACCCCGCAGGCCCCACCAAATTTGTGCCCGGCCGCATCAACCACCCCATCAGCGCCGGTGGCGCCACCGTGAACCCCGGTGACCTGGTGGTGGGCGACGCCGATGGCGTGGTCGTCATCGAGCGCCAAAAAGCCCCCGCCATGATGGCCCTGGCAGACAAGAAGGTGGCCGACGAAGCCGCCCGCATCGAAGCCATTGCCCGGGGCGACACCGCCGCGAAGTGGCTGCCCGCCGCCCTGCGCGCCGCTGGCGTGCTGAAAGAAGGAGAAACCCTGTGAGCCAGCCCACCATCATCGTCACTGGCGCCGATCTGGCGCAACAAGCCCTCGACCTGCTCACGGGCTACGCAATCGTCTATGCAGGCAAGGCGCCGACGGAAGAGGACCTGGTGGCCTTGTGCCGCACGCACAACCCTGTGGCCATGATCGTGCGCTACGGCAAGGTCGGCGCTGCGGTGATGGACGCAGCCCCTGCGCTCAAGGTCATCTCCAAGCATGGCAGCGGCACCGACACCATCGACAAGGTCGCCGCCAAAGCCCGTGGCATTGAAGTGGTGGCCGCCGTGGGCGCCAACGCCGCCGCCGTGGCCGAGCAGGCGCTGGCGCTGCTGATGGCCTGCGCCAAATCGGTGGTGCAACTCGATGCGCGCATGCACGCCGGCCACTGGGACAAGGCCACGCACAAGAGCCTGGAACTGGGTGGCCGCACCGTGGGCCTGGTGGGCCTGGGCGCCATCGGCCTGCGCTTTGCCAAGATGGCCGACGCCCTGGGCATGCGCGTGATCGGCTTCGATCCGTTTGCCAAAAACCTGCCCGCGTACGTACAGGTGGTGGACCTGGAGACCATCTGGCGCGAGTCAGATGCCATTTCGCTGCACTGCCCGCTGACCGACGACAACCGGGGCATGCTCAACGCCACCACGCTGGCGCAATGCAAGCGCGGCGTGATTGTGGTGAACACCGCACGCGGCGGTCTGATCGACGAGGCTGCGTTGCTGGCGGCCGTGCGCTCGGGCCAGGTCATGGCTGCGGGGCTCGACAGCTTTGCGGTGGAGCCCATGACGGCAGGCCACCCATTCCAGGGCGAGAAGAACTTCGTCCTCAGCCCCCACATCGGCGGTGTGACGAGCGACGCCTACGTGAACATGGGCGTGGGCGCCGCGAAGAATCTGCTGGCCGTGCTGGCACGCAGCGCCGTGGCTGCCTGATCGCATATTCCCATCCACAACAACAAAGGGGCCGGTGCCGCGCACGCTGAAGCGTTGTGCGGCACCGGCCCCCTGGAGACAAGAAACATGCAACAAAACTTCAAGAAAAATAGGCCGATAGCGCTCGTAAATAAAGCGCTGGCAGCTATGGTTTTGGTAGTAACCGGCGCTGCAGGCACGCTAGGCGCAGCGCCTGCGCAGGCCCAAGGAGCCTGGCCGGACAAGCCCCTCAAGCTGGTGGTGCCGTACCCTGCTGGCGGCAATGCCGACAACACCGCACGCCTGCTGGCCACGCAACTAGGCCAGCGCCTGGGCCAGCAGGTGGTGGTGGACAACCGCCCTGGCGGCAGCGGCACGATTGGTGCCACGGCTGTGGCCAAGGCCCCGGCCGATGGCTACACGCTGCTGCTCGATGCCACGGCCTTCACCGTCAACCCCAGCCTGTTCCCCAAGCTGCCGTTTGATGCGACCAAAGACTTTGCGCCCATCTCGCTGGTGCTGCAGGTGCCACTGCTCATGGTGGTGCCCGCCAACTCGCCCTTCCAGTCGGTGGCCGATGTGGCCAAGGCCGCCAAGGCGCGGCCAGGCCACTTGACCTACGCATCGGCTGGCAACGGCGGCGCGCAGCATCTGGCGGGCGAGCTGTTCAAGCAGGGACAAAAAGTGGCCATCACCCATATCCCGTACCGAGGCGGGGCGCCCGCGCTCACTGATCTGATCGGTGGGCAGGTGGATGTGATGTTCAGTGCCACCACGGCCAGCGGCCCATTCGTCAAAAGCGGCAAGCTGCGGGCGCTGGCCATCTCGTCGCCCCGCCGCGCCGAGGGATGGGAGTCCGTGCCCACCGTGGCCGAGTCGGGCGTGCCCGGTTTTCAGGTCAGCGAGTGGAACGGCTTGTTCGCCCCCGCAGGCACACCGCGCCCTGTGCTGGAGCGGCTGGAGGCCGAAACCCGTGCCATCGTGGCCAGCCCCGAGATGAAGAAGCGCTTTGCCGAACTGGGTGTGCAGGGCGTGGGTTCCAGCGCGCAGGAGTTCAGCGCCTTCTTGAAAGCCGAAACCACCAAGTGGGCCGAGGTGATTCGCACTGCTGGCATCCGCATGGATTGAGGGAGTCTTCGCCATGTTGGAGCAAAAAATGCCTTTGGCGCCTATCAGTCAAGCGCTAGTAGCTATTGTTTTGGTAGCATCTGGCACCGCCCAGGCGCAAACGGGCGCAGCGACCTACCCGACCAAGCCCGTGAAGCTGGTGGTGGGCTTTGCCGCAGGCGGCCCCACCGATGTGGTGGCGCGCGCGTTTGCCGACCACGCCAGCAAGGCGCTGGGCCAGCCGTTCATCATCGACAACAAGCCGGGCGCGGGCACCATCATTGCCGCGCAGGCCGTGGCCAGTGCACCGGCCGATGGCTACACGCTGCTGTTTGGCGCCACCAACCACGCCATGATTCCGGGGCTGTACCAGGGCCGTATCAAGTTTGACGCGGTGAAGTCTTTCCGCCCGCTGTGCACGGTGGCCAGCAGCCCCACGGTGCTGGTGGTGGCCCCCAGCCTGCCGGTGAAGACCCTGGCCGACTATCAGGCCAAGGCCCGCGCCGAGCCCGGCCGCGTGACCGCAGGCACGGCCGGAGTGGGCAGCTCAGGCCACTTTGCCACCGAGATGTTTGCCCGTGCCCAGGGCCTGCAGCTCAACCATGTGCCCTACAAGGGCGCTGCACCCGTGGTGACGGACCTGATGGGCGGCCAGCTCGACAGCTCGTTTGCCACCTTGGGCTCGGTGCTGCCGCAGATCCAGAGCGGCAAGCTGCGTGTGCTGGCCGTGGGCGCACCTAAGCGCTCAACCCTGGTGCCCGACGTGCCGACGTTTGCCGAGGCAGGCGGTGGCAAATACGCTGCCGACGTGTGGTACGGCGTGCTGGCCCCCGCAGGCCTGCCCGAGCCCATTGCCCAGGCGCTGGAGCGCACGGCGGCCGACTTTGCCAAGAGCGCATCGGCCATCGACAAGCTGCGTGGCCTGGGGCTGGACGCCGAATCGGTCTGCGGCAATGCCTTTGCCAGCCGCGTGGCCCGCGAAGTGACCACCTATGGCCAGATGGCCAAAGCGCTCGACCTCAAAGCAGATTGAGCTACATACAAGGAGACTCTCATGCAACGCATTCACACCTCACTGGGCGCAGCCCTTGCGCTGACCTTCGCTATGGCCCATGCCATGGCACAAACCGCCTACCCGGACAAAGCCGTCAAGATCGTGGTGCCATACCCACCCGGCGGTGCGGTCGATCAGGTGACCCGACGCATTGCCCAAAAGCTCACAGAGCAAACCGGCCAGAGCTTCTTTGTCGAAAACAAGGCGGGTGGCACGGGCACCATCGGTGCCAACCAGGTGGCGCGTTCGCCGGGCGATGGCTACACGCTTTTGGCCAATGACACCACCTACTCCATCCTGCCCCAGGTGTTCAAGAAGCTGCCTTGGGACTACGCCAACGACCTGGTGCCTGTGGCCGGTTTCAACTTCGCCCCCACCACCGTGGTGGTGGCCGCCAACTCCCCGTTCAAAACACTGGGCGATCTGGTGGCGTATTCCCAAGCCAACCCGGGCAAGCTCAACTACGGCACCGGCGGAGCGGGCACCATGCCCCACTTCGCCACAGAAGCATTGCAAGGTGCCAGCGGCCTCAAGGCCACCCACGTGCCCTTCAAAGGCGCTGGGGAAGCCACCTTGGCGTTGCTGGGCGGGACCATCGACTTCCAGATTGCATCGACCCCAGGCGTGATGGGGCAGGTGCGTGGCGGCAAGGTGCGCCTGCTGGCAGTGAGCGGCGAGCAGCGGCTCAAGGCTGTGCCCGATGTGCCCACGTTTGCCCAAGCGGGTGCGCCGGGCTACAAAGTGGTCAATTTCACCGGCCTGTGGGCTCCCAAGGGCACGCCAGAGGCGGTACTGGACAAGCTGCGCCAGGAAATCACCAAAGCCATGGCCAGTGCCGATCTTCAGACCTTTGCTACAGACCTCGGCGCCGTGCCCAGCGTGCTCAGTGGAACTGCCTTTGCGGACAAGCTGAAGGCAGATGCCCAGCTATGGGAGTCTGTGGCGGTCAAAGTGGGTATTGAAAAGCAATGACCCCCGTGCCCCACTCGGTGGGCCTGAACCGCCCGCAGCGCCAGCTGCCGCCCGGCGCTTGCGACAGCCACATGCACATCTTTGACCCGCGCTTTGCGCCATCGAGCCACTGGCCGCGCACGCCGCCGGTGGCGCCTGTGGCGGCGTATCGTCAGCTTCAGGAGCGGCTGGGCACCACGCGCACGGTGGTGGTCACGCCCTCCACCTACGGCACTGACAACGCCTGCACGCTGGATGCGCTGGACCAGCTGGGCGACGCTGCGCGCGGCGTGGCCGTGGTGGGTGAGGGTGTGAGCGCGGATGAACTGGCCCATCTGGCCGTACGCCGCGTGCGCGGGCTGCGGGTCAACTTTGTCTCGCCGCAATCGTGGGGCACCACCACGCCTGAAATGCTGGCCACGCTGGCGCGCAAGGTGGCCGAGCACCCGGCCTGCGCGGGCTGGCATATCCAGATTTTTGTGCACCCTGAGCAACTCATCGAGTTGGCGCCCCAGTTGCAAACCCTGCCCGTGCCGTTGGTCATCGACCACCTGGGCCGCATCGACCCGGCTGAAGGCCCCGCTGCGCAGGCCTATGGCGTGGTGCGCAGGCTGCTGGATGGTGGCAACACCTGGGTCAAGCTCTCGGGCGCCTACATGCGATCAACCGTGCATGGCCCCAGTTATGCAGATACCCTGCCGTTGGGCCAGGCCCTGGTGCAGGCCGCGCCCGACCGCCTGGTGTGGGGCAGCGACTGGCCGCACACCACCGAGACACCCGGCACCGTGAACGACGCCGATCTGGTGGACCTGCTGCAGGCCTGGGCTGGCAGCGACGCGTCCATGGACCGTATCCTGGTCGACAACCCGGCGCGGCTGTATGGTTTTGATGCCGCTGCTTGAGCGACCCTCACTGAACGATCCGAAAGCCTCCGCCATGTTTTTGCTGCAAGCCCCGGAGGTCCGGGACCTCGACGTCTTCACCACCATGCCCGAGCACTTTCGCCGCCGCGAGCGCAGCGACTGGGCCGATGCCAACCGGGGCGGCACCATCACCGATTCGTTCCTCGAAGGCCCGGTGTTCGATGAGGCTGGCAACCTGTACGTCAGCGACATCCCCTGGGGTCGCGTTTTCCGCATCAACCCCCAAGGCGAATGGACGCTCGTGGCCGAGTACGACGGTGAGCCCAACGGCCTGAAGTTCTTGAAGCCTGGCGCGCTGCTCATCACCGATTACAAGAACGGCCTGATGCAGCTCGACGAGACCACGGGCGCCGTCACCCCGTACCTTCAGCGCCGCAACAGCGAGCGCTTCAAGGGGGTGAACGACCTGATCTTTGACGCGGAAGGTAACCTGTATTTCACCGACCAGGGCCAAAGCGGCTTGCACGACCCGAGTGGCCGTCTGTACCGCCTGCGGGCCAACGGACAGCTCGACTTGCTGCTGCACAACGTGCCCAGCCCCAACGGCGTGGCTCTGTCGCCCGATGGCCGCGTGCTCTATCTGGCTGTGACGCGTGGCAACTGCGTGTGGCGCGTGCCGCTGCTGCCCGATGGCAGCGTGGCCAAGGTCAGCCAGTTCTTTACCTCATATGGCCCCAGTGGCCCGGACGGCTTGGCTGTGGATACCGAAGGCCGCTTGCTGGTGGCCAACCCCGGCCTGGGCTATGTGTGGGTGCTCAACCACCGGGCGGAGCCAGTGCAGGTGCTGCGCGGCGCGCCGGGTAGTTCCACCACCAATCTCGCCTTTGGCGGGGCAGGGCGCACCACGGTGTATGTCACGGACTCCACCCATGGGCGCATCTTGCGGGCTGACATGGGTGCACCCGGACTGCCGCTGGCGCGCTTGCGTTGAAGCTGGCAACACAGCTTCAGCCAACCTGGGGTTCAGGGAAATCAATGGTGTTTCAATGTTCTATTGAAATTGGCTATTAATGGGATTCAATCGATTCAATTTACCTGTCATCGATTGCTTCCTACCATCTGCCCTGTTGATGCGTTCATTCACGTTCTTACAGGAGATGCCCCATGACCACCGAAGCCAAGTGCCCCTTTGACCACACCAAGGCCGTGCCCACGGGCCCCCGCAATGCCGACTGGTGGCCCAACCAGCTCAATCTCCGCCCCCTGAACCAGAACTCGCCGCTGACCGACCCGATGGGAGACGGCTTCAATTACGCCGAGGAATTCAAGAGCCTCGATCTTGCAGCGCTCAAGGCCGACCTGCGCGCCCTGATGACCGACTCGCAGGACTGGTGGCCCGCAGACTTTGGTCACTACGGCCCGCTATTTGTGCGCATGGCCTGGCACAGCGCGGGCACCTACCGCCTGGCGGACGGGCGTGGTGGCGCAGGGGCTGGGCAGCAGCGTTTTGCGCCGCTCAACAGCTGGCCCGACAACGCCAATCTGGACAAGGCCCGCCGCCTGCTCTGGCCGGTCAAGCAGAAATACGGCCGCAAGATTTCGTGGGCCGACCTGATGATCCTCGCGGGCAACGTGGCGCTGGAATCCATGGGCTTCAAGACCTTTGGTTTTGCTGGTGGCCGCCCCGACGTGTGGGAACCCGATGAAAACGTGTACTGGGGCGCAGAATCCACCTGGCTGGGCGGCGACAAGCGTTACAGCGGCGAGCGCGACCTGGCCAACCCCTTGGCCGCCGTGCAGATGGGGCTGATCTACGTGAACCCCGAGGGCCCCAACGGCAACCCCGACCCCATCGCCGCCGCACGCGACATCCGCGACACCTTCGCGCGCATGGCCATGGACGATGAAGAAACGGTGGCGCTGATTGCTGGCGGCCATACCTTTGGCAAGACCCATGGTGCGGGCGACGCGGCCCTGGTGGGCAAGGAGCCCGAGGGTGCAGGCATCGAGGAGCAGGGCCTTGGCTGGAAGAGCAGCCATGGGTCAGGCAAGGGGGGCGACACCATCACCAGTGGCCTGGAAGTGACCTGGACCACCACGCCTACACAGTGGAGCAACAACTTCTTTGAAAACCTGTTCGGCTACGAATGGGAGTTGACCAAGAGCCCGGCGGGCGCCCACCAGTGGACCGCCAAGGGGGCTGCGGCGACGATCCCGCACGCACACGACCCGTCGAAAAAGCTGGTGCCCACCATGCTCACCACCGACCTGTCGCTGCGCTTTGACCCGGCCTACGAAAAGATTTCGCGCCGCTTTTTGGCCCACCCTGAGCAGTTTGCCGACGCGTTTGCGCGTGCCTGGTTCAAGCTCACGCACCGCGACATGGGCCCCCGTGCGCGGTACCTGGGCGCTGAAGTGCCCGCCGAAGTGCTGGTGTGGCAAGACCCGATCCCGGCAGTGGACCACGCACTGGTCGATGCACAGGATATTGCTGCGCTCAAGGCCCAGGTGCTGGCATCGGGCCTGTCCATTTCGGAGCTGGTGTCCACGGCGTGGGCCTCGGCCTCCACCTTCCGGGGCGGCGACAAGCGCGGCGGCGCCAATGGCGCGCGCATCCGCCTTGCACCGCAGAAGGACTGGGCCGTGAACCAGCCTGTACAACTGGCCAAGGTGCTAGGCCGGCTCGAAGCCATCCAGCGCGACTTCAATGCCGCGCAGACCGGCGGCAAGAAGATATCGCTGGCCGACCTTATCGTGCTGGCCGGTGGCGCCGCCGTCGAGGCCGCAGCGAAGCATGCCGGGCAGGATGTGACCGTGCCTTTCACCCCCGGCCGCACCGATGCCTCGCAGGAGCAGACCGATGTGCCGTCGTTCGAGGTCATGGAGCCTGTGGCCGATGGTTTCCGCAACTACGTGCGCCCCGGCCTGGAAGGCGCTGTGGCCGAGTTGCTGGTAGACCGCGCCAACCAGCTGACCCTGACCGCGCCGGAAATGACGGTGCTGGTGGGTGGCCTGCGCGTGCTGGGTGCCAATGTAGGGCAGACGGCCCATGGTGTCTTTACGCAGCGCCCCGGCACCTTGAGCAACGATTTCTTCGTGAACCTGCTCGACATGCGCACCCAGTGGCAGAAGTCCGCCACCTCGGCGGGTGTGCTGGAAGGTGTGGACCGCAGCACAGGCGCCAAAAAATGGACCGGCATGGTGGCCGATCTGGTGTTTGGCTCCAACTCCGTGCTGCGCGCGCTGGCCGAGGTCTATGCCAGCAGCGATGCGCAGGCGGTGTTTGTGCAGGACTTCGTCCGCGCCTGGACCAAGGTGATGAACCTGGACCGGTTTGACTTGGCGGCCGCCAAGGCCTGAGCGTTGTGCCGATGCCTCCTGCAGATCCTGATGGACGTTGCAGGGGGCGTTTTTCTTTGTGCGTGGACGGGGCCGCTACGATGGTGGCCCCCAAAGAACCGAACCAGAGAGCCGCATGACGCAACCACCCACCCCCTCCATCAAGGACTTCGACAAAGGTCTGGCCACACGCAAGCAGGTCATGGGCGAGGACTTCGTCGCCAATGCCTTTGGCAATGCCACGGAGTTCACCCAGCCGATCCAGGAGTTCATCACCCGCAATGCTTGGGGCGATGTGTGGCAGCGGCCGGGGCTGGACATGAAGACGCGCAGCCTGATCACCGTGGCTTTTCTCACGGCACTGGGCAAGCAGCACGAGCTCAAGGGCCATGTGCGCGGCGCGCTCAACAATGGCGCCACATCGGCCGAGATCCAGGAGGTGCTGCTGCACGCCAGCATCTATTGCGGCCTGCCTGCGGCGGTGGAGGCCTTCCGCACGGCGGCCGAGGTGATCGACGGGCCCAAGAGGGGCTGACGATGCGGTCTTTGGTTTGGACTGCTGCCTGTCGCCCATAGAACTGGCTGTACCCAGCCAGTGCTACCGTGGGAGCCTATCCACCCGCCAGCAGCTTGTGCACCAGGTCGGCGGCGGTGGATGCGTTGTACTTGCGCATGAGGCGCGCGCGGTAGATCTCCACGGTGCGGTGGCTGATCTCCAGCGCCCGGCCGATCTCCTTGGAGGTCAGGCCTTCCAGCAGGCGTGCGGCCACCTCGCGCTCGCGGCCTGTGAGTTCGGCCTTCACGGTGCGCTGCGAACTCAGGTCTTCAAAGCTCCAGATGCCAGAAGCGTGCGGATTTTCGCGGTTGAGCGCGCGGCCCGACACATGGCACCAGAACACCTCGCCGTTGGCGCGCTTCATGATGCGGTTGTCCGCATAGTGGCCTTTGGCGTTCAGGATGGGCTCCATGTGCGCTCCCAAGCGTTCGTACTCGTCGGCGCTTGGGTACAGTACCTGGAACGACTGGCCGATGAGCACCTCGCGCGAGGCGCCGAACATCTCGCAGACATGGCGGTTGCAGTCGACCATGGTGCGGTTGCGTGACAGCACCAGCCCCACGGGGGCCATGTCGAAAGCCAGTCGGTAGTCAACGTCCATAGTGCAAGTCTTTACGAGAAACTACTTATTTAGATACGTAGTATCGTAGCGCATCCCAATTCATAAGGAGATCGTGGTGAACAAGATATTCCCCTCCGCAGCCGAAGCCCTGAAGGGCGTGGTTGCAGACGGCCAGCTCATGGCCGTGGGCGGTTTCGGGCTGTGTGGCATTCCCGAGGCCCTGATCGACGCGTTGCGCGATTCGGGTGCGAAGAACCTCACCGTGATCTCCAACAACGCGGGCGTGGACGGCTTCGGCCTGGGCAAGCTGCTGGAAACCCGCCAGATCAAGAAGATGATCTCGTCCTATGTGGGCGAGAACAAGGAGTTTGAGCGCCAGTACCTGGCGGGCGAGCTGGAGCTGGAATTCACCCCCCAGGGCACGCTGGCCGAAAAGCTGCGCGCTGGCGGCGCCGGAATCCCGGCCTTCTTCACCAAGACCGGCGTGGGCACCATCGTGGCCGAGGGCAAGGAGCTGCGCGAATTTGACGGCGAAACCTACGTGATGGAGCGTTCCCTGGTGCCTGAGGTCTCGCTGGTCAAGGCGGACGTGGCCGACAAGTCGGGCAACCTGCGCTTCAACCTGACGGCGCGCAACTTCAACCCCGCCGCCGCCACTGCAGGCAAGGTCTGCATCGTCGAAGTGGAAAAGATCGTGGAAGTGGGCGAGCTGGCCCCCGACGACATCCACCTGCCCGGCATCTATGTGCACCGCATCGTGCTCAATGCCAACCCCGAAAAGCGCATCGAAAAGCGCACGATCACCGAGAAAGCAGGAGCCTGACCATGCCGTGGACCCAAGACCAGATGGCCGCTCGTGCGGCACAAGAACTCGAAGACGGTTTCTATGTGAACCTGGGCATCGGCATTCCCACGCTGGTGGCCAATTTCACCGGTGACAAGGAAGTGTGGCTGCAGTCCGAGAACGGCATGCTGGGCATCGGCCCCTTCCCGACCGAAGACAAGGTGGACCCAGACCTGATCAACGCGGGCAAGCAGACGGTGACCACCATCAAGGGCTCGTCCATCTTCGGCAGCGACCAGTCGTTTGCCATGATCCGTGGCGGCAAGATCAACCTGTCCATCCTGGGCGCCATGCAGGTCAGCGAAAAGGGCGACCTGGCCAACTGGATGATTCCCGGCAAGATGGTCAAGGGCATGGGCGGTGCGATGGACCTGGTGGCCGGCGTCAAGCGCGTGATCGTGCTCATGGAGCATGTCGCCAAGAAGAAGGACGGCGCCGAAGACCTGAAGATCCTGCCCGCCTGCACGTTGCCGCTCACGGGCGTGGGTGTGGTGGACCGCATCATCACCGACCTGGCCGTGCTGGACGTGACGCCACAAGGTCTCAAGCTGGTGGAGTTGGCACCAGGAGTAACGTTTGAGGCGTTGCAAGCCAAGACCGGTGTGACCATCCTGCAGTAACAAAGGCTGCACTTTTCCGTGAATGGTCTGGCGACAGCCCATCACATGAGGCCGGGGCCTGGGGCCCCGGCTTTTTTTGCTCGTAGAGTCCCCAGAGTCTGGGGATAACGGTCAGGGCAACTGGAGCCAGTTCTGGTTGTTGCCCGCGTTGCAGGTCCAATTAAGCAGGGGGATGTCCTGCGCAGTCGAGTTGTTGGGCACATCGAGACAGGCGCCCGATGCGCGGTTGCGCAGCGTCGATCCGGACAATGTCCACTGCGCTGTGTTGCCCACCGTGCAGGCCAGCTGCACCACACTGGCGCCACTTGCCGCCATGCTGTCCTGTGCCAGGCAGAGGTTACTGTGGCGTGCGACCAGTTGTACATAGCCGCCTGCCACGCTGCGCACGGTGAAGGTTTCATTGCCGGCCGTGCCGCAGGGCCATTGGATGGCCACTGCGCCGACATTGACCGATGCCCCTCGGATGTTGACGCACAGATTGCTGTGGTTGGAGCGCAGGCGCGTGGTGTAGTCGGCAGCGGTGTCTAGCGAGCGCACATAAGCCGCCAGCGCCTGCCGGTCCGCGGCAGGCAAACCTGCGGCGTTACCGTGGCCATCGGTGATCAGATCCAGCACGCTGGCCTTCTGTCCGTTGTGCAGGTAGGACTTGGCCGCCCAGCTACCCAGCAGGGTGGGTGTGTCGAAACCGATGCCAGCCAGCGGCTGGTTGCCGCCTTTGCCCGACGAGGGCTGGATGCTGCCCACATCGTGCCGGAGGCCGTCCTGGAAGGTGCCGCCCGCATGGCAGCTGGCGCAGTTGGCGCTGGCGAACAGGGTCTGACCGCGTGCGGCCTCCACTGTCAGGCTGCCATCGGCCGCACGCGCCGGGCTGCGCAGGTACTTGTTGAGCGAGGCCAGGTAGGCTGCGAGGTCGTCGAGCTGCGCGTTGCGTCCGGCCTTGGGGGCGCCTAGCGGATCGGCCGTGGCGGCAAAGTCGGCATCGCTCAGGAAGCCAGTGCCACCGAACGCGCTGCGCATGTCGTTCTCGAAGTCCTGCACCTCGTCAAAGTTGGCGCTCCAGTGCAGCTTGCCGTGGCCGGTGCCGCGCCTGCCTTGCAGGCTGATGGTGCGGCGCAGGCCCTCGCCCCGCTGGGTGAAGTCCCAGACCATGCCGTCGTCGCCGCCGTCGGCATGGCAGCTGGCACAGGACATGTAGTTGTCCTTGCTCATGCGCCGGTCCGCCGCGTTGTAGAACACCAGTTTGCCGCGCAGCGCGGCTGCCGCCAGGGGCTCCTGCGCCACGGTGGTGATGTTCTGCAGGAACACCGCTGCAGCGCTGCGCGAGGTCAGCACGTCGGCCACGTCGTGCACGGTGACCGAGCGCGCGAGGAAGTTGTTCACGAACAGGCGCTTGCGCGTGGCGTCCAGGTACAGGCCATGCGGCGCGCTGCTGGCATTGATCTCGCCACGCACGGCGCGGGTGTAGGCATCGACGATGGCGATGTTGTTGCCCTCCATCTGCGCCACGAACAAATAGTCGCCAGCAGGGGAGAAGAGGGCGGCGCGTGCCGGGGCCCGGTCGTCGAAGTCGATCTGCTCGGGCAGCAGGTGCGTGGCCTGCGCCAGATCCACCTGCGAGAGGATGGAGCGCACCGTCTGATCGTGCAGCAGATCCTTACCGTCGCGGAACCGGCCACGCACGACGTTGTCCTTCTTGCCGGGCAGCACCGCACGCGATCCATCGGGCGAGATCACCACCTGGCTCAGGTAGTTGGCCACTCCACGCGCGCTGTTCTCGGTGTCCACGGTGGTGGTGTCCACCGGCAGGGCAATCGTGGACAGCAGTTGCAGTCCATTGAGTCCCACCTTGTGCAGCTGGCCGCCCGTCATCTTCGATTTGAAGCGGGTGACGTAGGCCGTCTGCGAGTCTGCCGCCACCGCAATCCCGCGCACGTCGCCGTCGAGAACCAGCGTGCCGGTGGTGTTGCCAGTGGTGGGGTCGAATGCCATCAGCGTGGACTTGCTCTCCAGCGTCAGCAGGCCGGTGGTTCCGTTGGGGGTGAAGGCCACGCCGTACGGGCCGCTGCCGTAGGGCAGTGCCACGGTGGCGGCGACGGTGCCATCGGACGGATTCAACGCCACCAGCTTGTCTTCGCCCTGCACTGTCACCCAGATGCGCCCGTCGGGCGCGCGGGCCAGGGTCTTGGGCTCGTCGCCCACCCGCTGCTCCCAGCGCTTGGTGAGTGCCTGGGCATCGATGGCGGCCACCGTGCCGCTGTCCGGGTTAACGCTGTAGACGGTGTTGGCATCTCCCACGATGTTGCTGGAGTGTGTGGGTGCCACGGCAGTTGTCGGGAACACCACCGTCACGGTGAACGTGTAATAGGTCTCCTGGCCACCCGCGTCGCGCACCGTCAGCGTGACGGTGTAATGGCCCGGGCGGTTGTAGCTGTAGGTGACTCGGGGTTGGCTCAGGAAATCCGTCTGTGTGCCGTTGCCGAAGTTCCAGCGGTAGGTGGCGCCGCTGCCCCCGCCCAGCCGGCTTGGGTCGAAGGTGAGTTGCCCGTTCACGAACTGTGTCCCGTTGCTCACCCCGGCATCGCCGATGAGAGCCTGTGACTGCAGTTGCGTGACATCGGCATCGCTGAGCACACGGCCATACACACGCAGGTCGGCCAGGGTGCCCCGGAAGAAGTCGCTGGTGCCTTGGAGCTGGCCCAGCAGCGCAAACTTGTTGTTCAAGCCCTTGGTGCCGGTGAGGCCGGTGGACGTGGTCTTCACGCCGTCGATGTACATCGTCTGCACGCCTGAGGCCGCGTCGCGCGTCATCACCACGTGGTGCCAGTTGCCATCGTTGACCGGCGCCCCGGAGCGTGTGCCGGGGTTGTTGGTCGCCACGTTTCCTACCGACAGATTCAGACGGCCGTTGTTGTCGATCCAGCCCCAGAACACATCGTCTGCACCCCCTGCCTGGTCGCGCCCGAAGATGCCAGGAGCCGTCCAGGGGTTGGGCGATCCGTTCTGTGTGGTTTTCATGTAGAAGGCTACAGACGCCGTGCCCCCCAGGGCTGTGGCCACGCTGTCGTTCTTGAGAACGACACCGGCGTTGCGCTGCGCGAAGTTCAGTCCGATGCTTTCGAAGCGGTCGGCGGCCGAGGTCGTGCCGTTGTTGGCGCCGATTTCATCGACCAGACTGCGGGTCAGTGGCCAGTGGTTCATCAGGCTGATATCGGTGGCGTTGCCGGTGTGGAACACCGCACGGTATTGGGTGGCGATGCCATTGCCTGCGTAGTCCTTCACGCCTCCAGCGGGCAGCAGGATCTCGTAGCTGGTGCCCGCTGAGAGTGGCTGGGCAGGATGGAAGTTGATGATGCCCAACTGCACACTGTAGGTGCCCTGCAAGGTGTTGCCGTTGACCGGGCGCACGATGAAGGTGGCGGAATTCACGCTCTCGGGCCGGATGCTGTCCGTCAGGCCCACACCGATGCGCGAGGTCAGTGCCTGCTGTTTCGCACCGTGGGCGGGCGAGGTCTGCTTGACGGCGGGCGGCGTGGTGTCGGGTGCTGTCTGGTGAACGATGAAGCCGCTGCCCGAACCGTGGTCGTTGCCGATGAACAGCAGGTTGCCCATGGGCGCGACCTGGCCGTGATCGGCGTGCGAGTATTCGGGGTCGTTGGTGGCAAACAGGCTGCCCTGGCCCACCTCGACATGGTTGAGCGGGTTGCTCACGTCCACCTTGTGCACCTTGAACTGCGCGCCCTGGAAGACGTAGTGGTCCTGCGTGCCGCAGTAAAGCTGCTCGTCGATGACCAGGCGGTTGTCCTCCGCCACGAACCGCGTGCGGTCCAGCAGATCGTAGCTGTACATCCTGGCGCCGCCACCGCGGGCCGAGGCATGCAGGTTGCGGCCATCGAAGCAGGTGGCGTAGTAGTTGGGGTTGGAGCCCACGGTGTCCAGCACCTTGGGGTTGAGCGGGTCGGAGATGTCCAGGCTGGCAAAACCATCGGTGTTGTCCATCGAGGTCAGCACCATGTGGTTGCCCATGGTGAAGATGGGGCCGACGCGAAAGCCGCCGAGCTCGCCCGTGGGCACCGGGTTGGGCTTGCCCGCGCCGCGGTTGGCGATGACGGCATTGGCCGGGTCACTGGCGTCCACGATGTACACGCCGTCGTTGGCCGATGCCACGTACACATAAGGGGCCTGCCACCACAGCTGCCAGGCCACGTTGGTGTAGTCGCCGCCGTTCACCGTGGGCAGGGAGAGCTTCTTGACCTGCTGGATGTTGTTGATGTCGGTGAAGTCCCAGAACTCGATGCCCTTTATGCTGGGCACCACCACGTACTGGCGGCCACCGATCTTGGCCGTGCCGAAGGCGTGTGCCTCGCGGAACTCCTTGGTGCGCCCTTCGGGCTCGTAGATCTTCTTGACGAGCACGATGGCGCGCGGGTTGGACACGTCGTAGAGCAGAAAGCCCCCCGGGCCCAGGCCGCTGTCGGGCGCGAAGGAGGTCAGGAAATAGCCGTTGAGCATGATGCCCACGTTCAGCCCGTAGTCCTTGCGGCCGGGGTAGGTGGCCGGCACGTCGCCCGAGGCCCGGGTGATCATGGAGACCGGCTTGAACAGCTCGGCCGAGGTGTAGGTGAGATTGCCCAGGCCTGGCCCTTGCAGTGGGAGAGGCGCCTCGCCGGCCCGCGTGACCGCTGCCGCCATGGTGGTGAGGGTGGTCATGGGGCTGACCCCCGTGATCGCCGCATGCGTGAGCAAGGTGGCGAACGGCAGCAGCAGTGCCATCAGGTAATACCGGATTTTCATCGTCGTCTCCTGTTTGTGTGGTTCTGTGTGAACCTTCTTCCTCGATCCTCGTGATCGCCCGCCGCAGGCGCGCACAGGTGCGCCAGGCCGGTGGCTCCCTCGCCACCGGCCGCCGGGCTTTCTCCTGGGGCCCTCTCTTCTTGTTCTGCTCTCTTCGGTGTGCACTCTTCTGCGCGCAATGCGCTTGTGGCCTCAGGACGCGTGCGTCCCCGTGCTGTAGATATCCCAGGCAGCCGCAGCGCTCGCACCGCGGTGGATCATGGCCATCAGCGCATCGACCACAGCCGAGGGCTTGGCATGCTGGTAGACGTTGCGGCCGTAGACCATGCCCACGGCGCCCTGGTCCAGCAGCACGCGCGAGCGCGCGAACACCTGCCGCAGGTCCTCGCGGCCACCGCCGCGCACCAGCACCGGGCAGCGCGCGGCCTGCACCACGCGGTGGAAATCGGTGGGGTCGGTGGTGGGGTCGGCCTTGACGATGTCGGCGCCCATCTCGCGCGCCAGGCGCACCAGGGTGACGATCTTCTCGGCGTCGCCATCGACCATGTAGCCGCCCTGGTCGCTGTGCGGGCGCATCACCAGCGGCTCGATCATCAGCGGCATGCCGTAGCGGTCGCAGTCGGCGCGCACGCGCGCGATGTTCTGCACGCACTGGCGGAACAGGTCGGGCTCATTGGGCAGCATGAACAGGTTGACCACCACGCAGGCCGCGTCGCGCTGCACGGCGGGCAGCACCGGGTCGTGCTCGTTCTGCAGCACGGCCCACATCACGCGGTGGGCCGTGGCGTTGTAGGGGTTGCCCATGTCCAGGCGCATCACCAGCGCGGGCTTGTTGCGGCCCGGGCGGTCCTGCAGCAGGTCGGCCTGGCCGTAGTTGAGCTGGATGGCATCGGGTGCAGCGGCGACGAGCTTGTCCATCACGCCGGGCATGTCCTCCAGGCCATTGAGGAAGCTGGGCTCATTGCACACGCCATGGTCCAGCGCGATGTCCAGGCAGCGCCCGTGGGTCAGCAAACGGTTCAGGCGCGCGGTCTTGTCTTTCGACATACGAAAAAATCCTTGGGTTGGGGTGTTGGGGTGTTGGGGAATATGCAGAGGGGTCAGGCCAGCGCCTTCAGGTGGGCGCTGGCGGCATCGTCGATGCGCTGCACGGCCTCCTCGGGCAGATCCAGGGCACCGGCGGTTGCGTTCTCGGTGGCCTGCGCCCGCGTGCGCGCACCGCACAGCGCCACCGAGACGCTGCCGCTGGCCAGCGTCCAGGCGATCATCAACTGCCCGAAGGAGCAGCCGAACTGCCGGCGCAGGGGCTCCAGCTCATCGAAGAAGGCCTGGAGCCGTGTGCGGTTGGCCGCACTGAAGCGTGGGTTGGTGGCGCGCTGGTCGTCGCCCGTGAACTGGCGCGCCGGGTCGATGGGGCCGGCCAGCAGGCCCAGCGCCAGCGAGGAATAGCCCAGGATGGCCACGTTGTTGCGGCCGCACAGGGGCAACAGGGTCTGCTCGATCTCGCGGTCGATCAGGCTGTAGCGCTCCTGCGCGGCATCCACGGGTCCATGGCGCAGGTACTCGGCCAGCGTCGGGGCGTCCACATTGCTCACGCCGATCGCGCGGATCTTGCCTTGCTTCTTGAGGCTGAGCAGCGCGTCCATGGTCTCTTCCACAGGCGTGGTGCTGTCCTGCCAGTGGGTGATGTACAGGTCGATGTAGTCGGTCTGCAGGCGCTTCAAGCTCTCCTCGACCTCGTGGAAGATCGACGCGCGGCCCAGGTGGCGGTAGACCGGGTGGCCGTCTTCGTCGAAGAAGTGCGTGCCCTGCTGCGTGTGCCAGACCAGGCCGCACTTGGTGGCGATCACGGCTTTGTGGCGGCGGCCCTTGAGCGCGGCGCCCACGAGGCGCTCGGAGGCACCTAGGCCGTAGGCCGGCGCGGTGTCGATCAGCGTCACCCCGGCGTCGAGCGAGGCGTGTATGGCTTGCGTGGCGGCAGCGCTGTCCTGCCCGCCCCACATCCAGCCGCCCATGGCCCAGGTGCCCAGGCCAATGGCCGAGCACTGGATGCCCGAGGGCCCCAGGGTGGTGGTCTTCATCGCGGCGTTCATCATCACAGCATTCATCGCTTGGTCTTTCGGGTGTTCATGAGGTGGTCGATGGTCACGGCGGCCAGCAGGATCAGGCCCTTGATCACGTCCTGCCAGTAGGGCGAGACATCCAGCAGGATCAGCGAGCTGGTCACCACCGAGAGCAGGGCCAGGCCCAGCACGGCGCCCAGCACCGTGCCCGAGCCGCCCTTGAGGCTGGCGCCGCCGATCACGGCGGCCGCGATCACGTTGAGCTCCATGCCCACCCCGAAGGTCGGCGTGGCGGCACCGAAGCGCGCGGTGTAGATCACGCCGGCCAGGCCCGCCGAGGCTGCGCACAGCACCGTGACCCAGAACTTCACGTGGCCCGTGCGGATGCCCGAGTACAGCGCCGCCTTCTCGTTGCTGCCGGTGTAGAACACGCGGCGCAGCAGGCTGGCGCGGCGCAGCACGAAGTCGCTGACCACCACGATGAAGAGGAAGATCAGGATCACCGCCGGAATGCCGAACAGGTTGCCCTGGCCGATGAACTTGAACGAGGCCGGCAGCGAAAACAGCGACTGCGGCGTGCCTTGCGTGAGCGCCAGGCACAGGCCGCGCACGATGACCATGAAGGCCAGCGAGGCGATGAAGTGGTTCAGCCCGATGCGCACCACGCAGCCGCCGATCATGGCGCCGATGAGGGCACTGGCCGCGATCGCAATGAGCCCGGCCGACCACGGGTCCAGGCCCATGAGGAACAGCTTGCCCGTGACCACCATGGCAAAGCAGACGACGGAGCCCACCGACAGGTCGATGCCACCCACGATGAGCAAAATGGTCATGCCCACGACCACGATGCCCTCGATGGAGAACGAGAGCAGCATGGCGCGGATGTTGTCCCAGGTCAGGAAGTAGGGCGAGGCGAAGCTCATGCCCACGCACAGCACCGCGATGATGACCAGGAGGCCCATTTCGCGCATGCTGGTGAGCTTGCTTCCGCCCGGCTTTCCGGGCCCTCCTGGTTGCCGGGTCTCGCGCAGGGGCTGCAGGCCGGCCACGCTGCCGGCATCCAGTTGTGCGGGGTGATTCATGCCATTTCCTCGTGTTGTCGTTCCAGTCCCGAGGCCAGCCGCAGCAGGGCCTCTTCCGTCATGTCCTTGTCTTGCACTTCGCCCGCGACGCGGCCGTCGCGGATGACCAGGGCCCGGTCGCACAGGCCGATGATCTCGGGCAGCTCCGAGGAGATGACCACCACGCCCACGCCTTGGCAGGCCAGGTCGCGCAGGATGTGGTGGATCTCCGACTTGGCCCCCACGTCCACGCCGCGCGTGGGCTCGTCCATCAGCAGCACGGCCGGGTTGGTGGCCAGCAGCTTGGCGATGGCCACTTTCTGCTGGTTGCCGCCGGAGAGGCTGGCCACCTCGATCTGCACGCCATCGGACTTGAGCTTCAGGCGCGTGCCCAGCTCCTGCGCCAGCCGGTGTTCGCTGGCGCGTTGCAGCAGACCGAAGCGTGAGCTCACGCGTGCCAGCGCCATCGACGCGATGTTCTGCGCGATCGGCAGGTCCAGGTAGACGCCCGCGGCCTTGCGGTCCTCGCTCAAATAGGCGATACCGGCGCGCAGCGCGTCGCTGTACTTGCGGATGGCCAGTGGCTTGCCGCTCAGGCGCACGCTGCCGCCGGTGGCGGGGCGCAGGCCGCACAGGGTCTGTGCCATCTCGCTGCGCCCGGCGCCCATGAGCCCGGCGATGCCCAGCACCTCGCCGCGCTGTACGGTGAACGAGACGCCGTGCACGCGCTCGCCATCGGCCAGGTCCTGCACCTCCAGCACGGGGGCTGTGGCACCGGCGTCCTGCTGCTTGGGCGGGTAGTAGTTGCCCAGGTCGCGCCCGACCATGCGGCGCACCAGGCCGTCGGCGTCGAGCTCCGACAGCGGGCCCGAATGCACGTTGCGCCCGTCGCGCAGCACGGTCACGCGCGTGCAGTGGGCAAAGATCTCGGCCATGCGGTGGCTGATGTAGATGATGCCGATGCCCTGGTCCTTGAGGTCGTGCAGCACGCGAAAGAGGGCGGCAGACTCGTTGTCGGTGAGCGCGGCGGTCGGCTCATCGAGGATCAGCACCTTGCAGTCGAGCGTGAGCGCCTTGGCGATCTCGATCAACTGCTGGCTGGAGATGGGCAGGTCGCCCACGCAGGCCGCAGGGTCGATGTCCTGGCCCAGCCGCTGCAGCACCCGGGTTGCGCGCTCGTTGAGGCTGGCGTAGTCCATCCATGCCTGCCGACCTGCATTGATCTCGGGCATGTAGATGTTCTCGGCCACGGTGGCGTCGGCGCACAGGGCGATTTCCTGGTGCACTAGGCCGATGCCCAGGCGCATGGCCTGGGCCGGCCCATCGATGGTGACCACGCGGCCGTCGAGCGCGATCTCGCCCGCGTCCGGCTGGTGGATGCCATCGATGATGTTCATCAGCGTGGACTTGCCCGCGCCGTTCTCGCCGCACAGGGCGTGGATCTCGCCCGCCTGCAGCGAGAAGTCCACGCCCGAGAGCGCATGCGAAGCGCCGAAGCGCTTGCAGATGCCGCGCAGCACGAGCAGGGGGGCATCCATGGTGGTGGTGCTCACTCGCTGATGCCCTTGGTGCCGCGGCGCGCGAGGTACTTGTCCCAGTAGAAGTCGTCGGCGTTGGCCTTGCTGACCACGGCCAGGCCGTTGTCCAGGAAGGGCACAGACATGGGATTGGTGCCGTTGCGCTTGGCATCGTTCATCGGGTCGATGAGGCCGGGGTTCTTGGCCAGGAACAGCATCATCATGCCCATGTAGCCCTGCATGCCCTGGTTGGGGTTGATGGCGCCGAACACGTCGCCGGACTTGATCATGTCCAGGATCTTGGCGTTCACGTCGCAGCACATCACCTTGATGTTCTTCTTGCTCTCGACCTTGGCCTGGGCGGCACCCAGGGCCGAATTGGCCTCGGGCATGAACAGGGCGCCCAGGTTGGGGTTGGCCTGCGCCAGGCTCTGCACGGCCTGGTAGGCCTTGTTGGGGTCCTGGTTGCTGGCGGCGCGGCCTACCAGCTTCATGCCGGGGTGCTTGGTCTTCATGCGGTTGATGAAGGCGGCGATGCGGCGGTCGTGGTTGTCCTGGCCGGGGTTCTCCAGCACGGCGAACTCGCCCTTGCCGTTCAGGGATGCCGCGATCGCGTCGGCCGCCTGGGCACCTTCGCGCTCGTTGTCCGAGGTGATGAAGGAGGTGCGCTTGGAGTTGGGCGAGTCGGCCGCGAAGGTGACCACCGGGATCCCCATCGCCGCAGCGCGGTTGATGGGTTCGATGAACGGGTCGGGGTTCATGGGGTGCAGCAGGATGCCGGCGGGCTTGCGGGCCAGCTCCTGCTCGAACGACGCCAGCTGCTTGTTCACGTCGTACTCCGGCGTGCCGGTGTAGCGGGTGCGCACGCCCAGGGTGCGGCCCAGCTGCTTCATCATTTCGTAGACCGGAAACCAGTATTCCACGCCCGAGACCATCACGTTCATCACGTAGACGTCGTTGGGATTGCCGCGCAGACCGCCCGCTGCTGCGGGGGTCGCTGCAGGCTGCTGTGCGAATGCGCTGGTGCCGGCCAGGCCGATACCGGCGGCGGCTGCGGACTTCAGGAAATTACGCCTCATTTTTTGTCTCCTCTTGTTGAACGGTGCAGCATGGGATGCTGCTTTCTCCAGGGCTGCGATGGGGTGCTTGGTGTCACGACAGTTGTTATGACAAGTAGAATGTAAGCGTGGATCGAATCTCCAGATAGTTAGGGGAAACACTACTGGATAATCCGGCTGGTTCGACGGAAGCTGTTATGACATGAAGACCCAACTACTGATCGGCATCGACCTCGGGTCGAGCAGCCTCAAAGCCCTGGCCCTGGAGGCCGCGAGCGGCCGCACCGTGGCCCTGTCCCGTTTGCCCCTGCAGCACGACCGCCTGCCCGGCGGTGGCTGCGAAGTGGGGGCGCCCATGATCCGCTCGGCCCTGTCCAGCGTGCTGCGCGATGTGGCGCACCAGCTGGGCAGCCGGGTGGACGATGTCCGCGCCATCGGCTGCACCGGGCATGGCGCCGGCCTGTACGCGCTGGATGCACGCCATGAACTGGCCGGCGGCCGTGCCGTGGCCTCGACCGACCAGCGCGCCGCGGCGCGGGCCCAGTCGCTTGCCGCCAGCCGCGGGCCTGAGCTCCTGGCCGAGGTGGGTTGCCAGCCCTGGCCGGGCCAGCCGACCGTGATTGCCGCCGAGTTGCTGGGCAGCGATGCGGTGCGCCGCGGCGCCCTGCAGCGGTTGATGTTTGCCAAGGACTATGTGGGCTTTCTGCTCAGCGGCGAGATCGCCACCGATGCCAGCGATGCCAGCACCGCAGGCCTGCTGTCGGTGGCCACGGGCACCTGGTCGCCGCTGGCCTTTGCCGCGTCGGGCATTGCTGGCCTGGCGCCCCAGGCCTTTGGGCCGCTGGTGCGCAGTGGCGAGGTCATCGGCACGGTGCAGCCGGCAGCAGCGTCCGCCTACGGCCTGCCGGCCGGTATTCCGGTGGCCATGGGCGCCATCGACCTCCTGGCCGCGATGACGGCGGTGCGGGCCGAGGAGCGGGGCCGTGCGGTCTCCGTGCTGGGAACCTGGTGCGTGAACGCCGTCATCGGCCCGGTGTTGTCGCCGGGGCCGGACGTGGCATCCACCGTCAATTTCGGCCTGCACGACCGGCGCCTGTACATGGAAAACAGCCCTTCGTCGATGGCCAACATCGCCTGGCTGGCCGGCGTGCTGGGCCTGCCCGATGCGCGCGCAGTGGTCGATCTGGCGATGTCGGTGCCGCTGGGGGCCGGGGGCCTGCGCTTCTTGCCCTTCGTGAATGGCGGCGGCGGCGTCACCGCGGGCTTCGTGGGCCTCAAGAGCCACCATACGCGCGGTGACATGGCGCGGGCCGTGGTCGATGCGGTGGCGGCGCTGCACGCACGCCACACGGCGCGCCTGGCGGCGGGCGGCTTGCCGGTCTCGGCCTCCACCGTGCTGGGCGGCGGCGCCAGCGATACGCGCCTGGTGCGCCTGCTGGCCGGCCTGCTGGGGCACCCGGTGGAGCGCTGCGCCGACGACGAGACCGGCGCGCGGGGTGCCGCGATCTACGCCGCGATGTCGCAGGGCATCGACGCGGCCCCCTTGTGCGCACCCTGCGACACGGTCGAACCCGATGCCGGCCAGGCCCGGGCCCATGCGGATTTCAACGCCGATTTCAACGAACTGATCACCACCATGTCCCCTGTCTTCGGCCACCTGGCCGGCCATGTGCCAGAGCGCGCGCCCGCACCCGCCACGCCGATCCCGGCGCCTGTTCCTGTGCAGCAGGTGGAGGCATTGCCATGAGCACCACGTCGGCACTGCCCTTCGTGCGCCCGGCCGCCGTGGCTGGCCGCCATTTCTCCACGGTGATCGTGGGCGCGGGCATCAATGGCGTGGGTGTATTCCGCGACCTGTCGCTGCAGGGGGTGGACTGTCTCATCGTCGACAAGGGCGATTTCAGCGCGGGTGCCAGCAGCGCGCCCTCGCGCATGATCCACGGCGGCCTGCGCTACCTGGAGAGCGGCAGTTTCTCGCTGGTGGCCGAGGCCACGCGCGAGCGCAACCTGCTGCTGCGCAACGCGCCGCACCTGGTGCAGCCGCTCAAGACCGTGGTGCCGCTGTCGAGCTTCTTCGGCGGGCTGATGAGCAGTGCGCTCAAGTTCCTGGGGCGCACCCCGCCCCAGCGCACGCGTGGCCTGCTGGCCGTGGCCACGGGCCTGCGCCTGTACGACCTGCTGGGCCGGCGCCAGCGCGTGATGCCCAACCACCGCATCAGCCGCGTGCAGCCGGCCGACCGCCAGCTGTTCCGCGCCGCCGTGCGCTGG
Organism: Acidovorax kalamii; assembly: GCF_002245625.1. Lineage (GTDB taxonomy): Bacteria > Pseudomonadota > Gammaproteobacteria > Burkholderiales > Burkholderiaceae_C > Acidovorax > Acidovorax kalamii. Next base: position 278,367 of record NZ_NOIG01000010.1, read on the forward strand.
ACCGCAACGTTCTTCGACGCCTGGATCAGCCACCCCGAATGGCTGGTGCTGGAGCTGGTGCGCGATGCTTGCCGCGACCAGCCCCGCTCTGCAGCGGCCAACCACTGCCGGGTGATGGGCTGCGCGGGCAAGACCCTCACGCTGCGTGACGAGACCACGGGCGAGGTGGTACAGGTGACGGCCGATGCGGTGGTCAATGCCAGCGGCGCCTGGCTGGACCGCAGCACGGCACTGCTTGGCGGCGCCGTGCCGCGCGTGATGGGCACCAAGGGCTCGCACCTGGTGCTCGACCACCCGGCGCTGCGCGATGCCCTGCAGGGGCGGATGGCGTATTTCGAGGCGCTGGATGGCCGCGTGTGCATCGTTTACCCCTTCCTGGACCGCGTGCTCGTGGGTTCCACCGACATCCCGGTGGACGACCCCGACCAGATCGCCACCGAGCCGGCCGAGGTGGACTACCTGCTGGAGGTGCTGGGCGAGGTCTTCCCCAACCTGTCCTTCGGGCGCAAGGATGTGGTCTACACCTATGTGGGTGTGCGGCCTCTGGCGCGCTCGGATGCGGACAAGCCCGGGCAGATCTCGCGCGACCATTCGGTGGTGATCGACCCGCCGTCTCCTGCGCGCGACATTCCGGTCGTGGGCCTGGTGGGCGGCAAGTGGACCACCTTCCGTGCGCTGGCCGAAGAGGCCACCAACGAGGTGCTGCACCTGTTGGGTCGCGAGCGCACGGCCTCCACGCGGCAATTGCCGATTGGCGGGGGCTCGGGCATGCCGCAAGGCGGGCAGGCGACCGAGCATTTCATCGAGCGCATTGCCCGGGATGCGGGCCTGGCACGCGAGCGCGCCCAGGCGCTGCTGCGCCGCTACGGCTCCGAGGCCTTGCGCATGGCCCCGCATTTCAAGGTGGCAGGCGACGTGCCACTGCAGCATGCACCTGACTACTCGGCAGCCGAGGTGGCCTGGCTGTGCACCGAAACCGGTGTGATCCACCTCGACGACCTCGTGATCCGCCGCACGCTGCTGGCCATTCGCGGCCTGGTCACCGATGCCGCGCTGGCCGAGATGGCCGGCATTGCCGCAGAGGCTTTGGGCTGGGATGCAGGGCGCGAGCGGCAGGAGTTGCACAATTGCACCACTGCACTGCGCGAGCGCCATGGCGTGCGCCTGGCCCCCGCAGCCCCCGATTCCGATGCCGTGCCGGCTTTCCATGCACCTTTGACCACCCATCCGGCCCTGAGCCCGACATGACGTGAATTCTCCGAACGAACTCCAGCCGCTGCTCGACCGCAATTCCGAATCGCCCCTGTGGGCGCAGTTCCGCGATGCCCTGCGCCTGCAGATCCTGCAGGGTGATCTGGCCATCGGCGCCAAGCTGCCCTCCGAGGCCGAACTGGGCGAGCAGTTCGGCATCTCGCGCATCGTGGTGCGCGAGGCCCTGGCCGACCTGGTGCGCAACAACCTGATCTACAAGATCAAGGGCCGTGGCGCCTTTGTCGCGGCGCGTGAGCGCGACGAGGATTTCGTCTCCACCGTGCTCGGCTTTTCCGACGAAATGGAACGCAAGGGCCGCTCGGTGCGCACGCAGATCCTGTCGCAGCAATTGCGCGACCCCACGCCGCAGGAGATCAGCGCGCTGGGTCTCACCGACGACACCCAGGTCGTGGCCCTGAAGCGGCTGCGCAGCGTGGACGGCGAACTGCGCCTGCTGGTGGAGACCGTGGTGCCCGCCGACCTGGCGCCCGGCCTGCACCGCATGCGCCTGGACGACCGCTCGCTCTACGACGTGCTGCGCCGCCAGTACGGCGTGCGCCTGGTGCGCGCCGAGCGCTGGATCGACGCCGTGCTGCCCGATGCCGAGACTTGCGGCCTGCTGCAGCTGGAAACCCCTGAGCCGCTGCTGCGCATCGAGTCCATCGCCTATGGCGCCAATGGCCGGCGCCTGGAGTACTACAACGCCTTGCACCGCTGTAAATCAAGTCGGCTGCACGTGCAGACGACAACTTAGCGCCCCCTGGGCTGTGGGCTGTGCTCCTTCCGTACATCTGTCACATACAAAGACAACGGGCTCCCGAAGGAGCCCGTTGTCTTTGTGGTGCTGCCAGCCATGTCCTGCGACATCCTGGCAGGCAGCCGGTGGCTTACATGGCGCTGAATTCGCCCGAAGGGATCTGGCCCGTGCGCAGGGCTTCAGCAGCCTGGGCACGCACAGCAGCGCGGTCAGCGGTGGACTTGTAGGTCACCACGCGCGAACCAGCAGGCTCCTGGCTGCGGGTCTGTGCCACGGTAGCGGCTTCGGCAGCCACTTCAGCGCGGGTGCGGTTCGTGTCGAACTTCAGGGCAAATTGCGAGCTGTCGGCTTCGTCAGCGTGTGCGCCAAAGGCAGAGAAGGCAGCCACAGCGGCGATGGAGATGATGCGAGCGGTCTTGTTCATGGTGAAACTCCGGTGAAATTCAAAAAACAGGGATGTACTGGGCAATACGAAACAGGAAGGGCGGTGGATTCAGCGAATCAGGCGCTGACCAATCAGCCACGCTCGCCGTAAGCGATCTGGCCGGTGCGCACAGCGTCAGCAGCCTGGGCACGCACGGCAGCGCGGTCAGCGGTGCTCTTGTAGGTCACCACACGCGAACCAGCGGGCTCGATCGAGCGGGTCTGGGCGACGGTAGCGGCTTCCGCTTGCACTTCAGCGCGGGTGCGGTTGGTTTCGAATTGGGTGGCGAACTGCGAAGCATCGGCTTCGTCAGCGTGGGCGCCAAAAGAGGCGAAAGCAGCGACAGCGGCGATGGAGAGGAAACGTGCGGTGTTGTTCATGATGGATAAGTCCTTGAAGTTAAAGAAGCGTCTCAAAAAAACCGGAGCAAAGAGCAAAAACTGAAAGCTGCTTCAAACCGGGTTCGGTGAGTCGCCTTGCGGGTTCGGCTCATCGATGGGATGAACTGTACGCCGATGGTGTTCAGAGAAAAACTATCGAGTCGCGAACTAACTGTTCCAGTATTGTAAACAATCAGGGCGGAACTTTTCAGGGTTTACCCAAGCCTGAATGTCCGGAGTGGGCAAAAGGCGGGCTTTAGCCACCCATATCCCATGGAAACCCTGGTGCCAATTTGGAACGGTGGGATCGGCGGTTTTCCTGCCCGAAAAGCGCTGTCGCAGCAGGTGATCGTGCGAGCCCAGGCCGTGTAATACCGCCCTTGGCAGGCCGTGGGCAGCGCTTGATATGCATCAAGACAGTGCCGTGCCGAAGAGCGTTTTGTTTGAGTGCCCGGCAAGAGAACGTCATATAGTCCGAGGTAACGATTTGTTGTTCCTCGCATGACAGACCCCCTCGATTCGGCGGACATTGACACCGCCGACAGCCCTCATTACCTGCGCGCGCTGACCGACATGGCCGACCGCCGCACGGTGGTCGCGGACGCTGCCATCTACACCGACAACGGCATCAAACTGGTGGAGAAGGGCGCCCGCATCGACAGTCGCCTGTATGACCGCCTGGTGCAGCACAAGCTGCGCGAGCCCATCGACCGCCACCTGTCCATAGAAAACCCTGTGGACGTGCCCGCCCTGCTGGCAGCCGGGCAGGCGCTCATTGCAGAGGAGGCCTTGCCCAACATGCTGGCCGAGGCGCTGGGCCCCTCGGCGGCCCGCCTGCTGGCGCCGCTGCGCTCCTTGCCCCTGCCAGCGCCCATGGCCTGCAAGCTCACGGTCATGCGCGACCAGCGCCCCGAGTTGTTCGAGCACAGCCTGCAGATGATGACCGTGGCCATGTTCCTGGGCATCAAGAGCGGTCTGGCAGAGCGCGACTGCGGCACCCTGGCGGCTGCGGCCTTGTTGCACGACCTGGGCGTGCTGCACATGGACCCGGCCTGGAGCGACCCCGACCACAAGGTGGTGGGTGTGCAGCGCAAGCACCTGGTGGCGCACCCCATCACAGCCATGCTGATGATCCGCGACACCAAGGTGTACGCCCGTGCCGCCGAGGTGGCGGTGCTGGAGCACCACGAGCGCATGGATGGCAGCGGCTACCCGCGTGGCCTCGCCGGTGCCGACATCACGCCCATGGGGCGCATCCTGTTGCTGGCCGAGGTGGTGACAGCGTTCTACGAAAAATACGAAGACATGCCCGCGCAGCGGCTGTCGCTGGTACTGCGGCTCAACCACCGCAAATTCCCTTCCGCGCTCGTGGCCCACATCCTGCCGCTGCTGCAGGAAGAGGTGGCACGCGAATCGGCCCTGATGCCGCTGGGCAATGATGCTCCGCGCCAGATTGACCTGCTGGCAGAAGCCTTCACTTATTGGGACCAGCTCAAGGCCGCCTTGCCCCCAGGGGCTGCCAAGGTCCCTGCAGACAGCGCCTTTGCATTCACCGACTCCCGCTTGCTGGCCTTGCAGAAAGCCTTGATCGAAGCGGGTTCCCACCCCCGGCACCAGGGCGAATTGCTGGCGCAGTTGCAGGGCGATGCCATCGGCATGGCCGAAGTGGCCCTGGTGGGGCGGGAGGCGCTCTGGCAACTGCAAAGCATTCTGAACGCCAGCCACCGCCGCTGGCCTCAGCTGTCGGACCGCACCACGCCCATGGATGCGGCCGTGGCCGACTGGTGCGATTGGGCGCTTCGGCGGCTCTGATACGCCCCAAGGCGCGTGCAGAGGGCTCCCGGGTGATCCCCTGCCGCGCAGGCTGAATCGTTTCTCCGTCGCCACGGAGTCAACCGGTTGGCTTGACCGTGGCAGGCAGCCCTCAGGTCTCCTTGGCCTTGCCCGTCAGCACCCGCAGGCCCGAGCCCCTTCGATGCTGTGGCCTTCCTCGCCTGGCTCGTCACGCTTCAAAATACTGGTTATATTTACAGTATTCCTGTTCTTTGAAGCTTTGCCCCCGCCATGCCCGCGCCCAGCCTGTCCTTGCGGATTGCGCCCGATCTGCCCTCTGCCGTGCCCGGTGTCTGGCATGCCGATGCCCTGGGTGCGGGCCCGCAGGCGACCCAGCCCACGGGGCATGCGTTGCTGGACGCCCAACTGCCCGGCGGGGGCTGGCCGGTGGGGGCGTTGTGCGAGGTGCTGCAGCCTCTGGCGGGCCTGCATGAATGGCAACTGGTATTGCCCGCGCTGGCGCAGGCCACGGCCCGCCGCGCAGGGGCCGTGGTGGCGGTGGCGCCCCCTTGCGAGCCCTTTGGCCCGGCACTGAAAGCGCAGGGGCTGCCGCCCGAGCGGCTGTGTGTGGTGCGGGCCGACAGCGCCCGTGCGGCATTCTGGGCGGCCGAGCAGGCGCTGCGGTGCGGCGATGTGCTGGCCGTCATGGCTTGGCTGCCGCAGGCACCCGCTGCAGCTCTGCGCAGGCTGCAGCTGGCGGCAGCGCAGCAACAGCAACTGCTGTGGGTGTTTCGCCCGATCAGCGCCGCGCCACAGGCATCGCCAGCCCTGCTGCGGCTTCAGGTGCAGGGGTGGTGGCTGTCTGCCGATACATCCGCGCCTGCCGCGCCCGGTATGCAGGTGCAGATCCTCAAGCGCCGGGGGCCGCCCCTGGTGCAGGCGCTGGACCTGCCGGGCTGCCACCCCCGGCTGGCGCAGGCCCTGGCGGCGCAGGCCGAGCGCCGCCATGCCGCACAGGTGGTGGCCCGCGCCATGGTGGCGCGCTACAACGCAGCGGCCCCGGGGGGGCAGGCGGCGCCCATGCGCCCGGAGCCTGCGATGGTTGCGCTGCAGGGGAGGGGGCATGCACTGGATCGCATTGCCGCTGCCATGGCGGGATGAGCCCGCCACCAGCCCGGCTAGTACCGGGGCGGCGGCTGCGGCTGGCACGATGGCTGCGCCCGCCGCAGGCTGGTGGGCCCTGCGCTTTACCCCGCGCGTGGCGCTGATGGATGGCGACACTGTGCTGCTGGAGGTTTCGACCACCGAACGACTCTGGGGCGGGCGTGATGCCTTGCTGACCCTGGTGTTGCAGGCCTGGGCCGAAGCTGCGGGGGGGCTGGGCACACCGCCACAACCCCCGGGCATGCTGCCCCCCTGGGGCAGCGGCCCCACCGCGCTGGTGGCGCAAGCCTGGCTGCGCATGGCGCTGGCCGGGCATGCACCACGGGGGCAACAAGAGCCAGCGGTGCACACCCTGCCTTTGCACACCCTGACTGCCTTGCACCCGCATGTGGACAGCCTGGAGCGCATGGGCTGCCGCACCTGGGGCGCCTTGCGGGCGCTGCCGCGTGCCGGGCTGGCCCGGCGCCTGGGGGCCGGGGTGCTGCGGGTGCTGGACCAGGCCCTGGGCGAAGCCCCCGAAGCCCATGCCTGGCTGGAGCTGCCCGAGCAGTTTGCGCTGGCCGCCGAATTGCCTGCGCTGGCCACCTCGGCCGATGCCCTGCTGTGGAGCGCCCACCGCTGCCTCACGGCCCTGCAGGGCTGGCTGCAGGCGCGCCAGCAGGGGGCGCTGGCGCTGGAGCTGGCCTGGCGCCACGACCTGCGGCGCATCGACGGGGTGGTGATTGCCCCCACGCAGGCCTTGCAGGTGCGTACCGCCCAGGCCACGCAGGACATGGCGCACCTGCGGCGTCTGCTGGCTGAAAACCTGGCGCGCACCACCCTGGCCGCACCGGCCAACCAGATCACGCTGCGCCTGCTGGAGTCGGCCCCGCTGCCGCACCGCAGTGCCAGCCTGCTGCCGCCCGGCGATCATGGTGGCGGTTGCCCTGGCGGTGCCGACAACCCCGCGCCCCCAGGCGAAGCCTTGCACCAGCTGCTGGAGCGCCTGTCGGCCCGCCTGGGGCCCGAGCAGGTGCAGGCCCCCGTGCTGATGGCCGACCACCGCCCCGAGCACATGCAGCAGTGGCGCCCCGCAGCCGAGGTGCTGGGCCGCCCGCCCGCCCGGCGCTCTGCCATCGCCAGCGCAGGCGGCGGGGCCGAGGCCACGCTGGATGCCAGCCCCGACGCCTTGCTGCTGCCCCCCTGGCTGCTGAACCCGCCCCAGCGGCTGGCCGTGCAGGGCAACCGCCCCTGCCACCATGGCCTGCTGCGCCTGCTGGCCGGGCCCCACCGCTTCGAGGCGGGCTGGTGGTCTGCGGGCGAGGGCGGGGCCGACCCCGCACACCCCGGCACCGGCCTGGCCTTGCGCGACTACTTTGTGGCGCACAACGCGGTGGCGGGCCTGGTGTGGGTGTTCCGCGAGCGGCTGGCGCCGCTGCCCGATGGTGCGCAAGGGCTGGCGCGGCCTCCTCGCTGGTTTCTCCATGGTGTTTTTTGAAGCACCCCCTGTACGGCTCCCCCCGCTCTCGCAGCGCTGTGTGCTGCGGGCAGGAGGATGCCGCCAGCGCGGCGGGGTGGCCCTTGTGTGGCGGCCTCCATCTGGGGCACGGTTTCAGGCCCGGTGGATGGCGTGCAGCGCCATGGAGAAAGAACGGAGATGACTGCATTCTTGCCGGGCTATGCCGAGCTGCACTGCCTGTCCAACTTCAGCTTTCAGCGCGGGGCATCGCACCCGCACGAGCTGGTCGAGCGCGCCGCCAAGCTGGACTACCAGGCCCTGGCGCTGACCGATGAATGTTCGGTGGCCGGCGTGGTGCGCGCCTGGAAGGCCGCCCAGCCCACGGGCCTGCACCTCATCGTGGGCAGCGAGTTCCTGTGGGGCGACCTGCGGCTGGTGGCCCTGGCGCGGGACGCCGTGGGCTGGGGCAACCTGTGCGAGTTCATCTCGGCCGCGCGCAGTGCGGCGCCTAAGGGCCAGTACCACGTGGGCCCGGCCAGCCCCTGGCACCTGCTGCAAGGGTGCGAGCTGCTGCTGGCGCCTTGCCGCAAACGCTTTGATGCTATCAATATAATAGCTGTTGGGGAATATCTGTCGCGCGCAAAGGCCTGTTTTGGCTCTGATTTTGACGGACACATCTGGCTGGCAGTCGAGTTGCACCTCGCCCCCGACGACGGCCTGTGGTTGGCCACGCTGCAGCGTGTGGGCGCACAGCTGGGCCTGCCGCTGGTGGCGGCGGGCGACGTGCACATGCACGCCCGCTCGCGCAAGCCGCTGCAGGATGTGATCACCGCCGTGCGCCTGGGCTGCAGCGTGGCCGAGTGCGGGTTTGCGCTGCAGCCCAACGCCGAGCGCCACCTGCGCCAGCGCGTGCGGCTGGCAGGCATCTATCCGCCCGACTTGCTGGCGGCCACGCTCACGGTGGCCGGGCGCTGCACTTTCCAGCTGGACGAGATCCAATACCAGTACCCGCTGGAGACCGTGCCCCAAGGCATGACCCCCGCCCAGGCGCTGGCCTGGCTGGTGCAGACCGGCGTGGAGGGCGAGTACCCGCAGGGCGCCCCCCAGCGGGTGCTGGACCAGATCCGCAAAGAGCTGGATCTGATCGCGCACTGCCAGTACGAGATGTACTTCCTCACCGTGCACGACATCGTGCGCTACGCCCGCAGCAAGAACATCCTGTGCCAGGGGCGCGGCTCCGCCGCCAACTCGGTGGTCTGCTACATGCTGGGCATCACGGCCGTGCCGCCCGAAAACACCCATCTGCTGTTCGAACGCTTCATCAGCAAGGAGCGCAAGGAGCCGCCCGACATCGACGTGGACTTCGAGCACGACCGGCGCGAAGAGGTCATCCAGTACATCTACGACAAATACGGCCGCGACCGCGCCGCCATTGCCGCCGTCGTCACCAGCTACCGCACGCGCAGCGCCCTGCGCGATGTGGGCAAGGCCCTGGGCGTGGCGCCCGCGCTGGTCGATGCGTTTGCCAAGGACCACCACTGGTTTGACGAGACCTTCGCCGCCGACCGCCTGCAGGAGCTGGCGCAGGCCGTTGGCGCCGCGCTGCACCGGCACACCGCCACGCTGTGGCTGGAGCTGGCGGCCGACCTCCAGGGTTTTCCACGCCACTTGAGCCAGCATGTGGGCGGCTTCGTGCTCACCCAGGGCAAGCTCACGCGGCTGGTGCCGGTCGAGCCCGCCAGCATGGACAAACGCTCCGTCATCCAGTGGGACAAGGACGACCTTGACGACATGGGCCTGCTCAAGGTCGATGTGCTGGCTCTGGGCATGCTCAGCGCGCTGCGCCGCTGCCTGCAACTGCGTGCCGTGCTGCGCGGCGAGCACTGGGGCCTCAAGGACATCCCGCGCGAAGACCCCGCCACCTACGACATGATCTGCGCCGCCGACACCGTGGGCGTGTTCCAGATCGAAAGCCGCGCCCAGATGAGCATGCTGCCGCGCCTGCGCCCGCGCGAGTTTTATGACCTGGTGGTCGAGGTCGCCATCGTGCGGCCCGGGCCCATCCAGGGCGGCATGGTGCACCCCTACCTCAAGGCGCGCGAGCGCAGGCGGCAGGGCCTGCCGCTGGAGCTGGAAAAGCCCGAACTGGAAGATGCCCTCCAGCGCACGCTGGGCGTGCCCATCTTCCAGGAGCAGGTCATGCAGATCGCCATGATCGCAGCCGGATTCACCCCCGGCATGGCCGACGACCTGCGCCGGTCCATGGCCGCCTGGAAGCGCAAAGGCGGCGTGCACCGCTTCGAAAAACCCCTGCTGGACGGCATGCTGGCAAAGGGCTACCGCCCTGAATTTGCCCAAGCCATCTTCCAGCAGATGCTGGGCTTTGGCGAATACGGCTTTCCCGAAAGCCACGCCCACAGCTTTGCCTTGCTGGCCTACGCCAGCAGCTGGCTCAAGTGCCACGAGCCCGCGTGTTTTCTGACCGCGCTGCTCAACTCACTGCCCATGGGCTTCTACACCGCGTCCCAACTGGTGCAGGACGCGCGCCGCCACGGCGTGCGCGTGCTGCCCATCGACGTGAGCCACAGCGACCACGACTGCACGCTGGAAAGCCCCGCCGAACACCTGCTGCCTGCCAAGGGCCTGCCCCGGCCGCAGCAGCCGCAGCCCGCTGTGCGACTGGGCCTGTGCCTGGTCGGCAGCCTGGGCAAGAGTGCGGCAGACCGCCTGGTGCTGGCCCGCGCCACATCGCCCTTCAGCACCACCGAAGACCTGGCCCTGCGTGCCCAGCTGAGCCAGCAGGATGTGCAGGCCCTGGCCGCCGCCGACGCACTGGCCAGCCTCTCAGGCCACCGGCGCCAGCAGATGTGGGACGCCGCCGCCCAGCACAGCGCCCCGGCCCTGCTGCGCGACGTGCCCGTGCTCGAAGCACCGCTGGCGCTGCCAGCCGCCCCCGAGGGCGAAGAAATCCTGTTCGACTACGCCGCCACCGGCCTCACCCTGCGCCGCCACCCCCTGGCCCTGCTGCGCCCGCGCCTGGCCCGCTGGCGCCTGCAGACCGCGCTTCAGCTGGTGGCCACCCCCCACGGCCGCCAGGTGCGCGCCTGCGGCATCGTCACCGTGCGCCAGCGCCCCGGCACCGCCAAGGGCACGATGTTCGTCACCCTCGAAGACGAAACCGGCCCCGTCAACGTCATCGTCTGGCCTGACATGGTGGACCGCTGGCGCAACGCGCTGCTCAGATCCCAGCTGTTGGCCGTGGAAGGCCTGTGGCAGTGCAGCCTGCCCGAGGGGGGCCACGCGCATGCCACCGCCTCAGGCCAGGCACCCGCTGTGGTGCGCCACCTCGTGGCCCAGCGCTTCAAGGACCTGACCCCGCTGCTCGGCCGCATGGCGCAGGTGCTGCAGGGCAGCCGGGATTTTCATTGAGGCAGTGCCCCGGTGGCGAATGAGGAGCCCTCTACGTATCGATGTAGCCAGCGCACCCTAAAATCCCCGCCCCATGCACAACCCCCACCACCCCCATGTCCTGCCCGTGCGCGACGGCGTCAGCCCCAGCTGCGTGGTGCTGCCCACACATTGGCAGGGCAGCATGCTGGACTTTCTGGCCCAGCGGCTGCCGGTGGTGGCCCGCGATGAATGGCGCCAGCGCATGCTTGCAGGCGAGGTGGTGGATGAGCGCGGCCAGCCGGTGGTGCCCGAGCGGCCGTTTGAGGGCGGGCTGCGCCTGTACTACTACCGCAGCCTGCCTGCTGAGCCCGTGTTGCCTTTCAGCGAGGTGGTGCTGTACCAGGACGAGCATCTGGTGGTGGCCGACAAGCCGCACTTCATGCCCGTGACGCCCTCGGGCCGGTATTTGCACAACACGCTGCTGGTGCGGCTCAAGCGCCAGCTGGGCCTGCCCGAGCTGTCGCCGCTGCACCGCATCGACCGCGACACTGCCGGGCTGGTGATGTTGTCGGTGCAGAAGCGCACGCGCGGTGCCTACCAGGCCTTGTTCCGCGACCGGCAGATCACCAAGCACTACGACGCGATCGCGCCCTGGCGTGCGGATGTGGTCTTCCCGCGGGAGCATGTCAGCCGTCTGGAGGAAAGCCCGCAGTTCTTTCGCATGCAGGAGGTGCCCGGTGAGCCCAACAGCCATACCCACATGCAGGTGCTGGAGGCGGCAGGCAGCTGGGCGCGCTACCGTTTGTCGCCCATCACCGGCAAGCGGCACCAGTTGCGCGTGCACATGGCGGCGCTGGGGCTGCCGCTGCGCAATGACCCGTTCTACCCGGTGGTGAACGACCCGCCCGAGGGCGACTACTCGAAGCCCCTGCAATTGCTGGCGCGGTCGCTGGCGTTTGTGGACCCGGTTACCGGGGCGCAGCGGGTGTTTGAGAGCCGGCAGTCGCTGCACCTGCCCGTGGGCGGATAGGGGTTCGATTAATGCACCCAGGGGCTGGCGGGGCGTAGCTGTGCCTGCAGGTCCTTGCTGTTGAATGCAAGGGTTTTCCCTTGGTGTGAACGGGCCATTGGTGGCTGCGCTGTTTGGCGTTCGTCCGCAGATCGGGTACTTTGTCTGTCGTATATGCACGCCTTTGCATAAATTACAGAAAAGCACCAGATGATTTCGTCAAACACCCGCCATTCAGTGGCCTTCAAACTGTCGGCAACCGCCTTGTTCAGCCTGCTGGTGGTCTTGCTGGCCACCATGGGCATCGTCAGCGGCCTGCTCTGGAAAGACTTTGGCCGCCTCTCGCGGGACGATGCTACGCAGTACGCCGCCCAGGTGCGCACGTTGGTGCAGACCTTTGACGAAACCGCGCAAGAGCAGGCCAAGCGAGACTTTTCCCTGTTCAAGGCGAATTTCCCCGGCCAGTTCTCGGTGGCCGAGGCGCCCGGGGCCGACGGCAAGCCCGAGGCCGTGTTGTCGTTCCAGGGGGCGCCCGTCAATGGCGATTTCGAAGTGGTGGACCGCTTTTCCAAGGACAGCATGGGCGCGGTGGCGACCATTTTTGCGCGCACGGGGGATGACTTCATCCGCGTGACCACATCGCTCAAAAAGCAGGATGGTGAGCGCGCCTACAAGACCCTGCTGGACCGCAAGCACCCGGCCTATGCCCTGATGAACGAGGGCAAGACCTACATTGGCCGCGCCAGCCTGTTTGGCCGGGAATACATGACCGTGTACGAGCCCATTCGCGAGGGCAACCGCACCATCGGCATTCTGTTCATCGGCTCCGATATGGGCGCCATTCTGGGCAAGCTCGACACCGTGATGGCGGGGCAAAAGCTGTTTGCCACGGGGGCGGTCTATGCGGTCAACCTCTCGGCGGGTCCCGCGCGGGGCAGCATTTTTGGCCTGCCGGGCGCGGGCAAGGCCCTCAAGGTGGACGAGAAGGACGAGCAGGCCAAGGCCTGGATGGCGGCACTGGCGGCGGTGGGGCAGGCGGGGGATCTGGAGTCGGAATGGTCTCCCCGCCGCAGCAGCGAGGGTGACCGTGCCACGCGCTACCAGGCGGTGGAACACTACAAGCCCTGGAACTGGGCCATCGTGGCCGAGGCGCCCCTGACGGAAATGATGAGCGAGGCCCGTAATGTGCTGGCCTGGCTGTGGCTGGGGGTGGTGGTGGCCCTCGCCCTGCTGACGGTGGTGCTGGTGCTGGCCACCCGCCGCCTGGTGGGCGCGCCTGTGCAGCAGCTGAGCGCCGCGCTGGCCTACCTGGCGCAGGGCGATCTCACGCATGCGGTGTCGGTGCGGTCCCGCGACGAAATTGGCACGCTGGCCCAGGCGATGGAGGGCTTTCGAGCCCGCTTGGTGGAAAGCCTGGGCACCGTGCGCACCAGTGCCGACAGCGTCTCGGCCGCCAGCACGGAAATCGCCCAGGGCAACCAGGACCTCTCGGGCCGCACCGAGAGCCAGGCCAGTGCGCTGGAGCAGACGGCCGCGAGCATGGAACAGCTGGGCGCCACCATCCGCCACAACGCCGACAGCGCCAGCCAGGCCAACCAACTCGCGGTGGGCGCCAGCCGCGTGGCGCAGCAGGGCGGGGAGGTGGTGTCCAAGGTGGTCAGCACCATGCAGGACATCAACAGCAGCAGCCAGAAGATTGCCGACATCATCGGCGTGATCGACGGCATCGCATTCCAGACCAACATCCTCGCGCTGAACGCTGCCGTGGAGGCCGCCCGTGCGGGTGAACAAGGCCGTGGCTTTGCGGTGGTGGCGGCAGAAGTACGCAACCTGGCCCAGCGCACCGCCGCCGAGGCCAAGGCCATCAAGGAGCTGATTGGCGCCAGCAGCGCGATGGTGCAGCAGGGCTCGGTGCTGGCCGACCAGGCAGGCACCACCATGCAGGAGGTGGTCCGCTCGATCCAGCGCGTGGCCGACATGGTTTCCGAAATCAGCGCCGCAAGCAACGAACAGACCGCCGGTGTAGGCCAGGTCGGTGAAGCCGTCACACAGCTGGATCAGACCACGCAGCAGAACGCCGCCCTGGTGGAAGAAATGGCCGCTGCCGCCAGCAGCCTGCGCACGCAGGCGCAGCAGATGGTGGAGGCGATTGCGCGGTTCAACCTGGGGCAGGATGCGACATCCATTCGGGGCTGAATGCGTCCACCCATGAAAAAACCCGCCAAGCTGTGGAGCCTGGCGGGTTTTGTATTTGGAGCGGGTGAAGGGAATCGAACCCTCGTATGAAGCTTGGGAAGCTGCCGTTCTACCATTGAACTACACCCGCGAAGCCTCGGATTATAGGCAGCATCCGGCTTCCAGCTTGAAAGCGGTTCGTGCAAGTGCGCAAACCGCATATGCATAGCCGATCTTGTTGGTTGGGCGCAGGGTCTTTGGGCTCTAAATTCCTTTCACCTGCCCTGCGGTGCAGGCACTCCACAGACACCGAAAGGAATCCGATGACCACACCACACCGTTCTTCAACGCAAGTCCCATGGCGCCAATGGCTGCGCGCCTGCATGGCGGGGGGCGTGGTGCTGTTCAGCGGTTCTTTGCTGGCCGCCACCCCCATCCCCGCAGGCCCCCTGGTCACCACCGAATGGCTGGCTCAAAACCTGGACAACCCGCAAGTGCGCATCGTCGAGGTGAGCGTGAACCCGGGCCTGTACGAGCGAGGCCATGTACCGGGCGCCGTCAACTTTTCGTGGCACCAGGATCTGAACGACCGGGTGCGGCGCGACATCGTGGGCAAGGAGGCGTTTGAGGCCTTGCTCTCAAAAGCCGGGGTCAAGCAGGACACCACGGTGGTGCTGTACGGCGACACCAACAACTGGTTTGCCGCCTGGGGCGCGTGGGTGTTTGACATCTATGGCGTCAAGAACGTGAAGCTGCTCGACGGCGGCCGCAAGAAGTGGGAGGCCGAGAACCAGCCGCTGAACAACCGCGTGCCCGAATTTGCAGCTACCAGCTACAAGGTGGCCAAGGTGAACACCGACCTGCGCGCCCGCCTGTCCGACGCCCTGGCGGCGGCCGAAGGCAAGAGCAATGCGAAGTTGGTGGACATCCGATCGGCCGATGAATACTCCGGCAAGATTTTTGCGCCTGTCGGGGTACCCGAGCTGAGCATCCGTGCAGGCCATATCCCCGGTGCGGCCAATGTGCCCTGGGGCCAGGCGGTGAAGGAGGACGGCACCTTCAAGTCGGCCGAGGATCTGAAAAAGCTCTATGCCAGCGCAGGCGTGGACGGCAGCAAGCCCATCATCACCTACTGCCGCATTGGCGAGCGCTCCAGCCACACCTGGTTTGCGCTGTCCAAGATCCTGGGCTACAGCGTGAAGAACTACGACGGCTCGTGGACCGAATATGGCAACGCGGTGGGCGTGCCCATCACCAACCCGGCGGGCACGATCTGGGCCGCCAAGTGATGGGGTTTGCCGACAGAACCTTTTGGGAAGAAGGTGCAATGCAAAACAAAGAGAGTTTCTGATTTTGGTAGGGGGTCTCCTTTTACAGCCCGCTTCATGCGGGCTTTTTTTATGCCTGGGAGGTTCATGGCGTTCAAGATCAATTTTTCTCACGCGGGCGCCCTGGCGCTGTTGGTGGCGCTGGGGGTGGCAGCCCACGCAGTGCAGGCGCTGCCCGGCGGGCGCACGCTGGCGTTTGCGCTGGCCACGGGCGGGGTGCTGGGGCTGGTGCTGCAGCGCACGCGGTTTTGTTTTTACTGCCACGCGCGCGACTGGTTTGAAGACGGCAACCCGCGCGGGCTGCTGGCCATCGTGCTGGCGCTGGCGGTGGGTGTGGTGGGCTATACCGTGGTGCTGGGAAGCTGGTTGCCCGTGCCCCAGCCTGGCAAGCTGCCGCCCGACATGCACATCGGCCCGGTGAGCTGGGTGCTGGTGGCGGCGGGGCTGTCGTTTGGCGCGGGCATGGTGGTGTCGGGTTCGTGTATCAGCGCGCACTGGTACCGGCTGGCCGAGGGCTCGCCAGTGTCGCCGTTTGCGCTCATTGGCTCAGCGCTGGGTTTCATCCTGGGCTTCATCACCTGGAACCCCTTGTACAGCCTGAGCGTGGCCGATGCCCCCGTGGTCTGGCTGCCCGCGCACCTGGGGTATGGCGGGGCGCTGCTGGTGCAACTGGGCGGGCTCGCGCTGGTGGCGGCCTGGTTGTGGCGCGGCTTTGCACGCGAGGCGGCGGCTGAATCGGCGGCAAGGGGCGCGGTGCCCAGCCTGGGCGCTGTGTGGCGCAGCTTGTGGGCCGGGCGCTGGCCTTACTGGGTAGGGGGCCTGGCGGTGGGGCTGATCGGCGCTTTTGCGATTGTGCGCATGCGGCCGCTGGGCGTGACAGCCACGCTGGGCAGTGCGGCGCGCCAGTGGGCGCAGGGGCAGGGCTGGATTCCCGAGCGGCTGGAGGGGCTGGATGGTTTTGCAGGCTGCGCCACCGCGCCGCAGTCCACCTGGTTCACACCCAATGCCTTGCTGCTGGCCGGCCTGGTGGCGGGGGCGTTTGTTGCGGCCATGGCCAGCCGCCAATTTGCGCCGCGCTGGCCCACCTGGCGCGATGCCATGCGGGGCCTGGCGGGTGGCGTGCTGCTGGGCTGGGGCGCGATGACGGGGCTGGGCTGCACCATCGGCACGCTGCTGTCGGGTGGCATGGCGGGGGCCCTGTCGGGCTGGGTGTTTGGGGTGGCCGTGTTTGTGGCCGTGTGGGCGGGGCTGCGGCTCAAGCGGCTGTGGCCCGCCGGGCGCTGAGGAGAGCCGTGAAGGGCCGTCCGATACACTGCGGCCCGCATGGATACCTGCACAAGCACCCGCACGTACACGATGACCCCGATGGCCCGGCGCTGGCTGGTGGTGATGGCCGCAGGCCTGTGCGGTTGCGCCTATTCACCGCCCGCGCCGTTTATCGTTGTGGGCAATGACAAGGTGGTGTCCATCAACTGGGAGAACTCCACGCTGGGCCCTGATGGCGCCCAGCAGGCAGCGGACAAACACTGTGCGCGGTATGGTCTGCAGGCGGAGCTGGCTGTGCAGGTCAGCCGGTCTGAAGTGGCCTACCGCTGCGTGTAGGTGCGCAGCGGTTTCAGGTGACCCCAATTTTGAATTTTTTGGCCTTCTCCGCCCACCCTGTCTGCCTAATTAGCTATAAAAATAGTAGCATTTGACCAGGGGCACGGTGAACAGGGCAGGGCTACTTGCCGCTCTGGATGTCCCCCAGGCACAGGTACTTGATCTCCACATAGTCGTCCATGCCGTAGTGCGATCCTTCGCGGCCCAGGCCGGACTGCTTGACGCCACCAAACGGCACATGCTCCGTGGCCAGGATGCCGACGTTGGCACCCACCATGCCGTATTCCAGCGCCTCGGTCACGCGGAAGATGCGGCCCACATCGCGGCTGTAGAAGTAGCTGGCCAGGCCGAATTCGGTGTTGTTGGCGGCGTCAATGGCTTCTTGCTCTGTCTTGAACTTGAAGACCGGGGCGAAGGGGCCGAAGGTTTCCTCGCGGGCGCACAGCATGTCGGCCGTGGCGTTGGCGACCACCGTGGGTTCAAAAAACTGGCCCGAGCCCAGGGCGGTGAGGCGTTGGCCGCCCGCGACCACCTGGCCGCCCTTGGCCAGCGCGTCATCCACATGGCGCTGCACCTTGGCCAGAGCGGCTTCCTCAATCAGCGGGCCCTGGTTCACCCCGGCCTCGAAGCCGTTGCCCACCTTGGCTGTCTTGACCTTGGCCGCAAACTTGGCCACGAACTCGTCGTACACGCCTTCCTGCACGTAAAAGCGGTTGGTGCAGACGCAGGTCTGGCCCGCGTTGCGGTACTTGCTGGCAAAGGCGCCTTCCACAGCGCTGTCGATGTCGGCATCGTCAAACACCAGGAAGGGCGCGTTGCCGCCCAGCTCCAGCGACATCTTCTTGACCGTGGGGGCCGACTGCGCCATCAGGATGCGGCCCACTTCGGTGCTGCCCGTGAAGCTGATGTGGCGCACCACGTCGCTCGCGCACAGCACCTTGCCGATGGCGATGGAGTTGTCGCTGTCGGCGGGCAGGATGTTGAACACACCGGCCGGGATGCCTGCGCGGATCGCCAGCTCGGCTGCAGCCAGGGCGGTGAGCGGCGTCAGCTCGGCAGGCTTGATGACCACGGGGCAGCCCGCAGCCAGCGCGGGCGCGACCTTGCGCGTGATCATGGCCAGCGGGAAGTTCCACGGCGTGATGGCCGCGCACACGCCGATGGGTTGCTTGAGCACCAGCAGACGCCGGTTGTTGTCAAACTGGGGCAGGGTTTCGCCGTTGATGCGCTTGGCCTCTTCGGCAAACCACTCCACAAAACTCGCGCCGTAGGCCACTTCACCCTTGGCTTCGGGCAGGGGCTTGCCCTGCTCGGCGGTCATGATGCGGCCCAGATCGTCCTGGTTGGCCATCAGCAGGTCGTACCACTTGCGCAGGATGATGCTGCGCTCCTTGGCGGTCTTGGTCTTCCAGGGGCCCCAGGCGGCATTGGCGGCGGCAATGGCAGCCTCTGCGTCCGCTGGGCCCAGGTTGGCCACGTCGGCCAGCTTCAGGCCCGTGGCCGGGTCGTTCACATCAAAGCGGCTGCTGCCTGCCACCCACTGGCCGTTGATGAGGCCGTCGGTCTTGAGCAGGGTGGGATCATTCAGCAGGGCGAGGGGGGAGGTCTTGGTGTCCATGGTGTCTCTTATCGGCTGGGCAGGAACAGGGGCGCAGGGTAGCGCCATTCGGCGTGCAAGGCTGTCGCCTTGGAATACGCCACCGGAATGCCACGGAAGGCTTCAGGTTGAAGAATATGAATAAAAATGGCTGTAGCGCTTGATGGATAAGCGCTAGCAGCTATTAAAGAAATAGTAAAAGGTGGCTGGGCCGTGCGGCTTAGCGGTCGATGATGCGCCGTGCAAATCTTTCCAGGTACTCCATCAGTTGCTCGGCCCCGGCCATGGCGTGCGCTTCGTCACCGCTGGCAATGCCCTGGGCCAGCTGCATGTGGGCGCGTGCGCCTTCGGATACCTCGCCCTCGTGCTGGTAGGCATACCAGAAGCGCCTGCACTGCACGATGAGCGGCTGCACACATTTGACTGCCGAATGGTTCTGGCTGGCCTGGTGCACCACGACGTCCAGCGCGTGGTCGGCCTGCATGTAGTCGTCCAGATGGCCACGAGCGGCGGCTTCCACCATCTTCTGGGCGCACTGCACGATGGCCTGGCGCTGGGGCGCCGTGGCGCGGCGCGCGGCGCAGGACGCGATCAGGCGCTCCAGCACGCGGCGGGTCTGGATCACGTCCAGGTGGTCGGCCAGGTCGATGTGCGACACCAGCAGCCCGCGCCGGGGCTGCTGCGCAATCAGCCCGATGGAGACCATGCGCAGCAGCGCCTCGCGCACGGGGGTGCGGCCCAGGCCGGTGCTTTCCACAATCTCGGCCTCCACCACGGGCGAGCCGGGCTGCAGCTGCAGGGTGGAGATCATGGCCTCGATGGCGTCATAGGCCACGTCGGCCGCGCGCCGCTTGGGCGCGGGGTCTCGCTGGGGGGATGCACTGCGGGTGGTCATGGGGAGATGGGTGTGAGGGGCGGGGTTGCGGACCGCATCTTAGTAGCTTGCAGTAGCGGCCCCGCTGCCATCAGGCCAGGCTGGCGCCCGCCTTGCGCAGCTCGGCAATCTGCGGCGCCTTGGGCAGCCACAGCTTGTCGAACTCCTGGATGGTGCTGTCGGGGTTGAAGGTCGACGCCGTCTTGAACGCGATGGACGTGCCTTTGAATTTCTCGATCAGCCCGGCCTCGGTGGTCACGATGTCGTTGATCTGTGCATCCAGCGACTGCGCCACCAGCTTGCGGATGAGGTCCTTGTCCTTGGCGTCCAGGCCTTGCCAGATGCGGCCGGAGACCAGGGGGGCGAAGGGCATGAACAGCGCATTCATCTGCAGCAGCGTTTTGGCCACCTTGTCAAAGCGCTGGTTCCACGAGAACTCGATGTCGGCCTCCAGCCCATCGACCTGGCCGTTGCTCATCGCATCGAACACCTGGGGGGTGGGGATGGGCGTGGGGGCGGCACCCAGCATCTGGTAGAAGTCGCGGTACACGGGCGTGGGGTTGATGCGCAGCTTCATGCCCTTGATGTCGGTGGGCAGGTTGATGTCCTTGGTGGAGAACACGGCGCGCATGCCGGTGATGCCCCAACCCAGGCCAATGGTGCCGGTCTCGCGCGGCAGCACCTCCAGCAACTTGGTGGCTGCGGGGTGTTTGACCAGCTTGGCCACGGCGGGCGTGGAGCGCACCAGGTAGGGCGCATTGATGGCCGCGATGCTGGCCACCCGCGAGCCCAGCTCGGCGGCCTGGATCCAGCCCATGTCGAGCGCGCCGGACTGCAGCTGCTGCATCATCGCCGCCTCGTTGCCCAGCTGGCCCGAGTGGAAGACCGTGACGCTCAGGCGGCCATCGGTTTCCTTCTTCAGCGCCTCGCCAAACTGCAGCGCAGCGCGGTTCCACGAATGGCCTGCGGGCGTGATCAGGCCCAGGCGGAACTCCTTGGCGTCGGCAGCCCGCGCCAGGGCCGGAAAGCCCAGCCCCGTGACGGCGGCTGCGGCCACGGCATGGCGCTGGATGAAGTGGCGACGGGAGACTGGGCGGGCGGGCTGGGTCGTCATGGTGAACTCCGTGAGTGAAAGAACGTTGGGAGGGGGACGGATCTGTCGTACGGCATGCCCTGCTACTTGAGCAGGCCGAGCGACAGGCTGGGGAACAGCGACAACATCACCAGCGCCACACAGCTGATGATGAAAAACGGGAGGGTGACGATGAACATCTTTCCGGGCTTGGCGCCGGTAACGGCCGATGCCACAAAGAAGCTCAGGCCCACGGGCGGCGACATCAGGCCCAGCACCAGGTTGATGACCACCACCACGCCGAAGTGGCGCGGGTCGATGTGATAAACCTCGGTGGCAATGGGCAGCAGGATGGGCACGGTCATGATGAGCCCGGGGATGCCGTCGATGACGGTGCCGATCACCAGCAGGATCACATTTGCCAACAGCAGGAAGGTGACCGGGTCGTGCGCCACGGTCTGCACCCAGGCGGCCACCATCTGCGGCACCTTGCCGTAGATCAGCAGCCACGAGAAAACGGCCGCCGCTGCCACCAGGAACAGCACCACGGCCGAGTAGATGGCCGAGCGCAGCAGGATGCGCGGCAGCGCGTTGAAGCGGAACTCCTTGGTGACAAACCGCCCCACCAGGGCCGAGGCCACGGCGCCCACGGCGGCCGATTCGGTGGGGTTGGCAATGCCGCTCAGGATGGAGCCCACGATGACAATCGGGATCAGCAGCGTGGGGCTGGCCTGCGCGGCGGTGCGCGCGCGCTGGGCCAGCGTGCGCTTTTCGCTGCGGGGGTAGTCGTAGACAAACCCCATGAGCGCGATCACGACAAAGAACAGCAGCGTGAGCAGGACGCCGGGAAGGATGCCCGCAATCAGCATGTCGCCCACGGCCACCTGGGCCAGCACGCTGAACACCACAAACATCACCGAGGGCGGGATGATGGGGCCGAGCATGCCGCCGTACACCGTGAGCCCGGCGGCAAAGGTCTTGTCGTAGCCCTGCTTCTCCATCTCGGGCACCATCACCTGCGACATGATGGCCACCTGCGCGGTGGCCGAGCCGATGATGGACGACACCAGCATGTTGGCGAGGATGTTGACGTAGGCGAGCCCCCCCTTGACCGAGCCGATGAAGGCCATGGCCAGGTCCACCAGGCGGCGCGTGATGCCGCCGCTGTTCATGATCTCGCCGATCAGGATGAACAGCGGGATGGCGATGAGGCCGTAGCTGTCCACCCCGCCGAACATCTGCACGGGGAAGGACTGGAACAACACCGGGCTGTTGATGCTGAGGATGTACACGATGCCTGCCAGGCACAGGCATACCCCGATGGGCACGCCCACCATCAGCACGGCGAGGAAGAAAAGGGTGGTGAGCATGGGGGCCTCGGAGGTCAGTTCACGGCGTCGGCATTGACCACGTCAAAGCCCGGGTGCTGCACGCGTTCAGCGGCGCCCAGGTCTTCGAGCAGGTTGGCCAGCGCATGCACGGTGAAGGTGGCCGAAAACAGCGGCAGGATGAGCTGCAGCACCCAGGTGGGCCAGTTCAGCGTCTGCGTGCGCTCGGTGTACAAAAAGTTGAAGCTTTCGGCCGCAAACTCCTTGGCATCAAAGCCATGGCGTGCAATGCCCACGGGGTCCATCCACACCCAGCACATCACCAGCATGGCTACGCCAAAGACCAACACACCCAACATGGCCACCACCTTGGCGGCTCGGACGCTGCGCGGGCCCAGGTGGTCGGTGAGCAGGCCCACGGAAAAGTCCATGCGCAGCCGCGTCATCACCGAGGCCCCCACAAAAGTCAGCCATACCACGGTGTAGACCGCTGCTTCGTCCACCCAGTAGATGGGCATGCCTGAGTAGCGTGTGCCGACGTTGAACAGGATGAGCAGCACCAGCAGCGTCATGAGGCCGGTGAGTACATATCGCTCGACGCGCAGGATGTGCGAGGACAGCGCCAGCACCCAGCGAACAGGGGTACGCGGCGTGGCAGCAGGCGGTGGGGTGGGGCTGTGGGATGAGGGCATGGGGCGATGTGCAGTTTTTAATATCCGGTTGATATATTTATAAGCAAGATAGGTGCCTGCGTGCTGTGCCTGGTGATCCCGTGCGTGGTGCGCCCGTCAGGCAGGCGGCGCGCCAGCGGCTTCGAGCGTGGGCTTGTCGCTGGCCGCCAGCGTGGCGATGCGCGCAGGCGCCAGCAGATGCCGGGGCGCGGCAGGTGTCCACCCAAACAGGTGCTGTGTGGCCGCCCCGCAGATGCGTCCCTGGCAGGCGCCCATGCCGCAGCGGGTGTGCAGCTTGGCGTCGATCCAGCCCTGGCGCGGGGCCAGGTCGGCATAGGCGACGTCTTCACAGCGGCATACCAGGGTGTCGGAGCGGGGTAGGGCCTTGAGCTGTTCGTTCAGCACAAACGAGGTCTGCAGCGCCTGGGCAAAATCTTCCCAGCGCGCGAGTTGCGTGCGCATTGCATATGCCTGTTGCACGTGGCCTGCCGCGACATGGCCCGCGATCGCGCCTTGCACCAGGGCCCGCTCACTGCCGCCAAAGCCCGTGCTTTCCCCAGCAGCCAACACACCTGCCACCGAGGTGCACATCTGCGCGTCCACCACCAGGCCCAGGCCATCACTCAGTGGTCCGCCCAGCGCACAACCAAGTAGCTGGCCCAGCTGGGTGTTGGGCACCAGACCAAAGCCGCAGGCGATGCGGTCGCAGGCGATGGTTTCTTCTGCGTGCGTGCCCTTGCGCAGCCGCACGGACTGCACCTGGGTGGTGCCTTGTGCTTCCAGCACATGGGTGTTGGCGCGCAACCTGGTATTCAGCAGCGTAAGGGCCTGCAACGCCTTGGCAGGCCAGCGCGGCAGCTGCGCCGCAAAGCCTGCCAGCGCAGACAAGGAGGCCTGCTCGGCAATGCGCACCACGGTAGCACCTGCCCGCGTGGCCGTAGCGGCCACCGCCAGCAGCAGCGGGCCGGTGCCAGCAATCACGATGCGCTGGCCGCGCACATCCAGCCCCGCCTTGATGAGGGCCTGAAGTGCACCCGCGCCCGTCACGCCGGGCAAGGTCCAGCCGGGGAAAGGCAGCAGCAGCTCGCGTGCGCCGGTGCACAGGATGATGCGGTGGCTGTGCTGGGTCCATCCCCGGTCGGCGTCTTCCAGCAGCAGGGCGGGGGCCTTGTCGGTGGGCTGGCGTGCGCCCAGGCCCACCACCCGGGTGCCGGTCAGCACGCGGATGTTGGCGTGCTTGGCCAGGGCCGCGCGGTGCTGCTGCGCCAGCGGCGGCAGGGCCACCTGTGGGCCATCGCGCCAGATCTGGCCGCCGGGCTGGGGGTTGTCGTCCACGATGGTGATGACTGCACCGCTGGGTGCGGCGGCCAGGGCTGCGGCCATGCCCGCCGGGCCTGCGCCGATGATGAGGATGTCGCAGCGTTCGTGCATGGGGGGGGGGCGATTCATGGGCATGGCGTAGCGCTCCCGGGGGCCATATCTGCATCAGTGTCGATGGCCATGCCGTCGGCGCACACCGTCTGGCAGGCCAGGCGGATGCGGCCGTGGATGCGTACGCGGCATTCGTGGCACACGCCCATGCCACACAGCGGTGCGCGCGCATGGCCGGTGACGGAGGTGCGGGTGGTGCCCGGCGGTTGTTGCGCCAGCGCGGCGGCCACGCTGGTGCCCGCTGGCA
Source organism: Acidovorax kalamii (assembly GCF_002245625.1). Taxonomy (GTDB): domain Bacteria; phylum Pseudomonadota; class Gammaproteobacteria; order Burkholderiales; family Burkholderiaceae_C; genus Acidovorax; species Acidovorax kalamii. The sequence goes on from NZ_NOIG01000010.1 coordinate 302,278, forward strand.
CTTGCCGGGGGACTCCGTTCACGGCGATCTGCACGGTGGTGGTTGCCGGACGCGTCATGCAGCACCCCGCAAATCAAAACGCTGCGCCGCGTAGGGCCTGGGGTCGATGGGCGGCGTGCTTCCGGTGATCTGTGCCGCCAGCAGTTGTGCGGTGGCGGGTGCCGTGGTCACGCCCAACCCTTCATGTCCTACCGCCAGCCACAGGTGGGGGCGCTCGGGGTGCGGGCCGATGATGGGCAGACTGTCGGGCGTGGCGGCGCGAAACCCTGTCCAGGTGCGGATCGCGTTCAGGTCCGCCAGGCCGGGCAGGTACATCAGTGCGCGTTGGAGCATGCGCGCCAGCAAGGCGTGGTTGACGGCCGCGTCGGTGGTGTCGAACTCGCGCGACGAACCAATCAGCAACTGGCCGGTAGGCCGGGGCTGCACGTTGAAGGCCACCGAGGTGCCATCGCTGTGGTGCGCGCTGGTGATGTAGCCCAGCTCCACCAATTGGTGGTGCACGGTGCCCGGGTAACGATCGGTGATGACGAGGTGGCCCTTTTTGGGGCGCAGCGGCAGGCCGGGGCACAGCTGCGGGGCCTGGATGCCGCTGGCCAGCACGATGGACCCCGCGCTGCGTTGGCTGCCATCGCGCAGGGTGACGGTGCGGCCGTCGATCTGCGTGGCTTCGGCCTGTTCAAGAACAATTTTCCCATGCGCTGCGGCCTGGTCCAGCAGCCATTGCGCGGCGCGCGGGGCGTAGACCACGCTGTCGCCCTGCACCTTGAGCGCTCCCGCCAGACTAGGGCGCAGCGCGGGCTCGGCACGGGCGAGGGCGGCAGCATCCAGCATCTCGCAGGCCACGCCTTGTGCTTGCAAGGTGGCGCGCTTGGCGTGTGCGGCCTGCAGCTCTGCCTCGTTGGCAGCCAGCCAGAGCGTGCCGCAGGCGGTGAAGGCGCAGCCTGCATCCATCTGCGGCGCCCAGGCGTGCCAATGGTCGAGCGACGATTTGCTCAGTGCCAGCTCAGCCGGGTTGTCATCCATCACCACCAGATGGCCCATGCCTGCCGCCGTGGCACCGCCCAGCCGCGCATCGATGATTCGCACCGACAGCCCGGCCTGCACGAGCGCATGGGCACAGGCCGCGCCGACGATGCCAGCGCCAATCACAAGGATATCGGTGATTTGCATGGGGCCTGTGCGGATGGAAAGAGGCGCTTTACAGCCGGATGCCCCAGCCGAAGGGGTCTGCGTCGTCGATCAGCAAGGTTGCTTCTGCGCTCATGTAGGCGCGGCCACGCAGCGTGGGGACCAGCTTGCCATCGTCCTGCAGCGTGTAGCTGGCCTCGAACTGACTGCCGATGATGCTGGCCTGGCGCCAGATGGCACCGGGTGCCAGCTTGCCATCGGCGGCCAGGCAGGCGATCTTGGCGCTGGTACCGGTGCCGCAGGGGGAGCGGTCGTAGGCCTTGCCGGGGCACAGCACGTAGTTGCGGCTGTCGGCATTGTCGTCGTCCGCAAAGAGTTCGATGTGGTCGATCTCGCCACCGTTGTCGCCGCGAATGCCCTGGTCCTTCAGGGCCTGCTGCACGGCGCAGCTGTAGTGCATCAGGGCCTCCAGGTTGTCGCTGGCCACGCGCTGGCCGTGGTCCGAGATCAAAAAGAACCAGTTACCGCCCCAGGCCACATCACCCACTACGCGCCCGTAGCCGGGCACATCCACCGCCAGCTGGTGGTGCAGGCGATAGGCGGGCACATTGCGCACGCTGACTGATCCATCGGTGTGCAGTGTCGTGGTGACCGTGCCCACGGGCGTTTCGATGCGGTGTTCGCCAGGCTGGATGCGGCCCATGTAGGCCAGCGATGCGACCAGGCCAATCGTGCCGTGGCCACACATGCCCAGGTAACCGCTGTTGTTGAAGAAGATCACGGCTGCCGCGTTGGCAGGGTCTTGCGGTGCGCAGAGCAGCGCGCCCACCACCACGTCGCTACCGCGCGGCTCCAGCACGGTAGCGGCGCGCCAGGCATCGTGCTCGCGCGCCAGGCGCTCGCGCCGCTCGGCCATGGTGCCAGTGCCCAGGTCCGGAAAACCGCCAATGACAAGCCGGGTCGGCTCGCCACCGGTGTGGGAATCAAGGATCTGGATGCGTTTCATGGAGTTGTTTCAGGGGTAAGGGCTGAGAACGGGGTCAGTAACTTGCCAGGGGCACGGGCGCAGCGTTGCGGAAGGTCAGCACCGTGATGGGCGCCTGCTTGAGGTTGCCCTTGTCATCGTAGGCGTAGGTGCCCGCCACGCCCTGGTGGCTGGATTGGAGCATCTGTGCACCCACCTTGGCGGGCTGGGTGGAGTTGGCCTTTTGCATCGCGTCGGCCATGAACATCACCTGATCGTAGTAGGAGGCGGCATACGCGTCGGCATCCAGCTTGAAGCGCGCCTTGTACTTGGCTTTGAAGGCCGGGCCGTTGGCCACCTTGTCGAGCATGGTGCCGCCCTGGGCGCAGAACACAGTGTCGTTCACGGCCTCGCCGCCGAGCTTCCCTACCTCGGGGCTGCACAGGGTGTCGCCGCCCAGCAGCTTGGCGGTAAGGCCGAGTTGCTTCATCTGCCGTGCCATGGGCGCGGCCTGGGGCGCGTAGCCGCCAAAGAAAATGGCCTGCGGCTGCTTGGCCTTGAGGCTGGTGAGGATGGAGAGGAAGTCCGTGGACTTGTCGGTGGTGAACTCCTGGCCCACCACCGTGAGGCCCTGCTTCTTGGCCTCCTTGGTGAACTGGTCGGCCACGCCCTGGCCGAAGGCGGTGCGGTCGTCGATCACGGCCACCTGTTTGACCTTGAGCACCTGCGCTGCATACACGGCCATGTTGGAGCCAATCTGCGTGTCGCTGGCGATGATGCGGAACAGGTTCTTGTAGCCGCCTTCCGTTACCTTGGGGTTGGTGCCCACGGTGGACACCATGGCGCCGCCGTCGTTGTAGACCCGGGACGCGGGGATGGCCACGCCCGAGCAGTACGGACCCATGACGAACTTCACGCCGCTGTCCACCAGTTTCTGGGCCACGCTCACGCCAGTGCGCGCATCGCACTGGTCGTCTTCTGACACGAGTTCGAATTTCAGCGTCTTGCCCTCGACCACGATCTTTTTCGCGTTGAGTTCCTCAACGGCCAGGCGCACGCCGTTCTCGTTGTCCTTGCCCGCAAAGGCGTTGGGGCCCGAGAGCGGGCCGCTGTGGCCGATCTTGATGACCTGCTCTTGCGCGCTGGCCTGGTGGGCGTGGCCCGCCAGAAGCAGGGCCGCAATGGCAGCGGGCGTGAGCGTCCGAAATCCGAAAGATGCACGTGTCATGGAAAACCTCTTGTGTGTGCGTGATGGAAAGGGCCGGTGTCTCGTCCGGCCGGCCCGGTGACGGAAATGGCGGGGCGTGTCAGGCCACGGACTGGTACTGGGTCGGGCGGGTTTCGAGCGCCTGGCGGACCACACGCTCGACAAATGCGCGCTCTTCGCCCACCAGCGGCAGACGGGGGCGGCGCATGTGCTCGGTGCCTACGCCCACGAGCACGTCGATGAGTTTCAGGTTCTGAACCAGCTTGTTCGACACATCCAGGTGCAGCATGGGCGTCATCCACTGGTACAGCGGCAGCGCTTCGGCAAATTTTCCGGCCTTCATCAGGTCATACAACGCAACCGTTTCGCGCGGGAAGGCGCAGCCCACGCCCGCAAGCAGGCCGTCGCAGCCCAGCGCCAGACCTTCGTAGGCCAGGTCGTCCACGCCCAGGAAGAGCTGGTAGCGGTTGCCCACGGTGTTGCGCAGGTCGGTGATGCGGCGGATGTCGCCTGTGCTTTCCTTGATGGCGGCGATCCATTCGCAATCGGCCAGCTCCAGCATGTGCTCGGGCTTCAGGTCCACGCGGTAGGCGACAGGGTTGTTGTAGACCATCAGCGGGCGCTGGGCGGCTGCGGCCATGGCGCGCACATTGGCCATGGCTTCGCGCGCATCAGCTACGTAAATCACCGAGGGCATGACCATGTAGCCCGCCACGCCGAGCTTGTTGGCACCGTCGATGTAGCGCAGGGCTTCGCGGGTGCTGGTTTCGGACACATTGGCCAGCACGGGCACGCGGCCGTCGGCGGCTTCCAGCGCGATCTGGGCGACCTTCAGCTTTTCTTCCAGCGTCAGCGTGCTGGCTTCGCCCAGCGAGCCGCAGGTGACCAGGCCGTGGATGCCGTTGCGGATCTGGAAGTCGATGTGGCGGGCCGTGCCTTCGGCATCGATCGACTCGTCAGCGTGGAACTTGGTGGTGATGGCGGGGAAGATGCCTTGCCAGCGGGGTTGGGGATTCATGGGAACGTGCTCCGGGGTGGGTGATGAACTTCAGTATGTTGTAAATATATTAAAGAAATATTTGAAATGCAATGGGCGTTTTCATCTTTTTGCAAAGTGCGTGCGGGCCATGTCTGACGGCAGGCATCCGCGAGTGGGGCGGATGGGGTGGGGGCGGGCACAGGCCGTAAGCCAGGCGGTGTCGTTCCCCAGCCACGGGCTACGAGGCGCCAAACCTATAATGAAAGGTTGGTCCCGCTGGGCCGTCAGCAGGCATCGGCCTGCACGGCGCCCCACTGTGTGAAACCACTCCACCACACCATGAGCAGCACACCCACTTTTTCTGTCGCCGACATCCGCAAGTCCTTCCTGGACTTCTTCGTCTCCAAGGGCCACACCGTTGTGGCATCGAGCCCCCTGGTGCCGGGCAACGACCCCACGCTGATGTTCACCAATTCGGGCATGGTGCAGTTCAAGGACGTGTTCCTGGGCACCGACAAGCGCCCTTACAACCGGGCCGTGTCCGTGCAGGCCTGCCTGCGCGCCGGTGGCAAGCACAACGACCTGGAGAACGTGGGCTACACCGCGCGCCACCACACCTTCTTCGAGATGCTGGGCAACTGGTCGTTTGGCGACTACTTCAAGCGCGAATCGCTGAAGTGGGCGTGGGAACTGCTCACCACCGTCTACAAGCTGCCGCCCGAGCGCCTGCTGGCCACGGTGTATCAAGAAGATGACGAGGCCTATGACATCTGGACCAAAGAGATCGGCCTGCCCCCCGAGCGCGTGATCCGTATCGGCGACAACAAGGGCGGCCGCTACAAGTCCGACAACTTCTGGATGATGGCCGACACTGGCCCTTGCGGCCCTTGCAGCGAAATCTTCTACGACCACGGCCCTGAGATCCCTGGTGGCCCTCCGGGCAGCCCCGATGAAGACGGCGACCGTTTCATCGAGATCTGGAACAACGTGTTCATGCAGTTCAACATGGACGAAACGGGCGCCGTGACCCCGCTGCCCGCACCCTGCGTGGACACTGGCATGGGCCTGGAGCGCCTTGCCGCCATCCTGCAGCACGTGCACAGCAACTACGAGATCGACCTGTTCGACCAGCTCATCAAGGCTGCAGCTAGAGAAATGGGCGACGCTGGTACCGCAGCCCTTATGCAACCAGCTAGTGCGGCAAATAAGAGCTTGCGCGTGATTGCCGACCACATCCGCGCCACCGCCTTCCTGGTGAGCGACGGCGTGATCCCCAGCAACGAAGGCCGGGGCTATGTGCAGCGCCGCATCGTGCGCCGCGCCATCCGCCACGGCTACAAGCTGGGCAAGAAGACCCCGTTCTTCCACAAGCTGGTGGCCGACCTGGTGCGTGTGATGGGTGACGCCTATCCCTCCATCCGCGAGCAGGAGCAGCGCATCACCGATGTGCTCAAGACCGAGGAAGAGCGCTTCTTTGAAACGCTGGCCAACGGTATGGAAATTCTGGATGCCGCGCTGGAAGGCGGCGCCAAGGTGCTGCCCGGCGATGTGGCCTTCAAGCTGCACGACACCTACGGCTTCCCGCTCGACCTGACCAACGACGTGTGCCGTGAGCGCGACGTGGAAGTGGACGAGGCTGGTTTCAAGACCGCCATGGAGAAGCAAAAGGCCCAGGCCCGCGCCGCTGGCAAGTTCAAGATGGACAAGGCGCTGGAGTACACCGGCGTGGCCAACCAGTTCACCGGCTACGAGAACCTGTCTGAGACTGCAAAAATCGTAGCAATCTATGTAGATGGGACGAGCGTAGCGGCACTGAAAGCCGGTCAAAACGGAGTGCTGGTGCTCGACACCACCCCGTTCTACGCCGAAAGCGGCGGTCAGGTGGGTGACGAAGGCACCATCACCAGTGGTTCGGCCCGCTTTGCGGTGGGCGACACGCTCAAGATCAAGGCCGATGTGTACGGCCACCACGGCACGCTGGAAGAGGGCACGCTGAACGTGGGCGACACGGTGCAGGCCCAGGTGAACACGGCCGTGCGCGCCGCCACCATGCGCAACCACTCGGTCACGCACATCATGCACAAGGCGCTGCGCGAAGTGCTGGGCAGCCACGTGCAGCAAAAGGGCAGCCTGGTCAATGCTGACCGCACGCGTTTCGACTTCACGCACAACGGTGCAGTCACGGCCGCAGAGATCCGCGAGATCGAGCGCCGGGTCAACGAAGAAATTCTGGCCAATCAGCCCACGCAGGCCCGTGTGATGGACATCGAGTCCGCCCAGAAGACCGGCGCCATGATGCTGTTTGGCGAGAAGTACGGCGAAACCGTGCGCGTGCTCGACATCGGTACCAGCCGCGAACTGTGTGGCGGCACCCACGTGCAGCGCACGGGCGACATCGGTCTGTTCAAGGTGGTGGGTGAGGGCGGCGTGGCTGCGGGCATCCGCCGCATCGAGGCCGTTACGGGCGCCAACGCGCTGGCCTATCTGCAGAACCTGGAAGACACCGTGAACCAGGCCGCCAGCACCCTCAAGGCGCCCGTGGCCGAACTCAACGGTCGCATCAGCCAGGCGCTGGACAACGCCCGCGCTCTGGAAAAGGAAGTGGCGGCCTTGAAGGGCAAGCTGGCATCCAGCCAGGGCGACGAGCTGGTGAACCAGGCCGTGGAGGTGAAGGGCCTCAAGGTTCTGGCCGCCGCGCTGCCCGGCGCAGACGCCAAGACCCTGCGCGACACCATGGACCAGCTCAAGGACAAGCTCAAGACCGCTGCCATCGTGCTGGCTGCCGTGGATGGCGACAAGGTGCAGATCGCTGCCGGCGTCACGGCCGACAGCCTGGGCAAGCTCAAGGCCGGAGAATTGGTCAACTTTGTGGCCCAGCAAGTGGGTGGCAAAGGCGGCGGCAAGCCCGACATGGCGATGGCGGGCGGCACCGATGCCTCCAAGCTGCCTGCGGCGCTGGCCTCTGTGACCGGCTGGGTCACGCAGCAGCTGGGTTGATCCCCGGCGCCACGCTGGCTGCCTGGGTGGTGTTGCGAAAAAGGGGATGACGCGCGACGGGCTTTCCCCCTACATTCAGCCGCATGGACGACACCATGCGCGAAAGCCCGCCAGCGCCCAAGCCCACCGTGCCTGACGATTCGCCGACCCTGCTCACTCAGGGCGCGGCGGCCGACCTGCCTTGGTGGCGGCGCATCACGGTGCCGTTCGAGGTGTTGATCGCCTCCGTGGTGGTCTCGGCCATGCTGCTGCTTACGGCGCTGCTGGTCTACCAGGTGAGCACCAGCGCGCGCCAGGCCATCATTGCAGCGTCCGACGACAGTGCGCAGCACATCAGCCAACTGGTGGCCGAGCGGGTGCAGCGCATCGTGGACCCGGCCGATGCGGCCATCCGCCTGCTGGCGTTCGACCCCATTGCCTCGGCCACCTCGCTGCCCGCACGCATGCGCCGCCTGCCGGTGCTGGCGCGCCTGCTGGAGCAGAACCCGCTGCTCTCGGCCGTATTCATCGGCTATCCCGATGGCCAGTTTTTGCTGGTGCGCCCCGTGCGCGACGAAGCCATGCGCCTGCGGCTGGATGCGCCCCGCGAGACGGCCTTCCTGGTGCAGTCCATGGCGCGCGAGCGGGGTGTGAGCGGCATGGTGGGGCGCTGGAGCTACTACGACGCTGCGCTGCGCCAGATCGACTCCTCCGTGCGGCCCGAGTACCGCTATGACCCGCGCACCCGGCCCTGGTATGCCGAGGCGGCTGAAAAGAACACCCAGATCCTCACCGCCCCGTATGTGTTCTTCACCACGCAGGAAGTGGGCGTCACGCTGAGCCAGCCCAGCGAAGACGGGCGGGCGGTGATTGGTCTGGATGTAGCGCTGACCGATCTGGGGCGCGAGATTGCCGGGCTGCGCCTGATGCCCCGCACCGAAATTGCAGTGGTGGACAAGGACTTGCGCGTGCTGGCCTACCCGGACATGTCCCGCGTGATCATGCGCGATGGTGCAACGTCCAGCCTCCGCTTGCGCACGCTGGGCGACCTGGGGGTGAGCAGCCTGCAGGCCATGCAAGGGCCCGGGCTGCAAAGCGGAAAGTCGCAGCGCCTGGTGGCCGATGGCGAGGAGTGGCTGACCCGTGCCCTGCCGCTCGAATCCATGCGCTGGCGGGGGCTGCAGATCCTGATGGCCATTCCCACCCAGGCGCTGCTGGCCGATGTGAACGAGAACCTGCGGCGCCAGGTGTGGCTGTCGGTGTCGCTCATCGGGCTCATGCTGCCCGTGGGCTGGCTGGCCGGGCGGCGCGTGGGGCGCAGCCTGTTTGGCCTGGCGTCACAGGCGCGGGCGCTGGCGCGGTTCGACTTCCGGCGGGCGGCCCGCCCGCTGTCGCCCGTGCGCGAAGTGCGCGACCTGGGGCAGGTGATGGACCGCATGTCGGACACCATCCAGGAGTTTCTGCACATCACCCACCACATCAGCGCCGAATCGCGCACCGACCTGATGTTGTCGAGCGTGCTGTACGAGCTGGTGCGTGCCACCAGCTGTACGGGCGGCGCGGTCTACATGGTGGAACCCCAGCGTGCGGGCCTGCTGCGCACAGCCCGCTACTGCGAAGACCCTGAGCAGCAGTCACGCTTTCCTGAGCACCTGGCGATGGTGCACTTCATCAACCATACCCAGGCACAGGAAGGTGACCAGCACGAAGACGATGACGACGCCGAACCCGTGCGTGTGCTGCGCGTGCAGCTGCGCACGCGGGATGGGCAGCCCCTGGGGCTGCTGGTGCTGCGGTATGTGGCCGATGCGTTGCAGGACGATGCGCACTTCCGCGCCTTTGTCGAGAAGCTCTCGGGCACGCTGTCGGTGGCGATTGAAACGCGCAACCTGATTGAAGGTCAGAAGAAGCTGCTGGACGCCGTGATCCGCCTGCTGGCCGACGCCATCGACGCCAAGAGCCCCTACACTGGCGGGCACTGCGAGCGGGTGCCGCAGCTGGCCGAGTCGCTGATGCAGCGCATGTGTGAGGCCGACGAGGGGCCTTTTGCCCAGGTGAGCATGACCGATGCCGAGCGCTACGAGTTCCGCCTGGGCGCCTGGCTGCACGATTGCGGCAAGGTCACCAGCCCCGAGCACATCATCGACAAGGCCACCAAGCTGGAGACGCTCTACAACCGCATCCACGAGGTGCGCATGCGCTTCGAGGTGCTGTGGCGCGATGCCGAGCTGGACTACTGGAAGCAGCAGGTGGCGGGGGTGGACCCGGTGCGCCTGCAGCGCGAGCTGCTGCAGCGGCGCGAGCAATTGCAGCAGGACTTTGCCTTTGTGGCCCGCTGCAACGTGGGCGGCGAATTCATGGCCGAGGCCGACATCGCCCGTCTCAAGGCCATTGGCCGCCAGGTGTGGCAGCGGCATTTTGACGACCGCCTGGGCTTGTCGTCCGCCGAGATGCTGCGGTTGGCCAACGTGCCAGCGCGCCCGCTGCCTGCCAACGAACCCCTGCTGGCCGACCGTCCGGAGCACATCGTGCCCTGGGGTGCACGCAAGCCGCCGGTGGAGGCGGGCAACCCCGCCAACCGCTGGGGCTTTGACATGGTGCTGCCGCCGCAGGAGGCCCATCTGGGCGAGCTGCACAACCTGTCGATCCAGCGCGGCACGCTCACGTCAGAGGATCGCTTCAAGATCAACGACCACATCGTGCAGACCATCATCATGCTCAGCGGCCTGCCGTTTCCACCGCACCTGGCGCGGGTGCCGATGATTGCGGGCTCGCACCACGAAAAGCTGGATGGCACGGGCTACCCACGCCGCCTGAAGGCCGCCGAGCTGACCCTGGCCGACCGGGTGATGACCCTGGCCGACATCTTCGAGGCGCTGACGGCGGCTGACCGCCCCTACAAGCCGCCCAAGACCCTGTCCGAGTCGCTCAAGATCATGACCCACATGGTGCGCGACCGGCACATCGATGCCGAGGTGTTCCGGTTTTTCCTCACCAGCGGTGTGTGGCGCGAGTATGCCGAGCAGTTCCTCGCGCCTGCGCAGCGCGATGTGGTGGATGTGGACGCCATCCTGGCGTCGCTGGCCTGATCCATCCCGGCGGGGGCTTCGTCAGCGGTGGGCAGGCGAGGGGCCGGCCGCTTCAGAACAGTTCGACGTCGTCGTTGGCAACCTTGGCCGCAAGGTGGCCGTTGGCCACCAGGTCGTCGTAAAAGCAGACCTGGTTGCGGCCGTGCTCCTTGGCGTAGTAAAGCGCCTGGTCGGCCTGGCCGAGGATTTCGACTGGCGAGCCCTTGGTGGTGCAGACAAAACCCAGGCTCACAGTGACCCGGCCCACCTGCGGAAAGTTGTACTCCTGCACCGCCAGCCGAAAGCGGTTGAACACCTTGTGGGCCGTGCTCAGCGTGGTGGAGCGCAGCAGCACCACAAACTCCTCGCCGCCAAAGCGGAAGATGCGGTCGTGGCTGCGGAACGAACTGCGCAGGATGTTGGCGATCAGGATCAGCACCTCGTCGCCATACAGGTGGCCGAAACGGTCGTTGACCTGCTTGAAATGGTCGATGTCCACCACAGCCAGCCATTGCTGCACAGGCTCGTGTTCATTGGCTACCGGGCTTTCATCGGCCACCAGCGATTCGTTGGCGGCGCTAGTGCGGCTGGCCAGCCCGCTCATGGTGTGGCGCGAGAACTGCTCGTCAAACGTCTTGCGGTTGAACAGCCCGGTCAGCGCATCGCGCTCGCTGTAGTCAAGCAGGCTCTGGTAGTTCTGGTAAACCTGGAACACACCCATGAGCACATCCAGCTTGTGGGCCGAGAAGGGCCGCGACTGCGTGATCTCCAGGCAGGTGCTGACCTTGTCATGCATCCACACCGGCAGCCACAGCACATACCGGCCCTTGCGCGGCGAGGCCAGGGCGCTTTCGCCATGGGTGTCCACGCAGCCGCGCAATGCGGGGTAGTTGTCCAGCGGCTCGCGGCGGGGGTCTGCGGCGGCCTCCGAGTCGGTGGAAACCAGCTGGCCGTTGTCCACCCAGGTGCGCGGGCGCACGTAGGGCACGCCTGCATCGGTAAAAAGCTCCAGGGCCCGCACCTCGGTGATGCTGCTGAGCTTTTGCAGCGTGGACAGCACCGACACCTCCAGCCGCAGGTGGTCGCGGTGGCCAGTCATCTCCACCAGGTTTTGCAGGATGGGTTTCATAGGCGGTGTTTGGCGGGCCGGTCGGGGCATGGTGGCTGGTGCTGCTACTGGTTGCGTCGCACGAACACCACGTCCCACACCCCATGTCCGAGCCGCAGGCCACGGTTCTCGAACTTGGTGAGAGGGCGGTAGTCGGGCTGCGGCGCAAAGCCAGCGGCGGTGTTCTGGAGCAGGGGCTCGGCGCTCAGCACCTGCAGCATCTGCTCTGCGTAAGGTTGCCAGTCGGTGGCGCAATGCAGGTAGCCACCGGGTTTGAGGCGGGTGGCCAGCTTGGCCACCAGCGGGGGTTGGATCAGGCGGCGCTTGTTGTGCTTCTTCTTGTGCCAGGGGTCGGGGAAGAAGATGTGCACGCCGTCGAGAACGCCGTGCGGCAGCATGTGGTCGATGACCTCCACGGCGTCGTGCTGCAGGATGCGGATGTTGGTCAGGTCCTGCTCGCCAATGCGCTTGAGCAGCGCACCCACGCCGGGCTCGTGCACTTCGCAGCACAGGAAGTTGTCGGCCGGGCGTACCTTGGCAATGTGGGCCGTGGCCTCGCCCATGCCGAAGCCGATTTCAAGCACCAGCGGGGCGTTGCGGCCAAAGGTGGCCGTGGCGTCCAGCGGGGCGGGGGCATAGGGCAGAACAAAACGGGGACCAAAGTCTTCAAAGGCCTTGGCCTGGCCGGTGGTGGTGCGGCCTGCACGGCGCACAAAGCTCTTGATGGTCTTGGGGTGGGTCACGCCCGCAGGCGCTGCAGCGGGGGCGGAGGGAGCGGCAGCAGGTGCTGCGCTCGCGGGGGCGGAAGCAAGGGTCGGTTCAATCACGGTGAGCCATTGTAGTGACGTCGCCACGCCGCAACCCACCGTGTTAGTGCGTCGCCCAGGTGATTGTTGTGCGGATGTTCCAGTGCGGGCAGGCCCAGCACCAGGGCCGCTTGCGCGAGGGCCTGCAACGGGTCGGCGAGGTCCAGCGCGCGGGCGCCGTTCTGCTTGGAGAGCTTCTCGCCATTGGCGCCATGCACTAGTGGGGTGTGCAGGTAGCGGGGCGTGGGCACGCCCAGGGCCTGCTGCAGCAGGATCTGGCGCGGGGTGTTGTCTGCCAGGTCCTCGCCGCGCACCACGTCGGTGATGCCCTGGGCTGCGTCGTCCACCACCACGGCCAGCTGGTAGGCCCAGAGCCCGTCGGCCCGGTGTAGCACAAAGTCGCCCACGCTGCGGGCCACGTCCTGCTGCTGCGGGCCCAGCCGGCGGTCATGCCAGTGGAGGGCGTTGTTTGCTATTGAGTTGATAGCTGGTAGGGCATATCCATCGGGCGGAAGGGGCTGTTTTTGCTTGAAATCGGTGGCATTGAAGCGCCACGAGCGCCCGGTGCGCCCCTGCAGCCCGTGGCGGCAGGTGCCGGGGTAGGGCAGCGCGGCATGGCGTTCGCGCGCATGGCCCAGTGCGGCCTGGGCGTCTTCGATGTCCTTGCGCGAGCAGGCGCACGGGTAGGCATGGCCCTGCGCCACCAACTGGTCCAGTGCGCGCTGGTAGTGGGCAGAACGGGCCGACTGCCATTGTGGCTCCGCATCGGGCACCAGGCCGCAGGTGGCCAGCTGCTGCAGGATGAGCTGGTCGGCGCCCGGTACGCAGCGCGGGGTGTCCACGTCTTCGATGCGCACCAGCCACTGGCCACCGTGGGCCCGCGCGTCCAGCCAGCTGGCCAGGGCTGCTACCAGGGAGCCCGCGTGCAGCGGGCCCGTGGGGGAGGGGGCAAAGCGCCCGATGTACCGGGCGGCGCCACTGGGTTCAGGGGCCGCGCGCTCCGTCATGCCACCGCGAGTGCCAGCTCCAGGCCCGACACAAAGGCGTCTTCCACGCGGTGCCCCAGGCACCAGTCGCCGCAGGCGCCCAGGCCCATGGCGGTGTCCCACAGGTGGGTTTTGCCCAGGGGGTGGGTGGTTTGTGCATAGCGCCAGCGGCGCGTGTCGGCATGGGCCGGGGTGGCGCGGATGCCGGTGACTTCGGCAAAGGCCTTGAGCAGCTTGGCCTGCACGCGGGCTTCGTCGTCTTCGAGGTGCTCGGCCGACCAGGCGGGGCTGGCCTGCACCGTCCAGCGCTCGACCACGTTGCGGCCGGGCTTGGACGACTCGCGCGCCAGCCAGGCGATGCGGTGGTGGGTGCTGCGCGCCGCGTTCCACTGCGGGCCCAGCGTGGTCAGGCCCGGACGCACGGCCTGGGGGTAAGCCAGCATCAGTGTCCAGCAGGGGGCAATGGCCACCTTGGAGAGGGCGTCGGTCAGGGGCGTGTCCACAGCCGAGCTCGCCAGCAGCGCCTGCGCGGGCACGGCGGGCTGGGCCAGCAGCACGGCGTCAAAACCGGCATACACATGCTGGCTGCCACCGGGCCCTTCAGTGCGCAGTTGCCAGCCGGGGGGGTTGAGGGGGTCGGGTTCGATGCGCGTGACGCGGGTGTTGGTGAGGAGCTGCCCAGCCAGGCGCAGTGGCTCGGCCCAGGTGCCCACCAGGGCCTGCATGCCGGGGCTGGCCACCCAGTGCGCCTCGCGGTGGGGCAGGCCTGCAGCGGCCACGCGGCCTGCGGCGTCCAGCACCTGCACAGAGTTGGCGCTCCAGCGCTTGCAGATGCCGGGCACGGTGTCGATGGCGCGGGCAAAGCGCGGATCACGCACGGTGAAATACTGGGCCCCGGCATCAAAGTTGCCAAACGGGGTGTCGATGGTGGCAGTGCGGCCACCGGCCTGGGAGGATTTCTCGAACACCGTCACGCGGTGCCCGGCCTGCACCAGGGTGCGGGCACAGGCAATGCCCGCCATGCCGGCGCCGATGATGGCGAAGTGGCGCTGGGGTTTGCCAGATGGGGTGGTGGGGGCTGCGGGGGCAGCAACGGGGGCGGAGGTCGGGGCGCTGGTGCGTCGGAGCCGTTTGGCGGGGCGAGGATCGGGTGTGCTCATGGGAGGCCTTTCGGTGACGGTCGGCAGATGAAATGCAGTACAGAACCAACGGTGACCACTCTACACGCGCGGCTGGGTCATAGGCGCTTGATCGGGATCAGAAATGATGGTGGTTTTCCAGCAGAGCACGGCGTGTGGCGGGGCTTTGCAGCTGGTTCAGCCACCACTGCAGTGCCCTGCCGGGCGCGGTGAAGCCCGGGCCGCCCCAGGCGTAGTGCACCCGCACGTTGCGCTCGGGCCGGGCCACGCGGCGCGCCACCAGACGGCCGGCCTCCACATAGGGGCGCACCATGGGTTCGGGCAGAAAGCCGCCGCCCAGGCCACGCAGCTGCACCTGCACCTTGGCCTGCATGGTGTCCACCGTGAGCACATCCTGCCCGCCCAGCAGGCCCATGGTGGCACCGCCGCGCGTGGCCGAGTCGGCCACGGCCACGGCCCGGTGCTCCAGTAGGGTGGCGTCGGAGATGGGTTCGGGCGCAGTGGCCAGCGGGTGGTGCGGCGCCACCACGTAGATGAACAGCACGTCGCCCAGCAAGGCTTGCTGGAGGCCCGCCACGTTGTTGCCCGCCACCGAGACACCAATCGCCAGGTCGGCACGGCCTGAGGTGAGGGCCTCCAGCGTGCCGGTCATGATGCCGTCGCGCAGCTTCAGCCGCGTGGGTGGCTGCATGGCATAGAACGCTTCCACCAGCTCCAGCATGGTGTGGGGCGAGACGATGCCGTCGATGGACAGCGTGAGCTGCGGCTCCCAGCCCGTGGCCACGCGGCGCACGCGATGGGCCACGGCGTCGATGTCCTGCAGCAGGCGCGCGCCTTCGCGCAGCAGCTCCACCCCCGCTTCGGTGGGGCGGGCCTGGCGCGCGCTGCGGTCGAACAGCAGCACGTCCAGCGCATCTTCAATCTGCCGCACGCGGTAGGTGAGGGCGCTGGGCACCAGGCCCAGCTGCCGTGCGGCGGCGGCAAAGCTGCCCGCCTCGGCAATCACCTGCAGCATGGTCAGCGCATCGGGGGTGAGGACATCGCGGGTGTTTTGCATGGTGGTGCCATGTTAATTCAGATTATTTGAACATTGCCATCAATTCACCTGCCCCCGCAGGCAGGCTTGCAGTCCTACAGTCGAGTCTTCAAAGGAGCCATCACCATGCTGACTGTTCGTAAATCGCAAGACCGGGGCCACGCCGACCATGGCTGGCTCAATTCCTTCCATAGCTTCTCGTTTGCCGGGTACTACGACCCCGCCCACATGGGCTTTGGCAACCTGCGCGTCATCAACGAAGACCGCATTGCGCCGGGTACCGGGTTTGGCACCCATGGCCACCGCGACATGGAAATCATCAGCTACGTGCTGTCGGGCGAACTGGCCCACAAGGACAGCATGGGAAACATCAAGGGCATCCCACCCGGCGACGTGCAGCGCATGAGTGCGGGCACGGGCGTGCAGCACAGCGAGTTCAACCACGCTGTCGGCCAGACCACGCATTTCCTGCAGATATGGATCGAGCCCAATGTGCGCGGCATTCCGCCGAGCTACGAGCAAAAGACCTTTGCCGAGGCTGAAAAGCGCGGTGCATTGCGCCTGGTGGCATCGCCCGACGGCGCCCAGGGCTCGGTCAAGATCCATGCCGATGCGGCCCTGTACGCAGGCTTGCTGAATGGCACGGAATCCGCCACGCTGGCGCTCAACCCCGCCCGCAAAACCTATGTGCACCTGGTGCGCGGCGCACTGACCGCCAACGGCCAGGCCCTGTCGGGCGGCGATGCGCTGCTGATGGAAAAGGAAACCACCTTGTCGTTGACCGATGGCCACGACGCCGAGGTGCTGGTGTTTGACCTGGCCGCCTAATTCTTACTTCGTAACCACTTTCACTCAGGAGTTCTTCACCATGTTCACATCCCTGCAAAACCCCCTGGCCCTGGCATCGCGCCTGCTGCTGGCCGCCCTGTTCCTGCCTGCGGGCATCAGCAAGCTCACCGGCTTTGCCGGTACCGTGGGCTACATCACGTCCGTGGGCCTGCCCATGCCCACGGTGGCGGCCGCCATTGCGGCAGCGGTGGAGGTGCTGGGCAGCCTGGCGCTGATCTTCGGCGTGGGCACCCGGTTTGCCGCGCTGGCGTTGGCCTTCTTCACGCTGGTGGCCAGCTTCTTCTTCCACGCCTACTGGAACCTGCCCGCCGACAAGCAGATGATGCAGCAGCTCATGTTCTTCAAGAACGTGGGCGTGACCGGCGGCCTGCTGGCCCTGGCTGCGTTTGGCGCGGGCGCCTGGAGCCTGGACGCTCGCCGCGCAGGCCGCTGATCCGGCGCGTGTGAACGAATGGGCCTGCTGCCCGCAGGGCTGCAGGTTCTCGCATCCAATCCGCCCTGGTTAGTTTTTTTGTCTTTCGTCGTTCCCCCATCGTTTCAACAGGAGTTTTCTCATGGCACAGATCGCAGTTGTCTATCACTCGGGTTACGGTCATACACAACGCCTGGCGCAAGCCGTGGCCGAGGGCGCAGGCGCCCAGCTGGTTGCCATTGATGCCGAGGGCAACCTGCCCGAAGGCGGCTGGGAGACGCTGGCGGCCGCCAGCGCCATCATCTTTGGCTCGCCCACCTACATGGCCGGCCCCAGCTGGCAGTTCAAGAAGTTTGCCGATGCCTCGTCCAAGCCCTGGTTCAGCCAGGCCTGGAAGGACAAGCTGTTCGCAGGCTTCACCAACAGCGCCAGCACCAATGGCGACAAGCAGATCACGCTGGACTACATGTTCCACCTGGCCATGCAGCACGGCGGCATCTGGGTAGGCAACGGCATGATGCCTGCCAACTCCAAGGCCGCCACGCGCAACGATGTGAACTGGATCGGCTCGTTCAGCGGCGCGATGGCGCAGTCGCCGTCGGACGCCTCGGCCGCCGAGATGTTCCCTGGCGACCTGGAGACGGGCAAGCAGTTCGGCCAGCGCGTGGCCGACGTGGCCCGCCGCCTCGACCGTTAAGGTCCAGCCCACTTTTGGCGCTACAGTGGCGCGCCCCAGCACAACCAGGAGAACACCCCATGGCAGTTGAATTGCGGCGCGTCCCCGGCGCGCCCATGGCCCAGACCGTGCGCATCCGCGCGCACGACCTCGTGGCCGATGGCAGTGTGGAGGAGGGCGGCACCGACAGCGGCCCCAGCCCGCACGATCTGTATGACGCTGCACTGGGGGCCTGCAAGGCACTCACGGTGTTGTGGTACGCACGCCGCAAGGGCCTGCCGGTGGAAGATGTGCAGACGGTGGTCGAGCGCGATGCCTCGGCCGAGCGCACGGGCGTTTACCGCCTCGCGACCCGGTTGCAGGTCAGCGGTGACCTTACCGATGCCCAGATCGCCGAGCTGGAAACCGTGGCGCAGAAATGCCCCGTGCACAAGCTGATGACCACGGTGACCACCGAGATCAGCACCTCGGTGGAGCGTGCAGCATGAGCGAATCGCCCACCTTCCTGCCCCTCAAGGGCCATGCCAAGGACCTGGGCGGTGGCTTTACCGTGCGCCGCCTGCTGCCCGCCGTACAGCGCAAGGCCGTGGGGCCCTTCCTGTTCTTCGACCACTTCGGTCCGGTGACGGTTTTGCCGGGCGACAGCCACGATGTGCGGCCCCATCCGCACATTGGCCTGGCAACGGTGACCTACCTGTTCTCTGGCGCCATCATGCACCGCGACAGCCTGGGCTGCGTGCAGCAGATCGAGCCCGGCGCCATCAACTGGATGACAGCGGGTCGGGGCATCGTGCACTCCGAGCGGCGCCCAGAAAGCCTGGCAAACCAGGCCTATGTGAACCACGGTATCCAGCTGTGGACGGCGCTGCCGGTGGCGCATGAAGAGGCGGCCCCGTCTTTTGTGCACACACCTGCTGCGGACATTCCCGAGGTGCATGTGGCCGATGCGGGTGGTGCCGCAGGCGCCACGGTGCGTGTGCTCATCGGTACGGCCTTCGGCCAGACCTCGCCGGTGGCCACCTTGTCGCCCACGCTGTACCTGGATGTGCAACTGTCCGCAGGTGCCGCGCTGGAGATCCCGGCGCTGGCGCAGGAAATGGCGGTCTACACCGTGGACCAGCCAGTCCAGCTCAACGGCCAGCCGCTGGATGCGCAGCTGCTGGGCGTGGTCGAGACCGGGCAGGGCATGCATCTCGCGGCCCCGGCCGATACGGCGGCCCGGCTCATGGTGATTGGCGGCGATGCGCTGGATGGCCCGCGCCACATGTGGTGGAACTTTGTGTCCAGCCGCAAGGAGCGGATCGTGCAGGCGGCGCAAGATTGGGAGGCCCAACGGTTTGACCCGGTGCCGGGCGAGACGGAGTTCATTCCGCTGCCGCCCCAGCGTTTCAAGGCGGACTGAAACCGCCTGCGGCCAGCAGCGCCTTTCAGGCTTCAGGCCTTGACCGTGCCACAACCCTGCTTGAGCAGGGGGATCAGCTCCGCCTCGGGCACGGGCCGGCTGAAGTGGTAGCCCTGCCCCTGGTCGCAGCCCAGGCCCTGGAGGATCTGCACATGGCGCGCTTCCTCCACCCCTTCGGCCACGATGGCAAACCCCAGGCTCTGGCCCATGCGCACCACGGCCGTGACGATGGTCACGTCCTGCGCGCTGCGGTGCAGGTCGCGGATGAAGGCCTGGTCGATCTTGAGCGTGTCCACCGGCAGGTTCTTCAGGTACGACAGGGATGAGTACCCGGTGCCGAAATCGTCGATGGCAATGCCGTAGCCCAGCTCCTTGATGGCAATGAACTTGCCGGTCACGTCCTCCAGCCCGCTGATCAGCGCGCTTTCGGTCACTTCAAGCTGGATCAGGCGGGGGATGTCGCGGTCTTCGGCTGCGATGGCGCGCAGGGCCTGCAGCAGGCGCGGGCTGCGGAACTGGGCTGCCGCCACGTTCACCGCTACGGGCACTTCCGTGCCCAGCATGTCGCGCCAGCGCCGTGCGGCGGCGATAGCTTCGCGCAGCACCCAGTCGCCGATGTCGATGATGAGGCCGCTTTCTTCTGCAATGGGGATGAAGCTGGCCGGCGGGATGCGGCCGAGCTGCTGGCTTTCCCAGCGCAGCAAGGCTTCCACACCCGCCACCCGGCCGGTCGCCAAATCCACCTTGGGCTGGTAGGCCAGCCAGAACTCGCCCTGGGCCAGCGCGGTGCGCAGTCCGTTCTCCATGCTAAGCCGCCGCGACGACTCCTGCAGCTGCCGGTCGTCAAAGACACAGTAGGTGTTGCGTCCGAGCTTCTTGGCGGCATACATGCCCATGTCCGCGCGGCTCACGAGTTCGGCCGGGGTGCCGCCGTGGTCCGGGAAGAAGCTGATGCCCACGGAGGGCGTGACATGCAGCTGGTAGCCCTCCAGGGTGAACGGGCGGCGGATCTGGTTCATCAGCTCCTGCGCCAGCGCAATGGCCTGCTCGTCGCTGTCCAGCTGTGGCAGCACCACCAGAAACTCGTCGCCACCATGGCGCGTGACCCAGGCCGGGGGCATCACGCTGGCCTGCAGGCGCAGCGCCAGCTGGCGCAGCAGCAGGTCGCCCACCTGGTGGCCCAGGGTGTCGTTGATGTCCTTGAAGTTGTCCAGGTCGATGAACAGCAGGGCCAGGCGGCCCTGCGCCGCCCGCGCGCGGGCCAGGTCCTGCGGCAGGTCGCGCGCCAGCTTGGAGCGGTTGCCCAGGCCGGTGAGCGGGTCGTGGAAGGCCTGGAAGACGATCTGCCGCTCTTTGTCGATTTCTTCGGAGATGTCGCGCAGCACCAGCAGCACCACCACGTCTCCAGGGTTGTGCAGGGGCACGGCGTTGAGTTCGGCCACAAAGGCCCGTGCGTGTGCCGGGGCAATGCGCAGCTCGCCACGCACGCGCTGCGGCTTGCCGGACTGGCGGGCCTGTTCCAGCCATTCGCCGCGCGGCTCGCCCGTGGCTTCGTCCAGCAGCCGAAACAGGTTGTGCCAGGGCTGCCCTTGCAGGGCGGGTTCGACCATGCCCAGCAGGCGCGCCGCCGCCCCGTTGGCATAGGCCACTTCGCCCGCACTGTTGAGGGCCAGCACACCGTCGCTGAGCGCGCCCAGCGTGGCCTCGATCTCCTGCACGCGCGCTCGCAGCGCGCGTTCGGCCTGCAGGCGCAGCCCGGCTTCGGTGGCACGTTCGGTGTGGAAGCGGTTGAGGGCATCCACCAGCGCGTCCAGCTCGTCGGGGTGTGCGCCGCTGGTTCGGCGCTGCAGGCGGATGCGGTCCTGGTGGTCCAGCGGGTTCAGTCCGGTGACAGCCCGCGCCAGGGCCGACAGGTGGCGCATGATGAGCCAGCGCACGATGACCACCAGCATCGCGGCAATGCTCGCGATCTGGAGCAATTGGGCGATGGCGATGCGCCAGGCGGTTTCGGCCTGCTGGGCGCGCAGCGCAGCGTAGGACTCGTACACGCGGATCTCGCCCAGCGGGGGCTGGCCAGCGCCGGGGTGGGTCGGGTCCGCAATGGGGGCGGTCCAGGTGGTGTCGATGGGTGGTACCTCGCCAGCTCGCGAGACCGTCATCAGCGTGCGCTCGCCGTCCAGGATGTCGGCGCGCACGATGGCGCCTTCGCCCACCATGCCGCTGAGCAGGGCGCGCAGGCTGGCGTTGTTGAAGTTCCAGAGGCTTTCGCTGAGCGCGGGCAGGTTTTGCTGCACGCTGCGCTGGGCCTGCTCATGGGCCCGTTGCAGCAGCAGGGCCCTTTCTTGCCAGACAGTGACCCCGGTGATGGCGGCAAACGCCACCAGGCTGGCCACAACCACCCAGGCCAGGGTTTTGGCGGTCAGCGAAGAAGGCTTGAAAAAACGCATGGGGCCGTGGGCTGGGGTACCTGCGCCATGACTGCACGGCCGGGTTGTCAGAGGGGCAAGCAATGATCTTGCCAGCGGGGTTGGGCCATTATGTCGGCGCCTCGACATTGACACAACGCACACAGCTGGTTACGTTGTTTTCCTCTATGGTCAAAAAAGGAGCACGCCATGCGACGCCATCTTTGCCTTTTGTGGGGCTTGCTGCTGGCGTGTGCGGGGGGCGCCAGTGCGCAGGCCGAAACGCTGCGCATCGCCACCGGCGAGTTGCCGCCCTATGCCAGCTCGGCGCGGAAGGACCAAGGGATGTCCCTGCACATCGTGCGGCAGGCTTTTGCCAAGGCCGGGGTGCAGGTGGAATATGTGTTTTTGCCCTGGACGCGCGCCCTGATCGAGACGCGTGACGGCAAGTGGGATGCCACTGCCGCCTGGGGCCGCAATGCCGAGCGCGACAAGGGGTTTCTGGTCAGCGACAACGTGCTGACCGAGCAGTGGCAGATCCTCTACCGCAGTGACCGGAACTTCACCTGGAGCAATCTGCAGGACCTGGCGGGCCTGCGCGTTGGCGTGGTGGCCGACTACAGCTACACCCCCGCGTTCTGGCGCATGGTCAAGGACGGCACCCTGCGCGCAGACGTGGCGCCCGACGACGTGAGCAACCTCAACAAGCTGCTGGCGGGCCGCGTGGACGTGGTGCCGCTGGACCGCAACGTGGCCTGTGACCTGCTGGGTGCCAAGTTCACGGGCGAGCAGGCACGCCGCGTGCGGGCGCATCCCAAGTTGTTTGTGCCCGACTTCACGACCCACCTGATGATGAGCGAGAAGCTGCCCGCCAGCGCCAAGCGCATGGAGGCTTTCAACCGGGGGCTGAAAGCGCTGCGCCAGTCGGGGGAGTACAGCAAGATCCTGCAGCAGCAACCCTGCGCCGCCGATCTGGCGCAGGCGCTTCAGGGTGGCTGAAGAAACAGGTCAAAAGTTTAAGAAAAAATGGCCGCTACCGCGCGATGGGCATGCCTTTTTAGCTATTGATTTGATAGCTATTCGCTGTCTGCCGCACGCAGGTCCGTGGCCAGCACGGCGCGCTCGTCAAACACAAAACACCCGCCGTGGTAGTGCGCGCCGTCGGTCAGCTCAAAGTACTTCAGGATGCCGCCTTCCAGCTGGTAGACATGGTGCAGGCCTTCCTCGCGCATCAAGATGGCCGCCTTTTCGCAGCGGATGCCACCGGTGCAGAAGCTCACCACGGTCTTGTCCTGCAACTCGGCCTTGTGGGCGCGCAAAGCGGGCGGAAATTCGGTGAACTTGTCGATGCGCCAGTCAATGGCGTTGTCGAAGGTGCCAGCGTCCACCTCGAAGGCGTTGCGGGTGTCGAGCGTGACCACCTCGCGGC
The DNA here is from genome assembly GCF_002245625.1 of Acidovorax kalamii. GTDB lineage: Bacteria > Pseudomonadota > Gammaproteobacteria > Burkholderiales > Burkholderiaceae_C > Acidovorax > Acidovorax kalamii. The sequence continues at coordinate 324,848 of NZ_NOIG01000010.1, forward strand.
CTTCGTCGTCATGCCCCTGGTCCAGCCAGCGGCGCAAGGTGGCTGGGTCCACGGCTGGCGCGCGGCCCTCGGCGGGGCGGATGGTGGGGTGGTCCATGCGGATGATCTCGCGTTTGACCTTGACCAGCATCTTGCGAAACGGCACTGCGGCCGACCAGCTCTCCTTGGGCTCCAGATCCGCAAAACGGGCATCGGTGCGCAGCTGCGCAACAAATCCTCGCACCGCATCGGCCGGGCCTGCCAGAAAGAAGTTGATGCCTTCCTCGGCCAGCAGGATGGTGCCCTTGAGCTGCGCGGCCACTGCGCGCTCGTGCAGCACCTCGCGCAGCGCGGCGGCGTCGGGCAGCGGCACAAACTTGTAGCAGGAGATGTTGAGGACGGTGTGGGTGGTGTTCACGGCAGTAAAAATGCACAAAGGCCCGCTGGCGGGCCTGTGGGTCAGGTTGGCACAGTGTGGCCAAGGCGCGCCCTGGCATGTGCCGGTCAGGCTGCAGGTGACAGCAGCGTGGTCTCTATCTTGTTGGCCAGCTGGGCAATGGCCAGCGCTGCCGGGCAACCAGGGGTTTGCAGCAGCAGCAGCTGGCGTCGCATCACGGCATCGCGCACCGATGGGTCGGCCGGGATGTCGCCCATGTGGAGCAGACGCATGGGGCGGCCGGACTCGGTGCTCACAAAGCGATCCAGCACCTGCTGCAGCTGGCTGGTGATGGCGCGGCCATCGCCCGGGCGCGCCGCCTGGTTGATGACCATGCGCACATGCTGGCGCTTTTGCTGCATGGCCAGCACCTTGATGGCAGCGTAGGCGTCGGTGAGCGAGGTGGGTTCGGGCGTGGCCACGATCAGCACCTCAGAGGCCAGCGACACCGAGAACAGCACCACATCGGAGATGCCCGCGCCGGTGTCCAGCAGCACCACGTCGTAGCGCGGCGTGAGCGCCTGGATCACGCTCAAAAACTGGTTGCGCACCTCGGGTGTGAGGCGCGAATACTCCACCATGCCAGAGCCCGCCAGCAGCACGTCAAAACCGCCCGGGGCGGCGATCACGGCGTCGTCCAGCGCGGCCTTGCCTGTGAACACATCGTGCAATGTGATCTTGGGGTGGAGGTTCAGCACCACGTCGAGGTTGGCCAGGCCCAGGTCGGCATCCAGCACCAGCACACGCTGGCCCCGGCGGGTAAGGGCGGCTGCCAGGTTGGCGGAAACAAAGGTCTTGCCCACGCCGCCCTTGCCGCTGGTGACCGCAATGATGCGGGCACCATCCGGGGCGGGGGCCGAGGGGGTGGTGGCGCCTGCAGGGGTTGCAGGCGTGGTGGGTTGAGGGGTCAGCGCGTCGCTCATCATCTAACTTTCAGTAGGCGCTGCCTGTGGGGTTGGGGTCCAGCGGAGGCAGGTCGCCCCAACCCGAGGGGGTGTAGAGCGGGCCAAACAACAGGCTTTTTTCCTCGGCACTGACGGTGCTGTCGGGTTGCTCCTCAATGCTGACGCGGTTGCGTCCGGCCGATTTGGCCTGGTAGAGCTGGTGGTCGGCCCGGTCGGTCCAGAGCAGGGTGGTCGAGCGGATCCACTGCATGGCAAAGGCGCCCCCGATACTCACCGTCACGTTCAGCTCCACCCCGGGCGAGATGCGGATGGGGGTGTTGGCCACGGCCCGGCGGATGCGTTCGGCGACCACGCGGCCAAACGCGGCCTGGCAGGCGGGCAGCACCACGGCAAACTCCTCGCCGCCGTAGCGCGCCAGGGTGTCCATGGGGCGCACACAGGCGCTGAGCGTGCGGGCCACCGACTGCAGCACCACATCGCCCGCCAGGTGGCCATGCGTGTCGTTCACTTTCTTGAAGTGGTCGATGTCGAGCATGAGCAGCAGGGCGGCTTCGCCCGAGCGCGTCACGCGGTCGATCTCGCGCTCCAGCACCGCGCGGAAATGCCGACGGTTGGCCAAGCCGGTGAGGGGGTCTTTGAGGGACAGTTCGCACAGGCCATCGATCAGGCCTTGCAAGTAGCGCGAAGGGGCTTCGCGGTGCAACGCTGCTTCACTGCCGCCGGCCTGAGCCACCAGCGCGTGAGCAGTATCCAGGCGAAGTTCGCGCAGATCTACCAGATGAGAGGCCGCAGAATCAGACACAAATCGAGCAAAGAGAGTTTGCGCAGTGTACCAGCGCAGGGGTTATCCCAGTGCCTGTCCGGGGTGTAGGTTAAACCCGCGCAGGGGCTTGTCTGGCGCCGTTCTACACCCGGGGTGTGGGTTCGGGCAGATGCTGCATGGCCACCAGCATGTCGGCGTCGGTGCGGTACATGGCCAGCCCGGCACGGGGCTCCAGCAGGCCCGCCTGCCGCAACACCTGCTCGGCGGGTAGCTTGAGGCCGCTCAGGTGCAGGGTTCCGCCCCGGGATTGCATCAGCGCCAGCAACTGCGCGAAGGTTTCCACCCCGGTCACGTCGATGCGGTTGATGGGCTGGGCCAGCAGGCACAGGTGCACCACGTCAGGGTGCTGGGCCAGGTGCTCGGCCACCCGCCGCTCCAGTGCGCTGGCCGAGGCAAAGTCGAGTTCGGCATCCATTCGCAGCGCCAGCAGGCGGGGGGCGAGGGGAGGCAGGTGCCACAGGTGGCGGTCGCGCAGGCTGCCATCGGGGTGCAGGCCCACTTCAATGATGCGCGGGTGCAGCCGCTGGTACAGAAAGTGGCTCAGGTTCATCAGCAGCCCCACCAGCACGCCCCAGTACATGCGCGGCGCCGTGGCCAGCGTCAGGGCGAAGGTGATGCCGCCGATCACGGCCTCGACCCGCGACACCCGCCACAGCCGCAGCATCGTGCCGGGCTTGATGAGGCTGGTCACGGCCGTGACTACCACTGCTGCCAGCACCGACTGCGGCACGTGGTACAGCGCGGGCGTGAGCCACAGCAGCACGACCAGCACCAGGCTGAGCGCAAACAACGTGGCCCAGCCGCTTTTGGCGCCGGCATACAGGTTGATGGCCGAGCGTGAGAACGATGCGCTGGTGGCAAAACTGCCGCACAGGCCGCTGCTGATCTTGGCCAGGCCCTGGCCGATCAGGTCCTGGTTTTCGTTCCATTGTTCGCCCGAGCGTTGACTCTCGACCTTGGCGCTGGAGGCAGTCTCCAGAAAACTCACCAGCGTGACCACCAGCACGGGCATCACCAGGGCCGAAAAGCTGGACCAGGGCAGGGCGCCTGGCCAGTACGGGGCGGGCAGGCCCGACGGCAGGGTGCCCACCACCGCGCCACCGGCATCGGCATACCCCAGGGCCCAGCTCAGTGCCCCCGCAGCCCCCACCACCACGATGGCGGCCGGAAAGTTGGGCCGCCAGCGGCGTGCCAGCATCAGCAGCGCCAGGCTGCCCAGTCCGAAGGCAGCGGCCGTCAGGTCGAACAGGCCGGGCGAGGGCGTGGTCAGCAGGGTGCTCCACTCTGCGGCCCTGAGGCCGGTGAGCGCACCCAGCTGCGAGCCCAGGATCAGCAGCGCCGCCGCCTGCGTGAAACCATTGAGCACCGGCGAGGTGACCAGGTTGAGCAGCCAGCCAAAACGCGCCAGCCCCATCACCAGCTGCAGCAGTCCCGAGAGCATGGCCATCCACGCCGCCATGGCCACCCACTGGGCACTGCCGGGCTCGGCCAGACCCGTGAGCGATGCGCCAATCAGCAGGCTGGTGAGTGCTGTAGGCCCCACGCCCAGCCGGGTGGAGGCGCTGAACAACACGGCGATCAGCGCAGGGATCAGCGAGGCGTAGATCCCCGTGACCAGCGGCATGCCCGCCAGCGCGGCATAGGCCACGCCCTGGGGCACCAGCATCAGGCCCACGGTCATGCCGGCCCAGAACTCGCCCTTGAGCAGGTGGCGGTCGGGGCGGGGCCAGGTGAGAAACGGAAACCAGCGGGTCAGCGACGGCGAAATCATGGCCCGATTGTCGCGTGTCAAGGCGGGGGTGATGCCTTTGGCATGGGCAACGGCCCGGCAGAGCCGCCCGGCACCGTCCTACAGGCAGTTCGGCCCTGTCCGACCCGCAGGCCCTGGGGGGCTGCCTACAGTGGGACCCATGTTCCAACCTGAAGGAGTCACGACATGAACACCTCGACAAAAACCAGCTTCCACCCCGCCCACCGCGTAGCCAGCCTGCTGGCCGTGAGCGCCCTGGCCCTGGGGCTGGCGGCCTGCGGCAAGACCGAAGAGCCCACGGTGGGCCAGCGGCTCGACTCCGCTGTCGAGAAGACCGAGCAGGCCGCTGCAGATGCCCGCGCCAAGGCCGAGGCGGCCATGCAGAGTGCGGAAACCAAGATGGAAAAGAGCGCTACCAGCGCCGAAGCGACAGCCAAGCAGGCCGCCGATACCGCCAAGGGGGCGATCGACGACGCCACCATCACCGCCCAGGTGAGTGCGGGCCTGGCCAAGGACCCCGACCTCAGTGCCGTCAAGATCAATGTGGACACCGTGAACGGCAAGGTCACGCTGAACGGCCCCGCCCCATCCACTGTGGCCCGTGACCGCGCCGAGACCATTGCCAAGGCGGTCAGCGGCGTGACCTCGGTGAACAACCAGCTGGTGGTAAGCGCCAGCTAAACACGCAGCAATCCGCTGCAGCCCGCATGCACCGCGCCGCCCTGGCTGGCCCTGGGCGGCGCGCTACCATGGTCGGCATGAAAGACCACGACACCGATCTCGCCACCCGCATCGTCCACCACGGCTACCTGCCCCCCGCCGGTTTTGAAGCCCCCCAGCCCGGGGTCTACAAAGCGTCCACCGTCATCTTCCCCAGCGTCGCGGCCATGCGCTCGCGCGAGTGGAAGGACAAGAGTGGCTACACCTACGGCCTGCATGGCACACCCACCACCTTCATTCTGGAAGAGCGCCTGTGCACACTGGAGGGCGGCTTGCAGTGCGTGCTGGTGCCCAGCGGCCTTGCCGCCATCGCCAATGTGGGGCTGGCCCTGCTCAAGCCCGGCGACGAGGTACTGATCCCGGACAATGCCTACGGACCAGGCAAGGATTTCGCCAACGGCGAGCTCGCCCGTTTTGGCATCACCCATGCGTTTTATGACCCGCTGGACCCGGCCGACCTGGCCGCCCGCATCACGCCCGCCACCCGGCTGGTGTGGCTGGAGGCCCCGGGCTCGGTGAGCATGGAGTTCCCCGATCTGTGCGAGCAGGTGCGGATCTGCCGCGCGCGGGGCGTGACCACAGCGCTGGACAACACCTGGGGGGCAGGCCTGGCATTCGCGCCGTTTGACCTGACCGGCGACGGCAGCCTGGGCGTGGATATCTCGGCCCATGCCCTCACCAAGTACCCCAGTGGCGGTGGCGACGTACTGATGGGCAGCGTCATCACGCGCGACCTGGGGCTGCACATGAAGATCAAGCTCACCCACATGCGGCTGGGCCTGGGCGTCGGCGCCAACGATGCGGAGGCGATCTTGCGGGCGTTGCCCAGCATCGGCCTGCGCTACCGTGCCCATGACGAAGCCGCCCGTGCGCTGGCGCTCTGGCTGCAGCAGCAGCCAGCCATTGCGCAGGTGCTGCACCCAGCGCTGGAAGGCGCCCCCGGCCATGCACACTGGAAGGCGCTGTGTGGCGCGGCCCAGGGCGGGCAGGGCGCTGCGGCGGGTTTGTTCAGCGTGATAATCGATGCGCGCTACACGCAGCAGCAGGTGGACGCGTTCTGCGACGGCCTGCACCTGTTCAAGCTGGGCTACAGCTGGGGCGGCCCCATGAGCCTGGTGGTGCCCTACACCCTCGCCAGCATGCGCAGCCGCCCCTCGCCGCAGCTGAAACCAGGCACGCTGGTGCGCTTTTCCATCGGGCTTGAAGCGGTAGAAGACTTGCGGCGTGATCTGCAGCAGTCCCTGGAGCGGGCTTTTCCGGCCGCCTGAACGGCAGTGGTGCCCCAGCCCCAGCGGCCTACGCCGTTCGGGCTACGGGCTTTCCTCAGTGGCGCGGCCGAACGGGCGGGCTTAGTGTGGCGGCATGACCGCGACATCTTCCAAGCCCACACCGGACACGCTCAGCACGCCAGACGCCTCGGAAGCCCGGCATGCCGAGGCCATTGCCGACCGCGTGAAGGCCCAGACGGCCCAGCCCGTCGAGCTGCGGCCGTTGCGCTTGGCCGATCCCTTCCGGTGGCTGATGCGGGGGCTGGACGACGTGCGCGCCGCGCCGGGCATTTCGGCGTTCTATGGCCTGTGTTTCTGGGGTATGGCGGTGGTGCTGGGCTGGGTGTTCCGCACGCGGCCCGAATACACCATGTCCATGGCCAGCGGCTGCTTGCTGCTGGGGCCGTTTCTGGCCATGGGGCTGTATGACACCAGCCGCCGGCGCGAGGCCGGGCTGAAGCCGCAACTCAGCGAGTCGCTCACCTGCTGGGACAGCCATATGGGCAGCATGGGCATGCTGGTGCTGGTGCTCGTGGTGCTGGAGTTGCTCTGGGGCCGGGCCTCGCTGGTGGTGTTTGCGGTGTTCTTCAACACCGGCATGCCGTCCACCACCGGTGTGCTGCAGGCGGTGTTCAACCCGCAGAACTGGAGTTTTGTGGCCGTGTACGCCGTGGTGGGCGGGGTGTTCGCCGCGCTGGTGTTCTCCACCTCGGTGGTATCCATTCCCATGATCCTGGACCGCGACACCGATGCCCTGACCGCAGGCATCACCAGCATGCGGGTGGTGTTGGAGAACCCGCTGGTCATGCTGCTGTGGGGCGCGCTCATCACCACCATCGTGGCGGCATCGCTGTGGTTCTGGGGCGTGGGGCTGCTGCTGGCGGGCCCGGTGCTGGGCTTTGCGAGCTGGCATGCCTACCGCGCATCGGTTGCACGGGTCACGCCGCCACCGCCTGCTGCGGCGTGATGCTTCGAGCAGGTTCTTGGAGTCGGCTTCAAGGAGCATGCTGTTACAGTGGGTCTCTACTTCAGGAAGCAATTACCTTGGCAACACCTAACTACGGATACGAAAAGCGCCAGCGCGAACTCGCCAAAAAACAGAAAAAAGAAGAGAAGCTGAGGGCCAAGGCGCACCGCAGACCGGATGAGCCGCACGGGGACCAGCCCGCTGACGACCAGCCTGCGGGTGATGCTGCCACCCCCGGCCAGCCTGGGGGCCCCGCCAGCGCCTGACAGCCTGGAGCTGCCTGGGGCTGTTTATCTTCAGCGCAGCAGCTTTTTCAGTTCCGGCCACACATTGGCCAGCATCTGCGGATGTGCCTCGGCGCGCGGGTGGATGCGGTCAGGCTGGAACAGGCGGGTTGGGTCTGGCCCATCCGCCACCCCTTTCAGCAGAAAGGGCACCACGGCTGCCTTCTGGGCTTGCGCCACGGTGGCAAATAAACCTGCAAACTTGTTCGCGTAGTCGGTGCCATAGTTGGGCGGCACCTGCATTCCCACCAGCAAGACCTTGGCGCCTGCTTTTTGCGCGGCCTGGGTCATCCAGGTCAGGTTTTCTTCGGTGTTCTTGAGCGGCAGGCCGCGCAGGGCATCGTTGCCGCCCAGCTCAATGACCACATGCGTGGGCTTGTGCTGGGCCAGCAGCGCCGCCAGGCGCGAGCGGCCGCCCGAGGTGGTCTCGCCGCTCACGCTGGCGTTGACCACGGTGACATTCATCTTGTCCTGCGCCAGTTGTTTCTCCAGCAGTGCCACCCAGCCGGTGCCGCGCGCCAGGCCGTATTCGGCGCTGAGCGAGTCGCCCAGCACCAGCAGCAAGGGCGCGCGTGCGGGCTGTGTCGGGGCCTTGGCCTGGGCGAGGACGACCGGGGCGCAAAGCCCCACCAGCGCGCCGGTGGCTGCGCTCACGATAAAGTGGCGCCGACGTAGGTATCGAATCAAAGCAAAAATCCTTTCATGTCCGAATCCTCCCCACTGCCGCAGACACCGTCCGCAACCCCCATCATCGCCGTGGAGCATGTCTTCAAGTCGGTGACCGATTCCACCGGGACCCTCGACATTCTGCGGGATATCGATTTCCGCCTGGCCGCGAGGGAAACCGCCGCCATCGTGGGCGCCTCGGGCTCGGGCAAAAGCACGCTGCTGTCCATCATCGCAGGGCTCGATACCCCCACGCGCGGCACGGTGCGGCTGGACGGCCATGACCTGTTTGCCATCGACGAAGACGAGCGCGCCGCGCTGCGCGCGCAGAAGGTGGGTTTTGTGTTTCAGAGCTTCCAGCTCATGGGCAACCTCACGGCGCTGGAGAACGTGATGCTGCCGCTGGAGCTGTCCAATCGCCCCGAGGTCCGAAAAAACGCGCGCAAGGCCGCCACCGAGATGCTGGCCCGCGTGGGCCTGGGCCAGCGCCTGTCGCACTACCCCAAGGTGCTGTCGGGCGGAGAACAGCAGCGCGTGGCACTGGCGCGGGCCTTTGTGGTGCAGCCCGCCGTGCTGCTGGCCGACGAGCCCACGGGCAGCCTGGACTTTGCGACGGGCGAGACCATCATGCGGCTCATGTTCGAGCTGAACCGCGAGCAGGGCACCACCCTGGTCCTTGTCACCCACGACCGGGCCATCGCCGCGCAATGTGAACATCGCATCACCATCGACGCAGGGCGTGTTGTTTAAGGGAAAAAAATTGGGCTTTTTGGGCCTCTGCCGCGCGATGGTATTGCCTTGATAGCTATTAAATCCATAGTGTGAAGCGGGGTTGCCCCGTGGCCAGCGGATAATCCCCGCATGTCCAGCCCCAAAGTTCTCTTCGGCTTCCACGCCGTGGGCGTGCGTCTGAAGACCGCGCCACAGTCCATCATCGAGATTTACTACGAAGCCACGCGCCGCGATGCGCGCATGCGCCAGTTTCTCGACCGCGCCCGCGAGGCCGGAGCCCGCCTCATCGAAGCCGACAGCGTGCGCATTGCCAAGCTGGCAGGCAGCCACGGCCACCAGGGCGTGGCCGCGCGGGTCGAGCCCGTGAAGGTTGCCACCTCGCTGGATGAGCTGCTGGAGGACCTGGAAGCCGCAGGCATCGAGCAGCCCCTGCTGCTGGTGCTGGATGGCGTGACCGACCCCCACAACCTGGGCGCCTGCCTGCGGGTGGCCGATGGCGCGGGCGCGCATGCCGTCATCGCCCCCAAGGACCACGCCGTGGGCATCAACGCCACCGTGGCCAAGGTGGCCAGCGGCGCGGCTGAGACCATGCCGTACTTCATGGTCACCAACCTCTCGCGCACCCTGAACGAACTCAAGGAGCGCAACATCTGGTGCATCGGCACCAGCGACGATGCACCCAAGACCATCTACCAGGTCGATCTGAAAGGCCCCGTGGCCCTGGTGCTGGGCGCCGAGGGCGACGGCATGCGCCAGCTCACCCGCAAGACCTGCGACGAACTGGTCAGCATCCCCATGAAGGGCGCGGTGGAAAGCCTGAACGTGTCGGTGGCCAGCGGCGTGTGCCTCTACGAAGCCCTGCGCCAGAGGACCTGACCCGCGCAGCCATGCTGGAGACAGTTCAAGGCTGGGTACACGAAGCACAACACATCGCCGTGCTCACCGGCGCAGGCGTGAGTGCCGAATCGGGCGTGCCCACCTTCCGCGACGCGCAGACCGGCTACTGGGCGCAGTTCCGCCCCGAAGACATGGCGACCGAAGCGGGCTTCCGCGCCCACCCCCAGCGCGTGTGGGACTGGTACCAGTACCGGCGCGACCTGCTGGCCGACGTGGAGCCCAACGCCGGGCACCATGCACTGGCCCGCTTTGCGCAGCAGCACCCGGGCAGGCTCACCCTCATCACCCAGAACGTGGACGGCCTGCATCAGCGCGCGGGCAACACCGGTGTGTTGTGCCTGCACGGCGACATCTTTAGCAACCGTTGGCTCGACACCCCCCGCCCGTGCTGCCACCTCGACCATGCCGTGGCCGGGCAGCCGCCCCATTGCGACCGCTGCGGCAACCTGGTGCGGCCCGGCGTGGTGTGGTTTGGCGAGGCCTTGCCCTGGGCCACGCTCCAAGCCGCCGAGGACGCGGCCCGGCAGTGCGACCTGATGCTGGTGGTGGGCACGGCCGGTGCGGTCTACCCCGCAGCGGGACTGGCACACCAGGCGCGGGCTGCGGGGGCGCAGGTGGTGGTGCTGAACCCCGCGCCCAGCGCGCTGGACGACACGGCACACGCGCTGCTGCGCGGCACCGCCGGCACTTTGTTGCCCCCACTGCTGGGCTGCTGACGCCACAGTCCAGGCCCCCCGGGCAGCCATGCGTGCTGCATCGGCTCGGTGAAAACCCCCGGTTTCGGGCCCCCAGGCCGGCTTTTGTCGCACAGCGGACAGTGGGTGCGCGCGGTGGCCGGTAGCCTGCGCCACTTTTATCCATTCAGCCCCCGCACCACCATGAGCCGTCGTCAATTTCTGCTGCGCGCCACCCAGGCTGTCGCTGCCACCGGTCTGCCCGCCTGGGCCCACCACGCCCTGGCCGCTGAAGAGGCGCTGACCGCCCGCTCCATCACCCTGGGCTGCTCGATTGCGCTCACCGGCCCGCTGGGCCAGGCCGGCATCGAACAGCTCGCGGGCATGAAGGCTGCGTTTGCCGAAGTGAACGCCGCGGGCGGCGTGCATGGCCGCGAAATCCGTGTGGATGCCAAGGACGACGGCTACGTGGCCGCGCGCACGCTCAAGAACGTGACCGAGATGGTCGAGGCGCAGTCCATGTTTGCGCTGATCTCGCCGCTGGGCACGGCCAACACCGCGTCCATCCTGCCGCTCGTCGAGTCCAAGGGCATCCCCACTGTGGGCCCCGTGACGGGTGCCACCTCGCTGCGCGCACCCGGCAACAAGCATGTGTTCTTCTTGCGCCCCACCTACCGCGAGGAAACCCAGCGCCTGGTCAAGCAGATCGTGGACATGGGCCTCAAGCGCATTGCCGTGGTGTACCTGGACAACCCCTTCGGCAAGGAAGTGCTCAAGGACATGTCTGCGGCGCTCGATGAGATCAAGGTCGAGCGCGGCGGCGAATTTGCGCTGGCCGTGGACGGCAAGAACGGCGCCGAGCTGGCCGACAAGGTGGCTGCCGAGCGCCCCGGTGCCGTGCTGCTGGCCACCACGGGCACGGCCAACACGGCCTTTGTGCAGGCCTTCCGCGCCAAGGCCCAGGGCGTGCCGCTGGCGGGCCTGTCGGTGACGGTGATCTCGTCCGAGCTGCCCAAGCTGGCCGCATCCACGCGCGGCCTGGCACTGGTGCAGGTGTTCCCCGACGCCAACTCGCAGAAGTCGGTGGTGGTGCGCAAGTTCCAGAGCACCATGAAAGCCACCGGCGGGGACGCTGCCTACCTCAACAGCGGCAGTGCGCTCGAAGGCTGGCTCAACGCCCAGATCATGATCGAGGGCCTGAAAAACGCAGGCAAGGAACCCACCCGCGAGCGCCTGCGCGCAGGCCTGGCCAGCATCCGCGCGTTGTCGTTTGGCGACTTCAACGTGGGCTTTGGCAACAAGGCGCCCTACATCGGTTCGGACGCGATCTATCTGGCCGTGTATGCGGAGAACGGGCGGCGGATCAGCTGAGCAGGCTTGGTGGTGACGCCGTGCTGGGGCCGCTCAGGCGGCGTCAGGCCAGGGGGCGGGCGGGCTCCAGCGCCCCGCTGAGCCGGTCGTGCAGTTCCACCACAGGCAGCACCGCCATGTGCTGGGCGCCGCTGCCCACCGTTGCAAGCCAGTGGCAGGCGGCGTATTGCGCGGCGCGTTGCTCGTAGTGCTGCACCCATGCTTGGCGCTGGGGTAGCCGCTCTGGTTCCACGGGCCAGACGCCGGGCCGTGGGCGCATGTGCTGGTCGATGCCCATGCGCCAGGGTTTGCCCGTCAGACGAGCCCTGAAACAGCGCTGGTTGGTGCACATCCGCACATACAGAGGGTCTGCACCAACGGCAGAGAAAAATGCCTGCGCTTCGGCGCTCAGCGGGTCCACCGGCCCCTGGGTGGTCAGCAGGCGCAGCCCCGCAGGCGTGCGGTAAACCCGCACGGCCCAATGGGGGTGTTGCTGGACAAAGGCCTGCAGCCCGGCCATGGCCTGTGCCTGCGGGCCGCCCTGCAGGGCGTGGGCCAGGCGCTGCAGCAGCTTGGCCAGGGGCGATGTGAACAGCAGCAGGGCCAGGATGCCCACCGCAAAACCCCAGCCGCCCAGCACCCAGCGCGCCGGCAGCAGCACGGCCACCACCAGCAGGGCCGCCGCCACGGTGTGCAGCTTCCAGCTGGCACCGGTGGCGAAATCCACATCCGCAAAGAGCACGTCGGGCGTATTCAGACAGTGCGCGCCATAGGTGTTGCGTGTGATCACGGTGTCGCCATGGCGCTCCAGCACTTCCTCGCGGATGGGGACACCTTCTGCACCGTTGTAGGCCACCTTGCGCTCGCGGCGGGGTGTTGCATGGTCTTGCAGTACCTGTGCCAGCGCGGCATCCGCCCGGGCGTCGGCCATGGCCTGTGCTTCGGCCTCGCTGGTGTCTGACCAGCCCCAGCGCTGGACGGTGACCTTCTTGCGGCCCAGGCCGTGCTGGCGGCGCGCTTCTGCCCAATGGTTGGCAACGATCATGTGTGGTTCCCTCCGGGCCGCAATCTACACCGGCTGCGGCGGGGTGGCACGGCGCCGCCGCATCACACCCAGCCGATCGCCCCCAATACCGCCCCCGCGCCCAGCATCCACAGCAGATGCAGCTTGGTGCGCCACACCAGCAGCACGGTGGCGCCGCTCAGCAGCCACAGGGGCCAGGCCTCGGCGGGGCCGCCGTGGGCGCGCGCCAGCACCCACGAGGTGGCCAGCAGCAGGCCGATCACCACGGGCGCCATGCCTTGCTTGAAGGCGCGCACGCCCCGGCGTTCGCGGTTGCGGTGGCCCCAGCGCGTGGCCAGCCAGGTGAGCAGGCTGCTGGGCAGCATCACGCCCAGCATGCACACCGCCATGCCCAGTGCGCCCAGCAGCCAGCCCGCCACGCCGGGGCCACCCGCGTTGATGCCCACGTTCCAGCCCAGCAGGGCGATGAAGAGCACGTTGGGGCCGGGGGCGGCCTGGGCGATGGCGATGGAGGCGTTGAACTGCGGGTTGGTAAGCCAGGCCTGGCGTTCGACGAGAAAGCGGTGCATGTCGGGCGCGGTGGCAATGGCGCCGCCCACGGCCAGCAGCGACAGCGACATGTAGTACAGGAACAGGTTCAGCCAGTCCATCGGGCCGAGGGTGAGGGCGAGGCTGTTCATGGTGCGAGCTTCCTCCAGGTCAGCACGCAGGCCGCGCCGCCAATCACCGGCAGGATCCACCAGAGCGGCCAGCGCAGCACCACCATGGCCACGATGGTCAGCGCCAGGAAAGCCACGCACAGCGGGCGGCCCAGCGGGTGGCTTTTGATGGAGCTGAACAGCTTGATGGCCACCCCGGCGATCAGCCCGGCCGCCACCGCGCCCATGCCGCGCAGCGCACCGGCCACGGCCGGGTGGCTGGCGAACTGCGCATAGACCACGGCCAGCGCCAGCACCAGGATCAGCGGAAAGGTCAGCATGCCTGCCAGCGCCGCGAACGCGCCGCGCAGGCCAAAGTAGCGGTCACCGATCATGATGCTGAGGTTGACCACATTGGGGCCCGGCATGATCTGCGCCACGGCCCAGTCCTCGACGAACTCCTCGTTCGTCATCCAGCGTTTTTTCTCGACCAGCTCGCGCTGCACCACGGCCAGCACGCCGCCAAAACCCTGCAGGGCCAGCCAGGTGAAGGACCAGAACAGATCGGCCGGATTGCGCGGCTGGGGCCGGGGAGGGGGCTCGGGGGAGGCGGGGAGCGCGGAGGTCAGATTGGCAGCAGGGGCCATGATGAATAGTGCAAAAAATGGCCATTACCGCGCGTCTGTATTGCGGTAATAGCTATCAAATCAGGAGTTTTTGGTGGGGCGGCCTTGGGTGGTGCGCCCCGTGCGCCATGTTACGCGTGCTGCGCGGCGGGCGAGGGCTGCGGGTGGGGCGCTGGCGTCGCGTTGTGGCAAGGCAGGGGCGGTGATTTGCGTCTGCACGGGGGATGGCACGCGGCTATGCTGCGCGCTGGGCGCAGCGGGCAGAGCACGGCACCTGTCCATTCTTTGCCGGGCACTTGGTACCTGAGGCCTGCGCAGCCCCTCCATCGATCACCCACAAGACCATCCAGAAGGACTCCCCGCCATGAAACTCCTCCGCTACGGCCAGCCCGGCGCCGAACGCCCCGGCCTGCTGGACGCCACCGGCACGCTGCGCGACCTGTCCATGCTGCTGCCCGACATCGGCCCCGCCCAGCTCAGCCCGCGCACCCTGTCTGCCCTGGCCGCCATCGACGTGAGCCGCCTGCCGCCTGTCTACGGCACACCGCGCCTGGGCAGCCCGGTGGGGGGCGTGGGCAAGATCGTGTGTGTGGGGCTGAACTACGCCGACCACGCGCGCGAGGCCGGTCTGCAACCCCCCGCCGAGCCCGTGCTGTTCATGAAGGCCGTGACGGCGCTGAGCGGCCCCCACGACGATGTGCGCATCCCTGCCGGCGCGGTCAAGACCGACTGGGAGGTGGAGCTGGGCATCGTCATCGGCACCCGCGCGCGCAACGTGGCCAAGGCGCAGGCGCTGGAGCATGTGGCGGGCTATGTGCTGGCCAACGATGTGTCCGAACGCGCCTGGCAGATGGAGCGCGGCGGCCAGTGGGACAAAGGCAAGAGCCACGACACCTTCGCCCCCATCGGCCCCTGGCTGGTGACGTCCGACGAGGTGGGCGACCCGCACGCCATCGATCTGTGGCTGGAGGTGAACGGCCGCCGCGTGCAGAACGGCAGCACCCGCAACTTCATTTTTGATGTGCCCACGGTGGTGTCGTACATCAGCGAGTTCATGACGCTGGAACCCGGCGACCTGATTCTGACCGGCACCCCTGCCGGCGTGGGTCTGGGCCAGAAGCCCGCTCCCTGGTTCCTGAAGCCTGGCGATGTGATGCGCCTGGGCGCGACCGGCCTGGGCGAGCAGGTGCAAAAGTGTGTAGGGGGTTGAGCTGACCTGAGCTTGTCGCCCAGGTCGGCAGCTTGCCCGGTTACTTGCCCAGCTTGCCGATCAGCAAGTGGTCCTTGGTGTTCCAGCCCGCTTCCTCAGGCGTGGCCACCTTGAAGAGCTTGAGATCCGCCAGGCTGGCGTGCTTGACGCGGAAGATCTTGAAGCTGGCCTGGTTCGCATAGGCCACCATGAACCAGATCGCGTCGCCGCTGGCCTGTGCGGGGTAGTGCACTTCGTGCCAGCACAGGTCGGCCTGGCTCTTGTGGGCCACCTCGCACACGCGGGCATCGGCCTGGTGCTCGTACTTCACTTCCAGGATCTTGGCCATGGGCGTCCTTTGCTGGGGTTCTGGGGAATCCTGTGGTCTGCCGGTTTTGCAAACCCTGCAGTCGCAGTATCCAGGCTGGGCCGACAAGGCGGGGCACTGACCGTACGATGCGCTGGGGATTTGAACAAAAACCCGGTTTGCGCGCTATGGTCATGGGTTGATAGCTACTGATTTCGCAGCGTTGCTGGCGCATTGCCCCAAGTTCACCCGCGCCATCAGTCCTCCACCTGCAGCGAGTCCACCCACACCAGCTCGCAGGCGCTGGCGCCCGAATCGGTCCGGGTGAGCGAACTGGTCCAGCGCCAGCCGCTTGCATGGCTCACCTCTACCAGCTTGCCGGTGATGCGTACCCACTGCCCCTTGCGGACCTTCGCCAAGGCTCGCTCCACCGTGGCGTCGGCCGCAATCATGTGCATGTTGGCAGACGACTCGATGATCTCCTGCAACGGGATGGGCGGCTGGTCGCGCCAGAAATAGCGGTACCAGCGGCCGCCCTGGGAAATTCTGAGCAGCCCGTACACCGCCGGGTCGGCCATGCGCTGCCAGCCCAGCGCCAGGTCGGTGCGCGACAAGTCCGCCTCCTTGCCCAGCGAGTAGTCCTCGCGCGACAGCACCCGCGCGCGCACCGCAAAGTTCGCCAACGGCTTGATCTCGTACCCTTGCCGCACAAACGGCGCATCGCGCGTGGCCGTCTGCACGGGGGTGTCGGCAAACGGCTGCTGTTGTGTGGTGCCCACCGGGTTGCGCAGCCGCTGGTCGGCCCGGTGAACCCGCAGCTTCTCTATGGCGAAAAACGCGATCAGCAGCGCGATGGCGATCTTGACGACGGTGGAGAGGCTCATGGTGCGGCAGGCCGGGCAGAGGGGCGTGGTGGCACCGGATTGTGCGCAGAAGCGGTGGGTGCGCCAATCCGTTGCCGAAGGCGCACCCTGA
The DNA here is from genome assembly GCF_002245625.1 of Acidovorax kalamii. Classification (GTDB taxonomy): domain Bacteria; phylum Pseudomonadota; class Gammaproteobacteria; order Burkholderiales; family Burkholderiaceae_C; genus Acidovorax; species Acidovorax kalamii. The sequence goes on from NZ_NOIG01000010.1 coordinate 341,058, forward strand.
ATGCGCCCTCAGGCCGTGGCAGAAGCCTCGATGCCCACCCAGCCCGCCTCCGTGTAGCGGGCACCGGCCACCCGGCCCGGGGCGAACAGGGCGTCCAGCGCATCCATCACCTCGGCGGGCAGTGTGGCCTGGGCTGCTGCTAGGTTCTGTTGCAGGTGCTGGCTGCGCCGGGTGCCAGGGATGGGCAGCACATGGGGGTGCCGGTGGAGCATCCAGGCCAGCGCCAGCGTGGTCACCGGCAGGCCTGCGGATTGCGCCAGCTGCGCCAGGCCTTGCTGCAGGCTGCGGTTGGCCTGGCCCTCGGCGCCATTGAAGCGCGGCAGCGCCCGACGGAAGTCGTCGGGGGCCAGGGCATCCACCACGGGAGGCTGGTCGGTCAGGAAGGCGCGGCCCAGCGGGCTGTAGGCCACAAATGCAATGCCGAGAGCCTGGGCGGTGGGCAGCACAGCCTGTTCGGCGCCACGCTCCCACAGCGAATACTCGCTTTGCACGGCCGCCACCGGGTGCAGTGCGTGGGCGGTGCGCAGGCTCTCTGCACTCACTTCGGACAGGCCCACGGCCGCAATCTTGCCCGCGCGCACCAGCTCCCCCAGGGTGCCCATCAGGACTTCGAGCGGCACGGCCGGGTCGCGGCGGTGGCAGTAGTACAGGTCGATGCGCTCCACCCCCAGGCGCTGCAGCGAGGCATCGCAGGCCTGGCGGATGTAGGCGGGCGAGTTGTCGATGCGCCGCTCGTAGCGGCCAGGCTCGCGCACGATGCCGAACTTGGTGGCCACCGTGACCTGATTGCGCTGGCTGGGGGAGAGTTCGTGCAGAAAGCGGCCCAGCAGGGATTCGTTGTGGCCAAAACCATAGGCGTCGGCAGTGTCAAAGTGGTTCACGCCCAGACCGTGCGCTATGTGCAGCGTGGCCAGCGATTGCGCATCGTCGGTCTGCCCGTAGAACTCGCTCATGCCCATGCAGCCCAGCCCCAGGGGGTGGACCTGGCGCTGCCCTAGCGGGCGCGGCAACGGGAGGATGTTGCTGGAGGGATTGTTCGGTTCGGCCATATGGTTCCTTTGGGTAGTGGCAGGTGCCTGAGGCAAAGAAGTGAATGTTCTGCCTGTGAGCACCCTCCCGCAAGCGCTTCTGGTCTGAATGCACTGTCCGGCCAGGCCGCACAATGGCCGCGCCATGCCGCCCTTTGCGGACCGGTGGGTGTGGAACAATCCGCCCCATGCCTGCACCCCTTGACCTCCAGCACCTGCGCGCCTTCATGGCCGTGGCCGAGTGGCGCAGCTTTCGGCGCGCGGCCCGGGCGCTGAGCCTGTCGCCGTCGTCGGTAAGCCAGGCCGTGCGCACGCTGGAAGAGCGGCTGGGCGTGCCCCTGCTGCAGCGCAGCACGCGCAGCGTGGCCATGACCCAGGCGGGCACCCAGCTGCGGGCCCAGCTCACGCCGGTGATGCAGGGGTTGGACGGCGCGCTGGCCGAAGCGGCCCAGTGGGGCCAGGAGGTGCGTGGGCACTTGCGGCTCAATGTGCCGCGCAGCGCCGCCGACCTGCTGCTCGGCCCTTTGCTGGGCGGCTTCTTGAAGGCCCACCCCGGCGTGGCGCTGGAGGTGCGCACCCAGGACGGGCTGGTGGACATCGTGCGCGAGGGCTTCGATGCGGGCATCCGCTTCCCCGAAGCCCTGCCGCAGGACATGGTGGCCGTGCCCATCGGGCCGCAGCAGCGGTTTGCCGTGGTGGCTGCCCCCGCATTGGCCACCGCCCTGGGCGTACCCGAAACCCCGCACGACCTGCTGCAGCGGCCCTGCGTGCGCCAGCGCTTCCCCAGCGGGGCGCTGTACCGCTGGCAATTTGTGCCCCCGGGCGAAGGGGCCCAGGCCTTTGACCTGGCCGTGGAAGGCCCGCTCACCGTGGACGACCAGCGCCTGGCCCTGCGCGCTGCGTTGGGGGGCGCAGGCTGGGCCTATGTGTACGAAGCCATGGCCCAGCCCCACCTGCGCGCGGGCCACCTGGTCCAGGCCCTGGCCGACTGGTGCCCGGCCGAGCCTGGCTTTGCGCTGTATTACCCCGGGCGCAAGCAGGTCAGCCCGGCGCTGCGCGCCTTGATTGGATGGCTGCGGGGGTAGGGGTAGGGGTAGGGGTAGGGGTAGGGGTAGGGGTAGGGGTAGGGGTAGGGGTAGGGCGGTTTTTGCCGAGGAGTCAGTTTTCAGGCCAATGTTGCGGGATGATCAAAAATGATAGCTGCTTGGGCATGATGGATGCG
>NZ_NOIG01000011.1:0-506267 GCF_002245625.1 Acidovorax kalamii
GGTTCCCGTGTGAAAGTAGGTCATCGTCAGGCTCTTACAGCCCAGAAAACCCCAGTCTATTTAGACTGGGGTTTTTTGCTTTGCAGGTCCACAAACTTTTCGCTTTGAGTTGCGTGCAATAACTGGATTGCCTTGACTCTCGGAGCAGCCCGCTGATTCACTCTGCTTTTGCCATGCAACTACAAGAGATTCTGTATTCCCAAGGGTTTGGCACACGCCGCGTCTGCGCTGGACTGGTGCAGCAAGGTTGGGTGGCTGTGCGTGAGCCGACTGTGGCCGCAGCTGAGTACGAATACCGCCCTTGTACCGATGCGACCTCTGATTACGATCCCGAAGGGCTGGTTTTGCGGGTTCAGGGCGTTGACTGGCCCTACCATGCCAAGGCCTATGTGCTGCTGAACAAGCCTGCCGGGACCGAATGTTCCCAGAAGCCATCCACCTATCCCAGCATCTACACGCTGTTGCCCGCGCCATTGCGGCAGCGGCCTACAAAAAGTGCGGTGCAAGGGGTCCAGGCTGTCGGACGTCTCGATCAGGACACCACCGGCATGCTGCTGCTGAGCGATGACGGGCAGTTCATTCACCGCATGAGTTCGCCCAAGAAGCACGTGCCCAAGGTCTACCAGGTCACAACCAAGCACCCTGTGGATGGTGCCCAGGTGACCCAGTTATTGGCAGGAGTGGTGCTGGATGACGATCCCAAGCCGGTTCGCGCAGCAGGTTGCGAGGTGGTTGGCAGCCACCGCCTGGACCTGACCCTGACAGAAGGCAAGTACCACCAAGTCAAGCGCATGCTGGCTGCCGTGGGCAACCGGGTGGAAGGGCTGCACCGTTCCAGAGTTGGCGGCATGGATTTGCCTGCGGACCTGGCCCCTGGTGCCTGGCGCTGGCTTGGCGAAGATGAGATGCAGCTCTTGACCCAGGTTGGCTGAAGGAGGGGGTAGGGCAGTTGCCCATCAGTGCATCGCGCTGGGTGGCAGGGGCCCGGGGTAGGACGAGCTGATCGAAGAGCATACTGGTGCATGACCTTGATCAATGTTCATGTTTGACGCGCCGCGTTACTCCTGCAATCGCCGGGTACGGGTGGGCGGGACGCTACACTCACAGGCTGTGTTGAAAGTGGCTCTGTGAAGATTTTTTCGATTGCACGTACATGTGTTGCCCTGTGTGGGCTGTGGCTGTCCATCGGAGGCGCGGGCGCTTCAGTGCCCCCCCTGTTTGTTCTCAATTCGCTGGAGGCCAATGTCAGTGTCATTGACCCGGCGACCTGGACGGAGACAACCCGGATCCCTACGGGCAAAGAGCCGCACCATCTCTACCTGACACCGGATGAAAAGTCGGTGATCGTGGCCAATGCTTTGGGCGACACGCTGACGTTCATTGATCCGCGCACGGCCCAGGTACAGCGTATGGTGCGCGGCATTGTGGACCCTTACCACCTCCGCTTCAGTCCCGATATGAAGTGGTTCATTACCGCTGCGAACCGGTTGAACCATGTGGATTTTTATCGCTGGGATGGCAAGGACCTGACGCTGGTGCAGCGTGTGGCCACATCGCGCACGCCCAGCCATCTGTGGATCGACAGCCGCAGTACCACGGTGTACGCCACCATGCAGGACAGTGATGAGTTGGTGGCCATGGACATCGCCACCCAGACCATCAAATGGCGCATCAAGACCGGCACCATGCCGGCGGATGTGTACGGCAGTCCCGACGACAAGCGCTTGTTTGTCGGCTTGACCGGCAGCGACAGTGTTGAAGTGTTTGATGTCTCGGGGCGTGAGCCGGTCAGCGTTCGGAAGATCAAGACCGGCAACGGTGCCCATGCATTTCGCGCTGCAGGGGATGGCCGCCATCTCTACGTGAGCAACCGCGTGGCCAACTCCATCAGCAAGATCGACATGACAACTTACCAGGTGGTGGAGTCGTACCCCGTGCCGGGTGGCCCCGACTGCATGGATGTGTCTGCCGATGGACGCTTCATTTACGTGAGTTCGCGTTGGGCCCGCAAGCTGTCGGTGGTGGATACCGAAGCCAAGAAGGTCGTGCGGCAGGTCACGGTGGGCAAGTCACCCCACGGCGTCTGGACCTTGCACCACGCACCGCGTTGAGGGCGAGGGTGAAGGCCGTGCGCGCAAGGCTGGGCCACAAACCAATGTCGGGGTGGCAGTTTGCTATGTTATTTGTAGCAATAACCGCATGCCCATCGGATGCAAGCGCCCAAAATGATTGTAAGAAACCCCTGTATTTGACGTTCGACACCGGTCACATGGAGGTGGCGCCCCTGGTGGCCGATGTGTTGAACCGCCAGCAGGTGCGGGTGACTTTTTTTGCGGCCAACGAACGGACCAAGGAAGGCGACGGCAGCCTGGGCGACCACTGGGCGCCTTGGTGGCGCGCGCGCGCGGCCGAGGGCCACGAATTCGCCTCACACACCTGGGACCACACCTACTGGCGTGCGGATGTGGGCACGGCGCAAGCTCCGGTGTTTCGCGTGCGCCCTTCAGCAGGTCCCCGGGAGGGGCAGAGCTTTCAGATGTCGGCTGCCGAGTACTGCGCGGAGATTGGCCGTGCTGCCGATCGCCTGAAGGTGCTGACGGGCAAGACGCCGCTGCCTCTGTTCCGCGCGCCCGGAGGAAAAACATCCCCCCAGCTGATCGCCACCGCGCAGGCCTGCGGTTATGCGCATGTGGGCTGGTCGCCCGCAGGCTTTCTGGGGGATGAGCTGCCCAGTGAGAGCGCCAGCAATGCGGCCCTGCTGCGCAAGGCCTTGCGTGACGTGCGCAGCGGCGACATTCTGCTGGCGCACCTCGGTATCTGGTCGCGCAAGGACCCGTGGGCGCCAACCGTGCTGGAGCCCTTAATTGTGGGCCTCAAGCAGCAGGGTTTCTGCTTTCGGACCTTGCGGGAACACCCCCAGTATGGGGTCGTCCGCTGATGGACAACAGGGCGGTGGGTTGCGCGGATGCCGATGCAGGCGATTGCTGCGCGGCCTGTTGCAGCGTAGGCATGGGAGCATGATGTGATGGGATCGCTGAGCGGTTGGTTTGACGGTGTACAGCAGTGGCTGTTTGAGAGCGTGCTGCAGCCGCTGATGTTCTCGCTGGGCCTGAGCAGCGTGTTGGAGACTGGCTATGAGGCCGCAGGCTGGCTTCTGGTGGGATTGCTGCAGCTGGCGATGATCGTGGCCGTGATCGGCCCGATGCAGCACCTGTGGCCGGTGGAGCCGGTGACCAACCGAGCCACCATCCGCACCGACATCCTTTACACGCTGATCCACCGGCTGGGCGTGTTCCGCCTGGCCTTGTTCTTCACGGTGGACCCGCTGGCCGACTCCCTGTTCGGAGCTTTGCGCGTGGCGGGGATCAGCACCTTCCAGCTGGATGGCGTCTGGCCGGGGATCACGGACATCCCCTGGGTAAGCCTGCTGCTGTACCTGGTGGTGTTCGATTTTGTGGACTACTGGATCCACCGGGGCCAGCACCACTTCGAATGGTGGTGGCGCCTGCACTCCCTGCACCATGCGCAGCAGCAGATGACCATGTGGAGCGACAACCGCAACCACCTGCTCGACGACCTGCTGCGGGACACGATTTTGGTGGTTGTCGCGCAGGCGATTGGCGTGGCCCCGGGGCAGTTCATCGCCATTGTGGCCATCACCCAGCTCAGCGAGAGCTTTCAGCATGCCAATGTGCGTCTGTGGTTTGGCCACTGGGGCGAGCGCCTGTGGGTCAGCCCGCGTTTCCACCGCCTGCACCACAGCATTGGCATTGGCCATGAGACGGTGAAGCCTGCGGTGGCTGCAGCCGACGGTGCGAAGTCCGAAGGACCCCGTGTGGTGCTGGGCGGCCACAATTTCGGGGTGCTGCTGCCCTGGTGGGACATGCTGATGCACACGGCCAACTTCGAATGGCGCTTTGACCCCACCGGCGTGCGCGACCAGGTCGAGCCCGATGCGAAAGGGCGGTTGCGCGACTACGGCCAGGGGTTCTGGTCCCAGCAATGGCGGGGCGTGCTGAGGTTGTTCGGCAAAGCCTGATTTGTCTCCCCCCCTTAGGCACCCAAGGTATGCTTGCCGACATGGGACTTCTGCTTGACTCTTTCTGGCGCGCTGCGGTCTATTGCCTGCGGCCGCGTGTTGTGGCCCTGTCGGTCTTGCCGCTATTGCTGATGGTGGCTTTGGCACTGGGCCTAGGTTATTTCTACTGGGATGTGGCGGTTCAGGGCATGCGCGCAATGCTGGATGCCTCCACGTTACTGGCCAGCGTCTGGAGCTGGCTCCAGGGCTGGGGCCTGGGGGATGTGACTGCCGTGATGGCCCCCCTGATGGTGGTGCTGGCCGTGGCGCCCGTGCTGGTGGTGGTGTCGCTGCTGGCAGTGGCCGTGCTCATGACACCCGCCCTGGTGGCTTTGGTGGCCGAGCGGCGGTTTCCCGATCTGGAGCGCAAGAAGGGCGGCTCCTTCATTGCCAGCGTGGCCTGGTCGGTGGGCTCCACCCTGCTGGCGCTGGTGGCCCTTGTGGTGTCGGTTCCGCTGTGGCTGGTGCCGCCGCTCGTGCTGGTGCTGCCGCCCCTGATCTGGGGCTGGCTCACCTACCGGGTCATGGTGTTTGATGCTCTGGCCGACCATGCCAGCAAGGAAGAGCGTCAGGAGATCTTCCGCCGCCACCGCAGCAGCCTGCTGGGCATTGGCATCATCACCGGCTACCTGGGGGCGGCGCCCAGCATTGTCTGGGCGTCCGGGGTCGTGTTTGCAGCGGCCTTTTTCATCCTGGTTCCGCTGGCCATCTGGATCTACACCCTGGTGTTCGCGTTCTCGTCGCTCTGGTTTACCCATTACGGTCTGGCAGCGCTGCAGCGCCTGCGTGCCGAGTCTGCCGGGCTGGCGCCCGTGGTTGTCACTGCCGATGTGGCCGATGCCGCCGGGCCTCCTGCGGTGGTGGCTTCTGCGTTGCCCGCCGCGTCCTCTGCAGCCGCCTTGCCTCCGGCTCCATCTCCGACCTCCGAGAATCCAGCACCATGACCCCCACCTTCGGCCTCATCATCGTGGGCGATGAAATCCTGTCGGGCAAACGTGCCGACAAGCACATGCCCAAGGTCATTGAGCTTCTGGCGGCACGAGGCCTGTCGCTGGCCTATGCGGACTATGTGGGCGATAGCCCTGACCGCATCACGGCGACCCTGCAGCGTGCCTTTGCATCGGGCGACGTGGTGTTCTCGTGCGGCGGGATTGGTGCCACGCCCGACGACCACACGCGCCAGTGTGCCGCCCGCGCCCTGGGGCGTGAACTGCTGCTGCACCCTGAGGCCGAGGCCCTGATCCGCGAACGTATGCAGGACGTGGCGCGGGAGCAAGGCGTGCCCTACGAGGCCGACCGGCCCGACAACATCCATCGGCTCAACATGGGGGTGTTTCCGGCAGGGGCCCGCATCATTCCGAATCCCTACAACAAGATCCCCGGCTTCAGCTGCGAGGGTGCGGGCGGAGGGGCCGTGCATTTTGTGCCGGGCTTTCCCGTGATGGCCTGGCCCATGATCGAAGAGGTGCTGGAGCGGCACTACGCGGAATTCTTCAACCGCACGCCCCAGACCGAGCAGTCGGTGGTGGTCTACGGCGCCATGGAGGCGGCGTTGACGCCTCTCATGGAGCGCATTGAAAAAATGCATCCGCTGGTGCGGGTGTTCAGTCTGCCCAGCGTGGATCATCCACAATACGGGCGGCATATCGAGCTGGGCGTCAAAGGGCCGGCATCCTCGGTTCCTGCTGCATGGCAGGATCTGAAACAAGGGTTGCACGAATTTGGTGCAAATTGCGGCCCTGAATTGGTGCGCAATCTGTGATGTTCAGGCTTGATCCAAGGATTGCACTGTTTTGGTGCTTTTTGGCGGATGCCGTGCCAACCCGTAGTCTGCGGCGCTCCTTCATAGTGCGGTAGTGCACTCGGCTGGCACGCAAACTGCTTTTATTTCGGCAAAATCTTTTTTCAACAAGCGCTTTACCCAGGAGAACCTGATGGCCAAGACCGTTGCAGACGTGATGAAGATGGTGAAGGAGAACGAAGTCAAGTTCGTTGACTTCCGTTTCACCGATACCCGTGGCAAACAACAGCACACCACGGTGCCCGTCTCTCACTTCGACGAAGACAAGTTCACTTCGGGCCATGCCTTTGACGGCTCGTCGATCGCCGGTTGGAAGGGCATTGAAGCCTCCGACATGCAGCTGATCCCCGACCCGAGCACGGCCAACATCGATCCTTTCTTCGAAGAAACGACGCTGATCCTGACCTGCGACGTGATCGAGCCCACCGACGGCAAGGCCTATGACCGCGACCCACGCTCCATCGCCAAGCGCGCTGAAGCCTACCTGAAGGCCTCCGGCCTGGGCGACACCGCTTACTTCGGTCCCGAGCCAGAATTCTTCATCTTCGACGGCGTGCGCTGGAGCACCGAACCCAACAACACGTTCTACGAAATCGAAGAGTACGAAGCCCCCTGGAATACCGGCGCCAAGCTCGAAGGCGGCAACCGCGGCCACCGTCCCACCGTCAAGGGCGGCTACTTCCCCGTGCCTCCCGTTGACAGCACGCAAGACATGCGCGCCGAGATGTCCCTGATCCTCGAATCCCTGGGCATCCCGGTCGAAGTGTTCCACCACGAAGTGGCGGGCGCTGGCCAGAACGAAATCGGCACCAAGTTCAGCACGCTGGTCGAGCGCGCCGACTGGACCATCCTGCAAAAGTACGTGATCCACAACGTGGCCAACGCCTACGGCAAGACCGCCACGTTCATGCCTAAGCCTTACCACGGCGACAACGGCTCCGGCATGCACGTGCACCAGTCCGTGTGGAAGGACGGCAAGAACCTGTTCGCTGGCGACGGCTATGCCGGTCTGTCGGACTTCGCGCTGTACTACATCGGCGGCATCATCAAGCACGCCCGTGCCCTGAACGCCATCACCAACCCCGGCACCAACAGCTACAAGCGCTTGGTGCCCCACTTCGAAGCCCCGGTGAAGCTGGCCTACTCGGCCAAGAACCGTTCTGCCTCGATCCGCATTCCTTATGTGGCCAACCCCAAGGGCCGTCGCGTGGAAGCCCGCTTCCCCGATCCACTGATGAACCCCTACCTGGGCTTCGCTGCCCTGCTGATGGCCGGTCTGGACGGCGTGGAAAACAAGATCCATCCTGGCGAAGCCGCCACGAAGGACCTGTACCACCTGCCTCCAGAAGAAGACAAGCTGGTGCCCACCGTGTGCCACAGCCTGGACCAGGCCCTGGAGCACCTGGACAAGGACCGCGCGTTCCTGACCAAGGGTGGCGTGTTCACCGACAGCATGATCGACGCCTACATCGATCTGAAGATGAACGAAGTGACCCGCTTCCGCATGGCCGTGCACCCTGTCGAGTACGACATGTACTACTCGCTGTAATCGTCTGCTTGCAGACCATTGCTCAAAAAGGCGGCGCAAGCCGCCTTTTTTCATGGGCGGGCGAAGAGGGCGGACGCGTCGAACGCATGCGACGGAACCAAGGCGTCAGGTGTTGCATCCGTATACACAGCCCTGCAAGGGTCTGTCTTTGTTGGATTGGAGATGCGGGGTGATTGGGGGATACTCCCTCGACCCCTGCATGTCCGTGCGAGGAAACCGAATGAATAAAACACTCATCACCCTGCTCCTCACCGCCGCCACCGTCCCCGTAGTCCAGGCGCAAGACCGCATCTACCGTTGCGGCAACGAATACACCAACAACGCGCAGCAGGCCAAGGAGCGTGGCTGCAAACTGGTCGAAGGGGGCAATGTCACCGTGGTGCAGGGCACCCGCCCGGCGTCTGCTGCAGCCCCTGCCGCCGGTGGCGGTGGCGCTGCAGCCACGTCTTCCGCCACATCACCCGCCACTGCGCCCCGCGTGAGCAACAACGAGCAAAAGTCCCGCGACTCGGATGCCCGTGCCATTCTGGAGTCCGAGCTGCGCAAGGCGGAAACGCGCCATGCCGAACTGCTCAAGGAATACAACAACGGCGCGCCCGAGCGCAATGCGCTGGATCTGCGCAACCCTCAGCGCTACACCGAGCGCACGGCCGAACTCAAGGCCAGCCTGGCTCGCAGCGAGAGCGACATTGCAGGGATCAAGCGCGAGATTGCCCGCCTGCCTGCCCCTGCTGCACCCACCAACTGATAGCGGTGATTGCGCGTGAGTGCCCCTTCTTCCTCCGACCTTCCCGGCACTGACACCGGGCGTTTTCATTCCCTGGACCTGATGTCCACCCTGGTGGCGGTGCTGCGTGCGGATGATGGTGCCGTGCAGTTTGCCAACGCCGCCCTGGAAAACACGCTGGGCCTCTCGCGCCGCACCCTGGAAGGGGCGGACTTCTCCACCTTCTTCACCGACCCCGCCTTGCTGCAGACCGCCCTGGCGGGCGCCCGGGGCAAGGATTTTGCAGCGCTGCGCTACGAGGCCAGCCTGAAACGCCTGCACCAGGACCCGGTGCCCGTGCATGTCAACGTGGCCGATGCCGAGCAGGTGGGCGAAATCCTGGTGGAGCTGTGGCCCTTGGAGCAGCAAGCGCGCCAGGACCGCGAAGAGCGCCTGCGCGACCAGGCCCAGGCCAACAAGGAGCTGATCCGCAACCTGGCCCATGAAATCAAGAACCCGCTGGGCGGCATTCGGGGCGCGGCGCAACTGCTGGAGATGGAGCTTGACAACCGCGAGCTCACCGAATACACCCAGGTCATCATCCACGAGGCCGACCGCCTGCAAAGCCTGGTGGACCGGCTGCTCGCGCCGCACCGCCATCCGCACCTGGTGGGCGACGTGAACATCCACGAGGTGTGCGAGCGTGTGCGTTCGCTGGTGCTGGTCGAATACCCGCAGGGCCTCAAGGTCCAGCGCGACTACGACACCTCCATCCCCGAGTTCCGGGGCGACCGCGCCCAGCTCATCCAGGCGCTGCTGAACATCGTGCAAAACGGCGCCCAGGCGCTCACCGACCGCATTGCTGCGGGCGATGCCGTGATCACACTGCGCACCCGCGTGGCCCGCCAGGTCACGTTCGGCCGGCAGCGCTACCGGCTGGCACTGGAATTGCATGTCATCGACAACGGACCGGGCGTACCCGATGCCATCAAGGAACGGATTTTTTATCCACTGGTGTCGGGGCGGGACGGCGGATCAGGGCTGGGGCTGACGTTGGCGCAAACCTTCGTGCAGCGCCACCACGGGTTGATCGAATGCGACAGCGTACCGGGTCGCACCGACTTCCGCATCCTGATCCCGCTGCCTTGACAACCACGCACGACGGTCCCTGACACGCAACCACAGGGAAGGTTAGAAAAACATATGAAGCCGATCTGGATAGTAGATGACGACCCCTCGATCCGCTTCGTCCTGGAGAAGGCGCTGGCCCGCGAGAACCTGCCCACGCGCAGCTTCACGCACCCCCGCGAAGTGCTGGACGCACTGGCCGATGTCACCGCAGGCGACCCTGCCCGCCAGGGCCCCCAGGTTCTGGTGAGCGACATCCGCATGCCCGGCGGTTCGGGCCTGCAGCTGCTGGAGAAGGTGCGCGAGCTGCAGCCCGGCCTGCCCGTCATCATCATGACGGCGTACTCCGACCTCGACAGCGCCGTGTCGGCCTTTCAGCGCGGCGCGTTCGAATACCTGCCCAAGCCTTTCGACCTGCCCAAGGCAGTGGAACTGATCCGCCGCGCGGTGGAAGAAAGCCAACGCGAAGAAGTCACCGAAGAACGCCAGACCGCGACCCCCGAAATGCTGGGCCAGGCGCCCGCCATGCAGGACGTGTTCCGCGCCATCGGGCGGTTGTCGCAAAGCCAGGTCACGGTGCTCATCACCGGCGAATCGGGCTCGGGCAAGGAACTGGTGGCGCGTGCGCTGCACAAGCATTCGCCCGTGGCAGACGGCCCCTTTGTGGCCATCAACACCGCAGCCATCCCCAAGGACCTGCTGGAGAGCGAACTCTTCGGCCACGAGCGCGGCGCCTTCACCGGAGCCCAGACCCAGCGGCGCGGCCGCTTCGAGCAGGCCGAGGGCGGCACGCTGTTCCTCGACGAAATCGGCGACATGCCGTTTGACCTGCAGACGCGCCTGCTGCGCGTGCTGTCGGACGGCCAGTTCTACCGCGTGGGCGGCCATGCGGCTGTCAAGGCCCATGTGCGCGTGATTGCTGCCACTCACCAGAACCTGGAGCAGCGCGTCAAGGAAGGCGGCTTCCGCGAGGACTTGTTCCACCGCCTCAACGTGATCCGCCTGCGCCTGCCCGCGCTGCGCGAGCGGCACGAAGACGTGCCCATGCTCACGCGCCACTTCCTGCAGCAAAGCGCGCGGCAGCTGGGCGTGGAACCCAAGCGCATCGCCGACTCGGCGCTCGCGCGGCTGGAGCAGTTCGCCTTCCCCGGCAACGTGCGCCAGCTGGAGAACATCTGCCACTGGCTGACAGTGATGGCACCCGCGCAGGTGATCTCCCTGCAAGACCTGCCCCCTGAAGTGCTGGAGGCCCCGGTCTACCAGCCGCCGGTGCGCGCCACGCCGGGTGCAGAACCTGCGGCCACGGTCACATCCATGCCCGTGGCGCCGTTGGCCGCGGTGGTGCCCGTGGCGCAGGCCCCTGCCGCGCCGCAGCCTGCGTCCGACATGGTGGGAGGGCTGCACCACCCTGCGGTGCCTGCGCCCATGCCTGCCGCCGCGCCATCCTGGTCGGCCGATGCGGTGGCAGCCGCAGCCCCCGCTGCGGCAGTCCACAGCTGGGAGCAGGCGCTGGAAACCGAGGCGCAAAAGCTGCTGGCGGGCGGCCAGCCCGAGGTGTGGGATGCGCTCACGCGGCGCTTTGAGTCGCGCCTGATCCGCACGGCCCTGGTGGCCACCCATGGGCGCCGCATGGAAGCCGCGCAGCGCCTGGGTATTGGGCGCAACACCATCACGCGCAAGATCCAGGAGCTGGGGCTGGACGCACCCGACGAGGCGTAACTGCCCGCGTCGTGGCTGCATAGCCGGATTGAAAAGAGCCCCTGGCAGCGGCAAGCTGCCAGGGGCTCTTTGACTTGGGTGATTCAAAAATCAAGGAAAAAGAGGCCGTTTGCGCGCGCCCCTATTTCCTTTATAGCTATTGAATCAGTAGCAAATCAACCCAGGGTCACCACCACCGGTGTGTGGTCGCTGGGCTGCGGGTTCTTGCGTGGGGCGCGGTCCACCACGCAGGCCGTCACCGTGGGCTTGAGGGCCTCGCTCACCAGAATGTGGTCGATGCGCAGGCCCCGGTTTTTCTGGAAGCCCAGCATGCGGTAGTCCCACCACGAGAAGCTCTTGTCGGGTTGCTCGAACATGCGGAACGCATCGGTCAGGCCCAGCCCCAGCAGCGCCTGGAAGTGGTTGCGTTCTTCGGTCGTGTGGTGGATGGTCTCGCGCAGGCCCTCGGGGTCGTACGAGTCGCGGTCTTCGGGGGCCACGTTGAAGTCGCCCACCAGCACCAGGCGCGGGTGGGCGGCCATCTCTGCGCGCACCATGTCCTGCAGCGCCTGCAGCCAGCGCATCTTGTAGGCAAACTTTTCCGAACCTGGTTCCTGGCCGTTGACGAAGTAGCCGTTGAGCAGGCGCAGGGGGCCTGCCGGCGTGTCCAGCGTGGCGGCGATGACGCGGGCCTGCTCGTCGCCAAAGGCGGGGATGTTGCGCACCACATCGCGCAGCGGGTGGCGGCTGAGGATGGCCACGCCGTTGTAGGTCTTCTGGCCAAAGGCGGCGGCTTCGTAGCCGGCCTCTTTCAGGGCGTCGTGCGGAAACTTGTCATCGGTGAGCTTGAGTTCCTGCAGGCACAGCGCATCGACCGGGTTGGCGGCCAGCCAGGCCAGCACCTGGGGCAGGCGCACCGACAGGGAGTTCACATTCCAGGTGGCGATTTGCATAGATTTTTTTGGCCCTTTGCGCCCGTCCATCAAGCGCTAGTAGCTATCAATAAGTGAGTAAAAGCGCAGTGGCACTCAGGCCGCGCGCACGTAGGTCACAAAGCTGAACGGCAGTCCGTTGCTGCCCACCTGGCGGCTGCTGCGTGCCGACTCGGCCCATTCCGGGCCGAGCGTGGGGGCGTAGGCGTCGCCGTCGAAGGGCTGGTCGATCTCGGTCACCTCCACGCGGTCGGCCAGGGGCAGGGCTTCGGCGTAAATCTGCGCGCCGCCGATCACCCACACCGTCTGGGCCGCATCGCATTGCGCCAGGGCCTCGGCCAGGCTGCCTGCGCGGTGCGCGCCGTCGGCCTGCCAGTCGGTCTGGCGCGTCACCACGATGTTGCTGCGGCCGGGCAGGGGGCGAAAGCGCGGAGGCAGCGAGTCCCAGGTCTTGCGGCCCATGACCACCGGGCAACCCTGGGTGAGCTGCTTGAAGTGCGCCATGTCCTCGGCCAGGTGCCAGGGGAGCTGGTTGTCCCGGCCGATGACGCCATTGGCGGCGCGGGCGTAGATGAGGTGCAGGGGCATGGGGCTCGGTGTTTTGTGGGGGTTGATCTGGTCAGATGTGCAGGGCGGCGAGCGCGCCCACGCCCAGGCCCACGGCGGCCACGCCATACATGCCGTATTCCAGCCACTTCTTCTTGGTCAGCAGCGCAATGGCGGCCAAGGCAATTGCCACCTGCAGCGCCGTGGTGGCCTGGGCCCAGCGGTGGTGCTGGTGCATCTGGGCTTCGCTTTTCTGGTCGAAGGCATGGGCATCGGCCTCCAGCTTTTCGGCCACGGCCTTGATCTCGTTCTTTTCTTTTTCGTAGCGGTCGATCTTGCCCTGGTACTTGGCCTTTTCGGTCTCGGCCGGGGTCAGGTCACGTGCCAGTTCGGCCAGGCTTTGTTTGGTGCTTTTGGACTGGAAGTAATTCCACTGGTTGGAGGCCTCGGTCTTCTTGATGGCCGCATCGTTCTTGAGCAGCCCGGCATTGGCCTGCGTGGCCCCGCCCATGTAGGCAAAGATGGCACCCACCGTGGCCACGATGGCGGTGAACATGGCGATCTTGTTCATGGACGAGCCATTGCCCTCCGCGCCATGGCTGGAGGCGTGGTCGCCATGGTGGCCATGGGTGGCATGCTCGACTGCGTGGTCGTGGGGGCCGTGTACGTGAAATCCGCCGGAAGACATGGGTAAGCGTGGGGGTGATGGTTGTGGATGAATGGACGCCGGGCAAGCGCTACTGCGTTTGCCTGCGGAAACGGGTTTTAAGGGCGGGCGCCGGTTGGGGCTACACCGCCACGGGCGCCTTGATGGCCGGGTGGCACTGGTAGTCCACCACTTCAAAGTCTTCGTACTGGTAGTCGAAGATGCTGTCCGGCTTGCGCTTGATGTTCAGTACGGGGTAGGGGTAGGGCGTGCGCGCCAGCTGCGTCTCAACCTGTTCGTGGTGGTTGCTGTAGATGTGGCAGTCGCCGCCGGTCCAGATGAAGTCGCCCACATCCAGGTCGCACTGCTGCGCCACCATGTGGGTCAGCAGCGCATAGCTGGCGATGTTGAAGGGCACCCCGAGGAAGATGTCTGCGCTGCGCTGGTAGAGCTGGCAGCTCAGCGTGCCGCGCCCGCCGGGCTCCTGCGCCGGGGCTACGTAGAACTGGAAGAACGCATGGCAGGGCATGAGCGCCATCTTGTGCAGCTCGGCCACGTTCCAGGCGCTCACGATGATGCGGCGCGAGTCGGGGTTGGTCTTGAGCGTTTGGATCACGTCGCTGATCTGGTCGATGTGCCCGCCGTCCGGCGTGGGCCAGCTGCGCCACTGCACGCCATACACCGGGCCCAGGTCTCCATCCTCGCGCGCCCATTCGTCCCAGATGGTCACGCCACGTTCTTTCAGCCAGTTGTTGTTGCTCGATCCGGTGAGGAACCACAGCAGCTCCTGGATGATGGACTTGAGGTGCACCTTCTTGGTGGTGACCAGAGGAAAGCCTTCCTTCAGGTCAAACCGCATCTGGTGCCCGAACACGCTGGTCGTGCCGGTGCCCGTGCGGTCCGACTTGTGCACGCCGTGGGTGAACACATGGCGCATGAAGTCTTCGTACTGGGAGCGCGCGGGGCGGGCGAGCAAGGCAGGAGCTGCCGGGGCGGCAGAAGGCTGGGTCATGGGATCGATCACTCAGAGTGGGGCGCCGCCATCAAAAGGTGGCCGTTGCCGACAGCGGATTTTATGCGGAGCGGGAGAATGCGGGACTCGCCTTCCATCCCTTGCATCTGCCATGACGACTCCTGCCACTCCCGCCACCATCCGCCCCCTCGAAGCTGCCGACTGGCCCGCCGTATGGCCCATCCTGCGCGCCACCTTTCAGGCGGGCGACACGTATGCCTTTGCCCCTGACAGCACCGAGGGCGAGATCCACAAAGCCTGGGTAGAACTGCCTGCCGCAACCTTTGTTGCCCGCGGCGTGGGCGGGCAGATTTTGGGCACCTACTTCATCAAGCCCAACCAGGCCGGGCTGGGCGCCCATGTGTGCAACTGTGGCTATGTGGTGGCGCCGGTCGCGCAGGGGCAAGGCGTGGCCTCGTTGATGTGCGAGCATTCCCAGCAGCAGGCGGTGGCCATGGGTTTTCGGGCCATGCAGTTCAACCTGGTGGTGGCCAGCAATGTGCGCGCCGTGCGGCTGTGGCAGCACCTGGGCTTTGCGGTCGTGGGCACGCTGCCCGGGGCCTTCCGGCACCACACGCTGGGCTATGTCGATGCCCACGTGATGTTCAAGACGCTGGTGGCCTGAGCTTTTCCCTGATGCAAAAAAAGGACTCCCATGCGGGAGCCCTTTCATGGGGGCGGGGGGAAACACTTCCACATGGTGGCAGCACCCACAACCGTGAGATGCCACCACCATGGGAAGTCCCGCAACTGTGTCAATCGATCAACCGATTACATGGCGCTGAATTCGCCCGAAGGGATCTGGCCGGTGCGCAGGGCTTCAGCAGCCTGGGCACGCACAGCAGCGCGGTCAGCGGTGGACTTGTAGGTCACCACGCGCGAACCAGCAGGCTCCTGGCTGCGGGTCTGTGCCACGGTAGCGGCTTCGGCAGCCACTTCAGCGCGGGTGCGGTTCGTGTCGAACTTCAGGGCAAATTGCGAGCTGTCGGCTTCGTCAGCGTGTGCGCCAAAGGCAGAGAAAGCAGCCACAGCGGCGATGGAGATGATACGAGCGGTCTTGTTCATGGTGAAACTCCGGTGAAATTCAAAAAACAGGGATGTACGGGGCAATACGAAACAGCAAGAGCGGTGGATTCAGCGAATCAGGCGCTGACCAATCAACCACGCTCGCCGTAGGCGATCTGGCCGGTGCGCACAGCGTCGGCAGCCTGGGCACGCACAGCAGCGCGGTCAGCGGTGCTCTTGTAGGTCACCACACGCGAACCAGCAGGCTCTTGGCTGCGGGTCTGGGCCACAGTGGCGGCTTCAGCGGCCACTTCGGCGCGGGTGCGGTTGGTTTCGAATTGGGTGGCGAACTGCGAAGCATCGGCTTCGTCAGCGTGGGCACCAAACGAGGCGAAAGCAGCGACAGCGGCGATGGAGAGGAAACGTGCGGTGTTGTTCATGATGGATAAGTCCTTGAAGTTAAAAAAGCGTCTCAAAAAAGCCGGGTCAAAAAACCATTCCTGAACCGGGTTCGGTGAGTCGCCTTGCGGGTTCGGCTCATCGATGGGATGAACTGTACGCCGATGGTGTTCAGAGAAAAACCACCGAGTCGCGAACTGACTGTTCCAGTATTCGAAACAGTGGGGACGAACAGGGTGCGCCCTTGTGCCGAGTTTGCGCAGTGCCCCGCAGCGCCATGGCAGGCATCCCAGGCCCGCAATGCACATACCCAATTGATGTATCTAGGTATAAATCCTGAGATTCTGGCGAAAATTAGTATGTGTAAGGCTTTTCAAAGTATCAACTGAGCATCAGAGCATCGGTATCGTTCAGCCCATCAATGCCGTGATCCGACCGGCGTTGAATGGCAGATCCATACCAACTACGCAGGAGACGTTCCGATGCCCCGTTCCACCCGTCCACACACCCGCCTGGCCCTGGCCGTTGCCGCCTTGGCGGCATCGCTGTGCGGCGCCGCTGCGCATGCGCAGACCGAGCTCGTGATTGCCACCGTGAACAACGGCCACATGATCGAGATGCAGAAGCTCAGCAAGAACTTCGAGCAGGCCCACCCCGACATCAAGCTCAAGTGGGTGACGCTGGAAGAGGGCGTGCTGCGCCAGCGCGTGACGACCGACATCGCCACCAAGGGTGGCCAGTTCGACGTGATGACCATCGGCATGTACGAGGCGCCCATCTGGGGCAAAAAGGGCTGGCTGCAGGAGCTGAAGACTGACGCCGCCTACGACGTGGACGACCTGCTGCCCGCCGTGCGCAACGGCCTGTCCATCGACGGCAAGCTGTTCGCGGCGCCGTTCTACGGCGAAAGCTCGATGCTCATGTACCGCAAGGACCTGGCCGACAAGGCGGGCGTGCAAGTGCCCGAGCGCCCCACCTGGCCGCAGATCAAGGACCTGGCCGCCAAGATCCACGACCCCAAGAACGGGGTGTACGGCATCTGCCTGCGCGGCAAGCCGGGCTGGGGCGACAACATGGCCTTCCTGTCCACGCTGGTCAACACCTTTGGTGGCCAGTGGTTCGACATGCAGTGGAAGCCGCAGCTCGAATCCAAGCCCTGGAAGGAAGCGATCAATTTCTACGTGGACCTGCTGAAGAACTACGGCCCGCCTGGCTCGTCGGCCAACAGCTTCAACGAGATCCTGGCGCTGACCAACTCCGGCAAGTGCGGCATGTGGGTGGATGCGACCATCGCCGCGTCGTTTGTGGCCGACCCCAAGCAGTCCAAGGTGGCGGACCAGATGGCGTTTGCGCAGGCTCCCACCATGAACACGCCCAAGGGCGCCAACTGGCTGTGGTCGTGGAATCTGGCGATCCCCGCAGGGTCCAAGAAGGTGGATGCCGCGCAGAAATTCATCACCTGGTCCACCAGCAAGGACTACATCCAGCTCGTGGCCAAGACCAACGGCTGGGCCAACGTACCCACCGGCACGCGCAAGAGCACCTATGCGTCACCTGAGTTCCAGAAGGCCGCCCGCTTTGCCGCCGCCGAGAAGGTCGCCATCGACTCGGCCAACCCGACCGATTCGACCCTGCCCAAGAGCCCGTACGTGGGCGTGCAGTTCGCGGCGATTCCTGAGTTCCAGGCCATCGGCATTGCGGTGGGGCAGCAGATGAGCGCCGCGCTCGCAGGCAAGACGACGGTGGATGCTGCGCTGAAGGCATCGCAGGTGTCGGCTGACCGTGAGATGAAGAAGGCTGGCTACTACAAATAGGCATTCATTCGGCTACTGCGCGGGCCGATCCGGGGCCGGTGTTCCTCGCCGTACGAGAGTACGGCTGCGGTACAGCGACCCCGCCTCGGCCCGCTCGCGACGCCGACTGAACGCCTATTTCCGCTGGACTTTTTTCTGAGGCTCCCATGAACCGCCGCCTGCTCCCCCGTCTGCTGCTCACGCCAGCCATGGCCACGCTCTTCCTGTGGATGATCGTGCCGCTGGTGATGACGATCTACTTCTCGCTCATCCGCTACAACCTCATGCAGCCCGACCAAACGGGCTTTGCTGGGCTGGAGAATTTCGAGTACTTCGTCACTGACCCATCGTTCGGCGCGGCAGTGGTCAACACCATCTTGCTGCTGGGCAGCGTGATCCTCATCACGGTGTTCTTCGGCGTGGCGATCGCGCTGCTCATCAACGAGCCGTTCCCGGGCCGGGGCATCGTGCGGGTGCTGCTGATCTCGCCGTTCTTCGTCATGCCCACGGTGAACGCGCTGATGTGGAAGAACATGATGATGAACCCCATCTACGGCGTGCTCGCGCAGGTGTGGATGTTCTTTGGCGCACAGCCCGTGGACTGGCTTACCGACCACCCGCTGTTCTCCGTCATCGTCATGGTGTCGTGGCAGTGGCTGCCGTTCGCCACGCTGATCTTCATGACCGCGCTGCAGAGCATGAACCACGAGCAGCTGGAAGCCTCGCGCATGGACGGTGCCAACTACCTGCAGCAGCTGCGCTACCTGTACGTGCCGCACCTGGGCCGCTCGGTGGCCGTGGTGGTCATGATCGAACTCATCTTCTTGCTCAGCATCTTTGCCGAGATCTACACCACCACCGCCGGTGGGCCGGGCGATGCGAGCACCAACGTCACCTTCCTGATCTTCAAGCAGGCGCTGCTCAACTTCGACGCGGGCGTGGCCTCTGCCGGCGCGCTGTTCGCCGTCGTGCTGGCCAATATTGCGGCGGTTTTCCTGATCCGTATGGTCGGCAAGAACCTCGACAAGTAAGACCCAGGGGCAACGAACATGACAACAACCAAACGACGCCGTTCCAACTTTCCGCTCGGCCTGCTGGCCTTGCGCACCGCAGCCGCCTGGGGCGTGGCCCTGCTGCTGTTCTTCCCGCTGGGGTGGCTGTTCCTCACCGCCTTCAAGACCGAGCTGCAGGCCATCGCCGTGCCGCCGCTGTTCGTCTTCACGCCGACGCTGGAGAATTTTCACGAGGTGCAGGAGCGCAGCGACTACCTGCTGTATGCCAAGAACTCGGTCATCACCAGCGTGCTCTCCACCCTGCTGGGCCTGATGCTCGCCGCCCCTGCGGCCTACGCCATGGCCTTCTTCAAGGGCAAGTACACCAAGGACATCCTGATGTGGATGCTCTCCACCAAGATGATGCCCGCCGTGGGCGCGCTGGTGCCCATCTACGTGCTGGCGCAAAAGAGCCACCTGCTGGATACGCAGCTTGCGCTCATCATCGTGTTCGCGCTGTCCAACCTGCCCATCATGGTCTGGATTCTGTACTCGCACTTCAAGGACATCCCGCACGAGATCCTGGAGGCCGCGCGCATGGACGGCGCCACGCTATGGCAGGAGGTGCGCCTGGTGCTGCTGCCGCTGGGCATGGGCGGCCTGGCATCCACCGGCTTGCTGTGCCTTGTGCTGTCGTGGAACGAGGCTTTCTGGAGCCTGAACCTCAGCGCCGCCAAGGCCGGCACGCTCGCCACGCTGATCGCGTCGTACTCCAGCCCCGAGGGCCTGTTCTGGGCCAAGTTGTCTGCGGCTTCGCTCATGGCCATTGCGCCCATCGTGGTGTTCGGCTGGTTCAGCCAGAAGCAGCTCGTCCAAGGTCTCACGTTCGGCGCGGTCAAGTAAAGCGCAGCGTTCATCTCCCCAGTTTTCAAAGCATTCAGGAACCCGATTCCATGGCCTACCTTCAACTGCGCGGCATCGAGAAATTCTTTGGTGAACACCGCGCCATCAAGGGCATCGACCTCTCCATCCAGCAAGGCGAGTTCATCGTCTTCGTCGGCCCCTCGGGCTGCGGCAAGTCGACGCTGCTGCGGCTGATCGCAGGGCTTGAAGCCATCGACGGTGGCTCGCTCATGCTCGACGGCCGAGATATCACCGACCAGCCGTCGAGCAAGCGCGACCTGGCCATGGTGTTCCAGAGCTACGCGCTGTACCCGCACATGAGCGTGTACGAGAACATGAGTTTTGCGCTCAAGCTCGCCAAGGCGGACAAGCAGGTCATCGACGAGAAGGTGCAGAACGCCGCGCGCATCCTCAACCTCACGCAGTACCTGCAGCGCACGCCCAAGGAGCTGTCGGGCGGGCAGCGCCAGCGCGTGGCCATCGGCCGCGCCATCGTGCGCGCGCCCAAGGTGTTCCTGTTTGACGAGCCACTGTCCAACCTTGACGCGGCGCTGCGCGGCCAGACCCGTGTAGAGATCGCCAAGCTGCACCGCGACCTGGGTGCGACCACCATCTACGTCACGCACGACCAGGTGGAGGCCATGACGCTGGCCGACCGCGTGGTGGTGCTGCGCGACGGCGTCATCGAGCAGGTGGGCACGCCGCTGGAGCTGTACGACAAACCTGCCAACCAGTTCGTGGCCCAGTTCATCGGCACGCCGCAGATGAATGTGGTGCCCTTGCCGCAGTTGCCATCGCCCGTGCAGCAGCAGGCACCCGCCGGGGCGGAGGGCGGCGCCATCGGCCTGCGACCTGAGAACATCACTGTACGCAACACCGGCGCGACGCCGGTGCCGGGTCGGGTGGACCTGGTGGAAGCACTGGGTGCAGAGACGCTGATCTACGTGAGCACGCCCAGCGGCGCGCAGTTTGTGGCGCGCCAGAACGACCGCACAGGCCTGCGCGCTGGCGATGCGGTGAGCCTGGACATCGACGCCTCGCAAGGCCACTGGTTCGACCCCCAAGGCCGTGTGGTGGCCCGACAGGCTGCATGACGGTCATGAGCCTCCAATTCCCACTCCACGGCAAGGTGGCGGCCATCACTGGCGCGGCCTCTGGCATTGGCTTTGCCAGCGCCCAGGTCATGGCCGATGCGGGCGCGCGCGTGGTGCTGATCGACCGCGACGAGGAGGCGCTCGCCAAGGCCTGCACGGCCATTGGCGAACGCGCTTCGCCGCTGGTGCTCGATCTGCTGGATGCCAAGCAGTGCGCCAGCCTGCTGCAGCGCACGCTGGGCATCGCGGGCCCACTCGACATCTTTCATGCCAACGCGGGGCTGTATGTGGGCGGCGATCTCGTCGATGCCGACCCTGACGCCATCGACCGCATGCTGAACCTGAACGTCAACGTAGTGATGAAGAACGTGCACAACGTGCTGCCCCACATGATCGAGCGCGGCCGGGGGGACATCATCGTCACCAGCTCGCTGGCAGCGCATTTCCCCACGCCGTGGGAGCCCGTCTACGCGTCGTCTAAGTGGGCGGTCAACTGCTTCGTGCAGACCGTGCGCCGTCAAGTCTTCAAGCATGGCATCCGCGTGGGCTCCATCTCGCCCGGGCCCGTCATCACCTCGCTGCTGGCCGACTGGCCCGCGGAGAAGCTCGCCGAGGCCAAGGCCAGCGGCAGCCTCATCGAGGCCTCCGAAGTGGCCGATGTGGTGCTCTTCATGCTCACCCGCCCGCGCGGCATGACCATCCGCGACGTCGTGATGATGCCCACCAATTTTGATCTCTAGAAACCCGCTGTCACGCACCATGAATTTCATCCTGCACCTGGGCCTGGGCTCCTTCCACCGCGCGCACCAGGCCGTCTATATGCACCAGTTGCGCCAGCAGGGCAGCACGGACTGGGCCATCGCGGGCGGTAACCTGCGCCCCGACATGGCAGACACGATTGCGGCCCTGCAGGCGCAGGGCGGGCGCTACACGCTGGAGACCGTCACGCCCCAGGGCGAGCGCAGCTACACCGTCATCGAGTCGATTCAGCGCGTGATCCCGTACCAAGACGACCTTGCCCCGCTGATCGCCGCCGGTGCCGATCCGGCCACGCGCATCATCAGCTTTACGGTGACCGAGGCAGGCTACTACCTGGATGCCCAGAACCAGCTCGACTGGTCCACGTTTGCCGACCTGCGCGCCGACCTCGCGGCCGTGAAGGCGGGACAAGCTGGCCACACGATCTACGGTGGCCTGGTCAGCATCCTGCGCGCGCGCAGGGCAGCCGGGACGGGCCCCGTGACGCTGATGAACTGCGACAACCTGCGCCACAACGGCGAGCGCTCGCGCAACGGCCTGCTGCAGTTCATCGAGGCGCTGGGCGATGAGCCACTGAAAGAGTGGGTGGTGCAGAACACCACCAGCCCCAACGCCATGGTGGACCGCATCACGCCGCGCCCCACGCCCGATGTGGCCGAGCGCGTGAAGGCTGCAACGGGTTGGGACGACAAGGCTGCCCTGATGGGCGAGAGCTTTATCCAGTGGGTGATCGAAGACGACTTTATCGCCGGCCGGCCCGCGTGGGAGACGGTAGGCGTGGAGATGGTGCAGTCGGTGCAGGCACACGAAGAGGCCAAGATCCGCCTGCTCAACGCCACCCACAGCTGCATTGCCTGGGCGGGCACGCTGGTGGGCTACCAGTACATCCACGAAGGCACGCACGATGCGGCCATCCGCCAAATGGCCTACGACTACGTGACCGACGATGCGATCCCCGTGCTGCTGCCGTGCCCCATCGACCTCGCGCGCTACCGCGACGTGGTGCTGGACCGCTTTGGTAACCCCGCCATCGCTGACACCAACCAGCGCGTGGCCATGGACGCGTTCTCCAAGATCCCAGGCATGATCGCGCCCACCATCCGCGACAAGCTGGCGCGCAATGCATCGTTTGACAGCGTAGCCCTGCTGCCCGCACTGTTCCTGGCCTACCTGCAGCGCTGGCATGCCGGGCAGATCCCCTACACCTACCAGGACCAGGCCATGGACCCGGCCGTGGCCCATGCCATCTGCGATGCCGCCGACCCCGTAGCCGCCTTCGCAGCCGACACCACCCTGTGGGGCGAGATGGCCAGCCACCCCCGGCTGGTGGATGCCCTGCGCAAAGCCTACGCCCGCGTGCTGGCCTTTGTGGCGCAGCGGACAGGCGCCTGATGCTGGTGTAACTTCCGTCCAGCACCACCACCATGACCGTGAAAACGTCCACCGCCCCGCGCCAGACCAAACCCGAGCTGGAGCACGACTATGTGCGCTCGCCCGCACTGGGCTACGAGTCGCCGGACACTGCGGGCTTCATCCGTTGCCTGGCCCACGGGTTTCCCACGCCGCTGGCGCGCTGGCACTACCACGACGAGTACGAGCTGCACCTCATCACGGCCACCTCGGGCAAGGTGTTTGTGGGCGACTGGATCGGGCAGTTTCAGCCCGGCCATCTGGTGCTGACGGGCCCGCGCCTGCCGCACAACTGGATCAGCATGGATCTGCCCGAAGGCGGTGTGCCGCTGCGCGACCTGGTGATCCAGTTCTCGCACGCGCCGCTGGTGGCCAGCAGTGAAAGCATTCCTGAGCTGCGCGAGGTGCTGCCCCTGCTGGAGCGCGCGCGCCACGGCATCGAGTTCTTCGGCATGGAGGCGCAGGCGCAAGAACACTGGCACCGCATCAAGGCGCGGCAAGGCCTGGCCCGGTTTGGCGCGTTCTGCGAATTTCTGAGCGATCTGGCGCGTTGCACCGACTTTCGCCTGCTGTCGAGCACGCAACTGCAAAGCGAAGACAACGACGCCCAGCTTGACCAGATCAACGCCATCGTGAGCCGCATCACCGACCACCTGGCCGAGCCCCTGGCCGCCGCTGACCTGGCGCAGGAGCTGGGCATGACCGAGAGCCGCTTCTCGCGCTTCTTCCGCCGCGCCACGGGCAACACCTTCACCGACTTCGTGAACCTGGTCCGCGTGAACCGCGCGTGCCAGCTGCTCATGGAGTCCGACCGCTACATCACCCACATCGCGTACGACGTGGGCTTCAACAACATGGCCAACTTCAACCGCCGCTTCCTGGACATCAAGGGCATGACGCCCAGCGAGTTTCGCAAGCAGGGCGCGGGAAGGTTTGGCAAGGTGTGAGGCCCGCAGCGGTCTGGAGGGTGAAGGGCTGGTGAGTGTTGAAGATCGTTCCCACCGAATCACCCTGCGACCCTCCCCCGCGTCACCCACCCACCGTTCGGGCTGAGCCTTTCGAAGCCACGGCCCGCCCTCCAATCTGATCCTGCGCCCGCGTGGCATCCCGCCGACCCCGCCACCCACCATGTACCTCGGAATCGATTTGGGCACCTCGGGTGTCAAGCTCCTGCTGCTGGACGATGCGCAAGCCGTGGTCGCCACGGCCGATGCTGCCGTGCCCCAGCACCGCCCCCGGCCCACATGGAGCGAACAGCACCCGGCCGACTGGTGGGCAGCCCTGGAGGCTGCCGTGGCGCAGCTGCGCGCGCAGGTGCCTGCCGCCTGGGCGCAGGTGCGCGGCATCGGCCTGTCGGGCCACATGCATGGCGCGGTGGTGCTGGGGGCGCAGGGCCAGGTGCTGCGCCCCGCCATCCTGTGGAATGACGGCCGCGCCAGCGCCGAATGTGCGCAGCTGGAAGACGCCGTGCCCACCTCGCGCCAGATCACCGGCAATCTCGCCATGCCCGGCTTCACCGCGCCCAAGCTGCAGTGGCTGCGCACGCACGAGCCCGCCGTGTTCGACCAGATCCGCACCGTGCTGCTGCCCAAGGACTGGCTGCGTCTGCAACTCAGCGGCGATGCAGTGAGCGACATGTCCGACGCATCAGGCACGCTGTGGCTGGACGTGCAGGCCCGCGCCTGGAGCCCGGCCATGTTGCAAGCCTGTGGGCTCGATACATTGCACATGCCCGCACTGGCCGAGGGCAGCGCGCCCACGGGCACGCTGCGCAGCGACGTGGCGCGCCGCTGGGGGCTCGGTAAAGGTGTCGTCGTGGCCGCTGGCGCGGGCGACAATGCCGCCAGTGCCGTGGGTGTGGGCGCCCGCACTGCCGGGCAGGGCTTTGTGTCGCTGGGCACCTCGGGCGTGGTCTTTCGGGTGACGGATGCATTTGCGCCTGCCACCGAGCGCGCCGTGCATGCCTTTGCCCACGCGCTGCCGCAGCGGTGGCACCACATGTCGGTCATGCTCAGTGCAGCGAGTGCGTTTGGCTGGGTCACCCGGCTCACAGGGCGCGGTGACGAGGCGCAACTGTCGGACGCCGTGGGCGCTTTGGCACCCGGCCGCCGTGCCCTGGCACCTTTGTTTTTGCCCTACCTGAGCGGCGAACGCACGCCGCACAACAACGCGGCGGCCACCGGCGTTTTCATGGGCCTGCGCGCCGAGCACGACGCGGCGGACCTGGCCTATGCCGTGATGGAAGGCGTGGGCTTTGGCCTGCTTGATGGCCTCAATGCGATGCGCGCCGCAGGGGCCGGGCAGGGCGATGCTGCGGTTGATGCTGCTGGTTCGACCGCCCCTGTTCAGGCTGAACTTGTCGATGCCCGTACAGCACCAGGCGCCGCCGACAGCGCCCTGGCTTTGGTCGGTGGTGGCGCGCGCAGCAACCCCTGGGCGCAACTGTTGGCCAGCGCTTTCGACACCTCTTTGCAGCGCCCGCAGGGCGCACACGCCGCCGCCGCTCTGGGCGCGGCCCGCCTGGCGGCCATGGCCTGTGGCGGGGACGAGGCCCACTGGTGCCAGCCCTTGACTGCTGATGCCATCTTCATGCCACAGCCTGCACAACAAGCCTTGCTGGCCGACCGCTATGCCCGATTTGTCGCGCTGTACCCCGCACTGCAATCGCAGTTCTGACGCGCTGCCTGCTTCTCCCCAAGCCACCATGACTTCTGCACCCAACACCTCTACCGCTACGACGCCCATCCACGCCGCCATCGCAGGCGAGGCCCTCATCGACCTCATCCGCCGCCCCGATGGCAGCTACCTGCCGTGCCTGGGCGGCGCGCTCTACAACCTGTGCCGTGCGCTGGCCCGGCAGGGCGTGGGCACGCAGTACCTCAACCCCTTGTCGCGCGACCGCTTTGGCCGCGAGCTGGCAGCTCAGTTGGTGGCCGACGGCGTGGTGTTGGCCCAGCCCGAGCCTGTGCAGCAAGTCACCTCACTGGCCGTGGTCAATCTCGATGCAAATGGCCACCCCGACTACGCCTTCTACCGCGAAGGTGTGGCAGACCGCGCTGTGTCCGCCGCGGGTTTGGGCGAAAGCTGCGCGGCTTTGCCCGCGCTGCAGCTGGTCTGCACCGGCGCTTTGGCTCTCGACGCGCGCGACACGGCCATCTACTTGCCATGGCTGGCCGCCCAGCGCGCCGCAGGCCGCTGCGTGGTGGTCGATGCCAACCTGCGCCCCTCCGTCATGCCCGACCTGGCGGCCTACCGCACCATGGTGCACGCCGCGCTGGCCCACGCCCACATCATCAAGGCCAGCGACGAAGACCTGGAGCATCTGGCTGTGCCCGGCGCCGATGCCCTGGCCCGCGCGCAGCATCTGCTGGCCGCCAACCCGCAAGCCCATCTGCTGGCGCTGACACTGGGGGCGGAAGGCGCATGGCTGCTGCACCGCAGCGGCGCGCAATGTTTTGCGAAAGAAGCCCAGCCGCTGCAGGTGGTGGACACCGTGGGCGCGGGCGACAGTTTTCTGGCGGGGCTGCTGGCGCATTTGCTGCGGCAATCGCAGGCTGCAGGGGTTGCGAGTTTTACGCAGTTTGTGGACGGGCTGACGGCCGACGCCTGCCAGCTGGCGCTGCGCCATGCGCTGGCCAGCGCCAGCCTGTGTGTGATGGAGCAGGGCTGCGTGCCACCGGGCTGGGAGGCAGCGCGCGCATGGAGCGAGCAGCATCCAGCAGCCCAAGACCCGCGCTGACATCCGGGTTTGGGGCACCGTCGTTGGAGGGGCAGGCCGTCTATCATTTCCTGTTGCAGATTTGCGGAGGATGCCGATGACGGAGTTTCTGGTTGCGATGCTGTGGTCAGCGGTTGAGGTGCTGATCGTCTTCACGGGCGCGCAGGTGATCCGGGTGCTCAGCTTCGGCCGCTGGCGCTCTGAGCGCTGGAGCACCAACGAAGCGCGTACCTTGAGCGCGGCGGGCGCACTGTCGTTTCTCCATGACGGGCAACGTGTGGTGACGACCAACGGCCTGATATTCGTGGGCTTGTTGTTCTATGGGTTGCTCGCCGTTTTGGCCGTCGCGCTTTCGAGGCTGGCTTTGGCGTGATTGCGGGTAGCGCAGTGCCCCAGGACACACAGATCATCCCCGTCGGCCCTGTCACGGCAGAAGCCGCCTGCACGCTCATCCGCCAGTCCATCACCCACTGCTGCTCCCTCGACCACGGCCATGACCCTGCCATCCTGACGGCCTGGCTGATCAACAAGACCCCCGAGAATCTGGCTGCGTGGATGTCCGCGCCAGACGCTGCCGCGTGGGGTGCATACCGGGGCGACAAGATGGTGGGTTTTGCGCTGGTGGCGGGGGCCACGCTGGCGTTGTGCTATGTGGTGCCTGAAGCCATACACCAAGGGGTGGGGCGGGCCTTGCTGCGACAAGCCGAGGGCCATGCGCGCAAGGTGGGGCTCTCAGCCTTGGGCCTTGAGAGTACGCGCACCGCTGAGCACTTTTACCGCCGCAATGGCTACGTGCCGCATGGCGCGGTGCAAACGTGGGCCGGTCTGCAGGCACAGCCGATGCGCAAGGCGCTATGAACTGACTGGGGTTCCTGGCGTGCCCGCCTGTCGTGCCCGGCCTTGGGGGGTAGAGATGCAAGCAAAATTGGCCGCTGGCGCCTGTTAGGTATGCGCTTGTAGCTCTCTTTTTTATAGCATTATGGATAAGGTTTCCCAGCGCCCGCGACGTCGCTAGGTGCTTGTGGTCACCCGGTGGCCCTGGTTGTCGTTCATTTCCAGAATCCACCACTGCGCCCCCGTGTTCTTGTCGATGAAGCGCATGTGCGAGGCGATGTTGGCCAGCATTTGGCTGTCCAGGTGGAGCAGGCGCTGTACATAGTCCATCAGGTCGTTGGCCTCGTGGGTGAACTCGAAACCGTCGTGGTCAAACTCGAACACCTGTCCGGCGCACTCGCCATCGGTCGCCATCAGGATGTAGTTGCCCGAATGGGGCGTCTCGCCAATCACCAGGCAGTGCTCGATCCAGTCGGGCAGGATCTCTTCGCGTTCTTCGTCGCTCAGGTGTTCCGTCCAGCCTTCAAACGCCTCTTGCAGCGTGGGCCATTCAGCTGGTGGGGCGATGTAGCGGGCGGCGTCGCCCGAGTCGGCATCGTGATACAGCAGCACGCCACCGAACGTGGCATAGAAACCGGAAAGCTGGCCCACATCGGACAGGGGCGCATCCAGCGCAGCGGGGGGCTGGATGTGGTGCTGGAAGTTCACCGTTTTGGTTTGCTGCGGCTTGTTGATGCGCTCGCAGGTGAAGGTGCCGGCGTGTTCGGTGATGGCGCGGTGCAGATCAGGCAGTGTCATGGGCAGACCTTGGGTGGCAGTCAGAGTTCTTGGGCGTACACGATGAAGCCATGGTGCTTGGCCATCTTGTCGTACAGCTGGCGCCCGGCGGCATTGGTCTCGTGCGTTTGCCAGTACACGCGGGAAGACTTGGCGGCGCGCGCAGCGTCGTACACCGCTTCGATCAGCGCCCGCCCCACGCCCCGGCCGCGCGCGGCCTCACGGGTGAACAAATCGCTGAGGTAGCAAACGGGTTCGATGCGCGTCATGCTGCGGTGAAAGACGCAGTGCGTGAGGCCCAGCAGCTCGCCGCTGGCATCGTCTTGCGCCACCAGGCAGAACATGGGTTCTGCCGCGTCATGAAACCGCTGCCAGGTGGTTTGCGTGATGTGCTCGGGCAGCGCCGTGGCGCCAAAGCGACCGTAGAAGGCGTTGTAGCCGTCCCAGAGCGGGCGCCATGCGGCGTAGTCGGAGGGCTGAGCGGGGCGTATGGAGACAGCAGAACTCATGGCGGGCCGAGCGGTGTTGTGGAGCGAAGCGGTGATTGTGCAGGCAGAGCCGGAGGGCCGTTTTCCTTGCCGGGGCCTGCAGCTGCGCGGCGGCGGCCATGCCCTGCGGTTTGTTGGGATTCGGTGGGCTACGATGCGCGTCTGATCCGCATTCGGGCCCTGTGCCCCACGCTTTGACCATGAGCTATGTTCTGCACCTCTGGCGCCATCCGATCCCTGTCTCCAGTGAGGACGCGCAGGTCACGTTGCGTGACTTGCGCCAGCAGTTGAGTTTCAACCCCGATCCGGCGGCAGGCGTACTGATGCAAGCCCTTGCAGCCGGGCTGCCGCAGGATGGCGAGCCCGAGGACTATTGGACTGAACCCCCGGAGCCGGACCCGTTCGCGCTGGTGCAAAGCCTGAGTCCTGCCGTGGCCGAACTGGAGGTGGTGCTGCCGGTGATCGAGCGCGTGGCCCGCCAGCTGGGGTGGGTGATTTTTGATCCGCAGAGCGGCGAGGTGCACCCTCCTTCGGGGCAGGTGATGGGCCCCATGGGATCTGTTGCAGCCGTGGCGGATGTGCCTGTGCTCCCTGAGCTGGACACTTCGCCTTCGGCGCGCAGCCGCCGGGTGCAGCAATCGCTGGAGCCCCTGTTCACCCAACGGGGCTGGCGCAAGCTGCGGGGCGCATTCTGGTTCAAGAAAAAGCTGCCTGTGGGCGAGGCGCTG
This sequence comes from Acidovorax kalamii, assembly GCF_002245625.1. Lineage (GTDB taxonomy): Bacteria > Pseudomonadota > Gammaproteobacteria > Burkholderiales > Burkholderiaceae_C > Acidovorax > Acidovorax kalamii. The sequence continues at coordinate 28,997 of NZ_NOIG01000011.1, forward strand.
GTGTACTCGGACATGGTGCGGGACACCTTGCACCACGGCGTGTGGATACGCCTTGCATTGCCCTCCCACCTGCAGCCCGCTCTTAACAGCGATGGCGGGCCGGCCTTTAAGGTGTCCTTGCAGCACTTCGCGCAGACGCACAGGCTGCCCTTCACTTACCTGGAGCCACCGGCACTGTTCCAAAAACAGGCGGGAGGGGTGATCTACGAGTTGCCCATGGGCAGCGCAGACAGTGCTGCCACGCGCCGGGATGAGCTGGCGGCGCTGTACGACAGGGCCGTGCTGGACTGGCTGGACCAGTTGCACAGCCTGGAGGATCTGGACAGATGGGCCAACCGCGTGCCGGATGAGGAATGCCCCTTCGTGGGCCTGCGCCAACGCAGCGACTACCGCTTGCTGAACTACCACCCCGATCTGCTGGTGGCTGCTGCAGTCAACGCCCCTGACTTCGAGCAACGCGCCCTGGAGCGCTATGCAATGTACTAGGCCGACGCGTTTGGCCGGGGGCTGCTGCCCCAGATGCACGAGCTGCTGGCCGTGTGCGGCCTGCACATCTCGCGCTGATCCTATGTTTGCGCAGACCGTGCGGCGTTAGACCTTCAGTACCCGCCCCGGGTTCATGATCCCCTGCGGGTCCAGCGCCTGTTTGATGGCGCGCATCATGCCAAGCGCCACGGGCGACTGGTACTTGGCGAGCTTCTCGGCCTTGAGTTCGCCGATGCCATGCTCGGCCGAGAACGATCCGCCAAACTCGGCCACGGCCTCGTACACCAAGTGGTTCACATGGTCCTCGTGCTCGCGCAGGAAGGCCTTGGGGTCGCCCTCAGCCGGCGCCTGCACGTTGTAGTGCAGGTTGCCGTCGCCCAGGTGGCCGAAGTTGACCAGGCGCACGCCCGGGATCTCGTGCTGCAGCACCGCGTCGGTGTGCGCCACGAAGGCGGGGATGCGCGAAATCTGCACCGAGATGTCGTGCTTGATGTTCAGGCCCTCTTCGGCCTGAGCGAGCGGAATGCTCTCGCGGATATGCCACAGCTGGTGGGCTTGCGTGAGGTTTTCGGCCACCACGGCGTCGGTCACGCAGCCCATTTCAAACGCGGTTTCCAGCAGCGATTCGAAGCGCGCGCGGGCGTGTTCCTCGGATTCGCTGTCGGAGTTCTCCAGCAACACACACCAGGGCGCGTTCTCGTCGCCCAGGAAGGGCACGCGCAGCTGCGGCATGTGTTTGCCCACCAGGCTCAGTGCAAACTGGCCCATCACCTCAAAGCCCGTGAGCCCCGCGCCCAGCTGCTTGTGTGCCAAGCCCAGCAGCGCCACGGCATGCTCCATTGACGGCACGGCGGCCCAGGCCGTGAGATTGGCGGCGGGTTGGGGGTAGAGCTTCATGGTGGCAGCGGTGATGATGCCCAGCGTGCCCTCGCTGCCGATGAACAGGTCGCGCAGGTCGTAGCCCGTGTTGTCCTTGCGCAGGCCCTTGAGGCCGTCCCACACCTCACCCTGCGCTGTGACCACTTCGAGGCCCAGGCACAGGTCGCGTGCATTGCCATAGCGCACCACCTGCGTGCCGCCCGCGTTGGTGCCCAGGTTGCCGCCAATGGTGCAGCTGCCCTCGGCCGCGAGGCTCAGGGGGAACAGCACACCGGCGTTCTGCGCCACGTCCTGCAGGTTCTGCAGGATGCAGCCCGCTTCCACGGTCATGGTCAGGTTGTCGGTGTCCACACTGCGCACCGCGTTCATGCGCGTGAGGCTCAGCACGATCTGCGTGCCGCTGTCATCGGGCGTGGAGCCCACGGCGAGACCCGTGTTGCCGCCCTGGGGCACGATGGCGGTACCCACCGCCGCGCAGGCCTTGACCACGGCGGCCACTTCCTGCGTGTTGGCGGGGCGCACCACGGCCAGGGCCTTGCCGCGCACGCGGCGGCGCCAGTCCTGTTCCCAGGCGGTGAGGTCGCCTTCGGTGATCACATGGGTGGGGCCAACGATGGCCCGCAGGGTGTCGAGCAAGGTGGTCATGGATGAATCGGCGTGTTCAGTGGGTGGATCGGGTAGCGGGGGACTGCGCCAGGGGCATCAGGGGGCGGGTGCTGCTGAGTTGGCTTCTGCCGCCGCCGCGGCGGCCTTGGCGTTGCGCTGGCGCACACGCACATGCAGCGTGCAGGCCGTGAACAGCACCAGGCACAGGGCCACTTCGGCCCAGGCCAGCCATTGCGACGGGGGCTTGTCGCTCCAGCCGCGCACCACGCCTTCGGTGAAATACAGCCAGATCACGAGGCTGACCCAGCGGTAGGTGTACATGCGGTTCTTGAGGATGCCCGCCAGCGGAATGCACAGCGGCAGGGCCTTGATGGCCAGCCAGGTGCCACCGGGGCGCAAGGGGGCCAGCACCAGCTCCCAGGCCAGGCACAGAACAATCAGGGCCAGCAGGCTGCCGGTGGCCAGCCAGCGGGTGGCGGCAACGCCGTGGTCAGAGGGGGTGAGGGGGGTGGCGGGGGATGCAGTCATTGGGGTGGCATCATATCGGCCATGCCTCTTTCCCTACAGACAGTCGCATCACGCACCGAAGCGTTGATCAATGAACTGTCGCACTTCCCGTGGAAGACCACGGCCCAGACGCTGCGCGAGCGCTTTCGTGAGGACCATCTGGGGCTCACGGCCAGCAGCCTGACCTTCACCACCATCCTGGCGCTGGTGCCGTTTTTTACCGTCGCGCTGGCGGTGTTCACCGCGTTCCCCATCTTCGGCAAGCTGCAGGATGCGCTGCAGGGCTGGCTGGTGAGCAGCCTGGTGCCCGACAGCATCTCGCGGCAGGTGATTGGCTACCTGAACCAGTTTGCCTCCAAGGCCAGCGGCCTGGGGGTGGCGGGCTTCAGCATCCTGCTGGCCACGGCGCTCGCACTGATCCTCACCATCGACCGCACGCTCAACGACATCTGGCGCGTGCCGCGCCTGCGCCCGCTGGGCCAGCGGGTGCTGATCTACTGGGCCGCCATCACGCTGGGGCCGCTGCTCATGGGCGCGAGCCTGGCGCTCACCTCGTATGTGATGTCGGCCTCGGGCGGGTTGGTCAAACGGTTGCCCGATGGCGTGCAACTGCTGTTCGACTCGATCCAGTTTGTGGTGCTGGCGGGGGGCATGGCGTCGCTGTACCACTATGTGCCCAACACGCCGGTCAAATGGCGCCATGCCTGGACGGGCGGGCTGTTCGTGGCCGTGTGCATCGAGCTGGCCAAGAAGATCCTGGCGCTGTACCTGGGCAAGGTGCCCACCTATTCGGTGGTGTACGGCGCGTTTGCCACGCTGCCCATCTTGCTGGTGTGGATCTATGTGGCCTGGGTCATCGTGCTGCTGGGGGCCGTGGTCACCGCCTACCTGCCCAGCCTGCTGGCGGGCGTGGCGCGGCGCGGCACGGTGGCGGGCTGGACGTTCCAGCTCGCGATCGAGGTGCTGCAGGAGCTGCACCGCGCGCGCAGCCAGCCCATGAAAGGCCTACGCCCCAGCCAGCTCGCTCAGCTGCTGCGCGTGGACGTGCTGCAGCTCGAACCCGTGCTCGAAGCCCTGACCGCCCTGGACTGGGCGGGCGAGGTGGCCGATGCGGCGGTGAGCGCTTCGGACGTGCCCGAGCCGCGTTATGTGCTGCTGGCCGACCCGGCCCTCACCCCGCTCGCGCCCCTGGTGCAGAAGCTGCTGCTGGAGCGCGCCCAGAGCCTGGCCCCGCTGTGGCAGCGCGCGGGCCTGGAGAGCCTGCACATGGCCGATGTGCTGGAGAGCGCCGCGCAGGCCGGATGAACTGCTGTTGCGCTTTGATTGCTATAAAATATATAGCTATCGGCGCATGGTGGAAGCGCGGTAGCGGCCATTTTTTCTTGAATTTTCAGATCAGAACGGCACCTTGCCCGTCCAGATGTCCTTGTACATCACCCAGTCGCCCATGAAGCTGTAGAGCGGGCGCTTGAAGCTGGCGGGCTTGTTCTTCTCAAAGCCGAAGTGCCCCACCCAGGCAAAGCCATAGCCGCAGAGCAGACCATACAGCAGGTACTGCGGCTTGCCCGTGGCCACCAGCATGGCCAGGCAGACGAGGGTGAGCGTAGAGCCCACGAAGTGCAGGCGCCTGCAGGTGCGGTTGCTGTGTTCGCCCAGGTAGAAGGGATAGAACTCCGCGAAGCTCTTGAAGCTGCGCGGGTCGGTGGTGGTGTGGGGGGCGCTGATGTCCATCGTTGTCTCCTGTGTTGTTGTTCAGGGGGGCTCACCATGCCTGGCCCTTTGTGAGCAACGGGAAAAGGCGGCCCCTGGCGCTTTATACGCCCAAGCCCGCAGGGATGGGGTAGCGGATTTGACAGCGGCGCAGTTGCGGTGTTTTAATAAATCGACTGGTTGATCTATTAATAACTGCACAAGATTTTTCACATGCGTACCGTGGACCCCGAGCGCCATCAGGCGCGGCGCCAGCAGATCCTGGAGGCCGCGGTGGCCTGCTTCATGCGCAAGGGCTTTCATGCCACCCGCACCGCCGAGATCTGCGCCGAGGCGGGCATGAGCCCCGGCAACCTGTTCCATTACTTCCCGACCAAGGAGGCCATCATCGCGGCCATCGTGGAAGAGGACCAGCGCGAAACTGCCGAGCGTTTTGCCGCTGCGGCAGGTGCTCACAACCTCTATGGCGCGCTGATCGCCATCGTGGAAGAAAGCCTCGCCCTGCTGGCCGACCCGGTGTACACCCGCATCGGCCTGGAGGTGCTGGCCGAGGCCGTGCGCAACCCTGATGTGTTTGCCAGCGTGGCACGGAGCGAGGCGGGCCGCAAGGCCCAGCTGGTGCGTCTGCTTGATACGGCGGTGGAACGCCAGCAGGCGCGGCTGACCATGCCGCCTGCGCAGGTGGCGGACTGGATCCTGCTGCTGCTGGATGGCGCCTTTGGCCGGGCCATGGTGGAAGAGCGTTTTGACGCCCAGGCCTATCGCTCGCTGGTGCTGGGGGCCTTGGCCGCAGTGGTGGTGCCGGTGGGGGAGGGCGCATGACGCAGGCAGCGCACCCCCACGAACCCGCCGCACCCACCACCCCCGTCCACCCCGCACCAGTCAGTGCCGGGCGCGAACACGCCATTGACGCGCTGCGCGGCTTTGCGCTGCTGGGCATCCTCATGGTCAATGCGGGCAGTTTTGCATCCACCTACTTTGGCGTGGGCGTGGTGGACCCGGCCTTCTCCCGCACCGTGGACCATGCTGTGCGCTGGTGGGTGAGCTTCATCTTCGAGACCAAGTTCTACCTGCTGTTCTCGCTGCTGTTCGGCTACAGCTTTGCGCTGCAGATGGATTCGGCGGAACGTTCGGGCAGCGCCTTTGTGCCGCGCTTTCTGCGCCGCCTGCTAGGCCTTTTGCTGCTGGGGCTTGCGCATGCCTGGTTGCTGTTCGCGGGCGACATCCTCGTCACCTATGCGCTGCTGGGCGTGCTGCTGCTGGCCTGGCGCGGGCTGAAACCCGCATCGGCCACGGTGCTGGCCCTGGCGCTGCTGGGCATGGTGGCCGGAGGCTGGGGCCTGCTGGCCTGGCTGGTGGCGCATGTGCCGCCCATAGGGGTACCGGTGGCCGAGCTGCATGCCAAGGCGCAGCAGGCCGCACAGGCCTACCGTGCGAGCGCGCTGGATGCCATCGCCCAGCGCGGGCGAGACATGGCCGACGGCGTGTGGTTTGTGCTGGTGTTTGTGCAGGGGCCCTGTGCACTGGCCATGTTCCTGCTGGGGCTCGCGGCCCACCGCTCGGGCTTTCTGGCCCGGGTGTCGCAGCAGCCAGCGCACTTGCGGCGGTGGATGGCGTGGTGCCTGCCTGCAGGAGGGGCGGGGGCCTTGTTCTATGCCACGGCACAGGTGGGCACCAGCAGCGTGCAGCAGCCCGAGCATGTGGTGCTGGCCGCGCTGGCGGTGGACCTGGCCACGGCGCCGTTTCTTACCTTCGGCTATGTGGCGCTGCTGCTGTGGCTGCTGCAGCATGGCCCCGTGGGCCAGCGTCTGGGCGCGGCGCTGGAGCCTGCGGGGCGCATGGCGCTGTCCAACTATCTGCTGCAGTCGCTGATCGGGGCCACAGTTTTCACGGCCTATGGCTTTGCGCTGGTGGGCCGGGTGGCGCCCTGGCTGGTGGTGCTGGGGGTGTTCACGTTGTACGGGGCCCAGTTGGCGTGGAGCCGCCGCTGGATGGCCACACACGCCTACGGCCCGGTGGAGTGGTGGCTGCGGGCCTTCACGCTTTGGCAGTGGCCAGCGTGGCGGCGCGGCGCGCCCTGACCACTGGCCAGGGCGCGGGCGGCGTGTTGCTCAGCGGGCCAGAAAGTCGCGCAGCGCGAACAGCGTTTCTTCCGGCGCTTCGGTCATCTGGTGATGGCCTACGGGCAGGCTCGCGATCGACACCGATTGGCCTGCAGCGCGGGCCGCGTTGACCAGACCTTGCGCGGCCTTCGGGGGGGTCATCTGGTCCTGCGCGCCCAGCGCAAACAGCACCGGGCAGGTGAGTTGCGCCATGGCGGCTTCGCCACCGGCGTAGCTGTCGCAGGCCACAAAGCCCCGGTGGAACACGTTGACGGCCGGGTTGCTGCGCAGCACCCGGCGGCCCAGCGCCATGCCCGTGCCAAACACCCAGGTGCCGGGCCCCAGGGCCGACGGGGGCGCGGCCAGCGTGTTGCGCGAGAACACGTTGACCATGCGCAGGGCCTTTTCGGGGTCGCTCTGCGAGGCCTCGATGAGCGCGGGCGACACCTTCATCGGGAAAGCCGTGCCCACCAGCACCAGATGGCTGACGCGGTCCTTGAGCCGAGCGGCGGCTTCCATGGCAATGAGCGAACCCCAGCTGTGGCCCACCAGGGCTGCGCGCTGCACGCCTGCAGCGCCGAGCAGTGCGCCGATGAAGTCGGCCGCCTGCTCCACCGATGCAGGCGCGTCGCCACCGCTCTTGCAGTGGCCCGGCAGGTCGATGGCCAGCACGTTCCAGCCATGGTTGGCCATGTAGCGGCTTTGCAGGGCCCACACGCTGTGGTCGTTGAGCACGCCGTGGATGAACACCACCGTGGGCTTGGCGGCATCGAAGGCCTTGCCGCCGGTGTAGCAGTAGATGGCGGCGCCGTTGACTTGGATGTGCATGGTCAGGCCCCCGCTTTCTCGGCGGCCTTGAGCGCGCGCTTGAGGTCGTCGATGAGGTCGTCGGCATCTTCGAGGCCGATGGACAGACGGATCGTGCCCTGGCTGATGCCTGCTCCCGCCAGCGCGTCGTCGCTCATGCGGAAGTGCGTGGTGCTCGCGGGGTGGATCACCAGGCTGCGGCAGTCGCCCACGTTGGCCAGGTGGCTGAAGACCTTGAGGGTTTCGATGAACTTCTTGCCCTGCTCGCGATTGCCCTTGAGGTCAAAGCTGAACACGGAGCCTGCGCCACGCGGCAGCAGCTTTTGCGCGAGGGCGTGGCTGGGGTGAGACTCCAGCATGGGGTGGCCCACGCGCGACACAAACGGCTGCGCAGCCAGAAATTCCACCACCTTCTCGGTGTTGCGCATGTGCTGCGCCATGCGCAGCGGCAGGGTCTCGATGCCTTGCAGGATGAGCCAGGCCGTGTGCGGGCTCATGCAGGCGCCAAAGTCGCGCAGCCCCTCGCGCCGCGCGCGCAGCAAGAAGGCGCCCACGGTGCTCTCTTCGGTGAACACCATGTTGTGGAAGCCGTCGTAGGGCTGGGTCAGCTCGGCAAACTTGCTGGCGGATTTTGGGCCGTCCCAGTCAAAGCTGCCGCCGTCCACCACGATGCCGCCCACCACGGTGCCGTGGCCCGAGAGGAACTTGGTGGCCGAGTGGTAGACGAGGTCCGCGCCGTGTTCAAACGGCTTGATGAGCCAGGGCGAGGTGAGGGTGGAGTCCACCAGCAGCGGCACACCGGCCTCGTGTGCCATCGCACTCACGGTGGGGATGTCCAGCACATCCAGGCCCGGGTTGCCCACGGTTTCGCCGAAGAACAGCTTGGTGTGGGGGCGCACGGCAGCGCGCCAGCCGTCGATGTCACCGGGCTTCACAAAGGTGGTTTCGATGCCAAAGCGCGAGAGCGTGTAGTGCAGCAGGTTCTGCGATCCGCCATACAGCGCCGTGCTCGCCACGATGTGGCTGCCCGCGCCCATGATCGTGGCAATCGCCAGGTGCAGCGCGGCCTGGCCGCTGGCGGTGGCAATTGCGCCCACGCCACCTTCCAGGGCCGCCACGCGCTGCTCCAGCACTGCGTTGGTGGGGTTGCTGATGCGGCTGTAGACATGGCCGCCGCGCTCCAGGTTGAAGAGCGACGCTGCGTGGTCGCTCGACTCGAAGACGAACGAGGTCGTCAGGTGGATGGGCGTGGCGCGCGCGCCGGTGGCGGGGTCGGGGCTCGCCCCTGCGTGCAGGGCCAGCGTGTCAAAGCCGGGGTCGGAATAGCCGGGCATCGGGTGTCTCCCATGTTGTCAATGCAGGCGGGCATTGTGGGCTATATTTGGTAGCAAATTGTCTATAGCGCCTGCCGCGCTTCTCTCGCCCTCTCGGAGACCCAGCACCATGAAAGTCAGCGACATCCTTCGCGTCAAAGGCAACACCTTGTACACCGCCTCGCCCGACGAGCCGCTGGCAGGCGCCGTGGCCCTGATGGCCGAGCGCGACATCGGTTCGCTGGTGGTGATGGAGCATGGTGACCTGGTGGGCATGCTCACCTTCCGCGAAGTGATCCAGGCCGTGGTGAAAAACGGCGGCAGCGTGGGCACGATGCTGGTGCGCACCGCTATGGACGATGCGCCTTTGACCTGCACCCTGGAAACCGACATGGACGAGGTGCGCCGCATGATGCTGGACCGCCACGCGCGCTACATGCCGGTGATGGACCGCCGCATGCTCATGGGCGTGATCAGCTTCTACGACGTGGCCAAGGCCGTGGTGGACAGCCAGAACTTCGAGAACAAGATGCTCAAGGCCTACATCCGCGATTGGCCTGAGGAAGAACCACGCGCCTGACCCCGCCGGGGGCTCCGGTTGCCGACGTGGCGTGGCCCTGCCACCGCGTGGATGCCCAGGTCAGTGGTTGTGTGCCGCCGATCGGGCGCCCAGCCAGGCCTCGATGTCCTCGGGCGGGAGGGGCTTGCCGAACAGATAGCCCTGCATGACCGGGCACCCATGCGCCTGCAACCATTGCTGCTGGCCCACGGTTTCCACGCCTTCCGCCACCACCACCATGCCCAGGCTGTGCGCAATGCTCAGCACCGACACCGTGAGTGCGCGCGCCGTGGCGCTGGTGGTCAGGTCCTGCACGAAGGCCATGTCCAGCTTGAGTTCGCTGATCGGCAGCCGGTGCAGATAGCTGAGGCTGGAGTATCCGGTGCCAAAGTCGTCCAGCGACAGTTTGAAGCCTTGCCGGTGCAGGGTGTCGATGTTGGCCAGGGTCACCGGCCGCGCATCCATCATCACGCTTTCGGTGATCTCCAGCAACACATCCCCGGGGCGCAGGCCGTGCTGTTTCAAGGCGTCGGCGATCTCCTGCGCCAGCCCGGGTTGGTGAAAGCTGCGGCCTGACAGGTTGATGGCCACGCAAGGCACGGGATGGCCTGCCGCGCGCCATGCCGCAAGCTGGCGGCAGGCTTCGTCCAGCAGCCACAGTGTGAGTGTGTGGATCAAGCCCGCCTCTTCTGCAATGGCGATGAACTGTGAAGGCGGCACCATGCCCCAGGTGGGGTGGTGCCAGCGTGCCAGGGCTTCGACGCCATGCAGCGTATCTGGCGAGCTGCTGAGCACCTGGGGCTGGTAGTGCAGGGTGAGGCTGCGTTCCGCCAGCGCCTGTTGCAGCGCGCGTTCCAGCGAGGCGCGCTCTTGCGCGCGGCGGTTCATCTCGGCGCTGAAAAGCTGCAGGCTGTGCCGGTGGTCGCTTTTGGCCTGGTGCATGGCCTGGTCCGCGTGCAGCAGCAGGGTGTCGATGTTGCTGCCGTCGTCGGGGAACATGGCGATCCCCAGGCTGGCGTGGGGCCTATGGACCTGCCCGTTGATGTGCAGGGGCTGGGCGATGGATTCCAGAATCCGCTGGGCCATGGGCACTGCCTGTTCGGTGGTGCATTCGGACAGCAGCAGCACAAATTCGTCCCCCGACAGCCGCCCGATCAGGTCGCGCGCACGCAGGCACTGCGTGAGCCGCGCGGCCACCTCGCACAGCAGGGCGTCGCCTGCGGCGTGCCCCTGGGTGTCGTTGATCTGCTTGAACCGGTCCAGATCCAGAAACAGCAACGCCCCGGGGCGCTCTTCGTGCTCCAGGCTGGCCAAGGCGCGTTCTGCGCTGCTGCGGAACATGGCGCGATTGGGCAGGCCCGTGAGCGTGTCGAAAGACGCCAGCTGGTGAATGCGGCGGTGGGTGCTGTCCCGTTCGATGGCCAGGGCGCACAGGTGCAGGCACACCTCCACCAGGCGGTGGTGCAGCGCACCGGGGCTGCGAGGCTCCCGAAAATAAAAGGCGAAAGTGCCTACCGGCTTGCCCTGGTGGTTGGAGATGGGGCTGGACCAGCAGGCCCGCAGGCCCGTGGGGGCGAACAGGTCGCGGTAGTCCGTCCACAGGGGGTCGGTGGTGATGTCGGTGACGATCACCGGCGCGTTGCGAAACGCCGCCGTGCCGCAGGAGCCCACCTTCGGACCAATGGGAAGGCCATCCAGGGCATCGCAAACGGCCGCTGGCAGGCCGGGGGCGGCCAGAGGGCGCAGGCAGCCTTGTGCATCGACTGCCAGGATGGAGGCCGTGACTTCGGGGGCAATCCGCTCCACCTCGCGGCACACGAGCGCCATCAGGTCTGGCAGCGGCAGTTCGTTGACCATGCCTTCCAGCACCTTTGTCTGCAGCACTTCGTGCATCTTGGTCAAGGTGATGTCCGTCAGCACCGTGATGCTGCCTCCCGGGCCGCCCGAGGCCTCGGGCGAGGCATTGATCACCATCGACACCCAGCGTGGTTGCCCGGACTTGCTGTACAGCATGGTCTCGACATGGAACTCGCCCTGGGTACTGACTTTGGAGCGGATGCTGCCCAGCAGGGCCGGATCGGAATGCGGGCCCAGCAGCACCTCGCTGAGCAGCTTTCCCAGCATTTCCTCGGGCTGAAAGCCAAAGAGCCGCGTAAACCCCTGGTTGATGTACACCACCCGCTTGGCGCTGTTGGTCATCACGATGGCGTTGTCGCTGGCATCCAGGGCCTTGCGAAGGGGGGCATCGCCCAGCATGGGGGGCAGAAATTCTGCGTGGGGCAAAGAGGGACCAGGCATTGGCAGGGCAGAGGCGGGCATGAAGGTCCCGGAGGTGGTGTGCCGATCCTAGCAAGCGCGTGGGGCCATGCCAAGCGCGATATGCCCTGCGCAGGGCGGGACAAGATCGGTGGATACGCCGGTTGCGCTCCAGGCCGTTAGGGGGCGGTGGGTCTGGGATAATCCCGCACCATGAGCGGCAACACCATCGGTACCCTATTCGCAGTCACCAACTTTGGTGAATCCCACGGCCCGGCCATTGGCTGCGTGATCGACGGCTGCCCGCCCGGCATGCCCCTCACCGAGGCCGACATCCAGACCGACCTGGACCGGCGCCGCCCTGGCACCAGCCGCCACGTCACGCAGCGCAACGAGCCCGATGCGGTGGAGATCCTCTCCGGCGTGTACGAGGGCAAGACCACCGGTACCCCCATTGCCCTGCTGATCCGCAACACCGACCAGCGCAGCAAGGACTACAGCAACATCGCCGAGAGCTTCCGCCCCGGCCATGCCGACTACACCTACTGGCACAAGTACGGCATCCGCGACCCGCGCGGCGGTGGTCGGTCATCGGCCCGCCTGACGGCGCCCACCGTGGCCGCAGGCGCCGTGGCCAAGAAGTGGCTGGCACAACAGTATGGCGTCGAGTTCCGCGCCTGCATGACCCAGCTGGGCGAACTGCCCATCCCGTTCGAGAGTTGGGACCACGTACGCAACAACCCCTTCTTCGCCCCTGTGGCCGACGTGCAGCAGTACGAGGACTACATGGATGCCCTGCGCAAGGCGGGCGACTCCTGCGGGGCCCGCATCGGCGTGCAGGCCACGGGCGTGCCCGTGGGGCTGGGCGAGCCGCTGTACGACAAGCTGGATGCCGACATCGCCCACGCCATGATGGGCCTGAACGCCGTGAAAGGCGTGGAGATTGGCGCGGGCTTTGCCAGCGTGGCGCATCGCGGCACCATGCATGGCGACTCGATGACGCCCCAGGGCTTTCGCACCAACAACGCCGGTGGCGTGCTGGGCGGCATCAGCACCGGGCAGGACCTGGAGGTGAGCATCGCCATCAAGCCCACCAGCTCCATCATCAGCCCGCGCGAATCCATCGACATCCACGGCAAGAGCACCGAGGTGATCACCAAGGGCCGCCACGACCCCTGCGTGGGCATTCGCGCCGCGCCGATTGCCGAGGCGCTGCTGGCGCTGGTGGTGATGGAGCACGCGCTGCGCCACCGCGCCCAGTGCGGCGACGTGGTGCCACCCGTGCCGCCGATCCAGGCCTCGTTTCTGTAACACCAACTCCCACCGTCCCTGGGGCGGTGCCTCCGTATGAGCAACCGCTTGTCCCGGGCCTTCTGCCTTCGCGTGCTGGCAGCCTTGGCGGTGCCGCTGTGGCTGGCTGGCTGTACCGGCATTGCGCCCACCTCGCCTGTGGCGGGCAGCGCGCCGCCCCACATCGACATCACCCTCATCGGCTTCAACGACCTGCACGGCAACCTGGAGCCGCCCCACATGGCGCACCGGGTGCAGGGGCCCACAGGCCCGGTGCTGGCGCCTGCCGGAGGCATGGCCTACTTCGCCAGCGCCATGGCGGCCCTCAAGGCCCAGTCGCCGCACCATGCGGTGGTGTCGGCAGGTGACATGGTGGGCGCCTCGCCGCTGGTGTCGTCACTCTTCCTGGACGAGCCCACGATCGAAGCGGTCAACCGCATGCAGATCGACTTCAATGCGGTGGGCAACCACGAGTTCGACCGGGGCTGGCGCGAACTGCTGCGGCTGCAGCACGGGGGCTGCGAGAAATTCACCTCGCGCGAGCCCTGCCGCATCAGCCAGCCGTTCGAGGGCGCCCGATTTGGCCTGCTGGCGGCCAACACAGTGCGCGAAGACGGGCGCACCCTGCTGCCCGCCACGGGGCTCAAGCGGTTCACCGAAGGCGGCGTCACGGTCACCATGGGGTTTATCGGCCTCACGCTGCAGGCCACACCCACCATGGTCAGCCCGTCGGGCGTAGCGGGGCTGCGTTTTGAGGACGAGGCGGCCACTGCCAATGCGCTGATCCCGCAGCTCAAGGCCCAGGGCGCCGATGTGATTGTGGTGGCCATCCATGAAGGCGGAAGCACCACGGCGGGCGTGCAGGAGACCAGCTGCGCAGGTCTGTCGGGCGACATCGTGCCCATTCTGGAGCGCCTGGACCCTGCCGTGGATGTGGTGGTCTCGGGCCACACGCACCAGGCCTATGTGTGCGACTACAGCCGCGTGAACCCGGCCAAGCCCTTCTTGCTGACCAGCGCAGGCCAGTACGGCACGCTGCTCACTGACATCCAGCTGCGCGTGGATACGCGGACCCGCCGTGTGGTGCGCAAGACAGCGCGCAATGTGGTGGTGCAGGGCGAGGCCTTTACTGGTGCCCAGGGCCTTGTGCCCGTCACCACCGCCGTGCCTGCCTTCCCGGCAGACCCAGGTGTGCAAAAGATCATCGACACCTACCGCGCCGCCGCCATTCCACTGGCCCAGCGGCCCGTGGGCCAGGCCAAGGGCCCCATGCGCCGCCAGCCCAACGCGGCGCTGGAGAGCGTGCTGGGCAACCTGGTGGCGGACGCCCAGCTGCTGGCCACGCGTTCGCCCGAAGAGGGGGGCGCGCAGCTGTCGTTCATGAACCCCGGCGGCCTGCGCGCCGACCTAGTGCCGGATGAGCAAGGGCTGGTGCGGTATGGCCAGCTGTACGCGGTGCAGCCCTTTGGCAACCAACTGGTGGTGAAGACCTTCACGGGGGCACAGATCCGTGCGGTGCTGGAGCAACAGTTCGCCAGCGGCGGCAACACGGTGCAGCGGCCCCGGGTGCTGTCGGTGTCCAGCGGCTTCAGCTACCGCTACGACCTGACCCAGCCCGCCGGGGCGCGCATCAGCCAGATGGTGCTGAACGGGGCGCCATTGGCCGACGCGCAACCGGTGCGCGTGGTCATGAGCAGCTTCCTGGACAGCGGCGGCGACAACTTCACGGTGCTGACCCAGGGCCGGGACCGGCAGGTGGGCGCGCTGGACCTGGACGCGCTGGAGGCCTACTTCCGCCAGCAAAGCCCGGTGGCGCCGCCCGCCACGGACCGCATCACGCGCGTGGGCCGCTGAGGCGGGGCCGCGCTGCAGCCATAGTGCGGTTCAGCTGCGGCGGCGCAGCGCACCCAGCCATTGCAGCGGATTGAAGCCGGTGACCAGCCCGGTCGCCACCAGCACCAGCGCGCCGCCCCAGAGCATGCCCGGCCCCAGGGCCTCGCCCAGAAAGACATGGCCCCAGGCCACGCCAAACAGCGGGATCATGAAGGCCGAACTCATGGCGGCCACGGGCGAGACATGCTTGAGCACCCGCAGGTTGAGCCAATACGCCAGGCCCGAGGTCACGATGCCCATCACGGCCACGGCGGCCAGTGCGCCGGGTGTGAAGCGCGCTTCGGGCAGGCTCCAGGCTGCGCCCGGCAGCAACAGCACCAGGGCGGCGGCATGGATGCCTGCGGCAATCGACAGCGGGGACATGCGCTGGGTGGCGCGTTTCATCCAGGTGGTCGCGATGCCATAACAGGCTGACGCCGCCACACAGGCCGCCGCCGCCAGCAACAGGGCGGGCGTGGGCTGCACGGGGCCCAGCTGCACGATCAGCGCCACGCCCGCAAAGCCGCTGAGGCAGCCCAGCCACTTGCGCACGCTCAGCGTGTCTTCCTTCATCCAGGCAGCGGCGATCACGCCAAACGGTACAGCCATGGTGTTGAGCAGCGAGCTGTAGCCCGCTGGCAAGTGCAAGGCCGCCCAGGCGTACAGCAAGAAGGGCAGGGCGACGGTGAGCGTGCCCAGCCCGAACAGCTCGCGCCAGTGGCGCCAGGGCCAGGACTCGTTGGCGACGCGCATGATGCCAATCAGCGTGAGAGTGGCCAGCCCGATGCGCAGGGCCGCCATCACGTTGGGCCCCAGCACGGGGCTGGCGATGCGGATGAAGAGGAATGAGGCGCCCCACAGGGCAGACAGCAGCACCAGCTGCAGGAAGTGGCGGGTTTTCACCGCAGCGATTGTCGGGCACGGGCGCTGGGCGTGCCGCATGTGCGGGTGAAAAACTTAAAGCAAAAAATGCCGTTTGCGCTCGTCCAGCATGCCGTTGCAGCTATCGTTTCAGGAGCGTTGCGCGCTGTAGCCTTGGTGACAGCGCTGCTGGCAGCATCTGTCGGGAAGCCATGGTGTTGTTTGATTGCTATGCTATTGATAGCTATCAAGGCATGGTGGGCGCGCGGTAGGCGCCAAAAAAGCTTGAATTCCATGCGCAGTGGGCCGGGTGGAGGTGACCATGTCGCCTGGCCTGGCGCTGACCTACTTACTTGCGCACTTCATCGACCATGGCGCGGAAGTCGTCGATGTCTTCGAAGCTTCGGTAGACGCTCGCAAAGCGGATGTAGGCCACCTTGTCGAGCTTCTTGAGTTCGCGCATGACCAGTTCGCCAATGCGGCCGGACAGCACTTCGCGCTGGCCCAGGTTGAGCAGCTTTTCCTCGATGCGCTCGATGGCGCTGTCGATCTGCTCCGTGCTCACCGGGCGTTTGCGCAGTGCCAGGCTGAACGAGCCGAGCAGCTTGCTGCGGTCGTATTCAATGCGCCGACCATCCTTCTTGACGATGGCCGGGAAGTTCACTTCCGGCCGCTCGTAGGTCGTGAAGCGCTTGTCGCACGCGCCGCACTGGCGGCGGCGGCGGATGAAGACCCCATCCTCAGACACCCGCGTTTCAACGACTTGCGTTTCGAGGTGGCTGCAGAAGGGGCACTTCATGGACTTCCAGGACCGGCTTGCTTAACGGTAGACCGGGAAACGTGCGGTCAGGGCGTTGACCTTGGCGCGCACGGCGGCGATGTTGGCCTCATCGCGGGGGTTGTCCAGCACGTCTGCAATCAGGTTGGCCGTGATGCGGGCTTCTTCTTCCTTGAAGCCGCGTGTGGTCATGGCGGGGGTGCCAATGCGCACGCCGCTGGTCACCATCGGCTTTTCAGGGTCGTTGGGGATGGCGTTCTTGTTGATGGTCATGTGAGCGGCGCCCAGCACGGCCTCGGCTTCCTTGCCGGTGATGCCCTTGGCGCGCAGGTCCACCAGCATGACGTGGCTTTGCGTGCCGCCCGACACGATGCGCAGGCCGCGTGCGGTCAGCGTCTCGGCCACAACCTTGGCGTTCTTTGCCACTTGCTCTTGGTAGGCCTTGAACTCGGGCTGCATTGCTTCCTTGAAGGCCACGGCCTTGGCTGCAATCACATGCATCAGCGGGCCGCCTTGCAGGCCGGGGAAAATGGCGCTGTTGATGGCCTTCTCGTGCTCGGCCTTCATCAGGATGATGCCGCCACGGGGGCCGCGCAGGCTCTTGTGCGTGGTCGATGTCACCACGTCGGCGTGGGGCACGGGGTTGGGGTACACGCCGGCAGCGATCAGGCCCGCGTAGTGGGCCATGTCCACCATGAAGATGGCGCCGATTTCCTTGGCGACCTTGGCGAAGCGGGCAAAGTCGATGTGCAGGCTGTAAGCGGATGCACCAGCCACGATCAGCTTGGGCTTGTGCTCGCGGGCCTTGGCTTCCATCGCGTCGTAGTCGATCTCTTCTTTGGCGTTCAGACCGTAGGAGACCACGTTGAACCATTTGCCCGACATGTTCAGCGGCATGCCGTGGGTCAGGTGGCCACCTTCGGCCAGGCTCATGCCCATGATGGTGTCGCCGGGCTTGAGGAAGGCGAGGAACACGGCTTCGTTGGCGGATGCGCCGCAATGCGGCTGCACGTTGGCGGCATCGGCGCCGAAGATCTTCTTCACGCGGTCGATGGCCAGCTGCTCGGCCACGTCCACATGCTCGCAGCCACCGTAGTAGCGCTTGCCGGGATAGCCTTCGGCGTACTTGTTGGTCAGCTGGGTGCCCTGCGCCCACATCACGGCGGGGGAGGCGTAGTTCTCGCTGGCGATCAGCTCGATGTGGTGCTCTTGCCGGGCGTTTTCGGCCTGGATGGCGGCAAAGAGTTCGGGGTCGGTTTGTTCGACAAGAATGTTGCGGTCGTACATGGTTTGGCAGTCCTAAGAACTTGTGTCCCTTGAAACAAGGGCTGCCCAGGCGAACGGCTGAACGCAGCGGGTGGCCCCGTGCGGCACGCTTCCCAGTGGTTCACAAGGGGCGGGCCCTTGCCGGTTTCCACGTCAGCGGCAGCACCCTGTGCGGGTACCGCGCCTATCGCCAGTCGCGTACTTCGCTAGTGTAGCCGACACGGCGGCGTGCACCTACCAGGTGCATCGCACAAATCTCCGCTGGGCCGAGGGGTTCACAGACCCGACAGCAGGGCCACCTTGTCGGCGGTCGCGGTGGGCGCTGCCGGTGGGGCTGCGGCCGGAATGCTCTGGGCAGGCGCCTGGGTGGACAGCGACGGGGGAGGGTTGAAGGGCATGGCCCGGCCGTTGGCGACCTGGCGCAGGCGGAAATGCTCTGCCATCACCTTGGCTGCATAGCCGCCATCGTCGGCCATGTTGGCTGCGCCCACGTAGTAGCGCAGGCCGCCCTCGACGGAGCCAGCGCGCGCAATACATTCCTGCAGCACCTTGACACCCACGCGCAGGTTGCTCACCGGGTCGAAGGCCGCAAAGTGGCCGCCAAAGCTCTGGTATTTGTCGGTGTGCACGCGGGTCATGACCTGCATGAGGCCCTGGGCGCCCACGGCGCTCTCGGCAAACGGGTTGAAGCTCGACTCGATCGCCATGATGGCCAGGATCAGCGTGGGGTCGATCTTGGCGCGGGTGCCGATCTCATAGGCCTCGGCCACCAGCACGCTGAGCGGCTCGGGCGCCACGCGGTACTTCTTGCTGAGCCAGAAGGCCACTGCGGCCTGCTCCTTGGGCAGGTCCTTGGGGTTGGCGGCCGTGGCGCGCTCGCTGGCTTCGGGCTCGATGGGCATGCCCAGCATTTCCACCTGGCGGGCCTGCAGCCAGCCCATGAGGCGCTCTTCGCCAGCCTGGCGCAGGTCGGGCCGGGCCGTGAGGGCAATGATGATGAAGGCAACGGCCAGGCCGATGAGGGCAAAGCTGTTGTGGGTGATTTCAAGAAAACCTTCGGTCACATCGGCCACGAAGGTTCGTACGCCGGAGACTATTTTTCCTGACGCTGTCATAGCTCTTCCTTTCTGAGGCGCAGCGGGAGCTTGGAGCAGTCACTGGGACTGCACCTTCCCGGCAAGTCGCCTGGATTGGTACGCCATCAAGTCCGGGCTGCACGTCTGTGGAGTGCTTGTCGCCTGGTTTGACTTAGCCGGGTTCGGCAGCGGGTTGGGGTTTTTACTAGCCCGTTTTCAGGGCTGGCGGATTCTAGAAGCTCTCTAAATGCATAGTCAATACTAACAATCGAAATCATCAGACACTTGAGTTATGAAAAATCTGTAAAAAATTACAGTTTTTGGGCTCTTTGAGGGGCTCGAAGTTGCCTGGCGCGGGTGGTGGGTGTGACACCCCCGTGTCAAATTCAATCGGCCGTGTGGCCGCCATTGAGAATCCGATTTGAGCCCGGAGAGCGACTTTGGTAAGGTGGAGGCGCCTGTAGATTTCAGGCATCGCCAGACGAAGCGAAATCTCCCTCCGAGGGCATTCAGTGCCAAGGTGCAGCAGATGCCGCTTCTAAGGCAACCCCTGGAGGCAATCCCTTGCCTCCTCGCCATGCGGACCTTTATCTCCGCATCGCGACCGATGGCAAAGACCGTTGTGTCAGCCGTCAAGCCCGGCGGGCAGGCCATGAGGCCCTGTCCGTCGGGCTTTCTTGTTTGTGCTTCACCCTTGGGATCCTCTGCACAAATTCTGCACAAATCACCGCGCCGTGTGCATCTGCGGTCTCGGGTGGTCTGCGGCGTTGCAAATACTCGCAATAGCTACGGCTATTGCTGCTTTTTGCGCCTTGCAGCCCATCCCGTTCCGCAGCGCCCGCTTGCCGCTCCATTCGTGCAGGATCCCTTGGCGATTGGGCATTGGCGTCTATATATAGATAATGGGGGCTGCCCCTGGCGGGGCGACTGTTCGCCCGCAGTAGGGCGAGGTTCCCATAGAGGGGCCGCAGCCTGTCGGCTGCCTGTCCAAGCCTTGTGCCAGATCACCTGTAGAAGGTTGGTGTGGTGCATACAAAGGCGCCCGCTCAGAACCCGGTGAAAATAGCCCCTTTGTTGCCCCGGCACGCATGCAGTGCGCTTGCCGTGGCAGGTCCTCTTTTGGCAATGCGCCAGGGGTGCCTTCGTTATCCATTGGATCCATGTTTCCATTTTTTTCCCGCAGCAAAATGTCCGACGCACCTGAAGTGAATCCGGCCCCGGCCAAAACCCAAGAGCCGCATCCGCTCGACGCGCTGACCGGCGGTGCTTTTTCTGCCGCCACATCCGGCGAGCGCGCCTCCCGCATCCGTGACTGGCTGGCCACCCAGCCCGCGCCCGAACAGCTGCAGGAAGTCTTCAAGGAGCTGAGCGGCCGTGACAAGGGTGCCGCCCGTGCCGTGCGTGAGCGCCTGGATGAAATCCGCCGCGCCAAGGGGCAAGAAGCGATCGCCGCCGAATGGGCCGAGAAGGCCCAGGCGCTGTTGGCCGCCCCCAAGCTCAATATTGCAGACGCCCTGGCCTGGCAGCGCGATGCGGCCAAGGCCGGTGCGCCCTTGTCCCGTGAACCGCTGTCGTTGCTCAAGGCGCAGATGGCTGACCGCGTGAAGGTCATCGAAGACCTGCAGCACCGCGTGCAGGTGCAACGCGAAGCCGCCGTGCTGCTTGCACAACGCATTGAAGTGCTCTCGACCAAGCCTTGGCGCGATGCACATGCGGCGCTTGAACTGCTGCGCGCCGACGTTGCGCGCTGGCAGGAGCAAGCCCAGGAACTGACGGGCGACGCCAGCTGGGTGAGCGTGGAAGCCCGCTTCCCCCCGCTGCTGGACGCCTCTCGCACCCAGTTGCTGGTGGTGTGGGAAGCCTTCCAGCCCGCCGTGGCCCAGGCGGCCGCAGCGGCCGAAGACGCAGCAGCACCCTTGCCCCCCGTGCCCGTGTGGGCCGATGAACTGCGTGCTGCGCGAGGCCTGCCTACCGAGGCGGCCGCCGCTTCGGCTGCAGCCAAACCCGCACGTGCCGCCAAGCCCAAGGTGGCTCCCGAGGTGGTGGAGAAGGCCGCACAGGTGGTGCGCGAAGCCCTGGCGACGCTGGAAAAGGAAACCGCCGAAGGCCATGGCAAGGCCAGCGCTGGTGCCGCCGCCGCCCTGCGGGCCGTGCTCAAGGTGCATGGCAAACACATCGACAACGCGCTGGAGCAGCAGGTGCACACCGCACTGGTGGCTGCGGGCGAACTGGAGGGCTGGCAGCGCTGGAGCGCCGACCAGGTGCGCGAAGACCTCGTCGCCAAGGCTGAGGCATTGCTCAATCGCCCCGAAGGGCAGGCCCTGGGTGGCCGCAAGATGCAGGAGACCCTGCGCAACCTGCGTGATCAATGGAAGCAGGCAGACCAAGGCGGTGCCCCCAACCACGGCTTGTGGAAAAAATTCGACGAAGCCTGCAACGCCGCGCACAAGGTCGTCGAGGCCTGGCTGGACAAGATCCGCACCGAAGCGGCTGAGCACAAGGCGCAGCGCCTGGCGCTGATCGAAGAGGTCAAGGCCTGGGCGCAAGAGCACGCGTCATCGACCGACTGGAAGGGCATGAACCGCGCTCTGTACCAGTTTGGTGACCGCTGGCGCGAGGGTGGCCATGTGGGCGAAAAGCTGTTTGCCGAACTGCAGCCGCAGTGGAAGCAGGCCATTGCCCTGGCCGCCGCGCCGCTGGAGGCCGCACAAAAAGACAGCCTGGCCCGCCGCCACGCCATGATCGAAGAAGCAACGGCGCTGGGCGCTGCACCCACGCTGCGCATCGACGCGGTCAAGGCCCTGCAGCAGCGCTGGCAAGCCGAGGCGCAGTCCGTGCCGCTGGATCGCAAGCACGAACAAAAGCTGTGGGATGCTTTCCGCAAACCCATTGACGAGGCGTTCAATCGCAAATCGGCCGACCGTGAAAAGGCTGCCACCGAACTGAGCGCACGCGACCGCGCGGTGCTGGACGCCTCCAAGGCCCTGGAGGCTGCCAATACCACGGGCGATGCCCAGCAGATCCGTGCTGCCGTGCAGGCGCTGGAGGCTGCATTGCGTGGCCAGGCCCAGGCGGCTGAAGCGGTGGCTACTGTGCAGAAGGCGGAGGCGGCACAAAACGCTGCGTCGCCTGCCGAGCAGGCCGGCGCGGGTGATGCTCCTGCGGCGGATGCCGATGCGAGTGGGGCAGCCGCTGATGGCGAAGCTGCGGCACCTGCTGCCGCCCCTGTGGCGCCCCCCAAGCCAGCCCGCCCCGTGGTGGCTGTGCGTGGCGACGACCGCCCTGGTATGAAAAAGGATGCACCAGCCGCCGCTGGCCGTGGCGCGCGTCCAGGTGATCGCCGTGATGGTCGTCCTGGTGACCGTGACGCGGGCCGTGGCCCGCGCACCGAAGGCCGTTTTGGTGACCGCAATGACCGTGGCGGCCGCATGGGCGAGCGCCCTGCTCACGAAGACCGTGGTCCCCGCCTGGGTGATGCGGCTTTCCGGGCACAGCGTGATGCCATGGAGCACGCTCAGCTGGCGCTGAAAAAGTTGGCAGCCCAGGCCCATGGTGAAACGCTGACCCAGTTGCTCGCGGCGTGGGACAAGCGCGATCCGTCCCAGGTCCCGAGTGCACAAGACCTGGGGGGCCGCGTGACGGCATCCGTGCGCGCCGCATGGACACAGGCTCTGTCCGCCGCGCCTCAGGGCGATGCATCCGAAGCGTTGCTGCGCCTGGAAATGGCAGCCGAAGCCCCCACACCCGCGGAGCACATCGCTGCTCGGCGCATGCTGCAACTGCAACTGCTGACGCGCCGTAACGACCCGGCCCCGGCCCAGACCTGGGGCCAGGATGCTGCCCGCGTGCTGGCCAGTGCCAGCGACCCTGCCAGCGCCCGGCGTCTGCAGAACGTGCTGAAGACGCTGCTGCGCAAGCAGTAAGGGATGAGGGTGCTGCTCGGGTGACCCGAAGGGGCTCCCGGGCATGTGCCGCGGGCCCGTGCAGGCGAATGCGCTGATCCACGGGCGTGCTGCGTATTGGCGATTGGGTGATTGGCTGCGGCGAAATGTAGGCAGCACAAATGAAAAATCCCCGGCATGCGGGGATTTTTTTGGCGCTTTCAAAGCAATGGAAGTGCTCTGAATGTTTGCATATGGCGGAGAGGGCGGGATTCGAACCCGCGGTGGGGATTAGCCCACACACGCTTTCCAGGCGTGCGACTTAAACCGCTCATCCACCTCTCCGAAGCCCTCGATTATAGCCACAGGATTGCGTCTATCTGGGCCGGTGGCGGGGTTGGCGGCAAAAAAAGGTGCTGGTCCGTTTTTAGCCTGCCTTCTGCGACGCCTGCACCATCTTCATGGCCGAGCCGATCAGGGCCGATACCTCGGTCATGTTGCTGGGCACGATGAGCGTGGTGGTGGCGTCGGACGCGACCTGGCTGTAGGCGTCCACGGCCTTTTCTGCGACCTTGAGCTGCACGGCCTGTTCACCGCCGGGCTGGCGGATGGCGGTGGCCACGCGCTCGATGGCCTCTGCGGTAGCCTGGGCCACGGCGCGGATGGATTCGGCCTCGCCGATGGCCTTGTTGATGACAGCCTGTTTTTCCCCTTCGGAGCGGGCGATGAAGGCTTCGCGCTCGCCGGTGGCAATGTTGATCTGTTCCTGTCGGCGGCCTTCGGAGGCAGCAATCAGCGCACGCTTTTCGCGCTCAGCGGTGATCTGAGCCTGCATGGCGTGCAGGATTTCCTTAGGAGGAGTCAGGTCCTTGATTTCGTAGCGCAGCACCTTCACGCCCCAGTTCAGCGCAGCTTCGTCGATGGCCTGCACGACCTGGGCGTTGATGATGTCGCGCTCCTCGAAGGTCTTGTCCAACTCCAGCTTGCCGATCACGGAGCGCAGCGAGGTCTGGGCCAGTTGCGTGACGGCCATGATGTAGTTGCTGGAGCCGTAGCTGGCGCGCATGGGGTCGGTGACCTGGAAGTACAGGATGCCGTCCACCTGCAGCTGTGTGTTGTCGCGTGTGATGCAGACCTGGCTGGGCACGTCGAGAGGGATTTCCTTGAGGCTGTGTTTGTAGGCTACCTTGTCCACAAACGGCACCAGAAAGTTCAGGCCCGGCGTGAGGGTGCCGGCGTATTTGCCCAGCCGCTCCTTGACCCAGGCGTTTTGCTGGGGCACGACCTTGACGGAGCGTGCGATGAATATCACGGCAATGATGAGAATGACGATGGCGACTTCCATGAGAAACCTCTCTTTTCTTGTGATCTGTAAAGCTAAAGCGGTGGTCGATCTCTAGAGTGGATCCACCAGAAGGCGATTGCCCACCAATTCCGCCACCCGGTGCATCCCGGTGGAGGGCGTGACGCCAGGACGGTGGATGGCGATCCAGGTTGCGCCCCGGTACTTCACGGTGGTGGTTCCATCGGGGTTCCAGCCCTCGATCAGGATGGTTTCTCCCACATCCAGATTCACGCTGCGGTCGGCGCGGGCGGAAGGGTCTCCAGGCCGCTTTTTCTTGAGGTAGTACCAGCCCACCACAGCGCCGCCGCCCACCAAGGCCGCCGCCACCAGTTGAGCCGCGATAGGCAGTCCCAGATGGGCTGCCAAAGCTGCAGCTGCGAGGCCGACGGCCACCATCAGCAGATAAAACGTCCCGGTAAGCAGCTCCGCAACGACCACGGCCCCCGCTGCCAGCCACCAGATGGTGGATGCCTCCATGCTGAACCTCCTTGGGTCGGTTGTGTTTAGTGCACCACATTCTGGGTCAAAAGGGTGGCAGTTCAAAGGCGCGTCAACGTTATTCCTTACACTTCGCGCCTATTTCGTTTTTTGGCCGGGCAGGCCACGGCTCCTTGGAGGCTGCGCATGAAGTTTCGCTTTCCCATCATCATCATCGATGAAGACTATCGTTCCGAGAACACCTCGGGTCTGGGTATCCGCGCCCTGGCGCAGGCCATTGAGGCTGAGGGCTTTGAGGTGGTCGGGGTCACCAGCTATGGGGATTTGTCCCAATTTGCGCAGCAGCAAAGCCGCGCCAGCGCATTCATTTTGTCCATCGACGATGAAGAGTTCACTGTGGGCGAGGGGCTGGACCCGATCGTTCTGAGCCTGCGCAACTTCATCGGCGAGGTGCGCCGCAAGAACGCCGATGTGCCCATCTACGTGCACGGCGAGACCAAGACCAGCCGCCACCTGCCCAACGACATCCTGCGCGAGCTGCACGGCTTCATCCACATGTTCGAGGACACCCCCGAATTCGTGGCGCGCCACATCATCCGCGAAGCCAAGAGCTACCTCGAAAGCGTGCAGCCGCCGTTCTTCAAGGCGCTGCTGGACTACGCCGAAGACGGCTCGTACAGCTGGCACTGCCCCGGCCACTCGGGCGGCGTGGCGTTTTTGAAGAGCCCTGTGGGCCAGATGTACCACCAGTTCTATGGCGAAAACATGCTGCGTGCCGACGTGTGCAACGCGGTGGAAGAACTGGGTCAGCTGCTGGACCACAACGGCGCCATTGGCGAATCGGAGCGCAATGCCGCGCGCATCTTCAATGCCGACCACTGCTTCTTTGTGACCAACGGCACGTCCACGTCCAACAAGATGGTGTGGCACCACACCGTGGCCCCGGGTGACGTGGTGGTGGTGGACCGCAACTGCCACAAGTCCATCCTGCACAGCATCATCATGACCGGGGCCATCCCCGTGTTCATGAAGCCCACGCGCAACCATTTCGGCATCATCGGGCCCATCCCGCAAAGCGAGTTCGAACCCGCTGCCATCCAGGCCAAGATCAAGGCCAACCCGCTGCTCAAGGGCGTGGACGCGAAAAAGGTCAAGCCGCGCGTGCTCACGCTCACGCAGAGCACCTACGACGGCGTGCTCTACAACACCGAGACCATCAAGGGCATGCTCGATGGCTACGTGGACAACCTGCACTTCGACGAGGCCTGGCTGCCGCACGCGGCTTTTCACCCGTTCTATGGCAGCTACCACGCCATGGGCAAGAAGCGCACGCGTCCCAAGTATTCGGTGACGTATGCGACGCAGTCCATCCACAAGCTGCTGGCCGGCATCAGCCAGGCATCGCATGTGCTGGTGCAGGACTCGCAGACCGCCAAGCTCGACAGGCACCTCTTCAATGAGGCCTACCTGATGCACACGTCCACATCGCCGCAGTACAGCATCATCGCCAGCTGCGACGTGGCCGCCGCCATGATGGAGCCGCCCGGCGGCACCGCACTGGTGGAGGAAAGCCTGCTCGAAGCCCTGGACTTCCGCCGTGCCATGCGCCAGGTGGAAGAAGACTTCGGCAAGAACGACTGGTGGTTCAAGGTCTGGGGCCCCGACAAGTTGGTGGACGAGGGCCTGGGCCGTGCCGAGGACTGGATCATCCGCAGCGACGGCAAAGGCAAGAAGAACGGCAGCAAGTGGCACGGCTTCGGCCAGCTGGCCGATGGCTTCAACATGCTGGACCCGATCAAGTCCACCATCGTCACGCCCGGCCTGAACCTGGACGGCAAGTTCGACAAGACCGGCATTCCTGCGTCCATCGTGACCAAGTACCTGGCCGAGCACGGCGTGGTGGTGGAGAAGACGGGCCTGTACAGCTTCTTCATCATGTTCACGATCGGCATCACCAAGGGCCGCTGGAATACGCTGCTGACGGCGCTGCAGCAGTTCAAGGACGACTACGAGAAGAACCAGCCCATGTGGCGCATCCTTCCGGAGTTCTGCCAGCAGCACAAGCGCTACGAGCGCATGGGCCTGCGCGACCTATGCCAGCATGTGCACGAGATGTACGCCAAGTACGACATCGCGCGCCTGACGACCGAGATGTACCTGTCGGACCTCACGCCCGCCATGAAGCCCTCGGACGCCTACGCGCACATTGCGCATCGCACGACGGAGCGCGTCGAGATTGACCACCTCGAAGGCCGCATCACCGTGGGCCTGGTCACGCCGTACCCCCCAGGCATTCCGCTGCTGATTCCCGGCGAGGTGTTCAACAAGAAGATCGTGGACTACCTCAAGTTCGCGCGCGAGTTCGCCAAGCTGTGCCCGGGTTTCGAAACCGACATCCACGGCCTGGTGGAGGTGGAAGACGAGAGCGGCCAGGTGCGCTACTACGCCGACTGCGTCGCGGGCAAGCTCTGAGCCCGCCCACAGCCCGCTCATGCCCCCATCGCTGCCTGGGCTTGGTGGGGGGGAATTGAGTCAAAAAAGGCTACCAGCGCTTGTTCATAAAGCGCCGGTAGCTATTTTTTTGATAGTGGATCAGCGTACGGCTGTTGTGGGAGTCGTGGCAGCCGGCGAGTCCAGCCGCACCCGCACAAAGCTCGCAAAACGCGGCAGGCCGCCGTCGTGTGTGCCGCGAAAGCGGTAGGTCACCCAGCTGCCAATGGGCGGTGGGTCGGCGCGGTCGGCATCGCTCAGTCCTGCGCCCAGCCTGAAACGCTGGCCTGAGGGCATCTCCAACAGCAGCGCACCCAGCCGCCCGGCATGCTTGCCCTTGCCTGGCAGGTGGCCGACCACCAGCGCCTCGGTGTCTTCGTGGGTCTTGAGCTTGATGAGATCGTCGCTGCGGCCAGAGCGGTACAGCGAGCTGCCCTTGTGCAGCATCAGCCCCTCGCCGCCCGCGCGCACCGTGCGCTGCAGCAGGGCTTGCAGGGCGGCATCGGTCGCCACGCGCTGTTGCGGCACGGCCTGAACCCAGGGCTGGTGGATCTGTGCGACCAGGGCCTTCAGTGCGGGCAGGCGTTCGTCAAACGGGCCGCCCTGGGTGGGCAGGTCAAACACCATGAAGCGCATCTGCCGCCAGGCCGCATCGTCCGGCTGCTGCTGGCGTGTGGTGGACTGGGCATGCGCAAAACGGCCTCGCCCCGCCCACAGCTCGCCATCCATGGGCGTGGCGGGCCAGCCTGCGGTGAACCAGGCGGGCGCGGCCACCGTTTCACCGCCGCGTGTGCGCAGCGTGTAGCCGTCCCAGTAGCCCCGCACGCCGTCGTACTTCTCGCTTACCCAGTAGTCGGCCAGCGGCATGCCGGGGCGGTACACATTGGCCAGCAGCAGGGCGGGGGCATCGGCTGCGTGCACTGTCATGGCGACAGGCAGCAGGCCCAGCATCCCCAGGCCCAGCCAATGCCTGCGGGTTAGTTTGCTATTGAAAATATAGCTGATTGCGCATGATGGATGCGCGGTAGCAGCCATTTTGTTCAATATTTCGGTGTGGTCCGCAGGGTGTCCGGGGTGCGGTGCGCTCAGACCTGGTCGGCAGACAGGCCCGCCGTCTGGCTGAAGCCGCCATCCACGTAGGTGATCTCGGCGGTCATGCCCGAGGCCAGGTCGGACAGCAGGAAGGCCGCCACATTGCCCACGTCTTCAATCGTCACATTGCGGCGCAGGGGCGAGGCGTCGGCCACGCGGGACAGCAGCTTGCCGAAGTCCTTGATGCCGCTCGCAGCCAGCGTCTTGATGGGGCCCGCGCTGATGCCGTTGGCTCGGATGCTGCGGCCGTCTTCGGTGCGGCCCACAGCCTCAGCCAGGTAGCGCACGCTGGCCTCCAGGCTGGCCTTGGCCAGGCCCATGGTGTTGTAGTTGGGGATGGAGCGCAGCGCGCCCAGGTAGCTCAGGGTCAGCAGCGACGACTTGTCGTTCAGGTAGGGCAGGGCGGCCTTGGCCATGGCCGGGAAGCTGTAGGCGCTGATGTCGTGCGCAATGCGGAAGCCTTCGCGGCTCAGGCCGTCGAGGAAGTTGCCCGCAATCGCTTCGCGCGGTGCAAAGCCGATGCTGTGCACAAAGCCGTCGAACTTCGGCCAGGTCTGCGACAGTTCGGCAAACATGCGCTCGATCTGCTCGTCGCTGGCCACGTCGCAGTCAAACACTAGCTGGGAGTTGAACTCTGCCGCAAAGTCGGTGATACGGTCCTTGAAGCGCTCGCCCACGTAGCTGAACGCCAGCTCGGCGCCTTGTTCGTGGCAGGCCTTGGCGATGCCGTAGGCGATGGAGCGGTTGGACAAAACACCCGTGATGAGCAGCTTCTTGCCGGTCAGAAAACCCATGTTCAATCTCCTTTTGGAATAGCGGAATGTGGGCCGGCGGGCGAGGGCATAGGGGTATGCGCTGGGTGCCACGTAGGCCGGCGAACGTAGTGCAGAATTGTCGCATGCGGTTCTGGCTGACTTTTTTGCTGATGGGGTGTGCGACTCCTGTGTGGGCTGCGCATGGGTATGCTCTGTGGGGCGAGCCGCGTTATCCCGCTGGGTTTGCGCACTTTGCCTACGTGAACCCTGATGCGCCGAAAGGCGGAGAGCTGCGGCTGGTCAGCAACCTGCGTGTCTCCACCTTTGATAAGTACAACCCGTTCACCATCAAAGGCAACGCGCCAGCGTACCTGTCGTCGCTGATGTTCGACTCACTGCTGGTGGGCTCCATGGACGAGACCGCGACGGGCTACGGCCTGCTGGCAGAAGATGTGGAAGTTGCCCCTGATGGGTTGTCCGCCACCTTCCGCTTGCGACCCGAGGCGCGGTTCCACAATGGCAAGCCGGTGTTGGCCCAGGACGTAAAACACAGTTACGACACGTTGGTTGGCCCTTTCACATCGCCCGCCTACAAGACGCTGCTTATCGAAGTGGCGGGTGTGGATGTAGTCAATGACCGCACCGTGCGTTATCGCTTCAAACAGCCCAACCGTGAGCTGCCCTTGACCGTGGGCGGGCTACCGGTGTTCAGCCGCGACTGGGGTGTGGAAAACGGCAAGGCCAAGCCTTTTGACCAGGTGGTGATGGATATCCCCATCGGTAGTGGTCCCTACAAGATTGGGCCCGTACGTTTCGGCAAGGACATCACCTATGTGCGTGACCCGCAGTACTGGGCACGCGACCTGAACGCGCGCAGGGGTACCGCCAATTTCGACAACGTCCTGGTCAAGATCTACAAGGACAACACCGCGCGGCTGGAGGCCCTGAAGGCGGGTGAGTTCGATCTGATGCGTTTCTTCAGTGCGGGCGACTGGGCCCGCCGCGTCACGGGCAGGAAGTTCGACACTGGTGAGCTGGTCAAGGGCGAGTTCAAACACAAACTGCCGTCGGGTTTTCAGAGCTACGTGCTCAACACCCGCCGCCCGCTGCTGCAGGATGTGCGCGTGCGGGAGGCCTTGGGCCTGGCTCTGGACTATGAGTGGATGAACCGCCAGATGTTCTACGGCGCCTACCAGCGTGTGAACGGCCTGTTTGGCAACACTGCGTGCGAAACCAAGGGCAGCCCGTCGCCCGAGGAACTCGCGCTGATGGAGCCCTACCGCAAAGACATTCCTGCCGCTGCCTTTGGCCCCATGACCGTGCCCCCCCGCACCGACGGCGATTCGTCACTGCGCGCCAACCTGCGACGCGCACAGGCCCTGCTCAAAGAGGCTGGCTGGGAAGTGCGTGACGGTGCCTTGCGCAACGCGAAGGGCGAGGCGATGGTGCTGGAGTACATGGACAGTAACGAAGGGGGGGTGCGTACCATCACCCCCTGGATGCGCAATCTCGAAAAGATCGGCATCACCCTGCGCTTCCGGTCGGTGGACTTCGCGCTGTACCAGCAGCGGCTGCAGAAGTTCGATTTCGACATCACCTCGATCGCGTACCAGGGTACCAACAACCCAGGCCAGGAATTTGCTGACATGTTCGGCAGCCAGGCGGCCGATACGGAGGATTCCGGCAACTATGCGGGCGTCAAGAGCCCGGCAGTGGACGCCATGGTCAAAGCCATGACTTCTGCGAAGACCGAGGCGCAATTGCTGCCCGCCTGCCACGCGCTGGAGCGCATCATTGCGCACAGCCACTACCTGATTCCGCAGTGGACGGCCGGCACACACCGCATGGTCTACAACGCCTGGCGGCTGGAGCGACCGGCTACGGTGCCGCCCTACGCCAGCGGCGAAGGGTGGGTCATCGACACATGGTGGGCGCGTGTTCCGCGACAGACCGCGCCGGACAAGAAATAGCCACAGACCGCTCCCTATGTTTGCTTACATCCTCAAACGGGTCCTGCTCATGCTGCCTACGCTGCTGGGCGTGCTCTTGTTGACCTTTGTGGTGATCCAGTTCGTGCCCGGTGGCCCTGTGGAGCAGTACATGGCCGAGGCCAAGGCCGGGGTGGGTGGTGGCGCTGAAGGGGGCGGGCTCAGTTATCGAGGTGCACAGGGTGTGGACCCCAAACGGCTGGAGCAGATCAAGGCGTTGTACGGATTTGACAAGCCTGCGCACGAGCGTTTTCTGCAGATGCTGGCCCAGTTCGCACGGTTTGATCTGGGCAAGAGCTTTTTCCAGAACAAGGATGTGTGGCAGCTGGTGAAGGAAAAGCTCCCTGTCTCCATCAGCCTGGGCCTGTGGACCTTCTTCATCAGCTACCTCGTTGCTGTGCCATTGGGCGTGGCCAAGGCGGTGCGTGCGGGGTCACGCTTTGATCTGGTCACCACCTTGCTCATCCTGGTCGGTTACGCCATCCCGGGCTTCGTGCTCGGCGTGGCGCTGCTCGTGATTTTTGGCGGTCAGCTGCAGTGGTTCCCGCTGCGCGGGCTCACGTCGGCCAACTGGGAGCAGTTGTCCTGGGGCGCGCGCATCGTGGACTATTTGTGGCACATCACGCTGCCCGTCACGGCCATGGTGCTGGGCAGTTTTGCCGTCACGGCCATGCTGACCAAGAACGCGTTCCTCGAAGAGATCCGCAAGCAGTATGTGCTCACGGCCCGTGCCAAGGGCCTCTCCGAGCGGCAGGTGCTGTGGAAGCATGTGTTTCGCAATGCGCTCATCCCCATCGTTACCGGCTTTCCGGCCGCGTTCATCGGCGCTTTCTTTGCAGGCTCGCTGCTGATCGAAACCCTGTTCTCGCTCGACGGGCTGGGCCTGCTCAGCTACGAGAGCGTGATCCGCCGTGACTACCCCGTAGTGCTGGGCACGTTGTACCTGTTCACGCTGATCGGGCTGGTGACCAAGCTCATCAGTGACCTCTGTTATGTGTGGGTGGACCCGCGCGTGAAGTTTGACTAGCCCGAACGCACCGATGGCCCCGATGAGTCCTGCTGCTGCCCCGATTTCACTCTCCCCATCCCGCCGTGCCTGGCTGCGCTTCAAGCGCAACCGGCTGGGGTACTGGAGTCTGATCATTTTTTGTGCCCTGGTGCTGGTCAGCCTGTGCGCCGAGCTGGTCAGCAACGACAAGCCACTCATCGTGCGCTACGAGGGGCAGACCTATTTCCCCATGCTCAAGGACTACCCCGAGAAGACCTTCGGGGGCGACTTCGAAACCCCCACCGACTACCTCGACCCCTTCATCAAGGAGCGGTTGAGCACCGGCAGCAACTGGGCGCTGTACACCCTGAACCCCTACGGCCCCAACACGCTCAACTACTTTGCCAAGGCGCCCAACCCCTCGGCGCCCACGGCCGACAACTGGCTGGGCACGGACGACCGGGGGCGCGACCTGCTGGCGCAGCTGCTCTACGGCTTTCGGGTGAGCGTGCTGTTTGGCCTGGCGCTCACCATCACCGGCGTGCTGCTGGGCGTGGTCACGGGTGCCCTCCAGGGTTTTTTTGGCGGCAAGACCGATCTTGCGTTCCAGCGCTTCATCGAGATCTGGGGCTCCATGCCCGAGCTGTACCTGCTCATCATCTTCAGCGCGGTGTTTGCGCCCAGCATTGCGCTGCTGCTTGTTTTGCTGAGCCTGTTTGGCTGGATGGGGCTGTCTGACTATGTGCGCGCCGAGTTCCTGCGCAACCGCCAGCTTGACTATGTGAAGGCCGCACGCGCCCTGGGTGTGGGCAACCTGCAGATCATCTGGCGCCACATCCTGCCCAATAGCCTCACGCCCGTGGTCACTTTCCTGCCCTTCCGCATGAGTGCGGCCATCCTTGCGCTCACCTCGCTCGACTTTCTGGGCCTGGGGGTGCCGCCCGGCACACCGTCGCTGGGCGAATTGCTGAGCCAGGGCAAGAACAGCATTGACGCGTGGTGGATTTCGCTTTCGACCTTTGGCGTGCTGGTCACCACCCTTCTCTTGCTCACCTTCATGGGCGACGCACTGCGCGATGCGCTGGACCCCAGAAAGGCCGACCTGTGACCGTAACCCCATCGGCCAACAATCCACCCCTGCTGCAGGTGCAGGACCTGCATGTGCGCTTCGGCCCCAAAGAGGTGGTGCGAGGTGTCAATCTCCACATTGCTGCGGGCGAGAAGCTCGCGCTGGCGGGCGAGTCCGGCTCGGGCAAGACCATCACCGCCTTGAGCCTTTTGCGCTTGGTGGGCGATGCCGCCATCACCGGGCAGGCTCACCTGCAAGGCCGGGGCGACCTGCTGGCGCTGACCGAGCGCGAAATGCGCGGCGTGCGCGGCGACGACATCGCCATGGTGTTCCAGGAGCCCATGACGGCGCTCAACCCGCTGATGACGATTGGCGCGCAGATCGCCGAAATCCTGCTGCTCAAGCGCGGTCTCACGGGCGCCCAGTGCGCACAGGCGGCCATTGATCTGCTGGCGCAAACCGGCATCCCCGAGCCCGCGCGCCGCGCCAACAGCTTTCCGCACCAGCTCAGCGGCGGCCAGCGCCAGCGCGCCATGATCGCCATGGCCCTGGCCAGCGCGCCCAAGCTGCTGCTGGCCGACGAGCCCACCACGGCTCTGGATGTGAGCCTGCGCGGGCAGATCCTGGATTTGCTGAGCGACCTGCAGCGCCAGACCGGCATGGCCGTGCTGCTCATCACGCACGACCTGAACCTGGTGCGCCGCTTTGCCGACCGCGTGGCCGTGATGGAGCAGGGCGTGCTGGTAGAGCAGGGGCCGGTGGCCGAAGTGTTTGGTGCCCCCCAGCATGCGTACACCCGCCGCCTGATCGCCAGCCAGCCGCGCCGCGATGTGGCCCTGGCCGACCCGCCTGCTGGCACGGCGCCCGTGGTGCAGACACAAGACCTGCGGGTGGTCTACCCCACGCCGTTGCCAGGCATCAAGGGCTGGTTCAAGAAAGGCGAGTTTGTGGCCGTGCAGGGCGCCACACTGCAACTGCTGCCCGGCCAGACGCTGGGTGTGGTGGGCGAATCCGGCTCCGGCAAGTCCACGCTGGCAGGGGCCATCCTGGGGCTGCTGCCTTCGGCAGGACAAGTGCAGGTGGGCGGGCAGGCGTGGCAGCAGCCCGCCATGCGCAATACGCCCAGCAACCAGCAACTGCGCCGCCGGGTGCAGGTGGTGTTTCAAGACCCGTTCTCCTCCCTCTCACCGCGGCTCACGGTCGAAGAGATCGTGGGCGAGGGCCTGAAGGTGCACGAACCCACGCTCGCCGTGGCCCAGCGCCGCACGCGTGTCGAGGCAGTGCTGGCCGAAGTGGGCCTGACCGAAGCGCAGTACCCGCGCCTGCTGGAGCGCTACCCGCATGAGTTTTCAGGTGGCCAGCGCCAGCGCCTGGCCATTGCGCGGGCGCTCATCGTGCAGCCGCAGGTTCTGGTGCTCGACGAGCCCACCAGCGCGCTCGACGTGACCATCCAGCAGCAGGTGCTGGGCCTGCTGCAGCGCCTGCAGAAAGAAAAGGGCCTGAGCTACCTGCTCATCACCCACGATGTGGATGTGATCCGCGCCATGGCGCACGATGTGCTGGTGATGAAGGATGGCGCCGTGCTGGAAAGCGGCCCGGTGAATGGGGTGCTGGACGCACCGCAACACCCCTACACCCAGCGCCTGGTGGCGGCTGCCATTGCACCGGGCGTTGCGGGCTGACAGACTGGGGAGGGCTTGCGCGCATGGATGCGTGCATGCGGTTGCGCATGCCCCCTGGCCGTGGAAAGATGCCTTCACCCCCTGCAACCCGCCGGGGCACTCTGGCCGGAGCCTCCATGCCCCCATCCCTGCCTGAACCCATGCCCGCCCAAGCGCCCACCCTGCCGCCAGACGGCGACACTACGACCGCCTTGGATCTGGCCGAGGTCTACCGCCGGGCCCGCGCTCTGGCCGCCCAGGGCCAATGCATCACCGCCCTGCACCTGGGGCCCGAGCACTGCGTGCTGGCCACGGGGCAGGGGCCCGCGCAGCCTTCGGCCCAGCTGACGCTGGCGCTCGGCCAGCAGAAAACGGCGCGGGCGTTTTTCCGTGGCGCCGTGCCGACGCCGCTGGAGCTGGAGACCGCCATCGCCTCGGTGGAAGACGAGGTCTATGCGGCCCATGTGCGCCACCGCCAATGGGTGCCCGAGGGCGCCTCGGCCCAGCTGTACTCCACCGACCCGGCGTTGCATGAGATCGCCACCCTCGCAGGCATTTCGCCGGGGCCCGCCCGGGTGCTGCCGCTGGAGGCCATGGAGCGGCTGTTCAACCGGCTGGCCGCAGTGGCGCAAGGCCGCCCCGCCGCGCACGAGGGCCTGCCCGCCAGCCCCGCCTTCGCAGCCAGCCTGCTCGTCTTGCGCGAATTGATGCATCACATGCCATTTGCCGAAATCACCTTGCTGGACCTGCAGTAGTTGCTATTGATGAGATAGTGGAGAGAGCTGGATTGGCTGCCCGTGCGGGCCACCCGAGCACCGGGTGGATGGTGCTGGCGCATGGGAGATTGCGCGGGAGCGGTTGACACCCTGTCAGGTGGCGAGGTGGTCGGCATGCGCACGCAGTGTGGGCGGTGGACAACGCCGAGAAGAACAAACCCGCGCAGCGCGGTAACAATTCGTGCACTTTCACACGGGCCGACTTCACCCTCCACACCATGTCACAAAACGCGCATACCCTGCAGCTCTTCTTCGACAGCCCCATCAAGCTCAAGACAGCACAACTGGCCTACCAGTACCTGGTGGCGGGCAACACCGAACAGGCACAGCGCTGGGCCGGCGAGCTGGGCGTGGCCGACCTGGACGACCTGTGGGATGGGGAATGGTTCAACCAGCAGGTGGCGGCCAAACCCACCCACCTGCTGCTGTGTTTTGACACGGGTACCCACGACGACCTCCCCCTGCGCGCCCTGGAAACCCTGTTTGCCCACGGCCTGCGGGCGGCGGTGCTGGAGGTGTTCTACGACCAGGTGGGCGAAACCGAGCGCATGCACTTCGACCAGGGCCAGTGGGTGGGGCGCCAGGCCTTCTTCAGTGCCCACCCCGACTGGCGCGCGGTGGTGGAGCCTCTGGATGGGGGCGACGATGCGCAGGACGACCCCTATGCCTGCTCCCGCGACCCGGCCAAGCCCATGAGCGTGGCGAAGATGCGCAAGGATGAGGCCGACCGCCGCAAGCAGGGCGAAGAGGCGGCGAAGGCCTTCATCGACCTGGCTCAAACCTTTGGCAAAAATGGCCAGTCGCCAGTGCAGGGCCTGATTGCGGTGCTGTTGCTGCGCGCGGGGTTCAAGGGGCTGCTGCATGCCGTCGTGTTCACGGTGGTCACGGTGCTGCTGTTCAAGGGCATCTGGCTGTGGCTGGGCCTGGGCCTGGTGCTCGCGATTGCGCTGCCGCTGTTCTACATGGTGCGCGAGCACAAGGACCTGCGCGGCGATGGGGACGATGACGACGACGCTGCCGGTGGCAGCGATGGTGCCGACCCTGCAGGCCCGGCCACGGTGCAACCGGCGGCGGGCTGACCCGGCGCAGGGCGGGCGGGGCGGCAAAGACCCGCGACACAGCCCAACAGAACAGACATGCAGACAAACAAACAAGCAACAACGAGGGAGTGAGCGATGCTGACAGAGATCGAATGGTGGGGTGGGCTGATCTTCGTGCTGGGGGCCATCACCCACCGGCTGGTGACGGGAGCGCTGGACAAGAAAGACGAGGGCATCGACTGGCATCGTTGGCAGATGCACGGCTTCTTCGTGCTGCCCGCCGTGGTGCTGGCCGGGTATTTCTATCCGCTGGCAGGCCCCGGCCTGCAATACGCCTACATGGGCGTGCTGGGCGCCGCTCTGCTGCTGGTGGCTGTGATGCTGGTGCAGGAGGTGACCGGGGATGCGGGCGAAGGCTCGGCAGAGACTACCGCAGAGGCTGCCGGTGGGGCCGCTGCTGCGGGCGCAGCGCAGGCGGACGATGAATCGCCCGGCTGGCTGATGACGCTGATCGGGGTGGTGGTGCTCTACAGCCCGGTGCTGGTGGCCTGCGGGCTGGGTTGCGCCAAGGCCTGGCCCATGGTGCAGGGGCTGTTGTAGCGGGGTAGCGGCCGGGCAGCCTGGGTGCCCGCGCATTGCCTTCCTTTTTTCGATCGTCTCCCGGCGCTGTGCTGCGCTTCCTTGTCCCCGTTCATGGCCACAGATTCTTTTCCTGACCTGCTCTCGCTCTACATGCGCCGCATCCGCGCCAGCGCCTCCGGCGTGGCCACCGAAATCGGCCTGAGCCGCGAGGCGGTGAACAACTGGCGCAACGGCATCTCGGTGCCCAACCCGCGCTCGCGCGACAAGCTGGTGGCCTGCACCCGCTACCTGCGCCTGACCGAGAGCGAGACCAACCGCCTGCTCAGCGCAGCAGGGTTTGCGCCCGAGTTTCCGCTGCAGGCCGAAGCCCCGCTGCGGGCCGAGGCCAGGGCCACGGGTGTGGCCCCAGGCGCTGCGCAGCCCTTTGCGGCGTTTCAGGACCGGCTGTTTGCCCAGCTCGCGCAGGCCGTGCCATACCCCATCTCGCTGCTGCTGTCGCCCGCCCACTGGGGGCAGCCGCCATTTCGGCACGAGCTGCTGCAGCGTGCCCGCGCGCAGTACGGCGAGGGCTCGGTGCTGCACATCCAGCCGCCCTACAGCGTGAGCACCGTGCCCGCCGAATACTTCGCCGCCATCGGCCGCCAGTGTGGGCTGGGCGACGTGGCGTCGGACTACGAGTTTGAATCCGCGCTGGAGCGCCGCCTGCTGGCGGGCGAACGCATCTTCTGCCTGGTCAGCCGCTTTGAGCAGGGCACACCCGCGCTGCGCGAAACCCTGGCGGGCATTTTGCGCAGCCTGAGCGAGATGCACAGCGGCCGCCTGCACCTGCTGCTGTGTGGCGGCGAGGCGCTGGCCGACCTCAAGTACCGCAGTGGCGATCTCTCGCTGCTCAACATCGCGCAGGTCAACCACTGGCCCGACCCGTCGCTGCACGACCTTCTGCAGCTGGCCCGCCACCGCTGGCCCGAGCACACTTGGACGGAGCCCGTGGTGGCCGATCTGCAGGCGCTCAGCGGCGGCCACCCCGCGTTGTTTGAAGAGGGGCTGCAGTGGCTGGTGGACCAGGGGATGGACCAGAAAGGGGGCAAGGGCGATGCGCCACCCAGCGCCCTGCGCACCCACCTGGCCAGCAGCCCGCGCCTGTGGCAAACCTTTTTGCCCCTGGCCCAGGCGCCCGCCACCCGCGCGCGCCTGTTGCAGCTGCTGCAGGCCGACGACCTGGGCCGCGCCCGGCCCTATCTGCAAGACGATGAACTGCGCACCCTGTTCTGGGGCAACCTCATCCATGCGCGCGGCACGGGCGATGCGGCGCGGCTGCACTGGCGCTGCGCCACCATCCGCGATGCGGGCTTCATGGTGCTGGATTCATGCTCGGCGGACTGAAGCCCCTGCTGTCCAGACCCGTGGTGCGCGCCGTGGTCATCGCGCTGGTCACCCTGTTTGTGGCCAGCGCGGTGTTCACGCCCCAACACAACCCGGCCACGCGCGGCAGGTTCATGGCGGCCATGAACGTGGGACCGTTGTGGGGCGAGCTGGTGCAGTGGCGCGTGGCGATGATGCAGGCGCACAACGAGCTGGGCCACTGGCCCAAGGACATTTACGCCTACGCGCCCCCGGTGGCCCAGCCGCAGTTGCGCGTCACCTCCCCGCGCCCCTATGTGCTGCAGGCCGACATCGCCCAGCACCCCGATCTGGGCAAGCTCGCTGGCACCCAGGTGGTGGTGGAGCTGAAACCCGGCACCACCACCTGGTCCTGCCGCCCCGGCAAGCCGCCCATCCCCCTGGGCTACCTGCCCATCAACTGCCTGGAGGGCAGCACCGACGATTTCGAGCGCCCCACGCAAGTGCCCGATGCCGACCCGTTTGGCTGGATGCGCTCGCTGATCGCCTGGTGCGCCGTGATTTTTGGGGCAGGCGCCGTGCTGTGGGTGGTGCGCCATCCGCTCATCGGTGCGGGCCAGCTGCGCCCCGCACGCCTGCGCCGCACGCCGCTGGCGCGCCTGCCGCAGATCGACCGCCTGCTGCGCTGGCTGCGGCGGCTGGACGCCACCCTGCTCGCCGCCGACATCCGCACGGTGGACTGGCGCCGCGCCGTGGCCTGTGCCCAGGCCACGGGCGGCGAGCGCGCCCCGGCCCTGGCCCGCGCGCTGGCCGAGCGCGTGTCGGCCCGCTGCCAGCCCAGCACCGACTGGGCGCTGCCCGGTGCAGTGTTTGAGTGGCAGTTCCCGCCCGACCTGCCCGTGTCGCTGGACCGCTGCCTGGTGTTTGTGCCCACGCCCGGCATCGACGAAGCCACCGTGCTGCGCCAGCTGCGCGCCGTTCAGACCGGCAGCGACGTGCTGCTGATCCTGTGCGAGCACAGCGTGGACACGCCCTGGCCCCTGCTGCGCGCCCATGCCGACGACCGCGCCAACCTGCATGTGATGCTGGACAGCGCCCAGCAGACCGAGTGGCTGATTGGTGGCGAGGCCCTGCAGGCGCTGCTGCGCCAGCTGGCCGCGCAACTGCGCATCACGCGCATCTCGCCCTACCAGACACGCGGCGGTGTGACGCGCGAGGGCGGCTTTTTTGGCCGCGCCCAGCTGCTCGCCCGTGTCATCAACCGCGAGCCCGCCAACTACCTGGTGGTGGGCGGGCGCCAGCTGGGTAAAAGCAGCCTGCTCAAGGCCGTGCAGCGTCGCATGGCGGGCCACCCGCACACCGTGTGCCACTACGTCTCGCTGCGCGACCACCGCCTGGCACCGCGCATGGCGCTGCAGTTTGGCCTGGCGGCCGATACCCCGCTCGAAGCCATCGTGGACCACCTGCAGGCGCAGTACCAGGGCAAGCGCCTGGTGCTGCTCATCGACGAGGCCGACCTGTTCTTCCGTGACGAATCGGCCAACGGCTATGTGCAGCTGTCCACCCTGCGCGCGCTCAGCGAAGAGGGCCGCTGCTGGTTCATGCTCGCGGGCTTCTGGGATTTGTATGCCACGGCCGTGCTCGACTACCAAAGCCCCCTGCGCAACTTTGGCGAGGTGCTGGCCATTGGCGGCCTGGAGCGCAGCGCCTGCCGCGAACTGGCCACAGAGCCGCTGCGCAAGCTGCGCCTGGGTTTTGACAACGAGCGCCTGGTGGACCGCCTGGTGGACGCCAGCGGCCAGCGCGCCAACCTGGTCGCCATCCTGTGCCAGGAGTGCCTGGAGGCACTGGCGCCCGGCGAGCGCGTGATTGAAAAGCGCCATCTCGACCAGGCCCTGGCCTCGCAGGCCGTGCAGGATGCCTTGGCGGGCTGGGGCCGTCTGAGCCACGACGAAGCGGCCTGCCGCCTCGACCGCATCGTGGTCTACCACACTGCCCAGGCCGGGCAGGCCAGCCTGGTCGCCCTGGCCCAGCTGCTGCAAGGCCACGGCATCGCGGGCGACGCGCAGGCGCTGCGCCAGTCGCTGGCACGCCTGCAGCTGGCCTATGTGCTGCGCAAGCACGAAGGCGGTGAATACCGCTTTGCGATCCCGCTGCTGCAGGACCAGTTTGAACCGGCGGAAGTGGAACTGCTGCTGCACCAGGAGCTGGCCGTGCTGGCGCGCAGCGATGCCAAAGTTTGAGAAAAAAGGGCCGTCTCCGCGCTATGGATAAGCGCTTTTAGCTATCTATTTGGTAGTAATTTGTGCCGTGGGCGTTGGGGTTCACGGCAGCGCCACCACCACCGCACCGCGCTTGCGCCCTGTCTCCACATACGCATGCGCCGCAGGCAGGTCGGCAAACGGGTAGGCGCAGTCCAGCACCGGCCGCAGCACACCGGCCTGGGCCAGGTCCATCAGGGTCTGCAGATCCTCAGGCCGTTCGGCCGCGGGGCCGCCAATGCTGCGGCGCGTGCCGCGCGGCCGGGCCAGCACCTGCGCCAGGCTGCCCGCCACCGCCAGGTAGCGGCCATGCTCTGTCAGGCGCGGCAGGCAGGCGGCAAAGCTGCTCGCGCCCACGGTGTCGGCCACCACGTCCCACTGCTGCGGGTCCTGGGTGAAGTCCTCTTCGGTGTAGTCGATCACGGCCTGCGCACCCAGCGCCCGCGCCAGCGCCACATTGCCGCCGCTGCACACCGCCGTGACATGCGCGCCCCGGTGCCGCGCCAGCTGCACCATGGCGCTGCCCACGGCGCCCGCCGCGCCAATCACCAGCAGCGATTCGCCCGCACGCAGGTTTGCCTTGTTCAAGAAGTGCAGTGCCGCCAAGCCACCAAACGGCAGGCAGGCCGCGTCCACAAACGACAGGCGAGCAGGCTTGTGAACCAGGGGCCGGGTGCCGGGCAACAGGCAGTATTCGGCATGGCCGCCCATGGCCACACCCGCCACACCCACCACGGCATCGCCGGGTGCAAAGCCGGTCACCGCACGGCCCACGGCCTCCACCACGCCTGCCACATCAGTGCCCAGCACCGGCTGGCGCGGCCGCGTGATGCCAAACGCCAGCCGCCCCAGCAGGCCAAACCCGCGCGGCAGCTTCTGGGTGCGCACGCGCATGTCGGCCGACGACACGCTGGCCGCCAGCACCCGCACCAGCACATCCCGCGGGCCAGGCACGGGGCGCGGCAGTGTGCGCAGCCGCAGCACATCGGTGCCGCCATAGCGGGTGCAAACCCAGGCGAGCATGGTGGTGGACGTGGGCAAGGTGAGTGTGTGCATGGGCAACAAGGCAGGGCTCCCGGTGGCGCAGTCGAAGAGGTGGGCGGGGTGGAGGTGCCTGCATGCAGCTTAGGCGGCCGGGTGGGGCGCGCACAACCCGACCGTGGGAGGGGCGGCCGACAGTGACCATGCCCCAACTGCACGTTACCCTTGTCGGCCTGCTGGATTGACTGACTGATTGATTCATTGCTGCAAAGGCCCACCGTGCACCCCACGCTCTACACCGTTGCCTACCCCGTCTGCGCCGCCGAGGACATGTTGGCCATCGACACCTGGCGCGCCGCCAACGACCCCACCGGCCATGCGCTGGTGCGCCCTCACTTCACGCTGGTGTTTGCCAGCAACGCGGTGGACGCAGCCACCTACCTTGCCCATGTGGCGGCGGTGGCAGCGCGCACGGCACCCATCGCGTTTCACTGCCGCTACGCCATGCTGGGCACCGACGCCCACAGCCCGCGTGCCCATGCCTATCTGGTGCCGGACGAAGGCTATGCCGCGTTGTCTCTGCTGCACGACGCGCTCTACACCAGCGCGCTGGCCGACGCGCTGCGTCTGGACCTGCCTTACACCCCGCACATCACCGTAGGCACGTTCGAGTCCGCTCCCCAGGCGCGCGCATGGTGTGCCGCGCGCAATCAGGCGGGCGTGTCGGTGCCGGGCCAGGTGGCCGCGCTGTGGGTGGGGCAGGTGGTGGACGGGCGGTTCGAACACCGGGGGCAGTTTGAACTGATCGGCTAGTTTTTTGAAGCGAAAAAGGCTGTTGCCGCGCGTCCATCAAGCGCTTTAAGCTATCAAATGTGTAGCTTTCTTGGGGCGCCACTCAAGGCCGCTGCGCCATCACCTGCGCATACAGCGCCTGCGCCGCTACCGACA
This sequence comes from Acidovorax kalamii, assembly GCF_002245625.1. GTDB lineage: Bacteria > Pseudomonadota > Gammaproteobacteria > Burkholderiales > Burkholderiaceae_C > Acidovorax > Acidovorax kalamii. Next base: position 71,001 of record NZ_NOIG01000011.1, read on the forward strand.
GGCTTTCATCCCTGCGCCGCACCAGGTAGATCTGGCGGGTGAGCCCTGGCAGCGGCAGCGGCCGGGTTACCAGGCCTGGCTGCTCGAAATGGAACAGCGTGAGCGCGGGCACCACGCTGATGCCCAGGCCCGCGCGCACCATGCCCATCACGGTGGCGAGCTGCTCCACCTCCATCAGCGTGTGCATGGCCTGCGGGTGCAGCGCGGCCTCCAGGTACTGGCGCACGCTGCTGGTGCGCGCAAGGTGGATGAAGGGCCAGGCCGCCAGGTCCTGCGCGGTGATGGCCTTGCGGCGGCGGGCCAGCGGGTGGTCGGCCGGGCACACCAGATAAAAGTTGTCGCTGCAAAACGGCTCGGCCTGCAGCGCGGGCGTGTCGGCGCGGATGGCGGCCAGTGCAAAGTCGGCATGGCCGCTGGCAACGCGGTCGATGCAGGGCTCGGACAGCACATCGGCAATGTCGATCTCGATGCCCGGGTGCGCCGCGCGGTACTGCGCCAGCACGCCTGGCAGCCAGCCTGCGGCCAGTGACGGCAGCAGCGCCACGGCCACACGCCCGCGCTGCAGCGTGGCGGCACTGCGCACGGCGGCCAGCGCGTTGGTGATCTCGGCGCGGATGCGGCGGGCCGACTCCAGAAAGTTCTGCCCCTCGGGCGTGAGATCCACATGCCGCGTGCTGCGGTCGAACAGGCGCAGGCCCAGGTCGTCCTCCAGCGCGCGGATGAGGGCGCTGAATGCGGGCTGCGACAGGTGGCACAGCGTGGCGGCGCGCGTGAAGCTGCGCTGCTCGGCCAGCGCGAGGAAGGCATCGAGCTGGCGGCTGGAGAGGTGGGGGGCGCTCATGCGGAGAGAGTTTGATTCATCTGTAGTTCAGATGGATTCATAAGAACAATCGATTTCACAGAATACCGGGATGTTCCTACAGTCGGCTGCAGGAGACAACGGATTCATGCCGAACGACCAAAAGAAAACCAATCTGCTGGTGGGCTGCGCCGCCGGCTTCTCGGGCGACCGCACCGATGCGGCCCTGCCTGTGGTGCAGGCGCTCATCGCCAGCGGCCAGCCTGCGGTGCTCATCTTCGAGACCCTGGCCGAGCGCACGCTGGCGCTGGCCCAACTGGCGCGCCGCACCGACCCCGATACTGGATATGAGCCGCTGCTGGTGGACCTGCTGCGCCCCGTGCTGGCGCAGTGCCTGGCGCACGGCGTGCGCATCGTCAGCAACTTTGGCGCGGCCAACCCCCACGGCGCCGCGCGCCGCATCCATGCGCTGGCGGCCGAGCTGGGCCTGGCCCGCCCGCGCATCGCCGTCCTGCAGGGCGACGACCTGAGCGGCCCCGACCACCGCGCGCTGCTGCAGGGCGCACTGGGCAGCGCGATGCCCACCGAGCCCATCGTCAGCGCCAACGCGTACATCGGCGCGCAGGCCATTGCCGATGCGTTGCGCGCGGGCGCCGACATCGTGGTCTGTGGCCGTGTGGCCGACCCTTCGCTGGTGCTGGGCCCCGCGCTGGCGCACTACGGGTGGGCGCTGGACGACTGGGACCGGCTGGCCCGCGTCACCATGGCCGGGCATCTGCTGGAATGCGGCGCGCAGGTCACAGGCGGCTACTTTGCCGACCCTGGCTACAAAGACGTGGCGGGCCTGGCCCACCTGGGCTACCCCATCGCCGAGATCGACGCCGACGGCCACTGCACCATCACCAAGCCCCCCGGCACGGGCGGCTGCATCACCGAACGCACGGTAAAGGAACAGCTGCTGTACGAGCTGCATGACCCGGCGGCGTACCTCACGCCCGATGTGGTGGCCGACATCACCTCCGCCCGCGTGACCACGGTGGGCGCCGACGCTGTGCGGCTGGAGGGCGTGCAGGGCCATGCACGGCCTGCCACGCTCAAGGTCAACGTGTGTTTTGAATCGGGCTGGTTTGCCGAGGGCGAAATCTCCTACGCCGGCCCGCGCTCCGAAGCCCGAGCGCGGCTGGCGGGCGAGGTGCTGCGCGAGCGCCTGCACGGCCTGGGCCCGCTGCGCATTGACCTGATTGGCGTGACCAGCATCTTTGGCGACGACACCAGTCGCTGGTTGGACGACCCCGCAGCAGGTGATGCTCGCAGTGACCCCCGTGACGTGCGCCTGCGCGTGGCCCTGCAGCACCGCGACCACGCCATCGCCCAGCGCCTTGTGCGCGAAGTGACCGCGCTCTACACCTGTGGCCCCGCAGGCGGCGGCGGCGTGCGCACCGCCATGCGCACGCGCCTGGGCACCGTGTCGTGCCTGGTGCCGCGCGATGCCGTGGCCGTGCGTTTTGAGATGGTGGATTGAGGACTCAAGCCATGACCCCTACACACCCTACCGTCACCGTTCCCTTGTATCGACTTGCCCACAGCCGCACGGGCGACAAAGGCAACCGCTCCAACATCAGCGTCATCGCCTGGCACCCCGCACTGTGGGATGTGCTGGTCGAACAAGTCACGGAAGCCGCCGTGGCGAAGCAGTTTGCCCAGCGCCGCCCGCGCCAGGTCACGCGCTACCTGCTGCCCCAGCTGCAGGCCATGAACCTCGTGCTGGACGACGTGCTCGATGGCGGCGTGAACGATTCACTCAACCTCGACAGCCACGGCAAGGCGCTGAGCTACCTGCTGCTCGATATGCCCGTCACCGTGCCCGCGCACCTAGCGCCGCACTTTGGCGGCCATACGGCCTAGACCTTTGATTTCGTTTTTCTATCCATACCAACACCAGGAGACAACATGACCCATTCATTCCCCCGCCGCGCTCTGCTCGCCACTGCCGCCGTGCTGGCGCTCGGCGCACTGCACGCCCCCGCTGCACTGGCCCAGGCGGCCGGTAGCTACCCCGCCAAGGCCATCACCTTCGTCGTGCCGTTTGCCGCAGGCAGCGCCACCGACCAGCTGGCGCGCGCGCTGGGCCAGTCCATCACCAACGACACCAAGCAGCCCGTGGTCATCGACAACAAGGCGGGCGCCAGCGGCATGATCGCCGCGTCGGCCGTGGCCAAGTCGGCGGCCGATGGGTACGGCGTGCTCATCACCACCAACACCACACACGCCGCCAACGAGCACCTGTACAAAAAGCTCTCGTACGACCCGGTGAAGGACTTCGCCCCCGTCACCGGCCTGGGCAAGGGCGGGCAGGTGCTGGTGGTCAACGCCAGCGCACCGTACAAAAACGTGGGCGAGCTGCTGGCCTTTGCCAAGAAGAACCCCGGCAAGCTCAGCTTTGGCAGCGGCAGTTCATCGAGCCGCATGGCGGGCGAGATGCTCAAGCAGCTGGCGGCTGTGGACATCCTGCATGTGCCCTACAAGAGCAACCCGTTGGCCATTACCGACCTGTTGGGCGGGCAGATCGATTTGATGATCACCGACACCTCCACCGGCGTGCCGCAGGTCAAGGCGGGCAAGCTGCGTGCGCTGGGCTATTCCACGCAAAAGCGCAGCGCGCAATTGCCCGATGTGCCCACGCTGGACGAAGCGGGCGTGAAGGGCTACGACATGGGCTACTGGTTTGCGGCCTACTTGCCAGCGGGCACGCCCGCGCCGGTGGTGGCGCGCCTGAACGAGCTGCTGACCGCCGCCACCAAGAGCGCAGCGGCCAAGAGCTTCTTCGAGAACGCGGGCTCAGAAGCCTGGACCACCACGCCTGATGAACTCGCCAAGTTCCAGGCTGCAGAGACGCAGAAGTGGGGCAAGGTCATCAAGGCGGCGGGCATCGAGGCCGAGTAAATCGAAGGCCTGGTAGCGGCGGTGGGTAACACGCGCTGCGCCGGGTTTTCACTCCCTCTCCCCTCGCGGGAGAGGGCGGGGGAGAGGGGGCTCTTCTTCCGAGCGCCGCGCCCCATGCTCCCCCCTCTCCCCATCCCTCTTCCTCCAGGGGAGAGGGAGTTTCAGAGCGCTTTCAAAGGGGTGTGAATATCAAGCCAAATAGGCCTCTGCCGCCTGATGGATAAGCGCTATTAGCTATCAATTTGGTAGTGATTCAGCCGAGGCGACCATCCCTCACCACGGCACCCCCGCAAACCGTTCCACCAAAAAATCCAGCAGCGCCCGCACCGCAGGCGACAAGTGCCGGCGCGACGGGTACAGCGCATAGATCGTCATCACCGGCAAGTCCCAGTCCGGCAGCACGGCCTGCAGCTCGCCACGGTGCAGGTAGGGGTTGACCAGATACGTCGGCTGCATCGCAACGCCGCCGCCCGCCAGCGCGGCGCGCATCAGCGTGGTGGCCTCGTTGGCGCTGAAATGGCCGCTCACGCCCACACGCTCCACCACATCGCCACGCGTCAGCTGCCACATGCTTTTGCCAAAGTTGGCATAGCTCAGGCAGCGGTGCTGCGCCAGGTCGGCGGGCTGCTGTGGCACGCCGTGCGCGGCCAGGTAGGCGGGCGATGCCACCAGCACCGAATCACACCGCGCCAGTGGGCGGCCGATGAGCAGCGGGTCGGGCTCAGCGCTGATGCGGATGGCCAGGTCAATGCGCTTTTCGACCAGGTTCAGCGATCCCTCGCTCGCGTCCAGGTCGATCTTGAGCTGCGGGTGCTGCGCCAGAAAGTCCGCAATCGCTGCGCCCATCTGCGCAAACGCAAACGACACGCTGCAGGTCAGTCGCAGCTGCCCGCGCAGCGCGCCCTCGGTGGTGGTGGCGGTTTCTTCTTCCAGGTCTTGCGACAGCGCCAGCATCTGCTGGCAGCGGCGCAGCGCGTGTTCGCCCGCGTCGGTCAGCGTCACGCTGCGGGTGGTGCGCTGCAGCAGCCGCGCCTGCAGCCACTGCTCCATCTCGCCCACATAGCGCGTGACCATGGCACGCGACATATCGAGCTTGTCGGCCGTGGCGCTGAAGCTGCCGCTGGTGGCGACTTCGGCAAACACATGCATGGCGGTCAGGCGGTCCATAAGGGGTTATTTGATCGATTGGTGAAACAAATATGCGCGAATTATCGGGTTTATTGGATCGATTGGAGAAAATAAACTTCATTCCGTCATCTACGCAACCTCTCAAAACCCCGGAGAAACCACCATGTTCCGCACCACCCTCATTGCCGCCACCCTTGCCGTTGCCTTCACCGGCGCCCAGGCAGCCCAGCCGCTGCAGGTCAAGGTCTACAACGCCGACGGCAACAGCTTCAACGTCAACTCCACGCTGGTCTATGGCGAGAAGGAAGCCATGGTCATCGACGCAGGCTTTACCCGTGCCGACGCGCTGCGCATTGCTGCCAACGTACTCGACACGGGCAAAGAGCTGAAGACCATCTACGTGAGCCAGGCCGACCCCGACTACTACTTTGGCGTCGAGACGCTGAAAGAAATCTTCCCCAAGGCCGACGTGGTGACCACGCCCGCTGTGCTGGAGAAGATCAATGCCAAGCTCGCCACCAAGCTCTCGTTCTGGGGCCCCAAGATGGGCGCCAACGCACCGCGAACGCCCGTGCTGCCCAAGGCCATCGCGGGCAACACGCTGAGCGTGGACGGCCAGGCGGTCGAGATCCGTGGCACCACCGGCCTGCTGGCGCACCGCCCGTATGCGTGGATCCCGTCCATCAAGGCCATCGTGGGCAACATTGGCGTGGTGGGCACCAACACCCATGTGTGGACGGCCGACACACAAACCGTGGCCGAGCGCAGCGCCTGGGTGGCCCAGCTCGACGAAATGGCCGCGCTGCAGCCCACGGTGGTGGTGCCCGGCCACATGCCCGCTGGTGGCACGCTCGACGCTGCCAACATCAGCTACACCAAGGGCTACCTGCAGGCGTTTGAGAAAAACGCCGCGGCCACCAAGACCAGCGCCGAACTCATCGACGCGATGAAGAAGGCCTACCCCGCAGCGCCCATGGGCCTGTCGCTGGACATCGGCGCCAAGGTCAACAAGGGCGAGATGAAGTGGTGAGATGACGTGCTGAAAGCTGTCGAAGCAAGTTGTTGAAAAGGAACCAGATCGTGAGCACGCACCCGCTCCAACAAGTCCTGCAGCACCTGCACGCCGGGCGCTGGAACGCGGCGCACGATCTGGTGCAGCACGATGGCTCCATGCTCGCAGCCTGGCTGCACGGCATCCTCCATTTGCAAGAAGGCGATTTGGAGGACGCCGAAAACTGGTACGACCGCGCCGCCCGCCACTTCCGCAGCCGGGGCACGCTGGCCGAAGAGATCGCGGCGTTCGAAGCCGCACTGACTGCGTCTGAAACCTCAGACCCTCAAGAAAGAACCTGATCCATGCCCACCACGCCAACCGTCACCGTGACCTACCTGTTCGACCCCTTGTGCGGCTGGTGTTATGCCGCAGCGCCCGCGCTCAAGTTCCTGCAAGCGCAGGAGGGTGTTGATGTGGTGCTGGCTCCCTCCGGCCTGTTTGCAGGCGCAGGCGCGCGGCCCATGGACGCGCAGTTTGCCGCCTACGCCTGGACCAACGACCAGCGCATCCAGCAGCTCACCGGCCAGCCTTTTACGCAGGCCTACCGCGACCAGATCCTGGGCGCAGCAAATGGCCGTTTTGACTCCGGCCCGGCCACCCTGGCCCTCACGGCCGTGGCGCAGACCGCGCCCACGCGCGAGCTGGATGCGCTGCACGCCCTGCAGCACGCCCGCTATGTGGAGGGGCGCGACAACGCAGACCCCGCTGTGATCGCCGAAGTGCTGCGCGCCCTGGGCCTGCAAGAAGCCGCTGCCCTGGCCCTGGCGCCCGACACCGCTTTGCAGCGCGCCACCGCCGAACGCACTGCTACCGCCCAGGCCACGCTGCGCGCCGTGGGTGCGCGTGGTGTGCCGCAACTGGTGGTTACAGGGCAGGGTGGGGCGCTGCGGTTGCTGGGCGGCGATGCGCTGCTGGGGCCGCGCGAGCAATTGCTGGCGCTGGTGCGGGCGGCGGCTGCGGATTGAACGCGGCGGAAGTGCGCGGCTTTGAAACAACACCAAAACCGTTCACGCTGAGCTTGTCGAAGCGCCGTGCAGGGCTTCGACAAGCTCAGCCCGAACGGTTGGGATGGCTGAACGCGAGTCCGTAGGAAAACGCCCGCGCAGCCTCACTCCATCGACGGATCAATCAGCACCTTGGCCCCGGTATTGCGCGGGCCATAAAAAGCAATCGCCTCTGCACTCAGCGCCCCCGCCAGCGACACCGTGCGCGCATAGTGGCTGGCAAACGTGGTCTTCAGCTCGGCGGCCACGCGCGCGCGCAGCGCCTGTGTCGCCTCATTGCCAATCTTCTGCAGAAACGGAAACAGCAGCCACCCGCCCATGCCCCAAGCCATGCCAAAGGTGCGGTGCACTTCGGTGGGCCGCGTGTCCAGGTGGCCGTACAAGTACACCTGCTTGTGCACGGCCGAACCGTAGCGGCTGTACTCCTTGGCCGTGCGGTTGATGGCGGCCTCCATGCACTGCAGGATCTGCCCAGCCAGCGTGCCGCCGCCCGTGGCGTCGAACGCAATCGTGGCACCGGTGGCAGCCAGCGCATCCGTCAGGTCGGCCATGAAGGTGGGCGCGCTGCTGTCGCACACATACTGCGCGCCCATCTCGCGCAGCAGCGCCGCCTGCTCGGGCTTGCGCACGATGTTGACCAAAGCGATGCCGTCCTTCTGACACACCTTGTTCAGCATCTGCCCCAGGTTGCTGGCCGCAGCGGTGTGCACCAGCGCGGTGTGGCCCTCGCGCTTCATCGTCTCTACCATGCTCAGCGCCGTGAGCGGGTTCACAAAACACGATGCGCCCTCGGCCGCCGTGGTGCCGGGTGGCAACACCAGGCACTGCGCCGCAGGCATGGCGCGGTATTGCGAATACATGGCGCCGCCAATCACGGCCACCGTGCGCCCCAGCAGCGCCTGTGCGGCGGGCGATGCGCCTGCGGCCACCACCAGGCCTGCGCCCTCGTTGCCTACTGGCATGCTCTGGCCCAGGCGTGCGGCCATGTTGGGCATGGCGCGCTCGGGGATGCGGGCCGTGGCCACCGGCCGATCGGCCGTGCCGCTGACCTGCACGGTAGACAAATCGGCCGGGCCTAGCAGCAGGCCAATGTCCGACGGGTTGATGGGCGTGGCCTGCACCTGGATCAGCACCTCATCGGGCCCCGGCGTGGGCACGGGTGTGGGCTCCAGGCTGAGCTGCAAGGTGCCGTCGGGCTGGACGAGCGAGCGCAATTGCAGGGCGGTGGTAGGGATGGTGACGGTGGTGGTCATGAATGCCTTTCGAGGGGAAAGAGGGCGCGCCTTTCGTTCCACTGCGCGGCCCGGTGCCAAGCATTAGAACGTGATTGCGCTAGAAACACCGTCGCGCAAGTGCCTTGTGGCGGCAGGGGCGGCCTGTGTCTTCAATCCCCCAGCGTCCGCACCATCTGCTCATACATCGCATCCACCGCCGGTGAGCGCTGCGACACCTTGCTGCGCAGCACCGCCACATGCATGGCATCCAGCGGCGGCAGGTCAAACTCCGCCGGCAGGTTCTGCAAGATCTGCAGGTGGGGCGGCACGCTGCAGCGCGTGAGCACGGCCACGGCCAGGCCGCTTTCCACGGCGGCCAGTTGGCCCGCCAGGCTGGAGCTGTGGTACACGATGCGATAGGCCCGGCGCCGCGCCGCCAGCGCCGACAACGTGGCCTGCCGCGCCATGCTGGCCGATTCGTACACCGCAATGGGCAGCGGGTCGCGCCGCCACACCTCGTACTGCGCAGCGCCAACCCACACCAGCGGCTCATCAAACAGAAAGCGCCCGCGCTGCGGCTTGTCGCGCGAGACCAGCGCCAGGTCCAGCTCACCACGCCCCAGGCGCGGGATCAGCGATGTGGACTGCTCGCATGTCAGCTCAATCTCCACCCCCTGGTAGCGGTGCGCAAAGCTGCGCAGCACCGGCGTGAGGTAGGCGCTGGCGTAGTCGTCTGGCACACCCAGCCGCACGCGGCCCGCCAGCTTGGGGCCAAACAGCGCCGCATGCGCCTCGGCCTGCAAATCGAGCACACGGCGCGCGTACGACAACAGCTCGGCCCCGGCTGGCGTCACCTCCAGGTGGCGCGGCCCGCGCAGCAGCACCGGGCGGCCCAGCGCGGTCTCCAGCTTCTTGATCTGCATGCTCACGGCCGATTGTGAGCGGTGCACCAGCGGCGCCGCGCCCGATAGCGAGCCCGCATCCACCACTGCCACAAAGGCGCGCAGCCAGTCGATCTGAAAGTCTGGGTAGTTCATGGGCGGTTTGCTTTGAATTCGCTTATCGAATGGTATCTGTTCGATTTATCCGTTTTACAGCGTAGCCCGAAACCCGGACCATCGGCGGCATGAACCACTCCCCATCCCATACCGCCGCATCGCCATCCCTTGCCAGCACACCGCAGCCCGCCAACGCACACACCCGCGAGCGCGACGGCCAGTGGCTGCTGATTGCCGGTGGTGTGCTGCTGGGCACCATCGGCGTGTTTGTGGAAGAAGCGGGCCAGCACCCGCTGGTCACCGTGTGGTTTCGCTGCGCGTTTGGCGCACTGGCGCTGCTGGCCTGGTGCCTGGGCACGGGGCGGGGGCGCGAGCTTCTGCTCAGCGGCAAAGCCCGCTGGGTGGCCTGCGCCACGGGCGTGCTCATGGTGCTGAACTGGGCGCTGTTCTTTGCGGCCATCCCCCGCACCTCCATCGCCGTGGCCACGGTCATCTTTCACATCCAGCCCATCTGGGTCATCGTGTTTGGCGCGCTGTTTCTGCGTGCGGCCGTCTCGCCCCTGCAGTGGCTGGCCACCCTGGCTGCGCTGGCGGGCCTGGTGCTGACCACCGGGCTGCTCGACGGCACGGCCGCAGCCGCTGTCACAGAAAGCAACAACAGTCAGGGCTACCTGGCGGGCGTGTTGATGTGCCTGGGCGGCTCGCTGTGCTACGCGGGCGTCACGCTGCTTGCCAACACGCAAAAGGCCATCAGCCCCTACGCCATTGCCCTGTGGCAATGCCTGGTTGGTGCGGTGGCGCTGGCATGGGCGCCCTTCGTGCTCGGGTGGCCGCCACTGGGCGCCGCTTGGGGCTGGCTGCTGGGCCTGGGCGTGCTGCACACGGGCCTGGCCTATGTGGTGCTGTTTGCAGGTATGGCGCGCCTGGGGCTGGGGCGCATTGCAGTGCTGCAGTTTGTGTACCCGCTCACCGCCGTGCTGGTGGACTGGGCCGTGTATGGCCGCACGCTCAGCCCCGTGCAGCTGGCGGGTGTGGGGCTGATGGCGGCGGCGCTGTGGACGCTGCGGCGGCCGGGCAAGGCCGCCGCCAGCGCTGGCTGATCTGCCTGGCCTGCTTCACTGCGGCTGATCTGCCAGCGGGATAAATACCACCGTGTGCGCCTCGCACTCAGCCTGGTCCGGCGGTTGCCACAGGTCGCTGGCCAGCTCAAAAATGTGCGGCGGCACCACCATGGAAAAAGTCTCGCCCCTCTCGGCGTTGCGCTGGTTCACACGCGCACGGCGCAGCTCGCGCGGGGCGTCCAGCACGTACACCGTCATGGCATCGGCCCAATGCCCCATGCGGGTATAGAACGCATCGCGCTCCTGCTGCCGGATGAGGCCAATCTCCAGCACAACATCGGTGCCAGCGTGCAGAACAGCTTCGGCGGTTTTCCAGATCTGCAAGAGGCAGCGCTGAGTGCGCGCGATATACCAGGCCATCACATCGGCGCCAGGCAGGTCCGGTCGGTCGGGCGAGAACAGCGTGGCCATCCAGTCGTCCAGGTTCAGCGGCACGGCGCTGTGCTGCCGCATCAATTCGCGGGCAAAGGTAGACTTGCCTGCGCCGACCGGGCCGATGACCAGGTGAATGCGAGGGGCCGTGCAGGCAACGGCTGCGGGGGCGGTGTGGTTTGAAGTGGTGTGCACGAGAAAGGGCTCCAGAAAAACAAAAAGCCCCCTCTGCAAGCAGAGAGAGCTTTCCATACGACGGACGAAAAAAAGCCCTCGACGGAGGTGGAGGGCTTTGCGGTTCGTTCAGGCGCAAGGGGCCAAGCGCGATGGGGCAGTGTAGGTGCCCACTGCGGGGTGCGTCAACCGGTGGTCCGTGCGCGTGTGTTGAGTCCCCCAGTCACACCCTGCGCGCACCCGGCAAGCTGGGTCACGCCCCAAACACCAGCGCCTGGTGCGCCCCCACACCCGCCAGCACGCCTTCGGCCGAGGCCAGCGTGGCGTTGTGCCGCATCAGCGTCAGGTCGCCAGCGGCATACACGCCGGGCACGGTGGTCATCTTGTTGGCATCGGTGCGAATGTACGGGCCCATGGGCCCATCGTCGAACGCGCAGCCCAGCTGCTCGGCCAGCGGGCTGGCGGGGCGGGTGGTGGCGGCCACATACAGCGCATCCAGCGGCACCACGCGCGCGTCACCGCTGCCGGTGGCCTGCAGGCGCACGCCCTGCAGCGCCTGGCCTGGGCCTTCCAGCGCCGCGATAGGCGCGGGCTCGATGGTGATGCCCAGCGCCTGCAACCGCTCGCGCTCGGCGCTTTCCAGCGTGGTGTCGCCATTCAGAAAGAGGGTGGTCGGGCCCCAGTCGGCAATCAGCTGCGCGTGCATGGCCGAGCCTGCCGAGTGGTACAGCACGCCCAGCCGCTGGCCTGCAAATTCATAGCCGTGGCAATACGGGCAGTGCAAAACCGATGCGCCCCAGCGCTCGCGCAGGCCTGCAATCTCAGGCAAACCATCCTGCACGCCAAAAGCCAGCAACAGCTTGTGCGCCTCCATGTGCGTGCCATCGTCCAGCACCACTTCAAACCCGTTCTCTGGTGACCCGGCGCGTTGCTGCGTCGTGGCCGACACCACTGTGCCCTGCACAAAACCCACCGTGGGGTAGGCCGCCAGCTTGCGCCGCGCCTGCTCGATCATCGCCAGCGGCGGCTCGCCATCTTGCCCAAAGAAGCCGTGCGATGCTGCCGCAAACCGGTTGCGCGGCTGGCCTGCGTCCACCACACAAACACGCCGCCGAGCCCGCGCCAGCTGCATTGCGGCCGACAGGCCGGCAAAGCTGCCGCCTATCACGATCACCTCATACGCCTGGGTTGTTGCCACTGCTGCCGTCGCCATGCTCAATCTCCTTGTGACCGTGGCACCCGGCCACCATGCGTTCATGAAACTCGGCCGACAGCTGCGCCAGCGTCACCTCGCCCAGCCGCGCCAGCAGCGCCTCTTCGGCCGCCTGGTAGGCGTCGGTCAGCGCGCGGTTCACCGCTTGCTCCACGATGCAGCCGGGGCTCTCCACGCGGTTGCCCACGGCCAACAGCGTGGGCGCGCCCAGCGCCTCGTAGATGTCGCGCAGCGTGATGTCGGTGAGCGGGCACGACAACACCCACCCGCCGCCATGCCCCTTGGCCGAAGACACAAAGCCCGCATACCGCAGCCCCGCCATCAGGCGGCGCACCACAACGGGGTTGGTCTGCATGGCCTGCGCCATCGCCTCGGACGTGGCGGGCCCCTCCATCTCTGCCATGTGCAGCAGTGCGTGGAGGACATTGGAAAGGCGGCTATCTCGTTTCATGCAACATTTAAAGTTGCGTAATGCTAGCATGGCGCGGCAAACCCTGCCAACGCCTAGGCAGGTTGCTACTCAATCAATAGCTGCCGGGGCATGATGGACGCGCGGTGAAGGCCAATTTGATGCTGAATTTTCCCTGCCACCACCGTTGCAGACACCGCCGCGGCCGTACCCCCCAACCAGCCCGATGACACACCAGCACACCTCCCCCTTCACCGACCCCACCGCCGTCGGCCGCTACGCCGAAGGCCCCCGCCGCAACGTGCCCGGCTACGACGCTTTGCTGCGCATGTCCCGCATCCTGCTGGCCGAGCGCGTGCCCGCCGACGGCCGCGTGCTGGTGGTGGGCGCAGGCGGCGGGCTGGAGCTGGAAGACATGGCGCTGGCGCACCCCGGCTGGCGGTTCGACGGCGTGGACCCCAGCCAGCCCATGCTGGACCTGGCGGCGCAGCGGCTGCAAAGCGCGGGCGTGCCCGGCGGCCGCGTGGCGCTGCACCACGGCTATGTGCAGAGCGCACCAGCCGGGCCATTCGATGGTGCGACGTGCCTGCTGACTTTTCACTTTGTGCCGCGCGAGGAGCGCGTGCCCATGGCGGCGGAGATCCGGCGGCGGCTCAAGCCCGGGGCACCGCTGGTGGTTGCGCATCTGAGCGTGGCGGATGGTGCAGACCTTGGGGGAGAGGGCGGGGCAGGGGAGCGCGACCTATGGCTGTCACGCTACGCCGCGTTTCAGGTGGCGTCCGGTGTGCCGCCGGAGCACGCGGCCAAGGCACGGGACAAGATTGCGGCGGAGCTGGCTGTGCTGGCGCCGCAGGAAGACGAGGCGATTCTGCGCGAGGCTGGGTTCAGCGATGTGCAGATGTTTTACATGGGCTTTGCGTTCAGAGGCTGGGTGGCATCGGCCTGCTAGCAGGCAACGAAAGCGGGCCAGTCCACTGACCCCGCATGCCCGCACCTTGCGCACCCCCAGGTTTTCTTGCGGCTGGGGTCACCGGCCCCCGTGCCAGCCAGCCCGTGGTGCACAAAACACCTTCAACGCACAGGCGCCAGCGCCCACCGGTCCTTCGACGCCTTCACCAGAAAATCAATCACCGCCTTCACCCTGGCCGCGTTGCGCCGGCCCGGTGACGACACCGCGTACAGCGTGTGCACGGTGCGGGACGCAAAAGGCGCCAGCAACTCGACCAACCGGCCTTGCGCCACATCCGCCGCTGCGAGCGGGCTGGACAGCATGCCGATGCCCGCGCCGCTCACCAGTGCGTGGTGCACCAGGGCCGAACTGCTGGCGGCCAGGCGCGAGCGCACGGTCACCTCCAACGGCTTGCCTTGTGCGTTGCGAAACGCCCAGGTCACCGCTGGCCCCTGCGCGGTGTGCGTCACGGTGTGGTGCTGCTGCAGATCGCTAGGCTCGGCAGGCGTGCCGTGCTTTTCCAAATACTCCGGGGCCGCGTACAGGCGCCGCTCGAACCGGCCCAGCGCGCGCGCCACCACCAGGTCGCTGTGGCCCACGGTGGTGCGCAGCGCCACGTCGATGCCTTCCGTCACCAGGTCGGCCACGCGGTCATCGGCCAGCAGTTCCACCCGCAGCGCGGGGTAGCGCGCCTGCAGGTCGGCCAGGTGGGGCAGCACCAGCGCCTCGCAAATCTCCTGGCTGGAGGCCAGGCGCAAGGTGCCCGCCACGCGGCTGCGCTGGTCCGACAGCGATGCCCCAATGTCCTCCAGCTGCGCCAGCAAGGCACGCGCTTCCTGCGCCAGCTCTGCGCCCTCGGGCGTGGCCGACAGGCCGTGTGTGGACCGGCGCAGCAAGCGCACGCCGTAGCCGGCCTCCAGCCGGTCCACACCGCGCGCCACCACTGACACCGCCACATCTATCTCGCGCGCCGCCGCAGAAAACGAGCGCAGATCGAGCGACCGCACCAGCCACCGCAGGTCGGCCGGATCGGGGAGGAAGGAGCGGGGTTCTTTTTTCATCGTGCGCGCCTTTGCGTGCGGAGCAAAAGCCATTATCGCCACGGGCGGTTTCCGTGGCGGAGCGCAATTTCTACAGTGAAGGCTCGTTCAACCCCATGAGTTTTTACAGGAGCCCTCCATGCCCATCCTCAACGTCAAAGTGTCTGCCCAACGCACACCCGAGCTGTCTGCCCGCATTGCAGAAACCCTGCTGGACCTGACCACCCGCGTGCTCGGCAAGCGGCGTGACCTCACGGCCGTGGTCATCACCTTTGTGGACCCGGCCGACTGGTACGTCGCCGGCCGGTCGCTGGCCGACCTCAAGCAATCAAGCTTCTACTTCGACGTCAAGGTGGTGGACGAGACCAACACCAAGGCCGAGAAGGCGCGCTACATCGCCGAGGCGTTCGCAGCCTTCGAGGGCCTGCTGGGCGCGCTGCACCCCGAGAGCTACGTCTACGTGCAGGACGTGCGCGCCGCTGCATACGGCTTTGGCGGCCGCACGCAGGAATACCGCCACCAGCACCCCGAGCAATAAGCGGTCAAGCAATCAAGCAAGCCATCAACCAATAGCTACCCAGGAGTACCGACATGACGACGATGACGACAACGAACAACCACCTTGCCGATGTGATCGTGGCCCAGACGCTGGAGCGCGCGGGCCTGGCGGACTGGATTCCCGAAGGCGAAGGCAAGTGGTCCCTGCCCATTCAGTTCTTGCCCGACGATGCCGGTTGGGTGGAGCTGATGCGCCTGTCGCCCGGCACGCGGCTGGGCCTGCACCGGCACACGGGCGAAGTTCATGCCCTGACGCTGGCAGGCGAGCGCCGCCTGAACGACGGCCGCGTGGTGCGGCCGGGCGACTACATCCACGAGCCTGCTGGCAATGTGGACTGGTGGGAGGCGACGGGCACCGAAGAGCTGCTGGTGCATGTGGTGGTCAAGGGCAGCGTGGAATACCTGGGGCCGCATCACGCGGTGCTGCAGCGGATTTCCACGGCGGATCGGCGGGCGGATTACCACCGGTGGTGCAAAGCGGTGGGGGTAGTGACGCGTGATCTGCACTAGGGGGCCGGCCAGGCGGGGCGCTCTATACGAAGTAGGCATGCAACTTTCGCACGGAAATGTGAGTAGAAATAAGCTACAGCGCTTATCGTTGTAGCGCTCGTAGCTATAAATTGTGGAGTAAACGCTCCCAACAACGGCTGCATGGGAATTCCTCTTCGAGGGGTTTGCAATGTCGATCTGCTAAGGATTTATTTTAATTTTTGGCAGGAATTCAGAGAAATGAAGTGGAATATTTCCAAAATCGCGTTTCGTCATTTCTCGCACCTTGTCTATATATGCTTCTTGTTTTATGTTAAAAAATCTCGTTATTTTTTTCGTTAGATCTTTTCTGTTGAAGGCTCTAATTATTCCATCGTAGTCGCGTTCGCTGACTAGGTGATTTGCTTCTTGAAGAGCGGTATTGTATATTTTCATTGTGTCGATCTGTTTGATGTGGTTTTGAAGCGCATTTGAGTAGTCTTCGATTGAAGCGTCTTTTGAGCCGAATTGGCCTAATTTTAAATTGACTATGTGACGCGTAGCATCCAGTGCATGAGTATGTATATTTCTTTGAAATTCATCTATAATAAATTCTTTGACTGATTCAAATACTAATTCTGGATCTAGCAAAAGCTGGTTGGCCACCGCTTTGATAATTCCGGGCGCAAGGTATAAATTTTCTATTTCGGCCACTAGTGGTGTAAAAATTCCACTGCTGGCGTAAGCTTGTAGTTGCTCTTGGGATAGGTAGTCTCTATCTATCATGCCGAAGCATTCGATGCGATGTAGATCACGAAGTGATCTGAATACTTTTGTTGCTGCCAGAACCGATGCACATGAACCAACTGGTTTTATGGAGAATTGTGGATAAGTTAATTGGTATATCTCCAAATCGTACGAGTTGCTGGAACCTTCGACGAAGAGGACGGGCTTCCGGCTTCCCAGAACCTCAAGGTAAATGTCTTCTGGGATTGAGTCCTGAGACTCTATGCAAAACCAATTGAATTCCCCATTTAAATAATCTTTGAGGCAAACTTTTACAGCGCCAATTCGATCTGCTGCAAACATTAGGTCATGGGTCAAGTAAACAAATGTGCAGTCCGGCCGGGCTTTCTCGATGGCGTTCCATAGCGTATCTTGAATGGCCTTATGAAGATGTATTTCTGGTTCATCAACAACGATGATTGATTCATCTCTCGCACACAAGCATTGCGCAATCAAGTAGAAAATTACTCGTTCTCCGTCGCTCATGGCGCGAGCAGGATAGCCCATCTCTTCGCTTCCAGTAGGAAGTGCACGTACTTCACCGCTTAGAAATTGGAGTTTGCGATGCGGAAGGACCGATTCCCACACAGTCTGAACTTTGCGGAGGAGATTTTCTGGGAGAGGGACTAGTACATCGCTTCTGCGCTGTTGTGCTTCATGCTCAAGTAGTTTGGTGTAGCTGTCTGAAAATAGTAGTGTAAGTAGTTTTTCAAAATCATTTAAGGGGGCGGTTTCTAGGTTGCTTGATTTTCCATATCTGGCATTTAGTCTGAGCTGGCTTTTATTGCTTTCATAAGTCTGTTCGTCCCAATTCACCGGGCGCGGCGCCCAGTGAAAAGCCTCTTCCGCTGCTTTATAACTTATTGGACTGGTGCTTTCGGGGAAAACCAGAGATCGTTGAGCTGTTATCCTATGAATTTTTGCCTTCTGGGGGCCTTTTAATTCAAGCCAACCTCCAAGCCTGCTTTTTCCCGCCCCGTTTGCCCCAATAACTACAATACTGGTTTGGCATTTCAGGAGCACTGGTTGTCCTGGCGCCGAAATTGAAGGAGGAAAGGTAACTTCTTTCATTTGAATTTCTTGGATTATTTCTGTCATTTGAATGCCTCGGGTCCGTGTCTATTTGTCTGCCTTGAGGATAAGGGGTGCGAAATTGAGGCGCAAGACGCTGAGTTACCGTTCAATCATCGTATCTTTGGCCTGAAATGGTCCAAAGTTCAGTCTTGCCCGGCCAAAGTAGACCGCATAGCATCCCTGTCAAGCACCCACCCCCATGAGGTGCTGCACAAAAACATGACAGGAGACAAGCCTTGCCATCCACCCGCTGGAGTCACTGCGGCACCGAAGACCTGAGCGTCTTGCAGACCATCTTCTGGTCCGCAGGCGCGTCGCGCAATGCGCTGGCGCAGCGCCTGGCCTATTCCAAGAGCAAGGCCAACGCCATGGTCGCGGCGCTGCTCGATGAAGGCTTGCTCGACGAGGTGGGCCTACAGGAATCCTCTGGCGGCCGGCGTGCTGAAACCCTGCGTTTGAGCGAAACCCTGGGCGTGGTGATTGGCGCCGACCTGGGCGCCACCAGCATGCAGATAGCGGTGATGCGGCCCGACATGACGGTGCTGGCGCGGCACCGCGAGCCCATTGATGTGCGCCAGGGGCCGGGTGTGATCCTGGCGCGGGTGCGGGGGCTGATGCGCGAGCTGCTGGCGCGCTGCGGGCTGGCCGCCCATCAGGTGATTGCCATTGGCATGGGCGTGCCGGGGCCGGTGGATTTTGAAAGCGGGCAGCTCGTCAACCCGCCGCTGATGCCCGACTGGGACGGCTTTTCCATCCGCGACTACCTGCGTGAGGCTTTTGCCGCGCCGGTATTTGTGGACAACGACGTGAACCTGATGGCGCTGGGCGAGATGTACCGGCTGCAGCGCAATCTGCCCAACTTCTTGGTCATCAAGGTGGGCACGGGCATTGGCTGCGGCATCGTGTGCCACGGGCAGGTGTACCGGGGCGCCAATGGCTCGGCAGGCGATGTGGGCCACATCTGTGTGGACCAGCACGGCCCGCGCTGCCACTGTGGCAACCAGGGCTGCGTGGAGGCCATGGCCGCAGCGCCCGCCATGGCGCGCATGGCCACCGAGGCCGCGCAGCGCGGCGAAAGCGCGATGCTGGCCGAGCGGCTGCAAAGCACGGGCACGCTGACGATTGAAGACGTGGCCCAGGCCAGCCGCACGGGCGATGTGGCGGCCAACGCCATCATTCAGCGCGCGGGCAGCCTGGTGGGGCAGATGCTGGCGTCCATCGTGAACTTCTTCAACCCGTCGCATGTGTTCATTGCGGGGCGGGTGACGGACATGGGGCCTCTGTTCCTCGCTTCCGTGCGGCAGAGCGTGTACCACCGGTCGCTGGCGCTTTCTACGCGGCACCTGGAGATTCAATACGCGCCGCTGGCCGACGATGCCGGTGTGGTGGGGGCGGGTGTGCTGGCGATGCAAGAGAGCCTGTCGCGTGCGGGCTCGATCTCCGGGTCGGGGTCGGCTGCGGGCGTTGGTGTGGGGGCAGCGCGATGAGTGTGGCCGTCGAATTCCGCAACGTGACCAAGGAGTTCGGCCCCGTGCGCGTGCTGCACGGCGTGGGCTTTGCGCTGCAGCCGGGCCGCGTGTACGGCCTGCTGGGCGAGAACGGTGCGGGCAAGTCCACGCTGATGAAGATTCTGGCCGGGTACGAGAGCCCGACCACCGGCGAGGTGGTGGTGGACGGTGCCGTGCGTGCCCCGGGCGGCGGATCGCGCGCGGCCGAGGCGCAGGGCATTGTGCTGATCCACCAGGAGTTCAATCTGGCGGACGACCTGACGATTGCGCAGAACATCTTCTTGGGCCACGAGATCAAGCGCGGCCCCTTCCTGGACGACAAGGCGATGCGCGAGAAAACGCGCGAGGCGCTTGCCAAAGTGGGCCTGCCGCTGGACCCGGACACGCGGGTGCGCAAGCTCATCGTGGCTGAAAAGCAGCTGGTGGAGATTGCCCGCGCGCTGGCCCGCAATGCGCGCCTGCTCATCATGGACGAGCCCACCGCCACGCTGACCCCCGGCGAGACGGAGCGCCTGTTTGCGCTGATGGCCGGGCTGAAGGCTGCGGGCGTGACCATCATCTACATATCGCACAAGCTCGACGAGGTGGAGCGCACCACCGATGAGGTGGTGGTGATGCGCGACGGCCTGCTGGTGGCGCGCGAGGCCACGGCCAGCGTGACGCGGCGGCAGATGGCCAACCTGATGGTGGGCCGCGAGTTGGCGGACTTGTTCCCGCCCAAGCTGCCCGCGCCGGAGGGTGGAGAGCCCGCCATTAAGGTGCGCAGCCTCACGGTGCCGGGCTGGGCCGAGGACGTGAGCTTTGACGTGCGGCGTGGCGAGATCCTGGGCTTTGCCGGGCTGGTGGGCGCGGGCCGCACCGAGCTGTTCGAGGGCCTGCTGGGCCTGCGCCCGCGTTCGGCCGGCACGGTGGAGCTGGCGGGCAAACCGGTGAATTTGAAAAGCCCGCGCGATGCGGCGCGCCACGGCCTGACGTATCTGAGCGAAGACCGCAAGGGCAAGGGCCTGCATGTGCACTTTGGCCTGCGGCCCAACCTGACGCTGATGGCGCTGGAGCGCTATGCCAAGCCCTGGCTGGACCCGGCGGCCGAGCAGGCCGCGCTGCGCGATGCGGTGCAGGAGTTCGGCATCCGCACCGGGTCGCTGGAGGTGCGCGCGTCGTCGCTGTCGGGCGGCAACCAGCAAAAACTGGCGCTGGCCAAGGTGCTGCACCCCGGCCCCAGCGTGGTGGTGCTCGACGAACCCACGCGCGGCGTGGACGTGGGCGCCAAGCGCGAGATTTATCACCTGGTGCAGCGCCTGGCAGAGCAGGGGCTTGCTGTTGTGGTGATCTCGTCCGAACTGATGGAGCTGATCGGCCTGTGCCACCGCGTGGCGGTGATGCGCGCCGGGCGGCTGCAGACCACGCTGCAAGAACCCAATTTGACCGAAGAGGAGTTGATCGCCCATGCCACAGGTACCCGTTAACGTGCCGGCGGAAAACGCCGCAGCCGCGCAGGCAGGCGGCAGCCGCCATGCCGCTGCGGCCGCCACAGGTGCCAGCGCCTGGTGGGGCAAGCTGCACGGCCTGGGCCCCGTCATCGGCCTGGTGCTGCTGTGCATTGCCGGCACGCTGCTCAACAGCAACTTCGCCACCTACGACAACGTGATGAACGTGCTCACGCGCACGGCCTTCATCGGCATCATCGCGGTGGGCATGTGTTTTGTGATCATCTCGGGCGGCATCGATCTGTCGGTGGGGTCGATGGCAGCGCTGATCGCAGGCTCGGTCATCCTGTTCATGAACGCGATGGCGCCCATGCTGGGCTCGCCCATGGCGGCCGTGGTGGTGGGCATGCTGCTGGCCGTGGTGCTGGGCGCGGTGTTCGGGCTGGTGCATGGGCTGCTCATCACCAAGGGCCGCATCGAGCCCTTCATCGTGACGCTGGGCACGCTAGGCATCTTTCGCGCGTACCTCACGTACTTCTCCAACGGCGGGGCCATCACGCTGGAGAACGATCTGTCGGACATCTACAGCCCGGTGTATTACGCCAACCTGCTGGGTGTGCCGATCCCCGTGTGGATCTTCTTGCTGGTGGCTGTCATCGGCGGCGTGATCCTGAATCGCACGGCCTACGGCCGCTATGTGCAGGCCATCGGCTCCAACGAGCAGGTGGCGCAGTACGCGGCGGTGGATGTGCACAAGATCAAGATCCTCACGTACATGCTGCTCGGCGTGTGCGTGGGCATTGCCACACTGCTGTATGTGCCGCGCCTGGGGTCTGCATCGCCCACCACAGGCCTGCTGTGGGAGCTGGAGGCGATTGCCGCCGTCATCGTGGGCGGCACGGTATTGAAGGGCGGGGCGGGCAGCATCACCGGCACGGTGGTGGGCGCCATCCTGCTCTCGGTCATCAGCAACATCCTCAACCTCACCAGCATCATCAGCGTGTACCTGAATGCGGCGGTGCAGGGGTTCGTGATCATCGCGGTGGCGTTCATGCAGCGCGGAAAGCGGTGATGGAGTGGCTGGAACAACTCTCCTGGCGTTGTTGCTGTGTCTTGCCGTGCTACTCGCACTGTCTGCGACACAGCGCCTAGCCAGGACCGCTTCGCTGAGTTTTCCAGCCACTCTTTGCGCGCATTTGTTTTTTTCAAGGTGTTCCCCAGCCGGCCAGCTTCCATGGCCATTTTTCAAAGCAACAGGAGACAACGCATGAACAGCAGCCAACTTTCTTCTTTCACCCGCCGCCTGGCCCTCTCGGCTGTGGGCGCCGCCGCCTTGGCATTGGCCGCCCCCGCCATGGCGCAGGCCAGCAAGACGGTGGTGGGTGTGGCCATTCCGTCGGCCACGCACGGCTTTACCGGTGGCATCGTGTACTGGGCCAACCAGGCCAAGAAGGATCTGGAAAAGGCCCACCCCGGCCTGCAAGTCATCGTCAAGACGGCAGGCGGCGCGCCCGAGCAGGCCAACCAGTTGCAAGACTTGGTGACTGTGAACAAGATCAATGCACTGGTCATCTTCCCGTTCGAATCGGCGGCGCTGACCAAGCCCGTGGCCCAGGTCAAGGCCAAGGGCGTGTACGTGACGGTGGTGGACCGGGGCCTGACCGACACCAGCGCGCAGGACGCGTATGTGGCGGGTGACAACACGGCGTTTGGCAAGATTCCGGCCGAGTACATCGCCAAGGCGCTGGGCGGCAAGGGCAACGTGGTGGCCATGCGCGGCATTGCGACCACGCTGGACAACGAGCGCATGGACGCGTTCAACAGCGTGCTGAAGAACCACCCCGGCATCAAGCTGCTGGACGCCAAGTACGCCAACTGGAACCGCGACGACGCCTTCAAGGTGATGCAGGACTACCTCACCCGCTTCCCGCAGATCGACGCCGTGTGGGCCGCCGACGACGACATGGCCGTGGGCGTGCTCAAGGCCATCGAGCAGGCCAAGCGCAAGGACATCAAGCTGGTGTTCGGCGGCGCGGGTGCCAAGGGCATGATCAAGACGCTGATGGACGGCAGCAACCCGCTCATCCAGGCTAACGTGTCGTACAGCCCCAAGTTCATCTACGACTCGATCAAGCTCACGGCCGAGGCGCGCATCAAGGGCGAGAAACTGCCCGCCAACACCATCATTCCGTCGGTGCTGATCACCAAGGAAACGGCGAAGGATTTTTACTTCCCGGACTCGCCGTTCTGATGGTGTTTTGAATCAAATAGGCCTGTAGCGCTTATTTATCAAGCGCAAGCAGCTATTGAAAAGATAGCTGCTTGCCACTTGTACATCCGCAACCACACGCCCTTGGAGCCGCCATGCCAAGACCCGTCACCCTCTTCACCGGCCAGTGGGCCGACCTGCCTTTGGCGCAACTCGCGCCCCTGGCCAAAAGCATGGGCTACGACGGCCTGGAGCTGGCCTGCTGGGGCGACCATTTCAACGTGCAGGAGGCGCTGTCGTCGCCCCAGTACGTCAAAGACAAACACGCACTGCTGGCCCAGCACGGCCTGCAGTGTTTTGCCATCGGCAACCACCTGGTGGGCCAGGCCGTGTGCGACCTGATTGACGAGCGCCACCAGTCCATCCTGCCGCCCCATGTGTGGGGCGATGGCGAGCCCGAGGGTGTGCGCCAGCGTGCGGCGGCCGAGCTGGCAGACACGGCGCGCGCTGCCGCGAAGTTTGGCGTGAAGACGGTCACGGGCTTCACCGGCTCGTCGGTGTGGCATTCGATCTATGCGTTTCCGCCCACCACGCAGGCGTACTGGGACAAGGGCTTTGCCGATTTTGCGAAGCGCTTCGGCCCCATCCTCGATGTGTTCGAGCAGCACGACATCAACTTCGCGCTGGAGGTGCACCCCACCGAAATCGCGTTCGACATCGCCTCGGCCGAGCGCGCGATTGCAGCCGTGGGCGGCAATAAGCGCTTTGGCTTCAACTACGACCCCAGCCACCTGGCCTACCAGGGCGTCGACTACGTGAAGTTCATCCGCCAGTTTGCCGGCCGCATCTACAACGCCCACATGAAGGACGTGTGGTGGGGCAAGGGCGACGGCACGGTGGGCGTGTTCGGCGGGCACACCAGCTTTGGCGATGCGCGGCGCAATTGGGACTTTCGCAGCGTGGGGCGCGGGATGATCGATTTTGAATCCATCATCGTCGCGCTGAACGACATCGGCTACCAGGGCCCGCTGTCGGTGGAGTGGGAAGACAGCCGCATGGACCGCGTGCACGGCGCTACGGAGAGCGCGGCGTTCTGCAAGCGGCTCGACTTCAAGCCCGCCGCCGGTGCGTTCGACGCCGTGTTTGCGCGCGACAAGCAGGCTTAGCCGCACCCCTGCATAAAACCGATAACAACAACACACAGCGAGCAAAGGCGTTTCGTATGTCCAGTCCTAGAAAGCTCCGCTACGCCATGGTGGGCGGCGGCCACGGCGCGTTTATCGGCGCTGTGCACCGCAAAGCCATGGCGCTCGATGGCCAGTTCGAGCTGGTGGCCGGCGCGCTGTCTTCATCGCCCGAGCGGGCGCGCGCATCCGGCGCCGAACTGGGCCTGGCGGACGACCGCAACCACGGCAGCTGGCAGGACCTGCTGGCCGACGAGCTGCGCCGCCCGGCGCATGAGCGCATCGACCTGGTAAGCATCGTCACCCCCAACCATGTGCACCACCCGGTGGCGCTGGCGTTTGTGCAGGCGGGCTTCAACGTGGTGTGCGACAAGCCGCTGGTGCACACCAGCGCGCAGGCCGATGAGCTGGTGGCCGCCGTGACGAAGGCGGGCACCGTGTTTGGCGTGACCTACAACTACACCGGCTACCCCATGGTGCGCGAGGCGCGCTACCTGGTGCACAGCGGTGCGCTGGGCACACTGCGCAAGATCACCGTCGAATACAACCAGGGCTGGCTGGCCACCGCCGTGGAAGAGGGCGGCGCCAACAAGCAGGCCGACTGGCGGCTGGACCCGGCGCGCAGCGGCGCGGTGGGCACCATGGGCGACATCGGATCACACGCCGAAAACCTGGCTGCCACGGTCACCGGCCAGCATCCCGCCTGGGTGTGCGCCGACCTCACCACCTTTGGCGCCGGGCGGCAGCTGGACGACGACGCCCAGCTGCTGCTGCGCTACGACAGCGGCGCACGCGGCTTCATCGTGGCATCGCAAGTGGCAGCGGGGTTGGAGAACGACCTGCGCCTGCAGGTGTCCGGCACGCTGGGCACCATCACCTGGCGGCAGGAAGAACCTAACCAGCTCATCCACTCCCCCGTGGACGGCCCGCGCCGCATTCTCACGCGCGGCTCGCCCTGGCTCAGCCCTGCCGCGCTGCAGGCCGGGCGCATTCCTGCGGGCCACCCCGAGGCTTTCATCGAGGCCTTTGCCAACGTCTACCTGGGCGTGGCCGCCGACATCCGCGCACGGCAGGCAGGCACGGCGCCCGACCCGCTGCACGCCGACTACCCGCGCGTGGAAGACGGTGCGCGCGGCGTGCGCTTCATCGAGCGGGTGTTGGCGTCTGCGGCCAGTGAGCAGAAGTGGACGGCGGTGGGGTGAGCACCTGCACCAGCACACCACATCCCGTCTCTCCAAGTCTTCGCATGCTGTGAGTTCTCCTGAGCCGTTGGCTTTGGGCATGCGTCGCCGTGTCTCCGGCAAAAAAGGGTAGGGCGTGCACTCTTAGCCTGTTCCGGGCGCGCCGTTTTCACACGGCTTCCATCCAAGTTCGAACGCTT
Source organism: Acidovorax kalamii (assembly GCF_002245625.1). Lineage (GTDB taxonomy): Bacteria > Pseudomonadota > Gammaproteobacteria > Burkholderiales > Burkholderiaceae_C > Acidovorax > Acidovorax kalamii. Next base: position 96,014 of record NZ_NOIG01000011.1, read on the forward strand.
GCGCGCGCTATCCAGTCGCGCATGTTTGTCGCAGCTTTGCGCCTAGGTTTTCAACGCCAAAACCTGGTGCTGACAGCCCCTTGAAAACCCTTGTTTTTCCAATAGTTAAAAACTACCAATCATTGAATTTGATTGTTTGTTTTTGTTGCTGTTGTGTCACTAATACATACGCACTATGGCATCGAGAGCCTGCATGCGCGATGCTTGCGCACCTTCTTTTGAAGACAGAAAGTTAGTCAGGTTGGGTGTTAACTTATTGATTTGAATAAGAAAAATCAATGATTTCTTGTTTTGGAGGGCTGCCGTTTTTCGGTGCTTTTCTGGGCAGCCGGGTACGGTTGATGAGGGCTGAACAGTCCGGTTGCTGAGCCCAGTTTTGATTTGTTAACTTTCGTTACGTTTAGTAATCTTCGCGCTCACTCTTCTTTCAACGCTTGAGGAAATCATGCGATCACTTCTCTCCGTTCTGCCTGCTCGGCGCATGCACTGTTCTCCCGGTAACCGAGCGACGCAGGGTGGTTTTACCCTTGTGGAATTGGCTGTTGTGCTGGCGGTCATCGGCCTGATCATTGGTGCGGTTGCCATTGGCAAGGATGTTCAGCGCAACGCCGAATACACCAAGATCAAGAACAAGTTCATCGACCAATGGGAGCAGGCATACAACCAGTACTACCAGCGCACGGGTGTGGTGGTGGGGGACAGCCAGACGGCTCCCCGCATCATGGTGAACGGCACCGCTTATGTAGCAGCGGCGGGTTCTCCCACTTCGGGTGGCGACATGGCTGCACTGGTCGCGGCCGGCTCTGAGCCGGTCCCTGTTTGCTCGCGCAATCCTGAAGCGGGGACGATGCGCTCCGACTCTCCTTTCACCGCCAATGCGAATGACCTTCGTGCCTACATGACACGCGCAGGTATTCGCATGCCTCCCGGTCGTGCCGAGGGACAGGAAGACCTGTATGTCTATACCGACACCAATGGCTCTCCACAGGAAATCCAGGTGTGCTTTCAGTGGAACCGACCCTCGACACCAGAGGGTTCAGGCAATGTCATGGTCATCTCTGGCCTGACTCCAGACCTGGCTCGCATGCTGGATCAGATGGTCGATGGCAAGCCTGATGCGCAAGAAGGCCGCTTCCGCCTGCGGAATATTCCCAATGGCACACCGAATGGACCTGGTGTGGAGTGGTCTGCCAACAACTCCTTCGGCCGGGGTGCGGGAGCGCCCACAGCCACCGGCGCGGGCACCACGCGTGACGAAGAGCAGGTCATCACCCTGACCGCCATCTACAAGATGAACCAGTAATCAGGGCGAGGAATAAAACATCATGAACCAAGTATTCAAGAACCTGGCCCGCCGTTCGCGCGCTACGCGTCAGCAGGGTTTCACACTGGTCGAACTGGCGGTTGTGCTGGCGGTGATCGGCCTCATCATCGGTGCGGTCGCCATTGGCAAGGATGTGCAGCGCAACGCCGAGTACACCAAGATCAAGAACAAGTTCATTGACCAATGGGAGCAGGCCTACAACCAGCACTATCAGCGCACTGGTGTGGTGCTGGGAGATAGCCAGACCGCGCCTCAAAACATGGTCAATGGCGAACGCTTTCTGGCCGCAGGTACGCGCTCTGGTCGCGACATGACCGGTGTCACGCCTCCCAACGCCATTTGCCGCGCTGCGGCAGGGCAGGGAATGACCCGAGGATTCACTGCTGGTACGGACCCTGATCTGCGTGCCTTGATGACGCGTGCAGGTATTCGCATGCCACCCGGCCGTGCGGAGGGTTTGGAAGACCGCTATGTCTACCTGGACACCAATGGCAACCCGCAAGAAGTCCAGGTGTGCTTTCAGTGGAATGTGCCATTGGGCAACGGTTCTGCTGCGAATGCGGTCGGCGACGGCATGGGCAATGTGATGGTCATCACCGGCCTGACGCCCGACCTGGCACGCGCACTGGACCAGATGATCGACGGCAAGCCCGACGAGCGTGAAGGCCGCTTCCGTCGCCAGGGCGTGCTGAACAACGCAGGCGGCACCAATCCCAATGCGCCGGGGCAGGAGTGGCAGGCCTCCAACCGTGACCAGATCGGCACTACCAATGACCGTGCTTTTGACGAAGACCAGATCGCCATTGTCACGGCTATCTATCGCATGAATCAGTGATGTGGCGCGAGCCCTTTATCTGCTGACTCTTTAAACAACTTGTTCCCCTCGTCGGAGGTTTCAATGAAAAAGATGCACTCGTTTCGCCGGTTGGGCCGCAAGGTCCAGCAAGGTTTCACGCTGGTTGAGCTGGCCATTGTGCTGGCCGTGATTGGACTAATCATCGGTGCCGTGGCCATCGCCAAGGATGTTCAGCGCAACGCCGAATACCAGAAGGCCGTCAACAAGTTTGCCTACCAGTGGAAGATGGCCTATGACCAGTACTACCAGCGGACCGGTGTGGTAGTGGGTGATTGCCAGCAAGCCCCGACCTACATGGTGGATGGCACCGAAACTTCGATTAACGGAGGGAATGCCTGCACCCGCGTGGGCTCCATGAACGTACCAGGCATTCCCGCCAGCTTCACTGACCGTGGCCGCAAGATCTGCTCTGGCCAGGGCTATGCAGCGAACACGGTCGGCGCTGGCGATGCCACGCTGGCTACCGTAAACCTGCGCGAACTGATGACACGTGCCGGCGTCCGCATGCCTCCTGGCCGTGGCGAAGGTCATGAAGACCGCTTCCTCTACATCGACTCCAATGGCAATCCCGCCGAGCTTCAAGTGTGCTTCCAGTTCAACGATGCCGGCGTTGCAAGCGGCGCAGGGAACGTCATGGTGATTCGTGGCCTGACACCTGACTTGGCACGCTTCATGGACCAGGTGATTGACGGAAAACCGGACTCCCGCGAAGGCCGGTTCCGTATTCAAGGTCGTCCGCAGCAGACTGCAGCCAACCAAGCCAATGCGCCCGGCAATCAATGGGAAGCCAACAACACTCAGGGCGTTGCCATCAATGTGGGCAGCGGTAACAGCACCCAGATGAACAACAGCGATGCGCGTGCGGCTGTGGACAACACCTCGGGCAGCGGTGCGGGTACAGCAACCGGCCGCACCTTCGACGAAGACCAGGTCATCTTGCTGACCGCCCACTGGATCATGGAGCAGTAATTGAACGGCACCCGTACGCTCAAGTTGGCCTGCCTGGCACTGGCCACTGCCCTGCTCGGCGGTGGAGCCTGGCTGGCGCAACGCGGTCTCAAGCAACTTGCTTGGGAGCGGCAGCAATTCGCGCAGTTGCAACAGGGGCTCGAAAGCGCCCGCAGTCTTGTGCCTGAAGTGCAGCGGCGCGAGCAACTGGTGCGTTCTATCAAAGACGTTTCGCAACAGGTGGAGCGCATGGGCTTTGACCCGTCCCAGTGGGGCGAGCGCAGGCTGCGCCGTGCCGTAGCCCCGGCGACGCGGGTCGAGGCGGCTCAGTTCCTGGGCGAACTGGGCCGTGGCGGAGCAGGGCAGATTTTTGTGGCGGATGTGTTCGAGATCGGCACGGTGTCGCCGGAGGCCAGCCTGTTTCAACCCCCGCTGCCTGGCGACCATGGGCTTTTGCTGGGCGTCACGGGCACGCTGCACTTCCAGACGGCGTCTGTTTCTCCATCGCCGAAGGTGACTCCATGAGTGCAGAACATGTGTATCGCATAGCCAGTTCCGGCTGGCTGCACTGCCACGGGCATCAGGTCGAAGAGGTTCCTGCATGGCCGCGCTTGACCCACAGTGCCCTGGTGGTGCTCGACATGGACGACGTCTACACCGACGTCTGGCGTTTCGAGGGCAAGACCGAGTACGCCGCTGCGCTGGTTGAAAAGCGTGTGCGCACGCAGGGTCTCGTCGAAGGCGCCGCACACGTGGTGGTGCACCGGCTGGTCAAGTTGCCGGGCGGCTTTCAGGTGTTCTTTTCGGCGATTTCGCTGGACTTGTGGCAGCGTTGCACGCAGTGGGCCAAGGAGCAGGACGACCATTGTCTGGTCATGATGGCTGGTGGCCTGCTGTGTGACGGCGTGGCTTCCGGCGGTGCGCGCATCGTGCTGACGCAACGGCGGTTGATGTGCTTCGTGCAATCGGAAGAGGGCATGGTCTTTGGCTCTACCCAGGCATTGGGGTCTGGGCCATCTGCCATGGCGAGTGCTGCCCAGGTACTGACGAGTAATCACAGTGCTTTGTTGACGCGGCTGGGCGCTGAGGCTGTGGAGTGGGGCACGCTGTGGTCCACGCAGCCCGTCGATGTGGACACCTGCCTTGCTGCGGTACGCAGCGTGGCAGGTGGCGCACCAGTGGTCATGCATGCGCAGGAGATGACGCTGGCTTCCGAGCGGGTGCATACCGTCATGCCCGCACTGGCACGCCAGGCGGCAGGCCGCCATGCGATGAATCCAGGTCTGGAGCGGGTGGCATGGCGTGCCGAGCGCTGGGTGGCTCCGATCACCGTGGTAACGGCGCTCGTCGGCATCGTTCTGGCCATCGTGGGCGTGCTGGTCGGGCAACTGGCGGATCAGCAGCGCAATGCGGGCATGAACCAGCGCGCAGAGCTGGAGACGCTGCAAAGCCGAATCCAGGCGGTGTCATCGGTGGAGGCTCCGCAGAAGCTGTTGCCGGTGGCAGAGTTCTCTCGCACGCTCGATGAGGGCGCGCGCCATGATCCAGTGGCGTTCATGGCCGTGTTGAAAGCTGCGTCCAACAAGGACATTCGGATTCAGCGGGTGCGTCTGGAAACCACGAACTCTTTGGGCAGCGCGCAACCCAGCAAAAAGGCATTCCGTGTAGACGGCGTGGTTGCACCTGGTGCCTCGGCTTCCGTGACGCGCTGGGTTTCGCAGATGGCTGCGGCTGGCTGGACGCTCCGGGCGGTGGACCCCACCTTCACGCTGCCAGGTTCTTTCTCGTATGAGCTGGTGGCCAATGCAGCAGCACCAGGAAATGTGAAACCATGAAATACGCGGCTTTACTTCTCAATGGGCTTGCCATTCTTTTGCTCGGCTGGGGGCTGTATGGCGTGTTTCAGCTAACTCAGGCGCGTACCCCTTCGATGCGTCTCATGACCGTGGAGCTGGCGCCCTTGCCAGCCGCTTTGCGCACGGATCAGGAGCGAGTTACTGAGGCCTTTGGCGCCATGTCTCGCATCCAGGCGCAGACGACGACGGCTGGTACCGATCCGCAGCGTCTGATCGCGCTGCCGGTGCCTGGCAGCGATGTCGTGGGCAGCGTGCAAATGCCGCGCCGTTCCCTGTCATTGCATCTGGACGATCTGGCATCGGAGCGGCAGTCGGTGGTGATTGACGGCCAGCTGGCTCGTCAGGGCGCACGGCTGGAGGGCGGCGGACGTGTGGTGCAGGTGCGCCCCAGCGAGGCGGTGGTCACAGAGCGGCTGGGTCGCCAGACCCTGACGCTGCCCCAGGGCGATTTGCGGGTGGGCACGCTGCGCTGGCCCGACGGATCGCTGGCAAGCATCAATACCCAGGAGTTCCGCTCGGGCCTGCCGGGCGGGCAACCCGGCCCCATCAAGAGCTTGCCATGACCACGAAAGCCCGATGGCAGCAGACCGGCAACGTCGCGCATGGTTCGACGAGTGCATTGCGTTGTGGGCTCCCGTCGGCTTCTCCTCATGACCATTTCAAGAAATCACGCTAGTAGCGCCAAGGACAGCGACATGAACAATCCTCCGTTTTTCAAGCCATTGGCGCTGGTATGTGCCGCCGTAGTCCTGGCTGGTTGCGCCAGCCCTTCGCCCCGTAGCGCTGCCAGCCTCCCGCCGCCAGACACCAGCGCGGCGGACCAGATGCGTGAGCACGCTGCGCAAGAGGCGCAGCGCTTGCTGGTACATCAGCAGATGCTGCTGGCAGAGATCAACAAGACGGCCGCGGCACCAGTCATTGCGCCAATGGCGCCGGTGTTCGATCCCCTGGAAGGCAAGCTGATCAACGTGGCCATGTCCCGCGCCAGCATCAGCCAGATACTGAGTGCATTCGCCGACGCGGGAAACCTGAATCTGATCGTTGATCCGAATGTGCTCAAGGGCGGCCAGCTTGCCGATATGCACTTGCGCCAGGTGACATTGCGTGAAGGCTTCAATGAAGTGCTGCGCACCTACGACGTGGCCGGCGAGTTCCGTGGCAATACGTTGCGTGTCAACCTGACCGAGGAAAAGTTCTTTTCACTGAACTTTCTCAACACCAAGACCAGCATTCAGATGGGTTCTGGCGGCAATGTTTTCGGCAGCACCAATTCGGGTGGTGGAGGCGGAAGCGGCAGTGGAAGCAGCGGTGGTGGCGGATCGGGTGCCCAGCAGGGCAGTCTGACCATGTCGGGCTCTGGCGGTGGCAGCACGGACCCGTACCAGGAAATCGAGACAGCGCTGAAGTCGGTACTGGGCGACGCCAACCAAGACCGTCTGGCCCAGCAGCAAATGCAGCAGCAGAACCTGACCATGACGACGCCGGGTTCTTCCTCGTCGGCTTGGATTGGAGGCGGGGCCAACCCCGCACGTCCGGCCCAGTTGCCGCAGGCCCCTTTGGCCACCATGAACGAGGACAGTGGCTTCACGCTGAACAAGATGACGGGCACGCTGTATGTGAAGGCCAGGCCTTCCAAGATGCGCGCTGTCGAAAAAATGCTGGCCCAGGTGCACAAGGTGCTGGGAAAGCAGGTGTATGTCGAGGCGCAGCTGATCGATGTACAGCTGTCTGACAACTTCGAGTTCGGAGTGGACTGGACATCCTTGCGCAGCCGTCTGGCCGCCGGCTTTGGTTCGTCGCCCATGCAGCTGGGCGGTAGCTCGGGCACGCTGCCGAATGCCGCCACTGGTTACCCTTCGCGGGCCATTTCCATTCCCGCAGCGCTCATCGGTAGCGTGGCCGGGCCTGCACTGGGGGTGTCTTATCAAGGCAGCAACTACGGGATCGTGATCAACGCGCTGCGCTCGTTTGGCAATCTCAAGGTGTTGTCCAACCCCAACGTACAGGTGCGCAATGGCACCCCTGCGTTGCTGTCAGTGGGCACCAGTTCGCGTTATGTATCCCAGTCTGCATCCACACAGACAGTACCTGGCGGTGGAGCTTCCACCACCTCGTCCAGCGTACAGACCGACACGGTGTTCTCCGGCGTCATGGTGGGCGTGCTGCCCATGGTGCGTGACGATGGCCGCATCGAGCTGCTCCTGAATCCCATGCAGAGCGATGTGGACCCGGCCAGCCTGCAACTTGTAGCTGTAGGGGGCGACAACCTGGTCTCCCTGCCCAAGGTGAGCTACAAGGGGCTGACAACGACCTTGAACGTGGGTGATGGCGACGTGGTGGTGGTCGGGGGGTTGATCGACCAGCGCAGTTCCAACAATGATCGCGGCGCACCTGGTATCTCCGACGTGCCGCTGCTGGGCAAGTTGCTCGGTAATGAAAACAAGGTGCACGGAAGCCGTGAGCTGGTGATCGTCTTGCGGGTGCGTGTGCTATGAGTCTCATCCACGACGCGCTGAAATCCATGGATGCGCCTCAAGACTCCAAGCCTGCCATGGCAAGGGCTTCCAAAGCGACGGTGCGTGGCCGTCCTGCATGGCTGGATGCCATGCTGGCTTTTGCCGTCGTACTGGGGGCCGGGATTCTGGGTTGGTTTGTCTGGCAAACCCAGATGAAACCCAAAGCGCTGCCGCCGCCAATGGCGGCTGCGCCGAGTCCGGCCCCGGCTCCTGCTCCAGCCCTGGTGACGGTAGCTTCGCCAGTCGCCGAAGCGGCTGCGCCTGCAGCGGCGTCGCAAGCGCCGGTGACGGCAGTCCCCGCTGAGCCTGTTGCGTCCCCGACACCTGCAATGGCTGCGGTTCCTGCGGCTGCGCCAGCACAGTCACAGACTCCCACTCAGGCGGTTGCCATGGAGCCAGCTGCGCCCAAGACGGTCCTAGCAGCCAGCCAGCGCAGTGATGTCGCTACGCCCACAGCGGTTCCCGTGACCCGTACCAGCCCGACGCGGCAGGCGCGTGGTACCAACCGCCCCAACACCGCCGCTGCGCCCGTTGTGGCGACGGCCCCCGTATTGGATGACACACCGGTGGAGCTACGCTTTGCCCGCTTCGTCGCTGCCATGAAAGAGTCGCGGACGGTCGATGCGGAACGTGAGCTGGCTGGGCTCAAGGAGCGGCTTCCAGCAGGATCTCTGGGACTGCTACGCGCGCAAGCCTGGTTTGACCTGCGCGCTGGCCGCGATGCTGCTGCGGCGGGCGGTTATCGCACCATCCTTGAGCGCCTGCCTGGCGATGAAGAGGCTGCCATCAACCTGGCCAGCATCCAGTCGCGCCAGCAAAAGACGGAAGAAGCCCGTGCAACCCTTGATGCGGCGTCACGACTGCAACCGGATTCGGCTGCGTTGCGGGCTGCATTGGCCCAGTTCACCCCTGCTGCACGGCAATGACGGCCAATTCCATCTACGCCACGCTGGGGTTGTCTCGTAATCCGTTTCCGCCTACACCGGATGCGGGTTCGTACTTCTTCACGCCGCGGCTGGAGGAGGATTTTGCGGAGATCGTGCACTGCATCGAGGCGCGCAAGGGCTTTGTTCTTTTGACCGGTGAAGTAGGGCTGGGCAAGAGCACTTTGGTGCGGCGCCTGCTGGACACCCTCAGCGGCAAGAACTGCCATTCAGCACTGATCCTGAATACCTTTTTGCAGGATAGCGCTCTGTTGTCCGCCATACAGGCAGACTTCGGTTTGCCGCCATCGGACTCCGTGGAGCAGGGACTGGCGCGACTTACCGAATTCCTGATCGCGGGGCACCAGGCAGGCGAGATCAGCTTGCTGGTGATCGATGATGCGCAGAACCTCAGTGTGGAATCGCTTGAACTGGTGCGCTTGTTGTGCAATCTGGAAACCGGCCAGGAAAAGCTTTTGCAAATTCTGCTGGTCGGACAGCCCGAGCTGGAGGAGACCCTGGCGACGCCGGAGTTGCGTCAGCTCAAGAGTCGCATCATCAAACACGCTCGCCTGTCGGGTCTGCAAAAGGATGAAGTCACTCGTTACTTCGACTTTCGCGTGAACGCTGCGGGCGCAGAAGGGCGCCTCTCCATCGAACCTGCTGCAGCGGACGCTTTGCACCGGGCCACGCAGGGCAACCTGCGGCGCATTCATCTGGTGCTGGACCGCTGTCTCTATGGTTTGGCGAGTACCAGGACATCTGTAGTGACGGATTCGCTGGTTCAGCGTGCGGTGGCCGATCTGCCTGCACTGGGGGATGAAGCCGCAGCGATTGCCAAGGTGACTGGCGGCTCTCGCGGTCGCAAGGTCTGGGTGCTTGCTGGCTTGCTGGCTGGCACCACAGCAACCGTCGCGTTGGCCAGCTGGGGGTTGGCGACCCAACCTAGTGAGCATGTGTCGCCAGCGGCCGCAGTGGTGGCAGCCCCGGCTCCTGAGGTAGTTCGGCCGACAGTGTCAGGCGATGCGTCGGCGGTTCTGCCCAATGGCAGCTCTGCGCCCGCCGTGGTGGCTGCTGCACCGGTACCCAAACCGCAGCCTGCGGCTGGGGTATCCGGGCGTGAGGCGTGCGAAACCCAGCTCAAGGCGGCGGCTAATGCTGACGAGGTTGTGCACGTTTACCGCCTGCCCGATGGCATGGTGGACAGCCTGAAACCATCGACGCGCATGTGCCGCTTCAACGTGGACAAGGAGTCCTGGGTCGCATGGCTGGGGCGCCACAACGCGCGCAACATCGAGGCCGCTGAACAGGTCACGCGCAAGGTGCAGGGCAAGCTCAAGAGCATGGGCCTACTGGACAAGCGTGAGCCGGACGACGGTTTTTTTGGTTCGAAGACTGGAGAGGCGTTCGCCCGCTTTCAACTGCAGCAAGGTCTGCCGCCGACTGGCAAGCCTGACGAACTGACCTTCTTACTTCTGGAGCATCAGGATGCATCCCCCCGCTGAATCATTGCTAGAGGCCTCGGGCCAGTTGCAGCCCGCAGGCCCTACGGCCGAGGATCGCCTGGCGGTGCTGCGTGACAAGAGTCCTTCCCTGGGCGCTGCGTTGGTCAATGCTGGCCTTGTGTCAGCAGTCGCCATCGACTACGTGCTGCAAAAGCAGAAGATCGAGAAGGTGCCCATGGGCAACCTTCTGGTGGAGCTGGGTTTCGCAAGTGCCAATGAGGTTGCACGCCAGCTTGCTGGTCAGCGCGGCCTGCGCTTTGTCAACGCCGACGAAATGCCGGAGCCCGATACGGCGGTAGCCGGCATCTTCAACCGATCGCTGTGCCTGACATATGGCTTCCTGCCTGTGCGGGAAAACGACGAAGGTCTGATCGAGGTAGTGCTGGGCGACGCACAGCCGGACACAGTGACCGAGCTTGTGCAGCGCAAGCTTGGCAAGGGTTGCCATTTCTTCCAGGGAGAGTTCGACAGCGTTGCCCAGGCCATCCAGCAGCACTATTACTTTGCCGAGCACCCGCCTGCACGACTGATCGAAAGCGAGGTCCGCAAGCTCGAAGCCGACGTGGATCGTGCCTACAGCCCCGCTCGCTTGCTGGAGCACATGCTTCACCTGGCTGTGCGCGAACGCGCGACCGATATTCACTTGGCGCCCACGGCGCGCAGCCGTTCGGTGTTGCTGCGGGTGGACGGCGTTTTGCGCCCTGTGTTTGCGCTCTCGCCGGCCTTGGACCGCCTGGTGGTCTACGTCAAGCTGCAGGCTGACATGGATGCCAGCGAACAGCGCTTACCCCAGGACGGGAGCTTCACAGCACAGGTGATGGAGCACAACTTCACCATCCGTGTCTCCACCTTGATCTCGGAATTTGGCGAGCGCATGGTGCTGCGCTTGCTGCCCGAGCGCAGCAACCTCGACAAGTTGGCGGACCTCGGGTTCCTGGAGGAGGACGTGGCCGTCATGGCCAAGGCGTTCTCGCGCCCGCATGGCCTCATCTTGATCACGGGCCCCACTGGCTCAGGCAAGAGCACGACGCTGCACGCCGCCCTGCGCATGCAGCCCTTGATCGAGCGCAATGTGCTGACGGTGGAGGACCCGGTGGAATACCGCGTCCCTGTCGCCTGTCAGACCGAAGTGAACCGCCGTGCGGGCTATGAGTTCGCCAATGCCATGCGGCATTTTCTTCGGCATGACCCCGACATCATCCTGGTGGGTGAGATCCGGGACTCCGAGACGGCGCGTGCAGCGTTGGACGCTTCTTCTACAGGTCACTTGGTGTTGTCTACCTTGCACGTGGGCAGCATTTTCGGGGTAATGCCTCGCCTCAAGCTCTTGGGTGTGGACACCGAAACGATCGCCGAAAACCTAGTAGCGGTGATCAACCAGCGCCTCGTGCGCCGTATCTGCCCGCATTGCGCCAAGCCACGTCTTGCGACTGACGATGAGCGCCGCTGGCTGGGGCAGGGCGCTACGGGCGAAATGCAGCAGGTGTTCCATGGTGCCGGCTGCCATCACTGCCGCGACACTGGGTATCTGGGCCGCCTCCCGGTGTACGAAATGCTGGTGGTCAATCGTGATCTCGCAGACGCCATCGCGTCGGACGCCACGCGCGCCGAGATGCGGCAACGCGCGCTGGCTGCGGGAATGCGACCCATCTTGACCTTGGCGCGACACCGCGTGTTGGCAGGTGAGACCACGATGGAGGAAATCCTCCGCACCGTGGGCGAGGACTGAGCCGCTTTGGCGGAAGCATTGCATGGCCAATCTCAACACTTATTACTACCGCGTACTGCTGCCCCACGGTGGGGTGCGCTCGGGTCTGTTGCGCCTGGCAGTCAAGCGCGACTTGTCTGCCCGTATGCGGCTGGAGGCCGACACTGACGGCACGGTGATCAGCCTCTGGCGTTTTCCTGGATGGCTGGCAGTGGTGGCCGATGCGCTTTTGCACCTGTTCCGAAAGCAGGTGCGCGGCGAGGATCTTGCAGGCTTCCTTCGCGACCTGGGTCTCATGATGCGCGCGGGTGTTCCCGCCCTCGATGCGCTGACCACCCTGGTGGAAGAAAGCCACAGTGTGGGCAATCCGGCCATGGCGTCTGTCGCTCGCAATATGTTGGACGACCTGAACGCGGGTGTGGGCATGACCGAAGCTTTCAATCGGCACCCCAACGTGTTCCCCGAGACCGTGCGCAACCTAATCTCCATCGGGGACCAGACAGGTACTCTGGACCGCATGCTGGGCGAAGCCGCCGAGCACGTGGAGCGAATGATCAACATCCGGCGTGACATCAAGACTGCGCTGATCTATCCGGCGTTTGTGTTCGCCTCCATCATCGGCGTCGCTATCTTCTGGATCTACTACGTCGTGCCCAACATGGCGCGCCTGTTTAAGCAGCTGCAGGCGAAACTGCCGCCCATCACTGAAGGGCTGGTGGCGTTTGCTAACTTGCTGTCCACCCATCTGCCCTGGGTGCTGCTGGTCACTGTCATCGTGGTGTCTATCGGCGTTATTGCGTTCAGGCGGTCCGAGCGATTCCAACTGGCCACCTATACCCTGATGCACCGGTTGCCGATTGCTCGCACGTTGCTGGTGTCTTCTGGCATGGCGCATATCACCGAGCACCTTTCCATCCTGGTGCGTGCGGGGGTGGATATGGTGTCCAGCCTGCGCGTTCTGGGGCGGGCCACCAAGAACCGCTACTACCGCACCCGACTGATCCACGTGGCGGAATCGGTTTCGCGTGGGGAGTCTGTGTCTTCATCCATGCGGCGTGTGGGCGGCTTCCCCGCCATGGCAGTTCGCATGATTTCAGTGGGGGAAGAGTCTGGCAGCCTGGATCAACAACTCTCTCACCTAGCGGCGGACTATCGCAAGCGTCTGGAAGTGTTGGTGAAGTCGCTGGCGGAAATTCTCAAGCCTCTGATCATTCTGGTGGCGGGTGGCCTGTTTCTTTTCCTGATCGTTGCATTGCTGCTGCCGGTGTACGACCTGGTGCGCCAGTCGGTAACGCAGAGCATGGGAGGCGGCTAGTCATGTGTCTGGATTGCCCGACAGTTTTGTTTTTTTTGAAAGCCCGCCAGCAGTTGTGCGGGGCTGGGTGCTGAAGCATGCGCAAGCCTTTATTGATAGGTGGCGGCCTGGGGCTGCTGGTGTTGGCTCTGCTGGCGGGCAGCTTTTGGCTGGCTGGTAATAACGCCCAAACCACTTCCACAACACCTGCCAGGGCGAGCGTTGGTCAACGGGTTTCGCCGTTGCCATCGTCTTCTTCTCTGGCTGGGCAGACCCCTTCTGCGGCAGGGGGCGCCAGCGCAGCTTTCCGTTCGCCACAGGAGGTGCAGGAGCGGCGGCGCCGTCTGGCGGAGGTTCGTGCCGAGTTCAATGCCTTGCGCGCTCAAGGGGCCAATGCGTCGCCGGAGCGCATGCTTTCTTTGGTCAATGAACTTGAGGCGCTGGCACCGCCAGGGTTTGATCCTCGCTATTACCAAGCCCTGCGCAAGATGCTCGAGTCCAGTGCGCGCATTCAGGTATTGAACAAGGAACTGCAAACCATCAGCAAGAGCACATCTCCCAAAGATTTGGAGCGTCAGAAAGTACTGATGGACGAAATGCGTGCGCTGGGTGAGCGTGTCGGCGCGGAAGCTCGGAATTTGCAAACCTACGCACCAAAGCCAGGGTCAGGGGCTAAAACGCCATGACTATTTGCTGCTTCCCGTCGCTCCACCTACCTTCGTGGCGGGCTCCGCAGCGGGGGTTTTCTTTGTTGGAGGTGTCGGTAGTGCTCGTCGTCGCCGGCTTGATGTCATGGGCTGCCTTCAGTGGTTATGAGACGGTATCGGCGCAGCAGGAAATCGAACGGGGCCGGGCGGAGGCCCACCAGCTTCAGTCGGTTATCCGTGCATTTGCATTGCGACACGGTCGGCTGCCGTGCCCTGACGCAGCTGGCACTGGCTACGAGTCGCTGACTTCGGGCAACTGCACCTCGGGTACCCAGGTGGGCTGGTTTCCTTATGCCTCTGCGGGGTTACCCATTCCATCTGACCCGCTGCGCGCACGCTATTCCGTGTTTCGTAGTGCGAATGTCGACGTGACACGGGATGCCGATCTGGCGGTGGCTCTCGAACGTTCCGGTGATGCGGAGGGGGCGGATACGTTCAGAGACGTGACGGATCTCATCGTTGCGCTCAATAGCGCCTCTCGAATGACTTTTGCTTCGTCAAGAACCCACATCACAGGCGATGGCGGTGCAAGCGGAAATATCGACTGCGCTACCAACGCCTTCATGGCGGTGGCGTACTGGGTTGTCGTCCCGCTGCAGGACCGCGACAACGATGACAGCCGTCTGGACCCACCTCACGCGCTGAACAGTGTGTGCGCGGCAAGCCCTTCCGCGCCACGGAGGCGCCTGTCCGATGACGTGGTGATGGCGGAGTCTCCCATTCAGTTGGCGGGCTGGCTGCGTTCCAGCTTGCCATAGCGGTATCAACAAAACACCAACAAGATCCATGCGTTCCTTCTTTTCCAGAGTCCCCGCATCCCGTCAGACAAGGTCTGGCGCGCGTGGCTTCGGGCTCTTGCAGGTGTTGCTGCTGATCGCGGTAATGTCGGGCCTTGCCACGATTGGCTATCTGCAATGGCGCGAGCGGGCACTCATCGAGTCTTCGCGCCAGGAGCGGCAGGTGCTCGCCCAAGCGGATCAGGCGCTCATCGCATTTGCCACGGTAAACCATCGGTTGCCGTGCCCGGACATCAACCGTGACGGAGAGGAGGATTGCGGAACACTGACCGATCAAAAAGGCTGGCTGCCGTCCGTCACGCTACGCCTTGCGGGCGCAGATCCTGGCGTGGATGTAGGTCAGCTGCGCTACATGGCACAACGAGGTGCGGGAGGCAACAACCTCACTACGCTGACAGACTCGTGGAGACCGCTGGCGTACGACGATACGGGCACGACGTTCTTCGACATGCGTGGAGCGGGCTACCCCAGTGACATCCTCACGTTGACGGACCTATGCCAACGCATTGATACGGCTCGTACTACCACGATATCTGCCGGTCTGGCCCGCGTGAATGCGTCCCCGGTGCGTTCTGTTGCCTATGCGTTGGCACACCCCGGCAGTAATGATGCGGACGGCGATGGCGATCTGTTCGATGGAGCGAACGCCAATGGCGGCGCGAATGCTAATTTGATGGAAGATCCTGCGCGGCGGCCATTGCTTGCTACCTACAACGATATCGTTCTGGAGCGCTCCTTCACCAGCTTGTTGGCAGCTTTTCAGTGCCAGCCTTTGATCGATTCCATCAACGCTGTAGCCTTGGGCGAGGACATCGTGAGTCAAGTGGCAGAAATGAAGGCAGACAATATCGAGGCTGCGCGGCGCGCCGTTGCCTTCTCGACGCTGGCCGCCATCATGACCAGTCTGGAGATTGCGCTGGCCGTGGCAGAAGGTATTTCGGATGCTGGCAATGCAGCTGTCGAATGGGTGACCTGCGCCGCATCGCTGGGGCTGGCTGTCAATGCGTGTGCAGCAGCGCCGCAGCACACGGTGGCCATTGGGCTTGCGGGGGGCGTGGTCTATGCCAATATTGCAGCCGTGGCCCTGAACGCCACGGCTGCAGGTATCGCGGGAACAGCCCTCACGCTGGCAGATAGCTCTGCAACGGCGGCAGACATTTGTCCTCCGCGTGATCAGAGTCTGATCAACCAGATGCTGGCGAGCGCCAAGACTGAACGCGACAACGCAGTGAATGCGCTTGCCGCTGTAGATGCTGAAATCGTTAATAAGACGAACGAGCGCAATACAGCCATCACTGTGCGCGACAACACAGTGGCATCCCTGCGAGCGTTGCTGCGGGGGAACGGCGCATCGTCGCAGATTGATGACCGTGTGGATCCGCTGCTCAATGCCGCACTGAGCTGGGGTAACTACTCTTACGCTTACGAGGCTGCGGTGGCCAATGTCAGCCGCGCCACCGAAGCGCGCGACACCTGGGCTGACAAAGTCGCTAGCTACGACGCCATGCTTGCGGACAGCGCGGGCTCTCTGGCGCGGCTCAACGCAGACATCGCTACGCTGGACGCGCAGATTGCCGCCACTAGCCCGAGCGACACTGAACGGCTGAATCTGTTGCGCGGCCAGCGCTCCGGCAAGGAAGCCGAAATCCGCATGCTGGAGAGCATTCCGCAGATACAGACCCTGACCAATGAAATTGCGGCGCTGGATGCGCAGATTGCTACCAATCCGCCGAACAAGGCGGAGTTGGAGAAGGAGCGCGCACGCAAGGCCCGTGAGTTGGATGCCAATCTGTTCCGAGCTGCTCGCGCTGACGCGGTCAATTCGCTGGCCTCTGCCCAGGCGACGCTCAACACCGCAATCGCTGACCGAGATGCTGCGTCATCCAGCTTTGGCCAGGCCCAGACGCAATACCAAACCACCTACGCCAATCTGACTGGCGCCGGCCGTTACGCTGTTTACGATGGCAACGGTAATGTGATTGCCTACCGGTGCACGAGCGGGTGCGCGCAAGGCGAAGTGAACATCGCCAACGATCTCAACAGCTTGTTGTGGAATCTATTCGGTTTTCCTGGCACTACAGCCCCCAGCACAGATGCGACGTATCTGAAACCCTTGAAGCTACAGAAAGAACTGGACGCGTTGGCGAAGAAGCGGGAGGCCGCCGCAGAGCGGGCAACCAAGGCCCAAGCGCAAGTAACCCAGATGCAGGCCATGGTCGATAACCCTGCTGCTTGCACTACCACGGGGTCGGCTGTGGTCCCCATGACGCCCGCACAGGCCCAGACTATTTTGGAGAACGTGGATCGCAAGGGAGGCACCCGATGAGGCTCAAGCACCTCTCTGTTCGACGGCAGTCGGGATTCTCTTTGGTGGAGCTCGGTGTGGCGATGGCCATCGTCGGCATCATCGGCGTCATTGTCTGGCGTTGGGTAGCCTCCACCCGAGAACCGCTGGAGCGGCCCGCCATCGTGGGTCAGCTGGCAGAGGCGCAGGCTGCGCTGGAAGGCTTTGTGCTGGCGCAAAGCCGCTTGCCCTGCGCAGCATCCAACACAGGTGGCAATGAAAACTGCGCTGATGCCACGGCTGTCTTTCTGCCATGGCGCACTTTAGGCTTGAGCAGCCGTTTCGGCCAATTGCACTACGGTGTGAACCGAGGCGGCACGGGTTTGAATCTGGCCCCCGAGGCGGGTGCGCTCGCGCGATCGGTGTCACCTGACCTGAATCTCACACTGACCGGCATTCCCTCCTCTGATCCAGATTTGCCTGCCGACGCAGCGGTTGATGCAGCGCTGGCCAATGTGGCGGCCGCCATGACCGCCGCTGCGACCCAGCGCGCTGCGGATGCGAATGGCCTGGACTGGTGCCGTGTGCTTCGGCGGTTTGCCGCCAACCCTGCGGCGGCTGGCGTTCTGCAGGCGGGAAACGCCACCGACAGCATGCCTGTCGCGTTTGTGGTTGTGCACCCTGGTTTGAACAACATCTTTGAGGGAAGCAATGTCAGTGGGGGTGCGGGTGGGCGATTCTTTGATTTCCCTGGCCGGGTTCAATCCGCAAACTACGACGACATCGCGATCGGTGTCGGTCCAGCCGATCTGGCGGGGCGCATTGGCTGCGCTACTCGTTTGAGCGCCATGCAGGCCGCTGCTCAAGCGGCTTACACCGCTTATGACAATGCGCTTTTGACGCAGGAGTATTGGTCGCTGCGTGTGTTCGACATTGCGCAGGCCGAGTCTGCATTGTCAGGAGCCCAATCAGGTGTTGCCTTGGCGGCCGTCAACGCCGCCCTGGCGGGCGGTAGCTTGGCGTTGGCGATTGCATCAGCTTCCAATACGGAAGGGATCACCATATTCGGTATTGCACTGGCTGGTGTGAATCTCGGACTCGCAATAGCTGAGGTGACCTTGGCAGCAATTGACCTAAAAGAAGCTGAGGACGCGTTGCAAGCTTCCATCGACAAGGAGGCCGCTGTGCGCGCCTATGTGGTGCATTTGTACGAGACGCTGGCACAGGCAATGAACTACGCCGTGCTGCTTGACCGCAAGGGGCTCAATCCATGAAGCGCCATATGATGGGTTTCACCCTGGTGGAACTGTCGGTCGTTCTCCTCGCGCTGGGCTTGATCCTGCCAGGTGCGGTGATCTTCTGGCAATTGTCAGAGCGCCAACGTGTGACCACTGCCCAGATGGATGTACAGAAGCAGGCTCGTGATTCGCTGCTGGGTTTTCTGCATGCCAACTACCGCTTGCCTTGCCCCGCTGCCAACTCGCTCGGCGCAGAGGATTGCGCGAGCAACCGTCAGGTGGGATTTTTCCCGTGGCGCACGCTCAATCTTCCTCGGCCAGAAGCCGGAGCGCTACGGTACGGCGTTTCTCGCGCTCCTGACTCTGCCTCTGCATCTTTGGATGAGGATCTGGCGGTACGGCTGGATCGCATGAATCCGCTGAGGGTGCGCACACCCGATCCCAAGCCACAGAATGCCGATGCCCCGAATCCGAACGCGCCTCCGATTCCCGTCTCAGGTGCGGGACTTTTGGGCGCGACCTACTCCGGCGACGATGCAACGCCGCTGAATGCTGCATGCAACGCGGCGAATGCGCCTCCATGTCCCCTGGGAGTTGAAAATGCCGTCAATCTCATAGACATCTGCTTGGCGTTGAACCGGGGCGGTGATGGCCTCGTGCCTGCTGCGGGACGACTGGCCACGCAGGTGGGAGCCAATCGGCGGGCAGCCGCGTTTGTAGTTGCTGCTCCCGGAATGCTCGACGCAGATGGGAATGGTGCGGCTTTTGATGGCGCGAACGCAACGGCGGATAACACGACCCCAACCTTTGAGGCGCCGGGCCGGGCCGTGACCGACACCTATGACGACATCGTGGTGGCAGCAAGCCACAACGAATTGTTTTCAGAGTTGAGCTGCGGCGCTTCGCTGTCTGCAGTTTCTCATGCCCATTTCAACGTCGCCACAGGCTCCCTTGTGATGGAGCGGGCGATGTATGACTACCGCGATCAGCTCTATATCGCTGTGGTGCTGGCACGGGCGGATGTGGCGGCTGCAGCCGCTGGCGTAGCGTCGGCGGTGGCGGGATCGCTAGACGCTGCGAAGGAGATGGTTTCCGCAGTGGCAGACACAACGATGTCCGTGGGCGCGCGAGCCTTCCAGATTGCCTTGGCTGCTGTCGGTATCGGGCTGGCGGTTGCTAGCGACGTGGCAGCGGCCTACGCAGTGATCGATGCCGCCTTGTCGTTAGCAGAGGCGGAGCAGGTTCACAGCGACTTCGCGGCCCGCACCACGGCCATGACCAACTTGTCGCGCACCCTTAACGAGAATGCGCTGCGCGCCGATGCGATCGGCCATTGAATCCCAAGCTTATCGAGTTACGCACCATGACCCCCATTTCTGCATTCACCGCTGGCGGCCGCCTGTCTCGCCGCCAGCGCGGCTTCTCACTGATCGAGTTGAGCGTGGTCTTGATCGTTATCGGGCTTGTGATCGGCGCTGTGGCTGTAGGTCGGGACCTGCAGCGGTCCGCTGCCAACCAGCGTTTGTCCACGGACTTCATCCAAGGGTGGCAACTCGCTTATGAGGCGTACTTCAACGGCGTGGGCCGCCCGCCTGGAGACAACCCGTCCAATCCGACGGGGCGCGTGAATGGCAATGCCACCCCGGCGGGCACGGAGTTGTGCGGTACGACAATGATCAATGAGTTTTTGGCAGCAGGAATTCGCGTACCTACAGGGCGTACAGAGGGTCAACAAGACCGGTACGTGTACCTCGACAGCAATGGCAACCCCCAAGAGGCGCGTGTCTGCTTTCAGAGCGTTAATTGGTCTGAACCCGCCGATACCGTGAACAACTACGTGCTCCGTCCACGCAACGTGATGGTGATTCGTGGAGTGACCTTTTCCTTGGCGGGCTCGTTAGACCAGCAGATTGATGGCCGCACCGATGCGCGTTTTGGAAGCTTGCGCGAAGGGCCTCTGGCGAACGGCACAGTACCTGCTGCCGACACAACCAACAGTACGGGTATGAACTGGTCCATTGATGACCGTGTTGCATTCGGTGCTGCGGTGCCAACTTCGCTGGATGAGTCTCAGGTGGCCGTGACTACGGCCTATTTCAAGATGATGCGTTGAATGCCGCCTTCAAGACCGTTCGTGGACCTGGATTGAGCAGCCGTCAAAACCCCGCCAGCTGAAACCGCTGGTCAAAATTCATCTTGCCCAGCAGGCGCAGCGCGGCGTTGCGGGTGGTGTTGTCTACCTTGCTGATGTCCAGGCTATAGCGCTTGGCGGTGGACACAACGTCCACACATTTGTGGCCCCACTGCACGGCCACGAGCAGGGCGGGGCGCTGGCCGGCTTCGGCGCCCACCGATACGCCGCGCTGTTCGGGGCGCAGCATGAATTCGAGATGGGGGGTGCGCACCAGGGTGAGGCGGTCGGCGCCCCGGGGGCCGAGTGCGAACGAGACCACCCAGTCGTCTTCGTCTTCCACCGTCACAAACGGAACATGCTGGGGTGCGGCCATGGTGCTGGGCGTAGGGGTTGGAGGGCGGGGCGGGTGGGCCGCCGTGGTGCACTGCCCGGGGTGCGGGCGGGCGCCAGTATGCCGTTGCAAGCGCTGTGCCTGCTGCGGGAGAACCCGAGGTTGGGCCTTTCCAACGCGGGGCGCGGGTGTCAGCCTGGTGCAAGGCTGGCGCGGTGGGCGGCGATGCCGTGGGCGGGTGGGGCGGATGAGGCCAGGCCGTGAATTAGGGTAGCGAAAATCGGCCTATGCGCTCGACCATCATGACTTTTTTGGCTATTGTTTTAATAGCAATTGGGTGAGGCCTGGTGCTCTGCCGCGCCCATGGCCAATCTAGTCGCCAGTTGGCCCACGGTGGCCAGCGCGGCCTGCAGCCGGTGCTGGGCGGGGTGGCCGTAGTTGATGCGCACGCAGTGCGCAAACCGCTGGTCGGCCGAGAAGATCTGCCCGGGCGCCAGGCTGATGCCCTGCTGCAGTGCCAGCCGGTGCAGCTCCAGCGCGTTGACCGGGGGCGGCAGCTCCACCCACAAAAAGTACCCACCCTCGGGCCGCGACACCCTCGTGCCGCGCGGGAAGTGCTGGGCCACCGCTGCCAGCGCAATCGCCTGTTGTTGTTCCAGGCTGCGGCGCAGGGCACGCAGGTGCCGGTCATACCCACCCTGGGCCAGGTACTCCGACAGCGCCTGCTGCGATGGCGTGGCGGCAGAGAGCGTGGTCATCAGCTTGAGTCGCTGCACGGCCGTGGCCTGGCGGCCCGCCGCCACCCAGCCCACGCGGTAGCCGGGCGCCAGGCTTTTGCTGAACGAGCTGCAGTGCATCACCAGCCCTTCGGTATCAAACGCCTTGGCTGGGGGCGGGCGCTGGGGGCCAAAGTGCAGCTCGCCATATACGTCGTCCTCGATCAGCGGCACGCCGTGGTGGGCGAGCAGGGCGACGAGTTCGCGTTTTTTTCCCTCGGGCATCAGGCTTCCCAGCGGGTTCTGAAAGCTGGGCATGAGCCAGCAGGCCTTGATGGGCTGGTGGGGTGGCTGGCGCTCCAGCGCCTCGGCCAGCGCGGCCAGGTCGATGCCGTCGCGCGGGTGGGTGGCGATCTCCAGCGCCTGCAGGTTCAGCCGCTCCAGCGCCTGCAGCGCGGCGTAGAAGGTGGGCGATTCGACCACCACCACATCGCCGGGCTGGGTGACGGCCTCAAGGCAGAGGTTGAGCGCTTCCATCGCGCCGTTGGTGATGATGATTTCTTCCACATCCACCGCCGTGCCGTGCACGCCGTAGCGCAGCGCAATCTGCTGGCGCAGGCGTTCGTCGCCGGGCGGCAGGCTTTGCACGATGTTCCACGGGTCGAGCTTGCGCATGCCGCTGGCCAGGCACCGCGCCAGGCGCTCCAGCGGAAACAGCTCCAGCCCCGGGAAGGCCGAGCCCAGCGGCACCAGGTCGCGGTCGCGTGCCAGGCCCAGCACTTCGAACACCAGGTCGCTGATCGCCACGCCGGTGGAGGTGGCGGCGGGCTGCGAGGGCAGGGGCTCGGCGGGGCGGGCCTCGGCCGTGCCGGGCAGCCGGGCGCTGACGTAGTAGCCCGAGCGCGGGCGAGCGTGGATCAGGCCCTGGGCCTCCAGCAGGTAGTAGGCCTCGAACACGGTGGACGGGCTGATGCCCCGCGTGCGGCTGGCCTCGCGCACCGAGGGCACGCGGTCGCCCGGGCGCAGCGCGCCGCTGTGGATGAGCTGGGCGATGGCGTCGGCATGGCGTTCGTAGCGTTTCATGGGCGTAGAAACCGGGTGCAGGCGTTGATGCAGGGCAAACTGATCTGTATTTTTAACTGGAAACTGAATCTGTACTGTTTTTTGATGTGCGCGTAGAGTTGCTTTGGAATCTCCCTGTGCTCCGTTGCCCCACCCATATCCCCATGATTGATTGCCTGCACCGTTTGCATCGCCTGCTGTGCCCCCTTGCTGTTGTGTTCTTCCTGTCTGCGGGCCTGGCTGCCGGGGTGGCGGCACAGCCCGCCCCCACCACTGCGGCACCGGCCGCCGCCATGGCCCCGCGTGTGCTGGCCTGCACCGTGTGCCACGGCAAGGAGGGCCGCGCCACGCCAGACGGCTACTTTCCGCGCATTGCGGGCAAACCGGCGGGTTACCTGGCCAACCAGCTGCTCAACTTCCGCGACGGACGGCGCAGCTACCCGCAGATGACCTACCTCATCGAGCACCTGACCGATGACTACCTGCGCGAGATGGCCGAACACTTTGCGGCGCTGGACCTGCCGTACCCGCCCCCACCGCCGCCCCAGGCCCCGCCCGCCGTGCTGGAGCAGGGCCGCAGGCTGGTGCAGCAGGGCGATGTGGCCCGCAACGTCCCTGCCTGCGTGGCCTGCCATGGCGCGGCCATGACGGGCGTGGCGCCGTCCATCCCCGGCCTGCTGGGGCTGCCGCGCGACTACCTCAACAGCCAGCTCGGCGCCTGGAAAACCGGCCAGCGCCGCGCCCATGCGCCGGATTGCATGGCCGACATTGCGCGCCAGCTCACGCCCGAGGAGGTGAGCGCTGTATCTGCCTGGCTGGCGGCCCAGCCCGTGGCGGCGGGCGGCAAGCCTGCGCGCACCCTGCCTGCCGCCATGCCCGCCCGCTGCGGCGGCGTGGCCGATGTGCCGGTGGCTGGACGCTGAGGAGGCGCAACGATGAAACGCATCCTCTGGACGATCTCTTGCGCACTCGCGGCCCTGGGCATTGCCGCCGCCGCTGTGGTCACCTTGAACCTGCGGGGCGAAGAACCACTGCCCGCCACCGAAACCCTGCAATCCACGCCCGCACTGGTGCAGCGCGGCGAATACCTGGCCCGCGTCGGCAACTGCATGGCCTGCCACACCACGCAGGGCGGGGCGCCGTTTGCGGGCGGGCGCGGCATCGAGACGCCGTTTGGCGTGGTGCACAGCTCCAACCTCACGCCCGACAAGGCCCACGGCATTGGCGCGTGGACATCGGCCGAGTTCTGGCGCGCCATGCACCATGGCCGCAGTAAGGACGGGCGGCTGCTGTACCCGGCCTTTCCGTACCCCAACTACACGCAGGTGACGCGCGAGGATTCGGACGCAATCTTTGCGTATCTGCAGAGCATTCCCGCCGCTGCCGACGCCAATCGGCCGCATGCCTTGCGGTTTCCGTACAACACGCAGGCGGCGCTGGGTGTGTGGCGGGCGCTGTTCTTCACGCCCGGAGCGCCCCGGCCCGAGGCCACGCAAACGGCCGAGTACAACCGGGGCGCTTACCTGGTCAACGGCCTGGGCCACTGCACCGCCTGCCATACGCCGCGCAACGCGCTGGGTGCCACCACCGACGCCAAGGCGTTCACGGGCGGGCTGATCCCGGTGCAGAACTGGTACGCGCCTGCGCTCAATGCGGCGCATGAGGCGGGTGTCAAAGAATGGAAAACCGACGACGTGGTGGCCTTGCTGCAAACCGGCGTGGCCCCGCAGGGCTCGGTGCTGGGCCCCATGGCCGAGGTGGTGTTCCGCAGCACGCAGTACCTGAGCGATGCCGATGCGCGCGCCATGGCGGTGTACCTGCAGGGCCTGCCGCAGCAGGAGCACAAGGCGCTTGCTGCCGGGGCCGCACCACCGGCCAACGCCCTGGCGCGCGGCGCCAAGGTGTATGAACAGCACTGCGCCCAGTGCCATGGCGACCAGGGGCAGGGCGAGCCCGGTGCCTTCCCCGCGCTGGCGGGCAACCGCGCCGTCACGCTGGCCGACCCCACCAACCTGGTGCGCGTGGTGCTGCAAGGCGGCTACCTGCCAGCCACGGCGGGCAACCCGCGCCCGCATGGCATGCCGCCGTTCCAGCAGTTGTTGTCCGACGAAGACATTGCAGCCGTGACCACCTTGGTGCGCAACAGCTGGGGCAACCGGGCGCCCGGGGTGGGTACCATTGAGGTTTACCGCGCCCGGGAACGGCGCGGTTTGTAGCGGGTCCGCTGGTGTTGACGGACTGCTGCGCCAGCCCCAGGAGCCCGTTTGATGTCCAGCCCCGCCACACTGCCCCCGTCCACCCCCTCAAGCCCTGCGGCCGCCATGCCCGGTGGCTGGTGGGCCGTGTGCCTGTGCGCGGCCTGGTGTGGCACCTGCGGCATCTACCGCCCCTTGTTCGACGAACTGGCCCGCGTGCACCCGGACGTGCGGTTTGAATGGGTGGACATCGAGGACGAATCCGATCTGGCGGGCGACCTGGACGTGGAAACATTCCCCACGCTGCTGATCGCCGATGGCGAGCGTGCGCTGTTCCTGGGCCCCTTGCTGCCCCAGGCGCCGGTGCTGGCGCGGCTGCTGGCCAGCCTGCAGGCGGCCACGCCTGGCAGCAGTGCCGGGGCAGGGCAGGAGGCCCAGGGCGTGTTCGAGCGCGTGCGGGCCGCCCGCGGGCGCTGAGGCGCTGCGGGTTGTTTGCTCCTGTTTTGATAGCTAATCGCGCTTGATGGTCGCGCGCAAGAGGCATTTTTTTCCTTGAACTTTGTGTCTTCCCCCTCCGCACCCTGGTTTCCCATCAACTCGCTGCAGGCCTGGTGCGAAAAAGGCGCCTGGTCACGGGGCATGGACCTTTTTCGCCAGGCGGCGGTGGTCCACATCGACATCGAGGAACGTGGCGACAGCGCCTTCACCCTCCATGGCGAGGTGCAGGGCACCCAGCCCGAGCCATATGGGCTGTCGGTGGAGCTGCAGCTGGCGCCCAACGGCCAGGTCAGCGCGTGGTCGGGCGAATGCAGCTGCCCGGTCGGGGAAGACTGCAAACATGCGGTAGCGCTGACGCTGAAGGCGGCGCACCTGCGCTCGGGCCCGGCGTCCGCAGCCTCATTCGCACCCTCATCCGCGCCCGCGCCCCCGTCGGCCCAGGCCGTGCAGGCGCTGCAAGCCATGCAAGACCGCGTGGCCACCCAGGCCCGCGCCGAGGCCGAGGCGCGCCTGGTGCGCTGGCTGCACGACTGGGACCTGGCCGCCGACAACGCGGCGCCAACCGCGCCCGGTGCGCGGGCCGACCGGCCAGAGTGTTATCTCTATCTGCTCTCCACCGTGGGGCGCTTGCGCTCGGGCGCGCCGCAGCTGCAGATCGAGGCCGTGGTGTCCTACCCCAAGCTCACCGGCGGCTGGGCCAAGCCCAAGACCATCCGCACCCAGCCCGGCCCCGGCCAGGCGGTGTACGACCGGGCCACCGATGCCGACCGCCAGCTGCTGCAACTGCTGCGTGCCATGCCGCGCAGCCTGGGTTACTACTCGGCCTACAGCGGCGCGCCGTCGGGCGTGCTGGAAGGCACGGTGGGCCTGCTGGCGCTGCAGCAGGCCGCCGCCACGGGCCGTCTGTTTGCCGACGCGGGCGGTGCCACAGTGGGGGCGCCGCTGCGTTGGGGCGATGCGCTGCCCATCGCCTGGGCCTGGAACGAGACCCCGGCCCCCCAGGCCGACGGCGACAGCACCTGGCGCCTGCTGGCCCGTCTGTCCAGCGCCAGCGCCGCGCTGTGCGCCAACGACCCGCCGCTGTACCTGGACACCGACCAGGGCCTGTGTGGCCCCGTGCTGGCCGAGGGCCTGAGCGCCGCACAACTGCAACTGTTGCTGCAGGCGCCCCCGCTGGGCACCGCCGCGTTGCAAAAGCACCATGCGGATGTGGCCAGCCGCCTGGGCGGCATGCTGCCGCTTCCGCCGGTGCTGAGCCCCCTCACACGCGTGCAAGGCGTGAAGCCTGTGGCGCGCCTGCATCTGGCGCCCGTGGCCGAGTCCGATGTTCCTTACCTCGGCCTCATCACCGCCCAGCTGCGTTTTGACTACCAGGGCCATGTGGGCTGGTGGGCCGGGCAGGAGCTGGGCGTGCTGGTGCCGGGCGCCGATGGCGGCCAGGTGCTGTTGCAGCGCGATGCGATGGCCGAGCTGGGTGCCATCGAACGCCTGATGGACCTGGGCCTGCTGGGGACGGATGATGGCCTGTTCGGCATCCCTGGCGAGCAATCGCAAAACGACTGGATGCACTGGGCCGACAACGGCTTTGTGGTGCTGCGCGACGCGGGGTTTGAACTGACGCTGGCAGCCACGTTGAACGGCTGGATCACCCATGCCGATGCGCTGGACGTGGCGCTGCAGCCCTGGGGAGGAGGTGCGGACGAGGCCACATCGCCCTGGTTTGCGCTCTCGCTGGGCATGGATATCCACGGCGTGCGCCACAACGTTCTGCCCTGGCTGCCCGAGCTGATTGCCGCCGCTGCGGCCCAGCCGTTGGACCCTGCGACGGGGCTGCCCCGGCTGCCCTCGCATGTCTACCTGCCGTCGCAAACCGGCACGGGTTTTGTGCGCCTACCCACCGACACCCTGCGCCCCTGGATGGCCGCCCTGCTGGAGTTGGTGGGCGACCGCGCGCACGATTTCGGCGGCGAGAGCCTGAAGCTCTCGCGTCTGGACGCGCTGCGCACCAGCGCGGCCTTGGGCGAGGGCGCGGTGTGGCAGGGCGCAGATGCGCTGCGCGGCCTGGTGGCGCAGCTGCAGGGCGCCAGCGCATTGCCCGCCGTGCCCGTGCCAGCGGGCGTGCAGGCCACGCTGAGGCCGTACCAGCAGCAGGGGCTGAACTGGCTGCAGTTTCTGCGTGCCCATGGGCTGGCCGGGGTGCTGGCCGACGACATGGGCCTGGGCAAGACGCTGCAGACGCTGACCCATATCCAGGTCGAAAAAGACGCGGGCCGCCTGAGCGACCCCGCCCTCATCATTGCGCCCGTGAGCCTGATGGGCAACTGGCAGCGCGAGGCCGCGCGCTTTTGCCCCGGCCTGCGCTGCCTGGTGCTGCACGGCGCGGGCCGCCACGCCGTGGCCGATGCGGTGGCCGAACACGACATCGTCATCGCCCCGTATTCGCTGCTGCAGCGCGACCGCGAGCGCTGGCTGGCACAGCCCTGGCACCTGGTGGTGCTGGACGAGGCCCAGAACATCAAGAATGCCAGCACCCACGCCGCGCAGGTGGTGGGCGAGCTGCAGGCGCGCCACCGCCTGTGCCTGTCGGGCACGCCCATGGAAAACCACCTGGGCGAAATCTGGAGCCTGTTTCACTTCCTGATGCCGGGGTTCCTGGGTAGCCAGCAGCGCTTCAAGGAACTGTTCCGCAACCCCATCGAAAAACAGGGCGACACGGCCCGCCTGGCGCAGCTGCGCGCCCGCGTCACGCCCTTCATGCTGCGGCGCACCAAGGCGCTGGTGGCGGCGGAACTGCCGCCCAAGGTGGAGTCGGTGATGCCGGTGGAGCTGAGCGGCTCGCAGGCCGACCTGTACGAAACCATCCGCCTGGGCATGGAGAAAACCGTGCGCGAGGCGCTGCAGACCAAGGGCCTGGCCAAATCGCAGATCACCATCCTCGATGCGCTGCTCAAGCTGCGCCAGGTGTGTTGCCACCCGGCGCTGGTGCCGCTGGATGCCGCCAAAAAGGTCAAGACCTCGGCCAAGCTGGAGCAGTTGATGGCGCTGTTGCCAGAGATGCTGGCCGAGGGGAGGCGCATTCTGCTGTTTTCGCAGTTCACCAGCATGCTCACGCTGATCGAGGCGGAGCTGAAGAAGCGCGGCTTGCCCTGGGTCAAGCTCACGGGACAGAGCGTCAAGCGCGACGCGATCATCGAACAGTTCACCAGCGGGCAGGTGCCGCTGTTCCTCATCAGCCTGAAGGCGGGCGGGGTGGGGCTGAACCTGCCGCAGGCCGACACCGTGATCCATTTCGACCCCTGGTGGAACCCGGCGGTGGAAAACCAGGCCACCGACCGTGCCCACCGCATCGGCCAGACGCAGAGCGTGTGGGTGGTCAAGCTGGTGGCGCAGGGCACGATCGAGGAGCGCATCCTGGCCCTGCAGGAGCGCAAGGCGCAGCTCGCGGGCAGCCTCTACAGCGAGGCCGCAGCCCGCAAGGAGCCGCTGTTTACCGAAAGCGATCTGGCCGAGCTGCTGCAGCCGCTATCGTCGTTGTAGCAAGAGAAGATGGCTGGGCGGGCGGGGCGCGCTTGTGGAGTCACCTAAGTCACCAGGCCGCGGCGCTGGCGTGTTAACAACAGCATATGGGGCTCGCCGCATGCGCTGTCTTTGCAAATCAATGCTTTACGCGTTACAATAAGAGCCTCACGACCAAACGGGCGGGTACCAACCGCCCGTTTTTTTTGGTCGATTGCTTTTCGAGCTCGAAGCTGCCGGAGAAGTCTCCGGGGGTTATCGGGTTTTTTGTTTTTCCGGGATGGAACTGAAATAAGTGGCACTACAGCAAGTCGTTGAACAAATTGTGACGGGCCTGGACTATGACCTGGTGGAGATCGAACGCTCCGCCGGTGGTTTGCTGCGCGTCACCATCGATTTGCCTTGGACGCCACCGGCCGCCGATGCGCCCGCCCCCGTGCTGGAGCAGTTCGTCACCGTCGAGGATTGCGAGAAGGTCACCCGCCAGCTTCAGTTTGCGCTGGAAGTGGACGGTGTCGAATACAAGCGCCTCGAAGTGTCGTCCCCCGGCATCGACCGCCCCTTGCGCCACGAGCAGGACTTTGTGCGTTTTGAAGGCGCGGTCATCGACATCACCTTGAAGGCGCCCATTGGCGCTGCAGGCGGGGGGCAGGTCAATGCCACCCGCAAGAAATTTCGCGGCACGCTGGAGCGCGCCGAGGCGGGTGGCTGGCAAATCGTCTGGAGCGACGAGCCGCCGGTCAAGCCAGGTCAAAAAGTGAGCAAGAAACGTGTGCCCGCCCCTTTGCAGGCGCTGGGCTTTACCCTGGACGAGCTGCGGGATGCGCGCCTGGCGCCCATCGTGGACTTCAAGGGGCGTGCGGGCAAGGCCGGGTCGGCAGCTGCCTGAGTTGCTGAATGGATTGGGGTGGGTGGCTGCTGTGTGCAGCCTTCCATCTTCGGGTGATTGAAACAGGAGAGTCGTCGCATGAATCGCGAATTGTTGATGTTGGTTGAGGCCATTTCGCGCGAGAAGAACGTGGAGCGTGATGTGGTCTTGGGCGCCGTGGAGTCGGCCCTGGCCCAGGCTACCAAGAAGCTGTACCAGGGCGAGGTGGACATCCGCGTGTCGATCGATCGCGACAGCGGCAACTACGAGACTTTCCGCCGCTGGCTGGTGGTGCCCGATGACGCGGGCCTGCAAAACCCCGAGGCCGAAGAGCTGCTGATGGACGCGCAGGAGCGCATCCCCGACATCGAGGTGGGCGAGTACATCGAGGAAGGTGTCGAGTCCGTGCCCATCGGCCGCATCGGCGCGATGGCGGCCAAGCAGGTCATCCTGCAGAAGATTCGCGACGCCGAACGCGAAATGCTGCTCAACGACTTCATGTCGCGCGGCGAGAAGATCTTCACGGGCACCGTCAAGCGCATGGACAAGGGCGACATCATTGTCGAATCCGGCCGTGTGGAAGGCCGTCTGCGCCGCTCCGAGATGATCCCCAAGGAAAACCTGCGCAGCGGCGACCGCGTGCGGGCCATGATCATGGAGGTGGACCTGACCCTGCGCGGCGCGCCCATCATCCTGTCGCGCTCGGCGCCCGAGTTCATGATCGAACTCTTCCGCCAGGAAGTGCCCGAGATCGAGCAGGGCCTGCTGGAGATCAAGTCCTGCGCCCGCGACCCCGGCTCGCGCGCCAAGATCGCCGTGCTGTCGCACGACAAGCGCGTGGACCCCATCGGCACCTGCGTGGGTGTGCGTGGCACCCGCGTGAATGCAGTGACCAACGAACTCGCTGGCGAGCGCGTGGACATCGTGCTGTGGTCCGAAGACCCGGCGCAGTTCGTGATCGGTGCGCTCGCCCCGGCCAACGTGTCCTCCATCGTGGTCGATGAAGAAAAACACGCCATGGACGTGGTCGTGGACGAGGAGAACCTCGCCATCGCCATCGGCCGTGGTGGCCAGAACGTGCGTCTGGCGTCTGACCTCACCGGCTGGAAAATCAACATCATGGACGCCGCCGAAAGCGCGCAGAAGCAGGCCAACGAGACCGACACGGCCCGCAAGCTGTTCATGGAAAAGCTGGATGTGGACGAGGAAATCGCCGACATCCTGATCTCCGAAGGCTTCAACAGCCTGGAAGAGGTGGCCTATGTGCCCCTGCAGGAAATGCTGGAGATCGAAAGCTTCGACGAAGACACCGTCAACGAGCTGCGTGCCCGTGCCAAGGATGCGCTCCTGACCATGGAAATCGCCCGCGAGGAAAGCGTGGAAGAGGTCTCCCAGGACCTGCGCGACCTTGAAGGCCTCACCCCCGAACTGATTGCCAAGCTGGCTGACGGTGGTGTGCATACACGTGACGACCTGGCCGACCTGGCCATTGATGAGCTGACCGACCTGACCGGACAGTCTGCAGAGGACGCCAAAGCCTTGATCATGAAGGCGCGCGAACATTGGTTCGCGGGGCAACAAGAGTAAGGGTCAGGGAGGCACGAACCACATATGTCCAGTAACACTGTCGCCGAGTTCGCAACAGAACTCAAAAAATCGCCTGAAACCCTGCTCGACCAGCTCAAGGCTGCGGGCGTGGGCAAGGCTGCCCCCTCCGACGCACTGACCGAGTCGGACAAGCAGAAGCTGCTTGCGTACCTGCAAGCCAGCCATGGCACGGCTTCTGCCGACCGCAAGAAGATCACCCTGGTGAAGAAGTCCACCAGCGAGATCAAGCAAGCCGACGCCACGGGCAAGGCGCGCACCATCCAGGTGGAAGTGCGCAAGAAGCGCACGTTCATCCAGCGGGATGAAGGCGCTGAAGCGGCTGCCGAGACTGCAACTGCGGTTGTCGAAGAAGCCGCTGTGTCGAGCGAAGACCTGGAACTGGCCCGCCGCGAAGAGGAAGCCCGCCGCCAGGCCGAGCTGATCCGCCGCCAGGAAGCCGAACTGGCCGAGAAGCGTGCCGAGCGCGAAGCCCGCGAGAAGCGTGAACGCGAAGCCGAAGAGCGCGCCGCCGCCTATGCCGCCCAGGAAGCCGAAAAGAAGGCCCAAGCCTCCGCCGTGAAGCAAGAGGCTACCCGTGAGCAGGCAGCCGAGGCTGCTGCGCGCGCTGCTGCGCAGACCGAAGCCCGCGAAAAGGCACAGGCAGAAGCCAAGGCCCGTGCGGACGAAGAGTCTGCCCGTGCCCGCGATCTGGAGGAGCGCCGCCGCAAGGCCCTGGCTGAGGCAGAAGCCATCCGCGCCATGATGGCCACGCCCAAGAAGGCGGTCATGGTCGCCAAGAAGCCCGAAGAACCCAAGCCCGCAGCCAAGCCTGCAGCGGTGGGTGACGCCAAGAAAGGCACGCTGCACAAGCCCGCCGTTGGCACGGGTGGCCCGCGCGCAGGGGCTGCAGCCCCGGCCGGTGCCGGTGCTGCCCCGGGTTCGGGCAAGGAAGTCAAGTCGGCCAAGCTGTCCTCCAGCTGGGCCAATGACACGGCCAAGAAGAAGGAAATCAAGACCCGCGGCGACAGCAGCGGTGGCGTGGGCCGCAACAACTGGCGTGGTGGCCCGCGTGGCCGCCGTGGCGACGGCCGCGACCAGCGCGACGATCACCAGCAGTCGGCACCGGTCGAGGCGCGCATCATTGAAGTGCATGTGCCCGAAACCATCACGGTGGCGGAGCTGGCGCACAAGATGTCGATCAAGGCGTCCGAAGTCATCAAGGCGCTGATGAAGATGGGCCAGATGGTCACCATCAACCAGCCGCTGGACCAGGACACCGCGATGATCGTGGTGGAAGAGCTGGGCCACAAGGCCGTGGTGGCTGCGCTGGATGACCCCGAAGCCTTCACCGACGACGATTCGGGCCAGAAGGACGCCGAACTGTTGCCACGCGCTCCGGTGGTCACCGTCATGGGCCACGTGGACCACGGCAAGACCTCGCTGCTGGACTACATCCGCCGCGCCAAGGTGGCGGCGGGCGAAGCGGGCGGTATCACGCAGCACATCGGTGCCTACCACGTGGAAACGCCACGCGGCATGGTGTCCTTCCTCGATACCCCCGGTCACGAGGCCTTCACGGCCATGCGTGCCCGTGGCGCTCAGGCTACCGACATCGTGATCCTGGTGGTTGCTGCCGATGACGGCGTGATGCCACAAACGAAGGAAGCCATCAAGCACGCCAAGGCGGCGGGTGTTCCTATCGTGGTGGCCATCACCAAGGCTGACAAGCCTGATGCCAACCCCGACCGCGTCAAGCAGGAGCTGGTGGTTGAAGAGGTGGTGCCTGAAGAGTATGGCGGCGATTCGCCCTTTGTGGCTGTGTCGTCCAAGACCGGCATGGGCATCGACGACCTGCTGGAGCAGGTGCTGTTGCAGGCCGAAGTGCTTGAACTCAAGGCCCCGGTGGAATCCCTGGCCAAGGGTCTCGTGATCGAAGCCCAGCTCGACAAGGGCCGCGGCCCGGTGGCCACGGTGCTGGTGCAGTCCGGTACGCTGAAGGTGGGCGATGTGGTGCTGGCGGGCCAGACCTCGGGCCGCGTGCGCGCCATGCTGGACGAAAACGGCAAGCCCGCCAAGACGGCCGGTCCGTCGATCCCGGTGGAAATCCAGGGTCTGTCGGATGTGCCCCAGGCCGGCGACGAGTTCATGGTGCTGTCCGACGAGCGCCGTGCGCGCGAAATCGCGACCTACCGTGCAGGCAAGTTCCGCAACACCAAGCTGGCCAAGCAGCAGGCAGCCAAGCTGGAGAACGTGTTCTCCGAGATGACCGCAGGCGAGGTGCAGACCCTGCCCATCATCATCAAGGCGGACGTGCAGGGCTCGCAGGAAGCGCTGGCAGCCTCGCTGCTCAAGCTTTCCACCGAGGAAATCCGCGTGCAGCTGGTCTACGCTGGCGTGGGCGGCATCAGCGAGTCCGACGTGAATCTGGCGATTGCCTCCAAGGCCATCGTGATCGGCTTCAACGTGCGTGCCGACGCCGGTGCGCGCAAGCTGGCCGAGTCGAGCGACGTGAACCTGCATTACTACAACATCATTTACGACGCCGTGGATGAGTTGAAGGCGGCCATGTCCGGCATGCTGGCCCCCGAGCAGCGCGAAGAAGCGATCGGTACGGCGGAGATCCGCACCGTGTTCGTGGCTTCCAAGATCGGCACGGTGGCGGGTTCGTACGTCACCTCCGGCCAGGTCACGCGCAATTGCAAGTTCCGCCTGCTGCGCGACAACGTGGTCATCTACACCGGCGAAGTGGAGTCTGTGCGCCGCCTCAAGGACGATGTCAAGGAAGTCAAGGAAGGCTTCGAGTGCGGTATCAAGCTGCGCAACTACAACGACATCAAGGAAGGCGACCAACTCGAGTTCTTTGAAATCAAGGAAATCGCACGCACGCTGTAAGGCGAGGCGACGACGAGAGCGACGACTACGACATGGCTGCGAAGAAATCCGCCACTCCCAACCGCGCCTTCAAGGTGGCCGACCAGATCCAGCGCGATCTGACGGAGCTGATCGCGCGCGAGTTGAAAGACCCGCGCGTGGGCATGGTGACGCTGCAGGGCGTGGAGGTGACCCCCGACTACGCCCACGCCAAGGTGTTCTTCAGCCTGCTGACGGGTGACCCGGTGGAAACCCAGGCGGCGCTCAACCAGGCGGCTGGCTTCTTGCGCAACGGCCTGTTCAAGCGCCTTCATATCCACACGGTGCCCACGTTGCACTTCGTGTTCGACCGCACCTCCGAACGTG
The DNA here is from genome assembly GCF_002245625.1 of Acidovorax kalamii. Taxonomy (GTDB): domain Bacteria; phylum Pseudomonadota; class Gammaproteobacteria; order Burkholderiales; family Burkholderiaceae_C; genus Acidovorax; species Acidovorax kalamii. The sequence goes on from NZ_NOIG01000011.1 coordinate 130,114, forward strand.
CCGCCGACATGAATGCGCTGATTGCGCGCGCCGTGGCTTCCCGCTCCAAAGACGACGAGGAAACATGACCGAGCGCGCTCCCCGCATCCGGGTGCAGCGGCGCCCGGTGCACGGAGTGCTGCTGCTCGACAAACCCCTGGGCCTGTCCAGCAATGACGCCTTGCAAAAGGTGAAATGGCTGCTGCGCGCCGAAAAAGCGGGCCACACCGGCACGCTTGATCCGCTCGCCACGGGTGTATTGCCCCTGTGTTTTGGTGCAGCCACCAAGTTCAGCCAGCTGCAGCTCGAAGCCGCCAAGACGTACGAGGCGATTGCCGTGCTGGGCATCACCACCACCACCGGCGACGCCGAGGGCGAGGTGCTGGAGCGTCGCGAGGTGGATCCTGCCCAGCTCACCCCCGACCGCCTAGCTGCCGTGCAGCAGCAGTTCACCGGCTCCATCCGCCAGGTGCCACCCATGCACAGCGCGCTCAAGAAGGACGGCAAGGCGCTGTACGAGTACGCGCGTGCCGGTGTCACAGTGGAGCGTGAGCCGCGCGATGTGGTCATTCATGCATTAAAACTGGCACTCACGCGCACTGATCAAGCGCTATTCGCTATCAAAATGGTAGTGACTTGCAGCAAAGGCACCTACATCCGCACCCTGGGTGAGGACATTGGTGCTGCACTGGGCTTCGGGGCGCACCTCAGTTTTCTGCGCCGGATCGACACTGGTGGCATCGGTGTGGAGCGCTGCGTCACGCTGGCGCAGCTGGAGGCCATGCCCGAGGCCGAACGCATTGCCAGCCTGGAGGCCCCCGAGTCCTTGCTGGCCGGGCACACACGTGTCACGCTGGACAGCGACAATGCCGCTCGTTTCCTGTCGGGCGTGCGCCGCCGTGGGGCCTGGCCGGATGCCAGCGCGGTGGCGGTGTTTGGAGAAAGCCCCCCGGCGCTGCTGGGGGTAGGCCATATTGCTGGCGGGGAACTGGTGCCGGGCCGGCTCCTGAGTCCGCTGGAAATTCAACAAATCTTGGAAAGCAAGCCGCACGTGCAAACCAGCGGCACATTGGAAAAACTATGACTAAACAGATCCGCAACATCGCCATCATTGCCCACGTTGACCATGGCAAAACCACCATGGTGGACCAGCTGCTGCGCCAGTCCGGCACCTTTGCCGACCACGAAAAGGTCGTCGATACCGTGATGGACAACAACGCGATTGAAAAAGAGCGTGGCATCACCATCCTGGCCAAGAACTGCGCCGTGAGCTGGAAGGGCACGCACATCAACATCGTGGACACCCCTGGTCACGCGGACTTCGGCGGTGAAGTGGAGCGTGCGCTGTCCATGGTGGACAGCGTGGTGCTGCTGATCGACGCGCAAGAGGGCCCCATGCCCCAGACGCGTTTCGTGACCAAGAAGGCCCTGGCCCTGGGCCTGCGCCCCATCCTGGTGGTGAACAAGGTGGACAAGCCCGGTGCCAACCCCGACAAGGTGGTGAACGCTGCGTTCGACCTGTTCGACAAGCTGGGTGCCACCGACGAGCAGCTCGACTTCCCCGTCGTGTACGCATCGGGCATCAACGGCTGGTCGTCGCTGGAAGAAGGCGCGCCCGGCGAGCAGTGGGGCCCCGACATGTCGGCCCTGTTCGACACCATCCTCAAGCACGTGCCACCGAACTCCGGCAACCCTGACGCCCCCCTGCAGCTGCAGATCTCGGCGCTGGATTTCTCCAGCTTCGTGGGCCGCATCGGTGTCGGCCGCATCAGCCAAGGCACGCTCAAGCCCGCACAGGACGTGCTGGTCATGGAAGGGCCCAATGGCAAGACCACCAAGGGCCGCGTGAACCAGGTGCTGACCTTCCAGGGTCTGGACCGCATGCAGACCCCCCTGGCAGGCCCGGGCGACATCGTGCTGATCAACGGCATTGAAGACATCGGCATCGGCGTGACCGTGACCGACCCCGCCAACCCCGCGCCGCTGCCCATGCTGAAGGTGGACGAGCCCACGCTGACCATGAACTTCTGCGTGAACACCTCGCCCCTGGCCGGCCGTGAAGGCAAGTTCGTGACCAGCCGCCAGATCTGGGACCGCCTGCAAAAGGAACTGCAGCACAACGTGGCCTTGCGCGTGAAGGAGACCGACGAAGAAGGCGTGTTCGAAGTGATGGGCCGGGGCGAATTGCACCTGACCATCCTGCTCGAAAACATGCGCCGCGAAGGCTACGAGCTGGCCGTGTCCAAGCCCCGCGTGGTGTTCAAGGACATCGATGGCGTCAAGCACGAGCCTATCGAGCTGGTGACGGCTGACATCGAAGAAGGCCACCAAGGCGGCGTGATGCAAGCCCTGGGCGAGCGCAAGGGCGAGCTGGTGAACATGGAGTCGGACGGCCGTGGCCGCGTGCGCCTGGAATACCGCATCCCGGCCCGTGGCCTGATCGGTTTCACCAACGAATTCCTGAACCTGACGCGCGGTTCGGGCCTCATCAGCAACATCTTCGACAGCTACGAGCCGCACAAGGGTGACATCGGCGGCCGCAAGAACGGTGTGCTGATCTCCATGGACGACGGTGAAATCTTCACCTACGCCCTGGGCAAGCTGGACGACCGTGGCCGCATGTTCGTGAAGGCCAACGATCCCGTGTACGAAGGCATGATCGTCGGCATCCACAGCCGTGACAACGACCTGGTGGTGAACGCCACGCGTACCAAGCAGCTGACCAACTTCCGCGTGTCCGGCAAGGAAGACGCGATCAAGATCACGCCCCCGATCGACCTTACGCTCGAATACGGCGTGGAATTCATCGAGGACGACGAACTGGTCGAGATCACGCCCAAGTCCGTGCGCCTGCGCAAGCGCCACCTGACCGAAAACGAGCGCAAGCGCGCTGCCCGTTCCTGATGGATCGGTGGGTCGGTCCATCGATGGATCGATAGACTGACCGTATCCGAAAAGGGCCACTGCAGCGCAGTGGCCTTTTTTCCGTCTGCAATCTTGAGCCCATGTTGAAACTCACACACTCCCGCGCCGTGGTGCTGATGGTGGCCGTGACCCTGATGTGGTCCATCGCCGGTGTGGTCACGCGCCACCTGGAGCACGCGGCGAGCTTTGAGGTGACCTTCTGGCGCAGCTTGTTCACGCTGCTGGCGCTGCTGGTCATCCTGCCCATGCTGCAGGGTCGGGCGGTGTTTGCCTCCATGCGCCATGGCGGGCGCGCGCTGTGGATTTCGGGCGTGTGTTGGAGCGTGATGTTCACGGCGTTCATGGTGGCGCTGGTGCTGATGCCAGTGGCCAACGTGCTGGTGACCATGTCGGTGGGCCCCTTGCTCACGGCGCTGTTCGCGCGCGTGTTCATCGGCCACCACATTGCTCCGCGCACCTGGGCTGCCATTGCGGTGGCAGGGCTGGGCATTGGCTGGATGTACGGTTCGCAAATGGCAGGCCTGCCGTTGCTGGGCACACTGGTGGCCCTGTGCGTGCCGGTGGCGGCAGCGGTCAACTGGACGGTGGTGCAGCACTCGCAGCGCCATGGCCATGCGGTGGACTTGGTGCCGGCGGTGCTGGTGGGGGCGGTGATCTCGGTGGTAGCCACCTTGCCGCTGGCGTTGCCGTTTCAGGCATCTTTATCCGACCTGGGGCTGCTGGCCTTGCTGGGCGTGGTGCAATTGGCGATTCCCTGCGTGCTGGCGGTGCGCTGCGGCAGGGTGCTCAAGGCGCCAGAAATGGCGCTGCTGGGTTTGCTGGAAGTGATTTTCGGCATCCTGCTGGCATGGCTGGGGGCGGGCGAGAAGCCTGCCCCCGCCGTGCTGACTGGCGGCGCACTGGTCATCGGTGCGCTGGTTTTCAATGAACTGTTGGGTTGGAAGGAACAAAAATGACGGAGACGGTTGTGTCTGAAGTGTTGAGCGAAGTGCGTGGCCAGGTGGGCTTCATCACCCTGAATCGTCCACGGGCGCTCAATGCCCTGTCGCTCGGCATGGTGCGTGACCTGATGGGCATCCTGCTGGCATGGCAGAACGATGCGCGGGTGCTGGCGGTGGCCATTCGTGGCAGCAACAAGGAAGGCCCGTTTGGCGCTTTCTGCGCGGGCGGCGATATCCGCTTTCTGCACCAGGCGGGCAGCCAGGGCAACCCGCAGCTCGAAGACTTCTTTACCGAGGAGTACGCCCTCAACCACCTGATCCACAACTACGCCAAGCCCTACATTGCCTTTATGGACGGCATCGTGATGGGCGGCGGCATGGGCATCAGCCAGGGTGCAGCCCTGCGCGTGGTGACCGAGCGCACCAAGATGGCCATGCCCGAAACGGCCATTGGCCTGTTCCCTGACGTGGGGGGCGGCTACTTCCTCAGCCGCTGCCCGGGCCGCGTGGGCGAATGGCTGGCCCTGACGGGCGACACCATCGGTGCCGGTGATGCCATCGACAGTCAACTGGCCGATGGCTGCCTGCCCGCCGACCAGCAGGCGGCCGTGTGGGACGCCCTGGCGACGCAAACCTTTGCCAGCGGCGCCGCCATCAAAGACTATGTTGCTTCAAAATTTATAGCAATTGAGTCAATGCTGTCAGGTGCAAAGGGCCAAATTGACCAATATTTTGCGCTGCCCACCGTGGGTGAGATCGTGTCGGCCCTGGAGTCCGCAGACAGCGACTGGGCGCATGCCACGGCAGCCACCTTGCGCAAGCGCTCGCCGCTGATGCTGAACGTGGTGCTGGAACAGATCCGCCGCGCGCGCGGCATGGGCCTGGCCGACGACCTGCGCATGGAACGCGACATGGTGCGTCATTGCTTCTACCTGCGCCCCGGCCAGAGCGAGACCGTGGAGGGCATCCGCGCCCTGGCGGTGGACAAGGACCACGCGCCGAAGTGGAACCCAGCACGCATCGAAGACGTGACGCCTGAGATGGTGGCACCGTTTTTTGCCAGCCCCTGGCCGGCACATTCCCACCCGCTGGCAGCGCTGGTCTGAGGGCAGAGGGCTTGGTAGCCCTGAGGGGGCGCGGTTTCTGATGCCCTCAGAGCCGCTGCTTGCAACAGGGCGGCCAAGCCATGGCCACATGGCCGGGGGCGAGAGATGACGGGCTGATGCTGCTGCGCTCGGCTACAGACCCGCCACGCTGCGCGGGTTACCGGTTGTGGCTTTTCATCGCGCGCTCGACCTCGCGCTTGCCTTCGCGGTCCTTGATGGTGTCGCGTTTGTCGTGCTCGGCCTTGCCCTTGGCCAGCGCGATCTCGCACTTCACGAAACCGTTCTTCCAGTGCAGGTTCAGCGGGACCAGGGTGAAGCCTTTCTGCTCGACCTTGCCGATCAGCCGCTTGATGTCGTCCTTCTTGAGCAGCAGCTTCTTGGTGCGTGCAGACTCGGGGTTCACATGCGTCGAGGCGGTCTTGAGCGGGTGGATCAGGCAGCCCAGCAGGAACAGTTCGCCGTCGCGGATGAGCACATAGCCATCGGTCAGTTGCACCTTGCCTTCGCGCAGCGCCTTCACCTCCCAGCCGTGCAGCACCATGCCCGCCTCGTGGCGCTCTTCAAAAAAATAGTTGTAGGCCGCTTTCTTGTTGTCAGCAATGCGGGACGTGGGATCAGGTTTCTTGGCCATTGGGTTTAGATGCGGCGCAAACGGGGAGATAAAAGGCCTCCCTACAATGTTGTCGTCTCGCGAGCAGCGATTCTAATTTCTCCCCCGCTTGCGTGGCCCCGCGCAAGCAGTGTCTGCATGAAAACCGTTCAAAAGTCCGTCCTCATCTGGTACAGCCCCGAAGAAATGTTTGCCCTGGTCACCGGGGTGGAGCACTACCCGCAGTTCTTGCCCTGGTGCGATCGCTCTGCTGTGCTCGAGCAGACCGAGGACGGCATGACCGCCGAGGTGGGTATTGCGCTTGGCGGCATTCGCCAGACTTTTGTGACGCGCAACACGCACGAGGCTGGGCGCCGCGTGCAGATGCATCTGGTCAAGGGCCCGTTTTCGCGCCTGGACGGAGACTGGCATTTCCACCCCGTGGGTGACGGCCAGCAGCGCGCCTGCAAGGTGGAACTGCTCCTGAACTATGGCTTTGACAGTGCGGCCCTGGCGGCGCTGGTGGGGCCGGTATTTGACCGCATCGCGGGCAGCATGGTGGACGCTTTTGTGAAGCGGGCGGAACAGGTGTATGGCTGAGGTGAGTACCGGGGAACCGGGCGAGGCACTCCCCGCGATGCAGATCACGGTGGTGGTGTGTGTGGCACCACGCGAGACTCGCGAATGGACGTTGGATCTGCCCCATGGGGCCTCGGTGGCCGATGCCCTGCGAGCCATTGGAGCTGCGCCGTTGCCGTCACCAGCACCGGCGGGGGCTGCAGAAATGACAGAAATGGGTGCACCATTTGTCGGGGTGTGGGGACGGGCTGCGGCACTGGACGCGCCACTGCAGCGCGGAGACCGTGTGGAGGTTTACCGCCCCTTGAAAGTGGACCCCAAGGTGGCGCGCCGGGAGCGTTTCGCGCGCCAGGGCGCGCGCTCCACCGGCCTGTTCGCCCGCCAGCGCCCCGGGGGCAAGTCGGGGTATTGAGACAGAACCTGCTGAGCGATGCGGCTCAGCGCGCGCAGTCCGAGGCGACGATGCCATCGATGCGCTTGGCCTCTGCCGCGCGGGCGGGGCCGTCCAGGAAAATGCGCTCGCCCTGGGCATTGGTCTGGGTGATGGGTTTGCCTGCATCGAACGCGGCTTTTGCGGCACGGGCGCGGGTGCAGTTCTCTGCCTTGGCTTTCGCGATCTTCTCGTCTTCCGCTTTTTTCTTGGCGGCTTCAGCGGCTTCGGCCTGGGCCTTTTTCTCTTCCAGCTCCTTGTCCTTGCCGCTGCCTGCGGCACTGGCAGCTGGCTTGGGGGCCGCCGCGGCTGCAGTGGCAGGCGCCGTTGCTGTGGGCGCATCGCCAGTGGCGGTGCCGGCCGCCGGGGCGGGGACCGGGCGGGCAGGGAGGCTGCCCCCGGGTTGCTTCAGGATGTTTTTTTCCTGGATATCTGCCGGAGGGGGGCGGTCGCTGAAGACCTTGCGCCCGTCCTTGTCGATCCACTGCCACTGCGCTGCCGCGCCCATGGCCCAGGTGCAGGCCACGGCCAGCAGGAGAGTCTTGTGCATTTTCATGCGAACAAGTTTAGCCGTGTGGCCCGCCACCCGCCAGTACAGCGGGATGGACGGCCACTTTGGGTTGCTGTGCTGCGTGGCGGCACCATGGCGCCGCCATGCCGGCGGCGCAGCCCGCCGGGCCGGGTGAGGCTGGAATGGAGTGGGCTGGGGGCGGGGCGAACGGGCGTATCGGCAGTGCGTCATACGCGGCACGGGTACAATCCGTTTTTTGGAGCTTTCTCATGCGCCTTCTTGGAAAAGCGCTCACCTTCGACGATGTGTTGCTGGTGCCAGCGTACTCCCAGGTCCTGCCCAAGGACACGTCCCTCGCGACGAAACTCTCCCGCAACATCCAGCTGAACCTGCCGCTCGTGTCCGCCGCCATGGACACCGTGACCGAGGCGCGTCTGGCCATTGCCATTGCCCAGGAGGGCGGCATTGGTATCGTGCACAAAAACCTCACGGCGCAAGAGCAGGCCGCCCACGTGGCCAAGGTCAAGCGCTACGAATCCGGTGTGTTGCGCGACCCTGTGGTCATCACCCCCGAGCACACGGTGCTGCAGGTGCTGCAGCTGTCCGAGCAACTGGGCATTTCGGGCTTCCCTGTGTGCGACGGCGGCAAGGTGGTCGGCATCGTCACGGGCCGTGACCTGCGCTTCGAGACCCGCTACGACGTCAAGGTCCACCAGATCATGACCCCGCGCGAGAAGCTCATCACGGTCAACGAAAAAGAGGGCACCACGCCTGCACAGGCCAAGGCGCTGCTCAACAAGCACAAGCTCGAACGCATCCTGGTCGTGAACGACGCCTTTGAACTCAAGGGGCTGATCACGGTGAAGGACATCACCAAACAAACCAGCTTTCCCAATGCGGCGCGCGACGCTGCAGGCCGCCTGCGTGTGGGCGCTGCCGTGGGCGTGGGCGAGGGCACCGAGGAACGCGTCGAAGCCCTGGTCAAGGCCGGTGTGGACGCCATCGTGGTGGACACCGCCCACGGCCACAGCAAGGGCGTGATCGACCGCGTGCGCTGGGTCAAGCAGAACTACCCGCAGATCGATGTGATCGGCGGCAACATCGCCACCGGTGCGGCAGCGCTGGCGCTGGTCGAGGCTGGTGCGGATGCCGTCAAGGTCGGTATCGGCCCCGGCTCCATCTGCACCACCCGCATCGTGGCGGGTGTGGGCGTGCCCCAGATCATGGCCATCGACAACGTTGCCACCGCGCTCAAGGGCACCGGCGTGCCGCTGATTGCCGACGGCGGTATCCGCTACAGCGGCGACATCGCCAAGGCCCTGGCTGCTGGCGCTGGCACCGTGATGATGGGTGGCATGTTTGCGGGCACTGAAGAAGCGCCCGGCGAAGTGATCCTGTTTCAGGGTCGCAGCTACAAGAGCTACCGTGGCATGGGCTCGATTGGCGCCATGCAACAGGGCAGCGCCGACCGCTACTTCCAGGAATCGAGCACCGGCAACCCCAATGCCGACAAACTGGTGCCCGAAGGCATCGAAGGCCGCGTGCCCTACAAGGGCTCGATGGTTTCCATCGTCTACCAGATGGCAGGTGGCGTGCGTGCCTCCATGGGCTACTGCGGTTGCGCGACCATCGAAGAGATGAACAACAAGGCCGAGTTCGTCGAGATCACCACCGCCGGTATCCGCGAAAGCCATGTGCATGACGTACAGATCACCAAGGAAGCGCCGAACTACCGCGCTGACTGATTGATCGTTGTTGATCCAATCTGGCCTGATTGGAAAAATCTGGTCAGAGTGATATAGTCTGGTCTGAATTAATTGTTCAGGCCAGACTTTTCATTTTTGGGGTCCGCGTTTCCATGCAGTCTGTCGGCATTTACGAAGCCAAGAGCCGGTTCTCCGCCCTGATCGAACTAGTCGAGCAGGGCGAGGAAGTGCGCATCACCCGCCACGGCAAAGAGGTGGTGCGCATGCTGCCTGTGCGTCGTCGCCCCGTGATCACCGACGAGCAGATCGCCCGCGAGCTGGGCCAGATCGATGCGCTGCATGCCACGGTGCGCCCCGCAGTCGGGGCGAACTCCCCCGATACTTTGCGCCCCGCAGGCGAAGCGCCGGATGCTTTGCGCCGCAAAGGCCGGAGCGCTGCATGACCGCCTTCGTCCTCGACGCCTCCGTCACCGCCGCCTGGCTGCTGCCCGACACAGCCAGCGAACACACCCGCCGCCTCTACACCCTGATCCGCCGCGACGAGGTTGAGCCGCAGGCGCCTAACCTCTGGCAGTGGGAATGCAGCAACCTCATCAGCAGCGGCGTGCACAGCGGCCGCATTCCATCCGCATCGGTTGAAGGCCTGTGGGGCGTGCTCGAAGCGATTCGCCACCGTGTGGAGCTGCACGACCTGGCTCCCGCACAGCACAAGGCCGTGATGGACGTGGCGCTCGACACCGGCCTGCCCACCTTTGATGCGGCCTACCTGTGGCTGGCGCGTTCGCTGCGCTTGCCGCTGGCCACTTTCGACCCCCAGCAGATCGCTGCCGCCCAGCGCAGCGGCGTCCCGCTTCTTGATCTCTCCAGCCTCTGACGGACCACCACCATGCAACACCAGAAAATCCTCATCCTCGATTTCGGCTCGCAAGTCACCCAGCTCATCGCCCGCCGTGTGCGCGAGGCCCATGTGTATTGCGAAGTGCACCCCTGCGACGTGACCGACGAGTGGATCCGTGACTACGCCAAGGACGGTTCGCTCAAGGGCGTGATCCTGTCGGGCAGCCACGCCAGCGTGTACGAGGTGGACGACAAGGCGCCGAATGCAGTGTTTGAGCTGGGCATCCCCGTGCTGGGCATCTGCTACGGCATGCAGACCATGGCCCAGCAGCTGGGCGGCAAGGTCGAGGGCTCCAACACCCGTGAATTCGGCTACGCCGAAGTGCGCGCCCATAGCCACACCGAGCTGCTCAAGGGCATCGAAGACTTCGCCACGCCCGAGGGCCACGGCATGCTCAAGGTGTGGATGAGCCACGGCGACAAGGTCACGGCGCTGCCCCCGGGCTTCAAAGTGATGTGCTCTACACCCTCGTGCCCCATTGCTGGCATGGCCGACGAAAGCCGCCACTACTACGCCGTGCAGTTCCACCCCGAAGTCACGCACACCGTTCAGGGCCGCGCCTTGCTGGAGCGTTTTGTGCTGGGCATCTGCGGCACCCGTGCCGACTGGGTCATGGGCGACTACATCGAAGAAGCCGTGCAGAAAATCCGCGAACAGGTGGGCGATGAGGAAGTGATCCTCGGCCTGTCGGGTGGTGTGGATTCGTCCGTGGCTGCGGCGCTGATTCACCGCGCCATCGGCGACCAGCTCACCTGCGTGTTCGTGGACCACGGCCTGCTGCGCCTGAACGAAGGCGACATGGTCATGGACATGTTCGAGGGCAAGCTGCACGCCAAGGTCATCCGCGTGGACGCTAGCGAGCTGTTCTTGGGCAAGCTGGCCGGGGTGAGCGAACCTGAGCAAAAGCGCAAGATCATCGGCGGCCTGTTTGTGGACGTGTTCAAGGCCGAAGCCGCCAAGCTCAAGGCGGGCACCGGCGGCCACAAGGGCGCCACCTTCCTGGCCCAGGGCACGATCTACCCCGACGTGATCGAATCCGGCGGCGCCAAGAGCAAGAAGGCCGTCACCATCAAGAGCCACCACAACGTGGGCGGCCTGCCCGAGCAGCTGGGCCTGAAGCTGCTGGAACCTCTGCGCGATCTGTTCAAGGACGAAGTGCGCGAACTGGGCGTGGCCTTGGGCCTGCCGCCCGACATGGTCTACCGCCACCCCTTCCCCGGCCCCGGCCTGGGCGTGCGCATTCTGGGCGAGGTGAAGAAGGAATACGCCGACCTGCTGCGCCGTGCCGACGCGATCTTTATCGAAGAGCTGCGCAACTTCCGCGACGAAGCCACGCAAAAGACTTGGTACGACCTCACCAGCCAGGCCTTCACCGTGTTCCTCCCCGTCAAGAGCGTGGGCGTGATGGGCGATGGCCGCACGTATGACTACGTGGTGGCACTGCGCGCCGTGCAGACCAGCGACTTCATGACCGCCGACTGGGCCGAGCTGCCGTACGCGCTGCTCAAGAAGGTGTCGGGCCGCATCATCAACGAAGTGCGTGGCATCAACCGCGTGACGTACGACGTGAGCAGCAAGCCGCCAGCGACGATTGAGTGGGAGTGAGTGGGGTGTAAATCAAAATACTGGTTATTTAAACAGTATTGACGCACAATGCGACGGATCTTCCGGAGCTTTGTGTGCCATGTCCCAGCTTCACGATCTCTACTATTTTCTTTTCCCTACGCCGCTTGCCGCCGAGACGGCCAAGAGGTTACTGCAGCGCCTCCAAGGACCCTGTGGGGCGGGCAGAGGCGAGCCAATGTCCTTGGATCGGCTGCACATCACGCTCCATTACCTGGGGCGCTTTCTGAACAGCATCCCCCGAGAGGTAATCGACTTGGCGCTGGCGGCGGGTAGCGCCATGGACTACGAACCGTTTGGGGTCCGCCTCGACGTGCTGCAGTCCCGGGGCGGCTTTGAAAAGGGGACTTTCGGCACCGTCGAGTTGGCGCCACAAGCGGGCGCTGCGCGTGAATTGCGAGGATTTCAACATGCGCTTGGCAACACGATGCGCCGCATGGGGTTTGCAGAAACTCAGATCCGCAGCCATTTCCACCCGCACATGACTTTGCACTACAAGCACGAACGCATTGACCCAATGGTGGTTGCTCCCGTGGCGTGGACCGTGACGCAGTTTGCCTTGGTAGACAGCCTCTACGGCCTGAGCAGGCATGATGTGCTCGCGCGCTGGTCCTTGCAGGCACGGCAGCAGGCCTTTCTTGATTGGTGATGTTGCGAAGCATGTGGATGCCCATGCGCACTCGCAGTCCGGCATCGTCGTCCGAAAGCTTCCGCGGCTACCTTCCCCTGAAGCCATTCGACTTCTCGTTTCTTCATGACAACACTTCACGATTTCTGGCCCCATTGTGGTTTCCAAACACTGGAGCACGATGTTCGTGGCTGGCTGGCTCCCTCCGATGGATACCTGCGTTGGCTGCTGGCCCGACCAGAGCTGGCGCTGGTGCCGGAGTCGTGCGCTGCTGAGATCGCACTGCATGAATCGCTGAAGGTGTCGCCCGCGCGGGTGGTTGCCTCTGCGGAGCTGGCTGCTTTGCAGGACGCGGACGCCCGCGAAAACTACACCGTATTCCTCCGCTTTCGCGATGGCCTGCTGGCCGCGGGCACGCTGGAGGTGTACTACTTACAACTCATGCGCAGTGGAGCGGTGAACGTGCCCACCGTGTTCATTGACGCGGTGGTACAGGCCCTGCTGCGCAATGTGCTGGATGACTGTAACGACGCCTTCGAAGCCCGCGCTGCAGAGATGCTGTTTCGGCCCCAGCGCATCACCTTGCAAGACGGGCAAATGCTGGCCGGCGACCGGGAGACGCTCGACATGCTTAACGAGACTGCGGGTCTGGGCGAGGTGGGACGCTTGTTGCTGCAAAGCGGCGCACTGCAGCCCACGGCGCAGGTCAAAGTGCTGTCGGCCGACAACGCGGCGCAATATTGGCAGGAGAGCGACCGCCACCACTTTCTGCTCGACCTGACCCACGAGCTGACACAGGACCTGAGCCATGGCCTGACCTTCAAGATGACCCGAGCCCGATCGGGCCTGAAGGCGTTGGCGCGGGTGCTGGAGCGCTGGGTCGCCCACCTGCTGGGTGTGCAGGTGTTGATCGAGCCTGTGCACCAGGTCACCGACAGCGCCTGGCGCTGGCATGTGGGGCTGGATGTGGAGTCCACTGCCATCCTCAACGACCTGTACCAGGACCGCCCGGTGGAGGCCGAGCGCATGCAGCGCCTGGTGAGCCTGTTCACGCTGACCTTTGCCAACCCGGCCGAGATGCGGGCCGATGTGGCAGGCAAGCCGGTGTACCTGGGGCTGGCCACCAACGCCGAGGGCGTGGTGCGCATCAAGCCGCAGAACCTGTTGCTCAATCTGCCGTTGGCATCGGCATCTTGATTGCTATTGAATCGATAGCTGCTGGCGCATGATGAACCGGCGCTAGCAGCCCATTGGATTCAAAAATTCTTTCCTCGGTTGGTAGCCCGGCAACTGGCCCTTATCCAATCGTCATCAGGCTTGCGTTTCCGCCAGCTGCTGCTGTGTTCACGCTCAGCGCACGTTCGATCAACAGGCGCTCCAGCGGGATGTCGGTGGCGCCGGGCTGCAGTGCGGTCACGCCCACGATGGGGCCGGGGCGGCGGGCGAGTGCGGCGCACACCGTCCGCAGGGATTCAGCGTCGCCATGGTGCAGCACGGAGTCCAAGGCCACGGAGCCATCGCTCACGGCGTTGTCTTGCAGCGTGACCTGAGCCTGCACGTGGGTGGGCAGCGTTGTGCGCAGTCCTGCTTGGGTGCTGGGCCACAGGGCTGTGCCGCCGCTGGCGAGCACGGCCGCCGTCTGCACCAGCAGGTCGTCCGCGTTGGGGGCCAGGCACAGCACACGGGCGCGGGGAGCCAGGGTGTAGACGTTGCGCTCGCCCGTGGGGCCGGGCAGGGTGCGGGCGGTGCCGCTCTGCGTTTCTTGCGCAAAACGCTGGCAGTGGCCTGCCAGGGCCAGGTTGCCCTGGTTGTGCGCCCAATGCTGCAAGGAGCCCAGCGGGGCCAGCTGACGTTCGCGCCGCTCGGTGTCGGGTGGGCTGGTGCGGTCGGCCTCGGCAAAGGTGCGCGCCAGCGTATCGGCCGGGCGCTGCGACAGCAGGCGCAGCAGGTACAACGGTCCGCCAGCCTTGGGCCCCGTGCCCGACAGGCCTTCGCCGCCAAACGGCTGCACGCCCACCACGGCGCCGACCATATTCCGGTTCACGTATACGTTGCCCGCATGGGCGCGGTTGACCACGCGGGCAATGGTTTCGTCGATGCGGGTGTGCACGCCCTGCGTCAGGCCGTAGCCGGTGGCATTGATCTGGTCGAGCAGGCGATCCAGGTCGTTGCGGGCGTAGCGCACCAGGTGCAGTACCGGGCCGAACACTTCGCGCTGCAGCTCGCCGATGTGGTTCAGTTCGATCAGGGTAGGGGGCACAAAGGTGCCCGGTGCGCTGACTGCAGAAACGTGATTCGGGTGCTGGAACACGCGGTGGCCTTGGGCCTTGAATTTGTCGATGTGCTGGGCGATGCCTGCCTGTGCCTCGGCATCAATGACGGGGCCCACGTCCACACGCAACTCGGCGGGGTTGCCGACGCGCAGTTCGCCCATGGCGCCTTGCAGCATCTCGACCACGCGGTCGGCGGCTTCTTCCTGCACGCACAGCACACGCAGCGCGGAGCAGCGCTGGCCTGCGCTGTCAAAGGCGGACGACACGGCGTCGCCCACCACCTGTTCCACCAAGGCGGATGAGTCCACGATCATCGCGTTCTGCCCGCCGGTCTCTGCGATCAGCGGGATGGGGCGGCCTGCTGCATCCAACCGCCCGGCCACAGTGCGCTGCAGGATGCGCGCGACTTCTGTGGAGCCGGTAAACATCACGCCCATCACGCGCTCATCGCCAATCAGGCGCGCGCCCACGGTCTCGCCCTGGCCGGGCAGCAGCTGCACAGCAGCGCGCGGCACACCGGCCTGCCACAGCACGCGCACGGCCTCAGCTGCGATCAGCGGGGTTTGCTCGGCCGGCTTGGCCAGCACCGGATTGCCTGCGGCCAGTGCTGCGGCCACTTGGCCCATGAAGATGGCGAGCGGGAAGTTCCAGGGGCTGATGCAGGCCACCGGGCCCAGCGGGATGTGGGTAGCGTTGTCGAAGGTGCTTTGCACCTGCGCGGCGTAGTAGCGCAAGAAGTCCACGGCCTCGCGCACTTCGGCCACGGCGTTGCTGGCGCTTTTGCCCGCTTCGCGCATCAGCAGGCCCATGAGGGGCTGGATGCGCTCTTCCAGCAAGTCGGCCGTGCGCAGCAGGGTCGCGGCGCGCTCGGCGGGTGGCGTGGCGGCCCACGGGGCTGCTGCGGCCTCGGCGTGGGCCAGGGCCTGGTCCACGTCGGCAGTGGTGGCCTCTTGCACGTTACCCACCACGTCGCTGTGGTCGGCGGGGTTGCGCACGGGCTGGTTGGGACCTGCAGGGGCATCGGTGCCCAGCAAGGGAGTCGCCGTCCAGGCATGGGCCGCCGTGGCTTGCAGGGCGGCGGTCAGTTCGGTCAGCGTGTTCTCGTTCGACAGGTCCAGCCCGCGCGAGTTGGCGCGGTGGGCGCGGTACAGGCACTGGGGCGTGGCAATGCGCGGGTGGGGCAGGCCAGCGGTGCCTTCGGTGGCGGCTTGTTGGTCCACTAGCTGCACGGGGCTTTTCACCAGCTCATCCAGCGCAATCGTTTCATCGGCAATGCGGTTCACAAACGAGGTGTTGGCGCCGTTTTCCAGCAGGCGGCGCACCAGGTAGGCCAGCAGCGTCTCATGCGTGCCCACGGGGGCGTAGATGCGGCAGGGGCGGCCGAGCTTGCCCGCAGTGACGGCGCCCACCACCTGCTCATACAGCGGCTCGCCCATGCCGTGCAGGCACTGAAACTCGTACTGCCCGGCGTAGTAGTTGCTGCCTGCCAGTTGGTAGATGGTGGCCACCGTCTCGGCGTTGTGGGTGGCGAACTGGGGGTACACGGCCTCGGGCGCGCCCAGCAGCTTCTTGGCGCAGGCGATGTACGAAATGTCGGTGTGCACCTTGCGGGTGTAGACGGGGTAGTCCTCCAGGCCATCGACCTGGGCGCGCTTGATTTCGCTGTCCCAGTAAGCGCCCTTGACTAGGCGCACCATCAGGCGACGCTGGGTGCGGCGCGCCAAATCCACCACGTAGTCGATCACGAAGGGGCAGCGCTTTTGGTAGGCCTGAATGACAAAACCAATGCCGTTCCAGCCCGCCAGGGTCGGCTCGTGGCACAGGCGCTCCAGCAGGTCCAGCGACAGCTCCAGCCGGTCGGTTTCCTCCGCGTCGATGTTCAGGCCAATGTCGTACTGCTTGGCAAGCGCCGTGAGGCGCAGCACCTGCGGGTACAGCTCGTCCATCACCCGGCCAAACTGTGCGCGGCTGTAGCGCGGGTGCAGGGCCGAGAGCTTGATGGAGATGCCTGGGCCCTCGTAGATGCCACGCCCGGCCGAGGCCTTGCCAATCGCGTGGATGGCCTGCTCGTAGGACTGGTAGTAGAGCTTGGCGTCTTCGCTGGTCAGCGCGGCCTCACCCAGCATGTCGTACGAATAGCGAAAGCCCTCAGCCTCCATCGTGCGGGCGTTGCGCAGGGCTTCGTCAATGGTCTCGCCGGTCACAAACTGCTCGCCCATCATGCGCATGGCCATGTCCACACTCTTGCGGATCAGCGGCTCGCCGCCCTTGCCGATCAGGCGGCTGAGCGAGTTACCCAGGCTGCCTTCGCTGTGCGTGGCCACCAGCTTGCCGGTAATCAGCAGGCCCCAGGTGGCGGCGTTGACGAACAGCGAGGGGCTCTTGCCCAGGTGGGTATCCCACTGGCCGTGGCTGATCTTGTCGCGGATGAGTGCGTCGCGTGTGGCCTTGTCGGGGATGCGCAGCAGCGCCTCGGCTAGGCACATCAGCGCCACGCCTTCTTGTGACGACAGCGAGAACTCCTGCAACAGGCCCTGGACGATGCCTGCGCGCCCGGCGCTGGCCTTGCGTTCGCGCAGCGCCTTGGCAATACGCAGCGCCAGTTGCTGGGCCGGCGCCGCCTGGTCAGCAGGCAGGCGGGCCTGGGCCAGCAGCGGGGCCAGGGCCTCGGGCTCGGGGCGGCGGTAGGCGGCGGTGATGGCGGCGCGCAACGAGTTGTTCAGCGGCGTGCGGGGGGCGAAGTCGGCGAACGGAGCGGAGGGCTGAGCGTTGAGCTGCTGCGTCATGGCGGTGTCTTTCGGTGGTTTGGAGGGCCAAACGAGGGTTTGGGTGCGTTACTGGCGATGATCCTTGTGTTGTGGGTGAATAAATGTTCGAAAATGGTTTGCAGTACCGAATAAATCGCTAATCAACATGCAAACAGAAACTGATCTGGACCGCATTGACCGCAAGATCCTGTCAATCCTGCAGGAGGATGGCCGTATTGCCAACCTCAAGCTGGCCGAGGCCGTGGCCTTGTCGCCCACCGCCGTTCTGGCGCGGGTGCAGCGCCTCACGCGCGATGGTTTTATCCTGGGCTACGAGGCGCGGCTGAACCCCCTGAAGCTGGGTGCGGGCATGCTGGTGTTTGTGGAGGTGCTGCTGGACCGCACCACGCCCAACGTGTTCGACCAATTCAAGGCCGCTGTGCAGGTGCACCCCGAGATCATGGAATGCCACATGGTGGCGGGCGGGTTCGACTACCTGCTCAAAACCCGCTCGGCCGACATGAATGCCTACCGCGTGTTTGCGGGGAACGTGCTGTGGCAACTGCCGGGCGTGCGCGAGACGCGTACCTATGCGGTGATGGAAGAGGTCAAGCACACCAACCATCTGCACCTGCGCTAAGAGGGCAGGAGGTCTGGCAGGCCGCCGTCCGGGGTCGATTGGCTCTGCAGGGCAAAGCCCGCATAATGCGCTGCAGCAACCGTCAGACTGAGGAGAAGAACCATGCGAGCCATTCCAACCGCTGCCGCCGCCCTGTTGGCCGCCCTGTTCAGCCAGTCGGCCGCCGCCGGGTGCTATGTGGTGTACGGCCCCGACAAGGACATCGTCTACCGCGCCCCCGAGCCACCGGTCGATATGTCACGCCAGATCCACGAAACCCTGCCCCGAGTCGCTCCGGGGGGCACGCTGGTCTTTTCTCCCGACGATTTTGGCTGCGAACTCACCATCAACAAGCTGCCGCTGGCCTCGGCAGCATCGGCGCCAGGCGGCGTGCGCCCCGCGCGTGCAGACCGGGGCTGAACCCCTGCGCTTGTTGCGAGGGCCCCCGGGGGGGGCTCGAGTCCCGGGCCTGAGACAATCGGGGGATGAGCGAACCGAAAGAATTATCCCCCTCGTTTGAACCCGTGGCCCAGGACGCCACTGACTTGCCCGAGGGCTGGCTGCAGGTGCAGTCCATGGACCTCGATGCC
The DNA here is from genome assembly GCF_002245625.1 of Acidovorax kalamii. Taxonomy (GTDB): domain Bacteria; phylum Pseudomonadota; class Gammaproteobacteria; order Burkholderiales; family Burkholderiaceae_C; genus Acidovorax; species Acidovorax kalamii. The sequence continues at coordinate 148,258 of NZ_NOIG01000011.1, forward strand.
CAGGGCGTTGCCCGCAAGCCCGATGGCAAGGTCGTCTTTATCGATGGTGCCCTCACGTCCGAGCTGGTCACCGCCAACACCCACCGCAAGAAGAACAACTGGGAGCAGGCCAGTCTGGTGGCGATTCACCGCGAATCGTCGCAGCGCGTGCGCCCTGGTTGCCCCCATTTTGGCCTGCATGCCGGTGCCTGCGGTGGCTGCAAGATGCAGCATTTGCACGTCGGTGCCCAGGTGGCTGTCAAGCAGCGGGTGCTGGAGGACAACCTCTGGCACCTGGGCAAGGTCAAGGCCGAGACGGTGATGCGCCCCATCGAAGGGCCCGCCTGGGGTTACCGCTTCCGTGCCCGCCTGGCCGTGCGCCATGTGATCAAGAAGGGCCAGGTGCTGGTGGGCTTCCATGAGCGCAAGAGCCGCTACATCGCCGACATGCAGACCTGCAAGATCTTGCCCCCGCATGTGGATGCGATGCTGATGCCGTTGCGCGCGCTGATCGCCAGCCTGGACGCGCGCGACACCTGTCCGCAGATCGAACTGGCCTGCGGCGACAACGTGACCGCCATGGTGCTGCGCCACCTGGAGCCGCTGAGCGCCGACGACCTTGCGCGGCTGCGTGCCTTTGGCGCCGAGCATGGCGTGCAATGGTGGCTGCAGCCCAAGGGCCCCGACACAGTGAAACTGCTGGACGAGGGCGGCGAGCAGCTGTCGTATGCGCTGCCGGATTTCGGCATCACCATGCCCTTCAAGCCGACCGACTTCACCCAGGTGAATCCGCACATCAACCAGGTGCTGGTGACCCGGGCGCTGCGCCTGCTGGATGTGCAGCCGCACGAGCGCGTGATCGACTGGTTCTGCGGCCTGGGCAACTTCACGCTGCCGCTGGCCACACAGGCCCGTGAGGTGCTGGGCATCGAGGGCAGCGAGGCCCTAGTGGCACGCTCGCGCGAAAACTATGCATTGAATCAGGCTCTTGCGCTCGGCCATAAAGCGCTTTCAGCTACTGAATTTGTAGCGCGCAACCTGTTTGAGATGACCCCCGAGATGCTGGTGGCGGATGGCGCTGCCGACAAGTGGCTGGTGGACCCGCCGCGCGAAGGCGCCTTTGCACTGGCCAAGGCATTGGCCGACATCGAGCAGTCGCGCATTGGCGCCGAAGGGGCGGGCCCGCTGCCCGCCGGGGCCGAGGGCTGGACACCGCCAAAGCGCATCGTTTACGTGAGCTGCAACCCTGCCACCCTGGCGCGCGATGCGGGCCTGCTGGTGCATCTGGCGGGCTACAAGTGCACGGCTGCAGGCATGGTCAACATGTTCCCGCACACCGCACACGTGGAGAGCATGGCGGTGTTCGAGCGGGCGTAAGGGCGGGGCGCCGCGGCTGGGGCTTGGGGCCCTGGCGCGCACGCCCGCTGGCAGCCAAGGGAAGAAGACGGGAATGAAAGGGGCTGGCCTGGCCCCCGGGTGACTCCGGCCGCTCAGCTGCGGCTGCGGCTGGCTGCGGGGTCGCGGGTTTCGGTTTCGATCTCGGTGTTGCTGCTGCTACCGCCCTTGCGCGGCTCGGGCTTCTCGGCCTTGGTCAATACCGAGGGGGTGCCCTCGATCTTGTTCTCGCGCATATAGGCGTCCATCTCTTTCCAGCCTGCAAACACCGAGGCCTTGGCAGCCTTGGGATTGAGGGTGTAGCAGTCTTCCAGGCCGCGCAGCGCGTGGCGGCAGGCACCGCCGATGGCTTTGGCTTCGGCGTCGCGCTGCGCAACACGGGGGTCAGGGCCCAGGCCGGGGATCTTGTCGCAGCCGCTCAGCAACAGCACCAGGGCTGTGGCAGCCAGCAGGCGCAGCGGGGTGGAGGGCTGGTTGACATACATGTAATTGCATTATCGGCAGGACTGCGCCGCTATTGAGGCTTGACCTTGGTGCGGGCTCAACAAAAAAGCAAAAGGCTCCCGAGGGAGCCTTTTGTTCTTTGGGTGGGGCCGCAGCCTGCGCGGCTTACTCGCGCTCGCCGCCCATGATGCCCAGCAGGGCCAACAGGCTCTGGAACACGTTGAAGATGTCCAGGTATAGGGCCAGCGTGGCGCTGATGTAGTTGGTTTCGCCGCCATCGAGGATCTGCTTGAGGTCATACAGCATGTAGGCGCTGAAGATGCCGATGGCCAGCATCGAGATCACCATCATGCCCACGGTGGAGCCCACAAACACGTTGATGATGCCGCCGACCATGAGCACCAGCGCGCCCACCATCAGCCACTTGCCCATGCCCGAGAGGTCGCGCTTGATCACGCTGGCCAGGCTGGCCATGACCACAAACACGCCTGCGGTGCCGGCAAACGCCGTCATGATCAGGTCGGTGCCATTCTTGAAACCCAGCACCATGCCGATCAGGCGCGAGAGCATCAAGCCCATGAAGAAGGTGAAGGCGAGCAGCACGGGCACGCCAGCGGCCGAGCGCTTGGTCTTTTCGATTGCGAACATGAAGGCGAACGCGCCGCCCAGGAACACGATCAGGCCCACGCCGCCACGCAGCGACTGGGTGATGCCGGTGGCCACGCCGATCCAGGCGCCCAGCACCGTGGGGATCATGCTCAGGGCCAGCAGCCAGTAGGTATTGCGCAGCACCTTGTGGCGCTCTTCCTGCGAGATGCCATAGCCCGCAGAGTGGCCCAGGGTGGTGACTTGGTCGTTCATCATCTTGTGTCTCTCCTTGTTGGCCTGCACAACGCAGACGCCCCAAATTTTAGGCGTTGCCGGTTTTTGGCCGCGCAATAACCGCATCCGGTCACCTACTTTTGGTAAGGGTACTTTCACCCTGCATGGGGGTGAGCGCGCCGCGTGATGCCGCTATGCTTGCGGCTCCCTCGGTCCGGGCGCTCCAACAGGGCGGGCCCGCGCGATTTTTCCTTCTTCTTTTTCCTATCCGGATACCTCCATGAAAACCAAGCATGAACTCGAACTGGCCGACGTCAAGGCCATCGCCGCCGCCGCCGAAGCCGAGGCCCTCAAGAACAGCTGGCCCGTGACCATCGCCATCGTGGACGATGGCGGCCATCTGCTGTGGCTGCAGCGCCTGGACGGTGCCGCGGCCGTGTCTTCGCACATTGCCCCCTCCAAGGCCCGCACGGCCGCGCTGGGCCGCCGCGAGAGCAAGGTGTATGAAGACGTCATCAACGGCGGCCGCACGTCCTTCCTGAGCGCGCCCACCATCGACGGCCTGCTCGAAGGCGGTGTGCCGATCATGAAGGACGGCCAATGCTTGGGTGCCGTGGGTGTGAGCGGTGTGAAGTCCACCGAAGACGCGCAGATTGCCCGCGCCGGGATTGCAGCCCTGGGCCTGTAAGGGTGGCGTGGACGGATGGGCATATCCAGCCCGTCGCACACAAAAAAACCGGCTGAAGAGCCGGTTTTTTTGTGTGCAGCCGCTGCGGGTTCTGGGAGCGGCAGGCGAGGAGCAGGAATCGCCATCGGGGGAGAAAAAAAGCCTGGCTACGCGGGCGAACCCGTTGGCTGGCAAAAACGACCCTTGCGAGCTTGTGGCAAGCCCGGGAGTCGCCCCACGATGAAACTGTTGGGGGCTGGCAGCGGTCTGGCTGTGCTGCCGAGGGGGATGGGGGGCTGGGGGCTGCGTTACTTGGTCAGGATCAGCTTGCCCAGCTTGGTGGCCTGCAGGCGGTACACCGAGCCGTTGTGGCTGATGGCCACGGCTTTCTGGCCTTGCAGCAGGGCGCTGCTGTCTACCGCCGCCGATACGGACTCGGCGCTGTGGGCGCCCTCAGCCGGGGCGGCGAGCGAAGCCGCTTTGTCGGATGCGGCGGAACGCAGGAGCGAGGCGGCGGTCAAGGTGGCTTGCATGGAGGTTTTTTCCTGTGTCATTGCATTGCGTTTTGCTAATGATAACGATTCGCAATTGCGAGTCAAGCCAATTGCGTGTTTCTTTTTGTTCTTTTTTTGTCGGGTGGGATTGGCGCTGATCCAGCTTGTGCAGCCCCGTTGGCACAGGCGCGGTGGGACACGGCGGCGAGCAGTAAAAAAGCCCGGCAAGCAAGGCTGGCCGGGCTGGAGCAACGAGAAGCGGGGCTGTTGCTATCTACTGCGGGTCGGTCACAAACCCGATCTTGCGCACCCCGGCGCGCTGCGCGGCGGCCATGGCCTGGGCCACGTATTCGTAGCGCACGTTCTTGTCGCCCCGGATGTGCAGGTCCGGCTGGGGCTCCTTGGCGGCCTCGGCCTGCAGGCGGGGGAAGAGTTCTTCTTCCGTCACCTGCGATTCGTTCCAGTAGAACTTGCCATCGGCCGCCACTGACAGGCGCACGGTCTCGGGCTTGATGTTCTCGGGCTGGTTGGTGGCGCGCGGCAGGTCCACGTTGACCGAGTGTTTCATCACCGGCACGGTGATGATGAAGATGATGAGCAGCACCAGCATGACGTCCACCAGGGGCGTCATGTTGATCTCGTTCATCACGTCATCGGCATCGTCTTGCGTTCCGAAAGCCATGGCTTAGTTGCCTTTCTTGATGGGCAGCACCTTGGCCTGTTCGCCACCGGCATTCACGCGGGCACCGGTCACGAAGTAGGCGTGCAGGTCGTGTGCAAAGCTGTTGAGGCCACCCAGGATGGACTTGTTGCCGCGCACCAGCGCGTTGTAGCCCAGCACGGCAGGGATGGCCACCGCCAGACCCAGAGCCGTCATGATCAGTGCCTCCCCGATAGGCCCGGCCACCTTGTCGATGGTGGACTGGCCGGACGTGCCGATGGCCACCAGCGCATGGTAGATGCCCCACACGGTGCCGAACAGGCCGATGAAGGGGGCCGTGGAGCCCACCGAGGCCAGGATGGCCAGGCCCGACTGCAGGCGGGCGGTGAATTCGTCGATGCAGTTGCGCAGGCAGCGTGTGACCCAGTCGCTCACGTCCAGGCTGTCGTGCAGGTGGGCCTTGGTATTGCGGTGGTGGGCGGTGGCTTCACGGCCTTCCAGGGCTAGGTGGCGGAAGGGGTTGGTGGGGTCAGCGCCCAGCTTGGTCAGGCCCGCAGCAAAGTCTTCGCTGTGCCAGAAGTCCTGGGCGGCACGGGTGTGCTTCTTGAACTTGATGATGTCCAGCGCCTTGATGAGGATGACGACCCACGAGGCCAGCGACATGGCCAGCAGGATGATGGCGACGGCGCGGGTGACGAAGTCGCCCTGAATCCATACGTTGGCGATGCCGAATTGCGATTCCATGAAAAAACTCCCTGAAGCGGTGATCTGAAACTGTGAACTGGTTATTCGAGAACGAAGTTGACCGGGACCAGGTTCCACATGGTCTCGGGCACGCCGTTGCGTTTGCCGGGCACAAAGCGCCAGCGCATGACGGCCTCCTGGGCCTGTCGGTCCAGGCGGTCGAAGCCGCTGGACTTGTTGACTTCCACCTTCTGCGGCGTGCCGTCGGTGCCGATCAGCACGCGCAGCACCACCTTGCCCTGCTCGCCCATGCGCTTGCTGATGGCGGGGTAGCTGGGCTTGGGGTTGTTGAGGTAGGCGGCGTCGCTGGAGGGCAGTTCGATCTTGGGCGGTGCAGGCGGTGCCGGTGGGGCGGGCGGCGCCGGGGGGGCAACAGGTGCCTCGATGGGGGGCGCGGGCGGCTGGGGCGTGGTGATGCCCGTGGGCGCATTGGGCGCGGGAGTCGGGTCGGCAATCGCCACGGGCATGGGGGCCGGGCGCGGCGCGACCTTGGGGGCCGGGCGCGGTGGTGGTGGCGGCGCCGGGGGCGGCGGTGTGACCTTGGGGGGCGCGGGCGGGGCGATGAATTCGCTCAGCAGCTCGGCCGGCACGATGACCTCGGCCGCGCGGCGCAGCAGGCCCGACTGCAGGGCCCAGATGCCTACCACGTGCAGGGCAATCACGGAGCCCACGATCACGGTGTTGCGGCTGACACCCCCGGGAGTGGCAAAACGATCAGGGTGAGACATAAAAATGATAGCAACCCGCGCCTGTGTATCAGGCGCCAGGTGCCTAAAAGACCGATATTACTTGCGGAAGATCCACCAGGCAGAGCCTGCCACGAGGATCAGGCTGCCAGCGAGTGTTGAGAGGAGTTCCATGACTTGCTTTCCAGGATGGAGCTGGCAAGCTGGATCGGCTGCGGTGCCACGTCATTGTGCAGGGCGGCCACAGGATTCGAAACACTGCACTGCGCCACCACATCGCGGGCGCAGCTTTCGCAGCAACCGCATTGGGTGGCCACGCCCAGCTCGAACTGGATTTCATCGAAGCTCATGCCAGCGCGCGCATGGCGGGCAATCTCACGGTCGGAAACCCGGCGGCAAACACAGACGATCATGGGGAGCAGGCAGTGTGGCTGGCTGTTGAAGGGATGGCTGTATTATAAATACGAATCTATCGCATTTGCAATAAATCATTCCTGCCGACAGGGGGAAGGGCTTTGGTCGGCGTCCGCACCCCTCACCGGCCGCCAACTCCGGCCATCGGTGGCTGTTACCTGCCGGAGCGCAAGGCCGGGTCTTCTGCGGCATCCAGCAGCGCTGGGGTGGCGTCCGCCAGCGTGGCGCAGCCGGTGAGTGCCATGGCAACCTCCAGTTCGTCGCGCAGCAGGCGCAGCACATGGGCCACGCCTGCGGCCCCGGCATTGGCCAGTCCCCACACGGCGGGGCGCCCCACCAGCACGGCCGATGCGCCCAGCGCCATGGCCTTGAGCACATCGGTGCCGCGCCGGATGCCGCCGTCCACCAGCACCGGCACCGCCCCGCCCACGGCCTGCACCACGCGGGGCAGGGCGGTGGCAGTGGCAGGGGCGGTGTCCAGCGTGCGGCCGCCGTGGTTGGAGACGATCAGGCCTGCCGCGCCCGCTGCCACGGCCTGGCGCGCGTCGGCCGGGTGCAGCACGCCCTTGAGCAGCACAGGCAGGCGGGTGATGGACTGCAGCCAGGCCACGTCGTCCCAGGTGGGCGCCTGGTGCAGCAGGCCGTCAAACAGCGCGCTCTGTCCGGGGCGCAGGTCGGGTGGTGCCGATGGGGGCAGGCCCGCCAGGTTGACCGGGCCCACGCCGGGCGGCAGCCGAAAGCCTGCGCGCCGCTCGCGGTCGCGCACGCCGCTGGTGGGCGCATCCACCGTGAGCACCAGGGCTTCGTAGCCCGCCGCCTCGGCCCGTTGCACCAACGCCTGGGTAAAGCCTCGGTCATGCTGGAGGTAGAGCTGGAACCACAGCGGGCCGCGCCCCGGGTCGGGGTGCACGGCCTCGGCAACGGCTTCGAGCGATACGCTGGCCTGGGTGCTGAGCACCACACCCGCGCCCAGCGCGGCCGCCGCATAGGCCATGGCCAGTTCGCCATCGGGGTGGGCCAGGCGCTGGAAGGCGACCGGGGCCAGCAGGATGGGGTGGGCCAGCGTGCGCCCCAGCAGCTGCACCCGGGTGTGCCCGCCCGCCAGCGGCCGCAGCACGCGGGGCCACAGGGGCAGCGCATCCCAGGCGCTGCGGTTGGCGCGCAGCGTGATCTCGTCGCCCGCGCCGCCGCTGAAGTAGGCCCAGGCGTTGTCGTCCAGCTGCTGGCGCGCATGCAGTTCGTGGTCTGCCAGGCTGGCGATCTCGGGCGGCAGCCGGTGGCGGGCGGGGGTGTCAGTCATACCAATGAAAAAAGCACCTTGCGCGCGTTCAGTATGCGCAAGGTGCTATTGAAATAGGAGTAAATCTGGCAAGGCAGGGGGCCACGGCGCGAAGGGGCCGTGCTGCCTGGGTGCCAAGGGAGGGGGCTCACACGTCGGCCCACATGCGCAGCAGGTTGTGGTACGTGCCCGAGAGCGCAATGACCGACGGCTCCGTCTCGCCCACGCTCTGGCGCAGCCGCAGCAGCGACATGTCCATGTCGAACAGCAGCTGCCGCTGCTCCAGTCCGCGCACCATGCTTTCGACCCAGAAGAAGCTGCTGATGCGCTGCCCGCGTGTGACGGGCGACACCTGGTGCACGGTGCTGCTGGGGTACAAAACCATGTCGCCCGCCGGCAGCTTGATGCGTTTTTCGCCCCAGGCTTCGGTGGCCACCAGTTCGCCGCCGTCGTATTCGTCCGCCGGGGTGAGGAACAGCGTGCACGACAGGTCGCTGCGCACCCAGGCGTTGTCGGCTGCGGAGTGCATGACGGCGCTGTCCACATGCTTGCCGTAGAAGTTGGCGCCATCGCCGTAGCGGTTGAACAACGGGTTGTAGATGCGCCGGGGCAGGGCGGCTGAGAAGAACAGTGCGTTGCGTGCCAGGGCGGCCTTGACCAGGCCCTGCAGCTGGGCCGACAGCTCGCTGCCCTGTGCCAGCTGCAGGTTGTTCTTCTGGTGCACGGCCTGGCCGCCTGCGCTGCGGGCGCCGTCCACCCAGGGGGCATCGGGGGCCCAGAGCTGCTGCCGGAAGAAAGCGACTTCTTCGGCGGTGAGAACGTGGGGGATGTGCAGGAACATGGAGGCCGATTGTGACGCCGCCCCAGTGAAGGGGCGGCGTCGTTTCGTCAGAACATCAGCGCATCAGCGCATCGAATGTCAGAAGCGCGTCTTGATGGACACCTGCACGGCGCGGGGTGCACCCGGCGTGTAGAAGCCACGGTACAGGCCGTCGGCGTAGGTGCGGTCGAACAGGTTGCTCACGTTCAGCTTGAGCGTGGTCTTGTCGTCAAACGCGTACTCGGCCATGGCGTCCATCACGGCAAAGCCGCTGGCGTACACCGCACGCGAACCCTCGGGGTTCTGCTTGCTGCGGTAGGTCAGGCCAGCGCCCACGCGCAGCTTGGACGTGACGGCGTAGGTGCTCCACACGCTGCCGCTGTGCTTGGGCGTGAGGCCGGGGCGGTCGCCCTGCACCTGCGCGCCACCACCGTTGGCGGCCAGTGCCACGTTGCTGCGGTCGATCTTGGCCGAAGGAATCCAGGTGTGGTTGGCGAACACTTCCCACTGGGGCGTAAGACGGCCTGCCAGGTTGAATTCCATGCCGGTGGCGTGGCGCTTGCCGGACAGCAGCTCTTGCTGGGCAGCGGTGTCGGGGTCGGTGTTGCGCTCGTTGTACTTCTCGCTGCGGAACACGGCCACACCCAGCAGCGCGCGGCGCTCGAACAGCTCGAACTTGCTGCCGATCTCGAAATTGCGGCTCTTCTCTGGGTCGGTGTTGGCGGTGCGGGCCGTGTTGGCGCCGGGGTTGCCGAACTGGTAGGTGTCACCCGAGGTGTTGTACGAAGTGCCGAACGACGCGTAGTACGAGACTAGCTCGCTGGGCTGGAACAGCAGGCCCACGCGGGGGCTGACCAGGCTGTCGGAGCGCGAGTTGCTCAGTGCGCCGGTGGCGTTCTTGTAGGAGGCCTTGAAGTTGTCATAACGCAGGCCACCCACCAGCTTCAGGGTGTCGTTCAGCGCCATCGTGTCCTGGAAGTACAGGCCGAGGTTGCGCGACTTGAAGGTGTTCCACTGCACGGGCGCGCGGCCATCGGCCACCCAGGCGCCATCGTTGGGCGAGCCGACGGTGGTGGTGGGGCGGGTGGTGGTGTTGGGGTAGTTCTGGTTGCGCTTGGCATCGTCGTCGAAGTAATCGACGCCCGCCAGCACGGCGTGCTTCTTGCCGCCCCAGTTGAAGGTGTTGCTGTAGTCGCTTTGCACCTGCAGCACGTCGCTCTCGCCCAGGCGGCCCTTGGAGCCACGGGTCAGCACGGTGTTGCCGTTGATCTGGTCGAGCGTGATGGCGCTGTTCTGGAAACCGATGGTGCTGGCCAGCAGGTCGCGCTCGTAGGTGCCGTAGCGCAGGCGCGTGTTCAGCTCGCCGTTGTTGTCAAAACGGTGGATGTGGCCCAGCGTGACATGCTGTGCCGAGGTGTTGTTGTGGTCGCTGGCCAGGCCATAGTAGTTGCGGGCTTCCAGCGGCGTGTTGATCTTGCCGTCCACCACGCGCCAGGGGTGGTTGTACAGCGGGCGGCCCTTGGATTCGAGGTAGTACAGGCCGATGGAGAACTCATCGCGCGTGCCGATGCCCCAGGCGAACGTGGGCGCAATGCCGCGCTTGTCCTGCTTGGCGCCGTAGTTGTCGAACTCCTGCACCATGGCGTTCAGGCGGAAGGCCGCGTTTTCGCCGGTCTTGAAGTTGAAGTCGCCCGTGGCGCGGTGGTATTGGCCGGTGCCGTAGGTGTAGGAGGCTTCGTGCTGGTCGATGAGCAACGGGGCCTTGTTGACCTGGTTGACCACACCGCCGGTCGAGCCCTTGCCGAACAGCATCGATGCCGAGCCCTTGAGCACTTCGACGCGGTCCAGGTTGAAGGTGTCGCGCTCGATCAGCGGAGCGTCCTTCATGCCGTCCACATAGATGTCGCCCGCCTGGCCCAGCGAGAAGCCGCGCAGGCGCACGTCTTCTTCACCCGTTTCGCCCGACTGGAAGGTCACGCCCGCGGTGTTGCGCAGCACCTCGCGGAAGTCGTCCATGTTGCGGTCGTTCATCTGCTTTTCGGTGAATACCGTCACGGACTGGGGGATGTCCTTGATGTCCTGGTTGCCCTTGCCGACCGTGGTCTTCTTGAGCAGCAGGGTGTCCTTGCCTTGCACTTCGGCAGCTTCTTTCACCGTCACGGTGGACAGGGTGGCTTCCTTGGTGGCGGTCTGTGCCATGGCGCCCATGGAGGCGGCCAGCATCAGGGCGCCCAGGGGCAGCAGGGCCTTGTCGGACGAGGAGACGGGGGCGAAGGACGTGGGAGATGCGGTTTTACGCAGCGCGGAGCTGCGGCGCTGTGCGCGTGATTTTGCCAAGATGGCCTCCATCGATGGGGTGCAGGGGGGACGATGTGCGGATGGCGCGCGGAGCGCCAAATGCAGCGAGAGGCAGTGGCTAGGTCAATATGGCTGTGCGTCGTCGTGCTGCTTTATGTTACATCAAATGCGGGTCATTCTCATTTGTGTTGATGTTCGCATGCCACACTTTCAGGGCGGCGGAAATGAAAAAAGCCGGCTGAGCCGGCTTTTTTCGGATGCTGCGGGTGCAGTGCGTCGGTTTACTTGACGTGCTTGCCAATCAGGCCAGCCAGTTCAAACATGGACACCTGGGGCTTGCCGAACAGCTCCTTGAGCTTGGCATCGGCGTTGATGTTGCGCTTGTTGGTGGCGTCCTGCAGGTTGTTGGCCTTGATGTAGACCCACAGCTTGCTGATGATCTCCGTGCGTGGCAGCGGTGCCGAGCCCACCACGGCGGCCAGCGCGGGGCTGGGCGTGAGCGCCTTCATGAAGGCGGCGTTGGGGGTGCGCTTCTTGGCGGGGGCAGCGGCCTTCTTGGCTGCTGGGGCTGTGGTTGCCGGAGCTTTTTTTGCAGTTGCCATGTTGGGTTTTCCTTGTTGGAAGTAAATTTTCACCAGCGAAAACGACGCTTTCCCACTGGCAGAGCGATGCTAATGGGAAAAAAACGCGTTTCCAAGGGAGAAACGGCTTTTTTTGCCTCGATTTGTAGCGGTGGCGCCGCGCAGCGCGCAGCAATTCGCCGCAGGGCAGCGCCAGCCTTGACAAAAGCCTGCGGCTGGTTTGCCTGGCATGGGCCTGTATGGGGCTGTCGCTGCAAGGGCTTGTGTTGCGCGGACAATCCTGGCTTGGCCCGTTTCACTGCCCCACTCTTTGAAAGAATTTGTCCCTATGTCCGCAGCTTCCAACCCTCCCTTCTCCACCTGTGACTTCTGCGACGTGCACAAGGCGGATGTGAGCGGCGCTTTCCGCGTCTTGCCGCCCGTTTTTCAGAGCTATGGCGGCAAGCTGGTGTTTGCGGGTCCGGTCACCACCGTCAAATGCCACGAAGACAACTCCCTGGTCAAAGCCGCCGTGGAGTCGCCGGGCGAGGGCCGCGTGCTGGTGGTGGATGGCGGGGGCTCGCTGCGCCGCGCGCTGGTGGGGGGCAACCTGGCGGCCGCAGCGGCGCGCAATGGCTGGGCGGGTGTGGTGGTGGATGGCTGCGTGCGCGACGTGGCCGAGCTGAACGCCGCCGCCGTGGGCATCCGGGCGCTGGCGCTCATGCCTCTGCCCACCGAGCGGCGGGGCGAAGGCCAACGCGATGTGGCGGTGTCGATCCAGGGCGTGTGGGTGCGGCCGGGTGACTGGCTGTATGCCGATGCCGACGGCATCGTTGTCAGCGCGCAGGCGCTGACGGCTTGACGGTCGTTGCGCGGGTCAGGATCGGTCGGGGTGATCGCCCCGGCCCACGCGCAGGGCAGCGCGTGAGGGCAGGGTGGCCATCAGCACACTGGCCAGCGCAATCGCGAAGGCAAACAACTGCATGCCCGAGAGTGACTCTCCCAATACCAGCACACCCACCAGGGCCGCACTCACCGGCAGCAGCACCGAGAACACACCGCCCTGTGCCGCAGGCACCGCCTTGAGCCCCGTCATCCAGAGCCAGACGGTCCACATGCAGGCCGCCAGGGCATAGAACAGCAGCAGCGCCCAGGTGCCCCAGCCGACGGCGCCGAAGTCGAAGCCCAGCGCGAGGTACAGCCCGAACGGTGTGGTCAGCACAAAGCCCCACAGGTTGATGAGCGCGGTGATGCGTTTGGGCCCCAGGCTGCCCGTGAGTTTTTTGCCGATCACGGTGTAGGCCGCCTCGCAGACCACGGCCCCCACCAGCAGCAACTGCCCCAGCCAGGCCAGGTTTTGAGGATTTTTGGCTGCTACCGCCTGTCCCGCATGGGCTGAGTGCTCTGGTTTTGATAGTGAAAACAGCGCAATGCCTGCCACGGCGCAGACCACCGCCAGCCAGGTGCGTGGCGCCACCCGCTCGCGCAGGAACGCCCAGCCCATCAGCGCCACGGCCGCCGGGATAGCGGCCATGGTCACACCAGCCGACACCGCATCGGTCAGGCTCACGCCATAAATCATGCAGATGGTGAACAGGAAGTTGCCCAGGAACGACTCCAGGAACAGCAGCCGTCGGGTTTGCGGTGTCAGCGGGGGCTCATCCGCCGGTTTCTTGAGCCAGTGCAGCATGGCCACACCGCCGATGCCAAAACGCATCCAGGCCAGCAAAAACACCGGCAGCACGGCCGCCAGCGGCTTGGACAGCGCCACGTAGCTGCCCACCAGCGACATGCTGAGTGCCAGGCACAGATAGGCGAAGGGGCGGTTGGGCGTGTTCACTAGACTGGGCGCTGTTCAAAAAAACGGCTTACGCAAATGGGTTCAAGCACAGCGCTCGCCACTGGGCGAGGCCTGCTTTGCAGCCTTGTTGGCGTAAGTCCTCAAAAAAGAGTGCGCATCATGCCCGACGAATCCACGCCCGCCCGGCAGCCCCGCTGCGTTTTTGTCTACGGCACGCTGCGCCGTGGCGGCAGCAACGACATCACGCGGCTCAAGCCCTCGCCCCGCTATGTAGGGCCTTCACAAGTGGCCGGGGTGCTGTACCACCTGGGGGCCTACCCGGGCATGTTGCTGGGAGGTGAGCGGTGGGTGGTGGGTGAGGTCTATGCCATCGAGCCAGCGCTGGAGGCCATCCTGGATGCCATTGAGGGCGTGGCGGGCCAACCGGGCGATGAATACATCCGGCGGGAGGTGGTGGCGCTGGTCGAGGGGCGGCCGCTGGCGTGCCTGGTGTACGAAATCAATCCACCGTACGTGGCGGCGGCCCCGGTGATTGCCTCTGGCGACTGGCTCCAGGCGGTGGATCGTGAAGGCCAATAAGTTTCCCGTAATGTGAAAGTTATTTTTCTCAATGCAAAATGCAATAGATGTTGCATTGCCGCAATTTTTCTCGATATGAGAAATCAATTTCTGTATTGAGAAATCTCATGGTTAAGTTGTTGTTTTGGAAGGAGAAAATTTATCTCTTCTATAAGACATAAGAGCTTGCGCAGGTCTTATAGAAGACTTAAAGTTGTCTTCAAGGGCGGCACACAGCAGCCCGGCGTTTTCAACCAACCCCTGGAGTGATCTCATGCCCCAATCCCTCAACGAACAACTGAGCCGCGAACAGCAAATTGCCGCCCTGGAAAAAGACTGGGCGACCAACCCCCGCTGGAAGGGTGTGAAGCGCGGTTACAGCGCTGCCGACGTGGTGCGCCTGCGCGGCTCGCTCCCCATCGAGCACACCCTGGCCAAGCGCGGTGCCGAAAAGCTGTGGGACAAGATCAACGGCGGTGCCAAGAAGGGCTACGTGAACGCTTTCGGCGCCATCTCTGCCGGTCAAGCCATGCAGCAAGCCAAGGCTGGCCTCGAAGCCGTGTACCTGTCGGGCTGGCAAGTGGCCGCCGACGGCAACACGTCCGAAACCATGTACCCCGACCAGTCGCTGTATGCGTATGACTCGGTGCCCACCATGGTTCGCCGCATCAACAACACCTTCAAGCGCGCCGACGAAATCCAGTGGGGCCGTGGCATCAACCCTGGCGACAAGGAATTCATCGACTACTTCCTGCCCATCGTGGCCGATGCAGAAGCCGGCTTCGGCGGCGTGCTGAACGCGTTCGAACTGATGAAGAACATGATCCAGGCAGGCGCTGCTGGCGTTCACTTTGAAGACCAACTGGCTGCTGTGAAGAAGTGCGGCCACATGGGTGGCAAGGTGCTGGTGCCTACGCAAGAAGCCTGCGAAAAGCTGATCGCTGCACGTTTTGCCGCTGACGTGATGGGGGTGTCCACCATCGTTCTGGCCCGCACCGACGCTGAAGCAGCCAACCTGATCACGTCCGACCACGACGCCAACGACAAGCCCTTCCTGACCGGTGAGCGCACGCAAGAAGGCTTCTACCGCGTGAAGAACGGTCTGGAACAAGCCATCAGCCGTGGTGTGGCCTACGCCCCCTACGCCGATCTGGTGTGGTGCGAAACCGGCGTGCCAGATATCGGCTTCGCCCGTGAATTCGCACAAGCCGTGCACGCCGCCTGCCCTGGCAAGCTGCTGTCGTACAACTGCTCGCCATCCTTCAACTGGAAGAAGAACCTCAACGATAAGCAGATCGCTTCGTTCCAGGAAGACCTGTCGGCGCTGGGCTACAAGTACCAGTTCATCACGCTGGCCGGTATCCACATCAACTGGTTTAACACCTTCCAGTTCGCCCATGCATACGCCCGCGGCGAAGGCATGAAGCACTACACCGAAATGGTGCAGGAACCCGAGTTCGCAGCACGCGAAAAGGGCTACACCTTCGTGTCGCACCAGCAGGAAGTGGGCGCAGGCTACTTCGACGACGTGACCACGGTGATCCAGGGCGGATCGTCCAGCGTGAAGGCGCTGACGGGTTCGACCGAAGAAGAGCAGTTCCACTGATCTGAGGGGCAGATGCGCTGCCTGCGTGTGGCGCAAAATGCACCGATTGAAGGCCCGAAGCACCTGCTTCGGGCTTTTTTGTTGGTGGCAAGGTTAAAATGCCAACAAATTCACTGCACAAGAGCGAGAAAGGCAATCTGGTTATGACACCGCGAACTACATCGGAGATGTTGACCGGCCGTTAAGGCTGGCTGTTCGCGCCTGCACGAGATTGCACACACCTCCAAAAAGCGCGGACCTGTTCCGCGCTTTTTTGTTTTCTGGGCCTGGCGCGTGCCCGCACCCATTGCACTGATTGAAAAGAAAGAGTTACTCCCATGATTCACATCACGCTTCCTGATGGCTCGCAGCGCGAATTCCCGGGCCCTGTCACGGTGGCCGAGGTGGCGGCCTCTATTGGTTCTGGTCTGGCCAAGGCAGCCCTGGCTGGCAAGATCGGCGACAAGGTGGTGGACACCAGCTACCAGATCACGGCCGACAGCCCGCTGTCCATCGTCACGGCCAAGGATGCCGATGGGCTGGAGGTCATCCGTCACTCCACGGCCCACTTGCTGGCCTATGCTGTCAAGGAGCTGTTTCCAGAGGCCCAGGTGACCATCGGGCCCGTGATCGAGAACGGCTTTTTCTATGACTTCTCGTACAAGCGCCCCTTCACGCCCGAAGACCTGGTGGCCATCGAAAAGCGCATGACCGAACTGGCGGCCAAGGACGAGCCTGTGGTGCGCCGCGTGCTGCCGCGCGACGAGGCCGTGGCCTATTTCAAGAGCCTGGGCGAGCACTACAAGGCCGAGATCATCGCCAGCATCCCGAGCAACGAGGATGTGAGTCTGTACCGTGAAGGCAACTTCGAAGACCTGTGCCGTGGCCCCCACGTGCCCAGCACGGGCAAGCTCAAGTTCTTCAAGCTCATGAAGGTGGCGGGCGCCTACTGGCGCGGTGATCACCGCAACGAGATGCTGCAGCGCATCTATGGCACTGCCTGGTCCACGAAGGACGAGTTGCAACAGTACCTCACGATGCTGGAAGAGGCCGAAAAGCGCGACCACCGCAAGCTGGGGCGTGAACTGGACCTGTTCCATATGGACGAGCACTCGCCCGGCACCGTGTTCTGGCACCCCAAGGGCTGGGCGCTGTGGCAGGAGGTGGAGCAGTACATGCGCCGCGTGTACCGCAACAACGGCTACCAGGAAGTGAAGGGGCCGCAGATCCTGGACAAGAGCCTGTGGGAGAAGACGGGCCACTGGGACAAGTACCGCGACAACATGTTCACGACCGAGTCGGAAAAGCGCGACTACGCACTCAAGCCGATGAACTGCCCCGGCCACATCCTGATCTACAAGCAGGGCATCAAGAGCTACCGCGACCTGCCGTTGCGCTACGGTGAGTTTGGCGCCTGCCACCGCAACGAACCCACGGGCGGCCTGCACGGCATCATGCGCGTGCGCGGTTTCACGCAGGACGACGGCCACATCTTCTGCACCGAAGAGCAGGTGCAGGAAGAATGCGCCAACTACACGGCGCTGGTGCAGAAGGTGTACAAGGACTTCGGCTTCACGGACATCATTTACAAGGTGGCGACGCGGCCAGAGGCGCGCATCGGCACTGAAGAAGCCTGGGACCGTGCCGAAAAGGCGCTGATGGATGGCCTGCGCTATTCGGGCTGCGAATTCGAAATCGCGGAAGGTGAGGGTGCCTTCTACGGTCCCAAGATCGAGTACACGCTCAAGGACGCGCTGGGCCGCCAGTGGCAGTGCGGCACGATGCAGATCGACCCCAACCTGCCTGAGCGCCTGGACGCCGAGTACGTGGCCGAAGACGGCAGCCGCAAGCGCCCCCTGATGCTGCACCGCGCGACGGTGGGCAGCATGGAGCGCTTCATCGGCATGCTGATCGAACACTACGCCGGCGCCTTCCCTGTGTGGCTCGCGCCGGTGCAGGTGGCGGTGCTCAACATCACCGATGCGCAGGCCGATTACTGTCGCGAAATTGCAGCAAAACTGCAAAAAGCACTGCCGAATCAAGACCTTAGAGTGGCGGTCGATCTGCGCAACGAGAAGATTACGTATAAAATACGTGAGCATTCGTTGCAAAAGCTGCCGTACATCCTTGTCGCGGGCGACAAGGAGAAGGCCGCAGGAGCCGTCGCAGTGCGCGGCCGGGGCAATCGTGACCTCGGCGTGATGTCTGTTGAAGCGTTCGCTGAGCTGATCGCCCAAGACATCGCCACCAAAGCCTGATTTTTGCTTTAAAACATGCTTTGGCGCATGCCAATTGTGCGGTTGTTGCTACAAAAATTGTAGTGTTTTGATTCAAGGAAGATAGCCATCGCTACTGAATTTCGTGATCGTCGCCACCGGGAAGAGCGCAAGCATCGCCTGAACCGTGAAATCATGGCCCCGGAAGTCCGCCTGTCCGGGCCTGACAACGAGCCTTTGGGTGTTGTCAGCCTGATGGAAGCCCTGCGCATGGCGGGCGAGCTGGATGTGGATCTGGTGGAAATTGCCGCTACGGCTAATCCGCCAGTGTGCCGCCTCATGGACTACGGCAAGTTCAAGTACCAAGAGCAAAAGCGTGCGGCGGAAGCCAAAGCCAAGCAGACGGTCATTGAGATCAAGGAAGTCAAGTTCCGTCCCGGAACAGACGATGGCGACTACAACATCAAGATGCGCAATATCCGCCGTTTTCTGGCGGATGGCGACAAATGCAAGATCACGCTGCGTTTCCGCGGCCGCGAGATCACGCACCAGGAACTCGGTCTGGCTTTGCTGAACCGGATTCGTGACGAACTGGCTGACAGCATCATCATCGAGCAGTTTCCCAAGCTGGAAGGCCGCCAGATGATCATGATGATTGCACCAGGCCGCAAGAAGCCTGCTGCCAAGCCTGCCGCAGAAGGTGCGCCAGCGCCTGGTGCTGCTGCCTGATCGGTAGTGGGGTGATTGTCGAGATTTGAGCGCTGCGCCTGAAAGGGTGTAGTGCTTGAAGGTGGTGTGCAAGCACTGCCAAACGAAAGGCGAGAGCCTTTCGAAAAAGTGGCTCGGGGCCAACAAGTTTGCAGATCGGTTTGCAAACGCCTCACGAGCACAACGAAGAAGGAGCATTCACATGCCCAAAATGAAGACCAAGAGCAGCGCGAAAAAACGTTTCCGCGTTCGTCCCGGTGGTACCGTCAAGCGCGGTCAAGCCTTCAAGCGTCACATCTTGACCAAGAAGACCACCAAGAACAAGCGCCACCTGCGTGGTGCAGTGAATGTGCATGAGACCAACATGGGCTCGATCGCACAAATGCTGCCCAGCGCTGGCCTTTAATAACTGACGAACAAGGAGTACATACATGCCTCGCGTCAAACGTGGTGTAACGGCCCGTGCCCGTCACAAGAAAGTTCTCGCCCTTGCCAAGGGCTTCCGTGGTCGCCGCGGTAACGTCTTCCGTATCGCCAAACAGGCGGTAATGAAGGCTGGGCAATATGCCTACCGTGACCGCCGCACCAAGAAGCGCGTGTTCCGCCAACTGTGGATCGCCCGTATCAATGCCGCTGCCCGTGAACTGGGTCTGACCTACAGCCAGTTCGCCAACGGCCTGAAGAAGGCTTCCATCGAGATCGACCGCAAGATGCTGGCCGACCTCGCAGTGCACGACAAGGCTGCCTTTGGCAGCATCGTGGAGCAAGTCAAGGCCAAGCTGGCTGCTTGAGTTCACGATGAGCGGCTATCGTTCTGATAGCTGCTTGCGCAATAACAGCAAGGGCTAGGGCTTGAAAAGGCACTAGCCCTTGTTCATTTTCAAGAGTCGATATGAACGAGTTGGATTCCCTGGTTGAAAGCGCGACGCAACTGTTTGCCCAAAGCGCCACTCCCGCTGATCTGGAAAATGCCAAGGCGCAGTTCCTGGGCAAGTCGGGCCGTGTGACGGAGCTCATGAAGGGCATGGCGCAGCTTTCCGTCGAGGAAAAGAAGTCTCGTGGCGCAGCCATCAACCTGGCCAAGCAGGCCATCGAGGCGGCGCTTACGGCACGCCGCCAGGCGCTGGCCGACGCGGAGTTGCAGGTGCAGCTCAAGGCCGAAGCGCTGGATGTGAGCCTGCCGGGCCGCCAGCGCGGGCAGGGCGGTTTGCACCCGGTTTCCCTCACGCTCGAGCGCATCCAGGGCATCTTTGGCTCTATGGGTTTTGATGTGGCCGAAGGGCCCGAGATCGAAACCGACTGGTTCAACTTCACCGCATTGAACACGCCGGAAGACCATCCTGCGCGTTCCATGCACGACACTTTTTACGTGGAAGGCGGCACGCCAGAGGCGCCCAACCTGCTGCGCACCCACACCAGCCCCATGCAGATCCGCCACGCGGTGCAGCACGTGAAAAAACACCGTGCGCTGCTCGACGCGGGCCAGACCATGCCCGAGATCCGGGTGATTGCCCCCGGCCGCACCTACCGTGTGGACAGCGATGCCACGCACTCGCCCATGTTCCACCAGTGTGAAGGCTTGTGGGTGGGGGAGAACGTGAGCTTCAAGGACCTGAAGGTGATCTTCACGGCCTTCTGCCGCACCTTCTTCGAGAGCGACGACCTAGTGCTGCGCTTCCGCCCGAGCTTCTTCCCCTTCACCGAGCCCAGCGCCGAGATCGACATCCAGTTCCAGACCGGCCCGCTGGCCGGTCGTTGGCTGGAGGTGGCGGGCTCCGGCCAGGTGCACCCGAACGTGGTGCGCAACATGGGCCTCGATCCGGAAAAGTACATCGGCTTTGCCTTCGGCATGGGCCCCGACCGCCTGACCATGCTGCGCTACGGCGTGAATGACCTGCGCTTGTTCTTTGACGGCGACATCCGCTTCCTGTCGCAGTTTCAGTAAAGCCCGCCGATTTAGCGACGCGCGCACGCCAGGCGGCAGCGCGCCGATCCTTTAGAACAAGAGTCCGACTATGCAATTTCCTGAATCCTGGTTGCGCGAGTTCTGCAACCCACCCCTTTCGACGGCCGAGCTGGCCGAGACGCTGACCATGGCCGGCCTGGAGGTGGAAGAGCTGCGCCCCGTGGCGCCGCCCTTCACCAAGATCGTGGTGGGTGAGATCAAAGAAGCCGTGCAGCACCCAGATGCCGACCGCCTGCGCGTGTGCCAGGTGGATGTGGGGCAGGGCGCCTTGCTCAACATCGTGTGCGGCGCGCCCAACGCCCGCGTGGGCATCAAGGTGCCTTGCGCGCTGGTGGGCGCCGAGCTGCCGCCTGGCGACGATGGCAAGCCATTTCTCATCAAGGTCGGCAAGCTGCGCGGCGTAGAAAGCCAGGGCATGCTGTGCTCGGCCCGCGAACTCAAGCTGTCTGAGGACCATGGTGGTCTGCTGGAGCTTGATGCCGCTGCGCCCGTGGGCCAGGACATCCGCACCCACCTGAACCTGGACGACACGCTGTTCACGCTCAAGCTCACGCCCAACCTGGCGCACTGCCTCAGTGTGTACGGCATTGCGCGCGAAGTGTCGGCCCTCACCGGCGTGCCGCTGCAGCAGCCTTCGTTCCCCGCAGTGGCGGCAAAACTGTCCGACAAGCTCGCCGTCAAGGTGAGCGCGCCCGACCTGTGTGGCCGCTTTTCGGGCCGCATCGTGCGCAATGTGAACACGCGCGCCGCCACGCCCCAGTGGATGCTGGACCGCCTGGCGCGCTGCGGCCAGCGTGGCGTGTCGCCGCTGGTGGACATCTCCAACTATGTGATGTTCGAACTGGGCCGGCCGTCGCACATTTTTGATCTTGACAAGATCCACGGCGGCCTGGACGTGCGCTGGGGCAAGCCGGGTGAGCAGCTCAAGCTGCTCAACGGCAACACCATCACCGTGGACGACAAGGTCGGCGTGATCGCTGACGAGCAGCAGGTCGAGTCGCTCGCAGGCATCATGGGCGGCGACGCCACCGCCGTGTCCGACGACACCAAGCACATCTATATCGAGGCGGCCTTCTGGTGGCCCAAAGCCGTGGCAGGGCGCTCGCGCCGTTTCAACTTCTCGACTGATGCTGGGCACCGCTTTGAGCGCGGTGTGGACCCGAGCCTGACGGTGGAGCACATCGAGCGCATCACCCAGTTGGTGATTGACATCTGTGGCACGCCAGAAACAGTGTGCGGACCCATGGACGACCAGTCGGTAAATCTGCCGGTGCCGCAGCCCGTCACGTTGCGCGTGGCGCGTGCAGCCAAGGTTATTGGCATGCCGCTCACGCAGGCCCAGTGTGCTGATGCGCTGGCTCGCCTGGGATTGCCCGTGGTGCAGGGCGAAGGCACGCTCACCGTGACGCCGCCCGCCTACCGCTTTGACATCAACATCGAGGAAGACCTGATCGAAGAGGTTGCGCGCATGGTGGGCTACAACAACCTGCCTACCACGCCTCCGTTGGCGCCCATTACCCCCAAGCTGGCACGCGAAGCCACGCGCAGTCCGTTTGCCGTGCGCCGTTCCCTGGCTGGTTTGGGCTACCAGGAAACCATCAATTTCAGCTTTGTGGAAGAACGTTGGGAGCACGAGCTGGCAGCCAACGCGCAGCCCATCAAGCTGCTCAACCCGATCGCTAGTCAGATGAGTGTGATGCGCTCGACGCTGCTGGGTTCTTTGCTGCAAGTTTTGAAATTCAACCTGGACCGCAAGGCCCAGCGCGTGCGTGTGTTCGAGCTGGGGCGCGTGTTCCTGCGCGATGCGGCGGTGCTCAACACCGACACGACGGTGGAAGGTTTCCATCAGCCCACTCGTGTGGCTGGGGTGGCCTACGGCCCCAATGACATGCTGCAGTGGGGGCGCAAGGAGCAGGGCATCGACTTCTTTGACGTGAAGGGCGATGTGGAGGCGCTGCTGGCCCCGCTGCAGGCTAGCTTTGAGCCCGGCACCCATCCCGCCATGCACCCGGGCCGTTGCGCCCGCGTGCTGGTGGAAGGCCGTTCTATCGGTTTTGTGGGTGAGTTGCATCCACAGTGGCGCCAGTCCTGGGATCTGCCGCAGGCTCCTGTGATGTTCGAACTCGAACTGGACGCTGTCTTGCAGCGTGTGGTGCCGCAGTTCAAGTCCGTGGCCAAGCACCAGGCGGTGGAGCGCGATCTGGCCGTGGTGGTGGCCGAGCGTGTGACGCATGCTGACGTCATGGCGGCGGTGCAGCAGGGTGTGCCTGGAGCCATGCTGCGCTCGGCAGTGCTGTTTGACGTGTATCGCCCCAAGGCATTGCGTGCGGGCGAAGAGGCCCCTGCGGGTGGGTTGGCGCAAGGCGAAAAGAGCCTGGCCGTGCGCTTGACGCTGGGCAGCGACGAAGCCACGCTGACCGAGGCCGAGATCGACGCTGCCGTGCAGTCCGTGGTGGCGCAGTTGGCCCAGCGCACGGGTGCAAGGCTGCGGGTTTGATGATGTTGAATGGGAGTGATGCCGTGATCGAATTTGCCGTCGAAAGCCTGGAAACCCCGGCACTGACCAAGGCGCAGCTGGCGGATCTGTTGTTCGATCAGATCGGTCTGAACAAGCGCGAGTCCAAAGACATGATCGATGCGTTCTTCGACCTGATTGCGCAGAGCCTGGTTGAGGGCAAGGATGTCAAGCTTTCGGGCTTTGGCAACTTTCAGATCCGCACCAAAGCACCCCGCCCGGGGCGCAATCCGCGCACCGGGGAGGCCATTCCCATCAAGGCGCGCCGGGTCGTGACCTTCCATGCCAGCAGCAAGCTCAAGGAGCAGATTCAGACCGTGGCTGCAGTGTGAGCTTGTGCCGATTTTGTTCTCAAGATGAGATTGGTCGCTGGCAGTATTGGCGTGTCTGCAGTACGCTTGTCGGCTTTCCGGTTTGAATCCGCATCCCATGGGCACCACCCTTCCTTCCATTCCTGCCAAGCGATACTTCACGATTGGTGAGGTTGCGGAGTTGTGCGGCGTCAAGCCCCATGTGCTGCGGTACTGGGAGCAAGAGTTCACGCAGCTGCGTCCCATGAAGCGGCGCGGCAACAGGCGCTACTACCAGCACCATGAAGTGCTCATGATCCGCCGCATCCGGGATCTGCTGTATGACCAGGGCTTCACCATTAGTGGAGCCCGCAATCGTCTGCAGGAACTGGCCCATCCGGCGCGTGAAGAGACTGCTGCGGGCGGTGCGATGGAGCCACTGGATAGTGAGTTGCCCAGCATGTTGATGGACAGCGCCACAGATCTGTCGATCCCGTCGGGAGGCTTCGCATTGGACTCCAATGCGGTGCGCAAAGAGTTATTTGAGATTCGTGCGCTACTTTCTCTGAGCTAGGGTTTTTTGTGTATATAATCTAAGTCTTGTCGGCGTGTAGCGCAGCCTGGTAGCGCACTTGCATGGGGTGCAAGGGGTCGCGAGTTCGAATCCCGCCACGCCGACCATTGTTAGCAAAAGCCCAGAACTGAAAAGTTCTGGGCTTTTTTGCTTTTGCACCTCGATGCCGACTTTGCGCTGGCTGTTGGATCGCAGTTCCTTTCAGCGGTGCCGTGCCCCAAGCAAAGGTGTCATGGCGGAACAAGGCAATGCCCGCAGCGGGCCAAGGATCTTCATGATTGATGGACTGGTGGCCGGAAGGCTGTACGGCGAGACCGAGGAACGCACAGACAAGGCGGGCAAGACTTTCACCTTGGCCAAGGTGCGTGCCAGCACCGCCGATGGGGAGCTGCTGTTTGTCAATGTGATTGCGTTTGATGCAGCGGTTTGTGCCGCAATGCAGGTCATGCAAGACGGTGACTCCGTGGCGCTATCGGGCAGCCTTTCTCCGCGTGTATGGACCGACAAGCAAGGCAACGCCCGGCCCGCGCTGGACATGGTGGCGCACCGCGTGATCGTGCTGCCTGGGATTGGCGGCTGAGTGCCCTGTGAGTAAGAGCGTCATTGCCTGCCGAAGCTGCGGCGTAGTGCCGCACATGTACGGCGCTTGCGTTGCCCTGACTTGTGGATGGCTTACCCGGAGTCAGGTGGCGCGGCCTTCTGAGTTGATCGTGCTGCGGGAGGGCTTGCGCAGCCACCATCACTGCGCTGGCACCTGAGTCACTATTTTTGAGGGGCAGATTTCCCCGGTGCAAAGCCCAAGGCTTTGAGTTCATCCTCGCTCAGGTGCAGCTCTGTCAGCTCGGGCTGCCGTGCTTCGACAGTGCGCCGCCGTTCAAAGTTGGTCGGGGGGCCTGCTTCCGTTTCTCTGCGGTCCTTGCCACTGCGCCGGTCTGAGGCGACTCTGCGTTCTACGCTCATGGTCGTGATCTGCTGTTGAAGATGGGGATGGGATGCTTGGCACCAGCGTGGCCCTGTGGGGGCGGGTGAGGTGCTTTGCTTGCAGTCTGCCCGAGTTGATGCTGTTTGCAAATCAGAAAACAACCGTCTGCAAGGAACTGCGTCGGAGATTGACTCTTCTCAGATTCCCCATGTTGGGGAAGTGCATCGCACCGCATTGATGCGTCTTCGCCCCGAGGCGTGAGAAAACAGCTTCGGTCACGCCGGTTTTCGTTCTGGATGGGTTTCCGCACTTTTCCGCCCAGGGAGCTAAACGTCGGCATGGATATTGCTGAAGCGTGCCTGATCCCTCGGTAATGCTGCCACGGGGTCCCGTGAAATCCTCCGCTAACGATGGCGGAACCCAAGCGAGTGGTGGGCATGCTGGCCCATCGTTTGGTTGTTCCAACCCACGCCCGTGTTGTCTGCGGAGGGTGAGGTGCCATGCTGCCCTGCTTGGGCAGGTTAGGCGCACATCCTGTCTCCCCCAGCGGCGCTCCGGGCCATTGCAGGATGAAAAGCATGAAGATTGTTCTTATTGGCCACGGCATGGTGGGCCACAAGTTTCTGGAAAGCCTGGCGGAAACGGGCCTATCCCATGTGGAAGTGACGGTGCTATGCGAAGAGCCCCGTGCGGCGTACGACCGGGTGCATCTGTCCGAATTCTTCAGCGGCAAGACGGCTGAGGATCTTTCACTGGTCGAGCCAGGTTTCTTTGACCGTACAGGCTTTTCTTTGCGCCTCGGGACGCGTGCCGCGTCCATCGACCGGCGCACCTGCACCGTGACCACCGTCAGTGGCGAGGTCTTGCCTTACGACAAGCTGGTGCTGGCCACGGGCTCCAACCCCTTCGTGCCGCAGGTGCCTGGGCGTGATCGTGAGCATTGCTTCGTCTACCGCACCATCGAGGACCTGGAGGCCATGCAGGCCTCGGGCGCCAAGTCCAAGACCGGCGTGGTGGTGGGCGGTGGCCTGCTGGGCCTGGAGTGTGCCAAGGCGTTGCGCGACATGGGCCTGGAAACCCATGTGGTCGAGTTTGCGCCCCGCCTGATGGCCGTGCAGGTCGATGAGGGTGGCGGGCGTGTGCTCAAGGCCAAGATCGAGGAGCTGGGTGTACAGGTGCACACCGGCCGCAACACCCAGGAGATCACCGATGGCGCACGCGCACGCCATCGCATGAAGTTTGCGGACGACTCCTACCTGGAGACCGACATGATCGTGTTCTCTGCGGGCATCCGCCCGCGCGATGAGCTGGCCCGCCAGTGTGTACTGGCCATCGGCCCGCGCGGTGGTGTCGCCATCGACAGCGCCTGCCGCACCAGTGACCACAATGTGTATGCCATTGGCGAATGCGCGTCCTGGAACGAACAGACTTTTGGCCTGGTGGCGCCAGGCTACGACATGGCGCGGGTGGCGGCCCGCCATATTGCGGGTGAAGTGGATGCCGCCTTTGTGGGCGCCGACATGAGCACCAAGCTCAAGCTCATGGGCGTGGACGTGGCCAGCATCGGCGACGCCCATGGCAAGACCCCGCACAGCCGCACCTGCCAGTACGTGGACGAGCGCCGCCAAGTTTACAAAAAGATCGTCATCAGCGAAGACGGCAAACAGCTGCTGGGCGCCGTGCTGATCGGTGACGCCACCGAATACGGCACGCTGCTGCAGATGGCGCTGAACGGCATCACGTTGCCCGAGGCCCCCGAGTTCCTGATCTTCCCGTCCAGCGACGGCAAGGCCAAGCCCGGCCTGGGGGTGGAGGCGCTGCCCGACGCCGCACAGATCTGCTCGTGCAACAACGTCACCAAGGGCGGCATCTGCGCCGCCGTGGGCGAGGGTGCCTGCACCATCGCCGAGATGAAGGCCTGCACCAAGGCCGGCGCCACCTGCGGCGGCTGCGTGCCCCTGGTCACCCAGGTCATGAAGGCCGAGATGGCGCGCCGCGGCATGGCCGTGAACAACCATATCTGCGAGCACTTCGCGTACTCGCGCCAGGAGATCTATCACCTGGTGCGCGTGGGCCAGATCAAGAGCTTCGAGGATCTGCTGGCCAAGCATGGCACCGGCATGGGCTGCGACATCTGCAAGCCCGTGGCGGCCAGCGTGTTCGCCTCGTGCTGGAACGAGTTCGTGCTCAAGAAGGAGCTGGCGGGCCTGCAGGACAGCAACGACTACTACCTGGGCAACATCCAGAAGGACGGCACCTACTCGGTGGTGCCGCGCATGCCCGGCGGCGAGGTCACGCCCGACGGCCTGATCGCCGTGGGCCAGGTGGCCAAGAAGTACGGCCTGTACACCAAGGTCACCGGCGGCGCGCGCGTGGACATGTTTGGCGCACGGGTGGAGCAGCTGCCACTGATCTGGGAAGAGCTGATCGCTGCGGGTTTCGAGTCTGGCCACGCGTACGGCAAGTCCCTGCGCACCGTGAAGAGCTGCGTGGGCTCCACCTGGTGCCGCTACGGCGTGCAGGACAGCGTCGGCCTGGCCGTGGAGCTGGAGAACCGCTACAAGGGCCTGCGCGCGCCACACAAGATCAAGTTCGGCGTTTCGGGCTGCACGCGCGAATGCGCCGAGGCCCAGGGCAAGGACATCGGCGTCATTGCCACTGAGAAGGGCTGGAACCTCTACGTCTGCGGCAACGGCGGCATGAAACCGCGCCACGCAGAGCTGTTCGCGTCCGACCTGTCCAAGGAAGACCTGGTGCGCATGATTGACCGGGTGCTGATGTTCTACGTGCGCACGGCCGACCGGCTGCAGCGCACTAGCACCTGGCGCGAGAACCTCGAAGGCGGCCTCGACTACCTCAAGGATGTGCTGCAAAAGGATAGCCTGGGCCTGTGCGCCGAACTCGAAGCGCAGGTGCAGCACGTGGTGGCCACCTACCAGTGCGAGTGGAAGACCGCCGTGACCGACCCCGAGACGCGCAAGCGCTTCCGCTCCTTTGTGAACAGCGACCAGGCCGATGAGAACGTGCTCTTCGTCGAGGAGCGCGGCCAGATTCGCCCGGCGCGTGCCGAGGAGCGCGGCCAGGCATCTGCCAAGGTCATTCCCATTCGCCAAGCTGCTTGATTGAGAAAGGACAAAAACCATGAGCGCACTCCCCATGACCAGCACTGATGCCCTTGCCTGGACCGACATTTGTGCGGTCGATGACATCCTGCCCAGCACCGGCGTCTGCGCCCTGGTGGCCAACCGCCATGTGGCAGTGTTCCGCGTCGGCGCCGACCAGTTTTTCGCCATCGACAATGTGGACCCCAAGTCCGGTGCCAGCGTGCTGGCCCGGGGCCTGGTGGGCAGCATTTGTGACCGTGTGGTGGTGGCCTCGCCGCTGTACAAAAACCACTTCGACCTGCGGACCGGCGAATGCCTGGAGACACCAGCGCAATCGGTGAGCGCCCACAGCGTGCGCGCAGTGGGTGGCCGTGTCAGCGTGGCTGTGGCCTGACACAATCGCAGCCACGTCGCGGCGCGCCTGCTGCGCTACAACAACCACCCAGGAACCTTGCATGCCAGACCCGGCCGCGTCTTTGTCGGTATCGAACCTTGTGCTTCGCTCCAAACAGCTGGAGATTGATGCCGTGCGCCACCTCGCCAGCCGCGCTGAGCTGGTGGATGTGATCGGGCAGTTGATCCAAGGCCTGCAGCGGGAGCGGGGTGTCTCGGGCGCGTACCTGGCGTCCAAGGCGCAGCGGTTTGCCGATGTGCGGCTGCGTGTCATCGAAGAGGTTGCGCCGTTGGAAACGCGGCTGCGCGAAGTGTTTGCGCAGCACATCGAGCCAGGGCAGGGCGCCACCGCCAAGGCGCTGTCGCTGATGGCGTGGGCCCTGCTGGGTCTGGAGTCGCTGCCCGCACTGCGCACCCAGATCGAGCGCCAGGCCATGTCGGCGCACGACTCCGTGGCGGCTTACAGCCACCTCATCGCGGGGCTGATCGAGCTGGTCTTCCATGTGGCTGACGCGGCGGGCCTGCCCAGTGTGTCGCGCATGCTGGTGGCCTTGCTGCATCTGGTGCAAGCCGAGGAAGAGGCGGGCCAGGAGCGGGCCCTGGGAGCCTTGCTGTATGCGTCTGGCAGCAGCAACGAGGCGCACCAGCAGCGGGTGATTCACCTCATCGATGCCCAGGAGCGCAGCCTGCGCGTGTTTTCAGAGTTTGCCGAACCCGCGCTGCGCGCCCGTTGGGAGCAGCAGCAACTGGTGCCCGCCGCAGCCCAGTTGGAGCGCCTGCGCCGCGCACTGTGCGTGGCCCGGCCGGGGGCTGCGCTCGACAGCGACCTCAGCGACACCTGGTTTGACCTGTGCTCCGAACGCATCAACGCGCTGTGGCATCTGCAGGTGGATCTCGTCAAACGCCTGCGCGAGGACTGCGAGGCGCGCATCCTGGAGGCCCAGCAGGACCTGCAGGATTCCAAGGGCTTGCTCCGCGGCCTGCGCGACAACCCGCCACAGCGTACCCATGCAGTAGACCGATTTTTCGACATGGCCCAGGCGCCATCGGCCCTACCGGACCCCGCCGGTGCTTCTGTCCACGCAGGTGAATCGGCCTCGCTGGTGGATCTGCTGCAGAGCCAGTCGGCGCGCATGGCCAGCATGGAAGCGGAGCTGGAGGTCGCCCGCCGCACGCTCAACGAGCGCAAGGTGATCGAGCGGGCCAAGGGCGTGCTGATGGCGCGGCTGGGCATGAACGAAGAAGTGGCCTTCCGGGCACTGCAGAAAACCTCCATGGACCAGAACCGCCGCCTGCTGGAGGTGGCAGAAGCCACGCTGTCTCTGCCGGATTTTGCGTTTGCGCAGCGAGGCGCTCACAACCCCAAGCCCGGGTCCTGAGAACGTTTTATTGGGGAGCTGCGTCGGCGGCCAGACCTGCGGGCCGCTGTGCTTGATGGCGCCGATACCCTGGGTTCGCCGAGAATGAAGGCCCTCGCCAGGCCCATGAAAAAAGCCCTGACTCTTGCGAATCAGGGCTTTTCATTTGGTGCCGGAGAGATGAATCGAACACCCGACCTTCTCATTACGAATGAGCTGCTCTACCGACTGAGCTACACCGGCGTAAGCCTCAAATTATAGCGTGGAATGGTAGCTTGTCACGCGCTCGACCTCATTTTTTGAGCCGAGGATCACACTCACGCGTTCGTGCAACTGGGTGGGCTGGATGTCCAGGATGCGCTGCTTGCCGTTGGTGGCCGCACCCCCGGCCTGCTCGACCAGCCAACCCATGGGGTTGGCTTCGTACATCAGGCGCAGCTTGCCGGGCTTGTTGGGCTCGCGCTTGTCCCAGGGGTACATGAAGACGCCGCCACGGGTCAGGATGCGGTGCACGTCTGCCACCATGCTGGCAATCCAGCGCATGTTGAAGTCCTTACCGCGCGGGCCTTCCTTGCCCTGCAGGCATTCGTCGATGTAGCGCTTCACGGGCTCGTCCCAGTGGCGCATGTTGCTCATGTTGATCGCGAATTCCTTGGTGTCTTCGGGAATGCGGATGTTCTCTTCGGTCAGCACGAAGGAGCCCTGCTCGCGGTCGAGCGTGAACATCGCCACGCCGTCGCCCACGGTGAGCACCAGGGTGGTCTGCGGGCCGTAGATGCAGTAGCCCGCAGCCACTTGCTGCGTGCCGGGTTGCAGAAAGTCGCCTTCCTCCACACCCCGGTCGCCATCAGGCTTTTTCAGCACGCTGAAGATGGTGCCGATGCTCACGTTCACATCGATGTTGCTAGAGCCGTCCAGGGGATCGAACAGCAGCAGGTATTCACCTTGCGGGTAGCGGTTGGGCACGAGGTAGATGCCGTCCATTTCTTCGGACGCCATGGCGGCCAGGTGGCCGCCCCATTCGTTGGCTTCGATCAGCACCTCATTGGCGATGATGTCGAGCTTCTTCTGGATCTCACCCTGCACGTTTTCGCTGCTGGCCGTGCCCAGCACGCCGCCCAGCGCGCCTTTGTTCACGGCGTGGCTGATGCTCTTGCAGGCGCGGGCCACCACTTCGAGCAGCAGGCGCAGTTGCGAGGGAATGAGGCCGTCCACCCGTTGCTGCTCAACGAGGTAGCGGGTCAGGCTGATGCTTTTTGCCATGGGGTCTCTGCTTTCAGATGGATTAGTCGGCCAGCGCGCGGGTGACGACCTCGCGCACGTCGTTGGACAGATCGGGCTTGGCGGCAACGCGGGCGATGGCCTCGCGGGCGGCGCTGCGCCAGGGGTCTGCCAGCTTCTTCCAGCGGTCGAGTGCGCGCGCAAGGCGGGCTGCGACCTGCGGGTTGATGGCGTCCAGCTCGATCACGCGGTCGCTCCAGAACACATAGCCCGCTGCATCGGCACGGTGGAATGCGCCGGGGTTGGCGCTGCAGTAGCTGAAGATCACGCTGCGTGCGCGGTTGGGGTTCTTGAGGCTGAAGTCCGGGTGCGACATGAGCTGGCGCACGGCGGGCAGCACATTGCCGCCCCGGTCTGGGGCGCCTGCCTGCAGTGCGAACCACTTGTCGATGACCAGGGGCTCGTCCTTGAACAGGGCGTGAAAACGTGCCAGGGCCGGGGCCGCCAGCGCGCTGCCACTGGCCACCAGGGCTGTGAGCGCGTTGAACCGGTCCGTCATGTTGCTGGCCACCTTGAAGCGCTGGTAGGCTTTGCCGGGCCAGACTTCGTCACCCGTGCGCTGGGCGGCGATGCACAGCATGTGCAGCGCCAGGCCGCTGAGCGCGCGGCGGCCGGAGGAGACGGGGTCGGGGCGGTAGCCGCCGGTGTCCTGGTTCTGCTCCCAGGCCCATTCCCAGTCGGCTTGCAGCGAGACGGCCAGCTGCTCGCGCATGGCTTCGCGCACGGCGTGGATGCGCTGGGGGTCCACCACTTCCTGCTGCTCGGCGATGTAGGTTTCGGACGGCAGGGTGAGCACCAGTTCCTTGAATGCGGCATCCAGCGAGGGGTTGCGCAGCACGGCGCGCATGGCGTCCACAAACTCTGCGGGCAGGATTTGATGCTCAAATCGGCCGTTGCCGCCTGTCTGTAAAGCGTTGTTTGCTATTGAATTTATAGCGATTCGGAGTGCCAGGCGCTGGCCCGCTTCCCAGCGGTTGAAGGCGTCGGTGTCGTGCGCCAGCAGCGTCAGCAGTTGTGCGTCGGTGTAGTCGATGTCCAGCACCACGGGCGCGCTGAAACCGCGCAGCAGCGAGGGCACGGGTTCGGCATCGAGGTTGGTGAAGGTCAGCGTCTGCGACGCCTCGGTGAGCACGACCACGCGGGATGTGTTGCCCGACGACTCTTCGCCCGACAGGTGCAGGGGAAGGGCAGCGCCGGTGCGGGCGTCGATCAGGCCGAGTTCCACCGGGATGACGAAGGGCAGCTTCTCGCTCTGGCCGGGTGTGGCCGCGCAGCTTTGCGACAGCGTGAGTGCATAGCAACGCGTGGCGGCGTCGTAGCGGCCGGTGGCGCGCACGCGGGGTGTGCCAGCCTGGCTGTACCAGCGCTTGAACTGGGGCAGGTGCTGCGCGAGTGGGCTGGCGGGGTTGGCATCGGCGATGGCCTGCACGAAGTCGTCGCAGGTCACGGCCTGGCCGTCGTGGCGTTCGAAGTACAGCTTCATGCCCTTGGCAAAGCCTTCGCGGCCCACCAGGTTGTGCTGCATGCGCACGACCTCGGCACCCTTTTCATAGATGGTGACGGTGTAGAAGTTGTTGATCTCGACGTAGCTGTCGGGGCGCACGGGGTGGGCCATGGGGCCCGCGTCCTCGGGGAACTGCGCGGTGCGCAGCACGCGCACGTCCTCGATGCGCTTGACGGCGCGGGCCGACGGGCTGCCCGCCAGGTCCATGCTGAATTCCTGGTCGCGGAAGACCGTGAGGCCTTCCTTCAGGCTCAGCTGGAACCAGTCGCGGCAAGTCACGCGGTTGCCCGTCCAGTTGTGGAAGTACTCGTGGCCGACCACGCTTTCGATGTTGGCGAAGTCGGTGTCGGTGGCCGTGGATTCGCTCGCCAGAACGTACTTCGTGTTAAAGATGTTCAGGCCCTTGTTCTCCATCGCGCCCATGTTGAAGTCGCTGGTGGCAACGATCATGAAGCGTTCCAGGTCCAGCGGCAGGCCAAAGCGGGCTTCATCCCAGGCCACGCTGTACATCAGCGAGTTCATCGCGTGTTCGGTCTTGCCCAGATCGCCGGGCCGTACGTAGACCTGCAGCAGGTGGTCGGTGCCCGAACGGCTCCTGATGTGCTGTTCGCGCGCCACCAGCTTGCCCGCCACCAGGGCGAACAGGTAGCAGGGCTTCTTGTGCGGGTCCACCCACTTGGCGAAGTGGCGGCCATCCTCCAGGTCGCCACTGTCCACCAGATTGCCGTTGGAGAGCAGCACCGGGTACTGGGCCTTGTCGGCGCGCAGCGTGACGGTGTAGCTGGCCATCACATCGGGGCGGTCCAGGAAGTAGGTGATGCGGCGAAAGCCCTCGGCCTCGCACTGCGTGAAGAAGGTGCCCTGGCTCACATACAGGCCCATGAGCTGCGTGTTCTTGGCGGGGCAGCAGGTGGTGAAGATCTCCAGCGCGAAAGGCTCATTGCCTTCGGGCAGGTTCTCCAGCACCAGGCGGGCGCCTTCCATCTTGAACGAGGTGCCCTGGCCGTTGACCAGCACACGCGCCAGGTTCAGCTCGTCGCCGTCCAGCTTCAGCGGCTCGGCCGCCACCTCGGGGTTGCGGCGCAGCACCATGCGGTTAAGCACGCGGGTCTTGTTCGGGTCCAGGTCGAAGGTGAGTTCAACGCTGTCGATCCAGTAGGCGGGGGCGGTGTAGTCCTCGCGGCGGATGGCGATGGTCTGGCCTGCTCCGTCTCCACTTCCGTCCGCGCTAAGCAGTTGCTGCAACATGGATGCTCTCCAGAAAGTCGGTATTCATGAGTTCGGTGTAGTCGCGCACGGCAGCCAGCACATGCGGCCCGGCCAGCTGCTCGGGCGTGTGGGTGCTGCAGATGGCCACGGCACGCATGCCGGCCCGGCGCGCGGCTTCGATGCCAAAAGGTGCGTCTTCAAAGACGATGCAGTGCGCCGGGTCGGCCGCAATGCGGCGTGCGGCTTCCAGAAAAATGGCAGGCTGGGGCTTGCCGGGCAGGCCCTCGTCGCCGCGCACGATGGCCTGTGGCGCCGGTTCCAGGCCGAGGTGGCCCAGGGCGAATTCCACGTTGCCGATGTCGCCCGCCGTACCCACGGCCACCTTGAGGCCACGGGCACGCACCTGCGCCGCGAACTGGCGAAACCCCGCCACTTCGGAGAAGCGCGGGGCGAACAGTTCGCGGTAGATGGTTTCTTTTTCGTGCGTGAGCGCGTCGGCCTCGTCCTGCGACACGGCACGGCCCAGCAGTTCCACGATGCACTCGGTGCCGTTCTTGCCGGTGGTGCGGGCCATGAGGTCGGGCACGTCGATGTCCATGCCCCGGCGGCGTGCAAACTCGACCCACGCCTGGGCGTGCCAGGGCATGGAGTCGATCATGGTGCCGTCCATGTCGAAGATGATGGCGTCGGTGCGCATCCGCATCGCTTAGACGCCTTGCTTCAGAGAGGCTTCGATGAAGGCATCGAGGTCGCCATCCAGCACCTTTTGCGTGGCCGAGATTTCGACGTTGGTGCGCAGGTCCTTGATGCGGCTATTGTCCAGCACATAGCTGCGGATCTGGTGGCCCCAACCCACGTCGGTCTTGGTGTCTTCCAGCTTCTGCTGCTCCTCCTGGCGCTTGCGCATTTCGAAGTCATACAGGCGGCTGCGCAGGCGCTGCCATGCCACGTCGCGGTTGCTGTGCTGGCTGCGGCCATCCTGGCACTGCACCACGATGCCGGTGGGGATGTGTGTCAGGCGCACGGCCGAGTCGGTCTTGTTGATGTGCTGGCCGCCCGCGCCAGAGGCACGGAAGGTATCGGTGCGCACGTCGGCGGGGTTGATGTTGATCTCGATGGAGTCGTCGATCTCGGGGTAGACAAACAGCGACGCAAACGAGGTGTGGCGGCCGCCCGAGCTGTCGAACGGGCTCTTGCGCACCAGGCGGTGCACGCCGGTTTCGGTGCGCAGCAGGCCGTAGGCGTATTCGCCTTCGATCTTGATCGTGGCGCTCTTGATGCCCGCCACGTCGCCGGGCGTTTCGTCTTCGACCGTGGCCTTGAAGCCCTTGCGCTCGGCGTACTTGAGGTATTGGCGCAGCAGCATGCTGGCCCAGTCGCAGGCCTCGGTGCCACCGGCGCCAGCCTGGATGTCCACAAAGCAGTTGAGCGGGTCGGCCTCGTTGCTGAACATGCGGCGGAACTCCAGTTCCTCGATCAGCGGCTTGAGCTTGGCGGTCTCGGCCTCGATGGTCATGAGGCCAGCCTCGTCGCCTTCCTCCTTGCTCATCTCATACAGCTCGGCGTTGTCGGCCAGCTCGCGCGTCAGCTTGTCGAGCGTGACGACCACGCTGGAGAGCGACTTTTGTTCCTTGCCCAGCTCCTGGGCCTTCTTGGGATCGTTCCAGACAGCCGGGTCTTCCAGCGATGCGTTTACCGTGCGCAGGCGTTCGAATTTGGCATCGAAGTCAAAGATACCTCCGTAACTCTGCCGTGCGCAGAGCCAGGTCGTCGAGGGTGGTGCCGATGAGGTTGATGCGTTCTGCGTCCATGGTTCTTGTCCTGCGTGTTCTGTTGAATAACCCGCGATTTTCTCATGGGACAAGCAAAGTGCCCCGCCAAAGCCCTGCGACGGGCGTTGGCGCGCAAAGGCCCGGGCCCGCCGGGTCGCTATGGATGTGCTGATGAATCAAAAATGATAGCTAAAAAGGCATATCCATCGGGCGGTGGGCCCTGTTTTCGCTTGAGTTTTTGCTAGGCCTGCTCCAGAAACTCCTCGATCAGGCGCGCCACCTGCGCAGGCTGGTCGTGGTGGAGCATGTGCGCGGCGTCGTGCACCACGGCCGTGCGGCAGTTGCGCACATGGGTCAGGCGCTGGTGGTACTCCTCCAGCGTATAGCGGCCCTTCCACCACTGGCCCAGGCTGTCGTCGCTGGCCTCCACGGCCAGCACGGGGGCGGTGATGTTCTTGTACAGCGCCATCGCTTCGTCCAGCCGGTAGAGCTGGGCGCTGGTGATCTTGTGGGCCGGGTCGCCCAGGATCTCCCACTGGCCCTGTGTGTTGGGCTGCGCCCAGTGGCCTGCGAGCCATTGGGCCTTGTCCTCAGACAGGCGCGGGTTGGTTTTCATCAGCCTGCGGGCCACGCCTTCCTGGCTGTCATAGCTCTTGAGCGCCATGTCGCCGGAGTGCAGCTGCTTGATCTCGTCGATCCACTGCGCATAGCGCTTGGGCGCCTGGTCGGGCCGTGTGGCGGGCAGGCCGAAGCCCTCCAGGTTCACCAGGCGGCGGATGCGCTCGGGCCGCACGCCCGCATACATCATGGCCACGTTGCCGCCCATGCTGTGGCCCACCAGGTCGATGGCCTCGCCAGGGGCGTAGTGGTCCAGCAGCAGGTCCAGGTCGGCCAGGTAGTCGGCAAACACATAGTGGTCCACCGGTGCGCCGGTAGTCAGGCCAAAGCCGCGCCAGTCGGGGGCGATGATGCGGCGTTCATGCTGCAGCGCGTCCACCGTGAACTGGTACGAGGCACCCACATCCATCCAGCCGTGCAGCAGCACCAGCGTGGGCAGCGGGCTGGTGTCGGGGCCCCAGTGGCGGACGTGGTAGTTCAGGTGGCGCATGGGCAGCGTGCTGCTGCGCGAGGGTTTGAGAACTTGGTACATGTTCCGCAAATGGTAAGTCGATGGTGCGCCCACCCCAGTGCCCGGCTGTCACCAAGGAGTCCGGCGCCCGGCAGGTTTTGGCGATCGCTTGTACTATCGCCTGCCGCGGCCGCCGCAGGCCTTGTTTATCCCGATCATCTGGAGCTTTCACCGCATGAACACCGTCCGCTTGGGTCAGAGTGACCTGCTTGTCACCCCCATTTGCCTGGGCACCATGACCTTCGGCGAGCAGGTCAACGAAGCCGATTCCCACGCCATCCTGAGCCGGTCGCTTGAGCGCGGCGTGAACTTCATCGACACGGCAGAGATGTATTCCGTGCCTGCCAAGGCCGAAACCTTCGGCGCTACCGAAACCATCATCGGCAACTGGTTTGCCAGGAACCCGGGCGCGCGCCAGAAGCTGGTGGTGGCCACCAAGGTGGCCGGCCCATCGCGCGGCATGCCATGGGTGCGCGAGGGCAAGGGCATGACGGCGGCCGACATCGTAGCATCGTGCGAAGGCAGCCTGCGCCGCCTGCAGACCGATGTGATCGACCTCTACCAGATCCACTGGCCCGAGCGCCATGTGCCCGCGTTCGGCAACCTGTACTACGACCCTGCCAAGGAAACCTCGCAAACCCCCATCCGCGAACAGCTCGAAGCGCTGGCCGGGCTGGTGAAGGCGGGCAAGGTGCGCTACATCGGCCTGTCGAACGAAACCCCCTATGGCGTGCACGAGTTCGTGCGCCTGGCCGAACAGCACGGTCTGCCGCGTGTGGCCACGGTGCAGAACCCGTACTGCCTGATCAACCGCACCTGGGAAAACGGCATGGACGAAACCTGCCACCGCCTGGATGTGTCGTTGCTGGCGTACTCGCCCCTGGGCTTTGGCCTGCTGACGGGCAAGTACGACGAAAGCGGCGCCACCGGCCCGAACGCCCCCCAAGGCGCGCGCATTGCCACCTATGAATCGGTGCGCAAGCAGCGCTGGGGCCGCCCCGAGGCGCTGGCTGCCTCGCGCCGCTACAACGCGCTGGCCCGCGCAAATGGCCTCACGCCCACGCAGATGGCGCTGGCGTTCTGCTACACCAAATGGCAGGTGGCCAGCACCATCATCGGCGTGACGTCGGTGGCGCAGCTGGAGGAAGACCTGAATGCCTGGGGCACCACGCTGTCGCCCGACGTGCTGAAGGAAATCGACGCGATCCGCTGGGAGCTGCGCGACCCAGCGCTGTGACCCGGGCAGGGCATGGCCCTGTGAATCCGCAAGACCAAAAAAGGGGCCGTGCAGGCCCCTTTGTTTTCTTGCGAATCTGTGCGCGCTGCGGTCAGGCAGTTGCCTCCTGCCGAGTCGTGCGCCCTTCAATCCATGGCGTCCCTTGCGGCTCACCAAGGTCCCAGAACAGCCCCGCCATCACCGCCAGCCCTTCGCGCGCCACGGGCGCCAGCAAATGCTCGTTGGGCGCATGCTGGGCGCAGGCGGGGTACGAGTGCGGCACCCACAGCGTGGGCAGGCCCAGCTGGTCGGCAAAGATGTCGTTGGGCAGCGAGCCTGCCAGGTTGGGCAGCAGCGTGGCGGGCTGGCCTGCGCTGGCCTGCAGTGAGGCCATCGTCCAGTCCACCCAGGGGTTGTGCAGATCGAGCCGCGTGGCGCCGCAGTGCATGCCCATGGTGATCTCGACCTGGCTGAAACCGTGTGCGTCCAGGTGCTCGCGCAGCGTGGCTTGCACGTTCTGCCAATCGGTGCCCACCACAAAACGCAGCTGGCAGTGCGCCACCGCCTGCGATGGGATGGCGTTGATGGGCCGCTGCGCGTTGCCCGCGCCCAGCGCCAGCACCTCCAGCGTGTTCCAGCCCACCAGTTGTTCAGCCGGTGTCAAGCCAGGCTCGCCCCAGCCGGGTGTGAGCGCCGGGGCGTCGGCATCGGCACCGATCACCACATCCTTGAGCGCCGTGCGCAGCTTGTCGGGCACCGCAGGCGGCAGCAGGCCTTTGACGAGGATGCGGCCCTTCGCGTCCACCAGTGTGGCCAGCGCGTGGGTGAGCGCCGTGGCGGGGTTGGCCAACACGCCGCCCCAGTTGCCCGAGTGGTAGGCCTTGTCGCGGCTGCGCACGGTGAGCGCAAAGTTGATCGCACCGCGCGATCCCAGGAAGAGGGTGGGGTGGCTCGCGTTCACACGGGGGCCGTCGCTGGCCACAAACAGGTCAGCCCGCAGTGCATCGCGGTGCGCTTCGCAGAAGGTAGCCAGGCCGGGCGAGCCTGCTTCTTCGCCCATCTCCATGAGCAGCGTCACGTTGTAGCCTAGGCGGCCGCCCCGGGCCTCGATGGTGTGGGCGAGTGCGGCCAGGCTCACGGTGTGCTGGCCCTTGTTGTCCGCCGTGCCCCGGCCGTACCAGCGCTCGCCTTCGATGGTCAGCTCCCATGGAGAAAGGCCCTCGCGCCATTGCGCGTCCTGCCCGTTGACCACGTCACCATGGCCGTAGGTGAGCACGGTGGGCAGGGCGGGGTCTTCCACGCGTCGGGCCACCAAAAAGGGGCCGCCTTGGGGTGAGGGGTTGTCGAGCACCTGGCACTCAAAACCCAGGGGCGTGAGCCAGGGCACCATTTCGTCGGTGAGGTAGGCGCGCAGTTCGGGCGGCACCTTGCCGGTGTCGCTTTCGGTGCGCCAAGCCACACGGCGGCGCAGGTCGGTGGCAAAGCGGCCATCGTCAAAGTAGCGCTGGACGTTGTCGATCAGTTGTTGGCGGGTCATGGTGCGGGTCCTGTTCTGGTGCTCTTCAATCCACCACGATCTTGGCGCGGTGGGCCAGTGCGCGGTAGCGGCCAATTTCGTTGTCCATGGCCGCGTGCATGGCTTTCGGGCCCACAAACACGGGCTCCATGCCCTGGGCGCGGATCTGCTCCTGCAGGTGGGGATCACGCATCGCAGCTTCCACTTCCTTGATCAGCTTGTTCACGATGGGTGCGGGCGTGCGTGCGGGCGCGGCCACGGCATACCAGCCGTCAAAGGCGGCATCCGGCAGCTTTTGCTCTGTCACGGTAGGCACAGAGGGCAGGGCGCGCGCACGCTCGTTGCCCGCAATTGCCAGCGCCCGCAGCTTGCCGGATCGCACATGGGGTGCGGCGCTGGCCACGGTGTCGATGGCCATCTGGATCTCGCCGCCAATCAGGCCCATCATGGCCTGCGCGCTGCCCCGGTAGGGCACGTCCTGCAGGCGCACGTCAGCCGCCTGCTCCAGCAGGGCACCGACCAGGTGCGGGGCCGACCCCGAGCCGAACGTGGCGTAGTTGATGGTTTTGGGCGCTGCCTTCGCCGCAGCAATCAGCGCGGCCAGGTCTTTGTAGGGCGCATTGGCGTTGACCACGATCACCAGCGGCGCGCGCGCCACGATGGCCACAGGGGCCAGGTCCTTCAGCGGGTCATATGGCAGCTTGTGGCGCAGCGCGGCGTTCACGGTGTAGCTGGTGGAGCCCGACACCAGCAGGGTGTAGCCATCGGGCTCGGCCTTGACCACGGTCTCGGTGCCGATGATGGTGGAGGCACCGGGCTTGTTGTCGGTGACCACCGGCTGGCCCAGGCGCGCAGACAGCTTCTGGCCCAGTGCGCGGGCCACGGCATCGGTGCCGCCGCCGGGCGGAAAGGGCACCACCACACGCAAGGGGCGCTGGGGCCAGGCATCCAATGGCGCGGTGGTCTGGGCAAATGACAGGCTACTGCCGCTGGCGAGGGCGACCAGGGCTGCGGAGAGCAACGAGGCTCGAACAAGGTGTTTCATGCGGACTCCGGTGGGAAGCGCCCTGGCACCAACGGGTGCGGCGGGGCATGGGTGAATTGGAGCCTCAAGCCATGCAAGATGGATGCTGGTTTACCATTGCTTTGAATAGAGATTTGGCAATTGACCATTGCCTTTTTGTGATTGGATACGCCGTGACCGCCTCATTGCTCAGCCTGCCTCTGCGCTACTTTCTGGAGGTGGCGCGCACCGGTTCCGTCAACCAGGCGGCGCAACGCCTGCATGTGGCGGCGTCGGCCGTGAGCCGCCAGCTGGGCAAGCTGGAAGACAGCCTGGGCGTGGTCCTGTTCGAGCGCCAGGCCCGGGGCATGGCTCTGACCGACGCGGGCACCCGGCTGCTGGCCCATGCCAGTGCGCACGATGCGCAGGCGCTGGAGCTGGTGGATCAACTGCAGGATTTGTCGGCCCAAGCCGCCTTGCGGGTACGGCTGGCCTGCACCGAAGGGTTTGCGGCAGCCTTCATGCCGCTGGTGATGGCGGGGTTTCGGCAGGCGCACCCGCAGGTGCAACTGCAGTTGCAGGTGGCGGTGCCGCAGGAGGTGTCGGCCCTGGTGCTGCGGGGCGAGGTCGATCTGGCGCTGAAGTACAGCACAGCGCCCGAAAAGGGCCTGCAGGTGTTGCACTCGGCGATTGCCCCTATTTATGCCGTCATGCCCGCGCAGCATCCGCTGGCCCGCCAGCGCAGCGTGACCGTGGCCGACGTGGTGCGCTACCCGCTGCTGCTGGGCGCGGCCAACACCACGGGGCGGCAGCTGTTTGACCTGAGCTGTGCGGTGCAGGGGCTGCGCTACGTGCCTGCCGTGGAGAGCAATTTCTCGTCGGCCCTGCTGCCGCTGCTCAGCGGGCAGGACGTGGTGCTGGCCAGCTACCTCACGGCGGCGCGCTGGGTGGAGGCGGGCCTGCTGGCGGCCCGGCCGTTTGACGAAGCCCAGTTGCAGCAGCGGCGCCTGCAAGTGCTGGCGGCCGAGGGGCGGGTGCCATCCGTCCTGGTGCAGCAGTTCACCAAAGCGCTGGTGGTCGCCATCGAGGAGTACGGCAAGCGCAAGGTAGGGCGACGCCGCAAGGCCGCCACAGCGCCTGCCCCGGTGTTCTGACACATCGCCGCAGGTCCCCACACGCTCACATTTGGATACGGATACCATCGGTGCCCTGTCCGCACCACACCATGGCCAAGAAAGAACACGTTTCCGAGACCCAAGCCACCCAGTTGCTCAAGGCGAACAAGGTGGCTTTCACCGAACACCCGTATGAGTACCTGGAGCACGGCGGCGCGATGCACAGCGCCGAGGTGCTGGGGCTGGACCCGTTCACCGTGGTCAAGACCATCGTCATGCAGGACCAGGACGCCAAGCCGCTCTTGGTGCTGATGCACGGCAACCGCAAGGTGTCCACCAAAAACCTCGCGCGCCAGATTGGTGCCAAGTCGGTCGAGCCCTGCGCGCCCGAGGTGGCCAACCGGCACAGCGGCTACCTGGTGGGCGGCACGTCACCCTTTGGCACGCGGCGCACCATGCCGGTTTACATTGAAGAAACCATCCTCGCGCTGCCCCGCATTGCCATCAACGGCGGACGCCGAGGTTTTCTGGTGCAGCTGGACCCGCAGGTGTGTGTGCAGCTGCTGGGTGCCAAACCCGTGCAATGTGCGCTGGCAGAATAGGCCGCCGCGCGATACAGCCCGTCAGCAGGCTGACCATTTGATTTCCAAGGAGTTGCTTTGACCGCCGTTTATCCCGTTCTTGCCGCTGTGGCTGCCTACCTGCTGGGCTCGCTGTCGTTTGCCGTCATCGTGACGCGGGTCATGGGCCTCTCCGACCCGCGCACTTACGGCAGCAAGAACCCCGGCGCTACCAATGTGCTGCGTTCGGGTTCCAAGGCAGCCGCCATCATCACGCTGCTGCTGGATGCCGTGAAGGGCTGGCTGCCCGTGGCGCTGGTGATGTGGTTTGGCCACCCTTACGGCCTGGAAGACGGCACCGTGGCCCTGGTGGGGCTGGCGGCATTTCTGGGGCACCTCTGGCCGGTGTTCTTCCGCTTCGAGGGCGGCAAGGGCGTGGCCACGGCGCTGGGCGTGCTGGTGGGCGTCAGTGGCTGGCTCGGCCTGGCCACGGCACTCACCTGGGTCATCATCGCCTTTTTCTTTCGCTATTCGTCGCTGGCTTCGCTGGTGGCCGCTGTGTTTGCGCCGGTGTACTACCTGCTGGTGGACGGCGTGGTCTGGTATGCCGAAGGCACGATTGCCGCTTCGATGGTGGTGATGGCGCTGTTGCTGGCCTGGCGGCACAAGGAGAACATCCAGCGGCTGGTGGCAGGCAAGGAGTCGCGCCTGGGCGGCAAGAAGGACAAGCCGGGTGCCGAGGCGGGCGCGCCGTCTGGCAAGGCGCACAAGTAGCGCGAAAGATGCTCCCAATCTCCCGGGCGCCTTGCAGGCCGGGTGATAGGAGGGGGCTCAGAGCGCCCCAGGCCCCGTGACCAGCCCCCGCAGCCCGGCGCTGTGCTGGGCGGCATACAAACCCAGCCGCACCATGGTGCGATGGTTGAGTTCCAGGCTCACCGCCGAGCGCGCCAGGGCCGACTGGATGCGTGGTTTGCCCG
The DNA here is from genome assembly GCF_002245625.1 of Acidovorax kalamii. GTDB lineage: Bacteria > Pseudomonadota > Gammaproteobacteria > Burkholderiales > Burkholderiaceae_C > Acidovorax > Acidovorax kalamii. The sequence goes on from NZ_NOIG01000011.1 coordinate 190,793, forward strand.
AGGCGGTCTGGTACAGGCTGGGCTGGGCGTGGTGGCTGCCGCTGCGGTCGAGCAGGCTGGCCACCAGGGGGTGGTTGGCCTTGTCGCTGCGACGCAGCACGATGGCTGTGTCGCCGTTGTCCAGTTTCACAAAAGTGCCGGGCGGGCACAGCCCGATGGAGCGGACCAGGGTGTAACTCACCTCGTCGCGCTGGTCCACTTCCTGCCCCACGATGGCGCGCACCGAGTCGGTGGCGCTTCGGCCCGCACGTGACTTGCGCGGGCTGATCATGGCCGCATAGCGGTCGATGGTGCCCAGGATGCGTGTGAGCCGGTCTTCCGGGTCCTGGTTGGCCAGAGGCACCCGCTCGGCAATGCTGGCGTGGTGTTGCCCCACCACATCCAGCCAGAGCGCATCGCTGATGAACAGGCGCTCCAGCAGCAGCATGCTTTCTTCCGGGTGGCTCTTGATGGCTTCCTGCTGCGCGGCGGTAGGCCGCTCGCGCTGCTCGGCCAGTTCGTCCTGCAGCGCGGTCATGCCGATGTTCATGGTCAGCGCGGCGCGCACCAGGCTGTCCCGCTCCCGCTGGGGCAGCTTGAGTTCAAGCGCCATGATGTGGCACAGCGTGCCGCACACCAGCGCGTGGGATGCGCTGTAGCCCACGGTGGACGTGGACGCAAGCTGGAACATCAGATACAGCGCCGCATCAATGTCGTGCGCCACCAGGTCTTGCAGCCAGGTGTCGAACTGCCGCACCTTGCCGGGGAAATCCTGCACCTGCAGCGGCCGCGCTAGCAACACCGACAGCGCCGATTCCAGGTCGGACCAGAGGCTCAGAAGATCCTCGTACTCGCCCTCGGAATGCGGGTGGCTGATGGCGGGGTGGGCGGACATGGCGGGTCAGTTGCGTTTTTCGAGCACCATCTGGTCGTTGCTGCGCGTCATCTGGAATTCGTTCAGAAAACTGTTGCCCAGCAGCACATAGGGCATGGGCTGGGAGGTGATGATGGCCTCCACCCCAAACACTTCCACGTCGCCAACGCGCACCGAGTCAAGCTTCATGCGCCAGCCTTGTGCGATACCGTTGGCAGTACTCATGCGCACGGGCTGGCCGCTCTGGTAGTTCAGCCCCATCCGGTCAGCATCAGGGCGGCCAATGGCGACGGTGGTGGCACCGGTATCGACCATGTACTGCATCACCTTGCCATTGATGGTGCCGCTGTTCACAAAATGCCCCCGGCTGTCGGCGGTCAGCACAAGGCGCCTGCCGCTGGCGCCGCTGCGGCCCCCCACGCGCACCGGGGCTTCGCCCAGCCGCAGGATGCGCCGCTCGCCCTTGACCTCGACGGTGGCTTCTTCCTTGAGCACCGCGATGACCTTGACCCCCTGGAATTCATCCCCGGCGCCCACCGCACGCGGCGGGTGGGCATCCACCACCAGCAAGGCCTTGCTGCCCAGCATGCCGGCCAGCGCCACTGACTGCGCATGCACCGCTCCGGCGGTGGCCAGCAGAAGCCCGCCAAGGGCCACCATGGCGGTGGGCAGCAGGTGTACGGGCTTGGTCATGGTGTGGGTGATCAAAGTGGGTGTATCTTGCCGGGCGCAAGGCTCAGTCGCGGAAGTTGTCGAACGACAGCGGCACGTCGGTCACGTCCTTGCGGATCAGCGCCATGGCGGCTTGCAGATCGTCGCGCTTGGCGCCCGTCACGCGCACCTTGTCTTCCTGGATGGCGCCTTGCACCTTGAGCTTGCTCTCCTTGAGCAGCTTCTGGATCTTCTTGGCCAGCTCGCTCTCGATGCCGTTGCGCACCTTGATGACCTGCTTGACCTTGTCGCCGCCCATTTTCTGGACATCGCCCATGTCGAGGAAGCGCACGTCCACGCTGCGCTTGGTGAGCTTGTTGCGCAGCACGTCCTCGATCTGGGTGAGCTGGAAGTCGGCATCGCCGATCAGGGTGATGTCCTTGTCCTTGATCTCGATGCTGGCCGAGGTGCCCTTGAAGTCGAAGCGGGTGGCGATTTCCTTGGCGGTGTTCTCCACGGCGTTTTTCACTTCAACCAGGTTGGCTTCGCAGACGGTGTCAAAAGATGGCATGGTGGTTCTCAATCTCGGGGAAACAGGGGGCAAATCGCAGCCCTTCCAAAGGGCGAATGCGACAATCGGGCCAATGGTAGTCGAGAAAAACGTCCCTTTGCAGCCCTGCAACACCTTCGGCATTGCTGCACGCGCGCAGACGCTGGTGCGCGTGCATTCCACCGCCGATGTGCGGGCCGTGCTGGCCGACCCGGAGCTGGCGGCCGCGCCCAAGTTTGTGCTGGGCGGGGGCAGCAACATCATCCTGACCGGCGATGTGAAGCCCGTGGTGCTCAAGATGGAGATCAAGGGTCTGCGCCTGGTGGAAGAAACCCCCAAGGCGTGGATCGTGGAGGCGGGCGCTGGCGAGGTCTGGCACGACTGCGTGGCCTGGACGCTGGCGCAGGGCTTCCCGGGGCTGGAGAACCTGGCCCTGATCCCCGGCACCGTGGGCGCATCGCCCGTACAGAACATCGGCGCCTATGGCGTGGAGCTGCAGGACCGCTTTGAATCCCTGGACGCCATCGACCTGGCCACGGGCCACACCTTCACGCTGGACGCCGCGCAGTGCGGTTTTGGCTACCGGGACTCGGTGTTCAAGCACGCGCCTTCGGACATGCCCGGTGCGGACGGGTTGCCCCGGGGCATGGGTCTGGAAGGGCGTGCTGTGATCACCCATGTGCGTTTTCGCCTGCCCAAACCCTGGAAGCCGGTGCTGGGCTATCTGGACCTGGAGCGCCGCATGGCGGAAGAGAGCGTGCTGCAGCCCACGGCCCAGCAGATCTTCGACTGGATCTGCGACATCCGCCGCGCCAAGCTGCCCGACCCGGCTGTGGTGGGCAACGCAGGCAGCTTCTTCAAGAACCCCACGGTCTCGCCCGACCAGTGCGCCGACATCATCGCGCGCGAGCCGCGCATCGTGCACTACCCCATGCCCGACGGCAGCATCAAGCTGGCGGCGGGCTGGCTGATTGATGCTTGTGGCTGGAAGGGCAAGTCCATCGGCAAGGCCGGTGTGTACGAGAAGCAGGCCCTGGTGCTGGTGAACCGGGGGCAGGGCGCCGACAGCGTGACGGGCGGCGAGGTGATGACGCTGGCCAAGGCCATCCAGACCAGCGTGTACGAGCGCTTCGGCATCCGGCTGGAGCCGGAGCCGGTGGTGGTGTAGGCTCCGCAAGCCTCTGCCAGATCGTCTTCAAATCCCGGCAGACCCCAGCAGCACCGCACGGGCAAAAGAAAAGCCACCGTCTCCGGTGGCTTTGCTCATTTTTTGATAGCTGCTAGCGCATGGTGGTCGCGCGCAAGAGCCATTTTTTGCCACTATTTCGAGTGGCAAAGTCTCGCAAAACTCACTTGCGGTCGTTTTCCAGCTGCGCCAGGGCGGCATTGCCACCCAGCGACAGCAGGCCCGCGCGCGCATACACGCCCAGCTTGTCGCGCGTGTCCGAGATGTCCAGGTTGCGCATCGTCAGCTGGCCAATGCGGTCCAGCGGGCTGAACGGCGCGTCTTCCACCTTTTCCATCGACAGGCGCTCGGGCGCGTAGGTCAGGTTGGGCGACTCGGTGTTGAGCAGCGAGTAGTCGTTGCCACGGCGCAGTTCCAGCGTCACGGTGCCGGTCACGGCGCGGGCCACCCAGCGCTGGGCGGTTTCGCGCAGCATGATGGCCTGGGGGTCGAACCAGCGGCCCTGGTACAGCAGGCGGCCGAGCTTCAGGCCGTTGAGGCGATACTGCTCGATGGTGTCCTCGTTGTGGATGCCGGTGACCAGGCGTTCGTAGGCGATGTGCAGCAGTGCGAGGCCCGGGGCTTCATAGATGCCGCGGCTCTTGGCTTCGATGATGCGGTTTTCGATCTGGTCGCTCATGCCCAGGCCGTGGCGGCCCCCGATGCGGTTGGCTTCCAGGATCAGCTCGACCGGGTCGTTGAACTCCTTGCCGTTCAGCGCCACGGGCTGGCCTTCGTTGAAGGTCACGGAGACTTCCTCGGCCTTCACTTCCACCTCAGGCTTCCAGAAAGCCACGCCCATGATGGGGTTGACGATGCGGATGCCGCTGTTCAGAAACTCCAGGTCCTTGGCCTCGTGCGTGGCGCCCAGCATGTTGCTGTCGGTGCTGTAGGCCTTCTCGGCGCTCATCTTGTAGCCAAATCCGGCTGCCGTCATGAAGGCCGACATTTCGGCGCGGCCACCCAGCTCGTCGATGAACCGCTGGTCCAGCCAGGGTTTGTAGATCTTGAGGGATGGGTTGGTCAGCAGGCCGTAGCGATAGAAGCGCTCAATGTCGTTGCCCTTGAAGGTCGAGCCGTCGCCCCAGATGTTGACGTCGTCTTCCTTCATGGCTGCCACCAGCATGGTGCCGGTCACGGCGCGGCCCAGGGGCGTGGTGTTGAAGTAGGTCAGGCCGCCGGTGCTGATGTGGAAAGCGCCTGCCTGCAGGGCCGCAATGCCTTCGTGGGCCAGTTGGGTTCGGCAGTCCACCAGGCGGGCTTTTTCTGCGCCGTATTCCATCGCCTTCTTGGGGATGGCGTCGTAGTCGGGCTCGTCGGGTTGGCCCAGGTTGGCGGTGTAGGCGTAGGGCATGGCGCCCTTAAGCTTCATCCAGTGCAGGGCTGCGCTGGTATCGAGGCCGCCCGAAAAGGCGATGCCGACTTTTTGCCCCAGGGGCAGGTTTTGGAGAATGGTGGCCATGTGCGGGGTCCGTTGCGGTGTGGGGTGCGATCAGCCGAAGTGGCAGATGTAGTGGTAGGCCTCGGTCACGCGGATGTCGAACTTCGAGTTGCCGGGCACGCTGAATTTTTCGCCTGCGGACGACGTCACCCAGGTGTCGGTGCTGGCCAGCTTGTATTCGCAGGAGCCTGCGACGCATTCCATGATCTCGGGCGCACCGGTGTTGAAGGTGAGCGTTGCGGGCAGCACTACGCCCACCGACTTCTTCGTGCCATCGGGGAAGGTGATGCCGTGGCTCACGCACTTGCCGTCAAAGTACACATTGGCCTGGGTGGTGACGGACACGCCGTCGATTTTTTCGGTGGTCATGGATAGCGCAGGATGGGGTTGGAGGAAACCCGCGATTTTAGGGCAGGGGTGGCGCGGCCCTGGTGGCCTGGCCCAACGAAACCTGCACCAGGGTCCGGGGCGCCAAAAAAAAGAGCCCCGAAGGGCTCCATTTTTTGGTGGCGAATACTCAGGGTCTGGAGTTTGGGGCCCCAGGCGCCCGCTCAGCGCCAGTACGGGTTGCGGTGGTGCGGGTAGTACGGCCGGTCGTAGCCATACTCAATCACCGTCACGGGCGGCGTCACATAGGTGGGCTGCTGGTAGACCGGCTGCACCGGGTAGGTGGATGTGACCACGCCGGGTTGGCTGTACACGCCTTGCTGGGCGTAGGGGTCAGGCTGGGTGGAATAGGTCTGGCCCGTGGGCTGCACGCTCAGCGGAATCCAGCGGCCGGGGTCGTTCTGGGTGCGTGTGGTGTACTGCCTGCCTGCGTACTCGTACACCACGTTGTAGCCCACGGTGCGGTTTTCGTAGTAGGTCTCGGTGGTGCAGCGCTGCACGTTCTGGTACTGGGGCTGGCCGCCTTCGATCTGATTGCCCAGCACGGCCCCGCCGATCACGCCGATGGCAGTGGCGGCTGCACGGCCACTGCCCTTGCCGATGGCATTGCCTGCAGCACCGCCCGCAATGGCGCCCATCACGGCGCCAGCGCCGCTGGTGCGATTGCCGCTGTACACGGTTTCATTGCCGCACACCTGCTGGGGGATGCCCACTTGCTGCACGATGGGCGTGGCGGACAGCACTCGGCCCTGTTCCTGGGCGCTTGCCAGGGAGGCGACAGCAGCCATCGCGGAAAAAATGACGATCTTTTTCATGGAGAAACTCCTTTCGGGTCGGTACATAACGCGCCGAACACAAGAAAAGTTTAGGCCCGTGACGTCAATTCGGGCCCTGGCAGCCGTAAATCTGCGTAAAGATTTGTGCGATTTTCCCGCGTTGGCGGGCAAATGTCAGCCGGTCATTCAGTCGGTATGTCCCTGCAGGTTCGTCAGCCTTTGGGCGCTGCGTCGCGCCAAGCCTGCCACTGATCGGGCACAAAGCCCACGGATACCTGGGTATGGCCCGCGTTGTGCCATTTGACCACCGGCCGCTTGATCACGCTGGGCTGGTCGTGCATCAGAGCGCTGGCGCTGGCGTCGTCCGTGACCGCCGCCTGGGTGCCTGCATCCAGCTTGCGCCAGGTGGTGCCCTGGCGGTTGACGAGCTTCTGCCAGCCCACGGCGCTCAGCCAGCCGGGCAACTGGGCAGTGGGCACGCCTTGTTTCTTGAAGTCGTGGAACTGGTAGTCCAGCCCTTGTTCGGTGAACCAGGCGCGGGATTTTTTGACGGTATCGCAGTTGGGAATGCCGTAGAGGGTGATGCGGGCGTTGGTCATGCCGCGCATCATCCTCGAAAACGCCGTGGGGAATGGGGCTCGGCGACAATCCCGGGCAGTATGCAAACCAAACCCCACACTCTGGAAGGCTGGCTGCGCCATTGCGAGCAGCTGCACCCCCACAACATCGACATGGGCCTGGACCGGGTCAGCGTGGTGGCACGCCGCATGGCGCTGCGTTTTGAATGCCCGGTGATCACGGTGGCGGGCACCAATGGCAAGGGCTCCACCTGCGCCATGCTGGAGGCCGTGGCCCAGCAGGCGGGCTACCGTACGGGGGTGTACACATCGCCCCATTTGGTGCATTTTGAGGAGCGTTGCCGTGTGCATGGCGAAAGTGTGTCTGCTTCTGATTTGGTAGCGCACTTCGAAGCTGTGGAGCGCGCAAGGGTCCAAAATGGCGATGAAGTATCGCTGACCTACTTCGAGTTCACCACCCTGGCCATCCTGCGGCTGATGAGCCACGCGCGGCTGGATGTCGCGATCCTGGAGGTGGGCCTGGGGGGACGGCTGGATGCGACCAACATCATCGATGCCGACTGCGCCGTGATCACCAGCATCGACATCGACCACACCGAGTTTTTGGGGCCTGACCGCGAAAGCATTGGCCGCGAGAAGGCGGGCATCATGCGCACCGGCCGTCCAGTGATCGTGAGCGACCCCATGGCCCCGCAGAGCGTGGTGGACCATGCCCGCGAGATCGGGGCGGACCTGTGGAGCTTCGGGCGCGATTTCAATTTTTCGGGCGACAAGCAGCAGTGGAGCTGGGCGGGGCGGGGGCGGCGCTATGCCGGGCTGGCCTATCCCTCCCTGCGGGGCGCCAACCAGCTGGTCAATGCCTCGGGCGTGCTGGCTGCGCTGGAGGCCCTGCGCGACCGCCTCCCGGTGACTGCGCAGGCCGTGCGCAATGGTCTGGCCCTGGTGGAGTTGCCCGGCCGATTCCAGATCGTGCCCGGCCAGCCGACCCTGGTGCTGGACGTGGCGCACAACCCCCATTCGGTGGCGGCCCTCACGGCCAATCTGGATGCCATGGGGTTCTTCCCCACCACGCACGCCGTTTTTGGTGCCATGGCCGACAAGGATCTGGGGCCCATGCTGGCCAAGGTGGGGCCTCTGGTGGACCGCTGGTACTTCACCAACCTGCCCACTCCGCGCGCAGAGACGGCGGCCACGCTGCAGCAGAAGTGGAATGCCGTGCAGATGGTGGCTGGTGGCCGCCGGGATGTGACATCGAGCGTGCATGCGGACCCCATGCAGGCCCTGGCGGCTGCGGTGGCTGCGGCAGACCCCGCTGATAGAATCGTGGTCTTTGGCTCGTTTTATACGGTGGGCGGTGTGCTGATCAACGGAACACCTCGCCTGCAGGCCAAACATCTGGGCCAATAGGGCAGGTTCTGAGGTCCGCACGAGTCGTTACTCCATGGCATTTTTCAAGTTTCGGTGGCCCGGGCAGGGTGAGCAGCAACAGGCCGAAAAACCGTCCAGGCGTGGCGCGCGTACGCCGCAGGCCGAGAGTATCGAGGTGATGCGCCGCCGGGCCCGCCACCGGCTCATTGGCGCTGCCGTACTGGTCCTGGTCGGGGTGATCGGGTTCCCCCTGCTGTTCGACACCCAGCCCCGACCTGTGCCCGTCGATATTCCCATTGAGATTCCTGACCGCAACAAGGTTGCGCCGCTGGTTGTGCCTGCGCCTGTGGCCGAGGCCCCTGTGCCCAAGCCTGCGACGCCTGCTCTGCCCCAGGTTGCTGCCCCTGCTGTGCAACGTGCATCAGCACCGCGCAGCGCGGCCACCAACGGGCTGACGGAAGGGGAAGAGCTGGTGCAGAGCGCGCGTCCATCTGCTGCCAAGCCTGCGCCCGCAGCGCCCACCGTGGCTGCGGCCGCCCCTGCGGCTGCACCCAAGCCCGACACCAAACCGCCTGCGGCACCTGCGCCCGCGCCGGAGCCAAAACCGGCGCAACGCCCCGATGACTCGGCGCGCGCCCGGGCCCTGCTGGAAGGCCGCAGCGCCGAACCAGCGGCCAGCGCAAATGCCGAAGAAAGCCGTTTTATCGTCCAGGTGGGGGCGTTTGCCGATGCCGAAAAGGCCCGTGAAGCACGCACCAAGGTGGAGCGTGCCGGCCTCAAGACCTATACCCAGGTGGTGGACACCAAAGATGGAAAACGCACGCGGGTGCGTGTGGGTCCCTTCACCAACCGGGCCGAGGCGGACAAGGCGGCTGCGCGCATCAAGGCGCTGGAGCTGTCGGCCTCGGTGCTGACGCTGTAAGCCGGGCGGCCCGGCGGTTTCTGTTTTTTGTGTCCATGGCTGCGCTGGATTGGATTTTCGTCGCGGTGCTGCTGGCTTCGATGCTGGTGGGTGCCTGGCGTGGCCTGGTGTTTGAAGTGTTGTCGCTGCTGGGCTGGGTGGTGTCTTTTTTTGTTGCCCAGTGGTTTGCGGCGGACATGGCGGCGCTGCTGCCTCTGGGCGAGTCGGCGGGATCGCTGCGGTATGCGGCGGGTTTTGTCGTGGTGTTCGTGGCGTCGGTGTTTGCCTGCGGGTTTGTGAGCTGGCTGGCCAAGAAGCTGATCGAGGCCATTGGCCTGCGGCCCGCTGACCGCACGCTGGGGGCTGTTTTTGGCGTGCTGCGCGGCATGGTGCTGCTGCTGGCGGTGGCTGTGGTGGTGGGGCTGACCTCGCTGCACGAAGCGCCCTGGTGGCAGGAGTCACAAGCTGCCCCGGTGCTCGCCGAAGTGCTCAGGGGCTTGAAACCGGCGCTGCCGGAAGAATTTGGTAGGCATCTGCCTTCTTGATATCGATGGGGTGGCGGTCACAAGCTGCTGCCATGGGGTTGCCGCGGGGCTGTTCCCGCAAACGGATGGAAACTTACTATGTGTGGAATCGTCGGCGTCGTCAGCACAGCGCCCGTCAATCAGCTGATCTATGACGCCTTGCTGCTGTTGCAGCACCGCGGCCAGGACGCAGCGGGCATCGTGACCCAGCAGGGCCGCAAGTTCTTCATGCACAAGGCCAAGGGCATGGTGCGCGACGTGTTCCGCACGCGCAACATGCGAGCCCTGCCGGGCAATGTGGGCCTGGGGCAGGTGCGTTACCCCACGGCGGGCAATGCCTACAGCGAGGAAGAGGCGCAGCCTTTTTACGTGAATGCGCCTTTTGGTCTTGTGCTGGTGCACAACGGCAACCTGACCAATGCGCGCGAACTGCGCAACGAACTGTTCCAGACCGATCATCGCCACACCAACACCGAGAGTGACTCGGAGGTGCTGCTGAATGTTCTGGCGCACGAGCTGGAGCGCTCCACCCGGGGCGTGCCACTGCAGGTCGAGGATGTGTTCGCTGCCGTGCGTGCCGTGCACAAGCGGGTCAAGGGCTCATACGCCGTGATCGCCCTGATTGCTGGCCATGGTCTGCTCGCGTTCCGTGACCCCCATGGCATTCGCCCCCTGGCCCTGGGCCGCAGCCAGGACGGCACGGTGATGGTGGGCAGCGAGTCGGTGGCGCTGGAGGGCACATCCCATGTGTTCGAACGCAATATCGACCCCGGTGAGGCTGTGTTCATCACGCTGGACGGCCAGGTCCATGCCAGCCAGTGCGCCGAGAAGCCGCAGCTCAACCCCTGCATCTTCGAGTTCGTATACCTTGCACGCCCTGATTCGGTGCTGGATGGCATTTCGGTGTACCAGGCTCGTCTGAACCTGGGCGAGGCCCTGGCCAAGCGCGTGGTGTCCACCGTGCCACCCAACGAAATTGATGTAATCATCCCGATCCCCGAGTCCAGCCGCCCCAGTGCCACGCAACTGGCGCACTTGCTCGGCATTCCGTACCGCGAAGGCTTCGTCAAGAACCGCTATGTGGGCCGCACCTTCATCATGCCGGGCCAGGGCGTGCGCAAGAAGTCCGTGCGCCAGAAGCTCAATGTGATCGGCAGCGAGTTCAAGGGCCGCAACGTGCTGCTGGTGGACGACTCCATCGTGCGTGGCACCACCAGCCGCGAAATCGTGCAGATGGCGCGTGACGCGGGCGCCCGCAAGGTGTATCTGGCCAGCGCCGCACCGCCAGTGCGCTACCCCAATGTGTACGGCATCGACATGCCCACCAGCAGCGAGCTGGTGGCCCATGGCCGCACAGTAGAAGAGATTCGCCAGGCGATTGGCTGCGACGCGCTGATCTACCAGGACGTGGATGGCATGAAGAAGGCCGTGGGTTCGCTCAATGCCGCCATCGTGGGCTTTGACGCCTCGTGCTTTGACGGCGTGTATGTTACCGGCGACATCACGGCAGAAGATATTGCCAGCTTGAACGAAGGTCGCGTGGGCGTGGAGGAGGGCGAAGAAGATACCTCTCGCCTGGCACTGCCGAACGCGCAAGAGGCGTGAGCGCAGCGGCCAAACTGCTGTGGGGGCCATGCGGAGGTTGTCCGTCCGCTGCTCCTGGGATTGACGAATAGACGGATTGACCGAATCGTGACACTGGCCCCGAAAGGGGCCAGACTTTATTGATATGACTGAAACCACTGCTTCCAGCTCGGGCCGCGTGCGCACCCGGTTCGCCCCGTCTCCCACGGGCTTTATCCACCTGGGCAACATCCGCTCGGCGCTCTATCCTTGGGCCTTTGCACGTGCCACGGGCGGTGACTTCATTCTGCGCATTGAAGACACCGACCTGGAGCGCTCCACTCAGGCTGCAGTGGATGTGATCATCGAAGGGATGAAATGGCTGGGCCTGGACCATGACGAAGGCCCGTTCTACCAGATGCAGCGCATGGACCGCTACAAGGCGGTGCTGGCCGACCTGCAGGCTGCTGGCCATGTGTACCCTTGCTACATGAGCGTCGCCGAGTTGGATGCTCTGCGCGAGAAGCAGATGGCCGCCAAGGAGAAACCCCGCTACGACGGCACCTGGCGCCCCGAAGACGGCAAGACCCTGCCGCCGGTGCCCGCAGGTGTGTTGCCCGTGCTGCGCTTCAAGAACCCGCAGGGTGGTGTGGTGGCGTGGGACGACAAGGTCAAGGGCCGCATCGAGATCCGCAACGATGAGCTGGATGACCTGGTGATCGCTCGCCCCGATGGCACGCCTACCTACAACTTCTGTGTGGTGGTGGACGACATCGACATGGCCATCACCCATGTGATCCGCGGCGATGACCATGTGAACAACACGCCGCGCCAGATCAACATCTTCCGCGCCCTGGGCAAGGAGCCACCGGTGTACGCCCACTTGCCCACCGTGCTGAACGAGCAGGGCGAGAAGATGAGCAAGCGCAACGGCGCCAAGCCCGTCACGCAGTACCGCGACGAAGGCTACCTGCCCGACGCCATGGTGAACTACCTGGCGCGCCTGGGTTGGAGCCATGGCGATGACGAGATCTTCAGCCGTGCTCAGTTCCTGGAATGGTTCAACCTCGACCACCTGGGCCGCAGTGCGGCCCAGTTTGACGAGGCCAAGCTGCGCTGGGTGAACGCCCAACACCTCAAGGCCATGTCCGACGACGCGCTCGCCGCGCTGGTGGCGCCCCAGCTGCAACAGCGGGGTGTGCCGGAGCAGGTACTGGCCGATGGCCGCCTGGTACGTATCTGTGCGTTGTTCAAGGACCGCTGTGATACCACGGTGGCGCTGGCCCAATGGGCGCAGGTGTTCTATGGCGATGTGACGCCTGTGGAGGCCGAGCGTGCACAGCATGTCACCGAGGCCATCGCGCCTGCCCTGGATGCGCTGGCTGATGCACTGTCTGCCTGCGAATGGGACAAGGCCTCTATCAGCGCCGCCTTCAAGCAGGTACTGGCCAGCCAGGGCTTGAAGATGCCCCAACTGGCCATGCCAGCGCGGGTTCTCACCGTGGGCACGGCCCACACGCCATCGGTTGATGCGGTGCTGGAATTGGTCGGACGTGAAAAAGTTGTAGCGCGTTTGCGAAACCGCTAAAAATCTGTCTATAATTCAAGGCTCAGATGATGACAACAAATACAAAGTGTTTGAAGTCATTAAGTGGGGGTATAGCTCAGCTGGGAGAGCGCTTGCATGGCATGCAAGAGGTCATCGGTTCGATCCCGTTTACCTCCACCAAAATTTGTTAATGGTTAGTTCCAAGGTTTTGACCCTATCGTCTAGAGGCCTAGGACATCACCCTTTCACGGTGAGTACCGGGGTTCGAATCCCCGTAGGGTCGCCAAGTTTGTAGCACTTGGCTTGTGTTGAAGAATGCAAGCAAAAAGCTGCCTGCCAGGAGTGGTAGTTCAGTTGGTTAGAATACCGGCCTGTCACGCCGGGGGTCGCGGGTTCGAGTCCCGTCCACTCCGCCAGATTTTCATGACGCTGCAGGCCATAAGACGGTTGTGGCGCGATGAGGAAAATTAAACGGACTGCAGTAGTCATTGCTGCAGTCCGTATTTCTTTGTCCGGCCGCTTGCTTCGTTTGCTACCTTGATTGCAAGGCGCGGCAGTCAACCACGGCCAGGGCTTGGGGCCGCTACCGCGGCGCTGGCCGCGAACCTGCTGGCTGGGTTACGAAGCGAGTGACGCCACATCATCCGACCCGCTGCCACGCCGCGCGCTTCGGCAAAACAACATCCTGCGGGCAACCCTGCCACAGCTTCACCGACGAAGCGCCTGCAATGCAGCCACCGTTTCCCGCAGTCCGCGGTGCAGCCGCTTGTCCTTGCGCAGGACGATGGCAAGCGTGCGGCGCAGTGGTGGCGACAGGGGCCGTACTTCAAGCGCGCTGCCGTGGTGTGTGTCCTGCACCGCCATGCCGGGCAGCATCGCGCAGCCCAGGCCGGCGGCCACCAGTTCCTTGATGGCTTCCACGCTGCCCAGCGACATGGCCGGCTGCAGCGCCACGCCAGCACGGGCGAACCACACGTCGGCCAGGCGCCGGGTCTGGCCGCCGGGCTCGTAGAGCAGCACGGGGTGGCGTGCCAGCTCCTTGGCGTCCACGCGCCTTGGCAGCCCGGTGCCTTCGGGGGCGATGGCTACGAAGGCGTCTTCCAGCAGCGGCGTGACATGCAGCATGCGCCCGCTGGCGGGCAGCGTGACAAGGCCCAGGTCCAGCGTGTTGTCTTCCACTGCCTGCACGATGTCGGCGGTGTTGCCCGTGCTGACCGTGATGTCGAGGCCCGCAAAGCGCTGCCGCAGCGACCGCAGCACGGGGGGTAGCAGAAAGATGCAGGCCGTGGCGCCCGTGCCCAGCCGCACGCGACCTGCCGTGCCGTCGGCGTGGCGGGCGACTGCCTCCAGTGCGCCGCTCACGGCTGCATCAATGCGGCCCACGTGGGCCAGCAGCTCGGCACCTGCGGCTGTGGGTCGCAGCACGCGCCCTGCGCGCTCCACCAGGGGCGTGCCCAGACGCTTTTCAAGCTGGCGCACCTGCAGGCTCACGGCCGGTTGGGTCAGGTCCAGACGCTGCGCCGCCGCTGAAAAACTGCCCAGTTCGATGGCGGTGGCAAAGCCGTGCAGCTGGTCAAGGTTGATGCGTTCCATGGCAAAGAATTTCTCATACTCTGTATAAAAAGACAAAGCTTCTTTTATGAATCAAGGCTTGCCAAACTGGCAGCCATGCACACCTTTTCAAGCACTCCATACCCTCCAAGCACCGGCTGCGCCAGCCATGCCTCGCCCTTGCTTCCGGTAGCTGTACAGGCCGCCCAGGCCGCCAACGTGAAACCCGCGACCGCACCCGCCGTACGCGCCCTGCGCGACGACGATCTGGCCGCTGTTCAGGTGCTGTACGCGCACCACGTGCTCCACGGGCTGGCATCGTTCGAGGAGGTGCCCCCCGGGGTGGACGAGTTGCGCGTGCGGCATGCCGCCATACGGGCCGCAGGGCTACCCTACCTGGTGGCGGAACTCGACGGTCAGGTGGTCGGCTTTGCCTACGCCACGCTGTACCGGGCCCGCTCGGCGTACCGCCATACGGTGGAGGATTCCGTCTACGTGGCGCCGAGCTGGACGGGGCGCGGCATTGGCGCCGCGTTGCTGGGCGAAGTGATCCGGCTGTGCGAGGCGGGGCCTTGGCGCCAGATGCTCGCGGTGATCGGGCAGGGCGACGAGAACGCTGGCTCGATGGCGCTGCATGCGCGCCTGGGGTTCGAGCGCATCGGCGCGCTGCGTTCGGTGGGATTCAAGAAGGAGCGCTGGCTGGACACCGTGCTGATGCAGCGGCCCCTCGGCGCAGGAAACGAAACGCGGCCCGCCAGCAGCATGCCGCCCTGCGGCGCACCGGTGCACACCAGGCCGGGGGCGTAGTGGCGGTGCCTTCGGGGTCTGCCGTTGCGGCGGCTTGCTGGGCCTACGGATGCCGCGACGCTGATCGGTGGTGAGCCGCTGGCCGTAACGGGCGCACGGCGCACTCTGGCCGGAGCGCTGTTCGCCGCCATGACCACGCTCGTGAATTTTCTGAACGCGGGCATGTCGGCGCACACCGTGGGGCTGCTCGCGGGCCTGGGGCTTGCGCTGCCGTGGGCGGTGGGCATCGCGTCGTTGCGGGGCGTGGGGCAGTCATCGGCCCGGCTGGCCGACGTGCTCTGGGGCGGGCGGTGGCACCCGCTGGCGCCGGGCGCGGGTGCCGCCTTGCTTCTGCCGCTTGCCTGCCTGGCGGGACTGTGGTCGGGCCAGGTGCTGGCGGCCGCTTTGGTGTTCGTGCTGGCCTATGGTGCGGGCAATGGCCTCTTGACCATCACCCGTGGCACCGTGCCGCTGGTGCTCTTCGATCACCGTACCTACGGCGCTCAGGTGGGGCGGCTGGTGGCCCCAGGCTTCGTGCTGTCGGCCTGTGCGCCCGTGGTGTACGCGGCCGTCATCGATTGCGCAGGGGCGGCGGCCTTGCGGCTGTCGGTGGGTGTGGCGGTGCTGGCGTTTGGCGTGGCGCTGGCGTTGTGACTGGCTTTGCGCCTGGTGCCCGCCGGTCCAGCCCCAACCCATGAGGCCCGGCGGAGCTGGGCCTCATTGCATGGCCCCGGAGGGCCTTCGCGCCTGATCAGCGGGCGTGAATAGCTATATTTATGATAGCAATCGGCATCTTTCAGCGCGGTGCCAGGCGGATGGCGCCGTCCAGGCGAATCACTTCGCCGTTGAGCATGTCGTTTTCGAAAATGTGCTGCACGAGCTTGGCATAGTCCTGTGGTGTACCCAGGCGGCTGGGGAAGGGTACGCCAGCTGCCAGCGCATCCTGCACTTCCTGGGGCATGCCAAACAGCATGGGCGTGCCGAAGATGCCGGGGGCGATGGTCATGTTGCGGATGCCGTTGCGCGCCAGGTCGCGGGCAATCGGCAGGGTCATGCCCACCACACCACCCTTGGAGGCGGAATAGGCGGCCTGGCCGATCTGGCCGTCATACGCCGCGACGCTGGCGGTGGAGATCAGTGCACCGCGCTCGCCAGTGGCTTCGGGCTCGTTCTTGCTCATGGCTTCGGCAGCCAGGCGGATCATGTTGAAGCTGCCGATCAGGTTGACGGTGATGGTCTTACTGAACAGGGCCAGCGCATGCGCGCCGTTCTTGCCCACGGTTTTTTCGGCGGGCGCGATGCCTGCGCAGTTGACCAGGCCCATGAGCTTGCCCAGCGACACCGCCTTGGCCACCACGGCCTGGCCGTCGGCCTCGTTGCTCACATCACATTTAACAAAGGCACCGCCGATCTCCTTGGCCACGGCTTCGCCTTTTTCTGCCTGCATGTCGGCAATGACCACAGTGCCGCCCTGGGCGGCCAGCATGCGTGCCGTGCCTTCGCCCAGGCCGGATGCGCCGCCGGTAACGATGAATACCTTGCCCTTGATTTCCATGAGGTGCCTCGAGTAAGTGACGTTAACGTAAACGTCAATTATGGCGCATCTCCTGTCAGCGCCGAAGGCGAAAAAAAGCCCGGGCGAAGCCGGGCTTGTCGGAAGGCAGGGTGGGCTTACTGGAAGCCGACGCGGTCCAGCATCTGCTGCACCTTGGTCACATTGGCGCCCACGGCGCTGATCGGGATGGTCTCGCTCTTGAAGGGCTTGCCGTCCGTCATGGCCTTGAGGGCGGGGTTGTCCAGCGCCACGCCCTTGGCGGCAGGCCACTCGTTGTTGCCGTTGGCGAAGTAGTTCTGGGCCTCAGGACTGGCCAGGTACTCCAGGAACTTGATGGCGTTGGCCTGGTTTTTGGAGTGCTTGGCCACTGCGCCACCGGCGATGTTCAGATGGGTGCCCCAGGATTCCTGGTTGGGGAATACCACGCCCACCTTGTTGACCACGGCCACGTCTTCGGGCTTGGTGGAACGCATCAGGCGGGCCAGGTAGTAGCTGTTGGTCACGGCGATGTCGCATTCGCCAGCGGCCACGGCCTTGATCTGGTCAGTGTCACCACCCTTGGGGGGGCGGGCCAGGTTCGCCACCATGCCCTTGAGCCAGGCTTCGGCCTTTTGCTCGCCCACATGCTCGGTCACCGCGCCGAACAGGCTCAGGTTGTAGGGGTGCGAGCCCGAGCGGATGCACAGCTTACCCTTGTTCTTGGGGTCACCCAGCTCTTCGTAGGTGTCCACGTCGGCTTTCTGGACCTTGACCTTGTTGTAGACGATCACGCGGGCGCGAGTGGACAGGCCGTACCAGGCAATGCCGCCATCGGCGACGGGATTGCTGCGCAGGTTGGCGGGAATGGCGTCGTTGAGCACCTTGGACTTGATGGGCTGGAACAGGCCATCGACTTCACCCTTGTAGAGACGCGCTGCATCCACCAGCAGGATCACGTCAGCAGGCGACGCTGAACCCTCGGCCTTGAGGCGCGCCAGGATGCCTGCGTCGTCCGCGTCCACACGGTTGATCTTGATGCCGGTGGCCTTGGTGAAGCCGGTGTACAGGGCTTCGTCGGTGGAATAGTGGCGGGCCGAGTAGAGGTTGACGACCTGCTCCTGGGCATGGACTCCGCTCGCGGCGGCGGCCAGGGCACAAACACTCAGCAAGGCTTTCACAGTCTTCGACATGGGATGCGTCTTTCGGGGGTTGTTACTGTCGCAATGATAAAACAAACGCGAATTATTCTTAATAAATGTCCCGAATGGGGCCCGGGATTGCGGCAGAGGGCTGATGTAGCGCAAGGCAAGATGGGCCGCGCGGCGCCTGCGCAGCAGTTGTGGGCCTGTGCGCCCACATGCCCGCGTTCTCTCGTCACGCGATGGCTGAACGGGGTGGGATCGAGCGGGCAAAAAAAAGCCCGGTCGCAAAACCGGGCTTTAAAAGGATCCTTGAAACGGGGGTTTCGAGAGGATCCAAGGAGACAACTCGCGCGCTGTACACAGGGTTTGTGTCGCAGCGCATGAATGAATTATCAGGGTAATCCCTGAACGCGGCCTAGAGGTTGCACTCCAGACCGCCGGTACGGGGCTTAGCGCTTGCGGGGAGCAGCGGTCTTGGCGGCGTTGGCAGCGGTGCTGGCCACGGCGTTGAAGTTGGCTTCGGCCACGTCAGACGCTTGCTTGACGGCCTTTTGCACCGATTCAAATGCGTTGTTGGCGGCAGAGACGGCGCTCTTCATCACGGCCACGGCGGTTTCGGAACCGGCGGGGGCGTTCTTGGCGGCGCTGTCCACCAGGTTGGTGAAAGCCTTCTGTGCGTCGGTGGCTTGCGATTCGAAAGCCTTGCCGAATTCGGCGCCGGTGCCCGAAGCGATGTCGTACAGGTGACGGCTGTAAGCAGCGGTCTTTTCAGCCAGGGGCTGGAACAGGCCAGCTTGCAGGGCCAGCAGTTCTTGTGCGTCCTTCACGCCCAGCACGGCTTGCGTGTGGTTGGCGGCTTCCGACAGGGCGGCGCGCGAGGCGGTCACGTTCAGTTCCACCAGCTTTTCCACGCCTTCGAAGGCCTTGGTCGTCAGACCGAACAGGGTTTCGATGTTGGCTTTGTGCGAGGCCAGGATCTGTTCAGCGGTCAGCGTCATGTCATATCTCCTAAAAATGGGACCCAATGGGCCAGGGTGGCTTACAGACATCTGCGCTGACCGTGACCCGGTAGAGTCATGTTGCAGTGCAGCATGGGATGAATTTTAGGGACTTGCTGCGCGTTTGCAAGGTTTTTTTGTTGCACTGCAGCAAATTAGGTACGGCGCCCCAGAAATCCATGCCTTGCCACAATCGCGTCATGTTTGCCTACTACGCCGATCACTTCGTTCTGCCCCTGCCCGAGGGCCACCGCTTTCCCATGGCCAAGTACCGCATGTTGCGCGACCGGATTGCGCAGCAGCTGCCTGGCGTGGCACTGCAGGTGGCGCTGCCTGCGGCGGACGAAGATCTGGCGCTGGCCCATACCCCCGAGTACATCGACGCAATTGCGAACGGCACACTGCCACCCGCGGCGCAGCGCGAGATCGGCTTCCCCTGGAGCGAGGCCATGGCCGAGCGTGCATGGCGCTCGGTGGGGGCCACCGTGGCCGCCAGCCGCCAGGCTGTGCACGACGGCGTGGCGGGCAACCTGGCGGGCGGCACGCACCATGCCTATGCCCACAAGGGCAGCGGGTTCTGCGTGTTCAACGATGTGGCGGTGGCTGCCCGGCGCATGCAGGCTGAGCATGCCGCAGGGCGGGACGGTGGCAGCCCGCCGCTGCAGGTGGCCGTGATCGACCTGGACGTGCACCAGGGCAATGGCACGGCGCATATCTTCCAGGGTGACGACAGTGTTTTCACGCTGTCGCTGCACGGGGCGCGCAACTTCCCCTTTCGCAAGGAGGCGGGCGATCTGGATGTGGACTTGCCGGACGGCTGTGGGGACGTGGAGTACCTGCAGGCGCTGGACGAGGCCCTGGCGGTGCTGGAGCAGCGCTGCACGCCCGGCCTCGTGTTCTACCTGGCCGGGGCCGACCCGCACGAAGGCGACCGCCTGGGCCGCCTGGCCGTGACCCACGACGGCCTGGAGGCGCGCGACCGGCGCGTGTTCGACTGGGCCTGGCAGCGGCGGATTCCGCTGGTGTTTGCTATGGCGGGGGGTTACGGCAACGATCTGGAAGACACGATCCAGGCCCAGCTCACCACCTGGCGCGTGGCCTTGCAGTACCACCAGCGCTGGCAGAATGTGCGGCCATGACCTCTGCCGCCAGCACCCCGTCCACCGCCTCCGCCACGCCTTCCGCATCCACCCGCCCGGCCCCGCAACCGCGCAGCGCCTACCGCGCGTTCCGTCCCATCACCACGCGCTGGGGCGATAACGATATGTATGGCCATGTGAACAACGTCGTGTACTACAGCTGGTTCGACACGGCGGTCAACGCCCACCTCATCGATCAGGGCGTGCTCGATATCCACGCCGGGGCTGTGATTGGTCTGGTGATCGAGACACAGTGCAACTACTTTGCCCCGCTGGCGTTTCCACAGACGGTGGAGGCGGGCATCCGCGTGGCCAAGCTCGGGGGCTCCAGCGTGCGCTACGAGGTGGGCCTGTTTGCGCAGGGCGAGCCACTCAGCGCCGCCGCAGGCCATTTCATCCATGTGTACGTAGACCGTGACACCCGCCGCCCGGTGCCCGTGCCCGACGCGCTGCGCACCGTGCTGCAGGCGCTGGTGGTGCCCGCCTGACGGATCGCGCTGCAGCTGTGGTGTGGTTGCAATCAATTTGATAGCAATCAACCCATGAGCAGCAAGCGCAGGCGGCCTGAAAACCTTTGATGCTGACTGCTGCGGGCCGCAGCGCCTGAACCTTGGCTGACGCCACGGGTTGCGCCCGGCGCTGGGGCCGCCTATGGCCTACACTTTGCGGCTTGGCTGAACGGCCTCCCGCACCCTGGCTCCACCTTGCGCCTGCCCCGTCCATGATCATCACCAGCCTGCTCGACACCGACCTGTACAAGTTCACCATGATGCAGGTGGTGCTGCACCAGTTTCCGGGGGCGCAGGTCGAATACAAGTTCAAGTGCCGCAACCCCGGTGTGCAGCTGGCACCGTTTGCCAACGAGATCCGTGACGAGATCCGGTCGCTGTGCAGCCTGCACTTCCAGGACGCCGAACTGGCCTACCTGCGTTCACTGCGTTTCATCAAGAGCGACTTCGTGGACTTTCTGGGGCTGTTCAAGCTCAACGAGAAGTACATCACCGTCACGCCCCAGCACAACGGCGAGATCGACATCGCCATCCGCGGGCCCTGGCTGCACACCATCCTGTTCGAGATCCCGGTGCTGGCCATCGTCAACGAGGTCTACTTCCGCAACACGCAGAAGGTGCCCGACTTCCCGGAAGGCCGCCGTCGGCTCGATGCCAAGATTGCGCTGCTGCAGGGTGAAGGCCTGGGCGATCTCAAGATCGCCGACTACGGCACACGCCGCCGCTTCAGCCGCGCCTGGCACGAAGAAGTGTTGCGCGTGCTGGTGGCCCGCCTGGGCACGGGCGACCGCCGCCCCGGTTCCCCCGCAGGGCCCGGCCAGTTTGCGGGCACGAGCAACGTGCTTTACGCCATGAAGCTGGGCGTGACACCGCTGGGCACCATGGCGCACGAGTACCTGCAGGCCTGCCAGGCCCTGGGCCCGCGCCTGCGCGACAGCCAGGTGTTCGGCTTCGAGATGTGGGCCAAGGAATACCGGGGCGACCTGGGTATTGCGCTGTCGGACGTGTACGGCATGAGCGCCTTCCTGCGCGACTTCGACCTGTATTTCTGCAAGCTGTTTGACGGCGCGCGCCACGACAGCGGCGACCCGTTTGCCTGGGGCGAGCGCCTGCTGGAGCACTACCGCAAGAACCGCGTCGATCCGCTGACCAAGACGCTGATCTTCAGCGACGCGCTCACGATCCCGCGCACCATCGAGCTGTACCAGCAGTTCCGGGGCCGCTGCCAGCTGGCCTTTGGCATTGGCACCAACCTGACCAACGACCTGGGCAGCCCGCCTGCGCACGAGCCGCTGCAGGTGGTGATCAAGATGACACGCTGCAATGACCAGCCCGTGGCCAAGCTGTCGGACACCCCCGGCAAGGGCATGTGCGATGACGAGAAATACCTGGCCTACCTGCGCCAGGTGTTCGACATCCCCGTGCCCGCCTGACGGCCCCGAGGGCTGGCGCACCACGCGCGGTGACCGGCGCCCCGAGGCGCCCCAGAATTTTTTTATAACTCGATGGAGACACAACCGATGAAACTCACGCGCGGGCTGGCAGTGGCCAGTCTTTTGGCGGCACTGCCCGGCTGGGCCCTGGCCGCAGACATTGATGGCAGCACGCTGTCGGTTCTCTGGGGCGTGCCGTTTGCAGGCATCCTGCTGTCGATTGCGCTCATGCCGCTGCTCGCGCCCATCTTCTGGCACCACCATTTCGGCAAGGTTGCGGCGGCCTGGGGGCTCGCGTTTCTGGTGCCCTTTGCCATCACCTTCGGGCCGGGCGTGGCGGGTGTGAGTCTGGTGCACGCGCTGCTGGCCGAATACATCCCGTTCGTGATTCTGCTGACGGCGCTGTTCACCGTGGCGGGCGGCATCTTCATACGCGGCAACCTGCATGGCAGCCCGGGGCTCAACACCGCCATCCTGGCCATTGGTGCGGTGCTGGCCAGCTTCATGGGCACCACCGGCGCGTCTATGCTGCTGATCCGTCCGCTGATCCGCGCCAACGACAACCGCAAGCATGTGGCGCATGTGGTGGTGTTCTTCATCTTCATCGTGTCCAACGCCGGGGGCTCGCTCACGCCGCTGGGCGATCCGCCGCTGTTCCTGGGCTTCCTCAAGGGCGTGGACTTTTTCTGGACGGTGAGCCACATCTTCCAGGAAACCCTGTTCCTCATCGGCGCGCTGCTGGCCATCTTCTTCGTGCTCGACAGCTGGTACTACCGCCGCCGCGAAGAGGTGCTCAAGGCCGACCCCACGCCCGACAGCCGCTCCATCGGCTTCGACGGCAAGGTCAACTTTGCGCTGCTGGGCGCGGTGGTAGGGCTGGTGCTGCTCAGCGGCTTCTGGAAGTCGTCCGTGGTGTTCAACATCGCGGGCACCGAAGTCGGCCTGCCCGGCATCGTGCGCGATGTGGGCCTCATCATCGTGACCCTGGTCTCGCTCTGGCTCACGCCCAAGAAGGTGCACGAGGACAACCAGTTTGGCTGGGGCCCCATGCAGGAAGTGGCCAAGCTGTTTGCGGGCATCTTCCTCACCATCATCCCCGTCATCGCCATGCTCAAGGCGGGTGTCAACGGCCCGTTCGGCGCCATCGTGGCAGCCGTCACGCGGCCCGACGGCTCGCCCGACCCGGCCATGTACTTCTGGGCCACGGGCGCGCTCAGCTCCTTCCTCGACAATGCGCCGACCTACCTCGTGTTCTTCAACACCGCCGGTGGCGACCCTGCCGTGCTGATGACCACCCTGGCGCCCACGCTGGCCGCCATCTCGGCGGGTGCTGTGTTCATGGGCGCCAACACCTACATCGGCAACGCACCCAACCTCATGGTCAAGGCCATTGCGGAGGATCGGGGCGTAAAGATGCCCAGCTTCTTCGGCTACATGCTGTGGTCGGGGGGCATTCTGGTGCCGCTGTTCATCGTGATGACCTTCATTTGGTTCCGGTGACCGGGAGATTGAGTATGAGCAAACCCCGCATCCTGGTCGCGCGCGCGATCTTCCCCGACATCGTGGACCGCCTGCGCGAGCATTTCGACGTGGAGGCCAACCCCGACGACGTGATCTGGACCCCGCAGGAGCTGGCCGCGCGCCTGGCCGACAAGGACGGCGTGCTGACCACCGGCAGCCAGCGCATCGACGCCGCGCTGCTGGCGGCGGCGCCGCGCCTCAAGATATGCGCCAACATGGCCGTGGGCTACAACAACTTTGACGTGGACGCCATGACGGCGGCTGGCGTGCAGGGCACCAACACGCCCGATGTGCTGACTGAGACCACGGCCGACTTCGGGTTTGCATTGCTGATGGCCACGGCTCGCCGCATGACCGAGAGCGAGCATTACCTGCGCGCCGGCCAATGGACCAAGTGGAGCTACGACATGTTCGCGGGCAGCGACATCCACGGCAGCACGCTGGGCATCATCGGCATGGGGCGCATCGGGCAGGGCATTGCCAAGCGCGGCGCGCATGGTTTTGGCATGAAAGTGGTCTATCACAACCGCTCGCGCCTCTCGCCCGCGCTGGAGGCCGAATGCAAGGCCACCTACGTCGGTAAGGACGAGCTGCTGCGCACCGCAGACCATGTGGTGCTGGTGGTGCCCTACACCCCCGCATCGCACCACACCATCGGCGCGGCCGAACTGGCGCTGATGAAGCCCACGGCCACGCTCGTCAACATTGCGCGCGGCGGCATTGTGGATGACGCCGCGCTGGCGGTGGCGCTGCGAGAAGGCCGCATTGCGGCGGCGGGCCTGGATGTGTTCGAGGGCGAGCCCAGTGTGCATCCCGACCTGCTCACCGTGCCCAACGTGGTGCTCACGCCGCACATCGCCAGCGCCACCGTGCCAACGCGCCGCGCCATGGCCAACCTGGCGGCCGACAACCTGATCGCCTTCCTCGGTGGGCGGGGCCCGCTCACGCCGGTGAACCAGCCTGTGGCGGGTCTGCGCGGCTAGGATTTCGAACAAAATGGGCCGTTACCGCGCGATAGATAAGCGGTAGTAGCTATCAAAATTATAGTAAATACCTTGACTACCGATACGCTTGTCTTGCTGGCCGCATGGGCCGTTGTGGTGCTGCTGGTGGCCGTGCTGCTGCTGCGCCGCCCGCGTGTGGAGCTGCCTGCCG
Organism: Acidovorax kalamii; assembly: GCF_002245625.1. Lineage (GTDB taxonomy): Bacteria > Pseudomonadota > Gammaproteobacteria > Burkholderiales > Burkholderiaceae_C > Acidovorax > Acidovorax kalamii. The sequence goes on from NZ_NOIG01000011.1 coordinate 214,927, forward strand.
AGTGGCTTGCGCGCCTGCAGTCGCTGGAGGCCACGACCCAGGCGACCCAGCTGGCCGTGGCCCGCAACGACGGCGCCATGGAGGCGATGGCGCAGCAGCTCTCGGGCTTCACCCAGGCCACGCAGCACCAGCTGGAGGCCCTGCGCGGCGCGGTGGACGAGCGGCTGGCCCAGGCCGTGGGCGAATCCCGCACCGGCCGCGCCGAGTTGCTGGCCGCGTTTGGCGCGTTTGAGGCCAAGCTGGAGCAGCGCCTGGCCCAGGGCCAGGCCGAGGCCGCCCTGGCGCGCAAGGAGCTGTCGGACGCACTGGCCGCCTTCCGCGCCGAACTCACACAGACCGCGCAATCGCTCGCGTCCGACAGCCAGCGCTCGCGCGAGGCGCTGGCCGAAAGCACGCAGCTGTTCGAGCAGCGCATCCAGGAGCGCTTCGAGGCCCTGTCGGCCGCTACGCGGGGCACGCTCGACTCGCTCAAGACCGACATCCAGACGCAGATGGGCGCTGTGTCCACCGCGCTCAAGGACCAGCTTGAAGCCAACGGAAACCAGATCCGAAACCAGTTCTCGGTGCTGCAGGACGCGGTCTCGCAGCAGCTCACGGGCATGGTGCAGGGCAGCCAGCACAACGCCGAGCAACTGCGCAATGCGCTCAACGAACGCCTGGCCGCCATCCAGGCAGACAACGCCACCAAGCTCGAAGAAATGCGCCGCACGGTGGACGAAAAACTCCACGCTACGCTGGAGCAGCGGCTGGGCGAATCCTTCAAGCTCGTCAGCGACCGGCTGGAGCAGGTGCACAAGGGCCTGGGCGAGATGCAGACCCTGGCGGGCAGCGTGGGCGACCTCAAGCGCGTGATGACCAACGTGAAGTCGCGCGGCACCTGGGGCGAAATGCAGCTCGGCGCCATCATCGACAACGTGCTCACGCCCGACCAGTTCGCGCGCAACGTCAAGACCGTGCCGGGCAGCGATGAGCTGGTCGAATTCGCGATCCGCCTGCCGGGCAAGAGCGACGAGCATCCGGTGTGGCTGCCCATCGACTCCAAGTACCCCGTGGAGCAGTACCAGCGACTGCTGGACGCGCAGGACGCGGCCGACAAGGCCGCCATTCTGTCGGCGGGCAATGCCTTCGAGACCTCGATCAAGCTCGAAGCGAAGAAGATCTTTGCCAAGTACGTCTCGCCCCCGCACACCACCGACTTTGCTGTGCTTTACCTGCCCACCGAGGGGCTGTTTGCCGAGGTGATGCGCCGCCCCGGCCTGGTCGAAGCCGTGCAGAACGAATGCCGCGTGATGATCACCGGCCCGGCCAATCTGGCCGCGATGCTCAACAGCCTGCAGATGGGCTTCAAGACCCTGGCGATCGAAAAACGCTCGTCCGAGGTGTGGAGCCTTCTGGGCATGGTCAAGACCGAATTCGCCAAGTTTGGCGATGTGGTCGAGGCCACCAAAAAATCCATCGACGCTGCCGCCAAGAAGTTTGACGAGGTGGGCGTGCGCACCCGTGCCATCCAGCGCAAGCTGCGTGACGTGCAGGATTTGCCTGCGCCCGACGCCGCCCGCGCCCCGCTGGCCGGCGCACGCACGGCCGCCTTGCCGGGCCTGGACCCCGAGGACGACCTGCTGTGAACGCGACGCTGGCCCGGTTGATCGGCGGCCAGATCTGCGTGCACGGCAGCATGGCCGGCATGCGCCTGGCCGCGCCACTGCTGGCGCTGCGCGAGGGCTACAGCGCGGCGGCCGTGGGTCTGTTGGTGGCGCTGTTTGCGCTCACGCAGGTGTTCCTGGCCCTGCCTGCAGGCCGCTACGCCGACCGGCATGGACTCAAGCGCCCGGTCGGCTATTCGGTGGCGGTGGCCTGTGTGGGCGCGGGGCTGGCCGTGGTGTTTCCCACCTTCCCGGTGCTGTGTGTGGCGGCGCTGATGACAGGCGCCGCTGCGGGTGCTGCCACGATTGCGGTGCAGCGCCATGCGGGCCGGGCGGTGCATGACGCCACTGAACTCAAGCAGGTGTTCAGCTGGCTGTCCATCGGTCCGGCGGTGTCCAACTTCATCGGCCCGTTTGCGGCAGGCCTGGCCATTGACGTGGCGGGCAGCTCACCGGGCAGCCTGGAGGGTTACCGCGCGGCGTTTGCGTTGCTGGCCGTGCTGCCTTTGCTCAGCTGGCTCTGTGTGCGGGGTTTGCCAGACATGCCCGCTCCTGCGGCTGCTGCGGGAGGCGAGTCGGGCAGGGCGCCACAGCGAGCCTGGGACCTGCTGGGCGATGCCCCATTTCGCCGCCTGCTCATCGTCAACTGGCTGATTTCCTCGTGCTGGGACGTCCACGCCTTCGCCGTGCCGCTGCTGGGGCACGAGCGCGGTCTGTCGGCCGCCGTGATCGGCACCATCTTTGGTGCGTTTGCCATTGCGGCCACCGTGATCCGCGTGGTGATGCCCTTCGTGGCCAATCGCCTGCGCGAGCAGGTTGTCATGGCGGTGGCGATGCTGGTCACGGCCGTGTTGTTTGCGGTGTACCCGCTGCTGCACAGCGCCTGGGCCATGGGTCTGTGCTCCGTGCTGCTGGGCCTGGCGCTGGGCACGGGGCAGCCCATGGTGATGAGCCTGCTGCACCAGATCACGCCCTCGCACCGCCAGGGCGAGGCGCTGGGCCTGCGGCTGATGGCAATCAACGCGTCCAGCGTGCTGATGCCGTTGATGTTTGGCTCGGCCGGGGCAGTGATTGGCGTGAGCGGCCTGTTCTGGGCCGTGGGTGCGGCAGGCCTGGGGGGCTCGCGGCTGGCGTGGCGCATTGCAAACAGGGTTCCCAAGGAGTCCCAAAAAGCGTAAACAGGTGTAAATTGCCTTTACCCGTCAGCGGGTTCCGAGAGGAGGGGGCTGTCATGTACCTTCGATTCTGGTCACGGCGCACGTTGCCATGGTGCCTGGCTGCGGCGCTGGGCGTGGCCCTGCCGTCTGTGGCACTGGCCGACGAGGTGGTTCAGCAGGCCACCGCCCTGGTACGCCAGGGGCAGGCGTTGCAGGCCTTTCAACTGCTGGATGCCCACGAGGCCCGGCGTGCCGGCGACCCGGTGTTTGACGCCGCCATGGGCGAGGCCGCCCATGCCGCAGGCCAGTACACCCGCGCCATCATGGCGCGCGAACGCGTGCTGGCGGCCGACCCCGGCAACCAGGCCGCTCAGGTGGCGCTGGGCCAGTCGCTGCAGGCCGTGGGCGACCGGCGCGGGGTGCTGGCGCTGCCGCCTCAGGTGCAGGCCTTGCTGATCCCCGTGGACGCGGGGCACACCCTGGACCAGTTCCTGTATTCGTACGACCGCCCCGAATATGGCGGCCACTCCTCGATCAAGGGTTATGTGGAGCTGGGCGTGGGCCATGACTCCAATGCCAATGCCGCGCCCGTGGTGGGCGAGCTGCAGTCCCCCGTGCCGGGCACACCGCCCTGGGCCTTGCTGCCCGAGGCACAGGCCACCTCGGGCAACTATGTGGTGGCGCAGGCCGGGCTGCGGGGGCGCGCGGTGATCAATTCGCGCTGGTCGGTGGTGGGCACGGCGCTCGCGGCCACGCGCCACTACGGGGGCCAGGCCGACCGGTTTGACCACACGGCCCTGGATGGTGCCTTGGGCATGGCATTCCGGGCCGAGCGGCACGAGGTGATTGTCTCGGGCCAGGGTTCGTACTACGCCCTCGACGGTTCGCGGCTGCGCACCATGGGCGGTGTGCTGGGCGAGTGGATCTACCGCATCGACGGCTTCCGGCAATGGGGCAGTTTTTTGCAAGTGCTGGAGGTGCGCTACCCCACGCAGGAGCTGCGCAATGTGCGGCGCAGTGTGCTGGGCACCTCGTATTCGCACCTGTTTCGCAACGGCACATCGGCCTATGCGGGCGTGTATGGCGGGCGCGAGCAGCCCAAGGCCAACGACGCCGACCCGCTCGGCCACCGCCTGTGGGGCGTGCGCCTGGGGGGGCAGTGGCCGCTGGCACCGCAGTGGACGGTATTTGCCAGCGCCGACTGGGAGCACCGGCGGTATGGCGGGCAAGACCCGTTTTTTGCTGTGACCCGCACCGACCGCCAGGCCCAGGTGGCCCTGGGCCTGAACTGGACCCCGGCGCCCGGCTGGCGCGTGACGCCGCAGTGGCAAATCACGCGCAACGCCTCCACGCTGCCCATCACCGACTATGAGCGGCGGGTGTTTTCCATCCTGCTGCGCCGGGAGTTCTGAATGAGGCCGCTGACCTGGGGTTTTGCTGCAAACCCGCCCTGGAGGTGCTTATGACATCCGACCAAAAACGCGCCCGGCTGGCGCTGCTGATGGGCATGGTGGCGGCCTGGCCACTCACCGGCCTGGCGGCTGCCGGGCTGGTGCAGTTCACGGCGGGCGATGTGCAGCTGCGCCGGGGCGACAGCCTCTCGCGTCTGGCCAAGGGGGCCGAGCTGGACGGGGGCGACGTGGTGCTGACCGGCACCGAGGGGCGTGCGCAGATCCGCTTTTCGGACGGCGGCCTGGTGGCCCTGTACCCGGACTCGCAATTCACCGTGACCCGTTATGCCGACGGTGCGGGCACGGGCGAAGACCATTTTGTGGTCAACTTGCTGCGCGGCGGCATGCGCGCGCTCACCGGGCTCATCGGCAAGCGCAATCCTTCGAGCTACAAGGTCATCACGCCCACTGCTGTGGTGGGCATCCGGGGCTCGGCCTTCATGCTGGCCATTGATGCCAATGGCAAGGTGTTGGTGTCGGGCGAGCAGGACGAGATCGAGGTCTGTACCCAGGCCGGTTGTGTGGGCGTGACGGCTGGGGAGGCGGTGCTGGTGCTGTCTGACCTGGAGCTGCCGGTGTACACCCACACCCGGGCCTTGCTGCCGGTGCCCGAGTTGCCCACCCCCATGCTGATGGGCGAGCAGCTGGACGTGCAGGGGCGCCGCGCGTTTGTGTACATCGTCCCGGCGCCCACGCCGGCGCCGGTTCCCGTGGCGCCGCCACCGCCTATCACGGCGCCGCCACCGCCGGTGCCCGTGGCGCCACCCCCACCGCCCACGGACGATTACCAGCCCCCGGCACCGAGCACGCCACCGCCGCCCACACGGCCCACGCCGCCGCCCCCGACGACCACGGCACCACCCCCGGCCACCACGACGCCACCACCGCCCACGGTGCGGCCGCCGTTTGTGTTCGTCCCGGTGCTGCCGATTTTCATACTGCCTCCGCCCCCACCGCCGCCGGTGATCCGGTAGCTGCCGTGGGGCACGGCGCCCGCACAGCCCCGTGGCTCAGAGCTGGTAGAAAGCCCGGATCAGATCCCAGGCTTCCTGCGGGTCGTCGGTGTAGTGGAAGAGTTTCAGGTCCTGCGCCGAGATCGTGCCTTCTTCCACCAGCACGTCGAAGTTGATCAGGCGCTTCCAGTAGTCCGTGCCACACAGCACGATGGGCACGGGCTTGGCCTTGCCGGTTTGCACCAGGGTCAGCACCTCGAACAGCTCATCCAGCGTGCCAAAACCGCCGGGGAACGCCACCAGCGCCTTGGCACGCATCATGAAATGCATCTTGCGCAGCGCAAAGTAGTGGAACTTGAAGCTCAGCGAAGGGGTGATGTAGCGGTTGCCGCTTTGTTCGTGGGGCAGGGCGATGTTCAGGCCCACGTTGGGTGCGCCGACCTCGTGGGCGCCCCGGTTGGCGGCTTCCATGATGCCGGGGCCGCCGCCCGTGCAGATGTACAGCCGGTCTGCGGGACGCTGGCGTTCGCTGTACGCGGCCACCAGCTGGGCAAACTGTCGGGCCAGGTCGTAGTGGCGGGCATTGCGCACCGCGAGCTTGGCGCGTGCAATCTGCGTGGCGTCCCCCGTGGCTTCGGCGGCTGTCAGGGCCTGGGCGGCGTCTTCGGGGGCCATGAAGCGGGCGCTGCCAAACACGACGATGGTGTTCTCGATACCTTGTTCGGTCTGCCCCAGGTCAGGCTTGAGCATCTCCAGCTGAAAACGGATGCCCCGCGTTTCGCGGCGGAACAGGAATTCGGGGTCGGCAAAGGCCATGCGGTAGGCGTCGGCCTGCAGCGGGTTGCCGTTGGTGGCGTGGTTGTGCAGCTCGGCCCAGGCATCGGCCAGGCGGCGTTCGTTGAGTTGGGTGTTGGCTTCCATGGCGGATGGGCGGGACGGATGCCCGCTGTTGCAGTGATCGGTGGGTTGGGCGAGGAGGCTAAGAACCTGTTCTAGAGCCTGTCTGCCAGATTATCAGCTACGGCCTGCGAGCAAAAAGGTAGCGGTCTGTATGCCGCACACCGTCAGCGCGAGCGAGCCGAAGAGGTGAAGGCCCGTGGTGCCCGCTGCCAGCAGATAACGCTGCTGCTGGAGCATGCCCACCACTTCTGCCGAGAAGCTGGAGAAGGTGGTGAGCCCCCCAAGAAACCCGGTCACCAGTGCCAGGCGCCAGGCAGGGTCCAGCTGGGGGAGGGCCTGGAAGATGGCCACACAGACCCCCACCAGGTAGCCGCCGATGAGGTTGGCCGCCAGGGTGCCCCATAGCAGCGCGGACCCCCCGGTGTTCAGCCACAGGCCCAGACGCCACCGGGCCAATGCACCAATGCTGGCTCCGAGGGCGATGGCGAATGCTGCGAACATGAGGGAGGGATCGTACCGCGCGCAGCTTGGTGAACTGTGCTACTTCTCCACGCCCATGACGAGGTCGGGCAGGATGGTCACGATCTGCGGAAAGAGGGTGATGAGCGCAATGCAGATCACCAGGCACGCGAAGAACGGGATGGCCGCCCGCGCAATGGTGTTGCTGTCCTTGCCCGTCATGTTCTGCAGCACAAAGAGGTTGAAGCCCACGGGCGGCGTGACCTCGGCGATCTCGACCAGCAGGATCACGAAGATGCCGAACCAGATCAGGTCGAAGCCAGCCTGCTGGATCATGGGGAGCACCACCGCGCTGGTGAGCACGATCATGCTGATGCCATCGAGCGCGGTGCCCAGCACCAGGTACACCACCACCAGCACGCTGATCAGCGCGAAGGGCGACAGGTGCATGCTGTTCACCCACTCGGCCAGCTCGCGCGGGATGCCGGTGAAGGCCATGGTCTTGGTCAAAAAGGCGGCGCCGGCCAGGATGAACATGATCATGCAGCTGGTGCGCGTGGTGCCCATCAGCCCGTCCTTGAAGTTCTGCCAGGTCAGCGAGCGGCTCCACAGCGCCAGGCCCAGCGAGCCCAGCACGCCGAACGCCGCACACTCGGTGGCCGTGGCATAGCCGGTGACCAGCACCGCCACGATGAATACGATGAGCACGCCCACGGGGATCAGGTTGCCCGACTTGCGGATCTTCTCGCGCAGGGTCGATGGCGGGTCGGCCGCGGGCACCTTGTCGGGGTTGCGCAGGCTCCACCAGCCGATGTAGCCCGAGAACAGCAGCATCAGCAAAATGCCTGGCAGGAACCCGGCCAGGAAGATGCGGATGATGGAGGCATCGGCCGCCACCGCGTACACCACCATGGTGATGGAAGGCGGGATCAGGATGCCCAGCGTACCGGCCGTGGCCAGCGAGCCCAGCGCCAGCCGCTCGTCGTAGCCGCGCCTCTTGAGTTCGGGCAGCGCCACCTTGCTGATGGTGGCGCAGGTCGCGGCCGACGAGCCCGAGACGGACCCGAAGATGCCGCAACCCAGGATGGTGGTGTGCATCAGCCGCCCCGGCACGCGGTTGAGCCAGGGGCGCAGGCCCTCGAACATCTCTTCCGACAGTTTGGTGCGAAACAGGATCTCGCCCATCCAGATGAACAGCGGCAGTGCCGCCAGCTCCCAACTGGCATTGCTCTCCCAGAAGGCCGAGAACAGGTTTTTGGCCGGCTGCGTGGAGGTGAAAAAGGCCTGGCCCACCCAGCCGCAGATGGCCAGCGTCATGGCGATCCATACGCCACCGGACAGCAGCACCAGCATCAGCAGGAGTAGGACGCCGCCCACCATCAGAATATCCATGTCGTGCTTTCTTGTGGCCCCTGTCCCCGCAACGGGGCAGGTCACCTGTTGTTATTGGGAGTGACGGGTCAGATGTCGGAAGAGAAGTCGCCCTTGGCGTGGCGCTCTTCGACGGCACGCACAAAGGTGGGCACGCCGCCGCGCAACACGATGATGAGTTCATCGACCACGGCCACCCACAGCAGGATGGAGCCGAGTGCAAAGCTCAGCTGCGGAATCCACAAAGGCATGGGCAGCAGCCCTTGCGAGATGTCGTTGAACTCCCAGCTCTCGTAGGTGTAGCTGCACGCGGCCCACATGAGGTAACCCACGGCCACCGCACCAATGCTCAGCGCAACGGTTTCAAGCTGGCGGCAGCGGCGCGGCGGGAGCTTTTCCAGGATCAGCGTCACGCGCACGAAGTCGCCGTGTTTGAAGGCGTGGGCCATGGCCATGAAGGCGGCCGCCGCGCAGAACCAGGCCACGATGTCGTTGATGGCCCCCGTGCGCAGGCCCAGTTCGCGCATGATGCTTTGTGCCACCATGAGCACGCAGATCAGCACGATGAAGCCCGCGCCCAGAGCGCCTGCAGCCAGGTAGATGCGGTCGAGCCAGCGGCGCAGCATCACTTCTTGGCCGGTGCAGCGGCAGGGGCGCTCTTGCGGTAGGCGGCAACAATGGCCTCACCTTCCGGCCCGGCCTTCTTGAGCCAGTCGGCCAGCATGATCTCGCCCACCTGGCGCATGTCAGACATGAGCTTGGGCGCAGGGGTGACGATCTTCATGCCTTTTTCGGTCAGTGCTTTTTTGTACCACTCGGTCTTCTCGGCGCTGACCTTCCAGCCGCGCTCTTCTGCCTCGGCCGATGCCTTGAGCAAGGCGTCCTGGCTGGGCTTGTCCAGCGCATCGAAGGCCTTCTTGTTCACGATGACCGCGTTCTTCGGCAGCCAGGCCTGGGTGTCGTGAAAGAGCTTGATGCTTTCGTAGATCTTGCTGTCGTAGCCGGTGGAACCCGAGGTCATGGTGGCCTCGACCACGCCCGTGGCCAGCGCTTGCGACAGTTCGGCCGCCTGGATGGTCACCGGCTGCGCGCCGATCAGCTCGGCGATCTTGGCCGTGGCGGGGCTGTAGGCGCGCCATTTGATGCCGCGCAGGTCGGCCACCGAGGTCAGTTCCTTCTTGGCGTAGATGCCCTGTGGTGGCCAGGCCACGGCATACAACAGCTTCATGCCCTGGGTGCCGAGCAGCTTGTCCAGCGAGGACTTCTGCGCGTCGTACAGGCGCTTGGAATCCGCATACGAGGTGGCCAGGAAGGGGATGCCATCCACGCCGTACAGCGGGTTTTCGTTCTCGAAATTGCCCAGCAGGATTTCGCCAGCGGGGGCTTGCCCGCCTTGCACGGCGCGCTTGATTTCGTTGGCCTTGAACAGCGAGGCGTTGGCGTGTACGGTGATCTTGAGCTTGCCTGCGGTGGCTGCATCCACGTCCTTGGCGAACTGCACCAGGTTTTCCGTGTGGAAGTTGCTCACGGGGTAGGCCGCAGCCAGGTCCCACTTGGCCTGGGCCATGACCGACGTGGCGGTGAAACCGCAGGCCAGGGCCAGGCCGAGGGCAGTGGCGGGGAAGATTCGACGCTTCATGGGGTGCTCCGCAAGTAAGGGACGTGGGGTGAAGGGACTGTCGGCGACTGTATAGAAAACAGCCCGTGGCGACATAGGTGTTTTGCCTAAACGCTGACAAATTGCCAACAAATTATTGGTGACTTGCCTACAATGCCCCATGCATATCCCGTGCCAGATTCGACTATTGCAAAGGCGGTGTTCATGAAAACTGGGGCCAAGGACAAGGGCGATTCCGGTCCGATCGTGTCGTCTGCGCACCTGGTGTCGGCGCAGAGCGCGGAGATGAGCGAGTTCGAGTTCGGTCTCATCGTGGCGGGCAATGCGTTCCACCGCTGGGTGGTGCACTGCATGGCGGCGGCGGGGCTCAAGGACCTGACGCCGCTCGACGTGGTGGTGCTGCACCATGTCACACACCGCGCGCGCGACAAGCGCTTGGCCGACATCTGCTTCATCATGAACGTGGAAGACACGCACCTGGTGAACTACTCGCTCAAAAAGCTGCAGACCCTGGGCGTGGTCGCCTCGCAGAAGAACGGCAAGGAAGTCACCTACGCCGCCACCGACACCGGCCGCGCCTATGTGCAGCGCTACCGCGAGATCCGCGAGAGCTGCCTCATCGATGCCTTGAATGCCGATGACGCGCTCAACCGCGACATCGGCGAACTGGCCCGTTTGCTGCGTGTGCTCTCGGGCATGTATGACCAGGCAGCGCGCTCCGCAGCGTCGCTGTGACAACCTGCCCCTGGTTTCTGGTTTTTTGAATGAAATGCAGCTGTAGCGCAGGTAGTGAATGCGCTGGCAGCTATTGATTAGATAGCATCATCATGTCCCAACAAGTTTCTCCTTTGTCCCGCTGGCAGTTCTGGATCGACCGGGGCGGCACCTTCACCGACGTAGTGGGAAAGCGCCCGGACGGCACCTTGGTCACGCACAAGCTGCTGTCCGAGAACCCCGAGCAGTACAAGGACGCGGCCGTGGCCGGCATTCGCCACCTGCTGGGCCTGAAGCCCGGTGAACCGGTGACCCCTGCGCTGGTGGAGTGCGTGAAGATGGGCACCACCGTGGCCACCAACGCGCTGCTTGAGCGCAAGGGTGAGCCCACTTTGCTCATCACCACCAAGGGTTTTAAAGACGCGCTGCGCATCGCCTACCAGAACCGCCCGCGTCTGTTTGACCGCCACATCGTGCTGCCCGAGTTGCTGTACGAGCGCGTGATCGAGGCCCAGGAGCGCATGGGCGCACACGGCGAGGTGATCGAGCCGCTGGACGAAGCCCACCTCAAGGAACGCCTGTGGGCGGCCTACGACGCAGGCCTGCGCAGCGCGGCCATCGTGTTCATGCACGGTTATCGCTACACCACACACGAAGAAGCCGCCGCCCGCATTGCGCGCGAAGCGGGCTTCACGCAGGTCAGCGCATCGCACGACACCAGCCCCATGATGAAGCTGGTGAGCCGGGGCGACACCACCGTGGTGGATGCGTACCTGTCGCCCATCCTGCGCCGCTATGTGGACCAGGTGGCGAGCGAAATGCCGGGCGTCAAGCTGTTCTTCATGCAGTCGTCGGGCGGCCTGACGGATGCGCAGGTGTTCCAGGGCAAGGACGCGATCCTGAGTGGCCCTGCAGGTGGCATTGTCGGCATGGCGCGCACCGCCGGTTTGGCAGGCCACGACAAGGTCATCGGCTTTGACATGGGCGGCACCAGTACCGACGTGAGCCACTACGCAGGCGAGTTCGAGCGCGAGTTCGAGACCCAGGTGGCGGGCGTGCGCATGCGCGCACCCATGATGAGCATCCACACCGTGGCGGCCGGTGGCGGCTCCATCCTCGGTTTTGACGGCGCACGTTTTCGCGTCGGCCCCGAAAGCGCGGGTGCCAACCCTGGCCCCGCCAGCTACCGCAGGGGCGGCCCGCTGGCCGTGACCGATGCGAACGTGATGGTGGGCAAGATCCAGCCCGCGCATTTCCCCAAGGTGTTTGGCCATGCGGCCAACGAGGCGCTTGACCGCGATGTGGTGGCGCAGAAGTTTGCGCAGCTGGCGGTGCAAAGCGGCCGCTCGCAAGAAGACGTGGCCCATGGCTTCATCCAGATCGCCGTGCAGCAGATGGCCAATGCGATCAAGAAGATCAGTGTTGCGCGCGGGTATGACGTGACGCGCTACACCCTGCAGTGTTTTGGCGGCGCGGGCGGCCAGCATGCGTGTCTGGTGGCCGATGCTTTGGGCATGACGCGCGTCTTTGTGCACCCGCTGGCGGGCGTGCTCAGTGCTTACGGCATGGGCCTCGCCGACCAGAACGTGATCCGCGAACAGGCGGTGGAAACCAGGCTCGTGCCAAACGCGCTCGCTGGCATCGAAGCCACGCTGGACCAACTCGCTACCACCGCACGCACCGAGCTGGAGCGCCAGCAGGTGGGCGCGGGCACTGCGGTGGTGCACCGCCGTGTGCATGTGCGCTACGAGGGCAGCGACTCGGCACTCATCGTGCCGTTTGGCTCGCTGGCCGAAATCACCGCCGCGTTCGAGAACGCCTACCGCCAGCGTTTTGCGTTCCTCATGCAGGGCAAGGGTCTGGTGGTGGAAGCCGTGTCGGTCGAGGCGGTGGTGCCCGGCGACGCGCCCGTGGAGCCGCGCCACGCGCTGCAACCCGCGCGCGAGGTGCCGCGCCGCAGCACCGTGCGCATGTACACCGGCGGTGTGGACGGCGTGCCCGCGTGGCACGACGCCGCCCTGGTGGTGCGCGAGGATTTGCGCCCCGGCGATGTGATCCCCGGCCCGGCCATCATTGCCGAGAAGAACGCCACCACCATCGTCGAGCCTGGCTGGGAGGCCGCGTTGACAGACCTGGACCACCTGCTGCTCAACCGCCGTGTGGCGCGCGCTGTGCAACACGCCGTGGGCACCACGGTGGACCCGGTGCTGCTGGAAGTGTTCAACAACCTGTTCATGAACATCGCCGAGCAGATGGGCCTGCAACTGCAGAACACGGCGTACTCGGTGAACATCAAGGAGCGGCTCGATTTCAGCTGCGCGCTGTTCGACACGGCGGGCAACCTGATTGCCAACGCGCCGCACATGCCCGTGCACCTGGGCTCCATGGGCGAGAGCATCAAGACGGTGATCCGCGAGAACGCGGGCAAGATGCAGCCCGGCGACGTGTTCGTGCTCAACGACCCGTACCACGGCGGCACCCACCTGCCCGACATCACGGTCATCACCCCGGTCTACATCGCTGACGAGGCCACGCCCACTTTTTACGTGGGCAGCCGCGGCCACCACGCCGATGTGGGTGGCACCACGCCGGGCTCCATGCCGCCGTTCTCCACGCGCATCGAGGAAGAGGGCGTGCAGATCAACAACGTGAAGCTGGTGGAGCGCGGCGTGCTGCGCGAGGCGGAGATGGTTGCGCTGCTCGAAAGCGGCGAATACCCCAGCCGCAACCCGCAGCAGAACATGGCGGACTTGCGCGCGCAGATCGCGGCGAACGAGAAGGGCCAGCAGGAGCTGCGCCGCATGGTGGGCGAGTTTGGGCTGGACGTGGTGCAGGCCTATATGCGCCATGTGCAGGACAACGCCGAGGAATCCGTGCGCCGTGTGATCACGCGCCTGAAGGACGGCCAGTACACGCTGCCGCTGGACAACGGCGCGCAGATCAGTGTGGCCGTGAAGGTGGATGCCAAGAGCCGCAGCGCCACCATCGACTTCACCGGCACCAGCCCACAGCAGACGAACAACTTCAACGCGCCCACGGCGGTGTGCATGGCGGCGGTGCTGTATGTGTTCCGCACGCTGGTGGACGACGATATTCCGCTGAATGCTGGGTGCCTCAAGCCGCTCAACGTGATCATCCCGCCGGGCAGCATGCTCAACCCCAATCCGCCAGCCTCGGTGGTGGCGGGCAATGTGGAGACTTCTACCTGCATCACCAACGCGTTGTATGGCGCGCTGGGCCTGATGGCGGCAGGGCAGTGCACCATGAACAACTTCACCTTTGGCAGCACGCGCTACCAGTACTACGAGACCATCTCGGGCGGCAGCGGCGCGGGTGGGGTGTGGGATGCGAATGGGCAGCTGGCGGGTGGGTTTGGCGGCACCAGTGTCGTGCAGTGCCACATGACCAACTCGCGCCTGACGGACCCCGAGGTGCTGGAGTTCCGCTTTCCGGTGCGGCTGGAGGGCTACGAGATCCGCAAGGGATCGGGCGGTGCGGGCCAGTGGAAGGGTGGCGACGGCGGCATCCGCCGGGTGCGCTTTCTGGAACCGATGACGGCCAGCATCCTGTCGAACGGCCGCCACCATGGCGCGTTTGGCATGGCGGGCGGCCAGCCGGGGGCCGTGGGCATCAACAAGGTGGTGCGCAGCGATGGTCGCGTGGAACTGCTGGACCACATCGGCCAGGCCGAGATGCAACCGGGCGACGTGTTTGAAATCCACACGCCGGGCGGCGGCGGCTTCGGATTCGCAGACCAAAAATAGTGATAAAAATGGCTGCTTGCGCGCGTCCATCAAGCGCAAGCAGCTATCAAATCAGGAGTCTTTGGCATCTGCAGGCGCTGCAGATGCCTTGGGCTGGCTCAGGCTGGGAGGCACATCCAGCCCCATCTGCCGCGCGCGGAACAGCGCCGCGCGCATCAAGAAGATCGACATGATGGGCACCGTGATCGCCACGAACACGGCGATCAGCAGTGCATGCAGCGCCAGGCTGCGGTCGGCCACCGAGAAGTACAGCACCGTGCCATGCATGATCAGCCAGCAGCCCAGCGTAGCGATGATGGCGGGGGCGTGTACCCGTTCAAAAAACGTGGGCAGGCGCAGCAAGCCGGTGGAGCCCAGCAGGGCCAGCCCGGCGCCCGCCAGCACCAGCAGGGCCACGATGATTTCAAGCCAGAGCGGCAGCACGGCGACGGCAGTGGTAGCGGCGTCGGTCATTCGATCACCTCGCCACGCAGCAGAAACTTGGCCATGGCCATGCTGCCCACAAAGCTGAACAGCGCCAGCAGCAGCGCGGCCTCGAAGTAGTTCTTGCTGCCATACAGCAGGCCCAGCACCAGCATCACGAGCATGCCGCTCAGGTACATGCAGTCGAGCGCCAGCACGCGGTCTTGTGCCGAGGGGCCCTTGAGCAGGCGCACCAGCGCGCAGCCCATGGCCAGTGCCAGCATGAACAGGGCGATGGGGAGGGCCCAATCCAGTATCGGGGTCATTCAAAAATCTCCATCAAGGGGGCCTCGTAGCGCTGCTTCACGTCGGCGATCACGGTGGTGGGGTCGTCCAGCTCCAGCACGTGCAACAGCAGCATGCTGCGGTCCAGCGACAGCTCGGCCCAGGCGGTGCCGGGGGTGATGCAGACGATCATGGCCAGCACGGCCAGCGCGTTGGGGTCGCGCACATCGAGCGGGATGTGCACAAACCCTGCAGGGTGGCGCCTGCGGCCGGGCGCCAGCAGCAGGCGGGCCACGGCCAGGTTGGAGCGGGTGGTGTCGGCCACCACCGTGAAGGCCAGGCGCAGCACGGCGCCGGGTTTGCGCACGCGCACCGGCAGCGGGCGTAGCCCGGCCGTGAGCAGCGGAATCGCCAGCGCGAGCACGCTGCCCAGCACGAAATGCCCGGCACTCAGGCTGCGGTTGAGCAGCAGCCACAGGCCCAGCAGCGCCAGCGACAGCAGGGGCGCGGGCACCAGCCGCTTGAAGGGCCGGGGCGATGCAGGGGTGTTGGAGGACTCTGGCTTCATGGCAGGCTGCCCCCCGGTGCGGCGGCAGGCTTGGTGGGCGGATTGGGCACGGGGTCGGCCGTCATCACGGCGCGCACATACCCGGCGGGCGCGTGCAGCGCGTCGGCCGTGGCCTGGGTGTAGCGCATCACGGCCCCGGCCTGCCAGGCCAGCGCCGCGCAGGCGCTCAGCAGCAGGGCAATGGGCAAGCCCTCCAGCACCAGCAGCTTGGGGGCCGAGCGGTCGTGCGCGGCCCAGAAGTGGCGGATGCCTGCGCGGGTCAGGGCCACCAGCGCCAGCAGGCCCGAGGCCACCAGCAGGGCCACCAGCGTCCAGCCCGCAGCACCCAGCTGGAACCCGCTGGATGCGCCCAGCCCCAGCGGGTTGAGCAGCGCATGCACCATGGCGAACTTGCCCACAAACCCCGGCAGCGGTGGCAGGCCTGCAATGATCAGCGTGCAGGCGATGAAGGCCAGGCCCAGGAAGGCGGCAGCGGCCGGAATCACCTGGCCGATCAGCGCCTCCTCCTTGTCGTCGAGGTTCATGCCTTCGGTGGGCATCAGATCGGCCGACAGGAACGGCGCGTCGTCGGTCTGCTCATAGGGGGCGAGGTTGGAGCCGTCGTTGCGCCAGCGGTCGATCAGGTCGGTGAGCAGGAAGAGGGCACTTACCGCCAGCGTGGAGCTGAGCAGGTAGTACAGCAGCCCGCCCGTGAGCAGGTTCTGGCCGAAGCCCACGGCGGCCAGCAGCGTGCCCGACGACAGGATGGCCGCAAAGCCCGCGATGTGCCCCAGGCGCTGCGAACCCAGCATGCCGATGGCGCCAAACGCCATGGTGAGCAGGCCGCCGCCAATCAGCCACTGGCTGCCAAACTGGGCCGAGTCTCCGGCCTCGGCGCCGAACAGCAGCGTCCACAGCCGCAGCACGCTGTACACGCCCACCTTGGTCATCAGCGCAAACAGCGCGCCCACGGGCGCCGTGGCTGCGCTGTAGGCGGGCACCAGCCAGAAGTTGAGCGGCCACACGGCGGCCTTGATGAGAAACGCCACCGCCAGGATGGCCGCCGCCGCATGCAGCAGGCCCCGGTCTGCGGGCGCAATGCCCGCAATGCTCTGCGCCAGGTCGGCCATGTTGAGCGTGCCGGTGATGCCATACAGCATCGACACCCCGATCAGGAACAGCGACGAGGCCGCGAGGTTGATGGCGATGTAGTGCAGCCCGGCAGACACGCGAGGGCGCCCCGAGCCATGCAGCAGCAGCCCGTAAGACGCCGCCAGCATGATCTCGAAGAACACAAACAGGTTGAACAGGTCGGCCGTGAGGAAGGCACCCGCGAGCCCCATGAGCTGGAACTGGAACAGCGGGTGAAAGTGCACGCCCGCGCGGTGCCAGCGCGCCGCCGAGAACAGCACGGTGGCCAGCGCCACGGTGCTGCACAGCACCAGCATCATGGCCGAGAGCCGGTCGATGGTGAGCACGATGCCAAACGGCGCGGGCCAGTTTCCCGGCAGGTACACGCCCAGGCTGCCGGGCAGGTTGGGGTCCTTGGCCTGCACCAGCAGCAGCACAGCCACCACCAGGCCCAGCAAGGTCGAGGTGATGTTGAGCGTGACCTTGGTGCGCTGGCGTTCTTCGCGCAGCAGCAGCATGAGCCCGGCAGTGAGCAGGGGCAGCGCGATGGGGGCGAGGATCAGGTGCGGCATCAACCGCTCAAGTAGAAATCCTGTGAATGTCATGTCATTTGTCCAAGGCGCTGCGCACGAAACTGGCACGCGCCAGACCAGGGCAGCCTAGCAAGGGCCGCCCCGCAGCGAGGGCTGCGTCCCCCTGCCCGCAGTGCGCAGCACTGCGAGAGCGGGGGGAAGGCGCGCAGCGCCTCAGGGGGGTGTTCTTCATCAAGGCATTTCCTGGGCGTCTTTGGCGCGGCTGCCATCCACATGGTCGGTGCCCGCCATGCCGCGTGAGGCCAGCAGCACCACCAGGAACAGGGCCGTCATGGCAAAGCCGATCACGATGGCAGTGAGCGTGAGCGCCTGGGGCATGGGGTCGGCATAGTGGGCCAGGTCCTGCGGCAGGCCGGGCTGCAGCACGGGCTCCTTGTCAATCGCCAGGCCCAGGCGGCCCATGCTGAAGATGAAGAGGTTGACGGCGTACGACAGCAGCGACAGGCCCATGATGACCTGGAAGGTGCGGGGTCGCAGCAGCAGCCACACACCCGAGCCGGTGAGCACGCCAATGGCCAAGGCCAGTATCAGTTCCATGCAGTTTCTCCCCGGGTGGTGGGCACCGTGGCGGCAGCAGCCTGTTCTGCCGCCTCGTCGTCGGCGCGCGCATTGTTGTAGCGGTGGCTGCGCACCGACTGGTGGGCAATGCCGGTGAGGATGAGCATGGTCGAGCCCACCACCAGGGTGAACACGCCGATGTCGAAGAACAGCGCGCTGGCCACATGCACCTCGCCCACGAGGGGCAGGTGCAGGTGGGCCGTGTGGCTGGTGAGGAACGGGTAGCCCCAGGCCCAGGCGCCCAGGCCGGTGGCCAGTGCGGCCAGCAAGCCTACGCCGATCCAGCGGCGTGGATAGAGGGGCAGGTGGGCCTCGACCCAGGACGTGCCCGAGACGATGTACTGCAGCAGCAGCGCCACCGAGAACACCAGCCCCGCCACAAAGCCGCCACCGGGCTCGTTGTGGCCGCGCATGAAGAGGTACATGGACACGAGCGTGGCAAACGGCAGCAGCAAGCGCACCAGCACGGCGGGTACCATGAGGTAGCCCACGGCGGTGTCGGCGGTCTGGCGCGGGTTGGCCAGGTCGGTGTCCACATCGGCGGGCAGGGCGCGCTGCTGGGGTGGCAGGTCCATCACCTCGCGCGCGGGGCGGAAGCGCCGCAGCAGCGCATACACCGTGAGCGCCACGATGCCGAGCACCACGATTTCGCCAAAGGTGTCGAAGCCCCGGAAGTCCACCAGCATCACATTGACCACGTTGGTGCCGCCGCCTTCGGTGAGTGCGCGCTCCAGGAAGAAGGTGGAGGTGCTGTCAGGGAAGGGGCGGCTCATCATCGCAAACGACAGCAGCGCCATGCCTGCGCCCGCGCTCAACGCCAGTGCCAGGTCCCGGTAGCGGCGCAGCTGGGTCCGGCGCTCTTCGGCCAGGGTGGGCACGCGCAGGCTTTCGTCGCGGCGGGGCAGCCAGCGCAGGCCCAGCAGGATGAGGATAGTGGTCACGATTTCCACCACGATCTGCGTAAGCGCGAGGTCGGGGGCTGAGAACCAGAGGAAGGTCAGGCACACGCACAAACCCGCGCCGCCCAGCAGCGTGAGGGCGGCCAGCCGGTGGTACTTGGCCTGCCAGGCCGCCGCCACAGCGCACACGGCGCCCAGCAGCCACAACAGCGCAAACGTGGGCGACAGCGGCAGTTGTGCGCGGTCGCCAATTGGCAGGCCACGCGCCCACAGGGGCAGCGTACCCGCCACCAGAGCGGCTGTGGCCAGCCATAGCATCTGCCACTGCAGGCGGCCGGTGCCCAGCAGGCGGCGGCCGTTGCGGCCCGCCAGTGTGAGGGCCGCCAGCAGGTGCTCGAACATGCGCTGGCCGCTCAGGCGGTGCATGAGCGGGGGCGCGTCCAACCTGCCCTGCGCCCGTTGGCGGCGCAGCAGCGCATACAGCGCTATGCCGCCGCCCAGCGCCACCAGGCTCATCACGAACGGGGTGTTGAAGCCATGCCACACCGCCAGGCTGTAGGTGGGCAGCTCGCCGCCCACCACGGGCCGCGCGGCAGCGGCCAGGTAGGCCCCCACCGACCAGGCGGGCAGCGTGCCCACCACCAGGCAGGCCAGCACCAGCAGTTCGACCGGAACGCGCATCCAGTGCGGTGGCTCATGCGGTGGGCGCGGCAGGTCGGTGGCGGGTGGGCCAAAGAACACATCCACCGTGAAGCGCAGCGAATACGCCACGCTGAACATGCCAGCCAGCGTGGCGGCCACGGGCAGCAGCCATTCAAGCAGCGGCGTGGTGTTCACGTACACCGTCTCGGCAAAAAACATTTCCTTGGACAGGAAGCCGTTGAGCAGCGGCACACCTGCCATGGCGGCGCTGGCCACCATGGCCAGGGTGGCGGTGATCGGCATCATGGTGCGCAGGCCCGACAGGCGCCGGATGTCGCGCGTACCACTTTCATGATCCACGATGCCTACGGCCATGAACAGCGAGGCCTTGAAGGTGGCGTGGTTCATGATGTGGAACACGGCGGCCACGGCCGCCAGCGGGCTGTTGAGGCCCAGCAGCAGGGTGATGAGGCCCAGGTGCGAAATGGTGGAGTAGGCCAGCAGCCCCTTGAGGTCGTTCTGGAACATGGCCGCATAGCCGCCCACGAGCAGTGTGGCCAGGCCCGCACCGCCCACCAGCCAGAACCACTCTTCCGTGCCCGACAGCGCGGGCCACAACCGGGCCATTAGGAACACGCCGGCCTTCACCATGGTGGCCGAGTGCAGGTAAGCCGACACGGGCGTGGGCGCGGCCATGGCGTTGGGCAGCCAGAAGTGGAACGGGAACTGCGCGCTTTTGGTGAGCGCGCCCAGCAGGATCAGCACCAGGGCCGTGAGGTACAGCGGATGGTTCTGGATGAGCTGCCCGGCCACGAGCACATGGTCCAGGTCATAGCTGCCCACGATGTGGCCCAGCACCAGCATGCCCGCCAGCATGGCCAGCCCGCCTGTGCCCGTCACCGTGAGCGCCATGCGTGCACCGCGCCGCGCATCCTTGCGGTGGTGCCAGTAGCCGATCAGCAAGAACGAGAACAGGCTGGTCAGCTCCCAGAAGAACGCGATCTGGACGATGTTGCCCGAGAGCACCACGCCCGCCATCGCGCCCATGAAGGCCAGAAAAAACGAGAAGAAGCGCGGCACCGGGTCGGCGGGCGACATGTAGTAACGCGCATACAGCACCACCAGGCTGCCCACGCCCAGCACCAGCATGCAGAACATCCACGCGAAGCCATCCATGCGGATGACGAGGTTCAGGCCCAGTGCGGGCAGCCAGGCCAGTTCCTGCCGGATCACGCCACCGTCGGCAATCTCGGGGAAGTAGAGTGCCGCTTGCACCGTGCAGAACAAGGCAATGAGCCCAGCGAGTGTGGACTCGGTGTTGCGGGCATTGGCGGGCAACACTGCCGCCAGCAAGCTGCCGATGAAGGGGAGGAGGATGAGGGTGATCAGGGGCATGCGCGAATGATTCTAGGGCGTGTCCCCCTTCAATTCCCCCACGCGCTGGCGGTGCAATGCGGATGGATGCGCGAAGGGGGGCGCGGCCAATAGCCTGGCTATTGGCAAGCCGCCCGACAAAGCAGACGCCGCATTGCGCAGCCAGCCCGAAGGGAAAGCCATCCAGGCCGCACATTGCGTCGTTGCCCTTCGCTTGTGTAGCCAAGCTATACGACTCTCAGGGCGCCTAGCACTGCACGGCCTGGATGGCTTTCGCGTGGGGGAATTGAAGGGGGAAACGCCCTGGGGGCAGCCCCTAAAAACCCTGCCCAGCCCTTGGCGCTGTGCCTGTGATGAGCGCAAAAAAACAAGCCCGCTGGAGCGGGCCTGCTGCTTGTGAAGTCTGCTTAGTTTTTGCTAGCGCTGGCCGCCGGGGCCGGTGCTGCAGCCGGGGTTGCGGTTGGAGCTGCAGGCTGTGTAGCGGCGCTCTTGTCTGCGCTGCCGCGGGTCTTACGGTCTGCGGCCGTTGTGCTAGCGGATTTGTCTTTCTCTTTTTGTTTGCTCTTGGCTTCGGCCTTGGCGGCGGCGGCTGCGCTGTACTTCTTGCCGTTGACGGTCAGGCCCTCCTTGGAGAAGTTCACGGCGCTTTTGTTGCCCACGCCACCCACGCGGCCAATGAAGTCGGCCCAGTCCTTGAAGGGGGCGCTCTTGCGTTCTTCCAGGATGCGGCCCGACAGGCCGGGCCCGATGCCCTTGATGCCGTCGAGTTCGGCTTCGGTGGCGGTGTTCACGTCCACAGCGGCGAAGGCTGTGGTGGTGGCCAGCAGCAGCGTGGCGATCAGGGTCAGCAGTGTCTTCAGCATGGTGGGTGTCCTTGGCATGGGTGGAGTCAGAGTTCTTCGACGCGGCGGGCGGGGTAGCTGTCCCAGGTCTGGCAGCCGGGGCATTGCCAGAAATGCTGGCGGGCCTCGAAGCCGCAGGCCGCGCAGCGGTAGCGTGTGAGGGGTTTCACGGCATGCTCCAGCGCGCGCTGGATCTGGGGGTGGAACTCCTCGTGCTCCAGCTTCTCGGTGGCCAGCCACTTGGCGGCGGCCACCAGCGAGCGCTCCTTGTCCAAGTGCTCCACATAGCGCTGCCGGGCGGAGCCACTGGTGGCGGCGTCGGCGGCTTCCATGGCCACGATGCTCTCCAGCACGTCGAGCGAGGGGGCCTGTTCGTAGTGGGCCTGCAGCAGGCCGTGGACCTCGGCGGTGCGCCCGCTGGCCGTGGCGGCTTCGACCATCAGCGGGGCCGCGAGTGGCAGGGCGGCGGGATTGCGCTCACCCAGCGTCTTGAGCGTGGCCAGCACCGCAGTCGGTTGACCCATGAGGCGCTGCAGCCGCGCCAGTTCGATGCGTGCACGCGCCGCCTCGGGCGCGGCGGCCACAGCCTGTTCCAGCAGCGCCTGGGCGGCGGGCAGGTCGCCCTGCGCAATCAGGGCCAGTGCCTGTTCGCACAGGTAATGCGCCTGCCGGGTGCTGAAATCGCCTTGGTCGGCGTCGTGCATCTTGCGGGCAATGGTGGCGGCGTGCGGCCAGTCGCGCGAGCGCTCGTAGATGGCCAGCAGGGCCAGGCGGGCCTGGGCTTCGAAGGGTGTGCCTTCCAGGCGGTGCAGGGCGTCTTCGGCGCGGTCGAGCAGGCCCGCCTTGAGGAAGTCGAGCGCCAGCGCATGCTGGGCGCGCTCGCGGTCGGTGCGGGAGAGGTCGCCTCGCGAGAGCAGGTGCTCGTGCACACGCACGGCGCGGTCGTATTCGCCCCGGCGGCGGAACAGGTTGCCCAGGGCAAAGTGCAGCTCGGAGGTGTCGGGGTCGTTCTGCACGGCCTCGATGAAGGCGTCGATGGCCTGGTCCTGCTGCTCGTTGAGCAGGAAGTTCAGGCCCTTGAAGTAGGCCTTGGGTGCACGGCGGTTTTCGGCGCGCAGCTGGCGCAGGTCAAAACGCGATGCCAGCCAGCCCAGCACAAAGGCCACGGGCAGGCCCAGCAGAATCCAGCTCAGGTCAAATTCCATGGATCGAGGGCAGGTCGGGAGGTGGCGGGGGCGCGGCTGGTGTGCTGTTGTTGGCGGTTGTCGCAGCGGGCGCCGGGGCTGCTGGCGCGGCGACTGCGGCGGCAGCCTGGGCGCGGCGGGCGGCCGTGCGGTGGCGCCACCAGCGGGGCACCATGCCCAGCACACCCACGGCGAGCCCGGCCGAGAAGGCCGTCAGCACCACCAGCACCAGCGGCGCGCGCCATTGGGTGCCAAAGAAAAAGTGCACGGTCGCGTCCTGCTGGTTGTTCAGCGCGAAGGCGAAGAGCGTAAAAAAAATGGCTGCCTTGAGCAGCCACAGGAGGTATTTCATCGGTCTCCCCAGTGGTGGGGCGATTCTAAGAGCTTGGCGCAGTGGGGCTGCGCATGCCTGCACTCAGGCCAATACAAGCCAAAATGGTAGCGAGCGCTCGTGAATCATGCGCTTGCTGCTATTAATTTGGTATCAGTTGCCCAGGGTGCCTGTTGCAGGCGGGGCCTTTTCTTCCATTTCTGCTGTGCGTTTGTCCACGGCTTCGCGCAGGGCCTTGCCGGGTTTGAAATGCGGCACGCGCTTTTCGGGAATGGCCACAGCTTCGCCGCTGCGTGGGTTGCGGCCCATGCGGGGCGGGCGGTGGTTGACCGAGAAACTGCCAAAACCCCGGATCTCGATGCGGTGCCCACGCACCAGGGCATCGCCCACGGCGTCCAGAATGGTCTTGACGGCGTATTCGGCATCGCGGTGGGTGAGCTGGCCGAAACGTGCGGCCAGTTCTTCAACGAGGTCTGAGCGGGTCATGGAGTCTTGGGACATAGGCTTCTCAAAGAAGAGCGGGCGCACGAGGCGCCCGCCGTCTGACCTTTCAAGGGGTCAGCGCTTTACTTACTTTTCCGAGTTGTCCAGCTTGGCACGCAGCAGGGCGCCCAGGCTGGTCGTGCCGGCGCTTTCGCGGGCCGACTGTTGCGACAGCGAAGACATGGCTTCTTGCTGGTCGGCCATGTCCTTGGCCTTGATCGACAGCTGGATGTTGCGGGTCTTGCGATCCACGTTCACCACCACGGCCGTGACTTCGTCGCCTTCCTTCAGCACGTTGCGGGCATCTTCCACGCGGTCGCGGGAGATTTCCGAAGCGCGCAGGTAGCCCACGATGTCTTCGCCGAGGTCGATTTCAGCGCCACGTGCGTCCACGGTCTTGACCTTGCCGGTCACCGTCTGGCCCTTGTCGTTCACTGTCACGAAGGTCGTGAATGGGTCGCCGTCGAGCTGCTTGATGCCCAGCGAGATGCGTTCGCGGTCCACGTCCACGGCCAGCACGATGGCTTCCACTTCCTGGCCCTTCTTGTAGTTGCGAACAGCGGCTTCGCCGGGTTCGTTCCACGACAGGTCAGACAGGTGCACCAGGCCGTCAATACCGGCAGCCAGGCCCACGAACACGCCGAAGTCGGTGATCGACTTGATCGGACCCTTCACGCGGTCGCCGCGCTTCGTGTCCTGTGCGAATTCTTGCCATGGGTTGGCCTTGCACTGCTTCATGCCCAGGCTGATGCGGCGCTTGTCTTCGTCGATTTCGAGGACCATGACTTCGACTTCGTCGCCCAGCGAAACCAGCTTGGCGGGAGCGATGTTCTTGTTGGTCCAGTCCATTTCAGACACGTGCACCAGGCCTTCGATGCCGGGTTCGAGTTCCACGAATGCGCCGTAGTCGGCAATGTTCGTGATCTTGCCGAACAGGCGGGTGCCTTGGGGGTAGCGGCGGTTCACGCCCATCCATGGGTCGTCGCCCATTTGCTTCAAACCCAGCGAGACACGGTTCTTTTCGGTGTCGAACTTCAGGATCTTGGCGGTGATTTCCTGGCCAGCGGTCACCACTTCGGAGGGGTGACGCACGCGGCGCCATGCCATGTCGGTGATGTGCAGCAGGCCGTCGATGCCACCCAGGTCCACGAACGCACCGTATTCGGTGATGTTCTTGACCACGCCTTGAACGATGGAGCCTTCCTTCAGGGTTTCCATCAGCTTGGCGCGCTCTTCGCCCATGGAGGCTTCCACCACAGCGCGGCGGCTCAGCACCACGTTGTTGCGCTTGCGGTCCAGCTTGATGACCTTGAATTCCATGGTCTTGTTTTCGTACGGCGTCAGATCCTTGATCGGACGGGTATCGATCAGCGAACCGGGCAGGAATGCGCGGATGCCGTTGACCAGGACAGTCAGGCCGCCCTTGACCTTGCCGGACGTGGTGCCGGTGACGAATTCGCCGGATTCCAGGGCCTTTTCCAGGCTCATCCACGAAGCCAGACGCTTGGCGGTGTCGCGCGACAGGATGGTGTCGCCGTAGCCGTTTTCGATGGAGCCAATGGCCACCGACACGAAGTCACCCACTTGGACTTCGACTTCGCCCTTGTCGTTCTTGAACTCTTCCAGCGGCACGTAGGCTTCGGACTTGAGGCCAGCGTTCACGACCACGAAGTTGTGCTCAACGCGCACGACTTCAGCGGTGATGACTTCGCCTGGGCGCATTTCCGTGCGCTGCAGAGATTCTTCAAAAAGGGCGGCAAAAGATTCGGACATGTGTTTCCTTGCCACAAACAGGATTCCGGTAGCACCATTGCTACCGTTTTTATAGCTGCTTGCGGTGGTTTTTTGCGGCAGAGCCGCGGGTTAGGTTATCGATCCACACCGCCTGTGCGCTGGCGCGCGAGGGGGGCTGTGTGGGCCTGTGGCAAGGCCTTTCGGCACTGCCTGGAGCCCGAGGGCTCCACGTGGTCAGCCCTGCGCAGAAGCTGCAAAGGGCTGGCGCTCGTGCCACCAGGCCAACACCTGTTCGACGGCTTGTTCAATCGTCAAATCGGAGTTGTCCAGGACCAGAGCGTCCTGCGCGGGCTTGAGGGGTGCGACGCTGCGGGAGCTGTCCCGGGCGTCGCGCGCTTCCAGATCCGCGCGAAGGTCTTCGATACTAGCCGAAAAACCCTTAGAAATCAACTGCTTATAACGGCGTTCTGCGCGGCAGGCAGCGCTGGCCGTGAGATACACCTTCAAGGGGGCCTCGGGGAAGATCACCGTGCCCATGTCGCGGCCATCGGCCACCAGCCCCGGCAGGCGCTGGAAGCTGTGCTGCAGGTCCACCAGCGCCGTGCGCACGGCGGGCAGGGCGGACACGCGGGACGCGTTCATGCCGGCTTCTTCGGTGCGGATGGCCTCGGTCACATCGTTGTTGCCCAGCCACACCTTGCCGCTCTCAAAGCGCACGGGCAGGGTCTGCGCGAGGGTAGCGATGCGGGCTTCATGGTCCGCATCGATGGCCAGGCCCGCACGCAGCGCGGCCAGGGCGGTGATGCGGTACATCGCCCCCGAGTCGAGAAAGCGATAGCCCAGCCGCTGCGCCACGGCCGCCGCCACCGTGCCCTTGCCAGAGGCCGTGGGGCCGTCGATGCAGATCACCGGGATATGGGCGGTCCCGACCTGGGCGACCGAGAACAGGGCCTCGAAGTAGTCCGGGAAGGTCTTGGCCACACACTTGGGGTCTTCGATGCGCACCGGCAGGCGGGCCGGGTTGAAGGCGGCCAGAGAGAAACACATGGCCACGCGGTGGTCGTCGTAGGTGTGGATGCTGGCGGCCTTCCAGTCCGCCACCTGGGCTGGAGGCGTCACGCGGATGTAGTCTGCGCCTTCCTCCACCGTGGCGCCGAGCTTGCGCAGCTCGGTGGCCATGGCGGCGATGCGGTCGGTTTCCTTCACACGCCAGCTGGCAATGTTGGTCAGCGTGGTGGTGCCTTCGGCATACAGCGCCATCACGGCCAAGGTCATGGCGGCGTCGGGGATGTGGTTGCAGTCCAGTTCAATGGCCTTGAGGGGCCAGGTGCCGCGCTCGATCTGCAGCCAGTTGGGGCCGCCCGTCACCGCGGCGCCCATGGCGCGTGCCGCCTCAACAAAACGGATGTCGCCCTGGATCGAATCCAGCCCCACGCCCTGAATCTTGATGCTTTTTTGACCTTCGCCGCCCGTCGCTATTGCCCCAAGTGCTATGAAATAACTAGCGGATGATGCGTCGGCCTCCACATGGATGCTGCCGGGCGACTGGTAGCGGCTACCCGCAGGGATGGTGAAACGCTGCCAGTTCTGGTGCTCGACCACGATGCCAAAACGCGCCAGCAGCTGGAGCGTGATGGCGATGTAGGGCTTGGAGATCAGCTCGCCCACCACCTCGATCACGATGGCCTGTGTGCCCGCCGCCAGCGGCAGCGCCATGAGCAGCGCGGTGAGGAACTGGCTCGATACATCGCCGCGCACGCGGATGGGCTCTGCCAGCGCCAGCGAAGGCACGCCCTGGCCATGGGCGATCCTGAGCGGCGGGTAGCCGTCGTTGCCCAGGTAGTCGATCTGGCAGCCCAGCTGGCGCAGGGCATCAATCAGGTCGCCAATCGGGCGCTCGTGCATGCGCGGCACGCCGGACAGCTCGAACTCGCCACCCAGCAGCGCAAGCGCCGCAGTGAGTGGGCGCATGGCGGTACCGGCATTGCCCAAGAACAGCTTGGCGGGGGATTGGGGCAGACGGCCACCCAGGCCCGTGATGCGCACCGTGCTGCCCGCTTCATCCACCGTGCACCCGATTTGGCGCAGCCCATCCAGCATCACCCGCGTGTCGTCGGACGCCAGCAGGTCGTGCACGGTGGTGGTGCCATTGCTCAGCGCGGCCAGCAGCAGCACGCGGTTGGAGATGCTCTTGGAGCCCGGCAGGTGGACTTCACCCGCAGCGGCTTGCAGGGGGGGCAGATCGAGGAATGCGGTGCTGTACATCAGTGTCTTTCGTCCATTGGTGCCAGCGCCCGTAGCAACTGGCGCAGACCCATCTCAGTGCACCCGTGGAACTGGCTTTGCCAGGCCACCGGGTGCGTCCCCCTTGGGGGAAGGCGCCGCAGGCGACTCAGGGGGTTATTTTCTCTTTGCACCCATGCGCCAGTGCGCGCGGGTTTCGCTGGCCAGGGTCAGCATGTCTTCCAGCGCCTGGGCGTTGCCCTTTTCCATGGCCTGCTCGATGTTGCGCAAGGCCTGCTGAAACAGCTTGGACTGGGCCAGGAGTTCTTCGCGGTTCGCCAGCAGGATGTCGCGCCACACCTTGGGGTCG
This sequence comes from Acidovorax kalamii, assembly GCF_002245625.1. GTDB lineage: Bacteria > Pseudomonadota > Gammaproteobacteria > Burkholderiales > Burkholderiaceae_C > Acidovorax > Acidovorax kalamii. The sequence continues at coordinate 242,555 of NZ_NOIG01000011.1, forward strand.
CTGGCTGCGATGCGGGTGAAGTCCCGAAACCCCGGGCCCGCCAGGGACAGGAAATCATCGCCGTGCGCTTGCCCGGTGATGCTGTTCATCATCGCAAAGGCCAGCACATGGGGCAGGTGGCTCACGGCGGCAAAGGCCGCGTCGTGCGATTCGGGCGACATGCTGGTCACCCGGCAGCCCAGGGCGTTCCAGATCTTCTCTGCGTTTTGCAGATGGACCGTGAGGGTGCGCTCGGTGGGGGTCAGGATCACCTGTCGCCCGCTGTAGAGGTCGGCCTCGGCATGTTCCACGCCCGACACCTCGCGCCCGGTGATGGGGTGTGCAGGCACAAACGAGCCGACCTGGTCGCGCAGGGAGCGCTGCGCCGCATGCACCACGTCGGCCTTGGTAGAACCCACATCCATGATGAGCATCTGGGGGGTGACCAGGTGCTTGATGGCTTTCAGCGTGGCTTCGGTGGCGGCCACGGGCACGGCCACCAGCACGATGTCGGCACCAGCCACGGCGAGCAGGGCTGAGGGGGCCTCGACATCGATCACGCCCAGTTGGCGCGCGCGGTCGGTGGTCGAGGGCGACTTGCTGTAGCCCACCACCCGCTTGACCAGGCCCGCCTTCTTCATTGCTAGGGCGAACGAGCCGCCCATGAGCCCGCAACCGATGAGTCCTAATTGTTCGAACATCTTGGCGGCTCCTCAGGACGACACAGGGTACGTGCCCAGGACCTTGTAGAACGCGCACAGGCTGCGCAGTTCTTCCAGCGCGCGGGCCACATGCGGCTGCGCGGGGTGGCCGTCGAGGTCGATGTAGAAGTAGTACTCCCACTGGCCGGTTCGTGCGGGGCGGGATTCGAAACGCGTCATGGACACGCCATGCGCCTTGAGTGGCACCAGCAGGTCGTGCACTGCGCCGGGCTGGTTGGGCACCGAGACCACCAGGCTGGTGCAGTCCTTGCCCGAGGGCGGGGGCGTCTGCAGCGTGTGGGGCAGGCAGATGATGGCAAAACGCGTGCGGTTGTACGCGTCGTCCTGGATGGCGTGCGAGACGATGTGCAGGCCGAACTGCGTGGCTGCGCGCTCGCTCGACAGGGCTGCCCAGGCAGGGTTGGTGGTGGCCAGGCGGGCACCTTCGGCATTGCTCGACACCGGGCGGCGCTCGGCATGGGGCAGGTGTTTGGACAGCCAGGCCTGACATTGGGCCAGCGCCTGCGGGTGGGCCAGCACGGCCTCGATGCCGTCGAGTGAATTGGTGGTGCGCAGCAGGTTGTGGCGCACCAACAGGCTCACTTCGCCCACCACATGGGTGGGGGTGTGCAGGAACAGGTCGAGCGAGCGCGTGACCACACCTTCGGTGGAGTTCTCGACGCCCACCACGCCGTATTGGGCGCTGCCGGCGGCCGTGGCGTGGAACACCTCGTCGAAGTTGGCGCAGTACATCAGGTCGGCGGCACCACCGAAGAACTCGATGGCCGCCTGTTCGCAGAACGTGCCTTCGGGGCCCAGCACGGCCACGCGCTGGGGCGATTCGAGCGCCAGGCAGGCCGACATGATCTCGCGCCAGATGGCCGCCACATGCGGGCCCTTGAGCGGGCCGGGGTTGGCGTGGGTGATCTTGTCGATGACCTGGGCCACGCGGTCGGGGCGAAAGAAAGGCGTGCCTTCACGCTTCTTGACTTCACCCACCTGTTCGGCCACCAGCGCGCGCTGGTTCAGCAGCGTGAGCAGTTGCTGGTCGATGGAGTCGATCTGCACGCGCAGGCTGGCGAGGTCGGGTGAGGCTTGCGGAGTATTCATGGGTGGGGTCTGTGTGCGCGGGCGCGTGAACGGGACGGCAGGTGTTCGTTCAGGCGTGCTTTTGCTCAAATTCTCGCATGTAGTCCACCAGCGCCTGTACGCCCTCGATCGGCATGGCGTTGTAGACACTGGCGCGCATACCCCCCACGGACTTGTGGCCCTTGAGTTGCAGCAGACCACGTTCCTTGGCTCCGGCCAGGAACGCGTCGTTGCGGCTTTCGTCGCGCAGGAAGAACGGGATGTTCATGCGCGAGCGGCAGTTGGCCGCCACCCTGTTCACATACAGCTGCGAGCTGTCGATGGCGTTGTAGAGCAGGGCGGCCTTGGCGATGTTGCGCTGCTCCATTGCGGCCACGCCAGTCAGGCTGCCTTCGGTCTGGCGCTTGAGCCACTGGAAGGTGAGGCCCGCGATGTAGATGCCCCAGGTGGGGGGCGTGTTGTACATGGACTGGTTGTCGGCCACGGTTTTGTAGTCGAAGGCGCTGGGGCAGGCGGGCAGGGCGTGACCCAGCAGGTCTTCGCGCACCACCACCAGCGTGAGGCCGGCGGGGCCCAGGTTCTTTTGCGCGCCGCCAAAGGCCAGGCCCACGCGGCTCCAGTCCACGGGCCGCGACGCCACATGGGACGAAAAATCAATGACCAGCGGCGCATCGCTGCCCAGCGCCTTCAGGTTGGGCAGCTGGTGGAATTCGATGCCGTTGATGGTTTCGTTGCTGCAGATGTGCAGGTAGCTCGCGCCCCGGCTCACGGTCCACGAGGCGGGGTCGGGCAGGGTGGTGAAGCCGGTGTCTTCGGCCGACGCCACGATGTTCACTTCGGACGCGTACTTGCGCGCTTCCTTCTGCGACTTCTGGCTCCAGCTGCCTGTGACCACAAAGTCCACCGCACCAGCCCGCGAGAGGTTCAGCGGCACGATGGCGTTTTCGGCCAGGCCACCGCCTTGCATGAACAGGATTTTGTAGTTGGCGGGCACAGCCAGCAGTTCGCGCAGGTCGGCTTCGGCCTGCTCGTAGATGGACAGGAACTCCTTGCCCCGGTGGCTCATTTCCATCACACCCATGCCGCTGCCGTGCCAGTCGAGCATTTCGGCGGCGGCTTGCTCCAGCACTTCGGCGGGGATGGCGGCCGGGCCGGCCGAGAAGTTGTAGGGGCGGGTCATGGTTCAACAGTCAAAAATGCTGCTTGCGCCTGCTGGATAAGCGCTAGCAGCTGCACTTTTAATAGCATTTGGGTGCTGCGTCTGGCGCAGCACCCGGCGAAGGCGAAACGAGCGGGTCAGGCGTCGGATGCGGGGGCTGCGCCGGAGTCGGCAGAGCCGCCACCGTCCGCATTGCCATCGCTATCGGAGTCAGCATCGGCCACGTTGGCATCGTTTTCCACGATGCGCTGCAGACCGCTGAGCTTGGAGCCTTCGTCCAGCGCGATCAGTGTGACGCCCTGCGTGGCACGGCCCAGCTCGCGGATCTCGGACACGCGGGTGCGCACCAGCACACCCTTGTCGGTGATCAGCATGATTTCATCGTCCGCATGCACCAGCGTGGCGGCCACGACCTTGCCGTTGCGCTCGCTTTGCTGGATGGCGATCATGCCCTTGGTGCCCCGGCCGTGGCGGGTGTATTCAACGATGCTGGTGCGCTTGCCGTAGCCGTTTTCGGTGGCGGTGAGCACGCTTTGGGTTTCGTCTTCGGCCACGAGCATGGCGATCACGCTCTGGCCGTCCTCCAGCATCATGCCGCGCACACCGCGCGCCTGGCGGCCCAGGGGGCGCACGTCGTTTTCGTCAAAGCGCACGGCCTTGCCGCCGTCACTGAACAGCATGACATCGTGTTTGCCGTCGGTCAGGGCCGCGCCGATCAGGTAGTCGCCATCGTCGAGGTTGACGGCAATGATGCCGCCCTTGCGCGGGTTGCTGAATTCATCCAGCGCGGTCTTCTTGACGGTGCCCATGCTGGTGGCCATGAACACGTAGCGGTCTGCAGGGAAGCTGCGCATGTCGCCTGTGAGCGGCAGCACCACATTGATCTTCTCGCCGTCCTGCAGCGGGAACATGTTGACGATGGGGCGGCCGCGCGAGCCGCGCGAGCCTGCGGGCACTTCCCAGACCTTGAGCCAGTACAGGCGGCCCCGGTTGGAGAAGCACAGGATGTAGTCGTGCGTGTTGGCGATGAAGAGCTGGTCGATCCAGTCGTCTTCCTTGGTCGCCGTAGCCTGCTTGCCGCGCCCGCCGCGTTTTTGCGCGCGGTACTCGGACAGGGGCTGGCTCTTGATGTAGCCGGTGTGCGAGAGCGTTACCACCATGTCGGTGGGGGTGATCAGGTCTTCGGTGGAGAGGTCCTGGGCGCTGTACTCCACCACGCTGCGGCGTGCGCCCAGCTTGTGCTGGCCGAACTCGGCCTTGATGGAGGTGAGTTCCTCGCCAATGATGGTCGAGACGCGCTCGGGCCTGGCCAGGATGTCCAGCAGGTCTTCGATGACCGCCATGACTTCCTTGTACTCGGCCACGATCTTGTCCTGCTCCAGGCCTGTAAGGCGCTGCAGGCGCATCTGCAGGATTTCCTGGGCCTGCGTTTCCGACAGGCGGTACAGGCCGTCCTGGCCCATGCCGAATTCGACTTCCAGGCCTTCGGGGCGGTAGTCGTCAGCGTTGATCACGCCGCCATCGGCACGTGTACGGGTCAGCATCTCGCGCACCAGCTTGCTGTCCCACGAACGGGCCATCAGCTCGGACTTGGCCACGGGCGGGGTGGGCGCGTTGCGGATGATGGCGATGAAGTCGTCGATGTTGGCCAGGGCCACCGCCAGGCCTTCCAGCACATGGCCCCGGTCGCGCGCCTTGCGCAGCTCGAACACCGTGCGGCGCGTCACCACTTCACGGCGGTGCTGCAGGAAGACGACGATCAGGTCTTTCAGGTTGCACAGGCGCGGCTGGCCATCGACCAGCGCCACCATGTTCATGCCAAAGGTGTCCTGCAGCTGCGTCTGCTTGTACAGGTTGTTGAGCACCACCTCGGGCACTTCGCCGCGCTTGAGCTCGATTACCAGGCGCATACCGGATTTGTCCGATTCGTCCTGGATGTGGCTGATGCCTTCGATCTTCTTCTCGTGCACCAGTTCGGCCATGCGTTCCTGCAGAGTCTTCTTGTTGACCTGGTAGGGCAGCTCGTCCACGATGATCGCCTGGCGCTGGCCCCGGTCGATGTCCTCGAAGTGGCAGCGTGCGCGCATCACGACCTTGCCACGGCCGGTGCGGTAGCCGTCCTTCACACCATTGATGCCGTAGATGATGCCGGCGGTGGGGAAGTCGGGCGCAGGGATGATCTCCATCAGCTCGTCGATGGTGGTCTCGGGATTGCGCAGCATGTGCAGGCAGGCATCCACCACCTCATTGAGGTTGTGGGGCGGAATATTGGTGGCCATGCCCACCGCAATACCTGCCGAGCCATTGACCAGCAGATTGGGCAGCTTGCTGGGCAATACCAGCGGCTCTTTTTCGCTGCCGTCGTAGTTGGGGCCGAAATCGACGGTTTCCTTGTCGATATCGCCCAGCATTTCGTGCGCGATTTTGGCCAGGCGGATTTCGGTGTAACGCATGGCGGCGGCGTTGTCGCCGTCCACCGAGCCGAAATTGCCCTGACCGTCCACCAGCATGTGGCGCAGCGAGAAATCCTGGGCCATCCGCACGATGGTGTCATACACAGCCGAATCACCGTGCGGGTGGTATTTACCGATCACGTCGCCAACGATACGGGCCGACTTTTTATAGGGCCGGTTCCAGTCGTTGTTGAGCTCGTGCATGGCAAACAAAACGCGCCGGTGCACAGGCTTCAAGCCATCGCGCGCGTCGGGCAGTGCCCGGCCGACGATCACGCTCATCGCGTAATCGAGATAACTGCGCCGCATTTCCTCTTCGAGGCTGATCGGCAGGGTTTCTTTGGCAAACTGGGTCATTGGGGGCTGCGGTGGCGGCAAAGGAGGGTCATTTTAGGGCTAAGACCGTGTAGCGACCGCGCAACATATCGAAGCAATTCCGGTTTTGTCCTACGGACCGCGGCGCGTCACCACCGCTTTTGCCCTGTTACGTATGGCACAATCGTTTGAACGCTTTGGGTGGTGGTCATCCCTAGCGTCCTGATTCGCAGCGCGGCTGCGGCTTTTTCCCCAAGAGGAGAACCATGAAGAAACTGAACAAAGTGGCGATGTTGTTTGCCTCTGCAGCGCTCGCAACCGCCGCTGGCGCACAAACCGTTGACAACTGGCGCAATGCCAGCGGTGATCTGGTCTGGAAGAACGGCACGAACGAATACTGCTGGCGCGATGCCAACTGGACGCCTGCTACGGCTGCCGCTGGTTGCGACGGTGCTATCGCTGCACCCGCACCTGCCGCCGCTCCTGCTCCTGCCGCTGCACCCGCACCTGCCGCCGCTCCTGCTCCAGCAGCCGCTCCCGCTCCTGCCGTGGCCACCAAGGTGACCTACGCTGCTGACGCATTCTTCGACTTCGACAAGTCGGTGCTGAAGCCAGAAGGCAAGGCCAAGCTGGACGACTTGGTCTCCAAGGTCAAGGGCATCAATCTGGAAGTGATCATCGCCGTGGGTCACACCGACTCCGTGGGCTCTGACGCTTACAACCAGAAGCTGTCGGTGCGTCGTTCCGAAGCCGTGAAGGCTTACTTGGTGTCCAAGGGCATCGAAAAGAACCGCGTTTACACCGAAGGCAAGGGTGAAAAGCAGCCAGTGGCTGACAACAAGACCGCCGAAGGCCGCGCCAAGAACCGCCGCGTGGAAATCGAAGTGGTCGGTACCCGCGCTTCCAAGTAATCTTTTGATTGCTTCATAAAAAAGCCCCGGCGACGGGGCTTTTTTGCGTTTGGAGTCTTATATGCATCTGGTTCAGAGACAATTGCCCGCATGAGTGACACTGTCAATGCAGATCCGGCCGAACTGGCCAAATTTTCAGAATTGGCCCACCGTTGGTGGGATCCGGACAGCGAATTTCGTCCGCTGCACCAGATCAATCCGCTGCGGCTTGATTGGATCAACGGCTTCAGTCCATTGAATGGCAAGCGCGTGCTGGATGTCGGTTGTGGGGGCGGTATTCTGGCCGACTCGATGGCGCGCAAAGGTGCGGACGTGCTGGGTATTGACCTGGCGTCCAAGGCGTTGCGTGTGGCGCAACTGCATGCACTGGAGGCCGGTACCCCGAATATCCGCTACCAGGAGATCAGCGTAGAAGCGCTGGCCCGGGAGCAACCAGCGGGTTTTGATGTAGTGACCTGCATGGAAATGCTGGAGCATGTTCCAGACCCCGCATCCGTGGTTCGCGCATGCTCCCAGTTGGTCAAACCCGGGGGCTGGGTGTTTTTCTCCACCATCAATCGCAATGCCAAGGCCTTTATGCTGGCCATTGTGGGGGCGGAATATGTGCTGAACATGCTGCCCCGGGGCACCCATGAATACGCCAAGATGATTCGCCCCAGCGAACTGGCCGCCAGTTGCCGCAGTGCCCAACTGGATGTTCTACATACCAAAGGGCTGGAGTACAACCCACTGACAAAGCGCTACTGGCTGAGTGAGGACACCAGCGTGAATTACCTGTTCGCCACCCGGCGTGCGGGCTGAGGGGCGCCCATGTTCCATGACGTTCGTGCTGTTCTGTTTGACCTGGATGGAACGTTGATCGACAGTGCGCCCGACCTGGGGGCCGCTGCCGACAAGATGCGCACCGATCGCGGTCTGCCTTCCTTACCACTGGAGCGCTATCGGCCCATGGCGGGAGCCGGTGCACGTGGCATGCTGGGCGAGGCCTTTGGCATGACCCCGGACCATCCCGATTTCCCCGCCTGGCGTGAAGAGTTCTTTGTGAACTATGAATCGCGCATGACCGAGCGCACCACGATATTCGAGGGCGTGCCCGAACTGGTCCAGCAACTCCTGCGGCGCAACCTGCTGTGGGGGGTGGTGACCAACAAGGCGGCACGATTTACAGAACCGCTGACCCGGGCGATCCCGCTTTTCGAGACCGCTGGAGCGGTGGTCAGTGGCGACACGACCCCCCACGCAAAGCCGCACCCGGCGCCCTTGCTGGAGGCGGCGTCCCGCCTGAAGCTCGCCCCCACGCAGTGCATCTATGTAGGCGACGATGAGCGCGACATTCTAGCGGGCCTGGCGGCAGGCATGGGTACGGTGGCTGCCACCTATGGATACCTGGGTGCCAAGGCCGATCCCGGTGAGTGGGGTGCCCATGCTGCAATTAAATCTCCCACCGAGCTATTGCAATTGCTTGTGCACGCCTAAAATAGAAGGCTTGGGGCTGTCCTGGTTTCGACGTGGGTTCGGAATCGGTGTGGTGCATGTCGAGCTTGAGTCACGCTCGTAAATCTCGATTTAACAAACTAACTGCAAACGACGAACGTTTCGCACTCGCTGCTTAATTGCCAGTGAGCCTTGCAACAGTTGGCCGATGGGCTGGGCAAGGGGGTTCTGAGCAATCAGCGCCTCCCGGCTGCAAGGATAATTACATGGGCTGGCTCCGATCCGGGTACCTTGGGTTGAGGCGAGAAAATAGGGTGCTGGCGGCTTGTGTAGCGTGCGACTGCGCGACACAGGTGGCGAGATTCAAAACAGACCGCTAAACATGTAGATCTGCCCGGTGAAGGCTTACGGACGCGGGTTCAATTCCCGCCAGCTCCACCATATATACGTCCAAGGGCGTTCACTGAAGTGCAGTGAACGCCCTTTTTCTTTGGAAAATCAATGATCTATCTTCCATTGCGGTGCATAGACGCGCATGGAGAGCCAAGGCGAAGCGGGGGAACAGATGGGGGAACAAACCCGAAAAGTCGTAGACTGCGCCCAGTTGTTCCCCCGTTTCCCTATGGGGGAGGCCGTTCCCCCACCCCTGGAGCTGTTCCCCCATGTTGACCGATGCCCACTGCAAAAACGCGAGTTGTTCCCCCACCGCCAAACGCGAGCGGCTGGCCGATTCGGGCGGGCTGTATCTGGAGGTGAGTCCCACCGGCTCAAAGCGGTGGTTCTGGAAATACCGGATGGACGGCAAAGAGGGCCGTATGGCGCTGGGCAGCTATCCAGCCGTTGGGCTGACGGCCGCACGCAAGGCGCGGGACGCGGCCAAGCTGCAGAAGGCGGGTGGGGTAGATCCAGTGCAGGCCCGCAAGGTCGAAAAGCTCAAGGCCATCAATCCGGCCGGTGACACCTTCAAGGTGGTGGCCCTGGAGTGGTACGGCAAACAGAAGTCCCAATGGAGCGATGCACACGCCGAGCGCTCACTGCGCCAGTTTGAGCGCGATCTCTTCCCCTGGCTGGGCGAAAGGCGCCTGGCTGAAATTGAGCCCGTGGAGCTGCTGGCGACCCTTCGCAAGGTGGAGGAACGCGGCGCGGTGGAGACGGCCGACCGGGGTCTGATGCTTGCGCGTCAGGTCTGGCGCTACGGCGTGGCCACCGGCAGGGTGGGGCGCGACATTACGGGCGACCTGAAAGGGGCGCTGTCTCCATATCGAGGCCGGCACTTCGCCGCCATCACCGATCCTGTGAAGCTGGGCGAGTTGCTGCGGGCTATTGATGCCTACCGGGGTGGTCCCATCGTGCGGGCAGCCCTGAAGCTGGCGCCGCTGCTGTTTCAGCGGCCAGGCGAGCTGCGGGGCGCGGCCTGGGCAGAAATCGACCTCGACTCGGCGCTGTGGACCATCCCTGCCGCCCGCATGAAGCGCGGCAAGGACGGCAAGGAAAACGGTCACCCCCACTTGGTGCCGCTGTCAACCCAAGCCGTAGCGGTGCTGCGCGATCTGCACCCGCTGACAGGTCACAGTGCCATGGTGTTCCCTGGCGAGCGCAACCACTCCCGTCCCATCTCTGAAAACTCAGTGCGCACAGCCCTTATCACCATGGGCTACACGCCCGAGGTCCAGACCTGGCACGGCTTCAGGGCCACAGCCCGCACCATGCTTGCCGAGCGCCTGGACTGTGACCCGCTGGTGATTGAGGCGCAGCTCGCTCACGCTGTGAAGGATGCCAACGGCCGGGCCTACAACCGCACCCAGTACCTAGCCCACCGAGCGCGGATGATGCAGCAGTGGGCGGACTACCTGGACAAGCTGCGCCAGGGGGCGGACGTGATTCCGATGCCACAGCGGGCCGCATGAGCCCTACACCCTCACCAGACACATGGGCCGCGAGGCCCTTTTTTCATGGGCGCATCGGGCCGCTTTGGACTTCCTTCAGCACCATGAACGCCAAAATTGCCGGGGACACGGGGACAAATTGCCAGAACCCAGCAGCCAACCGGGTTTGCAGGAAATGGCTACCGGGGACAAACCGGGGCCAGGCCGGGGACAAAGCGGGGACAAGGGGAATATTTATTGAATAGTGGAATTCATTCATATATTCATACCCATTGAACCCCGCCCCCAGCCCTTCAAAGGGTGCCCGCTCTGCCCACCTGCTGACGGAGCTGCACTGCCGCTGCAGTGCAGCGGCGCCCGGCGCTTGGCTGGGTTGCATGCGCATGCACATCGTTGGAAGTGAGCGCGTGAGGGCCTTCCCGTGGCGCCACCACCGCCCGGCTTTTCATCAGAGATGCATATGCTGTGGCCACGCATAGAACAGGAGAAAAGCATGGCGAAATCGGCGGTGCAGGCACTTTTTTCCCCACAGGTGGCGCTAAAACCAGGTGCATTGGATCTAGTCAACACGGCGCAGTACGTTGCGCTTTCAGTGACGACCGTGCAAAAGCTGGTTCGAGACGGCGACTTTCCGGCGCCGCGAAGGTTGTCGGGCCGCAGGGTGGGTTTTCTTGTTCGTGAGATTGACGAATGGCTGGAGGCGCGACCGGTTTCGACAATGCTGCCTCCCCACAATACTGGCCATAGCAATCGGCCTGGCGTGAAGCCACAGCCAGCGTATAGCGCGGAGTAGAGAACAATGGATACAGCTAAACTGCCGCTCCCTCGCTGGGAAGTGGACTTGCTCGGTGATGAACACGATCTGACGCACTTGGCGCAGAACTTCACCGGCGATGGATTGCGCATCTACAAGGACGATGCCACAGGTCAAACATTGATGGTGCTTGACGACCTTCCTGCGTCAGCAAGTCATGCTGATGTGCTGGCTACAGCAACCGCCAGAGTCGTTGTGTTGTCTGGTGTGTTGAAGGTGGCGCGACAGGCACAAACATCGCTGGCGGTGGGTAGTGTGGTGCAACGTCAGGTAGATGGCACAAGGCATGCGTACCTGACCCTACATGCAACGCTTGTGGTCACGGGTGAGTTTGATGCGCAGGGATACAGGCGTGACGCCAACGGCCAGTTAGTGCCGATACCGCCACCTGTTCCATTGTTAGTAAGGCTTGCAACGCTGGCTCAAACTGATCCCATAGTGGCGAAGGTGATGCGGTTGGTAGTTATGCCCGATGCCGGTACATGGAGGGGGCTCGTGCCCATCATTGAAGTCATAGACCATGATGCGATGCTGTCTGGGTCATCCGTGGTCAAAAAGGGGTGGGCCAGCAAGACCCAGCAAAAGCGGTTTGAGCACACTGCTAGCTCAAGCGCTGCTGGGGATGCATCCCGACATGGACATGAACGCTTTGATCCGCCGGCAAACCCCATGACGCTGGATGAAGCGCGATCGTTCGTAAAAATGGTCATGCATGCTTGGATTGCAGATCGAGTGGCGCAATCGGAAACTGCATGCAATAATTCTTGTAGCCCCTGACCGGGGCCGGTGCGTAAGAACACCTTTTCGCAAAGCGGCGCAACCTCCCCGATAGTGAGGTTTTGTCACGTCTGTATTCAGCACGTGCGGCTTTTGGCCGTACGCTTAGTTTCGGGCGGGATGGCCACAGCGGCAACGCCTGGCGCACGTCTTTGCGCGTGTTCTTAACATCCCGTCCACCTCATGTGCGTAAGAACGCATGCGGTGGTTTCAAGTCTCGCAAAGGAGCAAGAAGCCATGACACCCGTCATCTCCCTGGCCAGCCGCAGCGCTGCGCCCAAAAGTCCCCAAGGTGCCCGCCTTGGGGCCCCCACCGACCCCATCCAGTTGTATGCCGATGCGCACAACGCCCTGGCCATGGCGTTGCACTACCTGCGCCAGCCTGATGCGAACGTGCCAGGCGCAGCCCGCAAGGCGGTGCAGGCCCTGGCAGCGCTGCGCAGCCTGAGCCATACAGACGTGTGCGCGAGCCCCGGCACGCAAGGTGGTGCAGCATGAGCGGCATTGCTTTTAAAACCAGCCCTTGCGAACGCAATTCGTTCTATCTGCGCCATTCTTCGGCAGTAGTGGATGCGGAGCACCATATGACCATCGGTGCAGCCCGTGGCGGCGATGCTGTTCAGATCTGCCTGAGTGACAACATGATGCAAAGCTACATGCTCTTCACGGCTGAGCAGGCGCGGTCCGTTGCGGCTGAACTGGTGGCCTGCGCCGATGCGCTGCAAGGGAGGGCCTGAGCCATGCAGGCAACCAGTATCACAAGGCGCAAGCCTGCGTGCTTGCGTCGCCCCAAAGCAGGTGAGCCGCTGCCGGAGTACGGCATGGGCTGCGCTTCGCACAGCTACAGGCGGCACCTGTATGCACGTGACCTTGCCACCATTGAAAAGGCGCTTTCAATCCTGCGGGGGTGGCTGACTGAAGACCGTAGCGTTTTCGACAGTCCCGACACTGTGAAGAGCTACCTGCGCTTGCACCTAGGGGCTGAACCCGTGGAGCACTTCGCTGTGATTTTTTTGGATGCGCAGCACCGGGCTATTGCATTCGAACGCATGTTCACCGGCACCCTGACTCAAGCAAGTGTGTATCCCCGTGATGTGGTGCAGGCTGCACTGCGGCACAACGCAGCCGCCGTTATCCTGGCGCACAACCACCCGAGTGGCACCGTGCAACCCAGCCGTGCAGACGAAGGTTTGACCCAGACCTTGAAACAAGCGCTGGCGCTGGTGGATGTGCGCGTGTTGGATCATGTGATTGTGAGCAGCACGCAGGCCCTGAGCATGGCAGAGCGGGGGCTTGTGTAGCCTCGCGGGGGTTTTCGCCACGCCTAGCCTGAGGCTGATCACCAAGGGCGAAAAGCCGGACACCTTCACCGGCCTGGCGCTGGCTCTTATTGAGGGCCGCGTATCGATGGGGGGGCTAATGCAAAGTTTGTCTGATGAGCCGGTTGACGCTGAGGCGAGTCTGCTCAATTCAATGATTGAAAGCCTTGGCGCATCGGTAGACAGGATTGCTGTCGCCTTAAAAGACCTGCCGCCCGAAAAGCGTCAGGCCATTGCATCGCTGTGTGCCGTCCACAACCTTTCACAAAAGTCAGAGATTCAAATCCTTTGGGCGCATTGCGAACTTGCAGAGTTTCAGGAACTGAGAGGTGCTTCAGCTAAAACGCCGAAGGAAAGAGCTGAGGCGCTGTTGGCGGTGGCATCGTCATCACGTGCCTTGTATGAGGCCATAGCAGAATTGTCCCTGCGCGACTCGTTCGACCTGCACCTTTTATCCAACACATTGGCAGAGGGGTGGCCGTTGGATACACCTGAAAAGTCGATACCGGTGCCGACAGCGATGCAACTGGAGACAGTTGGAAGGATCGCGCAGGCAATGGCTAGTGAGGTCACCGCTGGGACAGGGGCTAGCGGGCGTAGGCCAACGCTTCCGAGATACGCTGCGCATGTTGGTCAGATATGGCGTGCAGTGCGAGACGCTGGGATTTCACCTGGGCGTGGCGGGGAATTTGAGAAGCTGTGCGACGAGATATTTAGTTTGGCTGGCGTTCCGTCCAAGGCAGAAGGCGCAGTAAGGTATTTCAATGAAAAGCTATTACCTCGCTTATCCGCTGCAAACCCTGTAAGTGAATCATTTGATGCCGCAATAGAGGCCTCGATAGCCGCACTGATGGAAAAAATGGGTACCGAAGACCTGCGGAAAAATCCACCATAAAAAGTGCTCAATTGATTCCGTTGGCAACCTGAAGCTATCAAAAGACCATCGGCATTCCAGTAACTCTAGGAATGCCAATGAACGCTATTGCACTAACGCCACCCGGCGCTGATTCACCACGCCCTGTGCAGGCTGAACGGGATCGCCTCATCCGTATGGGGGAAGTAGAGCGGCTTACCGGGCTGAAAAAAAGCACGATTTACACCAACCTGCGGGTTAAAGGCGGGTTCCCTCGGCCTTTGCGCCTGTCTGCTCGTGCTGTTGCCTGGCGCGAGTCGGAGGTGCTGGCCTGGTGCGATGAGCGCACCCGCGTGGGGGATGCCAATGTTTGACGTGCTCCTTTCAGGCCGCCTGCGTGGTGGGGCACAACTGCGGACTGCATCCAACGGCTCACCCTTTGCCACATTTCGATTGGCTGCAGCCAGCAAGACAGGTGAAAGCCTGCTCTGTTCGTGCGTGTCTTTCTCGCAATCTGTTATCGACGTTGTGAAGGAGCTGGGCGACGGGGATAGCCTCGCGGTGTCTGGTGAGGCTGCTATCAGTACCTGGCACGGGCAGGACGGCGTCGCACGGCTTGGTCTCGATGTAACGGCGTATGCCGTGCTATCGGCCTACCACGTGGGGCGCAAGCGAGCACCCGCAGCGACTGCTGCATCCCGCGCAGGGGCTCAACAATGACGCCCGCTCAGCAGGCTGCGCACGATACCGCAATGGAGGCGGCGGCCCGTACCTTGGGGCATGCATGTACCTTTGCCGCATTGCACGCCACCACCACGCCGCTGTTTCAGCGCACCATGCGGCGCCCGCAATCTGCTCCCGTATTGGTGCGCGTCGTGTGGCCTGGGGTGCTCTTGGTGTGTGACCCGAAGACCGGCGATGTCCTTGCCGAATCGGAGCCGGGCAAGCCTCAGCAGCTCAAGGCAGGTTTCTTGCCGCCGACGGGTCAATCGCCTGCGATGCGCAGGCGGGGGGCGCCATGACGCCAGCAAAGCCCCAAGAAGACACCCGGCCCGAACAGGCCGCGCGTGTTGCTGACTTCCTCGAAAAAAACCCTGCCAGCACGCAAAAGGAAATCGATGCGGTGTGCGACACCGGTTGCATTTCCAAGGTGCTTTCAGAGATGGTGCGCACCGACCTGTACGGCATGGGCTACGGCATTGCGCGTGGCTGGCGGCAGATCCCGTGTGCGGGCGGTACCCATGTCCGTGAGGTACGTACCTACACCCTGCTGCACCGGCCGCGAGCCCAACCGGACCTGTTCAACACCGAGTGAGCGGCACGCGCCCTGGCGTGGCTGCGTGCCGTTTACCGCTGCCGACCGATGAGCAGCGACACGCCACACCAGACCACGTATCCAGCCAGCCCAGCAGCGGCCAGCGCCGCCAGTGCCATGCCTGCACGCACTGACACGCCAGCCCCCACCAAGAAGGCAATGCAGAAAGTGAACGCGATCAGGCGGGCCATCTGCGCATTTTATGAATTGAGGTTCCCATGCAAGAAATAGGTATCAAGATCAACGCCGAAGTGGCAGGCGAGAAAAGCATTGAGCAACTGGCCACGGACCTGGAGGACCTTGCGAAGGTTGCAGGCGGCGACCTTCAGGCGGCGGCCAAGGCGGCGTCTGCGCGGTTGCGTGAACTTGGTGAGCAGGACGCGGCCATCACCGCTTTTCTGAAGCTGCAGCGCGAGGCTGGGGCCAGCAGCAAGGCACTGAGCGCCGCAACGAAAGAGGCGGCGGATTTTTGCCGGCAGATTGCGCAAGCCGGGCCGCCAACGGCGCAGGAGGCTGCAGCGCTGCAGCGGCTGGAGGCTGCGGCCGAAGGCGCCCGTGCTGAATTCGCCCAGCAGCAGCAAGCCCTTGCGGCCGCGCAGGCAGGTTTGCAGCGCTACGGCGTTGCAGGCAATAACGCAGTGGACGTGCAACAGCGCTTGCGCAATGAGGTGGCGATGGTGCGTGAGTCGGTGGCGGGCATCGCGCCTGCGTACGCACGCGCCGCAGCCGGTGCGCAGGATGCTGGCGCCACCATGGTGCGCACCCATCGTCAGATCGGTGACGGTGTGGAGTCGATCAGCCAGCAGCTGGGGCGGCTCCAAGGGTTCGTTGCTGGCTTGGCTGGGTTGCAGGGCTTCAAGACCATGGCGACTGACCTTGCGCAGACGGCTGACCAGGTGAACAACCTGCAGGCCCGGTTGAAGCTGGTTACCGGAGGGGGGGCGGCATTTGACACCGCCTGGACGGGTGTGCGGGATGTGGCGTTGCGTACCAATAGCGCCCTGGAGGAAACGGGCACCTTGTTCTCACGCCTCGCCCAAGCGGGCAAGGATGCGGGGCAGAGCACGGCCGACGCGTCCGCCAATGCGCTTGCCCTGACAGAGACCATCAACCAGGCCATCCAGTTGAGCGGAGCAGGTGCACAGGCGTCGAGCGCTGCCATCACCCAGCTGGTGCAAGGGCTGCAAGGTGGCGTGCTGCGCGGTGATGAGTTCAATTCGGTCATGGAGCAAAGCCCGAGGCTTGCGCGTGCCCTGGCCGATGGACTGAGCGTGACCACTGGCGAGCTGCGAAAAATGGCCGAAGCAGGGTTGCTGACCAGCGATACCGTGATTGGCGCCCTTAAGGGGCAGAGCGACACGGTAGCTGCAGAGTTCAAGAAACTGCCGCCCACAGTGGGGCGGGCGCTCCAGAACCTCAGTACGCAGTGGCAGCTGTATGTTGCTGACACTGACAAGGCCACCGGCGCAAGCGTAACGGCGGCCACCGCCATCAACGGGCTGGCCACCAACCTGAACACCATTGCAGGCCTGCTGATCGACGCGGGGCAGGCAGCGGCCGGGTTCGTCGCTTTACGCTTGGCTCAGCACTTCCTGGGCATTGGGGCGGCAGCGCAACAGGCTGCGGCGGCGGTAGCCGCGAACAATGCACAGATGGTTGCGACCGGCGCCGCTGCAAACACTGCGGCCGTGGGGGCCGGGCGGTTTGCCTCGATCCTGGCGAGCCTGCGCACATTCACCCTGATCGGTTTGGCGGTCAACTTCAAGGACATTGGGACGTGGATTGGTGAGGCCACGGCGAAGCTGGTGGGCTACAAGGATCGCTCTGACGAAATCGCACGTGCCGACAAGTTGGCTGCAGAGATTGCCAAGGAGGCTGCCGCCGACCGGGCCCGCCTTGCTGCCGCCACACAGGCCGCGATAGACAAGCAATTTGAGCTGTCCAAGGCGGCGCGGGTTGGGGTGGCAGAGTTCGAAAAGCTGACCAAAGAAGGCCACAGCGCCGCCGACGCTTTGAAGAAAGCCAGCGACTCATTCGACCTGGGCAAGATTCAAGGAATCAGGGACTTTGCCGCAGTGCTGGACAAGCTGGCCGCCGATGGCAAGGTATCTGCCAGTGAGTTTGAAGCTGCCTGGGCAAAGGCGCTCAACGGCAAGGACCTGGCCCAGTTTGAAGTGACCGCCCGCGCCGCATTTGCGGGGACTGCCCGCGAGGGCGAGCGTGTTGCGCAGATGATGGATGCCGTGTTGCGGGAGGCAGTGAAGCGCACCGGGTTGGAGTTTGACCAGCTGCAGGGGCGTATCGGCGCAGCATCGCGCAGCGCCATCAATGACCTGGATACCCTGATTGCCGGGATGGATCGGCTCAAGTCGCAGGGCTTAGATACCGGCCGTGCACTGACCGCCAGCATTGCCAAGGCCATTGAATCTGCCGATAGCGAAAAGGCCCTGGAAGTGATCCGCGCCAAGGTGGAACAGGTCCGCAAGGTACTGGGCGACAAGATTGCTGATGGCTTGCTGGAGCAGGCAAAAGACAAGGCCGAAGCATTGGCCGATGCCCTGGACAAAGCAACCCCTGGCATCAACAGCATGCGCGAGGCGATGAAGCAGCTGGGCATCACCAGCGATGCAGCGCTGAAGGAAACCGCAGCCACTGCAAAGGAGGCCTATGACACGCTCACCGCAAGCGGCACAGCTAGCGCCCGTGAGTTGGGCGAGGCCTTCAAGAAGTCGGCAGAGGCGGCCATTGCCGCGAACAACGGCATCGCACCGGCCTGGGTGCAGGCGCAGGCCGCCATTCGTGGTTACGACCTTGAAGCCGACAGGGCGGGAAAAACCACGCTGCGGCTGCGTGACGCCACCGACAGCGCGGCAGGGGCGCATGAGAGAGCAACGCGGTCGATCAATGACAACCGCACCGCGCTGGAGCGCTTGAACGATGTCAAGGAGCGGGAAATCGCTGCGCAGGAGAAGGCCAACCAGCTCAAGGAGCGGGAGCTGGCCCTCTACCGCGAGAAATGGAACATGGACAGGGAGAACTTTGCGCTCAACACGGCAGGTAATCGCTTTGAGGCAACGATCCCCACCAAGGAATCCGTATTCAACCAGGCCAAGGCTGCGGGCCTGGACGAGAAGAGAGCCCTTGAAATTGCCGACAGCTTCGAGCAGCAATACAACCGGCCGGCCGGTCTGAATGGCATTGTGGGTGGGGTGAATCCCAGCGACGTGATCAAGGCCATCAACGAGGCCATCCTGGCAGCGGCTCGCGAGCGGGTTCAGAACGAAGGCCGTGACGGTCCTTCGCGCCCTGCGCAAGGGCAGCCAACGGTCACACCTGCACCAGCACAGGGTTCATCGTCCAGTTCTGCGCAAGGCGGCTCCGGCACAACGCGCCCAGCTGGTCAGTCTGCATCTGGCATCCAGATCACCCTGAATGTCCACGGTGTGCAAGACCCTGTGAAGCTGGCACGACTGATTGAACCTGAACTGAAAAGGATGGCTGCACTTGCTCGTTGATTTCAGACACCTGCCATTTGGCAATGACGGAGCTTTCTCTGAAATCAAGGAGTGCCCCCTTCAATGTTGACACCCACACCAGAACTGATCCGCGCCGCCTTGGCGCACATCCCCGCCAGCTTGGCACGCGAAGAATGGGCGCGTGTGGGCATGGCCATCAAAAGCGAGTTTCCCGACGCCACCGGACAAGACCTGTTCGAGGTATGGAGTGCGACCGCAGACGGCCACGACCCACGCGCCACCCGCAGCACCTGGCGCAGCATCAAGGCAGGCGGCGGGGTGGGCATTGGCACCCTGTTGCACCTGGCCAAAGAACACGGCTTTGTGCTGCCCAAGGCCAGCGAAGCCCCGGCCGCACCGAGCCCCGAGGTGTTGGCGCAGCGCGAGCGCGAACGGGTAGACCGCCAGCGGGCAGAGCAAGCCCGGCAGCAGGCCGCCCACGTGGCTGCAGCGGCTGACGCCGTAGCGCAGTGGGATGCAGCCAGCGACACCGGTGCCAGTCTCTATCTGGCCCGCAA
The DNA here is from genome assembly GCF_002245625.1 of Acidovorax kalamii. GTDB lineage: Bacteria > Pseudomonadota > Gammaproteobacteria > Burkholderiales > Burkholderiaceae_C > Acidovorax > Acidovorax kalamii. The sequence goes on from NZ_NOIG01000011.1 coordinate 261,593, forward strand.
GGACGTGCAGGCCCATGGTGTGCGCTTTGCGGCCGATGGCTGCGTGCTGGTGCCCCTGCGTGACGCTGCGGGCGCTCTCTGGAACCTGCAGCGCATTGCACCCGAGCGCCCGGCCGATGGCACCGACAAGCTGTTTTTGAAGGGCGGGCGCAAATCCGGGCTCTGGCACTGGTGCGGTGATCCTGTGGGGGCTTCGGTGCTGCTGGTGGCCGAGGGCTACGCCACGGCCGCCAGCCTGCACCAAGCCACCGGCCACCCGGTGGCTGTGGCCTTTGATGCGGGCAATCTGGCCCACGTTGCCAAGGCCCTGCGCCAGCAACACCGCGCCGCGCTGCTGGTGCTGTGTGGTGACGATGACCGGGCCACCGAAGCCCGCACCGGCACCAACACCGGCCGCGTGAAGGCCGAAGCCGCAGCCCGTTCCGTGCGTGGCCTGGCAGTGTTCCCCGAGGGCCTTCCCGATGGTGGCAGCGACTTCAACGACATGCACCAGGCGCAGGGCCTGCAGGCCGTTGGTGCCTGCGTAGAAGCCGCCATTGCAGCGCATCAGGCAGAGCAGGCCGAACGCGCCCAGCAAGCCGCGCAAGACACCATCGCAGGCAAGGCCGGTACCCGCGCACCACGCGAGCCCCAGGGGTCTGCTGGTGGGCACGGTGGGGACCATGAGCCCCCCAGCGACGGCCGTCCCTTCGACCCCTTCACCGTCAACGATTCGGGTGTATGGCATGCGGGCGTAGACAAGGAGGGGCAACCCAAGGCGCCGCAGTGGGTGTGCAGCCGCCTCGATGTGCAGGCCTTGACCCGCGACCAGGACGGTGCAGGCTGGGGCTACCTGCTGGCCTTTGCTGATCCGCTGGGCAAGCCCAAGCAATGGGCCATGCCTGCCCGCATGCTGTCTGGCGACGGGGGCGAATACCGCGCCGCGCTGCTGAATATGGGGCTGCGCATTGCGCCATCACCTGCAGCCCGCAACCTGCTGACCCAGTACATACAGACTCGCCAGCCGGGCGAGTTTGCGAGCTGCACCGACCGCATCGGCTGGCACGGCCGCGCCTTTGTGCTGCCCCATGAAACCATCGGCGACGATGCCGAGCGCATCGTGTTCCAGAGCGAAAGCCAAATGGAGAACACGTTCCGCGTGAAGCACGATGCAGCAGCTTGGCGTGATCGCATCGGGGCTCTGTGCGTGGGCAATTCCCGGCTGGTGTTTGCCGTGGCCTGCGCCTTTGCCGGGCCGTTGCTGCGCCCTGCAGGCATGGAGAGCGGGGGCTTTCACATCCGGGGCGATAGCAGCAGCGGCAAGACCACGGCGCTGCGCCTGGCTGCCAGCGTGTACGGCGGCTCCAGCTACATGCAGCGATGGCGCACCACCGACAACGCCCTGGAGGCCATCGCCGCGCAGCACTGCGATTCACTGCTGATCCTGGATGAGCTGGCGCAGGTGGAGGGCAAGGTGGCCGGGGAGTGCGCCTACATGCTGGCCAATGAACAGAGCAAGGCCCGTGCTACCCGCAACGGTGCACCGCGTGCCCGCCTGTCCTGGCGTCTGCTGTTCCTGTCTGCTGGTGAGCTGGGGCTGGCTGACCATATGGCCGAAGGCATGAAGCGCACGCGCACCGGGCAAGAGGTGCGCATGGCCGACATACCGGCCGATGCTGGCAAGGGGCTGGGGGCTTTCGAGAATCTGCACGACTTTGCAGGTGGGGCGACCTTCTCCAGCCATCTTGCTCGCGAGGCGCAGGTGTGCCACGGCGCACCGGGCCGTGCGTTTGTTGAATGGGCGTGCGCCCATGCCGACAGCTTGCCCAAGCGACTGCGCACCGCAGTACATACCCTGGCCCGTGAATGGATACCTCATGGGGCATCGGGCCAGGTGGAGCGGGTGGGCGCCCGCTTTGCCCTGGTGGGCGTGGCCGGTGAGCTGGCCACCGAGGCCGGGCTGACGGGCTGGCCAGCGGGCGAGAGCGCACGCGGTGCACGCGCCTGCTTTGACGCCTGGCTGGCTGCGCGGGGTGGCGCTGGCAATGGGGAGGTGGTGGCCATGCTGCGGGCCGTGCGCCGCTTCCTAGAGACGCACGGCGATGGCCGCTTTGCCATGTGGCACCGGGCAGCAGATGACCACGCCCCCAAGACCCTGCAACGCGCTGGTGTGCGCCGCATGCTGAACGCCGATGGCGAGCCCATCAAGAGCGACCCCGAGCACCAGCGGGAGTATGGCGAACGCATGCCCGCCTTGCTGGGCGAGGGCGTCAGCTTTGAATACTTCGTGCTGGCTGAAACATTCAAAGCTGAAATCTGCCAGGGCTTCGACCATGTGGCGGTGTGCCGTGTGCTGGCTGCGCATGGCTGCCTGACCGTGAAGGAGTCCGACCGGTACACCGTCAGCACCAAGTTGCCGGGCATAGGCAAGGTGCGTTGCTATCAGATACCGCCTGCCATCTTCGAACTGGACCTGTGAGCAGCGGCCCTGCAAGGGCCTTGCGTGTTTGCCTTGCTGCTGCAGCCGTGCCGTGCCGCCCGTGAGGGGCGGGGGCGGGAGCTACCTTCGCGCTGCCCATGCCTGGTTTACGGCATCTGGTGCCAAGGGGAAGGGCGCGGCCCCTGCTCTTTCTGCTGTGCCCGGCCTGAGCCTTGGCGGCCATGGCAATGCCGCACTCTGGCTTGGGCGGGTCCCTCCTGAGTGGTCCGGGCAAGGGTAATTCGAGCCCCATTGGTGCGCGTGTGAATGACTTTTGAAAAGGGTGGACGGTGGACAGTGGACACATGCTGCCCCGGCCTTGGGTCCTCCCTAGCTACCCCCGGTGCGGGTAATTCGAGCCGCGTTGCCGCGCTGTTCCGCAGTGCTCTATAGGGGGTTAAGTGAAGGCAATGCCCGCATCGATGGACGATTGCGCACGTCCGTGAATTCATTTGTCCCCGGTGTCCCCGGCAGATTCGCGTTTGTCCCCGGTGTTGCCGGAGACAAACTCTTCAAGACTGGCGCGGGTTGCGGGCCGATTTGTCCATTTGTCCCCGGTGTCCCCGGTAAAAAAGGGGTAACCCCCCGAAGGGTTGCGGCCAGCGGGGGGGGTGTCGTGGGTCCTTCCTGGGAGGTTCGCACACGGGTAATTCGAGCCCCACAAAATTTCTAGTCCTGACCGCTGGCGAGAGGTAAGTAAGCATGGCTATGTTGGGCCGGTGCGTTGGGTCCTCCCACGGCGATGCCATGCGGGTAATTCGAGCCGCGCCCCCGGACTGCTGCGAAGACTTGCGAGGGGGTTGTATGGTGGGAGTGGAGGGCCTAGCGAAGGCAAAGCGGGGGAACAGATGGGGGAACAAACTGCAAAATGAAAATGAGGAACACAGCATTCATGCGGGTTTCAATGCTTCATTCAGTAGACGCCAGCCCAAGAGCGCTCGCTGACCCTCAGCGAGCGCTCTTTTTCATTCTTGGGGCAGTTTTATGTAGCAAATACCCCTGCATCTGTAGGTGTGTGTATCAGCCCTTGATAAACCCAAATCAGGGCCGCACAATGCCCGCTCGTTCAAGCCGGAGGCCACTATGCCAATGGAGTACCTGCAGGGGCTGGCGCGGGATGAGTTGCCTCTGATTGAATCGGACGTCACCAACATCGACAAGCTGCGGGTGTTGCGCGCTGCGGGCATGGTCGAGGTGCAACTGCCACCCGTGGATGCGCCGCAGCCCAGGGCGCAGGTGCTTTACATCACCGGTCTAGGGCGGGCCACCCTGCGTGCCGGTGGCTGGCCTTCTTCTGTGCCGCGCCTTCGACCATTGTGCGATCTGGAACCCTCATTTGATTGATGGCGGTGCCGGTGCTTTCGGTCTGATGCTGCGAGCTGGGCCTGTCACGCGCAGGCGTCGTGGGGCGGGCCAAGGCTGTGCCCTTCTCTGGTGGGGCGGGGCCCTTGCGGAGAACCATGATGGTGCTGACCTTGCATATTCGGCATGAAGGCTCCCACCAGTACCTGGCCAGGGTGTTTGATGGCAAGGTTCAGGTCGGGGCGGCGACCCTGCATGCCCGCATTGACGAAGCCATTGCCGCCTATGGCACGCGCGGCAGCCAGTCGTTCCCCGGGGTGACGGCCTTTGCCATCTGGTATGGCGGGTGGAGCATTGGCGCCAAGCCTTTGGCGCAAATGGTCGATGAGGCGGCGCTGCTGGCCAACCGGTTGGTGGTGTTGTCGGCCGTGGTCCGCTGAGCGGGGAGTGGCATAAATGCCTGTAACTCCCAATATGTCATGCGAAACAAAATGAAATAAACCGAAACTGCGTCGAGACGACGTAGCACGTGCCGCGCGGCACCATCAGGGCCATGTTCAACACCGTCCTCGAAAGGACTGCATCATGAAACCCTGGATCAAGAAAACCCTGATGGGCATCTTCGGCGCTTCCATCGCGGTGGGCGGTCTGACGGCCTGCTCCAGCGGCCACCATCACCGTGGCCCCATGAACGCCGAGAAGATGGCGGAAGTGCGTGGCAAGGTGGTTGAGCGCGTCAGCAGCAAGCTGGACCTGAACGATGCACAAAAAGCCAAGCTCAATGTGCTGGCCGACAAGATGGAAGCGCAGCGCACGGCGTTCATCGGCAAGACGGCAGACCCGCGCGCAGAAATGCAGGCCCTTGTGGCGGGTGAAAAGTTTGACCGTACACGCGCACAGACCCTGCTGGACGAAAAGACCCGCGCGGTGCAGACCAGCAGCCCCGAGGTGATCAGCGCCCTGGCCGACTTTTACGACAGCCTGAACCCCGAGCAGCAGCAGAAGGTGCGCGAGCTGATGCAGCGGCGCAAGGGCTGGATGGCGCGCGGTTGATGGCGAGGGGCTGCTCCATGTCTCCTACGCTGGAACCCATCCACCGCCTAGCGCAGGGCGTGCGCACCCATGGGCCTGCGCTGCTGGCGGGCATGCCCGACCCCCACGATGAGCTGATGTCCCTGGTCTGGGGGCCGCGCTTTGACCGCGAACACGCGTTGGGCCTGGTGGCCCGGCAGCCCGAGGTTGCGGCCCACACCTTGCCTGCCTTGCTGGCCGCTGCGGACCATTTTGATGCGCTCCATGCGGGCGCCCAGGGCCGCCTGCGCCGGTTGATCGTGCGGCACCGCGCATTGCTCGGTGTAGGCGAGGGCGGCGCAGAACCATCCACGGGATGGGCGAACACCTGACGGTGTGAGAATTGCGCATGCACCGCATCCTGCTCATCGACGACGACGCCCAGCTCGGCTCCCCGCTGGCCACCTATTTCCAGCGGTTCGAGCTGGAGCTGGTCCACGCCCTCAAACCTAGCGACGGGCTGGCCCTGCTGGGAACGGGGGGCTTCGATGCCGCCATCCTGGATGTGATGCTGCCAGAGATGGATGGTTTTGAGCTGTGCCGCACCATTCGCAAGCAGGGCGACCTGCCCATCGTGATGCTCACGGCGCGCGGCGAGGTGATGGACCGCGTGGTGGGGTTGGAGCTGGGGGCCGACGACTATTTGCCCAAGCCGTTTGAGCCGCGCGAACTGGTGGCGCGCCTGCAGACCGTGCTGCGCCGTCGGCGCGGGCCGGGGCAGGGCGCTGCCGTGGGTTCGCTGGAGTTTGACGGGCTCACCATCGACGCCGCCCGCCGCAGTGTGCTGCGCCAGGGGGTGGCCGTGGAGCTGACCGGCACCGAGTTCGACCTGCTGCACCTGTTGGCCCGCGAGCCCGGCAAGGTGTTCAGCCGCGATGACATCCTGAACCAGCTGCGCGGCCACGAGGCCGAGCTGTACACCCGCGCCGTGGACATCGTGGTGAGCCGTCTGCGCAAGAAGCTGGAGCCGCTCGACTGCATCAAGACGCTGCGCAATGCCGGTTATTCGCTGGCCCTGCGGCGGGCCGCGCCATGATGATGAAGGTGCGCGACACACTCGCGGCCCAGGACCCTGACTGCCCGTGGCACCGCCGCGCGCGGCACGCGGTGGGGCATTCGCTGCGGATTCGTCTGGTGCTGGTCTTCATGGCCCTGGCCGTGACGGTGGCCGTCACCTTCATGGGCGGGGTGCAGAAAGCAGTGGCCGTGGGCTGGAAAGAAGCGGCCCGCCCCCTGTTGATGGACTATGTGGACCGGCTGACCGCCGAGATCGGCAGCCCGCCCAGCATCGAACGTGCGCAGGCGATTGCCGACCGCCTGCCCGTCACGCTGCGCATCGACGGGCCGCAGATCCACTGGGCCTCCCACCCCGACCAGCCACGCCCCGACTGGATGAGCGACAAGTTCCGCAAGCAGGACCACTGGGCGGGCGACGAGAATGGCCACAGCCTGCTGCAGCGCACCACGGCCGACGGCCACCACATCGAGTTTGGGCTCAACGCCCTGTCGTGGGACAAGCGCCCGCGCATCGCCTGGGGCACGCTCACCGTGCTGTTGCTGCTGACGGCGCTGGCCTATGTGTACGTGCGCCACCTGCTGCGCCCGCTGGACGACATCCGCCAGGGCGCCCAGCGTTTTGGCAACGGCAACTTCGCCCAGCCCATCCCCGTGCGGCATGCGCACCGGCCCGATGAGCTGGGGCAGCTGGCGGCCACCATCAACACCATGGGCGACGACATCCATCAGATGCTCGAAGCCAAACGCGCGCTGTTGCTGGCCATGAGCCACGAGCTGCGCAGCCCGCTGACCCGCGCCCGGCTGAACACCGAGCTGCTGCCCGAGACCGCCGACATCGAGGCCCAGCGGCTGGCCCTGCTGCGCGACCTGGGTGAAATGGCGGGCCTCATCACCGACCTGCTGGAGAGCGAGCGCCTGGCCGGGCGCCACGCCGCACTGCACCGCGAGCCCACCGACCTCACGGAACTGGCGCGCGAGGTGATCGCCGAGCTGGGCTCCCGCCATGTAGGCGCTGCCGATATCGTGCTGCACGCGCCGCCAGACCTGCCCACCATCCGGCTCGACCGCTCCCGCCTGCGGCTGCTGCTGCGCAACCTGCTGGACAACAGCCTGCGCCACAGCGAATCGGGGGCCTTGCCCCCTGAGCTGCACCTGCGGCTGGAGGGCGACCGGCGCGTGGTCGAGCTGGAGGTGCGCGACCACGGCCGGGGCGTGCCCCCCGAGCACCTTCCGCACCTGGCCCAGGCTTTCTACCGCCCGGACACGGCCCGCCAGCGCACCACCGGTGGCGTGGGGCTGGGCCTGTACCTGTGCCGCCTGGTGGCGCAGGCGCACGACGGGCAGCTGCACATGCGCAATGCCGAGCCAGGGCTGTCGGTCACGGTGCGCTTGCCCGTGGTGGAGTGAATCAACCCCCGCTCGGGGCGCAGGCCGGTGGCTTCGGCCACCCGACTTGGGCCTGCACTCGGGTGGTGCAACGGTCCTGTCAGTCCTTGTGGCCGGTCATCAAGGCCAATTCTTGGGAAAAAATGGCCGTTGCCGCGCTCTGGTAAAGCGCTTAATGCTATCTATTTGATAGTAATTCTGTCGCCGTTCGAGGATGGGGCAGGGCGGCACGGCCTGGCCCCGTTTTTGCTCAGTACACATCACCCCGCTCGATGACCCGGTGTTTCTGGTGTTTACCCTGTATATACAGGTATGCTCCCGATGTCATCATGGCGACCGGAACGCGGGTGCGGACCGGCTGGGGTGGTACTTTTTTCAAACAGGAGCAGATGATGACTCGATCGGTTGTGAAATGGACGTCGCTGGCAGCGGCAGCAGCATGTGTGATGGCGCTGGCCGCACCGGCCCAGGCGCAGGACACCAAGATTGTGCTGGGCATGTCCGGCTGGACGGGTTTTGCACCACTCACGCTGGCCGACAAGGCAGGTATCTTCAAGAAAAACGGCCTGGATGTGGAGATCAAGATGATTCCGCAGAAGGACCGCCACCTGGCCCTGGCCTCCAAGTCCATCCAGTGCGCCGCCACCACGGTCGAGACGCATGTCGCCTGGAACGCCAACGGTGTGCCCATCGTGCAGATCTTCCAGATGGACAAGTCCTACGGCGCCGACGGCATCGCAGTGCGTGGCGACATCAAGGGCTTTGCCGACCTCAAGGGCAAGACCATCGGCGTGGACGCGCCCGGTACCGCGCCGTACTTCGGCCTGGCCTGGATGCTCAGCAAGAATGGCATGAGCCTGAAGGACGTGAAGACCACCACGCTGTCCCCCCAGGCGGCTGCGCAGGCCTTTGTGGCGGGCCAGAACGACGCCGCCATGACGTACGAGCCCTACCTCTCCACCGTGCGCGACAACCCCGCATCGGGCAAGATCCTGGCCACCACGCTCGACTACCCCATGGTGATGGACACCGTGGGTTGTGACCCCACCTGGCTCAAGGCCAACGCCAAGGCCGCGCAGGCGCTCACCAACTCGTACTTCCAGGCGCTCGACATGATCAAGGCCGATCCGGCCAAGTCCAACGAGATCATGGGCGCGGCCGTCAAGCAGACGGGCGAGCAGTTTGCCAAGTCCTCGTCTTTCCTTCGCTGGCAAGACAAGGCCGCCAACCAGAAGTTCTTTGCGGGCGAACTGCAGTCCTTCATGAAGGACGCCACGGCCATCCTGCTGGAGGCCGGCATCATCCGCAAGGCGCCCGAGGACCTGGCCGTCACGTTCGACGCCAGCTTCATCAAGTAAACAGACGGAAGAAGAGCGCTCCATGTCTGCCGTGCAACCCCTGTCCGTTTCTGAGCCAAAGGCCCCCGTGCGCCGGCGCTCGCTGGCCCCGCTGGAGCCCGTGAGCAGCAGCGCCCGCTGGATGCTCGGGCTGGCCTTCTTCGTCGTGTTCGTGGCGGTGTGGGCGTTCTTCACGTTGGGCGGCTTCGTGTCGCCCACCTTCCTGGCCAGCCCCGTCACCATGGTGAAGGAAGGCTGGCTGCTGTTCACCGAGTACGGCTTCATCAAAGACATCGGCATGACCATCTGGCGTGTGGTCGGCGGCTTCATCCTGGCCGCCGTCATTGCCGTGCCACTGGGCATTGCGATGGGTGCGTACAAAGGCATCGAGGCTTTTTTCGAGCCCTTCATCTCGTTCTGCCGCTACCTGCCTGCGTCGGCGTTCATTCCGCTGCTGATCCTGTGGGCGGGCATTGGCGAGGCGCAGAAGATCCTTGTCATCTTCATCGGCTCGGTGTTTCAGATCACGCTCATGGTCGCCGTCACCGTGGGCGGCGCGCGGCGCGACCTGGTGGAGGCTGCATACACGCTGGGCGCGGGCCACAAAGGCATCGTCACGCGCGTGCTGATCCCCGGCGCCGCACCCGAGATCGCCGAAACCCTGCGCTTGGTGCTGGGCTGGGCCTGGACTTATGTGATCGTGGCCGAGCTGATCGGCTCGTCCAGCGGCATCGGCCACATGATCACCGACAGCCAGTCGCTGCTCAACACCGGCCAGATCATCTTCGGCATCATCATCATCGGCCTCATCGGGCTGGTGTCCGACTTCGCCTTCAAGGCGCTCAACCACCGTCTGTTTGCCTGGAGTTTTGTGCGATGAGCAGCGTATCCATCCAAGCCGTCTCGCGCATCTTTGAAGGGCACAAGGGCCAGCGCACGCAGGCGCTGCTGCCGGTGGACTTTGAAGTGCGTGACAACGACTTCGTGACCATCCTCGGCCCCTCGGGCTGCGGCAAGTCCACGCTGCTGCGCATCGTGGCGGGGCTGGACCACGCCACCAGCGGCCGCGTGTTGCTGGATGGCGTGCCCGTGGAAGGCCCCGGCGCCGACCGGGGCATGGTGTTCCAGAGCTACACGCTGTTCCCCTGGCTCACCATCGAGCAGAACATCCGCTTCGGCCTGCGCGAGCGCGGCATGCCCGAAGCACAGCAAAAAGAGCGCGCCGCGTACTTCATCGCCAAGGTAGGCCTGCGCGGCTTCGAGCAGCACTTTCCCAAGCAGCTGTCGGGTGGCATGCAGCAGCGCACCGCCATTGCGCGCGCGCTGGCCAACGACCCCAAGATTTTGCTGATGGACGAGCCCTTCGGCGCGCTGGACAACCAGACCCGCGTGCTCATGCAAGAGCTGCTGCTGGGCATCTGGGAGGCCGAGCGCAAGACGGTGCTCTTCGTCACCCACGACATCGACGAAGCCATTTTCATGGCCAACCGCGTGGCCGTATTCAGCGCGCGGCCCGGCCGCATCAAGACCGAGCTGGCGGTGGACCTGCCGCACCCACGCCATTACACGATCAAGACGAGCCCCGAGTTCATGGACCTCAAGGCGCGCCTGACCGAAGAGATTCGCGCCGAATCCATGGCGGCGGACCTGCATTGATCTGAACCTTCCAGAACCTGCCCAGCCCATGAGCGCCCGTCCATCCCGCCGCACCACCGCCGCTGCCCCCCGCAGTGGCGCGCCTGCCAAGGCCGTGGCAGTCGTGGCCGCGCCCGCGCAGGCCATGGCGCTGTACGAGCAGGTCAAGGACCATATCTCGCGCAAGATCCAGGAAGGCATCTGGCGCGCGGGTGACCGCCTGCCCTCCGAGAACGAGCTGGTCACCCAGTTCGGCATCTCGCGCATGACGGTGAACCGCGCGCTGCGCGAGCTGGTGGAGCAGGGCCGCATCGTGCGCGTGGCCGGTGTGGGCAGCTTCGTGGCCGAGGACAAGCCGCAGTCCACGCTGCTGCAGATAGCCAATTTGGCCAGCGAAATCCGCCAGCGCGGGCACGACTACCGCTGCGACGTGCTGACGGTGGAGCGCACCTCCGCCACGCTGGAGGTGGCCGCCGCGCTGGACCTGCGCACGGGTGAGTCGGTGTTCCACTCGCTGTGCATCCACCGCGAAGACGGCCTGCCCGTGCAGCTGGAAGACCGCCACGTGAACCCACGCCAAGTGCCCCAGTTTGCCGCGCAGGACTTCACGCAACTGCAACCTTCCGAATACCTGGTGCGCAACGTGCCGTTCGACCAGATCGAGCATGTGGTCGACGCCGTCATGCCCACCGCCGAGCAGGCCACGCTGCTGGAGATGTCTCCGCAGGAACCCTGCCTGCTGCTCACCCGCCGCACCTGGTCGCGCGGCGTGCCGATCACCGTGGTGCGCTGCCTGCACCCCGCTACCCGTTACCGCCTGGGCAGCCGCTTCCGCGCCGACGGTAACCCCGTCGCCGGTTGAAAGTTTTTCGCCAAAAGCTCAGAATTTTTTCGCTTGTACCTACTTGTATATACAGGATCAACGCCATGACACAGAACGCATCACCCATCACCCTGCACCCCGGCCGCGTCACGCTGGCAGAGCTGCGCCGCATCCATGCTGGCCCCGTGCAACTGGTGCTGGATGCCTCGGCCCGCGCGGGTTTGCAGAAGTCCCTGGCCACGGTGCAGCGCATCGTCGATGAAGATCAGGTCGTCTATGGCATCAACACCGGCTTCGGCAAGCTGGCCAGCACCAAGATTGCGCACGACCGCCTGGCCGAGCTGCAGCGCAACCTGGTGCTGTCGCACAGCGTGGGCACGGGCGACCCGCTGCCCGACGACGTGGTGCGCCTCATCCTCGCGACCAAGGCCGTGAGCCTGGCGCGCGGCCACTCGGGCGTGCGGCCCGAGCTGGTGGATGCGCTGCTGGCCCTGGCCAATGCCAACGTGCTGCCGGTGATCCCGGCCAAGGGCTCGGTGGGGGCGTCGGGCGACCTGGCGCCCTTGGCGCACCTGGCCTGTGTGCTGATCGGCGAAGGGCAGGCCAAGGTGGACGGCAAGGTGGTGTCGGGTGCCGAGGCCATGCGCTCCATTGGCCTGCAGCCCTTTGTGCTGGGCCCCAAGGAAGGGCTGGCGCTGCTCAACGGCACGCAGGTGTCCACCTCGCTCGCGCTGGCCGGTTTGTTTGGCGCCGAGAGCGTGTTTGCTGCCGCACTGGTCGCGGGTTGCCTGTCGCTCGAAGCCATCAAGGGCTCGGTCAAGCCGTTTGACGCACGCATTCACGAAGCACGGGGCCAGGCCGGGCAGATCGCCGTGGCGGCTGCCGTACGTGCGCTGCTCGACGGCAGCGCCATCGACCCCTCGCACCCGAACTGCGGCCGCGTGCAAGACCCGTATTCCATCCGCTGCGTGCCGCAGGTGATGGGCGCGTGCCTGGACAACCTGCACCACGCCGCGCGCGTGTTGACCATCGAGGCGAACGCGGCATCCGACAACCCGCTCGTCTTCGACAACGGCGACGTGATCTCCGGCGGCAACTTCCACGCCGAGCCCGTGGCCTTTGTGGCGGACATCATCGCGCTGGCCGTGGCCGAGATCGGCGCCATCTCCGAGCGCCGCCTGTCGCTGCTGCTGGACCCGGGCCTCTCGGGCCTGCCTGCCTTCCTGATCCGCGACAGCGGCGTGAACTCGGGTTTCATGATCGCGCAGGTCACCGCCGCCGCGCTGGCTGCAGAGAACCAATGCCTCGCCAACCCCAGCAGCGTGACCAGCCTGCCCACATCAGCCAACCAGGAAGACCATGTCTCCATGGCCACCTACGGCGCGCGCCGCCTGGGCGACATGGTGCGCAATGCGGCCGTGATGGTCGGCATCGAGGCCATGGCCGCCGCGCAAGGCATGGAATTCGACCGGTCCCTGAAGTCCTCATCCCTCATTGAAGATCAGTTCGCCGCCATCCGCGAGCGCGTGGCCTACCTGGAGCAGGACCGCTACCTCGCCCCCGACATCGAAGCCATGCGCGCCTGGGCCCAGCAGTCCACCTGGCCGACAGCGCTCACGCAATGCCTGCCCAGCTTCGCCTGATTTTTTCCACGCACACCACTGATTCACAGGAGTCCACCATGAACGCCAACGACGCCATCATCGCCGCCGCCTCCAACACCGACCCCCGCCACGACGCCACCCGCGTGATCCGCGCGCCGCGCGGCAGCCAGCTCACCTGCAAGAGCTGGCTCACCGAGGCCGCCTACCGCATGATCCAGAACAACCTCGACCCCGAGGTGGCCGAGCGTCCGCAGGACCTGGTGGTGTACGGCGGCATCGGCCGTGCCGCGCGCAACTGGGAGTGTTTTGATCAGATCCTCGCCTCGCTCAAGGACTTGAACGACGATGAGACCCTGCTCATCCAGTCCGGCAAGCCCGTGGGCGTGTTCAAGACCCACGCCAATGCGCCGCGCGTGCTGCTGGCCAACTCCAACCTCGTGCCCAAGTGGGCCAACTGGGAGCACTTCAGCGAGCTCGACCAGAAGGGCCTGTTCATGTACGGCCAGATGACGGCGGGCAGCTGGATCTACATCGGCACGCAGGGCATCGTGCAGGGCACCTACGAAACTTTTGCCGAGGCAGGCCGCAAGCACTATGGCGGGTCGCTCGAAGGCAAGTGGATCCTGACCGCAGGCCTGGGCGGCATGGGCGGCGCGCAGCCGCTGGCCGCCACGTTTGCGGGCGCGGTGTCGCTCAACATCGAATGCCAGCAAAGCAGCATCGACTTCCGCCTGCGCACACGCTATGTGGACAAGCAGGCGCGTGACATTGACCACGCCATCGAACTCATCTGCCAGCACACGGTGGCCAAGGAAGCCATCTCTATCGCACTGCTGGGCAACGCCGCAGAAATCCTGCCCGAGCTGGTGCGCCGCGCCAAGGCCGGCGGCTTGAAGCCCGACCTCGTTACCGACCAGACCTCGGCCCACGATCTGGTCAACGGCTACCTGCCCGCCGGCTGGACGGTGGCGCAGTGGCGCGCTGCGCAGCAGGATGTGACCCAGCATGAAGTGCTGAAGAAAGCCGCCGCCAAGTCCTGCGCCGTGCACGTGCAGGCCATGCTCGACTTCCAGCACATGGGCATCCCGGTGGTGGACTACGGCAACAATATTCGCCAGGTGGCGTTTGACGAAGGCGTGAAAGACGCCTTCGACTTCCCCGGCTTTGTGCCCGCCTATATCCGCCCGCTGTTCTGCGAAGGCAAGGGCCCGTTCCGCTGGGTGGCCCTGTCGGGCGACCCTGAAGACATCCGCAAGACCGATGCCAAGATCAAGGAGCTGTTCCCCGAGAACAAACACGTGCACCGCTGGCTCGACATGGCGGGCGAACGCATTGCCTTCCAGGGGCTGCCCGCGCGCATCTGCTGGCTGGGCCTGGGCGAGCGCCACATCGCGGGCCTGGCCTTCAACGAGATGGTGAAGAACGGCGAGCTGAAGGCCCCCATCGTGATCGGCCGCGACCACCTGGACACCGGCAGCGTGGCCAGCCCCAACCGCGAGACCGAAGGCATGAAGGACGGCACCGACGCCGTGAGCGACTGGCCGCTGCTCAACGCGTTGCTCAATACCGCAGGAGGCGCCACTTGGGTCAGCCTGCACCATGGCGGCGGCGTGGGCATGGGCTATTCGCAGCACTCGGGCATGGTCATCGTGGCCGATGGCACTGAAGCAGCGGCCCAACGCCTTGCCAATGTGCTGGTCAACGACTGCGGTAGCGGCGTGATGCGCCATGCTGACGCGGGGTATGAGCTGGCGGTGGAAACGGCCAAGAAGCAGGGTCTAAAGCTGCCCATGGTGAAGTAGTCCGAAGAAAGTGAGGGAATGACAGGAGTGTGAAAAAGGGAACTGCATTCCCATGCAATGGGAATGCAGGGTAGGAATGTCGCTGCAATACTTTGATACTGAGTCCATGACCGCCCGTGGACTAACCTCCGTTGTCGCTGCCGACCGTGTTCTGCACGTGTTGGCTGTATTGGCGCAGCACGGTCAGCCCATGTCGGCGGCCGAGTTGATGGAGGCCACGGGTCTGGCTCGCAGCACGTTGTACCGGCAGCTTGCGCGGCTCAAGTTGTGGGGCTTTGTGCTGGAGAGCAGCGGGCACTACGCGCCTGGGCCGCTGAGCCTGCAACTGGCGCTGGGCTTTGATATGGCATCGCACCTGGTGCACCACGCGCGGCCGGACATGCAGGCTCTGGCCCGGCAGTCCCACGAGAGTGTGGGGCTGGTGGTGGCGGTGAACGACAGCGTGGTGTGCCTGGACATGGTGGACAGCACGCAGGCCCTGCGTTGCTCGTTTGAAAAAGGACGCAGTGTTCCGCTGCGCGCTGGCGCCTCTGCCAAGTGCCTGCTGGCCCATGTGGCCCCGGCCACACGCAACGCCATTCTGGACCTGCACTACGGCGCAGGCACTGCTGAGCGCCAGGCGGCGCTGACCGAACTGGAGGGCATTGCCAAGGCTGGTTACGCCGTCAGCTCCGGCGAAGTGGATGCCGGCGTCTGGGGCGTCAGCGTGCCCGTTTTCGGTTCTCCCCGGCAGGCAGCCGGAGCCATCACCCTGATGGCCCCGATCTTGCGAGCCCAGGGGCAAGAGGCCGCGCTCACCGGCATGGCGGTTGTTGCCGCAGCGCGCATCTCCCGCCAGCTCACCCCTCCCTGAATTCCCTCACCCCTCTCCAAGGAGCTTTCCCCATGAACCTTCGTCGCAACCTTCTTCTGGCCAGCCTGGCCGCCGCAGCCTTCTGCGCCACGGGTGTACAGGCCCAGGACAACGTTCTGCGTGTGGGCACCGATGCCACGTTCCCGCCCATGGAGTTTGTCGAGAACGGCAAGCGCACGGGCTTCGACATCGAGTTGGTGGAGGCGATTGCCAAGACCATGGGCAAGCAGGTCGAGTGGGTAGACATTGACTTCAAGGGCCTGATCCCCGGCCTGATCTCCAAGCGCTTCGACATGGCCGTCTCGGCCATTTACATCACCGACGAGCGCAAGAAGGTGGTGGACTTCACCGATTCCTACTACGCCGGTGGCCTGGTGGTGATGGTGAAAGACAACAACACCACCATCAAGAAGTTGACCGATCTGGACGGCAAGAAGGTCAGCGTGCAGGTGGGCACCAAGTCGGTGGGCTACCTCACTGAAAAATTCCCCAAGGTGCAGCGTGTCGAGGTCGAAAAGAACCAGGAGATGTTCAACCTGGTGGACATCGGCCGTGCCGATGCCGCCGTGACCGGCAAGCCCGCTGCGTTCCAGTATGTGCGCACCCGCCCCGGTCTGCGCGTGCTGGATGAGCAGCTCACCACCGAAGAGTACGGCATGGCCCTGCGCAAGGACACGCCAGATCTGACCAAGGCCGTGAACGGTGCCATCGCCAAGCTCAAGGCCGAGGGCACCTATGCGGCCATCGTCAAGAAGTGGTTCAGCAACAGCGCTGCCAAGTAACCCGCCGCCCACGGTTGCCGAACTGAACTGAGCCATGGAACTCGATTTTTCTCCTGTCTGGGCCGGGGTGCCGCAGTTGCTGGCGGGTGCGCTGGTCACTGTGGAAATCACGGCCGCTTCGCTGCTGCTGGGCTGCGTAATGGGCCTGCTGGTGGGCATTGGCCGCCTGAGCCCCCAGCGCCGCGTGGTCTATGCACTGTGTACCGCCTACGTGGCCGCGATACGCGGCACGCCGCTGCTGGTGCAGCTGTTCATCCTGTTCTTTGGCCTGCCGCAGTTCGGCATTTTGTTGCCCGCTTTTGTGTGTGGCGTGATTGGCCTGGGCATCTACTCGGGCGCCTATGTGTCCGAGGTGGTGCGAGGTGCCATCCAGTCCATCGACAAGGGGCAGATGGAGGCCGCGCGCTCCATCGGCATGTCGTCCAGCCTGGCCATGCGCACTGTGGTGCTGCCGCAGGCCGTGGTGCGCATGATTCCGCCATTGGGAAATGAGTTCATTGCACTCATCAAGAACTCGGCGCTGGTGTCGCTGCTCACCATTCACGACCTGATGCACGAGGGGCAGAAGATCATCAGCGTGTCCTACCGATCGCTGGAGGTCTACCTGGCTATCGCAGTGGTGTATTTCATCCTCACGGGTGCCACCACACTGGTGCTGCGCCGCATCGAGCTGCGCCTGCGCGCCGGGGGGATGGTGCAATGAAGAAAGAATCTGTGGTGATGAACGGAACAAGCCAGGCCGCCGAGGCCATCGTGCGCATCCGGGGGCTGCGTAAGGCGTTTGGCAACCATGTGGTGCTCAACGGCATCGACTTTGACGTGCTGCCGTCGCAGGTGGTGGTGGTCATCGGGCCCAGCGGCTCGGGCAAGAGCACCTTTTTGCGCTGCTGCAATGGGCTGGAGCAGCCCCAGGGCGGGCGCATCGACATCTGCGGTCGCACGCTGGTGGACGATGGGCGCATGCTGCCCGACCATGACCTCAACGCGCTGCGCGAAGAGGTGGGCATGGTGTTCCAGTCGTTCAACCTGTTCCCGCACCTGTCCGTGATCGACAACGTCACGCTGGGTCCGCGAAAGCTGCGTGGTCTCTCGCGCAAAGACGCCGAGGAGCGTGCCCAGGCCCTGCTGGCCAAGGTGGGGCTCGCGCACAAAGCCACGGCCATGCCCGCGAGCCTGTCGGGCGGGCAAAAGCAGCGTGTGGCCATTGCCCGCGCGCTGGCCATGGAGCCGCGTGTGATGCTGTTCGACGAGCCCACGTCGGCGCTGGACCCGGAGCTGGTGGGCGAGGTGCTGCAGGTCATGAAGCTGCTGGCCAGCGAAGGCATGACCATGATGGTGGTCACGCACGAAATGGATTTCGCGCGCGAGGTGGGCGATGTGGTGGTCGTCATGGACGGCGGCGGCATCATTGAGGCCGGCGCACCCGCCACCATCTTCACCAACCCCACGCAGGAGCGCACACGCGCCTTCCTGCAGGCCGTGCTCACGCGCGCCTGATGCCCCGGGGGCGCTGGTGCACGACAACGTTGAACAAACAACACAACAGGAGACCAGCCCGCATGCCCCCGCTCTCACCTGCCTTGGACCCGCGCCTGCAGGAGCGCTTTCAACAACGCCTGCAGCAGCGCCTGAGCGCTGACGACATTGCGCGCTTTGACCGCGACGGCGCGCTGTGCATCAAACAGCTGCTCGCGCCCGAAGAAGTCGCGCTGCTGCGCGAGGGCATCGATGCCAACCTGGCCGCGCCCAGCCCGCGCGCCAAGGTGGCCAGCAGGCCCGATGACCCGGGCCGCTTCTTTGAGGATTTCTGCAACTGGCAGGACATTCCGCAGTTCGGCCGCTTTGTGCGCGAAACCCCGCTGGCCCTGGCCGCCCAGCGCCTCATGCAGTCGCGCACCGTGCGGCTGTATCACGACCATGTGCTGGTGAAGGAGCCGGGAACCCGCCAGCGCACGCCATGGCATCAGGACCAGCCGTACTACAACATCGACGGCGTGCAGAACATCAGCATGTGGATTCCGGTCGATCCGGTGTCCCGCGCTGCGACGCTGGAGTTTGTGGCCGGTTCGCACAAGGGACCGTGGCTCATGCCGCGCACTTTCATGGACAACCAGGCGAAGTGGTTCCCCGAAGGCAGCCTGCAGGACCTGCCCAATGTCGAGGCCGACCGTGCTGCATTTCCCATCGTGGGCTGGGAGATCGAGCCCGGCGACGTGGTGTGCTTTCACATGCTCACGCTGCATGCCGCCGGTGGAGTGGAGGGGCCCAACCGCCGCCGTGTGTTCTCGGTGCGCTTCCTGGGTGACGACACGCGCCATGCGCCCCGGCCATGGAAGACCTCGCCCGAGTTTCCAGGTCTGGCAGATGAGTTGCCCGCTGGCGCGGAGATGAACCATCCGCTGTTTCCGCTGCTGGTCGCGGACGCAGAACAGTCCACGGCCAATGGATGAGGGGCATGACAACGATGGCAATGCACTTTTTTGACCTGGCCACCACCCCCAGCATGCCCTGGAAAAACGGCGGCGGCAGCACGCAGGAGCTGGCCTGCTGGCCCCCGGGCGCCGACATGAACAGCTTTGAGTGGCGCGTGAGCCTGGCCACGGTGGACCGGCCCGGGCCGTTCTCCGTCTTCCCGGCCATCGACAGGCAGATCATGCTGCTGTCTGGCGACGGCCTGCATCTGCGCAGCCCGAGCTGGGAGCACCGGCTGGAGCCGCGCTGGCAGCCGTTTGCGTTTTCGGGCGATGACGCTGTGGATGGCGCCATGTTGGGCGGCACGTCCAAGGACTTCAACCTCATGTTGCGGCGAGGCCTGTGGCATGGGCCTCTGCAGGTGGTGAGCGATGCGCAGTCGCCCGGCGACGCGCCCGCAGGCCTGTGCCTGGTGCTGCAGGGCGATTGGCAGTGGGTGGCGCCGGGCGCCGGGCCGCGTGCGCTGGCGGCAGGGCAGGGCTTTTGGTGGGCGGGCGCGGGCGGTGCAACGCCGGGCCAACTGGAGCCGTTGCATGCAGGGGCCGACGCCGATGCGCCCGCACTGGTCTGGATCGCCTTGCAGCGCGGTGCAGCTCCCAAAATTTGAATAAAAATGGCCGCCACCGCCTGATGGACAAGCGCTGGTAGCTATTATTTGTATAGCATTCAACACGGAGCCCACGGGTGGGCAGGCAGATGCAACACATGGACAACCACGGCCACCCGAACGGGGCGGCCGCCAGCCAGAACGCCGATGGCGTGTGGCACAACCTGAAACCCGCGCCCGGCCTGTGGGCGGCCGACGTGGCAGTGCCTGAGGGCCAATCGGCCTGCGTGGTGGTGCAGCAAGGCCAGATGGCCTGGGTGGGGCCCGAGGCGCAGTTGCCCGCCGCTTACCAGGCATTGCCGCGCCACGATGCGCGGGGCGCGCTCGCCACCCCCGGGCTGGTGGACTGCCACACGCACCTGGTCTACGGCGGCCAGCGTGCCAACGAATTCGCCATGCGCCTGGCCGGTGCCACGTACGAAGAAGTGGCCAAGGCGGGCGGGGGCATTGTGTCGTCGGTCAAGGCCACGCGTGCGGCGTCGGAAGACGAGCTTTTTGCCCAGGCCGTGCCGCGCCTGCAGGCCCTGCTGGCCGAGGGCGTATGTGCCATCGAGATCAAATCGGGCTACGGCCTGGCGCTGGAACATGAGCGCAAACAGCTGCGCGTGGCCCGCCGTCTGGGCGAGGCGTTTGGCGTGACGGTGCGCACCACCTTCCTGGGCGCGCACGCGCTGCCGCCCGAGTACGCAGGCCGCAGCCAAGCCTATGTCGATCTGGTCTGCAACGAGATGCTGCCCGCGCTGGCCGCCGAGGGCCTGGTGGATGCGGTGGATGTGTTCTGCGAACGCATCGCCTTCACGCTGGCGGAGACTGAGCAGGTCTTCCAGGCTGCGAAAAAGCTCGGCATTCCCGTCAAGCTGCATGCCGAGCAGCTGTCGGACATGGGCGGATCGGCGCTGGCCGCGCGCTATGGCGCACTGTCGTGCGACCACATCGAGCACCTGTCGGCCGACGGCATCGCTGCCATGAAAGCCGCAGGCACCGTGGCCGTGCTGCTGCCGGGCGCTTACTACACGCTGCGCGAGACGCACCTGCCGCCCATCGCACAGCTGCGCGAGGCGGGCGTGCCCATGGCGGTGTCCACCGACCACAACCCGGGCACCTCGCCCGCGCTCAGCCTGCTGCTCATGGCCAACATGGCCTGCACGCTGTTCCGCCTGACGGTGCCCGAGGCGCTGGCGGGTATCACCACCCATGCGGCACGCGCGCTGGGCTTGCAAGATTCCCACGGCCTCATCGCATCGGGCCGACCCGCCAACTTCGTGCTGTGGCCTGTGGGCGAGGCGGCCGAGCTGGCCTACTGGTTTGGCCACAAGCCCGCCGGCACCATCGTGCGGCAGGGGCGCATCCACGGAGTCATGCCATGAGCGAGCCGCTTGAACGCCAACTTTTCGCTGCCGATGCCTTGCTGCCCACCGGCTGGGCGCGCGATGTGCTCGTCGCGTGGGATGGGGCAGGGCGCATTACCACCATCACGCCCAACGCGCAGCCCAACGGCGCCGCAGTGGCCACCGGCCCGCTGCTGCCCGGCATGCCCAACCTGCATTCGCACGCCTTCCAGCGCGCGTTTGCGGGCCTCACGGAATACCGGGGGGAAAGCCAGGACAGCTTCTGGAGCTGGCGCAACCTGATGTACCGCTTTGCCGCGCGCATCACGCCCGAATCGCTGGAGGCCATTGCCACCTGGCTGTATGTGGAGATGCTGGAGGCGGGCTACACCAGCGTGTGCGAGTTCCACTACGTGCACCACGGCCAGGACGGCCGCCCCTATGCCGATGACGCCACACTGTCGCTGGCGCTGCTGCGTGCGGCGAAGAGCGCGGGCATCGGCATCACGCTGCTGCCGGTGCTGTACCAGACCAGCGGTTTTGGCGCCAAGCCGCCGCGTGCCGACCAGGCGCGCTTTGTCCGCAGCACCGACAACATGCTCTCCTTATTGGAGCGCCTTGCGCCCGCTACACGGGCGCTGGGCGGCATTCTGGGCCTGGCCCCGCATTCACTGCGCGCCGTGCCGCCGGACAGCCTGGCCGCCGCCGTACAGGGCCTCACGGCGTTGAACCCCCAGGCCCCCATCCACATCCACATTGCCGAGCAGACGCAGGAAGTGGATGACTGCATCGCCTGGAGCGGCCAGCGCCCCGTGCAGTGGCTGCTGGAACATGCCCCCGTGGATGAACGCTGGTGCCTGGTGCATGCCACGCACATGACGCCGCAGGAATACGCCGACGCCGCGTGCACGGGGGCTGTGGCCGGTATCTGCCCCACCACCGAGGCCAACCTGGGCGACGGCATCTTCGACATGCCGCTGTGGCTGCAGCATGGCGGCCGCTGGGGTGTGGGCTCGGACAGCCACGCCTGCGTGAATGCCGCCGAGGAGCTGCTGATGCTCGAATACGGCCAGCGCCTGTCGCTGCGCCAGCGCAATGTGCTGGCCAGCAGCACCCAGGCCGAGGTGGCCACGGCCATGACCCTGCAGGCGGTGCAGGGCGGGGCGCAGGCGTCTGGCCGCTCACCCGGCGGCATGGCGGGCCCTGCAGGCCTGGCGGTTGGTCAGCAGGCCGACATGGTGGCGCTGGATGCGCAGCATGTGGCTCTGGCGGGTCTGCCTGCGCCCAGCATGTTGTCGTCCCATGTGTTCGGCAGCCACCGTACCTCGGCCATCGACAGCCTGTGGGTCGCGGGCGTGTTGCGGGTGGCGCAGGGCCGCCATGCATTGCACGAAACGGCTGCGCAGGCCTTTGTGGCGGCGCGCTCCACCACCATTGCGGCTGGTTGACTTCCCCCTGTTCTTTGACTCCATCCACGGTGCCATCCATGACCACCCCACCCCCACCCTTCACCTTTCACCAGGGCACGCAGCCGCTGCTGATCTCCATGCCCCATGCAGGCACCTATGTGCCGCCGCAGCTCGCCGCGCGCTTCACCGATGAAGCCCGCCAGGTGCCCGACACCGACTGGCACATGGAGCGCCTGTATGCGTTCGCGAAAGACATGGGGGCCTCCATCCTCGTGGCCACGCATTCGCGCTACGTGGTGGATCTGAACCGCCCGCCCGATGGCGCGAGCCTGTACCCCGGCCAGAGCGTCACCGGCCTGTGCCCTGTGGACACCTTTGACGACACGCCCATCTACGCGCAGGGCGACGTGCCCGATGAAGCCGAAATCGCCGCGCGCCGCGAGGCGGTATGGGCGCCGTACCACGCGCAACTGCGTGCCGAGCTGGACCGCATCCGCGCGCAGCATGGCGTGGCGGTGCTGTGGGACGCGCACTCCATCCGCTCGGTGCTGCCGCGCTTTTTTGAGGGCAAGCTGCCCGACCTGAACCTGGGTACGGCCGATGGCGCCAGCTGTGACCCGGCGCTGGCGCAGGCGCTGCTGGCCATTGCGCAGTCGGCGCCGGGCTACACCGGTGTGCTCAATGGCCGCTTCAAGGGCGGTCACATCACGCGCCACTACGGCCAGCCCGCACAGAACATCCACGCGGTGCAACTGGAGATGACGCAGTGCAGCTACATGCAGGAGGCCTTGCCTTTTGACTACCTGCCCGAGGTGGCGGCCGGGGTGCAACCGCACCTGGAGCGGTTGCTGAAGGCGGCGCTCGGGTTTGCGCGGGCGCAAACCCCGGGCTGATCTGTCTCTGGCTTTACCTTCCGACAGCGCGGTAGGGTCAGGGATCGGTGCTAGGATGGGGTGAGCAGCCTCAGTTTTGTGCGGGCTGCGCGGTGTGCCACGCGGCCACCTGTGCGGAAGGAGCCGCATCCTTATGGAAACTGCGGCTTATTACTACATGCCCTTGTTCAAGCCTGGCGCCGTCGTCCAACTGGGGGGCAGCCGTGAAACGGTGAGCCATGTGGTGGTGCGGCGCGGTGGCCTGTTGGTGCACCTGGTGGGGCGCGATGTCCCCGTGCACCCTGACACACTCTGGCTGGAGCCCAGTGCGTTTCAGCTGAGCCGGGTGCCCGAGTAAGGCCCGCGCACTGCTGCCGGGCAACCCGGTAGCAAGCTCTCCCGTCAGCCAGCCGCCCGCTGTGCCATCGCCTCACCCAGCTGAATGGGCCGTGCGGGCGCCCACTGGGGGTTGAACTGCAGCGGCCCCTTTGGGAACAGCATCACCACAGTGGAGCCCAGCAGAAAGCGCCCCATCTCTTCGCCCTTTTGCAGGCTGACCTGGCCTGGTGCGTAGTCCCACTGGCGCAGCGTGCCGGGGCGCGGCGGGTTCACCTGGCCGTGCCACACGGTGGCCATGCTGCCCACGATGGTGGCGCCCACCAGCACCAGCACAAACGGGCCCTGGGCCGATTCAAAAAAACACACCACGCGCTCGTTGCGCGCAAACAGCCCGGGCACGCCGCGTGCCGTGGTGGGGTTCACCGAAAACAGGTCGCCTGGCACATGCACCATGCGCGTGAGCTCACCCGCGCAAGGCATGTGGATGCGGTGGTAGTCGCGCGGGCTCAGGTACAGCGTGGCGAAGTAGCCGTCATCAAAACGGGCTGCGGCAGCGGCGTCGCCACCCACCAGGGCGGTGGTGGAGTAGGTGTGCCCCTTGGCCTGGAAGACCTGGTCTTTGGCGATGGGCCCGAACTGGCTGATGGCGCCGTCCACGGGGCAGATCAGGTCGGCGTCGGCAAGCGGCCGCGCGCCGTCTTTCAGTGCGCGCGTGAAGAAGTCATTGAAGCTGGCGTAGCTGGCGATGTCGGGGTTGGCCGCCTCGCCCATGTTCACGTTGTAGCGGCCCACAAACCAGCGGATCACCGAGGCGGTGAGGCCGCCCAGCCGGGCCGATGCGAATTTGCCGGCCAGGGTGGTCAGTGCCTGTTTGGGCAGGAGGTATTGCGGCAGAACTGCCAGGCGATCAGACACGGGCGAACCCCTCGAAGACGAAAGCGGATGATTCTATCGGCGCGGGCGGGCATCGCCCGCACGGTCACACCCCGAGGTATTGGTCCAGTAGCGCGGGCTGCGCGTGCAGCGCGTCCGAGCTGCCTTCAAACACCACCTGGCCCTTGACCAGGATGATGTTGCGGTCGGTGATTTGCGTGACATGTTTCCAGTTCTTGTCCACGATCACGCTGCTGATGCCGCTGTCCTTGATCAGGCTGCAGATGCGCCAGATCTCGCGCGCGATGAGCGGCGCCAGCCCTTCGGTGGCTTCGTCGAGGATCAGCACATCGGGGTTGGTCATCAGCGCGCGGCCGATGGTCAGCATCTGCTGCTCGCCACCACTGAGCTGCTGGCCGCCATGGCCCAGGCGCTCCTTCAGGCGCGGGAAGGTCTCCAGCACGCGCTCGTAAGTCCAGTCGCGCTGGCCGCGCGTGCCCGCACGTGCGGCCATCTGCAAATTCTCGACCACGCTGAGGTTGCCAAAGATGCCACGGCCTTCGGGCACGTAGGCAATGCCGAGGCGAGCGACCTCGTAGGGCGGCTTGCCCGTCACGTCGCGGCCCGCCACGGCCACGCTGCCCGAGCGGGGCTTGACCAGGCCCATCAGCGACTTGAGCAGGGTGCTTTTGCCCATGCCGTTGCGGCCCATGAGACCGATGGTCTCGCCCTGGCCCACGGTGAAGTCAATGCCGTGCAGGATGTGGCTGCTGCCGTAGAAGGTGTGGATGCCTTTGGCATCGATCCATGGAGTGGTCATCTCAGTGGTCCTCGCCCAGGTAGGCGGCCTGCACCGTGGCATCGGCGCGCACCTCGGGCGGTGTGCCGTGCGCAATCACCTCGCCGTTGACCATCACGGTCAGGCGGTCGGCCAGCGCGAACACGGCGTCCATGTCGTGCTCCACCAGCATGATGGCGTGCGCGGGCTTGAGGCGCTGCAGCAGGTCCACCATGCGCTCGGCCTCGGCCACGCCCATGCCGGCCAGGGGCTCGTCGAGCAGCAGCACCTGGGGCTCGGTGGCCAGGGTCATGGCGATCTCCAGCTGGCGTTGCTCGCCGTGGCTCATGGCACCGGCAATCGCTGTGCGCCGGTCTTTGAGGCCAGACAGCTCGATAGCGCTTTCCAGACGTGCGCTGGTAGCTCTGTTTTTGATAGTGGCTGCACGGGTGTCCTGCCACCAGCGCAGCGGGTTCCAGGGCTGCTGCGCATCGCGCGACTGGGCAGCCAGTCGCACGTTCTCGTGCACCGTGAGCGGCAGGAAGATGTTGGTCTTCTGGTAGCTGCGGCCCAGGCCCTGGCGTGAGATGCGCTCAGGCGCCCAGCCGGTCACATCGGTGCCGCCCAGCAGCACGGTGCCCGAGGTGGGCGGCAGGTCGCCAGAGAGCAGGTTGGTCAGCGTGGATTTGCCCGCACCGTTGGGGCCGATCACGGCATGGATCTGGCCGCGCCAGAGGTCCACAGAGACGCCATTGACGGCGGCCAGACCGCCGAAGCGCTTGGTGAGCTGGCGGGCAGAGAGCAGGGCGTCAGCCATGGTGAGAATCCTCTTGCGCTTTGCCAGTCCGGCGCTGCCCCAGCATGCCCAGCAGCCCGCGCGGTGCGGCCACCACCACCAGCACGATGAAGCCGCCCATCAGCAGCTGCCAGTGTTTGGTGATGTCCTTGAACACATGCAGCAGATACTCAAAGGCGAAGGCGCCGACGATGGCCCCCGCAAAATTGCCCATGCCGCCCAGGATGATCATCATGATGGCGTGGGCGCTCATGTGAAAACCCATCAGCTCCGGGTTCACATAGCCGGTCTGCGCGCCCCACAGGTAGCCCGCCAGCCCCGCCAGTGCGCCCGCCACGGTAAACGCCGTGAGCTTGTAGCCCTGGGTGCCGAAACCCATCGCGCGCATGCGGTGCTCATTGATGCGAATGCCCGCGAGCGCCCGGCCCAGCGGGCTCCAGAGCAGGCGGCGCAGCAGCATGTAGACGATGACCACCAGCGCCAGCGTGAAGTAGTAGAAGGTCTTGCGGCCCTCCAGGTCGAACGGTAGCCAGCCAAAAATGGAGGCGTCGGGCCGGAAGTTGATGTACAGCCCGTCCGAGCCGCCCAGCGCCTTGTTGTCGAAGAACAGATAGAACACCATCTGGGCAAATGCCATGGTGACCATGATGAAGTAGATGCCGTGGGTGCGCACCACAAAGAAACCGATGACCAGGGCCGCCAGCGCAGCGCCCGCCACCGCCAGCGGCAGCGTCCACCACAGGCTCACGGGCGCGTCGGCCGGAGTGAGGAAGGCCAGTGCATAGCCCGCCACACCAAAGTAGGCAGCGTGGCCCAGCGACACCAGGCCGGTCACGCCCTGCAGCAGATCCAGGCTCATCGCAAAGATGGCCATGATCATCATGCGGGTGACCATTTGTACGTAGAAGTCGCTGCCGACCACGGGGAACAGCAGCAGCGCAGCCAGCCCCAGCGCGAGGGCGAACTGCACGCTGCGCGGCAGCACTTCGATATTGGCGCGGGGGGTGCTCATGAGGGGCTGCCGGGCTGGGAGGCGTATGACATGCGCGAAGTGACAAGCATGGGGGTCATCATTGTTTGAAAAGACCTTCGGGTTTCCACAGCAGCACCGCCGCCATCAGCATGTAGACCAGCATCCCGGCCACCTGCGGTAAAAGCACCTTGCCGAACGTATCGACAAAGCCCACCAGCAGCGCAGCAATGAGCGCACCGCGTACCGAGCCGATGCCACCAATCACCACCACCACAAAGCACATGATGAGGACCGACGAGCCCATGTTGGGGTAGACGCTGGACACCGGCGCCGCCACCATGCCCGCCACCGCCGCCAGGCCCACGCCCAGCGCAAACACGATGGCATGGATGAGCTTGATGTTCACGCCCAGGGACTCGGCCATGTCGCGGTTGAAGGCACCCGCGCGGATCTTCATGCCCAGGCGGGTTTTGGAGATCAGCAGATACAGCGCCACGGCCAGCGCAATGCACACACCCGAGATGAACAGCCGGTAGACCGGGTAGGAGAGGGTGTCGGTGAGCGGAATGGACCAGTCCAGCATCTGGGGGATGGGTACGCCATGTACATCATCGCCCCACAGGATGGAGCGCAGCTCTTCAAAGATGTAGATCAGCCCGAAGGTCAGCAGCACCTGGTCCAGGTGGTCGCGGTGGTAGAAGTGGCGGAACAGCAGCCATTCGAGCGCCAGCCCGAAGACCACCGACAGCAGCGCTCCCCCCACGATGGCCAGCGCCAGGCTGCCGAAATGCCCCGACAGCGAATAAGCGAGGTAGGCCCCCAGCATGTAGAAGCTGCCGTGCGCCAGATTCACTACGCCCATGATCCCGAAGATCAGCGTGAGGCCGGCCGCCAGCATGAACAGCAGCAGGCCGTACTGCACGCTGTTGAGCAACTGGATCAGGAAGGTGGCGAAGTCCATCGGGTGCCGTGGTTGGGGTGCAGAAGATCAGGCTGTTCGGCGCGAAGCCGACAGCAGGGCGCCCGGCACGGTGGCCGGGCGGGTGGATGGAGGGTGTGCTCCGCTTTCAGCGGGTCAGCCCATGCGGCAGCCAGCGCCACTGTCGGCCAGTGCCTTGGCGGCCACGCCGATCACCTTGTTTTCCTTGTTCTCCACCTGGCGCAAGTAGATGTCCTGCACGGGGTTGTGGGCCTTGCTCATGGTCCACTTGCCGCGCGGGCTGTCGATGGTGGCGCTTTCCATGGCCTTGATGATCGCGGGCTTGGCGGAGAAGTCACCTTTCACCGCATTGGCGCCTTGCACCAGCAGCAGGCCGGTGTCGTAGCCCTGCACGGCGTACACATCGGGCTGGCTGCGGAAGGTCTTGGCGTATTCCAGGCGGAACTGCTTGTTGCGCGGCGTGTCCAGCGAGTCGCTGTAGTGCATGGTGGTGATGATGCCTTCGGCGGCAGGGCCTGCGGCTTCAAGCACCCCTTCGGTCAGGAAGCCCGAGCCATACAGCGGGATCTTGTCCTTGAGGCCTGCCGCAGCGTAGTCGCGGATGAACTTGGCCGCGCCGCCACCGGCAAAGAAGCAGGCCACGGCATCGGGCTTGAGGGCGGCGATCTCGGTGAGCAGCGCCTGGAATTCGACGTTGGGGAAGGGCAGGCCCAGCTCCTTCACGATGGTGCCGCCCGCAGCGGTGTAGCTTTGCTTGAAGCCTTCAAAGGCCTCGTCACCGGCCGCGTACTTCCAGGTGATCCACACGGCCTTCTTGTGGCCCTTTTCGACCATGGCCTTGCCCAGTGCCAACGTGGGCTGGGAGTTGCTGAATGAGGTGCGGAACACGTTGGGGGCGCACAGGGCGCGGGTGGCGGCATGCACGCCAGCGTTGGGGATGAGGTTGAGCACGCCGGTGTCGCGCGCCACCTTCTGGATGCCCATCTGCACGCCCGAGTGCACGGTGCCGATCAACACATCCACCTTGTCGCGCTGCACCAGCTTGCTGGCGTTTTCCACGCCCTTGCTGGGCTCTGACTCATCGTCTACCTTGAACCACTCGATTTCGCGCCCGCCCAGCTTGCCGCCTTGCTGGTCGATCGCCAGGCGTACGCCGTTCTCGATGGCCACGCCCAGCTGGGCAAATGTGCCGGTGTAGGGCAGCATGAAACCCACACGCACCTTGCCGCTTTGGGCGCGCACGATGGAGGGCAGCAGCAGCCCAGTGGATGCTGCGCCCACAAGGGCGGCGCTGCGGCTGATGACGAGGCGGCGGGTGGTCATGGGATGGATCTCCTTTGTTTAGGCTTAAAGTAATTTACTTCAAGCATTCCGTGGTGAATACCTATGGGTTACCCGTACCGGAGCGGACAGGTCATGCCGTACCAGTGCAACAGAGGTCACGATTGTTGATCGCAGCACGACCTGTAAATCGAGGAGACAGGACGTTGGGCATGGAAAAAACAAGCATGAATTAAAGTGCATTTATTTGGTGTTTATGCAGTATAGATCATGATTTTGTGACCATGCTGGATGTTTGGAGCTGCTCGTATCAGTAGTTTCGAGCATAGGTAGCCCCTCCCTGTCCGTGGTGAATGGCGCAACTGAAGGGCGGTGGTGTGGGGGCTTGTGAGGCCCGGGTCTTGCTTTATTGCGATCTCGGCGACACTCAAGGGCTACGGCGCAGCGCACTCCTTGGGTGCCGATGGTTTTGCTGCCGAATGGGGCGCGGCTGCGCTTCCTCTTTGCCCATGTCTTTTTCCGTTCCCCCATCCCCGTCTTCTTCGTCGCTGCCAGCACGTAAGCGCATGGCCCGCTGGCTGCGCCATTTCTGGCCTGCACCACTGGGCATTGACGGCCGCGAGCGGGTGCGCTTTATCGCGGGGGCGGTGGTCGGTGTGTTGTTGACCGCCTGGCTGAGTCGCTGGTGGGCGGGTGGCGGCAGCGCAGGGCCCTGGATGGTGGCCTCACTCGGAGCCAGTGCGGTGCTGGTGTTCGGCATGCCGTCGAGCCCGCTGGCCCAGCCCTGGCCTGTGCTGGGCGGCAGCACGTTGTCTGCTCTGGTGGGCGGGCTCTGTGCGGCGCTGATTCCCGATCCCGTGTGGGCGGGGGCGGTGGCTGTGGGGCTGGCCATTGCGCTCATGGTGCCGCTGCGCTGCCTGCACCCACCGGGCGGTGCCATGGCGCTGTATGTGGTGCTCACCTCAGGCGATGGCTGGCACCTGGCGGCGTTTCCGATTCTGTTCAACGTGGTGGTGCTGCTGGTGACTGCGGTGGTCTACAACGGTCTGACCGGGCGCCGCTACCCCCACCCGCAGCGTATGGTGGCGCGCACCGACGTGGTCCAGGGCCCCTTCACGGCATCGGACGTGGATGCGGCGCTGGCGCACTACAACCAGGTGCTGGACGTGAGCCGCGCCGATCTGGAGGGGTTGCTGCACCTGGCAGGCCGCGCCGCGTTTCAGCGGACGCTGGGGGAGGTGCGCTGTTCGGACATCATGTCCCGGCCTCCGCTGGCGGTGGAGGCAGGAGTCTCGCTGAAGGAGGCGTGGGCCCTGATGCGTACCGAGCAGATCAAGGCACTGCCCGTGGTGGATACGCAGCGTCTGGTGGTGGGCATCGTGACCGTGGCGGACTTCATGCGCCTGGCCAACCTGGATGTGCATGAAGGCCTGGGACAGCGCCTGCGCACCCTGGTCATGGGGCGCGGCGGCCAGCCGCAGAGCGTGGGGGAAATCATGTCCCACCCCGTGCAGGTAGCCCGCGTGGAGCAGCACGCCATGGATCTGGTGCCACTGTTTTCCCAAGGGGGCCACCACCACATCCCCATCGTGGATGCAGATGATCGCCTGGTGGGCGTGATTACTCAGACGGATCTTGTGCGTACGCTGGCCCTGGCTGTGCAGGGGCGTGATGGCCAGCCCGCTACCGCCCAAACGGGCCGATAGGCACAACAGGGCGCATCGCGGTACAATCGACAGGCTTTGCACAGCGCTTTTGCCTGTCCATTGAAGCCGTCTCCCCCGGCCGTCTGCCTGATCTGCGCCCCGGGTGCAGCGACTCCCACCGCCCGCAATGCAACGTGTGTCGAGCACCGACCACGTCGTAACTGCCGTGGTGAATGCACCAAGCGTTCAGGCGCTGATCGCAGAATTTTAGTTTTGAAGAGATAACGAACATGGCCAAAGAAGAACTCATTGAAATGCAAGGCTCCGTGACGGAAGTCTTGCCCGACTCGCGCTTTCGCGTCACGCTGGACAACGGCCATCAACTGATCGCCTACACCGGCGGCAAGATGCGCAAGCACCACATCCGCATCCTGGCGGGTGACAAGGTGTCCCTGGAAATGTCGCCCTACGACCTGACCAAGGGCCGCATCACCTTCCGCCATCTGGCTGGCCGTGGCCCCGGCCCGAGCAGCCGCTAAACCATCGGCTGGTGTGATTCCTTGGTTTCATCGATTTCATTGGTCTTTTTCAGCCTGAAGGGCTGACCCGTTTCTTGTTGTTCTCTCGTCCTCGCACGGCTTTGCCAGGGGCTGTGGATTTTCGGTTTGTTGGGGTGCCTGCCGCTTTTTAAAAAAATGAAAAAAGCAGGCATCGAACCAAAAAACAGGAAATTGGCGGGTTAGAATACGAGCTGTCGGAGCGTAGCGCAGCCTGGTAGCGCATCTGCTTTGGGAGCAGAGGGTCGCGAGTTCGAATCCCGCCGCTCCGACCAATGTTTGAAGGCCTTGCAGCATGTGCTGCAAGGCCTTTTTTCTTGCCTCTTGTAATGCTGGGCAAGTGGGGGCAGGGGCAAACGTCCTTACCATCGGGGCGTCCCGGATGGCGCCGAAGCCTGGGGCGCATCCGTCCAATCGCCGCCCGACCGGTCACGCCATGAAACGTCCTCTGCCTGTCTCCCCGTCTTCTGCTTCAAGCCCATGGGCGGGGACCCCGACCACCACCGGCCAGCGCTATGACGCGGTGGATTCCCTGCGGGGAGTGGCGATGGTGTGGATGACCGCCTTCCACTTCTGTTTTGACCTGAGCCATTTTGGTTTCTGGCCACAGAACTTCCGTGTGGACCCGTTCTGGACCGCGCAGCGCACGGTCATCGTGAGCCTTTTTCTTTTCTGCGCGGGGCTGGGGCAGGCCATAGCCTGGCACCAGGGGCAGGGGTGGCAGCGTTTCGGGCGCCGCTGGATGCAGATCGCAGGCTGCGCGCTGTTGGTGACGCTGGGCTCGTTTGCCATGTTTCCGCAGAGCTTCATCTACTTCGGGGTTTTGCATGGCATGGCTGTGATGCTGCTCATTGCCCGGTGCACAGCCAACTGGGGGCGCTGGCTGTGGCTGGCGGGGCTGGTGGCAGTGGCCTTGCCGTTCCTGGCGCAGCATCTGTTGGTGGGCAGTTGGGTGGAGGCGGCACCCTGGTTCAACGGCCGGTCCCTCAACTGGCTGGGTCTGGTATCCCGCAAGCCTTTCACCGAAGACTACGTGCCCGTTTTCCCTTGGTTGGGCGTGATGTGGTGGGGGCTGGCTGCAGGCCAGTGGATGCTGTCCCTCCGGTCGGTGCTGCTGTGGCGGCCATTGCCTGGCATCGTTCGACCCTTGTCGGTTCTGGGGCGCTGGAGCCTGAGTTACTACATGCTTCACCAACCGGTGATGATTGGTTTGTTGATGGCGGTGGCCTGGTGGCTGGGTAGGCCGTAGGCGCCGACTGGCTCACGGAAATAACATGCGGCTCTGCGGATGAACTGCCGGTAGAGACCGTTTCCTGCGGACATAAAAAAACGCGGCCTGGGCCGCGTTTTTTTGGGGGGCATCCCTGCGGATGCCGGTCTGGCCCGATTACTCGACCTTGGCCTTGGCGCGCAGGTCTTCCTGGAACTTTGCCAGTTTTTGCTGCTGCAGTTGTTGCGCCACTTGGGGCTTGACTTCTTCCAGCTTGGGCAGCTGGGCCTGGCGCACATCGTCCAGGCGGATCACGTGCCAGCCAAACTGGCTCTTCACGGGCGCATCGGTCATCTTGCCCTTTTCGAGCTTGACCAGGGCTTCGGTGAACTCGCTCACGTAGCTGGCAGGGTTGGCCCAGTCCAGGTCGCCACCCTTGGCGCCGGAGCCTGGATCCTTGGACTGCTTCTTGGCGATGTCTTCGAACTTGGCGCCCTTCTTGATGGACGCGATGATGGCCTTGGCGTCGGCTTCCTTCTCCACCAGGATGTGGCTGGCCTTGTATTCCTTGCCGCCGTTGGCTGCCACGAACTTGTCGTATTCGGCCTGGATTTCGGCGTCGGTCACCGGGTTGGTCTTCTGGTAGTCGGCGAACAGTTCGCGGATCAGGATGCTCTGGCGGGCCAGTTCCATCTGGGCCTTGTAGTCGGCCGAGGCTTCCAAGCCGCGCTTTTGGGCTTCCTGCATGAAGATTTCGCGGGCGATCACTTCTTCCTTGATCTGGCCTTCGATGTCGGGCGTCACAGGGCGGCCCGAGCGTTCCACCTGCTGCTTGAGCGCCTCAACGCGCTCTTTCGGCACGGCCTTGCCGTTGACGATGGCAACGTTCTGGGCGGAAGCGGGCAGGGCCATCGTGCCCAGCACGGCAGCGGCCACGAGGCCGGACAGGAGCTGTTTCTTCATGCGGAATCCAAAAAATGAGAGGTTGTTTGTGCCAGCTGAAATCCGGCGAGTTGCTATCTGAGGCCGGTTCAGAGAACTTCAATGGCGAGGGCGTGGACGCCTTGGTCAATAAATTCTTGCAGCGCATCATACACAAGGCGGTGTTGCGCCACGCGCGGCTTGCCTGTAAACAAAGGTGACGAAATGCGGACCCGGAAATGCGTGCCAAAACCGGTGCCGTTGGCCCCAGCGTGGCCCGCGTGGGCGGCGCTTTCGTCCAGCACTTCGAGGACGTCAGGGGCCAGCCGCTGGGTGAGGGCCTGGTGCATCTGCTGGGCGATGGAAAGGTCGATCATGGCAATCCCCCTGGCTCAGGCCGCAGGCTCGTCGCCCTTGAGGTGCGGCGCGATGTAGATACCCTGGCCGATCAGGAAGACCAGCGGGAAGGCATAGCCCCAGAGCTTGAAGTCCACCCATGCTTCGGTGCTGAAGTTGACCACCACATAGGCGTTGATGGCGGACATGAAGGCGCAGTAAACGATCCACGCCACGTTCAGCCGTAGCCACACCTGGTCGGGCAGGTCCAGCTGGCTGCCCAGCAGCATCTTGAGGAAGTTCTTCTTCATCACCCACAGGGCCACGGCCAGCGCGAGGGACATGGCGCCGTACAGCACCGTGGGCTTCCACTTGATGAAGCGGTCGTCCTGCAGCACCAGCGTGAGCGTGCCGAACAACAGGATGAGCACCAGCGTGGCCTTGTGCATGGTCTGCAGGCGACGGTCGATCGCGTAGATCAGGCCCATCTGCACCACCGTGGCGGCCATGAGCACGGCGGTGCCCACATAGATGCCATAGAACTTGTAGGCCCCGAAAAACAGCAGGATGGGGAAGAAGTCGATCAGGATTTTCATGGGGTCGGGGACATTCTCGGCGGTCAGCCCTTGTCGGATTCGAAGTCGAGCGACGCGGAGTTCATGCAATAGCGCAGGCCGGTAGGAGCCGGGCCATCTTCAAAAACGTGGCCCAGGTGGGCCCCGCATTGTGCACACACCGTCTCGGTGCGGACCATGCCGTGGCTGCGGTCCACGATTTCGGTGATGGCGCCGGGGATAGCCTGGGAGAAGCTGGGCCAGCCGCAGCCCGCGTCGAACTTGGTGTCCGAATCAAACAGCTTGGAACCGCAGCAGATGCAGTGGTAGCTGCCATCGGCCCAGTGGGTTTCGTACTTGCCGGTGAAGGGGCGCTCGGTGGCGGCGTGGCGTGTGACCTGGAACGCCACAGGCTCGGCGCCTTTCTCGCGCAGCACGGCTTGCCATTCGGCGTCGGTCTTCTGGATGGGATGGGTCATGATGAACAGCTGATCTCGATGGAAGACGCCCAGTCGGGCGGGAAGGCTGCGTAGGCATCGTGGCCGGGGTGCTCATCGAACGGGCGCTCCAGCAGCCGCTGCAGGGTTTGGAGTTCGCTGAAGTCACCAAGTTTCGCCGCACGGATGGCCTGCTCGCCCAGGTGGTTGCGCAGCACGAATTTGGGGTTGGTTTTGAGCATCAAATTGGCCGCTTCCGAGCGACCATAATGCCTTTGTAGCTCTGAATACGATAGCAACCACGCGTCCCACGCCGCGCGGTCGGCAAACAGGTCGCGCACTGGCTCGAAATCGCCGTTGCCCACGGCGTGTGAGAGTCGACGCCAGAAGATGGTGTAGTCCACGCCATTTTTCGCAAGCAGCAGCAAGATGCCGTCGATCAGCGTGGCATCTTGTTCGTGCTCGGCGGTCAGGCCCAGCTTGGCGCGCATGCGGGCCATGAACTCCTGCGGGAACACGGCCTTGTAAGACTCCAGCGCTGCCTTGGCCAGTTCCTCGTCGCCGATCAGTGGCAGCAGCGCCTGCGCCAGGCAAAACAGGTTCCAGTACGCCACGTTGGGCTGGCGGTTGTAGGCATAGCGGCCCTGGGTATCGCTGTGGTTGCACACGTGGCCAGGCACGAAGGCGTCCATAAACTGGAACGGGCCGTAGTCGATCGTGAGGCCCAGGATGCTCATGTTGTCGGTGTTCATCACCCCATGGCAAAAGCCCACGGCCTGCCACTGGGCCATGAGGCGCGCGGTCCGTTCACTCACGGCCTGCAGCAGCGCCGCATAGGCATTGCCACTGAATTCGGTGGTGCCCCGGCATTCGGGGTAGTAGCGGTCGATGACATAGTCGGCCAGCGCTTGCAGCGGGGCTTCCTGGCCGTTGGCGGCAAAGTGCTCAAAGTGGCCAAAGCGCACAAAACTGGGGGCCACGCGCGTGACCACGGCGGCGGTCTCGATTTCTTCGCGTCGCACCGGCGCTGGCGAGCCGGTGATGCACAGCGCGCGCGAGGTGGGAATGCCCAGGCCGTGCATGGCCTCGCTGCACAGGAACTCGCGGATGCTGGAGCGCAGCACTGCGCGGCCGTCCCCCATGCGGGAGTAGGGCGTGCGGCCCGCGCCCTTGAGCTGGATTTCGTGGCCATTGGCCGTCTCGCCGAGCAGAATGGCCCGGCCGTCGCCCAGTTGCCCGGCCCAGACGCCGAACTGGTGGCCGCTGTACACGCTGGCCAGGGGGCGCGAGCCCGCCAGCAGCGTGTTGCCGGTGAAGGCCTGCAGCGCTTCGTCACGGCCCAGCCAGGAGGGGTCGAGCCCGATCAGCCGTGCCACATCGGGGCTGGTGCCCACCCAGTGGGGGGCGGGCAGGGGAGTGGGGCGCAGTTCGGTGTAGAAGGCGGGGCCCAGGTCGGCGAAGCGGTGGTTCCAGGCCAGTCCCAGGTCGGCGGCGGTTTCGCTGTGGTCGGCACTCAGGTTCATGGTCGCAATTGTCTCGCACCGTGGATGGCACAAGGCGGACAAGGCCATGAGGCTTGCTGCTGCAGGTTCTCAGGAGGTGGGCGCTGCCTCTGGCTCCGTCAGCAGCTGTGTGCGGTACTGCCCTGGCGGCATGCCAAACCAGCGCTTGCAGGCGCGGAACAGGTTGCTCTGGTCGGCAAAGCCCAGCAGGTCGGCAATCTCGGCCAGGCTGCGGCGCTCATCGCTCAGGTGCTGGCACGCGAGTTCGCGGCGGGTGTCGTCCAGCAGTTGCTGGTAGCTCACAGACTCGGCCTGCAGGCGCCGCTGCAGGGTGCGGTCGGTCAGGTGCAGGCGTGCGGCAATGTCCTCGCGCCGAGGCTCGCCCAGGTGCAGCACGCGCGCGATTTCGGTGCGGACGCGGGTGCTGGCCAGCGTCTGGCCGAGCTGATCCAGCTCGGTTTCGACCAGCCGTTCGTGCAATGCCCACAGACCGGGGTTGTGGGTGGGGATGGGTGCGCGCAGATCGGCCTCGGAGAGCAGGAAACGGTTGGCGGGCTGGCCAAAACGCGGCAGCACGCCGAAGGCGGTGCGGTAACGGGCGTCATCGTGGGGTGCTGGCGTGGTGAGGTCCATGGCCAAAGGCACCAGATCGCGCCGGGTGAGCCAGCAGCACAGCGTGAACAGGGTGAGCACTGCGAACTCGATGCGCTGGCGCGGAATGGGCCGTGTGGCGCCGATATGGCTGAGCGCCAGCCAGTAGCCTTGGCCACGCGGGTCGCGCTTCATTTCAAACGTGGTGGCGTCTGAGATCAGCGCCATCTGCCGCTGCAAATGCTCAAAGCCAACCAGCAGGTTGGGGCCGGAGGCCAGTGCGTAGCCCACCAGGTCCACATTGCCGTAGCGTGATGCCAGATCGCGCGCCAGGCCCAGGCCCGGCTGGCCGTAGCGGGTGGCTGCGGCCTCCCACAGCCTGCTCACGCGGTCCACATCCACACGGGTTTGCGGCTGCTGCTGCAATGCGGGCAGGTCGATGCCGACCTCGGCGCACAGGTCGGCTGCGGGCAGTCCTTCGGCTGCAAACATGTCCGCAATGCCGCGCACCCACGCGGCGGAACTGGTGCGCTGGGTCATGGCTTGTTCATGGCGGGTTTGTTCACACCTTCTCAGGGTTAACGCGAGGGTGGTGTTCTGAAGTCACTGTTTTGGCGTGGTTGCGATAGTGGGCCAGCGGCGATGCATTCACACAATCGTCGCCGAGGTCGGGCCCTGCCGCAAGTGTGACGCTTCGCTGAGGCCAGATCCATTCTAGAACTCACAGGAGACAAGACATGATCGATGTGCGCAAGGGTGTGCCATGGCTGGGGGCTGTGGTGTCCGTGCTGGCTCTGGCCGGCTGCGGTGGTGGGGCGGGCTCTGCGCCCGAGGTGCGTGAGACGGTGTACGGCACCGTACGCGGGGTGGACGACAGCGCTGTGACGGGCACCTACGCCTGGAAGGGCATGCCCTTTGCCAAGCCGCCCGTGGGGGACTTGCGGTGGCAGCCGCCTGTTGAACCTGCTGCCTGGACGGGCGAGCGCAACGCTACGCGTTTTGGCAATGCCTGCCTGCAGATGGGGCGCCTGTACGGGCCCGGGGGCAACAACCGCTTTGACGACACCATTGGACAGACCCTGGGCACCCCCGTGGGCAACGAGGATTGCCTGACGCTGAACATCTGGCGCCCGGCGACCAATCAGGACAACCTGCCGGTGCTGTTGTTCCTGCATGGCGGCAGTGCCATCTCGGGCTATACGGCCGACCCGGTGTACGACGGCGCGGCTCTGGCGCGTTCGGCCAACGCCGTGGTGGTCACGGCCAACTACCGGCTGGATGTGCTGGGCTTCTTCCAGTTGCCTCAGCTGCACAGCGGCAGCCAAACCTACACGGGCAACTATGCGCTGCTGGACAACGTGCAGGCGCTGACCTTCATCCAGCGCAACATTGCCAAGTTTGGCGGCAACGCGGCCAACGTGACGCTGATGGGGCAATCAGCAGGGGCCATCAACGCCCTGGCGCTGCTCACCGCGCCCCAGGCCGCAGGTTTGTTCCACAAGATCGTGCCCATCAGCGGGGGTATCTCGCTAGCCAGCAACCTGCCGGCGGGTTCCATTCCCACCCTCAATCCGGCGTCGAAGTACGCGGCCCAGTCAGGGGCTTTGCTGGCAGCGCTGGTGCTGGCGGATGGCCTCGCTCCCGATGCAGCGGCTGCAGCGGCGCTGGTGGCGGGCTGGACGCCTGCCCAAACCGCCAGCTACCTGCGCGGCAAGGATGGCCGTGTGCTGTTGCAAACCGTGCTGCAGAAGGGGCTGACGGGCTCCGGGCCCATTCCGGATGGCGTCGTGGTGCCTGCCAACCCCATTGCCGAGATGGCCGCAGGCCGGTATCACAAGGTGCCCGTGCTGTCGGGCTACACCCTGGACGAGGCCAAGCTTTTTGCACCCTTCCTGGCGCTACTGGGCGGCAAGCCGGGCATGAAGATCAGCGATGCCGAGCGTTTTGCGATGACACAGGGCTTCAACCCCGATGCCCCCACCACGCTCACGGTGGCGGACATCATTGACCCTTCGTACCTGCCGGTCACGGCGCCATCGACGGGCTACAACGCCCGCATGAAGCTGCTGGGCAGCGTGTTCTTTGAACCCAGCCGCGACAACCTGCTGGGCACTCTGCGCAGCCAACAGACCAACGTGTGGAGCTACCAGTTCAACTGGGCCCAGCAACCCGCGCCCTGGGCGGATGTATACGGCGCGGCCCATGGATTTGACCTGCCTTTTGTCTTTGGCAATTTCGGCCCGTCGCTGCTGGCCAAGGCTGCCAACAGCACGGCCAACCAGCCGGGGCGCCTCGCGCTCTCTGCCGTGATGATGGACAGCGTGCGGGCCTTCGTGCACACGGGCAATCCCAATCACGCTGGCCTGGGGCAGGAGTGGCAACCCTGGCCGCGCAAGTTTATTTTCGATGCGGACCAGAAGGCCACGCGCCTGAGCGTTCAGTGAGGACCTGGCGCTTGATGCTGTTTCCCATGTCTGTTCATGCTGCAGCCGTGGCAGCAAGGTATGCGCCGAGCGCCTCGTCGTCCACGATGGCCACCTTACCGAAATCCAGCGACACGATGCCCAGTTCCTCCAGCGTGCGCAGCACACGGTTCACCGTCTGGCGCGACAGGCCTACCAGCTGGCCCAGCTCGTCCTGCGTGAGGTTGAGCCTGCGCGTGCTGCGCCAGAACAAGCGGCTCAGGTACAGGGCCACGCGGTGCTCGGGCGACTGCGTGCGGCCGGCCTCGATGATGGTCATGGCCTGCCCGAGCCGCATGTTCAGGTGTTGCACCAGGAACTGGTTGAACGCCAGGCTGCTTTCGCGCAGCGTGGCAAACAGCGGCAGCGGCAGGCACAGCAGCGTGGTGGGCCGCAGCGCCACCACGTTGTATTTGCGCGGCTCGGGCTTCATGGCCGAGCCCTCGCCAAACCACTCGCCATCGGGCACGCCGATGAACGCCGACGACCTTCCTTTGCTGGCAGGGCTTTGCAGCATCACCAGGCCCGACAACACGGCATGCCAGCCCTCTACCGCACTGCCTGCGGGCATCATGACGGCTCCCTTGTCGCCCTGCACGGCAAACACCTCGTCGCGCAGGCGCTCCTGCAGCGCAGCGGGCACGCTGGCAAACCAGGGCTGGGCCGAAATGAAGCGCGGAGCAGGGGGCTGGGTGCTGAGCATGTGCGCGATTGTCGCTGCACTGTGGCTCCGGGTTCAGGGTAATCCCTCGGGCTTTGTCAATGGGACGACAGGTGTTGGCAGCCGCGCGCGTGCGGCGCACACTGGCGGCCTGCCGTGGGGCGCCAGGAGTTGCGTTGCAAAGCCGATGGCGGGTGGCGCGGCGCCCGGTTGGCCGGTGGATTTCAGCGGCCTGGTTGCATGACTTTGGAGACACCTGGGGCCAACGCCTCGCGCTACCATGATCTTTCCCTTCACTACAACATTCAAGGAGCACCCATGCTGGGCCTGATGCAAAGTCAACCGTTGCTGATCTCGTCGCTGATCGAGTTCGCAGAACGCCACCATGGCGACGCCGAAATCGTCTCCCGGCGGGTAGAGGGTGACATTCATCGCTACACCTACCGCGACCTGGCGGCACGTGCACGCCGTCTGGCCAACGCGTTGGACGATCTGCAACTGCAGTTCAGCGACCGTGTGGCCACGCTGGCCTGGAACGGCTACCGCCACATGGAGATGTACTTTGGTGTCTCGGGCTCGGGCCGTGTGCTGCACACCGTCAACCCACGCCTGCACCCCGACCAGATCGCCTGGATCGTCAACCATGCCGAAGACCAGGTGCTGTGTTTTGACCTGACCTTCCTGCCCCTGGTGCAGGCCGTACACGCCAAGTGCCCCACCGTGAAGAAGTGGGTGGCCCTGTGCGACGCCGACAAGCTGCCTGCGGACTCCGGGGTTCCAGGTCTTGCAAGCTATGAAGACTGGATTGGCGCCCATTCGGCTGACTACGCCTGGCCCGAGTTTGACGAGAACTCGGCATCGAGCATGTGCTACACCAGCGGCACCACGGGCAACCCCAAGGCCGCGCTCTACAGTCACCGCTCGACCACGCTGCATGCCTATGCTGCTGCGCTGCCCGATGTGATGTGCCTCTCGGCCCGTGACTCTGTGCTGCCTGTGGTACCCATGTTCCACGTCAATGCCTGGGGCATTCCGTACTCGGCGGCGCTCACGGGCTGCAAGCTGGTGTTCCCTGGCCCGGCAATGGATGGCAAGTCGATCTACGAATTGATCGAATCCGAAAAGGTGAGCTACGCCGCCGGTGTGCCGACCGTGTGGCAGATGATGCTGGGCCACATGAAGCCTGCAGGCCTGAAGTTCTCCACGCTCAAGCGGACGGTGATCGGCGGCTCGGCCTGCCCACCGGCCATGATCCACGCGTTCAAGGAAGACTACGGCGTGGAAGTGCTGCACGCCTGGGGCATGACCGAGATGAGCCCGCTGGGCACACTGTGCACGCTCAAGAACAAGCACCTGTCGCTGCCCAAGGAAGAACAGATGAAGGTCTTGCTCAAGCAGGGCCGAGCGATCTATGGCGTGGACATGAAGATCGTTGGCGGAGACGGCGAAGAGCTGCCCTGGGACGGCAAGACCTACGGTGACTTGTTGGTCAAGGGCCCGTGGATCGTGGACAGCTATTTCAAGGGTGAAGGCGGCCATCCGCTCGTCAAGGACAAGCAGGGCCGTGGCTGGTTCCCCACGGGCGACGTGGCCACCATCGATGCCGATGGCTTCATGCAGATCACCGACCGCAGCAAGGACGTGATCAAGTCGGGCGGGGAGTGGATCAGCTCCATCGACATCGAGAACATCGCCATGGCCCATCCCGCGATTGCCATGGCGGCGTGTGTGGGTATGCCGCACCCCAAGTGGGACGAGCGCCCGATCGTCGCCGTGGTGAAGCGCCCGGGCGCCGAGGTCACACGCGATGAGCTGCTGGCGTTTTACGAGGGCAAGACGGCCAAGTGGCAGATCCCGGACGACGTGGTGTTTGTCGATGCCATTCCACTGGGTGCCACCGGCAAGATGCTCAAGACCAAACTGCGCGAGCAGCTCAAGGATTACAAGCTTCCGGGCTTGTGAAAGCTGCGTCCTCGGCCCTTCCAGCCCTCTTGATCGCCCTCGTGGCTTTCGAAACTGGCGCGGCCCAGGCCAGTGCACCCGTGGAGCTGGCTTTGCCAGGCCACCGGGTGCGTCTCCCTCCCGAAGGAGAGGGGGAAGGCGCGCAGCGCCTCAGGGGGTGACACCGAGTCCAGTCACGTGTGCGACGCTGGTAGGGGCAATCCCTGAGCATCGCATTGTTGCAACGCGGTACGCTGCGTTGTGTCGATTCACTAGGAGACAAAACCATGAAATTTGCTATTAAGGCTGTAGCGGCATCGGTAATACTGGCAAGCGCTGGCGCGGCGTTCGCTCAAAAGGGTGAGACGGTGAAGATCGCGTGGCTGGACCCGCTGTCGGGCCTGATGGCAGCCGTCGGAACGAACCAGCTCAAGAGCTTCCAGTTCATCTCCGAAGAGTTCAACAAGAAGAACGCCGCAGGGGTCAAATTCGAGATCATCGGCATCGACAACAAGCTCAGCCCACAAGAGACCACCAGTGCACTGCGCTCGGCCATGGACCAAGGCGCGCGCTACGTGGTGCAGGGCAACGGATCGGGACCAGCGCTCGCCATCATCGACGCGCTGGAAAAGCACAACGCACGCAATCCCGGCAAGGAAGTCCTGTTCCTGAACTACGCGGCCGTGGACCCCGACCTCACCAACAGCAAGTGCAGCTATTGGCACTTCCGCCTGGATGCGGACACCTCCATGAAGATGGAAGCGCTGACGACCTATATGAAGGACCTGCCCGAGGTCAAGAAGGTCTATCTGATCAACCAGAACTATTCGCACGGCCACCAGGTCTCGAAGTTCGCCAAGGAAATGATGCAGCGCAAGCGCCCCGACGTGCAGTTCGTCGGTGACGACCTGCACCCCCTGGCCCAGGTGCGCGACTTCTCGCCCTACATCGCCAAGATCAAGGCCTCGGGTGCTGACAGCGTGATCACCGGCAACTGGGGCTCTGACCTGGCACTGCTGATCAAGGCTGCGAACGACGCGGGCCTGAACAACGTCAACTTCTACACCTACTACGGCTCCGTCACGGGCAGCCCCACCGCCATGGGCGCCGCTGCCGCAGGCCGCGTGTACATGGTGGCTTACGCCCACATGAACCTGCCGGGCGAGCTGAACAAGATCGTTGTGGACTACAAGAAGAAGTTCAACGATGACATGTATACCGGTGCTGTGTACCACGCGTTCACCATGCTGTCGGAGGGCTTTGCCAAGGCCAAGTCCACCGACCCTGTGAAGGTGGCTGCCGTGTTTGAAGGCATGAAGTTCAAGAGCTTCAACGGCGAGGTCGAGATGCGCAAGACCGACCACCAGCTGCAGCAAGGCCTGTTCATCTCCAAGTGGGAAAAGGCTGGCGGCAAGTACCCCATCGACTCCGAGAACACCGGCTACACCTTTGTGCCCGTGAAGTACTACGAGCCCTATGTGGCCAGCACGCCCACGTCGTGCCAGATGAAGCGTCCCTGAGTCCTGTGTGACCGCTTCGAGGCCCGACCTGGCTCGGGCCTTTTTTTTACCCCTGCAGTGAAAAATTCCAATGAATCCTGAGTTTTTCGTGATCTCTTTGCTGAACGGCGTGAGCTACGGGCTCCTGCTGTTCATGCTGAGTTCCGGCCTCACGCTGATCTTCAGCATGATGGGCGTGCTCAACTTCGCACACACCAGCTTCTACATGCTGGGTGCCTATTTCGCCTTCACCATCTCCGGGGTGGTGGGCTTCTGGCCAGCGCTGGTGCTGGCACCGCTGGCGGTGTTTGTGCTCGGCGCCGCGTTCGAGCGCTATGCCCTGCGCCGCGTGCACAAGTTTGGCCATGTGCCAGAGCTGCTGGTGACCTTTGGGCTCTCCTACCTGAT
The DNA here is from genome assembly GCF_002245625.1 of Acidovorax kalamii. GTDB lineage: Bacteria > Pseudomonadota > Gammaproteobacteria > Burkholderiales > Burkholderiaceae_C > Acidovorax > Acidovorax kalamii. The sequence goes on from NZ_NOIG01000011.1 coordinate 305,056, forward strand.
CCTGGAAGTGGTGCAACTGGTATGGGGCCGTTCCACCGTGCCCTACGGCCTGCCCGAACAGCTGCAGGGCCCGCTGTTTTCGCTGTACGGCACGCAGTTCCCCAAGTCGCGGTCGTTCGTGATGCTGGTGGCCCTGCTGATGCTGGTGTCTGTCTGGCTGCTGCTGACGCGTACCCGCATCGGTCTGGTGATCCAGGCTGCGCTCAAGTACCCCGAGATGGTGGAAGCACTGGGCCACAACGTGCCGCGGGTGTTCATGCTGGTGTTTGGCGGTGGCGCTGCGCTGGCGGGGCTTGCGGGCGTGATCGGTGGCAACACCTATGTGACCGAGCCTGCCATGGCGGCGTCCGTCGGCTCCATCATCTTCGTGGTGGTGGTGGTGGGGGGCATGGGTTCGCTGGCTGGGGCTTTCATCGCGTCGCTGCTGATCGGTGTGGTGCAGACCTTTGCGGTGGCGCTCGACTATTCGCTGATCCACGTCTTCAAGGCCGTGGGCGTGGCGGTCACCGACCAGACCTTTGGCTACCCCCTGCTCAAGCTCACGATTTCCCAGGTCGCACCCATCCTGCCTTACCTGTTCCTCGTGCTGATCCTGATCTTCCGCCCCAAGGGCCTGCTGGGCACCCGGGAGGACTGATGCCATGAATTCGATGACCAACACAGCTTTAAGCGCCACGGCGCATTACCGGTTCAAGCCCTGGAACGTCGGGCGGATCGTCATCTGGTCGCTGTTTGCGATTGCCTTGATCGTTGCGCCCATGCTGTTTCGCAGCAGCCTGGCGCTGACCATGCTCTCGCAGATTGGCTACCTCATCATCATCTGCCTGTCCTACAACATGCTGCTGGGGCAGGGCGGCATGCTGAGCTTCGGCCACGCGGTCTACACCGGGCTCGGTTCGTTCATCGCCATCCATGCGATGAACATGGCGGGCAAGGGCAGCTTCAACATTCCGCTGGTGCTCATTCCCATCGTGGGCGGCCTGGCGGGTGCGTTCTTTGCCATCCTGCTGGGTTTTGTCACGACCAAGAAGTCGGGCACCACGTTTGCCATGATCACGCTGGGTATTGGCGAGCTGGTGGCTTCGATGGCGCTGATGTTCCCCGAGTTTTTCGGGGGCGAAGGCGGCATCACCACCGACCGTGTCTACGGCCAGTCGTTCTTCGGCCTCACCTTCGGCCCTGCCATTCAGGTGTACTACCTGATTGCCGTGTATTGCTTCGTTTGCACGGCGGCAATGTTCGCCTTTACCGGCACACCGCTGGGCCGCATCCTGAATGCCGTGCGCGACAACCCCGAGCGTGTGGAGTTCATCGGCTACAACACGCAGCGCGTGCGCTACTTCGCCTTCATCATCGCGGGCTTCTTCGCGGGCATTGGCGGCGGCCTGGCCACGATCAACTTCGAGATCGTGACCGGCGCAGACAGCCTGAACGTGGTGCGCTCGGGGGGCTACCTGTTGTTTACCTTCCTGGGCGGGGCCACTTTCTTCTTCGGCCCCATCATTGGCGCGGTGCTGCTGGTGCTGGCGTCGGTGCTGCTGTCCGAGCTGTCCAAGGCGTGGCTCTTGTACCTGGGCCTGGTGTTCCTGTTCATGGTGATGTATGCGCCCGGCGGCGTGGCGAGTTTGATCATGATGAACCTGCGCCTGGCCAAGTTCGGCAAGCTGCGCCAGCTCTGGACCTCGTACCTGGGCCTGGGCGGCACCGCCCTGGTCGGCGTGCTGGGCGCGGCCTGCATGATCGAGATGACCTACCACCTGCAGCTCAATGCGGCGCTCGGCTCCGAGTTGACGTTCCTGGGCGCAACGCTCAATGCCAAGGGCTTTGCCAGCTGGTTTGGCGCCATCTTCGTGATGGTGACGGGCTTTGGTCTTTTCGAGCTTTGCCGCCGCCAGTTTGTGCGCCAGTGGGGCAAGATCCAGGAAGAAATAGAACATGAAATCAAGCGCGGGGAGGCGATGTAACCATGGCGGCTGACAACGCAACCTACGCGCTCGAACTGCGCGACCTGCGCAAGAGTTTTGGCAAGACGGAGATCATCCGTGGCGCCAACCTAGCGGTGGCCCCTGGCGAGCGGGTGGCCATCATCGGCCCCAATGGTGCTGGCAAATCCACGCTGTTCAATCTGATCAGCGGACGCTTTGCGCCCACCAGCGGGGACGTGATCCTGAACGGCCAGCGCGTCAATGGCATGGCACCGTACGAGATCAATCGCCGGGGGCTGTCTCGCAGCTTCCAGATCACGAACATCTTCCCCAAGCTGAGTGTGTTCGAGAACCTGCGCTGTGGCGTGCTCTGGAGCATGGGCTACAAGTACACCTTCCTGCGCTTCCTCTCGAATCTGCACGATGCCAACGAGCGCGCCAAGCAGCTCATGGAGATGATCAAGCTCGACAAGAAGCGCGACACGCTGGCGATGAACCTCACCTACGCAGAGCAGCGCGCGCTGGAGATCGGCATCACCATCGCTGGCGGGGCCAACGTGATCCTGCTGGACGAGCCCACGGCGGGCATGAGCAAGACCGAAACCACCCGCTTTATCCACCTCATCAAGGAGGTGACCGAGGGCCGCACGCTGCTCACGGTGGAGCACGACATGGGCGTGGTGTTTGGCCTGGCCGACAAGATTGCCGTGGTGGTGTATGGCGAAGTGATCGCTTTCGACACGCCCGAAAAGGTGCGCGCCAACCAGCGCGTGCAGGAGGCCTATCTGGGCTCGGTCGTTGCAGACGAGCAAGGGGCGGGACACTGACATGCTGAAAATCGAGAATCTCCACGCCTACTACGGCAAGAGCCATGTGCTGCATGGCGTGACCTTTGATGTGCAACCCGGTGAAATCGTGGCCCTGCTGGGGCGCAACGGCTCAGGCCGCTCCACCACTGCCAAGGCCATCATGGGCCTGGTGGACTGGGAGGGCACCCTGAACTGGAAGGGGCAGGACCTCAACGGCAAAAAGGCCTACGAGATCGCCCACATGGGGGTGGGCTATGTGCCGGAAAGCCGCGATGTGTTCCCCAACCTCACCGTGCACCAGAACCTGATGCTCGGCCAAAAGGGCAGTGGCAAGAACAGCCGCTGGTCGTTCGACGACATGTACGAGATGTTCCCCCGCCTCAAGGAGCGTCAGCACACCGAGGCAGGCGTGATGTCCGGCGGCGAGCAGCAGATGCTGACCCTGTGCCGCACGCTGATGGGTGACCCCGACCTGATCATCATCGACGAGCCCACCGAAGGCTTGGCGCCCAAGATCGTCGAGCTGGTGGGCCAGTACCTGCAGACCATCAAGTCACGCGGCATCTCGGTGCTGCTGATCGAGCAGAAGCTGACCATTGCCATGAAGATCTCGGACCGTGCGCTGGTCATGGGGCATGGCTCGATCGTGTTCCAGGGCACGCCGGACAGCTTGCGGGCCGATAACTACATCCGAAAAGAGTGGCTTGAAGTTTAGCGGGGCGATCCCCCTGAGGCGCTACGCGCCTTCCCCCTTCTCTCGAATCGCTGCGCGACTCGGAAAGGGGGACGCAGCCCTCGCTGCGGGGCGGCCCTTGCTTGGCTGCACTGGCTTGGCTGCACTGGCTTGGGGCGCGCTAGTTTCAGTGGCTGGCGCGCAAAGCGTAGTTCAGCTACAGCCGCCCACTATTACTTTCAGAGGCGCTCATGAACGGTAGCGCCTCTTTTTTTGCCTGTAGAAGCATCAGGCGAGGGGTTCTTTCCAACCCCCTTGTCCCGCCCGGGACAAATTGACACGCCAAATGGGTTTGAAGTCTCTACAATAAAAACGCACGATCGTTCTTTTTCACTTTCCAAGGAACAACAGCACCATGACCGCTGAATACAAAGTCCACGGCTCCGTTGCCGTGATCACCATGGCCAACCCTCCCGTCAACGGACTCGGTCTGGCGACCCGCCAGGGCATCGTGGACGGCCTTGGCCGCGCCAATGCCGATGCGGCGGTCACGTCCATCGTGATCACCGGTGCCGGTGGTGCGTTCTCTGGCGGCGCCGACATCAAGGAGTTCGGTACCGACAAGTCGCTGCAAGAACCCAACCTGCTGTCGGTGATTGCCGCCATCGAAAACTCGGCCAAGCCCGTCGTGGCCGCCATGCACAGTGTCGCCATGGGCGGCGGACTGGAGCTGGCCCTGGGCTGCCACTACCGCATTGCGGCACCTGGCTGCTCGATTGCACTGCCCGAAGTCAAGCTGGGCCTGATCCCCGGCGCAGGCGGCACGCAGCGCTTGCCGCGCGTGATCGGTGTCGAAGCCGCGCTCAACCTCATCGTGAGCGGCGAGCCCGTCAAGAGCGAAATGATCGGCGCCGTGCCCGGCCAGAAGCTGTTTGACAAGATGGCCGCGTCGGCCGAATCGCTGGCCGCAGAAGCCCTGGCGTTTGCGCAGAGCGTGGCCGATGCCCGCCCGCTGCCCCTGGTGCGCAACTTCCCCTGCAAGCACCCCGAAGGCGATGCGTACTTCCAGTTCGCGCGCAACATGGTCAAGGGCATGGCCAAGAACTTCCCCGCGCCCGCCAAGTGCGTGGACGCGGTTGAAGCCGCCACCAAGAAGAAGTTTGCCGAAGGCATGCTGGTCGAGCGCGAGATCTTCATCAACCTGATGTGGACACCTGAGTCGCGTGCATTGCGCCACCTGTTCATGGCCGAGCGCGCCGCCTCCAAGATTCCTGATGTCGCATCTGACACCCCCAAGCGCGACATCAAGCTGGTGGGCGTGATTGGCGCGGGCACCATGGGCGGCGGCATCTCCATGAACTTCCTGAACGCGGGCATCCCCGTCAAGATTCTGGAAATGAAGCAGGAAGCCCTGGACCGTGGCGTGGCCACGATCAAGAAGAACTACGAAGCCCAGGTGAAGAAGGGCAAGCTCAAGCAGGACAAGTACGAGCAGCGCATGGCCCTGCTGAGCACCACGCTGAGCTACGACGACCTCAAGGACTGCGACCTCATCATCGAAGCCGTGTTCGAAGAGATGGGCGTCAAGGAAGCCGTGTTCAAGCAACTCGACGCTGTGGCCAAGCCCGGCGCCATCCTGGCCTCCAACACCTCCACGCTCGACGTGGACAAGATTGCAGCCTTCACCAAGCGTCCGCAGGACGTGGTGGGCATGCACTTCTTCAGCCCTGCCAACGTGATGAAGCTGCTGGAAGTGGTGCGTGGCAAGGAGACCGCCAAGGACGTGCTGGCCACGGTGATGGCCATCGGCAAGAAGATCAAGAAGACCTCGGTGGTCTCGGGCGTGTGCGATGGCTTCATCGGCAACCGCATGATCGAGCAGTACAGCCGCCAGGCCGGCTTCCTGCTGGACGAAGGCTGCACGCCCCAGCAGGTGGACAAGGCCATCGAAAAGTTTGGCTTTGCCATGGGCCCGTTCCGCATGGGCGACCTGGCGGGCAACGACATCGGCTGGGCTATCCGCAAGCGCCGCGCGGTGGAGCGCGCCGACATGAAGTACAGCCGCACGGCCGACAAGCTGTGTGAACTGGGCCGCTTCGGCCAGAAGACTGGTGCAGGCTGGTACGACTACCAGGCCGGCAAGCGCGATGCGATCCCGAGCGACCTGGTCAACAAGATGATCGAAGACCACCGCAAGGAACTCGGCATCACGCCGCGCAAGATTTCGGACGAAGAAATCGTGCAGCGCCTGGTGTTCGCCCTGGTCAACGAAGGCGCCCACATCCTGGAAGACGGCATCGCCAGCAAGTCCGGCGACATCGACATGGTGTACCTGACCGGCTACGGCTTCCCCATTCACCGTGGCGGTCCCATGCACTACGCCAGTGAGGTGGGTCTGTTCAACGTGGTGCAGGCCATGGACCGTTTTGCCAAGAACCCGCTGGATGACGCAGCGTTCTGGAAGCCCGCTCCGCTGCTGGCCAAGCTGGCCGCCGAAGGCAAGGCCTTCCAGTAAGCAGTCCGCGTGCACCCATCCACAGAATCAAAGGAATTCACATGACCTCCGCAGTGATTGTTTCCACCGCCCGTACGCCACTCGCCAAGAGCTGGAAGGGTTCGTTCAACATGACGCACGGCGCCACCCTGGGCGGGCATGCCGTGCAGCACGCCGTGCAGCGCGCTGGTATTGATGGTGCTGACGTGGACGACGTCATCATGGGTTGCGCCACGCCCGAAGGCGCCACCGGCAGCAACATCGCGCGCCAGATCGCCTTGAAGGCCGGTCTGCCCATCACCGCCTCCGGCGTCACGGTCAACCGCTTCTGCTCTTCGGGCCTGCAGACCATTGCCATGGCCGCCCAGCGCATCATTGCGGGCGAGGCCGATGTGTTCGTGGCCGGTGGTGTCGAAAGCATCTCCTGCGTGCAGCAAGAGATGAACCTGCACATGATCCAGGACCTGGCCTTGGCCAAGCAAAAGCCCGAGATCTACTGGAGCATGCTGCAGACCGCCGAGCAGGTGGCCAAGCGCTACAACATCGGCCGCGAAGCCATGGACGAATACGGTGCTGCCAGCCAGCAGAAGGCCTGCGCAGCCCAGGCGGCCGGCCTGTTCGACGCCGAAATCGCACCCATCACCGTGACGGCCGGTGTGGCCGACAAGACGTTGGGTCTGATCACCAAGCAAGTCACGGTGAGCAAGGATGAAGGCACGCGCGAAGGCACCACGGTGGAGGCCATCCAGGGCCTGCGCTCGGCGCTCCCCGGTGGCCTGATCTCGGCCGGCAACGCCAGCCAGTTCTCCGACGGCGCCGGTGCCTGCGTGGTCACCAGCGAAGAGTACGCCAGCAAGAAGGGCCTCAAGCCCCTGGGCCGTTTCCTTGGTTTTGCGGTGGCCGGTTGCGAGCCTGACGAGATGGGCATTGGCCCCGTGTTCGCCGTGCCCAAGGTGCTGAAGAAGCTGGGCCTGAAGGTGGAAGACATCGACCTGTGGGAGTTGAACGAAGCCTTTGCCGTGCAGGTGATCTACTGCCGCGACAAGCTGGGCATCCCGGCGGACCGTCTGAATGTGAACGGTGGTGCCATCGCCCTGGGCCATCCTTACGGTGTGTCGGGCCAGCGCCTCACCGGGCATGCGCTCATCGAAGGCAAGCGCCGTGGTGCCAAGCGCGTGTGCGTGACCATGTGCATTGGCGGCGGCATGGGCGCTGCGGGCATCTTCGAGGTGTTCTGACCACGGCGGCACCCGGGCGCGTCACCCGCATGCACCCCGGCAGGGCTTCGCCCGAGGTCCGCCCGGCGCATGCAGGTGGTTCGCTGTGCCGGGTGCTTGCGGGCAGTCCTTGGTGTGTGGGGCCCCGGTGGCCAGGTGACAGCGGCCGGGGGCCGTGAGGGGAGGGGGCGCGACAGGCTACAAATTGTTGCCTTGTGGAACTCGGTCGGTGCCTGCGGGCAGCGGTTGCGCGGGCAGAATCCGGCGCGGCCGGTGGCCACCTCGGTGACCGTTCCACGCTCCATTCCCTTCCCTTCACCCAACGGTACTTCCCATGCGTTGCACGTTCTCCCTTCGCCTTTTTGCCGCACTGTCCGCGCTCACCGTGGCATGCGGTGCCCATGCCCAGAGCTTCAAGCTCCAGCTGCCGCTGGAGTCCGACCCGGACGTGGTGCTGCAGGAGGTGGTGGTCGATGCCAAGCAGACCCGCATCACGCTGCTGGTGAAGAACAGCACGAACGAGGCATTCGAGGCCTGCGCGCAGCCCACGGGTTCGCCCGATGCGTTCACTCTCAAGGACCTGGGCAGTGGCACGGTGCTGCAGCAGCAGTCCATCGGTGGGCTGACGCTGTGCAATGTCAAGATGGATGTGGTCAAACCCGGCCGCAGCAAGTTTCTGAAGATCACTTTCCCGCCGCTCCCCGCTGGTGCCACGCGCCTGCAACTGGGAGAGGCCAGCTGCCAGCCCAGGCCCGATTCGGACATGGAGTTCTGGTGTTTCAAGAACATCGTGCTGCCCGCACGCTGATCCTTGCGCAGAGCAGGAGGAGCGCGGGCATGCCAACCATAAGGAGACCCCATGACCTTGCGTTCCACGCTCGACTTCCTGCTCTACGACTGGCTGGGCGCCGAGGCCCTCACGGCCCGCACGCGCTTTGCCGACCATTCGCGTGAGACCTTCGATGCGGTGCTCGACACCTGCGAACGCATCGCACGCGAGAAATACGCCCCCTTCAACCGCACGGTAGACACCGAAGAGCCGCATTTCGACGGCGAAAAGGTGATCCTGCCCCAGGCGACGTACGAGGCCCGCAAGGCCTACGCAGAATCCGGCCTGCTGTCGGCTGCGCAGGACTACGAGATCGGCGGCATGCAGCTGCCCTACACGGTGGAGGCGGCGGCCAACAGCTTTTTTGCGGTGGCCTCCATCAGCATCGGCTCCAACCTGCTCACCTCGGGCAATGCCAACCTGCTGATGGCGCATGGCACTGCACTGCAGAAGGAGGTGTTTGCACTTAATGAATTCAATGGCCGCTGGTCGGGCACCATGTGTTTGTCCGAACCCCAGGCGGGCTCGTCGCTCTCGGACGTGGCGACACGGGCTGTGCCCGACGGGGCCGGTTTCGAATCCGACCCACTGGGCCCACGCTACCGCCTCACCGGCAACAAGATGTGGATCAGCTCGGGCGACCACGAACTCACCGAGAACATCGTGCACCTGGTGCTGGCCAAGATCCCTGGGCCGGATGGCAAGCTGGTGCCCGGCACCAAGGGCATCTCGCTCTTCATCGTGCCCAAGAAGATGGTCGATGCTCAGGGCCAGTTGACTGGCGTACGCAACGATGTGGCGCTGGCGGGCCTGAACCACAAGCTGGGCTGGCGCGGCACCACCAACACCTTGCTCAACTTTGGCGAAGGCAGGTTCCCCGTGGACGGCCAGGCAGGTGCCGTGGGCTACCTGGTGGGCCAGCCCGGCAAGGGCCTGCACTGCATGTTCCACATGATGAACGAGGCGCGCATTGGCATCGGCATGGCCGCCACCATGCTGGGCTTGGCGGGTTACTACGCCAGCCTGGACTACGCCAAGAACCGCCCGCAGGGCCGCCCGGTGCAGGGGCCCAAGGAAGCGGCGGGAGCGTCTGCCGTGGTCAAGGACGTCGCCCAGCCCCAGGTGCGCATCATTGAACACGCAGATGTGAAGCGCATGCTGCTGGCCCAGAAGTCGTATGGCGAAGGCGCACTGGCGCTCAACCTCTTTTGCGCCAAGCTGGTGGACGAGCAGCACACGGGCGACGCTGCAGCCGCCGACGAAGCGCGCCTGCTGCTCGAAGTGCTCACGCCCATTGCCAAGAGCTGGCCCAGCGAGTTCTGCCTGGAGGCCAATAGCCTGGCCATCCAGATCCACGGTGGCTACGGCTACACGCGCGACTTCCCGGTGGAGCAGTACTGGCGCGACAACCGCCTGAACATGATCCATGAGGGCACGCACGGCATCCAGGCCATGGACCTGCTGGGCCGCAAGGTGCTGATGGAAGGCGGGCGTGGCCTGCAACTGCTGGCCGGGCGCATCAACGCCACCATCGAGCGCGCGATCCAGGTGCCCGCACTGGCGGCCCACGCCAACGCACTGGGCGCGGCGCTGCAGCAGGTGGGCGCGGCCACCAAGGCCGCCTGGGCCACGGGCCAGCCTGCCGATGCCCTGGCCAATGCCGTGCCCTACATGCAGGCCTTTGGCCACACGGTGCTGGCCTGGGTGTGGCTGGACCTGGCCTTGGCCACGCTGGCCGATGATGCTGCACTGGCGCAGGCTGCCAGCGTGGGCCGCATGGGGGCGATGCGCTACTTCTTCCACTACGAGTTGCCCAAGATCGGCGCCTGGCTGCATGTGGTGAGCACGCGCGACGCGACCTGCGCCAGCTTTCCCGAGGACGCTTTCTGACCATGGCTGCGCCCCATACATTGCAGCGACTGCACAAGCTGATCTGGGTGCTGATCTATGGTGGCCTGCTCACGCTGGTGCTGGGCCTGGCCACCGGGCGCAGCGACGCCGACCTGGGCTGGAGCCTGGTGCTGGGCGGTGGGCTGGCGGCCGCCGTGGGCGTGGTGCTGATTGCCGTGCGCGCGCGCCTGAAAACAGACTGAGCTTGCTGCCGAGGTGGCACTGAAGCTGCGCCGAAGTTACGCCGACACCGGGGCGACACAATGGCCCCGCGTTGCGCCGCACAATGGCTGCTGCAAACACCGGCCCGGTGGTTGACGATCGGCGCCGAGAATGTTCCCATAAACCCAAGGAGACACCATGACACGCACTATCCAACAACTGTTTGACCTGACCGGCAAAACCGCCCTGGTGACCGGCGGCTCGCGCGGCCTGGGCCTGCAACTGGCGCATGCGCTGGGCGAGGCAGGCGCCAAGATCATGCTCAGCTCGCGCAAGGCCTCCGATCTGGAAGAAGCTGCGGCCGAACTGCAGGCCGCAGGCATCGATGCCCGCTGGATCGCCGCCGACTGCGCCAACGAGGCCGACATCCGCCGCCTGGCCGATGAAACCCTGGAGCGCCTGGGCCATGTGGACATCCTCATCAACAACGCCGGTGCCGCCTGGGGCGCGCCCGCCGAAGACCACCCCGTGGAAGCCTGGGACAAGGTGATGAACCTCAACGTGCGCGGCTATTTCATCCTCAGCCAGCACATCGCCAAGCACAGCATGATTGGCCGCCGCAGCGGCAGCATCATCAACGTGGCGTCCATCGCCGGCCTGGGCGGCAACCCCAAAGGCATGAACACCATTGCCTACAACACCTCCAAGGGCGCGGTGATCAACTTCACACGTGCGTTGGCCGCCGAATGGGGCGCGTACAACATCCGCGTCAATGCGATCTGCCCCGGCTTCTTCCCGAGCAAGATGACGGTGGGTACGCTCAAGGCCATGGGCGAGGAAGCGCTGGCTGCGCACGCCCCGCTGGGACGCCTGGGCGACGATGAAGATTTGAAGGGCCTGTGCGCGCTGTACGCGTCGGATGCGGGCAAACACATCACCGGCCAGTGGCTGGCGGTGGATGGGGGCGTGAGCATCGTTACGGGAGGGTGAATTCGCTACATCCCCCTGAGGCGCTGCGCGCCTTCCCCCTTCTCTCGGCTTCGCCGGGAAGGGGGACGCAGCCCTCGCTGCGGGGCGGCCCTTGCTCGGCTGCCCTGGCGGGGCAGCGCCAGTTTTTGAGTTTGTGTACTGAGGACATGCCGTGAAAAGTTTTGGTGTCGAAATCCCCTTTGTCAGCCACCTCGGCTTTACGCTGCACCGCATGGAGAAGGGCGAATCCGAGCTGCGCTACGAAGCCAAGCCCGAGCACCTGAACTCGTTTGACGTGACGCACGGCGGCGCGTCGATGACGCTCCTGGATGTGACCATGGCCACGGCCGCGCGCAGCGAGACGCCGGACATGGGCGTGGTCACCATCGAGATGAAGACCAGCTTCATGCAACCCGCGCGCGGGCCGCTGGTGGCCAAGGGGCGGCTCATTCACCGCACCGCCACCATGGCGTTTACCGAGGGCACGGTGTACGACGCGCAGGGCCGCATCTGCAGCCATGCCACGGGCACGTTCAAGTACGTGCGGCGCTTGCCGGTGGACAGCCGCAGCACCAACGGGCTCAAGGTGATTTCCACCGATTGAGTCCTCCATTTTTGAATAAAAATGGCCGTTTCCGCGCAATGGATAAGCGCTTTTAGCTATTAAATTGATAGTGATTTCATTCCGAAGGAGCCTCTCATGCCACGCAACCAACAAATCGTTCTCGACAACCGTCCCCACGGCGAGGCCGTGGCCAGCAACTTCAAGCTGGTGGTGGCGGACACCCCCGAACTCAAGGACGGCGAAGTGCTGGTGCGCCACCATTTCCTGAGCCTGGACCCCTACATGCGCGGCCGCATGAACGAGAGCAAGAGCTACGCGGCGTCGCAGGCGCTGGGCGAAGTCATGATCGGTGGCACCGTCGGTGAGGTGGCCGAGAGCAAGCACCCCAAGTACGCGGTGGGCGACAAGGTGGTGGGCATGGGCGGCTGGCAGGAGTACAGCGTGGTCAATGCCGAGCAGCCCGGTGCGCTGCGCAAGGTCGATACGACCCATGTGCCGCTGTCGCACTACCTGGGCGCCGTGGGCATGCCGGGCGTGACGGCCTGGTACGGCCTGGTCAAGATCATTGCGCCCAAGGCGGGCGACACCGTGGTGGTGAGCGCTGCCACCGGCGCCGTGGGCAGCGCCTTTGCCGCTCTGGCCAAGGCGCGCGGCTGCCGCGCGGTGGGCATTGCAGGCGGTGCCGACAAGTGCAAGTACGCCGTGGACGAGCTGGGCTTTGACGCCTGCATCGACTACAAGCAGCACAGCGACGTCAAAGCGATGTCCAAGGCCCTGAAGGAAGCCTGCCCCAACGGCATCGACGGCTACTTCGAGAACGTGGGCGGCTGGATCATGGACGCCGTGATGCTGCGCATGAACGCCTTCAGCCGCATTGCCCTGTGCGGCATGATCGCTGGCTACGACGGCGCGCCGCTGCCCATGGCCAACCCCGCGCTCATGCTCATCAACCGCATGAAGGTCGAAGGCTTCATCGTGAGCGAACACATGGAGGTCTGGCCCGAGGCGCTCAAGGAGCTGGGCACTCTGGTCGGCACCGGCAAGCTGCGCCCGCGCGAGACCATTGCCCACGGCATTGCCGCTGCGCCTGAGGCCTTCCTGGGCCTGCTCAAGGGCAAGAACTTCGGCAAGCAACTGGTGAAGCTGATCTGATGGCGCTGCGTTGGCTTTGGGCCCGCTTCGACGACCTCGGTGTGCACGCCCTGCACGACGCGCTGGCGCTGCGCTGCAAGGTCTTCATCCTGGAGCAGGGCCCCTACCAGGACCCGGACGGGGCGGACAAGCAATCACATCACCTGCTGGGCTACGACGAGGCGGGCGTGCTGCAAGCCTGCCTGCGCGTGGTGGACCCAGGCGTGAACTACCCCGAGCCCTCCATCGGCCGCGTGGTCACCGCCAAGGAAGCGCGTGGCAACGGTACGGGCCGGGCGTTGATGCAGGAGGGCATTGCCCGCTGCACCCAGGCCTGGCCCGGCCGGGGCATTCGCATCAGCGCGCAGGCCCATCTGCAGGGCTTCTACGGCAGCCTGGGTTTTGAGGCCGTGTCCGACGAATACCTGGAAGACGACATCCCCCACGTCGAAATGCTGAGACGGGGTGACCACCCCGCCGCCTGAGGAGCCGCCATGACCGCTGCCAGCCTTGCCACCACCCATGAAGTGTTCAACCAGAGCACGCCCTGGGCCGATGTGAACCTGTTCACCACCAACCAGCCACTGCAGGACGCGCTGCGCCTGCATGCCCCCGGCCTGCCGTTGGAGGGCCTGACGGCGCTGGGTGCGGAGATGGGCTCGGCAGAGATGCAGGCCCATGCGCGCCTGGCCAACACCTACAAGCCGCAGCTGCGCACACACGATCGCTTCGGTCATCGCGCCGATGTGGTGGAGTTCCACCCCAGCTACCACGCGCTCATCGGCGCCGCGCTGCGCCACGGCCTGCATGCCACGCCGTGGTCGCGCCAGGACACGGGCCATGCACACATCGAGCGGGCCGCAGGCTTCATGCTGTTCACTGAAGCCGAACCCTCGGTGCTGTGCCCTGTGTCGATGAGCTACGCCGTGACCCCGGCATTGCGCGGCAATTCGGCGGTATGGGCGGATTGGAGCAAGGGTTTGGCGAGCACGCAGTACGACCCGCGCCTGGCGCTGTTCTCGCAAAAATCCGCGCTCACCATGGGCATGGGCATGACCGAGAAGCAGGGCGGATCGGACGTGCGTGCCAACACCACCCAGGCCGTGCCCGATGGCGAGGACGCCTGGGGCGCGCGCTACCGCATTGCCGGGCACAAGTGGTTCTTCTCGGCACCCATGTGCGATGCTTTCCTGATCCTTGCGCAAGCGCCCGGCGGGCTCACCTGCTTTTTCCTGCCGCGTGTGCTGCCAGATGACACGGTCAATGCGATCCGCATCCAGCGCCTGAAAGACAAGTTGGGCAACCACGCCAATGCCAGCTCCGAGGTCGAGTTCATCGGCGCCACGGCCTGGCGCGTGGGCGAGGAGGGGCGCGGCGTGGCGCAGATCCTGGAGATGGGCACCATGACGCGCCTTGACTGCGCGCTGGGCACCAGCGGTCTCATGCGCCAGGCGCTGAGCATTGCGCTGCACCACACGCGCCAGCGCTCGGCGTTTGGCAAGAAGCTCATCAAGCAGCCGCTGATGCGCAACGTGCTGGCCGATCTGGCTCTGGAAAGCGAAGCGGCCACCGCTCTATCCATAAGGCTTGCCAGCGCTTTTGACCGCAAAGACAAGAGTGAGCACGAGGCCGTCATGGCCCGCCTGCTCACACCCGTGGCCAAGTTCTGGGTGTGCAAGCGCGGCAGCGCGTTTGCGCAAGAGGCCATGGAATGCCTGGGCGGCAACGGCTATGTGGAAGAGGGCGGCGAAGGCACCATGGCCCGCATCTACCGCGAGATGCCGCTCAACTCCATCTGGGAAGGCGCGGGCAACATCATGGCGCTGGATCTGCTGCGCGCCGTGCGCCGCGCCGATACCGCCGCCGCTTTGGACGCCGAACTGGCACCCGCACGCGGCGCCCATCGGGCGCTCGACCGCATGGCCGGCGCACTACCGCTGCGCGTGGACGCCATGACCACCGAAGCCGAGGCCCGCCGCCTGGCGCAGGACGTGGCCCTGGCCGTGCAGGCCGCGCTGCTGTACCGCAGCGCGCCCGGCGCCGTGTTCAGCGCGTTCTGCGATTCGCGCCTGGGTGGCGACTGGGGCTACAGCTTTGGCACGCTCGGTGCGGGTGTGGACCTGGATGCCATCCTGGCCCGCGCGCTTCCGGCCTGATTCACCTCACAGAATTTTGCGGAGACCCATGATGTCCCACCTCATCCTGCACCACTACCCCTCGTCCCCGTTCTCCGAAAAAATCCGGCTCGCGCTGGGCTACAAGCAGCTGGCCTGGAAGTCCGTGATCATCCCCAGCATCATGCCCAAGCCCGATGTGGTAGCGCTCACGGGCGGCTACCGCAAGACGCCGTTCTTGCAGATCGGCGCCGACATCTATTGCGACTCCGCCTTGATCTGCGATGTGCTGGAGCATGAGCAGCCCGAGCCGGTGCTCTACCCACCCCACCTCAAGGGCGTGTCGCGCGTGTTTGCGCAGTGGGCCGACACCACGCTGTTCTGGGCCGCCATGGCCTACAACCTGCAGCCCAGGGGCGCCGCGGCCATGTTTGCCAACCTGCCACCCGCTGCTGCCCAGGCCTTTGGTGAAGACCGCCGCGAGATGAGCGCGGGCATGCAGCGCCTGCGCCCGGCCGACGCCACGGCCGCCTACCGCTCGTACCTGCGCCGCATTGCGCACATGGCCGAGGAGCACGACTTTCTGTTTGGTGCCGAGCCCTGCCTGGCCGACTTCGCGGCCTACCACCCGCTGTGGTTCACGCGCCAGTGCGTGCCAGTGATGGCCGACATCTTTGCCGCCACGCCCGCCGTGCTGGAGTGGATGGACCGCATGGCCGCCCTGGGCCATGGCCGCATGGAGAAATTCAGCGCGCAGGACGCCATCACCGTGGCTGCGGGCATGGACCCGCTGCCCCTGATGGGCGACCTGTTCCAGGACGAGCACGGCATCCCGCTGGGCAGCCAGGTGGCCATTGCCGCCGAGAGCTTTGGCACCGAACCCACCGAGGGCGAGCTGATCGCCGCCACCCGCACCCGCTACACCCTGCGCCGCACCGACCCGCGTGCGGGCACGGTGCATGTGCATTTCCCCCGCATTGGCTATGTTTTGAGAGCATCCCCCTGAGCGGCTGCGCCGCTTCCCCCTTCTCTCGACTTGCTGACGCAATTCGGGAAGGGGGACGAAGCCCTTGCTGCGGGGCGGCCCTTGCTCGGCGTCTCTGGCCTGGGACTCGCCAGTTTTGACCAACGCTGTAAATGCCAACAATTTCAAGGAGACAAAAAACATGATCGACAACTTTGCCGGCAAAACCGCCGTCCTCACCGGCGCAGGCTCGGGCTTTGGCCTCGAATGCGCGCGCATTGGCGCCCGCCTGGGCATGAACCTGGTGCTGGTCGATGTGCAGCAAGACGCACTCGACGCCGCAGCCGCTGAGGCGCAGGCCGCAGGCGTGCAGGTGCTGGCGCGCAAGGTGGATGTATCGAACGCTGCGCAGATGGAGCAGCTGGCCGCCGATGTGGAGCAGCGCTTTGGTGCACCGCACCTCGTGTTCAACAACGCCGGCGTGGGCGCGGGCGGCCTGGTGTGGGAGAACTCGGTCAAGGACTGGGAATGGGTGCTGGGCGTGAACCTGTGGGGCGTGGTGCATGGCGTGCGCCTGTTCACGCCCATGATGCTGGCCGCAGCCAAGGCCGACCCCGCCTGGCGCGGCCACATCATCAACACCGCCAGCATGGCCGGGCTGCTCAATGCGCCCAACATGGGCATCTACAACGTGAGCAAGCATGCAGTGGTGGCGCTGTCCGAAACACTGCACCAAGACCTGTCGCTGGTTACCGACCAGGTCACGGCCAGCGTGCTGTGTCCCTTCTTTGTGCCCACCGGCATCAGCCAGAGCCACCGCAACCGCCCGCAGGACATGGTCGCCGACAAGCCCACCAAGAGCCAGCTCATCGGCCAGGCCATGAGCGACAAGGCCGTGGGCAGCGGCAAGGTGACCGCCGCCGAGGTGGCGCAAAAGGTGTTCGACGCCGCCGCCCAGGGCCAGTTCTATATCTACAGCCATCCCAAGGCCATCGCCTCGGTGCAGACGCGCATGGAAGACGTCATGCTGGGCCGCAACCCCACCGACCCATTTGTGGGCAAGCCCGAGGTAGGCGCGCAGCTGCGTGCGGCTTTGAGGGCTGAATAGGCGCTCTCCGCTCTATCCATATGCTTTTGTTGCTATTAAATATATAGCGTATGTCATTGCAGGCACTCACCGCCCCCGGGGAACAGGGCGCAGCCAGCGGCTACGCCCTGTTCCCCACGGCCATCGGCCACTGCGGCATGGCCTGGCACGGGGCACTGCTGGTGGGCGTGCAACTGCCCGAGGACGCGGGCGAGGCCCAGACGCGCGCCCGCATGCAGCGGCGGTTTCCACAACTGGCCGAATGCACGATGCCACCGCCGGTGGCAGCGTGGGCTGCGCGCGTGGCGGCCCTGCTACAAGGGGCGCACGACGACCTGTGTGACGTGCCCCTGGCCCTCGACACCGTGCCGCCCTTCAACGCCCGCGTGTATGCCTTGGCCCGCCGCATTCCACCGGGCAAGACCATGACCTATGGCGAAATGGCCGCAGCCCTGGGCGAGCCCGGCGCCGCCCGCGCCGTGGGCCAGGCGCTGGGCCACAACCCGTTTGCGCCCGTGGTGCCTTGCCACCGCATCCTGGCCGCCAATGGCCGGACGGGCGGCTTCTCGGCCGGTGGCGGTGCGGCCACCAAGATGCGCATGTTGGGTATCGAAGGGGCCTGCCTCGGCGGTACCTTGCCTCTGTTTGCGCACGACGAGTAGACAACCCCGGACGGCATTGCTCAATCGTCTGCAGTGCTGTCAACGTGGCTCACCCGGATTCCATACCGGGCGCGCAGGGCCGCCAAGGGCATGTCCAGGTACTCGGGCGGGGAGGTCCATGGCCAGCGCAGGGTTTGCCGGGAACAACGCCACCAGGTGCGCGGCACGGCCCAGAGCGTGGCGCCCAGGTTGCGCAGCACGTCGGTGGCGTGCAGTTGTCCATAGATCGCACGCGACTCGTGCAGCGCATATCCCTTGAGCACGGCCAGCCCCTCGGTGGTGCCGCGCAGGCTGGCGATTTTGACCACTGCTTCGTCGGGCAGGCTCGTGCTGCAGCTGTAGAGCACGTGCACCGTGTCATGGCATCGAAAAAACAGCTGCGCCTCAGCTGACAGATCGCCGCCCCGCAACGAACTGGGGTGGGCTGCAAAGTACTCGTCCAGGCCCTGCTGCAGCGTCTGTGTCGAGTGCTGGTGCTGGTAGTGCAGCAACGAAGAATGGGGCATGGGCGGGGCGGTGTGGCATAGGCCTGTTTCGCATTGTTTGCCATGCGGGTGAGGCCTGCAAGGCCTGGGCGCCCCGTGCCTCTCTCCATATTGGCGTGGCATTGGCATGTTCGCAAACCAGGCTGCACGCTCGGCATTTGCGGTGCTACATTCGTCAGAGCGTCTGGCCCTACACATACTGCTGATTGTCCGCACCATTCCCTGCTGCCCCACAGGAACCCGCCTATGTCACCGGAACGCGAGCGACTCACCCGCATGCTCTTTGATGAGTACATCGCGATGTACGCCGCGCGCGACCTGCGGCTGCTGGACCGCTTCAGCGACAACTTCAGCGGCTTTTCGGGCAGCAGCGACAGGCTGGTGAAGACCCGCGCCGAGTGGATCGAGACCACGCGGCAGGATTTTTTGCAGGTGCCCCAGCCCATCGTGATCGAGATGCTGGACCTGTTCACCCAGGAGCTGGGCGATGACCTGCTGGCCGCCACCGCCTTCTTCCACATCCACCTGCCCATCCCCGACGCCCTGTTTGCCCGCGAAACCGCACGCAAGGTCGTGCTGTTCCGGCGCGAGGCCGGTGCGGGCCAGGAATCAGGTGACTGGAAGATCGTGCATGTAAGTGTCTCCATCCCCTACGGCACCGCCCAGGGCGACGAGGTCTACCCCATCGAAGAGCTGCGCCAGCGCAACCGCGAGCTGGAGGCACTGGTGGCCGAGCGCACCCAGGCCCTGGCCCAGGTCAACCACCGCCTGGAGCTGCTGAGCAACACCGACGGCCTCACCGGCATTGCCAACCGTCGCCATTTCGACGACGCCCTGGCGCGCGAATGGGCGCGGGCCCAGCGCGCTGCTGCGCCGCTGGCGCTCATCCTGCTGGATGTGGACGTGTTCAAGCACTTCAACGACCACTATGGCCACCTGGCGGGGGACGCCTGCCTGCGCACCCTGGCCACCACCCTGGCGCAGGTGGGTGCGCGGCGCGAGGGCGAACTGGCCGCACGTTTTGGTGGCGAAGAGTTTGTGGTGCTGCTGCCCGGCTCCGACCTGGCTGCCGCCGCCGAGGTGGCGCGCCATGTGCAAGAGGCCATCCACCAACTGGCGCTGCCCCACGAAGGCGCGCCCCACGGCATCGTCACCGTGAGCTTTGGCGTGGCCAGCCTGCAGCCCCAGCGCGACCAGTTGCCCGAAGAGCTGGTGCGCCGCGCCGACCGCGCCATGTACCGCGCCAAGCAGGGCGGGCGCAACCGGATCGAGCTGGCGGCTGCGTGATGCGCTGGCACCTCGTGACGGCTCGTGACGTGTCTTTGCGCTCACTGAGCAGGCGCAAAAACCGTTCGGGCGGAGACTGTCAAAGCGCGGCGCAGGGCTTCGACGGGCTCAGCCCGAACGGTGTTGAATCAGTGAGTGCGAATCGGTAAGCCGCGTTTGGGCTCCGAACCCGCGCAGCTGGCAGTCCTACCGCGCCCCCAGCTTCACGACCTCTTCCGCCACCCCCCGCACCGTCAGCGGCGCGCAGCCCTCGGCATGGTTGCTGATGGTCACCAGCGCGTTTTGCCCCCGGCCCGTGATGCCCGCAATCACTGCCGCCAGCGCCGCCCGCGTCTCCAGGTCCGGGTGGTGCAGGCGGTCGTAGGGCTCGTACAGCCGCTCGGCATCTTCATAGCCATAGGGGCCATGCACCGGGTTCAGGTTCCAGCGGCACACCAGGGGGCCAGGCCACAGCGCGCGCAGCATGGGCAGCTGGGCCTGCAGCGGCGGCATCTTGGCGTGCAGGCCCAGGCAGTAGGTGGCGCCAGCTTCGCGCAGCACGGCGGCAAAGTCCGGGGTCAGCCATTCGGGGTCGCGCACTTCCACCGCAATCACCCCATCGGGCGCCGTGGGCGCGAGGGCGGGCAGGGCGAGCAGCATGGTGCGCAGGCGCTCCAGCAGCAGCGGCAGGCGGTCCAGCTGCGCCAGCGGCAGGGGGCTGAGCTGGAACACCAGCGCGCCCAGCTTGTGCCCCAGGCCCTGCAGCGCGGGCTCCACACACTCGCTGCGCGCCAGCTCGGGGCTCAAGAACGCCGGGTTGGGCTGGCGGCCCCGGCCGTCCTCGCTGCGCACCAGCGCATCCGTCACCACGCTGGGCGCCTTCACCACAAACCGGAAGTCGTCGGGCACCTGCGACGCATAGTGCTCAAACTGGCTCACCGTGAGCGGGCGGTAAAAGCTGCGGTCAATGCTCACCGTGCGCATCAGCGGGTGCTGCGCATACACGGCCAAACCTTGCTTGGAGAGCTGTGCGTCGGAATGCTCGCCCTCCCACACCAGCCCTTTCCATCCCGGGTAGGTCCACGACGACGTGCCCAGCCGCAACTGCGCAGGCAGGGCGGCTGCCAGGGTTTTCAACGCATCGTCGGGAACGACAGGCGCCACCGTTCCAGACCGCGTGCGCCGCGCAGGGGGATCTTCCTTTTTGGCCGTGTGCTGAGAGACAGGCGCCTGCGCTGCAGCACCCTCCGCTGAGGGCTTGGGCAACGTGTCGCCAAAAAGATCATCTTGCATGCGCAGTCAATCAGCCATGGGGCCGGGGGAGGGCGGCGTAGCCAGTGGGCCCGCTACAAACCGCCAAACAACCCACCCTCGTCCAGCAGGTCAAACGTGATCTGCGGCTGCGCATCCATGCTCTTCTTGATGGCCGCCGGAATGGCCTGCCGCGTCTTGCGGCACAGCCCCGGCTGCTCATGCACCAGGATCGCAATGCCCCGCAGGCTGCGCACCTCGTGCGGGCTTTGGGTGATCGACAGGCGAATGCCCAACTGCTGCTCCATGCGCTCCTGCATCTTGCGCAGGTCCGCCAGGCTGGCCAGGTTTTCGAGCCGGTCCAGCATCTTTTTCTCTTCGGTGCGCGTGAGCATCAGGATGCGCACATCTCCACTGGGTGCCTGCAGCAACGCATCCCGGTCGCAGACGCAGGTGCCAGGGGGGCATTCGGTGCGGATGGGGAAGGAGGGGAGGGGCATGGAGCGTGCGAGAGCGGTCCACCATTTTAAGAAGGCGCGAAAGCGCTGCGCGCTCCACAAACAAAAAGGGCTCCCAAAGGGAGCCCGATCTGCCTGCCCGCCCCTGCGGTTCAGTTAACACTCCCCATGGCAGCAGCACCCG
Source organism: Acidovorax kalamii (assembly GCF_002245625.1). Lineage (GTDB taxonomy): Bacteria > Pseudomonadota > Gammaproteobacteria > Burkholderiales > Burkholderiaceae_C > Acidovorax > Acidovorax kalamii. Next base: position 326,191 of record NZ_NOIG01000011.1, read on the forward strand.
CAAATGCAAAGTGCCACCGCCATGGGAAGTCCCGCAACTGCTTCAATCCAACTCAAGCAGTTGGTCTACCAATTACATGGCGCTGAATTCGCCGTGGGGGATCTGGCCCGTGCGCACGGCTTCGGCAGCCTGGGCACGCACTGCAGCGCGGTCGGCGTTGGACTTGTAGGTCACCACACGCGAGCCTGCGGGTTCCATGCTGTGGGTCTTGGCTTCCACTACGGCTTCGGCTTGCACTTCAGCGCGGGTGCGGTTCGTGTCGAACTTCAGGGCGAATTGCGAGCCATCGGCTTCGTCAGCATGGGCGCCAAACGAGGCGAAAGCAGCAACAGCAGCGATGGAGAGGAAACGGGCGGTCTTGTTCATGATGAAAATCCTTAAAAGCTAAAAAGCGTCTCAAAAAAGCCGGGTCAAAAACCATTCCTGAACCGGTTCGGTGAGTCGCCTTGCGGGTTCGGCTCATCGATGGGGTGAACTGTACGCCGATGGTGTTCACGGAAAAACTACCCAGTCGCAAACTAACTGTTCCGGTATTGAGAACAATCGACGATCCGGCCGCTGAGGGCCGGGGAATGGCCAAACCGCCTGTGGCAAACTCCCGCGCTTCGCCTTTTGTTCCTATCGTTAGACCGCGTCTGAGAGAGTTTTCCCCCATGCAGCAGATCGTTCGGCAGTTGGCCGCAGAAATCAAAGTCAGTGAATCCCAGGTGCGCGCAGCGGTGGAGTTGCTGGATGGAGGGGCCACGGTGCCCTTCATCGCGCGCTACCGCAAGGAGGTGACGGGCGGGCTGGACGACATCCAGCTGCGCGAGCTGGAGGCGCGCCTGTCGTACCTGCGCGAGCTGGAAGACCGCCGCGTGGCCGTGCTCAAGGCCATCGACGAGCAGGGCAAGCTGACCGACGCGCTGCGTGCCGCAATTGCCGCCGCTCCAACGAAGCAGGAGCTGGAAGACATCTACCTGCCGTTCAAGCAAAAGCGCCGCACCAAGGGCCAGATTGCGCGCGAGTTCGGCATTGAGCCACTGGCCGACAAGCTGTTTGCCGACCCCACGCTGGACCCTGCGGTGGAAGCCGCAGCGTTCACGAAACCGCCTGAAGTGCTGGATGACGGCAAGCCGGGCGCTGATTTCTCGACCGTGTCCGCCGTGCTGGATGGCGTGCGCGACATCCTGAGCGAGCGCTGGGCCGAAGACCCGGCCCTGGTGCAGAACCTGCGCGAATGGCTTTGGGCCGAAGGCCTGCTGCGCAGCAAGAAGGTGGAGAGCAAGAACGAGAACGACCCTGAGGTCTCCAAGTTCCGCGATTACTTTGACTACGACGAGCCCATTGGCCGCGTGCCTTCGCACCGTGCGCTGGCGGTGTTTCGGGGTCGAGGCCTTGAAATCCTCGAAGCCAAGCTGGTGCTGCCCGTGGAGCCCGAGCCGGGAAAACCCAGCTTGGCTGAGGGCAAGATCGCGCTGCACCTGGACTGGAGCCATGCAGGCCGCAAGGCCGATGATCTGATCCGCAAATGTGTGGCCTGGACCTGGCGCGTGAAGCTGAGCCTCTCGACCGAGCGCGACCTGTTTGCCCGCCTGCGCGACGAGGCCGAGAAGGTGGCGATCAAGGTGTTTGCCGACAACCTGCGCGACCTGCTGCTGGCCGCTCCGGCCGGCCCGCGCGTGGTGATGGGCCTGGACCCCGGCATCCGTACCGGCGTGAAGGTGGCCGTGGTGGACGCCACGGGCAAGCTGGTGGAGACGGCCACGGTGTACCCGCACGAGCCCAAGCGCGACTGGGACGGTTCGCTGTTCACCCTGGCCAAGCTGGTGGAAAAGCACGGCGTGAACCTGATCGCGATTGGCAACGGCACGGCCAGCCGCGAGACAGACAAGCTGGCCGCTGACTTGATCAAGATGGCCGCCAAGGCCGACCGCACCATTGAGAAGGTGGTGGTGAGCGAGGCGGGCGCCTCGGTGTACTCCGCCAGCGAATACGCATCGCAAGAGATGCCCGACGTGGACGTGAGCCTGCGCGGCGCCGCCTCCATCGCCCGCCGCCTGCAGGACCCGCTGGCCGAGCTGGTGAAGATTGACCCCAAGAGCATCGGCGTGGGCCAGTACCAGCACGACGTGAACCAGAGCGAGCTGGCACGCACCCTGGGCACGGTGGTGGAAGACTGCGTGAACTCCGTGGGTGTGGACCTGAACACGGCCAGCGTGCCGCTGCTCAGCCGCGTGTCGGGCCTGTCTGGCAGCGTGGCCAAGGCCGTGGTGCGCTGGCGCGAGGCCAATGGTGCGTTCAAGAGCCGCAAGCAGCTGATGGACGTGGCGGGCCTGGGCGCCAAGACCTTCGAGCAGAGCGCGGGCTTCTTGCGCATTCGCGGCGGCGAGAACCCGCTGGACATGACAGGCGTGCACCCCGAAACCTACCCCGTGGTCGAGCAGATCATGGAAAAGACGGGCAAGCCGGTGGCCGAGATCATGGGCCGCGCCGACATGCTCAAGACCCTGAAGCCCGAGTTGTTTGCCAACGATAAATTTGGCGTGATCACCGTCAAGGACATCCTGGCCGAACTGGAAAAGCCCGGCCGCGACCCACGCCCCGACTTCAAGGTGGCGCGCTTCAACGATGGCGTGGAAGACATCAAGGACCTGAAGGAAGGCATGGTGCTGGAGGGTACGGTGAGCAACGTGGCCCAGTTTGGCGCCTTTGTGGACCTGGGCGTGCACCAGGACGGCCTGGTGCATGTGAGCCAGCTGGCGCACAAGTTTGTGAACGACGCGCGCGAGGTGGTCAAGACCGGCGACATCGTCAAGGTCAAGGTCATGGAAGTGGATGTGGAGCGCAAGCGCATCGGCCTGTCGATGAAGCTGGACGCCGCGCCGCGCCAGCAGGGTGACCGCGACTGGGGACCGCGCGACAACCGTTTTGAAGGTGCAGGCCGGGGTTATGCCCAGCCGCCGCGCCGTGGCAACGAGGCGGCCCAGCCGTCGGCCATGGCCTCGGCATTTGCGAAGTTGCAACAGGCCAAGGGCCGGTAACTGCGGGCTGGCGGTGGGGCCCTGCGGGGGGCCATAATCGCCAGCACCCCCACCACAACAGGTGCCCTGTCCCATGGAGTTGAACGCACTGCTGGCCCAACCTGTGGCACTGCCCAGCCTGCCGCGCGCCGTGGCGCTGCTGATGAGCGAACTGGCCCAGAGCGAACCCAGCCTGCGCCGCCTGAACCAGCTGTTTGGCACCGACCCGGCCCTGGCCGCGCGCCTGCTGGAGCTGGCCAATTCCCCCACCTTCCAGTTGCCGCGCCAGATCGCAGGCATCCCCGAGGCGCTGGCGCTGCTGGGCATAGCCCAGTTGCGCACGCTGGTGTCGTCGGCGCCGCTGGGCACCACTTCGCGCTCGGTGCCAGGGGTGAACATGCAGCAGTTCTGGCGTTACAGCCTCAACACCGCCAAGCTGGCCCGTTCCCTGGCGGGCATCGTGCACCAAAACCAGATTGCGGCCTACACGGCGGGCTTGCTGCACGCGGTGGGCGAGCTGGTGATCCACCTTGCCGACCCGGAGAAGGCGCAGTCGGTCAACACCCTGGTGGCACCCTTTGACCTGCGCCGCGACAAGATCGAGCAGCGCATCTTTGGCTACAGCTACGGCCATGTCACGGCCGGCTGCGCGCGCCGCTGGCAACTGCCTGAGGTGGTGATCGACGCCCTGCAGTACCAGAGCGCGCCGTTCGACAACAAAGCCTATGAGCCCCTCGCGGGCGTGATCCACCTGGCCGCCTGGCGAGCGCGTGCCCGCGAGGCCGAGCTGGGCGAGAAAGAGCTGGCTGTGTCCTTCCCCGGCGAGGTGGGGCTGACCCTGGGCCTGGATATTGACATGGTGCTGCAACAGGACCCCATCGACTGGACAGCGAAGCCGGAAGTGGCGGATTTTGTGGTGTAGGCCCCTGGGGCCTGCGCAGCTTGGCGACAGTCCGCAGCGTGCTGCTTTGCGACAATCGCCGCCATGAAAGCACTGCGCATCCACGCCGGCCCCCGCGCCCGACAACACCTTGAACGCAACGGCCTGCAGCCCGGCGATGTGGGCGTGATCCCTGCTGCCGCAGGGGGGCCCAAGGGGCTGATCCTGGGGCCGCTGGACCGGTTCATTTTTGGGGAGTGGCTGCCACGGTCGGACCAGCCCGTGCATCTGGTGGGCGCATCGATTGGCGCGTGGCGGATGGCCACCGCCTGTCTGCAGCAATCGGTGGCGGCGTTCGAGCGGCTGGAGCATGACTACATCCACCAGGACTATGAGCTGCCCCCGGGCAAGAAGCGCCCCACGGCGGCCCATGTGAGCGAGCGGTTTGGGCGCAACCTGGATGCGTTTTATGGCGGGCGGGTGGATGAGGTGCTGAGCCACCCGCGCTATCGCCTGCACATCATCACGTCGCGGGGGCGGCACCTGCTGGGGCGCGAGCATGGCGTGGCAACGCCGCTGGGCTATCTGGGCGCCTTTCTGACGAACACCGTCCACCGCAAGGCCATGGGCGCCTGGCTGGAGCGGGTGGTGTTCTCGTCGCACGATGAATCGGTGCCGGGGGCGGCCTGTGCGGCCCTGCCGTTTGGCACATCGGACTACCGCACGCGGCAGGTGCGGCTCAGTTCGGCCAATTTCATGGCCGCGCTGCAGGCCAGCTGCTCCATCCCTTTTGTGCTGCAGGCCGTGCACAACATTCCGGGGGCGCCGCCCGGGGCGTACTGGGATGGCGGCATCACCGACTACCACCTGCATCTGGCCTATGGCCGGGGAGGCTCGGATGCTTCTAATTTGATAGCTAAAAAGGCAATAGGGACGAGCGCAGACGGCCTAAAAACCTTGAAAAGCGAGGGTGCGCAAACCATGGCGGCAGGTGTGCGCCCGGGTTTTGCGGACATCGTGCTGTATCCGCACTTTCAGCACCGGGTGGTGCCGGGCTGGCTGGACAAGGGCCTGAAGTGGCGCCACCGGGCCACCCCGGCGCTGGACAACATGGTGGTGCTGTCGCCCAGCCCCGACTGGGTTCGCGCGTTGCCCAACGCCAAGCTGCCCGATCGCAAGGACTTCACCCACTACGGCACGGACAGCCGCGCCCGTGCCCAGGCTTGGCTGGGCGCCACCAGCGCCAGCCAGCAACTGGCGGATGAATGGGCCGAGTGGTTGCAGCGGCCTGACATGGGGGCCGTGCATCCGCTTTAGGCGGGGTGAACGTGGTTTGAACGTGGGGTGAGCGCTGCCTGGCCTGTTCGTCGCCCTGGCCATCAAGCCGACGCAGGGCGCCGCTCGGCCGCGTTCTGCACCGCCCGGGCGGCGTGGCGGGCCGCATGGTCGCGTGCCCAGCCCAGCACCTCGTGGGCGGGCATGGGCCGCGCGATGCCGTAGCCCTGTGCCCGCTCGCAGCCCAGCTCCAGCAGCCGGGCCGCATGTTCGGCAGTTTCCACGCCTTCGGCCACCACATGGCGGTGGAAGGCGGCGGCCAGGGCCACGATGGCCTGGACGAGGGTGAGGTCGTCGCCGTCCTCCAGAATCCCGCGCACGAAGGACTGGTCGATCTTGATCGTCTCGGCGGGCAGGCGCTTGAGGTAGGACAGCGACGAGTAGCCGGTGCCGAAGTCGTCCAGCGCAAATCGCACGCCCAGGGCCTGGCAGCTTTGCATCATGCTGCGCATGTACTGCATGTCTTCCAGCGCGGCGGATTCGAGGATCTCCAGCTCCAGCCGGGTGGGGGACACCTCCAGGCATGTGTGCAGGATGTCCTTGAGGCGCGGCACGAAGTTGGGCCGGTGGAAGTGGGGTGCGGCGATGTTGACGCTGACCTCCCACAGCATGCCCGCGTCTGTCCACTGCCGCATCTGGGCCAGGGCCTGGCGCAGCACCCATTCGCCCAGCTCGACCTGCAGGTCGGTGTCTTCCACCAGGGGCAGCAGGTGTTGCGGGCCCAGCAGGCCTTCCTGCGGGTGCTGCCAGCGCAGCAGGGCCTCCAGTCCGATGATCTCGCCGGTGCGCAGGTTGACCTTGGGCTGGTAGTGCAGCACCAGCTCGCCCGCGTGCAGGGCCTGGGCCACGCGGGTCTGGCGGGTGTGCTGGGTCTGCACGGCGTGGTCGTGCTGCACGTCGAACACATGCAGCTGGTTGCGGCCGAAGCTCTTGGCCTGGCACATGGCCTGGTCGGCGTGGCGCAGCAGGGTGTCGGGACTGGCGTTGTCGTGCGGGAACACGGCCACACCAATGCTGACAGTGGTGTTCACCTCGTGGTTGTCGATGGCATAGGGCGCGGCCAGTTGGTCCATGAGCACAGCCAGGCGGGCTTCGATGGCCGGGATGTCGGGCTGTTCGCCCAGCAGCAGCACGAATTCGTCGCCGCCCATGCGGGCCACGGCGTCGCTGGGGGTGATGAAGGCCCCCAGGCGCCGGGCGGTTTCCTTGAGCAGGCGGTCGCCCACACGGTTGCCGAACGCATCGTTCACGGCCTGGAAATGGTCCAGGTCCAGCATGCATACGGCCAGCAGCAGGCCCTTGTTGCGGGCCACGAACAGGGCGTGCGTGAGGCGCTCGGCCAGGGCAGTGCGGTTGTAGAGCCCGGTCAGCGGGTCGTGCCGGGCGTGCCAGGAGATCTGGTGGCGCAGGTTGCGGGCTTCGGTCACATCGCGAAACACCAGCACGCAGCCCACGGCCAGGCCGTTGTGCTGGCGGATGGGCGAGGCGGTGTATTCGATGGCGTAGCGCTCGCCCGAGCGGTGGATCAGCACCTCGTGGGTGGCCTGCTGCAGCATACCGGGCTGGCTGTCGCGCTCAGCGGCCGTGCTGGCGTTGCGGCTGGCGGGCTCTTCGTACAGGCGGAACACATCGTCCAGCTGCCGGCCCACGGCCTGCTCGGCCGTGAAGCCGGTCATGAGCTGCGCGGCCTCGTTGAGGGTGTCGATGCGTCCCGCCAAGTCGGTGGTGATGACCCCGTCGCCGATGGAGGCGAGGGTGACTTCGGCGCGTTCTTTTTCGGCCTGCAGGGCTTCTTGGGCGCGCTTGCGTTCGGTCACGTCCACCAGGGTGCCGATGGTGCCCGCCAGCGCACCGCTGGTGCTGGTGAAGGGCGCTTCGTAGTACGCCATGTACAGCGGCGGCTGGTGGGCGGGGTGGAGGGGGTGGATGGCGACCACGTTGTCCTGCGCGTTGGCGACCTGGGCCGAGTGTTCGGGCGCCAGGGCCTCGGGCACGTTGGAGGCGTGGTGGGTACCCGTCGGGTCCACCTGCGCCTGGAAGAGCCGCTGCCACGCACGGTTGGTGTCCACATAGGTGCCGTCGGCATCGCGCACAAACACGGGCAGGGGCAGGGCGTCGATCAGCTGCCGCGTGAAATGCAGTTGCTCGCTTTGCTGGCGCTGGGTTTCGTGCAGCGACAGCACCAGCGACTGGACCTTGCCCGCCATGTCGTTGAACGCCTCGGCCATGGCCCGGGATTCGAGGGTACCGGTCACCTCCATGCGGGTGCCCAGGTAGCCCTGGCGGAACGCATCGGTGGCCTGTGCCAGCCGCCGCAACATGCGCGCATTGGCGCGCAGCAGCAGGGTGAGCAGGAACAGGATGGTGAAGATATTGAGCGCCGAGATACGGGCCTGGACGATCACCGTGCCCCAGACGCGGTCCACCAGCGGCTGGGTTTGCAGCGCGATGCTCAGGCGGCCAGGGGTGCCGTCGGCCAGGCGCTGGGCGGATTGCTGCAGGGGCTGGGGGATGTCCAGCCAGCGGGCGAACCAGGCCGGGGCTGTCGGGGCGGTGGGGATGGGTGCGTGTACCTCGGCGGCAGGCAACGCGGGTTGCTGGGCCGACTCGGAGGGCACCCATCGGAGCGCCTGCACGCCGGGGCCCAGGTGGGTGATGCCGTCCTGCAGGATGCTGCTGAGGGTGGCTGCATCAGCGGTGGGCACCGCCGCGAGGCGCGGCAAGAGGTAGTCGCTGGCTCGGCGCAGCTCGGCCGTAGCATGGCGGTGGACCTCTTCGGTTTCGGCCTGCAGCAGGTAATGGTAGCGCACGCCACTGACCAGCAGGATGATCAGCACGATGGGGATGTAGAGCCGGGGGTAGGTGCCCCGCAGAAGCCAGGTGCTGAGATTTGCGGTGCGCGTCATCGGCGGTGGCCCTCTCCCCCGTCCCAGGTAATGAATCGTTAATTAATGGTGAACCGGGGGAGTCTAGCCGCTGGTGCTGCGCGGGCTGCTTTTTCACCGCAGCTTGGTGGGCGACTGTGGTGAGGTTGTGACATTTTGTAATGATCAACCCCGGGTCACGGCTGCCGGGGCCTGCGTGGTCGGCTGAAGTCCAGTGCCAGGCCCGGACGGCCACCGTGTCAGAGCGATTGCGCCAACATGTCCCGGTACTCCTCGGGCGTGGCAATGCGCGGGTTGGTCTTGTGGCAATGGTCGGCCATGGCGCCTTTGATGATGTCGTCGAACATCGCCTCGTTCACGCCCATGGCGGCCAGGCCGGTGGGCAGGCCCAGGCGGGCGTTCATGTCGCGGATGGCCTCGGGGATGTCGCCTGCGCTGGCCAGGCCCATGGCGTGGGCCATGCGCTCCAGGCGCCTGTCCTTTTGCACCGATTCTGCCTGTGCGTTGAAGCGCACCACGGCGGGCAAAAACATGGCGTTGAGCGTGCCATGGTGCAAGCGCGGGTTCACGCCGCCCAGGCTGTGGCTGAGCGAGTGCACGGCACCCAGGCCCTTCTGGAAGGCCATGGCGCCCTGCATGCTGGCGCTCATCATGTGCAGGCGTGCGTCGCGGTCGCTGCCATTCTTGGTGGCCTGCTCGATGTTTGCCCAGCCGCGCGTGAGGCCATCGAGCGCAATGCCGTCGGCGGGTGGGTTGAACGCGGCAGACATGAAGGTTTCCATGCAGTGCGCAATCGCATCCATGCCCGTGGCCGCCGTGAGCATGGGGGGCAGGCCCAGCGTGAGTTCGGGGTCGCAAATGGCCGTCTTGGGCACCAGGTTCCACGAGTGAAAGCCGAGCTTGCGGTGGTCGTCCACGATGATGATCGCGCCGCGCGCCACCTCGCTGCCCGTGCCGCTGGTGGTGGGCACGGCGATCAGAGGCGCGGCGCGGTCCGTGATGCGCGGCGAGCCGCCTTCGATGGTGGCGTAGTGGGTCAGCGGCCCCTCGTGCGTGGCCGCAATTGCGATGCCCTTGGCGCAGTCGATGGCGGAGCCGCCACCCACGGCAATCAGGCCGTCGCAGCCCTGGGCCTTGTACATGTCCACGGCGGCGCGCACAGCGGCCTCAGTGGGGTTGGAGGGGGTCTGGTCAAACACGGCCACCGTCATGCCGGGCAGCGCATCGAGCGCCTTTTGCAGCACGCCAGCGGCTTTCACGCCGGGGTCTGTCACGATCAGCGGGCGGGTGATGCCCACGCGCTCGCATTCCTGCTTCAGCAGTTGGACGGCGCCGAATTCAAACTGGATCTGGGTGACGTAGTAGATGAAAGCCATGGTGCAACAGGATGTGTGAATAGGAGTGCCAGCGATTACGATAGCCCGCCAGCCCTTGGTATGGGTTCTGAGCCCACTTTATAAGGAGGAGACACGCGTGAAAACGAAGCAAACCCTGATGGCGGCCCTGCTGGCCGTCGCATCTGTGACAACGGCCCAGGCCCAGTGCCTCACGGACGCGCAGGCCGCCGACCTGGTGGCCAACTATGTGGCCAAGACCCCGGCCGCCAACCCCGAGAACCTCACCGACGCAGATGGCGCCTGCACACGCGGCAAGGTGAACGCGTTGCTGGCCCAGCGCATGGGCAAGGTGATCGGCTACAAGGCCGGCCTGACCAACCCCGCCGTGCAAAAGCGCTTTAACACCGACAAGCCCGTGTGGGGCAAGCTCTACGAAGGCATGGTGCTGGCCAGCGGTGCTACGGTGGACCCTGCATTCGGTGCCCGCCCCCTGTACGAGGCCGACATGCTGGTGCGCGTGAAAAGCGCTGCCATCAACCAGGCCAAGACCCCCATGGACGTGCTGGACGCGGTGGACCAGATCATCCCGTTCATCGAACTGCCCGACCTGATGGTGCAGGCGCCACCCAAGCTCAACGGTGCGGGCGTGACGGCTATCAACGTGGGTGCTCGCCTGGGCGTGGCCGGTGCGCCCATTGCGGTGCCCGTGTACCGGGGCGAACGTTTTGCCATGCTCAAGGCCCTGGCCGACATGAACGTGTCGTTGACCGATGGCGCGGGTGCGCGCCTGGGCGGCGGCAAGGGCAGCGACATCCTGGAGCACCCGCTCAACGCCGTGGTGTGGCTGGCCGGTGCGCTGGCACAGGAAGGCCTGGCCATGCAGCCGGGCGATCTGATCAGCCTGGGCTCGTTCTCGTCGCTGCTGCCGCCCAAGTCGGGTTTGTCGGTGACAGCGACCTATGAGGGCCTGCCAGGCGCCGCACCCGTGCGCGTGACCTTCAAGTAAGTCTCCCCATCAGCCCGCCGCTGCGCGGGCGTTTTCTTTCTGCCACCGAGACCCTCACCGTTGACTGACCTGCACATCCACCACACCCGCCTGACTCCGCAGATGCGCAGCGTGCTCGAACGCATGGCCCGCGCCGGGCACCCGCCGCTGCACACGCGCACGCCGCAAGAGGCACGCACCGCCTACCAGGCAGGTGCCGATGTGCTGGAGGTGCCCAAGGCTGCGCTGGCGCGGGTGGAAGACCTGCAGATCCCGGCCCGCGACGGTGCTCAGCTGCCCGCTCGGCTGTACGCACCCAGCACAGACAAGGGCCTGCCCATGCTGCTGTACACGCACGGAGGCGGCTTCACCATCGGCAACATCGCCACGCACGACATCCTGTGCCGCGAGCTGGCGCGCCTGGCCGGTTGTTTGGTGGTGTCGCTGGACTACCGGCTGGCGCCGGAGCACCGCTTTCCCACGGCCAGCAACGATGCCTGGGACGCGCTGCAGTGGCTCGCTGTCAACGCGGAACGCCTTGGCGCTGACCCCCAGCGCCTGGCCGTGGGCGGTGACAGCGCGGGCGGCACGCTGGCCGCTGTCAACGCCATTCTGGCGCGCGATGCGGGCCTGCCGCTGGCGCTGCAACTGCTGATCTACCCCGGCTGCGCGGCGCACCAGGACACGCCGTCGCACGCCACCTTTGCACGCGGCCTGGTGCTAGAGGAGCCCGCCATCAGCTGGTTCTTCGGCCATTACGTAACCACGCGCGAGGAGCGCGAAGACTGGCGTTTTGCCCCGCTGCTGGCGCCGGATGTGGAAGGCGTTGCGCCCGCCTGGATCGGCCTGGCCGAATGCGACCCGCTGGTGGACGAAGGCATTGATTACGCCGACAAGCTGCGCCTGGCGGGCGTGCCGGTGGATATGGACATCTACCGGGGTGTGACCCACGAATTCATCAAGATGGGCCGCGCCATCCCCGAAGCGCGCAAGGCCCATGCCGACGCGGCCCGTGCGCTGCGCCTGGCTTTTCACCTGGAGTAAATCAATCCATGCAACGCAGTGACTTCCGTTGTTTCCACCGCCTGCGCGTGCGCTGGGCCGAGGTGGACATGCAAAAGATCGTGTTCAACGCGCACTACCTCATGTACATCGACACGGCCATGTCCGACTACTGGCGCGCGCTGGCATTGCCGTATGAGTCCAGCCTGCTGGCCCTGGGCGGCGAGCTGTATGTGAAAAAGGCCACCGTGGAATACCACGCCTCGGCGCGGCTCGATGACACGCTGGACGTGGGTATGCGGTCCACGCGCATCGGCAACTCGTCCTGCCTGTTCACGGCAGGCATTTTCTGTGGCGACCGGCTACTGATCTCGGCCGAACTGGTTTATGTGTTTGCCGACCCGGCCACGCAGACCTCCCGCCCCGTGCCGCCCGCACTGCGCGCGATCTTTGAAGGCTTTGAAGCGGGCGCCGAGATGGCCGAGGTGCGCACCGGCGACTGGAACACCCTGGGCCGTGACGCAGGCCGCGTGCGCACGGCGGTGTTTGTGCACGAGCAGGGCATTCCCGCCGAAGTCGAGGCCGATACCCACGACATCTCAGCCCGCCATGCCGTGCTCTACAACCGGCTGGGCATGCCCATCGCTGCAGGCCGCCTGCTGCAGCCCTCACCCGGCGTGGGCCGCATTGGCCGCATGGCGGTGGACCGCTCGGTGCGTGGTGCGCAATGGGGGCGACAGTTGCTGGATGCGCTGGTGGACGCGGCGCGTGCCCGGGGCGACACCGAGGTGCAGCTGCACGCCCAGAGCAGCGCCGAGGGCTTTTACCGCCGCGCGGGGTTCGCCGTGGTGGGTGAGCCCTATGAGGAAGCCGGTATCGCGCACATTGCGATGGCGCGGCAGTTACAGTGATTTGCTATTAAAAAGTGAGCTTCCTGCGCTTGATAGACGAGCGCAAGAGCCCATTTTTGTTCAAATATCTTCGAGCAGAGGGTAGGGCAGGGGACCCAACGACAGCGCCACGCCGCCCGCCGCACCTACCTGCAAGTTGCCTTCTTGCGCTGCGCTGATCTGCAGCGACACGATGGTGTCGAAACCTCCGCCCGGTGCGGGTGCCACCTGCACGACCGTGCCGCAGGGCTGCTCCAGGTCTGCTGTGTTGAACACCTCGGCACCCACGGCCACCTCGGCCGCCGCGTGGGCGATGTAGGCGCGGCGCTTGAGCGTGCCGCGAAACTGGCTGCGCGCCACCACTTCCTGGCCGGGGTAGCAGCCCTTCTTGAAATTCACGCCGCCCACGGATTCGTAGTTGAGCATCTGGGGCACAAAGGCCTCGACCAAGGGCGTGGTCAGCGTGGCCACGCCACTTTTTACTTCGCTCCAGCGCCACAGCGCCTCGTCCAGTGCGGGGCCTGTGGGGGCGGGGTCTGCTGCCGGGGCCACCCACAGTGCGCGGGGCTGGCCGTTGGCGGGATAGAGATGGATCACCGACGCGCTGCCTGTGTCGGTCTTGGTCCAGGCGGGTTGGCTGCCGCCGGGCACGGCGTCTCCGGCCAGGCCGTACAGGGCAAAGTCGTTGGTGGCGTCGGTGAGCTTGGCTTTGGCGCGCAGCACAAACATCGACAGGCGCTTGAGTGTGGGCGGCAGCAGGTCGCGGCTGCAGACCAGCAACACTTCGGTGGCGCTGCGCTTGAAGCCAATGAAGCTGGCCTGCATCCGGCCCTTGGCCGATAGGAAGGCCGCGAGGCGGGCCTGGTCCATGCCGAGCAGGGCGAAATCCTGGGTAAGCTGGCCGTGCAGAAACTTGGCGGCGTCTTCGCCTTCCACGCGAATCACGCCGAGGTGGGACAGGGGGGCAATGCCATTCAAGGGGTAGGTCATCGCTGAATTATGATGCCCTGTTTCATACATACAGACGGCAGGGTTGTGCGACGTTTACTGGCTTTGATCGTGTTGGTGGGGATCGCACTGGGCGGTGCCGCTTACTGGTGGCTGCACCAGCCGCTGGACCTGGGGCCCGAGCCGCTGGAATTGGCCATCGAGCCCGGTACCACGCCGCGCGGCGTGGCCCGCGATGTGGTGGCGGCCGGGGTCAAGACGGATGCGCGCCTGCTCTACGCCTGGTTCCGCGTCTCGGGGCAAGACCGCGCCATCAAGGCTGGCAACTACGAAATCCCGCCCGGCACCACGCCCATCAGCCTGCTGCAAAAGCTCGCCCGGGGCGAAGAGGCTCTGCGCGCACTCACCCTGGTCGAAGGCTGGAATTGGCGCCAGGTGCGCCAGGCGCTGGCCAAGGAAGAGCAACTCAAGCGCGACTCCGCAACCCTGACCGACGAAGCGCTGATGGCCCAGCTGGGCCGCCCCGGCGTGGCGCCCGAGGGGCGCTTCTTCCCGGACACCTACACCTACGCCAAAGGCTCCAGCGACATCGCCTTGCTGCGCCGGGCGATGCATGCAATGGACCGCCGCCTCGAAGCCGCCTGGGCGCAGCGCGCGACCGACACGCCGCTCAAGTCGGCGGACGAGGCGCTGATCCTGGCCAGCATCGTTGAAAAAGAAACCGGTAAGGCCAGCGACCGGGGCCAGATTGCGGGCGTGTTCGTCAACCGCCTGCGCGTGGGCATGCTGCTGCAGACCGACCCCACGGTGATCTACGGACTGGGCGAAAAATTTGACGGCAACCTGCGCAAGCGCGACCTGCAGACCGACACCCCCTGGAACACTTACACCCGCCCCGGCCTGCCGCCCACGCCCATTGCCATGCCCGGCAAGGCCGCGCTGCTGGCCGCCGTGCAGCCTGAGGCCACGCGCGCGTTGTATTTTGTGGCCAAGGGCGATGGCAGCAGCCACTTCAGTGCCTCGCTGGAAGAGCACAACCGCGCCGTCAACCGCTATCAGCGCGGGCAGCAGTAATCAAGCAAGGCCACCATGTCACGACCCGGACTGTTCATCACTTTTGAAGGCATCGACGGCGCAGGCAAGTCCTCGCACATTGAGGGCCTGGCGGCCGCGTTCCGCACCCAGGGCCGCACGGTTACCGTGAGCCGCGAGCCCGGCGGCACGCCGCTGGCAGAAAAGCTGCGCGAGATGGTCCTGAACGACCCCATGGATGCGCTCACCGAGTCGCTGCTGATCTTTGCCGCCCGCCGCGATCACCTGCGCAATGTGATCGAGCCCGCTCTGGCCCGTGGCGACGTGGTGCTGTGCGACCGGTTTACCGACGCCACGTTTGCCTACCAGGGCGCGGGGCGCGGCTTTGATCTGGGTGTGCTATCAACTTTGGAGCGCTTGGCGCAGACGGGACTAGCGCCTGAGGCCAGTTTGATGCGTGAACCCGACCTGACGGTTTGGTTTGACCTGGCGCCCGAGGTGGCGGCCGAGCGGCTAGCCGGTGCGCGTGTGCCTGACCGCTTCGAGGCCCAGCCGGTCGAGTTCTTCCGCCGCGTGGCCCAGGGCTATGCCGACCGTGCCGCTGCGGCGCCACAGCGTTTTGCACGCCTGGATGCAGCGCAGGAGCGCCACCGCGTGTGGCAACAGCTCACCAGCGTGTTTGTGCGCAAGGGCTGGCTGGCCATCATGGTGGCCACGCAGGGAGGGCCGCAATGAGCGAAGCCGCCGTTACTCTGGCACCCTGGATCGCTGCACAGCGCACCAGCCTTCTGGCACAGCGCGGCCATGCATGGCTGTTGCAGGGGCCGTCGGGCCTGGGGCAGTACGCCCTGGGGCTGGAAATGGTCCGTGCCTGGTTGTGCGATGCGCCGACAGAGCAGGGCGCCTGCGGCCACTGCGGCAGCTGCCACGCCATCGACGTGCGCACCCATGCCGACCTGTGCGTGCTGATGCCCGAGGTGCAGATGATGGCGCTGGGCTGGCCCCTGTCGGAAAAGGCCCAGGCCGACATCGATGACAAGAAGCGCAAGCCCAGCCGCGAGATCCGCGTGGAGGCCATGCGTGATGCGGTGGAGTTCTCGCAGCGCACCTCTGCGCGGGGCAAGGGCAAGGCCGTGCTGGTCTATCCGGCCGAACAGATGAACCATGTCACGGCCAACGCGCTGCTCAAGACGCTGGAAGAACCGCCGGGCGACGTGCGTTTTGTGCTGGCCAGCGAGGCTGCGCACCAACTGCTGCCCACCATTCGCAGCCGCTGCCTGGGCCACACCATGGTCTGGCCTGTGGAGGCCGACAGCTTGGCCTGGTTGCAGGCCCAGGGCGTGGCCCGGGATGCTGCAGCGTCGTTTCTGCGTGCAGCAGGCGGGCGGCCCGAGGACGCCCTGGCGCTGGCCCAGTCGGGCCGCAGCCCGCAGGCCTGGTCCGCCTTGCCCCAGGCCGTGGCGCGGGGCGATGTGACGGCGCTGGGCGACTGGGCTCCGGCCCAGGTGATCGACGCGCTGCAAAAGCTCTGCCACGACCTGCTGGCCGCCAGCGTGGGCGCTGCGCCACGCTACTTTGCGTCGGCCGACCTGCCCAAGGCACCGCCGCTGGGCGCGCTCACGCGCTGGTCGCGCGCGCTGTCCAAGGCCGCGCGCACGGCAGACCATCCGTTCAATGGCGGGCTCATGCTGGAGGCGCTTGTCGCCCAGGCGCGAAACACCCTACACTCCAGACACTAAGTCGCACCCCCACCCATGAGCAGTCCATCCACCGCGCCCCGTCCCAGCGTCATGCAGCTGGCCATCAAGGAAAAGGCCGCGCTTTATGCCGCCTACATTCCTTTTTTTGCCGAAGGGGGCATCTTTGTACCCACCCAGCGTGACTACAAGCTGGGCGACGATGTGTATGTGCTGCTGACCTTGCCCGACGACACCCAGCGCTATCCCGTGGCAGGCCGCGTGGCCTGGGTGACGCCGGCCCGCGCGGCAGGCAATCGCACCCAGGGCGTGGGCATCCAGTTCCCCAAGGACGAAAAATCCCGCCAGCTCAAGGCCAAGATCGAGGAACTGCTGGGAACTGCGCTGGGCTCGGACCGTCCTACCCAGACCATCTGACCGCGCCGCCGCTGCCCCCGTGCCGACCCGCGCTGGCTGGTCGGCATTTTTGTTTTTCATCACATGTTCACTGATTCGCACTGTCACCTCAACTTCCCGGAACTGGTCAGCCAGTTGCCCGCCATCCGCCAGGCCATGGCCGAGGCGCAGGTCACCCGGGCCCTGTGCATCTGCACCACCATGGAAGAGTTCGAGGGCGTGCACGCCCTGGCCCTGGCCCATGACAACTTCTGGAGCACCGTGGGCGTGCACCCCGACAACGAGGGCGTGACCGAGCCCAGCGTGCAGGACCTGCTGGACCGCGCGGCCTTGCCCCGCGTGGTGGCGATTGGCGAGACCGGCCTGGACTACTACGGTATGGAAGAACGCAAAGGCGGGCGCAGCATTGCTGACCTGGAGTGGCAGCGCGACCGTTTCCGCACTCACATCCGCGCGGCACGCGCCTGTGGCAAGCCCCTCATCATCCATACGCGCAGCGCGTCGGATGACACGCTGGCCATCTTGCGGGAAGAGGGCGAGGACGGTGCGGGCAACAAGGCGGGCGGCGTGTTCCACTGCTTTACCGAGTCCATGCAGGTGGCGCGCGCCGCGCTGGATCGGGGCTACTACATCTCGTTCTCGGGCATCGTCACCTTCAAGAGCGCGCAGGAGCTGCGCGACGTGGTGGCCTTTGTGCCGCTGGACCGCATGCTCATCGAGACCGACAGCCCCTACCTGGCCCCGGTGCCTTACCGTGGCAAGACCAACAACCCGTCGTACGTGCCCCATGTGGCCCGGCAGGTGGCAGAGACCAAGGGCCTGGCGCTGGAAGTGGTCGCCGAGGCCACCAGCCGCAATTTCGACCGCTTGTTCCCGGGGGTGATGGCATGAGCCTGCAACGACGTTCTGCCTTGGCTGCTGTGGCGTTGGGCCTGGTGTCTGCCCGGGCCTGGGCGGGTGCTTATGAAGATTTTTTTGTAGCCATCCTGCGAGACGATGGCGATGCGATCGCTGCATTGCTGCGCCGGGGTTTTGACCCCAACACGCGCGACCCCAAGGGGCAGGTGGGGCTCACGTTGGCTTTGCAGAACGGTGCCAACAAGGCCTTTGCAGCACTGTTGGCCTCGCGCCAGGTGAATGTGGAAGCCCGCAATGCCCAGGACGAGAGCCCGCTCATGATCGCCGCGATCAAGGGCAACGTGGATGCGGTGAAGGCGCTGATCGCCCGAGAGGCCGATGTGAACAAGACCGGCTGGGCGCCGCTGCACTATGCGGCATCGGCGGGCTCGCCGCAGCATGCGGTCATCATCTCGCTGCTGCTGGAGAACCATGCCTACATCGATGCCACCTCGCCCAACGGCACCACACCACTCATGATGGCCGCGCACTATGGCTCGATTGAAGCGGTGCAGCTTTTGCTGGACGAGGGCGCAGACCCTACGCTCAAGAACCAGCTGGGTTTGACTGCCGCCGATTTCGCCTTGCGTGTGAGCCGCACGGAGTCTGCCGAGAAAATTGCTGCCGCCATTCGGCGGCGCCAGCCCAACCGGGGCAAGTGGTAAACAGCAGGTAGCCTGCTGTCGCCGAGGGCTACTCTGGCGCGGCGCCGCCAACGGCTGGACGCGCCTGCAGACGGGCATACAGCCCACCTTGCGCCATCAGTGCGCTGTGGGTACCTTGTTCGGTAATGCGACCCCGTTCCATGACAACCACGCGGTCGGCATGTTCGATGGTGGACAGGCGGTGCGCAATGACCAGCGTGGTGCGGCCCTGCATCAGGCGCTGCAGGGCGTCCTGCACCAGCCTTTCGGATTCGGTGTCGAGCGCTGAGGTTGCTTCGTCCAGGATCAGGATGGGGGCATCCTTGTACAGGGCCCGTGCAATGGCCAGCCGCTGGCGCTGCCCGCCCGACAGTTGCGTGGCGTTGTGGCCGACGATGGTGTGGATGCCCTGCGGCAGTCCCGCGACATGCCCTGCCAGGTTCGCGGCTTCCAGACATTCGTGCACCCGTTGTTCGTCCACCGTGGTTCCCAGTGCCACATTGGCTGCAATGGTGTCGTTGAACATGACCACGTCCTGGCTCACCATTGCAAACTGCGAGCGCAGCGACCCCAAGTCCCAGTCCTGAACGGGATGACCATCGACCAGGATGTTGCCCTCTACCGGTGCAATAAAACGCGGCAGAAGGTTGACGAGTGTGGTCTTGCCTGCACCGGACGGGCCAACAAGTGCCACGATTTCACCGGGCGCCACTTTCAGGCTGATCTGGTCCAGGGCAGGCGCATGGTCCGGCCCGAAGGACACCGTGACCCGTTCCAGCGCCAGCTCGCCCCGGACCCGATCGGTGCGGTACTGGCCGCCACTTTCGGCGCCGGTCTCGCCCAGCAGGGCCAGGCCGCGCTCCAGCGCCGCCACGCCGCGCGTGATGGGGCTGGCAACATCGGCCAGGCGCCGGATGGGGGCGATGAGCATCAACATGGCCGTGATGAAGGCGGCAAAGCCCCCCACCGTGACACCCTTGGCATCCACGGCCCCACGGCTCTGCCAGAGTGCGATGCAGATCACCACCGACAGTGCGGCTGCGGCGAGCAGCTGGGTCAGTGGTGTCATGGCTGCGGATGCAATCGTGGATTTGATGGCCAGTCGCCGCAGGCTGTGGCTGAGGCCCTCAAAGCGCCGGGCCTGGCTCTCCTGGGCACCGTGCAGCCGAACCATGCGGTGAGCCAGCACGTTTTCCTCCACCACATAGGCCAGTTCGTCCGTGGCCTGCTGGCTGCTTTTGGTGAGGTGGTAAAGCCGCTTGGACAGCGTCTTCATGATCCAGGCGACGCCGGGCACCACCACTGCCACGATCAGGGTCAGCTGCCAGTTCAGGTAGAGCAGGTAGAACAGGAGCGCGACCAGCGTGAATCCGTCGCGCGAAATCCCCATCAGCGCCTGCACGAGCAGTGTTGACCCGGTCTGGACTTCATAGACCACGGTGTTGGACAGCGCACTGGCGGATTGGCGGCTGAACAGGCCCATTTCTGCGGCAAGCACCCGTTCAAACAACGAAGTGCGCAGGGTAAGCATGCCTTCATTGGCGATGCGCGCGAGGGCGTACTGGCCCACAAACTGGGCAAGCCCGCGCACGAAGAAGATCCCCAGAATGGCAAGAGGGACCATCCACAGCTCCAGGCTCCCTTGGGTGAAGCCTTGGTCCAGCAGGGGCTGCAGCAGGGCCGGGATGAGGGGTTCGGTCACTGCCCCCACGAGGGTGGCGGCAATCGCCAGGCCCCAGGCCAGCCGCTGGCCGCCGAAATAGACGGACAGCCGCTTCAGGCGCGTGGTCAGGCTGGCGGGTGGCGAGGAGGGGGCGTGGGCAGGCGTAGAGCCCGTGTCGGTGGCATGCATGTGGCCCGGATTCTAAGGTTGTGCTCCTTGGGGCCGCAGTCTGTGCCCAAGGCGCATACCCAGCCCAACCGGATATGGTGCACATGAAGCACATGTGGAGGCACAGTTTGTCACAGGGGGTTTACCGCTGTGTGTACCATTCAGGGTTGCCCTTCGGCATTTGTTCGGCCACTGCTGGATGCCAATGACCACAGATCGAATCTCCAAACACCTCTCCTTTGCGGCTTCGCCGCTTCCCTTGCGCCGCCAGCTTTTGGCCGCGCTCATTGCAACCCCCTCCCTTCCGGCCCTGGCGCAGTTTCGCGTCGAGGTGACGGGCGTGGGTCTCACCCAGTTGCCCATCGCCATTGCCCCCTTCCGGGGCGAGGCACAAGCCCCCCAGAAGATTGCGGCCATCATCCAGGCCGATCTGGAGCGCAGTGGCCAGTTTCGCGCCATCGACGCTGCGGGCGCGGCACTGGACGAAACCGCCCGTCCCGATGTAGCGCTGTGGCGGCAAAAAAGTGCCGACTCGCTGGCCACGGGCAGCGTGACGCGGCTGGCCGACGGGCGTTTTGATGTGCGCTTTCGGCTGTGGGACGTGGTCAAGGGGCAGGACCTGGGAGGGCAGAGTTTTGTCGTGACCCAGGGCGACTTGCGCCTGGTGGCACACCGCATTGCCGATTTCATCTACGAAAAGCTCACGGGCGAGCGCGGCGTTTTCTCAACGCGCATCGCCTATGTGACCAAGACGGGCCCCCGTTACAGCCTGTGGGTGGCCGATGCCGATGGCGAGAACGCGCAATCGGCGCTGTCGAGCCCGGAGCCCATCATTTCCCCCGCCTGGTCGCCCAATGGAGGGCAGCTGGCCTATGTGTCCTTCGAATCCCGCAAGCCGGTGGTCTATGTGCACGACGTGGCGTCAGGCCGTCGCCGCCTGATTGCCAACTTCCGGGGCTCCAACAGTGCGCCTGCCTGGGCACCGGACGGGCGTTCGCTCGCGGTGACGCTGAGCCGCGACGGTGGCTCGCAGCTCTACACCATCGACGCGAATGGCGGTGAGCCTCGTCGCCTGATGCAGAGCTCCGGCATTGACACCGAGCCGGTGTTCTCGGGCGATGGCCGCAGCATCTTTTTTGTTAGTGACCGTGGTGGCGCCCCCCAGATCTACAAGGTAGGTACCTCGGGCGGAAACGCCGAGCGCGTAACCTTCACGGGCACCTACAACATCTCGCCCACGGTGAGTCCGGACGGGCGCTGGCTGGCCTATATCTCCCGCGTGGGCGGGGCTTTCAAGCTGCACGTGATGGACCTGTCCACAGGCACCGTGAATGCCGTGACCGACACCATGGCCGACGAAAACCCGAGCTTTGCCCCGAACAGCCGCCTCATCGTGTACGCCACCCAGCAGCAGGGGCGTGAGGCACTGATGACCACCACGCTGGACGGCAAGATCAAGGCCCGCCTTGCAGGGCAGGCGGGCGATCTGCGCGAACCCGACTGGGGTCCGTTTCAAAAGCAATGAACTTATCGACATTTTCAGTTATCAAGCCTTCAGGAGAAATTTGGATGATCAAACGTTTTACCCTTGCCCTTACCGTTGTTGCGCTGGTCGCCGGCTGCAGCTCTGGCGTGAAGCTGGACGATGTTCCCGTCGAAGACAAAAACGCAACGTCCACCATGGGCGGTGCCAACAGCGGTGCCAACTCTGGCAATACGTCTCAGAGCGGCGTGGCCGGTGTGGATCTGGGACAATCCGGCCGCGATGGCGCAGGCCCCGTGGGCGTGGCGCGCATCGTGTACTTCGACTACGACAGCTATGTCATCAAGCCCGAGTTCCAGTCCGTGATCGAAGCGCATTCCCGTTTCATCAAGGCAACCCCCAACCGCAAGGTCATGATCGAAGGCCACACCGATGAACGTGGTGGTCGCGAGTACAACCTGGCACTGGGCCAAAAGCGTGCCGAGGCTGTGCGCCGTTCGCTGGGCCTGCTGGGCGTACCGGACAGCCAGGTGGAAGCTGTGAGCTTTGGCAAGGAGAAGCCCGCAGCCCAGGGTGGTACAGAAGATGTGCACGCGAAGAATCGCCGTGCTGAACTGTCCTACCGTTGATGCGAACCGCTGCCGTGGTGTTCCCTCTTCGGCTCTTGGCGGCTGCCGCGTTGTCGGTGGCCTTGCTGCCCTCGGCCCAGGCGGCCATTTTTGAGGATGGCGAGGCACGCCGGGCCATCCTGGAAATGCGCCAGCGCGTGGATGGTCTGCAAATGTCCAGCCAGCGCTCTGCCGAGGAACTGCGCAAGCTGGGTGAAGAAAATGCCCAGCTGCGCCGCAGCCTTCTGGATCTGCAGACGCAGATAGAGACTCTGCGGGCTGAGCAGGCCAAGCTTAATGGCCAAAACGAGCAGCTGCTGCGCGACGTGGGCGACCTTCAGCGACGCCAGAAGGACATCGCCCAAGGGGTGGATGAGCGGCTTCGCCAGTTCGAGCCCGTCAAGGTGGCGGTGGATGGCAAGGAGTTTCAGGCGGATCCTGCAGAAAAGCGGGATTTCGAGGCCGCACTTGCGGTCTTCCGATCCGGCAAATTCCCCGAGGCCAGCACGGCATTCGCGGGATTTGTGCGTCAGTATCCGCGCAGCGGTTTTGTGCCATCAGCGCGCTTCTGGCTTGGCAACGCCCAGTACGCCACGCGGGAGTACAAGGATGCCATCGGTAACTTCAAACAAATGCTGGCGGACGCGCCCGGCCATGCCCGGGCTCCGGAGGCCGCTTTGTCGATTGCCAACTGCCAGATCGAACTCAAGGACACGCGCACCGCACGCAAGACGCTGGAAGATCTGGTTCGCGCCTACCCACAATCTGAGGCGGCTGTCGCTGCCAAAGAGCGTCTGTCCCGCTTGAAGTAATGCCGGGCGAGATCGTTTCGCCGGGGTTGCCTTTGCCGCAAGAGTCTGAGGCTTCACTGGAGCGCCGGTTTGGTGGGTTGGCGCGGTTGTATGGCGTGGAAGGCGTGGCGAGAATCCGCCGCGCTCATGTTGCCGTCATCGGCATTGGCGGGGTGGGGTCCTGGGCCGCAGAGGCGCTGGCGCGCAGCGGCGTGGCCCAGATCACCCTGGTCGATCTGGACCATGTCGCCGAGTCCAATATCAACCGCCAGATTCATGCGCTGACAGATACGGTGGGCCAGGCCAAGGTGCTGGCGATGCGGGACCGTATTGCCCAGATCCATCCGGCGTGCACCATTCATTGCATTGAGGAGTTTGTGGAGCCTGGCAACTGGCCTGGGTTGTTGACGACCCCAGTTGATGCGGTCATCGATGCCTGTGACCAGGTGCGGGCCAAGGTGGCTATCGCAGCATGGGCGCAATCTGCAGGTGTTCTGCACATTGCTGTCGGCGCTGCCGGTGGCAAGCGCCAGGCCCACAAGGTCGATGTGGATGACCTGGCCTACACGACCCATGACCCTCTGTTGGCGCAGTTGCGCTACCAGATGCGCAAGCACCACCGCGCACCGCGCGAGGGCAAGAAGATCGGTGTGACCTGCGTGTTCAGCCGTGAAGCTGTGGCTCCTCCCGATGCGTCCTGCAACATCCAGGGCGACGGCACTTTGAACTGCCATGGCTATGGCTCGGTGGTCGCGGTCACGGCCACCTTCGGGCAGTGCGCTGCTGGGTGGGTGCTCGACAAACTTGCGACAACTTCCAAGTTGGGGTCAAAAAAGACGCTATAATCCGAGGCTTTGCAGCAGTCTGATCAGTCTGGATTGATGCAATCGGTCGGGACGTTAGCTCAGTTGGTAGAGCAGCGGACTTTTAATCCGTTGGTCACAAGTTCGAATCTTGTACGTCCTACCAGAGATATCAAGGGCTTAGCCGAAGAGGCTAGGCCCTTTTCTCTTTGGGCCGTGACGAAAACGTGACAAGGTTCACCACGTTCTCATCCCGTAGGCGCTGAATCCGACTAGCTGCAACCGCCAGATGTTCCGTGGCGTACTTCGCATAACGGTCTACCATCACCCGAGATTTCCAGCCGCCCAAGTCCTTGAGCTCATCGCAAGACGTTCCCGCTTGCCGATGCCATGAAGCCCACGTGTGCCGCAGGTCATGGAACCGAAAATCCTGAATGCCAGCAGCCGCCAGCGCCGCATGCCATGCTGAGTTCGTCAACTCCCACGCAATCGCCTTGCCCTGGTAGGTGAAGCAAAAGCGCGGGTGTTGGCCTAGCAGTTCTTCCAAGACTTCTATCGCATCTTCATTCAAGGGCACTCCCCGTGGCGTGCCGTTCTTCGTGTGATTGAGCCAAGCCGTGCCCCGGCTCAGATCCACACGATTCCACTCCAGGCCTTTGATCTCGGACGCTCGGCACCCCGTTGCCAGGGCAAACCGCACCAGGGCCGCCAGATGAGGCGGGCATGCACGAATCAACCGATCCGCTTCCTCCCGCGTCAACCACCGATCCCGCTCGACCTCGCCAGGCAGCAGACGGATTTTCGGCATGGTGTCGATCCACTGCCATTCGTCGCGGGCCATCCGAAGAAGGCTGCGCACCGTGGCGAGATAACGGTTCACCGTGGCGGGTTTGTTGCCCTTCTTGAGCTCGCCCTGCACGACGCTCCAGATCAGATCACCATTGATCTGTCTGAGTGAAGCATCGCCCAGGTAGCGGTCCAGATGGCGGCAAATCCGTTGCACATCCGAAAAACTCTTCAGCGTCCTTTTGAGTTCAAGGTACCGAATCACAGCCTCTTGCCAGGTACGTTCCGGTTTGATCCCAAAGTGGGTTTCCCGGTACGCATCCAGCTTGAGTTTGGCTAAATACGCTTCCGCGTCGGCTCGGTCGGCAGTCCCAGAGCTTTGGCGTATGCGCTTGCCGTTGGGGAGCGTTGCATTGATCCACCAGTGGCCGGAGTCTGGCCGCTTGTAGACACCTTCATTACGGGCCATATCTGTTTCTCCTTTCCGGCCCGCCTTCGCTCGCCCTTATGGTCTTCGAGCCAGGCATCGAGGTCAACCCTGTCGTATACACAACGCCTTCCAAAACGCACACAAGGCACGTCCAGTTGCGCCAGGAGCGTGACGCCAATACCGAGATAGGCAGCGGCCTGTTCTTTGGACAGACAGCGGGCCGCAGGCAAGGGCAGGCCGGTTTCTTCCATGGTCAGCCTCGTGACTGGCGTTCGTACTCGTTGTGCTGGTAGGGCTCAGGCGCAGGCGGCAACGCTGGATTCATGCGAGTGTTGTAGAGGCGTGTGAGGGCCTCGACTTTCTCGCGAAAGAACTGCTCATCGCCAACCCCACTCAAGCCGCCCCCATTCTGCTTGCCTAGGACGTCGTACGCGTGCTTCTTGGCCTCAAGCGCCGCCGCATCGAAGTCCGTGATCCCTGTGATCGCCCCGATGGAAGCATAGGCCGAGAGAGTGCGAGCACCGAGCCATGACAGGGAAGGGGCCCGCAGAGCCTGGTAGCTGCGCAGCAACGGGCCGCCTTGCACCCCCCAATCCACCGATGAAACAGCCATCCACAGGGGGTGGACAGGCCAGCGGCTGCGGGTGTTATCCGCTTCTGTAGGGAGGCACAGACGCAGCCATTCCGTGGTCGCATAGCTCCACAGGCCCGCACGGTTTTCCATCACAGAGCCCAGGGTGTCCAAGTCCAGTTGCACCAAGACTTCACGCTTGAACTGGAATTCCAAGCGCCAGACGGGCATCTCTTGATCCCATCCGGCTCGCGCCCAGAGGTCGAGCAGGTATTCCTTCCCGCTTTTCTTGCACTCCAGGAGCTTGTGATACAGCCGGGCCATGAGAGCGCCACCGGCCCCGATGGTCCAGCCGGTAAACGTCTTGTCTTCCGCGTACTGGTTGACGGCACAAGCCCGAGTGACCCACGCTTCTCGGTTCCAGCCTTCCATGCTCAGATCGCACGCGAAATCGAGAAACAGATCGACCCGACTGACCTTCGGGGCGTGAACTTCCCCGAGCTGACGCAGGAGGTCCCGCAACTCCGATTCAATCTCCATCGGCCCCTTGTGGCTCAAGAGTTGGCTGGAGACCTGGACATAGGCCATGGGCAACTGCTTGGACTTGCCAGCACCCAGGCGGATCATGTACGAGCCATCTACCAGGGTGAAAGCGAACAAGCCTGAGCTTTTGTCTTTGACCTCGAAGACATGGGAGCCCAACTGCAATTGGGCTTTCGCCGCTTCATGGTTTGGCCCTTGGGCTATGGATTTGAGGTGGCGCAGTTGAGAAACGCGATCCGGCGAGAGAACGCCGGGGTAAGAGAGGTACAAACTATCCACGCCCCATCGCAAGGGTTGGTAGTGGAATTTGCTGTTATCAGGTGCTGTGTTACTAGGCGCCGCACCTGCAATACCTTCCGCATCGGATTCGCCGGTGCGCGCTCCGCGCGCCCCCATCGAATCCGACGCGGCCTGGTTTGGGGTTTGTGGGTACTTCGTGGCCTCGCCACCAGAGTTTCGCTTCGACATGAATTCCATCCTTTAACCGCGCCAGGCATGCCACTTTGGCTTCCTGGAACGGTTATGGATTGAATACATCGACGGCCATCTGGACGACCATCTCAAATCGCGATTTCAGATGGTTTTAATTTTCTTTGAGCGCTGGTATTGGGCGCTGAGGTTTTTGGCGGCACCCGGTGCACGGGGGTACACCTTGAGCAGGTCCACCATCAGGTGTTCCAAGTCTTTTTCGGATAGATCATTCAGGCCCATTTCGCGAAGCATCAGCAGGACATAGCGCATGGGCTCCAGGCCGATCATGGGTTTTTTGGATGGGCCTTTGAGCGCGGCTTGCAAGTGTTTGAAGAACCGCTTGTCGCTTCGGATTTGAGCCCTGGCAAGATGCCGCATTGCCGTCGGACAGCCGATGACTGTTCGATCCATACGAATCGCCTTGAACAATGAGTCGTGATCGTTGTTTTCGCGCAGGTCCTGGAGCAGGCTAGAGATACTCCGTCCATAGGTTGCCATGCTTTGCATGGTCCGGTTCAAGGAGTAAATCAGTGTCAACACTTCTTCGTCGGTGAACGCTTCGTGCTGGGGCTTGTCCTCGACTTCATCACGCTGTCTCAGCATTGCGAGGGCGGCTTCCTGCGGATCGGAAGAACTGGCAACGTCCCTCACTTCCTCTTGTCTGTTCAGGGCGAGGACCACCCAGCTAAGGTGTTCGTCGAATGGCAACTCATACAAATGGCTGTAGTCGCCCCAGTCTCCTGGAAACACCTTGTCGAATCTCGCCTTGGGCGTGAGAGCCAACAGTTCATCTGCTTCTCGCAGCTTGGCGAAAACCTCCGGAAGAATTTGGATGAATTCTTGGAATTGGTCTGCGGTGAGTTTTCCGTAGTCTTTTTTCACACCACTACTTTAAGCTCGACCTCGCCACCAGACACTATGCAAACCGTGAGTGGTGGTCACTGCCACCGGCGGGAATCGACCCTGAGCAGCCATCCAGCTAGAAGCTCCAAAGCCGTCATTCAGCCAGGCCGCAAGTGCGAGGCCAAGAAGTCCAACGGGCTGGCGATTCCTGCGGCAGCGGCTTTCAGGACACCCGCCGCTTGTTACCCAACATGGCTAGAAAACCTTCGATTTCCAGCTGCCCCATGTCTCGTGGATGCCGCAAGCCGTGCAATTTCACGAACATGCGCACCCATTGCACGTAGGCCTGCTCGGTGCGCAGGCTATAGTGCTTGTAACGAATTCGCTCACGGACCTGGTCCAGCAACCGTGTGGCGCGAAAAACTGGAGGGAGGCGGGTTTCATGGCTAAATTTGTACTTTTTTTTATACGGTATATGTGCCGTCAAGCTAGGCTACAAGCTCCTTTCCGCGTTTTCTTGTGCCAATTTAGACCGCAAGCGCCAGATATGGCCTGCGGCTTGGTGCGGTCTACATTACGTTAACACTCAGGAACTCTCATGGCCGAATCTACAAGCTACCAGCGCTTCAGAAATCGAATCGAGCAACTCGAACAGCACGTGCAAGCTGTTGATCTCTCCGTTTCTTACGCGCTTGACACCACAAAAGCAAAGATTGCAGCAGGTGGCACGATCCTCGGAGCGCTTGGGAAAACACATGCGAAATACAGCCATCTGAAGCACCCAGTTAACCACGCACCTCGGATTTTTAATTTTTCCAAATCCCTCAACTTTGAACACGCCGTTATTATTCTGTATCGGTACTTCGGGGAGTATTTAAGAGGCGTTCTTGAAGAGATGTACGCCAAGGATCCACTGGCTGTCGTGGGAAAAGTTCAAGGCAATTCGCTTCAGTTTCATGAGTTGGTTGCCCTTGGCTCATATCAAGCGATTGCACAGAAGATGATAGACACAACGTTCCGTCGTCTTGAAGACGAGCGTAGCACGACGAAATTATTCGACAAAATTCTTGGGCATACAAAGATCGTAGTAACGCAAGTCACGAAGGATGCGGCATTAAAACATCTGGAAATGCGTCACCTGTTCATTCACAACAATGGAAAATGCGATGCATTATTTGAAAAGAACTATGGGGCCCATTTTGGGTTAAAGGATGGCAACGACTTGCCTACCAATTACAAGACTACAAGTGCTGCAATTAACTCCGTTGTTGCCTTGCTCAAAGAAGTAGATCAATTGTTAATTACGGGAAGCTTCATTCCAGCCCGCGGATGAGTGCTAACCCATCATTCCACCGGACCTGCGCGAAAAGCCGCGAGTCCGGTAAATTCAGACGTTATGCCGCGGAGTGTGTGCGGGTGCTCCCACATCCAAGTGACACCAGCTCGTTTGACCAATGACCCTCATTCTTAGCTGCCTTACCCCCAAATACATCGTTCAAGTCTCCGATCGGCGACTTACGTGGCCTGACGGTCGAGTTTTTGACGAAACAGCCAACAAGGCGATAGTGTTTCATGGCCGTGCCGCGATCGCGTATACCGGAATTGCATTAATCGGCTCGCAACGAACTGATGAGTGGATCGCGGATCAAATTCTGGATTGCACTGGGGTGCAAGATGCCATAGACACGCTTAAGGCCGCTTTGGACGAGCGGATCGTGCAGCTCTCTGCGCCGAATCGCGGGCTGACGGTTTGCCTTGATCTTTGGGGCGCACAGATGCATGGCACCGTCGACCGGCCGTGGAGCGTCGCCTTAACCAATCAGATCGACCCTCAGACTCGAAAACCGAGCGCAAAGCCATTCCCGACGTTTTCCCAGTTTACGCAGACGCTGCCCGATGGGAAGACATTCGCCTTCCTCCCTCTCGGGGAGCATCTCGATTCCGGAATCTACAAGAAGATGGTCAGGAATTTGATTAGGGTTATGCGAGACATAGGTAGTCCCTCGGCCATACCGGCGCCAGAAACCGCCGCAAGATTTATGCGGGACGCCGTGCTCGATACATCGAAGTGGAGCCGATTGGTAGGTGAGAACGTCATGACCACCGTTCTCCACAACTTCCAGTTGCCAGAGCACCAAGGAAAGTCGAACAGCTTTATCTTTCATCCCGATCCGAAGAGCGAGCCGATTTTGTATGCACCGACCGTCATCAATCCTGGGATGTCCATGAAAGGGCTCCGCATGTACCCGGGCCCGCCACGTTTCAAGATTAAGTGACGCATCGGACGTGCTCAGGCCTACGGCTAGTGACCGATTGCCGGCTTACATCGCGGTCAGTACAACGTGAAAACATTGGCGAGTGACTGCGATGTTTAGCGAGCGAAGACGAGCTAAGTTGTTGAAAAATAAGGGGTTTCAGGCCCCTTTTAATCCGTTGGTCACAAGTTCGAATCTTGTACGTCCTACCACCCATTCAAGGCCCTGTAGCAATACAGGGCCTTTTTGTTTGCTATCACAGTTGATGTATTCGCCGCTTCCGTTGATTGCGCTTGTTCCGCAACCATGATCGGTGTTCCGCAAAGTAAGTCAACTTGCTGCGATAGCGTGGGCTTCTTCGATTCTTTGAAGCTCAGTTTGCTCTGTGACTCCATCGCTCCCTATCCCAACCGACACATCTACAAATTCGCGTGTTTGTTTGGCTTTCATCGGGCACCGCGTCGAGCGCTGTGGCCAGCTCCGATGCTATCAAGGTGAATTCCCTGAGCTTGTCGGTAGGCATCTCCATGCGTGCGGCCGCCGTCATCATGTTGGTGATTTCGGTAGGAATCCTGCCGCTCAGCTCGCGCACGTCGCGCTCGGCCTGGTCCAACCCTGCTCGGTGTCGAAGCGGTGCGCAACCCTAGTACACGGGCTGCGGCGGGCGATTCCAGAACGCCCGCGCCGGTTTTGAGGGCCTTCCAGTTGGGCCGCAGCAGCATCAGCTCGCTGGCTCCGAAGTAGTTGCGGGAGGCCTGGGCTTCACTGATGGTGTCGCCCTGCGCGGCAGCGTAGACCATGGCGCGCAGCTTCCGGGCCACGGCAACCATGGCATCTGTCACGGCTTGGCGGTCCAGGACCGGGGTGCCCAGGATGCGCGGCCTCACGCCCGGCTCAGCCTGCGCCGACAGCAGCGCTTGCAGTCCGGTCTTTTTTTTGCCTGTGGGGGCCGATGACCTTCACGGCTTGGTCGGCCGCCTTCTCTTCATCGTCGGCGCTCACGCTATTTTCCACCCGCACGATGACCGGCTTGGGGCGGGCTTGTTCCTTGATGGCGTTGAGCGAGGCGGCCAGCGTGCCCGGCTCTCCCGCTTTACCGATGGCCGTATCAATCTTGGTGACAAGCACCGGGGTGTTGAGGTGAAAAGACAGCCGCATCAGTGTCCGAGGCTGTGGCCTCCGGGCCGTCATTGATTTCAGTGACGCGCACGCCGTGGAGGTTGCCAAGGGTGGCCATGCGCACACCGGCTGGGACGGGGAAATGGGATGTACTGATCTTCATCCCTTCCCACGCGTAAGGCCACCGGCGGCGAATGCATGCGCCGCCTGCACATGAAAAAGCCCGCCGTGCGCGAAGCCGGGCGGGCTGTTTTCTGTGGCGGAGCTACGCAGAAACGCAATCCATCAGCGTCGCCCCCTTACGGTGTCTGCCTGTTCATCGCTCACGTTGTCGAGTTCGCCATGCAAGTGCCTCCACGAACCTTTGTGGCGAGAGCCGAAGATAAGCAAGCTGGCAAGTGACCAGAATAATCCGAACGCTACGACCAATACAAGCCACGTCAGCATGGCGCCGAGGGGCTTGTAGTCTCCGCCCCGCATAACCAGGGCTCCGGTCTGCCATGCCCAGAGCAAGAGACCCACAGGCACTATGGCAAACACAATGCCAATGGTCAGCCCGAGACGGGGGAGCGCCTTGCCCAGCCCTGCCACCACCCAGCAAACTGCCACCATCGTCACCAGCGCAGCCATATGTTCAGGCAGCACCAGCCAGCTCAATCCCGCCGCCAATATCTTCAACATGGCAGTTCCTACAACGGAGCCTTGATCCCCGCCACGGTTGGATGAGCTGGTTGGCTCGGGAGCTGGGTCTACATGTTCGAGCCTGCTGTTCAAAACCTCTTGCGCAATGGCCATGGTCGGAGCCGCAAGCATGCCCTTGGCGATTCGGTCCTCCAGCTCCTCGATGGGCATCCGGTGGTAAAGCGCTGCCAGTGAAAGTCGCTTCTTTTCGCTGAGAACATTCGTCATCTTGGCAGTCCAATGATTTGGTTGTCGGGCTGGGTGCCGTTTTTGTGAATCCGGGTGCCGTTTTTGGGGGGCGGACCCTGGTGACGGCAAGCGCAGGCGCCTGAACGAATGCGTGATGGACTATAGCCTGCGGCGGAGCGTTGGGGAGGGGGCAGGCTCCGGCGCTTGCACGCGGTGGCAAACGTTGTCAGTATTCGCGACCGATACGGTGGCGGGGTCTTCAAGGTGGATCAACTGGGCGGCGGCTTGGTCGGCCAACTGTCGGCACATGGCAATGAAGCGCTTGCAGACGTTGCAGATGCCAGCGCCGTTGCTCCGACGGAAGTCCGCAATGATCTTGAAGTCCGGCCCAAGGCGTCCGGTCAGCCACATCGGCTCGACATTGCGCTGGGCTTCGCGCTCCAGGCGGCGGCTCGATTGGATACGGTTGAGGTAGCCGCAAATGTGGAGCTTGAGCAGTACGGCCGGGTGGTACGCAGGCCGTCCGGTGACCGCTGGATTGATCTCACCGAAACCGAGCGACCGAAGATCCAGTTCGTGGTCAAACACATCGACAACGCGCACCCGATGCGTTACGCAGCGTCTGGTGTGCATTTCCAAAGGCCTCTCTCGCGGAGGCCTTTGTCTTTTCCGGCGTGTGTTTTGCAGGCGCCCCTGTAGGAGGGGGCGTGTTGCGCGTCACGGACTGGCCGTGGAGTCTGTTTGGTTCGGGGCAAAAAGGTCCCAGCTGGCAATGAACAGCGCAGCGATGACGGGGCCAATGACAAAGCCTGTGAGGCCGAAAAGTCCCATGCCTCCCAGTGTGGAGATGAGCACGATGTAGTCCGGCATCTTGGTGTCCTTGCCGACCAGGATGGGGCGCAGGACGTTGTCCACGAGGCCAATCACGCCGATCCCGAATGCGGTCAGCACCGCACCCTGCCACACGGCCCCGGTGGCGAGGAAGTAGATGGCCACCGGTACCCAGATCAGGCCTGCGCCCACAGCAGGCAGCAGTGACAGGAAGGCCATCAGTACCCCCCACAGAACCGGGCCCTGGATGCCCAGCACCCAGAAGATCAGGCCGCCCAGGGCCCCCTGAGATGCCGCCACCACGATGTTGCCTTTGACGGTGGCTCGGATGACGGTGGTGAACTTGCTGACCAGCTGCCGTTTATGGGCATCGTCCAGTGGGGTCGCATGGCCAATCCGGCGGGCCAGGCTGGCGCCATCGCGCAGCAGGAAAAACAGGAGGTACAGCATGATGCCGAAGCCGACGAGGAACTCCAGCGTGTTCTGACCAATGCTCAGCGCTTGTGTTGCGACGAACTGGCTGGCTTGTACGGCAACGGAGGAGAGTTTTTGCTGCAACTCACCGATGCTGGTGAGATTCAGTCGCTCCAGAAGATTGGCGGCCCACGCAGGCAGGGCTGCGATCACCTGCTGCAGATAGAGCCCGAAATTGAGCTGGCCTGAGCGCACCCGTTCGTAAATGACGCTGGCCTCCTGAACCAGCGACACGGTGATGGCGGTCATGGGCAGGATGACGATGACCAGGCAAAGCCCCAGCGTGCACAGGGCTGCCAGGGTGGGGCGCTTGGGCATGCGCTTGAGTAGTTTGCGATGCAGCGGGGCAAACAGGATGGCCAGAATCACGCCCCAAAAAACAGCGCCGTGAAACTGCCAGAGGATGGCTCCGAAGGCGATGGTCACGGCGATCAGCAGCAGCAGGAAGGCTTTGTCTTGGAGGTGATTGGGTGTCATGTCGCGTGGAGGCAATGAGATACCCGGAATGTACGCGAGGCCCACTGACGTCAATTTGTCGGCGGCCTGTCGTGGGTGCGCGCATGCCCCTTCCTTTGGGCGATCGCCCGTTCGGTGGCACAATACCGCCCGTACCAAGGCCCTTCCCCAGCCACAGTCGCATCCGCCAATCGGTTCAGCCGTGTCGCGGAAGGTTTCTCAACCAGCTAATGCTTTCCCAAGGAAAGCGGAGGTCAGCGGAATATGAGCGATACGACATCCGTCTATCAAGCCTACCAAGGCAACACTTACCTCTTCGGCGGCAATGCGCCCTATGTCGAAGAGATGTACGAAAACTACCTTGCCAACCCAGGTAGCGTGCCAGACAACTGGCGCGAGTACTTTGATGCACTGCAAAATGTGCCCGCAGTGGATGGCAGCAATGCCAAGGACGTTCCCCATCTGCCGGTGATCAATGCCTTTGCCGAGCGTGCAAAGCAGGGCGGTACCAAGGTGGTCGTCGCCACCGGCGCGGACTCGGAACTGGGCCGCAAGCGTACCGCGGTTCAGCAGCTGATCGCCGCATACCGCAATGTGGGCGCGCGCTGGGCCGATCTGGACCCGCTCAAGCGCACCGAGCGCCCTGCGATTCCCGAACTCGAACCCTCTTTTTACGGCTTCAGCGATTCCGACCAGGAAGTCGTGTTCAACACCAGCAACACGTTCTTCGGCAAGGAATCCATGCCGCTGCGCGAGCTGATCAATGCCTTGCGCGAAACGTACTGCGGCTCCATCGGCGCCGAGTACATGTACGCCACCGACCAGAACCAGAAGCGCTGGTGGCAGGAAAAACTCGAAACCATCCGCAGCAAGCCCAGCTTCGGCGCGGAAAAGAAAAAGCAGATTCTCGACCGCCTGACGGCCGCTGAAGGCCTGGAGCGTTTTCTGCACACCAAGTACGTCGGCCAGAAGCGTTTCTCCCTCGAAGGGGGCGAAAGCTTCATCGCCGCCATGGACGAGCTGATCCAGCAAGCAGGCTCCAAAGGTATCCAGGAAATCGTCATCGGCATGGCCCACCGTGGCCGCCTGAATGTGCTGGTCAATACGCTGGGCAAGATGCCCGCCGACTTGTTTGCCGAGTTTGACCACACTGCTCCGGAAGACCTGCCAGCGGGCGACGTGAAGTACCACCAGGGTTTCTCCTCGGACGTATCCACCCCCGGCGGCCCGGTCCATCTGTCGCTGGCGTTCAACCCCTCTCACCTGGAAATCGTCAACCCCGTGGTGGAAGGTTCGGTGCGCGCCCGCATGGACCGCCGTGATGACCCCCGGGGTAGCCAGGTGTTGCCCGTGCTGGTGCACGGCGATGCCGCATTTGGCGGACAGGGCGTCAACCAGGAAACCCTGGCGCTGGCGCAGACCCGTGGCTACACCACGGGCGGCACGGTGCACATCATCATCAACAACCAGATCGGCTTCACCACCTCGGACCCGCGCGACATGCGCTCCAGCGCGTTCTGTACCGACATCGTGAAGATGGTCGAATCGCCGGTGCTGCACGTCAACGGTGATGATCCCGAAGCCGTGGTGCTGGCCACCCAACTGGCGCTGGAATTCCGCATGGAGTTCCGCCAGGACGTGGTGGTGGACATCACCTGCTTCCGCAAGCTGGGCCACAACGAGCAGGACACGCCCTCGCTGACCCAGCCACTCATGTACAAGAAGATTGCGGCCCACCCCGGCACCCGCAAGCTGTACGCCGACAAGCTGGCCACTCAGGGCCTGGGTGCGACGCTGGGCGACGACATGGTCAAGGCGTACCGCTCTGCCATGGATGCGGGCAAGCACACCGTCGATCCGGTGTTGACCAATTTCAAGAGCAAGTACGCGGTGGACTGGTCGCCCTTCCTGGGCAAGAAGTGGACCGATGCGGGCGATACCGCGATTCCACTGACGGAATGGAAGCGCCTGTCCGAAAAGCTCACCACCATTCCTGCCAGCGTCACACCGCACCAACTGGTGAAGAAGGTCTACGATGACCGCGCTGCCATGGGCCGTGGCGAAATCAATGTGGACTGGGGCATGGGCGAACACATGGCCTTCGCGTCCCTGGTGGCCAGCGGCTACCCGGTGCGCCTGTCGGGTGAAGACTGCGGACGCGGCACCTTCACCCACCGCCATGCCGTGATTCACGACCAGGCCCGCGAAAAGTGGGATGCCGGCACCTATGTGCCGCTGCAGAACGTGGCCGACAACCAGGCCCCGTTTGTCGTGATCGACTCCATCCTGTCCGAAGAGGCGGTGCTGGGCTTCGAGTACGGCTATGCATCGAACGATCCCAACACCCTGGTGATCTGGGAAGCACAGTTCGGCGACTTCGCCAACGGCGCCCAGGTGGTGATCGACCAGTTCATCGCCTCCGGCGAAGTGAAGTGGGGCCGTGTGAACGGCATTACGCTGATGCTGCCGCACGGCTATGAAGGCCAGGGTCCTGAGCACAGCTCGGCCCGCCTGGAGCGCTTCATGCAGCTGGCGGCCGACACCAACATGCAGATCGTGCAGCCCACCACGGCCAGCCAGATCTTCCATGTGCTGCGCCGCCAGATGGTGCGCGACCTGCGCAAGCCACTGATCATCATGACGCCCAAGTCGCTGCTGCGTAACAAGGACGCCACCTCGCCGTTGTCCGAGTTCACCAAGGGCAGCTTCCAGACGGTGATTCCCGAGCAGAACGAAGCCATCGTGAAGAAGGCCGCCAAGGTCAAGCGCGTGATCGCGTGCTCGGGCAAGGTGTACTACGACCTCGTGAAGAAGCGCACCGAACGCGAAGACGAAGACGTGGCCATCATCCGTGTGGAACAGCTCTACCCGTTCCCCCACAAGGCATTTGGGGCCGAACTCAAGAAGTACCCCAACGCGACGGATGTGGTGTGGTGCCAGGACGAGCCGCAAAACCAGGGTGCCTGGTTCTTCATCCAGCACAACATCCACGAGAACATGCTCGATGGCCAGAAGCTGGGCTACGCAGGCCGCGCCGCGTCTGCTTCGCCTGCCGTGGGTTATGCCCACCTGCACCAGGAGCAGCAAAAGGCGCTGGTGGATGCAGCATTCGCCAAGCTCAAGGGTTTTGTCCTGACCAAGTAAGGCCAGCTACCCGAACGAACACAGAACAGAACCCCTACCGAAAGAATTCAAAATGGCTATCGTAGAAGTCAAAGTCCCCCAGCTGTCCGAATCCGTGGCAGAAGCCACCATGCTCAACTGGAAGAAGAAGCCCGGTGAAGCCGTGGCCGTGGACGAGATCTTGATCGAGATCGAAACCGACAAGGTCGTGCTCGAAGTGCCCGCACCCTCTGCTGGCGTGCTGTCTGAAATCATCCAGGGCGACGGTGCCACTGTGGTGGCTGATCAGCTCATCGCCAAGATCGACACGGAAGGCAAAGCGGGCGCCGCTGCAGCAGCTCCTGCCGCTGCCGCACCAGCCCCCGCTGCCGCTGCACCTGCACCTGCTGCAGCGCCTGCCGCCGCTGGTGGCTCCAAGGGCGATGTGGCCATGCCCGCCGCTGCCAAGCTGCTGGCCGACAACAACCTGTCTGTCTCGGCCGTGGCCGGTTCGGGCAAGGACGGCCGCGTGACCAAGGGTGACGTGCTGGCCGCCGTGGCCGGTGGTGCCAAGGCTGCTGTCGCAGCTCCCAGCGTGATCCCCACTGGTGTGCCCTCCAAGGCACTGCCCCAGGTGGCAGCGCCCGCTGGCAAGGAAGACCTGAGCGGTCGTCCCGAGCAGCGAGTGCCCATGAGCCGCCTGCGCGCCCGCGTGGCAGAGCGTCTGCTGCAGTCGCAAGCCACCAACGCCATCCTGACCACTTTCAACGAAGTGAACATGGCGCCGGTGATGGACCTGCGCAAGAAGTTCCAGGACAGCTTCACCAAGGAACACGGCACCAAGCTCGGCTTCATGTCCTTCTTCGTGAAGGCCGCCGTGCATGCCCTCAAGAAGTACCCGGTGCTGAACGCGTCGGTGGACGGCAACGACATCGTCTACCACGGTTACTTCGACATCGGTATCGCCGTGGGCTCGCCCCGTGGCCTGGTGGTGCCCATCCTGCGCAATGCAGACCAGATGAGCTTCGCCGACATCGAGAAGAAGATCGCCGAGTTCGGCAAGAAGGCCGCAGAAGGCAAGCTGGGCATTGAAGAAATGACTGGCGGTACGTTCTCGATCTCCAATGGCGGCACGTTCGGCTCCATGCTGTCCACCCCCATCATCAACCCGCCCCAGTCGGCCATCCTGGGCGTGCACGCCACCAAGGACCGCGCTGTCGTGGAAAACGGCCAGATCGTGATCCGCCCGATGAACTACCTGGCCATGTCCTATGACCACCGCATCATCGACGGCCGTGAAGCCGTGCTGGGCCTGGTGGCAATGAAGGACGCGCTGGAAGACCCATCGCGCCTGCTGTTCGACATCTGATCCCCTGACTGCATTGACCCACCCGCGTGGCCCGGCCTCTGGTCCTGCCCGCCGGTGGGTCTTTCTCCAACTGACTGAACGAGATTTCCCATGAGCAAACAATTTGATGTGATCGTCATCGGTGGCGGCCCTGGTGGCTACATCGCCGCCATCCGTGCCGCCCAGCTGGGCTTCAACGTCGCCTGTATCGACGAGTGGAAGAACGACAAGGGCGGCCCCGCACCCGGTGGCACCTGCACCAACGTCGGTTGCATCCCCTCCAAGGCGCTGCTGCAATCGTCCGAGCATTTCGAGCATGCCAACAAGCACTTTGCCGAGCACGGCATCACGGCCACTGGCGTCAAGATGGACGTGGCCAAGATGATTGCCCGCAAGGACACCGTCGTGAAGCAGAACAACGACGGCATCCTGTACCTGTTCAAGAAGAACAAGGTCAGCTTCTTTCACGGCCGCGGCTCGTTCGTGAAGGCTGCCGAAGGGGGCTACGAGATCAAGGTGGCGGGTGCCGCTGAAGAGACCATCGTTGGCAAACAGATCATCATCGCCACCGGCTCCAACGCCCGTGCGCTGCCCGGCACGCCGTTCGACGAAGAACTGGTGCTGTCCAACGACGGCGCGCTGCGCGTCGGCGCGGTGCCCAAGAAGCTCGGCCTCATCGGCTCGGGCGTGATCGGCCTGGAAATGGGCTCGGTGTGGCGCCGCCTGGGTGCCGAAGTCACCATCCTCGAAGGCCTGCCTACCTTCCTGGGCGCGGTGGATGAGCAGATCGCCAAGGAAGCCAAGAAGGCCTTCGACAAGCAGGGCCTGAAGATCGAGCTGGGCGTGAAGGTCGGCGAGATCAAGACCAGCAAGAAGGGTGTGAGCATTGCCTACACCAACGCCAAGGGCGAAGCCCAGTCGCTGGAAGTGGACAAGCTCATCGTCTCCATCGGCCGCGTGCCCAACACCATTGGCCTGAACACCGAAGCTGTGGGCCTGCAGCTGGACGAGCGCGGCGCCATTGTGGTGGACGGCGACTGCAAGACCAACCTGCCCGGCGTCTGGGCGGTGGGCGACGTGGTGCGCGGTCCGATGCTGGCGCACAAGGCCGAGGAAGAAGGCGTTGCCGTGGCCGAGCGCATCGCCGGCCAGCACGGTCACGTCAACTTCAACACCATTCCCTGGGTCATCTACACCAGCCCTGAAATCGCCTGGGTGGGGCGCACGGAGCAGCAGCTCAAGGCCGATGGCGTCAAGTACAAGGCGGGCAGTTTCCCCTTCCTGGCCAACGGCCGCGCACGCGCACTGGGCGACACCACCGGCATGGTCAAGATGCTGGCCGATGCCGAGACCGACGAAATCCTGGGCGTGCACATCGTGGGCCCGCAGGCCAGCGAGCTGATCTCCGAAGCTGTGGTCGCCATGGAGTTCAAGGCCAGCAGCGAAGACATCGCACGCATCTGCCACGCACACCCCTCCTTGAGCGAAGCCACCAAGGAAGCGGCCCTGGCCGTGGACAAGCGCACTCTCAACTTCTGATATTTGAATAAAGAAGGGCTCCAGCGCCTGCTAGTCATGCGCTGGTTGCTATCAAATTCATAGTATCAGAAGGGTGCGCATCCCGTGACAGTCAAACAGGCTTACCTGGCCGAGCTGGCCGCCAAAGGCTACCAAAGCGACCCCGCCCAGTTGCGGGCCGTGGATGCGCTGCAGCGCTGTGCCGATGAATGGGCCGCCTACAAGGCGCGGCGTTCCAACGCGCTCAAGAAGCTGATCAACCGGCCCGAGATTCCGCGTGGCGTGTACATGTACGGCGGGGTGGGGCGGGGCAAGAGCTTCCTGATGGAGTGCTTTTTTGACGCCGTGCCACTCAAGCGCAAGGTGCGCCTGCACTTTCACGAGTTCATGCGCGAGGTGCACCGCGAGCTGGTGGCGCTGCAGGGCACGCAGAACCCCCTCGACGTGCTGGGCGAGCGCATTGCCAAGCGCTACAAGCTCATCTGCTTCGACGAATTCCACGTGGCGGACATCACCGATGCCATGATCCTGCATCGCTTGCTGGTGGCGCTGTTCGACAACGGCGTGGGTTTTGTCACCACGTCCAATTTCAAACCGGACGATCTTTACCCCGGTGGCCTGCACCGCGACCGCATCCTGCCCGCGATTGCATTGCTCAACGAGAAGCTGGAAGTGGTCAACGTGGACAACGGCACCGACTACCGGCGCCGCACGCTGGAGCATGTGAAGCTCTACCACACGCCTCTGGGCCCCGAGGCCGACGCCGAAATGAGCCAGGCCTTCGACCAGCTGGCCGAAGTGCATGACGAAGATCCGGTGCTGCACATCGAGCAGCGCGAGATCCGCGCACGGCGCAAGGCCGGTGGCGTGGTGTGGTTCGACTTCAAGGCGCTGTGCGGCGGCCCGCGTTCGCAGAACGACTACCTGGAGATTGCCACGCAGTTCCACACCGTGCTGCTTTCTGACGTGCCCTACATGCCGGTGAGCATGGCGTCGCCCGCGCGGCGCTTTACCTGGCTGGTGGACGTGCTGTATGACCGGCGTGTCAAGCTCATTCTGTCGGCGGCTGTGCCGCCCGAGCAGCTTTACACCGATGGGCCGCTGGCACACGAGTTTCCGCGCACTGTGTCGCGTCTCAACGAGATGCAGTCCAAGGAGTTCCTGGACCTGGAGCGTCGCATGGTGGATACGGGGCTGACATGATGCAGCGTGCATTTTTTGCTGCAACGGTGCTTGCCACTGTGCTGGTGCTGCCAGTGGCTCCCGTGTGGGCCCAGGCCGCCGATGGAACACAGGACAGCGCTCAGGCCGCTGCGGCTGCGCATCGCAAGGCCGAGCACGAACGCATCGGCCACGAGCGCGAGGCGCTGGCTGCCGTGCGCCAGAAGGAGGAAGCAGCCTGCTACAAGCAGTTTGCGGTGGAGGACTGCCTGCGCAGTGTCCGCACCAAGGCACGTGAAGCCGGCGATCGGCTTCGTGCCCAGGAGGTGGAGTTGAACGACGCCGAGCGCAGGGAAAAGGCGGCTGAGCGCCTGCGCTCCATTGAGGAAAAGCAGAAGGCCGTGCCGCCTCCGGCGTCCAGAGGGCAGGGCACGGATGCCACGGTGCGCAAAACCCCGGCAGACCCCGCGAGCACCAAGGCGCAGCGGGACCACGATGCCGAGCAGCGCGCACTGTTGCAGCGCAACCGGGTCCAGCAGCATGACAGCGAGCAGGCTGCCCGTGCGGCTGTCCAGGCCGACCGCGCCGCCCAGGCGCGCATTCGCCATGCAGAAACCCTGAAAGCGGCGGAGGAGCGCCGCGCCCGGGTCGAAAAGTCCCAGGCTGATGCGGCCGCAAAGGGGCACCCGCCTGCTGCGCCGTTGCCAACACCGGCGCGGGCAGTATCCAGTCCAGTGCGCTGATTGCCTGAAAAGTGCAGCAGGGGCATCGTCGGCCCGCTGGCCCATTGATTTATGGGGGCAAGCTGCTCCGCTGGTGGGTCGCCGTCATAGCAGCCTGGCTTCCCGATAGCCTGATACAGGCGCCGTGGGCTGTGGGTCAGGCGCGGCCTGCGTCGATCGGAACGAGGCGTGCGATCTTCTTTTCTTCGA
Organism: Acidovorax kalamii; assembly: GCF_002245625.1. Lineage (GTDB taxonomy): Bacteria > Pseudomonadota > Gammaproteobacteria > Burkholderiales > Burkholderiaceae_C > Acidovorax > Acidovorax kalamii. The sequence continues at coordinate 367,347 of NZ_NOIG01000011.1, forward strand.
CCAGCGCTTCGATCTTCACGATGACCAGCGACAGGTTGTCGCCGCCGCCCCGGGCCCGGGAGCGCGCCTTTTCAATCAGGAACTCGGTGGCTTCGCGGGGCGACAGCGAATCCACCACCGAGGCCAGTTCGGTAGGCGAGAAGTAGTGCCAGACACCGTCGCTGCAGGCGAGCAGTACATCACCCGGTTGCAGTTGCGGAATGATATGGGTGGTGATGGGCGGGTCGCTCTCGGTGCCCAGGCAGCCCACCAGGATGTTTGAGTGGGGGTGGTTGTTGGCCTCGGCCTCGGTCAGCTCGCCCCGGTCCACCAGCGCCTGGACATAGGAGTGGTCGCTGGTGCGGAACACCATGCGGGGGCCCTGGAAATGGTAGATGCGCGAGTCGCCTGCATGCACCCAGTGGCAGTCTCCTCGGGGGTTGATGAGGAAGGCCGCAATCGTGCTGTGGGGTTCCTGTTCTGCCGAAATGGCCGTCAGGCGAATGACGATGTGGGCCTCTTCGACCATGTTCTTGAGCATGGACACCGCGTCGTCGGTGTCGGGCGAGTAGCGCTCGAACAGCTGCCGCGCGGTCATCATGACCTGGTCCGATGCCTTGCGGCCGCCACTGCGACCGCCCATGCCATCGGCGATCACGCCCAGCACGCAGCCATTGTGTCTGGCGTGGGAGATCAGGGCGACCTGGTCTTGCTGGTATTCCCGGTCGCCCTTGTGGATGCCGGTGGACGCGATGAGGCGAAACGCTTTGGTCATGCTGGTGATTGTGGGGGCGCGTGCACAAACGCTCGTCGTGAAAACGGGCCAAGCGCGTATTATCCGCCCGCCTGTGGCATTTTCGCCATGCTTGTGGCGCTCCTGCCTTGAAACCCAGCCTCCACTCTCCCCACCGACAACTGATCGAATTGCGCATGGAACATGCCGATCTGGATGCCTTGATCGATCGCTGCGCCCCGGATGCGGCGCCCGACGAACTGGCGCTGCGGCGGCTGAAGAAGCGCCGCTTGGTCCTGCGCGATGCGATGGACCGACTGGAACGTGAGCTTCTGCCGCAAGAGCCTGCCTGATGTCGCTGGTTGACATGGTGGCGGAGGTGTTTGCCGCCGGTGGTGTTCTGGAGCGGGCGGAGGCACACTTCCAGCCCCGCGAGGGGCAAACCCAGATGGCCTGCGCCGTCGCACGGACCATCGAAGCAGGGGGCGCTTTGGTGGTGGAGGCGGGCACCGGGGTGGGCAAGACTTTTTCCTATCTGGTGCCCGCCCTGCTCAGCGGCGAGCGGGTGCTGCTGTCCACCGCCACCAAGGCGCTGCAGGACCAGCTTTTCGCGCGGGACCTGCCCTGGCTGGTCGAAACGCTGGGCATGCCGGTGCGCATGGCGCTGCTCAAAGGCCGTTCCAGCTACCTGTGCCTGTACCGCATGGAGCTTGCGCGCCAGGACGCGCAGGCCCAGGACCGGGGCGTGGCGCGCGTGCTGGCCAAGGTCGAAGACTGGTCACACCACACCCAATCGGGCGACCTGGCGGAACTGACGGGGCTGGATGACCGCTCGCCCGTGATTCCCCTGGTGACCTCCACCCGCGAGAACTGTCTGGGTTCGCAATGCCCCCAGTTCCGCCCCTGTCATGTGCATCGGGCGCGGCGCGAGGCGCTGGCGGCCGACATCGTGGTCATCAACCACCATCTGTTTTTTGCCGATGTTGCAGTGCGCGAGTCGGGCATGGCCGAGCTGTTGCCCACGGTGCGCGTGGTGGTGTTTGATGAGGCGCACCAGATCAATGAGACAGGCGTGCAGTTCCTGGGCACCCAGTTGTCCACGGGGCAGGTGACGGATTTCAGCAGGGACCTGCTGGCCGCAGGCCTGCAGCATGCCCGGGGCCTCGCGGACTGGGTGGGGTTGTCCCGCCGGGTGGAGCTGTCGGCGCAGGACCTGCGCCTGGTCGCTCGCACGGTCACGGGTGCCACCAAGCTACGGTGGGCGGATGATGCCCCGGAGGGATTCCCGGCCGAGCATTGGCACGGCGCCTTGCGCGGCGTGGCGCTGGCCTGCGCGCAGGCCCAGGAGGCGCTCGATACGGTCAGCGAGATCGCACCAGACTTTGTGCGCCTGTATGAGCGCGGCTCGGAACTGCTGGCGCGCCTGGCCCGCTTTTCAGGTCCCAGCGATCCCGAGGTGGTGCGCTGGGTGGATGTGGGCACGCAATTGCGGCTGGTCGAATCGCCGCTGGACATTGCCGATGCCATGCGCACGCGCTTGCTGGGAGCGCCTGCCGAGGCTTCTGAGGGCGCGGGCGGCGATGGCTGGCCGGATGACAGTTCCGCAGGTCCGGGCCGGGCCTGGATCTTCACCTCGGCGACCCTGGGCGACGACGAGCGCCTGAGCTGGTTCACTGAACGGGCGGGGCTGCAGGAGGCCCAAATCCTGCGAGTGGCCAGTCCGTTCGACTACCCGGCGCAGGCCGCACTGTATGTGCCGCGCCACTTGCCTTCACCCGCCGACCCGGCCCACAGCCCAGCGCTGGCGCAATGGGTGGGCCAGGCGGCCGAGCGGCTGGGGGGGCGCACCCTGGTGCTCACCACCACGTTGAAGGCGTTGCGCGCGGTGGGGGATGCACTCCAGAAGCGGTTTGTGTCGTCAGGAGCGCTGGAAGTGCTGGTGCAGGGCGAGTGGCCCAAGCGGCGGCTGATGGAGCGTTTTCGGGAGGGGGCGGACCATGGCCAGCCGGGCTGTGTGCTGGTCGCGTCCGCCACCTTCTGGGAAGGGTTCGATGTGCCCGGCGACGCGCTGCAGCTCGTGGTGATCGACAAGCTGCCGTTTCCGCCCCCAGGCGACCCCTTGGTCGAGGCGCGCACCCAGCGGATCGAAAAGGCGGGAGGAAAGGCTTTCAAGGCCTATGCACTGCCCGAGGCTGCCGTGGCGCTCAAGCAAGGGGCGGGACGCTTGATCCGGCGGGAGTCGGACCGGGGGATTCTGGTGGTGGGGGACACCCGCCTTGTCACCATGGGTTACGGCAAACGCCTGCTGGCCGCATTGCCGCCAATGCGGCGGCTGGAGTCGGAAGAGGCTTTTGAAGAGGCCTTGCAGGCGCTGCTCACCAGACCTTCCACCACGGATCCGACTTGCCCTTGAAGCCGCCACTCATATAGGGGCTTTGGGGATAGGACTTGTCCATCACGCGGCGCGCGTCATCACGCAACTGGGTCATGCCCAGGGCGTCATACGACTGGATCAGGATGTACAGCGCTTCCTCCAGCGCGGGCACGCCCTGGTAATCAGCCACGGCCACCTGGGCGCGGTTGATGGCCGCCACATAGGCGCCACGCTGGAAGTAATAGCGGGCCACATGCACTTCGTACTGCGCAAGCGAGTTGACGATGTAGGTCATGCGCTGGCGCGCGTCCTGCGTGTAACGCGAGTCTGGGAAGCGGGTGGACAGTTCGCTGAAGGCTTCGAACGAGTCCTTGGCGGCCTTCTGGTCCCGCTCGGACAGATCCTGGCGCGAGATGAAGGAGAACAACCCCAGGTTGTCGTTGAAATTCACCAGGCCCTTGAGGTAGAGCGCGTAGTCCAGCGCGGGGCTGGCTGGGTGCAGCTTCATGAAGCGGTCCAGCGTGGCGATGGCCTGGGCCTTTTCACCGGCCTTGTAGTGGGCGTAGGCCTTGTCGATCTGGGCCTGTTGCGCCAGCGGAGTGCCGGCTGCACGGCCTTCGAGCTTTTCGAGCAGCGGAACCGCCTTGTCGTAGGCGCCGCTGCTCATTTCGTCCTTGGCTTCCGAATGGATACGGTTGGGGCTCCAGCCGGCCGTTTTGTCTTCGGGGGTGCTGGAGCAGCCCGCCAGCAGACCGGCAAGCAGCAGGGCGGAAACGAGGGGCAATGGGGCACGCAGCATCGCAAGCAGCTTTCAGCAAATGAGGGAACAGGTGCACATGGGGCTGGGTTCGTCCGGGGCGTGAGTTGCGCTTCCGGCCCAAGGGTCCACAGGCATCTTGAACAGAAAAGGCATTGTACTGGGGGCCGTTGCCGCCCAGCGGCGCCGTAAGCTCTGCTTTCAGGCGGGCAGGTGCAGGGCTTTCTACAATGGCTCCATGTTTGTTCACCTGCGCCTGCACACCGAATTTTCCGTCGTGGACGGGACCAACCGAATCGATGAGGTGGCCAAGGCGGCCGCCAAGGATGGCCAGCCTGCATTGGCCATCACCGATCTCAACAACCTTTTTGGCGCGATCAAGTTCTACAAGGAAGCCCGGGGCAAGGGCGTCAAGCCTATTCTGGGTGCAGAAATTTTTCTGGAAGGCGAAGCGGGGGCGGCGCCATCGCGAATGATCGTGCTGGTGCAAAGCCGTCAGGGCTACCTCAACCTGTCAGAGCTGCTGGCCCGCGCCTGGACGCGCAACGTTGTCAAGAACCTGGCGCTGTGCACCTGGGCGTGGCTGGAGGAGCTGTCGGAAGGCCTGATTGCCCTCGCGGGCGCGCAGGCGGGTCCGGTGGGGCAGGCCTTGCTGAAGGGGGATGAGTCTGGCGCGGCTGACATCGCGCTGCGACTCGCGGGGATTTTTCCGCACCGCTTTTACATGGAGTTGCAACGCGCGGGCCGCGCCGACGATGAAGCCCATGTGGCCGCAGCGGCCCAATTGGCGGCGCGCCTGAACCTGCCGGTGGTGGCCACACACCCGGTGCAATTTGCCACGGCGGATGATTACGAGGCCCATGAGGCCCGCATCTGCATTGCCGAGGGCGAAATCCTTGCCAACCCGCGCCGGGTGCGCAAATTCACCCGCGACCAGTATTTCAAGTCATCGGCCGAGATGGAGGCGCTGTTCGCCGATGTGCCTTCGGCCATTGCGAACACGGTGGAAATCGCCCAGCGTTGCAACTTGACGCTGGTGCTGGGCAAGCCGCAACTGCCGGATTTTCCCACGCCCAATGGCATGCCGATCGACGAGTACTTTCGCTACGCCTCTTTTGAGGGGCTGGAGGCGCGGCTCAAGCTGCTTTTCCCCAAAGAGTCCGACCGCGAACAGCAGCGCCCGCGCTATGTGGAGCGGCTGGAGTTCGAGATCGGCACCATCCTCAAGATGGGGTTCCCCGGTTACTTCCTGATCGTGGGCGACTTCATCCAGTGGGCCAAGGAAAACGGCTGCCCCGTGGGACCCGGACGGGGGTCGGGCGCGGGCTCACTCGTGGCCTATGCGCTCAAGATCACCGACCTGGATCCGCTTGAGTACAACCTGCTGTTCGAACGCTTCCTGAACCCCGAGCGGGTCTCGATGCCCGACTTCGACATCGACTTCTGCCAGGGCAACCGCGACCGTGTGATCGACTATGTGAAGGAGAAGTACGGCAAGAACGCAGTGAGCCAGATCGCCACCTTCGGCACCATGGCCGCCAAGGCGGCCATCCGTGACGTGGGCCGGGTGATGGACATGAGCTACACCTTCTGCGACGGCATCTCCAAGCTGGTGCCGGGCAAACCGGGCATGTCGTACACCTTGCAGTACCCGCCCGAGGTGAAGAAGGAGGGCGACAAGAACAACTACGCGCTGGAGTTGGAGCCCATGCTCTACGAGCGCGTGCGCAAGGAAGAAGACGTCAAGACTGTCATCGAGATGGCGCAGAAGCTCGAAGGCATGACGCGCAACATCGGCATGCACGCCGGGGGCGTGCTGATTGCGCCGGGCAAGCTCACCGATTTTTGCCCGCTCTACCAGCAGCCGGGTAGCGAATCGGCTGTGAGCCAGTACGACAAGGACGACGTGGAGGCCATCGGCCTCGTGAAGTTCGACTTTTTGGGCCTGGCCACGCTCACCATCCTGGAGATTGCGCGCGAGTTCATTATCAAGCGCCACAAGGGCCAGGAGAACTTCACCTTCGAGACCGTGCCGCTCGACGATGGCAAGACCTACAAGCTTTTTCAGGACGGGCTGACCGAGGCCGTGTTCCAGTTTGAAAGCCGGGGCATGCAGGGCATGCTCAAGGAGGCTAAGCCCAGCCGCCTGGAGGACTTGATTGCCCTGAACGCGCTGTACCGCCCGGGCCCCATGGATCTGATCCCCACGTTCGTGAACCGCAAGCACGGCAAGGAACCGGTGGAGTACCCGCACCCCCTGGTCGAGCCCGTGCTGGCTGAAACCTACGGGATCATGGTGTACCAGGAGCAGGTGATGCAGACCGCCCAGGTGCTGGGCGGTTACAGCCTGGGTGGCGCCGACATGCTGCGCCGTGCCATGGGCAAGAAGAAGGCCGAGGAGATGGCTGAGCACCGCGAGATCTTCCGCAAGGGGGCGGCCGAAAAAGGCATCGGGCAGGAAAAAGCCGACGAGGTGTTCGACCTGATGGAGAAGTTCGCGGGCTACGGCTTCAACAAGTCGCACGCTGCCGCTTACTCGCTGCTGGCCTACCACACGGGCTGGCTCAAGGTGCACTACACGGCTGAGTTCTTCTGCGCCAACATGACCGTGGAAATGGACGACACCGACAAGCTCAAGGTGTTGTACGAGGACGCGGTCAAGCACTTCGGCATGACCTTCGAACCGCCGGACGTGAACCGGGGCAAGTACCGGTTCGAGCCCGTCACGGACAAGATCATCCGCTACGGCCTGGGCGCCGTGAAGGGCACGGGCCAGCAGGCCATCGAAGCCATTGTGGCCGCACGAGAAGGGCGGGGCGAGGGGCCGAACGGCTCCACCTCCGGGCCCTTCAAGAGCCTGTTCGACTTCTGCCTGCGCGTGGACAAGGCGCGCATGAACAAGCGGACGGTAGAGGCCCTGATCAAGGCGGGTGCGTTCGATTCGATCAACATGAACCGCGCGGCGCTGGTGGCGTCCATCGACCGGGCCTTCGATTTCGCGGCAGCCTCGCTGGCCAATGTGAACCAGGGCGGGTTGTTCGACATGATGGGTGATGACGTCCATGGCTCCAGCACGCAGGAGCCCGACCTGGTGGAGGCCTTGCCCTGGGGTATCAAGGAACGGCTCACGCTGGAAAAAACCGCAGTGGGCTTTTACCTGTCCGGCCACCTGTTCGACGAAGTGGCTACCGAGGTGCGCCGCTTTGTGCGTACACAGATCGACGAATTGCTCGACAGCCGCGAGCCCCAGGTGCTGGCCGGGATCATCAGCGACTTCCGCGTCATCAACGGGCAGCGGGGCAAACTGGCCCTGTTCAAGCTGGATGACAAATCCGCTGTCATCGAGGCATCGGCCGATGAAGCCTTGCTCAACACCTACCGCAACCAGCTCAAGGAAGACGAGTTCGTGGTGATGATGGGGCGCCTGCAGCTGGACCATTTCAGCGGAGGCCTGCGCGTGAAGGTGCAGCAGGTGTGGGATTTGGCTGGTGCACGCTGCCGGTTTGGCAAGTACCTGCATGTGGTGGTGGGAGACAAGCTGCCCGATGTGCCCCGCCTGGTGCAGGAGTTTCCCGCGCGGCGGGAGGAGAGTGCCGAGGGCGAGGTCGCGGTGCATGGCCTGCGAGTACGCATGGGTGTGCGCTGCAAGGCCGAGGACGCAGCGGCGGTGGCAGAGCTGCAACTGGGGGAAAACGCGCGGTTTTTCCCGTCGGATGCGGCCCTGGCGGCATGGACCGCGCAGGCGGGCCCAGGGGCGGCCACGGTGGTGTACGAATAGGGCAGGGGGTAAGCGGGCGGCGCGGTCCCAGGGTGTGGCTCCCTTTATGGAGCCATGGCTTGAAAAATACCGGGTCAACTCCCAACTTCTTCAGCGGCAGCCCCCCGCGCGGGTCGCTAGAATGATTTTCATGGCAACAAAACCACCTTCACCCCCCACCGCGCCGCCGGTTACACGGCCAGCGCGGGATGATGGCGGTTCGGTCGTGCTCGAAAGGCGCACGCAAAAGACCCAGCCGCCCCAGATGTACCAGGTGGTCATGCTCAATGACGACTACACCCCCATGGAATTCGTCATCGTGGTGCTGCAGGAGTTCTTCAGCAAGGACCGCGAAACAGCGACCCAGATCATGTTGAAGATCCACCTCGACGGAAAAGGCGTTTGCGGCGTGTACTCCCGCGATGTCGCTGCCACCAAGGTGGAGCAAGTGCTTGACGCCGCCCTCAAGGCGGGCCACCCACTGCAATGTGTCAGTGAGCCTGTTGAATAACAGGTCTTTGATCCCGAAATACAGTTATCCCTTCCACGCAAGCACAAAGGAGTTCACATGATTGCCCAGGAACTGGAAGTCAGCTTGCACATGGCCTTTGTTGAGGCCCGCCAGCAGCGCCACGAATTCATCACCGTGGAGCATCTGTTGCTTGCATTGCTCGATAACCCCAGCGCAGCGGAGGTGCTGCGCGCATGTTCGGCCAATATCGATGATCTGCGTTCATCGCTGTCGAATTTCATCAAAGACAACACCCCCCAGGTCGCCGGTACCGACGAGGTGGATACACAACCCACGCTGGGCTTCCAGCGGGTGATCCAGCGCGCCATCATGCACGTGCAGTCCACGGGCAATGGCAAGAAAGAGGTGACGGGTGCCAATGTGCTCGTGGCCATCTTCGGCGAGAAAGATTCGCACGCCGTGTACTACCTGCACCAGCAGGGCGTGACGCGCCTGGATGTGGTCAATTTCATTGCCCACGGCATCAAGAAAGGCGAGCCGCCAGAACCTGCCAAGGCCGAGAACCAGGCCGAGGGCGAAGAAGGTGGCGGTGGCGAACGCAACGAAAAGGCCTCGCCGCTGGAGCAGTTCACCCAGAACCTGAACCAGGCGGCCAAGGACGGCAAGATCGACCCGCTGATAGGCCGCAACTACGAAGTCGAGCGCACGATCCAGATCCTGTGCCGCCGCCGCAAGAACAACCCGCTGCTGGTGGGTGAAGCCGGTGTGGGCAAGACTGCGATTGCCGAGGGCCTGGCCTGGCGCATCACCCAGAACGACGTGCCCGAGATCCTGGCCGAGGCCACGGTGTATTCGCTCGACATGGGTGCGCTGCTGGCGGGCACCAAGTACCGGGGTGATTTCGAGCAGCGCCTCAAGGGCGTGCTCAAGTCGCTCAAGGACAAGCCCAACGCGATCCTGTTCATCGACGAGATCCACACCCTGATCGGCGCGGGTGCTGCCTCGGGCGGTACGCTGGATGCATCCAACCTCTTGAAGCCAGCGCTTTCCAGCGGCCAGCTCAAGTGCATCGGTGCGACCACCTTCACGGAATACCGTGGCATTTTCGAAAAGGATGCCGCGCTGTCCCGCCGCTTCCAGAAGGTGGACGTGGTCGAGCCCAGCGTGGCCGAGACGATCGACATCTTGAAGGGCCTCAAGAGCCGCTTCGAGGAGCACCACAGCGTGAAGTACGCCGCTGCGGCACTGCAGGCAGCAGCCGAGTTGAGCGCCAAGTACATCAACGACCGCCACCTGCCCGACAAGGCCATCGACGTGATCGATGAAGCCGGTGCCGCGCAGCGCATCCTGGTGCCCAGCAAGCGCAAGAAGACCATTGGCAAGGCCGAGATCGAGGAGATCGTGGCCAAGATCGCGCGCATCCCGCCCGCCAATGTCAGCAACGACGACCGCAGCAAGCTGCAGACGCTGGAGCGCGACCTCAAGAGCGTGGTGTTTGGTCAGGACAAGGCCCTCGAAGTGCTCGCTTCATCTGTGAAGATGGCACGCTCGGGCCTGGGCAAGGGCGACAAGCCGATTGGTTCGTTCCTGTTCAGCGGCCCCACCGGCGTTGGCAAGACCGAAGCGGCCAAGCAGCTCGCCTACATCATGGGCATCGAGCTGATCCGCTTCGACATGTCCGAGTACATGGAGCGCCACGCTGTGAGCCGCCTGATCGGCGCGCCTCCGGGCTATGTCGGTTTCGACCAAGGTGGTCTGCTGACGGAAGCCATCACGAAGAAGCCGCACGCGGTGCTGCTGCTCGACGAGATCGAGAAGGCGCACCCGGACATCTTCAATGTGCTGCTGCAGGTCATGGACCATGGCACGCTGACGGACAACAATGGCCGCAAGGCCGACTTCCGCAACGTGCTCATCATCATGACCACGAATGCTGGCGCCGAGACCATGAACAAGGCGACCATCGGCTTTACCAACCCGCGCCAGGCGGGCGACGAAATGGGCGACATCAAGCGCCTGTTCACGCCCGAGTTCCGCAACCGGCTGGATGCCATCGTCAACTTCAAGGCCCTGGACGAGCAGATCATCCTGCGCGTTGTGGACAAGTTCCTGCTGCAGCTGGAGACGCAACTGGCCGAGAAAAAGGTGGAAGTCACCTTCACCGACCAGCTGCGCAAGCACCTGGCCAAGAAGGGCTTCGATCCGCTCATGGGCGCACGCCCGATGCAGCGCCTGATCCAGGACACCATCCGCCGTGCGCTGGCCGACGAGTTGCTGTTTGGTCGCCTGACCGAAGGTGGGCGCCTGACGGTGGACATCGAGATGAAGACCGACGACAAGGGGGTGGAAACGCCCGAGGTGTTGCTCGACATCCAGCCGCTGCCTAAGAAGGAGCGGTCTGCCAAGTCCGAGCCTGCCGAGCCGGAAGAGGCCACGGCAGACTGATTGCTGGCGAGTCCCAACCCGCTGTCTCAACCTCAGCGTCAAAGCCGGCCCTTCGGGGCCGGCTTTTCTTTTTGCTGGTGTGCTGTAGGGGGGGCGGGAGGCTGGGAAAACGCAGGCAGGGTCTGGGCGGAAAGTGGGCCAGCGCGCCCCTGGCCGCAACCTGCGGCGGAGCCCGTGCGGGTTGTGTAGGTTGATCATCGCCCTGGCTCGTTCGGAATTCCGAATGCACGGTGGTTGGGTTGCTCGGAAAGCCGAACCTTAAGGCTGCGCGTGCGCTCAGCTTTTACAGGCAAATCAAGGACTTGCCGCAGGGTCGGCGCCTGGCACATTGCGTGCAATGACGGTGCCAGGCCGCGCCCGACGCGGTCAGCCACTCTGGGGGAGACAAGCCTTGCCACAAGCCATTCACCGCGGGCGCGCCCATGCGCCCGGTTCCCGTCTGCGGCCGACATCCCGTCCACCCGGGTGAGCGCAGGTGTGCTCGCTGCGTTGCGCAGCTGTGCCGATTCCGCTGGAGGTGCGGCCGTAGCCGGGTTGGACTGTTCGGCCGCTCCATGTTCGCTTCATCCATTCACACACATCGCATGAAACTCAATCGCTTGACCACGATGGTCATCCTGGCCATGGTTCTGGGGGTTCTGGTCGGCTACGCCTGCCACGCATGGGCGCCCACGCCCGAGGCTGCCAAAGAAATCGCGGGCTACTTTGGCCTGCTCACCGACATCTTCCTGCGCATGATCAAGATGATCATTGCGCCCCTGGTGTTCGCCACGCTGGCCGCAGGCATGGCCAGCATGGGCGATTCGCGCACTGTGGGCCGCATCGGCACGCGTGCGGTGGTTTGGTTTCTGGGGGCTTCCCTGATCTCGCTGGCTCTGGGGCTGGTCATTGCCAACCTCACGCAGCCTGGCAGCGCCTTGTCCATCCCCTTGCCCGAGGCGGGCACCTCCACGCAGCTCAAGACCGGAGCGCTGAACCTGCGGGACTTCATCACCCAGGTGTTCCCCAAGAGCATCGTGGAGTCGATGGCCAACAACGCCATCCTGCAGATCCTGGTGTTCTCGCTGTTCTTTGGCCTGGCGCTCGGGCATCTGCACAACCAGGCCGCGCGCTCGCTGGTGGCCACGCTCGACGAGGTGGTCCATGTGATGCTCAAGGTCACCGACTATGTGATGCGCTTCGCCCCCGTGGGCGTGTTTGGTGCGGTGGCTGGCGCCATCACCACCCAGGGCCTGGGCATGCTGGGGGTGTTTGGAAAATTCATGCTCAGTTTCTACCTGGCCCTGGCGGCCCTGTGGCTGGTGCTGGTGTGCGCGGGCTACCTGGTGCTGGGGCGCGACGTGTTTCGCCTGCTCAAGCTGATCCGCACCCCTATGCTGGTCGGCTTTTCAACGGCGAGCAGTGAATCGGTGTACCCCAAGCTCATGGAACAGCTCGAAAAATTCGGTATCAAGCCCAAGGTAACAGGGTTCGTGCTGCCGCTGGGGTACTCGTTCAACCTGGACGGCTCCATGATCTACACCACGTTTGCCGCCATCTTCATTGCGCAGGCCTACGGGATCGACATGCCGTTGTCTGCCCAGATCACCATGTTGCTGGTGCTCATGGTGTCGAGCAAGGGGATTGCGGGCGTGCCCCGCGCCTCGCTGGTGGTGGTGGCGGCCGTGCTTCCCATGTTCCACCTGCCTGAGGCGGGTGTGCTGCTGATCCTGGGCATTGACCATTTCCTGGACATGGGGCGCACGCTGACCAACGTGCTGGGCAACGCCATTGCGACAGCCGTCGTGGCTAAGTGGGAGAACGCCATCGATCCCGTGCCAGAGGCACTGGCAGAGCGCGAAGAGATGCTGCCCGCAGCGGGCGACGACGAGGTGCAGCCCCGCGTGGCCTGATCCTTCTCACGCCGCCCGGAGGTGGCCTGCCGCCGCCCCTGGGATGAGCGGGCGGGGCGCAGGGGGCTCGCTGCTAACATCCCACCCCCCATGCCTTTGCCCCGATCCTTGCGCCTGTTCACGGTCCTGCTGTTGCTGGCCGGAGTGGGGCTGAGCGGCGGGTTGGCCTACCTGCTGGCCCAGCGCCTGGGGCAGGCGCAGATCCAGGCCACGGGCCTGCACCGGCTGGAGCTGTACACGGCCAGCCTGCAGCGCGAGATCAGCAAGTACGCCTTTCTTCCGGGCACGCTGCAGCTGGAGCAGGAGGTGCAGACCTTGCTGTCGGCCTCCGCGCCGGGCCGTGGGGCAGACAGCGTCAATGCCTATCTGGAGCAGCTCAACGAGCGCGCGGGCACGCTCTCCATCTATGTGATCGACCTGCAGGGGCAGGTGGTGGCCACCAGCAACTGGCGCCGACCCGACAGCTTCATGGGGGAGGACCTGCGCTTTCGGCCCTATTTCCGGGATGCCCTGAGCACGGGCAGCGGGCGGTTCTTTGGCATCGGCACCACGCGCGGGGAGCCGGGGTATTACCTGGCGTCGGCCCTGCTCGACGGCAACCGCACCGTGGGTGTGGCTGTCACCAAGGTCAGCCTGGAGCAGCTGGAGCAGTCCTGGTCCACGGTCGAGGCGCCGGTGATCGTGACCGACGAGAACGGCGTGGTGATCCTGGGCTCCGTGCCCGACTGGAAGTTCACGGCGCTGCGCCCCCTGGACGACGCCACGCGCAAAGCCTTTGACCAGACCCTGCAATACAACCGAAAGGCCCTCACGCCCCTGGGCATGAAGGTGCTGAGCGACCTGGACCAGGGCGCGCGGGTGGTTCGCGTGGCGCGCGAGGGCACCGAGATGGCCTCCGTCTACCCCGTGACGGGACGGTTTCTGACCCAGTCACGCGCGCTACCGGGCACACCTTGGACACTGACCGTGTTCTCGCACCTGGCCCGCGCCGATGAGGCAGCGCAGAGCGATGCCCTGATTGCCACCATCGGTGCGGCCTTTGTGGCGCTGCTGGGCTTCATGCTCAACCAGCGCCGCCGCCATGAGCGCGACCGTTTGCGCGACCGCCTGGCCGCTCGCGAGGCACTGCAGGCCGCGCACGATGAACTGGAGCGCAAGGTGCAGCAGCGCACGGCCGATCTGTCGCGCACCAACGAGCGCCTGCAGTCTGAAGTTCAAGAACGCATCCGCGCCGAGGGCACGCTGCGCGCCGCACAGAACGAGCTGGTGCAGGCGGGCAAGCTGGCGGTGATTGGCCAGCTCTCCACCGGCGTGGCGCATGAGCTGAACCAGCCGCTCACCGCGCTGCGCACCCTGTCGGGCAACAGCGTGCGGTATCTGGAGCGGGGCGACTTGCCCACGGTGCGCGTCAACCTGGAGCGCATCGCCCAGCTGGCCGACCGCATGGGCCGCATCACCGGCGAGCTGCGGGCCTTTGCCCGCAAATCGACTGGCGAGCCTCAGCCCGTGCCACTGCGCGCCGCGCTCGCCAACGCGCTGGCGGTGCTGGAGCCGCGCATCCAGCAGACTGGCGCCCAGGTGCTGCTGGACCTGGCGGAGCCCGAGCCTGTGGCCTGGTGCGATGGCAACCGCCTGGAGCAGGTGCTGGTCAACCTCATCAACAACGCGCTGGATGCGATGGCGGGAAGCACTGCCTTGCGGGTCGAGATCCGCTGCGAGCAACTGGCCACAGCAGAGGGTGAGCAGGTACACGTGCAGGTGCGTGACCTGGGCCCAGGCCTTACCGACGAAGCCCTGGCGCACCTGTTTGAGCCGTTTTTCACCACCAAGGGCTCCGGCGACGGGCTGGGCTTGGGGCTGGCCTTGTCGGCCGGCATCGTGCGCGAATCGGGCGGCACCCTCACCGGCGCCAACCACCCCGACGGTGGCGCTGTGTTCCACTTGGCCTTGCCCGCAGCCCCCCGTCCAGATTCGGAATCAGCCCCGGAATTTTCCCCCGACCGCCCATGACCCCCGACCTCAAGGTCCTCATCGTCGAAGACGACCCCGACATCGTGCTGGGCTGCGAGCAGGCCCTGCAGCTTGAAGGTATCGCCACCGAAAGCGCCCCCAGTGCCGAGCTGGCCCGCCTGCGCCTGGGGCGCGACTACCCCGGCGTGGTGGTCAGCGACATCCGCCTGCCCCAGATGGATGGCATGGCATTCTTGCAAGAGCTCATGGCTGTGGACCCGGAGCTGCCCGTGGTGCTCATCACCGGCCATGGCGACATCTCCATGGCCGTGCAGGCCATGAAGGATGGTGCGCACGACTTCATCCAGAAACCTTTTGCCCCCGAGCAACTGGTGCGCGCCGTGCGCCGCGCACTCGACAAGCGCCGCCTAGTGCTGGAGGTGCGCCAGCTGCGCAGCCAGCTGGCGCAGCGTGATGTGATCGAGCGCCTGGTGATGGGCCGCGCCCCCAACATGCAGCGCCTGCGCGAGGTGCTGGCGGGCCTGGCGGCCAGCACGGTGGATGTGCTCATTCACGGCGAAACCGGCACCGGCAAAGAGCTGGCCGCCCGCTGCCTGCACGAGGCCAGCCCGCGCAGCAAAGGCCACTTTGTGGCCATCAATTGCGGCGGCCTGCCAGACACCCTGTTCGACAGCGAAATGTTTGGCAACGAGGCTGGCGCCTTCACCGGTGCGGGCAAGCGCCGCATCGGCAAGATCGAACACGCCAGCGGCGGCACGCTGTTTCTCGATGAAATCGAGAGCATGCCCCTGGCCATGCAGATCAAGCTGCTGCGCGTGCTGCAGGAGCGCGTGCTGGAGCGCCTGGGCTCCAACACGCTCATCCCCATCGACTGTCGCGTGGTGGCAGCCACCAAGGTGGATTTGCTGGAGCTGTGCCGCCAGGGCAAGTTCCGCGAAGACCTGTATTACCGCCTGAGCGTCGCCACGGTCGAGTTGCCCCCGCTGCGCGATCGGCGCGAAGACGTGCCGCTGCTGCTGGAGCATTTTGTGATGGCCGCCGCCGCCCGCCACCAGCGCCCCGTGCCCGAGCTGCCCGCAGGCCAGTTGCACCAACTGCTGGGCTACCACTGGCCCGGCAATGTGCGCGAGCTGCGCAACGTGGCTGAGCGCGTGGTGCTGGGGATTGCCGCAGGCGCCGCGCCCTTTGCGGGGGCTGCGGGCGACGCCGGTGACGCAGCGCAACCCCAGGCCCTGGCGGCTGCGGTAGAGACGTTTGAGCGCACCCTGATCGCAGAAGCCCTGCGCCAGCAGGGCGGCAGCCTGGCCCGCACGGCCGAGGCCCTGCGGGTGGCCAAGACCACCTTGCACGACAAGATCCGCAAATACGGCCTGGGCTCCTGATTGCCGCCGTGCCCGCTGCCCTGGCGCCAGTCCGGTCGATCAAGCCGGAGAGGGACAGGGCGCTGCGGCTGCTCCTGAAACCTGTTCTTACTTGGCAGGCGCGCCGCCCACCAGGCCCTGCAACAGCTCCAGCGTCGGATAACCATCGGCCACCAGGCCCTGGCTTTGCTGGTACTGGCGCAGCCCGGCGCGGGTGGCGGGGCCCAGCACGCCGTCGGGGGTGCCGGTGGCAAAGCCACGCGCATTCAGTGCCGATTGCAGCTGGCGTGTTTGCTCGCGCGACAGGGGCTGCAGGTTGCGCGGCCAGTCGGCCACCACACCGGGGCCGCCGTCCAGGCGCTGGGCCAGCAGGGCCACGGCCAGTGCGTAGCTGGTGGAGTTGTTGTAGCGCAGGATGGTGCGGAAGTTCTGCCCCACCAGAAACGCCGGGCCGCGTGCGCCCGCAGGCTCCAGCACGGCGGCCGATGCCAGGGTGGGCAGCGGGCGGCCATCCATGGTTTGCAAGCCCTCTGCCGCCCACTGGGCCGCGCTTTGGCGCACAGTCAACTCGGCGCGCACATGGTCAAAGCCCAGGGGCAGGCGCACTTCGGCGCCCCAGGGCTCTTGCGATTGCCAGCCCGCATCGGCCAGAAAGCGGGCCGTCGATGCCGCCACATCCGGGATGCTGCCCCAGATGTCGCGGCGCCCGTCGCCGTCGGCATCCACCGCATGGGCCAGAAACACCGACGGCAAGAACTGCGTGTGCCCCATGGCCCCGGCCCAGGATCCCAGCATGGCTTCGGGAGCAATATCGCCCAGGTCGATGATGCGCAGCGCCGCCAGCAGCTCGGCCTGGGCCCAGGCACGGCGGCGGCCTTCGTAGGCCAGGGTGGCCAGCGCGTCCACCGTGCGGAAGCTGCCAAAGTTGCTGCCGTAGTTGCTCTCCATGCCCCAGATGGCGGTGACCACGGTGGCAGGCACGCCGTAGCGCGCGGCAGCGGCCTCCAGGGTGGGGCGGTGCTCGCCCAGCTTGACCTGGCCCTGGGCCACGCGCTGGGCTGATACGGCGCTGTCGAGGTATGCCCAGGGCGTGCGCGAGAATTCGGGCTGAGCCCGGTCCAGCTCCACCACGCGCGGCTGCCACTGCGCCTGGCCCAGCACATCGCGCACCGTGTGCGGCGCAATGCCCGCCGTCAGGGCCTGTGTTGCAAAGGCGGTGCGCCAGGCGGCAAAACCGGCGGCGTGGTCATCGGCCCCGGTTGCCGCGGTGGTTGCAGCGCCTGTGGTGTCTGTGGCTGCAGGTGCCGATGGGGTGCTGGGACTGGCGGGCTTGGACGGCGTGGGGGCCGGAACCGCTGCGCAGCCCGCCAGCGCCAGGCCCACAAGCCCGGCCGTGAACCAGACCGCGAGTGGCGCGGGCCGCACAGAGGGAGAGGGCGAACGCGGGGGCAGGGGGGCGGTGGTGGTGGTGGTGAATTCAGGGTGAGGGCAATGCATGCGCCATTGTCCCGTGCAGCCATGCCATTGCCCGGGCGCAGGTGTATCACGGCGTGAATGCCTGTGAGCATGCGGTGGGCTGCCCTGCAGCCGTTGGGTATGTATTGCTATTATTTATATAGCTATAAAGGCATGATGGACAGGCGGTGAGGGCCTAAAAAGCCTGTAAATCCGGTTACAGTTGCGCCTCCACCCCGCCTGCATCCCGCCTCGCCCCCTGTTTGCCCACCGACCATGGCTGCCCACACCTTCCTCTGGCACGACTACGAAACCTTCGGGGCCAACACGCGCCGCGACCGCCCGG
This sequence comes from Acidovorax kalamii, assembly GCF_002245625.1. Lineage (GTDB taxonomy): Bacteria > Pseudomonadota > Gammaproteobacteria > Burkholderiales > Burkholderiaceae_C > Acidovorax > Acidovorax kalamii. The sequence continues at coordinate 384,889 of NZ_NOIG01000011.1, forward strand.
CGCAGTTTGCCGCCATCCGCACCGATGCCGACCTCAACGAGATCGGTGAGCCGCTGATGATCTACTGCCAGCCGGCCAACGACTACCTGCCCGACCCACAGTCCTGCCTCATCACCGGCATCACCCCCCAGCTCTGCCTGGAAAAAGGCCTGCCCGAGCGCGAGTTTGCCAACCGCATCGAGGCCGAGTTTGCCCAGCCCGGCACCATCGGCGTGGGCTACAACACCATCCGGTTTGATGACGAGATCACGCGCTTCATGTTCTGGCGCAACCTCATCGACCCGTATGCGCGCGAATGGCAGAACCAGTGCGGCCGGTGGGATTTGCTGGACGTGGTGCGCATGACCTACGCGCTGCGGCCCGACGGTATCCAGTGGCCCAAGAAGGAAGATGGCACGCCCAGCTTCAAGCTCGAACACCTCTCCAAAGCCAACGGCCTGCTGCACGAAGCCGCGCACGATGCGCTGTCGGACGTGCGCGCCACCATTGCGCTGGCACGCCTCATTCGCCAGCACAACACCAAGCTGTTTGACTTTGCGCTCTCCCTTCACAAAAAAGACCGCGTGGCCGCCGAGCTGCGCCTGCCTGCCACGGCCATCACGGCGCGGCCGTTTCTGCATGTGTCGGGCATGTTCCCGGTGGAGCGCGGCTGCCTGGGCGTGATGTGGCCGCTGGCCAGCCACCCCACCAACAAGAACGAGCTGATCGCGTGGGACCTGGCCCACGACCCGCGCGAGCTGGCCGCGCTGAACGTGGACGACATCCGCCTGCGCATGTTCACCCGCACGGCCGACCTGCCCGAAGGCGTCACGCGCCTGCCCATCAAGACCATCCACCTCAACAAGTCGCCCATGGTGGTGGGCAATGTGAACACCCTCACGCCCGCGCTGGCGCAGCGCTGGGGCATTGACCTGGCCCAGGCCGCGCAGCACGCCGAGGTGGCGCGCAGTCTGCCCGACATGAGCGGCATCTGGCCCGCCGTGTTCGCCCGGCCGCAAGAGCCCGCGCCCGATGTGGACCAGGACCTGTATGGCGGCTTTGTGGGCAACAACGACCGGCGCTATCTGAACGACCTGCGCAGCATGTCGGGCGCCAAGCTCGCCACCGCCCGCACGGGCTTTGACGACCCGCGCCTGACCGAGCTGGTCTGGCGCTACCGGGCGCGCAACTTTCCGCAAACCCTCACCCCCGAAGAGCAGCAGCGCTGGGAGGCGCACCGCGCCGCCTGCCTGTTTGACGGGCAGGGCGGGGCGCGCACGGTGGAGCAGCTGTTTACCGAAATCGACGAACTCTCGGAGACCGCCGACGACGAGCGCACGCAGGACATCCTGGGGGCCTTGTACGATTACGCCGAACACATCGCACCGGAAAGGTAGCCCCCTGAGGCGCTGCGCGCCTTCCCCCGGAGGGGGACGCACCCAGTGGCCTGGCAGAGCCAGTTCCACGGGTGCGCTAGCGTTACGAGCACGCCGGTATTTATCGTCTTGCCTTGCATGCAGACCAGTAGAAACAGAGCAGCCGCAGATTTTTATGACGACACCGCAGAACCAAAGCTTCACCACCCAGATCGTGCATGCCGACCGCCTGGGTGGTGCCGAGCAGGGCGCCATCCACCAGCCCATCCACACCTCGGTGCAGTACGGCTACGAAAAGGTCGAAGACCTGATCGCCGTCTTCCAGGGCACGGCCAAGGGCGGCTTCAACTACGCGCGCCAGGGCACGCCCACTACGGCGGCGCTGGAGGCCAAGATCACCAAGATGGAGCGCGGCCACGGCACCATCGTTTTCTCCACCGGCATGGCGGGCATCTGCGCCGTGTTCCTCACGCTGCTCAAGGCGGGTGACCACCTGGTGGCCAGCCAGTTTGTGTTTGGCAACACCAACAGCGTGCTGGGCACGCTGGCCGACCTGGGCGTTGAAGTCACCACGGTGGACGTGACCGACGCCGCCAACGTGGCCGCCGCGCTGCGCCCCAACACCCGCATGGTGTTTGTCGAAACCATTGCCAACCCCGGCACCCAGATCCCCGACCTGGAAGGCATTGGCGCGCTGTGCCAGCAGCGGGGCGTGCTGTATGTGGTGGACAACACCGTGGCCTCGCCCTACCTGTTCCGCGCCGCCACGGTGGGCGCGGGGCTGGTGGTCAACTCGCTCACCAAAAGCATCGGCGGCTTGGGCGATGCGCTGGGCGGCGCCATCACCGACACGGGCCTGTACGACTGGTCGCGCTACCCCAACATCTTTGCTGCCTACCGCAAGGGCGACGCCAAGGGCTGGGGCCTGCAGCAGCTGCGCAAAAAGGGCCTGCGCGACATGGGTGGCACGCTGTCGTCCCACGCCGCCCACCAACTGGCCCTGGGCGCCGAAACCCTGGCCCTGCGCATGGACCGCACCAGCGCCACGGCCCTGGCGCTGGCGCAGTGGCTGGAGGCCCACCCGGCCATCGCGCGCGTGCACTACCCCATGTTGCCATCGCACCCCCAGCACGCCTTTGCAAAAAAGCACCTCAAGGCGGGCTCGTGGCTGCTGTCCTTCGAGCTGCGCAACCCCGACCAATGCCTGCCCGTGTGCAACCGCCTGCAGCTGCCCATCAAGGCCACGGGCCTGGCCGATACGCGCACGCTCATCATCCCGGTGGCCCACACCATCTTCTGGGAGGCCGGCCCCGCCGTGCGCGCCACCATGGGCATTGCCGACAGCATGATCCGCCTGTCGGTGGGCCTGGAAGAGGCGGAAGACCTGCTGGCCGATTTTGAGCAGGCGCTTGCCGGAGCCTGACGACCCGCCGCCTTCACTGCCCACCCTCACCGGGAGCCCCGCCATGGCCACAGCCACCTCCGCACCGCCCGCCAACATCGGCAAGTACCGCATCGAGCGCGAACTGGGGCGGGGCGCCAGTGGCATTGTTTACCTGGGGCTCGACGGCTTCCGGGGCCGCAAGGTCGCCATCAAGCAAACCCATGCCCACCTGCTCAAGGTGCCCGAGCAGGCCGAGCGCTACCGCAAGCTGCTGCGCAACGAGGCCGCGCTGTCGGGCCGCCTGCGCCACCCCAACATCGTGCGCCTGCTCGATGCCGACGAAGAGGCGCTGCCCCCGTACCTGGTGCTCGAATACGTGGACGGCCAGCCCCTGTCCGACTTTGCGACACCCGACACGCTGCTGCCCATGCCTCAGGTGCTCGACATCGCCTTCAAATGCTGCAACGCGCTGGACTACGCCTGCCGCGAAGGCCTGGTGCACCGCGACATCAAGCCCGCCAACCTCATGCTGGCGCGCGACGGGGATGTGAAGCTGACCGACTTTGGCGCCGCCCTGTCATTGCGCAGCGATGCGACGCAGCTGTCGGGCCTGGTCGGCTCGCCGTCGTACATGTCGCCCGAGCAGGTGCGCGAACACGACCTCACCCACCACAGCGACATGTTCTCGCTGGCCGTGGTGGTGTACGAGCTGCTCACCGGCCGCCGCCCGTTTGATGGCGACACCGACTTCGCCACCCTCTACAAGATCAGCCACGAAGCCCCCACACCCCCCAGCCTGCTGCGCGCGTCGCTGCCACCGCATGTAGACGAGGTGCTGCTGCGCGCCCTGGCCAAAGACCCCGCCGACCGCTTTGCCACCTGGCCCGACTTTGCCCAGGCCCTGCTGGCCGCCCACCGGGGGCTGCCGCGCCAGCGCTCGCAAGACACCGAGGCCGAACGCTTTGCCCGCCTGCGCGCACTGCCGTTTTTTGCAGACTTTCACGACGTGGCCCTGTGGGAGCTGATGCGCCTGGGCAGCTGGCGCCGCCTGGAGCAGGGCACCGTGCTCATGCGCGAGAACACGCCCGGTGATTCGTTCTGCATCCTCATCGAAGGCCAGATCGCCATCAGCCGCCAGGGCTGGAACCTCAGCACCCTGGGCCCCGGCGTCACCCTGGGCGAGATGACCTACCTGCGCCCCGACAACAAGATGCGCACCGCCACCGCCGTGGCCGAAACCGAGGTGCTGGTCCTCAAGGTGCGCAACCCCGCACTGCGCGAGGCGTCGGAGGACTTGCAATCGCGGTTTGACAAGGCGTTTATCAAGCTGCTGGTGGGGCGGCTGATTGCGACCAATGAGCAGCTGGCCGAGTGGGAGCTGGTGGCTGCGCCGGGTGGGGGGATGCAGGAGGGGCTGGGGGATTGAGGGTCGGCTTTCAGAAGTGATTGGATGCTCGGGTTGACCATAACGAGCCCAACGTTCTTACTCTGCCGCCTTGGGCGCGCTAAGGCTTTTGCTGTAGAAGCCTGATTGATCAAAGCAGCAGACGCGTTTTTCGCCTGCCGCCAGCTTGTCGCAGGCAGTTTCCACTCGACTTTTGCGGGTTCTCGCCTGCTTCGCGGATTCAATCCAGTGAATCCAATCAACACGGGCAATGGTTGTCGTGGCATTCCAAACCGCCTTGGCTTCCGGGGCGGCAGAAAGAGCTTGTTGAAAATCCGGGGGCAGCGTTGGTTCTGGCTCGTTTTCCACTGGAGCGAGCTTTAACGTAACCATGTCGCCGATTTCTGCACCAGAGGCTTCGCGCAATGCGTTGTCAACCTTCAACCAGTGGCTCAGTTGACCGTCCGGCTCAAGCGTTGCCTGAAAAGAATGGCCGTTAATGGTCCCTTCCACGCTCGTTCGCCCACGTCGGGGTAGTTTTTCACTTACGGACTTTGGCAAAACCAGAAACGCCCAAGAATGCTCGTCACCTGAAGTGGTTGGGCGGAGCAGTTTCGTTGTGAATTGCGAGCTGTCTGTAGCTTGGTTCATAGAGTTACCAAAAAGACTGACGGACAAAGTAAGCTGCCCGCCTTCGGCGGGTCAGCTTGACTGCCGGGTTAAACATCGCTTTGGTTGATTGATGTGTAAGCAATTAACTTTCCATCGACACTTCTTCAACTGAGCCAGTTTCATCAAAACGAACACTCATGACGTAGTCAGTTACATCATCGGGGAGCGTAAAGTCAAGAACTTCTATTTCATTCTCATCATCGCCCCAGTGAGATTTGAGTTGAAGAATATCCAAAACTTTCTTTGGCTCCGGAGTTGACGTGCCCAAATGCTTGAGCCAATAAGTCGATTCTAGTTCTTGTATGTGATGGGTCGCAAACATCGTTGCTCCAAATTCACCATCTTCTGTTCCAAAGGTGCTCTTGATTGCTTCTAGGGCGATATTTTCTCTTCTTTGAATTTCAGCTGCTACAGAGGTCATTTGATGCTTCTTGTGAAAATGTCTAACGTAATTTGGGCTGTAAAACCTGCGGGATATTCTGGACTGTGCGGGATATTCCGAGAATTCATTCCTCCTGAAAGCGGTTTGCAGCCGTTTGGTTACTCAAATATCCAGGTATAAAAATTCTGGGAAACCCGGCAGGGTTTGATTGCACAAACTATAGCTTGCGAGCGGGTAGGGCCTGAGCCCTCCATTAAGCAACTTTCAGGTAACGAGCAAGCTGGGCCATGAGCCAACGTGGGCCTCCCATTCCCCGAGTGCGCACGTCAATCCACCACGCAGAGGCACGCTTTTCCCAACCCAGTTGGACATTGCAAATGCAAATCGTTATCATCTAATGGCCTGAGTACGCCACACCCCGTCCACCGCAAAAGGCTCCTCCAGGAGTTTTGCGATGGACCTGATGGGCACCCCCACCCACCCCCACACCCCTGACTGCGCAGCGACCCCCGCCGGTCTGCCGCCGGTCCCCGCCACCTTGCCGCAGTGGGAGCGCACCATGCAGCGCGCCCGCGCCGCCGGGCAGATGGGCCAGATGGTCATGGCGCTGGCGTTTGAGCAGCAGGCACTGGCACTGGCGTTGCGCCTGGTGCAGCAAACGCCCCCGGCGGGGCGCGAAGACGATTGCATTGCGGCCCTGGTGGTGTCGCACCTGAATGTGGCCGACTTACAGGTGCAGGCGGCCGAGACCGATGCGGCGGCGCGCTTGCTGGGCCGGGCCCACGGGCTGCTGCAGAGCCTGGTGGCGGATGGCCGGTGTGGCGCCGCGCTGCGCCAGGCGGCGTGGCGGCATGGGCGCGAAACGCATGCCGCCTTGCTGGCCCATGTGCGCAGCCATGGCCCCCATCCCGCCATTGCCCAGGCGCTTGCCGGGGGCGGGCTGGCTGGCCTGTCGTCCTGACGGCGAACCGGCCGCCTCGCCGCTGTGGCCCGGCTGGCGTGGTTCCCCCTTCTTCCCACACCGGCCAGCGTAGCCCGCACCGGATGTTGTTCTTCCTTTCTTCCTCCTCCCAACCCGATCGAAAAAACCATGCCCTACACGCTGCCTGCCTTGCCCTATGCCTACGACGCGCTGGAGCCGCACATCGACGCGCGCACCATGGAGATCCACCATGCCAAGCACCACCAGACCTACATCAACAACCTGAACGCCGCGCTGGAGGGCACGCCCCATGCCGATCTGCCCATTGATGAGCTGGTGGCGCGGCTGGTGCTGCTGCCCGAAAACCTGCAGGGCGCCGTGCGCAACAACGGCGGCGGGCACGCCAACCACAGCCTGTTCTGGCGCGTGATGTCGCCCCAGGGCGGCGGGCAACCGCAGGGCGAGCTGGCGCGTGCCATCGATACCGACCTGGGCGGTTTTGCCGCGTTCAAGGATGCGTTCACCAAGGCGGCGCTCACGCGGTTTGGCAGTGGCTGGGCCTGGCTGTGTGTGGGCGCGGCGGGCCAGCTGGTGGTGGAGAGCACGGGCAACCAGGACAGCCCCCTGATGGCAGGGGCGATGTCGGGCAACACGCCCATCCTGGGGCTGGATGTGTGGGAGCACGCCTATTACCTGCAGTACCAGAACCGCCGCCCCGAGTACATCGCGGCGTTCTACAACGTGATCGACTGGGCCGAGGTGGCCCGCCGCTTTGCGCTCGCGCGGGCGTGACCGCCTTGTACAGCGATTCCTGTCCCTAGACCCGCCTGTTGCCCACACCGGAGCCGCCGCCATGCAGATGCCGCCCACTTCGCCCGACACCGCCTTGGAATCCCCTGCGCTCACCGCTGAAGGTGTGACCCCGCCCGCAGGGCGCGCCGTGGCTTTGCGCTGGCGGCAGTGGCTGGGCCTGGGCATTGTGTTGCTGGGCATGGTGGCCGCCGCTGCCCAGGCGTGGCAGTGGATTGCCAGCCAGCCCACGGTGGAGGCGGCTTGGTGGGGCGGCCTGGTGGCCGCGCTGGCCACCGCTTTGGGCACGCTGCCGGTGCTGTTGTCGCAGCGCCTGTCCGAGCGCGCGCAGGACACGCTGTTTGGCTTTGGCGCGGGCGTGATGCTGGCGGCCTGCGCGTTCTCGCTGATCATCCCGGGCATCCATGCGGCGCGCGGGGCGGGGGCGGGCGCCTGGGGTGCGGGCGCCACGGTGGGCGGGGCCATTTTGCTGGGGGCGCTGGTGCTGCTGTGGATGGAGCGCCTGCTGCCGCACGAGCATTTCATCAAGGGTGTGGAGGGCGCCCCGGCGTCGCTCACGCTGCAGCGCACCTGGCTGTTTGTGTTTGCGATTGCGCTGCACAACCTGCCCGAGGGGCTGGCCATTGGCGTGGCGCATGCGGGTGGCGACCCGCTGCGGGCCAACGCGCTGGCCGCCGGCATCGCCATCCAGGACGTGCCCGAGGGCCTGGTGGTGGCCATGGCGCTGCTGGCGGCGGGCTACCGGCGCGCAATGGCGGTGGGGCTGGGCATGGCCTCGGGCCTGGTCGAGCCCGTGGGCGCCGTGCTGGGGGCGGCTGTCGTCAGCGCATCGGCCAGCCTGTTGCCTTGGGGGATGGGGTTTGCGGCCGGGGCCATGCTGTTTGTGATCAGCCACGAGATCATCCCCGAGTCGCACCGCAAGGGCCACGAGGCCTGGGCCACGGGCGGGCTGATGGTGGGGTTTGTGGTGATGATGCTGCTGGATACAGCGCTGGGTTAATTTGTTTGCTATGTATTTAATAGCTATCGGGGTATGGTGGTCGCGCGCAAGGGCCTGTTTTGGCTTGAAATTTTCTGTCAACAAGAACCGTTCGGGCTGAGCCTGCCTGCGCCTCGCGCGGCGCTTCGACAGGCTCAGCGTGAACGGTTTGTATTTTTGAACGCATACCGTTATCAGCGCCCGGGACGCCGGTGGCCGATGGCAGGCGCTCAGTGCGCCACGGTTTCCAGCAGCAATTCGTCGATGGGGGCGGGGCGGCCCAGGGCGTATCCCTGGGCAAAGTGCACACCCAGGCCGGTCAGCAGGTCCACGATGGCCTGGCTTTCGGCAAACTCCGCCACGGTCTTCTTGCCCATCAGGCAACCGATCTCGTGGATGGACTTCACCATGGCAAAGCTCACGGGGTCGTCGGCCATGTTCTTCACAAACTGGCCGTCGATCTTGAGCGTGTCCACCGCCAGCTCGCGCAGGTAGGCGTAGGAAGACAGTCCGCTGCCAAAGTCGTCGAGCGCGAACTGGCAGCCCCGCGCGCGCAGGGCCTGGAAGAAGCGGTTGGCGGCTGCCAGGTCGCCCATGGCGGCGGTTTCGGTGATCTCGAAACACAGGCGGTCGCAGCGCACCGGGGTCTGGTCCATGGCCTGCAGCACCTGGCCCAGGAAGGCGGCGTCGCCCACCGACTGGCCCGAGAGGTTGATGCTGCACAGCTCCACCCCCTCCTGGTGTTCGGCCATCCACGCCAGGGCCTTTTTGATGACCCAGCGGTCCACGCGGGCGGCCAGCTGGTAGCGCTCCACGGCGGGCATGAACTCTCCGGGCGAAACCAGGCGGCCATCGGCCGTGCGCATGCGCAGCAGGATCTCGCAACGCAGGCCACGGCGCTGGCTGTCAGGGGCCGCGCCCAGGCCGATGATGGGCTGGCCGAACAGCTCGAACCGGTCGTGCTGCAGGGCGTCTTCGATGCGGCTGACCCATTCCATCACGCCATAGCGTTGTGCCAGTGCCGGGTCGTTCTCGGCATAGACATGGATGCGGTTGCGGCCTCCGTCCTTGGCCACGTAGCAGGCGCTGTCGGCCGCCTGCAGCAGGGCGCCCACGCTTTCGGTAGCGGCGTCGAGCGTCACCGCCCCGATGCTGACGCTCACGCTGAACACATGGTCGCGCCACACAAAGCGGAACGCGGCCAGTTCCTGCTGCATGCGCTCTGCCACCTGCAAGGCCTGCTGCAGATCCTGCTGCCACAGCAGGATGCCGAACTCGTCGCCGCCCAGGCGGCACAGCAGGTCCTGGGGCTGCAGGTGGGCCAGAAACAGGCGCGCCACCTGCCGCAGCAGTTCGTCGCCTGCGGCATGGCCGCAGGTGTCGTTGATCACCTTGAAATTGTCGAGGTCGAGGTAGCACACGCAGTGGCGGGCCGTGGCATCGCGCGTGGCGGCAAAGGCCTGGGCCAGCAGGTGCTCGAACGCGCGGCGGTTGCCCAGACTGGTGAGCGTGTCGTGCAGGGCCTGGAACTCCATTTCGCGGCTCAGCCGGCTGGCCTCGGTCACGTCACGAAACACCAGCACCACGCCGTCGGCATCGCCACCGGGGCGCAGCAGGGGGGAGGCCGACAGATCGATCAGCAACGGTGCGCCCGCCTGTGGCGTGCATCGCAGCTTCGCATGGAACTGGGTAATGCCTTGCTCCAGTGCGCGGCCCACCAGGTCGGAGGCTGTGTCGGTGCCGGGCTCGGTGCCCAGGCCCAGCACATCCTGGTGCCTGCGCCCGCAGGCGGCGGCCAGCGGCCAGCCGGTCAGCGCCTGGGCGGCGGGGTTGAGGTATTGCACCAGCCCCGCAGCATCGGTGGTGACCACGGCATCACTGATCGATTGCAGGGTCACCTGCAGGCGCTCTTTCTGGTGCACCAGCGCTTCTTCGGCCTCGCGCCGCGCGGTCATGAAGCGCACCCGGTCCAGCGCCACGGCCAGATGCCCGGCGGTGGCCTGCATCAGCGCGACCTGCCAGGGCTTGGGCGGCCGCACGCCTTCTTCGTCGCCATAGGTGCCCATGCCCAGTGCGCCCAGGCGCTGGTCGGCCATGACCAGCGGCACGTTGACGATGGTGCGGTTGTGCAATGCCGCCACCACGGCCTTGTTGGTGCGCGGGTCGGTGCGCGCGTCTTCCACCACCACAACGTGGGTGGCCTGCATGATTTCTTCGAGCAGCGCATCCCCCTTCACGGGGATTTTCATGGTCTGCAGCTGGCGGCTCAGGGCGCTTTCTTCTCCGCTGGTGGTGTGCGTGAGGAAGTCGAGCATCCCCGTGGCCTCGTCGAAAAGCGCCAGCCAGACATGGCGATAGTCGAAAACGCTTTCGCCCATGGGTTTGACGGCTTCCAGCACGTCGGGCAAGGTCCAGGCGCGCTCCAGGCGTTTGCACAGCTGGAGCAGGGCCTCGGCGTGTTGGCGCCCTTCGGCTTCGTGGGGTGCTGCGGGGTGGTGGGGCAGGGTCATGGAGCGTGGTGGAAGGCGCTTGTCAGGGAGGTCACGGGGTCTTGGAGGGACATCCCCGCAATGCCGCCGGGGCACCGCCGCCCGCCCTGCGGGGGACAGCATAGGCGGCCCCCCTGCCACCCGCATGGTGGAAACCACCAATCGGTGCTTGCAGAAGTGGTGGAAGTCGCCGCACGAGAGGAAAAATCAGGAAAGGCCCATCGATTGCTATAAGGATGATAGCTGCATGGGCTGATTAAATGGGCGGCAGGGCCTGATTTGATCCATTTTTTTACCCGAAGAACTGGTAGCACACGGCAATGGCGGCCACCACGCCCGCCAGCTCGGCCAGCAGCGCGCAGCCCACCGCATGCCGGGCGCGCTGAATGCCCACGGCGCCGAAGTACACGGCCAGCACATAGAAGGTGGTTTCGGTGCTGCCCTGGATGGTGGCGGCGGCCAGGGCGGCAAAGCTGTCCACGCCCTGGGTCTGCATGGTTTCGATGAGCATGGCGCGCGCGGCGCTGCCCGAAAACGGCTTGACCAGGGCGGTGGGCAGCGCATCCACAAACCGGGCGTCGGCGCCCAGCGTGGTCACGCACCAGCGGATGCCGTCCAGCACATAGCCCAGCGCGCCCGAGGCGCGGAACACGCCCACCGCGCACAGCATGGCCACCAGGTAGGGCAGCAGGCCCTTGGCCACGTCAAAGCCTTCGCGGGCGCCGTCGATGAAGGCTTCGTACACCGGCACCTTGCGCCAGGCGCCCAAAGCCACAAACAGCACCACCAGTGCAAACAGCGTGAGGTTGCCCAGCAGCGACGACAACGAGGCCAGGGCGGCGGCGCTGAGCGTGGTCAGCAGCGCCATGAAGCCGCCCAGCACCAGCGCCACGGGCAGCAGATAGGCCAGCACCACCGGGCTCCACAGCGGTAGGCGCTGCACCACGGCCACGCTTAGAAGCCCCACCAGGGTGGATGCGGAGGTGGCCAGCAGGATGGGGAGGAAGACCAGCGTCGGGTCGGGCGCGCCTTGCTGCATGCGGTACATGAAGATGGTGACCGGCAGCAGCGTGAGCGAGGATGCGTTGAGCACCAGAAACAGGATCTGCGCATTGGTGGCCGTGTCGGGCTGCGGGTTCAGCTCCTGCAGCGACTTCATGGCCTTCAGGCCCATGGGTGTGGCGGCGTTGTCCAGCCCCAGCGCATTGGCCGCAAAGTTGAGCGTGATCAGCCCTAGCGACGGGTGGCCGCGCGGCACGCCTGGCATGAGCCTGGCAAACAGCGGCGCCAGCCAGCGCGCCAGGGCGTCCACCAGGCCCGCCTTTTCGGCGATGCGCAAGAACCCCAGCCACAGCGTGAGCGTGCCAAACAGCAGCACCATCACCTCGACCGAGAGCTTGGCCATCTGGAACAGGGCCTGCACCATGGCCGAGAAGATGTCGGCGTTGCCGCCCACCAGCCACTGGGCCAGCGCGGCCACCGCCGCCGTGATGAAAAAACCGAGCCACAGGGTGTTGAGCATGGGATGAATGTAGGCGCTGGGGCGGGTGAGAGCCGGAGTGATGCCGAGGTTACACGCTGGTCGGCGTGGGATGGGTGGGATGCCCCCCGTTTTGCGTCGCCACGACAGCGCCAGGGTTGTCCGCACGGGGCAGTTGCAGGGCGGCGGGTAAACTATAGGGTTTTGCCGCGCAGGGCGACCTGCGGCAAACACCCCTCTCAATTCCCACACAAAAAGGTAACTCCATGGGCGCGCAGTGGAAAGCAAAAGGCAAGGCACTGGTGGCCGATGCCAAGGGCAAGCTGTTTGGCAAGCTGGTCAAGGAAATCACCGTGGCCGCGCGCGGCGGTGCCGACCCGGCCAGCAACTCGCGCCTGCGTCTGGTGGTCGAGCAGGCCCGCAAGGCCTCGATGCCCAAGGACACGCTGGAGCGCGCCATCAAGAAGGGTTCGGGCACCGGGGCCGACGCCGTCAATTACGAGCGCGTGATCTATGAAGGTTTTGCCCCGCACCAGGTGGCCGTGATGGTCGAATGCCTGACCGACAACGTCAACCGCACGGCGCCGGAGATGCGCGTGCTGTTCCGCAAGGGCCAGTTGGGCACCTCGGGCTCGGTGGCGTGGGACTTCAACCATGTGGGCATCATCGAGGCCGAGCGCGCCAATGCCGATGCCGACCCCGAGCTGGCCGCCATTGAAGCCGGTGCGCAGGACTTTGAAGCGGGCGACGAAGAAGGCACCACTGTCTTCTGGACCGAACCCACCGACCTGGACCTGGTGAGCCGTGCACTGCCTGCCCACGGCTTCACGGTGCTCACCGCCAAGCTGGGCTACAAGCCCAAGAACCCCGTCAACCCCGCCAACCTCACGGCCGAGCAGCTCGAAGAGGTCGAAAGCTTCCTGGCAGCCATCGACGGCAATGACGACGTGCAAAACGTGTTTGTGAGCCTGGGCGGCTGATGCACGGTTGATACGCGATGGCAGGCCCCTGCGGCCTGCGTCATGGCTATCACCATCGCCACCGGCTTTCACACCACCCACCATTCAATGACTGCAGACCACTACGCTGCCCTCGGGCTGGCGGCCAATGCGTCGCTGGCCGACATCAAGAAGGCCTATCGCCAGAAGGCCGCCTTCTACCACCCCGACCGCAACGACGCGCCCGACGCTGCCCAGCGTTTTGCCCAGGTGCAAAAGGCGTACGAGGTGCTGTCCGACGACGAGGCGCGCCAGGCCTACGACGACAACCGCCGCCGCAACCTGCTGGACGACCCGCTGCAGACCGCGCAAGAGATCTGGCAAGCCTACTCGGCGCGCATTCTTTCTTCTTCCTGATCGCTTCTGTGAAACTTTCTCCCTACTTTCATGACCTGCGCTCCGCCTACCAGGCTGAGCTGGACGACCTGGTCTCCGACTCCGAAGGCAACGATGTGCTGCGCAAGCGCCTGGCAGAGAAGCGCAACGAAATCGCCTTTTTGGTGCAGATGATGGAGCTGGCCCCCGAGATGGTGGCCGTGGTGTTTCACCGGGGTTTCCGCTTCACCCAGCCTGCAGCCGTCGAGCAACTATTGGGCCTGCCCGTGGATGCCTTGCCCGACTGGCACAGCCTGACCCACGCCGTGGCGCTGGAGCCCTGGGCGCAGAGCCTGGCGCAGACCGTGCTGCGTGAGCCCCAGGGCGCGCGTTTTCTGGCGGTGGCGGCGGGGCTGGAATACCTGCAGCAGCATGCACGCATGGCGCCTGCCGCCGCTGTGCATGGCGACAGCGATGCCGAGGACGATGGTGAAGACGCCGCCGAGCACGACGACGACTACAGCGCCCTGAGTGCCGACGATGCGGTGGACCCGCAAAACAGCCGTACGCGCGAGGAGTCCAGCGCCAACTGGCTGGCCGATGTGGGCTTTGACCGCAAGGAATGACGACCATGAGCAGTAGCAGCAACCAACACCTGGCCCTGATCACAAAGACCACCAGCCTCATTGCGGCGGGTGACATCGTGGGCGCCGAATCGGCCCTGGCCGAGCTGGCAGATGCCGAAGGCGACAACGCCCTGATGGTGGTGCTGGACCAGCTCGCGCCCAAGGACATCCTGGCCGTGATGCGCGAGTACGACGACTCCAAGGCGTCCGTGGTCAACATGCTGGTCACGCCCGAGCAGTTTGCGCGCGCCATGGTGCTGGAAAAGCAGTACAAGGACCTTACCCACACCCACCTGCGCAACATGGTCAACGCCGTGGTCTTTCGCGACGATGCCGATCCGGTGGAGTTCCTCACCGCCATTGGCGACCTGGAAGGCGGCGCCGAGGCCCTGGCCAACTACTTTGCCGAGAAGTGGAGCCGCGTGGAGGCCTTTGCCCGCACCGGTACCTTTGACGCGACCGAAGACTACGGCGTGACGCTGAGCGACGACGAGCTGCTGGCATCGGGCTACGTGCAGCCGCGCGTGGACCAGGACGAGGTGGCCGACCGCGACTGGATGCAGATGGCCTGGCTGCTGCGCTACGAGTGCCGCGACCTGTTCATCGAAATGCTGCTGGTGCTGCGCGCCAAGGCGCGTGCCTTTGACCTGGGCCTGGAGGAGGGCGATGACACCCCTGCCGAGGAAGACGACGGCAAGTTCGAGACCAGTGAGACCGACCGGGGCAAGGCCACGCCCGCGGCCCGCGCTTCCGACGAAGAGTCCGCGATTTGATGATGTCTCAAAGCTCTGCACTGCAACTCCACGACGCGCGCCCTTTCTTTGAAAAGGCGCTGGTGTACGGCGTGCAGCACGGCATCCTCGATGCGGACCGGCTGGCGACCATCAATACCGATGCGCCCAAGGGCATGGTGCAGATTGCGCGCTACTTTGGCAGTGAATTCTTGCGGCCCGAGCTGGAAAAGGCGCGCGACCGCATGGTCAACCTCATCAGCCTGTACCTGCTGGAGACCACTGACGGTGACCTGGCCAAGGCGGCGGTCTCGCTGCGCGACAACTCCTTTCTGTCGCGCTCCAAGGGCGGCTCGGACATGCTCAAGCGGCTGATCGCCATGCCCGAGAGCAGCAACTTTGGCATGGCCGGGTATGCCGATGCCGAAACGCCGCTGCTGGCCGCCTGGTCGCTGCGCAGCCATGCCGACTACCGCGCCGAGCTGGCCCGGCGCAGCCAGATCGCCCAGGCCATCGCCGCCGCCGAGTGGCTGGCCGCGCAGTACGACCTGGACACCGACGAGCTGGAGTCCGCCGGTGCCGACGCCGAGGCCGTGGTTCGCACGGGCCTGCTGATGCAGGCCCTGGCCCCGCAGGCCATGGCGGCGGGCGAGTGGCCCAGTGCACCGGCATTTGAAAAGCTGGTGACGGGCCTGCGCAAGAAGAAACTGCCCGTGCCCACGGCGCTGCGCCTGCCGCCCGGGCTGCCCCAGCCGCTGCACGACGCCGTGGCGGCGCACTGCAGCGCCGTGCTGGCCGACCTGCCCAAGCTGCTGCAGTCCACCACGCCACTGCGCACCCTGCTGCGGCCCATGGCGGCGTTTCGTGCGCGCTACTTCCTGCTGGACGACCCGCTGGCCGAGGTGGAGGCCCTGCACCACAGCCTGGACGCGCTGGAAGACGACGCCGAACCCCCACAGCCCGCCAGCAAGACCTGGCTCAAGACCACCGACGGCAACGACGACGAGCATTCGCTGCTCACGCTGTTCCTGTGCCTGGCGGCCGGTGTGCCCAAGAAAACCTTGCTGACCGAGAAAACCGCCGCCAGCCTGGTGCGCAAGGCGCGCAAATCCGGCCTGCAGCCCGCGCTGGCGGCCGACTTCATCCGCGCCCATGCGCCCGGGGTGCACCAGCAGGACTACCTGGCGCTGTGGGCCAGCTTTGTGCAGGACGCCGAGAAAACCTTGCTCAGCGACATGGACTACCAGATGCACGACGCGCTGGCGCTGCTGCGCCGCGAATGCAATGTGACGGGGTAGGCCGCACAGCCGGGATATGCCAAGCGGCGGGGCCTGCGCCCTTAACCCAGGTCAAGGAACCCCGCCGGGGGCGCCCCTCGGGAACGGGGCGGCACGGCGGCGCGGTTAACATTTGGGCACCCGCCTGCCCATCCCCCCGTGCACAGCCCCACACTCACCATCCTTGCGGCGCTTTTGACCGCGCTTGTCACCGCCGTGCTCTACGCCGTGTGGCATTTCAACAAGAACATCCCGGGCCTGCGCCTGTGGATGTTGTCCTTTCTGTGCAGCTCGATTTTTACCTTGAGCCTGCTGGTGCGCAGCTGGCTGCCCGAGGTGGTGGGGGTGGCCATCTCACAGGGGTTTGTGGCGCTGGGGGCCTATCTGTGCCTGCTGGCCGGGCGCACTTACATGGGGCGGCGGCCGTTTTCGCACCTCTATGCGGTGGTGGGCATCGGCGCGCTGGTGGCCTTGTCGGTGGTGTTCACGGTGGTGTACCCGCACCTGGGCATGCGTTTTGTGCTGGCGGGGCTGGGGGCGGGCGTCTGCTACCTGCTCACGGCGCGCACCCTGGCGGCAGGGGGTATGCATCGGGTGCCCGCCCGCTACCTGCTGGCGGGCGTGCTGGGCCTGCATGGCCTGTTCCTGCTGCTGCGGCCTGCCTTGTTCACGCTGGGCAGTGCGGGGCCCGGGGTGCTGCCGGGGGCGGGGCCCATGGCGCTGGTGTCGCAGTTTGTGGTGCTGGAGGCCATCGTGGCCGTCGTGCTGCTGGGGTTTGGCGCGCTGATCCTGGCCAACGAATTCATCACCAGCGAGCTGCGCCACTTGGCCGAGGTGGACCCGCTCACCAGCGTCTTCAACCGCCGCGCCTTCTTCACCTTGCTCGACAAGGCCGTGAGCGGTGCCCAGCGCACCCATACCCCGGTGCCCGTGCTGGTGCTGGATCTGGACCACTTCAAGACCATCAACGACACCTGGGGCCACCGTGCGGGCGACGATGTGCTGCGCCACTTTGTGGCCCTGGCCCTGCGCTGCCTGCGCAAGGAGGACGTGATGGGCCGGCTGGGCGGCGAAGAGTTCGCCATCTTCTTGCCCAACGCCGGGGCAGAGGGCGCACGCGCCGTGGCCGAACGCCTGCGGCTGCTGGTCGAATCCCACCCCGCCACAGCGGGTGTGCAGTCCATCCCTCTCACGGTGAGCATCGGCATTGCCCTGTGTGGCCCAGGCGATTCGGCGGGCGCCGCGCTGCAACGAGCGGACGAGGCCATGTACCTGGCCAAGCAACGCGGCCGCAACCGGGTGGAGATGTCGGGCCCTGCCGCGGCCGCTGCAGCGCCTGCAGTGGTGGCGACGGCGGCCTGAGTGGAGCTGCTGCGGAATCGCCGGGGGGCTTGGGCGGCCTGCGCACAGAACGCTTGTGCGTCGCCCAGCAGCCCAATGTCGGCTGCCCGACCTTCAGGGGGGCGTGCGCAGTAGGTGCCCGGCATGGGCCTGCCGCAAAATTGCAGACCCTGAGGTCACCCCACGTCATTGACACGCACACGCCATGGCAGCCACTCCCTCCCGCAGTAGCAGCGTTCCCACCGGCCCGATGGCATCGCCCCGCAGGGCTTTCCTGCGTTATGGCGCAGGCCTGACCACCGTGGGGGTGGTGGCGGGGGGCGGCTACTTGCTGTACCGGCCTGCCAACGACCGACAGCTGGTTTTTGCCACGGTGGCCGATGCCATGCGCGAGGTGGAACGTTTGGCCAGCGCCGCCGTGGGCCCGCTGGCCCCCGCCACGGCCTGGAACTGGTCGCAGACGCTGGTGCACTGCGCGCAGAGCATCGAGTATTCACTGCAGGGTTTTCCAGCTCCAAAGTCGGCCCTGTTCCAGAACACGCTGGGCGCAGCGGCCTTCACGCTGTTTTCCCAGCGCGGGCGCATGAGCCACAACCTGGCCGAACCCATTCCCGGCGCCCCTGCGCTGGACGCAACGGCCGACGGTGAGCCAGCCCTGGCCCGCCTGCGCAAGGCGGCGCAGGACTTTGCCGCCCACACCGGCCCCTTGCAGCCCCACTTTGCCTATGGCGCTCTCACCAAGGCGCAGTACGAGCAGGCGCATGCCATGCACCTGGCCAACCACCTGTCGGCGTTTGATGTGGCGGGGTAGCTATATTTTTGATAGCTATCAAGGCATGCCAGACAGGCGGAAAGGCCGATTTTCCTTGTAATTTTCAGCAGATCACCCATTGCAGGCCCGCAGCCCAGGCGCCTGCAGACCGGTGGGTGCCCGAGGCCCTGGAGGCCGCCTGTGGGGGCCTTTGTGCAGGGATTGATGCAGGTCAAGAGACCTTTTGGGAGTGCTTGGGGCAGCCCGGGACCAGGGCTACCATCCTTTGACGGGGCTGGCACCGCGCGTAGCGCGGGTTTGCGCCAGCACCCTGCAAGGATGACCCATGACCAAGCGATGGACGATAGTTGCGGCGCTGGCCGTGGTGCTGGCGGGGAGCGCTGTGCTGCTGCGCTGGGCGCCTTGGCAGCCCCAGGGCCCCGGGCCTGGTTTTGTCAGCGGCAATGGCCGCATCGAGGCCACCGAGGTGGCCGTGGCCACCAAGCTCGCGGGGCGGGTGCAGGAGGTGCTGGTGGACGAGGGCGCGTTCGTCTCTGCGGGCCAGCCCGTGGCCCGCATGCAGATCGACAGCCTGCAGGCCCAGCGCGACGAAGCCGTGGCGCGGCTGCAGCAGGCGCAGCTGGCCATCGACAGCGCACGGGTGCAGGTGGCACAGCGCGAGAGCGACCACCAGGCCGCCCTGGCTGTGGTGGCCCAGCGTGAGAGCGACCTGGACACCGCCCAGCGGCGCCTGCCGCGCTCTGAGAAGCTGGCGCGCGAGGGCTTCTTTTCCAGCCAGCTGCTGGACGACGACCGTGCCAAGGTGCACAGCCTGCAGGCGGCATTGACGGCTGCGCGCTCGCAGGCCAAGGCTGCGCAGGCGGGCATTGGCGCCGCGCGCATGCAGGTGACCAGCGCCGAGGCCAATGTGCGTGCGCTGCAGGCCACGCTGGCGCGCATCGACGTGGAGCTGGCCGACAGCGAACTCAAGGCCCCGCGCGCCGGGCGCGTGCAGTTCCGCGTGGTGCAGCCGGGCGAGGTGGTGGGTGCGGGTGCGCGCGTGCTGCAGCTGGCCGATTTGACCGATGTGTACATGACCTTCTTCTTGCCCGAGACCGTGGCGGGCCGCGTGGCGCTGGGTAGCGAAGTGCGCATCGTGCTCGACGCCGCACCCAGCTTTGTGATTCCCGCAAGCGTCTCGTTTGTGGCCAGCACGGCGCAGTTCACCCCCAAGACGGTGGAGACCGCCAGTGAGCGGCAAAAGCTCATGTTCCGCGTGCGGGCGCACATTCCCAAGGATCTGCTGGTGCGCCACCGGGAACAGGTCAAGACCGGCCTGCCTGGCGTGGCCTGGCTGCGCCTCGACCCGAGCGCACCCTGGCCGCAGCAACTGGCGGTCAAAGAAAGCATGCAAACAGCAGCCCCCCAGGCGGCACAGTGACCGCCCCCGTAGTCACCCTCGCAGGCGTCAGCCAGCGCTACCGCCGCACGGTGGCGCTGGAGGGTATCGACCTGCAGCTGCCCGCTGCGTGCATGGTGGGCCTGATCGGGCCGGACGGGGTGGGCAAGTCCAGCCTGCTGGCGCTGGTGGCCGGAGCACGGGCGGTGCAGCGGGGGCAGGTGCGGGTGCTGGGCGGCGACATGGCCGACGGCCACCACCGTAACGCAGTTTGCCCGCGCATTGCCTACATGCCGCAGGGCCTGGGCAAGAACCTGTACCCCACGCTGTCGGTGGAAGAAAACCTGCAGTTCTTCGGCCGCCTGTTTGGCCACGACGCCACCGAGCGCCGCCGCCGCATTGACGATCTGACCCGCAGCACCGGGCTGCACCCGTTTCTGGCGCGGCCAGCGGGCAAGCTCTCGGGCGGCATGAAGCAGAAGCTGGCCCTGTGCTGCGCACTCATCCACGACCCCGACCTGCTCATCCTGGACGAGCCGACCACGGGCGTGGACCCGCTGGCCCGCGCCCAATTCTGGGACCTGATCGCGCGCATCCGCGCAGGCCGCCCGGGCATGAGCGTGCTGGTGGCCACCGCCTACATGGAGGAGGCGCAGCGCTTTGACTGGCTGGTGGCCATGGATGAAGGCCGCATTCTGGCCGCGGGCACGCCCGCCGAGCTGATGCAGCGCACCGGCCATTTGAGCCTGGAGGCCGCCTTTGTGGCCCTGCTGCCCGAGGCCAAACGGCGCGGGCACCAGCCCGTGGTGATCACGCCCTTGCAGACGGAGTCAGCCGCCGAGATCGCCATCGAAGCCCGGGGCCTGACCATGCAGTTTGGCGACTTTGTGGCGGTGGACCATGTGAGCTTTCGCATCCAGCGCGGCGAGATTTTTGGCTTCCTGGGCAGCAATGGATGCGGCAAGTCCACCACCATGAAGATGCTCACCGGCCTGCTGCCCGCCACCGATGGGCAGGCCTGGCTGTTTGGCCAGCCGGTGGACCCCAAGGACATGGCCACGCGTCGCCGCGTGGGCTACATGTCGCAGGCGTTTTCGCTGTACAGCGAGCTGTCGGTGGAGCAGAACCTGGTGCTGCACGCCCGGCTGTTCCATGTGCCCGAGGCCGAGGTACCCCAGCGCGTGTGGACCATGCTGGAGCGCTTTGGCCTGCAGGGTGCGCGCGGCACGCTGCCCCTGCAGCTGCCGCTGGGCATGCGCCAGCGCCTGTCGCTGGCCGTAGCCATGGTGCACGAGCCCGAGCTGCTGATCCTGGACGAACCCACCTCGGGCGTGGACCCGATCGCGCGCGACCATTTCTGGCGGCTGATGGTGGAGCTGGCGCGGCGGGACAAGGTCACCATCTTCATTTCCACCCACTTCATGAACGAGGCCGAGCGCTGCGACCGCATCTCGCTCATGCACGCAGGCCGGGTGCTGGCCAGTGCGGCACCAGCCGACATCGTGGCCCAGCGCAGCGCCACCACGCTGGAAGAAGCCTTCATCGGCTACCTGGTGGATGCAGGCGGAGGCGCGTCTGGCCTGCCGAATGCCGAACCGGCCCCGTCGGCCCCGGTGGACGCCACCCTGGCCCGCCCGACCTGGGCGCAGCGCCTGCGCCAGAGCCTGGCGCGCATCCACAGCACCCAGTGGCGCGAGGCGCTGGAGCTGCGGCGGGACCCGGTGCGTGGCGCGCTGGCGCTGCTGGGCTCGCTGATCCTGATGTTTGTGATGGGCTACGGCATCAGCATGGATGTGGAAAAACTCCGCTTTGCGGTGCTGGACCGCGACCAGTCGGCCGCCAGCCGCGCCTACACCCTGAACCTGGCGGGCTCGCGCTACTTTGTGGAGCGACCGCCCATCACCAGCCATGCCGAGCTGGACCAGCGCATGCGCTCGGGCGAAATCTCGCTCGCGCTCGAAATCCCGCCTGGCTTTGCGCGCGACCTGGAGCGCGGCCAGCCGGTGCAGATCGGGGCCTGGGTGGACGGCGCCATGCCCCAGCGTGCCGAGACGGCCATGGGCTACGCGCTGGGCATGCATCAGGACTGGCTCGCCCAGGCCATCCAGAGCCGCACAGGCATGGCCCCACACAGCCTGGTGGAGGTAGAAACCCGCTACCGCTACAACCCCGACGTGCGCAGCCTGCCCGCCATGGTGCCCGCAGTCATCCCGCTGCTGCTGCTCATGCTGCCCGCCATGTTCACCGCCCTGGCCGTGGTGCGCGAGAAGGAGCTGGGCTCCATCATCAACCTGTACGTCACGCCCACCACGCGCACCGAGTTCATGCTGGGCAAGCAGCTGCCCTATGTGCTGCTGGCGCTGTTCAACTTTGGGCTGATGTGCCTGGCGGCCGTCACGGTGTTCGGTGTGCCCATGACGGGCAGCTTTGGCACGCTGGCGCTGGCGGCGCTCATCTTCAGCTTCTGCTCCACGGGCATGGGCCTGCTGGCGTCCACAGTCACGCGCAGCCAGATTGCAGCCATGTTTTTTGCCATGGTGGGCACGCTCATCCCGGCCGTGCAGTTTGCGGGCCTGATCAACCCCGTGTCGGCCATGACAGGCTTTGCGCGCTGGGTGGGCGAGGTTTACCCGGCCAGCCACATGTTCACCATCAGCCGGGGCGTGTTCAACAAGGCCCTCACGCTGCAGGACCTGCAGGCCGAGTTCTGGCCCATGCTGGTGGCGGTGCCTGTCATCGTCGGCGCTGCGATTGCGCTCCTCAGAAAGCAGGAGAGTTGAGTGACGCACAACCTTGCAATGGCTGTTTTCGAGCCTCCGTCCGCGGAAACCGGCGCGGCACAGGCCAGTGGCTGCCGCGCAAGGGCCGCCCCGCCGCGCTGGCAGCGTCCCCCTTCCCGCGCACAGCGCGAGAGAAGGGGGAAGGCGCGCAGCGCCACAGGGGGATGGACATGATTCAGTGGTCGAACATCTTTCGGTTGGGCATCAAGGAGCTGTGGAGCCTGTGGCGCGACCCGGCCATGCTGTTCCTCATCGTCTACACCACCACGCTGGCGGTGTATTCCGCTGGCAAGGCGCAGCCTGAGACGCTGTACCACGTGCCCATCGCCATCGTGGAAGAGGATGGCTCGGCCCTGTCGCAACGCATCGCCAGCGCCTTCTACCCGCCCCAATTCACACGCCCGGCCATGATCGGCATGCACGAGGTAGACCCCGGCCTGGATGCAGGCCGTTTCACACTGGTGCTGCACCTTCCCGCCCACTTCCAGCGCGACGTGCTGGCGGGCAGGTCCCCCTCGGT
This sequence comes from Acidovorax kalamii, assembly GCF_002245625.1. GTDB lineage: Bacteria > Pseudomonadota > Gammaproteobacteria > Burkholderiales > Burkholderiaceae_C > Acidovorax > Acidovorax kalamii. The sequence goes on from NZ_NOIG01000011.1 coordinate 407,484, forward strand.
GCAGCTGAATGTGGACGCCACACGCAACGGCCAGGCGTTTGCCGCCAACGGCGCAGTGGCGCAGATCGTGCAGCAGGAGGCCGCCGAGTTTGTGCAGGGCCACCGCAGCGCGCCCACCCAGCCGGTGGAGCTGGTGGTGCGCGCGCGCTTCAACCCGGCGCTCAACCCCGCATGGTTCGGCTCGCTCATGGAGCTGATCAACATCGTGACCATGCTCTCCATCATCCTCACCGGCGCCGCGCTGATCCGCGAGCGCGAGCATGGCACCGTGGAGCATCTGCTGGTGATGCCTGTCACCCCCGGCGAGATCATGCTGGCCAAGGTCTGGGCCATGGCGCTGGTGGTGCTGGTTGCTACCTGGGTGTCGCTCACGGCGGTGATCCGCTGGGCGATTGGTGTGCCCATCGAGGGCTCGGTGCCGCTGTTTCTGCTGGGCGCCACGCTGCACCTGTTTGCCACCACGTCCATGGGCATCTTCATGGCCACGGTGGCGCGCAGCATGCCGCAGTTCGGGCTGCTCATGGTGCTCATCATGATGCCGCTGCAAATGCTGTCTGGCGGCGTGACCCCGCGCGAGAGCATGCCCCTGTGGGTGCAGTACGGCATGGCGCTGGCGCCCACCACGCACTTCACCGAGCTGGCCCAGGCCATCCTCTACCGGGGCGCAGGCTGGGCGGTGGTGTGGCCGTCGCTGGTGTGGCTGCTGGGCATTGGGGCGGTGCTGTTCAGCCTGGCGCTGGCGCGGTTTCGCAAGACGATTGCGCGCATGGCATGAGCGCACCAGTGCTTCCTGTGTCTCACACCGGGCGAGAGTGTCATGGCTTGGTGTCGAATTCTTTCAGGGGCAGATTGAAGCTGCCCCTTCGGTCTCCGGTGACTGAGAACGCGCGGGTGCTTCCTGACAGGTTTTTGCCACTGGTCTGGGTAAATACCACGCGGTATTTGCCTTCGTCCACGCGGTCCAGTGTGTAGCCTCCGCGGGGGGACAAGTAGACCTGCCTCAGCGGGGAACAGGGGTTGGCATCCGCTGCGCACAGGCGCGCCCATAGTCCTTCATCGCCGGGATTGTTTAGCGTGATCAGGGTGTCCCCACCAGCGGCCAGGTAAGGTTGGCCGAGCAAGCGGCCACTGGATTTGGGCCATTCGCCTCGCCGGTTGTCTGGTGATTTGCCATGAGGGTAGGGCAGGGTGTGCTTGACGACAGGCCCCTTCGATGGCTGTGCTGAATGCTGCGGAAAGTTGGGCCCCCCATAGCGTTGGGGGGCTCCCCACAGGGCATAGCCCACCAGCACATAAAGCAGCGTGGCCATTGCCAGCAAAGCCATGGCTCCGTAGCTACTGGTTTTGATCCAGGGCTTGCGTGGGTAGGTGAAGTTATCCAGCAGTCCGCCGACGGCATCTCGGCCGGTGATTGCGCGCACCAGCCAGAACAATGCGGCGGCACCCCACAGGCCCGCCAGCAGCCAGGGCCTGGCCAACTCGTTGTAGATGCCCATCAAGACGAGCTTGGGCATCATGAAAATCAGGTCTGCAAGGCTTGCTTCCGCCCTCGCAGTGGCGCTGAATGTCAGCGCCGCAACGCAGAGGAGGAGTTGTTCGTGCATGGCGAAAGCGACCAATGGGTTCAGGCGCTGGGGGGGCGCTGCACGGGATGATCATTGCCCACTGAAGTGTCCCGATGGTAGTCGTCTGGCACGCTGGATCACCCAAGGTCGTGGCGAACGGCCGTCGAGGCATGCGAACTGTGACAGACCTCAAGAGCTGCCCGTTGAAATGAAATTTGTACTGCTTGGCCGCCCCGGCAGGCGCAACTGTGCCACCGGCGCTGGGCTGCTCGCTACCCGCTGGCCGCGCCGCCACACCCCCAGCCGCGCAGCGCGCAGGCGGATGGCCTCCACCGGGTTGCTCGCGTGCAGCAACACGAAGTCGGCGTGGCAGCCGGGCGCAATACCGTAGCCCTCCAGCCCCAGCAGGCGCGCGGGGTTCACCGTCACTGCATCAAAACATTGCCGCATGCCTGCCTGGCTGGTCATCTGCCCCACGTGCAGGCCCATGTGCGCGGCCTCCAGCATGTCGCCGCTGCCGCCGCTGTACCAGGGGTCCAGCACGCAATCGTGGCCAAACGCCACCGTCAGGCCCGCGGCCATCAGCTCGGGCACACGGGTCATGCCCCTGCGCTTGGGGTAGGTGTCGTGGCGGCCCTGCAGCGTGATGTTGATGAGCGGGTTGGCCACCACGCCCAGGTCGGCTTCGGCCATCAGGGGGATGAGCTTGCTCACGTAGTAGTTGTCCATGCTGTGCATGGAGGTGAGGTGCGAGCCCGTCACGCGGCCGTGCAGGCCCAGGCGCTGGGTTTCGTACGCCAGGGTTTCGACGTGGCGCGAGTGCGGGTCGTCAGATTCGTCGCAGTGCATGTCCACGCGCTTGCCGCGCTCGGCGGCCAGCTCGCAGAGGATTTTCACGCTTTCGGCCCCCTGGGCCATGGTGCGCTCGAAGTGGGGAATGCCGCCCACCACGTCCACGCCCATGTCGAGCGCTCGTTTCAGGCTGTCGAGCCCGCCAGGCGCGCGCAGCACACCGTCTTGTGGGAACGCCACCAGTTGCAAATCCAGGTACGGCGCCACATGCTGCTTCACATCCAGGAGCGCCTGCACCGGCAGCAGGCTGGGGTGGCTGGTGTCCACATGGCTGCGGATGGCCAGCAGCCCGCGCGCTACGGCCATGTCGCAGTACTGCAGGGCGCGCTGCACGATGGCGTCGTGTGTCAGCGTGGGCTTGAGTTCGCCCCACAGCGCAATGCCTTCGAGCAGCGTGCCGCTCTCGTTCACGCGCGGCTGGCCGTAGCTCAGGGTCGAATCCATGTGGAAATGCGCGTCCACAAACGGCGGGCTGACCAGCAGACCATCTGCATCCACCGTCTCATGCGCGGGGGCTTGCAGACCTTCGGTCACTTCGGTGATGCGGCCGCCCTGCACGGCGATGGACATGTTCTGGCGGCCGTCGGCCAGGGTGGCGTGGGTGATGAGCAGGTCGAGCATGGTGGGGAGTGTAGATATTCGTCTGGACGTGCAGGCACACTGCGGGGTCTCAATCAGAAAGGGAAAGGGTCATCCATGAACGCACATGAAAAGCTGAACTACGTCGAATTTGCCGCGCGCGATTTGCCTGCCACCAAGTCGTTCTTTGAAAAGGCCTTTGCATGGGCCTTTGTGGACTATGGCCCCGAATACACGGCCTTCTCTGGCCAGGGGCTGGACGGCGGCTTCTTTCAGGCCAGTCTGTGCTCCACCCCGGCCACTGGCGGCGCCTTGCTGGTGTTCTACAGCGCAGACCTCGAAGCCACATTGGCCAAAGTGGTACAGGCGGGTGGCCATGTGGTCAAGCCGGTTTTCGACTTTCCGGGTGGGCGACGCTTTCACTTCACCGAGCCCAGCGGCAACGAGTTTGCGGTGTGGTCCGACCAGAGGGTGTGAATGAATCGGGCGTGGTGGGCGCATTCGCATCTTCTCATCGCTCCCCCTTGCGATACGGCTTCATCAGCGCCTGCGGATAGGCCGCCTTGCGTGCCACCAGCACCAGCGCCAGGATGGACAGCAGGTACGGCAGCATCAGATACACCTGGTACGGCAGCCACGCATCGCCCGCCTGCTGGAGGCGCAGCTGCAGCGCGTCAAAAAAGGCAAAGAGCAGCGCACCCAGCAGCGCCTTGCCGGGCCGCCACGACGCAAACACCACCAGCGCCACGCAGATCCAGCCGCGCCCGTTGATCATGTTGAAGAAAAACGCGTTGAACGCCGACAGCGTGAGGAACGACCCCGCCACGCCCATCAGCGCCGACCCCGCCACGATGGCGCCGGTGCGGGTTGCCGCCACCGAGATGCCCTGGCCCTCGGCCGCCTGCGGGTTCTCGCCCACCATGCGCACCGCCAGGCCCAGCGGGGTGCGTAGCAGCAGCCAGGCCGGGAGCGGCACCAGCAGCAGCGCCAGCAGCGTGAGCGGAGTCTGCGCAGAGAGGATCGGAATGCCCAGCCATTCCATCGGCGCAAACGGCTCGATGGTGGGCGGCGTGTTCACCTTGGGGAAGCTCACCCGGTAGCCGTAGTAACTGAGCGCCGTGGCCAGCAGCGTGATGCCCAGCCCCGAGACATGCTGCGACAGTGCCAGCCCGACGGTGAGCCACGCGTGCAGCAGGCCAAACACCGCGCCCGTGAGCGCCGCCACCAGCACCCCGGTCCACAATCCATGGCCCGCATACACCGTGAGCCAGCCAGCGAAGGCCCCGGCCACCATGATCCCTTCAATGCCGAGGTTGAGCACCCCGGCGCGTTCGCACAGCAAAACCCCCAGCGTGCCCAGGATGAGCGGGGTGGCCACGCGCAGGGTGGCAATCCAGAACGCGGGGTTGGCGAGGATGTCGAGCAGTTCGGTCATGCAGCTGCTCCGGCATGGTTTGCTTTGTTCTTGATAGCTAAAAAGGCATGATGGACGCGCGGTAGCGGCCCATTTTTCTTGAAATTCTGGTGTGAATGGGGGTTCATGCTGCCCTCACTTCCAGCGCACGCGGTACTGCGTCAGCAAGCCCGCCACCAGCACTGCGATCAGCGAGGTCGCAACGATCACATCTGCAATGTAGGTGGGCACGCCCACCGCCCGGCTCATGCTGTCGGCCCCCACCAGCACGCCCGCCACAAAGGTGCCCGCCGCGATCACGCCCAGCGGGTGCAGCCCCGCCAGCATGGCAATCACGATGCCGCTGTAGCCGTAGCCGGGTGACATGTCGAGCGTCACATAACTCGTACGGCCCGCCACCTCAATGGCGCCTGCCAGCCCCGCCAGGCCGCCCGACAGCAAGGCCACCAGCACGACAGTGCGGGTAATGGGCACACCTGCAAACGCCGCTGCCCGCGCATTGGCACCGGCAGCGCGAATGTCAAACCCCGGCACCGTGCGCGCCAGCAGCGCCCACAGCATCACGGCCAGCGACACGGCCCACAGCAGCCCCGTGTGCAGCCGCGTCTGCGGCACCAGCTTGGAGAGTTCCAGGTCGCCTTGCAGTGCTACGCTCTGCGGCCAGCCCATCGAGAGCGGGTCTTTCATCGGGCCATCGAGCAGCGCCGAGACGAGCAGCAGCATGATGAAGTTGAGCAGCAGCGTGGTGACCACCTCGTCCACGCCCAGCCTTGCTTTCATCAGCGCCGGGCCCAGCAGCAGCGCGGCGCCCGCCAGCGCGGCGGCCAGCATCATCAGTGGAAAGAGCACATAGGGCGACCACTCCAGCCCCGTGCCGCCATGCATGCCGCCCACCGCCACAGCGGCCAGCGCCCCGGCGTAGAGCTGCCCCTCTGCCCCGATGTTGAACAGCCGCGCGCGGAAGGCTACGGCGGCCGCAAGCCCGGTCAGGATCAGCGGCGTGGCGCGGGTGAGGGTTTCGGTCAGTGCAAACACCGAACCGAACGCGCCTTGGAGCAGCAGCGCGTAGGTCTGCCCCACCGGCGCGCCGGCCCACAGCACCAGCAGGGCGCTGACGATCAATGTGAACACCACAGCACCCACCGGTGCCAGCACGTAGGCGGCGGGGGAGGTGTGGTTGCGTTTTTCGAGTCTCATGTGGGTTGTTCTTGTTGTTGTCGCTCAATGTGCAGCGCCTGCCATCGCGAGGCCGATGGCTTCGCGCGTCCAGCCTTCTGCGGGCCGGGCCTCGCTCAGGCGCCCGTCATGCATCACCGCCACTCGGTCGCCCAACGCCAGCACTTCGTCGAGGTCGTCGGAGATCAGCAGCACGGCGGCGCCGTTGTCACGGGCTGTGATGAGTTGCTGCTGCACAAACATCACCGCGCCAATGTCCAGCCCCCAGGTGGGCTGGTGGGCCACGATGAGTTGGGGGGCGGGCGCGGTGTTGTCCGCGCCATTCTGTGGCGGCATCAGCGCCCGGCCCAGGATGAGCTTTTGCATGTTGCCGCCCGACAGCGACCGCGCAGGCGCATCCGGTCCGCCGCCGCGTACGTCAAAGGTCTCGGTCACCTGCTTTGCATGCTGGCGCGCCGCGCGGCGTTTGACCCAGAAGGCGCGGAACCAAGAGTGCGCAAACCAGGGGCCGCGCAGGCGTTCGGATACGGCGTTCTCCCACACGGGCAGATCCCCCACCACGCCCACGGCGTGGCGGTCTTCGGGGATGCGGGCCACGCCTTGGCTGACCAGCCATGCGGGCCGGGCTTGCAGAGGGGCGCCGCGCAGGGTGACCGCGCCCGAGGAGGCTGCGCGCACGCCACACAACACATCGGCCAGCGCCACCTGGCCGTTGCCGCTCACGCCTGCAATCGCCACGATCTCGCCTGCGCGCAGGGTGAGGGATATATCGTTCAGTCGGTCGCGCCCTGTGGGTGCGGTGCTGACGTGGGTCAGGGTGCAGATGGGCTCGCCCATGTTCTTAGCGGGGCGGCGCTTGGCCGCTTCAATGGCATGGCCCACCATCCATTGCGCCAGCTGCCCTTGTGTGGTGCCCTGCGCAGGCGCCTCGGCTACCAGCTTGCCCTGGCGCAGCACGGCCACGCGGTGCGAAACGCGCAGCACTTCACCCAGCTTGTGGCTGATGAAGATGATGGACAGGCCCTGCGCCACCATCTGAGTGAGGGTATCGAACAGCGCCTCGCTCTCCTGCGGGGTGAGCACGGCAGTGGGTTCGTCCAGGATGAGGATGCGCGCGCCCCGGTAGAGCGCTTTCAGGATTTCGACCCGCTGGCGCTCGCCCACTGAAAGGTTTCCGACGCGCGCATCGGGGTTGACGGGCAGACCAAACTGCTGCGACACGGCCAGCAGCTTGGCGCGCGCCTCGCTGCGGCGCGAGAAGGGCTGCCACAGCGGCTCGGTGCCCAGCAGCACGTTGTCCAGCACCGTGAGGTTGTCGGCCAGCGTGAAGTGCTGGTGCACCATGCCAATGCCCGCGGCCAGCGCCGCGCGCGGCTGGCCGGGCGGCAGGGGCTGGCCGAAGACCTCGATGCTGCCTTCGTCGGCCACGTAGTGCCCGAACAGGATGGACATCAGCGTGGACTTGCCCGCACCGTTTTCGCCCAGCAGGGCCAGCACCTCGCCGCGTGCGAGGGTCAGGCTGATGCTGTCGTTGGCGACGAGCTTGCCGAAGCGTTTGGTGATGCCCGACAGGCGCAGGACGGAAGCCGTGGACTCTTTCATTTACTTCCAGCTGGCCAAAAACGCCCGCAGCACCTTGGCCGAATTGGCCGCTGCCAGGCCCATGAAGGTGCCCATTTCGTTCTCGCCTTCGCCACCACCGGCCAGGTCGCTGAGCGAACGGAAAGCGATGTAGGGCACACCATTGCTGTGCGCCACCATGGCGGTGGCGGCGGTTTCCATGTCGAGCACATTGGCCTCAAAGGTCTTGAAGGCGTACTCGCGAAAGGCCTTGTTGTCCACGAACGCCTGGCCCGATACGCCGTTGCCGCCCACTACCAGTTGCGGGCGCTGTTTCAGGCAGGTGGCGGCCAGGCAGTGCTCCAGGCCCACGTTCTGCAGGCTGCGGGCAGTGGCCAGCATCTTGGGGTCGGCTTCGAACCAGAACTTTTTGGTGAGTTTGGGGTTGGCGGCAGACCGCACCTCCACGGGGCGTGGGTGCATCATGCCGAAGGCGGGCATTGTCAGCTCGCTTTTCATCCAGGCGGGGGCGCTGTACTGGCCGGGCTTGTCTTCGCGCGCCATCAGCCATTCCATGTACTGGCCCCACTGTGCGGGCACCGTGACGTCGCCGATGTGCAGGCCGGGGTTCACGCCGCCTGCAATGCCGCTGAAGACCACATGGCTCACGTTGAAGCGGTCCAGCACCAGCTGCGTGTTCATGGCCGCGTTGGTCATGCTGATGCCGGAGAGAAACACCACTACAGGCTTGCCCTCCAGCGTGCCGGTGGTGAATTCCACGCCGTTGATGCTGTGCTTGGCGGGTTGCTGCACCTGGGGCAGCAGCACGGTCAGCTCCGGCGCAAAGGCGGAAATGACGGCGATGCGGGGCGTGTCGTCCAGCCGCACCGCCGTCTTACCGGGCGCGGTGGCGGCGCAGCCTGCGACCACGGCGGCGAGGGTGAGGGCGCCCAGCAGGCGTGTGCACCGGGAGATCAGGGAAGGCTTGGCGGCGGGGAGGGATTGCATGGGGGTGGTACCTCGTCAAAGAAAACAGCGGTGCGCGCAGTCAACGCTTGAAAACAAACAGGCCACCGCTTTGCCGGGGTGGCCTGTGCACAGACTGGAGCGGGGGCGGGCAGGGGGGCGCCCGCCACATTCAGTGCTTACTTGGCCGTCGATTTGGGCTGGTTGTCGTCCACCTTGACGGTGAACTTGCCCGCCAGGATGTCGGCCTCTTTCGCCTTGACCTTGGCGACGATGTCTGCGGGCACCTTCTTCTCGAACGTGCCCAGGGGCGCGAGTTCAGAGCCCTTGTGCTTCATCATCGAATACGGGCCGTAGTCCTCGGCTGTGAACTTGCCCTCTTTGACCAGCTTGAGCGCGCGGTCGATGCTGGGTTCCATGTGCCAGATGGCCGATGCCACCACCGTGTCGGGGTACTTGTCCTGGGTGTTGATCACGTTGCCGATGGCGAGCTTGCCCTTTTCCTTGGCCGCATCACTCACGCCAAAGCGCTCGGCATAGAGCACGTCGGCGCCCTTGTCGATCATCGCGAAGGTGGCCTCCTTGGCCTTGGGTGGGTCAAACCAGCTGTTGATGAAGGTGATGGTGAATTCGACCTTGGGGTTGGTCTCTTTGGCTCCCGCCATGAAGGCGTGCATCAGGCGGTTGACCTCGGGGATGGGGAAGCCACCCACCATACCGATCTTGTTGGTCTTGGTCATGCCTCCAGCGATCATGCCGCTGAGGTACGCGGGCTCCTGGATGTAGTTGTCGAACACGCTGAAGTTGGGCGCCTGCGGCTTGCCGGAGGAGCCCAGCAGGAAGGACGTTTTGGGGAAGTCCTTGGCCACCTTGCGGGCGGCGGCTTCCACGGCGAAGGCCTCGCCCACGATGAGCTGGTTGCCGCCCGTGGCGTACTCGCGCATCACGCGTTCGTAGTCGGCGTTGCTGACGTTCTCGCTTGCTTTGTATTCGATCTCGCCCCGTGCTTCAGCGGCCTTGAGCGCCTTGTGGATGCGGCTGACCCATTGCTGCTCGAAGGGCACCGTATAGATCGCCGCGACCTTGAGCTTGGACTGCGCTGTGGCCAGTGAGGGCGCCATCGCCATGGCAGCCGAGAGGGCCAGGGAGGTGCAGAACAGGCGTCCGGTGAAAAGGCGGCGAGTGGTCATGGTGGGGTTCCTTCAGACAAACGAACAAAGGGTTGGAGGTGCCTTTGTCAAGCAAGGAGCGCGCCAGTAGGCCCCCCGGACTGCGGCAAACCGCTGGCAAGTCTGCCAGAGGAAAGCCACCAGGTGGTAAAAATTTGCGGACGCGGACAAGCCACCATGAAAAAAGCCACCGCCGGGCTCCATGGCCCTGCGGTGGCTGGTGCACGCCCCGGCGCGCTGTGCTCTTATTTGGTGCCAAAAATTCGGTCGCCCGCATCACCCAGGCCCGGCAGGATGTAGCCGTGGTCGTTCAGCTCGCGGTCGATGGCGGCGGTGAAGATCGGCACATCGGGGTGGGCCTTCTGCAGCGTGGCTACGCCTTCGGGGGCGGCCAGCAGGCAGACGAACTTGATGGAGCGGGGGTTGAGCTTTTTCAGGCGGTCCACACAGGCTGCGGCCGAGTTGCCGGTGGCGAGCATCGGGTCCACCACGATGATGTCGCGTTCGTCCATTTCAGACGGCATCTTGAAGTAGTACTCCACCGGCTGCAGCGTGGCCGGGTCGCGGTACAGGCCGATGTGGCCCACGCGGGCGCCGGGCACCACGTTGAGCATGCCGTCCAGAAAGCCGTTGCCCGCGCGCAGGATGGAGACCAGCACCAGCTTCTTGCCGTCGATGACCTTGCCGGTCATGGTTTCCAGCGGGGTTTCGATCTCGATGTCCTGCAGCGGCATGTCGCGCGTGACTTCGTAGGCCATCAGCGTGGAGAGTTCGCCCAGCAGGCGGCGGAAGCTGTTGGTGCTCGCGTCCTTTTTGCGCATCAGCGTGAGCTTGTGCTGGACGAGGGGGTGGGTGATGACGGTGACGTTGCTCATGGCAGGAAGTAGGAAATTGCTTTTTTTCGAAACGGGCATCAGTCTGCCAGAAACCGCGAGTAGCGCGGCAGATCGACGTTGCCCCCGCTCACGATCACGCCCACGCGCTCGCCGTGCAGCAGCTTGGCGCCATCGTCTTCGCCCGAAAAGGCCTGCGCGCCAGCAAACGCCAGAGCGCCCGTGGGTTCAACGACCACTTTCATGCGCGCTGCAAAAAAGCGCAGGGCTTCGATGAGCTGCTGGTCGCTCACGGTGACGATGTCTTCGACATGCTCGCGGATGATGGGGTAGGTAAGTTCGCCCAGGCTCGGTGCCTGCGCGCCGTCGGCGATGGTGTGTGGGTTGGGGATGCGCACGATGTGGCCCGCGCGCAGTGACTGCTGGGCGTCGTTGGCCGTCTCGGGCTCGACGCCGATTACCTTGCACCGGGGCGCCAGCGCCTGCGCGGCCAGCAGGCTGCCCGAGAGCAGGCCGCCGCCGCCCAGGCTGACAAACAGGTAGTCCAGGTCGGGCACCTCCTGCAGCAGCTCCAGGGCGGCCGTGCCCTGGCCCGCAATCACATGGGGGTGGTCGAACGGCGGGATCAGCGTCATGCCACGCTCGCGCGCCAGCTGGCGGCTGATGGCCTCGCGGTCTTCGGTGTAGCGGTTGTAGGTGACCACCTGGGCGCCGTATTCGCGCGTGGCGGCCATCTTGGAGGCGGCGGCGTCCTCGGGCATTACCACCAGGGCAGGCATATCGAGCAACCGGGCCGACAGGGCAATGGCCTGCGCATGGTTGCCGGCCGAGAAGGTGAGCACGCCATGTTCGCGCTGCGCGTCGCTGAACTGGGCCAGCGCGTTGTAGGCGCCCCGGAACTTGAAGGCACCCGTGCGCTGCAGGTTCTCGCACTTGAAGAACAGCTTGGCGCCCAGCCGCTCGTCGATGGTGTTGCACCGCATCACCGGTGTGTGGTGCGCCACGCCTGCCAGCCGCCGGGCGGCGGCGGCCACGTCGTCATGGGTGGGCAGGCTCACAGAGGGGGGCATGTTGGGCACGGTCATGGTGGCGTCCTTGCTGCGGGGCGTGCGCCGCCCCGTGTCGCCACATGATAGCCCTTCGGGCCCAGGATTGGCATAAAAATAGCTGCCAGCGCGCGATGGGTAAGCGCGGGTAGCTATGAATTTAGTAGTGCACGAGGTGTTTGCCCTCAGAGCCTGGCCCGGCTCCGGCCCTTGAGGCCTGCGTCGCAGGCGGCCGGGCGGTCCAGCGATCTGCGGCTGGGGGGCGGAGCCGTCCGCCAGCCTCGTCCGCCAGCTCCGTCCCTCAACCCTGTTCGCTGAAGCGGATCAGCGGCGTGAGCGCCGGGAACTCACCCGCCCGCTTTTGCTTCATCGCCGTGACGGACTCCATCACATGTCGGTTGCTCCAGATGGCGCCTTGCAGCCAGCCCATCTGGCGCAGGCTGTCTTCCACGCTGTGGTCGCGCGCGTAGTTCACGGCCTGCTTGGTGCCCCAGATGGCGACAGGGGGTTTGCTGGCAATCTCTTGCGCGCACTGCAGCGCGGCGGCCACCATGGCCTCTGGCGTGTCGAAGACTTCGTTGACCAGGCCGTAGCCCTGGGCCCTTTGCGCGCTCAGGCGGCGGCCGGTGTAGGCCAGTTCTTTCACCACACCCAGCGGGATGAGCTTGGGCAGGCGCTGCAGCGTGCCCACGTCTGCCACCATGCCGATGTTGATCTCCTGGATGCAGAAGAACGCGTCGGCCGTGGCATAGCGCACGCAGGCCGTTGTCACCATGTCCACCGCGCCGCCAATGCAGCCACCCTGGATGGCCATGATCACGGGGATGCGCAGGCTTTCGATGCGGGTGAAGGTGGCCTGCATGTCGGTGAGCAGGTCAAAGATGGCGGCGCGGCCCTCGGGGCTCTGGTCGTCCATGGTGATGGCGCCGCCAAAGGTTTCGAGCGCCATGCCTGCGCTGAAATGTTTGCCGGTGCTGCTGATGACCAGGGCGCGCGCCTCGCCGCTCTTGTTCAGCTGGGCCAGCACCTCGTCCAGCTCGCGCCAGAAGGTGGGGTGCATGGTGTTCATGGCCTCGGGGCGGTTCAGCACCAGATGGGCCACATGGTTAGTGATGCTGAGGGAGAAGCAGGTGAGGGTGGTGTTCATGGTCCGTCACTGTAGACCCGCTGGCCGCAGGCGGGTCGTCGCCTGGGTGACTTTCGATGAATGTGGCTGTTTCCGCCTGTCTGTGCTGGATTTTTAGCTATAAATAGAGGAGCAAAATGGTGGAGGTCAGTCGCCGCCCCCGCCGCCGCAGCCACCACCGCCATCTCCCCCTCCGTCCCCGCCACCTCCGTCCGAGCTTTCCGCGCCGCCAAAGTCGCCTGCGCTGCCGCTGTAGCTGCCATCCGAGAAGCTGGTGCCGCAGTAGCTGTCGCCGCCGCTGCCGCCCGCGTCGCTCTTGCGGGCGATATCGGAGCAGTCGGGCACGTAGGTGAAGCCCCCGGCAATGGCGAACTTGGCATCCAGCGCAAACAGCAGGGGCAGGCGGCTGGGGGCCTTGGGGTCGATGGATTCTTCCTTGCAGGCCCAGTACCAGCAGCGGCGCAGGCCGTCGTTGTGGCGGGCTTTTTTGCCCAGAGCCTCGGCCGGGGTGTGGTGCAAGAAGAAGCCCAGGGCGTTGTGGCACCACAGCTTGTAGGCCTGCGTGTGCAGGATGAACTCGTGCCACAGCGCATCCACAGTCTTGGATGGCATGGCCACAAAGTCCTTGTTGCTGCGCAGGCAGGCCATGAAGAATTGGCGCAGGCCGCGTTCGACCAGATCACAGTCGCGGGGGCTCAGGTGGGGGTAGACCTCGCGTAGCTTGCGCTGCAGAAAGCGGGGCAGGGGGGCTTCGCGGATGTAGCGCTCGCGCACGGCGGTAGTCCAGCGGATCAGCACCACGGTGAGCAGCACCGTGGCAAACACATACAGCAGCCAGATCCACTGGAGCTTCCACACCCCGGCAAAAACCCCGATGAAAGCCAGCACCCACAGGACGATGGCCGCCTGGACCACCTTGTTGCCCCAGCGCACCAGGGCGTGTTCTACGCGTTGCATCGTGTCCCTCCTTGTTGTTGTGTGTTTCGGTCATTGCACGGCCGCAATGTGACCAAATCGTGACAAACGCGTGGCATTGTCGCCAGCCTGTCACAAGGTCACCACACCTTCGGAGGGCTCTCGGTGGCAGCGGGGCGGTGGTTGTTTGCTGGGCACCACTGCCGCGCTACCCCTTTTCCCTTCAGCGGCGCTTGCTGCCGCCGCCGAAGATGCCGCCCAGCACGCCGCGCAGGATCTCCTTGCCCACGTTGGTGCCCACGGTGCGCACGGCCGACTTGGCCATGGTCTGCACCAGGCCGTCCTTGCGCCCGCCGCGCGGGCCGGTGGTGCCAAACAGCAGGTCGTTGAGGAAGCTGCTCTCCTGCGGCTGGGCCCCGCCCGGGGCTGTGCCCATGGGGCTGGCACCACCCGCTGTGCGGCTGGCAGGCGTGCTTGCGGGTGCGGGCGGGGCGTTTTCGGCGCGGCCCTTGAGCTTTTCGTAGGCGGATTCGCGGTCCACCGTGGTTTCGTACACACCGGTCACCAGCGAATTGGCCATCAGCGCCTGGCGTTGCTGCGGGGTGATGGGCCCCAGCTGGCTGCCCGGGGGCAGCACGAACACGCGCTCGGTCACGCTCGGGCGGCCCTTGGCGTCCAGAAAGCTCACCAGCGCCTCGCCCACGGCCAGCTCGGTGATGGCGGTTTCGATGTCCAGGCCCGGTTTTTGCCGCATGGTGGTGGCCGTCGCCTTCACGGCTTTCTGGTCGCGCGGGGTGAAGGCGCGCAGCGCGTGCTGCACGCGGTTGCCCAGTTGGGCCAGCACGCTGTCGGGGATGTCGAGAGGGTTCTGGGTGACAAAGTACACGCCCACGCCCTTGGAGCGCACCAATCGCACCACCAGCTCGATGCGCTCGATGAGCACCTTGGGCGCCTCGTTGAACAGCAGGTGGGCCTCGTCGAAGAAGAAGACCAGCTTGGGTTGCTCGGGGTCGCCGATTTCGGGCAGTTGCTCGAACAGCTCCGACAGCATCCACAAGAGGAAGGTGGCGTACAGGCGTGGCGAATTCATGAGCTTGTCGGCCGCCAGGATGTTCACCACGCCGTGGCCGTCCACCGTCTGCATGAAGTCCTGGATGTTGAGCATGGGCTCGCCGAAGAACTCGCTGCCGCCCTGTTGCTCGATTTGCAGCAGCCCGCGCTGGATGGCGCCCACGCTGGCGGCGCTCACGTTGCCATATTCGGTGGTGAATTCCTTGGCGTTGTCGCCCACGAAGGTGAGCATGGCGCGCAGGTCCTTCAGGTCCAGCAGCAGCAGTCCGTTGTCATCGGCGATCTTGAACACCAGGTTCAGCACGCCCAGCTGCGTCTCGTTCAGGTTGAGCATGCGGCCCAGCAGCAGCGGGCCCATGTCCGACACCGTGGCGCGCACCGGATGGCCTTGCTCGCCAAACACGTCCCACAACGTGGTGGGGCAGGCCAAAGGTTCTGGCAGACCCAGGCCGCGTTCCTTGAGCACGCCCGCCAACTTGTCGCCAATCTTGCCCGGCTGGCTGGCGCCTGTGAGGTCGCCCTTCACGTCCGCCATGAACACCGGCACGCCAATGCGCGAGAAGTTCTCGGCCAGGGTCTGCAGCGTCACGGTTTTGCCCGTGCCGGTGGCACCGGTGATGAGCCCGTGGCGGTTGGCCAGGCCGGGAAGCAGGTGGCATTCAATGGTGTCGTGCTTGGCAATCAGCAGGGGTTCGGCCATTTGGGGTTTCCTCGGGGGTACAGGTTCGGCAAAAAGTAAAATCGCGCTCAGTAGATTAAATCAATACAAAAGGATCTCTCGTGGCAGGACACAGCAAATGGGCGAATATCCAGCACCGCAAGGGGCGGCAGGATGAAAAACGCGGCAAGATCTGGACCCGCATCATTCGTGAAATCACTGTGGCCGCCCGTGCCGGTGGCGGCGATCTGTCTGCCAACCCCCGCCTGCGCCTGGCGGTGGACAAGGCCAAGGCGGCCAACATGCCCGCCGACCGCATCAAATACAACATCGACAAGGCCACGGGCAACGCCGAAGGCCTGACCTACGAAGAAATCCGCTACGAAGGCTACGGCATTGGTGGTGCCGCCATCATGATCGACACCATGACCGACAACCGCGTGCGCACCGTGGCCGAAGTGCGCCACGCGTTCAGCAAACACGGTGGCAACATGGGCACGGAAGGCTCGGTGGTGTTCCAGTTCAAGCACTGTGGCCAGCTGATTTTTGCCCCCGGCACCAGCGAAGACAAGGTGATGGAAGTGGCCCTGGAGGCAGGCGCCGAAGACGTGGTGACCGACGAAGACGGCGCGGTGGAGGTGCTCACGGCCCCGGCCGATTTTGAAGCCGTGAAGAACGCGCTGGAGGCCGCTGGCCTGACCGCCGAAGTGGCGGGCGTGACCATGCGGCCCGAAAACACCATCGAGCTGACCGGCGAAGACGCCGCCAAGATGCAGAAGCTGCTGGACGTTCTGGAAGACCTGGACGATACGCAAGAGGTCTACCACAACGCGGCGCTGTGACTTTGCACCTGCAGGTCGCCGCTTTTTTCTTGCCCTGACTTGTTTTCCGACTGATATTTCCCCGAACCCCACCCAGCAGCGCAGCGCTCTGGGCCGGGTTCACCAAAGGCTCCTATGAAAGTACTTGTGATTGGTGGCGGCGGCCGTGAACACGCGATGGCGTGGAAACTGAGCGAGTCCCCCAAGGTGACTAAGGTGTTTGTGGCACCCGGCAACGGTGGTACGGCCTTGAACCCCAAGCTCGAAAACGTGGCGATCTCCGATGTGCGCGAGCTGCGCACCTGGGCCCAGGCCGAGAAGATCGCGTTGACGGTGGTGGGCCCCGAGGCCCCCTTGGCGGCCGGTGTGGTCGATGAGTTCCGTGCCAACGGCCTGCGCATCTTCGGCCCCACCAAGGCGGCTGCCCAGCTCGAAAGCTCCAAGGCGTTCAGCAAGGCCTTCATGCGCCGCCACGGCATCCCCACGGCCGACTACGACACCTTCACCGACCCGGCGGCGGCGCACGCGTTTGTGGACCGGCTGGGTGCGCCCATCGTCATCAAGGCCGACGGCTTGGCGGCGGGCAAAGGCGTGGTAGTGGCCATGACGCTGCAGGAGGCCCACGACGCCGTGGACTTCATGCTCGTGGACAACAAATACGGCGTGACGCACAACGAAGGTGGCGCGCGCGTGGTGATCGAGGAATTCCTCGAAGGCGAAGAAGCCAGCTTCATCGTGCTGTGCGACGGCAAGAACGTGCTGGCCCTGGCCACCAGCCAGGACCACAAGCGCCTGAAGGACGGCGACGAAGGCCCCAACACGGGCGGCATGGGCGCTTATTCGCCCGCCCCCGTGGTCACGGCCGATGTACATGCCCGCGCCATGCGCGAGATCATCCTGCCCACGATTCGGGGCATGGAAAAGGACGGCATTCCCTACACCGGTTTTCTGTATGCAGGCCTGATGATCGACGCCAAGGGCCAGCCCAAGACGCTTGAATTCAACTGCCGCATGGGCGACCCCGAGACGCAACCTATCCTCATGCGCCTGAAAAGCGACTTCAGCGACGTGATGGCTGCTGCCGCTGACGGCAAGCTCGACCAGATGGAACTGCAATGGGACCGCCGCACTGCGCTGGGCGTGGTCATGGCCGCCCACGGCTACCCCGAGAACCCGCGCAAGGGCGACGCCATCACCGGCCTGCCCGCCGATGCGGACGATGCCGTGGTGTTCCACGCAGGCACGCAACTGAAAGACGGCGTGGTCAGCGTGACGGGCGGCCGGGTGCTGTGCGTCACCGTGCTGGCCGACAGCGTCAAGCAGGCGCAGCAGCGTGCCTATGACGTGGCACGTGGCATCCAGTTTGATGGCGCGCAGTACCGTCGTGACATCGGCTTCCGTGCCCTGAAAAGCTGATGGCTGACGCGCAAAGCCTGAATGCCGCCGAGACGGTGGCGCGCGTGCGCGGCTACCTGCAGGGCCTGCAGTCCCGCATCACCGGTGCCCTCGAAGCTGTCGAAGGCGAGGGCGGAGCACGCTTTCTGGCCGACGCCTGGAGCAAGCCGCACGGCGAACCGCTGCAGGGCGATGGCATCACCAAGATCATGGAAGGTGGCCGGGTGTTTGAACGCGCGGGCTGCGGCTTCAGCCATGTGCGTGGCCCGCAGCTGCCGCCCTCGGCCACGCAGCACCGGCCCGAACTGGCGGGAGCGCCGTTCGAGGCCATGGGCGTGTCGCTGGTGTTCCATCCGCGCAACCCGTATGTGCCCACGGTGCACATGAACGTGCGCATGATCGCCGTCGGGCACCCCGGCCAGGCGCCCACCTGCTGGTTTGGCGGCGGCATGGACCTCACGCCGTATTACGGGTTTGAGGAAGACGCCGTGCACTTTCACCGCACCTGCCGCGATGCGCTCAACGCCTTTGGTGAGGACAAGTACCCACGCTTCAAGCAGTGGTGCGATGAGTATTTCTTCCTCAAGCACCGCAACGAGCAGCGCGGCGTGGGCGGCGTGTTTTATGACGACTTCTCGGAGCTGGGCTTTGAACAAAGCCTGGCGATGACGCAGTCGGTGGGCGATGCCTTTCTGGGGGCCTACCTGCCCATCGTGGAAAAACGCCAGAACACGCCCTTTGGCGAGCGCGAGCGCAACTTCCAGCTCTACCGCCGGGGCCGCTATGTCGAGTTCAACCTGGTGTGGGACCGGGGCACGCACTTTGGCCTGCAGTCGGGCGGGCGCACCGAGTCCATCCTGCTGTCCATGCCGCCGCTGGTGGCCTGGTCGTACCAGCGCTCTGACGCCGCCGATTCGGCCGAAGCCGAGTTGCTGCAGCGCTTTCTGGTGCGCCGGGATTGGCTGGCCAGCGCTGCTGCGGCGGCGTGCTGACGGGGTAAAAAGCGCAAAAGCTATAATTTCAATAGCTGGCCGCGCTTTTTACACAGGCGCAGGAGCCCTAAAACACCCCAAACCAACGCTGCGCCAGGTTGCAACACCGGCGCAACAACACGTAGCACCCGAGGCGCAGCCCTATTGGTTGCACGCCGTGTTGCGCGCTATATTGATCCATTCCCTCTCTAATCACCGCCTGATGACCACCTCCACCAAATCGGAAACCGCCGCCAAAAAAGACGTCACCAAACTCCAGCGCGCCATCGTGGATGGCCTGGAAGACGTCAAGGCGCAAGACATCCAGGTTTTCAACACCGAGCATCTCTCGCCGCTGTTTGAACGGGTGATCGTGGCATCGGGCACCTCCAACCGCCAGACCAAGGCCCTGGCCGCCAGCGTGCGTGATGCGGTCAAGGAAGCCGGGTTCTCCAAGCCCCGCATTGAGGGCGAGGACAACGGCGAGTGGATCATCGTGGACTGCGGCTCGGCCGTGGCGCACATCATGCAGCCCGCCATCCGCCAGTACTACCGCCTGGAAGAGCTGTGGGGCGACACCCCCGTGCGCCTGAAGCTGGGCGCTGCCAAGCCCCAGTCGAGCGCCGCTACCGAACTGGCCGAGAAGAAGTCGGCCCAGAAGGCCGCCAAGTCGGGCGCCAAAGCCCCTGCCAAGAAGGCAGCGGCCCCTGCGGTAGCCGCCCGCTCGGGCAAGGCCACGGTGAAGGCCGTCGCCAAGACCGCTGCGAAGACAGCCGCCAAGACGCCCGTCAAGGCAGCACCCAAGCCCGCCGCAAAAACGGCGGCCAAGGCGACACCTGCCAAGACAGCAGCCAAGACCACCGGTGCAGTGGCCGCCAAGAAGCCCGCCGCCGCCAAGACGCCTGTCAAGACGGTGGTGGTCAAGCCCGGCGGCGCCAAGAAGCCTGTGGCCAAGAAGTCGTCACCTGCAGCCAAGGCCCCCGCACGCGCCGCAGCCAAGCCGACTTCTGCATCGGCACCCAAGGCAGCTGCTAGCAAGCCCGCCGCCAAGAAGGCCCCGGCCCGCAAGGGTTGACCTGCGGCCGCAGGGCACCCGGCTGGGTGCGCTGCGGAAACCACCCCCAAGCAACGAGGTTGATCCATGAAGCTGCTTATCGTGGCGGTCGGGCAGCGGGTGCCCGACTGGGCACAAACGGCCTACGACGACTATGCCAAACGTTTTCCGCCCGAACTCAAGGTCGAGCTCAAGGCCGTCAAGACTGAGCCACGCGGCTCCAAGACGCTGGAGACGCTCTATGCCGCCGAGCGTGAGCGCATCGAAGCCGCGATCCCGCGCGGCACGCGCGTGGTGGCGCTGGACGAGCGCGGCACCAACCTCACCACCAAGGCCCTGGCCGAACGCCTCAAGGGCTGGCAGCTGGGGGGCGATGATGTGGCGCTGGTCATCGGCGGCCCCGACGGGCTGGACCCGGCTTTTCGCCAGGCCGCGCATGAACGCATTCGCCTGTCCGACCTGACCCTGCCGCATGCCATGGTGCGCGTGCTGCTCATCGAGCAGCTGTACCGGGCCTGGTCGGTGAACGCCGGGCACCCGTACCACCGGGAATAAAGCGGTTACCCGTGCTGCTGACCCAATTTACTATTGTTTTGATAGCTGCTAGCGCTTGATGGTCAGGCGCTGGGGCCGATTTTTATTCAAAATCTGTTCATGCCTGACTTCATCTACCTCGCCTCCCAAAGCCCCCGCCGACGCCAGTTGCTCGAACAGCTGGGCGTGCGCCACGAACTGCTGCTGCCCAATGTGGACGGCGACGAAGCCGAGGACACCGAGGCCATCGAAGTGGTGCTGCCCGGCGAGGCGCCCACGGCCTACGTGGAACGCGTCACCGGCCTCAAGCTGGATGCCGCCGTGGCCCGGCGCGCCCGCCGTGGCCTGCCAGACGCCCCCATCCTCTGCTCCGACACCACCGTGGCCCTGGGCCGCACCATCTACGGCAAACCCGACGATGCAGAGCATGCCGCGCGCATGCTGGCCGAGCTGGCGGGGCACGAGCACCGCGTGCTCACCGCCGTGGCGCTGCAGGTGGGGGGCAAGCGGTTGGCTGCGCTATCGGTGTCGCGCGTGACCTTTGCCGCCATGACGTCCGCGCAGATCGACGCCTATGTGGCCACGGGCGAGCCGCTGGGCAAGGCCGGTGCCTATGGCATCCAGGGGCGGGCTGCGGCGTATGTGGAACACCTGGCGGGCAGCTATTCGGGCATCATGGGCCTGCCCATGTACGAGACAGCGCAACTGTTGCGCGCGGCGGGCTTCCCTCTATAAGCAAAACAACAGGCTTACCCAGTCATGCAACAAGACATCCTGATCAATTGGTCGCCGCAGGAGACGCGCGTGGCCGTGGTGGAGCACGGCGCCGTGCAGGAGCTGCACATCGAGCGCACGCTGGAGCGGGGCCTGGTGGGCAACGTCTACCTGGGCAAGGTCTCGCGCGTGCTGCCGGGCATGCAGTCGGCCTTCATCGACATTGGCCTGGAGCGCGCGGCCTTCTTGCATGTGGCTGACGTGTGGCAGCGCCAGCCCGATGGCGAGCCGCCCGCATTTGCCCGCAAGACCGAACCCCAGGTGCCCATCGAAAAGCAGGTGTTCGAAGGCCAGGCGCTCATGGTGCAGGTCATCAAGGACCCTATCGGCACCAAGGGCGCGCGTCTGTCCACACAGATCAGCATCGCAGGCCGCCTGCTGGTGTTCTTGCCGCAGGACGACCATGTAGGCGTGTCGCAGAAGATCCCTCCTGCCGAGCGCGATGCCCTGCGCGCGCGCCTGCAGGCGCTGGTGGGCGACAAGTCCACGGGCGGGGGCGGCGGTTTCATCCTGCGCACCAACGGCGAAGATTCCACCGACGAGGAACTGGCCGAAGACATCGCCTACCTGCGCAAGACCTGGGCGCGCATCAAGGAGGCATCGCTCAAGCTGCCCGCCATGTCTCTCTTGCACCAGGATCTGGACCTGCTGCAGCGTGTGCTGCGTGATCTGGTGGGCGACCACACGCAGACCATTCGGCTCGATTCGATGGAGCAGTTCCAGCGCCTGCGTGCCTTTGGGCAGGAGTTCATGCCCGCAGCCGCAGGCAAGCTGCAGCACTACAAGGGCGAGCGGCCCATTTTTGACCTGTACTCCATCGACGAAGAAGTGGCCAAGGCGCTGGGCCGCCGGGTGGAGTTGAAATCAGGCGGCTACCTCATCGTGGACCAGACCGAGGCGCTGACCACCATCGACGTGAACACCGGCGGCTACGTGGGTGCGCGCAATTTCGACGACACCATCTTCAAGACCAACCTGGAGGCCGCGCAAGCCATTGCGCGCCAGCTGCGCCTGCGCAACCTGGGCGGCATCATCATCGTGGACTTCATCGACATGGTGCGCGACGACCATCAGCAGGCCGTGCTGTCGGAGTTCAAAAAGCAGTTGGCCCGCGACCGCGTCAAGACCATGTCGTCTGGCACGTTCTCGCAACTGGGCCTGGTAGAGATGACCCGCAAGCGCACCCGTGAATCGCTGGCCCACATGCTGTGCGAGCCCTGCGAGGTGTGCCAGGGCAAGGGCAGTGTGAAGACTGCCCGCAGCGTGTGCTACGACATCCTGCGCGAGATCCTGCGCGAAGCGCGCCAGTTCAACCCGCGCGAGTTCCGCGTGGTGGCGTCGGCGCGGGTGGTGGAGCTGTTCCTGGACGAAGAAAGCCAGCACTTGGCCGGACTCTCGGACTTCATCAAAAAACCCATCTCGCTGCAGGCCGAAAGCGCGATGGGGCAGGAACAGTACGACATCGTGCTGCTGTAGTTACTTCGGCGGGCCTGGCGGCTGCCGCCAGCGTCAGCCTTCGATCCGCAATCAGGCCTCGATCTGCATGGCCGGGCGCGCCTGCACGCGTTCCAGCCAGGCCTGGACATGGCGGTGCGCCTTCACCGGTGCGCCCAGGTACACGCTGTAGCCCAGCACCGAGCCCACGACCAGGTCCACCAGCGAATAGTTGGCGCCCAGCATCCAGGGTTGCTGCGCGAGCCGCGCATCCAGCACCGTTAGCAGCTCATTCAACCCGCGCATCGCGGCGTCAGCGTGCACCGGGCTGCGCAGGGTTTCGTCCCCCTGCGTGGCCACCTGCAGGCGCACCAGCACCGCACCATAGGTCACATACGCCCAGGCGCACCACGACAGCGCTTGCAGCGCCTCGGGCGTGCCCGCAGCGGGCCACAGCCCACGCTCCACGCCAAAGCGGTGGCCCAGCCACAGGTGGATGGCCAGGGCCTCGAACATGGGGGCACCGTCCACGGTCATCGTGGGCACTTTGCCATTGGGATTCAGGGCGAGGTACTCGGGGCGGCGCTGTTCGCCGGTGCGGATATCGATCTTCACGCGCTCATGTGGCACGCCCAGTTCGGCGAGGGCGCAGGCGATGGGGGTGGCGCTGGACATGGGGTGCCAGTAAAGGACGATGGACATGGAGAACTCCTTGATGTTGGTTGAAGAAAGAAAAGGTGTTGCCACTGTAAAAACCATTGCGGACAATTTCGGTCCTCAATAAAAAGTACAGTGCCCACATGCTCAGTTCATCGACCCGCCTGTTGCGCCTGCTTTCGCTGTTGCAGACGCGTGCCCACTGGATGGGCCCGGAGCTGGCCGAGCGCCTGGAAGTGCACCCCCGCACACTGCGGCGCGACATCGACCGCCTGCGCCAGCTGGGCTACCCGGTGCAGGCCAGCAGTGGCGTGGCGGGGGGCTATGCGTTTCGCGCCGGGCAGGCCCTGCCGCCGCTGCTGCTGGATGACGAGGAAGCCCTGGCGGTATCGATTGCGCTGCGCACGGCCACGGCGGGGGCGGTGGGGGGCATTGAAGAGCCCGCACTGCGCGCGCTCGTCAAGCTGGAGCAGGCCATGCCCGCGCGACTGCGCAAACGTGTGGACGCGCTGCGCGCCGCCATCCTGCCGCTCACACACACAGGGCCGGTGGTAGAGGCTTCGGTGCTGGCCACACTTGCGTTGGCCTGCCGTGACCAGTTGCGCACCGAATTCCAGTACCAGGACAGCCAGGGCCGCAGTGCGCAGCGCTCGGTCGAGCCACAGGGCGTGGTGCACACCGGCCAGCGCTGGTACCTGGTGGCGTGGGACAGGGTGCGCAACGACTGGCGCACCTTCCGCATCGACCGCATCGTGGGTGACCCGCAGGTGGGCGCACATTTCGCGCCCCGGGCCTCGCCCGACGGGGGTGATCTGAAGGGCTACGTGTCGCGCTCCATCTCTGCGCCGCACCATGCCGAACAGGCGCGCGTGGTGCTGCACGCGCCCTACGCCGTCATGTCGCGCCGCATACCGCCGTCTGCCGGGGTGGTAAGCACCCTGGACCAGGGGCAGCGCTGCCAGCTGGAATGCGCAGCCAACGATTCGCTGGTGTACTGGCTGATGGCCCTTGATGTGGAGTTCGAGGTGCTGGCACCTGCCGCACTGAAAGAGCGGCTGCGCGTGGCGGGGGAGCGGGCGCTGCGGTGTGCGCTATGAAAGCGCGTTGCTGAC
This sequence comes from Acidovorax kalamii, assembly GCF_002245625.1. Taxonomy (GTDB): domain Bacteria; phylum Pseudomonadota; class Gammaproteobacteria; order Burkholderiales; family Burkholderiaceae_C; genus Acidovorax; species Acidovorax kalamii. The sequence goes on from NZ_NOIG01000011.1 coordinate 431,166, forward strand.
CCTTGGCGAAGGGGCTACAAGGTTTTGGTCAGCGTGACGATCACGCGCGACTTGTTCACATGGCCGAAGAAGGCCTTCTTGTTGGCGCCGACCACGGCCGCGCCCAGCGACAGGCCACCGCCGAAGTCATACGCGCCACCCAATTGATAGTCCATGTAGTTGGGCACACCGGTGTCCTTGATGTCGCTGGCAAAACGTGTGAAGCCCACCGAGGCCTTCACCGTGACGCTGGGCGCCACTTCCTGGGCAAACGCGAAGTTCAGGTAGCCCGTGTTGCGGCCCTTCAGGCCCGAGCCGGACTTGGCACCGGCAAAGCCGAAGTAGTCCTTGGAGATGGTGTGCGAGTACTTGGCAGTGAAGGGGCCCAGGGTGGCCGCGCCATACAGCTCGGTGGTGTTGCCATTGCTGTTGCCGGGGTAGATGTAGGTCAGCGCGCCCACATCGAAATCAGCGCCTGCGGCCTTGAACTTGTAGCCGCCATACAGGTCGGATTCGAGCGAGTTGTTGGTCAGCCAGTCCACGCTGGAGTTCCAGTTGCCCACGTACCAGCCGGACTCGCCGAAGGCGTAGTCAAAGCCGCCTTGCAGGGCGGGCTTGACGGCCTTGGCTTTGGTGGCATCCTGGTCCTGGCCACGGAACTTGTAGTTGGTGGTCAGACTGACGTTGCCGGTGAGCTGGGCACTGGCCAGCAGGGGCAGCGCGGCCAGCAGGGCGGTGGCGAATACTTTGGATGAAGAACCGTTCATGGCAGCAATGTTTGAAAAAAGAACAAGAGCGCAAGCGTAGAAAAGCCCGCGTATAAAGTTCGCAAAAATTGCGCCCCTTCGCGTTAATGTTGCGCAAGTCTGCAGCCGCCGGGCATGGTGGCTTGTGTAGCGCATCCCCCCAACGCCGCCCTCGCCGGGCCCGCGTTTTTACGCCGTTTTTACGGCGCCCCCCACAGTCTGTGCACACTTTTTACGCCCACCTTCTCAGAATCAAACACCTGTTCTGATGCAGGAGTTGTCGATGGACGTGATGTGGATGGCCGCACTGGCGGCGTTGTGGGTGGTCATGGCCGAGGCCGTGGTTTTGCTGGGCAAATATGGCCCGGCCAAGGGGGCGCGTTCATGATCGGCATGGAAATGCTTTACGGTTTTGGCGCCATCGTGGCCCTGGTCTTGCTGGCCTACCTGGTGTTTGCGCTGATTTGCGCGGAGGAGTTCTGAGATGGATACCTCTGCATGGAGCCTGTTGGGGCTCTTCCTGATCGTGCTGGGCGTGCTGGCGTGGCCGCTGGGCAAATGGCTGGCCGCAGTCTGTGAAGGCCGCCTGCCAAGGTGGATGCATGCCGCCGAAAAACCGTTGTACAAGCTGGCCGGGGTCGCGCCGGACCAGATGATGCACTGGCGCAGCTATGCGCTGGCGCTGCTGGCTTTCAATGCCATCGGCGCTTTTGCGGTGTATGGCCTGCAGCGTTTGCAGCACCTGCTGCCGCTCAATCCGCAGGGCATGGCCGCCGTGTCGGGCGATTCTTCGTTCAACACCGCCATCAGCTTTGTCTCCAACACCAACTGGCAGGGCTATGGGGGCGAGTCCACCATGAGCTACCTCACGCAGATGCTGGGCCTGTCGGTGCAGAACTTTTTCTCGGCGGCCACCGGCATCGCCGTGGCGTTTGCACTGGCACGCGGTTTTGCAGCGCGCAGCACCGATGGCCAAGGCTTTGTGGGCAACTTCTGGGCCGATGTCACGCGCATCACGGCATGGGTGCTGATGCCCATCGCGTTGGTGATTTCCATGGTGCTGGTTGGGCAAGGGGTGATCCAGAACTTTGACGCCTACAAGGATGTGGCGACGCTGGAGACAACGGCCTATGAAGTGCCCAAGCTCGACGCATCGGGCCAGCCGGTGGTGGGCAGTGATGGCGCGCCGGTGATGGAAGCCAAGACGAGCAACACCCAGACCCTGGCCATGGGCCCGGTGGCGTCACAGGAGGCCATCAAGATGCTGGGCACCAACGGCGGTGGCTTTTTCAACGCCAACTCCGCCCATCCCTATGAGAACCCGACGGCCCTGACCAACTTCGTGCAGATGCTGGCGATTTTTCTGATTCCCGCTGCGCTGTGTTTTGCGTTTGGCCGGGTCGTGGGCGACCAGCGCCAGGGCTTTGCGATCCTGGCGGCCATGACGGTGATGTTTGTGGTGGCCGTGATTGCCGTGGTTTCCGCCGAGAAAGTTGGCAATCCGCAATGGGTGGGCCTGGGCGTGGAGCAAACCGCCAGTGCCCTGCAAGCGGGCGGCAACATGGAGGGCAAGGAGGTGCGGTTCGGCATCAACGCGTCGGCCCTGTTCGCCGCTGTGACCACTGCGGCCTCGTGCGGTGCGGTGAACGCCATGCACGATTCCTTCACGCCTCTGGGCGGCATGGTGCCGCTGGTGCTGATGCAGCTGGGTGAGGTGGTGTTTGGTGGCGTGGGCACGGGCCTGTACGGCATGCTGGTGTTCGCCATCCTCGCCGTCTTCATGGCGGGCCTCATGATTGGCCGCACACCGGAGTACCTGGGCAAGAAGATCGAGGTGCGCGAGATGAAGCTCACCTCGGCGGCCATCCTGGTCACGCCCATTCTGGTGCTGGTGGGCACGGCGATTGCCGTGGCCACGGATGCGGGCAGGGCGGGTATTGCCAACCCGGGCGCGCACGGGTTCTCTGAAATTCTGTATGCACTGACCTCTGCCGCCAACAACAACGGCAGCGCCTTTGCGGGCCTGTCGGCCAACACGCCGTTCTACAACGTGTTGCTGGGGCTGGCGATGTGGCTGGGCCGCTTTGGCGTGATCGTGCCGGTGCTGGCCATTGCCGGTTCGCTGGCCGCCAAAAAGCGCCTGCCAGCCACGGCGGGCACCATGCCCACGCACGGGCCGTTGTTTGTCACGCTGCTGATCGGCACCGTGCTTCTGGTGGGTCTTCTCAACTATGTGCCCTCCCTGGCTCTGGGGCCGATGGTGGAGCACCTGATGCTCCGGGTTCAGTGAGGTATGGCAATGACCAAGAAAAAAACTTCTTCCGTTTCGCTGCTGGATGCAGCACTCATCAAGACTGCGCTCTGGGGAGCGCTGGCCAAGTTGAGCCCCTTTTTGCAGTGGCGCAACCCGGTGATGTTCATCGTGTACATCGGCAGCATCTTCACCACGCTGCTGTGGCTGCATGCACTCAATGCGCCTGAGGACGCGAGCATGCGCCCGGCGTTTGTGCTGGCCATCACGGTCTGGCTGTGGTTTACCGTGCTGTTTGCCAACTTTGCCGAGGCGCTGGCAGAAGGGCGCAGCAAGGCGCAGGCCGCCTCGCTGCGCGGGCTGCGCAAGGAGACCTGGGCCAAGAAGCTCAAGGAGCCGGTTCACGGCGCAGCTTTTTTGCCCGAGCTGGCCACCAACCTGCGCCGGGGCGACGTGGTGCTGGTGGAGGCGGGTGACGTGATCCCGCTGGATGGCGAGGTGATCGAGGGCGTGGCCTCGGTGGACGAGAGCGCCATCACCGGCGAATCGGCCCCAGTGGTGCGCGAATCCGGCGGTGATTTTTCTGCCGTCACTGGCGGCACCCGTGTGCTGTCCGACTGGCTGGTGGTGCGCGTGGCGGTGAACCCGGGCGAGTCCTTCCTCGACCGGATGATCGGCATGGTGGAAGCCGCCAAGCGCCAGAAAACGCCTAACGAGATCGCGCTGACCATCTTGCTGGTAGCGCTGACCATCGTGTTCCTGGTCGTTACCGTGACCCTGCTGCCGTTTTCGATCTTCAGCGTGCAGGCCTCGGGTGCGGGCACGGTGGTCTCGCTGACCGCGCTGGTGGCCCTGCTGGTGTGCCTGATCCCCACCACCATTGGGGGCCTGCTGTCCGCCGTGGGGGTTGCGGGCATGAGCCGCATGATGCAGGCCAACGTGATCGCCACCTCGGGCCGTGCCGTGGAGGCGGCTGGTGATGTGGATGTGCTGCTGCTGGACAAGACCGGCACCATCACCCATGGCAACCGCCAGGCCAGCGCGTTTCTGCCAGCGCCGGGTGTGTCCAGAGCGCGGCTTGCACGCGCCGCACTGCTGGCGTCGCTGGCAGATGAGACGCCCGAAGGCCGCAGCATTGTGGAGCTGGCCCGCCGCGAGGGTGTGGAAGGCCAGAACCCCCAGGGCGTCAAGCTGGTGCCCTTCACCGCGCAGACCCGCATGAGCGGCGTGGACCTGCCCGCAGGCGAGGGGCAGCCGGAATCTGCTGTCACCATGCTGCGTAAGGGGGCCGTGCTGGCGCTTGCCAAACATGTGGAAGCCCTGGGCGGCAAGATGCCGCAGGAAGTCATGAGCGCGGCCGACCAGGTGGCCTTGCGGGGCAGCACGCCCCTGGCGGTGGCCGACGGCAGCCACGTGCTGGGCATTGTCGAACTCAAGGACATCGTCAAGGCGGGCATCAAGGAGCGCTTCATCGAGTTGCGCCGCATGGGCATCAAGACCGTGATGATCACCGGCGACAACAAGCTCACGGCGGCGGCCATCGCAGCCGAGGCGGGGGTGGACGACTTCCTGGCAGAAGCCACACCCGAAGACAAGCTGGAGCTGATCCGCAAATACCAGGCCGAAGGCCGCCTGGTGGCCATGACCGGCGACGGCACCAACGATGCCCCTGCACTGGCCCAGGCCGACGTGGCTGTGGCCATGGGCAGTGGCACGCAGGCCGCCAAGGAGGCGGGCAACATGGTGGACCTGGACTCCAACCCCACGAAGTTGCTGGAGGTGGTGGAGACGGGCAAGGCGCTCTTGATGACGCGCGGCTCGCTCACCACCTTCTCCATCGCGAACGATGTGGCGAAGTATTTCGCCATCGTGCCGGCCATCTTTGTGTCCACCTATCCGCAGCTGTCCGCGCTCAACGTCATGCAGTTGGCCAGCCCGTCATCCGCCATCCTGTCGGCCGTGATCTTCAATGCGCTGGTGATCGTGTTCCTGATTCCCCTGGCCTTGCGCGGCGTGCGCTACCGCCCGGTGGGTGCGGCGGCGCTGCTGCGGCGCAACCTGGCCATCTATGGGCTGGGCGGGCTGCTGGTGCCGTTTGTGGGCATCAAGCTGATTGACTGGATACTTGTGGCCGTCGGGCTGATCTGAGGAGATTCTGATGAAAAACATTCTTCGCCCCGCGCTGGTGCTGTTTGCCTTGTTGAGCGTGCTGACCGGGCTGCTGTATCCGCTGGTGGTGACGGGCGCCGCCCAGGCGGTGTTCCCCCAGCAGGCAGCGGGCAGCCTGGTGCAGCGCAATGGCCAGACCGTTGGTTCCTCGCTGATTGGCCAGAACTTTTCAGACCCCGGGCATTTCTGGGGCCGTCCATCGGCCACGGCGCCCATGCCGTACAACGCGGCGGCGTCCAGCGGATCCAACCAGGGGCCGCTCAATCCGGCGCTGCAGGACGCCGTGAAGGCGCGCGTGGAAGCCCTGCGCGCGGCCGACCCCGGCAACACGGCCCCCGTGCCGGTGGACCTGGTCACGGCCTCGGCCAGTGGCCTGGACCCTCACATCAGCCTGGCTGCGGCGCAGTACCAGGCAGGGCGCGTGGCGCGGGCCCGCAGCCTGCCGGTGGCCAGCGTGAATGCCGTGATTGGCAAGCACGCGGAGCAGCCGCTGTGGGGGCTGCTGGGTGAGACCCGGGTGAACGTGCTGGCGTTGAACCTGGCACTGGATGGCCTGCGCTGACATGCACGGGGCATTTATTTGGCACCGATACTCGTTGATGCATGACTGACATCCAGCGCCCCGACCCCGACGCCTTGATTGCGCAGTTGCGCGCCCAGGAAGAGCAGACCCAACGGGGCAAGCTGCGCATCTACTTTGGTGCCAATGCCGGGGTCGGCAAGACCTGGGCCATGCTCAGCGCCGCGCAGCGCGAGCGACGCGCCGGGCGCGACATCCTCATCGGCGTGGTGGAAACCCATGGCCGCGCGGAAACCGCTGCGCTGCTGGAGGGGCTGGAGTCGCTGCCCCTGAAGCAGGTGGAGTACCGGGGCCGAACCTTTTCCGAGTTTGATCTGGATGCGGCCCTGGCCCGCAAGCCTTCCATCCTGCTGGTGGATGAACTCGCGCACTCCAACGTGCAGGGTTCCCGCCACGCCAAGCGCTGGCAGGACGTGCAGGAGCTGCTGGCCGCTGGCATCGACGTGTGGACTGCACTCAACGTGCAGCATCTGGAGAGCCTGAACGGCACGGTGGGGGCCATCACCGGTGTGCGCGTGCACGAAACGGTGCCCGACACCGTTCTTGACAACGCTGACGAGGTGGTGCTGGTCGATGCCACACCCGATGAGCTGATCGCCCGTCTGGGCGCGGGCAAGGTCTATGTGCCCCAGCAGGCAGAGCGTGCGGCGCAGAGTTTCTTCCGCAAAGGCAACCTGATCGCCCTGCGCGAAATTGCCCTGCGGCGCACGGCAGAGCATGTGGAGGACGATGTGCTGGGTTGGCGGGTGGAGCAGTCGGGCGCTTCCGGCAACCGCGTGGCCAGTGCCTGGAACACCTCAGGCAGCATCCTGGCCTGTGTCGGGCCCCATGAAGATGCAGCGCAGACGGTGCGCACAGCCGCCCGCCTCGCAGGGCAGCTCAATGTGAAGTGGCACGCCGCCTATGTGGAGACGCCCCGGCTGCAGCGCCTGGAGGCCGCCCAGCGCGACAAGATTCTGGCCGTGCTGCAACTGGCGCAGGAGCTGGGGGCCGAGACGGCTGTGCTCACGGGCGACCGGGTGGCGCCCGCGCTGGCGGCCCAGGCGCTGCATTTGAACTGCGCCACGCTGGTGCTGGGGCGCCCCGCAGTGCGCGTGGGGTGGCGCAAGCTGCTGGCCCCCAAGGGCGTTGCGCGCGAGCTGGCCGAACGCGCACCTTCGCTCGACATCGTCGAGGCCGCGCATGCGGGCAGCTCACGGCGCCTGCCCCAGGCACTGTGGGACCGCAACATTGGCCTGGATGATGACGGTGATGTGGGCGAGCCCGGCGCGGGGCGCTATCGCTGGCAAGGTTTTTTGTGGGCGCTGGGCGCCAGCATTGCCGTCACGGTGCTGGCAACCCCGCTGCATGGTTTGCTGGAGCTGACCAACATCGTGATGCTGTACCTGGTGGGTGTCGTCGCGGTGGCCATGCGCTTTGGCCGCGTGCCTGCCGCGATGGCGGCGCTGCTGAATGTGCTGGCATTCGATTTTTTCTTCGTCTCGCCGCGCCTGTCGTTTGCGGTGAGCGACGTGCAGTACATCGTCACGTTCGCGGTGATGCTGGGCGTGGGGCTGCTGGTGGGGCAGCTCACGGCCGGGTTGCGGTTTGCGGCCGGGGTGTCGATCAGCCGGGAGCGGCGCGCCCAGTCGCTGTTTGAACTCACCCGCGAGCTGTCGGCGGCGCTGGAGACCAGCCAGGTCATCGAGATCGGAGCAGCCGCGGTGCAGGGGCACTTTGGGGGCCGCGCCGTGGTGGTGGCGCTGGACGCGTCGGACCGCCTTCAGTACCCCGATGAGCTGCCGCCGGGCTTTGACAAAAGCGTGGCGGACTGGACCTTGCGCCAGGGCCAGAGCGCCGGGCTGGCGACCAGCACCCTGGCCGCGCAGACTTGGCGCTATGTGCCGCTGAAGGCCCCCATGCGCGTGCGGGGCGTGCTGGCGCTGGAGCCCGCCCAGCCCCGCTGGCTGCTGATCCCGGAACAGGCGCAGCAGCTGGACACCCTGGCGCGGCAGATCGCCATTGCCCTGGAGCGTGTGCATTACGTGAACATTGCGCAGCAGGCCGTGGTGGACATGGAGTCGGAGCGGCTGCGCAATGCCCTGCTGGGCGCGGTGTCGCACGACGTGCGCACGCCCCTCACGGCCTTGATCACGCTGGCCGAATCGTTGCAGGCCGCGCCGCCGCAAGAGACAGGCAACATCGCCAAGGCCATCGTGCACCAGGCGCACCAGCTCAATGCGCTGGTCAGCAACCTGCTGGACATGGCGCGCCTGGAGAGCGATGTGTCGGGGCAGAGCGTCCACCTGCGGCGGGACTGGCAGTCGGTGGAAGAGGTGGTCGGCTCGGCCATCCGGGCCGCCAGGCCAGCGCTGGGCGACATGCCCGTGCGCACGGAGCTGCCCGCCGACTTGCCGCTGGTGGAGTTTGACCCTGTGCTCATCGAGCGCGTGCTGGTCAACCTTCTGGAAAATGCGGCCAAATATGGCGCAGCGCCGGTGGTGGTGAAAGCATCCACCACCGACAACATGCTGGTGCTGAAGGTGCGGGACCATGGCCCGGGCCTGCCCGCCTCGGTGCGTGGCAAAGAGCACACCCTGTTTGAAAAATTCACCCGGGGTCAGGCGGAATCCGCCACCCCGGGCGTGGGCCTGGGCCTGGCGATCTGCAAGGCCGTTGTGCAAGCGCATGGCGGTGCAATTTCTGCTGCCAGTGTGGAAGGGGGCGGTGCAGAATTCACGGTGACCCTCGCGCGGCGCGAGCCGCCGCCCGACCCCGGTTTGAGCGAGATGGAGCGGGGCGTTTCTGCCCCCTGAAGACAACCATGCAGATACGTACCGTTTTGGTGATCGAGGACGAGCCACAGATCCGGCGCTTTGTGCGCAGTGCGCTGGAGGCCGAGGGCTGGCAGGTGCACGAGGCGGGCACCCTGCGCGAGGGCTTGTCTGCTGCAGGCACTCGCCACCCCGACCTGCTGGTGCTGGACCTGGGGCTGCCCGATGGCGACGGGGTGGAGCTGATCCGCGATGTGCGGGGCTGGTCCGCCGTGCCCATCATCGTTTTGTCTGCACGCACCGACGAGACCGACAAGATTGCCGCACTCGATGCCGGTGCAGACGACTACCTCACCAAACCCTTCGGCACGGGCGAACTGCTGGCGCGGGTGCGGGCCAACCTGCGCAGGCCCCGCGCCGCCACCGGCAACGGGCTGGTGCAGGAGGCGGCGGAGCCCCTGTTCCATTTCGGCGACGTCGAGGTGGACCGCAGCGCGCGCCTGGTGCGCAAGGCCGGGGTAGAGGTGCACCTGACGCCCACCGAGTACCGCATGCTCATGGTGCTGGTGGCCAACGCAGGGCGGGTCATTACGCAAAAGCAGTTGCTGCGTGAGGTGTGGGGGCCCATGCGCTCGGACCAGAGCCACTACCTGCGCATCTACATGGGGCACCTGCGGCAAAAGCTGGAGGCCGACCCCGCGCAGCCCCGCCATTTGCTCACCGAGTCGGGGGTGGGATACCGCCTGGCGGTGTAGGGCAGGCGGCAGGTGGAGCAGCGCTTCAGCGTCAGCCGGATGGTGGGCGGTCAGTATCACCGGCCCGCCTTGGGGCTGGCGATGGCTGCGAAGCAGAGCGTGTTTGCCGTTGGCGTGTCGGTTCCCGAAGCCAGCCCGTTTGAAAAAGGAGGGTGTGGGCAAATGGTGGGGCTGCTCACACCTGCTCTTTCTGCTGGGTGGAGAAGTCCTGTTTGCTATTAAATGTGTAGCGTTCAACGTATTGTGGATGCGCGGAGGGCCGCATTTTTCTTGTATTTTTGGTCTTTGTCTGCGCCGCGCGCACCAACAGGTGCTCGGCCTGCCTTCGGCTTCGGGCCGGTTCATCGCGGCAGGCAGGGCAGTTCTGTATGCCTGGGTAGTGAATGGGCCTGCGACCAGGGCACGCGGGCCGGGCCCAGTGGCCTGGCAGACGGTGCGATGATTGGTCGGCCCTCTGCCGTACTCCCGCTGCCTTGGCATCCCCCCAAGTCAGGCGTGACCGCCGCTGGCAGACGCTTCATCTTCACTCCCCATGACCCAGGCAACGCCCCACCCGTCTCCCGCCTCGAATCCGCTGGATTCACTCGTCCCCTTGCTGTTTGTCGCGCTCTGGAGCACAGGCTTCATCGGTGCGAAGCTGGGCCTGCCGTACATCGAGCCGCTGACCTTCCTGGGGCTGCGCTTTGCCATCGTCACCGTGCTCATGCTGGCTGTGGTGGCGCTGGTGCGTGCGCCCTGGCCCCCGGCGGGCAGGGCGTGGGGGCACATCGCAGTGTCGGGCCTGCTGGTGCATGGCGTGTACCTGGGCGGGGTGTTTATGGCCATTGGGCACGGGCTGCCGTCGGGCATCACGGCACTGGTGGTGGGCTTGCAGCCGCTGTTGACTGCACTGGTGGCGGGCGCCTTGCTGGGCGAGAAGGTGCGGCCTGCGCAGTGGGTTGGGCTGGGGTTGGGGTTCAGCGGCGTGGCGTTGGTGGTGGCGGGCAAGGTGGCGACTGTGCCTGCGGGTGCTTTGGTGGGCATGCTGCTGCCCGCACTGGTGGCGCTGCTGGGCATCACGGCGGGAACGCTTTATCAAAAACGGTTTTGCCCCTCGTTCGATCTGCGCACAGGCTCGGTGATCCAGTACCTGCCATGTGCCATTGCCATGGCGGTGCTCGCCTATGCCACCGAAACCATGGCGATCACATGGAGCGGTGAGTTCGTGTTTGCGCTGGGCTGGTTGGTGCTGGTGTTGTCGCTCGGGGCCGTGAGCCTGCTGAACCTGCTCATCCGCCGGGGCGGCGCGGTGAATGTGGCCAGCCTGTTTTACCTGACCCCACCCACCACGGCACTGATTGCCTGGGCGATGTTTGGCGAAACGCTGACCGGCTGGGCGCTGGTGGGGATGGTGCTGGCGGCTGCGGGTGTGTGGCTGGCGCGGCAGACGCGGTGAGGGCGGCGTTGCCAGTGAAGCCCTCCAACTGCATCCAGGGGTTGCGCTGCAGTGGGAACCGTGGCAGATCAATTTGCTATTTTATTTATAGCGTGTTTGGCGCACTGGACGCGCGCAGAGGCCGATTTCCTCTATAAATTCATGCGTCATCTTGCGGCATGGCGCCCATCAGATGGCGGGATGCACCCCAAGGATGTTCAGCGGCCCCGCGATGGAGAGCCCGCTAAGACCCACTGCGGATTCCAGCGCAGACACATGGCCGCCTTCTGCCCATACATCCACCAGTGCATCTTTCACCCCGAACTGGCAGGCAATGGTGGCGATGCGGAACGCCTCTGTGCGGTCGAAGAGAAGTTGTGCCGGCCAGCGGACCAGAAACCAGCGCTTGCACTGGAATTCGATGCGCTTCCAGTCCGATGGGCGGCGAATGTGGTTGATGCAGTCCACCTGCTTCGCCAGCAACACCGCCTCAGCCGGTTGCAGCGCGGAAGCTGTGGCTTGGAGCAGTGCTTTCTCGAACGGCAGCAGTTGGTCGGTGGGCGTCGGCGCGACGATGGGCCGGAGAGACCCGGTCAGTGCAGCCATGGCAACGGCCTCAGAGCTTGCGCAGCCGTTCCAGCGCTGCGCGCAGCGTTTCGTCCTTCTTGGCAAAGCAGAACCGCACCACACGCTGGTCAAAACCGTCGCCATAAAACGCCGAAAGCGGAATCGCAGCCACGCCCACTTCGCGGGTGAGCCACTGGCAGAAATCGGCCTCGTTCAAATCGCTGATGGCCGAGATGTCCACACACTGGAAGTAGCTGCCGGTGCTGGGCAGCAGCTTGAAGCGCGAGCCTGCCAGCCCTTCGCGGAACAGGTCGCGCTTGGCCTGGTAGAAGGCGGGCAACTGCAGGTAGGGCGTGGGGTCTTGCAGGTAGGCGGCCAGCCCGTGCTGCACGGGGGTGTTGACGGTGAACACGTTGAACTGGTGCACCTTGCGGAACTCGGCCGTCAGTGCTGCGGGGGCCGCCACGGTGCCGACCTTCCAGCCGGTGACGTGGAAGGTCTTGCCAAAGCTGGACACGATGAAGGCGCGTGCCGCCAGACCGGGAAAGCGTGCGGCGCTTTCATGCTCGGCGCCATCGAACACCATGTGCTCGTACACCTCGTCGCTGATGAGCAGGATGTCGGTGGGGGCGAGCAGGTCTTCGAGTTGGCGCATCTCCTCAGCCGTCCAGATGGTGGCGCTGGGGTTGTGCGGGCTGTTGATGATGATGGCGCGGGTGCGCGGCGTGATGGCCGCGCTGATCTTGGCGAAGTCGGGCCGGAAAGTGCCGGGCGTGAGCGGCACGCGCACGGCCTTGCCGCCGGCCAGCTCGATGTTGGGCACATAGCTGTCGTAGCAGGGGTCGAGCACGATCACCTCGTCGCCCTCGTGCACGATGGCCAGGATGGCGGTGATGATGGCCTGCGTGGCGCCTGCGGTGATGGTGATTTCGGTGTTGGGGTTGTAGGCACGTGCATGCAGCGCCTCGATCTTGCGGGCCACGGCTTCGCGCAGGGCGGGCACGCCGGTCATGGGGGGATACTGGTTGTGGCCGGCCTGCATGGCGGCGGTGACGGCGTTCACCAGCTCGGGCGCGCATTCAAAGTCGGGGAAGCCCTGGCCCAGGTTGACGGCCTTGTGTTCTGCGGCCAGCGCTGACATCACGGTGAAGATGGTGGTGCCGACATTGGGCAGCTTGCTGGGGAAGGCGGGTGTGCGGGCGGTGGTGGAAGTCATGGCGCAGCAGCGTGGAAAACGGGGAGATTTTGGAAGAGGTCGGGGGGCTTCTGGTGGGGAGCGCAGGTCAGAGCTCGTAGTCGTTGACATGCCCCGTCATCGCACGGGCAATCAGCTCGCGGCTCAGGCGGTCGCTGAGCAGCTCGGCAAACTTGTAGACAAAGTTGCGCAGGTAGGCGCCGCGCTTGAAGGCGACGCGGGCCACGCTCTGGCCGAACAGGTGACCCACGGGGCGCACGGCCAGGTCGCCCACCGGGTCGTCGCGCATGGCCATTTCGGCCACGATGCCGATGCCCAGGCCCAGGCGCACATAGGTCTTGATCACGTCGGAGTCAATGGCTTCGAGCACGATGCGGGGCGTGAGCTTGCGCGCAGCAAAGGCGTGGTCAATCTTGCCCCGGCCGGTGAAGGAGGGGTGGTAGGTGATCAGTGCCTCGTGGGCCAGGTCGTCCAGGCCAATGCGCTCCTTTTGTGCCAGCGGGTGGTCGTTGGGCACGACCAGCACGTGCTGCCATTCGTAGCAGGGCAGGGTGACGAGTTCGGGGTAGTCGGCCAGCGATTCGGTGGCCATGCCGATCTCGGCCACCTCGTCGATGATCATGCGGGCCACTTCGTGGGGCGTGGCCTGGTGCAGGCTCACGTTGACCTTGGGGTAGGCCTCGCGCAGCCGTGCCACGGGAACCGGCAGCACATAGCGCGCCTGGGTGTGGGTGGTGGCGATGCTGAGGGTGCCGCTGTCTTGCGCACTGAACTGCTCGCCAATGCGCTTCAAATTGCCCACCTCGCGCATGATGACTTCAATGCTCTTGAGCACATGCTGGCCGGGCTCGGTGATGCGCTTGAGGCGCTTGCCGTGGCGGGCAAAGATGTCCACGCCCAGTTCTTCTTCCAGCTCGATGATGGCCTTGGACACGCCCGGCTGCGAGGTGTGCAGGGCCTTGGCGGCTTCGGTCAGGTTGAGGTTGCGGCGCGCCGCCTCTTGAACGAAGCGGAATTGGTGCAGGTTCATATCTGATATCGCCTAAAGATTTGCATCATTATGCTGCAATCGTCTAAGCGCTACCGGGCGCAGCTGCAGAATTTTCAGTCCAGCGGGACCTCACAGGCGATGTCGGCCATCAGGGCGGTCATGCGCGGGTCCTCGCCAATGGCGGCCTGGACGTGGAACTGCACGCCGGGATGGGCAGCATGCAGTTCTTGCAACAGAACGGGCAGGTCTTCGCGCGCATGTTTGCCGGTGCCCAGAAACATGGGCACCACGGTGATATGAGTGGCGCCCTGGGTGACGAGCTGCTGGGTGGCCTCTGCCAGGCTGGGGACACACAGCTCCAGGTAGGCGCAGGCCACGGGGCGTGAGGGGTGCTGCGTTGCGATGCGCACGGCCACGGCTTCAATGGGCGCGCGCCACAGCGGGTCGCGGGAGCCGTGCGAGAACAGGACGATGGCTTTTTGCATGGATCGTGAAATGGCGTGCTGCCGCAGTCAGCGCCGCAGCACCAGCCAGCCGAAGGCGGCCAGGGATAGCACGGAATAGATCAGCCCAGGCGCGGCGGCGGTGAGCATGGGCGACCAGTTCTGCAGATTGCCTGCGTAGCCGAACACGTTGTTCAGCAGGAAGAAGCTGATGCCCGCCATGACCCCGCCAAACACATAGCCCGCAATGCCGCCCGAGCGGAAATGCAGATAGGCAAAGGGCAGGGCCAGCACCACCATCACCAGGCAGGAGAGGGGGTAGAACACCTTGCGCCAGAACTCGATCTCGTACTTTTGCGCGGACTGGCCATTGGCATTCAGGTGCCGGATGAACTGGAACAGGTCCAGCGTGGCCATGCGGTCGGGTTTGAGCAGGGAGGCGGCGACCATGTCGGCACTGATGCGCGTGGGCCATTGCAGGCTGGGGGTGTCGAGGTGTTCCACGCGCGCCTCGCCCTTGTCGTCGGTGGCGTTGCGGTGTTCAAAGCGGCTGCGCTGCACGTTGGTGAGCGCCCAGGCGCCGTCCGAGCCGAACTGGCCCGAGGCAGCCCGCGTCTGCGAGGCGAGGCGCCCTTTGTCGTCGAACTCGAAGATGCGCACATCCAGCATGCCGCCGTTGGGCGTGAGGGCGCGCACGTTGACGGCAAAGGAGTGGTTGTCCTGCCGCTCCTTGAGCCAGGCACCGGTGGCGCCTGTGGTCAGTTTGCCGAGGTAGCGCACCTTGATGAGCTGGGCCGTGCGGTCGGTGAGCGGGGCCAGGTAGTCGCCCACGGCAAAAGTCAGCAGCACAAACACGCCGCCGAGGGTGACCAAGGTGCGCAGCGCGCGCCAGGGACCCATGCCACTGGTGCGCATGATGGTGAATTCGGAGCTTTGGGCCAGGCGCGCCATCACAAAGATGGTGCCGATGAGCACGGTGATGGGCAGCAGCTCATAGAGGTGGCTGGGAATGCTCAGCACCACGAACAGGAGCGCATGCGAGAGCTGGTAGCCCTCGGCCCCGGCGCGGCCCACCCAGCGCAGCTCGTCCACCAGGTCGAAGAAGAAGAACAATGCCAAGAAACCGACCGTGACGAAGGTGACGGCGGACAGGGCCTCGCGGTGGATCAGGCGGCGGATGGTCTTCATGCGGGCCGCCCTCCCTGCGTCTGGGTGGCCCTTGATGGGCGGGGCGGCAGCAGGCGGCGCACGCTCCACTGGTTGTGTCGTATCGCCAGCACCAGCAATGACACGGCCAGCATGCCGCCGTGCAGCAGCACCATGAAGCTTGCCAGGTCCAACCGGCCGGCACCTACCCAGCTTTGGCCCAGGGTCATGAGGTTGTAGTAGACGATGAACCCGAACAGCGCAAACACCAGGCTGGTGCTGCGCGCGGCGCGCGGGTTGGCACTGGCCACGGCCAGGCCCAGCAGCACAAAGTTGAGGGCCGCCAGCGCCAGCCCCAGGCGCCAGCCCAGCTCGGCCCGGTAGGCGGGCAGGGGTTGCATGAGCAGGCTGAGGGTGGTGCGGGTCTTCACGGCCAGCTCTTCGGCGGAGCCCGGCGAGGCGGCGCCGAGGCGGGTGCCGTATTCGGAGAAGTCGCTGATCTTGACGCCGGGCTTGTCGCGCGAGGTCTCCAGCCGCTGGCCGTTGCTGA
The DNA here is from genome assembly GCF_002245625.1 of Acidovorax kalamii. Classification (GTDB taxonomy): domain Bacteria; phylum Pseudomonadota; class Gammaproteobacteria; order Burkholderiales; family Burkholderiaceae_C; genus Acidovorax; species Acidovorax kalamii. The sequence continues at coordinate 446,705 of NZ_NOIG01000011.1, forward strand.
GCAGCACCATGCGCTCGCCCGCCTGGGTCTCCAGCCGCGCGCTGCGGGCTGAGGTGACGGACTCGCGCGTGCCGTCGTTGGCCGCGATGAACACGTTGTTGGCAGCCTGGGTGTCGGGGCTGTCCTTGTCGATGAAGAACACCCGGCTGCCGTTGGAGGACTCCTGGAATTCACCGGGTGCAATGCGGTCGATGTCGCTGCGCTGTTCATAGCGGGTCTTGAGTTCCTGGATCTGCGAGTTGGCCCAGGGCCAGACCAGCAGCGACAGCACGGCAATCACCACCATCACGGGCCAGGCAAACCGCAGCAGGGGCTTGACCAGGCTCAGCAGGCCCCGGCCACTGGCGAACCAGATCACCATTTCGCTGTCGCGGTACATGCGCGAGAGGGTGCCGACCACGGCAATGAACAGGCTCAGGCTCAGGATGGTGGGCAACTGACCCAGCACGGTGAAGCCCATGACCAGCATCACATCGGAGGGGCTCACGCTGCCTTTGGAGGCCTGGCCCAGGGTGCGGATGAGCATCATGGTCATGACCACGGTCACCAGCACCACAAGCGTCGCGCCGAAGCTGCGTGCCAGCTCTTTGCGAATGGATGAATCGAATAACATTGGCTCAGCGCGTGCTATGCATTTTTGCGTGCGCATCAAAGCGCATGGCCCGCTCAAAAGGAAAACACCGATTATGAACTTTGATCTCAAGACCCTGGATTTGACGGCGGCTGCCTCGGAGAAATGCGACCTGCTGGTGGTGCTGATTCCTGAGGGTTTCAAGCCGGGGGCTGACGCCCTGTCTGCCCTGGCGGCGCTGGCGCTCAAGCACGGAGATCTGGCGCTGAAGGCGGGCAAACAACTGCAGCTGTACCAGGTGCCCGCAGTGGCCGCGCGCCGCGTGGTGCTGGTGGGCTGCGGCGATGGCTCTGCCCGCGCGCTGCGCCAGGCCGTGCTGGCAGCGGGCGGTGCGATCAAGGCCCCCCACACCAAGCGGGTGGTGCTGTGCTGGGCGGGCGCCGCCTCTGCGGATGCCGTGGGCGCTGCCGTGCAGGCTGTCGCCGAGGCCAGCTATGTCTACACCACTACCAAATCGAAGGCAGAGGCCCGCAGCCTGGGCCGCTGTGTGATTGGTGTTGCCAGCCCCACCGAGGCGCGGGAAGGTTTTGACCGGGGTGTGGCGCTGGTGGCGGGTGTGGAGTTTGCGCGCGAATGGGGCAACCGCCCCGCCAACCATGCCACGCCCAGCCTGCTGGCCGATGCCGCCAAGACGCTGGCCAAGCTGCCGCGTATCCAGTGCAAGGTCCACGGCCCGGCCGAGGTCAGCCGCCTGGGCATGGGAGCCTTCATGGCCGTCGCCCGTGGCTCTGAAGAGCCGTTGCGTTTCATCGAGCTGCGCTACAACGGCGCTGCCAAGGACAAGGCGCCCGTGGTGCTGGTGGGCAAGGGCATCACCTTTGACACCGGGGGCATCTCGATCAAGCCCGCGCCCGAAATGGACGAAATGAAGTTCGACATGTGTGGCGCCGCCAGCGTGCTGGGCACGTTCCGCGCCTTGGGCGAGCTGCAACCCGCCATCAATGTGGTGGGTCTGATCCCGGCATGCGAGAACATGCCCGATGGCCGCGCCGTGAAGCCTGGTGATGTGGTCACCAGCATGAGCGGCCAGACCATCGAGATTTTGAACACCGACGCCGAGGGCCGCCTGGTGCTGTGCGATGCGCTGACCTATGCGGCCCGCTTCAAGCCAGCCGCCGTCGTGGACATTGCCACCCTGACCGGCGCTTGCGTGATTGCGCTGGGTGGCGTGCGCAGCGGCCTGTTTGCCAACAACGATGGATTGGCCGCTGCATTGCAGGAGGCGGGCGAATCCGCGCAAGACCCCTGCTGGCGCATGCCGCTGGACGACGACTATGCCGAGGGCCTCAAGAGCAACTTTGCCGACATGGGCAACGTGGCCGGGCGTGCGGGTGGCTCCATCACGGCCGCCAAGTTCCTGCAGAAATTTGTGGGCGACATGCCCTGGGCGCACCTGGACATTGCCGGCACGGCCTGGCGCGGTGGTGCGGCCAAAGGTTCCACAGGGCGCCCTGTGGGTTTGCTGGTGCACTATCTGCTGGCCCAGGCCCACGCAAAGGTGGGCAAGGCGGCGTCCGTACCGCGTGCGGCCGCCAAGCCTGCGAGCAAGCGCGCACCCCGGGCCAAGGCCGCCTGATCGAGCGGGCGCAGCATGACAGAGGTCGCCTTCCACTTCAACGCGCCTGACAAGCTGGTCTACGCGTGCCGCTTTGCGCGCAAGGTGCAGCGCAGTGGGGCGCGCCTGGTCATCACGGCACCGGCCGAGTCGCTGGAGACCCTGGACCGCATGCTCTGGGCCATGGCTCCCCAGGATTTTGTGGCCCACTGCCGCAGTGATGCGGACGAAGAGCTGGTGCTGGCGTCCCCGGTGTTGCTGGCGGTCGATGCGCGGTCGTCGGCGCACCATGAGGTGCTGCTGAATCTCAACATGGAAGTCCCCGAAGGCTTCGGGCGGTTTGACCGGCTGGTAGAGGTAGTGAGTGCCCATGACGAAGCCGACCGCGCCGAGGCGCGCGCACGCTGGCGCCACTATGCGTCGAGGGGCTATGCCATCACGCGCCATGATCTGGTGCTGAAAGGCGGCTGATGGCCACCCCACCCAAAGCGCCTCCCCGTTTTGTGCCCACACTCACCGAAGTGGTGCAGGTGCCGGGGACACCACCGGCTGCCATGCCCGTGGAACCCCGTGCGCGCACCACGGTCATGCCACCGCCGCACTCCACCGCGCCTTTGGACATGCGGCAACCCGCTGGTACTGCATTGCCCGCAGCGCCTCGGTCTGCGCGCCCACCGACTGCTGGGCCAGCGATTGGGATGGTCGGTGCCAGTCCGAGTACCGCGAGGGCACAAACACCTGCTCCCCAGCAGCGCATGTCCAGCGCCGCAGCGCCTTTGCCAGGGGCTATGCCAATGGCGCGTGCAGCGGCTGCACCCGCGCTGGCGCGGCCCATGCCCGAGGGCATGGAGGAATACATGGTGCACCGTGTCATGCAGCGGGTGGACGTTGTGCTGGATCAACGTCTGCGCGAAGCGATCGCCACGGTGGTGCAAGAACAGACAAGATCGGTGCTGCCCAGGCTGCGGGAGGAGATCGAATCCGTGGTCCGGCATGCGGTGTACGAGGCCGTGGCCGAGGAGCTTGCGAGCGGTGCGCCCACAGCCAGCAAGGGATGACAGGGTATTCCCCTGTGGTTTCCCTCGCATTTAATCGTGTTCCCTAATGATCTGGCCCGTAAATTGCGATATGTTCGCCTGCGTTGAGACACAAGAAGATTCTCAGCGTTTATCTTTACTGGAGATTGATATGCAATTGAAGTTGAAACTGACCGTGGTTGCTGCTATCGCAGCTGCAGCTGGTGTGGCCTCTGCACAAGAGCAGGTGGTCAAGATCGGCCACGTGGCTCCGGTTTCCGGCGCCCAAGCCCACTACGGCAAGGACAACGAAAATGGCGCCCGCATGGCCATTGAAGAGTTGAACGCTCAAGGTGTCACCATCGGTGGCAAGAAGATCAAGTTTGAACTGGTCGCTGAAGACGACGCTGCAGATCCAAAGCAGGGCACCGCTGCTGCACAGAAGCTGTGCGACGCCAAGGTTGCTGGCGTGGTGGGCCACCTCAACTCCGGTACCACTATCCCCGCTTCCAAGGTCTACAACGACTGCGGCATTCCTCACGTCACCGGCGCTGCCACCAACCCCAACCTGACCAAGCCCGGCTACAAGACCACCTTCCGCATCATCGCCAATGACAACGCCCTGGGCGCTGGCCTGGCGTTCTACGCTGTGGATACGCTGAAGCTCAAGACCGTTGCCATCATCGACGACCGTACCGCTTACGGCCAGGGCGTGGCAGACGTGTTCAAGAAGACGGCCACTGCCAAGGGCATGAAGGTGGTGGACGAGCAGTTCACGACCGACAAGGCCACCGACTTCATGGCGATCCTGACCGCCATCAAGGCCAAGAACCCCGACGCGATCTTCTACGGCGGCATGGACCCCCAAGGCGGCCCGATGCTGCGTCAGATGGAACAGCTGGGCATGGGCAACGTCAAGTACTTCGGTGGCGACGGCATCTGCACTTCTGAAATCGCCAAGCTGGCCGCTGGTGCTAAGACCCTGGGCAACGTGATCTGTGCCGAAGGTGGTTCTTCGCTGGCCAAGATGCCTGGCGGCACGGCCTGGAAGGCCAAGTACGACGCCAAGTACCCCAACCAGTTCCAGGTGTACAGCCCCTACACCTACGACGCTACGTTCCTGATCGTGGACGCCATGAAGCGTGCCAACTCCGTGGACCCCAAAGTCTACACGCCTGAGCTGGCCAAGGCCAACTTCAAGGGCGTGACTTCCACGATCGCCTTCGAGCCCAACGGCGAAATGAAGAACCCTGCGATCACGCTGTACGTCTACAAGGACGGCAAGAAGACCCCTCTGTAATAGAGAGTCGTTTATTACAAGGCGCTCCGGTGCCTTGCAAAAACAGAAAGGCTTCCTTCGGGAAGCCTTTTTGTTTTTTGGGGGGGGTGAACCCTCCTCGGGTTGGGTTGTAGCGGGCGTGCGTCTTAACGCCGCACTTGCAATGAACCAGGGTTCACGATGTTGGTCGGTGTGCCCTTGATGAAATTCACCACGTTGTCAAAAGCTGCGCCAAAGTACAGCTCGTAGCTGTCCTGTTCGACATACCCGATGTGTGGCGTGCAGATGCAGTTTTCCAGCCGCAGCAAGGCGTGGCCTTGCAGGATGGGTTCGCTCTCGAACACATCGACTGCGGCCATGCCAGGGCGCCCCCGGTTCAGGGCGGCGATCAGTGCGTCGGGTTCAATGAGTTCTGCGCGCGACGTGTTGACCAGCAGGGAGGTAGGCTTCATGCACGACAGGTCTTCGAGCGAAATGATGCCCCGGGTCTCATCGTTGAGGCGCAGGTGCAGCGAGATCACATCGCACTGCGAGAAAAACTCCTCGCGCGTCGTGGCCGCCTGGTAGCCGTCCGTCAACGCCTGCGCACGCGAGCCCTCGCGGCCCCAGATGCGCACATTCATTCCAAACGCCCGGCCGTAGCCCGCAACCAGCTGCCCGATGCGCCCATAGCCCCAGATGCCAAGTGTTTTGCCGCGCAGCACATTGCCCAGTCCAAAATTGGCAGGCATGGACGCGGTCTTCAAGCCGGACTGTTGCCAGGCGCCATGCTTGAGGTTGGAGATGTACTGGGGCAGCCTGCGCATGGAGGCCATCACCAGCGCCCAGGTCAGTTCTGCGGGGGCCACCGGAGAGCCCACGCCTTCGGCCACGGCAATACCGCGTTCGGTGCAGGCGGCCACGTCAATGTGGCTGCCGACCTTGCCCGTTTGTGCAATGAGCTTGAGGCGAGGCAACTTCTCGACGAGCTGGCGTGTGATCTGGGTGCGTTCCCGCACCAGCACGATGATGTCGGCATCCTTGAGCCGCACGGAGAGCTGGCCCAGCCCCTTGACGGTGTTGGTGTAAACCTTGGCGGTGTACGCGTCGAGCCGGGAGGCGCAATGCAGTTTGCGCACTGCATCCTGGTAATCGTCGAGGATCACTATGTTCATCCCGACATTGTGCCTTGGCAGCGATTGCGCACCGCGCCAGGTGGCCGCTTGGCGCACCAAAATCCCCGGCTTTTGGTGACGGAGTGTTGGCGTGGTCCGTCCAGGCATTCTGCCGGAGGGCTGCGTGCAATTGCTCCGGCGGGTTTGACGCGCTGGTGTCCTTGCAATCCGAGGGCATGTAAGCTCGCGCGCCATCTCCAAGGCATGCACCTCCAACACCGTGGGACTGCAATGCGATCCTCGAAAAAACTCCCGACAGGCTTCAGGCACGCATGGCTTCGGAGGCCACCATGCGGTCCAGCTCCGCGCACACATCGGCCATGCGTCCCGCAATCACCAGGCGGCCCGTGCCGGAGTCGGACACCCGGCGCAGGACTTTGGTTGGCCGGAGGTTTCGAACATGTGAATCAGTGGCCCTTGTTGACAAAAATGCGTGGCGGTCGCTGCCCATCGGGGCCATGGGCAGAAAAGACCTGCCCGCTGGCGCAGGCTGTCGGGCGGGGGCCTCGGAGGGGCGCAGCGGAGGCTTGACCGTGAAAGGCCAGTTGCCACGCAATGGCCGCGGGCCCTGCTGTGGAGTGGGCGGTCGCGGGCGGCCTAATACTGTGGCGTCTGCATCTACTGCGGCATCTGCGCGCGCAGGGTGTACCAGCAGGCGCTTCAGGCCGCGCAGCGGATTTTGCAAGGCAGTAAGGGTGAACAAGGCAAGTCCCATGTGAAAACTCCGAAGGTCGGGGGTTGAACACAGGCAGGATTGCAAAGTGATTTCATGCCATGCTACTTGCCGGGCCATGGCGGACGTGCAGGTACCTGTGGTGCAAGAGGCTGGCACCACAAGACAAGCAACGTCGCCGCGCTGGCACGGCCGGTGGCATGGCATGGGGTCTGCACTGCAGGGCTGATGTGCTGTAGCCAGCCCATCAAACGCCCGCCACCCGCAGTGCGGCCCAAACGGAGTGGCCTACATCAGCATGGTGTTGCGGATGAGGCCCACGGCCAGACCCTCGATTTCGAAGGGCTCACCGGGCTGGACCACGATCACCGGGTAGTCGGGGTTTTCGGGCAACAGCTCGATGGCCGTGGCGGTGCGGCGCAGGCGTTTGACGGTGACATCGTCACCCAGCCGGGCCACGATGATCTGCCCGTTACGGGCCTCGCGGGTGGACTGCACGGCGAGCAGGTCGCCGTCCATGATGCCGGCATCCCGCATGGACATGCCGCGCACCTTGAGCAGGTAGTCGGGCTTGTGCTGGAAGAGACTGTTTTCCACGCTGTAGGTCTGGTCCACATGTTCCTGCGCGAGAATGGGCGACCCCGCTGCCACGCGCCCCACCAGGGGCAACACCAGCTGCGACAGGCCCGGAATCGGCAGGCTGAACTGGCTGCCACGCGCTGCGTTGATGGAGCGCACCGTGTCGCCACGCAGGCGAATACCCCGCGATGTGCCGCTGACCAGCTCGATCACCCCTTTGCGGGCCAGGGCTTGCAGGTGTTCTTCGGCGGCATTGGCCGATTTGAATCCCAGCTCGGCCGCGATTTCTGCGCGGGTCGGGGGCGCGCCAGTGCGTGCAATGGCGGTCTGGATGAGATCCAGGATCTGCTGCTGGCGGGCGGTGAGTTTGGGGTTGTCGAGCATGGTGGTTTCCGGTGGCGGCGGTTACAGTGGCGAGCAACTGTTTTTTAATCCAGTAACTGTATTTTTCACCAGTTTTTCGGAGTATGCAAGTGAGCGGGCAAAAAATTGTGGTTTTGGGCACTGGGGGCACCATCGCGGGCACCTCGGCACAGGCGGGGGACAACATCGGCTACACCGCAGCCCAGGTGGGGGTAGAGCAATTGCTGGCTGCCGTGCCGGGCCTGCAGGCGCTGGCGGGCTGCATGCTGGTGGCCGAGCAGGTGGCCCAGGTGGACAGCAAAGACATGGACGATGACGTTTGGCGGGCGCTGGCCCTGCGCTGCGCGCACCACCTGGCGGACCCTGACGTGCGGGGCCTGGTCATTACCCATGGCACCGACACGCTGGAAGAAACCGCCTGGTTTTTGCACGAGGTGCTGAACACCACCAAGCCTGTGGTGCTGACCTGCGCCATGCGCCCCGCGACGGCGCTGACGCCCGATGGCCCGCAGAACCTGCTGGACGCCGTGGCTGTGGTGCTGGCCCCCGGCGCCACCGGGGTGGTGGCCGTGGCGGCCGGAGAACTGCATGCCGCCCGGAACGTGCAGAAGGTCCACCCGTACCGGGTGCATGCCTTCAATTCGAGCGATGCCGGCCCCTTGGGATGGGTGGAGGAGGGGCGGGTGCGCCTTGTGCAAAATTGGCCTCTTCCGCCCGTTAGGCGTGCCTTTTATGCTATCAAAACAGGAAGCGAATCCACTGAATGGCCTTGGGTGGAGGTGGTGCTGAGCCACGCAGGGGCACGGGCCCAGACCGTGGATGCGCTGGTGCATGCCGGTGTGCGGGGGCTGGTGGTGGCCTGCACCGGCAACGGGACCATTCACCATGCGCTGGAGGCCGCCTTGCTGCGGGCGCAGCAGGCTGGTGTGCGCGTGGTGCGGGCCACCCGGTGCCCCGAAGGGCAGGTGCTGCCCAAGCCCGGCGATGTGTTGCCGGATTCTGAGGGGTTGTCCCCGGTGAAGGCACGGGTGGCCTTGCTGCTCGACCTGCTGCAGGCGCACTGACGAGGCTGGCTGCTTTGTATATGTTCGCAGCGCTCAAGACGCATGCCTGGGCCTATCCGGCGCTGGAGGTGGTGCACATCGTAGGCATCGCGTTGCTGCTGGGCAACCTGGTGTTGTTGGAACTGCGGGTGTTTGGCCGGGGTGCGGCGCTGCCGGTGAAGGACCTGGCCCGGCTGAGCCTGTCACTGGCGCTGTGCGGATTTGCACTGGCCGCTGCCTCGGGCCTGCTGATGTTTGCCACGCAGCCCGCCGAGCTGCTCAGCAACCGGGCATTCACCTTGAAGATGCTGTTGTTAATGCTTGCCGGGTGCAATGCCGCATGGTTTCATGGGCGCGGTTCGCTCACGCGGCTTGATGCCCTGGCCCGCGCGCAGATGCTGGCTTCCACGGTGGTCTGGCTGGCCGTGGTGGCGTGTGGCCGCTGGATTGCCTATCTGTGAAGCCTGTCTGATTCTTCTTTTTCCAGGAGTCTCTATGAACTTGCCGCGCCGCCACCTGTTGCTTGCCGCCACCATCTGGCCCCTCGGGGTACACGCACACCATGGCTGGAGCAGTTTTGATGCGGACCGCCCCATTTACCTGGAGGGCACCGTGCGCAAGGTACGCTGGCAGAACCCCCATGCAGAACTCTCGCTGGAACTTGCAGCTGGCCTGAAGCTGCCAGCCGACCTGGCCCAGCGCCCCGTGCCTACGCAGACGGCACCGGTGGACGGCCGGGCGCTGCTGGCCAAGGCCGTGCTGCCCACCCGCAAGGACCGGCTCTGGGAGGTCGAGCTGGCGCCCCTCACACGCATGCAGGCGTGGCAGGTGCAGGAGATCCGGCCGGGTGCCCAGGTGTCGGTGGTGGGGTTCACCTTGCGCGAAGAGAAGGGCGACCCGGTGCTGCGCGCCGAGTACCTGTATGTCGATGGCAAGGCCTACGGCCTGCGGTCCAGTCCGGCTTGATCGAGCCTTGATGCAAGGTGGGGGGGGGGGGGCGCTGCGCGGTTGCGCACCTTGGCGCCATGAAAAAAGCGACGCCCTCGTGCGGGGCGTCGCTCGGGCCGCTGGGTCAGCGCGGCGGGTCTGTGTGGTGATGGCAGCAGGCGTTTTGCGTCTGCCTTCCCCTGTCGGTGCGACTTAACTGGCCAGGGCCTGCAGCGCACGTGCCGTGATTTCGTCCACGCTGCCCGTGCCGCTGATGGCGCGGTACTTGGGGGCCAGCTCGGGCTCGGCCTTGGCCCAGTTGCTGTAGTAGTCCACCAGGGGGCGCGTCTGGTCGCTGTAGACCTGCAGGCGCTTCTTGACGGTTTCTTCCTTGTCGTCCTCGCGCTGGATCAGCTCTTCGCCCGTGATGTCATCCTTGCCTTCCACCTTGGGCGGGTTGAACTTGACGTGGTAGGTGCGGCCACTGGCGGGGTGCGAGCGGCGGCCGCTCATGCGTTCGATGATGGCATCGAAGGGCACGTCGATCTCGAGCACGTAGTCGAGCTTGACGCCTGCGGCCTTCATCGCATCGGCCTGGGGGATGGTGCGGGGGAAGCCATCGAACAGGAAGCCCTTGGCGCAGTCGGGCTGCGTGATGCGTTCCTTGACCAGACCGATGATGATGTCGTCACTGACCAGGGCGCCCGAATCCATCACGGCCTTGGCCTGCAGGCCCAGCGGGGTGCCGGCCTTGACGGCGGCACGCAGCATGTCGCCGGTGGAGATTTGCGGGATGCCGTACTTCTGGCAGATGAACGTGGCTTGCGTGCCCTTTCCGGCGCCAGGCGCGCCCAACAGAATCAGTCTCATGGAAGTCCTCGAAGGTTAGAAATCAGTTGGCGCCGCTGGCGGGGACGCGCGAAGGGCGCCTGTAGCCGTTCTGTGCGCCCGGGATGCGGTGCTCTCGTTGCGGTCGAGGATAGCATGTGACCACCTTGCGCTGACTTACATGCGCGACTGTTTCCCCAAGGCCGCACCACCACAGTGCAGCACAGGCTGGGCCGGGCCCTCAGCCAAGCAGCGCGCGCACCCGTTCCAGGTCTTCGGGCGTGTCCACGCCCGGGCCTGGGGCCTTGTCTGCGATGTGCACGGCAATGCGGTGGCCATGCCAGAGGGCGCGCAGTTGTTCCAGCGCCTCGACGGCCTCAGTCGGTGCCGGGGCCAGCTGCGGAAACTGCCGCAAGAAACCGGCGCGGTAGCTGTAGATGCCGATGTGCCGCAGCGGCGCAAAACCCGCCAGTGCCGCAACACCCGGGGCCGCAGCCTGCGCGGCGCCTTGCCACCACGCGGTGCCCACATGGTCACGCGCAAACGGAATGGGCGCGCGGCTGAAGTAATGCGCCAGGCCGTGCGCGTCGAGCACCACCTTCACCACATTGGGGTTGGCGACGTCGGCCAGCGAGGCAATGGCATGGGCGGCCGTGCCCATGCTGGCTTCGGGCCTCGCAGGCAGCAGGCTCGCCACGGCGTTGATGAGCGCCGGGTCCATCAAAGGTTCGTCGCCCTGCACATTGACCACAATGTCGTCGCCCACCAGGCCCAGTTGGGCGCAGGCTTCAGCCAGCCGGTCGCTGCCGCTGGCGTGGTCGGGCCGGGTCATGATGGCCTGCACCCCATGGGCTGCGCAGGCCTGCAGGATGCGGGCATCGTCGGCAGCCACCACCACGCGGGTGGCAGTGCTTTGCGCGGCGCGCTGGGCTACGCGCACCACCATGGGCAAGCCAGCGATGTCGGCCAGCGGCTTGTCCGGCAGGCGGCTTGACGCCATGCGCGCCGGGATCAGCACCGTGAAGGGGCTTGTTGCTGCCGGTGCTGCGGTGGCGGCGCTCACCGCTCCAGTTCCTCGTCGGTCAGCGTGCGGGCTTCGTTTTCCAGCAGCACCGGAATGCCGTCACGCACCGGGTAGGCCAGCCGCGCGCTGCGCGAGACGAGTTCCTGCGCCTCGCGGTCGTAGGTCAGGGGGCCTTTAGTGACGGGGCAGACCAGCAGTTCAAGCAGTTTGGGGTCCATGGGGGCGGGGCTTTCCTGGGAGATTCAGCGGGGTGGGGCAGGGCCCACTCAGGCAAGGGGGGATGATAGCGGCGGCCTGTGTGCTGCGGCCTTGGTCAGCAGTGCGGACAGCTTGGTATCCAGCGCAGCAAAAAAGCGGGGGTCGATCTGCACGGCCAGGGGCACGGCCAGCGCCTCGGGGTGCAAAGCCCACAGCTTGACGGCGTCTTTTTCGGTACAAATCACGGTCTGCCGCGCATCTGGTGGGTGCTTCCAGCTATTGAAATCATAGTGATCCGACAGGGCTTCGGTGTGCGCCAAGGTCAGGCCTTCAGACCGCAGCATGGCAAAGAAGTCGTCGGGCCGTGCCACGGCGGCCAGGGCATGCAGGGGCTGGCCGCGCAGTTGCGCCAGCGGCACCTGGCTGCCGTCGGACCGCACGGCCCAGGGCGCCAGGCGGCGTTGCAGGCCAAACGCCGGGGCCGTGGTTCCAACGGGCGGTGTGGTGCCCGCATGCAGCACAAAGTCCACCCGGCGCGGCCAGGGTTCGCGCAGGGGCCCGGCAGGCAGCAGCCAGCCATTGCCCACGCCCTGGTCGTTGAAGATGCAGATCTCCAGATCGCGCTTCAGCGCCAGGTGCTGCAGGCCGTCGTCGCAGACGATCACATCGGTGCCGGGGTGGGCCGCCAGCAGTGCGCGTGCGGCGGTGATACGGCGCGGCGCCACAAACACCGGCACGGCGGCATCGCCCGCAAAACTGCGTGCGATCAGCGCGGGTTCGTCGCCTACCTCGCTGGCCGGGCTGCCGGGCAGCACCGCGCGGCAATCCTGGGTGCTGCGGCCATAGCCACGAGAAATCACGCCAACCTGCAGGCCTTGTGCCTGCAGATGTTTCACCAGCGCAATGACCACCGGCGTCTTGCCCGCACCCCCGGCAATCACATTGCCGACCACGATCACGGGGCGGCCGGGGTGTTCAGAGCGCAGCAGGCCGGCGCGGTAAAGCAGGCGGCGCACTGCCACCAGCGCGCCATACAGCAGCGCAAAGGGCGACAGGGCCCAAGCGGCCAGGCTCCGTGTTTGCCAGATTTTTTGCAGGCCTTGTTCGGCGGTGGCGCGCCCGGTGGGCGGCCGGGCGGGGTGGGGCGTTGCCGGGGGCGGCTGTGGCCCAGGGGCGGCGCCCATGCCCGTCAGCGGCTGGCCGCGTTGGTCGCGCGTGCGGACGCGGACGACGACTGCGTGGCGAAGGTGATCTGCGTGAGGCCCACGCGGCGCGCAGCCTCCATCACCGTGACCACAGACTGGTGCGGCGCCATGGCGTCAGCGCTGATGATGACCACGCTGCCAGGGCCCGCCGTGGCCGCAGCGCGCAGGGCCTGGGCAATGGAGTCCACGCCCTTGCCATCCACGCCGGTCTTGTTGACCGCATAGCGGCCATCGGCCGCCACGGCCACAATGATTTCCTTGGGATGGTCGCGCTGCTGCTCGGCGTCGGCCACGGGCAGGGTGAGTTGCAGCTCGGTGAACTTGCTGTAGGTGGTGGTCAGCATCAGAAAGATGAGGATCACCAGCAGCACGTCGATGAACGGGATCAGGTTGATCTCCGGCTCTTCCTTGGCGCGGGGGCGGAAGTTCATGGGGCTTGAGGTCGGCTTTACTTGGCTTTGCGCAAACGCAAGATGTGGCGCACGAATTGTTCCGAAGCCAGCTCCAGGGTGAGCAGGTACGCATCCACGCGGGCGCGGAAGTAGCGCCAGAAGATCAGCGCCGGGATGGCCACGATCAGGCCAAAGGCGGTGTTGTAGAGCGCGATCGAGATGCCATGCGCCAACTGGGCGGGGTTGCCGCCGCCCATGGCCTGGCCTACACCGCCGCCGCCTGCTTGCGAGCCAAAGATCTCAATCATGCCGATGACGGTGCCCAGCAGGCCCAGCAGGGGCGCTGCCGAGGCGATGGTGGCCAGGGCCGAGAGGTACTTTTCCAGCCGGTGCGCCACGGCACGGCCGGTGCCTTCCATGGCGGCGCGCAGGTCGGTTTCACTGCACTGAGGGTTGCTGTTGAGGGTGCGCAGGCCGCTGGCCAGCACCTCACCCAGGGCCGAGTTCTGTGCCAGCTGGTTCACCACATCGGGGGTGGGCAAGGCCTTGGACGACACGGTGATCGCTTCATCCAGCAATTTCGGGGGGGCGACGCGGGCCGTCTTGAGGGCCACAAAACGTTCGAAAATCAGCGCCATTCCCAGGACGGAACACGCAATCAGGGGCCAGATCGGCCAACCTGCGGCTTGTATGATGGACAGCAAATCTCTCTCCGCGCAGATGAAAGCAATCGGCGATTATGGCCCAGCTTGCGGGTGCATCCTGTGGGCTTGAGCGTCACAAACAGTTACCTTGCCGCCCAACCGCCAGCGCCCCTCGCTCACCCACAAAATCTGTGGATAACTTTGTGGGCAACCCCTGTTTCAGGCCCCCCAAAGTGGCTCCACGCCGTGATTGCAACAGATTGATGAAAAATTGCGCAATGAAAAATCCTTATAAATCAATGACTTGTACGTGCGCTGGTGTTTTGCGGGTGGTTTTTAGTTATGACTCCATGTGCTCTGGTGCGGGCGGGTTTCTGTGGAGTACTTGCGCGGTAAGCCCTGCGCAAACGCCCGCCGTTTCTCATGTTTGAGCGCACAAACCCAGGCGTGGCGCCGCGTGTGTGGGAAGTTGGCGCGCTGTGCCGCGCCATTGCTGATGCGCTGGAGGCGCGCTTCAATCCTGTGGCCGTGCGCGGCGAGATAACGGGCTTCTCGCGCGCATCCAGCGGGCATTGCTACTTTTCGATCAAGGACGCCAACGGTCAGCTGCGCTGCGCCATGTTCCGCCGCGCTGCCAGCCTGCTTGACTTTTCGCCGCGCGATGGCGAATTGGTGGAAGTGCGCGGGCGCCTGGGGGTGTACGAGGCGCGGGGCGACCTGCAGTTCATTGTCGAAAGCATGCAGCGGGCCGGACAGGGCGCACTGTTTGAGCAGTTCCTGCGCCTGAAGGCCCAGCTCGATGCCGAAGGGTTGTTCGACACCGCCCGCAAGCGCCCGCTGCCACTGCTGCCGCGCGCCATTGGGCTGGTCACGTCACCTGGTGCGGCGGCACTGCACGACGTGGTCACGGCGCTGCGCCGCCGCGTGCCGCACATCCCCGTGGTGCTGGTGCCCGCGCTGGTGCAGGGGGCGGCCGCCCCGGCGTCGCTGGTAGCGGCGCTATCAAAAATGTATCTGCTTACACAAGCGGGGCAAGCCCAAGGGGCCGATTTAGCCCAAAGCCCGCCGGTGGATGTGATCCTGCTCGTGCGCGGTGGTGGCTCCATCGAAGACCTGTGGGCCTTCAACGACGAGCAACTGGCCCGCACCATTGTGCAAAGCCCAGTGCCGCTCATCAGCGGGGTGGGGCACGAGACCGACTTCACCATTGCCGACTTCTGCGCCGATCTGCGCGCGCCCACGCCCACGGCGGCGGCCGAGCTGGTGGCCCAGGCGCGCGAGGTGTGGCTGGGCGCTCTGGGCCTGCTGACCGGGCGCCTGGCCGATGGCGTGGAGCGCCAGCTCGACGCACGCCACCAGCGGCTGGACCAGGCCGCCGCGCGCCTGGGCCGCCCCTCGGGCCTGGTGGCGCGCGAGCAGCTGCAGCTGGCCCGCCTGGCACAACGCATGCGCCACGGCGCGCTACTGAAACTGCAGCGGCTAAGCCAGTCCCAGCAGGCCATGGAGGCTAATTTTCCTCAAAAAATGCAGCGCTGCGTGGCACAACACACCGAGCGGCTGGATCGCGCCGCCCTGCGCCTGGATCTGCTCGACCCGCGCCTGGTGCTGCAGCGCGGCTATGCGCTGCTGACCGACACCGGGGGGCGGGCCGTGACCAGCATTCAGCAGGCCCACCCGGGCGATGCCCTGCGCGCCACGCTGGCTGACGGCGTGGTGGATGTGACGGTGGCCGCGCAACCACGCCTGTTGTGAACAGGTTCTGAGGGGCTATCGGTTTTTTCAGGCCCCTTGTGTGCGATGAGGTCTCCCTGAGCCTGCACAGGTCACCTGATGTTCCTACAATGCCCCCTCGCGCTGTGTCCGACTGCATTGCTCAGGAAAGATCGCGTTGCAGGCGGCATCCCAGAATTTCAAACCACGAGGAAATACCACCATGGAACACACCCTTCCCCCGCTGCCCTACGCCATCGACGCCCTGGCCCCGCACTACAGCCAGGAAACGCTGGAATTCCACCACGGCAAGCACCACAACGCCTACGTGGTGAACCTCAACAACCTGCAAAAGGGTACCGAGTTCGAAGCGATGACGCTCGAAGAGATCGTCAAGAAGTCGAGCGGCGGCATCTACAACAACGCCGCGCAAATCTGGAACCACACCTTCTTCTGGAGCTGCATGGCTCCCCAGGGTGGCGGTGAGCCTTCGGGCGCACTGGCTGCAGCCATCAACGCCAAGTGGGGCAGCTACGCCGCGTTCAAGGAAGCCTTTGTGAAGTCTGCCGTGGGCAACTTTGGCTCGGGCTGGACCTGGCTGGTGAAGAAGGCCGACGGCAGCGTGGACATCGTGAACACCGGTGCCGCCGGCACCCCCCTGACCACCGCCGACAAGGCGCTGCTGACGGTGGACGTGTGGGAGCACGCCTACTACATCGACTACCGCAACATGCGCCCCAAGTTTGTCGAGACCTTCCTCGACAAGCTGGTGAACTGGAAGTTTGCTGAAGCCAACTTCGCCTGAGGCCCAGCGCATGGCCGCCGGGGTTCACCCTGGTGGCTGTCGTCAAAAAAGAAAACGGCCCGAGGGCCGTTTTTTTATGGAGTTTTCAAAGCTTTTTAGGCTGCTTGCGCTCGTCCATCAGGCGATATTTGCTATAAAAATAATAGTTAACGTGGGCGGTGGACGCAGTCCCCGCATCACTTGCGGCTGAAGGGCGCCCCGGTCAGTTTGGCGCCTGCCTTGATGTTCTTTTTGGCAAACCAGCCCTGGTTCATCTCCAGCACATAACGCACCGGCTTGGCCGAGCAGTGCGAGTCCAGCGTCTGGGGCTTCATGTCGGCCAGGTTGACGATGGTGCCGTCGTCATCCACAAACGCGGCTGTGAGCGGCAGCAGTGTGTTCTTCATCCAGAAGCACTGCTGCGCGGGTTGTTCAAACACAAACAGCATGCCCTCGTGCTGGGGCATGTCCTTGCGGTGCATCAACCCGGTCTGGCGTTCCTGGGGGGAGGCGGCCACCTGGGCGTCGATGCGGTGCATGCCTGCGGTCAGTTCCACGCGCTGCAGATTCAGCTGGGGGCCTTCCTGGGCCCGCACGGCGATGGTGGGCTGGCCCAGCAGGGCGGCCAGCAGCACGGCGGCAAGAGTACGCCTTGGGGCGAGAGGGGTGGGCGGGGCGCAAACAAAAGCGGTCATGGGCAAGGCTTTCAGGGCAAGGGAGGCCATGGGCAACAGGGTGGGATTCAAAAAACAGAATCGCCCGCAGATGCGGGCGATTCTGAAGCAATCGGCGCAACCCCGTGAAGGGGTGGCAGGCCCGGGTCAGGCGGCCTTTTGGGTGGTCTTTTTCTTGGCGACCTTCTTCGCGCCCTTTTTCTTGGCGGTCTTGGTGGCCTTTGTGGCCTTGGTCTTGGCTACCGGGGCTGGGGCCTGGGCAGCAGGGGCCGCGGCCGGGGTGGGAGCTGGGGCGGTGGCTGGTGCCTGTGCAAAAGCACCTGCAGCGAACAGGCCAGCAACGAGGACAGCGAGGAGTTTTTTCATATATGCCGTTTCCATTGTGAGCAAAGGTTGTGGGCTGCACGCGAACCCGCGCAGCTCCGCCCGCAACGATAGCAGCGCCGGGCGGAGCGGCTGCGGTTTAGCCGAAAAATTTGTAATTAGAATGGTTTGAAACCACACTGTGAGCACCTGGGTTGCCACGCGGTTTCCCCCTCTTTGCCATCCGCCGAACCCGGTTCGGTGCACTCCGGAGACATCCCCCCATGACCACCTACCAGCACATCGTGGTGCCTGCCGCAGGCCAGAAAATCACCGTCAACGCCGACATGTCCCTGAACGTGCCGGACGAGCCCATCATCCCCTTCATCGAAGGCGACGGCACCGGCCTCGACATCACGCCCGTGATGATCAAGGTGGTGGATGCCGCCGTGGCCAAGGCCTATGGCGGCAAGAAGAAGATCCACTGGATGGAGGTGTACGCGGGCGAGAAATCCACCAAGGTCTATGGCCCCGACGTGTGGCTGCCCGAAGAAACCCTGGCCGTGCTGCGCGAGTACGTGGTCTCGATCAAGGGGCCGCTCACCACGCCCGTGGGCGGTGGCATCCGCTCGCTCAATGTGGCGCTGCGCCAGGAGCTGGACCTGTATGTGTGCCTGCGCCCCGTGCAGTATTTCAAGGGCGTGCCCTCGCCGCTGAAGGAGCCTGAAAAGACCAACATGGTGATCTTCCGCGAGAACTCGGAAGACATCTACGCTGGCATCGAGTTCGAGGCCGAGTCCGACAAGGCCAAGAAGCTCATCAAGTTCCTGCAGGACGAGATGGGCGTGAAGAAGATCCGCTTCCCCAACACCTCCGGCCTGGGCGTCAAGCCTGTTTCGCGCGAGGGCACGGAGCGCCTGGTGCGCAAGGCCATCCAGTACGCCATCGACAACGACAAGCCCAGCGTGACCATCGTGCACAAGGGCAACATCATGAAGTTCACCGAAGGCGGCTTCCGCGACTGGGCCTATGCGCTGGCGCAAAAGGAATTCGGCGCCGAGCTGATCGACGGCGGCCCCTGGTGCAAGCTCAAGAACCCGAAGACGGGCAAGGACATCACCGTCAAGGACAGCATTGCCGACGCCTTCCTGCAGCAGATTCTGCTGCGCCCCGCCGAGTATTCGGTGGTGGCCACGCTCAACCTCAACGGCGACTACATCTCCGACGCGCTCGCGGCCCAGGTGGGTGGCATCGGCATTGCGCCCGGCGCCAACATGTCCGACTCGGTGGCCTGTTTTGAAGCCACCCACGGCACGGCGCCCAAATACGCGGGCAAGGACTACGTGAACCCCGGCTCCGAAATCCTCTCGGCCGAGATGATGCTGCGCCACATGGGTTGGACCGCCGCCGCCAATCTGATCATCAGCTCGCTGGAGAAGTCGATTGCCTCCAAGAAGGTGACCTACGACTTTGCGCGCCTGATGGATGGCGCCACGCAGGTCAGCTGCTCGGGCTTTGGCCAGGTCATGATCGACAACATGTAGTCGGAGCCCTCTGGCTTCGGGGCGGCTCAAAACGCCCCAAGTAAAGAACCCTGGTGCGTTGATCGGACCAGGGTTTTTTCTTGTTGCAGCCTCAGCACCTCAGTGCCTTAACCCCTCAACGCCCCAGCGCACGCACCAGGTAGTCGATCAGCACCCGCACCCGCAAGGGCATGTGCCGGTTGCCGGGGTAGATCAGCGAGAACGGCCGCGATGCGCCCGTGTATTCGGTCAGCACCTCGACCAGCTGGCCGCTGCGCAGATCGCCCTCGACGAGAAAGCGGTAGGTCTGCGCCAGCCCCGCGCCCGCGCGGGCCAGCGTGACCTGGCCCAGGATGTCGTCGGCGCAGCGCAGCTTGCCTTGCGTGGGCCATTCAATGGTTTGGCCGTCGCGCACCAGCAACCAGGGCACGACCTGCCCGCTGCTGGGCAGCACAAACTGCACACATTCGTGCTGCTCCAGCTCCTCGGGCGTCTGCGGTGCGCGGTGGCGCCGGAGGTAGGCGGGCGCCGCGACCACGACCAGGGCGGCGTCCTCCAGCTTGCGAGCCACCAGGCTCGAATCGGGTGGCGTGCGGCCCCGGATGGCGAGGTCGAAGCCTTCCTCGGTGAAGTCCACGTTGCGGTTGGACAGCTGCAGCTCGATCTCGATGTCGGGGTACTTTTGGCTGAAGGCCGGCAGCAGTGGCAACACGCGGTGGTGCCCGTATGAAGTGGGCAGGCTCATGCGCACCAGGCCTGCGGGCTTGAGCTGCTGGCCCGATGCCTCGCGCTCGGCCTCGCTGAGCTGGGTGAGCGCGTTGCGGCACTGGTCGTAATAGCGCTGCCCGACCTCCGTGAGGCGCACCTGGCGTGTGGTGCGCATGAGCAGGCGCACGCCCAGGCGCTCTTCCAGCCGGGCCACAGACCGGCTCACAGCCGCTGCAGTGAGCCCCGTGGCCTTGGCCGCCGCCGTGAATCCCTGGTGCTGCGCCGTGAGGCAGAACAACTCGATGCTGCCCAGGCGAAGGTTGTCGAATTGCCGGTTCATTGATGATCTCTGTGTAATTAGTGATTTGAAATTAATCTGATTTATTGTTAATTACATCGCAAATAAAGTCACTGCATCACCAACCCAGGACATAAGGAGTCCCTCGATGCAGACCTCGATCAAGCTTTACTACTCCCCCGGCGCATGCTCGCTGGCGACGCACATTCTTCTGCGTGAGACCGGCACACCGTTCACGTTGGAGAAGGTCGATACCAGCAAGCACACGACCAGCGGCGGCGGCGACTTCTACGCCATCAGCCCCAAAGGCCAGGTGCCGGTGATTGAACTCCCGGACGGCACGCGGATCACCGAAGGCCCGGTGGTCGCCCAGTACGTGGCCGACCGCGCGGGTGCCCACACCCTGATGCCGCCTGCGGGCAGCCTGGAGCGCTACCGCGTCATGGAATGGCAAAACTACGTGACGGCCGAGCTGCACAAGTCCTTCACGCCGCTGTTCCACAGCGATGTGGATGCCACCGCCAAGAAGGCGCTGGCTGCGGTGCTCTACAAAAAGCTGGTCTGGCTCGATGGGCAGCTGGCGGGCAAGAACTACCTCACGGGCGACGATTTCACTGCCGCCGATGCCTATCTGTTTGTGGTGCTCGGCTGGGCCAAGTTCGTGCAGATCGACCTGGGTGAGCTGCAGCACATCGGCCGCTTCATGGCGCGCGTGGCGGCCCGCCCAGAGGTCCGTGCCGCAATGCAGACCGAAGGCCTTGTAGCCTGAGGAATGCTCCCATGCCTTACATCAACATCCAGATCACCCGCGAGGGTGCATCGCGTGAGCAAAAGGCCCAGCTGATCCGTGGCGCAACCGACCTGGTGGTGCAGGTGCTGGGCAAGAACCCGGCCACCACCTTTGTTGTGATCGAAGAAGTGGACACCGACCACTGGGGCATCGCGGGTGAAACCGTGACCGTGCTGCGCGAGCGGGCCAGACAAGGGGGCGCGCAATGACCAGCACCGCCGCCGACTTTGCCGCCATCCACACGGTGCTGGAGCTGTACCTGGACGGCCTGTACCACAGCGACACAGCGCGCCTGGCCCAGGTGTTCCACCCGCAGGCCCTGTACGCCACGGCGGTGGGCGAGCAGCCCATCTTCTGGCGCATGCACGAGTACTTCCCGGTGGTGGACGCCCGCCCGGCACCGGCCGCGAGCGGCCAGCCGCGCACCGACCGCGTGCTCTCCATCGAACTGGTGGGTCCCGTGACGGCGCTGGCCAGGCTGCAGTGCTCCATCGCGCCGAAGCACTTCATCGACCTGCTCACCTTGCTCTGGTTGGATGGGCGCTGGCAGATCGTCTCCAAGGTCTTTCACTACGACATCCGGGATTGAACGGTCGGCAGGTTGGAAGCCCCCTCAATCCCTGAAAGCCCCCTGAAGCCCTTGTGGCATCAGGGGCTTTCGTGCGGCTGGCTCTCCATGGCGCAGTGTTTTTTTCGGGGCGCCTGTGCTGGCAGTTCTGTGTTGGTGTTTTCTTGCGTTCCCCCCTAATATGGGTTGGCACCCTGGCGGTGCGGTGCAGGGAAGGAACACCACTTGGAACAAGAGGCACAAGAGGGCTGCATGGGATCCAAACTTTCTGTCGCGTATTGGGAGCAGAACCCTGACGCACTGCTGGTGCTGTCCCCGGAGGGGCTGGTGCTGGAGTGGAACCCGGCCGCCGAGCTGATCTTCGGCTACAAGCAAGCCGACGTGCAAGGGCGATCCCTGCTGGACCTCATCGTGCCCCCGGACCGGGCCCACGAAGAGGACCTCATGCGGGCAGATGCCATGCGGCTGGGCACCTCGGTGCGGGAAACGGTGCGCCGCCGCAAGGATGGCACGCTGGTCCACGTCAACGTGTCCACCAAGGCGGTTCTTGATGCCAGCGGCCAGTTGCTGTACTTCCTGTCGAGCAAGAAGGATGTGACCCAGCTGAAGGTGGAGCGCGAGGCCAAGCTGCTGGAGGCACGCTTTCGCGACCTGCTCGAATCCACCCCCGATGCCATCGTGATGGTCAACGTGACGGGGCGCATCGTGCTCGTCAACTCGCAGGCCGAGCGGGTGTTTGGCTACGCCCGCACCGAACTGCTGGGCCAGGCGGTCGAGATGCTGCTGCCCCACCGCTACCGGGGCGCCCACCTGGGGCACCGCAGCGGCTTTTTTGGCCAGCCGCGCACGCGCACCATGGGCGCGGGGCTGGAGCTGCACGGCCTGCACAAGGACCGGGGCGAGTTCCCGGTGGAGATCAGCCTGAGCCCGATCGACACCGAAGAGGGCACCATGGTGATGAGCGCCATCCGCGACATCACCGACCGCAAGCGTGCCGACCAGAAGTTCAAGGACCTGCTCGAAGCCGCGCCCGACGCCATGGTCATCGTCAACCGCGAAGGGCGCATCGTGCTCGTCAACTCGCAGGCGGTGAAGCTGTTTGGCTGGAGCCGCGATGAGCTGCTGGGCCAGCCCATCGAGCTGCTGGTGCCCGAGCGTTTTGGCGCCCGCCACCCCGAGCACCGGCACCGTTTTTTTGCCGAGCCGCGTTCGCGCTCCATGGGCGCGGGGCTGGACCTGTATGGCCTGCGCAAGGACAAGTCCGAATTTCCGGTCGAGATCAGCCTGAGCCCGCTGGAGACCGAGGAAGGGCTGTTTGTATCGAGCGCCATCCGCGACGTGACCGAGCGCAAGCGCATTGAGCAGGTGCTGCGCGACAAGAACCTGGAGCTGGAGAACGCCGCCTTGGTCAAGGACCGCTTCCTGGCCAGCATGTCGCACGAGTTGCGCACGCCGCTCAACGCCATCATCGGCTTCACGGGCACCTTGCTCATGAAGCTGCCCGGCCCGCTCAACGCCGAGCAGGAAAAACAGCTGCGCATCGTGCAGACGGGTGCCAAGCACTTGCTGTCCCTCATCAACGACCTGCTGGACGTCGCCAAGTTGAGCGCCAACAAGGTGACGTTGAACCTGGAGGCCGTGGACTGCAAGGCCCTGATCGAGGAGGTCTCGGCCACGCTGGAGCTGGAGGCCCGGCGCAAGGGGTTGGCATTTGCCGTGCATGTGCCGACACAGGCGGTGGCCCTGCAGACCGACCGGCGCGCGCTGAGCCAGATCCTGATCAACCTGGTGGGCAACGCCATCAAGTTCACCGAGCAGGGCCGGGTCGATGTGGTGCTGCACGAGCTGCCCATGCCTGACGGCGGCCGCAGCGTGCAGCTGCGGGTGCAAGACACCGGCCCCGGCATTGCGCTGCAGGAGCAGCCCCGCCTGTTCGAGGCCTTCTCGCGCGTCGAGAGCGCAGACCGCCGCCACCACGAAGGCACGGGCCTGGGCCTGCACCTGAGCCGCAAGCTGGCCGAAGCCCTGGGCGGAACCCTGGGTTTTGACAGCGAAGAAGGGCGAGGCAGCACCTTTGTTCTTGAAATCCAGGAGCGCAGCGCATGACCAAAGCCACCATCCTGGTCATAGAAGACGACGATGCCAGCCGCCAGCTGGTCACCTACCTGCTGGAAGCCGCAGGCCACCGCGTGCTGGCCGCAGAAAACGGCGCTGTGGGTGTGCGTGTTGCACTGGCAGAAAGCCCGGACATCATCCTGTGCGACCTGCAGATGCCCGTGATGAACGGCTATGAGGTGGCCCGCAGCCTGCGCACCAGCATGATCTGGCGCGTGGTGCCGCTGGTGGCGGTCACGGCGTTCTCGATGCCGGGCGACCGGGAGAAGGCGCTGGACGTGGGCTTCAACGAACACCTGTCCAAGCCCATCACGCCCGAAACCTTCGTGCAGCAGGTCGAGGCCTTCCTGGGGCCGCCGTTCAACACCCCGCCCACCGAGGGCTGACCAGAAGCACCGGGCAGCGCATGGCAAAGATCCTTGTTGTTGATGACCTTCCCGCCAACCGGGCGCTGGTGGTCACGCTCATCGGGCACAGCGGCCACCAGGCCCTGGAAGCCGCCGATGGCGCCGAGGCCCTGGCCCTGGTGCGCGCCGAGCGGCCTGACCTGGTGATCTCCGACATCCTGATGCCGACCATGGACGGCTACGAGTTCGTCCGCCAGCTGCGGGCCGACCACCACCTGGCGGCCACGCAGGTGATCTTCTACAGCGCGCACTACCGCGAGCAGGAGGCGCGCAACCTCGCGCTGGCCTGCGGCGTCACGCAGGTGCTGGTCAAGCCCTGCGAGCCGCAGGACATCCTGGCCGCCATCGAGCAGGCGCTCACGCAGATTGCGCCCCGGCCTTCGGTGGCGCTGGAGCATGGCTTCCAGACCCGCCACCTGCAGCTCGTGACCGACAAGCTCACGGGCAACGTGGCTGAGCTGGAGGCCATGAACCGGCGCCTGGCGGCGCTGACCGACCTGAACCTGCAGCTCGCCTCCGAACGCGACCCGCAGGTGCTGCTGGCCAATGTGTGCCGTGGGGCGCGCGAGCTGGTGGGGGCGCAGTACGCCGTGTTGTGCGTGGTGCGCAAACACAGCGGCAGCGCCATCACCTGCACCAGCGGCATCGATCCCGCACGCACAGGGCCGCAGGACCGGCCGCTGGACCTGCCCGTGGTCTCCCACGGGCTGCTGGGGCAGTTGCGGGCCGACCGCCGCTCCGAGCGCGTGACCAACCCCGGTGGCAACCCCAGCGTGATCGGCCTGCCCGCAGGCTACCCGCCGCTGCACACCGGGCTGATCGCGCCCGTCACCTCGCTGTCGTTTTCCTACGGCTGGATCTGCCTGGCCAACAAGGAGGGGGCCGAAGAGTTCAGCGCCGACGACGAAAAGGTCCTGGCCATCCTGGGCGCCCAGGTGGGGCGCATCTACGAAAACGGCAGTCTCTACATCGAGGTGCAGAAACACGCCGAACAGCTGCAGGTGGAGGTGTTCGAGCGCCAGCGCGCCATGGACGAACTGCGCGCCAGCAAGGTCAGCCTGCGCCGGGCGCAGGCCCTGGCCAAGATCACCCATGTGATCAGCGGGCGGGATGGGTCGTTCGAAAGCTGGCAGGACACCTTGCCCGACATCCTGGGCTTGCCGGCGGATGCCGTTCCCCGCTCTGTCCGTGAATGGCTGGAACTGGTGCACCCCCATGACCGGGGCACTTTCCGCCACCACGCGCTGCAGGCGGCGCGCGAGAAGGTCCGGGTGGACTTCACCTACCGCGTGCTGAACCCAGCGGGGGGGCTGCAGTACCTGCGCCAGGTGATGGAGCCGCTGGAAGACGAGACCGGCCGGGGCGAGGTGGACCGCTGGTTCAACACCATCCAGGACGTGACCAAGGAAAAACGCGCCGAAGAAGAGCTGCACGAAAGCGACCGGCGCTTCAACACCATGCTCGACAAGGTCGAGATGATCTCGCTGATGCTCGATTGCGAAGGCCAGATCACTTATTGCAATGACTACCTGCTGCGCCTGACCGGATGGGAGCGCGAAGAGGTGTTCGGCCGCAACTGGTTCGAGCTGTTTGTGCCACCCGAAACCGCCCATGTGCGCGATGTGTTTGCCGACCTGCTGGCCGACCGGCCCTCGGCCTGGCACTACGACAACGAAATCCTCACCCGGTCGGGCGAGCGGCGTCTGGTGCACTGGAACAACACCGTGCTGCGCTCAGTGGGCGGGCAGGTGACGGGCGTGGCCAGCCTGGGCGAAGACATCACCGAGCGGCGCGTGGCCGAGCGCAAGATCAAGCGCCTGAACCGCGTGTACGCCATGCTCAGCGGCATCAACACCCTGATCGTGCGCGTGCGTCAGCGCGACGAACTGTTCCGCGAGGCCTGCCGCATTGCGGTGGACCACGGCCACTTCCGCATTGCCTGGATCGGCCGGGTGGACCGCGCAGAACGGCGGGTGGTGCCCGTGGGGGTGTCGGGCGCGGAGGCTGACTTTGTGCAGAACATCCACGACCGGCTGGGGCTGTTCGAAGTACCCACGCCCGGCGAAAGCCTGGCCTCGGCCGTCGTGCGGTCGGGGCGGCCGGTGCTGTGCGACGACATCACCGGCGACCCGCGCGTGATGCTGCGCGAGCAACTTCAGGCGCGTGGAGTGGCCAGCATTGCGGTGCTGCCCATCCTGGTGGCCGGGGAGGTGGTGGCTGTGGTGGCCTTGCTGGCGGACGAGGTGGGCTTCTTCGACGCAGCCGAGATGAAGCTGCTCACCGAGCTGGCCAGCGACATCGGGTTTGCGCTGGACCACCTGGACAAGGAAGACCGGCTGAGCTACCTGGCCTATTACGACGAGACCACGGGCTTGCCCAACCGCACCCTGTTTCTGGAGCGCAGCAGCCAACACCTGCGCCCGCGCGAAGGGGGCAGGGCGATGCTGGGGGTGGCGCTGATGGACATCAGCCGGTTTCGCAACGTCAACGACACGCTGGGCCGCCGGGGCGGGGACGAGCTGCTCACCCAGGTAGCGCGGCGGCTGCAGCGGGCCGCAGGTGACCACTTTGACGTGGCCCGCATCGGCATCAACAGCTTTGGCATTGCCGTGACCGAGGCGCGCGACGCAGGCGCCGTGGCGCTGGCGGTGGACCACCTCATGCGCGCCTGCTTCGATGCCCCGTTTGCCCTGGGCGGCACCGAGCTGCGCATGGCGGCCAAGGCCGGGGTGGCCATGTACCCTCTGGACGGCGGCGATGCCGAAACCCTGCTGCGCAATGCCGAAGCCGCCACCAACAAGGCGAAGGCGTCGGCCGACAGCCTGCTCTTCTACACCTCGGAGATGAACACCCGCGTGGCCGAGACGCTGAGCCTGGAGGGGCGGCTGCGCGAGGCGCTGGAGCTGGGCCAGTTTGTGCTGCACTACCAGCCCAAGCAGCACCTGGCCAGTGGCGCCCTCGCGGGCGCCGAAGCGCTGATCCGCTGGAACGACCCGCGCCAGGGCCTGGTGCCGCCGGGCCAGTTCATCCCCATCCTCGAAGAGACCGGCCTGATCTACGACGTGGGCCGCTGGGCGCTGCGGCAGGCGCTGGCCGACAACCTGCGCTGGCGTCAGGCAGGGCTGGCGCCACTGCGTGTGGCTGTCAACGTGTCGATCCTGCAGCTGCGCCACCGGGGCTTCATTGACGAAGTGCGCAATGCCGTGGCGCACGACACCGCCGCCGCCCGCGGGCTGGAGCTGGAGATCACCGAAAGCATGGTGATGGACGACGTGGAGCGCAGCACCCAGAGCCTGCACGCGCTGCGCGAGATGGGCATCACCATCGCCATCGACGACTTCGGCACCGGGTTCTCATCGCTGAGCTACCTGGCCCGGCTGCCGGTGGACACGCTCAAGATCGACCGTTCGTTCACCATGAACATGGCCTCCGGGCCCCAGGGGCTGTCGCTGGTGTCCACCATCGTCAACCTGGGGCATGCGCTGCGCCTGAAGGTGGTGGCCGAGGGGGTGGAAACCGAAGACCAGCGCCGGCGGCTGGCGCAGCTGGGCTGCGACGAGATCCAGGGCTACCTGCTCAGCCAGCCGCTGCCTGCCAGCGTGTTCGAACAGCGCTTCTTGCGCGCTGCGGTGTCAGAGTCGGTACCGCAGTGATGCTATTTTTTTGATAGCTAATTGCGATTGATGGTCGCGCGGTAACGGCACTTTTTGCTTGAGGTTCGGGCCTTAGCGCACGCGTTCGGTCTCTACCACCAGGTCCAGCAGATAGGCATGGCTGGGCGCATCGGCGGGCAGCTGGCCGTTGCGTGCCAGCGAGTAGCGCTGCACCCGCAGCACGTTGCGCAGGCCCGGCTCGTGGCGGTAACCCTCGATTTCACCCTGGAAGATGCGCCACTCGCCCACCCCCTGCCGCACGCCGTTGTCGGCATAGCGCACATCGCGCACGCGCAGGCACTGGGCCTGGGGCATCAGCGGGTGGTTGCAGGCCACGCGCTCGGGGGCCACTTCCAGAAACATCCGTTCGCCCGCCGAGCCAAAACGCGTTGCGGGTGTGGGTGAACCCGCCAGCTCCCAGCGGCTGCCGTCGGTAAACCACACTGCCAGCTGTGGCGCGCCGGTGGCGGTGGTGCCCCTCAATTCAAAACGCCGGGCCTGGGGCAGCAGGGTGGCCACCCGCTGCTCCAGATCCATCAGGTCGCGCTCGGCGCAGGCGCGTTTGGTGGACACCGGCTGGCCCACCTGCAGGCTCGGGCCGCTCAGGGTGTAGCCCGCGCCCATCACGTTGCACAGGTTCTGCACCGACAACCGCTGGTCCTCGAAGTGCAGGCGCAGCGGGCGCTTGCCCGCCAGCAGCCAGCCGGGCGCTGCCTGGCCTCGGGCATCGTGGGCGGAGACCAGGTCCCAGTCGTAAGCCTGCAGCGTGTGGGCAGTTGAAGAGGGGGAGGATGTGGGGGAAGAAGCCGGCGGGGGCTGTGTCATGGGGGCTCCCTGGGGCTGGCTGCTGCAGGCCGCCAGCAGGGTTGCAAGGGTGGCGGCCGCCAGGGCCTTGCCGAAGGCGGGGCGCCCGCCGCTGAAGGTGTGGAGTCGTTTCAGATGCATCCCGCCACCTTAGCGGAAAAGCGCCCCGGGCAGGGTAGGAGAAGGGCGCTTTGGGGCGAGCGCCTGGGTAGACTCCGGCCCGGCCCCATGCGTGAAGTGATGCGTGGACTCACGCCGCGCAGGCCAGCGTTTAGCCCTGTGCAAAGTCCAGCGTGCGCGTTCCCACTGCGGCGGCCAGGTGCGGGTCGTGGGTCACCAGCATCAGCGCGGCCCCCGTTTCCTGCACGGCGCCCATCAGCACCTGGATGGCCTCCTGCTGCGTGATCGGGTCCAGGCGCGAGGTGGGCTCGTCGGCGAACAGCAGCGCCGGTTGCGCCACCAGCACCCGCGCCAGCGCAATGCGCTGCAGCTCGCCGCCCGACACCTGGTCGGGCCTGCGCGCCAGCAGGTCCTCGGGCACGCGCAGCTGCGCCAGGCGCTGCTGCACTGCCTTCCAGTCGCAGCGGTGCAGCCGGGCGGCATCGCGCAGCGACTGGGCCAGGCCGATGTGCGGGGCAAACGAGCCCACCGGGTCCTGGTACAGCTTTTGGAACGCATGCGGGCGCAGCCGGGCGCTGCGTTCCACGCGGCCGGTGTCGGGCGCCACCAGGCCCAGCAGCACATTGCCCAGTGTGCTTTTTCCGGTGCCGCTGGGGCCCTGCACGGCGATGCGTTCGCCGCTGCGCAGTTCCAGGTCCAGTGGCGCAAACAACTTCTGCGCACCATAGGCTTTGGAGATGCCATGCGCCTGTACGACCGGCTCGCCCAGCGACGGCTCGGCAAACGGCAGCCAGTGGGCCGGGTCGGCCTGCAGCAACTGGCGGGTAAAGGCGTGCTGCGGCGCGGCGGCCACGGTGTGGATGTCGCCTTGCTCCACCGCCTGCCCGTGGCGCAGCACGATCACCTGGCCGCCCAGCGCCTGCGCCACTTGCATGTCGTGGGTGATGGTGAGCAGGCAGCCGCCTGCCTTCAGCACGCCCTGGAACAATTCCACCATGCGGCCGCGCCAATGCGCGTCCAGGCCCTTGGTGGGCTCATCCACCATGAGCACTGGGGCGCCCCCGGCCAGGGTGATGGCGGCCACGGCGCGCTGGGCCATGCCGCCCGACAGTTGCCAGGGGTAGTGGCTGCCTGCGCCGCCCAGGCCCGCAGCGCCCAGCACCTGTTCGGCCTGTGCGCTGGCAGCGCTGGGGCGCTGCTGGTGCAGCAGGCGGTACACCTCGGCCAGCTGCGGTGCCACGCGGGCCAGGGGGTTGAGCGCTAGCGAGGGCTCCTGCGGCAGCAACGCCAGCTTGCGGCCCCACAGTGCGCGGCGCGCGGCGGCGTCCTGGGCGCGGGTGGTGGCGCCATCTAGCGTGATCTGGCCCATCGCCTGCAGCGCAGGCGGCAGGTTGCCCATGATGGCCTGGGCCAGCAGCGACTTGCCTGCGCCGCTTTCGCCCACCAGGGTCAGCGCCTCGCCCGGCCGCAGGCTGAAGCCGATGTCGCGCAGAAGCCGCTTGCCGCCCACCTGGATGCCCAGGCCCTCTACGGCCAGCAGGGCGTCGGATTTCAAAGGCGTGGTCATGCGGTCTCCCGGTCGGGGTTGAGCAGCATCATCGCGGCCACCAGCCACACCAGCAGGGCGGTGGGGGCGGCAATGAGCCACGGGGCTTCTTCGTAGTAAGGCATGGCCTCGGTCATCATCAGGCCCAGCTCGGGTGTGGGCGGCTGCATGCCCACGCCCACAAAACCCAGTGCGGCCAGCGCCAGCACCGCCTGCGATGTGGTGAAGGCCAGCAGCGTGCCCAGCGTGGGCGCCAGCGCAGGCAGAAGGTGGCGGCGCAGCACATAGCCGCGCCCAAAACCCAGCAGGCGCGATGCCTGCACCGCGTCGCCCGCCAGCACGGGCCGGGCCACAGCACGGCTCACGCGAAAGTATTCGACCCACAGCGCAGCCGACAGGCCCGTATACAGCGCCCACAGCGCGCCGGGCGCCAGGGCGGCCACCAGCAGCACCAGCAGCAGGCCGGGGATGGCGAGCACCGAGTCCGACAGCATGAGCAGCGCCCGCTCGGTGCGCCCACCGCGCCATGCGGCGGCAATGCCCAGCAGCGTGCCGGGCACGGCGGCGCTCACGGCCGCCAGCAGCGCCATGCCCAGCGACAGCTGCGCCGCATGCGCCAGCCGCGCCAGCGCCGAGCGGCCCAGCACATCGGTGCCCAGCCAGTGCTGGGCGCTGGGCGGCGCCAGGGTGTTGCGCAGGTCTTGCACCACCGGGCTGGCGCCCACCAGCCAGGGGCCTAGCAGGGCAAACAGCGCCAGCAGGCCGAGCAGGGCCAAGCCCAGCATGGTGCGCAGCGGCCAGCGGGGCTGGGCTATTACGGCGCCTGCGGGCGACGAAAGAGTGGAAGGCACGGCACTCATGCAGCCACCTTCTGGGTATGCCGGGGGTCCAGCGCGAGGCACGCCGCATCCACCAGCAGGTTGAAGACCACAAACAGCACGCCCATGCACAGGGCCGTGCCTTGCACCACCGGGATGTCGCGCCCGAACACGGCATGCACCAGCGCATGGCCAATGCCGGGCCAGGCAAACAGCGTCTCCACCACCAGTGCGCCCTCTACCAGAAACAGCGCTTGCACGCCCAGGTAGGCTGTCACCGGCACGGCGGCATTGCGCAGGCCGTGGCGCATCAGCGCCTGCCAGTCGCTCAGGCCCTTGGTACGTGCAAACTCGAAGTAGGGCGACATCACCACCTCGCGCATCGCGGCGCGGGTCACACGCGCCAGCCCGGCGGCCAGTCCCAGCCCCAGCGTGAGCGCAGGCAGCACCAGGCTTGCCTGGCTCTCGTCACCGCCCGCAGGCAAAAAGCCCCACTGCACCGCCACCAGCAGGATGAGCAGCACCGACAGCAAAAACGGCGGCAGCGCGCGCAGCACCACGGCCATCAGCCAGCTGGCCTTGTCCACCCAGCCCTGGGGCCGCAGCCCGGCCCACACGCCCAGCGGCACACCCACGGCAAAAGCAATGGCCAGCGCGGCGGCCGACAGGCGCAGCGTAGCGCCCAGGTGGTGCGTGACCTCGTGCCACACCGATCGCTGTGACACCAGCGACTGGCCCAGGTTGAACGTGGCCATGTCGCGCCACCAGTGCAGCAGCGCCAGCCAGCCGGGTCGGTCCAGCCCCAGCTCCGCGCGCACCGCGTCGGCGGCAGCGTTGCTCACCAGGTCATAGCCATAGCGGCCCGCCGCCACGCGCATGGCCAGGTCGCCCGGCAGTGCGCGCACCATCAAAAAGCACAGCGTGCCAATCAGCAGGGACACGGCCAGCACCTGCACCAGCCTGCGGCCGAGCAGGGCGGCCCAGGGTTTTGACATCAAGGGGTTCATGGGTTGTTCCAATCCATGCCGGTCAGGCGGTAAGAACGCTCCAGCGGGTCCAGCGTGACGCCCGCCAGCCGGGGGGCCACGGCCACATGCTGGCGGTACCACGCCACGGGGATCACGGGCAG
The DNA here is from genome assembly GCF_002245625.1 of Acidovorax kalamii. Taxonomy (GTDB): domain Bacteria; phylum Pseudomonadota; class Gammaproteobacteria; order Burkholderiales; family Burkholderiaceae_C; genus Acidovorax; species Acidovorax kalamii. Next base: position 478,166 of record NZ_NOIG01000011.1, read on the forward strand.
CTCGGTTTGCAGGGTGTGTGTGATGGTTTGCCGCAGCGCGCGCGTGCGCTCGGGCGTGGTCTGGGTGCGCGTCAGCTCGTGCAGGGCCTGCACCACGGTGTCGCTGTGCCAGCCCATGGCGCCCCAGTCGCCGCCCTGGGCGGCAAAGTCGCCCGCCAGCGTGCCTGTGGGGTCGGGCACGTTGGCGTAGTTGCGCGCAGCCAGCGCCAGTTGCAGGCTGCCGTCGCGGTGGCCCCGGGGCACGTCGCCCGAGTTGCCAATGCTCACCTTCACTGCCATGCCCGCCAGCCGCCATTGCTCCTGCAAGGCGGTGGCAATCACCGGCAGCTCGGGCCGGTCCACAAAGGTGCGGATCACCAGGTGCAGCGGCTGGCCCTGGGCATCGCGCAGGCCGTCGCTGTGGCGCTGCCAGCCAGCGGCCCGCAGCAGGCGCGTGGCGGCTTCGGGGTCGTGCTGCAGCGGGGGCAGGTGCGGGTTGTGCCACGCGCCCAGCGTGGGCGGCAGTAGCTGCGTAGCCGCCAGCGCCTCGTCGCCCATCAGCGCCAGGGCAATGCCCGCACGGTCGATGGCCAGGCTCAGCGCCTGGCGCACGCGCACATCGCGCAGCGCAGGCAGGCCCGCGTTGAGCTTGACGATGACGGTGCGCGGCAGCGTGACCGACGCAATGCGCACCGCTGTGCGGCGTGCCAGCGCCGGGTTCTGCGCATGGCGCCGCAGCCGCCGCAGGCTGGCCGGGTCCAGCCCGTAGGCCAGGTCGGCCTGGCCGCTCTCGGCCATCAACGCGCGGGTTTCGGCTCGGCTGGCGGCCAGGTAGCGCACGGCGGCAATGGCGGGGCGCGGGCCGTCGTAGTCGTCAAACGCCACGGTCTCCACCTGCTGCGGCGGCACCAGCAGCGCAATGCGGTAGGGGCCGCTGCCAATGATGCTGCGCACCTTGCCGTCGGTCCCATAGCTGGCAGGGGCCAGCACCATGGTGCTGGAATGCGCCAGCAGCCCGGGCAGGGCAGTGTGGGGTCGTTGCAGGCGGATGAGCACCGTGCCCACGTCGGGCGCAGAAATGGATTCGATGGGTGCCTGGCTCAGCAGCGCGGGCGCCACCTGCGCGGCCTGCAGGCTGCGCACCACGGCGGCGGCCGTCACCGGCGTTCCGTCATGAAAACGCGCCCCAGGCCGCAGCTCAAAGTGCCACACCAGCCCATCCGCCGACCGGCGCCAGAGCCGTGCCAGCGCAGGCCGGGGCTGGCCGTCGTCTGCAGCGTCCAGCAGGGTTTCGGTGACCTGCATGCGCGTGAACACATATCCACTGCTGGCGGGCGCCAGGCCGCTGATCTCCCACGGGCCGACGATTTGCAGCGGCGCGGGGGCGGAGGCGGGGGTTGTGCCCTGCGCCCAGGCAGCGGGCAGGGTGCCTGCCGCCAGCGCGGCCATGGGGGCCTGCAAGGCGCGGCGTCGCGTCAGCGGCCGAAGAAAAGTCGAGGAAGTGTTCATTTTTCAGTTTTCCATAGCCCCGCGCGTTCGCCGCAACCGACGAAACTGGCGCGGCCAAAGACCAGTGCCCCCGCGCAAGGGCCGCCCCGCCGCGCTGGGGGCGTCCCCCTCCCGCGTAGCGAGAGAGGGGGAAGGCGCGAAGCGACTCAGGGGGAGCTTCATCAAAACTTGGCTTGCAAACCCACCGTAACGGTGCGTGCGGCCCCCGGCGCCACCCACACGCGGCTGTACGAGCTGGTGTAGTGCACCTTGTTGAACACGTTGTCCACGTCCAGCGACAGGTTCAGAGTGGGGCTCAGGCGCCAGTACGCCATCAGCTTGGCCGTGGTGTAGCTGGGCAGCTCAAACGCGGCGGTGCCTGCATTGGCCTCGGCCTGCGTGCGGGCCTGGCCCAGGCGTTTGCCCATGTGGGTTACGCCGCCGCCCACGCCATAGCGCTGGCCGTTGGCCAGTGCGTTTTCGTACACCGCCAGCACGCTGCCGTTGATGCGCGGCACATTCAGCAGGCGGCCGCCCACCTCCAGCGTGTTGTCGCGGGTCACCTCCACGTCGTTGACCACCAGGCTCGCATTCACGCGCCAGTGGGTGCTCAGGCGGCCTGCCAGGTCCAGTTCCAGGCCCCGGCTGCGCACTTCGCCTGCAGCGGCGGAGAAGCCCGCGTTCACCGGGTCGCTGGTCAGCACATTGCGCTTGGTGATGTCGAACAGCGCCGCCGTGGCGCCCAGGCGCTGGTCGGCGCTCTCCCACTTGGCGCCCAGCTCTAGCGCACGGGATTTTTCCGGGTCAAAGCCGTTGCCCGCCACATTGCTGCCCGTGTTGGGGCGGAACGAACTGCCCGCATTGGCATACACCGTCCACCTCGGCGTGGGCAGCCAGCTCACGCCCAGGCGCGGCGACACGGCCGAGGGGCTTTGCGCCGTGGTGCGGTGGGTGATGCGGTTTTGCAGGCTCTGGTCGTAGTGGTCGGCCCGCAGCCCGGCCATCACGCGCCACTGCTCACCCAGCTTGAGGGTGTCCTGCACATACAGCGCGGTGTTGCGCTGCTTCTCCAGCGTGTCAGTGTTGCGCCCCGGCGTGGGCTGGGCCTGGCCGTAGACGGGGTTGAAGATGTCGATGGCATAGGGCGCGGCAGCGCTGGGGTTCACGCGCAGCATCACCGAATCCATGCTGAAGCGGTAGCTCTCCACCCCCACCAGCAGCTCATGCTCCAGACCGCCGGTGCGCAGGTTGCCCTGCAGCTCGGCCTGCACGGCCACATCGTCCGACTGAAAGTCGCGATACCGCCGCTGGCGCGTCAGCGTGCGGCCATTGGCCTGCAGGGCTGTGGCTTCGGTCGAGAAGCCTTCCATCCCCGTCTCGCGGTACGACAGCCCCACGCGGCTGCGCCAGTCAGGGTTCCACTCGTGCGACAGCACCAGTTGGTGCGTCTGGTTGGTCACCGTCACATCGCCATCGGCAGGCTCGCCCAGAAAGCGGCTGGCGGGCACGGCCCCAAGGCGGTTGTTGACCGCCACCACGCCCCGGTCCAGCGGAGTTGCGTGGCGCAGAAATTCAGCCGTGTACTCCAGCACCGTGTCAGGCGAGAGCTTCCACGTGAAAGCCGGGGCCACCACCTGCCGCTGCGCGCGCACATGGTCGCGAAAACTGCCCTTGTCCTCCACCGCCACATTCAGGCGGTAGGCCAGCCGGTCGTTGATGGGGCCGGTGGTGTCCAGCGCCGCACGGCCCAGGCCGTAGCTGCCCGCATAGGCCTCCACCGAATGCGCGGCCTTCCACAGCGGCTTCTTGCTCACGATGTTGAGCGTGCCGCCGGGCTCGCTGCTGCCATACAGCGCTGCGGCGGGGCCTTTGAGGAACTCCACCCGCTCCACCCCCGCCAGATCGCGCGGCGCATTGAAGCCCCGGTTGGACGAAAACCCGTTGAGCAGCGTCGCCATGCCCGTGTTCTCGTTGCCCGGCAGGCCCCGGATGGCGATGTTGTCCCACAGCCCGCCAAAGTTGTTCTGGCGCGAGACACCGCCCACATAGTCCAGCACATCATCCAGCCGCGTGGCGCCCAGGTCGTCCAGCGTCTGGCGCGACATCACACGCACCGACTGCGGCAGCTCGCGCAGCGGCAGGCTGGTCTTGGCGCTCTCTGCCTCGTCGGCGTAGTAGGTGCCTGAGGCACTGCGGCCCACCACGTCCACTGCCGACAAGGTGGGCGGCGTGACCACATCGCCGTCTGCGGCCCAGGCGGGGTGGAGGGAGGCCAGCAGGGCCGCTGCCGCCAGGGCCGTCAAAGTGGGGCGCGGCAGGGGCGCTGGGCGTGAAGAAGAAACGGAGGAAGAAGAGGAACGCATGGCAAACCAGTCCAAAAAAGCAGATGAATGCAAAAACGGGGCCTGTGTGCCTGGAGATGAGGCGCACATGGCCGCGTGCCCGCACCACCCCACGGGGTGAATGCAAGGGCGAAAACGAAAAGGGGGGTGCGCTGTGGAGCGCAGGCTGGCTGGGGCCCGACGCGTGTCAGGCCCGCTGGGCTGGCGGAGGATCGCGTGCAGCAAACGGCCAGCGCACCTGCTGGGCCGTGAAGGGGTCTGCGCCCCGCGGCGCGATGGCGTTGGGTTCAGCGGGCGGTTGCGGCTGGCGGGCCGGTGCATGCGCCAGACCCGCCTCCAGCGCGTGGGTCAGGCACCAGGCGCAGGTGGTGTGTGTCTCTTCGCTGTGTTCGTCGCTGGCTGTGGAGCGGGTTGCCAACGTTTCCACATCGCCTGCGGTTGCCGAGGCTGTGGCGCTGCGCACCAGCTCCTGAATGTGCCGCGCCTCATGCAAGGGCGCACCCGCCAGCGCGTTGAACAACGCCACCAGCAGAAGCACGATGTGGAAAGGCAGGGCGGGGGTGTTGCGGCGCAGCATGAGGGGATGCGAATCATACTCAACTGCGGGTGGTGGCTTGATGCCAGCTGCCAGCGAGAAAGTGGCGGCGGACCGGCTCCGCACGTTCTCAAGCTATAGTTGGTTCGATTGAAACTTGCCGGGTTTTACAGAATTTATAACCCTGGATTTTGAACAGGTCTATGACTGCAAACTTGGGCCGAAAGCCACTTGGGAATCCGTGTCCAGAATATCCCGCATGGTCCAGTTTATCCAGCAGGTTTTCCGGGATACATCATGTTAGGCCCCACAAAGTGAATCTTAGTTTTACCTTCCACGACAACAAAACGGGACACCAAGACATTGTTCTTCGCTTTGCCGGGGAAGAGTGGATATGCGATTCCTATTACTTCGCAATCGACAACGAACTTCTTCCTGAGACCGAAGATGATCGAAAGATTCGCGCAGTACTCGTGCGACTTCATGAACAATGGCTTGAGGCTGTACAGGAGCTGAAAGCTGATGAGGTCGCTTATCTGCCATTTGACTTTTCAGACCAAGGCACTGGCTGGTTGCGCTGCACCGCCACTTCTACTGGCTATTCGGTCGTTCAAGGTTGGTCGAGCGTAGAAGGCTGGTCATTCTCCCCTTCGGCAGTTGGAGGGCTTTTGCACAAACTCGAAGACTTTCGCGCTAGCGGCCCCGCATTGGAAGTTGCGGCTAGCGATCTTCAGGCCGCCATTCGTGGGTCTGCCGCATGTGCGGCTTACCCTTCCAAGGAGAGGGACGTCCAAGGGCTATCGTCGCCCTCGGCCGCCCCTCATGTCAAACGCTAGACCGCGATGCAGCTAGCAGTTCGGTACACCTTTTGGGCGGTGGCAGCAATCCTGTTCGGTGCCGCCTTGAACAGCGCTCTTCAGCAACTCACCGGCGCTGAACGGTTCGATGCTGTTCTACCCTGCGCCCTCATGCTTACGGGGGCAAGTGTTGGCTACCTAGGTACGCTCTTTGTTATTCCTTCCGGCGGCGCCAGTTGTGAGACTGAGAGTGAGGAAGAGCCAGACAATACGGTGGACGGCGATCTGACGTAGTTCTCTAAATCTTTCTCAGACCGGTCGCTCTAACTGCTTCTTGGATACTGAGCTCAGATGCTTTCAATCCGACCAATAAAAACGCCAGCAAGCGCTGGCGTTTTTCTATGATGGAGGAGCGATTACCCCTTCTGCACCATCTTAATAATGCTGGAAAAATCCAGCCCCCCATGCCCCGCCAAGCTGTGCGCCGCATACAAATTCCGCGCCATGCCCCCCAGCGGCGTGGCAGCCTTCACCGCCATCGCATTCTCTTGCGCCAGCCCCAGGTCCTTGAGCATCAGGTCCGTGCCAAACCCCCCCGCGTAGCCCTTGCTGGCGGGCGCGGTTTCCATCACGCCGGGGAAGGGGTTGTACTTCTCCAGCGCCCAGTTGCCGCCCGAGCTGCGGCGCATGATTTCGCTCAGCACCTTGGGGTCCAGGCCGTTGGCGACACCCAGGGCAATGGCTTCGCTGGTGCCGGCCATCAGGATGCCCAGCAGCATGTTGTTGCAGATCTTGGCTGTCTGGCCTGCGCCCACGCTGCCTGCGTGGAAGATGTTGGCGCCCATTTTTTCGAGCACGGGGCGGGCGCGTTCCAGGTCGGCGGCGTCGCCGCCCACCATGAAGGTGAGGGTGCCTGCAATGGCGCCGCCGGTGCCGCCCGACACGGGGGCGTCGATAAAGGCCACGCCCTTGGCCTTGGCGGCGTCGGCCACCTTGCGGGAGGTGGCGGCTGCGATGGTGGAGCAGTCGATGATCAGCGTGCCGGCAGGCAGCTGGGCTAGCAGCTCGCCCGCGCCGAGGAACAGGCCTTCCACATGCTGGCTGGCGGGCAGCATGCTGATGACGACTTCGGCGCCTGCGACTGCGGCCTTGGCGTCGGCGGCGATGGGCACGCCGTCTGCCGCCAGCTTGTCGCGGGCGGGCTGGGAGAGGTCGAACGCGCGCACTTCGTGGCCTGCCTTGTGCAGGTTGTGTGCCATGGGGCCGCCCATGTTGCCGAGGCCGATGAATGCGATTTTCATGCTGTGTTGCTCCTGGATGTCGTTGTGATGGTGAAAGGGAATGGGTGCGGATTTAGTATGAATTTGATAGCTATAAAGGCTTATCCATTGCGCGGTAGCGGCCTAAAAAGCTTGAAATCTAGGGGCAGATGTCGGCCCCGCGCTGGGCCAGCTCGGCGCGCAGCACCGAGCGGTGGCAGCGGGCTTCGTCCTCGCAGTAGCAGCCCAGCGACATTGCGCTGTGGTGCGACAGCGCGGCCAGCAAATCGAGCGTGCGGCTGGCCTCGGGCTGGGCCAGTTCTTTGCGGAACTGTTTGGCGAAGGCATCCCACGCCTTGTCGCCTTCTTGGCCGGTGGGCACCTGCTGGCCCTGGGCCATGAGGTCGGCGCTGGGGGAGAGAAGGGGGTACCACACGTCGTAGTAGTCGCGGCTGGCGAACTCAGCCTTGGGCACACCACGCGGCGGGCGGCGCACGGTGCCGATGCGGGTGCCTTCCCCGGCGGCGCGCGGGGTGCCAAGGCGGACGATGCGTAGGGGCATGGTAGGGCTCCGGGTCGTGGTAGGTAACGGTGGCTCAGTCGTCGGCTTCGAAGATGCTGTGCTTCTTGGCAGCGGTTTTTTTCGGCGTCTTGCGGGCGGCGGATGGCGCTTTTTTGCCCGCCGCTGGGGAGCCGGTCTTCTTGCGTGGCGATGCTTTGGCCAGCGGGTTGTAGGCCAGGGCTTCATCCACCCAGTAGTTCCATTGCGCGCGGGTGGCGTAGCCGTTGGGCTCCACCCAGAAGTAGCCCTGCATGCCGCCGCCGGGCGAGAGTTCGCGGGTGTTTTCCATCTCCTGCAGCTCGCCGTGGCGCTCGGGCGGCAGGCGCACCAGCAGGTCTTCGCCCTTGACGGCGATGCACATCTTGCCGTCCACAAAAAAGGCATAGGTGCCGAACAGCGGCCGCTCTTCCACGTCGCTGCGGTGCGCGAGCGCCGTGCGGATGGCGTCGATCAGGTGCAGGGTTTCGTCGGAGAGAGGGCGGGCGGGCATGGCGGCTGGTTCAAAGGGTGCTGGCTAGATACCTGTCTCAGATGGCTGTCGCTCCCTCTCCCCTTGTGGGAGAGGGCTGGGGAGAGGGGTGAAACCGGCGCGGCGCGGGTGCAGCCCCCTCTCCCCAACCCTCTCCCGCGAGGGGAGAGGGGGTGGCCCCCGGCGCTGCTGCGGGTGCGTGGGCTGGTGTTCCTGTCTGAGAGAGGTGTTTCATGAGGAAAATCGGCCGTTATCACCCGTTGGATAAGCGCTGGTAGCTATGAAAACAGGAGTAAACGCTCAGCGAATCACTTCCGTCGCATCCCCATCCAGCATGCGCCGCGCAATGATGACGCGCATGATTTCGTTCGTGCCTTCCAGAATCTGGTGCACGCGGGCGTCGCGCAGCAGGCGCTCCAGCGGGTACTCGCGGATGTAGCCGTAGCCGCCGTGCAGCTGCAGGGCGTCGTTGATGACGATGAAGCCTGCATCGGTGGCAAAACGCTTGGCCATGGCGCAGTAGGTGGACGCGTCACGCGCACCGGCATCCAGCTTGCTGGCGGCCAGGCGCACCATTTGGCGCGCGGCGACCAGCTCGGTGGCCATGTCGGCCAGCTTGAACTGCAGGGCCTGGAAGCTGGCGATGGGTTTGCCGAACTGCTTGCGGTCTTGCATGTATTGCTGGGCGGCGTTGAGAGCGCCTTGCGCTGCGCCCACCGAGCAGGTGGCGATGTTGATGCGGCCGCCGTCCAGGCCCTTCATCGCGATCTTGAAGCCTTCGCCCTCGCGGCCTAGCAGGTGGTCGGCCGGGATGCGCACGTTGTCAAAGCTGATGGTGCGCGTTGGCTGGCTGTTCCAGCCCATCTTCTGTTCCTTTTTGCCGTAGCTGATGCCGGGCGTATCGGCGGGCACAGCAAAGGCGCTGATGCCGCTGGCGCCGGATTGCGCATCACCCGTGCGGGCCATGAGCACCAGCACGTCGGTGCTGCCTGCGCCGCTGATGAAGGCCTTGGCGCCGTTGATGACGTATTCGTTGCCTACCAGCTCGGCGCGGGTCTTGAGCGAGGCGGCGTCGGAGCCTGCGCCGGGCTCGGTGAGGCAGTAGGAGGCGAGCTTTTCACCCGTGGTCAGCAGCGGGCCCCAGTGGTCGCGCACGGCGGGCGTGGCCCAGGTGCCCAGCATCCAGGTGGCCATGTTGTGGATGGTGATGAAGGCAGTGGTGCTGGGGTCCACAGCCGCCATTTCTTCAAAGACCAGGGTGGCGTCCAGCCGGGGCAGGGCGAGGCCGCCGGCGGCTTCGGGTGCGTACAGGCCACAAAAGCCCAGCTCGCCCGCCTTGGCGATGGCTTCTTTCGGGAAGATGCCTTCCTCGTCCCAGTGTGCGGCGTGGGGTGCGAACTCAGCTTGTGCAAAGTCGCGGGCCGTCTGGGCAAAGGCGCGTTGTTCTTCGGTGAGTTCAAAGTCCATGGTGTTCTGTCTCGTCGTCGGTTCTTGTTGTTCTGGGGGCCTTGCTCAGGGCTTGGCGGACGGGTGGTCCAGCGTGAGCCAGCGCATCAGGCCCTTGCGGCGCGCCTGGGTTTCGGCCGTGAGGCACTCGTGGTACAGACGCGGCCACTGGGGTTGCGATTCGTTGCTGCGCTGCGCCTGCTTGCAGCGCGTGGTGCGTCCGCGCTGCCAGGCGGTGTGCTCCTGGCGCAACTGGGGCCGCTCGTGGGCCGACAGGGCGCGCATCACGTCGCCGTAGAGGATGGCGATCTCGGTGTCTGCCGCCTGGAAGGCTTGCACGGCGCAGGCGTTGGTTTCGTCCACGGAGCCTCCGGGTTTGCAGGCGGCACCGGCCTGTGCGTGGGCATCGGCACCCATCAGCATCGCGCAAGCAGCACCGAAGACCATGGCCCATCCCCGCATCGTTGTCTGAAAAGTTTGCATGCCCCGCTTTTACCATCGACAGCCGCGCGCAAGAACTGGCACAGCCTAGGCCAGTGCCACCGCGCAAGGGCCGCCCCGCCGCGCTGGTGGCGTCCCCCTTCCGCATCGCGCAGCGATGCAAGAGAAGGGGGAAGGCGCGTAGCGCCTCAGGGGGATGTCACTTCAAACTAATCGTCGTATTCACACCATGCGAGATGGTGCTGTCATCAAACCAGCGCGCCGTCACCGTCTTGGTCTGCGTGTAGAACAGAACGACCTGCTTGCCGTAGGGGCCCAGGTCGCCCAGCTTGGAAGCGCGCGAGCCCGAGAACGAGAACAGCGGCACTGGCACAGGGATTGGTACGTTGATGCCGACCTGGCCCACGTCGATCTCTTCCTGGAACTTGCGCGCGGCCGCACCCGACTGGGTGAAGATGGCGGTGCCGTTGCCGTTGGGGTTGCTGTTGATGAACTCGATGGCTTCGTCAATGTCGGCTGCGGCCGACAGGCACAGCACGGGGCCAAAGATTTCCTGGTCGTAGATGGCCATGCCTGGCTTGACGCCGCTGAACACCGTGGGGCCCACGAAGTTGCCCTTTTCGTAGCCGGGCACATTGGGGTTGCGGCCGTCCAGTTCCAGTGTGGCGCCGTCGGCAATGCCGCGCTCGATCAGTCCTTGCACACGGTCCTTGGCGGCGCACGAGACCACGGGGCCCACGTCCGTGCCCTTTTCGGTGCCTGCGCTCACCTTGAGCGTCTTGGCCTTCTCGACCAGCTCGGGGATCCACTTTTGCGCCTCGCCCACCAGCACCACCACCGACAGCGCCATGCAGCGCTGGCCTGCGGCACCAAAGGCGGCACCGGCCAGGGCGTTCAGGGTCTGTTCCTTGTTCGCGTCGGGCAGCACGATGGCGTGGTTCTTGGCGCCCATCATGCATTGCACGCGCTTGCCGTTCAGGCTGGCGCGGTTGTACACGTGCGTGCCCACCTTGGTGGAGCCCACGAAGCTGATCGCCTTGATGTCCTTGTGGTCGCAGATCGCGTTCACAGCGGCTTCGCCACCGTGGATCACGTTGAGCACGCCAGGGGGGATGCCTGCTTCAAGCGCCAGCTCCACCAGGCGCATGGTGACCATGGGGTCTTGCTCGGACGGCTTGAGCACGAAGGTGTTGCCCGTGGCGATGGCCATGGGGAACATCCACAGCGGGATCATGGCGGGGAAGTTGAAGGGGGTGATGCCTGCGCACACGCCCAGGGGCTGCAGCAGCGTGTAGGTGTCCACGCCACCGGCCACGTTGTTGGCCAGCTCGCCCAGTTGCAGATTGCCGATGCTGGCTGCGTGCTCGACCACTTCCAGGCCACGGAACACATCGCCTTCGGCGTCGGGCAGGGTCTTGCCTTGTTCTGCCGTGAGGATGGCGGCCAGCTCGGCCATGTTCTCGCGGATCAGCTGCTGGTACTTGAGGAAGATGCGGGCGCGGGCGCCGATGGCGGTCTTCTTCCAGGTCTTGAACGCTTCCTGGGCCGATGCCACGGCGGCGTCGATTTCTTCAGGGGTGGCAAACGGTACGCGGGCCAGCACTTCCTGCGTGGCAGGGTTCACCACGTCGCGCCACTGCGTGGTCTTGGACTCGACGAACTTGCCGCCGATCAGCAGTTTGACGGTGGGGGCCAGCACGGCCTGGGAAGTCGGTGCATTCATGGATTTGTCTCCTGGGTTGGCACGCGGCGGTTTGCCGACGAATGGCGCATCGTAGCTGTGCAAAATTGCTGAAGCAATAGACAATACTGCACTTTGGTTTTGCAAATTTGCACAGCATTGATCGCCACGCCTTGCTTGGCACGCCGATCACGGCACTGGGCACTGGCGAGCGCGTTCAACTACCGTTTCTAGGATCATGGACTGGGACAACCTGCGTTACTTCCTGGAGCTGGCCCGCTCCGGCACCCTGGCCGCCGCCGCCCGCCGCGCGGGGGTGGAGCACACCACCGTGGCCCGCCGCATCCAGGCGCTCGAAAAGCAGATGGGCGCTGCCCTGTTTGCGCGCGAGGCGGGCGGCCACCGGCTGACCGAGGCCGGGCGCCAGCTGCTGCCCGCCGTGGAGGCCATGGAAACCGCCGTGCTGGGCGTGGAGCGCGCCGCCCCGGCGCAGGCGGGCGCGGGGCCCTCGGGCCTGGTGCGGGTGGGGGCGACCGAGGGGTTTGGCACGCTGATCCTGGCGCCGCACCTGGCGCGGCTCACGCAAAAGCACCCGCACTTGTCCATCGACCTGCTGGCGCTGCCGCGCATGCTGCACCTGTCGCGGCGCGAGGCGGACATCGTCATCTCGCTGGAGCGGCCCACGCGCGGCTCGGTCATCGTCACCAAGCTGGCCGACTACACGCTGCACCTGTACGGCCAGCGCGAATACCTGGCGCGCCGCCCCCTGGTGGCCACGCGCGAGGACCTGCGCCACCACGCGTTTGTGAGCTATGTGGACGACCTGCTGTTCACCAAGGAGCTGCAGTTTCTCGACCAGCTCTACCCGCCCGAACGGTTTGCCATGCGGAGCACCAGCGTCACGGCGCAGTACGAGGCGGTGCGCGCCGGGGCCGGGCTGGCCGTGTTGCCCGCCTTTCTGGCCGACACTGACCCGGTACTGGCCCGCGTGCTGCCGCAGGAGGCGCGCTTTACCCGCACCTTCTGGATGAGCATGCCCGCCGAGGCGAAACACCTGGCGCGCATGCAGGCGGTGTGGAGCTTTTTGAAGGAAGTGGGGCAGGGGGAGAGCGGGCGGCTGCGGCCGGACCGGCGGTAGAGCCGTGGCGGGCCCATCGCCTGCACGATTCTTCTTGGCATCCGCCGGGGCGCCGCCTAGCATCCGAGCCACCTATCTGCGTACCAGGAGGCGCCCATGGCCAAGTACCGAATCCTCAGTCTGGACGGCGGCGGCCTGCGCGGCCTGATCACGGCGCGGCTGCTGGCCCGGCTCAATGCCCACCCGCAGGTGGCGGGCTGGCTGAGCACCGTGGACCTGTTTGCAGGCACATCCACCGGCGGCATCCTGGCGCTGGGCCTGGCATCTGGCAAGACGCCCGAGGAAATCTGCACCGTCTACAAGGAGCGCGGCGGCGTCATCTTTGACGACAGCATCTGGGACAACCTGCGCGACCTGGGCAAAACCGTGGGCGCAGACTACTCCAGCAAGGGCCTCAAGACCGAGCTGAAAGCCGTGTTTGGCGACCTGAAGCTGCGCGACATCACCCGCAAGGTCGCCATCCCCACCTTCGACCTCGACAACGAGGAAGTGGCCGCCAAACGCACCTGGAAGCCCAAGATCTTTCACAACTTCAAAGGAGCGGACTCGGACGGCGAGCAACTGGTGGCCCACATCGCCCAATACACCAGCTCGGCGCCCACCTACTTCCCCTCGGCCGACGGGTACATCGACGGCGGCGTGTTTGCCAACAACCCCAGCATTGTGGCGCTGGCCCAGGCGATTTCACGCCGCAACCAGCCCGCAGAGCGCGCCGCGCTCCATGAAGTGGTGATGCTGTCGCTGGGCACCGGCGTGAGCCTCACCTACATCAAGGGCCAGACGCTGGACTGGGGCTACGCGCAGTGGGCGCAGCCGCTCATCAACGTGCTGATGGACGGCGTGGCCGGTATCTCTGACTACCAGGCCCGGCAACTGCTGGACGACCGCTACCACCGCCTGCAGATCGTCTTCCAACCGAACGAAACGATTGCGCTGGACGCGGTGGACAAACTGGACCGCATGGACGAGATTGCCACGGGGCACCCGCTGCAGGAGACGGTGGATTGGCTCAGGGACGTGTGGCTCTCGCCGTGATCTGTGTCGGACTCGGTAGGATCGCGCCGTTCCTCCCTGCCCGATATGACTTCTTCGCCCCCCATGGCGCCTGCCCATCACCCGGTGCCCCGTGTCCGCCAGCGCGCCGCCGCCATCGTGCGGCGTGAGGATGGCCGGGTGCTCTTGCACCGGCTGCAGCGCGATGCCTTCTGGGCTCTGCCGGGCGGCGGCATCGAACCCGGCGAAAGCGCCGCCCAAGCCATCACCCGCGAGCTGCAGGAAGAGCTGAACATCGTGGTGGCGCTGGAGGACCTCGCCTTTGTGGTGGAGAACTTCTTCAACTATGCAGGCGTGGCGTACCACGAGATCGGGCTGTACCTGCACGCTCGGCCACTGCCTGGATCGTTGCTCGACGTGTCGGCGGGCCCGTACGAAGGTGTTGAGGGCGACCAGCAGCTTGTCTTTGCGTGGTTTGACCGCGAGCAGCTGGCTGGATTGGATCTGCGTCCCGCCTTCCTGCGCAGTGCGCTCATGCGGGAGACTGCGGGCGTGCAGCACATCGTGCACCGGGATGCGCCGTAGTTGCTGGGTGATGGCTTGGTCGGGATAAGGCCCGTCGGTTGCCCTCAGAATCGCGCCACCAAAACTTACCGGTTCCCCCGGAGCACACCGTGAATCCTCTCGAACTCCAGGCCTATCTGCACCAGCACATTCCCTTGTCCCACGCCATGGATGTGAGCGTGGTGGAGGCATCGCCCCACCAGGTGGTGCTGAGCGCGCCGCTGGCGCCCAACATCAACCACCGCGACACGGTGTTTGGCGGCAGTGCCTCGGCCGTGGCCATTCTGGCGGCGTGGTCCATGCTGCACCTGCGGCTGTCGGCCGAGGGGCTGGGCAGCCGCCTGGTGATTCAGCGCAACACCATGGACTACCTCGCGCCCATGGCGGGCACCTTTACCGCCGTGGCCCAGGCGCCGGCCGCGCAGGTGTGGCAGCCCTTTGCGCGCATGCTGCAGCGCAAGGGCATTGGGCGCATCGTGCAGGCGTCGGTGCTGCACTACCAGGGCGAGGCTGCAGGGCAGCTGGAGGGGGAGTTTGTGGCGTTTGGGCCTGGCTACGTGTCGCCAGCCTGAGGGGCGCGAGCCCCGGGCGCCACGGCGCGTGCTCCGGGTAATCCTGCAAAGTGGGCCGGGGAGCCCCGTTTTATTGCGCCACCGCCGCCTGCTGCGCAGCGTACGCTCCGATCACAAGGCGAAGCGGTGGCTGGCGGGAGGTTTCCCAGCACGGCACCGGGATGTCGCCACGCAGGAGTTCAAGGCGATGTCACCTCTTCTTTCCGGTCTTGCATCCGTAGCCTCGCTGGTCTTCAACGCTGCCTCCAGCGGGGCGGCCAAGTCTGCTGCGCCCCGGCGTGGTAGCGAAGAAGCGCAGGCGCAGCCATCGGCCGTGGTCACGCTCAGCCCCCAGGCCGAGGCGCTGGCGGGGTTTGCGGGCAAGGGCATTCTGGTGTCGCAGGGCAAGGTGGATGGGGCCCTGGGCGCCGTGCAGCGCGGCAGCGGCAGTGGTGGTGGCCTGGTGGGCTTGCCTGCGGCGGGGGGCTCGGTCTCTGCGCAGGACTTCAAGGCGCTGCTCAGCGAGTTTGGTGCGGACGATGCCCAGAAGGAGCAGATTGCCGCCGGGTTTGACACCAGCAAGGACGGCCGGATTTCGCACCAGGAGTTTTTGCAGGGCCTGGCCAGCACGTCGATCACCCGGCCGGGCAATGATTTTTCGCAGGCCGTGCTGCAGTTGATGGACCGCAGCGGCATTGCCGATGGGGTGGTGAGCCAGAGCGAATTTGCCGCGCTGGCCACGGCGTTTGCCAATGCAGAAAAGCGGGTGGGGGCTGCATAGGCCCATTGCGGGCCACGTGGCGCACCCTCAACATAAAAGCGGCTCCGAGGAGCCGCTTTTGTCATCAATTGCTATGTAAAAGATAGCAAACTTTTGTTTTCTATGGCGCGGAGAGGGCGTTTTTTCCTCTTGATAACGCCCTGGTTCGACCTGGTCTGCGCTAGTGCGCGCCGCCTGCATCGGCGGCGCCGCCGCCACCTGCCGTTCTGGCAGGCCGCTTGGTCAGCCAGATCAGCGCGATCAGCAGCAGGAACAAACCCGCCGAGCCGAGGAAGATGTCATTGGCCGCGCGCGTGAACGCCTGCTGGTCGATGAGCCGGTTGATCTGCGCCAGCGCCTGCATCTGCGTGAGGCCGGACGCGGTGAGGTTGTCCAGGGTTTGCGCAAACACGCCCTGGCCCTGCACCAGCCCTTCGGTCAGGTGCGCGTGGTGCATGGCGGCGCGGCTCTCCCACAGCGTGGTGGCGATCGACGTGCCCATGGCACCGGCGGTGATGCGCACGAAGTTCGACAAGCCCGCTGCCGCCGGGATGCGCTCTGGCGGCACCCCCGCCAGCGTGAGCGTGGTCAGCGGGATGAAGAAGAACGCCATGGCCGCACCCTGCAGCAGGGTGGGGATGAGGATGTGGATGAAATCCGTCTGCACTGTGAACTGCGAGCGCATCCACAGCACCGTGCTGAACACCACAAACGCGCCCGTGGCCATGCGGCGCGGGTCCCACTGGCCCACCTTCTTGCCCACTAGCGGCGTGAGCAAAATGGCGAAGATGCCCACCGGCGCCAGCGCCATGCCGGCCGACGTCGCGGTGTAGCCCATCCACTGCTGCAGCCACAGCGGCAGCAGCACCACGTTGCCGAAGAAGAGGGCATACGCCACCGACAGCGCCAGCGCGCCAAAGGTGAAGTTGCGGCCCTTGAAGAGTTTCAGGTCCACCACCGGGTGCTTTTCGGTCAGCTCCCACACCAGAAAGACGGCAAACGCCACCACGGCGACCACGGCCATGGTGATGATCTCGCCCGAGGCGAACCAGTCCAGCTCCTTGCCCTTGTCGAGCATGAGCTGCAGCGCGCCCACCCACAGCACCAGCAGGCTGAGGCCCACCGTGTCGATGGGCAGTTTGCGGATGGGGGTCTCGCGCTGGCGGTAGATGCCCCAGGTGAGCAGCCCGGCCAGCAGGCCCACGGGCACGTTGATGTAGAAGATCCACGGCCAGGAGATGTTGTCGGTGATCCACCCGCCCAGCAGCGGCCCCACCACGGGCGCCACCAGCGTGGTCACGCCCCACAACGCCAGGGCGGTGCCCGCCAGCGCCTTGGGGTAGCTGGCGAGCAGCAGGGTCTGGCTGAGCGGGATCATCGGCCCCGCCACCAGTCCTTGCAGCACGCGGAAGAACACCAGCGCCTCCAGCGACCCGGCAAAGCCGCACAGCCAGGACGTGAGCACGAACAGCAGCACGCTCATGGTGAACAGCCGCACCGCGCCAAAGCGCTGCGTGAGCCAGCCAGTGAGTGGCACCGAGATGGCATTGGCCACACCAAAGCTGGTGATGACCCAGGTTCCCTGGCCCGGGCTCACGCCCAGGTCACCGGCAATGGCGGGGATGGAGACGTTGGCGATGGACGAATCCAGCACGTTCATGAACGTGGCCAACGACAGCGACAGCGTGCCCAGCAGCAGGGCGGTGCCTTGCAGCGGTGGGTAGGCGGCAGGAGGCCCGGGCGGGGCAGGGGTTTGTGTTGCAGCAGGCGCCGAACTGGCGGGCGCCTGGTCTGCAGTGGGGTTGGCGGCGGTCATGCGCTATCCACCCCGTTTACTGCACCACAGGCGACTGTACTGCCGAGGCCACCGGGGCCGAAGCGTGTTGCTGCTGGCTTTGCGCTGGCGCCTTGCCCACCTTGGGCGATGCCACGGCCACGGCGGCCTTGCCGCTGCGGCCCAGGTTGGCGGCGATGATGTGGGCCACCTCGTCGTCGGCGGCCTTGAACTGCTCGTCGAAAACAGCGGTGGCGGCCACGGGCGTGGTGCGCTGGGTGTCGGCCAGCGTCTTGCCGCTCTGGTCGGCAGTGTCCACCTTGACTTCCATCGACAGGCCCACGCGCAGCGGGTGCTCGGCCACTTCCTTGGGGTCGAGCGCAATGCGCACGGGCACGCGCTGCACCACCTTGATCCAGTTGCCGGTGGCGTTCTGCGCGGGTAGCAGCGCAAAGGCGGCGCCGGTGCCGGCGCCCAGGCCCGTCACCGTGCCGTGGTAGGTCACCTTGGTGCCGTACACGTCGGCCTCCAGCTCGGCCGGTTGGCCGATGCGCAGGGTCTTGAGCTGGCTTTCCTTGAAGTTCGCGTCCACCCACAGGTCGTTCAGCGGCACCAGCGTCATCAGCGGGGCGCCTGCTTGCACACGCTGGCCCACCTGCACGCCGCGCTTGGCCACATGGCCGTCCAGCGGGGCGACCAGCTGGGCGCGCTGCACGGCCAGGTAGGCCTCGCGCACGCGGGCCGAGGCACGCGCCACGTTGGGGTGCTGCTCGATGGACGTGCCCTCGGTCTGCGTCTGGCTGGCGGCCAGCTGCTCTTGCGCGGCCAGCACGGCCGACTGGGCGGCGGCCACGGTGCTCTTGGCGGCGGCCAGCTGGGCAGTGGCGTGCTGGAACTCTTCCTTGCCCACGGCGCCGCTGGCCATCAGCGGGGCGCGGCGGTTCACGTCGTCCTGCATGCGGGCGGCATCGGCCTGGGCGCGGGCCAGGTCGGCGCTGCGCAGGCTGACCTGGGCCTTCAAGGTGGCGTTGTTGGCATACAAGGTGCGCACCTCGCGCACGGTCTGGGCCAACTGGGCCTCGGCCTGCTCCAGTGCCACGCGGGCGTCGGCAGGGTCCAGCTTGACCAGCAACTGACCGGCCTTCACGTAGTCGGTGTCGTCTGCGCCGATGGACACCACGGTGCCGCCGATCTGCGGCGTGATCTGCACCACGTTGCCCGCCACGTAGGCGTTGTCGGTGGTCTCCACATGGCGGCCATTGGCCCAGTGCCAGCCGCCCCAGCCGATCGCCGCCAGCGCGACGGCGGCGGCAATGAGGGTGAGGCCCCGGCGGCGGGCGGTGTTGGCTTCGTTGGCGGTGAGGGGTTCGCTGTGGGCGGTCATGGCAGTGTTCTTTCAGGAATGTGTTGTTGTGTTTTTGGATGCGTGTGGTGTGGTGGCCGGTCAGTGCGCGGCGGCGGTGTGCAGCACCGCTGTGTCATCGGTCCAGCCGCCGCCCAGGGCCTTCATCAGCACCAGGCGGGTGTCGAGCTGGCGCGCGCGCAGGTCCACGGCCAGGCGGCGCTGGGCCAGCACCTGGCTTTCGGTGGAGAGCACCACCAGGTAGTTGCCCAGGCCCGCGCGGTAGCGCTCCTGCGCAAAGCGGTAGGCCTTTTCAGCACTGGCCACGGCTTCGTCCTGCAAGGCCTGCTGGCGGGTGAGCGACTGGATGGACGCCACGGCGTCGCCGGCTTCCTTCACCGCATCGAGCACGGCGCCGTTGTACTGGGCGATGGCGGCATCCAGCTCGGCCGCGCGGCCGCCCAGCTGGGCGCGCAGGCGGCCGCCGTCAAAGATCGGCAGGCGCAGCGCGGGCGTCACGCCCATCTGGCGTGAGCTGCCGTTGAACAGCCGGTCCAGCCCCAGCGAGTTCAGGCCAATGAACGCACCGATGTTGATGTTGGGATAGAACTCGCTGCGCGCGCTGTTCACGCCTTGCGTTGCCGCCTCCACGCGCCAGCGGGCGGCCACCACATCGGGGCGGCGGCCTAGCAGGTCGGCGCCCAGCACCTCGGGCACGGCGGTGGGCTGCAGCGCGGTGAGCCGGGGCGTGAGCTGGGGCAGGGCATCGGGCGCCTGGCCGGTCAGCACGGCCAGCTGGCGGCGGCCCAGGGTGATCTGTTCGTCCAGCGCTTCGATTTGTGTGCGGGCGTCGGGCACGGCGGCCTGGGCCTGGGTCAGTTCGACCTGGCTGTCCAGGCCTGCGGCGGTGCGTTCTTGCGTGAGCTTGCGCTGTTCTTCGCGTTGCTCCAGCGCACGTTGGGCCACGTCGCGCTGGGCCACCAGCCGGGCCAGGGCCACATAGCTGCGGCCCACCTGGGCAGCCAGCGTGTTGGCAGCGGCCGCAGCATCGGCCTGGGCGGCGCGGGCCTGGCCCAGGGCGGCCTGCAGCTCGGCGGCGTGCTGGCCGAAGAAGTCGGGCGACCAGCTCAGTGTGGCTTGCACGGTGCCGCTGTTGTAGGTGTTGCCGGCGATGGGGGCGGGCACCAGCCCGTTGGCGGTGTAGCGCTGGCGGGTGGCGTCCACGCCCAGCGTGGCTTGCGGGCCGTTGGCGGCCTCACGCACCTGGCTCAGGGCCACGGCTTGTTCCAGGCGGGCGCGGCTCACAGCCAGGCTGGGGTTGCCTTGCAGGGCGGTGTCGATCAGGGTGTTGAGCTGCTCGTCACCCAGGGCTTTCCACCACTGGCTGGTGGCCACAACGTCGGTGGTGGCGGCGGTCAGACCAGCGGCGGCCGGGGTGGTTTGCGCCAGCGGTGTGTGGGCGGGGCCTGGGTTGGCGCAGCCCACCAGCAGCAGTGCGGCGGCCAGGGCAACGGCCGACACCGCCAGGTGGGCGGCGAGGGCGGAGCGGGTGGACAGGGGAGTTGGGGCAGTGGCGGTCACGGAAATCTCCAGGGGCAGGGCAACAGGGCGGGATCAACCGGCTGCGGGTTCGGTGGGTGAGGGGGTCTGCTGGCGCAGCGCTTCGCCGTTGGCCAGCATGCGGCGCAGCATGGACAGCAGAAGCTGCCACTCGTCATGGCTGAAGTCGCTGAGGTGGCCGTTGAGCACGTCGGCCAGCACGGGGGGCACCAGGGCTGCAATGCGCTGGCCTTCGGCCGTGAGCTTGAGCTGCACGACGCGGCGGTCCACGGTGGAGCGCTCCCGCACCACCAGGCCCTTGGCTTCCATGCGGTCAAGCGACCGGGTCATGGAGGCGGGGTCGGTCTCCAGGTCCCGAGCCAGAGTGGCCACCGTGGCGGTCTCGCACAGCGACAACTTGAACAGCGGCAGCCACTGGGCGTAGGTCAGGTCGTGCAACGACAGCTGGGCATCGGCCTGCGTGCGTATGGACGACATCACCTTGCGCATCAGGTAGCCGACGCTGTTTTCGGGCACCAGCTTGCTGGGGTCGTAGTGCTCGGCGTTGTAGAACGCGGGGGCTTGGCTGGGTTTGGGGGGAGCTGACATGGGTGAGGAATTTAATTGACTAGACAATTATTGTCTTTGCATTGATTAAATTCCTGACACCGAAAAGGGGCCTTTGGGCTGGGGCGGGGCCCACGGACGGGGTGTAACGGATGGCGGTTTGCGGTGCCGGAATTCGCGCATGCGACCGAAGCGCGCCCCTGCGATCAATCTCACGCACAGTCAGTTTGCTACGTATTTGATAGCTTTCGAGGCATGTTCGACTAGCGCATCAATCCAAAAAGCCTTGATATTTGGAGCTCAGGCCGTCATCGATATAGTGGGGCGCCTCGCTGTTCGACCCTTCCGTACCTTGCCCACCGGGACACCGCCATGACCGCTGCCGCTGATTCCTCTGTCTCCCTGCCCACCGCCTCGGACATTTGCCCGCCCTTGCGTTTTGCTGTGATGGGCGCGGGCGCCGTGGGCTGTTACTTTGGTGCCCTGCTGGCCCGCGCGGGCCATGCCGTCACGCTCATCGGGCGGCCCGCCCATGTGCTGGCGGTGCGTGACCACGGCCTGCGGCTGCAGACCGCAGCGATGGACGTGCAGGTGCCCCTGGCGGCCAGCACCGAGCCCAGCGCGGTGCACGGCGCGGACGTGGTGCTGTTCTGCGTGAAGTCGTCCGACTCGGAAGACGCTGCGCGGCAGATTCGCCCCCACCTCGCGCCCGGCGCGCTGGTGCTGACCTTGCAGAACGGCGTGGACAACGACGAACGCGTGCGCGCGGTGCTGGACGCCAGCACCCCCGTGGCCGCCGCCGTGGTGTATGTCGCTACCGCCATGGGCGGCCCCGGGCACGTCGTACACCATGGCCGGGGCGAGCTGGTGATTGCACCTTCGCCACGCAGCGACGAGGTGGCCCGCCAGCTCACGGCAGCGGGCATCCCTACCCAGGTGTCAGACAACGTGCGCGGTGCGCTCTGGGCCAAGCTGGTGCTCAACAGCGCCTACAACGCGCTGTCGGCCCTGTCGCAGCAGCCCTACGGCCCGCTGGTGCAGGTGCCCGGCGTGACGCAGGTGATTGCCGACATCGTGGCTGAATGCCTGGCCGTGGCGGCTGCTGACGGTGTGACGATTCCGGGCGATGTGCAGGCGGCGGTGCGTGGCATTGCCAGCACCATGCCCAGCCAGTATTCGTCCACCGCGCAGGACCTGGCGCGGGGCAAACCCACCGAGATCGACCACCTGAACGGTTATGTGGTCAAGCGCGGCGCAGCACTGGGGGTGCCGACGCCGCTGAACCACGCGCTGAAGGTGCTGGTGAAACTGGCCGAGATGAGGCGCGCTGCAGGCTGAGTTTCGGAAGCGGTCAGGCCAGCGCCGCTTCTTCCAGCAACCGCTCACGCACGGCCTGCGCGGCCTGCACCATGTGGCGCAGGGCGGCCTCGGTCTCCGGCCAGCCCCGGGTTTTCAGGCCGCAGTCGGGGTTCACCCACAGGTGCTCCACGGGCACGACCTCGGCGGCCTTTTCCAGCAGCGCAGCCATCTCCTGCACGCCAGGCACGCGGGGCGAGTGGATGTCGTACACGCCGGGGCCGATCTCGTTGGGGTAGCGGAAATCACCGAAGCCTTGCAGCAGTTCCATGTCCGACCGGCTCGTTTCAATCGTGATCACATCCGCATCCATGGCCGCGATGGCGGGCAGGATGTCGTTGAACTCGCTGTAGCACATATGGGTGTGGATCTGCGTGTCGTTGCGCACGCCGCTGGCGCTGATGCGGAAGGCGCGCGTGGCGCGCTCCAGGTAGCTCTTCCACCCCGCGCGGCGCAGCGGCAGCCCTTCGCGGATGGCGGGCTCGTCGATCTGGATGATGGCGATGCCGGCGGCTTCGAGGTCGCACACCTCGTCTCGGATCGCCCAGGCGATCTGGTCGGCCGTGGTGGCGCGCGGCTGGTCGTCGCGCACAAAGCTCCATTGCAGGATAGTGATGGGGCCGGTGAGCATGCCCTTCATGGGCTTGGTGGTCAGGCTCTGTGCATATTGCGTCCAGGCCACCGTCATGGGCTTGGGGCGGGCTACGTCGCCGTAGATGATGGGCGGCTTCACGCAGCGCGAGCCATAGCTTTGCACCCAGCCGTTGGCGGTGAAGGCAAAGCCGTCGAGCTGCTCGCCGAAATATTCGACCATGTCGTTGCGCTCGGCCTCGCCGTGCACCAGCACATCAATGCCCAGCGCTTCCTGCTTGCGCACGGCCAGTTCGATTTCGGCTTCCATCTTTTGTTGGTAGTGGGCTGCATCGAGCGCACCGCGCTTGAAGGCGGCGCGCGCGGCACGGATCTCTGCCGTCTGCGGGAAGGAGCCGATGGTGGTGGTGGGCAGCAGCGGCAGCTTGAGCCGCGCACGCTGGGCCTTTTGCCGGTCGGGGAAGGCGCTGGCCCGCTGGTCGGCCCCGGGCGCCGCAGCCGCAATGCGGGCGGCGACGGTGGCGCGGTGCACACGCGGACTGGCGCGGCGCGCGGCCAGGGCGGTGCGAGCGGCGTGCAGTTCGTCATCCACCGCAGCCTCGCCTTGCGACAAGGCGGTGGACAGCACGCGCAGTTCATCCAGCTTTTCCACCGCAAACGCCAGCCAGGACTTCACCTCGGCATCGAGTTGCGTTTCAGCCTGCAGACTGAACGGCACATGCAGCAGCGAGCACGATGGCGCGAGCCACAGCTCGCCCTGGTGTTTGTTGGCCACGGGGCGCAGCTTTTGCAGCGCTGCATCCAGGTCGGTGCGCCAGATGTTGCGGCCGTCCACAATGCCCACCGACAGCACCTTGTGCGAAGGCAGCCAGTCCGCCACGCCCACCAGCTCGTCGGGCGCGCGCACGGCGTCCACATGCAGGCCGGCCACGGGCAGCTGGCAGGCCAGGCGCAGGTTCTCGGCCAGGGGCGAGAAGTAAGTGGCCAGCAGCAGCTTGGGCGCGCTGCGCGCCAGTTGCCAGTAGCTGGGCTCGAACGCATGGCGCCAGGTGTCGGGCAGGTCCAGGCCCAGGATGGGTTCGTCGATCTGCACCCATTCCACACCCTGGGCCTTCAGGCGTGCCAGCACGGCCTCGTACACGGGCAGCAGTTGGGTCAGCAGGCTGAATCGGTCAAAGCCCGCCGTTTTGGATTTGCCCAGCCACAAAAAGCTCAGCGGCCCCAGCAGCACGGCTTTGACGCGGTGGCCCAGTGCCTGGGCCTCAGCCACCTCGGCAAACAGGCGCTCGTTGGCCAGGTGGAACTGGGTGTGGGCGCTGAACTCGGGCACGAGGTAGTGGTAGTTGGTGTCAAACCACTTGGTCATCTCCAGCGCGGGCTGGCCAGCGGTGGTGTGTTTTGCGGTGCAACCGGCGCTGCAGCCTTGGTGGTCGTCTGAGGCGTGCGCCGACACACCCCGCGCCATTGCAAAGTAGCGCGCCAGCTCGGGCGTGTGGGCATCAAAGCCAAAGCGCGCAGGCTCGCAGCCCAGCAGTTGGATGTGGTTGGCCACATGGTCGTACAGAGCAAAGTCGCCCACGGTCACAAATCCCAGGCCCGCATCGGCCTGCGCCTGCCAGTGCAACTGGCGCAACTGGGCGGCCGTGGCCTGCAGATCGGCCTCGGTGCTGTCACCGCGCCAGAAGGATTCGAGTGCGAATTTCAGCGCGCGCTGCGCCCCCATGCGCGGAAAGCCCAGGGTGTGCGTGAGCACAGGGCGGCGGGTGGCGGCTGTTACGGCGACTGCGGCGAGCGACATGGTGATTTCCTTCTTCTGAATGGAGCAATGCAATGAAGGCACCGATGGTCGCGCGGGCTCGTTTATTATTCAAACGAAAGTTTTGGTAGTTCAACTTGAAAATTAATAATGAACCAGTCGATCCTGGAAGTGCGCCACCTGCGAACCCTGTTGGCCCTGCGCGACAGCGGCAGCCTGGTGCGGGCCGCGCAGTTGCTCAACCTCACGCAGTCGGCGCTGTCGCACCAGATCAAGCTGCTGGAAGACCGCTACGGCCAGCCGCTGTTCGAGCGCAAATCGGTGCCGCCGCAGTTCACCGCCGTGGGCGAACGCCTGCTGGCGCTGGCCGATGCCATGCTGCCGCAGGTGGAAGGGGCCGAGCGCGATATTGCCCGCCTGGTGCTGGGGCAGGGCGGGCAGATGCGCATTGCGGTGGAATGCCACACCTGTTTTGACTGGCTGATGCCCGCCATGGACGCGTTTCGCACCCGCTGGCCCGAGGTGGAGCTGGACATCGTGAGCGGCTTTCATGCCGACCCCGTGGGCCTGCTGCACCAGGGCCGGGCCGATGTGGCCATCGTGTCAGAGGTGGATGCCGACGAGGCGGGCGTGGACTACCACCCGCTGTTTGCCTTTGAGATCCGCGCGCTGCTGGCCAACACGCACCCGCTGGTGGCCAAGCCGCACCTGGTGGCGCAGGACTTTGCCGACCAGACCATCATCACCTACCCCGTGCCCGACGAAATGCTCGATTTGATCCGCCAGGTGCTGGAGCCCGCTGGCGTGCGCCCCCCGCGCCGCACCACCGAGCTGACGGTGGCCATGCTGCAGCTGGTGGCCAGCGGGCGCGGCGTGGCGGCGCTGCCGCTGTGGGCGGTGCAGAGCTATCTGGACCGGGGATACGTGACTGCCAGACCGATTGGCGACAAAGGCCTGCGCGGCGAGCTGCACGCCGCCTGCCTGCCCAGCCTGTCGGCCAAGCCGTACCTGCAGGACTTTGTGCAGGTGACGCGCGAGACGAGTTTCGTCACGCTGAAGGGCGTAGAGCTACTTTGATGATGGGTCGGGCGCGTACTTGTCGCCCACTTCTTCGCGCAGCGGGTGGGTGTCGTAGACGATGTTCATGTCGCGGATGCGGGTGCTGCCCGCGTCAAACGTGAACACATCCACGCAGGTGAAGGTCACCTCGCGGCCGTCGTTCAAAGTCCAGTCGTAGCGGAAATAGGCGGCGACCCGCACGGCGCCGCCGTTGTCTGGCTGGGCGGACACGAACAGATCCAGCACCGTGATCACGCTGCCGCTGGAAGCCTGGGCGAGCTTCTTGAAAAAGTCGCCCGCCCGCATCGTGCCCAGAAACGGCGAATGCACCACGCCATCGTCTTCAAAGCAGGCAATCAGCCCGTCGGTGTGGCTGGCGTGCAGGTGGGCGAGGTAGGTGCGGACGGTGTCGAGTGGCGTGGTCATGGGCAGGAGCGTGGTGGAGAAAGATGCCCAGAGCTTCGCCGCGCCCGGCGGCTGCGGCAAGAGACAATGGCGTCTCATACATAAAAGTTGCTTATGTATCTGCGCTACCTGCACTACCTCCAAGCCGTCATCGATCAGGGCTCGTTTGCGCGCGCAGCGCTGGCCTGTGGGGTGTCGCAGCCCGCCATCAGCCAGGGCATGAAGGCGCTGCAGGTGCAGTTCGACGCGCCGCTGCTGGTGCGGGACGGGCGCCGGTATGTGCCAACCGACCTGGCCCGGCGTGTGGTGGCCGAAGGCGCGCCGCTGGCCCAGCGCATCGACGCCTTGCCGCTGACCCGCGCGGGCGCTGCAAACCGCAAGGTGTTGCGCGTGGGGCTCACGGCCTCCGCCGCGCTGGTCTGTGGGCCGCTGCTGTACGAGGCCTGGTGCCTGCCGCAGTCCCAGCGTTCACTGGAGATGACCACCGCCGACGAGGGGAGCCTGCTGACGGGCCTGCTGCATGGCAGTTTCGACGCCGTGATTGCGCCCCGGCCGCGCCAGTTTGCCCACCCGGATGTGGTGCAGTGGCGCTTGTACGAGCTGCAGCCGCAAATTTATGCACGGCGGCGCCACCCGCTGGCGCAGGCCCGGTCACTGGCCGATTTGCAAGGCGCCGCCTGGGGCTGTGTGGGCCCGAGCGTGAGCGGCCCGGTGGATGTGCTGACCGAGGCGCACCGCGTGCGGCGCATGCCAGTGCCGCGCATGGCTGTGCGCTGCCCGGACTTTGCCAGCCTGCTGAACCTGGTGGTGGGCTCGGACCTGCTGGCCGTGCTGCCACACCCCGCGCTGCTGGGGGCTGCGGCAGAGCAGGTGGTGCCGCTGCAACTGGCCGAGGCACTGCCGCTGTATGGCATGTGGCTGTTCGAGCGCAAGGCGCGCAAGCCCCGCCTGGGGCCAGAGGTATTCGCGGGGCGGGTGTGAGGCAGGGGCGCCCGGTGGTGGGGCTTAATGCTATTTATTTGATAGCTAATCAGGCATGATGGACGCGCGCAAACGGCCTAAAAGCTTGAAAGCCAACGATCAGCCCGCCACCGTGCCTGGCACCGACACCCGCACGGCACCCGAGGTATAGAACGCATGCAGGTTCTCCAGCACCAGGTCCGCCATCGCACGGCGGGTTTCGTGCGTGGCACTGGCGGTGTGGGGGGTGAGCACCACGTTGTCCAGCGCCATCAGGGCGGCGGGCACATGGGGTTCGTTGTCGAACACGTCCAGGCCCGCACCGGCGATGCGGCGCTCGGCCAGGGCGTCGACGAGCGCCGCCTCATCCACCACGCTGCCACGCGCCACGTTGATGAGGTAGCCCTGCGGGCCCAGGGCGTCGAGCACATCGCGGTTGACCAGGTGGCGCGTGCCCGCGCCGCCCGCCACCGTCAGCACCAGGTAGTCGGCCCATTGCGCCAGTGCGGTCAGCGACTCGAAGTAGGGTAGCGCGCAGCCCTCGGCCGGGCGGCGGTTGTGGTAGCCCACCTCCATGCGGAAGCCTGACGCGCGCTCGGCCACGGCCTGGCCGATGCGGCCCATGCCCACGATGCCCAGGCGCTTGCCCGACACGCGCGTGCCCAGCGCAAACCGCGCCTGGGGCCATTGGCCCTGGCGCACAAACCGGTCGCTGGCGGCAATGCCGCGCGACACGTCCAGCATCAGCGCAAACGCCATGTCGGCCACACAGTCGTTGAGCACGCCGGGCGTGTAGCCCACCTGCACGCCACGCGCCGTGGCCGCGCCGATGTCGAGCGCGTCAAAGCCCACGCCAAAGCTGCTGATGACCTGCAGATGGGGCAGGGCTGCAATCACCTCGCCCGTGAGCCCGATGGACGCCGTGGTGACCACGCCCGAAAACTCCGCACCATGTGCCGCCAGAAACCCCTGCGGGTCGGCCTGGTCGGCCAGGCAGGCCACGCTGTAGCGCGCGGCCAGTTCGGTTTCGAGGGTGGGCAAGGGCAGGCGGCCGATTTGCAGGATGCGGGGTGTGGCGTGCGTCGTCATGGAGGGTGACAGGTGGGTGCAGAGAAGAGGTGGCATGGCAAGCGCTGCCAGACCTGGCAACGCTGCATCGCAAAAAGGAACGGATAGTGGCAGAGAACACAGGGCCGTGTGCGGCCCTTTGCGCGTGGGCTCCTGCCGTTCGGTGCCCCTTACTGCGGCCCGAGCTTCTTGATCAGCGCAGCCAGCTCTTCCACCTCATGGGGCTTGAGGTCCGTCAGCGGCGCCCGCACCGGCCCGCCGTCGTGGCCCACGATGCGCGCACCCGCCTTGATGATCGACACCCCATAGCCTTCCACGCGGTTGCGGATGGCCAGATACGGCATGAAGAACTCCTTGAGCAGCCGGTGCTGCGTGGCCATGTCGTCGGCCGCCACTGCCTTGTAAAACTCCATCGCCGTCTTCGGGATGAAGTTGAACACCGCCGACGAATACACCGGCGTGCCCAGCGCCTTGTAGGCCGCTGCATACACCTCGGCCGTGGGCAGGCCACCCAGGTACGAGAAGCGGTCGCCCAGCTTCATGTAGATGGAAGACATGGTCTCGATGTTGCCGACCCCGTCCTTGAAGCCGATCAGGTTGGGGCAGCGCTCGGCCAGGATGGCCAGGGAGTCGGCCGTGAGCTTGGTGCGGTCGCGGTTGTAGACGATCACACCGAACTT
>NZ_NOIG01000011.1:506295-595397 GCF_002245625.1 Acidovorax kalamii
TCTACGGCGGTCTTGATGACTTCGCTGTACTCGGGGCCCGAGAGCGAGAAGTACTCCCCCGTGCCACCGGCGGCAAACAGGGCACTGGCGCCGTAGGGGGCGAGCCACTCCAGGCGCTCGATATAGGTCTTGGGGCGGAAGTTGCCCTGCGCGTCAAAGTCCGTGATGGGGAACGACAGCAGGCCGGAGCCCATGATGGTTTTGAGGTCTTGAGGGGTCATGTCAGTGCGGGGCGATAAGAGGAAATGGGGATGCGGGAGCAGGGGCTCAATCCAGCTTGATGTTGGCGGCGGTGACCACGCTGGCCCAGCGCGCGCGTTCCTTGGCAAAGAACTGGTCCTGCTCGGCGGGGGTCATGGTCACGACCTCGGCGCCCTGGCCTGCGAGGCGCGAGCGGATCTCAGGCGAGCGGATGGCGGTGATGAGGGCCTTGTTGAGCTTTTGCACCACGGCCTCGGGCGTGCCGCGTGGCAGCAGCACGCCTTGCCATGTGCCGGACTCATAACCGGTGATGCCCTGCTCGGCAATGGTGGGCACGTTGCCGATCAGCGGCATGCGCGTGGACTTGGACACGCCCAGTACCTTGAGCTTGCCGTTCTGCACCTGGGGCAGGGTGGCCAGCATGCCGTTCATCAGCACCTGGGTCTGGCCCGCCACGGTGTCCTGGATGGCGGTCACGCCACCCTTGTAGGGGATGTACTGCCAGCGTGCGCCGCTGGCGCGCTCCAGCGCCACACCGGCCAGGTGGGGGGCGCTGCCTGTGGCCGTCACGGCAAAGTTCAGGTCGTTCTTCTTGGAGTAGGCGACCAGTTCCTTGAGGTTGCTGACCGGCACCGAGGGGTGCACCACCAGCAGGTGGGGCGAGTAGGCCAGCATGGTCACGCCGCGCAGGTCCTTGGACGGGTCGAACGATAGCTTGGTGTAGACCGAGGGGCTGATGGCCAGCGCGCCCACGTCGCACAGCAGCATGGTGTAGCCATCGGGTTCGGCCTTGGCCACGAAGTCGGCGCCCAGGTTGCCGTTGGCGCCGGGCTTGTTTTCGACGATCACGCTTTGCTTGAGCGACTCGGACAGCACCTGGCTGATAGAGCGCGCAATGATGTCCGAGCTGCCGCCGGGCGGGTAGGGCACCACGATGCGCAGGGTCTTGGCGGGCCAGTCGGCCGTCTGGGCCGTGGCAGAGGCGGCGGCAAGGGCTGCGGTGCAGGCCAGAAGAACGGCGCGGCGGGTTAGGGTCATGGAATGTCTCCGATAGGTCAGGTTGTTGTTAGTCATCGTACAACATGCTCGATAAATACACAAGACACCGAGTCGCAAAGTGGTCTGGTGTACAGAAAAATCAGGGTAAATGCGGAGCAAATTCGCCGGATAAAAGTCTCTGAACCCCTTGAAGAAATGGCGCCAGCGCTACCGAAAACTGCGGGTAATCCCTTTGAGGAGTTTGTGGAGCTTGGATCCACAATATGAATCATGTTGTACGACGACATATCACAAATCCGAGACAAACCCGGGCTGAGCGTCCTGTTTCCATGGGTAGCAGGGCCACAGGGCTTGCCCTGAAGAGGGCTGGCAAGCAGAGGCGCCAGCTTCAACACAAACACCGGGGCATCTTCACCTTTGACACACCAGGAGACTTTTGACCATGCAACGCAGACACCTCATCCACACGGCGGCCCTTGCCGCTGCGGTGGGCTTCATCGGCCTGCCCGCCGCCGCCCAGGGCACCTGGCCCACGGGCAAGACCATCAGCTACGTGGTGCCCTTTGCCGCTGGCGGCACCACCGACACGCTGGGCCGCCTCATCGGCCAGCAGCTGGGGCCCGTGCTGGGCACCACGGTGGTGGTGGAGAACAAGGGCGGTGCGGCAGGCAGCGTGGGCTCGGAGGCCGCTGCACGCGCGGCGCCCGATGGCTACACGCTGCTGGGCGGCACCGTCAGCTCGCACGCCATCAACATCAGCCTGTACCCCAAGCTGGGCTATGACCCCATCAAGTCCTTCAGCCCCGTGACGCTGATCGGCACCAACCCCGTGGTGCTGGTGGTGGCCGCCAACAGCCCGCACAAGACCCTCAAGGACGTGCTCGCGGCGGCCAAGGGGAAGGAGGGCGGGTTGTCGTCGGCGTCGGCCGGCACGGGCAGCTCGCAGCATCTGGCGGTGGAGCTGCTGGCCTACAAGTCGGGCGTGAAGTTCACGCACATCCCCTACAAGGGCAGCGGCCCGGCCATCCAGGACGTGATCAGCGGCCAGGTGGACATGATGTTCGACACCACCGTAGTGGCGGCTCCGCACATCCAGAGCGGCAAGCTGCGCGCCATTGCCGTCACCTCGCCAAAGCGCCTGGCCTCGATGCCCGACGTGCCCACCGTGGCCGAGTCTGGGGTGAACGGCCTGGCCGACTTCCAGGTGCAGTCGTGGCAGGCCATCTTTGTGCCTGCCGCCACGCCCGCACCCATCGTCTCGCGCCTGCACGACGAGATCCGCAAGATCCTGGCCCAGCCCGACATGCAGACCCGCCTGAAGGGCTTTGGCATGGAGCCCGCCGACCTCAACACCACGCAGATCGCCGCCTTCCAGAAGGCCGAGGTGGAGAAGTGGGCCCAGGTGATCAAGGCGGCGAACATCAAGGTGGACTGAGCCGCCGCGTACTTTTTATCTCCCTGTGAAGACTTTGCGGAACCGCCTGCGGGCTGTTCCGCTTTTTTTATGGTGCCAGCGTTTGTGTGCCGGTCAGCCGGTGGCGCTGTCGCCGCCGTCCGCCGGGCGCGCCGCCAGCACAAAGTCGGGGTGCTGCCCCGTCAGCAGCAGAAACATCGCAAACACCGGCCCCTGCATGTTGCGCTCGTCGCTCATGCTCTCCAGCGCCTGCCAGGTGCGCGACTGCACGCCGCCCCGGCTGCCGGTCTGCAGCGGGTAGCCCATGAGTTCGGCCGCCTGGGCCTGGCTCAGCCCGGCGGCGGTGCGGGCGGCCTTGAGCTGGTCGCCAGTGGGCACGGGCATGGCGAGAGCGAGGGCAGGGCGTGGTGGCTGGGACATAGGTTTGCTATAAAAATAGGAGCTTCTTGGGCAGGGTGGACGGGCGGAGAAGCCCATTTTTACCCAAAACTGCGTGCCCACATCCGGCTGTGGCGCGGGTGCGTCACTGGACAAACTGGTGGGGTGCGCCTCTGGGGCGTGGCGTGGGGCCGCTCCTAGAATTCGCTCGCGCTTGACGAAAGACAACACCACAACACGCCGCGCACCCAGCGGCATCCGAGGAGGGACCTGTGAGCTACACCATCCAGATCTGGGAAAAGCCCGCCGACTGGCCCTGGCCCACCACCAAGGCCGAGGCGGACGCGCAGTACGAGCGCGCAGAGGCGGGCCGCCAGGTGCCGATGAACCCCAAGTTCGTGGCCTGGGCCCAGGCCGTCGAGC
The DNA here is from genome assembly GCF_002245625.1 of Acidovorax kalamii. Lineage (GTDB taxonomy): Bacteria > Pseudomonadota > Gammaproteobacteria > Burkholderiales > Burkholderiaceae_C > Acidovorax > Acidovorax kalamii. Next base: position 509,711 of record NZ_NOIG01000011.1, read on the forward strand.
AGCGCTCTCCCGGGTTCTGGGACATCTACCTTGGTGGCCCTGAAATGACCGACCCCACCTGGGGCGTGGGCATCAACACCCGCGCTTCGGATTGGGGCGCTCCGTTTGACGATGGCTGGGAGCAGGCAGTGCGCCTGGGCCTGAACCTGTACGACCCGCAAAGCGGCGTGCACTACCTGGGCAACGGCGATGCGCCCGAAGAGCCCGATCTGCCCGTGCAGCGTGCGGCGCGTGCTCGCAAGGCGGGCGACGACGCCACTGCCTGGGCCGAATACCGCCGCTGGGCTGCGCGCGGCAACCCCCACGCCCTCTATGCCCTGGGCCGTGCGCTGCGCTTTGGCACCATGGGCCAGCGCAGGCACTTCGATCTGGCGGCCGCGCTGCAGCTGATGGGCGCCCACGATGCAGAGACCCGCAAGGATGCCCAGGCGTTCTTCCAGCGCTTTCCCGAAGAGGCGCAGGCACGCATCCAGGTGCTGATGGCGCGCCTGAAGTCGGCGCCGGGCGAACAACTGCTGCAGATCATCGACAACGACCGCAAGGCGGTGGACGACGCCGTGGCCCGCAGCCAGCAGCTGGCGCTGTATTCGCGCAAGCGCATCGAAGCGGCCGATGCCCTGCAACCCGCCGCTGCCCAGGGGCACGAGGTGGCTGCTTTTCTGCAGGCGCTGGAGACCGTGATCGGCTGGGAGCAGCCCAACTTTGAAAACGCCCGCTATTGGTGCCAGCGTGCCGCCGAATGGGATCACGAGCCCGCCAAACGCCTTTTCGCCCTGATGCATGAGCGCGGTTGGGGCGGGCCGGTGGACATGCAGGAGGCCGCGAAGTGGAACGCCGCCGCGCAAGAGCAACGCCTGCGGGCGCAGAAAAAGCAGCAGGCCCAGGAAGAGGCGGAATCGCCCGGCGGCCTGAGCCTGGCGCCCATGGCTTCGGCCTCGCACGGGTCTGCGGCAGCAGCGCCTGTGGTGTGGACCGGCAACCCCCTGCGCGACCTGCCCGGCTGGTACGCACGCGAGGGCGACCCGCACGCCGCCTTCCACCTGGGTACCAACGACGAGCATGGCCGCTATGGCGGGCCTGTCAATTTGGCCCAGGCGCGCGCCTGGTACGCCCAGGCGGCCGAGGCAGGCCATGCCGACGCCACCTACAACCTGGGCACCTTCATTGAAAGCGGCAAGGGTGGCCCCAAGGACGTGCAGGTGGCCAAGGCGCTGTTCATGCTGGCCAACACGCGAGGCACCACCATGCAGGTGGCCGACCTGGGCATCAAGCCGCAGGAGCAGGGGCCCGTGCGGGCGCTGGTGGTGGCCCTGCGCGAGCCCGGCCGTCTGCGTGCCGTGCTGCAGCAGCGCGGGCTGGCGGCCGCCGTGGCGGCGCCAGGGGGCGCGGCGCCCGCGGCGGCAGTTGTTGCTTCGACAGCCGCTGCCGGGTTGTCTGCATCGGACTGGGGCCGGACCGGTGGTGCGGCGCCGCAGGCTCCCCGGCCTGCACCCAGCCGTGCGCGCAGCACACGCAACGATGACGAGGATGAGGACACCGACGCAGACACCCAGGGCTCGGGCTTCTCACTGCACCTGGGCCATGTGGCCCTGGGGGTGGGCGTGGCCAGCGTGCTGCTGCTCCTCGCCTTCTTCAAGCCCGGCGCGAGTTTCCGCATGGGCATGTTCGCCTTGGGCCTGGTGGCGGCTTTCGGCGCCTGGCGCACGGCGCGCGACTTTGACTGGTCGCCCCTGGCGCGCGCCGTGGTGGCACTGCTGGCCGCCATCCCGTTGCTGGGCATGGCGGTGTGCCTGGGGTTGCTGTTCAAGGCCTTTCGCGCACGCTAGACCCCCTTCTTGGAGCCGATAACACACCAGCGCAGCGGTTCTTGCTGGGTGCCGCGTCGCAAGCAGTACAAGCAGTACGACAAGACGCGGCAACGACGCCAGACGGGTTTTGCCAGCCGCTCCTAGCGCGCGATCCCCAGCCAGGCGAGGTAGGTGGGTCGGAAGTCCAGCGCAGTGCGGCGCGCCACTTCAAGGGTGGTGGTGTTGATGACCACCAGCTGGCGCGCGCCGGGGTCGGAGAGGTAGATCTCGTCGCGCGCCTCGTTGGCCGCAAAGGCCGGGAACGGCGCCGCCGTGGGCATGGCCGGGATGGCGCCGGTGATGGTCTTCTTCACCACCCAGCCCGTTGCCCCTCGCTCCAGCGCATGCAGGGCGCCGGTGTCGTCCAGCACAAAGAAGGTGCGCCCCGCGCGGTCAAACCCGTGCGCGCGGCGCAGTCGGCCGTCGGCCCAGCCGGTGATGGCCACCGGGGTGGCCTTGGCTGCCGCCGTGTCGATGTCGTAGAAGCGGGTGGTGGAGGGCGTGCCCGCGTTGCCAATGCCGATGAATCGCGCCCCCAGCTTGGGGTGGCCCGCAATGGTGCCCACGCCCGTGGGGGTGGCGATCTTGGTGGCGGCTGCTGCGCCCGTGGCCTGGGGTGACACGGCCAGCACGCCGTCGGCGCAGCCGCTCACGGTGGTGCCGCCGCTGGTAAAGCTACCGTGCATGCTGGGGCACTGCGCATCCAGGCGCCGCACCAGCGTGTACTGCGCGCCCTGGCGGCTGTAGATCTCCGCCTGGGTGGGGCCGGTGGCATCGGGCGCCCGGTAGGTGGCGACCAGGAAGTTGCCATTGGGTTCGGCAAAACCATGCATGGGCTGCGCAAAGCTGATGCTCGCGCCCACGCGGCCCGCGCTCAGATCGGCATCCTGGAAGACGGTGGCCGAGGCCACGGCCGATGGTGCACGGCCGTCCATGAAGATGCTGGCCTGGCCCGCGCGGTCGTCGTAGTGGGTGGGCTGCGGGCCGGTGATGCGGAAGCTCAGCAGCTTGGGTGTGACCTTGTAGTCGTGCAGGTGGTCGCCATGGTCTTCCTGCCAGATGCCCGCATCGGCGATCTGCACCGTGTCCTGCGGCCGCTGGAAGGCCAGCGCATAGCGCCGACCGGGGCTGGCATACACGGCAGACGGCGGGTTGGCCAGAGGGATGTTGGCCACCACGGCGCTGCTGTCCAGGTCAAAGATGCGCAGTGCGGTGGCCGCGTCTTCGGCCATGGCCAGGCGGCCTGCGGTGTCGATGCGTGTGTCCTGGTGGGGACCATCACTGCTGCTGCCGCTGCTACCACCGCCGCACGCGGTCAAGGCCAGAACGAGGGACAGCGCCAGGCCGCCCTGAAGGGATGAATGTTTCATGGTTCTTTCTCACTGAATAGGTCGATGCGGCCCGATAAGGGTGTGTGGGCGCATTGGCGCAGGGGGACATGCGTGCTTGCGCATGCCCGCCGGTCGCAGGTGGTTTACCGAGAGGTTCAGTGAGACAAGGGCGGCCCGCGCGCGTCAAACAGCGTGGCCCAGCGCGCCACAAAAGCGCCTTCCAGGCGCCGCAGCCGTTGCATGCACGGGGGCACTGCGGGCGGGGGCACAGGCCCGGCCATTGCGGCGCCCGGCTGCTGGCCCAGGGCGTCGAACAAGCGGCAGTCTTCAGCGTCTTCGTGCTGGGAGAAGAGGGTTTCCAACGCTCCCGGCGCGACCTGCGCATTGCCAGCGGCATGCCCAGGGTGGGCTTGGTGGGGCGCTTCAGCGTGGGCCCCAACAGACTGTGTGGCCTGCGTGCCAACATCCCCGTGGACCGGGCCATGGGCGATGCCGTGCACCAGCCCAAGTGTCTGGGTAAACAAGATACACAAGGCGCACCACGCGCACAGCAGCGCTGTGGCCAGCCACTGGGGTAGCCCCGCCTGGGGGCGGGGCAATGCGACGGCCCTCGCGCTCATGCTGCCTGCGCGCAATCCGCACACAGGCCGTAGAGCGTCAATTCATGGCGCTGCACCTGGAATCCCTGTGGCGCCAGCCCCTTCAAGTCGCCCGGGCAGGCATGCACATCAAAAACACGCGCGCACTGCGTGCACTGGAAGTGGTGGTGGTGCGACTGGCCTGCGGGCTCGTAGCGTGGGCTCTCGCCGGGCAGTTGCACCACTTCGATGGCGCCGTCTTCCAGCAGCGCCTTGAGGTTGCGGTAGACCGTGGCCAAACCCAGCCCCTCCACCGACACCTGGGCGGTTTCCAGGATCTCCTGGGGCGATAGCGGGCGCTGCGCGCCAGCGACCACGGCATAGATCGCTGTGCGTTGCCGGGTGAATCGTTCCATGGAGGTTTGCTGTGGGGTGGTGTTTAATGAGAATGAATTATCAACTAAATCCGGGCGGCTGAGGCCACCCGGTTCCGCATTTGCACTAAAAGGGCGGCGTTAAGCGCCCGGCACTTCGTGCGGCAGCATTTGCGCGAAGTAAGACTCCGGCTGGATGTTGGTGTAGTTGGGGATGTCAGCCGCCAGTTCGGCCATCGTCTGCTTGGCTGCTGTCTGGGCCTGTTTCAAGTCGCTGAAGAAGGCATTGGTCAGCGCCACCACCTGGCCCGGGCGGGGCTCGCCAGGGTAGAGCACGCGGTCGCTCTCCAGCCGCACCAGGCCCAGCGGCTGCAGCGCCGCACGGGCGATGCGCATGTGCTCGCTGTGGTAGTAGTCGTGGTTGAAGGTGGCGCCTTCGCGCCAGCGGTATACGGCGGTGACTTTGATCATGGGTGGGTTTCCATCCGGTCGTTGAAAGCCTCGACCGTAAGGACACCGCAGCCGCTGCACAGCCGCCTGGGCGACAGCCTGTCACCCAGGTGCATGTTCCGGTGATGGTGACCGGTCAGCCCGGCACCATGAACGCCCGCAGCAGGTATCCTCCGTCAGTTGCCGCAAGCGGCCAGGAGCGGCCACCTAGGAAAGGACTAGATGAGTGTTGACAACGATCTTGTAAGCAAGCACCTACGGCGCCCCTTCAGTGTCAGGGAGCGAGGCTGGACAGAGGTTGGATTGGGCGTGTGTGTGGTGTTGTTGAGCTGGCACGAATACATCCAGCCGTCCACGAGGCCTTTTACGGGTAGATGGGGTTGGCTGAAAGAGTTTATGTACTCACACTTGGGCGCCCACGGGGTCGCAGTCGGCTTCGGTTTGATAGGCTTAGTGCTCACGCTCTGGGGGGCTTATGAAGTGGCGACCTCGCGGCGAAATGAAGCAATCAAGCAGAGTTGATTGAGTGCTAACGAGCCATTTCTCGGGGGTCTGCTTTGGGCCCTGAGCCGCCATTCAGAAGCGCCACCCGTAAGCTGTCTTTGACTTGCTGCATGCTGCTATTGGAAATCTCGGTGTCTGCCTACGGCAAGCTATAGTTTGCCGAGTTGAGGCGTGCCGGGTTTCACGGAATTTCTGTACATGGACGATTGAACAGGTCACCCCTTGCTAACCATGCTGCAAGCCAGCTCCAGAAGCCATCAGTGTCCAGCATATTCCGCACGCTCCGGTTTCTCCCGCAGGGTTTGCGGGATACATCACGTTAGGCGTCAAAGGCATCCATGTACGCAGAACCCCCTATTCCACTCGACGCTGTACGCGACGCACTCGAACGATCGGGCTACCTTATGGAGTCCCGACTCGTTCGCCTCCTCACCGCCGCCGACTTTTTCGTTGAACCCAATGTGTCTCACAAGGACCCTCGAACAGGTAAGGCGCGAGAGATCGACATGACGGCCGAGAGCGCCTCAGGATCATTTCGTCGAGGCGTGTGCGTCAAGACGACCTTCGTGATTGAGGCTGTCAACAACCGCTTCCCGATAGTTCTTCTCACGGAGCGGCCGTCGTCTCCAAACGCAGATTTTGAGAGCTATGTAAAGTTTGGTACGAGCCCTAACCCGTGCCCGTTCCTTAATGAAATTCACATCTACGATGAGAAGGGCGCGGATTGGAACAACCTCTTCTCGCAGTTCTGTGCCCTGAGCAAGAAGAGCGGCAAAGAAGAGTTAATGGCTAGTCATCCGGACGATATTTACTCGTCGCTTCTCAAGGCCGCGGAGTACACGGAAGACCAAGTCGCCGAATTTGAAGCATGGACAGAAAACGAGACTGGAAAGTATTGGCGACTTTTCGTTTGGCACCCTATGTTGGTAGTCAGCGGCCAACTGTTGACAGCGAAGTTCTCTCCAGAGGGAACCGTTCTATTGCAGGAAGTTCAAATCGCGCGCTTGGAGTTCAATTGGCACGATGGCGACAGTCGGAAAACGACGGTTATTGAGGTAGTTCGAGAGGACTTTCTCCTTCAGCGTTTGGATGCCATTCGTGCCCAAGACGATTCCCTTGAAGAGCGAATTCACGATCTGAAGGCTTCCCACAAGTCGCTCGACGACACCCTCGGGTGACGCCCAACCATGCCCATCAAGCGGACCCGCCTCAGGCAGGCCGCCTAAGTCAAACGTTGAGCGTCCGCTTTCGTGTGCCGCACAGAGCGCTTTTGGCCGAAAAGCGAAACTCAAATCTCGATGAATTCGCGAGCTTCAGCATCATAGAAGCGGGCCGAAAGCTCCCGACAGATCGCTCTGATATCCACCAACGCTGCAACGCCGCAGACCACCCGCAAAGACCACTGCCCGCAGGGTCGAAGCGAAATCGGGCCGGTCAACTCGAAGCTTTGGCGCCCCGGCTGCTTGCATGGACATATGAGCCCATGCAGCGCATCCGAAGCGTCCACGTCCGTCACGATGGCGCTCCAACGTGATCCCCTGCGAGATCGCAAACAGACCCTTAGTCTTCGTCCGACTCGCCCAGGAACCCGCCGCTTTGATGCCCCCACAGCCGCGCATACACGCCGCCCTGGGCCAGCAGCTGCGCGTGGGTGCCTTCCTCCACGATGCGGCCTGCATCCAGCACGATGAGCCGGTCCATGGCCGCGATGGTGGACAGTCGGTGCGCGATGGCGATCACGGTTTTGCCTTCCATCAGGCTGTCCAGGCTCTGCTGGATGGCGGCCTCGACCTCGGAGTCGAGCGCGCTGGTGGCTTCGTCCAGTAGCAGGATGGGCGCGTCTTTCAGCATCACGCGCGCAATGGCCACGCGCTGGCGCTGGCCGCCCGAGAGCTTCACGCCGCGCTCGCCCACCTGGGCGTCGTAGCCGGTGCGGCCGTGCAGGTCGCTCAGCGTTTCGATGAACTCGGCGGCCTCGGCGCGACGGGCTGCAGCGTGCATGTCCTCTTCCGTGGCATCCGGGCGGCCATAGAGGATGTTGTCGCGCATGGAGCGGTGCAGCAGCGACGTGTCTTGCGTGACCATGCCGATGTTGCGGCGCAGGCTGTCCTGCGTGACATGGGCAATGTCCTGCCCGTCGATGAGCACGCGGCCCGCGTGCACGTCGTGAAAGCGCAGCAGCAGGTTCACCAGGGTGGATTTGCCGGCACCGGAGCGGCCAATGAGACCGATCTTTTCGCCCGGGCGGATGGTGAGCTGCAGCGCATCGATGACCGGGCGGCCTTTGCCGGATGCAGCTCCCTGGTTCTCGTAGGCAAAGCTCACGTTCTCGAAGCGCACTTCGCCCCGCGTGACTTGCAGCGGCTGCGCATCGGGTGCATCCACCACGGTGCGGGGTTTGGTCAGTGTGTTGATGCCGTCCTGGATGGTACCCACGCTTTCGAACAGCGTGGTCATCTCCCACATCACCCAGTGGGCGTGGCCCGACACACGCAGCGTCATGGCGATGACAGCGGCCACGGCGCCAGCGCCCACCTCGCCCAGTGTCCAGAGCCACAGCGCCGTGCCGCAGGCACCCAGGATCATGGCCACCACCAGCGCCTGGTTCACGATCTCGAACAGGCTCACCAGCCGCATCTGCGCGTAGCCCGTGAGCTTGAACGCATCCATGGCTGCGCGCGCAAACTCGGACTCGCGCCGCGTGTGCGAGAACAGCTTGACGGTGGCAATGTTGGTGTAGGCGTCGGTGATGCGCCCGGTCATCACCGAGCGCGCGTCGGCCTGCGCCTTGCCCACCTTGCCCAGGCGCGGCACAAAGTACCAGCAGGCCAGCCCATAGGCCACGATCCAGAGCGCAAACGGCGCGATCAGCCGCGCATCGAAGCCCGCGAGCAGCACAAGGATGGTGACGAGGTAGATGCCCATCCCGATCACCACATCGGTGGTGGTGAAGATCATGTCGCGCACCGCCAGCGCCGTCTGCATGATCTTGGTGGTGATGCGGCCCGCAAACTCGTCGGCATAAAAGGCCATGCTCTGGCCCAGCATCAGACGGTGGAAGTTCCAGCGCAGGCGCAGCGGGAAGTTGATGGCCAGAACCTGGTGCTTGAGGCTGGTCTGCCAGGCCACCAGCACCAGTGTGCCCATCAGCAGCGCCACGATGCCCAGGATGGAGCCCTTGCGCTCAGCCCACAGGGTGTGCGGCGCCACGGTGGACAACCAGTCCACCACATGGCCGAGCACGGCGAACAGCAGGGCCTCGAACACGGCAATGGCCGCAGACAGCACCGCCATGGCCACCACGTAGCCGCGCAGGCCACGGGTGCAGTCCCACACAAAGGCCATGAAGTCCTTCGGGGGCAGATGGGGTTCGGCGGGGGGATAAGGGGGAAGGCGGCTTTCGAAATACTTGAACACGTAGCAAGGCTCCTCGTTACCCGATGGTAGAGGAGCTGCAGGACCAAGGTATGTCAGCAGTGAGTTGTCCGCGCCTGAAGTAGGTGCACTGTGGCTGGCGGCCTGCGCAATGTGTTGCCATGGGTTACAGCAGCAGGGTGATAACCACAATGGCCACGCCCAGGCCCAGGTTCACCGCCACCCACTGGCGGATGGCCGCCATGGCCTGACCGCCAGCGGGCCAGTCGGACGCTGCCACCGCCCGCTGCAGGCGGCGAAAGAGCGCAAAACGGATGTGGCCGAAGATGGCCATCATCAGGAGGCCCAGCGTGGCCATGACGGTCCAGTCCAGCGGCATGGCAAAGCTGCCGCCTGACTGCGCGGCCTGCCGCGCGACGTTGCCGATCATCCACAGCCCGCTGACCAGCACCACCACCACCGCCACGGTGACAGCACCCAGAAAACGCTGCAGCACGTCGTGCATCAACCGCAGGCGCTGCGGCGGCTCCAGCGACTGTGCCGCCGGGCGCAGAAAGAAATGGGCAAACACCATGCCACCGATCCACACGATGATGGACAGGACATGGGCGAGCTTGAGGGCGTTGTAGAGCATGGGGGGGAACCTGGTGGGGAGGGGCGGGCCGCAGGGCTTGCTGCGGCCCGGATTGTGCAGCGAATGCCCGCTGCAGGGGGGCTTGGCCCTGCCTGCCGGAGGGCCTGGGTCAGAGGGCCTGGGCCTCGGTCTGCTGTGCCACGCGCACCTGGTTGCCGCCGCTTTTCTTTGACAGGTACATCGCCTCGTCAGCGTGGCCCAGCAGGTGGTGTTCTTCGCCCCCGTGTTCGGGGTAGATCGCCACGCCAATGCTGGGCTGGATGTTCAGGCGAATGCCCTCCAGGTCGAACGGCTGGGTGAAGGCCGACAGGATCTTGTCGGCCACGGTGGTGGCGTGGTCGCGGGCCAGGCCGCTTTCGAGCAGCACCACAAACTCGTCGCCCCCGAGGCGTGCCACGGTGTCGGAGCCGCGCACGCATTCGAGCAGGCGCTGCGCCACCCGCTGCAGCAGCAGGTCGCCCATGGCGTGGCCCAGGGTGTCGTTGACCTCCTTGAACCGGTCCAGGTCGATGAACAGCAGCGACAGCAGGCGCTGGTCGCGCCGGGCGCGGGCCAGGGCGGTCTTGAGGCGGTCCAGAAACAGCTGGCGGTTGGGCAGGTGGGTGAGCTGGTCGTACTGCGCCATGTGCTCCAGGCGTTCGTGCATCTGCTTGCGCTCGATGGCGGCGGCCACTTGGGTGGATACGAACTGCAGCAGGTCCTTGTCCTTGTCGGTGTAGCGGCCCTGTTCGGTGTAGCTTTGCAGCACCAGCGCGCCAATCGCGCCTTTCTGGGTTTGCAGGGGCACGCCCAGCCAGTACAGCGGCGGGCGCTGCTGTGGGGCGGGTGGTGGGTGGGCGGTGCGGTTCTCGGGGGTCAGCAGCAGGGTGCAGCCGTTGTGGATGACCTCGGCACACAGCGCGTCCTGTGCCAGCGCCATGGGGGGCGGGGCAGGCAGTGATTCGTTGACGTGGTAGGGGAAGCTCAGCGCATCGGCCTGTGCATCGTACAGCGCCACCGCAAAGTTGGTGGCGGGCAGCAACCGCCCGATGATCTGGTGAATGTGCTGGAACAGCGCCTGCAGGTTCTGTGTGGTGTGGGCGGCCTCGGAGATCGCGTAGATCACGGCCTGCATGGACTCGGTGAGCCGGCGCTCGGTGATGTCGTGCGCCACGGCCAGCCGCATCTGCTGCTCGGGCAGCCAGCGCGCCGTCCAGCGGATGTGGGCAATGGTGCCGTCCTTGCGAACGTAGCGGTTCTCGAACTGCAGCTGCAGGTTGCCTTCGGTCACGCTTTTGGCCTGGCGCTGGGTAATGGCGAGGTCATCGGGGTGCACCATGTCCAGCATGCGCTTGCCCACCACTTCTTCAGGCAGGTAGCCAAATATGCGCTCGAACGCGGGGCTGACAAAAACAATGGTGCTGTCCACGTTGACGAGGCAGACGGCATCGAGCATCAGGTCCACCACGTTCAAAGAAGGAATGCTGTGCATGGGCGGCGCGCGCAAGGTGCAGGAGTGGAAGCCCATTGTGCCGCGCACACTGCGGTTGTCGTCGCTTTTGTGTGGCGCTGTGTGGGTAAACAAACACGCCCCCGACCCCGCCCGCCGGTTTGCGCCCGCTCCGTGAGGTGCCGGGGCGCGGGTGAGGGTCTCAGGTGTACCGGGTCTCGAGCGCGTCCCATTCGGCCTTGCGCACCAGGCGCTGGCGCTCGGCAAACGGTGCCACCAAGGCTGGGTCTTCGTCGATGCGCCGCTGCTCGCGCAGCACCGTGAGCGCCTTTTGCATCCCCGCCACGGCACCCTGCAGCGCGGCGTTGGCATACAGCACCAGGCCGTAGCCCAGCGTGGCCAGCTCCTCTGCGCTGGTGATGGGGGTCTTGCCACCAATCACCATGTTCATGAGCTGCGGCGCAGCCAGCCGCCGGGGCAGGGCGCGGATCTCGTCGAGGGTGGTGACGGCTTCGACAAACAGCATGTCGGCGCCCGCCTCCTGAAAACGCTGGGCGCGCTCCACGGCGGCCTCGAAGCCCTGGGTGGCGCAGGCATCGGTGCGGGCCAGGATGAGGGTGCCCGCGTCGCGGCGCGCGTCCACGGCGGCCCTGATCTTGCCCAGCATCTCGTCGATGCCGATCACCTCCTTGCCGTTGAAATGCCCACAGCGCTTGGGGCTGACCTGGTCTTCGAGCTGTATGCAGTCGGCCCCCGCACGCTCCAGCACACGCACCGCGTGGTAAGTGTTGAGCGCGTTGCCAAAGCCCGTGTCGGCATCCACGATGAGCGGCAGCTCCACCGCATCGCGGATGCGCGCCGTGTGGTCGGCGATGTCCGTGAGGCCCATGAAGGCCTGGTCGGGCAAGCCGAACCACATGTTGGTGACGCCTGCGCCGGTCACGTAGAGGGCTTCAAAGCCCAGGTCGGCCACCACACGGGCGGAAAGCGCGTTGAATGCGCCGGGCACGATGACGCCCCGGCGGGCCTGGGCCAGGGCTTTGAGTTGTTGTTTGGTGTTCATGAGTCGCAAGGATCTTGATTTGCTACTGTTTTGATAGCTATAAGAGGATGATGGATGCGCGGAAGAGGCCAAAAAACCTCAAAAAATACCGCCAGGCACTCGCACCCAGCCCTCCATCAGAATGCGGGCGCTGCGGCTCATCAGGGCCTTGGTCACCTTCCATTGGCCGTTGAGTTGCGCTGCCTCGGCCCCCACGCGCAGGGTGCCCGAGGGGTGACCGAATCGCACGCTGCTGCGCACGCCACCGCCCGCTGCCAGGTTGACCAGCGTGCCCGGTATGGCCGCTGCCGTGCCAATGGCTACGGCTGCCGTGCCCATCATGGCGTGGTGCAGCTGGCCCATGGAGAGCGCGCGCACCAGCAGGTCGATGTCTTTGGCGTCAATGGCTTTGCCGCTGGAGGCCGTGTAGCTGGCGGGCGGCGCGACGAAGGCGATCTTGGGTGTGTGCTGGCGGGTGGCGGCCTCGCCCAGGTGTTGGATGAGGCCCATGCGCAGGGCGCCGTGGGCGCGGATGGCCTCGAAGCGCACCAGTGCGGCCGGGTCGCCATTGATCGTGCCTTGCAGCTCAGTGCCGGTGTAGCCCAGGTCCTGCGCGTTGAGAAAAATGGTGGGAATGCCCGCGTTGATCAGCGTGGCGGCGAAGCTGCCGACGCCGGGCACCTCCAAGGTGTCCACCACGTTGCCCGTGGGGAACATGGCTCCCCCTGCGTCGCCGTCGTCCGCCGGGTCCATGAACTCCAGCGCTACCTCGGCGGCGGCAAAGGTCACACCGTCCAGATCAAAGTCGCCCGTTTCCTGCACCTGTCCGTGGGTGATGGGCACATGTGCCACGATGGTCTTGCCGATGTTGGACTGCCAGATGCGGACGGGGATGGTGCCGTCCTGCGGAATCCGCGCCGCATCGATCAGCCCCATGTGAATGGCGCAGGGACCCACCGCCGCCGAGAGGTTGCCGCAGTTGCCGCTCCAGTCCACGAAGGGTTGGTTGATGGACACCTGGCCAAACAGGTAGTCCACGTCATGCCCTGGCCGTGTGCTGCGCGAGAGGATCACGGCCTTGCTGGTGCTGGAGGACGCATTGCCCATGCCGTCGATCTGCTTGCCGTAGGGGTCGGGGCTGCCCAGCACGCGCAGCAGCAGCGCGTCGCGCGCGGGGCCGGGTTGCTGGGCGGGGGCGGGCAGGTCGTCAAGGCGGAAGAACACGCCTTTGCTGGTGCCGCCGCGCAGGTAGGTGGCGGGGATGCGGATCTGTGGTGCCAACGAGGTGCTCATGGAGGAATATCAAATTTGATAGCGGTTGGCGCTTGCTAGGCGCGCGCCAAGGCCTGCTTTTTATCAACACTCTTGGCGAGGAAGTCTTGTGCAAAGCGTTGCAGAACGCCACCTGCCTCGTACACGGAGACCTCTTCGGCGGTGTCCAAGCGGCAGACTGCGGGAACGTTGAGCACTTCGCCATTCTTGCGCCGGACGATCAGCGTGAGGCGTGTGCGGGGCTTCAGCTTGCCTTCGACGTCAAAGGTCTCGGTGCCGTCCAGGCCCAGCGTCAGCCGACTGGTGCCCGCCTCAAACTCCAGCGGTAATACCCCCATCCCAATCAGATTGGTGCGGTGTATGCGCTCAAACCCCTCTGCCACCACCACCTCGACCCCTGCCAGCCGCACACCCTTGGCAGCCCAGTCGCGGCTGGAGCCCTGGCCGTAGTCGGCGCCCGCGATGATGATGAGCGGCTGGCGGCGGTGCATATAGGTCTCCATCGCCTCCCACATGCGCATCACCTGGCCTTCGGGCTCCACGCGGGCCAGCGATCCTTTTTGGACCTTGCCATCGACCACCGCCATCTCATTGAGCAGTTGCGGATTGGCAAACGTGGCGCGCAGGGCAGTGAGGTGGTCGCCCCGGTGGGTGGCGTAGGAGTTGAAGTCTTCCTCCGGCACGCCCATGCGCGCCAGGTACTCACCCGCAGCGCTGTCCCCCAGGATGGCGTTGGACGGCGACAGGTGGTCGGTGGTGATGTTGTCGGGCAGGATGGCCAGCGGGCGCATGCCCTGCAGGGTGCGCGGGTGGGCTGCGAGTGCGCCAATGCCCTCGGTGTCCCAGTAGGGCGGGCGGCGGATGTAGGTGGACTGCGGGCGCCAGTCGTATTGGGGCGACACGCGCTCGCCATCAACCCGCCGGATGGCGAACATGGGCTCGTACACGGCGCGGTAGTGTGCGGGTTTGACGGCGGCCTTCACCACGGCGTCGATTTCTGCGTCGCTGGGCCACAGGTCCTTGAGCCGGATGGGGTTGCCATCCACCACCGCCAGCACATCCTTTTCTATGTCAAACCGCACCGTGCCCGCAATCGCATAGGCCACCACCAGCGGGGGCGAGGCCAAAAACGCCTGTTTGGCGTAGGGGTGGATGCGCCCGTCAAAGTTGCGGTTGCCCGAGAGCACGGCGGTGGCATACAGGTCGCGGTCGATGATCTCTTGCTGAATCGCAGGGTCCAGCGCGCCACTCATGCCATTGCAGGTGGTGCAGGCAAAGGCCACGATGCCAAAGCCCAGCGCCTCCAGATCGGCCAGCAAACCGGCTTCCTTCAAATACAGCTCCACTGCCTTGGAGCCCGGCGCGAGCGATGTCTTGACCCAGGGCTTGCGCGTGAGGCCCAGCCGATGGGCGTTGCGCGCCAGCAGGGCGGCGGCCATCACATTGCGCGGGTTGCTGGTGTTAGTGCAGCTGGTGATGGCGGCGATCACCACGGCGCCGTCGGGCATCGTGCCTTCGCCGGGCGAGGGCATCGCCCAGGGGCCCGCAATGCCCCGGCCGGCCAGGTCGGACGTGGCCACGCGCGCATGCGGGTTGGAGGGGCCAGCCAGGTTGCGCACCACGGTAGACAGGTCAAAGCGCAGGGTACGGTCGTAGACGGCGCCCGCGAGCGCATCCGCCCACAAACCGGCGGTTTGGGCATAGGTTTCGACCAGCTTCACTTGGCTGGCCTCGCGGCCGGTCAGCCGCAGGTAGTCCAGCGTCTGCTCATCGATGCTGAACAGCGCCGCCGTGGCGCCATATTCCGGCGCCATGTTGGAGATGGTGGCGCGGTCGCCAATGGTGAGCTTGGCGGCGCCTTCGCCAAAGAATTCCAGGTACGCGCCCACCACCTTGGCCTTGCGCAAAAACTCGGTGAGTGCCAGCACCACGTCGGTGGCGGTGATGCCGTCCTGGCGCTGGCCGGTCAGCTCCACGCCCACCATCTCGGGCAGCCGCATCATCGATGCGCGGCCCAGCATCACGTTCTCGGCCTCCAGGCCGCCCACGCCGATGGCGATCACCCCCAGCGCGTCCACATGCGGCGTGTGGCTGTCGGTGCCTACGCAGGTGTCGGGGTAGGCCACACCCCGATCGGTATGGACCACGGGCGACATCTTCTCCAGATTGATCTGGTGCATGATCCCGTTCCCGGCCGGGATCACATCCACGTTGGCGAAGGCTTTTTTCGTCCACTCGATGAAGTGAAAGCGGTCCTCGTTGCGGCGGTCTTCGATGGCGCGGTTCTTGGCAAACGCATCGGGGTCGAATCCGCCACATTCCACGGCCAGCGAATGGTCCACGATGAGCTGCACGGGCACCACGGGGTTCACCTGGGCCGGGTCACCGCCTTCTTTGGCAATCGCATCGCGCAGGCCCGCCAGGTCCACCAGCGCCGTCTGGCCCAGGATGTCGTGGCACACCACGCGTGCGGGGTACCAAGGGAAGTCGCGGTCGCGCTTGCGCTCGATGAGCTGGCACAGGCAGTCGTTGACGGTGTCCGGATCGGCGCGGCGCACGATGTTTTCGGCGTGGACCCGGGCGGTGTAGGGCAGGGTGGCCCAGGCGCGGGGCTGCAGGGCCTCGACAGCGGCGCGGGCGTCGAAGTAGTCAAGATCAGTGCCCGGCAAAGGGCGGCGAAACAGGGTGTTCATCATGGACTGAAGTGGCGGGGCATTGTGGTGCCCGGCTGTTCACTCCCCTCTCCCCTCGCGGGAGAGGGGTTGGGGGAGAGGGGCGGTTGCAAGGTGACGCTGTGCGGGTTCACCCCCTCTCCCCGGCCCTCTCCCGCGAGGGGAGAGGGAGGAAGAAAGGGGAGGCGAGATTCAAGCGCGGTGTTCGATAGGCACAAAAACAAGGTCTTCGGGCCCGGTGTAGTTCGCACTCGGCCGGATGATCTTGTTGTCGATGCGCTGCTCAATGATGTGCGCCGCCCAGCCGCTTGTGCGCGCAATGACGAACAGCGGCGTGAACATGGCGGTGGGCACGCCCATCATGTGGTAGCTCACGGCGCTGAACCAGTCGAGGTTGGGGAACATCTTTTTGACCTCCCACATCACGGTTTCCAGCCGCTCGGCAATGTCATACATCTTGGTGCTGCCAGCCTCTTGCGACAAGTTGTGCGCAACGCCTTTGATGACCACATTGCGCGGGTCGCTCACGGTGTAGACCGGGTGGCCGAAGCCAATGACCACCTCTTTGGCCTCCACGCGGCGGCGAATGTCGGCCTCGGCCTCATCCGGGCTGTCGTAGCGTTTCTGGATCTCGAAAGCCACCTCGTTCGCGCCGCCATGCTTGGGTCCGCGCAGCGCGCCGATGGCGCCGGTGATGGCCGAATACATGTCGCTGCCCGTGCCTGCCACCACGCGGGCGGTGAAGGTGCTGGCGTTGAACTCGTGCTCGGCATACAGGTTGAGCGAGGTGTGCATGGCGCGCTCCCACGCCGCGCTGGGCTTGGATCCGTGCAGCAGGTGCAAGAAGTGCGCGCCGATGGAGTCGTCATCGGTCTCCACCTCGATGCGGCGGCCCGAGCTGGCCCAGTGGTGCCAGTACAGCAGCATGGAGCCCAGCGACGCCATGAGCCGGTCGGCAATGTCGCGCGCACCGGGCAGGTTGTGGTCATCCTTTTCGGGCAGCGCACAGCCCAGGGCCGAGACGCCCGTGCGCATCACGTCCATGGGGTGGCTGGCGGCGGGCAGTTGCTCCAGCGCCTGCTTCACACTCATCGGCAGGCCGCGCAGGGCCTTGAGCTTGGACTTGTAGGCACGCAGTTCGGCGCGTGTGGGCAGCTTGCCGTGCACCAGCAGGTGGGCGATTTCTTCAAACTCGCAGACCTCGGCAATGTCGAGGATGTCGTAGCCCCGGTAGTGCAGGTCGTTGCCCGTGCGGCCCACGGTGCACAGGGCGGTGTTGCCCGCCGTCACGCCCGAGAGCGCGACGGACTTCTTGGGCTTGAAGCCCGGGGTTTCAACGGTGGTAGTCATGCGGTCTCCTGGTTTACGTATGTGTTGGTGATGGCAGTGGGGCGGCCTTTGCCATCCACCGCCACCATTTCAAAAATCCCCTTCAGCACTTCATCCTGGGGCGAGCCCAGCGTGGCGGCCAGACCGGTCACGCACACGGTGAGCGAGCTGCGGCCGACGCGGGTGACCCAGGCGCGCAGCGTGAGCACATGGCCCACGGGCACAGGGGCCAGAAAACGCACGTCGGTCACGCCCGCCATCACCACATCGCGCTGTGCGGCGCCGCGCGCTGCCAGAAACGCCGCCTTGGCCATGAGCTGCAAGGCGTTGCCGCCAAACAGCGTGCCGTAGTGGTTGGCTTCGGCGGGGAAGACGATCTCCGTCAGCTCGACGGTGCCTTGAGGGGTTGTCATGCTTCGCAATTTACGCACAATGGCATCCCTTCGTAAGACCTGAATTGGCGAATGATTGCGAAGGCGTCTTCTGTGATTTGCAAAGCTTGCGAATGATTTGCAAATTGGTTTTGCGAACGAATGGCGTTGCCCCACTGCGAAAGAAACAATGAAAAAAACCTTCATGGGCGTGCGCCTGCGCCGCCTGCGCGAAGAGCGCGGCATGACCCAGGTGGCACTGGCCCGGGCCTTGGACCTGTCGGCCAGCTACCTGAACCAGCTGGAGCAGAACCAGCGTCCGCTCACCGTGCCTGTGCTGCTCAAGATCAACGCTGTGTTCGGGGTGGACGTGCAGCGGTTCTCTGACGACGACGAGGCGCGCCTTATCACCGGCCTGCGCGAGGTGCTGGCCGACCTGCCTGCAGGTGTGGGCGGGGAGGGCGCGGGCGAAGCCGTGTCGCTCGCCGAGATCCGCGAGCTGGCCGCCGGCATGCCCGCCGTGGCGCGCACGCTGCTGGCGCTGCACCAGCGGCACCGCCAGGCGCTGGAGCGGCTGGCGGCCCTGGGCAACGACCGCAGCGGCGAGGGCGTGTTGGCCCCGCACCCACCCATGGCCTATGAAGAAGTACGCGACTTCTTCTTTGCGCGCCAGAACCACATTGCCGAGCTGGACGACGCGGCCGAGCGATGTGCCGCCGAGTGGGGCCTGCTGCCCGGCCGGGCCGATGAGGCGCTGGCCCAACGCCTGCTCGTGGCCCACGGGGTGCGCGTGGTGGATGCGGCCGACCTGCCTGGCCAGGCGCAGCGCGTGTTCCAGGCCGAGGCCGGGCTGCTGCAGCTGGCGGCGGGGTTGGAGCGGGGGCAGCGGGCGTTTCAGATGGCGACGCAGCTGGCGTTTCTGGAGCAGGGCGCCGAGCTGCAGCGCTTGGCCGACAGCGCCGGGTTGTCCGGCGACCAGGCCCGGGCGCTGGCGCGCATCGGTCTGGCCAACTACTTTGCGGGGGCGCTGGTGTTGCCCTACACGGCCTTTTTGCGGGCGGCCGAAGCGGCGCACTACGACATCGACCGGCTGGGTCACCAGTTTGGCGTGGGTTTTGAGACCGTGTGCCACCGCCTCTCCACCCTGCAACGCCCCAGTGCGCGCGGCGTGCCGTTCTTCTTCATCCGGGTAGACCGCGCGGGCAACATCAGCAAGCGGCAGTCGGCCACACACTTTCACTTCAGCAAGATCGGCGGCACCTGTCCACTGTGGAATGTGTACGAGGCCTTCGCACAGCCAGGCCGCATCGTGCCGCAGGTGGCACGCATGCCCGATGGCCGCGCCTACCTGTGGGTGGCGCGTGTGGTATCGCGCAGCGGCGGCGGCTGGGGTGTGCCCGGCAAGGAGTTCTCCGTAGCCCTGGGTTGTGACATCCGCCACGCGCCGCAGCTGGTGTATTCACGCGGGCTCCATCTCGCCAACCCCGAGGCCGCCGTGCCGATTGGCATGGGTTGCAAGGTGTGCGAGCGGGACGCCTGCCCGCAGCGCGCCTTCCCGCCCATCGGGCGGGCGCTGGATGTGAATGAGAACCACAGCCGTTTTGCCCCATATCCGGTGGCTGCGCCGCTGGCCGCGACCCACCGGTCATGAAATGCGCTCATCATTTCATAGCTTGCAAGGCATGACAGTGTTGCGGAGACGGCACTTTTTTATTGAATGTTGCGCGGTAACAAAATGTTGGTGCCGCTGGGCCGGGTTTGCCGCTATCCTGCGTCCATCCCGCTCTGGCTGGCCGACTTGTTGCCTGGCTGGCGTCCCACCAACCTGCTCCCCGGCTGAGGCATTCGTCTGACTCTCCCCCCGAGTTCCCCCCTCCCGGCCGGCCCGCTTGCGCCGGGCCGCTACAGGCACTGGTGGTCTGGCCTGGGCGTGGCCGCGCTGGGGCTGTGCCTCAGCCTGTGGCTGGGAGCGCACCAGGCGGATTCGATGGCACAAATTGACGAAGCGCGGTTTGTGCAGGAGGCGCGGGCTTTTTCCGATGCGTTGAGCCAGCGCATCACCGGGCACACGGAGGTGGTCAACGGCCTGCGGGGCCTGTTCACTGCCAACCCCCATCTGTCGCGGCTGGACTTCGAGCGCGCCGCCAGCGAGATGGAAGTGGGCCAACGTTACCCGGGGGTGCGCAACCTGTCGTTCACCCGCTGGGTGCCAGGCCCGGAACGCGAAGCCTACGAGGCCCGCGTGCGGGTGGACACCTCGCTCTCGCCCTATGGCTTCCCCAACTTCCGCATCCACCCGCCGGGTGAGCGTGCCGAATACTTTGTGGCCGAGTACCTCTGGCCCATGGTGGGTAACGAAGGGGTGCTGGGCCTGGACATCAGCGCCCAGCCCACCAATCTGGCAGCCATGCGCTACAGCCGCGACAGCGGCCAGACCGTGGTGTCGGCGCCATTCGACCTGATCCAGGAAGAAAAATACCGCCAGGGCATCGTGATCCGCGTGCCGGTGTTCGACCCCACGGCGGGCACGGCCGAGCAGCGGTTTGTGGGGGCCGTGGCCTCTACCCTGCGGGTGTACGACCTGGTGCAGGGCCTCGGCAGCCAGGGCTTTCTGAATGGCATCGCCGTGGCCATGACCGACCAGGGCCCGGTGCGCACGGACGCCCGCGACACCACGGTGCGCCCGCTGCTGGAGCAGACCTCGCCCGGCCTGCCCGGCGCGCGGCCACTGGTGCGCGACCTGGTGGTGCACGACCGGCGCTGGCAGCTCACCTTTTATCCCACGCGCTCGTTCCTGGCGCCACAAGAGGCGCGGCTGCCGCTGCTGGCGGGGCTGGCTGGTGTGCTGGTGTCGCTGCTGGCCGCGTCCACGGTGGGGCTGCTGGTGCGCCAGCGCACCCTGGCGCTGGTGCGCGCCCAGGTCTCGGACGACGCGCGGCGCGAAAGCGAAGAGCGGTTTGGTGCCCTGTTCAACCAGGCCACCGTGGGGGTGGCGCAGGTGGATTCCGACACCGGCCAGTTTTTGCGTGCCAACCAGCGCTATGCCGACATCCTGGGCTACAGCGTGCAGGAGCTGGTGGGCAAGACCTTCCAGAGCCTCACCCACCCCGACGACCTGGCCGCCGACATGGCCCAGGTGCGGCGCCTCAAGAGCGGCGACCTGCCCGAGTACCGGCTCGAAAAACGCTACATCCACAAGGACGGGCATGTGGTCTGGGGCGACCTCACCGTGTCGTCGATGTGGTTCACCGGCCACCACATTGCCGTGGTGCAGGACATCACCTCGCGCAAGCGCATGGAAGAAACCCTGCGCGCCAACGAGCAGCGCCTGCGCAGCATCCTGGAGCGCCTGCCCATGGGCCTGTGCCTGGTGCAGGACGATGGCCTCATCAGCTTCCGCAACGAGCGGTATGTGCAGATCTGCGGCTACACACAGGAAGAAGTCCCCGATGTGGACACCTGGTGGCAGCGCGCCTACCCGGACGCGGTGGAGCGCGATGCCACCCGGCAAAAGCTGATCGAGGCCAAAAACCAGGGCGTGATCCCCGCCGCCGAATACACCATCCGGTGCGCCGACGGCAAGCTCAAGCCGGTGGAGATCTCCGGCATCTTTGTCGATGGCGGGCGCCTCATCACCATGCAGGACCTGAGCCAGCACAAGGCGGCCGAGGAAGAGATCAACACCCTGGCGTATTACGACCCGCTCACCCGCCTGCCCAACCGGCGCCTGCTGATGGACCGGCTGCAGCAGGCACTGGCCACCAGTGCGCGCCACCACCGCAGCGGTGCGCTTTTGATGCTGGACCTGGACAACTTCAAGACCCTCAATGAAACCCGGGGCCACGACCGGGGTGACACCCTGCTGTTGCAGGTGGCGCACCGCCTGCGCGGCTGCGTGCATGAAGACGACACCGTGGCCCGCCAGGGCGGCGACGAGTTTGTGGTGGTGCTGGAAGACCTGGGCGCCAGCCCCGAAGAGGCGGCGGCACGCGGCGAAGAGGTGGGCCAGCGCATCCTGGCCGTGCTGCGCGAGCCCTACCTGCTCGATGGCGACACGCACCACAGCTCGCTGAGCATGGGCGTGGCGGTGTTCAGCGGCATGCGCGAGACGGCGGACGAGCTGCTCAAGCGCGCAGACCTGGCGCTCTACCAGGCCAAGGACGCGGGCCGCGACACCCTGCGCTTCTACGATCCCAAGATGCAGGCCGCCGTGAGCGCGCGGGCCGCGCTGGAGCTGGACATGCGCACGGGCCTGGCCCAGGGGCAGTTCGAGCTGTACTACCAGCCTCAGATCGACCATGGCCGCATCATCGGCGCCGAGGCCCTGCTGCGCTGGCGCCATCCGCGCGATGGATTCGTGTCGCCCGCCCATTTCATCCCGCTGGCCGAGGAGACCGGACTCATCCTGCCGCTGGGCGAATGGGTACTGAAGACCGCCTGCCAGCGCCTGGCGTCGTGGGCCCTGCAGCCCGCACTGGCGCCCCTGAGCCTGGCCGTCAACGTGAGCCCGCGCCAGTTCCACCAGAGCGGCTTTGTGGCCCAGGTGCTCGCCGCCCTGGCCGGTGCCGGGGTCGATGGCCGCCAGCTCAAGCTGGAGATGACCGAAGGCCTGCTGTTGGAAGATGTGGAAGACACCATCGACAAGATGGGCCAGCTCAAGGGCTACGGTGTGGGCTTTTCGCTCGACGACTTCGGCACCGGGTACTCCTCACTGAGCTACCTCAAGCGCCTGCCGCTCGACCAGCTCAAGATCGACCAGAGCTTCGTGCGCGACGTGCTCACCGACCCCAACGACGCGGCCATTGCCCGCACCGTGGTGGCCCTGGGCACCAGCCTGGGCCTGCGCGTGATCGCCGAGGGGGTGGAAACCGAGGCGCAGCGCGAGTTTCTGGAGCGGCACAACTGCCATGCCTGGCAAGGCTACCTGCTGAGCCCCCCGCTGCCCGTGGCCGAGTTCGAGGCCCTGGTGCACCGCACCAATGCGGTAGACGGGTTGCCGCCCCAGGCCTGAACGCCGGGCGGGGCAAGGGCTTTCCAGGCGCTGTTTGCCGGGTGACCCAGCCGGGTTTGGTTGTTCAAAATTGATAGCTGTAGAGTCATGCTGGATGCGCGGGAAGGCCTGTTTTAACCAAATGTTTCCGCAATACACAGCTTAGGAAGCCGCCCCAAGCCGCCAGAGCAGGGGGGCACGCAGGCGGCGCGGTATCATTCCGCCGTGGCTGCCGCCGGCGTGTTCCCCGCCGGAACGCCCGTCCGGCGCAGCTTCCCATCCCCGCTTCTCCCATTTTTGCCCGCCCCCTGACCCGTGCGTCTTACCTCCATCAAGCTTTCCGGTTTCAAGTCGTTCGCTGAACCCACCAACTTCATGCTGCCCGGCCAACTGGTGGGCGTGGTGGGCCCGAACGGCTGCGGCAAGTCCAACATCATGGACGCGGTGCGCTGGGTGCTGGGCGAGAGCAAGGCCAGCGAGCTGCGTGGCGAGAGCATGCAGGACGTGATCTTCAGCGGCACCACCACCCGCAAGCAGGCCAGCCGTGCCAGCGTGGAGCTGGTGTTCGACAACTCCGACCACCGCGCAGGCGGCCAGTGGGGCCAGTACGGCGAGGTGGCCGTGCGCCGCGTGCTCACCCGCGACGGCACCAGCAGCTACTTTCTGAACAACCAGCCCGTGCGCCGCCGCGACGTGCAGGACGTGTTCCTGGGCACGGGCCTGGGCCCGCGCGCCTACGCCATCATCGGCCAGGGCACCATCAGCCGCATCATCGAATCGCGCCCCGAAGAGCTGCGCTTGTTCCTCGAAGAGGCCGCCGGTGTCTCGAAGTACAAAGAGCGCCGCCGCGAGACTGAAAACCGCCTGCACGACACGCGCGAGAACCTCACGCGGGTCGAAGACATCCTGCGCGAGCTGAACGCCAACCTCGAAAAGCTCGAAAAACAGGCCGAGGTGGCCGCCAAGTACAACGCGCTCAACTCCGACGCCACGCTCAAGCAGCACCAGCTGTGGTTTTTGAAGCGGGCCGAAGCCGAAGAGCAGCAGAACAAGGTGCGCCTGGACGGCCTGCAGGCCGTGAACGACCTCGAATCGCGCATGGCCGACCTGCGCGCGGTCGAGTCCGACCTCGAAACCATCCGCCAGGCCCATTACGCCGCTGGTGACCAGGTCAACCAGGCCCAGGGCAAGCTCTACGAAGCCACGGCCGAGGTCGGCAAGCTCGAAGCCGAGATCCGCTATGTGGTCGAAGGCCGCCAGCGCGTGGAGCAGCGCCTGGTGCAGCTGGCCGAGCAGATCGCCCAGTGGCAGGCCCGCAAGGAAGACGCCGACGTGGAGCTGGAAAACCTGGCCGGTGCGGGCGTGGACGCCGAAGAGCGTGCGGAGCTGCTCGCCGCCCAAGTTGAAGAACAGGCTATGCAGCTGCCCGATCTGGAAGAAGCGCTGCGCCAGGCCCAGGCCCGCACGGCAGAGCAGCGCAGCAGCGTGGTGCAGGTGCAGCAGCAGATCGGCGTGCTCGCTGCCGAGCAGCGCAGCTTTGACGAGCAAAGCCGCCAGCTCGACGCCCGCTTTGAACGCCTGCGCACCGACCGCAATGCGTTGGCTGCGCCCGATGAAGCCCGCCTGACCAATCTGCGCGAGCAACTCGAAGAAGCGCAAGAGATTGCGGAAACCACCGAGGCACGGTTGTACGAGCTGCAGGAGTCCGTGCCCCAGCTGGACGAAGACCGCCGTGCCCGCCAGCAGGCCGTGAACAGTGAAAGCGCGCGCCAGGCCGAGTTGTCGGCCCGCATGGAGGCGCTCAAGGCGCTGCAGGAAAAGGTCAAGACCGATGGCAAGCTGCGCCCCTGGCTCGCCAAACATGGCCTCGACGGCTTGCAAGGCCTGTGGAGCCGTATCCACATTGAGCCTGGCTGGGAGAACGCGCTCGAAGCGGCCCTGCGCGAGCGCCTGGCAGCGCTGGAAGTGGGGCGCCTGGACATGGTGCGCGGCTTCCTGGGCTCCGGCGGCACGGATGCACCGCCCGCGCGCCTGGCCTTTTACAGCGCCCCCGCCGCGGGCCACCCAGAAACATCGTCCCCCCACGCCCGCCTGTCAGACCTGCTGCGCCTGAACGATGCGGGCCTGCGCGCCGTGTTGGTGGACTGGTTGCAGGGTTGCTACACCGCGCCCACGCTGGACGACGCTCTGGCCCGCCGCAGCCAGCTGCAGCCCGGCGAGGTGGTGTTTGTGCCCACGGGCCATGCGGTCAGCGCCCACAGCGTGAGCTTTTATGCGCAGGACTCCGAACAGTCCGGTATGCTAGCCCGCGCGCAGGAGATCGAGCACCTTGAAAAGGAGCTGCGCGCGCAGGCCCTGATCGCCGAGGAATCGCGCACCGCCTTGGTCCGCGCCGAGGCTGCCTATGCCGACGCCTCGCAACGCCTGGTGTCCGCACGCCGCGAAGCCACCGAAACCCAGAGCCGTGCCCATGAGCTGCAGGTCGAGACCCTGCGCCTCACGCAGTTGGCCGAACAAACCCGCGCGCGCAGCCAGCAGATCGATGGCGACCTGGCTGAGGTGGAGGCCCAGCTGGCCGACCTGCAGGAGCGCCGCGTGGCCGCCGAGGCACGCTTTGAAGAGCTGGACATGCAACTGGCCGACAGCCAGGAGCGCGAGGCCCAATTGGGCGACAAAGTCATCGAGGCCGAACGCAAGCTGGCCGCGTGCCGCGAGCAGCAGCGCACTCTGGAGCGCCAGGCGCAGGAGGCCACGTTCTCGCAGCGCAGCCTGGAGGCGCGGCGCGCCGAGCTCAACCGCTCTATCGAAACCGCCACGCAGCAGGCCAAGGCCCTGGCCGACGAAGAGCAGCGTGCGCGCGATGAACTCGCCCGTCTCTCTGACGCCGCCGCCCAAGGCGGCCTGCAAGCTGCGCTCGAATTGAAGATGGAGCGCGAAAAGGCCCTGGGCGCCCAGCGCAGCGAATACGACGACCTGACCACCAAGCTGCGCGCGAGTGATGAACGCCGCATGCAGCTGGAGCGTGCCCTGGACCCGCTGCGCCAGCGCATCACCGAATTCCAGCTCAAGGAGCAGGCCGCGCGCCTGGGCCTGGAGCAGTACACGACCTTGCTGGCCGACGCCCAGGCCGACCTGGAGGCGGTGGCACAGTCCATCACTGAAGGCAATGTGCGCATGGGCGGCCTGCAAGGCGAAATCGACCGCCTGCACCGCGAGATCGCCGCCTTGGGCGCGGTCAATCTGGCCGCGCTGGATGAACTGAAGCTGGCCAGCGAGCGCAAGGTGTTCCTCGATGCGCAGACCGCCGACCTCACCGAGGCCATGAACACGCTGGAAGACGCGATCCGCAAGATCGACGGCGAAACGCGCCAGTTGCTCTCGGGCACCTTCGACACCGTGAACGCGCACTTTGGCCGCATGTTCCCCGAGCTGTTCGGCGGCGGCCAGGCCAAGCTCATCATCACGGGCGACGAAATTCTCGATTCCGGCGTACAGGTGATGGCGCAGCCGCCCGGCAAGAAGAACCAGACCATCCACCTGTTGTCAGGCGGCGAAAAGGCGCTCACGGCCATCGCGCTGGTGTTTGCCATCTTCCAGCTCAACCCCGCGCCGTTCTGCCTGCTGGACGAGGTGGACGCGCCCCTGGACGACGCCAATACCGAACGCTACGCCAAGCTGGTGTCCAGCATGAGCAAGGGTACGCAGTTCCTGTTCATCAGCCACAACAAGATCGCGATGGAAATGGCCGAGCAGCTGATCGGCGTGACCATGCAGGAGCAGGGCGTGTCGCGCATCGTGGCGGTGGACATGGAGTCCGCTTTGTCGATGGTGGACGCTTGAACCCATTCATTCAAACATGAGCACATTGCAACTGAGTCTGGCCATCATCGGTGGCCTGGTGCTGGCCCTGATCGTGGCCTACAACACCTGGACCTCGCGCCGCAACGCGCCCAAGCGCGCCTTGCCGCAGGACAGCGAACATGCGGCAGAACCTGCACTGCGCCAGGAGCCCGGCTTTGATGCCGCTGCAGCGGTGCCCAGCGGCGAGTTCCATGGTCTGGACCGGGGCCCAGACCCCTCCACCCACGCTGTGGACGAGGGCGATACGCTGCAACTGCCCGTACCTCCGTTCTCCTCAGAGCGCCGCCCTGGGCTGGACCCGCTTATCGATGTGATCGCCTCGCTGCAGCCTGAGCATGTCGTGTCCGGCGACGCAGCCCTGGCCGCGCTGCCACCCACCCGCCGTGCAGGCAGCAAGCCCTTTGCCATCGAAGGCCTGAACGAAGCCACCCAGCAGTGGGAAACCCCGGCCCCCGGCCAGCGCTACCAGTCGTTCCAGGCGGGCGTGCAGCTGGCCAACCGCATGGGGGCGCTGAACGAGATCGAGTTCTCCGAGTTCGTGGTCAAGGCCCAGGCCTTTGCAGACGCCATCAACGCTGCCCCCGACTTCCCCGACATGCTGCAGGAAGTAGCCCGCGCCCGCGAGCTGGACCAGTTCGCCAGCGACCACGACGCCCAGCTCATGTTCATGCTGCGCGCCCGCCAGGCCGCGTGGAGCCCCGGCTACGTGCAGCAGAATGCCGCCCGTCTGGGCTTTGTGCCCGGCGCCATGCCCGGCCGCCTGGTGCTGCCCGCCAGCACCCAGGGCCTGCCGCCCTTGCTCACCCTGGGTTTCGACACCCAGGCGGCCCTGGCCGATGACCCCGACCAGTCCGCGATTCGCGACATCACGCTGAGCCTGGACGTCGCCCAGGTCCACCGCACCGAACAGCCCTTTGCGCGCCTGCGCGACGTGGCCGCCGCCCTGTGCCAGGCCATGGACGGTGTGCTGTGCGACCAGAACGGCACCCCGCTGCCCGCGATGGCGATGGACCCGATCGCGGGCGACCTGGAGCTGCTGTACGACCAGCTTGATGGGCGGGATCTGTCGGCGGGCTCCGTGCTGGCGCGGCGCTTGTTCAGCTGAGTGCTGGTGCGGCCATGACCGACAATCTGGATCTTTTTTCGGCCCCTGCGCCCGTAGATATTGCGCAACCAGCTATCAAAATAGAAGCATTGCGCGACCAGCTCAACCACTGGGCCCACCAGTACTACGTGCTGGACGAGCCCACCGTCCCCGACGCCGAGTACGACCGTGTATTCCGCGAGCTGCAGGCGCTCGAAGCTGCGCACCCCGATCTCGTCACCCC
Organism: Acidovorax kalamii; assembly: GCF_002245625.1. Classification (GTDB taxonomy): domain Bacteria; phylum Pseudomonadota; class Gammaproteobacteria; order Burkholderiales; family Burkholderiaceae_C; genus Acidovorax; species Acidovorax kalamii. The sequence continues at coordinate 537,098 of NZ_NOIG01000011.1, forward strand.
CGATTCGCCCACGCAACGCGTGATTGGTGCGGTGATGGAAGGCCTGGCCCCCGTGCGGCACACGGTGCCCATGCTCAGCATCCACACCGAGACCGACACCGAAGCGACGGGCGCCCAGGCGTTTGATGCGCGCGTGCGGCGCGAGCTAGGGCTGACCGAGGCAGACCCCGCCATCGAATACGTGGCCGAGCCCAAGTTTGACGGCCTGGCCATGAGCCTGCGCTATGAAAACGGCCGCCTGGTGCAGGCCGCCACGCGCGGCGATGGTGAGGTGGGGGAGGATGTGACGCACAACATCCGCACCATCCGGCAGATTCCGCTGACCTTGCGTGAAGGCGTGCCACCGCTGCTGGAGGTGCGTGGCGAGGTCTACATGCGCCGTGCCGACTTCGATGCGCTGAACGAGCGCCAGCGGGAGCAGGGCGGCAAGACGTTTGTGAATCCGCGCAACGCGGCCGCCGGTGCGGTGCGCCAGCTCGACTCCAGCATCACCGCCCAGCGGCCCTTGAGCTTTTTTGCCTATGGCCTGGGCGCCATCACGCCGCCGGGCGAGGGCGGGCCCCAGTTCCGCACGCATTTTGAGATGCTGCAGACGTTGAAATCCTGGGGCTTTCCCGTCGCGGCGCAGGTAAGGATTGCGGCGGGTGCTACTGAATTAGTAGCATTTCACCAGCAGGTGGGCGCCAGCCGCGATGCGTTGCCGTATGACATCGACGGGGTGGTCTACAAGGTCAACCGGCTTGATTTGCAGCGCGATCTGGGCTTCAAGACCCGCGAGCCGCGCTGGGCCGTGGCGCACAAGTACCCGGCGCAGGAGATGGCCACCAGGATCGAAGGCATCGATGTGCAGGTGGGGCGCACCGGCAAGATCACCCCGGTCGCACGCCTGGCGCCGGTGTTTGTGGGCGGTGTCACCGTCACCAACGCCACGTTGCACAACCTGTTCGAGATCCGCAAGAAGGGCGTGCGCGTAGGCGATACGGTCATCGTGCGCCGTGCGGGCGATGTGATCCCCGAGGTGGTGGGTGTGATGCCGGGCAAGCGCACAGGCTATGTGCCCAACTTCCGCATGCCCACGGCCTGCCCCGTCTGCGGCAGCGCCGTGGTGCGCGAAAAGGGCGAGGCCAATCACCGCTGCACCGGCGGCCTGTTCTGCGCCGCGCAGCGCAAGGAAGCCATCCTGCACTTTGCCGCGCGCCGCGCCATGGACATAGAGGGCCTGGGCGACAAGCTGGTGGACCAGCTGGTGGATGCCAACGTGATCCGCACACTGCCCGACCTGTACCGGCTGGGCCTGACCTCGCTGATTGCGCTGGAGCGAATGGCCGAAAAATCGGCGCAGAACGTGCTGGCTGCGCTCGAAAAATCCAAGCAGACCACGTTGCCGCGCTTCCTGTTTGCCCTGGGCATTCGCCACGTGGGCGAGGCCACGGCCAAGGATCTGGCGCGGCATTTTGGGGTGCTCGACGCCATCATGGATGCGACGGAAGAGCAACTGCTGGCCGTCAATGACGTAGGCCCGATCGTGGCCAAGGCCATTCGCACCTTTTTTGAACAACCGCACAACCGCGAGGTGGTCGAGCAACTGCGCGCCTGCGGCGTGGCCTGGCCCGAGGGCCCGGTGGCTGAACGTGCCCCGCAGATCCTCGCGGGCAAGACGGTGGTGCTGACCGGCACCTTGCCCACATTGAGCCGCGACGCGGCCAAGGACATGCTGGAGGCCGCGGGCGCCAAGGTGGCCGGTTCGGTCAGCAAGAAGACCAGCTACGTGGTGGCAGGCGCCGAAGCGGGCAGCAAACTGGCCAAGGCCGAAGAGCTGGGCGTGCCTGTGCTGGATGAAGCGGGCATGCTGGCTTTGTTGGCCGGCACCGGCGCCTGACGCGCTCTTTTTTGCGCTCCTTTTTATCTGGTTTTTTGATGCGCACCTTGCTGCTTTCTCTCCAGGCCCGCGCTGCGGGACTGTTCCGCTGGCTGGCTGGTCTGTTCGCCTGGATGCCCCGTCCGCTGCGCCGCGCGCTGCTGTGGGGTGTGTTGGCACTGCCTGCCGCCGTGCTGGCCTACACGCTGGTACTGATCCCGTTCACGCCCTCCATCAGCGACATCCGGAAGGCCAAAAGCGAGCTGCCCGCGCAGCTGATGTCGGTGGATGGCAAGCTGCTGGCCGAATACCGCTGGGCCAACCGCGAATGGGTGGAGCTGAACGAGATTTCGCCCAACGTGGTGAATGCGCTCATCGCCACCGAAGACCACCGCTTCTACGACCACTTCGGGCTTGATTGGCGGCGCACGGCGTCGTCGGTGGTGCACACACTGCGCGGTGACCCGCAGGGCGGCTCCACCATCACGCAGCAGCTGGCGCGCAACCTGTTTCCGGACGAGATTGGCCGCTCGCGCGTGTTCCCGCAGGCGCTCACGCGCAAGCTCAAGGAGGCGATCACAGCCCTGAAGATCGAGGCGTCCTACACCAAGGACGAGATCCTGGAGACTTACCTCAACACCGTGCCGTTTCTGTACAACGCCTACGGCATCGAGATGGCCGCACGCACGTATTTCGACAAGTCGGCCGACAAGCTCAATGTGCTGGAGAGTGCCACGCTGATCGGCATGCTCAAGGGCACGGCCTACTACAACCCCGTGCTCAACCCCGAGCGCGCGCAGGCGCGGCGCAACACGGTGCTGTCGCAAATGGTCAAGCGCGGCAAGCTGGAAGCGAAACAGCTGGAGGCCCTGCAAAAACGCCCGCTGCGTGTCAACTTCGAGCGCCAGACCGAGGTGATGGGCCCGGCGCCGCACTTCGCAATGCAGTTGCGCAAGCAGCTCATCGAGTGGGCCGACAGCCATGGCTACAACCTGTACGCCGATGGCTTGGTGATCCGCACCACCATCGACTCGCGCCTGCAGGCCATCGCCAACCAGGCCGTGCTGCGCCAGGGGCGCCAGCTGCAGGGCGTGGCCGATACCGCCTGGTCGCAGCGCAATGGCTGGGGCCCGAAGAGCGAACTGGTGCAGACGCTGGTGCGCGAAAGCGCCGAGTACCGCAACGCCGTGGACAAGGGCCAGGCCCCCGAAGAGGCATTGCAGGCGCTGCTGGATGACACCGCCTTCCTGCAAAAACTGCGCGCCGAGAAGATACGCGTGCAGGCCGGTTTTCTGGCGCAAGACCCGGTCACCGGCCATGTGCTGGCCTGGGTGGGCAGCCGCGACTTTGCGCAAGACCCGTTCGACCATGTGCAGGCGGCGCGGCGCCAGCCTGGCTCTACCTTCAAGCCCTTTGTGTATGGCGCAGCCTTTGCGCAGGGCGCGTCGCCCGACGACACGCTCATGGACTCAGCGGTGGAGATCCCCCTGGGTGGCGGCCGCGTGTGGCGGCCCACCGACGGCGGCCCGCCCAGCGACGAACCCATGACGCTGGCCGATGGCCTGGCACGCTCCAAGAACACCATCACGGCCCAGGTCATGCACCAGGTGGGCCCTGCCCGTGTGGCCGAGGTGGCGCGGGCCCTGGGCGTGCGCCAGTCCAAGCTCGAAGAGGTGCCCTCGCTCGCGCTGGGCACCAGCCCGGTCACACTCAAGGAAATGGTGTCGGCCTACAGCTCCATCGCCAATCTGGGGCGCTATGTGGAGCCGGTGCTCATCACCCGCATCGAAGACCGTCATGGCAAGGTGCTGGAAACCTTTGCCCCGACTGCCCCCGAGGCGGTGTTCGACGCCCGCGCTGCGCAAACCCTGCGCAACACCATGCGGGGCGCCATTGACCATGGCACAGCCACCGCCATCCGCAGCCGCTACGGCATCCAGGCCGATGTAGCGGGCAAGACGGGCACCACCCAGGACAACACCGACGGCTGGTTCATCCTGATGAACCCGCGCGTGGTGGTGGGCGCCTGGGCAGGCTTCAACGACGGCCGCATCACCCTGCGCAGCGACCACTGGGGGCAGGGCGCCCGCAGCGCGCTGCCCATGGTGGGCGAGTTCATGCAGCAGGCCATCCGCAGCAAGGTGATCGATGGCAATGCAAGGTTTGTGGATGAGTTCGACACCCGCACGGCGCCGCCGCCCGACAGCTCACTGGACACCATGCGCGACTGGCTGCGGGGGCTGTTCCGCAGCGATCCCAACCAGCCGTCCATGCCTGGGGGATCGCCAGGTGTTCCGGGCAATGTGGCCCCGCCTGTGCCTGCGGAGGAGCGGGTGGGCGGCTGAAGACTGCGTGTAACGTTGGCAGGTAGCGGCGGACGCCAGCGCCAACGGATTCAGAAAGCCTGCGGCGCGCGCTGCTACTCGATATCGATCACGTGGAGGCCAAAGGCCCCGGCCTTGCGGTCTGCGAAGTAAGCCTCCAGCGTTTCCTTGACGGTGCGAAAGGCAATCTCGTCCCACGGCACTTCGTCTTCTGCAAACAGCCGCGCCTCGATGGTTTCATACCCGGGGTTGAACTGGTCGCTGAGCAGTGTGGCGCGGTAGAACAGATGCACCTGGCCCACGCGGCGCACGTTGAGCAGGCTGAACAGGGGGCCGATCTCGATCTGTGCGCCCGCTTCTTCGTCCGTTTCGCGCGCCGCACCCTGGGCGGTGGTCTCGTCCAGCTCCATGAAGCCCGCAGGCAACGTCCACTTGCCCCAGCGTGGCTCGATGTTGCGCTTGCACAGCAGGATGCGCCCATCAGGCAGTGCGGGCACGGTGCCCACCACGTTCAACGGGTTTTCGTAGTGCACCGTGTTGCAGGCGGGGCACACCGCGCGCTGTTTGGTGTCGCCGTCGTCCGGCAGCCGGTAGACCACGGCGGTGCCGCAGGCGCGGCAGTGTTTGATGGGGCTGCGAAAAGTCATGCGGGGATTTTGATCTAAAAATGGCCTCTGCGCCCGCTGGGTAAGCGCTGATAGCTATCAAAAAATGAGTATCACGGGCCTGTGCACGCCCCCCGGCGGGGCCGTGTACAGGCTCCAGGCGGGCTTACACCACGCTCAGTCGCAGCGTGCCCAGGCCTTCCACGCCACCTTCCAGCACATCGCCGCGCACCACGGCGCCCACGCCTTCGGGGGTGCCGGTGTAGATCAGGTCGCCGGGCTGCAGCTCCCACGCGGCCGAGAGGTGCTCGATGGTTTCGGCGATGTTCCAGATGAGCTGTGCCACCGTGCTGCGCTGCCTGTCGGCACCGTTGACCTGCAGCCAGATCGCGGCTTTGGCCACATCGCCAGCCTGCGCGGCCGGGGTGATGGGGCCGATGGGAGCACTGGCGTCAAAGCCCTTGCCGATGCACCAGGGGCGGCCCTGCTTCTTCATGTCGTTCTGCAGGTCGCGGCGGGTCATGTCCAGGCCCACGGCGTAGCCGTAGATGTGGCTCAGTGCATCGGCGGCCTGGATGTTCTTGCCTCCCTTGCCGATGGCGACCACCAGTTCGATCTCGTGGTGCAGGTTGGCAGTGAGGCTGGGGTAGGGCAGCTGGCCGGTTTCACCGGTGTTGACCACCACGATGGCGTCGGCAGGCTTCATGAAGAAGAAGGGTGGCTCGCGGCCGGTGAAGCCCATTTCCTTGGCGTGTTCTTCGTAGTTGCGGCCCACGCAGTAGATGCGGTGCACAGGGAAGCGGTTGTCGCTGCCCACCACGGGCACGCTGGCCACGGGGGCGGGGGTAAACACGTAGCTCATGTCTGTCGGTCTTTCATGGGGTGGGGCCTGCGCCAACCAGCGGTGCAGCATGTCGCTGTCACCGGGTTGTGCGCAAGCCGGGGGTGTTGGCCGGGTGGGGTGGTACGCACCCCGTGGCAGTGTGCCATGGCTGCGGGCCGCCTGCTGTGGGGCGCTACACTCGCGCCCATGGCAAAGAGCTTCGATTTCCACAACACGCCGGGCCACCTGGTGCGCCGCGCCCACCAGCGGACCGTGGCGCTTTTCATGGAAGAAACCGCCGGGTTCGACGTGACGCCGGTGCAGTTCGCCATCCTGCACGAGCTGCTGGCCCAGCCGGGCGAAGACCAGGTCACGCTGGCCGCGCGGGTGGCGTTTGATGCGGCGACTTCGGGTTCGGTCATCGGGCGGCTGGAAAAACGCGGCTGGATCCGCCGCGAGCCCGACACCCGCGACCGCCGCCGCAAGCTCCTGTGGATCACGCCCGAGGGCGAAGTGGCCGCTCTGCAGATGCGCGATGCCGCACAGCGCGTGCAAGAGCGCCTGATGGCTCCGCTCAATGCGCAGGAGCGGGTGGATCTGATGTCCATCCTGTCCAAAGTGGTCTACAACCACCAGGACCCGGCAGGCACCTCGGGCGCCTGACCTGCGCCCTTGGCCGCCGGGGCGCCGCCGCACCAACATCCCCGGCCCCTCCACCGGTTCATCGATTCATCGACGGGTTTCCCCATGCAGCTCTACAACTACTTCCGTTCCTCTGCCTCGTTCCGTGTGCGCATCGCACTCCAGATCAAGGGCCTGGCCTACGACTATCTGCCCGTGCACCTCGTCAAAGGCGAGCACAAGGCGCCGGAGTACGCCAGCCGCATCGGTGACGCGCTGGTACCCACGCTGGTGACGGACGGGGGCACGGCGTTGTCGCAGTCGATGGCCATCATCGAGTACCTGGACGAGACCCACCCCACGCCCGCCTTGCTGCCCGGCACCCCGCTGGCCCGCGCCCGCGTGCGGGCTCTGGCGCAGATGGTGGCCTGCGAGATCCACCCGCTCAACAACCTGCGTGTGCTCAAGTACCTGGTGCGCGACCTGAAGGTGGACGAGGACGCAAAGAACGCGTGGTACCGCCACTGGGTGCGCAGCGGGCTGGAGGCTTTCGAGCGGCAGCTTGCGCTGCTGGCGCAGGAGCGTGCCGCCCAGGGCCTGGCCCCGTCGGTGCTGTGCTGGGGCGACACGCCCACCCTGGCCGATTGCTGCCTGGTGCCGCAGATTTTCAATGGCCAGCGGTTCAACGTGAACATGGACGGCATGCCGCTGACGATGGGAGCGTTTGAGGCCTGCATGGCGCTGCCAGCGTTTCAGCAAGCGCAGCCCTCGGCCTGCCCGGACTTCGAGGCCTGATGGCCGCCCCTGTGCCTGTGGGCGCCGACTGGCTGGTGCCCGACTGGCCCGCGCCGCCCGGCGTGTGGGCGCTGTGTACCACGCGCATGGGGGGCAGCAGCCAGCCGCCCTACGACAGCCTGAACCTGGGCACCCATGTGGGCGACGACCCGGCTGCGGTGCAGGCCAACCGGCAGACATTGCAAGCGGCGCTGCAGGCACACGCGGCAGCGGCCCGGGCCGTGTTCCTGAACCAGGTGCACGGCGTCGGCGTAGTCCACCTGGATGCCGCCACGCCCGACGGCACCGAGGCCGACGCCTGTGTGGCCACGGCCCCGGGTGCCGTCTGCACCATCATGGTGGCCGACTGCCTGCCGGTGTTGTTCGCCCACCGCAATGGCCAGGTGGTGGCTGCGGCCCATGCGGGCTGGCGGGGGTTGGCTGGGACGGGGGGGTGGGGGGTTCTGGAGTCCACTTTTGAGGATTTTGAGGCCCTTGCGCGCGCTCCTGCTGCCTCAATAGCTATAAAAAGTGGAGCAATCGCCGTGGCGCCTGCCGTGGCTGCGGACACGCTGGCCTGGCTGGGCCCTTGCATCGGCCCCCAGGCGTTTGAAGTCGGCGCCGAGGTGCGTGCGACGTTCTGCGATGCGGATGTTGCCGCGCAATCCTGCTTTGTGCCCCGCGCAGATGTCCCGGGCAAGTACCTGTGCGATCTGGCAGGCCTGGCCCGCTTGCGGCTGCGGGCCCTGGGCATCACCCAGATCTACGGCAATGACAGCACGGCGCCCTGGTGCACGGTGACCAACGCCTCACGGTTCTTTTCGCACCGGCGCGACGCCGCCGTGCTCGGCGCCAGCGGCCGGTTCGCTGCCTGCATCTGGCGTGGCTGATGCGGTTGCAGCCGCTGCCTGCTCCGCATCGTAGGCGGCCTGCTCGGCGGCTTCGCGCGCCTTGATGGCCCGCTTGCGCGACGGTGTGCCCAGGATGTAGACCAGGATGCCCATGGGCAGCACGCCATACAGCACAAAGGTGATGATGGCGCCGAGCAGCGTCCCCGTGGGGCTGGTGGCTTCGGCCACGGCCATCATGAGGGTGACGTAGGTCCAGGCGATGACGATGAGGTACATTGACTTGTGTTCACTGCAAGTGCCGGATCCGTTGCCATGCGCCAATGGGTCGGCAACAATGAACCCGAGGGGGAGATCGCCAAGGTCTTCTGCCGCTGCGAGCGATCAACCATTGAGGAAAGAGCATGAATTCTGAATCACCCTGGGCTGAGAGCGCCCAGCAGTTCCAACAGATTTTCGGGCAAAGCTGGTCGCAGGCGCTGCAATCGTTTCAGAAGATGGACCTGGGCGCGCAAATGCCCACGCCCCCGGCGCTGCAGCTGTCGCAGCCTAAGCTGCAGGCCTTGCAGCAGCAATACCTGAAAGAAGCCCAGGAGCTGTGGGCCCAGGGCCTGCAAGGGACGCCCGAAGTCAAGGACAAGCGCTTTGCTGGCGAGGGCTGGGCCAGCAACCCGGTGGCCGCGTTCTCGGCCGCCGCTTACCTGCTCAACGCCCGCACCCTGATGGGCCTGGCCGACGCCGTGGAGGCCGACGAAAAGACCAAGGCCCGCATCCGCTTTGGCGTGGAGCAGTGGATGGCCGCCATGGCACCCAGCAACTTCCTGGCCTTCAACGCTGAAGCGCAGAAAAAAGCCATCGAGACCAAGGGCGAGAGCATTGCCAAGGGCATGCAGAACCTGTTGCACGACATAACGCAGGGCCATGTGTCGATGACCGACGAGAGCCTGTTCGAGGTGGGGCGCAACGTGGCCACCACCGAAGGCGCGGTGGTGTATGAGAACGAACTCTTTCAGCTGCTCGAATACAAGCCGCTCACCGCCAAGGTGTACGAGCGCCCCTTCCTGCTCGTGCCGCCCTGCATCAACAAGTTCTACATCCTCGACCTGCAGCCCGAGAACTCGCTGATCCGCTATGCCATCGAACAAGGCCACCGCACCTTTGTGGTGAGCTGGCGCAACCCGGATGACAGCCTGGCCCACAAGACCTGGGACGACTATGTGGAAGACGGCGCGATGGCCGCCATCGACGTGGTGCAGAACATCACGGGGGCCGAGCAGATCAATGCACTGGGTTTCTGTGTGGGGGGCACCATCCTCAGCAATGCGTTGGCCGTGCTGGCAGCGCGCGGCGACGAGCCTGTGGCCAGTGCCACCTTCCTCACCACACTGATTGATTTCTCCGACACCGGCATCCTCGATGTGTTCATCGACGAGGCGTTCGTCAAGTTCCGCGAGATGCAGATGGGCAACGGCGGCCTGATGAAGGGGCAAGACCTGGCCTCGACCTTCAGCTTTCTGCGCCCCAACGACCTGGTGTGGAACTACGTGGTGGGCAACTACCTCAAGGGCGAAACGCCGCCTCCGTTTGACCTGCTTTACTGGAACAGCGACAGCACCAACCTGCCTGGCCCCTTCTACGCCTGGTACCTGCGCAATTTCTACCTCGAAAACAGCCTCATCAAGCCCGGCAAGCTCACGGTGTGCGGCGAGAAGATGGACCTGGGCCAGGTGGACCTGCCCGTGTACATCTACGGCTCACGCGAAGACCACATCGTGCCCGCCACGGCGGCCTATGCGTCCACCCAGGTGCTGCCGGGCAAGAAGCGGTTTGTGATGGGTGCATCGGGCCACATTGCAGGCGTGATCAACCCCCCTGCCAAGGGCAAGCGCAGCCACTGGATACGCGCAGATGGCAAGTTCCCCGCCACCCTGGACCAATGGCTGGAAGGCGCCACCGAACACCCCGGCAGCTGGTGGACCGACTGGTCGAACTGGCTCAAGGGCCATGCGGGCAAACAGATTGCGGCGCCCAAGGGCTATGGCAAGGGCACCAAGTTCAAGGCCTTGGAGCCCGCCCCCGGCAGCTACGTTAAGCAGAAGTCCTGATACGCAAAAGTCCTGACCCGCCCTGGCTTTCTGCACCCCGAAAATTACCCAGCAACAACCTCCAACCACAAGGACATTCCATGGAAGACATCGTCATCGTTTCGGCCGCCCGCACCGCTGTGGGCAAGTTTGGTGGCGCGCTGGCCAAGACGCCCGCGAGCGAACTGGGCGCCATCGTGATCCGCGAAGCCATTGCGCGCGCGGGCCTGTCGTCCGACCAGATCGGCGAAGTCATCATGGGCCAGGTGCTGACGGCTGGCGTAGGCCAGAACCCCGCCCGCCAGGCATCGATGAAGGCCGGTGTGGCCAAGGAAACCCCGGCGCTGACCATCAATGCCGTGTGCGGTTCGGGCCTGAAGGCCGTGATGCTGGCCGCCCAGGCCGTTGCCTGGGGCGACAGCGAAATCGTGGTGGCTGGCGGCCAGGAGAACATGAGCCTGGCGCCCCATGTACTCAATGGTTCGCGCGACGGCCAGCGCATGGGCGACTGGAAGATGGTCGATTCCATGATCGTCGATGGCCTGTGGGATGTGTACAACCAGTACCACATGGGCATCACGGCCGAAAACGTGGCCAAGGCCTACGGCATCACCCGCGACATGCAGGATGCCCTGGCCCTGGGCAGCCAGCAAAAAGCCGCCGCCGCGCAGGACGCAGGCAAGTTTGTCGACGAAATCGTGGGCGTGAGCCTGGCACAGAAGAAGGGCGACCCCATCCTCTTCAATGCCGATGAGTACCTCAACCGCAAGACGAACGCCGAGGCCCTGGCAGGCCTGCGCCCTGCATTCGATAAGGCGGGCAGTGTGACGGCGGGCAACGCCTCGGGCCTGAACGACGGCGCCGCCGCCGTGGTGGTGATGAGCGCCAAGAAGGCTGCGGCTCTCGGCCTCAAGCCCCTGGCCCGCATTGCGGCCTTCGGCACCAGCGGCCTGGACCCCGCCACCATGGGCATGGGCCCCGTGCCTGCATCGCGCAAGGCCCTGCAGCGTGCCGGCTGGAACGCTGCCGATGTCGATCTGTTCGAACTGAATGAAGCCTTTGCAGCACAAGCCTGTGCCGTGAACAAGGAACTCGCCATCGACCCCGCCAAGGTCAACGTCAATGGCGGTGCCATCGCCATCGGCCACCCCATTGGTGCGTCCGGCTGCCGCATCCTGGTGACGCTGCTGCACGAGATGCAGCGCCGCGATGTCAAGAAAGGCCTGGCCGCGCTGTGTATCGGCGGCGGCATGGGCGTGTCCTTGGCGCTGGAACGCTGATGGGTTGACGGTCGCCACCGCCGCGTTCCTGGGCGTCTCGCCATCCGGTGTGAATGCGCTGGTCTTGGCCTGAGTGAGAAGCCGCGTTGTTGCAACGCGGCTTTTTTGTTTCTGATCGTTGCCATGCCCCCTTGATGTGCATCAGGCGGCCACGAGCATGCGCCGTGCACCAAAAATGTGACTGGGAAGAGGTCCCGCGTTGTGTCAGATGTGTGACGCATGCCGATATGCCAAAAAGGAAAGGGCTTCAGTGTTTTCCTTCACGGCGGGGCCTGTTTTCTTCGGTAGAGTGGGTGCTGGGCAAATCACTAACAAGGAGAAATCACATGAGCCAGAAAGTCGCGTATGTCACCGGTGGCATGGGTGGTATCGGAACCGCCATTTGCCAACGACTGCACAAGGAGGGCTTCAAGGTCATCGCCGGCTGTGGCCCTACCCGTGATCACGCCAAGTGGCTGGCAGAGCAAAAAGCCCTGGGCTTCACCTTCTATGCGTCGGTGGGCAATGTGGGCGATTGGGATTCCACGGTGGAAGCGTTTGGCAAGACCAAGGCCGAGCATGGGACCATCGACGTGCTGGTGAACAACGCCGGCATCACCCGCGACCGCATGTTCCTCAAGATGTCGCGCGAAGACTGGGACGCTGTGATCGAAACCAACCTCAACAGCATGTTCAACGTCACCAAGCAGGTGGTGGCCGACATGGTCGAAAAGGGCTGGGGCCGCATCATCAATATCAGCTCGGTGAACGGCGAAAAGGGCCAAGCGGGCCAGACCAACTACTCTGCAGCCAAGGCGGGCATGCATGGTTTCTCGATGGCACTGGCCCAGGAACTGGCCACCAAGGGCGTGACGGTCAACACCGTGAGCCCGGGCTACATCGGCACCGACATGGTCAAGGCGATTCGCCCCGACGTGCTGGAAAAGATCGTTGCCACCGTGCCCGTCAAGCGCCTGGGTGAACCCAGCGAGATCGCTTCGATCATTGCCTGGCTGGCTTCGGAAGAAGGCGGCTATGCCACGGGTGCCGACTTCTCGGTCAACGGCGGCCTGCACATGGGCTGATCCTTGGGGCCTGTGGGCCCCTTGGGAAAACAAAAAAACCCCGCAATGCGGGGTTTTTTGTTGGGAGGAGCAGGAGGGAAGGGGCTGCCTGTGGACCTTTCTTCGATGGACTCAAACAATGGGCTGAGAAGTGAGCGCGCCAAACATGCCATGGCATGATTTTTGCGATACTTTGGTGGCGGCCATTGTGTGAGCTGCGAATGGGGAAACGAGCTGCCGCGCCTTCGTTCAGAAGCGGGTCGGGGCGCGCTTGCGATCGCGTTCGTCTTCGGGCCAAGCGGACAAGATTGCGGTGGTGTTCATGCTGGAAAACTCCTGTGATGTACCAACAACGCGGCCCATTCACAGTCCGTTGACAGCGTTTCGCAAAAAAATGCAACCGCAAGTGCCCGACTGTTTACAACAAAAAATGCTATAAACTGTATAGCGTAAATCTATTTGCTGTAGGGCGATAGATGCCAAAAAAAAGGTCGATCGTTTACAGGAAATTACATCCTCAGGTCGGGGTGGCTGCCGAAATTTCTTCCAGTGCAGAAGAAATTTCCAGCCAGCGTTCTTCCAGCTGAGCGGTTTCGTCGTTCCCCGCTTTCAGGCGGCGGCCACACTCGGCGATCTCGGAGGGGGGCAGGGGCTCGGTCAGTTTCTGCTCCAGGCTGGCCCGTTCGGCAGACAGTGCTGCCAAGCGTTTGTCGATCTGCTCCAGCTCTTTCTTGAGGGGACGGGTCTTCTCGGCGAGCTGCTGGCGTGTCTGGGCGTCCATCTTGCGCTGTTCGCGGCCATCCCGGGCTGCAGGCACCGAAGGGGCTGGGGCGGCGACCGGGGCGGCTGAAGTTGACGGTGCGACCTTGGGCACATCTGCAGGGTGCATTGCCCCCGCCACCTGTGCCTGCTCGGCCAGGCGTGCCTCTTCGCGTAGGCGTTTGGATTCTTCGAGCAGGTAACGCTGGTAGTCATCTAGATCGCCGTCAAACGGCCCGACCACACCCCGGCCCACCATCCAGAAGTCCTCACAGACCGAGCGCAGCAGCGCACGGTCGTGGCTGACCAGCATGACGGTGCCGTCGAAGTCATTGAGCGCCATGGCCAGTGCCTCGCGGGTGGCCAAATCCAGGTGGTTGGTGGGTTCGTCCAGCAGCAGCAGGTTGGGGCGCTGCCACACGATCATGGCCAGCACCAGTCGGGCCTTTTCGCCTCCGCTCATGGTGCCCACGGCCTGCTTGACCATGTCACCCGTGAAGTTAAAGCTGCCCAGGTAGCTGCGCAGGTCCTGCTCGCGGCTCGGCTGCTTGGCTTCTGCCCCCAGCTCCTTGGCCAGGCGGATCATGTGCTCCAGCGGGTTTTCGGCGGGACGTAGCACGTCCAGTTCCTGCTGGGCAAAGTAGCCGATGTTCAGGCCCTTGCCTTCGGTGATGCTGCCGCCCAGGGCCTTCATGGTGCGTGCAATGGTCTTGACCAGCGTGGACTTGCCCTGGCCGTTGGCACCCAGGATGCCGATGCGCTGGCCCGCCAGCACCGAGCGGTTCACGCCCGTGAGGATGGTGGTGGGCACGCCATCGTCGTCCACATAGCCAAACGATGCGTCGCTGATGGCCAGCATCGGGTTGGGCAGGTTGGCAGGTTCCTTGAACTCGAAGGTGAACTCTGCCTCGGCCAGCACAGGCCCAATCTTCTCCATGCGTTCGAGCTGCTTGACCCGGCTTTGCGCCTGTTTGGCCTTGCTGGCCTTGGCCTTGAAGCGGTCAATGAACTTCTGCAGGTGGGCCATCTTCTCCTGCTGCTTGGCAAAGCTGGCCTGTTGCAGCTCCAGCTGCTGGGCGCGCAGTTCTTCGAACTTGCTGTAGTTGCCGCCGTAGCGATTTAGCTCACCTTGCTGGATTTGCAGCGTGACGTTGGTGATGGCGTCCAGAAACTCGCGGTCGTGGCTGATCACGATCATGGTGCCCGCGTAGCGCTTGAGCCAGGCTTCGAGCCAGACCAGGGCGTCCAAATCCAAGTGGTTGGTGGGCTCGTCCAGCAGCAGCAGATCGCTGGGGCACATCAGCGCGCGCGCCAGCTGCAGGCGCATGCGCCAGCCGCCCGAAAAGCTATTGACCGGCTGATCCAGCTCACTCACGCGAAAGCCCAGGCCCAGGATCAGCGCCTGGGCGCGCGCCACGGCGTCGTGTGCGCCGGCATCGTGCAGGTCCGAATAGGCATGGGCGATGGCCATGCCATCGTCACTGGCTTCGGCCTCGGCCAGCTGTTGCTGAACCTCGGCCAAGCGGGTGTCGCCCTCCAGCACGAAGTCGGTGGCCGACTGGTCGGTCTCCGGCATGTTCTGCGCAACCTCGGCCATGCGCCAGCTGGTGGGGATGTAGAAATCGCCCCCATCCTCGTGCAGCTTGCCGCTGAGCAAGGCAAACAGGCTGGACTTGCCCGCGCCATTGCGGCCCACCAGACCGACGTTTTCGCCGGGATTGATGGTGGTGGACACGCTGTCGAGCACGACCTTGGTACCGCGTCGCAGGGTAACGTTCTTGAGGGTGATCATCCGGAACTCAGAAAAAGACGCACCCGCACAAGGCGGGTGGCATGAAAAATCGGGGGGCCAGAGCGAGTGCAAATCGGTAGAACCGATGCACAAGGCGTGGGCGCAACCCTCTATTGTGCCGTGAGGCGGGCTTGGGCGCCCAAGGCCTGTCGGGTGACCAGCAAAACCTGGTCTTCTCCAGCGCTGGTTTCCAGCCAGAAAACGGGCAGTTGGGGGAACGCCGCTTCGAAGTACGCGCGTTCGTTGCCGATCTCCAGAATGATCACGGCATCTTCTGTCATGCAGGCGGGTGCGGCGGCAAACAGCTGGCGCACGAAGTCCATGCCGTCAGTGCCACCGGCCAGGGCCAGTTCGGGCTCGGCGCGGTATTCGCTGGGCAGTGCGGCCATGCTGGCGGCGTTGACGTAGGGCGGGTTGCACAGGATCAGGTCCCAGGGGCCGGGCAGGGTGGCCAGGCCGTCGGAGAGTTGCAGACGGATGCGGTCCTGCAGGCCGTGTTTGTCCACGTTGATGCGGGCCACGGCCAGGGCGTCGGGCGAGATGTCGGCGCCGGTCACTTCCACCTCGGGCCAGGCCATGGCGGCCAGCACGGCGAGGCTGCCGTTGCCGGTGCACAGGTCCAGCACCTGGTGGGTGTTTTCGCTCAGAAAACCGTCCACGCTGCCGTCGGCCAGCAGTTCGGCAATGAAGCTGCGCGGCACGATGGCGCGTTCGTCCACGTAAAAGGGCACGCCCTGCAGCCAAGCCTCGCGTGTGAGGTAGGCGGCAGGTTTGCGGGTGGTGATACGTTCTTCAAAAAGTGTAGCGACCAAGGCAAGCTGGTCGGGCGGTACGGGCTGATTTTTTATTGAATCCGAGGCGTCCGAGAGGTCGCTGTCCAGCGGCAGCCCCAGGCGCCACAGCACCAGCCAGGCGGCTTCGTCATGGGCGTTGGTGGTGCCGTGGCCGAAGGACACGCGGGCCGCACGCAGGCACTGGGCGCCAGATTCGACCAGGGCGCCAATGGTGTCGCCCGTGACGGCAGTACGGGGTGGTGTTGCGGGCGTGATCATGCGGGCACCGCCGTCGCCGCCAAGGCCTGCGCGTGCAGGTTTTCCAGTGTGCGGCGGTAGATGTTCTTGAGTGGCTCGATGTCGGCCACGACCACATGCTCGTCGATCTTGTGGATGCTGGCGTTGGGTGGGCCGAGTTCGATGACCTGCGGGCAGATCTGCGCAATGAAGCGGCCGTCGCTGGTGCCGCCGGTGGTGGAGAGTTCGGTGCTGATGCCCGTCTCGGCGGTGATGGCCTGCTGCACGGCGGTGACCAGCTCGCCCGGCGTGGTCAGGAAGGGCTGGCCGCCCAGCGTCCAGCGCAGGTCGTATTCCAGGCCGTGGCGGTCCAGCACGGCGTGCACGCGCTGCTGCAGGCCTTCGGCCGTGGATTCGGTGGAGAAGCGGAAGTTGAAGTCGATCACGACCTCGCCCGGGATCACGTTGGTGGCGCCGGTGCCACCATGCATGTTGCTGATCTGCCAGCTGGTGGGCGGGAAGAAGGCGTTGCCGTTGTCCCACACGGTGGCGGCCAGCTCGGCCAGTGCGGGCAGGGCTTGGTGGATGGGGTTGCGCGCGAGTTGCGGGTAGGCGATGTGGCCCTGGATGCCGCGCACGCTGAGCTTGCCGCTCAGGGTGCCGCGCCGCCCGTTCTTGATCATGTCGCCGGTCTTTTCGACCGAGGTGGGCTCGCCCACGATGCAGTAGTCCAGCGGCTCGCCGCGCGCCTTGAGCTGCTCGACCACCACCTTGGTGCCGTCCACCGAGGGGCCTTCTTCATCGCTGGTGAGCAAAAAGGCGAGCTGGACCAAGGGTTCGGGCGTGGCGGCCAGGAACTCCTCCACGGCCACCACAAAGGCGGCGATCGAGGTCTTCATGTCGCTGGCGCCGCGGCCGTAGAGCTTGCCGTCTTTGTGCGTGGGCACGAACGGGTCGCTACCCCACTGTGCCAGCGGACCGGTGGGCACCACATCGGTGTGGCCTGCAAATACTACGGTTTTGATAGCTACTTGGGCAAGCTGGTCGCGCGGTAGAGGCCTTTTTGCCCACAAATTGCTGACGCGGAAGTCGGCCGGGCCGCTGTCCAGGCGCTCGCACTCAAACCCGAGCGGGGCCAGCCGCGCGGCCAGCAGGTCGAGGCAGCCCGCATCCTCCGGGGTGACGGAGGGCAGGGAAATGAGCTGTTCGGCGAGGTGCAGGGTACGGGACATTGGGGATTCGGTGGGATGGGGCCGTGCAGTCAGCGGTGAGTAGAGAGCGATGCTTAAGCATCAGCGCGGCTTAGGCGAGAGACGCCTAGCAAGGGCCGCCCCGCAGCGAGGGCGTCGTCCCCCAGGGGGGAAGGCGCCGCAGGCGACTCAGGGGGCAGACATTTCATGCCGCTGGTTTGACGTCCAGCACGATTTCGGTGAACGAAGGGGCGTCATCGGGGGTGTCGCGTGCCTCCTTCTGGGCCTTGGCGGCGTTGGCGGCCAGGGAAAAGTCGTTTTGCAGGCGCCACATGAGGTTGGTGGGCGAGTCGGCGTAGGACATGCCTTCCTTGCGGTCGATCTTGGCGTCCATGATGAGGTGGGCCAGGGCTTCCTCGAAGGTTTGCGAGCCCTCGGCCATGGATTTTTCCATGGCTTCCTTCACGCCCGAGAAATCGCCTTTTTCGATCAGGTCCGACACCAGCTTGGTGTTGAGCATGACCTCCACGGCGGGGGCACGGCTTCCGTCCACGGTGCGCACCAGGCGCTGTGAAATGATGGCCTTCATGGCCGAGGCCAGGTCACCCAGCATGGTGGGGCGCACTTCCACGGGGTAGAAGCTCAGGATACGGTTGAGCGCGTGGTAGCTGTTGTTGCCATGCAGCGTAGCCAGGCACAGGTGGCCGGACTGGGCGTAGGCAATAGCGGCCGACATGGTTTCGCGGTCGCGGATTTCGCCGATCAGGATCACGTCGGGCGCCTGGCGCAGCGCGTTTTTCAAGGCGGTTTGCAGCGATTGCGTGTCGCTGCCGATCTCGCGCTGGTTGACGATGGATTTCTTGTTCTTGAACTGGTACTCGACCGGATCCTCGATGGTGAGGATGTGCCCCGTCATGGCCTCGTTGCGGGTGTCGATCATGGACGCGAGCGAGGTGCTCTTGCCCGAGCCCGTGGCGCCCACCATGAGGATCAGGCCACGTTTTTCCATGATGAGCTCGCGCATCACAGGCGGCAGCCCCAGGGTGTCGAACTCGGGGATCTGCTGCGAGATGAAGCGGATCACCACCGCATAGCTGCCCCGCTGGCGCATGGCGCTGATACGGAAACGCCCCACGCCGCTGAGCGGCACCCCCATGTTGAGTTCGCCGGTTTCCTCCAGCTCTTCAATGCGGTCCGGGGGGACCACTTCGGAGAGCAGGTTGCGCGGCGCGTCGGGCGGCAGGATCTGGTTGTTGATGGGCACGCACTCGCCGTTGATCTTGATCAGCGCTGGTGCGTTGGCCGACAGGTAGACGTCGGAGGCCTTTTTCTCAGCCATCAGGCGAAGAATTCGTTCCATTGTGCTCATGGTGTGTCCCTCTTGTTGTCAGTCTCTGTCGGCAGAGCGGCCGAACAGGCCGCCCTTGTGCAGCGGAATCAGTCGCGCAGCAGGTCGTTGATGCTGGTCTTGGAGCGTGTTTGCGCATCGACCTGCTTGACGATGATGGCGGCGTACATGCTGTAGGGCGCGCCGTTGGCTGCCGTCTTGGGCAGGTTGCCGCTCACCACCACCGAGCCCGAGGGCACGCGGCCGTAGCTGATCTCGCCGGTGGCGCGGTTGAAGATCGGGGTGCTCTGGCCGATGTACACGCCCATGCCCAGCACGGAGTTCTCTTCGATCACCACACCTTCAACCACCTCGGAGCGGGCGCCGATGAAGCAGTTGTCTTCAATGATGGTGGGGCCGGCCTGCAGAGGCTCCAGCACGCCGCCAATGCCCACGCCGCCAGACAGGTGCACGTTGGCGCCGATCTGTGCGCACGAGCCCACGGTGGCCCAGGTGTCCACCATGGTGCCTTCGCCCACATAGGCGCCGATGTTCACGTATGAGGGCATCAGGATCGCGCCCTTGGCGATGAAGCTGCCACGGCGGGCCACGGCGGGCGGCACCACGCGCACGCCGGTGGCCTTCATTTCTTCTTCCGTCAGGTGGGCGAACTTGGTCTGCACCTTGTCATAAAAGCCCAGGTCGCCAGCCTTGACGACTTCGTTGTCCTTCAGGCGGAAGGACAGCAGCACGGCCTTCTTGATCCACTGGTGCACGGTCCACTGGCCCACGCCTTCGCGGGTGGCCACGCGCAGCTTGCCGTTGTTCAGCTCGGCGATCACATGCTCGACGGCGTCCTGGATTTCCTTGGGCGCGGCGGCAGGTGAGAGGCTGGCGCGGTTGTCCCAGGCGTTGTCGATGATGGTTTGCAGTTGTTGGGTCATGTTGTTGTCTGTCAGTCGGTCAGTCTGTGGATCGGGATTCAGAAATCAGGCAGTGCGGGACTGGATGAACTGCACAATGCGCAGCGCGGCCTCCACGCACTCTTCGGTTTCGGCCACCAGGGCCATGCGCACGCGCTGGGCGCCGGGGTTGCTGCCCTGGGCCTCGCGGGCCAGGTAGCTGCCGGGTAGCACCGTGACATTGTATTGAGCCAGCAGGGCCCGCGCGAACTCGGCATCGGTCATCCCCAGGGCATCCGGTACCTTGGCCCACAGGTAGAAACCGGCGTCGGGCAGGGCTACCTCCATCACGCCTGCCAGCAGCGGGGTGACCTGGGCAAATTTCTTGCGGTAGCGCGTGCGGTTTTCCACCACATGCTGCTCATCGCCCCAGGCGGCAATGCTGGCGGCCTGCACGATGGGGCTCATCGCGCTGCCGTGGTAGGTGCGGTAGAGCAAGAAGGACTTGATCAGCGCCGCATCGCCCGCCACAAAGCCGCTGCGCAGGCCGGGCACGTTGCTGCGTTTGGACAGGCTGGTGAAGGAGATCAGGTTCTTGAAGTCGCGCCGCCCCAGTTTTTCTGCAGCCTGCAGGCCGCCGAGGGGTGGTTCGTCGCGGAAGTAGATCTCGCTGTAGCACTCGTCCGAAGCAATCACGAAGCCGTAACGGTCGCTCAGCGCGAAGAGTTTTTGCCACTCGCTCAGGGGCATCACGGCGCCAGTGGGGTTGCCGGGCGAGCACACAAACAGCAGTTGTGTGCGCTCCCACACCGATTCGGGCACCGTGTCCCAGTTCACCGCAAAGTTGCGCGCCGGGTCGCTGGGGGCGTAATAGGGCTGAGCACCCGCCAGCAGCGCGGCACCTTCATAGATTTGGTAGAACGGGTTGGGGCAGACCACCAGCGGCTGGCCCTTGGAGGGATCGATGATGGTCTGTGCGAACGCAAACAGCGCTTCGCGTGAACCGTTGACGGGCAGGACCTGGGTGCCCCCATCCAGGGTGAGTGCATAGCGCTGGTTCAGCCAGCGTGTGAAGGCCTCGCGCAACCGGGGCTCGCCTGCCGTGGCGGGGTAGCTGGCCAATCCTTCCAGGTTGTTACTAAGTGCATCCTTGATGAACTGCGGTGTAGTATGGCGCGGTTCACCCATGCCCAGGCTGATGGGGCTGTAGGCCGCCGGGGGCGTGACCCCCGCAAAGAGTTGCCGCAGCCGCTCGAACGGGTAGGGCTGAAGGTGGGAGAGCAGGGGGTTCATGGTGCGACATTATGGGCGATGGCCACTGTGCAAAGGCCTGTGCGCCAGGTGTGGCCAGGCCGTCAGGCGCCGCTGCGGAAGCAGGCCTGTCGCCCCGGGGGCCCTGTGTCAATCCGACGTAAGAGCGGGGACATAGCATCCGCCGCTGGAAAGAACCATAACAGGAGACAAGATGTCTGGATTTCTACCACTGCGCCCCGGACTCTGGTGGATGCGCAGATGGCACCTGCCCGGCAAACTGGTGACGCTGGGTGTGTTGATGGCGGTGGTGCTGGTTGCCACCGCTGCGGCGCCGGGATGGGGCGGGGCAGTGGGGGCTTTGGCCTTGCTCTATGGGCTGTTGGCGCTGTACCTGAGTCTGTCGTCCGACCTAGAGGGGCTGTCCCGCGCCATGGAAAAGACCACCCAAGGCGATCTCAGTACCCGTGCCGGTGTGTACGGCCAGGACGAAGTGGGGGCCATGGCGCAGTCGCTGGACCAGATGGTGCTCACCCTGTCGTCCATGGTGGCCGACATCCGCAGCAATGCGGCCCTGGTAGCCCATGCGGGCCAGAGCCTGGCACAAGGCAACCGCTCGCTGGCCGACCGCACCGAGCAGCAGGCCGCCAACCTGGAGCAGACCGCTGCCAGTGTCGAGCAGCTCTCGTCGGCCGTGCAGAACAACGCCCAGACCGCCCGCAGCGCCGATGCGCGGGCGGCCGATGTGCGCAAGGCGGCCGATGCGGGTGCCGAGGCCATGGCCCGGGCGGTCCAGTCGGTGGAGGCCATCCAGCAGGGCGCCCGCCGCATGACCGAAATCATTGGCGTCATCGACAGCATTGCCTTCCAGACCAACATCCTCGCGCTGAACGCTGCGGTGGAGGCAGCTCGGGCGGGCGAGCAGGGCCGGGGCTTTGCCGTGGTGGCGGGTGAGGTGCGTACCCTGGCCAAACGCTCGGGCGATGCGGCACGCGAGATCCGGGAGCTGATCGGCGCCTCGGTGAGCCAGGTCGAGGCCAGCGCCGGGTTGATCCGCTCGGCAGGGGATGGGATTGCCAACATGGCGGGCGGTATTCGCAGTGTGGCCGCCAGCATGACGGAAATTTCCGGCTCCAGTGCAGAGCAAAGCACAGGGCTGAGCGAGGTGAGTTCGGCCGTGCAGCAGCTGGACCAGATCACCCAGCACAACGCGCAGATGGTGGGCCAGGCGGTGGCGCAGGCCGAGGCGCTGGAGCAGCGTGCCTCCACCCTGTCTCGGGCGGTGGCGGCATTCCGGTTGCAGCAGGGCACGGCCGATGAAGCGGTGGCCTTGGTCCAGAAGGCCGTGGCCCTCTACAAAACCACCTCGCAGGAGCAGTTCCTGCGCAGCCTGACGGACAAGAACCAGCCGTACCACGATCGGGACATGTATGTGTTTGTGCTGGACAGCGCAGGGACCTACCGGGCGTTTGGGGGCAACCCCGCCAAGGTGGGCACCCGGGTGCAGGACATCCCCGGCATTGCGGGCGACCGGCTGGTGAGCGACATCGTGGCGCAGGCCGACCGGGCCCCTGGCTGGGTGGAGTACGACATCAACAACCCGGCCACGGGTGCGGTGCAGACCAAGATGTCTTATGTGAGCCGTGTGGGGGACTTGTACGTAGGCTGTGGGGTCTACAAGTCGCTGGCGGCCCGTTGACGGGGTGATTTTTCCCTCTGCCCCCGTGGCATGGTCGAAGGGGCGAGCCCCCGGATCTCAGCGCGGGTTTTGTTCCCTGAGCTGTCGCGCGCGCTCCATGGCCGCTGCTATGGCGGCCTTGCGCGCGTCGGCGGCGCTGGTTGGGGGGCTGGTGGAGTCAGGTGCAGGCGCGTCCATCGCCGCTGCCGGTTCTTCTTCCGCATCTTCCAAAGGCACCCGCTGGCGATGCTGCTGGTAGCGCGCCCTGGCCTGCTCGGCCAGGGGGGCAGACCACGCGGCCCAGCCGGTGGCTGCGCCGCTAGCGGTTTCCAGCTGAATGCAGTCCACCGGGCAGACGGGGATACACAGCTCGCACCCGGTGCAATATGGCTCGATCACGGTGTGCATCCGCTTGTTGGAGCCCACGATGGCGTCTGTGGGGCAGGCCTTGATACACAACGTACAGCCGATGCACCAGGCTTCGTCAATAAAGGCCACAGTGCGCGGGCCTTCCACGCCGTGTTCGGCGCTCAGTGGCAGCACGGCCTGGCCCGTGATGGCCGCCAGACGCGCCACACCCTCGGAGCCACCGGGCGGGCACTGGTTGATGGCGGCCTCGCCGCTGGCGATGGCCTGCGCATACGTAGCGCAGTCAGGGTAGCCGCAGCGTGTGCACTGCGTCTGGGGCAGCGCGGCGTCAATCCGCGCTGCAAGTTCCATCGGGGCGGCGCGGGCGGGTTGGGCTTCCGGCTGGCGGATCAAGCCTTGCGCGCCTTGCTGCTGCGGCTGGCGCTGCGGGCCGGGGCTGCCGTGACCGCCGTGGCCTTGGCTGTACCGAGGTCGGCAGGCGCCGGCTCTGCTGCACCGGTCGGCTGTGCAGCACCCTCTGTCTTCACCCAGCGTGTGGCCACGGTGGCGGTGGGCGCGGCAGTTTTGGAGGCTGCTGCGCGGGCGCGCGGGGCCGAAGGTGCTGCCTTGGCTGCTTGAGCCGTCTTTGCTGCGGTCTTGGGCTGAGGGGCGGCCTTTGGTTTGGCAGAGGGCGTTGCTGCCTTGGCCTCGGGCGCAGCGCTGGATGGAGCGGCCTGGGCGCGGGGCAGTTCGTGTTCCAGAATGAACTCGCGCACCTTGGGGTACACCAGATCGCGCCAGCGGCGGCCGCTGAAGATGCCGTAGTGGCCTGCACCCTTGGCCTCCAGGTGGCGCTGTTCCTTGCGCACGATGCCGCTGCACAGGTCGTGGGCGGCTTCGGTCTGGCCCGAGCCGGAGATGTCGTCCAGCTCACCCTCCACGGTGAACAAGGCGGTGGTGGTGATGTCCTGCGGGCGCACGCGCTCGATCTTGCCCGTGGGCGAGCGCACATCCCAGGTGCCGTTGACCAGCTTGTAGTCCTGGAACACGGTCTGAATGGTTTCCAGGTAGTAGTCCGCATCCATGTCCAGCACGGCGTTGTACTCGTCGTAGAACTTGCGGTGGGCCTCGGCGCTGGCGTCGTCGCCCTTGATCAGGTCCTTGAAGTAGTCGTAGTGGCTGTTGGCATGGCGGTCGGGGTTCATCGCCACAAAACCCGTGTACTGCAGGAAGCCCGGGTACACGCGGCGGCCCGCGCCAGGGAACTTGTCGGGCACGCGGTAGATGACGTTGTTCTCGAACCACTCGTAGCTGCGGTTCGTGGCCAGGTTGTTCACGGCGGTGGGCGACTTGCGCGCGTCGATGGGGCCGCCCATCATGGTCATGGTCAGCGGCGTCTTCTCGCCGCGGCTGGCCATCAGCGATACGGCCGCCAGCACCGGCACGGTGGGCTGGCACACGCTGATCACATGGCAGTTGCCGTACTGGCCCTGCAGGTGGCGGATGAATTCCTGCACGTAGTTCACGTAGTCGTCCAGGTGGAACTCCCCCTCGGACAGCGGCACCAGGCGGGCGTTTTTCCAGTCGGTGATGTAGACCTTGTGGTCCTTGAGCATGGTGCGCACGGTGTCGCGCAGCAAGGTGGCGTAGTGGCCCGACAGGGGCGCCACGATCAGCACCACGGGCTGGCCCTTGAGCTTGGTGAGCGTGGCGGGGTCGTCCGAAAAGCGCTTGAAGCGGCGCAGCTCGCAGAACGGCTTGTTCACCTCGATGCGCTCATGGATGGCGACACCGATGCCGTTCACGTCCACCGTGTGGATGTCGAACGCGGGCTTTTCGTAGTCCTTGCCCAGGCGGTAGAGCAGGTCGTAGCCCGCTGCCATGCGCTGGGCTGCCGATGTCTGGCTCAGGGGCGACACCGGGTTGCTGAACAACTTGGAAGCCGCCTGCGCAAAGTCTGTAAAGGGCTCCATCAGGGAGCGCTGGGTTTCGTAGATGTGGTACAGCATGGGGCGAAACTCCGATTTGTTGCAGTGCAATATAGCAGCACTTGGTAACAAGCGCATGGAGTAAAACCACCAATGCCAAGTCGCCTATGCGACATGCGGGGCCTCCGGCTGCCCGGCCCGTGGCGCCTCGTCAAACTGGTCAATGCGGCCGGGGGTCGGTGTTGTCGACCAGCCAGGCTTCGAACGCCTCGCGCGCCGAATTGCGCAGCGCCGCGCGGAAGGCGGTCTTGTTGCTCAGGTACAGACAGTGGCGCATCACCGTGTAGGGGTTGAAGCTGCCCTGGGGGTTCTGCTCCTCGAAGTGCTGCTTGTAGCGCTTGACCACGCCGATGGTCTCGCGCATCAGGGTGTTGAAGCGCGCGCGTGTCATGCGCGGCGACCAGGCCTGGATGTCGTCCACAAACCCATCGACCTTGGAGGGTTCGAACTCGAAGTCCTTGAAGAAATGGGTGGCGATCTTGAGGAAGGTGAAGGCGTTCAGCTCGCTGCTGCCGCCTGCCGCCTTGTGGGGGGCCTGCGCGTCGGCAGGGGCGTCCAGCGCAGTGTCGGCAGTCTCGTCGGGGGCTTGCAACAGCTCGGCCGCCGTGGCGTCGCGGATCTGCAGGAACTCCCGGTCGGCCAGCTCGAACAAGGCCGACAGCACATTGATGCGCCGCTTGAGCTGCTGCGGGATGGATTTCTTGTACTTGATCTTGTGGTCCAGCACGCTCCAGGAGTCCTGGATGATGGTGCGCACCTGCAGCTCGAACGCCCAGTGGGCATAGGCCGCGTGTTCCGGCAAGTCGCGCTCTGCGGCGCCCAGGCGCAGATCCAGGTGCAGGCCCTTGTAGCCAAACGATGCCTCGGTGCTCTCCACGGCCGCAACCTTGTCCGTGACGTCAATCACCGCAAAACGGGCGCGCATGATCTGCGCCACCTTCTCCAATTCGTCCCCATACAGGCACACCACCCGCACCCCGATGAGGTCGGAGATGTAGCTCTGGATGTCATAGGGCGTGTTGCTTTCTTCCAGCGCCGGGCGGTACTTGCGCACAAATTTTCGGATGCACTCGTCGGCATCCTTCACGCGGCCTTCCACCTTGGCGATGTCGATGCCCCCCGCTTGCGCCACCGCAGCCGCCACCAGGCTGGTGATGGCAGTGCATGCGGCCTGCAGCGCCGTGGCCTGTTGCGCGTAGTAGGTGCGAAACTGTGATTCTTCCAGGTCAAAGTCAAGTGATGCCATGTGCGGGGTGCGCAGAATGCGCCGAATTGAAAACCAACCACCAAGGAGTGCCGAAGCTCTGGTGCAGGACCGGGCCAATCAGGGCAATGCCTGCCGGCGCAGAGCTTGCCCCAGCTGCCAAACAGCACTTGGCGGCGCTGAACGCAGGCCCATAATGGTGCACGCCTTGGTGCCTTGCCATGCCTCCATCTCACCTTCCAGTCCCTGCTGACGACGATACCACCGCCGCTGGCGTGCGGGAGGATGTAACCAGCGCCAGCGCCATCACCAGGCGGCGCTGGGTGCCCCTGGTCCTGCCACCGCTGGTGGGTATGTTGGCACTGGGTCTTTCCTATCTCTATTGGCAGGGCGAGGAAGACAATGTCCAGGCCAAGAACGCTCTGAATTTTGAGGTCGCAGCCGACCAGGTGGCCTACAACCTCAAGGACCGCATGGCCACGTATGAGGTGGTGCTGCGCGGCGTGAAAGGGTACTTCGAGGGTTCCGAGCGCATCAGCAGAGAGGAGTTCAAGACCTACGTGGAGGCCCTGCAATTGCAGGAGACCCGGCCCGGCCTGCAGGGGGTATCTCTGATACTTCACCTGTTTGAGCCACAAATTGACCTGCACATTGCCGACATGCGTCGGCGCGGGTTTCCCCACTACAGCGTCCTCCCTCCGGGTGTGCGCGCTGCATACGCTCCCATCACGCACATCGAGCCACTGCGGGGCGACAACGTGCGTGCGCTGGGATATGACACGCTGACCATTCCAGCAGCACGCGAGGCGCTGGAGCGGGCCAGGGACAGCGGGGAACTGGCGCTCAGCGCACCGCTCACCCTGCTGCAAAACGACACCTCGACGACAGCAGCACAGCCTGGGGTGGTGATGTACCTGCCTATCTACGCCCCGCAGGCAGACACAAGCACGCAGCTGGTGCGCCGGGCCGGTCTGGTTGGCTGGGTTTCGGCCCCGTTCCGGGCGGGCGACGTCATCGCCGGAATGGCGCGTGAGCTGGACCCGGACATCGAGATCACTCTGTACGACGGCGTGGCCAAACCGGATGGATTGCGCCTGTACGGGACATCGGCCGACAAGGCACCGGTGGCCCCCGGGGGCGACAGAGGTGCTGCGTCCGCGCCTCAAGCGCTGCGAACGCTGCAAATTGGCGGGCGTACATGGACGCTGGTGATGCAGCCCACGCCCAGTTTTTCCCTGCGCCATCGGGAAGAAGGCCACTACGTGATCGCAGCGGTGGGCGTGACCCTGGGCCTGCTTCTGTCCTGGTTGACCTGGCTGTTGGCCACCGGGCGCGAGCGCGCCGTGGCGCTGGCGCATGGCATGACCGCCGAGCTGCGCGCCACGCGCGACGACCTGGAGAGCACACTCAACGCCATCCCCGACCTGCTGTTCGAACTGGGCCTGGACGGCCGGATCCACCACTACCGTTCGGCGCGGTCTGACCTGCTGGCCATGCCACCCGAAATGTTTCTGGGGCGTTTGATTAGCGAAGTGGTTCCGCCCGAAGCTGCGGCGGGCTGCCATGCTGCGCTGGAGGCCGCGCACCACACGGGGTACTCGGCGGGCCACCAGTACCGGCTGGAGCTGGGCGGCACCACCCACTGGTTCGAGCTGTCCATCGCCCGCAAGGACGCCGCCATGCCCGGCGACGAAGCCCGGTTCATCGCCTTGTCGCGCGACATCACCGAGCGCAAGCAGGCCGAGGCGCGCTCGCACCAGCTGGCGTACTTCGACGGCCTCACCGGCCTGCCCAACCGGCGCATGCTGCTCGACCGCATGGAACACGCCCTGCACAGCGCCCTCAATGCCGCCCAGGTGGGGGCGGTGCTCTATATCGACCTCGACAACTTCAAGCAGATCAACGACGCGCGCGGGCACACCGTGGGCGATGCGCTGCTGATGCAGGTGGCCCAGCGCCTCACGCAGCAGCTGCGCCCGGGCGACACCGTGGCCCGGCTGGGCGGCGACGAGTTCGTGGTGCTGGTGCACAACGTGGCCTCCGACATGGAATCGGCCGGGCGCGCGGCCCTGCTGGTGGCCGAGGAGATCCGCGCGGTGCTGGAGGCGCCGTACACCATTGCCACCCACCTCTACAGCACCACGGGCAGCATTGGCATCACGCTGTTCCCCAAGCGTGGCGAGGGCGTGGAAGACCTGCTGCGCGAGGCTGACACCGCCATGTACCGCGCCAAAGACCTGGGCCGCAACCGCATCCGCTTCTACGAAGCCGCCATGCAGGCCGACGTGCAGGAGCGCCTGGCGCTGGAGCAGGACCTGAAAAAGGCCCAGGCCGAAGGGCAGCTGGCTGCTTTTGTGCAAAGCCAGGTGGACGCCACAGGCGCCGTAGTGGGCGGCGAGCTGCTGATGCGCTGGACCCACCCGGTGCGCGGCAACGTACCGCCCAGCCGCTTCATCCCCATTGCCGAGGCCTCGGGCCTGATCCTGCGCATGGGCGACTGGATGATCCAACAGGCCTGCGAAACCCTGGCGCACCTGCAGGCGGCGGGGCGGGAGCTGTCGCTGTCGGTCAACGTGAGCCAGCGGCAGTTTCGCCAGGATGATTTTGTCGAGCGCGTGCGCCATGTGCTGGCCCACACCGGAGCCCACCCCGGCAACCTGATTCTGGAGGTGACGGAAAGCCTGCTCATCGAAGACCTGGACGACACGATTGCCCGCATGACCGAAATCGTAGGTCTGGGCGTGCGCTTTTCCATCGACGACTTTGGCACGGGCTATTCGAGCCTGGCCTACCTCAAGCGCCTGCCGCTGTTTGAACTCAAGATCGACAAGAGTTTTGTGCAGGACACGCCCGACGACCCGAGCGACACCGCCATCGTGCAGTCCATCCTTTCGGTGGCCAGCCATCTGAATCTGCGCGTGGTGGCCGAGGGTGTGGAAACCCGCGCCCAGGCCGATTTTCTGCTGCAGAACCAGTGCGAATGCCTGCAGGGCTACCTGTTCGGTCGGCCCGAGCCACTGGCGGTGTGGCTGGCGCGGCAGGTGTAGCGCCGCAGGCTGTGCCCATCTTTATCCGGCCTCGGCGCCTGGTTCCGCCGGGTGCCCATAGGCAAAGGTGCCATAGGTGTCCATCGCCAGCGCATGCACCTCGCGCGCGGGCCGGTCCTTGAGCAAATGGTTGCTCCACACCTGGCGCCAGATGCGGGCGCCGGGCAGGCTGTGGCGCAGGCCCAACATGTGGCGGGCGATGTGGGGCCAAGGGGTGCCGTGTTGCGCGGCCTCGCGTTCCATGTACTCAACCATGGCCACCTCCACCTCTTCGCGGGTCAGGGGGCAGGGGGCGCCCCCGTAGTAGATCTGGTCCCAGCGGGCCAGCCACCAGGGGTTGTGATACGCCTCGCGGCCGATCATCACGCCGTCCAGGTGGTCGAGCTGCTCCAGCACCACCTCATCGGTCTGGATGCCGCCGTTGATGGCAATGGTGAACTCTGGAAACTCGGCCTTGAGGCGGTGCACCACCTCGTAGCGCAGGGGCGGTATGTCGCGGTTTTCCTTGGGGCTCAGACCTTGCAGCCAGGCGTTGCGCGCATGCACGATGAACACGGTGCAGCCCGCGTCGGCCACGGTGCCGATGAAGTCGCGCACGAAACCGTAGTCCTCCACCTTGTCGATGCCGATGCGGTGCTTCACGGTCACGGGCACGCTGACCACGTCATTCATGGCCTTGACGCAGTCGGCCACCAGCTGGGGCGCCTTCATCAGGCTCGCGCCAAAGGCGCCGCGCTGCACCCGGTCGCTGGGACAGCCGCAGTTGAGGTTGATTTCGTCGTAGCCCCATTGCTCGCCCAGCCGCGCGGCCTGGGCCAGCTTGTCGGGCTCGTTGCCGCCCAGCTGCAGGGCCACGGGGTGCTCTTCGGCATTGAAGCGCAGGTGGCGCTCGGTACCGCCATACAGGATGCCGCCCGCGTTCACCATCTCGGTGTACAGCAGGGTCTGGCGGGTCAGCAGCCGGTGAAAGTAACGGCAGTGGCGGTCGGTCCAGTCCATCATGGGGGCGATGGACATGCGCCAGGGGCTCAGGGTGGGTTCCACGGGGCAAAAAACGGAAGGCGGGGAAGGGCTGGAGAGGTCCGCAGCGAAGCCGCTGTGGTCGGTTTGGCCGCGATTATCCCATTGCGCTGCCATCCGGCGCCAGTATGTGGCTTTGCTCAAAATCGGCTTCTACCGCATATCTGTTATGCCCATGGTGCTATCAAAATGAGAGTATTCCTTCCGTTGCATGGCTGCTGCCCCGGCGGCGCATTGCCTTGCATCAAGGTGGGGCATGGGGGGGATCGGCGACAATTGCGGCGCTTTTGATGCCTGCGCGGCGCCCGGCGCAGCGCCTGGGCCCCTGCCTGCGGGCCCTGTTTCGTCACCCGCCCTCCCATGCACCACACCATTTTTGACACGCCGGTTGTCAACACACTCCTGCGCGCTTTTTCCCGCTTGACCCTGCGCATCACCGGCTGGAAGGTCGAAGGCGCTTTGCCCGCCCATGCCGCCAAAAGCGTGCTGATTGCCGCGCCTCACACCAGCAACTGGGACCTGCCGTACACCTTGATGCTGGCGTTCTCGCTGCGGCTGCGGGTGTACTGGATGGGCAAACACAGCCTCTTCAAGGCGCCATTTGGCGGGGTGATGCGCTGGCTGGGTGGCATTCCGGTGAACCGGGAGCAGGCAAACAACCTGGTGGCCAGCTCAGCCCAGGCCATGCGGGAAGCGGATGGTCCCATGCAGCTCATCGTGCCGCCCGAAGGCACGCGCGGCAAGACGCGGCACTGGAAGACGGGCTTTTACTACATCGCCCAGCAGGCGGGCGTGCCCATCGTGCTGGCCTTTGTGGACTACGGCCGCAAGGTCGGTGGCCTGGGCCCGGTGTTCGAGCCCACGGGCGATGTGGAGCGCGACATGGCAGCCATCAAGGCGTTCTATGCGCCCATCCGGGGCAAGAACCCGACGCAGTTCGAGGCCTGAACGATCTGCAGTCAAATTCGTGCCTAGCGCCTTTTGAATAAGCTCTGGGTGCTTCAAGAAAAATAGCATCCGAGCGCCTTTGCGGGCGCGCTGACCGTGACTGGCGTGGCCCAAGCCAGGGGGCCGAGCAAGGCCCGCCCCGCAGCGAGGGCAGCGTCTCCCTTCCCGATTCGTGCAGCGAATCGAGAGAAGGGGGAAGCGGCACAGCTGCTCAGGGGGATGTCACCCTACCTGTCGCCGGTCGATCTTGCGGCTGAGCACGATGCTGGTCTGCGTCTGGTGCACGCCGTCGAGCTGGCCCACGCGGTCGAGCAGGGTGTCGAGCTGCTCATGGCTCGTGCAGCGCAAAAACACCAGGTAGTCAAACGGCCCACTCACAGCCGACACCTCCTCGACCTCGGCCATGGCCTCCAGCGCGCGCAGCACAGCGGGCGCTGCCTTGGGCAGCACACTGATGCTGCACCAGGCCCGCACCGTGGTGGCATCGAGCCGTGCCCCCAGCCGCACGCCATAGCCCGCCACCACGCCCGAACGCTCCAGCCGCGCAATGCGCGCCACCACGGTGGTGCGCGCCAGCCCCAGCTTGCGGGCGAGCTGCGCCGTGCCTTCGCGCGCATTGGCCTGCAGCAGGCTCAGCAACTGGCGGTCGGTAGCGTCCAGCGTGGGCGGGGCGTTGGGGGTGGCGGGCGTAAAAGTCATAGTGGCCATGATATTCGCCGTTATGACGTTTCAAGAACGATTTTTCGACGCTCTAGTGGCTACACACTGACAGTACCCTTGCCTAGCATCAAGGCATCTTTCACCACCGCTGCGGCCCGGCCGCCAGCACACACCAGGAGCACTGCCATGACCGCCTTTTCCACCCGCCACGCCATCACCATCCTGGGTGCAGGCCATATTGGCTTTGCCATGGCGCTCTTGTTGCAGCAGGCCGGTGACTACGACATCCTGGTGGCCGACCGCGACCCCGCCCGCCTTGCCGAGGTGGCTGCTCTGGGCGTGGCCACCCGCCTGGTGGGCGACGACACCAGCTTGCAAGCCGCCATCGACGGCCGTTTTGCCGTGCTGAACGCGCTGCCGTTTCACCGCGCCGTGCCCGTAGCCACGTTGTGCGCAAGCGCAGGTGTGCACTACTTCGACCTGACCGAAGACGTGGCCAGCACCCAGGCCATCCGTGCCCTGGCCGCCAACGCGCGCAGCGTGCTCATGCCCCAGTGCGGCCTGGCGCCGGGCTTTATCGGTATCGTGGGCAACGACCTGGCCCGGCGTTTCGACACCCTGCATACCCTGCGCATGCGCGTGGGCGCGCTGCCCCGCTACCCCCAGGGCGCCCTGCGCTACAACCTGACCTGGAGCACCGAAGGCCTCATCAACGAATACTGCAACCCCTGCGAGGCCATTGTGGATGGCGTGCGCACCACGGTGCCAGCGCTGGAAGGGCTGGAAACCTTTGCGCTCGATGGCGTGGAGTACGAGGCCTTCAACACCTCGGGGGGCCTGGGCACGCTCACCGAGACGCTGGCAGGCAAGGCACGGCAAGTGGACTACCAGTCCATCCGCTACCCGGGTCACAACGCCATCCTCAAACTGTTGCTCAATGACCTGCGCCTGCGCGACCGGCGCGATCTGCTCAAGGACATCCTGGAGAGCGCCATTCCCACCACCGACCAGGATGTGATCGTGATTTTTGCCACCGCAGCGGGCCAACGCGGCGGGCGGCTGGTGCAGGAGTCCTACTCGGCCCGCATCGTGGGCACGGAGCTGGCGGGGCACCGGCTCAGCGCCATCCAGCTCACCACGGCAGCAGGCATCTGCACGGCGCTCGACCTGGTGGCCCAGGGGCGGCTGCCGCAGCGGGGCTTTGTGGGGCAGGAGGCGGTGCGGCTGGCGGATTTTCTGGCGAACCGGTTTGGGGTGGCGTATGCGGGGGAGGGGACGCAGGCGCTGGAAAAAATCGCATGAAGCCCATTAGCCGCATGAATTCAAAAACTGCAATTCCTACGGCCATGGGGCATTTTTCGCCGCAAAACCGCTGCAGGAGTGCTGCTGGCCTAGCGCGGTGCTGACAGACGCTCATCGCCCGCCCGGCTTCTGGTACATCCCCTCTATCGCTTCCGCAAAGTGCGCCATCAGGTTGTTGCGCTTGAGCTTGAGCGTGGGGGTCATGAAGGTGTTCTCGATGGTCCACGGCTCCAGGGTGCAGTGCACGGCGCGGGGCACGGCATAGCGGGCAAAGCTAGCGGTGTTCTTCTCGATGCGCGCCAGCACTGCGCGGTGCACGCTGGGGTGGTTCAGGCTTGCCGCGTCTTGCGCGGGCAGGCCCAGGTCGGCCGCCATGCGCTGCCACTCATCGGCCTTGAGCACGGCCACGCAGGCGATGAAGGGGCGGTTCTCGCCCACCACAAAGGTCTGCTCCAGCAGCGGGTCGGCCAGCATGGCCAGTTCCAGGTCGCCCGGCGGCACCTTTTCGCCGGTGGAGGTGACGATGATCTCCTTGATGCGGCCCTTGATGTAGATGCGGCCGTTCACGATCTCTGCCTGATCGCCCGTGCCCAGCCAGCCGTCGGGGCTCAGGATGCGCGCGGTGTCTTCCGGGCGCTTCCAGTAGCCCTTCATCACGATGGGGCCGCGCACCTGCAGTTCGCGGTTTTCGCCGATGCGCACCTCTACACCGGGCAGGGCCTTGCCCACGCAGGCAGGATCGTTGTCGTTCAGCGAGTTCACCGACACCACAGGCGCAGTCTCGGTCATGCCGTAGCCCTGCACGAGCGGCAGGCCCAGGCCCAAAAAGCACTTGGCAATGGTGGGCGACAGCGGCGCGCCGCCGCTCACCGCCACCCGCACACGGCCGCCAAACTGGGCCAGCAAAGGCTTGGCCACCAGCGCCTGCAGCAGGGGCCAGGGCAGGGCGGCCATCCAGCCTGCGGCCTGGCCTTCGTTGGCTGCCGGGGCGGGCAGGCCTTGCACGGCACAGAAGCGGGCCCAGCCTTTGTTCTGCGCGGCTTCATACAGCTGCATCTTCCAGGGCGTGGGCGAGAGTTTTTCGAGCAGCTTGGCTTGGATGCGCTCGTAAATGCGTGGCACCGACACCAGCACGGTGGGTCGCACGGTCTTCAGGTCCTCGGCCAGTTGCGCCACCGAGCGCGCATAGGCCACGCAGCTGCCCGCAGCAATCGGCAGGTAGTAGCCGCCCGTGCGCTCGAAGGTGTGCGACAGCGGCAGGAACGACAGGAACACGTCGTCCACCGTGGGGGCGATGCGGTCGAGCACCGCCTTCACATCGCTGACCACGTTGCGGTGCGTGAGCATCACGCCCTTGGGCTTGCCCGTGGTGCCCGAGGTGTAGACGATGGCCGCCAGGTCGTCTGCCCCCGGAGGTGTGGGGGCCGCTGCTGCCCCGGCCCCCGCCAGCCACTGCGCCAGCGAGCCCACGGCAGGGCCATCGGCCGAAGCGGCGGTGGGAGAGAAGGTTGAAGTGTCGTCGTCGGTGATTACCACCGCCCGCAGGGCCGGGAACGGCGTGCCCACGGCGCGGATCTTTTCCCACTGCTCGGCCTGGCCCACGATGAGCATCGAGGCCTCGCAGTCCGCCAGGATGTAGGCAATGCTGCCGGGGTTGTCGATGGCGTGCAGGGGCACTGGCACGCAGCCAGTGGCCAGTGTGGCCTGGTCGGCACACATGGCGTGCAGGCCGTTGGGCAGCAGGATGGCCACGCGGGCGGCCAGGGGCAGTTGCAGGGCCGCCAGGGCCTGGGTCCAGGTGGCGATGCGATCAGCAGCCTGCGCCCAGTTCAGGCTTTGCCAGGACTGGCTGGCCGTGTCGTAGGCGCGGAAGGCCTCGGCCTGGGGCGTCTGACCCACCCGGAAAGCCAGCAGTTGGGGCAGTGTCTGAACGTCGGAAATTCGGGTGGGGGTCGTGGCGGAGGTCATCTGGCTGGCGAAAGGGGCCCGCAGCGGGGCTTTCAGTCGGGCGCGCGCTCGTTCTGGAGCACGTTGCCGGGAGCGTTTGGCCCGGATCAGGGCAAACCCGGGGATCATAGCCAGCGCCGGTGCCTGGGGCGCCCATCCGGTGGCCTGCTTTGTGAGAAATGGTGCATTCCTAAAGATGGAATGCCGGGGTGGGCACTTGGGGTGGCTGCCACATGGCGCGCCGAAGGCTGCAGTGCAGGCGCCATGGGCACCATGGGCACCATGGGCACAATAGGCGCCATTCCACAGTCACGCGAACGCCGCACCTGCAACACCCATGGACCCCGTCACCATCTTTTTCATTGCCACACTCATGATGCTGGCAAACGGTGGGGTACTTGGCCTGATGCACAAGGACCTGCCTTTGCCCATGCGCCCCGCGGCGGCCAGCTGGCGCATTGCCACGCTGCTGTTTGCCGGGGGCTCCATCCTGTTTGCTGCGCAAGGGCTCAACCCGCCTGCCTACACCTTGGCCCTGGCCAATGCGCTGGTGATGTTCGGGTTTACCGGTTATTTGCGTGCTTTGCGGCAGTTCTACGGACTCAAAGACCAGCTGTGGGTCATGGTGCCTGCTGCGCTGGGCACGGTGGCCGTTTTCTGGCTGACTTTGGGTACGGCCGATGTCGGGGGGCGCATCCTGACGGTGTCGGTGGTCTGGTCGGTGCTGATGGTGGCCTGCATTGTGGTGCTGGTCTCGCAGGAGCGCCGTGACGGTGCCCGCAGTCGGCGCGTGATGGCGGGCCTGTTCACGGCCGTCGCCTTGTTTGTGCTGTTCCGCGCGGGCTACTTTGTGGTGATCGGGGTGAACCCGGCCTTCAGCGTGCTGGGGGCGGGCGCCTGGATGAACATTGCCACCCCCATGGTGGCCGCCACCTTGCCCGTGATCGGCACCACCGCGTTCTTGCTGATGTGCTCGGAGCGCATTCGCCGCCAGTGGGAGCGTGCCGCCTCCACCGACTACCTGACCGGCTTGCCCAACCGCCGCACGCTGGTGGAGATGGGGCTGAAGCGTTTTGAGCAGGCCCGCACCAGCGCGGCATCCGGTGGTTTTGGACTGGCGATTGTGGACATTGACCACTTCAAGCGCATCAACGACGAGCACGGCCACGAGATGGGCGATGTGGCCCTCAAGCATGTGGCGGGGCGGCTGCAGTCGGCCTGCCGAGGGGCTGAGCTACCGGCTCGCCAAGGTGGTGAAGAGTTTGTGGTGCTGTTCGACAACCTGCAGCTGCACGACGCCCCGGCCGCTGGCGAGCGGTTGCGCCAGGCAGTCGCCCAGGCCCCGTTCACGGCGGGTGACTTGGTGCTGCCATTGACGGTGTCGATCGGCCTGGCAGTGCTTCGTGCCGACGACACCCACTTCGATAGCTTGCTGCGCCGCGCAGATGAGGCGCTTTATGTGGCCAAGGCGACCGGGCGCAACCGGGTTGAGATCGCTCCTGAGAGGGCGATGGAGCCGAGTTCCACGGGATCTGGCGTCGGGCTACCGGCCTGATCCGGTGCCAAGAATCAGGTCGCTGCTTCCAGCCCCTGCGCAAAGTGCGCCTGCATGGCCTTGACCGTGGCCTTGGCGTCGCGCGCCACCATGGCGGCCAGGATGGCACGGTGCTCACCCAGCGAGTCTTCAATGCGCCCTTGCTTGAACAGCGAGTTGTGGCGGTTGAGCTTCATCACCTTGCGCAGGTCGGCCACCATCTGGCTGCGCCAGCGGTTGTCGGCCATCTCCAGCAAGCACATGTGAAAGCGTTCGTTGACGGCGAAGAATTTTTCGCGATCAGCCACGGCGGC
The DNA here is from genome assembly GCF_002245625.1 of Acidovorax kalamii. Classification (GTDB taxonomy): domain Bacteria; phylum Pseudomonadota; class Gammaproteobacteria; order Burkholderiales; family Burkholderiaceae_C; genus Acidovorax; species Acidovorax kalamii. Next base: position 573,579 of record NZ_NOIG01000011.1, read on the forward strand.
TTCCAGCTCGGCGTGCAGGTCCTGCAGCGTCTTTAGCTGCGTGTCGGTGGCGCGTTCGGCCACCACGCCTGCGGCGTCGCTCTCCAGCAGGCTCAGCAGGTGGTACACGTCGCGCAGGTCTTTTTCACTCATCTCCGTCACATAGGCGCCACGGCGCACCTTCATCGTGACCAGGCCTTCTGCGGCCAGCACCTTCAGCGCCTCGCGCAGCGGTGTGCGGCTGATGCCGAATTCCTCCGCAATCTTGAGCTCGTCGATCCAGCTGCCGGGCTCCAGCTCGCGGCGGAAGATGCGCTGGCGCAGCTGCTCGGCGACTTCTTCGTACAGGGCGCGGGGCGTGAGGGTAAGGGCAGACATGGGCGGATTGTAAGCTGCGAAGAATATTTTGAATCAATAATTATGAATGATGTAAACTCGCCGCCACACCACAGCACCTGTGCGGTCACCGCCTGTGCGCCGTGTTGGACGCCCCCATGCCATCTTCGGAGTAGCTTTCGCCATGAGTGACAAACCCACCAACAACGCCCCAGAGTTCGCCGCGTCTTCGCTGGAAGCCTGGGCCAAGGCCGCAGCCAAGTCGGCACCGGGGGGCGATGTCAGCGCCCTCAACTGGGTCACGCCCGATGGCATCACCGTCAAGCCGCTGTACACCGCCGAAGACACCGCCAGTCTGCCGTATGCCAACACGCTGCCGGGTTTTGAGCCCTACCTACGCGGCCCGCAGGCCACCATGTATGCCGTGCGGCCCTGGACGATTCGCCAGTACGCAGGCTTTTCGACCGCTGAAGAATCCAATGCGTTCTACCGGAAGGCGCTGGCCGCAGGCGGGCAGGGCGTGTCGGTGGCGTTTGACCTGGCAACCCACCGGGGCTACGACAGTGACCACCCCCGCGTGACGGGCGACGTGGGCAAGGCCGGGGTGGCGATTGATTCGGTCGAAGACATGAAGATCCTGTTCGACCAGATCCCGCTCGACAAGGTCAGCGTATCGATGACCATGAACGGTGCGGTGCTACCCGTGCTGGCGGGCTACGTGGTGGCGGCAGAAGAGCAGGGCGTCTCGCAAGACAAGCTTTCCGGAACCATTCAGAACGACATTCTGAAAGAGTTCATGGTGCGCAACACCTACATCTACCCGCCCAAGCCGTCGATGAAGATCATTGGCGACATCATCGAGTACACGGCCAAGAACATGCCGAAGTTCAACTCGATCTCGATCAGCGGCTACCACATGCAGGAAGCCGGGGCCAACCAGGCGCTGGAACTGGCCTTCACTTTGGCCGACGGCAAGGAATATGTGAAGACCGCCATCGCCAAGGGCATGGACGTGGACGAGTTCGCCGGGCGCCTGAGCTTCTTCTGGGCGATTGGCATGAACTTTTACCTCGAAGTCGCCAAGATGCGCGCCGCGCGCCTGCTGTGGTGCCGCATCATGAAAGCCACGGGCGCCAAGAACCCCAAGAGCCTGATGCTGCGCACACACTGCCAGACCTCGGGCTGGAGCCTGACCGAACAAGACCCCTACAACAACGTGGTGCGCACCACCATCGAGGCCATGGCGGCCGTGTTTGGGGGCACGCAGAGTCTGCACACCAACAGCTTTGACGAAGCCATTGCGCTGCCCACCGAGTTCAGCGCCCGCATTGCGCGCAACACGCAGCTCATCATTCAGGAAGAGACCCACATCACCAACGTGATCGACCCCTGGGCCGGCAGCTACATGATGGAAAAGCTGACCCAGGACATGGCCGACGCGGCCTGGAAGATCATCGAAGAGGTCGAGGCCATGGGTGGCATGACCCAGGCCGTGGACAGCGGCTGGGCCAAGCTCAAGATCGAAGCTGCCGCCGCCGAGAAGCAGGCGCGCATCGACAGCGGAAAGGACGTGATCGTGGGCGTCAACAAGTACAAGCTGGCGAAGGAAGACCCGGTCGATATCCTGCAGATCGACAACGTGAAGGTGCGCGACGGCCAGATCGAACGCCTCAAAAATATTCGGTCAAAACGCGACTCTGCGCGCGTCCAGCAAGCCTTGGATGCTCTCACTTCTGCAGCAGAAAGCGGCGAAGGCAACCTGCTGGACCTGTCGATCAAAGCCGTACGCCTGCGCGCCACGGTGGGCGAGGTGTCGGATGCGCTGGAGAAGGTTTTTGGGCGCCACCGCGCCGATACACAAAAGGTGACCGGTGTGTACGCAGCTGCCTATGACTCGGCCGAAGGCTGGGACAAACTCAAGACCGAGATCAACGCCTTTGCCGAAGAGCAGGGCCGCCGCCCCCGCGTGATGATCGCCAAACTGGGCCAGGACGGGCACGACCGCGGCGCCAAGGTGGTGGCCACCGCGTTTGCAGACCTGGGCTTTGACGTGGACATGGGCCCACTGTTCCAGACTCCGGAGGAATGCGCCCGCCAGGCCATCGAGAACGACGTGCACGCCGTGGGCGTGAGCACGCTGGCTGCGGGCCACAAGACGCTGGTGCCCGCCATCATCCAGTCGCTCAAAGACCAGGGCGCCGACGACATCATTGTGTTTGTGGGCGGGGTGATCCCGGCCCAGGACTATGACTTCCTGTACGAATCCGGCGTGAAGGGCGTGTACGGCCCGGGGACGCCGATTCCGGCCAGCGCCAAGGATGTGCTGGAACAGATCCGCAAGGCTGTGGCTGCGTGAGTTGGGTGGAGCCGTCCATGTTGAGCTTGGGCAGCGTCGCCGCCGAGGACTTCGAGTCCATGGCCGACCTGCGCGCCGAGGCCTTGCGCGAAAGCCTGGAGCGCCTGGGCCGTTTTGACCCGGTGCGCGTGCGAGAGCGCCTGCGCAGCGCGTTCGCGCCTGCGTGCATGCGGCACATCCTCATCAACGGCGAGCGTGTGGGCTACCTCACGCTCATTCCGCACACAGGATCAAACAGCCTGCGCCTGCATCACCTCTACATCCACCCGGCTTCTCAGGGGCACGGTGTGGGGGCCTGGGCGCTGGAATGGGTCAAGGCACAGGGTCGGGCTGCGGGCCAGGACATCACGCTGGGTGCGCTGCGCGGCAGCGACGCCAACCGCTTTTACCTGCGCCATGGCTTCCGGCTGGTGGAAGAGCAGGAGTTCGATCTGGAGTACCGTTGGAGCCCGGAGTTCGATGCACGCACGGCGGAGGTTGCGCCATGAACCTCTACCAAGGAGTGGTGGGCCAACCCGGCCCCCTTCAACGCCGCGCCATGTCCAAAGCCATCACCCTGCTCGAATCGACACGGGTGGACCACCGCACGCAGGCCGACGAGCTGCTGACCCAGTTGCTCCCGCACACCGGCAAGGCCTTCCGCCTCGGCATCAGCGGCGTGCCCGGTGTGGGCAAGTCCACCTTCATCGAAGCCCTGGGCCTTTACCTCATCGGTCAGGGCCACCGCGTGGCCGTGCTCACCATCGACCCGTCCAGCACCGTATCGGGCGGCTCCATCCTGGGCGACAAGACGCGCATGGAACACCTGTCGGTGCACGAAAAAGCCTACATCCGCCCCAGCCCGTCGAGCGGCACGCTGGGCGGCGTGGCAGAGAAAACGCGCGAGGCCATGCTGGTCTGCGAGGCGGCGGGTTACGACGTGGTCATCGTCGAGACCGTGGGCGTGGGCCAGAGCGAGATTGCGGTGGCTGGCATGACGGACATGTTTGTGCTCATGCAACTGCCCAACGCGGGCGATGACCTGCAGGCCATCAAGAAGGGCGTGATGGAGATCGCTGACCTAGTGGTCATCAACAAGGCCGACATCGACAAGAACGCCGCCACGCGTGCCGAGGCGCAGATCACATCGAGCCTGCGCCTGCTCAGCCAACACGGCAATCCGGAAAACGCACACCACGACGAAACGCTGTGGCACCCCAAGGTCGTGCAGATCAGCGCGCTGCTGTGCCAGGGCGTAGACAGCTTCTGGGCCGCCGTCACGCAGTTCCGCCAGCTGCAATCCGCCAACGGCCGCTTGGCCACGCGGCGCGAGAAGCAGGCGCTGTCCTGGATGTGGGAGCGCATCGACGCAGGCCTCAAGCTCGCATTTCGCCAGCACCCGCAGGTGCGCGAGCTGCTGCCGCAAATGCAGGCCGATGTGGCAGCAGGGCGCATTGCGGCATCGACTGCAGCACGAAATCTGCTCCAAGCGCAATCAAATCATGCGCTGGCAGCTATCAAATAAATAGTAGACACCAACCCATTCACCAAAGGACGACCATGCAAGACATCCTGGATCAACTGGAGAAAAAGCGTGCGCTGGCACGCCTGGGCGGCGGGCAAAAGCGCATTGATGCGCAGCACGCCAAGGGCAAGCTCACCGCGCGCGAGCGCATCGAGCTGCTGCTGGACGACGGTACGTTCGAGGAATGGGACATGTTCGTCGAACACCGCTGCACCGACTTTGGCATGGAGGACAACAAGATCCCCGGCGACGGTGTGGTGACGGGCTACGGCATGATCAACGGCCGCCTGGTGTTTGTGTTCAGCCAGGATTTCACGGTGTTTGGCGGTGCGCTGTCTGAAACGCATGCCGAGAAGATCTGCAAGGTGATGGACCAGGCCATGAAGGTGGGCGCGCCGGTCATCGGCCTCAATGACTCGGGCGGTGCCCGCATCCAGGAAGGTGTGGCGTCTTTGGGCGGCTATGCCGACGTGTTCCAGAAGAACGTGCTGGCCAGCGGCGTGATTCCGCAGATCAGCATGATCATGGGCCCGAGCGCTGGCGGCGCCGTGTACTCGCCCGCGATGACCGACTTCATCTTCATGGTGAAAGACAGCTCGTACATGTTCGTCACCGGCCCCGAAGTCGTGAAGACCGTGACGCACGAAGAGGTGACGGCCGAGGAACTGGGCGGCGCCGTGACGCACACCACCAAGAGCGGTGTGGCCGACATGGCGTTTGAGAACGACGTGGAGGCGCTGATGATGCTGCGCCGCCTGTACAACTACCTGCCGCTCAACAACCGCGAAAAGGCCCCGGTGCGCCCCAGCAACGACCCGGCCGACCGCATGGACCTGAGTCTGGACACCCTGGTGCCCGAGAACCCCAACAAGCCCTACGACATGAAGGAGCTGATCCTCAAGACGGTGGACGATGGCGACTTCTTCGAGCTGCAGCCCGAGTACGCCAAGAACATCATCATCGGCTTCGCCCGCATGGAAGGCCAGACCGTGGGCATCGTGGCCAATCAGCCGCTGGTGCTGGCCGGTTGCCTGGACATCAAGTCGAGCATCAAGGCCGCGCGCTTTGTGCGCTTTTGCGACGCCTTCAACATTCCCGTGGTCACGTTTGTGGACGTGCCTGGCTTCATGCCCGGCACTTCTCAAGAGTACGGCGGCATCATCAAGCACGGCGCCAAGCTGCTGTATGCGTATGCCGAGTGCACCGTGCCCAAGATCACCGTCATCACCCGCAAGGCCTACGGCGGTGCGTACGACGTGATGAGTTCGAAGCACTTGCGTGGCGACGTTAACCTGGCCTGGCCCAACGCCGAGATTGCGGTGATGGGCGCCAAGGGCGCGGTAGAGATCATCTTCCGCGAAGACAAGAACGACCCGGTGAAGCTGGCCGCCCGGGAGGCGGAATACAAGCAGCGTTTTGCCAACCCGTTTGTGGCCGGTGCACGCGGCTTTATCGACGATGTGATCCTGCCGCACGAGACACGCAAGCGCATCTGCCGGTCGCTGGTGATGCTGCGCGATAAGAAGCTGGAGAACCCCTGGCGCAAACACGGAAACATTCCGCTGTAAGAGCCTAAGGAGCACAAGAACATGTTTACCAAGATCCTGATCGCGAATCGCGGCGAAATTGCTTGCCGAGTCATCGCAACCGCTAAAAAAATGGGCATCGCCACCGTCGCCGTCTATTCCGACGCCGACAAGGAAGCCCGCCATGTCAAGTTGGCCGACGAGGCCGTGCACATTGGCGCTGCGCCGTCGCGCGAGTCTTACCTTCTGGCCGACAAGATCATTGCGGCCTGTAAGCAGACGGGCGCGCAAGCCGTGCACCCCGGCTACGGCTTCCTCTCCGAAAACGAAGCCTTTGCCAAGCGCTGCGAAGACGAGGGCATTGCCTTCATCGGCCCCAAGGCGCATTCGATTGCGGCCATGGGCGACAAGATCGCCTCCAAGAAGCTGGCCAACGAGGCCAAGGTCAACACCATTCCTGGCTACAACGACGCCATCAGCGGCCCGGAGCAGGCGGTGGAAATCGCCAAGGGCATCGGCTACCCGGTGATGATCAAAGCCTCGGCCGGCGGCGGCGGCAAGGGCCTGCGCGTGGCCTACAACGACAAGGAAGCGTTTGAAGGCTTCGCCAGCTGCCAGAACGAGGCCCGCAACAGCTTTGGCGACGACCGCATCTTCATCGAGAAGTTTGTGCAGGAGCCACGCCACATCGAGATCCAGGTGCTGGGCGACAGCCACGGCAATGTGATCTACCTGAACGAGCGCGAATGCTCCATCCAGCGCCGCCACCAGAAGGTCATTGAGGAGGCGCCATCGCCCTTCATCAGCGACGCCACCCGCAAGGCCATGGGCGAACAGGCCGTGGCGCTGGCCAAGGCCGTGAAGTACCAGAGCGCGGGCACGGTGGAGTTTGTGGTCGGCAAGGACCAGGATTTTTACTTCCTGGAGATGAATACCCGCCTGCAGGTGGAGCACCCGGTGACGGAATGCATCACCGGCCTGGACCTGGTGGAGCTGATGATCCGCGTGGCGGCGGGTGAGAAGCTGCCATTGACACAGGCCGATGTGAAGCGCGATGGCTGGGCCATTGAGTGCCGCATTAACGCCGAAGACCCGTTCCGCAACTTCCTGCCGTCCACGGGTCGCCTGGTGCGTTTTCAGCCGCCGGAGGAGACCATGTTCCAGTCCGACACCAGCAAGAAGCTGGGCGTGCGGGTGGACACGGGTGTGTACGAGGGCGGTGAGATCCCCATGTACTACGACTCGATGATTGCCAAGCTCATCGTGCACGGCACCGACCGCAATGACGCGATTGCCAAGATGCGCGCGGCGCTCAACGGCTTTGTGATTCGCGGCATCAGCAGCAACATCCCGTTCCAGGCCGCGCTGCTGGCGCACCCCAAGTTTGTGACGGGTGACTTCAACACCGGCTTCATCGCCGAGAACTACGGCAAGGGCTTCCACGCGGAAGACGTGCCGCACAGCGACCCGCTGTTCCTGGTGGCGCTGGCTGCCTTCATGCACCGCCGCTACCGCGCACGTGCCTCGGGCATCAGCGGCCAGCTGGCGGGGCACGAGGTGAAGGTGGGCGAGGAGTTTGTGGTCGTCACGCTGGGCGCCGAAGGGCAGAACCAGCACCACGAAGTCACGGTCTCTGACTTTGAAGACAAATCGGGCTCCAGCGCCATCCAGGTGGGCGGTAATAGCTATCAGATCAGTAGCAACGCCACGCTGGGCCAGATCCGTGTGCAGGGCGCGTGCAACGGCCAAGGCTTCACCGCCCAGGTGGAGCGGGGCGTGGGCAAGAACCCGCTGGCGCTGCGCATTGCACACAACGGCACGCAGATCGACGCCCTGGTGCTGTCGCCACTGGGCGCGCGGCTGCACAAGCTGATGCCCTTCAAGGCGCCGCCAGACCTGTCCAAGTTCCTGCTGTCGCCCATGCCCGGCCTGTTGGTCGATGTGGCAGTTCAGCCTGGCCAGAAGGTGCAGGCGGGTGAAAAGCTGGCTGTGATCGAAGCCATGAAGATGGAGAACATCCTCTTTGCCGCACAGGACGGCGTGGTGGGCAAGATCACGGCGGGCAAGGGCGAGTCGCTGGCGGTGGACCAGATCATTCTGGAATTCCAGTGATAGGCCCTGCGGCGCCGCGACCCATCCATCCTCGGGGCCTTGTGCCCCTTTTTTGAATATTTTTGGCCTTCTCCGCGCATCCAGCAAGCGCTGATAGCTATCAAATCAGGAGTAATCATGACCCACCCCCAACGCCCGTTCAAGGTCCTGGGCATCCAGCAGGTCGCCATTGGCGGCACCGACAAGCAGCGCATGAAAACCCTGTGGGTGGACATGCTGGGCCTCACGCAGACCGGCACCTTCCAGAGCGAGCGCGAGAACGTCGATGAAGACATCCTCGCCATGGGCCAGGGCGCGTTCAAGGTCGAGGTGGACATCATGCAGCCGCTCGACATCGACAAAAAGCCGGCCGTGCACACCACACCGCTCAACCACATCGGCCTGTGGATCGACGACCTGCCCAAGGCGGTGGAGTGGTTGACAGCAAAGGGCGTGCGTTTTGCGCCCGGCGGCATTCGCAAGGGCGCGGCGGGTTACGACATCACCTTTTTGCACCCCAAAAGCAATGACGAGTTTCCGATTGCGGGCGAAGGGGTGTTGATCGAGCTGGTGCAGGCGCCTGCCGAGGTGATTGCGGCGCTGGGCTGAGGTTTTGCGGGGCTGCGGGCCGCCAACGGGCCCCAAGCCTGCGGCAACGTCGCTCATCTCCCTGCGGGCGCGGCGGCTGTTGCGTGGCAGATGGCTGCAGATAGGCCCATGTTGCCGCCACGGGTGCAAGGCCTGTTTTGTGCCGATGTCGAACGGCTTGCAAATGTTCTGAAAACGCTGGCTTCTGCGCTCAAAAAAACTGGCAATTGCCTGCTGTTGTGTACGCCATTTTGTTGGCACTTTTTGTGACCCTGCGGTGCGCGTTTGTGCCGTTTTCTCCTCCAGAATCCGCCCCAGCCGCTGCGTACCCAGCCCCAACCCGATGGAGCGGGCGGTGCGTACCGAAGGATCGATGACCGAGTAAGCAACCCTGGCCCAAGGCTGGCAACCCGCCGCCGCAGGGCCAACGCCTAGATTGAAGGAACCCACCCGATGTCCGCCACCCTGGCCCCTACCGCTGCCTCCACGGTGCAGCCCGCACCTTCGTCCGTGCAACCGGTTCAATTGCACCGCCGCGCCCCAGCCCCCGTGGCCCAAGGCCCCTGGTCGGTCGAGGCCATCCAGGCGCTGCTCGACAAACCCCTGATGGACTTGCTGTTCGAGGCGCAGACCGTGCACCGCCAGCATTGGCCTGCGGGCGACATCGAGTTGGCCACGCTGCTGTCGGTGAAAACCGGCGGCTGCCCTGAAAACTGTGGCTACTGCCCGCAGGCGGCCGAGTTCGACACGGGCGTGAAGGCAGAAAAGCTGATGGAAGTGGATGAAGTGGTGCGCGCCGCCCAGGCCGCCAAGGACGCGGGCGCCACCCGCTTTTGCATGGGCGCCGCCTGGCGCGCGCCCAAGGATCGCGACATTGAAAAAGTCAGTGCCTTGATCGGCGCCGTGAAGGGCCTGGGCCTGCAAACCTGCGCCACGCTGGGCATGCTCGAATCGCACCAGGCCCAGGCCCTGAAGGACGCCGGGCTCGACTACTACAACCACAACCTGGACACCGCACCCGAGTACTACACCGATGTGGTCAGCACCCGCGCCTACCAGGACCGGCTGGACACGCTGCAGAACGTGCGCAGCGCGGGCATCAGCGTGTGCTGCGGCGGCATTGTGGGCATGGGCGAGGCGCCCGTCCACCGCGCTGGCCTCATTGCGCAGCTGGCCAACCTGCAGCCATACCCCGAGTCGGTGCCCATCAACAGCCTGGTGCGCGTGCCCGGCACGCCGCTGGCCGACAGCGATCCCATCGACCCGTTCGACTTTGTGCGCGTGATTGCCGTGGCCCGCATCACCATGCCCAAGGCGCGCGTGCGCCTGTCGGCCGGGCGCCAGCAAATGGGTGAGGCCGTGCAGGCGCTGTGCTTCATGGCCGGTGCCAATTCGATCTTCTACGGCGACAAACTGCTGGTGACGGGCAACCCCGATGTGGATGCCGATGTGCAGCTGCTGGCCAAGCTGGGGCTGAACGGCCACCGCACGACCACCACCGAGGCGGAGCACGCCCACCACCACGCCTGAGGCACGGCGCGCCGCATCGGGATGGCGCTTACGGGCGCCACCGGTGGGCGGAAGGCCGTGGGAGGAGGGGGCTTGTGCGCGGCACCGCTATGCACCCGCTGGCGCCTGCAGGCGCTGCAGGTCGCCGCGCAGGCGTTGCACCTCAGAGCGCAGCTGGGCGTTTTCGCGCAGCAGGTCGAAGTCCTTTTGCAGCTGCTTGCGGTGCTCCACATAGACCATGAGGTTGCCCACGCGCAGCTTGAGCAGTTCGGGGTCGATGGGCTTGAACACGTAGTCGATGGCACCCAGGCTCAGGCCCTTGTGGCGGGCCATCTCGTCGGTGATGGCGGTCACGAAGATGATGGGGGTGTACTCGGAGGTGTGGTGCTCGCGCAGGCGGCGCGCCACCTCAAACCCGTCCATGCCGGGCATCATCACATCGAGCAGGATGACATCGGGCGGCGCGTCGGACTGGCAGATGCTGAGCGCCTTCTCGCCGCTTTGCGCCACCTTGACCTTGAAGCGGTCGCGGAACAGGCCCGCCATCAGCTGCAGGTTGTCGGGCGTGTCGTCCACCACCAGCAGCGTGGCGCGGTCGGCGCTGCCGTCTACGTCCGGGGCGGGCTCGACTCCAGGCGCTGCGACCCCGCGCGTGAGCACGCGCTGCATGCGCTCCAGCAAGCGGCGGGTGGTGAAGGGCTTGATCAGCAGATCATCAATGCCCAGCTGGATGGCCTTGGCAGCCGATGCGCGGTCCAGCCCGCCGGACATGAGCAGAAAGGGCAGATTGGCCAGGCGCGGCTCGGCCCGCATGGCTTCGAGCACCTCCAGGCCGTTGTGCACCGGCATGTCAATGTCGGCCAGCACGACCTGCACAGGCTCGGAGCGCAGGATCTGCAGCGCACGCTGGCCGTCCTTGGCCTGCAACACGCGGGCGAAACCGGCTGCTTCGAGCTGGCTGGCCAGGGCCTGGCGCATGGCTCCGGCACTTTCGGCCAGCAGGACGGTGGTTTGTGAAGGGTGCATGGGGTGCGCTTGGGGGCTTGCTCAGAGTTCGATGCGCTCGGCAGGCACGTCGGTGGCCAGGCGGTCGATTTGCGCCAGAAGGGCCGGTTCGCCATCGGCAAACCGCTGGGCAATGCGGCGGAACTCTTCAGACAGCACCAGGAAAGCGTCCACCATGTCGGGGTCGAAATGGCTGCCCCGGCCGTCGCGGATGATTTCCACCGCCTGTTCGTGGGTGAACGCGGCCTTGTACACGCGTTCGGAGATCAGCGCGTCGTACACATCGGCCACGGCCATGAGGCGCGCCGAAAGCGGGATGTTGTTGCCCATCAGGCCTTGGGGGTAGCCCGAGCCGTCCCACTTTTCCTGGTGGCTGTAGGCGATCTCCTTGGCGTACCGGAAGAAGGGGTTGTCCAGCGTGGTGCCGGTCTCGGCCGCGATGATGGCGTCACGCCCCAGGGTGGTGTGCGTCTTCATGATCTCGAACTCTTCGGGAGTGAGCTTGCCGGGCTTGAGCAGGATGCGGTCGGGGATGCCCACCTTGCCAATGTCGTGCAGCGGGGCGGACTTGAAGATGGTCTCGATGGCAGCGTCGGTCAGCTCTTCCTTGAAGCGCGGGTGGTTTTGCAGGTGGCGGGCCAGCGTCTCCATGTAGTGCTGGGTGCGCCGGATGTGGTTGCCGGTTTCGTTGTCGCGTGTTTCGGCCAGCGAGGCCATGGCGCGAATGGTGGCGTCCTGCAGCTCGGCCATCGCCCGGGTGCGGTTGGCTACCTCTTGCTCCAGAAAATGGTTGTGCTGGGCCAGGAAGTCGCGGGCGCGTTTGAGCTGCAGGTGGTTGCGCACCCGGGCCATCACGATGGCAGGGTTGACGGGCTTGGTGATGTAGTCCACCGCGCCAAGCTCCAGGCCGATGCTTTCGTCTTCGGCAGCGCTCATGGCGGTGAGGAAGATCACCGGGATGTCTTCGGTGTCGGGGTTGAACTGCAGGCGGCGCAGCACCTCGTAGCCGTCCATGTCCGGCATCATGATGTCCAGCAGGATCAGGTCGGGCTTGCTCTCGCCTGCCACGATCTGCAGCGCGCGTTCACCGCTGGGCGCCAGCTTGACCTTGTAATCCGTGCGCAGCAGGTCGCTCATCAGCGAGAGGTTGTCGGGGGTGTCATCCACCACCAGCACCGTGCATTTGCCGCTCAGCTCTATCGGGCTATTCATGAACCGGGTCCTCCTTGTTGTGCATGCCGGGGATGCGGGTGGCGCGCAATGCGGCCAGCGCTTCCACAAAGTCGTAGCTGTCCAGTGCCCGCTTCATGCCAGCGTAGGCGGGGCCCAGCAGGGCCTTCAGGGCGGGGGTGGATTCCTTGAACAGCTCGATGGCGTCAGAGTCGTCGTCTGCCAGCAGGGCATCGAGCTGGGCCAGCAACTGCTGCGCGGCGGCTGCATCGATGGGCGCGTGGGGCGCAGCAGCGGCCGTGGCCGCACCCGTTTCGTCTTCGGGGGGCAGGGCGGTGCGCAGCGCGGCCACCAAAGCCTGGCAGGCAGCGTCCACGGGGTTCAGCAATGTGTCGATGGTCGTCGCTGGCGCTCTCTGGCCAATGGCTTCTTCTGCGGCTGCGGCCAGCTTGGCCAGCGGGGCTGCGCCAATGGTGCCCGCCGTGCCCTTGAGGGTGTGCATGGCGCGCAGCGCCTCGTCGTGCTGTCCAGCCGCCATTGCGGCGCGCGTGGCCTGCACAGCGCCCGCCTGGCCGGCCACAAACTTGCGCAGCAGGCTCTCGTAGGCCGGGCGTTTGTCGAGCACGCGGCGCAGACCGGCGGCCGTGTCCAGGCCCTCGATGCTGCGCAGCGGGTCGGGGGCATCGGCGACTTCGGGGGGCACGGCGGCTGGTGGTGCTGCCTCTCCCAGGGGGACAGATGCTGGCGCGCGCGGCGCAATCCATTGCAGCAAGCTGGCAAACAGCTCGTCGGGGTCGATGGGCTTGGCCAGGTGGCCGTTCATACCTGCGGCAAGGCACAGGTCCCGGTCGCGGCTCATGGCGTTGGCGGTCATGGCCAGCACCGGCAGCTGGGCCCACGCGGGGTTCTGGCGCAGCTGGCGCGTGGCGGTGAGGCCGTCCATCACCGGCATCTGCATGTCCATGAGCACGATATCGTAGGGCGCGCGCGCCAGCATGTCGAGTGCAATCTGGCCGTTGTCGGCCACGTCCACCACCAGCCCGGCGCCTGCCAGAAGCTCGGCGCCGACCTGCTGGTTCAGGTCGTTGTCGTCCACCAGCAGCACCCGGGCCCCCTGGATGGTGGCCAGGTTGGGGGCGCTGCGCGGGCCGTGGGCCCGGTGGGCCTCGGCCGACAGGGCATGGCCGCCCAGTGCGCGAATGGCTGTGTCAAACAACTGCGAGGGGCTGACGGGCTTGGTCAGCATGAGCCCGATGCCTGCGCTTTCCAGCTCTTTCTGCACATCGTCGCGGCCAGCGGCGGTGACGATGACCGAATGCGGCGGGTGGGGCAGCAGCGCCAGCGCGCGGTGGGTGGCAAAGCCGTCCATGCCGGGCATCTTCCAGTCCAGAAAAGCAATCTCGCAGGGGTGCCCGGCTGCATCGGCAGCGCTTGCCTTGGCCACCGCCTCTTCGCCCGAGCTGGCCGTGGTGACGGCAAAGCTCATGCTGCCCAGCAGCCCGCTCAGAATTTGCCGCGCCTGTTCGCTGTCGTCCACCACCAGCACATGCCGCCCGCGCAGGTCGGGCTCGGGCAGCAGCGGGCGCTGCGGCGCCGTGCCCAGGCCCAGCCGGGCCGTGAACCAGAAGGTGCTGCCCTGGCCCGGCGCGCTTTGCACGCCCACCTCGCCGCCCATCAGGTCTGCAAGCTTTTTGGAGATGGCCAGGCCCAGGCCGGTGCCGCCGTACTTGCGCGTGGTAGAGGTGTCGGCCTGCTCGAAGGAGCGGAACAGGCGCGACTGCTGTTCTTCGGTGAGGCCGATGCCGGTGTCCTGCACCTCAAACCGCATGAGGATGCCCTCGGCATCGCGCGAGGCTTCGCTGACCCGCACGATGATCTCGCCCGCGTCAGTGAACTTGACGGCGTTGTTGGCGTAGTTGACAAGGATCTGCCCCAGGCGCAGCGGGTCGCCGCGCAGGTTGTCGGGCAATGCCGGGTCTACATCGAACAGCAGCTCCAGGCCCTTGCTGGCCGACTTGCCGCTGATCAGGTTGGCCACGTTGTCGAGCACGCCGCGCAGCTCGAAGTCCACCACCTCCACTTCAAGCTTGCCCGCCTCGATCTTGCTGAAGTCGAGGATGTCGTTGATCAGGCCCAGCAGATGCTGGCCCGAGCGCTGGATCTTTTCCACATAGTCACGCTGGCGGGGCGAGAGGTCGGTGCCCAGCGCCAGGTGGCTCATGCCGATCACGGCGTTCATGGGCGTGCGGATCTCGTGGCTCATGTTGGCCAGGAAGTCCGACTTCATCTGCGAGGCGTCCTCGGCCTTGGCCCGGGCGATTTCCAGCTCTTCCTCATGCTCGCGCAGCGCTACATTGAGCTGCTGCAGCTCGGCGGTCCGCTGTGCGACGCGGGCTTCCAGCGCCTCTTCGTTGCGCTTCAGGGCCTCCACCAGCTCGGCCTGCGCGGCCATGGCCAGGGATTTGGCCTTTTCGCGCTTGAGGAACTGCCGCGCCATGGCAAAGGCCAGCAAAAAGGTGAGTACGGCCTGAAAGGCTGTGAGCCCGGTGGTCAGCAGTGTCTGGTGCTTGACTTCGGCGTTGCGCGAGTCGCCCAGCAGGGCCGATACCCGCGAGGCGTTCAGCGACAGTTCCTGGACGGTGTCGCGCAGGGTGTCCAGCTCGGCGCGCAGCAACCGCATGTGCTGTTGGCTGGAGGCCGGGTCCACACTCGCGCCAAAATGGCTGTCACCCGCTGCCACAAACCTCTGGAGGGCGGCCAGCGCCTGGGCGTAGATGGGTTCTTCCTGCATCAAGGTGCGCGCGGTGCCGCTCTCCAGCGCACTGAAGCGGCTCAGGAACAGGTCGTAGCGCAGCTCCAGCCGGTCCATGGGAATGCTTTTCGGGTCCAGTTCGAACTGGTGCAGCGCATGGTCGAACTTTTCGTATTCGACGTTGAGCTGCAGAAAGGACCACAGAGCGTTCACATCGCCACGCCGCATCACGGCTTCGACGCTGCGGTACTGGTGGTACTGCACGGCCGCAATGGCCACATAGGCCAGGACCAGGCCTGCAATGATGAGCCGCAGGATGTGTTTGCTGCGCAGCATGCGTGGGGGGGCGGGCCTGGCCGGGCTGCAGGCTACCTGATGCGCAAGGCGTTGAGCTGCCAGGCCGCACGGTTGTAGTACAGCTCGCTGCGCAGCTCGGCCTTGGTGTCGAAGGGGTAGACGATGAACAGCGGGCCTTTTTCTCGCACGGGCATGGGCCGGTTGTTCATGAGCCGTGCCACGATCACATCGTGGCGGGTGGCATCGTCCAATGGAATCTCGGTCTTGTAGTCGTTCAGGGCCACGGCCGTGATCTTGGTGCCCTTGGCCCCCACAGCGGCGAGCACGTCGCGCAACAAGGGGCCGGTAAAGGTGACGGCATTGGGGTACCAGGGGGTCTGGGTGGAGAAGCTGTGCTGGGGCAGCTTCTCCAGCATCTTCATGTCGAACTGCGCCTGCTGGCCCTGGTTGGTGTGGGTGATGGCGCCTTCGATGGTCAGCACCACCGGGCCAGTGGCCTTATCCAGGGCCTGCGCGGCAGTGCCAAACAACGCGGATGCACCAAGGGCAATGCCCATGAGCCAGACAACACCCCGGCGTGTCTTCGAAAGACCTGCATGCATGGCGATCCCCCCTTTTTTGCAACAGTCTCATGGATAGACGCACAAAATGTAAACCGATTTATAACAGCCGGTCGCTGTTTCGGTGTGGGCGGTGTGTCGCACGCGTACTACGCCGTGGCGCAGGGCGGGCCTGCGCAAAGATCGGCCATGAGCCTGTGGCAGCACGGTACTGGAAGACGCTGTGTTGTGCCAGATTTTTTTGCCCGCTCCCTGCGGGCGGTGCGTCTTCCACTGTCAGAGAAGGTGAGGGCGCAGCCCCCTCGCTCGAGGGATCAGGCGTTGCCTGCCGCCAGGGTGTCCCAGGCCTTCAATGCTTCGGCGGTGTACATCAGTGCGGGGCCTCCGCCCATGTAGACACACACGGCCAGCATTTCCTCCAGCTCGGTGCGGGTGGTGCCCAGTTTTTGCAGTGCCTTGACATGAAAACCAATGCAGCCCGAGCAGCGCTGGGTGACGCCGATGGCCAGGGCAATCAACTCTTTGTGTTTGCTGCTCAACACGCCTTCGGCCATGGAGGCCTGCGCCAGTTGTGCGAAGCCCCGCATGGTATCGGGCTGGGCCTTGCGGAAGCTGGCCAGGCTTTCGTTGATGCCCTGGATGAGGCCAGCGTGGTCAAAAGTGCTCATTCCTTGTTCCTTGAGGTTTTTTGGGTGCTTGCGCGCGGCTGTGCCGCGCGGGGGCTTACTTCTTCACGGGACAGGTGTTGATGCCCAGCAGCGTGTAGGCGGGGCAAAAACGGAACAGGCCGGTGGCCAGGGGCACCGCGCCCAGCCAGCCCCACCATCCAACAGTGCCGGTGGCGGCAAGGGCTATCAGCACAAGGCCTGCTGCGATGCGCAGCACACGGTCGAGGGTTCCAACGTTGGTGTTCATGGTGCTTCCTTTGGTGCGTGGTGGTTGCGGGGCGTCGCCGGGTCACAGCGCGTTGAGCGGAATCTTGAGATAGGCCACGCCGTTGTCTTCGGTTGGAGGCATGGCACCGGCGCGGATGTTGACCTGTACTGAGGGCAGGATCAGCGTGGGCATCTCCAGCGTGGCATCGCGTCGGGTGCGCAGAGCCACAAAGGCGTCTTCGCTCACGCCATCGTGCACGTGTATGTTGTGGGCGCGCTGGTCGGCCACGGTGGTCTGCCAGGCGGTGGCGCGACCGGCCGGGGGGTAGTCGTGGCACATGAAGAGCCGCGTCTCGGGTGGCAAGCTCAGCAGCCTGCGCACCGATTGGTAAAGCTGGTGCGCGTCGCCCCCGGGGAAGTCACAGCGTGCCGTGCCCACATCAGGCATGAACAGGGTATCGCCCACAAACACGGCATCACCCACCTGGTAGGCCATGCAGGCAGGGGTGTGGCCAGGCACGGCAAGCGCCTTGGCCTCCAGCTGGCCGATGCGGAACACCTCGTTGTCGTGCAGCAGGTGATCAAACTGGCGGCCATCCGGGCGGAACTCGGGCTCCAGGTGGAACACGGCCTTGAACACATCCTGCACCTGGGTGATGGCGGCGCCAATGGCGATGCTTCCCCCCAGCTTGTTGCGCAGGTAGTGTGCGGCCGACAGGTGATCGGCATGCGCGTGGGTCTCCAGGATCCACTCCACCGTCAGGCCGTGGATCTGCACAAACTCGATCAGGCGTTCGGCGGAATGTGTGCGGGTGCGGCCGGACTTGGGGTCGTAGTCCAGTACCGAATCCACCAGGGCGCAATGGCCGCCGGGCTGGTCATAGACGACATAGCTCACCGTCCAGGTGGCGTCGTCAAAGAAGGCCTGTATCTGGGGTTTCATCGCTTCTTTCCTCGGTTTTTAATTTCGACGAGGATAGTTTATTGACTTATAGATTGTTGGTCAATAGAATATCGATAACGAAATTGAAAAGGAGCGCACGCCCATGCTCACCGAAATACCCATCGAACTGGAAATCTTGCGCCGCTCGGCCGACAGCGCCTGTCGCCTCATGAAGGTGCTCTCCAACCCCGACCGGCTGCTGCTGCTGTGCCAGCTCAGCCAGGGTGAGAAGAGGGTGGGCGAGCTGGAGGAACTGGTCGGCATCTCCCAGCCCACCCTGTCCCAGCAACTGGGGGTGCTGCGCGAGGAAGGCCTGGTGAACACCCGCCGCGAAGGCAAGAACATTTACTACCAGATCGCCAGCCCGCAGGCACTGGCGGTCATGAATGTGTTGTTTGAACAGTTTTGCGGGCCTGCACAAGGCACCGCCAAGGAGGATCAGAAATGCTGATCGATTGGACCCATTTCACCCCCTGGAGCGCCCTGGCCGGGGGTGTTCTGCTTGGCCTGGCATCGGCGCTGTTTGTGCTGCTCAATGGCCGCATCCTGGGCATCAGCGGCATCGTGGGTGGCTTGCTGCGGCCCAAGGCTGGGGATACAGGCTGGCGCTTGGCCTTTGTGCTGGGCATGTTGGTGGCCCCTGGCGCGTATTGGCTGTTTGCTGGCGCAACCGGGCCGCGCATTGATGCCGGCTGGAGTGCGGTGGTGGCCGCCGGGCTGCTGGTGGGCGTGGGCACGCGCTATGGATCAGGCTGCACCAGCGGCCACGGCGTGTGTGGGCTTTCGCGCCTGTCGACCCGTTCCCTCGTTGCCACCCTGGCCTTCATGGGCGCGGGCTTCCTCACAGTGTTTCTTGCCCGGCATGTGCTGGGCTGATGCCATACAACCCATGGAGCATGGACATGAAAAAAATCTTGATGAAAAGCCGAATTTCTGAATTTGTGGTGGGCCTGGTGTTTGGCCTGGGCCTCATCGTGTCGGGCATGACCGACCCCGGCAAAGTGCTGGGTTTTCTGGACCTGGCAGGCCTTTGGGACCCTTCGCTGGCTTTTGTGATGGGCGGTGCGATTGCCGTCGGCCTGTTCGCGTTTGCCTTGGCCAAGAAGCGCACGACCAGCTTTCTGGGGGGCGCCATGCACCTTCCCACCTCCCGCGACATTGATCGCCGCCTGGTGGTTGGCAGCCTGGTGTTTGGTGCTGGCTGGGGCTTGGCGGGCTTCTGTCCCGGTCCGGCCATTGTCTCGGCTGGGGCCGGGCAGCCCAAGGCCATCGTGTTTGTGCTGGCCATGCTGGCAGGTATGTGGCTGTTTGAAATCGCTGAAGGCCGCATGCGGCGCACTCCCAACCAGCAAGCAGGAGCACTTTGAAATGGGTATGCAGATCATTGCCTTGACACCCGACTTTGCGGTGTCCCCCCAGTTGCTGCCTGAGGACTTCGCCTGGGTGTCTGCCCAGGGGGTCAAGACGCTCATCAACAACCGGCCAGACGGGGAGGGCGGAGACGCCCAGCCGACCAGCCAGACGCTGGAAGAGGCCGCCCGTGCCGCCGGTTTGCACTATGTGTATCTGCCGGTAGTGAGCGGTGCGATCACTCCGGAGCAGGTGCAGGCCTTGCACAACGTGCTGGCTGCGGCACCAAGGCCCATGCTGGCTTTTTGCCGATCGGGTGCACGGTCCGCCCAGCTGTTTGGCCTGGCCCAGCAATTGGGCTGAGAGCCTGAGCACCTCAGAAAGAAACGAGAGAAGAACCAAAGGCCCTCGCATGCAATTCATGCCCAGCTGGATGCGCAACTACCAGCGGTCCTGGCTCTCAGGAGACTTGGTGGCGGGTGTCATCGTTACGGTGATGCTCATTCCGCAGAGCTTGGCCTACGCGCTGTTGGCGGGGCTGCCCCCAGAAGTCGGCCTGTACGCGAGCATCCTGCCCATAGTCGCTTATGCGTTGGTGGGGTCAAGCATGACGCTGGCGGTGGGCCCTGTGGCGGTGGCTTCGCTCATGACAGCCAGCGCGTTGCAGCCACTGGCGGCAGCGGGTTCTGCGGAGTATGTGGGGCTGGCCATGCTCCTGTCCCTTTTGTCAGGCGGCATGCTGCTGCTGTTTGGCCTGCTGAGATTGGGGTTTCTCGCGCACTTTCTCAGCCATCCGGTCATCAGCGGTTTTATCTCGGGCTCGGCCATCCTGATTGCGGTGGGGCAGCTCAAACACCTGATGGGCGTGAAAGCCGGGGGTGGCAATGTGCTGGATACATTGCTGCAGTTGGCGCACGCGGCGCCAGACACCAACAGCGTGACTTTGGGCATTGGCGCCGGGAGCGTGCTGTTTTTGCTGCTGGCGCGCAAGCTCCTTGCACCTTGGCTGGTGCGTGCCGGGGTAGATGCCAAGTTGGCAGAGCTTGCATCCAAGCTTGCCCCGATGCTGGCAGTGCTGGTCACCACGGCGCTGGTGGCCGCGCTGCGCTGGGACAAATCCGCTGGCGTCAGCATTGTGGGCGCCGTGCCGCAGGGGTTGCCAGTGCTGGCCTTTCCTTCCGTTGCCATGTCGGCCATTAGCCAATTGTGGCTACCCGCGCTGCTCATCTCCCTGGTCGGGTTTGTCGAAAGTGTGTCGGTGGCGCAATCGCTGGCGCTCAAGCGCCAGCAGCGCATACAGCCCAACCGCGAGCTGCTGGGCCTGGGCGCCGCCAACGTGGCCAGCGCGTTGTCAGGCGGTTTCCCCGTCACCGGCGGTTTTGCGCGCTCGGTGGTCAATTTCTCGGCCGGGGCCAACACACCCTTGGCGGGCCTGGTGTCTGCCATGCTCATGGCAGTGGTCATCGCGGCGCTCACCGGCCTGTTCTTCTACCTGCCCCATGCAGTGCTGGCCGCCACCATCATCGTGGCAGTGGTGTCGTTGATCGATGTTCAGACCCTGCGCGAAGCGTGGCGCTATGACAAGGCCGATGCCTGGTCACTGCTGGTCACGGCGGGCGGTGTGATCACCTGGGGGGTGGAGGAGGGCATCCTGCTGGGGGTCGGCCTGTCGCTGGGCACCTTGGTCTGGCGCAGCAGCCACCCGCACATCGCGGTAGTGGGGCGTGTGCCTGGCACTGAGCATTTCCGCAACGTCGCGCGCCACCCTGTGGCAACAGTGCCTGACCTGATTGCGGTGCGAGTGGACGAAAGTCTGTATTTTGCGAACTCGGAGGTTCTGCAGGACACCATAGAACGCCTGGTCGCCGCCCAGCCCCGCACCCGCCATGTGCTGCTGGTGTGTTCGGCCATCAACCAGATCGATGCCACTGCGTTGGGGGTGCTCACCGATCTGGAGAGCAGCCTGGCCCGGCGCGGCATTGCACTATTGCTCTCGGAAGTCAAAGGCCCCGTGCTGGACCGCCTGCAGAAAACAAGCTTGGGCCAAAACCTGCAGGGACGGGTGTTCTTGAGCACACACCAGGCCTTTGAGTCCGTGCGTCAAAACACAGCCGCCCCGGTGACTGGCGGCGAAAAGCAGGTTGCCCCGTCGCATTAGCTGGGACGTCTGTGTTGCGCGCAGGCGGTCTTCAGCGCTTGGCAGCGTGGTAGCGGAGGGTGTCCAGCGCCATGGCAAAGCCTGGTTCCGCACCCTTGGCATCTTCATCCGCCACCTGCGTCATGATGATTGCAGTGGTTCCATCCAGCGCGGCCTTGAAGAAGCGCGCTTCATGCGGCAGGTTCTGGCCCAGCATGCTGACCACAAAGCGCTGCGAAACCCCTTTGTTCTCTTTGCCCGCCACCTGGCGGGTAATGGGAGTGGCCGTCACCGGGCCCATGCGGGCCTGCTGAGCAGTGTTGGCCCGGGCGGCATCCGCGCGGTTGCGCGCAGCTGCTGCCGCAAACTTCTCAATGTCCTGGCCCGAAAAAAACGGGCTGAACATCAAGGTCACAACCGCCTCGTTCGGCCCCTCCAAATCGATGCTGCGCATGCGGGTTTCGTCCTGCGCGACTACATCTTCCGTCACTTTCCAGCCCACGGGGTGTTCAAAGCTCACGCCGTCCTTGTTGTAGACCAAGGGTGGCGCCGCGTGGGCAGGAGCCAGTCCGCTGAAGAGCAATAACGCCAGGGCGGCCAGGCACAAAGCCAGTTGGAAAGCCGCAGTACGGCAGAGCAGGCGAATGGAATGCATGGGTGAGAGTGTGGGGAATAACCAGAAATTTTCGCATGGGCGCCGTCCAGGACTTACTGGGTAGGGAATCGCGTGTTCCGCGAGGGTTGATGCGCCACCAGTCCGGACTGGGCGAAACCATTTGTCACAGGTTTGCATCGTCAACCCCAGTAGCATGCGCTGCCAATAAGAACAGTTTGCAACAAA
>NZ_NOIG01000012.1 GCF_002245625.1 Acidovorax kalamii
CACGGCGCGCGCCAGGGTGGTGCGGGCGGCATGCAGGTCGCCCCGCTCCTGCAGCGCACGGCCCAGGCCCCGCAGCGCAGCGGCCTGCTGCGCTGTGCCTGCGGGCGCCGCATCGGCCGCCTGGCGGTACAGGGCCAGGGCGGCGTCGCCCCGGCCCTCCAGGCGGTGCCAGTCGGCATCGGCCAGCAACAGCTCGGGCGCGGCGGGGGCGGCGGTGCGGGTGGTGTCCAGCCAGGCGCGGGCCTCGGCGGGGCGGTCCAGCGCCATCAGCAGCTCCGCACGGCGGGCGGCGATGCGCGGGTCTTGTGTGCGCGGCCAGGCAGCGGCCAGGCGGGCCTGGGCGGCGTCCATCTGGCCGTTTCGCAGGTCCAGGTCGGCCAACACCAGGGGCACCACGGCGCTGGCGTCGCCCCGCGCGGCCATCTGCTGCAGCTGGGCCTGCGCGGCATTCCACTGGCCTGCCTGCAGCGCTGCGCGCAGGTCGGCCAGCGCGGGTGCGATGTCGGGGCGCTGGAATTCGGCCCAGCGGGTGGTGTCCGTGGGGTAGGCCGCCACCCACTGCACCCGCTCGCGGGGGTTGACCAGCACGCGTTTGACGGGCGCCCGCCCCGGCTCCACAAAGCCCTGCTCGGCCGGGCCCAGTTGCACGCTGCCCTGGGCGTTGGACAGCTCCACCAGACCTGAGAGCACGGTGAGCGTGGTGCGCCCAGCCGCGTCCACCTCCACATCCCAGTCGGTGCCGCGCACCACGGCCAGGGCGGCGGGGGTTTGCAGCTGCAGGGTGGCCGGGGTTTTCTTGGTGCGGGCCCAGAGGCGCCCGGCTGCCAGTTCCAGCAGGGTGCGCTGGGGCTGCGACTCGCACAGCCGCACCTGGGCGCTGGCCGACATGCGGATCTGGGTGCGGTCGGCCAGCAGCAGGGCGGCGGACGACAGCGCCAGCGTGCGCATGTCGGCTCCCGCCCCGAGCTGCTGCGCCAGCGCGGCGGGGGACCAGGGCTCCACACCGGGCGCGCGGGTCTGGCCCTGGCCCGCCAGCGCCACGATCTGCGCTGCCGACGCGCCGGGCACGGGTGCGCCGCCTGCGCACTGCGCCCAGGCGGAGGCACTGCCCATCGCACCGAGCGCGAGGCCCAGACGGGTCCAACGGAAGAAGCGGCGATGGGATGGCATGGTGTGGCCTTTCATCGGGAGGTTCGGGGTCTTCTATTTGTCGATTGCACGGGCGCCAAAAAACGGTGGCGCGGCCGGGGCCTGCTCTGCGGCATCGGCCAGGGCCAGCACCCGGGCGTGGAGCTGATCGGCATGCAGCGCCCACTGTGGCGCCTTGCGGTGCGCGTGGGCCTGCCATTCAGCACAACACGCCAGGGCCGGGGCCCATTCGGCGGCTTGCAAATGGTGGTGCAGCGCCTGGCTCATGGCCACCAGCGTGGCGTCGTCGCACGGGGTGTACACATCCAGCCCCGTGCTGCGCCCGGCCAGCACCACGGTGTCGAGCCAGAGCAGGTGCGCGTGCTCGGGGGCCCCGGCGGGCAGGGCCGCACGCGTGGCGCCGGAGAGCAGGATGCTGGAGCCAAAGGCCTTGTTGGCCCCTTCGAGCCGCGCGGCGGTGTTCACTGCGTCGCCCACGGCGGTGTAAGTAAAGCGTTCGTGCGAGCCCAGGTGGCCCACCGCCGCCTCGCCCGTGTGCAGGCCGATGCGCAGCTGCACCTGCGCAAACGGTGTGCCCGCCCATTGCGCGCGCAGGGCCACCATCTCGGCCTGCATGGCCTGGGCGCAGGCCAGTGCGCGCGCCGCATGGGCAGGCTCGGGCAGGGGCGCATTCCAGAAGGCCATGACGGCGTCGCCAATGAACTTGTCGAGCGTGCCGCCATGCTGGTGCACGGTGTGGGTCATGCGCGAAAAATAGGCGTTGAGCGTCTGGGCCACGGCCTCGGGCGGCAGGCGCTCGCTGGCGGCCGTGAAACCGGCCAGGTCGGAGAACAGCAGGGTCAACACGCGGCGCTCGCCTTGCAGCACCGGGGCCGCGCCTTCGGCCACCAGCGCATCGACCACGGCGGGTGGCACATAGCGGGCAAAGTCTGCGCGCAGCTGCTCGCGGCGGCGGTGTTCGCGCCAATAGCTGTCAGCCGCCCCCACGTTGAAATGCAGCGCCAGGCCTGCCAGCGTGGGCAGCGCGCTCCACCACAGGCCCGCCACCAGGGCCCACCACCCGCCCGCCACGGCCAGCAGCGCCAGCACGGCGCTGAGCCATGCGGCCCGCGCCCCGCGCCAGCGGCGTGTGAGCGCTGCCACCGCGCCCACCGCCAGCACGGCCTGCACGAACGGCCCCAGGGGGTGCGCGGGCCGGATCCAGTCGCCAGCAAGCCCGTTGATCAGCGCCGTGGCATGCACCAGCACACCCGACTGGGTGCCCGCCCCCAGCATATGCAAGGGGGTGGCGAACTGGTCCACGCCGTCCACCGGCGTGTTCTGCCCCAGCAGCAGCACCCGGCCTTGCAGGGCGCCCGGCGCCAGCATGCGCGCGGGCTCCAGCGCCTGGGTGTAGTGGGCGTAGGGCAAAGGCAGCTCGGGCGCGTAGTAGCGCAGCAGCGCGCCCTCGGGCGGCGGAATGACCACGCGCCCTGCAGCCTCGGCCAGCACGCGCCACAGTGCGGCGTCGTGCCCCGGGGCGCGGCGCAGCACGCCGTCGCCATCCGGCTCGACGGCCACACTGCCAAACCGGGCATGGGGGAACACGGAGGGCACAGTCTGCCGGTATTGCGCCACCTGCGAGCTGGGCACCTCCACCTCGGCCGTGGCCAGCACCACGGGCAAACGCCCTTGCAGCGCCAGGGCCAGGGCCGCGTCGTCCTCGGTCGTCTGGGGTGCGGCAAACAGCATGTCGATGCCCAGCGCGGCGGCGCCTGCGGCCGATACGGCGTCCACCAGCTGCGCATGCAGGCGGCGCGGCAGGGGCGGGCTCATGTTCAGCGCGGCCAGGCTGGGCTCGTCGAGCCCCACCACCAGCACACCCACATCGGGCCGCACCGGGGCGGTGAGGCTGGCCAGCAGGTCGTATTCCAGCCGCTGCAGCGGGGCCCACACCGGCAGCGCCTGCAGCAGGGCCAGCAGGCCCAGTGCCCACAGCACCCGCAGCGCCCAGGCGCGCCAGGCGTCTTGTGTGACCGGTGATTGCGTGCCTGCCATCCCGCCCCCTCTTTGGCTGGCGCCACACGATGCAGCCCAGCATGGTGAACACACTGTAGTGCGTCCCCCGCCCCGTGCACAGCGGGGATATACGCAAACGTGCCCAGCGGCCGCTTCCTTGCACCCGGCCCTTAAACTGGACGCCTGGACTGATCTGGAGAACCCTATGAAACTGCTGTTTGCCTCGGTCTCTGTGCTGGCCCTGCTCGCCGGTTGCAATGCCACCCAGCCCCACCACCCCTCCGGGCCCATGGCCTCGGGACGGGACCGCACCTTCAGCGTGCCGGTGTACGGCCCCGACACCTCCCAGGCCTACGCCACCGCCAGCCGCGAATGCCAGCGCCTGGCGCTGCACGCCAAGCTGCTGCGCAACGACGGCTCGCGCCTGGTTTTTGAGTGCGTGAGCGAACTGCCCGACAAACCTTGATGCCCGCAGCCCGCACCGTACGCACCCGCCGTGCGGGCGCCCGTGGGGCCCTGATGGCTCTGGTCGCGCTGCTGGCGGGATGCCAGCACGCACCTCGCCCGGTGCCCCCGGCCGCCTCGACCTGGGTCAACAGCCTGGGCATGGTGTTTGTGCAAGTGCCTGCGGGCCGGTTCTGGATGGGGGGCGTGCCGCCGGTGGAGATGCTGGCCCAGACCTACCCGCAGCTGGAGAAAAAACGCTTCACCGACCTGATCGATGAAGCGCCCACCCATGAAGTGCACATCCGCCGCGCGTTCTACCTGGGCCAGCACGAGGTCACGGTGCGGCAGTTCCAGCGGTTTGTCGAAGCTTCGGGCTACCAGCCTGAATCCGAGGCCGATGGCACGGGGGGCTATGGCTACAACCCCCAGTACGACCCGGCCACCACCCAGCGCGGCGACGCGTTCGAGGGGCGCTTGCCCCGGTACTCATGGCGCAACCCCGGGTTTGCGCAGGGCCCGGACCACCCGGTCGTCAACATCACCTGGAACGACGCGCAGGCCCTGGCGCGCTGGCTGAGCCGCACCGAAGACCACCGCTACCGCCTGCCCACTGAGGCCGAGTGGGAATACGCCTGCCGCGCGGGCACCCGCACCCTTTATCCCCATGGCGACGATCCGCAAGGCCTGGTGCGGGTGGCCAACACTTTTGACCAGGACGCCGCCCCCCTGTGGCCACGCTGGCGCAATCATGCGCTGGCGGGCAGCGACGGTCATGCCTTTACCTCCCCTGTGGGCAGCTATGCCGCCAATGCCTTTGGCCTGCACGACATGCTGGGCAACGCCTGGGAATGGGTGGCAGACTGGCACGACGACAACTACTACGCCCACTCGCCAGAGGCCGACCCCCAGGGCCCGGCCGAGGGCGGTGTGCGGGTGCGCAGGGGCGGCTCGTGGCATACCTGGTCGTTTTATGCACGTTGCGGCTTTCGCAACTGGAACACGCCACAGACGCGGTATCCGCTGGTCGGCATGCGGCTGGTGCGCGAAATCGCCCCCATGGCAGCACCCCGGCCGCCATCGCCCTGATGGCGCCCCCTGCGTCTGCCACACACAACAAAGGGTTAACAAATGTCAAACCACCTGCCCACGCGCGCGGGGCCACTAGGCCAGGCGCGGGATATAGCGAATAATTCCCGGCTTCGATTTCGATGGGAGACACCATGCGCATAGCCGCTCTGGACGACGATGCGCTTCAGCTGGATCTGATCAAGCAGGCCACAGAGGCGATGGGCCATGTCTGCCACACGCATTTGACGGGCGCCGAGTTGCTGCGCACGCTGCGCCGCGAGACCTTCGACCTGCTGATCGTGGACTGGCACCTGCCCGACACCACCGGACCCGAGGTGGTGCGCTGGGTGCGCAAGAACGTGGCCGCACAGCTGCCCATCCTGTTCGTAACCAACCGGCAGGAAGAACGCGACATCGTCGAAGGGCTGGCCAGCGGGGCCGACGACTTCATGGTCAAGCCTGTGCGCATCGGCGAACTCAACGCCCGCGTAGCCGCGCTGCTGCGCCGTGCCTACCCCGACAACGCAGCCAGCGTGCTGGAGTTTGGCCGCTACCGGTTTCTGCCCGAAACCCGCGCCATCGAAATGGACGGTGTGCCCGTGGAACTCAAGAACCGCGAATACGACCTCGCGCTGTTCCTGTTCCAGAACATGGGCCGGTTGCTGTCGCGCGACCACCTCAAGGAAATCGTCTGGGGCCAGGTGGCGGACGTCATGTCGCGCTCGCTGGACACCCACATCTCGCGCCTGCGCACCCTGCTGGACCTGCGCCCTGCCAATGGCTTCATCGTCACGGCGGTGTATGGCGTAGGCTACCGTTTTGAAGCCGTCGAAGCCCAGCGCAAAGGCTGACCCAGACATGAAAGAACCCCGCAGGCCCCGCCACAAGCGGCCTCGCCTGTTCCGGTCCGCCTGAAGGAGACTTGACTTGACCCCCACCATCCCGCACATCCGCTGGACCCCCTGCACTGCCGCTGCGCTGGCTCTGGTGACCCTCACAGGCCTTGCAGCCCGGGGAGCACAGGCCAGCCCGCACTCCTCCCTGGGGGATGAGGTGGCCCACATCGTCAAGGAGGGGGACACCCTGGAAGGCCTGGCCCGGGACTACCTGGCCGCACCCCGGCAGTGGCAGCAGCTGCAGACCCGCAACAAGGTGGCCGATCCCCGGCGCCTGCAGCCGGGCTCGGTGATCTGGATCCCGGTGCGCCTGCAGCCCAGCGAGTCGGCCACGGTGCAGTTCGTGCAAGGTGCCGTCACGGCACAGGCGCGGGCCGGTGATGCTCCCGCACCTGTCAGCCCTGGCGGCAAGCTGGAGGAAGGCACGTCGCTGCAGGTGGGCCCGGAATCCTTTGTGGCCGTCAAGCTGGCCGATGGCACGGTGGTCCGGGTGCAGGCGCAGTCTGAGCTGCAGCTGCGGCAGTTGCGCCGCCGTGGCCGCGCGGGCAGCGTGCAGTCTGTGCTGGAGATGCACAAGGGCGGCGTGGAATCGACCGTGCCCCCCAGCAACGAACCCCTGCGCCGGTTCGAAATCCGCACCCCGCTGGCCGTGACCAGCGTGCGCGGCACCCACTTCAGCGTGGCCATGGCGGACTCGGGCCAGACCACGGCCTCGGTGCTCAACGGCTCGGTGGCCGTGCAGTCCCGGCGCGACACCGACAGCCACCCCGGCGCATCGCTGACCGCCCCCACCGCCTTGCTGGCGCCGGGCCAGGGCCTGGCCGTGGCCACCGATGGCACCGTGGGCCCAGCCCGCCCCCTGCTGCCACCGCCCGACACCTCGGGCATGCCCACCATGCTGGGCGATGCCAGCCTGCTGGCCATCGACCTGCCCACCACCCCGGGCGCCACGCGATATGTGGCCCAGGTGGCGCAGGACGAAACACTCACCCAGGTGCTGCGCCACGGCAGCTTTGCCGATGGGCGCCTGCGTTGGAAAACACTCGAAGACGGCCGCTATTACCTGGCCGTGCGGGCCGTGGACGAGGCCGGGATTGCAGGCCAGCCCGCCGTGCAGCCCTTCACCATCAAAACCCGGCCCGTGGCACCGCTGCACCAGTCCCCCGCGCCCGGCGCCGTGGTGCCCAGCGGCGCGGCCGAGCTGCGCTGCACCGAGGTGCCTGGCGTGCGCTGGTACCGCGTGCAGGTGGCCGCCGATGCGAAGTTCTCCGAGCCCCTGCGCGACGAACAGCGCCTGGACGAATGCCGCCTGCCCATTGGCGCCCTGCCCGTGGGCAACTACTTCTGGCGCATGGCCAGCGTTCAGCAGTTGCAGGGCGGCCAGGCCGACCAGGGCCCGTTTGCCCCGCCGCAACCCTTCACCGTGGCCGAGCGCCCGGCCACGCTGTCCCTGCAGGCCTTGCAGGCAGACGACGGCGAACCCACGGTGCGCCTGCACTGGCCGGCCCAGCCGGGCCAGCGCTTCCGGCTGCAGCTGGCCGCTGCCTCGGACGCAGCTTTTGCCCAACCCGCCCAGGACACAGTGCTGGACGCCCCCAGCTGGACTGGCAGCAACCTGCCCGCAGGCGAGTACCTGGTGCGCATCCAGGTGCTGGACCCCAGTGGCCTGGAAAGCGAGTTCTCGCAGCCCCGCAAAATCCGCGTAGGCACGGGCATCCGCACCGGCGCCGGGCTGCCGGTGTCCACCTCCAGCGGAGCGCCGGTGGGGCGCCCTTGAGCGCGCATTGCAGCCGCTGTGCCCTGGCGGGCACCGACGGCACATGCCCCTTTGCAGCGCCCCGCCCGGGCGCTAACACCGCCCCATGCTGAGCATTGCCCACAGCCGCCGCCGCAGGCGCCGCCTGGAATGGTCGGTGCTGGCCCTTGTGCTGCTGGCCCTGGTGGCATGGCTCAGCACGCCTGAGAGCCTGGGCCGGGTGAACCACCTCGTGCAGGACGCCGGGCTGCGCCTGGTCTCTCGCGCCCCGCACCCGGACATCGTGCTCGTGGCCATTGACGACCCCAGCATTGCCGCCATCGGCCGCTGGCCCTGGCGCCGGGCCCTGCATGCCGAACTCATCACGCGGATCTCGGCGCAGAACCCGCATGTGATCGGCATGGACGTGTTGTTCAACGAAGCCGACCTGGACTACCCCGAGGACGACCTGCTGCTCACCGACGCCATCCGGCGCAGCGGGCGGGTGGTGCTGCCCGTGCTGCGGCGCGGCTACGGCCCCACAGGCAACGCCACCGACCTGCCCTGGCCCGCATTTGCCCAGGCCGCCGCCGACCTGGGCCATGTGCATGTAGCCCCCGACGGCGACGGGGTGGTGCGCAGCCTGTACCTGCGCGAAGGCCCGGCCGCCGCGCCCTGGCACCACTTCAGCATGGCCCTGCAATGTGTGGCGCAGGCGCGGCAATCTGGCGCGGCGCCCTGCCCCCGCCCAGCAGCCCTTGCCGCCGATGCAGGCCCCTGGGAGCGCACCGACCGGGCCCTGATCGCCTACGCAGGCGGCCCCTCGCAGTTCACCACCTACTCTTACATCGACGTGCTGCGCGGCGCGGTGCCTCCCGATGCCTTCCGGGGCAAATACGTGCTGGTGGGCGCCGCCGCATCGGGGCTGGGCGATATGTTTGCCACGCCGGTCAGCCAGCAGTCGCGCCTGATGCCGGGGGTGGAGGTGGTGGCCCATGTGCTGGATGCACGCCTGCTGGACGAGCAGATCGTGCCTGCCTCGCGCACGCTCAATACCCTGTTCAACCTGGTGCCTGTGGCGGCAGCCCTGCTGGCCCTGTTGCTGATCGGCCCCCTGGCAGCGCTGCTGACCAGCGCAGCACTGGCCGTGGGCACCCTGGTGCTGAGCGTTTGCCTGCCCTGGTGGGCGGGCCTGCAGTTTGCCCCGGCGGCCGCCCTGCTGGGGCTGGTGCTGGCCTACCCGCTGTGGAGCTGGCGGCGTCTGAGTGCTGCGGCGCACTTTCTGCGGCTGGAGATGGAGAACCTGCAACGCCAGGGCCTGTCGATGCGGCTGCGCAGGCGCCCCGGGGACTCGGCCGATTTTCTGGAACGGCGCATCAACGCGGTCGAGCGCGCGTCGCGCCAGTTGCGCGACCTGCACCATTTCGTGAGCGAAAGCCTGCAGCAGTTGCCCTCGCCCAGCCTTGTCTGCGACCCCGAGGGCCAGATCCTGCTGGCCAACCGGGCTGCCCGCGAGCACCTGGGCGGCGGCGCAGAGGCCCCGCTGCAGGGCCAGTCGGTGGTCGATCTGCTGGCCGACCTGGTGCATGCGGGCAGCCGCCTGCCGCTCGTCACACTGGAACACCTGCAACAACGGTCCATGCTCGAGCACAGCGAAGGCACCGATGCGCAGGGCCGCAGCCTGCTGGTGCAGTGCAAGCCCTTCACCGACCTGGCCAACGCAGGCTGGCTGCTCACGCTGGTGGACCTGACCGACATGCGCCGCGCCCTGCAGCAGCGCGACCAGGCGATGCACTTCATCTCGCACGACATCCGTGCGCCCAACGCCTCCATCCTCACGCTGCTGGAGATGCAGCGCGCCTACCCCGGCCGCATGGCAGACGATGAACTGCTGCGGCGCATCGAGCGCTATGCACACGCGTCCCTGGGCATGGCCGAGAGCTTCGTGCAACTGGCCAGCGCGCAGGCACAGGAATACCGCATGGCGCCGATCGATCTGGTCGCGCTGCTGGCCGAAACCACCGACGACCTCTGGGCCTTGGCCCGTGACAAGCAGGTGGATGTGCGCACCATCGCCTCCCCCGACGCCGCCCTGTGCCTGGGGGACCAGGCCCTGCTGCGCCGCGCCCTGGCCAATGTGATCAACAACGCCATCAAATTCAGCCCGGAGGGCGGCGTGGTGCAGTGCGCCATCGCAGAACGGGGCCCGCACTGGGTGGTGTCGGTGCGTGACCAGGGCCCCGGCATTGCGCCCGAACTGCAGGACAAGCTCTTCACCCCTTACCAAAGGCTTCACGACCGCAGCCACCCTGCCGTGCAGGGCGTGGGCCTGGGCCTGGCGCTGGTGGCCACCGTGGTGCAGCGCCACGGTGGCAGCCTGGAGGTGGACAGCGACACAGGGCTCGGCGCCGAGTTCCGGCTGGTGCTGCCCCGCAGCGACCACGGGCCGGAAGGCAACGGCGGCTAAACCGCCCCCCAGCCTGCGGCACCTGCCGCGCCTACCGTACCTCCGGTGGAGGCAGATGCACCCAAATACTCCAGCACCGCCTGCCGGTCGCCCTGGAACACGATGCGGCCCGCCCGCTGGCGTTGCTGGTAGGCATACATCGGGTCATAGTAATCGCGCACCAGCGGGGCGATCCAGCCCCGGTGCAACGCGGGGTCTGCGTAGTCCTTTTGCCGCGCCAGCGCCGCCAGCATGGTCGCGCGCAGCGCCCGGTGCCGGTCGCCGCCCAGGCGCTTGGCGAGTTTGTCCAGGCTTTCGAGCAAGCGGGCCGCAAACAGATCGGTGCCCACCGCCTCGCCATGGGCCGCCACGAAGTCGGCGCATTGCAGCACCACATAGTCCTGCAGGATGCGTTCGACCCGGGCATCAAAGCCGTCGTCCAGGCACACGATGGGGGCTTGCTCCAGCCGCTGCCGCAACGCCAGCGGCACGGAGCAACTGCCCACATGCCGCCCCTCGTCTTCGATCACAAACGCTCCATGCCCTCGGTCGCGCTTTTTCAGCAGGTCAATGGCCAGCCGATTCTCGAAATCGATCTGCGAAGGCTGGCCGCTCACACGCTGGCCAAAGCTGGAGCCCCGGTGGTTGGCAAACCCCTCCAGGTCCAGCCCGTGGGCCAGTTTCGCAATCACCTCGGTCTTGCCGGTGCCGGTGAGACCGCCCAGCACCACAAAACCGCACTGCGCTGAGGCCACATCCAGGGTGTCGATGAGAAAGCCGCGCAGGGCCTTGTAGCCGCCCTGGACGCGGGGGTAGTCGATGCCCGCTTCGGCATGCAGCCACTGCTGGACTATCTGGGACCGCAGGCCGCCCCGAAAGCAATACAGCACGCCCCCCGGATGGTCCTGCGCAAACTGTGCCCAGGCAGCTATGCGGGCCTGTTTGGTGGCACCGGACACCAGCTGGTGCCCCAAGGCGATCGCCGCGTCCTGCCCCTTGTGCTTGTAGCAGGTACCCACCTGCTGGCGTTCGCCATCGTCCATCAGCGGATGGTTGACCACCCCGGGGAACGCGCCCTGCGCAAACTCCACCGGCGCACGCACGTCCATCATGGGCACACCGTTCAGGAACAGGTGCCGGTAGTCCGACAAAGCGGCCAGCATCAGCGCAACACCACGGCCAGGGCGCGCCGCTCCGTCATCTGGCCAATGGGCGCCAGCGCCAGGCCCAGCCCGCTTGCCACCGCCAGAAAATCGGCCTCGCCTTCGGGGCTCACCGCCACCAGCAACCCACCGCTGGTCTGCGGGTCGCACAGCAGGTGCTTCTGCTCTTCGGTCAGCGGCGCAATTTTGGCGCCGTAGCTGTCGAAGTTGCGCAACGTCCCGCCGGGCACGCAGCCCTGGTCCATGTAGTACTCCACCCCCGCCAGGCGTGGCACGGCGGCGTAGTCGATCTCGGCGCTCAGGCCGCTGCCATCGGCCATCTCGACCAGGTGCCCCAGCAGCCCAAAGCCCGTGACATCCGTCATGGCCTTGACCCCCGCCAACCGGCCAAACCGGCTGCCGGGTTGGTTCAGCGTGCACATCAGGTCGCGCGCCACACCCACGTCCTGCGGGCGCAGCCGGGCCTTCTTCTCGGCCGTGGTCAGGATGCCAATGCCCAGGGGCTTGGTCAGGTACAGGCGGCAGCCCGCCGTGGCGGTGTCGTTGCGCTTGAGGTGGCGCTTCTCCACCACCCCGGTCACGGCCAGGCCAAAAATGGGCTCCGGCGCATCGATGGAATGCCCGCCCGCCAGCGGAATGCCCGCCGCATCGCACACGGCCCGCCCGCCGCGCACCACCTCGCGTGCGACCTCGGGCGGCAGGACATTCACCGGCCAGCCCAGGATGGCAATCGCCATCAGCGGGTCCGCCCCCATGGCGTAGATGTCGCTGATGGCATTGGTGGCCGCGATGCGGCCGAAATCGAAGGGGTCGTCCACGATGGGCATGAAGAAGTCGGTGGTGGACACCACCCCGCGCTCACCATCCAGCGCATACACGGCCGCATCGTCGCGCGAGGTGTTGCCCACCCAGAGCCGGGGGTCCAGGTTCTGCGCCCCGCTTCCCGCCAGGATCACGTCCAGCACCTGGGGACTGATCTTGCAGCCGCAGCCTGCGCCATGGCTGTATTGGGTCAGGCGGATGGGAGGGTTTGTCGGCAGTTCTGGGGACATACAGGGTTCTTTCCGGGCATGAGGCGCAAACCGCGCAGCCCTCCATTCTGGCGATGAGGGCCCGGCGGCTCAACACGCCAGCCCCACCCCCCGTGCCCGTGAGCAATCCGCAAAAGCTGCTGGACGGTATACCAAGCTGGACATACCCCAGCCCGATCAGCCCCCTAGAATTGCACCAGGACGGTGCAATGGCGCTGCATGACTACCCCAGGCGATGGTCGCGCCTTGCAGGCCCTCGTCCCCCAACCCAGGCATTTCGCCAGCCCCCTCCCTCATTCATGCTCAGTCTTGACCTTCGCTCCCTGACCATCATGGCGGGTCTGATCGGCATCGTGATGGGGCTGGTCTTGCTGGGCTTGCGACGCAGCTACCCGCCGTCGATCCGGGGCATGCGGCTTTGGGGCGCTGCGCCCCTGCTGTGCGCCAGTTCCACGCTGTTTTATGGCCTGGACGGCGTGCTCCCACCCACCCTCGTGGCCCTGACGGGCAACGCACTGCTGCTGGTGGGCGTCACGCTGTTCCTGCTGGGAAGCGAGCAGCTGTATGGCCTGCCATCCTCAGGGCGCCGCTGGGCTGCGGTGATCGCGGCGGTTTTGCTCACCCTTGCCTTCTTCATGCATGCTTACCCCGACTACCGCATCCGGGTGCTGGTCTTCAGCGGCACCCTGGCAGCGATCGTGGCAGAACATGCGCGCCTGCTGGGCCGCCATGGCAGCCAGGACTTCGCCCCCCGCTTCACGGCCATGGTGCTGTGGGGGCAAGCGGCTGTGCTGGTCTGCCGTGCCATCTCCACCCTGTGGCTGGACCAGGCCGACACCCACCGCTTCGCACAATCCTTCGTCCAGACCCTCTACATCGCTGCCTTCAGCTTCTCGGTGCTGCTGGTCAGCATCGGGGTGTTGCTGATGGCCGGCGAGCGCGTGCGCGCAGAGTTTGAGCATCTGGCCACCCACGATTCCCTGACGGGGGCACACACCCGCCGGGCGGTGCTGGCGGCCTGCGCCGACGAACTGGCCCGCTGGAGCCGTTATGGCAAACCGTTTTCGCTGCTGATCCTGGACATCGACCACTTCAAGCGCATCAACGATACGCATGGCCATCTTGCGGGTGACCAGGTCCTCACACACTTCGTGCGGCTTGCCCATTCGCACCTGCGATCGGCCGACCGGCTCGGACGCTATGGGGGCGAGGAATTCGTGGTGCTGCTGCCAGAAACCGCCAGCGCCGACGCACAGGCCGTGGCCGAACGCATGCGCGCAGCACTCGACGCCACGCCGGAGGCCGCAGGACTGCCGCATTGCACCGTCAGCATCGGGGTGACCACGGCACAGCCCGGCGACAAGTCGGTCGATGCCCTGATCGCACGCGCCGATGCCGCCCTCTACGAGGCCAAGGCACAAGGCCGCAACCAGGTCCGGGTCGGCTGAAGAACAATTGGGAAGGGAAAACGTGGGCAAGGAGGCCCAGAAACCAGAAAGGGTTTGCTTCTATTTTCATAGCAGCAAACCCTTTGAATACTGGCGGAGAGGGTGGGATTCGAACCCACGGTAGTGTTGCCACTACGCCTGATTTCGAGTCAGGTACATTCGACCACTCTGCCACCTCTCCTGTGAGTCGAAGCTGCAATTATAGCAAGGTTTTCCGGCGCTCAGACAGGCGGCTCCCGCATGTTCCGTCTGCCTCAGCCGTGTCGGCGAACGATGTGCCCAGGCCCCAGGTCAGTGCAAGCTGTGGCACCCAGCATGGCGAGGTTGCGGTCTACCTCGTCGCGCAGCAGCCCGATGGCGTGCTGCACCCCGGCCTCCCCAGCCACAGCGGCCGCGTAGTTGAAAGGGCGCCCCACCAGCACCATGCGTGCGCCCAGCGCAATGGCCTTGAGCACGTCAGAGCCACGCCGGAAGCCCCCATCAATGAGCACCGGGAAAGCGGGCCCCACCGCTGCCACCACGGCCTCCAGCACGCGCATGGCGGACACGACGCCGTCGAGCTGGCGACCTCCGTGGTTGGACAGCACCACCCCGTCGGCCCCCAGGTTCCGGGCCTGCAATGCGTCGTCCACACTGAGCAGGCCTTTGACAACCAACGGCCCCTTCCAGCGGCGACGGATGGCCTCCAGGTGGTTCCAGCTGAGGTGGTCGCGCGCGGAGAAGTCGCGCAGCACTGAAGACGACACAATGGGCGCACCCCGCGTGGCAAACGAGTTCTCGAAGTGCGGCATGCCATGGTGCAGCAGCGTGCGCAAGAAGGTGCCAGCCACCCAGCGTGGCCGCACCAGGCCGTCCCACGCCAGGCGCAAGCCGGGCCTGAGCGGGGTTGAAAAACCCGTGCGGATGTTGTTCTCGCGGTTGGCCGAGATGGGAATGTCCACCGTGACCACCAGCGTGCGAAAACCTGCGCGCTCCACGCGGTCGATGAGCGCATCAACGCGCGCCTGGTCGCCGGGCAGATAGGCCTGGAACCAGGTGCCCGGGCTCGCGCGCGCCACGTCTTCCATCGGGATCAGCGAAGTGCCACTCATGACCGACACGATGCCTGCGCGCTGCGCCGCACGCGCCAGCACCAGATCGCCCCGGTAGGTGGACAACGCATTGATGCCCATGGGTGCAATGCCGAAGGGGCTGCTGTAGCGCTCGCCAAACAGCTCCACGGCCTGCGAGCGCTGCGAGACGTCGCGCAGCACACGCGTGGTGAAGGCGTACTCGCCAAACACCTCGCGGTTGTCGCGCAGCGAGGCATTGTCCTCGGCCGCGCCTGCGATGTAGCCAAAAATGGGCCGGGGCAGCCGCCTGCGCGCGGCGTCCTCAAAGTCGTGCAGCGACAGCATTCGGCGCAGCACAGCCGGGGGGCGCGGTAGTGGCGTTGCAGCAGGAGACAAGGGATCAGTGGCGGTGGTCATGGTGTGGACACGGGTACAAGCGTTCAGAACGCGTTCATGCGAGTCCCCACTCTAGGCAGCATTCGATGCGCATAAAAGCGAAATATCTAGAATGAAATTGTTCGCTTTTTCGACAAAAACCCATGCCACACCCTTCCATCAAGCAGCTCGAAGCCTTCTGGTGGGCCGCTACCTGCGCCAACTTCACCACTGCTGCAGACCGCGTGCATGTGTCGGTGTCGTCGCTGTCCAAGCGCATCGCTGAGCTGGAGTCGGTGCTGGGCCAGCCACTGTTTGACCGCAGCGGCCACCGTGCCGTGCTCACCGAAGCGGGCGAGCGCCTGCTGCCTGCAGCGCTTGATGTGCTCCAGGCCATGGCGGCGCTGGGCCAGGCGGTGGATGTACGCGCGGCACTGACCGGCCGGTGCCGTTTCGGGGTGGGAGATCTCTCGGCGCTCACCTGGCTGCCCGCGTTTGTGGCTGCGGCCCGGCAAGCCCATCCCCGCTTGGTGCTGGAGCCCCTGGTGGATGTGGGCAGCGTGCTGGAACGCCGCCTGGACGATGGTGAGCTGGACTTTGCCGTGATCGCCGGGCGCTCATCCCGCAGCAGCCTGCTGTCGCAGCCCATAGGCGCAGCCCACTTCACCTGGGCGGCCGCATCAGGCCTGCCCGGCGCGGGCCGGATGGGCGCAGGGGCCTTGCTGCAGCGCCATGCCCTGGTGACCCTCCCCCCCGGCGCGGGCACCACGCGGCTGCTGGACGACTGGCTGCTGGCGCACCGCGTCACAGCGCCTGAGCGCATCCTGTGCAACAGCTGGGGGGCCGTGGCGGGAATGCTGCGCGCGGGTGTGGGTGTGGGTTTTTTGCCGGCTGGCTGGGTCCACACCCTGGGCCTGCGTGCCGTGGGTGGGCGCACGCCGCTGGCGCCCCTGCACTACGCATACCAATGGCGGCGGGGCGATACGCGGGCGCTGGTGGCGGCGATGTTGCGCCTGGCCCAGGCACAGGTGGATTTTTCAGCCCCGCCTGCCCTGGCGGCCTGAGCCCCTGCACAAGGCTTTACTCGTTCCCATGGCACCCATACGCGCACGCCTGCATGAACGGGAAGTGAAAAACACAACGGGCCGCAAGGGCCCGCTGTAGGAGTCGATGAATCAGACAAGCCCGAGCGGACCTGCCGGGCTGTCTCACGCGGCCTCAGGCCTGCAGCACAGTCTGGCCGCCCAGGTAGGGGCGCAGCACCTCGGGCACCACCACACTGCCGTCGGCCTGCTGGTAGTTGTAGTTCCGGCACGCTTCGCTTCACTTTCGCGCTGCGAAAGTGAGCCTACACAGAAACTATCCGCTCAGGTCGGAGCAAGCTCCGACACTCCGCCCATGTATGGGCGGAGAACGGACGGAACCTCGACGGTTCCGTCCGCACGTTGATAGTTTTCCAACACCGCCACCAGCGTGCGGCCCACGGCCAGGCCGGAACCGTTCAGGGTGTGCAGCAGCTCGTTCTTGCCTTGTGTGTTCTTGAAGCGGGCTTGCAGGCGGCGTGCCTGGAAGGCTTCGCAGTTGCTCACAGAGCTGATTTCGCGGTAGGTGTTTTGCGCGGGCAGCCACACTTCCAGGTCGTAGGTCTTGGCGGCGCCAAAGCCCATGTCGCCCGTGCACAGGCTCATCACGCGGTAGGGCAGGCCCAGCTTCTGCAGCACGGCTTCGGCGTGGCACGTCATTTCTTCGAGCGCTTCGTAGCTCTTGTCGGGGTGCACGATTTGCACCATCTCGACCTTGTCGAACTGGTGCTGGCGGATCATGCCGCGCGTGTCGCGGCCGTAGCTGCCCGCTTCGGAGCGGAAGCATGGCGTGTGGGCCGTGAGCTTGATGGGCAGGTCGGACTCGGCCACCACCACGTCGCGCACAAAGTTGGTCAGCGGCACTTCGCTGGTGGGGATGAGGTAGAGCGCTGCGTTGTCGGGCACGGGCTCGCCGTCCTGGCCGCCCTTTTTGGCGGCAAACAGGTCGCCCTCAAACTTGGGCAACTGGCCTGTGCCCTTGAGCGAGTCGGCATTGACGGCGTAAGGCACGTAGCACTCGGTGTAACCGTGCTCTTGCGTCTGCACATCCAGCATGAACTGACTCAATGCGCGATGCAGGCGGGCGATGGAACCCTTCATCACGGTAAAGCGCGAGCCCGAGAGCTTGACGCCCATGTCGAAATCGAGCCCCAGCGGGGTGCCCACATCGACATGGTCCTTGACTTCGAAATCGAACTTCGCAGGCGTGCCCCAGCGGCGCACTTCGACATTGCCTGCTTCGTCGCTGCCCACGGGCACGGATTCGTGCGGCAGGTTGGGCACGGCCACCAGCATGGCCAGCAGCTCGGACTGGATCTGCTCCAGGCGGGCGGCGGATTGTTCCAGCTCCACCTTGCCTGCGGCCACCTGGGCCTTGACGGCTTCGGCGCCGTCCTTGTCGCCCCGGCTCATCAGCATGCCGACCTGCTTGGACAGCTGGTTGCGCTGGGCCTGCAGCTCTTCGGTGCGGGTCTGCAGCGTCTTGCGCTCGGACTCCAGGGCCTGGAAAGCGGACACATCCAGGAAGGCCTGGGGCTTTTTGCGGGTTTCCAGCCGCGCGATGGCGGTGTCGAGGTCTTTGCGGAGGAGAAGAATGTCAAGCATTGCAGGATTTTAAGGGGGTGGTCGGCCTGGGCTCAGGCGAGGTTTGCCGGGTCGAAGTTGGCGCCGCAAAGAATCAGGGCCACCGTTTCCTGCGGCTGGGGCTTGTAGGCGCTGGTTTGCAGCGCGGCCAGGCCCAGCGCGGCGGCGGGCTCCACGGCCAGTTTCAGCTCCTTCCACAGCCACAGCTGGGCCGCGCGGATGGCGTCGTCGGGCAGCAGCAGCGCGTCGTGCACATGGCGCTGGCTCACCTCCCAGCCAATGGCACCGATGCGCTTGGCACCCAGCGAGTCAGCGGCCACGCCGCCCACCTCCACATCCACCGGTTGGCCCGCAGCCCGCGCGGCATGCAGGGTGGGCGCGCGTTCGGGCTCCAGCGCGACCACATGGGCGCGGCTTTCCACCCACGCGGCCACGCCGCCGATGAGGCCGCCGCCGCCCACGCTGACCAGCACCGTGTAGGGCAGACGGCCGCCCTGCTCTTCCATCTCCAGCGCCAGGGTGCCCGCGCCCGCCACCACTTCGGGCTGGTCGTAGGCATGGGCCTGCAAGGCGCCGGTGGTCTTTTGGCGGGCCACGCAGGCTTCAAAGGCTTCGGAATACGCAGCGCCGGTGACGACCACCTCTGCCCCCAGGGCGCGCAGGCGGGCACGTTTGGCTTCGGGCGAGACCTCGGGCACAAACACCTCGCAGCGCACACCCAGGGCCTGGGCGGCCGCCGCCACCGCAATGCCGGCGTTGCCGCCCGAGGCGATGATCACGCCGCTCTCGGGCACCGGGTTGGCCAGCAGCCGGTAGAGCATGCCCCGCGCCTTGAAGCTGCCGCCCACCTGCAGGTGCTCCAGCTTGAGCCAGACCTCGGCACAGTCCACGCCCAACGACTTGCCAGACAGGCGCATCAGCGGCGTGGTGCGCAAAAAGTCGGGCTGGGTGGCCAGTTGGCGGCGGGCGGCGGCAATGGCGGCGCGGTCGATCATGCAGGGGCTCCGGATGGCAGGTGGTGTCAAAAGATGGGGCAGTGTAGGGGTTGCCCGCAACATGCAGACACAAGACTGACTGCACGCGCGCCCCACAACTGCCGATAACATGGACAGAGCAGCCCCATCAACGCCCGTTGCGGGCCTGCCTGCAGGAGGAAAGACATGTTCTTTGTGTTCGGCCCGTCGGGCCAGATGTACCGGGGCGGCCCGGAGAACCTGGCCCAGATCTCGTCGGTGCGGCGCGTGCAGCGGCCCCAGGCACTGCGCACCCGGGCGCTGGACCTGCCGGGGGAGCCCGTGCCCGTCTTCACCGCCCCGCCCCACGCAGCCACGGCAGAAGCCGCCACGCCCGCCGTGGTCAACCTGCGCCTGCAGGATGCCGTGAGCGCCTACGCACAAACCGAACAGGGCCCCCAGCATGCCCGCCAGCCGCTGACCCGGGTGAGCGACGTGATGACCCGAGGCGCGCTCAGCGTGCAGCCGGATGCCCGTGTGAACGACGCCTGGCAGACCCTGGCCGAGCACAAGGTGGCCCAGGCACCCGTGGTGGATGCATTGGGCCGCGTGATCGGCCTGCTGGTGCGCGCCGACATGGCGCCGCTGGACCTGCTGCCCGAACCCGGCGCCGTGAAGCAGGCCATTGACCTGGCCCGCCGCCCGGTGGCCGAGGTGATGGTGAGCCCCGTGCCCACCGTCTCGGCCGACACCGAGCTGCGCCGCGTGGCCGCCGTGTTGCTGGACACCGGCCTGCCGGGCCTGCCGGTGACGGACGAGGCCGGGGTGTTGTCGGGCTTTATCTCGCGCACCGACATCCTGCGCGCCGTGGCGGCCGACCCGCCGCTGGACCTGTGGAGCGGACCTGCCGTGCCGCTGTGACAAAAAATTTGAATAAAAATGGCCGCTACCGCGCGATGGTCAAGCGATGAAAGCTATCAATTCAGGAGCAAAAAAGGGCGCCTATGAGCGCCCTTCTTCTCGACTGAACCGTCTGACCGTCAGTGCTCAGTGTGCAGACGGCCCCGTCTCGGGCGTGCGCTCGCGGATCTCCAGTCCCGTGGCCGCATCGATCTTGAGCCCCTTGGGCAGCGGGAACTTGATGGTCTCCTCGATGCCCGCCATGCTGCGCACAGACACCGCGCCCAGCGCCTTGATGCGGTCGATGACCTGCTGCACCAGGATTTCAGGCGCGGAGGCGCCCGCCGTGAGCCCCACGCGCGAGCGGCCCTTGAACCAATCGCCCTGCAGCTCGTCGGCACTGTCCACCATGTAGGCGGTGGTGCCCAGCTTGGCCGCCAGCTCGCGCAGGCGGTTGCTGTTGGAGCTG
Organism: Acidovorax kalamii; assembly: GCF_002245625.1. GTDB lineage: Bacteria > Pseudomonadota > Gammaproteobacteria > Burkholderiales > Burkholderiaceae_C > Acidovorax > Acidovorax kalamii. The sequence goes on from NZ_NOIG01000012.1 coordinate 19,797, forward strand.
GTGGGGCTGCCCACCACGATCACCACGTCCACCTGCGGGCTCAGCACCTTGACGGCATCCTGCCGGTTTTGCGTGGCGTAGCAGATGTCCTGCTGCTTGGGTTCGCGCACGTTCGGAAAGCGCGCACGCACGGCGGCCGAGATTTCGGCGGCGTCGTCCACACTCAGCGTGGTCTGCGTGACCACGGCCAGCTTCTCGGTCTGCGCGGGCTGCACACGGGCCACGTCTTCCACGTCTTCCACCAGGTGGATGCCGTGGTCGAGCTGGCCCATGGTGCCCTCGACCTCGGGGTGGCCCTTGTGGCCGATCATGATGAACTCGTAGCCCTCTTTGGCGAGCTTGGCGACCTCGACGTGCACCTTGGTCACCAGCGGGCAGGTGGCGTCAAAGATGCTGAAGCCACGCGCCTCGGCCTCTTGCTGCACCGCCTTGCTCACGCCGTGGGCGCTGAAGACCAGCGTGGCGCCCGGCGGCACGTCCGACAGCTCTTCGATGAAGATCGCGCCCTTGGCCTTGAGGTCGTTCACCACGTAGGTGTTGTGCACGATTTCGTGGCGCACATAGATGGGGGCGCCAAACTTCTGGATGGCGCGCTCCACGATCTCGATGGCGCGGTCCACACCGGCGCAAAAGCCGCGCGGCTCGGCCAGCAGGATTTCTTTCGGCGCCAGCATCACAGGATCCCGATCAGCTGCACTTCAAAGGTCACAGGCTGGCCCGCCAGCGGGTGGTTGAAGTCGAACAGCACCGCGCCGTCTTCACGCACCTGCATCACGGCCCCCGCGTAGCTGCCCTGGCCGTCGGGCGTGGGGAACTGCACCACATCGCCCACGTTGTACTTTTCGTCGGGGTCGCCCAGCTCGTTCATCAGCTTGCGGGCCACCCACTGCTGCATGTCGGGGTTGCGCTCGCCAAAGGCCTCGCCTGCAGGCAGCTCGAACGTGGTGCGCGTGCCTTCGGCCAGGCCCAGCAGACGCTGCTCCACGGCGGGCGACAGCTCGCCCGTGCCCAGCGACAGGGTGGCGGGTTTGTCGGCAAAGGTGTTGATCACATCGCCTGCAGGGCCCGCCAGACGGTAGTGCAAAGTGAGGAAAGAGCCCGGCTGGACGGTGGGCAAAGCAGCAGCGGTAGAGGTCATGACAGTCTCGATAAACTCCTGCGATTGTAGAAAACCGGGCAAAGCCCTACCGCCACCACCGCCGCTGGCGCGTCCCACCTCCTCGTTCCATGGCCCTCAAAGACCTGCCCGCCGACGCCCAGCCCCGCGAAAAACTGCTGGCGCGCGGCCCTGCCGCCCTGGCCGATGCCGAGCTGCTGGCCATCCTGCTGCGCACCGGCATCGTGGGCAAGGGCGTGCTGCAGATGGCGCAGGAGCTGCTGGACCCGCCCGGCATCGACCCGGACACCGGCGCCATCACCGGCGGCTTTGGCGGCATTGCCGGGCTGCTGCACACCAGCGCGGCCGACCTGGAACGCATCAAGGGCCTGGGCCCCGCCAAACGCGCCGAGCTGGTGGCCGTGCTGGAGCTGGCCCGCCGCGCCCTGGCCCAGCAGCTGCGCGAGCGCGAGGTGTTCGACTCGCCCGACACCGTCAAGCACTACCTGCAACTGCACCTGGCGGCCAAGGGGCACGAGGTGTTTGCGGTGCTGTTCCTCGATGCGCAAAACCGCCTGCTGGCGCTGGAGGAACTGTTTCGCGGCACGCTCACGCAAACCAGCGTGTACCCGCGCGAAGTGGTGCTGCGCGCCCTGCACCACCAGGCCGCCGCCGTGGTGCTGGCCCACAACCACCCGAGCGGCAACGTGCAACCCAGCCGCGCTGACGAGGCCCTGACCCAGACCCTGAAGACCACCCTGGCCCTGGTGGACGTGCGCGTGCTCGACCATGTGATCGTGGCGCCAGGCCAGGCGCTGTCGATGGCGGAAAAGGGCCTGGTGTGACCGCCCCTGCGCCCGCGCCGCCCCACCCGCCCACGGCGCTGCAAGCCGCGCTGGCACGCGCTGCGCGCACGGCGGCGGGCAGCCACGCCGCAGCCGCAGAGCCAGCCCCAGCGCCGGCCCCCACCGGACCCCGATCCACCCGGCGCGCAGGCCTGGCGGAGAAAAAAGCGGCGGCCAAGGCCGCCATGCGCCCGCTGCGCCACGCCCCCGCCACACCCGCCGCCGCAGACAGCCCTGCGCCACCCCGCCGTCGTGCCCCCCCGGCCCCGCGCCGCGCGGGCGAGCGCATCACCCAGCTGCAGGACCTGGCCACCGTGGCCCGCCGCCTGCGCGAAGAACAGGAACGCCGCGAGGCCGAAGACAAGGCCCGGCGCGAAGCAGCCGCCCGGGCCGAGGCCGAGCGCCACCTCTTCAGCCGCAGCGTGGGCCCCGTCACCCCGCTGCGCAACCCCAACCTGGCGCGCCTGCGCCGCCACCAGCCACCGCCGCTGCCGGTGCAGCACTGGCTGGACGAAGAACGGGTGCTGATGGAGTCGATCAGCGACGACTTCGACGTGAGCACCCTGCTCGACACCGACGACCAACTGAGCTTTCGCCGCCCCGGCATCGGCGTGGAGATCACCCGGCGCCTGCGTGCGGGCCATTGGAGCATCCAGCGCCAGCTCGACCTGCACGGCCTGCGCGTGGACGAGGCGCGCGAGGCGCTGGGCGACTTCATCCGCCAGGCCCACAAGGCGGGGCTGCGCTGCGTGCGCGTGGTGCACGGCAAGGGCCTGGGCTCGCCCGGCAAAAGCCCCGTGCTCAAGGGCCGCGTGCAGCGCTGGCTGGTGCAAAAAAGCGAGGTGCTGGCCTTTGTCCAGGCCCGGCCCATGGATGGTGGCGCTGGCGCGCTGGTGGTGCTGCTGCAGCCGGTGCTGCACAGAAACACATAAAAAAAGCCGCTACCGCCCGTCCATCAAGCGCTAGCAGCTATAAAAAGAGAAGCAACCCACTCCCATCCGGGGTGGCGCTGCTCTCTGCAGGCACTGCCTATTTGGACAGATCCACGGCGTACTTCGACACTCCCTTGCCCGATCCGTCATCGGCCGTCAGCAGCGTCACGTTCGCCAGCCCTGCGGCCTGCGCCACGGCCAGGGCATTGGCGCCCGAGCTGAACACCACCGGGCCCGCCACCGTGGCCTTGGCAAAGCGCCAGCTCTTGGCCGCACCGTGGGCCGCGCGGGTCACCGCCGGGTTCTTGCGGATGTAGTCGATCACCACGTCGCGGTTGGCATCCGGCGAGGCCCAGATGGTGCCGGAGCCGTCGAGCTTGTCGATGAAGCTCTTGCCGCTGGTGGCGCGGTAGTTGTTGGTGGCGATCACGAACTCCTGCGCCACATCGATGGGCTTGCCCAGATAGCTCAGCTTTTTGATGCGGCTGCCCACGGGCTGTGTCACGTCGATCTCGTACTGCACATCGGCCGTGGTGAACATGTCGAAGTTGTAGCCGGGGAAGCTGCTGATGAGCTGCTGCTCAGTGGTCTTGGCGGGGTCGATCTGGTTGAAGCGCTTGGCGGCGGCTTCGAGCCAGTTCTTGATGTCGCCACCGTTGACCTTCACCGCATACACCGTGTTGGGGTACAGGTACAGGTCGGCCGCGTTGTTGATGGCCAGCGGGCCCACGGCCACGTCGGTGTAGTCAGCGCCGCCCTGAAAGCCGCTCTTGAACGGCGCGCTCACCGACAGCACGGGCAGCTGCGCGTACTGCGGCAGGCTGGCCTTGATGTACGCCGCCACATAGGCCTGCTGCGCCTGGTTCACGATCTGGATCGCACCCGGGTCGCCCACATCGGCAAACAGCGTGCTCATGCGGAAGTCGGTCTGGCCGATGGGGGTCTTCACATACTGGATGGCCGCCTGGTGCTGTGGCTCGATCAGCGGTGCCACGGCCGGGTCTGCATCCACATACACGTTCGCACCCGCTGCGTTCTTGCTCTGGATGTTGCGCAGCTCGCTCTTGCTGGCGGACTTGTTGACCGCCCATTTCGCGCCGTCCCACTGCAGCGCCAGCTGCACCACACCCAGCGACTTGCCCCAGGAGCTGGCCATGACCGCAGGCACCCCATTCACGGTGCCCGCCTTGTGGTCCACGCCGGGCAGGTTGAAGCCGGGCGTGGCCGCCGTGTCGGGGAACACGCCGTGCTGGTGGCCCATCACCATCGCGTCGATGCCAGCCACTTTCGAGAGGTGCAGGCCGGGGTTCTCCATGGTGGGCGAATACGCCGCGCCATCCAGCCCGCCATGCAGCAGCGCCACCACAATGTCGGCGCCCTTGGCGCGCAGCTCGGGCACATATTTCGTCGCGGCCTCCACCGCGCCTTCGGTGCTCACCTTGCCTTCCAGGTAGCGCTTGTCCCAGTTCATGATGCCCGGCGTGGTGAAGCCGATCACGCCGATCTTGATGGGCAGCTTCACTTCCTTGCCATCCGTGCCCTTGGCGACCAGCGTGCGTTCGAGCACCGTGTAGGGCTGCACCAACGGCTTCTTCGTCTTGTTGCTGATGACGTTGGCCAGCACCATCGGAAAGCCCGCACCCGCGCATTTCTTGCTCGCGTCCACGCCATCCACCTCCAGGCCGCCACCCAGCACCTGATTGAGGAACGGCAGGCCGTAGTTGAACTCGTGGTTGCCCAGCGTGCCGGCGTCAAAGCCCAGCGCGCCCATGGCCTTGTACATCGAGAGCTGCTGCGTGCAGGGGATGGGGCTGATGGTGGCCTCGTAGTCGGCCAGCGCGGTGCCCTGAATGGTGTCGCCGTTGTCCACCAGCAGCGTGTTGGCAAACTCCTTGCGCGCTGCGCGCACCAGCGTGGCGGTGCGCTCGAAGCCATAGCTCTTGTCTTCGGCGAGCTTGAAATAGTCGTAGCTGCGCACGTTGAAGTGCAGGTCGGTAGTCTCCAGCACGGCCAGCGTGGCCGTGGCGCCCGCGTTGGTGTTGTCGCTGCCACTGCCACAGGCGGCCAGCGAGGCCGCAAGCGCCACCAGGCCCAGTGTGGCCACGCGGCGTGAAACATGCGAAGGAGAAATCAGAGAACCCTGTGTGCGTTCAGACATGAACAATCCCAGTTGGAAACAAGGGACCGAGTGTCTGGGCCGGGTTTGACAGCGGTGTGACGTGGAAAGCTGGCCGCAACACCCGCGCCGCATGCGACGGTCAGCGGGCCTTGCAGTGGCTCAATTGATGCGATGCACGTCGCCGTTGTGCGGCGAAGCGCTTTCGTGGAACAGGTCTTCGAGGAACTGCGCCAGCTCATGCTCTTCGACAAAATCGGGGATCACGAAGCCCGCGGGTGTCCGCTTGCCATCGGCCCCGACACGGTAGGCCTGCCACAGCGCGCCTTCGCGCCGCACCTCGACGATACGGCCGAAAACATGGAAACGCGGGTGGTTCATGGGATCAAAGCGTGTCAGGTGGGACGTGTGCGCTCCATGGCAACCGCCGACGGAGCAAAGCCCATTCTCGCAAAAAATTCGGCTGCACCTGGACGGCCAGCGCGGAGCACCCAGGTGGCTGCGGGCGCCTTGGCCACCGTTTTTTGCACCAACGCGCGCCCCAGCCCTTGGCCCCGAAACGCAGGGGCAACGACCAGCATGGACAGGTAGCCATTGCTCAGCCCGTCGGTAATGGCGCGCGCATAGCCCACCACCTCGTCCCCGTGCAGCGCCACCAGGTTGCATTGCGACGCAGCGACCAGCGCCTCGAACTTCGACAGAGTGCCTAGCCGGTGCGACCAGCCGTGCGCAAGCAGCAAGGCATACACCTGCGGAAGGTCCTGATCAACAAGGTCTCTGACCGCCATGGCCCCTAGCCCTGCAGCTCTTGCGGGTAGCCATCCCCGATCACCACCCAGGGGGCTTTGGAGTCCACGTGGATGTGCTTTTGGGGCGGCGTTTCGTAGGGCGTGTCCAGTGTGCCCAGTGGCACGGCCACCCAGTCAGCGTGGGCACCCTCGCTGTGCCACAGCAGGGGCGATCCACATCTCGAACAGAACGCGCGTGTGACCTGGGCCGAAGACTTGTAGGTGCGCACCATCGCCTGTCCCAACACAAACCGGTGGTGCTCACGCCGCACGCTGGCATAGCTGCCAAACGCCGCGCCATGCGCCTTGCGGCACATCGAGCAGTGGCAGTGCGAGGCGGCCTGCAAAAGTGCGGTGGTCTCGTAGCGCACGCCGCCGCACAAGCAGCTGCCACGGTGAACGGGTTCCGTCATGGTCATCGGGCTCTCCTGCGGTTTCTGCCAGGGGCCGTGCGCAGCGCCTGGCATCTGGCATCTGGCATCTGGCATCTGGCATCTGGCATCTGGCATCTGGCATCTGGCATCTGGCATCTGGCATCTGGCATCTGGTGCTGGGTGATCAGCGGGCCGTGGGTGCCACGGTGGCGATCAAGTCCACTTCCACCGTCGCGTTCTTGGGCAGCTGCAACACGCCCACCGAGGTGCGCGTGTGCGCCCCGGCGTCGCCCAGCACAGCGAACAAGACTTCAGACGCGCCATCGGCCACCTCGCTCTGCTGCGTAAACGAGGGCGCCGACTGCACATACACCGTGATGCGCAGGATGGACTGCACCGCATCGAGCGAGCCCAGCGCACGCTGCAGCAGCGCCAGCGCCCGCATCGCACACACCTTGGCGGCTTTTTGCGCATCGGCCAGCGAGGCCACGGCACCCGCCGCGCCCGTCACGACCACCGTGTCGCCCACGCGCGGAATCTGCCCGCTCAGGTAGACGTGGTGACCATCGCGCACCAGCGGCACATAGTTGCCGCCGATCTTGATCTCGCCATCGAAGCTGTAGCCCAGGGCCTGGGCCTGTTCCTCAAAACGCGCGTCGCGGGACATAAAAAACACTCCTCTTTTCACCACAAGCAGCGCACACCGTTGGGGGTGTGCACCAGCAAAACCAACGCGTTCGTCAGACCCCTTTGTTGCGCATCCAGTCGGCCGTGCCCATGAAGCTCTCCTTCAGGCGCGTGCGCAGCTCGGCGGGAACCCCCGTTTCGCCCATGGCCTGGTCCATGCAGGCCACCCACTGGTCGCGCTCCTTGATACCGATGGAAAACGGCATGTGGCGCATGCGCAGGCGCGGGTGGCCAAAGCGGCTCTGGTAGTGGTCGGGCCCGCCCAGCCAGCCGCAGAGGAACCAGAACAGCTTTTGCCGAGCACTGGCCAGGTCGCTGCCATGGGCGGCGCGCAGTTCGGCGTAGGCGGGCTCCAGGTCCATGAGGTCATAGAACCGCTCGACCAGCGCATGCACGCGGTCTTCGCCGCCGATCCATTCGAAGGGCGTGGTGGGTGGGGCGGCAGGGGACGAGGCTTCTGGGGTGCTCGATGCTTCAGAATTCATAACAAAACAGGCCTTTGCGCTTGTCCATCATACCCTTATAGCTATATTTTTAATAGCAAACAAAACAACCACCACCTACTCGGCCGCGCGTCGCAGGGTGTCCACCACGGGGCGCAGCAGCACCTCGCGCAGGCCCCACCAGCCGGCCGCCAGCGCCAGCACGGCGCCAGCCAGGGCACCCGCCAGCGGCACCCAGGGGGCGGCCGTCCAGGTGAAGTCGAACACATAGCGCGCCAGCGCCCAGCCCACACCCACCGCCACCGCGCTGGCCAGAAAGCCCGCCAGCAGGCCCACGCCCACCAGCTCGGCGCGCTGCACCTGGCGCAGCAGGCTGGCGCGGGCGCCCACGGCGCGCATGATGGCGTACTCGCGGGCGCGCTCCTCGCGTGTGGCGGTGACGGCAGCAAACAGCACCACCAGGCCTGCTGCAAGCGTGAAGGCGAACAGGAACTCCACCGCGCGGATCACCTGTTCCAGCACGCGCTGCACCTGGGCAATGGTGGCGCCCATGTCCACGTTGGTGATGTTGGGGAAATGGCGCACCAGGCCGTTGTCAAAGCCGTGGGTCTCGGGGGCACGGTAAGCCGCCAGGTAGGTCACGGGCACATCCTTGACCTCAGCCACCGGGTACATCACGAAGAAGTTGGCCCGCATGGAACCCCAGTCCACCTTGCGCAGGCTGGTGATGCGCGCCTCGTTCTGCACACCGCCCATGTCGAACAGCAGGCGGTCGCCCATCTTCAGACCCAGGGTTTCGGCAATGCCTTCTTCAACACTGATGGCGCCCTCTTCGCCGGGCGTCCACTGGCCCGCCACCACCTGGTTGTGCGGCGGCGCCTCGACGGCGTTGGAGAGATTGAACTCGCGGTCTACAAGGCGCTTGGCGCGGTCGTCGGTGTAGTCGGCCGGACCCACGGGCTTGCCGTTCACGGCCAGCAGGCGGCCCCGGATCATGGGGTACCAGTCGTAGCGCGCTACGCCGTTGTCCTTGAGCGTCTGCTGGAACGCATCCGCCTGGTCAGGCATCACGTTGATGACAAAACGGTTGGGCGCATCGGGCGGCGTGGCCTGGCGCCAGCTGCTGATGAGGTCGGTGCGCAGCAGCACCAGCAGCACCAGCGCCAGCAGGCCCACGGCCAGGCTGCTGACCTGCACCACGGCATAGGCCGGGCGCGCCGAGATCTGCCGCGTGGCCAGCACCAGCCAGCGGGGCGCGGTGCTTTCATTCACGCTGCGCCGCAGCAGCTTGACCGCCACCCACGACAGCCCCGCAAACAGGGCCACGGCCCCGGCGAAACCGCCCACGGCAATCAGGCCCAGCTTGATGTCGCTGCTCACGGCCAGCAGCAGCGCTGCAAACCCGGCCACGCCAATGCCCAGCACCGCCAGAGATGCAGGCTTGAGCCCGCCCACATCGCGCCGGATGACGCGCAGCGGCGGCACCTGGGCCAGCTGCAGCACGGGCGGCAGGCCAAACGCAAACAGCAGCGTGAGCCCCATGCCCAGGCCAAACGCCACGGGCCACAGGCTGGACGCGGGCAGGGCCGACTCCACCAGCCCCGCGAGCAACAGCACAAAGGCGTGGTGCACCGCATAGCCCAGCAGCACGCCCAAAGCGCTGGCAAACAGGCCCACCAGCGCAAATTCGGTGGTGTAGGCACCGGCAATGGTGCGCTGGCTCTGGCCCAGCACACGCAGCATGGCCGACGCATCGAGGTGGTCGGCCGCGAAACCGCGCGCGGCCAGCGCCACGGCCACGGCCGAGAGCAGCGCGGCCAGCAGGGCCACCAGGCTCAGAAACTTCTGGGCGCGGTCCAGCGTCTGGCGCATCTCGGGGCGGCCGCTTTCCAGCGACTCCACCCGCACGCCGTGCACCTCGGGCTTTTTGGCCTCGGCCACCGCCCAGTCGCTGAAGGCTTTGACGACAGGCGCGGGGCCCACCACGGCAAAACGGTAGGTCAGGCGGCTGGCGGGCTGCACCAGGCCGGTGGCAGGCAAGTCGCGCTCGTTCAGCATCACGCGCGGTGCAAAACTCATGAAGCCCGCGCCCCGGTCGGGCTCAATGACGATGATGCGCGCAATGCGCAACTGCGCATCACCCAGCAGCAGCTTGTCGCCCATGGCGAGGTTGAGCGATTCGAGCAGCGGGGCATCGACCCACACCTCGCCCGGCGCGGGGATGTCGCGCGTGGGCTGCTCCAGCGCGCCGGGGGCATCGGCCACCGTGAGGCGGCCGCGCAGCGGGTAGCCGGGCTGCACGCTCTTGAGCGCCACGAGCTTGCTGGCGCCGCCTTGGGCGTCGCTCGCGCGGCCCATGGTGGGAAAGCCAAGCGTGGTCACCGATTGCAATCCAAGTGCCTTGGCGCGCTCCACAAAGGCGGCAGGGGTGGGGTTGTCGCTGGCCACCACGGCATCGCCACCCAGCAGCTGCAAGGCATCGCGCTGCAGCCCGCCTTGCAGGCGATCGGCAAAAAACCCCACGGAGGTGAGTGCGGCCACCGCCAGCGTGACCGCCACGATCAGCAGGCGCAATTCGCCCGCGCGCAGGTCCCGGGCCAGGGTGCGCCAGCCAAGGCGCAGAAATGACAGGTTCATGGCATGGGACCTTAGCGCAAAGCGAACGGGCTGGCGGGCCGTGGGGTGTTTGGGTGGGGCGGGTTACGGGGCGCGGCTGGCAGGGGCTACCGCCACATTGCTGCCGCTGGCCTCGGGCTCCACCTGGGCCGTCTGCAGCCGCTGCTCCAGCGCCTGCAGCACCGGGGTGATCTGCTTGCCCACGCGGATCTGCGGGTTGGAGAAGCCATCGGCCTTGCCCGCCTCCACCTCGCGCTGCTGGATCAGCGGCACGGCCTTGGCAAACGCCTCGGTGAACGAGTGGGTCTGGCGCAGCTGCTCATGGAACACTGCGCGGCCAAAGAAGGTCAGCTCCGACAGCCTGCCGCAGCCATACGAGGTGTGCGTGGCGTCGGCCGCCGTCATGATGAGCGTGCTGTCGGTGGCCAGGGGTTCGATCCAGCCGCCCGAGTAGCAGGCCGACACCGCAATCACCCGGTTGCGGATGCCCGCTGCGTCCAGCGCCGCACGCAGCATCTCGGGCGTGGCGGGTGCCACCTGCAGCGGCCAGTGCGAGGCCGCCAGCGCATGGTCGCGTGCGCCGTGCGAGGTGAGGTACACCACCAGCAGGTCGTGATCGCGGTCCATGCGGGCTGCCAGCGCGGCCACGGCCCGCTGCAGGTTCTCAGGCGTGGCCCAGACGTGGGTGTCGGCCGTCTCGGCGTGGTTGAGCAGGTGCAGCACCCGGCCCTGGGCGTCAAAACGCTCCTGCAGCAAGCTGCTGACCATGGTGCTCTCGCGGCGGAACACGTTTTCGTCGGCATAGGGGGCGAACACCAGCCCATAGACATCGACCACACCGGGGCGCTCGGGCGCCAGCGCATTCACCTGCTGCTGCCACAGAGTTTGCTGCTCTTCAAACATCGCCTGGGTCAGCGCCAGCGGCACAGGCTCGGGCGCCTGCGCCTCGTCGGCGGCTGCAGCAGCTTCCGCCGACGCATCGGCCAGGGCCTGGACATCCGGCTCCCAGGGCTGGTCCTGGAACTGCCACATGCCCACCCCGATCACTGCCGCCATGGCCACAGAAAACGCCGCCGTGCGCCAGCGCGACTGGATGAAGCGTGCACTCACCACCACCAGCGTGGCCAGCACCCACAGCATGAGCACCCCATAGGCCACCCAGAAAACGATGGCCGCCACCGTGCCATCCCACAGGCTGGGCCGGTGCACGGCTGTCGCCATCAGGGCATACAGCACCAGCAAGGGCGCCAACGGGGCCCAGGCCGTCAACACATACCAGGCGGCCAGGCCCCCCGTGGGCGCGGGCACACCCGCCGACGCCACCGCTGCCGGGCTGGCAGTGGCATGTTGGGCCGGGGCCATGGCCCACCATGCCAGCCACAGCAGCACCAGCCCACTCCACATCGGCGTGAGCCAACCGCGCAAGTTGAACTGTGCGGGGCCCACCACCTCCAGCCGCGAGGCCGCCACCAGCAGGCCCGCACTGACCAGCGACAACACCAGCAACTGCCAGGGCGTGGGCGCAGCGGCGGCCGTGCGGGGCGGCAGGAACAACGCAGCCCGCAGGCCCTCGCGCATCCAGCCCCACAGTGACAAACCTTCGGCGGCGGCACCAACCGCAGCCTTCGGGGCCGCTGGCTGCTGCGCGGGGTCTTGCTGTAGACGATTCAGCGGGACTTCCACCTTGGAATGGGTCTCGGCAAGTTCGGGCCCCCACTGGCTGGGCAAGGTATCGGCCCAGGTGCTGCTGCTGGCGTTCAGGTCTTTCATGCGCGAATCATGCCATTGGGGCGTGAAGGATCAGGCACCAAGCCAAGTTAAACGTCCCCACCCGCCCTCGCCGCAGGCGCCACCGCCAGCTCCGGCTGCAACACCAGCCGCTGCGCGCCGCTGTAGCACACAAACCGGCGATTCGTCGCCCGCCCGATGGCGCACAAGCCCAGCTGCTGCGCCACCGCATGGCCCATCTGGGTCATGCCGCTGCGCGAGACCACGATGGGCACGCCCATCTGGGCGGACTTGATGACCATCTCGCTGGTGAGGCGGCCTGTGGTGTAGAAAACCTTATCGGCACCGGACATCGGCGTGGGTGTGGCAGGGGCGTTGTCCGCCGCCACTCCATCGGCCGCGGCGGTTTCCGGATTCATCCACATCCAGCCCGCAATGGTGTCAATGGCATTGTGGCGGCCCACGTCTTCCACAAAGGTCAGCAGCTCCTCGCCTTGGAACAAGGCGCAGCCATGCACCGAGCCAGCGGATTTGTAGGTGCTCTCCTTGAGTCGGATGGCGTTGACGATGCCGTAGAGCTGGGCCTGCGTCAGCTGCGCATCGGGCAGCGCAATGCGGTCTACCTCGTCCATCAGGCCACCAAACACGCTGCCCTGGCCGCAGCCGGTGGTGACCACCTTGCTGGCGGTGCGTTCCTCAATACGGGCAATGCCATGGCGCGTGTGCACAGCGGCGGCGTTCACCTCCCAGTCCACGGTGATGGATTCGATATCGAACACCGATTCGATCAGCCGCTGGTTGCGCAGATAGCCCAGCACCAGCAGCTCGGGCTGCGCGCCCAGCGTCATCAGGGTGACCAGCTCGCGCTTGTCCACATAGATCGTGAGGGGCCGCTCGGCGGGGATCTGCACCTGTTCGGCTTCGCCCCGTTCATTGACGACCTCCACATGGTGGGTGAGCGGCGCCTGGGCCTGGGTGAGGCGCGGCAGCACGGGAAGAGAAGGTGTTTGAAGAGACGGCGATGAGCGGTTCATGGAAGGAATATACGCACTCCCGGCATTGTCAGAGCCCTTTGAGCAGCCTCTCCAGGTCCTCCAGGCTCTTCTATGGTCAGCAACCCGTCTCAGCCACAAGAAGCCAGGCGCAAACACCCGACACCAGAGCCTGGAACCACCGCTGCCAGCCAGGCACAGGGCCGATGCCTCGCCAACGAGGGGAGAAAAAGCAGGCTGCGGCGGCATTCAAATGCTAGTCTCGGGCGACTGGGTCCTCCTGCTCGCGGTTTGGAGCGGCCTATCCCCCGCAGGTAGCGCAATTCGGGAGAGTTTCAATGCCATCAATGCGGCGACGAGTCGTCATTCTGTACAGCATCGGGCTGGCAGCCATCATGGTGCCCATACTGGCGGCCATTTTGCTGGCGGCTTACATGAGCGTGGACCGGCAGCGCGACCGGGCCAGCGCCATGGCGGCAGACATTCTGCACCGCTCTCACAAGGTGAGCGATCAACTGGCGCATGTCTTTGCTGAGCTGAGCACCCGCCAGACGCCAGAGCCTTGCGCGGAGCCAAACCTCAATCTCATGCGCAAACTGGTGATCCAGTCGAACCTTCTTCTCGACGTGGGCTACGTTGCGGATGAGCAGCTCGTCTGCTCCTCATTCGGGTCGATCGGCTATCGCCTGGGGCCCAAATCCTATGTGAGTGCTGCGGGCTACAACATCTGGACCCAGTTCGAACATCCGCTGCTTCCGGGGTCCAGGCTGGTCGTCACTGGTGACGCAAAGACGGGTTTCGCCGCGCTGGTGCATGAAGGAACTGTTCTTGATGGAGCAGCACTGGACAAAAAGCTGACCTACGGCGTGCTGGGAGTGGGCCGCAGGAAGGAAATTTTCCATAACGGGTTGTTCGATCCTTTGTGGTTTGACAAGATTGGCGACAAGTACGAGACCAGCTTCTTCGATGGCGCGGGCGTGGTCGCATGGAAGCGTTCAGACCGCTATGACTATGCCGCCTACGTGGCGATTCCGCGCAGTGAGATCGAGCACGATGGGTGGCGCGTATTGCTTGTGCTTCTGCCCATCGGCATCGGCGCAGCGGGGGTTCTGGCCTTTGTCGTCGCGCAATTGGTCCGCATCAACGGTGCTCTGCCTGCGGCCCTGCGCGTTGCACTGAAGCGCGGCGAGTTCTTCCTCGTCTACCAGCCCATCGTGGACTTGCGCACCAAGGAGTGGGTGGGTGCCGAAGCCTTGTTGCGGTGGCGCAAAAGCACCGGGGAGTTTGTCAGCCCGGATGTTTTCATTCCCGTTGCCGAGCGCAACCGCCTGATCGAGCGCATCACGCAAAGAGTCCTGGAGCTGGTCGCCTCCGATGCTGCGGATCTTCTGCGCAAGCGGCCGGATTTTCACGTGGCGGTGAACCTCTCGGCGCAGGACATCTGCAATCCAGACATTTGTGCCCGCTTGCGCGCAATCACCACAGCCATGGGCATCAACAACCAGTGCATTCATATTGAGGCCACAGAGCGGGTCTTCCTGCACGCGGAACAAGCACGAAAGTCCGTGGAAGCATTGCGCGCCCAAGGGCACTTGGTAGCGATCGATGATTTTGGTACGGGCTATTCCAGCCTTTCCTATCTCACCGAGTTCACGATGGACAGCCTGAAGATCGACAAGTGTTTTGTCGGCACGATCGGCCAGCACGCTGTGACGAGCCACGTCATCGGGCACATCATCGAGATGGCCAAGTCGCTGGAGTTGAAGATGATTGCAGAAGGTATCGAGACCGAGGAGCAGGCCGAGTATCTGCGTGCGCACGGAGTGCAGTTCGGACAGGGCTGGCTCTTCTCCAAACCCATGCCGATGCACGAGTTGGTTGAGCAATTGGCCTCGCGCCGCTCACCCGAACGACCTGTTGGCTCCTAGATGCGAGAGACTGCGCTCGGCACACTGCCCAGGCCTGGCCTGCCCCCCAGCACTGGCCGCAGGGAATAGCTGAAAACGCAGCCCCCACCCCCGGCAGCGAATAGTCACAGCACTGCTGGGGGACGCAATCTACAAACGAGCGGCCTTATGACAAATACCAAGTGACGCCTTGCGCAACGCATGCAGGGTGTCTGAAAAAACAAAAGCCGCGCCACCAGCGTGGACGCGGCTTGCAGCCCGACGGGCTGACTGGGAGCCAGAGCCCTCAGGATCAGGACTTGGACGCTGGCGTGGCCGCAGCTGCGGGCGTCTGGGTACTGGGCGGACTGCTGGCCGTGCCCGGCGGCGAATGGGCGCCAGCGGCTTCGGCAGGCTTGGCGGCGGGCGGCGTGTAGGCAAAGGGGCCGGGGTCAGCGCAGGCGGCCGTCCCTGCGGCGGCAGGCTTGGCCGAGGGTGTTGTCTTGCGGTAGTGCGCTGCCACCTTGTCTTGCGAGAGGCAGAGCTTGTAGTTGTCCACCTTGCCGGCCCAGGCAGTCTTGGCAGCGGCTTCTGCAGCCTTGGCGGCGGCCTCGGGCGACGGGGCGGGCAGCTTGGCGGATGCCAGGGTACACACACCTGCCGCGCACAGTGCCAGAGCCAGGGAGCGGGTAGTTCGTGTCGTCGTCATCATGGTGCGGGTCCTCATACCTGCGCGGGCTGCTGGCCCGCAGATGCTGTGACGGCATCGGCCGCTGGCTGGCTGGCGCTGCGCTGGCGCGGGATCTTGCCCGCCTGCACGTCGTCGTACCAAAGCTCATGGTGCTCCTTGGCCCAGCCTTCGCTCACGTAGCCGGTGCGCATGGCCTTGTAGGCGCCCTTCATGCCCACCGTGCCCATGTAGATGTGGCCACAGATCAACGCCATCATCCAGATGGCCAGGGTTGCGTGGATCATGTGGGCGATCTGCATGTCGCCACGCACGTCGCCAAAGCCGGGAATGAGCTTGTCGAGCACCAGGCCCGTGGCCACAACAAAGATGCCGGGGATGGTGATGCCCCACCAGAACAGGCCCTTCTCGCCCGCATTGAAACGGTGTGAAGGCACTTCGTGGTCGCCCTTGCCCAGCATTCCACCGCCCTTGGCCAGCCAGACAAAGTCGGCGCGGTTGGCGATGTTGTCCTTGATGAAGGTGAGGATGATCACCAGCAGCGACACGGCAAACAGCGGGCCCACGAAGTTGTGCACGTTCTTGAGCGCATAGGTCAACCAGCCAAACAGCGTGCTCCCCAGGATGGGCAGCAGGAAGAACTTGCCAAACGCCATCACGATGCCGGAGATGGCCAGCGCGATGAAGGCAAACGCATTGGCCCAGTGGGCCGCGCGCTCGAACGGGGTGAAACGCTCGATGCGGCGGGGACCGGTGCCGTCGGGGTGCTCATGCCCCAGCGGGCCCTTCACAAAGTAGAAGATGCCCAGGGCCAGCAGCACGATGGCAAACAGTGCAGCGCCGTAAGGAATGATCCAGTGGTTGCGCACCTGGCGCCAGGCCTCGCCCGCGTTGGTAACGCGCGAGCCGGGGTACTGCACAAACGGCTGGATCAGGTTGCCCGCCTCGGGCGCCTGGGTTGTGGGCAAGCTGCTGTAGCCCGTCACGCCCTGCCCCACCTGGCGCCACATGGGCGCGTTGTTGCCGGGCTGCACCTTGGCGCGCTCGCCGTTGGTCTGCTCGGCATACTTGGGGTCGGCGCTGGCGTCGGGTTTGACTTCGAAGATGTTCTGGCTCTGGATGCCACCGGGCGCAGGGGCTGCAGCAGGGGCCGCAGCCGCTGGCGCCTGCTGCGCAAACGCAGCACCACCTGACAACCCGGCCAGACCCGCCACCAGGGCCAAGGACCACACGATGTGTTTCATGGTGGGCCTCACTTCGTTTGGCTGCGGGTGTACTCGTTCTGGCCGTACTGCTGGCGGGCCTTCAGCTGGGCTTCCCAACTGGCTTTGTCACCCGCCTTCCAGCCCGGTTCGGTGAAGTTGCTGCCGGTGCCTGCATAGGGTGCGGCATCGCTGCGGATGCCTGCGCCGGTCTGCGGTTTTTCGCCACAGGCAGCCAAGGCGCCTGCGGCCAGGGCGGTGATGACAATGAGATGCAGGCGCTGAATCATGACTTGCCCCCTGCAGGCTGGCCTGCTTGTTGCGAACCGTAGGCCGTGCCCCAGCCCCACACTTCAGCGCCCTTGCCACGCTGTACCACACGGTTGCGGAAGATGTCTGCCACCACATCGCCATCCCCGGCCAGCAGCGCCTTGGTCGAGCACATTTCTGCGCAGGCCGGCAGCTTGCCTTCGGCCAGCCGGTTGCGGCCGTACTTTTCAAACTCGGCCTGGCTGCCATGGGCCTCGGGGCCACCAGCGCAGAAGGTGCACTTGTCCATCTTGCCGCGCACGCCGAAAGTGCCCTGCGACGGGAACTGCGGCGCGCCAAACGGGCAGGCATAGCTGCAGTAGCCGCAGCCAATGCACACGTCCTTGTCATGCAGCACCACACCTTCTTCGGTGCGGTAGAAGCAGTTGACGGGGCAGACCGCCATGCAAGGTGCATCGCTGCAGTGCATGCAGGCCACCGAGATGGATTTTTCGCCCGGCACACCGTCGTTGAGCGTGACCACACGCCGGCGGTTCACGCCCCAGGGCACCTCGTGTTCGTTTTTGCAGGCGGTCACGCAGCCGTTGCACTCGATGCAGCGCTCTGCGTCACAGATGAATTTCATTCGTGCCATGTGTGTCTCCTTGCGTGGCGCGATCAGGCGCGTTCCACGTTGCAGATCGTGGTCTTGGTTTCTTGCATCATGGTCACGCTGTCGTAGCCATACGTCGTTGCGGTGTTGACGGCCTCGCCGCGCACCACAGGCGCCGCGCCCTTGGGGTAGTACGCCAGCATGTCCGCACCCTGCCAGCGGCCCGAGAAGTGGAACGGCATCCACACCGTATCGGGGGCCACGCGCTCGGTGACCAGCGCCTGCACATTGAGCCGCGCGCCCGTGGGCGAGCTAAGCCACACACGCTCGCCGTTGCGGATGCCCCGGTCGGCAGCGGTCTTGGGGTTGATCTCGACAAACGACTCCTGCTGCAGTTCGGCCAGCCAGGGGTTGGAGCGGGTCTCCTCGCCGCCGCCTTCGTACTCGACTAGGCGGCCCGAACTCATGATGAGCGGGAACTTCTCGTGCACCTTGTCGGCCACGTTCTTCTCCTGCACGCTCTTGTACAGCGTGGGCAGGCGCCAGAAAGCTTTCCTGTCGTCGTGGGTGGGGTACTTGGCCATGAGGTCCGGCCGGGTGCCGTACAGCGGCTCACGGTGCTGCGGAATCGCATCGGGGAAGTTCCACACCACGGCACGCGCCTTGGCGTTGCCAAACGGATGGCAACCATGCTTGAGGGCCACGCGGATGATCGCGCCCGTGGGGTCGGTCTTCCAGTTCTTGCCTTCGGCCTTGGCCTTCTCGGCATCGCTCAGGTCGTCCCACCAGCCCAGCTTTTTCAGCAACACATGGTCGAACTCGGGGTAGCCCGTGGTGATCTCGCAGCCCACGGAGTGCGAGCCATCCTCGGCCAGAAGGTTGACGCCGTCCTTTTCCACACCGAAGTTGGCGCGGAAGTTACCGCCACCCTCCATCACATGCTTGGAGGTGTCGTACAGGTTGGGCGAGCCGGGGTGCTTGAGTTCGGGCGTGCCGTAGCAAGGCCAGGGCAGACCGAAGTAGTCGCCACCAAAGTCGTAGCCGGTTTCCTTGTCCTTGCCGCCCTTGGACTTGAGGGTCTTCACGTCGAACAAATGCATGTTCCGCATGTGGGCCTTCAGGCGCTCGGGGCTTTGGCCGGTGTAGCCAATGGTCCAGACCGACTTGTTGATTTCGCGCAGGATGTCTTCGACCACGGGCTCGTCCATGCCCTTGACCTTCTGCATCTTGTAGTTCTTGGACAGCTCGGCCGCAAAGCCCAGCTTTTCGGCGAACTGGTGCATGATCATGTGGTCCGAACGGCTCTCCCACAGCGGCTCGATGACCTTCTCACGCCACTGGATGGAGCGGTTGGAGGCCGTGCACGAGCCACTGGTCTCGAACTGCGTCGCAGCAGGCAGCAGGTACACCGCGCGGTTGGGATTCAGGTCTTCGGCCTTGCCGGGCATGGCGGCCATGGCGGCGGTGGCCGATGGGTACGGGTCCACCACCACCAGCAGATCCAGCTTGTCCATGGCCCGCTTCATTTCCAGGCCACGGGTCTGCGAGTTGGGCGCATGGCCCCAGAAGAACACGCCGCGCAGGTTGGAGTCCTGGTCGATCAGCTCGTTCTTCTCCAGCACACCGTCGATCCAGCGCGACACGGTGATGCCGCTCTTGGTCATCATCGCGGGCGAGGCGTACTGCTTCTTGATCCATTCAAAGTCCACACCCCACACGGCCGCGAAGTGCTTCCACGAGCCTTCGGCCAGGCCGTAGTAGCCCGGCAGCGAATCGGGGTTGGGGCCCACGTCGGTCGCGCCCTGCACGTTGTCGTGGCCACGGAAGATGTTGGTGCCGCCGCCGGTCTTGCCCACATTGCCCAGCGCCAGTTGCAGGATGCACGAGGCACGGACCATGGCATTGCCGATGGTGTGCTGCGTCTGGCCCATGCACCACACGATGGTGCCGGGGTTGTTGTCGTGCAGCATCTTGGCGACCTTGAACATCTGGTCTTCCTTGACGCCGCAGGCCTCTTCCACCTTGTCGGGCGTCCACTTGGCCAGCACTTCTTCGCGCACCTTCTCCATGCCATACACACGGTCGTGGATGTACTTCTTGTCTTCCCAACCGTTCTTGAAGATGTGGTACAGCAGGCCGAAAAGGAAGGGAATGTCAGTGCCCGAGCGGATGCGCACATACTCGTCGGCCTTGGCTGCGGTGCGGGTGAAACGCGGGTCCACCACGATCATCTTGCAGCCGGTTTCCTTGGCGTGCAGCATGTGCAGCATGCTCACCGGGTGGGCCTCAGCCGCGTTGGAGCCAATGTACAGGGCGACCTTGCTGTTCTGCATGTCGTTGTACGAATTGGTCATGGCGCCGTAGCCCCATGTGTTGGCCACGCCCGCCACGGTGGTGGAGTGGCAGATGCGCGCCTGGTGGTCGCAGTTGTTGGTGCCCCAGAAGCTCACGAACTTGCGCAGCAGGTAGGCCTGCTCGTTGTTGTGCTTGGACGAGCCGACAAAGTAAACACTGTCTGGGCCGCTGGCTGCACGCAACTCTTTCATCTTGGCGGTGATTTCGTTCAGCGCCGTGTCCCAGCTGATGCGCTCGTACTTGCCATTGACCAGCTTCATGGGGTAGCGCAGGCGGTATTCGCCGTGGCCATGCTCACGCAGGGCCGCACCCTTGGCGCAGTGGGCGCCCAGGTTGATGGGCGAGTCGAACACGGGCTCTTGCCGCACCCATACACCGTTCTCAACCACGGCATCGACCGCGCAACCCACCGAGCAGTGGGTGCACACCGTGCGGCGCACTTCGATCTTGCTGTCACCGATGGCGACCTTGGCGCCTTCGGCGGCGTTGGACTTCTTGACCAACGTGAGTTGTGACGCGGCAATGCCGACACCCACCCCCAGGCCGGAGCGGCGCAGGAACGAGCGCCGGTCCATGGTGGGCAGAGCCTGGGACAGGCCCCGGCGCAGGCTGTGAACAAAAGGCGATGCAGAGGCACTGGTGCTCTGCGCGGCGTGAGAGGTCTTCTTGGTCAGCAACATGGCAGGCCCCGGTCAGAGTTGGGTGGTCTTGTAGTACTGCTTCACATGCGCAGACAGGTGGTAGCCACCGCCCTTTTCGGGCGCGGGGCGGGGCGCATCAGAGACCACAGATTCGGACGGAGCCACATGGGGAAGTGCCACCACGGCTGCTGCTGCAGCCCCTGCGGTGGCGGCGCCGGCAAAGAAGCTGCGGCGTGAGGGATTCGGCTGGCGGTTCTGCATGGTTGTCTCCAGAATGGCTGGCAGCAATGGGGAGGCTATGAAAAGCTATTCATACAGTCTATGTCAGTGTGTAAAACACTGCAATCCAGCTTTACACCCCCCACTAAAGCACTCATCTTTTGTAGCGCTGACCACAGGCACGCTGCGGCCTCCCACAGATCAATCGAGCATGTCGAAGCCCTGTGCCTCCACGGACGCAAAGGCCCGCGTGAACTGGGCCAGCGCTGCATAAAAGCGCGCCTGCGGATGGGCTGCTAACACATCACAAAGCTGCGGAAGCCAGGGCTGCAAATGCGTTGCAAAAAAGTCGCGCTGGGCCGTCAGGTTGCAGACAGCTACGTCATCCCCCGCGATCAGATAACGCATCACCTCGCACAGGTAGGCGATGTGGTCCTCGGTCTCTGGCATGGCGTCGTCGCGCGCCAGGCCCAGGCGGTCCAGGTCGGTGCGCAGGCGGGCCAGGGGTTTTTCATTCAAGAAGCCGCTCAGGTAGTGCGATCCATACAGGTACACCTCGGGCTTGCCGACGCCGCCAAACAGGCGGTCAAACTCTTGCGCAATGGCCGCATCATCCTGCGCGCGTGCCGCACCCACCAGCTGCTGCCAGGGCTCCTGCAAAAAGCCACCATCGGCAGGTGCCTCGGTCACCGCAACGCGCAGGGCCGACATCAGCTCGGGGCTGGGCGCCGCGTAGTACAGCTGCGACAACAACCCATAGAGTTCGGCCCGCGCGGTTTCCTCGTCCAGCGCGGAGCTGCTGCCCGGGGATGTCAAAGAAGCAGAGGATGCGCTCACAGGTCGGTCACTTTCGTCTCGTTTTGTGCGGAATACAGATCAATCACGCGGCAGTCGCTGCACATCTTCAGGCGCTCCAGCGCCTCTCCCTGGAACATGGGGTGGCCCGAGAGCTTGCCCAGCATGGCCTCGATGGCCTTCACCGTGCCAAAAGGCTTGCTGCAGCGCACACAGGCCCAGGGCTTGGCTTCGTTGAGCACACACAGCTGCGCGCGCTCGGGTGTGAGCAGCAGGCGCGGCTGCAGGGTGATGGCGTCTTCCGGGCAGGTGGTGGCGCACAGGCCACACTGCACGCAGTTCTTTTCGATGAAGCGCAATTGCGGCAGCTGCGGGTTGTCCTGCAGCGCACTGGCGGGGCAGGCGCTCACACAGCTCAGGCACAGGGTGCAGCGGTCCTTGTTGACCTCGATGGTGCCCAGGGGTGACCCCACGGCGGGCAAGGCGATGGCCGCAGGCCGTTCGGCCACGGGCATGGGGGCCTGCTCGATGAGGTGGTCAAGTGCCATCTCCAGCGTGCTGCGCTTCTCTTGGGCCACCGCAAAACGTGCGGCCACGGCGGGTGTCTTCTGACGCGTCTGGCCCAGCCCTTGCAATGCGGCGTCTAACTCTGTGGGATGCGTGGCACGCAGCAACTGCACATGGGTGCCGGTGTACCCCAGCCCTCGCAGGATGGCCTGCGCAACGTCCATCTGGGCCTGAAGGCCGTCGAGATATTGCGGCGCTTCTTCGTCGGTGCAGAGCACCACGACCTGCGAGGCGCCGTAGGCGATGGCACTCAGCCACAGGTCTACCCCCGTGCTGGCCGTGTGCCACAGTGCCACCGGGATCACGTTGGCAGGCACGCCCTGCGCCAGCTTCAGCTGGGCAGCACGCCCCAGCTCCTCCACCAGCGCCTGGCCGCGCTCCTGGCTGTGCAGCAGCAGCACCGCATCCTTGCCACCGGCAGCCGCGTAGGTGGACAGCAGCGTCTTGAGCTTGGTGCCCTGCTCTGTCGCACGGGGGTAGGCATACGTCAGCGCGCCGGTGGGGCACACGGTGGTGCAGGCACCGCAGCCCACACACAGGTTGGGGTTCACCTTGATTTGCTGGCGGCCCTTGTCGCTGCTGATGGCTTCGGCGGAGCAGATGTCCACGCAGGCGTTGCAGCCCACGGTGGCGTTGCGGCTGTGAGCACACAACTTTTGTTTGTAGGCAAAAAACTTGGGCTTCTCGAACTCGCCCACCAGTTCGCGCAGCTTGAGCAGCGTGCCCAGGTCTCGACCGTCCCAGCGCAGGTAACCCTGCGGCAGCGCGTGCTGCAGGAAGGTGGGCGTGGCGGTGGGCGAACGCAGGTCCAGCACTAGGTCAAAACGCTCGGTCTGCGCTGTGGCATCGCGGGTGAAGTCGATGGCACCTGCCACCTGGCACACCTTGACGCAGGCGCGGTGTGACTGGCAGGCGGCCAGGTCGATCTGGTAATCCAGGCCGATGGCGTTCTCGGGACAAGCCGCCACGCAGGCGTTGCAGCGGGTGCACAGGTCCAGGTCGATGGGGTTGTCGGCCGACCACTGCAGCTCGAACGCGCCCAACCAGCCCGTGAGGCCCGTGATGCGCCCGCCCAGCACGGGGTAGCGCCGCGCCTGCGCGCCACCCGCATTGCCGGGGCCCTGGGTGAAAAGGGTCACATCCAGCACATCCGACACCAGCGCGGCGGCCTGCTCGGCCTGGTCCAGCGGGCCGATGATGAGCAAGCGGCCTGTGCTTTTGTAGGTGACGGTGGGTACCGGCTCGGGCTCCGGCAGATGGGCTGCGGCCAACAATGCAGCGACCTTCGGGCTGGCCTTGGCGGCGTCGCGGCTCCAGCCACCAGTCTCGCGAATGTTCACAAACCGGATGGGCGAGACCGCACCTTCGGTCTGCTGACCAAGGTCGGCAAACAGGCGCTGCTCCTGGGTGCAGGCCACCACCACCTCCTGCCCGGACTGGATTGCTTTCTGAAACGCCCCAGCGTCGCGGCGGCACAGGGTGGAGTGGAGGGTCAGGTCTTCATGCAGTGCCTCGCCCAACGCCTTGGCGTTGAGGGGCATCGTCTGGTTGCAGTCGCAAATGAGCGTCGTGGTCATTGTGGGTATGGCTGGCTGGCGTGACCACCGCATCCTGGGCAGGGCGCGGGGCCACCTCAGGCTCGCTGGAAGAAACGCTAGGAACAGCGTTGCATACCCGGGACTGTGCCACGTCTGCGGGGCCTTGCGCCTCCGCATCATCCCGAGGCTGACTGGCCGGCGGGGATATTGGGGCCACAGCAGCCGCATCCGGCGCCTGTTCGCCCGGCAGACCGGGTGCAGCGGCCGATGCCTTTTTCTCGTGGTCAAAGAAGCCGAGCGCATGTGCGCTGGCCATCTTGCGCAGCATGCCCGCGGGCAGCGGGTCGGGCTGGGTGTAGTCGCCGACGTAGATGTCCAGACCGTCCATCACATTGAAGTGCGGGTCGGCAAACAGCTTCTTCATGGCCAGGTTGCGCACCTCGGGCGACACCGCGCGGGACACGAATGGTTTGAAGTCCGATGCGGGGGTGAGCGCCTCGGCATCCGCCAGCGTGGGCGGTGGTGGCGCATCGGGTGCCGGGGTGACGGGGGCAGCTGGTGCAACCGCAGACACTGGCGCTGGCGACGGGCTTGGAGGCGCTATCTGCGGTGCAGGGGTGCGTGCAGGCGACGGAGGGTCCTGAACAGGCTTGCCCGCCTGCACATCCTGCTTGCGGCGCGACCAGCGCCCAAGGAATCCATCAGCCATGGCCGCCCCCTCCGCCTCCACCACGGAGCTTCTCCGTGGACACCGAGGCCGGGTTGCCAAAGCGGTCCTGCAAGGTGCGGAAGCTGTCCGGACGCTTGCGGCGCTTGGGCTCGGGCTGGTAATGCTCGGCCACAAAGGCACGCAGCGCCTCCACCACCTCGGGGTCGGCAGGCACCTGCTCGACCGTTTCCTGCGCGTCCAGCCAGCGGCCAGCGTCGTGATAGCTCAGGCTCACCGCCACGGGGCGGGCCAGGGGGATAGCACCGGTGCCTGTGTCTTCATCGCAGCGCCACATCACAAACCAGCAGGGGGCCGGAGAAGTGAGGTTGAGGTGGTAACCCTCGGCGTCGTCGCGGAACAGCTCCACGCGAAAGCCGGGGAACAACCAGCGCTGCTCGCGCTCGTCCTGGATCAGCGGCCGGGGTTCGCTGCCGAAGGTGGGTTCGTGGACCACCACCTCGGCCAGCGACCACCGCCAGGGCTGCCAGCGGTTGTCGATGTGTTCGCACCGCATGATCACGGCAACGTCGGTGTAGGGGCGCTCTGTCATGGGCGCTGACTGTACCCCCGGAGTCGCGCCATCGGCGGCAATGCCCGTAAAGCCCCCTTGCGCACCGTCAGCTTGCAGCGACTTCCAGCCGCTCCACGGCCACGGCGCAATATTTGAACTCAGGGATCTTGCCAAACGGGTCCAGCGCCGCATTGGTCAGCAGATTGGCTGCTGCCTCCGCGTACGCAAACGGCATGAACACCGTGCCGCGCGGCGTGCCGTCGTCGCGGCGCACACGCACCTGCACCCTACCGCGCCGCGAGCGGATGCCCACCAGCGACCCGGGCGCCACCCCAAGCCGCGCCAGTTCGTCGCCATGCAGCGATGCCGTGGCCATGGGCTCGATGGCGTCGAGCACGGTACTGCGCCGCGTCATGCTGCCGGTGTGCCAATGCTCCAGTTGGCGGCCGGTGATGAGCACGAGCGGAAAGTCGGCGTCGGGCTTTTCGGCCGCCGGGATCACGCTGGCGGGCACCAGCTGCAGGCGACCTGTGGGCGTGGGGAATTTGTCGATGAAGACAATGGGCTGGCCGGGGTCATCGGGCGTGAGGCAGGGGTAGGTCACGCTGGAGTCGCGCTCCAGCCGGTCCCAAGTGATGCCCTCGATACTCGCGTGCATGGCCTGGCGCATTTCGTCGTACACGGCGGCCACGCCGGATTCTTCCCCTTCGTAGTTCCAGCCCAGTCCCATGCGCTGCGCGATCTGCTGAATGATCCACAGGTCCGGGCGCGCGTCACCCGGCGGGTTCAGCGCGCGGCGGCCCATCTGCACCATGCGGTCGGTGTTGCTGGCGGTGCCGGTCTTTTCGGGCCAGGCGCTGGCGGGCAACACCACGTCGGCCAGCCACGCGGTTTCGGTCAGGAAGATGTCCTGCACCACCAGGTGCGAGAGGCTCCCCAGCGCGTGGCGCGCATGGTTCAGGTCCGGGTCGCTCATGGCCGGGTTCTCGCCCATGATGTACATGCCGCGCACCTTGTGCGGGTCGCTGTCCGGCGCCAGGGCCTTGTGCATGATCTCGACCACCGTGTAGCCCGGCGCTTCATCGAGCTTGGTGCCCCAGAAGTTTTCAAACCACGCATGCGCCCCGGCGTTGTCCACGCGCTGGTAGTTGGGGAACATCATGGGGATCAGGCCCGCGTCGCTTGCGCCCTGCACGTTGTTCTGACCGCGCAGCGGGTGCAGGCCCGAGCCGGGCTTGCCGATCTGGCCCGTGACGGCGCACAGCGCGATCAGGCAGCGCGCATTGTCGGTGCCGTGCACGTGCTGGCTCACGCCCATGCCCCAGAGGATCATCGATGCCTTCGCCGTAGCAAACGCCCGCGCCACCTCGCGCAGCGTCTCGGCCGGGATGCCGCACACGGGCGCCATGGCCTCGGGGCTGCAGCCCATCACGTTGGCCTTGAGCGCCTCGAAGTTGTTGGCGCGGTCCTTGATGAAAGCTTCGTCCACCAGCCCCTCATCGATCACCGTGTGGATCAATGCGTTGAGCATGGCCACGTCGGTGTCGGCCTTGAACTGCAGCGTGCGCCACGCGTGGCGGCCGATGTCCGTCACGCGCGGGTCGGCCAGCACGATTCTGGCCCCGCGCTGGGCGGCGTTCTTCAGCCAGGTCGCGGCCACGGGGTGGTTGGCCGTGGGGTTGGAGCCGATCACAAAGATCAGCTCGGCATGTTCCACGTCGTTCACCGGGTTGCTCACTGCGCCCGAGCCCACGCCTTCGAGTAGCGCAGCCACGCTGGAGGCATGGCACAGCCGCGTGCAGTGGTCCACGTTGTTGCTGCCAAAGCCGGTGCGCACCAGCTTCTGGAACAGGTAGGCCTCTTCGTTGCTGCCCTTGGCCGAACCAAAGCCCGCCAGCGCCTTGCGGCCGTGCGTGTCGCGCAGGGTCTTGAGCCGGCCTGCGGCCAGGTCCAGCGCCTCGTCCCAGGTCGCTTCGCGGAAGGTATCGCGCCAGTCAGCGCCATAGGGCCGTACCTCCTTGGGCACACCGGGCTTGCGGATCAGCGGCACCGTGAGGCGGTCGGGGTGGTGAGCGTAGTCAAAGCCAAAGCGGCCCTTCACGCACAGGCGGCCGTGGTTGGCCGGGCCGTCGCGGCCTTCCACACTGATGATCTTTTCATCGCGCACGTTGTAGGTGATGAGGCAGCCCACGCCGCAGAAGGGGCAGACCGAATCGACCTTGCGGTCCACCTTTTGGGAGCCGATGTGCGTCTTGGGGCTGAGCGCGCCCGTGGGGCAGGCCTGCACGCATTCGCCGCAGGCCACACAGGTGCTCTCGGCCATGGGGTCGTCGAGGTCGAAGACGATCTTGCTCTCCGCGCCGCGCAGCGCGTAGCCGATCACGTCGTTCACCTGCTCTTCGCGGCAGGCGCGCACGCAGCGGTTGCACTGGATGCAGGCGTCCAGGTTCACGGCCATGGCGGGGTGGCTGAGGTCAGGCGCGGGTTGCTCGCGGCGCAGGGCTTTGAGGGTCGGGCGCACCGAAACGCCCAAGCGATCAGCCCAGGCGCTCAGTTCACCGTGCTGCCCTACCGCTGGGGCATTTTTTGAATCAAATTCGCCTATAGCGCTAGATGCACATGCGCCAACAGCTATCAATTCAGGAGTATCTGGTTCGTTATCGTTCCATTGATAGCCCACGTCCGGCATGTCAGACAGCAGCATCTCCACCACCATCTGCTGGCTTTTGCGGGCGCGGGGGCTGGCCGCCTGCACTTTCATGCCTTCGGTGGGCGCGCGGCAGCAGCTGGGGGCCAGCGTGCGCTCGCCCGCGATCTCGACCACGCAGGCGCGGCAGTTGCCGTCGGGGCGCAGGCCATCGGTGTAGCAGAGGTGCGGAATCTCCACGCCGTGGCGCTGCGCGGCTTTGAGGATGGTTTCGCCAGGTTGGGCGGTGACGGGCTGGCCGTCCAGCTCAAAGGCCACGCTTGGAGTGTGGGGCAGCGCGCTCATGGCTGGCCTCCTTGGGGCAGTTGCTCCGCCAGCGGGCTGTTGCGCGGCTTGGGCAGGTCGCCCGGCCAGGGGCCCTCGCCCACCTCGTGGGCAAAGTACTTGTGGATGCAGCGGATGGGGTTGGGCGCAGCCTGGCCCAGCCCGCAGATGGAGGCATCGCCCATCACCTGCGCCAGGTCGTCCAGCAGTTCTTCGTCCCACTGCGGTGCCTGCATCAGCGTGGCCGCCTTGGCCGTGCCCACGCGGCAGGGTGTGCACTGGCCGCAGCTCTCGTGTTCAAAAAAGCGCATCACGTTCAGCGCCGCTTCGCGCGCGCGATCGTGCTGGCTGAGCACGATGACGGCGGCCGAGCCGATGAAGCAGCCGTAAGGCTGCAGCGTGTCGAAGTCGAGCGGAATCTGGTTGAGGCTGGAAGGCAAGATGCCGCCCGAGGCGCCGCCGGGCAGGTAGGCATAGAGCTGGTGGCCTTCCAGCATGCCGCCGCAGTATTCGTCGATGAGTTCCTGCAGAGTGATGCCCGCAGGTGCGAGCTTGACGCCGGGGTGCTTGACCCTGCCACTCACGCTGAAGCTGCGCAGGCCCTTGCGGCCGTGGCGGCCAAAGCTGGCAAACCACTGCGGGCCACGCTCCACGATGTCACGCACCCAGTACAGGGTTTCAAAGTTGTGCTCCAGCGTGGGGCGGCCAAACAGCCCCACCTGCGCGATGTAGGGCGGGCGCATGCGGGGTTCGCCACGCTTGCCTTCGATGCTCTCGATCATGGCTGACTCTTCGCCGCAGATGTAGGCACCCGCGCCGCGCCGCAGCTCGATGTGGGGCAAGGGGCACGGCGGCTCGGCACGCAGGTCATCCAAAGCCCGCTGCAACAGCGCACGGCAGCCGTGGTATTCGTCGCGCAGGTAGATATAGATGGCCTCGGTGCCCACGACCTGGGCGGCAATGAGCACGCCTTCCAGAAAACGGTGCGGGTCGCGCTCCAGGTAGGTGCGGTCCTTGAAGGTGCCGGGCTCGCCCTCGTCGATGTTGACGGCCATCAGGCGTGGCGCCGCCTGGTCGCGCACGATGCGCCACTTGCGCCCGGCGGGGAAGCCAGCGCCCCCCAAACCGCGCAGTCCTGAATCCTCCATCGCCGCGAGCACGGCCTCGGCATCCATCTCGCCGTTGACCAGCGCGGCAGCCGTCTGGTAGCCGCCATGGGCGCGGTAGGTGGCCAGGTCGGTGTGTGCGGGGCTGACGCCGTCCGGCTGCGCGGGAACGCTCCGTCCAGCCAGGCCAGCCACTTCAAAATTGATAGCTTCTGGCGCTTGTGGATGAAGCGCCAGAGTCCGATTGGGCTTTGAATTCACGGTGTCCAGCACCGCGTCCACGGTGGCGTGCGGCACGGGGCACTGGTGCACCACGGCCACGGGCGCTTGTTCACAGCGGCCCACGCAGGGCACCGCCTGCACTTGCACGTCGCCTTGCCCCGCGGCCTTCAGGCGCCCGGGCAGCGCAGCCAGCAGCTCGCGCGCGCCGGCCATGCTGCAGCTCAGGCTGTCGCATACGCGCAGCACCAGGCGCGGCGCCTGGGCTTCCTCGCCGCGCACGATCTCGAAGTGGTGGTAGAAGCTCGCCACCTCATACACCTCGGCCATCGGCAGGTTCATCTGCTTGGCGAGCGCCACCAGGTGCCGGTCGTGCAGCACGCCAAAGTGGTCGTTCAGGCGGTGCAGGTATTCAATGAGCAGATCGCGCCGAAAACCGGTGGCCGGGCGCGGGCCCAGCAGCTGCGCCACCTCGGCCATGGCTGCGTCTTCGGGCTGGCGGCCCTTGAGGCGGCTTTTGCGGCGGATGCGCTCGCGCATGTCGTTGACCGACACAGCGGCGACGGTGGGGGCTTCGGGGGCAAGATGCATGGACCGGGGGCGTGGGGGCATTGATCGGGTTGTATGCAGGCACCTGCATAGGGTGCCCGGGCCGCCGCAGTGTGGGCCAGGGGTGCTGGCGGCGTCAAATTGCCGATGCACATGGGGCGATCACAAAAACAAATGAAACAGCCGCGTTATCAGCGGTCTGTGAATCAAACACCGCAACCCGTGCGGTGATTGCTCAATCAGCGACCAGAAGCCCACTGTGCGCTGCGGCGTGCTGCAGCCAGTCAGGGTCCTGCGCCAGCGCCAGTGCCGCATCGAGGGCGCGCGTGGGCTGCACCTGCCGGTGCGACATGAATCCGATGGGCGTGGTCAGCACCGGGCCCGTTAGCGGCAGCGCCTCCAGCCCGTCATGGCCGCGCACGGCATCGACCAGTGCGCCGGGCAGCACGCTGCATACGTTGCCCGCCACCACGCTCAGCGCCAATGTCAGCACCGAATCGGTTTCCATGGCGGGCATGACCATGGCGCCTGCAGCGCGGAAGGCGCCATCGACCAGGCTGCGGTTGTGCATCTCGGGGGTGAGCAGGCACAGCGGCAGCGCCGCCGCATCGGCCCAGGCCATGGGCGGGCCGATCTGCAGCCCGCGCGCTGCACCTTTGGGCGGCCGGGGCGCGCGGCGCAGCAGAAAGTAGTGCTCCACATACTGCGGCCAGGCCCGCAGCGGGCCGCCGCGTGCGGGCATGCGTTCGGTGTAGCCCAGCGCCAGGTCCAGCGAAATGTTTTCCAGCCCCGCCTCCAGCGCCTGCGAGCTCATCGACAGCGCCACCGGCACGATGCCCGGGTGCCGCGCCTGAAGATGCGCCGCAAACCGCGCGAGGATGGGCATGGCCGTGGGCACAGCGCCCAGGCGCAGCGTGCCGCGCGGGTGGGCGGCGTCGCTGCTCAGGTCCTGCTGCAGCACCTGGTGCTCGTGCAGCATGCGCTGGGCGGTGGCCAGCACGCGCTCGCCCTCAGGGGTGAAGCCCTCGAAGCTGCGCCCCCGGCGCACCACCACCACGCCAAACTCCTTTTCCAGCGCACGCAGCGCGTTAGAGAGGGCCGGCTGCGTGATGTGGCAGGCCTGCGCCGCCCGGCCAAAGTGCCGGTGCTCGTGCAGCGCCACCAGGTAGCGCAGGGACGCGAGCAGGTTCATGGCGCGTAGGGGCGGCTCAGGCGGCTCGGGAGGATCAGGTGTTCTTGCTGATCGAGATGGTGGGGAACTTGCTGGAGAAGTCCTTGGCCTGCTGGGCGATCTTCACCGCCACGTCGCGCGCCACCTTCTTGTAGATGGCCGCAACTTCACCGTCGGGGTCTGCCACCACGGTGGGCTTGCCGCTGTCGGCCTGCAGGCGGATGCTCATGTTCAGCGGCAACGCGCCCAGGTAGTCCATGCCGTAGTCGGCGGCCATCTTCTTGCCGCCATCGGCGCCAAAGATGTGCTCCACATGGCCACAGTTGCTGCACACGTGGGCGGCCATGTTCTCGACGATTCCGAGGATGGGTACGCCCACCTTTTCGAACATCTTGATGCCCTTCTTGGCGTCCAGCAGGGCGATGTCCTGCGGGGTGGTGACGATGACGGCGCCGGTCATGGGCACGCGCTGGCTCAGCGTGAGCTGGATGTCGCCCGTGCCGGGGGGCATGTCGATGATGAGGTAGTCCAGGTCTTTCCAGTTGGTCTGGCGCAGCAGTTGCTCCAGCGCCTGGGTGGCCATGGGGCCGCGCCAGATCATGGCTTCGTCTTGGTCCACCAAAAAGCCGATGGACATGACCTGCACGCCGTAGTTCTCCAGCGGCTCCATGGTTTTGCCGTCTTCGCTTTCGGGGCGGCGGTTGATGCCCAGCATCATGGGCTGGCTGGGGCCGTAGATGTCGGCGTCGAGCACGCCCACGCTGGCGCCTTCGGCCGCCAGGGCCAGGGCCAGGTTGGCGGCCGTGGTGCTCTTGCCCACCCCGCCCTTGCCAGACGCCACGGCGATGATGTTCTTGACCTGAGGCAGCAGCTGCACGCCGCGCTGCACGGCATGGGCGATGACCTTAGTGGTGATGTTGACGGACACGTTGTCCACCCCCGCCACCCCCTTGGCAGCGGCCACCAGGCTGCGGCGCAGCTCGGGCACCAGGCTCTTGGCGGGGTAGCCCAGCTCCACGTCGAAGGCCACGTCGCCACCGGTGATCTGCACATTGCGCAGGGCGCGGGTGCTGACAAAATCCTTGCCTGTGTGGGGGTCCAGCACGCTGGAGAGAGCGGCCAATAGGCCCTGTTCGGTGACTGCCATTCAATTAACTCCTGTGGGGCCAGTAGTCTATTCCCAAGCTCCCGCCCCCTGGCGCTGAAGGACAATGCGCACCGCATTGCATCGTCGCACTCTCCCAAAAAGGCCTCCCGTGAAATTCAAGATGTCCGAAAACTCCCTGTTTGCCGTGCTGCTGCGCTCGCCGTGGTGGATCAGCTTTGTGGTGGTGGGCCTCATCACGCTGGCGGCCGGGGCGTTTTTGCCCAAGGAATACTTTGTGGTGGGCGCGCTGGCGGGTTTCCCCATCTTTGTGGTGGGCTGCATGGCCGCCTGGAAGCAATTGCGCGCCCCCAACCCCGCCAAGGTGGCCGAAATGCTCGACGCCGTGGCCAGCATGCCCTGGCGCAGCTTTGCCGACACCCTGGCCACCGCCTGGGAGCGCGCGGGCTACACCGTGGAGCGTCTGGGCACGGGCGGCAACAACGCCGCCGACATGCGCCTGACCCTGGGCGGCAAGACCACCCTGGTCAGCGCCAAACGCTGGAAGGCCGCGACCCACGGCGTGGAGCCCCTGCGCGAGCTGCAGGCGGCCATGGTGGCGGCCGACGCCTCGGCGGGTGTGTATGTGGCGGCGCTGGGGCAGGTGAGCGACAACGCCCGCATCTACGCCCGCGACCACGGCATCGTGGTGCTGCAGGGCGACGCGGTGGCGCAGTTGCTGCTCAAGCGCTGAGCGGCTGGGAAGGTGTTGCTCCATGCGGGTTTTCCCACATGAAACGCGTGGGGTGCCCCTCCACACTCAGGGCATCGGCCCGCATCCCGCTTCATTCCAGTCTTCATGCCCCCTTCTTCGGACACCCCGGGCGCAGCGCCCTCCATCCCCGCCACCGGCCTGCTGCTGACCGGCGGCGGCGCCCGCGCTGCCTACCAGGTGGGGGTGCTGGAGGCGATTGCCGACCTGCGCCTGGCCTGCGGCGAAGGCGATGGCCCCAACCCCTTTCCCATCATCACCGGCACCTCGGCCGGGGCCATCAATGCCGCCGCGCTGGCCTGCGGGGCTGACCACTTTGACCGCGCCGTGCGCCGCATCGCGCGCGTGTGGCGGCAGTTCCATGCCAGCCAGGTGTATGGCGCCGATTCGCTGAGCGTGATGCGCAGCGGTGCGCGCTGGCTCACGCTGGTATCGCTGGGCTGGGCGCTGGCGCGCTGGCGGCGCATGCGGCCCAAGTCGCTGCTGGACAACACACCGCTGGAGAAGCTGCTGGTCAAGATGGTGCCGCTGGTGCGCCTGCCCCGGCTGATCCGCAAGGGCCACCTCACCGCCCTGGCCGTGACGGCGTCCAGCTACAGCTCAGGCGAACATGTCACCTTTTTCGAAGCCGCCACGCCCGTCAAACCCTGGGTGCGCTCGCAGCGCAAGGCGGCCAGCGACCGCATCACGCACGAACACCTGCTCGCGTCCTCGGCCATCCCGTTCATCTTTCCGGCCAAGGGCATCGAGGTCGATGACCACATCGAATACTTTGGCGATGGCTCCATGCGCCAG
This sequence comes from Acidovorax kalamii, assembly GCF_002245625.1. Lineage (GTDB taxonomy): Bacteria > Pseudomonadota > Gammaproteobacteria > Burkholderiales > Burkholderiaceae_C > Acidovorax > Acidovorax kalamii. The sequence continues at coordinate 53,054 of NZ_NOIG01000012.1, forward strand.
TCGGCGCCCATCGCCCCGGCCATCCACCTGGGGGCCGAACGCATCCTGGTGATCGGTGCGGGCCGCATGCACGAGCCCAAGGGCGACGCCGCCGCCAACCCCACGGCCACCTACCCCACGCTGGCGCAGATTGCGGGGCATGCGCTGTCCAACATCTTTCTGGATGCGCTGGCCGTGGACGTGGAGCGCGTGCAGCGCATCAACCAGACCCTGTCGCTCATCCCCGAAGAAAAGCGCCTGCACAGCGCGCTGCGCCCCATCGAGCTACTGGTGATCGCCCCGTCACAGCGCCTGGACGCCGTGGCCGCACGCCATGTGGGCGACTTGCCGGGGCCCGTGCGGACCATGCTGGGCGCCCTGGGCGTCACATCCAACATGGCCGATGTGCGCGGCGCGGCGCTGGCCAGCTACCTGCTGTTCGAATCCGGCTACACCCAGGAGCTGATGGCCTTGGGCCGGGCCGACACCCTGGCCATGCGGGCCGAGGTGTGCAAGTTCTTTGGCTGGACGGACACGGGCGCCGAGGTACAGACCAGGCACCACGGGGAGCCGCCCGAGGCGCCCCGTGATTGAGCCCTAAGGCTTGTTGGGCAACCAGCCCAGGCCATGTGCGTGCAGGCTCTGCACATACAGCCGGTCGGCGGTCTCGGTGATGGCCGTGGTCTCGGGGTAGGCACCGCTCGGGTCCTGCAAGTCGGCCACCACCTTGCCATCGTCAGTGAACGCGATCACATGGCCGTAGGGCTGGGGAATGGGCCACAGCGCACGCGGCAGGCGCAGGGTCAGGCTGCGCAGCCAGGGCTTGCCTGCCATGTTGTCGATGGCCGCCCCACGCGGCTTGGCAAAACCCAGCCACACCTTGCCGCCCTGCCCGCGCATCAGGTTGTCGGGGTAGCCGGGCAGGTTGTCCAGCAGCACGCGGGCCTGGGAGCCTGGCTGGCCGATGTCGAGGTCATTCGCATCCACCGCAATCTTCCACACCCGGTATTTGCCGGTTTCGTTGACGAACAGGTGCTTTTCGTCCTGGCTCAGCGCCACGCCGTTGGCAAAGCTGATGCCCCGCGCCACCACGCGCGTGGTGCGGGTAGTGGGGTCGTATTCGATCACCCGGCCGGTGCTGGCCTGCTCCAGGATGTCGAGCACGCTGGCTTCAAACGTACCGCCCCAGTCCTTGGGGGCAAAGCGGGTAGAGGCGTCGCTCAGGTACATCTTGCCGTTCTGGGCCACCACCACGGCGTCGGCATAGCGGATGGGGTCGCCGCCCACCTTGTCGGCCAGCACAGTAACCTTGCCATCCGGCGCGATGGACAGCAGGCCCTTGATGGCATCGGCCGCAATCAGGTTGCCCGCCGCATCAAAGTCAAACCCCAGCACCCGCCCGCCGGTGTTGGCAAACACCTCCTGGCCCGAGCCGTCGGGGTTCATGCGCAGGATGTTGCCGCTGAGCACGGTGGTGTAGAGCTTGCCGTCCTTGCCGAATGCAATGTGCTCCGGACCCACCTCGCCTTTCAGGTCGATGATGTTCAGCCGGGCCAGGCGCTGGTTGGGGGCGTGCACGCCCTGGTAGCCGGGCGCGGCAGGCGCAGTCCATGCCACCGGCTGAATGGGCACGGGCCATGCCGCCAGGTACGCGGCCACCGCCACCACGGCACCACCCACGCCCCACCCCACCCGTTTTGCCCATGTGCTCGCCATGTGTTGTCTCCTGTTGATGGTTGGAATGCGGGGCATTGTGGCGCCATCAGGGGCCAACACGCACGCCCAGATTGGCACCTGCGCGACGTGGAGAGGCCTGCACAGCGCACGCCACGGCCAGGGATACTGCCGACCGCCTAAAATCGCGGGTTCCGCCTGAGAAAGCCGCTTTTCATGACGTCATCCGCTCGCAAACTCTTCGTTACCACCGCCCTGCCGTACGCCAACGGCAACTTCCACATCGGCCACATCATGGAATACATCCAGGCCGACATCTGGGTGCGGTTCCAGCGCATGCAGGGCAACGCGGTGAATTTTGTGGGTGCCGACGACACCCACGGCGCACCCATCATGATTGCCGCCGAAAAGGCAGGCAAGACGCCCCAGCAGTTCGTGGCCGACATCGCCGCAGGCCGCAAGCAGTACCTGGACGGCTTTCACATCAGCTTTGACAACTGGCACAGCACCGACGCACCCGAAAACCACGAGCTGGCCCGCCAGATCTACCGCGACCTGCGCGACCGCGCCGACGGCAGCCTGATCGAAGTGCGCACCATCGAGCAGTTCTTCGACCCTGAGAAGAACATGTTCCTGCCCGACCGCTACATCAAGGGCGAATGCCCCAAGTGCCACGCCAAGGACCAGTACGGCGACAACTGCGAGGTGTGCGGCACCGTGTACGCGCCCACGGACCTGATCAACCCCTACTCCACGCTCTCGGGCGCCAAACCCGAACTGAAGCACTCCGAACACTTCTTCTTCAAGCTCTCGGACCCACGCTGCGTGGAGTTTCTGCAGAACTGGACGCAGGACGGCAAGCTGCAGCCCGAGGTGGCCAACAAAATCAAGGAGTGGTTCACCGTCCGCACCAACCCCGACGGCACCACCAGCGAAGGCCTGGGCGACTGGGACATCAGCCGCGACGCGCCCTACTTCGGCATCGAGATCCCCGACGCGCCGGGCAAATACTTCTACGTATGGCTCGATGCGCCTGTGGGCTACCTGGCATCGCTGAAGAACCTGCTGGAAAAGCGCGGCGAGAGCTACGATGCCTACATGGCCGACCCGGCGATGGAGCAGTACCACTTCATCGGCAAGGACATCGTCACCTTCCACACGCTGTTCTGGCCCGCCATGCTGCACTTCAGCGGCCGCAAGACGCCCAACAACGTGTTCGTGCACGGCTTCCTCACGGTGAACAACGGCGAGAAGATGAGCAAGAGCCGGGGCACGGGCCTGGACCCGCTCAAGTACCTGAGCCTGGGCATGAACGCCGAGTGGCTGCGCTACTACCTGGCCGCAAAGCTGAGCGCGCGCAATGAAGACATCGACTTCAATGCCGAAGACTTCATGCTGCGGGTGAACAGCGACCTGATCGGCAAGTACGTGAACATCGCCAGCCGCGCGGCGGGGTTCTTGACCAAGCGCTTTGAGGGCAAGCTGACCAGCCACTTTGGTGCCACAGGCACAGACCTGCTGGCCGATGTGCGCGGCGCCAGCGACGCCATCGCGCAGATGTACGAAACCCGCGAGTACAGCAAGGCCACGCGCGAGATCATGCTGCTGGCCGACAAGGTCAACGCCTATGTGGACCAGAACAAGCCCTGGGACCTGGCCAAGGACGCGGCCAACAACGAGGCCCTGCACCAGGTGTGCTCGGTGCTGGTCAACGCCTTTGCCACGCTCACCCGCTACCTGGCCCCGGTGCTACCGGGCCTGGCCCAGGCCGTGCAAGGCTTTGTGGGGGTGAACATGCAGCAGTGGAACGCGGTGGGCGACGTGCAGGCCATCCAGCCCTACCAGCACCTGATGCAGCGCGTGACGCCCGAGCAGCTTGAGGCATTGTTTGAGCCCCCTGCGCCCGCTGCACAAGCCCAAACAGCTACAGAAACCGTAGCAGCACCTGGCGGCGAAGAGCTGGCCCCCACCATCACCATCGACGACTTCACCAAGATCGACCTGCGCATCGCACTGATCGTGAACTGCGAGCCGGTCGAAGGCTCCACCAAACTGCTGCGCCTGACGCTGGACGTGGGCGAAGGCCGCACGCGCAATGTCTTCTCAGGTATCGCCAGCGCCTATAAGCCCGCAGACCTGGTGGGTAAGCACACCGTGATGGTGGCCAACCTGGCGCCGCGCAAGATGAAGTTTGGCGTCTCCGAAGGCATGGTGCTGGCCGCCAGCCATGGGGACGAAAAAGCCAACCCCGGCATCTACGTGCTCAACCCCTGGCCGGGCGCCACCCCAGGCATGCGGGTGCGCTAAGAGCGGCTAACAAAACGCTTCTGGCGTCGTTGCAGCGTCTTGTCGTACTACTCGTACTGCCTGCGGCGCCGCGCCTAGCCAGAACCGCTTCGCTGAGTTTTGTGAGCCGCTCTAAACCCCGGGGGCCACGCGCCCCCAGCGCACCGGGTTTCTTCAAGCCGCGCCCAGCGGCGACAGCCGGGCCTGCGGCCCGGACCGCCGCAGGTACCACTCGGCCACCAGCAGGTTGGGCACCCAGCACAGCCAGGCGATGAAGGGGTAGGACACCTCGATGTCCACCCCCGCCGCAGCCCCCAGACCCAGGTAAATGCGCAGCGTGATGGCGGCCGCCGTGAGGGCATAGCTGCGCAGCATCCAGCGCCGGTGCTCAGCAAACCGCCGCTGCAGCGCGCAGGCCACGCCCCAGCCCGTGGCCACGACCCATGCCAGGCCCAGTGCAAAAAAACCAACGGCAGCCACCACACCCGTCATCGCATTCGCGGCCAAGGGCAGCGATGACAACCAGGCCACGGCAATCGCCAGCACATAGGCCCGGCCTGTCCACCGGTGGGCTGCCGGATACCGCTGACGCAGCGCCACCAGCAACTGCAACGGCCCCAGCATCAGCGCCAGCGACGCACTGACCGCATGCACGATGAAGGCATGGCGCGACAGCTGCAGGCTGGGCAGCTCGGACGGAAACGGCATGCCGGGCAACGCATACCGCAGCGAGACCAGGCCCACGGCCAGGGCCGACAGCGAGAGCAGGCCCCAGGCCAGGCTTGCAAGGGGATGGCGTGTTTTCATACAAAGAACTTTCTCAAGAGGATGGACATGCATCCACTCTAGGAAGCGTGACTCAGCCCGGCGTTAGCCCTGCCTTAGCGCGGAGTTAGCGCCGAGTGAGCGCCGAACTGGCTGCGAATGAGGCAGTGGGCGCCAGATGCACGCGCGCCACCAGGCCACTGACCCCATCGCTGCGTGCCAGCAGCTCCACCCTGAGGCCCTGGCGCAGCGCCGCCGCCCGGGTGATGGCCAGGCCCAGCCCGCTGCCATCGGCCGATGTGCCGGGCACGCGGAAGAAGCGGTCGAACACACGCTCCAGCAAGTCCGGGGGAATGCCCGGCCCCGTGTCCACCACATCCACCACCACGCTTCCTTCTCCGGGGCTTCCGGCGTGCCCCGCATCCAGCCGGTGCAGGCGCACTTCGACCGAGCCGCCTTCGGGCGTGTAGCGCAGCGCGTTGTCCAGCAGGTTGTCGAACACGCTGCGCAGGTCCACGGCCGAGGCCTGCAGCACCACCTGCTCGGTGCCGTCAAAACCCACCTCGATGCGCCGCTGGTCCGCCAGCGGCATCCACTGGCCCACGCTGTCGCGCAGCACGGCGGTGATGTCCACCGGGGCCAGTAGCTGCGCAGAGGCCGGAGCCTCCTGCCGCGACAGGCGCAGCAGCTGGCCCACCAGGTGCTGCGCGCGTCGCATGCCGGCATCCAGCTGGGCAAACTGCTGCTGCGCTTCGCCCGGCGGCACCCAGGGGCGCAGGTTTTCCATCTGCAGGGCCATGGCGGCCATGGGGGTGCGCAGCTCGTGGGCCGCGTCCTGCACAAAGCGGCGCTGGGCGGCAAAGGCCTCGCCCAGCCGCGCGAGCAGTGCGTTGAACGAGGCCACCAGCGGCACGATCTCCTCGGGCACCCGGCCTGCCGGGCCGAGGGGGATGGCGCCCAGGCTGCGGTCGTCGCGCCGGGCCACCTCTTGCGCCACCACCCGCAGCGAACGCGACGCACGCCCCACCACCCACCACAGCGTGAACAGCAGAGCGGGCACCAGGAGGGCCAGCGGCAGCAGCACATACAGGGTGCGTCCCCACACCTCCTCCTGCAGGAACTGCTCGCTTTGCAGCACCTGCACCCGCTGCTGGCCGGGCGCTGCCGGGGGCGCCGTGTACACCCGCCAGCCCTGCTCCCATCCCGCCCCCTGCTGCACCAGCCGGTGGCCCGGCGCGGCCTGCAGGGGCACGGCGGCGCGCGGGCTGGCACTGGAGGTGGCCAGCAGCTGGCCATCGGCCGACCACACCTGCACCACAAACGCGCCCCACTGGAAAACGCTTTCATCGCTCAGCACCGGCAGGGGCGGCGGCCCGTCGCCCCGGCCGCCGGGCACGTGGTAGCGCGCCAGCACCTCCATCTGGGTCTGCATGAAGGTGTGCAGCACCAGGCCATAGCTGGCGTAGAACGCCCAGCCCGCCACCACCGCGCCCACCACCACCCAGGGCGCCAGCCACGCCAGCAGCTGCCCACGCAGCGAGCGGAAGTGGTACCAGCGGCTGGGCGCACCGGTGCTTGTGCGGCCGGTCTCGGTGGCGGCCATCATGCCGCAGCCACCCGCCAGCCCAGGCCGCGCACATTGCGAATGGCATCGGGCCCCAGCTTGCGGCGCATGCCGTGGATGAGCACGTCCACCGCGTTGCTGCTGACCTCCTCGCCCCAGCCGTAGATGCGGTTTTCGAGCTGCTCGCGCGAGAGGATCGCGCCGGGGCGCTCCAGCAGCGCCTGCAGCAGCGCAAACTCGCGCGCGGTAAGGGCTTCGCGCGCACCGCCGCGCAGCACCTCGCGCGTGGCCAGGTCCAGCTGCACCACGCCATTGCCCACGATGGACTGGGCCACACCGCTGCGCCTGCGCACCACGGCACGCATGCGGGCCAGCAGTTCGCCCACCTCGAAGGGTTTGAGCAGGTAGTCGTCGGCGCCCAGGTCCAGCCCCTGGATGCGGTCGTCCAGCCCGTCGCGGGCGGTGAGCACCAGCACCGGCGTGAGGTCGCCGCGCGCACGGGCGCGGCGCAGCACCTCGGTGCCGTCCAGCCCGGGCAGGCCCAGGTCCAGCAACACGCAGCGGTAGTCGCCATCGGCCAGTGCACTGTGTGCCAGGGCGCCGTCGCGCACCCAGTCCACCGACCAGCCCGCGCCCTTGAGCGCATGCACAAGGCTGCGCCCGATCATGTCGTCGTCTTCCACCAGCAGTGCGCGCAACAGGTTCTCCTCTGATAAATCCGCCGCATGAGTCCACGGGCCCGGGCGGAGCCTAGCGCGCCATTCTTAGCGCCAGATGAGCGCCGCATGAAGACCCCAAGCCCCCGGCCCCGGGGCGCTAACTCTGGGCTAAGTCGGGCTTCCTACAGTCGCCCCGCCAGCCAGCCGACCCGCTGGCCGACCTTCCAGCGCAGTGCCGCCGCACGCTACCACCCCGGCGGCGGGGTGTCCACGCTGGCAAGCCCTGTACCCACCCGCTTCACACCCTTCTGAACCATGACACATCTCCCCGACACCTTGTCTTGCACCCCCCGCCGCCTGGCGGCCGTGGCCGCCCTGCTGACGCTGGCGGCGGCACCCGCCAGCCTGTGGGCGCAGCAGCCCCAGCAGCAGCCCCAGCAGCAGCCCCAGGAGCCCGCCTGGGGCCTGGGCCTGGCCGTGAGCGCCGACCGCAAGCCCTACCGCAGCTTTGACCACAAGGTGCAGCCCCTGCCCCTGGTCACCTACGAAAACCGCTGGATCAGCATCATGGGCCCGGGCGTGGACTTCAAGCTGCCCTCGGCGGGCCCCCTGGATTTGCGGCTGCGCTCCCGCTTTGGCTTCGAGGGCTACGAGGCCAAGGACTCGCCCCACCTGGCGGGCATGGCCGAGCGCAAGGGCAGCCTGTGGCTGGGCGCCGCCGCCACCTGGCACACCGGGGTGGTGGACCTGTCGGCCGAACTGCTGGCCGACGCCTCGGGCCACAGCAAGGGCCACCAGCTCACGCTGCAGGCCGAGCGCCGCTTCCAGGCAGGTGCCTTCGACCTCACCCCGCGCCTGGCCCTACAGCGCCAGGACCGCAAGGCCGTGGACTACTACTACGGCGTGGAGAAACACGAGGCCCGCCCGGGCCGCCCCGCCTACGCAGGCAGCGCGGCCGTGAACCTGCAGGCGGGCGTGCGCGTGGGCTACACCTTGGCGCCCCGGCAGTGGATGTTTGTGGATGTGAGCAGCACACGGCTGGGCAGCGCCATCAAGAACAGCCCGCTCGTGGAGCGGTCCAGCCAGCCTGCGGTGACGGCGGGGTTCTTGTACCGGTTCTGAGCCTGATTCGCCACCGGTCCGCGCGGGGCACGGCTGGGCATGGCCGGGCCCGTCAATGCCCCACGTACCGCCCCGGCCGGTGGCTGATCCACAAGAACCCGCTCATCACCAGCACCGCCAGCACCGAATACGCCACCCGCTCCACCGGCACCACAAACAGCGCCAGCAGCACCACGGTGCCGTCGATCAGCATCTGCACCTTGCCCGCGCGCATGCCATAGCGGGCCTGCAGGTACAGCGAGACCACGGTGGCGCCGCCCAGGCTGGAGCGGTGGCGCGCCAGAAACAGGCAGCCCGTGCCCAGCAGCAACCCGCCCAGCAAGGATGCGAACAGCGGGTTGAGGTAGTCCACATGCATCACGTGTGGGAACAGTTCGGTGAGCAGCGACAGCAGTGCCACACACACAAAGGTCTTGAGGGTGAACTCGCGACCCATGCGCGTCCAGGCGAACCAGTAGAACGGCAGGTTGACGACAAAGAACAACTTGCCGAACGAGATGCCGGTGACGTAATGCAGCAGAAACGCCACGCCCGCCGTGCCGCCCACCAGCAGCCCCGCCTGGTTGAACAGCATGAGCGCCATGGCCACAAACAGCGTGCCGGCAAACAGGGCCTGAGCGTCTTCGAACGCGCCGTGGCGCAGGGTGGCCGCCTGCGCGGCGGCGTCCACGGCGGAGCCTGGGGTGGGGGTGTCGGGCATGGGTAATTCAACCATCGTCGGCTGGCACAGAAAGCCTGTGCGCTGAAAAAAAGTGCATGGCAGCAGGTAGGCCGGGGTCAGCAAGCAACATGCCAAGCCCCGGCATGGCTACACCGGCGTGCAGGCCCGTGGCTCATTCGGAGTTCAAAACTTTCAAGCCTTTTTGGCCCTATGCGCCTGATAGCATTGACTTTTTAGCTATTAAATATATAGCATAACTCCATTACAAAGGGTCCGCGGCGCGGCAGCGCGGCATGCAAGCTGCTTGGCGCCTGGGGGTTGGCTCCCTACACTGAAACCCGTCGCCCCGCACCGAAAGCACCCGCCACCATGTCGCTGAGCTTCGCCTTCCACCCCCGCCTTATCGATGCGCTGCGCCGCTACGACAAAAGCCGCTGGCTGGCCGATGTGGGGGCGGGGGTCACGGTGGGCATCGTGGCGCTGCCGCTGGCCATGGCGTTTGCGATTGCCAGCGGGCTCAAGCCCGAGGCCGGGCTGTGGACGGCGATCATCGCGGGCTTTCTGATCTCGGCGCTGGGCGGTACCAATGTGCAGATTGGCGGGCCGGCGGGCGCGTTCATCGTGATCGTGTACGGCATCGTCGAGCGCTACGGCGTGGCCAACCTGCTGATCTCCACCGCCTGCGCGGGCGTGCTGCTGGTGCTGCTGGGCCTGTTCCGGCTGGGCACGCTGGTGCGCTTTGTGCCGGTGAGCATCGTGATCGGGTTCACCAACGGCATTGCGGTGCTGATTGCTCTGTCGCAGGTGAAGGACTGGCTGGGCCTGTCGATCGAGCGCATGCCGGGCAATTTTTTCTCGCAGGTGGGCACGCTGGCACAGCACCTGGGCAGCTTCAACCCCTACGCCTTTGGGCTGGGCGCGGCCTGCGTGGCCGGTTTGTTCGTGTGGCCCAAGCTCACGATGAAGGAATCGCCCGTGATGCGGGTGCTGGAGCAGCACACGGTGCGCAGCTTTGCGCGCGTGCCCGCGCCCGTGGTCGCCCTGGTCACGCTGAGCCTGCTGGCCTGGGCGCTCCAGCTGCCGGTGGAGACCATCGGCTCGCGCTTTGGCGGCATTCCGCAGGCGCTGCCGGTGTTTGCGCTGCCCGATTTTTCGTGGGAGACGGTGCGCCTGCTGGTCACGCCCACGCTGACCATTGCGCTCTTGGGCGCCATCGAGTCGCTGCTGTGCGCGCGTGTGGCCGACCAACTGGCCACCGACCCGCACCACAAGAAGCACGACCCCAACCAGGAGCTGGTGGCCCAGGGCCTGGCCAATATCGTGGTGCCGTTTTTTGGCGGCATGCCCGCCACGGGCACCATCGCGCGCACGGTGACCAACATCCGCTCGGGCGCCACCTCGCCGATTGCGGGCATGGTGCATGCGCTCACGCTGGCCGTGATCGTGCTGGTGGCCGCGCCGCTGGCGCTGCACATTCCGCTGGCAGTGCTGGCGGGCATCCTGCTGTTTGTGGCCTGGAACATGGGCGAATGGCACGAATTTGTGCGCCTCAAGCACTTCAGCAACCACTACCGGCTGCTGATGCTGGGCACGTTTTTCCTCACCGTGGTGTTCGACCTCACGGTGGCGGTCGAGGTGGGCCTGTTCATGGCCTGCGCGCTGTTTGTGCGGCGCATGAGCGCGCTGTTCCGCGTGGAGCGGCAGCCCGCCCCGGACACCGCCGCACCCCCCCGGCACCCGGCCGCCACCTGGCGCCTGCACGGCGCGCTGTTCTTTGGCGCCGCCGCCAAGCTGGACACCATCATCCAGGCCGTGGAGGCGGGCCCGCCCGGCCTGGACGTGGTGCTGGACGCGAGCGAACTGGTGGCGCTGGACACCACCGGGCTCGATGCGCTGGCCCAGCTGCTCAAGGCCGTGGCGGCGCGCGGCGGGCGCCTGCGCATCGAGCACCTGCACGAGCAGCCACGTTCACTCATTGAGCGATCGGGCTTTGGCGCGCGGCTGGCGGCACAGGACGATCTGGCCGTTTAAGCCGCGCTGATGGGGAAGGTCGCAGGCTGAAAGGCCCTACTTGCCGCCCTTGAACTCCGGCGCATCCATGTCCGCCCCGGTCTGCGTGCGCAGCACCACATGGTCGGGCCCGTGGACCACCGTGAACACCTTGGCCTGGTTGGGCGCTTCCAGGTAGCGCCAGTCCACCCAGGTCTCCTTCTTCAGCTCGTAGGGCGTGGACTTGGCGGGTTTGCCCAGCAGGCGGCGCACCTCGTCCATGCGCATGCCGGGCGACACGCGTGCAAAGGTTTCGGGCGTGAGCACCTGGCGCAGCGCGGTCATGCGGCCATCGGGGCCGATGGTGATCATGTAGTTGACCTGGCCCGCAGGCTGGCGGTTGTACTCGAAGGTGCGCGCGCCGCCGGGCTCGTCCCAGACGTTCTCGGGCGCGCCAAAGCGGTCGCGCACGTCGGCTTCGGTCGATACGCCTTCCTTCAGCTCGCTGATGCGCTGGGGGTCGCAGGCGGTGAGGGCGATCAGGGAAAAAGCGGCCGCTGCCAGGGCAGCGGCGCGATATATCAAGCGCATAAATTCGTCCCGGTAAAATCTTGGACCTTTGGTGCGTCACTGTGTCTGACGCGTTCCAAGAAAGAGATTCACAGTCCATGTCCATTTTCCGCCGCCCCGACTACCAGTCCGACGCCACCCAGTTCATCAACCAGCTCAAGGCCAGCCGCCCCGAGCTGGACCAGCAGCAGCAAGCCGGCCGCGCCCTGCTGTGGGACAAGCAGGTAGACCGCAAGATCTGGGGCGAGTACCGCGAGGGCCAGGTGGCCCAGAAGCCCTACGTCTACCAGACGAACGCGGATTAAGCACCAAATTGGCCTTCTGCGCCTGTCCATCAAGCGCTGATAGCTCATATTTTTATAGCACCCCATGACCACCGCGAGCGCAGCCGACACGGCCGATTCGCCGGACATGCCCGCCCTGGATGCGGCAGGCATGCCCGACGTGGTGGACCAGGTGGCGCTGGCGCGCCTGTATGGCGAGCCGCTGTTTGCGCTGCCCAACGACCTGTACATCCCGCCCGACGCGCTCGAAGTCTTCCTCGAAGCCTTTGAAGGCCCGCTGGACCTGCTGCTGTACCTGATCCGCAAGCAGAATTTCAACATCCTCGACATCCCCATGGTGGGGGTGACCAAGCAGTACCTGGCGTATGTAGACGAGATCCGCAGCCGCAACCTGGAGCTGGCGGCCGAGTATTTGCTGATGGCGGCGATGCTCATCGAGATCAAGTCGCGCATGCTGCTGCCGCCCAAAAAGCAGGAAGGCGGCGAGGAGCCCGAAGACCCGCGCGCCGAGCTGGTGCGCCGCCTGCTCGAATACGAGCAGATGAAGATGGCCGCCGCCCGCCTGGGGCAGTTGCCGCAGTACGGCCGTGACTTCCTCAAGGCCCAGGTCTACATCGAACAAAGCCTGCAGCCGCGCTTCCCCGACGTGCATGTGGTGGAGCTGCAAGAGGCATGGCGCGACATTCTGAAGCGCGCCAAGCTCGTCCAGCACCACAAGATCACACGCGAAGAGCTGAGCGTGCGCGAATACATGAGCATGGTGCTCAAGACGCTGCAGGGCCGCCGCTTTGTGGAATTTGAAGAACTCTTCGAGCCCGAAAAAGGCAGCACCGTGCTGGTGGTGACCTTCATCGCCCTGCTGGAGCTGGCCAAAGAGACGCTGATCGAGATCACGCAGGCCGAGGCCTTCGCACCCATCTACGTGCGCCTCGCCTATGTACCGGCATGACACCCCCTGAGCGGCTGCGCCGCTTCCCCCTCTCTCGCTGCGCGGGAGGGGGACGCCACCGGTGGCCTGGCAAAGCCAGCTCCACGGTGGCACTGGCCTGAAGCAGCGCCGTTTCCAACGGCAATTACGGACCCCTTATGGCATCCCACGACTTCGACGTTCTCATCGTAGGCAGCGGCCTCGCTGGCCTCTCGGCCGCGCTGCACCTGGCGCCCACCCACCGCGTGGCCGTGATCACCAAGCGCACGCTGCAAGATGGATCGAGCGGCTGGGCCCAGGGCGGCATTGCCGCCGTGCTGGCCGACGACGACAGCTTTGCCGCACACATCGAAGACACGCTGGTGGCCGGTGCGGGCCTGTGCGACCTGGCCACCACCCGCTTTGTGGTGGAGAACGCGCCCGCATCGATCGCCTGGCTGCGCGAGCTGGGCGTGCCCTTCACGCTCGAAGGCGACCAGCTGCACCTGACGCGCGAAGGCGGTCACAGCGCGCGCCGCATCGCCCATGTGACCGATGCCACCGGCGCAGCCGTGCAGCGCACGCTGATCGACGTGGTGCGCAGCACCCCCGGCATCACGCTGTTCGAGCAGCACACGCTGGTGGACCTGATCACCACGCGCAAGCTGGGCTTGCCGGGCCACCGCTGCCTGGGGCTGTATGCGCTGGACAGCGACACCGATGAGGTCGTCACCTTCCGCGCACCGCAGACCATTCTGGCCACGGGCGGCGCAGGCAAGGTGTACCTGTACACCACCAACCCCGACACCGCCACGGGCGACGGCATTGCCGCCGCCTGGCGCGCGGGCTGCCGCGTGGCGAACATGGAGTTCATCCAGTTCCACCCCACGGGCCTGTACCACCCGCACGAAAAGTCCTTCCTCATCAGCGAGGCCGTGCGCGGCGAGGGCGGGCAACTCAAACTGCCCCCCTCGGCCGGTGGCACGCGCTTCATGCTGGACCACGACCCGCGCGCCGAACTGGCCCCGCGCGACGTGGTGGCCCGCGCCATCGACTTCGAGATGAAAAAACACGGCCTCGATTGCGTGCACCTCGACATCTCGCACCAGAGCCCCGCGTTTTTGCAGGAGCATTTCCCCAACATCCTGGCCCACTGCGCGTCGCTGGGCATCGACATCACGAAGGAGCCGATCCCCGTGGTGCCCACCGCCCACTTCACCTGTGGCGGCGTGCTGACCGACCTGGCGGGCCGCACCGACCTTCCCGGCCTGTACGCCGTGGGCGAAGTGGCCTGCACCGGCCTGCACGGCGCCAACCGCCTGGCCAGCAACTCGCTGCTCGAATGCATGGTGTTTGCACGCGCCGCCGCGCAGGCCATCGCCGCAGCGCCGACCACAGAACTGCCCACCGTGCCCGCCTGGGACGACAGCCGCGTGACCGATGCGGATGAATCCGTCGTCATCTCCCACAACTGGGACGAGTTGCGCCGCTTCATGTGGGACTATGTGGGCATCGTGCGCACCAACAAGCGGCTGGAGCGCGCCGCGCACCGCATTGCGATGCTGCAGGGCGAGATCCAGGAGTTCTACGCACACTTCCACGTCACGCGCGACCTGCTGGAGCTGCGCAACCTGGTGCAGGTGGCCGACCTCATCGTGAAAAGCGCCCAGCTGCGCCGCGAAAGCCGGGGCCTGCATTTCAGCCGCGACTACCCCGAGGTGGCAGCGCCTGCCGCCCCCACCCTTCTCGTCCCTCCGGTGCCCCGATGACCTACAGCGTCAAAGAAATTTTCTACACCCTGCAAGGCGAAGGCGGCCAGGCGGGCACACCCGCCGTGTTCTGCCGCTTTGCAGGCTGCAACCTCTGGACGGGCCGCGAGCAGGACCGCGCGCAGGCCATCTGCCAGTTCTGCGACACCGACTTTGTGGGCACCGATGGCACGCTGGGCGGCAAGTTCGAAACGGCCACGGCACTGGCGGAATTGATCGCCGCCCAATGGCCTGCAGGCGCGGGCCACCGCCTGGTGGTGCTGACCGGTGGCGAGCCGCTGCTGCAGGTGGACCGTGAACTCATCGACGCCCTGCACGCGCAGCAATTCCGCATCGCGGTCGAAAGCAACGGCACCGTGGCCGCGCCCGAAGGCATCGACTGGCTGTGCATCAGCCCCAAGGCGGGCGCGCCCTGGGTGCAGCGCAGCGGGCAAGAGCTGAAACTCGTCTGGCCCCAGCCCGGCTTTGACCTGTTGGCGCTGGAGCAGGACACGCAGTTCACCCACCGATTCCTGCAGCCCATGGACGGCCTGCTGCAGCGCCAGAACACTGCCGCCTGCATTGACGCCTGCCTGGCCCACCCCGCATGGCGACTGAGCCTGCAAACCCACAAGCTCACCGGCATCCGGTGAGCGGCTTTCTTTTTTTGGTTCCCGTATGTTGTTCACCATCTCCCAGCGCTTCTTCTTCGACGCCGCCCACACCCTGCGCCGCGAAATCGAGGCCGAAGGCAGCCGCCGCGTGCACGGCCACACCTACCACGCCGAAGTCTTTCTGAGCGGCCCGCGCGATCCGGCCACCGGCATGGTGCTGGACCTGGGCCTGCTGCGCCGGGGCCTGGAGGTGGTGCGCGAGCAGCTGGACCACCACATGCTGGACGACGTGCCCGGCCTGGGCACCCCCACGCTGGAGAACCTGTGCGTTTTCATCGCCCAGGCCCTGCCCGCCGACCTGCGCCCCAGCGTGAGCCGCGTGCGCGTGTGGCGCGAAGCGCTGGGCGACAGCTGCGTGCTGGACTTTCCGCAGCCCTGATCGATCACGGCCCTGCCGCCGGCAGGCCCCCCATTCACAGACTTCACTGAAGGAAGCCGATGTTCCGCACCCTGCTCAAATCCAAGATCCACCGCGTGGCCGTGACCCAGTGCGAGCTGCACTACGAAGGCTCCTGCGCCATCGACGAGGACCTGCTCGACGCGGCCAACATCGCCGAGAACGAGCAGATTCACATCTGGAACATCAACAACGGCGAGCGTTTTGTCACCTATGCCATCAAGGGCCAGCGCGGCAGCGGCATGATCTCGGTGAACGGCTCGGCCGCACGCCGCGCTTCCGCAGGCGACCTCATCATCATTGCGGCCTTTGCGCAGGTGCATGAAGACCAGGTCGGCACGCACCGGCCGCAGCTGGTGTTTGTGGACGAGCACAACCGCCAGACCGGGCTGCGCCACGCGGTGCCCACCCAGGCCCTGTAACCATGCAGCCAAAACACGACGGGCTGGTGGCCCGCAGTCTGGCCGCCGTCTGGCACCCTTGCACCCAGATGAAGCGGCACGAAGCCCAGCCGCCCGTGGCCATTGCCCGCGCGCAAGGCCCGTGGCTCCATGGCACCGATGGCCAACGTTATCTGGACGGCATCAGCTCCTGGTGGGTCAACCTGTTCGGCCACAGTCACCCACACATCCAGGCCGCGCTGGTGGACCAGCTGGGCCAGCTGGACCATGTGATGCTGGCGGGCTTCACCCATGCGCCTGTGGTGGAGCTGTCCGAGCGCCTGGCCGCACTCACGGGCCTGGGCCATGCGTTTTATGGCAGCGACGGCGCAGCCGCCACCGAGATCGCGCTCAAGATGAGCGCGCACTACTGGCGCAACACCGGCCGCCCTGCCAAGAGCCGCTTTGTGGGCCTGGCCGGTGGCTACCACGGAGAAACCGTGGGCGCACTGGCCGTGACCGACATTGCCATCTTCCGCGAGGCCTATGCCCCGCTGGTGCGCCTGGCCGACACCGTGCCCAGCCCCGATGCACACGGCGCCGCCCCGGGCGAAACCGCGCAAGACGTAGCCCGGCGCGCCGCTGCGGCGCTGGAGGCATGGCTGCAGGAGCACCACAGCACCACCGCAGCCTTCATCGTCGAGCCCCTGGTGCAATGCGCCGCTGGCATGGCCCTGCACGACCCCGAATACCTGCGCCTGGCGCGTGCGCTGTGCAACCGCTACGAGGTGCACCTGGTGGTGGACGAGATCGCCGTGGGCTTTGGCCGCACGGGCACGATGTTCGCGCACCAGCAGGCGGGCATCCGACCGGATTTCATCTGCCTGTCCAAGGGCCTCACGGGCGGCACGCTGCCGCTGTCGGCCGTGCTGACGACGGACGCGGTCTATGCCGCGTTCTACGACGATGATGTGGCGCGCGGCTTTCTGCATTCGCACTCGTACACCGGCAACCCGCTGGCCTGCCGCGCGGCGCTGGCCACGCTGGAACTGTTTGAGCAACTGGACGCGCTGAACGCCAACAAGACGCTGGCGCAGCACATCGACACAGCCTGCAAGCCCCTCACACAGCACCCGCGTGTGCGGCATGCGCGGCGGCTGGGCATGATCTGGGCCTGGGATGTGGACACCACGCTGCCCGACTTTGCGCGCCGCTATCACCAGCACGCTATGACACGGGGGCTGGTGCTGCGGCCGATCGGGAAAACGCTGTATGCCATGCCGCCCTATGTGCTCGACGACGAGGCCGTGCAATGCCTGGCCAGCGGCGCGCTCGATGCGCTGAACGCCACCCTGCAGGAGGAAAGTTGATGATGGGATGTTTTGTGACCGGCACCGACACCGGTGTCGGCAAGACGCTGGTGTCCGCCGGGCTGCTGCATGCGCTGGCACGCCACCACCGCCGCGTGGTGGGCATGAAGCCGGTGGCGGCGGGCCTGGTGCCCTGGGGTGAGGACTGGGCCAGCGAAGACGCGATCGCGCTGCGCTCGGCCTCCACCCTGGCCGTGCCGCCCGCGCTGGACAACCCCGTGCTGCTGCCCGACCCGCTCTCGCCCCACATCGCGGCCGCACGGGCGGGTGTAGAGATCGACATCGCCGCCATCGTTGCGAGCTACCAGGCGCTGGCCGCCCAGGCCGATGCCGTGGTGGTGGAGGGCGCGGGCGGCTTCCACGTGCCGCTCACCGACACGCTCACGGGTGCCGACCTGGCCCAGGCGCTGGCCCTGCCCGTGGTGCTGGTGGTGGGCCTGCGCCTGGGCTGCCTCAACCACGCCCTGCTCACGGCCGAGGCGATTCACGCGCGCGGCCTCACGCTGGCGGGCTGGGTGGCCAACCGCATCGACCCGGAGATGGGCGCCGCCGACGAGAACATCGCCTACCTGCGCGCACGCCTCAACGCCCCGCTGCTGGCCGAGGTGCCCTACCAGGACCTGCCCGAACCCGGCAGCCTGGTGTTTGACCTGCCCAAGGACTGGCAATGACAAGCCGTACGGCACCCCAGCCCTCGTGGCTGGACGAGATTCCCGCGCGCCTGGCCGACATCGAGCGCGCCCACCTGCTGCGCCGCCGCCGCGTGGTGGAGCCTGCTGGCGGCGCCCGCCTGCGGGTGGACGGCCAGACCATGCTGGCTTTTTGCAGCAATGACTACCTGGGCCTGGCCAGCCACCCCGCGCTGTCCGAGGCGGCGCGCGAGGCCACCCACCACTTTGGCGTGGGCTCGGGCGGCTCGCCCCTGGTCAGCGGCCACAGCGCCGCCAACGATGCGCTGGAGCACGACCTGGCCGCCTTTGTGCAACTGCCCCGCGCGCTCTACTTCTATGCGGGCTATGCCACCAACACCGGCATCATCCCCGCGCTGGTGGGCGATGGCGATGCGCTGTTCTCCGATGCGCTCAACCACGCCTGCCTGATCGACGGTGCCCGCCTCTCGCGCGCCACCATCCACCGCTATCCGCATGCCGACCTGGCCGCACTCGAAACGCAGCTTGCCGCCAGCCCCGCGCGGCGCAAGCTGGTCATCAGCGACGCGGTGTTCAGCATGGACGGCGACCTGATCGACATCCCCGCCCTGCTGGCGCTGTGCGAGCACTACGACGCGCTGCTGCTGCTGGACGACGCCCATGGCTTGGGAGTGCTGGGACCGCAGGGGCGCGGCAGCCTGGCACAGGCCGGGCTGACGGGACCCAACGCTTCGCGACGCGTGCTCTACATGGCCACACTGGGCAAGGCGGCCGGTGTGGCCGGCGCATTTGTGGCGGGTGATGCTGCGCCCATCGAATGGCTGCTGCAAAAGACCCGCACCTACATCTTTGCCACGGCCGCTCCCCCCCTGTTGGCAAGCGCCTTGCGCAAAAGCCTGGAGCTGATTGCCGCTGCGGACGACCTGCGGGAGGGGCTGCGCCAGCGCATCGCCCAATTGCGCGAAGGCCTGGCCACGCTGCCCCCAGAACTGGGCTGGCACCTGCTGCCATCCCACACGGCGGTGCAGGCGCTCGTCATCGGCAGCAACGAAGCGGCCCTGGCCGCGATGGAAAGCCTGCGCCAGCGGGGCCTGTGGGTGCCCGCCATCCGACCGCCCACGGTGCCTGCAGGCACGGCCCGGCTGCGCATTGCGCTGTCGGCCGCGCACACGGCGGCAGATGTGGACGAGTTGCTGGCCGCGCTGGGGGCCCATGCCACCGACTGCGTGGCAGCTCTTCAACAAAAAGCCGCAGGCACCAGCGCGGCGCCTGCGGCAGCTATCGCCTGAACACAGCCTGATGGCTCCGCCGACCCCATACAAGCCGCAGGGTCGGCGGGGCACTATCAGGTGCTTTCCTTCACCACACGTCCGTTGAGTGGCTGCAGCGGCCGCGCATTCGCGTTGTAGAGCTGGCGGAACGCCTTGATCTGCTGCGCGCCCAGTTTCACGGGTTCCTTGAGCACCATCCATTGCACACCCTCGGAGCAGGGCGGCGTGGTCAACGAACCGGCAAAGCTGTAGTAGCCCTTCTTGGCAGGCAACAGGGTGCTGGCGTCCAGCGTGAGCCCGTCCACCGTCAGCTGCTCACCCACCCGCGGCAGGTGCGCAAAGATGGGCGCCCAGGCGGCATTCGTCTTGCCCGGCTGGATCAGCACGGCCACCACGCCCAGGCCACCGTCCGCAGCCTTGTGCACAAAGTGCGCCACCATGGCCGCGTGCTTGCCGCCAATGGCCTCTTCACTGGGGGTGTGGAAGTGGAACTGGAGCAGATCCATCGCCTTGCCATCCACCACCAGCTTGCTGCCCGCAGGCATGTTCACCTGCACAGTGTGTCCGTTGTTGACCAGCGTGGGGGCACCTGCGATGTACTGAAAGTCGAGCGCGGGCAGCGCCTCCTTCACGGTGTTGCGGATGTCGATGGGGCTTTGCGCCGCACCACGTGCACAGGCCTCAAAGCCAGGCTCCAGCGCGCCCCAGTGGGCGGCGCCGTGTTTTCCCTTGTATTCCCAGTGCCGGTGGGCGCCCTCGGCGCTGGCCCAGGTGGCGGCGCCCAGCACAAGTGCAAGCAGGGTGGATTTTTGAATCAGATGGAAGGAGGTCATGACTTCGAATGAACAAGGGATGGATAAAAAGACGCCACTGGCAAGCAGCAACGTGATCGTTGTGAGCCCTGCTTAATCGCAGCTTAAACTGGCTGGTGCCACTGATGGCCACAGGGTTGCTGACCAGCGCCGTCAGCGCCCCCACCCCATCGCTTTTGAACCGGGTCGAATCCCATCGACCGAACCGAGCCCCTCGCCATGCCGCACCTCACCATCGAATACTCTGCCAACCTGCCCCACTACCCCGAGGCCGAAACGCTGACCGCCCTCAACGCCACCCTGTGCGCCCACCCCCAGGTGCAGGACGAGGCCGACCTGAAGACGCGCTTCATCGTGGCCGACAGTTTCGAGATCGGCATTGCCCCCGCCAACCGCGCTTTTGTGCATGCGCAGCTGCGCCTGCTGGCGGGCCGCACGCCCGAGGCCAAGACCGAGCTGGCGGGCCGCATTGCCGCCGTGCTGCGCGAACGCACGCCCCGGCCGCAGGGCGTGATGGTGCAGCTGAGCGTGGAGATCGTGGACATGGACCGGCCGAGCTATGTGAAGGAACGGCTCTGAAAATTGGATAGCAGCCAGCGCTTGATCCACGGGCGCTGGGGGCCTATTTCATTCAAATTTTCTATTCACTCTCCAGCTCGGCGGCCAGCCAGCCGCGCAGGCTGTTGATAAAGGCCCAGCCCTGCACCCGGGGCACATCGGCCACACGCAGCACCGCCTCCACCACCCGGCCCTCGCGCAGCGCCACGGCGCGGCCCACGCCGGGCAGCAGGCCGCTGGACAGGGGCGGTGTCACCCACCGCCCATCGATGAGCGCGGCAATGTTGCCGAAGGTGCTCTCGGTGATCTCACCCGCCTCGTTCCACAGCACGGTGTCGAACACGCCGGGCGCGGTGGGCGCAAACGCCGCGTAGTGCGCGCGGCGCGTGGTCTTGTAACGCACAAATTCGCTGTGGGCTTCGGCAAAAGCACTCTTTGCCAGTTGCAAGCGCACGGGCTCCTGCGTGGGCAGCAGGGCAAAGGCCTCGGCCCGGGGCACGCCCGTGGCGCCCAGCAGCAGGCGCACGCGCCAGGCGCCGTCGGCATGGTCTGCCGCCAGTGCCTGCAGGCATTGCGACACGGCCGCCGCATCCCAGGGCACGCCGAAATGTGCAGCCGCTGATTGCAGGCGCGCCAGGTGCTCGTCCCGGTGCCGGAAAACGCCCCCCTGCAACGCCAGGGTTTCAAGCAGGTCAAAGGGCTGGCTCGCGCGCTCCACAAACGCGCGCTTGTGCTGCCACTCATTCCACTCGGCATCGGCCAATGCCCCCGAAGTGATGCCGCTGCCGATACCACAGGTGGCGCGAACGGTGTCCCCTTCAGGACGCAGCACCACGGTGCGGATGGGCACGTTGAAGGTCGCGGCCACCGCATGCTGGCCTTGCGCATCGGGCGGGCTGGCCGGGCGCACCACACCCACGGCACCGCAGTACACGCCGCGCGGCGCGCCTTCCAGCGCGTGGATCATCTGCATGGCGCGCACCTTGGGCGCCCCGGTGACGGAGCCGCAGGGGAACAGCGCGGCAAACACGTCCGTGAGCGTGGTGCCGGGCCGCGTGCGCGCGGTCACGTCCGAGGTCATCTGCCACACGGTGGGCAGGGCCTGGGTGGCAAACAGCACGGGCACACGCACGCTGTGGGGCTGCGCAATGCGCGACAGGTCGTTGCGCAGCAGGTCCACGATCATCACGTTCTCGGCACGCTCCTTGGGCGCCGTGCGCAGGTGCGCGGCCTGCTGCGCGTCCTCTTCGGGCGTGGCGCCGCGCGGGGCGGTGCCTTTCATGGGGCGGGCCAGGATGTGGCCGCCCCCGGACGCATCCTGCCAATCAAAGAACAGTTCGGGCGAGACCGACAGCACCTGCTCGCCCCCGGTGTCGATGTGCGCCGCATACCCGCCGGGCTGGGCGCGCAGCAGTGCGGCAAACAGGGCTGGGGCCGAGCCTTGCAGCGTGCCACGAAGGGGGGCGGTGTGGTTGACCTGGTACAGCTCGCCCGCCGCAATCGCCTGCTGGATCTGTGCCAGCGCGGCATCAAAAGGGGCGCGGTCGGGGCTGTCGTTCCACGTCACCTGCGCGGGTGGTTCTGCACCTTGGCCGTCATCGCACGCGGGCCAGGGCAGCGGCGCGTCGTACACCGCAAACCAGGCCAGCGGGCCGTCGGCCGCGTGGGTCAGCAGTGCCGCATCGAAGGCGGCAGCCGCCTCGTAACGCACGCAGCCCACACACCAGCGGCCTTGTTGCGCGGCCGCAAACACGGCATCCAGCACGCCACGCACCTCGTGCAGCGCATGGGCGGCCAGCACTTCGCGCGGTGTGCCAAAGGCGTGGCGCAGGCGCGGGGCGCCGGGGTCCAGCGGCTGGGTGAAATCAATGCGGGAAATCACAAACAAAAAAGGCCACTGGCGCCTGACCAGTGGACATAGTTAGCTATCAATAACAGAGCATCCGGTTCTAGAGAACCCTCAGGCGGCCCCCAGGTGCGGCACCAGTGCGCCGGTCGGCTGCCCGTTCTTGAGCGCCGCCGTGAAGGCCAGCATGCGGTCAATCGGCTGGCGTGCGCGCGGGATCAGCGCCGGGTCCACATGCACGGCGTTCGCACCGGTCTCCAGCACGCGGGCCACATCGGCCAGGCCGTTCATCGCCATCCAGGGGCAGTGCGCGCAGCTCTTGCAGGTGGCGCTGTTGCCTGCGGTTGGGGCTTCGTAAAACGTCTTGCCGGGGTTGAGCGTGCGCAGCTTGTGCATCATGCCGTTGTCGGTGGCCACGATGAACTCGGTGGCGTCCATCTCGCGCGCGGCTTTGAGGATGGCGCTGGTGGAGCCCACGGCGTCGGCCAGGGCCACCACGTCGGCAGGGCTCTCGGGGTGGACCAGCACCTTGGCAGCCGGGTGCTGCTGCTTGAGCAGCTCCAGCTCCAGCGCCTTGAACTCGTCGTGCACGATGCAGGCACCGTTCCAGAACACCATGTCTGCGCCCGTCTCACGCTGGATGTAGGCGCCCAGGTGGCGGTCGGGCGCCCACAGGATCTTCTGGCCTGCGGCTTTGAGCGCGCTCACGATGTCGAGTGCGCAACTGGAAGTCACCAGCCAGTCCGCGCGCGCCTTCACGGCCGCGCTGGTGTTGGCGTAGACGACCACAGTGCGGTCGGGGTGCTGGTCGCAGAACGCGCTGAATTCGTCGATGGGACAGCCCAGGTCCAGCGAGCAGGTGGCGTCCAGGTCGGGCATGAGCACGGTCTTTTCGGGGCTCAGGATCTTGGCCGTCTCGCCCATGAAGCGCACGCCGCTCACCACCAGCGTCTGCGCCGCATGGTCGCGGCCAAAGCGGGCCATCTCCAGCGAATCGCTCACCAGGCCGCCGGTTTCCTCGGCCAGGTCCTGCAGGTCGGGGTGCACGTAGTAGTGCGACACCATGACCGCGTTCTTTTCCTTGAGCAGGCGCCGGATCTTGTCCTTGAGCGCGACACGCTCAGCCTGGGTGGGCTCGGGCGGCACACGGGCCCAGGCGTGTTTGGTGGAGCAGACGGAGCCCGATGTTGCTTCGTCAGGCTGCTCGTATTCGACGTCGATGCGGTTCAGTACAGCGGTGCTCATGCCAGCTCCTGCAGGCGCATCGAGAAGTCCGTGGCCTTCACGTCCTTGGTCAGCGTGCCGATGGAGATGCGGTCCACGCCGGTCTCGGCCAGTTCGCGCAGGCCATCGAGCGTGACGCCGCCCGAGATTTCCAGAATCGCGCGGCCCGCATTGATGCGCACCGCTTCGCGCAGCATGGGCAGCGGCATGTTGTCCAGCAGCACCATCTTCGCGCCTGCATTCAGCGCCTCGGTCAGCTGCTCCAGGGTTTCGACTTCGATTTCGATGAATTGGGCCTGTGACGCCACCTGCTCGGCAGCGCGCAGCACGGCGGTCACGCCCCCAGCGGCTGCAATGTGGTTCTCTTTGATCAGCACCGCATCGTGCAGACCAATGCGGTGGTTGGTGCCGCCGCCCACGCGCACGGCGTACTTTTGCGCCAGGCGCAGGCCGGGCAGGGTCTTGCGCGTATCGACGATCTGGGCGCGCGTGCCGGCCACCACGTCCACATAGGTACGGGTCTTGGTGGCCACGGCCGAGAGCAGCTGCAGAAAGTTGAGCGCGGTGCGCTCGGCGCTCAGCAGTGCGCGGGCCTGGCCCTCAATCTCCAGCACCACCTGGTCGGGGGCGCAGCGCTGGCCTTCGGTCACATGCCAGGTGATCTGCACCGTGGGGTCGAGTGCGCGCAAGGCCGCTTCGGCCCAAGGGGCGCCGCAGATCACGGCGGCTTCGCGCGCCAGGATGCGCGCGCGGGCACGGCGGGCGGGGTCGATCAGGCCGGCGGTAAGGTCGCCAGTGCCCACGTCTTCGGCCAGGGCGCGGGCCACGTCGGCCCGGGCCAGGGCATCTACATCGTTGTCTCTCATGGGGGTCTTCGCGGGGTGTAACGCTGCTGTCATGGGCCGCGAGCATACCGGGAACGCAAAGGCCACTGTGCCAGCGCAGGCCCGCCCTGCCCGCGCCGCAAACCAATAAGTACACCCAGTATTGGTCGCATAGACTCGCGGCAATTTTTTGGCACCACCGCGCTCCATGACCGCCACCAGCCCTGTTTCTGCCACGCCCTACGGCACGCTGCCGCCTGCATCGCCCCTGCCCCAGCGCCGCCCTGTGAGCCTGCCGCGCCTGGCGCAGATGCGCGCAGCGGGCGAAAAAATCACCATGCTGACCGCCTACGACGCCACCTTTGCGGCCGTGGCCGATGCGGCGGGGGTGGAATGCATTTTGGTGGGTGACTCGCTGGGCATGGTGTGCCAGGGCCTGCCCAGCACGGTGGGAGTGACGCTGGACACCATGGCCTACCACACGGCCAGCGTGGCGCGCGGCCTGCATCGCGTGCAGGGCACCGCCTGGCTGGTGGCCGACCTGCCCTATGGCACCTACGCCGAAAGCCGCGAGCAGGCGCTGCGCAGCGCCTGCGTGCTGATGCAGGCGGGGGCGCACATGGTCAAGCTCGAAGGTGGCGGTTGGACGGCGGCCACGGTCGAATTCCTGGTGCAGCGCGGCGTGCCGGTGTGCGCCCACCTGGGCCTCACGCCGCAGACGGTGCATGCCCTGGGCGGCTACCGCGTGCAGGGCAAGACCGACGATGCCGCCCGCACGCTGCGCAAAGAGGCGCACGAACTGCAGGACGCAGGCGCCGCCATGCTGGTGCTGGAGATGGTGCCCGCCGTGCTGGCCGCCAACCTCACGGCCGAGCTGCCGCACTGTCACACCATCGGCATCGGCGCGGGCAACGGCACGGCCGGGCAGGTGCTGGTGTTGCACGACATGCTGGGCATGAACCTCGGGAAGATGCCGAAGTTCGTGCACAACTTCATGCAGGACGCGGGCAGCGTGCGCGGCGCCATGGAGGCGTATGTGCAGGCCGTGAAACAAGGGCGTTTCCCGGACAACGCTGTACACGCCTGGTAGCCCTTTTCCTTCCTTTCTCTGACCCCTCCGAACCCATGCTGATCGCCCGCTCCATTGCCGACCTGCGCCAGGCCCTGGCCCCCTACCGCCGCCCCGCCTTTGTGCCCACCATGGGCAACCTGCACGATGGGCACATTGCCTTGGTGCGCCAGGCCAAGCCCCTGGGCGATGTGACCGTGGCCAGCATCTTTGTGAACCGCCTGCAGTTCTTGCCGCACGAGGACTTTGACAGCTACCCCCGCACCTGGGAGGCCGACTGTGCACAGCTGCAGGCCGCTGGTTGCGATGTGCTGTTTGCCCCGCGCGAGACGGACCTGTATCCCGAGCCCCAGACCTTCAAGGTGCACCCCGACCCGCAGCTCGCCGACATGCTGGAGGGGCACTTTCGCCCCGGCTTTTTTGTGGGCGTGAGCACGGTGGTGATGAAGCTGTTTGCCTGCGTGCTGGGCGCCACGGGCGGCACGGCCGTGTTTGGCAAGAAGGACTACCAGCAGCTCATGGTGATCCGCCACATGGTGCGGCAGTTTGCGCTGCCCATCGAGATCGTGGCGGGCGAGACCTGCCGGGCGGCCGATGGTCTGGCGCTGAGTTCGCGCAATGGCTACCTGGGCCTGGAAGAGCGGCAAGAGGCCGTGGCCCTGTCGCAAGCTTTGCAGCGGCTGGCGCAGCAGTGGCTGGGCACCGCCCCGAGCGACCGCAACCTGCTGGAGACATTGGCCCTGGACGCCCTGCGCGCACG
The DNA here is from genome assembly GCF_002245625.1 of Acidovorax kalamii. Lineage (GTDB taxonomy): Bacteria > Pseudomonadota > Gammaproteobacteria > Burkholderiales > Burkholderiaceae_C > Acidovorax > Acidovorax kalamii. The sequence continues at coordinate 79,097 of NZ_NOIG01000012.1, forward strand.
CGGCTGGGCGCCTGACTACCTCACCGTGCGCCGCCGCGCCGACCTGTTGCCCGCCACAGCCAGCGATGCGGCGGGCACGCTGGTGGCACTGGGCGCCGCGCGGCTGGGCAGCACACGGCTGATTGACAACCTGGAGTTTTGATTAGCTACTAATTTCATAGCTATCAGCGCTTACCCATCGCGCGGCAGGGGCCAAAAAGGCCTCAGACCCCGGATCAAATCCACCCGTTGCGGCCCAGCCACTGCACCAGCAGGCGGGTCACCACCTCGGGCTGCTCCATGGTCAGCATGTGGCCGCTGTCGGGCAGCAGGTGGTGTTCGGCGCCGGGCACCAGCGCCGCAATCTCTGCCGAGCATTCGGGCGGTGTGAGCTGGTCGGCCGCGCCACACACCACCAGCACGGGGCTGGCCACCTGCGGCAGATGCACCCGCGCATCGGGCCGATGGATCACGGCGCGGTTTTGGCGCACCAGGTGGTCGGGGCCCGCGTCCAGCACAAAGTCCAGGTAGGCCTGCACTAGGTCCGTGTTGGCGGCATTCACGGGGTGGAAGGCCAGGGCCACGTTGGGCTCGATGACCTCGCGCACCCGGCCCTGTTCAAACAGCTCAATGGCGCCTTCGCGCAGGGCGCGCATGTCGGGCGTCTCGGGCCGCGCGGTCGTGCCCAGCAGCGCGAGCCCTGCCACGCGCTGCGGCGCCTGGCGTGCGGCCTCCATGGCGACCATGCCGCCCATCGACGCGCCCGCCAGCACCAGCGGCCCCGCGTGCTGCGCCAGCAGCCGGGCGGCAAAGTCCTCAATGCGATGCAAGTTCACATCCTGGTGGGCGGTGGCGACCTCGGGGCGCAGCGCGGCGGGCAGCAGCGGCAGCACGCCGCGCCACATGCGTTCATCGGCGGCCAGGCCGGGCAGGAGCACAAGTTGGGGGGAGTGGGACATGGGTGAATCAAAGCATCACCAAGTTGGTGCGCGATCAGCTAAAGAGAGACAGCCCCGGCAGCGGGGCACGGACCGCACATTGTGAACAGCCGATGACCGCTTGTCACCGCCCCCGGAATAGTTGCCCGCGATGGCTCGGGACTTGCTAGCATGGGCTGCATATGCCCATCCACGCCGCGCTCCACCACGTCACGCATTACCAATACGACCGGCTGGTCGGCCTCGGGCCGCAGACCATTCGATTGCGGCCTGCGCCCCATTGCCGCAGCAATGTGATTTCGTACTCGCTCAAGGTCGAGCCCGCGCAGCACTTCATCAACTGGCAGCAGGACCCGTTTGCCAACTACCAGGCGCGGCTGGTCTTCCCGGAGAAGACGCGTGAGTTCAAGGTCACGGTGGACCTGGTGGTGGAAATGGCGGTGTACAACCCCTTCGACTTCTTCCTGGAGCCCGAGGCCGAGAACATCCCTTTCAAGTACAACAGCGATGTGCAGCAGGAGCTGGCGCCCTACCTGGCCACCGAGCCGATGACGCCGCTGGTGCAGGCGTATCTGGACAAGATCGACCGCAGCAAGCAGCGCACCATCGATTTCCTGGTCAAGCTCAACCAGCAGGTGTCGCAAGACATCCGCTACCTCATCCGCCTGGAGCCCGGCGTGCAGACGCCCGAGGAGACGCTGCAAAAGGCCAGCGGCTCGTGCCGCGACTCGGGCTGGCTGCTGGTGCAACTGCTGCGCCACCTGGGGCTGGCGGCACGGTTTGTGTCGGGCTACCTGATCCAGCTGACCCCCGACGTGAAGGCGCTGGACGGCCCCAGCGGCACCGACCACGACTTCACCGACCTGCACGCCTGGTGCGAGGTCTATCTGCCCGGCGCAGGCTGGATTGGCCTGGACGCCACCAGCGGCCTGATGGCGGGCGAAGGCCACATCCCGCTGGCTTGCACCCCCCAGCCCTCTGGCGCCGCGCCGATTGAAGGCGGCGTGGACAAAGCCGAGGTGGACTTCAGCCACGAGATGCGCGTGACGCGCATCTACGAATCGCCCCGCGTGACCAAGCCCTACACCGAAGACCAGTGGCAGGCCGTGCTGGCGCTGGGCGAGCAGGTGGACGCCGACCTGGTGGCGGGCGATGTGCGCCTGACCATGGGCGGCGAGCCCACCTTTGTGGCCGTGGGCGACCGCGACGCGCCCGAGTGGAACACCGACGCGCTGGGCCCCACCAAGCGCGGCTTTGCCACCGAACTCACGCACAAGCTGCGCGCCGAATACGGCCAGGGCGGCTTTCTGCACTTTGGCCAGGGCAAGTGGTACCCGGGCGAGCAATTGCCGCGCTGGGCGCTGTCCATCTGCTGGCGCTCTGATGGACAGCCCGCGTGGCAGAACCCCGCGCTGTTTGCCGACGAGCGCGACCCCTCGCACTACACCAGCGCCGACGCCGAGCGTTTTGTGCGCCACCTCACGCGCAAGCTGGGCATCACTGATCGCTACATCCAGCCAGGGTACGAAGACACCTTCTACTACCTGTGGCGCGAGCGGCGCCTGCCAATCAACGTGGACCCGTTTGACGCACGCCTGGACGACGAGCTGGAGCGCGCCCGCCTGCGCCGCGTGTTCGAACAAAAGCTCGACAGCGTGGTGGGCTATGTGCTGCCGCTGCAGGCGGGCGTAGGCAATGGCACGCTGGCAGGCAGCGTATGGAGCACGGGGCCGTGGTTCTTCCGCGACGACCGCATGCTGCTCATCCCCGGCGATTCGCCCATGGGCTACCGCCTGCCGCTGGACGCCCTGCCCTGGGTGAAGGCGTCGGACACCGATCACCTGATCCCGCAAGACCCGACTGCACCCCAGGGCCCGCTGGCCGCTGCGACCACGCTGCGTGCGCGGTATTCCGTTCCAGCGGGCCCTGTCACCGGCGACCGCGACCTGCCCTACCTGGCGGGCGCCACCGCACCGGGCGAGGCACGCCGCATGGCGCAAGGCACTGCGGGCGGCGAACACGCGCGCCAGGCAGGGCAACCCGACCCCCATGCGGGCGTGCAGCCCCCGGGCAAGTTCCAGTCGGCCGCAGGCCTGTCACGCACCGCCCTGTGTGTGGAGGTGCGCGACCCGCGCCGCGCCAGCGGCCCCAAGGCCGAGAAGGTGGGCGAGAAGTACGGCGTTTTGTACGTGTTCATGCCCCCGCTGGCACGCCTGGACGACTACCTGGACCTGCTGGCCGCCATCGAGGCCACGGCCGAAGAGCTGGGCATGAAGATCGTGCTCGAAGGCTACCCGCCGCCGCGCGACGCACGCCTGAAGGTGCTGGCCGTGACGCCCGACCCTGGCGTGATCGAGGTGAACATCCACCCCGCCAGCCACTGGAAGGAGCTGGTGCAGCACACCGAGTTTCTGTACCAGGCCGCGTGGGAGACGCGCCTGTCGGCCGAGAAGTTCATGACCGATGGCCGCCACACCGGCACCGGCGGGGGCAACCACTTTGTGATGGGCGGCGCCACACCGGCCGACTCGCCCTTCTTGCGCAAGCCCGAGCTGCTGGCCAGCCTGCTGCTGTACTGGCACAACCACCCGAGCCTGAGCTATCTGTTCAGCGGCCTGTTCATCGGCCCCACCAGCCAGTCGCCGCGCGTGGACGAGGCACGCAACGACCAGCTCTACGAGCTGGAGATCGCCCTGCGCGAGATCGAGGCCAACCGCGCGATCTACGGCCAGGACATGCCGCCCTGGCTGGTGGACCGCACGCTGCGTAACATCCTGGTGGATGTGACGGGCAACACGCACCGCAGCGAGTTCAGCATCGACAAGATGTTCTCGCCCGACAGCAGCACGGGCCGCCTGGGGCTGCTGGAGTTGCGCGCCTTTGAGATGCCGCCCCATGCCCACATGAGCGTGGTGCAGCAACTGCTGCTGCGCGCCTTGATCGCCCGCTTCTGGAAGGCGCCCTACCGCGCCCCCGCCGCCCGCTGGGGCACCGAGCTGCACGACCGCTGGATGCTGCCCACCTTCATCCAGCAGGACATGCACGACGTGGTGGCCGAGATGAACGCCGCAGGCTATGCATTCGACCCCGCCTGGTTTGCGCCGCAGTTCGAGTTCCGCTTCCCGATGGTCGGCACGGTGAAATCGATGGGCGTGGAGCTGACCCTGCGCAACGCGCTGGAGCCCTGGCATGTGATGGGCGAAGAAGGCTCTGCGGGCGGCACCGTGCGCTACGTGGACTCGTCGCTGGAGCGCATCGAGGTGCGCGTGACGGGCATGAATGAAAGCCGCCATGTGGTCACCGTCAACGGCCAGCCGCTGCCGCTGCAAAGCACCGGCACCACCGGCGAGTTTGTGGCGGGCGTGCGCTACAAGGCCTGGAACCCGCCCTCGGCCCTGCACCCCACCATTGGCGCGCATGCACCGCTCACGTTCGACATTGTGGACACCTGGATGAACCGCTCGCTGGGCGGCTGCCAGTACCACGTGGCGCACCCGGGCGGGCGCAATTACGACACCTTCCCGGTCAACGCGTACGAGGCCGAAAGCCGCCGCTTGGCGCGCTTCTCGCGCATGGGGCACACGCCGGGGCGGCTGGCGGTGCCACCTGCGACCATCGAGCTGCCGGGCAGCCGGGAGTTTCCGTTCACGCTGGATCTGCGGCGAAAAATGAGGCCGTAGAGAAGCCCCCCTGAGTCGCCGCGCGCCTTCCCCCCAAGGGGGACGACGCCCTCGCTGCGGGGCGGCCCTTGCTCGGCATCTCTGGCCTGGGCCGTGCCGTTTTCGACGGGGGTGGGTAACCCGCAGAGTGCCGGAGACCAAATACCCGAAAATCGAGTGCAGTGACAAACCCCAACGACCGCCTCTTGCCCACCGACCTCCCCGAAAGCGCGGCCCAGCTGGCTGCTGCGCTGGCGCCCACCGCTGCGGCGGGGCATTTTGACGAGCTGCGGGGCGCTGCGGCCCCCGCGCGCACGGCTCCCACCGACCGCATCGCAGGCGCCACGTCAGCTCCCATTTCAATAGCAAATAACCAAGGCCTGTCGCGCCCATGGGCCGATTTTTTTGAACAACTGGGGCCTGAAGGCTTCCCCGACCTGGATCGGCGCATGGCGAGCCTGCAGCGCCAGGTGCGCGACAACGGCATCACCTACAACGTCTATGCCGACGCCGACGGCCCGCAGCGGCCCTGGTCGGTGGACCTGTTCCCGCTGATCCTGTCGCAGCACGACTGGGCGCTTATCGAGCGCGGCGTGCTGCAGCGCGCCCGCCTGCTCGACCGCGTGATGGCCGATGTCTATGGCCCGCAGGAGCTGCTGCGCACGGGCCTGCTGCCCAGCGCGCTGGTGCAGGGCCACCCCGGCTACCTGCGCCCCATGCATGGCGTGCAGCCCGTGGGCGGCACGCACCTGCCGATTGCAGCCTTCGACATGGCGCGTGACGCGCAGGGCGGCTGGTGGGTCGTCACGCAGCGCACGCAGGCGCCATCGGGCCTGGGGTATCTGCTGGAAAACCGGCTGCTCATCTCGCGCCTGTTCCCCGAGGCGTTCAGCCAGATGCATGTGCAGCGCCTGGCCGCCACCTACCGCGCACTGCTCGACGGGCTGCGGCAGATGAGCCCGGCGGGGGCCGATGCGCGCATCGTGCTGCTCACGCCCGGCCCGTACAACGAGACCTACTTCGAGCACGCCTACTTGGCGCGCTACCTGGGCCTCACGCTGGTGGAGGGCAACGACCTCACCGTGCGCGACGCGCGCCTGTACCTCAAGACGCTGCACGGCCTGCAGCCGGTGCACGGCATCCTCAAGCGCCTGGACGACGAGTTTCTGGACCCGCTGGAGCTGCGCAGCGACTCGCGCCTGGGCGTGCCCGGCCTGCTGCAGGCCATCCGCGCGGGCAATGTGCTGGTGGCCAACGCGCCGGGCTCGGCCTTTCTGGAGTCATCGGCCATGCTGGGTTTCATGCCTGCGCTGTCGCGCCACCTGCTGGGCGAGGAGCTGGCCCTGCCCTCGCTGCCCACCTGGTGGTGCGGCGAACATGCAGCCCAGCAGGCCGTGCTGCCCCAGCTGCCCCACAGCGTGATCCGGCCCACCTGGCCCAGCCTGCAGCGCCCGCCCGTGCTGGGCGGCACCTTGTCGCCGCAGGACCTGGCCCGGTGGACGGAACGCATCCAGGGCCAGGGCGACGAATACACCGTGCAGGCCTACCTGCCGCTGTCGCAGATGCCCACCTGGCGCACCGAAGGCGGTGGTGGCAATGGTGGCGGTGGCAGCCACATCGCCCCGCGTTCGGTGATGCTGCGCGTGTTTGCCGTGTGCGACGGCCCCGGCTCGTGGCGCGTGCTGCCCGGCGGGCTGGCGCGCATTGCCACCGACGAGCGCGAGATCGCCTCGATGCAGCGCGGCGGCAGCAGCGCCGATGTGTGGGTGCAGACCGATGGCCCGGTGGACACCACCACGCTGCTCGCACACAACCAGAGCGCCCCGGCCGTGGTGCACCGCAGCCGCCAGGTGACCAGCCGCGCGGCCGAGAACCTGTTCTGGCTGGGCCGCTACACCGAACGCACCGAAAACGTCACGCGCCTGGCGCGCATTGCGCTGCAGTGCCTCAATGGGGAAGACCAGTCGTCCCAGCCGCTGCTGGCCTGGCTCAGCACCCTGGCCGTGGGCCAGGGCCTGGTGCTGCCGTCGGTGCCGCCCGCCACGCAGGCCCGGCGGGTGTTCGAGCGCTCGCTCATCGCCGGGCTCACCCAGCCCGCGCTGGTCACCAGCGTGGGCTACAACCTGCGCGGCATCCTGGGGGCAGCATCGGCCGTGCGCGACCGCCTGTCGCAGGAGCACTGGCACCTGATCGTGAGCACCGAAGCCGAGTTTTTTGCGCAGCGCCCAAATGGCAACGGCGGCACTGACGACGGCGACTATTCGCCGCTGGAGGCCCTGCGCCAGCTCGAAACCCTGAGCGGCCGCACCGCCGCCATGACAGGCCAGCAGACCGACCGCATGACGCGCGACGATGGCTGGCGGCTGCTGTCCATCGGCCGCCACCTGGAGCGCCTGGGTTTTCTGGCGGCGGCGCTGGAGGGCGGCCTGCAGACCGGGGCAGTGTTCGATGAAAGTGGCTTCGAGGCCATGACGGGGCTGTTTGACAGCACCATCACCTTCCACGCGCAGTACCAGCAGCGGCGCGACATGCCCGCGCTGCTGGACCTGCTGGTGATCGACCGCGACAACCCCCGGTCGCTGGCCTGGGTGGCGCAAACGCTGCGCGGGCGCATTGCCAAGATCGAGGCGGCTGCAGGCACGCCGGGCGAGTCGGCCGCCACAGGCATTCCCGAAGCGTCCGAGCTGTCGCTGGCGACCTTGTGCGCCCAGGACGCCGAGGGCCGGTACGCCGCACTGGAGCAATACCTGGGGGCTTGTGTGCGGGGCGTGATGGGCCTGTCGGATCTGCTGGCCACGCGCTATTTCACCCACTCGGCCGACGCGCTGCGGCACAGCGTGGGGGCTTGAAGTGCTCCCCCCCCTGATTCGCCTGCGGCACCTTCCCCCTCAAGGGGGACGCAGCCCTCGCTGCGGGGCGGCCCTTGCTCGGCTGCCCTGGCCTCGGGCGTGCCGGTTTCACACACAGCCTTCAGTCTCCAAGCCTGGATTCCTATGAAACTGCGCGTCATCCACGAAACGGTGTACCAGTACACGCCCGCAGTGCAGAACGCCCAGCACATGGCCCATTTGCGGCCACGCACCGGTGTGGTGCAGCGCGTGCTCACCCACGCGCTGCAGATCGACCCCGCCCCGGCCCAGTGCGAAGCCACGCAGGACGTGTTTGGCAACACCCGCGCGTTTTTCAGCCTGCCTTTTACCCACGAGCGGCTGCTTGTGCGTGCCGAGACCTTGCTGGAGACCACCCCGCCGCCGCCCGCCCCACCCGGCGAGCCCTGGGAGGCAGTGCGCGAGCGGCTGATCTACCGGCGGGGCATGCCCTACCACCCGGCCACCGAATTCAGCTTTGCCTCGCCCTACATCCCCCGGCACGCCGACTTTGTGGCCTATGCCCAGGCGAGTTTTTCGCCGGGGCGCCCGCTGATGGAGGCAGCACGCGACCTGATGGCGCGCATCCACGCGGACTTTGCCTACACCGCTCACGCCACCGACGCGGGTACGCCCGCACTCGAATCGCTGCGGTTGCGCCGGGGCGTGTGCCAGGACTTTGCCCATGTGATGATCGGCTGCCTGCGCAGCCTGGGACTGGCAGCCCGGTATGTGAGCGGCTACCTGCTGACCGCGCCCCCACCGGGCCAGCCCCGGCTGGTCGGCGCCGATGCCTCGCACGCCTGGGTGTCGGTGTGGTCGCCACCGGCCGGGCAGGACGGCGATGCGCCGGACAGCGCGGCGTGGTGGGACCTGGACCCGACCAACGACCGCGCTGCGGGCGAGGACTATGTGACGCTGGCCATCGGGCGCGACTATGCCGATGTGTCGCCGCTGCGCGGCGTGATCCATGGCGGCGACCACCATGTGCTGCAGGTGGGGGTGACGGTGGAGCCGGTGCCCGAAGCCACGGCCGCTACTGCTGCGGCCGCTGCACTGACTACACCAGACGCACCCCTCACACTGCCGCGGGCACCAGGAAATCCCGGCTGATCCGCGCGCCCAGGTCGTTCACCCGCTCCAGGAACTGCGTGAGGTAGGCATGCAGGCCGTTGGTGAAGATTTCGTCGATGCGCGCAAACTTGAGGTGCGCCAACAACCGCCCCGCATGCCGCTGCGTCTCGCCCGACTGGCTGCTGCCCAGCATGTCGAGGTTGCCCAGCACCTCCTTCATGCAGGCGTGCAGTGATCGGGGCATGTCGGCCCGCAGAATCAGCAACTCGGCCACGCGCTCGGGCGTGATCACGTCGCGGTAGACCTTGCGGTAGGTCTCGAAGCCCGAGACGCTCAGCAGGACGGCGCTCCAGTGGTAGAAGTCATGGTCCTGGTCCTGCGCGGTGGCCGCCCCCATGAAGTCGCTCTGCGCCGCGTGGAACTTCACATCCAGCAGGCGCGCCGTGTTGTCGGCCCGCTCCAGAAACGTGCCCAGGCGCATGAAGTGCAGGGCCTCGTCCTGCAGCATCGTGCCCACCGTGGCACCCCGCGACAGGTGCGAGCGGAACTTCACCCATTCAAAAAAATGCGCCGGGTCGCTCTCCAGCGCGCCACTGGCGATCAGCCGGTTCACCTCCAACCAGGTCTGGTTCTGGATCTCCCAGGCCTCGGTGTTGAGCGCGCCGCGCACGGCCCGCGCGTTCTCGCGCGCGGCCTGCAGGCAGGCCACGATGGACGAGGGATTGGCCGGGTCCTTGACCATGAAGTCGAGCACCTTGGCGGGGTTCACATCGCCGTGTTGGGCGGTGTAGGCGGGCAGCAGTTCGCTGATGGACAGCAGGCCCTGCCAGCCCTGCAGGGCCACGTCGGCGGACTGGGGCAACAGCGCGCTCTGGTGGTTCACATCCAGCATGCGGGCGGTGTTCTCCGCCCTCTCGGTATAGCGCGCCATCCAGAACAGGTGGTCGGCAGTGCGGCTCAACATGGGGATGTCCTTCCTGGGGTCTGTGTCGCTGCTCGCACCAAGCAAATTCCAGGCCCCAACCACCCATACTGAGCAAAAATAGGCGCTACCGCCTGCCCCTATTCACTTTTTTGCTATCTTTTTGATAACAGATGGCGCCACAGGTGCGGGGGCCTGCGGCAGTGTGGCCGCCGTTGCTGCGGGAGCCGCCGGCTGCTGGCCTGCGGCGCGCACCACGTCGTGCACAAAACGGAGCTTGGCGAGTGCCTGCTCGGCCAGGGCAAAAGGGTAGGCATCCAGTTGCCCGAGACTGCGCGTGAGGCTGTTGAGCAACAGCGTGAGGGGCACGAGGTGGCGCAGCATGCTGTCGAAGTCGGGCGCCGGGGAGCCAAAGGGATCGACGGCCCGGCTGTGCTGCGCGCCGTAGATGCCGGGCACGGTGACCTCGGTGGCGTAGCTGGCCGATGTCTCCAGCAGGTCGATCATGTGCAGGTAGTGGGCCCAGGTCTCGGCCCAATCCTCCCAGGGGTGGGCGGCGGCATAGGCGCTGACGTGGTTAGTGGCCCAGTCGCCGCCATCGTTGCCTTTGGCGTAGTGGGCCTCCAGCGCGGCGGCATAGTCCTGGCGCTCATCGCCAAACCGCTGGCGAAAGCCGTCCAGCCACCCGCCGTCCCGCACCAGCTGGTCCCAGTAGAAGTGGCCCGACTCGTGGCGCAGGTGGCCGATGAGCGTGCGGTAGGGCTCGCCCAGCGCAATGCGGCGGCGCGCGCGCTCGTCGTCGTCTGCCTCGGCCACGTTGAGCGTGATGGTGCCGTTGTGGTGGCCCGTGAGCACCGGCGGGCCTCCTGGCTCCTCGGCCAGTAGGTCGAACACGGGGCCGCTGCGCCCGGGCGCGGGCTCCAGGCCCAGGCGCGCCAGGCTGTAGAACAGCCGCCGCTTGGCGCTCTCGATCTGCATCCAGCGGCCCATGTGGGCCGGCTCCGACACATCGGGCATTGACCGGGTCTGGCGGCACGAGGGGCACAGCGCCTGCGCATCGCCAGCGGGCACCGCAAAGTTGCAGGCTTGGTGCTCGGTGTGGTTCTGGCACATGCGGTAAAGCGCGCCGCCCCCGCCTGGCCCCACCCGCTGCCACAGCCCGGGGCCCTGCTGCGGCGCAGGCGCCAGGGCCGCCATGACCAGGGCATCGGGCAAGAACGCCAGCGCATTGCCGCAGTGCAGGCACTGCACGCTGTCAAAAAACACCAGATGACCACAGTGGTCGCAATTGAATACCCGCATATGGATTGAGCTTAACCCCAGACGCCATGCGACAGTGGGCTCAATAGAGGGTCTTCCATGCCAATGGAACTCCAGGCCATGCCGCAATGGCAAAGCCGGGCCCGCTGATTCGTCTTGCCCTTTGCAATGGGGGTGGCTAATGCCAGTGCCCCCGCGCAAGGGCCGCCCCGCCGCGCTGGGGGCGTCCCCCTCCCAGATTGCGAAGCAATATGAGAGAGGGGTGAAGGCGCGCTGCGCCTCAGGGGGTGTCCTCGCTTACGGCCGCACAACAATGCTGTTACGCACTTCGCGCACATGTTTGGTGTTGCGAGCGATGCTTTCGGCCTGGTTCTTCTCGGCCTGCGACTTGGCAAAGCCCGACAGCTGCACCGTGCCGTTGAGTGTCTCCACGCTGATCGAGCTGGCCGATACGTTCTTGTCCTCGACCATCTTGGCCTTGATGGCAGTGGTGATGCCCGCGTCGTCCACATAGGAGCCCACGGTCTGTTGTTCGCGGGCCACCGAGCAGCCCGTGGCCGTGACGATGGTGATGCCGGCAACAGCGGCGAAAGCGAGGGCACGTGCGTATTTCATGGTGTTTTCCTTGTACAAGAATGGTTGGGAACGCGGGTGCAGGAACATGTGCAGTCTACCGGTCTGTGGCACCCTCCGTCACCGGTGGACTGTGGAGAAAAGCCGGGCCTTCGCCCGATGGCGCCGTGCTCAGTGGGTGCGGCGGCGGCGGGACAACCACAGCGCCAGGGTGGCCACGGCGGCGCCCGATGCAGCGGCAATCACCAGCGACTTGCCAGGCTGTGCTGCCACATAGCGCCCGGTGGCATCGGCGGCATGCTGGATCTGGCGGCGCGCACGGGCGCTGGTGTCGGCGCAATAGTCAATGCTGCGGGCCGCCAAGTCCTGGGCGCGGGCGGCCAGGTCGTCGATGGCGGGGTCGGCCCGACGGCGCAGGGCGCGCACCGTGTCTTCGGCCTGGTCCAGCGATTGGTCTGCTGCAGCGCGGGTGGCCAGCACGGCGTCTTGCGCGCTTTGCAACACGTTGTCGGCCAAGTTGCGGGCGTTGTCGGTCAGGTTGTGGGTTGCGTTAGAAAGGCTCATCAAAAGCTCCTTGGAAGCATGTATTGGGGTGATGCGGGTGATGGCCGCCGCTGCGGCCGGCAGGGATGGGTGCGGGGACCTACCCCTTCTTGAGCAGGCCCAGGACAAAGGTCACCACGGCCATGATCACAAACACGAAGAACAGGATCTTGGCGATGCCCACGGCGCCAGCGGCGATACCGCCAAAGCCAAAGAGCGCGGCGACCAGGGCGATCACCAGAAAGACGACTGCGTAGTGCAACATTTTTTCCATCTCCTTGTGGGTGGCCGGAACACCGGCGTTGGGATGGCGTGAGAACCTCAGCGCCTGCACTCCACTGTAGGCAGCAGGCCCTCCCACAGCTGCCGGTGCCCGGCGCGCGCGACTGTCGGCGCCTCTGCGGCGGCGCTGTAGGACAGAACGCCACAGCCGGCCAGTGCAGGCGCGCGACGGCGCAGCGTGCGCTGGGGCCCATGTGGCCCCCACGGATCGTGGCGGATTGATGGAGCCTGAGAGGCGGAGAGTCTTCAGTCGCCCAGGGCCGCGATGGCCTGCGCCGCCACAGGCGCGCGCTGCAGCGGCAGCACTGCCGACAGCAAGGTGCCATTGCCGGGGCGCGAGGTGAGCGCCAGCCGCCCCCCTGCCGCTTCGACCCGGTGGCGCATGCCCGCCAGCCCGTGCGAGGTGGGGCGCACGGTGGCGGGGTCGAAACCCACCCCGTCGTCGCGCACCTGCACCGCCACATGGGTGGGGTGGGCGTGCACCGACACCAGCACCTTCTTGGCCTTGGCGTACTTGCCGATGTTGGTCAGGGCCTCTTGCACCATGCGGTACACGGTGAGCTGGGTGGCATCGGGCAGTTGCACGGCCTCCAGGCTGGTTTCCACCTCGATGCCCGCACGTTCGGCGTACTCGCGCGTCAGGATCTCCAGTGCAGCGGTGAGCCCCAGGTTGGACAGGGACGAAGGGCGCAGGTCCTCGATGATGCGGCGCTTGAGTGCGATGCCGCTGTTGAGGGTGTCCGTGAGGTGTTTGAGGCGCTCTGCAACATCCGGCGCGGTGGCGTTGATCTTGGACTTGAGGCGGGCCACGTCGAGCTTGGCAGCGGTCAGCAAGGCGCCCAGTTCGTCGTGCAGCTCGCGCGCGAGGTGCCCCCGCTCTTCTTCACGCACCTGCTGCAGGTGGTTGGCCAGCTCCGACAGCGTGGCGGTGCGCTCGCGCACCAGACCCTCCAGGCGGTCCCGCTCGCGCTCCAGCAGCGCCTGCTCGCGCAGGTTCACGGCCTGCACGGCCTGGGCCTGGCGCAGGTACATGTAGAAGGCCAGCAGGCCAATCACCGTGACGGTGGCAATGCCGATGCGCGACAGCGTGAGCGACTGCTCGATCTGCTGCTGGCCTTGCGACAGGCGCAGGTCGCTGCGCGCGATCAGCTCCTGCGCATGGGTGCGAATCGCCTCCATGTGCTCCTTGCCCACGTCCGTGTTCAGGATGAACTTCCAGGCGTCTTCATTGCCCTTGCGGCGCAGGCGCAGGCTCAGCTCCATCTCGGCAAGCTTGCGCGAAATCTGCCGCGACAGCAGCGCAAACTCCTGCATGTCGTCCGGCGAGTTCATGAACTGGCTGCGCAACCGGTCCAGATTGGTCTGCACGGTGGCCACGGCCTTGTCGTAGGGTTCCAGGTAGGTCTCGTTGCCGGTCAGCAGGTAGCCCCGCTGGCCAGTCTCCGCGTCCAGCATGCTCTGCAGCAGCTTGTTCACATCGCCCCGGGTGGCCATGTTCTGCGCCATCTGCTCCAGCGCATCCTGCGACCGCATGTGCCCTGTTTCATTGATTCCCACCAGCACCATGGCGGCCAGCAAGGCCATGGGCAGGCTCAGCGCCATCTTGCGGACCTTGGGCAGCCAGCGCTGGGTGTTTTCCTGGAGATTCATAGGCTTATTCTGGATAATGGACCATCACCTGACATGGTTCTGTCTGTGCCTGCACATGCCGGACCGCCGCACACCCACACGCACCGGCAGCACAGCGGCTGCCCCACGAAAGAAACATCAATGATCAAGATTGGCATTGTGGATGACCATGCAATTGTTCGCTCCGGCCTGCGCCAGTTTCTGTCGGAGCATGTAGATCTGCGGGTCGAAGGCGAAGCCGCCAACGGCCGCGAAGCCATCGACCTGGTGCGCAACAAGGAAATCGACGTGCTGCTGATGGACCTGTCGATGCCCGGCCAGAGCGGGCTCGACGCGCTGGCCATGCTGCGTGCGAAGGCCCCCGACATGGGCATCCTGATCCTGAGCGGCTACCCCGAGGAACACTATGCGATCAACCTGATCCGCCAGGGCGCGAGCGGCTACCTGAACAAGGAGTGCGAGCCTGCAGAGATCGTGGAAGCCATCCGCACCATCGCGCTGGGCCGCCGCTACCTGACCCCCACCGTGGCCGAGTTGCTGGCGCAGCAACTTAACCGCAAGGACGATGCACCGCCCCATGAGCAGCTCTCGGAACGCGAGTTCCAGGTGTTCCTCAAGCTCGCCAAGGGGGAGACGGCTGGCGATATCGCCAAGTCGTTGTCGCTGAGCGTGAAGACTGTGAGCACCTACCGCACGCGCCTGATGGAAAAAATGAGTCTGTCGTCCAACAGCGACCTGACCTACTACGCGCTCAAGAACCGCCTGATTGATTGACATGGGGAGGCTTCGCCTGGGGCCTGGGTAGCCACGGGTCCAAGCGAGGTTGGCTGAAGCGGACAAGGTGAATTGGCACGGGCTCCAGCGGATGTGCTGCATTTCGCCCATGCGCCTGCAGCACAGGCGTCACGCGCCCGAAGGCGGGCTCAAAGAGCCGCTCGCGTCCACGCCGGGCGGGTGGCTGCTGTGCAGCACACAGTAGTCCACCAGCGCATCGATTTCATTGGACTTGTCGAACACGGCATCCACTCCCAGCTGCGCACAGCGCATGCGCACATCGGGAGTGGCATAGTTGCTCAGCACCACCATCTTCTGCCCCGGGCGGCGGGTTCGGCAGGCGGCCAGCACCCCCAGCCCGCTGCCTTGGCGCAGGAACAGATCGACGATGGCCAGATCCCACTGCTCGCTATGGGTGGAGAGCCACTGCGTCCCTTCGTCTTCGGTTTCTGCCACACCCACGGCTTCCACAGACGCCAACTCTTCCAGAGTCCCGATCAGGTTCTCACGGATGGTTGCGTTGTCTTCAACAATGTAGGTGCGCAGCTTCACAGACGGGTCCATGTTGGCGATCAGCGCAGGGGCACGCTGCTCTCACCCCGAATTTAAGCGTTGGGGTGTCCGGATTCTGCCAGCGGCCACAGGCTGGGGTTGTAGGAGCAGTCCTACCTACCGCGCCGCACACACCGGGCACTGTGGAGCACGCTGCACACGCAGGGTGTTCCACTCCATCGAGCGCCCGTCCAGCATCAGCAGCCTGCCCGCCAGCGAGGGCCCGATGCCTGCCAGCAGCTTGAGCGCTTCGGCCGCCTGCATCGCCCCCACCACACCCACCAGCGGGGCGAACACGCCCATGGTGGAGCAGCGCACCTCTTCAAATTCCGCGTCGGGCGCAAAGATGCAGGCATAACAAGGCGACTGTGCATCGCGGGGGTCCACCACGGTGATCTGGCCGTCAAACTGGATCACCGCGCCCGCCACCAAGGGCTTGCCGTGGCGCACACAGGCGGCATTGACCGCGTGGCGCGTGGTGTAGTTGTCGCAGCAGTCGAGCACCACCGTGGCGTCCTGCACCAGGCGCTCCAGGGCCGCCGCGTCCACCCGGGTCTTCAGCCGGGTCACCCGCACCTCGGGGTTGATGGCCGCAATGGCCTCGGCAGCCGAATCCACCTTGGGGAGCCCCACCCGCGCTGTGGTGTGTGCAATCTGGCGCTGCAGGTTGGTCAGGTCCACCACGTCATCGTCCACCAGGGTGATGTGCCCCACACCGGCTGACGCCAAGTAGAGCGCCGCCGGAGACCCCAGCCCTCCCGCGCCGATGATGAGGGCGTGCGCCGCCAGCACCCGCTCCTGCCCCTCGATGCCCATTTCATCGAGCAGGATGTGGCGAGAATAGCGCAGGAGCTGGTCGTCGGTCATGGGGAGTCGGGCGCCAAAAGGTGGCAGGGCAGAAACACGGAGAGGAAAGGAAAAAGGCTGGATTCCTCGCGAAATCCAGCCCGCAGAGCAGAGCGCGAAAGGCTCAATTCTCTTTCTTTTCTTCCTTGCGTTCCGTCAGGGTCTTGCTGACGAGCACCGGGCGGCCCTTGAGCTGGTTGAGCGCCTGCACCAGCTGGAAGTCCTTGTCGGTGCCGAACTCGGGGATCTTGCGGTCAGCGGCAGGCTTCTTGGCTTCCTCTTCCAGGCGCTTGCGGGCGTCCTCGCGGGCCTTTTCGCGCGCCTCGTCCTTCTTCTCTTCGCCCTGGCCGCTGCCCAGGTGCTTTTCAAGATCGGCCTCGCGCATGCGCAGGGCAGCAAAGGGACTGCCCTCTTCCGACTCGTCGATCATCACATCAGGCACGATGCCCTTGGCCTGGATCGACTTGCCGCTCGGGGTGTAGTAACGCGCCGTGGTCAGCTTGATGCCGGTGTCCGGCCCCAGGGGGCGCACGGTCTGCACCGAGCCCTTGCCAAAGGTCTGGCTGCCCATGACGGTGGCGCGCTTGTGGTCTTGCAATGCGCCCGCCACGATTTCGCTGGCCGAGGCTGAGCCTTCGTTCACCAACACCACCAGCGGCACGGACTTGAGCGCAGCGGGCAGGCGCTTGAGCGGGTCACCACCGCCACGTCGCTGGTAGTAGTCGGGCGAGGCCTTGTAGGTGGCCTTACTGTCGGCCAGCTGGCCGTTGGTGGACACCACGGTCACGTTCTCGGGCAGGAAGGCGGCCGAAATCGCCACGGCAGCATCCAGCAGGCCACCCGGGTCGTTGCGCAGGTCCAGCACCAGGCCCTTGAGGTTGGGCTCCTGCTTGTAGACCTCTTCCACCTTGCGCACGAAGTCATCCACCGTGCGTTCCTGGAACTGCGACAGGCGGATCCAGGCGTAGCCAGGCTCGATCACCTTGCCCTTGACGGACTGGGTCTTGATCTCTTCGCGCGTGATGGTGACGGGGAAGGTGCGGCCTTCGTCCTTGCGGAAGATGGTGAGCGTGACCTTGGTGTTGGGCTCGCCGCGCATGCGCTTGACGGCGTCGTTGAGCGCCAGACCCTTGACGGCGGTATCGTCAATCTTGGTGATCAGGTCGTTGGTCTTGAGGCCTGCGCGGAAGGCCGGCGAGCCCTCAATGGGGGAAACCACCTTGATCAGGCCGTCTTCCTGCGTGATCTCGATGCCCACCCCCACAAAACGGCCCGAGGTGCCTTCGCGAAATTCCTTGAAGGACTTCTTGTCGAAATACTGGGAGTGCGGATCCAGGCTGGACACCATGCCCGAGATGGCATCGGTGATGAGCTTCTTGTCGTCCACCGGCTCCACATAGTCGGTCTTGACCAGTCCAAACACGGCGGACAGCTGCTGGATTTCTTCCAGCGGCAGCGGTGTCATGGCACCGCGCGCCACGGTTTGCAGTGACACCGTGGTGAGCGCACCCGCCACCACACCCACTGACACCCATCCTGCAATCTTGAGTTTTTGGCCCATACAACACCTTTACCGCATCAAAACCAATATACACCTTGGAAGGGCCAAACCCGCCGCAGTTCCGCATGGATGCTCACTTTGGCGGCGATCAGCGGGGTTTTTCCCCGCCTTTACCAACGATTTACGCCTTGCCCTGCGAAGCCACGGCGGCGGCGGCCTTGGCAGCTGCCTCTGCGTCACCCAGATAGTAGTGACGGATGGGCTTGAGGTCGGCGTCGAGTTCGTATACCAGTGGAATCCCGTTGGGAATGTTCAGGCCCACGATGTCGGACTCAGAAATGTTGTCCAGGTACTTCACCAGCGCACGGATGGAGTTGCCATGCGCGGCCACCACCACGCGCTTGCCCGAACGGATGGCGGGCGCCATGGCCTCGTTCCAGAACGGCAGCACGCGGGCCACGGTGTCCTTGAGACATTCGGTCAGGGGCACGTTCTCGGCCGCCACATTGGCGTAACGGCGGTCGCCGCGCTCGCTGCGGGGATCGGTGGCTTCCAGCGCAGGAGGGGGGGTGTCATAGCTGCGGCGCCACACCAGCACCTGCTCGTCGCCGTACTGCTTGGCCATGTCGGCCTTGTTCAGGCCCTGCAGGGCGCCGTAGTGGCGCTCGTTCAGGCGCCAGTCCTTCACCACGGGCAGCCAGGTGCTGTCCATCTCGTCTAGCGCGTACCACAGAGTGTGGATGGCGCGCTTGAGCACGCTGGTGAAGGCCAGGTCGAACTCGTAGCCCTCGGCCTTGAGCAGCTTGCCCGCCGACATGGCCTGGGAAACGCCGGTGGGCGTCAGATCCACATCGGTCCAGCCGGTGAAGCGGTTTTCAAGGTTCCAGGTGGATTCGCCGTGGCGGATCAAAACGAGCTTGTACATGGTTTCCCCAGGAAAGGCGGGTCAAAAGAAAGCGGGCCAAAACCCAGCATTCTAGAATTACGCCGTTCGCCAACCCAAGGAAACTTCGTGAAATTCATTATCGACAACTGGTATCTGATCTTTGTTGCACTGGCTTCGGGCAGCATGCTGCTGTGGCCGGTCCTCAAGAACGCCAGTGGCGGCTCGCTGACGCCCGCACGCGCCGTGCAGCTCATCAACCGCGAAAAAGCCGTGGTCATCGACGTCTGCGAGACCGAGGAATTCGCCGCTGGCCATGTGGGCGGCGCCAAGAACGTGCCTCTGGGCCAGCTCGAAGAGCGCCTGCCCACCGTGGTCAAGAACAAGGCCCTGCCCGTGGTGCTGGTCTGCGCCAGCGGCGCCCGCGCCAACCGCGCCGTGGCCATCGCCAAGAAGCTGGGCTACGACAACGCCCAGGCCATGGCCGGCGGCCTGAAAGCCTGGCGCGAAGCCAGCCTGCCTGTGGAAAAAGCCTGATCCGCCCCCAGTTATTCGGTCAGCGCTACGCTTGCCGCTGGTTTTTCAGCCCCACAGGAAGAAAGAGGAAGGTTTGCCATGCAACCCGTGAAGATGTACACCACCGCCGTCTGCCCCTACTGCATCCGGGCCAAGCAGATCCTCAAGTCCAAGGGCGTGGAGCAGATCGAGGAGATCCGCATCGACACCGACCCCGCCGCGCGCAGCCACATGATGGAGATCACTGGCCGCCGCACGGTGCCGCAGATCTACATCGGCGACACCCACGTGGGCGGCCATGACGATCTGGTGGCGCTGGACAGCCGTGGCGAGCTGATGCCCCTGCTGGGCGCCGCCTGACTCCACCCCTGGGCGCTGCATAATGCAGCCCCATGTGCCCGCTGCGGGAGCTGCTCCCCGGCGGGTTTTGTTTTGCCGAAACCCCCTCGCAGAGAGACTTGTCAACCATGGCCGACCAAGAAAACCCCGTGTTCCAGATTCAGCGCGTTTACCTCAAGGACATGTCGCTGGAGCAACCCAACTCCCCCGCCATCCTGATCGAGCAAGAGCAGCCCAGCGTGGACATCCAGCTCGGCGTGGAAGCCACCCCCGTGGCCGAAGGCATCTTTGAAGTGTCCGTGACGGCCACGGTGCAGACCAAGATCAAGGACAAGACCGTGTTCCTGGTCGAAGCCAAGCAAGCCGGCATCTTCGAGATCCGCAATGTGCCCGAAGACCAGATGGGCCCCATCATGGGCATCGCCTGCCCCCAGATCGTGTACCCCTACCTGCGTGGCAACGTGGCCGACGTGATCAACCGCGCTGGTTTCCCGCCCGTGCACCTGGCCGAAATCAACTTCCAGGCCATGTACGAGCAACAGCAAGCGCAGGCCGCTGGCCAAGCTTCGCCCATCATCGCGCAGTGATGTAAACACCCCCTGAGTCGCTTCGCGCCTTCCCCCTCTCTCTGCGCGCTGCGCGCTACGGGAGGGGGACGCAGCCAGCGGCCTGGCAAAGCCAGTTCCGCGGCTACCGCGCCTGGGCCGCGCCGGTTCCACGGACGGCCGACAAAGCACAGCGCAGTGGGTCCTTGAAATTAATGCCATTTTTGGCCTCTATCGCCTGATACATAAGCGCAAGCAGCTATGAAAATCATAGTACTCGGCGCTGGCGCCTGGGGCACGGCCGTCGCCATGAGCGCGGCCCAGCACCCCGCCGGGCATGCGGTCACCCTCTGGGCCCGCGATGCAGCCCAAGCGCAGAGCATGCGCACAGAAGCGCAGAACACCCGCTACCTGCCGGGCATCGCCTTTCCCCCTTCTCTTTCCGTGGCCGATGGCGATCTGGGCACGCTACTGCCCGGTGCCGATCTGGTCATTGTGGCCACGCCCATGGCGGCGCTGCGCGGCATGCTGCAGGCGCTGGCGGGCTGCACCGCGCCCGTGGCCTGGCTGTGCAAGGGTTTTGAAGCCGTGCCTGCGGGGGCCGATTCAGCCTCTTTTGGGCTGCTGGCGCATGAGGTGCAAGCGCTGATAGCTCCCAATTTGATAGCAGGCGTATTCAGCGGCCCGAGCTTTGCGCAAGAGGTGGCGCTGGGCCAGCCCACCGCGCTGGTGGCTGCCAGCCCCCATGCGCAGGTGCGCGATGCGCTGGTCAACGCCTTTCACAGCCCCAGCGTGCGCGTGTATGCCAACGAGGACATCGTGGGCGTGGAAGTGGGCGGTGCGGTCAAAAACGTGCTGGCCATCGCCACCGGCCTGTGCGACGGGCTGGCGCTGGGGCTGAACGCCCGCGCCGCACTCATCACGCGCGGCCTGGCTGAGATGACGCGGCTGGGCCTGGCACTGGGCGCGCGGCCCGACACCTTCATGGGCCTGTCCGGCCTGGGCGACCTGGTACTGACCGCCACCGGCGACCTCTCGCGCAACCGGCGCGTGGGCATGCTGCTGGCACAGGGCCAGACCCTGGCGCAGGCGGTGGAATCCCTGGGCCATGTGGCCGAAGGCGTCTACAGCGCCCGCACCGTGGTGCAGCGTGCGCAGACCCTGGGTGTGGACATGCCCATCGCCGAGGCAGCAGTGGCCCTGCTCGATGGCCGCCTGCGCCCGGCCGAGGCCGTGGCCCAGCTCATGGGGCGCGGCCCCAAGGGCGAACTCTGACCTAGGCCGCGCCGGGGGTTCATCCCACCGACAGGCGCCGCAGCAGCCCTTCTTCATCGTCGGGGTGGAAGAAATACGGGTAAAAGCTGCGCTCATCGCTCGACAGCTGCGGCTGCCCGCCAAACTGGTTGATCAGGTTGCGCCCCTTTTCTGCGCTGATGTGCAGCAGCACGGCCGGTGCGCCCACCCGCTCGCACATGCGCTCCGGCCCCAGCAGGTCAAAACGCAGCATGCGCCGGTAGAACGGGGCATGGCGCGGGTTCACCTCGATGACCAGGTCGGTGGCGCGCCGGGCGCGGAAGGCCGTGATCCAGGCGATGTGAAAGATGGCGCCCAGCACATGCTTGGAGCGCACACCCGGGTCCATCGCGAGCTTGCCCATTTCGCAAATGCGCGCACCCCGCTGGCGCAGCGCAGCGATGTATTCGGGGTAATGCTCTTCTGCGGCCAGGTAGCCATCGTCCATGCGGACCGAGATCGTGCCCTGGGCCTGCCCGTCGATCTGCACCACCAGGCTGCTCATGTCGCAGTCGTGCGAAAGGGTGGCCTGCATGTTGTAGCCCCGGCTGGCATACATGCGCGCCAGCAGGCCCTGGCCCTTGCGCGAGAGGCGGATCTTGCAGGTCTTGGTTTCCGCCTGGCCCAGGCGGCTCAGGTACTCGCCGGGGTAGGCCAGCTCGACAATGGTCTGCTCTTCTGCGGGCATGACAGGCTCCGTGGACGGGGACTCGCGCCCCGGCACACGACAAGCCGGAGCGCTGGAAGCAGCCAGCGTAGCCGCATCCCGCAACACCTGCACCAACGGCCGAGGTGGCTCCCGACCAACGGTGGCGCCGCATTCGCCAATGGCAAGGCAGAGCCGCCCCGGCGGCCCACAGCCAGGCGTTACAGCCCGGCTTCGAGCGCCAGCAGCTCGTCCACCGTCTGGCGGCGGCGGATCAGGCGGGCCTGGCCGCCATCCACCAGCACCTCGGCAATCAAGGGCCGGGTGTTGTAGTTGGAGGACATGCTGGCGCCATAGGCCCCAGTGTCGTGGATCACCAGCAGATCGCCCACCTGCGCAGCGGGCAGGTCGCGCGGCAGCACCACGCCGCCATCGCCCTGGGTGAACACGTCGCCCGATTCGCACAGCGGGCCCGCCACCACGCTGGGCTGCTCTGCCGCCTGGGTACCATCGCGGCGCAGCACGCTCATGGCGTGGTAGCTGCCGTACATGGACGGGCGCATGAGTTCGTTGAAGCCGGTATCCACCAGCACAAAGTGGTTGTTGCCCGCGTTCTTGGTGGCGCGCACCTGGCCCAGCAACACGCCGGATTCCGCCACTAGGTAGCGGCCGGGCTCGATCTCCAGGCCCAGCTTGTGGCCCACGATGGCCTCGGCCTGCTGGCGCGCGGCGTCCCACAGGCCGTGGTAGTGCTGTGTGTCCACCACCGGGTCACCACTGCGGTAGGGGATGGACAGGCCACCACCGGCCGAGATGGCGTGCAGGTCATGCCCCGCCGCATGCGCAGTGCGCACCAGGTTAACCATGGCGCCACACACTTCCTGCAGGTGGCTGTAGTCCACGCCCGAGCCGATGTGCATGTGCAGGCCCACCAGCTTCAGGCCGTGCTGCTTGATCGCCGCCAGCGCCGCAGGCAGGTCGGTGTGCCAGATGCCGTGCTTGCTGTGCTCGCCACCCGTGTTGGTCTTGTTGCTGTGGCCATGGCCAAAGCCGGGGTTGATGCGCAGCCACACCGCATGGCCCGGCGAACGCGCGCCCAGCTGGTGCAGCATGTCGATGGAGCCTGCGTTGACCGGCACACCATGCTCCACCACGCAGTCGAGCGTGGCGGCGTCGAACAGGTCGGCGGTGAAGACGATCTCCGACGGCTCGCCCCCCGCCAGATAACCTGCCGCCAGCGCACGCAGGATCTCGCCGCGCGAGACCGCATCCACCTTCACGCCCTGCTCGCGCATGAGCTTGAGGATGTGGATGTTGGAGCAGGCCTTCTGCGCAAAGCGGATGGTCTCGAAATTGGACACCTGCGCAATGCGCTGGCGAATGGTGGCCGCGTCATACACCCACAGCGGGGTGCCAAACTGGTCGGCCAAGGCCCAAAGCTGGGCGGGGGAGAAGGGGTTGGACATGGAAGGCTCCGAAGGCAGAAGGCGTGAACGATGCGCGGATGATGCCGCCATCCACGTATTCAGTCGAATGCTTTGATTTACGCCATCCATTCAATATGGATATGCTCTGTACATGACTGGCATGACCGAGCCCCCACAGAATCACCGTACCGCCCACCGCATCACCCACCGCCACATCGAGGTCTTCCGCGCCGTGATGACCGCCGGCAGCGCCACGGGCGCGGCCGACCTCCTGCACAGCTCGCAGCCCACCGTGAGCCGCGAGCTGGCGCGGCTGGAGTCGCTGCTGGGCTATGCGCTGTTCGAGCGCGTGCAGGGCCGACTACGCCCCAACGCGCGGGCGTTGGCGCTGTGGGACGAGGTGCAACGCTCCTGGCAGGGGCTGGAGCGCGTGGTGGACCGGGCCGTGGCGCTCGGCCGGTCGGGTGCGGTGCAGTTGTCGGTGCTGTGTCTGCCCGCGCTCGCCCACGCGCTGCTGCCGGGCGCTGCTGCGCGCCTGATGCAGGCGCACCCGGGTGCACGCCTGTCTGTCACTCCACAGGAATCGCCCCTGCTCGAAGAATGGATGAGTGCCCAGCGGTTTGACCTGGGCCTGTGCGAGCAGACCACCGCCCCACCGGGCACGCGCGCCGAAGTGCTGCTGACGCTGGACGAGGTGGCCGTGCTGCCCGCCCACCACGCTTTGGCAGGTCAACCGGTGTTGCAACTGGCCGACTTTGCCGGTGAATTCTTTGTGAGCCTGTCGGCCGACGACCCCTACCGCCGCCTGATCGACGCCCGGTTTGCCGAGGCGGGCGTGGAGCGCACATTGCGCGTGGAAACCCACAGCGCCGCCGCAGTGTGCGCCATGGTCGAGCAAGGCCTGGGCATTGCCATCGTCAACCCGGTGACCGCCCTGGCCGCCGCCAGCGACCAGCTGGTGCTGCGGCCCCTGGCATTTTCAATCCCGTTCAGCGTGACGGCGCTGCTGCCGCTGTACCGCCCGCCCTTGCCCGAGGTGGCGCCCATGCTGGAGGCCCTGCGGGCCGAAGCCGCCGCCATTGCGCAGCGCCTGGCACAACAGGATGAATAGCTATTATTTATATAGCTAAAAACGCTTTACCACCGCGCGGAAACGGCCATTTTTTGTACAAAAAGCGGCACCAACCGCAGAGCCGGTCAGCCCGGCGCCGCCAGGCTGCGCACCTTGACGGCCAGCCGCTCTTCGACCGAGGGCGACACGAACTTGGTCACCTCGCCGCCCAGCACCGCGATCTCGCGCACAAAGGTGCTGCTGATGAACTGGTACTTGTCGCTGGGCGTGAGGAACACGGTTTCCACCTGCGGCATCAGGCTGCGGTTCATCCCCGCGAGCTGGAACTCGTAGTCAAAGTCGGTCACGGCGCGCAGGCCCCGCACCATAGCCTTGCCGCCGCGCGACACCACAAAGTCGCGCAGCAGGCCCGAGAAGGGCTCGACCTGCACCTGGGGA
This sequence comes from Acidovorax kalamii, assembly GCF_002245625.1. GTDB lineage: Bacteria > Pseudomonadota > Gammaproteobacteria > Burkholderiales > Burkholderiaceae_C > Acidovorax > Acidovorax kalamii. The sequence continues at coordinate 103,655 of NZ_NOIG01000012.1, forward strand.
TACATCTTCACGGCCTCGCGCACCATCTCGATGCGCTCTTCCAGCGAGAACAGGGTCTTCTTGTGGTGGCCCGCAGCCACGGCCACGATCACACGTTCGAACAACTGGGTGGCCCTGCGCACCACGTCTTCATGGCCCAAAGTGATCGGGTCAAAGGTTCCGGGGTACACGGCGAGCACGTTCTGGGCCATGGCTGGTTGTCTCCTGTCTGGCGAATGACGTTGGCCCCCGGCCCCCGGGGCATTCCCCCCGCAGGGCCCACCGGGCCGCGTGCGCGCATTATGCAGTGCAGTGCAACATGAACTAGCGGCGCCCATGCCAGGCCCGGCACCCCGAACGGGACAGAGCGCCCCCCAAGCAACCCCTCAGACCACGGGAATGTCCTGCAAGGACACCTGTCCCGGCGCCAGCAGCATCAGCCGGGCCACCAGCGCCACCAGGTCTTGCTGGCGCTGGGTGCGTGTCTTGGCCAACAGGGCGCTCATCTGGGTGCGCACCGTCGATATGCGGGAGCCACGTGCATCGGCAAAGTCCTGCGGGGTCTGCCCACGCATCAGGGCCAGCAGCAGGTCCGACTCCGACGGGCTCAGGCGGTAGGCCTGACGGGCCAGGGCCACGGCCGCCTCAGCGCCCAGGCTGCGCTCCAGCACCGCCCAGGCCACACCGGGGGCGCGGTGGTGCAGGCCCAGCGCGGCCAGATCGCTGAGCGGCAGCGTCACCAGCAGCAGACCGGCGTCTGGGCCAGGCAACTCCATACAGCCGCTGCGTCCCTGCAACGACTGCAGGAACAGCGCGCGCAGCGCCGCATCGGCCGTGCTGGCCAGCACTGGCCCGCGCTGCAGCGTGCGCAGCGCGATGCTCTCGGGCCGGGCACTCAACAGCCGGGCACGGGCATTGGCATGCAGCAGTCGGCCTGCGGTGTCAAAAAACAAAAGCCCCATGGGCATCTGCTCCATCAGCGACTCCAGGCCCTGGGTGCGCGCGCGCAGGGCCTGCATCTCACGGTGCAGATAGGCCGCGCGCTGCACGCCGCCGAACTCAGCCCGAAAGCGGCCCACCTCTTCAGGCGCAAAGCCCTCGTCGTCGCCCTGGCGGTACACCGACAGGAACAGATTGCCTACCGGGTGCGATGCGCCCTGGCTGCCGCCGAACATGCGGGTGCCAATGCCGTACTCGCGCAGGAAGTCACTGTAGATCTCGGTACGGCGAAAGCTGCGCATGGCCTGCACTGGCGCGTCCGTCGCCACCCAGACGCCCGCTGCAGCGCCCAGTTGCGCACGCTGCGCCATGGCGTCACCCCACAGCGGGTCTTGCAGGCGGTAGTGCGTGGCGTAGCGCTGCGCCGCCTCGGGTGTCACGCCCATGGCCAGCAACGCGGGCGCTCCGTCGCTCGATGGCGACTGCAGCCAGTAGTCAGCCACCGGGTGGGCGGCAAATTCCGCCCCCCACTGCGCCAACTGGTCCAGATCGCGGGCCAGGAAGGCGCCGCCGAGCAGGTCCGCACGAAAGCTGGCGGCATAACGGGCCAGGGCGTCGCCCCAACGCGCGTCGTCGGCGACAGAACCCAGCAGATCGCCCAAGGCTTGGTGCAACGGGGGCCTTTCAGAAAAAAACAGCGGATGGTAGGGGCAACGCTTCTGCACATCATCCCTCATGTGAACGACGTGTTGCGTCCAGGCACAGGCAGCGCTTGTCCTCCTTCAGGCAGAGGATGTGCGGCACCCCCTACCCGCCCTAAATTTCCGCCACAGCGCCAGCACCAGCCCCATGGTGCCGGGACTCTCCAGCGACATCCATCGCTACTTTTCAACGTTCACGCATTCACATGAAACTGCCTTGTTCCCGCCTTCTGCTGCGCATTGCGCTGGCGTCCGCAACACTCGCCGCCACAGCAACCCAGGCCGCCGTGCCTGCGCCCCAGAGGCAATATCTGCTGGACTTTTACGTCGCCACCAACGGCGCCGGCTGGACGACCAGCACCAACTGGAACGGAGCCCCTGGCACAGAGTGCACCTGGTATGGTGTGACTTGCGACGGCGGACAGAACACCGTCACCACATTGAACCTGCCCAGCAACAACCTGATGGGCACCCTTCCCGACTGGTCTGCGTTGCCCGACCTGCAGCAGATCGGCCTGGCCACCAATGCCCTCACGGGCGCCGTGCCAGCCATTTCGGGCTTGGCCTCTTTGGTCACCTTCGACGTGAGCTTCAACCAGCTTTCAGGCTCCTTGCCCAGCCCCGTTGGCCTGGGCCAGCTGCAAAACTACTATGCCTTTGGCAACCAGTTCACGGGCGCCATCCCCGCGCTGGCGGGGGCGCCAGCGCTGCTGCGGTTTCGCGCCTACAACAACCAGCTTACCGGTGCCATCCCCGCGCTAGCGGGCACCAACCTGGTGGACATCGTGCTCAACAGCAACCAGCTCACCGGCTCCATTCCGCCGCTGCCAGCCTCACTGACCATCCTGCGGGTCGAAAACAACCAACTCAGCGGCCCAGTCCCCTTAGCGCCCCCCGCTCTGGCGGTGGGCGCATCCACACTGTGCGCCAACAACATCACGCCGTCTGTCGATGCCGCGTGGGACAAGGCGTCCACCGTCACCCCCTGGTACACCGGCTGCGGCACCCTGCCCCCTGCCCCCGGCGGCGCCACCTCCATCCCCACGCTCAGCGAATGGGGCTTGATCCTGATGTCTCTGGCAGCTGCCGCATGGGGCATGGCGACATTGCGCCGCAGGAGCCATCTGTAGCCTTTCGAGCCTTCACCCATTACCCACAAGCGCCAAACGCTATACAAAACATAGCAATCTTGGGATGCTCCAGCCACCGGAGCAACCCCTGGTGCTTCCACGCCACATCGTTCACATGAACGATGGCACAGGCGGGCTCGCGGCCTACCATCCGCAGCCCGTTTTGCTGCACGGTATGCCCCGCCTGTGACCTCTGCGCCCACGCCCCCCGCCCCCATCCACGACGCCTTGTTCGACACCTCGGCCTGCCTCAACTGTGGCGCGCCGCTCACGGGGCCGTTTTGCGCGCACTGCGGGCAGAAGAAGGCGGCGCGCATGGGCACCCGCATGGTGCGCAAGGAGGCCTGGGAGCGATTCCGGTGGTTTGAGTGGAGCTCCATCCGCAACGCGCTGCGGGTGCTGCCGCAGCCCGGCACCATGGCGCGCGAGTATGTGCTGGGGCAGCGCAAGGACCACCCGCACCCGCTCACGCTGCTGTTCCTGTCCATCGGCTTTTTGCTCATCGTGCTGGGCCACACCGACTACCTGCGGCCCGATCTGCCCAGCGAGGCGGCGCAGCGCATGTATGCGCTGGTCACCGGGTACTCGAAGTGGTCGTTTTCGCTGGGGGCGGTGGCGGCTTTTTCCAGCATGTGGCTGGTGTTCCGGCGGCGCGGCTACAACCTGGCCGAGCTGCTAGCGCTCGCGTTGTACTGCCAGGCGGTGTTCATTGCGCTGCAGATGGTGAACCAGCTGCCGCTGGTGCTGGCGCACTCGCCGGAGTTGCTCAAGTGGCACAAGCAGTGGTCGCCCTGGTACATGACTGCGCTGCAGACGCTGATGTTCATGCTGGCGCTGCGGCAGTTCTTTCTGCTGGATCTGCGCCGCGACGTGGGCTGGCTGCTGCTGGCCGGGGCGCTGTTTGCCGGGCTCAAGTGGCAGGCCACCCAGCTCTATGCCCGGGGCGTGGTGGAGTTGGTGCTCTGGCAGATGGGCGGCTGAGCCACCCGGCGGCCGCTGAAAAATGTGAACCAGTTCACGATTGTGTGTCGGAGTGCCACCACATCCTTCACCTGAATGATGTTGCCCTGGCGGCAACGCACCTACGATCCGCCGCAGTTCAACCAAATCAGAAAAAAGGAGGCCGCCTTGGCCGGTCAGGAGTGGAACACGCAGCACCTGGGAATCCCCGGTTTTGAGGCCCTGATGGCCGAAAGCCTGGAGGCCCTGGGCGAGCCCGGCATGGTGGAGCGCCTGCTGCGCCGCCTGGGCGAGGCGCTGGGCAGCCACAAGGTGGTGCTGTTCTGCCCCCTGCCCGGCTCGGACGACCCGCTGGCAGCCTACCAGTGGGGCATGCCCGACGATTTTCTGGCGCGCTATGCGAACCTCATCCAGGGCTGCGACGCCTGGAGCGAGGCGCTGGAGCGCCAGCAGGGGCAGGCGCTGGCGCGCGGCGGATCGCTGAGCCAGCAGCTGGTCAGCACCCCGGCGCTACGCCGGGGCGCGTTTTATGCCGACTACCTCAAGCCCCTGGGCATTGATGCCATGGTCAACAGCATCGTCGAGGCCTCGCCCGAGGTCGGTATGCATGTGCTGGCGATGTACAACGACCTGGGCCAGAGCGAGTTCACGCCCGAGCAGTTTGCCCGCCTGCGCGCCGCCACGCCCTGGGTGCGCAGCCTCATGCGCGCCCAGCGCCGCCTGCAGCAGGCCCAGCGCCACACCAGCGCGCTGGAGCGCACACTGGACCAGCTGCCCCTGGGCGTGATGCATGTGAACCGCCGTGGCGAGCTGCGCTACCTGAACGAACACGCCCGTGCATGGCTCGGCATTGAAGACGCCTGCCGCATCCTGCTGCGCGGCGCCACAGGCTGGCAGGCGCGCCAGCCGCTGCAGCTGGCGCAGATCCACCCTGCGCTGGTGCCGCTGTTGGGCACCAGCCTGAGCACGCAGACACCTGTCTCCGCCCGCCTGCAGCCCCAGCACCCCGGCGCCCCCGCCACGCTGGTGGCACTGGCGGCGCCCCTGCGCGGCGGTACGGCCCCTGCCACGGGCGAGGCGTTGGCCCAGTTCATCCTGGTGCCCGAGACGCCCCCGCATGCGGGCGCCACCGTGTCGGTGTGCAGCGCGCTCTACGGCCTCACCCCCGCCGAAGCGGCCCTGCTGCCCCTGCTGCTGCAGGGCATGACACCGCGCGAAATGGCCGACACCCGCCAAGTGAAGATGCCCACCGTGCGATCACAGCTGGCCAGCCTGTATGCCAAGACCGGCACCCGGGGCCAGGCCGAGCTGGCGCAGCGCGTGCTGCGCGTGGCCGCGCTAGTGGCTTGACGTTCGTTTCTCTGTTTTTTTGTCTCTGTTCATTTTTGCGCGGCGCTGAACGCTGCATGAAAGGCCTCTGTCCATGACCTTGTCTCGCCACTCCCTGCCCCAGCTTCGCCAACTGCGCCCGGTCGCCCTGGCCTGCTGCGCCCTCGTCGGCCTCGCTGTCGGTGGCCTGGCCATGGCCCAGAAGACCGCTGCCGTGGCCAAGCCCAGCAAGGCGCAGCTGGTGGCCGACCTGGCCGCCACGCTGCAGGCCTGCTCGTACGACGGCAGCCCGCTGGCGTTTTCTCCGCCCGACCTGTCCAAGGGCGGCGGCACCGGCAAGCAGGTGGTGGCCGAGATCATGAAGTACACCGGCCTGCCCGCCAACTTTGTGGTGGTGGAGGGCAAGGTGCCCAACGCGGCCGCCGTGATCATGCAGGGCCCCGACCAGGTGCCGCGCCGCGTGATTGCCTACAACCCCGCCTTCATGGGCCAGGTGATCGAGGCCACCAAGTCCAACAACTGGGCGCCCGTGAGCATCATGGCCCACGAGATCGGACACCACCTCTCGGGCCACACCATCGTGCCCGGTGGCAGCCAGCCGCCCATCGAGCTGGAGTCCGACAAATTCAGCGGCTTTGTGCTCTACAAGATGGGCGCGCCGCTGGCCGACGCCCAGCGCGCCATTGCCACGCTGATCCCCGAGAAGGACGGCGAAACCCACCCCGGCCGCAGAAAACGCCTGGCCGCCATCGAGGCGGGCTGGAAGGAAGCCTGCGAGCTGCAGGGCGGCGGGCCGCAATGCTCCGGCGGGCTGCCGGTGCGCACGGCTGCGGCTGTACCAACGGCCGCGTCTCCCGCCCCGGCCCCCGCCACCCCGGTGGCCAAGGCGCCAGTTGCCACCCCATCGCCCTCGCCCGTGGCCGCACCACCCGCCAAGGCCCCGGCCCTGGCGGCCGCGCCTGCGGCCGAAACCCTGCCCAAGGCCGATGTGGCCGCCATCCCGTCCAAGGGCACGCAGTTCATCTACGACGAGTTCGGCATCCTGGACCCGGCCATCCGCGCGCAGTTTGAAAAGCAGATGTACGAGCATGCGCAGAAGACGGGCGTGGAAATCGTCACCCTGCTGGTGAAAGACCTGGGCGGCAAGAGCGCCGAGGACTACGCCCACGCCATGATGCGCCAGCTGCGCGTGGGCAAGCTCGACGTGGGCAACGGCGCCGTGCTGGTGGTGGCGCCCGAGCAGAACCAGGCCGCTGCCGTGCTGGGCGCGGGCGTGGCGCTGGAGATGCGCGGCCACGACAAGGCCGAGCAGCTCAAGCGCTGGACCAGCACGGCCTGGCCGCTGTGCAAGAAGAAGAACGCCTGCGGCGGCTGGACGGAGAACCTGATGCTCGCGGCCGACCACATCCGCCGCGACACCCGCCACGCCGACTGGACCATTGCCTACAACTCGCTGGGCGACCTGCACAAGGCCGATGCGGCGGAAAGCGGCAAATCCGTCAAGCCACAGGACAGCAAAACCTGGCAGAAGATCACCCGCCTGTCGGGCACCGTGGAAAACCTGAACCCGCCCACGGGCGTCAAGAGCGCGTATGTGGTCGAGTCCAAGTTGAAGGACGGCAAGAAGGCCGTGCTGATGCGCAGCGCCGAGGGCCTGACCACCATGCTCTACGTCGATCCGCGCACCGAGGCGATGATGCCGGGCGGCAAGCTGGTGCAGGGCAAGACGTACACCGTCATTGCACGTTCGGACTTCCTGTCGTGGAACCCCAAGGACACGCAGTCGCTGGACGTGCTGAGCTACGCCATCACGGAATAAGGCGCCATCCCACCCATGTCAGCCACCACCCTCACCCTGCTCCTGGCGGGCGCTGCCAACCTGCTGCCCGCGCTGTTCTTCATGTTCACCGCACTGGTGGGCAGCAACGGCATGAACTCCGCGCAGGGCGGACAGCTGCTGGGCACCCTGGCCGTGCTGCTGGTGCTGGGCTGGCTCGCTGCGCTGTGGCTGGCCCGCCACCTGGCGCACTGGTGCCAGGCACGCGGATGGTCCACCGTGGCCAGCGTGGCGGCCGCCAGCGGCGGTGCGGTGGTCACCTTCACCGTGCTCGCGCTGCTGTCCACCTTGGTGGCGCTGCTGTGGGTGGGGGCGTGAGCGGGCCGCGCTGCATCTGAAAGACCCAAGCAATCACGCCAGCAAAAAAACACTGAGGGACACACCACCATGCACCATCGCCTTCTCCCAACCCGGCGCCGCACCGCTCTCGCACTGCTCGCAGCATCCATGCTGCTGGCCGCAGGCACGCAGGCCGTACACGCCGCCGAACATTTCTGCGGCCAGCGCACCGCGCACCACATCGACAAGGCCCTGGGCGCCGCCTCTGAGCGCAGCGGCGGCGTGACGGTGGACTTGATCGATGCCCAGAACGCCGCCTACGCCGCCTGGGACAAAGAGCTGAATCGCATCTACGCCCAGGTGCTGAAAGCTGCTGGCCCCGGCCGGCGTGACACCCTGCGCGCAGCCCAGCGCGCCTGGCTGGCGTTTGACACCGCCCAGGGCCAGTGGGACAGCGCCGTGTTTGCCGACCAAGGCAGTTCGGCCGCGCTCAACATCGGCGGCGCTGCACTGGAGCGCCGACGCGCCCGCGTGTGCAAGCTGACTGAAGACCTGGACAGCCTGAAGGATTCGCAATGATGCGCCGCACCTGGCTGCAGCGCCTGCCCCTGTGGGCGGCCGTGTTGGCGCCATTGCTGCGCCCCACCGGAGCCCATGCGCAGGGCAACGCCCAAGTGTGGCTGCGCGTGCGCAACAGCAGCCAGGAGGCCTTCACCCATGTCTGGCAAGGCCTGCCGCAGCAGGGCACGGATGTGGACCTGGGCCCGCTGCTGCCGGGCGACACCAGCCGCTGGCACGCGCTGCCTGCCACGCTGGCGCACTACCGCAAGACCCGCATCCAGATCGGCCAGCGCCAGTTCACCCACGTAACCGACACCTCCTTCCCCGGTGGCCGCACCACGCTGGCGCCGGGCCACTACACCTTCACCTACACGCTCGAAGGCGGCGCGCTGCGCCTGACCGTGGCGGCGGAGCCCGGCGCCTCCGGCACCGACCGGTCACATCAAAAACAATAGCAACAAGCGCTTACCAGACGCGCGCAAAGGCCGAATTTCATTCAAGAAAGCCGCCCATGAACCCTCTCAGCACCCTGCACCCGGCCCGCATGGCGCGGCTCTCGGCCCTGGCGGCCGCGCTGCTGGCGTCGGCCTGCGGCGGCAGTGACACGAACACAGCCGAGCCGCCCGCGCCCGCCCCTGCGCCCATCCCGGGCAACGCCACCACGCCGGCACCCGCGCCGCAGCCAGGCAGCCCACCGGTGGCGCCTTCGCCCACATCGCCGTCGGCACCCGCACCAGCGCCCTTTCCGACACCGTCGCCAACGCCCGCACCCAGCCCTGCGCCCGCGCCCACCAGCCCGGCCTGGACGGTGGTATCGGTCAACACCACACTCGCGCCCCTGCCCATTGCCAGCGACCTCACCCCCAACCCTGGCCGGGGCTACCACCGCTGGCGCGCCAACCCGGCCGCCGTGCCGCTGGGCGATTCGGCGCCGCCGCTGGCCGCCTTCCAACGCTACCGCTGGAACGAGCTGGAGGGCGCCACGCCGGGCCAGTACACCCTCAGCAGCCTAGTGGCCGCACGCGATGCGGCGCGGGCGGCGGGGCAGCAGTTTGCGTTCCGCCTCCAGGCCATGCGCGGCTATGGCACCGAGACGCTGGACGTGCCCACCTACCTCTATGGCGCAGGCACGGCGCGCCCCGAATGCACCGCCCCCAACCCGGCCTGCGTGTGGGCAGCCCCCATGCCCACCACCGTGCCACCCACCCCGCCCACGCTGGTGCCCAACTGGAACCACCCCTACGTGCTGGCCCGCATGCAGGCGCTGCTGCAGGCGGTGGCGGCGGCGCTGGGCGACACGTCTGACCTCGCCTGGATCGATGTGGGCCTGTATGGCCAGTACGGCGAATGGGCGCAGAGCAGCACCAACGTGGTCTACACCCCGGCCGTGCAGGCGCAAGGCATCGAGGCAGCCACCAACGCCACCAAACGCAGCATTGCGCAGATGCACTTCTACGTGTTCCCACATGCGCAGCACGCGATGTTCATCCCCTACTCCAACCTCGATGCGCTGCAGTACGGGCTCTTCCAGCAGACCACCACCACGCTGCCCGTGGGCCTGCGCTGGGACTGCCTGGCCCAGGCGGGCTACATGAATCAGTGGACCAACCGCCCGGCCGACTGGGCACTGATTGCCGACCGCTGGAAAACCGCGCCCTGGGTGGCCGAGTTCTGCCCCTTTGGCCCCGGCAGCGCGCAAACCAACGCCGCCACGGCGCTGCAGCAGGTGCGCGACTTCCATGTGTCCACCGTGGGCAATGGCAACCTGAACGCGCCCTGGGCCAGCTTCTCGGCCAGCGAACAGGCCGACCTGGCGGCCGTGGGGCGCGAGGCGGGTTACCGCTTTGCGCTGGGGCCGGTCAGCGTCACCGCCCTGTCGGCCACCACGGTGCAGCTGCAGCTGCGGGTGGACAACACCGGCAACGCGCCGCTGTATGCGCCCTGGCAGCTGCAGGCCCAGCTGCGCAATGCCTCAGGCCAGGTGATGGACCAGCAGGTGCTGCTGAGCGCGGCCCAGGCGCGCGGCGTGCTGCCGGGCCAGCCCGCCCAGATCAGCACCCCCTGGACCCCGCCCAGTCTTCCCGCGGGCGACTACACCGTGCACCTGGCCTGGGTGCGCCAGCCCACGCTCGCGGCGCTGCCGCAGACGCTGCGCTGGAACATGGCCGGCATTGAAGCCGATGGCAGCGCGCGGCTGGTGACGCTGAGAAGGTAGCGGGAGGACGGCCGTCGAGCTGCCCTGCCTCAGCCGTGCTGCGTCAGCTGCGCTTGAGCAGGTGCGCGTGCACCGCACCAGCCTTGAGGTGCCGGTACAGCACCAGGCCACTCGGGGCCAGTTCTTCGTCGGTCCAGGCGCGGGGGGCTTCGAGGTAGATAAAACCCTCTGCGGCCACGGCCTTGGCGGCGGCCTGCAGGGCGGGGGCAAACAGGTCGCCGTCAAACGGCGGGTCGAGCAGCACCAGATCCACACTGGCGGGCGCGGCCTGCTTCAGCGCGGCCACGCCGTCGCCGCGCTGCACGCGCACGGCGCTGGCCTGCAGCTTGGCCTGCAGCACCTGCAGCTGGGCCACCAGCGCGGCATCACTTTCCACCAGCTGCACCGCCGCAGCGCCGCGCGATGCGGCTTCGAGCCCCAGCGCGCCCGTGCCCGCAAAGGCGTCCAGGCAGCGCCAGCCACTCAGGTCCTGGCCCAGCCAGTTGAACAGGGTTTCGCGCACGCGGTCGGGCGTGGGGCGCAGGCCGGGGCGCTGGGCCACGGGCAGGCGGGTGCGCTTCCACTGCCCGCCGATGATGCGGATTTCGCCCGCGCCCTTGGGGGCAGCAGCGGCGGCAGCGGGTTTGTCTTTGGCGCCTTTTTTGGGGGCCACGGGGGCCGCAGCGGCTGCGGCCTGGGCCTTGCGGATTTCAGCGGTGATGGCGCTGCCGCGCAGGGTCGATCGGCTCATGGCTGCTTACCTCCCACCACCACGGTGACCATGCGCTCGGGCTGCAGCTTTTTGGCCATGGCGGTGCGCACATCGGCCACCGTCAGGGCTTCGACCTTCTTCGTCCACTGGTCCAGGTAGTCGAGCGGCAGGTCGTTCCAGGCGATGTTGGCCACGTTGCCCAGCAGCTTTTTGTTGCTGTCGATGCGCAGCGCAAAGCCGCCGATGAGGTTGTCCTTGGCGGCGCGCAGCTCGGCCTCGGTGGGGCCTTCGGCCACAAAGCGGGCGATCACGTCGCGCGAGACCTGCACGGCCTGCGCCGCCTGGTCAGGCCGCGTCTGCAGGCCCACGGTGAAGGCGCCCGCGTGCAGGCCAGAGGCGAAGTAGCTGTAGACGCTGTACGAGAGCCCGCGTTTTTCGCGCACCTCGTTGGTCAGGCGCGAGACGAAACCGCCGCCACCCAGGATGTGGTTGCCCACCAGCAGCGGCACAAAGTCCGGGTCGCGGCGCTGAAAGCCGGGCTGGCCGATCAGCACATGGGCCTGGGCCGAGGTGAAGGGAATATTCTGTTCAACCGGCGCCGAGAGTGCGGCGATCTCGCCCACCGGTGGCAACGGCGCGCATCCTGTGCTGGCGGGCAGGCGTGACAGCAGCGTCGCCACCAGCGTCTGGGCCTGCGCGCGTGACACGGCGCCCACGATGCTGACCTTGGCGCGGCAGGGGGCGATGTGCTGGGCATGGAAGGCCTGCATGTCGGCCACGTTGATGCGCGCCAGGGTCTCCTCGCTGGTGCGCACGCCATACGGGTGGCTGCCGTACACGGCCGAGCCAAACGCATGGGCGGCCACGGTGGAGGGGCGGGTGAGCGACTCCTTGAGGCTGGCGCTCCAGCGTGCGCGGTCGCGCGGCCACACATCGGCCGGGAAGCTGGGTTCGCCGATCTGGCGCGCGGCCAGGCGGGCGGCCTTGTCGAGCAACGGCGGATCGGTGAGCGAGCGCAGCGTGTAGTGCAATGCGTCGTTGTCCGCAGAGGCCTCGAAGTTGGCGCCCAGGTCGGCCCAGGCTTCACCCAGGCCGTTTTCGTCCAGCGCGGGGGCACTGCCCTGCGCCTTCACGCCCTTGCTGGCCATCATGGCCACGGCGCTGGCCAGGCCCGACTGGCCCGCCGGGTCGCGGCGCGTGCCGGCGTCAAAGTCGATCTGCACGTCCACCATGGGGATGACGGGGCTTTCGACCAGGTACACCTTGGCGCCGTTCCCCTCCGTCCAGTGCTGGATGGGCAGCAGCGCCCAGGCAGAATTTGAGTAAAAAACGGCTCCTGCGCCCGCCAGCAAAGCGTGAGCCGCTATCTTTTTAATAGTAATCATGGGTGAGTGCGCAAATCGGTTTCAGTGGCGGGCAGCACCGGGCGCGGGCGACGCGCGGGGGCGGGGGGCGTCCAGTGGCTGGGGCAGCAGCGTGGCCACGGTGAGCTGGTCGTCACCAAAATATCTGGCGGCCACGGCCTGCACCTGGGCCGGCGTCACGGTGCGCAGCAGGGCCAACAGGCGCTCGTTGGCATCCAGCGGAAAACCCTGCACCCAGTTGCCGCCCAGCTCCTGCGCCTGGCTCATCACCGAGTCGCGCTCGTACACGGTGGAGGCAATCCACTGCGTTTTCACGCGGGTCAGCTCGGCCTCGCTCACACCATCGCGGGCCACACGGGCCACCTCGGCGCGCAGCGCGTCTTCCACCTGCTGGGCGGTCTTGCCTGCGGCGGGCACACCGCTGAGCATGAACAGGCTGGGCCCACGCCCCGTCACCATCGCGCTGCTGCTGGCGCTGTCGGCCACGCGGTTGTCGCCCTGGGTCAAGGCGCGGTCCAGCCGCGCGCCGTCGTAGCCGTTGAACACGGCCGACAGCACCATCAGCGCGAGCGCGTCGCGGTCGGCATCGGTGAGGTTGTCCACCCGGCGCAGGCTGGGCGCACGAAAGGCCAGCGCCACATAGGCCTGCTCGGCGGGAGCCTTGACGGCAATGCGGCGCAGGCCTTTTTGCTCGGGCTCCATGCGTGGCTTGCGCGCGGGCAGCGCGTGGGTGGGCAGGCTGCCGTAATACTTCTCGGCCAGCGCACGCACCTGGGCCACGTCCACATCACCCGCCACCACCACGGCGGCGTTGGTGGGGGTGTACCACTGGCGGTAGAAGGCACGCACGTCCTCGGGGGTCATCGCGTCCAGGTCGCTCATCCAGCCCACGATGGGGCGGCGGTAGGGCGCGGCGATGAAGGTGGTGGCAAACAGCTGCTCGGCCAGCATGGCGCGGGGCTGGTCTTCGGTGCGCAGGCGGCGCTCTTCCTTGACGACCTCGATCTCTTTCTTGAACTCGTCATCCGGCCACTGGTTGTTGGCAAACCGGTCGGATTCAAGCTTCATCACGTCTTCGAGCCGGTTGGACGGGATCTGCTGGTAGTAGCCCGTGTAGTCGCGGCTGGTGAAGGCGTTTTCGCGCCCGCCCAGGGCCGCCACGCGGCGCGAGAACTCGCCCGGCTGCAGCGTCTTGGTGCCCTTGAAGAGCATGTGCTCCAGCACATGGGCCACGCCGGTCACGCCGTCCACCTCGTCCATGGAGCCGACCCGCAGCCAGACCATGTGCACCGCCGTGGGGGCGCGCCGGTCGGGCTGCACGATGAGCTGCATGCCGTTTTTCAGCGTGAACTGCTGCGCACCTGACGCCGTGGCTGGGGCTGTCGCGGGTGCCACGGCAGGCGCTGCAGCGGGGGTTGTAGGCACCGGTGGCGTTGCCGCAAAGGCAGCCCCGCACGAGAGGCAGGCCATGAGGCCCAGGAGGTTGAAAGCGCGTTTCATAGAATGGAGTGATTCTAAGAACCCTCCAATGTTCAGTTTCTTCAAGAAAAAACCCGCCCCCACCGACGCGCCCGCCCCGGCCTCGCCGGTAGACGCCCAGGCGCCCGTTGCACCCGCACCCGTACCTGCCCCCACGCCTGCACCCGCCACACCCCCTGCCGCACAGCCCGCCCCGCCGGTGGCTGCGCCCGCCCCCTCGGGCTTTGGCTGGCTGCGCAACCCCTTTGCGGCCAAAACGCACGAGGCCGAGGCCCCACTGCCCGCAGCACCTGCCGCTGCGCCAGTGGCGGCACCCGTTGCAGAGCCCGTTGTGGTGCCCGTGGCGGTCCCCGCCGCCGCTGTGCCAGCAGTACCCTTTGCAGCGCCCACCGCGACACCAGCCATTGCCCCGGTGGCGCCAGTTGCGCCAACCCCTGCGCCCATCGCGCCCCCTGCCCCCCTGCCCCCTGTGGCTCCACCACCCGCCCCCGTGCCCCCGCCTGCAGCCGCAGTGCCCGCACCAGCCCCCGTGGCGGCCGAGCGCAAGGGCTGGCTCGATCGCCTGAAGGCCGGGCTGCGCAAGACCGGCAGCAGCATTGCCACCGTGTTCACCGGCACGCAGATCGACGATGCGCTGTATGAAGAGCTGGAAGAGGCCCTGCTGATGGCTGACACCGGCGTCAAGGCCACAGCCCACCTGCTGGCGGACCTCAAGCGCCGCGTGAAGGAGGCCAAGGCCACCGACCCCGCCGCCGTCAAGGGCTTGCTGGCCGACGCGCTGGCCGACCTGTTGCGCCCGCTCGAAAAAAGCCTGGTGATTGGCGAGCACACGCCCACCGTGATCATGGTGGCGGGCGTGAACGGCGCGGGCAAGACCACGTCGATCGGCAAACTCACCAAACATCTGGCAGACGAAGGCGCCGCCGTGCTGCTGGCCGCTGCAGACACCTTCCGCGCCGCTGCGCGCGAGCAGCTCGGTGTGTGGGCCGACCGCAACACGGTCGAGATCGTGAGCCAGGAAGGCGGCGACCCGGCTGCCGTGAGCTTTGATGCCGTCACGGCAGGCAAGGCGCGCGGCAAGGATGTGGTGCTGGTGGACACCGCCGGCCGCCTGCCCACGCAGCTGCACCTGATGGAAGAGCTGAAAAAGATCCGCCGCGTGGTGACCAAGGCCGACGCCACGGCACCCCACGAGGTGCTGCTGGTGATCGACGGCAACACGGGCCAGAACGCGCTGGCGCAGGTGCGCGCATTTGACGACGCGCTGCAGCTTACCGGCCTCGTCGTGACCAAGCTCGACGGCACAGCCAAGGGCGGCGTGCTGGCCGCGATTGCGCAGGAGCGCCCCATCCCCGTGTACTTCATCGGCGTGGGCGAAAAACTCGAAGACCTGGAAACCTTCAACGCCCGCGAGTTTGCGCAGGCTTTGTTGGCCTGAAGCCGCCTTCAACTGCCCCCCGGCGGGTCGCCCAACCGGGCCTGGTTCGACATCAAATGGCCCCATCCGGGGCCATTTTCAGTTTACGGATCGCAACAATTCCCCCATGATGGGCCTTCCCCAGGAAAAGCACGGAGGCCCATGTTCATTGAGCTGGTCAAAGGCGTTGCCTTGCTGTTGGCGCTGTGTTTTCTGCACGGCTTCAACATCCGCCTTTGGCGCCACCGCCCCCTGGTGGGCCAGTTTTTTTCGGGGCTGATTTTTGGCGGCATCTGCGTGGTGGGCATGCTCACCCCGGTGGTGCTCATGCCTGGCGTGATCTTTGATGCGCGCTCGGTCGTGCTCAGCATGGCGGGGCTGTTTGGCGGCCCCCTGGTGGCCTGCATTGCAGCGGCCATGGCCGCCACGGGGCGCCTGTGGCTGGGTGGCGCGGGGGCCGAGGTGGGCCTGATGGTGATTGCGCTGTGCACGGTGATGGGCCTGCTCTACCGCGAAGCGCGCGCACGCGCCAAGGTGGGTGTGCGGCCGGTGCCGCTGGCCGTGTTCGGGCTGCTGCTGCACCTGGCGGTGATCGCGGTGTTCCAGCTGCTGCCCGCTGTGGTGCTCCAGCGCGTCAACCAGACCCTGGCCCTGCCCTTCCTGCTCACCTTCACCCCCGCCACCGTGGTCCTGGGGCTGCTGCTGCGCGATGTGGAAGACCGCATGGCTACCGAACACGCACTGGCGGGCACCGCCGCGCGCCTGAAAGCCATCGCCCAGGCCATCCCCGACGTGCTGCTGGTGCTGGACGCACAGGGGCGCTATGTGGAAGTGCTTTCGCCAGACGATTCGGCGCTGTCGGCCAGCGCCCCCCAGCTCCTCGGCAAGCGCCTGCACGAGGTGCTGCCCGCCCCGCAGGCGGATCGTTTCATGGCGCTGATCCGCGACACCCTGCAATCGGGCCAGACCCACACCATCGAGTACGAGATGCAGACGCAGGCGGGACGGCGCGAGTTCGAGGGACGCGCGCAGCCCCTGGGCGTGAAGGTGGGTGGCCAGGCCGCCGTGGTGTTCCTGGCCCGCGACATCACGAAACGCAAGCAAGCCGAAAGCGCGCTGCGCGAGTCCGAGCTTCGCTTTCGTTCGCTGCTGCGCAATATCCCGTCCATCTCGGTGCAGGGCTATCTGGAAGACGGCACCACCAGCTACTGGAACAAGGCTTCCGAACACCTCTACGGCTACACCGCCGAAGAGGCGCTGGGCGCCAACCTGCTCGACCTCATCATCCCGCCGCCCATGCGCGAGGCCGTGCGCGCCCATGTGGCGCACATGTTCAAGACGGGAGAGGTCATCCCGGCGGGCGAGCTGCAGCTGCAGCGCAAGGACGGCTCGCCGGTGGATGTGTTCTCCAGCCACGCCTACATCCAGGTGCCCGGCCACCCACCGGAGATGTTCTGCATCGACATCGACATCTCGGGCCGCAAGGCCGCCGAAGACGAAGCACGCTACCTGGCGTTCTACGACGCGCTCACCCAGCTGCCCAACCGCCGCCTGCTGGTGGACCGGCTGCAGCAGGTGCTGGTCAACGGCGCGCGCTCGGGCCTGACCACGGCCGTGCTGTTTGTGGACCTGGACAACTTCAAGACCCTGAACGACACCCGGGGCCACGAGGTGGGCGACCTGCTGCTCAAGGAGGTGGCCCAGCGCCTGCGCGGTTGCGTGCGCGAGCAGGACACCGTGGCCCGCCTGGGCGGCGACGAGTTTGTGGTGGTGCTGCAGAACCTGAGCAGCGACCCCACCGAAGCCGCCGCCCAGACCCGCACCCTGGGCGAGCTGATCCTGGCCCAGCTGCGCCAGCCGTATGACCTGGCCGGGCACGAGCACCATTTTTCGGCCAGCATCGGCGCCACCTTGCTGCGCCACCACCGCGACTCGGTGGACGAAGTGCTCAAGCAGGCCGACATGGCCATGTACCGCGCCAAGGACGCGGGGCGCAACACCCTGCGCTTTTTTGACCCCGACATGCAGCAGGCCGTGAACCGCCGCGCACTGCTGGAGACCGAGCTGCACAACGGCCTGCGCCAGGCGCAGTTTCTGCTGCTGTACCAGCCGCAGGTGGACAGCCGGGGCCACATCACCGGCGCCGAGGCCCTGGTGCGCTGGCGCCACCCGGTGCACGGCATGGTGTCGCCCGCCGAATTCATACCGCTGGCCGAAGAATCGGGCCTGATCCTGCCGCTGGGCCACTGGGTCATGGAAACCGCCCTGCGCCAGCAGGCCCGCTGGCGGCACGAGCCGCACTTCGCCCACCTCAGCCTCGCCATCAACGTGAGTGCGCGCCAGTTCCTGCAGGAAGACTTTGTGGCCCAGGTGCTGGCACTGCTGCAGAGCACGGGGGCCGACCCTGCTCAGATCAAGCTGGAGCTGACCGAAAGCCTGCTGCTGGACAACGTGGACAACGTCATCGCCACCATGCAAGCCCTCAAGGCCCATGGCCTGGGTTTCTCCCTGGACGACTTTGGCACCGGCTACTCGTCGCTGAGCTACCTCAAGCGCCTGCCGCTGGACCAGATCAAGATCGACCAGGGTTTTGTGCGCGACGTGCTGCTGGACCCGAGCGATGCCGCCATTGCGCGATCCATCATCGGGCTGGCGGGCAGCCTGGGCCTGGACGTGATCGCCGAGGGCGTGGAAACCACCGAGCACCACCAGTTCCTGCTATCGCACGGCTGCCAGGCTTTCCAGGGCTACCTGTTCGGCCGCCCGCTGGCGCTGGAGGACTTCGAGCGCCAGGTGCTGCAGGCTAGATAGCCCCCGAGTCTTCGCGCGCCCCGCGGCCCTGCCCGCACCAGGGTCAATCAAGTTCTTGCCCCCGCTGGCCGATATCTCCTTGTGGCAACCGCGGAGGTGTCCCATGAAGATCGAATCATCCGCCCTGCAGATGCAGGCCCAGCACGCCGCGACACGCGTGCACACCCAAAGCAGCCGCTTTGAAGCATGGGTGGGCGACCGCCGCCCCGCCAACGCATCCAACACCGCCCGAGCGGCCCCGGCGGTCCAGATCTCCAGCGCCGCCCGCCTGGCCCAGGCTGCGCAGGCCCGCCAGGCCACCCAGATGGCCACCACCACGGCCACCGAGGCCACCACCGCCCCCAGTGAAACCGACGCCGATGAAGGCCTCACACCCCAGCTCGCCCTGATGCGCGACCTCATCGCACTCATGACCGGCGTGCGGGTGCGCGTCTATACCGGACAGGGCTCCTCGGCCGAAGCGCCCACCCCGCCCCAGCGCCCCGCGCAAGCCCAGGCAGACTCCGCCCCCGGGCGCCAACGCGCCGGATTTGGCCTGGTCTATGAACAGCGCGAGGTCATCGAAGAAACCGAACGCACCCAGTTCAGCGCCCAGGGCGTGGTGCGCACCGCCGACGGGCGCGAGATCCGATTCACCCTGCAGCTCGATATGCAGCGCAGCTACCGCCAGGAATCCTCGTTCAGCCTGCGCCTGGGCGACGCCACCGCCATCGATCCCCTGGTGATCAACTTCGACGGCACCGCCGCCCAGCTGCAAGACCAACGTTTTTCTTTCGACCTGAACGGCGACGGCGAAGCCGAAAACGTGCCCCTGCTGGCAGGCAACCGGGGCTATCTGGCGCTGGACACCAACCAGAACGCGCTCATCGACAACGGCCTGGAACTCTTCGGCCCCGGCACCGGCAATGGCTTTGCCGAGCTGGCCCGGCACGACACCGACGGCAACGGCTGGATCGACGAAGCCGACCCTGTCTACCAACAACTGCGCGTGTGGACCCCGAGTGCCGACGGCACCGGCCGCCTGCAAACCCTGGCCGAACTCGGCGTGGGCGCCGTGCAGACCGCCGCATCGGCCACCACCCCGTTTGCCCTGCGCACCGCTGACAACACCTCCCTGGGCGCCGTGCGCTCCACGAGCGTGTACCTGCGCGAGGACGGAGGGGTGGGGACGGTGCAGCAGATTGACTTGAGTGTGTAAATCAGCCAAGGGGTTGGCGGGCGCACGCCCCCAACCCCGGGCCCGAACAACTGGGCGATGCCCAACCCGCCGTCAGGCCGACACCACGGGGTGGGCCACTTGCGCGTCCACCCAGTCGGCATACTCCGCCGAACCCTGCAGCGTCTGCACCACCAGCTGCGGAAGCACGTAAGGATGGTGCGCTCGCACGAGAGCCAGCAAGGGATGAAGGGCCCGGGGTGCGGTTTTGCACACCAACCGAAACTCGCGGTCCTCCTGCTGCGCGCCCTGCCAGCGGAAATAGGCTGTGATCGGCTCCACCTGCACACAGGCAGCCAGCCGGGCCTGCAGAACCTGCTGCACCAACTGCCGCGCCTCGGCCTCGCTGGCCACGGTGGTGGTGAGAACTGTGATATCGCAAAGTGCAGTCGGCTCGGTCATGCGCGTCTCCCAAAGGCGTTGGGCGGTGCAGTCTGCCATGGCGGCAGGGGCAATGCCAGCGCCGAAACCAACCACACCGAAAGCATGAAAAGACAGCTCCGTTTGTCGCAACAATCGACAGAATTTGGCGCGACGGTGCGCGGAACCATGAGTTTTCTGCCTGCTCAGATACCGGGCAGATGTCTGAAGTTGGATGACCTCACTGATAAAAACCTTTTTGAATCAACAATTTACATAACAACCCGGTGTTTGCGCGCCTGTCACCCAAAACAAACGCTCCGGCTGTCGGTATGCGCTGAGTGTTGTACTGCCGAATTCGAGAAATCAACGACTTGGAACAACACGGGGGGCCTACCTTTGTACTTTTTATTCCTTCAGTGCTGTACTTTCCCGGGCGTTTCTCACTGAGTCTTGTATTTTTTTCCAGCCGGGCTGCTTGGCGCGCCATCAGCTCAGGATCTTTCTACTCAGGGCCGCACTTAAACGCTTGACGCAAAGAACAGCGTTTTGGCCAAGCGGCGCCCACAGGCTTGTTCCAGTCAGTCGCAGCCGACGTTATGAACGGTCAGCATGATCGCTACCGGCCTTCACAGGGTAGTTGCAGTTTGACGGCTGGCCATCAACCCGTCGTGCTCACAGTTGAAACACAGGGGCCGGTATGTGACCCGTGATTGCGCAAGGGGCTATCGACTCTGTGCATACGCGTGGAGCGCGTTCTTCACTTCATCTCAACGGTTTGCTGGTTGCCCGGACCGCGCGTACTGCCTGGGCGACTGCCCCACATGCCGACTGAAGGCCGTACTGAACGTACTGGTGGACGCATAACCGACCCGCTCGGCAACCTGGGCGATGCCCAGACCCTTGCGACGCAAGAGGTCCCGTGCAATCTCCATGCGCCAGGCAAGCAAGTACTCCATGGGAGCCACGCCGACTATTCGGGTGAACCGATCAAAGAACGCTGAGCGAGACAGCGCAGCCAAGGGTGCAAGCTGCGCCACGGTCCAGGTGTGATCGATCCGGGCATGCATCTGCTTCAGGGCCGGCGCCAACCGCTCGTCACCCAGGCCCCGCAGCATGCCCGAGGGCGCATTGCGCGAGGTTGTCGAACGCATGGCTTCGATCAGCATCATCTCGACCAGCCGCGACAGCATGAACTCATGCCCGGGACTCTGCTCGGTGTACTCTTCGCCAACCATCTGAACCAGTTGAGCCAGACGCATGGAACCCTGGACATGGACAAGCTCCGGCAGCAGAGACACCAAGAGTTTGGGGTCAGCAGCGTCGAACAGGAATGCCCCACCCAGTGAACGCATGTCCGCTTCCCCGGTCCTGTCGCCATACCGAACCTCGCCCTGTTTCCCGACTGCATTCGGGTCGAGGTGAACAGGGGCCGCTGGGCTTAGGCTGGAGATCGTGAATGCGGGGGTCGTCGGCAGAAGGACGAAGTCCCCAGCGCAAAGGGTGACCGCCTCGTGCCCATCCACGGCAAGCATGCAGCTGCCCGCCAGCATGATGCAGAAGCTGGACTGACCGTAAGCAGCAAATCGGACGGCCCAGTCCCCCTTGCCACTGATGGGGTTGGCAAATACGGCGCGCGGCTGCAACAGCTTCACGACTTCAGTCAGCGGATCACTCATCGGCGAAATGGATGTTTGCCAAACACCTGGCAATTCTGATGCATAGGGAGTCCGGCAAGCCAATTCACGATTCGTTGTCCTGGCTGGAACTCGATGCCAGGCAAAGCAGCCCGCACCGGCGCATGGCCGGCCAGGGCACGCAATTGGCGAAGGACTCGCGGGTCAATGCCGTTTTGCGTTGGCGAGCGCCACGGCATCCGCACCAGCGGCGAAATGCAGGCGGTCCGTCGTATCGTTGGCGGCTTGCCAGACTACTTCGGCAACGTCGGTCTCGGAGGTCACCGGCCCGGGATTGGCAAATGCCGCAAAGATGGGTTCAGCGAACGGCTTGTAGGCATCAGGAATCAGGCCCTGCATGCGCTGCCCTCCGTTCTCGGTGAAGCGGGTGCCGGGACCGTAGCCGGGCTCGACCAGCTTGATGCGGATGTCGAAGGCCCCCAACTCATGAGCCACTGAACCGGAGAGGCCTTCGATGGCTGTTTTGCTGGCGGTGTAGATGCCCGCCAGTGGGAAGGATGCGAGCGTGGTGCTTGAAGTCACGTTGACGATCACGCCCGCCTTACGTTCGCGAAACTGCGGTATGACGGCCTGCATCATGGACATGACACCAAAGGTATTCGTGTCGAACACTTCACGGGCAATCGCCAGCGAAGTGGCCTCGAACGCGCCGACGACGCCGATCCCGGCGTTGTTGACGAGTACGTCGATGGGGCCGGCAGCGTGGAGGGCCGAGACGATGCTGTCTTGGCTGGTCACATCCAGCGGGATCACGCGCATGCGCTCCGATTGGGGCAGCAGATTCACGTTCGGTCTGCGCATGGTGGCGATGACGTTCCAGCCCATGGCATGGAAGTGACGAGCGGTGGCCAGGCCATAGCCAGAGGAACAGCCTGTGATGAGTACGGTCTTCATGATGAGTCCAGGTGGTGAGTTGCGGTGACGTAACGATAGACCGCAAGCGCAGGACCATCTACACAAGATAGTCCGACTTTGTTTTGCCATCGTCCATTTCTCCCTGATTCGGTTTTTGTGCACGCGCCCCAAGGAGGTGGTTCGCGCAGTCGTAGGCCCGCGGCGGTAACGGCCCTGCTTGCGCTGTTCAGCCAATGCGTTGCCTTGACCAACTAACTTTGACGCCGTCTGCGCCCGAATGCCTGGCTCCGGACCCAGCCCTTGAAAAGAAAAAAGGCCCACGAGTGCCGTAACTTGTGGGCCTATCTGTCACACCTCTTCAGGGCTTTACACGGTGGGAACCGTCCCACCATCGATCACATGCTCTGAGCCCGACACCGATGCTGCGCGAGGAGACACCAAGAAGGTGATGAGGTCGGCAACTTCCTGTGGCGTAGCGGGCCGCCCGACCGGGATTCCACCGAGCCAGTCCATGACCATCTTCTTCCCGCCCTCGTAGTCCGTGCCCGCTTCTGCGCCCATCCGCTCGGCAAATACCACCGAAGCCTCGGTTTCAATCCAGCCTGGCGAGACGCGCAGAACGCGCACTCCTTTCGGTGTGACCTCTTTTGACAAGGACTTGCTGTAGGTCGAGAGGGCACCCTTGGCGGCGGCGTACGCGGTGGTTGACTCCGGAAGTGGAAGCACACGCTGTATCGACGTCACATGCAGGACAACCCCTGCACGTTTGGCCAACATGGCGGGCAACAGCGCACGGTCAAGACGCACTGCTGACATCAGGTTCAGGTTCAGCTCACTGAGCCACACAGCGTCATCCAGTGCCGCAAAACCGCCTGCCGGCGCGGTCGAGCCTCCGACGGAGTTGATCAGGATATCGACACCGCCCCACTGCTCCCTCACCACGCGCGCCAGTTCGCTCACGCCCTCCGCGGTCGTCAGGTCAGTCTGGACGTAAGTCACACCTTCGAGCGGCCTGTCTGGTGCCGAGCGCGCAGTTGTCATGACCTGCACTCCGACTTCCTGGAGGCTCTTGACGACCGCAGCACCCAACCCCTTGGTGCCGCCGGTAACCAGGGCACGCTGTCCTTGCAATTGAAGGTCGAAGTTCATGCTGTGACCTCCAGCAATGAAATCAGGCCGCGTTCCAAGCGAAAGCGATAGAACAGATTGATCGGGCTGCCAGGGAAGTTGCCTGTGACCTTGGCGCGGACGATCTGGAGGCCATCCTCACGTTCCAGTGCAAACGGTACGGTCGTAGCGCTGTACTTGGCGGATGCCTCGGCCATAAAGGCCGTGATGGCTTCGACGCCGGTGTAGGTGTGGCCATCGTCCTTCATGACCGCTTGCGGTGTGAAACAACGCGCCAAGGCCTCAGGGTTGTGCTCTGCCGCGAAGTACGCGGCAATGGGTTCAGGAAGGGTCGAGGGGTGCATGCTGGTGGCTCCATGTGTTGAATGAAGCCTCAGGATGCGCGTCGCAGCAAGATAAGTGAATCACCTAGAATTCAAATTGGCTATGTAGACAGGAATACATAATGCGCGGGTTCGAATTTGCTGAGCTAAAAGCTTTTGCTGCCGTGGTTGAACGCAAGAGCTTTGCCCGCGCGGCAGAACATCTGGGCCTTTCGCCGTCTGCGCTCAGCCAGACCATTCGACAGCTCGAAGGCAGGATCGGCACACGCCTTCTGAACAGGACGACACGAAGCGTCGCGCCCTCTGCAAGTGGCGAACTGCTCTATGGGCGAATAGCCCCACTGTTTCGGGAAATGGATGCTGCAGTCGCTGAAGCCACCGAGGCTGCAGGGCACACCACAGGCACGCTTCGCATCAACACGCTGGGGATCGCAGCGAGAACCATCATTGCGCCCAGGCTTTCGCGCTTCCACCAGGCCTATCCTGAAGTGCTGCTCGACATCGTGGTCGACGACGCTCTGGCCGATATCGTTGCGGGCCGCTTCGATGCGGGCATCCGCGTGGGTGGGCGGCTTGAGAAGGACATGATTGCCGTGCGTCTCAGCCCAGACCTGAATATGGTTGCAGTGGCCTCTCCAGGCTATCTGGCTGCGCGAGGGGTCCCTAAGACGCCCGCCGATTTGCACAATCATGCGTGCATCAACTGGCGGCTACAGATGGACGGCAGACAGTACCGCTGGGAGTTCGAAAAGAAGGGCCAAAAACTGGAAGTCGCGGTGGATGGTCCGGTTGTCACCAATCATGCTGACATTGGCATTGCTGCTGCGCTGAACGGGCTCGGCATTGCGTATCACTTCGAACGAGATGGTGTGGCCGAGCACTTGGCCCAGGGCAGGTTGGTCCAGGTCTTGGCGGAATGGTCGATTTCGCGCCCCGGGCTGTTCCTCTACTACCCGAACAGGCAGCATCGACCGGCGCTCCTGGGTGCATTTATCGACTGTCTTTTGGATAGAGATTTGGAGATGGAACGCAAAGCCGGATAGTCCAAGTTGTAGCCCTTCGGTCAACCGTTGTACGAGTAGATGAGCAAACCCAAGGCAGGAACTACCACCAAATCCTGCTCGTGACCGGTAGTGAAGAACGCTCCTTCTTTGCCAACTGCGCGCTGAGCCTGCTCCAGCAATTCAGACGGCTCACCCGCGCAGCTTTGCCCGCGAAACAGTTGCTCATGCTCGCCGGTCGGCGTGGTTTGCCACGGCTGGTATTGGTGGTAGGGCTTGCCATCCCGTCCAAGCTGAGCCGCGTCGAAGTAAGCCAGGCCCTGGCGGCGAATGCGCGCCAGGTTGTCTTCTGAAAGCCGGAAGATTGCGTATCCACACCCCTCTCGGAAACCAACGATCTCATCGTGGTGCAGAGCCTCCACCAACTCGAATTGAGGAGGAACCGCCTGGCGGTACAGCTCCACCTGCATATGGCTGCATCCTTTCACGGGCAGGAGTATCAGCACGAGCAGGGCGGAGGCCCAGGAGGTCAACCGCAGCGCGACGGTGGGCGGTTGATATCCGAGTAGCTGGTGGAAGACATAGCCGAAACTTCTAGCCATGCCCCTTGCCAGAAAGAAGGTCGCCAACCCAAAGATGGCCAGGCACAGCAGGGCCATGCCCAGCGCGATTGCAATAAACATGGAGCCCTTTCCAACCAAGAAGCATTGAGCGCTGGGAGACAGTATTGGGTGGCTGCGTGAGGCCAACATGAAGTCTGTGAGGCGTGTGTGATCTTCTGGCTGCCTCCCCCACCTGAGCCTTGATGACCGGAGCCGTCACGCAGCAAACATCTCGCAAAGCAAAAAAAAGAGGTGCAGACTCCCGTCCACACCCCTCTCTCGGGCTGTACCGGGCACCCGGCCCGGCGCGCAACTCAGCCCATCAGCTCTGCCACCTGGGCCGCAGGCACCACCCCATAGTGGTCCAGCTGCATCGAGTACTGCGCACGCCCTGACGACAGGGCCCGCAGGCTACCGATGTAGCCGAACATCTCTTTCAGCGGTACCTCGGCCTCGACCGTGGCTGCGATGCCGCGTTGGCCCTGGCCTCGCACCAGCCCTCGGCGGCGGTTCAGGTCGCCGATGGCATCGCCCAGGTAGTCGACCGGGGTGATGACCTCCACGGCCATCACGGGCTCCAGCACCTGGGGCGCTGCCTTGGCAAACCCTTCCCGGAAGGCGGCCATGGCCGCCAGCTCGAAGGCCAGCGTGGACGAGTCGCGCTCGTGGAAGCTGCCGTCCAGCAGGATGGCCGCGAAGTCCGTGGCGGGGAAGCCTGCCACTGCGCCCGCAAGGGCGGCGCGGCGGATGCCGGCCTCCACGGAGGGAATGAACTCGCGCGGCACGGCTCCGCCAACAATGCGGCTTTCAAAGCGGATGCCTTCGCCCCTGGGCAGGGGTTCGAGCAGCAGCCTTACCTCAGCGAACTGGCCGGGCCCGCCCGATTGCTTCTTGTGCACATGGTGTACCTCCACACTCCGTGAGATGGTTTCGCGGTAGGCCACTTGGGGGCGGCCTACCGACACGTTGACGCCGTGGCGTGCGCGCAGCTTCTCGATCGACACCTCCAGCTGCAGCTCGCCCATGCCGGACAGAATGGTCTGGCCGGACTCGGCGTCGAGCTGCAGTCTCAGGCTCGGGTCCTCGCGCAGCAGGGACTGCAGGGCCTTTGACAGGCCTTGCTGGTCCGCGCTCGCCTTGGGCTCGATGGCCACATGGATCACCGGCTCGGGCACGCTGATCTGCTCCAGCACCACGGGGTGGGCCGGGTCGCTCAGCGTGTGCCCCGTCAACGTGTCCTTGAGGCCTACGACGGCGGCGATGTCACCCGCCACCAGCTCGTCGCGTTCGATGTGCTTGTCGGCATGCACTTCGTACAGGCGCGACACGCGCTCGGTCTTGCCCGTGCTGGTGTTGAGCACCACGTCGCCCCGGCCCAGCCGGCCGCTGTAGACGCGCACGAACACTTTGGCACCATGGTCATCGGTGACGACCTTGAATGCCAACGCCTTGAACGGGTCCGCGGCGGTCTCGCCTTCACCTTCGCGCACGATGTCTTCGGGCGCGGGCAGGTAGTCCACCACGGCATCGAGCAAAGGCTCCACACCCCGGTTCTTGAAAGCCGATCCCGCCAGCGCAGGCACGAAGGCGCCGGCCAGGACACCCTTGCGGACGGCCGCACGCAGCACGTCCACCGCGATCTCTTCGCCGTTGACGTAGGCCTGCAGGGCGGCTTCGTCTTGCTCGACAGCCGCTTCGACCAGGCGAGCGCGGCTGCGCACCGCATGCTCAAGCAGGTCAGCGGGCACATCGGCTTCGCGGTACGGGGCGCTTGCGTCGTCACGGTCCCAGATGCGAGCACGCATGCTCAAAAGGTCCACCACACCATGGAAGTCGCCTTCCGCGCCGATGGGGATCTGCAGCGGCACCACGCGCACGCCCAGACGATCCTCCATCATGGCCACCACGCGGTGGAAGTCGGCACCCACGCGGTCGAGCTTGTTGATGAAGGCGATGCGGGGTACGCGGTACTTGTCGGCCAGGCGCCAGTTGGTCTCGGTCTGCGGCTCCACGCCGGCCACGCCGTCGAACACGACGACCGCGCCATCGAGCACGCGCAGCGAACGGTTCACCTCGATGTTGAAGTCGATGTGGCCGGGCGTGTCGATCAGGTTGAGCTGTGTGCCCTTCCAATGCACAGTGACAGCCGCACTGTTGATGGTGATGCCGCGCTTTTGCTCCTGCGGGTCGAAGTCCATCTGAGCAGTGCCGTCGTTCACGTCACCGATGCGGTGGCTTTCGCCCGTGTAGAACAGGATGCGTTCGGTGGTTGTGGTCTTGCCCGCATCAACGTGGGCGATGACACCGAGGTTGCGCAGTTGCCGATGGGCGTTGTTGCGAGAGGAGGAAGAAGTCTTGGACATGGTGAATCTTTCATTTTTGCGGCTGCACTCGGCTCTGCGAGCAGTTGCCGCCTAGTTGGCTTTGCGCCAGCCCAGGCGTGAAGGATTCGCCTGGTCGCTAGCGTCTGAGAGGTGTGCTGTCGCCGGAGCCCGGGCGCACGGAACTCAAGCTCCGGCGGTCGGGAATCGTGGCAATCAACTTGTCGTAGGTACGCATGGGTTGGTCCGTGGTGCGAAAAACAAAAAACCCCGGAAGGGAAGCCTGCCGGGGTTTTGTTGACCGGAAGGCGCGCAGCCCTCCGATACGCGATCGAGGGGCGCAACTAGGTGGCGGACGATGCCTTGATCACGTTGGTGAGGATTTTCATAAGATCGAATTATCCTCCTCGCGGAAAAAGCTTGCAAACGACCGAGCTGTAGCTGTCGCCTGCATATGGGGCCTGGGCCTGCGGTGTTGACGGTGTCGCCTGCGCCGTTCTGAGTGGCTACAGGGTGAGAGTGTGCGTCGATTCTGCTGTGATCGGGTGGGCCGCTTTGCAGCGAAACCTGCCCGGTCGCGACTCGTCCACTTGCATGCACTGGCACTCCTTTTCCACACGGACCGGCAACCCTTAGGAAAGAGGGAGGGGCGCCGCTGCTCCCAGTTCTTGGGCTCACATCGATAAGGGCGAATGTCTCACCAACTTCTTCCCACGACCCAGAAAAAAGTAAGCAAACACTCACAAACAATGTGCTTTCAACTGCTGCTAAGCCGCATTGCGGCGCAACCAACGCACGAACCGATGCTCAAAGGGGTGGGGACAGATTCCTGAAATCCGCTTAAAAAGCAGGCACAGAAGATTGAAAAAACCGCATCAGAAACAAATTTCCCATTACAAATCAAATAGTTACGCTTCTCCCTCACGCCTCAAAAGTACAAAACTCAATGAGAAAAGTACAAAACCCGAGTGGAATCGACACTGGCGATGGTGGACAGGCCACTTTGTTCACCCGCAGGGGAACTATGGATTTAGCACTCAATCACATGGAGTGCTAATATCTTGGCTTAGAGGAAAGGATTCCTGGAATGAACATTCAGTCTGGAACCGCGACGATGACCCTGGCTCCCGCCAACCCCTGGGCGTTGGTGCCTGCGCTGGGCAACCTCGACGCCTACATTTCGGCCGTCAATCGCCTGCCCCTGCTCACACACGAAGAAGAGCAGACCTATGCGCGGCAGCTCAAGGACAACAACGATGTGGATGCCGCTGGCCGGCTGGTGATGTCGCACCTGCGCCTGGTGGTCTCGATTTCGCGCCAGTACCTGGGCTACGGCCTGCCCCATGGCGACCTGATCCAGGAAGGCAATGTGGGCCTGATGAAGGCCGTCAAGCGCTTTGACCCGGACCAGGGCGTGCGCCTGGTGAGCTACGCCATGCACTGGATCAAGGCCGAGATCCACGAATACATCCTGAAGAACTGGCGCATGGTGAAGGTGGCCACCACCAAGGCCCAGCGCAAGCTGTTCTTCAACCTGCGCTCGATGAAACAGGGCTTCAAGGCCGATGCCGCCGCAGAAGACGCCGCCACGCACCGCGACACGCTGTCGGACCGCGAGATCGACTCGGTGGCCGCGCAACTCAATGTGAAGCGCGAGGAAGTGATCGAGATGGAAACCCGCATGTCGGGGGGTGATGTGCTGCTGGACCCGGCCCCATCGGACGATGGCGAGCAGGCGTTTGGCCCCATTGCCTACCTGGCCGACGGTTCGCACGAGCCCACGGCCATGATCGAGTCGCGCCAGCGTGATGCGCTGGCCACGGATGGCATTGCCACGGCGCTGGCCAGCCTGGATGATCGCAGCCGCCGCATCGTGGAAGAGCGCTGGCTCAAGGTCAACGACGACGGCACGGGCGGCATGACGCTGCACGAGCTGGCGGCGGTGTACGGCGTGAGCGCCGAACGCATCCGCCAGATCGAGGTGGCCGCGATGAAGAAGATGAAAAAGGCACTGGCCGAGTACACCTGAGCCTGCGGGCGGCGGGGTTAATATCCCCGGCTGCAGAAGTTGCCTCACGGGGCCCCAGTTCTGGGGCCCCGTGTCGTTTTGGCCCCTGAATATTCTTGTTGAGGAGACCCCGTCCCATGTTGTCGTCACGCCCTGTTGTGTCCCGCCGTGCTTCTACGCTGCTGATTGCGCTGGCAGCCGCCTCCCCCTGGGTCTTGGCCCAGAACGCTGCCAAGCCCGGCGCCGCCGCAGCAGCCGCCCCCCTGGCCTGGCCCACCAAGCCGCTCAAGATCATCGTGGGCTTCCCGGCCGGGTCTTCGCCCGACCTCACGGCGCGCACATTCACTGAGCCGCTGTCCAAGGCCCTGGGCCAGCCGGTGATTGTGGAAAACAAGGTGGGCGCAGGCGGCAACATTGCCGCCGATGCCGTGGCCAAGGCACGCGACGACCACACCATCGGCCTGATGATCAACGGCAACATGACCATTGCCAAGCTGTTGAATCCGGCCGTGCCCTATGACCCGATCAAGGACCTGGCGCCACTGAGCCTGATCGGCACTTCGCCCCTGATCCTGACGGCTCCCGTGAGCCAGCCCGGGGTGCCCGCCAACAGCAATGCCCGCGACTTCTTCGTGGCGGCCCGCAATGGCGGCGACAAGTGGAGCTATGGCACGCCGGGTGTGGGCACGGTGGGCCACATTGGCACCGAGCTGCTCAAGTCGCGCAGCAACATCAACCCGGTGCATGTGCCCTACCCGGGCTACCCGCAGGTGGCCACCGCCATGCTGGGCGGGCAGTTGCAGATGGCCCTGCTGCCTCCGGCCCTGGCGCAGGCGCAGGTGCGTGCGGGCAAGCTGCGCGCGATTGGTGTGACGTCTTCCGGACGCAGCCCGCTGGCGCCTGATGTGCCCAGCCTGGCCGAAGCAGGCATCAGCAACTTCAACCTGGAAATCTGGAATGCCTTCGCGGCGCCTTCGACCCTGCCCAAGCCCATCCAGGCCAAGCTGGCGGCGCTGATCAGCGAGATTGCCCGCAGCGAAGAGGTGCGCGGCAAGCTGTTCCAGCAAGGCTGGCAGACGGTGGGCTCGTCGCCCGAGGGGCTGGCCAACCGCGTGAAGGCCGACACCAACCTGCTGGGCGGTGTGATCGCGATGCGCGGCATCAAGGCGGAGTGAATCTGCGCGGCGGAGATGTCGCACGCCTTTGCCACCAGCAAACTTCAACCCGGGTCTGGCCAACGTGCCTGCCCGGGTTTTTTACTGCCAGTACTGTCAAACCAGCATGCATGCGGGCTGGCGCACCCGCAGAAATCTCAGCCCCCTTCGGCAAGCAGGGTCTTGACGTCGGCGGCCAGGGCCTGGGCACCGCTGCCGTAGCGGTTGTACACGCGCAGGCGCCCGGCAGGGTCGTACACGTAGCTGCCCGCCGAGTGGTCCATGGTGTAGCTGGTGGGCGTCTTGCCATCGACCTTCTTGTAGTAGATCTTGAAGTCCTTGGCGACGGCCGCAAGCTGCTCGGGCGAGCCACGCAGGGCCAGAAAACTCGGGTCGAAGTTGGCCATGTAGGCCTTGAGCACTTCGGGCGTGTCGCGCTCCGGGTCCACCGTCACAAAGATGCCTTGCAGGCGGTCGCCGTCCTTGCCCAGGATCTGCTTGACCTCGGCCAACTCCTGCATCGATGTCGGGCACACGTCGGGGCACTGCGTGAAGCCGAAGAACACCACCACCACCTTGCCCGCAAAGTCCTGGATGTGGCGTGCCTGACCGTTGTGGTCGGTCAGCGGGAGGTCCCGGGCGTAGTCGGCGCCGGTGATGTCCACGCCACGAAATTCGGCCTTTTTCTTCTCAGAACAAGCGCCAAAAAGGCCCGCTGCGCCTATGGATAGAGCACTGACAGCTATCGTTTTGAGAGCATTTCGTTTCAGCATGGGGTTCACAGCACGTAGTGGTCCACGAGCAGGGCGGCAAACAGCACGCTCAGGTGGATCAGGGAAAAACGGAAGGTCTTGCGCGCCAGCGCGTCGGAGTAGTTGCGCCACAGCGCAAAGCCGTAGCCACAAAAACCCGCAGACAGCAGCACAGCCGCTGCGAGGTAGATCCACGAACTCATGCCGTACACAAACGGCATCAGGCAGCCCGCAAACAGGATCAGGGTGTAGAGGAACACCTGCAGCCGGGTGAACTCGTTGCCATGGGTAACCGGCAGCATGGGCAGGCCGGACTTGCGGTAGTCCTCCACGCGGTACAGCGCCAGCGCCCAGAAGTGCGGCGGCGTCCACAGGAAGATGATGAGGAACAGGATCAGCGCCTCGGGGCCCACGTCCCCCGTCATGGCGGCCCAGCCTAGCACCGGTGGCATGGCGCCCGATGCTCCGCCGATGACGATGTTCTGCGGCGTCAGGGGCTTGAGGATCACGGTGTAGACCACCGCGTAGCCCACGAACGTGGCAAAGGTGAGCCACATGGTCAGCGGGTTGATCCAGAAGTACAGCAGTGCCGACCCTGCGGCGCACAGCACGGCGGAGAACAGCAGCGTCTGCGCATTGGACAGTTCGCCCTTGGCCGTGGGACGCCAGGCGGTGCGCTTCATCTTGGCGTCAATGCCCTGCTCCACGATGCAGTTGAAAGCAGCCGCAGCGCCCGCCACCAGCCACACCCCGGCACTGGCCAGCGCCATGTGGCCCAGTTGCGCGGCAGACGGCAAGCCGGGCACGGCCAGCACCATGCCGATCAGGGCACAGAAAACGATGAGCTGCACCACGCGGGGCTTGGTCAGCGCATAGAACTGCTGCATGCGCGAGGGCAAGGCAACAACGTGGGGTGGGGCGACACTCATGCGGACACTCTCGATGCGCCAGGCGACGCGGAAAACTCTCGGGAAACAGGCACGGCTGCACGGCTGGCCACCAGGGCCCAGGTCAGCACCACAACCAGTGCCGCAGCGCCGCCGGTGTGCAGCACGGCGGCCACCAGCGGCCAGTCCAGGATCACGTTGGACAGGCCGGTGGCCAGTTGCAGCACCGACAGGCCCGCCAGCCAGCGCGTTTGCGCGCGCAGCGCGCCACTGCGGTGCAGGCGCCAGGCCAGCCATGCAAGCGCCGCCAGCACCACATAGGCCATGAGCCGGTGCACGTAGTGGATCGCGGTAAGCCCCGCAAAGCTGATGTGGCTGCCATCCTGCAGCATGCCCAGCTTGCGCCAGACCTGGAAGCCCTGGGCAAAGTCCATCGCGGGCCACCAGCTGCCCTGGCAGGTGGGGAAGGTGGTGCAGGCCAGCACGGCATAGTTGGTGCTGACCCAGCCGCCCAGCACCACCTGCAGCGCCAGCAACAACCCCGTCCAGGCCAGGCCCCGACGCAGTGCGGGCGAGATCACGGTGGGCAGGCGGCCTTGTGCCGCGTGGGTGTGGCGCACCGCCTGCACACACAGCAGCGCCAGCAACACCAGTCCACCGATGAGGTGCAGCGTGACGATGGCGGGGAAGAGCTTCATCGTCACCGTGAGCGCGCCAAAGGCCCCTTGCAGGCACACCCACACCAGCGTGACCGTGGGCCACCAGGGGCTGAGCGGAGGCGCCTCGGCCACGCCGCGCTGGGCCCGGCGGTGCTGCACCCAGGACGACACCGTGAGCACAATGATGAGCACGCCCACGCCGGTGGCCAGGTAGCGGTGGATCATCTCCACCCAGGCCTTGCCATGCGTGACGGGGCCCGTGGGCATAGCCTCTTGCGCGGCCGAAATTTCTGCACGCGCGCCCATGGGGCTGGCATTGCCGTAGCAGCCGGGCCAGTCGGGGCAGCCCAGGCCCGAATCGGTGAGCCGTGTAAAGGCGCCGAACAGCACCAGGTCAAAGGTCAGAAACAAGGTCAGCACTGTGAGCGCCTGCAGGCGCCGCATGGGCGAGCTGCGGCGGTTGCGCACCCACACCCAGGCCAGCGGCCCCAATGCAATCAGCAGGCCCAAGAGCATCAGCTCCAGCACCGGCGCCAGGTCGTACAGCGGCTGGGTATCGCTCATGGCTGGCCCGGCCGCCCGGCGTCGTCCCAGGACGAGGAGGCGCGCAGCAGGCGCTCCAGGTCCCGCTTGGCCTTGGCGGCGCCGCTGGCATCCATGGCAGCAGGGAAGCGCATCATCCAGTTGCCCATGGGGTCCACCACATACAGGTGGTCGGCCTGCTGCTGGCCCGCCGCCGGTGCGAGCCAGGCGTTCAGTGCAGCAGCATCCACGCGCAGCACCGTGGCTTTTTGCAGGGCGGGTGCCAGCGCGTCGGGGATGGCGGCGTTGTCGTTGACGAGCCAGACCCAGTCCAGGCGGTCTTTTTCCTTGCCCAGGCTTTCGCGCAGTTGCCGCTGCAGATACAGGTGGTTCTGGCAGACCGCATCACAGGCGCCACCGGCCACGCTCACCAGCAGCCACTGTCCCTTGAGCGAGGCCAGGGTCACCGGGGCACCATCCGGCGTAGCAACGGTGAGCGCAGGCAGCGTGCGCTGGGGATCGATCAGCTCCCCATAGTTGCGGCGGCCTTCGGGGCGGATCACGTAGTAGGTGAAATACGAGGCGATCACCGGTGCCGCGCAGATCGCCAACACGCCCAGCATCTTCCAGCGGCCATGGCGGGTGCGCTGCGCGCTGGCCACGGCATCTCCGGCCTCGGGCAAGGTGTGCACGGTCAGTCCGAGCGGGTGCTCGGCGTGGACTTCAGGGGGCAGGCTGGCTGCGCGGGCGAATGAACCGTCGGACGATTTGGAACCAGACATAAAGAAGTGCCATCAGGCCGCAGAGCCCGAACCATTGAAATGCGTAACCGTAGTGTTTATCGACGCCTGCGCCCACCACGGGCCAGTCGCGTTGCAGGCCGTCGCCCGCACCCACCGCCTCGCCCGTCTGCACCACGGTGAGCGGGGCGAGCGCCAGGCCGGTTTCGGTGCGAAACGCGGCCAGGTCGAGATTTTGCCGGATGCGGGAAGACCCCTCGGCGCCATGGCCGCCAGCACTGCTGTCCCCACCGCCAAACTCGTACAGCCGCGAGGGCGCGGCGGCCACGCGCCCCACCACGCGCACCACCACATCCTGCGGGGTTTGCACCTGGGGCAGCTGGGTGCGATCCTGAAAATTGCGCGGCACCCAGCCCCGCTGCACCAGCACCACCCCCGAAGGTGTGCCCACCAACTGCAGCGGCGTCAGCACAAAAAACCCGGGGCGGCCATTCATCTGGCGGTTGTCGAGGTACACGGTGTGCTCGGGCAACCAGCGCCCCTCCAGCACCACCGCGCGGTGCACAAGGGTTTCGGCCTTTGCAGCTGCCATGGTGGGTTGCGACAGCAGCACACGGCCATCCATCGCCGGCATGCGACCACGCGCGTCCAGCATGGCCTGCAGGGCCTCTTTCTGCGCCGCACGCGACAGCTGCCAGCGCCCCAGCGACGCGGTAACCAGCATGCCCGCCACCGTGGCCAGCGTAATGAGCCAGAAACGCAGACCCAGGGGGCGGCGAACAGTGGTCACGGGATAATGTGCTCCATGAAATACCTCGTAGTGCTGGCGTTCATCGCCATTTTGGCCAGCCTCGCGTCGGCCTTGTTCTTCATGATGCGCAAAGGCCAGGGCAGCCAGGACGACAAGCGCAGAGGCAACCACATGGCCAAGGCACTGGCAGTGCGGGTGGGGCTGTCCATTGTGCTGTTTGTGTGCATTCTGATGGCCTGGCAGTTGGGCTACATCCAGCCCACCGGCCTGCCAGCAACCCGCTGACCTAGCCTGTCCCAGCGAGCGCCATCGCCCGCCACAGGGGCAAAGATCCAGCCTTTTTGCTGCCCTCCCCTCCAACAAAAAAAGCGCCGCGAGGCGCTTTTTTTGCGGGTGCCGCGGGGTGCTTACATCCAGTACACCAGCACGTACAGGCCGAGCCACACCACGTCCACAAAGTGCCAGTACCAGGCTGCACCTTCAAAGCCGAAGTGCTTGTCGGCGGTGAAGTGGCCCTTTTGCAGGCGCAGCGTGATCACCAGCAACATCAGCATGCCCAGGAACACGTGGAAGCCGTGGAAACCGGTCAGCATGAAGAAGGTGGAGCCGAACACACCCGAATTGAGCTTGAGGTTCAAGTCGGTGTACAGGTGGTAGTACTCGTAGCCTTGCACCAGCAAGAAGACAAAACCCAGCAGCACCGTGGCCCACATGAAAGCAATCGTCTTGCCGCGATGGTTTTCACGCAGTGCGTGGTGGGCAATGGTCAGCGTCACGCCCGAGGTCAGCAGCAGCGCGGTGTTGATGGTGGGCAGCCAGAAGGGGCCGACCGTCTGGAAGGGCTCGACGATGCCAGCTGGCGAGGCCGTCATACCGGCCGCCACGCTGGGCCACACCGCCTTGAAATCAGGCCAGAGCAGTGCGTTGTCGAGGCTGCCCAGTGCAGGCACCGAGTGTGCGCGCGCCCACCACAGAGCCGTGAAGAACGCGCCGAAGAACATCACTTCCGAGAAGATGAACCAGCTCATGCTCCAGCGGTACGAGAGGTCGATCTTGTGGCCGTACAGGCCCCCTTCGCTTTCGCGCACCGCGTCACCGAACCACTGGTACAGCGTGAACAGCCACCACACCAGGCCCAGGGCCAGGGAATACTTGCCCCAGTCATGGCCGTTGATCCACTGGCCTGCGCCGAGGATGACAAAGAACAGGCCTGCAGCCGCCATCACCGGGTGGCGCGACTCGGCAGGCACATAGTAGTACGGGGTTCCGCCGTGGGTTGATGCACTCATTTCAGCTCCTGAATCTCAGATCTTTGTTTTCAGTCTTGTTGTCGATACGGGTCCAACAACCCGCTCACACTACCCAATTCACCAAGGCCATCAGCCCCATCACCAGCAAAAAAACCGCGACCAGTCCCACCACAATGATGTGCAACGGGTTGAGTTTTTCGACATCCTGCTGGTACTCGCTGCCCTTGCGCAGGCCAACGAGCGACCAGGCCACCGCGCGCACCGTGCGCAGCAGCGAGCCCTTGCGCTCGAGCGGCTTCACGGCGGATGGATCGAGGGGCGCATTCATGAGCCCACCCCCGTCACCAACACGCTGGGGGTGGACAGGGCGCCACCCATCGCCGCAGTAGACTCTGGTGCGGCTGGCGTCTTGCCACCCACTTCGAAGAACGTGTAGGACAGCGTGATGGTGGTCACATCCTTGGACAGGCGCGGATCGATCACGAAGGCCACGGGCCATTCCTTCTTTTCACCGGGCTCCAGCACATACTGGTTGAAGCAGAAACACTCCAGCTTGTTGAAGTGGGCTGCCGCCTGGCGCGGGGCATAGCTCGGAATGGCCTGTGCGGCCATGCGGCGGTTCTGCACGTTCTGGAATTCGTACATCACTGTGGTCAGCTCGCCAGGGTGCACCTGCACCGAGCGCTGGGCGGGCTTGAAGTCCCAGGGGCCGCGCGCGTTGGCGTCGAACTCCACGGTGATGGTGCGGCTCTTGTCTACCTGCGTATTCGCTGGCAGCTTCGCGTCCTTGCCTGCCACGCCGTTGCCTGGCACCTGGCGCTCGGACAGCGACAGGATGTTGATGCCCGTCATCTCGCAGATGTGCTTGTAGATCGGGATCAGCACGTAGCCGAAGGCGAACATGCCAGCCGCAATCACGACCAGCTTGCCGACCATCTTGGCGTTTTCGCGGCGCAGGCTCATGGCAGGTGGGGCCTCAGCTCAACGGGAGAGGAAGAACACCTTGGCCATGAACCCGACGAAGAACACCACCGCAATGGACGCCAGGATCAGCGCCATCCGCAGGTTGCTCTTTTTCTGCTCGGGTGTCATGGGCATGGTCCTCAACCGATCACACGGGTGGCCGTAGCGTCCAGCTTGGGTGGGTTCTCAAAGGTGTGGAAAGGCGCAGGGGATGGGACTTCCCATTCCAGGCCCTCGGCACCATCCCAAGGCTTGGCAGCGGCCTTTTCACCCTTGCCACGCATGGCGGGCACGATGACGGCCAGGAAGAAGTACACCTGCATCAGACCGAAGCCGAATGCGCCCACGGAAGCAATCGCATTGAAATCAGCGAACTGCATGGGGTAGTCGGCATAGCGGCGGGGCATGCCAGCCAGGCCCAGGAAGTGCATGGGGAAGAACGTGATGTTGAAGGTGATTAGCGAACCCCAGAAGTGGATCTGGCCACGGGCTTCGGAGTACATCACGCCCGTCCACTTGGGCAGCCAGTAGTACACGCCAGCGAACATGGAGAACAGCGAACCAGCCACCAGCACGTAGTGGAAGTGGGCCACCACGTAGTACGTGTCTTGCAGTTGGATGTCGATAGGGGCCATGGCCAGAATCAGGCCGGTGAAACCACCCATGGTGAACACGAAGATGAAGCCCACGGCAAACAGCATGGGTGTCTCAAACGTCATGGAGCCACGCCACATGGTGGCGATCCAGTTGAAGATCTTCACGGCCGTGGGCACCGAGATCAGCATGGTGGCGTACATGAAGAACAGCTGGCCGGTCACGGGCATGCCGGTCGTGAACATGTGGTGGGCCCACACGATGAACGACAGGATGGCGATGGACGAGGTGGCGTACACCATGGAGGCGTAGCCGAACAGCTTCTTGCGGGCGAACGCAGGCACGATCTGGCTGATGATGCCGAAGGCCGGCAAGATCATGATGTACACCTCGGGGTGGCCGAAGAACCAGAAGATGTGCTGGTACATCACCGGGTCGCCGCCACCAGCGGGGTTGAAGAAGCTGGTGCCGAAGTGGCGATCCGTCAGCGTCATGGTGATCGCGCCAGCCAGCACGGGCATCACGGCAATCAGCAGGTAGGCAGTGATGAGCCAGGTCCAGGCGAACATGGGCATCTTCATCAGCGTCATGCCGGGGGCGCGCATGTTGAGGATGGTCACGATGATGTTGATCGAGCCCATGATGGACGAGGCACCCAGGATGTGCATCGCAAAGATGCCAGCGTCCATGGAGGGGCCCATCTGCAGCGTCAACGGCGCATACAGCGTCCAGCCGGCGGCGGGGGCGCCACCGGGCATGAAGAATGATGCCACGAGCATGATGGCCGCAGGAATCATCAGCCAGAAGCTGAAGTTGTTCATGCGGGCAAAGGCCATGTCGGATGCGCCGATCTGCAGCGGGATCATCCAGTTCGCAAAACCCACGAAGGCCGGCATGATGGCGCCGAACACCATGATCAGACCGTGCATGGTGGTGAGCTGGTTGAACAGCTCGGGGTTCACGATCTGCAGGCCGGGCTGGAACAGCTCGGCACGGATCATCAGCGCCAGAAAGCCGCCGATCATCAACATGCTGAACGAGAACAGCAGGTACAGAGTACCGATGTCCTTGTGGTTGGTGGCGAAAAACCAGCGGCGCCAGCCGGTGGGGCCATGGTGGCCATGGTGGCCATGGTCGTCGTGTGCGTGGTCGCCCGCGTGACCGTGGTTGTCGAGAACTGCGCTCATGTTGGATTCCTCAATACGTTGGGCGATGATTACTTGCCGCGCTGGGCCACGATTTCAGCAGGCTGCACCAGCTGCCCGGTCTTGTTGGACCAGGAGTTTTTCGTGTAGGTCACCACAGAGGCAATATCGGTATCGCTGAGCTGTGCCCAGGCAGGCATGGCCCCATTGGCAGCACCCTTGAGCAGGATCTGGATCTGCTTGGCGTGGTCGGTGTCCAGCACCACGGCTGAGGCGTCCAGGGCCTTGATGGGGCCAGCGCCCTTGCCGTTGGCCTGGTGGCAGGCGGCGCAATTCGCGGCATACACCTTCTCGCCACGCTTCATGATGTCGTCCATCGTCCAGACCTTGGTCGGGTCGTCCAGCTTGGCGGCGGCCTTCTTCTTCTGGTCGGCCACCCAGGCGGTGTAGTCTTCGGCAGACACGACCTTCACGTGGATGGGCATGTAGGCGTGTTCCTTGCCGCACAACTCGGCGCACTGGCCGTAGTAGTCACCGATCTTCTCGGCGCGGAACCAGGTGTCACGCACAAAGCCGGGGATCGCATCCTGCTTGATACCGAAGGCAGGCACCATGAAGGCGTGGATCACGTCGTTGGCCGTGGTGATGATGCGGATCTTCTTGCCCACAGGCACCACCATCGGGTTGTCCACCTTGAGCAGGTAGTCGGCGGGCGCGTCTGCCACCTTGCCGCTGTCAGACATCACGCGGTGGCTGCTGTCCAACGTGGAGATGAACGCCAGGCCTTCGCCTTCGCCGGTGATGTAGTCATAACCCCACTTCCACTGGTAGCCCGTGGTTTTGATGGTGAGGTCGGCGTTGGTGGTGTCCTTCTGCGCCACCAGCACCTTGGTGGCGGGCAGGGCCATCAGGATCACGATGATGAAGGGGATGATGGTCCAGACCACTTCGACGGTGACGGACTCATGGAAGTTGGCCGACTTGGCGCCCTTGGAGCGGCGGTGCTTCCAGATCGAGTAGAACATCACGGAGAACACTGCAACAAAGATCACCGTACAGATGATCAGCATCATCCAGTGCAGAAAATGCTGCTCTTCAGCAATTTTGGTCACTGGGGGATGCAGGTTCAGCTGGTTGACTGCAGGGCCACCAGGCAGGTCCTGGACGGCATGGGCTGCGGAGCCCACCCATGCACCGGCAATCAGCAGCAGAGAAGCCAGCTTGTTGGAAATGCTCTTCATAGTTCTCACTTACTTCTAAGCCTCAATTTAACCAATCCCTTGCACAAGCCTGCGTGGGGTCAGGCGGCGCGCAAGGCCATGCGGATCTCCGATGCCAGGGCCGGTCGAAGTTCGGGGCGCACGAAGCGCCCCACCTCAACGGATCGACCCTGTGCAGACAGCATGATGAGCGAGTGATCTCCGGTCTTGGGCTCTACACGAACCCGGCTCCGGTCAAACTCTGCGCGCTCCAGCCGGCCTGCCGTCTCCCGTTCCACCACAAGACGCGAGCCTTGCAGCGAAATCCTCTCGCCATCCGCCGCATGGCGACCGTACATGGCGAATGCAATTCCTACAGCCAAGATTTCGAGCCACGCAAAGGGCATCACCAGGTAGGCGCCGAGCATCCAGAAGCACGTTGCGATCCCCAGGGACACCAGGCACAAGGACAGATACATCCACCCCAACTGTGCCGGCGTGACCGAGCAATTCCGGGCCAAGCGCCAGTCAATGCGCTGACCCGACACCGTGGCAAAACGTAAAACCAAGCCCGTCACAGGTCGTGCCCACAAGGCTGCTGGCGCACCGTTTGTGGAGCCTCAGGCACCACAGGCGCAGCCCGCAAATTTGCGCGGGAAGATGCCCGAAATCTCAATAACCCTGAATTGTAGCGTGCCTTGTTCCAAGTCATTGACACGGAGTTACAGGTTAGTTTTCTTTGCCGCCCTTGCGCAACATCAAGCGCATGTCCTGCAGCGAAACCGTGCTGCTGGAGTCCATGCGCACCCTTGGTGCGGGCTTGAAAGCGTGGCCATAAATGATTTCAAAAGTCAGTGCCAACTGACCTCCCTGCTGCGGATCAGCAAGCCGCTCGGCCAGCACGGCATAGAGCTTGTCGCGCCAGCGCCGCCCGCGCAATGAGGGAAAGCGATCAGGGTGCAGATTGCAGCCCAGCTCACGCAGCTCCTGCACCAGCCGCTCGGGCGTGGCAAACGTGAGCGTGATGCGCTCCATGTCCATCACCGGCTCGGCAAACCCGGCGTGCACCAGCATGTCGCCCCAATCGTGCATGTCGGTAAACGCATGGCCCGCCGGAGGCCAGCCCAGGGCCGCATACACCCCGTGCAGCTCCCGCAAGGTGTCGGGCCCCAGGCACGAGAACATCAGGTAGCCATCCACCGCCAGCGCGCGGTGCCACTGCGCGATCAGGGCCTGTGGGTCTGCGGCCGTGTGCAGTGCCATGTTGGCCCAGAGCATCTGCACACTGGCATCGGCGGGCCGGCCCCACTGCGGGCTGGCGGCGCTCCAGCGCGAAAGGCTCCACCAGGGCTTGGCCAACGCCTGCCGCACCACCGGCTCGCAATGCGCGGCAGACTCAAACACCTGACAACGGGCCTCGGGATAGCGGGCACTCACCAGCGCATGGGCCTGCAGGCCGCCGCGCAAGGCATCCCAATGGCACCAGGACGCAGGCGCCTGGCGAATCCATTGCAGGCGGTCCTCCATGCGGCGGGCCACCTCTTCATGGAGCCACGGGGACAAGGCAGGTGCAGCGGCCTGCCAGCGGGCAGCAGCAATGGGATCGATGGTGGGGGGGCGCTCGGAGGACATGGCAGCTCACAGGGACGCGCGAGTATATTGATTCATGCTTTTTCAAGGACTGTCAGGGCTTTCACGCCACCTGCGGGGCTTGCGGGGTCTGGCCGACCGCGTTCCCAGTCAGTGTGCCGCTTGCCATGCCTGGCCGTCGCAGCGCATCTGCAACGCCTGCGTGGCCCGGTTCGCCCAACCCGCCAGCCGCTGCCAGCGCTGCGCATTGCGGGTGCCCACAGGGGTGGCCGT
The DNA here is from genome assembly GCF_002245625.1 of Acidovorax kalamii. Lineage (GTDB taxonomy): Bacteria > Pseudomonadota > Gammaproteobacteria > Burkholderiales > Burkholderiaceae_C > Acidovorax > Acidovorax kalamii. Next base: position 145,337 of record NZ_NOIG01000012.1, read on the forward strand.
GTGCGGCACCTGCCTGCAGCACCCGCCAGCCTTTGATGCCTGCCTGGCCGCCGTGGACTATGCCTACCCCTGGTCTGCCGCGCTGGCGGACTTCAAGTTCCGGGCGGACCCCGGCTGGGCCCGCACGCTGGCCACCCTGCTGCGCAGCACACCCTGGGTGGAGCCCGCAGTCGATGCAGCAGATTGGGTGCTGCCCGTACCGCTGTCTACCGAACGCCTGCGCGAACGCGGTTTCAACCAGTCGGCCCTGCTGGCGCAGCACCTGGCGGGCGCCAAGGCCGATGTGCACAGCCTGCTGCGCCTGCATGCCACCGAGGCCCAAAGTGGCCTGCCACGCGCCCAGCGGCTGCGCAACCTGAAAGGTGCATTTGCCGTGGAACCCGCCCGCGCCGCCGCCCTACGGGGGCAGCGCGTGGTGCTGCTGGACGACGTGATGACCACGGGCGCCACCGTGTATGCCGCCACGCTGGCCCTGCGCGAGGCCGGGGTGGCGCATGTGGCGGTGGTGGTATTGGCACGCACCGCACTGGAATAGACAGGCTGCCGCACGCGCTGCGCATTGCCCCGGCGCCTGCCAGGCGGGATACTTTTGATTACGAGCGGTTGCTCAACTCACATCCGGGACGAAGACAATAGCGGGCATGTTCCACATCGTCCTCGTCGAGCCCGAAATCCCGCCCAACACCGGCAACATCATTCGCCTGGCGGCCAACACGGGTTGCACGCTGCACCTGATCGAGCCCCTGGGGTTCTCGATGGAGGACCGGCTGATGCGCCGCGCGGGGCTTGATTACCACGAATACACCCGGGTGCTGCGCCACAGCGGCTGGACGGCCTTTTTGCGCGACGCGCAACCCGACCCCACGCGCATGTTCGCCATGACCACACACGCCTCGCAGCCGGTGTTTTCCACCTGCTTCCTGCCGGGCGACTGGTTGGTGTTTGGTGCCGAAACCCGGGGGCTGCCCGCCGAATTGCGTGAGAGCTTCCCACCCGCCCAGCGCCTGCGCCTGCCCATGGTGGCAGGCCAGCGCAGCCTCAACCTGTCGAACGCCGTGGCGGTGACGGTGTTCGAGGCCTGGCGCCAGAACAGTTTCGCCATGCCCGACGGCCAGATCACCGTCGAGCCCGAGGGCACGATCATCAGTGGGTTCGCGCAGCTCAGCTGAGCGGGCCGCACTACCCAAGCTACCCGCGTTTCTCCGCCATCGCCAGCGGCACCTGTTCAGTCAAGAAGTCCAGAAACACCCGCGTGCGCGCTGGCAGCATGCGGCCCGAAGGCAGCGCTGCATAAATGGTGTAGCGTGAAAAAATCCAGTCTGGCAGGATATGCACCAGCTCACCCCGGGCCAGGTGCTCCTCGGCCAGCAAGCGCGAGGTGACAGCCACACCCGCCCCGTCCACGGCGGCGCGCATCAGCAGCTCGGTGCTCACCGACTGCAGCACGGCAGGCGCTTCCACCTCCTCGTCGGGCACATCGGCCCGCAGCGACTGCAGGCGCAGCTTGCGGCCCGGGCCCATCTGCGCACGCACGGGCGCGCTGGAGTCCCGCAGATAGTCGTGGTTCACCAGGTCCTGCGGCTCACGCGGAATGCCCCGGCGCTTCAGGTAGTCGGGCGACGCCACCACGATGGCCTCGCCCTGCACCAGCGAGCGCGCGACGATGTTGGCGTCAAAGTCCTCGCCCGCCACCATGATGGTCACATCGAACTCGTCCACGCGGCTGGAGGCATAGGCGTCCATGCTGATGTCCAGCATGAGCTTGGGGTGGCGGGCATGCCACAGCGCCACCATGGGCGCGAGGAAGTTGGTGGCCAGCACAGGCGCCGCCACGATGCGGATGGTGCCGCGCAGGTCGCGCGTGCTCGCGGCAGCCGCCGCCTCGGCGTCGTCGATCTCGTGCAGGATGGCGCGCACCCGCTGCAGGTACGACTCCCCCGCATCGGTGAGCGCCAGCTTGCGGGTGGTGCGCTGCAGCAGGCGCGTGCCCAGGTGCTGCTCCAGCTCGGCCACCATGCGGGTGACCACGGGAGGCGACATGTCCATGGCGCGGGCGGCGGCGGCAAAGCCGCCCTCTTCCACCACGCGCTCGAAAATTTTCATGGCTTGCAGGCGGTCCATGGTTCAAGCCTCCTGCCCAACAACACCAACACACAACGCTGGCATCCAGCCACTCCCCTCTCCCCTCGCGGGAGAGGGGCCGGGGGAGAGGGGGCCGCAGCCCGGGCACTGTGCCTGTGCGCCCCCTCTCCCCCACCCTCCCCCACAAGGGGAGAGGGAGTATGCGGAGCCTGCTACGCCGGAGCGCCAAAATTGCGCGCCAAAGACTCGGCCACGCACACCGGCTTGTCGCTGCCCTCGCGCTCCACGGTCACCAGCCAGGTCATCTGCATGCCATCGGGTGCCACGGGCTCTGCAGCCTGCAAGGTGAGGCGTGCGCGCAGGCGGCTGCCCACCGGCACCGGTGCCGTGAAGCGCACCTTGTTCAGCCCGTAGTTCACGCCCATGCGCGCCCCCTCGATGGTCAGGCCCGCCTCGAAGAATTGCGGAATCAGCGACAGCGTGAGAAACCCGTGCGCAATCGGCGCGCCAAACGGCCCGGCCTTGGCCCGCTCGGGGTCCACATGGATCCACTGGTGGTCGCCCGTGGCCTGGGCAAACAGGTTGACCTGTTCCTGCGTAATGGTGATCCAGTCGGTCACGGCGACCTCCTGGCCCACGCAGGCGCTGACTTCGGAATAAGAGCGGAAGATTTTCATCGTCGCAATGTAGCCCCGCGCCTAGGCGCGCCTTGTCTGCCGGGTGACAGGTGTTTTCCCGGGGGGCTGGTCGTACGTTCTGCTTCACGCTGTCCTTCAAGAATTGAGCCATGCACAGATGCCCTGCCATTGCTCCAGATCACGCGCCACGCGGCCCGGAGCCACATCAAACAGCGTGAGGCCGTGCGCCGCCAGGTGCACATAGTTCTGCGTGTCGCGCAGGTAGCCCAGCACGGGAAATCCGAGGCTGTCCACAAAGTGGTGCAACTGCTCGGCCGCCTTGGTGCGGGCATCCACGCGCATGCCCACGATGCCGATCTGCACGCCCTCGGCGCGGCGGTGCTCGGCCAGCTGGTCCAGAAAACTGCGCGTGGCAAAGATGTCGAACACGCTGGGCTGCAGCGGCACGATGATCTTGTCGGCCAGCTTGAGCACATCGTTCAGGCGCCAGCCGTGCAGCCCGGCGGGCGTGTCGAGCACCGCATGCGTCGTGCCCTTGGGCGGGCGGCTGATCACGTCCGAGCTGGTGTCCCAGCTGCCAATCGCGCGCGCGGCCGGAGGGCGCAGACCCAGCCAGAGCCGGGCGGATTCCTGCCGGTCGGTGTCGCCCAGGATCACGGGATGCCCCTGGCTGGCAAAGTAGCCCGCGATGTTGGTGGACAGCGTGGACTTGCCCACGCCGCCCTTCGGGTTGGCGACAACAACTACTGGCATGACAAGCTCCTTGGAATCTGCAGGTCCATGAAAAATACAAGCCAAATCAGCCCTCTGCGCCTGATGGGAAAGCGCTTCAAGCTATTAAATCAAGAGCATAAAGACATCGCCGCACGCTAGCAACACGCCCTCAGGCGTGCTGGCCACCGCGCTTGACGAAGAACAACCCCGCCCCCACCGCCATCAGCAAGCCGCCAAACACGCGGTTCTGCGCCCGCACGGCGCGGGCGCTGCGCATCAGGCGGCGCAGCGCGCTCGCCCCAAAAGCGTAGCCGTGCATCACCACCACGTCCACCGTCACCGTGGTGGCGGCCATCACCAGCAGCTGCGTCCACAACGGGCGCGTGTCGGTCATGAACTGGGGCAGCACAGCCACCATGAAGATGATGCCCTTGGGGTTGGTGGCGTTGGTCAGGAAGCCGGTGAGGCAGCGCTTTTGCCAGGTGCCAGCGGCCTCGTGCGCATCGCCCTGCGCGATGGGCGCATCGCCCGCGCGCCATTGGTTGAAACCCACGTAGATCAGATAGCAGGCACCCAGCACCTTGACCACGCTGAACGCCACCTCGGACGCCAGCAGCAGCGAGCCCACGCCCGCCCCGGCAATCAGCAGGATCAGCAACAGGCCCAGTTGCAGGCCCAGGATGGTGGCGCCCGTCTTGCGCACGCCAAACGACAGGCCATGGCTCATCGACAACACCGCGCCCGAACCCGGCGACACCGCTATCAGGCACGATGCCGCAAAAAAAGCCAGCCAAGTCTGCAAGTCCATGAGTCAACAAGCCCGTGTGCGAAGAAGGGCCCGCATCTTAACAACGCCACCACAGGTCAACCATGGTTTTTTGCATAAAAATGGCCTCTTCTGCGCGACCCTATTGCCTTACAAGCTATCAAAAGTGAAGCACAAGAATTCCATGCCTTGCGCACCCGCCCCAAGGGATCCTCTGCACGAATCGAGCGGCAAGTGGGCGCTGCGGATCGGGATGGGCTGCAAGGCGCAAAACGCAGCAATAGCCGTAGCTATTGCGAGTATTTGCAACGCCGCAGACCGCCCGAGACCGCAGATGCACACGGCGCGGTGATTTGTGCAGAGGATCCCAACCGCTGCGGCAATGCCAGAATCCTGACAACCCCACGCCCGCCCGCACCCTGCGGCGCCTGCCCCACGCCACCGCCTGCATTGCCCTCTGCCTATCTATGGAACACGCCCCCACCTGGCTCACCTACGGTTTCCTGTACCTCACCGCTGCCGTGCTGGCCGTGCCCATCGCCAAGGCGCTGGGCCTCGGCGCCATCATTGGCTACCTGGCGGCGGGCATCGCCATCGGGCCCTGGGGCCTGGGGCTGGTCAGCAACGTGCAGGACATCCTGCACTTTGCCGAGTTCGGCGTGGTGCTCATGCTGTTCCTGGTCGGGCTGGAGCTGCAACCCAGCCGCCTGTGGGCGCTGCGCCGCCCCATCTTCGGCACCGGCACGGCCCAGGTGCTGGGCTGCGCGGCCGTGCTGTTTGCGCTGGGCGCGCTGGCCGGCCTGCCCTGGCGCGTGAGCCTGGTGGGGGCCCTGGGCCTGGCGCTGTCGTCCACGGCGATTGCGCTGCAGGTGCTGGCCGAGCGCAACCTCATGCGCACCAGCAGCGGCCAGGCAGGTTTTTCGATCCTGCTGTTCCAGGACGTGGCCGCCATCCCCATCCTGGCCCTGCTGCCGGTGCTGGGCGCTGCCGCAGGCGACGGGGCGGGCCACGCGCCAGGTGAGATGGTGCTGGAGGTGCTCAAGATCGTCGGCGTGATCGCCGCCATCATCCTCGGCGGGCGCCTGCTGCTGCGCCCCGTGCTGCGCTGGATCGCCAAAAGCAACACCCCCGAAATCTTCACCGCCGCCGCGCTGCTGCTGGTGGTGGGCATTGCCTACCTGATGGTGCTGGTGGGCCTGTCGATGGCGCTGGGCGCCTTCCTCGCCGGCGTGCTGCTGGCCGACAGCGAATACCGCCGCGAGCTGGAGGCCGACATCGAGCCCTTCAAGGGCCTGCTGCTGGGGCTGTTCTTCATCGCCGTGGGCATGAGCATCGACTTCGGTGTGATCCTGCGCTCGCCCGGCCTCATGGCCGCCATCCTGGTCGGCTTCCTCGCGGCCAAGGCCGTGGTCATCTACGCCCTGGCCAAGGTGGTTGAAATCCCTTACCAGGAGCGCCCCGTCTTCACCCTGCTGCTGGCCCAGGGCGGCGAGTTTGCGTTTGTGGTGTTCCAGGCCGCTGCGGGCGCCAGCGTGTTCCCTGCCGAAACCGCCTCGCTGCTCATCGGCGCTGTGGCGCTGTCGATGCTCATCAGCCCGCTGCTGCTGGTGGTGCTGGACCGCGTGCTGCTGCGCCGCTACGCCCAGCTCAAAAACACAACGCCCCAGGCCGAAGAAATTTCCGAACCCCAAGAGGCGCCCATCATCATCGCGGGCTTCGGCCGCTACGGCCAGATCGTCTCGCGCGTGCTGCTGGCCCAGGGCATCCCCACCACCGTGCTGGACCACAGTGTGGACATGCTGGAGGTGGCCCGCACCTTCGGCTACCGCGTGTTCTACGGCGACGCCACACGGCTCGACCTGCTGCGCATCGCCGGGGCCGAACACGCGCGCATCCTGGTGGTGGCCGTGGACGATGCCGAGCAGTCCCTGCAAATCACCAAGCTGGCGCGCGAGCACTTCCCGCACCTGCAGATCGTGGCCCGCGCACGCGATGTGACGCACTGGAACAAGCTGCGCGACCTGGGCGTGACGCTGGTGCAGCGCGAACTGTTCGAGTCCAGCCTGCAAAGCGCCCACACGGTGCTGGAGCTGATGGGCCTGCCCCCCGCGCAAGCCACCGCCATCACCCAGCGCTTTCGCACCCACAACATCGCACTGGCCGACCGCATGTACCCGCACCACAAGGACCGCGCCAAATTCATCGCCGTCGCGCGAGAAGGCCGCAACCAGTTTGCGGAGCAGATGGCGCGGGAGCGGCAGGAGAGTGCGGCGCTGGGCGGGGAAAGTGGCGCGTATCCGGGGTATGGCGGCGTAGCAGACGGGGATGACGGCGATACGACCGCCAGCTCCCGGGAGCTTGAAAAGAAAGGCCTCTAACGGTTGCTTGCCAACCGCTGGTAGGTAGCTACGTAGTCAATAGCAAATCCGAGACCGGAGGGGTAACGCTCCAGGCTTCATGAGACGCCATGAACCGCGCGATGGAGCTGCGCGCAAACAGTTATCGCGTCACTTTGTTGGCACGACCAGTCACGCGCAAGTATCTAGGCAACGGCTCATGGCATCGCCCTGTGGCGATCCCGAAAAAAAACCACGCTGCCGTGCCACGCTTCAGTGCAGCTCCCACCATTGCTGAGCCTTGGCTCGGTCAAATGCCGGAAGAATCGCCTTTTTGATCGGAACACCTGCCAAAGCAGGAAACTTCGCGCGGAAGGCCGGCTCGTCGACATCTAACCTGTCGGTGATAGTGATATCGAATGTGCCGCCGGAAGCTCCGGCAACAGCTTGGTCGATCAAAGGAATCGACGGCCCGGCCTTGAATTCGTTGCCCTGGCGTTCTCGAACCGTCGCCGCAATGTGCCCCAGATAGAACACTCCGTTGCCGCTGACTTCCAGAGGGGAATGCATGGGCGCGAAGAACATGGCATTGATGGGGAAAGAACTCGCCAAACTCGTGAGTCCCCGAATTTCATATTGCCCGGGATCCAGTGCCAGCCTCAACAGGTAACTGTTTCCAGACTCGGCTGAGCCGGCTTCTTGCCTGGCTTTTTCGTCCATCGTGAAGTTCAGGCGGTCAGCCGCTTCTTTCGCCCCTGGTTTCTCGACATGAACCACCAGTAGCTTTGGCTGATGGGAGGTTCGGTAGGAATTTTTGATCGTGGCGGTGAGGAGAAAGATGGGTTTGCTTTTTTCGGTCAGTCGCTCTGTATCGTCCTGAAACGCCATATTTGTCCGGGTGGCGCATCCGCTGAGAACAAAAGCGAGCGTAAAAACTAAGAGCAACAGAAATCGATTTTTCATGGTTGGAGGTAGCGTCATGGAAAGATTCCCGCCACGGCCGCGCGCAGGGCTGGCAATGTAGCGGAGCGGCGAGCTTACGGTTTACGAACGCTGGAAATGCCCGGAAGACAGCATTTTTTTCTGAGCGGCGAACCAATGCCCCTCTCTTGGGTCATTTCCCAGCGACTACTCAACGCCCCGACGGATGGCCACCCGGGTGTCAATCCGTACAAAACGATCAAGGTATTCACGCGCGCCGTTGGCGTTGGTGCACGAGCAGCAATCCTCTGGATCCAGCAGGCGGTTATCCCAAACCCTTGTGGAAAGAGCAGCGCAAAACCCCGTTGCCAAACGCTGGACACCAGTCCAATGCATTCGGAAAAGACTGACATATCGCAGTCCGCACGTCGCGACTCAAAAGAACGATAATAATTCTCAATACAATTCAGCACTGCCAGCCAGCGTCCCGAAAAGCCACGCGAGCCAGCGCCTTCAGCGTTTGTCCGCCTTTCTCTCCATCGGGACCTCCATGTCTTCTCTGCCTTCGCGCGCGGCGCTTTCACCGCGTTCTTCGCACATCTGCCTTTGTTCCATCCCGTCCTGTTTCGCCACCTTTAGCCCCAGGGCCGGGTTGTTTGCCCTGACCCCGCTGGCCCTGTGCCTCGCCCAGGCCGCCATGGCACAGCAGCCCAGCACACCGGCAGCAGACGCGGGAACGGCCGCACCCCAGCTCCAAGAAGTCCGCATCAACGCCAGCACCGAAAAAGACATGGGCTTTGCGCCCGTGGAGGCGCAGACGGCCAGCAAGGCGCCCATGCGGCGGCTGGAAACCCCGCAGTCCGTCAGCGTGGTCACGCGCGAGCAGATGGAGTCGCGGCAGATCACCAATGTGCAGCAGGCGCTGCAGACCGTGGCGGGCGTGAGCCCGGTCAACTTTGGGCGCCGGGGGTTTGACGATCTGAACATCCGAGGCTTTCGCTCCACCGAGTCCATCCTGGTCGATGGCCTGGTGCAGAGCCCGGGCATGTGGGCCAAGCTGCAGCCCTATGGCTACGAGCGGTTTGAGGTGCTCAAGGGCTCGGCCTCGGTGCTCTATGGCCAGGTGCAGCCAGGCGGCATCGTCAATGCGGTGAGCAAGCGGCCCAAGAAGGAGGCGATCAACGAGGTGGGCGTGGAGGTGGGCAGTTTCGACCAGCGCACGCTGCAGGCCGACATCAACCGGCCGCTGTCCGAATCGGGCAAGACGGCGCTGCGCATCAATGCGCATGTTTCCAACGTGGACGACCCCACGCAGTTCGTTTACCGCAAGGACCGCTGGTTTGCGCCGTCGCTCTCCATCGACCTGGGCCCGCAGACCGACCTGGTGCTGTTTGCCACCTACAGCCAGAGCCAATGGATGCGCCAGCAGGGCATCACGCCCTACGGCACGCTGCTGCCCAACCGCAACGGCACGCTGCCCGTCACGATGTTCACGGGCGACCCAAGTTTTGGCGGGTATGACGTACAGAGCAAAACCGTGGGCTACACACTGGAGCACAAGATGTCGGAGGCCATGACCTTCCGCCAGAACGTGCGCTACGAGACCGAGAAGGGCACGGGCAACTTTGTCTCCAACCAGGCGCTGCAGGCCAACCAGCGCCTGCAGAACCGCCAGGCCTCGCGCCAGTACATGGACTACGACCTGCTGGCCACCGACACCTCGCTGCTGTCGCGCTTTGAAGCGCTGGGCGTGAAGCATCAGCTGGTGACGGGCCTCGATGCGCGCAGCGGCACCAGCCTGCTGGCCAGCCGCACCTGCCGCATTGGCGCGCTGGACCTGTTTGCACCCGTGTATGGCATGCAGGCCACCTGCCCCGAGGCGCTGACGCAGGATGCGCCCGCCAAGCTCACCGTGGCGGGCTTGTATGTGCAGGACCAGATCAAGTTTGGCCAGGGCTGGACGGCGTTGGTAGGCCTGCGCCGCGACTGGTCCACCACCGATACGAACAACCGCGTGGCCAACACGCAGACGCGCCAGAAGGACAACGCCACCACGCTGTCGGCCGGGCTGGTGTACGAGTTCAAGCCCGGCTGGGCCGCGTATGGCAGCTATGGCGAGTCGTTTCTGCCCCAGTCGGGCCTGACGTTTGGCGGATCGAACTTTGTGCCCGAAACCGGCAAGCAGTGGGAGGCGGGCGTGAAGTACGAAGCCCCCGGCGGCCAGGTCACCGGCGCGCTCGCCGTGTTTGACCTGGTGCGCGAGAACGTGACCACGGCCGACCCAGTGAACACGGGCTTCAGCGTGCAGACCGGCGAGCAGCGCGCACGCGGGCTGGAGCTGGAGCTTGGCGCGGACCTGAAGAACGGCTGGAAGCTGACCAGTGCCTACACCTACACGCAGACCAAGGTCACGCGTGACACCAACGCCGCCATCGTGGGCAAGCCACTCAACCTCACGCCGCGCCACACGCTCACGGCCTGGGCCACGTACAAGCTGCCGCAGTACCAGCGCGTGACGCTGGGCCTGGGCGGGCGGTATGTGAGCGAGCAGATTGGCTCCTACCCGTTCACCTTGCCTTCGTACTTTGTGGCCGATGCGTCCATCAGCTACGTGGGTGAGAACTACCGCGTGACCGCGGGCGTGAAGAACGTGTTCAACAAGGCGTATTACGACGGCGCGATCAACGCCAACGTGGTCTCGCCTTCTCTACCGCGCAACTTCAGCCTGGGCGTGACCTACTTCTTCTGACACAGCACGCCACCCCTGCCGCCTGCACGCCATGACCAGCCAGCGCACGCTCAACCGCCTGTTCACCCTGCACTCCTGGGCAGGCATCGTCACAGGGCTGCTGATGTTCATCGTGTGCTTTTCGGGTGCGGTGGTGGTGTTCAAGCACGAGATCGACCTGTGGGCCAATCCGTCGCTGGCGCAGCTGCCGCGCTCTGACAAACCTGCGTCGCTCGATGCGGTGCTGACCCAGCTGCACACCCGCTACCCCGGCGCCACGGTGGAGACCATTGCGCTGCCGGATGCCGTCAACCCCAGCTACTTCGCGTTTGTGCGCGAGCGCGGCGCGCCTGCCAACACGCGCACCAAGGTGGCCTTGCGCTCCGACACGGGCACGGTGGTCGGCCCGGTGGACAGCCAGCTGGGCCAGTACCTGCGCATGCTGCATGTGTTTTTGTTCTTCGGGCCGCGCTGGATTGTGGGGTTCCTCGGCGCGGCCATGCTGGTGCTGATTGCCACGGGCATCGTCATCCACCGCAAGATCCTGGCCGAGCTGTTCACCCAGCGCTGGGGGCGCAGCTTTCGGGTGGTGATGTCAGACCTGCACAAGTCTGCGGGCATCTGGGGGCTGGGCTTTCACATCCTGATCGCGGCCACAGGCGCATGGATGGGGCTGGCGCCGCTGTTTGAGCAAGGCTACCAATACATCACCACCCCTGCAGCAATGGCCGCCGCCAAGCCCGCGCGCAAGGCAGAGGCCAGCGAGCCCGTGCCCATGCAGTCGCTGGACGCGCTGTATGCCACCGCGCAGCAGGCCGTGCCGGGGCTGGAGGCGCGTTATGTGTCGCTGCGCCGCTGGGGCAGCAGCACGGCCGAGGTGGGTTTCACCGGCAACCTGCGCGATCACCTGGCCAGCACCGCGCGGGTGGACATCCATGCCGCCACGGGCGTGCCGAAGAAGGTGCACGACCCGCGCACGGCGGGCTTCTGGTCGCTGGTCAATGGGCTGATGGAGCCCCTGCACTTTGGCGACTTTGGCGGGCTGGCGCTGAAATGGCTGTATTTCTTTCTGGGCATGACACCCGCGTTCCTGTCCATCTCGGGCACGCTGATCTGGCTGGATGCGCGCCAGCAGCGCAGGCGCGAGGCGGAGGCTGCGCAGGCCACAGCGGGCGGCATCGCGGCTGCGGGCTGACACCAACGCCAAGCGTCCCCCTTCATAGCTTCGCAGCTTCGCTCCCCATGCAACGTTTATTTCTGGCCCTGCATGCCACCACGCCCGCCGCGCTGATCGTGGCGGTGTTTGTGCACTTGTGGGGGCCTTCGGGCCTGCCCTCGCTGGCGCAGCGGCCCGTGTGGGCGGTGTGGGCCCTCATCGGCGTGTGGCTGCTGCTGTCGGCCCTGGCTGCATGGGCGCTGCGCACGCTGGCGCTGTGGCGCGTGGCGCTGGGCGGCGCGGGCGGGTTGCTGGCCCTGGCGGGCATCACGGGCCTCGCGCTGGGCAGCGCGCTGGCGCCTGCCATGTTCGCCAGCCTGGTTGCCGTGGGCCTGGCCTGCGCAGGCATCGCGGCCTTTATCGGGCCCCAGCGGGTGCAGGCGCCCCGGCGCAAGGTGGTGCGCCATGCAGCGGCCACCGCAGGCACCAAAACACATCCCGCCACGAACCGCCGCCGCTGGCATCCGCGCGGCTGGGGCGTTGGTGTGGTGCTGGCCCACGGGCCGTTCTGGCTGAGCGGTGTGCTGGCGGTGGAATCCTTCCGTCTGGCGCACATCGTCGCGACCGAGCCCGCGCGCTCGTCGGGCATGCTGGGCCTGCTGCTCGCGATGCTGGTGGCCCTGCCTGCCGCCACCCTGCGCCACTGGGCGCCCCGCACCTCGGCCGCGCTGTGGCTGCTGGCCGCGCTGGCCTTTGGCGGCCTGGCGGCCAAGGCGGGTCTGTGGCAGTGGGCCGCAGCTGCGGTGCTGTGCATGGCCGCTGCAGGCGCGCCGCTGCTACGGCGGCAGCACCTGCTGCGTGCCCTGCGGCGGCAACCGGCGCAGCCCCGCAGCCACCACCCTTCGGAGGCCGCATGACCGAGGAACTCATCGGCGCCAGTGCCGCACTGGCATCGCTGATCGGCCTGAGCCATTGGGCGCGGTCCGTGCCCACCCGCGCCTGGGGCGACGGCACCCCAGACCGCACCCGGGCCTGGGCCATCGCGCTGGGCACGATGGTGCTGCAGGGCATGGCGGCGGTCACTGCCGCCGGGCCCACTGCGGGGGTGGCCCTGGTCATCGCCGCCTGGATGGCCCTGGGCTGGCTGCTGGTGTTGGCCATGAACCTGTGGCCGCAGGCCGCGCTGCGCTGGGCGTGGCGCCTGGGGGCACTGGGGGGCGCGGGTTGTGTGGTGGCGCTGGGGTGGCTGCTGGTGCGGGGGTAAGCCGGGGGCGCCTCTCTGCGGGTGTACCCAACCTGAGATATGAGAAAAAACAGGCCTTTGCGCCTGATCAGTATGCCTTTGTAGCTATATTTTTTATAGCAATCGCACGCACAACGACTCGCCCGGCGCCGCGTGCGCTCCACGGCACAATCGCGCCCATGGACCAGTTGCTCGACGCCCCCTGGGTGCACACCCTGCGCTTTCTTCTGGAAGTGGCCGCCACTGTGGCCTTTGCGCTGTCCGGCGTGATCGCCGCCGCGCGCAAGCGGCTCGACGTGGTGGGCGTGTGTGTGGTGGCCTTTGTGGCCGCCTTTGGCGGCGGCACGCTGCGCGACCTGCTGCTGGACCAGCGTCCCTTCTTCTGGGTGCGCCACACGGGTTTTGTCTGGGGCATCCTGGCCCTGTGTGTGGGCGCCATGCTGTTCATGCGCCAGCGCCACTTCAAGCCCACCGAACGCGCCATGCTGCTGCCCGACGCCATCGGCCTGGGCCTCTTCGCCGCCGTGGGCGTGGACATTGCCACCGCCATCGGCATGCCTCCCATCATCAGCGTGATGATGGGCGTGACCACCGGCGTGTTTGGCGGCGTGCTGCGCGACGTGCTGTGCAACGAGGTGCCCCAGGCCTTCAGCGACCACCGGCCCTATGCCCTGTGCGCATTTGCGGGTGGCTGGGCCGACGTGGCCCTGCGCCAGGTGCAAGCGCCCGACTGGGCACCGCTGGCGGTCTGCGTGCTGCTCACGGCCGGGCTGCGTGGGCTTGCGCTATGGCGCAACTGGGAGCTGCCTGCGTGGCGGGTGTGATGGGGGCATCGAGCCCCTGCCGCGCCGGGCTGGCGCGCCTGTGACAGCATCGGGGGCACAGAGGCCACACACTGAACTTCGACAGACTGCAGGAGACAACCGCCCATGACCAGCACCCCCACGCCCGCCCACCTGCGTGCCACGGCACTTATCGACAGCGACGCCCCTTCCATCCAGGCCTTTGCTGCCCAACATGCGCACGGCGCCACCGACCGCGAACGCGCCATGGCCCTGTACCTGGCCGTGCGCGACGGCTTTCGGTATGACCCGTACCGCATCGACCTGTCGCCGCAGGGCATGGCAGCCAGCACGGTGCTGGCCAACGGCCACGGCTGGTGCGTGCCCAAGGCCGCGCTGCTCACCGCCGTGTGCCGCGCGGCAGGCATCCCGGCGCGCATGGGGTTTGCCGATGTGCGCAACCACCTCAGCACCGAGCGCATGCGCGAGACGATGAAGACCGATCTCTTCATCTGGCATGGCTACACCGACATCTGGCTGGATGGCACCTGGCGCAAGGCCACGCCCGCTTTCAACATCGAGCTGTGCGAGCGCTTTGGGCTGCTGCCGCTGGAGTTCGATGGCGAGAAAGATTCGATCTATCACCCGTTCGACAAATCCGGCGCCCGCCACATGGAATATGTGCACCAGCGCGGCGCGTTTGACGACATGCCGCTGGCGCAGATCGTGGCGGACTTCCGCACGGTGTACAGCGGCTGGCTACCCGAGGACGGCGCCACCCACAGCAGCTTGCAGGGCGCCAGCTTTGCGCAGGATGTGGAGAAAGAGGCACGCGCATGAGCAGCCATGCCGAGATCCCGCCGGGCTTTGCGCCGCTGCAGTCCGGCGGCCCGTTCATCCAGCACAACGGCCCGCTCTACTTGCGCCACGAAGGCAGCGTGGTGCAGTTCGGCTTTCGCGTGGAGCGCCGCCATGTGAACCCCATGAACAACCTGCACGGCGGCATGATGGCCAGCTTTTGCGACATGCTGCTGCCGCTGTCGGTGCACCGCAAAAGCGACCAGGTGGCCGACCGTTTTCTGCCCACCATCAGCCTGCAGATCGACTACCTGGCCCCCGCCCCGCTGGGCGCCTGGGTGCAGGGCGAGGCCGAGCCGCTGCGCGTCACGCGCTCGCTGGTGTTTGCGCAAGGGCTGGTCACCGCAGATGGCGTGCCCTGTGCGCGGGTGAGCGGGGTGTTCAAGATCGGGCCTGCGGTGCCAAGCAACGCGGTGGAGTGAGCCCCTGGGCAACAAACCCAAGGCCCCAAGCCGCACACCCCGGCGCGCAAGCCTGACCTGCACCGCTCAGGCAACGCCCAGCGCCCCCACCACATGCTCCACAAACCGCGCCAGCTTGGGCAGCTGCCGCAGGTCGGGCGCATACACCAGGTGCATCGGGCGCGGCACGGGCAGGCAGTGCTGCATCACCGGCACCAGCGTGCCGCTGGCCAGATCGTCGGCCAATAGCACCTCGGGCTGCATGATGAGGCCCAGGCCGCGCAGCGCCGCCTGCCGCAGGCCGTCGCCCTGGTTGCACACAAAGCGCGCGTTCTCGGGCCAGAAGAACTCCTCCTTGCCGTCGCGCAGCGTCCACTCCACCCGGCGCTGCCACACCGAGTGGCTCAGGCATTGGTGCCGCGCCAGGTCGGCCGCGCGTTCGGGCGTGCCGTAACGCTGCAGATATGCGGGTGCTGCGGCAATCACCATGCGGTAGGGACGCAGCGGGCGGGCCACCAGGCCCTCGTTCACCACCTGGCCGATGCGCACGGCCACGTCAAAGCCTTCGCCCGCCAGGTCCACCACGCTGTCGGTGAGCTGCAGGTCCACACGCACCTGGTCGTGGCGCTGCAGAAAGTCGGCCACCAGCGGCGCGATGACGTGGTTGCCCAGCGTGAACGGCGCACTCACCCGCAGCAGGCCCTGGGGCACGGCGCGGCTGCGCTCTACAGCGGACTCGGCCCAGCGCACCTGCTCCAGCACGCGTTTGCTGTCGTCGTAGAACGCGGCGCCCACCTCGGTCAGGCTGTTCTGGCGCGTGCTGCGCTGGAACAGGCGGGCGCCCAGGTGGGCTTCGAGCTGCTGGATGTGCTTGCCCACCATCACCGCCGATATCTGCAACTGACGCGCTGCGGCGGCAAAGCTGCCCGCCTCGACCACGGCCACCATGACTTCCATATTGCGCAGCTTGTCCATGGTTCCTGGATATTCCTAATCAATAGTTAGTTCAAGCATAACTTGTAGGCACTTTATGCATTGATTGATTAGCAAAAGAATCGGGTTGTCAGTTCCTCATAACCCTTTTTGACACCCAAGGAAAACACCATGTCCAAGATTCTTCTCATCGGCGCCAGCGGCACCATCGGCCAGGCCGTGCTGGCCAACCTGGGCGCACGCCACAACGTGATCACCGTGGGCCGCAGCAGCGGCACGCACCGTGCGGACTTCTCGCAACCAGGCGCGGTTGCCCAACTGTTCGAGGCGGTGGGCAAGGTGGATGCGATTGTGAGCACCGCAGGCAACCTGCACTTTGGCCCGCTGGCGGAAATGACGGCCGAGCAGTTCAACCTGGGCCTGCAGGACAAATTGCTGGGCCAGGTGCAGCTGGCGCTGGTGGGCCAGAAATACTTGAACGATGGCGGTTCCATCACGCTGACGGCGGGCATCCTGTCGATCGAGCCCATCCGCAACGGCGCCAATGCCACGGCGGTGAACGCGGCCATCGAGGGCTTTGTGACCGCTGCCGCCATTGAGCTGCCGCGCGGCCTGCGCATCAACGCCGTGAGCCCCACCATCCTCACCGAATCTGTGGGCGTGTACGGGCCGTTCTTCCCAGGGTTTGACACAGTGTCTGCCGAGCGTGCCGCGCGCGGCTACCAGCGCAGCGTGGAAGGGGCGCAGACGGGGCGGGTGTACCGGGTACAGTGAGCCACACCACCTGGATTTGAAAGAAAAAAATAGCTGCTGCCGCCCGTCTAACAAGCGGCAGCAGCTATCAATTTGGTAGCTGCGGTGATCAAAGGCGCAGATCAGTCGAGACTTGCGCCCGACTCCTTCACCACTTTGCCCCACTTCACCGACTCGGCCTGGATGAAGGCAGCAAACTGCTCAGGCGTCTCGCTGTAGGCCTCGGCGCCTTGTTCGTTGATCTTCTTCTTCACGTCGGCCTGGTTCAGCACCTTGACCAGTGCGCTGTTGAGCTTGGCCAGCACCGGCGCAGGCGTGCCCGCAGGTGCAAACATGCCGAACCACGACGTGGCCTCGTAGCCCGGCACACCGGCTTCGGCGATGGTGGGCACGTTGGGCAGCTCGGGCGAGCGCTTGGCGGTGGTCACGGCAATGGGCACCAGCTTGCCCGAGCGCACGTGCTGGATGGCCGAGGGCATGTTGTCGAACATGATGCCGATCTGGTTGCCCAGCAGGTCGGTGACGGCCGGTGCGCTGCCCTTGTACGGCACGTGCACCATGTCCACCTTGGCCAGGCTCTTGAACAGCTCGCCCGACAGGTGGATGGAGCTGCCGTTGCCCGACGAGCCGAAGTTGACCTTGCCCGGGTTGGCCTTGGCATAGGCGATCAGCTCCTTCACGCTCTTGTAGGGCTGGGCAGGGTTGGCCACCAGCAGGTTGGGCACGTTGGCCACGCGCGTGAGCGGCGCAAAGTCCTTGATGGGATCGAACGGCATCTTCTTGTACAGCGCGGCATTGATGGCGTGCGTGCCCACCGTGCCCATGAAGAGCGTGTAGCCGTCGGCCGGCGACTTGGCGGCCAGCGCGCCGCCGATGTTGCCGCCCGCGCCCGCGCGGTTGTCCACGATGACCGACTGGCCCAGTTCCGTGGTCAGCGCCTGGCCAATGATGCGCGCGAGGATGTCGGTGGTGCCGCCGGCCGCGAACGGCACGACGATGGTGACGGGCTTGTTCGGATAGGCCTGGGCCAGCGCAGCGCTGCTGCCCAGCACGCCAACACCGGCGATGGCGGCACATGCGGCGGCCGACAGCGCGAAGCGGCGGGTGGTGGTGATGGAACGGTTCATGGTTTGTCTCCTTCAGGAAGGTGGATGAAATGGGTCTCGCGAACGCGGCATCCGGCCGCGCCGTGGCCTCAACCGGGCGCCAAGGCCTGCGGGCGAGAACGGGGGTGCGCCCCTTGCGAGGCGGCAGGGAAGATCAGTTCAGGTTGCTAGACAGGCGCCACTCCCAGGGTGGCGCCTCCGCACACGTACAGAACCTGGCCCGTCACGAAACCGTTGTCGGGCGAGAGGAAAAACAGCGCCGCGCGCGCCACGTCGTCGGGCGTGCCCATGCGGCCCACCGCAATGCTTTTGAGGATGCGCTCGGTCTGCGGCGCACCCTCGGGGTTGCTCTGGCGAAAGAGTTCAGTCGCAATCGGCCCCGGGCCGATGGCGTTGACGGTGATGCCGTCACGCCCCAGTTCCATGGCCAGCGTGCGCGTCATGCCGATCATTCCGGCCTTCGTGGCCGAGTAGACGATGCGCTCGCCCTTGCCCAGTGCGGCGCGTGAGGACATGTTCACGATGCGGCCCTGGCCGCTCGCGCGCAGGCTGGGCAAAAAGGCTTGCACCAGCAGCATGGGTGCACGCAGGTGCAGGCCCACCACGTCGTCGAGCTGCGCCGTCGTGGCGGTGTCGATGGTGCCGGGGCGCGTGGCGCCGGCGTTGTTCACCAGCGCGGTCACGTGGTGCTTTTCAGCGATCTCGGCCGCGCGTTCGCGGGTCGATGCCTCGTCGGTCAGGTCGCCCTGGTAGGACGTGAGCAGCGGGTGGCTCCAGGTGGGCAGCACGTAGTCCAGGTTGACCACGGCGCGGCCCTGGGCCAGCACGGCCTCGGCGATGGCGCGGCCGATGCCGTTGCTCGCACCGGTGATGACGGTGACGGGAATACTCTTGGAATCTGCCACGGTCACACGCGCTCCAGGATGATGGCGATGCCCTGCCCCACGCCGATGCACATGGTGCACAGCGCGTACTGGCCGGCGTGTTCGTGCAGGCGGTTCACAGCGGTGGTGACCAGGCGGGCGCCGCTCGCGCCCAGCGGGTGGCCCAGCGCGATCGCGCCGCCCCAGGCGTTCACACGGGCGTCGTCATCCTGGATGCCCAGCGCGCGCAGCACGGCCAGGCCCTGTGCGGCAAAGGCTTCGTTCAGTTCGATCACGTCCAGGTGGTCGATGGTCAGGCCCGTCTGCGCCAGCACCTTCTGCGTGGCGGGCGTGGGGCCAAAGCCCATGATGCGCGGGGCCACGCCGGCCACGGCCATGCCCACCACGCGGGCGCGGGGCTTGAGGCCGTATTGGGCGGCGCTGGCTTCGTCGGCCAGCAGCAGCGCGCAGGCGCCGTCGTTCACGCCCGATGCGTTGCCGGCCGTCACCGTGCCATCGGGCCGCACCACGCCCTTGAGCTTGGCCAGCGCTTCCAGGCTGGTCTCGCGCGGGTGTTCGTCCTGGCTGATGATGATGGCGTCGCCCTTCTTCTGCGGGATGTGCACGGGCACGATCTCGCGCGCCAGGTGGCCGGCCTTCTGCGCAGCCACGGCATTGAGCTGGCTGCGCAGGGCCATCTGGTCCTGGGCTTCGCGTTCGATCTTGAAGTCGGTGGCCACGTTCTCGGCGGTTTCGGGCATGGAGTCGACGCCGTACTTTTCCTTCATCAGCTTGTTGATGAAGCGCCAGCCGATGGTGGTGTCGTACACCGCGTTGTTGCGGCTGAAGGCCGACTCTGCTTTGGGCATGACGAAGGGCGCGCGGCTCATGCTCTCCACGCCGCCTGCAATCATCAGGCCCGCCTCGCCCGCCTTGATGGCGCGCGCTGCGGTGCCCACGGCGTCGAGCCCCGAGCCGCACAGGCGGTTGATGGTGGCGCCGGGCACGTCGATGGGCAGGCCCGCCAGCAGGCTAGCCATGTGGGCCACGTTGCGGTTGTCTTCGCCGGCCTGGTTGGCGCAGCCATAGAGCACGTCGGTCACCGCGGCCCAGTCCACGCCAGGGTTGCGCTCCATCAGCGCCTTGATGGGGATGGCACCCAGATCGTCGGTGCGCACGCTGGAGAGCGCGCCGCCGTAGCGGCCGAAGGGGGTGCGGATGGCGTCGCAGATGAAGGCTTGGCGTTGTGGGCTCATGGTTTTGTCTCCTCGTTACTTAGGGGTGGATTCGGTCAGGCGGCTGCACGGATGGGCAGGCCCACCAGTTGCTCCAGCTCGGCCACCGTCAGGCCGGGCACGGTGTCGATGAGCTGCAGCCCGGTGGGTGTGCAGGCCAGTGTGCACAGATCGGTGTAGATGCGCTTCACGCACGCGACACCGGTGAGCGGGTAGGTGCATTGCGTCACGATCTTGCTGGCGCCCTGCTTGGTCAGCAGGTCCATCATCACCCAGGTCTGCTTGGCGCCGATGGCCAGGTCCATGGCCCCGCCCACGGCGGGGATGGCGCCGGGCTCGCCGGTGCTCCAGTTGGCGAGGTCGCCCGTGGCCGACACCTGGAACGCGCCCAGCACGCAGATGTCGAGGTGGCCGCCGCGCATCATCGCGAAGCTGTCGGCGTGGTGGAAGTACGCACCGCCAGGCAGCAACGTCACGGGCTGCTTGCCCGCGTTGATCAGATCGTAGTCCTCCAGCCCCGCAGCGGGCGCAGGGCCCATGCCCAGAATGCCGTTTTCGCTTTGCAGGATGACCTCGCGGCCCGCGGGAATGTGGTTGGCCACCAGGGTCGGCTGGCCGATGCCCAGGTTGACGTACGCGCCGTCGTGGATGTCTTGCGCCACGCGTTTCGCCAGTTCGTCTTTACTACGTTTTTGATAGCTACTCACGCTTACTCCTCAGGCGGTAGGTGCCAATTTCATGCTGATTTTTTGAATCCACCCGCCTGCGTGGCCGTGCGCGCGATCTTCACGACATGGCTCACGTAGATGCCGGGCGTGACAATGGCTTCGGGGTCCAGCGCGCCCAACTCCACCACCTCGTGCACGGTGGCAATCGTGGTCTTGGCAGCGGTGGCCATCACGGGGCCAAAGTTGCGCGCCGACATGCGGTAAGTGAGGTTGCCCCAGCGGTCGCCCTTCTCGGCCTTGATCAGGGCCACATCGCCGTGGATGGGGTATTCGAGCACGTAGTGCGTGCCGTTGATCTCGCGCGTTTCCTTGCCCGCAGCCAGTTCGGTGCCATAGGCCGTGGGGCAGAAGAAGGCGCCAATGCCCGCGCCCGCAGCGCGCAGGCGCTCGGCCAGGTTGCCCTGGGGCACCAGTTCCAGCTCCAGCTTGCCACTGCAATACAGGCCGTCGAACACATAGCTATCGACCTGGCGCGGAAAACTGCAGATGATCTTGCGCACCTGCCCGGCCTTGAGCAGCGCGGCCAGGCCCTGGTCGGCGTTGCCTGCGTTGTTGTTGACCACCGTGAGGTCACGCGCCCCTTGGGCGATGAGGCCATCGATCAGCTCGCCCGGAATGCCGGCCGTGCCGAACCCGCCTATCAACACCGTGGCACCATCCTTCACCCCCGCAAGGGCTTGGGCCACCGAGTCCGCCAGTTTGTTGATCATTGCAACGCTTTCTTGGTTTCTCTGTTGTCTCTTTGAAATTTGTTCGCATATAGAACAAATGTTCGCTTAAAGAATTATAGTTGGCATACGTATGAATTCCCAAACCCCTGAAGCCAAAGACCCCAAACCGAGCGACAGCTATGTGCAGTCGTTCGCGCGCGGGCTGGAGGTGATCCGCTCGTTCAGCGCGGCCACGCCGCAGCAAACCCTGAGTGAAGTCGCCGCGCAGACGGGCCTCACGCGCGCCGGTGCGCGCCGCATCCTGCTCACGCTGCAGACGCTGGGTTATGTGGAGACGGACGGCAAGCTGTTTCGCCTGAGCCCGCGCATCCTGGACCTGGGGTTTGCGTACCTCTCGTCGCTGCCCATCTGGAACCTGGCCGAGCCGGTGATGGAGGACCTGGTGGAAGAGGTGCGCGAGTCGTCATCGGCCGCCGTGCTCGACGGCCTGGACATCGTCTATGTGCTGCGCGTGCCCACGCACAAGATCATGCGCACCACGCTGGGCGTGGGCTCGCGCCTGCCCGCGTGCTGGACGTCCATGGGCCGCATGCTGCTGGCCGGGTTGCCGGACGCCGAACTGCAGGCCCGGCTGCAGGGCCACCCCATGCAGCGTTTTACTGAACACACCACCACCGATGTCGATGCACTGCTGGCCCACATCCGCCAGGCGCGGCAGCAGGGCTGGTGCCTGGTGAACCAGGAACTGGAAGAGGGTTTGATATCGATTGCTGCGCCGCTGACCAACCGTACAGGGCAGACGGTGGCGGCGCTCAACATCAGCGGTCAGGCCAACCGCACGAGTGCCGCCATGATGCAGGAGACGCTGTTGCCCGCACTGCTGAGCGCGGCTCGGACCATCTCACGCATGATGGGTGCGCCACGCGGCTGAGATCCGGCGACGGGTGTATCGCGCACTCAGCGCAACGAGCAGCCGGGGCTGAAACCCCGGTGGCCCTTGCCGTGCGTGGGTGCAAGGCGCGGGGCATCAACACCAACCGCTCGCTGCGCTGAATGGACTGAGGCACAACGGGCCCGCGCCCCAAGACACAGGCCCAGCGAAACGCCTCAGCGCTTGCGAAAGCCCAGCACCAGCACCACGCCGCCGATCACCATGGCGCCCAGGCTCATCCACTGCGGGATGTTGACGGACTCCTTCTCCTTGACGGTCAGCTCCAGCGGGCCCAGCTTGGCCTGGGTGCTCTCCTTGGTGAAACTGAAGCCCCCGGTCAGAAAACCGGCCAGGCCCAGCACCAGCAGCAGCACACCCACAATTCGCATTGCCTTCATGACAGTTCTCCCAACATGCCGGGCTTTGAGGACGCAACAAAGGGGACCCGGCTCCCTGCCTTTGCGCCAGCCCAATGTAGGTGCGCGAACCCGCCGCCCGCGTAGGACGCCGCCCCGGCGCCCTGTAGCGCGCGGGCGCGACCCGCACCGCCCTGCCCTCGTCCTCACCCGCCCCTGCGCGTGCCAGGCCCTTGCCCTGCGTGCTACCCTCACGCTCCATGTTCAGCCCCTCCCAAGCCGATGTGCGCCGCTTTCTGTGCGGCGTGCACGCCAAGACCCAGAGCGGCGCCCCCATGGAAGCCATCGAAACTTTGGCCAGCCTGTGGATCGCCGAGCACCCCGAATACCACGCCGACCTGTCGGATGCCGATGCCGCCGTGGCGCGCAACTACGACGAAACGCCCGGCCAGACCAATCCGTTTTTGCACCTGTCGATGCACCTGTCAATCAGCGAGCAGTGCAGCATCGACCAGCCGCGCGGCATCCGCCAAGCAGTGGAACTGCTGACGGCACGCCTCGATTCGCTGCACGATGCACACCACGCCGCCATGGACTGCCTGGGCGAGATGCTGTGGGAGAGCCAGCGCGCAGGCCGCCCGCCCGATGGCGAGGCCTACATCGCCTGCGTGCAGCGGCGCGCCACGCGGGACTGAGCCCCGCACGGGTCATGGCGGTCACAACAACCTGAACGCCAGCACCGCCACCAGCGTGGGTGGCAACGCGCCCAGCAGCAGACCCAGCGGGTTGATGACGCCGTCCGAAAACTTTTCCTTCAGGATGGATGCCCCGGCCGGGTTGGGCGCGTTGGCAATCACCGTCAGGCCGCCCCCCGTCACAGCGCCCGCCACCAGGGCCACCTTGAACTCGTCACTCAGGCCTTCGACCAGCGAGCCCAGGTAGGTCAGCGCAGCGTTGTCGGTGAACGCGGTGAGCGCTGCGGCGCCGAAGAACACGGCGTTGGCGTCCATCTTCATGAGCACCGGCTGCAGCCACCATTGCTGCAAGCCGCCCAGCACCACCAGCCCGGCCAGGAAGAACGCCACCAGCAGCGCCTCGCGCAGGATCAGCGGACTTTGGTAGCGTTGGTACGCCGTGGTGAACCCCATGAAGAACAGGAACAGGCCCAGGAACACGGCGGGATGGTGGGCAAACACCACCACCAGCACCAGGAAAAAAAGGTGCACCAACGTCACGCTCCATGGCACCGGGGACTCGGAGGCAGGCATCTTGCGGCCCATGTGCCCGACTTGGTTGCGGAAAATCAGCATCGCGATGCCCGCGTTGATCAGCACGGCCACTGCCGCCTTCCAGCCAAAGTGGGACACCATGAACCAGATGTCCCAGTTCCACTTGGCAGCCACCATGAGTACCGGCGGCGCCGCAAAAGGCGTGAGGGTTCCACCGATCGAGATGTTCACAAACAGCACGCCCAGTGTCGAATACTTCAGACGACTGGAGAGAGGCTGCGAGAACAGCGTATCGCGCAGCATCAGCGCCGCCAGCGTCATCGCTGCGGGTTCGGTGATGAACGAGCCAAGCAGGGGCACCACCGCCAGCACTACAAAGTACATGGCCATGCCGCGCTGCACCGGCAGCAGGGCCGCCAGCGCGCGCACCACAGCCCCGGCCAGCTCCAGGATGGGGCGGGTGGCAGCGATCACCATGATCGCAAACACGAACAAGGGCTCCGTGAAATTGCGCGAGTCCAGGTAGGCCGTGGCCTCCTGTTTTCCGCTGATGGAAAACATGAACAGCATGAGCACCATGGCCCAGAAGCCGAAGACAACCTCCACCTCACCCAGCAAATGCCAGATGCCCGCATGCCGCGGCTGCGTGTGCGCCAGATGCTCGAAGAACTTGGTGGAGAAGGTGTGGAGGATGGCCAGTCCGAACAGGACGGCGCCGATCACTTGGATCAGGGTCGGAGAGGAGTTCATGGGTCGCAGAAAAGCCGCGCGGCGGCCCGACCAGCGCATGAACCTGCCGAACCCCATGATTGCGACACCCGCGCCTATTCTACAAAGGCCCACCAAAACCCCTTGTAGGCGCTGGGCGCGTTCAGGCTCGCCCGCGACTTTGGCAAGGGCCCGCTCACCGGTGAGGGGCGCCTGCGCCCGCACCCCCATGAAAAAAGCCCGCCAAGGCGGGCTTTGGGGTGCGTGGACCAATTGGCCGTATCAGCGGAAACGCGACTGGGGCACCACGTGCAGGTCGCCATCGACGCTGCTGATGTAGTTGGCCAGGGCCTTCAGCTCGGCATTGGTGAACTGCTTGGCCACGCCACCCATGATGGCGTTGTTGCGGCCCACATTGGCGTTCTTCTCGACCTTGTAGGACTTGAGGGCTACAAAGAGGTAGTCGGCGTGCTGGCCCGCGATCTTGGGGTAGGAAGGATCGATGGGCTTGGCGAAGTTGTCGCCGTGGCAGGAGACACAAGCGCCCTTCTTGAGCAGCTCGGCCACTTGCACGCTGGGCTCGCGGCCGGGCTTGGCGGGCAGCTCGGCACCGGTCTTGCCATGTTGTTCGTAGTAGGCCGACACATCGGCGATGTCCTTCTCGGACAGCGATTCAGCGATGCCGCGCATGGTGGGGTGCTTGCGCTCGCCCTTCTGATAGGCCACCAGGGCTGCGGTGATGAACTTGGCGCTTTGGCCCGAGATCATGGGCACCTTGTGGATCTCGGGAAAGCTGGCCTGGTAGCCAACGATGCCGTGGCAGCCAATGCACATGGCAATCTTTTGCTTGCCAGCTTCCACGTCGCCTTTGGCTTCCTGGGCATGGGAGACGGCGGTCACGGAAGCGACAGCCAGGGCAAATAGCGTGGTCAGCGTTTTGTTCATTTTGCGCGCACAATCTCGTGGAAGTTCAGCTCTGGGCTCTGATCAGCCGTTGATTATAGCCAGCGCCCTGTCAAGCCCATTCATCAACGATCCGGTGTTTTCCCCCATGAAATTCCAAGGCTCCCAGAACTACGTCGCCACCCAAGACCTGATGCTCGCCGTGAACGCTGCCATCACGCTGCAACGGCCGCTGCTGATCAAGGGCGAGCCCGGCACGGGCAAGACGATGCTGGCCGAGGAAGTGGCCCAGGCGCTCGATATGCCACTGCTGCAGTGGCACATCAAGTCCACCACCAAGGCCCAGCAGGGCCTGTATGAATACGACGCCGTGAGCCGCCTGCGCGACAGCCAGCTCAACGATGGCGACAGCGCCGAGCGCGTGAAGAACATCCGCAACTACATCGTGCAGGGCGTGCTGTGGCAGGCCTTCACGGCCGACCGCCCCGTGGCGCTGCTGATCGACGAGATCGACAAGGCCGACATCGAGTTCCCGAACGACCTGCTGCGCGAGATCGACCGCATGGAGTTCTACTGCTACGAGACGCGTGAACTCATCAAGGCCAAGCACCGCCCGCTGGTGTTCATCACCTCCAACAACGAAAAAGAACTGCCCGACGCCTTCCTGCGCCGCTGCTTCTTCCACTTCATCAAGTTCCCCGAAGCCGACACCATGCGGCAGATCATCAACGTGCATTTCCCCACACTCAAGAGCGAGCTGCTCAGCGTGGCGATGAAGACGTTCTATGACGTGCGCAATCTGCCCGGCCTGAAAAAGAAGCCTTCGACCAGCGAACTGATCGACTGGCTCAAGCTGCTGGTGGCCGAAGACATCCCGCTCACGGCCCTGCAAAGCGCGGACAACAAGGTGGCCGTGCCCCCGCTGGTGGGTGCGCTGCTCAAGAACGAGCAGGACGTGAGCCTGTTTGAAAAGCTGGTGTTCATGAACCAGCGGAACCGCTGATTTTTCGGACAAGCCGCACCATGAGCGCCCCCAATACCCCGTCTCTCGCAGACGGCATCTCTGACGCCGTCGGTTTTGTCGGCGGCGCACTGGCTGGCTTCTGGCTGGGCCAGTGGCTTGGCATGGACATCTTTGCCCCAGGCTATGGCACCCCGGCTCTGCTGGGCATTGCCCTGGTCGGGTTGGGCGGTGGCCTGGGCCTGCATGCCGCCAAACGCTGGCAGGCCAGCCGCCGCAGCAAGCCCGCCAAGGACTGAGGCAGCGTCCGGAGCAACAGCCATGGCTTTTGTAGAACCCATCACCCTGCGCGACCGGGGTGTGCGCCTGGAGCCCCTGGCCCTTTCGCACGAGGAAGGCCTGCGACTGGCCGCCGCCGACGGCGAGCTATGGAAGCTGCGCGTGACCTCGGTGCCCGAGCCCCAGGACACCCGCGCCTACATCGAAACCGCCCTGGCCACACGTGACCGCTTTGCATTTGCCGTGGTCGATGAGGCCACCAACGCCGTGCTGGGCAGCACCAGCTACCACGACATCCTGCCCGCCGCGCGCCGGGTGGAGATTGGCTACACCTGGTACCGCCAGAGCGTGCAACGCAGCCATGTCAACACCACCTGCAAGCTATTGATGATGGGCCACGCCTTCGACACCCTGGGCTGCAATGTGGTGGGCTGGCGCACCGACAACTACAACTTCGCATCCCAAAAGGCCATCGAGCGCCTGGGCGCCAAAAAAGACGGTGTGATCCGTGGCCACGCGCTGCGCCGCGACGGCACCATCCGTGACACGGTGATGTACAGCATGCGCGCGGGCGAGTGGCCTGAGGCGCGCGCCCAGTTGCTATACCTTTTGGAGCGCAACACGCCCGCCTGACGCGCGCAAGGAGCCAAAAACATGCTGATCGACTTCTTCTACACCCTGCGCTCGGCCAAGCTGCCCGTGTCGGTCAAGGAATACCTCACCCTGCTCGAAGCCCTGCAGGCGGGTGTGGTGGGCCCCAAGTCGGACGACGCGTGGAGCCTGGACGATTTCTACAACCTCTCGCGCCTCACGCTGGTCAAGGACGAGAAGCACTACGACAAGTTCGACCGGGCCTTCGGCGCCTACTTCAAGGGCGTGGAGATGGTGGCCGATTTCACCAAGGAAATCCCGGCCGATTGGCTGCGCAAGATCCTGGAGAACGAGCTCACGCCCGAGCAAAAGGCCGCCATCGAGAAGATGGGCTGGGACGAGCTCATGGAGACGCTGAAGAAGCGCCTCGAAGAACAAAAGGAGCGCCACGAGGGCGGCAGCAAATGGATCGGCACGGGCGGCACCAGCCCGTTTGGCCACGGCGGCTACAACCCGCAAGGCGTGCGCATTGGCGGCGCGGGCAAGAACAAGAGCGCGGTGAAGGTGTGGGAACAGCGCGCCTACAAGGACTACGACGACCAGCAGGAGCTGGGCACGCGCAACATCAAGGTGGCGCTGCGCCGCCTGCGCAAGTTTGCGCGCGAGGGGCATGAGCTGGAGCTGGACCTGCCCGACACCATCCGCAGCACGGCCGCCAACGCGGGCTACCTAGACATCAAGATGGTGCCCGAGCGCCACAACAACGTGAAGGTGCTGCTGCTGATGGACGTGGGCGGCACCATGGACGAACACATCCAGCGCGTGGAAGAACTCTTCAGCGCGGTGAAGTCGGAGTTCAAGCACCTGGAGTTCTACTACTTCCACAACTGCGTGTACGACTTCATGTGGAAGAACAACCGCCGCCGCTTCGCCGAGAAGTTCCCCACCTGGGACATCATCCGCAAGTACAACCGCGACTACAAGCTGATCTTCGTGGGCGACGCGACCATGAGCCCGTACGAGATCCTGCAGCCCGGCGGCAGTGTGGAATACAACAACGAGGAAGCGGGCGCCGAGTGGATCCAGCGCCTGACCCACGCGTTTCCCAAACACGCATGGATCAACCCCGAGCCCCAGGGCGTGTGGCAATACCGCCAGAGCATCAGCATCATCCAGCAGCTGCTGGGCAATCGCATGTACCCGCTGTCACTCAAGGGGCTGGAAGAAACCATGCGGCTGCTGTCGAAGTAAGCACAGCGGTTGACGGCACAAAGAGCACATTGCGCGCCGCTGTCTGACACGGGCGGGGCGCTTTTCAGTGCATAGTGGCGGCGGGCTGGTTTTTAAACCGCGAGCCCCCACCGTCCAACGCCATCCTTTGTAGCCGTGCCGTTTCGCATCCTGCGCTCCTTTGCCAATCCCCCAACGCCGGCCCCATGGTCGGCGTTGCTGCTTATCGGCGCGCTGTGCCTGAGCGGGTGCAGCCTGCTGCCACTCAGTGAGAAAAGCGACGACCACCAGGAGGCCGCCACCGCAGCCATTGCCGAATCCGCCACACCTGCGTTCGACCTGCGGGTGCGCGCACCGGCCACTGTGCAAGACACCCTGGAACGCCACCTGGAGCTGCAGCGCTTTCGCCACCTGCCCGACCTGCATGCCAACGAGCTGCAGCGACTGCTGGGCGCCGCCGACGCCAATGCCCGCGAGCTGCTGGGCACGATGGGTTACTTTGCGCCCACCATCACCGTGGAGCTGACCGAAACCCCCGACAGCCCCACCGCACCACGCGCCGTGGTCGTCACCGTGGAACCCGGCCCGCAGACCCAGGTGGCCCGCGCAGAAGTGCTCTTCAGCCCCGGCCGCACGGCAGCCGCCGAAGTCACAGGCAATCAGCCCCCGGACGCCAGCACCCGCCAGCAGCAGCGCGTGCAGCGCAATTGGTCACTGACACCCGGCCAGCCCTTCACCCAGTCTGCCTGGGACGCGGCCAAGAACGATGGCCTGCGCCAGCTGCAGGCGCGCCGCCACCCCACCGCCCGCATTGACAAAAGCCGGGCCGAGATCGACGCCGACAAACACGAAGCCCATCTCAGCGTGACCTACGAACCCGGCCCTGCCTACCGCTTCGGGCCGCTGCGCGTGCAGGGCAGCCAGCGCTACGACCCCGATGGCGCACGGCGCCTGGCCCGCCTGCCCACTGGCGCCGTGTACGACGAGGCCGAAATGCTGGACGCCCAGCTGCGGCTGGCCAGCAGCGGTTATTACGACGCCGTGTTCCTCACACTCGACACCGAGGGCACCGACCCGCAGGCTGCGCCCGTGGTGGCCCAGGTGCGCGAGGCCAAGGTGCAAAAGCTGGTGTTCGGCCCGGGCTTCTCCACTGACAGCGGCGCGCGCCTGTCGCTGGAACATATCCACAACCAGATGCCGGGCCTGGGCTGGCGCGCCGTGAGCAAGCTCGCAGTGGACCGCGAGACCCAGCAGGCCAGCAGCGAATGGACCGACCTGCCGGACGACCGGGGCTGGCGCTGGTTTGCGGGCGGCGAGCTGCAGCGCGAATCCACCGGCGACTACGACGTGAACAGCAGCCGCCTGCGCGCAGGCCGCAGCAAAAGCACCCGGCACATCGACCGCAACTACTTTGTGCAATACGACTACGCCAACAGCCAGGGGCTGGCCGCCAACGTGCAGTCGCCGTCTGACACCAGCACGGCCCTCAGCGTGAACTACGGCTGGACAGGCCGCTACTTCAACAGCCTCACCGCCCCCACGCGCGGCCATGGAATCGCCGTGGAGCTGGGCCTGGGCACCACGCTGCGGCCTGAGCGCGACCCGTTTGTGCGTACCCTGGTGCGCTGGCAATCCTTCGTGCCCGCCGGGCGGGTGACCGACGATGCAGGCACAGGCCGCAACGCCCGGCTGGCCCTGCGGGCCGAGGCCGGGGCCGTGCTCGCCCGCGATGGCGCGCAGATCCCTGTGACGCAGCTGTTCATCACCGGCGGTGACACCACGGTGCGCGGCTACGGCTACCGCAGCATCGGTGCGCGCACCGACAACGGCCAGCTCTATGGTGGCCGCTACCTGGCCGTGGGCAGCGTGGAATGGCAACGCCCCATCGTCTACAAGGGCCAGATGACCGACTGGGAGAGCACGCTGTTTGTTGATGTCGGCGCCGTGGCCGACAAGGTGGGCGACCTGAGCCCCCGCGTGGGCGTGGGGGCTGGCGTGCGTTGGCGCAGCCCCGTGGGGCCCCTGCAGGCCGACCTGGCCTATGGCATCAAGACCCAGGAACTGCGGCTGCACCTGCGGCTGGGGTTCAGCTTCTGATGGCGATGAGCAGCACCCCGCCCAATCCCGCACCGCGCGCCCGTGCGTCCGACTTCAGCGCCGGGTCCTCATCGGCCCAGCGCCCTCGCCCACCGCGCCGACCCGGTGCTTACCGCGTGCTGCGGACCCTGGGTTGGCTGCTGGTGGCGCTGGTGGCCCTGCTGCTCACGGCCTGCGCGCTGCTGTGGTGGTGGGCGGGCAGCGGCACGTCGCTGGCTACCACGCTGGCCCGCGCGGCGCAGCACCTGCCCGCCGGGCAGCAGCTGGAAAGCCGCGAAGCCACCGGCTCGCTGCGCGGCGGCGGGCGCATCGGCTGGCTGCGCTGGAGCAGCCCCAGCCTGTCCGTCGAAGTGACCGACCTGCGCCTGGGCTGGCAGCTGGCGCCCTTGCTGCAGCGCAGGCTGGAGCTGGGCGACGTACTGGCCACACGCGTGCAGATCACGCCACTGGGCGGCCCGCAAAGTGCCGAGCCCCCCACGCCCCCCACCGAGCTGGTGCTGCCCTTGCACATCGGCGTGGCGTTTCGCGTGGACCAGTTGCAGTGGGCAGGCGCCCCAGCGGTGGAAGCCCGGGGCCTGGCGGGCGACTACCACTTTGATGGGCGCGAGCACCGCCTGAATATCGGCGGCGTGGAGCTGGCCCAGGGCCAGTACAACGCGCGGCTGACGCTGCAGGCCCAGGCGCCCCTGGCGCTGAACGCCACCGTGGACGGCACGGTGCGCACCACCGTGCCTGGTGGCACTTCCGCCATCCAGCTGGGCGCACACGCCACGCTGCAGGGCACGCTGGCCACGGCGGCGGCGCAGCTGCAACTGCAGGCGCGCATCCAACCCACTCCCTCGCAAGAGACCCAGGCCACACCGCCACCGCCCGCCACCGCCGCCCCCATGCAGGCCGAGGTGCAGGCCACGCTGGCCCCATGGGCCACACAGCCCCTGCAATCGGCCCAGGCCACGCTGCGCGCAGTCAACCTCGCAGCCCTCTGGCCCCAGGCCCCGGCCACGCAGCTGCATGGCACCGTGCAGGCGGGCCCCACCCCAGGCGCGGCCACCGGCAGCACCGGCTGGGCCCTGCAGGCGCAACTGCGCAACGAGCTGGCAGGCCCGTGGGACCACACCCGCCTGCCCATCACCACCCTGCAGGCCGACGCGAAGTACGACGGCACCCGCTGGACGGTGCCCGGCGCCACGGTGAATGCAGGCACCGGCGCAGTCACCCTGCAAGGCAGCTACACACCGGCCACCGGCGCAGTGGAAGGCCAGGCCGAACTGCGCAACCTGCGCCCCGACGCCCTGCACACCGCCTGGGCGGCCGCCCCGCTGGCAGGCCGCGTGGCAGCGCAGATGCAGGGCGAGGTGGTGCGTTTTACGGCAGACATCCGGGCCACCGGCTCTGGCGTTGTGGCATCGGGCAAATCAGTCACCCAGCGCGCCCCGCTGTTGCGCATCAACACGCTCGCCGCCCAGGGCAGCTGGCACCCGCCTTCGCCCGCCCAGCCCGGTGGCAGCTTGCAGTTGGAGCGCCTGCTGCTGGACGCGTTGCAAGCCCGCGTCGAAGCCACCCAGCTGCGCGTGTCCCCCGGCGATCTGTCGGGCCAGGGCCAGGTCACGTTGGCCGTGCCGGGCGCCACAGCACGCGCACAAGGCAGCATCGCCCCACAGACCGGTGCGGGCGACCTGCACATGCAATGGACCGATGTGGGCCAGACCCAGCGCTGGCTGGCCAGCCTGCCGCTGGTGGGCAATCCACTGCAACAGGCCCTGCAAGGCGCCATCGCCCAGGGTGCCGCACAACTGACCGCCCGCTGGAAAGGCGGCTGGCAAACGCTGGCCCGGCAGCTGGAATCCGCCAGCGGCACGCGCACCACGGGCAGCCCACTGCCTTCGGACAAGACACCCTTCGAGCTGCAAGCCGCGCTCTCCACCCCGCAGCTGGACCTGTCCCTGCCTCCGGGCCAGGGCGCAGTCGGCGCCACCGCCGTGCAGCTGCGCGCTGTCAAGGCCGACCTCACTGGCACCCTGGCGCAGGCCACGCTGGTGCTGGACGGCGAAGCGCGCCTGAACGCATCCCAGCCCCGGCAGATGCAGCGGCTGGTCCTGCACACCCGCGCCACCGGTGGGCTGGGCACACCCGCGCAAGGCGCACCAAGCGCTCAGGTGCAGATCAGCGCACTGCGGCTGGTGGCGCAAGATGCCGCCCGCCCCGGCCCCTGGACGCTGCAACTGGCCGAGCCCCTGTCCCTCACCACGCGCGCCCCTTCTAGCCCCAGTGCGTCGTCGCCAGCGGCGGGCTACACCGTGCAGGCCTCGGCAGGCCAGGCCCGCCTGACCGGCCCCCTGCCCGGCACCGCCACGCTGCGTTGGCAACCCCTGCGCATGGCCACCGGTGCCAACCCGCTGCAACTGCAAACCCAGGGCACGCTGCAGGGTCTGCCCATGGCCTGGGTCGATGCCCTGGGCCTCGGCGACACACCCGCCGCCGTAGGCCGCCCGACACAGCCACTGCTGGCCCGCATGGGCCTGGCCACCAGCATCGTGCTGGACGGGCAATGGAATGTGGACACCACCCAGGGCACCTTGCGCGCCAGCGCCAGCCTGCGCCGGGCCAGTGGCGACCTTCGCATTCTGGCGGGCGATGCCACCGCCATCACCGCTGTGCAAAGCAGCGGCCAGGGCACGGGCGCAGGTGCCACCACCGTGATCGCCACCGAGGCGTCGGCCCGCCCTGCAGGATCAGCCAATGCACCAGGCACCGCCGCCGGGGTGCGCCAGGCCGAGGTCACCATGGAAATCGACGGCGAAGCCCTGCGCGCCCAGCTGGCCTGGGCCAGCGAGCGGGCTGGCGAGGTGCAGGCCAGTGTCAGCACCCGCCTCACGCCCAGTGCTCCACCAGGGTCCGCCCCTGCCTGGGCGCCCGATGCGCCCCTGGCTGGCACGCTGCGCGCGCGCCTGCCCGACGTGGGGGTGTGGTCGGCCCTGGCGCCACCCGGCTGGCGCGTGCGCGGCACGCTGGACGCCAGCGCCACCCTGTCAGGCACGCGCAATGCGCCGCGCTGGGCCGGCACGCTGGGCGCCGACGACATGGCCGTGCGCTCGGTGGTCGATGGCGTGGACCTGCAAGCTGGCCGCCTGCGCGCCACGCTGCAAGGCAACCAGTTGCAGATCACCGAGTTCCGCCTGCAGGGCGGGCGCGGCAGCGGCGCGCGCATTGCAGGCTTCAGCGGCAACCGCACCGCTGCGCCACAAGACGGCGGCACGCTCACGGCCACCGGCAGCGTGGGCTGGGGCGACAGCGCTGCGGCAACCACCGGCCTGTCGGGCATCACCATGGCCCTGCAGGCCGAGGCCAAGGCCTTGCAGGTACTGGTGCGCGCCGACCGGCAGATCAGCGTGTCGGGCCAGCTGCAAGCACAGCTTCAGCAAGGCCAGATCAGCCTGCGCGGCAAGCTCACCACCGACCGCGCCACCATCATCCTGCCCGACGAAACCGCGCCCACGCTGGGCTCGGACGTGGTCGTGCGCTCTGCGGCCAAGGACCGCGAAGACCAGGCCCGGGCCCAGGCCGCCGCCAAGGCCAGCCAGGCGGCGCAGGCGGAAACCGCCAAACCACCCGACATCGCCATCACTCTCAACCTGGGGCGCGACTTTGCGCTCAGCGGCCATGGCATCACCACCCGGCTGACGGGCGAGGTGGACATCCGCAGCAGCGCCGTGCCCGGCGCCCCGCCGCGCGTGACCGGCGAAGTGCGCACCGACGAAGGCCGCTACCGCGCCTGGGGCCAGATGCTGGACGTGGAGACGGGCCTGATCCGCTTCAACGGCCCCTACAACAACCCCTCGCTCGACATCCTGGCGCTGCGCCCCAACATCAGCGTGCGCGCGGGCGTACAGGTCACGGGCAGCGCGCAGGCGCCCCGCGTCAAGCTCTATTCCGACCCCGACCTGCCCGACGCCGAAAAACTCTCGTGGGTAGTGCTGGGCCGCAACGCCACCGCAGGCGGCGCCGAAGCCGCCGTGCTGCAACAAGCCGCCCTGGCCCTGCTTGGCCGCAAGGGTGGCAACACCGGCACCGCCAACATCGCCAGCCGCGTGGGCCTGGACGAAATCGGCTTTCGCGGCGCCACCCCGGGCGACGACGCCAGCACCGCCGCCCTCACCTTCGGCAAGCGCCTGTCCAAGGATTTGTACGTGACCTACGAGCGCAGCCTGTCGGGCACACTGGGCACGCTCTACATCTTCTACGACCTCTCCCGCCGCCTCACACTGCGCGGGCAGACAGGCGAGAAAAGCGCGGTGGACATCATCTACACGGTGAAGTACGACTGAGGCTGCGCACGCCAAAGGGCGTGCGTGCGCCCACTACAATGCGCGGCGGCTAGTCTCCTCGTAGTTCAATGGATAGAACGAGTGCCTCCTAAGCGCTAGATACAGGTTCGATTCCTGTCGAGGGGACCAATTACCAGTCCGGAAGCGTCCACACGCTTCCGGACTTTTTTATTTCTCCTTTGAAAACAGCATCTTAGCTGTCCATGGCAGTCCAAAGCAATCCACAGGCATCTGCGCAACTTGGGGGCACATCTGGGGGCATCATTCGCCAGAATGGGGGCACATTTATAGATGCCGGTGCCCCCAGGAAGATGCCCCCACCAGCAGCGCATCAAGAAAAAACACTTGTTCGCGTTTGGACGGTTGGCAAACCCCTCAAAGCCTACAAACCCCACCAGCCCGCCCTGGCGTGCTGGCCGAAAATCGGGCCTCTGTCCTTTTCACTTGCTCGCGCTTCGACGGTCGGCAAACCCTCCAAAGCCTACAAACCCCACCAGCCCGCCCGGCCTGCGGGTCTGCGAGTTGCCCAGCTGCTTTTTCACAGGCTCGCGTTTCGTCGGAAAAAAACCCTTCAAAACCCACCAAACCCTACCAAGCGCCTCCAGTCGGATGGCACACTGATGCTGTGTTTAATCACAGCCTTCTGGCGATGACCAGCGGGCTGCACGGTATCCATGCCCAAACGAATTCTCGAAAAAACCTCTCTGGAAGTCTCCCGCCTGCGCAGCGATGGCTCTTACGCCGTGGGCGGTGTGTCGGGCCTGTATCTCAAGATCGAAGGCGGCTCGCGCGCCTGGGTGCTGCGCTATGTGCACGATGGCCACCGCCGCCGCATGGGCCTGGGCAGCTATCCGCTGGTCGGCCTGGCTGAAGCGCGCGAAGCCGCCCGCAATGCCCTCAAACTGCGCCTGGGCGGTGTTGACCCGCTACAGGCCCGGCAGGCCCAGCGCCAAGCGGCGCGGCTGGCCATGGCGCGGCAAGTGCGCTTTGATGACGCAGCCGAAGCGTTTATCAGCGAGCATGAAAGCACATGGCGCAGCACCCTGGCCACCTATGCATTCCCCCATATCGGCCACCTGCAGGTGGCAGACATCGGGCAGGCCCACGTGCTGCAGGTGCTGGCCCCAATCTGGAAGACAAAGACAGAAACCGCCTCGCGGCTGCGTGGCCGCATCGAGCAGGTATTGGACTGGGCCACGGCCCATGGCCACCGCACTGGCCCCAACCCTGCCCGCTGGCGCAGCCAGCTCGAACACATCCTGGCGGACCCGAACAATCTGGCGCCGCTCAAACACCATGCGGCCGTGCCCGTGGCCATGCTGCCGGGCACCTACCAGCGGCTGCTGACCATGGACGGGCAAAGCGCCCGCGCGCTGTGCTTTCTCATCCTCACGGCCGCGCGCTCGGGCGAGGTGCGCGGCATGGTCTGGAGCGAGGTCGATCTGGAGGCAGGTCTGTGGACGGTGCCAGCCGAACGGATGAAGTCCCACAGAGAACACCGCGTGCCCCTGTCGCGCGAGGTGCTGGAACTGCTCAGGGCGCAGCCGCGCATTCCATCGGTCGAGCATGTGTTCCCGTCCAACCGCAAAGGCCCGCTGTCCGATACGGCCCTCACGGCCTTGATGCGGCGGCACGGACTGGCAGCGGTGCCCCATGGCTTTCGGTCAACGTTCAGGGACTGGGCCGGGGAGATGACGCACCATGCGCGCGATGCGGTGGAGCTGTGTCTAGCTCATGCGATCGACACCCGGACCGAAGCCGCCTATCGGCGCGGGGACATGCTGGAGAAGCGTGTGGCGATCATGCAGGACTGGGCGGAGTATGTTGCCTCGGCATGCCGCCTGCAGGCAGAGGTGGCACCATGAAAATGCCCTGTCCAATGTGCCAGTCGAAGACCAAGCTTCACTCGGGAGCGCAGGTTGATCGCTATGTGTGGGAGCACATCTTTTGCTGCACCAACCCCTATTGCGGCTGCACGTTCGTGGTGAGTGGCGAGATTCGCCGCATCCTACGGCCTCCAAAGGTTCCAAACCCTGAAGTGAATCTCCCTGTATCTGCCCGCGCCGCGAAGCGACGGGAGAACAAGGAAAAGCGTGAAGCAGCGGCAGCCGCCTTGCCCATGTGCAGCCCTTTTCGCACGCTATAGTTTATGCGGAGCAAACAAAAAACGCCTAGCCGTCAAAACTACTGCTCCGCGTTCGCAAACTTCAAGAAAGTGAAAGCCAATGCCGTTCTCAGCAACCGTCTTTAACGTTCTCATAGCATCGCCGTCTGATGTTCCCAAGGAACGAGAAGCTATCGCGGCTAGTCTCCATGAATGGAATGCTTTGCACTCTCAGTCAACTGGCAAGGTACTCCTTCCGGTCATGTGGGAGTCCCATAGTGCACCGAGCATGGCGGATCGCCCCCAAGGAATCATTAACGAGCAAGTCGTTAAGTCATGCGACCTACTCATCGGAGCGTTTTGGACAAGACTTGGAACTCCGACAGGCTTAGAAGACAGCGGAACGGTGGAAGAAATCAAGTGGTTTTTGAAGCAAGCCCGACCAGTCATGCTTTATTACTCTGATGCCCCTGTTCCGCGAAGCAAAATCGACACAAAACAATTAGATAAGCTCGAAGAGTTCAAAAAGAGCATTAGAGATAAAGGCATTCAGGAACAGTACGAGTCCGTAGAAGACCTCAAGTCGAAACTGTCTCGGCATCTAACGATCGTCATGCGTGGAATGTCTGTTGGAACAGCTGTCAATGCAGCCGTTGTCAAAGCCGCCAAAGACTCCACCCGCACGCCTGCGTCGCCAGCACCTGCGGTCGTCTCCAGCGACGAGGGCGAAATAACGTTCAAGGAGTACA
This sequence comes from Acidovorax kalamii, assembly GCF_002245625.1. GTDB lineage: Bacteria > Pseudomonadota > Gammaproteobacteria > Burkholderiales > Burkholderiaceae_C > Acidovorax > Acidovorax kalamii. Next base: position 182,714 of record NZ_NOIG01000012.1, read on the forward strand.
CCGAAAAATCCTTCATCATTTTAGGCAATACGAAGCCGTTTAAAGATGCCATTAAAGAGCTGGGAGGAAAATGGATGAAGTGCTCTGACGGAAGCTATGCCTGGATGTTTTCTAAGAAAAAACTGGAAACCGTTGCCGAGACCTTAGGTGTCTCGCCTACTCTCGAGCGCTGATAGCGAACCATTTATGTGCATTCCGAGCGGCTGCTACTGGGAGATAGCAGTCATGGATTGCACAGGTGACCGCCCAAGTTCAAAAACAGCGATCAAGCAAATTCCAGCGCGAAGCAGCCTCTACCGTTCCGCGCTTTTTCTCTCGCCTGACCAAGCGCCCTACAGCACAGCCTCCCCACCCCGCTGCACCTTGTGAATCTGCGCAGGCGTCAGCACATCCTGCGCCGTCAGCGCCCCCAGGTCGAACACGCCCAGCATCTCCACCTGCGGCCGCGCGCTGTACTCGGGCAGCCCTTCGGCCATTGCTTTCAGCCCATCGAGAATGAACGCCCACCGCGCCGCCACCATTTCCTCGCGCAAGGCCGCAGAGCTGGGCTGGCGCCCCAGTGAATCCTCGTGCGTGCTGGTGCTGCAAGGTGCATGCGCTGCCAGCGCCATGGCCCTGGCCACAGCTTCCCCGGCCTCCTGCAGCACCTTGTAGCCCTCGGCCTTCGCGTACGCCGTGTAGGCCCGCTCATACGCTGCCGCATAGGTGTGCGCCTGCCTGCTGGCCTCGGCCGCTAGCGCCTGCAGTTCCTTCGCTCCCTTGGCATGCGCCACCCGCATCACCTCCGCCATGGCCTGCGCATCGTTCTTGCGGTTGAGCGCACTGCGCGTGGCTGCATCGCTGCTTTCAAACCCACCGCTGGCAAACGCAGCATGGAACGCATCTGCCGCCGCATCGGCTTCCGCTTCTGCCGCCTTGATCTTGCGGCCCAGCAGCTCCTGCGCAGCCTTGGCCTGGGCGAACCTGGGGCCTGCATCGTTGTCGTAGGCCGTGCGTGCGCGTGCCAGCTCGGCCAGGGCTTCGTGCAGCGCAGCCTGGGCGCTGCGGGCGTGGTGTTGAACATCGAACGTCATAAGTCACTCCTTGTGGACTGGGGTTAAAAAAACACGCGGGAAGAAAGGGTTGAAGGCGGCGCGGCCGCAGGCTGTGGCGGTTCCTCGGGCGCGAGCCACTGCCCCGCCCCGCAGCCCTCCAGATGCCTGCGCGCCACCTGCTGTGCGGCCGGGGTCAGCTTCGGAATCAGGGACCGCACGGACTCGCGCAGGGCCTGCAGCTCGCCCTCCCCTGCGTGCATCGCATCGATGCGCGCCTGCAGCGCAGCGGCCGTGCGCATGGCCTTGTCGAGCTGTGCGGCAAGGCGCTGCACCTGGGCCACGCTCTCGCGCTCCTGCGGCGTGGCGGGCACCACGGCGCGCAACGCCTGCAGCTCGCGCTGGCGCTTTAGCCGATGCTTGCGCTGCCGCTCGGCATCGGTCATGGGGGTTGGCTTGTTGCTGCGCATGGTCAATACGGCAGGGCGCAGAACCGATGGCAGCGCTGCAGCACATCCTTGTGCGGCGTGTACCACTCGGGCACGCCCGGCAAACGCCCCTGCGCGGCCATCGCGCAGTTGCCTTTGCGCTGCAGGTGGTAGCAGTCGCGGCAGCGGTGGCGGTCGTCTTCGAGCACATCCACGGCCGCAGCAGACAGCAGCGCCAGCAGGCCGGGTTTGTGCTGCCGGATCAATTCGCTGGTGGCTTCATCCAGCCACACGGCGGGCCACACCTGCAGGTTTCCCTCGGCCGTGGCGGACAGGTGCAAGCCCTTGTGGCGCAGGCGTTCCAGCAACCGGGCAGCGGTTTGGTTGTCGCTCATGCCGCCCCCTCAGAACGTGGCCACATCGTCGGCCGCAGGCATCGGCCGCAGCGCCGCCGATTGGTGCACCGCCCAATGCAGCAGCCCTGCCCGGTGCCCGATGCGCACAAACCGTTTGCCGTCCACAATGCGCCCCTGCATGCGCTCTATCCAGCGACCCAGCATGCGCGAATTGATCTTTCCGGCCTGCCCCGCAATGTCATCCATGGCCATGGCCAGCAGCGCATCGGTATCGCTGCGCCGGATCGCGCCGCCCACCGTGGTCTGGTCCGGGCCGAACGCTGCAAACCACGCCTCCACCAGCGCGCGCAGCTTGGTCGTTTCCGGGTCTTGCTCGAAGGCGCGTGCGGCCGCTTCCATGGGGTCGGCCAGCGTGGGCAGCCCTGACCCTTCGACCGTACCCGCGATCGCGGCCACCTGCTGCGCAAGCCAGCAGATGGGCTGCCGCACAAGATCATCCCAATGCTCGAAGCTGGCCGTGCGGCCCTTGGCCATCTTGGGGCGCCCGGCCGTGATGTACGCCCGCACGATGGTCAGCGCCGCCACCACGTAGGCCAGCCGGTCGGTCTGCACCATCTGCGCCGGATCGAAGGAGAAGTCCCGCGTGTACGGTGTCTCGCTCTGCGCATCGATGCGCGCCGTCAGCACCCTTCGGCAGGTGTCCGAAGTCATGCGCAGGTTGTTGCCCGTGGCGATGAACAAGGCCCGGTTGGGCAGCGTGATGGTTTCGCTGCTGCCCAGCACCCGGTCGGCAAACGTGGGGGCGGTCAGGAAGGCATCCAGCGATGCAGAGCCCAGCGGCTCGCGCACGTTGTCCCAAAGCACCACGCGCTGGCCTTCGCGCAGCACCGCAAACAGGCGCTTGCGCGTTTCTTCGTCGGTGTCGGCCGGGGGAAGAATCGAAGGCTCAGATCCCATGGCCAGGATGCCGATGCAGCGGGCCAGCAAGGTCTTGCCGCTGCCTGCGGCCGGGGCGTCAAAGCCCACACCCGGCGCCGTTGGCAAGCTGGCGCGCAGCGCGGCCGACAGCAGGCCATGCAGGGCCACGCCGTTGGCCACGGCATCCACCAGGGGGAACAGGGCCAGCGGCGCCCACAGGAATTTGAGCGCGGCCAGGGCATCTTGCACGGTCGGTTTGACCGGCACGCGGGGCGGATTCGGGTGTTCGCAATAGAACAGCAGGCCGGAGTTTTCATCATGGCCGGGGCGATCGAGGATGCTGCCGTCAATGCGCAAAGTGGGCGCAGTCACCACCGCCACCAGCTTCTTGAACCCGCGCTCGCCATGCTTGGCCAGGATGGCGCGGGCCACCGACAGCGGGGCATCTTCCGGGCCTTCCTCCGGCGCTTCCTCGCCATCGGCCTTGCGGCGGTGGCGCATGGAGTAGAACTCGCACACCCGGCCCATGTGGTCGGTGAGCCAGTCGGGTGTCACCGGCCGCGCCTTGCCGTCGCTCACATAGGCCACAGCGCCCTCGCCGTAGTCGAACAGCTCGCCCCTTTCCTGCAGCACCGCCAGGACAGCATCGGTCGTGGCCACGCGCATGCCGCGCCCCACCTGAATGCGGGCGCTCTGGCGCAGCAGCTCAAAGCGCATGCCGCCATGGCGGTGGGTGAACAGGTACGGGCGCTGCCCGCTCTTGAGGTTGACCACCGCCACGCGGGTGTCGCTATCGGGGTCCAGCGGGTCCGCAAACTGGGCGTTGTGCCAGCGCTCGGGGCGGTCGAGGATTTCTCCCACGGAGACAGGCTTGCCCTGCTCTGCCATCAGCACGAAGTCGCCCATCAATACCCTCTGGGCGCTGGCCCGCTGCAGCACGTCGCGGGCCTTGTCCACGGGGATGCCGCGGCGCTTGGCCAGGGCCGGGGCGTTCGTGGCCACCCAGCGTTCGCGCTGGGCTGCGCACTGGCCTGCGAGCTGCTGCCGGGCAGCCTTTTTGAGCGCCTGGGCCTGCTTGTGGGTGTCGGCATCGTGCGGGATCAGCGCGAGGTCGAACAGGGCCAGCGGGTCGCCAAAGATGCGCGGGGCAGCGTGCGGCCGCTGCAGGCTCTTGCCCAGCAACGGCGGCGCGCAGAAGTCCAGGCGCTCGGGCTGCCACACGCTGGCATCGATCAGGGTGCGTTCCAGCGCCTGCCCTGCCCGGCCTACGTCGAACCAGCCATGGCCTGCAGCCCAAAGAAGCTGCACCAGGGCGCGACCGGCCTCGGGGATGCGCGATGCATCGCGCACAGGGATATACAAACGATGCCGGGTCAATGCCGACAGTTCGCGGCCGTCTGCAGTGCACACACCAGCCGAACAGCTCGGGCGCCAGAGCATCGGCGCGTCGGCCAGCGCCGGGCAGGCTTCTATCAGGCGCTGGCGGAACACATCGGCCGACAGCTCGCCATCAGGTGCGCCGTCATGGTCGAGCATCAGCACGCCGGGGCCGACTGGGTAGGCGAAGTGCCTGCGGGTACGCGATATGGCGCCGGGTGTTTCTGCCACTTCACGCTCGGGCACGATGGGTACAGCAGCACCTGCAGCAGCGTCGCACACGCCCCAGCTTGTGGCCTGCGCGGGGTCGAGAGCTTCCAGAATGTCGGCCAGCTCTGCAAGCCCGTGGGCAACCGTTCGCACCGCGCTGCCGCGCATCGTGTTGGCGGCGCTTTCCTTGTGCAGCGTGCCATCGGGTGCCAGGGTCAGAACCTTGGTGAGGCGGTCGGGGACGGTGGCCGTGAAGACGGTGAATTGCAGGGCGCCAGCGGGTGGCGCAGATGGGGTATTTTTTGCAGCGTCCGATCTGGGTGCGCTGGCCTTCTTTGTTGCCATGGTGTGGTCGTTTTCTAAAGCCGGGTGGCGGTGAATTGGGGGACGGTGTGGACGCCTTCGGCGTGGGCCATGTCGGCCACCATCGGGAAGACCTGCAGGCCGCAGGCGCTGGCCTTGCGCGCCAGCTCGGCAGCGGGTTGCCATTGCGCAGGCTCGCGGACGTCGATGAACACATGCAGGCTGCGCAGGCCACGGGGCCAGCGCGCATGCGCCAGCAGCGATGCCTCGGGCACGGCCCACACGGGCATGCGTGCGGCCTGGGCGATGCGCAGCGCGGTGGCGATGCCCACAGCCATACCCATCACGCGGCTGGCGCTGACCGCATGGGCCAGCCGGGCGCAGGCGCCCAGCGCGGGGCCAGCCTTGCCGGTGAGCTTGATGGGCGCAGGCACGGGTGCCAACGATCCATCGGCCGCAAGGTAGATGCGTTGCAGCGCCACCGCGTGGGGCACGGGCGCGCCCTGCAAGCCGCGCGGGTAGGTGTCCACCTCGAACAGCGCCAGCAGCGCGGGGAAGCGGCCCAGGCACACCGGCTTGCGGTCGGCCTGCATGTGCCAGTAGTCGAGCGCGGGGTGCAGGCGCAAGGCTTGTGGCCACGCTCCCAGCGCAACACCACTGCGGGCGAGGTAGCGGCCGGCCGCATCGTCGGCCGACACCGGCCGCGCTTCGGCCCACAGGCTGGCGATGCGGGCGCGGTTCACTTCGTAGGCGTGCCTTGCGCCTGCTGCGCTCATGCTGGCTGGCCTTCCTGCACCAGCACCGCATGCAGCGCATCGAGCATGTCGTCCATAGCGGCGGTGCGCTCGGCCATGGCATCGGCCAGCAGGCGCAGGGCAGCGGCGAGGTTCTCGCCCGTGAGGGTGTCGGCCGCGCAGGGCGCCATGTCGGCCACGGCTTCGAACGCGAGCTGGGCTTGGCGCATGTGGGTGTGCTGGTCGGTGGCGTCCATGGCCAGATGCCTTGCGCGGTCGTCCATGTGGCGCACGCCGGTGGCGGTGCGCAGTGCGTCGATCCGCACGCCGATGGCGTCCAGGCGCTGCTCCATGGCGTCGCTGTGCAGGTGCAGCAGCTCGCCCAGGCCTTCCATGTTGACGGTGGCGTGTGGGTTGGTGACGCCTGCGGCCAGCGCTGCGATGGCATGGCAGGCGCGCAGCACGGTGCGCAGAGATTCGGTGAAGTCCTGGGCTTCGAGCACCAGTTGCGGCAGGCAAAGCTCCGCCTTCGCTGCCTCGCGGGCAGCGTTGTGGGTGGTCGTGTGCATGGTTACCCCTCCAGGCTAAGGGCCACGTCCAGGCCGCGCAGTGCGGCCAGGGCTTGGGACACCTTGCGGCGTGCGCTAGGCACGTCTAGTTGGGACTGGCAGAGGTGGTGCAGCGCCGTGCTCAGCGCGTTGTGCGCGTCGGCATGCAGTCGGATGGGGTCGGGTGTGCCCGTGGTGGGCGATGGGGTGTGCGCGGTCGATGCGCGTGCGGGGATACGGTCAGCCATGAATGGCCTCCTAGTGGTTCGGTTTGATAAACCACCGCCTTCGTCGCCAAACGAAGGGCGGCAGCTCGAACGGGTTGGCGAACCGGGAACCACTTGCGTGAACCGGCAGGCCCTTGCGGGCCTCCCATTCGAGCCGCCATAAACAGGAAGCGCGAACAAATAAGCCGCAGGTACTCTGCGGGAGTGACTGCGGCTTACGTCGCAGTGGTTCGTCGGGTCGCCAAACCCGATCACGCCTTTTTTTGACGTGACGCGGCAGTGTAGCGTGCGGGGGGCCTGTGGGGCAAGGGTTGTCATCGTGGAATTCCTCACGCTGCGGCGCTGGTTATCTCTGCGCTGGTGCTCTGCGCCCGCGCCAGAGCGATGGGAGACTGCGGCAGGTTGATGCTCGGGTCGGGCTTGCCCGATGGCGACAGGGTGCGCACCGCTTCGGCCTGCACGACGAAGCTGTAGCTGCATTCCGGGTCTTCGCATTGGTAGATCAGCTCTCGCAGCGTGGGCGACAGGCCCCGGCTGGTGCGTGTCTTGGCGCGGCCTTTGCAGTGGGGGCAGAAGAAGGCAGCCATTCAGAGCACCCCCACCGATGCGCCGCGTGCAGGACGGTGCGCGCGGGCCGTGCGGCCTGGCTTGGAGGCAGCGATGGGTGCGGGCTTTGCAGCGGGCTGCGCGTCGGGCGTGGCACCCACTGCAGGGCGCGCCGCGATCCATGCATCCACCTGGGTTTCGCGCCACGCCACGCTGGTGCCGTGCAACTGGACGGCGCTGGGGAAGTCTCCGGCCTTGACCTTGGCGTAGATGGTGCTGCGGCCCAGGCCGGTCATAAAGCACACATCGTCAATACGTAGCAAGCGCTCGCGGTACGGGCGCACATCGGACGGGCCGGGACCGGCTTGGATGGGTGTGGTTTGCGTGGCTGTTCTTTGCATGTCCCTATAGTCTTGTGTGGACTGCTGAAAGCCAAGAAACCTATGCTGTGGCTGCGCTAGCCACAGTTAGTGGTGGGGAAAGTGGGCGCAAAAGAGACGCGCGTGCCGTGGCTCCGCGTGGCGCGGGGCAGTTCAGAGAGTCGGGGGATGTGAGAGTGCGCGCAGCGGTGCGCTATGGATGACGCATCAGCGCCCGGCTGGCCAGGCATCGGCCCGGCGCCGAGCATCGCGGGCCATCTGCTTTGAGCTGGCCACGAGGGCATCCATCTCTGCGAGGTGTTCGGGGGACAGTAGTGCGTCCACCTCGCTTGCCGCTTGGTCGGATTCCACCTGAAACACCCAGGCCAGTGCTCGGCCGGTAACCACGGCACAGAGGAAGGTGAACATAACTAGTCCGCACAGTAGGGCCAACAGGCCGAGTGCAGCCCCGGTGAGGACAAAGGCGGTCATGGCAATGCTGCAGCGCTGAGCAGGCTTGGAGATTTTTAATTGATGAAACAGGCATGCGAAACCGCGAGTCTTGCATACCGGTTACCTTAGTTCTTGGAGCTTCTGGGCGCGTCTCAGCCGGGACTTCACGTACCGGCCGCAATTTCTTGGCTAATGATCTGCAGATAGTCATCAGCATTTGGCACAGATACAGCTCTAATAGACGACTCACCGAATCCCATCGGGAAAATTTGATTACTCGAATCGAGTCGAATGAAATAATGCAAAAGCTTCAAACAGGAACCAACATAGGTCTCGCATTCATCCGAGAAAATTGCCGACAACGTATTGGAGCTACTACTTGACTTACTATGAATTATTTCATTCCTTAAAGATTCTAGCTTTTTAAAATCAGACCAAAATTCTTCTTTGATAGGAGATACGCAATGCAGAATTTCCGGCAATATTGCAGACACCTTTTCAGAAGTGCTTATCCACCTTTCAATCTGTTCCTTTTTATACTCTTCGACGATCCCTTTTGAACCAGTCTTCCTATATATGTAGTTATCGGGGATGCTCGCATTACAAAAAGATTCCACAGCGCGGTAGGCAAAAACAATTGCTTTCTGCATCTCCTCTAGCATATCGTACACATCGCCAACTTCTTCTTTATAGAGAGTGTTTTTCTCAACTGCACGCTCAGAAATTTTACGGCGCAATAACCTAGCCGAATTGACTGACTTTCTTGAGGAACTTAGCGACAGCGAAATTTCATTTGGAGCAGCCACCGAAATTGCGCGCCCGGCAATTACCCCTTCAATCAGCACTTGAAAAAAAGCCGTCTTACCATCTTGCTGGTCGTGTATTCCGTAAGGTTTGTTTGATCGAATATCCGGAGTAGATATGGATAAAAATTCTCTTTTATCCTCAGAATCCTCACGGACGTCCACACAAACAAGTAATGTATCAATCTTAGGCAACATATCCCCTCACTTTCAGATCTATTTCAAGCAAACTACATATCTAATATAGGTAAACTTCTTTTCTACACGTACAAAGGTAAGCAGCACAAGGGACCAGCCTTTTCATTTTTATTGGAAAGCGATGTTCATATGACCCTTAGAGCACGGCTTGTATCACTTTACATCTGATTAAATAAGGTTTGCGCGGTAGCAGCGCCTAAACACGATTGCGAACTGCGTACACCGGCATTTATCCACGACGTCCTCTAGCCTTGTCGGGCTTTGAAGGGTTTGCCCAACCTTCGATGTGCGTGCCAGCTTCGTACCCATGACATCGGTCTGCAACCTCGTGAAGTTCGAAAGTATTGTCGAAGCAACTTCCCACCCGGCCTGCTTTGGTGGGTTTGTAGGCTTTGAAGGGTTTACCGACCGTCGAAGCGCGAGCAAGTGTTTTGCGCAAGGAACCGGCCTGCACCCCGCCGGCCCCTGCACCAAATCAATTCGAGACACCCGGAGACGCCATCTCCCTGCCTTCCGGGTGGCTGCCGCTTGGTGGGGTTTGTAGGCTTTGGAGGGTTTACCGACCGTCGAAGCGCGAGCAAGTGTTTTGCCCCAGGCACCGGCCTGCACCCTGCGGGAACCCATACTCAATTCAAATTTGAGATACCCGAAAAGAACTACCTACAAAGCCTACAAACTGGTCTTCATTGGTGGGTTTGTAGGTAGTTGATTCCAAGCATCTCTAGTTTGAAAAAGGTTCTTCCCGTTACGTCACAGGCTCCGGCGCCACCCTAGCCTGCGGCCTCAAAAGTCCGTCGATTCCCGACAGTAAAAGCGGCCCTGCAGCGCCCCGCAAGCCCGCGTCAGGCTTGGCGATGCTCCCAGGCGGCACTCCCGACGAAATCAACGCATGAAGCCAACAGGCGCGGCGGGGTCTCGACAGCGCGCCAGGGCATTGGGTCGTCTTGCATGGCGGCTGGGCGGGCCACCTCATGCCACCGACCTCAGCGCGTGGCGTTGGCCGCAGGGCTACGGGTGGCAGGTGAATGCGCAGCGTCGGCGCGCGCACGCTTAGAACGGAGCGGTGTGGCTCAGCCCTTGCGGGCGCCTGCGGCGTGCAGGTAGTCGGCCCACCACTGCATCAGCTTCGTGCGGTCGGCCATGTACGTGGTGCGGTGGTACGCGGCCCGTATCTCGTTGCGCTCCTTGTGCGCGAGCTGCCGCTCTATCACGTCGGGGTTCCATCCGTGTTCGTTGGCCACGGTCGAGAACAGGGCGCGGAAGCCATGGGCCGTGGCCATGGTCTTGTAGCCCATGCGGGCCAGGGCTGAATTGAATGTGTTCTCGCTCAGTGGCTTGCTGGGGTAGTAGGGACTTGGGAACACCAGCTCACGGCCGCCGCTGATGGCGTCGATCTTGTCCAGCACTTCGAGGGCCTCCTGGGACAGGGGCACGCGGTGTTCCTCGCGCATCTTCATGCGCTCGGCCGGGATGGTCCACAGCGCGGCCTTGCGGTCGAACTCAGCCCAGCGCGCGCCCCGCACTTCGCCCGGCCTGCAGGCCGTGAGCATCAGCAGCCGCAGGCCAAGCACGATGGCGGGCGCGCCCTCATAGGCGGCGAGCCTTCGCATGAACTCGGGCAGCTCTTTCTCGGACAACGCGGCGCGGTGCTGCACTGTGCGCGGCTTGAGGATTTCTGAGGGCACCAGATCGAGCATGGGGTTGTTGTCGATGCGCTGATGTGTGACAGCCCAGCGATAGATGGCCTTCACCCGCTGCAGCACGCGGCCAGCCTGGTCTGCCGCACCGCGCGCCTCAATGGCCTTTACTGCCTCCATTACGTCGCGCGCCTTCAACGTGGCCATGGGCCTTGAACCCAGCGCGGGAAAAATGTCGTTCTCCAGTGATGCCTGAATGCGGCCCATCGTCACGGGCTCCCAGCGGCCGCGCTGGTGCTCCAGCCAGTCGCGGGCCACCACCTCCAGCGTGTTGCGGCTTTCGTGGATGACCCGCGCCTTTTCCTCCTTGCGGGCTTCGCCTGGGTCTTGGTTGTCTTGCAGCAGGCGGCGGGCCTTGGTGGCCGCTTCACGTGCTGCCTTCAAGGTCACATCCGGGTAGACGCCGAAGGCGAGGCGCTTTTCCTTCCCGGCGAAGCGGTACTTCATGCGCCAGTAGCGCCCGCCCGCCTTGGTGACTTCAAGATAGAGGCCCAGGCCGTCTGAATGTTTGCCGGGCTCGGTGAGGGTGCGTAGCTTCGTGTCGGTGAGTTTCAAGGGGCACCAGAAATGGCAGGGGGCACAAGTGGGGGCACATTCTGGCACCGCACAGCATGAATCTAGAGCCCATGCGGCCTAGCGGCCAGAATTTGATAGCTGTCGAGGGACCACGGCTTAAAGAAATAGGCCTTACCGCGCGATCCATATGGATTTGCAGCTACAAATTTCATATCGAACGCGCGCTCAACGCCTTCTTGCCCCAGGGGGAGCGCCTCAGACCAGCCCAACCAACACCGCGTCATTCACCGTTTTCGCTCGTGCGCGCTGTGGAAATCCGTTCAGGTGCCGACGCCAAGATGCACCAGGAGGTGGAGCGGCTGGAGGGCATGATCGACAACCTGCGCGGCGCGCCGCCTGCCAAGTAGCCTGGAACAGCGCACAGGGCGCTGCGTCTGCAGCCAGTGCTCAGGCCGGTTGCGGCGCCGCCCCCGGCGCTGCGGGCGCACGCGCCGTGAGCGCGCTGCCCATCGAGGCGGCCATGATGCAGCCAATGGCCAGCCACTGCACCGCGCTCAGATGCTCGCCCAGCAGCACCATGGCGACCAGCGCGGCCACGGCGGGTTCCATGCTGATCATGATGCCGAAGGCCTCCTTGGGCAGGCGCTTCAGGGCCATCATCTCCAGCGAAATCGGCACTGCGCTGGACACCGCTGCCACCGCCACGCCAATCAGCAACAGGCTGGGCGAGAGCAGCGCCGCGCCCGCGTGCGCCACACCCACCGGCACCACCACCAGTGCCGCCACCAACAGGCCCAGCGACACCGAATGCCCCGCGTGCAAATGCCCCGCGCGTTTGCCAAACACGATGTACAGCGCCCAGAACACCGCCGCGCCCAATGCATAGGCCACGCCCACCGGGTCCAGCATGCTGCCGTTGAGTCCCAGCGGCAGCAGCAGCCCCAGCCCCGCGATGGCCAGCAGCACCCAGACAAAATCCACTGCGCGGCGCGACGACCAGATGGCCACGGCCAGCGGCCCCGCAAACTCGATGGCCACGGCCAGGCCAAAGGGCAACGTGCGCAGCGACATGTAGAACATCAGGTTCATGCCGCCCAGGGCCGCGCCGTACAGCACCACCGACTTCGCATCGGCCCGGCTCAGGTGCCAGCGCCAGGGCCGCCACAGCAACAGCACCAGCAGCGCCGAGAACCCCACCCGCAGCGCCGTGGTGCCCTGCGCCCCTACGGCCGGAAACAGCCAGTGCTTGGCCCAGGATGTGCCAATGCCCAGCGCGGTGACGGAGCCGAGCACGGCAAGAAAAGGGAGAAATCGGTGGAAAACCGCAGAGGTAGAGAAAGAAACTGGCATGCGCAAAAATATAGTTCGCTCACGCCGTGTTTTTGACTCTGATTTGAGGGGTCAAACGCAACTTTCACTCGCCCCGTTCTCGCCCCCGCACGAGGTTCCGCATGACCGCACCCGCCGCACTCGACCGCTTCGACCTCGCCATCCTGGATATCCTGCAGACCGACAACACCACGCCCCAGCGCGTGATCGCCCAGGCCGTAAACCTCTCGGCCCCGGCCGTGCAGCGGCGCATCCAGCGGCTGCAGAACACCAGCGTGATCCGCGCCAACGTGGCCGTGCTCGACCCGGAAAAGGTCGGCAAGCCGCTGACCATCATCGTGGAGGTGCACCTGGAGAACGAACGCCCTGACCGCACCGCCCCGCTGCGCGCCCGCATCGCCGCCGAAGCGGCCGTGCAGCAGTGCTACAGCGTGACGGGCGAGGCGGACTACCTGCTGGTGGTGACGGTGGCCTCGATGACCGACTACCAGGCGCTGACGCGGCGCCTGTTTGAAGGCGACGACAACGTGCGCTGGTTTCGGACCTCGGTGGCGCTGGAATGCATGAAGACGGGGCTGCGGGTGCCGCTGGACACCGGCCCCGGCATCTGACTACACCCCCAGCATCCGCCGCATCTCTGCCCCGCCAAGCCGCAGCCTCGGCCCACCCAGCAGCTCGCACATGCGCGCATTCAGCGGCGCCGCCATGCCCTGCTGCGCCGCCAGCCGCACCACCGCGCCGCACAGGGCATCAATCTCCGTCACCCGCCCGGCTTCCAGGTCGTCCCACATGGATGAGCGGGCGGTGGCATCGATCTGCAGCATGCGTTTGGCCAGGCGGGTGAACAGCCAGTTGGGCAGGCGCAGCACAGCGGGCAGCAGCGTGGGCGACACGGCCGTGACCTTTGCGGGGGTGATGCCTGCACGGGCCATCACGCCCAGGGCCTCGGACTGCAGGGCGGCGAACACGCGTCGGCAGTTGCGATCAAGCAGTTCTTGCCGCAGGGGCAGGTTAGACAGTGCGTTGACCGGGTTGTTGAGGTTGAGCAGCAGCTTGCCCCACTGCACGGCGCGGATGTCGGGCGGCAGCACGGTGGCCAGGCCTGCGGCGGCAAAGACCGGTGCGATGCGCTCGGTGGCCGCATCGCGCTGCAGCTGCAGGTGGCCCGCTGTGGCGCGGTGCACATGCGCGCCGCGCAGCACCACGTTGTAGGGCACCATGCCTGCCAGCACGTTCAGGCCCGGCGCCAATGCCTGGATGCGGGCCACGTTGTCCACGCCGTTCTGCAGTGAGATGACGGGGGTGCCGGGCGCACACGCGGCCGCCAGCTCGCGTGCGGCGGATTCGGTGGCGCCACTCTTGACGCACAGCAGGACGATGCTGTCCGCGCCCGGCGCCGCCTCGGCCAGGGTGGCCGCCAACCGCAGCGCCGGGGCGCCAGCGGGCACGGTGTGGTCAAAGCCATCCAGGTCGGTCACGCGCAGGCCGTGCGCGGCAATGGGCTGCAGGGCGTGGGCGCGGCCCACCAACGTGACGGCCTGGCCATGTGCCGCCAGGCGGCCGCCCACATAACAGCCGATGGCGCCTGCGCCGAGAACGATGAAGTGCATGGCAACAAAATCCTTGGAGAGTGGGCCCGGTGCCCGCTGGCATTGTGCAGACCGGGCGGCACGCAGTCTGGCGCCCAGGCGACGCTGAGCCCATTCAAGCCTTCTGTACGTTGAAATTCATGGACTTTTTGGCCTTCTCCGCGCGACCATCATGCATCTTAAGCTATAAAATATATAGCAACCCAATCTGATGCCATCAGCCAAACCGCAGCGCCACCTGCAGCCCGCCCAGGCGCGGGGAGCGGTCCAGCGCCACGGCCGCCCCGTGACGCTGCGCAATGGCTTGCACGATAGCCAGACCCAGACCGCTGCCGGGGGCGCCGTCGGCGGTGTCGCGCACAAAACGCTGCATCACGCGCTCCCGGTGCTCGGGGGCGATGCCGGGGCCGCTGTCTTCCACCGTGAGGAGGGCCCGGCCATGGTCGGTGCCCACCTGCACGTCCACCTGGCCGCCAGGCGGGGTGTATTTGATGGCGTTGTCGAGCAGGTTGCGCACCAGCATGCGCAGGGCCTCGGCACTACCCCGCACGATCACGGGCACGGTGGCGGCTTCGGAGTCGAGCAGGCCCACGTCCATGCTGCGCGCCTGGGCGGCGGGCGCCACATCGGCCAGGGCCAGCTGGGCAATGGCGCGCAGGTCCACAGGCTCGGTTGCCGTGGAGCTCGCTTCCTGCCGCGCCAGCGTCAGCAACTGTTCGACCAGGCGCGTGGCGCGGTCGATGCCGGCCGACAGGCGTTCGATGGCGGCGGCGCGCGCGGCATCATCGCCCGCGCGCTGCAGGCCCTGCAGCTGCAGGCGCAGCGCGGCCAGGGGCGAGCGCAGTTCGTGCGCGGCATCGGCCACAAAATGTTCCTGCGCTTCGAAAGCCCGTTGCACGCGCTCGAACAGCAGGTTGAGTTCGCTCACCAGGGGCTGCACCTCGTCGGGCAGCTGGGCATCGCTCACGGGCGAGAGGTCGTCGGCCTGCCGCTGGGCGAGCTGGCGGCGCACGCGCTCCACCGGGGCCAGCGAGCGGCTCACGCCCCACCACACGGCCAGCACCAAGAGCGGCGCCATGAAGGCCAGCGGTGCCAGCGTGCGCAGCGCCAGGCTGCGGGCCATGCCCTGCCGCACGGCCATGTTCTGCGCCACCTGGATGACCTGCGAGCGCGTCTGCATCGAGAACACGCGGTAAGTGCCGCCGCGTGCCTGCACGTTGGTGAAGCCCAGCACCGCAATCTGCGGCAGGGCCGCGCCCACAGCGGATTCAAAAATGCGCAGGCCCTCATTGGTCCACACCTGCACGATGAATTCGTGGTTCTCGTCCTCGGGGTCCAGCCCCGGGCCCAGGCCCTGCGCGTCCACGGGCAGGCCCGAGCGCAGGGCCAGCGCGGTCTGCTGCATGTGGTAGTCGAACAGCGCATCGGCTTCATCCAGCGCGCTGCGGTAGGCCAATGCGCCCTGCACCGCCCCGGCGAGCACGATGGCGGCCAGCAGGAACACCAGCAACCGCATGCGCAAGGAGCGCGGGAGCAGGCCCCGCAAGGCGTGGGAAAGCTTGTCCATCACATCTTGGGTACGAGATAGCCGACGCCTCGCACATTCAGCACCAGCTCAGGCCCCAGCTTCTTGCGCAGGCCGTGGACGTACACCTCCACCGCATTGCTGCTCACCTCGTCGCCCCAGCCGTAGAGCTTGTCTTCGAGCTGCTGGCGTGACAGCACCATGCCAGGGCGGGCGATGAGCGGCTCCAGCACGGCCCACTCCCGGCCCGACAACACCACCGGCGTGCCGCGCACCGTCACCTCGCGCGTGGCGGGGTTGATGCTCACGCCCCGGTGCTCGTACACGGGCTCGGCCCGCCCCGCAGCGCGGCGCAGCAGAGCGCGGATGCGGGCCAGCAGCTCGTCCAGGTCATAGGGTTTGAGCACGTAGTCGTCGGCACCGGCATCGAGCCCCTCGATGCGCTGGGCCACGGCGTCGCGGGCCGTGGCCACCAGCACGGGGGTGCGGTCCTTGCGGGTGCGCAGGTCGCGCAGCACGGCCAGGCCATCGCGTTTGGGCAGGCCCAGGTCGAGCAGCACGAGGTCGTAGGGCTGGGTGCGCAAGGCCGTGTCGGCGGCGTCGCCGTCGCGCGCCCAGTCCACCGCGTAGTGTTCGGCGCGCAGCAGGTCTTGCACGGCTTCGCCGATCATGGGGTCGTCTTCAACCAGCAACAGGCGCATGGCGGCGGTCTACGAGGAAAGAAGAGAGCATGGCGCGAGGATAGCGGCTGCCCGGCTCTGGGTTTCAACTTCATCTGTAATAATAATTATTTTCATTTGCATTTGAAAATGACATACCGCCGAACCGCCTTGCGCAGCCCCGCCTCCCCCTCTTGCACCTTTGCGCCCACCGCGCTGGGCCTGGCGTGCCTGCTGGCCTGTGCGGCGGCGCAGGCCCAGGGCACAGGTGATGCAACCGCCACCTCGGCCCAGCTGGCCGACGTGACGGTGCGTGCCACCGCGCTGGAGGACGCGGCCGACCTGCAACTGCGCCGCCCGGTCAACGCAGGTGCACTGGGCGAGCGCAGTGCGCTGGAGACGCCCTACTCCAGCCGCGTGGTCACCGCCGAAACGATTGAACAGACAGCGCCCAACAAGCTGGGAGATCTGTTCTTTACCGATGCATCGGTGTCGGACAACAGCGCCAGCGTCGGGGCCTGGGCCAGCTACCTCACGGTGCGCGGGCTGGATCTGGACTGGCAGAACGCCTACCGCATCGATGGGCGCCCCTTCATCAGCTACGTGACCACGCTGCCCTACGAGCACATGGAACAGGTGGAGTTGCTCAAGGGCGCCACGGGCTTCATGTATGGCTTTGGCAGCCCCGGCGGCCTGGTGAACTATGTGACCAAGAAGCCGCCCGCCAGCGCCGCGGCGGCCGAGCGCAGCGTGGGCCTGGGCATCAACTCGAAGAGTCTGTGGCGCGCGCACGCAGACCTGGGCGGACGTGCAGGTGAGGAGGGCCGCTGGGGCTACCGCCTGAACGCCACACATGAGCAGGGCAGCACCTTCAACGACGGGCATCTGCGGCGCAACGCGGTATCCCTGGCGCTGGATGCACGGCTCACACGCGACCTGAGCTGGGAGTTCCAGTCGCTCTACCAGGATCGCCTCTCGCGCGATGCCGAGCCCACCATCACCACCGCATCCCTGGCGGGCACGCGGCTGCCTTCGCCCATCGCCAATGACAACGGCCGTCTGGTGGGGCCGGGCAACTTTGCAGACAACACGTTCCAATACGTCTCCACCGGCCTGAAGTACCAGATCGCACCCGACTGGCAACTGCGCAGCAGCTACAGCTACAGCGGCACGCGCACGCGGCGCAATGAAACGGTGCTGGACCTGCTGGACGCCGCAGGCAACTACCGCAACGACCGCTCGGATTATGGGGAGTCCTACCAGTTCCGGCACCTCGACGCGGTGCTGCAGGGGCGCCTTGTCACTGGCGGGTTGCAGCACCAGATCGTTGCCGGCGCCGCATGGCAGGAGCAGGCCAACGACTACTCTGCCAACGGGTTCTACGGCACCGTGGGCACCGGCAACCTGGGCAGCCAGAACACCCTGGGCTACATCAGCCAAGGCGATTTGGCGAGCCTGGGGCTGTTCCGCGCGGTAGAGGTCACGCAAAAGGCCGTGTTTGTGAGCGACACCATTGCGCTGTCTCCCCAGTGGTCTGTGCTGGCAGGCCTGCGCTACACCCACTACACGCAACGGGGGTTTGGCACCAACGGTGCAGAGACGTCGCGCTACAGCCAGTCGGGGGTGATCACGCCATCGCTGGCGCTGATGCACCACCTCACGCCGCAGACCATGGCCTATGCCAGCTTTGTCGAAGCCCTGCAGCCCGGCACCTCGGTGAGCAACCCGGCCTACACCAACTATGGAGCCTTGCTGGACCCGCTCAAGAGCCGCCAGTATGAGGTGGGCATCAAGACCGAACAGGCCAGCTGGGCGGCCACAGCGGCGCTGTTCCGCATCGAGAAGAAGGCAGAGTACGTAGCGGTGAACGGCGGCGCCAGCACCGTGGTGCAGGACGGTCAGTCCACCTTTCAGGGTCTGGAGCTGGGCGCTACGGCGCGCCTGGGTGCCCAATGGCGCCTGGGTGGCAGCCTGATGCTGCTGGACAGCGAGTACGGACGGGGCAACGCCCACACCGGCAATCGCGTGGTGGGCGCCCCCAAGACCGTGGCCACGGCCCAGCTGGCTTACCGGGTGGCGCAAGTGCCTGGGCTGCAACTGACTGCGGGCATCAAGCACACGGGCAACACACCGCTGCGCCCCTCGGGTGAACTGAGCACGCCCGCCTTCACGCTGCTGAACCTGGGCGCCACCTACGACACGCTGATGGGCGGCTATGCCACCACCTGGCGCGCGTCCATCAACAACGCAGCGGACAAAAAATACTGGCTTTACCAGTACGCCAACTACGTGAAGGCGGGCGATCCGCGCACCTTCAACCTGAGCGCCACCGTGCGGTTCTGACAGCGCGCGCAAGGCTTACCCCAGGCGCACCGGCACAAAGATCTTGTTGCCGTCGCGCGTGATCAGCAGCGCCACCGACTTGCCTGCCTTGGCCATAGCCGCGCGCACCTGCTCGATGTTCTTGGCGGGTGCGCCGTTGATGGCCAGCAGCACATCGCCCGGCTGCACCCCGGCGGCCGCAGCGGGGCCGCGCGCCTGCTCGATCACCAGGCCCTCGCTCACGCCCACCTCCTGGCGCTCCTCGCGCTCCAGCGGGCGCAGCGACAGGCCCAGTTGGCCCTTGCCCACGGCACCGTCATTGCGCGCCTGTTTGATGGCCTTGTCGCTGGCGTCACCCAGCGTGGCGGTCAGCTCCACGGGCTTGCCCTGGCGCCACACCGACAGTTTGGCCTGCTGCCCGGGCTGCGCCTGGCCCACCCAGGCGGGCAGATCGCCCGAGGCCACAATGGGCTGGCCGTCCACCTGGCGGATCACGTCACCAGCCTGGAGGCCGGCCTTCTCGGCCGGGCTGCCCTTGCTGACGCTGGCCACCAGCGCGCCTTCGGGCTTGTCGAGGTTGAACGACTCGGCAAATGCCTGGTTCACCTCCTGCACCGCCACGCCCAGTTGCGCATGGCGCACCTTGCCCGTGGCAACGATCTGGTCCTTGATCTTGGCGGCCAGCTCGATGGGGATGGAGAAGGACAACCCCTGGTAGCCGCCCGAGCGGCTGTAGATCTGCGAGTTGATGCCCACCACCTCGCCGCGCGCATTGAACAGCGGCCCACCCGAGTTGCCGGGGTTCACCGCCACGTCGGTCTGGATGAAGGGCACCAGGCTGTCGTCGGGCAGCGAGCGGCCCTTGGCGCTGACCACACCGGCCGTCACGCTGTTTTCAAAGCCGAAGGGCGAGCCGATGGCCAGCACCCATTCGCCCACCTGCAGGTCGCGCGTGCTGCCCAAGCGCACCGTGGGCAGATCCTTGGCGTCGATCTTGAGCACGGCCACGTCGGTCTTGGGATCAGCGCCCAGCACCTTGGCGCGGAACTCGCGGCGATCGGTGAGCTTGACGGTGACATCGCTCGCGCCCTTGACCACATGGGCGTTGGTCAGCACCAGGCCGTCAGGGCTGACGATGAAGCCGGAGCCCTGGCCGTGCGTGGGCACGTTGGGCTGGGCCTGGGGGCCCGCACCGCCCGGAAAGCCGAACTGGCGGAAAAATTGGTAGAACGGATCGTTCGGGTCCATCTGCGGGCCCCGGCCCTGGTGCGCGGCGGGCTGGCCTTCGTCTTCGCCGTCGTCATCGGCCATCGCGGTCTTGGTGCTGCCCGTCACGCTGATGTTGACCACCGCCGGGCCGTTCTGCGCGGTGATCTGTGCAAAGCTGGGCAGCGCGCCGCCGGGGGCGGCCGGGGCCTGCGCCACGATGGCAGGAGGCGGGGTCAAGGCGCGGGCCTGGTGCCCGGTGATGAGGCCCGCGCCCATGGCGCCCACTGCACCGGCGGCCACCAGGGCCAGGATGAGGCGGCGGGGGGCGGAAATCAGCGTGGTCGTGTTCATGGTGGTATGCCTTTTCCATCGGAGTTGCGATGGAAGGCAGTGTGGGCACGCACGCTTAGACGAAACTTAGGCGCGACGAAGGCGGCGTCGCACCGGACCGGCTGGCTGCAGGCTAAGCAGCCCCGCGCCCTTTCTGGCTCTCGAAGTAGACCACCTTGCGCGCGCGCATCACGTCGCCCAGCGGGCGGTGCGCAGCCAGGGCCTGCCAGGGGTCGAACACGGCAGCTTCGACCTGCGCGGCCAGTGTGGGGTCGGCTGCTGGATCTTGGCGGGGCAAGGTCAGCCGGGCCACAGTGGTGTAGGGCGTGGGCCAGTCCACGCTGGCGTCTTCAATGGGGGTGGTGGCTTCGTCCACAAAGGGCTGCAGTTGCAGGTCCCACACCAGATCCTGCTGGCGCAGGCGGGCCGAAAACTCGGCGTTCCAGTCGTCCTGCACCTGGGTGACCGGCGCGCCGTTGGAGGCATGGGGCACCAGGCGGACACGCACCGCATACGGCCCGCACGCAATGGGCGCCGCACTGTGCACGGCATGTGCAGCAAAGCCGCCGAAGGGTCGGCCGAAAGTCTTGACCGTCTTGGCGATCTGCCTGGCGGCCCCCAGCAGCCCGTGGCGCCGCACCAGGAACTTGATCAGCGCGCCGCCCCCATGCGATGCCGCCACCACAAAGTCCACAAACTCGCCACTCTGGGGAAAGGCAAACTTCTCCTGGTTGATGAGCAGAAAGTCCTGGCTTTTGGCGGGCCCGTTGCCCAGGGCGGAATCGCCCTGCACGCCCAGCACACTGAAGGCAAAGCCCCGGATGTCCGGCTTGCGGTCGGAGGTGGTGTCCATGCCACCGTTGCTCAGCCGCACCCGCACTTCGTACGACCCGGGCTGGGCAAACAGCCCCTGGGCCGCAAACGCGGGCAGATCGCCCAGCACCTCCAGCTGGCCCCGGGCGGCCGTAAGCTGCTTGCGGTGCAGGCCCCGCCCCTTGCCGTATTTTTGCGACTTGCGTGCCTGCAACTCGGCAAACTGGCGCGCATACCCGGCAAAGCGCTGCGCTTCATCGGGAGCCACCACTTCTTTCCAGCCGGTGCTGGGGGTGTAGCGTGTGTCCATGGGCCACCTCTCGTTTGAAAGCCAGCGCGCATGGTAGCGCGCCGCACCCCAAACCGGCACCCCTTCAGCCAATCCGCTACGGGCTCAAAAATCGGTACACGATGGCCCCCTGCACCTCCTCGCCGGGTGCGAGCCACCGCACCGGAAAGGCGCGGTGGTTGGGCGCATCGGGGTACTCCATGGGCTCCAGGCAGATGCCGTCGCCCGGCTGCCAGAGCCAGCCACCCGGTCCTTCCCCACGCCCCAGGTCCCGCGCGGGGTCTGCCTTGAGGCCATGGCCTGCGTACACCTGCACGCCGGGCGCGGTGCTCCAGACCTCCATGGCGCGGCCACTCACCGGCTCGCTGAGCAGCGCGGCCAGGCGCAGGCCGGGTGGGGTGGTGGATGCAGCCGGGGCGGCGCGGGATGTGCCCGGTTCATCCAGCACGAGGTAATGGTCCAGCCCACCGGCCAAGGCCAGTTGCTCATGGGGCGTTGCGATGGCATCCGCCACACGGCGGGCCTGGCGGAAGTCGAACGGCGTGCCCGGCACACCTGCCAGCGCGCCGGTTGGGCACACATCGGCGGCCAGTGGCACATAGCGGCTGGCTGGCACCTGCAGGCTGTGGCCGTGGGTGCTGCCCCTGCCGGCCAGATTGAAGAACGCATGTCCCGTCAGGTTGAGCACCGTGGGCGCACGCAAGGCCTGGGCCGTCCAGGCCATGTGCAGCGCGTTGTCGGCCGTGACTTGCAGGTGCAGCTGCACATGCACATCACCCGGTACACCGTCGTCTTCGGTGCGAAAAGTGTGGCTCAGGGTGAGCGCATCGGCCTGCACGCCATCCACCGCAAACACCTGAAAGCGGCTGCCGCGCGGCCCACCGTGGTGGTGGTGTGGGCCGCTGTTGGTGGGCAGCTGCAGGTGTGAGCCATCGGACAGGGTGAGCGTGCCTGCACGCAACCGCCCGGCCCAGCGCCCGATCAATGCGCCCATGGAGAGTTGACCATCCAGATAGCCTTGCAGGCTGTCATAGCCCAGGGCCACATCGACCAGACCGCCCTGCCCATCAGGCACCGCCACCTGCACCAGGCGGGCTCCGTAGTTGCTCACAGCCACCTGCAAGCCGCCCGTGCCGTGCAGGGTAAACAAATCGGTGCGCTGGCCATGCAGGTCGCGCTGGAATGCCTCGCGGGAGAGTGTGTAAGCCATGCGCCGAGTCTATTTCGTGGGGCTGGCTGCGTCGCGCGTGACCAGCCAGATGCCCCCGCACACCAGCACCAGGGCCAGCAGGTTCTTCCACTCCAGCAGCGCTTCGCCCAGGAACAGTGCTGACAGCGCCGCGCCAAAGATCGGCACCGTGAAGTTGAACACCGTGACCTGGCTCACGCGGTTGTGCTTGAGCAAGATGCTCCACAGCGAGAAAGCGGCCGACGACAGCAGCGCCAGGTACACCAGCAGCAAGGCCGAGCCCCAGGTGAAGCCCGTGAGCGCGCCGCCCAGGCCCCAACCGATGGCCAACAGCGCCGCGCCGCCGATGCTCAGCTGCCACCCCGTCATCACCACCGAGTCCATGCGCTGCGACACCTGCTTGCCGTAGATGCTGGCCGCAGCCAGCACCAACGCAGCGATCACCACAAAGCCTTCGCCCAGCAGCGTGAAGTCCAGGTCCAGCGTGCCGCGCCCCAGGTTCACCACCATCACGCCCGCAAAGCCCACCAGGCAGCCCCACAGCTTGGCGTGGCTCAGGCGGTCGTTGTGGTAGACCCAGTGCGCAAGCAGCACGCTGAAAAACGTACCGGTGGCATTCATGATGGAGCCCTTGACGCCCGTGGTGTACGCGAGGCCCACGTAGAAAAAAACGTACTGCAGCGTGGTCTGCGCCAGGCCCAACACCACCAGCTGCCGCCCGGCCATAAAGCCCAGCCCCCCGATGGCCTTGCGCGTAGCTGCTGCCCAGGCCAGCAGGATCAGCCCCGCGCCCAGAAAGCGCCAGCCTGCAAACACCAGCTGCGTGGGAATGTCATTGCGGGCGATGCCGAACCAGGCGTAGCCGGTCTTGATAGCAGGGTAGGAGCTGCCCCAGAGCAGGCAACACAGCAGCGCCAGCGCGATGACGACCCTGGGGTCGGAAAAACGGGGATGTCCCATGTGAGTTCTTGGTTTCTCTAGTGAAACAGCCCGTGCAAAGACGGGCTGTGAGGGGGAGGTTTGCAGCCCCAGGACGCAGCCTGCAAGGCCACCGTTTCAGTGATCCGTTGCGCTACGCGCCACCACCAACGCATGCGAAGGGCGCGGCCCAGGCGAGGGCAGCCGCGCAAGGGCCGCCCCACCGCGGATGCGGCGCTTTGCTTGTGTGCGCTGGCTGCGTCCCCCTACCGTGGCGCGCAGCGCGTAGATAGAGGGGGAAGGCGCGAAGCGACTCAGGGGGTGTCACTTCAGGTCACCGGTGCGGGGTTGAACAGCACCAGCGCGTTGTGCAGCTTCCACTGCTCCGCCCAGGTCTTCTTGCGGCCGCTGGCCACGTCGAGCAGCAGGTGGAACATCTCCCAGCCCAGCTCTTCGATGGTGGCCTCGCCGTCGGCGATCTTGCCCGCGTTGATGTCCATCAGGTCATGCCAGCGGCGGGCCAGGTCGGTGCGCGTGGCCACCTTGACCACCGGGCATTCGGCCAGGCCATAGGGCGTGCCCCGGCCGGTGGTGAACACATGCAGGTTCATGCCCGCAGCCAGCTGCAGCGTGCCGCAGATGAAGTCGCTGGCGGGCGTGGCGGCGTACACCAGGCCGCGCTGGTCGCGGCGCAGTTTCTCGCCCGGGGCCAGCACGTGCGCGATGGGCGCGGTGCCGCTCTTGATGATGGAGCCCATGGCCTTCTCGGCGATGTTGGACAGGCCGCCCGCCTTGTTGCCCGGCGTGGTGTTGGCCGCGCGGTCCACGCGGCCGCGGTCCAGGTAGCGGTCGTACCAGCCCAGTTCGCGAACGATGGCATCGGCCACCTCGGGCTTGGCGGCGCGGCTGGTGAGCTGCTCCACGGCGTCGCGCACCTCGGTGTTCTCGCTGAACATCACCGTGGCGCCCGCGCGCACCAGCAGGTCGGCGCAGAAGCCCACGGCCGGGTTGGCGGTGACGCCCGAGAACGCGTCGCTGCCACCGCACTGCACACCCAGCACCAGCTCGCTGGCAGGGATGGTCTCGCGGCGGCGCGCATTCAGGCGCTCCAGGTGGGGCCGCGCGCTTTGCACAATGTGGTCGAGCATGGACATGAAGCCCACATGCTCGTCGGCCTGCAGGCACACCGTCTCGGGGCCCAGCGCCGCGTCGCGCTCGTCGGTGATGGGAAAGCTGCCCGGGGGCAGCAGGCGGTCGGGCTGCAGCTTTTCGCAACCCAGGCTCACCACCATGACCTCGCCGCCAAAGTTGGGGTTGAGGCTGATGTTGCGCAGTGTGCGGATGGGGATGATGGCATCGGGTGCATCAATGGCCACGCCGCAGCCGTAGGTGTGCTCCAGGCCGATCACATCGTCCACATGGGGAAACAAAGGCAACAGCTCGGCCTTGATGCGGCGCACGGCCTGCGCCACCACACCGGCCACACACTGCACGGTGGTGGTGATGGCCAGGATGTTGCGCGTGCCCACCGAGCCATCGGCGTTGCGATAGCCCTCGAAGGTGTAGCCCGTCAGGGGTTCAAGCACCGGCGGTTGCACCGTGGCCATGGGCAGCCCCTCCAGCGCGCGGGCCGATGGCATCTGCAGCAGGCGCTCGTGCACCCAGCTTCCCGCCGGGATGTCTTTCAGCGCATAGCCAATGGGCACGTTGTAGCGGCGCACCACGCCGCCTTCGGGAATGTCCACGAGTGCCACCTTGTGGCCCTGGGGCACCTTGTCGCGAAGGGCCATGCCTGCGCCGGGCACACTGGCAGGCAGCACGGTGCCAACGGGCAGGCCGCCGTCGTTGGCCACAATGGCCACGTTGTCCTCCGCATGCATGCGGATGGTGAGAGGTAGAGACATCAGGGGGTCCGTTGGGTGGGGGCGCTGTTCGGCATCCGGTTCAACCGCCAGCCTTGAGCACCAGATCGGGCAGCCACATCGAGAACGATGGTACGTAGGTCACCAGCATCAAGGCGACGATGAGCGCGCCATAGAACGGCCAGATCGTGCGCATGACCGACCCCACGGAAATGCCCGCAATCGTGCACCCCAGGAACTGGGTGGTCCCCACCGGCGGTGTGTTGAGGCCCAGCGCGCAGTTGATCAGGATCACGATGCCAAACTGTTCTGTGGTCATGCCGAACTGCTGGCAAATCGGCAGAAAAATGGGGGTGCAGATCAGGATGGTTGCGGCCATGTCCAGGAACGTCCCGAGGATGAACAGGATCAGGTTCACGCACAGGAAAATGACCCACGGGGTGGTGCTCATGGAACGCAGCGCCTCCGCAGTCAGCTCGGCCACGCCATACAGGCCGATCAGGTAGCCGAACATGGACGAGATGCCGATCAGGAGCAGAACGGTGCCTGTGGTTTTGACCGCCTTGGCCGCAGCCTTGAGGAACTGGTCCTTTGTCAGGCGGCGGTACACCAGCGCGGACAGAAACAGCGCCCACAACACGGCAACCGCCGCAGACTCCGTTGCCGTGAAAGCACCAGAGAGGATGCCCGCAATGATGATGAAGACCACGGCCAGCCCCGGCACAGAGGCCTTGAAGGAGATCCACACGATCTCCCAGCCAGGGAATTTTCCTGCGGGGTATCCGCGCTTGACGGCCACCAGGTAGGCCGCGAGCAGGTTGCAAATGGTGAGCAAAAGGGCAGGCACGATGCCCGCAAGAATCAGCGCGGCGATGCTCACCTTGCCACCAGCAGCGAGCGCAAAGATGATGAGGTTGTGCGAGGTGGGCATGAGTGCCCCCACCAGCGATGCGTGGGTCGTCACGTTGACCGCGTAGTCCGCGTGGTAGCCCTCCTTCTTCATCTGGGGAATCAGTACAGCCCCCATGGCCGAAACGTCTGCCACTGGCGAACCCGACACTCCACCAAACAGGGTGCAGGCCACCACGTTGCTCATGCCCAGCCCGCCGCGCACATGCCCCACCAGGCTCTTGGCGAACGTGACGATGCGGTCGGCGATGCCGCCGTACATCATGATTTCGCCCGCAAAAATAAAGAAGGGGATCGCCAGAAACGAGAACGGGTTCATGCCCGAAATCATTTGCTGGAAGCCCACGGCCAGCGGCAACCCCTCGTAAAGAATGGTGGCCAGAGAAGACAGGCCGATAGAAAACGCCACGGGCACGCCCAGCAGCAGCAACAGCGTGAACGTCACGCACAGAATGGTCAATGCCATGATGAAAGTCTCACTAGGTCTCTGGGATCGGAACAGTCAGCTCAGTGCCAGGCGGGCTCGACTTCGGTGCCGCGCATCAGGGCAATGACGTGTTCCAGCGAAAACAGTGAGACCAGCACGCCAGCGATCGCTGGCGGCACGTACTTGAAGGCCTCGGAGATACCGAGGGTTGGAATTTTGTAACCCATGACCGACTCGGCCAACACACCGCAGTTCCAGGCCATCACCAGGCCAAAAACGAGCACCAGAAAGTGGATGAGAATTTCCATTTTCAGGCGGAGCCATTCGGGTGCCAGCACCAGGAACGACTCCAGGCCAATGTGCCCGGCATCCCGCACGCCCACCGCCATGCCGAGCATGGTCACATAGAGCACCAGCAGCACCGCACCGCTTTCTGCCCAGGTCGGTGTGTCATTGAAGATGTAGCGGCCAATGACCTGGTAAAGCACGGCCAGCACCAGCAGCACCATGCCGGCAACGCCGATTTGCAGGCACGTACGTGCAATCAATGCGCACATGCGCGAATACAGCTTGAACATTCAATTCACTCACATGCAGCCCGGCGGCGGCAGCGCCTGCCCGGGTTTTCACCGGGTTTGCGCTGACCACTCAGGGCCTGGGGGACTTCTTGGAACCGGTTCACGGTCTCGCCGGGGATCGCCGCGCGCCTCGGGAGACTGTGAACAGGTACTTACTTGACAGCATCAATGCGCTTGACCATGTCCTGCAGCTTGGGGTCCTTCAGGAACTTGTCGTACACAGGTTTCATCGCTGTCTTGAAAGGGGCTTTGTCCACTTCAATGATCTCGGCACCACCGGCCTTCACGATGGCCAGGGATTTCTCCTCGCGCTCATCCCACAGCTTGCGCATGTAGACAACCGACTCTTTGGCCGCCGTGCGAATCGCCTTTTGCTCATCGGCGCTGAGCTTGTCCCACACACGCTTGGAGAACAACAGAATCTCTGGTGCCATGGAGTGCTCGGTCTTGTTGAAGTACTTGGCCACTTCGAAGTGGCGCGAGCTTTCGTAGCTGGGGTAGTTGTTTTCGGCAGCGTCCACGAGACTGGTCTTCAGTGCGGTGTAGACCTCGCCAAACGGCATGGGTGTGGCATTGGCCCCCATGGCTTCGAGCAAGGACACCCACAGATCGCTTTGCTGCACACGCACCTTCAAGCCCTTGACATCGGCCAGCGTCTTGATCGGCCGCTTGGCTGTGTAGATGGAGCGGGCGCCGCTGTCATAGAACGCCAGGCCCACGAAGCCCTGGGTCTCACAGTCCTTCAGGATCTCGTCGCCGATGGCACCGTCGAGCACCTTGCGCATGTGTTCCTTGTCGCGGAACAGGAACGGCATGGTGGGCACCATGGTGGCAGGGCAGATGTTGTTCATGGGCGCAACGTTCACGCGCGTCATGGCAATCGCACCCAGCTTGGTCTGCTCGATGGTGTCCTTCTCGATGCCCAGGGAGCCCTTGGCATACACCTTGATGCTGTGCTTGCCCCCCGTGGCCTTGGACAGCGCTTCGCCCATGTGGCGCACGGCCAGCACGGTGGGGTAGTCCTCGGGGTGGATGTCCGACGAGCGGAATTCGGTGGCCTGCGCGGCCAGGCCGCCGAGCAGCAGGCCCGCAGCCAGAGCGACGCGGCCGAACAAATGGGGGATCTTCATGGTTGTCTCCTGGGTTGAACGTGTTGTGAATGGGGAGAGTTCCGAAGGCCTGTTGTCTTCAGGTGCTCCGGTAGGGTGTCTCTGGCAACCCCGCCACGCCGGGCCGGGTGGCAAAGATGGCGCCGCCGAGCGCCACGTCGTCGCCCTGGGGCTGCCCCGGGCGGATGGAAGTGATGAACAGCACATCCAGCCCCGGGCCGCCGAAGCTGCACATCGATGGCTTGCTGGTGGGCACGGCGATGGAGCGGTCCAGGCGGCCGTCGGGCGTGAAACGGTGCACCACACCGGCGTCGTTGCCACAGATCCAATAGCCGCCGTCGGCATCCACCGCACCGCCGTCGGGCCGACCGGGGAGCTCGCGCATGTCCACGAACAGCGAGCGCTCGCCCAACGTGCCATCGTCGTGCAGCGGAAGCTTCCAGATCTGCTGCACGCTCGGGTGGCTGTCGCTCAGGTACAGGGTCTTGCCATCGGGGCTGAAGCCCAGGCCGTTCTGCGTGACCAGGCCCTGCACCTGCGGTGCAGACAGGCCGCGCTGCGCATCCATGCGGTACAGGCTGCCAGCAGCCTGCGCGAGCGACATGTCGCGCACCATGGTGCCCGCCCAGAAACGACCCTGACGGTCGCAGCGCCCGTCGTTGAAGCGCATGCCGGGCTGGGGGTGGTCCACGCTGGCCAGCAGCGTGGCGGACAGCGTGCCGCCCACCTGGGGCTGCAGGTGGAACACGCCGGTGTCCATGCCCGCGATGAGGCCGCCCGCCGCATGCAGGGCGATGCAGGCAGGGCGCTCTGCGGTGTCCCAGCTTTGTACGCGCTGGTCCGCAAAGCTGAAGCGGTGCAGCTTGCGGCCTTCGATGTCCACCCAGTAGAGCGCCTGCTCAGCAGGACTCCACACCGGGCTTTCGCCCACCTGGTCGCGGTGGTCGGGCAGCAGCAGGTCCATCTGAAGCTTCATCGGCGCGCTCATTCGAAAGGACCGGTGCGAACAAAAGGACCGCCCTGGTAGATCACGGCAGGATCGGTCATGTCGGGGTGTGGGTCGGCGGCTTCGACCTTGGCGCGGAAGGGCTCGGAGCTGTCCTCGGGCCGATAGCCTATGTGGCGCGCCAGGGTGTTATCCCACCAGGTGGTGGTGTTGTCGCCCATGCCATAAATGATGCTGTGCCCCACCACGGGGGCGGTGAGGCTGGCAACGACGAGGCGCTCCAGGTCGTCGTAGCTCATCCAGGTGGCCAGCATGCGGCGATTGCGCGGCTCGGGAAAGGATGAGCCTATGCGCAGGCACACGGTTTCGATGCCGTAACGGTCGAAGTAGAAGCGCGAGAGATCTTCGCCAAACGCCTTGGACACGCCATAGAGCCCATCAGGGCGCGCCGGGTCGCGCAGGCCGACCACCTCGTCCTGGCGATAAAAACCCGTGACATGGTTGGAGCTGGCAAACACCACCCGCTTGACGCCCTGCTTGCGTGCTGCTTCATACAGGTTGTAGACGCCGACGATGTTGGCCTGCAGGATGGGTTCCCAGGCCTGCTCGGTGGACACGCCACCGAGGTGCACCACGGCATCGACGCCCTCCAGTAGGCCGAGCACAGCGCCCGCATCTTCAAGGCGTGCGGGGCGCAGCTCCTCTCCAGCGCCTTCATCGCCCAGGTTCGCGATGTCCGACAGGCGCAAGGTGGTGCAGTAGGCCTTCAGCCGGGTGCGCAGCTCCTGGCCCAGGCCTCCGGCTGCTCCGGTCAGCAGCAGGCGTTGAAAGCGGAGGGGCGTCGGATGGCAAGGCATGGCGGTTACAAAAGCAGAGGTTCTTGGTACAGTGGCAGCACATTTGTTGAACGTCATCAGTTGTCGTACAACGAAGTGCAATGTACTGCTTCTGCCCCCGGCGCCCCATAGGGATAACACCAAGAATGACCATTGACACCACCCTTCGCCGCAAGCCCCGCACCCTGGCCCTGGAGCTGGTGGAGTCCCTCGGAGACCGCATCCGGGACGGCCGCCTGGCACTGGGCGACAAGCTGCCCACGGAGGCGGCCATCATGGCCGAGTTCAGCGTCAGCCGCACCGTGGTGCGCGAGGCGATTTCCAAGCTGCAGGCCTCGGGCCTGGTGGAAACGCGGCACGGCATCGGCACCTTTGTGCTGGGGCTGGGCCAGGCGCCCGGCTTCAAGATCACGCCCGACCAGTTCAGCACCCTGCGCGATGTGATTGCCGTACTGGAGCTGCGCATTGGAGTGGAAACTGAAGCCGCCGCGCTGGCCGCGCAACGCCGCACCGAGGCCAACCTGAAAGCCATGCGCGAAGCGCTGGACGCCGTGGCCGCTGCCGTGGACGCGGGGCGCGACGCCGTGGCCTCGGACTTCCAGTTCCACCTGGAGATTGCCCGCGCCACGCAGAACAGCCACTTCGCCGAGCTGATGGGCACACTGGGCAGCATGATCATCCCGCGCGCCCGGCTGGCGGCCATGGACTCGGCCAATGACGAACGCCGGCAGTACTTGCGGCGCGTCAATGGCGAACACGAAAGCATCTACGACGCCATCGTGGGCCAGGACCCGGACGCCGCCCGCGCCGCCATGCGCACCCACCTGGCCAACAGCCGCGAGCGTCGGCGCCGTGCACAAGCAGAAGCCAGCTGAGCATGAACGGCCCGCACCGGCAGCTCCCCCCCGGATGCCACCAACACCCGCCCTGTACTGCTCGACGGGTGTTGGTGGCAGTGGTCCCATGAGTAGTTACCCGCAAGCGCCCTCTATCGTTTATGTTGTACGATGACATACAACAAAATTGCTCGTGAGCCGCGTGCGCAGCCCCCAGGTGCTGACGGGGATTGCGAGCACCGTGACACCCCACCCTGCGCGCCGGGTGCGCCTTGGCGCGCTACGGGCTTTGTTCTGATTCCATCAACCCACCACACACCACCACAGCCATGCATGCAAACCTGATTGGCGGCGCCTGGACCGACGGCGTCCGCACCTACCAGAACACCAACCCCTCCGACACGCGCGACGTGATCGGCGACTACGCCGTGGCCAGCCGCGAGCAGGCACTCGATGCCGTGGCCGCCGCACACGCGGCTTTCCCAGCATGGAGCCTGTCCACCCCACAGCAGCGTTTTGACATCCTCGATGCTGTGGGCAACGAGATCATCGCCCGCAAGGCCGAGCTGGGCGACCTGCTGGCCCGCGAAGAGGGCAAGACCCTGCCCGAAGCGATTGGCGAAGTGGGCCGCGCCGCCGCCATCTTCAAGTTCTTTGCTGGCGAGGCGCTGCGCCCCGGTGGCGAGATGATCCCGTCCGTGCGCCCTGGCGTGGGCATCGAGATCACACGCGAGCCGCTGGGCGTGATCGGCATCATCACGCCGTGGAACTTCCCCATCGCCATCCCGGCCTGGAAGATCGCGCCCGCATTGGCCTACGGCAACACCGTGGTGTTCAAGCCCGCCGAGGTGGTGCCGGGCTCTGCCTGGGCGCTGGCCGACATCCTGCACCGTGCGGGCCTGCCCGCTGGTGTGTTCAACTTGGTGATGGGCCGGGGTTCGGACGTGGGCGCCGTGCTGCTCGAAGACGAGCGCATTGCGGGCGTGAGCTTTACCGGCTCCGTCGGCACCGGTCAGCGCGTGGCAGCGGCCTGCGTGCCACGTGGCGCCAAGGTGCAGCTGGAGATGGGCGGCAAGAACCCGTTTGTGGTGCTGGACGACGCGGACCTGAACGTGGCCGTGGGCGCGGCCATCAACAGCGGCTTTTTCTCCACCGGCCAGCGCTGCACCGCCAGCAGTCGCGTGATCGTGACCGAGGGCATCCACGACCGCTTCGTGGCCGCCATGGTCGAGAAGATGAAGACCCTGAAGGTGGACGACGCCCGCAAGGCCGGCACCGACATCGGCCCCGTGGTGGACGACCGCCAACTCGCACAAGACCTGGAATACATAGCCATCGGCCAGCAGGAAGGCGCCAAGCTCACCTATGGCGGCGAAGCCCTGGAGAAGAACGCCGACGGCGCGCCCGGCTACTACCTGCGCCCCGCCCTGTTCACCGAAACCACGCCTGGCATGCGCATCAACCGCGAAGAAATCTTCGGCCCCGTGGTGAGCGTGTTGCGCGCCAAGAACTACGAAGAGGCGCTGGCCCTGGCCAACGACACGCCGTTTGGCCTGGCCAGCGGCATCGCCACCACCAGCCTCAAGCACGCCACGCACTTCAAGCGCCACGCGCAAGCCGGCATGGTGATGGTGAACCTGCCCACGGCGGGCGTGGACTACCACGTGCCCTTTGGCGGCCGCAGGGGCAGCAGCTACGGCCCGCGCGAGCAGGGGCGTTACGCGGCGGAGTTCTACACCACGGTGAAGACCGCGTACACGCAAGCGTGAAGCTGCCAGCCCGCAACCCACGGACAGGCGGCACAGTGGGTTGCTGAAAATATGAGGGAAAACAGGCCCTACCGCGCTAGCACATCGCGTCATTAGCTATATATTTGATAGCAAACAAAGCGCACTGGAACTATCTCCTGCTGGAGGGATAGTCCCTCCCCCATGCCCGCCTCAGTGCGGGACTGGATCCCCTCCGCTATCATCGCGCCCCATGTCCGCCTCCCGACGAACCTTTGCTGCGCTGCGCCTGTGGGTGCTGGCATGGTTTATGGCGTCGATGGGGGTGGCGATTGCGTCGCCGCTGGTGCACCCGCAATCTTTTGAAGTGATCTGCTCGGGCACGGGAGCCATCAAGCTGCTGGTGCAGACCGACGATGGCACGGTGGAGATGGGCGCCATGGGCATGGACTGCCCCTTGTGCTCCACCCCCAGCGCCCCGCCGCCCACACCGGTGGCCGCAGTGCTGCCACCCCATCCCCTGGCCCACGCGCTGCAGCCCGTCGAGGCCGCCCGCATCGCGGCCGCCACGGCCGCTCCACTGCCCGCACGCGGGCCGCCATCCCGCTCTTGATCTGAAGCCTGTTCGCAGCCCCGAAACCTGGTGGGCGGGCGCTGCGTGTTCCCTTTTTCCGTGGTTTTCCAGACGGCGTTGCCCTGCGTGTTCTCCACGCGGGCCTGGCGGCGCTGTCGCTTCAAGACAAGAGCGTTTTCATGTCCCGTTTCTCCTCTGCCTCGCGCAGCGCTGCGGCTTTCCCGCGCCTGCCTCTTTCTCCTCTCTGCATCGGTGTACTCGCCACCTGCGCGCTGGCCTCGGTGCCAGCCCATGCACAGACCCCCACCGCGCCCACGCTCAAGCCCGTGGATGTGGTGGACTCCGCCGCATCGCCCAATGGCAAGCTCAGCCTGGACACGCCCGTGGACACCGGCAGCCGCCTGGGCCTGACAGCACGCGAGAACCCCGCCTCTGTCTCCGTGGTGGACCGCGCCACCATCGACGCACGCGGCGCACAGGACACGCAGGAGATCCTGCGCGCCGTACCGGGCGTGGTGGCGCACAACGCGCCGGGCTCGATGGCCGCCCACTACCGGGGCTTCACCAGCAACTCGGTGGCGCAGCTCTACAACGGCATCAATCCGCAGTACGGCAGCGCCACGCGCGCGGTCGATAGCTGGATCTACGACCGCGTCGAGGCCATCGGCGGTGCGTCGAGTTTTCTGTACGGCTCGGGCGGCGTGGGCGGCTCCATCAACTACATCACCAAGACTGCCGAGCGCAGCGACTTTGCCGAAGCGCAGCTGCGCCTGGGCTCCTACGACATGAAGGAAGTGTCCGTGGGCCTGAACCGCCGCATCGCAGGCGGCGACGGCACTGCAGGCCCGGCCCACTACGCGCGCATCGACCTCAACCACCGCAACGCTGGCAGTTGGACCGAGGGCACGAAAACACAGTCCACGCAGCTCGCCACGTCGCTGCTGTCGGACCTGGGCGGTGGCATCAGCCACACGCTGGCCTACGAATACCAGAAGGACCATGTGGACCGGCCCTACTGGGGCACGCCGGTGCTGAACCCCGCCGTGGGCGCGCTGCATATCGACCCGGCCACGCGCTTCAAGAACTACAACAGCGCCGACGGCATGTACGAGCACCGCGTGCAGTGGCTGCGCTCGGTGGCGCAATGGCGCGTGTCCGATGCGCTGCAGCTCAAGAACACGTTCTACGTGTACGACGCGCTGCGCGACTACCGCAATGTCGAGATCTACACCTTCAACGCGAGCAACACCGCTATCACCCGCACGGCGCCCTATCTGCAACGCCACGACCAGACGCTGGTGGGCAACCGGCTGGAGGGCACCTACCAAGGCCAGCTCGCAGGCAGAAAGAGCGACTGGGCTTTTGGCCTCGATGTGAGCGTGAACAAGCAGACGCGTTTCCCGTTCGGCCCCTCGGTCACGGTGAGCACGGT
The DNA here is from genome assembly GCF_002245625.1 of Acidovorax kalamii. Classification (GTDB taxonomy): domain Bacteria; phylum Pseudomonadota; class Gammaproteobacteria; order Burkholderiales; family Burkholderiaceae_C; genus Acidovorax; species Acidovorax kalamii. The sequence continues at coordinate 216,826 of NZ_NOIG01000012.1, forward strand.
CAACCCCTACCACTTTTCCACCGAGAACTTCTTCGACATTCCCGGCATGTCGCCAGCGCTCAACCCCGATAAGGACAACAAGATCACCAACACCGCGCTGTACCTGGAAAACCGCACCCTGGTGGCCTCCGGCGTAAACCTCATCGCCGCGCTGCGGCACGAGCGCATCGAGCTGGACCTGGTGAACCGCCGCGCCGTCACAGCCACCGCGCCCGCCACGTTCAGCCGCAGCTACAGCCCCACCACGGGCCGCCTGGGCGTGGTGTGGGACATTGCGCCCGGCGCCAACCTGTATGCGCAGGCGTCCAATGCGGCCGACCCGCCATCGGGCTCGCTGGCTTCAGCCTCGTTTGCCGACGTGCGCAACAACAGCGAGCTGACCACGGGCCGCCAGGTCGAGGTAGGCAGCAAGTTTGACTTCTGGGACGGCAAGGGCAGCGCCACGGTGGCGGCCTTTGACATCCGCCGCAAGAACATCGCATCGCAAGATACGTCCAACCCCAACCTCACGGTGCTGGTGGGCGAACAGTCGTCCAAGGGCATCGAGCTGTCGGCCGGCATCCGCCCCACGGCGCAGTGGCAGCTGCAGGGCAACCTGTCGCTGATCCGTGCGCGGTATGAAAACTTTGTGCAGGGCGGCGTTTCGCGCGCAGGCAATGTGCCGCAGCTGGTGCCGCAGCAAGTGGCCAACCTGTGGGCGTCGTATGCGATCACGCCGACCGTCACTGCCAGCGCGGGTGTGCGCCATGTGGGCAAGGTGTATGGCAATGCGGCCAACACCAAGTTCTGGCCGTCGTACACGCTGCTCGACCTGGGGCTTGCGTGGAAGGTCAACAAGACCACCACCCTGACGGGCCGCGTGCGCAACGCCACCGACCGCATCTACGCGGCCGAGACGCGCGACCAGGTCTACCTGGGCGCACCACGCACGCTGGACGTGACGCTGCACACCGCGTTCTGATCGACCACCGGCCGGAGCTTGTTGCCAATGACACACGCCAAACGCTGGCTGTACCTCGTCCACCGCTGGCTGGGCGTGCTGCTGTGCGCCTTCTTCGCCATGTGGTTCCTCTCAGGCGTGGTGATGATGTACGTGGGCTACCCCAAGCTCACGCAGGCCGAGCGGCTGATGAACCTGCCGCCGCTGCTGAGCGCCACGCGGGGCCCCGAACGTCTGCTGGAACCCGCCGAGGCTCTGCAGCGCGCGGGCCTGGCAGGCCCGCTGCAGGACCTGCGGCTGGCCGTGGCCAGCGGCGGGCGTGCGGTGTACTTGGTGGTTCCCGCGGCCCCGACGGGAGACGCCGCACCCCGCCCGCGCCGGGCACCCGCACCTGCGGTCGTCGACGCCCTCACGGGCGAGCGGTTGCAGCATGTGGACGCCGCACACGCCATCGCCTCGGCCCAAGCCTTCGCGCAGCAACCCGATGCCACCATCGACTACCAGGGCACGATCGACGAAGACGCCTTCACCCACTCGCGCGCACTGGATGTGCACCGCCCGCTGCACCGCCTGCACCTGGGCGACAGCGCGGGCACCGTGGTCTATGTCTCCGGCACCACGGGCGAGGTGGTGCGCGATGCGCCGCTGCACGAGCGCGCCTGGAACTACGCGGGCGCCTGGATCCACTGGCTCTACCCCTTCCGGGGCAATGTCTTCAACGACTACTGGACGGACATCGTGAACTGGCTGTCCATCGCAGGCATCGTGCTCACCGTGACGGGCACGGTGGTAGGCGTGCTGCGCTGGCGCTTCAAGGGCCGGTACAAGACGGGCGCGCGCACGCCCTACCGGGGCTTCATGATGCGCTGGCACCACATGTTCGGGCTCGTGTTTGCGGTCATCACGTTCACGTGGATCTTCAGCGGCCTCATGTCCATGAACCCCTGGAAGATTTTCGACAGCGGTGCCGCCCCCCTGCGCCAGCAGGCCATGCACGGCGGCCCACTGGTGCTGCCTGCGGAAGCCGCCACCGTGCATGCGCTGCTCTCGGCCGGATCCCCCAACACCCGCGAACTGCGCTGGGTGCGCAACGCAGGCCACACGCTGGTGCTTGCACACAGCCCCACGGGCACACCTGCGGTGCTGGACGCCACCACGGCCATGCCCCACACCTGGGCCCCAGGCGCTGTGGCCCAAGCCGCCACGCAGCTGCTGCCCCACGCCGTGGTGCGCACCGACACCCTCACCACCTACGACCTGCACTACTACGACCGCGCCGCCCACACCATGACCGGCGGCGCCGAGAAGCCTTTGCCGGTGCTGCGCCTGGTATTTGACGACCCCCACGCCACCTGGGTCCATATCGAACCCCGCACCGGCACCGTGCTCGGCCGCACCGACAGCCACCGCCGCACCAGCCGCTGGCTGTTTGCCATGCTGCACAGCTGGGACTGGCTGCCCCTGCTGGAGCGTCGCCCGCTGTGGGACATCGTTCTCATCGTGCTGAGCCTGGGCGGGGCGGTGATGAGCGTGACGGGGGTCGTGATGGGGTGGCGCAGGCTGGGGGTGAAGCTGCGAGCCATAGCGTAGTAAACGCAAGCAAGTGCAAGCATTCGCCTCAGTTGCGAAAACGTAAAAAAGTGTGCCCCAAAAAAATCGCACAACGCACACCCAAAGTCGATGTCGCTGCTGCACCACTAGTCGATTTATGACCCAGCAGCCCCACAAATATCCCCTGAACGTTGTTGCAGTTCGAGACGAATTCAGGCATCAAACGACTCGCCGCTCCCTCCATCAGAGGAAGAATCTGCGGGCCCTCAAAGCAGCAGACTGGCTGTGTAGCAGCATCTGCCGAAAACATGGCGACGAAAGCCGAGACCCATGCACAAGGGGAATCGGCAGGTATCGCCTGGATCGCACTTTTTGGCTCTGCAACCACCTGCTTGCACGGCACCTTTCAAACCTTAACTCGTTGCCCAACCCAATACTCCGAATGCCAGATTCAATTGACTACTCTTTTTTGAGCGACCTGGAGGGCGGCAGAGCCACCAAGGGTTATGTCCCAGCATCCGGCGTCAGCAAAAGCGGCGTCACGATAGCGACCGGTTTCGATCTGGGTCAACGATCAGAAAACGATCTGAAAAAACTGGGGCTCAGCATCACCTTGATTGAAAAGCTGAAACCCTATCTCGAAGTCAAAAAAGAGGACGCTAAAAAACTCCTCGAAAAAACGCCTTTGACGATTACAGCGGCCGAGGCAGAGTCCATCGACAAGGCTGTGAAATCCGCGCACTTGGCGACGGTGACGCTGAAGTACGACACGGCCTCTAGTACTAAAAAATTTCTGGATCTGCCAGCGGAAGCACAAACAGTGATTGCGTCGGTTTCTTTCCAGTACGGGAAAAACCTGGATGCAGCCACACCCAAATTCTGGACCGCCGTCACCAAACAGGATTGGGAAGAAGCAGCCAAGCTGCTCAGAAACTTCGGCGACGTGTATCCCACCCGCAGAAAGAAAGAAGCCACCTTACTGGAGAAAATAAAGTGATCAAGACAATCCTGTTCACTGTAGTCGCTGTACTGATGTTCAGTGGCAGCGCGCTACATGCATCGGAAGGCACTGGAGAAAGCGCCCTCACTCAGGTTCGCACCACCAGCCCCGAACTGGCAACGGCACTGCAAGACCTCAAGACTGCGCTGCACACCCCCAAAACTCCGCTGATGTTTGACAACGGCGCCGCAGCGAGCAATTGCGCGGAGTATTCGAATCTGCTGACAGCCCATCCGCCGGAAGAATCCGTGCGGAATGCAGAAATCAGAGCCGAGTACCTGGTCTGCGATGCAATCCGTCTGATTTCCAACGAGCCGTTCCTAGCAAAGAGGCACACCTTGCCTGCCAACGCAGCCAAAGCGCTTCTGGAGCGCCTGGACCTGCGCTCTTTCCCGTCATCCCTGCGCAACCGCACTACTGACCGAAGCCATACGTTGAAGACGCTTCTGGTATCAGGCACGGTGAAAACGACCCAGAACAGCGTCGAAGTTGAAACTGACGAGCAGTTCTTCAGCTTGCAAATCGCTGCAGTGATCAGTCACCCGGCTTTGGCCGGGAACCTGAAAACCCGCCGAAGCGAATGGATCGTCTGGGTGGGGGACGAGATGAAGGACGGCAACTACAAGTCCTACCGCACGTTGATTGTTCGCCCGCCGACACCATCCTCTCGCGGTCAGTACACGGGATCCATGTATCCAACTGAGTAAAGCCAAGGGCCAGTTCGAGTCCTTATACGATTGGGACTCACCCCCGGCTGCGCAGCGTCCGGCTCAGCAAAATCACCGGCACCAGCCCCACCGCCACCAACGCCAGTGACGGCAGTGCGGCCTCACCCAGGCGTTCGTCGCGCGCCAGCTGGTAGGCCACCACGGCCAGGGTGTCGCTGTTGAAGGGGCGCAGCACCATGGTGGCGGGCAGCTCTTTCATCACGTCCACAAACACCAGCAGCGCGGCGGCGGCGGTGGAGCGCCTCAGCAGGGGCCAGTGCACGCGCGCCAGCAGGCCCGCGCTGCCAGTGCCCAGCATGCGGGCGGAGTCGTCCAGGCTGAGCGGAATGCGCGCGTAGCCGCTTTGCATGGACTGCAGGGCCACAGCACAAAAGCGCACCAGGTAGGCCCAGACAATGCCCAGCGCCGTGGCCGTGATCAGCGCACCCACGCCCCATTGCGGCATGGCCGCCTGCAGCCAGCCCACGGGCAGGAGCAGGCCCACCACGATGACGGCGCCGGGCACTGCGTAGCCCACACTGGCCAGTTGCACCACGCTGCGTGTCACGGCATCAGGCTGGCGGCGCACTGCGAAGGCCAGCGCCAGCGCAATGGCCACGGCCAGCACGGCGGTGATGCCGGAGAGGCGCACGCTGTGCCAGGCCCATTCCATGAAACGCTCCCAGGGCAGCACCGACCAGTCGGCCGCCAGCGGGCGCAGCATGAACAGCACCGGAGCCACAAAGCCCATGAGCACGGGCAGCACACACACCGCCCAGGCTGCCCATCGGCGCGCCCCGCGCAGGGCCAGTGGCTGCGCCTCGGCCGAGCCCGCGCGTCCACCACCGGTGGCAAAACGCATGCGCTTTTGTGCGCGGTGCTCCAGGTGCAGCAGCGCCATCACCACCACCAGCAGCATGGTGGCCAGTTGCGCAGCGGCCAGGCGGTTGTCCATGGACAGCCAGGCCTTGTAGATGCCCGTGGTGAAGGTCTGGATGCCAAAGTAGCTGGCCACGCCAAAGTCGGCCAGGGTTTCCATCAGCACCAGCGCCACCCCGGCGGCCACGGCCGGGCGTGCCAGCGGCAGGGCCACGGCGCGGATGCGACGGGGCAGCGGGGCGCCCAGCAGGCGCGCGGCCTCCATGAGGTGGGCAGCGCGCTCGCCCAAAGCCGTGCGCGCCAGCAGGTACACGTAGGGGTAGAGCGAGAAGATGAACACCCACACCGCGCCGCCCAGGCTGCGCACCTCGGGCAGCAGGCGGCCTTCCAGGCCGAAGGTGTTGCGCAGGCCCACCTGCAGCGGGCCGCTGAACTGCAGGAAGTCGGTGTACGCATAGGCGGTGACGTAGGCGGGCATGGCCAGCGGCAGCAGCAGCAGCCATTCAAAGGTGCGTCGGCCCGGAAACTCGAACAGCGTGACGGCCGCCGCCGCCAGCGTGCCCACCACGGCCGCGCCCAGGGCCACGAGCACGCTGAGCCACAGCGTGGTCCACACATAACCAGGCAACACGGTGGCCGCCATTTCGCGCAGGATGGCGCCCGCCTGGGCCTCGCCCTGCCCTGGGGCCGACAACGGCAGCCACGACGCCAGCACCGCCAGCACCGGCAAGGCCAGAAAGCCCGCAAACAGGATCAGCGGGACGCTGCGAAGGACAGAAGACGGGGTGCGGCGCAAGGCAAAGGGCTCGGCAGAAGGAGGAAAGCGCACACCTGCCGAAAGGCGTGGGCACCCTGGTGCAGTGTTGCACGCTATCTGGCACTTAAAAACCGCGTCTTTTCGGCCAGGGCTGCGTTGCAAATCCTCGCGATACCTACAGGTATCGCTGTGGTTTGCGCCTTGCCCTGACCAAAAATCCATCGGTTTTCAATGTGCCATCCAGCGCGCCCCACTACACCAGCGCCCAGGAATGCAAATGCGAATTTTAAGCATTCGTCCCTGCCCACCTAGAATCGGGGCATGTTTCTTGAGGTCTCCCAACTCGAAGTGCGCTATGCAGGCCGCGCACAGGCCGCCGTGCACGGCGTCACGCTCAGCCTGAAAGCCGGCGACATCGGGGTGCTGATCGGCCCCTCCGGCTGCGGCAAAACCACCCTGCTGCGCGCTGTGGCCGGGCTGGAACCCGTGACAGGGGGCGAGATCCGCCTGACCAAAAGCGTGGTCAGCAGCGCCACCCTGAGTGTGCCGCCCGAGCTGCGGCGCATTGGCATGGTGTTCCAGGACTACGCCCTGTTCCCGCACCTCTCGGTGGGCCGCAATGTGGCCTTTGGCATCCACCAGCTGCCCCGGGCCGAGCAGGCTGCCCGCGTGGCTGAGGTGCTGAAGCTCGTGGGCCTGGAAGGCAGCGAGCACCGCTACCCGCACGAGCTCTCGGGTGGGCAGCAGCAGCGTGTGGCCCTGGCGCGGGCGCTGGCGCCGCGCCCGCAGCTCATGCTGCTGGACGAGCCTTTCTCCAACCTGGATGTGGACCTGCGCGAGCGCCTGGCGCACGAGGTGCGCGGCATCCTGAAAGCCGCAGGCGCCACGGCCCTGTTCGTGACGCACGACCAGTTCGAGGCGTTTGCGATTGGCGATGTGATCGGCGTGATGCACGAAGGCCACCTGCACCAGTGGGATGACGCCTACACCCTGTACCACCGCCCTGCCACGCGGTTTGTGGCCGACTTCATCGGCCACGGCGTGTTCGCCCCCGCCACACTGGAGCAGCGCGGCGACAACGTGGTGGCACAAACCCCGTTGGGCGAGCTGACCGACCTGGACGAATGCCCGCTGCCCGGCAGCTACCCCGGCGGCGCCTGCGACGTGCTGCTGCGCGCCGACGACATCGTGCACGACGACCATGCGCCGGTGCAGGCGCAGATCGTGCGCAAGTCGTTCCGGGGTTCTGAGTTTCTGTACACCCTGCGCCTGGCCAGCGGCCACACCCTGCTGGCCCATGTCCCCAGCCACCACGACCACGCGCTGGGCGAGTGGATCGGCATCCGCGCGCAGGTGGATCATGTGGTCACCTTTCCCCGCGAATCCGCACCAAGATTTGAATAAAAACAGGGCTTACCGCGCGTCCATCAAGCGCTGACAGCTATTATTTATATAGCAATCAAAGGTTTGCATCCTGCTCCAGAAACCGCGCCCGGTGCTCGGGCGCTGGCAGCATGCAGGTGGCAGAACGGCCCCAGAAGCGGTAGCGGTTGCGCGCCACCCAGCGGTACAGCGCGTCGCGCAGCGGGGCGGGCACCAGCCAGCCCACCCAGGCCAGCCGCCACGGCCAGCCCAGGGCATGCAGCACGCGCAGGATGGCGGCCGTGTGTTGCCAGCTGCGCTCGCCGTCGATGACCAGCAAGGTCTGCAGCCCCGCGACCTGGAGCCCCGCCCGCTCCAGCAACTGCCGACCAACGGCACTCTGGATGGAGGCAAACCGGATGCGCTGAGACCGGTCATGCCGCAGCAGAAACTGCACCCAGCCATTGCAGAGCAGGCACTGCCCATCAAACACCACGATCATGCGGGCGCCCCTAGCTCTACCCCGACGGCGCCCGGCGGCACGAGCAAGTGCCCTTGGTAGCTGACCACGCGCCCCACGCCGGGCACGGTGGCCGACACGCGAAAGTGCAACGCATCGCCCACCCCGGATTCTTCGGCCACCACCTCTGGGCACAACCATGCGGGGCACGGGATGCCGCAGAAATGCAGCTGCTGCAACTGCATCACCAGCCGCCCATCGGCCTCATGCAGCACAAAGCTCAGCCGCGCGGCCCCCAGGTGTTCCACCACCCGGCCTGCGGACTCGCGCAAGGTGGACTGCATGGTCTGGGCAGGAAAGCGGCGGGTCCACACCTCGGCATCGGGGCGCGCCTGCAGTTCGAAGGTGATCGCCCCCTGCACCGCACGCTGGGGCGCGCCCAGAGCCCAGGCCAGCACACGGCCCGGCCAGGTGGCGGGCGCCTCGATCTGCACCTGGCCCACCAACCGGTGCGGGCCCGAAAGGCCATGGAACCGCGCCAGCGCGGGCGCCAGCCGCTGGTAGGCGGGGCCCAGGGCACGTTGGTACAAAGACAGGGGGAGCATGGAGCGAAGCGGGAGAAATGAATGACCCAGGCCAGTCTATCGCCAGCCACCCAGCCAACGTCCGCAGGCAGCAAAGAAAAAAGCCGACAGCCGTCGGCCCTCGTGCACGAATACACGAGCCGTGCGAATTTAGAAGGTGTGAATGAATCCGGCGGGCCCGAGCAGGCCGCCAAAACGCGCTCGATCTAGGCGCAAAGCGCAGCCATAGCTCGGGCTATGGCGAGCATTTGCAACGACGAGCGGGTGTGTTTTGGCGGGATGAGCGGGCATGGCGGGTTCGTTCGCACCTTCTCAGGACTTGCCCTTGCGCTGCAGACCCTCCAGCCCGTTCAGGTCCAGCTGCGACATCAGGCCCTGCAGCTCCTTTACGCCGATCTTGTCGCCTTCGATGCTGACCACCAGGCCGTTCTTCAGGATGGTCTTGAACTCGGCATGGCTGCCGTCCTTCTCGTAGCGGGTGTGCAGCGTGCGGCCGCCCTCCTGCCAGGTCTTCTCGGCGCTGGTCTGGTCTTCTTTTTCGCCCTGGGCCATGCCCATGGCCATCGCGGCCATCTGGCCCAGGCCGCCAATGTCCACGATCTCCAGGCGCAGCTGCTTGTCGTCGTTGCCATATTGCGCGCTGGCCTGGCTGGTGGGCAGGCCCTGGGCCGCGCCGTCCTGCACGTCAAAGCCGGTGCGCGGCAGGCCCGCCAGCTTCTCGGGCAGGGCCGCCTTGAGCGCCTGCGCCGCAATGGCCTGGCCGCCGCCCAGCATGCCCGCAGCGGCCTTGGCGGCGTCGCCCGTGGCAGCTGCGATGGCGGCAGGGTCCTGGCTCTTCTGGGCCTCTTCCATCTTGCGGGCGGCTTCTTCCATCTTCTTGCCCGCAGCTTCCAGGCCCGCCGTGTCGATGGACACCTTGCCGCCGGGCGTGTTCATGGTGATGGCCGGGGCCCCGGCACCGCCAAACAGCGCACCGCTGCGCGGCATGAACAGCGCGCTGACGGCACCGATGACCACGCCCATCACGATGGCGGCAACGATGACCACCACGGTGTAGCCCACCGACTTCTCGGGCGCGCTGCGCATGAGCACGGGCAGGCCCGTATAGAGCAGGTAGATGGAATACAGCGCCGCCAGCAGCCCCAGCATGGACAGCGCGGGCAGCAGGCTGAAGATGCCGCCCAGCAGGGCCGCCGTGCTGGCGTACACCGCCACCTTCACCGCCTGGATCTGGTTCTTCTGGCCGCCAAAGGTGGGCGCCAGCGCATCGATGATCAGGCCCAGCACGAAGATGCCGACGAGACTGAGCACGTACGAAATGACCATGTTCATCAGGCCCGAGACAAAGGGCACACGGATGGTGACGCCAAAGCCCCCAAAGCCGATCAGCGACATGCCGATGAAACCGCACACGGCGGGAATGGCCGCGAGGACCATCGCATAGCGCGTGAACAGCGTGGCCACATCGGTGCTCTCGCCATCGATGGTGGCCCAAGTGTCCTTGGGTTGCAGAAGAATGCTCTTGGTGCGTTCGATCAGGTTCATGGTGCCCTCCCGGCAATGTGGATGGGCCTGCCAATGCGTTTGCATGCGCTGGCAGGCCGAAAGTCGCGGACGATACGGGAAATTGCGCGGCGTTGGCGTGGGATGCGCGGCCCACGCAGCCACAAACGTGCAATATGCACGCTTTTGCGCACCGAAACCAGCGTGGACAGGAACCCGCTGGCGCACAGCGCCTCAGCGAAGTGGCTCAGGCCTTGCGCAGTTGGTCCACGGTGTCGTGCAGGTGCTGCGTCCAGGTGCGCCGGTCGCGCTCACCCGCCAGCTCGGGCAGGCCGTAGTGCACCACGGCCTCGATGGGCGGGGCGCTGAGCGTGCGCCAGATGGACCCCACCAGGGTTTCGTCGCCGATGTAGCTGGGCGCAAAGCTGGTCGCGCCCGTGGCCTGGTCGGCAAAGCGCAGGCCCACGGGCTGCACCGGCGCCTGCGCGGCCACGGCGGCCTGCAGCAGGTTGGCGTGGAAAGGCAGCATCTCGCGGCCATCGCCCGTGGTGCCTTCGGGGAACACGGCCAGCACCTCGCCGCGCTCCAGCGCCTCCTGCATGGACCGCACCATGCGCAGCGCGTCGCGGCGCGAGCTGCGTTCGATGTAGAGCGTGCCTGCGGCCGTGGCCAGGGTGCCGATCAGCGGCCAGCCCTGCACGTCGGACTTGGAGACAAAGCGGCAGTGGCGCGCCGCGTGCATCACCGGGATGTCGAGCCAGGAGATGTGGTTGGCCACCAGCATCACCGGCCCGGCGACGGGCGGCTGGCCCAGGATGCGCAGGCGGATGCCGGCGTGTGCGAGCAGCTCCAGCGACCACGCCTGCACGCGGGCGTGCTGCTGGTCGGGCGACAGCGCAGGAAAACGCAGCGCCACGATGGCCAGCCCTTTGACGATGTGGCCCAGCAGGCGCAGCAAACGCCAGCTGGCACGTAAAGACTTCACCGCAGGGCCTCGCAGCGTCGCACCACCTCAGCCTCGGTCAAAGGCGATCTGGCCACCCACCAGCGTCATGCGCACGCGGCCGGGCAGTTCGTAGCCCGAGAAGGGTGTGTGTTTGCCCTGGCTGCGCAGCGCATCGTCCTGCACGGTCCACGCGGCCTGCGGGTCGAAGATGCACAGGTCACCCACGCCGCCTTCCACGATCTGGCCCACGCTGGCCTGCAAGGTGCCCAGCGCGTTGCCCAGCACGCGTGCGGGCTCGGCTGTGACCACTGCCAGCGCGCGCTGCAGGGGCACGCCGCTGTCCCGCGACCACTTGAGCGCGAGCGACAGCAGCAGTTCCAGCCCCGTGGCGCCGGGCTCGGCCTCGGCAAACGGCAGGGTCTTGGCGTCTTCATCCACCGGGGTGTGGTCGGACACCAGCGCGTCGATGGTGCCATCGAGCAGCGCTGCGCTCAGGGCGTCGCGGTCGCGCTGCTGGCGCAGCGGCGGCGTCAGGCGCGCGCGGCTGTCGAAGAAGCCGATGTCCACATCGGTGAGGTGCAGCGAGTTGATGCTCACATCGGCCGTGACCTTCAGGCCCTCGGCCTTGGCGCGGCGCACCAGCTCCACGCCCGCAGCGCTGGAGAGGCGGCACAGGTGCACGCGGGCGCCGGTGGTCTTGAGCAGCTCGAAGATGGTGTGCAGCGCAATGGTCTCGGCCGCCACGGGCACGCCCGAGAGGCCCAGGCGCGTGGCCAGCGGGCCGCTGGCCGCGACACCCTTGCCCAGGTGCATCTCCTGCGGGCGCAGCCACACGGTGTAGCCATACGTGGCGGCGTACTGCAGCGCGCGCTGCAGCACCTGCGTGCTGGCCAGCGGCACCTCGGCCTGGCCGAACCCCACGCAGCCGGACTCGGTGAGCTCGGCCATCTCGGTCAGCACCTCGCCCGCGAGGCCGCGGGTGAGTGCGCCCAGCGGGAACAGGCGCGACTGGTGCAGCTTCTCGGCGCGGAACTTGAGCATCTCGACCAGACCGGGCTCGTCGAGCACGGGGTCGGTGTCGGGCGGGCACACCAGGCTGGTCACGCCACCGGCCACGGCGGCGGCCATTTCGGACTCGAGCATGCCTTCGTGTTCGTGGCCGGGCTCACGCAGGCGCGCGGCCAGGTCCACCAGGCCGGGCAGCACGATGCAGCCGGTGGCGTCCACCACGCGCTTGGGCGCGAAGTCGGGCGGCACGCGGTTGACCCCCACGATGCGGCCCGCCGCCAGCGCGATGTCGCAGGTCTGGTCAAGGCCCGAGGCGGGGTCGATCACACGGCCGTTCTGGATCAGTATCTTCATGATTTCAAGCCAAATTGGCTGCTAGCGCTTGATTTATAAGCACGAGCAGCTATGAAAACAGGAGTATTCATCCTCAAGGTCACGCCTCGTTCCCTGCGACGATGGACATGACAGCCATGCGTACCGCGATGCCGAAGGTCACCTGCGGCAGGATCACGCTCTGCTTGCCATCGACCACGGCGGAGTCGATCTCCACGCCACGGTTGATGGGGCCGGGGTGCATCACGATGGCGTCGGGCTTGGCCAGCTGCAGCTTCTCCTGCGTGAGGCCGAAGCTCTTGAAATACTCCTGGCTGGACGGCAGCAGTGCGCCGCTCATGCGCTCGTTCTGCAGGCGCAGCATGATGACCACGTCGGCATCCTTGATGCCCTCTTCGAGCGTGTGGCACACGCGCACACCCATCTGCGCCATGTCGCCCGGCACCAGCGTGCGGGGCCCCACCACGCGCACCTCGGCGCAGCCCAGGGTGGTGAGTCCGTGGATGTCCGAGCGCGCCACGCGCGAATGCAGCACGTCGCCCACGATGGCCACGGTGAGGTTGCTGAAGTCCTTCTTGTAGTGGCGGATGGTGTACATGTCCAGCAGCCCCTGCGTGGGGTGGGCATGCCGGCCATCGCCCGCGTTGATCACATGCACATGGGGCGCCACATGCTGGGCAATCAGGTAGGGTGCGCCGGACTCGCTGTGCCGCACCACGAACAGGTCGGCGGCCATCGCGCTCAGATTGGCGATGGTGTCCAGCAGCGACTCGCCCTTGCTCGCGGAGCTGCGCGCGATGTCGAGGTTGATCACGTCGGCCGACAGGCGCTTGGCCGCGATCTCGAACGTGGTGCGTGTGCGCGTGCTGTTCTCGAAGAACAGGTTGAACACGCTCTTGCCGCGCAAGAGCGGGACCTTCTTCACCTCGCGGTCGTTCACGCTCACGAAGTTGGCCGCCGTGTCCAGGATGTGCGTGACGATGTCGCGCGGCAGCCCTTCGATGGACAGCAGGTGGATCAGCTCGCCATTCTTGTTGAGTTGGGGGTTGCGCTTGTGCAGCACGGTCAGGCCTCTTTGACTTGGAATTGGAAATTGCCGCTGTCGTCACGCGCCAGGGCCAGCGACTGGGCAACCGGCAGGGCCACGCGGGCGGCGGCAAAGTCGGCCTGCACGGGCAATTCGCGGCCTCCCCGGTCCACCAGCACGGCCAAGCGCACGCTGGCAGGGCGGCCATAGTCGAACAGCTCATTGAGCACGGCGCGGATGGTGCGTCCGGTGTAGAGCACGTCGTCGAGCACCAGCACATCGGCGCCGTTCACATCGAAAGGCAATGCAGTCTGCGCGCTGGTAGACAGGCCGCGCTGGGCAAAGTCGTCGCGGTGCATCACCGACGAGAGCACGCCCGCCGGGCCTTCCAGGCCCAGGTCTTTTTGCAGGCGCTCGGCCAGCCAGGCGCCGCCGGAGGCAATGCCTGCCAGGCGCGTGGTGGGGGTGAGCATGCTGCGCACGCCGCGCAGCAGTTCGCGGTACAGCGCCTCGGCGTCAAGCACCAGGCTGCCGGACATTCCGGGGGATGGGGTGGTCATGGGAGATTCCTCAAAAACTGTTCCAGGATGATGCAGGCCGAGGCGGCATCGGCATCCTTGGCACCACCGGCGATGGCTTCGGTGGTGCTGTAGCGCTCATCCACCTCGAACACCTGCAACCCGAATCGGCCGCGCAGCTGGCGGCCGAATTTGAGAGCCCGCGCAGTGTTCTCGTGGCTCGCGCCGTCGGGGTGGTAGGGCACGCCGATCACCAGCGCGTCGGGCTGCCATTCTTTGATGCGCTCGGCCACCTGGGCAAAACGGGCATCGCCCTCGGCCTGGATGGTGCGTTGCGGCGTGGCGCTGCGCAGCATGCGGTTGCCCGACGCCACGCCTGTGCGCTTGAGGCCAAAGTCAAAAGCGAGAAAGGTCTGGAAATGCGCAGGAACGGCTGGCGGCTGGATCGACTGAACGGGCGAACCGGTCATGCGTGCCCCGCCTCGGGCGACAGCATCCAGGCCTTCAGGCCCAGCAGCGACAAGGCCCGGTCGTAACGCTCGGGCACAGGGGTGTCGAAGATCACCGACAAATCCGCCGCCACGGTGAGCCATGCGTTCTCGGCCAGCTCCGATTCGAGCTGCCCCTCGCCCCAGGACGAGTAGCCCAGCGTGATGAGCACGCGGCGCGGCCCGGCGCCGGTGGACAGGGCTTCAAGCACGTCCTTGGAGGTGGTCATCTCCAGCCCGCCGGGGATGGTCATGGTGGATGCATAAGCCGACTCGTCGGTCTCGGCCTTGTCCATGAGCATGGGTTCATGCAGCACAAAGCCACGCTCGGTCTGCACCGGGCCGCCCTGGAAGACGGGCTCCCGGGTGAGGTCTTCGCGCCGCAGCGACAAATCGACTTTGTCGAACAGGCTTTTGAGGGTGATGTCGGAGGGCTTGTTGATGATGAGCCCGAGTGCGCCACGTTCGCTGTGCTCGCACAGGTAGACCACACTGCGCGCAAAAGACTCATCTTCCAGGCCGGGCATCGCAATCAGGAAGTGATGCGTCAGGTTGATGGGCGCAGAATCGAAAGACATTCCTCAATTTTAACGGTGAACATGGCGCCCTCTTCCAGGCCTTGCGGACCTTCCGAGTCTTCTTACCTCAGCGGCCTTGTCTGGTTCCGCCGCGACCTGCGCACAGCGGACCACGCCGCCCTGTACCGGGCGCTGACGCAGTGCGAGCAGGTGCACTGCGCCTTCGTGCTGGACCGGGAGATTCTGGACGGCCTGCCCCGCAGGGACCGGCGGGTGGAGTTCATCCTCGCGTCGCTGGAGGAACTGGATGCCTCGCTGCGCGCCCTGTGTGGCCACCCGCAGGGCGGGCTCATCGTGCTGCATGCCGTGGCCAGCGAGGCGATCCCGGCCCTGGCGCACAGCCTGGGCGTGCAAGCGGTGTTTGCCAACCACGATGACGAGCCCCAGGCGCTGGCACGCGACAGCCTGGTGCGCACCCGTCTGGCGGTTGCGGGCAAGGCGTTCCACACCTTCAAGGACCACACGATTTTTGAACGCAGCGAGGTGCTGACGCAGACCGGCAACCCCTACAGCGTGTTCACGCCCTACAAAAACGCCTGGCTCAAGAAAATCGACGCATTCCAGCTCCAAAGCTACCCGGTAGAGCGCCACGCACACCGCCTGGCGCCGCGCCCCCAGGAGCACTGCCAACCCGTGCCCGCGCTGGCCTCACTCGGGTTCGAGGCCAGTGTGTCACCAGCCCCCGGGCTGCCCACCGGCGCCCGTGGCGCGCAGCAGCTGTTCGACGACTTTCTGGGCCGCATCGAGCGCTACGACCACGCGCGCGATTTTCCTGCCGTCAAAGGCCCCAGCTACCTCAGCGTGCATCTGCGCTTTGGCACCATCTCGCCACGCGTGCTGGCACGCACCGCAAACGGGCTGGCCCAGGCAGGCAACCCCGGCGCCGCGACATGGCTCAGCGAGCTGATCTGGCGAGACTTTTACTTTCAGATCCTGCACCACCACCCCCATGTGGTGGGCCACAGCTTCAAACCCGCCTACGACGCCATCCAGTGGGAAACCGGCCCCGAAGCCGACGCCCTGTTTGCCGCGTGGTGCAAGGGCAGCACCGGCTACCCGCTGGTGGATGCCGCCATGGCGCAAATCAACCAGACGGGCTACATGCACAACCGCCTGCGCATGGTGGTGGCGAGTTTTCTGGTGAAGGATCTGGGCATCGACTGGCGCCGGGGCGAGGCCTACTTTGCCACCCACCTCAATGACTTCGACCTGGCCGCCAACAATGGCGGCTGGCAGTGGGCCAGCTCCAGTGGGTGCGATGCCCAGCCCTACTTCCGCATCTTCAACCCGGTGAGCCAGAGCGAGAAGTTCGACCCCGAGGGCAAATTCATCCGCCGCTACCTGCCTCAGCTCGCAGCGCTCCCGACCAAGGCACTCCACGCCCCCTGGCTGGCGCGCCCGCTGGAGCTGCAGGAAGCGGGTGTGCGCCTGGGAGCCACCTACCCCTTGCCTGTGGTGGAGCACGATGCCGCACGGCAACGCACGCTGGAGCGGTATGCCGTGGTGAAAACGGCTGCAGGGTAGCGACACACGGCTCTGCGGATTGAAGCAGGCCGCCGCCGTGCATTAGCGATGCGCCATGGGCGGTGGGTCGCCCTGTGGTGGTTCCTCAGGCGACATCTGCATGCCCTCGCCACCCAGCGAGGCACCGGCTGCGAGCCGCAGGCGCAGACGCACATCGGTGCGGTTGTCGGCATTGGCTATCGCTTCTGCGGGTGAGATGACACCCAGTTCGACCATGGACAACAGGGACTGGTCGAAGCTCCACATGCCCTGCTCCCCGCTGCGGGTGATGGCTGTCTTGAGTTCGTCAATCTGGCCTTTCTGGATCAGTTCGGCCACGTAGGGGGTCAGCAACATGATCTCTGTGGCGGGCACCAGGCTCCCGGCCAGCCCTGCGACGAGCCTCAAGGCCACCACCGCGCGCAGATTGAGCGACAGGTCCATGAGCAGCTGGCGGTGGGCATCCTCGGGGAAAAAATTCAGGATGCGCTGCACCGCCTGGTTGGCATTGTTGGCGTGCAGGGTGGACACGCACAGGTGCCCGGACTCGGCATAGTGCAGCGCGTGCTGCATGGTGGCCCGGTCGCGGATCTCGCCGATCAGGATCACATTGGGGGCCTCGCGCATGGCCCGCCGCAGGGCCTCGTCATAGGACAGCGTATCAAGCCCTACTTCGCGCTGGGTGACCAGCGACTTCTTGTGGGTGTGCAGATACTCAATCGGGTCTTCCACGGTCAGGATATGCCCGCCCGCGTGGGTGTTGCGGTGGTCCAGCAATGCGGCCAGCGTGGTGGTCTTGCCCGAACCCGCAGCCCCTACCGTCAGCACCAGACCGCCTTTGAGAAACGCCAGTTGTTGCAGCACCGGGGGCAGGCCCAGCGTCTGCAGGTCGGGTATCTGCGCAATCACATGCCGTATCACCATGCCCACCTGTCCACGCTGGCGGTGCACATTGACGCGAAAACGCTCGCCCTCGGGGGTCTGGAACGACAGGTCGCACTCCATGGTGGTCTCGAACTCCTGCCGTTGGGCATCGCGCAAGATGGAGTAAGCCATCTGCCGCACGTCGTCCGCCGACAGCACCTGCTGGGCAATCGGCGCGAACGCGCCCTGCCGCTTGATGGTGGGCGGGGCACCCGCCAGCAGAAAAAGATCGGAGGCACGCTCCCTGGCCGCAAAGGCCAGGCACGCCAGCAAGCGAGGATCGGCAGTGTGCGACAGCGCTGCCGGGTCCATCAGCACACCTGCCATCTGCGAAAGGCGGGCTGCGGCGAATCAGCCCATGGACGCGCTTCACCACCTGCCATAGCGCCACCCATCACGGAAACATGGCACCCCAAAAAACCACAGCCCCGCCGGTGAAGGACGGGGCTGTGGGTGCTGCACATGGTCTTTCAGGCCTCGGCCGCTGCCGCGATGCGGGCGTAGTGCTGAATCAGGCTCAGCAGCTCCTCATCCGAGTACGGCTTGCCCAGGTAGTGGTTCACACCCAGCTCCATCGCATGCTCACGGTGCTTCTCGGCGATGCGCGAGGTGATCATGATGATCGGCAGGTCGCGCAACGCACCGTCCGCACGGATGTTGCGCGCCAGGTCGAAGCCGTCCATGCGGGGCATTTCGATGTCGGACAGCACCACGGTCGGGCGCTCCTCCTGCAGCCGCTCCAGGGCCTGCAGGCCGTCGGCCGCCAGGGCCACCCGGTAACCTTCGCGCTGCAGCAGGCGCTGCGTGACACGGCGCACGGTGATGGAGTCGTCCACCACCAGCACCAGCGGCACCTGGCTGGTGCCCGCCAACTGGGGCGAGACCACCTGCTTGCCACCACCAGCGCCACCTTCCACCGCTTCCGGGGCAGGCGCCATGCCCACACTGGCAGCGCGCACCTGGTCGCCGTACACCGTGGCCAGCGCCACCGGGTTGTAGATCAGCACCACGGCACCCGAGGCCAGCACCGACATGCCGGCCAGGCCTGGCAGGCGGGACAGCTGGGGGCCGAGGTTCTTCACCACGACTTCCTGGTTGCCCAGCACTTCGTCCACGTGCATGGCCACACGCTGCGCCGCGCTGCGGAAGATCACCACGGGGCGGGTCTTGCCTGCGGGCTCATGGCTGCGCGCAGACGCCTGCAGCAAGGCACCGGACCAGAAGAAGGGCACCTTCTCCATCCCGTCGTCAAACACGCCGGTGCGGTAGGCTTCCTCCAGGTCGGCCGCAGAGGTGCGGCGCACGATTTCCACCACGTTGGCAGGCACGCCCACCGCCAGATCGCCAGTGCGCAGCATCACCACCTGCGTTACCGCCGTCGTCAAAGGCAGCACCATGCGGAACGCCGCGCCCTTGCCAGCCTCGGTCGAGGTCTCGATGCGCCCCCCCAGGGCGTTGATTTCGGCACGCACCACGTCCATGCCGATGCCGCGTCCAGCCAGGCCGGTCACTTCGGATGCCGTCGAGAAGCCCGGCATGAAGATCAGATTGGCGGCCTCGGCATCGCTGAGTTCCACACCGGGTTCCACGATGCCCTGGGACAGGGCCTTTTCGCGGATGCGCGGCAGGTTCAGGCCCGCGCCATCGTCGCGGAACTCCACCGACACGTCGTTACCTTCGTGGTGCAGATCCACGGTGATCGTGCCGGAGGCAGGCTTGCCCGCCGCCACCCGCACTTCGGGGTCCTCGATGCCATGGGCCACGCAGTTGCGCAGCAAGTGTTCGAACGCCGGAGTCATGCGGTCCAGCACGCCACGGTCCATTTCGATGGAACCGCCGGTGATGTCCAGCTTGATCTGCTTGCCGGTCTCCTTGGAAGCCTGGCGCACCACGGCGTAGAGGCGTTCGGCAATGCCTTCGAACTCCACCATGCGGGTGCGCAGCAGGTCGCGCTGCAGCTCACGCGCCTGACGACCCTGGGCGATCAAATCGTCTTCCGCGCCTTCCATGGCGCGTTGCAGATTGCGCTGCACCGTGGCCACGTCGTTGACCGACTCGGCCATCATGCGGGTGAGTTCCTGCACACGGGTGAAGCGGTCGAACTCCAGCGGGTCGAAACCGGCGGCCGAATCCTTGGACAAGGCCAGACGCGACTGCATCTGGGACTCTGCCTGCACCTCGATGTCGCGCAATTGCTGGCGCAAGCGATCCAGGTTGCCCGAAAGGTCGGAAAGCGAGCTGCGGAACTGCCCCAGGCGCACATCCAGGCGCGAACGGCTGATCATCACCTCGCCCGCCTGGTTCACCAGGCGGTCCAGCAACTGGGCTCGCACACGCACCGACTGGCTGGCGGCCACACGCAAGGGCGCCAGTTGCGACGGGCCTGGCAGCCGGACTGCCGGAGCGGCTGGTGCGGCCGCAGCGGCACCCGCCACAGCTGCAGCAGGCGCCGTGGCCTGTTCTGCGACATCCGGACGGCCATGGGCGGCTTCGACGGGCAGTGTGACCACCGTGTCGGCAGGCGTCTGGCCAATGGCACGCAGGGCGTCGAAGTTTGCCTGCAGACCGTCAAAACTGCCCTGCAAGGGGTCGATCTGGTCGGCAGTGACGGTCTCGGCATCGAGCTGCTCGATGGCCGACTCCAGCCGGTGGGCCATTTCGCCCAGGCGCATGGCACCAGCCAGTCGCGAGCTGCCCTTGAGCGTGTGCAAGGCGCGCAGCACTTCGCTGCGGGCACCCAGGTTGTCGGGCCGTGCAGCCCATTGGCGCAGGGCGCCCCCCAGTTGGGGCAACAGCTCGGCAGCCTCTTCCTCGAAGATCGGGAAAAGGTCGGGGTCGATGACGTCAATCGCATCGATGTCGTCATCCACATCCGGAGACAGCGCCACGGCGTGGGCGATCGCGTCGTCGATCAGTTGGTCCTGATCGTGGGCCACCACCGACAGCGCGGGCGCCACATGGCCCTGCGGGATGATGAGCGGTGCAGGCTCCAGCGTCGCCTCGGCAAACGCCTCGGGTTCGTCGGCTGGTTCCATGGCGGGCGCGGGTTCCGACACCGACACTGGCTCGGTGGCCACAGGCTCCACCATCTCGATCGGGAAGGCTTCGGCAGCATCCTCTTCGGGCGGCGACAGGGTGGGAACCACCTCGGCTTCCAGGATCTGGCGCAGCTGCTCCAGAACCTCCTCGTTGGGCTCCTTGAGGAAACCCGCAGCAAATTGGTGCAGAAGGCGGCGGATGTCTTCGGCCGCACCCATGAAGGCCTGGGCCTGCTCCTGCGTGCCACCGGATTGCAGCTGCACATGCTGCATCGCGTGTTCCAGTGCCCGAGCCAACTCCGACAGGGCGGTGAAACCGACCGTGGCAGAACTTCCCGCCAGCGAATGTGCCAGCGCCACCGCCACGTCGGGCAGGGGCTCATGCAGCTCCAGCGACCACTCCTGGAGACAGGTCACCAGGCGGCGCGACCATTCGTCGGCCTCGTTCAGATAGACGTTGTACAGCGGGATGCTGATGCGCAGGGTATCAATCACCTTGACCGCATCGTCACTGGCGCCGCTGTCCTCTTGCGGCAGGGCGTCCAGAAGCTCGGCCATTTCAGAGTCCAGCTCGACATCGGCAGGTGCAGCCGCCTCATGGGCCTCAGCCACCACCGGCGCCTCCGCAGCAGCCGCTGCGGACTCTGCTTCCAGCAACCGTTCCAGGGCTTCGACATCCAGCGACGCCAGAGCATCCGATGCCTCTGGCACTTCAGCGTCGATGTCTGCGGGTACGGCGGTTTCTGGGGCTGCGCTCACTTCAGCTTCAGGCACAGCGGACGCTTCGACCGGAGCGTCCAGCAGCGGCTCCGGTGCGGCGGCCACGGCCGCAACCTCGGCAACAGGCGCCACATCGGGCAGGTCCAGATCGGGCAACTCCAGGTCGAGCACAAAATCTGCGCTGGACGGATCCACCACGGGCGCTGGGGCCGAGTCTGCATTCAGGGCGGCAGTGAAGACGGAGAAATCAATGTCCTCAGCCACCTCTGCCACGCCCGGTGCAGCGGCCAGTTCAGGCGCAACGGGCGCCTCAGCGGCTGCAGGCGGTTCAGGAACATGCTCCGAAATCTCGGTCGCCTGGAAGTCCATCAGACCCAAATCGTCATCAGGGGCCTCGGCCACTTCGGCCACCACGGCACCGGCAGGCACGCTGGCCGTTTCGGGCTCCAGCTCCACCAGGGCATCGATCTCCGAAACAACCGCCAGGGGCTCACCGCTCTCGGAGGGCACCACCAGAGGCAGCAGCGTGCCATCCAGGCGCATGGCATCTGCGGATTTGCGGAAGGACTCGGGGTCCCAGCCAGTTGCACGGCCTGCCGCAATGTCGTCGGCCCATCGGCCAAAGGCCCGCAAGGCGTCCGAGGACAGTGTCAACAAACCCGGTTGCATGGGCTTCTGTTCAGCCAGCCAGGCGTTGAGGATCTGTTCCATCGACCAGGCGGCCTCGCCAAAGTCGTTGAGGCCCACCATGCGAGAACTGCCCTTGAGCGTATGGAAGGCACGGCGCAAGGTGGTCTGTTCGCTCAGATTGCCAGGCTCTTCCTGCAGCAGGTCGGTGGCGGCCAATCCGTTGACCACCACTTCGCGTGCTTCTTCCAGGAAAACTTCCAGCAGCTCGTCTTCCACATCGGGCACGGCCGCCTTGGCCGTGGAGGCGGGGGCCTCCGCAGCAGTGACAGCCGACGCAGGTGTAGCAGGTGCAGCCACATCAAAGGAAATGTCCGGAGCGAGGCTTTCAGGCTCTGCCGGAGCCACGGGCTCGCTGGCTGGGGCAGCCCCCAGATCCAGGATAGGGGCAAAGTCCGTGGGTTCGCTGACCGGCTCTGGCACAGGGAAACGCGGCAACACGTCAGGCACCAGCGTGTCGGTGCGCTCCTCCAGTTTGGCGGGCGCTTCCTCCATGGCATCCGATGCGCGCGCACGGGTCTTGCCCATGAGGATGCGCAACTCGCCGAGGTTCTCGTCATAGACAAAGAGCTTGCGCGCCATCGTGCGCTGGTAGCTCAGCATGTCGATCAGGAAACCCAGCGCACCCAGGCTGTTGCCGAGCTTCTCGAAAACAGCCTGGCGACCTTCTTCGGGCACTTCATTGATAAGCAGGCGCTCCACCGTGTCGCGCATGCGCACCACCGCCAGGGAAGCTTGGTCCAACCCGAGAACCGACAACACGCCGCGCATCTGGGCCAAGTGCCCGGGCACCGTGGCCAATACGGCCGTGTCCTGCGAATTGCGGAAAAACTGGTCCAGTGCCTTCTCGGCCTCGCCCAAGGTCAAACGCAACTCGTCCACCACACTGCCCATGGTCTGGTTGTCGCTGACCCTGCGGTACAGCTCTTCCATCCAGGGCTCCAGAGGCTCGGGTTCGGCTCCCGCAGTCACCGCATCCAGGCGCTCCGCCAGTCGGGTGGCCCGCACCTCCATCTGGTCGTCCGCCGCATCCAGCTCCTCAAACGCTGCCTGCAGGTACAACACCGAGGTCGCTACCTCCATCGCCAAGGCGGCCGAGGGCGGCTCACCCGAGCGGGTGGTGAACTCCATCGCCCGCGTCAGCGCCTGGGCCAGGTTTTCGCTACCGGGGTGCAACTTTCTCAGCGAATCACACACCAGACTGAACTGGTCTGCCGCCGGTTTGAGTTTGTTGCGATCACCGCCAGCCAGCGCTGACCAGGTCTCGGTAGCCGACGCGATGCGCTTGCGCGCCTGCGCCAGCACTGCTGGATCAAAACGCCCGAAGCGGGCGGTTTCGTAATCAACGGGCTTGAAACGGTCCAGGGAAAACGCCTGGCGCACCGCGCGCAGCGAAGGCGCTGCCTCAGCAGGCAGCTCAGACACCTTGGCCTGAGAGCAGAAAAAGAGCAGATCCTGCACCAGGCGGTCGGCGATGGTGGGATCCCCCTTGGCCAGGGTCGCGTACTGCATCAGCACCCGCGAGGCCACACGCTTGACGTACACGTCAGGCGCCAGCAAACCGGAACCAAATGCCTCGAAGAAGCCCGCGCAGATCTTCCAGAAGGCGCGTGCCTGGCGGTCCGTCTGGGCCGCCACAAAGCCAAGACAGGTGTCGCGCAGGTTCAGCGCAGCCCGGAGATCGCCGGACTTGACGATGCGCAGCACGGCCGCATCCAGCCGCGCCCGCGCCTCGGGGCCATAAGGCAATGGCGCAAGGGTCACCGTTCCTTCGGGCTCGCGGAAACGACGCTCCACAGGCCATAGGTCTGCGGGGTGTACACGGTCAGCACCCGCCAGGGCCTGGGCATCACGGTACTGGGGGAACAGGGCGACCGGAGACACCGACTTGCCTGCCAGCACGGTCTCCAGGTACTCAATCAGTGCAAAGCTTGCGCGCTCGATCACGGCCGCAGCATCGTCGCTGCAGGTTTCAGGCCGTTGCACAAACTTCTGGACGGCCGACTCCATGGAGCGCAGCACCAGCGCTGGCGGGCCCATGCCCACCATCTCCAGTGCACCACAGGCCTGGTGCAATTGCTGGCGCGCAATGCGCAGAGCCCCCGCATCCAGGGCCGCCAGATCGGATTCCCGCGCGACTTCCGCATCGCGCACAAAGCGGCGCATGGCCTTGACCGCACCGTCGAGTGACTTACGCAGTTCGTCAAGCACCCAAGCCAAAGGACCCAGGTCCTGATCTCCCTGGGTCCCTTCTGCGGCCGGTGCATTGTTGGCATCAATAGATGACATGGATTTGTCCCCGGCTGCAATGAGCCAGCTGGTTGATGACTACTGCTGTCAGGCGATCTTGAAACGTGCCACCGATTGGCGCAGTTCTTCGGCCATGTGCGACAACTCACGCACCTGTTGTGCCGTGGTGCGGGTACCTTCACCCGTTTGCTCGGTCACCGCAAAAATGTGCTGGATGTTGTCGGCCACTTCGTTGGCCAGAACGGCTTCGCGGGAAGTCGAAGACGAAATCTGCTCAATCAGTTCAGCAAGGCGGCGCGACACGCGGTCAATTTCGGTCAGTGCGGTGCCGGCTGAGTCGGAGAGGCGGGCCCCTTCCACCACACCCTGCGTGGAGCGCTCCATAGCGGCCACGGCATCCTGGGTGTCGGTCTGAATGGCCTTCACGAGTGCCGAGATCTGGCGCGTAGCGTCTGCGGAACGTTCAGCAAGGCGCTGCACTTCTTCCGCCACCACCGAGAAGCCGCGACCGGCTTCACCAGCGGATGCTGCCTGGATGGCTGCGTTCAGCGCCAGCACGTTCGTCTGCTCGGTAATGTCGGAAATCAGCTCGGTGATTTCACCGATCTCCTGCGACGACTCGCCCAGGCGCTTGATCCGCTTGGAGGTGTCCTGGATCTGGTCGCGGATGGAGTTCATACCACCGATGGCGTTCTGCACGGCCTGCAGACCCGAGTCGGCAGCTTGCAGCGATTGGCGGGCCACCGTGGCGGACTCTTGCGCCTGGGTGGACACCTCGTTGATTCGGGTTGCCATGTCCAGAACGGAGCGACCAGTTTCGCGAATTTCGCGCAGCTGCTCGGTCGATGCGGCCAGCAGCTCGGTGGAGGTGTTGTCCACCTGCGCCGTCGTCTGCGCCACACGGGTTGCCGTGTTCTGCACGCTGCCCACCAGCTGGCGCAGCTCTTCCACCGTGTAGTTCACCGAGTCGGCAATGGCGCCCGTGATGTCCTCGGTCACCGTGGCTTCCTGGGTCAAGTCACCTTCAGCAACCGACTGCAGTTCGTTCATCAAACGCAAAATGGCAGCTTGGTTGGCGTCGTTGACGCGCTTGGCTTCCTGCTCCTGGCGCTTGGCGTCCTTTTGCTGCGTTTCGGCAGCCGCCTGACGGCCCCGGCTGTCCAGCAGCTGAACGCGCGAAATGCCGATACCGCACAGCAGCACGAACAGACCTGCCAGTGCCAGGGCGGCAAACTGGCCAGCACCCAGACCGGTCTGGGCAGACAGCTTGCTCTGCAGGCCTTCCAACTGGCGGCGCAGCGGTTCGCTGTCGGCAATGATGGCGGATTGCGCTTCACGGGCAGACACCAGGCCTTGCAGGTTGCCCAGAATGGCGCTGGCCTGGGTACGCGTCTGTTCGTAGAGCTTGACCAGGGCTTCGAGTTGTTCGCGGGTCTGGGCGTCCTTGGTGGCGGCCAGGCGCAGTTCCGGGCTGCCGTCCAGCAGGCCCTGGGCGATTTCCTTGAACGAGTTCAAGTCCTTGCCCAGCAGGAACACGGCCTCGGGGCTCACGCCTTCCATGGTCTGGAATTCGTTGGCCGACTTGCCGATACGCTGGGTCAACATCACGAGCTGACCAGCGGCAGAAATTTCAGCTGCCGGGGCATTCTGCTGGAGCTTCAGCGAGGACACGGTTTCGGCGATTTCCAGCAGGTCGGAGGACTGGCGGTTGATGGTGCGCAGAGCGTCACCCACCTGGGTCAGGATCTTCTGCTGGCCCATCACCACACTGGCGTTGCGCTCGGCGCGCTCCATCAAGGGATTGACGGCATCCAGATCGGGCTTGAACGGCTCGCCCAGCGACTGCACACCCAGCTCGCTGTCACCCGCATTCAGGGCGCGCACGTTGCGCGCCAGCACGCCCGAGCTTTCCACCACATCCGGAAAGGCCTGGGGGCTGCCCACCAGAGCCTGCGACACCGACTTGGCCAGACGCTGCGACTGCATCAGCGATTGACCGGTAGCGGCAAGCTGCTGCGCGGAGCGGTCCGCCTGCTGCAGCACCCAGAACGCAATCGCACCCAGCACCAACACACCCACCAGCAGCAGGGCCAGCAGACGGCGTTGGTGGCCTGCGGCCGTAGACCGGCCCAGCAAGGGCAGGGAGATCAGCTCCTCGTCCGTTTCCGAAGCTGCCAGCTCGGAGGGATAACCACCATCCGGGTCCCCCTGAACGCTGTTCATGGCCTCTGCCTGATAGGCATCACGCAACTGCGCGCCATCCAGGGCGCCCGTGGCCAGGACATCCTGTCCATCGTCCGCCGTGCCAGCGGCTGCGCCTGCATCCGGCGTAGCGGGTTTCCGGTTGAACAGTTTTCCAAATTGATTGACGACGGACATGGTGCAGCCTTACAGAAAAACTCAAGCACTGATGCTCAGGAATGCGGGATGTTGGGACAGGATCTGCAGGTTCAGCTCCTGCCAGCGTGTGCCGCTGGAATCGATATAGGTGGTGCCGAAGAAGCTGGGCGCATCTTCAGCCGGCGGCTCGGACGACACAAAGGCGTCGGTTCCGCGCAGACCCGCCAGGCGGTCCACCAGCAATGCCGCGTTGACATCCAGCGCGGCATTGAAGGCCAGCAGGCTGGACTCGGCCAGGGCCTGTTCGGTGCGGGGCGCTGCCGATCCCAGCAGGCCCGCCAGGTCCACAACACCCACCAGCCCACCACGCAGGTTGGCAACGCCCAGAAACCAGCTTTGGGTATAGGGCACTGCCTGGACGGAGGCCCAGGGAAAAATCTCCCCGGACTGCCCCAGGGGCAACAAGTAGAAACTCCCGGCGGACTCGACAGCCAGCCAGGATGACACAGAGGTCCCTTCGGTTCTTGCAGCCTGCAGGCGGCTGGCAAGTCGGGTCTGCAGCTCTCGCAGGGCTTCGCGGTTGGCCATGAGCGCGCCGCAGCCTCAGTTCAGAGCGTCGATTTTTGCCTGCAATTCGGCGGGATCCACCGGCTTGGTGATATAGCCGCGCGCGCCCTGACGCATGCCCCAGACACGGTCGGTTTCCTGGTTCTTGCTGGTGCACATGATGATCGGCACATCGGCATACAGCGGGTCGCGGGTAATGGCACGCGTGAGCTGAAAACCATTCTGGCCGGGCATGACCACGTCCATCAAAATCAGGTCGGGCTTTTCTTCAGCGAGGCGGCGGAAGGCTTCGTCGGCATTTTCTGCAGTACGGACTTGCATGCCTTTTTTCTGAAGCAGGTCCGTCAAAAACATCAACTCGGTCTTCGAGTCGTCGACGACCAATACTTTCTGAATGGGCATTACATGGCTCCTTGTTGGGAATTGCCAAACTGTTGAACTGCCTGCAACAGCTGGTCTTTGGTAAATGGCTTGGTGAGATATTCCTGGCAGCCGACCATGCGCCCGCGCGCCTTGTCGAACACGCCGTCCTTGGAGGACAGCATCACCACCGGAGTATCTGCAAAACGGGCGTTGCGCTTGATGATGGCGCAGGTCTGGTACCCGTCGAGCTTGGGCATGAGGATGTCGCAGAAAATCAGCTGAGGCTGGTAATCGTTGACTTTGGCCAAAGCATCAAAGCCGTCGTCTGCCAACAAGACTTCGTGCCCCCCCTGCTTGAGAAAAATCTCGGCGCTTCGACGGATGGTGTTGCTGTCATCCACCACGAGCACTTTGAAAGATGCGCCTGTTGTAGTCAATTGTCACTGCTCCCGATGGAGAAAATAAACAACGCCGCAGCAAGTAGTGCCGGGGCGTCTCAGATCTGAACCATCTCGAAATCTTCCTTGCGGGCGCCACATTCAGGGCAGGTCCAATTCATGGGGACCTGATCCCAGGGCGTGTTGGGTGCAATGCCGTGCTCAGGGGACCCCTCTGCCTCGTCATAAATCCAGCCGCAAATCAAACACATCCAAGTTTTAGAGTCGGTCACAGCTTAAAGGGCCTTCACATAGAATGCAACGATTGTATCTAGTCATCTCCATGGGCTGCGGCTTCGGTGCCCCCCTCAAGCAGGATCTGGTCCATGACCATCAAAGCGTCTCCTCCCCCCTCAGAAATCACAGAGATCGACGATGACGGTGCGGAGGAAGCAAGCCCTGCCTGTGTGCTTGTCTTCAATGCCAGCGACCCCAGCGGCGCAGGCGGGCTGACCGCCGACATCACCACCATTGCGTCCGTCGGCGGGCACCCGATTGCCGTGGTCACAGGCGCTTACGCCCGCGACACGGCAGAGATTTTTGACCACTTCGGCTTTGACGACGAGGCCGTGGCCGAGCAGGCCCGGGCCGTGCTGGAGGACCTCCCGGTCCAGGCCATCAAGGTCGGCTTCGTGGGCAGCCCCGAGAACATCAGCACCATCGCCGAAATAACTACGGACTATGACGAAGTCCCGGTGATAGCTTACATGCCCAACCTTTCCTGGTGGCGCGACGAGCTGATCGACGAGTACCTGGACGCCTTCCGCGAATTGTTGTTGCCCCAGACCTCAGTGTTGGTTGGAAACCACAGCACCCTGTGGCGCTGGCTGCTGCCCGACTGGAGCGGTGAGCGCAACCCCACGGCCCGCGACATCGCCCGGGCTGCGTCCGAAATGGGTGTGCCCTACACCCTGGTCACCGGCATCCCCCTGCCAGAGCAGTTTGTCGAGAACGTGCTGGCCTCTCCCCAGACTGTGCTGGGCAGCGGCAAGTTCGAGCTGTTTGACGCCACGTTTGCAGGCGCGGGCGACACCCTCTCGGCCGCACTCACCGCCCTGGTGGCGGCAGGCAACGACCTGGGCGAAGCCACCAGCGAGGCGCTGAGCTACCTGGACCGCTGCCTGGACGCCGGTTTTCGCCCCGGCATGGGACACATCGTGCCCGACCGCATGTTCTGGGCCCAGCCCGAAGACGGCGAGCCCGGCGTGGACGAAGAAGAAGAGACTCCGATCGACGAAGCACAGGCCCTGGAAGGCTTTGTGATGCCCCCCCATGACACCAAGCACTGATCTCAACATCCCCCTCTTCGAACGCGCCAAGGCGCTCATCCCCGGCGGCGTGAACTCGCCAGTGCGGGCCTTCAAGGCCGTGGGCGGCACGCCCCGCTTTGTGAAGCGCGCGCAAGGCGCCTACTTCTGGGACGCCAACGACCAGCGCTTCATTGATTACATCGGCTCCTGGGGCCCGATGATCCTGGGCCACGGCCACCCAGCCGTGCTCGAAGCCGTGCAGAGCGCCGCGCTGGAAGGCTTCAGCTTTGGCGCCCCCACCGAGCGAGAGGTGGAGCTGGCCGAAGAAATCCTGAGCCTAGTCCCCTCCATGGAGATGATCCGCCTTGTCAGCTCGGGCACCGAGGCGGGCATGAGCGCCATCCGCCTGGCACGTGGCGCCACGGGCCGCAGCAAGCTCATCAAGTTCGAGGGCTGCTACCACGGCCACGCCGACTCGCTGCTGGTCAAGGCTGGCTCAGGCCTGGCCACCTTCGGCAACGCCACCAGTGCAGGCGTGCCACCCGAGGTGGTGCAACACACCATCGTGCTCGAATACAACAACGTCGCCCAGCTCGAAGAAGCCTTTGCCCTGCACGGCAAGGAACTGGCCTGCGTGATGATCGAGCCCATCGCGGGCAACATGAACTTGGTGCGCGCAAGCGTGCCTTTCATGAAGCGCTGCCGCGAGCTGTGTACCGAATATGGCGCGCTGCTGGTGCTCGACGAGGTCATGACGGGCTTCCGCGTGGCGCTGGGCAGCGCCCAGAGCGTATACGCCAAGAGCATCCCGGGCTTCAAGCCGGACCTTACCGTGCTGGGCAAGGTGATTGGCGGCGGTATGCCCCTGGCAGCCTTTGGCGGGCCACGCGCCATCATGGAGAACCTCGCACCGCTGGGCGCCGTGTACCAGGCCGGAACGCTGTCGGGCAATCCCGTGGCCACCGCCTGCGGGCTGGCCACGCTGCGCGAGATCAAGAAGCCGGGCTTCTTCGACGCACTGTCGGCCACCACACGCTCCCTGGTTGATGGCCTCGCCGCTGCGGCGGCGGCTGAAGGCGTGCCCTTCAGCACCGACAGCGAAGGCGGCATGTTCGGCTTCTTCCTGATGCCCGAGCTGCCCCAGAACTACGCCCAGGTGCTCCAAACCGACAGCGCGCGCTTCAACCAGCTCTTCCACGGCCTGCTGGACCGGGGTATCTACATTGCCCCGGCCCTGTACGAAGCGGGTTTTGTGAGCGCCGCCCACACGGCCGACGACATTGCCGCCACCGTGGCGGCCGCCCGCGAAGTGTTCAAAACACTATAAAAACAATAGCCAACAGCGCTTAACCATAGCGCGGTAGCTGCCTTTTTTGTTCATATTTTCGACGGTAGGGTGGTCACAACAGCCCGCGCAGCTCCCGGGCCGCGTCCTGCAACAGCGGCAGCATGTCGCGCTGCAGGCTGCCTTCATCGATCTGCTTGGGCGACGCCACCACGTTGAGCGCCGCCACTGTGTGCCCCTGCAGGTTGCGCAGCGGCACGGCCAGTGCGTGCACACCCAGCTCGTGCTCCTCCACCGCCAGACAGTAGTCATCGCGGCGCGCCTTGGCAATCACCTGCCGCAGCGGCCCGACCTGGGTGATGGTGTGGGGCGTGAGGCGTTGCAGCGTGTGGCCCTTGAGCCATTGCGTGAGTTCCACTGGCGGCAACGCCGCCAGCAGCACCCGCCCGGTGGACGTGGGGTGTGCAGGCAACCGCGCGCCCAGGTGCAGGCCATAGGCCAGCACACGCGACGGCGCGCCATACACCCCGCTGCGCGCCACGATCACCACCTCGTTGCCATCCAGCACCACAGCCGAGAAGGACTGCTGCGTCTGCGCCGCCAGCCGGTTCAGCGTGGGCTGCAGCACACGCGGCAGGCGGGCGGAGGCCAGGTAGCTGCCGGAAAACCGCAGCACCTTGGGCGCCAGCCAGAAGTAGCTGCCATCCGTCTCCAGATAGCCCAGGTGCGCCAGGGTGAGCAGATGCCGCCGCGCCGCCGCCCGCGTGAGCCCGGTGCGCTGCGCGGCCAGCGTGGCATTGAGCCGCTGGCGCTCGGTATCAAAACTCTCCAGCACGGCCATGCCTTTGGCCATGCCTTCGATGAAATCTGCCTTGGCGATGGGGGCGGCGGCCTGCACGATGGTCATTGCGCGATGATCGCACAACACGACCGACAATCGCACGCAACCGCCACGGCGGCCCGCTCTCTTGACGCAGATCAACCTACGCTTGGCAGCATCGAACTTCACGAGATTGCCCCACCATGCGTACCCAGGTTGCCATCATCGGCGCAGGCCCCGCCGGCCTGCTGCTCGGCCAGTTGCTCTACAAGTCCGGCATTGACGCCGTCATCATCGAACAGCGCAGCCCCGACTACGTGCTGGGCCGCATCCGCGCGGGTGTGCTGGAGCAGGTCAGCATGGACCTGCTGGACAAGGCCGGTGTCGGGGCCCGCGCCCATGCCGAGGGCCTGCCGCACGACGGCATCGAGCTGCTGTTCAAGGGCGCGCGCCACCGCATCGACCTGCACGACCTGACCGGCGGCAGCCGCGTCACGGTGTACGGCCAGACCGAAGTGACGCGCGATCTGATGGACGCGCGCGCGGCAGAAGGCTTGACCACCGTGTACGACGCGCAGAACGTGCAAGTGCACGACTTCGAAGGTCAAAGCCCCCGCGTGACCTACCAGAAGGACGGTCAGACGCACGAGCTGGCCTGCGACTTCATCGCCGGCTGCGACGGCTACCACGGCGTGTGCCGCGCCAGCGCCCCGGCCAACCTGCTCAAGACCTACGAACGCGTGTACCCCTTTGGCTGGCTGGGTGTGCTGGCCGATGTGCCGCCCGTCTCGCACGAACTGATTTACGCCAACACCGAACGCGGCTTTGCGCTGTGCAGCATGCGCAGCGCCACGCGCAGCCGCTACTACGTGCAGGTGCCCAGCACCGACAAGATCGACAACTGGACCATCGACCAGTTCTGGACCGAGCTGGGCAACCGCCTGGACCCCGAGGCGCGCGCGAACCTGGTCACCGGCCCAGCGCTGGAGATGAGCATTGCCCCACTGCGCAGCTTTGTGGCCGAACCCATGCGTTTTGGCCGCATGTTCCTGGCAGGCGACGCGGCCCACATCGTGCCGCCCACGGGCGCCAAGGGCCTGAACCTGGCGGCCAGCGACGTGGGCTACCTGTGGACAGCGCTCACCGAGTTCTACACAGAGAAATCCGCCGTGGGCATCGACACCTACTCCGACCGCTGCCTGCGCCGCGTGTGGCGGGCAGAGCGCTTCTCGTGGTGGTTCACCTCGCTGATGCACCGCTTTCCCGAGACCGGCGAATTCGGGCAGAAAATCCAGGAGGCCGAACTGGACTACCTGGTGAACTCACGCGCTGCTTCGGTGTCGCTGGCCGAGAACTACGTGGGGCTGCCGATGAATTTCGGCACCTGAACCTCAACTTCATCCTGACAACGGACATAAAAAAAGCGGCTTCCTTGGAAGCCGCTTTTTGTTGGGTGCCCGCCGCCGGTCGAATCAATGGCGGAAGTGGCGCACGCCACTGAACACCATGGCTACGCCGCGCTCGTTGGCGGCGTCGATCACTTCGTTGTCGCGCATGGAGCCACCGGGCTGGATCACGCAGGTGGCGCCTGCATCGACCACCACATCGAGGCCGTCGCGGAAGGGGAAGAACGCGTCGCTCGCCACCACCGTACCTTGCAAGGTCAGGCCAGCGTGGCCTGCCTTGATGCTGGCGATGCGGGCCGAGTCCAGGCGGCTCATCTGGCCAGCGCCCACGCCCATGGTCATGCCGCCCTTGCAGAAAACGATGGCGTTGCTCTTGACGTACTTGGCGACCTTCCAGGCGAACAGCAGGTCTTCCATTTCTTCCAGCGTGGGCTGCTTCTGGGTCACGACCTTGAGGTCGATAAGCGACAGCTCGTGGTTGTCGGCCGTCTGCAGCAGCAGGCCCGAGCCGATGCGCTTGGCGTCCATGGCGTTGCGGCCGCGTTCCCAATCCGTCTTGCCGCCGTGTGCGGGCAGGGCAATCTTGAGCAGGCGCACATTGGCCTTGGCCTTGAAGATCTCCAGCGCCTCGGCGGTGAAGTCGGGGGCCATCAGCACTTCGACAAACTGCTTGCTGACCTGGGCTGCGGCCTGGCCGTCCACCACGCGGTTAAAGGCAATGATGCCGCCGAAGGCGCTGGTGGGGTCGGTCTGGAAGGCCTTGCTGTAGGCGCTCAGCGCATCCAGGCCCACGGCCACGCCGCAGGGGTTGGCGTGCTTGACGATCACGCAGGCCGCGGCGTCAAAGCTTTTCACACATTCCCAGGCGGCATCGGCATCGGCGATGTTGTTGTAGCTCAGTTCCTTGCCCTGCAGTTGCACGCCGGTGACCAGCGAGCCGGGCGCGGGGTGCAGGTCGCGGTACAGCGCGGCTTGCTGGTGGCTGTTTTCGCCATAGCGCAGGTCTTGCACCTTGGTGAAGATGCCGTTGCTCTGGCCGGGGAACTGGGTGCGCGTAGGCACGTAGGTTTCCGACAGCTTGTCTTCTTCGAACGTGACGGACGAGAGGTAGTCGCTGATCGCGCCGTCGTACTGGGCGATGCGGTTGAAGGCGGCCACCGACAGCGCAAAGCGCAGCTTGTCGCTCAACTTGCCACCGGCCTTGAGTTCAGCCAGCACGGCCTCGTACTGGTCGGCCGAGGTGATCACGCCCACGTCCTTCCAGTTCTTGGCGGCGCTGCGCACCATGGCGGGGCCGCCGATGTCGATGTTCTCGATGGCGTCGGCCAGCGTGCAACCGGCCTTGGCCACGGTGGCTTCAAAGGGGTAGAGGTTGACCACCAGCAGGTCGATGGTGTCGATGCCGTGTTCCTTCAAGGCGGCCATGTGTTCGGGCAGCTCGCGGCGCGCCAGCAGGCCACCGTGCACCTTGGGGTGCAGCGTCTTCACGCGGCCATCCAGCATCTCGGGGAATTGGGTGACTTCGGCGACTTCGGTCACGGGCAGGCCCTTGTCGGCCAGCAGCTTGGCGGTGCCGCCGGTGGACAAGAGCTTGATGCCCAGCGCGTGCAGCGCTTGTGCAAATTCGACAATGCCGGTCTTGTCGGAGACGGAGATGAGTGCGTTCATGGCAGTGGTGGTGGGGAGGTTTTGAATAAAAAGGGGCCCTTGCGCCTGTCCATCAAGGGCTAATAGCTACAAATTAGATAGCAAACAGCACGACGGCATCAGAGCAGCTTGTGCTCGACCAGCTTCTTGCGCAGGGTGTTGCGGTTCAGACCCAGCCATTCGGCCGCGCGCGACTGGTTGTTGTCCGCATGGGTCATCACCACTTCCAGCAGCGGTTTTTCGACCACACGCACCAGCATGTCGTACATGCCATCGGGCGTCTCGCCGCCCAGGTCGCGAAAGTAGCCCTGCAGGCTCTCGCGCACGCATTCTTCTATGTGTTTCTTGCTCATGCAGCCAATCCCTCTTGTTCTTCTGGTTCTGCGTCCACGCCCGTGGCGGCAGGCAGCCGGTCCATCTGTTGCCCGAGGGCATCCAAGTAGTCGGCCACGGCCTGCCACTGCGTGGTGCAGTCTTCGATCGTGTTGATGTGTTGCCTGAAGGCCTCGCCACCCGGCAACGCGCGCAGGTACCACGCAATGTGCTTGCGCGCACTGCGCACCCCGGTCAGCTCGCCGTACAGGCTGTAGTGGTCTTGCAGGTGGTCCAGCAGCAGGCGGCGCACCTCGGCCACCAGCGGTGGCGCCAGGTGCTCGCCCGTGGCCAGAAAGTGGCCGATCTCGCGGAAGATCCACGGGCGGCCCTGGGCGGCGCGGCCGATCATGATCGCGTCGGCACCGGTGGCGGCCAGCACATCGCGCGCCTTTTCGGGCGAGGTGATGTCGCCGTTGGCTACCACGGGCACCTTCACCGCCGCCTTGACGGCGGCGATGGTGTCGTACTCGGCATGGCCCTTGTAGCCCTGCTCGCGCGTGCGGCCGTGCACGGTGAGCATCTGGATGCCCACGCTTTCGAACTGCCGCGCCAATGCGACGGCGTTCTTGTGCTCCTGGCACCAGCCGGTGCGCATCTTCAGCGTGACGGGCACGTTGAAAGGCGCGCAAGCCTCGACCACGGCAGCGGCAATCTCCACCGCCAGGGCTTCGTTCTGCATCAGCGCAGAGCCCGCCCATTTGTTGCAGACCTTCTTGGCCGGGCAACCCATGTTGATGTCGATGATCTGCGCGCCGCGTTCCACGTTGTAGACCGCAGCCTCGGCCATCATCGGTGCATCGGTGCCGGCAATCTGCACGGCGATGGGCCCGGGTTCCCCTTCATGGTTGGCCCGGCGCGAGGTCTTGAGGCTGTTCCACAGGTCCTTGCGCGAGGTCACCATCTCGCTGACCGCATACCCCGCGCCCAGCGCCTTGCACAGTTGGCGGAACGGCCGGTCGGTGACGCCCGCCATGGGGGCGACGAACAACCGGTTCGCCAAAGGAATGTGGCCGATGTGCATGGGAGGGGTGCGGGAGGGGGCGACAGCGAATGCTGAAAAAGGAGGCGGGATTGTACCTGCTCAAAATTTCAGCAAATGAAATGTTCCGGCAACGCTGGCTATCCCCGCGCAGGACCCCATTGGCGATGCACAAAACAGACTTTGAACAGGTTCTAGCGGGCCGCGAGATCGGCACCACCGGCTGGCTCAAGGATGGTGTCGCCATGGCGCTGCGCAAAATGCCACCAGGCATCCGGCAGGTTGTCGAACTGGTGGTGTGCCATGAGGGCGCGCAGCCACTGGCGGTTGTGCACCACGTCGGGCGAATGGCCCGTTGCCGTGGCCGCTGCCCCGGCTTGAAATCTGCCGGATGGCGTCCCCATGTCCACCGCCTGGCCATCGGCCAGCGGCCCCCGCACCACTTGGCGGGCCTTCATGCCGTCTACCACCAGCACCTGCACCACCCAGCCGCCGGGGGCCAAGCAGGTGGCTTGCAGCGCCAGGCCCTGGGCCAGCAGCGCGTGGGCAGCGCGTCCGAGCTCTGCGCGGGTGGCGGGCTCGTCCCGGCACAGCGCCCTGTCTTGCGCGGTGTTGATCGCCACAGCTGGGCTGCCTGACCCGGTGGGCCCGGCATTGGACGCCCCTGCCTGCGGATTGTGCGCACAAGCCGCCAGCGTCAAGGCGGCGATGCCCCCTGCGCAGCCCACCACGCGGGGCCAGGGGGCGAAGCTGCCGGAGTGGCCGGAGCGCGGGCGGGTCTGAGGGGATGCAGCAGTGGCGGGCATGGCGTACTCCTGTCGCGAGATTCGGGGGTGACCAAGCTGCACCTTACAAAACCCCTGCACCCTCGCCCATGCCGGGACAGCGCAGACTGCTGTAGGACAGTGCGCCGGTGCCCCCGCATCGCCGTCGGCCGGGAGCCGCACCCTACACTCCCCCCATGGAAATCTGGATGCACCAGCTGCTGGAATGGCTGGCCCTGCCGCAATTTGGCCTGAGCACGGTCTTTGTGGTGTCGTTCGTGTCGGCCACACTGCTGCCCATGGGCTCTGAGCCCGCCGTGTTTGGCCTTGTCAAGCTCAACCCGGACCTGTTCTGGCCCGCCATCGCCGTGGCCACCGTGGGTAACACGCTGGGCGGCGGCGTGAGCTGGTGGATGGGCCTGGGCGCACACCGGGCCGTGGACAGGGCACGCGGCAATGCCACGGAGCTGCGGGCACTGAACTGGCTCAAGCGTTTTGGCCCCCGCGCCTGCCTGCTGAGCTGGCTGCCGGGGGTGGGCGACCCGCTGTGCGCCGTGGCGGGCTGGCTCAAGCTGCCCTTCTGGCCCTGCCTGGCCTACATGGCGGTGGGCAAGTTCCTGCGCTACCTGGTCATGACCACTGCGCTGCTGTACTTGATGCCGGGGCAGGTCGGGACGTAGGACAGCAGAGGCGGTCTTCCCCGGACCAGGCTACAAAAACGCGTGGCCGCTGTGTTCTGAGAGCAGGGAGTCCCCCTTGGCGATGGGCTCTTCCACCACCACCTGGTTGCGGCCCCCTTCTTTGGCCATGTACATCGCCGTGTCTGCGCGCGAGAAGAACTCCAGCACCGACTCGCCCAGCACGTACTGCGTCACACCAATCGACACCGTCACGCGGCCCTTGAGCAGGCCGCTCCAGGCATGTGTCTCCACCTGGGCGCGGATCCGCTCGCAGGTGTTGAGCGCGGGCAGCAGCGAAGTGGCAGGGAAGATCAGCAAGAACTCCTCGCCGCCATAGCGCCCGAACAGGTCGCCCCCCCGCACACCCTGCTGCGCAATGCGTGCAAAAGTGCGCAGCACCTCGTCCCCGCCCAGGTGGCCCAGCTCGTCGTTGATGCGCTTGAAGTGGTCGATGTCGAGCACGGCCAGGCACAGCGGGATGCCACTTTCGTCGGCCAGCTGTTTCTGCTCCTCCAGGGC
This sequence comes from Acidovorax kalamii, assembly GCF_002245625.1. GTDB lineage: Bacteria > Pseudomonadota > Gammaproteobacteria > Burkholderiales > Burkholderiaceae_C > Acidovorax > Acidovorax kalamii. The sequence continues at coordinate 254,021 of NZ_NOIG01000012.1, forward strand.
GGCCAGGATGTAGCGGCGGTTGAAGCAGCCCAGCAGCGTGTCGCGCTGCGCGTCCTCCTGGATGTTCTTGATCTTGCGGCTGGCCCGGTACAGGCTGCGGTACAGGTGCTGTACCCGGCCCATGAGAACAATGAATGCGGGCACCGACACCGCCAGCGCCAGCAGGTGCAGCAGCTCCAGGCGCAGCAGCGCGGCATTGTGCTGGTGGCTATGGTGCAGGCCGATCACCGCTGCATAGGCCACCAGTACCACGGCGGTCAGCGCCAGCAGCGTACGGCGGGGCACGGTAAAAATGCCATACGCCACCGCCACAAACATGAAGGGTGCAAACAGTATCTGCGTGACAGGGGCGAGATAGAACACCACCAGCATGCCGCCAATCGCGGTGGACACGATGGCCAGCTGCAGGTGCCGCAGCCGGATCTTCTGCTGCACGTCGGCACGGAGCACAAGCCAGAACGCCACGAAACCCACCACCACCATCGCCGCCAGCACCGCCAGGGCTTCGCCCGCCACCATGTCCAGGACATAGAAGCCCAGCAGGGCCAAGGCGTAGAGGCTGATCAGACCTCCAACGGCCCACCACTTCTTGCGCTCATGCCAGTCTCCCCGGGGCCCCAGGCCGTCCAGGGCCCGGCGCCCGGGCCGCACGGCGGTTGAGGCTGCAGACGACGAGTCGTCGAACTCCAGCACGGCGTCGGTCAGGGGGAAAGCGTCTGTCGCCGAGAACAGGTTTTTGCGTGCAAAGAACATGCGGGGGCAGGCACATGCCTGGGTTTGTTCGGAAAACAGGGGGCCGAATGGCGAAGGGCCCAGGCGCGGATCCTCAGCACCGTGCAGACGATCTCTTGGAACCGCGCGCGATCTTACGTGGAACTGACACAAACAATCTGCGCGTTTTCCAGTAGCGCCACCGCTTGCCCCGCCCCGTTCAGGCAGCCGCCACCCGCTGGCGCATCCACCAGCCTTCGAGGCTGTAGACCACCAGTGCCCCCCAGATCAACACGAAACCCACCAGCCGCGCGGGCTCGAAGGCTTCGTGAAAAATCCAGACCCCCAAGGCGAACTGCAGGCTGGGCGAGATGTACTGCAGGATGCCCAGCGTGGACATCGGGATCAGGCGCGCGCCCGCTGCAAACAACAACAGGGGCACGGCCGTCATGGGGCCCGCCAGCACCAGCCAGCCAATGGCGGCGGCGTCGCCTTGTACCAAGGCCCCCTGCCCTTGCCAGGCCCACCAACCCAGCACGGCAGCAGCCACCGGCGCAAGCATCAGGGTTTCCAGCGCCAGCCCTTCGAGCGCGCCGAGCACTGCCACCTTGCGCAGCAGGCCATAGAACCCAAAGCTCAGCGCCAGCACCAGCGCGATCCAGGGCAAGCGCCCGGCTTGCAGCGTGAGCCAGAGCACACCCGCAGCCGCCACGGCCACGGCCAGCCACTGGCCCGGGCGGGGGCGTTCGTGCAGGAACACAAAACCCAGCGCCACATTCACCAGCGGCAGAATGAAGTAGCCCAGGCTGGCATCCACCACGTGCTGGTTCTGCACGGCCCACACATAGGTCAACCAGTTGCCGGACAACAGCACGGCCGACAACGCAAAGGCCCCCAGCACGCGGGGCTGACGCACCACGGCAGCCATCCAGGCCCAATGCCTGCGCACAGCCAGGAGCCCCAGCACCACCACCAGCGACCACAGCGTGCGGTGCATCACGACCTCCAGCGAGGGCACATCCGCCACCTGCCGGAAATACAAGGGAAACAGGCCCCAGGCGATGTAGGCAAGCGCGGCGTAGAGAATTCCGGTGTTCATGGGCAAGCCCGCTGGGAAGTGGAAAGAGAGACGCAGAGAGGGCCGAAAAAAATCCCTGCCAGCCAAGCAGCCGGACAGGGACGGGGCCATGGACCCATTCGCGGGCCCGCAGGCAGGTCAGGGGTGGGTCACACGTTGAACAGGAAATTCAACACATCGCCGTCCTTGACCACATACTCCTTGCCTTCGGCACGCATCTTGCCCGCATCCTTGGCGCCTTGCTCGCCCTTGTAGTGGATGTAGTCATCGAAGGCGATGGTCTGGGCGCGGATGAAGCCGCGCTCGAAGTCGCCGTGGATCACACCGGCCGCCTGGGGCGCCGTGTCGCCCACATGGATGGTCCAGGCACGCACTTCCTTCACACCGGCCGTGAAGTAGGTCTGCAGGCCCAGCAGCTTGAAGCCTGCGCGGATCAGGCGGTTCAGGCCGGGCTCTTCCAGACCCAGCTCCTGCAGGAACATGTCGCGGTCTTCGTCTTCCATCTCGGCCATTTCGGCTTCGATCTTGGCGCAGATGGCCACCACCGGCGCACCCTGGGCCTCGGCATAGGCCTTGAGCTTGTCCAGCAGCGGGTTGTTCTCGAAACCGTCCTCGGCCACGTTGCCCACAAACATGGCGGGCTTGGCCGTGATCAGGCAGAACTGCTTGAGCAGGGGCGCATCTTCCTTGCTCACGGCAATCGTGCGCGCGGGCTTGCCCTGGTCCAGCGCAGCCTGGATGGGGGTGAGCAGCGCAACGATCTTGGCGGCCTCCTTGTCGTTGCCGGACTTGGCCGCCTTGCTGTAGCGGTTGAGCGCCTTCTCGACCGTGGCCAGGTCGGCCAGGCACAGCTCGGTCTGGATGACTTCGATGTCCGCAATCGGGTCCACGCGGCCCGCCACGTGGATCACGTTGGGGTCTTCAAAGCAACGCACCACGTTCACGATGGCATCGGTTTCGCGGATGTGCGCCAGGAACTGGTTGCCCAGGCCTTCGCCCTTAGAAGCGCCCGCCACCAGGCCGGCAATGTCCACAAACTCGACGATGGCGGGCACGATGCGCTCGGGGGAAATGATCTGGGCCAGCTGCTGCAGGCGCGGGTCGGGCACTTCCACCACGCCGGTATTGGGCTCGATGGTGCAGAAGGGGTAGTTTTCGGCGGCAATGCCGGCCTTGGTCAGCGCGTTGAAGAGGGTGGACTTGCCGACGTTGGGCAGGCCCACGATGCCGCATTGGAGGCTCATGGCAGGGCTTTCTGGAATTCGGAGACAAACCGCCGATTTTACGGGGCTGCCAGCTCCCCCTTCCATCGCCCCCGATTACTGCGTCACTCGAACCGCAAATCGGCCGCCACGCGCTGCCCCACACGCAGCACCTGGCCCGCGCCTTGGCGCACGATGGCGTTCATGCCAAAGGTGATGGCGCCATCCACGCGCTTGTCCTGGCGGTAGGTGCGCAGGGTGTCGCCCACCTCGGGGCTGGAAGTCGCCGTGGCCGGATCGATGTCGGGGATGGGGCAGCGCGCGCAGGGTTTGACCGGCTGCAGGTGAATTTCGCCGTCCGCGCCCCCGTCCACACGCACCAGGTCCACCCGGTCTTCATCGTGGGCATCAATGCCAGCCAGTACCACGTTGGGCCGGAAGCGTTCAATGCCCACTGCCGTATGGCCTGCAGCGGCCAGCCGTCCATTGAGCTCCTCCATCGAGGCCTCGCTGGCCACCAGGATGGGGAACCCGTCTGCAAACTGGTTGGGCACCTCCAACCCGTTCGTCCACTCCAGGCTAGACAAGCGCCGGTGCTCGGGGTCAAACCGCACCAGCCGGCAGGGTTGCCCGAGGAAGTCCGTGAACCACTGGGCAGCGACGGCCCCCATGTCCCAGGCGGGTACAGTGTCGCGCCACACGGTCACGGTGGCCGGTGCCTCGACGGCGTCCACCGCCACATGCAGGGCCAGCATGCCGGGCGCACGCAGCACCATCTCGTCGCTCTTGAGCTGTGGCCGGATCAGCGCCATGCGCGGCAGGGCGCGCTGGGTCAGGAACATGCCGTCGGCATCCACCACCATCCAGGCCCGGTCCAGGTCCAGCCCGGTGTCCGTGAGCAGTGCTTCCTGCACCTCGATGCCCGCACAGGACTTGATGGGGTACACAAACAGCCGCGCAATGGTGCCGGACAAATCGGAATCGGGGTTGAAGCTCACAGCCAGGGGTTCCTCTTGAGAAATGGCGACAGGGCAGAAACCGCAATTCTGCCTTGTGGCTTTGGGGTGCAGGCGCCCTCCTACAATGGCCGCCATGGCCCAAACCTTTGATATCTGTATACGCGGCGCCGGCATTGTGGGCAGGACCTTGGCATTGTTGCTGGCACGCGAGCGGCTGAAAGTGGCCCTGGTGCCAGCCCCCGCCCCGGTCAGCAAGGCGGCCGACGTCCGGGCCTATGCCCTGAACACCGCGTCGCGCCAATTGCTCGAATCCCTGCGCAGCTGGCCGGATGCCGAGCACGCGACGGCCGTGCGGCAAATGCAGGTGCAGGGAGACCAGGGCGGCGCCGTGGTGTTTGACGCTGGGCCGCAGGGCGTGGACGCGCTGGCCTGGATCGTGGATGTACCCGCCCTTGAAGCCCGCCTTGCCGAGGCAGTGCGGTTCCAACCCCAGGTCGAGGTGGTAGACGCCCCGGTGGCCGCGCCACTGACCGTGGTCTGCGAGGGCCGCGCCAGCAGCACCCGGGCCGAGTTCGGTGCCCGTTTCGAGGTCACGCCCTACGCCCAGCATGCCATCGCCACCCGCGTGCGCTGCGAACACCCCCATGGCCAGGTTGCGCGCCAGTGGTTCCTTCCCGATGGCATCCTGGCTTTTTTGCCCCTGGATGGCGCCGAGGGGAACTCTGTGGCCGTTGTGTGGTCCGTCCCACAGGAGCAGGTCGCATCCTTGATGGCCCTGCCCCCCGAAGATTTCACCCAGGCGCTGCAAACCGCCAGCCAGCAAGTGCTGGGCACGCTGACCTTGTGCGCAGATCGTGCCAGCTGGCCTTTGCAGTTGGCCAAGGCAGACCGCTGGTGTGGCAGCACGCTCGCTGCCGGGGCCAGCCCCCGCAACGAGGGCAGTTGGGTGTTGGCAGGCGATGCAGCCCACAACGTGCATCCCCTGGCGGGGCAAGGGCTCAACCTGGGGCTGGCCGATGTGCAGGCCCTGGCCGAGGTGCTGCGCACGCGTGACTACTGGCGCAGTGTGGCCGACTTGCGGCTGCTGCGGCGCTACGAACGCGAGCGCAAGGCGGCCCTGGTTGCTATGGGTTTGGCCACAGACGGACTGCAGCAGTTGTTTGCACGCCAGGAAGCCCCCTGGCAGGCGCTGCGCAACTGGGGCATGAAGGGCTTTGAACGCAGTGGCCCGCTGAAGGATTTTGTGACCCGCCGGGCCATGGGGATGCGCTGAAAACACGTTGGGACGCCCATGCGTCCTGCAAGGTATCGAGACTGAACGAGAACACCATGAAACTGACCAACTGCCTGCTGGCCATCGCCGCCATGACCCTGAGCCTGAGCGCGACAGCGCAAGAGGCCACCATCCGCAAGGCGCTGGCTGAGCGCATTCCCCAGATGGACAAGATCGACGAGGTCCGGCCCACGCCCATGGCGGGGCTGTTTGAGGTGCGCATCGGCACCGACCTTTTCTACACCGACGCCAAGGGCAACTATGTGATCCAGGGCGAGCTGATCGACACCAAGGCGCGCCGGAACCTCACGGAAGACCGCATCGCCAAGCTCACGGCCGTCGACTTTTCGGCCTTGCCGCTCAAGGACGCGTTCACCATCGTACGCGGCGATGGCAAGCGCAAGGTGGCAGTGTTCGAAGATCCCAACTGCGGCTACTGCAAACGCTTTGAGCGCGACATGCAGAAGGTGGACAACGTTACGGTGTACCTGTTCCTCTACCCCATCCTGAGCCCCGACTCTGCCGAAAAATCACGCAACATTTGGTGCTCGAAAGACCAGGCGGGTGCCTGGCAGGACATGATGGTGCGCGACAAGCCTGTCGCCTCGGCCAGCTGCGACACCAGCGCCCTGCAGCGCAACCTGATGTTCGGCAAGAAACACAAGATCACCGGCACGCCAACGCTGATCTTTGCCAATGGCTCCCGCGTGCCTGGCGCCATCGGTACGCAAGAAGTGGAAAAACGCCTGGCGGAAGCCAGCAGCGAGACCTCTGGCACAACCAACTGATTCCGAGCACCTCCGCCCCGCCGCCCATGCCCTCCCCACGCAGCACCCAGCCCGCCGAGGTTCACTACCGTATCACTCCATCCGACCTGCATGCGCACCTGTTCCGCGTCTCGCTGACCATCGCCCGCCCTGCAGCGCTGCAGGAGCTGTCCTTGCCCGTCTGGATCCCGGGCAGCTATCTGGTGCGGGAGTTTGCGAAAAATCTGCAGGAGCTGGGCGCGCGCCAAGGCAAACGTGCATTGCCCCTGGCTCAACTTGACAAGCACCGCTGGCAAGTGGCCTGCACGCCGGGCAAACCGCTGGATCTGACTTACACCGTCTGCGCCTACGACAACTCGGTGCGCACGGCCTGGCTGGACGCCTCGCGTGGCTTCTTCAACGGCACCAGCCTGTGCCTGCGCGTGCATGGCCAGGAAAAGCACCGCCACACGCTGGACATGGCCCGCACCGCTGCCACCGCGCAGTGGTCCGTGGCCACGGGGCTCCAGGCGCTGGCCACCGACAAGCAGGGCTTTGGCCTGTATGGCGCTGCCGACTACGACGAACTGGTGGACTGCCCTGTAGAACTGGGCCCGTTCTGGGTGGGCCGCTTCAAGGCCTGCGGCGTTGCCCATCAGTTTGTGGTGGCCGGTGCGGCCCCCTCTTTTGACGGCAAGCGGCTGCTGGCCGACACCCAGAAGATCTGCGAGACCGCCATCCGTTTCTGGCATGGCGCCGAGGGCAAGGCGCCGTTCAAAAGTTACGTGTTCATGCTCAATGCCGTGGCGGACGGCTATGGCGGGCTGGAGCACCGCAACTCCACGGCCTTGATTTGTGGCCGCCGCGACCTGCCCCGCCAGGGAGAGCCCCGGGCCAGCGAGGGCTACACCACGCTGCTCGGGCTGATCAGCCACGAATACTTCCACACCTGGAACGTCAAGCGCCTGCGCCCTGCCGAGTTCGCCACGTACGACTACAGCCGGGAGAACTACACCGAGCTGCTGTGGTTCTTCGAAGGTTTCACCAGCTACTTCGACGATCTGCTGCTGCGCCGCGCCGGGCTGATCGATGACGCCACTTATCTCAAGCTCATCACCAAGACCATCAACCAGGTGCTGCAAACCCCGGGCAGGGCCGTGCAAACCGTGGCCCAGGCCAGCTTCGATGCCTGGGTCAAGTACTACCGCCAGGACGAAAACACGCCCAATGCCACGGTGAGCTACTACACCAAAGGCTCGCTGGTGGCCCTGTGCCTGGACCTGGCCCTGCGCCGCGAAGGCAAGACTACCCTCGATGCCGTGATGCGTGCCCTGTGGGCCCGCACGGCAGGCGGCCCGATGGCCGAGGCCGACCTGCGGGCGGTGCTGGAACAACTGGCGGGCCGCTCCTTCGATTCGGAGCTGGCGCAATGGGTGCACAGCACCTCTGAGCTACCGTTGGCCGATCTGCTGGCCGCTCACGGCGTGACCCTCAAGGCCGAAGCCCCCCAACTGGCCCAGCGCCTGGGCCTGCGCGTGGCAGAGAACCACAGCGTGCAGGTCAAGACCGTGTTGCGCGGCGGCGCGGCCGAAAAGGCCGGCATGGCGGCAGGCGACGAGTGGCTGGGCCTGGAAGTGCAAGGCCAAGGCTGGCGCATTGGCAAGCTGGATGACGTCACGTTCTACGCAGGCACCGAGACGGCCTTGACTGCCATCGTGGCCCGGGACGGGCGCCTGCTGCGGCTGCCGCTGGCACTGCCCTCCACCGCTGGCGGCAAGGCTGGTGAGGCTGCCACCAGGACGCGCGGCAAAGCCGCCCCTGCGCAGTTGGCACAGCCTGCAGTGGACACGGTCAGCCTGACCCCCACCGATACGGCGGCGCTGGCGCGCTGGCTGGCCTGACGGCGTGACCGGGTTGGGTATATTCCCTGCGCTGTCACAACAATCCATACACAGGAGATTTCATGGCCTACGAAACCATCGAGGTTCGCGTTGAAGCGGACAAGGTCGGCGTCATCACGCTCAACCGCCCCAAACAGCTCAATGCCCTGAACGACCAGCTGATGAACGAGCTGGGCGCAGCCCTCAAGGCGTTCGATGCCGACGAGAACATCGGTTGCATGATCGTCACGGGCAGTGAAAAAGCCTTTGCAGCGGGCGCCGACATCGGCGCGATGGCCAAGTACAGCTTTGCCGACACCTACAAGGGTGACTACATCACCCGCAACTGGGAGACGATCCGCTCCATCCGCAAACCCGTGATTGCCGCCGTGAGTGGCTTTGCACTGGGCGGTGGCTGCGAGCTGGCCATGATGTGCGACTTCATCATCGCCGCCGACAACGCCCGCTTCGGCCAGCCAGAAATCAAGCTGGGCGTGATCCCCGGCGCTGGCGGCACGCAGCGCCTGCCCCGCGCCGTGGGCAAGTCCAAGGCCATGGACATGGCCCTCACCGGCCGCATGATGGACGCCGCCGAAGCCGAACGCGCCGGACTGGTCAGCCGCGTGGTGCCTTACGACAAGCTCATGGACGAGGCCTTGGGCGCGGCCATCATCGTGGCGGGCTTCTCGCAGATCGCCGTGATGGCCGCCAAGGAGTCGGTGAACCGGGCGTTCGAAGGCACGCTGTCCGACGGCGTGATGTTCGAGCGCCGCCTCTTCCACGCGCTGTTTGCCACCCAGGACCAGAAGGAAGGCATGGACGCTTTCATGAACAAACGCACAGCCAACTTCACACACCAATAATTTTTGTTCTATAATATTGGTCTTGCGGTCGTATAGCTCAGTTGGTTAGAGCGCAGCATTCATAATGCTGATGTCGGTGGTTCAAGTCCACCTACGACCACCATATCGAAACCCACAGTGCGGCAACTCACTGTGGGTTTTTTCTTTGAGGTACCGGCTTTCGCAGCCCGACAGTCTGCCGGTGGGACCTGCCCGCACCGCCTCCCCCTACAATCGTGACTTCAGCCCCTGGATGTAAACCATGAACCGCTGCAACACTCCCACCTCAGCCCCCATCTCCCGCCGTCAGCATACATGGCTCGTAGCCCTGGCCTGCGGTGCCCTGATGTCTGTCGTCATGCCAGCGGCCGCCCAGGTGGAGCCCGGACTCGGCATGAACCGCCCCTTCCCGGAAGCCGCGCTGCGCGGCACACTGACCCTCTCGACCACTGCCGAAGCCGTGCTCAACGGCAAATCCATCCGCATGGCGCCCGGGATGCGGCTGTTCAGCCCCCAGAACACCCTGGTCATGGCGCACACCGTGCTGGGCCAGACCTTCAAGGTCAACTACGTGCTGGAAGCCAGCACCGGCATGCTGCACGCGGCCTGGATCCTGACCGAGCGTGAGGCGGCGCAACCCCGCAAGGGCAGCGACAGCACAACCAGCAACATCACGACCGGCTCTGGCGCCGTTCTGAAGTAATTCCTGTGGGTGCGGCCCTGGCGGCCACGCCCTTGCGACCTCCACAGCCCCTCTCCGCGCCCTGCTGGCGACGGTGACCATTTGCTATTTGCGACATTGCCATGGCCAAAAAAGTCTTTATCAAAACCTTCGGCTGCCAGATGAACGAGTACGACTCGGACAAGATGGCCGACGTGCTCCATGCCGCCCAAGGCTACGAGCCCACCCAGAACGTGGACGAGGCCGACCTCATCCTCTTCAACACCTGCTCGGTGCGCGAAAAGGCGCAAGAGAAAGTGTTCAGCGACCTGGGCCGCATCAAGCACCTGAAGGCACGCGGCGTGAAGATTGGCGTGGGCGGCTGCGTGGCCAGCCAGGAAGGCGCCGAGATCATCAAGCGCGCCCCCTATGTGGACGTGGTGTTTGGCCCGCAAACCCTGCACCGCCTGCCCGAGATGTTGAACCAGCGCGAGCAACTCGATAAGCCACAGGTAGACATCAGCTTCCCCGAGATTGAAAAATTCGACCACCTGCCGCCCGCCCGCGTCGAGGGTGCCAGCGCCTTTGTGTCGATCATGGAAGGCTGCAGCAAATACTGCAGCTACTGCGTGGTGCCCTACACCCGTGGCGAAGAAGTGAGCCGCCCGTTTGACGACGTGCTGGTGGAAGTGGCGGGCCTGGCCGACCAGGGCGTGAAGGAAATCACCCTGCTGGGCCAGAACGTGAACGCCTACCTGGGCAAGATGGGGGGCACGGCCGAGATTGCTGACTTTGCGCTGCTGCTGGAATACGTGTCGGACATCCCCGGCATCGAACGCATTCGCTACACCACCAGCCACCCCAACGAGTTCACACCCCGGCTGATCGATGCCTATGCCAAACTGCCCAAGCTGGCGAGTCACCTGCACCTGCCCGTGCAGCACGGCTCTGACCGCATCTTGATGGCCATGAAGCGCGGCTACACCGCCATGGAATACAAGAGCACGGTACGCAAGCTGCGCGCCATCCGACCCGACCTGGCCATGAGCAGTGACTTCATCGTGGGCTTCCCCGGCGAGACCGAGGACGACTTCAACAAGATGATGAAGCTGATCGACGACATCCACTTCGACAATAGCTTCAGCTTCATCTTCAGCCCCCGCCCCGGCACACCCGCTGCGGGCCTGCACGACGACACGCCGCACGACGTGAAGTTGCGCCGCCTACAGCACCTGCAGGGCGTCATCAACGCCAACATCAAGTCCATCAGCGAAAGCCGCGTGGGCACGGTGCAGCGCATTCTGGTGGAAGGCGCCTCCAAGCGCGACGCCACCGAGCTGATGGGCCGCACCGAGTGCAACCGCGTCGTCAATTTTGTGGGCCAGCCCCGCCTGGTGGGCCAGATGGTGGATGTGACCATCACCGAAGCCAAGGCCTACACCCTGCGCGGCGAGGTGCTGGTGCGTGAGGGCGCCGCCCTCCCGGCCTGACCCCTCGTCGCATGGCCCCAAACCCCACGAGCCCTCCGCAGGCTCGCCCACACGGCCCATCGTTTCAGCAACTGCTGCTGCTCGCGTTCTTGCTGATTGCGGCTGTGCTGGGCGCCAGTGCCCTGCGGGCAGTGTTCACCCTCGAAGCCTTGATGGGCCAAAGCCAGGCCAGCGCCGCCCAGGCGGCCGCGCTGAACGTGGCGGCGCAGGCGCTCAACCAGCGCGGCCAGGCCATGGAGCGGTCGGCCCGGCAGTCGCTGGTACTGAACGACCCCCTGCTGCGCCAAAGCTTTGACGACATGGCCGCCGATGCCCAGGGCATCGTGCGCCAGCTGAGCGACGCGGGCCTGCCGCCCGCCCAGGCACAGCAGTGGCAGGCCCATATGCAAACCGTGCACGACTTGCTGCGCGCCCCGCCCTGGCAGTCGCTGGAAAACGAACGCAGCGTGGCCGAAGAGTTCGTGGCGCTCGACTCCCTGCATGCAGCCATCACGCAGTCGGTGCAAGAACTCAACGCCCGCCAGGCCAGCGAACTGCAGGCGCGGGTGGACGCCAGCCGCCGCACCGTGATGCACCAGCTGGTGGGGGCGATTGTGCTGGCGCTGGTGCTGGCGCTGTGGCTGGGCATCTGGCTGGCGCGCCCCTTCAAGCGGCTGGAGCGTGCCATTCGCCGCCTGGGCGAGAACCAGCTGGAACAACCCGTGGCCATCACCGGCCCTGCCGACGTGCGCCGCGTGGGCCAGCAACTGGAGTGGCTGCGCCTGCGGCTGGTGGAGCTGGACGCCGACAAGGCGCGCTTCTTGCGCCATGTCTCGCACGAACTCAAAACCCCGCTGGCCGCACTGCGCGAAGGCGTGGCCCTGCTGCAAGACGGCGTGACCGGCGCGCTCAGCGAGGGCCAGAAAGAAGTCACACAAATCCTGCACCAGAACACCCTGGTGCTGCAGGGCGAGATCGAGGCGCTGCTGCGCTTCAACGCCGCCGCGTTCGAGGCCCGCCAGCTGCAGCGGCGCGAGACCGACTTGGTCGCCCTGCTGGAAGACCTGGTGGAGGCCCAGCGCCTGCAATGGCAGGCCCGCAGCCTGCGGGTGGAGGTGAGCGGCGAGCGCACCGTGCTGCTGCTGGATGCGGAGAAAATCACCTCGGCCATGGGCAACCTGCTGTCCAACGCCATCCGCTTCTCGCCCGAGCAAGGCACCGTGCGCATGGCCGTCTCGCGCGCCCCCGGCCAGGTGCGGGTGGATGTGACCGATGAAGGCCCCGGCGTGGCCCCCGCCGACCGGGCCCATGTGTTTGAACCCTTTTACCGGGGCGAACGTCAGCCTGAGAACGCCGTGCGCGGCACCGGCATCGGGCTGTCCATCGTGCAGGAATACATCCATGCGCATGGCGGCCGGGTGCAGGTGCTCCAGATGCCAGGCGACGCTCCCCGCTCTTTTTTCCGGATTGAATTGCCCGATGTTTCCTGAACCACAAGCCTCGCCGACCCACCGCCCAGCGTACCGGGGGATGCCCTGGTGCCTGCGCGCCGCCCTGTGCGTGGGTGCAGCATGGCTGGCTGGTTGCGCCACAGCCCCTACACCGCCGGATGGGGCCCCGGTGGCGACAGCTGCCCCTGCGGTTGAGCCGGCCCCGGAGCCCGCTGCCACCCCACCCGAGCCACTGGCACCTGAAAGCGATGAGCCCGCCACACCGCCCAAAGACCTGCTGCGCGACACTCTCGCCTATGCCGACCGCACCCTGGGCGCGAGCGGCATCGAGCTGGCACGTGAGGCCGCCCGCCTGTCCGACCTGGACGAGAACAAGCCCTCACGTGCGCTGCGCCTGGCGCTGGTGCTGGCCCAAAGCCGCCAGCCCGCAGACACGGCGCGCGCTCTGGGCCTGGTGCAGCGCACCCTGACCAACCCTGCCGCCCAAGACCTGCACCCGCTGGCCCGCCTGCTGGAGGCGCGCCTGACCCAGCAGCGCCGCCTGGAAGAGCAGCTGGAACGCCAGGCCCAGCAGCTGCGCGACGCCCAGCGCCGCAACGACCAGCTGAGCGAACGACTGGAGGCCGTGCGCGCCATCGAACGCAGCCTGACCACACGCCCCGCACCGGCAGCCCCGGCCACACCGCCCCCTGGCGCAGCGGCCGGCGGCGCGAGCAACAACGGCAACGCCAAACCCTGAGGCACCACGCCATGCCAGCATCCAGACGCCCATCCGAGCCGCGCAGCACCGCGCACCGCATCCTGGTGGTGGATGACGATGCCGACATGCTGCGCCTGCTGTCGCTGCGCCTGAAGGCAGCCGGGCACGAGGTGGTGGCCGTGGGCTCGGCCGAGGCCGCGCTGGCGCAACTCGACATGGCCCGGCCCCAGCTGGTGCTGAGCGATGTGCGCCTGCCGGGCAAGGATGGCCTGGCGCTGTTTGACGAGGTGCACGCGCGCCACCCTTCGCTGCCAGTGATCCTGCTCACGGCGCACGGCACCATCCCCGATGCGGTCGAGGCCACATCGCGCGGTGTCTTCACCTACCTGACCAAGCCCTACGACGGCAAAGAGCTGCTGGAAAAAGTGGCGGAGGCCCTGGCCCTGAGCGCCCCTGCCCTGCACCAGGCCCATGCCAACGAAGTCTGGCGGGCCGACATCGTGAGCCGTTCGGCCCGCATGACCGACCTGCTGGCCGAGGCCTACCTGGTGGCCCAGTCGGACGCCAGTGTGCTGCTCCTGGGCGACAGCGGCGCCGGCAAAGAGCTGCTGGCCCAGGCCATCCACCGGGCCAGCCCGCGTGCCAGCAAACCCTTCGTGGCCGTGAACTGCGGCGCCATCCCCGAGGCGCTGCTCGAATCCGAGCTGTTCGGCCACGTAAAGGGCGCATTCACCGATGCGGTCAGCAACCACAAGGGCCTGTTCCAGGCGGCCGAGGGCGGCACGCTGCTGCTGGACGAGATTGGCGACATGCCACCCGCCCTGCAGGTCAAGCTGCTGCGTGTGCTGCAAGAACGCGCCGTGCGGCCCGTGGGCGCGAGCCAGTCCATCCAGATCAATGTGCGCATCATCTCGGCCACACACCGCAACCTGGAGGCGGCCATGGCCGCAGGCCAGTTCCGCGAAGACCTGTACTACCGCCTGAACGTCGTGACCTTGCAGCTGCCCACACTGGGCGAACGGCGCGAGGACATTGCGCTGCTGGCCAACCATTTTCTCGACAGGCTGGCCCGCAAGTACGACAAGCGCCTGTCGGGCTTTGCGCCCGAAGCCCTCAAGGCGCTCACGGCCGCCGCCTGGCCCGGCAACGTGCGCCAGTTGTACAACGTGGTCGAGCAGGTGTGCGCCCTGTCCACCACACCGCTGGTGCCGCTGTCGCTGGTGCAGCGCGCCCTGCGCATTCCCTCGGCGCAGGTCCTGAGCTTTGCCGAGGCGCGCCAGCGCTTTGAGCGCGAGTATCTGGTGGACCTGCTGAAAATGACCGACGGCAATGTGGCCGATGCCGCGCGCCTGGCGCAACGCAACCGCACCGAGTTCTACCGGCTGCTGCAAAAACACGCGCTCACGCCCGGAAACTTCAAGACCGACGCGCCTGAATCCGACGACGTCGCCGATGAGCGACACGATTAAGTCATTGATTTTTCTGAGTTTTCTCTGGTGATGTCTCCATGCCGTCGCCAGATGGCGACAAAAAGATCGATTTTTGGCGGCTACCAGTACCCCGCACAACTGCTTACGTGCAGATGGCAGCGTAAGCCACTGATTTAAAACAGTTTTCTCAAGCTGGCACAGGGTTTGCCCTAGTGCCGGCATGCAAGCTGTTTTTTCCTGCCGCCTACGTGCCACTGGCCACTCCCTGTGGACTGCGGTGGTGCTGCTCACCACCCTGCTGACCGGGGTAGCCCAGGCACAGACACCGGGCCCGGCCTTCGATTTCGACACCGTCACCCGCATCGCACGCGAGCGGGCCGAAAAGCCCTACCAAGCCGCCAGCGACACGCTGCCTGCAGACCTCGCGCAGCTCGACTACGACCAGGTGCGCGACATCCGCTGGCGCCCCGACCGCGCCCTGTGGCGCGCCGACAAGTTGCCGTTTGAAGCGATGTTCTTCCACCTGGGCCTGTACCAGAAAGAACCCGTCCTGATCAACGAAGTCACGCCCCAGGGCGTTCGCCACATCAGCTACCGCAGTGCCGACTTCGACTACGGCAAAAACAAAGTGCGACCCGACGCCTGGGGCGACCTGGGTTTTGCGGGCTTTCGCCTGCACAACCACCTCAATACCAGCGCCTACAAGGATGAGCTGGTGGTCTTCCAGGGCGCCAGCTACTTCCGCGCTTTGGGCAAAGGCCAGCAATACGGCCTGTCGGCCCGGGGGCTGGCCATCGACACCGTAGGGGGCAACGGTGAGGAATTCCCACGCTTCACCGAGTTCTGGCTGGTGCGGCCCGACCCGCTGGCCACCCAGGTCACGGTGTATGCGCTGCTGGACTCGCCCCGCGCCACCGGGGCCTACCGCTTTGACATCCAGCCCGGCACGCAAACCACCACCACGGTGCGCAGCCGCATCTTTGTGCGCCCCCCCACGGGCAACGGCAGCGCCAAGTCCATCGCCACGCTGGGCATTGCGCCGCTGACCAGCATGTTCTTCTTTGGCGAGAACCAGCCCCGCAAGGGCGACTTCCGACCCGAGGTGCACGACTCCGACGGCCTGATGGTGGCCACGGGCGACGGCGAATGGCTGTGGCGCCCGCTGCAAAACCCGCAGCAGACGCTGGTCACCTCGTTCGCCACCCACAACCCCAAGGGCTTCGGCCTGATGCAGCGCGACCGCCAGTGGGCCAGCTATGAGGACGTGGAGGCCCGCTACGAACGCCGCCCCAGCGCCTGGGTGCGCCCGCTGCACGACTGGGGCGCAGGCCGCGTGGAGCTGGTGCAGCTCAACACCCCCGATGAGACGCACGACAACATCGTGGCGTACTGGGTGCCCGCCCAGATGCCGTCACCCGGCCAGCCGCTGGAGTTTGCGTACGAGCTGAGCTGGCAGGGCGATACGCAGCAGCGCCCGCCCAGCGCCTGGGCCACGCAATCGCGGCGCGGCATGGGCTACTCCAAACAGCCCGCCGAAGCACTGCGCCAGCAGGTGCAGTACGTGGTCGATTTCGACGGCCCGGCCCTCCAGGCCCTGCCCGCCGACGCCACGGTGAAGGCGGTGGTGACCAGCGATGCCAATGGTCAGGTGCTGGAAAACATCGTCTACCGCAACCCAGCCACCAGCCAGTGGCGCATGACCGTTCGCATCCAGCGCCAGCAGGCCGACCGGCCCATCGAGCTGCGCGCTTTTCTCCAACACGACAACCACGCTGTGAGTGAAACATGGACGCACATCATTCTTCCCGAGTAAGCCCCCCGGTGCCCGCCCATCCGCCCCGCAGCCCCCTGCGCGAGGAGCGGCACCCCAATGCCGTCACCGCGCCACCACTGCAGCGAGGATCCATGGTGCCCCTGCCCTGGCGCGGGTTCTGGAACAGCGTCGGCACGGCACTGCTGCTGCAGCTGACCGGCCGGGGCCGCAGCAATGCTCCCCACGCATCGCAGGCCGACAGCCCCCCACAGGCCTGGGAACAGGCAGCGCAGCGCCGCCGCTGGACCTTTGCCCTGCTCACCGTGCTGGCCACGGCGCTGGCGAGTTTTCTGTTTGCAGGCGTGCAGCCCGACTACGACAACGCCTGGCTGGGCTACGGCCAGATTGCGCTATTTGCACTGCTGTCGGCCTGGGTGGTCACCGGCTTTCTCACCGGGTTGATGGGCTTCTGGGTGATGTTGCGTGGCGACCCCCATGCGCTGTCGGTGCGCAGCGTGGCAGGGCATGCGCTGGCCCCGGAGGCACGCACTGCGATCATCATGCCGATCTGCAACGAGGATGTGGCCACGGTGTTTGCCGGGCTGCGGGCGACCTGCGAGTCGGTCGCATCCACCGGCCACGGCGCCAGCTTCGACGTGTTCGTGCTTTCCGACAGCAACGACCCCGCCATTGCCGCCGCAGAGCGCGCGGCCTGGGAGGCCCTGCGCAGCGCCCTGGCCCAGCACAGCCCACAGCCCCAGGTGCAGGTGTACTACCGCCTGCGCACACGGCGCACGCACCGCAAGGCGGGCAATGTGGCCGACTTTTGCCGCCGCTGGGGCAAGGACTACCGCTACATGGTGGTGCTGGACGCCGACAGCGTGATGAGCGGTTCCTGCATCGTCTCCATGGCCAAGCTGATGGAGGCCAACCCTTCAGCCGGCATCATCCAGACCGCCACGCAGGCCATTGGCCACGTCACGCTGCATGCCCGCGCGCAGCAGTTTGCATCGCGCGTCACGGGCCGCCTGTTCACGCTGGGCATGCAGTACTGGCAGCTGGGCGAGTCGCACTACTGGGGCCACAACGCCATCATCCGCGTGGCGCCCTTCATGCAGCACTGCGCGCTGGCGCCTATCCCCGGCAAGGGGGGCCTGGCCGGCGGCATCATGAGCCACGATTTTGTCGAGGCCGCGCTGATGCGCCGTGCGGGTTACCACGTGTGGCTAGTGTCCGACCTGGTCGGCAGCTACGAGCAACAGCCGCCCGACCTGCTGGCCGAGCTGCAGCGCGACCGCCGCTGGTGCCAGGGCAACCTGCAGAACGCGCGCCTGATGGCCGAGCCCGGCATCCACCCCGTGCACCGCTCCATGTTCGTCACCGGAGCCATGGCGTACCTGTCGGCGCCGCTGTGGCTCGCCTTCCTCACGCTGGGCACGGCGCTGTGGCTGTCGGGCGCCAAGCTGGTGGCCGACTGGCACATCCTGCCCGCCGAATTGCTGGCGCTGTGGGCGTGGACGCTGTGCCTGCTGTTCCTGCCCCGCATCCTGGGCGTGGCCGCCGTGTTCATGCGGCGCGAGCAAAAGGAATACGGCGGCACCTTCAGCCTGCTCAAAAGCGCTGCGCTGGAGAGCGTGCTGGCCATCTTGCAGGCCCCCATCCGCATGCTGGCGCATTCGCTGTTTGTGCTGATTGCGCTCACCGGCCTGAAGCTGGAATGGAAGTCGCCCCCGCGCGAAGCCCATGCCGTGCCCTGGCGCCACGCGGTGCGCCAGCTGGCACCGATGAGCGGGGTGATCGGCCTACTGGCCCTGGGCGTGGCCATGATCGACAGCAGCGCCCTGCTGTGGCTGATGCCCGTGGGCCTACCGCTGGCGCTGGCGATTCCGCTGGCAGTCTGGACCAGCCAGATCGCCCTGGGCCAGGCCTTGCGTGCGCAGCGCCTGCTGCTGATCCCCGAGGAATCCTGGTCGCCCCCGGTGTTGCGCCGCGCCTGGCTGCACGCCAGCCGCCTGGCCCGGCCCGCGCCGCTGGCCGTTTTGTGACAATGTGAAAAATCAGGCACAAACCACAAGCCGGTTTCCACACCGGCTTTTTCGCATTTGCTATATATTTGATAGCAACAAAGTGTTCACCATCGCGCGCAGATGCCTTAGAAACCTTCAAACTTTGGGCCTCTATGCTGTGTAACCCGTGCCTGGCAAGTCGTTACGATGCGTGTCCTTTTCACCTGGCCCCTGCGCCCAGACCGTTCTGCCTGACGGTGGTCTGCGGCACTGCGCGGCCCCGCTATCGATGCCACCTCTTCTGTTGTTCCCTGCCGCCCGCTGGCGGCTGATCCAGGCCAGCGCACTGGCCCTGACCCTGGCCCTGGTGGGCTGCGCCCAGCCCGCCCCGGCGCCGCCCCACAAGCCCGTCCCGATCGCCACCCCGGCGCCCCCACCTCCGCCCCCCGAACCGCCCGGGCGTATCATCTTTGCGGGCTTTGCGATGCACTCGCAGGCCAAGGCCTTCCGCAACGACGTGCTGCTGGCCGAACAGCGGGTCAAGGAGATCGACCCCAACGCGCTGATGCTCAAGCTGGCCAACCCGGCGCGCGACCAGCCCACCGACTGGCCCCAGGCCACGGCAGAAAATTTTGCACTGGTGATGTCCAAGACGGCCGAGGTGGCGCGCCCGCGCGACCGCGTGCTGCTGTTCATATCGACCCACAGCAACCCCGGCCTGCTCAACATCAGCGCAGGCGGCAAAAACCTGCAGCCCCTCACGCCCCAGGCCCTGAGCGATGCGCTGGCACCGCTCAACAAGGTGCCCGTGCTGGTGGTACTGTCCGCCTGCTACAGCGGCGCCTTTGTCGAGCCCCTGAAGGCACCGAACCGCGTGGTCATCACGGCCACGGACGCACGCCGCACCAGCTTCCAATGCAAATACGGCGGCAACCACACGCCCTTTGCCGAAGCCTTGTTTGGCCAGGCGGGCGGAGCCAGCCTTTCGGTGTCCGACTGGATGGGCGAGGCGCAAAAGTCCATCGCTGCACAGGAAAAGCGCCGCAAGCTCCCGGCCTCCCAGCCCCGCATCTTTGTGGGCGAAGAGGCCAAGGCGTGGGCGAATCAGCCGCTCAAGCACTGGCTGCAGGCGCCATAAGTAGATCCGGGCGCCCAGCCCCCAGGCAGGTGGCGCTGCTGCCGCCCTGAATACAAAAGCCCTGAAGAGGCCACGCCTCTTCAGGGCTTTTTCAAACCGACGCCAGGAGACTCGGACCGTCAGAACGGCATCTTGGGCATGCCACCACCGCCCAGGCCTTTCATGCCGCCCATGCGCTTCATCATCTTCATGAGGCCGCCGCCCTTCATCTTTTTCATCATGCCCTGCATCTGCTCGAATTCCTTGAGCAGGCGGTTGACCTCTTGCACATGCACGCCCGCCCCGTTGGCGATGCGTTTCTTGCGCGTGGCCTTGATGAGGTCGGGCTTGCGGCGCTCCAGCGGCGTCATGCTCTGGATGATGCCTTCCTTGCGCTTGATGTCCTTCTCGGCCTTGTCCATGTCCAGGGCCCCGGCCTTGGCGGTGAGCTGCGACGGCAGCTTGTCCATCAGGCTGGAGAGGCCGCCCATCTGCTTCATCTGCTGGATCTGGGCCAGGAAGTCGTTCAGGTCAAAGCCGTCACCGCTCTTGACCTTGGCCGCGAGTTTTTGCGCAGCCTCCATGTCCACCCCGGCCGTGACCTGCTCGACCAGCGCCACGATGTCGCCCATGCCCAGGATGCGGCCCGCGTGGCGCTCGGCATCGAACACCTCCAGCCCGTCGATCTTTTCCGAGACACCGGCAAACTTGATGGGCGCGCCGGTGATCTGCCGCACCGACAGCGCTGCACCGCCGCGCGAGTCGCCGTCGAGCTTGGTCAGCACGATGCCGGTGAGGGGCAGCGCCTCCTTGAAGGCCTTGGCAGTGTTGATCGCGTCCTGCCCTTGCATCGCATCGACCACGAACAAGGTTTCGACCGGGTTCAACGTGGCGTGCAGATCCTTGATTTCCTTCATCAAGGCTTCGTCAATGGCCAGGCGGCCGGCCGTATCGACCAGCAGCACGTCGAAATAGTGCTTCTTGGCGTAGTCGAGCGCGGCACGCGCAATATCCTGCGGTTTCTGGTCGGGCGTGCTGGGGAACCATTCTGCGCCCGCCTGCTTGGTGACGGTCTTGAGCTGCTCGATGGCGGCCGGGCGGTACACGTCGCCCGAGACAGTCAGCACCTTCTTCTTGCGCTTTTCGATCAGGTGCTTGGCCAGCTTGGCCGTGGTGGTGGTCTTGCCCGCACCCTGCAGGCCCGCCATGAGGATGATGGCCGGGGGCTGGGCGGCCAAGTTGATGTCGGAGATGCCCTCGCCCATGGTGGCAGCCAGCTCGCGATTGACGATGGAGACCAGCGTCTGTCCGGGCTTGAGCGAGCCCAGCACCTCCTGGCCCAGCGCCTTGTCCTTCACGCGGGCGATGAAATCGCGCACCACCGGCAGGGCCACGTCGGCCTCCAGCAGGGCCATGCGGACCTCGCGCAGCATGTCCTGCACGTTGGATTCGGTGATGCGGGCCTGGCCGCGCATCTCCTTGACGAGGCGCGAGAGTTTGTCGGTAAGGGCGGAGGCCATAGGGGAAGTTCCGGTGTTGCCTGCGCGCGATCAACACAAGGTCGGGGCGGACAGGCCCGCCAGGGCGCTGGCGGTGGGGGCAAAAGGCTAAACTGTGACCCATGATTTTAGCGAGTAGCTCCCCCATCAGCTGGCTGCTGGCGTTGGCCGCCGCGGTGGCATATGCCGTGCCAGCCGCCGCGGCCTCGCGCCTGGGCGCCACAGCCGCCCGCAACGCCCTGCTGGTGGCCTGGGTGCTGCACGGTGCGGTGCTGGTGTGGGGCCTGTGGGGCGACACCCCCCGCTTTGGTTTTGCACCGGCCTTGTCGATGACCGCCTGGCTGGTGCTCACTGTGTATGCGGTGGAGCGACAGTTGTTTCCGCAAATGCAATCCCGCTGGGTGCTGGCGGGCCTGGGCGCCGCGGCCATCGTGCTGGCCATGGTCTTCCCGGGCCAACCCTTGCATGTCGCGGCATCCGCCTGGTTGCCGCTGCACCTGGCTCTGGGCATTGCCTGCTATGGCCTGTTTGCGGCGGCCGTGGTGCACGCCTGGCTCATGACCCGCGCAGAGCGCCACATCCGCCAGGCAGAAGACCCGCACAGCGGCATCCCCTTGCTCACCCTGGAGCGGCTGACCTTCCGCTTCGTGACCGCTGGTTTTGTGCTGCTCACCGCCACCCTGCTGGCGGGATGGCTGTTTGGCGAGGCCCTCTATGGCCGCAGCTGGCGCTGGGACCACAAGGCCATCTTCTCCCTGCTGTCGTGGCTGACGTTTGCCACCTTGCTGCTGGGGCGCGCACGGTTTGGCTGGCGCGGACGCAACGCGGTGCGGGTGCTGTATGCCGGATCGGCCCTGCTGCTGCTGGCCTATGTGGGCTCGCGGTTTGTGCTGGAAGTGGTTCTGGGGCGCAGTGCATGAAGTACCTGGTCTTGTTCTTGGTCCTGGCCGTGGCCATCGGTATCTGGCGCAGCCGCCGCGCGCCGGACGATGCCGTGCCCAAGCCATCGTCTCCCTCGCCACGCGCGTTGCCGCAGGACATGCTGGCCTGCGCGCATTGCGGCGTGCACATCCCTCAGGCAGAGGCCGTGATGCTCGGCAACCAGGCCTACTGCAGCACTGAACACCGGCAGCTGGGCCCGGCCTGAGCCATGCAAACCCTGCCTGCTGGCAACTACCTGGCCACGGTGGATGCGCCTTTTGTGCGCATGTGGCGTGGGTTCCTCACCGGCCGCCTCATGGTGGCGCTCGCCCTGCTGGTCCTGCAAGGAGCGGGACAAATCATCAACCAGGTGGCGGACCCCACGGTGCTGGCGCTGTGTGTGGCGTATCTGGTAGCCACCGTGGCCCTGCGCGTGCTGGCTCGGCAGGGCCCTCCTTCGCCGGGCGCGGGCCCCCAATGGCTCCCGTCCATCGGCATTGACCTTGCAGCCATCACGGCCCTGCAGCTGCTGCACGCAGGCACCATGAACTTCACGCCCCTGTTCGGCCTGCCCATCCTGATGGCGGCCGTGCTGGGCACACTCACGCTGGCGCTGGGCACCACGGCGGGCGTGACCCTGCTGCTGCTGGGCTGGGCCTGGTGGATGGGTGCACGCACGGGCGATGACGATGCACAGCGCTACCTGCAAAGCGCACTCACCGGCACGGGCTACTTCATCGTGAGTTATCTGGTGCACCAACTGGCGACCCGGCTGGCGCGCGAACAGGAAGTGGCGCAGCAAAGCCAGATTGCGGCCCGCGTGCAGACCCAGGTCAGTGCCCTGGTCATCCAGAACCTGACCGATGGTGTGCTGGTGGTGGACGAGAACGATGTGGTGCGTGTTGCCAACCCGGCCGGTCTGCAGTTGCTGGCCAGTGGTGCCCTGCCCGACCTTCCATTGACCCTGCAGTCCGCCTCCCCCTGGAAGCCATTGCTGATCCTGGCCCGGCGCACTTTTCGCCACGAACTACCCCAGACAGCGGATGTGGACCTGCTGCACCCGGGCCAAAGCCCGACCGGCCTGCATGTGCGCACCTGGCTCACATCCACCCGGGAGGCCGCCCGAGAGGCCCACACCGAGCGGCTGTGTGTGATGTTTTTGCACGATCTGCGCGAAATGGAAGCCCGCCTGCGCACCGAAAAACTCGCAGCCATGGGCCGCATGTCTGCGGCCGTGGCCCATGAAATCCGCAACCCCCTGGCGGCCATCGTGCAGGCCAACGCGCTGCTGGAGGAAGACCTGCACGACCCGGCACAGAAACGCCTAGCCCACATGGTCCAGCAAAACGCCGACCGGCTGGCACGCATTGCCGAAGAAGTGCTCGATATCGCCCGTGTCCAGCACCAGATCAGCCACGCGCCCGCGTCCACCCTGCAACTGGACGAGACCATTGCCCAGATCTGGCACGACTGGCAGGCCCAGGACCCGGTGCAGCGCCGTGCCGTGGTCATGCTGGACACCCAGGCCACACAGGTGGAGTTTGATGGTGAGCACCTGCGCCGTGTGCTGGTGAACCTGCTGGACAATGCCCTGCGCTACATGGGGCCGGAGCCTGACTCCCTGTGTGTTGCGACACGCACCACCCCGGCGGGCCAGGTCAGCCTGCAGGTGTGGAGCGACGGTGCCCCCATGGATAAATCCGTGGAGCGCCACCTGTTCGAACCGTTTTTCTCGTCCGAGAGCCGCTCCAGCGGCCTGGGCCTTTATATTTGCCGCGAACTGTGCCAACGCCATGGAGCGTCCATCAGTTACCAGCGGCTGAACCGCACCACGCTGCGGGGCGAGACCGGAGGCAACGCGTTCACCGTGGGCTTCCGCCGCACCACCCGCCCTGCCGACGCCGCGACGCTGTTTGACACCATCGTGGTCTGAACCGGATTGCCATGAACGCCCCTGCCGCCTCCATCCTCGTCGTTGATGACGAACCCGATCTGCGCACCTTGTACGAACTGACCCTGCTGCGCGAAGGCTATCGCGTGGAGACGGCGTCCAGCGTGCAGGAGGCGCGCGACCAGCTCAAGGCCCACCGCTTTGATGCCGTGATCACCGACATGCGGCTGCCTGATGGCTTTGGCATGGAGCTGCTGCAGGACCTGCGTGACCAGCAGCGCCGGGAGCGCTGCGTGGTCATGACCGCCTACGGCTCAGCAGAAAACGCGGTCGAGGCGCTGCGCTCAGGCGCCTTCGACTACCTGACCAAACCGGTGGACCTGAAGCAGTTCCGCTCGGTGGTGGCCTCGGCAGTGCAAGGCACCGGTGGGGTGCCCGCCCCCCGGGCCGCCCGCAGCCCCGGACAACAACGCCAATCGGCCACGGCGGCCGAGCACGCATCGGGCAACGCGGCGCTGGACAAGCTGGTGGGTGCGTCGGAAGCCATCCGCAACGTCAAGCAGCGGGTGGCCAAGGTGTCGCGCGGCATGGCGCCGGTTCTCATCCATGGCGAGTCAGGCACCGGCAAGGAGCTGGTGGCCCAGGCGCTGCATGCCAGCAGCCAGCGGGCCGACGGCCCCCTGGTGGCTGTGAACTGTGGCGCGATCCCGGAGAACCTGCTCGAGGCCGAATTTTTTGGCGCCCGCAAGGGCTCGTACACCGGCGCCACACAGGACCGGGACGGGTACTTTCAGGCCGCACGCGGGGGCACCCTGTTCCTGGACGAAATCGGCGATCTGCCCCTGGCCATGCAGTCGAAGCTGCTGCGCTCCATCCAGGAGCGCAGCGTGCGCCCGCTGGGCTCCACCCAGGAAGAGACCGTGGATGTGCGCATCGTGAGCGCCACCCACCGGGACCTGGCGGCCGATGTGCAGTCCGGTCGCTTCCGGCAGGACCTGTACTACCGGCTCAATGTGATCGAGATCGTGATCCCGCCGTTGCGGGAGCGGCGTGAGGACCTGCCTGCGCTCTGCACGGCGCTGCTGTCCCGCATCGCTCAGGAATCCGGCATGCCCGTGCCCGCCCTCACCGACCGTGCACTCGCCGCCATCGCCGCCCACCCGCTCACGGGCAATGTGCGGGAGCTGGAGAACCTGCTGCACCGCGCAGTGGCGCTCAGCGATGGCGATGAGCTGCATGTGGACTGGCCCACCGGTGCCACCGACCCACAGGCAGTGCGCCCGGCGGCATCGCCTGGGAGCCCCCCCCAGACGCAAGCCGCCGATGCCACCGCTTCGCCCCCGCAAAGCACCACCTGTGCCGCGCCCCTGCCTAGCGACCTACAGGCCTGGCTGGACCAGCAAGAGCGCGAGATACTGATCCGCGCGCTCAAGGAGGCCGGGTTCAACCGGACGGCCACCGCCGCGCGGCTGGGCATCAGCCTGCGCCAGATCCGCTACCGCATCGCGCGCCTGAACATCGCCGTCCCGAACGACCAGGACCCGCATGACGACATGGGATGACGCGCAGCGCGCCGCTGTCTGGGATGGCGGCTGGCACCGAGGCGCGCGCCGTCTGGAATCGCCCAACCACGGTGCACGCCCGGTAACCGCCCAGGCAGTGGATCTCATCGTGGTGCACTCCATCAGCCTGCCACCGGGAGAATTTGGCACGGGCGCCGTGCAGCAGCTGTTCACCAACACCCTGGACTGGGATGCGCATCCCTATTACCAGGGCATCCGGGGTCTGCAGGTCTCTGCCCATTTTTTCATCGACCGCCTGGGGGTGCCATGGCAGTTTGTGGACTGCGACCTGCGCGCCTGGCACGCGGGGCAGTCGTTCTACCGGGGGCGCGCCCAATGCAACGACGACTCCATCGGCATTGAGCTGGAGGGTCTGGAAGGCCTGGGCTTCGAGCCCCCTCAGTACCAGACCCTGGCCCGGCTGTGCCAGGACATCGCATTGCGCTATCCCATCGCCCATGTGGCAGGGCATGAACACATTGCCCCAGGGCGCAAGCAGGACCCTGGCCCCGGATTCGACTGGACCGCCCTGCAAAAAACGCTGGACTGGCCACGCCACCAGTTTCCCAGCGCCACACAGCCCCCTGCGCTTTAGCAGCACTGAAAAACGCTGTCGCATTTGAGCGTCAGCCCGGTATTTTTCTTTGTGCATCTGCACATTTTTTTTCTTCCAGTCGCCACGCGGCCCCGAAGGGACAATCCGCCGCCAGCACCCACCACTGCTGGGTTTGCTGAGCCCATCGCAGCACCCGCAAGGGCTTCACGCCGGGTGCTCCACCCGTGTACCGGGGGCCTAACACAGCTTGTTTCCCTTTTTCAGACCGGTTCAGGCGGTACACTACCGGTAGTGTCTTGAACACACATGACACACCATATATAGTGTGCGACAGACTGAAGTCCGGCGCACCACTTCCCCATCGCGGCGCCCACTTGCGCCGCTCTCCCACTCCAGACAGCCCAAAGAAGAGGACACCCATGCAAGCTGCTTTGAACACGCCTTCCACCGCCCAGCCCGGCCCGGCAGACTCCAATGAATCCCAGGCCAACCCGGCGGCAACAGCCGGCAATGAGTTCGCACACCACCAGATCATTCGCCGCAATGGCGCTGTGGTGCCGTTCGAACCGCAAAAGATTGCAGTGGCAATGATGAAGGCCTTTCTGGCAGTGCATGGAACGCAGGGGGCAGCATCCGCCAGCGTCCGCGAAGTGGTGGACACCCTGACCCACAACGTGACCCGGGCACTGGTGCGCTCGCGCCCCGGTGGCGGCACCTTCCATATTGAAGACGTGCAGGACCATGTGGAGCTGGGCCTGATGCGCGGCGGCCACCACGAAGTGGCCCGCGCCTACGTGCTGTACCGCGAACGCCGCACCCAGGAGCGCGCTCGCCAGAGCGAGCAGCAAGCCCCTGTGGCATCCGCCCCGCTGCTGCACGTGCTGGACGGCGATGCACGCATTGCCCTGGACCTGGGCCGCCTGCAGGCACTGATCGAGTCCGCCTGCGTGAACCTGGGTGCGGACGTCAAGGCCGACCCCATCGTGGCCGAGACCATGCGCAACCTCTATGACGGCGTGCCCATGGATGAGGTCTACAAGGCGTCCATCCTGGCCGCGCGCACGTTGATCGAAAAGGACCCCGACTACACCTACGCCACGGCCCGCCTGCTGCTGCACACCATCGTGCGCGAAGTGCTGGGCAAGGAAGTGACCCAGACCGAGATGGGCCAAGCCTATCTCGAATATTTCCCTCAGTTCATCAAAAAGGGCGTGGACAACGAGCTTTTGGACGAACGCCTGCTGCAGTACAACCTTCAGCGCCTGGGTGCCGCCCTCAAGGCCGACCGCGACCTGAAGTTCGACTACCTCGGCCTGCAGACGCTGTATGACCGCTACTTCCTGCACGTCAAGAAGACCCGCATCGAGCTGCCCCAGGCCTTCTTCATGCGCGTGGCCATGGGCCTGGCACTGAACGAAACCGACCGCGAAGCCCGCGCCATCGAGTTCTACGAAGTGCTGTCGTCGTTCGACTTCATGTCGAGCACGCCCACGCTGTTCAACAGCGGCACGCTGCGCTCGCAGCTGTCCTCGTGCTACCTGACCACCGTGCCCGACGACCTGGACGGCATCTACGAATCCATCAAGGAAAACGCCCTGCTGTCCAAGTTTGCTGGTGGCCTGGGCAATGACTGGACCCGCGTGCGCGCCCTGGGCTCGCACATCAAGGGCACAAACGGCGAATCGCAGGGCGTGGTGCCCTTCCTCAAGGTCGTGAACGACACGGCCGTGGCCGTGAACCAGGGCGGCAAGCGCAAAGGCGCGGTCTGCACCTACCTGGAAACCTGGCACCTGGACATCGAAGAGTTCCTGGAACTGCGCAAGAACACCGGCGACGACCGCCGCCGCACGCACGACATGAACACGGCCAACTGGATCCCCGACCTGTTCATGCGCCGCGTGATGGAAAAGGGCACCTGGACGCTGTTCTCGCCCTCCAACGTGCCCGACCTGCACGACCTGTTCGGTGCCGACTTCGAGAAGGCCTACGTGGCCTACGAAGAAAAGGCAGCGCGCGGCGAGATCAAGCCCGCCAAGACGGTGCAGGCCACTGACCTGTGGCGCAAGATGCTGACCATGCTGTTCGAGACCGGCCATCCCTGGATCACCTACAAGGATGCCTGCAACGTGCGCTCGCCCCAGCAGCACGCCGGTGTGGTGCACTCGTCCAACCTGTGCACCGAAATCACGCTGAACACCAGCGACACCGAAACCGCCGTCTGCAACCTCGGCTCGGTCAACCTGCTGCAGCACTTGAAGGATGGTCAGATCGACCACGACAAGCTCAAGAAGACCATCACGGTGGCCATGCGCATGCTGGACAACGTGATCGACATCAACTACTACGCCGTGACCAAGGCGCGCGACTCCAACCTGCGCCACCGCCCGGTGGGCCTGGGTGTGATGGCCTTCCAGGACAGCCTGTACGAACTGCGCATTCCTTATGCCTCGCAGCAAGCGGTGGAGTTTGCCGACAAGTCGATGGAGGCCATCTGCTACTACGCCTACTGGGCATCCACCGAACTGGCCAAGGAGCGCGGCAAGTATTCCAGCTACAAGGGCTCGCTGTGGGACCGTGGCATCCTGCCCTTCGACACGCTCGACATGCTCTCCCAGGCCCGGGGCGGTTATGTGGAAGTGGACCGCTCGTCCACGCTGGACTGGGACGCCCTGCGCAAGAAAATCGCGCAGGACGGCATGCGCAATTCGAACTGCGTGGCCATCGCCCCGACGGCCACTATCTCCAACATCATCGGCGTGGATGCATCGATCGAACCATCGTTCGGCAACCTGTCCGTGAAGTCCAACCTTTCAGGTGAGTTCACCGTCATCAACGGCGGCCTGGTGCGCGACCTCAAGCGTCTGGGCCTGTGGGATGACGTGATGATCATGGACCTCAAGCACTTCAAGGGCTCGCTGCACCCCATCGACCGCGTGCCACAGGACATCAAGGCGCTGTACTCCACCGCCTTCGAAGTCGAGCCGCAGTGGCTGGTGGAAGCCGCATCGCGCCGCCAGAAGTGGATTGACCAGGCCCAGAGCCTGAACATCTACATGGCTGGCGCATCGGGCAAGAAGCTCGACGACACCTACAAGCTGGCCTGGATCCGTGGCCTCAAGACCACGTACTACCTGCGCACGCAGAGCGCCACGCACGTCGAGATGAGCACGGTGAACACACGCCAGCTCAACGCGGTGTCCTCGGGCAACGATGGCGGCGCGTCCGCAGCATCCGCCCCCGTGCAGGCACAGTCCAGCGCACTCGAAGCGGCGGCTGCCACCGCTGCTGCACAGTCCGCAGCGGTGCCTGCCACGGATGTGAAATTCTGCGCCATCGACGATCCTGGCTGCGAAGCCTGCCAATAAGGACTTCGCGCACAACACTTCGGACTGATCCGGGGTGTTGTGCCGGTGCTGTGAAGCAACAAAACGTTGCTGCACAACGCTGCAGTGCTTTCCTTTTTGCAGCACTGCTTTCATAATCCGAACACTGGAAAATCTATGTTGTCCTGGGACGAAGAAGTCAAGCCCTCATCGCAAAATCAATTGGACGGTGGACTGAACAAGAGCCACCCGGCGGAACAGCCGCCCCTGCCTTTCCAGACCCCCTCCCTGCAAGCCGTGCATGCAACGACGACAGCCTCTACCGTTGCTCCGACCGCTGCAGCAGCAACCGCACATCGGCGCGTCAACGCAGCCGACAAGCGCATCATCAACGGCCAGACCGACGTCAACCAGCTGGTGCCCTTCAAGTACAAGTGGGCATGGGAAAAATACCTCGCCACTTGCGCCAATCACTGGATGCCGCAGGAAGTGAACATGACGCGCGACATCGCGTTGTGGAAGGACCCCAACGGCCTGACCGAAGACGAGCGCCGCATCATCAAGCGCAACCTCGGCTTCTTTGTGACTGCCGACTCGCTGGCAGCCAACAACATCGTGCTGGGCACCTACCGCCACATCACAGCACCCGAGTGCCGCCAGTTCCTGCTGCGCCAGGCGTTTGAAGAAGCGATCCACACACACGCTTACCAGTACATCGTGGAATCGCTGGGCCTGGACGAAGGCGAAATTTTCAGCGCCTACCTGGAAGTTGCCTCGATCCGCGACAAGGACGAGTTCCTGATCCCCTTCATCGAGGCGATCATGGACCCTAACTTCCACACCGGCACCTTCGAGACTGACCAGACGCTGCTCAAGTCGCTGATCGTGTTCGCCTGCCTGATGGAAGGGCTGTTCTTCTACGTGGGCTTCACACAAATCCTGGCGCTGGGCCGCCAGAACAAGATGACTGGTGCAGCCGAGCAGTACCAGTACATCCTGCGTGACGAGTCCATGCATTGCAACTTCGGCATCGACCTGATCAACCAGCTCAAACTGGAAAATCCACACCTGTGGACCGCTGAGTTCAAGGCCGAGATCAAGGCGCTGTTCCTCAAGGCGGTTGAGCTGGAGTATCGCTACGCCGAAGACACCATGCCACGCGGCGTGCTGGGCATGAATGCCTCGATGTTCAAGGGCTACCTGCGCTACATCGCCAACCGCCGCGCTACGCAGATCGGGCTGGAGACGTTGTTCCCCAACGAAGAAAATCCGTTCCCATGGATGAGCGAGATGATCGACCTGAAGAAGGAACGCAACTTCTTCGAAACCCGGGTTATTGAATACCAGTCCGGTGGTGCGCTGTCCTGGGACTAGCGCCTTTTCGCATCACACCACCATGGATTTTTACACCACGCCCCAGACAGACAGCGCCACAGAGCGCCGCCGTGTGGAGCGTTCCCGTGTTCATGGAGATGGAGTTCTATTCCATCTCCATGGATCGCTTGCTGTCCACTGTAGACAGCAAGTGCTCTTTGCAAATTGACCCAAGGAGAACATGATGGCAACTGCGAAAAAACCCGCCGCCAAGAAGGCTGCACCCGCGAAAAAAGCTGCAACTGCAAAGCCCGTAGCAGCAAAGAAGGCTGCACCTGCCAAGAAGGCAGCAGCACCGGCCAAGAAAGCCGCTCCAGCCAAGAAGGCCGTAGCAGCAAAGAAGGCTGCACCTGCCAAGAAGGCAGCAGCACCGGCCAAGAAAGCCGCTCCAGCCAAAAAGGCCGTAGCAGCAAAGAAGGCTGCGCCTGCCAAAAAGGCAGCAGCACCGGCCAAGAAAGCCGCTCCAGCCAAAAAGGCCGTAGCAGCAAAGAAGGCTTCACCTGCCAAGAAGGCAGCAGCACCGGCCAAGAAAGCCGCTCCAGCCAAAAAGGCCGTAGCAGCAAAGAAGCCCGCAGCCCCCGCCAAGAAGGCCGCTCCTGCCAAGAAGGCAGCAGCCCCCGCCAAAAAGGCCGCTGCCAAGGCTCCCGCCAAGAAAGCTGCCCCTGCCAAAAAGGCCCCCAAGGCGCCTGCCCCTGCTGCCGCACCAGCAGCGCAGACCACCCTGAATCCTCAGGCTGCCTGGCCCTTCCCTACGGGCAACAAGCCTTAATTCAGGCGTATTGCACGCTCAACCCGGTGCCTGTGCACCGGGTTTTTTTTCGCCTGCGGCACGCCAGCCCACAAACAGCGGGGCAGCACGGGCCACACCTCGCGGTGGCATCAGATCAAGTAGGCGTTGGACAGGGCTCAAACATCTGTTCAGCCCCCTTTACCCAACGCCGATCACGGCTCACTCCACCGAAAAATCCAGCGTGTAGTTCTGCGGCCCGCGCTGCGCGATCTTGAGAGCCCCCACGCGGTTGCCCAGCGCCGCGCAACGTGGCAGCGCCCAGCCCCGCTCCAGGCCGAACAGCAGCGCACCGCGCCAGGCATCCCCACATCCCGTGGGGTCCACCACCTGCGTCGGCACCACGGCAGGCACATGGGTCTTCTCACCTGCAACCCACACCTCGCAGCCCTCAGCCCCCAAGGTAACCACCAGCCCCTCCACCTTGTGCGAGATTTCAGCCAGGGTCCAGCCGGTGCGGTCGCTCAGCATCTTTCCTTCGTAGTCGTTGACTGTGACCCAGGATGCCTGGTCAATGAACTTCGCCAACTCGTCCCCACTGAACATGGGCAGCCCCTGGCCAGGATCGAACACAAACGGAATACCCGCCGCCACGAACTGGGCTGCATGCTCCAGCATGGCATCGCGCCCATCGGGTGCAATGATCCCCACCCTCGCCTTGGAGCCCACATCAATGCGGTTGGCATGCGCCTGCATCATGGCCCCCGGGTGGAAGGCCGTGATCTGGTTGTTATCGCGGTCCGTCATGATCATGGCCTGTGCGGTGTAGGTGTCCTGCACCTGGCCCACGTGGCGGCAATCGATGCCCAGCGACTGCAGTCGCTGGAGGTAGTCCGCCCCATCGCTGCCTAGCATCGCCATGGGCAAAGGCTCCCCCCCCAGCAGCTTGAGGCTGTAGGCAATGTTGCCCGCACACCCGCCAAAATCGCGGCGCAGAGAAGGCACCAGGAATGACACATTGAGGATGTGCAACTGATCAGGCAGGATCTGCTCTGCAAAGCGCCCCTCGAAGGTCATGATGGTGTCGAATGCCAGGGAACCACAAATGAGGGCAGCCATAGAAATGAATCGATCAGTAGGTTGGTAAAAATTCAGGGATAGAACGCCAGCAGCCGGTACCCAGCCACGCGCGCACCGCCTGTGGTCACGATCACCGATACCGAAGTGCTCCATTCGCCACGCGCCGGCAGCTCCGCCGGTGCGGCCATGTCGTTCGGCAGCAGCACCCGGCGCAGCACAGGCTGGTCCTGGGCATCGGTCAAGGTCAACTCCACCGCAGGCATGGCCAATGGAATGTCCGCTTTGCTCTTCATGGTCAGCGCCAACTGGTAACTGTCGCCACGGGCTTTGTTGAACGAAGAGCTGTCGATGACCACATCGGCAATCTGGCGCTGGGGAGCCACCTCGCACTGCAAAGGCTCACACAACTTGAGTAGCCACGGCCTTGCACGCGGGTCCGTGGCTGCAATGCGGTCACGCTCCTGGACGGCGACCTGCAGCAACAGGCCCACCACCAAGACCAGCAATACAAGCACCAGCACGGCCCGCACCACAGGCTTGCGCCAGAAAGCCTTGCGCCGCGCAGCAACCACAAAACTGACCTCAGGCCCGGCCTCATCCCCCGCATCTTCGCCCTGTTCATCTCCCTCAGCCTGGCGAGGCCCGGGTTGGCGAACGCGGGCCTGCAACACCGCAGCCGGAGAATCATCGGCAACCAGCTCCAACGCAGCCGGTATCTCATCCACCACGGGCCGCTGCACAAAATCCACCGATGGCAGGGACTCAGGTACTGCCCCCGGAGTCGCAGGCACTACCGGTGGGGCATCGTGATGGTCAGCGCTCGGCAAGCCAGAGGAAAGCGCCTCTTCAGGGTGCTCCAGCGCGGGCGCTGCTGCCAAAGCGTGCCCGGTCGCCCCGACCAGTGCCTCACTGACCCCGGCCAAGGAACCTTCGACTCCGACCTCCCCGGAGGTCATCAGGTCGTCAACCCCCATGGAGTCATGCGGATCGGCAGCAGGAAGCTCGTACCCACCCCGCGCGACGTCCGCAGCCCCGGCCACATCGGCATCAGCCGCGATGGTGGGCAACGCCACCTCCTCAGCAGCCGCTCCCGCAGCAGCATCCAGCACCGGCCTTGCCAAAACCTCTTCCATAGTCTGTACATCGACTGTCGGCCCCGAAAGCGATGGACTGGAAGAATGTAGGCTGGAATCAACCGCCTCTGCCACCCACGGCGTGGGGACGGACCGCCACGAAAACG
Organism: Acidovorax kalamii; assembly: GCF_002245625.1. Taxonomy (GTDB): domain Bacteria; phylum Pseudomonadota; class Gammaproteobacteria; order Burkholderiales; family Burkholderiaceae_C; genus Acidovorax; species Acidovorax kalamii. The sequence continues at coordinate 287,472 of NZ_NOIG01000012.1, forward strand.
GCGCAGTCGGCGCGAGGCTCAAGGCATCTGCACCGGAAGCCGTCGCGCCTGCGGCCAGGAACGCAGGCACCGTGGGCGCAGGAATATCCAGCACAGGCATTGCTGGTGCCAGGGGTGCCACAGCCGTGGGCAGTGAAGTGCCTGCGTGATGCCCCCCGGCATCTGCATGCTTCGTGGGATGCACAGCATGAGCAGCCATCGGAGCCGCCTGAGCGCCCCTCCCCAACGCCGGGGACGAAGGCGGCGCGGCCCCGCCCCCCCAAGCACGCTCCGCATCGCTCTTTCGAGCGGCGGGCGCCGGCGGCGGCCGCACATCTGTCAGGGACACATCGGGCAAAAGGGCCGCCGGGGCCACTGGCAGCAAATGCGCAGAGGCATCAAACACCTCCTTGCATTGGCCACACCGCACCCATCCTTCCGAGATGCGCAATTGGTCTGCCACCACCTTGAAGGAGGTGGCGCAAGACGGGCAGCGAGTGATCTGGCTCATCAGCGTTGGATTGTAGGGGCCGCGCCACCTCGGCCCAGGCGGAACACGCGCAGGCTCAGCGCTGGGCAGTCATCAGTATCCAGCCGTCTTCGGCATCCGCCACTTCCAGGCGCACCCATGGTGCATAAGCTTCCTTCAGCTCTTCAGCCTGGCGCTCCAAGATGCCCGCAAGCACCAAATGCCCTCCCGGCGCCACATGGGCACACAGCAAAGGCGCCAGCACCCGCAAGGGTGTCGCGAGGATGTTGGCCAGCACCGTCTGGTACTCGCCCCGCGCCTTGTCGGGCAGTCCGGCACTCAGCTGCACGCCGTTGGCTTGCGCGTTCTGTGCCGTGGATTCCACAGCGGCAGGATCGATGTCCACCGCGTCAATGTCCGTGGCGCCAAACTTGGCCGCACCAATGGCCAGGATGCCCGAGCCGCAGCCGTAGTCCAGCACCCGGCCCAGCGGGTTGTTGCCAGCCCCCGGCTGCACCGCCCCGTTGCGCGCAATCCAGCGCAGGCACATGCGCGTGGTAGGGTGCGTGCCCGTGCCAAAGGCCAGGCCCGGGTCCAGACGGATGCTGCGCACCGCCTGGGCAGGCAGTTCGTGCCAGGTGGGAACGATCCAGAAATCCGGCGTGATGTCCACCGGCGCAAACTGCGACTGCGTGAGCCGCACCCAGTCCTGCTCGGCCACTTGCGCCACGCCCAGCACCTGGCAGCCTACAAAGAAATCCTGCACCACCAGCAACTGCTGCGCTTCGCGCGCCGCCACTTCAGACGGGAACAACGCCACCACACGGCTGCGCTGCCAGCCATCCTTGGGCGGCGGCATGCCGGGCTCACCGAACAGCGCCTGCTCGGCGTCGGTCTGGGCATCGGCATCCTCCACCGACACGGAGAGCGCATCGAGCGCATCCAGCGCATCGCTGACTGGCTCGATACAGTCCTCAGGGCACATCAGACTCAGCTCAAACATAGACGCCTCTCAGAAAAATGAAATGCTGACCCCCGTTGCCAAGGGCCAGCATGTGAAACTGCCAGGAGCCGTCTTCAGCGCTTGTGCTGCGACAGCCACTCTTCCAGGTAGTGGATGTTGGTGCCACCAGCCATGAACTTCGCATCCACCATCAGCTCGCGGTGCAGCGGCACATTGGTGTTGATGCCTTCGATCACGGTCTCGGACAGCGCCGTGCGCATGCGGGCCAGCGCCTGTTCGCGCGTGTCGCCGTGCACGATGATCTTGCCGATCATCGAGTCGTAATTCGGCGGCACAAAGTAGTTGGTGTAGGCATGCGAATCGACACGCACACCCGGGCCGCCCGGTGGGTGCCAGGTCGTGATGCGCCCGGGCGAGGGGACAAACTTGTACGGGTCTTCCGCATTCACCCGGCATTCGATGGCATGACCACGAATCTCGATCTGGCGCTGCGTAAAGGGCAGCTTCTCGCCGGCCGCCACCATGATCTGCGTCTTCACGATGTCCACACCGGTGATCCATTCAGTCACCGGATGCTCCACCTGCACGCGGGTATTCATCTCGATGAAGTAGAACTCGCCGTTTTCGTACAGGAACTCAAAGGTGCCCGCACCCCGGTAGCCAATCTTCTTGCAGGCAGCCACGCAGCGCTCGCCAATCTTTTCGATCAGCTTGCGTGGGATGCCAGGGGCTGGTGCCTCTTCGATCACCTTCTGGTGGCGGCGCTGCATGGAGCAGTCGCGCTCGCCCAGGTAGACCGCGTTGCGGTGCTTGTCGGCCAGGATCTGGATTTCGATGTGACGGGGGTTCTGGAGGAACTTCTCCATGTACACCGCAGGATTTCCGAACGCAGCGCCTGCTTCGGCCTTGGTCATCTGCACGGCATTGACCAGTGCGGCCTCGGTATGCACCACGCGCATGCCACGGCCACCGCCGCCGCCTGCTGCCTTAATGATCACGGGGTAACCGATGGCCTTGGCGATGCGGCGGATCTGCACGGGGTCATCGGGCAACTCGCCCTCAGAGCCCGGCACGCAGGGCACGCCCGCGCGGATCATGGCCTGCTTGGCAGACACCTTGTCGCCCATGATGCGGATCGACTCGGGCGTGGGGCCGATGAACTGGAAGCCGCTCTTTTCCACGCGCTCGGCAAAGTCGGCGTTTTCGGACAGGAAGCCGTAACCGGGGTGGATGGCTTCAGCGTCGGTCACTTCGGCCGCCGAGATGATGGCCGGCATGTTGAGGTAGGACAGTGGCGAGGGTGCGGGGCCGATGCATACCGCCTCTTCGGCCAGCTTGACGTACTTGGCGTCGCGGTCGGCCTCGGAATAGACCATCACGGCCTTGATCCCAAGTTCGCTGCAGGCGCGCTGGATACGAAGGGCAATCTCCCCTCGGTTTGCGACCAGGATTTTCTTGAACATGGGCGCCTTATTCGATGATGAACAGCGGCTGACCGTACTCCACGGCCTGGCCGTTCTCACCCAGGATGCGGGTCACGGTACCCGACTTGTCCGCCTCGATCTCATTGAGGATCTTCATGGCTTCGATGATGCAAATCGTCTCGCCTTCCTTCACCTGGCTGCCGACTTCGACAAATGCCTTGGCGCCGGGGCTAGACGAACGGTAGAAGGTGCCAACCATGGGCGACTTGACGACATGGCCTGCGGGCACCGCTGGCGGAGCGGGCAGTTCTGCCACAGGGGCCGCAGCTGCAGGCGCAGGCGCCGCCGGGGCCGGCATGGGGGCCGGGACATACTGCTGAACCACGGCGCCACCGCTCTTGACGATGCGGACTTTGCCCTCGGCCTCCGTGATTTCGAGTTCGGACACATTCGACTCTGACACGAGATCGATGAGGGTTTTGAGTTTTCGCAGATCCATGGAAGCTCCAACGGCTATAAAACTGAATAGGGCGCGAATTTACTCCAATTTCACCCTATCGCAGTCTTCCACATGCATTTTCCATGAACTTCGTCATGGAAAATAGACGGCCGGAGCCCTCCAGAATCACTGCGGCGATCCAAAATCTGCCGTCACATGCATCACCGCAAAGGGGCCCACAGCTGCAGATCCTGTGGGGTCACCTGCCCCATTTTACGGTGCAGCACCCGCCCCGCCCCGCCCAGCACCACGGTAAAGGGCAGCCCACCCGTCAAGTTACCCAGCGAACGCCCCAGATCCGTCCCTCCCAAACCCGCCAGCCCCACGGGAAACTCCAGAGGAAGCCGCGCCAGGAATTTGCGCACCGCCGAGGGCTGGTCAATCGCCAAACCCAGCACTTGCCAGCCTTTGGCAGCATGTTCGCGATAGAAAGCGTTCAGCATGGGCAACTCTTCCACACAGGGTGGACACCAGGTGGCCCAGAAGTTGAGCAGCAGCGGCTTGCCAGAGAAAGACTTCAACGCGACCACGCCGCCCTCCGGCTTTTCAAATTCCATGCCCCACAGCGCCTGCTCCGCCCCTGCCTCCATGGCGTGCGGCTGAAACTTCCACCATGCCAAGCCGGCCCCTCCCACGGCAGCAGCCCCGGCCACACCGGCATACAGCAGGCGGCGGCGAGTGGGCGAGGAAACCTGAGGTAGCACATTCGGTGATGCAGGCGCGGATTCAGGCAAATCGGAGGGGGTCGTCTTCGTCATGGGGCACTGGTTTCCTGGAGCAGGCGGCGCACGGCCGTCATGTCACCGCGCGGGACGCGGCCTTTGGCATCGGGCTTCAAGGCACCCCGCAGGTCATCAAGGTCGTAAATCAGCAAATGCACTCCGATCATCTCATTGAGCTCCGGCGACTTGCTGCCCAGGCTCAAGGCCTCGACCGATTCGCCATGAAAACCCGTCACCGTACGGGGCTCATAGTCCACATGGTGGTCGATCAGCGCGATCTCCGCAGATTTGGGGTCATCGCAAAACAACTGCAAGTAAATATCCGACAGGCGCGTGGCAGTACCGTGCCAGACCGCCCCCGCCAGGTGTGGACGAAACGCCGCCATACGCTCCATCCAGACCAGTGCCAGCTGGCGCAGCGCCCGCAACTCGCGCGGCTGCGTGTCGGCGCAGAAGATCTCGATGTACTCCCGCACCGCCGCTTCCACCAGATCGTTGTCGGGCAGCGGGGTCCGGGCAGGCAGCCCCATCTGGCGCAGGGCCCGGCGCTTGGCGGGCCCCCATTCCAGCCCTTCCTCAACCACCAGGCGTGCCGTGGTGTGGGCGATTTCTTCGCTCAAAGGTGTGTGCATGAAAGTGGAAGACAGCGGAGGAGTCCGCATTGTGCGCGCGATCCATGACGGGCCGCCTGCGCCCCGCACAAGGCCCGCAGACACCCCAGAAACGAAACCACCCAAGATGCTATGCATTTTGTAGCTCACAGGGCATACACAGTGCGCGCAGAAGGGCTTTTTTGCCAAGATTTTCCCGCATCGCAGCGGCTTTAGAATCAGCGCCCATGCACATACACATACTAGGGATCTGCGGCACATTCATGGGAGGCCTTGCAGCGCTGGCCCGCGAGGCAGGCCACAAGGTGACCGGTTGCGACGCCGGCGTCTACCCCCCGATGAGCGACCAGCTCCGGGCACTGGGCATCGACCTGATCGAAGGTTTTGGTGCGGACCAGATAGCGCTCCAGCCCGATATGTTTGTGATCGGCAACGTGGTCAGCCGCGCCCGGCTGCCCGACGGCACCCCCAAGTTCCCTCTGATGGAAGCAATCCTCGACGCTGGCCTGCCCTACACCAGCGGCCCCCAGTGGCTGGCCGAACATGTGCTGCAGGGGCGCCATGTGCTGGCCGTGGCCGGCACGCACGGCAAGACCACCACGACCTCGATGCTGGCCTGGATCCTGGAAAACGCGGGCCAGCAGCCCGGCTTCCTGATTGGGGGTGTGCCACTGAACTTCGGCCTGTCTGCCCGGCTGGGCGCGGCACAGCGCCCCGTACCAGCGTCCACCCCACTGGGTGCGACGCCGCTGTTTGTGATCGAGGCGGACGAGTACGACACCGCCTTCTTCGACAAGCGCAGCAAGTTCGTGCACTACCGGCCCCGCACCGCCGTGCTCAACAACCTCGAATTCGACCACGCCGACATCTTTGACGACCTGGCCGCCATTGAGCGCCAGTTCCACCACCTCGTACGCACGGTCCCCCCGTCAGGCCGCGTCGTGACCAACGGGTTGGAGGAAAGCCTGGCACGGGTGCTGCACACCGGATGCTGGAGCGAAGTGACCAGCTTTGGCGCGGCGGTGAGCGACTTTTACGCCGTAGGCGATCCCCAGGCATTTGACGTCATGCACCAGGGCCGCCGCGTGGCCCGCGTGGAATGGTCGCTCACCGGGGTGCACAACCAGCTCAACGCGCTGGCTGCCATCACGGCTGCCCACCATGTAGGAGTTCCCCCCGAGCAAGCAGCCAGCGCCCTCGCCACCTTCCAGAACGTCAAACGGCGCATGGAACTGCGTGGCACCGTGGGTGGCGTGGCCGTGTACGACGACTTTGCACACCACCCGACGGCGCTGCGCACCACCCTGGACGGCCTGCGCCGCAGCCTGGGCAGCAGCGCGCGGATCCTGGCCGTGTTCGAGCCCCGCAGCAACACCATGAAACTGGGCGCCATGAAGAGCCAGCTGCCCTGGGCCCTGGAGCCCGCCGATCTCGCGTTCTGCCACACGGCAGGGCTGGACTGGGATGCCGCCAAGGCGCTCGCTCCCCTCGGTGTAGGCCCAGGCCAGCGCGCGCAAACCGCAGCCGACATCGACACCCTGGTGGCCCAGGTGGCGCAGTCCGCCCGGCCGGGGGATCATGTGGTGTGCATGAGCAATGGCGGGTTTGGGGGCATCCACGCCAAGTTGCTGCAGGCTTTGGCGACAGTGCGCTGACACCCGTCACTGCAGCACGGGCTACAACGACAGCAGCAACTACCCGCGCGCTTAAAGCCGCCTCTGGCACCGCATTCCTGCGCAGGCGCTATTTGCGTGGAGCGGGCACAGCCCCTGGCTGATCACCTGCAGGCAACGGCCGGGCACGCTGCCTGGGGGTAACATCCACGCCGACTTTGGCTTGCTCCACCGTCACCATGGGAGGCAAATCCCCTGCACACAACTCGGCGGCCTGATTGGAGCCGTCCGTGCCGCGACCTGCCTCGGCCAGCGAAGGCATATCGGGGCGCGACACCTCCAGCGCTGTCATCAATTTGCCCATGGACGCCAGCGCACGCGCCTGCGCGATGACTTGGTTGTAACGGGCATTGATGAAAGCCCGGCTGGCCTGGAAGTACTCGTTCTGGGTGTCCAGAATATCGAGCAGGGTCCGTTGGCCAATGTCGAATTGCTGGCGATACGCCTCACGGGATTTTTCAGACGACAACCGGTGCTGATCAAGGAATGCCAGTTGCTCAGTCAATCGCTGAGATTCGGAGTAAGAACTTGCAAGGTTCTGCCGCAAATCACGGCAAGCCTTTTCCTGCAGATCCAACGCTTGGCTGTTAGTCTCCACCGCCTTGAGTTCGCGGGCTTCGTCCGCACCGCCCCGATACAGGTTGTAGCTCAACACCACGCCTATCGAAGTGTCGCGCGAACGCCCCCTCTCACCTAGCAGGTTGTGGTCCCAAGTTTGACTGGCGCGAAAATCCACCCGCGGGACATAGGCGGCCTTCCGTGCAGCAATACCGGCCTCGCTGGCCCGCACGTTCTCAATGGCTGCACTTAACGCCGGACTGTTGCTCAACCCCAGGCTCATGGCTTCCGGCAAGGAGGGTGGCAACCCTTTGAGCTTTATGCCCTCGGCCAACGTGGGAAGGTTTGCAGCAGGCATCTCCCCCACCACTCGCTGGTAGCGGGCTGTCACGTCATACAGGTTGGCAAGCTCCGTCAGCAAATTGGACTCCGCCAAAGCCAACCTGCCCACGGCCTGCTCCAGATCCACGCGTCGGCCGACCCCCGCGCCCGCCCGCTCGTCAATCTGACTCGTCGTCACCTTGTGTTCGGCGTAGTTGAGCTTTGCCTGCTCCACTAGCTCTCGGTACCGAATCACATCAACATAGGCACGCAAAGCCTCCAGGGTGGCTGTTTCCGACGCTTCAACCAATTCGTAGTACCGCACCAGCTTGGCGTGGCCCAAACGTTGCACCTCGTTGCGCGTGAAGAACCCATCAAACAACATCTGGTTCAGGGTCAGTGCTGCACTGCCATAGGAATACCATCCGGTCTCCCCGGAGGGGCGCCGGTTGTTCTGCCGGCCCGCACCAGCCAACGCATCCAGTTGGGGCAAGTACCCCGCACGCGCCTCACCACGTTCCGCATCCGCGATTCTGAAACCGCGCCATCGCGCCTGCACCTCGGGATTGGTCACCACCGTCTTGCGCGCTGCCTCCACCAAGGGCAGCGGCAGCACTTGCGCCGAAGCTCCTGTGGCAACGAGGACTGCTGAACCGACCAGCGTTAGGACGTATCGCATGGGGCCTCCAGATGTATCTGTTAGTGAGAAAAATCACTATAGGCAGCGGTGTTTTCGCACGCAAACAATTTGTGTGCGAAATCATCATTTCCTTGCAAAATGAACTGAGGCGGGGGTGTTTTGATAGCAACAAACTGCAACTCAAGGCCATGTCTATCAAAGAAAACTATCGTTTTTTTCTCGCGTGGTTACGCCGGGGAAGAATTGTTTTCTTTTGCCTGCTCGCTCTGCAATGGGCGATCGCGGAACCAGACATGGACAAGATGCAGAACCTGGCCTCGCAGCGCTATGGGGCAAAGGCTGCAGATACGGTGAGCGCCTGGCGCAAGATGCTGGACGAAGGGCGAAAACTCGAAGAGTCTGAAAAACTGGCTCTTGTGAACACCTTTTTCAATCGCCGGGTACTGTTTGAGAACGACATCGTCGTCTGGCAGCAGAACGACTACTGGGCCACCCCGTTGGAAACCATGGGACGCGGTGCAGGCGACTGCGAAGATTTTGCGATTGCCAAGTACACCAGCCTGTTGCTGATGGGCGTGCCCAATGACAAGCTACGCATGATCTATGTGCGAGCCCGTATCGGTGGAGCCGGAAGCACCCGCAGCGAGGCCCACATGGTGCTTGGCTACTACGCCGTGCCGACAGAAGAGCCCATGATTCTCGACAACCTGATAGGCAACATCCGTCCGGCCACGTCCAGAACAGACCTCGCGCCCGTTTTCAGCTTCAACAACAGTGGCCTGTGGGTAGCAGGAACGACCGCCCCTGCAGCCGATCCGACAGCGCGGCTGTCCCGCTGGCGCGATGTACTGGAACGCATGCGCCAGGACGGGCTGTGATGCTCCAGACTACTTACGAGAGGCTTCACCATGTCACTCACTAAACAACTCTGGATTGCCATCGCACTTGTGATGACGCTGGCGTTTGGCTGCAGCATGGTGGTCAGTGTGTTGTCCGCGCGGCACTACCTCCAGCAGCAACTGCAGGTCAAAAACATTGACAACGCCAACTCTCTGGCACTGTCTTTGTCACAACTCGACAAGGACCCCGTCACCGTGGAATTGCAAGTAGCCGCGCAGTTTGATGCGGGCCATTACCGCTTCATTCGCATTGTGTCGCCCACTGGAGCAACGCTGGTGGAAAAGACTTTCAAAGGAGAGCAAACAGCCGCGCCCTCATGGTTCGTCAATCTGATTCCGATTCGCGCAGAACCCGGACGCGCGCAGATCAACGATGGCTGGAGCCAGTACGGCACGCTGAGCTTGGCCAGTCATGACCAGTACGTCTACAAAAGCCTGTGGGAGGGCACCCTGGAGTTGCTGATGTGGTTTGTCTTTGGCAGCGTAGTCACTGGATTGGCCGGCACACAAGTCATCCGTTACATCACGCGGCCTCTAGAAGACGTAGTGAGCCAAGCCGAAGCCATCGCACAAAGGCACTTTCTCACAATTGAAGAGCCAAGCACCCCCGAACTGCGCAGCGTTGTCCGGGCCATGAATGACATGGTCGCAAGGATCAAAGCCATGCTGACTGAGGAGGCCGCCCGACTGGAAACTCTGCGCAGGAAAGTCAACCGGGATGCCGTTACCGGGTTGTCCAGTCGCGAGTACTTTTTGTCGCACCTGAACGAGATACTGACAGGTGAACATTTCGCGAAAACGGGCAGCTTCGTGCTGGTACGCATCGCGGACCTCAATACGCTCAACGTGCAGCTGGGCCACGCCCGCACCGATGATCTGCTCAAGGGCCTGGGCTCCGTTTTGTACGACAGCGGGAACGACAGACCCGGTCAGCGCGCCGGGCGCATCAAGGGTGGCGAGTTTGCCGTGGTTTGCCCCACCCAGGCCTCTGCCAGCGACGCGGCCACCGACATTCACCAACGCCTGACCACCGGGTGGTTGCCCTATTGGATAGGCGAAGCCCCTGACCTTTTCCATGTGGCCGGCGTACGCTATCAACGAGGGCAGGATATGAGCGACCTTTTGCGCCGGGCAGATGAAGCCATGGCCCGCGCGCAAGCCCAAGGCCCCAACAATTGGTACGCCAACGAAGAGGGCCACGAGCACGCGGTGCTGCCTACAGATCAATGGCGAACTTTATTGACCGAGGCCGTCAGTGGCGGCCGACTGTCGTTGGTGTTTTATCCCGTCGTAGGTGGTGACGGGGTGGTTGCCTTGCATGATGAAGGAGTCATCCGCCTTCAGACCGATGATGCAGGTCCTCCTTGGCAAGCGGGGGATTTCATGCCCATGGCTGCACATCTGAATCTCACCGTGCCCATTGACCTCAAGGTCGTACGGTTGGCCATCGAGCACCTGCGTACGGGCTCTGGCGATATCGCAGTGAACTTGTCGGCAGACACGATTGCAGACTTCCAGTTTCGCAACGATCTGACGCAAATGCTCATGACCTATCCCGACGTCTGCCAACGCTTGTTGTTCGAAGTGCCCGAGTACGGCGTCTTTCGCCATTTTGAGGCCTTCCGGGACCTGGCCCATACCCTCAAGCAGCTGGGATGCAGGGTCGGGATCGAGTACTTCGGGCAGCGTTTTGCAGAGGGCAACAAACTCGCCGACCTTGGGCTTGACTACATAAAGATCCATCCCAGCTACGTTCGAGGTATTGCAAACACCCCGGGCAACCAGGAGTTCCTGCAGGGACTGTGCAACATGGCACATACGCTGGGCATCACGGTCATCGCCACCGGCGTGGAATCCCGCACCGACCTACCGCTTCTGACACAACTGGGATTTGACGGAGCCACGGGCCCAGGGCTCAGTGCCTGACACAACCGCAATGGCCACGTCTCCCGAATTCCAGCTCCAGGTCGTCCAGGTGCTTCCTGGGCCTAGCCTCGCGGCGTGGCATGACTGCCTGCGCGTCGTTCTGACCCATGAGCACGCCCCCCCCCAAACGACACCCGAGATACTTTGGGAGCGCCTGAAAGGCTACCCCCACAACCATCTAACGCCACGCCCCCTGATCATTGAATTCGGATCGACAGACCCCGGCCATGTTTTTGCAACATTCGCCATGGCTTTGCTCAGGGCTGCGCGCCATGTTGCCAGCCGACACCGCATCACACCACTTTCAGAGTCCGCCACTGAGGTCACTCTCGAAATCATGACCCCAGAGTCCGCCAAAGCCCTGGCGCAAATGGCGCTGGCTTTGACCCGCGTTGCCTTCAATGCGGGCGGAGCTGCCCCATGGGGAGATCCCTTGTGGATGACGTTGTGTGACCTGCGCCCGCGCACCAGCCACTACCACGCCCAAGACAGGTTGCTGACCGCAAGGCAAATGGGTTTGCACTGCGAAGTCGGAGGGGGGCTTCACCGCGCCCACTACCGCGTGGGCCAAGGCCCAAGCTCCCAACTGATGGCCAACGCCTACAGCGCGAACACCAGCCATCTGGGCAAAGACCTCGCCGGTGACAAGATCCGCGCACGCACTGCGTTGGTCCGAGCAGGCCTCCCGGTTCCCGCACAACAGCGGGTCACCTCTTCGGCCGAGGCCGCCCAAGCGGCAATCAAGCTGGGGTTCCCTGTCGTGCTCAAGCCCTCGGGCTCACGCGCCAGCCAAGGCGTCTTCACGATGCTGCGCACAGTCACCATCGTGGAAGAGGTGTACCAAGCGCTGGCAGATCTATATCCCGAGATCATTGTGGAGAAACAGGTCATTGGCGAAGACTACCGACTGCTTGTGATCGGAGGGCGCTGCGTCGCAGCAGCCCAACGCCTGCACCCCTGCGTGACCGGAGACGGCATATGCACGGTGGCCGAGCTGGTGGAAGCGTCCAACCGGTCGCATGGAAGGGATGGCATCTTCATTGCCCCCATTGCATTTGACACCGAGGTCCTGCAAACCCTGTCAGACCAAAACTTGGGGCCAGACAGCACACCTCCTGCCGGAACAGTGGTGGTGCTGCGCCGCGCTGCGTGCCCGTCTTCTCTCGCACGGGATGTCTCTGGAGATATCCATCCTTCTGTAAAGCACCTGGCAGAACAAGCCGCTGCGGCAGTTCAGCTCGATTTCGCTGGCGTCGATCTCGTTTCGGCGAACATAACACGCCCGTGGACAGAAGTAGAAACCGCCATAGTTGAAGTCAACGCCGGTCCTGGGCTCGATATCAACCGTTTTCCCGATCTCGGCACCCCCCGTCCCGTCGCGCGCCACATACTGCGTTCGGCCGTTTCCGCCGGACAGTCCAGCAACATTCCCGTGGTGTGCGTGGTAGGTCGCTACGGCAAGCAACTCTGCGCGGACATGTTGTCCAACATGCTGCGCATGACTGGCGTTGAAGCCCGCGTAGCAGACAACCTGCGCGACCCATTTCCTGCCCCTCTGCCATCGCACCATGGGGCTGTACGCGCCTGGGTCGGTGGGTGGCTGAGCCGCACAGAGATCGATGCACTGGTGCTGCCGTTGCCCTGGAGTGCATTAGCGCGGGAAGGCATGCCTGTGCAACAGCACTCTGTGGCGATTCTTGTGGACGAAGAAGGGGACTTTCGCGCTCTGGAAAAGGAGCTGATGCTGCCCGGCATCCAGGCCAAGCTCTACCGCATGGTGTGCGACACAGCCAACAATGGCGTAGTGTTTGACGCCACGTCCTTGGCACTGCGGGCCGCAACGGCACATATGCCGCCCCATACCACCGTCGCGTGCCTGCCAGCACCAGCGCTCTACGCCGAATCCGGCTGGCTGAGACAACATCGCCTCCACGGTGGCGAGGCCGTCCTCACGGTCACAAATGCGGCGGGCGCTGCGTCCTTCTACCTAGCGCCCGCGACTGGTGATTGGCAACTGCTGCTGACTATCCCCCCATCAGCTCAGCAGTCAACACCCCCAGTCGGCAAGACGCAGACGATCGCGTACGCCCTGGCAGCCATGAGACTGCTGGGATGCGACTTGCCGACCCTGCAATCACTCGCGCTGCTGTGCGCTCCGCAGGTTGACCCTACCGCTTTGCCAAAGATCACGCCCTGGACTCTGAAGGTCCCCACCTCGGCCACCGAGGCAGGGAGCCATCTGCTGCGCCTGCTTGCCCCCGCACCGACCACCTGCCTGCAGGTGTTTTGCCAAGACTCCGAGCCCATGCGCAAGATGTTGGCCCAGTGGTCTGCCCTGCTCGCGCCTTATCGCCACACATGGTGCATCCAGCCTTCCGAAGAAGCCTTGAGTGACAGCATCAGCACACGGGATCAGCTGGTCGCACAAGGCTGGGATCCAGCCCTTGTGCAGATGGCGTCCACTCCACCCGACAACGCTCCATCAAGTACGAAATCACTGCAACTGCGCATCACAGACCATCTGGATAGCCCATTGCTGCTGGGGCTCTGCAAGACTTCTGCCGAAAAAGCATACGTGGCTGATGATGCCTGGACGGCCGAAACACTGGCGGTCGTCGCTGGCGCGACCTGGATTGGAAAAGGATATCCCCGGCATTGGGATCCCTCTCGCATTGCCATTGAGGGTGAATCTCCCGAAGGGCAATTGGTGATCGTTGAAGGTGTAGCAAACAGCCTTGCAGCCATCCAGCACATCGAGCACCGCACCCGAGAAGCATTCTTACAAGGAGCTCAGGCTGTCATGAGCGCCGTCATGCCACCCGAGCTGCCACGATGGATGCCTTTTCTCCTGAGCGAGGATCCAACGCATAGCTTGTACCAGCTTGCGAAATCCGCACGCGCACGCAGCAACCGATCGGTGACCGTCCTGCTCGGCGGAGGGAGCAGACCTTTCCCGCCTATCGCAGCGCTGGTGAACCAATCGCAGATGGACCTGGATTGCGTCTTTCAAACACCCAGCACCACAGAATACGCGCATCGCACGGCGCTAGCGCTTGCCAGACTTTCGACCATAGGTAGTGGTGCGCCTGGCGGCATCCTGCTGCCTACCATGTGGCGAATCGATGAGATCACCCTGGCTCAACCCAATCATTGTGTTGTGCTGGCAGACGACTTTCGTACGCTAGACCGGCTTGCTGCCGTGCTTCATCTGCTGCGCGCCGCGAGTATCACCATCGTGGGCCTGAATCCCTCGCAACACGATGCGTGCAAGGACCTCGTAAATAACAGCCACCCCGAGCCCCAGAAGCTGCGCTTCGCGCCGACGATGGCAGACCTGCTGCACACATGGGCACCAACATGACTTACTCACCCGAAGTCTTCGAGGCGCCTCACGCCCGCATGCCCAGCTTTGAGCCAGGGCCGGCGGAGCATCTATTTGGAGAGCTTCTGCTGGAAGACCTTCAAAGGCCTGAAGGAAAATTCTCCAGGGCGCTAGAGACCTTCACCAGCACCTGTTTTCCTCAAGAGGGCGTCCGCGTTGCTGTTGTCTTGTATGCCCCAGGACAACCACGATTGCTGGTCAGCCGCGAAGGAGGAGGGAAAAAAGGCCTGGAGCGTGCGCTTCAGCGGCTCGTCAAGCACCCAAGGTATTCAGCCTTGGCAGGCCACAAAAAAGTGCGCTTGCAACTCGATTTTGTTGCTGATCCCCCCACCCCCATGGATCTGGGCAAAGTGGGCATGACGCTTCGAGGGGACCGGCACTTTGAAGTGGGTCTAGAAGGCATTGAGTTGCGCACAAACGCCGGAAAACGCCACCTCTTCCTGCCGGGGGATGCGTTCGTCTACTCGATCATGTCACTGCAGCAGTTGCGTGCGCATCTGCGTTCAAGTTTTGGGTCTGAGACCGTTGCGCAGGCACACTGTGCCCGCTTCCACTCGGAGAGCTACTTATGGATCGACGGCCACTTTCACCGCCTCTACCGGGGGATGCCCCTGATAGGTCCACTCACGCGGGAGAAACTGTCCGAGGCTCTCATGCTCGCTGTGGACCATGTACTGCGTGAACAGAACCTCGACGGAACCTACCTTTACTACTACGACGCGGCGACCGACAGCCGACGCGACCATGAGCACCCCACGCGCGACCCGGAAACCAACCCGTACTACAACATCCTGCGACATAGCGGAGGAGCGCTCAACTGCCTCTACAGCGACCAACTGCGAGGAGAACGCCGCAGCTACGACAGTGCTCGTCGCGCTATCGAGTTCCTGATTGCACAGGCCAGGACATACGCCACTGATACCGGAGAAGCCGCCTACATCTACAGCGAGCGCAAGGCCAAGCTGGGCGGCACCGGCTTAGGTCTCTACCTGTTGGCAGAGTACGAAATCACTACCGGAGACACACGCTACCACCCTTGGGCACAAAGGCTGGCCCGGCATCTGATCCAACAGATCACCGCAAGCGGCGAGTTCATTTACTACAACATCTATCTCGACGAAAACATCGACGAAAGGCGAAACGCAAACTACTTTTCGTTCTACTACCCCGGCGAGGCCATTTGCGGCCTTGCTCGCTACTTGCACCTGATCGGTGAGACTGAGCGGACGCCCTACTTCAACCATCTGCATCGGGCCCTGCACTACCTTATCAACATCCGCCCCACAGAGAGGGCGGACCAATACACGAATGTTCCATCAGATGCGTGGCTGATGATGGGCATCAAAGAGTTGTGGGACTTTCCCGCAATGCGCAAGGCAGACTACTTCAACTTTGTCGTATCAGATGCGCGCCAGATGGTGGCTCAGATGTACAAGGTAGATACAGCCCCCTACCCAGATTACGCCGGCGGGTTCTACTATCGATTCGGCGACTATCCGTACTCCGATGGCGCCCGAATGGAGGGCTTGATGGGCGCCTACCAGTTGGCCCTGAAAGCTGGACAAATGGACATAGCACAGGAAATATGGCCCGCACTGTGCTTAGGCGCTTGGGCCACCTTGCATCTTGTCAACACCCCAGCCGCCGTCTACTCGGCGCGCAACCCGGCGCGCAGCCTTGGAGGGATCCGTTTCAAGTACACAAGGCAATGGTTTCGCATCGACACCATTCAGCATGTCGCATCGTTCTATGCGCGTCTACTAGGCCATTGGCCTGGTCCAGAAGCCTGACAAATACGCCACAGAATCGAAGCGCCCACCTGGCACCACAACGTCACCCCTATGCTTCAATCATTGGGCCCCTGGCAATACCGGATTGAGGACCGCCTGGGCGGAGGTGGCCTTGCGCAAACCTATCGCTGCATACACCCAGACCTCCCGGGAAAATTTGCCATCAAGATCCTGAAGAATCCCACGCACGTCAACACCCTATTGAGAGAAGTGCGTGCCTTGATTGCACTCGACGGGTTTGCAGGGGTTCCAGCCTTGATAGACCATGGGCGCGACCAACGTGGGCAACTGTGCATGGTCACGACCCTCATGCCAGGAGTCCGGCTGGACTACCATGTGCGCCGCACCGGCCCGCTCTCAAGTGCAGATACGCTGGGCATCGTCCAGCAGCTGCTGGACATCCTTCAACACGCCCACTCCAAAGGACTTCTACACAAGGACATCAAGCACTCCAACATTCTTTTGGAGGGCCATCGTGTATCGTTGATTGACTGGGGGGCCAGCGAGTTCACCCATGAGCTTCCCAGCGAAACACTGCGCGCAAAATCCAGCTACATGGCCCCCGAATGCTATTTTGGCCAACATGGACCTGGCAGCGACTTTTACTCGCTGGGCTGGCTGGCCGTGTATCTAGCCACCGGACGCGAGCCATTCCACTGCAGCGAAGTCAAAGACAAGCACTACTGGGCCGTCGCCCACCTTCTGGAGCAACCACGGTGGCCCCGCGACTTGCCACGGGAAGTCAGCGCTGTGGCACTGCAATGGCTCGCCCACAGCCCTTCACTGCGCAATATTGCATACGATCTAACCCAGTTGAAGAAAACATGCTCCTCTATCGCGGTCAACGCGGAAAGAGAAACCATCGAATTCGAGGCCATCGTCGGCCAAGACTATTTGCTACTGGGCGCCGAGCACGGAGCCACAACTTTTCAATGTGAGTTGGCTAATCGTTTGCTCGACACCGGGCAACCAGAGGCCGCTTTGGCTTGGCTTGAAGCTGCGGCAAAACAAGGATACCCCAGGGCGCAACGCTTGCTGGCCAAGGCACTCCCCGACGATGCAGAACATGCCTGCCGAAAACACCAGCTACTGCAATCCGCAGCAGAAGCTGGCAGCCCCGCAGCTCATTACCGACTCGCCAAAGCCATGTTGCGACAGGGTGCTTCCTGCTCGCCGGGATCACCTACACGAAAGCAATTGGAATTTGCAGCATCCACGGGCCAAGCGGGTGCGCTCGTACTCTTGGCGCGCCACCTCCCTCCTTTGTCCTGCAGACTGGCCTTGGAACTGGCAGCAGAGAGTGGTCACCCAGCCGCGATCAAGGCACTGCAAAAACAGGATCAATGTAAAAAGACACCAGACATCCATTGATGTCTATGGCCCATCACCAACTGCTGTGCACAGCTCCCTCAGCGTGGCTTTTCCAATGCGGGCGCTTCAGTAGCCTGGACAAGAAGTCGCTCAAACTCTTGAAGTTCTTCGGAACGAGGTGCAGCGCAAGCTCTTGCGATAGCGCTCCGCAAGCCCTGGGCCATGTATGGAACGTTAGCCACATTGCGCTGCTCGTCTTCTGGCCAATCAGCCGGGTTCAGCCCGCGCACCTTGGTGACTGTTGCTTGCACCTCGCCAAGTGCCTCCAAGGTTGCCTTTACCAAAGGGGCGCCGCAAGGCTTCGCAAAGGGTTTAAGCACAGGTTTGCAAGCAGGCTCGCAAAGCCGCATAAGTCGGCTCCACATAAGGTGCGCACCATAGGACTCTCGGACAAGCAGCTGCCACTCGCTCACATTTTTTGGCAACGCAGTTTCGGCTCCGGAGACTCCCTCCATGGCGTTTTCCAAGGAACGCGCCAACCCCTCTAGGAACCAAGAATTCTTGAAAAAAGTGTACCCATACTGGTACGCATGGAAGAGTTCGTGCGCCGGAGTCAGGTTGGGAGGCTCCCAATGAGCGCCTATGGTCAACGTGAGCGCTCGCCCCTCTTGCTCGCCAAACTTGCGGTACCGATACTGAATGGCCGCATCGCCAGCACTACCATTTCCACGAGCCAACTGAAGGACGTGTACATCAATGCGTCGAATCTGGCCTTGGTATCTCGGCATTTTCAACGGAGACTGCAGGCCAAGCTCTTGCTCAAAAAAGAGAGCTGCCGCCGCCAACTGGGCCTGCAGCAGAGACACTTTGTATGCATCAAAAGCATCTCTCCCATACCGCGTGAAATACACATTCACCGAACCTTCTGTGACTCTCTGATCCAGTGCCTCCCTCGGTGCTCGCCAGTCCGAGAATGCATTTGAGCAGCACAGGACGGCAAGCCCGGCTGTCCAGCCAAATCGGGAGCGCCAGCCCATCGTCATATCCAATCCGCGTTTGGCATCGGCACTCGCGCTGCAGCAGCGGAATGCGCCTTCAAACGCTTCACCCAGTCGGACAGCCGCGTCCCCGCTGAGCTCTTCACCAACACCAGATCATTGCCCCGCAATTGACGGAACACCCACTCGCCCACCTGCTCCACAGTATCGAAATGAAAAACCTTGCAATCAGGAGGCCACGCCTCCAGCGCCAAGTCCTGCATGAGCGCTCCAACAAGAATGATCAACGTGGCATCGGTCGCGAGAATAGGCTCTTTCAGCGCCAGGTGCATCGACGCTTCGTTTTCACCCAGTTCCAACATGTCACCCAAAACAAGTACCAATCGGC
The DNA here is from genome assembly GCF_002245625.1 of Acidovorax kalamii. Lineage (GTDB taxonomy): Bacteria > Pseudomonadota > Gammaproteobacteria > Burkholderiales > Burkholderiaceae_C > Acidovorax > Acidovorax kalamii. The sequence goes on from NZ_NOIG01000012.1 coordinate 306,026, forward strand.
TCGAACCAGTCCTCGCGACGGCCGCCAGCGCAGCGTGCATGGACAAGGGATTCGCGTTGTAGGACTCATCCACCAATTCCAATTTGCATCCGCCATCCCAAGCCAGAGTGTGGCGCTCACCGCGTCCAGGCAAAGGAAGGAATCGGCTCAGCGACGCGGCTACACGCTTCACATCCCGACCCACAACCCCAGCGACCGCCAGCACGGCCATGGCATTCAGGACCATGTGCTCCCCTTGTGCCGAAAGACGTACTTCAACTCGCTCACCAAAAGCAAAAACTTGCGCAAGCCCCAGCTCAAAGGCGTCTAGCCTCACATCGCACTCAGGGTGCTTCCCATAAGTGACCACTCTCAGATTCCGCCTCAACGCAGCCTTATGCACAATCTGCCACTCGTTCATATCGCGGTTGAGAACGGCAACACTCCCCGGCAACATGCCGCCAAACATCAGTGATTTCTTGCGCGCGATCTCTGCTACCGAGTGGTGATACTTGAGATGCGCCGGCCCCACATTCGTAAATACGGCAACGTCCGGCCTGACCAGGCGGGTGTTAAGAGCCATATCGCCTACAGCCATCTCCATCACGACATAGTCCGCATCGACAGGCAGAGAAGCCAAATTCCACGCGATACCGTGAGGAAGATTGGCACTCTCGCGTGCCATGCCGACTTTTCCAAAGTCGGCCAGTGCATGCGCCAGCATAGCCACCGTGGTGGTTTTCCCAGCACTACCTGTAACCCCCACAAAACATGCCTTCATCTGCTCACGTGCCGCCTTGCCCATAGCCAGCAACGCTGCAGACTCATCCTCTACCGCAAGCACGGGAACATCCACCAACGCACCCGATTGCAGCGCCGCAATGTGGCCCGGGTCCACGCAAACGATCGCAGCAGGGGCCAGCGGCAGCGCTGCCAGCAGCGACTCGGGCATGCCGCCCTTGCAACCCGGCCTCCTGACAAAAACCACATCGCATTCCCGCATGGCGGGAGGCCAGGTGCAGGCGCCTCCCGCTCCAGAAAACTCCGCGCCGGGCGGGCGCCACCATGTGCCACCAGTCACCGCTGCAATACTTTGCGCAGTCCATCGCATCGGTCCGCGCTTTTGCGAGGATCCAAAAAAAACACGGTAGTAGGCCACTAGCCCCGAGAGGTAGTGCTCCACATCGTCAATCCGAACCCTGAAGCCATGGTGCCGGATAAAAAAACTCCGACAAATCTTGTGCGGCTCCCGAAAGAACATGGCCCACTCGGGCCAGAAGAAACCATTGAGCAAGTATTTGGCGCGGAAATGCAAGGCTCGCTCAAACTTGGACTCATCAATCATCGCCAGCAAGTATCGAAGCTCTGGAAGAGCGCGCAACCGTTCAATCATCGCTCGGGTTGCCATCATGAGTTCCAGCAGCGTAGGAAATGTGGTTTCACGCTCCAGCACGAAATCGAGATGGTCCAACACATTACGCAGGCCAAAGATGAAGTAGCTCTCTCGCGGCGAGTACCGCGTCAACTCCTCTGTGCAGTAGGCCAGCCAATGGTCGTGGTTGCGCCAGTGCTCAGCGGCTACAAAGTGCTCAAAGGCTCTTTCCACGGCATTGAGCCAGCGCAGCTCATGGGTATGCGCATACAGGCGCATCAATGCAAATGCGGCCTCGCCATCGTAGTAAACAATGCGAAACGCTTGTTTGACAGAAAGATCTTCCGCACTCAAAACATGGACAAACTGCCCAGTTCGCTGGTTCTGCATCGCCAGCATGCCGGCCCCCAGTTGCTCCATCAATGGGGCGTCTTCATTGCTTCCCGTCACCTCGGCAAAGCGCACCAAGGCCAGCAGCGCGACCGCACTGCCGCCCAACTTGATCTCCCCACCTTCGTCTACCAGGTACGCTATAGAGTCGCCATCTGGTTGCGCATAGACCCGAACAAGTGCACTTCGCATGTAGCTCAACGCGCGTTCGATCGCCCGTAACAAGGTATCGGACCGCAACAAAGCCCAAGCGTCCACCATGGAGAACAGCGTGCTGGCGTGACGCAACGCGTTGTAGCTCTCAATTCGCCGACCGAAGCACGGGAAGAATCCGTAAACGAACCGGCCATCATCTCCAACCTGATGGGCTAGATGGTCCGCCCCACCAGCCACCACATCGAGTAGGGCAGCCCCATTCCAGGCAGTGAATTCTCGCCGCCCCGCATCTACCCCAACACCACCAATCAGCGGATAACTTGATTGGCCGTCTGCAAACCAGCTACGGGTTTCAAAGATCCACACCGGTTGCCCGTCGTCAAAGCAGACCCCTTCCAGTCCATAACGGGTTTTTGCATGCAGAAGGAAGTTACCCTCGTTGAGTACTGCATGAGGAGTTTCACCCCGCGGGTAGAACATTGCATGTGCATTGACCTCCATCTCCAGAAACGCGTTTTCGAAGCGCTCATCCAGGGAGATTCCGTACCGAAAATAGTTGCGCTTGGTGGATGCAAGCCGCTGTTTGAGTTCGCCCCACGTCAAACACCACACATGCCACGGCACATCTATGCGCAACCACAACGGGCCCTCGCATACTTCACCACTATCCGCTATGGGCAACGCCATGCATTGAGCCCTCCCGTTTTCCCAGGCTTCATCGAACGCCTCGCCTTTTGCGCTCAGAATCTTGGCGCGCTTCGTCGAATCGCACACAGAAAAGAAAAGAATCAATGGCGTATCGCCAGGACGGGACTCCAGGCACTCCTGACGCACGGAATCATGCAAAGTATCCAGCGCATTTGCCATCAAAGCCATGGGCAAAGACCTCCGTTTGGGTACCTCAGACCAGACACCAAGTCACAGCAAACACACGCGCCCAGAAAGCACATTGCCAGATTGCCCAGATGACCGCCTGACGCAAGCACACAGCATAGCCATTGGTGCGCACAAAAAAAAGCACCGCCTTTCACGGCGGTGCTCAAGAACCCATGCGCGGTTCAGTTCACATGGGCTTGTCACCTTGGGTCATCTCTTGAGCAATCTGATTTACCAAATCAGCGCCGGGATCGCTTCCTACATCCATGGATTGCCCCCCGCCTCCGTCGGACGGAGCTGCTCCACCACCTGAGCCTCCCGAGCTACCCGGCACACCGGCAACTTCCTCCTCGTCTGGCAGAAGGTCTTCAGATGCAATGGGCTCGCTGCTCGACGAATCTTCTGTGGGCGGTGACGCCTCATTCGACGCAACTGGTGGCACACCAAGCCCGTCCTCCTCTTCACCCAGGAGGTCAAGAGACTCTGGGGTGACATCTGATCCGGGGGGAGAGTCACCCTTGTCGGATGGCACATCTTCCTCGTCGTCACCTGCACCACCCGTGCGAGCCGCAAAAGACATGGCTTGAGGAGGCTCTTCGTCGCTGTCGGCGTCGTTGTCCGAGTCAGCGTCATCGTCGCTGTCGGCATCGTTGTCCGAGTCGGCGTCATTGTCGCTGTCAGCATCGTTGTCCGAGTCAGCGTCGTTATCCGAGTCAGCATCGTTGTCCGAGTCAGCGTCATCGTCGCTGTCGGCATCGTTGTCCGAATCGGCGTCGTTGTCCGAGTCAGCGTCATCGTCGCTGTCGGCGTCGTTGTCCGAATCGGCGTCGTTGTCCGAATCGGCGTCGTTGTCAGAGTCAGCATCGTTGTCCGAGTCGGCATCATTGTCGCTGTCGGCGTCGTTGTCGCTGTCGGCGTCGTTGTCCGAGTCGGCGTCATTGTCCGAGTCGGCGTCATTGTCCGAGTCAGCGTCATCGTCGCTGTCGGCATCGTTGTCCGAGTCGGCGTCATTGTCGCTGTCGGCGTCGTTGTCCGAGTCAGCGTCGTTATCCGAGTCAGCGTCGTTATCCGAGTCAGCATCGTTGTCCGAGTCGGCATCATTGTCGCTGTCAGCGTCGTTGTCCGAGTCGGCATCATTGTCGCTGTCAGCGTCGTTGTCCGAGTCAGCATCGTTGTCCGAATCGGCGTCGTTGTCGCTGTCGGCGTCGTTGTCCGAGTCAGCGTCATCGTCACTGTCGGCGTCGTTGTCCGAATCAGCGTCGTTGTCGCTGTCGGCGTCATTGTCGCTGTCAGCGTCGTTATCCGAGTCAGCATCGTTGTCCGAGTCAGCGTCATCGTCGCTGTCGGCGTCGTTATCCGAATCGGCGTCATCGTCACTGTCGGAATCCGAATCGCTATCACTGTCTGCATCTGCATCTGCATCTGCATCTGCATCTGCATCGGCATCTGCATCTGCATCTGCATCTGCATCTGCATCTGCATCTGCATCGGCATCGGCATCGGCATCGGCATCGGCATCGGCATC
>NZ_NOIG01000013.1 GCF_002245625.1 Acidovorax kalamii
TGCATCTGCATCTGCATCTGCATCGGCATCTGCATCGGCATCTGCATCTGCATCGGCATCGGCATCTGCATCTGCATCTGCATCGGCATCTGCATCTGCATCGGCATCTGCATCTGCATCGGCATCTGCATCTGCATCGGCATCTGCATCTGCATCGGCATCTGCTTCTGCATCTGCATCTGCATCGGCATCTGCATCTGCATCTGCATCTGCATCGGCATCTGCATCTGCATCTGCATCTGCATCGGCATCTGCATCGGCATCTGCATCGGCATCTGCATCGGCATCGGCATCTGCATCGGCATCGGCATCGGACTCAATGAATGCATCACCCGAGCCAACCAAAGCCGCCGCTGCTTGGGGTTCAAAACCGAACTGGTACTCCACCCCATCGGTCTCTTCCCCATTGCGCAGCAACTGCACAAAGCCATGGCCACCGCCACCGCCACCGCCACCGCCGCCCGCCGCGGTGGCTTCCAATTCATCCAGGTCACCCCCACGCTGCAGGGCCTCAATCACAGCCTGAATGCTGCCATCGGCTACGCTGTTCTCTACGGCAGGGGTACCTCCAGGCGCTTCCACCATGCTGTCATCGAGCTTCACGTTCTCATTCGCAGCCATCTGAAAAACATCGCCGTCGCTCATTTGCAACTCAATGCGAGAGTCTCCCAGGGTAACAATGACATCCCCAAGTTGCAGAGACTCGCCAACTTGCACTTGGTGGCGAATCCCCGCTGTGTCAGTAGCAAAAGCGGTCCCGACGACAGCAACAACGGTAGCGATTTGAGTCATGATCGTCTCCACAACCGCATGGCTTGGAATGCTCAATGCATCCATTCCAGCAGATGGAACGCAGGTTAGCCCTGTAACGCAAGGCTGGCTATTGGACTGAAGTACAACTTCGGCTTACCCCGCATGCGCGAGCGATAAAAAGGACAGCGCACCGGCAACAACCAGACTGATCGAGCAGAGACAGAACACGCTGGCAGAAACCCCGTTGCTCACAAGAGGCCGTCCTCACCCTCATCACTCAGCAGACGCAAACTATTGGCCAGATGAGACCGGGTTTGTTGCCTGGCTAGCAGTTTGTCCTGGGCGGCCTGCGGCAAATCTGTAAATCGGATCACCCCTCGCTCAACAAGGAGATTGATCAAATCTTCCGTCACCCGGGCAAGGCTGGCATCGGTCTCACTGAGGGGGTTGGGATTGGGGTGCTTATCAGGCATCACCGCCCTCCGCGCCAGCCTTGCGAGGTGTGCGAGCACCAGCAGACAGGAAGAGCGCCAGTTGAAGCCTGTCACGCACCTCCAGCTTCTCAAACACAGCGCCCAGATGTGCTTTGACGGTCCGCTCTGAAATGTTCAAGCGTGATGCCACTTCTTTGTTGGAGAGCCCCGCAGCTACGGCCTTGGCCACTTGGCTTTCGCGGGCCGATAGCATCGAAATGTCACCACGTCCCGCGGTTTCGCTGCGTTGCAGCAAGTTGGTCGTGGCTGCAAGAAACCGGGCCACCAAACCCGCCCCTGGCCATAGACCGCCGTGCTCTACAACAACAGCCACCTCCCTAAACAAGGAGGGCGCGGAGTGCAAATGGACATATCCTTTTGCACCCGCTTGCAACGCAAGCAGTGCCTCCTGATCCTCAGGCATCGCCGATAGAACCACTGGGTGGCATGCGGGCGCTTCTCTTGACAGCTGCAACAGCCATTCCATCCAGTTCGTGTGGGCGACGGGCACCCACACCACAGTTACGCCTGCCGAGGCTGGGCTGTCCGGGCTCGGCGGTTCGTGCGGAGGCAACGGCGGGCCAGGCAAAGCAATGCCCTCAGGGAACGCCTGGTACCAACGGGCTGGCACATTCACCAGAGCCCCGGTGAGAAAACAATGTCTGGTTTTCATCGTTCGGACAGTGCATTGGCCTTGGCTCGAAGGACGGGCTTCAGCAGATAAGACAGGATCGTCTTCTTGCCAGTGAGAATGTCAACCTGCGCCACCATTCCAGGGATGATGGGCTGGCTGTCCCCCAGGCTGGGTTTGTGGGTACGCACCCGCACCAGATAAAAAGCGTTGCCTTTGTCATCCACGAGTGAATCTGCGCCAATGCCGATCACGTCGGCATCAAGCCCACCGTAAATAGAAAAGTCGTAGGCCGTGAACTTCACCAGTGCCTTCTGCCCCGGGCCAAGGAAGGCAATGTCCTTGGGCGAAATTTTGGCCTCAAGGATCAGGGTGTCATCCAGCGGCACAATTTCCAGAACCTCTTTGCCAGGCTGCACCACCCCGCCCACGGTGTTCACCAGCACACGCTTCACGGTACCTCGTACGGGGGACCTGATTTCAGCGTGTTTGACTTTGTCGGCAAGCGCCCGCCCGCCCTCTGACAGGCTTGAAAGCTTGCTCATGGTTTCTGACAACTCAGCACTCATCTGATTGCGCGCAGTCAGTTGAACCTCTTCAATGCGGCGTTCTGCCTCCTGGATTGCGGCTTGCACGCGGGACATCTGGGCGGTGGCCTGCTCCTGGTCGCCTTTGAGTCGGGATACATCCCGCTCCAACCGCAAAACTTCGACTTCTGACACCGCCCCGGTTTTGACCATGGGGCGGGTGGCGCTCAACTCCTGCTGCAGGTATGCCATACCCTGATTGGCCTGTGCCAAACGCGCCCGTACCTCATTCAATTCCTGGCGGCGCTGCATCAATTGATTTTGCGAGATCGATATCTGCGCACTGATCTCCTCGCGACGAGACTCATAAAGTCGCCGCTCCTGCGCCACAATCTCTGGCGCATCACGCTGCAACTCAGGTGAAGGGTTAAAAGCCAAGCCCCGCGTCAAAGCTTGCAGCCGCAAGGCTTTTGCCTGCAACGCCAACTGGCTGGCGCGACTCTCCAGCATGTTGGAAACAAACCGTGTGGGATCCACACTCATCAAAAGCTGACCCGCCTCTACCACTTGACCTTCACGCACCAGCAACGACTCCACCACCCCGCCGTCCACGCTCTGCACTATCTGTACTTGACTGGATGGAACCACTTTCGCATCTCCACGAGTTACCTCGTCAATCGGGGATACCGCCGCCCAACCCAGCAGCACCAAAACGATCAGTGCAGCAAACCTCAAGAGAAGGCGGGCCCGAAGTGGCTCTTGCTGCAGCCGGGCCCAATCAGCATCGCCCTCCGCATCAATCGGCCCATGGCTTGACCTTGCCACGCGTTGCAGAAATCGCCCAAACAACCCTTCGCCTGCAACTGTGGCGCTTTGGCTTGCATGGTGCCGTGCTTCATAAGCACCGTGTTCTGCACTGGCGGTCATGGTCATGCCGCCTTTCCAATGCGGCCCTGCCGCAGGGCAGTGACAACCTGGTCCTTGGGTCCGTCCGCCACTATGCGCCCGGCGTCCATCACTATGATGCGATCCACCATGTCAAGCAACGACACCCGGTGACTGACAAGAATCAAGGTCTTGCCCTGGCTAAAAGCGCTCAAGCGCTTTTTGATCCCCTCTTCGCTGGAGTGATCCATGGCAGACGTTGGTTCGTCGAGCAGCACGATCGCAGGGTCATTGATGACGGCACGCGCAATGGCAACCCCCTGGCGCTGACCACCGGAGAGGGACTCACCGCGCTCTCCCACCACCATGTCAAAACCTTGCGGATGCCCATTGACCAAGTCCAGGATACCCGCCACTTCTGCCGCTTTGATCACCTCTGCGTCATCGGCCAGCGGGGCTCCCATGGTGATGTTCTCGCGCAAAGTGCCATAAAACAGCATGACGTCCTGCTGCACACAACCAATCTGCCGACGCAGTTCTGCCGGGTCCAGTTGACGGTGGTCAATGCCATCGATGAGAACAGCCCCTTCTGACGGGCGGTACAACCCCAGAATCAGCTTTTCCAAGGTGGTCTTCCCGGAGCCAATGCGTCCAAGAATCGCAACCCGCTCCCCGGGCTGGATGGAAAAAGACAGCTTGCGCAAAGCGGGCACTTGCTGCCCCGGATAGGTGAAGCTGACATCACGGAACTCTATGGCACCGAGCAGAGCGCCACGGCTGATGAAACCCGCCCCTTCCGGACGCTCCACCTCGCGCTGCATCACCTCGTCAAGGGAGCTGAGCGCAGTAGACGCCGCATGGTACTGAACCAGCAAGCCGGCCACTTGCCCCACTGGAACCATAGCCCGGGACGCGAGCATGGTGCACGCGATCAGGCCACCGATGGTGAGTTGCTTGTCCGCGATCATGTAAACGCCAATGATCACGATTACCAAACTGATTAACTGCTGTACGAAGGAGGAGCTTTGCATGACCGATGTGGACAGGAATCGCAACTGGACCCCCACCCGTGATAGCAAGGCGACGCTCTGCTCCCATTTGCGTTGCACGACAGCCTCTGCCCCCAAGGTCTTAAGCGTCTCCATACCCACGAGCCCTTCTATCAACGTGGCGTTGCGCTGCGCACCCGCTCTATGGGCAGTTTCGGAAAGGCGACGCATCTGCCTTTGAACACCAAGGGAGAAGAGCAGCATGAAGGCGCATCCAACAACCAGGGGGATCAACATGGGCGGAGCTATCCATGCGATGACCGCCATGAAAATCAGCGCGAAAGGCAGGTCAATAAAGGCGATCACCGTGGCCGATCCGATGAATTCCCGAACGGCCTCAAAAGCGCGCAGGTTTGCGGCAAAGGAGCCAGCCGACGTGGTGCGCAGCTCCATCCTCATGCCCAGCACACGCTCCATGATCAACGCGGACAAACGAATGTCAGCACGACTGCTGGCCAGATCCACAAAACGACTGCGCAGGATGCGCAGCACCAAATCTCCCACCAGCACTACCATTAGTCCCACCGCCAGTACCCACAGTGTGTCCAGTGCGTTGTTGGGAACCACCCGGTCATACACCACTCGAACAAAAATGGGCAGCCCCAGGGCAAGCAAGTTGGCAATGAACGCCGCCAGCAGCACGTCCCGATACAGCCCTCTGTTCTCCGCTATGACACTCCAGAACCAGTGCCCTTGGCGGCCTGCATGAACTTGCGGAGCCCGAGCATCAAAACGCATGGTCGGCCGCAAGTAGATGGAGGAACCACTGTAGAGCGCCTCCAGGGCGACGCGGTCCACCACGACTTGGCTGTCGGGCAAATCGGTATAGATCACGTGCGCTACAGTTTGCTGGGCATCCCACCCAGTCAGTACACACGCGCTTCCATCGCGCAGCAACAAAATTGCTGGCAACAACGCCGGGTTGAGCCGCACAAGCGGGCTTCGCACCAGTTGGGAACTGAACCGCGCCCTGCGGGCCGCACGGGCGAACAGCCCAGGGGTAAGCCGTGCCTTGTTGGCAGGCAGCCCCGCCATGATTGCATCACGGGTCAGCGTTTCGCCGTGGCAGCGAGCTGTAATGAGTAAACAGTCGAGCAGATAGTCTCTACAGGCCGCCTGCTGCGAGGCTGGATGGCTCGACTGAACCGCCTCCGAGTACATAGCTCATTCCCTTGGAATTTCACTGTTTTGAAAGTGAAACACATGGAAACGAAATCGTCGAACGGTAAATGTGCAGCGCACGGGAAAACCCGTACCTGCAGTAAAAAATCCGATGGCCCAAAAAATTCGTTAGCAAATGGCTATGCAAGTTTCTGCACCGTCAGGGAGAACGCCATCGATGCATCCGCAGACTGCCCATCAGGCAAAAAAATCAGAAAGTCACTGCCATGCCCGGCACATCCACCCGCACGATGGGCTTGGCCAGCGCAGCGCTGGCAGCGCGCGCAAAGTCGCGCGACCAGGCGGCGTCTTGCATCAGCGGCGCCCCTGCGGCGCGGGCCACGGTGAGCACCTTGTCGGCCAGCAGCACCTTGCCGCTGGCGCGCAGTGGTTCGCAGTCGAGCGAGATGAATTGCTCATCCAGCCAGCGCCGCCCTGCCTCGTGGCCCATGGGCTCTGCGCCCTCCAGGTCAAAACGGAACTCTTGGTCTCCGGTCAGCTTGACCGACACTTCGCTATGCATGGTGACTCACCTTTCTTCTGAACTGCGGACTTGCTCCAAGGGCCCATCCAAGAGGCCCATGGAAGCCCGGAACTGCACGGGATATGCAGTCTTCTGGGGTCTCAGTTTAGAGCCAGTCGCTGCGCAGGCACTCAACGCGCGCGGCGCGCTTTCACAGCGTCAGACAGTTCTGCCAACGCCTGCAGCGAATCATCCCAGCCCAGGCAGGCGTCAGTGATGCTTTTGCCGTATTCCAGCTTGCTCGCATCGTCCTTGCCTGGGGTGAACTTCTGGGCCCCTGCCGTGAGGTGGCTTTCAATCATGAGACCAAACACGCTGCGCGAGCCACCCGCCAATTGCGCCGCAACGTCACGCGCCACTTCAAGCTGCTTTTCGTGCTGCTTGCTGCTGTTGGCGTGGCTGCAATCCACCATCAGCGTGGCGGGCAGCTTGGCGGCTTCGAGGTCCTTGCAGGCAGCGGCCACGCTGGCGGCGTCGTAGTTGGGCGTCTTGCCGCCGCGCAAGATCACGTGGCAGTCCTTGTTGCCCTTGGTGTTGACGATGGCAACCTGGCCGTTCTTGTGCACCGACAGGAAGTGGTGGCCCCGGCTGGCCGACTGGATGGCGTCGGTGGCGATGCGGATGTTGCCGTCCGTGCCATTCTTGAAGCCGATGGGCGCGGAGATGCCCGAGGCCAGTTCACGGTGCACCTGGCTTTCGGTGGTGCGCGCACCAATCGCGCCCCAGCTGATGAGGTCGCCGATGTACTGGGGCGAGATCACGTCGAGAAACTCGCTGCCTGCAGGCATGCCCAGGCGGTTGATCTCGATCAGCAACTGGCGCGCAATGCGCAGGCCCTCGTCGATGCGGTAGCTCTCGTCCAGGTAGGGGTCGTTGATGAGGCCCTTCCAGCCGACGGTGGTGCGTGGCTTCTCGAAATACACACGCATCACAATTTCAAGGGTGTCGGCGTACTGCCTGCGCACGGCCATCAGGCGGCGTGCGTAGTCCACAGCAGCAGCGGGATCATGGATGGAACAGGGGCCGATGATGACCAGCAGGCGGTCGTCCTTGCCAGCCATGATGTTGTGGATGTTCTTGCGGGTCTGGGTGATCAGCGTCTCCACCGGCGTACCGCCGATGGGGAAGAAGCGGATCAGATGCTCAGGAGGAGGCAACACGGTGATGTCCTTGATACGTTCGTCGTCGGTCTGGCTGGTTTTCTCGACGCTGCGGTACCAGGCATCGCTGGTGGGGGTGTTGGAGACCGTCATGGTTGCTTCCTCGTGGAGTCGGTTGGAGTGGATGGAAAAACGGGAGGGCTGAAAAACAAAAAACCGCCGGGCTTTGCAGCGTCGGCGGTTGGTATGGGGAGGTTGTGTTTGCTTGCGCGTTTTCCTCTCATCCGCCGGGGACCGAGATAAAAAACCAAAAATAAAACGCGCTGCGAACTTGCATGGCAGCCAATGTAGCACAGGAGTGCGGCAGTGCAGCAACCCCAGACTGTTGCGATTGCACGACAACCTGCACCATTTAAAACCGAATGCCCAGGCTTGCGCCTCAGCTTCGCAAGCGGCGCAACCAGGCCTGCATGCGCTGCAGCGCTGACACCTTGCGCGGCGGCACCTCCTGAAGATCGCTGGGAGGATCGCTCTGGTGCTCGTACATATCCACCAGCAACAGCGCCTCGCCCAGCGTGCGCCATGCCAGCAGCTCGAAGTGGTCAAAACTCGCGCTTTCGCGGGTGCTGCGGCGCTCCAGCATCTGCTGCCAGTCGGCAATGGCATTGCGCAAGTCGCGCAACGCGCGCTGGTAGGCGCCAAACTCGTACAGCGCATGCCAGGCGGAGCCCAGGCCCGTCAAGAACAGCTGGTGCTCTCTTGCGCAGTGCGAAAGCGCCACAACGCGCCGCGTGATCTCGGTCGTGTCCGTACTGGTGCGGCGGGCGCGAACTGCTTCGTCGATCTGCATGGACAGCGCACCCAGGCTGTCGCGCAATTGGCGCGAGTCTTCGTCGGCGACACCTTCCCGCAAAAAACGGCTGATGTCCCCAAACGACTGGAGTGTCAGCAGTTGGCTGGGACGCGTGGCAGGCATGGTGATCCCCATTTTGCGCTGCCTGCAGAGCTGCGCAGCGCTTTGCACCTTCTGCGAAACGCAGGTGGTGGGAGCGCGCAACACATGGGCGCACCCGCGCCAGATCTCAGGCCGTCCCGCCCACCGTCAACCCCTCGATGCGCAGCGTGGGTTGGCCCACGCCCACGGGCACGCTCTGGCCTTCCTTGCCACAGGTGCCCACGCCGCTGTCCAGGCGCATGTCGTTGCCGATCATGGTGACCTTCTTGAGCGACTCGGGGCCGCTGCCCACGATGGTGGCGCCCTTCACGGGGTACTGGATCTTGCCGTTCTCGACCCAGTAGGCCTCACTGGCCGAGAACACAAACTTGCCCGAGGTGATGTCCACCTGGCCGCCACCAAAGTTGCTGGCGTACAGGCCCTTCTTGATGCTGGCGATGATTTCCTGTGGGTCCTTGTCGCCACCCAGCATGTAAGTGTTGGTCATGCGGGGCATGGGGATGTGGGCGTAGCTCTCGCGGCGGCCGTTGCCGGTGGGCGCCACGCCCATCAGGCGCGCGTTGAGGCTGTCCTGAATGTAACCTTTGAGGATGCCGTCCTCGATCAGCACATTGCGCTGGCTGGCGTGGCCCTCGTCGTCCACGTTGAGCGAGCCCCGGCGGTCGGCGATGGTGCCATCGTCCAGCACCGTGACACCCTTGGCCGCCACCCGCTGGCCGATGCGGCCGCTGAAGGCGCTGGAGCCCTTGCGGTTGAAGTCGCCCTCCAGCCCGTGGCCCACGGCCTCGTGCAGCAGGATGCCGGGCCAGCCCGAACCCAGCACCACCGTCATCTCGCCCGCTGGCGCGGGGCGCGATTCGAGGTTGACCAGGGCGGCATTCACGGCTTCATCCACATACTTGCCCATCTGCTCGTCGTCGAAATAGGCCAGGCCAAAACGCCCGCCGCCGCCGGCGGAGCCCATCTCGCGGCGGCCGTTCTGCTCGGCGATCACCGTGACCGACAGGCGCACCAGCGGACGCACATCGGCTGCCAGGGTGCCATCGGCACGGGCCACCAGCACCACGTCGTACTCGCTGGCCAGGCCCGCCATGACCTGGGCCACGCGCGGGTCCTTGGCACGGGCGCGTTGCTCCAGCCGCTCCAGCAGCGCGACCTTGGCCGTGCTGTCCAGCGAAGCGATCGGGTCCACACCCGGGTACAGGCTGCGGCTCAACGCTACTTTTTTAGTAGCAACCTTTGCTTTACCTGCGCGCGCAGAGGCTGAAATAGACCGCACAGTGCGGGCCGCGTCCAGCAGCGATGCCTCGGAGATGTCGTCGGAATACGCAAAGGCCGTCTTCTCGCCGCTCACGGCACGCACACCCACGCCCTGGTCGATGCTGAAGGAGCCCGTCTTGACGATGCCTTCCTCCAAGCTCCAGCCTTCGCTGCGCGTGTACTGGAAGTACAGGTCGGCATCGTCCACCTGGTGGGCACGGATCTCGGCCAGAGCTCGGGCCAGGTGGCTTTCGTCGAGGCCGAAGGGGGTCAGCAGCAGTTCACGGGCAACATCGATGCGCTGGCTGGTTGCCGCGCGCTGGGGGGCGGCAGTGGGAGTGCGGAAAGTCATCGGGGCATTTTAGGCGCCCGGCCATGCCCGCACGGGCGCAAGGGCACGGGCGGCAGCGCCCGCACCCGGGCTTCAGCCCCTCAGCCTGCCGCTGTCAGGTCGCTGGTTGGCGCGCCAGGGGCGTTCTGCTGGACGGACTCGATGCCCGCGTCGCGCGCCTTTTCGCCGGAGTACATCTGGCTTTGGCCGATCACCTGGCCGTTGGCCGCCTTGAGCGTGAAGTAGGGGGAGCCGTCCTTGGCACAGAGCCGTCCATAGCGGCCGTCGTTGGGCGCATTCTTCTTGACGGACTCAATGCCGTTGAGCGCGCTGGCCTTGGAGTCGTACATCTCGCTGGTCAGGATGACCTGCCCGTTGCCCGCCAGGAGGTTGAACACAAACTTGTCGTTCTTGGACTTCTTCAGCTCGAACTTCGACGCCATGGGAGTACCTCCAGAGGTTGCCAAAACACAGTTGGCAGCCACTTTGTAACCGGAAGGCCCGGCGCACGCAACGCCACACAAGCCCCTGCGCCAGACCCGGCCATGAGCGAACCTGCGGTCTCGCAGGGGATAGCAATCAGCCCCTAAAGCGCCGCCCGAGGGTCCTTGGTGTCCTGCTTCTGCGCTCGTGCCACCGACATCAGGATGCCCAGCGCCAGCCCCAGCGTGACCATGGCCGTGCCGCCATAGCTGATGAAGGGCAGCGGCACCCCCACCACGGGCAGAATGCCACTGACCATGCCCATGTTCACGAAGGCATAGGTGAAGAAGATCATCGACACGGCACCTGCCATCAGGCGCCCGAACAGGCTGGTGGCTCCCACGGCAATCGCCAGGCCGCGCCAGACGAGAAGCAGGAAACAGACGATCAGGAACAGGTTGCCTGCGAGGCCAAACTCCTCGGAATAGGCGGCGAAGATGAAGTCGGTGGTGCGCTCGGGGATGAACTCCAGGTGGGTCTGCGTGCCAGCCATGAAGCCCTTGCCCCACACGCCCCCCGAGCCGATGGCGATCATGCCCTGGATGATGTGGAAGCCCTTGCCCAGCGGGTCGCGGGTGGGGTCCAGCAGCGTGCAGATGCGCTGCTGCTGATAATCGTGCAACACGGGCCAGCGCACCCCGTCCGCGCACCACGCATCGCCCATGATCACCAGGATGGCAATGCCCAGGCCGCCAATGAGCACTGGCGGCAGCACCAGTTTCCAGGACAGGCCGGCAAAGAAGATCACCGACAGGCCCGCCGCCAGCACCAGCAGCGAGGTGCCCAGGTCGGGCTGCTTCATGATCAGGCCCACCGGCACCACCAGCAGCAGCCCCGCCGCCACAAAATCCAGCGGGCGCAAGGTGCCCTCGCGCTTCTGGAACCACCAGGCCAGCATCAGCGGCATCGCAATCTTGAGGATTTCACTGGGCTGGATGACGATGCCCACATTGATCCAGCGTGTAGCCCCCTTCTTGGTGATGCCGAACAGCGCCACGGCCACCAGCAGCGCCACCCCCGCTGCGTACAGCGGCACGGCGCAGGCCATGATCTTTTGCGGCGGCACCTGGGACACTACAAAAAGAATAGCGCCCGCAATCAGCATGTTGCGCCCGTGGTCGGCAAAACGGGTGCCGTGGTCGAAGCCCGAGGAGTACATGGCCGTCAGGCCCGCGCAGGTCAGCAGGGCCACCACCAGAATGAGGGGAAGGTCGAACCCACGGAAAAGGGGAACAAGGCGCTGGGAGAGCGTGGGCTTTTCAAATACGACGGCCATCCCCCGATTATCGGATGGCCAGGACAACGTGGCACCTGCCCCCTGCGCCGTCACCCCGCCTGCCGGAAGGCCATCACCGCCTGGTTGCGCAGGGTGCGCAGCAGGCCCAGAGCCTTGTCGTCCACCACAATACCGCCCGCCACCGTCTGGTCGGCATAGATCAGGGCAAAGGTCTGGCCTTTGATCTGCAGCGGCAGCAGCAGGAATGAGGGGGCATTGAGCCCTGTGCGGTACCACTGCGGCAGGCGCGCCTGCATGCGCGGCTCGGTGGCGTCGTTGATCAGCGTGTCGGCGCCGCGCAGGCACACGGCGGCAAACAGGTCACCGTGGGCCTTCAGCGGCACTTTCATGGCGCGCACAGCAGCCTCGCTGCCCTCGCCCAGGCCAAAACGGCCGGTCAGCACCTCCGTCTTGGGGTCGCGCAGGCAAAACACCATGCGGCGAAAGCCCAGCGCCCGGAACATGGTCTCCAGGATCATGCGCAGCACATCGTTGAGCTGGAAGCTCTCGACCATGGCGTTGGTGATGTCCTGGATGCCTGCCGCCAGCACTTCGTTGACCTGCGCCACCGACACCGCACCGCCCGCCTGGGATTCGAGCACGGCCGGCAGGGGCGGGGTTTCGCTGGGGCGCAACTCGTGGGAGCCCAGGGCATCCTCAACCACTGGCTGGGCACCAGCAGGCTGCGGCAGCCGCAGCAGCCGGGCAGCGGGGGTGTCGGGCGCCACCCGCAGATCCAGCGCCTCGGCCAGTGCCACCAGCTTGTGGCGCGCGCGCAAAGTGGCCTCGGCAATCGACTCGGCCGACAGGGCCAGGGTGCGGGCGTACCGGGTACCGACCTGGCCCAGCTGGGCCTCCATCTGGGCAGGATCGCCAAACAGCAGCGTGCTGGCCACCTCGTTGGCCGCCATGGCCGCCCAGCGCATGCGCTCCGCGCCCTGTTCGGGCGCGCGCTGTGTGGGTGAGCCCAGCGGCTTGCGCATGCAGCGCTGCAGGCTCTCTGGCAGACCCCAGACGCGGGCCACGCCCACGCCCAGGTCCTCGAACCCCAGCCCCAGCACCTGCAGGGAGGCCGATTCCTCGCCCCCTTCCATGCGCCCCGAGGCCACCAGGCTGCGCACCTGGCGCGCCTCTTCCGGAAAGTAGAACTCGCACAGCATGCGCCCCAGGTTCTGGAACATGGCGCCGATGAAGGCTTCCTCGGCCGCCTGGCTGGCCCCGCACAGCTCGGCGGCCACCGAGCCCGCCATCATCGCGCGCAGGAACTCCTCGCGCATCTGGCTGGCATGCTGCTTGTCCTGCATATGGTCCAGCAGCACCAGGCTCAGCGCCATGTTGCGCACCGCGTTGAAACCCACCAGGCTCACCGCACGCGACACGGTGCTGATGGTGCCCCGGCTGGCATGGGCGTAGTGCACGCTGTTGACCAGGCGCAGCAGCTTGTTGGTCAGCGCCACGTCCTTGAGGATCTCGTGCGTGAGGTCGCTGATGCTGTCGTCTTCCGAGTTGGCCACGCGCTGGATGCGCGCCACCGAATCCGACAGCGCCGGGAAATCACTTTTGTGGCGCATGCGCCGCAGCAAGAAGTCCAGCGTGGCATTGCTCGTGGCTGTGGGGGCACTGGCCGGGGCGGCCCAGGCGCGCAGCGCGTCACGAAACTCTGCCGCCGAGGCGTAGCGCTGGCCCGGGTCGCGCGCCATGCCACGCTGCAGGATGGCGCGCAGGCCGTCGTCCACGCCCGGCCCCAGGTCTTCGGGCAGGGCCAGGTCTTCGTTCGCCAGACGGTACAGCGCCTGCCAGGTGTCCTTCTGGTGGATCAGCGGCTTGCCCGAGAGCAGCTCGACCAGCACCAGGGCGGCGGAGTACACATCCATCGCCGGGGTGGGGGCAGCGCCTGCGGCAGCCTCCGGGGCCATGTAGGCCGGTGTGCCGCTGGCCAGTTGCGCATCGGGCGCGGCCTGCACGGGGGCCGCCATGCCAAAGTCCATCACCCGCGCATGGCGCTGGGCATCGACCATGATGTTGGAGGGCTTGAGGTCGCGGTGCACGATGCCCGCCTGGTGCGCGGCCTGCAGGCCGTCGAGCACATCCACCATCAGCGCCACCGCATCGTGCGGCGTGCACCGCCCCTGCTGGGCCAGATGCTCCGCCAATGTGCGGCCGGGCACGTATTCGAACACGATGTAGGGCTGCAGGCCCTGCACATCGGCCTCGAACACGGGCACGATGTTCGGATGGGCGAGGCGCCCCACATGGCGCGCCTCGCGCAGCCACTGCTCCAGCACCGAAGGGTCCTGGTCCTGCAAGGGCCGCATGAGCTTGATGGCCACCTCGCGCTGCAGGCGCGGGTCCACCGCCAGCCACACCGTGGCCTGCGCACCCCGGCCTAGCTGCTTTTTCAGCTCAAACCGGCCCAGCGTGGCGGGAGGCTTGTCGCCTGATCCGAGCGCCCAACGTCGGGTGGTGGAGAGCGGGGCAAAATCGGGCATGGTGCAGGGAGCGAATCAAGGCGCCGCGCTGCATGGCGCCCCGTGGTTACGATTTGATACCCCCATCTTATGCCTGCGCCGCCCGGTCTGGAGCAGTGATTCCCCTGCCCCGCGTTTTTCTCGCTTTTTTTGTCTCCTGATGGCCACCACGCACCTTTTGTACCTGCACGGTTTCCGCTCCTCGCCCCTGTCGGCCAAAGCCCGCCAGATGGCTTCGTATGTGGCCCAGCACCACCCGGCGGTCACCTTCTGGTGCCCGCAGTTGCCACCCTCGCCGCAGGCGGCCATGGCGCTGGTGGCAGAGGGCATTGCCACCTGGCCGCGCGCGGCCATGGCGGTGGTGGGGTCGTCGCTGGGCGGGTTCTATGCCAGCCGGGTGGCGCAGCACACGGGCTGTCCCAGCGTGATGCTGAACCCCGCCGTGGACCCGGCCCGCGACCTGGCCCGCTACATCGGCGAACAGACCACCTGGCAAAACCCCGAAGAGCGTTTCTACTTTCTGCCCGAGTACATCGCCGAACTACAGGCCCTGGACATGCGCGGCCGCCCCCCGGCGGGTCCGGAGCTGGCCATCATTGCAAAAGGCGACGAAGTGCTCGACTGGCGGGAGATGGCGGGGAGGTACCCCGAGGCGCGGCAGATTGTGCAAGAGGGCGGGGACCATGCGCTGGGCAACTTTGCCGACTACCTGCCGCAGGTGGTGGAGTTTCTGGACCTGGCCTGAGCCCCGACCTGAGCCAACTCCGCGGCACAGTGGAACCGCGTCAGGGCGCTGTTGACACCCCCGACGACGCCTTGGCCGCCCCCGGCCTTTTCCAGCGCTCGTACTCCGCCGGGTAGGCAATGCGGTAGCGCTTCATATGGAACGCGGCCTCATCGTCTTTGCCCAGCAGCACGGCGCTCTCGATCAGCGCCTGGATGACGCGGGGTTCGGGCGAGAAATGCAACAACTCCCGCGCCAGCAGGTTGATCTGCGGGGCTGTCTCGCGGGTGAGCGAGGTATTGGTCAGCAGCGCGAAATCCACTTGATCCGAGAAAAACAGGGTGTCGGACACCTTGGCCGCCGTGTCGTCCTGATAGGCAGCGGGCCGCAGCGGCACGGGCCGGTACAGCAGACTGACGCGATAGTAGTCCCTGGCCGCCATCCCGCCCAGCATCACAGCACCTGCCACCGCCATGCCCACAGCAACCCGCGCGGCCGGCCCGACTAACCAGCGCGGCAGAGCGCCCTGCCACAACAAAGCCACAGCCAGCAGGGTGACCACCTGGAAGGGGCCGTACCACAAGGGAAACTCCAGCAAGCTGTGCACACCAATGATGGCCAAAACCCCCCAGGCGAGCTGGCGCACCGGGTCCGACTCGCGCCAGGGCTTCGCACGCACCATCCAGACGCCTACCGTGGCACACACCAGTACAGCTACCGGCAACCCCAGTTCTACCGCCAGTTGCAAAGGCAGGTTGTGGGCGTTGTCCAGCAACACACAAAACCGCACGCCAGGGAACAGGGTGACATAGTGCGCGTAGTCTAGTTCACCCCATCCCCAGCCCAGCCATGGTTTTTCGGCAATCAAATGCAGAACATTCGCCCACAGGGCTCGGCGGCTGGTGCAAGCCTGTTCTTCGTCCAGAATTCGTGTGAAAAGGCCGTCCATGGTGAAGCCCGTCCATTCCAGCAGCAGACGGGGCAACAACCAGGCCGCAGCGACATACAGGAGGACACCGGCCAGCGAAAGCCCCAAGGCCACGCGACCACAACTGGCACGCCACAGTATCAACAAACCTAGCACAACAAGCCACTGCAAGGCACCGGTCCGCGAGGCTGTCGCGGCACTTCCCGTGGCTAGCAACGCCATCCCCCAAGCCAGTAGGATTCCCACCAGCCAGGCAGGCCAAGGCCTTCCCCCGCCCAGCAAGACCTCTTGCACCTGAGCAGCCTTGCCACCGGCGTCCAACCGCGCCTGGATCTGGGCCAATATCCACAACAGCGCCCAGACCCCCAGGCTCAGCAAGGACGCCTGCTGGTTGCGCTGCCGCAAGTTACCAATCGCCTGACCAGGTGTGGAGGCCTGCACCCAGGGGGATAACCCGACGTCCCCGGCAAAGTACTGCACCAGCCCGATGACGCTACCCAGCAACGCCGCCAGCAACAGCCCTGCTGCGAGTTGGGTCGCAATGAATACACGCCCTTCCACCCCACCTTCAGCGCCCGCCCTGGCGCGCCTGCTTCGCCACCACCATAGCAACAGCATGACTAGGCCACAGGACCACGACGCCATCACAGGCCAGAAGTTGGAGCTGGGAGGTTGGGTATAGCCAAAAACAAATGGCAGCGTCAAAGCCACCAGAAACAGCGGTGCGGCAACAGCGTCAAAAAACATGGGGCTCACTCAGAAGGGGTTCAGCGCTGGTGCGATGCCGGCGAGGTGGTGCGCATCATAGGGGGTGGCTTGCGCGCCCAGCATCCGGGCGCCCTGCGCCGCCCATGGGACAATCCCTGCCATGCATGCACTGTTTGAAGAAGCTGGTAAATTTCTCGCCGGCCGTATCCTGTCGGAAGCCGACACATCCGCCCAGGTCGAGCTGGATTCGGGCAAACGGGTCAAGGTCAAGGCCGCCCACATCCTCCTGAAGTTCGAAAAACCGGCCCCGGCGGAGCTTATCGCCCAGGCCCAGGCTGTGGCCGAGACCATCGAGCTGGACCTGGCCTGGGAGTTCGCGCCCGAGGACGAGTTCGGCTTTGCCGACCTGGCGCGGGACTATTTCTCCGAAAACGCCACGCTGGCCCAGCAGGCCGGCGCCCTGTTCCGCCTGTACGACGCACCGCACTACTTCCGCCGCGCGGGCAAGGGCCGCTTCAAGAAGGCCTCGGCCGAAATCCTGCAGCAGGCGCTAGCCGCCATCGAGAAGAAGAAGGCGATCCTCGCGCAGATCGACGAATGGGCAGCCCAGCTGGGCCGGGGCGAATGCCCGCAGCCCATCCGCGACCAGCTCTACAAGATCCTGTTCAAGCCCGACAAGAACGCGCCGGAGTACAAGGCCGTGGTGGACGCCAGCCGCGCCACGCACACTGCGCCGCTCGATCTGCTGCAAAAGGCCGGTGCCATCGACTCGGCCTACCAGTTCCACTGGAAGCGCTTCCTGTTCGAGAACTTCCCCAAGGGCACGGGCTTTCCGGCCGTCACGGCACCGGTCATTGCCGACGAGCTGCCGCTGTCCACCGCGCAGGCGTACTCCATCGACGACTCGCAGACCACCGAAATCGACGACGCGCTGTCGGTGCAGGGCCTGGGCACGGGCACTGTGGTGCTGGGCATCCACATCGCCGCGCCGGGCCTGGCGATCCAGCCGGGCAGCGCCATCGACCAGCTCGGCCGCGCGCGCCTGTCCACGGTGTACATGCCGGGCTACAAGATCACCATGCTGCCCGACGACGTGGTGCAGACCTATACGCTGGACGAAGGCCGTGCCAACCCGGCCGTGTCGCTGTACGTCACCATCGACGAAGCCACGCTGGAGTTCAAAAGCTCCGAGACCAAGCTGGAGCGCGTGCACATCGCCGCCAACCTGCGCCACGACCAGCTCGACAGCGTGGTGACGGAAGAATGGCTCACCAACCCGGCGTTTGAGCATCAAAACGACCCCCACCGCCTGTCTGACTTGCGTGGACAGCTATCCTTTTTGCACCGCCTGGCCAAGGACCTCAAGGCCCGCCGTGAAGTGGTGCGCGGCAAGCCCGAGAACTTCAACCGGCCGGACTACAACTTCCGCCTGGTCGGCAACAACGGTGCCGAGCCCACGGGCGATGAACAAGTGCAGATCAGCGTGCGCCAGCGCGGCGCACCGCTGGACCTCATCGTGGCCGAGGCCATGATCGTCGCCAACAGCACCTGGGGCAGCTGGATGGCCGAGCTGGGCGTGCCCGGCATCTACCGCAGCCAGGCCAGCATGGCGCCGGGCGTGAAGGTGCGCATGGGCACCAAGGCACTGCCGCACGCGGGCATCGGCGTCAAAGCGTATTCGTGGGCCACCTCGCCCCTGCGCCGCTACACCGACCTGGTCAACCAGTGGCAGATCATTGCCTGCGCCCGCCACGGCAAAACCGCTGCGCTGGCCGCGCCCTTCAAGCCCAAGGACGCCGACCTGTTCTCCATCATCAGCAGCTTTGACGCGGCCTACGGCGCCTACAACGGCTACCAGGCGGGCATGGAACGCTTCTGGACGCTGAAATATGTGGAGCAGAACGGTATCACCGAGCTGAACGCCACCGTCTTCAAGGAAGGCCCGGGCGGCACCTTCCTGGTGCGGGCAGACGACATTCCGCTCGTCTTCCCCGTGCTGGGCGCGCAGAACCTGCCGCGCGGCGCACGCCTGAAGGTCAAGCTGGGCGAGGTGGACGAGATCACCCTCGACATTCACGGCACCGTGATCGAGCGCCTGGACGACCCGGCCGACAGCAGCGACGACGGCCCGGTGGAAGATGCGGACGAAGACGACGACACCGTGGCCGGCCCGATTGCCATCGCGGTGGATGTGAACGAAGCACCCGCTGAAGCCGTAGCGGCCGCTCCCACCCCCTGACCACGCCCCTGATAATTGCCGGCGATGAAACTCCCTGCCTTCCTCCGCACCGTCAGCACGCTGCAGCTCGCGCTGGGTTTCTCGGTGGCCGTGCACGCTGCGCTCATCTCCGTGCGCTTCATCGACCCCGAGGGCTTCAATCGCGTGTTCCAGGACACGCCGCTCGAAGTCATCCTGGTCAACGCCAAGTCCAACGAGCGCCCCGACAAGGCCCAGGCGATTGCCCAGGCCAGCCTGGCGGGCGGTGGCGACGCTGAAAAAGGCCGCGCCACCAGCCCCCTGCCCCACACCGCCCTCACGGCCGTGGGCGACGACTTCGAGGAAGCGCAGCGCAAGATGGATGCGATGCAGGAGCAGCAGGCGCAACTGCTGGCCCAGCTGCGCAAGCAGCTCGCCACCATGCCCGAGCCCGACCCGCGCAAGCCCAGCCAGAGCGCCGACCAGGCGAATGAACAGGAAAAGCGCCGCCAGCTCGTCAAGCTGCTGGCCGAGATCGAGAAGCGCATCAACGAAGAAAATTCGCGCCCCAAGAAGCGCTACATCAGCCCCGCGACGCGCGAAGAGGCCTACGCCATCTATTACGACGCGCTGCGCCGCAAGGTCGAGGACAAGGGCACCGAGAACTTCCCCGAACAGGCCGGGCGCAAGCTGTATGGCGAGCTGACCATGATCGTCACTGTCAACCACGACGGCCGCGTGCTGGGCACCGAGGTGGTGCAAGGCTCGGGCAACAGCACCCTGGACCGCCGCGCCGAGGCCATTGCGCGTGCCGCCGGGCCCTTTGGTGCCTTCGGCGCCGACATGCGCAAGAAGGCAGACCAGATCGCCATGGTGGCGCGCTTCAAGTTCACCCGCGACCAGACCCTCGAAACCAGTGTTCGGTAACCCCCCCTGAGTCGCCTGCGGCGCCTTCCCCCCAGGGGGACGCCGCCAGCGGCCTGGCAAAGCCAGTTCCGCGGCGGCCCTGGCCGAACCCCGCCCCCTGATGCAGCCCTTGTTATTCCCATGACATCTTCGCCTCTCTCCGCCGACCTGTATTGCGTGATGGGCAACCCGGTGGCGCACAGCCGCTCGCCCGCCATCCACGCGCGCTTTGCCGAACTCACGGGCGAGCCCATCGCCTACGAGCGCCGCCTGGTGCCCCTGGACGGCTTTGCCCAGGGCGTGCGCGACTTCGTGGCCGAGGGCGGGCGCGGCTGCAATGTCACCGTGCCTTTCAAGACCGAGGCGCCGGGCCTGGCCACCGTGTGCAGCGAGCGCGTGCAACTGGCAGGCGCGGCCAACACCCTCACCTTCCGTGCCGACGGCAGCATCTACGCCGACAACACCGACGGCCTGGGCCTGGTGGCCGACATCACCCACAACGCGGGTGTGCCACTCGCCGGGCGCGATGTGCTGCTGGTGGGGGCAGGCGGCGCCGCTGCGGGCGTGCTGGGCCCGCTGCTGCTGGCGGGGGCGCGCCACATCACCGTGGCCAACCGCACGCTGGCCAAGGCCCTGGCACTGGTGCAGTCGCACAGCGCACTCGCCTTGCTACAAAAAGCAGAGCTAGAGGCGCTGGAACCAAGTGCGGCAACGGCCAATTTTGATGTGATCATCAACGCCACGGCCAGCAGCCTGGCCGGTGCCGGGGTGCCCGTGCCCGCCACCGTGCTGCGCCCGGGGGCCCTGGCCTACGACATGATGTACGGTCCCGCAGCGCAAGGTTTTCTGGACTGGGCCCGCAGCCACGGCGCAGTGCCCCGCGACGGCCTAGGCATGCTGGTGGAGCAGGCCGCCGAGGCCTTCTTGCTGTGGCGCGGCGTGCGACCGCCTTCGGCCCAGGTGCTGCGCGAGATGCAGCAATCCGCCACCGCCTGAGCCCCGGGGACGCCACGATGAAAGCCATGCTGCGCTGGCTGGGTCTGCTGGTGATCGCGCTGGTGGCGCTGCAGCTGTTTTTTGTGCTGCGCATTGCCGCCATGGTGGCCATCAACCCCGAGTCCACCACCTTCCAGCGCTCCGAAGCCTGGACCCTGCTCGCCACCAAAGGCCATGTGCCCTGGCGCCAGCAATGGGTGCCGTATGCGGACATCTCTGACCACCTCAAACGCGCGGTGATCGCCTCGGAAGACGATGGTTTTGTGAACCACGATGGCGTGGACTGGAACGCCATTGAAAAAGCCTGGGAACGCAACGCCAAGGCCGAAGCCCAGGCCAGCAAGGCGCAGGCCCGTGCCCCCGAGCGCCCGGTGCGTGCGCCCAAGATCCGGGGTGGCTCCACCATCACCCAGCAGCTGGCCAAGAACCTGCTGCTGTCGGGCGAACGCACGCTGCTGCGCAAGGGGCAGGAATTTGTGCTGACACTGGCGCTGGAGCAGCTGCTCTCCAAGCAGCGCATCCTGGAGATCTACCTCAACAACGTGGAATGGGGCGAGGGCGTGTTCGGCGCCGAAGCCGCCGCGCAGCACTACTTTCGCAAGAGCGCCAGCCGCCTGAGCACCGCCGAAGCCGCGCGCCTGGCGGTGATGCTGCCCGCGCCCAAGCGGTTTGAGAAAACGCCGGGGTCGGCCTACCTGGCAGGGCGCACGCGCACGATCCTGGGACGCATGGGCGGCGCGGAGCTGCCCTGAACATCGTGTACCGGTAAGCAGCCGCCCTATTGCGCCCGTGGCGCCTCGCGCCGCCGCTGCAGCCACAGCGCAGACGCCCCCTCCGGCCGCAGCGTCACCTGCAACCGGGGTGCTCCCACGGCAACGCCCTCCGGCAGCCGCACCGTATAGCGCTGCACCAGCATCGCCGCCAGCAGCGTCATCTCCAGCATCGCAAAGTGCTGGCCAATGCACACGCGCGGCCCCAGCCCGAACGGGATCCACGCACCCCGGGGGATGGACGGCGCGCCGTCCAGAAACCGCTCGGGACGAAAGCAGTCCGGCTCGGAAAACCAGCGCGCGTCGCGGTGCAGCACCCAGGGGGTGATGCGCAGCATGGCGCCTCGGGGCACCGGCACCCCGCCCAGCGCGATGGGCGCGGTGGTGCGGCGGCTCATCAGCGCGGCGATCGGGGGGTACAAGCGCAGCGCCTCTTTCAGCGTGGCTCCCAGCCAAGGCAGCTGTGCCAGATGCTCGGGGCCCGGGGTGCCGCCCTGCAACACGGCATCGACCTCGGCCTGGGCGCGCCGCGCGGCCTCGGGGTGCTGGGCCATGAGCAGGGTCCACCACAGCAGCGTGGTGGCGCTGGTTTCGTGCCCGGCCTGGAAGCTGACAATGCACTGGTCAAACACTTCTTGTGCCGACAAGGCCTCGCCGGTTTGCTCGTCACGCAGGGCCAGCAGCATGTGCAGCAGGTCTGAGCGCTCCGGGGCGCCGGGCGCGGCCACCTCGGCCTGGCGGGCATGGATGTGGCGCCACACCAGCCCCTTCAACGACCGGATGGCGCGCCGCTTGGCCGCCTTGCCCGGCAGGGGCAGCCAGTCGGGCAGCGTGAAGGGCATGAACATCTCCTGGTAGGCCATGGCCCCCAGTGTCTGTGTGGCCCAGGCGGCCTCGCGCGCATCGGCCTGCGCCGAGGTGCTGAACAGCGTGCGCAGGATCACGTCCATGGCCACATCGGTCCAGAGCGCATCCACCGCCACCCGCGCACCGGGCTGGCCCGGGGGCACAGCAGCGTCGAGCGCGCTGCGGGCGGCATCGGTCATCAGCCGCGCGTAGCCCGCCACCCGTTTGGGGGTGAAGGCGGGCATCAGCATGCGGCGCTGGCGCTGCCAGGTATGGCCTTCGGTCACCAGCACGCTTTGGCCAAACACCTCCTCGAACACTGCTATGCCACGCTCCCAGCGGATGAGCTGGTCGGCATGGGTGATGAGCGCCTCGCGCACCAGGTCGGGGTGCATCAGGTCCCATGCGTCTTCGTAACCCAGGCGCATGCGAGTGAGGTCGCCATGTTCGCGTTGCAGTTGGGTCACAAAACCCAGGTAGTCGGCGCGCATGGAACGTAGCAGTGGCAGGCCCCACCAGCGGCTGCGCGGGCCGCGGGGCAAAAAAGAGGTGGGAGGAACGGCGGGGGAGGATACAGAGGCAGTGGCGGGAGGCACCACTGGGGCGGAGGTCGAGTTCATGCCCCGCATGCTGCAGCGCAGCAGCGCGGCCGTATTGAACGATTGCGACAGCCCCCGTCGCCTACACTCCCGCCCCATGGCAAGCTTGGCCCCACCCTCCCCTCGGCACCCCGCCGGGTTGATCCCTTCGGGCGAGCTGTGGTTGCCGCGCGCCAGCCTCACTGCCTGCCTGCGCGCCGCCATGGCGCGCAGCACGGTGGGCTACACGCTCAGCGATGCGCAGCGCATCAACCGCTTTCCGGCGTCACCGCTGTGCAGCCTGAGCTGGTGGTTTGAAGGCCGCAGCGAGGCGCTGGTAGCCGAGCGCCCCGACACCATGCCCACGCAGCACAGCCCGCGCGAGGCCTACCCGGGCCGCTGGGTGCTGGCGGGCCCGCAGACCCGCCCCACCTCCAGCTACTGCGCCGGGCCCACGCACGCCATGATGGTGATGTTCATGCCCGACGCGCTGCACCAGCTCACCGGCGTGGACCCCGGCGCCCTGACCGACCGCATGGTGGACGCGCAATCGCTGCTGCCACCCGACTGGGTGGCGCTGTGCGAGGTGGTGCAGAACCTGCCCGACAACGCGGCCCGCTTGCAGTGCCTGGAGGACTTCCTGGAGCCCCGCTGGCAGGCCTGCCGCCCCGCCCAGGCGCTGCAGACGCAGCGCTACGGCGACTGGGTCGCGCACCTGGCGCAACGGGCCGCCCTGTCCGCCACCGGACGCAGCCTGCGCCAGCTGGAGCGGCGCATCAAGCGCTGGGCCGGTTTGCCTCTGCGCGAGCTGCGCGGCTTTGGCAAGGCCGAACAGGCGTTCTTCGACACCATCGCGGCCGATGCTGCCCAAGGCAGCGTCAGATGGGCCGATGTGGCCGCAGGCGCGGGGTTTTCGGACCAGTCGCACCTGTGCCGCGTCACGCGGCGCATCACGGGCTATGCGCCGCAGGCGCTCTACGACGGCATTTACGGCGACGAGGCGTTCTGGGCGTACCGGATCTGGGTGTAGGTGGGTGTTGCGGCGCGGCGGCAGCCTGCCACGACACTGGGCGGCGCAGGCCATACCGCCCCGTATGATCCGCCCCATGCTTGCCAAGTTGATGAGTTTTGTCCTGCTGGGGATCGTGCGGTTTCTCACCGGCTCCCAGGCCCGCTGGTATGGCTGCCCGCCCAAGGCCGAGCAGCGCATCTATTTCGCCAACCACCAGAGCCACGCCGACATGGTGCTGATCTGGGCCGCCCTGCCCGAAGAGCTGCGCAGCATCACGCGACCCATTGCCGCCAAGGACTACTGGACCAAGACGCCGTTCCGGCAGTGGATCACCACCGCCGTGTTCAACGCCGTGTATGTTGACCGCCAAGCCACGCCCGCCCGCCCGCCCGCCCCTGCGGCGACAGAGCCCGTCGGCGTGATTGGCGCCATGGCAACCGCATCTGCCGACGCAGACACCGCCATGGCAGGCGGCCCCGACCCATCGCCCGACATGCCACCGCGCACCCCCACGCCCGAAGAACTGCGCGCCGCCCTCCCAGAATCCGATCCGCTGGCACCGCTGGTGCGGGCGCTGGCCAGCGGCGACTCCATCGTGATCTTCCCCGAGGGCACACGCGGCCATGGCGACGAACCGCAATCCTTCAAGTCCGGCCTGTTCAAGCTGGCGCAGATGTTCCCGCAGGTGGTGCTGGTGCCCGCCTGGATCAACAACGTGCAGCGCGTGATGCCCAAGGGCGAAGTGGTGCCCGTGCCCATCCTGTGCTCGGTGACCTTTGGCGCGCCCATCCAGCTCGAAGCGGGTGAAGAACGCCGCCCTTTCCTCGATCGCGCACGCCGCGCCGTGATCGCCTTGCGGGAAGTCTGAATATGACCCCCACGCTCATCGCTTCGCGTATCGCTGCCCCCCAAGAGGGCGCGTCATTCCCTTCGGGCGGCCGGGCGGCAACGACATGAACAACTTCCTCCGCGGCTTGACCGCCACCCAACAGATCGGCGCCCTCTTCATCGCCGTGTTCGGCATCCTGTCCATCGTTACCGTGTGGGCCTTTGTGCGCAATCTGCGCGAGCATGCGAGTGACGACCCCGAGTCCGAAGCACGCATGCTGGAGGCCAGGCGCTTCTGGGGCCTGCTCAAGACCTCGTGGATGATGGCCACCGTGTTCTGGGTGGGCTGGGTGCTGGGCGACACCGTGGCCACCGTGCTGTTTGCCATCGTGGGCTTTTTTGCGCTGCGCGAGTTCATCACCCTCTCGCCCACGCGCCGGGGCGATCACCGCAGCCTGGTGCTGGCGTTCTTCGTGGTGCTGCCGCTGCAGTTCTGGATCGTGGGCAGCAAGATGTTCGACCTGTTCACGGTCTTTATCCCGGTCTATGTGTTTCTGGCGCTGCCCGTGGTGAGTGCGCTGGCCAACGACCCACAGCGGTTTCTGGAGCGCAACGCCAAGCTGCAGTGGGGCATCATGGTCTGCGTGTATGGCATGAGCCATGTGCCCGCGCTGCTGCTGCTCGACTTCCCGGGCTACCGCGACAAGGGTGCGTTCCTGGTGTTCTTCCTGGTCTTTGTGGTGCAGACCTGCATGGTGGTGCAGCACCTGCTGGGGCGGCGTTTTCCGCACACCCCCGTGGCGCCGCAGGTGAGCCAGAGCTTCCAGTGGGCCAGCTGGCTCGCTGGCGTGGCCGTGGGCGGGCTGGTGGGCGGGCTGCTCACCTTCATCACCCCGTTCAAACCCGGCCAGGCACTGGGCATGGCCCTGCTGGCCTGCGTGGCAGGCAGCCTGGGGCACCTGGTGATGAAGGCTCTCAAGCGCGACCGGGGCATCACGAGCTGGGGCATGCAGGGCATGTCCGTCACCGGTGCCGGCGGCCTGCTCGACCGGGTGGACGCATTGTGTTTTGCGGCCCCCGTGTTCTTCCATTCAGTGCGCTGGTACTTCGGACTTTGAGCAAAAATGGCCGTCTGCGCGCGACCACATTGCCCATATAGCTATTAACTTTATAGCAAATGCGTATTCTTGGCATTGACCCCGGCCTGCAGACCACCGGCTTTGGCGTGGTGGACGTGGACGGCCACAAGCTCAGCTATGTGGCCAGCGGCACCATCCGCACCACCACGCTGGCCCTGGGCGACCTGCCCGGGCGCCTGAAGATTTTGTTCGACGGCATCACCGAGGTTGCAGCCCGCTATGAGCCCGATGTGGCCTCGGTCGAAATCGTGTTCGTCAACGTCAACCCCCAGTCCACCCTGCTGCTGGGCCAGGCACGCGGCGCCGCCATCACCGCCCTGGTGGCCAGCAACCTGCCCGTGGCCGAATACACCGCCCTGCAAATGAAAAAAGCCGTCGTCGGCCACGGCCGCGCCGCCAAGAGCCAGGTGCAGGAGATGGTGCGGCGGCTGCTGCAGCTACCGGGCCTGCCGGGCACCGACGCGGCCGACGGCCTGGGCATGGCCATCACGCATGCGCATGCAGGCGCGGCGATGGGGCGGCTGGGAGAGGCGGCCACGCTGAATCGACGGCAGCATGCGATGTACAAGGGGGGGCGGAGCTACTGACCGCCAGGGGCTTTCCATGCCCCACCACAAAGATCAGCGCCCCAGCCCGCGCTTGAGTTCCTTGAGCAACAACAGCACCTGGTTGGAGGCATGGCGGCAACTGCTGTTGAGCAATTGCACCGCTTTTTGCTGCTCGCCGGACTGGAACAGCGTGACCACGTCGGCGGCCTGCTGGTGGAAGTATTTGTGGCGGGCCACGAGCATCTCGAATGCAGGGTAGTGCCCCAACCGCACGCGCCCCGTGCCATACAGCCAGCGGCCGAGGTCGCAACGGTCGTCCTGGCAAATGCGTTCGGGCCGCATGACCTCCTCCGAGCGGCCGTTGACCATGTCCTGCAGCTGCAGGCGCCAGCGCTCGTGGCTGGCAATGGCGGCGTCGATGTCGATTTCAGTCATCAGGGTGGCCGCGTATTCCGCGTCCAGCACCAGTTCGCTGCCGTTGTCCTCCATGGCCCAGGTGGTGTCGGGGCTGGTCGGATCCTGCTCCTTGATCTTGAACAAACGGCTGAAGAAACCCATCGTCATCCCTTAAACGGCCAGGGGCCGCGCACACGGGAACATGCCCACGCGGAAAATCCTTGAAACATTCTGTGGCGCCGCCGTCGTTTTGGCTACCAAAAAATGGCCCGGCCGTAAAAATCGCGCCGGGCAACCCTTCGGGCCCTGCCGACTCTGCCCTGGCGCCAGCACAAAGGCACCAGCGGCCAGACAATGCAGCCATGACTTCTACTCCCCGCCGCCCCGCCCTGTCGATGCTGGACCTGGTGGCCGTCCGCGAAGGCGGCACCGTGGCCGATGCCCTGCAGATTGCACTGCGCACTGCCCAACACGCCGAGCAACTGGGCTTTGCCCGCTACTGGCTGGCCGAACACCACAACATGGCAGGCATTGCCAGCTCGGCCACGGCCGTGCTGGTGGGGCACATTGCCGGCGGCACGTCACGCATCCGCGTGGGCTCGGGCGGCGTGATGCTGCCCAACCATGCGCCGCTGGTGGTGGCCGAAGCCTTTGGCACGCTGGCCGAGCTGTACCCAGGCCGCATCGACCTGGGCCTGGGCCGCGCGCCCGGCACAGACCCGGCCACCATGCGCGCGCTGCGCCGCAGCCGGGTGGAGACGGCCGACGACTTTCCGCAGGACGTGGCCGAACTGCAGCGCCTGCTGGCACCGGCCGAACCGGGCCAGCGCCTGATTGCCATGCCCGGCGCAGGTACCAACGTGCCGATCTGGCTGCTGGGCTCCAGCCTGTTCTCGGCGCAGCTCGCGGCCGAGCGCGGCCTGCCCTATGCCTTTGCCTCGCACTTCGCCCCGCGCCTGCTGCACCAGGCGATCGACCTGTACCGCAACCTGTACCGACCCTCCGCCGCCTGGCCCCAGCCCTATGTGGCGATTGGCGTACCGCTGATTGCGGCGCCCACCGATGAGGAAGCGGAGTTTCTGGCCAGCAGCACCTACCAGCGGGTGCTGGGCATTCTGACGGGCGACCGGCGCCGCTTGCTGCCGCCCGTAGAGAACTATGCGGAGCGCCTGCAACCGCAGGAACGTGCAGCCATCGGCGACTTTCTGGCCGCCGCCGTGATCGGCGGGCCCGACACGGTGCGCACGGGGCTGGCGCAGCTCAGCGAAGCCACCGGGGCTGACGAGCTGATGCTGGTGAGTGATGTGTACGACCCGGCGCTGCGGCTGCGGTCGCTGGATATTGCCGCGCAGGCCCACGCCACGCTCGGCCAGGCCACCGTGTCGGCCTGAGCGTCTGTTCGCGCTTTATCGCGCCAGATAACCACCATCCACTGGGTAATACGCCCCGGTAACGAACGACGCCTTGCTGGACGCCAGCCAAGCCACCAGTTCGGCCACCTCTTCCGGCTGCCCCAGGCGCCCGACGGGGTGCGCGCCTACCAGCATGGCGTGGATGCCTGCGTCCTGCTCCAGCCCGCTGATCATCGGCGTGTGGATGAAGGCAGGCCCCACGGCGTTGATGCGCACACCCTGTGCGCTGTACTCCAGGGCGGCCGCCTTGGTCAGTCCCACCACGCCATGCTTGGCGGCGGTGTAGGCCGGTGCGGTGGCAAAGCCGACGGCGCCCAGGATGGACGCCACGTTGATGATGGAGCCCCCGCCGTTCTTGAGCATGGCTGCGATCTGGTACTTCATGCCGTAGAACACGCCCGACAGGTTGGTGTTGATGACCTGCGCCCAGCCGTCCAGCGGGTAGTCGGCCGTGGGTGCCTGGGGGCCACCAATGCCCGCGTTGTTGCATGCGATGTCCAGGCGGCCATAGTGGGCCACGGTGCGGATCACCAGCGCTTCGCAGTCCCCGGGCTTGCCCACGTCGGCGGCCACAAATGTGGCGTCTCCCCCGGCTGCGCGCACCAGTGCGGCCGTTTCCTCGCCTGCCTGCACGTTCACATCCGACACCACCACCCGGGCGCACTCTCGAGCCCACACCAGGGCAATCGCACGACCGATGCCCGACGAAGCGCCGGTGACCAGCGCTACCTTGTTCTTCAGCATGAAAGACTCCTTGTCCGTCCACAAGACCTGCCGCCGGATGCCGCAGGCCACTTTTGATTCTGCGCACCGGGCAGTCTCACGCCTTGACCTGGATCATGCAGCGGCCGCCGGCGTGGCATGACATGGCATGGGCGGGAGTGCCTCTGGTAGCGGCTACCATCTGGGGCTGCAGTGATTCCACCCACCTCAGCCTGCTGCCCGCGTGTGGTGAGACTGCCGGACCTCCTTGCTACCGCTTAACCGCCTACGCCCGCATGCCTGCTTTTTCCTTTGAAGCCCTGGACGCCCAGGGCCAGACCCGCAAAGGCCTCATGGAGGCCGACACCGCCAAGGCCGCACGCAGCTTGCTGCGGGCGCAGGCCCTGGTGCCGCTGGCGGTGGAGCCGGTGCAAACCGGCCAGTCGCAGGACGGTCGCGCTGCCAGCCTGGGCCAGCGTCTGTTCACGCGGCCCGTGTTCAGCGCCACCGCGCTGGCCATCTGGACGCGGCAGATCGCCGGGCTGGTGTCGTCGGGCCTGCCGCTGGAGCGGGCGCTCACGGCCCTGTCCGAAGAAGCCGACGACGAACGCCAGCGCCACCTGGTGGCTGCACTGCGGGCCGAGGTCAATGCGGGCGCCACGTTTGCCCGCGCGCTCTCGCAGCACCCGCGGGAGTTTTCCGACATTTACTGCGCCGTGATTGGCGCGGGCGAGCACAGCGGCAACCTGGGCCTGGTGCTGGAGCGCCTGGCCGACGACCTGGAAGAACGGCAGGCGCTCAAGGCCAAGCTGGTGGGCGCAGCGCTTTACCCGGCCATCGTCACCCTGGTGGCGATTGCCATCGTGCTGTTCCTGGTGGGCTATGTGGTGCCGCAGGTGGCCAGCGTGTTTGCGGGCACCAAGCGGGCCCTCCCCTTCCTGACGGTGGCCATGCTGGGCCTGAGCGCTTTTGTGCGCAACTATGGCTGGGTGATGCTCGCGGCCGCAGTGCTGGCCGCCGTCGGAGCCCGGTGGGCACTGGCCATCGACCCTGTGCGCGAAAAGTTCGATGCCGCCTGGCTGAAGCTGCCGCTGGTGGGCAAGCTGGCGCGGGGCTACAACGCGGCGCGTTTTGCGGGCACGCTGGCCATGCTCTCGGGCGCAGGCGTGCCCATCCTCAAAGCCTTGCAGGCCGCAGCCGAAACCCTGAGCAACCGCGCCCTGCGTGCCGATGCGCTCGATGCCCTGGTGCTGGTGCGCGAGGGCGCCCCGCTGGCCTCGGCGCTGGCGCAGAAGAAGCGCTTCCCCGGCCTGCTGTCGATGTTCGCGCGCCTGGGCGAACAGACCGGCCAGTTGCCCGTGATGCTGCAGCGCGCCGCGCGCCAGCTCTCGACTGAAGTGCAACGCCGCGCCATGGCGCTCGCCACCATCCTGGAGCCGCTGCTCATCGTGGGCATGGGCGGCATCGTGATGCTGATCGTGCTGGCCGTGCTGCTGCCTATCATCCAACTTAACCAGTTTGTGAAGTAGAGCGTGTTATGCACTTTTACGCACCCGCGTCGGGCCCACAGGCTGGTGATCGCAAGGCGCAGCGCGCTGCCAAGGCAAGCGCCTTGGCAAGTGCTGCAACGCCGCGAGCGCCTGCCTGTGGGCCCGACCCTATGGGAAAACCGGGGAAAGGCCCGGCCACGTTGTTGCAGGCCACTTGCGGTATTCATACCGCCGCGCGGCCTGCGCCTAGTTGCCGGGCCTTTCTCCGGCTTTCGCGGGCACGTAAAAGTGCATAACACGCTCTAACGTATGGCAGTGACCCTGGACGACAAGCTGGTGGTGGCGATCTCCTCGCGCGCGCTGTTCAATTTTGAGGAAGAGAACCGCGTTTTTGAGAAAGACAACGACCGCGCCTATGTGGACCTGCAGCGCCAGCGGCTGGATGTGCCCGCAGCGCCGGGCGTGGCGTTTTCGCTGGTGCGCAAGCTGCTCGCGTTCAACACGACCGAGCACCAGCGCGTGGAAGTGGTGCTGCTCTCGCGCAACGACCCGGTCAGTGGCATGCGCGTGTTCCGCTCGTGCCACGCCCATGGCCTGCCCACCATCCAGCGCGGGGTTTTCACGCAGGGGCGCGATCCGTTCCGCTACCTGCGGCCGCTGGGCGCCCACCTGTTCCTGTCGGCCAACGAGGCCGATGTGCGCGAAGCCCTGCACCTGGGCTACCCGGCGGCGCGGGTGGTGACCGAATCCATGCAGGCCGGTGACGCCAACCCTGCAGAAGTGCGCATCGCGTTCGATGGCGACGCCGTGCTGTTCTCCGACGAGGCCGAGCGCGTGTACCAGGCCCAGGGTCTGGCGGCTTTTCAGCAGCACGAAACCGACAAGGCCGCCCTGCCGCTGCCCGACGGCCCCTTCAAACCCCTGCTCGCCGCCCTGCACCGGCTGCAGTCCGCCGGGGAGGCGGGAGGCACCACAGGCATGCGCATCCGCACGGCCCTGGTCACGGCGCGCAGCGCACCGGCGCATGAGCGTGCGATTCGCACACTGATGGACTGGGACATCAATGTGGACGAGGCCATGTTCCTGGGCGGCCTGCCCAAGGGCGAGTTTCTGCGCGAGTTCGAACCCGACTTTTTCTTCGACGACCAGACGGGCCATGTGACCTCGGCCGCGCGCCATGTGCCGGCTGGGCATGTGAACAGCGGCATCTCCAACACGGCGCCGCTGCGCCCCGCCGGGAACTGACCGCCCGGTTCGCGGTCTGTCAGGGTCGGGCCACCACCCGCCTTCAAGGAGCCCTGTTTTGCACACCCCCATCCCCCGAGCCTTCGTGGCCGCCCTCTCCCTCTGGATCGCAGCCTGCAGCGCAGCTTGGGCACAGGCGCCGGACGCCGACACACAACCGCCCGCACCCACCAAAGGGGAAGCCAAGGCCTTGCGTGATTTCAAGATGCTGGATTTCAACGGAGACGGCAAGCTGAGCCGCACCGAGGTGCAACTGTTTCCCCGGCTGGCCGCCGCGTTCGATGACGCAGACACCGACAAGGACGGTTATGTGTCGCACGAGGAAGTGCGGGTCTTTGCCGCCAAATACCGGGAGCAGCGAGACCAGCAACGTGCCGCCGCCCAGGCGGCAGCTGCCGCCTCATCGCCCCGGCCGTGATGCCGTGGCGTGAAAAATACAAGAAAATTTGACCGCTACCGCGCGTCCATCAAGCCTTGATAGCTATTATTAATATAGCAAACTACAACCCACCGGTGCGCTTGACCTTGGGGTCTGAATAGGTGAGTGGCTCGTTCTTGACCTGCTGCGCCATGCGCTCCTGCAGGGTCATCTTGTTGATGTCCTGCGCCACCTCCACCGCCGTGCCACTGGCCCGCCACATCGACTGGATGAGTTCCAGCAGCTGCTTGTAGATGGGCTCCTTGGGTGGCTCGGGGGGTTCTTCTACCGTTTCCTTTTTCTTGACCTCGGTCCAGTCCCGGTTGGCGGTGTCCGGGGCAGACGGCTTGTCGGGCTCACGCACGACAGCGCCCTCGCCCAGGCGGTCCATGGATTCCACCGGGTTGGGCGCATTGATGGGCCGCACCGGCGGCGCGCCGGAGGCGCCAGTGGAATACAAATCAGCGCCCTGAGGACGCCAGCTCGGCGATCGATCGACAGGTGGCATTTGCATGGCAGTGGCCCCGGATGGTGAATGGATGTGTCTTGGCGTGCAGAGGGTTTTCCGACGTCTTCGTAATTCATAACGGCAAAAAGAAGGGGAAATTTAGGTCTTTTTCACCGATTGACCTCAAACAAGGGTTTTCACCTAGATTTCAGAAGAGGTTCAAGCCATCTGCGAGCCTGATGTGGGCTGAAAACAAGGATTGAGCGCACAAGCGATCACAACCACCAGGCCAGCCTGTGGCTTTTGTGCGTGTTGACCATGCGCCAAGGGGCGCCCGGAGGCGCTCAGCGCACCGAGAAAGAGAAAAAGAGGGGTCTAGAGAGGTCTCAGCTGGGGCTGCGGGGCCCCGAGCCGGTCAGAGAAAACGTTCCAGCAGTTTGCGCGAGTGCCGGTCCAGCGCGGTGGTGTCCTTGACGCGGAACTGCATGCCGTCGCCCCCGGCGATCAGCAGCCGGGTGCGCCCGCCTAGGCGGCGAATGTCTTCTTCGGCCTTGAGCACCAGGCTGGCCGGGCCCCGGTCGGTCTCCACCTGCCAGGTGCTGGGCGTTGAGAAACTCGACACTGCAATAATTTTTTCGATAGTGGGTACAAACTCGCGCACCGCCAACTCCTCGTCGATGAGCTGCCGGGCCGGGCCCGCCACCTGGTCCACCTGCGGAATCCACAACAACTCATGGCCATCCGCGCCCACCAGCGACAGCCCCTCGCCAGGCGCGGCGATGGGGAAAGCCCGCACGGGGGTGACGCCTTCATGCTCCGAGCCGTCGGGCAGCGTCAGAACCAGGCGGCCATGGGGGTTGCGCGCCAACTGGAAGGCAGGCGTAGACGACGGGGTCAGGGGTGCGTTCATGGCAAGCTCGCTCACAACTTTTCAGGGATTGCCCGCAGGGTGGGCAGGGTGCAGCAGGCTGCTGTCGATGATGACCCCGGCCGCCTGGGCGTCTTCTTCGGCGCGGCGCGCCTGGGCTTCGTAGAGCCGCCAGTAGGCGCCCTGCTTTTCCATGAGTTCGTCGTGGGGCCCCACTTCCACCACCTCGCCCCGGTCCATCACCACCAGGCGGTCGGCCTTGCGCAGGGTGGACAGGCGGTGGGCAATGGCAATCGTGGTGCGGCCTTGCACCAGGTTATCGAGCGCCTTCTGGATTTCCTTCTCGGTCTCGGTGTCCACGGCCGAGGTGGCTTCGTCCAGGATCAGAATGCGCGGATCGATCAGCAGTGCGCGCGCAATGCTGATGCGCTGGCGCTCGCCGCCCGAGAGGCCCTGGCCGCGCTCGCCCACCAGCGAGTCGTAGCCGTGGGGCAGGCGCAGGATGAATTCGTGCGCATGCGCAGCGCGGGCAGCGGCCACGATCTCCTCGCGCGTCGCTTCGGGCTTGCCGTAGGCGATGTTCTCGGCAATGGTGCCGAAGAACAGGAAGGGCTCTTGCAGCACCAGACCGATGTGGCGGCGGTAGTCGGCCACGGCAAACCGGCGGATGTCGATGCCATCCACCTGGATGGAACCGTCGCTCACGTCATAAAAGCGGCTGATCAGGTTCACCAGCGTGCTCTTGCCCGAGCCGCTATGGCCCACCAGGCCGATCATCTCGCCGGGGCGGATATCCAGATCCAGCCCCTTGATGACGGCACGGCTGCCATAGCGGAAGCCCACACCCTGCATGCTGATGGCACCCTGCACCTTGTCCACCTTGACGGGCTGGGCAGGGTCGGGCACGTTGCTCACGTGGTCCAGGATGTCAAAAATGCGCTTGGCACCTGCGGCCGCCTTTTGCGTGACCGAGACGATGCGGCTCATCGAATCGAGCCGCCCATAGAACCGCCCGATGTAGGCGATGAAGGCGGTGAGCACCCCCACCGTGATCTGGTTACGTGACACCAGCCAGATGCCGAACGCCCAGACCACCAGCAGGCCGATTTCAGTCAGCAGCGACACTGTGGGGGTAAACAGGCTCCAGGTCTTGTTGAGCTTGTCGTTGACTTCCAGGTTGTGCTGGTTGGCGTCACGGAAGCGCTGGGCCTCGCGCTTCTCTTGCGCAAAGGCCTTCACCACGCGGATGCCGGGGATGGTGTCGGCCAGCACATTGGTCACCTCGGACCACACGCGGTCGATCTTTTCAAACCCGGTGCGCAGGCGGTCGCGCACAGTGTGGATCATCCAGCCAATGAAGGGCAGCGGCACCAGCGTGACCAGCGCCAGCCACGGGTTGATCGAGAACAGGATGGCCGCCGTCATCACGATCATCAGCACGTCGGTGACGAAGTCGAGCGCATGCAGCGACAGGAACACGTTGATGCGGTCCGTCTCGGAACCAATCCGGGCCATGAGGTCGCCGGTGCGCTTGCCGCCAAAGTAGTCCAACGACAGGCGCAGCAGGTGCTCGTAAGTCGTGGTGCGCAGGTCGGCACCAATGCGCTCGGACACCAGCGCCAATATATATGTGCGCGCCCAGGAGAGGCCCCAGGCCAGCAGGGCCGACAGCAGCAGCCCGCCCAGGTACAGCAGCACCAGCATGGGGTCGATCTGCTTGCCGTTCTGGAACGGGATCAGGATGTCGTCCATCAGCGGGATGGTGAGGTAGGGCGGTACCAGCGTGGCGGCGGTGGACGCCAGCGTGAGCGCAAACCCGGCGGCCAGCTGCTTGCGGTAGGGCCGGGCAAAACGCCACAGGCGCAGCAGCACCCAGGTGGACGTCTGCGGGGGCTGGGCCCGGGCGCAGGCCGGGCATTCGTCGGTGTCGGGCGGCAGGGGCGTGTGGCAGGTCGGGCAGGCGGGCTCGTCGTCCTCGGCGGCCGTGTTGCCTGCGCCCAGGGCCATCTGCTGTTCGAAACGCTGCACCAGGCGCAATGCCTGGGCGTGGTGCGCCAGCGTAAAGCGCCACAGCGCCAGCCGGGCCTGGGGGCTGTGCAGCTCCAGGGAACCCACACCGCCATGGTCGTGCAGGCGCAGGGCCAGGCCGTCACCCAGCGGCCAGCTGCGCCAGGTCGTGGTGCCGGGCTCGCAGGCCAGCAGACGCTCGGACGTCACCACCACCCAGCCTGTCGCAAACCGCAGCGCGGTACTCAGGTCAACCTGTAACGCAGCCAGCACGTTCTCTTTGGAAGCGAGCATGGCCCGCAATTCGCCCCCCACGGGGCCAGAAAAGACACCCGAGGCGTCCACAGAATGGTGATGTTGCATTTTTGGTTGGTTTTTCCGCCACCGGCAGCCTGCGGTGGCCGAACTCGCGAAAGCGGGAATTCTCACCGATACTGCACGCCACGGTGCGACGGCATCCTCCTGTAACGTCTGCGGCAGCCATTTGGCTGACACTGCGAACAGGCCCCGGGCTGGCGCACAATCATCGTCCAACAAAGTCCCCCTTCGTCCCCTTTTTCCACGCAAAGCCCTCACAAGGCCGGAAACACACCCGCTGCAATCCATGGCGAAACTCAACGACATCCAACTGCTTCGCATCAACTACCTGCGGGGCCCGAATATCTGGACCTACCGGCCGGTCCTGGAAGTTTGGCTGGACCTGGGCGAGCTGGAGGACTATCCCTCCAACACCATCCCCGGCTTCAATGACCGCCTCACGGCCTGGCTGCCCGCGCTGATCGAACACCACTGCGGCGTGGGCGAGCGTGGCGGCTTCCTGCAGCGCCTGCAAGAGGGCACCTGGTGCGGCCATGTGCTCGAGCACATCGTGATCGAGCTGCTCAACCTGGCGGGCATGCCCACCGGCTTTGGCCAGACGCGCTCTACCTCCCAGCGCGGCGTGTACCGCATGGTGTTCCGCGCCCGCGACGAAAGCGTGGCCCGCGTGGCACTGGCCCAAGGCCATGCGCTGATCATGGCGGCCATCAACGACCAGCCTTTTGACGTGGCCGCCGCCGTGGCCCGCGTGCGCACCGAGGTGGACGACCAGTACCTTGGCCCCAGCACCGCCTGCATCGTCACCGCCGCCACCGACCGGGGCATCCCCCACATCCGCCTGAACGACGGCAACCTGGTGCAGCTGGGCTACGGCGCCAGCCAGCGCCGCATCTGGACGGCCGAGACCGAGTTCACCAGCGCCATCGCGGAAGGCATCGCCAGCGACAAGGACCTGACCAAGAGCCTGCTCCAATCCTGCGGCGTGCCCATCCCCGAAGGCCAGGTGGTCAACAGCCCCGAAGAGGCCTGGGAAGCCGCGCAGGACATCGGCCTGCCCGTGGTGGTCAAGCCGTCCGACGGCAACCACGGCCGGGGCGTGACGCTGGATTTGCGCAAGAAGGAAGACATCGAGGCCGCCTACCACGTGGCCTACCCCGAGGGCAGCGACGTGATGGTCGAGCGCTTCATCCCCGGCGACGAGCACCGCATCCTGGTGGTGGGCGGCAAGGTGGTGGCCGCCGCACGCGGCGAGGTGGTCAGCATTACCGGCAATGGCCGCAACACCGTCAAGGAACTCATCGACAGCCAGCTCAACTCCGACCCCCGCCGGGGCTACGAGGAAGAGTACCCGCTGGAGATCATCGACCTGGCCACCGACACCAAGGTGCAGCTCGAACTCAAGCGCCAGGACCTGGCCGCCGACTCTGTGCCCGCAGCAGGCCGCCAGGTGGTGGTGCAGCGCAACGGCAACGTGGCCGTGGATTGCACAGACGACGTGCACCCCGAGGTGGCCTACATCGCACAGCTGGCCGCCAAGGTCGTGGGCCTGGACATCGCGGGCATCGACATGGTGGCGCGCGACATCTCCAAGCCACTGCACACCCAAGGCGGCGCAATTGTGGAAGTGAACGCCGGCCCCGGCCTGCTGATGCACCTCAAGCCCGCCGTAGGCGCGCCTCGCCCCGTGGGCCAGGCGATTGCCGAGCACCTGTTCCCCTCCGAAGGTGACGATGAAGGCCCCGTTGGCCGCATCCCCCTGGTGGGCGTTGCGGGCACCCGCAACACCGCCACCATCTCGCGTGTGGTGGCCTGGCTGCTGCACCTGAGCGGCCACCACACGGGCCTGGCCTGCCGCGACGGCCTGTTCCTGGACCGCCGCCGCGTGGAAGCCACCGACTGCGCCCACTGGGAGGCCGCCCACCGCCTGCTGATGAACAAGATGGTGCAGGCCGCTGTGATCGAAAGCGACGCGCGCACCATCCTGCGCGACGGCCTGGCCTACGACCGCTGCCAGGTGGGCGTGGTGACCGACATGGACGGCGTGGAAACGCTGGCCGAGTTTGACGTGCACGAGCAGGACCAGATGACCAAGGTGA
The DNA here is from genome assembly GCF_002245625.1 of Acidovorax kalamii. GTDB lineage: Bacteria > Pseudomonadota > Gammaproteobacteria > Burkholderiales > Burkholderiaceae_C > Acidovorax > Acidovorax kalamii. The sequence goes on from NZ_NOIG01000013.1 coordinate 37,456, forward strand.
TGCGCACCCAGGTGGACGTGGTGCTGGCCGAAGGCGCTGCCGTGCTCAATGCCGCCATCGCCCAGGTGGCCGACCTGGCCCCGCTGTCCGACGGCGACGTGGTGCTGTATGCACAGGACGGCACGCTGCCCGCCATCGTGGACCACCGCGCCAAGGACAACGGCCGCGCCGTCTTCGTGAAAAACGGCCGCGTGGTGCTGGCCACCGGCAGTGCCGAGCATGTGCTGGGGGCCCTGTCGGACCTCACCTTCGGCCGCAACGCCGTGGTGCCCGACACCGAGGCCTTGCTGGCCGCCGTGGGTACCGCCTGGGCGCTGGACATTGCCCCCGACCTGATCGGCGCGGGCATCAAGACCTTCGAGCCCGAGCTGCCCGCCTGACAGCCCTACAGCCCCATTGACACAGCCACACACGCATTCGACTGGAACGCGGCCCGCGAGCCCCGACGACTACTGAAAGAAATCCCATGGATGTATCCCGCACCCGGGCCCTGCGTGGCCCCAACCTCTGGAGCCGCCACATGGCCATCGAAGCCGTGGTGGCCTGTTCGGAAACCGAGCGTGCCGTGGGCCAGATGGCCGGGTTTGAGGCCCGCCTGCGCGCCCTGTTCCCCGCCATTGGCGCGCTGCACCCCGAAACCGGTGGCGGCGATGTCTCGCTGGCCCATGTGCTGCAAACCGCTGCGCTTGCCCTGCAGGCCCAGGCAGGCTGCCCGGTGACCTTTGCGCGCACCACCGCCACCAGCGATGTGGGCGTGTACCAGGTGGTCGTCGAATACAGCGAAGAGGCCGTGGGCCGCAAGGCGTTTGAATACGCGCAGCAGCTCATCGAAGCCGCGCTGGGCAATGGCAGCTTTGATGCCAACGCCGTGATCGCCGAGCTGCGCGAGCTGGACGAAGACGAGCGCCTGGGCCCCAGCACCGGCTCCATCGTCGAAGCCGCCGTGGCCCGGGGCATCCCCTACCGCCGCCTCACGCGCGGCAGCATGGTGCAGTTTGGCTGGGGCTCCAAGCAGCGCCGCATCCAGGCCGCCGAGGTCGATTCGACCAGCGCCGTGGCCGAATCCATCGGCCAGGACAAGGACCTGACCAAGCGCCTGCTGCACGCCGCCGGTGTGCCCGTGCCCCTGGGCAAGCCCGTCGAGAGCGTGGACGAAGCCTGGGAAGTCGCCCTCAAGGTCGGCCTGCCCGTGGTGGTCAAGCCGCAAGACGGCAACCAGGGCAAGGGTGTCACCGTCAACATCACCGACCGCGCCCAGCTCGAAGAGGCCTACAAGAACGCCGCCGACTACGGCACCGTGATGGTCGAGCGCTTCTTGCCCGGCCACGACTTCCGCCTGCTGGTGGTGGGCGACCAGCTGGTGGCTGCTGCACGCCGCGAGCCGCCCCAGGTGCTGGGCGACGGCGAACACACCGTGCGCCAGCTGGTGGAGGTGGTCAACCAGGACCCCCGCCGTGGCGAAGGCCACGCCACCTCGCTCACCAAGATCCGCCTTGATGACATCGCCGTGGCCCGCCTGGCAATGCAAGGCCTCACGCCCGACTCGGTGCCCGAGAAAGGCCAGCGCGTCATCCTGCGCAACAACGCCAACCTGTCCACCGGCGGCACCGCCACCGACGTGACCGACGACGTGCACCCCGAAGTGGCCGCCCGCGCCGTGGCGGCTGCCCAGATGGTGGGCCTGCACATCTGCGGCGTGGACATGGTGGCCGAGACCGTGCTGCGCCCGCTCGAAGAACAAGGCGGCGGCTTTGTCGAAGTGAACGCCGCCCCCGGCCTGCGCATGCACCTCGCGCCCAGCTATGGCAAGCCCCGCAACGTGGGTGCGGCCATGGTGGACAAGCTCTTTGCCCATGGCGACGACGGCCGCATCCCCACCGTGGCCGTGACTGGCACCAACGGCAAGACCACCACCGCCCGCCTGATGGCGCACCTGTTCACCGCCCAGGGCCTGCGTGTGGGCATGACCAACACCGACGGCGTGTACGTGAACGGCCGCCAGATCGACAGCGGCGACTGCAGCGGCCCCAAGAGCGCCCGCAACGTGCTGCTGCACCCCGAGGTGGACGCCGCCGTGTTCGAGACCGCCCGTGGCGGCATCCTGCGCGAGGGCCTGGGCTTCGACCGCTGCCAGGTGGCCGTGGTCACCAACATCGGCGCGGGCGACCACCTGGGCCTGAACTACATCACCACGGTGGAAGACCTGGCCGTGCTCAAGCGGGTGATCGTGCAGAACGTGGCCCCCACGGGCTACGCCGTGCTCAATGCCGCCGACCCCATCGTGGCCGCCATGGCCTCGGCCTGCCCCGGCAAGGTGATCTACTTTGCGAGCGACCGCCACCACCCCGTGATGGTCACGCACCGCGCCCAGGGCCACCGCACGGTGTACGTGGATGGCGAGTCTATCGTGGCCTCGGAAGGTTCGTGGCGCGAGACCATCCACCTGCGCGATGTGCCCATCACCCGCAACGGCAAGATCGGCTTCCAGGTCGAGAACGTCATGGCTGCCGTGGCCGCCGCCTGGGGCGTGGGCATGCCCTGGCAGACCATCCGCCGGGGCCTGTCGGGCTTTGTGAACGACAGCGACAACGCACCCGGCCGCTTCAACATCATGGACTACCGGGGCGCCACCGTGATCGCCGACTACGGCCACAACCCCGACGCCATGCGCGCCCTGGTGCAGGCCGTGGACGCCCTGCCCGGCAACCGCCGCAGCGTGGTGATCAGCGGCGCGGGCGACCGCCGCGACGAAGACATCCGCGACCAGACCGTGATCCTGGGCGCCGCGTTTGACGACGTGATCCTGTACCAGGACGCCGCCCAGCGCGGCCGTGCCGACGGCGAGGTGATGGCCCTGCTGCGCGAAGGCCTGGCCGGCGCATCGCGCACCAAACACATCGAAGAAATCCGTGGCGAATTCATCGCCATCGACACCGCGCTGGCCCGCCTGCAGCCCGGCGACCTGTGCCTGGTGCTGGTGGACCAGGTCGAAGAAGCCCTGGCCCATCTGGCCCAGCGCTGCACCGAAGCCGGGGCCTCCGCATGACAACCCTCAAGCAAGCCGTCACCTCGGCGCTGCTGGCCCTGGCCACTGGCGCCGCCTGGGTGGGTGTGACTGGCACGGCACAAGCAGCGTCCGGCGAAAAAATCGGCACGGTGGACACCGCCTTCCAGTGGATCGGCCGCGACCACGACATCATCGTCGAGGCCTACGACGACCCTGCCGTGCAGGGTGTGACATGCTACGTCTCGCGCGCCCGCGTGGGTGGCATCAAGGGCACGCTGGGCCTGGCCGAAGACCGCGCCGAGGCGTCGATCGCCTGCCGACAGGTCGGCCCCATCCACGTTCCTGCGCCGCTCAAGCAGCAGGAAGAAGTGTTCAGCGAACGCATGTCCATCCTCTTCAAGCGCCTGCGCATCGTGCGCATGGTGGACGCGCCGCGCAACACGCTGGTCTACCTGACCTACTCCGAAAAGCTCATCGACGGTTCGCCACAGAACAGCGTGACCGCCGTGCCGGTGGACCGCGCCACGGCCATCCCGCTGCGCAAGTAAGGCAACGCGGGGCGGGGGCAGGACTCGCTATCAAACAAGGGGCCATCGGCCCCTTTTTTATGAGCAAAAAAAGCCCCTACCGCGCGTCCATCACACCCAAAAAGCTATCAAATATATAGCATCAGCCCTGCGCCGCAATCTGCCGCAGCGCCTGCTCAAACACCTCCACCGGCTGCCCACCCTGGATCAGGTGGCGCTCGTTGATGATGATCGCGGGCACCGAGTGAATGCCGTTTTGCAGATAGAACTGCTCGCGCTCACGCACCTCGTCGGCGTAGCGGTCGGAGGCCAGCAGCGCACGCGCTTCGGCCACATCCAGCCCCACCTCGCCCGCCACCCGCACCAGCACCTCGTAGTTGCTCGGGTCCTGCCCGTCGGTGAAATACGCCTTGAACAGCGCCTTCTTCAGCGCGGGCTGCAGACCCTTTTCTTCGGCCCAGTGCAGCAGCCGGTGCGCATCGAAGGTGTTGTAGATGCGGCTGCGCTTGTCCATGCTGAAGGTGAACCCCAGCGCCGCCCCGCGCGCCGCGATGGCCTCGCGGTTCTTCTGGCTCTGCTCGGGCGTGGCGCCGTACTTTTCTTGCAGGTGCTCGCCAATGTCCTGGCCCTCGGGCGCCATCTGCGGGTTCAGCTCGAACGGCTGAAAGTGCAGGTCCAGCGCGACTTCGCCCTTCAACCGATCCGCTGCTTGCTCAAGCGCGTTGAGGCCGATGATGCACCAGGGGCAGGAAACATCGGAGACGAAATCGATTTTGAGGGTGGCGGGCATGGGAGGAGTTCCTGCGGGCAAAGAGGGGGATGGTATGAGGGGTGGGGTAACCGTGGGGGTGGCGGGTTTACTGGCGCAGCGAATGGGGGATTTGGGCCCAGTGTTGAAGTTCAATTTTCCCCATTGCGATCAACCATTGAGTCCTGACTCCGTAACAGAAGCCTCGTAGAGCCACACGCTGAGCGCGATGCCCAAAGCTCCCAATCCGGTAAGTACCGCAGGATCAACACAGTGAAAGAGAGCCTTTCTCCGCTCTGCAATCAAGATACGGCGAATATCCAAGCTGCCTTAGATAATTCATACGCTCACTCTTTGTGTTGAGCAGCGCCAACCATCGGACGACTTGTTCTTCAATGGATTCAGCGGTGTGGAAATCATCCAGCCGCAACTTCCACATGCCTACTGCAGATGGTCGCTCTATGCCACCAATGTCAACGACATCGCCTACTTTGTAGCTCTGCGTTGGCCTAAGGCCAAGCGTGGAAGTGACAAAGTCAGGGTCAACTGTGTCACGGCAAAAGACTAGCTCTGTGCAGTTCTGCATCTTCTAGGTATCGAGTGAGGAGGTCTGCATTCTCAATGTCCGCCCCCTAGTAAAAAGAGCATGCCAGTTTAGACGTCACGCCCGCATCCCCCGCAACTCCGTCTTCAGCACCTTCCCATAGCTGTTCTTCGGCAACCCCTCCACCCACCGGTATTCCTTGGGCCGCTTGAACCGCGCAATGTGTTCCAGGCACAGGGCATCCAACGCCGCATCCTCCACCGCGCCACCCTCACCTGCCACCAGGTAGGCCACCACCACCTCGCCCCACTCCGCATCGCGCTGGCCCACCACGGCGACCTCGTGCACCTGGGGATGGAGCAGCAGCACCTCTTCCACCTCACGCGGGTAGATGTTGCTGCCGCCGGAGATGATCACGTCCTTGGAGCGGTCCTTGAGCGTGAGAAAACCATCGACATCCAGCGCACCCATGTCGCCGGTGCAGAGCCAACCATCGCGCAGCGTCTGCACCGTGGCTTCGGGGTTGTTCCAGTAGCCGGGCATCACGGTATCGCCGCGCACCACCACCTCGCCGGTCTCGCCCGGGGGCAGGGGCTGGCCTGTGGCATCGACCACACGCACTTCCACCAGCGACTGCGCCACACCGACAGATACCATGCGCTCGGCCCAGCGGGGGTGGTTGCGGTCGGCCAGCTGGGCGCGCTGCAGGGCGGTGATGGTCATGGGGCTTTCGCCCTGGCCGTAGATTTGTGCAAAGCGGTTGCCCATCACGGCCAGGGCGTTGCGCAGGTCGTCGGCGTACATGGGGCCGCCGCCGTAGACGATGGTCTTGAAGCCGCTCACATCGGCGCCCGTGGCGCGCACATGGTCCACCAGGCGGTGCACCATGGTGGGCGCGGCAAACAGCGTGAGCTGGCCCACGCTGGCCGCGAGCTGTACCAGCTCGGCAGGCTCGAAGCCGCCCGACCGCGGCACCACATGCCGCTCGCCGCGCAGCACCTGGGCGTAGTTGTACAGGCCCGCGCCGTGCGACATGGGCGCGGCGTAGACCATGGCGTCGCCAGGCAGCACGTCGTCCACATCGGTGAAGTAGCAGGCCGTCATGGCCAGCAGGTTGCGGTGGGTCTGCATCACACCCTTGGGGCGGCCGGTGGTGCCCGAGGTGTAGAACAGCGAGGCTAGGTCGTCCGGCGCGCGGTCGCACACGGGCATGGGGGCGTGCGACACGGCGGCCTGGTAGGCCTCGGAGCCCAGCACCAGCGTGTGGGCGGGGTCGGCACCGGCCTCGTGTGCGGCGGCCAACAAGGCCTCAGACACCAGCACCACGCGTGCGCCCGAGTCGGCCAGCACATAGGCCAGCTCCTTGGCATGCAGCTTGTAGTTGACGGGCACTGACACGGCGCCCGCCCACAGAACAGCGTGCAGCGCCTCCACATACTCCGGCGCATTGGCGGCATAGATGGCCACGCGGTCGCCGGGCAGCACGCCGTGGTGCTCGCGCAGGCAGGCGGCCAGCGCGGCGGTGCGGGTGCCCAGCGCCCGGTAGGTAAACAGAAGCTGGTCGCCGTGCAGCACGGCGGGCTGGTCGGGATAGAGCTGCGCGCTGCGGCGTAGCAGGTGGGCGATGTTCATCGTGTGTCCCCCATCGGGGCAAAGTTGCCCGCACCCATCCCTGTCGCCGCCAGCCGCATGCCGTGTCTCCTTGTTGCAATGAGGCACCCACTGTATGCAAACCCGGCAAACCCGGCAACGCCGCACAGTCGATCAACTACGCAAGGAGAAACCCGCATCGGCCTGACCCACAGGCGGAGCGCGATACAGAGGGTTACCAGATTCCGGCAATTCCCCACACGCTGTGGCGTTGAAAGCCTGCGGCCTAGACTGCATCTGAACCCCAGCCCCGCAGCCCTGCGCCGCCGTTGCGCACTCTGCGGAATCGCTTCTTCCATTTAGTACCGGGCCCGCACCGCATGAACATCGAACAGCAAAAATCGATCCTCACCATTGCCTTGCTAGCCGCTTTTGCAGACGGCACCAAGGACGATGCCGAGCGCGAGGAAATCCGCCGCATCGCCCAGTCGCTCGCGGGCGACAGCGGCATGGCCGACCTGCCGCGCATCTACCAGGATGTGCTGCTCAAGCGCACCAGCGTGCAGGCCGCCGCCGCTGCGCTGAGCGACCCGGCCCACCGCCAGCTGGCCTATGAGATGGCCGTGTGCGTGTGCGATGTGGATGGGCGGCAGACGGCGGCAGAGGCGCAGTTTCTGGCCGCGCTGAAGGCCGCGCTGCAGCTGGGTGCGCAGCAGACGGCGGCGTTTGAGCACGATGCCGATGCGCTGGTGGATGTGGTGGAAAAATCCGCCCCCTCGGCCACGCCCTGGGGGGCGGCGGGCGCTGCAGCCTACGCCGCTGCGGCACCAACCCCTGCAGCCACCCAGGCCACGACAACGCCCCCCGGCCCGGCCGATGCCGAGCTGGACAAGTCCATCCTCAACTACGCGCTGCTCAACGGCGCGCTGGAGCTGCTGCCCCAGTCCTGGGCGTCCATGGCCATCATTCCGCTGCAGGTGAAGATGGTGTACGGCATTGGCAAGGCGCATGGGGTGGAGCTGGACCAGGGCCATATCAAGGAGTTCATCGCCGCTGCCGGGGTGGGCATGACATCGCAGTACCTGGAGCAGTTTGGCCGCAAGCTGCTGGGCGGCCTGCTGGGCAAGGCGGCGGGCCGGACGATTGGCGGGCTGGGCAGTGCGGCCACGGGCATGGCGTTTTCGTTTGCCACCACCTATGCGCTGGGCCAGGTGGCCAAGCGCTACTACGCCGGGGGCCGCGTGATGAGCACGGCCATGCTGCGCGACACCTTCCAGAACCTGCTGGGGCCCGCCAAGCAGATGCAGTCGCAGTACCTGCCGCAGATCCAGCAGAAGGCCGCCACGCTGGACGCGGCCAAGGTCATGGCCATGGTGCGGGGCGGCTGAGCGGGGCCGTGCGCGTGGCTTCAATACTGTATTTTTGATAGCAAACAATCGATACTGGATGCGCGGAAACGGCCTATTTTTTCAACATTCCAGCGCTGAAACGGGATAGAAGCCCCGGCCACACGCCCACCGCACCTGCCGGGCGGCGGGCGCGGTCGGCGCGCGGCGGCGGGGCCCCTGTGCGGCGGGGCCGCAACAGCGGGGCGACTTGCACCCAACACCGGTGGCGTGCGCGGCGGTGCGTGACAGAATCGGCCCATGCTCGACCACACGGACCCTGTCGCCTCCATCATTCCGGCCATGTCGCTCGACTCCCCGTCCGACAACGCCATGACCGCGCTGTCCCGCCTGGCGCTGGGGCCCGTCAACACCGACTACTACCTGGCCGTCTTCGAGCGTTTTGACAGCACCGGCCGCACGACCACCACCTGGAACTGGGCCGCCTGCCTGGCCACGCTGAACTGGATGGTGTTCCGCCAGCTCTGGAGCGCCGCACTGGTCTACGTGGCGGCGGCCGAGGGGCTGGCGCTGATCGTGTTTGGCATTGGCCGGTCTTTTCTGAACTGGCCGCCGGGTGTGGAGCTGGGCGTGCTGGGCGCGTTTGCGGTGCTGGCCTTTGCGGTGCCGGGGCTGTATGGCAATGCCATTTTGTATGCCGACATCCGCAAGCGCATCGCCCGCGCGCTGGCCGCATCGCGCACTGTGCCCGAGGCCTGCGCGCTGCTGGAGAAGCAGGCCAGCTCGCGCAAGCGCCTGCAGATGGTGGTGCTGGCCAACGTGGTACTGGGCGTGGCCGCATTGATCGCCTACCTGGTCTGGTCGCCTTCAGACACCAAGCCCCTGGCGCTGGAGCCCGCCGTGACCGTGGCGCAGGCCACCGCAGCGGCCACGGCCGCATCGGCCACCACACCAGCGGCGTCGGCCCAGGCCACATCCACGGCAGCACCCATGCCCACAGTGGCGCCCGAACCGACCCCGGTTGCCGAGTCGCGACCCGCCCCCGCATCGGCACCAGAACCAGCAGCCCCCCCAGCCAAGGCATCCGCAGCCCCCAAGGCCTCGGCACCGGCAGCACCGCCCGCCACGGTGGCACCGCCACCGGCCGAGCCCGCCCCGTCAGCACGGCCTGCTTCAGCCCCTTCCAGCAAGGCAGCCGCGTCGGCCCCCGCACCAGCCAAGACGGCCGCACCCGCCGCATCCACCAGCGCATCGGCCACCACCAGCCCGACAGCCTCGGCCGCCAGCACGCCCGCCCCCCGGCGCGAGGCCGCCGCCAGCCGCGCCAGTGCCGCCACCAAGCCCAAGGCACCTGCGTCGGCACCGGCCGCTGCCGCTGCCGACAAACCGCTGCCCACCGTGGGCACAGCAGCGGGCTACTACATCAACGTGGGCCTGTTTGCCGAAGAGGCCAATGCGCGCAAGGCCCAAGCGCGGCTACTCAACGAGGGCCTGCCCGCCTTCCGCCAGGAGCTGGACGGCGCCAAGGGGCGGCGCATCCGTGTGCGCGTGGGCCCCTACGACACGCGCGCGCAGGCCGATGCGGCGGCAGAAAGCATCCGCGCCATGGCCCTGGAAGCCGTGGTGTTCAAGCAGCCGTAACCGGCGCGCTGCCCGAGGGGTGCGGCCCACGTGTTGCCCACTGCCGCACCTGCTCCACCACCCAGGCCGGGTCGTCCAGCGGCAGGTCGTGGCCTGCAAAGGGGTGCATGACCAGCGGCAGGTTCCACGCAGCGGCCAGCGCTTGCGAACACGCGCTGGCCACCAGCTGGTCATGGCGGCTGGCCAGCAGCAGCAAGGGGGGCAGCGGTGCGGTGGCCGGAGCCCGGTAGCGCGCGGCGGCCAGCAATTGGCGCAGCGCGTTGCGGCCCGACACCGGCCGCTGCCTGCGCACGGTGGCCCAGTGCGCCAACACCGGGGCGCGCGCTGCGGCCAGGTTGCTGGTCATCGCCAGCACCTGCTGCTCCACCGCTTCGGCCGGGCGGGCCAACAGCACCAGGCGCAGCAGGGCGCCGTAGTTCTGCGGGCGCAGCCGGTGGTAGAACGGGCTGAACGGCCGCAGGCTGGTGTTGACCAGCACGCCACTCGCGATCTCCTCCGGCGCCCCCTGCGCCCACTCCACCGCCACCATGGCGCCCAGCGACATGGCCAGCAGGTGGTAAGGCGGCACCAGCCCGCGTGCCGCCAGATCGGCGCGGCAGGCCTGCACCATGCCCTGCACCGTGGTGGGCGAGGGCCTGTGGTGCCAGCAGCCGTTGCCGGGCAGGTCCACGGCCAGCACGGCATCGCCGGGCAGCGCCTGCTGGAGGTCGGCCACCAGCCCGCCCCAGTGGGCGGTTTCGCGGGTCAGACCGCGCAGCAGGATCCATTGGCGCATAGTGCAGCGCTCCGTTTCAGTACCAGGCCGCGAGCGCGTCGGCGCGGCGTTGTGCGCGCTGATCGGGCGCGGGCACCCAGCGTGCATGGCTGCAGGCCGCACGCGCCAGAAAGTCGAGCAGCGACAGGTGCCGCCGTAGCACGCGCTGCTGGCGGTGGTTGATGAGCGGGTTGAAGATGCCGTTGCGCGAGAACAGCTGGCGGGGGTTCTTCTTGATCCACAGCCACGAGCCCATCTCCAGCGTGAGCGGCAGGAAGGTGTGCGTGGGCAGGGTCTGGCAGGCTTGCAGGTACAGGTGGTCCCACAGGTCGCCATGCGCCAGGTACTGCGTGCTTTGCGGTTCGATGATGTACTGGTGGTGGCTGTGAGCCTGCAAAAAGATCTCTTGCAGCGCATGCAGCTCGGCCAGGTGCGCAATGGGTTTGCGCGTGTGCGCAAACGGAAACCACAGCCGGTCCTTCACGCCAAAGCCCGAGTGGCAGTCCAGCGCCATGCTGAAGGGCCGCGCCAGCAGCTGAGCCGTGGCCACCTCGCACAGCGCCTGGCTCTCGGCCTCCATGGGGTCGCCCAGGCGCCCCCGGTACCAGGGCAGGCCCGCGCTCACCCGCTGCCCACCCACCCACAGCGGCACGCGGTCCACGGCGTCCACCGGGGCGTTGCGCATCAGGTCCACGCCGCGCGGGTTGGCCCGCGTGGCCGACCACATGCCGCCCGGGTTGACGATGGGCATGAAGACCAGGCGCACCTGCTCCAGCTGCCGGTGCAGGGTGGTGTCCCATTGAAGGCGCATGACCACGTTCTGCAGGTAGGCGATGACCACCTCGGCCCCGATGCGCTCCAGCCCGTGCACGCCGCCAAAAAAGCCCACCGCAGGCACATCCAGTGCCGGGTTGCCCACACCAACGGTGTAGACCGGAAACCGCTCGCCGGTGGCCACCTGCACCTGCCGCACCACCTGCACATCGAGATGGGGCGCGCCCTGCTCCAGGATTTTTTCCAGTGCCAGAAGCTCGGGCAGCATGTGCTGAGGGGTTTTTCAGAAGGGATGGCAAGGACTCACCGCAAGAGGATAGCGCCCGCCAGCACGCCCGGGTGGGCAAACAGGCGCGCGGCGGGGCCGCTGTTGGGTTCATGCGAACCGACGCAAAACCGTCACACAACGGCGGTAACTTGCCCGGCAGATCGCCACGGTCTTCCTTCAACCTCCCTACGAAAGAGGCGCACCATGCTCTGGAAATTGCTCGGATTGCAGCGGCTGCTGGATCAGCTGTTCGATGAAGGGGGCTGGCTGAGCTTTGACCTGCCCCGCACCCACGAATGGGCGTGCGACGGAGCCTTTGACGATGCACCGGCCGCTGCGCAGGACTGAGGCCTATCGCTGGGCCGTGGGCCGGGGCATGCTGGTGTGCGCCCTGGCCTGGGGGCTGGTGGAGCTGCTGGCGCTGCAGCGCTCGCGCTATCAGCAGTGGCGCCAGCGGCAGCAGGCCGCCATCCACCACCACTGAGCAGGCCAGGCAGAAAGCCTGGCAAGGCGCTCAGTCTGGCGACACTGAAGCGGCCACGGCCCGGTTACGCCCCGCATTCTTGGCCTGGTACATCGCCGCATCGGCAGCGGACAGCAGGGCATCCAGACCCCACCCCCCGTGGGCCGAGTCCGCAATCCCCAGGCTCACCGTCACGCGCACCTCGGGGTCGGCCACGCCCATCACCTGCGCTGCGGCCACCTTCTCACGCAGGCGATTGGCAAACTGCAGGCCCTGCTCCCGGTTGCAGTGGCTGAGCAGCAGCACAAACTCCTCGCCCCCAAAACGCGCCGCCAGATCGCCCTCGCGCAGTTCGGCGCGCACCACATCGGCCACCGCCAGCAGCGCCTTGTCGCCCGCAGCGTGGCCCAGGCTGTCGTTGAGCTGCTTGAACCAGTCCACATCCAGCACCAGCACAGCCATGTCAACGCCGTAGCGCGTGGCTTGCGCCAGGGCGGTGCGCGCCTGGGTGATGAAGGCACGGCGGTTGGGCAGGCCCGTGAGGTAGTCGGTTTCGGACTGCTCCCTGAGCTGCTCGATGAGCAGGTCGCGCTCGCGCTCCAGGTCCTGGCGCCGGCGGGTCTGGCCCTGCAGCGCGCGCACCGCACCGATGACCGCCGACATCTCGTCGTCGGCCAGGGGGACGGGCAAAGGCGCCTGCAGGTCGTTGTTGGCCAGCGCTTTCAGGGCCCGCGTGGTCTTGGCCAAGGGCTGCAGCACGCGGTGCTGGATCACATACAGCGCACCGCCCAGCACCAGCAGCAGCGCCCCGGAGCCCGCCAGCGCCCAGACCAGCACCCGCAGCGCGCGCTGGTGTTCCTGCTGCGCGCGGTCGCGGGCCTGGGCCAGCAGCGCATCGCGCAGCGCCAGGATGGGGTTCATCTCGGGCACATACAGGGCCGCGAACTCGGCGGCCGACAGGCCGTAGTGGCCCTCCCCATCGCCCTGCGCCAGCACCTGGCCCAGCAGCGCCTGCGCCACGCCAAAGTACCTCGCCTCCACCGTGCTCCACGCCTGCGACACCGCTTGGGCCTCATCCGGCAGCTGCAGCCGCAGCTCTACCAGCGTGCGCAACTGCGCAATGCGCCCCCGCGTCTCGTCAATGGCTCGGCGCTCGGCCGCAGAAAACGGCTGCGCCTTGACCAAGGCCGCCGTGAAGTGGGAGCCCAGCAGGCCTGCGTATTCGCGCAGCGCTGCGGCCAGGCGCGCGCCCTGCACATCGTCGCCCAGCGCGGGGTAGGCGTGCTGGGCGGCACTGGCCAGTGGGTTGGTCACCGGCGACAGCAGGGGCACCACGGCCACCATGCCCTGCACAGCGTCGCGGATGGCCTCGGCCGAGCGCTGCGCTTGCGGCAGCGCCAGCACCTGGTCCACATCTGCGCGGGCCTGTACCAGCGCGCTGCGCGCGGTCTGAAGGCTTTGCACCAGATGGATGCCGTCGGCGGTAGAACGGGGTGCGGCCGCCACGGCCTGCCGCAGGGCCTCGAACGCCTGGTCGGTACGCGCCCGCGCCTCCTGCAACGCCTGGGCGCGCTGCTGCGCCATGGGCAAGGCATCGCCCAGCGCACCGTTGGTGGGCCCACGTTCGCGCGACACCATCTCCACCGCCACCAGCCCGCGTCGCAGCTGCTCCAGCAAGCGCAAACTTTCCGACGCCTTGTGCACCGATTGCCATTCGGTGGTGGCCAGGCGCCCCACCAGCACCATCGTGGCCACCAGAACCAGGGCCCCCAGCAGGTGGAGCATTCGACTGAGTTGCATGAACAAACAAGCGCTTTGCGGGCACCACACCAGAAAAGGAAAGCTGCACCAGGCAGCACAGGAAAGGCCGCCCCTGCGCGCTGCGGCCTGCCGGGATTGTATGAAGGCTGGTCTGGCAGACCTTTCCCGGGCGGCCGTGGACTGCTGTGGCCCGGGCCACCAGGCGCTCCGAGGCATCTGCTTGTGTGCGTTCAACACACCTCGGCACTGCCCCCCAAACCCCCAGTGCGGCCCACACCATGCCCCTCGGCACAGGGCCATGCAGAAGCCTCAGACACCGGCAGGACATGCCCTCTATCGGTCTGGGCGTTCTCGCACCTAAAATCACGCAGGCTCTCGACAAATCGGAGAGGGCCGATCGCAATCCAAACCAACGAAGAAACAATCATGGCAACTGCAAAGAAAGCTCCAGCACCCGCAAAGAAAGCCGCCGTCAAGGCCGCAGCACCCGCAGCCAAAAAGGCTGCTCCCGCCAAGAAGGCCGCAGCCCCCGCTGCCAAGCCTGCAGCAGCGGCCCCCGCAGCGCTCAAGCCCATCAAGACGGCTTTCAACAAGACCACGCTGGTAGCCCATCTGGCCGAGCAATCGGGCGTGGAACCCAAGGCCGCCAAGGCCGTGCTGGCAGCCCTCGAAGCCGCCATCCTGGGCTCCGTGCACAAGAAGGGCTCTGGCGAATTCACGCTGCCCGGCGTGCTGAAGATCGGCCTGCAGCAAGTGCCTGCCAAGAAGAAGCGCTTCGGCAAGGACCCCTTCACCGGTGAAGAGCGCTGGTTCCCCGCCAAGCCCGCATCGGTCAAGATCAAGACCCGCGCGCTGAAGAAGCTCAAGGACGCAACGGCCTGATAAGGCCTTTGGTTCTTGCAGGCCGTACCGGCCTGCGTGCATGGGCCCTGCCCCATGCACGCCTCCCCCGCCCCTCTCCCCGGACAGTCAGCCGGTGATCACACCCGCAGCAGCGGGTTCGGCGTAGAGCGCAGCCACCGCTGCTGCGCGGCGTGACAACACAGCCCCCTGGTTGATATAGCCCTTGTCGGTGATTTCCCCCGCGTCAGCATCGGGCGGCTCCCGCATCACCAGCGCCCGTGTGGGGCATTGTGAAGACCCCGCGCCCGCATTGCGCCGCGCATGCATCAGCGCGCGCAAGGCCGCTTCCAGCCTGCCCGTATCGGCCACACCGGCTGCCGATGGGAACACCAGCATCCCCACCTCGTCGCGGTTGTGGCCCGTGAGCACGATGTCCTGCACCAGCGGCGCAAGCTGCGACACCAGCTCCACCCGCAATGTGCCCACCGACACCCAGCTGCCGCTGGACAGCTTGAAATCTTCGGCCACGCGCCCGTTGAACACCACGCCCCGCTCGGGCCGGTCGGCGTCGGCCAGATAGCCTGCGTCGCCAATGCGGTAGTAGCCCTCGCTGTCGAAAGCAGCGACGGTTTCGCTGGGCGCGTTGCGGTAGCCCGCAAACACCGAAACACCTTTGACCCGCATCTCCAGCTTGCCGCCGTTGGGCACCAGCTTGAGTTCCAGCCCTGGCAGCGGCGCGCCAATGCAGCCCGCACCCTCCAGGCGCCAGTGGGCGGTGGTCACGGCGGGTGCGGTTTCGGTGGCACCCCACGAGGTAGTCAGCCACAGGGGCCGTGCCGGACGCACCCGGTGGGCCAGCGTCTCCAGTCGCTGCCAGGTGGAGGGGGCCAGTGCGGCCGCCGCATAAAAGGCCAGACGCACACGAGCCAGCACCTGCGCGGCCAGGGCGTCATCGGCCTCCAGAAACGGCAGCAGCATGTCGAAACCCCGGGGCACATTGAAGAGCATGGTGGGCTGCACGTCGCGCAGGTTGCGCACGGTTTTGTCGATGAGCCCCGGCACCGGTCGGCCTTCGTCAATGTAGAGCGTGCCACCGTGGCACAGCACCATGTTCAGGTTGTGATTGCCACCGAAGGTATGGCTCCAGGGCAGCCAATCGACCAGCACCGGCTTTTCGTGGGCCAGAAAGCGCCAAGTTTGGGCCATCATCTGCTGGTTGGCACACAGCATGCGGTGGGTGTTGATGACCACCTTGGGCCGCCCGGTGGAGCCGGAGGTGAGCAGGTACTTGGCATGGCCATCGGCGTCCAGCGCTTCAAACGCCTCGCGCACGGCAGGTGTCTCCTGCCCGCGCTGCAGCTGCTCAAACGCCAGCGCGCCTGCACAGCGGTCGGCATGGCGGCTGAAGACCTTCACCACCTCACCGCCGTAACCGGCCAGCGCTGACGCGTAGACCTGCGCATCGGAGGCGTAGACCAGGCTGGGCTCCAGCACCGCCAGCATGCTGTGCAAGCGGCTAGGGTCCTGGGAGCGCGCGTAGGCGCTGGACATGGAGCAGGGTGTGATGCCCACATGCATGGCCGCCAGCATGAGCACCGCGTGATCCACCGCGTTGTCGGACAGGATGGCAATGGGGCGCCCGGCGGGCAGCTTCAGGTCCAGCAGCGACTGGGCCACCGCACCCACTTCGCGGCGCAGTTGTGCGTAGCTCAGGCCGCGCCATTGCTCGACGCCCGCATCGCGCTCGGCCAGGGCCAGCGTGTCGGGCGTCTCCTGCGCCCAGCGTTCCAGCCATTCGCCCACACAGCGGGCATAGGGGCGCAGGGCCTCGGGGGAGCGCAGCGTGAACGCGCCATCGTCCAGGGACCGGCGCAGCGTGCGCGGCGGCGCGATCTGGTCTTCGTCGTCAAGGAATGCAGGGTGCATGGTGTTGTCTCGGAGGATTTTTTCTGTGTGCAGGGCGCATCAGTCCAGCGCACCCGACGATTGCTTGGCGCGCAGCAGCTCGATCAGCAGCGCATCGCGCGCGCGGGCCAGCTCAGTGGCTTGCCGCGTGCCCAACGCCTGCGCCACCCCTTCGACCACCTGGTGTTGCAGGGCCGCATCCATGGACGGGGCCCCCAGGTCGCGCCACCAGTCCTCGATGGGCCCGCCCAGGTGGGCCAGCAGGTGCGCAATGCCGCCCTCGCCGCCCGACAGGTGCAGATTCATGAACGGCCCCATCAGCGCCCACCGCAGGCCGGGGCCCTGGGCGATGGCGGTGTCGATGTCGCTGACGGTGGCTACGCCCTCGTTCACCAAATGAAAGGCTTCGCGCCAGAGCGCGGCTTGGAGGCGGTTGGCAATGTGCCCCTTGATCTCTCGCCGCACCTGGATGGGGCGCTTGCCAATGTGGGCGTAGAACGCCATCGCCTGCACCACAGCCTCGGGCTCCGTTTGCTGGCCGCCGCCTACCTCCACCAGCGGAATCAGGTGCGGCGGGTTGAACGGGTGGCCCAGCACCACCCGCTCAGGCCGCGCGCAGGCTTGCTGGATGTCGCTGATGGCCAGGCCCGAGGTGCTGGATGCCAGGATCGCGTGGGCAGGCGCTGCCGCATCCATGCGGCGAAACAGCTCCACCTTGGCGTCCAGCCGCTCCGGCCCGTTCTCCTGCACAAAGTCGGCCTGCGCCAGCGCGTCCTCCAGCCGGTCATGCCAACGCAGGCGATCCAGGTGGGCTCCGTCCGCCAGCCCCTGGCGCGACAAAGCCTCCCAGTGCGCGGCCACAGCCGCACGCAGGCGCTCCTGCGCGCCTGGCGACGGGTCCCAGGCATCCACGTCCAGACCACGCGCCAAGAAGTACGCGGCCCAGCTCGCGCCGATGACACCGGTGGCCACCACGGCCACGCGCTTCACAGTCAGATCCATGCGATGGGTTCCTCGTGCGATCAAGACTCAGCCGTGAAGCCGACCTTCTTGACAAGCGGGCCCCAGCGCTCGAACTCGGCTTGCTGCGATGCCTGCATCTCGCCGGGGGTGGAACCCTTGGCGATCAGCCCCACCACGGCCAGGCTGTCGATGACGGCCTTTTCCTTGATGGCAGCGTTGATGGCCGCGTTGGCGGCCGCCACCACGGCAGCGGGCGTGCGGGCCGGGGCGTAGAAGCCAAACCATTCCTCGGTCGTGAGCTCTGGAAAGCCCTGCTCGGCAAACGTGGGCACCTCGGGTGAGAACGGGGAGCGCGCCTGGCCCGAAGTCGCAATCAGCCGCAGTTTTCCGGCCTTGTGGTTGGGGATGAAATCGCCGCTGGGCGTGACCATGGAGGCGATCTGCCCACCCACCACATCCGTGACGCCCGGGATGGAGCCCCGGTAAGGCACATGCTTGAGTTCCACCCCGTTATTCAGCCCCAGCAGAGCGCCAATGAAGTGCGGCGTGGAGCCTGCTGCGGGCGAGCCGTAGTTGGCCAGCACCGGATTGGCCTTGGCCCAGGCCAGGAAGTCCTTCACCGTTTTGACCGACGCTGGCACCAGCGGCCCCACAGCCAGACCATGGTGCATCACCGCAGCAATCGACACCGGCACGAAGTCCTTCACGGGGTCGTAGCTCAGCTTGCTGTAGATGTGGGGATAGATCGATGTACACGAGAACGGCGAGAGCGTAAGCACAGAGCCGTCCGCAGGAGCCCCCTTGAGCGACTCCAGCGCAATGCGTCCACCTGCGCCGGGCTTGTTCTCCACCACAGCAGGGTTGCGCGTGTAGGGCGAGCCTGCCAGCTTCTCGCCCACCCGGCGCGCCACGCTGTCCCCTGCACTGCCCGCCGGAAATCCGTAGAGGACCTTGACCTGATCCAGCGCCTGGGCCTGGGCCTGCGCAGCGAGGGGCGACAGGGCTGCCAGCGCCGCTGCGCTGCCCATTTGGTTCATGAAGTGGCGGCGTGTGTACATCATCCTGTGTCTCCTGCGGGTGGTTTGTTGTGGCGATGAAAAGAGGTGCGGCTCAGTGGTGCACCAACGCGGATCTGGCGGCCGACAGGCCACGCCCTGAGCCAAGGGCTGTGGTGTCAAAGACCTTGCGTTGGGTCATCACGGTGCGTAACGGAAAATGCCAGTGCTGCAGATTATTTTTTCCCGACCCCGCCCATTCAGTCATCCCGACGACATTTGGACTCAGGGTATACGTGGGTCTGCCTTTTGAACGGTGCAGCACACAGGAGAATGCCCCACCATGTTGGTCAAAGTGACGCCCCCCACCATGGACGATCTGCTCGCAGCGTCGGCCTGGTTTCCGCAGCTGGACAGCGGCGCGCAGGCGCGTGTGCGCGATGAGCTGCGCGAGGTGGATGTGCCCCAGGGAGGCGCACTGTGCCGACTTGGCGACACCCCCCTGCACTGGTACGGCGCCATCGAAGGCCTGCTCAAGTGGACGGTGACCTCGGGCGACGGCCGCTCGGTCACGCTGGGCGGGCTGTCGGCGGGCAGCTGGTTTGGCGAAGGCACCCTGCTGCGCGGCAGCCCGCGCACGGCCGACATCATTGCGCTGCGCCCCAGCCGCGTTGCGCTGATGCCGGTGGAGACCTTCGAGTGGCTGCATGCTACCGAGCGCAGTTTCGACCACTTTCTGCTGCGCCAGATCAACGAACGCCTGCACTGGTTCCTGGGCAACTTCACGGCCCACCACCTGCTGGACACCGACAGCCAGGTGGCGCGGGCACTGGCGGGCCTGTTCCACCCCTGGCTGCACCCGGGCAGCGACCCGCACCTGCAGGTTTCGCAAGAGGAGATCGCCAACCTTTCGGGGGTGTCGCGCCAGCGCTGCAATGCAGCCTTGAAGCGCCTGCAGGCTGCGGGCCTGCTGGAGATCGAATACGGCGGCATCACGGTCACCAACCTGGAGGGCCTGCGCCGCCGGGTGGAATAGCCGCGCCGCTACAACGGCCTGCAGCGTGGGATGCGCGTCACAAATCGGAGCCCACGATGAAGGCCACGGTGGCCGCAATCACCGCCTCGGGCTGATCGCGGTGTGGCGAATGCGCACATCCAGGCAGCTCCAGCAGCCGGGTGCCAGGCACCTGCTGCGCAATGCCGCGTATCTGCGCCAGCGTGCCGTACTCGTCGTCCAGCCCCTGGATGGCCAGCACGGGCGCACGGATGGCGGCGATCTCGGCCTCGATGTTCCAGGCGCGGAACGCAGGGTCCAGCCAGATGCGGTTCCAGCCCCAGAAGGCCGAGTTGGGGTCGTCGTGGTAGCGGCCCAGCTTCTGCGCCAGGTCGGTATGCAGGTAGGCATGCTTCGCACGCTCGATGTTCTCCACCGTCACGCCTTCCACAAAGATATGCGGGGCCAGCAGCACCAGGCCGCGTGTGCGCTCCGGACACCGCGCAGCGAACAGCAACGCGATGGAGGCACCGTCGCTGTGGCCGAACAGCCAGGGCGCTTCCCGCACACCCAGCACATCCAGAAAGGCGGGGATCACCTCGTGCGCCTGCTGGTGCATGAAGTCCACGCCCCACACCTCGCCCTCCGCGCGCGGGGTGGACCGGCCATAGGCGGGGCGCGAGAAGACCAGCCCCCGGAATCCTCCCGTTTCGCACAGCCGCTGCGGGAAGTCCTTCCACATCGCCACCGATCCCAGACCCTCATGGAGGAACACCACCAGCGGGGCCGCCTTGCGCTCGGGCGCGATCCACGCGTACTCCATCTCCACCGTGCGCTGCCGCCAGGCCACAGAGGCCTTGCGCGGAGCATCCACCACGGCCGTCATGGCTGCGGCCCCTGCTCGCGCTCGCGCAGCCGAAAGCGCTGGATCTTGCCCGTCGCGGTCTTGGGCAGTTCGGGTACGAACTCGATGAGGCGTGGGTACTTGTAGGGAGCCAGGCGTTCCTTCACAAAGGCCTTGAGGTCGTCTGGCGTGGCCGCTTGCCCTTCCTTGAGCACCACGAAGGCTTTGGTCTTGGTCAGACCATCGGCGTCCTGCGTACCGATCACGGCGGCCTCCAGCACCGCCTGGTGCTGCATCAGCGTGGCCTCCACCTCAAAAGGCGATACATAAATGCCGCTGACCTTGAGCATGTCGTCGCTGCGCCCGGCGTAGGTGTAGTAACCCTCAGCATCGCGCACATACTTGTCGCCGCTCTTGGTCCAGGCGCCCTGGAAGGTTTCGCGCGTCTTCTCGCGGTTGTTCCAGTACAGCAGCGCTGCGCTGGGGCCCTGGATGTACAGGTCGCCAATCTCGCCATCTGGCACCTCGCGCCCGTCTTCACCACGCAGCGAGACCTCGTACCCTGGCACGGGCTTGCCCGTGGTGCCGTAGCGCACATCCCCCGGACGGTTGGACAGGAAGATGTGCAGCATCTCGGTGGATCCAATACCGTCGATGATGTCGCAGCCAAAGTGGGCCTTGAAGCGCTGCGCGATCTCGGCGGGCAGGGCCTCGCCCGCCGATGAACACATACGCAGTGACACCGCGCTGCGTGGCGGCAGGCGGGGCGAGGCCAGCATGCCCGCAAAACCCGTGGGGGCCCCGAAGAACACGGTGGGCTGGTGCCGCGTCCAGCGCTCGAAGGTGGCATCGGGCGTGGGGCGTTCGGCCATCAGCACCACCGTGGCCCCCACCGACAAGGGGAAGGTGAGGCTGTTGCCCAGGCCATAGGCAAAGTAGAGTTTGGCAGCCGAGAAGCACCGGTCCTGCTCGGTGAGGCCCAGCACCGGCTTGCCATACAGCTCGGCCGTCCACCACAGGTTGCCGTGGGTGTGGACCGTGCCTTTGGGCTTGCCTGTGGAGCCTGATGAGTACAGCCAGAAACCCGGCGCATCCGGCCCCGTGGCAGCGGGCGCCGACAGGGGCGCCGCAGCAGTGATGGCAGCCCGCATGTCCAGCGCACCGCCGGGCAACGGCCCCTGCGGCTGCGACACCACCTGCAGGGCCACCTCGTTCGGCTGTCGGTGCATGGCGTCGTTCAGCACAGGCAGCAACGCCCCCGACACCAGCACTGCCCGCGCGCGGCAGTGGGACAGCATGTAGGCATAGTCCTCCGGCTTGAGCAAGGTGTTGACGGCCACAGGCAGCACACCGGCGTACAGGCAGCCCAGAAAGGCCACGGGCCAGTCGCAGGTGTCGAGCATCAGCAGCAGCACCCGCTCCTCGCGCCGCACACCGGCCCCCGCCAGCACCGCCGCCAAGCGGCGCGCACGGTCCTCCAGGGCGCCATAGCTCAGGGTTTCATGGTCGTCGATGTAGGCCATGCGGTCGCCGCGCGCGCGGTTCAGCGCAAACAGGTGCTCCGCAAAGTTGAAATGCTCTGGCAGGCGGGTCATGGGGATGTCTCCGAGGTTCTTGCAGGGAAAGGGCCTGCGCAAAAAAAGGGGCTACGCCAGATCGGGCACACCCAGTGCCGCCAGCACTGCGGGGCTGGCCTGCACGGCGCTGCGCTGGTGGTAGAAGTCCAGCGCACGCAGCCCGCCCAGCTCGGCACCACCACCCGCACGGCCCGGGCCGCCGTGCTGCGACATGGGCATCACATTGCCATGGCCACTGTGGGCCTGCGCCACATCGGGCGTGACCACATGCACGCGGCCATGGCTGGCAGCCACCGCCAACGCCGTGTGCGCCAGTGCGGCCTCGTCATTGCCATACAGCGATGTGACCAGCGAGCCCTGGCCGCGCTGCGCCAGCGCGATCGCATGCGCACTGTCGCGGTAGGGCAGCAGCGTGGCCACGGGGCCGAAGACCTCCACGTCGTGCACTGGCTGCGCAGCATCGGCATCGCGCGCGCCCAGCAGCACGGGCCCCATGCAGGCGGCCACGGCGGGGTCGGCATCCACCAGAGGCTGGTTGCGGCCGTCGTACAGCACCGTGGCATGGGCCAACAGTGTGGCCAGGCCTTCGCGCGCCGATGCGAGCTGGGCGCGGCTGACCAGCGAGCCCATGCGCACGCTGTCGTTGCGCGGGTTGCCCACTGTGATGCCAGCCAGCTTGGCACCAATGGCCTCGGCAGCCGCGTCGTACACCTCGGCGGGCACGAGGATGCGGCGGATGGCTGTGCACTTCTGGCCGGACTTCACGGTCATCTCGCGCACCACCTCGCGCACCAGCAGGTGGAAGGCTTCGCTGCCCGGGGCCTCGCCCGGCAGCAGCAGGGCGCTGTTGAGGCTGTCGGCCTCGATGTTGGCGCGCACCGAGCGCTGGGCCACCGCAGGGTGGCCGCGGATGACGCCCGCCGTCTCAGCCGAACCCGTGAACGACACCACATCGAAGGGCTGCAGCTGGTCCATCAGCCCCGCTGAACTTCCGGCGATGACCGACAGCGCGCCCACGGGCAGCACACCGGCATCCACCACATCCTGGACCATGCGCTGCGTCAGCCATGCAGTGGCCGTGGCTGGTTTGACGATGACGGGCATGCCCGACAGCAGAGCGGGAGCGGCCTTCTCCCACAGCCCCCAGGCCGGGAAGTTGAACGCATTGATGAACAGTGCCACGCCCTGCCGGGGCACCTGCAGATGCTGCGACTGGAAGACAGTCTCCTTGCCCAGCTTCACCGCGCCTCCGTCGCGCAGGGCACGCACGTCGCCCAGAGCATCTCCCCATCGGGCATATTGGCCCAGCGTGAAGATGGCGCCATCGATGTCCACGGCCGAGTCGTTCTTGACGGTACCGGCATTGGCCGTAGCGATCTCGTAGTAGCTGTCGCGATGGGACTGCAACACCTTCACCACAGCCATCAGCATCGCGGCGCGCTCGCGGTAGGTGGCTGCGCGCAAGGCCGCGCCACCGGTATCACGCGCAAACGCAAATGCCTCGGCCAGGTCCAGCCCTGCCGCATCCACCCGCACCAGCGCGGTGCCCAGCACAGGGTCCCGCAACGCGGTGCCCGGCCCGGTTCCGTGTTGCCAGCGCCCTGCGGCATAGTTGGGGAGCAGTTCAGTCATGCGGGGCTTTCTTCAAATAGGGGAAAGGAGTCGGCAACAAGTCGTCAGGCCAGCGTGGGGCCTACCGGGTGAAGTGGATCTGTCCCTCGGGCAGGAGGTAGAGCACGAGGGCGCGTCCCTGCGCCACCGTGGGATGGTGTGCACTGCCGGGCGGGTAGACACACCAGCCAGCAGGGTGGCCATCAAAAGTCGCGCCCTGCGTGAGCGGCATGATCAAATCGATCTCGCCGTTCGGGTGCGTGTGGTGCGGGCCCGCCAGGTCCTGCATGTCCACCACATCCACCGAGAAGCGGTGCAAGGCGTCCTCGGGCTTGAAAACCCGGCCGTAGCGGATGCCACCGCCCTCGCGCTCGCACAACCAGCCTTCACGCACCCCCACCGTGCACGCGTCCTTGAGCCGCTCGTACACATCGCTCCCGGGGCCGTGGTTCTGGTTGAGCCAGCCCGCCAGCGCCGCATCCAGCGGCTGTCCAGCGATCTGGCCCGTCAACGTGGCAAGGGTCTGGTGAAATACGGCTTTGGTGGACATGGGTGTCTCAGGTGAAGGCATCAGGGGCGAAAGTGCAAAGGCAATGGTTTGATCCATGTCCTTGCGCCACCCCGAAACATGCAGTATGTTGCGTCACACGAACAATAGTTTCTGATTCAGTCAGCGTCAAGCACTATAGTGCATATTCGGTATTTTCCCTGAGCAAATACAGGGCGGCAATTGGCGCACAAGGATGGGTATGAACGAACAAGAAGAGGCAGGGACGGGTTTGCCAACGATTGCCACGGCCGCAACCACGACCGAGGAACCCAAGAACCCCGTGCTGGTGGCGCTGGGGGAGCGGGTGCGCAACCTGCGCGCGCAGCGGGGGTTGACCCGCAAGGCCGTGGCCGTGGCGGCCGACGTGTCCGAGCGGCACCTGGCCAACCTGGAGTACGGCACGGGCAATGCGTCCATCCTGGTGCTGCAGCAGGTGGCGGGCGCCTTGCACTGCTCGCTGGCCGAACTGATGGGCGATTTCACGACGAGCTCGCCCGAATGGCTGCTGATCCGCGAGCTGCTGGAGCACCGCAGCGAGCCCGAGCTGCGCCGCGTGCGCCTGGCCCTGCATGAGCTGCTGAGCGGCGGCAGCAATGACACAGCCCGGCACGGGCGCATCGCCCTGGTGGGCCTGCGGGGTGCAGGCAAGTCCACCCTGGGGCCCTTGCTGGCGCGTGCACTCGACGTGCCCTTCATCGAACTGAGCCGCGAGATCGAAAGCCTGGCGGGCTGCAGCGTGCGCGAGATCCACGACCTCTATGGCACCACGGCCTATCGCCGCTATGAACGCAGGGCGCTGGAAGAAACCATCCAGATCCACAGCGAGGTCGTGATCGCCACACCGGGCGGGATTGTGTCGGACCCGGCCACCTTCAACGAGTTGCTGGCGCACTGCACCACCGTCTGGCTGCGCGCAGCACCCGAAGAACACATGGGCCGCGTGGTAGCCCAGGGCGACATGCGACCCATGGCGGCCAGCAGGGAAGCCATGGACGACCTCAAGCGCATACTGGACGGGCG
Organism: Acidovorax kalamii; assembly: GCF_002245625.1. Taxonomy (GTDB): domain Bacteria; phylum Pseudomonadota; class Gammaproteobacteria; order Burkholderiales; family Burkholderiaceae_C; genus Acidovorax; species Acidovorax kalamii. The sequence goes on from NZ_NOIG01000013.1 coordinate 62,181, forward strand.
CGCCGCCTTCTATTCCAAGGCCGACATCACGATCGACACCTCGGGCCAGACGCCCGAGCAAAGCCTGGCCGCCCTGCACGCGGGCGTGCGCAAGGCCACAGCCCGGGCGGCCTGAGCCCCACACCTGCCACGCCCCACACAGGGTGTGGCCCTGTCCGCCCAGCGCCGCCCTTTCCACCACGCGCCACCTCCTGACGAATCACCGCACAAACATGCATTGACTTGCCTGTTGATATGCATCATGATGCACATCAACAGGCAAAACATGCATTATTTTGCACAAACCCATTCCAAGGAGACGCCATGACCCACCCTGTGCAGCCCCCGTCCCGCGTGGACTACCGGACCGACCCCACGCAGTACCGCCACTGGAAGCTGGCCGTGGACGGCGCAGTGGCACGCCTGTCGCTCGACATTGCCGAAGACGGCGGCATCCGCCCCGGCTACAAGCTCAAGCTCAACAGCTACGACCTGGGCGTGGACATCGAGCTGCACGATGCCCTCAACCGCATCCGCTTCGAGCATCCACAGGTGCGCTCGGTCATCGTCACCAGCGCCCGGGACCGCATCTTCTGCTCGGGCGCCAACATCTTCATGCTGGGCGTCTCCAGCCACGCCTGGAAGGTGAATTTCTGCAAGTTCACCAACGAGACGCGCAATGGCATCGAGGATTCTTCGAAGCACTCGGGCCTCAAGTTCGTGGCCGCCGTGAATGGCGCCTGCGCAGGCGGCGGCTACGAGCTGGCCCTGGCCTGCGACGAGATCGTGCTGGTGGATGACCGCTCTTCGGCCGTGTCGCTGCCCGAAGTGCCGCTGCTGGGCGTGCTGCCCGGCACCGGCGGCCTGACCCGTGTGACCGACAAGCGCCACGTGCGCCACGACCTGGCCGACATCTTCTGCACCAGCGTGGAAGGCGTGCGCGGCCAACGCGCGGTGGACTGGCGCCTGGTGGACCGCATTGCCAAGCCTGCGCAGTTCGCTGCTGCAGTGGATGACACCGCCGCACGTCTGGCGGAGGGCAGCCCCCGCCCAAGCCACGCGCAAGGCGTGGCCCTGCCCCGCGTGGAGCGCGAAGAAACGGCCGACAGCCTGCGCTACGCCCATGTGAGCGTGGACATCGACCGCACCCGCCGCACAGCCACCATCACGCTGAAGGTCCCCACTGGCGTGCAGCCTACGGACATCGCCAGCATCGAAGCCGCAGGGGCCGCCTGGTGGCCCCTGGCCCTGGCGCGCCAGCTGGACGATGCCATCCTGAACCTGCGCACCAACGAGCTGGACATCGGCACCTGGCTGCTCAAGACCGAAGGCGACGCACAGGCGGTGCTGGCCAGCGACGCCACGCTGATAGCGCACCAGGACCACTGGCTGGTACGCGAAACCATCGGCGCGCTGCGCCGCACCTTCGCGCGGCTCGATGTGTCTTCGCGCAGCCTGTTCGCGCTGGTAGAGCCCGGCTCGGCCTTTGCGGGCTCCCTGGCCGAGCTGGCTTTTGCCGCCGATCGCACCTACATGCTGGCCCTGCCCGACGACACGGAACGCGCACCCAATATCACGCTCAACGAGTTCAACTTCGGCCTGCTGCCGATGGTGAACGACCAAAGCCGCCTGCAACGCCGCTTCTACGAAGAAGCCGCGCCACTGGAGGCCGCCCGCGCAGCCGTCGGCAAGGCTCTGGATGCCGACGCTGCGCTGGCGCTGGGCCTGGTGACTGCAGCCCCGGACGACATCGACTGGGACGACGAAATCCGCATCGCCATTGAGGAGCGCGCCGCCATGTCGCCCGACGCGCTCACAGGGCTGGAGGCCAACCTGCGTTTTGCCAGCAAGGAGAACATGGCCACTCGCATCTTTGGCCGCCTCACCGCCTGGCAGAACTGGATCTTCAACCGCCCCAACGCCGTGGGCGACAAAGGTGCGCTCAAGGTCTACGGCACCGGCCAGAAAGCTGGCTTTGATCTGAACCGCGTCTAGCCCCACCCCAACCGTTCGGTTTTCCATCCCGCGAGGAGACATCCATGAGCACCATCAACTACAGCGAGAAGATCCCCAACAACGTCAACCTGAGCGAAGACCGCACGCTGCAGCGCGCCCTGGAAGGCTGGCAGCCCAACTTCATCAACTGGTGGGACGACGTGGGCCCCGAGGGCTCGACCAACCATGAGGTCTATCTGCGCACCGCCGTGAGCGTGGACCCGAATGGCTGGGCACAGTTTGGCCACGTGAAGATGCGCGACTACCGCTGGGGCATCTTCCTGAACCCCGGCGATACCAACCGAGAGATCCACTTTGGCGACCACAAGGGGGAAAAAGCCTGGCAGGACGTGCCCGGCGAGCACCGCGCCAACCTGCGCCGCATCATCGTGACGCAGGGCGACACCGAGCCCGCCTCGGTCGAGCAGCAGCGCCACCTGGGCCTGACGGCGCCCAGCATGTACGACCTGCGCAATCTGTTCCAGATCAATGTGGAAGAAGGCCGCCACCTGTGGGCCATGGTCTACCTGCTGCACAAGCACTTTGGCCGCGACGGCCGCGAAGAGGCCGAGGCACTGCTGCAGCGCACCTCGGGCGACGTAGACAACCCGCGCATCCTGGGCGCGTTCAACGAGAAGACGCCCGACTGGCTCGCGTTCTTCATGTTCACCTACTTCACCGACCGCGATGGCAAGTTCCAGCTGTCGGCCCTGGCTGAGAGCGCGTTTGACCCGCTGGCACGCACCACCAAGTTCATGCTGACCGAGGAGGCCCACCACATGTTCGTGGGCGAGAGCGGCGTCTCGCGCGTGCTGTCGCGCACCGCGCAGGTGATGAACGACCTCAAGACCGACGACCCGGCCCAGGTGCGCGCAGCAGGCGCCATCGACCTCGGCACCATCCAACGTTATCTCAACTTCCACTACAGCGTGACCATCGATCTGTTCGGTGCCGACCAGTCGAGCAACGCCGCCACCTTCTACAGCTCGGGCCTCAAGGGCCGCTACGAAGAAGGCAAGCGAGGTGACGACCACATCCTCAAAGGCCAGACCTACAAGGTGCTGGAAGTGGTCAACGGCCAGTTGCAGGAGAAGGACGTGCCCATGCTCAACGCCTTGAACGAGGTGCTGCGCGACGACTTCATCAAGGACTCGATGGCCGGGGTGGGCCGCTGGAACAAGGTGCTGGAGAAAGCCGGCATCCCCACGCGCCTGGTCGTGCCACACAAGGCCTTCAACCGCCAGATCGGCGCCCTCGCGGGCATCAAGATGTCGCCCGATGGCCGCGTGGTGAGCGAAGCGGAATGGACGGCGCGCAAGGCCGAATGGCTGCCCACGCCGGAGGACTTTGCCTTTGTGGCCTCGCTGATGGGGCGTGTGGTCGAGCCTGGCAAATTTGCGGGCTGGATTGCTCCCCCGGTCATGGGTATCAACCGCCAACCCGTGGACTTTGAATACGTCCGGTTCGGCTGACCCACCCACACACCAGCGTTGCCCCGTTGCCCATACCAGGGAGCAGGGCAACATGGGCCGGGGCCCCACGTTTTTGCCGATAGCGCACCCCGCCCGCCTCCCGGTACAACCCCCATACCGACCGCGAGGCCTTCAGGAGAACAACCATGGATATGGCCGTCCAGACCGCCGTCATCAAGCAGCACCTGATCGACCCCGAGATCTGCATCCGCTGCAACACCTGCGAGGCCACCTGCCCGGTAGGTGCCATCACACACGACGACAACAACTACGTCGTGCGGGCCGATGTGTGCAACGGCTGCATGGCCTGCATCTCGCCCTGCCCCACAGGCTCCATCGACAACTGGCGCACCATGCCGCTGGCGCGCGCATACACGATTGAGGAGCAGTTCACCTGGGAAGAGCTGCCGCCCGAACTCCCGCCCGATGCGCTGACCGCCGAAGGTGTTGTGCCGCCCGTGGATGCCGTACCTACCTCCGGCCCTGCCGCGCCCGTGGAACCGGGCACGCAAGCGTTCCGCTCGGCCCAGTACGGCGCCACGGTGCCGCCCTGGTCGGCTGCCCACCCCTACACCAACCTGTTCCCGCCCAAAAGCCCTACCGAAGCCACCGTGGTCGGCAACTTCAACTGCACCGAGACGGGCTTCGAGAACGAGACCCACCACGTGGTGCTGGACTTTGGCAGCATGCCGTTCCCGGTGCTGGAGGGGCAGTCCATTGGCATCATCCCACCCGGCACCGATGCACTGGGCAAGGCGCACCACGCGCGCCAATACTCCATCGCCAGCCCGCGCAACGGCGAGCGGCCCGGGTACAACAACCTGGCCCTGACGGTGAAGCGCGTGACGCAGGACCATGACGGCCACCCTGTGCAGGGGATCGCCTCCAACTACATCTGCGACCTGAAGGTGGGCGACAAGGTGCAGGTGGTGGGGCCGTTTGGCAGCTCCTTCCTCATGCCCAACCACCCCCGCTCGCACATCGTGATGATCTGCACCGGCACGGGCAGCGCCCCCATGCGCGCCATGACCGAATGGCGGCGGCGCCTGCGCAACAGCGGCAAGTTCGAGGGCGGCAAGCTGATGCTGTTTTTCGGAGCCCGCACGCAGCAGGAGCTGCCGTACTTTGGCCCGCTGCAAAACCTGCCCAAGGATTTCATCGACATCAACCTGGCGTTCTCACGCACCGCCGGGCAGCCCAAGCGCTATGTGCAGGACCTGATGCGCGAGCGCGCCGCCGACCTGGCCGCGCTGCTGCAGGACGGCAGCAGCCACTTCTATGTGTGTGGCCTGAAAAGCATGGAAGAAGGCGTGGTGATGGCCCTGCGCGACATTGCCAGCGAGGCCGGGCTGGACTGGGACACCGTGGGCGCGACCCTGCAGCGCGAGGGCCGCCTGCACCTGGAAACCTACTGAGCCCCCACTCCTTGGCGGCTCCCCCAAGCCCCGCCAGCCCTCCCTGGGTCATAGCGCCCCGGCGCAGGGCGCCTGCGGCCTCTCTGCGCCGCTTTTCCCATCTCTCCCAGGGGTTCCGGACATGTAACACCTGCAACGCCCTCCTGGCCCGGGCGGGCCGGTTCGGCGTTCCTGCGAAAATGGCGGGCTTTGCCCACTGGGGACCCGTTCCCTGATGCCCCTGCGCCCGGAGTGATCCAGTGCGGGGTGCCAGCACAGTGAATGGCCTCCACGGGATGTACCTGCACCACCGACTCAACAGCTCACGCCTTGTTGTCCTGCTCCAGCAATGGGCGCGGGACGATGGCGCGCGGGCGGCACAGTTGCCGCAGCCCGATGTGGCGCAAACCCTGAGCCAGTGGCTGGGCACGGTGGACGCCGTACAGCTCAGCCGGGCGCTGCATGCCATCGAATCCTTGCCAGAGGCAGGGCGCGCAGGGGCCGGACCTGGCCTGGCCATCGACCTGGCCGCACTGGACCGTTTTGTCCAGAAGATCCAGGCGGACCTGTCCGCGCTGCTCACGGCCCGGACCGCAGCCCCCAAACCCCTGCGCGCGCGGGCCGACAACACGCCCGTGGCGCTGCCCGATCCCGAGGTCGATGCCGACTTTGGTGCCCATGGCCCCCGCTACCTGGAGCTGCAGCGGCAGATGGACACGCGGCTGCTGGCCTTGCGGGCCCAGGTGCGCCATGCCATCGCCAAGGGCCGCCCCGCCCTGCGGCAGCTGGCGGCCCTGGATGCCGTCATGGAGCAGATGCTGGGCGCGCGCGAGCAGCGGCTGTGGGCGTCGCTGCCCAGCCACCTGGAGCGCCGCCTGGCCCACCGCCACCAGGCGCACCAGCAGGCGCTGCAAGCCCGGGGCCTGGCCGATGAGCCGCACCGCTGGCGCCAGCCAGGCGGCTGGCTGTGGGCTTTTGAACAAGACATGCAGGCGCTGCTGCTGGCCGAGATGCAAGTGCGCCTGCTACCCATCACGGGGCTGCTGGAAGCCGCCCACAACGAGAAAACAGGACAACAGGAATGAACAAGAGTGTGATGCCCGCCGTCTTCGCCGTGGGCCTGGCGGCCGTGGGCTGGGTGGGCTGGGGCTTTGTCGGAACCAGCCCCCTGGCGCTGGCCATGACGGCGGTGATTGGCGCGGTCTATGTGCTGGGGGCCTATGAGCTGTGGCAATTCCGCGCCGCCACCCAGTCCCTGGGGCGCGCGCTGACCGACGGCACGGCAGGACCAGCACCGCTGGCCGACCTGAACGGCTGGCTGGGCCGCCTGGCCCCCGCGCTGCGCCACCCCGTGCGCCAGCGCATCGAAGGCGAGCGTGTGGCACTGCCAGGCCCCGCCCTCACGCCCTACCTGGTGGGCCTGCTGGTCATGCTGGGCATGCTGGGCACCTTCCTCGGCATGGTGATCACCTTCAGCGGCACCATGTCTGCGCTGGAAACCTCGTCCAGCCTGGAGTCGATCCGCGCCGCGCTGTCGGCGCCCATCAAGGGGCTGGGCCTGTCGTTTGGCACCTCGGTGGCCGGTGTGGCCGCCTCGGCCATGCTGGGCCTGCTGTCGGCGCTGAGCCGCCGCGAGCGGCTGGCGGCCGTGCGCCTGCTGGATGCCCACATCCCCACCCTGTTCCGCCCCTTCTCGCCCGCCCATCGGCATGACGAGATGCTGCACGCCCTGCAGACACAGGCCCAGGCCCTGCCCCTGATCGCTGAGCGCCTGCAGGGCCTGGCGGAAGGGCTGGAGCGGCGCAACGAACAGCTGGGCACCCAGCTGGTGACGCAGCAGCAAGAATTTCACCGCGAAGCCGCTGCCGCCTACACCCAGCTGGCCAGCGCCGTGGGCACCTCGCTGCAAGACAGCCTGGGCGCCAGCGCACGCCAGGCCGGGGAGGCCATCCGCCCCGTGGTGGAGCAAGCCATGGCCACCCTGGCCCAAGAGGCCCAGCGCTCGCACGACCGCCTGCGCGCCACCACCGATGCGCAGATGCAGGCGCTGTCGGGCCAATGGGAGGGTACGGCCCGCCAGGTGGCCGACACCTGGATCACCGCCTTGCAAAGCCACAGCCAGACCCAATCCACGCTGGTGGCCCAACTGGAGCAGTCCCTGCAGACCGTGACCCAGGCGTTTGACCAGCGCTCCAGCGCCCTGCTGGCCTCGCTGCAGGCATCGGCCACCCAGTTGCAAACCGCACAGGCCGCCGCCGATGCGCAGCGCCTGGAAGGCTGGCGCGACGCCCTGAACGGCATGGCCACCACACTCGCCGCCGAATGGCAGCAGGCCAGCGCCCAGACGGTGGCACAGCAGCAGGGCGTGGGCCAGGCGCTGGAGGGCGCTGCCGCGCAGATCGGCCACACCCTGCACAGCGCCACCCAGGCGTTCGACCAGCGCGCAGACGCCCTGCTCGCCGCCCTGCAAGACACCGTGGCCCAATCGCACGCGGCCCAGCTGGCGGCCGACCAGCAGCGCACGGAGGGCTGGAGCCGCACCATGGAAGGCCTGGCCAGCACCCTCAGTGCCGAATGGCAAAAGGTGGGCGCACACACCGTGGCGCAACAGCAAGCAGCCTGCCAGGCACTCGAAGGCACGGCCACCCAGATCGGCCACACGCTGCAAACCGCCAGCCAGGCACTCGACCAGCGCTCCAGCGCCTGGCTGGAGGCCCTGAACAACACCGTGGCCCAATCGCACACCACCCAGCTCGCCGCCGACCAGCAGCGGCTGGAGGCCTGGAGCCGCTCCATGGACGGCATGGCAGGCGCCCTGACGGCCGAGTGGCAGCGTGTGGGCGAGCAAGCGGTGGCCCAGCAGCAGGGCGTGTGCCAGGCGCTGGAGGCCACCGCCACCCAGGTCACCGAGCGCATGACCGAGCAGGTGGCGCGCACCCTGGGCAGCACGGCGGCGCTGATGGAGCAGTCGGACACCCTGCTGCGCACGCGCCTTGCCACCGAGGCCCAGTGGGTGCAGGCCCAGGGCCAGCGCATGGACGAACTCACCAGCGTGTGGCGCACCGAGCTGCAGGCCCTGCGCGACGCCGAAGCCCAGCGCGGCCAGGCCGCCGTGGAGCGGCTCGACACGCTGCAGGCCGCCGTCGCACAGCACCTGGCCACGCTCGGGTCGGCGCTGGAGGCGCCGCTCACGCGCCTGCTGCAGACCGCATCCGACGTGCCGCAGGCTGCGGCCGAGGTCATCACCCAGCTGCGCCAGGAGATGGCGCGCATGAGCGAGCGCGACAACACCGCGCTGGCCGAGCGCACCGCCATGGTGGAGCAGCTGGGCACCCTGCTGCACGCCGTGAACGATGCCGCCGTGCAGCAGCGCGCGGCCATCGACGCCCTGGTCGGCTCCGCCGCCCGGGTACTGGAACAGGCGGGCGACCAGTTTGCCCAGGCGCTGGGCGCACAGGCTGGCAAAGTGGACGAAGTGGCCGCCCATGTGGCTGCCAGCGCGGTGGAGCTGTCCAGCCTGGGCGAGGCTTTCGGTCATGGCGTGGGCCTGTTCAGCGCCAGCAACGACAAGCTGGTGGAAGGCCTGCAGAGCATCGAGGGCGCCATCAGCCAGTCGATGAACCGCAGCGACGAACAACTGGCCTACTACGTGGCCCAGGCGCGCGAGGTGATTGACCTGAGCATCAGCGCCCAGCAGGGCATTGTGGAAGACCTGCGCAGGCTGCATGGCAACGCGGGCCGACCTGCCAGCGTGGCCACAGCAGTGGCCGAGGGAGCCGCCGCGTGACCGGCCTGGACGACACCCTGGACGACAGCGCCGAACCCACCGCCCCCGTGTGGGCGGTATTCGGCGACCTCATGGCCGGTTTGCTGGGCGCGTTCGTGCTGATTCTGGCCGGGGTGCTGGTGGTGCAGATCGACCTGGTGGCCAGCCTCAAGCAGGAGGTGGAAAAGCGCCAGCAGGAAGAACAGCGCCGCATGGCGCTGGAGAAAGCATTGGCCATTCCGCTGGCCAGCGGCCGCGTCACGGTGAACAACGGCCGCATCGGCATCAGCGGCAGCGTGCTGTTTGCCACGGGCTCCGACGAGCTGCGCCCCGAAGGCCGCCAGCTGCTCAAGAGCCTGGTGCAGCCCCTGCAGGTCTACCTGCGCGAGCGCGATGAAATGCTGATGGTGAGCGGCTTCACCGACAACACCACGCTGCTGCGCGGCCCCCACCAGCGTTTTGCCGACAACCTGGAGCTGTCGGCCCAGCGGGCCCTCACGGTGGCCCGCGCGCTCATCGACGAGGGCATGCCCTCGTCCCAGGTGTTTGCCGCCGCATTTGGCGCCGAGCAGCCCGTGGCCGACAACGCCGATGAAAAGGGTCGCGCGCAGAACCGGCGCGTGGAAATGGCCCCGGTGCCCAAGGCCTCGAACACACCAGCCCCGCGCCATGAATGAACAGCCCGGCGAGGCCATGCTGGAGACGCTGCGCGCCGAAGGCTTACAGCGCCACAACCCGGCCCGCTTCCACTACCTGGAGGTGTTGGCGCAGCGCCTGCCGGGCCAGCCCGCAGCCGTGCAGCAGGTGCTGGCGCAGCGGCTGGAGCAGGCCGTGGCCACCTATGCCTGCGAGGCCCGGTCTGCCGCCACCGCAGCGGCGGCACCCGGCACGGGGGCGACCCCGGCAACCGCTGCGCCATCCCCCCTGGCCCGGCTCAACCGCGAGCTGAGGGCCCGCGCATCGGCCGAGCCCCATGCCGACACCACCGACGCCTTGCACGCCAGCGCAGGCACACACCTGCCCGACATGAAAAGCGTGCGCCAGTTCAGCGAGGTCTGGTCCAAGATCTCGGCCGAGCAGCAGGTGGTGCAGGCCCTGCACCGGGGGCCCGAAAACGCGGGCCCGCTGAACTCGCACAAGCTGGTGCTGCGCTCGCTGAGCCTGATGCGCGCGCTGTCGCCCGACTACCTGCGGCGCTTCATGTCCCAGATGGATGCCCTGCTGTGGCTCGACCAGGCAGGCACCCGGGCGCCCGCACAGGCCGCGCGCGCCCCGCGCAAGGGACGCGGCAAGGTCTAAGCCCCCTCCCTGGCAGCCCTGGCTACACCGGCCCCGGGCTCACCGGCCGCGCAGCGCTCTCCAGCAGCCACAGCGCCGTGCGCGCACGGGTCATGGCCACGTACAGCATGTTGCGCTCGCGGTAGGCCTCTGCATGCGAGGCCGGGCCCGGAAACCGCCCGCGCTCCACAAACGGCACGGCCACAAACATGAACTCGCGCCCCTTGCACGCCTCGACGCTCAGCAGGCGCAGGGTGACGGGCTCTTTGGCCTGGTACATCGCGATGCTGGTGGTGGCCATGAGCGTGAGGCGGCCCAGGAACTCGCTCGCAGGCATGCCCTGCGCCAGCCGTGCCAGTTGCTCCAGGCTGGCCAGGCAGGCCTGCCGCTCCACGCCATGGATGGCGGCATCGTCAAAAATGTGGCGCACCAGCGCATGGCTGAAGAACGCGCCCGCATCGGCCAGCACTTCCGGCCCCAGCGCCATGGCCTGGGCACAGGCGTCTGCGAGCGGCGGGGCGTTGCGGTCCAGCGTGCCGTGCACGATGTAGCGCTGCATCAGCGGCGCATTGCCATGCAGGGTCGCGGCCAGCTGCTGGCTTTCGCTGGCCCCCGGACCCACGCTCCAGCCTGCATCGTCAAACTGGCCCTGGGCCAGCACGTCGGGGTCCACCGCATCGGGCCGGGCGTTGCGGCGGCCATAGTGCAGCAGCCCCTGGATGGCGGCGGCCACGATCCCCGGGGTCAGGGGTCGCTCTGCGGCGCTGTCGCCGTCCAGCGCCCACATCAGGCCCAGCACCAGGGCCACTTCGCGGCGCAGGTAGAAGGCGCCCATCCCCTGGCAGCCGTAGTGCACGCCTTCGTGCCCAAACACCCACTCCAGCAGGATGCTGTCCTGCGGGTTGCGCAGCACCACGTTCAGCGCGCTGTGCGCGCCTTTGTCGGCCTTGTCGGATGTGTCAGCCCGCAGGCCGCCCCAGCCCTGAACAATCTGGGTGTGCAGCTCCACCAGCTGCTGCGCGCAGTGCGCGTCGGTGTCGTAGCCCAGGTGCACGAACGAGTCTGAACTCTGCGCAGCACACGCAAACTCCACCCCGAACAAGGGATTGAGGGCCGCACATATCTCCGCGCCAAAGCGGCGTGTGGTGTGAATGCGCAGGACTTCCGTGCCCGCAGGCAGGCTGCCCAGCATGTGCTGCAGCGCGCCGCCAAACACCGAGAAAGCGCCCTCATGGATGTGCTGGTTGAAGTCGCCCGCGCCCACAAACACGCCGTTGTGGCTTTGCACCAGCTTGCGCAAAATCGTCAGCGCGCCTTCGTCCAGGTCGTGCAGTTCATCAAACAGCACCGCGCCATAGCGCCCCATCAGCGGCTCGCAGGGCTCATCCCAGCCCAGCAGGTCGAGCTGACGGCACAGCTCGAAGCTGCAGTCGCCCTCGGCATAGAAGCGGGGTTCGTGGTCCATGCCCACGCGCATGCGCTCGTAGTGCCGCAGCAGGCGGTACAGGCCGTAGTCCAGGTCCTGCGCTTCACAGAAATCCCGCAAGGTGCCGCCATGGTCCTCACACTGCTTGTCCAGCTGCCGTTTCTTGGCCAGGGCTTCGAAGGCCAGAAAAGCGTCGATGTCCACGTCATGCGCCAGCACGGCGTCGGCATCCGGGTCCGGGCTGCGCGCCAGTTCCTGGCGCAACGCCTGCTGGGCCTGCAGGATCAAAAAGCGCCGCTGCACCGGGTCATCGAGCTTGACCACCGGATCGCCCTGGGCCTTGAGCACCTGTTCGCTGAGCTGCTCGATCGTCAGGATCTCCAGGCTGGCGGGCACGGCGCCGTGGAGTTTGAGAAACCGGTCGCGCAGCGCCGTCACACCGGCGCGGGAATAGGCCAGCACCAGGATGCGCCCCTGCGGCCCCACGCCCGCCAGCAGCTGGCAGGCCTTCATGCACAGCGTGGTGGTTTTGCCCGTGCCCGCCAGCGCACTGATGATGAGGGCGGGTGCGCTGGACTGCAGCACCTGCTGCTGTTCGCCGGTGGGCACGAACCACTGGCTGTTCCAGCTCCTGGCGGGGGGATGTGTCATTTCTTGGGGGCCATGTGGCAGACGGGGGCGCTATTGTCACCGGCCCTGGCCCACCGCGCCTGGCGGCGGCGCTGGAAACACCTGCGTTGCCCAAGGCGCTGAAAATTCAAACAAAAACCGGCCTCTGCGCGCGTTCAATATGGACTTTTAGCTATATATTCGATAGCAATTGACCACCCCGGGGTCCGTATGCACTGCGCCACCCAAGTGCGACGGGCTGCTAGTGTCCGGCCGACAGCCACCGCTCCACCAGCGGGTGCAGCACTTTCTTGCGCGCACCTATTGCAAAGAAGTGCTCCTCCACCCCTTCGCACGCGCCCACCCGCTTCACGCCATACCGGGCCGTCAGGTCGTCGTGCACCAGGCCCGCCATCGGAAACACCCCCATGCCCGCCGCGCCAAAGGTCTTGAGCAGGGCGCTGTCCTCGAACTCGCCCACCACCTGCGGCCGGATGGCCATGCGCTCGAACCACTGGTCGATGCGGGCGCGCACTGCGGCATGGTGGGTGGGCAGCAGCACCGGCACCTGGGACAGGGACTGCGGAAACCCCCGCCGTGCGGCCGTCTGCAAGGGCGCTGGCGCGTACCAGGCCAAGGGCGATGTGTCCAGCAGATGGCTGTAGACCTTCAGGTTGGGGTTGGGCGGCGCAGCGCGGTCGGCCAGCACCACGTCAAGCCGATGCAGTGCGAGGTCGCCCAGCAGGTCCTCGAACTCGTCCACCAGGCACAGCAGCCGCAGGTTGGGCTCCTGCATCACCGGCTGCATGAGGCTGTGCACGGCCAGCTTGGGCAGGTCGTCGGAGATCCCCACCACCAGGCGCACCACGGGGGCGCCCACGGCATCCCGCACGGCCGCGGGCAATTGTTCCCCCAGCTGAAAAATCTGCTCGGCCTGCCGCATCGCGGCAAACCCGGCATCGGTGAGCGCCACTCCGCGCCCTGCGGGCTTGAGCAGGGCATAACCCAAAGAGCGCTCCAGCTCGCGCACCTGCGTGCTCACGGTCTGCACGGCCATGCCCAGGCGTTCGGCGGCGCGCGCAACCCCTCCTTCCTTGGCCACCACCCAGAAGTAGTAGAGATGCCGATAGCTGAAGTCGGGCCCCATGGTTCGGTACCTTCCCGGTGTTCTCCGGTGTCTCTCCGGTTTTTCAGAACTGTTGCTTCTCAATTATCTGCTTTTACAAACCGGCTGCGCGGCTATCGTGGGGCCTCGTCGAGGCGCCTGGCGCGGGGCGCATGGCACCGCCACACCGATGCATGTGAAGGAGACCACCATGTTGAAAGTCCTTGTCCCCACCGATGGCTCACCCAAATCACAACACGGCATACGCCACGTGATCAGCGAGTTCGAGAAGAACCCCAGCCTGGAGGTCCATGTCCTCAACGTACAGCCACCGTTCTCCAAGCATGTGAGCGACTTCACCAACAAAAGCGATCGGGCCGACTTCCACCGCGAGCAAGCCGACCTCGCGCTTGCGCCTGTGCGGCAGGCCCTGGATGCGGCCGGAGTTCCTTACACCGTCCACTACGAGGTCGGCGACAAGGCTGACTGCATCGTGGCCGTGGCGCGCCGGCTGGCGTGCGACTGCATCCTGATGAGCACCGCACGCAAGAGTTCGCTGGTGCGCCTGGTGGAGCACTCCATCACCAACCAGGTGATCGAACGCAGCACCGTGCCGGTGGAAGTGATTGCTGGCGAACCCGCCTCGAAGCTCGAACGCTTTGGCATACCCGCAGGGGTAGGGGCGGGCATCCTGGTGCTGTGGATGGCTGCCAGCTGAGGCACCACGGCGGGGCCGCCAGACCGACCGCGCCACCCCTCTCCACCGCCACACAGCACGGCGAGCCACGCCGCCCCAGGGGCTACAGATGCACACCATCGAATCCTTGGCTACGGCCCCGATGTGGGCCGGCTTCATCGCCTTTGTGCTGGTCATGCTGGCGCTGGACCTGTTCGTGCTCGGTGGCAACAAGGCCCACCGCGTATCAGCGAAAGAAGCTGCGAGCTGGGCCACGGCCTGGGTGGCCATGGCCAGCACGTTTGGCGCCCTGTTGTGGTGGTACCTGGATGGCGCCGTCGGCCGCGAGATAGCCAACCGCAAGGCGCTGGAGTTTTTCACCGGCTACCTGATCGAACAGGCCCTGTCGGTGGACAACATGTTCGTGTTTGTGATGATCTTCACCTACTTCGCCGTCCCGCCCGAGCTGCAGCGCCGCGTGCTTTTGTATGGCGTGCTGGGGGCCATCGCCATGCGCGCAGTCATGATCCTGGGCGGCGTCTGGCTGGTGTCTGAATTCGCCTGGGTGCTGTATGTGTTCGGCCTGTTTCTCGTGGTGACCGGCATCAAGATGCTGGTCATGGCCGACCAGAAGCCCGACCTGGACCAGAACCCGCTGCTGCGCTGGCTGCGCGGCCACATGCGCATCACGCCCGGCTTTCATGGCCAGGCTTTTTTTGTGAACATCAATGGGTTGCGGTATGCCACCCCCATGTTCCTGGTGCTGGTGATGATCGAGGCCAGCGACCTGGTCTTTGCGGTGGACAGCATTCCGGCGATCTTTGCCGTGACCACCGATCCGTTCATCGTGTTCACCTCCAACATCTTCGCCGTGATGGGGCTGAGGGCGCTGTACTTTCTGCTGGCCGACATGGCCGAGCGTTTTCACCTGCTCAAGTACGGCCTGGCCCTGGTGCTGATCTACATCGGCGGCAAGATGCTGGCCATGCCCTGGTTCCACATGCCGGTGCAGTGGTCGCTGTCCATCGTGGGGTCAATCATCCTGATCTCCGTGGTGCTCAGCCTGAAGTTCTCAGGCCACCGGCAACACCGGAGCGCATCATGACCACAACGGCCCTGCCAGACGCCCTGCCCGCGCCCGACCTGGCGCGGCGCGACAGCACGGGCCGCCTGGTTGCCGCGACCTGGCACAGCGCGGGCTCAAGACCGGCGGGCACGGGTCGTGCGCGCTGGCTGGTGGCGGTAGATGGCTCGGCCTGCGCACTGCGCGCCGCCGCGATAGCTGCACGCCTGGCGGCACTCGCGCCCCACGCCGAGGTGGATCTGGTGCATGTAGAGCCCTGGCTGAGCCTAGAGGCCGCCGAAACCGAACTGGTGCAACGCGGCTGGACCGCCATGGCCCCCGCCCGCGAGCTGCTGGAGGCCGCCGCCCTGCACTGGCGCCTGCATGCCCTCATGGGGAGCGACGCCGCAACAGAGATCGTGGGCCTGGCCCATACCCTGGGCAGCTGCGGCATCGCCATCGGCTCGCAGGGCCTGACCGCTGCCGAGTCCCTGTTCATGGGTTCAGTGGCGTACAAGATCTTGCACTTGGCCAGGGGGCCGACCCTGGTGGTCCGCTGAGGCCGACAGGCATCGCGCCCAAAGACAAGCCTTTCCATGCTCCCTCTGGGCGTCGCCCCCGCCCGTGGCGCGGTGTCTGCCAACCGGCAAAGGTTCGCTCGGATGCAAGGAAGTCACGCCATCCCCATCGGAAAATCATCGCCGGGCATGCAAAGCCAGCTGTTGACCTGCCCCACCAGTTGCAGCACAACAGTTCGCCTGCCGCCCGGCGACGCCCCCCTCTACATCCAGGCAGCCGTGTCGGCCACGACCAGAGCACCTTGGCTAACCATGCAAGAACGCTGCCTGCTCCGCAATGCCCAAGTGGCGCATCACTCGCTCCACCAGTGCCTGAACCGACCCATCGTGCGCAAACCCGGCGGCGTCAGCCTGGGGAGTTTGCATGGTCGGCAACCGGCCAAACAACGCCTCGATGTGTGGGTCGGGTGCGTAGCGGATACCCGCTTGCGCATCTCGGCCGAGGGATTGCGCCATGGCCTGGACCACCGCCCCGACCGAAGCCTGCAGCACAGGCGGCTGCCAGCACCGGGACAATGGCATGGTGGTTGCCGGAAGCTGTGCGGCGTGCAGCAGGTTGTCCAGGCAACGCTCCAGCGACATCCACCAGGCCGTGGCCTGGGGCGACACCGGGCAGGTGTAGGACTGTCCGGAGCGCAGCGCATGAAAGATCTGGCTCATGAATGCCGAGCCGTGACCGGTTTCAGCAGACGGGCGGGCCACCACACCGGGCAAGCGCAGGCTGCAGGCGTCCAGTTCACCACGGCGGCTGTAGTCGGCCAGCAGCAATTCCGTCGCCCATTTGTGGGTGCCATAACTCAACAAGGGCTGGGGCGCCTGCGACTCGGACACAGGGGATGGTCCGACCGCCCCATACACCGCAACAGAACTCGCAAACACCACGCGTGGAGCGCTGCCACCGCCGTCGCGCATTCCACCGGCCAGCGCCTCCAGCAAGGCCACGGTATCGAGCAAGTTGGCCTGCACACCCAGCGACGGGTCACGCTCTGCCAGCGCACCGGGCACGCTGGCAAGGTGGAACACGCAGCCTGGAGGGTCCTCGCGCATGGCCTGCAGAAGTGCGGGGTCGGCAAAACTGCCCGCATGCCAGCGCACGCTGGGCGGCGGCACCTGGGCGGGGGCCATCCGGTCCACCAGGGTCAAGCGCACAGGCCGCTGACCCGCCAGCATCGGGGACGGCCCCAGCAGGCGCCGCGCCAGGGCGGCCCCTACAAAACCCCCGGCGCCCGTGATGAGGACATGCATCAGCGCTGCTCCGAACCGGGTGGCACCACGCGCTGGCTCACGACACCAAACGGCCCCTCGCGGCCATCGGGCCAACGCGCCTGCATCTGCACGGTGTCGCCGTAGCGCATGAACGGCGTCTTGGCCGCACCTTCGTCCAGTATCTCGATCACGCGCCGCTCGGCCAGGCAAGCAGAGCCTGCATCGCGCCCCTGGTTGGACACCGTGCCCGACCCGATGATGGTGCCCGCCGTGAGTCGACGTGTGCGGGCCGCGTGGGCAATCAACTGGCCAAAGCTGAAATTCATCTCGCCCCCATGGGGGTGGCCAAACCACTGGCCGTTGGAGTCCACGTGCAGCCGCAGATGCACCCGCCCGTCCTGCCAGGCATCCCCCAACTCATCGGGAGTCACCGCCAGCGGGGCAAAGCTGGTGGAGGGTTTGGCTTGCAAAAAGCCAAAGCCCGTCTTCATTTCGTGCGGGCCCAGCGCGCGCAGGCTCCAGTCGTTGATCTGCACGACCAGACGCACGCAGCCCAATGCCGCTTCAGGCGTCACGCCCATGGGTACCGGGCCACAAATGACGCCGAACTCGCCTTCGAAATCGATGCCGTCGGCCTCGCTGGGCATCGGTACTTCATCGTGCGGGCCCAGAAAGTCGTCGCTCGCGCCCTGGTACATGACCGGGATGGTGTCGAAATGCGGGATGGGTGGCGTGTTGAAGGCGCGCTCCATCAAGCGTCCATGGTTGAGGAACGCAGATGCATCGAGCCACTGCGGGCTGCGCGGCAACGGCGCGCTGCAGGCGGCGGGATCGAACGCAAAGATGCCGGTTGCGGTGCCCGCCTCCAGCGCTGCCGTGCGCTCACGCAAAGCGGGTTCCACAGCGTCCCAGTTCTGCAAGGCCCCCAGCAGGCTCGCAGCTATCGGAGCGGCATCGACGGCCTGCAGACCGTTGGATGAAACCAGTACCAGGCGGCCGTCCAGGCTGCCGTCTTTCAAAGTTGCAAATCGCATCGCCAGTCCTATCAAGAAGAAGGGGTTTCCAGTCGCAGCCCCGTCGCCCGGATCACGCAGGCATAGCGGTCGGTCTCTGCGGTCAGAAATGCGCCGAATTCGCGCGCGGTTTGGTTGGGAGCACCCGGCGGTGCACACCTGGCCAAACCAGCCGATAACCTGGAAGTCCGCCAGGCCCGGCATTTCGGCAACGGAGAGCAAAACGGCGGACAAGGCGGGCGAGCGTTGTACGCCGATCTGCAGCTCAGCATGTGGTACATGTTTTCAACTCCCATCGCTGATGGTGGTGCCGCCATCGACCACCAGGTTGTGTCCAGTCACAAAGGCCCCGGCCGGGCTGGCCAGCATGGCGACCACACCAGCCACTTCCTCGGGTTCTCCAGCGCGCCGCAGTGGCGTGGCCTGCACACGCCTGACCATGAAGGCTTCATCAGCCATGAGCTGCTCGGCCAGCGGCGTGCGGATGAGGCCGGGCGACACGGCATTGACCCGCACACCCGCTGGGCCCCACTCCACGGCCAGGTTGCGCGCCAGCTGGGCCAGGGCCGCCTTGGTCAGACCGTACAGGCCAATCGAACGGTTGCCGCGCAGGCCCGCAATGCTGGAGATGAGCACGGCACTGCCACCGCCCCGCGCCGCCATGCCAGGCAACGCCAGTGCACACAGCCGCGCTGCGGACCGCAGGTTGATGTCAAACACCTGATGCCAGTCGGCATCTCTGGCATCAGCCAGAGGGCCGGCCGGCCCCTGAATGCCGGCGTTGCATACGAGGATGTCCAAGGGCCCGGCGCGCTCCACCAGCGCAGCGATGTCAGCTGGCGCGGCCATGTCGGCAGCAACACCGATGGCGTTCGGCAACGATGCAGCCACCTGTTCGCAGGCGAGTGCATAACGGTCGGAGACCACCACGCTGGCGCCTTGGGCAGACAGGGTGCGCGCAATGGCCAGGCCCAGGCCCTGGGTGGCCCCAGTGACCAGAGCGATGCGGCCCTGCAGATCAAAGAGGCTCATTCGACCTTGATCCCGGCCTGGCGAATGGCCAAACCCCACCGCTGCGATTCGCCCTGGATGAACTCGCCGAATGCAGCTGGCGTGAGTGGTGCAGGCTCCAGGCCAAGCGGCCGGTAGCGGCCCAGCACTTCGGGAGACTCCAGCGCGGTCACCACCGCCTTGTGAAGCACATCGACCACGGACGCCGGGGTACCAGCCCGCACCATGACACCATTCCAGCCCGGAATATCGAGGTCCGCATGCCCGGCCTCGGTCAGGGTGGGCACCTGGGGGAGCACCTGCAGGCGCTGCTCGCTGCCCACGCTGACCAGCGCGCGCAGCTTGCCTTCGCGCACCAGTGGCAGGCTCGAAGCCACAACATCGCACATGAAGTCCAGGCGCCCGGCCATCAGGTCCTGCAGCGCGGGCGCTGCGCCTTGGTAGGGCACATGGGTCATGCGCGAGCGTGTCTTGATGCGCAGCTGCTCGGTCCACACATGGGGCTGGCTGCCCTGCCCGTACGAGCCATAGTTGAGGCCATCCCCCGCAGCGGCCGCGCGCAGCAGGTCGGCCAGTGTCTGGAACGGACTGCCCGCAGGCACGACCACGACCAGCGGCGACCTGAACAACCGTGTCAGGGGCGCAAAGTCCTTGAGGGGGCTGAAGCTCAGCTTGGCGTACAGCGCTGGGTACATGGCCAGCGGGCCGATATCGGCGTACAGCAAGGTGTGGCCATCGGCGGGCTGCTGCTTGACGTATTGGGCCGCCAGTTGCGCGGCGCCGCCGGGCTTGTTTTCCACCACCACGGCTTGCTGCATGCGCTCTCCCAGCTTCTGCACCAGCAGGCGCGACATCGCGTCGCCAAAGCCCCCCGCCGGGTAAGGTACCACCCAGCTCAACGGCCGCGCGGGATACGGGGCCTGGGCCCACGCCCAGGGGACCACCGCTGCGGACGCTGCAGCGCCCAGCCATTGACGGCGCGTGCTCATGACTGCTCCTTGGCAGGTGCGGCCACCGACGCATCAAAGCGCCCGTCCACCAGCACAAACAGCATGCGGCACGGCGCGCCCGAACGGTTGGCCCATGCGTGGTTGGTACCCCGCTGCACCACCACGCTGCCGGGGCGCAGTGGCACTTCGCCTTCGTCCAGCACCAGCGTCAGTTCGCCTTCAATCACCACGCCGTAGTCCACCGATTCGGTACGGTGCATCAGCGGGTGGGGGGAGTCGGTTTTCACCGTGGAGGCGGCCGCATCGCCAATCTGGCTGAAGGCGTCATGCATGCGCTCGGCACCCCGTGCGAGGAACTCGGGCGTATCGGGCGGAATGTCCACGAACCGGATGCGCGTGCCACCCTGCGGGGGCGGCAGCACCAGCGGACCGAGCGTAGGGTCCGGGCCGTTGTCCACGACGGCGGGCGATTGCAATGTGCTCCAGACCTCATGGAACACCGTACCGGGAATGGCGGCAATCTCGACCACGGTAGGCAGCGGCCCCTGGCTGGCGACCACGGCCCGGCCTTGAGTGTTGTGGCCCGTGACCACGCGGTGGATGGATGGAAAACCCATGAACGGACTCCTCAGTCTTCAAAAATGGCGACCGCGCGCGTCCAGCCTGCCGAGGCACCGCGGATCTTGTGGGGGAAGCAGCTGATCGTGAAACCCGTGGGCGGCAGCGCCTCCAGGTTGTGCAGCTTCTCCAGATGGCAGTAGCCGATATCGCGGCCCGCCTTGTGCCCCTCCCAGATCAGGGCCTTGTTGCCCGTCTCGGCCACGCGCTGGGCGGTATACGAAAACGGCGCATCCCAGCTCCAGGCATCGGTGCCCGTGAGGCGCACACCGCGCTCCAGCAGGTACATCGTCGCTTCGTAGCCCATACCGCAACCGGCGCCCAGGTAGTCCTTGTGCCCGTAGCGCGACCCAGCGCGGGTGTTGACCACCACGATGTCGAGCGGCTGCAGCGTGTGCCCGATGCGGGCCAGCTCAGCCTCTACATCGGCCGAAGTGGCCACATAGCCATCGGGCAGATGGCGGAAGTCCAGCTTCACACCCGGCTGAAAGCACCACTCCAGCGGCACCTCGTCGATGGTGATGGAGGGGCGGGCACCGCCGTTCTTTGCATCCTGCGTGGAGTGGAAGTGCCACGGCGCATCCAGGTGGGTGCCGTTGTGCGTGGTGAGCGTCACCCACTCGGCCGCTGCGGCTTCGCCATCGGGGTAATCATCCGGTTGCGTGCCCGGGATCATGGCCATGAACTCGGGCAGCGTGTCGGCGTGCTTTTGGTAGGTGATCTTGGGCGCCAGGGGCGGCGGGTCGGAGAGGACATCGTTTTCCAGATAAATGGAAAGGTCCACAAAGCGGCGTGGGGGTTTGGTCATGGCAGGGGTTACAAAGCTCACTCAGGCACCACGCCCACGGTGCGGGCGAGGGCCTGATGGATCTGGATTTCGGATTGGTAAAACTTTTCCAGGGCGTCGAGCGATAGCGGCTCCTGGGGCTCGGTGCCGTTGGCGCGCAAAAAGCTCTGGACCTCGGGGTCGCGCAGGGCCACACCGAAGGCCTGGTGCAGGCGATGCACTGCCGCATCGGGGGTATGGCGCGCCACCAGCAGCGCACCCCAGGCGGTGTATTCAAAGCCCTTGAGCGCTGCAGACTGCTGGCTCAGCGGTGCGAGGTGGGGCAGCAGCGAAGGCGCCTTGGCGGCGGTGCTACCGAAGGCACGCAGCTTGCCCGTCTCCAGCATGTTCAGCGCTGCGCCGCCCAGCGGCACAAAGGACATATCAATCTGATTGCCCATGAGGTCTTGCACGACCGGTGGCACGCCCCGGTAAGGCACATGCACCAGCCGCACGCCACACAGGCGCGCCCACTGGGTCCCCATGAGGTGGATCATCGAGCCTTGCCCAATGTGCCCGAAAGTCAGTGGCTTGCCAGCAGCAGCCGCTTGCCGCGCCATGTCCAGCAACTGCGCATGGGTGGTGGCGGGCATGTCGGCCCGGCCTGCCAGCACGTAGCTGGTGCGCCCCAGTGTGCCGATGGCGCGCATCTGCTCGGGCTTGTAGCGCGCGCTGGCCAGCGACAACGGGGTGAGGATGGGCTCGGTCTGCGAAACCACCACCACCGTCGCACCATCGGCAGGCGCGTTCAGCATGCGCTGTACACCGATGGAGCCACCGGCGCCCGGCAGGTTCTCGATGACGATGGTCTGACCCAGCTCCCGCTGCATCAGGGTCTGGAGCTTGCGTGCAAACACATCGCTGGGGTTGCCCGCAGGCTGGGGCACGATGAAGGTGATGTGTCGGCCTGACTGCGCTTGGACCCACGGCGCAGCCATGCCTGCTGCAGCCGCCACCAGGCAGGCGCGGCGGCTGAGCCAGGGCTGCGTCTGCACAAAGGCAACAGGGCTGCTCATGCCATGCCTTTCACTGCACCTGCAGTACCCGGGGCACGGTGGATGCGTGCAAATGCATAGACCGCCACCGCGTCGATCACCAAAGCCGCAACCCCCAGGCTGCCATAGCCCCAGGCCTTGACCAAGGTGCCGCCGAGGATGGGCCCAATGGCCGCGCCGAACATGAGCATGGCGGGGGTGGCGGCCAAGGCACGGCCGCTGGGGTCCAGCCGCGCCAGCACGCCAAAGGCAAAGGTGTGCGTGAAGATCATCACGGCCGCAAACACGGCGGCGGCTGCGGCATAGGGCGCAAACACGGGCGAGTTCATGATCACCACCACCAGCAAGGCCTGCAGCGCAGGTCCCGACAGCAGAACGCTGCGGGCAGCCCAGCGCTTTTCCAGCACAGCGGCCAACGCTGCGGGAAAGAGGTTGACGACGCCCAGGGCAATCAGCACGCCGGTGACGGCCTGAAGTCCGTAGCCCCGGTCACTGCCCACGCGCTCCAGAAAGCTGAAGGTCATGGACTGCACCAGCCCGAGCGCCGCGATGCCCAGCACGCCCCACCAGACCGCAGCGGGCAGAGGCGCAGCCGGAGCCCGCGAAGTGGCCGCGCCGCCTACGCTGTCGGCCTCGGGAAACGCCAGAGCCGCCACCACCGCGCCCACTGCCATGACGCCGGCAAAGACCTGGAACAACGCGGGTCCACCCAGCTTGGCCACCAGCACGGGGGTGCCCCCCAGGAACGCGATGGCAAATACCCCCAGTGCCATGCCCACCAGGGCGAACATGCGGTGGGGGTTGGGGCTGCGGGCAATGGTGCCATGGGTAACGCTCAGGGCCGTGCCCGCAGCAATACCTGCCCCCGCATGCAGCATCGCCAACAAGGCGAACTGGGTGGTGGTGGACGCCACGGCAAACGCCACGGCCGCGCCGGCAAAGCCGCAGGTCGCCACGGTGCGCCCGCGCAACAACTGAAAGAACGGCGCCAACACCAGGCTGGCGGCCACCGCTCCAGCCAAAAACAGCGTCGCCAGCAAGCCGGCCTGCTGCGGGTCGAAGCGGTACACCGATATCAGCGTGCCCACCCAGACGGGCAAGGCCACCAGATCCACCATGCCTGCGCAGTGGCCCACCATCAGGGCCACCCGGCCCCGCAGCGATTGGGTTGTGATCATGCGCACCTCGCCTCAGATGGGTTGGGACAACGCCATGAGGGACTCGCGCATGATGCGCGAATGCTCCTCCTTGTCGCCGCCTTCGATTTCGATCTCGCCCAGCCGGGCGGAGTTTTCGACCACCATGCGGCAACGCTCCCAGCGGCGGGCTTCGAAGGCCGACAACGCAGTCGGTACATCGCCCGACTGAGCCAGTTCATCGGCCAGCACCAAGGCGTCCTCGATCCCGATGCAGGCCCCGGACGCCAGATGCGGCGTGGTGGCGTGCACCGTGTCACCAATCAGCACCACCCGGCCGCGCGACCACGGGCGTGGCATGAGCAGGCCTTCGAGCGGGCGAAACACAATCTGTGAATCCGGTCCAATCTGGCTGCGGATGGACTGCAGCGTGGGGGCGGAAAACCCATCGAGCAATGCACGCAACCGGTCCGCAAAGGTGGCCGGATCGACATGGTCGTTGGTCGGGCGCGGCTCGGTGACGAAGAGATACATCTCGGTCTTGGAGACAGGGTTCACGCCGGGTTTGATCTTCGGGCCCATCCACATCGTGGCGGTCTCGATCTCTGGCGGCTTGGGCAGGACGGCGCGCCATACCGCTTGGCCGCTGTAACGTGGCTGGGGGGCGTTTTCAAACACCGCCTCACGCACCTTGGAGTTGAGGCCGTCGGCGCCGATCACCAAGTCATAGCGCTGGCGCTGTCCGTCGGTGAAAGTGACCTGCACGCCGTTGGCCTCTTGCTCAATGGCAGAAAAGGTGCAGCCGAGGCGGACGTTGGTGCCCGCCGCGCGGGTGGCCTCGGCCAGGATGCGGGCCAGCACCGGGCGCATGATGGCACCGCCGCCTGGAACATCGCCCCCCGCAATGCGGGGCGTGGACAAGGTGGCCACCAGAGGGCCGTGAGGCAGGTGCAGTTTCACGCCGTCCGAGGCGTTGCCCTGCGCCAGAAACGCTTCGAGAATTCCCAGGCGCCGAAACGCCCGCAGCGTGGCGCCCCCCAGGCTGATGCCCGCACCGTAGCTGCGCCAGCCGGGGTCGATCTCTACCAGGTCCACCTGGGCACCCTGCTTGCGCAGTTCGATGGCGGCTGCCATGCCGGAAAAGCCCCCGCCGATGATCAAAATGCGTTGGTGAGAAAGGCTCATGGGTTTGTCTCCTTGTGATTGGTAGGGGCGATGTGGATCTCGCCGTTCGC
The DNA here is from genome assembly GCF_002245625.1 of Acidovorax kalamii. Classification (GTDB taxonomy): domain Bacteria; phylum Pseudomonadota; class Gammaproteobacteria; order Burkholderiales; family Burkholderiaceae_C; genus Acidovorax; species Acidovorax kalamii. Next base: position 86,512 of record NZ_NOIG01000013.1, read on the forward strand.
TTGTACTGTCAATGGCACGGGCACCAAGGCGTCGCCCAGGCACGGGCCCAAGGTACACAGCCCATTGGTGATGTCAAACAGCGCGCCGTGTGCCGCGCAGACGATGCGATCACCTGCTGCATTCAGGTACTTGTCCTTGCGCCATGCCATGGGGGTGTCCAGGTGGGGGCACAGATCGGCATAGGCGTACAGCCGCTCGCCCTGGCGCACGATGAGCACCGTGTCCTGCCCACGGCCTGCGGGGTCAAAGCCCCGCGACTCGCCATCGGGCAGATCGTTCCAGTGGCAGAGCTTCATGGTCGGCTCTCAGTGCGGTGCACCAGCAGGTGGCGGGCCCGAAGGCGCCCACTTCTCGCGGTGTTGAAAGAGGAAGAGCTGCGAAGCATCGGCACTCATCGGCACCTCGCGCGCGGCCCAGCTGTCGTCATGCTGGTCCATGTCGGCGTCGTACTCCACATGGCAACCCAGGGGCGAGTTGAAGTACCAGAACCAGTTGCTGCCAAACTTGTGGCGCCCCGGCCCCCAGAAGCTCTGGTAGCCCTTTTCAACAAACCGCGTCCCCGCCAGCAACACATCGGTGGGGCCGCCCATGTGGAAGGTGAAGTGTTCGCAGCCCTTCATAAACGGAGGCGTCTGGATCATGAACAGCGTGTGGTGGTCTTGCGTGCCCGCAGGGCGCAAGAACGGTCCCACACCCGTGAAGCGATCGGTGCACACAAAGCCCAGTCGGGCGTAGAACGCCTCGGCCTTGGCCGCATCGGGCACGAAATACACCACATGCGACAGCGAACGGGGCCGCGCCGCCATGTCGGGCGACAGGCCCAGGGCGTTGGGCCCACGCTGCGGGACGGCACCGGGCGCGTTCACGGCCTCAGCAGGCAATGCCAGCGGCTTGCGCACCGTGACCTGGAAAGCGAGGGCAAAGCCCAAGTCATCGGCGGTGCGCAGCACGCCGCCCTGGCGCACCACGGCGCGGTCGCGCGCCAGCTCGGCTTCGATGGCGTCGAGCGTGGCCGCATCTGCGACCCCGTAGACCGTTTCGCGCAACATGCTGGCAGTGCCCAGCGCGGGGGGCAGGGAAGGATCGCTCTGGGAGCGGATCTCCACGCATGTGCCGTCCAGCGCTTCAAAGCGCCCACCAGCAGCGGTGACGCCCACGGGAGTGAGTCCGTAGTCGGTAAGGTACTGGGCGCAGGCAGCGACGTCGTCCACGCCAAAAACGAGCGCGTCGGGTCCAATGATGTTCATCTGTTGATCCTTGGTGGTAGAGGTTGTCAGGGCAGTTGCGGGGCTCTCAGGCGGTATGACTACCCAGGGTCTGGGCCACCCAGTCGGCGATGTAGTGGCCGGCGTTGATGCTGTTGTCAAAGCTGGCGTGCTGCACGCCGCCTTCACGGTCGGTGAAGATCTTGAGTTCGCGCTTCGGGCTGTTGACCAGCTGCTCATAGGTGCGGTGCGCCCACTTGAGCGGGATCTGCGAGTCGCGCTCGCCGTGCGTGACCAGGAAAGGCACCTTGATCTTCTCGACCACGCCATCGAGGTGCACGTTTTCCGCGATGTGCATGAACTCGTCCACGTCCTTGGCGCCCCAGACCCAGCACACGTGAGCCCAGTAGTGCGGCACGGGGAAGTCGCCCTCTTTCTCCAACCGGCGCTTTTGCACATCACGCCAGTCGTGGTTGGCGCCCCAGGCTACGCCGCAGGCAAAACGCGGCTCCATGGCCACGGCGCGCGGGCAATAGTAGCCGCCTAGCGAAACGCCCTCGCAGCCGATGCGCTTTGGGTCCACGTCGGGGTGCTGCTCCAGCCAGTCCACCACGCGGCTCGCCCAGTGTTCGGTGTCGTACCGTGCCGTCAGCCCGTGCAGCCGCAGCGCCTCGCCGGTACCCGGCTGGTCCACTACCAGAGAGGACACACCACGTTGGGCCAGCCATGCTGGCAACCCGACCAGATACTTCATTTCCTTGGTCGAATCCAGGCCGTTTAGCTGCACGAGCAAGGGCGCCCGCTCCCCCGATTTCAGACCATGGGCCGGGTAGTACAGCGCCGACAGGTGCTTGCCTTCATAGGGAATCTCCACACGCTGCACCCGGTCGCCCAGCAGGCGTGAGCCCTTGAGGAACAGTTCCAGCTCGCGCTCGTAAAGGGCCAGTCGGCCCGGAGCGCTGTGCGCCTGCAGGCGCTCTGCGGTGATGAGATAGCTGGAGGCGCGGCGGTATTTCTCGCCAGCGGAATACAGCCAGCCGCGCGCTTCATCTTCTTCGGCCAAGCCGCAGAGCTTGTCCGCCATGCGCACCCAGGTTTCACGGAAGGCCTGCGTGCCAGCGGCATCGGGCGCCTTGGCGGCCTCTTGCAGCGGAGCGCACATCTCCTCGATTTCACCGATGCGTGCGCCCATCTCGATGGCCAGATCGACCGAGAGGTTCCAGACGTAGTTGGTAGGAAAGTACTTGAACATAGGATCACTTTGCGGGGGCTTGGGAGGCACGCGGGCCAATGCCCAGCGTGCCAAAAAAGACGGCCGTGGGCGCGTCGGAAAAGTCGGGGACAAAGCGGAAGGACTGGATCCGCCCATCGGTCACACGGAGCACATCGCGGCCCACGATGCGTTCCACACCGGCGCGGTGATACAGCTCGCTGCGCACCTCCAGCAGTGCAGACACCCGGTCCCCATCCACCTCGGTGCTCAGCACAGACAAACGGGCCTGCGGCCGAACCACCGTGGCGTCGATGTAGTGCGCCAGGCAGGTGGGGTTGTCCATGGACGGGGTGCAGCCGGGAAAGTCCGATCGCTCCACCTCCGGCGCGATGAGCGCGCGCACGGCGGCCATGTCACCCGCGTGGACTGCGGCGATGTAGCTATCCAGCACTGCGGCCGGTTGGGGGCTGGGCTGGGCCTGTGCGTTGACGCATGCCAGCAACAGACCGGCAGCAACGCACATCGTGTGGGTCGTGGTCATGGTTCGTCCTCGTTGTCAGTCAATGAGCGCCCTGCGGCACCCCGTGCACACCGCGCCCAGTCGCGCGGACGTTGGCGATAGGCGTCGCGGGCTTCAGTAAAAAGTGGGCCAGCGCGGGCAACAACACCAGGGCTCCCAGCATGTTCCAGAGGAACATGAACGCCAGCAGCAAGCCCATGTCGGCCTGGAACTTGATCGGGCTCGCCACCCAGGTGATCACGCCCACAGCCAGCGTGACGCCGGTCAGCATCACGACCTTGCCGGTGAACAGCAGGGCGCGGTAGTACGCCTCCGACAGGCTCTTGCCTTCGCGCAGTTGCGACAGCGTGATGGACAGGATGTAGAGCGCGTAGTCCACGCCAATGCCCACGCCCAGCGCAATCACCGGCAGCGTGGCGACCTTCACGCCCATGCCCAGTGCCACCATCAACGCTTCGGCCAGGAAGGACGTGACCACCAGCGGCAGCACGGCCACCACCACCGCCTTCCACGAGCGGAAGGTCACAAAACACAGCACGACCACCGCCCCGTACACCATGAGCAGCATGGTTCGCCACGCATCCTTGACCACGATGTTGGTGGCCGCCTCAATGCCCGCAGACCCGGCGGCCAGCAGAAACTGGGTGTCTGCCGTGTTGTTGCGCTGGGCAAAGGCCTCGATGTGGCCCACGACGCGCGCCAGGGTGTCGGCCTTGTGGTCGCGCAGATAGACGTACACCGTCAACAACCCACAGGCATCGTTGTAGAGCCCACGGGGTGCGCTGGCCGTCACGGTGTTGAGCATGTCCTGGTTGGGCAAGAACTCGTACCACCGTGGGTTGCCTTCGTTGAGGCCCGACAGCACCCGGCGGTTGAGCAGGGAGAGCGAGTTGGTGCTCTCGACGCCGTCGATCTGGCGCAGCTCCCATTCGAGCGCATCGACCTTGTTCAGCGCATCGAAGTGGGAGCACTGACCCTCAGGGGTCTTGACCATCACCGCCAGCACGTCACTGCCCGCGCCATAGGCTGCGTTCATGAATCCCACGTCGCGGTTGTAGCGGCTGTCTGCGCGCAACTCGGGCGCCCCCGGGTCCAGGTCGCCAATCTTGAGCTGCGTGCTGACAAGAAAGCCCCCCACCCCCATGACCAGCCCGGCGGCCACGGCCACCGTGGCCCAGGGCCGCTGGGTGAAGCGGTCGAGCAGAGCCCACAGCGGGTGTTTGGCAGCGCCTGCCGCATCGGCCTGCTCGGCGCGCAGGCTGCGCTCGGTAGCCACCGCACTGACACCGGTGTAGCTCAACATGATGGGCAGCAGGATCAGGTTGGTGAAGATCAGCACGGCTACGCCAATCGACGCGGCAATCGCCAGTTCACGGATCACCTGGATGTCGATGACCAGCAGCACGGCAAACCCCACCGCGTCTGCCAGCAGTGCCGTCAAGCCCGCGAGGAACAGGCGCCGGAAGGTGAACCGCGCCGCCACCAGTTTGTCCACGCCCCGTCCCACGTCCTGCATGATGCCGTTCATCTTTTGCGCACCATGGCTCATGCCAATGGCAAACACCAGAAACGGCACCAGGATGGAATACGGGTCGAGTGCATACCCCAGCAAGGGCAGCAGGCCCAGCTGCCACACCACGGCCACCAGCGACGCCAGCACGACCAGCAGCGTGGAACGGATGCAGCGCGTGTACCAGAACACCATGGCCGTGGCGATGGCCACCGCGATGGCAAAGAACACCAGCACGGCCCGCACGCCATCAATCAGGTCGCCCACGATCTTGGCAAAGCCGGTGATGTGGATAGCCACTCCTTCGGCCTCGTACTTGCCACGCAACGTCTCCAGCTGCCGCGACAGCAGGGCGTAGTCGAGCGACTGGCCCTGGGCATCCTTGGCCAGCAGGGGCACAAAGATCACGGTCGATGCGGCATCGCGCGCCACCGTCTGGCCGATCTCTCCGGAGCGTGCCACGTTCGCCACCAGTTGCTGCAGCTTGGCTGACGATCCATCAAAACCATCGGGGATGACCGGCCCCCCTTCCAGCCCATCTTCGGTGACACCCACCCAGCGCGTGGTGGGGGTCCACAGCGACTTCATTCGCGCACGGTCCACACCCGGCAGCAAGAAGACCTCATCGGACAGGCGGCGCAAGGTGTCCAGGTACTGCGCGTCATAGATGTTGCCCTGGGGGCGGGCAACGGCCACGCGCACCGCATTGCCCAGGCCACTGAGTTCCGACTGGTAGGCCAGAAAATTCTGGATGTAGGGATGGCTAGCGGGAATGGTTTTCTCAAAACTCGCATTGAGCTGCAGCCGCGTGGCCTGCCAGCCCAGCAGGGCAGTGACCAGGGCACACAACAGCACCACCACGGCGCGGTGGTTGAACAGCGCCCGCTCGATCAGCGAGCCCGATCGGGTATCGAAGGACGGCGTGCTCATGGCTGCGCCCCCTGTATCACCACGGGCACCACACCGGCTACGCCCAGCGCGAGCAAAGAACCCTCGCGCTGCGGCAGCAGTGCAGACGGCATGGGCACGGGCGCAGCGTTCAGCGGCACCAGTGCATCGCCCTGCTGGCGCAGCACAGCGCCCGCCTGGGTGGCAAACCACAGACCGCCCTGGCCGTCGTCGGCCACGGCAGTGATCGTGCTCTGCGTGGGCGAAACCAGCTGCGACCAAGTGTTGCCCGCGTCGCCCGTGCGCCAGGCGTTACCCCGCAGGCCCGCCAGGACCGCCTGTCCGTTGGCTTGCAGCTCGCCCGCAAACCAGCTGCCCTTGTAGGGCGATGGCAAGGCCTCGAACGTGGCGCCGCCGTCGCTGGAGCGGGCGAGCAGCCCCTGCTCACCCGCCAGCAGCAGGGTATTGCCCTGGCGACGCGCCACGTACCAGTGCAGGGCCTTGGGATTGGGCAACCTGCCCATCCAGGGCGCCCAGGTCTGCCCACCATCGGCGGTGTAGAAGGCCAAGCCATAGGCGCCCACCGCCAGCATGCGCTGGGCGTCCCACACCACCACATCCATGAAGGGCTTGTCCGGGCCATCGGCCACCAGGCGCTCTGCGTCCTGCAGCGCCTGGGGCGTGGTAGCGGCCGCCTTGGCCAGCACGGCCAGGCGGCGGCCGTCCAGCCGCAACGACCAGCTGGCGCCGGCATCGGACGTGGTCAGCACCGTGCCGCCATGGCCCACGGCCACACCGCGGCGCTCGTCTGCAAAACGTACCATCGTCAGGCTCACACTGACCGGGCAGGCCGCCTGTTGCCAGGTCACGCCCCGGTCGTCGGACAGCGCGACCACTCCGCGCTCGCCCACCGCCACCAGCCGCTGCCCTGCAGCGGCAGCTGCCAGCAGCACGGCGCGCTGAGGTGCCTTCACGCTCAGTGCAGGGCGCTGGAGTGCATCCCCCACCTGTGCGAAGGCGCAGCCCGCCCCCGCCGCAGCGATGGCTGCAGCTACATAGATCGCAATATGCATGGTTCCGTCCCGCTCAGCGGACACCCTCGCCCGCCATGGCATCGGGCGAGAAGAAGCTGTCCGGGCGACGCGGCACAATCTTGTAGTGCTGGTTGCGCTCGTTGACCACGCCGCTGGCATACCAGGCACCAGAGATCAGATCGTTGAAGCCCCACTGCTGCTGCGGCGTGGTGGCAGGAAGGTCAGGCATCACCACCGGGTGGGACCAGATGGTCTTCCACAGCTGGCCCTTGGCATCCCAGCGGTCGCCCAGCACGGCCACCCAGGTGTCTTCGTCCACGTAGTAGCGGCTCTTGGGCGCCTGGTGGCGCTGGCCGGGCTTGAGGGTGGCCTCCACCACCCACACGCGGTGCAGCTCCCAGCGCACGTGGTCGGGGTTCAGGTGATTGGCCAATAGCACATCGCTGTCCTTGGTGGGCGTATGCAGGCGGTTGCTGTTGTAGGGGATCAGCATCTCCTGCTTGCCCACGACCTTCCAGTCAAAGCGGTCGTTGCGCCCGGCAAAGACGTCGATTTCGTCGAAACTTGCCACGCCTGCGGTGGCAGGCGTGGGCGTGTCGCAGCAGGCATTGGGCAGCTTGCGCACACGGCGCTGCCCCGTCAGGTACACCCACGATGCGCTCTTGTCCTGGTCCAGGTGCGACCGGCCCGTGATGGCCTCGCCCGCACGCACCGGTGGGCCGCTGTTAACCAGGCGGATGGTCCAGTACTCGCCCGTGAACTTGTCGTGCTGGCCTTGGGCGTAGTAGGGCATCTGGAAGTCGCCACGCCCCTCCACCGACAGCACGCGCTGGCCGTTGGCCGTGCCCAGATAGCCCCGGAAGTCGGCCTGCCAGGCCTCTCCACGCCAGTGCAGTTCGTGGTTGGCCATGATCTCCTCGCCCGTCTTGGGGATGGGGAAGGGAATGCCTCCGTAGGCACCCGTCACCTTTTCGCCATCCAGCTTGGCCTGCGTGGCATTCTTGGCCGTGTAGTCATACACCCACTGCGGCGCGGCGGCAGTGCGATGCGTCTTGTACACATCCACCCGGAAGGTCTGCGGGTACTTCTTGAGCAGCGCCTGCGTGCCTTCGGTCAGCTTGCTCGCATGTTCGGCCATGTTGGCGGCGGTGACGCTGTACAGCGGCTTTTCGCCCGCAAACGGATCGCCCCGGCGCCCGCCATTCTGAAACCCCGCGATGGGGGTGGTATAGCCACCACTCCATGCCGGAATGGTCCCCTCCTTGTTGCCAGCGCGCTCGGCCCCCAGGGGGGTCAGCTCGGTTTTGAGTTTGGCGGCTTCCTCGGCGCTCACGGCGGCGTGTGCAGCGCCCAGGGCCACAGACGACAGCAGGCAGGCGCCCGCGATGTGCAGGTAGTGCTTCATGACAGAGTTCCAGATCAGAAGGTGGTGCGGACCGAGAGCGTCAGCGAGTTGCGGTCTTTGAGCGCTTGCTTGTATTGCGCGTTGTTGGCGGCATCGAGCGTGGGCGCGGCCTTGCCCAGGTAATGCACATAGTTCAGCGACACGTTCCATGTGCCCAGGTACACCCCGGCCAGACCGAGGTTGATGTCGCCGCCCTTGTCCACCCCAAACCCCGGGCCGACGGCTGACGAGGCGCCGAGCGTGTAGCCCATGCCGATGGAGGGGGTGAGATCCAGACCCGGCAGCACCTGCCGGTAGCTGGGCGAATACACCATGCGCACGCCAGTGGCCGATTTGTCGGCATTGGGGTTGAGCATCTGCGCATTGCGTGTGACCTTGGTGCGCTGGTTCCAGGCCACCTCGCCCACAAACGATGCTTCGCGCGAAATCCACGAAGGGCCCAGCGATGCGATCCAGGACACTTGCGCGTGCGCGGTCTCGCCCACCGCGTAGCCCGGGTTGCTGTTGTTGTTGAGGCCCGCATTCACGCCAATGGTGGCCAGGGTGGACTGCCCAGAGCTGGCCAGGGGCGCGTTGTGGCGCACCGAGACTTCCCCCGCCAGGCCCCAGTTATCTATCGTTTTGGAGAAGCTGGCGCCATAGGCGCGCACGCCCTCGTGGTACATCCAGCGGTAGCTGCTGGCCCTCAGCGCGGGGGGCAGGCCTACCAGCACGTTGTTGATGTTGCTGGGGGTGGTGGCGTGGTAGCGGATGGCATAGAAACCCAGATCGGTGTCGATGGACTCGACCCGCCAGCGCAGCTGCAAGCCGCCCTGGCCTGAGTTCTTGGCATCCAGGTCCGCCTGCCGGATGAACGTGCCCGTGGGCCCCGCATTGATGCGCTCTGCACCCGGGCCCAGCGAATCACTGGTCGAGAGGTAGGCCCCCACGGGCATCAGCCGGGTCTTCTCCCACTCGTAGTTCACGTACGCGCCCACCGTCACGTCGGACGACAGTTGCACCTGCCCCGAGACCTTGCCGGTCGGCCGGGCCACTTCCTTGAAGGTGGAGTTGGGCACCGACAGCAGCTTGATCAGGTCCAGCGGGGCCTGGCCGCCCGCGATGCCGTTGGCGCCGAAGAACAGACTTTCGCCCCACAGCAGGGTATGGCGGCCCAGGCGCACGGTGGCCGGCTTGTCAGCCACGTCAAAGCGCCCGTAGACAAAGGCGTCCAGCAGCTCGGCCTTGCGCCCCATGAGCTTGCGGGTCTCCGCCGGAAAATCGCTCGCAGGGCTGTGGTTGGACGTGGCGCTGGTGTTGTCCGTATGGCTGTTGTAGGTCTGGTCGTACCAGGCCGCCGCACTCAGGCGCGCACCGTAGCGAGGGCCGGTCAGATCCAGCTCGCTGAGCAGGTCCACGCGGTTGGACACCACGCCGCGCTTGAAATTGTTGTTGCCGTCGTTCTGGTTGGCCGTCACGGGCAACACGGAAGACAACTCAGGCAAGGCCGTGTTGAGGCGTCCGGTGAGGCTGTATTTGACGGTGTTGTCCCAGCGCAGCTTCCAGTCGGGGTTGCCAGTGTCCAGCTCGATGGCAGAAACACAGGGGGTGACAGCCAGAGTGGCAAGGGCCAGCGTGAGGCGGCTTCTGCGGCTTTGGGCAGCACCCCGCCGCACTGCGCCTGATGGGCAGTGTTTCATCATTTGTCTCCGTTCTGTTTATTTGGGAATCTGATGACCAAAGGGGCTGGACATCGGTTCGGTGGTTACTGTAGGGAGTAAGCTCACATTCGAAAAATGGATTTTTCAGATTTCATCAATTGATATCGCGGATATCAACGTTTACCCGTAGCCCATGCGATTCAACAAACTCGACCTGAACCTGCTGGTGGCGCTGGACGCGCTGCTGACCGAACGCAACATCAGCCGCGCAGGCGAGCGCATCCACCTGAGCCAGCCCGCCACCAGCAATGCCCTGGCGCGGCTGCGTGCGTATTTCGACGATGAATTGCTGGTGCCGCAGGGCCGTCAGATGGTGCTCACGCCCCGCGCTGAGGCGCTGCTGGACCCGGTGCGTGAAGTGCTGATGCGCATCGACAGCACCATCGCCGAGAAGCCCCGCTTTGACCCCTCTACCGACACCCGGAGCTTCACGCTGCTGGTGTCAGACTTCACCACCACCGTGTTCATGCAGCCGCTGATCGAGAGGCTGTTTCACGAAGCGCCCGGGGTCCAGGTGCATCTGCGGGCGCAAAACGCCCGCCCCGTGGAACAGCTGGAGGAGTACGGGGCCGACATGCTCATCATCCCCGAGCAATATGTGTCGGCCAAACACCCGAGCATGACGCTGTTCGAGGAGACATACATGTGCGTCACCTGGACGGGCAACCCGCACATCCAAGGCCAGCTCAGCTTTGACGACTACCTGGCGGCGGGACATGTGGTGGCCGACTACTCCGGCGCGCGGCAGATCCCCGCGTTCGATGGCTGGTTTCTGGAGCGCTTCGGCGTCAAGCGCCGCATCGAAGTCACCGCGCCCACCCTCGCATCCCTGCCCAGCCTGGTGATCGGCACGGCACGCATTGCCACCGTGCACAAGCGCCTTGCCCAGCGCGCACTGCAGTACGGGCTGCCCATTCAGGTGTGGGAGCCCCCACTGGAGATTCCCGTCATGCGCCAGACCTTGCAATGGCACCGCCACCGTGACAAGGATCTGGCTTTGCAATGGCTGCGCGAACGGGCTGTGGAGGTGGCCAGAGAAATATAGTCTGGAAAAATCCGCATTTGAGGGTTGGCCTCTCTGAAGCCGTAATAAGAAGCGCATCCGTCGAAGCCACCAGATCAATAGAAAACAAAAGTTGTAATTTCAGCCGAAGCTGCAAGCAACGGCCAATCCACTGAATCAGTTTCTTCTTTTGGGCAGCAAGCCGCAGTGCGCGCGATGGCAGCGACAATTCTGCGAGAAACGATCACAAGTCTTTGGCCACGTGCTCGAACGCATCGAGGAGTGCCTGCTTGGTCGCCGCCCCTGGACGCAATGGGCGTACCTTCCCGCCTGCAGTCTTGGTTTTTTTTGGAGGGGCGAGTTTTGCAAGAGCATCTCGCTCACTAGGGGTTAGCATGCTTTCGACATGCCGTTCGTTGACGCGCTGGTTGAAATTGTCGATTGCGCTCTGAGCGACGACCACGTTTCCCGCCAGATCCTCAATACGCAACGGATTGAGCAAATCCGGATCTATATCTTTGCCACCGACGGAATGGCGCCACAAAGCTTCCACGTCGTTGCGATGAGCCAAGTACCCGGATGAAGCATAGGCGGCTTTCACATCCGATTCCGTAACATCGGCGCGCCCACCCCGATTTGATTTGGCGTGCGCCCAGGCTCCCACCATCAGTTCGACCACAGCCCTCTTGATGCCGAACGTGTAACGGTGCAGTAGTCCCGTCACTTCCGAGACTTCGAATTTGAAGTCGTCCGGAGCTACTCGGGTCAGCTCCACAATGTAGTTCCGGAAGTCAGCGCTATCCGATGCATCAGGAAGGAGCTCCAAAGGATCAGGGAGTACTCGGTGGCGGTCCTCGGGACGCCGCCTCCTCATCCTACGGGCTAGACTGAAATTGGCCACATAGACGACGCGGGGGCCCAGGCTGATTAGTTGCAGCAGTAGCGACATCGCCAGCGAGTTCGCCTGGTCACTTTTCGTGATGAATTGAAACTCGTCGACAAAGATCATGCATACACCGTCCCTACGGCTGACTCTGCTTGCGAGTTGCAGAAGGTGTGGTTGGCTGAGGCTTTTCTTTGGAAGGCCTTTACCCTCAACGCCTGCAATCTCGGCGTTTAAGTAGGGAGCAAGCAGGGAATTGAGACTACTTCCCTCCTTCAGTGACATAAACCATGCAGGCTGACTCAAAAATTTGCCGTGCCCAGCCAGCTCAACGCCTCCTGAGCGATCAAGAAAAAATCGCTTCATAGCTTGTACAAGCTGGGTCTTGCCAGTTCCTGCGAGGCCCGTCAGCATGCGGGCAGACTGAGTCTCGCCCCATGGCTGAAGACTGTACATTGCCCCAATCATCTGTTGAGAAGATCCGAAGTTATTCCGTGCATGGCCTTCTCCTATCCCCAGGAGCTCGTCCAGCAGCAAAGATGCTTGCTCGCCACAGAGAAAAACATTCTTCATCGCGGCTTTCAGAACCTCTGCCCGCGCGACAACGGATTGTCCATCGATACGCTGAGCCACCGCATGACGCTCGATATGGGCATAGCGATTGGGACCACCACCGATCAGGTATGGAGCGACCCATGGATTTGATTTCATGCACGCCTCCTAGTCGGCACAGATGGCGCACCGCGCAAAGCCTTTGCCTCGGCTAAGGCAGAAGCCGTCTTTTTCGGAGAACCGCCGCGACGCTGCCCAGCGTTTAGCGAGAAGCCCGTTTCTTCCTTGACCGTTCTCTCCAGTTGAACCATCGACGCCTGCGCAGCCTGCCGAGTGGCTGAATTGACCTCCGCCCTCTCCTGCACAAGGTCTACCAGAGACGACAAGGGCAGAAGTAGCTCCTCCATATCAGATTGAATCCGCAGGCTCGGTTCAAGCTCCAATAGCTTCCCTCGAATTTCGACCCAAACGCATCTTGCGACAAGGCTGAGCGTGTACCCTGAAACGTATTCAACGCCCTTGCGCACCAGCTCCTCATGGAGACCGTCGCGAAGCTCTTGCGAACTGAAAGTGACACCTTTCCACGCGAGCCCAGACTTGAGTACCGCAAACTTAGTGCGAGTCCCAAATGCGCGCATGGCGTCGCGCCAGTCCATAAACTGGGCGCAGGTGCGCAGTCGCTCGCTCAAGTAGGTCCAGTAGAAATGTGGCGTCGCGGGGTAAGCCAGTGTGTGAAACTCGTGAACAACGGCGGGCGCCAACCGCTCGATGATGTTGGAATGATGATTTTCAGCCATTGTGCGAAGCACCTCACGCTTCATCATTGATCCCAGGAAGTGGCTGCTTTGAAGGAACGACGGTGCGCCTTCAAGCTTAGGCGTTCGAGGATTTGCGGATTCAACAGTCGGCTTCGACTGACCGCTATAAGAGACCGTGATGGACTTGACGGGAAACTTTGCCTCCAAATCATCCAGCAGCGACTGTTGCCCCGCAGGCCCTCGATCTGACAACAACGAGCGGGACATAGTTGGCGTGTGCCCGCGCAGTGAGTCCACCGGGACGCCATAGACCCGCGCAAGCATCTCAGCAGGCATCGCCATTGAAACAATTGCTGATTTGTACGCATCCTGGCGCTCACCGATGATGGAGAAACCAATACCAAGCCGCTTTCCGGTTACCCCACAAACCGCTCGGGCGACAACCAAAGTTGGCAGTACGCCATCAGAGTCAGAAGCTATAGGTCGGTCTTTGCAGTAGTACGCATCAACCTCCAAGCACTCGAGCGCATTGGCGTACTGCGACGAGTAGCTCCCCTCGTCTACAACAGCGTCTCTGCGCATGCGTGCCTGACCATAGACTGTAGTTTGGACTTCTTTCAAACCGAACTTGTTCACGACTATGTGCCTGAACTGGCCATAAGTGGGAAACGGTTCGTTCATTGGATGAACCATTTGTATGCGCCCCTGCTCGTCGAAGACAGTGGTGCATCCGAAGTCCTCAGTGAGCGCAGCATTGCAAATTGAGCGCATCGTTTTTCCGTTTCCGCACCTCTTTAGGTAGCTCGCAATTACCTGGTCACGAAAAATCACCGATGGCCAGCCCCAGCGTTTGCCATTGGCGTGAGTCCTGCCGAATTTTTTGCCTGCGTGTCTCTCGGAGTCTCGGGACCATGTTCCATTGCAGTGGGTGCTGGGCTTCAATGACCACCTGTTTCGCCCATGCAGCACGTAGCAGAAAAACCAGTATTGGAGACGATGCACATGCGACTTCAAACCTAGGCGCTTTCGAATGCGAGCGATTTCCTTTAACGGATTGAGAGCGTGCAGGATCTCTCGCTCATGATCCAACAGTGGGCAGATAGCATCCAGTCGATGCTGGACGTCGTCGTCATGGGACTTTTTTCGCGCGTAGTTGGGCTGCAGCAATTCGTCGAAGTTGAGCCCCTCAACATCAGCCAATGCTGGGGGCAAGCTGCATTGCCTCTCGCATGGCCGGATACCCGGTTCTGACCTCGTAAGCTCTCTTTCTACGAGGCTTTCAGCCAAGCGTACGTAGCCGACTCGCCATGCCCCTTCCGCCTTCTGCTCTCGGTAGAACCATGCGAACAAGACTCCAGTGGACGGGCATCTTCCGCAGAAGTAGTAGCGAACGCCGACAGCAAGGCAGCCAAGCCCCTCAGGCACCTCCAATTGGTGACCACACATCATCATGCGCGCCCCCTGGAGAACCAATCACCATAAACAAACACTGGATCTTCGCGCTCTCGCTTGAGCGGTCGATCAAGCAACACTGGTTCAAACAGGTCTACTCGAATGCTGCGATTCCAAATTCCTTGTTCAAGAACGTTTTTCACCACCGTCTCCTCAACCCCAAGGGACTGTGCCGCTTCCCGGACAATCTTGTACGCGGGTCTGGATGAACCAACCGCCTGAGCGAAGTGAGCGCAGAGCTTCGAACGCATCTGTAGTGACAATGGCACAGGTTCCGAATGGCTGAGAAACAACCGATTGAGGTTGGACCTCATAGTCGAATCGACTTTTCTCCCAGCGACCTGAACGGTAGGGATACCCGCATCCAAGTAGTAGGCGGCCTCCAATGCATGTCGATGAAGCGCTGAGGCGTCAACCTCGTCTTTTAGGGGCTTGCCTGGCCGGGGTCCGCGTCGGCGAAAGTCCTCCTTCTTGTCCTTCACCGACCAGTTGACACAGTAAGGGCCTGCTGCGTCGCGCATGAATAAGAGCAAGTCACCTATGTAGGGAAAGGGGGCCCAGTCATCTCCGTCTGCGCGCTGCACACGACACTTCGGGTGCTTGCTCAAAGCACCCATCTCCTCGGACACGACCAGTGTCCCGCGAAAAGGCCTAAACGATTGCCCAACGGCTGAGGAGTGACCATCCAGAAAATGGGGGCGTGGTCCTGGGTAAAGCATCCGCTGTTCGTGAATGTCCCAGACCGAAGGGTGATACAGAGCCAGAAGTGCCGTCCAAGTCTCCGGTCGACTCAAAGTGTGCATCGCCCTGCAACCAACCTTGGCGGGGTGCAAGATGGTCGGGGTGGAAATTCCGGGAGCCTCGGCAGGCGTCGCCCAGACGGCCGCCACATAGTCTTTGCCCCACGCATCTCGCAACTGCCTTTTTTGAATAAGGCGCAATCTTGCCTCAGTCATTCTGATCGATGCCAATGTCAGCTCCTTGCTGCCCTGATATGGGCGTGCACGACTTGACTACCTGACCAGACGACTTAGAATCAAAGCGCCAACTGCGATTCTGTGCCCCGGCACTGATAGCCCTGAAACGCCAGCCCTGTGCTGGCGTTTTTTGTTTGGAAACTTGTACTAGTTGAGTGTGGATTGGCTCTCCTTCTTCGAATTCACGATTCTTGTGCGAGTCCACTCAGTCAGTTCGCTCTGCGCCCAGCGTCGCTGACACCCGACCCACAAAAATCTAGGCCCGTCACCGCGCGACAGCAGGGTTTCCAGACTTCGTTTGGAGATGCCCAAGTACTGACTGACTTGGGCTGCGCTAAGGAGAGGGCTCATTGGATGAAGACGAGTGAAAAGCGCTGCAATTGCCTGAAAGGTTAGATCACAAACCGATCTCGTGGTGATCCTGTTGGAAACGTGGCTGTCAGCTTGCGCAGCAAGCAATTGCTGACCCAGTGAATGACCCGATGTGTCGACGTTCGCCCACTCAAATTTGGTGCACCATTCGCAGCAGCGGTGGGCATTTTGAACCCCAGGCTTCGACGCAGTTCGGACGCACTTTCTTGGCAGCTACAGCGCCGTTACACCGACTGTTCGGCCACTTGGAAACGTGGCTGTCAACTTTGTGAAATCCACTTGGTTCACATGTAAATTGGGGGGCATGCACATCAGCGCTCACGACCATATCGCCCCGCTAGGCTGGCTCCCGCTAACCACGGCTGACAGGGTGGATGGCTTCCTTCCGGTTTATAGGCGGCTGCGAAAAACAGGACGCGCGATCGTAGACGAGGAGGGCTCACTGACCCCGGGTCTGTATTGGCGGCATGGTCGTGGGCAGGGTGAGCACGCGCTGGAGTGCTACTACGCATTGAGTCTTATCAGAGCCAGCGCTGTATCCGCGTCGCGCGACGCCGCTCACATTGCCACCGAATGTTCGCCTGAGTTTTTCGCGAGGCTGGCCCCAGATATGGAGGCCGTCGCTGACGATTGGATCCGACGTCGTGACTCGGCAATTGCACTGACATCGCCAACGCTTCTGGCAACGCGGACGCGAAGTGATTGGCTCGCTACGCTCCCGCGTCTGTTGCCAGTACCGGTGATTCCTCGGCTTGGCTCGCTGATGCGAGACCCGGCGCGCTTGATGAGAGTTGGATTTTCTATGCTTATGCGCGAATGGAAAGACCACGGACAATGCCGCCCCCGAACTGCCGAGGCGCTCGCAGTCATTGGTCTTGGCGCTCTAGGTCTTTTTCCACGCCTTCGCTGCCATGACTGCTTCCGACTAGCCATGCCTGCGTCAACTAGATGCGCGTATCACAGTCAAACACAGGCAATCCGCTTGAATGAAAACGGCGCCCATTCTCAGATAGCGGCCGAATCAAGACTAGGCGCACGCGTTATCGCAAAGCTTGGGTGGTCAGAAGCTGATTTCGCAAGCGATCGCGGCGAAGATCCCTACGCCGAAGAGAAAACCGTCGCTGGAGTACTGTGGGGGCTAGATACAGAAGGAAGTGGCTACCCGCTGAGTCACCTTAAGGAGCAGATGCGCTCCGGGGCGCTTCCACGAGTGCGCGCACTCTTGCCGCCAGATTTTTGCGAGCTCAATGATGTCCGCGCCTCTGCGGCCCTCCGTCGCAAACTTGATCCGAATGAATGGGTCCCCTCTTACTGGTTCACCCGAGCGGCTGCGGCTGAGGCGTGGCTGGAGGCCGCTGAGTCATTGTCGCCCGGTCGCACCCAGATGCAGCAAAGTGTCGTGAATCGAAAGCGAGTGGCAGAGGCGCGACTTTTGATAGACCAAGGCAACCCCCACAAGGTAGTCGCCGCTCGGCTGGGCATTACACCGAGCCATTTGTCGCATTTGCTGCGACGAATCCGCTGACATCCGCCGATGGCATCGGCGGTCTCAATGGGTGAGCTGGTTGCGCTCCGACCACTGCTTGACTGGTTGCCGGGAGAGACTCTATTCAGTCTGTGCAGTCGCTACCACTTCATCAGTGGTCATAGAACGCCCGCCCAGACTTGTGCGACGCTGTTCGGTAGTCATCGAGCCGGATCTGCGCATGATGTCCCATCGCATGTTCAAACACTGGTTGATCGAACTCACGGCGCACTCGGAACCGCCCGAGAGATCATCCTTGAGCGCACTCTGCTTCCGTTCTACTTCCCTTTTCACCCGGCTCCAAAATCTGAACATTGGTTGACGCAAATAGCAACGGGTTCGTCGCCAGTCATGAAAGCCCAGTTGGGCTTAGCGGCTTCCCAGTTCGGCGCCTCGCACCCCCTCAAGGCATGCCCAGTGTGCATGCAGTTGGACCAAAGTGGCTATGGTGTTGCTTACTGGCATGTAGAACACCAAGTACCCGGAGTTCACATCTGCCAGGTGCATCGAAAACCGCTCCTCGTTGCAACAGACAAGGTGTCAGGGCGGGATCGCTTCGGCTGGATCCTTCCTCAGCAAGCGCGCCTGCAGAGTTCGATGGATGAAGAATTTTTCTGGAACGGCGACCATCATCTTCTTGCGGAAAGCGCGCTGGCTTTTTGGCGTCTTCCAAGGCCCTTCGCATTTTCCCCTGAAAAGTTGGACAAACTCTACCTCAGCGAACTGGTGCGGCTGGAGATTGCGCATCACGTCACCTCAAGAATCGACCAGATCCGGTTTGATCAAACACTTTATGGCGTCATTGCTGCCAATTCGCTCACTAAGTTCTGGCCATGGTTGGCATCGACAAAGGGTCTGCGAAGCCTATCTGCTCGGCTGCGCAGAATGGTCCATCCGACTAGCCCCAGGATCAGTCGGCATCCGCTAATTCATCTTTTTTGGATTGCCTTGTTGTTCGATTCTTGGCAGGACTTTTGGTCCGCATACAACAACAATGAGTACCTCTCTCTCTATGACATAGCTCCCGCAGGCAAAACGACGGGGCCGACTATGAAAGGAGTTGGCGATTCCGGCGATCCCCGCAGGGCCCGTCTCGTGGAGGCAGTTCGCTCAGGGCAATCGATATCCATGGCGGCAAAACAGTCGGGTGTCACAGTCGCCACAGCAATGTCTTGGGCTGCGAGAGAGGGCATTGCATCTCCTCGGCGCCCCAAGGTCCTAAGCCCAGATGTACGCGTCCAGTTGATAAAGCAACTCCAGAGGGGCATTGATAAAACTATCGCAGCGTCTGCGGCAGGCATTTCGGTCGAAAGCGTGACCCGAGTGCTGCTAACCGAACCAGGCCTGCATGCTCAATGGCGGGAAGCGAGATTCTCCAGAATGCAGGAGCAATCACGCGGCTCCTGGAGAAAGATCGTTGAAGCCTTTCCAACATCCTCCTCCAGCGATTGGAGAAAACTGGATCCCGCTGTATATGCTTGGCTGTATAGAAATGACCGTACTTGGCTTCAGACTTCCATTCGCGAACGCTCTGAACCATTGGCCGTCGCGACACAGCGTAGAGATTGGAAAACACGTGATGCTGTGCTTGCACAAGCTGTCCGATTGACTGCGCTGGAATGGCATGTTGC
The DNA here is from genome assembly GCF_002245625.1 of Acidovorax kalamii. Classification (GTDB taxonomy): domain Bacteria; phylum Pseudomonadota; class Gammaproteobacteria; order Burkholderiales; family Burkholderiaceae_C; genus Acidovorax; species Acidovorax kalamii. The sequence continues at coordinate 105,141 of NZ_NOIG01000013.1, forward strand.
ACACCCGGGCAAACGAATGACCATCGGGATCATTTGCGAAACCGTGGGCGGACTGCGCCAGAAGTTGTCGGCGATTGCAAAACTACCCCTCACCCGCATGGCCTTGCTGAACGCCTGTTCCCACAGCTTGGCAAAGGCCTCAACATCGCAAAAAACAGTTCTGTGAGAGTGACATTCGCTTCGGTGTAGCTGACTTGAACTTCAGAGACATGAACTCATTGGCTTCCAGGGCCCTAGTGAGCGACATTTCTGGCATCCAGGCGAATCATTGCACCTCTCCTGCCTCGCACAAGTCGAACCAAATCCATGTTTTCCGAGTCCCGCCTAAGTCGTCAGGATCGCAACGCCTCGTGCGGTGACCTCGGAACTCTTTTTGCTTTTTACTGATTTCACGGCTCGGAACAGCTTTCCACTCGCTACACGCAGCAGTTCCTCAACAAGCCCGAGGTCTACGCCCTCAGCCGAGCAAGCCGCTGCAAGGCCTTCCCCGGCACCAAACCTTTCCAGTGCACGCCACCTGGGCGTGGAGCTGATCCCCTTCAGGGATGGCAAACCCAAGCTTTTTGTTTTCCTTGCCACATAACCTCTGTCGAGGCCCAGTTGCTTAGAAATCGCAGTTATGTTTCCTGCGCAACTTATGAATACCTCCAAAAATTCCGTCGTCCAGTACTCCGCCGAATACTGAGACTTCATTGCCGCTTTCTCATCTGGCTTACGTCGTGCGACCGGAGTGGCCAGTGATCGCGCGGCTTCCTCCGTTGATTCGAAGAGTGTCACAAGCGCTACGGCATAGGCGCAACCAGAGCCTGGAGTCACGTATGGGCCGGGAAGTCGATCCAATGAACTAAAGAACTCTCCAGACTCTTTCTTGCAAAGCTCTGGCCAATGGCGAACAAGCCACGCTCGCGGTGCAGAGTTCAGAACATAGTCGCTGAGCGGCGGTTTCACCCCGGTACGGCTGTTCCTCAGACCGATTTCACGCACCCTGCGGGCCAATGGGCCATAGATCGCGGACAAGTCGAACGGCCTATCTCGATCCAGAAACATTTCATAGATTTCTTGTAACCGAATTTGAAACTGGCGTTCAGCTTCATTCGCGAGGTCAAACTCGACACGCTCGACTTCACCCAGTTCAACCCAGTGCTGTGGAAGAAGTGAAAACGGGTCCGGATTTTTCACCCAGTGCAAAGCCTCGCCGTGCACGGGGCAGGCCTCAACGCCTGCAAGATTGTGGGTACGTCGAAACCAGCTAAAGCCCCAGTGCGACAAATCTTCTGCGACACACCTGGGGCACAGGTGCACTCTGTGTGTGTGCAGTCGTGATCCGACGAGTTTTGTGATCCCTTGCCTGACTGCAGATCCATGAAGGGCTGGCGCTGTATCCCGCTCTGCGACTCGTAGCGCGGGCAAAAGGCTGTGCTGCCTCGCGTAGTCTGAGGCGTTCATTCCCGCGATCGTGGCCACCTGCTCCAGCAGAGAGAACGCGGCCGTGCCTTCGCAGTGCTTCTCCGCGAGCCTCTCGATGAGCCGGAGCCTTTGGCTCTTGGCAATTCGACCGCAGAAAAAGAACCCAATCCGCCCAGCGTGGGCAAGCACGAACTCATGCGGCATAGGAGCCAAAAGCGGCAGATTCATTTGTCCCCCAACCTCTCCAGTTCTGCAACAACACGGCGCGCTTGCGCAAGCGCACGCTCATACGGCCTAGGCGTCTCCTCGCTGCTCCTCATCGACTTCGCAACGATGTCTAAGCACCGGCTGATCACCATGGGGGAAGCACCGAGCTGCTCCCTCTCATAACGCGAGAGACAAGATCGATCGCAACCTAGCAACTTCGCAAATTCGGCCTGCGTGCGTGTACCGCGCGCGGCTCGAATTAGCTCTCCTTGAGATGTGGGATATACGAACATTGTTCTACTATTACACATTGCTATGCGACGCGCAATTCAACAGAGGGGCACGCAATACTTTGTACTGGAGAGGCTTGGGGGTACTTACTTGCGTCGGTGAGGCAAACACCTCGGGAGTGCGGACGTCGGGTTGCAACGAGCTGACGCCCTCTCTAGACGCCAGCGAAGTATTTGCGAAATCTCCACCAACTAAGGGACTACTTACAACAGATATCCCCCTATACTTTTTTTGTGAAAACACTTTTCTTGGACTTCGACGGTGTCTTGCATCCGGAGCACTGCCACGAGTCTCGGCATTTCTGCTGCCTGCCAGTCTTCGAACAAGTGCTGCGCCGTACTCCCGACTGGGATGTTGTGATCACCAGTACTTGGCGTCTTCAAGCTCCGCTCGACGATCTGCGCGCGCGCTTCTCCACTGACGTTGCCCATCGCTTCGTAGGTGCCACAGCTAAATTCAGCCAACTGGAGAGCGTTCCTGAGTCGCTGCAGGCTTTTGAACGGGAAGCCGAATGCAATGCTTGGCTACGTGCCAATGATCGCGTTGTGTTTCCATGGTTGGCTATTGACGACCGCTCATGGCTGTACCGTCCGTTCAATCGCTCCTTGTTCCTCGTGGATGGCAAGACAGGTATAACCGCAGCTAGTGCCGAGGCGCTGGTTGAACGGCTACGGAGCCTGTAGCGCTACCGATCCAGCTGGGCTGGCGCAGATTTTCTACTTCAGACCCTGAGGAAACCAGTGGCGGATGTCGTCATAGTCCTGGTGCGCGCCCAGAATGGTCACCGCAGCGTAGTGGTGAATTTTGGTATTCAGGTACGGCACGTTGGTTGCCCCTCCCTGCATGAGTTGGCATAGAAGGGCATCGTTATCGAGATTAAACAGAAGCCTGCATTGCAAGGGGCGGCTGCTGTAGATGCTGCAACTCCCATCGGCCAGAAAAGGGCAAGGCTTCCCAAAGGCCTGATCTGTCGCAGCCTGATACGCGCCAGGAGCTTCCTCTGCGTGGTCCATCGTGAACGCACCCGCTTTGACATTGAGCTTGGCCCCCGTCTCCTTGGCGATGACCTGGGCCTCACTTCGCGAAATCATCACGGCGATGTGACAGCAATGCGCGCAACCCTTCTTGCAAGCGGCCAGATGGGCCGTGCTATCACTGACGTGATCTGCCGCCTTGCGCAGCCAACTCACGCGCTTTGCGGATGTAGGGGATTTGGCAGCTTGTGCGATCAGCCTCTCTTCAGGCGTCCGGTCGAGGCCTTGGATGGTTTTCATCTTGGCGTCCAGGCGCTCGTGCAAGCCCTCCCATCGCTTTGCAACACGCTCCAGGTTTTCCGGTGTCGCGGGCAGGATCTCTCCTGGAGCGACCCGCTGCTCATCGATCAATTTGGCATCTCCCGTTCATCCCTTGCCCCTTACTCACCGATGTCGCCACAACCCTGCCCCGGTCAAAGGGTACCTTCATAGCGGACAGGCGTTGGATCTACCCCCATGTCGGTGCGAGCTGCATTTATCCACGCAAGCGCAAGCTCTCGCCCCTTTTTCCAGTCAGCCTGCACCTCACCGTTGCGAACTGAAATGAAGTATTCGACCAAGGTATCGTAAGCGGTCATGACAGACTGGGGAGCAACCAAAGCCATGTGCCCATAGGCGCGGATTCTTGCGGAGTCAAAGTCCACGAACGCTTCATCAAACGATCTTGCCCCGGGCACGTCGTTCACAAATGCGCTGAATTCGGCGAGCAACTTCGCGACGCCATCGATGGCAAACCCATAGCAGACAAGCTTGTCCGCATGGGCCTTCAGTGTCTTTTCTTTCAAAGTTCCCAACTCGAAATTCACTTGTGCGAGTTGGGCATCCACTTGATGACGAAGGCTTGACTCAAGCTCTTTGAGCCTGTTTTGGTGCTCACTACTCTCCCTGCTCAGAATGCGATCAGCCCAGAGTTTGCCGATCCAAGCGCTGAGCGCCCCCACAACTGCCGCAGCTCCGCCAAGCAAACCAAGCGCTTCCATGACTTCGGCCATCCGATTCTCCTCGGTGATTGCCCATCGTAAAGGGTGCTGACGCAAACGGAAAATCACGCATTCGCTGGTTGATGCGCATTCTTTTCATGACTTCACCGATTTAGCAAAGTAGCATGCTCTTCACGAAAATGGAGGGATCAGGATATGCTCAAACGCTTTGTAGCCGGGGCACTTGCCTCATACATTTTCTTGCCCGCAACGGCCGCAGAAATCGGAGTCGCTGCATTCAACTTAGCCTGGGCAGGTACTGAGGCTGATTTCAGCAAGCACATCGAGGTGTGCACTGCCCCGACGGTGAAGTGGTGCGACAGCAGGCCCAAGAAGATAAAGGGCGAGGAGCCCACGAAGGATGAACTGGCCCGTGCGGCGAAATGCCAAGCAGCCTTCGCGGAAGTTGCTGGGGGCGCTGAGCAGGCCCAGCAAGTGGCACCTTGCAATGCCTACAAGCTCACTGCAAAGAAGTGGGCCGCCGGACCCAACACAATGTACCAACAGAAGCTTCAGGGCCTGCGAGGCACCTTCGACGCTCTGGTCACGGAACATCAGATCGCTGTGTTTGCGATCCAAGAGGTGAAGTCAGAGGAGACGATCCGCGCAGCTCTAGGAGCGCACGCAGCATCTTTTGAAGTTTGTGTAGCTCCTCACAACGCATTCCAAACCGTCGGCTTTGCTTGGAGGAGGTCCTTGGGGAAAGGTGCATGCACTGCTCAACCAAGTCTCTCCGTCACCGAAGACCCAACCACCCCAACGTCAATTCGCAAGGTACGCCCAGGTCTAGAACTAGTACTGAGCATCGACGGCAAACTGGTCACGTTCCTCAACGTGCATCTCAAGTCAGGCTGCGCAAGCCTCAACAAGGACAGTTACTCGGACGGAAATCTGCTGACCAGTGACGAGGCTGCGTGCAAAGTACTCAATCGGCAGGTAGTGCCGCTCGAAAACTGGATCGAAGACGTTGCCAAGCGCTCACCCCTTTTCGTCGTACTGGGCGACTTCAACCGGAAGCTCGACGAGGAGGAAAAAGCTAATGTATCCAAGAACGAAGTGCGCGCAGATGGCACCTTCGCAGACAAGCCCAACAAGACTGACGCCAACGGCAGCGTGACGAGCAAGTACCTCTGGCAGGAAATTTCCGACGGCGACCCCAGCCTTGTGCAGGTGCCTTTGTCAAAATCCATGGGTTGCAAAGGGTTTGAGGGCCTAGACCACATCTTGTTGAGCCAGGACTTGGGTGCACTTCAGAAGGCTCCTACGTCTTCAAAGGTGCCCGTGAAGACGATGCCAAACCAAGTAGTCGAGACCAGCGACCATTGCCCACGAGTTACGAAGATTTCGCTCTGAGTCATTCGATGATCGACTACGAAAAATTTCAGGACAGGCTCTGGCAGGCCAGAGAACCCGTCCAGGGCAAGATGAGGCCTACAGACGGCCGTAGCACCGTTCAGGCGCCAAGCACACTAGTTCCCAATCAGTCGACACATTCCCCAATGGCGTACCGTAACAGCCTGTGAATCAACGGGTTGGATTGGGGAATCTCCGGAATAACTCCCCAAACCACCCCAATCAAGCAACTAGTGCACCATGCTTTTGCATCCGCACAAGCTTGACCCTTTTTGAGGTGGAAATCAACGTTTGGACCTCTACTGGGTGGTCAGCTTTAGGCTGCTCGGAGTCACTCGCCGCCGATAGGCCGAGCGACCGCTTTTTTCCTCACCGGTCAACCGATGGACAGCGGCAAGTTTGACCGCTGCACAGAAAAATCGAGCACTCGATGCGCGTGGGCCGCTGATGCAATTCAGAGTGTTTGCATGTGACTAAACTGCTCCCGCATAAAACAGATACAAACAGCGGAGGACGAATTGGCTTACTACGATTTGAATCGACGTTTTGTCGAGCGAGAAAGCTACGACCAGGACGAACTCATCGCTGCGCAGCTACGTGGCAAGCAGGTGGCGTGGGCCAAAGTGCTCGAGAATCGCAGCAGCGTCATCGTTGCAGCAGCAAACTTCGGGAAGACCACCGAAATGCGCCAGCAGGCGGCGCAACTGCGTGCGAATGGCGAGACCGCCGTGTTCATCGCGCTGCGCCAACTCGCGGATCGCGGCAGTCTCGACAAGGCATTGAATGGCGATGACCGCGACGCCTATCGCGTGTGGAAGGCTGCGCCAGTCGGCCCCATTACGGTGTTTGTCGACTCGTTGGACGAGGCCGCCGCCGGCGGCAAGGACGAGAGCATCAGCCACCTCGTCGGAGACGTTGCCGACGAACTGAGCTGGCCGAACGAGCATGTTCGGTGGGTGATTTCGACGCGGCCGGCCGTCCTCACTGCAGGCGTCTTCGAGAAGCTCTCGGAGCTGCTTTCTAAGCAGGCTCCGAAGACTATCGGGAGCTCGGGCGGACCGAGTGGTCTCGGTACTGGCGGTGCGGCCAGCGTAGCAGTGGAAGCCGAGGCGCCGGAGCCAGTGCCGCTGCGCCTGTTCTCCATGGCTCATCTGGAAGACCACCAGGCTGCCGTGTACCTCACGGGGCGATATCCAGCGCTGGATGCCAAGCAACTGATCGAGATTGCCAATGAGCGCGGCTTGTCGGGCTTCGTCCGCAGCCCGGGCGGCCTGGACATCCTTGCTCGCATCAACATGGTGGCCAGCCCGCCAGAATCCTTGACCGAGGTGTTCGAGCGCGTCGTGAACGCCATCGGCACCCTGCGTGGGGCCGACCATCGGCTCGTTGACGCTGGCAGCCCTGCACAGGAGGTCCTGACCGGTGCGGCTCAGCGCCTGGCCTCAGCGTCGGTTGTGTGCCAGCTGGTGAACATCGAGATGCCCGAGGCGACCCTGGCTATTCCTGAAACGGCCTTGTCAGCCCGGCTAATTGCGTCTCCGATGCTTCACGAGGCAGGCATCAAGGCCCTCTTGAACTCCCAGCTCTTCATCGACGCGGGCTTCCACCAGGTCAAGGTCTATCCCGATGAGCTCGCGCCGTTCCTCGCGGCCAAACGGCTCGCCGGCTTGGTGGACTCGCCGGATCAGGCGGAGCGGCTCCTCGAGAACTTCACCTGGGCTGCGACCAGCGGCGAGCAAGGTGTGCAGCGCGCCTTCTTGCCGATGGCGGGATGGCTCGCCACGCTGAACGCGCATTGCCGCGAGGTCATCGTGCAGAAAGACCCGCAGGCGTTGGCGTTCTTCGGTGACCTGCGCAATCCGGCCGTCCCGACCAAGGCTGCGCAGGACGCTTTGACAGAGAGCATCAAGCGCTTGGTGGAAAAGGGCGACCACATCGGCCGCACCATGTTCCGGTTGACGTCTGAGAACTTCTGGCAGGCCGGGCCAGACCGATTGGCCGGTACCATCGCTAGCCTGTACGACCAGTACCAGGATAATTACTGGGCGCGCGACGTCCTGCTCGACATTGCTACCGCGTGCAAGATCGAGCCGTTGCGGGCGAAGCTTCTCAAGCGTCACGGGTCCAAGTTCGACCTCGTCCTCTCTGACAGCAGCGACGTCGGCTACTTCCTTGCATTGCGTCGGCCCGCCGATCTTGCTGCTCTCGCCGCCGCTGCGGTGGTGAGCACCACTGTGCGCGAAGGCGTCGTCAGCCTCCTGTTGCGAGAACTGGGATGGAGCTATTTCTCGCCTCGTGATGTCGCCGTGATGGTCGACAACCAGTTCCTGGCCGGGCCGCGCGGGTTCCAGCTTTCCTACTCCCTTGAGAAGGGAAGCATGCTGGCCGATGCAACTGACGACCAGCTGTATCAGCTGGCGCGCGGGCTCGTTGTGCGCATGGTGAAGAGGGAGGTGACTCAAAAACGCAACCGCGAGGATCAGCAGTACGTCGACCTCGTTGCCACGGTTCTCGAAGCCTTGGTGGTGCGGACCGATGGCGCCCAGGCGATCAAGGTCGCTCGCCTGTACCTGGTCGCGACCCGTGACATCCACGACCGCTATCTGCAGAGCAGCGCAATCGAGGAGCTGAGGTCAGCGGTAGAGGCGAATGCGGCCGTGCGCCTCGCAGTTCTGCGGGCCACCCTCGAGAGGCAGCTTAATGACGACGATCTGCTGCTGGCGGTCGTTGGCTTTCGCCGACCCACCACCTACACGCCCGAGGATGTAGTTCAAGTGAACGACGCGCAGCTCACCCGCGTGTACGCGGAGTGGCAGGCTCAACGCGCGCAAGCCTTCGCACAGCAGCCGACGCCTAAACCGGTCAAGCCGAAGAACGAGAAGCTCACCGTCGGCGCCAAGGCGAAGCGGCAGCTCACCGAGCGCTTGAGCGCCCTGGCTGCCGGAACGGATACCCTGGCGCTTGAGTGGATCGCCGGGTGGTTGCTTCAGACGAATCGCACGTCAAGATACGGTGAGGTCGACTTCGAGGCGTTCGAGAAGGCCGCCGGCGCGAAGATTGCTGCGGCTACCCGACAAGGCATGAGTCGCCTGTGGCGCGACAAAGCCCCGACCTTCAAAGAGAGCGAGCCGAACTCGACTTTCCACATCACTGCAGCTGGCCTGCAGGGCCTCAAGCTTGAGCTTGCGGATGGGATGGCGCTCCCCGCCCTCACCGACGCGGAAGTTCGCCGGGCCCTTCGATATGCGCTCCTCGAAATCAACGGCTATCCGAAGTGGTTCTGGCCCCTCGTCGAGGCGTATCCCGCCGTCTCCGTTCCTGAGTTGGTTGCAATCGCGGGCGAGGCAGCGAACGGCGCCACTTCTAGGGAGCATGCCGAGGACCTGCTGGCATCCATTCCTGACGCACCTCCACAGGTCCAAGAGGCGCTCGCCGGCCTTGCATGGACCCACCTGGCAAGCGTGAATCCATCGCGCGACTACGTGGTGAATCGGTTGCTCAAGGCGGCGCTGTCGGTGCCAGGCAAGGTCCCGCGAGATGACTTTGAGCGCCTGGCGCTTCAGAAGATGAAGGCGGCCTACTGTTCGCCCCTGGCTGATCCAGTGGATGAGGCCCTGCGGGCGCAGCGCGAACATGCGCTGACCTGGGCCACCCGCTGGTTCATTCAAAGTCCATTGCGGTGGCGCAATGCCGTGAACGCCTGGGGGCCGTTGGACCCGATGGCCGTCAAAACGTTCATCTTTGACCTTGCCGCTGCGTTCGGTCGTGACCGCGAGGGCATCGCTGGGCGAATTGCCATGGAGAGCGACCACGGCATCTTGGCGCTTGAAGACCTTTACCTGTGGACGAGGTGGGCGGTTGACCCGAAGGACGACGTGGACAGGCCGGAGGGCGTTTCCTACAGCCCGGGCGCTCGGGACAACGCAGAGCGATTCCGCGGCGTAATCATCAGCGGAATCGCCGCTGCTACGTCGCAAGCGGCGTACAGCGCGCTGGAGCGCATCCGGCAGGTTCTTCCCGCCGGCGACTTCACTATCGAGTACATCAAGAAGACGCAGTTCGAACTTCGTGAGAGGCAGCTCGCTCGGGAGCCCCTGGCGCAGGTGAACTACCCGAAGTTCGAGGAGAACTTCCGTGGGGATGTCACCGGTACGACCTCGTTCGCGATGGCCGTGGATGCAGACCTTCGAGCCGTCAAGTACGACGTCGAACGCGGTGAGCACAGCCTGCGCAGCTTCTTTAGTGAGCTCGACTTCACGCGAGTCAACAAGAAGGGAGAGGAAGGCGAGAAGGCGGGCATGGCGCTGGAAGCGCACTTCCAGAAGCTCCTAGCCAGCGAGCTGAACCATCATGCTCGCGCGCGGTACTCCGTGACCGTCGAATCCCACACCGCCGAGGCGAAGCGCCGAGACATCCTGTGCAGCAAGGACGATTGGCGAGCCTCCATCGAACTGAAGATGTCGGAGCGCTGGACGCTGGCCGACTACCTGGTCGCGTTGGAGAAGCAGCTGGTTGGCCAGTACATGCGCCACCGAAAGGCGACCACTGGCTTCCTGGTGCTGGTCTTGCAGACCAAGGGGCGCGAGTGGACTGACCCGGCCACGAATAAGAAGCTGAACTTCCAGCAGGTCCTTGCGATCCTGACGGATAAGGCGCAGCAACTCGAGGCCAAGGACCGAACGCGCTACCTGCGCGTCATCGGAATTGATGCGACGACGCCGGAAGATTTCCGGGCAGCCACCAAGAAAGGCCGTGCGAAGAAGACCATTGTGACTAAGACCAACAAGAAGACATAGTGATTGCAACAGCTCGGAACGGATCACTCAGGAACGCCCGCGGCGAGGGCCCGGAGACTTTGTGCACAATGGGTGCAGCGTCTTGTTAAGCGACCGACCGAACAAGCGCGCGGCGTCCGAACCCGATGACCGCTTGGTCTCAGATAGCGCTAGTTCGGCTAGCGGATATGAGCGACTGCACCCGCTGCATAGTGATCGTTCAATCCACCCTGTTTCGCGATGTGCACGACAGTCGCTTCAAACCAAAGGCCGCAGCACCTTCCTAAAAATGTGTTCCGCCTGCTCCTGCCCCCGCGTCGGGTGATTCAACACATCCAGCCAAACCTGAATCACATCGGCCACCATCACCCCATCCCGCCGTACCGCCCCACGAAACGTCGATTCCGGAAACTTCGCCACTCGGAGCAACACGTGCGGCGCTTCCTTTGGAAACGGCTGGAGGGCATTCCATGGGTTGATCCCCGGAGAAGCCAGATTGAACCGAGGCATGCTGCGAACGCAGATGTACCTGGGAACGCCGCTCACATGCCCAACGCGTAGCCCATCCGCTGCCGCAAACAGCCCCAGGCAGGCATCTCCTTCAACTTTGTTCAAAAGCTCTTGTACACGCTCGCCAATTTGTATGTTGGCCAAGAACCGGGCAGGCACATCTGCCGTGCCGTGGGGCGCGACTGAACTCCAGCGCTCGAACAGCTCCTCTCTCTGCACCAGCGTGAGGAACTCCTCGGACTCCAGCAGGAATCTCTCGCGCCGCAGCTGCTGCAAGAACCTGGAGGCGGTCATGGCAGAAACCTGCGCCGCCCGCGCAAGCTCCACCCCATTGCGGTACCGGCCCCGGGGAGCGTTCAGCATCCCCTCTGGTAACTCCGACGCCAACAAGACCTTTAGCATCCACTGGTTCAGATCAGAAAACAGGTTGTCCGTGCGAATCTGAGTGCCTCTGACCTGTCGTGGTCTGAAGGGCGCGGAGACGTTGAGGCCATCCAATCCCTCCCCCAGAAACTCACTTGCCCCCTCCGCTGACACGAAGCCCACGGCAACCTCCGCCCCAAACTCCTGCGCAAAAGCCATCACATTGGCAACGAGCGCTCTCGGCGCATGGTCCACATGCACCACGGCCAGGGGCATGGATCCAAGCGACTGAAGTGCATATGCCCGGGCCTCAAGCACGGCTTGGGACAACAGCGGAATCACCCGGTCCGCCCGTCCCTCGGATGTGGCTTTGAGTACCGCCCCGTAGCGCTTACCCCGCCGCCGAACGACAAGGTCCGGCCCCGTGCTGCCGGGTTCACTGGCCTGGACCTTCCAACCCTTGGCTTCGAACAGCTCAGCAACGCGCTGCACTGCTTGTTCAGTTCGCTTGGATGTCTTGGGGGAGGGCATGGCGGCGACGGTAGTAACACGGCCATGTTATCTAACACGCGCGTGGTAGGCAAACACGCGGGGCGAAGTCTTCACACTGAGGCCCAGCCCCAGGGTTGCGAGTGCCGGGGCACGAGACCAGAATGCAGCATGGCCCACCCCAACGACGTACATCCCCCACAAGTTCTGACGGACTTGGTCCAGCAGATCGTGATGGAGTCTGGCAATCCTGAAGGCTTCAGCGCCGAGGCTTGGCTGCAGGAGTGGCTGGCGGCGCCACTCCCCGCCTTCGGAAACCGCCGCCCGCGGGATGTCCTGCAAGAACCCGAAGGGCTGGCGTTGATCCAAGCAACGCTTCTGCAAATCCAGAAAGGCAGCTTCGCCTAGTTCCTGCAAGGTCGTGCGCCACACACGCCGCGCGGCTGGACCTCAGGCCTTCGCGGCCTGGCGCATCTTCTTCTCGGCCTTGGCTGGCCCCATGCTCACCAGTTCTTCAATCTTTGCCAGCTGTTTGGTCCGGGGCTGGGCCTGCCCCTTCTCCCATCGCGAGTACGAAAGTGGAGAGACGGCCAGCAGGGCCGCCATTTGAAGCTGGGTGGCGCCCAATGCATTGCGCATCTGCGCCAGCATCTCCGGCGCGAACACGAAATCCTCGCGCGCGGCGCGTTTCGACACTTTGGGCTGATCAGATGGCGCAGCCACGCCCCCAACCTTGGTCTGGCGCTGAGCCGCCTTCAGCTGCGAGGTGAGGCTCTTCACTTCCCGCTTCAGTGCCGCGATCTCCGAGCGGTGGCCAGTGATCGCCTTGCGCATGCCCTGCAGTTCAGGCTTGAGCTCCTTGCGCGCCATGCGAACGACTTCAGCGCGAAAGGCATTAGAAAATGTATTCATAGTCCTGATGGTACGAGATGCCCCTGCCTGCCACCGAGAGCACCAAATCGACACCCCCACCTCGTAAGATTCCACACCATGATCACCAAACCCAGCTGGACACAGGAAACTCTCGAACAAACGCCTTGGGCGAAGGAGTTCAAGAAGGAAGCGCCTGTCAGCTATGCAACGGCCATCCGTTATGCCTTGGAAGACAGGCTGGAGGTGATCATCGAGCACACTACCGAAACAGGTGAGCCGCAATGGGTCGTCCGTGTGCTGGACGATCCCTCGTTCTGGATGGACGCCGTGCCTACCAAAGCTGCTGCGGTGCAACTCAGCCGAGAGATGGGTTGGAAGATCGTCTGATAGCTGTTGAGATCCATTTGCACGCTATCAATCGATAGGCCCTCAGCGTCTCAAAAAACAAAACCACCAAAGGCCCAAGCCTATGGCGGTTTGTTCCGGTAGAGATCGAACGAGCGGTACTTACTTCCCAGCCTTGTCCGCCTTGCGCTTCGCGGCCTTGGGATCCACCACCGCTTTGAACTTGGCGCCGGCCACAAACTTCGGCACCGTGCTCGCAGGGATCTTCAGCGCAGCACCGGTCGATGGGTTCTTGCCCGTGCGTGCCGCACGCTTGGCCGACTTGAAGGTCCCAAAACCCACTAGCTGCACGGCATCGCCCTTCTTGACGGCGGTCTGGATGGTATCGATCAGCGTTTCCAGCACTGCATTGGCAGCGGTCTTGGACAGATCATTCTTGGAAGCCAGGATTTCAACAAGTTCTGCGCGGTTCATGGATGCTGACGTGTAGAGGTTGGAAAGGATCGATTTATACCGCCGCCGCTGACACGGCCCTTGCAGCGACTCAATGCTGCAGTGCACTTCTTGGCAAAAACTCCACGCCCGTGCGTTTAACCAGCTCCTGGTAGCTGATCGGCCGTCCCACGGTCTCCCCCTCCCGGTTCTCTTGCCAGTGCGCCCAGGCCTTGTTGGTCGTGGCGTCATAGACCAGTTTGTACAGATAGGTCGGCACCTTCACCCCATTGGCTCCAATGCGTGGCCCCGCATCCGTGAACACCGGCCCCGTGATCACGAACACGTCCCCCTTGGCCCGCTTCACATAGTGCCGCGTGTCCTGCTCGATCTTGTTCCAGGCGCCACCGTTGTGCTGAGCGTTTTGGGGAACCATGTTCGCCAAGCTGAAGCTCTGGGCCATGGCCGTAGGCGTCGGCATGTCTCCCGCAGGTGCCATGTGCCCTCGGGAGTAGCCTGAGTTCTTGTAGTCTTCCAGCTCCGCCCGCTCGCCACTCGGGAGTCGCGCATCCGCAAAGAAGCGCTTGGCCCGTTTCTCGTCCGCATCCTCGATGAGCCTGCGGTTCAGGCGCTGGGCCACAAACACCGGTGTCTTGGTGGTGCCGGAGTGCAGCACCGCAAAGGCTTCATAGCAAAGCTCCCGCAACTGCGGCCGGGGCGTGATGGCGGGTGGTGTGCCATTCGCAAAGAACTGCGGACACTGCGCAAAAGAGGTGGGCTCGGGCGTGAGCAGGGCCGCACTGTCGAACTGCGGAGACCGTGCCCAGGAGAGATTCGGGAGAGCAGCGCCAGCAAGAGACAGGGCCAGCACTGCCGCCAGGCGCACACGGCCTGGCCAAGAGAAGAAACGATTCACAGAAGAGGCATTCGAGTCGAATTTGACGGAGCCCGATTGGAGCACCGTTCACCTCTCACTTTGGGCCCGAATGCTCGGATCCCGCAGGGTTTTACAGCTGCTTGCAGAGATGGAGTCCACAAACAGAAAGGGCTCCCAAAGGGAGCCCGATCTGCCTGCCCGCCCCTGCGGTTCAGTTAACACTCCCCATGGCAGCAGCACCCGCAAATGCAAAGTGCCACCACCATGGGAAGTCCCGCAACTGCTTCAATCCAACTCAAGCAGTCGGTCTACCCATTACATGGCGCTGAATTCGCCGTGGGGGATCTGGCCGGTACGCACGGCTTCGGCAGCCAAGGCACGCACTGCAGCGCGGTCGGCGTTGGACTTGTAGGTCACCACACGCGAGCCTGCGGGTTCCATGCTGTGGGTCTTGGCTTCCACTACGGCTTCGGCTTGCACTTCAGCGCGGGTGCGGTTCGTGTCGAACTTCAGGGCGAATTGCGAGCCATCGGCTTCGTCAGCGTGGGCGCCAAACGAGGCGAAAGCAGCAACAGCGGCGATGGAGAGGAAACGGGCGGTCTTGTTCATGATGAAAATCCTTAAAAGCTAAAAAAGCGTCTCAAAAAAGCCGGGTCAAAAACCATTCCTGAACCGGTTCGGTGAGTCGCCTTGCGGGTTCGGCTCATCGATGGGATGAACTGTACGCCGATGGTGTTCAAGGAAAAACCACCCAGTCGCAAACTAACTGTTCCAGTATTGAAAACAATCTTTCGGAACCTTTTAACGCCGTACCTCCGCGCCTTCGCTTCCCATTCAGCACTCCCTCAGCTCGCCTTCAACTCCACCAAAAACTCCCGCGCATTGAGCTGGCTCTTGTCCTCCATGCAGTTGTTGAACACCGCATGCGGATACCGCACCGACCGCGCAATCGGGCTGTACCGATGGGCCAGACCCTGCAACTCGGCGGAGGTGTACGCATAGTCAAACCGCTCGGCCGCTGACCTGGCGGGCATCCCGTACGCCACTGCATTGCGCCCATGGAGCCTGAGCAGTGCATGGTCGGGATGGGTGGTCTCCCAGATTGCTGGAACACTGTGCGGCGATCCTTGCGGCCCATCCACGATGGTGTGGACCAGTCCCAGGCTCCTGAGCAGGCCCAAGGTGTCTGCCGTCACCGCATCGTTCTCCCACCAACTCGGATGCCGGAACTCAATGCTCAGGGTATGACCCGGCAGATGTTCCAGGCAGTGCTCGATGTGGGCCATGGCAACGGGGTGGCGCACCACCTTCGGCGAGAACTGAAAATGCACCAGGCCCAGCTTGCCGTTGACCTGCAACGGCACCATGCAGGCCACAAACCGCTTCCACAGCTCCTCCCGAAACTCCACCGCCATGTCTTTGTAGACCATGCGCCGCCCAGGCCCCAATGCCTCTTTGATGTCCTTGGGCAAGACATCCGTGCTGGTCCACTGTCCAGTGAAGAGACTGAAGGCCTTCACGTTGAACACAAACCCGGGCGGAGTGCGTTCTGCCCAGTGCTGGGCGGTGGTGACCGCAGGGATGGCGTAATAGCTGGTATCCACCTCCACCAGGTTGAACTGCGAGGCGTAAAAGCGCAGCCGCGCTTCGGGTGTCTTGGCCGTGGGCGGATAGAACTTGCCGCAGTCGAGCAGCGTCTTGTCCGACCAGGAGGCGGTCCCGACCAGGGGATTGAAGCCGGGACTGTGAGGTGCAAAAGAGTGCTCCATGGGGAGGCCTCCTTGGGTTCATGCTACATGCGCATTTGCGGCAAAAGCTGTATATTCATACAGTATTCAACCACAGGAGAAGCAGCGCCATGCAAGTCATCGAATCCACCTATGTCGTCACCCTGCGCGACTACCCCGAAGAGATCCCTGCCAAGGAGCGGATTGCCGCAGAAACCCGGTATGCCCAAGCCCTGGAAAAGCAGCTCGGTGGTCCCGAGCAAGTCGCCGCCGCCCTGGACACCATGCACAGCCTGGAAGAGTCGCCGCCCGAGGTGGTGTCTCCTGGTGATCTCACCTTGCTCAAGGCCTGGGGTAAGGCCAGTGCGGCAGCCAAGCAGGCGGGGTTCCGGGATCTGGGCGAAGGGGATGGGGCGTACTTTGAAGTTCGGCTGGTGTGAGGGCGGTGATCCGCATGAGGACATGCCATGCGGATCGACGCGCCCTGGAGTTACCCGACCTTGATGTGCACGCCACCGGGCAGAGCCGGTGGTGTGTTCCCGACGGAGACCGTGCTGCCGCTGGAGGCGGGGGCGTATGTGGTCACGCAGGAGGGTGAGATCTGGCGGGTGATGGTGAAGCACACGGGGGAAGTGCTGTATGCGGGGCCCGGGCCTGTGGAGCTGGTGGAGTCGCCTGCGCCGTTTTGAAGCAATTCGATTGCACCGCACCGGCTTGCGGTTGTATGGTGCATCAGCCAGCAAGGAGTCGATATGTCGATAGACCGTGCCAACTATCCCGGGGTGCCGGAAGACTTTCCGGTGACTGCAGTACCTTCTGCTGTTGCGGGTGCCCAGCCCAAGATGAACCTGGTCGAGGAAGGTGGGAAGTTCTATGCCCCTGGCACTTCGCCAGGAGAGGTCATGGCGGCCTTCCAGATGTGTGACGATCTGGTCTCACAGATGGTGCCCTACTGCCAGAGAAAACTCGCCACCTACGAAGGCAACCAGGAGGCAACAGTGAAGGCTGCGTTGAAGGGCCTGCTGGCCAAGCGATGGTGCACCGATGCGCAGTGTGTGTGGATCATGCGCAGGGTGGTGGATGAGCTGCAATGGACTGTGAGTGATAGCGCTTGGGCAACCTGATGTCTCAATGGGTCTTGTCCAACCTGCTCGCTCGTCGGACAGCTCATTTCGACGTCATGGCGCTTGAGATGTGCCTTGCGGTTCTTGGAGTACCGGCCCGCCATAGTGCCGAGGTGTTCGACTTGTTCCCACGTCCGATGGCTAAGCTCAAGCAGGCTCTTGCATTGACCTTGTCGTGCACTTCCTGTTTTAGCAGCAAGGTCAACGGCCACAACGCGCCATAGGGCGCCATTGATGAAGTCCCCATGAAAACACCCCCGACGACATCAGCCTCAACGACTCGCCACCGCACAAACAACGCCCCAAGCGCAGCTGAACATCCGTCGCCCTACGCGTCTGCTGCTCAGACCAAGGCCTTGTTGGCTGGCAGCCTGGCTGCCCGGATGGCGCGCTTGGAAGCCAAGGACATGCTCAGCACAGACATGGCTGCCGATCTGGTTGGTACCACCCGAGTGACGATCAATGCGTGGATCGCCAAAGGACGGGCTATCGGATTGACCCAACCCCGGCGTGGTTTCAAGTTGCCAAGTTGGCAGTTTGAACCTGCCCTATGGGATGCCGTGCCCAAGCTTTCAAAAGCCTTGGGAACCAATGAGGGCTGGGTGCTGCTCGCCTTCTTGGAGACACCATCGGGCGCTCTGGGCGGTTTAACGCCGCGTCAGGCCATAGAGCAAGGCCATCTGGCACGTGTTGTCGAAGTGGCGGGTGCTGAAGGCTATTGACCCTCTTCGTCCCATGAAAATCGCAGATCTTCAGCACATCCCGCAATTTGACCTTCTGACCCCTCAGCTCCTTGTTCGTGTTCAACACTCCAGCGCCCGTGCGGGCACAGTGAAAATCGGAAAACCACACGAAGCCATCTGGGCACCGACCAAAGCCGCAGTCGCCTGACTCACGGGTTTGCCGTGGGCCTGCGGTCAGTTGCGATTCTGGCAGGCGGTCACGAGCAGCCGCACACCAAAAAAGCCAACCAGCACACTGGCAACCTTGTTCAGCCGTTGTCGCTGGCATGCGTAGGCGTTCTGGATAGGCGTGGCCGCGAAGGCAAAGGCTAAAAAGAGGTGCCACACAAGAGCATTGACAAACACCAGGGCGACGGATGCTGCCAGCAACTCGGCGGACGGATTGGGCGGTAGTGCCGTGGCGAACACGCTGCCAAAGAACAGGGCCGACTTCGGATTGAGGATGTTCGTCAGGAACCCCATGCGAAAGGCAGCTAACGGGCTCACGCGATCAGCCGTACCTGTCGTCGCATCAATCTGCTGGCTACGCCATAGGCGCACGGCCACATAGAACAGATACAGGCCGCCCGCACACTGCACTAAGACTCGCAAAGTGGGCAGAGCCAAAAAAATGGCTCCGACACCCATGACGGCCAAAGCTGACCATATCCCAGCCACCGTGGTTACGCCGGCTGCAGCTTTGTGCTGCCCACTCGCCGCCATGCTCACTACGACGAGGACGTTGGCGCCCGGCGTGACGAGAACGATCCAGTGCAGCAATGTGATAGCAAGCAGTGTCGCGAGCATGTGGCGGCCTTTCTTGGCAAGCGAAAGATGCTACCTGGGGAAGACCACCCTGAAACCCACGCGGATGAAACCCGTCGCCCCATCGATCGAATCGGGCGGCGACCGCAATGCAGCGGTTGCAGTCGCTATCCCTACCGCCATGGAAGTCCGCTGACGATCTCTCATCGGACGTTCGGAGTGGTGCGCCTTTTTCTGGATGGAGATGCAAAACACCAACCTGTTAGCTCCTGACACGGTTGCGCCTTGAAGCCAGTGCAAGCAGGTTCGCGAGCTTCGCAGCCGGCTCGGCAAGACGTTAAGCGTACCTCGTCAAGCATGATCGAATCAGCCACCGCCTTGTCTGCCTGAGCGATTGCCGCTCTCGATCTTTATGCCTGTTTGATCTTTGCGAATGAGCTTGACCTTCTCATCGTGGAAAGGTTCATAGTCAAACAGTGAATCAACCAAAGGAGGCTCACATGGTCCATTTCAATGTTCCTGATATGACATGCGGCGGTTGCGCTCAGCGCATTCGTCGAGCAATCGCTCAGGCTCAAATGCCAGCGGGCGTCGAAGTAGAAATCGATGTGGCCGCGCGGCAGGTCCGCGTTCATGGGCAAGCCGAAGACGGCACTGTGGAGCTTGTCCGCTCTGCACTTGAGCGTGCCGGATACAAAGCAGACGCCGTGGTGGGGACTTCATCGCGCCGAACAACCGGTGGTGGCTGCTGTGCGTCTCGGTCCACAACCTCTGTTGATGTGAATCAAGGCGCTGCGAACCGTACGTCGTCATGCTGCAGTTGAACCAACAAGGAGACCATCATGCGTCTGACTATCGTCGCTGGGCTGTTGACAACCCTTTTCGTGGCGGGCTGTGCCATCGCGCAATCTCCAAAACCTGCTGACGAACACGCAGGCCACCACCCAGGTGATGCGCAGAGCGGTGGCGTAGCCACCCAGTCTGCCCCGGCAGCTACTACCCCGCCAGCACCCGAGGCCTTTGATCGTCAGATGAAGGCGATGCAGGAAATGCACAAAAAAATGCAGGCGGCCAAAACTCCCTCCGACCGCTCTGCGCTGATGGATGAACACATGAAGCTCATGCAGTCCGGCATGGCCATGATGGGTGCAGGTAATTCTGGTGGCATGGGTATGGGGATGATGCAGCAAGGAGCGCAGGCCAAACCTGCCGCACCTGCAGCCTCTGGAAACTCGGGCATGGGAGGCATGATGGGCATGCACGCTCAAATGGAGCGCCGCATGGCCATGATGGAACAGATGATGCAAATGATGGTGGACCGCCAAGCGGCCATGCCATCCAAGTAGCCTCCCCTGCGAGCATCCTGAGGGGCGGGCCAGTTCGATTGAGGCAGCATTGCCTGGCGTGGCCACGCAGCCTCTCGATCAGCAAACTCGATGCCCCTAAAGGGGGCACCCTGCCAGCCTCACGAGGCCTCAGTGTCCAGCTGATCGCGTTTTCTCGGCTTTCGCATCAGCACATAGGCCGCAGGAATCACAAACAAGGACAGCAGCGGCGCTGTCACCATACCGCCCAGCATAGGGGCCGCGATGCGGCTCATGACCTCCGAGCCTGTCCCGCTGCTCCACACGATGGGCACCAGGCCCGCAAGGATGACAGCCACGGTCATGGCCTTGGGGCGCACGCGCAGCACAGCACCTTCCCGGATCGCATCCAGCAGCTCTTCCAGCGTGGGCTGCCTGCCGTCTGGACATCTCTCTGCGAGTGCGTGCTTGAGGTAGATGAGCATGACCACCCCGAACTCTGCCGCGACCCCCGCCAGGGCGATGAAGCCCACACCGGTGGCGATGGACAGGTTGTAGTTCATCAGGTACAGGAACCAGATGCCCCCGGTCAACGCGAATGGCAGCGTCGCCATGATCAGTCCCGCCTCACCCATGCGCGAGAAGGTCAAGTACAACAGCACGAAGATGATCAGCAAGGTGGCAGGCACCACTACTTTCAAGCGGGCATTGGCCCGCTCCAGGTACTCGAACTGACCTGAGTACGTGATGCTGACCCCGGGCTCCAGCTTGATCTGGCGGCTCACCGCATCGCGCAGGTCATTGGCCACCGATGCCAGATCGCGCCCTCGCACATCGACATACACCCAGCCCGATGGGCGGGCGTTCTCGCTCTTGAGCATGGCCGGCCCATCGGTGATGGAGACGCTGGCCACCGTACCCAGCGTGATATGCTGCCCCATGGGCGTGGAGATGGGCAACTGGGCCAGGCGTTCCGGGGAGTCCCTCCATTCACGCGGATAGCGCAGGTTGATCGGGAAGCGGGCCAGGCCCTCGACAGTTTCAGACACGTTTTCACCACCGATCGCCCCGGAGACCACGGCCTGGATTTCGCTCACATTCAGCCCGTAGCGCCCTGCGGCCGTGCGATCGATGCGGACATCGACATAGCGGCCCCCGGTCAGGCGCTCGGCCAGTGACGAAGTCACTCCCGGAATGCCCTTGGCGACCTGTTCGACCTGTGCAGCGATCCCGTCGATCACCTTCAGGTCGTTGCCGGTCACCTTGACCCCGATGGGACTCTTGATGCCCGTCGCGAGCATGTCGATACGGTTGCGAATGGGCGGAATCCAGATATTGGACAGGCCGGGGATCTTGACGGCCTTGTCCAACTCTTCGATCAGGCCCTCGGGGGTCATACCTGGACGCCATTGGTCTCTGGGTTTGAGCTTCACTGTGGTCTCGAACATTTCCAGCGGGGCCGGATCGGTGGCGGTCTCTGCGCGGCCCGCCTTGCCGAAGACGCGCTCGACCTCGGGCACCGTCTTGATCATCCGGTTGCTCAGTTGCAGCAGTTCGGTGGCCCGCTGCGCCGACAGACCCGGAAGCGCCGACGGCATGTACAGCAGATCACCTTCGTCCAGCCTGGGCAGGAACTCGCCCCCCAACCGCGACAGAGGCCAGATCGTGGTCGTCAGCGCCAGCACGGCGATGACCAGGGTGGATTTTGGGCGGTGCAGAACCCACTCCAGGCAAGGCCGGTACACGGCGATCAGCGCGCGCGTGATCGGGTTCTTCTGCTCATCGGGGATACGTCCCCGGATCCAGTAGCCCATCAGGACCGGGATCAGCGTGACCGAGAGTGCCGCAGCTGCGGCCATCGCATAGGTTTTGGTGAACGCCAGCGGTCCGAACAGGCGGCCTTCCTGTGCTTCCAGCGTAAAAACGGGAACGAAGGACAAGGTGATGATGAGCAGCGAAAAGAACAGCGCGGGGCCCACCTCCTCAGCGGCTTCGGTGATCACCTTCCAGCGTTCCTCCCCGGCAAGCTGGCGGTCGGGATGCTTGTGCTGCCAGGCCTCCAGCTTTTTGTGGGCGTTTTCGATCATCACGACTGCCGCATCGACCATGGCGCCCACGGCAATGGCAATCCCGCCCAGGGACATGATGTTGGCATTGATGCCCTGGTAGCGCATCACCAGAAACGCCGCCATGATCCCCAGCGGCAGAGAAATGATCGCGACCAGCGCAGAACGCAGGTGCCAGAGGAACACCACGCAGACCAGGGCCACCACAATGAACTCCTCCACGAGTTTGGTGGTGAGGTTGCGGATTGCCCGCTCGATGAGTGCGCTGCGGTCGTAGGTGGTGACGATCTCCACGCCCGGGGGCAGGCTGCCTTGTAGTTCGCTGAGTTTGGTCTTGACGGCCTGAATGGTTTCCTGGGCATTCTTGCCCGAGCGCAGAACCACCACGCCACCGGCCACCTCGCCCTCGCCGTCGAGTTCAGCGATGCCGCGCCGCATCTCCGGCCCGATCTGGAGCGTGGCGACATCGCCCAGGCGCACGGGAATCCCGGCGCGCGACACCAACGGGATGGCCCGGAAGTCGTCCAGCGTCTTGAGGTAGCCGCTGGCGCGCACCATGTACTCGGCCCCGGACAACTCCAGCACCGATCCTCCCGTTTCCTGGTTGGCGCCCAGGATGGCCTCGCGCACCTGCCCCTGGGTCAGCCCTTGGGCTGCGAGCTTGATCGGATCAAGCACCACCTGGTA
The DNA here is from genome assembly GCF_002245625.1 of Acidovorax kalamii. Taxonomy (GTDB): domain Bacteria; phylum Pseudomonadota; class Gammaproteobacteria; order Burkholderiales; family Burkholderiaceae_C; genus Acidovorax; species Acidovorax kalamii. The sequence continues at coordinate 127,472 of NZ_NOIG01000013.1, forward strand.
CTGCTTGACCATGCCGCCCACCGACGCCACTTCCGCGACATTGGGCAGGCTCTTGAGTTCGAATTTCAGGAACCAGTCCTGCAGGGCCCGCAGCTGGGCGAGATCGTTCTTGCCGGTGCGGTCCACCAGCGCATATTGGTAGATCCAGCCGACCCCGGTGGCGTCGGGGCCGAGCGACGATTTGGCCGTTGCGGGTAGTCGTCCCTGCACCTGATTCATGTACTCCAGCACGCGGGAACGCGCCCAGTACAGGTCCGTGCCGTCCTCGAACAGGATGTAGACGAAGGAGTCGCCAAAGAACGAGAAGCCGCGCACCGTCTTGGCGCCCGGAACGGACAGCATGGTGGTGGCCAGCGGGTAGGTCACCTGGTTTTCCACGATCTGCGGCGCCTGGCCGGGATAGGAGGTGCGGATGATGACCTGGACATCCGACAAATCGGGAAGTGCATCCACGGGGGTGCTGCGCACGCCCCACACGCCCCAGGCGCTCAGCATCACGGTTGCCAGCAGCACCAGGAACCGGTTCGCCACCGACCAGCGGATCAGACGCGCGATCATGGCTTGATCCTTTCCACGGCAGTGATCACGAAGTCCTTGCCTTGCTGCTGGAAGGTGAACTTCACCTGCTGCTCGGGTTTCAGTGCTTTGGCCAGTTCTGGGTTTGCCAGCTTGAATGGCATGGTCATGCCGGGCCACTTCAGTTCAGGCACCGCCTCGTGGGTAAGGGTCAGCTCGGTTGGCGTGACCTCATCGACCACCCCTCGCACCGTAAAGCTCTTGGACGCCGGAGCCGCAGAGGCCGAGGAACCCTGTTCAGCGATGGGTTGCGCGCCGCTGCCTTGAGGCTGTGCAGGCAAGATGCCCCGCAGGCTGGCTTCCGAGTCGATCAGGAACTGTGCCGAGGCGACCACCTGTTGTCCTGCGGTAAGTCCGCTTTGAATGACGAGGCGGTCATCGATTTCCGCGCCGAGTTGCACCTGGACGGGGTGGTACTTGCCAGGACCGTCCACCACGTAGACCAGCGCCCGCTTGCCGGTGCGGATCACCGCTTCGCTGGGCACCAGCAGCGCTGGTTGTGTGCGTCCAGCCAGAACGATCTGCCCGGACATGCCCGCCTTCAGCCGCTGGGCGGGGTTGGGAAGCTCCAGCCGCACGCGCACCGTGCGGGTGTCCCGGTTGGCCTCTGGCAGGATGCTCACGACACGGGCTTTGAGGGTTTCGCCCGGAAACGCGGCCAGGCGGACCTGGGCGTCCTGCCCCAGCTGCAACGGACCGCTTTGCGCTTCAGGAACGGCTGCTTCGATCCAGACGCTGGCCAGACCGTTCACGCGCACCAGGCTGGCCCCCGCAGAGACCGCCATGCCCTGGCGCACCATCAATTCGGCCACCATCCCCGCCTGTGGAAAGGTCACCATGTAGCGGCCCTGAGGTTCGCCCGTGCGCTCCACCTGGGCCACGAGCGAGGCAGGCATGCCCAGCAGCGACAGCCGCTGGCGCGCTGCTGCCGTCAGCGACTCGTCCTTGAGCGCCCGGACCGCGAGAAACTCGCGCTGCGCAGCCACCCATTCAGGCAGCAACAGATCGGCCAATGGCGCGCCTGCGGCCACCACGTCGCCCGGGGCCCTGGCGTAGACCCGCTCCACGAACCCGGCTGAGCGCGCCTGGACGATGCTCACATCCCGGTCATTGAGCTGGACCGTGCCCAGCACGTCCACGTTGGCCCCAATGTCGCGTTGCTCCACCGTGGCGGTGCGCAGGCCGAGGGCTTGCACCGCCTGGGCAGAGACATTCAAACCGGTGCCTTGTTGTGTGTCCTCATCGGCGTACTTGGGGACCAGGGTCATGTCCATGTAGGGCGACTTGCCTGGCTTGTCGAACTTCTGCGTTGGCACCATGGGGTCGTACCAGTACAGCACTTTGCGGTCGGTCTTGGTAGTTTCTGCCGAGGCAGGAGCGGCGCCAGATGCGTAGCTGCTCGCCATGCGCCACTGGGAGATACCCCAGCCAAGGGCGACGCCAGCAGCCACCAGTGCCATAGCCACAGCGGTCTTCTTGAAAACGGTATTGGTCATGTGGTTCTCCCTTCAGTCGGCGATCAGGCTGTTCAGGCGAGCAATCACGATGTCCCGCTGTGCCTGCAAATCAATGAGCCGCCAGTGCGTCTCCCGCACTTGGGCCCTTGCCGCCAGCACGGCGCTCAAGTCGCCTTTGGCAGACTGGTAATTGGCCAGCGCGAGTTCAGCGCGCCCCTGCGCCAAGCCCATGCCAGCCGATTGCAGCCGCTCGATCTGGCTGTTCAGAGCCGCCAGCTCAGAGGCGCTGTCCTCCAGCTCCTGCAAGTGCCTGCGGGTCACGTCTTCCTGCTCGGCTTCCAGGCGCTGCAGCTCCAGCTGCTTGGCCTTGATCTGGGGTGCCTGGCGTCGCTCCTGTTGCCAGGGAAGGTCAAAGGTCACCTGGAACGACACCATGTCGCCCCAGCGGCGGTCGCGGCGGCTGTAGGCGACCTCCCAGGACCAATCACCCTTTGTTTCTGCCTGGGCTTCGCGTGTTTCCGCCAGGGCCATGGCCTGCATGGCGGGGTACTGAGTCAGTTCGGCATGGCGGTGTACCTCTGACCGCAGTTGGTCCAGGGGGAGGCTCAGCGGCCCAGGAGTTCCCTGCAGTGCCTCGTCGGCGCGGGCGCCAACCCAGCGCCGCAACATCGCCCTGGCCTTGGACCGATCCCGCTGCAGATCGTCCCTGCGGTCCGACAGCGCAAGCGCTTCCTGCCTGGCCATCAGGAGGTCTCCCGCCTGGGCCGCCCCCCCCGCGATGCGGGTAGGCAGGCTGTCCTGCAGGCGCTGGTTCTCACTCAGTAGACCGGCGAGCACCTGGTCGCGCTGTTCAATGGCCTGGGCCAAGATCCAGGCTTGGCTCAGCTCCTGGCGGATCTGCAGGCGCTGGACGCCCAGGGCGGCGCGCTCGCGTTCCACCTTGGCCTCGGCACCGGCGATCTGGGCGTCGCGCTTGGCGCGGTTGGGCACCTCCTGCATCAGCGCCAGGCGCTGCATGGTCATGGACTCGCGTGTGAGGCTGAAGCGGTCCATGCCGCTGATAGGGAAGTTCTCGACACCGACCGACAGCTTGGGGTCCGGCAGCGTTCCCGCCGACTTCTGGGAACTGCTGGCCGCATCAATCTGCAGCCGCTGGGCCGTGATGCGAGGGCTGTGCTGCTCCGCCAGATCCAAGGCCTCTGCAAAGCCCAGGGCGTGGGCCTGGTTGCCAGCCAAGCCGATGCCGGCCAGCAGGAACCCGAGAGCGCCCAGGCGCAGATGGTGGAGGTTGCGCACCTGGATGCGCTGCGAGATGGGACGAATGCGCTGGTGCGCAGACAGGCGCTCGCAGGGAGCGCCGAAGGAGATGTTGGGCATGATGGTCCTCGAAATGAAGGGGCACGAAGTCAGACTTGCGCAAACGCTGCAAGGCAGCGCGCAAGACGTGCACGATCAATTTCGAAAGACCTGATGGGTTAGATAGATGGGGGGAGAGCCCGCTCGACTGTCCAGCTCTGCGTAGACAGCCCGAGGGTCAATATGGCGCTCGGAGTCCAGGATCACAGGCAGCACATAGGCAACCCAGATAGCGTGCGCCGCGATCGCCTGCAGATCGAGACCTTGGAGCGAGGGGGAGGACAAGCTGTCGCCATCACAATGGGCTCGGCACAGCTGAGGATCCTGCTCATCCATGGTGCCCCCCATCGCGTGGCAATCAGGCATGGAGGGCATGCCGACGGCATCTTCCATAGCCATGCCCGCTTTTTGCATCGATGCCGTATGGGCTGCGGAGTCCAGCTTGGGACAGGCATAGGCGGCCAACGCGAACTGCATCAAAAGCAATGCCGCGACCAGAACGCTGGTTATCCAGCGTCCTTGGCGCGAACAAGTGCTTCTGACAAAGGTCATAGTGTGATCGTACCGAAGATCGTCAGCGAGTGGTTAACCCAGATCAATACTCCCAATCTGTTCGGCGCTGGGGGCCAGAACCCCCGGTTGACATATCTTCAACCCATCTTTTAGGCGCAAGATGGCCCCCTGTCGCTGCAGGCGAGCAAGAGCCCGGTAAAGCGCTTCGTGAGTAAGGCCGATGTCTTCGGAAAGATGCTTGAGCGTTCCTTGTTGAGTCCAAAAACCGGACGCGTCACAGTGAAGTCCTATGAACTGCAGAATCCGCTCCTCTGCTGATCGCGTCTGCTTTATCTCCAACCTGGTCCGAAGTCCTTGAACGCGCCGTGCCAACTCGGCCGTGAATGTCCACAACAGCTCAGGCGACTCGCGCAGTTGGACGACCAATGCCTCCTTGCGAAAAACCAGTACCTCCGAGGATTCCAGTGCTACCGCGTCACAGTGGTATTTGGCTGAGAACAGTGAAGCTTCGGCAAAAAACTCGCCTTGCCGGACTGTGTGCATCGTGGCCTGACCTCCAGTGAGGGTGGTGCGAATTAGGCGCATACAGCCGGACCGCAGGCGAAAGACTCCCGCACTTGCAGCACCCTCGCGAAAAAGCATCTGCCCCGAAGCCAGACGACGCAGCGAGGGCGTGACACCAAACGCGCTGTCCGAAGGCGCAATGCAGTCCTCTATGACTTCACGTGACGACGTTTTCATATGACTGCAATCATATTCATCTGGAAACAATCGAAGGAAGATTTAGGCTCCAACTCCCTTCAGATCCCACATGAAAACGCTACTCGCATATTTCCTTCTGGTTGGCACTGCCTCCGTTGTTGCAGCCCAGTCCCACAAGCATCCTGATCCAGGCCAACCTGCTCAGCTTGCTCAGCTTGCTCAGCACACTGGATCCTCGCAATACGCTGGCTATCAAGAGCGCGAAATCAAAGCGCTTTCTCCGCAACAAATCGAAGACTTACAAGCTGGAAGAGGCATGTCACTAGCACTTGCAGCCGAACTCAACGGCTTCCCTGGCCCCTCCCACGTTGTGGAGCTGGGCGAAAAGTTGTGGCTGACACAAAGCCAACAACGCGAAACGATGGCGCTTACGGAACAGATGAAGGCCGACGCTCAACGACTCGGGAAGGCCGCAATTGAGACCGAAAGGGAACTGGACAGCCTCTTCAAGAGAGGCTGTCCCAGCGAAGCCAGCGTGACTCAAGCAGTAGAACGCATTGCGCTCGCTCATGCTTCGCTTCGCGCTTCGCATCTGAACTACCACCTGCGAACGGTCGCAATCCTAACGCCACTGCAAATAGCGCGCTATCAAGAACTGCGCGGCTACACAGCGCCTGCCGGCACCGTCCCCAACCACGTGGCAAATTGACGCAGCTGCCCAGCAGGCCTGCTGTTTCCTTCATCGGCCGGTACGTAACCGCAAGGCGTTCGCTATCACGGACGCCGAACTCAGGCTCATCGCCAAGGCCGCGATCATCGGCGATAACAGCCAACCGGTGAAGGGATACAGCAGCCCTGCCGCAATCGGTATGCCCAGCGCGTTGTAGAGGAAGGCAAACATCAAATTCTGCTTCATGTTGCCCACCGTCGCCTCCGACATTCCCCGTGCTGTGGAAATACCCCGCAGATCACCCTTGACCAGGGTGACCTGGGCGCTGTTCATCGCCACATCGGTGCCAGTGCCCATCGCGATCCCCACGTCTGCCTTGGCAAGGGCGGGCGCATCGTTGATCCCGTCCCCTGCCATGGCAACGACACGGCCCTCGGCCTGCAGGCGGGACACCAGAGCCAGCTTGTCGGCAGGCTTGACCTCGCCATGGACCTCATCAATCCCCAGCTTTGCCCCCACCGCCTTGGCGGTGGTCATGCCGTCGCCCGTGGCCATGACGATGCGCAGTCCTGCCGCATGCAAAGTGGCCAAGGCTTCCGGCGTGCTGGCCTTGATGGCATCCGAGACCGCCAGCAGGCCTTGAAGCCGGCCGTCAGTCGCCAGGTACATCACACTGGCGCCTGTGGCGCGCAAGGCCTCCGCCTGCGCAAGCAGCGGACCCGCAGAAACGCCCACCTGCTCCATGAGGACTGTGTTGCCCAGGGCGAGCTGGCGCCCGGCGACCCGTCCACGTACGCCAATGCCCGACCCGGACTCGAAGTCCTCGGGTTTGTCCAGCACCAGGCCCTTGGCGCGGGCCGCCTGGACAATGGCATCGGCCAGCGGATGCTCGCTGCCTTGGTCCAGACTGGCCGCCAGGCGCAGCACTTCGTCCTCGGACAGGCCAGGCATGGCCACCACACGTTCAAAGGAGGGCTTGCCCTCGGTGAGCGTGCCTGTCTTGTCCACGATCAGCGTGTCCACCTTGCGCAGGTTCTCGATGGCTGCAGCGTCCCTGAACAGCACGCCACTGGTCGCGCCCCGGCCTGTGGCCACCATGATGGACATCGGTGTTGCCAAGCCCAACGCGCAGGGGCACGCAATGATCAGCACGGCCACGGCGTTGACCAGGCCATAGACCCAACGTGGCTCCGGCCCGAAAAGGCCCCACGCAAACAGCGTGACCAGCGCGATACCGACCACAGCCATCACGAAGTAGCCCGCCACCTGGTCGGCCATGCGCTGCATGGGAGCCCGTGAGCGCTGTGCTTGCGCAACCATCTGAACGATCTGCGACAGCATGGTGGCCGAACCCACCCGCTCGGAGCGGATCACCAGCGCACCGTTGGTATTGAGCGTGGCACCGATGACGGCATCGCCAGGCCCCTTGACGATGGGCACCGGCTCGCCAGTGAGCATGGCTTCGTCCACCGCGCTGCGCCCCTCGACCACCACGCCATCCACCGGCACCTTCTCACCGGGGCGCACGCGCAAGAGGTCTCCCACATGGACATGGGACAAGGGAACATCACTCTCCTGACCGTTGGCGTCGATGCGCCGCGCGGTCTTGGGGGCCAGGCCCAGCAGCGATTTGATGGCGGCAGAAGTCTGCGAGCGTGCTTTCAGCTCCAGCATCTGGCCCAGCAGCGTGAGAGAGATGATGACGGCTGCAGCTTCGAAGTACACCGCCACGCGGCCCATGGCCTGGAATGAGGCTGGAAACAGCCCGGGCGAAACGGTGGCGACTACGCTGTAAGCAAAAGCGGCGCCCGTGCCCAGGCCGATCAGTGTCCACATATTGGGACTGCGGTTCGCGATGGACTGGGCGCCACGTACAAAGAAGGGCCAGCCAGCCCACAGCACGATGGGAACCGTCAGCACCAGTTCAATCCAGCTCTGTGTGGCCATCTCGAACCACTGCAACCGGTGCCCCACCATGGCCAAAACAGTGACCACGACGGTGAGGGGCAGCGTCCACCAGAAGCGATGCCGGAAATCCAAAAGTTCGGCGTTCTCTCCCTCATCCAGCGTGGGCAGCATGGGCTCCAGTGTCATGCCGCACTTGGGACAATTGCCGGGATGGTCTTGCTGCACCTCCGGGTGCATGGGGCAGGTGTAGGTTGTGCGCGGTTGTGCCGCTTCGGGCTCGGGCTGATGCGTGCTCTCGCTGATAGAAGTCGAGAGAAATTTTTGCGGCGCTTCCATGAAGCGTGCTTTGCATTTGGCGCTGCAAAAGTAGTAGGGACGTCCTTCATGCTCGGTCGAGTGATGCGATTGTTCTGTCACCCCCATCCCACACACGGGATCCGTCAGTCCCACGGAAGACCCTGCTTGGTTCCCGTGTTGCCCATCATGATGGTGGTGTTCGTGATGGGTGTGCTCGTGCGATGTTGGGGATGACATGGATGGAACTCCGGTTAATGTGTTGGGTGGCCGCGTCGCCCGCGTTCCTGTTGGCAGTACTTCCCAAGTCAGACTTCCCGCCAACTCCCGGACTCAAGCGCTGGCAAGGATCACAAGAAATCATGACCCTCGATACGCTGCGGCCTAAGCACGACGACCTGCAGCAGCCGCTTCATGTGAACGGCTCCTGGCTATCTAGATGTCAGTGCGCGCCACGATGTACATGTACGCCACGCATCCAAGTCATGAGATCCAAATGACTGGTTGTCTGCTTTTCCGCTACCCCAGAGTGCGCAGTGGAGGCCTTGGCACCACGACGCTTCGGTTTGACAAAACTGGCGCTGTGATTGGGGGCCGAGGGACTGTCTGCGGCGAGGTTTTCCAGAATCGAGCAATGGGCATGATCGTCACCTGCGCACACAGAAACCAACTGCTCTAACGCCGATTTCATCTCGACAATTTCCCGTAGCTTTTCCTCCAGATCTGCCAGATGGCGCTCGGCAATCGCTTTGACCTGCCGACTGGTGCGGTGTGTGTCGCCCCATTGGCCGATCAGCTCTGCAATCTGGGGCATGGAGAAGCCGAGGCGGCGCGACTGCCGGATGAAGCGCAGTACCGAGACTTCACGTTCACCGTATTTTCGATAGCCGGCCTCGCTGCGTTCGGCTTCCGGCAACAAACCTGTTTGCTCGTAGTGGCGGATCATCTTGGCGGATACGCCTGCCGCCTTGGCTGCATCGCCGATGTTCATGAGTGTGGTCATGGATGCTCCTGTGCAATGGAATAACACGGTAGCAAGGACTTTCATCCTTACCACCGTGTCAATGTCAAGCGCTCTGAATACTACGTTCTGTAAAGCCTAGATCAGGCGGGCGGATATCCAGCTTCAGTCAGTACCTCGACCAGTGTCTTGCGATCTTCCGCACTTTGCACAGTGACCATACGTTTGGACATGTCCACCTGCACTTTGCATTCAGGGTCTGTCATCTGCAGCGTCTGGCTCACCATACCAGCGCAGTGTCCGCAGGTCATGTCGGGGAGTTGGAATTCATGCATTTTTCGCCTCTTGGAAAAAGTTAAGAGGCTTTCAGTCTCCGGTTTGCCACTGGGGCAAGGTCAAGTGGCCAGACAGATATTCAAACAAGGAGCGCCGGCTCGCTTGCGTCTCCCATCGTGTCAACCCTGAAAGTTCGAACTCTGCCGGTTAACGCCGGAGTTGAATACCACATGGAGATTGCTATGAATACCTCTGCCCATGAAGCGGGGCCGTCCGCCTCACTATCGATCGCACACCTGAATCTTCCGATACTTGGCATGACCTGCGGCTCTTGCGTTGGACGGGTTGAAAGGGCCCTCAAAGCCGTCCCTGGGGTCAGTGAGGTGACCGTTAATATTGCTACTGAGCGCGCCTCCGTGGTTGCCGCCTCCACGGTGCCGGTCCCGGCCTTGGCTGCGGCTGTCGAAAAGGCTGGATACGCAATAGCGGAAGAGTCCGTGGAGCTGTTGATCGGCGGGATGACCTGCGCGTCGTGCGTGGGACGTGTCGAAAAAGCGCTGAAGGGTGTACCAGGCGTCAAGCATGCGGAAGTCAATCTAGCCACGGAGCGTGCGCAGGTTCGTTTCGATGCAGGATTGCCTCCCGAACGCCTGGTAGCCGCCGTTGTAAAGGCGGGCTATGAGGCGCAGGTGGCGGATACGAACACTCCCACTGAACACGACAAGCAGTCGGCGCCCTGGTGGCCTGTCGCTCTAGCCGCTGGTCTGTCCTTCCCCCTGGTATTGCCCATGCTTGGCATGCTGTTCGGTCAAGACTGGACACTCAACGGCTGGATTCAACTGGCCCTGGCCACGCCTGTGCAGTTCTGGCTGGGCGCGAGGTTCTACCGCGCTGGCTGGAAGGCTCTTCGTGCAGGCGCAGGCAACATGGATCTGCTGGTCGCATTGGGTACGTCGGCCGGGTTCGGTTTGAGCCTGTACCTGCTGGTCAAGCACGCTGAGCACGGCACACCCCACCTGTACTTTGAAGCCTCCTCTGTCATTGTCACGCTAGTGCTCCTCGGGAAGTGGCTGGAAGCCCGAGCCAAGCGACAAACCACCGAAGCGATCCGGGCGCTGCATGCGCTGCGCCCAGAAATTGCGCGTGTGCGCACTGATGCCGGTGACATTGATCTACCACTCTCACGCGTGAAAGTAGGTGATACGGTGGTTGTCCGCCCAGGGGAGAGAGTCCCGGTAGACGGCTCGGTGATCGAAGGCGCAAGCCAGGTGGATGAGTCATTGATCACCGGGGAGAGCCTGCCCGTTGCGAAGCACGTCGGCGACAAGGTGACGGGAGGCGCCGTGAACGCGGAGGGCTTGTTGTTGGTACGGACGACTGCGATTGGCGCAGAGTCAACTCTGTCGCGCATCGTGCGGATGGTTGAGTCGGCGCAGGCGAAGAAGGCTCCCATCCAGCGGATAGTGGATGAAGTGAGTGCGGTCTTTGTGCCCGTGGTGCTCGGCCTTGCTGCCATCACACTGATGGGCTGGGGCTTCGCCACTGGCAACTGGGAACAGGCGATCCTCAATGCTGTCGCGGTACTTGTCATTGCGTGCCCTTGTGCGCTGGGTTTGGCTACTCCCACCGCGATCATGGCGGGCACCGGCGTTGCAGCACGCCACGGTATTCTGATCAAGGATGCAGAAGCACTGGAGGTTGCCCACCGCATCGACACCGTGGCGTTCGACAAGACCGGCACCCTGACCGAGGGGAAGCCCACTTTGACGGCTGCGATGCCTGCCGAAGGCCTCCAGGATCAGTTACTGCCGTTTGCTGCGGCCATTCAGAACGGCAGCGAGCATCCACTGGCCAAGGCCGTGATGGACGCTGCACGCACCCAGGGTGTGACCGTTCCTCGTGCCACTGAGGTCACAGCGGTAGCTGGCAGAGGCATGTCTGCTGTCATCAAAGGACGCCAGATCCGCCTCGGGAGTACACGTTACATGGAGGAGTTGGGTGTCAACATGGCCGGTCTGACCGGGGCTGCAGCACTGATGCAACAAGAGGGCCGCACAGTATCCTGGTTGGCTGACGTGACCGATGCGCCAGAGGTGATGGGATTATTGGCATTTGGAGACACAGTGAAGCCAAGCTCACAACTGGCCATTGCCCAACTGCATGCTCTCGGCATCCAGACCGTCTTGGTCACCGGGGACAACAAGGGAAGCGCAAGCGCAGTAGCCAGCGCGTTGGGCATCGATCAGGTTCGTGCTGATGTGCTGCCGGAAGGCAAGGCGGATATCGTGGCGCAGCTCAAGTCAGGTGGCAGGCACGTTGCGATGGTGGGTGACGGCATCAACGACGCGCCCGCTCTGGCTGCGGCGAATGTGGGAATTGCCATGTCCACGGGCACCGACGTGGCCATGCATGCTGCGGGGATCACGCTGATGCATGGTGACCCCGCGTTGATCGCAGATGCCATCGACATCTCCCGGCGCACGTACGCAAAGATCCGTCAGAACCTTTTCTGGGCATTCGCGTACAACGTGGTCGGGATCCCCTTGGCTGCATTTGGCCTGTTGAATCCCATGGTGGCGGGAGCAGCTATGGCCCTCAGCAGCGTGAGTGTGGTGACCAATGCGTTGCTGCTGCGTTCTTGGAAGAGGTAAGGACTAGCGCCAGATCCGACAACGGATCCTGTCAGATGCAGACCGCGTATGTCCATCGCTATCCGGTCGAACTCAAGAGGTTCTGTGAACGTGCTGATGGTGCACATCTGGTGCGTGGGGGTGAGCGTGGGTCATAGGCTCATGGGTGTGCTTGTGACTGTGGCTGCCCTTTGGCATCACATCGTGCACATGTGAATGGTGCCCGTCGTCGTGCCGGTGGGCATGCTCATGCTCAAGCACTTCGTGTGAGTGCTCATGACCATGTCTTTCCGTCAAGTGCAGTACCACTCCCGCCAGCATCAGTACCCCGCCCAGCAGCATCAACCATCCCGCAGAGCGGTCCCCTAAGCCGAAGGCCACTGCAGCGCCAATGAAGGGCGCAAAGGCGAACACCGAGCCCGTCCGCGCCGCACCAAACGCCCTCTGGGCAAGAAGGTAAAAGCGCAGGCTCAGGCCGTAGCCCGTGGCGCCAACGGCGAGAAGCCCGAGTGCCGCATACAACGACGGCAAGGGCTCACCCGTAGAAACAGCCAATGCTGCCGTCGCTACGGCTCCCAAGGTAGCCTTGGCCATCACCACCTGGCCGGGGTCGCGCTCAGCCAGCCCACGGGACAGGGTGTTGTCCACCCCCCAGGCGACGGTGGCCAGCAGCACGGCAAGTAGTCCCATTAGCTGCACGCCCCCCTGCTGGGCCTGGTCCAGAACGAGCGCCATTCCTCCTGCGAACAGCAAGAGCATGGCGGCCCACACTCGGCGATCCATAGTTTCGCTGTACAGCCACCATGCCAGCGTGGCGGTGAACAGCGCTTCCAACGTGAGCATGAGTGATGCGCTTGCGCCGCTCGTGTGTTGCAGGCCCCAGGCCAGGGCGACCGGGCCCAGGGCGGCACCGAACCCCGCCATAGCTATGAGGCGCCAGGCGTCGGATCTCTGCAACCTTGCCTCGTGGGCTGCAGTTCGCAAGGACGAGGCTCCGATTGCAGCTGCTCCAGAGTACAGAAGCGCGGCCGTCGTGAACGCCCCCAGCCCTGCACCTAGCCTCTGGACCGCAGGCGTGCTGATGCCGAAAAGAACCGCCGCCAACAGGGCGAGAAAGCCGCCGCGCAAGGCGGGGAGGTGCAAAAGTTCACGCGTCATGGTGCAGGTGATTTCGTCATGAACCGTCGTGGAGGTATTCTCCTTCTTGATGAACCCTAAAGTTCGTCAAGGTCAGACACCAAGGCCAGCGGTCGGTTTCTTGGCGAAGAGGGGATGGTCAGCTTTCGGGAATCGCGGTCATCGGCCTATCCAAATTCAGTCGTCCCGGATACTGCAGAAAGTTGCTGAGAATTGTGGAGCACTACTCGACACGGTCCGGCAGACACCCGCATCTACCGGAATGCTGAGCAGACAGTCGGCCAATGCTGCTTGCGAGTCAGCAAACTAGTTGAGCAGAAGCAAAGACTTTGAATTCGATCAGGAGCATCGTCCTCTCCCCTCAACTCGATGGGAGACCATCATGGGATCCGAAGCCAACGCCTCTCGCCATGAGCCTTGGAACAAAGGCAAGATTGTCGGTCAGAAAGCTCCGTTCAAGCTCAAAGATATCTGGGCTCTGCGCGTGCGCCTTCAGATGGAAAATCGCGTTCGCGAGCTTGCTCTCTTCAACCTTGGTATCGACAGCAAGCTTCGCGGCTGTGACCTCGTTGCCCTCAAAGTTCGGGACATCTGCCACGGTGAGCAAGTTGCAACCCGCGCTGTCGTGATGCAGCACAAGACTCAACGCCCCGTCCAATTTGAAATCACAGCAGTTGCCCGTGACGCTGTGCAGAAATGGATCAAGGTTGCAGGGCTAAAGTCCGACGACTTCCTCTTCCCGAGCCGCATTCACGACTCACCGCACTTGGGGACGCGACAGTACGCGCGGATACTAGGTGGCTGGGTCGAGGAGCTTGGTCTTGACCCAGCAGAATATGGCACGCACTCTATGCGGAGAACCAAGGCAACGCTGATCTACCGGCGAACAAAGAACTTGCGCGCTGTGCAGCTTCTTCTTGGTCACTCCAAGCTTGAGTCCACCGTGCGCTATCTCGGCATTGAGGTAGATGATGCGCTTGAAATCTCCGAGCAGACTGAAATCTAGTCGGCAATTGAGTCGCTCCGACGGACGCGCAATTGCGCGTCCATGGGCGATAGTACCCACTTCTAACCACAGGGTACGTGAGTTGGCAAATTTCCGCTTTTGACCGGACCAGTCATTGGGCGACTCACACTGAACGACCGCAACCAGCCTGAAGCGGAAATAGGCTGCTACGTTTCCTTGGGAACGAGCTCCCAAAAGCGCTTTAGCGCAATCTCCTGCTACGGGCGTTCAAATGACCAGAGACTTATGCAGTTCCGCTGAGTTTGAATCCACATTCCAAATTGCAGTCTGCGTCTGGTCTTCCATCGGCATGATTGGCTTTATGAACTAACTTCGAACCGGTAGAGCTGCTGGGGGTTATGCACAAGCAGTAGATCCAAACTCTTAGTGGACGTCGCAATTTCAGCAAGTGCGTCAACCAAGACTCCGTCATCTGGAATGTGAGTATGGTTGGGATGTGGCCAGTCCGTTCCCCAAACACAGCGTTCTGGAAAGCGATCAACCAGAGCACGCGCGAGAGCAACACCATATCGGTACTTTTTTGTAGGCGGCGACTCTGCGTCGATGCGGTCAATGCCGCTTACCTTGACATAGAAGCGAGGATTGTCCAACAGCCGAAGAAGCGCTTGGAAGTCGCCGTGCTCAGTACCTTTCGTGGCATCAACCCTGCCCATGTGATCGATTACCACGGGCACTGCACTCAGCTTTAGGGGCGCAGCCAACTCGTGCACTAATCGGCCATCGAAGTGAATTTGCAGGTGCATTCCCACCGCAGCGAGACGCGGGGTCAGTTTCATTACTTCATCTAGCGTCGTGCCGTTCTCAATGTGTCGCATGAAATTGAAACGCACGCCGCGGAAGCCGGCCAGGCTCAATCGCTGCAACTCGGCATCAGGAACATCAGGCTTCACCAACGCCACCCCTAAGTAGCGTCCTTCACCAGCTGCAATTGCGTCTTCGACGACACGATTGTCTGTACCGTGCATGACGGATTGAACGATCACGCAGCGCACTATGCCCATGCGCCTGTGCAATGCGAAAAGCGCTTCTTTCGGAGCTTCCACAGGCGTGGATGGACGGTTTTGAGCGTACGGAAACTTGGCGACTGGACCAAATACGTGAACGTGGCTATCACACGAGAGCGGTGGAAGTCGCAGGTGAGTGATGGTGGGGCTTTCCAGGTAGGTCCTAGTAGGTGGGGAGGCACTCGATGCAGCAGTGTTCATGACGTGTGTTGTTAGAGTTTTCAGAGGCATACGATGGCTGTCGATCATTGGGAACCTTCGGACGCGAAAGCCAAACCGTTTGGATCAATGCGAAATGTTCAGTGCCACAAGGAAGCGAGAAACCATGTTGTAGGCAGCGACGGTGGCAACAAGTTCCACTACAGCACCTGGGTCGCGATGAGCGCTCACCCGATTCATCAACTCCTCGGGCACCTTCACATCTCTTGTCATTCGGTCGGTTAGCTCGAGTAGCAACTGCTCCTCTTGGGTAAATTGATCTCCAATCGCGTGTTCTCTTAGTGCATCGATTTTGGTCTGTGTGAAGCCAGCCTTGAGTGCGATAGGCGCGTGAGCATCGAATTCAAATGCGGCGTCATTGAGTACTGCGACCCGCAGGATGATCATTTCGCGCAGGGAGGTAGGAACGCTAGTGCGGTTGCGTACTGCTGTCAGCATCGATTCCCAGCCTTCGGCGATGGGCGCACTGTTGAGCAAGACTTGATAGAGGAGCGAAATGCGACCGCGCTCAGCCATGATGCGCGACTCGATGTCATTCAGTTCTGGGCGCGTGCCAGGCGTTACCAATGGAACGCGGATGTGATCTGTTGTCATGGATGTTCTTTCTCGACGCGCAAGCCGATCTTCATATGCCACTTGGGCAGCGTTTACTCGTCCGTTTTTATGTTGCGTGCTTTGATCAACGCTGCCCACTTGGTCGTATCGGACTTCAGCAAATCCGCAAGTTCTTGCGGTGTTGAGGACTTGGGCTCAGCGCCACCCTTCAGGAGCCTGGCGCTTACCTCGGGATTAGCCAATGCATTCCGGACGGCCCGGTTCAGGGTGGCTACGACGACGGGCGGTGTTTTTGCAGAGACGAACAGGGCGTACCAATTGTTCGTGTCTACTGCTCTAATGCCTTGCTCTTCGAACGTCTTGACATCTGGCAGCGCAGGGTGGCGTTTGCTCGACGCGATTCCGATGGCCTTGAGCCGACCGCCTTGGACATGCGGCATGATGGCTGGTACGTCGGCAAAAACACCTTTGACCTGGCCGCCCATCAGGTCAGTAAATGCAGGCGCCATCCCCTTATAGGGCACATGCAAAAACTTGGCCCCCGTGGACTGCTCCAGTTGTATGAGCGCCAGATGGGGAATGCTGCCGGATCCGGAGGACGCCATTGGTGTTGGTTCGCTGGTGCCCTTGACGGTTCTGATGAACTCCGCGGCGTCAACCGCGTGGTTTTGAGCGTTCACTACCAGCACTTCAACGTTGTTGGCAACCAGAGATACCGGGGAAAAATCGCGCTGCGTGTTGTAGGGTAGCCTGGTGACTATCGTAGGGTTGATGGCCGCAGCGCCAACGCTGGTGATCCACAACGTACTACCGTCAGGCTCAGAGCGGAGCGATTCCATTGCGCCCAGAGCACCGTTGGCTCCAGGTTTATTTTCCACGATCACAGGTCGATTGAGTTCTCGTCCTAACTGTTCCGCCAATGTTCGTGCGACGAAATCGACCGGTCCGCCTGGGCTGAATGAGCTCACGATACGCAAAGGTTTTTCGGTAGCAAGTGCAAAACCGAGGGGCATCAAAGCCAACACGGCTGTGGCTATGAGCACATGTACTTTTCTCATGGATGTCTCCTGGTCGGAAGGCTGTGTCAGTCGCAACGCGCCGTCATGCCGCCGTCTACGATTAGTTCTGTGCCTGTGACGAAACGTGCTTCGTCGCTAGCCAAGTACAAAGCAGCGCTTGCGGTGTCTCGTCCATCACCCATAAAACCTAAAGGGATACGCTTCACGCGAGAAGCTAACAACGCCTCAACGTCACCGCCTGAACGTTGCTTGGCCAAACGCACCTCCACCATTGGGGTATGTAACTGTCCAGGCACCACCGTGTTGACACGTACTCCGTCAGGTGCATGCTGGACTGCGACCACCCTTGAGAGATGGATGACTCCGGCCTTGCTGGCCGCGTAAGCGACTTGGGCGCTTCCTGTCCAGCGCAAGCCCGAAGTGGAGGCTACGTTGACGATGGCACCGCGCTTGCGTTCGACCATGTGTGGCAGCACGTATTTGCACGCCAGGAAGACGCTTTTGAGATTGATGTCGATCTGACTGTCCCAGGCCTCTTCACTCAGCTGCACAGGCCCCCCAGCGGCAGAGCCTCCAACGTTGTTGATCAGAACGTCGGGCACGCCATAAGCCCTCAGGCACGCCTCCACCATGGCTTGTACGCTGGCAGCATTGGTCACATCGCAGATGCAGGTGGTGATGGATGCTGCCGCGTCGCCTGCCAGGGAGAGCGTTTCATCAAGGCGTGTCTGGTCGCGGTCCACAGCAAGGACCCGGGCACCTTCTTCGGCCAAGCGCACAGCCATCGCGCGCCCATTGCCCCAGCCAGCACCTACGCAACCTGCTCCGGTGACGATGGCAACCTTTGATTCAAACCTCTTCATGCTTGCTCCTTTTATGGGGCCACAACCCGAACGTCGCTTTCCCAGTGGCTATATGACAGCCAGTGTGCGTGGAGCTTCAGAGAAGTTAAACTCGATGGCTTCTATATCAGCTATGTTTTTTGGCTATGGACCTACGGCAACTGGAGTACTTCGTTGCGGTGACCGAGCAGGGTAGCTTTAGCCGCGCTGCGGCGTCGTTGAATCTTGCACAGCCCAGCGTTAGCCGCCAGGTTGCGCTGCTGGAGGAGGAGTTAGGGCAGAGATTGTTGGAACGCACGGGGCGGGGCGTGACGCCAACACCAGCAGGTCACGCCCTGCTGGCGCATGCGCGCGTTATGTTGAACGCCGCCAGTCAAGCCCTCTCTGATCTGAAGGAGATGCACGCCGAGCCGGTGGGTCGTGTGGTGGTGGGTTTGCCCAATCGAGTGGCCATGGGCTTATCAGTAGCGCTCATGAAAGAATTTCGGCAGAGGTTTCCGAATGCTCTCCTATCGATTGTTGAGGGCCTGAGCCTGTCGCTACGTGAGGGCATGATCGCAGGTCGGATTGACCTGGGTCTATTGTTTGACCCCGCGCCAACACCACTGCTGTCGTACGAGCAACTCATGCGTGAACGCATGATGCTGGTCGCCCCAAAGGCCTACCGTCTCACAGAGCAAGTCGCGCTTTCTACGCTGGCGAATTTTCCTCTGGTACTTCCCGGGTCGCACAACCCGATTCGGACTTTGGTAGACGCGGTGCTGCTTCCCCGTCGAATTGTCTTGAATGTTGTTGCGGAAGTCGGAGCCGTGCACACGGCTCTGACTGTAGTTGAGGAGGGACTTGCTTGCTCAATCCTGCCCGACAGTGCGCTGCATCTCAGTCGTCGGCCGGACGAGATCCAGGCTGCTCCTATCGGACCGCCAGCAATCCGCAATCAACTGGTCCTCGCGATACCGCGAGCGCGTCCCGCGACCCGGCTGGTGGCTGAAACAGCAAAGCTGCTACGAGAACTAGACTTTAGAAATGGTGGTGGAGCTGGACACTGACCCGTCGCTGAAAGTACAACCGATGAGTGTGCCACCTCAAGACTGCAGGGCAAACGTCGTTCGGATAGTGGCGGTGAAACGAGGCCTCATGCGTGCACTCCAAGTGGTATTGCGAACAGCCAGCCAAGCAGGGGCATCCACCACTTTCTCGTCCACGAGGTCGTAACAGGCGAGAGATCGAGGTCCTTCGTCGTAGTTCCAATATCGCTGGGCGTGCACACAGCCGGGTACGCTGGCTAGTCCTGGCAAATGCTCGCTGTCGTACCAGCGCTGAAGTTCAAGTTCCCAAGATTCCTCAGGCGTCATTTCCACTGCATAGTGGATGTTTGCCTTGTGACCTCTGCTGGCGCCAGGAATGTCGGCCATTAGCGCCAGGCGTGACACTTTCAATTGGGCTGAACTGCCGAGCGCATCGAATTGCCGAGCCAGTGTATTGAGTGACAAGGCCGTCCTGTGCGGAAGGCTTAGGTAGAGGTAGGCGATGCCAGACGGTTCCGACCAGGCCGACCTGCAGAATCCTGCTCCAAGTTCGAGGCAAATGGGCGCCTTCGCCAGGTCCCGAGCAAGCGGAGCAACCTCGAGGTTCAGGCATCGCGCGCGTACCAGAACGACGTCGGTCGGCATGAGAGCAGATGGCATTGGTTCCTCGGGTAACTTGGGGTACATCGCACTGTGAACCGACCCCTTGCGCGCCAACTCAGGCGAGGTCAATCTCTTTCTAACTCACGCTCAGGTCAGTCAGCGCGCTCAGATTGAACGCCGCAGTGCCTGCAATGACCTCGGAGCTCGCACGCACCAACAGAAGACGGAGCCCTGAGGGGCACATGTAGTGCAATCTGTGCCGTAGACAGGATCAAAAGTCGATGCGAATGCCGGCTTCCTTGACTGCCTTGCCAATCTTGGCCAGGTCGCTAGCGATCAATTGCTTGAATTGTGCAGGTGTGGACTGTGTAGGGACAAAAGACAGTTCCGCGAACTTGGCTTTGAGGGAGGGCGCTTGCACGGCCTTGCCGATCTCCGCGTTCAACCGATCGGTGATGGCTGCTGGCAGATCTGCTGGTCCCCAGATGCCGTACCACGACAGCAGCTCGAAGCCGGGCATGCCGCTCTCAGCCAGAGTGGGCACATTGGGCAGCGAAGCAATGCGAGAACTGCTTGTGACCGCGAGTGGCCGCAGCCGCCCCGCCTGCACAAAGGGTGTCACTCCTGGCATGGGTGAGATGGCCGCAGAGACATGACCGCCAATGACGTCAGTCAGTTGCGGCACTGCGCCTTTGTACGCCACGATCTCCATCTGCAAGCCCAGTGCTCGGTTAACCATCTCTTCACTCAAGTGGCTGGTGGTGCCCAGGCCCGAGGTCGCCCAGGTGTATTTGCCCGGATTGGCCTTGGCTAGTTGGACGAATTCACCGATGGTCTTAGCGGGTACTTCATTGTTGACCGCAACGATAAGTGGCACGAATCCGATCTGGCCGACGGGTGTGAAGTCGCGCTCAGCGTCATAGGTTTTCTTGGCAATCACGAGCGGCAGATAGGCTTGGCTGGAGGCGTTGAAAAGAAGGGTATAGCCGTCGGCTTTGGCTTTCTTGACGTTCATTGCTCCCAGAATGCCAGACGCACCGGGGGTGTTTTCGATCACTATGGGCTGGCCAAGCTGTCGCTGTAGTTGGTCGGCCACCATACGGCCCACCGTGTCGATGGAGCCTCCCGGCGTGTACGGAATCACCATCTTGATCGGCTTGTTGGGGTAATCCTGTGCGCTTGCGGTGCCAAATGCCAATAGTGCGGTACACGCGAACGCGAGTTTCAAAGCGGCTTGAATGAAGTACTGGTTCATGTTGTCTCCTTGTTATGAATGGGCGAAGTTGCCCCACTAGGCGCCCCCACTTTTGGGGCCGCTTTTGCGTTTTGGTGCGGCTGGCCCCGGTACCTCAGGGCCTATGCTTTGAGCTGTGAGGAATAGACGCGACGGGCGAATGCCGCAATCGCCTCAGCCATGGCGTGTGGCTGCTCTGGTGCCATGGCGTGGCCTGCGTTGCGGATCACCTGGACAGTCACGCGATCACCCAGATATGCCTTCATGACGTTGGGTATTACCACCGCATCATGTTCTGCCTGCAGGTCTAAGATCGGCACTTGGGATCCGGCCGAGAAGTACTCATCTACTGGCGTTGTGATGCGTGCGTGACTTTGTGCCTCATGTGTGGCGGCACTCCAACCGTCGAGCCAGACCCGAGGGTCGTGGCCCGGCGCGAAGAACGCACGGCGCAGGCAATCCATCCGCTGCTCCTCGGACAGACTAAAGTCGCTGGAACCGTCAATTGCGTCACGTAGTCGGCTGTACGGTTTTTCGGTTGATCCGGGAGGCATCTTTCCAGCGGATGCTGCTGCCATCACAACCCCGCGGATCAGGTCTGGCCTGTCTGCGGCCAGCATGCGAGCGGGTTGACTCCCCCAGGCGTGTCCAACTACCAGGATCGGGCCGGTATTTTCATGATCAAGCACAGCCGCCACGTCCTCAGCAAAGTCGTGAATGCTGAGCTCCTCCATAGGCCCATGGCTTTGGCCAACACCACGTGGCTCTGGACGGATGACGCGAAAGCCTTGGTCTTGCAGGAGGCTGGCAACGACGTCATAGTCTCGCCCCGAACGCGCCAAAGAAGGCAAGATGCATATGACTGGACCAATTCCTTGGTCTGCATACTCAATCTGCACCTCGGCGCTTGAGCGCCTCTCGTGGTATCGCACCAGTTTGCGTAGTGCGGTACTTGTCTCGGTTTTTGTCGATGTGTTGTTCATACCCAGAGTCTGGTCGTGCACTGGATGCTGAATAAGGGTTTAGCTCCTATACCAGCTATGTTTTCTTCCTATGGCATCTCGGAGGTGAGAGGCGATTCCAAGCATTCCTTGAGGACAGACACGAGAAGGTGCTATTGAACTGCCGAACGAAGGGTTTGGGCGATTTGATAGCGCCCCAAGCGCAGACACTGGGAGTGTCGTTGTGAAGGGGCTAGCCAGTGGATGCGGTGAATTCACATCGACCACAACGAAAACAGGCGGATCTGAAAATCCGCCGGTCCAACCGAATATGACTTTGGCGCTAACGTTTCAACACTGGTCCATGGACCGCTCACCTTTGCAAGAACTGCAAAACCGTGATGAACCCGGGGCCGATTGGGATGTTCGGCCCCGTATTGGCGTCGCGTCAACGACCTGATATCGTCAAAGTGCGAAGCGAGGGATCCGAAGCTATGTCCGCCTCATCGAAGCGCCAGTCAAGCACTTTGCCGTGGCTATAGGCTTCCATCTGATCCGCGAAATGCGGCGAGTCTGGATCCGAGGATATTCCGTAGATCAACATACCGCGGCTGCGAATCTTCGGACCGAACTCGACGAAGTAAAAGAGTCCCGTGGCTCCCTTTGCGTCGTAGGTACCAGACATCAATGGTGAAACGTCCATGTAGTTGAAAACGCCATCGTTCGAGGCACCGCCTGGAACCGGTATACGAAGGTCTCCGCGACGAGCCGTTTGTATGCTGCCCAGCTCTGCGTCAAGCGCAATGCCTGCACTTTGAATACGAGAAACGGCTCGTCCCAACGCCTGGAGCACAGTGGGGTTGTTGACGTCGAGCTGACGTGGTGTGGCGAGAGGTCGTGTGGGATCCACCTTATCCAAGAACTGCACTCCACCTTCCCGGATGAACTCCCTGAATATGTGTGCACCCTTGCTGTCAATCTTATAGGTTCGGTCCCACTTGGAAAGCACGGCGCACGCTTTGCGCAGGTCGACTAAGCTTCCGTTCGCTAGCGTGACTTCTGGCCGAGGGCCGCAAGCCTTGAGCAAGTCGTCTAGAACCAACTCGGCAGAGTGCACACGTGTGCGAAGAAACATCTGCTGCAGATTCTCAAAACTAAAGCGCTTTCCGTCCATCCCGTCGGTGCCTGCCATACGCTCTTCGATCAGCCGTAGGCCGAGTCGAGCGCGCAGGCTCAGCGGGACTCCCGGTTTTCCGAAAACATCATCGAGATGCGTAAGTGGAAACTCTGGATTGGCATAGCGCGGGGGGTTGTTGCTGTTGGCCACAAAGGCCTTCTGGTGAACCACTGCTCCACGTTTTGGTCCAAAAATTCCCGCTCTCGCAGAGTCAGGATCGGTCCCGAGTTCGCACTCCGAGCGCGAGCCATCGAGTTGCCGTGTCGATCCACATCGGGCGATGAGTGCATTGTCCAGGTGCGGAATATTTCCAATATCGGCGAACAATGTATTGCCTTGCCGATCGATGGCGATGGTGTTCGTGTCCTGCACCTGATAACGGGACAAAATTTCTAGTACCTGCGAGGTCGATTTAGCGCGATCAAGTGCCAGCTTGTGCTCTTCCACTTTCAAGCGCTCCAACGCTGTCATGACGGAGCGCAGCGTATATGCGGTGGACGTGTCCCAGGGCCTATCCTTACTCAGCAGTACGGGGCCAAAGTGCGTCCAATACAGAGTGCGTTGTTTTGAGATGATGCTGCCATCGGCTTCTCGCACGCGCACAGTCACCGGGTGTCGCTCCATAGCTCTCGACTGACCGTCGTAGAGATAGCGCGTAGGATCGCTAGGATCAAGTTTGAGCTTGTAGACCACGTCACGTTGCACTGCGGACACCGTGTGTGTTCGGGCGATGTGTTCGCTATGACCAATCTGTTGAACGGCGCTGCCGAGTCGTGATACGCCGATGTGATTGAACACCCCGGGGATAGTCATGTGGGCCGTTGTCACGCGCTGCGCCCAGAAGCCTGGCTTGTTGAAAGCCTCCCACGGCCAGTGGGGACTTGCAAGCAACATGGCTGATCCGTTTTGCGTTGTAGCAGGACCAAGTGCCCAGCCGTTGCTGCCATCCACGGTGGCGTGTTCGTCGGCAAAACTGTCAAAACTAACGAGATCCCGGTCTGTCGACTGCAAAGCTGCTGCTATCGCCCCTTCCGGCTTCGGAGGGGATGCATTCGAGATCTCAGGAACATAGTCGAGTGGTCCGCGACGTCCAGCAGCACGGTTCAAAAAGTAGTCGAGCTCCGTGATCTCTTTGACCCATGGCTGATTGCGGCAGGCAACCGGCAGCTTTGCAGATGGAGTTTCACGAACATACTTGTTGTAGCCGGCAACAAAGCCGCTTACCAAATCTCGGTAGTCTCGGTCCCATGAGACTTCCGGATCGCGTAACAACGCGGGGGTGACGCCACTATCTATTAGACGCTGACGATAAAAATCGCTTTCGAGGTTCCCGTTTGCTCCGCCCCAGTAGTACGAGCGTTCAGCACGCGCTGTGACATAGAGCTCTGCAAGGTCGCAGATTCGATCTTTGGCTTGGGTGTAGCCTACGCCGTATCCCAGATTCTTCCAGTTGTCCGCCAGAATGTGAGGAACGCCCATTTCGGTGCGGCGGATGGTGGCTTTCAGTGACTCTGGCGATTGGGTGGTTGCGCACCCGGCTGCCAAGCTTGCTACGATAGCGGCTCCTACGGCGGCACGGACCGCTCTTGCTTTCGCGTGCAACTCGGTGTGTTGATGCGTTTTCGACAGATTGTTGATCATCGTTCTCTCGAGATTGGAGTGGTATTTGCGCAATCGAGTACACGAATCGGAGACAGGCTTCTGTTCACCGCAGCTCTGCGCTTCAGTCGTATACCGTTGTGCAGGGAGAGGCTTCTGCGGTGAGCTCCTAAGACGGTGTAGGCCGCAGAATTCAGTGGCTTATCCACTGTTCCAGCCAGAGCGATGGGCGATCAGAAAACGTGTTTGATGCCTGCTGAGGCGCCTGACCCGTTGGCTTTGAATCCTGCGCCCTGGTATCCGTTCTTCCACCGGGTGTGGTCCAACTCGATGTAGGCCAGCGTGCGTCTGGAGATCTTGTACTCGAGGAATGCGATGAGGCGATCGAAGCCATCCTCTGGTGAGCCGCTGCGATTGCGTTCAACGCGGTAGTAGGCTGCTACAAGATCCAGATTTCCGGTCAATGGCGTCGTGCCGCCAATTCCCAAAGTCTTGTTTCTGGTTGACGCGGTGGCGGTGGTTTGTGCCTCGTGACTGCCATAGGTGATTGAGAGCTTCGCTTTACCAAACATTGCACCGACACCACCAACGTAGCCTTTCAGAGTAAGGCCATTGACGTTCTTGAACTCTGTGTAAGCCGCGGCCGCGTTGTAGCCACCGGATTGGAAGCCTGCTCCGACTCCTGACGAGGACAGCTTTGATTCGCTTGCGCTTTGTTCGCCCAAGGCGTGCATAGCGCGAAGGCTGAAATCGCCATATCTGCCCACGTACTTAAGCGCGTTGTCGAGGCGATAGGCACCAGTCGTCGCGCCAGCTGGCCCGTATTCTCCGGATAGGCGATGCGCGCTCAGAGCTGCTGTGCCGATGTTGGGATTGAATCCTGCGTATCGACTACCCAACGGATCCACCGCTGAGACCACGTCCGCCAACAAGGTCGTCTGCCGTCCTAGTGTGAGGGCTCCCCACTCGCCTTGCAATCCCACCCAAGAAGCGCGGTCAAACTGCTTGGTGGAGTTAGCCATCGCTCCGGTGTCCACGTTGATACCGGACTCCAGATTGAAAATTGCCTTGAGCCCTCCGCCTATATCTTCCCTTCCTCTGAATCCCAGCCGGCTGGTTGTATTGATTCCACTATTCAGCGTAGTTGAAGAAGCTGCCGAGCCATTGTTAGCGCTATCGAGACCCTGTCCATAGCGAATGCCCGCGTCAACAACGCCGTAGATCGTGACGCCATCTTGGGCTTGGGCAATGTCAGAGCCCGCAGCAAGCGCGCCCACAATCACAGTCAGGCCAAGCCGTGGAAAAATTCCCATGTGGAGTCTCCTTTGATTTTGCAGCGATCTCCAACGTCGGGTCCTGCGGCCGGACTTTGCAGCGGGCTTACACCGCGAACCAGAGACCGTTGATTTATGAACTGCCTCGCTGCCAGAAGAGTCTAGGGAGCAGTACAAAGAAAGGCATCCATTCCATTCCAAAGGATGGAACACTTGTGAAAAGGACCAGCGGCTGTAGCGCAGCCACACGTTTTGTTGAGGGCGCTGCAAGTAGCGGCCATCGCTCATTACGAGCAAAGATAGAGGCTCTAGGCTGGCTGAAAAATCCCACGGAATCCATTCCAACCCCGAGTAGATGTGTCACTTGCGCGCTCTTGATGAGAGGCGGCAAAGCACCAAGACGCTTCACAGGCTCAATCGAGGCGTCGGACGGCCTCTGTGATCTTCCCGGCGAGCGCTTTGAGCGGCGCGCTCAGTTCCTCTTCGATCTCGGACGCACTTTGCTGGGTGGTGACACTCATGTTGAGGACGTAGATGGCACTGCCGGGAGTGACGATGGGAATCGCTAGAGCCACCACCTCGGGTTGCCAGGAAGCAGTGCAGTACCCCTTCTTCCCGAACAGTTGCACCGCAGTGAGGATCTCCTCGCGCAAGGTCCTCCAGCCTGTTAGGCGCTGTTGACCCAGCCTCGTCATCAGCTCCCGACGCTGAGATTCGGAGAGCGCGCAAAGATAGGCGCGTCCCAATGATGTCAGTTCGATAGGCACCCGCTGGCCTGCTACCACGCTGCGAAGCGAAACTTTCCGGTTGTAGCGTATGGACTCGAGATAGACCATCTCCTCTCGGTCTGCAACAGCTAGCCCCACATTGACGCGGAGCTTCTCCGCTGCAGTACGCATCAGTGGGGCCGCTATCTGCAGCACGGGCGACCCTGATCGCATTGCGTGCGCAAAGCTCAGCACTGGGGCTGCAAGCCGGTACGCACGACGCGGTCCGTCATGTTCCAGCAGACCACATTGAACCAAGGTCTGCGCCAGCCTGCTGACGGTTGCCCGGGACAGGCCAGTGCGCTCTGCAAGTTCCCCATTTCCCAGAAGGTCTGCCCCTGGCCGAAACGCGCGGAGTATCTCCACGCCGCGCTCTAGTGACCGATTCAGCGTGGGTTCCTCATGGTTCTTGCGTCTCACAGCAACGCGGGAAGAGGGATTCGTGACGGAGCTCATTACGGCATTCATTTCCAACCAGTGGAATAGCGGGGATGCACCGGGAAAGTCATTCTCTTAATCTAACCCCGTGAGTGAGGCGGCCGATCATGCCGCTCCTTGAGGTCACTTGCGGTTAGTCAAATCCCTAATAAATGGAGACAAAGAAGTGCACAAATCCTTGCTATCAGCGCGTTCGCGCATCGCCTTGGTCATTGCGATTGCAGCAGCCTCTATCGGTCTGCATAACGCCCCCGCCCATGCTGCATTCCCAGACAAACCTGTTCGCATCATCGTTCCTTTCGCGCCTGGCGGCGGAACGGATCTGGTCGCTCGATCCATGACGGTGGTCATGGGGCAAGAGCTCGGCCAGCCCGTGATCATTGACAACAAGCCAGGCGCAGGGACCCTGATCGGGACCGATGCCGCTGCGAAGAGCGCGCCAGACGGATACACAATGGTCATGGCCACCGTCGCGCATGTGGTGAATCCCAGCATTCAGCCCAAGCTGCCTTACAACCACGACAAGGACTTCGTCCCGGTGATGCTCGTAGGTGTATCGCCCAACGTACTGGTCGTGCGCGCCAGCAGTCCCTACAAGTCTGTCAAAGACATCATCGCAGCTGCCAAGGCAAACCCCGGAAAACTCTCGTTTGCCTCGCAAGGTGCTGGAACCTCCGCGCATCTTGCTGGTGAACTTTTCAAGAACCTTACCGGTGCCAACCTGATTCACATCCCCTATCGCGGCGCTGGGCCTGCCCTGACCGATTTGCTGGGAGGACAGGTCGATGTGATGTTCGCAACTGCGGCTGCCGTCGGAAGCATGATCGAGAGCGGCAAGCTGCGCGCACTCGCCGTGACGACCGCCACCCGATCAAGCTCGCATGTTCTTTCCAAGGTACCCACGGTCGCAGAAAGCGGCGTGCCCGGCTACGTTGCCGATAGTTGGTACGGCCTTTTTGCTCCCGCAGGCACGCCCGCTGATGTGATCGAGAAGCTCAACGCAGCCGCCAAAAAGGCTGTCTTCACGGAAGCCTTCCGCAAGAAGATGGAAGCCGAAGGACTCGTCGTCAAGGGCGGTTCTCCGCAGGATTTTGGCGCCTATGCCAAGGGTGAAGAAGCCCGCTGGCGCAAGGTTGTCAAGGACAACAACATCACCAACGACTAGCCCTTCGAAAGCTGAAAATGACCATAGAGCTCATTGAACTGACCGTCACCAATGGCATCGCGACACTCACACTGAATCGCCCAGAAAAACGCAACGCCATGAGCGACGACATGCGCACCGAGTTCATCGCGGCGCTGGAGCACGTCAGCGCGAACAAATCGATACGCGCGCTGGTGCTCACTGGCAATGGAAAGGGCTTCTGCGCCGGTGGAGATATCTCCGGCATGGAGCGCCGAATGAAAGCGCCTGCTGGGGAAATTGCCTTCAACGGCTGGCACCGCCAGCAGCGCGTGCACCACACGCAGACCCTGCTGCACACGATGCCCAAACCCACGATCGCCGCCGTCAACGGCGCAGCGTCTGGTCTGGGTGCTGACACGGCACTCGCGTGCGACTTCATCATCGCCAATGAATGGGCCAACTTCTCCTGGTCTTACATCCACCGCGGCATCATCCCTGATGGGGGCGGCATGTACTTCCTGCCCCGCCGTGTGGGACTCCCCAAGGCCAAGGAGTTGATCTTCACTGGTCGCAAAGTAGATGTGAACGAGGCACTGGCCATGGGTATCGTGGACCGCAAGACCTCTGCAGATACGCTGGTGGCGGACGCGCAGGCATGGGCGGCCGAACTCAGCAAGGGATCTGCTACTGCGCTCGCGCTGGGCAAGACGATTCTGGACCAGACGTTCGAGATGTCGGCCCAGCAGGTGTTCGCCCAAGGCAGTCAGGCCCAAGGCATCTGCTACACGAGTACAGAGCACCGCGATTCGGTCATGGCCTTTCTGGCCAAAGCTTCGGCAACTGCCAGCAAAGAGTGATTCCCATGAACGCCATCTCCCGCCTTCTCCAGCCACGCAGTGTGGCCATCATTGGCGCATCTGCCGATGCCTCAAAAACCGCCGGTCGCCCTGTTTCCTATCTGCTCAAGCACGGCTTTGCCGGTGACATTTACCCGGTCAATCCCAAGGTGGATCGCATCGGTGATTTGGTGTGCTACCCGGACATCGCTTCGCTGCCTGCAGTGCCGGACGTCGGTATTGTCTTGTTGGGGGCAGAGCGCGCACACCTCGCTGTGCGGGATCTCGCAGCCCGGGGCTGTGCTGCAGCCATCGTGCTGGCCAGCGGCTATACCGAGACTGGAGAGGACGGAGCACGTCGGCAAAAGCAACTCATTGAGGCTGCTGGCGACATGCGCATTCTGGGGCCCAACACCATCGGCCTCGTCAACCTCACTGACAACATCGTTTTGTCGGCCACAGGTGCGCTGGAGATGGAGCATTTCCCTGTCGGTGGAATTGGCGTCGTTTCGCAGAGTGGTGGAATTTTGGGGGCACTACTATCGCGAGCAGCGGCGCGTGGTGTGGGCTTGTCCAAACTGATCTCCACCAGCAATGAGGTGGATCTGGAGCTGGCCGATTTCATCGACCACCTGGCCGATGATGAGGCCACCAAGGTGATTGCGCTGTATGTGGAAACCGTGCGCGACCCCGCCAAGTTCCGCAGCGCCTGCCTCAAGGCCGCGCGCGCTGGCAAGCCTGTGGTGGCGTTCAAGATCGGGCGCTCTGAAGCGGGCGCAAAAGCGGCTGTGTCGCACACTGGAGCGCTGGCTGGTGCAGACCGCATGTATGACGCGCTGTTCAAGCAGGTGGGCGTGATCCGCGCGCAAACTTTCGCTGACTTGTTGGACATTCCCGCCGCTCTGGCTACCGGCCGCAAGCTGCACGGTAAGCGCGTCGCCATCTTGACCTCCACCGGAGGTGCAGGAACGCTGGTGTCCGATGATCTGGGCATGGCTGGTTTTGACACCCCCGCGCCTGATGCAGCCACAGCCGAGGCGTTGCGCGCACTGCAGACTGGCGACCATGCCGTGCTGGACCGCAACCCCATCGACGTGACGCTGGCAGGTTTGAAGCCCGACCTGCTGCGCGGAGCCATCAATGTGCTGCTCAAGAGTCCTAGCTATGACGCACTCACCATAATCGTGGGCTCCTCCAGCCTTGCCATGCCGGAGCTGCTGGCTGGCGCCATCCAGGACTGTCTGCCTAACTCTGACAAACCAGTGATCGCCTACGTCAGCCCCCATGCACCAGAGGTGGGTGCACTGTTGACGCAGCGCGGAGTGCCTGCGTTCGCGGCGGCTGAGAGTTGCACGGCTGCACTGCGCGCAATGTTCCAGGCGACTGAGCTGAAACCCCAGGTCGATTCCAGCGCGCCTGCTGCAGTGGTGTCGGTAGACGGCTTGCCAGCAGGTTCCCTGGACGAATACCAAGCCAAGCAACTTTTCACGCGCTTTGGTGTGCCGTGCGCGAGCGAACGCATCGTTCACTCCCCTGCGGAGGCCGAGGCTGCAGCACGGGAGATGGGCAGTCGCGTGGTGCTGAAGATTCTCTCGTCCGAGATCACGCACAAGAGCGACGTGGGGGGCGTGGCCGTCAACTTGTCGGCAGAGACCATTGGTGCGCGCCTTACTGCAATGGGGTCTGAAGTGGAGGCCAAGGCGGGTGTGCTTCCCAAGCGATTTCTCGTTCAGGAGATGGTGGGTGGCGGCACAGAGCTGATTCTTGGCATGCACCGCGACGCACTGGGCACCGCCATTCTGCTAGGCATGGGGGGTGTCACGGCCGAGCTGTTCAAGGACACGACCATGCGTCTGCTCCCACCTACCGGTGGGTTGTCGCGGGCCGATGCGCTGGCCATGGCGCAGGAGCTTAAGACCTGGCCGCTGCTGGACGGCTTCCGTGGTCGCCCCCTGGCCGACGTTGACGCACTGGTCACCACCATCGTTGCTTTCTCGCAAATGGCGGCCCAGCTCGGCGAACGTTTGGTCGAGGCCGAAATCAACCCGGTGTTCGTGTTGCCCAAAGGCCAAGGCGTTCGTGCTGCCGACGGTGTCGTGGTGCTCGCCTGATGACTGCCAATGCAAGAGCTCAGGTACGGCTGGAGCGTGACGGCGACGTGGCTGTCATTTGGATCGACAACCCGCCGATCAATGCAGGCTCTGCCGCAGTGCGTGCTGGATTGTTGAACGCCATTGATGAGGTGGCTCGCGACGAGCGCATTGTGGCTGCAGTGCTGATCGGGGCGGGCACCACCTTCATCGCGGGATCGGACATCCGCGAGTTTGGGCAACCGCTTGCAGAGCCGCAGTTGCCCATGGTGATTGCTGCCATAGAAGCCTGCCCCAAGCCCTTTGTGGCAGCTCTCCATGGCGCGGCGCTGGGCGGCGGCTTCGAGCTTGCGTTGGGCTGTGACGCGCGCATCGCTGCTCCCGAGACAGTGGTGGGTCTGCCTGAGGTCACGCTGGGGATTATTCCTGGAGCTGGAGGCACTCAGCGGTTACCGCGGCTTGTCGGTGTGCCACGCGCGCTGGCCATGATCTGCAGCGGTGAGCGCGTGAAGGGGGCCGCAGCGCTTGCTGCTAGCCTTGTCGACCAGATCGCTGAAGGAAATCTGTGTAATGCGGCCGTGGCGCATGCGCGAAGCCTGGCGGGGCGCAAGCATCGGTTGCGTGAACTTTCAGTCCTAGCAGGCGAACCCCAGGCCGTGGCCGATGCAGTAGCGGCTGCGCTGAAGGCTGGTAAAAATCGCCCGGCTGTGGTGGCGGCGATTGACGCCATCAAGGCATCGGCCTTGCAAGACTTCGACACTGCGCTGGCCGGTGAACGCGCGGCCTTCCAGCAGCTGCGTACCTCGCGAGAGGCTTCGGCTCTGCGCCACCAGTTCTTTGCAGAGCGCGAAAGTGCCAAGCACCCGGAGCTGCTGGGCGCGGCAACCCGCACGGTGCAGACCATCGCTGTGATCGGCGCAGGCACCATGGGAACGGGTATCGCGATCGCTGCGTTGGACGCAGGCTATGGGGTGCTGCTGCTGGAGCAGGATGGTGGCGCGCTGGATCGCGGTGGCTCACGCATCCGCGAGCACTACGCCGCCCGCGTGAGCGCCAGAAAGATGGCAACCGACGTTGCACAGTCGCGCCAGGAGAGTTTGCGCACCAGTCTGCAATGGAATGACATCGCCGAGGCCGATCTGGTGATAGAGGCTGTGTTCGAAGACCTGGATGTCAAGCGCGAGGTGTTCGCGCGCATCGACGGCCTAGCCCGCCCCGGCGCTGTGCTGGCGAGCAACACGTCCTATCTGGATCTGGACGCCATCGCTGCCGCTACATCGCGTCCGCAAGACGTGATAGGTCTGCATTTTTTCAGCCCAGCCAATGTCATGCGCTTGATGGAGGTGGTGCGCGGCCAGGCTACCGCGCCCGATGCGCTGGCTACAGGTTTGGCAGTGGCCAAGAAGCTTGGAAAACTGCCGCTGCTGACGGGGAATGCCTTCGGTTTCGTCGGCAACCGGCTGTACGCAGCCTACCGTCGCCAATGCGAGTTTTTGGTCGAGGAGGGTGCGTGGCCTGAGCAAGTCGATGCGGCGCTGCAGCACTTCGGTTTTTCGATGGGGCCTTTTGCTGTGGCCGACCTTTCAGGGCTGGATATTGCCTGGCGCATGCGCCAGGCCCAGGCTGCAACGCGCGACCCTGCAGCGCGCTATGTGCACGTCGCCGATCGGCTGTGCGAAGCTGGTCGCCTAGGGCGCAAGACCGGCGCAGGCTACTACCGCTATGCAGAGGGCAACAAGCCCATGGTGGATGAGGCCGTACATGCATTGATCGAGCAAGCACGTGCGGAAAAGGGCATCACGCCGCGCATCATCTCCGATGAAGAGATCGTGCGCCGGGTCTTGCTAGCGCTGGCCAATGAGGCTGCTCTGCTGCTGGCCGAAGGCGTGGCCTCTCATGCCACGGATGTGGACCTCGCCCTGGTCAACGGCTACGGATTTCCGCGTTGGGAAGGCGGCGTGGTGTTCTGGGCCCGCGAGCGCGGCGAGACTGCACTGAGCGCTGACTTCGCGTGGCTCGCCGAGATCAGCGGCCCTGGATCAAGGATCGGTGACCCACGCCCTTTACTCGCCAGCTCACGCTGATGAGACAAGCCGTTCGCCATGTCCTCGATTGAACCTTGCTGTGCATCATCAACCTGGAGTCACGATGACCCGACATGCCTTCATCTGCGACGCTGTTCGCACCCCCTTCGGACGCTATGGCGGTAGCCTGTCATCCATGCGCGCCGACGACCTGGGCGCCGTACCCCTTCAGGCCTTGATGGCGCGCCATCCAAACCTGGATTGGGAGGCCGTGGCCGATATCGTCTACGGTTGCGCCAACCAGGCTGGAGAAGACAACCGCAACGTAGCCCGCATGTCCGCCCTGCTGGCGGGATTTCCCGTGGGCCTGCCCGGCAGCACGGTCAACCGGTTGTGCGGCTCGGGGCTGGATGCACTGGGCACAGCCGCAAGGGCCATCAAATCTGGAGAGGCCAGCCTGATGTTGGCGGGGGGCGTGGAAAGCATGAGCCGTGCGCCCTTCGTGATGGGCAAGGCCGAGAGTGCGTTCTCGCGCGCGGCGAAGATTGAGGACACCACGATCGGCTGGCGCTTGGTCAACCCTAAGATGAGGGCCTTGCACGGCGCGGACAGCATGCCCGAGACGGCCGAGAACGTGGCAACGGATTTCAAGATATCGCGCGAAGACCAGGACCGCATGGCATTGGCCTCACAGCGCAATGCGGTCGCTGCGCAGCAACGCGGCTTCTTTGATGCCGAGATCGTACCGGTCACGGTGCCGCAAAAGAAAGGCGACGTGCTGGTGGTCACACGCGACGAACACCCGCGCGAGACGAGCCTGGAAGCGCTGAGCCGTCTCAAGGGCGTGGTGCGGCCCGATGGCACGGTGACCGCCGGCAACGCCTCGGGCGTGAATGACGGAGCCTGCGCATTGTTGCTCGCCGACGAGCACGGAGCCGCACGGCATGGGCTTACACCGCGCGCCCGTGTTGTTGCCATGGCCACGGCCGGTGTGGCGCCACGCATCATGGGCATGGGCCCCGCACCTGCCACACGCAAGGTTCTGGAGCTGGCTGGATTGACCCTGGCACAGCTCGACGTGATTGAACTGAACGAAGCCTTTGCGGCGCAAGGGCTCGCAGTTCTGCGCGATCTGGGCTTGGAGGACGATGACCCACGCGTGAATCCGAACGGGGGCGCCATTGCCCTGGGGCATCCGCTGGGGGCTTCTGGCGCCCGATTGGCCACTACTGCCGTCAACCAGCTTCTCGACACGGGCGGCCGGTACGCGCTTTGCACGATGTGCATTGGAGTGGGGCAGGGCATCGCGCTGATCTTGGAGAGAGTGTGAGCCTCCCCTGAGCCTGACGCGCGCAGGAGGCTATGACAGCCTTCAGACGATGCTCTTGGGCACAACCTTCATCGCGCAAGACAAGAACAAGGAGACAAGATGAATCGGATGGTCCGCAAATGGATGTCAGGTCTGGGAATCCTGTGGCTGGCCTTGGCAACTTCTGCCGTGGTTGCACAGACGTTCCCCAGCAAACCCATCCGCCTTGTGGTTCCGTTTCCCGCGGGAGGTGGCACAGACGCCATGGCGCGCACACTGGGTGAAGCACTCTCGCGAGAGCTTGGCCAGCCGGTGCTTGTGGAAAACAAGGCGGGTGCAGGTACGGTCATCGGCAACGACCTCGTCGCGAAAAGCCCGCCCGATGGGCATACGCTCTTGTTGAACACTAGCGCTGTCGCAATCGTGCCTAGCCTATTCGCAAAATTGCCTTATGCAGCAGACTCCGCGTTCGCGCCCATCACCTTGCTGGGGCGCGCACCCAATGTCGCGGTGGTTCGGTCAGACAGTCCGCTGAAGTCGGCCGCCCACTTCCTTGCGCAGGCCAGGGCCCATCCAGGCAAGGTGGCCTATGGTTCGGCCGGGAACGGCACTTCCACGCATTTGGCTGCGGAGTTGCTCAAAAGCATGGCCAACATGTATGTCATTCACGTGCCGTACCGAGGCGCGAGCCCGCTGGTGACGGACGTTTTAGCCGGCCAGATCGATGTGGGTTTTGGCACTTTGCCCAGCGTCGCCCCGTTCATCGCCAGTGGAAAGCTAAGAGCTTTGGGTGTGACCAGCGGCAAACGTTCGCCGCTGCTGCCCGATGTGCCCACCTTTGCAGAGGCCGGTGTAACGGGTTACCAGGCGGATGTCTGGTACGGAATTTTCGCGCCTGCTGGAACGCCAGCGCCGGTTGTGAACCAACTTTACGCGGCGTTTAAACGCGCGTCTGAAGCAGACGCATTTCGCCAACGGGCACAAGCAGAAGGGCTGGCCGTTACCCTAGACCCTCCCGAGGAAACCGCGCGCATCGTACGTGCTGAAGTTGCCAAGTGGCGCAAGGTCGTCAAAGAGCAGTCTATCAAGGTGGATTGAGCGATGGGAGCCGCCCTTTCATTCTCACCACCCGATGCGCCTCTGCTGGCCGACCTTGAGCGCTCGGCGGTCCGCCAGGAGGTCTCTCTGGCCGGTTCGACACTCCAAATGACTTGGCGTCGATGGGGGGAGGGACGTCCAGTAGTGCTGCTGCATGGCGGGCATGGCAACTGGCGGCACTGGGCACGTAACGTGGAGGTGCTTGCCACGCGCCATACGGTTTGGGTGCCCGATCTGCCTGGCTATGGCGATTCATCCTTACCGGCGGATCACACGCTTGAGGCGATGGTGGCTCTGGTCGGCCATTCTCTTGATCGGTTAGTGGGGCCGGATACTCCGGTAGGTGTGGCTGGATTCTCTTTTGGCGGTCTGGTCGCTGCCGGGCTGTCAGTCGAACGCGGTGCCATTTCACGCCTTGCGCTGCTGGGGCCTGCAGGCCATGGAAGTAAACGCCGTCCCAAGGGCGAACTGCGCAACTGGAAGCCTGCGCTTGAGCGAGAGGACTGGGTGGAGTTTGACGCAGCTATGCGCCACAACCTGATGATGCACATGCTCCACAACGTCAACAGTCTCGACACCACAGCTCTCGCGATCCATACGCAGTCATGCCTGCAGACTCGGTTTCATAGTAAGCGTATCTCCCGTTCCTCTCAGTTGCCACAACTGCTGGAAAGGTACACAGGCCCTGTGCTGCTTGCTTGGGGGGAGCATGACGTCACTGCCCATCCACATTCCACTGCATCCATGCTCATGCAGCGCCGTGGACCTTGCACTTCGGTGGTCGTTCCCCGTTCAGGCCACTGGGTGCAGTACGAGGCGGCCAGCGATGTGAACAGCCTGTTGTTGAACTGGTTTGATCAAAAATTTTCTCCTTGTCAGGAAACCTGAAATGCACGCTACAGAAGTATTCGCACGGTATGCCACCGAATTCCAGCGCCAGCCGCTTTCTGGTGATGTTATTCACCACGCCAAGCGTGCAGTGATCGATTGGTACGCCTCTTTGTTCCCAGGTTTGAATACGCCGCCCGTGGCTATCCTGGAGAAGACCCTCGCAGATGACCTCGACCGTGGTCGATCCCTCCTAGGTAACGGACGTAGAAGTACGGCACGTACGGCCGCGCTCATCAACGGCGCTGCAGCACACGCGGCCGAGGTAGACGATAGCTTTCGCGACGCGATGTACCACCCTGGCGCAGCGACTATTGCGGCCGCGCTGGCTGCAGGGCACGACCTTGGCGTCTCCGGCCTCGAATTTCTGCGGGGGGTTGTGCTTGGGTACGAGGTCTCCACTCGCATCGGGGTGGTCATGGGCCGACCTCATTACAAGTTCTGGCACAGCACCGGCACGGTAGGCAGTTTTGGTGCGGCGGCTGCCGTGGGCGGAGTCATGCGCCTCGACGGCCCCGCGTTCGCCCATGCGCTTGCAACTGCCGCGACGTTTGCGGCAGGGCTTCAGCAGGCTTTCCGCATGGACTCGATGTCCAAGCCACTGCACGCAGGGCGCGCCGCCGAGGCGGGCTTACTTGCGGCACAACTGGCTTCGCGCGGCTTGACCGGATCGCTGGATGTGCTGGATGGAGACACCGGTCTTGGGCAAGCCATGAGCAACGGCCCAGATTGGTCCACCGTCGGTGCAACGCTGGGCCAGGATTTCCACATCACTCGACTGACCTTCAAAAATCACATTGGCTGCGGACACACTTTTGCAGCCATTGATGGCGCGCTGGAGCTGCGAGAGCGCCACAATCTTCAGGCGGACGAAATCAAGAGCGTGCGGGTTGCGACCTACCGCCCCGCTCTGGACATTGCTTGCTACACCACCCCCACAACGGCCAATGAAGCGCGATTCAGCCTGACCTATGTCGTCGCCACTGCGCTGTCACATGGCAGCGTTCGCTTGGCGGCTTACGAGCCAGATCGACTGGATGATGAACGTACACGCGCTCTGATGGAGCGTATGACTGTTGAGGTGGATCCGGCTCTTGACGCAGCATTCCCAGGGCAGCGCTCCGCCCGCATCGAGATAGAGACTGTGGATGGTCGTCGGCTTACACATTTGCAGCCCAACCGCAAGGGAGATCCTGAGCTGGCTCTCACAGATGCCGAACTTGAAGGCAAATTCTTGGAGCTTGCAGAACCGATCATTGGTGCAACTCAAGCTAGGGCCCTGTTGGAGAAGATCTGGGCTCTCGACAGTCGCAACGATTTGTTTTAGGTCCATCAGCGCTAGTTCGTTTGGAGTGTTCTAAGAACTGGCGCTAGGCGACCGCAATGCAGCGGTTGCTGCCGTTCGCATCTCGATCACGAATGAGTACTATCAGCCTGAAGAAGCCCACCGCCCTTCCCCTCCGCATGCATCGATACATGAACCGCCTCAAATGAGGCAGGATTAATTTCTCAATACGGAATTTCCCCGACGGACTTTATTTACGTCCGACGAACTTTATTTGTTGGAGTCAGCCATTGACTCCAACAAATAAAGTTCGTCGAGATCACCAGGCTTAAGTCGTTGATTCTTCTACGTGCAAGCACTACGTGAAAGTCTGTCGGAAAACCTCAAATGGACTGCCACGTTCAGGCGTCTACAAATAAAGTCCGTCGAAGATCTTAGAGGAAGTCTGACTGTCGATCATCACGCTCTTGGCCACGTGCTCGAACGCATCAAGCAGTGCCTGCTTGGTCGCCGCCACTGGACGCAATGGGCGTACCTTCCCGCCTGCAGTCTTGGTTTTTTTGGAGGGGCGAGTTTTGCAAGAGCATCTCGCTCACTAGGGGTTAGCATGCTTTCGACATGCCGTTCGTTGACGCGCTGGTTGAAATTGTCGATTGTGCTCTGCAACGACCACGTTTCCCGCCAGATCCTCGACACGCAACGGCTTGAGCAAATCTGGATCTATATCTTTGCCCCCGACGGAATGGCGCCACAATGCTTCCACGTCGGTGCGATGAGCCAAGTACCCGGATGAAGCATAGGCGGCTTTCGTATCCGATTCCGTAACATCGGCGCGCCCATCCGTGAACACCGGTCCGGTGATCACAAACACATCTCCCTTGGCCCGCTTCACGTAGTGCCGCGTGTCCTGCTCGATCTTGTTCCAGGCGCCACCGTTGTGCTGGTCGTTGATTTCCACACAGAAGTGACCCCCTGAGGGTGCGGAAAAAAACTTCGGCTGCTTCTACAACACATCCGAGGTTCACCTGGTATTCGACGAGACGAAGGGGCTTAGGAGAAATATTGTTCCAGCTTTCTTCGCACCAGCGGATGTATTCGTTGTCCACCAATCCATTGCGAAACTGGCGACATCTTCGTTTGATGTTTAGTCGCAGGGGGGGGACTTGCCTGTCAACGTGCACGCCCAGACAGCGCACCGTGCAACTCCATCTTGGTCTTCACGCCCAGGCGAAGGTAGGCCTGTCGAAGGTAGGTTCGCACCGTTGCGGGGCTCAGCGAGAGCTGCTGCGCGATCACCTTGTAGCTCATGCCCTGAGCGAACAGATGCGCCACACGGCGTTCACGCGGCGTCAGCAGGCCTGTGGGCACGTCGGCGGACTCGATGGCCAGCTGTAGATGGTCGGCCAACGGCGTAACCACGAGGCGGGTCAGGCCCATGCGCTGTGTGAAGGGCGCCTTTTGCAACTGCGACACCACCTCGGCCGGTAGCTGCAACCCATCCCAAGCGGGCCAGTGGGCAGAGAGCTGCTCGCTGATCTGGCTACCGGCGTAGACGATCTGGCCATCGCGCCGGGCCAATGCCATGCGGCCGAGACTGTTGGCTTCCGCCTGGCATAGCGCGTCCTGAAGCGCGAACCGCCACAGCTGGGCAACATGGCGCACCAGTTCGCGGAACATCGCCGCTTCCGCGTCGCTGAAAGGCTGGTCTCCAGCGGCACGGTAGAGCACCACGAAGAATAGTTGGCCGCTAGCCTCCTCCTCCAGGCACAGCGCCATGGCTCCTTCGATATCCAGCTGCCGCGCCAGCTCCGCCAGGGCGGTGGCCTCTGCAGGCCCGCTGCAAGCAGACGCCAGGCGCTGGACTACCCCGCGCTCGCGCACTGTGGTTCGAGCGAAGACGTTGCCAGATTCCACCCGCCGCCAGTCAGCCGCGAACGATTCAGGCAGGCCAATGGCCTCCGCCTGAATGATGTCGGGCATCTCTTCGGGCCCGCGGTCGAAGCACAAGCCCCACCAGGCGCTGCGGTAGCGAAGGCACTTCCCCATCAGCGTCACCGCCGCGCGCAGGAACCCCGTAGGCGGCTCACCGCGCGCGAGCCGGCCGAGCGCAAGCAACTGATCGCTCAGCACGCATTCATCGGAGTTGGTCGTGGAAGCAGAGGAGCTCATGTGCGGGGCCATGGAAGTCCGGATCTTGCGATTTTCAAACTGCCCGCCGCTATGACCGTCTACATCTGTAGATCTCGCAAAGCGCGGCGCGCCTTCCTACTATGCCCCCTCTTTCTAACAAAAGGAGACAAGATGCAACAACAACATTTCCAACTCACGGCGGCGGTGCTCGCAACAGCCGTGTTGGTGGGCTGCGGCGGGGGCAGCGACGATATGCAGAGCCGGGGATCTCTCCTCGCCGATCCGAATCGGGTGCCCGTCACGCAGATGGACGGCACCGCAACCACAACCATTGCACCTGCGCAGTTCGGGCAGATACTGGAAGCCACGCATCCGGGCCTTACCAAAATCACTGGCGCGCCAAAATGTGCCATCTCGGTCTACAACATCAAATACGCGACCGTTGGCGGGGCGGGCGAGTCAACCGACTCCACGGGCGCCATTCTGGTTCCTTCCGGCTCCGATTCAGCCTGTTCCGGCCCACGTCCGGTGGTGCTGTATGCGCACGGCACCGAAACGGACAAGGCCTTCAACATGGCCAACATCCGTGATTTCTTCCAGGCCAGCGTGCCCGCCGCCACCTATGCCGCACAAGGCTTCATCGTGGTCGCGCCGAACTACGCAGGCTACGGCACGTCATCGCTGGGCTACCACCCGTACCTCAATGCAGAGCAGCAGGCTAATGACATGGTGGATGGCATGCGCGCCGCCAAGAAAGCGTTTTCGG
The DNA here is from genome assembly GCF_002245625.1 of Acidovorax kalamii. GTDB lineage: Bacteria > Pseudomonadota > Gammaproteobacteria > Burkholderiales > Burkholderiaceae_C > Acidovorax > Acidovorax kalamii. The sequence goes on from NZ_NOIG01000013.1 coordinate 167,231, forward strand.
CCGTCGGAGCGCAGCCATCCAACAAACTGCTGATTACGGGTTACTCTCAGGGAGGCCACGTTTCGATGGCCACACAGCGCGCGATGCAGACGACCTACGCTTCCGAATTTCAGGTCACCGCGCTGGCCAGCGGGGCGGGCCCGTATGCCATGTCGTTGGTTTCTGACACGGTCTTTGCCGGCAGCCCGCTGATGCTTGGCACCGTGTTTCTGCCGCTCACCTTCACCAGCTACCAAAAATCCTATGGCGGGCTGTATGCGTCTCCGAGCGATCTGTATGAGGCGCCGTATGCAACTGGCATCGAATCGCTGCTGCCGGGACCGGGTGCAACGATCACGAATCTCTTGGCCACAGGAAAGCTGCCGGCGGCTGCATTGTTTGCGGCGGATTCCATGCCGGGCCCCTCGGCGCCGCAGTTCGCTCCGTACTTCGGACCAGGCAACCTGATCAAATCGAGCTTCCGCACAGGCTACCTGCGCGACGCGGAGCAGAACCCCTGCAACACCGCTGCGGGCATGCCCTCGCCTTGCACGCCCGCGCATCCGCTGCGCAAAGCCATGCTCAAGAACGATTTGCGCACGTACGCGCCCAACGTGCCCACGATGCTGTGCGGCGGCAATGCCGACCCTGTCGTGTTCTCGAAAAACACCGAGGCGGCCGAGGCTTACTTTCTCGCCAAGGGGATGTCGCGATCGCTTTTGACCGTGCTCGATGTCGACTCGACGCCGTCGGGCCCCCACGATCCGTTCGCATCGGTGAAGTCGGCTTTCACCCAGGCCAAGGCGGAAACCATCAATGCGGCCATCGCAGCAAAAACCGACCCAGCGCAAGCTGTCGCGTTTGCATACCACCCATTCCTGGTGTATCCGCTGTGCGAAGTTGCGGCGCGCAGCTACTTTCAGAACGTTCTGGCCGCTCAACCGTGAGCAGCCAGCGTGCTTCGAAACGCAATGGTCCGTGCACCTTGCTCGTGTTGGGTGCACTGCTTCTGAACAACTGTTCCACCGTTGACGAAGATGGTCCATGCCTGTGGTGCGTTCGCCAGCCGATTGATGAGTAACCATTGAAAAGCAACGGTCGAATGCACCCCAGTCAGGGTGCGATGAACTCAAAGCATCCAACTCCCCCATAGCTTTGTGATCTGACAATAAAAAAGCGCCTCAACTGAGGCGCTTGGAGCCCATCGGTGCAGATGCGCTGCACCATCACAGGTTTTATTTACAGGTTACAGAGTTTATTTTTACGATCAGAGGTCGCAGCCACTATCTGACGCTCACTCCACTGTGACGCTTTTGGCCAGGTTGCGGGGCTTATCGACATCCGTTCCCCGCGCACATGCCGTGTGGTACGCCAGCAGCTGCAGCGGCACCACGTGCAGCAGCGGGCTCAGCGGACCGTAGTGTTCCGGCATGCGGATCACGTGGATGCCTTCGCTGCTTTCGATGTGGGTGTCGCCATCGGCCAGCACATACAGCACGCCGGCGCGGGCGCGCACTTCCTGCATGTTGCTCTTGAGCTTTTCGAGCAGCGCGTCGTTGGGCGCCACCGTCACCACCGGCATGGCGCTGGTCACCAGGGCCAGGGGGCCATGCTTGAGTTCACCGGCCGGGTAGGCCTCGGCATGGATGTAGCTGATCTCCTTGAGCTTCAAGGCACCTTCCAGCGCGATGGGGTAGTGCAGGCCCCGGCCCAGGAAGAGTGCGTTTTCCATGCGGGCGAAGTCTTCGGCCCAGCTGATGAGCTGGGGTTCCAGTGCCAGCACGGCCTGCAGGGCCATGGGCAGGTGACGCATGGCTTTGAGGTGGGCGGCTTCCTGTTCTTCGCTCAGGCGGCCCTTGCTCTGCGCCAGCGCGAGCGTCAGCAAGAACAGGCCCGCCAACTGCGTGGTGAAGGCCTTGGTGCTGGCCACGCCGATCTCGACGCCAGCGCGCGTGATGTAAGCCAGCTTGCATTCGCGCACCATGGCGCTGGTGGCCACGTTGCAGATGGTCAGCGTGTGCTGCATGCCCAGGCTCTGCGCGTGGCGCAGCGCGGCCAGCGTGTCGGCGGTTTCACCGCTCTGGGTGATGGTGACCACCAGGGTGCGCGGATTGGGAACGCTGGTGCGGTAGCGGTATTCGCTGGCCACTTCGACCTGGGTGGGGATGCCGGCGATTTCTTCGAGCCAGTATTTGGCCGCGCAGCCGCTGTAGTAGCTGGTGCCGCAGGCCAGGATGAGGACGTTGTCAATCTCCTTGAACACGCGCCAGGCAGCCGCGCCGGGCTGGCCGTTTTGGCCCGCGCCGTCGAACAGTTCGGGCACGATGCCCTCCACACCTTCGAGCGTGTCGGCAATCGCGCGCGGCTGCTCGAAGATTTCCTTTTGCATGTAGTGGCGGTAGGGGCCCAGCTCGGCCGCGCCGCTGTGGGCCTGCACGGTGCGCACGGGGCGCTGCGCGGGGGTCAACGCGGCGCCGTCCTTGCCCACGATCCAGTAGCGGCCCAGTTGCAAGTCCACCAGGTCGCCCTCTTCCAGGTAGACGATCTGGTCCGTCACGCCTGCCAGGGCCATCGCGTCGCTGGCCAGGAAATGCTCCGCCCCTGCGTTTCCAACCCCCAGGATCAGCGGCGAGCCCGCACGCGCACCCACCACGCGGTGGGGTTCGTCCTTGTGGATCACCGCAATGGCGTAGGCGCCGTGCAGCTCGGCCACTGTGGCCCGCACGGCTTCGAACAGGTCGCCGCTGTAGTGGCTGTCCACCAGGTGGGCGATGACCTCGGTGTCGGTCTGGCTGGCAAACACGTAGCCGCGTGCCTGCAGGCTGCGGCGAAGTTCTTCGTGGTTTTCGATGATGCCGTTGTGCACCAGCGCCACGCGGCCCGCCTGCTGGGTGGCAGCGTCAACGCCCAGGCCGTGGCTGAAGTGCGGGTGGGCGTTGTGCACGGCCGGGGCGCCGTGGGTGGCCCAGCGCGTGTGGGCGATGCCGGTGGCGCCATCGACATGTTCGGCCTGCACCTGCTCCAGCAGCTCGGCCACGCGGGCCGTGCTGCGGGCACGCTGCAAGCCGCCACGTGCGGTGCCGTGGCGCGAGGCGTCGATGCTGGCGCCGTGCACGGCCACGCCGCAGGAGTCATAACCCCGGTACTCCAGCCGCTGCAGGCCCTGCACGAGGATAGGAACGATGTTGCGCGTGGAGACTGCGCCGACGATGCCGCACATAGTGAATGCCTTGGTTGGAAAACGATGGAGCGATGGTAGGCAGCCACAAAAGAAATGTTTGATTAATTTTCAGATGAATTTGAACTTAAATTTCATTGAAACCCATTGATGAAATTTAAGTTCAAAATAACAATGATGACGGAACAAATCACACTGGATGCCACCGACCTGCAGCTGCTCAACCTGCTGCAAACCGACGCCGCACAAAGCAACCAGGCGCTGGCCGAGCAGGTGCATGTGTCGCCCCCCACCTGTCTGCGCCGCGTCAAGCGCCTGCAGGATGCGGGGCTGATCGAACGCCAGGTGGCCATCCTGCAGCCCGACCGGCTGGCCGCGCTGCAGGGCCACGGACTGGCCTGCATCGTCGAGGTGTCGCTGGACCGCCAGGGCGCCGAACAGCTTGACGCGTTCGAAGCCCGCGCCGTGGCTGACGACGCCGTGCAGCAATGCTGGCGCGTATCGCCCGGCCCGGACTTTGTGTTGGTGGTGCACACGCGCGACATGCCGGGGTACCTGGCGCTGTCGCAGCGGCTGTTTACGGGTGACGCCAATGTGCGCAATGTGAAGGCCTTCTTCGCCACCCGGCGCGCAAAATTTGACACAAAAGTGCCTCTTGCGCTCGGCTGACAAGCGCTTCTAGCTATCAAATTTGATAGCCCAAACCCCTACCAGAGCGCCTGGCGCCAGATGGTCATTTCTTGCTGGCATCGTCTGGATGTGCGCTGTAAGCTCCCGCGCATCCTTGACCTTTGCCCGTGCGGGCGCTCCCACAGACCGATGCCAACCTCCCGACGCCAGATGCCCCGCCGCATCTATCCACTGCGCATACTGGGCATGGGGCTGGGCGGCATGGTGGTGGGCGTGGTGCTATGGGAGCGCCAGGCTTCCGCCCTGGCTTGGCTGTGCATGGCGCTGCCCTGCTTTGCCTGGCCCCATGTGGCCTACCTGCTCACCCAGCGCAGCGCCGACCCTTACCGCACCGAAACCCGCAATCTGCTCATCGACTCGGCCCTGACCGCTGCGCTGGTGCCGCTCATGCATTTCAACCTGCTGCCCAGCGTGCTGCTGCTCACCCTGACCATGGTGGACAAGATCACCACCGGTATCCGGGGGCTGTGGGCGCGCGCCCTGGTGGCGATGCTGGTGGCAGGCGCCGCCAGCACCCTGCTCACCGGCATGCACTGGGCGCCCGAGACCTCCATGCGGGTGATGGTGGCCTGCCTGCCCGTGATGGTGCTGCACACGCTTTCCGTCAGCATCGTGAGCTACCAGCTCATCCGCAAGGCCACGCACAGCAACCTGATGCTCGACGAGCTGCGGCGCGTGGACGCGCTCACCGGCCTGTTCGGCCGTGGCCACTGGCAGGAACAGGCCGAAGCCGCGCTGCGCCGCCACCACACCACCGACGAACCCGCCTGCATGCTGATGCTGGACATCGACCATTTCAAAAGCATCAACGACCTGCACGGCCACACCGTGGGGGACGAGGTGATCCGGGCCCTGGCCCATGTGGTGCGCGGCCATGTGCGCGCGGGCGACTGCGCGGGGCGCTTTGGCGGCGATGAGTTTGCCATCGTGCTGCCCGGCATGCACGCCCGCGACGCCCTGGCGATTGCCCAGCGTATCCGCGAGCAGACCGAATGCGTGCGGCTGCGCCACCTGCCCGATCTGCGCATCACCAGCAGCATCGGCGTGGCCCCGGCCGACCACCGCCACAGCAACCTGCGCGCCTGGATCGATGCGGCCGACGCGGCGCTGTATGTGGCCAAGCACGAGGGGCGCAACCGCGTGTCGGGCTACATGGAGCCCGCGCTGGCGCCAGCGGTCTAAACGCGTTTTTTACAGAGACGTCGGCTCTTACGCTGCCTCAGCAGCCAAAGCGGCCACAGGCCACGCCACCCGCACCGTGCAGCCCGCTCCCGGCGCCGCCGTGGCGGTCACCGTGGCGCCATGGCGCTGGGCAATCGCGCGGCACAGCGCCAGCCCCGTGCCCACGCCGTCAAACTCGGTCTCACGGTGCAGGCGCTGGAACACGCCGAACAGGGTGCCCGCACGCGCCGGGTCAAAGCCCACGCCGTTGTCCTGCAGCGTGAAGGCCACGCTACCTGCCGGTGCCGCATCGGCCCGCACGGTGATGCAGGGCTGGGCCACGGGGCGTGTGAACTTGAGCGCATTGCCCAGCAACTGCACCAGCAACTCCTGCAGCAACACCGGGTCGGCCCACAGCGTGGGCAGGTCGGCATCCACGCGCCATTCCACGGCACGCCCAGCCTTGGCAGGGGCCAGCGTGGCGCGCGCCTGGGCCATCGCATCGGCCAGCGGCACAGGCTGCAGGCGCAGTGGGGCGCGGCTGGCACGCACCAGGGCTTGCAGGCCGTCGATCATGAGCCCCATGCGCCGGGCGGACTGGTCCATGGTGGCGAGGAAACCCAGGGCCTCCTGTACCTCGGCGCCCCGCGCCACCTCGGGCGGCAAGTCGCCCAGCACCTCGCGCACCAGCGTGCCGTACGACGTTACATGCCGCAGCGGCGCGCGCAGGTCGTGCGAGACGGCGCGCAAGAACTCCTCCTGCGCAGCCGCCATGTCGGCCACCTGCTGCTGGCTGCGGGCCAGTTCGGCGCGCAGCTGTTCGGGGGTCATGTCTGCACCAGCCACTTTCATCTCCCGCCGCAGGTCACAGAAGCGTGCATGGCACAACGAGGCGCCAACGCGCTATGCACGAAGACGAAGACGCAGGCGAGGACAGCCAGCAAGGGCCGCCCCGCAGCAAAGGCTGTCGTCCCCCTGGAGGGGGAAGGCGCGAAGCGACTCAGGGGGTGCTTCATTTTTTCGGGCGAGACCAGTTGGCAATGCTCACCTGCTTGCCCCGCGCCACGCTCAGCGCGCCAGGCGCCGTGCTCTTGGTGATGGTGCTGCCACCGCCCACCGTGCCGCCTGCGCCAATGGTCACGGGCGCCACCAGCACGCAGTTGCTGCCGATGTGTACGTCGGCCTCGATCACCGTGCGGTGCTTGTTGGCACCGTCGTAGTTGGCGGTGATGCTGCCCGCGCCGTAGTTCACGCGCTCGCCCACGGTGGCGTCGCCCAGGTAGGCCAGATGGTTGGCCTTGGCGCCGTCGGCCATGGTGCTGTTCTTCACTTCCACAAAGTTGCCGATGTGCACCTCGCGGCCCAGTTGCGCGCCGGGGCGCAAGCGGGCAAAGGGGCCGATCAGCGCGCCCTCGCCCACGGTGGCTCCGGCCTTTTCGCCGTCGATGTGGGTGTAGGGATGGATCACCGCGCCTGCAGCGATGCGTGCGTTGGCGATGCAGCAGTTCGCGCCAATGCTCACGCCCTCGCCCAGTTCCACGCGGCCGGTGAAGACGCAGTTCACGTCGATCTCCACGTCCTGCCCACACAGCAGCTCGCCGCGCACGCCGGTGCGGGTGTCGTCGCGCACATCGAACCGCGCGGGGTCGGCCAGGCGCACGCCCTGCTCCATCAAGGCACGGGCCTGGCGCAGCTGGTGCGCGCGTTCCAGCTCGGCCAGTTGCAGCGGGCTGTTGACGCCCGCCACCTGCAGCGCGTCGGTGATGTGGTGGGCCACCACAGGCACGCCGTCGGCCACGGCCATGGCGACGATGTCGGTGAGGTAGTACTCGCCCTGGGCATTGTCATTGGTCAGCCGCGCCAGCCAGCCGCGCAGCAGCCGCGCGGGCACGGCCATGATGCCGCTGTAGATCTCGGTGATGGCGCGCTGGGCGTCATTCGCATCCTTGTGTTCGACGATGCCCTGCACGGCGCCATCGGCGTTGCGCAGGATGCGGCCATAGCCCGTGGGGTCGGGCAGGGTCACCGTGAGCAGCGCCAACTGCTCGCCGCCACTGGCCGCCACCAGCGCGCGCAGCGTGTCGGCCTGGGTCAGCGGCACATCGCCCGACAGCACCACGGCCGTGCCGTCATCGCGCAGGTGGGGTACGGCCTGCAACACGGCGTGGCCCGTGCCCAGCTGGGGTTCCTGGCGCACAAATTTCAGGGCAAAACTGCTGTCTGCGCCCGCTGCACCTGCGCAAGCCGCTTCTACTTCTATAGCACCATGGCCCGTGATGACGATGGCGCTGCGCGCCTGCAGGTGGGCCGCCTGGTCCAGCACGTGGTGCAGCAGCGGGCGTCCGGCCAGGCGCTGTAGCACTTTGGGGAGGCGGCTTTTCATGCGCGTGCCCTTGCCGGCCGCCATGATGAGGATGTCGATTGGGGTCATGGAATGCGTCTGGAGATCAGTAGCCCGGGGCGGTGCGCCGCGCGGGCCGGTGCGGGATTATCGGCTGCGCCGCCCGCGCCCCACCAGCAGCCTCCCGCCCTCAGGCCGCCCCAGGCTGCCAGCGCCGCAACACCAGGGTCGCATTCACCCCGCCAAAACCAAAACCGTTGACCATGGCGTGCGTGAGCGCCATGCGGCGTGGCGTCAGCGCCACCAGATCCAGGCCTTGCGCCAGTTCATCCGGCGCGTGCAGGTTCAGCGTGCCGGGCACCACCTGGTCGCGCAGCGCCTGCACCGTGAAGATGGTGGCCACCGCGCCCGCCGCACCCAGCAGATGGCCCGTGGCCGACTTGGTGGAGACGATCGCAGGCCCTGCACCCGTGCCAAACACGCGGCGAATGGCGGCGAGTTCGCCCCGGTCGCCCACCGGGGTGGAGGTGGCGTGGGCATTGAGGTGCTGCACCTCGTCAGCCCGCAGCCCCGCCTGCGCCAGCGCGGCGGCCATGCTGCGCGCGGCGCCGTCGCCATCTTCCGGCCCCGAGGTGATGTGGTGCGCGTCGGCCGACGTGCCGTAGCCCACCAGCTCCGCCAGCGGCTGCGCGCCGCGTGCGAGGGCGTGGTCCAGCGCCTCGATCACCAGCATGCCCGCGCCCTCACCCATCACAAAGCCGTCACGCTGTGCATCGAACGGGCGTGAGGCTTGCTCGGGCGTGGCATTGAACCCCGTGGACAGCGACTTGGCCGCCGCAAAGCCGCCCAGGCTCACGCGGTCGATGGCGGCCTCGCTGCCACCACACACGGCGATATCGGCCTCGCCCGCGCGGATCAACCGGGCCGCGTCGCCCAGCGCCTGCACGCTGGCCGCGCAGGCCGTGACCGGCGCACCCAGCGGCCCCTTGAGCCCGTGGCGGATCGACACCTGCCCCGCCGCCAGGTTGACCAGAAACGACGGCACGGTGAACGGCGACAGCCGCTGCGGCCCGCGCGTTTCGGTGGTGCGCACCGCGTCGGCAATCGCGCCAAAGCCGCCAATGCCCGAGGCAATGACGGTGGCCGTGCGCGCGAGCGCCGACTCGTCCCCCCCCACCACCGGCCAGCCCGCCTGGGCCAGCGCCTGGTCGGCAGCGCCCAGCGCAAAGGGGATGAAGCGGTCCATCTTGCGCTGGTCCTTGGCCGAGATGATGGCATCCACATCCCAGCCGCCCTCGGGGTCCTCGGACAGCGGCAGCACCCGCCCGGCCACCTTGGCGGGCACTCCTTCGGTCACGGCCTCGGGCAGCACGGTGATGCCCGAGCGGCCCGCCAGCAGGCGCTGCCAGGCCAGCTCGACATTGCAACCCAGTGGTGACACCAAGCCCATGCCGGTGATGACGACGCGGCGCATCAGCGGGCCGCTCCGTGTGCGGCAGGCGCCAGGGCGCTGCGGTGGGAAAGAGGGGTGGGGGTCATGGAATCACCTCGCTGGTTGCCGCCCGGCGCCTCTGCGGCCCCGGGGTTGACGGGGCCAGCGGCTGCCCGGTGGCGGGCCACGCGGTCACACCGCCACAGAAGGATCGGGCATTTATGATTAGGGCCGTCATCATAAACACAAAACACCGCTTTGCGTACGATCGCAATCAATAGAAGGCCCACCCCATGAAAGTCTCCAAGGCACAGGCCGCCGAAAACCGCCAGGGCATCCTGGACGCCGCCGCCCGGCTCTACCGCGAGCGCGGCCTCACGGGCGTGGGCGTGGCCGACATCACACGCGACGCGGGGCTCACCCACGGCGGGCTGTACCGGCATTTCGAGTCCAAGGACGCCCTGGTGCGCGAAGCCTGCGCCCGTGCGTTCGACTGGTCGATTGCGCCGCTGGACGGCCACATGCCCAACGCCAGCGTGGCCGACCGCATCCAAAGCTACCTCTCGCCCCAGCACCGCGACGCCCCCGGCAGCGGCTGCCCCGCCGCCGCGCTGGCAGTGGACGCAGCACGCGCGGGCGGCGAGTTGTCGCAGGTGTTTGCCGAAGGCATCGAGCGCAACATCCAGCGCTTTGCGCAACTGCTGGCCGACGCCGAGCCTGCTATGCCCGCCGTGTCCGCGGGCACCGCGCCGCAGGATGCCGACGAAACAACGGCAGCCGCCACTGCAGCCACCCACCGCGCGCACGCCATGCAGGTGCTGGCCACCATGGTCGGCGGCCTGGTACTGGCCCGCGCCACAGCGGCCGCGCAGCCGGGGTTGTCTGAGGAGATTCTGATTACCCTGCAGGATCAGCTGATCCGCCTGCTGGACACGCCAAGCGCCTGAGACACCGGGTCCCAGACCAGGTCCATTGCCATCAAAGAGCTTCTTGTGCTGCTGGTGGGGCTGGCGCGAGAAGCCCCTGCGCGGTGAGCGCTCCCACCGGGGTGCGGACCATCGCTCAAGCGCAGACAGCGCCACACAAGCCCCCGCCCCATCACAGCGGCTGTGACGCAGCTGCTTGCGGCAGTGCCGACCGCGCCTTGCTTTCGTCAAAACCCCCACGCCAAGTCCGCGCACACCTTACCCACTGCACCCGCTGATTGCAGCTGCTGGCCCCCGAATGAGACGCCCAGTCAAGAACCGGGCAAACGCCCAGTCAAGCCGCTGGAGCCGTCTGCCGCGACGATCCGACGGGTACGTCAGGCACACAACCTGATGCTCTCAAAAGCATAGCTTCTTGCGCTTTATGGCAAAGCGCCGGAGGCCTTCTCACAAAAAACACATGGCTTCTTTCTTCAGGCCGCGCATTCTGCTGCTCGTGGCCCTCGCCAGCGTCGGCGCCGTTCGCGCCGAAGTGCTTTTCGACAACCTGGGCACAGGCGACAACGTTGGCTACACGGTGCAGGTTCCCATGCGCTGGGCCAACCGTGTGCCGGTGGGCCCGGCTCCAGCCCGCATCACCCAAGTGGCGCTGGACATGGTGAACGCCCACAACCCCGATACGCCCTTCACCATGGAGGTCTGCGGCAGCGCCCCGGGCGATGGGGCGCCCGCGAACGACTGCCAGCCGTTCACCGCCACGGCCATGGCGCCGTCACCAGGGCCCACCACCTTCACCGGCAGCTACACCGCTCGGGCTTCGAGCCAGGTCTGGGTGATCTTTGCGGATCCCAACGGACCTGCGGGCAGGGGCTATCGGCAGGTCAACCGCAGCAGCACCGGCGGACACCTCTGCCGCGACTACATGGGGTGGCGGTGTTACCCCCAGTCCTGGGTGATGCAGCTGCAAGGCACGCTCTTGCCCATTGCCAGCAGCGCCAGCCCCGCCACGGGCCTGTTCAATGGGGGACTCACGGTGAGCATCGAAGGCGCCCGGCTCACCGGCGCCACGGCCGTGGCCTTCGGCGGCACCCCGGCGGCCAGCTTTCGGGTGGACAGCGACACCCGCATCACAGCCGTCACCCCCGCTCACGCGGTGGGCCCGGTGGCCATCGAGGTCACCACGCCCGATGGCACCGCCACGCTGGACGCAGGCTTCGCCTTCGTCGCCCCCGTGGATGGTGCCTGCGGCAACGCCCAGGGGCAGCCAACATCCGCAGCCCCCTCAGCCAACCTGTGCAGCGCGGGCCAGGCCAGCAGCGTGCTGCTGCCGCCCGGCGACCGGACGATCTACCGGTGGACCTGTGCTGGCCTTTATGGCGGCACCACCTCGCCACAATGCACGGCGCCGTCGCTGCTGCCGTTCATCACCCATGCCAACCCTGCCAGTGCGGGCAGCAACGGGGGCGATCAGGTCAGGTTGACCGGCCACGCCTTCAGTGGGGCGACGGCGGTCACATTCGGTGGTGTGGCAGCCGCACGCTTCACGGTGGACAGTGCAACGCAGATCACCGCCACCACCCCTGCCCATGCGGCAGGCGCGGCCACCGTGGAGGTCATCACGCCACACGGCACTGCACAGCACATGGGTTTCGGCTTCATACAGTCGGTGAACGGCACCTGCGGCGCTGCGGCCGGTCGCCCCAGCATCACCACTCCCAGCACCGATTTTTGCGGCGCGGGCTCGGCCAGCACGGTGCAATCGGCCGCCGGGGGATACACCTGGACCTGCGCAGGCACCCACGGCGGCAGCGACTCTGGCCTGTGCAGCGCTCCCTGGGCCGCTGTTGGCACGGGCAAGGGCAGCGTGCAAGTAGCGGGTTCGGGCGGCTGGCAGGTCCAGTCTGCCGCTTTCGGCGCCAGTCTGCCGGCGCCTTTGCCTGCGGGTGCTCGCTCGGACTTTGCCCCACTCGCACTCACCTTGGCAGGCGGCACACCGGGCGCCAGCGCCAATGTCACCGTGCGCTACACCCAGCCGGTGCCGCCAGGCGCCGTCTACCTGAAGTACGGCGCCAGCCCAGAAGGCCTGGGTTGCACTGGTGCTGCGGCCTGCGCGGCGGCGCACTGGTATGCACTGCCAGGCGCGGCAATCGCACCCGATGGCCTGAGCGTGACCTTCACCCTGACCGATGGCGGCGCAGGCGACAGCGACGGCAACGCCGACGGCCAGATCACCGACCCAGGTTTGCCCGCCCTGCTGGCAGCCGCCCCAACGGGTGCGCAGGCCATCCCTGCTCTCGGCCCCTGGGCGCTGGTACTGCTGTCGCTGCTCGCAGCGGGCACGGCCTCGCGCCGACTGCGGGAGTCACTCCTCAATTAAGAGCGTCTTACGCTTTCTACATAAGCCCTAGAGCCCCATTTCATGCACAAATCCCTATTGCATGCGGGCGCCATCGCCGCCTTGCTTCTCACCACCGCAGCCCCCACCAGGGCCGACTGGGCCCTGCCTCCCGGCACTGCGGCCGACCTGGGCGGCGGCACGGTATCCCTGGGTTGCACGGACGTTGCCGTGAATGGCGGCTCGCTGGCCTTGGGCGCCAGTGGTGCGCTTTTGGCAGCGCGCGATGTCTCCGCATCGGCCGGTGCGTCGCTGTCCCTGAATGGGGGCCGGGTGGAACTGGCTGGACAGTGGACATGGGCCAACCCCACACATGCCAGCGGCGGCCAGGTACTGCGCACTGCCAGCCCTGGCTGCCTTTTGGCCGGCCCTGCAGGCCCTATCCCGCTGGGCGGCAGCGCAGTTGCGCCCGTTCCGGTGCCCATGCTGGGCCCCTGGACGCTGGCTTTGCTCACGCCAGCCGTGCTCGCACTGGCAACCCGGCGGCGCAGGAAACCCGCACAACATTGACCTTACCGAGATTCATCGATTCCATGCTTCGACAACTCTCCCGCTCTCTTGTCCTTTGCCTTGGCATCGTGGCCACGCACGCTGGCGCAGCCGACATGACCCTCACGCCCGCCGCCGGGAGCCGTGTGGTCATCCACTCCGCACCCGGAACGCCCGCGCTACAGGTGCTGCCAGGAGGCGAGGTGCGCTTGCCCAACCTGCCCGCAACCCCCGCCATCGGCACCACCATGGTGTGCCACGACGCCACAGGCGCCCTGGGCCGCTGCAACCCGCTGGCATCCCAGGGGCCGAAAGGTGACAAAGGTGACCCCGGGGAAAAGGGGGACAAGGGAGATACCGGAGCGACGGGCCCCGCCGGATCAGCAGGCCCCGCAGGAGCCACCGGCTCGACAGGGGCAACCGGTGCTACAGGCCCGACGGGCCCGGCAGGTGCCACGGGTCCAGCAGGCCCTGTAGGCCCAGCAGGGCCCTCTGGCCCGGCTGGCCCGACAGGAGCCACAGGTCCGGCGGGGCCGCAGGGCGCTGTGGCGGGTGTATCTGTCATGCGCCACGGCTGCTTTTCAGTCACAGACCCGCTCTCTAACACTCTGGCGCCCGCCACACGGATCAGTGGCAACGGCTACACCGTGACGTCGGCGTATGGAGGGGGACAGACGCGGTCGTACTTTATTTTCTTCGACCAGCCGCCGGGAGGCTTGGACTCCTCCGTGCTGTTGGACATCCGAAGCAGCCCGGGCCGGAGCATGGCAGCCACCGTCAAACGCGACAACATCATCGACCTGCTGGTGACCGTGGATGTTGCAAGCAACATTGCCTCGGGCGAAAACCTCAGTGTCTGCTTCTCACTCTTTCGCTGAACTGCACGAAAAGATTGCGGGGGCTTGGAGTGGCCCCCAGAGCTTGCAGCGCTGGTGGGGTGATGTCCCAGGCGCTGAGCTCTTTCTGAAAGAGGCTGCAAGAAACGGCCAGGGCCACCAGCCCATCGCTGATCGCCCCCTTTTCACAAAGACTCAGGCGCAGCAGGCGTCGCTGGCCACCGCCACCGACGGGCTGCCAAAAGCCGCACGGCGCCACCAGGGGGTGGCGGTGCTGGCCACGTCCACCGGCGTGCGCGTGAAGCGGTATTGCAGGCGCTGCTGGCCCACGGGCTCGACCACGGCGTGTTGGCCGGCGGCCACCCACAGGGTCTGGCCGGCGTGCAGGAACACGTCGCCAGCTTCGGTGCCGGTGCCGTAGGGGCCCGCATCCAGCGTGACCCAGGCTTGGCCTTCGGCAATGCGCAGGGCCATGGGCGCGCGGGGTGTGAGGCTGAGGGCCTTGCCTGGCAGCAAGGTGCTGACACCGTAGGCGGCAGCAGCCGTGGCAGCGGTGGAAAAGAACTTGAAAATCTGCGAGGTGGTCATATGAATCTCCGGGTTTACCCTTGATGGACTCTATGGTGCTCTGTGCTAGCCGCAGCGTCCAATGAAAAGGAATGCACCAATTGATGCTCTTCTTGCATGTCGGTCTCAAGCGGGCTTGCTTTCGCGTGGTGCCGCTATCCGAATGAGAGCAAAGCGGGCGATTCCGAGCACCAGACGCCCTCCGGCGCCGATCGCCTGGCCCCCCGCCAGCCCCACGGCGCGCCCACCCTGGGCGAGTGCCTGCACCAGGTCGCGCAGGGGCTGGACCACGCCACATTCCCATTCAGCACCGGGCCGCAGGGCGCACCGGCCTTGCGCGGGCACCGGGGCGGGGGCGCCATGCCAATGGAAAGCCACGTCCTCGCCGGGCGAGCCCGCCGGGGTCCAGACCTCCATCACCACATGCTGGCCCGCTGCGATGTCGAGGCGGTCACCGGCTTGCAGCAGGTGGTCGGCCACGCCAAGGAGCAAATCTGCGGGCATGTCGGCCGGCTGGTGGCGGGGCAAGGCCCCGCTCAGCGTGAGCCAGACCCGGCCCTGGGCAATCTCCAGCACGCTGCGCTCACGCGGGTGCAGCGACAGGGCGCGGCCTGGGGTCAGTTTCCAGCAACCGGCCGCAGAACGGCCAGCCACGGCGGCTTGCACGGATTGTTGCGATTCCAGAACGTTGCGGGCAGACATGACAGGCTCCTTAGAGTGGGAAAACAGGTGTTTTGGAGCATGAATAGTGATCCTTTCGCCACACACAGTCCAATGAAAACGCGGTACGCTATTCATTCCATCAACGCATGAATCAATACTCTCCGGGAGCCCTGCCATGGCCTCAGCCGAATACTCCCCCGCTGTCCTGCGCACCCGTCCGGTGGCCATGGGCCACTGGCGCGCCTTTCTGGCCGTGGCGCGGCACCTGAACTTCCGCGCTGCGGCCGACGAGCTGGCGCTCACCCAGTCGGCCGTGAGCCGCCAGATCCAGGCGCTGGAAGAAGAAGTGGGCGTGCCCCTGTTCCTGCGCCACACGCGCGCGGTGGAGCTGACCAGCGCGGGCGCGCAACTGCAGCGCGCGGTGGGCCCGGCGCTGGAGCGCATGGACGCTGCCGTGCGCCTGGTGCGCCAGACGGCCGGGCGCCGCAGCGTGGCCATCACCACCTGGGCCAGCTTTGCGTCGATGTGGCTGATTCCGCGCATGGAGGAGTTCCAGCGCGACAACCCGGGTATCGACATCCGCATTGATGCGAGCGACGTGCAGGTCGATCTGGAAACCTCGGACGTGGACCTGGCATTGCGCTATGCCATGCCCGCCGGAGCCACGCAGGGCGGCATCCGCCTGTTTGGCGAGCAACTGGCCGTGGTGGCCAGCCCCTGGCTGCTCAAGAGCGGCAAACCGCTGCGCACCCCCGCCGATGTAGCGCAGTTCACCCTGATCGAGGCGGGCGACGCCCATCGCACGCACTATCTGGAATATCTGAGCTGGCGCCGCTGGTTCGACACCCGCGACCTGACCAAACTGCAGCCTGAGCGCTGGCTCTACTTCAACTACGCCCACCAGATCGTGCAGGCCGCGCTGGCGGGCCAGGGGCTGGCATTGGCCCGCATGCCGCTGATTGCCGATGCCCTGGCTGCAGGCGACCTGGTGGAAGTGCTGCCCGGCCACCGCATCGACTCGCCACTGTCCTATTGGCTGATGGTGGGGCCGCGAAGCGTCAACCGGCCGGAGATCAAGGCCTTCTGCGCCTGGCTGCAGGTGCAGGCCGAGGCCACCCGCCAGGCGATTGGTGATGTGCCCGACCCGGATTTGAACGACAACCTGGACGGGGCCTGAAAAGAAAAAAGCGCCGGCCTGTGCAGGCTCGGCGCTTTTGCTTCCATTTTTATAGCAATCACCGATTATCCAGCGGGCGGTGAAGGCCCATTCAGCTCAATAAATCAGGCCAATGTGACCCGTGCGAACTTGCGTTTGCCCACTTGCACCACGTAGGTGCCAGCGGCCAGCTTCAGGCCCTTGTCGCTGACCACACTGCCATCCACACGCACACCGCCGCCGTCGATCAGGCGGTTGGCCTCGCTGGTCGAGGGGGCCAGGTTGGCCTGCTTGAGCAGAGCGCCAATGCCCAGTGGTGCGCCGGACAGGCTCACCTCGGGGATTTCATCGGGCACGCCGCCCTTGCTGCGGTTGATGAAGTCCTGCTCGGCCGCGTCGGCGGCGGCAGCGCTGTGGAAGCGCGTGGTGATTTCCTTGGCCAGCATCACCTTGGCGTCCTTGGGGTTGCGCCCGCCCTCCACCTCGGCCTTGAGCGCGGCGATCTCGGCCAGGCTCTTGAACGACAGCAGGGTGAACCAGTCCCACATCAGGGTGTCGCTGATCGACAGCACCTTGGCAAACATGGTGTTCGCGTCTTCGGCAATGCCGATGTAGTTGTTCTTGGACTTGGACATCTTGTCCACGCCATCGAGCCCCACCAGCAGCGGCATGGTGAGCACACACTGCGGCTCCTGACCGTATTCCTGCTGCAGGTGGCGACCCATGAGCAGGTTGAACTTCTGGTCCGTGCCGCCCAGCTCCAGGTCGCTCTTCAAAGCCACCGAGTCGTAACCCTGCATCAGCGGGTACAAGAATTCGTGCACCGAAATGGACTGGCCGGTGGTGAAGCGCTTGTGGAAGTCGTCGCGCTCCATCATGCGTGCCACGGTGTACTTGGCGGCCAACTGGATCATCCCGGTGGCGCCCAGGGGCTCGCTCCATTCGCTGTTGTAGCGGATCTCGGTGCGGGCCGGGTCCAGCACCAGGCTGGCCTGCTTGTAGTAGGTCTCGGCATTCACCTTGATCTGCTCGGGCGTGAGCGGCGGGCGCGTGCTGTTGCGGCCCGAGGGGTCGCCGATCAGGCTGGTGAAGTCGCCGATCAAGAAGATGACCTGGTGGCCCAGATCTTGCAATTGCCGCATCTTGTTCAGCACCACCGTGTGGCCGATGTGGATGTCGGGGGCCGTGGGGTCCAGACCCAGCTTGATGCGCAGCGGCTGGCCCGTGGCCTCCGAGCGCGCCAGCTTCTTGACCCATTCGTCCTGTGGCAGCAGCTCTTGCACGCCGCGCAGCGAGATTTCGAGGGCCCGTCCTACACCATCGGAGACCGGGGTTGTTGTAACAGCAGATTGATTCATAAGGGTTTTTTGGGATGTCTAGACAGCATGCGCCGCTATACTTCAGCCCACATTGCAGAGGCGGATTCTAGTGGGCCCGCCGTTTCGACCTGTTTTTATCAACCTGTCGGATGGCTGCAGCCTGACAGTCTGTGCTCCTGGCCCCGCCCCGTATTCGCACCGGGGGTGTGCCATGGATCCGCAATCACCCTGGGGATAGACCTTTGATTCACGGCCTCACCACGGTCCGCACCGCCAGCACCGCTTTGCTTGACCGACTGTCCCGCACGATCCAACAACACCCCAAACGCATCACCGCCGCCGTTGCCGCCGTCCTGCTGACGGGTGGCGGTGGCGCCTTCGCTGTGGCTTCCTTCGCGCCCGATCCGGCCGAGCTGCCCGTGCGCATGGTGAGCTACCCCGTCGAATCGCTGGCCGAGAACCTGGTGCTGGGCGAGCTGGACGCCCCGGGCTTCTCGCTGTTCCGCTCCGAGCAGGTGCGCTCCAGCGACACCCCCGAATCCCTGCTGCAGCGCCTGGGCGTGGCCGACCCGGCCGCCGCCGCCTTCATGCGTGGCGATACCCCCGTGCGCCAGAACGTGCTGGGCCGCACCGGCCGCAGCGTGTCGGCCGAGACCACCGACGACCACCGCCTGGTGCGCCTGACCGTGCGCTGGGTGCCGGACGACAGCGGCAACTTCCGCCGCCTGATCGTCGAGCGCACAGGCGACAACAAGTTTGCGACGCGCATCGAAACCGCCAAGATGACGACCAACAGCCGGCTGGCGGGCGGCATCATCCACAGCTCGCTGTTCGCCGCCACCGACGCGTCGAACATCCCCGACGCCGTGGCTGTACAGGTGGCCGAACTGTTCTCGGGCAACATCGATTTCCGTCGCTCGCTGCGCAAGGGCGACCGCTTCTCGGTGGTGTATGAAACCCTGGAAGCCGACGGCGAACCCCTGTCCAGCGGCCGCGTGCTGAGCGCCGAGTTCGTCAACAACGGCAAGACTCACCAGGCTGTTTGGTTCCAGGAGCCCGGCGCCGCCAAGGGCGCTTACTACACGCTGGACGGCGAAAGCATGCGCCGCGCCTATCTGGCCTCGCCGGTCGAGTTCTCGCGCGTGACCAGCGGCTTCAAGATGCGCCTGCACCCCATCCTGCAAACCTGGCGCGCCCACCTGGGCACCGACTTTGCAGCCCCCACGGGCACCGCCGTGCGCACGGTGGGCGATGGCGTGGTGGAATTTGCGGGCGTGCAGAACGGTTACGGCAACGTGGTGTTCATCAAGCACCGCAACCAGCATGTCACGGTGTACGCCCACCTGAGCCGCATCGACGTGCGCCAGGGCCAGTCGGTGGAGCAGGGCCAGACCCTGGGCGCCGTGGGCGCCACCGGCTGGGCCACCGGCCCGCACCTGCACTTCGAGTTCCGCGTCAATGGTGTGCACCAGGACCCCATGACCATCGTGACCCAGAGCGAAGCCGCTGCCCCCGTCTCGGTCGCCGGCCGTCCTGCGTTTGACCGCCTCGCGGCCAACATGCGCGTCCAGCTGAACGCCGCTGCGCTCATCGAGCAGGCCAGCGCAGACTGATCCCGACTTACCAACGACGCACTCCACCCGTCAGGCCATGTCCGATCTGTACATCGGCCTGATGTCGGGCACCTCGCTCGATGGCATCGACGGGGTGCTGGCCGACTTCTCTGGCCCGCGCATGCGGGTGACGCACCACGCCAGCGCCGCCTTTGCACCCGCATTGCGCGCCGAGTTGCTGGCCCTGAACACCCCCGGCGACAATGAACTGCACCGGGCGGCCCTTGCTGGCAACGCGCTGTCGCGCGCCTATGCCGAGGTGGTGCAGGCACTGCTGCAGCGCAGCGGCCTGCCTGCCCATGCCATCCGCGCCATCGGCGCCCACGGGCAAACCGTGCGCCACCGCCCCCAGGAATTCGACGGCACGGGCTACACCCTGCAGCTGCTCAACCCCGCCCTGCTGGCCGAGCGGACCGGCATCACCGTGGTGGCCGACCTGCGCAGCCGCGACGTGGCAGCAGGCGGCCAGGGTGCGCCGCTGGTGCCCGCCTTCCACCAGGGCATCTTCGGACGGCCGGATGAAACGGTGCTGGTGCTGAACATTGGCGGCATCTCCAACCTCAGCGTGCTCGGCGCGGACGGCCGCGTGCTGGGGTTTGATTGCGGCCCTGGCAATGCGCTGATGGACCACTGGTGCCAGCTGCACACTGGCCAGCCTTTCGACAGGGACGGCGCCTGGGCCGCCACCGGGCAGGTGCTGCCCGGCCTGCTGACATCGCTGATGCAGGAGCCTTTTCTGCACAAGCCGCCACCCAAAAGCACGGGGCGCGACCTGTTCAACCCCCCCTGGCTGGCCACCCACCTGGAGCCCTTCGGGCATGCCAATCCCGCCGACGTGCAAGCCACATTGACAGAATTCACTGCCACCGCCTGCTCAGCTTGCGTTGATAGCTACAAAATAGATAGCAAAACCCTGGCGGTGTGTGGGGGCGGTGCGCTCAACGCCCAGCTGATGCGCCGCCTGCAGGCCCTGTGCCCTTCGCTGCAGGTCGTGGCCACCGATGCCCTGGGGCTGCCCGCGCTGCAGGTCGAAGCCGCCGCCTTTGCCTGGCTGGCGCGCCAGGCAATGCACCAGGCCCCTGGCAACCTGCCCAGCGTGACCGGCGCAGCGGGCGCACGCGTGCTGGGCGCGGTGTACCCGGCCTGAGCGCAGCAGCGAAGCCCTCCCACCATGAAAAAACCGCCCGAAGGCGGTTTTTGTCTTTGGTGCATCCAGGGCATCGGCCTCCCGGCCCGCCCTTAGGCCTATCAGGCCGAGAAGCTGGAGCCACACCCGCAGGTGGTGGTAGCGTTGGGGTTCTTGATCACAAACTGGGCGCCCTGCAGGTCTTCCTTGTAGTCGATCTCGGCACCCACCAGGTACTGGTAGCTCATCGCATCGATCAACAGCGACACGCCATTCTTGGTCATGGTGGTGTCGTCTTCGTTGGTGATTTCGTCAAACGTGAAGCCGTACTGGAAGCCGGAGCATCCACCACCCTGCACAAACACGCGCAGCTTCAGGTCAGGGTTGCCTTCTTCGGCAATCAGGTCCGCCACCTTGGCCGCAGCACTGTCGGTGAAGAGGATCGGGGCGGGCATTTCGGTCTGGATGTTGTCGGCAACGGCGCTCATGGGGTACTCCGGGTTCGGTATTTGGGGTTAATACTACTGCAAACCGCTCGGGAATTCAGATCACGGATTGTTTGACGCCAACTTCAGTGGGGGCTTTTCCTCGACCAGCACGGCCGTCGGGAACAACTGCCCGGCAATCACAGCGCCCTGGTGCATCTCTAGCGCCCTGTAGTGCACGTTGCCGGTGATCTGCGCCTTGGGCTGCAGCTCCAGCAGCTCACCCGCATGCACGGGGCCCAGCACCTGACCGTTGATGATCACGTGGTCGGCATGCACAGCCCCCTCCACACGGGCGGTTTCCGAAATCACCAGGATGCTGGGCTGCTCTGCCCCCGCACGGATGTCGCCCACCACTTCACCGTCAATGCGCATGCCCTCGGCAAACAGCACATTGCCTTCGATTTTGGTGCCCTGCGCAACCAGACTCTTGATGGGGGGCTGCTTCTTACGCGAAAACATGGGCAGGACTCCTGAAAAAGCGCGCAGGCCGGGCGGCCCACATGCGGATGAACGAGAAAACCGAAGCTATTGGCTGGCACCACCCCACGCACCTGCACAGGGTCACTGGCACACCTGAGGCGGGAGCACGGCGGGCCCCACCGGTTGCGGCAGTGGCGCGGGGCCACCGGCGAAGGCCGCCACCTTTGTCTCTTACTCGATGGCCATGGTCTGTGTGGTGCGGACGGTGGCGCCGTCCAGCACGCGCGCGGTCACGGTTTTTACCACGGCATGGGGCGGCAGATCGAGGACACCCTCCATGCGGCGGTACTGCTTGACCTGCAGGGGCTGCCCCTGGGGCGGCAGGGTCTGGGTCCAGGGCTTCCCATCCTGGGTGCCTGCCAACACCAGCTCCAGGCGTCCATTGAACTCGGGCGCATTGCGGGTCGCCTGGATGACCAGCACCTGCCAGCGCAGCTGCATTCCGCCCAACACCTCGGCCTGCAGGGCACGGATCGCCAGGCCATCGGTCTTGGCTGCCGGGATCAGTTTTTCAAAAAAACCCAAATCCTCACGCAGCGTCCGGTTGTCAGCCTCCAGCTGGCGCACCTGGGCCATCAGGCTCTCTTTGGCGGCGCGTTCGGTGGCCAGCAGGCTCTCGGCGGTCAGTGCCACCGTTTGCCGCTCCTGGCCCTCATCGCGCAGGCGGGTGATTTCGGCCTTCATCTGGTGCACCTCATCACGCGACACGGTGTCCAGCCCGGCGATGGATTTGCCGAACTCGAACGCCCAAAGCGCGACTGCCGCACAAAAGCCCAGCACCACCGCCAGCGCCAGCCAGCGAAAGGGCCAGGGCAAGGCGCTGCGGATGGCCACCCGGGGGGCACTGATGGTCAGCCGACGGCGCAGCAGGCGAAAGCGCATAGGATCAACAGGCGTGTCTTGGACATACAGCCCCCAAAAGAAAAGAGCGCACCATAAACGAAAAAACCGCCCGAAGGCGGTTTTTCTCTGTAAAGCACCCCAGGGATGCTTTGCAGCAGATGCCGCACAGGGCGGCATCCCGGCAGGGCCAAGGTTTAACGCTTGGAGAACTGCTTGGCGCGGCGTGCAGAGTGCAGACCGACCTTCTTACGTTCGACTTCACGGGCGTCGCGGGTCACGAAGCCAGCTTGGCTCAGTGCGGGCTTGAGCGTTGCGTCGTAGTCGATCAGGGCACGGGTGATGCCGTGGCGGGCAGCGCCAGCCTGGCCGGATTCACCGCCACCGTGCACGTTGATCTGGATGTCGAAGGTTTCGACATGGTTGGTCAACGCCAGCGGTTGCTTGGCAATCATGATCGAGGTTTCGCGGCCGAAATACTGCTGAATGTCTTTGCCATTCACAGTGATCTTGCCGGAACCCTTCTTCAGAAACACGCGGGCGACGCTGGACTTGCGACGGCCGGTGCCATTGTTCCATTCACCAATCATCTCAAGGCTCCTTAGATTTCCAGAGCCTTGGGCTGCTGGGCGGTGTGGGGATGCTCTGCACCACCGTACACCTTGAGTTTCTTGATCATTGCGTAACCAAGGGGGCCCTTGGGCAGCATGCCCTTGACAGCCTTTTCCAGCGCGCGGCCGGGGTGCTTGGCTTGCAGGTCGCGGAAGTTCGTGGCCGTGATGCCGCCGGGGTAACCCGAATGGCGGTAGTACACCTTGTCCAGGGACTTGGTGCCGGTGACCTTGAGCTTGGCTGCGTTGATGATGACGATGAAGTCACCGGTATCGACGTGAGGCGTGTAAATGGCCTTGTGTTTGCCGCGCAAACGGAGAGCAACTTCGCTGGCTACTCGTCCGAGGACCTTGTCGGTCGCGTCAATCACAAACCACTCGTGCACGACCTCAGCGGGCTTTGCGCTGAAAGTAGTTGTCATGAGTTTTCTCTTGGAAAGAGGGTTTGGCGGGTCCTTTTCCACGGTCGGTGCTCCTCTTTCGGAAGCCTCTTAGGTGGCGCTTGATCTTCGCCGCGGGACCACAAAAGCGCTGCGAAGCCCTCGATTATACGAATTAGTCCCTTGTGAGCGCAAGCGACAGGCCCGGAGCGACTCGGACACCCGCCAAAAACCCGCCAAGCCCAGTCAATTGGGCGTCTGGCGGCGGCGCTGTTCCTCGGCTTCGTAGCGGCGGCGGTTTTCCACGCAGATGGGCTGCCCGGCCTGCGACGGCTTCTGGCATTCCTGGTGGATGCACATGGGGCGCGACAGGAAGTTGGCGTCGGCACAGGCCTCCTGGGGCGATGGAACGCGTGGCGGCGGTGGCCTGGGCTTGGGCTCGGCCACCACGGGCGGCGGCGGTGGTGGCTCAGGCTCCTCGCGCACCACGATGGGCGTCGGCACGGGCTCCGGCGCGGTGCGCTTGGCTGTGCGGGGTGCCACCCGGGGCGCCGATGCCGCGGCAGAGGCGGGGGATGCAGCAGACGCCGCTGCAGCCGCACCTGCCGCCGCCAGGCCGGCCGGACTGGAAGCCCCTTCCATGGCAGCGGCGGCAGTTTCTGCGAGAACAACCTCTGCCGAAGCGGGCGCCGCAGGCGGTGCGGGCGGCTCGGCCATCTCGGTAATGATGTCGTCGTGGGGCGCCTTGTTGCCCTGCATCCACCGCAGGCCGGCCGCAGAGGCCACCACCACCAGCACAGCCACCACCAGCCCCGCGACCAGGGGTGACCGCCGCTTGGATCTGGCGGTTTTGCCCGCAGCGCGCACCGTGTCGCGCTCCAGCGGCAGGGCACGCGGCTCGCCCCCATGTCGGCGGTGGTGGGCTGCCCCCTCATGGCGCGAATCATCGGCCGCCACGGTGTCGCCTGCGTCGATGAACACCGTGTCCCCCGGGTCAGCAAACACGGTGTCGGGGCCTCCCAGCATGACCGTATCGGCGCCCGGATCCGTCGCGGGACGGCCCACGCCGCTGTCCACCACTACGGGGGCCGCCGCTTCGGAGGTCTCTGCGCGTTTCGCCTGGGCCTGCATCTCGGCCACGATGCGCGGTGCCGAGGTCACATCCACCGTGGGCGTGAGCAAGCCGGGGCCGGGCTGGTCGGCAGGCTCCACCCAGATGTCGCCCAGTTCGGCGCGGAAATCAAAATGCTGGACATCGTCCGGCGGCGAAGTCATCTCCATGGCCTGGAGAAAAGCGTCAATGCTCTGCGGCCGGTCTTCGGGCCGCAGTGCCAGTGCTTGCGCAATCGCGGCCACAAACGGCGCCGAATACTCCACGCCAAACTGCCGCTTGACGGTCTTGGCGATGCGGGGGAACGACACCATGCGGTCGCGGATGGAGCGCAGCGTGGCAGGCAGCGGGGTGTCGTTGGCCAGACAGCCGTGCATCACGGCCGCCAGCGAATAAAGGTCACTCCACGGCCCCTGGCGCAGCTCCTCGTCGCCGTCGGAATACTGCTCGATCGGTGCGTAGTTCACCTTGAGCACGGCCGTGTGTTTGCGGTCCTGGTCATTGATCGCGTGCCGGGCCGCGCCCAGGTCCAGCAGCACCGGCGGGCCGTTGTCCTGCAAAAAGATGTTGTCAGGCGATATATCGCGGTGCAGCGTGTTCCCGTCGTGCAGCACCCGCAGGGCGTCCAGCACCGACCACAGCAGCTTGCGCAGCCAGGCTTCGGGCGGGGGCGTGCGCATCTGCGCCCGTGCCTGCTTGAAGGTCATGCCACTGTAGAGCGGCATCACCATATAGGCTGTGTTGTTGGCCTCCCAGAACCGGAACACCTTGACCAGCGACGGGTGGTCAAACTGGGCCAGCAGGCGCGCTTCGCCCACAAACGAGGCAAGGCCCGCTTGGAAAGTCTGCTGGTCGGACGAGGACCGCACCCACAGCGACTGCCCTTCGGAGCGCCCGGCCAGGGCCGAAGGCATGTATTCCTTGATGGCCACCGCCCGGTGCAAGGAGTGGTCGAACGCCTTGTAGACCATGCCAAACCCCCCCACCCCGAGGAGCGCCAGGATCTCGAATTCGGCCAGCCGGGAGCCGGGGGGCAGCGCATCGACATGGCTGACTCCAGTGGCAGGGGCTTGGCGGAGGCTTTCGGTCATGGTCAAAGGACGTGGCGTGCTTGCGGTGTCGAAGGCGGTTCAAGAGCGCAACGGAGCGCCAGCACCGCCGCAGGCGCGATCATGCGGCATGGCAGGGGGCGATTTCGAAACAAATGGCTAACAAATGCCGACCTGTCTGCCAAAAACATCACGCTCGCGGCCAACCGGCGGTTCGGATTGTGCCGTGGCCTGGAAAGATACACCCAAGCAGCCCCCAGGGCACCCCGCCTGGGCGGGTGGCACCACAAAAAAGGCGCACCAAGGGGCGCACTCGTTACCATTGGGCCATGTTCAGTTATCGCCACGCCTTCCACGCGGGCAACCATGCCGATGTGCTCAAGCACACGGTTCTGATTGCCGCCTTGCAACACCTCACCGAGAAAGACGCGGCCCTGACCGTGCTGGACACCCATGCAGGCGCCGGCCTGTACCGGCTGGACGGGGACTACGCCAGCACCAGCGGCGAAGCCGCCGACGGCATCGCCCGCCTGTTTGCCCCCACCACCCCCGCCCTCGCCCCGGCCCTGCAGGCCTATGTGGACATGGTGGCCGCCTTCAACCAGGGCAACACCCTGCGGGTCTACCCCGGCTCGCCCTTCATCACCCAGCGCCTGCTGCGCAGCCACGACAAGCTCAAGCTGTTCGAGCTGCACCCCACCGACCTGCGCTCCCTGGCGGGCAATGTCGCCCAGCTGGAGGCAGGCCGCCAGGTGGCCGTACTGCACGAAGACGGGTTTGAAGGCATCAAGAAATTCTTGCCCCCACCGGCCCGCCGCGCGCTTGTACTGTGCGACCCCAGCTATGAAATCAAGAGCGACTATGCCAAGGTGCTCGACATGGCGGCCGATTCGCTCAAGCGTTTTGCCACGGGCACCTATGCGTTCTGGTACCCGATCATCCCGCGCCCCGAGGCCCATGATCTGCCCCGGCGCCTCAAGACCCTGGCCACCAAGGCGGGCAAAAGCTGGCTGCACGCCACGCTGACCGTCAAGTCCAGCAAGATCACCGAAACGGTCACCGGCGACACCAAGCGCCCCGGCCTGCCCGCCAGCGGCATGTTCCTGATCAACCCGCCCTACACGCTCAAGGCGGCCCTGAAGGCCGCGCTGCCGCAGATGACCGAGCTGCTGGCGCAGGACAAACACGCCACGCACACGCTCGAATCCGGCGGCTGAGGCGCCCCACCCTGCGGTGCTGCGCCGCCCGGCGCCAGCCATGGGCCGTGAACACGCGGGCCAGAATGCTCTCCTCAAGGCGCCGCCGGGCAGTCCTTTTCATCCTCATCCAGCGCAAACAGCTCCACCGGCTTGAGCCCCAGGCCGATCATGCCCAGGGCCTCGGCTGCGCCACGGCTGAGGTCGATCACCCGGTTGCGGACATGGGGGCCCCGGTCGTTGATGCGCACCACCACCGTGCGCCCCGTGGCCTGGCTGCGCACGCAGACCCGCGAGCCAAACGGCAGCGTGGGATGCGCCGCCGTGAGCGCACGCATGTCAAAGCGCTCCCCGCTGGCTGTGCGCCGCCGGTGGAACTGCGCGCCGTACCACGAGGCCAGCCCCACCTCGTCGGCCGTGACCAGCCCGAGGGACGAGGCATCTCCCCCGGGGGGCGGGAGCGGCGGTGGCGGCGGGGGGTCGATCAGCATCGCCTCGCCCGGCACCGTCAGGAGATGGGGGGCCAGCGCATCGGCCTCGGCCGACAGCCCCTGGGCCAGCGCGGGGGCCGTCACCAGGGCCCACAACAACCCCACACACGCCGCATGCCCGGCAAGCCCCTGCAGGGACCCACAGCGGGCGGGCAGCGGCAGGCCACCCCAACCCATCAGATCCCCAGGCGGCGACAGATCTCCAGCGTCGCGGCGCTTTGGTTCATGGTGTAGAAGTGCAAGGCGGGCACGCCCGCGCTGCGCAGCTGGTCGCACAGGTCGGTCACCACATCCAGGCCAAAGGCCTTGATGCTGGCCGTGTCATCGCCAAACCCCTGCAGGCGCAGACGGATCCAGCGCGGGATCTCGGCGCCACACGCGTCGGAAAAGCGCATGAGCTGTGTGGAGCTGCCAATCGGCATGATGCCCGGCACCACCGGCACATCCGCACCCAGGCGCTGCGTGTCTTCGACAAAACGGAAGTACGCGTCGCTGTTGTAGAAATACTGGGTGATGGCCGAATCCGCCCCGGCCTGTACCTTGGCCACATAGGCCTTGAGGTCGGCCTCGGGCGAGCGCGCCTGGGGGTGCACCTCGGGGTAGGCCGCCACCTCGATGTGGAAGTCGCGCCCTGTCTCGGCGCGGATGAAGGCCACCAGGTCGCTCGCGTACTGGAACTCACCACCCGCACCATAGCCGCTGGGCAGGTCGCCGCGCAGCGCCACCAGGCGCTTGACGCCCATGGCCTTGAGCGTGGCGAGTTGCTCGCGCACTGATTGGCGCGTGGCGCCGATGCAGGAGAAGTGCGACGCGGCGCCCACGCCTTCGGCCAGGATTTCGCGCACGGTGCCAAAGGTGCCTTCTTGCGTGGAGCCCCCGGCGCCGTAGGTCACCGAGCAGAAGTCCGGGTGCAGCGCATACAGCTGCTGGCGGGCCACGCGCAGCTTGTCGGCGCCTTCGGGCGTCTTGGGCGGAAAGAACTCAAAACTCACAGGGAAACCGGTGCCCTGTGCATTGGCAGCATTCATGCAGCCCTCCTAGCATGGATAAAAAATTCACGGTTGCCGTCGCCGCCCTGGATGGGGCTGTCCAGCCACGCCAGCACGGCCAGGCCCACGGTGGCGCAGCAATCGCGGATGCGTTGTTCGACCACGGCGTACAGAGCCTCGTCGCGCACGATACCGCCCTTGCCCACCTGGCCGGGCTGCAGCTCGAACTGCGGCTTGACCAGCATGACCAGGTCGCCCTGTGGCGCCAGCAGCGGCACCAGCGCGGGCAGCACCAGTGTGAGCGAGATGAACGACAGGTCGCCCGTCACCAGGCCAAATTCGGGCGTGATATCGACATCTTCCCGGTCGGCGCGGCGGCGGCGCTCCACCGGCAGCGTGCCCTGTGCGCGCGCCTTGGCCAGCTCGGCGCGTTCGGCCTTGAAGGCTTCGATGTCCTTTTCCTTGGCATCGTCGCTGTCGTCATAGTCCTCGTCCACCTGGCCGCCGTTGCGCATCCAGCTGTAGGGGGCCTCGGGCTGGGTCTCGTTGTCCTCTTCCAGCTCGATGACTTCCGAGAGCGCCAGATCGCAGGCCTGCTGCAGCGCCTCGGGCGTCAGCGAGCGGGCGTTCACGCCCTCGACACACACCACCCGCGGGTCGTTCCTCAGCCGCTCGTGCAGTTGGTCGTGGCCCACGTCCACGCCAATCACCTGGGCGGCACCGCGCTGCAACAGGCAGTCGGTGAAGCCGCCGGTGCTCTGCCCCACGTCCAGGCAGCGCAGCCCTTGCACCTTCAGACCCAGGGCGTCGAGCGCGCCTTCCAGCTTGAGCCCGCCGCGCGAGATGTACTTGGCCTCGGCGCTGTCGAGCAACTGCACCTCGGCAATGGCCGGGATGTCGTCGCCATTCTTGGCCACCTTCTGCCAGGGCGCGAGCGGCGACAGGCGCCATTCGACACCCGACGCAATCAGGCGCTGGGCCTGCGAGCGTGTGGCGGCATGCCCCCGCTCCACCAAAAACACATCTGCGCGCATGGCGCCCATCCTTTTATGATTAAAAACAGCCTCTAGCGCAATACCATCAAGCGCTATAAGCTATCATTTATATAGCACCAACGAGCAGCAACACACTACCGCAGAGGCTGCGATAACAGAAGCGTCAGAACCAAACCGAAAGGGGCTGCGCCCCTTTGGTCCGCCCATCAATACCGGTACGTATCGGGCTTGTAAGGGCCTTGCTTGGGCACGCCGATGTAGGCGGCCTGGTCGTCGCTCAGCTCGGTCAACATGGCGCCCACCTTCTTCAGGTGCAGGCGCGCCACCTTCTCGTCCAGGTGCTTGGGCAGCACGTAGACCTTGCCGTTTTCGTAGTAGTCGCTGTGGGTGAACAGCTCGATCTGGGCGATGGTCTGGTTGGCGAACGAGTTGGACATCACGAAGCTGGGGTGGCCCGTGCCGCAGCCCAGGTTCACCAGACGGCCCTTGGCCAGCAGGATGATGCGCTTGCCATCCGGGAAGATCACGTGGTCCACCTGGGGTTTGATTTCCTCCCACTGGCAGTGTTCTTCGAGCTTGGCGACCTGGATCTCGTTGTCGAAGTGGCCGATGTTGCAGACGATGGACTGGTCCTTCATCGCAGCCATGTGCTCATAGGTGATCACGTCGCGGTTGCCGGTGGTGGTCACGAAGATGTCGGCCTTGTCGGCCGCCCATTCCATGGTCACAACCTTGAAGCCTTCCATCGCGGCCTGCAGCGCGTTGATGGGGTCGATCTCGGTCACCCACACCTGGGCGCTCAGGGCGCGCAAGGCCTGGGCACTGCCCTTGCCCACGTCGCCGTAGCCGGCCACCACGGCCACCTTGCCGGCGATCATCACGTCAGTGGCACGCTTGATGCCGTCCACCAGCGACTCGCGGCAGCCGTACAGGTTGTCGAACTTGGACTTGGTCACCGAGTCGTTCACGTTGATCGCGCGGAACATCAGCGTGCCCTTGGCCGACATTTCTTTGAGGCGGTGCACGCCGGTGGTGGTCTCTTCGGTCACGCCGATGATCTCGGCGCTCTTGCGGCTGTACCAGGTGCTGTCTTCGGCCAGCTTGGCCTTGATGGCGGCGAACAGGATGCGCTCTTCTTCGCTGCCGGGGTTGGCCAGCACGGACGCGTCCTTCTCGGCCTTCTTGCCCAGGTGCATCAGCAGCGTGGCATCGCCGCCGTCGTCCAGGATCAGGTTGGGGCCTTCGCCTGCGGTGCCCTTGGGGCCAAAGTCAAAAATGCGGTGGGTGTAGTCCCAGTATTCGGCCAGGGTCTCGCCCTTGACGGCAAACACGGGCGTGCCGGTGGCAGCGATAGCGGCGGCGGCATGGTCCTGCGTGGAGAAGATGTTGCACGAGGCCCAGCGCACGTCGGCGCCCAGGGCTTGCAGCGTCTCGATCAGCACGGCGGTCTGGATCGTCATGTGCAGGCTGCCGGTGATGCGGGCGCCCTTGAGCGACTGCTTGGCCGCGAACTCCTCGCGGATGGCCATCAGGCCGGGCATCTCCGTTTCGGCGATGCGGATCTCTTTGCGGCCCCAATCGGCCAGGCCGATGTCAGCAATGATGCAGTCGGTGTTGACCGGGGCGTTGACGCGTGCGTTCATGGTGGTGTGCTCCAAAGCATGTTTGAAAAACCACTGGTCGGGGGAGTGACAAGGCTCACCACACGAGAAGTGGATGAGCGTCGTTGCTGGGTGACTCCGAGCCTCACGCCCCGCCTGTGCTGGGGGCGCTGCAACGCTCCTCGGATACGACAATTGTAGCGAGAAGAGTCCTTTCGCAGCGGAAGGCAACAACACCTCCGGCATCAAAACGACGCGAAATTAGCAACGCACACCGTCGGCACAACGACCTTTCATCGGAACTCCAATGCGATAGCATCTACGGATTCTGCCGCATCGGCTGCCACGAACTCTTGGGTGCACTATTACCAGCCGCGATAGCAACCAGCCATCTACAAACGAAGTAAACAGCCCTCTGCCATGTCGACTACCACCGAGAATTGCCATACCTGGGAGCCACCCGAATCATCATTTAGCTCGAAAATTTTGATTTTTGGCACAGGATTTGTTGCATTGATAGCAACACCTCAGCAATTATTTTTCGCAGACACAATCAAGTCTGTCGCCGCAGCCTTAATTGTACAAATATCACTTTTGACTTGGCTCTGGACGTCAAGAAAAAATCCAACAATCAATTGGAATCATTTATTTTTTGCGCCCCTAGCCCTTGCCATTTTTGCCATTGTCAGCACCACATGGAGCCCAGCACACACGGCCCTTATTGAGGCCGGAAGATGGTTTTTATTCTCCCTCGCACTGATCGTGGGCTATAACAGCTTGCGCCAATCTGATTTTGGTGCAATTGCGAGCACACTGCATTGGTGCTCTCTAGCCCTTGGAATAATAGCATTACTCCAGTTCTGGGTAGGTCTTGAATGGTTTCCCACCGCCGCAATACCAGGTTCTACCTTCGGCAATCGAAATTTTTTTGCAGAATTCGTTGCCATGGGCATCCCGTTTTCTTACTGGGTACTATTGAGAGCAAAATCCTATCGCGCCATTATTATCCATGGAATCTCCACAGGAATAATCGCATTATCCCTTATGTCCACAGGAGCACGA
Source organism: Acidovorax kalamii (assembly GCF_002245625.1). Taxonomy (GTDB): domain Bacteria; phylum Pseudomonadota; class Gammaproteobacteria; order Burkholderiales; family Burkholderiaceae_C; genus Acidovorax; species Acidovorax kalamii. Next base: position 198,395 of record NZ_NOIG01000013.1, read on the forward strand.
GCCGCTCTCCTGGGTGCGAGCGCAAGTTTACCCATTCTGATGATTCTGACCATTTTATATTACAAAAAAAATCAATCAGCGACACCCAAAATAATCTTAGCCACCGGAATAATAACAACGATCGCAACCATCGGTATCTTAGGATGGATTCCATCATTGAACGAAGGCGTCCTTACCGAAAATAATGGCCGAACTCCGATTGAAAAAATGGGCATCAGGCTAAAATCACTTTCCAAGACAGAGACTTATGAAAGTCAATCATCGTTTGATGTTCGAGTGGTGGGATGGAAAGCCAGTTTGCGCATGATCGAGGAAAACCCTTTGCGTGGCGTCGGCGCTGGGGCATGGAATTACAATCTTCCAATCTACATCCCAAAAGAATATGCAGCAGATGTGGAGCATATTTGGCTTGCACACAACGAACCCCTACAGCTCGTATCAGAATTTGGAATTTTAGGGTGGACTGCACTTGCGGCATTGCTATGGCTGATCACAAGAGAAACATGGCGCTCAGGCAGAAGACTGGCAGTCAGTCACCCCGAATCGACGACCGATGATTTTCAAAAGCTGCTAGTAATCGTATCCATAGGCATTTTAGCCATCACAAGCCTTGCCGGTCTTCCGCTGCATGGCGCTGCCACCACTTATCTATTGGCGATTCTTGTAACTCTCTTGCTGCCTACCAGCAGCCACAATTCTATTCAAAAAAATAGCTGGACGCCCGACAGTTCTGCCGCAAAACTGATTCCAATCGCAGCCGCCACTGTCGCCACCGCGGCAACAGCGATCTTGGCATTCCAAGCACTGCGAGCCGATTACTATTTCAACAAGGGCATGCAATCCATCTCCATTATGGCCAAGCAAAAGGCAAATGGATTACAATTCCCCGCCCAGAAACAGATTGAGGCAATCAAAGACATCAAGACCGGGCTATCGATTTATCCCGACCAGGGGCTTTTTTTAAGCACGGTGGCAAATGACATTGGCATCCTCAGGGATCACGAGAGTTTCATCTGGTTGAGTCGACTATTGAAGGAACTACGACCCAACGCACCTGCCATACGTTGCAATCTCGCCATAGCCTATGCAGAAATCAATGACATAGCATCGGCCAAAAGAGAAATTTCGGATATTGAGGCATCCCATCAAGACTCCAACTGCCTTTTATTTGCAAAATTTTTTCTAGCCTCAACCACAAACAACACCGACGAAATTATCAAAATCGGAATCAATCTGGCAAGAAATCCGAAAAGAATTGACACAGATGCAAAGATGCGATACGTCTTCGAAACCACCATCAGGACAGCGATTCGCACCAAAGATTTAAATACCGCAATAGAGACACTAAACCTAAGAAGTCGACTTTGGCACGATTTGAGGGCAAGCAGCCTCTATTTAAAGGGCGTTCTATTGGCAGAATCAAATCCAAGCAAAATCGTGACAGAGGCAATGGAGGCATTTATATCCGCAATAGAAGCGGCGAAACCTCAAGAGAAAATTCAGATTCTTCAACGAATCCCTGTCATCTATCAAAGTGAAGTAAAAAAACAAGCGAGGTAATTAGCTGTCTTCACCCAAAATCCCCGACTTATCAATTGCGTAGATAATCAAATTGTTAACAACGTCATTAGTTCAAGAAACCCGGCGCCGCCGCACCTTTGCCATCATTTCCCACCCCGACGCCGGTAAAACGACGCTGACGGAAAAGCTGCTGCTGTTCTCGGGCGCGATCCAGATCGCTGGTGCCGTCAAGGGCCGCAAGGCCAGCCGCCACGCCACGTCCGACTGGATGGAAATCGAAAAGCAGCGCGGCATTTCCGTGGCCAGCTCGGTGATGCAGATGCTGTACCGCGAGCATGTGATCAACCTGCTCGACACGCCCGGCCACAAGGACTTCTCGGAAGACACCTACCGCGTGCTCACCGCCGTCGATTCGGCCCTGATGGTGATTGACGCGGCCAACGGCGTGGAAGCACAAACCCGCCGCCTGATCGAGGTCTGCCGCCAGCGCGACACGCCCATCATCACCTTCGTCAACAAGATGGACCGCGAGGTGCGCGACCCGCTGGACATCATGGACGAGGTGGAGCGCGAGCTGGGCATGCCCTGCTGCCCCATGACCTGGCCCGTGGGCCAGGGCAAGAGCTTTGGCGGCATCATCAACCTGCGCACCAAGACGATGACCGTGTTCGAGTCCGGCAGCGAACGCCGCCCGCAGGACTTTGAATCCATCCCGCTCACCGACGTGGACACACTGCGTGCGCGCTTCGGCGCCGAGTTCGACGCCGCCATGGACAGCATGGAGCTGGCCACCGGCGCATCCCCCGCCTGGGACCATGAGGCCTTCCTGGCCGGCAAGCTCACCCCCGTGTTCTTCGGCTCCGGCGTGAACAACTTCGGGGTGATGGAAGTGCTGGACGCCCTCGTGGACATGGCCCCGCCCCCTGGCCCGCGCGTGAGTACGCTCGAAGTCAACAAGCAGCCCGTGGTCAAGACCATCCAGCCCGAAGACGAAGGCTTCTCGGGCGTGGTGTTCAAGGTGCAGGCCAACATGGACGCCAACCACCGCGACCGCATCGCCTTCGTGCGTGTGGCCTCGGGCAAGTACACACCGGGCATGAAGCTCAAGGTGCAACGCACCGGCAAGGAGCTGCGCCCCACGTCGGTCGTGACCTTCATGTCGCAGCGCCGCGAGGCCGTGGAAGAGGCCTACGCGGGCGACATCATCGGCTTCACCACCCACGGCGGCGTGCAGTTGGGCGACACCATCACCGATGGTGCCAACCTGCAGTTCACCGGCCTGCCGTTCTTCGCGCCCGAAATGTTCATGACCGTGGTGCTCAAGAACCCGCTGCGCACCAAGCAGCTGCAGCAGGGCCTGGCCCAGCTGGGCGAGGAAGGCGCGATCCAGGTCTTCAAGCCCGACGCTGGCGGCAACATGCTGCTGGGCGCCGTGGGCCAGCTGCAGTTTGAAGTGGTGCAACACCGCCTGAAGGCCGAGTACGACGCCGACGTGCGGCTGGAAGGCTGCCAGTACACCGGCGCCCGCTGGATCACGGCCGACAACGCTGCCGACCTGCGCGCTTTCACAGACGCGTACCCGCTGCGGCTGGCGCACGATGCGGCGGATACGTTGGCCTACCTGTGCACCAGCCCCTACGACGTGCGACTGGCGCAAGAGCGGTTTCCCAAGATCCACTTCCACCCGCTGCGGGAGCATGCCGGGTTGGCGCTGCAGGCCAATGCTTGATGCACTGAAATAGAAATGAGTGCAACACAAACACCCGCAAGGGGATCTTCATTCGCTGGCAACAACTTTGACGCGATTCGTATCGTTGCGGCTTCCGTGGTGCTTATCAGTCACCACTACGCCCTGACGGGACAGATGGAGCCAAGTTTCTTTGGAATCCATAGCTATGGGGGCATGGCCGTCGCGGTATTTTTCATTATCAGCGGCTACTTGGTCGCCGCCAGCTGGCAACGTGATCCAAATTTCCATCGCTTTGTGCTACGACGCTTCTTGCGTATCTGGCCAGCATTGACGGCAGCGTTGTTGCTAACGGCGTATGGCCTTGGCGCCCTGGTAACAGAGCTCCCACTCAAAGACTACTTAACTCATCGGGCCACTGCCAACTACCTTCAGGGACTGTGGATGAAAATCCACTTTGTTTTGCCTGGTGTCTTTGAGAAAAACCTCTACCCCAGAGGGGTAAACGGCTCACTGTGGACCATTCCAATTGAAGTTCGTTGCTACATCATTTTAGCCTTGGCAGGCTTGATCGGCCTACTCAAACATCGACTGATATTATTAACCTGCATTTTTATTTATTTTTCCTGGTTCCTTGCAAGAAACAATGCTGATCTAACAGGTGTCGTTCATTACGGCCGAGAATTAAGCGCCTTCTTCCTTGCTGGCACTGCATTACATACATTAGAAACAAACTGGAGCCGCCGTCCGGGCTTATGGGCTGGGGTGATAGCTATTGCGACTGCTATCACATGGGCAATTGACTTGCGCCACACCGCACTTTTGATCGGCCTGCCATTTTTTATTATATATTTTGGAACTCGATCAACCCCTTTTATCCGCAAAGCTGGGCAATGGGGCGACCCTTCTTACGGGATGTATCTTTTCGCTTTTCCAATCCAACAAACAATAATACTTCAGCTTTTTCCTTCATGGGGATTTGAAGGGACTTTGCTCCTTGCCTTTTTTACGACCACCCTTCTTGCATACATTAGTTGGCACGGGCTTGAGAAACAATTCTTAAAATTCAAGCCCACCACAAAGAATAAAGCCCTATCGTTCCCGCTTACCTTCAATTTTCTCAAAACAAAAAATCAACAATTAACCAACCTCCAGAGGTTTCTCTACTTACTGATAATTTTAAGCTTTGCATACACAATTTGGATGATTGCATGCTGGCCAGGCGTTCTTGGGCAGGACAGTCTCGCGATTATGTTAGAGGTAGATACAGATCGTAGTTTTTCTTCAGGAAAACCGCCTTTCTGGTATGCGTACAATTTAATACTATATGGCACCTGGGGGTTGACAGAAGTCCCGATTATGTTCCAAATGGCTCTGTGCGCAATCGTTTGCGCACGGGTTCTTGGCTGGATGCTGAGCCATGAAATGTATAAGAGCTTCCTCTATTGCTTGTTTTTTGTCGCCTTCGCGCCTAGTGTCGTTTATTACTCAAGTAGCCTATATGGAGATGGGGTATACGCAATCGCGTCAACTGGGATGCTATTCGAAGTCTGGCGCTGCTACAAGACCAAGAAAATTGATCACAGTGCCCTCTGGATGCTCTTTTTGACAATTCCTTTCGCATTTTTTGCACGTCCGAACGGAATAATTAATATAGTAGCCATAACGGCATTGGCAGTGGTTTCGTCAACGCCAAATCGCTGGAAGCTAGCTGCGGTCTTCCTGCCATGGTGTGCCACGGCCATCTTTGCGAGCACCTATTTTCAAAGGGAATCTCACGGAGCCATGTTTCCATTAGCCCTCTACGAAACAGTGGGCTTTCTCGAGCATCGCCCGATGGGCCTATGGGAACGCGATGAGCCCCGAGTAACCTCTCAAACCATTAACGCATTGACTTCCGAGGGCGAAAGCATAGAGCGCATCAGCCAGTACTACGATCACTACTACTGGGATCCACTCGTATATTTTCACGACGGTCCAAAATTAACAAATCTGCCATCGCAGGCAAAAAAGACAATTGTCCGCGATTTCTTCACCTACAATCTCTGGCACAATCTTCCAGCATTCATGGCAAGCCGCGTTAATATTTTTTTATACTCAGCCTTTGCCAATGGCGGGATTCCGGGACTTGCAAGTGCCGAGATAATTTTACACAAAACAAAATCCCAATCGCAACCACGTTTTCGAAATGGCGCCATTCATCGCACAGCATCCAAATGGCTCGATTTTTCACTCGATTATCGATTTATTCTATGGACTCCATGGCTGGGCTTATTTTTAGTAGCTACTGGCGGCATGCGCACTTGGCAACGGAGAGATTATGGTGGATTCCTCATTTGCAGCGTCCTAGCATTGCATCTGATAGCCGTTTTTCTCTTTTCAATCGCAGGCGAATATAGATATTTACTTCCATTTTTTTCTGCCCCACTGGTTTTATTGCCAGTTTTATATTCTCGCCATTTTTTACCTGCCAAAAAAACTGGCGAGACAACCCTCCCCGCTTTGATGAACCATTCATGAATGGACACGAGAAAAATACGCCTGGATCTGAGCTAGGTGTCGCAGTCATAATTCCATGCTTTAACGAGGCACTTGCTATCGGAATTGTTTTAGACGACTTCAAGGCCGCTTTACCACGAGCCAAGCTGTATGTGTTTGATAACAACTCCACGGATGAAACAGCCAAAGTCGCCGCAGAACATGGTGCTGCTGTTGTCAACGTACCGCTACGCGGCAAAGGAAACGTGGTGCGACGCATGTTTGCAGACGTTGAGGCCGACATTTACGTCATGGTGGACGGTGATGCCACATACCATGCACTATCAGCTCGCTCGCTCATTGATACACTGATTGATCAACGACTAGACATGGTCGTCGGTGCCCGAGTAGAGTCCGGCCAAGGAGTTAGGGGGCTCACCTATCGCCCGGGCCATAGACTAGGCAACAAGCTATTGACAGGTTGCGTACAACGAATCTTCGGAGGCAGTTTCCGGGATATGCTGTCCGGCTACCGTGTTTTCTCGCGCCGCTATGTGAAATCATTCCCGGCTCAATCGCACGGCTTCGAGATCGAGACTGAATTGAACGTGCACGCTCTCGAGTTACGGATGCCGTGTGCGGAAATCGATACGCCCTATGGAGCTCGCCCTGAAGGCTCAACCAGCAAACTCTCCACTTATCGGGACGGTTGGCGCATATTGAAAACCATAGGACGCCTCGTGTTGAGCGAGAAACCGCTTCAGTTCTTCGGTTGCTTGGGGGCAGTTCTCGTGGTGGCTTCTGTTGCACTCGCTGCCCCCATCATTCTGGAATTCGAACAAACCGGTCTTGTGCGGCGCTTTCCCACTCTGGGACTTGTGACTGGACTGATGCTCTGCGGCGTGGTGTCGGGCGTGAGTGGATTGATCCTTCAAGGTATCACCCAGATGCGACGCGAGCTCAAGCGTTTCGTCTATTTGAGCATCAGAGACGGCGGCAAGGCAACCCCCTCCTCATGACACAAGCCCAGGAACTATTGAGGTTTGGACTGGTGGGAGTGATTGGTCTCGCCGTGGATGTAACCCTACTCGCGATATTGCGGGAGCCGATTGGAATTTATGCTGCCCGCGTAGTGTCTTTTTTTGGAGCGGCGACGGCTACATGGATATTAAACCGAAGCTTTACATTCGCGGATCGCGCTGCGGGTATACATATTTTTAGCGAGTATTTGCGCTACATAGGTCTTATGCTCAGCGGTGGGCTGGTAAACCTTGCCACATATTCCTTCTTGGCTTCACGCTTCAGTCAGGCACCTTTATGGCTTAGTGCATACGTATGCATAGGCAGTCTACTTGGAATGGTCGTCAACTTTATGGGGGCCAGTAAATGGCTCTTTCGTCACAAAGGATGAATTTTCATCCACCACTTCTGGACTATCGTGCAAAGCATATTAGGCCCCACAGATAGTACAACCCTAGCGACTTGCCCCGCGCAGGCAGATTTGGTATGGATTCAGGCGCTGCGTGGCATGGCGGCGCTCATGGTGCTCTTTTTCCACATGCACCCCCACTGGAACCTGGTGCCGATGTTGTCGACGACGAGCACATTTACCCGCTGGGGATTTTCAGGGGTTGACATATTTTTCACTCTTAGCGGCTTCGTTGTCTACCGTTCGGCCCTTCACACTATTCCAAAGAAAGGTATCAAACCTTTTGCTTTGAAGCGACTCCGACGCATCTACATGGGTTATTGGCCCATCCTGCTGCTCATTGCACTAACAACGGTGTGGGTATACGAGGAAAGCCTGCCACCACTAAAGAAGATGATCTTCAGCACGCTGCTGCTGTACCCCAACATCTGGGACAACTGGTTACCTCCAGCTTGGTCGCTGACGATGGAAATCTACTTCTACCTATGGATTATTTCCATCGCAATCCTTCCGCTGCGACACCAGATCAAGGTCATTGTATTGGCAATGCTGGTCCTTGCGGCCTGGGGCATCGCATGGCTCACCATAGACCCGCAGACTGTTTTTGAAGGCTACCAGCCGCTACGGTATGGACTGACTGGACTGGGACTGGAGTTCCTTGCAGGAGCACTGGTGGCCCACGCCTATGACAGACGAGCTTTAATCTTTCGAACACACAAGACCACCATCCCGCTGTGCATCCTGCTGATCTTATTGGGCTTCGGGGTAGGTTCCTTGTCGCCGTTTTTTGATCGTGTCGAAATCATGCGTGCGGCGAGCTTCGGGGTGGTGGGCGTTGCCACTCTAGTCATTGCCTTGTGCCTTGAGCAAACCAGGTTTTCACCGCCCACCTGGCTAGTCGCGGTGGGCGATGCTTCCTACAGTTTGTATCTGCTTCACACCTTCTTGCTCGACGCCAGCGGTCGAATGCTCACGTCCCTTGGTATTTCTGAACCGCAGTCATTGCTGTTCTTCCTGCTCGGTCTTCCCGTCGCAATCGTTGCTATAAGCATGCTGTGGTTCCGCTGCATCGAAAGGCCCCTGCTGCGAGCTGATCATCGGACCAGGTCTTAATGTATCTGCGACATGTTGCCTTTGCCTCACTGGAACTCGGCCGCCCGCTCCACTATTGCGGGAGTATTCACAGACATCGACGACACCCTGACCACCGAGGGCGCGATCACGCCCGACGCACTGCAGGCGCTGGCCGACCTGAAGGCAGCGGGCCTGGTGGTGATTCCCATCACGGGGCGGCCGATTGGCTGGTGTGAACCTTTCATGGCCGGGCCTGCCGGTTCGACCTGGCCGGTGGATGCCATGGTGGCCGAGAACGGCGCTGTGGCGTTTACCCGGGGCCCTGGCTTGCAACCAACGCTGGTCAAGCGCTACCAGCAAGACACCGCCCTACGCAGCGCCAACCAGGCACGGATGCGCGAAATCGCTGCCATGGTGGCGGCCGAAGTGCCCGGCGTGGCCCTGAGCCGCGACAGCGCCGGGCGCGAGACCGACCTGGCCTTTGACTACGACGAGTTCGACCGGCACACGCCCGAGACCGTGCAGCAGGTTCTGGCCCTGCTGCAGCGCGAAGGCATGCAGACCACGGTGAGCAGCATCCACATCCACGGCTGCTTTGGCGACTTCAACAAATGGCAGGGCGCCAACTGGATCGTGCGCGAGCTGCTGGGCCGTGACCTGGCGCAGGAGCTGGATCGCTGGGTGTTTGTGGGCGACTCGGGCAATGACCAGGCGATGTTCCAGCACTTCACCCACAGCGTAGGCGTTGCCAACATCGCGAGGTTTGTGCCGCAGCTCGCGCACCTGCCGCGCTATGTGACCCAAGGCGAGCGGGGCGCGGGGTTTGCTGAAGTGGCGCGGGCGATCCTCGCGGGCCGGTAAGGTGGCAGGCGGGCTTTTGCCACTCGGTCTCACCGAAGATTTTTGAACAAAACCAGGCCTTTCCGCGCGATGGATATGCCTTGACAGCTATACATTTAATAGCAACCAATCCCTCACTGCCGCGCGGTCGCCACTACGTCTTGAGAAAGATGTCCGTATCCGGCGCGAAACACGCATGCAGCGGCAGCAGCGCTCCGCCCAGCGCCCGCGCGTCCGAGCCCATGGTGCCCAGCTCCAGCCGGGGCGGCTGGTGTAAGCCCTCCCAGTTGTAGTCGGCCAGCGCGTGGCGGGCGCTCTCGCACAGTGCCTGCAGCAGCTCGGGGGCAGCGGCGCCATCGACCACCACGGCGTCCAGGTCCAGGAACGCCGTGGCCGAAACGATGCAGTGCGCCAGGCCCGCCGCAGCGCGCGCAATCCAGCCCCGGCTGTGCTCCAGCCACGGGGCCTGCAGCACACGTTTGTCGTAGGCGGCCATGGGGTCGAGGCCGTGTTCGCGAAAGCGCTGCTCCAGCTCCCACAGCGAGGCCTGGCTGATGAGCTGTGCGGGGGCCTGGCCCGGCTGGGCGGGTGACAGCGGCAGCGAGGCCACGGCGCCGGCGTTGCCATGCAGACCGCGATGCAGGTGCGAGTTGATAACCAGCCCGCCGCCCACAAAGGTATCCATGAACAGGTACAGAAAGCTCGGGATGTCGCGCCCGCGCCCCTGCAGCAACTCGGCCACGCAGGCGGCGGAGGTGTCTTTGGCGAAGCTCACGGGCAGCTCGGTCATCTGCTGCACCTGCTCGGCCAGGTCGATGTTGTTCCAGGCTTCGGACTGCGCTTCGGTCAGCCCCAGCATGCGGTGCCAGCCGCCGAGCTGGAACGGCGCTGCCACGCCCACGCCCACCACGCGCGAGCGCAGCGGACCCAGGCCGTCGAGCAGCTGGTTCAGGTGCGTGCGGATGGCGGGCAACAGCACGTCGATGTCAGGGAAGGCGTAGTCGAGCACGATGCGCTCGCGCACATGGCCGGTGAAGTCCACTAGCAGCCAGTCGGCGCTGCGGCGGCCGATCTTGATGCCGATGGCAAAGGCGCCGTCGGGGTTGAGACCAATGGGCACCGAAGGCTGGCCCACGCGGCCACGCACCGGGGCTTCGCGGCGCAGCAGCTGGTCTTCGTCCAGCCGCGCGGTGATGAGGCCAATGGTCTGCGCCGTGAGTCCCGTGACCCGCGCCATCTCGGCCTTGGCCAGACTGCCGTGGGTGCGCAGCGCCTGCAGCACCACACGTTCGTTGAACTGACGCAGCCCCACGTGGTTGGAGCCGCGCTGGCGCAGCAGCGCGGGGCTGGCGGCAGCGTTGTCAACGGCGGGTGGAGATGCGTCGGTGTCCAGCATGGTGATGAAACGATCAGGCGTTCAGAGTGTCGCCGATGACGCCCTTGCGCAGCAGGAAGTTGCCCCAGGGCTGCAGTTCGCCAGTGACGACGATGGCGTAGGCCTTTTTGACGCGCTCGTAGAACGCAAAACGCTCCACGCCTTCGGCCTGCTCACTGGCCACGCCCTCGCGCGCCAGCACGTCCATGGTTTCGCGCTGCAGGGCTGAGCGGTACGGCACCTCGGTGCCACCCACCTGCATGTAGGCCACGGGGTGAGCCACGTCCTGCGCCAGGGGCAGCACGCTGGCCACCGCTTGCACGGCACGCGCCATGCCAATGCCCGGCAGGCGCAGCACGGGCTTGCCAGCCCCAAGGCTCATGGCAGTGAAGTTGGCATCGGCCAAAACAATGGCGTCGTCATGGCCCATCTCGGCCAGGACCTTGAGCAGGTCGGGGGTCAGCAGGGGATCAATGTTCTTCAGCATGGGGCGTTTCAGGCAAGGCACTCGGCGGGCAGGTCGGACGCAGCCATGGCACCGGTCATCACCGCCACGGTGTCGCTCATGCTGATCTTCTTGGGGTTTACGACGGCGGCGCGCTTGCCCAGGCGGGCGATGTGGATGCGGTCGGCGATCTCGAACACATGGGGCATGTTGTGGCTGATGAGGATGACGGGCAGGCCCTTGTCGCGCACGCGGCGGATCAGCTCCAGCACCATGTTGCCCTCCTTCACGCCGAGGGCGGCGGTGGGCTCGTCCATGATGACCACGTGGCGCGCAAACGCTGCTGCACGCGCCACGGCCACGCACTGGCGCTGGCCGCCGGAGAGTGTCTCCACCGCCTGTGTCATGGAGCGGATTCCGACCTTCAGTTCGGCCATGCGGGCCACGCTTTCTTCGAGCATCTTCTTTTTGTCGAGCATGCGCAGCGCGCTGCCCAAGAGGCCCGGGCGGCGCAATTCGCGGCCCAGAAACAGGTTTTCAGCAATCGTCATGGCCGGAGCCACGGCCAGGTCCTGATACACGGTCTCGATGCCCGCGCGGCGCGCGTCGATAGGGCTCTTGAACTGGATGCGCTGGCCATCGAGCAGAATCTCACCTTCGTCGGGCACGGTGGCGCCCGACAGCGCCTTGATGAGGCTCGACTTGCCCGCGCCGTTGTCGCCGATCACGGCCAGGATTTCACCGGCGCGCAGTTCAAAGTCGGCGCCATCCAACGCGGTGACCTGCCCGTAGCGCTTGACCAGGCCTTTGGCCTGCATGACCAGCGGCGCGTTCGTTGTGTGTGGGGAGGTGGTCATGATCAACGCACTCCTTTGCGCGAGAGTTGGTCGGTGGCCACGGCCAGGATCACGAGGATGCCGGTGACGAGGATCTGGTACACCGACGACACGCCCATCAGCGTGAGCCCGTTGCGGAACACGCCCACAATCAGCGCCCCCACCAGCGTGCCCAGGATGACGCCGCGCCCACCAAACAGGCTGGTGCCACCCAGCACCACAGCGCTGATGGCGTCGAGGTTTTCGGTCTGGCCCGCGTTCGGGTCGCCTGCCCCAGTGCGCGCCACCGACAGCAGCGACGCAATGCCGTAGAACAGGCCGGCCAGCACATACACGCCCAGCAGCACCTTGTCGGTGGCAATGCCGGTGAGGCGCGTGGCCTCGGGGCTGTTGCCCACGGCGTACACATGGCGGCCCGGTGCGGTCTCGCGCAGCGCAAACCATGTGACGAGGTACAGCACCAGCATGAGCACCGCGCCCCACACGATGGCGGTCTGGCCCAGCTGGAAGGTGTTGCCCAGTGCGGTCATGCCCGCAGGGATGTCGGTGATGGTCTGCGCGCCCGAGTACAGCTGCGTGGCGGCAAACGCGATGTTGAGCGTACCCAGCGTGACGATGAAGGGCGGCAGCTTGATCTTGGTGACGAGCAGGCCGTTGATCAGGCCGAACAACATGGTCACCGCCATGCCGCAGGCAATCGCCACAGGGGCCGAGAGGCCATAGTCCGCCGCCATCTTGGTCATCACGATGCCGCCCAGCGCCATCACCATGCCACACGACAGATCAATGCCCGCGGTGAGGATCACCAGCGTCTGGCCAATGGCGATGACCGCCACGACCATGACCTGCTGCAGGATGAGCGCGAAGTTCTGCGCGGACAGAAAACGCTCGCTCTGCGTGGCAAAGAACGCGCACGCCAGGATCAGCGCGATGAACGGCCCCAGCGTGGCCAGCGGCGGTAGTTTGGAAGCGGTCGAGGACATGGCGGCTCCGTGCGGGTGGACAAAGGTGGCGCTCAGAAAGCAGTTGACGTTGGGAGCCGATCGCAAAACTCAGCGAAGCGGTTCTGGGCAGGCGCTGCGTCGCAGGCAGTACGGCAGTACGACAAGACGCAGCAACGACGCCAGAAGAGTTTTTCGAACGGCTCTTACTTGGCGCCCCAGCACAGGTCGGTGCCGGTCTTCACATCCTTGCTGTCCACGCCCGCCATGGGCTTGGCAGCGATCAGCGTCACGCCGGTGTCGGTGTAGCCGCTGACCTTCTTGCCGGTCTTGGCGTATTCCACGCCTGCCGCCACGCCCATGGCGGCCATGCGCAGCGGGTACTGCTGGCTGGTGGCGGCGATCACGCCCTTGCCCACGTCGGCGATGCCCGCGCAGCCACCGTCCACCGAGACGATGAGCACGTTCTTCTCCTTGCCTGCGGCCTTGAGCGCGTTGTAGGCACCGGCGGCGGCGGGCTCGTTGATGGTGTAGACGATGTTGATGTCGGGGTTCTTCTGCAGACAGTTTTCCATGCCGGTCTGGCCCTTGGCGCGGTCACCAAAGCTGTCGGCCATGCAGACCACTTCGGCGGGGCGCGACAGTTCGTTGCTCTTGGCATCGTTGGCCTGCAGGCCAAAGCCCTTCAGGAAACCGTTGTGCCGCTGCGCGCCCACCGGGTGGCCGGGGAACAGGTCCAGCGTGGCAATCACGGGCTTCTTGCCTGCAGCGGCGGCCTTGGCGTACTGGCCGATCAGCTCGCCCGCCTTGTAGTTGTCGGTGGCAAACAGCGCGTCCGTCGCATCCATGGGCTCGGTGGGGCTGTCGAGTGCGATCACCATCACGCCGCGCGCCTGCGCCTTCTTGATGGCGGGCACGATGGCCTTGGCGTCGCTGGGGGTGATCAGGATGGTCTTGGCACCGGCAGCGATCAGGTTCTCCATGGCCGTGACCTGACCCGCGTTGTCGCCGTCGGTCTTGCCTGCGGCCGACACCAGCTTGGCGCCCAGCTTCTTGGCCTCGGCCGTGGCGCCCTCTTTCATCTTCACGAAGAAGGGGTTGGTCTCGGTCTTGGTGATGAGGCCGATGACGGGTTCGGACGTTTGCGCCTGGGCCAGGCCACAGGCCAGGGCGCCGGTGAGGGCAAGGGCAGAAAGCGCAAAGGCGGGGGTGCGTTGCATGGCGTTGTCTCCAGGTGTTGGGATGGCAGATTCCTGTCGGCCCCGTGCTGCGCGGCTGGCAGGTGAACCACTCTTGTCGGGTGGATGGGATCGAACTATAGTGGCCGACAAGTTAATAAATCAAGTGGATTTACTTATGGTTTTCCCTATCCAGTCCGCCGACTCCAGCCCCGCCCACACCGCACCGCCGCTGCGGGTGGCCACGGCGGGCGAGGCCCTGTTTGACCTGATCGAAGAGCCGGACGGCCGCCTGAAACCCTGCGCGGGCGGCGCGGTCTACAACCTCACCCGCGCGCTGGGCCTGCAGGGCGTGGGCACGCTGTACCTCAACCCGCTGTCGGGCGACATGCTGGGGCGGCAACTGGCGCGTGGCCTGCACGATGCGGGCGTGGCCCTGGCCTCCCCCACGCCGGTGCGCGCGCCCAGCGCGCTGGCGCTGGCCGCGCTGGATGCCGAGGGCAAGGCCAGCTACAGCTTCTACCGCGACGGCGTGGCCGACCGCCAGGTGACGGCCGCCGCGCTGACGGCCGCCTGCGCCGCATTGCCTGAGCTGCAGGTAGTGGCCACGGGCTGCCTGGCGCTGGTGGCACAGGACGCTGCCGTTTACCAGCCCTGGCTGGCAGCGCAACGCGCTGCGGGCCGCATGGTGGCGGTGGATGCCAACCTGCGCCTGTCGGCCGTGGACGAAGCGGAGGCCTACCGCGCCAACGTGATGAGCGCCCTGCAGCACGCCCATCTCATCAAGGTGAGCGACGATGACCTGGAGGCGCTGGCTGTGCCGGGCGCCAACGCATTGGAACGTGCCCACTATTTGCAGCAGCAAACACAGGCCCAATGGCTCGCCCTGACCCTGGGGCCAAACGGCGCCTGGCTGCTGCAGCGCGATGGCCTGGCCGTGCGTGCGCGCGAAGAAGCACCGATCACGGTGGTGGACACGGTAGGCGCGGGCGACTGTTTTCTGGCGGGGTTGATCACGGCCTTGCTGGCCGGGCCCCAGCGGGGGGAGGAAGCGCTGGCCCAACGCTTGGGCGGCCTGACGGCTCCCGTCACCGAAGCCCGGTTGAGCGCAGTGCTGCACCACGCGCTGGCCAGCGCCAGCCACTGTGTGGAGCGGGCGGGTTGCACGCCACCCCGCTACGAAGAAGTGCAAGAGCGGCTGGCGTTGCGGCGCCCAGCGACCGCAGCGGGCCGGTAGCCTTTACTCGGCCGGCTTGGCTGCCGGTTTACGTGCCCGGCTGCGGGGGCGGGCAGCGGGCGCCTTGGCGGGTGTGGTGCCTTCCGCCTCTGCGGCAGAGGTCTCGGGCGCAGCGGCGGGCGACTCGGCGTTGGCCGCATCGCCGGCACCTACCCCAGCACGCACTCCGCGTGCACGGGGCGTGGCCGCTTTGCGGGAGCTGGCGCCCGACTTTGCGCTGTCTCCACTGCGAGCGCGGCTGCGGCGAGGGGTGGCAGCTTCGGAGCCATCAGCCTCGATGGACGCACCACCTACCGGCGTGTTCTCACCCTTTTCCACCTCGGAGCGCAGCTCTTTTTGCGGTGTGGTGGTGGTGTCGATCTCCGGCTCTGGCGGCGCCGCTTCAGGAGCCACAGGCTGGCTGAAGTAACGGCTGGCCGGGCGCTCGGAGGGGGCATCGGCCTGCTCGGACTCAGCGTGTTCGTTGCGCTGCGTGGGGCGCGTGTCTGCACGGTCTGCGCCCTCACCACGACGCCCCCGGCTGCGGCCCGGCGCGCCATGCCCTTCGCTGCTGTCAGAGCGCAGATCAGGTGCCGTCGCCACCGCATGAAAGTCATGCCGCGTGGCGCCGCCCTGGCTGGCGCGCTCATGGGTACGCTCTCCAGTACCTTCAGGCCGTGCGGGCGCGGATGGGGCGCTTGGCCCACCATGGCTGCGGTACACATACGCTCCCGACTTTTCATCGCGCCCAAACTCCAGCAGCCCACGCGCCTGCGCTTCTTCCAGCAGGTTGCCGAAGGTGCGGAAGCCGTAACGCCCTTCGCTGAAATCGGGCTTGCGGCGCTTGATCGCCTCCTTGAGCACCGAGGCCCAGATCTTGCCGGTGTCGCCGCGCTCGGACAGCAGGGCTTCAAAGGTCTCGGCGGCCAGCTCCACACCCTGGGCGCGGCGTGCGTCCTGGTTTTCCTTGCGGCTGCGCTCTTCTTCGGGGCTGCGGCGGGGTGCGGGTGGCGGGTTGCTGCCAGGGCTCTGGCGTCGAGCCTGCGCGCGCTGGTTTTCGCGCACCAGGTCGTCATAGAAGATGAACTCGTCGCAGTTGGCGATCAGCAGGTCGGATGTGGACTGCTTCACGCCCACGCCGATCACCTGCTTGTTGTTCTCGCGCAGCTTGGAGACGAGTGGCGAGAAGTCCGAGTCGCCGCTGATGATGACGAAGGTGTTGACGTGCGACTTGGTGTAGCAGAGGTCCAGCGCGTCCACCACCAGGCGGATGTCGGCCGAATTTTTGCCGGACTGGCGCACATGGGGGATTTCAATCAGCTCGAAGTTCGCCTCGTGCATGGTGGCCTTGAAGCCCTTGTAGCGCTCCCAATCGCAATAGGCCTTCTTGACCACGATGGAGCCCTTGAGCAGCAGGCGCTCCAGGATGGGCTTGATGTCGAACTTTTCGTACTGCGCATCGCGCACGCCCAGGGCGACGTTTTCAAAGTCGCAGAACAGGGCCATGCTGATGCTGTCGGAGGGGGATGCCATAAATGCTCGTGGTGTTCCGTTCAAAGTTGGGACGGATCATCACACGGAACGCATTGCCCCCTCCGAAGGGAGTGGCCTCAGGTGGGTTTGGCCAAGCCCAATTTCTCCACCAGCGCCTTCTCGCGCGTGAACGTGTCCTGCGCAAACTTCTTGTACGCCGACGTGCTCATGTACATCGGCACCATGTCGTAGCGGGCCAGGGCCGTCTTGTAGCTCTCCTGCTCCATGGCCTGTTTGAAGGCGTCGTGCAGGCGCTTGACCACCGCATCGGGCGTGCCCTTGGGTGCACCGATGCCAAAGGGCGAGTTCTGCACCAGATTCAGCCCCAGTTCCTTGAGCGTGGGTGCATCGGGGAACTTGGCCAGGCGCTCGGCACCCCAGGTGTTGAGCACGCGCAGCTTGCCCGCTTCCACCTGCGGTGCAAAACCGGTGGAGTCGGCCGCCGCCATGATCTGCCCGCCCAGGATGGACTGCATGAGGTCGGCGCTGCCCTTGTAGGGAACGTGCAGCAGCTCCAGGCCCAGCTGCTGGGCGATGAGCTCCATGGTCAGGTGCGGGCTGGTCATGGTGCCGGTGGAGCCGTAGCTGAGCTTGCCGGGGTTGGCCTTGGCCCAGGCCACGAAGTGCGTCCAGGTCTTGAGTGGCGAGTCGGCGGGCACCACCAGGCCAAACGCGTAGCCTGTGACGTTGAGCACGTAGCTGATGTCTTTGACCGGGTCCCAGTTGATCTTGGTGGTGTAAGGGAGGCGGAACACGCCCAGCGGAATCTGCGCGACGGTGTAACCGTCAGCAGGCGACGTCTGCAGCGCCTGGGCAGGCAAGGTGCCGCCCGCGCCGGGCTTGTTTTCCACAATCACGGTCTGCCCGAGGATCTTGCTGGCGTTGTCAGCCAGCGCGCGCATGGTGATGTCGGTGGGGCCGCCGGCCGGGAAGGCGATGACCAGCTTGATGGGTTTGTTGGGAAAGCTCTGGGCCTGTGCCAGGAATGCGGGGGCAGCCAGGCTGGCGGCTCCCCATTGGATGATCTGGCGACGTTGCATGGCGGGGCTCCTGAAAAGCAAAAACAAAGACTTCGCCATTGAACTGCAGCCCTTGCTGCGAGGGCATGCGGAAACCCCCTAGCCCATGTCGCCAAGGCGCCACCGGGATGGTCACGCCTTGTAGGTCGAGAGCAGGATGCTGGTCTCGGTGTTGGCAATGCCCGGCGTGAGGCGGATGCGGCCCAGGGCTGCGTCAAATGCTTCCAGGCTCTCGGCGCGCACCTCGGCCACGATGTCCCAGCGGCCGTTGGTGGTGTGCAGCGTGCCCACCGTGGGCTCGCCGCGCAGAGCGCGGATCACGGCGGGGGCGGCATTGCCTTCGACCGCAATGCTCATCCAGGCGCGGATGCGCTGGGGTTCGGAATCGGGCCGCAGGCGCACGGTGTAGCCGGTGATGACGCCGCTCTCCTCCATCTTGTGCAGCCGGTTCTGCACCGTGCCGCGCGACACGCGCAGCTTTTGCGCCAACGTGGCCACGGGGGTGCGCGCGTCGGCACGCAGGATGCTGATGATTTCGCGGTCGGTGTCGTCGAGTTTGGTCATGGTGGGTCTTGCAACCGTCAGATCGGCATTTTTTAGCGCATTTTGAACAATCATGGTGCTATTGAATAGCATGCGCTGTTCAGAAAATGGTGCCTTCTTTGCTTCTACCACCCCGCGCTTGCGGCGTCCCCCCAACCACCATGCCCCCCTCCATCCAAGCCCCCAGCGCCGTCGTGATGGTGCGCCCCCACCACTTCCACCCCAACCCAGAAACCGCTGGGGACAACAGCTTCCAGGCGCGCACCACGGGCCTGGCCGCCGATGACATTGCACGCCACGCCTTTGCCGAAGTCACTGCCGCCGCTGCGGCGCTGCAGGGCGCCGGTGTGCGCGTGCACCTGTTCGACGACCGGGGCGAGCGCCACACGCCCGATGCGGTGTTCCCCAACAACTGGTTCTCCACCCACGCGGGCGGGCATGTGGCCATCTACCCCATGTGTGCCGAGAACCGCCGCCGCGAGCGGCGCAGCGACGTGATCGAGCTGCTCAAGGCCGAGTACCGCGTGCAGGACGTGATCGACTACTCGGGTCTGGAAGCCGACGGCATGTTTCTGGAAGGCACGGGCGCGATGGTG
Source organism: Acidovorax kalamii (assembly GCF_002245625.1). Taxonomy (GTDB): domain Bacteria; phylum Pseudomonadota; class Gammaproteobacteria; order Burkholderiales; family Burkholderiaceae_C; genus Acidovorax; species Acidovorax kalamii. The sequence continues at coordinate 217,106 of NZ_NOIG01000013.1, forward strand.
CTCGACCACATCCACCGCATCGCCTACACCGCGCAATCCAACCGCGCCGACCCGGTGGCGCTGGAGCGTTTTTGCACCCACTTCAACTACGAGCCCATGGCCTTTGCCACGGCCGATACCGAGGGCCGGGCCTGCTACCACACCAACGTGATGTTGTGCGTGGGCACCGACTTTGCACTGGGCGGCTTCGACCTGATCACCGACCCCGCGCGGCGCCACGCCGTGCGCGCACGGCTGCGCGAAACGGGGCGGGAGCTGGTGGAGCTGAGCCCCTGGCAGATCGGCGAATTTGCAGGCAATGCGCTGGAGCTGCAGGGCTCCCAGGGCCGGGTGCTGGCAATGTCAACGCGCGCGGCCGCCAGCCTGTCGCCCGCCCAAAGGGCCGTGATCAACCGCAGCGCCACGCTGCTGCCCCTGGCCGTGCCCACCATCGAGCTGGCGGGTGGGTCGGTGCGCTGCATGCTGGCGGGCATCCACCTGGCACGGCGGGATATTTTTCAAGCAAAAAATGCCGTTACCGCCTGATAGTCATACCTTTACAGCTATATATTTGATAGCAAACCAAATCTACCCGTCAGAAGGCGGCTCCACATCCAGCCGCGCATCGCAGCCAATGCCCGATGCAATCCAGCGCCGCGCCAGTGCCGACATCACTCGCACCACCCAGGGCTGGGTGAGCCCCGTCACGCCGCCCGGGTCGGCCACCATGCCGCACCAGTAACGCTGGTCCGCATCGCTCCAGCGCAGGGCCACACAAGCGCCCTTGCGGCGGCGCGAGACCAGCACACCCAGCGGGCAGGGTTCGGCCAGGCAACACAGGCCGCAGCCGTTGCAGGGCGCGCCTTCGGCAGGCTTGGGCGGCGCCTCGGGGTGCAGCCAGACCACGGTGGGTCGGTGAGAAGGTGGTATTGGCATGGGCGACGGGCAAAGTGCAACGCGGCCACGGCGCCGCAAAAACACCGCTGCATTGTGCCGCCAGCACAGCTCGGCGCGCTCCGAAAGCGCAGGGGCCACGCGCCCGCCCAGCATGCAGCACCACCCGCAGGACAGCGGCCTGCCACGGCCCTTGCGCAAGCAAAAAAGCCCCTGCCACGATTGCAGCAGAGGCTGAACCGGCCGAAGGGCCGGGAGGGAGACAAACAATGGGTGTGTCGAAATGCAGGCTCAGCAGCCCTGGGGGCGGTTGGGACGCATCGGCACGATGCCGCTCACGCGCAGCGTGGCGCCGGAGCCATCGGTGGCCGTCAGCGTCTTGCCGGTGAAGCGCACCTGATCACTCTCGCGCACCACGGCGGTGTCCGTCGCTTCGCCGCTGCCGTATTCCTTGCCGTCAAAGGTCAGGAACACCTGGTGCAGGCTGGTGGCATCGGGGCGGTAGCGGATGTCGCCAAAGGCCGTGGCGGACGAGCCCACCTTGTTGGCGCCATCAAAGCGGAAGGTGCACAGCTCGGGTGTGGAGCCGATGGGGTTCTTCTTGTCCACCTCGGTGAGGTTGAGCGCGCCGTTGCCATAGACGCCATTGAGGCCATCGAGGGTGGCATTGCTCACCGTGAGCACACCGGGCTCATTGCTAGGTGTCGGGTCGTCGTCATTGCCGCCGCCGCAGGCGACCAGCAACACGGAGGTGGCCGCGAGAGCGGTACAGGTCTTGAGGAAATGGAGCGTATTCATGGCGATGGGCGTCCTTGGATGTGGATGGAAAGTGGGGAGCGAATCCCCTGCAACCCATCGTAGGAAGCCCATGCCGCACACCGCGTGCGCCATGTTCCGCGCTGCGCGTAGGACAGCGGCCGACGGGGCTGTGCGCCCTCGCCCCCCTCGCGCAGCTCAGCGCGCCAGCACCGGCGCCAGCGCCTTGCCCGTGTGCGTGCCTGCCGCCACTACCTGCTCCGGCGTAGCGGCCGCCACGATGCGCCCACCCGCGTTGCCACCCTCCGGTCCCAGGTCCAGGATCCAGTCGGCCTCGGCGATCACATCCAGGTCGTGCTCGATCACGATCACGCTGTGGCCGCCATCCACCAGGCGGTGCAGCACGCGGATGAGCTTGTCCACATCGGCCATGTGCAGGCCCACCGTGGGTTCGTCCAGCACATACAGCGTGTGCGGCGCCTTCTGGCCCCGGCGGCCCACCTCGTCACGCACCTTGGTCAACTCGGTCACCAGCTTGATGCGCTGCGCCTCGCCGCCGCTGAGCGTAGGCGACGGCTGACCCAGCGTGAGGTAGCCCAGGCCCACGTCCTTGAGCAGTTGCAGCGGGTGCGCAATGCTGGGCATGGTGGCGAAGAAGTCCACCGCCTCGTCCACCTCCATCTGCAGCACATCGCCAATGCTCTTGCCGCGCCAGGTCACGGCCAGCGTTTCGGGGTTGAAGCGCGCGCCGTGGCAGGTTTCGCAGGGCACCTTCACATCGGGCAAAAAGCTCATCTCGATGGTGCGCACGCCCGCGCCTTCGCAGCTGGGGCAGCGGCCTTCGCCGGTGTTGAAGCTGAAGCGCCCGGCGGCATAGCCACGGGCCTTGGCCTCCAGCGTTTCGGCAAACAGCTTGCGGATGGTGTCCCAGAAGCCGATGTAGGTGGCGGGGCAGGAACGCGGCGTTTTGCCGATGGGCGTCTGGTCCACTTCGAGCACGCGGTCGATGCTCTCGAAGCCCGACAGCCCCGAGCAACCCACCAGCGGCGGCGCCTTGCCTGCATCCATGGAATCGCGCCCTGCCTTGGTACTGCGCTGCTGCACCCAGGCCTGCACGTTGGCCAACAACACATCCCGCGCCAGGGTGGACTTGCCCGAGCCGCTCACGCCCGTCACCGCCACCAGGCGGTGCAGCGGCACGGTGGCTGTGACGTTCTGCAGGTTGTGCAGCTGCGCGCCGTGCACCGTGAGCCAGCGCATGGCTGCGCGCTCCTTGGCCTCGGTGAGTGCATCGGCGGCCAGCGCAGCGGCCTGGGCGGCACGCTTCTTCACGGCGGCGCTTTGGCGGCCCGTGGGCGCTGCGGCTTCAGCCTGCGCGAACGCGGCCGTGGCTTCGGCGCTCACCTCGCCCGCCACCATGCTGCGGCGCAGTTGCAGCGGGTGCTTCATCGCGTGCAGAAGGTAGCGGCCGGTTTGAGAATCTTCGGCGGCCGTGAGGTCTTTCACCGAACCCTGCGCCACCAGGCGCCCGCCACGTTTGCCAGCACTGGGGCCAATGTCGATGATGTGGTCGGCGCGGCGGATGGTGTCCTCGTCATGCTCCACCACCACCAGCGTGTTGCCCTTGTCGCCGAGCTTGTGCAGAGCGTTGAGCAGGATCTGGTTGTCGCGCGCATGCAGGCCGATGGTGGGCTCGTCGAGCACGTAGCACACGCCTTGCAGGTTGCTGCCCAGCTGCGCGGCCAGGCGGATGCGCTGGGCCTCCCCACCGCTGAGCGTGGGCGCGCCCCGGTCGAGCGTGAGGTAGCCCAGGCCCACTTCCTCGAGGAATTCGAGGCGGCTCTGGATCTCGGGCACCAGGTCGCGGGCGATGTCGGCCTCGCGGGCCGTCATGCCGCCTTCCACGCGCAGGGTCTCCACCCAGCGGCGCACGTCCGTGACGGACAGCGCGGCAATGTCGGTGATGCCCACGCCCGCAAACTGCACAGCGCGGGCCGTGGCGTTCAGACGGGTGCCGCTGCAGGTGGGGCAGGCCGTGTCGGCCAGGTCTTCCACCTCGGGCTCGGCAAAGGTCTGCTCGCGGCCTTTTTCCTTGTCGTCCTGCACCGAGTCGTCAAACACCTTGCGCTGGTCCTTGGTGAGCTTGACGCCCGTGCCCACGCAGTCGGGGCACCATCCGTGCTTGCTGTTGTAGCTGAACAGGCGCGGGTCCAGCTCGGCATAGCTCGTTGCACACACCGGGCAGGCACGCTTGGTGGAGAACGCCTGCAGCGTGCCAATGCCCGCCGTGGGCTGGCCGCTCTCCATGGCTTCGCGCAGGCCTGTGATGCCTGAGAGAACATGCACCACGCCCTTGCCGTGCGTGAGCGCATCGGCCAGCGCAGTGCGGAGTTGGGCCTCGTTCTCGGGCGATACATCGAGGCTGGCCACGGGCAGCTCGATGGTGTGCTCCTTGAAGCGGTCGATGCGCGGGAAGTTGGTGGTGGGCAAAAAGTTGCCGTCCACCCGCAGGTGCGTGTAGCCGCGCGGGCGCGCCCAGTCGGCCAGCTCGGTGTACACGCCCTTGCGGTTCATCACCAGCGGCGCGAGCAGGCCAATGTGCTGGCCGCGGAACTGGGTGAGCAGCTGCGCGGCGATGCTCTCGGGCGTTTGCGGCTGCACGGCGGCGCCGTCGTTCACGCAGTGCTGCGTGCCGAGCTTGACGTACAGAAGCCGCAAAAAGTGCCACACCTCGGTGGTCGTGCCCACGGTGGACTTGCGCCCGCCGCGCGACAGGCGCTGCTCGATGGCCACGGTGGGCGGGATGCCGTACACCGCATCCACCTCGGGCCGCCCCGCAGGTTGCACGATGCTGCGCGCATAGGCATTGAGCGATTCGAGGTACCGGCGCTGCCCTTCGTTGAACAAAATGTCGAACGCCAGCGTGGACTTGCCCGAGCCGCTCACACCCGTCACCACGTTGAACTTGCCACGCGGAATGTCCACGCTCAGGTTCTTGAGGTTGTGTTCCTTGGCGTTGACGATTTCAATGGCATTTTTGGCCTCTAGCGCTTGTCCATCAAGCGCAAGCAGCTCTCTTTTTCGTAGCTCTGCAGCTTTTTCGTGCACTGAATGGCCGCCCACGCCCAGTGCCAGTTCGTAGTCTCGCAGCGCCTGCCCGGTGTGGGATGTAGCGTGGGCCCGCACGTCTTCGGGCGTGCCCTCGGCTACGACGAGGCCACCGCCGTCGCCACCCTCGGGGCCCAGGTCGATGAGCCAGTCGCTCGCGCGGATCACGTCGAGGTTGTGCTCGATGACGATGAGCGAGTGCCCCGCATCGATGAGCTTGCGCAATGCGCGCATGAGCTTGGCGATGTCGTCAAAGTGCAGGCCGGTGGTGGGCTCGTCAAACAGGAACAGCGTGCCCTTGCGCGCCACGGCCTGGCGGGATTTGGAGGCTGTCTTTGCCGCCTCGGCCAGGAAGCCAGCCAGCTTGAGGCGCTGCGCTTCACCGCCACTGAGCGTCGGCACCGGCTGGCCCAGCGCGACGTATTCGAGCCCCACGTCCACAATGGGCTGCAGCGCGCGGATCACGTCGCGGTCGTCCGCGAACAAGGCGGCAGCTTCGGCCACCGTGAGGGCCAGCACGTCGGCGACGTTCAACGTGCGCCCGCCCCGGTCGATGGTGATCTCCAGAATCTCGGGGCGGTAGCGCTTGCCATCGCAGTCGGGGCAGCGCAGGTACACGTCCGACAGGAACTGCATCTCTACATGCTCAAAGCCCGAGCCGCCGCAGGTGGGGCAGCGCCCATCGCCGCTGTTGAAGCTGAACTTGGCGGCGGTGTAGCTGCGCTGCTTGGACAGCGGTGCCACGGCAAACAGCTCGCGGATGCTGTCCCACGCGCCCACGTAGCTCACCGGGTTGGAGCGCGCGGTTTTGCCGATGGGAGACTGGTCCACAAAAACCACGTCCGACAAATGGTCCGCGCCCAGCATGCGCTCATGCGCGCCCGGGCTGTCGGTGGCCTTGCCGAAGTGGCGCAAGAGCGCAGGGGCCAGCACGTCCTGGATCAGGCTCGACTTGCCCGAGCCGCTCACGCCGGTCACGGTGACCAGGCGCTGTAGCGGAAATTCGACCGTCACATCCTTCAGGTTGTGCTCGCGCGCGCCTTCCAGGATGAGGCGCGGGGTCGATTCCGTCACCATGCGCTTGAAGCCAAAGCCCACATGCTTGCGGCCGCCCAGGTAGGCACCGGTGAGGGTGTCGGCCTTGCGCAAATCCGCCGTGGTGCCGTCGAACACGATCTGACCGCCCAGGCGGCCCGGGCCGGGGCCCATGTCGATCATGCGGTCCGCCGCGAGCATCACGGCCGGGTCATGCTCCACCACCACCAAGGTGTTGCCCGCATCGCGCAGGCGCAGCATGGCCTCGGTGATGCGGTGCATGTCGCGTGGATGCAGACCGATGCTGGGCTCGTCCAGCACAAACAGCGTGTTGACCAGGCTGGTGCCCAGGGCCGTGGTGAGGTTGATGCGCTGCACCTCGCCGCCGCTCAGGGTGCGGCTTTGCCGGTCGAGCGTGAGGTAGCCAATGCCCACGTCGCACAGGTACTGCAGGCGCGTGGTGATTTCTTCGTGCAGCAGCTTCAGCGCTTGCGCGTCGCCACCCTTGGCATCGTCACCCACGGGCAGCTGCATGCGCGCAAAGAACTGGCGCAGGCGGTCGATGGGCAGCAGCATCAGGTCGTGCAGGCACAGGCCGGGCAGCGCTTCGAGTTGCTCACGCGACCATTGCACGCCCTCGGGCATGAAACGTTTGCCGGGCTCCAGCACCGCGTCGGCGTCTTCCTTGCGGCCGATGCGCCAGAGCAGGCTCTCGGTCTTGAGGCGTGCACCCGCGCAGGTGGGGCACGGCGTGTAGCTGCGGTACTTGGACAAGAGCACACGGATGTGCATCTTGTAGGCCTTGCTCTCCAGGTATTCGAAGAAGCGCTTGATGCCATACCACTGCTTGCTCCACTGGCCTTCCTTGTAGCCAGGGGCGCCGCCGATCACCCATTTCTTCTGGTCATCGGTGAGCTTGTACCAGGGCGTGTCGCGCGGGATACCTGCGGCCTCGGCATGGCGCATGAGGTCGTCCTGCGCCTCTTGCCAGGCGGGAGTCTGGATGGTCTTGATGGCGCCCGCGCGCAGCGTGAGCTTGTCGTTGGGGATGACGAGGCCGTAGTCCACACCGATCACGCGGCCAAAACCCCGGCAGCTGTCGCAGGCGCCCACGGCCGAGTTGAACGAGAACATGGAGGGGATGGGGTCGCCGTAGCGCAGGTCGCTGTCGGGGCAGTGCAGGCCTGTCGAGAACCTCCAGAGTTCCGGCTCTCCCTCATCCACCAGGCGGTACACATTCAAGCGCCCGGTTCCGCGCTTCAACGCCACCTCGATGGCTTCGATCACCCGTGCCTTCTCGGCGTTGCCCAGGCGGAAGCGGTCGGCCACCACATCCAGCACCTTGCGCGGGCCGGTGGGCGTGGCCACCTCGCGCTCGGCCTGCACCTTGGTGAAGCCGCTGGCGGACAGCCATTGTTCGACCTGTTCGGCCGATGTGTTGGCAGGCAGCTCGACCGGGAAGGTCAGCACGATGCGCGGGTCGCCTGCAGCGGCACTGCGCTGCTGCAGCTCGGCATAAATGGTCTCGGGCGAATCGTGCCGCACCGGCTGCGCGGTCTGCTTGTCAAACAACTGGCCCGCGCGCGCAAACAGCAGCTTGAGGTGGTCGTTCAGCTCCGTCATCGTGCCCACAGTGGAGCGGCTGGAGCGCACGGGGTTGGTCTGGTCGATGGCAATGGCCGGAGGCACGCCCTCGACCTTGTCCACGGCCGGTTTGTCCATACGGTCCAGGAACTGGCGCGCGTAGGCGCTGAAGGTCTCCACGTACCGGCGCTGGCCTTCGGCGTACAGCGTGTCGAACACCAAGCTGGACTTGCCCGAGCCGCTCGGGCCGGTCACCACCGTGAGTTCGCCGGTGCGGATGTCCAGGTCCAGATTTTTGAGGTTGTGCTGGCGTGCGCCGCGGATACGGATCAGTCCCTGGGTCATGGAGGCGGTCTTTCTGGGGTGAGGCGGAACATTCTAGGGACGCGCTTCGGGTTTGCGCCCGCGCGTGCCGATTACCCCCGGGACGCGCTGCGGTGCTTTTGACCGTGGACAAAGCGGGCGCAATGGGGCAGCGGCTAGGGAAAAGCGGGTGTTCTGGCCGGAAACATCCGTTTAGACTGCGGCCTCCACACAAAACTAGAGGAGACCGCCATGACAAAACAATGGCAACTGCGGGCGGCTGGCATGGTCCTGGCGCTTGCGGCCAGTGCAGCCAGCCATGCCCAGATCCTGATCGGCCAGACGGCCGGCTTCTCTGGCCAGGTCGCCGCCGGGGTAAAAGAGACCACCGACGGCGCACTGCTGTACATCGACGCCATCAACGCCAAAGGCGGGGTCAATGGCCAGAAGATCGAGCTGATCTCCCTGGATGACAAGTTCGACCCCAAGCTGGCAGCGGAAAACGCCCGCACGCTGATCGAGGACAAGAACGTCTCTGCCCTGTTCCTCAACCGGGGCACCCCCCACACCGAAGCCATCCTGCCGCTGCTGGACAAACACGGCGTGGTGCTGGTGGCACCATCCACCGGCGCCATGGTGCTGCACCAGCCGGTGCGCAAATACATCTTCAATGTGCGCGCCACCTACCAGCGCGAAGCGGAAAAGGCGATCACCCACCTCGCCTCCATGGGGATCACCCGCGTGGCACTGGTGTATGCAGACGACAGCTTTGGCGCGGACGGCATCCAGGGCGCACAGAAGGGCCTGACGGCCGCCAAGCTGACCGCCGTGGTGTCCGAAAAATTTGACCGCGCCAAGCCCGACTTCGCCCCCATTGCCGCCAAGGTGGCCAAGGCCGATGCGCAGGCGGTATTGATGGTGGCCTCGGGCTCTGCGGTGGTGGACGCCACCAACGCCCTGCGCACGGCAGGTTCGGCCGCGCAGATCGTGACGCTGTCCAACAATGCCTCCAGCGGCTTCATCAAGAGCCTGGGGGCCAACGCCCGAGGCGTGATCGTGACCCAAGTGTTCCCCAACGAGCGTGCCGTGACCTACCCGATGGTCAAGGAAGCCCAGGAGCTGGCCAAGGCCAAGGGGCTCACCGAAATCAGCCCCGCCATGCTGGAGGGCTTTGCCGCCGCCAAGGTGCTGGTCGAAGGCCTCAAGCGCGCGGGCCCCAAGCCCACCCGCGAGAAGATCCAGACTGCCCTGGAGAGCATCAAGAAGCTGGACCTGGGCGGGCTGGAGGTGAACTTCAGCCCCGAGGACCATACCGGGCTGGATTTTGCCGATCTGGCCATCATCGGCACGGACGGGCGCTTCCGCCGCTGAACGTCCGCCTACGCGTTTTTACAGTTGTCCCGCGCTGGGGCGTCCCTACACTCGGGCGCTCCACAAGCAGGAGACAACCCCATGAAGACAACTGGCCTGGCCGGCGCGCTCTGCGCCCTGGCTACCGCCCTGGGCATCAGTTCGGCCCACGCACAGATCCTGATCGGCCAGACCGTGGGCATCACCGGCTCGGCCGCCGCCACGGTGGCCGAATCCATGCAGGGCGCAGCCCTGTACATCGACCATGTCAATGCCAAAGGCGGCGTAGGCGGCCAGAAGGTCGAAGTGATTTCGCTCGACGACAAGTTCGACCCCAAACTCACACTGCAAAACGCCAAGACGCTGATTGAAGAAAAGGGCGTGATCGGCCTGTTCATGACACGCGGCACACCCCACACGCAGGGCATCATGCCGCTGCTGGAGCAGCATGGCGTGCCGCTGGTGGGCCCCTCCACCGGAGCCATGGTGCTGCACCAGCCCGTGCCCAAGTACATCTTCAATGTGCGGGCTCCCTACCAGCGCGAGGTGGAGAAGGCCATCACCCACCTCAACACGCTGGGCATCAAGCGCATTGGCGTGGTGCATGTGGACGACACCTTTGGCGCCGATGGCCTCGCAGGCGCGCAATCCGGCTTCAAGGCCAACCAGCTGGACGCGCTTTTCATCGAGAAGTTTGACCGCGCCAAGCCCGACTACAGCGCGATCGCGCCCCGGGTGGCGCAAAAGCAGCCGCAGGCCGTGGTCTTCATTGGTACCGGGGCGGCGGTGGTGGACGGCATCAAGGCACTGCGGTCAGCGGGCGTCACCGGGCAGATCGTCACGCTGTCCAACAACGCGTCTGGCGGCTTTGTGAAACTGCTGGGCGACCAGGCCCGGGGCGTGGTGGTCACGCAGGTGTTTCCGTCGGAGCGCTCGCTCAACTACCCCGTCGTCAAGGAGGCGATGGAGCTGGCACGGGCCAGGAACATTTCCGACCTCACCCCTGCCATGGTGGAGGGTTTTGTGAGTGCCAAGGTGCTGGTGGAAGGCATCAAGCGCGCGGGCCCCAAGCCGGACCGCGCCAAGCTGCATGCCGGGCTGGAGAGCATCAAGAAATGGGACCTGGGCGGCGTGGAGCTGAGCTACAGCCCCACCGACCACAGTGGCCTGGTGTTTGCCGATCTGTCCATCATTGGCAGTGACGGCCGCTTCAAGCGCTGAGCCGCAGGAGCACTGAAGCGCGGAGCCGCTGACGCTTGACGCAGCAGCACCTAAAAAAAAGCCCGGGGCTGACGCACCGGGCTTTTTTGCTTCGCGCCACCACAGGGGGCGGGGCGCCTCAGCGGCGCCTGCAGGCCACAAGGTTGAACGCTTACTGGGCGCTGGCTGGAGCGGCAGGCGCAGCAGCAGGAGCCGCAACGGCAGCCGGTGCGGGTGCGGCCGCACTAGCAGGAGCCTCTGGCGCATGCACGGCATCGGCGCCGTGTTTTTCACCGCCCATGTCGGCCTTGTCGCCCGCCACGATGATCACGTACATCGACAGCGCTGCGAACAGAACGAAGCCAACAACAATCTTCCACATAACAATCTCCTTGGGTCCTTGGGAATGGGTTTGTTCAATCAAGGGGCCTGCTGACGCGCAGGGTTATCGGTTGTACTGGGTGCGCGGCCCAGGCCCCTTGATGGAACACAGGGCCCGCCCCTTGCGGGTCGGGCCCTGCACACCGGTCGGTGCCGATCGGCAACCCCGCAGGGTCACCGGTCGGGCATCACGGATCAGTCGTTGGCGTAGATGTCCACGTCCTTGGTTTCCTTGATGAACAGGCCACCGATCACCACCGTGGCTGCGGCGATGATGATGGGGTACCACAGGCCGTTGTACATGTTGCCGGTCTGGGCCACGATGGCGAATGCCGTGGTGGGCAGCAGGCCGCCGAACCAGCCGTTACCGATGTGGTATGGCAGGGACATGGACGTGTAGCGGATGCGGGTCGGGAACATTTCCACCAGCATGGCGGCGATGGGGCCGTACACCATGGTCACCAGCAGCACCAGGTAGACCAGGATCGCCGTGACCATGACCTTGTCGATGCGGGCGGGGTCTGCCTTGGTGGGGTAGCCAGCGGCCTTGAGCGCATCGGCCACGGCCTTCTTGAACTCGCCGTCCTTCTTCTTGGCTTCGTCAGCGGGCAGGCCCTTGCTGCTGTAGCCGGTGATGGAGGTCTCGCCGATCTTGATCACGGCAGGCGTACCTGCGGCACCGGGCGCGTTTTCGTAGCTCACCGAAGCGCCAGCCAGCACCTGCTTGGCGATGTCGCACGAGCTGGTGAACTTGACGGTGCCGGTGGGGTTGAACTGGAACGAGCACTCGTTGGCGTCTGCCACCACCACAACCTTGTTCTTGGCCTGGGCTTCAGCCAGGGCGGGGTTGGCCGCCTTGGTAAGTGCGCCGAACACGGGGAAGTAGGTCAGTGCGGCCAGCAGGCAGCCTGCCAGGATGATGGGTTTGCGGCCGATCTTGTCGGACAGCGAACCGAACACGATGAAGAAGGGCGTGCCGATCAGCAACGACACAGCCACCAGAATGTTCGCCGTCGCGCCATCCACCTTCAGCGCCTGCGTCAGGAAGAACAGGGCATAGAACTGGCCCGAGTACCACACCACAGCCTGGCCAGCCGTCAGACCCACCAGTGCCAGGATCACGATCTTGAGGTTCTTCCACTCGCCGAAGGATTCCTTCAGAGGCGCCTTGGAGGTCTTGCCTTCGGCCTTCATTTTCTGGAAGGCAGGCGATTCATTCATGGCCAGGCGGATCCACACCGAGATGGCCAGCAGCACGATGGACACGATGAACGGAACACGCCAGCCCCAGTCAGCAAAGGCCTCTTCGCCCACAACGGTGCGGGTGCCCAGAATCACCATCAGCGACAGGAACAGGCCCAGCGTTGCGGTGGTCTGGATCCAGGCGGTGTAGGCGCCGCGCTTGCCATGCGGAGCATGCTCGGCCACGTAGGTGGCAGCGCCGCCGTACTCACCCCCCAGGGCCAGGCCTTGCAACAGGCGGAGCACGATCAGGATGATGGGAGCGGCCACGCCAATCGACGCGTAGGTCGGCAGGATGCCCACGATGAACGTGGACAGGCCCATGATCAGGATGGTGACCAGAAAGGTGTACTTGCGGCCGATCATGTCACCCAGGCGGCCGAAGAAGATGGCGCCGAAGGGGCGAACGATGAAGCCCGCCGCAAACGCCAGCAGCGCGAAGATGAACGCCGAGCCGGCGTCCAGCCCACTGAAGAACTGCTTGGCGATGATGGCTGCGAGCGAGCCGTACAGGTAAAAGTCGTACCACTCGAAAACGGTGCCGAGCGACGAAGCGAAGATGACCTTCCTCTCTTCGGGCGTCATCGGCCGCGGTGCGGGATGGGCTGTAGCCATGGTGAATGTCTCCTGTAGGTTATTCAGACCGCACTGCGGCGGGCTGCACGAATTCTTCAGGACGGCACTGACCACGCTCTGACGCGAAACCAACAAGAGCTTTCATCAAACTGACCGCTCTCTGACAACTTAGGGTGAAACCCGCAGCACCCCTTTCAGCATCCGGAAACAGCTCAGGACTTCGCGGGTAAACCCGATGGAAGCTGGCTGACAGCATTCCAGCCCGGCCCATCAAACCATGTATCGCCTTCCAAGTAGGCGCGCAGCATGGGCAGGCTGTCGAGCCCCCAGAAAACCTTGCCGTCCACCGCAAACGCAGGCACGCCAAACACGCCCGCTGCCTGCGCGGCCTCGGTGCTGGCGCGCAGCAGCGCCTTGGGGCCGTCGCTGTTCGCGTCCTGTCCCGGGCGGATCTGCTCGGCCAGATCGGCCGCCAGTGCGGCCAGGCGTTCGGGGTCCAGCGCATCGTGCCCGCCCTGCCACACGTGGCGCAGCACGGTGCCCGCCACATAGCGGTTGATGGCGCCATCGTCGCTGCAGGCCAGCGCCTGGCGCAGCAGCGGCAGCGGGTTGAACGGGTGGCGCGCGGGCATCTGCAGGGGCGTGCCCTGCGCGTGGCCCAGCCAGGTCACGTGGCGGTAGGTCCAGGCGCGTTTGGGCACGATGCCCGCCGGGCCGGGGTTGGCGTGCTGCTGCAGCAGCGCGCCCAGCAGCACCGGCTGATAGGCCACGCTGTAGCTCAGCCCCTCCAGTGCCTCGGGCAGGCGCTCAAACGCAAGCCAGGCGTAGGGAGAGACAAAGTCCAGGTAGAAGGTGATGTGCTTCATGTCAGCTCTCCATGTCATTGCACGGCGACCCGCCGCGCACAAAACGGGCGCGGCCCGGGCGAGGACCGCCGCTCAGCCGCTCAGAGGGGTGCCTCAAGGCCGATGCCCGCGCGGCCCAGCAGCTGCTCCCAGATGCCCCGGCGCAGGCTGCCATCGGCACGCGACCAGAGGCGGATCTCGTCCAGCGTGCGAAAGCAGCCTTCGCAATGGCTGCGGTCGGGCGACATGCGGCACACGGAGATGCAGGGTGAGGGCACCGGCTCAGCACTTTCATGGTCAAAATGACCTTCTGCGCGCAACTGAATTGCCTTTGCAGCTAGCAAATCAATAGCATTCATGCCGCAACCGGGGTTTGGACCACATCCACCACCGGGGCGCCCGTCAGGCGCTGCAGGTCGCTGGGGTGCAGCGCGAACACGCCATGCGGGTGGCCTGCGGCCGCCCACACCACCTCAAAGCGCAGCAGGTCCTGGTCGATGAGCGTGACGGGCGGCGTGGCGTGCGCCACGGGCGAGACACCGCCGATGGAAAAGCCCGTGCGGCTTTTCACGAAGTCAGCATCGGCCCGGCCGATCTTGCCGCCCACATGGGCCTCGACCTTTTTCTCGTCCACGCGGCGGTCGCCCGAGGTGACCACCAGCACGGCCACATCGTCGCTCTTGCGGCGGAAGATGATGCTCTTGGCGATCTGCCCCACTGCGATGCCCAGTGCATCGGCCGCCTGCTGCGCGGTGCGCGCGGCGTCGTCCAGCATCTGCGGACGGTGGGGGTGGCCCAGGGATTCGAGCGCCGCAGCCACACGCTGCACGCCCTCGGGCAGGTTTTTCACTTCAGCTCCACACATCGTTGCTCACTCCGGAATCAAAGTCGTTCCACCCATTTTCCACACCGCCAATAACCTCTGCGAACCCACGGCTCCCAGCAAGGGACGTGGCCTCGCCGAAAGACCGGGAGAAGACGCCGAACGCGCCTCCCGAGATGCCTCACCCCATTCGCTTGGTGAGCAGGGCGTTCGCTGCGCGCGAGTTGGGTTTGCGGCCCAGGAACTCGCTGATGTACGCGCCCGCGTCGATGAGCTTGTCGAGGTCGATGCCCGTCTCGATGCCCATGCCTTGCAGCATGTACACCACGTCCTCCGTGGCCACATTGCCGGTGGCGCCCTTGGCATAGGGGCAGCCGCCCAGCCCGGCTACGGACGACTGGTAGTTCCACACACCCAGCTCCAGCGCTGCCAGCGTGTTGGACAGCGCCTGGCCGTAGGTGTCGTGGAAGTGGCCCGACACTTCGTCGATGCCAAAGTGCTGCAGCGTGGCCTCGATGGCGCGCTGCACCTTGCGCGGCGTGCCCACGCCAATGGTGTCGGCCACGTCCACGCGCTGCACGCCGATGCCCTTGAGCAGGCCTGCGAGGTAGGCCACGCGCTCGGGCGCGATCTCGCCCTCGTACGGGCAGCCCACGGTGCAGCTCATGGCACCCCGCACGCGGATGCCGACGGCCAGCGCCGCCTCCACCACGGGCGCAAAACGCTCGATGCTCTCGGCAATGCTGCAGTTGATGTTGCGCTGGCTGAAGGCCTCGCTGGCCGAGCCAAAGACGACGATCTCATGGGGCTTGTCCAGCACGGCCGCTTCAAAGCCCTTGAGGTTGGGCGTGAGCACCGAATACGCCACGCCGCTCTGGCGCGCAATGCCCGCCATCACCTCATGGTTGTCGGCCATCTGCGGCACCCACTTCGGGCTCACGTAGCTGGTGACTTCGATCTCGCGCAGGCCAGCCTGCTGCAGGCGGTGCACCAGCTCGATCTTCACGGCCGCAGGCACAGGGGTCTTTTCGTTCTGCAGGCCGTCACGGGGGCCGACATCGATGAGGTTCACGCGGGAAGGAATGCTGCTGCTCATGGGGGTGTGCTTTCATCAAACAAAAAGGAAGGCGGCCAGCGCCCCGTCAATCCGGGGTGGCGTGGGCCGCGATGGCGCCGGACCTGGGCCGCAAGCGCAGCAGCAGCCAGCCCACGAGCACGCCGATGCCGCTGAACAGCAGCAGCACGCCGCCGCCCAGCACCTTGACCGTGGTGGAACTGCCGATCTCGGCCCGCGAGGGATCCTGGGCGTCGTAGCGCACGGTGACGGTCTCGCCGATCTTGTGCATCGCGTGGCCTTGGCGAGCCACGCCGTCGGTAAAGCGCAGGGTGCGCCCGTCGCCTGTGGCGAACTCGACAATGCTTTGCCGGGCCAGGCTGCGGCGCCCCTGTGAGCCGAGGGTCACTTCCTGGTGCGCCACCACGCGGCCCGTGGCCGTGTGCGAGCCACCCAGCATGCCCAGGCCCGAGGCCAGCATCCACGCCGCGCCCAGCGCCGTGAGCGCGCTGGGGACCAGAAGAATCCAGCCCAGAAGGCCAAAGAAACGCCGGACGTTAGAGGTGCTGGAGGTGGTCATAAGCCTGCGATTGTCCGTGCTGCGTGTGGGGCCCGCGCCTTCATTCATTCAGTAGCCGCGCCCGGCGTCCACCACGCCCGCCACGGTGTCACCTCGCTGCAGCGCGGCGATCTTGCGCGCAATCTGGGCAATGCTCTCGTCGCGCAGCGTGCGCGCCGAGGTGTGGGGGGTGAGGGTGATGCACGGCTGGCTCCAGAACGCATGGCCTGCAGGCAGCGGCTCGGTGCGGAACACGTCGAGCGTGGCGCCCGCCACCTGGCCGCTGGCGATGGCCGCCAGCAGGTCGTCGTCCACCAGGTGCGCGCCGCGCGCCACGTTAATCACGTAGGCGCCGGGCAGCAGGCGGGCCAGCGTGTCCTTGTTGATCACGTCGGCCGTCTCGGGCGTGAGCGGCAGCAGGTTGACCAGCACCCGGCTCGCGGCCAGGAAGTCGTTGAACTGCTCTGTGCCGCTGAAGGCCCGCACGCCCTCGATGGCCTTGGGGCTGCGGCTCCAGCCGTTGATGGGGAAGTCGAACTGCGCCAGCGCCTTCGCCACGCGCTCGCCCAGCACGCCGAGGCCCATCACGCCGATGGGGAAGTCGCTGCGCAGGCGCGGCTTGCGGTAGCCCCAGCGTCCCGCTGCCATGTCAGCCTCGTAGGCATCGAACTCGCGGAAGTGGCGGATGACAGCGTGGCACACATACTCGGCCATCTGCACGGCCATGCCCGCATCATCGAGCCGCACCACCAGCGCGTGCGGCGGCAGGCGCAGTTTGAGCAGCGCATCCACGCCCGCACCGATGTTGAACAGGGCCTTGAGCCCCGGCTGCTCGTCCATGAACTGCTGGGGCGGTGCCCAGACCACGGCGCAATCGGCCTGCGGTGCGCCGGGTTGCCACACGGAAATATCAGCGCCGGGCAGCGCGGCGGCCAGGCCCTGCAGCCAGGGTTCGGCCTTGGTGTCGGTACAGCAAAAGGTGATTTTCATGGCTGCCGAGCGTACCGCGCCCTGCCGCTGCGTGCTGTCACGCAGCGGAAAGCTTGAGCAGTTCAGCCCCCTCCGTCACCTGGTCGCCAGGCGCGTAGAGCAGTTCCTGCACCACACCATCCGCAGGTGCGGCAATGGTGTGTTCCATCTTCATGGCTTCCATCACCGCCAGGGGCTGGCCCTTGGCCACCGTGTCGCCCGCCTTCACGGCAAACGACACCACCTTGCCGGGCATGGGGGCCGTGAGGCGCCCGCCCTCGGCCGCCACCTCGCCCGCATGGGCGAGCAGGTCGATGGCGGTGATCTGCGTAGCGCCCTGCGGGGTAAAGACATGGTCCACCTCGCCCTGGGCATACACGGCAGCGCGGGTGCGCTGGCCTGCAAACTGCAGCTCGATGCCATCGGCCTGCGCGGCAAACACCAGCGGCCCGGCCACGGCGGTTTCGCCCTCGCCCACGGCCAGATGCAGGCTGCCACCGCGCTCGTACGTGAGCCAGGCCTTGGCATGCTCGCCGCCAAACTCGAACTCAAAGCGGCGCTGCACCACACCATGGGTGTGGAAGCCGTCGCGGCGGCTGAACGGGTCCACGCCTTCACTGGCACGCTCCTTCAGCAGCGTTTGCGCCACCGCAGCGGCGGCGGCCAGCGGCAGGCCCACGGGTTCCTGGTGGAACAGCACGGCCTGCTCGCGCGGGATCAGCGCGGTGTCGAGCTTGGCTTGCGCAAACGCGTCCGTCTTCGCCACGCGGCGCAGGAACTGGACGTTGGTCGCCAGGCCCACGATATGGGTCTGCGCCAGCGCGTCATCGAGCCGCGCCAGCGCCTGCGCGCGCGTGTCGCCGTGCACGATGAGCTTGGCCACCATGGAGTCGTAGAAAGGGCTGATCGCGTCGCCTTGGCGCACGCCAGAATCGACACGCACCGCGCCGCGTTCAAACGTCACGCACTCGGGCAGCGCATACACATTGAGCGCGCCAGTGGCGGGCAGGAAGTTGTTGTCAGGGTTCTCTGCGCAGATGCGCGCCTCGATGGCGTGGCCGGTGATGCGCAGGTCTTGCTGATTCAGCGGCAGCGGCTCGCCCGAGGCCACGCGCAGCTGCCACTCCACCAGGTCCAGGCCGGTGATGGCCTCGGTCACGGGGTGCTCCACCTGCAGGCGGGTGTTCATCTCCATGAAGTAGAACTTCATCTGGTCGGGCCGCTCGTAGCCGCCCGGCTGCTCCACGATGAATTCCACCGTGCCCGCGCCCACGTAGTTCACGGCCTTGGCGGCGGCCACGGCGGCCTCGCCCATCTGCGCGCGCAGCGCAGGCGTCATGCCCGGGGCGGGGGCTTCTTCCAGCACCTTCTGGTGGCGGCGCTGCACCGAGCAGTCGCGCTCGAACAGGTACACGCAGTTGCCGTGCGTGTCGCCAAACACCTGGATCTCGATGTGGCGGGGGCGCTGTACGTATTTTTCGACCAGCACCGCATCGTCGCCAAAGCTGTTGATGGCCTCGCGCTTGCACGATTCGAGCGCGGCGGCAAAGTCCTCACTCTTGTCCACCGCGCGCATGCCCTTGCCCCCGCCACCCGCGCTGGCCTTGATGAGCACGGGGTAGCCGATGCGGTCGGCCTCGCGCTGCAACAGGGCCGGGTCCTGGTCGGCGCCGTGGTAGCCGGGCACCAGGGGCACCCCGGCCTTCTCCATGAGCTGCTTGGACTCGGCCTTGAGCCCCATGTCCTTGATGGCCGAAGCGGGTGGGCCAATGAACACCAAGCCCGCCGCCGCGCAAGCCTGTGCGAAGTCTTCGTTCTCGCTCAGGAAGCCGTAGCCGGGGTGGATGGCCTGCGCGCCTGTGGATTTGGCTGCCTCGATGATGCGCTCCCAGCGCAGGTAGCTGTCCTTGGGCGCGCTGCCGCCGATGTGCACGGCCTCGTCGCACACGGCCACATGTTTGGCGTTGGCGTCGGCGTCGGAATACACGGCGACGGTCTTCACGCCCAGGCGCTTGGCAGTCGCTGCGACACGGCAAGCGATCTCGCCACGGTTTGCAATGAGGATCTTGTTGAACATGTTTAAGCCACCTTGGCAGAACCAGAAAAGAAAGAAGACAGGCGCCGCACCACGGCGCGCAGAAACTTGAACAGCACCACCAGCAGCAGCACCGACACGGCCACCATCACCACCAGCGCGATGCCGAAGGCCACTGGGTGCTGCGTGGCCAGCCACACCACGGCCACCACCAGGCCATCCTCAAAGAACGACAGGCCCCAGTTGGAAAACGGCTCGGGCGAGGTGTTGACCGCCGCGCGCGTGGTCATCTTGGTGGCCAGCGCGGTGGCCGACAGCGATCCACCCAGCAGCCCCGCCAGCACGGCCATGGTGGCGTTGTCGGCACCGAAAACACCAAAGGCCAGGGCCGCGCCTGCAGGCACGCGGATGAAGGCGTTCACGGCGTCCCAGGCGCTGTCCACCCACGGCACCTTGTCGGCAAAAAACTCCACCAGCAGCATGAAGCCGCTGACCAGCAGCACCAGTGGGTGCTGCAACACGGCCAGGCCCGGGGGCAAAGGCATCCAGCCCAACACGCCCATCATCCCTACCAGGAACACCACGGCATACAAACGAAAGCCGCTGGCCCAGCCCAGCGCGGCGGCCAAAGCCAGCAGGCTGGGCATGTCGAGCTTCGCAGTGGCTGTGGCCGCCGCATCGCCTACAGCACGCGCGGTGCCACCATCCACATGCAGCCCCAGCGTGTGGAGCCACTGCACGATGTTGAACCAGAGGGTGTCCATGGTCTGCGGTTACCGGTCAGCCCAACCAGTTGGGCTTGCGCTTGTTCAGGAACGACTGCACGCCTTCCTTGCCCTCGTCGCTGGCGCGGATGTCGGCAATGCCCTGCACGGTGGCGGCGATCAGACCGGCGTTGATTTCGCGCTCGGCGACTTGAAGCACCAGCTTCTTGCAGGCGCGCACGGCGTTGGGGCTGGCGCTGGTGAGCGCCTTGAGCAGTTCGTCCACCTTGGCATCGAGCTGCTCGGCCGCCACCACGGTGTGCACAAAACCGATGCGCAGCGCCTCAGCCGCGTCAAAGCGCTCGGCCGTGAGGAAGTAGCGGTGCGCGGCCCGCGCGCCCATGGCACGGATCACATAGGGGCTGATGGTGGCGGGGATGAGCCCCAGCTTCACCTCGCTGAGGCAAAAACCCGCCGTGTCCACCGCCACCGCCATGTCGCACGCGGCGACCAGGCCCATGCCGCCTGCGTACACATCGCCCTGCACGCGCGCCACCGTGGGCTTGGGGCACTCGTAGATGACGCGCAGCATCTCGGCCAGCTTGCCCGCGTCGGCGATGTTCTCGTCACGCGTGTAGTCGGCCATGCGGCGCATCCAGTTGAGGTTGGCGCCCGCGCAGAACGCAGGCCCCTCGGCGGCCAGCACCACGGCGCGCACATCGGCGCGGCTGCCCACGTCGGTGAAGGCGGCGGTGATTTCGGCGATGACTTCGTCGCTGAAGGCGTTGCGCACCTCGGGCTGGGTGAGCGTGATGCGCGCCACGGCGCCGGTCTGGGTGATGGAAAGGTTCTGGCTGCTCATGGCTGGGACGGGTTTTGCAGGAAGTAGACAAGGTCCAGCTCGGGGCTGGGGTGGCCCAGGGTGGTCAAGGCCGCCGTGATCTGGCCCCGGTGGTGTATGCCGTGGTTGAACACATGGGCCAGCGTGGCCGCGAACGGGAGCGATGCGGCCGTGCCACGCATGGTGGTGTAGTCGAGCGTGCCGCTCCAGCGGTCGGGCTTGAACGAAGCGATCAGCGGAGCCCAGCGGGCAGCGCCCTCGCGCAAGCGGGCATCCAGCTGCACGCGGTCAGGCTCCACCTCGGCATCCAGTGCCACCGTAGGCGAACGGGCTTCGGCAAACCGCACAAACCACAGCAGATGCTCGCCCACCAGCAGGTGGTTGAGCGTGCCGTGGATGCTGTGGAAGAACAGGCCCACATCGCGCCGGTAGTCCTCTTCCGGCAGCGCCCGCACGGCATCCAGCAGGCGCGCCGTGGCCCACACGTTGTAGCGTGCGAGCAGGGTGAAGTGGGCCATGGCGTCCACCAACCACCTCACATGCGGAAGATGCCGAACTTGGTGTCTTCGATCGGCGCATTGCGCGTGGCCGACAGGCCCAGCGCCAGCACGCGGCGCGTGTCGGCGGGGTCGATCACGCCGTCGTCCCACAGGCGGGCGGTGGCGTAGTAGGGGTGGCCCTGCTCTTCGTACTGGCGGCGGATGGGGGCCTTGAAGGCTTCTTCTTCCTCCATGGTCCACTGGCCACCCTTGGCTTCGATGCCGTCGCGCTTGACGGTGGCCAGCACGCTGGCGGCCTGCTCGCCGCCCATCACGCTGATGCGCGCGTTGGGCCACATCCAGAGGAAGCGGGGGCTGTACGCGCGGCCGCACATGCCGTAATTGCCCGCGCCAAAGCTGCCGCCGATGATGATGGTGAACTTCGGAACACTCGCCGTGGCCACGGCCGTGACCAGCTTGGCGCCGTGGCGGGCGATGCCCTCGTTTTCGTACTTGCGGCCCACCATGAAGCCGGTGATGTTCTGCAGGAACACCAGCGGAATCTTGCGCTGGCAGCACAGTTCGATGAAGTGCGCCCCTTTTTGTGCGCTCTCGCTGAACAGGATGCCGTTGTTGGCGATGATGCCCACGGGCATGCCCTCGATGCGCGCAAAGCCGCACACCAGGGTGCTACCGAAGCGGGCCTTGAACTCGTCGAACTCGCTGCCGTCCACCACACGCGCAATGATCTCGCGCACATCAAAGGGCTTGCGCGTGTCCACGGGGATCACGCCATACAGCTCTTCTGCTGCAAATTTAGGAGCTATAGGGGCTTGATCAGCGGGCGCAGGGGCCTTGTTTTTATTCAGATTGCGCACCGCCGTGCGCGCCAGCTGCAGCGCATGCAGGTCGTTTTGCGCCAGGTGGTCGGCCACACCCGACAGGCGCGTGTGCACGTCGCCACCGCCGAGGTCTTCGGCGCTTACCACCTCGCCCGTGGCGGCCTTCACCAGCGGCGGGCCACCCAGGAAGATGGTGCCCTGGTTCTTGACGATGATGGATTCATCGCTCATGGCAGGCACATAGGCGCCGCCTGCCGTGCAGCTGCCCATGACCACCGCGATCTGCGCAATGCCCTGGGCGCTCATGTTGGCCTGGTTGTAGAAGATGCGGCCGAAGTGGTCGCGGTCAGGGAACACGTCGTCCTGGTTGGGCAGGTTGGCGCCGCCGGAGTCCACCAGGTAGATGCAGGGCAGGCGGTTCTGCGCGGCCACCTCTTGGGCGCGCAGGTGCTTCTTCACCGTCATGGGGTAGTAGGTGCCGCCTTTCACCGTGGCGTCGTTGCACACGATCATGCAGTCCACCCCGCTCACGCGGCCGATGCCTGCGATCAGGCCCGCGCCCGGCGCGTCGTTGTTGTACATGTTCAGCGCCGCCAGCGGGGCCAGCTCCAGGAAGGGCGTGCCGGGGTCCAACAGGTTGGCCACGCGCTCGCGCGGCAGCAGCTTGCCGCGTGCGGTGTGTTTGGCGCGGGCTGCCTCGCCGCCGCCCTGGGCGATCTTGTCCTGCTGGGCGCGCAGATCCTGCACCAGCGCGCGCATGGCGGTGGCGTTGGTCTGGAAGTCCGCCGAGCGGGCGTTGAGTTGGGTGTCGAGAATGGTCATACGGTCTTTGCTCTCTCAAGCGGTTTTCTGTTCTTCCAGGCCCAGCTGGTCCTTCATCTCGTCGCGGATCTTGAACTTCTGGATCTTGCCCGTCACCGTCATCGGAAAGCTGGTGACAAAGCGGATGTAGCGCGGCACCTTGTAGTGCGCGATCTGGCCCTTGCAGAAGGCGCGGATGTCGTCTTCCGTCGGTTTTGTGCCCGGCTTGGCGATGATCCAGGCGCACAGCTCTTCGCCATATTTCTGGTCGGGCACGCCCACCACCTGCACGTCCTGCACCTGGGGGTGGCGATACAAAAATTCTTCGATCTCGCGCGGGTAGATGTTCTCGCCGCCCCGGATCACCATGTCCTTGATGCGGCCCACGATGTTCACATAGCCCTCGGCGTCCATGGTGGCCAGGTCGCCGGTGTGCATCCAGCCGTCGGCATCAATGGCTTCGCGCGTCTTGGCTTCGTCGCCCCAGTAGCCGTGCATGACCGAATAGCCCTTGGTGCAGAACTCGCCGCGCTGGCCAACGGGCACCACCGCCCCGGTGTCGGGGTCCACGATCTTGATCTCCAGGTGCGGCTGCACCTGGCCCACGGTGGAGACGCGCTTGTCCAGTGGCGTGTCGGTGCTGCTCTGGCAGCTCACGGGGCTGGTCTCGGTCATGCCGTAGGCGATGGTGATCTCGCGCAGGTTCATCTGCTCCACCACGCGCTTCATCACCTCGGTGGGGCACGGCGATCCAGCCATGATGCCGGTGCGCAGGGTGCTGAGGTTGAACTCGGCAAAGCGCGGGTGGTCCAGCTCGGCGATGAACATGGTGGGCACGCCGTGCAGGCCGGTGCAGCGTTCGTCCTGCACCGTCTGCAGCACCATGAGCGGGTCAAACCCGTCGTTGGGGTAGACGATGGTGGCGCCATGCGTGAAGCAGGCCAGGTTGCCCAGCACCATGCCAAAGCAGTGGTACAGCGGCACGGGGATGCACAGCCGGTCTTCGGGCGTGAGCTTCATGCATTCGCCAATGAAGAAGCCGTTGTTCAGGATGTTGCGGTGCGTGAGCGTGGCGCCCTTGGGAAAGCCCGTGGTGCCGCTGGTGAACTGGATGTTGATGGGGTCGGTGGCCTTCAGCGTGGCTGCGACTTGCGCCAGACGCGGGTCGGCCGCGTTGCCGCGTTCAATCAGCTCGGTAAAGTGCATCAGGCCAAGCTCGTCGGCGCCCTGCCCCGCTTCGTCATCGATCCACACCACCGTCTTCAGCTGCGGCAGCTTGGCCGCGTGCAGGTGGCCCGGCTGCTGGCCCTGCCACTCGGGCGCCAGCTCGCGCAGCATGCCCAGGTAGTCGCTGGTCTTGAAGCGCGCCATGCTCACCAGCAGCTTGCAGCCCACCTTGTTCAGCGCATATTCCACCTCGGCCGTGCGGTAGGCCGGGTTGATGTTGACCAGCACCAGGCCCACCTGCGCGGTGGCCAGCTGCATCAGCACCCATTCGGCATTGTTGTGCGACCAGATGCCCACGCGGTCGCCCGGTGTGAGTCCCATGCCCAGCAGCGCGCTGGCCAGGCGGTGGGCTTCGGTTTGCAATTGGGCGTAGGTGTAGCGGCGGCCCTGGTGCACGCTGACCAACGCCTCGCGCTCGGGCTGGCGGGCCACCATGTCGGCAAAAAAGGCGCCGATGGTCTGCTCGATCAGGGGAACGTCGGTGGCGCCACGGGCGTGGCTGTCCACCAGCGGTGCGGAGTTCGTTGCGGCTGCGCTGCTCGTCACGGGGGTTGTCTCCTCGGCTCTGTCATCCGGCCCTGCGCCGCAAGAAGATGCGGGCGGGCGATCCGTAAGCATAGAAGCCTGAACCCCTTGCGGGTGGACACAATGGTTGCAAATCGTGCCACGGCTGGCACACTCTGCGGCGTGAAACCGCCTGCCCACCCCGCCCACCGCCTGCCCGCGCCCGCCACAGCCCCTGCCGCCACGCCCATCGCCTTTGTGCGCGCCATTGTCCTGGCCTACGAACGGCGCGGCCTGAGCCCCGACCACGCCCTGGCCCAGGCACAGATTGCGCCGCAGTTGCTGCAGGACGACAGCGCCCGCATCACCGCCTGGCAGATGGAGCAGATCTCCGACGCCGCCATGCAGGAGCTGGACGACGAAGCCCTGGGCTGGTTCAGCCGCCGCCTGCCCTGGGGCAGCTACGGCATGCTGGCGCGCGCCAGCATCAGCTCGCCCACGCTGCAGGTGGCCCTGGCCCGCTGGTGCCGCCACCACGGGCTGCTGACGGACGACATTGCACTGCAACTGACCACCGAGGGGGACACCGCCACGCTGCGCATCACCGAGGCGCGCGACCTGGGCGTGCTGCGCGAGTTCTGCCTGGTGTCCGTGCTGCGCAATGCCCACGGCCTGGCCTGCTGGATGGTGGACTCGCGCATCCCGCTCATCTCGGCCGAGTTTGCGTTTGACCCTCCGCAGCATGCCGATGCCTACGCCGTGCTGTTCCGGGGCCCCGTCACCTTCCAAGCGCCGCGCACCGCCATCCACTTCGACGCCCGCTACCTGCACCTGCCCCTGCGCCGCGACGAACAGGCCCTGCGCCAGATGCTGCAACACGCCCTGCCCCTGACGGTGCTGCACTACCGCCGCGACCGCCTGCTGGTGCAGCGCGTGCGCCAGCTGCTGGCAGCCCCCCTGCCGGGGCAACCCGCCCATGCCCTGCCCCAGCACAGCGCGGAATCCCTGGCCGCGCTGCTGCATGTGTCGCCGCGCACCCTGCACCGGCAGCTGAAGGAGGAAGGCGCCACGCTGCAGGGCTTGAAAGACGAGGTGCGCCGCACCCGCGCGGTGGAGCTGCTGCACCGCACGCAACGGCCCATCAAACAGGTGGCCGAGGCGGCGGGGTTTGAGAACGAGAAGAGTTTTATCCGGGCGTTTCGGGGGTGGACGGGGCAATCGCCTGCGGAGTTTCGGAGGGTGGTGAGGGTGTAGCGCTGGGTGCCAATTAGCAGATTTACCCTCCCGCAGCGCTTATCCTGCAGTAACCAACTGTTCTACGAACTGGAATTGCAACATCAAACAGGAACACGTGCCATGGTCACAACAGCCACCCCACGAGCACTCAGATCCATGTCGGACGAGCAGCTAGCCGAGTACATGACGGGCTGGAAGGAGCACACCGGGAACTACATCCTGTGTGAGATAGAGTTCAAGCGCCGTCAGAACAGAGGGAACGAGTTCAGGGGCTGGATATCCCTCGGTCTATCTGTCCTGGCAATCGTTATTTCTGTACTAGCGCTGAGCACAAAGTAGGTAGCAACACTGCGAAGAATAGGGTGGCCGTGAAGTGCCCCCGACTAAATTAAACATTCAGCCCCCACGCGCTTTGCGCCGATCTGTGTTTCCTAACAGACGCCAGATGGTCAGAGAATGGGGCGAAAAATGTCCCAGTCAGCCACGTTTAGCCCCACAGATGCTCCACCTCCACCACTGCGTCAGCGCCCGCTCCTTCCGCCCCCTGTGGATGCTCGAAGAGCTGCAGCTCCCCTACCAGCTCCACATGCTCCCCTTCCCGCCCCGCGCCAAGGCGCGGTGGTTTCTGGGCGAGAACCCGCTGGGCACGGTGCCGCTGCTGGTGCAAGGCGATGTCCGCATGACCGAATCGGCCGCGATGTGCCAGTACCTCGCCGCCACACACCCCGATGCGGGGCTGGATGTGGCGCCCACGCACCCGGCGTATGGCGCGTACCTGAACTGGCTGCACATGAGCGATGCCACGCTGACCTTTCCGCAGACGCTGGTGCTGCGCTATGGGCGCTTTGAGCCTGCAGAGCGCAAGCAGCCGCAGGTGGTGGAGGACTACAGCCGCTGGTTTCTGGCGCGGCTGCGCGCGGTGGAAACGGCATTGATCCACAGCGGCAGCGAGCACCTGTGCGCGGGCCGGTTCACGGCGGCGGATGTGGCGGTGGGGTATGCGCTGCTGCTGGCGCAGCACCTGGGGCTGGCGCCACAGTTTGGGCCCGCTGCGCAAGCGTATTGGCAGCGGCTGCAGCAGCGGCCGGGCTACCAGCGCGCGATGGAAGTGCAGGTGCGGGCGGCAGAGGAACAGGGCGTGCCCACGACCCCGGCGCCGGATACGCAGCCCTGAGCGCCCCTGAGCGTGCGCCCTCAGTCCTTGGCCTGCAGCCCCGCAGGTGGCGCCGGGCGCAGCAGGGATTGCACCAGCGCCCGGAACTCCGGCGAGTGGCGCAGCACGCTGCCACCGGCCTCGATGAGGTCGGTGACCTCTTCCGATGTGATGGAAAACGCGGTGGGCACCTGCAGCAGGCGGCGGCGGGCGATGTCGTCGGGTGCGTCGCGCAGGTTGACAGGAATCACATGGACTTCGGCATCGGGCGCAAACACATCGGTGCTGCCGGGCGATCCGCTGGCAAGCGACTGCTGCCACTGCCGCGTGATGTCGCGCAGAAACTCCTGCGTTTCGCGCGTGGCGCGGGCGCCGGTGCCAAACAGCAGGGCGTCCACCACCTGCGCCATATTGGGCACCTTGTCGCTCTGGCTGATGTCCACCGAGGGGTCGCGCTCGGCGTTCACGGTGATCAGCACCAGCTTGCGGATGGTGCCGGGCGGTATGCCCACCTCACTGAAGGTCTGGCGCAGGCCACCACCGGCCAGCGCGCGGTCAAGCAGGCGCTGCACGCCCAGGTTGTCGGCCAGGCCGCCATCCACCAGGTGGATGTAGGGCTTGCGCCGCGCGTCGGTGTAGCTCAGCTCGTGCGCGCGGTACAGCCGGGCGCGGTAGTCGCCGGTGGCAGCGCGGGCGCTGGCGGCCGAGGTGCTGCGGCGCTCGGGGCACTGGTCGGCGTAGTTCTTCAGCGTCATGGGGCTGAGCAGCAGCGGCACCGCCGACGACGAGGCCACGGCAAACGACAGCGGCACCTTGCGCAGGTCCGAGCAGATGAGCGAGAACTGCTCCCAGGTGAACTCGAAGCCCGTGCCCAGCGACATGTCGGTGGCGGTGATGAACAGCTGCGGGTGGCGCGGGCGGCGCTCCACGTCGCCAAAGGTGAGGCCGCCATACAGCTCGTCGAGCCGCCGCGCGAGCAGGTGGGTGCGGCCCAGCCAGGGCGAGGTGAGGTCGATGAGGTTGCCGGGCCGCAGCGCCTGGGTGATGAGGCTGTTCTGGAAGTTCTGGCGCAGAAACTCGTGCTCGAAGCGCGGCAGGCCTTCAATGCCATGCGCCGCAAAGTAGGCCGCCACGATGCTGCCACCCGAGACGCCGCTGACCACGTCGGTGGCGTCGAGCAAGGTGGTGGGGCTGCCATTCCACACAAACCGGGTTTCCTGCATCTCGGTCAGCACGCCAAAGCCAAAGGCCGCAGCGCGCGCACCGCCGCCCGACAGGGTCACGGCCACCAGGATGCTGGGGTCACGCTCGGACTTGCGCACCGGGATGCTCTGGTCCTCGGGCGGCAGGGGTTCGTTGATCCAGGGCTTGACGGAGGAGCAGCCGGCCAGCACCAGGGCGATCCCCAGCGCCGCCACCGTGCGCGCCGCGCGCCACACCCACAGCGTTTGGTTTGTTACGCGCATCGCCAGGCCCTCTTCTCTTGGGTGGGTGGTTGTGGAATCAGCAGCCCAGCAGGCCGGGCAATTCAGCCATGCTGCGGAACACCTGCACGGCACCGGCCGCGCGCAGCGCCTCGTCGCTGTCGCTGGCATCTCCGCCGTCGCCCAGCGGGGCATAGGCATACACGGTGGCCCCGGCGGCCACGCCCGCCGTAACGCCGGTGACGGTGTCCTCGACCACCGCGCAGCGCGTGGGCGCCACCTGCAACGCGGCGGCAGCGGCCAGGTAGACATCAGGGGCGGGTTTGGTGGCGGGCATTTCGTGGCCGCTGAACACGCGGCCCGCAAAGTAGGTCGCCAGGCCCACCTTGGCCAGCTGCATCTCGACCTTGAAACGGTCGGCCCCCGAGGCACAGGCGATGCGCCCGCCGTGGTGGGTGTGCACGCGGTCGATGGCGCCGTGCACATGCGCGATGGCGGTGAGCCGCTGCTCCAGCTCGGCGTTGCGGCGCGCGTAGAAGTCGGCCATCCAGGCGTCGGTGAGCGGACGGCCGGTGTGGGCCTCGATGCGGGCCGCCTCGCTGCGCACGGTCTTGCCAACGAAGATGCGCATGCACTCTGCGGGTGTCAGGGCCCAGCCCGCTTCGTGGAGCATGTCGCGCAGCACACCGTTGGTGATGGGCTCGCTGTCTACCAGCACGCCGTCGCAGTCAAACAGGATTGCTTCAAATTTCATAGCTATCAAGGCAGGATGGCCGCGCGCAGGCGGCCATTTTTATTCAGATTTTCAGGGATGGATGTCGCCATCCACATAGAACCAGCGCCCGCCTTCGCGCACGAAGCGGCTGGTTTCGTGCAGGCGCACGGCGCGGCCGCCCACGCGGTAACGGGCGACAAACTCCACCTCGGCGCGGTCTTCGCCGGTGGGGCGGTGGCGGCGCACTGCCAGCCCCAGCCATTTGGTGCCGGGCTCAAAATCCAGCGCGGCCGGGCGGGTGCTGGGATGCCAGGTGGCCTGCAGGTAGTCGGCCCGCTCCAACACGAAGGCGGTGTAGCGTGAGCGCATGAGGCTCTCGGCATCGGGCGCGGCGGCGTCACCCCAATGGTCGAGGTAGCGGCCGCAGCAGCCTGCGTACGGCAGAGCCACAGCCTTGGCGCTTTTGCCGGGCGTGACCTGGGTTCGGCCACAAGGGCAAAGTTCGGAGTTCGTCAGAGACACGAAGGCATGCCTTTCACACGGACGCAGATCATCTCAGCGTCCCGAACACCTTGCGGACGATGGCGCTGCCCGCACCGGCCGGGTTCTGGCGGATCCGGCGCTCTTCCTCGCCGATCATGAAGTACAGGCCGTCCAGCGTCTTGCCGGTGACGTACTGCGCGAGGTTGGACTCCTCGGGCTTGAGCAGGCCGAAGCTGGCGGCCTTGCCTGCGAAGGCGTTGTACTTCTGCGTGAGGCCCACCTTCTCGGTGGCCTGGTTCACCACCGGCAGAAACCGCAGACCCAGCGGGGCGCGTGTCTTCTCGGCAAAAAAGGCAGTGACCGAGGTGCTGCCGCCGGTGAGGATGTTCTTGGCATCCGTCACCGTCATGTTCTGTACGGCACCCACCAGCAGGTCCCGGCCCATGGGCACGGCGGCTTCTGCCGCGCGGTTGATGGAGGTGACCAGTTCGTCAATGCGCCGCCCCTGGCCCAGCGACTTCATGACCTTGGCGGCGTCGTCCAGATACCCCGGCAGGCCGATGCGCACCTGGGGGTTGCCCAGAAAGCCATCGGGCCGCCCCAACAGGGCCACTGCCGCCTGGGCGCCCTGCGCCAGCGCGGCCTTGAGCCCCTTGGATGCGTCGGCAGACGACAGGTCTCCCAGCGACAAGGCCCAGGCCTGCTGCCCGGTGGCATACAGCAGGGCAGCCAGGGCGCTGGTTTGGTGGAATTGGCGGCGTTGCATGGAAGGTGCGTCTTTAAAAAGGGGGCGGCCTGCGAAGGCAGGCGAGACCGCCGGATTTTCGCTCAGCGCCGTAGACTGGCGCGCAACACAACCCTGCAACAAGGAGCCCTGCAATGTGGGATATGAATGTGCCGTGGTGGGAATTCGTGCTGCGAGGCGTGGTGGTCTATGTGTTCCTGCTGGTGTTCCTGCGCCTCACGGGCAAGCGGCAGACGGGGCAGTACGCGCCATTCGACCTGGTGCTGTTGCTGATCCTGTCGAACGCGGTGCAGAACTCGATGAACGCGGGCGACAACTCGCTGGTGGGCGGGCTGGTCTCTGCCGCCACACTCATCGGCTGCCATGTGGTGCTGGCGCAGCTGACGTTTCGTTTTGCGTGGATGGAGCGCCTGATCGACGGCAGCCCGCAGGTGCTGGTGCAGCAGGGGCAGGTGAATACAGACCTGATGCGCAAGGAGTTGCTCTCCACCGACGACCTGGAGGCCGCGCTGCGCGCCAGCGGCTGCCTGCACCTGCATGAGGTGGAGCGGGCGACGATTGAAACCAACGGGCAGATCACGGTGGTGCTGCGGCGCCGGGGTGGCTGAGACAGCACCACACCACCACGTTTTTCACGGTTGAGGAACCCTTCTTCGGTCGGGTTGCTGCGGCAGGGCGCCGCACGAAAGATCAAGGCCTTTTGTTCTGGCGTTTTGCGCCATCTATTCATCGGCCTATGACCTCCTTCCTTGCCTGCGGAACCCCGTCCGCCCCCCCCCACGTTCACGCCCACGCACCAGCGCGCTTGCCACGCCTGTCCGCACTGGCGATCGCCCTGACGGCTGCAGTGCTGCTGTCGGGCTGCGAAACCACCAACATGCGCATGGGCAGCGGCGACGCCAAGACCGTGGCCACCGGCAGTGCCGCGGGCGCTGCCACCGATGCCGCCAGCAGCGAGCTGGAGCGCTGCGAGTCGTCGCTGGGCACGGTGTCGCTCATCGAGAACCAGCAGGCGGGGTGGTACACCATCCTGCGCGACCAGTACCGCCTGCCGCCCACCGCCAACCTGCTGCGCCTGCTGGTGCAGCAATCCAACTGCTTTGTGGTGGTGGAGCGCGGCGCCGCAGGCATGAACGCCATGACCCGCGAGCGGGCGCTCATGCAGTCGGGCGAAATGCGCCAGGGCAGCAACTTTGGCCAGGGGCAGATGGTGGCCTCGGACTATGGGCTCTCGCCTGAAATCATCTTCCAGAACCACAACGCAGGCGGCGCGTCGGCCTCGCTGGGCGGGCTTGTCGGCGGGCGCGCGGGCGGGCTGCTCGCAGCCATCGGCGGCAGCCTGAACACCAAGGAGGCCAGCACCCTGCTCACCCTCATCGACAACCGCTCGGGCGTGCAGGTGGCGGCCTCGGAGGGCAGCGCAGCCAAGACAGACTTTGGCGCCATGGGCCAGTTGCTGGGCGGATCGGGCGGCGCACGCCTGGGCGGCTACTCCAACACCGCCGAGGGCAAGGTGATTGCCGCCGCCTTCATGGATGCGTTCAACCAGATGGTGCGTTCGCTGCGCAACTACAAGGCGCAGACGGTGCGCGGCCAGGGCCTGGGTGGCGGCGGCCGCCTGGGGGTGGATGGCGCGGCACCTCCGTCGCAGACCTCGGCACCGCGTGCGGCCGCCGGTGGCGCAGCTGGCGCCCCTGGCCTGGCACTGAAGGACGCCCAGGCCCGGCTCAACGAGCTGGGCTACAACGCGGGCGTGCCCGATGGGGCCATGGGCGGCAAAACGACAGCTGCGCTGCGCGCATTCCAGAAGGATCGCGGCATCGCGCAGTCGGGCCGCCTGGATGCAGCCACGGCGGGGGAACTGTCGAAGTAGCCACCACGTCCGCCATGGAAAAAACCGCCATTGCATCCAATGGCGGTTTTTTTGTATGCGCATTACCGCAACGTCGGATGTGCTTGCCGGCAGACGCCCATGTCCGCCAGCGGGCAAGCCTGCATCCTCAATTCTGCGTATAGCAAGTCTTACTGGGAATGATCAGGTCTGCGTAGGTCTCTGCACTGGCCGCCGTGGGAAACACGGTGGGAGTGCTGTCACCGAACACACACAGATAGGCCCCCTTGCGGGTCCACACGGAGCGCGATGTTAAGCCCGACGGCGTCACCCAGGTGCTCCAGAAAGCCGTGGCCGTTGCAGTACTTCCATTGCGGTCAAAGCTGAACACCCCCAGGTCCGTCAGTGGCCCTGCGAGCGTACCCTGGCCCGAGCACTCGGCATTGGTATAGGTAAGCAAGCCCTGCGCGACCGTGGCCCGCGCGTCGCTTTGCCGGGCAATGCGCCACAGGAAGCGCCCCCACACGCCAGGCCGCGCCAGGGAGCACTGGCCCTGCTTCCAGTCGCCCTCAGGCAGGGCTGCAGCAGCAGTTGTGCAGCGCACCTCCACCGTGGTCACATGGGCCGACCCCACGGTGCCCGTGCCGTTGGCCACAGTGCAGCCCTGTCCGCTGGGTTGGGTCTTCACGGTGACCGCATAGGCAGCCCCCCCTGCCAGCGGCGTGGCAAAGCTGAAGCCGCCGTTGGCCGCCACGCCCAGATCGTCACGCCCGTTGTTCTGCAGCACCAGGCCGCTGCCGGTGAGGCCCGTGACAGCACCGCCCACGGTGAAGGTGGCGGCGGCCAGGTTCTCGCAGCGCACCTGCACATTGCTCACGTTGGCCGTGGCGGTGCCTGTGCCCTGGGCCACGGTGCAGCGCTGGCCTGCGGGCTGTGCCTTGATGGTGACGGCGTAGGCCACGCCCCGATCCATGCGGGTGTTGAACACAAAGTTGCCGTTGGTGCTGACCGTGAGGTCGTCGGTGCCCAGGTTCTGCAGGGTCACGGCCTTGCCCGCCCCGAGGCCGGCCACATCGCCTCCCACCGTGAACACCCCCACGGCCGGAGGGGGCGTGCTGCCGTTGTTGTCGTCGCCACCGCCACATGCTGCCAGCAGCGCTGCGGCCAGGCCAAGGGGAGCCCAGCGGAAAACGGGCCGTGCGGGGTGCAAAATGCGCTGTGCGCGGGTTGAAGCCATGTGCGGAAACCTCCGGGGTGGTGAATGGAGGGCGGATTCTGTGCAGCGCAGCACGCCGTGCGGAACCCTACCAGGGTAGGGTTTGCGCGCCACCCCGCCTGGGCCACACTTGGCAAAATTTGCCCTTGGTGCAACCCTGCGCCCCTACCCCCCTGCCGACTTGGCCATGCCACCACCCCCTTATGCCCTTGTCCTGGACGACCACCCGCTGGTAGCACGCGGCGTGGCCGAGTTCCTGCGCTCGCGCCTGCCCCGGATGGAGGTGGCCGTGGCGGGCCGCACCGAGGACGTGCTGCCCCTGGTGGCCGAACGCGGCGCCCCCGCCATTGCCCTCATCGACTTCTGGCTGGCCGAAGGAGCGGCACTGGACCTGATTGCCCAACTGCGCCAGCACTGCCCCAGCAGCGCCCTGGCGGTGATCAGCGGTGACGACGACCCGAACGTGATGGAGCGCGTGCGCCAGGCGGGTGCCCATGGATTCATCCACAAGCAGGCCCCGCCGGAGACCTTTGCCCTGGCGGTGGAGGCGCTGCTGTGTGGCCTGGCCTGGTTTGAGCCCGCCAGCCACAGCGGCCAGCCCCCGCGCAGCCGCGACCTGCCCGTGACGCCGACGGAGCTGGGCCTGTCGATGCGCCAGGGCGAAATCCTGGCGCTGGTGCTGCAGGGGTTGCCCAACAAGCGCATCGCGCTGCAGTACGACCTGTCGGAGAGCACGGTCAAGGAGCACATGAGCGCCATCCTGCTGCGCCTGGGCGCCCGCACACGGGTGGAGGCGATCACGCGCCTGCGCGGGCGGCGGCTGGTGTTGCCGTCCATGGGCGACGTGTGATGCAGGCCAGGGGTGGGTTTGCACGGCCTTCGTGGCTCGCGCGGTTCACGCCGTTGGCAATGCCGGTGCGCTGACATGGACCCGGTCAACGCCTCTGCCGCGCCAGCCCCGACCCAGGAGCCCCCGCAGGCCTCGCTGCAGACCGTGAGCATGGCGGGCCAGGCCCGGCTGCTGGAGATGACCTACCAGCGCCTGCACACCAGCATCATGGTGCTGCCCCTGGTGGCGCTGGCGCTCACGCTGTTCTACCAGCTGCAGCATGACGCACGCTGGATGTGGGGGTGGTTCGGCTTCTATGTGGTGTTTGCAGCCGCCTCCCACCACTTGCGCCGCGTTTTCCGCCAGGACCAGGGCAGGCTGGATGCGGCCGACCTCATGCGCCGCTGGCGCCCGCGCCTGGAGCTCTGCGCGCTGGTCCATGGCGCAGGCACCACGGCCCCGGTGGTCATCGTGGCGGGCCATGCGAGCTACGACTTTGCGCTGTTGCTGCTGGTGACCAACGCAGCCATTGTGGCGGGCAATGCCACGCACCAGACGCCGGTGCTGAGCGTGTTCATGCGGTTTTTCATGACCGGGTGGAACGCCTCGCTGCTGGTGCAGCCCTGGCTGTTTCCCCAGCACTGGTATTTCATCCTTCCGCTGTCGCTGCTGCACACTTTCACGATGTACCGGCACTCGCACACGGCGCACCGGTTTTTTGTACACCAGGTCTGGCTGGAAGAACGCGGCCAGCAGCTGTCGGCCCAGTACCGCGAAGCGCGCGACGCCGCTGAGGCCGCGCTGGCCGAGAAGAACCGTTTTCTCAGCACCGCCGCCCACGACCTGCGCCAGCCCGTGCACGCCATGGGCCTGCTCACCGAAGCCATCGCGCTGCGCAACCGCGACGCAGCCCTGGCCGCGCCCTTGTCCGACCTGCGGCTGAACCTGCAGTCGGTGCAGCTGATGTTCAACTCGCTGCTCGACCTGTCCAAGATCGAATCCGGCCAGGTGGCGGTGCGGCCCGAGCCGCTGCTGCTGCACCCTTTTTTCAACGAGCTGGAGATCCAGTTCCTGGCCGAGGCCCGCTCGCGCGGGCTGCGCCTGCGGCTGCACATGCCGCCGGCGGGCGCCGCCGTGCAGGCCGACGCCGCGCTGCTGCGCCAGTCGCTGTCCAACCTGGTGCACAACGCGCTGCGCTACACGCCGCAGGGCGGCGTGCTCATCGGTGCGCGGCGGCGGCAGGGCCACTGGCGCATCGAGGTATGGGACACGGGCCTGGGCGTGGCGCTGGAAGACCAGGCCCGCATCTACCAGCCCTTCTACCGCCCCCAGCATGCCTGGCACATCAACCGCGAAGGCCATGGACTGGGGCTGGCCGTGGTGGCACGCTGCGTGGACCTGATGGGCGCGCAGCATGGCCTGCAGTCGCGCCTAGGGGCGGGCTCCTGCTTCTGGCTGCAGTTGCCCGCAGCGGCCCCGGGGCCCGACCCGGCCAGCCCACGCAGCCCATCCGCCCGGCCGTTGCAAGGCCGCTGCCTGATCCTGGACGACGACCCGCATGTGCTGGGGGCCTGGTCGGCCTTGCTGGGCAGCTGGGGGGTGCAAGCCTGTCTGGCATCCGACGCCAGGCAGGCCTTTGCGCATGTGGATGCGGGCCAGACCATCGATGTGGTGCTGTGCGACCAGCGGCTGCGCTCGGGCGAAAGCGGGTTTGACGTGCTGCTGGCCCTGCTGGCGCGCTGCCCGCAGGCACGGGGCGCCATGGTGAGTGGCGAGTTCGACGCCCCGGCCTTGCGCCGCGCCGAAGAAGAGGGCTACCTGGTGCTCAAAAAACCCGTGGACGTGGCCGACCTGCACACGCTGCTCAGCTGCTGGCTGGAGGCTCCGGTCGATGCAACCGTCGCCATGGAGGGCCCCCGGCCATGAGGGTGCTGGCACTGTGGCGGCGCTGGTTTCCCCGCGCGCTGGACACCGGCGACCTGGCCGAGCGCGGCCAGGTGCGCATGCTGGAGCTGACCCACCAGCGCCTGGCCCAGGGCATCTTTGCGATGCCGCTGCTGGGGGTGTTGTTCACCATGTGGTTCCAGGGGCTGGGGCGCAACCCCCTGGGCATGCTGGCCTGGACGTTGCTGTACACGCTGGCGGCGGTGGCCGTGTTTGTGCAGTCGCGCCAGCTGCGGGCCAGCCGCAGCGGTTCGGCCGCTGCCGACGACGCCGCGTGGCTGCGGCGCTGGCGGCCCCGGGTGCGCAACACCAGCCTGGGGCAGGCCCTGGGCCTGGCCTCGCTGGGCGCCATCGTGGTGCTGACCCCCGGGCGCGCCAGCTTCGACTTTGTGCTGTTGCTGCACGTGAGCCTGGCGGTGGTGATTGTGGGCACCGCCACCTTTCAGCTGCCCTCGCTGGGCACATTTCTGCGCTTTTACGGGTTTGGCTGGGGGGTGATCTCGGTGCTGGTGCCGCTGTCGCTGTCGCAGTGGCCCAACCTGTTCGGCAACCCGGCCATGCCGGGCGGGCCGCCTGCATCGCCCTGGCGCTTCATCATCCCCATGTCGCTACTGTTGATGGCGGCGCTGTACCGGCATGCGGTGGTGGCGCACAACTTCTTTCTGCAGCAGGTGCGGCTTGAGGAGGAAAGTCTGCGCCTGGCGCAGGAGGCGCAGCAGGCCCACGCTGAGGCCGAGCAGGCACTGCGCGCCAAGAACCTTTTCCTCAGCACCGCCAGCCACGACCTGCGCCAGCCCATCCACGCCATGGGCTTCCAGATCGAGGCGCTGGCGCGGCGCAACCACGACGCCGCCCTGCTGCCCGCGCTGGACGACATGCGCCGCAGCCTGCGATCGGTGAGCCTGATGTTCAACGCGCTGCTGGACCTCTCTCGCATCGAAAGCGGCACCCTGCAGGCGCGCCGCCAGCCCGTGGCCCTGCGGCCGCTGCTGCACGACGTGGCCCTGCTGTTCCGCGCCGAAGCCCGCGACCTGGGCCTGGTGCTGCGCGAGCACCTGCCGCCCGACGACGCCACCGTGCTGGCCGACCCCGTGCTGCTGCGCCAGTGTGTGATCAATCTGGTGCACAACGCGCTGCGCTACACCCGCCACGGTGGTGTGCTGCTGGCCGCGCGCCGCCGGGGCGGGCGCTGGCGCCTCGCCGTGTGGGACACCGGCGTGGGCGTGGCCGAACAGGACCGCGCCCGCATCTACCAGCCCTACGAACGCCTGCAGCGCGGTGCCACGCAAGTGGACGCAGGCCACGGCCTGGGGCTGGCTGTGGTGGCGCGCTGCGCCGAGCTGATGGCGGCCGAACACGGCCTGCGCTCGCGCCTGGGGCGGGGCTCGTGTTTCTGGCTGCAACTGGCCGCCACCGCCGCCGTGTTGCCCCCTGAACATAAGAACACCCCTGTGCACATGGGCGCACAGAGCGCCCCCGGTATGCCCTCGTCGCCTTTGTCCACGCTGCACGGCACCTGCCTGGTGCTGGACGACGACCCCGAGGTGCAGCAGGCCTGGTGCAACCTGCTGCACAGCTGGGGCCTGAAAGTGCGCCTGGCCGCCAATGCGCAAGAGGCGCTGGCGGCGGCGGCCAGCGGCCCGCCCCCCGACGTGGTGCTGTGCGACCAGCGCCTGCGCACAGGCGAAAGCGGCTTTGACGTGCTGCGCACGCTGCTGGCCCGCCACCCCGGTGCGCGCGGCGCCATGGTGAGCGGGGAGTTCGACGCCCCCGCGTTGCGCGAAGCCGAAGACGAGGGTTACCTGGTGCTGCGCAAGCCAGTGGACCCGGCCGAGTTGCACACCGTGCTGGCCCGGTGGCTGAGGCCAGAAGGAACCTCAAGGCAAAACACCCTCTCGCGATTTACCAGCAAGCGCTAGCAGCTATCTTTTTGAGAGTTTTCCCGGCATCTCGGTCAGCCACTGCCGCAGCAGGGTATGCAGCAGCTCCGGTGCCACCGGCTTGCGCAGCACCAGGTAGCCCTCCGCTTCTGCCTGGCGCAGCGCGGGCGAATCCCATTCGCCACTGACCATGGCCAGCGCGGCATCTGGGCACAGTTCCTCCAGAGACTGGAGTAGCGCGAATCCGCTCTGGCCCGAGCGCAGCCGCTCGTCGCACAGGATGACCTGCGGCGCAAAGCCCTGCGCCAGCAGGTGCTGGGCCTCGGCACCGTCGGCCGCGCAACGCGCCTCTACGCCCCAATCCTGCAGGAGCTGTCGCCAGCCCGCGGCCGCCTGGGGGTCGTCCTCTACCACCAGACAGCGCCCCTGCAGGCTACCTTGCGGCGCCAACGCAAGGGCGGCGGCGCGGGGCGCCTCATCCGCCGCAGCACTGCGCAGCCGCAGCCAAAAGCGCGACCCTCGGCCGAGGCGCGATGCCAGGCCCAGGGGCGCCTCCATCAGTTCGGCGCAGCGCGCCACCACAGCCAGGCCCAGGCCGTAGCCCGCGTCGTCCGCCGCACGCGTCGCGGCACCGCTCTGCGTGAAGGGCGAAAAAATGCGTTCGTGCTCTTCGGCGGCCACGCCGGGGCCGGTGTCCCACACCTCCACCTGCCAGTGGCCGCTGCGCGGGCGGACGGCCAGCAGCACGCCGCCATGCTGCGTGTAGCGCAGCGCGTTGTGCACCAAGTTGACGACGCACTGGCGAAGCAGCATCGGGTCAGCCTGCACCCGCGTGCCGGCTGGCGGGGCACGCAGGCGCAGCGCCAGCCCGCGTGCGCGCGCAGACTCGCCCAGCAGCGTAGCCACTTCGTGTAGCAACGGCGCCAGCTCCACCGGCTGCAGGCGCGCCTGCACGGCCCCGGCTTCGATACGCGACAGGTCCAGCAGCGCATTGCACATCCACTGGAGCGACTGCACGCCCTGGCGCAGGTCCTGCAGCGTTCCGACCAATGCCGGGTCGCGGTTGCGCAGTGCAACGGATTCGGCCAAAAGCCCCACAGCATGCACGGGTTGTCGCAGGTCGTGGCTGGCGGTGGCGAGGAACTGGTTCTTGACGGAGAGCGCCTGCTCGGCCTCGCTCTTGGCGGCGCGGAAGCGTTCACTCAGGTCGATGTTGCTGAGGAAAAACTGGTGGCTGATCCGCGCGTTGCGCAAGAACACCCCGAACAGCAGGTATAGCGGCAGCAGGTACAGCCAGTGTTGCGGGAACACGTAGGGCAGCGACAAAAGGCCAACCGCGAGGCTGGCGAAAAAGAAATGCAAATACACGACCAGCGCCGCAGACTGGTGGTCCGCGCGCGCCGCCATCACCAGCGTGCCGCCGCAGACCAGCACCACACGCAGCTCAAACGGCGCCTCGGGCCCAGCGCACGCGGCCAGGCTCATCAGCAGCGCCCCGTACAAGGCCGCCAGGGGTTGCACGCGGCGCAACCAGGTGGTCAGCAGCGCCGCCGGTTCGCCGCTGCCAGCTGCCATCTGCCGCATGTCGCGCTGCCATAGTGCCCAGGCGCCCCAGGCGATGCCGACCAGCGACAGCGAGGCCACCCACCATAGCGTGATAGAAAGCGGCCACAGGCCCAACACATGCAGCCACGCCGAGCCCGCCAGACCCAGCAAGGGCATGACGGTGCAGCCGTCGCGCACGCGCAGAAAGCTGTTGCCCAGCAGCTGGAGCCGCGCGGCCGGAGGCAGCGCCGACCAGGAGAGAACGGGCTCGGGGTTGATGCTCATGCCGACGATATTCGCATGTGCAGGCCTGCCCGTGTGGGGTGGACGGCTACGCCAGCGCGCGCTGGATGATGATTTTCTGCACGTCGCTCGTGCCTTCATAAATCTGGCACACGCGCACGTCGCGGTAGATGCGCTCCACCGGGAAGTCGTTCACCACGCCGTAGCCGCCCAGCGTCTGGATGGCGGCGCTGCACACGCGTTCGGCCATTTCGCTGGCAAACAGCTTGGCCATGGCGGCTTCCTTCAGGCAGGGCTTGCCCGCATCGCGCAGCGCGGCGGCGTGCCAGATGAGCTGGCGCGCGGCCTCGATCTGCGTGGCGCAGTCGGCCAGGCGGAAACCCACAGCCTGGTGGTTGAAGATGGCGGTGCCAAAGCTCTCGCGCTCCTTCGAATACGCCAGCGCCGCGTCGAACGCGCTGCGCGCCATGCCCACGCTCTGCGCGGCGATGCCGATGCGGCCGCCTTCGAGAGCGCCCAGGGCGATCTTGTAGCCCTCGCCTTCGGCGCCGATGAGGTTCTCGGCCGGGATGCGGCAGTTGTCAAAGTTGATCTGCGCGGTGTCGCTGCTGTGCTGGCCGAGCTTGTCTTCGAGCCGTGCGACCACATACCCCGGCGCGGACGTGGGCACGAGGAAGGCGCTCATCCCCTTCTTTCCCGCGCCCTTGTCGGTGACGGCGATGACGATGGCCACATGGCCGTTCTTGCCGCTGGTGATGAACTGCTTGACGCCGTTGATCACGTATTCGTCGCCCTGCTTCACCGCCGTGGTGCGCAGAGCAGAGGCGTCGGAGCCCACATGCGGCTCGGTCAGGCAGAAAGCGCCCAGCATCTGGCCTTGTGCCAGCGGTGTGAGCCAGTCTTTCTTCTGCTGTGCGTTGCCGTAGCGCATGAGGATGGCGTTGACGGGGCAGTTGGTCACGCTGATGGCGGTGCTGGTGCCGCCGTCACCGGCCGCGATTTCTTCGAGCACCAAAGCGAGCGTGAGGTAGTCGAGGTTGGCACCGCCAAACTCTTCGGGCACGCAGATGCCGTAGGCGCCCAGCGCGGCCAGACCCTGGTGGGCTTCCTTGGGGAAGTGGTGTTCCTTGTCCCAGCGCGCGGCGTTCGGCCACAGCTCGGTCTGGGCAAAGTCGCGCACCGCG
Organism: Acidovorax kalamii; assembly: GCF_002245625.1. Classification (GTDB taxonomy): domain Bacteria; phylum Pseudomonadota; class Gammaproteobacteria; order Burkholderiales; family Burkholderiaceae_C; genus Acidovorax; species Acidovorax kalamii. Next base: position 257,625 of record NZ_NOIG01000013.1, read on the forward strand.
TCGCGGATCATTTCCTGGTCTTGGGTCAACAGCATGGGGTGTCTCCGAAAGTCGTTGTTCGTTGAAAAGAATTACCAGTGCGCGGCGCGGCGGCCGTCGTGGTGCAGCAGGCGGCCCTTGTCGGCCGGGGTCAGGCCCGCCACGGTGTTGCGCAGGCCGCGCACGCTGTCCTCGACCGTGAGCGGGGCGCTGTCGCCGCCCATGTCGGTCTGCACCCAGCCGGGGTCGATGGTGACCAGCGTGGCGCCCGGGTAGTCGTGCTGTGCGGCGGCCACGGCCATGTTGAGCGCGGCCTTGCTGGTGCGGTACAGCCAGGAGCCGCTGTTCGGCACGCTGCCGATCTGCGACATGGAGGACGAGATGAACGCAAACACCCCGCCCGCATCCGCCACCAGCGGGGCCACCTGCGGGATGGCCTGCATCGCGCCCAGCACGTTGGTGTGCATGACGGCGTCGAAGTCCTGCTGCGTGGGCGGCGTGAGGGCGTTCGGGCGGCGGATCACCCCGGCCACATACCAGGCGATGTCGATCTTCTCGCCATCGAGCTGCCATGCCAGGCCGCTGATGCTGGCGGGGTTGGCCACATCCACCGTCAGCGCCTCGGCGCCCAGGGCCCGCACACGCTCGCGGCCCGCGTCGTCGCGCACGGTGGCGATCACGCGGTGGCCCGCCTCGGTGTACTGGCGCACCAGCTCCAGGCCAATGCCCCGCGATGCGCCAATGACGAGTATGGAGTTCATTCTTTGAACAAAATGGGCCTCTTCCGCGCGTCCATCATGCGAAAGCAGCTATAAAAACATGAGCGAACCAGTGGCGTACTGGCTCGCTCTCCACACCACCCGGCAGCGCCGGGAGGGCCATCACACCGGTTCAGTTACACCAGTTCCAAGGCCACGGCTGTGGCTTCGCCGCCGCCGATGCACAGCGTGGCCAGGCCCTTGGTCAGGCCGCGCGCCTTGAGCGCATGGATCAGCGTGACCATGATGCGCGCGCCGCTGGCGCCGATGGGGTGGCCCAGCGCACAGGCGCCGCCGTTCACGTTGACCTTGTCGTGGGGCAGGTCCAGTTCCTTCATCAGCGCCATGGGCACCACGGCGAAGGCCTCGTTGATCTCCCACAGCTGCACATCACCCACCTGCCAGCCCGCCTTGGCCAATGCCTTCTGCGCGGCGCCCAGGGGCGCGGTGGCAAACCACTCGGGCTCTTGCGCGTGCGTGGCGTGGCTCACGATGCGTGCCAGGGGCTTGGCGCCCAGTTTCTTGGCCGTGGACTCGCGCATCATCACCAGCGCCGCAGCGCCGTCGTTGATGCTGGAGCTGGAGGCGGCGGTGATGGTGCCGTCCTTCTTGAACGCGGGCTTCAGGGTGGCGATCTTTTCGAGCTTGACCTTGCCGGGACCTTCGTCCACGGAGATCACGGCTTCGCCTGCGCGGGTCTTGACGGTGACGGGCACGATCTCGGCCGCAAACGCGCCGGATTCGGTGGCGGCCTTGGCGCGCTGCACGCTGGCGGTGGCAAACGCATCCTGCTGCTCGCGGGTGAACTGGTACTTGGCGGCGCAGTCTTCCCCAAAGGTGCCCATGCTGCGGCCTGCCTCGTAAGCGTCTTCCAGACCGTCGAGCATCATGTGATCGAAAATGCGGTCATGGCCCAGGCGGTAGCCGCCACGGCCTTTTTGCAGCAGGTAGGGGGCGTTGGTCATGCTCTCCATGCCGCCCGCCACCATCACGTCGTGCGTGCCAGCCAGCAGCATGTCGTGCGCCATCATCGCGGCCTTCATGCCGGAGCCGCACATCTTGCTGAGCGTGACGGCGCCCGCGCCCTTGGGCAGCCCGCCCTTGAAGGCCGCCTGGCGCGCAGGGGCCTGGCCCTGGCCCGCCATCAGGCAGTTGCCAAACAGCACTTCGCCCACGGCGTCGGGCGACACACCGGCACGCTCGATGGCGGCCTTGATGGCAGCGCCGCCCAGGTCGTGCGCCGCGAGGCTGGAGAAGTCGCCCTGCAGCGAGCCCATGGGGGTGCGCGCGGCGCCGACGATGACGATGGGGTCTTGGATGGACATGGTGAAGGTCTCCTGGGGAATGGTCAGAGGGAAAGTGGGGGGTGAAAAACGAGGCTTGTCGATCTGTCAACGGGCCGCAGCGCCCTGCCCAAAGCGGCGCTCGGTGTCGTACGGAAACACATCGAACATGTGGCCCGCCTGGATGCGCTCTTTGTGTGACTGCCAGAACGCGGCGTCGAGCAAATCGGCGTGGTGCAACATGAAGACTTCGCGCACCGCGTCGTTGCCCAGCAGGAAGGGGCCGAAGGTTTCAGGGAACACATCGCGCGGGCCCACGCTGTACCAGACCTCGCCGCTCATCTCTTCTTCCTCGTTGCGCGGCGTGGGCACGCGGCGGAAGTTGCAGTCGGTGAGGTATTCGATCTCGTCGTAGTCGTAGAACACGACCTTGCCGTTGCGTGTGACGCCGAAGTTCTTCCAGAGCATGTCGCCGGGAAAGATGTTGGCGGCCACAAGGTCCTTGATGGCGTTGCCGTATTCGATGACGCTGTGCTCCATCTGCTGGCGCGCGCGCGGGTCGGACAGGCCGGTGTCGAAGGCTTCCTGCAGGTAGATGTTGAGCGGGATCATGCGCCGCTCGATGTACAGGTGCTTGATGATCACCTCGGTCTGGCCATCGCCGTCGCGGTCGCTGATTTCGAGCTGGCTGGGGGCGAACTTCTCGATCTCGGCGATCAGCGCGTCATCGAAGCGGTCGCGGGGGAAGGCCACCTCGCTGTACTCCAGCGTGTCGGCCATGCGGCCCACGCGGTCGTGCTGCTTGACCAGCAGGTACTTGGCCTTGATCTGCTCGCGCGTGGTTTCCTTCTGGTGCGGAAAGTAGTCCTTGATGAGCTTGAAGACGAACGGAAAGCTCGGCAGATCGAACACCAGCATCACCATGCCCTTGATGCCGGGCGCAATGCGGAACTGGTCGCTGGAATGCTTCAGGTGGTACAGGAAGTCGCGGTAGAACAGTGTCTTGCCCTGCTTGGCCAGGCCCAGGGCGTTGTAGATCTCGGCGCGTGGCTTGCGCGGCATGAGGCTGCGCAAGAACTGCACGTAGGCACTGGGCACCTCCATGTCCACCATGAAGTACGCGCGCGCAAAGCTGAACAGCATCTGCATGTCGTCTTCGCCAAACAGTGCGGCATCGATATACAACCTGCCGCTGTCGTCGTGCAGGATGGGCAGCGCAAACGGCACCTCGTTGAAGCCGTTGATGATCTTGCCCACCACGTAGGCGCCCTTGTTGCGGAAAAACAGGCTGGTGAGCACCTGCACCTGGAAGTTGGTGCGCAGCTTGACCTTGTCCAGGCGGCTGCGCATGGCAGCCACCACACAGGCCGTGTCGCGCGGCAGGTCGGCGAACTCACGCTGGAGCTGGAAGTTCTCGATGATGGCCTGGAAGGTGTCGCCGAGCGTGTCGCGCGTGGGGTAGTAGGCGCGGTAGGTCGGCCGCGCGGCGGGCTCGTCGTTCTCGATGTATTCGGTGCTGACCGCAGGCCGCACAAAGATGAAGTCGTTGTGGAAATGCGTGCGGTGCAGGATCTTGGTGGTGACCGAGTTGAAGAAGGTCTCGGCCAACTCGGGCTGGTGGTGGTTCACCAGCAGCCCGATGTAGTGCAGCTTGACCTGGTGCCACACATCCATGGGCTGCGCGCCCGCGCAAAACTCCTTTTCGAGCCGGCGCACGCATTCCTTCACGCGCAGGTCATAGAACTCGATGCGCTCGCGCTGCGCCCGCTGCTGGCCGTGCCAGTCGGCGGTTTCGAAGCGGTGTTTGGCCCGCGCAGACTCGGTGCGGAACAGCCGGTAGTGGCGGTTGAAACCGTCCATCATGGCCTTGGCAATGCCGTAGGCCTGGGGGGCATCGAGGCGCTGCGGGAACATGGCGGGGTCTGGGCCGTCGCGCTGAGCAGGCTTGGGGCGCCGCTTACTGCCGCTTGACGGCAGCCACGCCAGCGATGGCCGCCTTGTAGAGCGACTCCAGGCCTTCGGTGCTGTCCACCGACATGTGCAGGTTGTTGATGAGCCCGTCTTTCAGGCCATAGCACCAGCCATGCAGCGTGACCTTCTGGCCCCGGCCCCAGGCGTCAAGCATCACGGTGCTTTGCGCCACGTTCACCACCTGTTCGATCGCGTTCAGCTCGCACAGCACATCGTGGCGCCATTCGGGCGCGGTGGCGGCGAGCAGGTCGCGGTGGCGGTCGCGCACATCGGTCACATGGCGGATCCAGTTGTCGGCCAGGCCGACACGCATGCCCTCCAGCGCGGCCAACACGCCGCCGCAGCCGTAGTGGCCCACGACCATGAGGTGTTCGACGCGCAATTGGTCTACCGCGTACTGGATGGTGGACAGGCAGTTGAGGTCGGTGGGCACGACCACGTTGGCCACGTTGCGGTGCACGAACACCTCGCCGGGCTCCAGGCCCGTGATCTGGTTGGCGGGCACGCGGCTGTCGGAGCAGCCGATCCACATGTACTTGGGCTTTTGCTGCGCCAGCAGGCCGGTGAAAAAGCCAGGGCGCTCGCGTTCCATCTGGGCTGCCCAGGCGCGGTTGTGGACAAACAGGTCTTCGATGGAGGTGGGCATGGTGGGTCTGGCTCTTTCAAACAGTGGATCGGCCTGCGGCAAAGGTCCGCAGGTCAGCAGGTTTCGGCAAACAGTTCGCGGCCGATCAGCATGCGGCGGATCTCGCTGGTGCCCGCGCCAATCTCGTACAGCTTGGCATCGCGCCAGAGGCGGCCCAGCGGGTACTCGTTGATGTAGCCGTTGCCACCGAAGATCTGCACGCCTTCGCCCGCCATCCAGGTGGCCTTTTCGGCACACCAGAGGATGACGCTGGCGCAGTCCTTGCGGACCTGGCGCACATGCTCAGTCCCGAGCATGTCGAGGTTCTTGGCCACCGTGTAGGCAAACGAGCGCCCCGCCTGGAGCACGGTGTACATGTCGGCCACCTTGCCCTGAATGAGCTGGAATTCACCAATGCTCTGACCGAACTGCTTGCGGTCGTGAATGTAAGGGATCACGTTGTCCATCACCGACTGCATGATGCCCAGGGGGCCACCGGTCAGAACCGCGCGTTCGTAGTCCAGGCCACTCATCAGCACCTTGGCGCCGTTGTTCACTCCGCCCAGCACGTTCTCGGCAGGCACTTCCACGTCCTGGAACACCAGCTCGCCCGTGTGGCTGCCGCGCATGCCGAGTTTGTCGAGCTTTTGGGCAATGGAGAAGCCCTTCATGCCCTTTTCGATCAGGAAGGCCGTGACACCGCGTGCGCCCATTTCAGGCTCGGTCTTGGCGTAGACCACCAAGGTGTCGGCGTCGGGGCCGTTGGTGATCCACATCTTGCTGCCGTTGAGCAGGTAATAGCCGCCCTTGTCCTCGGCCTTGAGCTTCATGCTGATCACGTCGGAGCCCGCGCCGGGCTCGCTCATGGCCAGCGCGCCCACATGCTCGCCGCTGATGAGCTTGGGCAGGTATTTGGCCTTCTGGGCTTCGTTGCCGTTGCGGTTGATCTGGTTCACGCACAGGTTGCTGTGCGCGCCGTAGGACAGGCCCACCGATGCGCTGGCGCGCGAGATTTCTTCCATCGCCACCATGTGGGCCAGGTAGCCCATGGCGGCGCCACCGTACTGCTCTGGCACGGTGATGCCGAGCACACCCAGGTCGCCCATCTTGCGCCACAGGTCCATGGGGAACTGGTCGCTCCGGTCGATCTCGGCCGCACGCGGCGCGATTTCGGCCTGGGCAAAGTCGCGCACGGCGTCGCGCAGGGCATCGATGTCTTCGCCCAGCTGGAAGTTGAGGCCGGGCAGGTTGGCGGGAATGCTCATGGAATGTCTCCTCGGAATGGATTGGGGGAAATGCTGCGCTCAGCCCTGGATCGCGTCACGCCCGGTAACCGCCATGAGGGTGCACCCCATGGTGGCCACCAGTTTTTCTTGGCTGCCGTCGATGGCGAAGGCCCGGCCTTCGCACACGGTAATGGTGCGGCCAGGCTTGATGACCCGACCCTCCATGCGGAACCGCTCGCCCTTCGCAGGGGCCAGCAGGTTGATCTTGAATTCGATGGTGAGAACGGCGGCATCCTCTGGCATCAGGGTAAAGCCCGCGTAGCCGCAGGCGGAGTCCAGCGCGGTGGCGACCATGCCTGCATGCAGGAAGCCATGCTGCTGGGTCAGCCCAGGGGCCCAGGGAAGATCAATGTCCACCGCACCAGGCTCCAGCAGACCTAGACGGCCACCCAGAGTCGCCATCGCCCCTTGGCGCGCAAAGCTGTCACGCACACGGTCTGCGTAGTGCGCACAGCGGGGCTCGAAAGGGGTCGTTGTCACGACGTTCTCCTGATTTACGTTTACGTAAACGTCAATTATGGATCATTTTTCCATTTCCACCTTGCGCAGCAGCGCGCGGGCCTCTTCTTCATGCTCCTGGACCTCTTCCAGATTGGCCCGCAGGTCGGCCATCTGCTCCTCCAGCTGCTTACGGTGAACTACCAGTACATCGAGGAACTTACGCAATTGCACGCCGGTATCACGGGGGCTGTCGTACAGGTCGATGATCTCCTTGGCCTCGGTCAGGGACAGCCCGAGGCGCTTCGCACGCAGGGTCAGGCGCAGACGGGTGCGGTCGCGGGCGCTGTACACCCGGTTGCGCCCAGCCGGCCCTGTGCGCTCGGGCTGCAACAGACCCATGTCTTCGTAAAAACGGATGGCCCGGGTGGTGAGATCAAACTCTTTGGCGAGATCGCTGATGGTGTAGGTGTTGGCCATGGTGTGAGCAGCATCAGTCCAGTGGTTTCGCACAGGAGACAGCCCTCAGGCCGTCGCTCCCTACAATGGATCAGATGCATGACGTTTACGTTAACGTCAATGCTAACGCATACGACCATGAACCCACTCGAACACCAGATTCACTATCCACTCGGTGATGCCCTGCCCCCGGAAGGCAGCGCCATCGCGGTTGCCCCGGGCGTCAAGTGGATCCGCATGGGCCTGCCTTTCGCGCTCGACCATATCAATCTGTGGCTGCTCAGGGACAGACAGCCCGATGTGGGCGGCACCCTGGTGGAGGGCTGGACGGTGGTGGACTGCTGCATCGACAGCCCTGGCACCCGCGCGCAGTGGGAGCAGGTGTTCGCCAACTGCCTGGAAGGCTTGCCCATCCTGCGTGTGATCGTGACGCACATGCACCCAGACCACATTGGGTTGGCCCATTGGTTGTGCGAGCGCTGGAACGTGCACCTCTGGATCAGTGCGACCGACTACCAGGTCGCCAGAACCGCTGTGTACGACCGCAATGGTTTTGGCGGCGAGGCGGGTGCAGACTTCTACATGCTGCATGGAATGCAGGATGAGGAGTTTCTCCAACACGTGCGGGGGCGCGCCTCCTACTTTCCGACCCTTGTCCCTGCACTGCCACCCTGCTTCCGCAGACTCATGGATGGCGACATCATCGAGATCGGCGGGCACAAATGGCAGTGCATCAGCGGCTACGGGCATGCACCCGAGCACATCGCGCTGTACTGCGAAGAACTTTCAGCACTTCTCAGCGGCGATATGGTTTTGCCACGCATTTCCACCAATGTGAGCGTTCATGCATCCGAGCCAGAGTCGGACCCACTTCGGCTTTTTCTGACGTCCCTGCTCCGCTACCTGGCGCTGCCGCCAAGCACACTGGTCCTTCCGTCCCACGGCAAGCCGTTTCAAGGTTTGCACGAACGCATTCGGCAGTTACAGAACCACCATCGCGAGAGACTCGATGAGATTCTTGCGGCAGCCCAACAGGGTTCGCTCTCAGCCTTCGACGTGCTGCCCATCATGTTCAAGCGCCAATTGGATGCCCACCAGATGACCTTCGCCATGGGCGAGGCATTGGCCCATTTGCATTGGCTGTGGCTGGATGGCCAGCTGCAACGGGTTCTGGACGCTGGTGGAGTTCATCGGTTTCGGCTCGCATTGGGTTCATCTCAACAGGCCCTGCATGGTGGTGCCATGAAAGTCAGCTGACAACACTCTTCTCGCATAAATCTCGCTGCGCAGCCATACGGTAGCGCGACGGCGATAGTAGCGAGATGAGTCGCGGCCAACCGACCAGGAGCGCAAGAACTTCGGCGATGGGGAGCTGCTGCCCATCAAGGGCAGAAGGTATATGAGCGGGGACCTAGATGCCCCAAAGCAAAACGCCCTTCTACTCGATTGAGCAGAAGGGCGGTGTGGGCTGTAAGAGCCTGACGATGACCTACTTTCACACGGGAACCCGCACTAG
>NZ_NOIG01000014.1 GCF_002245625.1 Acidovorax kalamii
CGCCGTGGCCCAGGCCGAAGCCGCCATGGCCGAGGCCCAGGGCGTGCGGGACGCAGCCCAGGCCGCACTGGCTGCCTGGGGCGTGCAGGCCGCGCCCACCCTGGCGCTGGCGGACGGGGCAGAGCCCGAGCCCCCCGTGCCCGATGCCACGGCAGCCGCTGCCCAGCACCCTGCGGCGGCCGACTGGCAGGACCAGGCCGAGGTGGCCCGCCGCGCCGCCGACCTGGCCGCCGTGCAAACCCGCGCCAACCCCGAGCTGACGGTGGCCGCCACGCGCGGCCGCGAGCAGGCGGGCGACCGCTACCAGCAGACCTTCACCGTGGGCCTGCGCATACCCCTGGGCGGGGGCGATCGCGCGCAGGCAAAGCAGGCCACAGCCCGCGCCGATGCCATCGATGCCGAGGCGCGTTCTGCCGTGGAGCAGAGGCGCCTGGCCGCCGACATCGCCGCCGCCATGGCCCGCGTAAAGGCCACGCAGGCCCAGCGCGACGCCTTGGCACGCCACGCGGCGCTGGCGCAGGGCACACGCGGCTTTATCGACAAGGCCTTCCGCCTGGGCGAAGCCGACGGCCCCACGCGCCTGCGTGTGGAGCTGGAGGCCGCCCAGGCCGAACGCCAGCTGGCCCGCGCCCGCATCGACGCGGCGGCCGCCATCTCCCACCTGCGCCAAGCCCTGGGCCTGCTGCCGCAATGACGCCCTTGAGGCCCTCACCACTTTTGCTGAACACCATGACACTCTCTTCCGCTTTCTCCACACTGGGCCTGGCCCTGCTGCTGGGCTTGCTACCGCCGACCGCGCTGGCCGGTGATGGCCACGACCATGGCGAAGCCCCCGCCGCCCCAGCGGGCACGGCCCTGCCGCGCTTTGCCGCCACCTCCGACCTGTTTGAACTGGTGGGCGTGCTCGACGGGCAAAAAATCGCGCTCTACCTGGACCACGCGGGCGACAACAGCCCCGTGAAGGACGCCCGGCTGGAGCTGGACATTGCAGGCACCAGCGTGCCCGTCACCCGCGTGGCCGAGGGCGAGTTCCAGGCCACCCTGGCCGCCCCGCTGGCCGAGGGTGTGAGCCCGGTCACCGCCACCGTGGCCGCAGGCAATGAGACGGACCTGCTGGCAGGCGAGATCGACCTGCACCCCGCAGCCCACACCGATGCCGCACCGGCCGGGCTGGCCCGCCGCACTGGGCTGATCGCAGGCGCCGTGGCTGCCGTGCTGCTGGCGCTGGTCGCCGTGTGGGGTTTGCGCCGGGGCCGTACTGCCCGCATGGGCAACACCCAGCGCGTGGGAGGTGCAGCATGAAGCGCTTCCACCCCATGCCCTCTTGGCTGGCCCTGCTGATGGCCGCCGCGCTCAACGCCCCCCTGCCAGCCCTGGCAGGCCCCGGCCACGACCATGGCGACGTGCAGCCCGCGCCCACCGGCAACGGCCCCAGCCGCCAGCCCGATGGCAGCGTGTTTTTGCCCAAACCCGCACAGCGCCAACTGGGCGTGCGCACTCTGGTGGCAGCCACCGGGCAACACGCCAAGGCCTTTGAACTGGCGGGCACTGTGGTGATGGACCCCAACGCGGGGGGCAAGGTGCAGGCCGTGCTGGCCGGGCGGCTGGAGGCCGGGCCCAAGGGCCTGCCGGGCGTGGGCCAGGCGGTGCGCAAGGGCGAGGTGCTGGCCTATGTGGTGCCCACGGCGGGCGCCATCGAGCGCTCCAACCAACTGGCCCAGCAGGCCGAACTGCGCGCCGCCCGCGACCTGGCCGCACGGCGCGTGGCGCGCCTCACGGAGCTGGCCGACACCGTGCCGCGCAAGGACATCGAGGCCGCCGAGAGCGAGCTGCACAGCCTCACCCAGCGCCTGGGCGCCGTGGGCGCGGGCCTGGCCACACGCGATGCGCTGGTGGCGCCCGTGTCGGGCGTCATCGCTTCGGCCAACGCCGTGGCCGGGCAGGTGGTGGATGCGCGCGAACTGGTGTTCGAGGTGGTAGACCCATCGCGCCTGCGCATCGAGGCCCTGGCTTACGACCCGGCACAGGCCCAGAGCGTGGCCGGTGCCACGCTGGCCGTGGGCGGGCAGCGCGTGCCGCTGCGCTTTGTGGGCGCGGCGCGCAGCCTGCGCGACCAGGCGCAGCCGCTGCAGTTTGCGGGCGACTCGTCTGCGCTGGGCACCTTGGCCCTGGGCCAGCCGGTGCGCGTGTTCGTGCAATCCACCGACAAGGTGGAGGGCGTGCAAGTGCCCGCTGTCGCGCTGTTGCGCAACCCGGCCAACCAGACCATCGTGTGGGTCAAGGAGTCGCCCGAGCGCTTTGCGCCACGGGTGGTCACGGCGGTGCCGCTCGATGGCACCTCGGTGGCCGTGACCTCGGGCCTGAAGCCCGGCGACCGCGTGGCCACGCAGGGCGCTACGCTCATCAACCAGGTCCGCTAAGGAGTCACGATGTTCAAGTGGCTTCTCGAAAACAGCCTGACCAACCGGCTGCTGGTGCTCATCGCCGCCGCCGTGCTCATGGCCTATGGCGCCTTCACGCTCTCGCGCACGCCGGTGGACGTGTTCCCTGACCTCAACAAACCCACCGTCACCCTCATGACCGAGGCCGGCGGCATGGCCGCCGAAGAGGTCGAGCAGCTCATCACCTTCCCGCTGGAGACCACCATGAACGGCCTGCCCGGTGTGGAAAGCGTGCGCTCCACCTCCAGCGCGGGCCTGTCGTTCATCTACGTCACCTTTGACTGGAGCACCGAGATCTACCGCGCGCGCCAGATGGTGTCGGAGCGCCTGTCGTCCATGGAAGAGGGCCTGCCCAGCGGCATCACTCCGCGCATGGGACCCATCAGCTCCATCATGGGCGAGATCATGCAGGTGGCCATCCCCATCGACGCGGGCAAGACCACGCCCATGGCCGTGCGCGAGTACGCCGACTGGGTGCTGCGCCCGCGCCTCATGGCCATCCCCGGCGTGGCGCAGGTCATCCCCATCGGTGGCGAGGTGCGCCAGTTCCAGGTGCTGCTCGACACGGCACGCATGGCAGCGCTGGGCATCACACACGAGCAGCTCACGGGCGCGCTCAAGGGCTTTGCGGCCAATACCTCGGGCGGGTTTCTGGAGCTGGGCGGGCGCGAATACCTCATCCGCCACCTGGGCCGCACCTCGCGGCTTGAAGACCTGCAGAACCTGGCCCTCACCGCCAAAAACGGCCAGAGCGTGCTGCTGCGCCAGGTGGCAGACGCGACTTTTGCCGCAGCCACCAAACGTGGCGACGCAGGCTTCGAAGGGCAGGGCGCCGTCATCCTGGGCATCCAGAAGCAACCCACGGCCGACACCATCGGCCTCACGCGCAGCATTGAGGCCGCGCTGGTGGACCTGAAGAACTCGCTGCCCGCAGGCATGGAGGCACCGCGCGTCACCTTCCGCCAGGCAAGCTTCATCGAGGCGTCGGTCACCACGCTGCAGGGCAAGCTCATGGGCGCCTCGGTGTTTGTGGCGGTGATCCTGTTCGTGTTCCTCGGCACGCTCCGGCCCACGGTGATTGCGCTCACGGCCATCCCGGTGTCCATCTTCATCACGGCGCTGGTGTTCAAGTACTTCGGCCTGTCGATCAACACCATGACGCTGGGCGGCCTGGCCATTGCCATCGGCGGGCTGGTTGACGATGCGGTGGTGGACGTGGAGAACGTGCTGCGCCGCCTGAAGATGGACCGCGCCAAACACCCCCACCACCGCCTGCACCCCATCGAGGTGGTCAAGCTCGCGTCCATGGAAGTGCGCTCGGGCATCCTGTATGCCACGGCCATCATCGTGCTGGTGTTTTTGCCGCTGTTTGCGCTGCCGGGCATCGAGGGGCGGCTGTTTGTGCCGCTGGGCATTGCGTTCATCGTGTCCACGCTGGCATCGCTCTTGGTGTCGGTCACCGTCACGCCGGTGCTGGCTTTTTACCTGCTGCCGCGCATGAAGAACCTGGACCACGGCGACACCCGCGTGGTGGCCTGGCTCAAGGCGCGCTACCGCAACGGGCTTGTGGCCGTGCTGGCGCGCCCGCGCACAGCCCTGGCCGTGAGCGCGGTGGCGGTGGCGCTGTCGGCAGCGGCGGTGCCGTTTTTCCCCACCACGTTCTTGCCGCCGTTCAACGAAGGCACGCTGCTCATCGGCATGCGGCTCAACCCCGGTGTCACGCTGGCCGAATCGAGCGCGCTGGCCCGCCAGGCCGAGGTGCTGGTGCGCCAGGTGCCCGAGGTCACGCACGTGGGCCGGCGCAGTGGCCGCGCCGAGCTCGATGAACATGCCGAAGGCGTGCACGTGAGCGAGCTGGACGTGGGCCTGCTGCCTGCGGCCGAGCTCAAGCGCAGCATGGCCGAGGTGCAGGCCGACATCCGCAGCCGCCTCGCGCACCTGCCTGCCGCCATCGCCATCGGCCAGCCCATCTCGCACCGCATCGACCACATGCTCTCGGGCGTGCGCTCGCAGATCGCCATCAAGCTCTTTGGCGACGACCTGGACACGCTGCGCGGCCAGGCCGAGGCCCTGCGCGCGCGGCTGGCGGGCATCCCCGGCCTGGCCGACCTGGAGGTGGAAAAGCAGGTGCTGGCGCCGCAGATCACCGTGCGCGTGGACTACGCCGCCGCCGCGCAAATGGGCGTGCCCGCACCCCAGGTGCTGGCCGCGCTGCAGACGCTGGTAGAGGGCGAGAAGGTGGCCCAGGTGGTGGAAGGCAGCCGCCGCTTTGCGCTGGTGGTGCGCCTGCCCGACAGCGCACGCTCCATCGACGGCCTGGCGCGCGTGCTGATCGACACGCCGCGTGGCCCCGTGCCCCTGTCGCGCCTGGCCACCATCGAAGAAGGCGACGGTCCCAACCAGATCAGCCGCGACGATGGCAAGCGCCGCATCGTGCTCTCGGCCAACGCGCAGGGCAGGGCGCTGTCCGACGTGGTGGCCGACATCCGCCAGGCCGTGGGTGACACGCGCCTGCCCGAGGGCTACTTCATCACCCTGGGCGGCCAGTTCCAGGCGCAGGAAGAAGCCAGCCGCCTGGTGGGCCTGCTGGCCATCGTCTCGCTGGTGCTGATGTTTGTGGTGCTGTACACCCGCTACCGCTCGGCCACGCTGTCGGCACTCATCATGGCCAACATCCCGCTGGCGCTGGTGGGCGCGGTGCTGGGGCTGTGGGTGTCGGGCCAGCCGCTGTCGGTGGCGGCGCTGATTGGCTTCATCACACTGGCGGGCATCTCGGTGCGCAACGGCATTTTGAAGGTGAGCCACTACCTCAACCTGATGCGCGTGGAAGGCGAGCGCTTTGACACCGCCATGATCGTGCGCGGCTCGCTGGAGCGCTTGAGCCCGGTGCTGATGACCGCCCTGGTCACCGCCTTTGCCCTGGCCCCGCTGCTGCTGGAGGCCGAGCGCCCTGGCACCGAAATCCTGCACCCGGTGGCGGTGGTCATCTTCAGCGGCCTCATCAGCTCCACGCTGCTCGACACCTTCCTCACCCCCGCGCTGTTCTGGCTGTTTGGCCGCAAGGATGCCGAACGCCTGCTGGACGACAAGAACGCCGAGGCGTTCTGAGCTTTTCTTGTTTTGTTTTCGTTCTCTTTATTTGTTCGTTTGCTTTTTCATTCACCCTTTGAAAGGACTCTCATGAAAACTACCCGTCAACTTTTCGCCGCCCTGGCCCTCGCAGCTGTGGCCACCACTGCCGCCCACGCCGCAGGCGACCACGGCGCGGGCCATGACCACAAGCCCCAGCACGGCGGCATCGTGGCCGAAGCCAACGACATGGACTATGAACTCGTCGCCAAGCCCGACACCATCACCTTGCACCTGCGCGACCACGGCAAACCCGCCAAGACCGAGGGCGTGAGTGCCAAGCTCACCCTGCTCAACGGCACCGAGAAATCCGAGGCTGTGCTTGTACCGGCAGGCGAGGGCAGGCTCGAAACCAAAGGCATCTTCAAGGTCGCAGCAGGCACCAAGGTGGTGGCGTTGGTGACGCTGCCGGGCAAGAAGGCGGCGAATGTGCGGTTTGCGGTGAAGTAAGCCGCTGCCAAAGAGGGCAAGCGTTGTGCTCGACGCGCCGCCGCGTTGGCTTTTGCTGGCGTGGCGGTGTGTTGTCTGTCTCAGTGGCAGTGCGCCATGAGCACCGGCGAGATGGGTGCGTGCGTGGTTTCAGTGTTGCGGTGTGCTGAAACTTGAAGAAAATTGGGCTCTACCGCCTGTCTGTAAAGCGCTTATAGCTATCAAATTGGTAGTAATTTGGTTGATGCCGGGCGCAAGGTGCTGAGCTTCCGTAAGCAAAGGAATCGGTAGATTTTTGAGGCAGCGTGTGGCTGTTTTAGGCTGGTTGCCGACGTTCAGCGGAGACAGTCGGACGACAGATCTGCGCCTAAACCAGACGCTCTCAAGGTCGAAATTGAAACCAGTCCTGAACTCTTACTACCCGCAAGCCCACCTGGTGCAGAACCTCTGCGGTTTCCTTGCGGACAGGGGTGAAGCCGATCCGACATTTTTCAGAGCTTTCGGAAGAACGAGAATGCTTTACTGATCCCACGTTCAGGAGGGGTAAGGCCTCAATGACTCAAGCAGCGCGTTACCGAACGGCAGTGACCCCAGATTAGTTTGTCCACCATCGATGGCGATGACGGTGCCGTGGATGTAGCGGGCAGCGCCGCTGCACAGGAACAGCGCCAAGTCTGCAATTTCATCCAGGTCTGCGGCTCGCGCCATGGGAATGCCCGCCAGCACGCGCGCCCAGCTCACGTCCCCTTCAGGCGCGAGGCGCCTCATGCCTTCTGTATCCGCCACCGGGCCGGGTGCGATGGCGTTACAGCGCACACCACGCTGCGCCCATTCGATGGACAGCGTGCGCACCAGCATGTCGATGCCTGCCTTGGCCGCACACACATGCGCTTGTGTGGCCATGGGCATCACCGACTGGACCGCCGAGACGGCCAGCAGATTGGATCGTCCTTCGCGCAGCAGCGCCAGCACGGCACGGAAGGTGTTCCAGGTGCCGACAAGATCGATGTCCACCACTGTCCGAAAACCATTGGAGGACATGTTGGCAGCCTCGGCAACGAAGTTGCCCGCTGCGCCCGCGATGCAAATGTCTACCGGGCCAAAGGCTGCGTGTGCCTGGCTGAAGGCGCTTGCCAGTGCGTCGAAATCGCGCACGTCCGCCGCAAAGCCCTGCGCTTGCCCACCCACTGCTCGGATGGCGGTGGCCGCGCCTTCAGCCCGTTCCAGGCTGCGTCCCACGATGGACACCGCTGCCCCTTGGGCTGCAAAACGTTCTGCGATGCGGCGGTTGATGCCGCTGCCGCCACCCGTGATCAGTGCGTGCTGCCCGTGCAGCAAGCCATCTTTGAAAACATCTGCCATCTTGAGCTTCTTTGGGTTGTGTGAAATCAGTGCGCCGAGTCTTTGTGGCGCAAGCAATAGGCCAGTGCAGCCGCCCCGATCAGCGTGCCCTGCAGCATCAGCTTGCCGGGCTCACCCAGGCCCAGGCTGGTGAGGAAGTTGAAGAGAAAAACCAGCATGAACGCCGCAACCGCCGGGCCCAGCATGCCGCCACGCCCGCTGCCGAAGTTGATGCCGCCCAGAATGGACGCCGCCAGTGCGTTGAGCGCCAGATCCGCGCCCAGCTTGACATTGCCCACGCCCACGAAGCCCAGCAGCATGAGGCCGCTGAGGGCCGACATGGCGCCCGAGGTGACATGCGCCACAAACACCACGCGCAGGTGCGGCAGTCCCGACAGGCCCGCAGCACGCGGGTTGGCGCCCACGGCATCAAGCACGCGACCAAAAGCACTGCGGCGCAGCCACAGGGCCAACGGCACCAGGGTCGCAATCCAGAGCAATGGCACCAGCGGCACCCCGGCCACGCGCGCGCGGCCCATGGAACGCAGGATTTCTGGCGCATCGCCAACGGCATGGAACTGGCTCAACGCAATCACGGTGCCCGACAGAATCATCGACACGGCCAGCGTCACGATAACCGCCGAAGCACGCACCCGCACGATCAAAAAGCCGTTGAATGCCCCGACCAGTGCACCAAACAGAATGCACAGCGGCAATGCGATGGGCCAGGGCAAGGGCATCACGCCGCTGGTCAACAGATACGACACCACCGCAATCACACCACCTGAGGACAAGTCGAGCGAGCGGCAGCGCATCACCAAAGACTGCCCGATGGTGGCGAAGCCCAGCGGCGCCGCCTGGCGCAAGATGAGCAGTAGCAAGAACGGAGAAAGAAGGTTGGGTCTCAGGGCCGCCGCGCTGACCAGCAGCACCACGGTACCCAGATAAGCGGGTGGCAACGCCAGGATGAATGTCATTGCCTGTTGCAGGCGGTACGCCAGCCCGGGGGAAGAGGATAGGGACATGGATGAAGACATGGGCGAACTCACATTCCAACGATGTGCCGGCGCTGCAGGCTCACGGCCGCAAGCAACAAGACACCGGTCAACACCCCGCGCATGAAGGGAGATACGCCGAACAGGTTGAGGCCATTGGTCATCAGCCCGAGGCTCAGCACCCCGGCCACCACACCTGCCACGCTGCCGACGCCGCCTGTCAGTTGCACGCCGCCCAGGGCCACGGCCGCAACGGATTCCAGCGCATAAGACGCCCCCAGAGCCGGGTCTCCGGCCGCCACACGCGCGGCCAGGAAAAGTCCCGCCCACGCTGCAGCAACCGAGCACCACACATAGGCTCCCACGACCACGGATTTCACGCGCACGCCATTGAGGTAAGCGCTGCGCGGGTGGCCACCCACCGCGAACAGGTGCGCACCAAAACGAGTTCGACGCAGCACAATGCTGGCTGCCAGCGCTGCTGCCGCACACCACAACAGTGGTGCCGGGATGCCTGCCGCCTCGCCCGTCGCAGCCGCCGTCATGGCGGGCGCGATGGAGCCTCCAGGAATCGGCAGCACCACGTAAGCCAGTCCTTGCAGAAAAGTTGCGGTGCTCAGTGTCATCACCAGCGGGTGCACGCCCGCGAAGGCCACGCCCATGCCGTTGACCGTTCCCACTGCAACCCCCAGGGCGGTCGCCATGGCGACGGCGGCCAGTGGATCGCTCTGGGTGGCGGCGAAGGCGGATGCCAGGCTCATCACCGAACCCACCGACAGGTCGATGCCTGCCACCAGCGTGACAAACAACTGCCCCACAGCCACTATGAGCAGTGCGCCGATCTGGCCACTGAAGTTCAGAAGGTTCTGGGGGGAGCGGAAGTCTGCCTGGGTGGCGGCAAGGAGCAACACCAGGACGACAGGTAGGCCAAGGGTGTAGTGCGTCAGGCCAGTGCGGGCCGGATTTAGAGTGGTCATGCGGTGGCCTCGTGGGGGGATTCGCTGCGCAGTGCGTGGCCCAGCAGCAGTTCTTCGGTGGCGCTGTGCGCGGGCACATCGGCCACAATGGCGCCACCACGCACAACCAGAATGCGGTCGCACAGGCCGATCAGCTCGGGCAGGTCGCCAGAGACGGCCAGGATCGTGCCGCCCTCGGCCGTAAAGCGGCGCAGCAGCTCATAGATTTCCGCTTTGGCGCCCACATCGACGCCGCGCGTGGGCTGCTCGACCAGCAGAATCTGCACATCGGCTGCCAGCCAGCGGCCAAGCATGGCCTTCTGCTGGTTGCCGCCCGAAAGCGAGCCCACGGGCTGCGCTGGGGGTGTGCGCAGTCCCATGCGGTCGGCCAACCGTCGCACCAGATCCGGAGCGCGCGGCGC
Organism: Acidovorax kalamii; assembly: GCF_002245625.1. Taxonomy (GTDB): domain Bacteria; phylum Pseudomonadota; class Gammaproteobacteria; order Burkholderiales; family Burkholderiaceae_C; genus Acidovorax; species Acidovorax kalamii. The sequence goes on from NZ_NOIG01000014.1 coordinate 9,714, forward strand.
CCGGCGCCACAGCGGGGTCTGGCGTAGGGGGCCGAGCCAGATGTTGTCTTCGATGGACAGGTCGAGGTACAGCCCCTCGCCTTTGCGGTCTTCGGGCAGCAGGGCCACACCGCAGCGCACAGCGGCAGCCACGCTGCCAGGCGCAACAGCGATATTGTGGCCACCGTCTGCCCATATACGCACGGTGCCGCCGCTGCGCTCCTGTGCTCCGGCTAGGCTGCGGATGATTTCGCGCTGGCCTTGGCCTTCAAGCCCGGCAATGCCCACGATCTCGCCCCGGCGCAGCATGAATGACACAGGGGGGCTGTGGGGTGTGGCTTTGAGGTGTTCCACCTGCAGTGCAGGCACATCGGGCACATGTGCCGGGCGCTCGGGAAACAGCGCCTCCAGTTCGCGCCCCACCATCAGCGCCACCAGGGCATCGGGTGTTAGGCTTTCGATGGGCTGCGTGGCCACATGTGCGCCGTCCTTGAGCACCGTCACGGTGTCGCAGAAGCGGAAGATCTCCTCCAACCGGTGACTGATGTAGAAGACCAGTTTGCCCTGGTCCTTCAAGGCGCGCAGCAGGGTTTCGAGTTGGTCTACCTCTGCGCGGTTCAGCGGCGCGGTGGGTTCATCGAAGATGAAAATGTCGGCCTCGGAATGCAGGCCTTTGGCGATCTCCAACAATTGTTGTTCACCCACGCTGAGCGTGCCACACAGCCGGTCGGGGCCCAGCGCGATGCCGGTGCGCTGGAGTACCTGTACGGCCTCATGCCGAAGCGCGCGCAGGTTCAGCAAGCCGCCGCGCGTCAGTTCGCGCCCCAGGCACAGGTTCTCGGCTACCGTGAGGTTGGGCAGGATGGTCAGCTCCTGGAACACGGTGGACACCCCCGCGCGGCGCGCCTTGGCGGGCGTACCCAGCGCCGCGCGGCGGCCCTGGAGCAAAATCTCGCCGCTGTCGGGCTGGTGCACCCCGGCCAGCAGTTTCATCAGCGTGGATTTTCCCGCGCCGTTCTCGCCGGTCACGGCGTGGATCGAGCTGGGCCAGCCCTTCAGGCTGACCGCCTTGAGCGCGGCGTTCTGGCCGAACGACTTGCTCACGCTGCGCAGCTCCACCAGGGGCTGGCGCTCCTTGATCGTCATGGTGCGCGCTTCCTGTTACTTGCTGCGGTAGGTTTCCACGATCTTGGCTTCGGGCAGCACCGTGGGCATCCAGTAGGAGTCGTTCAGCTCAGGGCGGAAGAATTTGTCGAGCTGGTCCCGCGCAATCGGGGTCGGCATCGAAAAGTACGAGCGGTACAGCGGCTTGCCCTCTAGCAGCGCGCTCGATGCGCGCACCACGGCAGTGCCCAGGCCCGGCGTCACGATCGGTGCCACAGTCTTCACACCCGCTTGCTTCCACACGCGCAGAAAGCCGTTGTTGGCCTCGCCCGTCATGGGCACCAGGGGCTTGCCCGCCTCCTTGAACACGTCGATGCAGGCGCGTGTCATCTCGGCGCCCGAGAACCAGATGCCATCGACCGGCTGGCCGGACAGCACCAGGTTTTCGCAAATCTGTTTGGCCTTGGCGTAGTTCCAGTCGCCAAACACCTCGTTGGTGATCTTGAGGTTGCTGCCCTCGATGGCTTTCTTCAACCCGTCGTAGCGCTGCTGCTCTTCATCGACCCCCGCAATGCCGCGGAACACCCAGAGGTTGCCCTTGCCGCCCAGCTCCTTGCGCAAAAACTCACCGCCCTGCTGACCAAAAATGCGGCCACCGGCCCAGATTTCGGTGGTGGATGGCACGGCGCGGCCATATGAGCCCAGCGTGACCACCGGGATGCCCGCCTTGGCGGCCTTCTCGATCAGCGGCGCACCGATGGCCTGCGAGATGGGGCCGATGATGAGCAGGTCCACCTTCTTGGTCAGCAGGTCTTCCACGTCGGCTACCTGCTTGGCGGGCTGCCAGTTGGCCTCGGTGAAGATGAATTCGCCGATGTTCTTGTCCTGCGCGGCGGCGTGGCGCATCTCGGCGATGAGCTGCACGATCCAGCTGTTGCCCATGCCGGCCCACGAGACACCAATGCGCCAAGGCCCGGCCTTCTTGTACTGGCCGGGCTTGGTCTGCTCGGCCGTCGTGGCCGTGAGCAGGCCGGGCGGCAGCAGCTCGACATCGGCCGCATGCGCGGCCTGTGCGGCGGCCAGGCCGGCCAGTGCCAGGGCGGCCAGGGCTTTCTTCCAGTGGAATGGTGTGGGTGCAAGCATGGTGTGTCTCCTGTTGTGGGTATGAAAGAACGGCGTGAAAAGGCGTAAGAAAGGCGTGCAGGGGCCTGCGCGCGGCCCCAGGGGCCACTCGTCAGGTCGGGATGAAAAGAGGGGGCAGGCGCCGGTCAGGGCGCGTAGTTGAGCGCGGCCTCAACCGACCGCGCGGCGTATCCAGGCGATGAGGTTGGCAATCACCTCTTCGCGGTTGGTCTCGTTGAGTACCTCATGGCGCGCGCCGCCGTACACGTGGGTGGACACATCGCGGAAGCCCGCGCCGCGCAGGCGGTTCACCAGCGGGTCGAACCAAACCAGACAGGCGTTCACCGGATCGCGGTCGCCGGTGAAGAGGTACAGCGGAAGGTCCTTGCGCACAGCGGCGTACAAGGCCGTTTCTGCCGTGCGGTTTCCCACGTCGAAGATAGAGAACAGCGACTCCAGCGTCAGCGGCGTGCCACACAGCGGGTCGGCAATGAAAGCTGCTGGCACATTGGGGTCACGGCTGAGCCAGTCGGCGGGCGTGACCGGTGTGCCCACACTGGCGTTGGCCGTCTCGGGCGTCCAGCCGGAGGTGCGCACATCCAGCATTTCCAGCGCGGCGGTGCCCGACAACGCGACCGCATCGACCAGCGCCGAGTGCTCGATCAGATAGACCTGTGCCGCCATCGAACCCATGCTGTGCGCCACCATGACGACAGGCAGTCCGGGATGGCGCTCACGCAGCGCGCGGGTCACTGCAGCCATGTCGTCTACAAGGGCCGCAAAACCGCGCGGGCCAAAGTCGCCTGCTGTGCCCGCATCAAATGCCGACTGGCCATGCCCCCGGTGCTCGCTGCCGTACACCAAGTAGCCTTGCGCGGCCAGCGCCAGGGCCACATGGCGGTAGCGGCGGATGTGCTCGGACATGCCGTGCACCAGCTGCACCACGGCGCGGGGCGTGGCGGTGGCTGCGGGAGTGGCCCAGGCATAGGCCTCGATCGCATGGCCATCGGCCGCAGGCACGCTGAAGCGCGTTTCGTTGGTGTTCGTTGTGCTCATATGTCTCCTTCGGTTTTTTTCGTTGTCTGGCCGGCGCATCGTAGATCGCGCCATTGCGCACCGTCAGCCAGAAAATTCCCCGGGCGTTGAGGGAATTTTCTGCCTGCTGTTTTTCGCGCAATGGCTGCTCTGGCATGTGGAATGCGAGAGAAACTCGGCCTTGGCGCTTTTCTGCATTCGATTTATTGCTATTGGTTTTTCCGCAGGGCATCCGATGCCCCCATGGTGTCAGCGCAGCAGCTGCCCCTCGCTGCCCAGCACGGTGAAATCCACATAGCGCCCGCCCTGGCGCTCGCCCCGGCCATAGCGCACCACGAAACCGCCCAGATCCAGAGTGCCCAGTTGCTCCAGTGCAGTGGCCACGCGGCCTGGCGTCCAGGTCGTGCCACCTGCGCGCCGCAGGGCCTCCACCAGCACCTTGGTGGCGATGAACGCCTCGAAGCCCGCGTAGCTGGGGGCGGCGTCCATGGGCCCGTAGGTGGCCAGCAGCGCCCGGTATTCGCGCACCAGCGGCCGGGCACCTCCGTAGGGATAAGGCACAACCTGCGTGAAGCCCATCCCCCGCGCCACCGTGGAGCCGACTTGGGCCAGCACTTCCTGGTGGTCGGCCCGCGCAAAGCTCAGCAGTTGTGCCGTCTCGCCCGTGCCTCGGTACGCTTTGGCGAATGCGGCGACGTGGCGTGTGGGAGCCATGAGCACGATGGCCTCGGGCCGCAACGCCCGCAGGGCAGTCACAGCGGCGTCGGGTCCTTCCAGGCCGAGTGTGGCGGCTCCTGCCAGGGTGAGTCCCTTGCGGGTGAGCGCCGCGCGCAAGGCGTCAACGGCACCGAGGCCGTCTTCGTCTGCCGCGTGCACCATGGCGATGCGGCGTGCCCCCAGCGTGGCAAGGTGCCCGGCCAGGTGTTCGGCCTCGCCCGTCTGGCCAGCGCGCACAGGGAACACCTGGGGGTGCACCGGCTCGCGCAGCCACCCGACCCCCGTGGCGGGCCCCAGCAGTGGCACACCCGACGCCGCCAGCAGCTTTTGCGCCAGCACGGGGCGCACGCCTTGCGCCTGCGGGTAGCCCATCAGCACGGACACCTGCTCCTGCTGCACCAACTGGCGCGTGTTGCGCACCACGCTGGCTGGGTCGAAGGCGTCGTCCAGCACCACATGGCGGATGGCCGTGCCCTGGATGCCACCCGTGGCGTTGACATGGGCGAACCACAGGTCTGCGCCCAGCCGCAGTTGTCGCCCCAGCGCCGCCTGCTCACCCGACAGGGGCAGCGATTGCCCCACCACCAGCTCCGCAACGGGCGCAGCGCCCGCTGACAGGGCCCCGCACAGCCCTCCGATAGCGACCAGCCTGCGCCAGAAAAAATGCTGCACCAGTGTCTCCTTGAGTTGTGGTGCGCGATGCTGGGTGCAGGGGCGGCGGCCGTCTGCGGGAATTGTCTGCCCGGCGCGCCAGACTTTTCCGCCACGGGCGGCCCCGCGGCATGGACTTATCTGCCTTGCCGTACAGAAATTTCTGGCATCCAGGCCGCAGCCCTTTGCCTACGCTCGGTGCACTCATACAAGAACGCCAGGAGACCAACGTGCAGACCCCCGAAGACCGCGTGATCGAGCGCACCCCGTCCGCTTACAGCTACCCGCTGCTCGTCAAGCAGCTGCTGCACACCCCGCTGGCCAATGCCCCGGACCAGGAGATCGTGTACCGCGACCTGTTTCGCACCACCTACCGGGGTTTTGTGGGCCGCATCGCGCAGCAGGCCCACATGCTGCAGTCGCTGGGTGTGGGGGCGGGCGATGTGGTGGCGGTGATGGACTGGGACAGCCACCGCTATCTGGAGAGCTACTTTGCCGTGCCCATGATGGGCGCCGCGCTGATGATGGTGAACATCCGGCTGTCGAACGAGCAGATCGCCTATGCGCTGGACCACAGCGGCGCCACCACGCTGCTGGTGCATGCCGACTTCCTGCCGGTGCTTGAAGTCATCCACGCGCGCCTGCCGCAACTCCAGCGCATCGTGCTGCTTCAGGATACGCAACCCGCACAAACGCCGCTGCCGACGGTGGGCGAATACGAGGCGCTGATGGCCGTGCAGCCCACGGCTTTCGAGTTCCGTGACTTCGACGAAAACACGCTGGCCACCACCTTCTACACCACAGGCACCACGGGCCTGCCCAAGGCCGTTTACTTCAGCCACCGCCAGATCGTTCTGCACACGCTGGCAGCGGCATCAGGCCTGGCGGCCAGCCCGCAGCATCAGCGTTTTCACCGGGGCGACGTGTACCTGCCGCTCACGCCGATGTTCCATGTGCACGCCTGGGGCCTACCGTTCGTGGCCACGCTGATGGGGGTCAAGCAGGTCTATCCGGGCCGCTTCCGGCCCGAGCACATCGTGGACCTGGTAGCGCGCGAGGGCGTGACGTTTTCGCACGGCGTGCCCACCGTGCTGCAGATGGTGCTGGCCGCCGCCAAGGGGCGCCGGTTCGAGGGCTGGAAGATTGTCTCGGGCGGCTCGGTGATGCCACCCCACCTGTGCCAGGAAGCGCTGGCGCAGGGCATAGACATCTTCACGGGCTACGGCATGTCGGAGACCTGCCCACTGCTCACGCTGGCGCAGCGCCCTGCGCAGCCGGGCCTGGACGTGCCCGACGACTTCCGCCTGACCGCCGGCTGGAGCGTGCCGCTGGTGGACCTGCGGGTGGTGGACGAATCCCTGCACGCGCTGCCCCGCGACGGCAAGGCCGTGGGTGAAGTGGTGGTGCGTGCGCCCTGGCTCACGCAGGGCTACCGGGGCAATGCCGAGGCCTCCGAGGCCCTGTGGCAGGGCGGCTACCTGCACACCCAGGACATGGGTCGCATCGATGCCACCGGCTGCCTGCGGCTGGTGGACCGCATCAAGGACGTGATCAAGACCGGGGGCGAGTGGGTGTCTTCGCTCGACCTGGAGCAGCTCCTGGCCGCCCACCCGGGCGTGGCCGAGGCCGCCGTGGTGGCCGCGCCCTGCGAGCGCTGGGGCGAGCGGCCCATCGCCGTGGTGGTGCGGCGCCCGGGCAATGCGTCTGCCACCGAGCAGGCCTTGCGCACCCTGGTGCTGGAGCAGGCCGAGCGGGGCCTGATTCCCCGCTATGCAGTGCCCGACCGCATCCATTTTGTCGAGGCCATCGACAAGACCAGTGTGGGCAAGTTCGACAAGAAAGTCCTGCGCCAGAAGTTTGCACAGGCATCAGCACCCGAACACCAGACGGCCCTGGCCTGAGGCCGTATCCCCGCGCTGGAGTTCCTGCGCCAGCGGTCCCGGAGGCCCCACGACCCGTGGGGCGCAGCAGGCTGTCCCTCATTTTTACTGAACCACAACAGATCCCTTTAAGGGAAGGAGACCTCACGCCATGATTGCCCGCATCACACTGCCCGCCGCAGCCTTATTGCTTGCCAGCACATCGGCTCTCGCGCAGTCCAACATCACCCTGTCGGGGCGCATCGACCTGAACGTGGGAAAAGACATTGGGGCCGGACAGACGCGCATGGGTACTGGCTCCATGAGCCACCTCACGTTTGCTGGCACTGAAGACCTGGGTGGCGGCATGCTGGCCAGCTTCAAGCTGGCGACCCGGATCAACGCTGACAGTGGTACGACCAACGCACCTGGCGCGGTGCTCAACTCCCCTGCTGGCACCTACTGGACGCAGGAGTCGTCTGTGGCTCTGCGCGGAGGCTGGGGTTCGCTCACGCTGGGGCGGCAGATGACGGCGGCGCTGCTGCCGCAGCTCCTGGTGGACCCTTGGTTCTGGGACAACACCACCAACGGCTTTGCAGCAGGTACAGGCTATATCGGCAACCTTTGGTACAACGATGCAGCCACCTATGCTTACGACACCGGTGCCTTCTCGTTCACGGCGCAGGTGGCCGCCAAGGACGCCAATCCCGGCTGGTCGGGCACGCCACACAAGACGCCGTACTCGTTTGCACTGGGTTATGCACCGGGCCCCTGGCAACTGCGCTTCGGCTACGAGAAGCCCGCAGACGGGCGTTCCAAGCTCGCCACGCTGTTTGGTGGTTATGACTTTGGTGCGTTCACGCTCAATGCCATGGTTGCGGGTGGTACGGACCACACCGATGCCAGCGTGCGCACGTGGGCCCTGTCGTCGGTGGTTCCTGTGGGCACGGGCCAGTTCCGAACCAGCTTCGGGAACTACAAGCGCGCCGATGTGGTTGCCTCGCAGAAGTTGGCGCTGGGCTATCACCACTTCCTGTCCAAGCGCACCAGCGTATACACGACCTTCGCGCACGACAGCAAGGCACCCACGCGCAAGAATGGCTACGAAGTAGGCCTGCAGCACGTGTTCTGAGTGCCAGAACGCTGCCAAGACATGGTTCCCAGAAAAGGATCGGAACATTCCATGGGGTTGCTCACAGTCTGGAACGATCGCGCTGGTGTGGTGGCGCATGCGCTTGCGGCTTTCTCCGTGGTGGGGGGAGTTGCTGCGTTGGCGATGGCGCCGCCAAGCCAGATGCAGCTGGGGGCCATGGCCTGCCTTGTGCTTGCTGGCTGTTGCTACGCTGGGCTGGCCGTTCAGTCAGCCCGGCACGCGCGCCGCCTGGTGCAGGCGCACAGGCAGGTGCAACAGTTGGTGGCGGGCGCGCTGGAGGCACCGCCGCAAGATCCGCGCGGTGCGGACCGTACCGAACCGCTGCTTCAGGACCTGGCCGCGCTTCAGCAACGCATGGCTGCCGTGGTGCGCGATGTGCATGCAGGCACATTGGCCATCGCGACATCTTCGGGCCACGTGGGCAGCGACCACACGCGCTTTGCCGCCATGATGAGCACGTTGGCGTCGTCGATAGACGATGTCAACGGCTCTATGGAGCAGTTGGCGCCAGCCCTACAGGCCAATGCCGACGATGCCCAACGGGGGCATCACATCGCCAACGGCGTGCTGGAGCAAGCGAAGCAAGGCGCACAGGTGATCCAGCGGCTGGTGGAAACCATGGGCAGCATTACAGGCAGCTCGCGCAAGATTGGCGAGATCATCAGCCTGATCGACAACATCGCGTTTCAGACCAACATCCTTGCGCTCAACGCTGCGGTAGAGGCTGCACGGGCGGGGGATGCGGGGCGGGGGTTTGCCGTAGTGGCCAACGAAGTGCGCAACCTCGCAACGCGCTCCGCCGCTGCCTCTCGCGAGGTGCGCACCCTCATCGAAGGGTCGGCCCGCAGTGTTGATGCCGGTGCTGAGATGGCCGGACAGACAGGCCGGACCATGGCGGGACTGCTGGACGGCGTGCAGCAGGTGGCGAGCATCATCGAGGCCATGGCCACGGCGGTGCGGCAGCAAACGGCAGGCATGCATGCCATCGGCGCGTCCATCGCGGATCTGGATGTGCTCACCCGCCAGAACGCGTCGCTCAGTCGCAATGCCGCCGAGCCGGTGGCGGCGCTGCACCAGCAGGCGTTGCAACTGGTCCAGTCGGTGGCGTCATTCGACTTGGGAACCCAGGCCCATGCCAGCGCTGATGATGCGAAGGCCCTCGTGCAGCGGGCCGTTGGCGTACTGCGCAGCCGGGGCGGCGCAGCGTTGATTGCCCAGGTCAACACCCCCCACAACACCGAGCTGATCGACCGGGACCTTTACCTGGTGTTGTATTCCACTGACGTTCATTGTGTTGCCCATGGAACCAACACCCGGCTGGTCGGGGTGGATGGACGCAACTTCAAGGACCTGGATGGCAAACATTTCGTGGCCGAGATTGTTGCCAGCGCGTTGCGCCAGGGCAGTGGCCACGTGAGCTACCGCTGGCTGCACCCGCTCACGCAGGAGGCCATGACCAAGTCTGCCTACTTCGAGCGCCATGGCGACCTGGTCGTGACCTGCGGGTCTTATGTCACGCCTGTGCTCACCGCTTGACGCGAGGGGATCCGCCCCCTACCGTTGCCCCGTATTGATTCCGCCACGACCTACCCATGCAGCCCCAGCCTCCCCCTCCGACTGCGGATGACTACCTGGACCTTTCCTTCAAGGCCATCGTCGAGCAGTCGATCACGGGCATCTATGTCATCCAGGATGAAATCTTCGTGTACTCGAACGAGACCTGGGCCCAGTTCTTCGGACGCAGCCGTTCCGAGATCGTCGGCATGTCGCTGCGTGACCTCGTCCCGCCATCGTCCATCGACTACACACTGAAGATGTACCACCAGCGGATCGCAGGCGAGATCGACAGCGTGCGCTACATCACCCCTGCTATTCACAAGCAGGGGCGCATCGTGCTGCTGGAGGTGCACGGTTCGCGCATGGCCTACCGGGGCAGACCTGCAGTGATGGGCGTGGGCATTGACGTCACCGAGCAGACGCTGCGCGAAGAAGAGCTGCGCCAAGCGCGCAACGATCTGCAGCAGCTGGCTGCGCACATCAACCAGGAGCGCGAGCGCCAGCGGGCACTGTTCGCACGTGAGCTGCACGACGTGTTGGGCGGGCTGCTGGCCTCTATCAAGATGAACGCCCAGCGCGTGCAGCGCCGGGTCAACGATCCTGCGCTCACGGAGATCGCGGCGGACCTCATGCACATGACGCGCCAAGCCATCCAGTCGGTGCGGGAGATGTCCGAGGAGTTGCGGCCCAGCGGGCTTGACCACCTGGGGCTGGCTTCGGCCATGCAGCGCGAGCTGCGCCAGTTTGCGGCGCGGCACGCACTGCAATGTCAGTGGGATACCTCGGGCACGCTAGAGGGGCTGGAGATCGACCGCGCGACCAGTGTGTTCCGTATCTTCCAGGAGGCGCTGATCAACATTGCCAAACACGCTCATGCCGGCAAGGTGTGGGTGTCCTTGCGGCAGGAGGAGCCTAATCAGCTGTCGCTGGAGATCCGGGATGATGGCGTGGGCCTGGCTCCAGGCCCCCACCGCAGCGATGCACGAGGCCTGCTTGGCATGAAAGAACGGGCGCGTGAGCTGGGTGGCACCTTGGACCTTGAGTGTGCGCCCGGGGCGGGCATGAGCCTTCACCTTTCAATACCTGTCACACCATGATCAGAGTTCTCGTTGTTGATGACCACACCATCTTCCGTTCGGGGCTGCGCAAGCTGCTTTCGGACGAGGCGGACATGCGCGTGGAGGATGAAGCGCGCGATGTGGGCGAAATGCTGACCAAACTGCGGGGAGCTCCTTTTGAAGTCGTGTTGCTGGATGTGAGCATGACAGGGCGCAGCGGATTGGAAGCCATGCCGTCGCTTCGCGCAGAGTTTCCGAAGATGCCGGTGCTACTGCTGTCCATGTACCCGGCCGAGCAGTACGCCGTGGTAGCGCTGCGCGCGGGCGCCAGTGGATATCTCACCAAGGATGCCGAGGCCGAGGAGTTGATCCACGCCATCCGCGAGGTGGCCGCTGGTAGGCGTTACCTCAGCAGCATCGCGGCTCAGCGGCTGCTGCTGCAGACCGCCAGTGCAGACGACGATCAACCGCCGCACCACAAGCTGTCCGCTCGCGAGCACCAGGTCATGCTCATGATTGCCCAAGGCATCTCCTTGACTGACATCGGAAAAAAGATGTTCATCAGCGTGAAGACGGTGAGTTCCAGCCGAACGCGCATTCTTCGCAAGCTCGGCGTGGAAAGTAACGCCGAACTTGTGATGTATGCGATCCGGCACAAGATCGTGCATGGATAGTCCAGACGTCTCTTGGTACGAATGGCTTGTTCAATACTTTTGAGATCGAGAAGTCGCGCGCTACGATACTAGCGGTCAAGCAGGCCTGCTTCAGGCTGGTTGCCGACGATCGATGAGGATGCTTCATGCGGCGGCAGTGCGCCCAGAGCGGACGCTCGCCAAATGCACAATGTGAGCGGCATGAATCTTCCAAATTCGCAGCAAAAGTGAGCGCAGAGGCCGTGGTCGGCCCCACCGGCAGGACACACGCTATAACTGCATCGTATGCTTAACACATGTCCGCTGACCGTATCACCTACTGCTTAGAGCGTGTCTCAAGCTACCGCGACTTCGAACGGCTCTGTTCGGGTCTGCTTGCAGGTACCGACTATCCCGGGATTGATCCACTGGGGGGAACCGGTGACGGCGGGCGTGACGCAATCATTCGGTCCGATTCGAACGGGCGAAAAATCGTCTTTGCGTACACAGTTCGGGGCGACTGGAAGACCAAGCTCAAAAGCGATTGCGCTCGGGTCCGCGAACAGGCTCACAACCCAGATTTGTTCGTTTTCGTATGCACTGAAGCATTGAACGCTGCAGAAAAGGACGGCGCTCATGAACTCGTCCGGAGTGAGTTCGGTTGGAAACTAGACCTTTTCGACTTGGAAAGATTAAGGGTGCTACTGGTCGGACCTCAGCGCCATCTCTTGGCGCAGCATCCCAGCATCTTCACGCCTCCGTTTTTTCCGCAAGCAGGTGGTGAATCGCTTTCTGAGAGCCGAGATACCCTGGTTATTGACCATGTCGACTCCGACCATGCGCTCGCAACTTGGCTTTCGCGCAGACTCACGCTCGCGGGCTTCCGAGTCTGGTGCCGAGGCACCGCGCCTTTTGCAGGTGAAAACCAGGACGAGAGCGTTCGGAAACTCATTGACCTAAGGGCCACACAATACATCCCCGTCTTGTCGCAATCCAGCATGGCCGATGAATTGCTGCTCGAGCGGTGCGCTTTGGCCGCGGGGAAAGGAGCACTGGTGCTTCTCTGCAAAGCATCCGAGATTGAGCCATCAAAGTTGCCCTCTCGATTACGCTCTTCCACCCCGGCAGACTTCTCACGTTCCTGGAGCACAGGTCTTGAGCAGATCGTGGCAAGGCTGGCAGCTCTTGGAATTCAGCCTGACATCATGCTCGACCAGGGCAAAGCTATAGCGCTGAACGACTACATGCCTACGCGGGTCACCATCGCGAAGGAGGAGCCTGTTTTCGCAAACATCTTTGCGCTGAGATTGCCTGAGACGATGTTGGTCTACGACCTCCACTCAGCGCTATCCACGGCAAAGCTCGATGAACTGAGAACGAGCTGGGCGTTTGTGGAGTTGAATGCCTACCGGTTGGTCGCCTTCACCCCGCCTCCGGAGAACGCCATTCCTTCCGTCAAGGCAATACGCACCCCTGAATTTCTGTGGACCGAAAACCCAGAGCGCGATGGAAAGAAGACAGAGGATGTCGCGAAGGAATTAGTTCGCCGGAGCCTTACCGTCGTTTGTGCGCAAAAGGGGCTGGCGTGGTGTCCAGACAGAAGAATCTATTATTTTCCGGAGCGCGAAGATGGAGCATGGACGCAGCGTATCCGACACGTTGACGGGCGAGACACCCGCGTCAGCCTCACCGGCAAACGGACCAAAGGCTGGGGCGAAAGGGCATCGCCATTCCTCTACCAACTATCTCCTAAGTTCCAGCCACAACGAGACGTTGATGGGAGTTGGAACGTTCTCGTCAACGTCTATGTCCGCCCGACGGACCTCAATGGCAAGGTCTATGAGCTCAAAGAGCTGGGACGACGTCGCAAGGTTGTGACGAAGAATTGGTGGAACAAAGACTGGCTCCCGCGATTACTTGGAGTAGTTCAAGCATTGGAAGCAGAACCTGGTCTCATTCGATATGGCGAAGGACGCCGAGCCTTAACGATGAGTACCAACCCGCTCAAATGGATGTGCCCAGTCGGACTCGACGTGCATGCCCTCGCAGGAATGGTCGATATGAGCGAAGAGCTCGCCGAAAACAGGACTCGCGAAGATGAAGAAGACGGGGCCGACGATAGTGATGGCATGCCCCAGGCTGGAGAGGCTCCATGAGCAATACATTTCATTTTCTGGGCGAGCCACTTCTTGAATTTGGCCATGGCCAAACCGCTGAAGACCCGCATGACGGACTGGCCCTCTTTGGACCTGCAGAGGCAAGGCAGCAGCTACCGGACAACATTGTTCTTGGCACTGCTAGCGGGATAGAGGCCTGGAAGAATTGGTGCGCCGCGCTGAATGCGCCAGCCTCCTGCATTGACCCCGCCAGACATCGGGCTTGGCCACCGTTTCCAGGCTTTGACGTGGCCTTCGGTGCCAAATGGCCTTCGCCGGTTCGCAGCTATGCCATTGACGCAGGGAAGCTCTCGGATGCGTCACGTAAAGCTGATAAACACGACCGCGCATTCGCGGTCACTGGTCTGTACATGGAACAGGTGGAAAAGCTCGGAAAGCTCGATTCACGCCCCGCTCTGGCCATCTGCGTTGTCCCCGACGAAGTCTTTGAGAACTGTCGTCCGAACTCAATCATTCCTCTGAGCAAGCGCAGCGATGTTGGACGAAGCCGCGACGAGCGTTCTTTCCTGGAGCAGGCAATCGTTGACCGAGAAACCGGTCAGCAGGGAATGTTTGACGACTTTGAGGACGAGGCAGTGACCGCTGTTCTCGAGACCTTGGAGACGTTCGAGGAATCTCGTAGCTACTCGCCAGACTTCCGCCGGCAACTCAAGGGTCGATTGATGGGACTCGACCTGCCAGTGCAAATAATCAAGGAGTCAACGCTCCACATCACTCCGAAGGTGCGTCTCGGCGAAAAGGGCGAAAACCCGCTGTCCGACCGGCTGTGGAATTTCGGCACGGCCATCTACTACAAGTGCGGCGCGAAGCCATGGAAAACGCCCTGGGCTCGAGAAGGCGTCTGCTACGTTGGCCTGGCCTACAAACTCGCCGAAAACAAGCGTACCGCTTGCTGCGCAGCACAGATGTTCTTGGACAGCGGTGACGGCGTTGTTTTCGTCGGTGAGTTTGGTGCTTGGTACTCAGCCAAAACAGGCGAATATCACCTTCCGCCAGAAAAGGCTGAGGCGCTGCTGCGCGGCACCATCGAGACATACCAGGAGCAGGACGGTCGACCACTAAAGGAGATTTTTCTGCATACCCACTCAGGTGTGAGTCCAGAGGAATACAGAGGATTTTTGAAGGCTGTTCCAGAGGGCGTGAAGCTCATCTCGATTCGTGTCCGCCAAGACCGTGGCGGCCAGCGCCTGTACCGCTATGACGACCATCCGGACGTCGGAAAACGAGGCCAATATCCCGTCCAACGTGGCGTCTTCTGGCAGCGGACAAGCCGCCACGGCCTTCTGTACACAAATGGCTTTAAAGCTCGCATCGCGAGCTACGACGGCTTCGAGATTCCCGTCCCCCTCTCTATCACCATCCAATTTGGAGAAGGTGACATCGTTCAGGTAGCCAAAGACATCCTGGGATTGACCAAGCTGAACTACAACTCTTGCCAGCTTGGTGAAGGTCGGCCTATCACCATCAAGTATTCCGACCGAGTTGGCGAAATTATTCTTGCAAATCCCGGGCTTCCCCAAACCAGTTGGAAACACAATTTCAAGTACTACGCTTGACAGAGTTGTTGATGGGGGTTCAGCTCTAGGGGCTCGCCCCTGATGACCGCGCGCCGGTTGCCCCAGGGCTGAACGAATTTGGCCGAAGCGCTCCGACTGCACAAAATGGTTTGGTTCCTAACGTGTCCAGCGGTATAACGCGCCAAAGGAGGGTGCCGGATGCTAACCAAAACCGCTTTGCTGCTAGGCGCAGCTATGGCCATTTGCCCATTGCCTTCGCTGTCTCAGTGCGTCAACACAATGACGCCCACCTGTGGCGTGTACACCAGCTGCTTCGCCGACCGCTGTGCGTGTGATGGATCGCCGTTCGAATACTTCAAATCCTATGGCGCAAAGTACTGCACCGCCTTCCTGGAACTACCCGGGCTGTCGGCCAAGGGCGCGGCGTGGCGCAACGCTACGCTGAAATGCCTCCAGGAAAAAATCGTGCCTCTCCTGCCCAAGGACGGTCAAAGCAAATCCTGCAATTGCCAGCAAATGCAGCTGAGCGCATTCGATTCGCATGTCGCGTGCTACACCCAGCCATCTGCTTCGATATGCGAACTGGATGTGAGCGATTGGCAAAAGATTCTCGCCGCAACCGACCCAGTCAAGACCTTGCAGGACCAGAAGAGCCGCAAGCAGTTGCTGGTCGTCGCCCGCATGTGCTTGGTCGATCCCGTTGCAGTCCAGGCCAAGGACGTCATCCAGAAAGTAATCGACAAGCTAAAGTAATCCGCTACGCCTCGCCAGAACGATCGGTGTATTTCCGAAGGCCCGTCGCAGAAAAGCGGGAACAAGCGGGCGTCATCCCCTATTTGTAGGTTGGCGCGGAGTCAATGAAACGGGAGAGTGCCAGTGACACTTAGAGGGGAGAATCCATGCGCCTGATCAAAGTCATGTACGCCGCGGCCGCGCTGGCGAGCCTTTCACTGGCGTTGGAAGCCGGGGCACAGCAATCGCCGCCAGGACCCGAGCCGCAACCATCATCGTCAGCGGGCACTGTGACGGCGTCCCCAGGGACGTCCGGTGACTCCACAGGGCAACCAGTGACGCCGCCGGGGCCAGCCAGTCCTGCCAGCGGAGCCGGCAATGCGGCAGTGACGCCACCCGCCCCTAAAGAAGAACCGCCAATCCCCAAGATTGACTACCGGCGGTATCTGGCGAACGACATAATCGGTTATGCGGGCCTGGCCGTCGAAAAGGCCAACATCCAAAAGTCACTGGCCGACGAGCACTACTTGCGCGACGACCGGAAGAACGCGGAGGACGCCTACAAGCGCACCCTTGCTACCCTCGCAAACGAGGCGCCCGACGACAAGCTCAACCCCACCCAACTGTCTGTAAAGAGGCTGCTGCGTGTCGACGTGGACTACAGGCTTTTGAATCTACGGCTGGGCAATGATTTCTGGAGTGGCTATCGCACCAACCGGCCGAGCACGCCGCACCGGCATCTGCTGGTCATGGACGCGTTGTTAAAGCGCTTCGAAACGCAGGTGAATGACATCGAGGCGATGCTCACCAAGCTTGACACCGATGCGACCGAGCAGGCCAAGTTGGCCGGCATGAAGATCACCCTCGAAGGACAGATCAAGGACCAGACCCTCGCCCAGGAAAAAGGGGTCATCGAAGCACGGAAGGAACGCAATCAGCTCGGTACATGGGAAGAGCGCGTGCGCAATCTCACTAGCCAGCGGCTGGCCGTGGAAGCAAAAAGCAAGCATCTGGCGGAAGAGCAAAAACAGCTGTCCGCCAATGCCTCTTCCCTGCTGACCCAGGCGATCGTGGCCGGCACGGGGATTCCGCCATCTGTCGGCACGGCTGTGATGACAGGGGATATTAAGGCTGCGCTGGTGCAGGAAGCGGCCGCCCAGTTGGGCGACCCGAATTCCGAGCTCAGCAAGGCCGTGGGACAAGTCAGCGCCAATGCCCAGAAGCTGCAGGAGTTCTACAACTCTTCGGCCAAGAATTACAACGAGTTGAAAACTAAGGGCGAGCAGCTCAAGCAGGCGGCCGACCTCATTCGCAAACCTACCTTCGACAACCTCGTCAGCGCTGGCAACGCAATGTGGAACACACTGCCTGAGGCGGAGCAACAGAGGCTTACGACTCGGGTGATGCAGCAGGTGCCAACAGCCGGCCTCTTGGAGTCGTACCGCAAGCTCGAATTGACTGCGCAGGACGCCATTGCCCTGCGCCAACGGCTGGAAGGCCTTGCGCTGGACCGCATTCCGAATGTAGTTCGCACGGACTTGCAGACATTTGCGATGGACGTCATCAAGGACGGAAACGTCGCCAGGGAGAAGTTCCAGGCAATCTACAAGGGCATCTCCGCCATCGAGCTGACCGACGCGCAGTACCGAACGTTCATCGAACACTTCCTGCACATCGGCGCAGCCGATCTCTTTGCCGCCATCCCGGAGGCCCAGCGCATCCAGGTCGCTCGGGCCATGGGCGAGCCGTCGATCGAGGCTGCCATCAACAAACTGGCCAACGACGGCTTGTCCGCCCTGCCCGCAGCAAGCATCAAGGGAAAAGCCATCACCTACAAGGTCTCCGGCAAATTGTCGACGGTCAGTTTCGCCACCGTGTTTGCATCCGCGAGATTCGAGAAAGCAACGAGTGGGCTCAAGGACCTTCCCGCCCTGTATTCCGACCTGATGTCGGTGCCCAAACTGCAGCGCCTGGCCGTTGCGCAGCTTCCCGATGCGGCATTAGGGACCTCTGTGGAGGCGGAACTGCGCACGGAAAGCAACAACCGGTCCCAGCGGGAGACCACCTGGAATGCGCTCGCGAACGGAATGTCCCAACAGGCGACCCAAAAAGCTCGCGACGCACTGGTGCGCCAGACTCTGGGCGCCGCAGTCGTCGAGGACGTCGTGAAACGCCCAGAGGCCGCGCCCTACATGGTCGCGCCCCTCGCATATCCCGCATCAGCAGGAAACTCCACAGGCCTGTCGCCGGAAGCATCTGCCATGGCGACAGCTGCCCTCAACTACGCCGTCCCTGGGGCAGGTATGGTAGTCGCCATGGCACAAAGTTTCGCCAAGATGGACTCGAACATGGACGAAATGAACCGTCTGGCGGATCAGAGCCTGCGGATCATGGCAGAGCAAGAGCAGCTCTATGACTTGGCCACCGAAGCGTATTTTCAGTATGCACTGGCCGAAGTGGAGCAGCAGCGTGCCGAGGTGCTGCGTGACTCCGCAGAACGCCAGCTGTCCGTTTTCTCTGCCGAAATCAACCGCCGGTCCAACAGCGCTGCCAAGAACCATGCCGGTATCGGCCTGCGGCGGGCCCTGACCTATTACCTGAGTGAGAGGCTCAGAGAGGAGTTCGATCTCTTCGACCGCTCATTCGCCATGTGGAACAGCGGACTGAGCGCACGCGGCGCCGTGGCGGCAGCGATTCAATCGGACCCGCAGAACGTCCGCTACGCGCTGGACTCGGACATCCATCTGTTCGACTGGCTCAACCGGGAACGTGAGAGCACGCGGGGGGATCCCGATACCCTTCGCGTGCACTGGAGGCAGATGGTTCAGCTGGCGAAGGATGTCTGCGTCAAGCGTGGATGCAAGCCAGGTGACAACATGCTCGGCCAGATTGCAGCCACCCAGCAGTTGAGTGCTAAGACTCATCTTGTGAGCGAGCAGGAATGGCGGCGGTTCAAGGAGTGGCAGGCTAATCCCGGCGGCGGCACGTTTTCACTGCAGTTTTCTATTCTTCCCGGTCACAAGATCGTGCCCCTGAACTACGAAAACGTCCGCATCATCGACCTGCGGCTGGCCGGCGCGATGGGCGGCACCCAGACCACGCTGAGCCAAGTGTCGCTGCGCCATTCTGGGATCGCACAAATTCCGCGCGCCGCCGCAGACACGGAAGGCGGTATCGTATTCCAGCGGGAAGCGCTGCTGGCAAGAAGCTCAGCGGCGTTCAACCGACCGGAAGATTTCGATGTCAACGCATTGCGAACGCGATTCGAAGGGCCTTTCAATGAAATCAATTACCCGTCCCTACGAGACTTTGAGGGGTACGGGCTGTACGCGGTTTACAGCCTGACGCTGCAGAACACACCAGAGAACAAGCGAATCGATGACATCCTCATGCGGATCGCGTACTTCTACCATGACGCCTCGAACATCGTCTCGGAAGAGCGCTACCTCAACTCGCTGCGCGGCCTGGATACGGGCCTGCCGTTCGAAATCCATGACTACAAGCTCGTGTCCAGGGTGACGCCATCATGTGCCGGTGAACCAGGGTCTCCAGTCGAGGCTCAGACCACCGATATTCCCGCTTCCATGCGGTCTTCCTTTATCACGGCCTTCAGCCGTGCAGCCAAACCGGCTGAAGCCAGCGAGCTGCGCTTCCTACCGCCCGCGGCACGCAGGGACTTGGAGCGGCTGCAATCCTGCCTCGAAAGCCAGGTCGTCCGTGTTTGCAAACCGCAGCGAGAGATCGAAATGATTGCCGCCTCCTGGTTCGCTGCGAGTAAAGAACCCGCAACGCCGGTGCGCAACGACGTCTTCAATGCACAGTCCGAGAGCAACGACCAAAGCGTACCCAAACCGGTCCGTGACAGGTATCTGGCTCTGTGCAAGGGGGGAGCATGATGACGATCCAATTCTGGTTGGCCACCGCCGTACTGGCCGTGGCAGCGCCTATGCAAGCGAATGCACAGCTTTCGGCGCAAGTGCTGCCCGAGCGAAGCACGTTCGAGGAAGTGTTCGCCGCTTCCCACAAGTTCTACCCTGGTCAACGCCTGCAAATCCGCATCGACGGGCAGGTCGATGCCAATCACCGTTATTGGCGAGACCGCGAGTGCAGTTGGTTCGGCCTGAAATGCAAATGGGTCGACCGGGAAGCATCCAACTTCATGGCCGTCGACCGCCTCCCTTTGCTTCTGAGCCTCGAACCTACAACCGCGCTGTCTAAACCCGAGTCCACCAACCAGCCCCAGTGGTATGGCAATGCCGGCGCACAGCACTTGCCCGTTGCACCGAATGGCGTCTACGATTTCACCGTAGAGGTCATGGATGCGGACAAATCCGTCGAAGCTTTCGCAACCGGCGTTGCCTTGCGGGGCGTGGTAGCCGACAAATTCGATGCGACCAATCCTATCAATCGAGGCCAGTGCCATAACAGGCCACCCGTCTGCAGTTCCGGCGCATACAAGGTCACGGTTGGCGTGAACAATCAGGAACGTGTCGAGCTCCTGAAGCGGCTGCTCAAGAGCCGCCGTGTCTCCGCCGAAATCCTGGGCCGCAGGGTCATGGATCCGCTGTTCGTGCAGGATGCGATGGCCAAGCCGGAGATCGCCGATGCGCTATTTGTCCACGCCACGCGGTTCCACAAGGAAGGCACCGACGAGGCTCGCCGCGAATATCTGGCCATCCTGTCGTTTGCGAGCACCCAGAATCCCACACGCGCCGACATCTTGAATGAGCTTGCAGCGACCTATATTGCGCTCGGCGAGTTCACTGCGGCGTCGGCCAGTGTAAAAGAGGGACTGACTGCCGCCAAGAACAAATTCGACAGTGAGCAGCCACGCCGCGCATCCACGGTTGTGGATCTGGCCAAAGCGCTCGGACTGCGAGCCGCCATCTGGGCCCAGGAGCGGGCAGGCATGGTGGGAACCGACATGATGGTCGCAGTGGGCTTGTACCGAGAGGCCGCCAAGTACTGTCTGGAGGAGGCTGTCAATCAGGCATCCGCGCAGGACAAGTTGACCCTCTACGGATGCGGCAAGGACCACTTGATTGACGCAGGCCGGCAACTGGCCATGCTGCGATCTCGCGACAACCTCATCCTGGCAGAACGGCTGCTGTCGCAGGCCCAAGAAGCTGCTAGGCTGGCAGTGGACGTATCGCAGCAGTAAGCCGCAGTCCGATCGCGGGCACTTCGCGCACGGTCTGAGTCGCCGCCCAAATTCCACGCTGCTGTGCTGATCACCTGTCGACTTGTTTTTCGGACACTTGCAAACGCTGCGTACGATAGACCACCCTGCGCCAAATAAAGACCCAGGGATATTGAATACCTCGACAATCGATCTACCTGCCTGCTGCGACAGCAGTATTTTTTCCACGAGCAGTTTGCTGCGCCGGGCGACTACCCTGGCGAGCGCTCGCCAACCGAGCTTTCGATTCCCGCAGCGATGACAGCAACCGTAGGAAACGTCTGCTTCCAACCGACAGTACCCATTAGTGCCCAAGATGCGAACGGCAGCAATCGCTGCAATGCAGCCTCTGCTGATCTGAGCTGATTTGAAATGCCCTTGCTTGGTCAAGCCACCCATCGGCTGAGCATTGTCCTCAACGGCCTCCCTGCCACGCAGGCTGTCCGCCCGGCCCAGACCCATCGGTAGATGGTTCTCGGCCGACCGCCCCCAGTACCCGCTCCCGTTTGTCGCGCTCACGCAACCTGCGTGCGGCGCGGCCTTGCGCGCCTTGCCCCGCCACATGGCCCTGCAATCTCCCGCGCCGCCGTCAAAGTCATATTCACACCGGTGATGTGAAACATCACCAGCGTTCCATTGACTGATATTGCTGCAGCGCGAATGATCGGTCCCCAGGCGCTGGATGCATCTGCACCGGCCCCGAAAGACAGATGGATCGATGGATCGACCGATTGATTGGCGATGACAAAAAACAAAGGAGACGCCCATGCATGAATGCCCCGTGACCGTGTTCCCGCAGCAGATCCGCTGGGAGACGGAAGGCACCAGCCGCATTCCCTTTCAGGCCTATACCGATGAGGCGCTGTACCGCAAGGAGCTGGCCCGTTTGTTCTACAACGGGCACTGGTGCTATGTCGGCCTGGAGGCGGAGATTCCCAACGCGGGGGATTTCAAGCGCACGGTGATCGGCGAGCGCTCGGTGCTGCTGGTGCGTGACAAGGACGCTTCGATCCATGTGGTGGAAAACGTCTGCGCTCATCGGGGCATGGCGTTTTGCCGCGAGCGGCATGGCAATCGCGAGAGCCTGACCTGCCCGTACCACCAGTGGAACTACACCCTGTCGGGCGACTTGCAGGGCGTGCCGTTTCGGCGTGGCGTGAAGCAGGATGGCAAGGTCAATGGCGGCATGCCTGCGGATTTCAACCCGGCAGAGCATGGCCTGACCAAGCTCAAGGTGGCTACCCGTGGCGGCGTGGTGTTTGCGTCGTTTGACCACAGCGTGGAGCCGCTGGAGGAATTCTTGGGCCCCACCATCCTGGGCTACTTTGACCGGCTGTTCAATGGCCGCAAGCTCACCATCCTGGGCTACAACCGCCAGCGCATTCCAGGCAACTGGAAGCTGATGCAAGAGAACATCAAGGACCCGTACCACCCCGGCCTGCTGCACACCTGGTTCGTTACCTTTGGGCTCTGGCGTGCCGACAACAAGTCGCAACTGCTGATGGATGCGCAGCACCGCCACGCGGCCATGGTCTCGACCCGTGGCGCGGCGGGCAAGGCGGCGGATGTGACGCAGGTGTCCAGCTTCAAGGCCAGTATGTCGCTGAACGACCCGCGCTTTTTGGACATTGCGCAGGAGGACTGGTGGGCGGGGCCACCCCCGGCTGCAAGCAGTGGTGATGCAGCGGTGCCCAGCGCGCCAGCATCGGTGCCCACGGCCGTGATGATGACCGTGTTCCCCAGCGTGATCTTTCAGCAGCAGGTCAACAGCGTGTCCACGCGCCACATCCAGCCGGATGGCAAGGGGGCTTTTGATTTTGTGTGGACGCACTTTGGCTTTGAAGACGACAGCGAAGCAATGACGCAGCGCCGCCTGCGCCAGGCCAATCTGTTCGGCCCGGCGGGCTTTGTGTCGGCCGACGATGGGGAGGTGATCGAGTGGTCGCAAGAAGGCTTTGAGACCAAGCCCGCGCACCGCACGCTGGCCGAGCTGGGCGGGCGTGAGGTAGGCGACACAGACCACATGGTGACCGAGACGCTGATCCGGGGCATGTATGAATACTGGCGCAAGGTGATGGAGGCGGAGGCTTGACCATGATGGACTTCCAGACCTACTTCGAACTGAACCAGCTCTACGCCCGCTACGCCCGCGCACTCGACGCGGCGGACTGGGAGGCGTGGCCTGAATTTTTCATCGACCACTGCGTGTACAAGCTGCAGCCGCGCGAGAACCACGAGCGCGGGTTTCCGCTGGCCACGCTGGCGTTTGACAGCAAGGGCATGCTGAAGGACCGCGTCTACGGCATCCGCGAGACGCTGTTCCACGACCCCTACTACCAGCGCCATGTGGTGGGTGTACCGCTGGCGCACAAGGTGGATGCGGATGGTCGCATCCACTGCGAGGCCAACTATGCGGTGCTGCGCACGCGCCTGTCGAAGGAATCGACGGTGTTCAACGTGGGGCGCACGCTGGATGAGGTGGTGCCCACGCCCGAGGGCCTGAAGTTCGCGTCGCGCCTCGTCGTCTACGACAGCGAGATGATTCCCAACTCGCTGATCTACCCCATCTGAGGAGCTGCCATGACGACGATGACGACGAACTGGATTGACGCCGCCGCGCACGGCGATGTGCCCGAGGATGACGTGATCGGCCTGGCCGTGGCCGGGCGCGACATTGCGCTGTATGGCGTGGGCGGCGAGGTGTTTGCCACCGACAACATCTGCACCCACGGCCATGCGCGCCTGTGCGATGGGTTTCTGGAAGGGCACGAGATCGAATGCCCTTTGCACCAGGGCAAGTTTGACGTGCGCAACGGCAAACCCACCTGCGCGCCCGTCACCGAGCCGCTGCGCAGCTACCCCGTGAAGATCGATGGCGGCCGCGTGTGGCTGGCCCTGGACTGAACCTCTCAAGGAGCCTCCCATGACTGCCGAACGACCTGAGGTCGAGGCCGCCGCATTGCCGCATGAAGGCGCTAACGCCCACTCGGCCCACACCATCGTGATCGTCGGTGCGGGCCAGGCGGGCGGCTGGGCGGCGCAGACGCTGCGCAGCGAAGGCTTTGTGGGCCGTGTGGTGCTGGTCGGTGACGAAGCCCACCCGCCGCACGAGCGGCCACCGCTGTCGAAGGCGGTGCTATCGGGCGCAGCAGCCCCTGAGAGCACGCGCCTCATGAAGCCCGAGGCCTTTGACGCACTGGCGGTGCAATGGCGGCCCGGCGTGCAGGTGCGCCGCATTGACCGCGCTGCCAAGCAGGTGCTGCTGTCGGATGGCACAGCACAGCCCTACGACAAGCTCATCCTGTGCACCGGGGGGCGCGCCCGGCGGCTTGCCGTGCCCGGCGCAGACCAGGTGCCGCTGCACACGCTGCGCACCATTGAAGATGCGCAGGCGCTGGCCCCGGCCCTTCGGCCTGGCCGCAGCGTGGTGGTGGTGGGCGGTGGCTGGATCGGCCTGGAGGTGGCGGCCACCGCACGCCAGCAGGGCGCGGAAGTGGTGGTGGTGGAGACGCAAAGCCGCTTGTGCGAGCGCACCGTGCCCGCCGAGGTGTCGGCGTACCTGCTGGCGCTGCACCGCGCCCAGGGCGTGCGCGTGTTGCTGGGTGCGGGGGTGCGGGGCTTTGCCCGCGCTGCAGATGGCGCAGACGGCGCAGATAGCCGCTTGGAAGTCTTGCTGGCCGATGGCAGCGCGCTGGCGTGCGACACCATTGTGCTGGGCGTTGGCCTGGTGCCCAACGACGAGCTGGCGCGCGCGGCGGGCCTGGCTTGCGAAGGTGGCGTGCTGGTTGATGCCCAATGCCGCACGTCCGACCCCGACATTCTGGCTGCGGGCGATGTGGCCGTGGCACCCAACCCGTGGGCTGGGCGCAGCCTGCGGCTGGAGTCGTGGCAGAACGCGCAAGAGCAGGGCATGGCCGCTGCGCGCTCGGCCCTGGGCCAGGCCGTGGATTACCAGCCGTTGCCGTGGTTCTGGTCCGACCAGTACGGCATGAACCTGCAGATCTACGGCATGCCCACGCCTGCGCACCGCGTGGTGCAGCGCGGCGACCCGGCCAGCGGCAGCTTTGTGCTGTTCTACCTGGCGGGCGATGTGGTGCAGGCCGCCGTAGGCGCCAACGCAGCGCGCGACCTGCGCTTTGCCCGCAGGCTGATCGAGCAGCGCAAGACGGTGGATGCCGAGCGGCTGGCCGACCTGAACACGCCGATGGCAAAGCTGTGAACCCAACTGGATGCCGCGCAGCACCGAGGCCCGCACCTCCACCAAAACCCACAAGAAACCGAACACGACAACCCGCTAAGGAAACCACCGATGACCGCAACCACGTCAACCACTTACCTCTGGACCCCGCCCCCCGTCTATTCGTTGCCTGTGCGTGGCCGCAGCGAGCGCCTGCCCATCCACAGGCTGTTCTTTGTGGGCCGCAACTACCACGCGCATGCGGTGGAGATGGGACGCCCGGTGGACAAGGCGGTGGAAGTGCCGTTCTATTTCACCAAGGCACCGTCCACGCTGGTCGAGTCTGGTGCGACCGTGGCCTACCCACCCGGCACCCAGAACTACCACCACGAAATGGAATTGGTGCTGGCCATTGGTGCGCCCGGTTTTCGTGTGAGCGAGGCCGATGCGCCCCGCCTTGTCTATGGCTATGCCTGCGGCCTGGACATGACGCGCCGCGACCTGCAGCTGGTGGCGCGCGACAAGGGCCGGCCTTGGGACCTGGGCAAGGATGTGGAGCAGTCGTCAGTGGTCTCCGAGATCGTGCCCATGCCGCAGGTGGTGCTGGGCCAGGGCAACCTGGAGCTGTCGGTCAACGGCGCTGTGCGCCAGAAGTCCGACCTGTCCAAGCTGATCTGGAACATCCCCGAGCTGATTGCCGACCTGTCCAAGTTCTACCACCTGCAGCCGGGTGACCTGATCTTTACCGGCACGCCCGAGGGCGTGGGCCCCGTGCTGGCGGGCGACCGCATCGATGGACACATCAAAGGCGTGGGCAGCATCGTGCTCCACGTTGGTCCGGCGGAATAAGAAAAAACCACATCCAGGAGACAACCCCACCATGACCACCGACCTCACGCCGTCCCCCGTGCGGCTGCACGCCATTGCGGGCAAAGGCCAGCCCGATCCGACGCCCGAGCTGGAGCAGCTGTACCGGGGCTTTGAGCAAGAGCTGCTGGTACCGCTCTGGACGCAGATTGGCGACCTGATGCCCCGCCAGCCCCAATCCAAGGCCGTGCCGCACTTGTGGCGCTGGGACCGCTTGAAGGCCCTGGCCGCACAGGCGGGCGCCATCGTGCCCGTGGGCCGTGGCGGGGAGCGCCGTGCGATTGCGCTGGCCAACCCGGCGCTGGGTGGGCGTCCCTTTGCCACGCCCACGCTGTGGGCCGCCATCCAGTACCTGATGCCCGGCGAAGACGCCCCCGAGCACCGGCACACGCAGCACGCGTTTCGTTTTGTGGTGGAGGGCGAGGGCGTCTGGACCGTGGTGAATGGCGATGCCGTGCGCATGTCGCGGGGCGACTTTCTGCCCCAGGCCGGCTGGAACTGGCATGCCCACCACAACGCTGCCACCGAGCCCATGGCCTGGATTGACGGCCTGGACATTCCGTTCTCGTACTACACCGAGAGCCAGTTTTTTGAAGTGGGGCGCGAGAAGCTCCCACCCGCCGAGCGCACCACCGCCGAGCGTTCTTATTCCGAAAGGCTGTGGGGCCACCCGGGCCTGCGCCCGGTATCGATGGTGCAGGCCCAGCCCGCCACGCCCTTGCTGGCCTACCGCTGGGTGGACACCGATCGTGCACTGGCCGATCAGCTCGCGCTGGAAGACGAAGGCCAGGCGGGCACGCTGAGCCCCGGGCATGCAGCGGTGCGCTTTACCAACCCCACCACCGGCGCCGATGTGTTGCCCACGATGCGGACCGAAATGCACCGCGTGCGTGCGGGCGGTGCAACGCGGGTGCACCGCGAGGTGGGTTCGTCCGTGTTCCAGGTGTTTGACGGCAGCGGCACCGTCACGGTGGGTGAGCGCACCTGGCTCGTGGCGCGGGGCGACTTGTTTGTGGTGCCGTCGTGGCAGCCGTTCTCGGCCCAGGCATCGGCCGCTGGCGCGCTGGACCTGTTCCGCTTCAGCGACGCGCCGATTTTTGAGGCGCTGCACAGCCACCGTGCGCAAGTCACTGTTTGATACATCACTCACCAAGCCGGATTCGGCTTTCATAAAACCAAGGAGACCCCCCCCATGCTGACCGCCATTTGTTCACAGTTTTTTAAACCCGCTCTGGCGCTTTGCGCGCTGGCCCTTGTGGCCGCCGCGAGCGTGCCCGACGCCGTGGCGCAGACCTTCCCCGCCAAACCCGTTCGCTCCGTCGCGCCGTATTCGCCCGGCAGCGGCCCTGACGCGGTGATGCGCATCCTCAGCGAGCGCTTGTCGCGCAACTGGGGGCAGCAACTCGTCATCGACAACAAGCCCGGCGCCAACGGTTTCATCGCCATCGGCGATGCCAAGCGCGCAACACCCGACGGCTACACGCTGCTGCAGGTAGACAACACGCACATGGCCCTGCAGCCGCATGTGTTCAAGCAGTTGCCCTACGACCCCGTCAAAGACTTCGAGCCCGTGGCGCCGGTGTATTTCACGAACTTCTTTGTGGTGGTGGCGGCCAACTCGCCCTGGAAGGATGTGGGCGATCTGATCAAGGCGGCCAAGGCGGCGCCAGGTGACATCACCTACGGCTCCTGGGGCATCGGCAGCGTGGCCCATGTGGGCGCGGCGAGTCTGGAGGCAGCAACGGGCACAAAGATGATGCATGTGCCTTACAAGGACATGGGCAGCGTCTACACCTCTGTGGCCACGGGCGACATCAAGTGGGCGTTTGGCACGGCAGCGACGGCCGGACCGATGTTCCAGGCCAAGAAGGTGAAGTTTCTGGCCCTGGCTGCGCCCCAGCGTCTGGCGGGCTTCACCGACATTCCGACCATGGGCGAAGCGGGCGGCCCGGCCGGGTTTGAAGTGAAGACCTGGGTGGGCCTGTTTGCGCCCGCAGGCACGCCCAAGGTGGCCATCGAGAAGATCAATGCCGACGTGGGCAAGGTGCTGGCCACCTCGGAGGTCAAGGAGCGCCTGGCGACCTTCGGCTTTGAGCCCTACATCGGCCCGCCCGCCGAACTCACCAAGGCCATCGAACGCGATTCGCGCACGTTTGGTGAAGTCGTCAAGCGTGCCAAGATTGCCCTGGACTGACCTGACACAGGGACTGAAACAGAGACTGACCATGAAACTCTATTCCTTCTTCCGCAGCGGAACATCCCACCGCTTGCGCATTGCGCTCAACCTCAAGGGGCTGGCCTACGAGCAGGTCGCGGTCGATTTGCGGCGTGAGGAACATTTTGGCGATGCCTTCAAGGCCATCAACCCGCAGCAGTTCGTGCCCGTGCTGGAGGCCGATGAGCGCCTGATGATCCAGTCGCCAGCCATCATCGAGTGGCTCGAGGAGCGCTATCCCACCCCACCGCTGCTGCCCGGCGATGCAGGCGATCGCGCCCAGGTGCGCGCCCTGGCCGCCATCGTGGGCTGCGACATCCACCCCATCAACAACCGCCGCATTCTGGAGGCGCTGCGCCACCGCTTTGGTGCGGACGAGGCAGCTGTGAACGATTGGTGCGGCACCTGGATCAGCGCGGGCTTTGACGCCATCGAGGCGCTGCTGGCCAGGGACCCGCAGCGCGGTGATTTCTGCTTTGGCAGCACCCCCACGCTGGCCGATGTGTACCTGGTTCCGCAGGTGGAAAGCGCGCGCCGCTTCAAGGTGGACTTGGCGCGCTGGCCGCTGGTGCAGGCGGTGGACGCGGCCTGCGCGCAGCTGGAAGCGTTCCGCAAGGCGGCGCCGAGCGCGCAGCCGGATGCGGGCTGAGCCTGAAGGAACTTACCCCTCAGTCGCCCTGCATGTAAAAGGCCTCGGCATGGAGGTGGGCCACCTCCAGGCCTTTGCCCAGCGCCAGCAGTGTGGTGGTCTCCACCATCGGCGGCGATCCGCACAGATACGCCTGCCAGCCACGCAGGCTGGCGTGGTCCTGCTCGATGGCCTGGGTCACCAGCCCGCGCCGCTGCGTGGCAGAGTCGGCGCCCGAGGCCACCACCACATGCACCTGCAGGGCAGGGTTCACGCTGCGTAGATGGTCCAGCCATGCCAGGCCATACAGCTCGCGCGGCGAGCGCAGGCCGAAGTATAGGTGAATGGGGTTGCGCATGCCCACAGCCACCGCGCCGCGCACCACCGACAGCACTGACGCCAGCCCGGTACCCCCAGCCACGCACAGCATGGGCCCCGTGTGCTGTTGGCGCAGATACGCCGCACCCAGCGGCCCGCTGACCTTGACCTTGTCCCCCACCTTCAGCTGCCCGGCGATGTAGCTGCTGACCCGGCCCTGGGGCATGAGTTGCACATGAAACTCCAGCAGCTGTTCGCCCGGCAGGTTTGCCATGGAGTAGGGGCGAACATGCGTCGGCGTGAACCCCAGCTGCACGTACTGGCCTGGCGAAAACTCAATGGGCTTTGCCACCTTGAGCAGCAGGCGCCGGATGTCTGCCGCCAGCGGCTCGATGGCCACCACGGTGGCCTTGGCCACGCGCGCACGGTGCACCACGGCTTCGCCGGGGGCGGGCACTTCGATGGTGCAGGGCTCGGCCACATAGGTCTGGCAGGCCAGCACGGCACCGTCCACGCCGTCCAGCGGGCGCTGCTGCTCGCGCCCGCCATCGAGCACCTCACCAGACAGCACCCGGCAGCGGCAGATGCCGCAGCGGCCCGACAGGCATGAATACGACATCGGAACCTGCGCTGCGCGCAGGGCGTCGAGCAGGTTCACGCCGGGCTCGGCGCGGATCACGCGGTTAAGCGGCTGAACGAGGATGTCCATGGCGGGCTGCGTTCGATTTCATCCAGCCCATTGTGCCCACGAAAGCGCCTGCGAATCACTGGCTGCAATACCATCGCCACTTCATATCACCCGAGCTGATGGAGTGGCGATGGAGCTATCGGATATCGACCTGAACCTGCTGGTGCTGTTTCAGCAACTCATGGTCGAGCGGCGCGTGTCGAAGGTGGCCGACAACCTGGGGCTGACACAGCCTGCGGTCAGCAACGCGCTGGCCAAGCTGCGGCGCATTTTTGGCGACGAGCTGTTCTTGCGCACCTCGGGCGGCATGGTGCCCACGCCTTTTGCCGAACAACTGGGCGAGTCCGTGGGGTATGCGCTGGGCATGATCCACAGCGGGCTGAACCAGCGCACACAGTTCACGCCTGCAACGCTCAAGCGCACCATCACCATCGGCATGACAGACATTGGCGAGATCGTCTTCCTGCCCGCGCTGCTGGAGCGCCTGGGGCGGGAGGCGCCGGGCGTCACGCTGAACACCGTGCGCAACAACGCCGCCCATCTGCGCGAAGACATGGAGGCTGGCAAGGTGGACCTGGCCATCGGCCTGCTGCCGCAGCTGAAAGCGGGATTTTTCCAGCGGCGCTTGTTCCGCCAGCGTTATGTGTGCCTGTTCCGCAAGGGCCACGCGCTGGACCGGCCCAAGCTGCTGCTGTCGGATTACAAAGCGGCAGAGCACCTGGTGATCGTGTCTGCGGGCACGGGGCACGGCAAGGTGGATGAATTGATCCAGAAGGCCGGCATCGACCGCCTGGTGCGGCTGAGCGTGCCGCACTTTGTGAGCGTGGGCCACATCCTCCAAAGCACGGCGCTGGTGGCGACGGTGCCGGAGCGGCTGGCGCTCAAGCTGGTCGAGCCCTTTGGCCTGGTGGTGCGCACGCACCCCGTCAAACTGCCTGACGCGCCCATCAGCGTGTTTTGGCACGCCAAGGTGCACCGCGAGCCGGTGAACCAATGGCTGCGCAGCATGGTGTTTGAATTGTTTGGGGGCGATGGCCCCCCAGGGGCTGGCTTGGCGTGATCGGTGGGCCGGGCCCACAGCGCATGCCGGGCTGAGCCACAGGCGCTACCATGAAATGCTATGTTATTTATAGCTGCTTGCGCTTGTCGGTCGCGCGGTAGGGCCGATTTTTAATAGGAATTTGTGCTCACCCCTTGAGCTTTTTGAGCCATTGGTTTGAAAGTAAGCAGATGCACGCCCTGAAGGCCGGCTGAAGGTCAGTCCTTGTAGGGCGACTTCCCGCTGCGGACACAGGCCTCGAACTTCTCCTCGTCAAAATACCCGTCGTCTGCCAGTACCTCGCTGATGAGCACCTGCGCGACATCCTTGCCCCGGAAGTTGTCTATCAGCTCGCCTTCGATGCCGCCATGGGCGACCACCTTGTTCATGAGGGAGAGCACCTTGGGGCAGATGATCTTGCCCTGCACCTCCACAGCGCAGCCGTATTCGGAAAAGAAGTCGCAGGTGATGTTGCCGCCGACCCGCAGCAGATAGTCGTTCGAGGTGTTGACGCACACCGATTGGGCGTGGAGATGGCCGCCAACAATCACGTCAAAACTCATGCGGCCGATGTGCTCGCAGGTCAGGTTGCCGGTGACCACCAGCAGGCCCACGTCGTAGGGGTAGCCAATCTTGCGAGCGGACACGTTGCCGTCGATGACGGTGACCGGCGCAACCATCAGCTCGTCCACCACCAGATCGCCTTGGTGAAACATCACCCCCTCGTCCTCAAAGGCGTGGGCGGCGTCGAAAAAGGCGTTTTCCTGGATCAGCCGCGCTTGGCGTGTTGTCCAGGCATCGAATTCGGCGAATGAGATTTTTTTCATGCGAAGCGCGGCATCGTGTGGAGGGCGGTTGCCGCTCAATACACCAGCTTCTCCGGCCGGATCTCCTGCAGGATGGTCGTCGCAATCTCTTCGATCGACTTGGTGGTGGTGGACAACCAGCGGATGCCCGCGCGGCGCATCATGGCCTCGGCTTCGGAGACTTCCATGCGGCAGTTTTCGATGCTGGCGTAGCGGGAGTTGGGGCGGCGCTCGGCGCGGATCTCGGCCAGGCGGTCGGGGCTGATGGTCAGGCCAAAGATCTTGCTGCGGAACGGCACCAGGGCCGGGGGCAGTTGGCGGCGTTCGAAGTCCTCGGGGATCAGCGGGTAGTTGGCGGCTTTCAGGCCACATTGCATGGCCAGATACAGGCTGGTGGGGGTCTTGCCGCTGCGGCTCACGCCCACCAGGATCACGTCGGCACCTGCCAGGTCGCGGTTGCTCTGGCCGTCGTCGTGGGCCAGGCTGAAGTTGATGGCTTCGATGCGGTCGGTGTATTCCTTGCTGCGGCTCACGTCACTGAAGCGGCCCACGCGGTGGTGCGACTTGATGCCCAGCTCTTCCTCCAGCGGGTGGACGAAGGTGCCGAACATGTCCAGCAGCATGCCCTTGCAGCCTTCCTGGATGACCTTGAGCACCTCCATGTTGACCAGGGTGGTGAAGACCACGGGCTTTTTGCCCTCGACCTCGCCGGTGTGGTTGATCTGCCGCACGGCCTGGTGGGCCTTGTCCACGGTGTCGATGAAGGGCAGGCGCACATGGCGCGGCTTCATTTCGAACTGGGCCAGGATGGCATTGCCGAAGGTTTCGGCGGTGATGCCGGTGCCGTCAGAGACAAAAAATACGGTGCGCGAGTGCATGGGGCCCCTTTTTTTGGATGCGGTTTGCGCCAGCGGGGTGGCCACCACAAAGACGTGGCTATGGCCCGATTTGCGCGAGTCGCGTGAAAGCGTCAGCCCGTTGCCAGAAGCTCGGGCCTACAATTGTCACAATTATCTGATTCTCACCATGCACACCGTCGGCCTACAACCACAACGACAAAGCTGCAGCCTGTGCATGGCCGCCTGCCTGACGCCCGCCGAGGCCAGGCATGCAGACCCGGTTTCAACTTCTGGAGCTTTCCCATGTCTGCACTTTTCAGCCCGACCGCCCTGGTCGTACCGTTTGAAAACCTGAGAATGACCGATGTCGAGGCGGTAGGCGGTAAAAACGCCAGCCTCGGCGAGATGATCTCCCAGCTGCCGCAGGGCGTGCGCGTGCCCACGGGCTTTGCCACCACCGCCCACGCGTTCCGCGAATTCCTGGCCTATGACGGCCTGGCCGACAAGATCAGCGCCAAGCTCAAGAGCCTGGACACCGAGGACGTGCGTGCGCTGGCCCAGGTCGGTGCCGAGATCCGCGCCATGGTCGAGGCCCAGCCTTTCCCGGCCGATCTGCAAAAGGCCATTGCCGACGAATTTGCCAAGCTGAGCGCGGGCAACGCCGCTGCCTCGTTTGCCGTGCGCTCGTCCGCCACGGCCGAGGATCTGCCCGACGCATCGTTTGCCGGCCAGCAGGAAACCTTCCTGAACGTGGTGGGCATCGACGAAGTCATGCACAAGATGAAGGAAGTGTTCGCGTCGCTGTACAACGACCGCGCCATCTCCTACCGCGTGCACAAGGGTTTCGAGCACGACGTGGTGGCCCTGTCGGCGGGTGTGCAGCGCATGGTGCGCTCTGACCTGGGCGCGGCAGGCGTGATGTTCACCATCGACACCGAGTCCGGGTTTGAAGACGTGGTCTTCATCACCAGCAGCTACGGCCTGGGCGAGACGGTGGTGCAGGGCGCCGTGAACCCCGACGAGTTCTACGTGCACAAGCCCATGCTCAAGGCGGGCAAGAAAGCGCTGATCCGCCGCAACCTGGGCAGCAAGCTGATCCAGATGGTGTTCTCCACGCCGGAAGAAAAAGCCGCCAGCGGCAAGCTGGTCAAGACCGTGGACGTGCCCACCGAGCAGCGCAACCGCTACTCGCTGACCGATGCCGATGTGGAGCAACTGGCCCGCTACGCGCTGGTGATCGAGCAGCACTACGGCCGCCCCATGGACATCGAGTGGGGCAAGGATGGCACTGATGGCCACCTCTACATCCTGCAGGCACGGCCTGAAACCGTGAAAAGCCAGGCCAAGGGCCAGGCAGAGCTGCGTTACAAGCTCAAGGGCCACGGCACCGTGCTGGCCGAGGGCCGCGCAATCGGCCAGAAGATTGGCACTGGCCCCGTGCGCCTGGTGCACAACATTTCCGAGATGGACAAGGTCCAGCCCGGCGATGTGCTGGTCACCGACATGACGGATCCCAACTGGGAGCCCGTGATGAAGCGCGCCAGCGCCATCGTCACCAACCGGGGCGGCCGCACCTGCCACGCCGCCATCATTGCGCGCGAACTGGGCATTCCCGCTGTGGTGGGCTGTGGCGATGCGACCGAGCGCCTGAAAGACGGCACGCTGGTCACGGTGAGCTGCTCCGAGGGCGACACGGGCAAGATCTACGACGGCCTGCTCGAAACCGAGGTGACCGAAGTGCAGCGCGGCGAGATGCCCCCCATCAAGACCAAGATCATGATGAACGTGGGCAACCCCCAGCTGGCGTTTGACTTTGCCCAGCTGCCCAACTCCGGCGTGGGCCTGGCCCGCCTGGAATTCATCATCAACAACAACATCGGCGTGCACCCCAAGGCGATCCTGGACTACCCCCAGATCGACGCCGACCTGAAGAAGGCCGTGGAGTCTGTGGCGCGCGGCCATGCTTCGCCCCGCGCGTTCTATGTGGACAAGGTCGCCGAAGGTGTGGCCACCATTGCAGCTGCCTTCTGGCCCAAGCCCGTCATCGTGCGCTTGTCGGACTTCAAGTCCAACGAATACCGCAAGCTCATCGGCGGCAGCCGCTACGAACCCGAGGAAGAAAACCCGATGCTGGGCTTCCGTGGTGCGGCGCGCTACATCAGCGAAGACTTCGGTGAAGCCTTTGCGATGGAGTGTGAAGCGCTCAAGCGCGTGCGCAACGACATGGGCCTGACCAACGTGCAGGTGATGGTGCCCTTCGTGCGCACGCTGGGCCAGGCCGAGCGCGTGACCAAGCTGCTCGCATCGCACGGCCTGCAACGCGGCAAGGACGAGCTCAAGGTCATCATGATGTGCGAGGTGCCGAGCAACGCCATCCTGGCCGAGCGCTTCCTGGAGTTCTTCGACGGCTTCTCCATCGGCTCCAACGACCTGACCCAGCTCACGCTGGGCCTGGACCGCGACTCGGGCCTCGAGCTGCTGGCGCAGGACTTTGACGAACGCGACCCGGCTGTCGAGGCGCTGATCCACCAGGCCATCAAGGCCTGCCTGGCGCAGGGCAAGTACATCGGCATCTGCGGCCAGGGCCCCAGCGACCACCCTGACTTTGCGCAGTGGCTGGCCAAGGAAGGCATCTCGTCGATCTCGCTCAACCCCGACAGCGTGATCGCCACCTGGCAGCAACTGGCTGCAGGCTGACGCAAAGGGCTGCTGCACCGCCATGGGCCGCCACATCGCTCGCGCCAGAGTTCGTGATGTGTTTGTGATCTGACCACGGTGTGGTCGTGACATGCCCATGATGCGTTCTCAGCAGCCCAACCCCCGCCCGAGCGAGCCGGAGATGGCGGGGCCTTTCCCGCCCGACTTGCATGACGTGCGCCACATCAAGCTCAAGGCGGGGCTCCTGTTGCTGTGGGCCCTGGTGTCTTTCGGCGCCACCTATTTCGCCCGCGACCTGCAGGTGCTGGTGTTTGGTGGGTGGCCACTGGGTTACTGGATCGCGGCTCAAGGTGCCGTGCTGGTGTTCATCGGCATCGTGGTGGCCTATGGCTGGGCCATGAACCGTTTTGAGCGGGAGGACCTGGCAGACCGCGAGGCCCCGCCACTGTCTTCTGCACAGGCCCCCGACCGCCCCCATGGCTGAGCGCAAGCCAGGAAGCCCTGCCGACAGTGACCGCGCCTACCTGTGGCGGCTGCATCGCATCCTGGCGCTGTACGTGGCGGGGGTGCTGGGTTTTCTGGCGCTGATGACCTGGGCCGAGCACCAGGGCCTGTCGCGCCACTGGATCGGCCCGATCTTTCTGTTCCTCACCGTGATGGTCTACGCCGGTATTGGCGTGTATGGCCGCACGACGGACCCCGAGGACTACTACGTGGCCGGGCGGCGCATTCCGCCCATGTACAACGGCATGGCCACGGCTGCCGACTGGATGAGTGCGGCCTCGTTCATCAGCCTGTCGGGTGCTCTGTATCTGCAGGGCTTTTCGGGCACGCCAGGGCAGGCAGGGGGCTTGGCCTATCTGCTGGGCTGGACGGGCGGCTTCTGCCTGGTGGCCATGCTGATTGCGCCGCATCTGCGGGCCATGGGGCTGTACACCGTGCCCGATTTTTTCCACGTGCGTTTTGGTGGCCGCTGGCCGCGCGTGATTGCCGCGCTGGCGGCGGTGCTGTGCTCGTTCACCTATGTGGTGGCGCAGATCTATGGCGTGGGGCTGATCGCCTCGCGCCTCACGGGTGTGCAGTTCGAGATCGGCATCATGCTGGGCCTGGGTGGGGTGCTGCTGTGTTCGTTCCTGGGCGGCATGCGGGCGATCACCTGGACGCAGGTGGCGCAGTACGTAGTGCTGCTGCTGGCGTTCATGATTCCGGTGTCGTGGCTGGCCTACAAGCAGCTGGGCAACCCGCTGGCGCCCCTGGTCTATGGTGAGCAGATCGGCAAGATCGCCGACCTGGAGGCGCAATTGCTCGATTCCCCGGCCGAGCACCAGGTGGTGCAGGCCTATCTGCAGCGTGCCAAGGATTTCGAGGCGCGCCTGCAGAACGTGGAGGCCTCGCTTGCGCACGAGCGCGAGAAGGGGCGCGAGCGCATCCGGGCGCTGCGTGCGCAGAACGCCGATGTGGGCCTGATCGTGGCTGCCAGCCGCGAGCTGGCTGCGCTGCCACGCGATGCCAATACCGCGCGCGAGCGCTGGACCCGCGAAATGCGCGAGAACTACGAGCGCGCACGCCCCCTAGGCGGGCTGCCACCCCATAGCCAGGCCTATGTGGGGGACCCCGATGGCACGCCTGAAGAGCAGCGCGACTACGAGCTGACGCGCCGCAACTTTCTGGCGCTCATGTTCTGCCTGATGGTGGGCACGGCGGGCCTGCCGCACCTGCTCACCCGGTTCTACACTTCGCCCACGGTGTCGGCGGCGCGGGCGTCGGTGGGGTGGTCGCTGTTTTTTATTGCGCTGCTGTACCTCAGCGCTCCGGCGCTGGCGGTGCTGGTCAAGTTCGAGGTCATGCAGAACCTGGTGGGCAGCAGCTTTGAGGCGTTGCCCAACTGGATGGCCCAATGGTCACGGGTGGACAGCTCGCTCCTGTCGCTGGAAGACGTGAATGGCGATGGCCTGATCCAGTTCGGGGAGATCCGCCTCGGGGCTGACCTCATCATGCTGGCCACGCCCGAGCTGGGCGGCCTGCCGTATGTGGTGTCGGGCCTGGTGGCGGCGGGTGGGCTGGCGGCGGCGCTCTCGACGGCGGATGGCTTGTTGCTCACCATCAGCAATGCGCTGGTGCGCGACCTGTACTTTCAGGACTCGCAGCGCAAGGCCTCGCCCGAGCAGCGGGTGATCCTGAGCAAGTTTGCGCTGCTGGCGGTGGCCCTGTCGGCCGCTTTTGTTGCGGCGCTCAAGCCTTCCGAGATCCTGCCCATGGTGTCGGCGTCGTTCTCGCTGGCCGCATCGGCCTTTGTGCCTGCCATGGTGCTGGGCATTTTCTGGCGCGGCACCACGCGGCAGGGGGCGGTGGCGGGCATGCTCACCGGGCTGGGCATCGCGGTCTACTACATGCTGTCCCATGTGTCGGCCGTGCAGGGCGTGTTGCCCCGTTGGCTGCTGGCCGATGGGCTCTGGTTTGGCATCCAGCCTATCTCTGCCGGTGTGTTTGGCGTGCCCTGCGGGCTGTTGGTCACGGTGGTGCTGAGCTGGATGACACGGCCAGCCCCGGCGTTGCCGCCCGTCCGCTCGGAAATGTAGGCCCCCCCGCCGGGCAGGGATTGGGTGTATTTATGTGTAAACCCCGATTTCCATAGGTTTCAAAATATGGGATTCTGGGCTGCACAGCGTGGCCTATCGGCCATTGCAACCGTCTGGCCTTCTGGCCTTAGCTGCCACCGTATTCATTCCCTAGGAGAGGCATGGTTCTCGTCAAAACCCAGGCCGGGCAAGAGGCACTCAAGGATCGCCGTGGCAGTTTGAGTTCGCGCCAGCGTTCGGCATTCATCCTGTTTGACGGCAAGCGCAGCATGGGCGAAGTCCTGGCGGCCACGGCGGCCATGGGCATCACGCAGGACGATGTCCAGACCATGATTGCCCAGGGGCTGCTGGCCCCGTTGTCGGGCCAGCCCCTGCCGGTGTTTGCCCAGGCAGGTGGCCCGGCATCGGCGCTTGCGGACGCTGCCGATGCCCTGGAGGCCCCGGGCACCGATCTGGGCACCATTGCCTCGCCCGTGGAGGGCTCGGGGCGCTCGCCCAAGGAGCGTTACCAAGCCGCTTACCCCATTGCGACGGAGCTGACGGCAGGCCTGGGGCTGCGCGGGTTTCGCCTGAACCTGGCAGTGGAAGGGGCGGGCAGCTTTGACGATCTGGCGGCGCTGGCCCCCAAGATCCGCGAGGCCGTGGGGGACGACAAGTTCGAACGGCTGGACCACGCGCTGTTTGACTGAGCCCTTCGCACACACTGCGCCTTTGCCCGTTTCGCCTGTTTTCCCTGTTTTGGAGGGCGGCGAGTGCGGTTCGCAGAAAACAAAAAAGCGGCCCGCAGGCCGCTTTGGTTTTTTTTGTAGCCCGAGGGGCCCGCGATCAGCGGCCGACCTTGAGCAGTTCCACGTCGAACTTGAGTGTGGCGTTCGGGGGGATCACGCCGCCTGCGCCACGGGCGCCGTAGCCCAGGGCGGCGGGGATGATCAGGGTGCGCTTGCCGCCGATCTTCATGCCTTGCACGCCTTCGTCCCAGCCCTTGATGACCATGCCCGCGCCCAGTGCAAATTCAAAGGGGTCGTTGCGGTCGCGGCTGGAGTCGAACTTGGCGCCTTGTTCGCCGTTGTTGTAGAGCCAGCCGGTGTAGTGCACCGACACGTTCTGGCCCTTGGTGGCTTCGGCGCCTTCGCCCACGGTGGTGTCTTCGTACTGCAGGCCGGATGCGGTGGTGGTCAGTGCCATGGTGGAGGTTCCTTGAATGCTATTAAAAATATAGCTTCTAGCGCTTGCTCATCGCGCGCTAGAAGCTATTTAGAGTGCTATTTTAGCGAATGCCCTGTGCAGGGCCGGGGGCTCAGGCCTTCTTGGCACGGCCAGCCACCCAGCGGGTGGCGAAGGCCTGCACGTCCGACAGGCGCTTGAGCAGGTCGGCGCCCGAGGGGGTGACGGTGTAGCCGTCGCTGCCATGGTCCACAAAACCGGCCTCGCGCAGTTCCTTGATGCGGGTGTTGAGCGTGTTGGGGGTGATGCCGCCCACGCTGTCCTGCAGCAGGCGGAAGGTCTGGGGGTGGCCGTCCTTCAGGGCCCACAGCACGCGCAGTGCGTAGCGGCATTCAAGCCGCTCGAACAGTTGGTTGATGGCGACATTTTCTTTGGAGCTCATGGACGCTTCTCCTCGCGCAAGTGTTGGATCTCGATTCGGATCGGGCGGACGGTTGCCGGGCCCGTGATGTGCTGAAACTATAGCGCGGAACCCGTTTTGCTACAAGTTTGGTAGCTCAGAATGCACGTCACATATGCGCTGAAGGGGAAATTTGGGCCATTCGCCAGCAAAATGTTGCGCACCGGCCACGGATCAGGGGGCCGGGAGCAGATGCCCCTGCCGCGCCAAATACCCCACCAGCAACTGCGCCGCCGGGGGCAGGGCGCTGGCGCTGCGGTAGCAGATGGCAAAGCGCCGCTGGGCCCAGGGGTCGCTCAGCGGGACGATGCGCACCGGTGCCAACTGGGCAAACGGCTGGGCCACCTCGCGCGGCACCACGCTGATGGCGAGGTTGGCGCGCACCACCCGCAGGGCGGCGTCAAAGTTGGACACCAGCACTCGGTGGGCCAGCATTTTTCCTTCCACTGCGGCGGCACGCGCCAGCAGCACCTGCACGGCGCTCAGCGCGGGCATGCTCACGAATTCGTGCTCCAGCACATCAGCAAACCGCACGCTCTGCAACTGGGCCACGGGGTGCGACTCGTGTGCCACCACAGCCAGGTGGTCGCTGCGGTAGGCGCTGGTTTCCAGCCCCGACAGGTCGGCCGCGTCCCAGCAGATGCCAATGGAGGCGCTGCCGTCGCGCACACCTTGCACCACGTCCGGGCTCACGCGCTCCTCCAGGCTGATCTGGATGTTGCGGTGTGCAGGGTCCTGCAGAAAGGCCGCCACATCGTCGGCCAGCGACTCGGCCATGACCGACGCCGTGACCAGCATGCGCACATGGCCGCGCGTGCCGGTGGCGTAGGCCGCCATGTCACGCTCGATCTGCCCCACGCTGGCCAGCATGGTGCGGGCATGCTCCAGCAGCGTCTCGCCCGCCGGGGTGGGTACCACGCCCCGCCGTTTGCGCAGCAGCAGTGGCGTGCCCACGGTGTCTTCCAGCTGCGCCAGCCGCTTGCTGATGGCCGAGCCCACGATGGACTCCTGCTCGGCCGCGCGCGCAATGCTGCGCTGCTCGCACACGGCGGCAAAGAGGCGCAGGGTCTGCAGATCCAGGTCGCGCATGGCAAATCTCCAGGATTGTGATGTTCCGTTTGGGAATGTTATGGCTTCCGAGATGTATTTTCTGATTCATTCGGGAATTTTTAGAATCTTGCCCAGACCCACCCGAAAGAGACATCCCGTGCGCACCTCCCCGATCCCGTCCGACCTGCAGCCCCCGGCGGCCCGTGCCACCGTCCGCGAAGTCGGCCTGCGCGACGGCCTGCAAAGTATTGCCACGGTGGTGCCCACCGCGCACAAGATCGAATGGATCAGCGCTGCCTACGCCGCCGGCCAGCGCGAGATCGAGGTGGGCTCCTTTGTACCGGCTCGGCTGTTGCCCCAGTTGGCCGACACGGCCGAGGTGCTGGCCCATGCCAAAAACCTGCCCGGCCTGGTGGCCTCGGTGCTGGTGCCCAACATCAAAGGCGCCGAGCGCGCGCTGGAGCAGGGTGCCGACCTGATGATCGTGCCCCTGTCCGCCAGCCGCGCCCACAGCCTGGCCAACCTGCGCAAGACCCCCGACGAGGTGGTGGCCGAGGTGGCGCGCATCCGCGCGCTGCGCGATGCCAGCGGCCGCCGCACATTGATCGAAGGTGGCGTGGGCACGGCCTTTGGTTGCACCCTGCAGGGCGAGGTGGCTGAGAGCGAAGTGCTGCGCCTGATGGTGGCCTTGCTGGATGCGGGGGCCGACCGCGTGAGCCTGGCTGACACCGTGGGTTTTGCCGACCCGGCCTCGGTCGCCCGGCTGTTTGAAAAGGCCCGCGCCCTGGTGGGCGACCGCCTGGCCTGCGCGCACTTCCACGACACGCGCGGCATGGGCCTGGCCAATGTGTATGCCGCCTGGCAGGCAGGCATCACCCGCTTCGACGCCTGCCTGGCGGGCATTGGCGGCTGCCCGCACGCGCCGGGCG
This sequence comes from Acidovorax kalamii, assembly GCF_002245625.1. Lineage (GTDB taxonomy): Bacteria > Pseudomonadota > Gammaproteobacteria > Burkholderiales > Burkholderiaceae_C > Acidovorax > Acidovorax kalamii. Next base: position 50,603 of record NZ_NOIG01000014.1, read on the forward strand.
CCAGTGGCAATGTCACCACCGAAGACCTCGTGTTCATGCTGGAGCGTATGGGCGTTGCCACTGGTATCGACGTGACCGCGCTGCTCGCGCTGCGCCAGCGCGTGGCCGGATGGTTGTCGGGCGAGACCCTGCATGGCACGCTCTGGCAGGCCGGGCTGCCGCAGAATGCCGCACCCGCCGCGCTGCGCTTGGCAGCAACGGCCTGACCCCCTTTTCGGAACGACCTGAACATGAACGACGACACACCCGCCACCCCCTCGTCCCCCCGCCTGCCGCTCGAAGGCCTGCGCGTAGTCGAGTTCACCCACATGGTCATGGGCCCCACCTGCGGCATGGTACTGGCCGACCTGGGCGCCGAGGTCATCAAGGTCGAGCCTGTGGATGGCGACCGCACCCGCCATCTGCTGGGCGCGGGCGCGGGCTTCTTCCCCATGTTCAACCGCAACAAGAAGAGCATTGCCATCGACCTGCGCAGCCCCGAGGGCCTGGCGGTGGCGCGCAAGCTGGCTGCATCCGCCGACGTGGTGGCGCAAAACTTCAAGCCGGGCGTGATGACCAAGTACGGCCTGGACTATGCCGCGCTGAGCGAGGTCAACCCGCGCCTCATCTACGTCAACCACACGGGCTTCTTGCCCGGCCCGTACGAGCACCGCACGGCGCTCGATGAGGTGGTGCAGATGATGGGCGGCCTGGCCTACATGACCGGCCGCCCTGGCGACCCGCTGCGCGCGGGCAGCAGCGTGAACGACATCATGGGCGGCATGTTCGGCGCGATCGGTGCGATGGCGGCGCTGATGCAGCGCGGCATCACCGGGCGCGGGCAGGAGGTGGATTCGGCCCTGTTCGAGAACAACGTGTTCCTGGTCGGCCAGCACATGATGCAGTACGCCGTCACCGGCAAACCGGCAGCCCCCATGCCCGACCGCATTTCGTCCTGGGCCGTGTACGACGTGTTCAGCGTGAAGGACGGCGGGCAGATCTTTTTGGCCGCCGTGAGCGATGCGCAGTGGCAGACCTTCTGCGATGCCATGGGCTATGCCGACCTGAAGGCCGACACGGGCCTCGCCACCAACAACGACCGCGTGCGCGCCCGTCCCACGCTGATGCCCGTGCTGCGCGAGCGGCTGGCGCAGCACACGGCCGATGAGCTGGCCGCGATCTTCGAGCGCCACGGCCTGCCGTTTGCACCCATCCGCCGACCCGAAGAACTGTTTTACGACCCGCACCTGCAAGCCACCGGTGGCCTGGCCGACATCACGCTGCCCGACGGTGAGCGCGCCGGGCAGACTGCGCAGATCACGCTGATGCCGCTGCGCATGGACGGCCAGCGCCTGGATGTGCGCCGTGACCCGCCGCGCCTGGGCCAGCACACCGCCGAGCTGCTGCAGGGCCTGGGTTACACGGCCGATGAAGTGGCCGCGTTGCAGGCCAGCGGGGCCATTGCCTGATCTTTCCTTGACGACCGGGGCCCCCCACGCGGCGCAGACCGCAGGCCCCCGGATTCCCCACCCCACCACCGGAGACAACCGTGCCCCAGTCCACCCCTGCCTTTGACTTGCCCCGCATCGCGCCCGCCACGCACGGCCTGCCCACGCGTCGCCAGGCCCTGGCCACCGGCGCCGCCGCGCTGGCCGCTGCGGCCTGGGGCCTGCCCCGCCTGGCCCGTGCCCAGGGCGACGGCAAGCCGCTGCGCGTGATCCTGCCGCTGTCGGCGGGCTCGGGGGCGGACGGCGCCATCCGTGCCATCAGCACCAGCCTGGCCAAGGCACTGGGCCAGCCCATCGTCATCGAGAACCTGCCGGGCGCGGGTGGCATCACCGGCACCACGCAAATCGTGCGTGCGCCCAAGGACGGCTCGGTGATCGGTGTGGTGTCCAACAACCATGTGGTCAACCCCAGCGTGTACAAGAACATACCGTTCGACTCACTGACCGACATCACGCCCATCACCATCATTGGCGCCACGCCCTTTGTGCTGGTGGCCCACCCCTCGGTGCCCGCCAAGACGGTGCAGGAGCTGGTCGCGCTGGCCAAGTCGAAACCCGGCGTGCTCAACTACGGGTCGTCCGGCAACGGCACCATCCTGCACCTGGGCGCGGCCATGTTTGTGGACCAGGCGCAGCTCGACATCAAGCACATCCCCTACCGGGGCATGGGCCCGCTGATGAACGACATCCTGGGCGGGCAGGTGCAGCTGGGGGTGGTGGCGGTGGCGCCCGCTGCGGCGCACATCAAGTCGGGTGCGCTGCGCGCCCTGGGGGTGACCACGGCCAGCCGCGTGCCCCTGCTGCCCGGGGTGCCGACCATTGCCGAACAGGGCCTGCCGGGCTACGAACTGGATGGCTGGATCGCCCCCGTGGCGCCTGCGGGCCTGCCCAAGGCCGAGCTCGCGCGGCTGTACAACGGCTTCAAGGCCGCCATGGAGATGCCCGAGGCGCGCGATGCTCTGCTTGCCCAGGGCTACGAGATCAAGCTCACGCCGCCCGAACCCGCCGCCGCCTTCTTCCGCACCGAAGCCGCGCGCATGGCGCAGGTGGTGAAAAACGCCCACGTGAAGATTGACTGACGGACCGAGACCCGCCGAGACCGGGCGGCGGGTGGGGCAGGGCGTGGCCTGTCAGGCCGCCTGACCGTTCGCCACGCCGCTCCGGAGCAAAAATTTGAAGCTTTTTAGGACGTTACCGCGCTATGGGTAAGCCTTTTAAGCTATTGTTTTGATAGTAATCTGCGTCAGGCTTGTGGTGCGGGCAACGCGTGATGCTGGTGGTGTTGCGGAGAGCGCTGCGGATGCTGCTGATGTGACTGGTGCCGCAGGCGGAACACCGCCACGGCATCCACCAACTGGCGGGCCTGGCCGCTCAGGCTGCCTGCGGCGGCGGCGCTTTCTTCCACCAGGGCGGCGTTCTGTTGCGTCACGTCGTCCATGCGCACGATGGCCTGTGTCACGCGCTGCATGTCCGAGGTCTGCGCGGCGCTGGCCTGGCTGATTTCTTCCATCAGGCTGCTCACCTCGCGGATGGACGCCACGACCTCGGTCATGGTGGTGCCCGCATCCCGCGCCAGGTCCGAGCCCGCCTGCACACGTTCCACGCTGGTCTGGATCAGCGCCTTGATCTCGCGCGCCGCCCCGGCGCTGCGCGTGGCCAGGTTGCGCACCTCGCTGGCCACCACCGCAAAACCCCGGCCCTGCTCACCCGCACGCGCGGCTTCCACGGCGGCATTAAGCGCCAGGATATTCGTCTGGAACGCAATCCCGTCGATCACTCCAATGATGTCGGCAATGCGGCGCGAACTTTCCTGGATGCCCTGTACCACCTCCACCATCTGCGTCACCACATCGCCGCCGCGCTGTGCCACGGTGGCGCCGCTCTTGGCCAGTTCGTTGGCGCGTTGCGCGTTCGAGGCGTTCTGCTGCACCGTGGCCTGCAGTTGCTGCATGGACGAAGCGGTTTCGTCCAGCGACGAAGCCTGCTCTTCGGTGCGCATGCTCAGGTCGGCATTGCCCTGGGCTATTTCGGCACTCGCGCTGGCCACGCCCTCGGCGTTGCTGCGCACACCGGCCACCACGGTCTCCAGGTTGTCCTGCATGGCGCGCAGGGCTTCGAGCAGCCGGGCGGGCTCGTCGCGGCCTTCCACACGGATGCTGGTGGTCAGGTCGCCCGCTGCCACCTTGTGGGCCAGCGACACGGCCACGCCGAGCGGCCGCACCACCGACCGCGTGAGCAGCCAGCCCGCGCACGCGCCCAGTGCGGTCACCAGCGCCAGCGCCACCAGGCTGCTGACCAGCGCGCGCCGCGCGTCTTGCCCCGCCTGCTGGGCAATGGCCGCGCTGCTGGCGGCCACCTGCTGGCTCAGCTCGGTGAGCAGCTTGGCCGGGCCCTGGTCGATGTCTGCCACGTCGGCATCCCCAGCCGATGGCACAAAGCCCAGCGACTGGAACACTTCAAAACCCTTGCGGTAACCTTGCGCCATCTGCGCGTGGGCCTGGGTGAACTTTTGCAGCGCGGCCTTTTCCTGCGCGTCGGTCAGCTGGGGCTCCAGCGCCTTGGCGGCATCGGCCACCCGTTTTTCGCTGGCCTGGAAGGCGTTCCAGTGCAATTCGCGCTTGCGCGAGTCTTCGCCGCGCAGCAGGGTGTTCTTCCACTCCAGCACCTGGGTCTTGAACTCGCTCTCCATGCGGCTCACGGCGCGCTCCTGCGCCACCCGCCCGAGCACCGTGGTGTCGTAGGTGCCCAGCGTGCGGTACAGCGTGGCGATGCCGAACAGCGCGGCGCCCAGCAGCAGCGCCAGCACCAGGCCCAGGGCCGTGGCCATGCGTGCGCCGATGGAGTGGTTGGACATTTTCATCAGAGGCTCCAAAGGTTCTGCAGCGGGCCCGGAGGGCCTGGTGGTGAGATCAGGCCTTCAGCTTGAGCAAATAGACCATCACGCGGGCGGTGGTGAGGTCCAGCTCCATGAACTCTGCCAAATCCTTGCCCGTGAGCCAAGAGGGTTCCCACCGGTTCTGCTTGAGCGTGCGCGTCCAGGACTCATGGTGGGTGGCGGCTTCGATGGCGGCCAGCATCTCGGCCGCCCGCGCAGGTGCCACGCCCTTGCCGGTGAACACGCCGCGCCAGTTGGCCATGACAGCGTCCAGTCCCTGTTCGCGGAATGCGGGCAGGCCAAACGCGCTGCGGCGCGACGAGACGCCGATGGCACGCAGCTTGCCCGCCGCAATCGCGTCGCTGAACTCGCTGTAGCCCGACAGGCCCACGGCCGCGTTGCCAGACATCACGGCCTCGACCACGTCGGCACCACCCGGAAACGGCTTGTAGACCAGCCCTTCCGGGTTGGCCTTGGTGGCACGCGCCAAGACTCCCGCAAAGATATGGTCCACCCCTCCGGCAGAGCCACCGGCCACGGGCACCGCCTTCAGGTCTGCGCGCATGGCATCGGCCAGGTCCTTGGTGGTTTTGATGGGCGATTGCGCCGCCACCGCCGCCACCAGGTAGTCACTGGTCAGGCGCGCCAGGGGCTGTATCTGGCCCATGTCCACGGCAGGTTTCTGCAGCGCCACGGCGCCCACCATCACCATGCCCCCCATGAACAAGGTGTTGGCATCGTTACCGTATTTTTCAGCGTACTTGGCGAGGCCAATGGTGCCGCCCTTGCCGCCGATGTTCTCGTACTCGACCTGGTCGGCCGCGCCCGCGCCCACCAGCGCTGCGCCCAGCGCGCGGCCAGTCTGGTCCCAGCCGCCACCGGGGTTGGCGGGGATCACGATGCGCAGCGTGCCCACCAGCTTGGGTGCCTTGGGCGGCGCGCTGCGCGCGGCAGCGCCTGCGGCGGCCGCCTGGGCCCAGGCGGAAGTGGCAAACGAGGTACCTAGTGCGCCGATGGCGCCCGTGGCGGTGGCGCGGGCAAGGATCTGGCGGCGGTTGAAGGAGGTCGTCATACGGTCTTTGGCAAAAAAAGGGGGGGATGCAGATCGTTGGGTCGGCCTGTGCGCACTGCGACAGGAGATTGCCGAACTGCATGGCAGTCTCCTTCAGCCGTGTGGCAATGGTCACCATCCAAGCTGTCAGTCTGCTGTCGCTGGCATGGGGGTAAACGTGGGGGCCGCGCTGAGCAAAGCCCAAAAAAACGCCCTGCGCCGCAGATGCGGGGCAGGGCGTTGGGGCCAGCGAAGGCTGGGTTGCGAGGCTTACGGCGCTTACAGCGAGTCGATGAAGCTGCGCAGCTTGTCCGAGCGGCTGGGGTGCTTGAGCTTGCGCAGTGCCTTGGCTTCGATCTGGCGGATGCGTTCGCGGGTCACGTCGAACTGCTTGCCCACTTCTTCCAAGGTGTGGTCGCTGGTCATTTCGATACCGAAACGCATGCGCAGCACCTTGGCTTCACGCGGCGTGAGGCCGTCCAGGATGTCCTTGACCACGTCGCGCAGGCCGGCCTGCATGGCGGCTTCGATAGGAGCGGTGTTGGCACCGTCCTCGATGAAGTCGCCCAGGTGGCTGTCGTCGTCGTCCCCGATCGGCGTTTCCATGGAGATCGGCTCCTTGGCGATCTTCATGATCTTGCGGATCTTGTCCTCGGGGATCTCCATCTTGGCCGCCAGGATGGACGCATCGGGCTCAAAGCCAAACTCTTGCAAGTGCTGGCGGCTGATGCGGTTCATCTTGTTGATCGTCTCGATCATGTGCACCGGGATACGAATGGTGCGCGCCTGGTCGGCGATCGAGCGGGTGATGGCCTGGCGAATCCACCAGGTGGCGTAGGTCGAGAACTTGTAGCCCCGGCGGTATTCGAACTTGTCCACCGCCTTCATCAGGCCAATGTTGCCTTCCTGGATCAGGTCGAGGAACTGCAGGCCCCGGTTGGTGTACTTCTTGGCAATCGAGATCACGAGGCGCAGGTTGGCCTCGATCATTTCCTTCTTGGCATCGCGCGAGGTGGCTTCGCCCTCGTTCATGCGCTTGTTGATGCCCTTGAGCTCGGCCAGCGGCACCACGACGCGCGACTGCAGGTCCATCAGCTTTTGCTGCAGGTCCTGGATGGGCGGGATGTTGCGCGCAATCACGGCCGACCAGGGCTTGCCCGCAGCGGCCTGCTTCTCGACCCATTGCAGGTTCAGCAGGTTGGGCGGGAAGTCCTTGATGAAGGTCTCCTGGGGCATGCCGCACTTGTCCACGATGATGCGGCGCAGTTCGCGTTCCTTCTTGCGCACATCGTCCACCTGGCCGCGCACCATGTCGCACAGCTTCTCGATGGTCTTGGCGGTGAAGCGGATGGTCATCAGCTCGGCCGACAGGGCCTGCTGGGCCTTGATGTACGCAGGCGTGCCGTAGCCTTCCTTGTCGTACACCTTGTGCACTTTTTCGAACAGCTCGCGCAGCTTGTCGAAGCGCTCCAGCGCCTGCTTCTTGAGTTCTTCGAGCTTCTTGGTCAGCGCCTTGCTGCCGCCCTTGCCGTCGTCGTCATCGGCCTCGTCGAATTCGTCGAAGTCTTCTTCGGCCACATAGTCGTCGGCCTCATTGGGGTTGGAGAAGCCGTCCACGATGGTCGAGATCACGACCTTGCCTTCGCGGATTTCCTCGCCCATGTTCAGGATTTCGGCGATGGTGGCGGGCGATGCGCTGATCGCCTCCATCATGGCCATCAGGCCGCCTTCGATGCGTTTGGCGATTTCGATTTCGCCTTCGCGGGTCAGCAGCTCCACCGTGCCCATTTCGCGCATGTACATGCGGACCGGGTCGGTGGTGCGGCCGAATTCCGAGTCCACGGTGGACAGCGCGGCTTCGGCGGCTTCTTCGGCTTCTTCCTCGGTGGCGCCAGCGGGAGCGTTGTCCGTGATGATCAGCGCTTCGGCATCGGGCGTCTGCTCGTACACCGCCACGCCCAGGTCGTTCAGGGTGGTGATGACGGCTTCGAGGGTTTCGGCATCGACCAGCTTGTCGGGCAAGTGGTCGTTGATTTCAACGTGCGTGAGGTAGCCGCGTGTCTTGCCCAGCTTGATCAGGGCCTTCAGGCGCTGGCGGCGCTTTTGCATGTCTTCTTCGGACAGGACGGTTTCGTCCAGGCCGAATTCCTTCATCAAGGCACGTTCCTTGGCCTTGCTGATCTTCATGCGCAGCGGCTTGACCTTTTCGACCGTGGCGGCCGCTTCCGGGGTCTCCTCGACTTCGCCTTCCAGGTCCGATTCGATGTCGGACAGGTCGGTGTCGTCGCCGCCTTCGTCACCGGCGGCGGCAGCCTTGGGTTTGCGGCCACGCTTGGCGGGGGCCTTGGCTTCGGCGGTGGTGCCTGCAGCCTTGGCGGGGCGGCCGGGGCGCTTCTTCGGGGTTTCTTCTTCGTCGGCGGCAGCGGCGACAGCCTTGGCGCGGGCAGGCTTTTTCTTCAGCAGCTCATCGGCGGCTTTGATCAGCTCGGCGGTACTTTTCACGGACACGGTTTTGACTTTCTTGGCTGCTGGAGCGGGCGCGGCGGCTGCAGGCTTTTTGGCCGGAGCTTTCGCAGTTGCTTTGGCAGCAGGGGTGGGAACAGCCTTTGCGGCAGTGCCTGGAGCGGACTTGGGCGGCTTCGCGGACTTTTGAGCGGGCATGGAACAACCTCAGAATCAAAAACGGACACACAAAGAAATCGCAAGCGCCACAGATCCCGGCGCGGGTGGCGGTGCGAAGCTGAACGGTCTTCGCACTTCGAGGGGATGCCCTCAGCGGCAAGATGTCTGGGCGATCATTTGGTGTGCAGTCCTTGCGATAAGTGGGCCCATCAGCGCATAGGTGCGCGTTTGTCGCGGTGGCCCGGCTCGGAGGTGCTGCTGTCGCTCTTGCCTAACCCTACATCATACCATTTGACTCGATTTCAAGCCGTTGCGGTGTTCACGCCCAACAAAATCTTGCGTTTTTGCTCCAGAGCCCGGTAGCGCTCCAGGGCCGAGGGGTCCTGGGCGGCCTGCAGCATCAGCAGCTTCTGCTGCTCGGCGATGTCCTCGATGAGCATGCGGTTCAGCAAATCGCGCAGCTCCAGCCGGAGTTCGGCCAGCTCGCCCTCGGTCTGGGCGTGGGCGCCGGTCATCACCTTCACCGCCAGGTCTTCGCATTCGTGGTCGCGCAGACTTTCGCGCAGCACGGCCCAGGCCAGGGGGCCGTGTTCGTGGAACTGCGCTTCCAGCCAGGTGAACAGCGGGCCGTGGGGCGAGGGCTGGGCGCACAGCGCGGCATGGTCGTCATGGGTCAGCTCTTCGAGAAACGCCATGTGCGACAACAGCAGCCGCGCGGCGTGGTCGGCCCGGCCCATGGCGGGCGTGCGGGGCAGGCGCGGCTGGGGCGGCCAAGGCGCGTCCTTGTCGCGCTTGCTCCATTTGCCGTTGCTGCCCTTTTTCCAGTCGCCACCGCCACTGTTCTTGCGGAACGGGGGCTTGCCGCCGCCGTAACCACCAGCGCCAGGGGCCTCGTAGCCGCCGGATGTGCCCCCGCCACCCACGTATTCGGGCTCGTGGTGGGGCTGCCAGCCGTCCAGGTCGGGGGGCGGCATGTCGCCCCAGGGGGGCTCATCGGCATAGGGGCTGGCGGCCGGGGCCTGGGGGCGCGGTGCCGGGGCGGGCACACGTGCAGGCTCACGGGCACCGCCACCAGAGTTCCACAGCTCCGACAGGTCGCGTGCGTTGAGCTGGGTGAGTTCGGCCAGTTCGCCCAGCAGCTGGCGCTTGAGCACGCCGTCGGGCAGGGCCGTCCACAGCGGGCGGGCGTTGCTCGCCATGTGGGCGCGGCCCTCGGCCGTGGCCAGGTCGCAGCCTTCGCTGGCCGATTCGACCAGAAAGCGGCTGAGCGGCACGGCGTTGCCCACATGCTGGGCGAAGGCGTCGGTGCCGTGGGCGCGGATGAAGCTGTCCGGGTCGTGCTCGGCGGGCAGGAAGAGAAACTTGATGCTGCGCGTGTCGGTGGCGTGGGGCAGGGCCCCGTCGAGCGCCTTGCGCGCGGCGCGGCGGCCCGCGTTGTCGCCGTCAAAGCTGAACACCACCGCGTCCGTAAAACGCAGCAGCTTGTGCACATGCTCGGGCGTGCAGGCCGTGCCCAGGGTGGCCACGGCGTTCGGAAACCCGAGCTGCGCCAGCGCCACCACATCCATGTAGCCTTCGGTGACCAGGGCATAGCCGTGCTCGCGGATGGCAGTGCGGGCCTCGAACAGGCCGTACAGCTCGCGGCCCTTGTGGAACACCGGGGTTTCGGGCGAGTTGAGGTACTTGGGTTTGTCGTCGCCCAGCACCCGGCCGCCAAAGCCGATGCATTCGCCCTTCACGTTGCGGATGGGGAACATCACCCGGTCGCGAAACCGGTCGTAGCGCTTGTCCTGTCCCTCTTCGCCCACGATGACCAGGCCGCTTTCCTCCAGCAGCGGGTCGTCGTAGCGCGGGAACACGCTGGCCAGGCTGCGCCAGCCCTCGGGCGCATAGCCCAGCCCGTAGCGCTTGGCCACGGCGCCCGACACGCCCCGGCCCTTGAAGTAGCCAATGGCGCGCTGCGACTCGCGCAGGTGGCGGCGGTAGGCATCGGCGGCTTTCTCGAGCACGTCGCTCAGCGTGGCCTGCTTCTGGCGGGCGGCGGCGGCGCGCTCGCGCTCCTGGGGCGAGATGTCGTCGTCAGGCACCTGCAGGCCCACGCCCTGGGCCAGGTCCTGCACGGCCTCGACGAAACCCATGCCTGCGTGGTCCATCAAGAAGCTGATGGCGTTGCCGTTTTTGCCGCAGCCAAAGCAGTGATAGAACTGCTTGGCGGGGCTGACGCTGAAAGATGGCGACTTTTCCCCGTGGAAAGGGCACAGTCCCATGAAGTTGGCCCCGCCTTTCTTCAGTTGAACGTAGCGGCCCACAATGTCGACCACATCGACGCGGGCAAGCAGTTCCTGGATGAAAGACTGAGGGATCGTCACGCGGTGTATTGTCCGCGTAAACTGTTTGTTACCAGTTATTACAAAGCGGGGCTTTCGGCATGGCGTGCATGGCATGGCAGCAAGCAGCAGGCACTGGGCCGCATCAGGTGCGGCGCCGCAGTGCGGCGGCAGCGTTGCTGGCCGCAGGCCTGGGGGCGGTGCTGCCTGGCCCGGCGCAAGCCGCCACGGTGCTGCGCGTGCTGGCCTGGCCGGGGTATGCCGATGCCGACTTTGTGGCCGTGTTCGAGAAGCGCCACGGGGTCAAGGTCGAGATCACCACCGTGGCCTCCGACGACGTCCTGCGCGCCAAGCTGGCCAGCCCGGGCGGCCCCGGGTTTGACCTGGTCGCCGCCAACACCGCCGAAATCGCGCGCCTGGTGGACCAGAAGATGCTGACACCGTTGCCCGTAAGCAACATTCCCAACACGGCGCGCCAGCTGCCGCGTTTTCGGCAACTGCAGTCCATCGCAGGCATCACCGCGTGGGGCGAGGTGTATGCCATGCCCTTCACCTATTCCGAGATGGGGCTGGTCTACGACCGCCAGCAGTTCAGCACGCCCCCGGACTCGGTTGCCGTGCTGTGGGACCCGCGCTGGCAGGGCAAGGTGCTGGCATTTGACGGCAGCAGCCATGGATTTTCGCTGGCCGCCATGCACCGGGGGCTGGCGCCGTTTCGCATTGATCCCGACCGTTTCAGCTCGCTGGCCAGGGACCTGGTGGCCCTGCGTCGCAACGTGCGCTCTTTCTACAGCCTGCCCGAGGAGTCGGTGGAGCTGTTCCGCAAGCACAAGGTGGCCGTGATGCACGCCAACTACGGCCAGCAGCAGCTCAAGCAGTTGCGCGATGCGGGGCTGGACGTGGGCTATGTGGTGCCCAAAGAGGGCGCGCTGGCCTGGCTCGACTGCTGGGCCATTACCCGTCGATCCACCAAGGTGGCCCTGGCTGCGGAGTGGATCAACTACATGCTTGACCCGGCGCTGAGCCGCGAATTCACCCGGCGCCAGGGCCTGGCCAACACGCTGGAGGAGCCACCCGCCCTGTCGGGGGATGTGCCCATGGGGCCCATCGTCTGGCTGGAGCCGGTGGAGGACGAAACCCGGCGCGCGCAACTGTGGCAGCGCATCGTGGCGGGCGACCGCCCGGCGAGGTTCTGACACATGGGCATGCAGCGCATGACATGGGGCATTGCACTGCGCCTGGGGGTGCTGCTGGCCTCGTTCAGCGTGTTTGCGGCCATCCTGGCGGGCTACTACACCTTTGACTCGAGCCGCGACCGTCTGCAGGGGCGGGCCGAACGTGCGCTGATGGCCACCACGCAGGTGCTGGCGCGCCACATGCAGGCCGGGTTCGGCACGGTCGCGCGCGATACGTCCTTTCTGGCCAGCGTGGCAGCGCAGGAGCCTGACCGGAACCGCCTCGCCGAGATCTTCCGCGCCAGCCTGGCCGCGCACCCCAGCTACCTGCAGATCCGTTTCATCAGCGCCTGGGACTACGGTCTGGAGCTGGTGCGCATCGACCGCCAGGGTGGGGTGCCCGTGCGGATTGCCGACGAAGCGCTGCAGGAGAAGGCCCATTTCCCCTTTGTGTTCGAAGCCCTGGCGCTGTCGGCGGGGGAGGTCTATGTGTCCGAATTCGGCATCAACCACGAGGGCTCCCCGGGCGAGGAAGCGGTGCCGGTGTTCAACATGGCTTCGCCCGTGGTGCAGGGCGGCAAGGTGCAGGGGGTGGTGGTGGTGCGCGTGGCGGCCGAGCCGTTCTTGCGCAACTTCGATGCCGCGCTGCCAACGCCCTATGGTTTTTACCTCAGCAACCGCTGGGGCGACTTCCTGGTGCACCCCGATGCCACCCAGACCTTTGGCTTTGACCGGGGCCAGCGCATCCTGATCCAGGACAGCTTTGCGCCGGTGGCGGCGCTGGTCGAGGGGCGTGCCCAGGAGGCCGTGCTCAGCCGGCCCGGCTCCGACGACGACGAGGCGCGCGTGTTCTCGTTTGTGCGCATGCCCTTTGGCGGCGAGGAGGAAGGGCGCTTCATGGTGGTGGGCCTATCGCAGCCCCTGGCTGCCGTGCAGGGCGAGGTGCTGGACCTGGGCCGCAGCATCCTCAAGATCCTGCTGGTGCTCAGCCTGGTGGGCGTGGTGCTGGCGGCGGGCGTGTCGCGGGTGGTCACGCAGCCGCTGCAGGCCATGGTGGCGGCCGCGCAGGCGTTCTCGAAGGGGCTGGCGCATGGTGCGCTGCCTGTGCACCGCAAGGACGAGGTGGGCGAGCTGGCCCGCAGCTTCCACGACATGGAGCAGCAGATCAGCCGCCAGATCACCGAGTTGAACGCCAGCCGCGACGCCATGGCCCACCTGGCGCACCACGATGCACTCACCGGCCTGCCCAACCGCCGCATGTTCGAGCAGCGCCTGGCGCAGGCGCTCGAACTCTCGCGCCGCAGCGGCCGCGACTGCGCCCTGCTGTTTGTGGACCTGGACGACTTCAAGGCCATCAACGACACGCGCGGCCACGCCGTGGGTGACCTGGTGCTGCAGGCCGTGGCCCGCGTCATCCTGGGCGCCGTGCGGCAGGCCGACACCGTGGCCCGGCTGGCGGGCGACGAGTTCACCGTGCTGTGTGAAAACGTGGACTCGGAAGAAGCCGCGCTGCAGATCGTGGCCAAGCTGGAGCAGGCCTTTGCGCCACCGCTGGACATCGAGGGCCAGCCCTTCCCGGTGCGTGCCAGCATCGGCGTGAGCCTGTTCCCGCGCGACGCCCAGGACGCGCACACGCTGCTGGCCAGCGCCGACGCGGCCATGTACCGTGTCAAGCAAAGCCACCGCCGCAGCGTTTGAGTTAGCGCCCTGGCGCTGGCTCTGCGCATGGTGTTGCCTTCGTGTCAGCCTGCGGCGCTAGGCTGTGTCCTGTTCACCTTCTCGCACCCGCCCATGACCTCCATCTTCGACCAGCACCTGCCCCGCAATGAAGCCAACTTTGCCGCCCTGTCGCCCCTGTCGTTCATCGAACGCACGGCCGAGGTCTACCCCGACCGCCTGGCCATCGTGCACGGCGCGCTGCGCCAGAGCTGGGCCCAGACCTACGCGCGCTGTCGCCAGCTGGCCAGCGCGCTGACCCAGGCTGGCATCGGCAAGAACGACACCGTGGCCGTGATGCTGCCCAACACGCCCCCGATGGTGGAGGCGCACTTTGGCGTGCCCATGGCGGGCGCCGTGCTCAACACCCTCAACACCCGGCTGGACCCCGAAGCCATCGCCTTCATGCTGGACCACGGCGAGGCCAAGGCCGTGATCGTGGACCCGGAATTCAGCGGCACCATGGCCAAAGCGCTGGCCCTGCGCACCGCCACCACGCCCATCAGCGTGATCGAGGTGCAGGACGCGCTCTACGGCCCCGCCGTGCAAAGCCTGGACGGCACTGACTACGAAGCCTTTGTGGCCAGCGGCGACGCGACCTTTGCCTGGAGCTTGCCCGCTGACGAGTGGGATGCGATTGCGCTCAACTACACCTCAGGCACCACCGGCAACCCCAAAGGCGTGGTCTACCACCACCGGGGCGCGGCCACCAACGCCATCAGCAACGTGCTGGAGTGGGACATGCCCAAGCACGCGGTGTACCTGTGGACCTTGCCCATGTTCCACTGCAACGGCTGGTGCTTTCCGTGGACCATTGCGGCGCGTGCGGGCGTCAACGTGTGCCTGCGCCGTGTGGACGCGCAGGCTATCTTCGATGCCATCCGCAACCACGGCGTCACGCACTACTGCGGCGCGCCCATCGTGCATGGCCTGCTGGTCAAAGCGCCTGACGCGATGAAGGCGGGCGTCCCCGCTGGCGTCAAGGCCATGGTGGCGGGCGCTGCGCCACCGGCGTCGATGATCGAAGGCATGGAAAAGATGGGCTTCGACCTGACCCACGTGTACGGCCTGACTGAGGTCTACGGCCCGGCCACCGTGTGCGCCAAACACGAGGCCTGGGACGGGCTCGACATTGGCGAGCGCGCCCGCCTCAACGCCCGCCAGGGCGTGCGCTACCACCTGGAGCGCGACGTGCGCGTGCTGAACCCCGAGACCATGTTGCCCGTGCCGCAGGACGGCGAAACCATGGGCGAGATCATGTTCAAGGGCAACATCGCCATGAAGGGCTACCTCAAGAACCCCAAGGCCACCGACGAGGCCTTTGCAGGCGGCTGGTTCCACAGCGGCGACCTGGCCGTGCAGTACCCCGACGGCTACATCAAGATCAAGGACCGCAGCAAGGACATCATCATCTCGGGCGGTGAGAACATCTCGTCCATCGAGGTCGAAGACGTGCTCTACCGCCACCCCGATGTGCTGGCCGCCGCCGTGGTGGCCAAGCCCGACCCCAAGTGGGGCGAGACGCCCTGCGCGTTTGTGGAGCTGAAAACCGGTGCGCAGACCACGCCCGAGGACATCGTGGCGCACTGCAAGAAGCACCTGGCGGGCTTCAAGGTGCCGCGTGCCGTGGTGTTTGGCGAGCTGCCCAAGACCAGCACCGGCAAGATCCAGAAGTTCGAGCTGCGCAAGTTGGCCGGGTCGGCAGCGGCGATTGATGTCTGAGCCTGCGCAGCGCTTCAGCCAAAGCCGCAGGCCAAGGTCTGTCGCCCGCCATCCAGGTGGTATTCGGACTTCCAGTAGTGCCGGTCTTCGATGGCGTTGAAAGTCATACCCGGCGCCAGCGGGTAGGCCGTGGCGAAGGGGCGGCGCAGGATGATGAGCAGCTCGCAATGGGGCGGCCAGTCCGCGACCTCATCAATGGCATTGCCCCGCGCCAGTTCGGCGTTGAGGATCGTGCGCAGCGGAGCGGCCAGCGCGGCGGGGATGGGTGGGCGGCTCATGCCGGGGGCTGGCAGGCCGCCAGCGAGGGTGCCGACGGCGGGGTTGCTGCGCCTGCCAGCAGCCGCTGCAATGCCTGCACCTGCCACTGGTGCTCTGGCTCAAAGGTCGAGCGGTCTTGCACTGCGTAACCCCCATAGGCGTACACCGTGGCATAGGCCGCGTAGTTGGCAGCCTCCAGTGCCCGGCCAGCCAGGGCATTCGCCACGGCATAGGTGGCCGACACGGCGGCGTGGGCCGACCCGTCCAGCGATTGCGAACCCCTGTGGTGCGAAGCCACCGCTTTCAGCCGCTCTGCTGCATCGGCCAGCGTGGCTGCGTCCACCATGCCTGCCGTGAATGCAGCCAGCGTGTCCAGGCCCGCGATGGCTTCCGGATCTTCCAGCAGGTGGCGCACGCGCTGCACACAAGCCAGGCCAAAGGCCAGGCGCAGCGGGGTCTGGGCATCGCTGGCCAGCCCGCAGTCGGCAGCCAGTTGGGTGAGGGCAGCGTTCATGGCGTGCATCCTTCTCGGCGGCAGAGGAATGAATTTGCTATCAATTGGATAGCTGATTGCGCTCTATTGACGGGCGGCAGGGCCTGATTTTGCTTGAATCTTGGTGTTGCAGGCGGCGCCGCCCATTGTGGCAACCCATGGGGTGCGCGTCGAGCCGGGCTATGCGGCAACACCGTCCAGCCAGTCCCGTGGCGACACCCCCAGCTTCTGCGCGAACACCCGCGACAGCGCTGAAGGGTTGGCATAGCCCAGCTCGTTGGCAATCGACTTCAGCGACCGGCCGCCGCGCAAATGTGCCTGCGCCAACGTCAGCCGCCAGTGCGCCAGGTAGTCGGCCGGGGTCTCGCCCACCACGGCCTTGAAACGGGCGGCGAACGCGCTGCGCGACAGGCCTGCCTGCTGCGCCATCTGCTCCAGGCTCCAGGCCTGGCCGGGCGCCTCGTGCAGGGCCGTGAGGGTGCGCGACAGGTGCGGGTCGGCCAGGCCGGTCAGCAAGCCCGGCGGCATCTGCGCCTGCTGCGGGTGGTCTAGCAGCCAGCGCAGCAGCTGCAGCAGCACCACTTCAAACAAGCGGTCGGCCAGCACGCGGTGGCCGCAGCGCAGGTGGTCGGTTTCGGCAAACAGCAGGTCCAGCGACTGCTGCAGCCCGTCCACCGCGCCCAGCGGCAGCAGCACCAGCGGGGGCAGGGCGCGGGCCAGCGGGTGGCTTGCGCCGCCGTCAAAGTCCAGCGCGGCGCAGGTGAAGTCCGAGCCCTCGGTGGGCGCGTTGTGAAAAAAGTGCTCCAGCGGCCGCGCATAGAACAGCAGGCTGGGCTCGCACACCTCCAGCCGCTCGGGCGGGCCCGCCTGGGGCTGGTGCGTGACCACCATCTCGCCCCGGCGCAGCACATGCAAAAAGCCCCGGCCCGGCGCCGCCGCAAAGTGCGTCACGCCACACAGCGGCCCGTGGTGGAACAGGTGCGCTCGCACCCGAAACCGCTCCAGCAGCGGCGACAGGCGATCCAGCGGCGCGGGGCTTGGTGAGGGCTGTGGGTGGTCTGTGGGCATGCGATTTGGATGAATTGGTATGAATGATGGATTTTTTGTGGCCAATAGTACGCCTTGGCGCAAGACACTGCAGGGGTGCTGTGCATCCGCAGTACCCGGCGCCCTAGTGCCGGATCTCCAACGTTTCACCACCTGCAAGGAAATCACCATGTCCGACCATTTCTCCACCGCCCGCGTTTCTTTGGTAGACCGCACCGCCGCCAGCGGCCCGGCACGTGCGCTGCTGGACCAGATCCACGGCGCCTTTGGCACCACGCCCAACATGTTTCGCGCTGTCGCCAACTCGCCCGCCGCGCTGCAAAGCATGTGGGCTGCCTTTGGCGCGCTGGGCGGCGGCGTGGTGGGCGCGGCCCTGGGCGAGCAGATCGCCGTGGCCGTGGCCAACCGCAATGCCTGCGATTACTGCCTGGCCGCCCACACCGCGCTGGGCCGCAAGGCGGGCGTGAGCGGCGAGGCGCTGGCCGCGGCGCAGTCGGGCGAATCTGCCGACCCGCGCACCGCCGCCGTGCTGCGCTTTGCGCTGCAGCTCGTCAACCAGCGCGGCCAGGTCGATGCCGCCGATGTGCAGGCGCTGCGCGACCAGGGGTTGAGCGATGAGCACATCGTTGAGATCGTGGCCCATGTGGCGCTGAACCTGTTCACCAACTATGTGAATGTGGCGCTGGCCGTTCCGGTGGATTTCCCCGGCGTCAAGCTGCGGCCGGGGCGTTGACCGGCGGGGCCCGGGTCTCCTGCCACTGGCAACAGGCGCCCGCGTGGCAGGTGGCAGATGCGCTGTTGTGGCCCCTGTCACGCTGGCAGACCACAATGTCGTTGGACCACGCGGCAGACCCGCCGCGCCCCGGCCAGCCCTGCCATCCCAACGAAAGACGCCACCTCCATGACCGAGGCCCCCGCACCGACCGACCCCCACGCCATCGACACTTTGCAGCGCCTGGAGGCGCTGCTCGGCCAGCCCAGCGACGCATCGCTCAGCAAAGAGGTGCCGTACATCCACCCCGCCTACCGCGCCATGATCGAAGCCGCGCCCTTTGCGGTGCTGGCCACCACCGGCCCGGGCGGGCTGGATGCCTCGCCGCGTGGCGACCCGCCCGGTTTTGTGCAGCTGCTGGACGACAAAACCCTGCTGCTGCCCGAGCGGCGTGGCAACAACCGCGCCGACAGCCTGCGCAACATCGTGGCCGACCCGCGTGTGGCGCTGCTGTTCCTCATCCCCGGCGTGGGCGAAACCCTGCGCGTGAATGGCCGCGCACGCATCAGCGTCGCGCCCGATCTGCTTGCGCGCTTCGTGGTCAACGGCCAGCCGCCCAAGTGCGTGATCGTGGTCGATGTGGAGACCGTCTTCTTCCAGTGCGCCCGGGCCATCCAGCGCTCGCGCCTGTGGAGCACCGTGCCCCCCGGCACCCCGCGCCCCGTGCCCACACCGGGCGCCATCCTTGCGGCCATCACGCTGGGCCAGTTTGATGGCGCCACCTACGACCGCGACCTGCCTGCGCGCCAGCAGGCTACGTTGTATTGAGCCTTGCGCGGCCCCGCTGCAGTGGCCTCGCTGCCTGCGCACACAATGGCACCAGGGCGCTGCCAGCACAGCGTGCAACCAACGCAGGGGGGAGAGGCATGGATTCCGTTTTGTTGATCGTGGCGGTCGGCGCCGTCGCCGCAGGCTTTGTGCAAGGCCTGTCGGGTTTTGGCTTTGGCATGGTCGCCATGTCGTTCTGGGCCTGGAGCCTGGAGCCGCGCCTAGCGGCGGTGCTCACGGTGTGTGGCGCACTCACCGGCCAGCTGGTGGCCGCCGCCACCGTGCGCCGGGGCTTTGACCGCGTGCGCCTGCTGCCCTTTGTGCTGGGCGGCCTGGCGGGCATCCCCCTCGGCGTGGCCGTGCTGCCCCGCCTGGACATGGACGCGTTCAAGCTGGTGCTGGGCACCCTGCTCGTGCTGTGGTGCCCCGCCATGCTCATGGCCAAACAACTCCCCCGCATCACCCGGGGCGGCCGTGTGGCCGATGCGGTGGTGGGTTTGGCGGGTGGCGTGATGGGCGGCCTGGGCGGCTTCACCGGTGTGCTGCCCACCCTGTGGTGCACCCTGCGCGGGCTCGACAAGGATGTGCAGCGCGCCATCATCCAGAACTTCAACCTGGCCATGCTGCTGGTGACCTTTGCCACCTACCTCGCCACCGGCCTGGTCACCCGCGAAGCCCTGCCCCTGCTGGCCATCGTCGTGCCCTCCATGCTGGTACCCACGCTGCTGGGCACCCGGCTGTACCACGGCATCAGCGAGGCCCGGTTCCGGCAGATTGTGCTGGGCATGCTGACGCTGTCGGGCGTGGCGATGCTGGTGGCCAGCGTCCCCAGGGTGCTCATGTATCGATAGCGGAAAGCGCTTTTCAGATGCGCGCTGGAGGCCTTTTTTTGTTGGCTTCTTGGTATTGCCATCCTTTCATCGACCAAGTGCGGATGCGCCGCTACATTTCGGGGGCATGGAGCACAAAGATGACACCACGCGGCCGCCGGACGCGGACGACCGTCTTGAAGCCGGGGCGCCGCGCCGCCGCTATCGGCTCGCCACGCCGCTGAGCCTGGCGATTGCGCTGGGCTGCATCGCGGCCGTTGCGGGCCTGTGGCTGGTCACGCTGCAGCGTGTGGCGTTCGAGCGCGAGCAGGCCGTTGCTTCGGCCATGCAGTCCAACGCCAACCTGGCCATTGCCTTCGAGCAGCAGGTGGTCCGCACCCTCAAGGCGGCTGAGCAGGTGGCGGCCTTTGTGCGCGAGCAGTACCTGCAGCAGGGCACCGACATCAACCTGCGCGACTGGGTGGCGCGCGGCGTGATCCGTGAGCCCATGTTCACCATCATCAGCGTGGTCAACGAGCAGGGCGACATCGTCAGCAGCAGCCAGGAGACCGGGGCCGTCAACTACAGCGACCGCGCTTTTTTCCAGGCGCTGCGGCGCAGCGAGCGCGACGAGCTGTTCGTGAGCGAACCCGTGCTGGGCCGTGTGTCGGGGCAGTGGCGCATTCCGATGGCGCTGCGCATCGTGAGGGAGGGGGGGCGCTTTGGCGGCGTGGTGGTGATGTCGGTGGACCCGACGAATTTCACGGACTTTTACCGGCAGGCCGACCTGGGCGCCCAGGGGCTGCTGGAGCTGACCGGGCTGGATGGCGTGGTGCGGGGCCGCAAGTCTGGCGGCAAGGTGAGCTTTGGCGCCGACGCGCGCAGCCTGCCCTGGTTCCAGCGCCAGGCGGCAGCGCCCGAGGACGATCTGATCGACGCCCACGGTGCGGTGGACGGTGTGCCGCGCATCCTCAGCTACCGCAGCATGGCGGGCCATCCGCTGATGGTGACCGTGGGCTCGGCCTCCAGCGAAGTGCTGGAACCCGTGATGCAGCGGCGTGCGGGCTACCTGGCCCTGGCTGCGGGCGCGAGCGTGGCGCTGCTGTGTTTTGGCGCGCTGCTCATCGTGGTGCTGGCGCGCCAGCGGGCCGTGGCCGATGCGCTCGCGTCCAGCGAGGGGCTGTTCCGCGCCACCTTCCACCAGGCGGCCACGGGCATTGCCCACATCACGCCCGAGGGCCGCATCCTGCGGGCCAACGACAAGTTCTGCCGCATGCTGGGTTATTCGCTGCAGGAGCTGCGCCAGCGCGACCTGTTTGCGCTGAGCGATGAGGGCGAGCGCGAAGCCGTGCGCCGCTTTCTGGCGCAGCGCCTGGTGGCGCACTCGCCCGTGTTGTCGCCCGAGATGGAGAAGGCCTACCGGCGCAAGGATGGCGGCCTGTTGTGGGTGTATGAGGCCCTGGGCCTGGTCAAGGATGCGCAGGGCCGTCCGGACTTTCTGGTGGTGGTGACGCAGGACATCAGCGCGCACAAGGAGCTGGAGATGCGCCTGTCGCACGACGCGCTGCACGACGCGCTCACCGGCCTGCCCAACCGCGTAATGTTCAACGACCGCTTTGCGCGTGTGCTCGAATCGGCCCGCCGCTACGGACGGCGTGCCGCCGTGCTCTATGTGGACCTCGACGGCTTCAAGTCCGTCAACGACCAGTGGGGCCACGCAGCGGGCGACCAGCTGCTACAGCAGGTCGCCCGGCGGCTGGAGGACTGCGTGCGCGCCGAAGACACCGTGGCGCGGCTGGGTGGGGACGAGTTCGGCATCGTGCTGGCGGCCATCGACCAGGTGGAGGACTGCGAGGTTGTGGCGGACAAGGTGCTGTCCGCGATGGCGCAGCCTTTTGTGCTGGACAGTGCGGTTGCACAGGTGTCGGCCAGCGTGGGGGCGGGGCTGTACCCGCGCCACGGCAGCGATGCCGATGCGCTGCTGGCGCAGGCCGATGCCGCGATGTATGCCGCCAAGCAGGCGGGCAAGAACCGCTTCAGCACCGACACAGCGCCCAGCCCGCTGGCCGAGTGAAGCGCAGGCCCACCGGGTGGGCACCACCGGCTGGCGTTGGGTTTTCTCTTGTTGCAATCGCTCCTGATTCAGGAGCGGAAAGCGCTTTGTATACGGGCGCTGGAGGCCTTTTTCATCCACATCACCGTGTCATGATCGGAAAGTCGCGCGCTGGCTTGTCCAGCAGCGCCATCAGCTGCCGCAGGGCCTGGGCGTCGCCTTCGATGCGCAGCGCGCCGGCGGTGGCCAGCTCCTGCGGCGTGGCCTGGCCGTTCATCAGGCGCAGGAAGGCGGGCTTGGTGAGCACCAGCGTGGCGGCGGCGGGCCAGGGCGGTGTGCCCGGGCGGTGGTGCAGCACCGCATTCTCGATCCACAGGCCGTGGTTTTCCTGCGCGTCGGTGAAGCGCAGCGCCACGGCCAGGCGCAGGCCGTCGGCGCGCGGGCCGTTGAGCGAGGCGGCCATTGCGTCCAGAAACTGCGGGATGGGCGTTTGCATGAGCATGTCGGCCACGGCAGAGCGCGGGGCCGACGCGTTGCGTGGGGCTGGGCCCTGGCGCAGCTCCTGCGCGCCGGTGAGGTAGAAGTTGCGCCAGGGCGCAGATTCAGCGGCGTAGCCCATTTGCTCGAAGCTGCGCGCCATCAGGTCTTTGGCCGCTGCGTTGTTGCTGTCCGCCAGCAGCACATGGCGCAGCAATTCAGCGGCCCAGCGGTAGTCGCCCGCGTTGTAGGCCTGACGCGCGGCGGCCACCGCAGCGTCTGCACCGCCCGCCAGGGCCACGTAGCGGCGTGCGGCCTCCACGGGCGGCAGCGGGTCGAGCGTGGCGGGGTGCGCGTCGAACCAGCCCAGATAGAACTGGGCCACCGCGCGCACGTTGTGCTTGACGGTGCCGTAGTACCCGCGCGACGCCCATTGCGCCGCGAGCGTGGAGGGCAGTTGCACGGCTTCGGCGATCTCACCGGGGGTCAGCCCGGCGTTGAGCAGGCGCACCGTCTGGTCGTGCAGGTAGCGGTAGGTGTCGCGCTGCGTCGTCATGAAGGTGTCGATGCGCTCGCGGCCCCACACCGGCCAGCCATGCTGCAGGAAGACCACATCCGCACGGCTTGCGTGCGCAATGGCGCCATCGATGTAGCGCGACCACGCCAGCGCATCGCGCACCTTGGCGCCGCGCAGGGTGTAGAGGTTGTGCAGCGTCTGCGAGACCAGCTCGGCCGCGCCGAATGCACGCAGGTCGGGCAGCTCGAAGACCATCTCGGCCGGGGCTTCGGAGCCGGGCACGTTGTGGAAAACGAAGCGCACGCCGTCAATGTCGAGCGCCTGTGTGGGCTGGTCGATGAGCACCGTGGGCGGCAGGATGCCGATGCGCCCGGCCGCCACTGCCATGCCCAGACCGTTGTCCACCACGCCGCGCGCATCGCGTGGCAGCTGGCTGCCATACATGAAGCCCGCGCGGCGCGACATGGCGGGGCCGAGCAGCACGTTCTCGCTGGTGGCCTCTTCCATGAAACCCACGGGCGCCACGATGGGCACGCCGCGCGCCTGGGCGTCCTGCGCGGTCAGCACGCCCAGGGCGCCGCCGAAGTGGTCCACATGGCTGTGCGTGAACACCAGACCCGACACCGGCTGTGCGCCCAGGTGCTGGCGCGCGAACGCGAGGGCGGCGGCCGCCGTCTCCTGCGTGGTGAGCGGGTCCACCACGATCCAGCCTGTGCGGCCCTGGATGAGCGTGAGGTTGGCCAGGTCAAACCCGCGCAGCTGCCAGATGCCCTCGTGCACCTGGTACAGGCCGGGCGTCTGGTTCAGGCGCGCCTGGCGCCACAGGCTGGGGTGGACGGTGGGCGGCGCCTCGCCCTGCGCAAACCGCAGCGCGTCGAAGTCCCACACCACCTGGCCCTGGGCGTTGCGCACCTGGCCGCTGGGTGTGGCAATCAGGCCTCGGCGAGCGTCCTCGAAGCTGGCGGGCGCATTCACGTCCAGCGTGCCCAGGGATGCGGCCTGGCGCGCACGCGTAGCGGCGGTTGCGTCCTGCCGGACGTCGGCCACCTGGGCAAAGGTTGCAGGGGCCAGGCCCAGCCAAAGCGGCAGGGTGAGAGCCGCGCACAGGGAGAGGGTTCGCATGGAGAAGCTAACTGTTTGAGAATTAAAAATGGCCCCATCGCCTGATGGATGTGCGCTGACAGCTATCAAAATTGAAGCGGATCATCTGGTGGCGCATGCCCGGCGCCGTCACATCGGTTCGAGCTTGATGCGCTTCATCATGGCTTCGGTGAAGCTGATTTCCCTGCCGAAGGCACGTGTGAAGGTCTCACTGTCTTGCGGGTGGACCATGCCGCCTTGCTCTTCGAGCGCTGCCACCACGGCGGGCTGGCGCAGGGCGGCTTCGAATGCGGAGCGCACGCGCGAGACGATGGCATCGGGTGTGCCGGTGGGCACGGAGACGCCGCCCCACGACGTCAGCTCCACCCCCGGCAGCCCCGCCTCGGCCAGCGTGGGCACGGTGGGCAGCTTGGGGTTGCGCGCGGGTCCCGTCACGGCCAGCGGGCGCAGCTTGCCCGCCACGATGTTGGAGTACGCCACGGCGGTGATGGGTGCGCCAAAGGTGACCTGCTGGCCCAGCACCGCGTTGACGATTTCCGACGCGCCCTTGTACGGCACATGCGTGGCCTGCGCCTGGCTCACGCTGAGCACCATCTCCACCCCCAGGTGCGAGGGCGTTCCGACGCCGCCCGAGGCGTAGTCCAGTTTGCCGGGCTGCGCACGCATGCGCGCGAGCAGGTCGGCCAGGGTGCGGATGTCGCTTTGCGCGTTGACGATGACCACCGTGTCCGAACTGGTGAGCCCGATCACATGGCGAAAGTCCTTGAGTGCGTCGTAGCCCGGCTGCTTGTACATGCGCATGCTGGCCGCCATGGGCGACCCGGCGTAGACCCAGGTGTAGCCGTCCGGCGCCGCCTTGGCCGCCTGGCGTGCACCCAGGTTGCCGCCTGCACCCCCCTTGTTCTCGATGACCACGGGCTGGCCCAGCTCCTTCGACACGGCCTCGGCCACGATGCGGGCCGTGGTGTCCGGGCCCGTGCCCGCGAGGTAGGGCACGACCCACTTGATGGGGCGCGCAGGCCATGCCTCGGTGGCCAGCGCGGGGGCGCCGGCCAGCAGCGGCAGCAAGCCCGCGGCGATCAGTGCGCGGCGGCGCAGGTGGGGGATGGGTTGCTTGGTCATGTCTTGTCTCCTTGTCATTTTCTATGAGGGTTGTTTTGGCGCGTGGTGGGCGGCGTAGCCGCTCAGGGGGATGCCAAAAGCTCTTTCGCGATGGTGTTGCGCTGGATCTCGCTCGTGCCGGTGAGCACGCGGTACATGCGCAGCATGCGAAACAGGAACTCCACGCGACGGCCTTGCACGATGCCCTCGCCGCCGTGGATCTGCACCGCGCGGTCGGCGATGCGGAAGGCCGCCTCCGAGCAGAACAGCTTGGCCATGGACGATTCGGCGCGCGGCTCGGCGCCTGCATCAATCGCGCGGGCCGTGGCCAGCATCAGCCCGCGCGCGGCGGCCCAGTCGGTCGCCATGTCGGCCAGCATGTGCTGGATGGCCTGGAACTGGCCGATGGCACGGCCGAACTGGTGGCGCTGCTGCGCGTAGTCGCGTGCATCGCGCAGGGTCACCTGCGCCAGGCCCAGCATGGCCGGGCAGTGCAGCAAGCGGTTCACGCTGATGCGGCCCAGCGCCAGCGCCAGGCCGCGCCCGGGCTCGCCGATCAGGTTGGCGGCGGGCACGCGCGCTCCGTCCAGCACGATGTTGCCCGTGCTGGTCTGTCCGGCCATGGTCTTGTAGCCCGACTCCACACGCACGCCGGGTGCATGCAAGTCCACAAAGAAGGCCGTGACCTCGCGCTTTTTCGGGTCGGGGTCGTCGTGTGTGGCGGTGGACGCCATCAGGACCGCGTAGTCGGCAAACGGCGAGCCCGAGATGAAGCGCTTGGTACCCGTGATCACGTAGTCGTCGCCATCGCGCACGGCCCGTGTCTGTACGTTGCCAGCGTCCGATCCAGCCTCGGCCTCGGTCAGCGCGAAGCAGATGGCCATCTCGGCCCGCGCCACCGGCAGGATGAACTGCTGCATCTGGTGCGGTGTGGCCATGCGCGCCAGCGCGCCCACGCGCGGCGGGCCACTCAGCTCGCCAAACACATGGGGGGCGAATGGCGAGCCGCTGGCGTAGATGGCTTCCTTGACCAGCACATGGTCCAGCGTGGGCAGGCCCAGGCCGCCCATCTTCTGCGGCAGCGTCATGCCGTAAAAGCCCAGCGCGTGCGAGCGCTTCCACACCTGCTGCAGCAAGGCCCTGTCGGGCGCGTTCTCGTGGTCGATGCCATGCTCGCGCGCCAGCGCGGCCAGCTCGCCATACAGAAACTCGTTGATGCGGGCGATCAGTTCGGCCGCCTGTGGCGAGCCTTCAAAAGGCATGCCGGGAAACAGCGGCGCGGGGAGGGGGGACGTAATGTCGTTGTTCATGGTCGGTATTCCTTGTGGTTGGCGGCTACCTGCTGCCGCTGGAAACTGGCGCGCCCCGGGCCAGGGACGCCGAGCAAGGGCCGCCCCGCAGCGAGGGCGTCGTCCCCCTTCCCGCAGCGCGAAGCGCTAAGAGAGAAGGGGGAAGCGGCAAAGCCGCTCAGGGGGATGCCCTCTAATTCACCATCCGCCCACGCCCCTCCCAATACGGGGCCTGCACGGCGCGGCGCATCACCTTGCCGTTGGGGTTCTTGGGCAGGGTGGTGACGAATTCGATGCGCCGGGGCCGCTTGAAACCGCCCAGGTGCTGGGCGCAGAACGCGTCGATCGCAGCGGTGGTGTCGGCACCGGCCGCACGGCCGGGCTTGAGCACCACGTGCGCGGCCACGGCCTCGCCCCACTTGTCATCGGGCACGGCAAATACGCAGGCATCGGCAATGGCGTCGTGCTGGTACAGCACTGCCTCCACCTCCGACGGGTACACGTTGAAGCCGCCGCTGATCACCATGTCCTTCTTGCGGTCCACGATGTAGACGTAGCCCTCGTCATCCATGCGGGCCAGGTCGCCCGTGTGGTAGGCACCGTCCTTCAGCACCTCGGCCGTCAGCTCGGGCGCGCGCCAGTAGCCCGCAAAGATGTCGTCGCCGCGCACCACGATCTCGCCGATCTCGCCGGTGGCCACGGGCTGGCCGTCGTCGCCCAGGATCTGCACATCACATTCCAGAAACGGGCGCCCGCACGATGCCAGCCGCTCGGGCCGCGCCGCGCGGGCAAACAGGTGGTCCTCCACCGACAGGCCGCACACGCCCGAGGTTGTCTCGCCCGCGCCATAGCCTTGCTGCAGGATGGGCCCGAACACGTCCATGGCCTGCAGGATGCGCGCGGGCGCCATGGGGGCGGCGCCGTAGCCCAGGCGCAGCAGGTCGGGCAGGGGGCGGTATTGGCCCTCCAGCTCGGCCAGCAGCATGTTGATCATGGTGGGCACCATGAAGGTGTGGGTCACCCGGTCGGCCCGCATGTCGGCGATGAAGCGCGGGGGCTCGAAGCCGTTGAACAGGCGGATGGTGACCCCCTGGCACAGCGCCGGCACCATCTGCATGCCCGATGCGTGGGTGATCGGGCCTACCAGCCCCAGGATGTGGCCGGGCTGCTGCCCGTCCGAACGCGTGAGGAACTTGCGCAGCTGCGCAAGGCGGTTGCCGAAGGTCTGCATGGCCGCCTTGAGCACGCCCGAAGAGCCCGAGGTGTAGTGCAGCACGGCGACTTCGTCTTCGAACACGGCCACCGGGGCGAACGAGTCGCTGGCCCGGGCCAGTGCCGCTTCGTAGCCTGTGGGGCCCGCATCGTCGGTCAGCAGCAGCTGGGGCATGGCGCTGGGCATGCTTTGCGACACATGCGGGCGGATGGTCTCGGCGCGCTCGGCAGTGGTCACGATCAGCGCCGCGCCGCTGTTGGCGGCAATGGCGCCGACCTCGGTGGGCGAGAGCCGGGCGTTGAACGGCGCCTTGATCAGCCCGGCCTTGTAGCAGGCTATCTCGATCTCGACCACCTCGACACAGTTGGGCAGGTAAATGCCCACGCGGTCACCGCGCTGCAGGCCCAGGCTCAGCAAGGCGTTGGCCAGGCGGTTCGAGCGCTGCTCCAGATCGGCATAAGTGATGCTGCGCGCAGGGCTCTTGACCGCGATGCGGCGGGCATGGGCGCGGGCGCTGCGCGCCACGAGGGCGCCGACGTTGGCGACGGGGCGGCGATGGGCGCAGCTGTGGGGGGGCGGGGTGGTGGTGATGGTCGTCTCCTGGAGTGCAACCCCCTGTGTGGCGGGGGCTTGGCCGGACTGTTCCAGAAGACGGGGGTATCAGGGAAATACCGATTGCTGATCGGGAGGTATCAATCGAATTGATGGCTGCGGGGCTGCTGCCGTTTGGCGGCCCTTTCGTGCTCTGCTGGCCCGCATCATGGCGCTGCGCCAGGCCCGGTGATCTCTGCATCCCACCGGCCGGTGTCTGCAAGGCGCTGCGCCACAGCGGCCAGGGCCTGCAAAACGGCCTGCATCACACCGTCTGCACCGGGGTCCCGGTCCCGCTCGGGGGCCGTGGCCACGGTGTAGGCACGGGCCATCTCCGGGTTGACCACACGTGCCACCAGCCAGTCAGACGCCATGGCGGGTGTGTCGCCCATCGCGCAGGCCGGCGTGAACGTGAAGCCTGCGCCACAGGCGTACAGCGAGCGGATCACGCGGGCCGAATCGTGCTCATGCACGATGTTCAGCGCCGTGCCGCGCAAGGCCGCAGCGTCTTCCACCTGCTGGCGGATGGAAAAACGACGCGACTGCAGCACCAGCGGCTGCGCGGCGGCCACCGCAAAGTCGATGTCGGGGCGCGTGGGGGTGGCGCATGCTGACGGGCGCTGCAGCAGGGCGCGCACGGTGCCATCGGCGTCGTGCCCGCAGAAGTACATGGATTCACGCGCGAACGGCCTGCACACCAGGCCCTCGGCCTGCGGCGTATCCACCAGGATGCCAATGTCTGCACGCCGCTCGACCATGGCCTTTTTGACCATGAGGCTGAGGTCGTCCAGCACGAACACCCGGATGCGCGGGTGTGTCTCTTTCAGGCGCGCAAGCAACGGCCCCATGAGCAGCGACGACAGCAGAAACGGCACGGCGATGGTGACCGAGCCTTCCGGCCCCTGGGGCAGGCGCTGGATGCGTTCACGCATGGCGGTGGCATCGCTCAGCAGGCGCCGTGCATCCTGGTACAACTGCACCCCGGCTTGCGTGGGGGAAACGCCCGCGTGCGACCGCTCCAGCAACTGCGCGCCCAGCTCCGATTCCAGTTTCTTGATCTGGGCCGTGAGCGCAGGCTGCGCGATGTACAGGCTGCCCGCCGCCCGAGAGAGGCTGCCGGCCTCGACCACGGCAATGAAGTAGCGCAGGCTTCGTAGATCCATGGGGCTCGACTTTAGCGGGGCGCAGGGGCGGATGGTTGCAGGGCCTGGCTCCGCCCTGCCTGTGCCCTTTCAGAGCTTCATGCCCACGCAGCGCACGGGTGGCGCAGCTGCACAAAAACCAGCCCTGTGGCGGGTGGCACACCGGTCGGTAGCCATCGGCAAGCGATACTTCGGCCATGAGCAAGTCATCAGTCGACGCGAATTACCGGTTCATCGCCGCGTACCAGGAAGTCAACGCCCGCATCGCACAGCGCCAGCAGGCACTTACCCTGTACGTTACGCTGGTCGTCAGCCTTCTGGCGGCCCTGGTGGCTCTCAGGCCCAGCCAAAGCGGCTCCGAACCTCCGATCGAATGGCTGATTCTTGGCTTTCCGGTGGCATCGGTGTGCCTTGCGATGCTGAACTACAAGTCTGAGCGCGCCATCTCCAATCTGCGCCACTTTCTGGCTGAGCTGGAGCGCCTGGACAATGCCCACACCAGCCTGCCGAGCTACAACACAGATCCGCGCTGGTCCGCTGGTGCCAACAGGGCAAGACGCTTCCATGACTTTGCTGCAGCCATCCTTGCCGTCGGCGGCAACGCCATCGGTCTTGGGGCTGCATGGAAAATTTACCCTCAACGCCTGAGCGAGTCATATGTCTTCTTCTATGGCAGCATCTTTCTGGCATTCATTTCATTGGCCATCTTGCTGGCCACCTCCAAGTGGAGCTATCGCCCAAGCGCCAGCTGACCGCTGCGCCAGGAGGGCGTTCACAAGCGGGCGTCGCCCACCTGCAATCGTCCCTTGCGCCGACCGGTGGGCAACACAATGCCATCCTCGTTGAGCGTTGGCTTTCCGCTGTCCGGCGAGTGGTACGTTGGCGCCGACGGCACCGAACCCGGGCATGAACTTGCGCTTGACTTCATGCGCCTGGACAAACACCTCAAGGCCACGACCCGTGCCGCATGGCGAGAACTGCTGACGGCTGTTCCCTATGAAGAGCACCATGGCTGGGGGCAGCCGATCCTCAGCCCCTTCCATGGGAGGGTCGTGACGGCCGTGGATGGTTGTCCCGAGTTCCCCCAAAGCTACCTGATGAAGCTCTGGGGCCTTGTGCGGGCATCGTGGTGGCCCTCCCGAGAGAGGCGCCGACTGGCAAGTCTGATCGCCAGTGGAGCGGGAGACATCCGGGAATTCGCAGGGAATCATCTGGTGATCGAATCGCTTGAATCTCCCGGCATCTATGCCTTCCTGGCCCATGCTCGGCGGGGCTCCCTGAGCGTCAAAGCGGGGGATCTTGTGCGTGGGCTGCAGCCAGTCGCCGAGGTGGGCGACAGCGGGCAGTCGAATGTGCCTCACTTGCACTTTCAGCTGATGTCCTGCCCCAATCCTCTGGCGCAGCAACTGATACCCTTCACGTTTTCGGTTTATGAAGCCCATGTGGATGGGCGTTGGCTCATTCAAAAAAATTCATTGCCAAGGCGCAGGCAGAGGATTCGCAGTGTTGCCCAACCCTTTATTTGAGAGGACAGGCCCCGACAAGCCGGGTCTTGCCGCTCATGTTGAACGTTAGACAGTATTGGTTAAATGAAATATAAGCTCGCAATTTTTGATTTTGACGGAACGCTCGCTGACTCGTTTCCCTTTTTTATTCAAGTCTTCAATCAACTCGCCCAAAAGCACGGATTCAGAGAGATCGATGCGGATGCTGTTCCCGGCTTGCGTCAGAAGAGCGCAAGGCAAATAATGCAGCTGGTAGAGTTGCCCAAGTGGAAGCTTCCTTTTGTTGCAAAGGACTTTGCCTCGCTTATGAAAAGCAATGCGGCAAGCATCTCCTTGTTTGAGCATATTGAATCCACGTTGCTTCATCTGGCAAATAATGGGGTCGCCCTGGCGGTGGTTTCGTCGAATGCTTACGACAATATCCGTGAGATTCTTGGTGCGGACATGATGAAAATCATCACGCACTTTGAGTGCGGGATGTCCATTTTCGGTAAATCACCACGAATACGGAAGGTGTTGAAAGAGGCTGGGGTTTCCTGCCATGAAGCCATCTATATTGGTGATCAAATCTCCGACTTGGATGCTGCGCGAAAAGAGAAAGTCGCTTTTGGCGCCGTGTCATGGGGATATGGGGCGATAGAGTCTCTTCGGGGCCATTCACCTGAAGAAGAGTTTGAAAATGTACTTTCGATGAGAAGAATCGTCCCACACAGCTATACGGACTCCTCCACGGCAGCCGTGGCCTGACCGATTGGGGGGGCGCAGGTAAAACACCTTGGGTGTGGTGAGCCTTTGTGGTGGCAGCGCAGCATCACGAAGCTCTGGAGGCTTCTTTCCTGTGCAAGAGGGCCGCTTCATGAAGCGGCTTGCGGTCGCGCTGCGTCGCGTAACGGATGTGCGCCAGTTGCGCCAGATGGTTGGCCAGCGCGGGTGGGTTGATGCCAAGGCACCAACCCATCCACCTCCTCAGTCCCCCATCACCACCCCCTCCCGCCGTGGGTCCGCGCCACCCATCCACAGCTTCTTGCCATGCGCCTGGCCGCGCGTGATGGCTTGCAGGCCACTGGTCATGTTCATCTCGCGCACCTCGGCGCCCCGGGCGCGCAGGGCCTCCACCGTGGCGGGTGGGAAGCGCTTTTCTTCCAGCAGCGTGGGGCCGTTCATCGAGCCGAAGTTGGGCAGGTTGATGGCCTGCTGGGGCATCAGGCCCCAGTTGAAGACGCCATACAGCGTCTTGGCCGTGTAGTGGATGATGGCCGCGCCGCCGGGGCTGCCGCCGCTCATCAGCAGCTCGCCCGTGGCCTTGTCGAACACCAGCGTGGGCGACATCGACGAGCGCGGGCGCTTGCCAGGTTGGACGCGGTTGGCAATGGGCTGGCCTTGTGCGTCGGTGGGGGCAAAGCTGAAGTCGGTCAGCTCGTTGTTCAGCAAGAAGCCTTTGACCATTTGCCGCGCGCCAAACTGGTCTTCGATGGTCGTGGTCATGGCCACGGCGTTGCCGAAGGCATCGACGATGCTGATGTGGCTGGTGCCGAATTCGGGCTGGTCGGGCATGGGGGCGTAGCCGGCCTTCACGGCCGCCGGGTTGCCGGGCTGGGCGACCTTCATGCTCTGCTGGCCGATGAGCTTCGCGCGTTCGGCCAGGTAGGCGGGGGCGATCAGGCTGGTCCAGCTGCCTGCGGGCGGCTGCACAAAGTCGGGGTCGGCCACGTAGAGTGCGCGGTCGGCAAAGGCCAGGCGGGCGGCTTCGGTGTACAGGTGCAGCCAGTCGGCCGATGGGATGCCGTCTTGCAGGGGCTTGGCGGCGGCGTCGGTGTTCTTGAGGATGCCCAGGATCTGCCCGATGGCAATGGCGCCCGAGCTGGGTGGCGGGAAGCCGCAGATGCGGAAGTCCTTGGCCTGCACCTGGTAGTCGTGGCACAGGGCTTCGCGCTTTTTGGGCTGGTAGCTGGCCAGGTCGGCCAGGCTGAGCTTGCCGGGGTTGGTGGGGTGCTTTTGCACCTTGTCTACGATGGCCTGGGCGATCTCGCCTTCGTGCAGGGCCTTGCTGCCCTCGGCGGCGATGCGGCGCAGCACGGCGGCCAGCTCGGGGTTGCGCAGGTTGAAGCCCACGTCGCGGGCGTCGCCGTCGGGTTTGTAGAAGTAGGCGGCGGCCACCGGGTCTTTCTTGAGGTGGGCGTCGGCCTTGACCAGGGTGTTGAGCCGCGCACTGACCTTGAAGCCGCCTTCGGCCAGCGTGATGGCGGGCTGGAACAGCGTGGCCCAGGGCAGTTTGCCGTGCTGCTTGTGCGCCATCTCCAGCATGCGCACGGTGCCGGGCACGCCCACCGAGCGGCCGCCCACCACGCCGTCATAAAACTGCACGGGCTTGCCGTCGGCGCCCAGGAAGAGTTTTTCGTCGGCGGCTGCGGGCGCGGTCTCGCGGCCATCGTAGGCCTCCACCAGCTTGCCGGTGCTGTGCAGCAGGAAGGCGCCGCCGCCGATGCCGCTGGATTGGGGCTCCACCAGGGTCAGCACCATCTGCACGGCGATGGCGGCGTCGATGGCCGAGCCACCGGCCTTGAGGATCTGGTAGCCCGCGTCGGTGGCCAGCGGGTTGGCGGCGGCCACGGCGAACTTCTCGGTGGCCCAGCCGGGTTTTTCGGTGTAGCCCGAAGAACCTTCGGGCTGGGCGGGCACGGTGTAGGCGAACTGCGAGGGGCTGCTGGCGCAGCCCGCAAGCAGGGCTGCGAGTGCGGCGCAGGCCACCAGGTGGCGCCGTGGCGCGGATGGGCGGGTGGCTGCAGCGGGGAAGGGCGTGGGGGTGGGCATGGGCTGGTTTCTCCTGGGTGGCAAGAAGTGACAAGCAGAAAGGACAAGCAAGCGTGCGTGCAAGAAACAGCGGCCATCGTACGGCGCCAGGCGCAGCTTTGGGGTGCGGCGTTACATTGCGCTACAGGCTCCAAATTCAAAGCTTTTTAGGCCGTTACCGCACTATGGGTATGCCTTTTAAGCTATCAAATGTATAGCTAATACGCTTTTAAGGGCGACGCCGACCACTGCGGCGTTCCGCCTGCGGTCTATGTGGCCACGGGCCCCGCTCGGCCGTCCTGGACGACAAAGCGGGCGAGCGTGCTGGCGCCGCTGTCGGCGCGCAGGGGGTCGTCGAGCACGCGCAGGGTGGTGGTCCACTGCGTGGGCGTGATGTGGGCCAGGCCGTAGCCGCGCAGGTCGCAGCGGGCCAACAGCACGTGCGGGTTGTGGCGCACCACGGCGTCCACCTTGTCTTGGGTGGTGCCCGAGCGGGAGCTGATGGAGGTGCCGCAGAACTCGCTGGCGATGACGGGCGAGTCGGGGCGGTCTGCGTTGGCGTGCACGCGGCAGACGTAGTTCTGGTGGATGTCGCCGCCCAGCAGCACGGTATTGCGTGGCTTGTGCTTTGCCACGGCCTGCAGCAGGCGCGCGCGGGCGGCGGGGTAGCCGTCCCAGTTGTCGGTGGTCACCGTGCCTGAGGGGTAGTGGCGCGGCGAGAACAGGGTTTGCTGCGCGATCACACTCCAGCGGGTGGCGTCTTGCGTGGCGGCATCGGTAGCCAGACCGGTGTGCAGCCATTGCTCTTGCGCGGTGCCCAGCAGGCTGCGCATGGGGTCGGCCAGGTCGGCGCAGTTGCTGCTGCGCACGGCGCCTGCGCTGGGCGATTCGGGCGCGCGGCAGGCCTGCCAGCTGCGGTACTGGCGGCTGTCCAGCAGGTGAATGTGTGCAAGCTGCCCCCAGCGCAGGCGTCGGTAAACCTGCAATGCGTCCCACCGGGTGTCGGGGAAGGGGCTGCTCAGGCTGGCGGCGCGCAGGGGCATGTTTTCGTAGAAGGCCTGCCAAGCGGCGCCGCGCTGCGCCAGGAAGCTGGTGGCATCGCCCCGGCCTGCGTGCCCCGCGCTGGCGGCGTAGTCGTTCTGCACCTCGTGGTCGTCCCAGGTCACGGACCAAGGGCAGGCAGCGTGGGCGGCCTGCAGGGCCGGGTCGCTTTTGTGCAGCGCGTAGCGGTCGCGGTAGTCGGCCAGCGTGGTGGCCAGGCGCAGGCTGTGGGTGCGCGCCAGGTCGCTGGTGTTTTTGGGCGTGGCGTATTCGTAGATGTAGTCGCCCAGGAACAGCACCAGGTCCGGCTGGTCGGCCACCAGATGGCGCCACGCGGCGTAGTGGCCGTGCTCCCACCTTTGGCAGGACGCAAAGGCGATGCGCAGCGCATCCGGCAGGTCGCCCGCTGAGGGCGCGGTGCGCGTGCGGCCCACGGTGCTCACCGCCTCGCCCAGCATGAAGCGGTAGTGGTACCAGCGCGCTGGCTGCAGGCCGTGCAGTTCCACATGCACGCTGTGGCCCAGCTGCGGCAGTGCGGGGGCTTCTCCTTTTTGCACGATCTGCGCAAAGCGCGCGTCGTGCGCGACCTCCCACCGCACGGTGTGGGTGGCCAACATCTGTGCGGGCTGCGCCAGCACCAGACGGGTCCAGAGCACCACGCCATCGGGCGTGGGGTCGCCACTGGCGACACCCAGTGCAAAGGGGTTGCTTTGCAGCGTGGGCGGGTTGCTCCACGCCCAGCGGGGAAGGGTGGATGCGGTGGCCGCGCAGGCGGCGTGTTGCAGAAAGGCGCGGCGGTTCATGGGTCGCTGGTATTCAGGTGTTGAGCAGTTTCACCCGCAGCTGTTTCGGGATTGACGGGTCTTGGGCATCCTGTCACTTGCCTCGTCTACTGCCGGTCGATACCGGCGCACCCCAGGCCAGTGCCACCGTGGAGCTGGCTTTGCCAGGCCACGGGTGGCGTCCCCCCTTTGGGGGAAGGCGCCGAAGGCGACACAGGGGGAGCCACTACGCCGCCATCACCCGGTTCTTCCCCGAGCGCTTGGCCAGGTACATGGCCTGGTCGGCACGCAGGATGGCGTCGGTGCTGCTTTCGGTGTCGCTCAGCTGCGCCACGCCTGCGCTGAAGGTGATGAGCACTTTCTCGGTGCCTTGCAGAAAGAAGCGGGTGGTCAGCTCGCGCTGCAGCCGTGTCATGGCGGCCGCGCCGGCTTCGACTGCGGTGTCGGGCAGCACGATGACAAACTCTTCACCGCCATAGCGGGCCAAAAGGTCCTGTGGCCGCATGACCTCGCGCGTGACCTGGGCCAGGTGCACCAGCGCCGCATCGCCACCTGCGTGGCCCAGGCGGTCGTTCAAGGACTTGAAGTTGTCCAGGTCCAGCAGCGCCAGGCACAGGGGCGACCCCATGCGGCGGGCGCGGGCAATCTCGCGCTCCATGGCTTCGTCCAGGCCCTTGCGGTTGAGGGTGCCGGTGAGCGGGTCGTGCCGGGCCTGGGAACTGGCGCGGTCGAGTTCTTCCTGCAGCTTGGCCACTTCGGCACGCTTGGCCTCGGTGCGCTCGCGCAGGTCCTGCAGCTCGTCATGCGCCACGCGGCTGTCCAGCGCCATGGCGCGGGTGGCGCTCATCACCTCCTGCAGCACGGGTGCGATGTCCTGCAGGCTGCTGGCCTTGCCGATGAGGTCGGCGCAGCGTTCCATCGTGCCCTGGTAGCTGGTGCTGGAGGCGGTGATCTTGGCCAGCCGCTCGATGAAGGTGGCGAGCATGTCCTTCATCTGCTCTTGCGCTTCGAGCGTGCGGGCCTTGGCCTCGGTCTGCTTGAAGATCACGTCCTTGAGGCGGCGCTGCACGTCGTCGAGCCGGCGCAGGGTGAGCGGCGGGGTGGAGGCGGTCATCAGCGCCTCGGCCTGGCCGTGCAGCCACCGGTCGTCCACGCTGAGCACGGCAATGTTCTCGAAGATCATGTGCAGCAGCTCCAGCAGGCTGGTGCGGATGGCGGCCTGGTCTTCGGTGGCAAACGACAGCCGGTAGGTGAAGTTGCCCAGCATGAGCTGCGCTGTGGCCACGGGGGGCGAAGGTTCGCGCAGGAAGGTGACGAGCTGCTTGGCCATCTCGATCACGCGGGCGTCGTCTTCGCCCAGCGCGGGCAGGGTGTTGTCGATCAGGCGCGCCAGAGTTTCGGCCAGTTCGGGCGGCAATTCGCCCAGGGCGGTGGGGGCGCTGGCGGTTTCGATGGGGGTGGCGGCAGCGGGGTGCAGGCCCAGGTTGGCATAGCCCACCATCACGCTCTGCAGCGAGGTCCAGTCCTTGGTGATGATGGCCCGCTCGAACTGGGTGAGCAAACGCTTCTGGGCCGGGGTCTGGGCGGGCAGCACCCGCTGGATGCCGCTCAGCGGTCCGTCGGGGAAGGGCTGCGGGCTGCGGGTGCCCGCAATTTCGTCGTACAGCGCCAGGTAGTTGTCAGGGGTGGGTTGCAACCGGCGGGCCGCCAGCTGTTTCAGTGTCTCGCGCGCGATCTCGGATGGGAGGCGGTCGGCCATGGGTGGGCACCAGTGTCAGGAGGGGCGGGAAGGCGCAAGTGTGACACAGCGGATGGCTTTTTTGGGCAGGGGCGCCCGGCCTGGCGGGGCCCCTGCAGGGGGCTGGCAGAGGCTCAGTTCACCATCACGAGCTTGCCCATCACGCCGCGCGAGCCCATGTGGGCGTAGGCGGCGGGCAGTTCGGCCATGGGCATGGTGCGGTCGATCACGGGCTTGATCTTGCCCTGTGCGTACCACTGGGCCAGCTCGCCCATCATGGCGGCGTTGGCCTTGGGCTCGCGCTTGGCAAAGTCGCCCCAGAACACGCCCACGATGGAGGCGCCCTTGAGCAGCGCCAGGTTGAACGGCAGCGCGGGGATGGGGCCCGAGGCAAACCCCACCACCAGGTAGCGGCCGCGCCAGGCAATGGAGCGGAAGGCGGGTTCGGCAAAGTCGCCGCCCACGGGGTCGTAGATCACATCGGGGCCTTTGCCGTCGGTGAGAGTCTTGATGGCGTCGCGCAGGTTGTCTTTGCTGTAGTTGATGGTGGCGTCGGCACCGATGGAGGTGCACAGCGCGCATTTCTCGTCGCTCGATGCGGCGGCGATCACGCGCGCGCCCATGGCCTTGGCGATCTGGATCGCGGCCGTTCCAACCCCGCCAGCGGCACCCAGCACCAGCACGGTTTCGCCTGCCTTGAGCTGAGCCCGGTCCACCAGCGCGTGGTAGGACGTGGCGTAGATCATGATGAAGGCGGCGGCATCGACATGCGAGAAGCCGTCGGGCAGCGGCATGCACAGTGCGGCGGGCGCAATGGTGTGCGTGCCAAAGCCGCCCGTGCCCGACAGGCAGGCCACGTTCTGGCCAACCTTGAGGTGCGTGACGCCGTCGCCCACGGCTGCCACCACGCCTGCGTATTCGGAGCCCGGCACAAAGGGCAGCGGCGGCTTCATCTGGTACTTGTTCTGCACGATCAGCAGGTCTGGAAAGTTCAGGCTGGCCGCCTTGATCTCGATGAGCACCTCGCCCGCCTTGGGGGCCGGTGTGGGCAGTTCGGTCCAGGTCAGGGCGTCAACGCCGACGGGGTTGGTGCAAAGCCAAGCGTGCATGAGAAAAGTCTCCTGTCAATGTTGGGGCGCATGATAGGCCGGGGTGCCCGGGGGCTGTTGTCCCACGAGCGACCGACCCTGCGCGCGCCATGGCGGGGCGACGCATGCAGGAGCGCCCACCTACAATCCGTTGCAACCTCTGCTGCAACCATGAAAATTCTGATTTCCAACGACGATGGCTACCAGGCCCCGGGCATCGTGGCCCTGCATGACGCACTCAAGACCCTGGAGGGCGTGGAGGTGGAGGTGGTCGCGCCCGAGCACAACAACAGCGCCAAGTCGAACGCGCTGACCCTGCATTCGCCGCTGTACGTCCACAAGGCTGCCAATGGCTTTCGGTATGTGAACGGAACGCCAGCCGACTGTGTGCATATCGCGCTGACCGGGCTGCTGGGCTACCGGCCCGACCTGGTGGTGTCGGGCATCAACAATGGCGCCAACATGGGGGACGACACGATCTATTCCGGTACGGTGGGCGCTGCCATGGAAGGCTATCTGTTTGGCATCCCGGCCATTGCGTTCTCGCAGGTGGACAAGGGCTGGGGCGAGCTGGAAGCCGCCGCCGCCAAGGCACGGGAGATCGTGGCGCAGATGCGTAGCCAGCAACTGGTGACCGAGACCCCCTGGCTGCTGAATGTGAACATCCCCAACATGCCGCTGGATGCGCTGCGGCCCGCCAAGTGGTGCCGACTGGGGCGCCGCCATGCGGCCGAGCGCGTCATCGTGCAGGAGAGCCCGCGTGGCGAGGCCATGTACTGGATTGGCGGGGCGGGTGCGGCGAAAGACGATGCCGAGGGTACGGACTTTTATGCCACGGCGCAGGGCCATGTGTCCATCACGCCGCTGAAGGTGGACCTGACCGATCACGACAGCCTGGGCGCCTGGGCGCAGAAGGCGTCCCAATGGGCTGCAGGGGCGGGGGCGGCTGCCGCCCCAGGCATGTGATGCAGCGCCGCCCTGGGTTTCCGGCCCGTCTGCCGGGCACGGGCAACGCTGGCGCCAAGCCGGTGGCACAGGTGTCGGCACCGGCTTCGGCGTTGGCGGCGCGCAAGCCAGTGGTAGCTGCACCGGTGGGGGTGGGGCTCGACTCG
The DNA here is from genome assembly GCF_002245625.1 of Acidovorax kalamii. Taxonomy (GTDB): domain Bacteria; phylum Pseudomonadota; class Gammaproteobacteria; order Burkholderiales; family Burkholderiaceae_C; genus Acidovorax; species Acidovorax kalamii. The sequence goes on from NZ_NOIG01000014.1 coordinate 89,265, forward strand.
TCAGCAGTTCGCACGCGCATGGTGCAAAAACTGGCGGCGGGGGGCATCACCTCGGCGCCCGTCCTGCAGGCCATGGGTGCGGTGGAGCGCCACCGGTTTGTGGACAGCGCCCTGGTCAACCAGGCCTATGAGGACACCAGCCTGCCCATCGGGCTGGGGCAGACCATCTCCAAACCCAGCGTGGTGGCGCGCATGTGCGAATTGCTGCTGGGTGCCGAGGGCGCGCGGGCGGGCGGCCTGGGCCGGGTGCTGGAGATCGGCACCGGTTGCGGCTACCAGGCGGCGGTGCTGAGCCTGCTAGCCCGGGAGGTCTACACGCTGGAGCGGCTGCGTGGTCTGCACGACCGGGCCCGCGACAACCTGCGCCCGTTCCGGTTGGCCAACGTCCATCTGCTGTTTGGCGATGGCATGCTGGGCTATGCCAAGGGAGCACCCTATGCCGCCATCATTGCCGCCGCAGGTGGCGATGCCGTACCCCAGGCCTGGTGCGATCAACTGGCGGTGGGAGGGCGGTTGGTGGCGCCGATGGCGCTGTCGGGCGGACAGCAGATGTTGCTGGTGATCGACAAAACCCCGCACGGATTGAAACAAAACGTGCTCGAACCGGTGCATTTTGTCCCTCTAAAATCGGGGATTGCGTAAAGGGAATTGCTTATGTTCGTATCGCGTGGTCTTGTGATGGGGTTTACCGTGGCAATGGCGGGGCTGGTGCTCTCCGGCTGTGGCACCCGCCTGAACAAGGCTCCTGTGGAAGATCGGGGCACCTCCATATCTTCTGCGCCCGCGCAGGCTGGCCAGCCTGGCGTGGTGGTGGGCACCCCCATCAAGCCGTTGCCCGGGGCAGAAAATGCGGGCAAACCGGGTTATTACACGGTCAAGCCTGGGGATACCCTGATTCGCATCGGGCTGGAGTCCGGCCAGAGTTGGAAAGACTTGGCCCGCTGGAACAACCTCGAAAACGCCAACCTTATCGAAGTGGGCCAAGTGCTGCGCGTGGTGCCTCCCACGGCCGCTGTGGCTGCGACGGCTGTGGCGTCTGACAATGGCGTGGTGACGCGGCCGGTGACCTCGTCCACCGTAGCACCCGCACCGGCTGCATCAGCTACGTCGCCAGCCAGCGCACCCAAGCCACCGGCCTCGGCGGCCTCCGGCACCGTGGTGGCCGTGGCTCCCGCTACGCCAGCGCCAGCTGCCGCGCCTGCTGGGGAGGACGACATCGCCTTCATCTGGCCCGCTTCGGGCTCGCTGATCGCGGGCTTTGACGAGGCGCGCAACAAGGGCTTCGATATTGCCGGCAAGGCGGGCGAGCCCGTGCTGGCGGCTGCTGATGGCCGCGTGGTCTACGCCGGCGCAGGCCTGCGCGGCTATGGCAACCTGGTGATCCTGAAGCACAACAACACCTTCCTCACGGCCTATGCCCACAACCAGTCGCTGCTGGTCAAGGAAGACCAGGCCGTGCGCAAGGGCCAGAAGATTGCCGAGATGGGCAACACCGACGCAGACCGTGTCAAGCTCCACTTTGAAATCCGCCGGCAGGGCAAGCCGGTGGACCCCTCGCGCTACCTGCCAGCGCGTTGATCCCCATGGTGGCCGGGCTGCCGCAGAGCGGCAAGGGCAGTGCGGCCGGGGTGCCCGCTGAAGCGGGTGATGACTTCCTGCTCGCCGAGGAGTCGGAAGCGCTGGTCGAGACCAGCAGCGAAATGCGCCACATGCTGGTGGCGCCGCCGCAGCATGCTGCCCGGCTCGACAAGGCGCTGGCCGATCTGGTTCCTGAGTTCTCCCGCAGCTACCTGCAGCAGTTGCTGGGGCAGGGGCTGGTCAGTCTCAATGGCAGGCCTGTGCTTAAGGCGTCCACCCGCGTCAAGGCGGGTGACCAGCTGGTGCTGGAGATGCGGCCTACGTTGCAAAGCCAGGCGTTCCGCCCCGAGCCCATGGCCATTGATGTGGTGTATGAAGACGAGCACCTTCTGGTTGTGAACAAACCCGCAGGGCTGGTGGTACACCCGGCGCCGGGCAACTGGAGCGGGACCTTGCTCAACGGCTTGCTGGCCCGGGATGAGAAGGCCCTGCTGGTTCCCCGTGCTGGCATCGTGCACCGGCTGGACAAGGACACCAGCGGCCTCATGGTGGTGGCGCGGAACCGCGCCACCATGGACGCATTGGTGGCATTGATTGCCGAGCGCAAGGTCAAGCGCCAGTACCTCGCCTTGGCGCATGGCGCCTGGACCGGGCCCAAGATCCGTTCGGTCGATGCACCCATCGGGCGCGACCCGCGCAACCGTTTGCGCATGGCCGTGGTGGACCTGGCCCTGCATGCGGGCAAAACTGCCCGCACCGACGTGTTGTGGCTGGCTGGCACCGACCAGGGCTGCTGGGTGCAGTGCACCTTGCATACGGGGCGGACCCATCAGATCCGGGTGCACATGGCATCGCTCAAGCACCCGCTGGTGGGCGACACCCTGTACGGCGGTGCGCCCTTGGGAGCCATGCAGCGCCAGGCACTGCACGCCTACCGCCTGGCCTTTGTGCACCCGGTAACGGGCAAGGCGCTGGAGTTCCAGGCGCAGGCACCCGAGGACATGCAGCAGGCACTGTCTTCCTGGGGCCTGGGCTACAATGCGCCCTGATGGCCTGATCGGCCCCCTGCCCGAAGACGGAATCCCGCCGGGCCCTTGTGTCGCGCCAACGTCCTTGCACTGCGCGCCAATTTGATTGCCCCCTGCTGTTGATGTGACACCCGTTGCAACGCGTGGCACTTTTCCAGGAATCGCTGAACCATGAACACGGTGGATGCCAAAAGGGTCCTCGAAACTGCGCTGATCTGTGCGCAGCAACCTGTGCCTGTGCGCGAGCTGCGGGTGCTTTTCAATGATGCGCTGGGGTCTGACACACTCAAGCTCCTGCTGCAGGAGCTTCAGCAGGACTGGGCACAGCGTGGAGTGGAATTGGTGCAGGTGGCCACGGGCTGGCGTTTTCAGAGCCGCCCCGAGATGCGGGAGTATCTCGACCGGCTGCACCCCGAAAAGCCCCCGCGCTACACGCGGGCCACCATGGAAACGCTGGCCATCATTGCGTACCGCCAGCCGGTGACGCGGGGTGACATCGAGGACATCCGTGGCGTGACCGTCAACAGCCTGATCATCAAGCAGTTGGAGGACCGGGGCTGGGTCGAGGTCATCGGGCACAGGGAAACCGTGGGCCGTCCTGCGCTGTTTGCGACCACCCGCCAGTTTCTGGATGACATGGGCCTGCAGTCACTGGACCAGTTGCCCGTTTTGGACGACCCCACCGGCAATGCGAATGTGCTGGAGGCCATGGCTGCTGCGGCCCAGGGGGTGATCGAGCCGGAACTGGTGCCGATTTTGGAGGCGGTGCCGGAGCCTGAGCCCGAGGTGGTGGTTGTGGAGCCTGTGGTGGAGCAGCAGCCGCAGTTCGCCTCTGCCATCGTGGAGAGCGTGCCCCCACCGTTGGTGGACGATTTTTTTAATGACACGGAGACAGATCTCCGTGGCGACCATATGGATACGGATACCCCGGGTGGTGTCCAGGGAAACACTTGATGAACGATTCGACCCCCGACAATCCGGGCGCAACGCCCGAGGCTGGAGCTGCTGATGTGGCTCCTGCTGCCAAAAAGCCTGCTGCCAAGCGCGCGCCGCGCAAGAAGGCTGTGCCGGTTTCCGCAGAGGGGGCCGACACCCTGGCGGCGGACTCCGGAATGGCTGCGGTGGCTTCGGCCACAGGGGTGCAGGCTGAGTCTTCGAGCCCGGTCGAAGTGCCCGCTGGTGCCGAGTTGGCGGTGGCTGTAGAGCCCGCAGTTGTCGGTTCGCAGGCGCCTGGGGCTGATGGTGCCGCACCGCGTGGGGGACGCAAGGGCCAGGCCCCGGCCGACCACCGGGGGCGTCCACCCCGTGCGGAAGGGATGGGGCGCGACAAGCGCAAGCCCGCGCCAGGGGTGGAGGGTTATCAGTTCGAGGATGTGGTCTCGGGCCGTTTCGACCAGGATGACGCGTCGGCAGATGTGGCCCCCGCCAAGCGGGTGCTGTTGCCCCAGGTGGAAACGCCCAAGCTGCACAAGGTGCTGGCCCAGGCGGGCTTGGGCTCGCGTCTTGAGATGGAGCAGCTCATCCTGGAAGGGCGGATCTCGGTGAACAATGAGCCGGCCCACATCGGCCAGCGCATCCAGTTTGGCGACCAGGTCAAGGTCAATGGCAAACCCATCCGCTACCGCATCGACCCGCCGCCAGCGCGGGTGATCGCGTACCACAAGCCCGTGGGCGAGGTGGTGACCCATGACGACCCGCAGAACCGGCCGACGGTTTTCCGCAAGCTGCCCCGGCTGATGCAGGGCAAGTGGCAGTCGGTGGGGCGGCTGGATCTGAACACCGAAGGGCTGCTGCTGTTCACCAGCTCGGGCGAACTGGCCAACAAGCTTATGCACCCCCGTTTTGGACTGGAGCGTGAGTACGCGGTGCGTGTTCTCGGTGCACTCAGCAACGAAGAAAAGCAGAAGCTGCTCGACGGCGTGCGTCTGGACGACGGCATGGCGTCGTTTGGCTCCATCGAAGACGGTGGCGGTGAGGGTTCCAACTGCTGGTATAGGGTCACCATCTCCGAAGGCCGCAACCGTGAAGTGCGCCGCATGATGGAATCGGTGGGGCATGCCGTGAGTCGCCTCATCCGCATCCGGTACGGCGCCATGGTGCTGCCCCGTGGCCTCAAGCGGGGAGCCTGGCTGGAGCTGGATGACAGCGATATCCGGGCCCTGGTCCAGGCGGCGGGCGCGGGGCGCGCTGATTCGGTCGAGGGCCGCGCGGAAGCGGGCCCTGCGGCTGGCGGGCGCGGTGGCAATGGCAATGCGCGCAATAGGGGTCGTGGCGGCCCCCGGGCGGGAGATGGTCCCCGCCGGGACATGTCCCAGGGCGGTGGCGGTGCGGGCCCCCGGGGTCAGAAGCCTCGGCGTGACGGCGGCGGGCAAGGGCAGGGCGCGCGGGGCAACAATGCCGCGGGTGGCGATCGCCAGCGCGGCGCGGCCCAACCCGATCCGATGAAAACCTCGGTGGGGTACATCGGGATGGACAGCCTCTCGCGGCACCGCCAGGACAAACGCCGACCCGGCGGTGGTGGCCCCCGGCGCGGCGGTGGTCGTTAATCTGCTGCCAGGCTTCCACGGTTAGAATCGAGGGCTTTGTCCGGTGGACAAACGAATCACGGCAACATTATTCATTCAGGAAAATCAACATGGCTATCGAACGCACTCTCTCCATCATCAAGCCCGACGCAGTGGCCAAGAACGTCATCGGCCAGATCTACGCCCGTTTTGAAGCCGCTGGCCTCAAGGTCGTGGCTGCCCGCATGGTGCATCTGTCGCGCCTGGAAGCCGAGCAGTTCTACGGCGTGCACAAAGAGCGTCCTTTCTTCAAGGACCTGGTGGACTTCATGATCTCCGGCCCTGTGATGATCCAGGCCCTGGAAGGCGAAAACGCGATTCTGAAGAACCGCGAACTGATGGGCGCCACCGACCCCAAGAAGGCAGAAGCTGGCACCATCCGCGCTGACTTCGCTGACAGCATCGATGCCAACGCCGTGCACGGCTCGGACGCTGCTGAAACGGCTGCTGTGGAAGTGGCTTTCTTCTTCCCTGGCCTGAACATCTACTCGCGTTGATATGGTGATCCCCATGCCTGTTCCCGCAACCGTGGGATGTCTGCGCCATGGGGACGGTTGCGCCCGGCCCTCCGAGAGGGCGGCGCAATGACCACCAACCTGTTGGAATTTGACCTCGACGGCCTCGCAGCCTTTTGCGAGCAGCTGGGCGAGAAACGTTTTCGTGCGACCCAGCTGTTCCGCTGGATCCATCAGCGTGGCGCGAGCGACTTCGACGCCATGAGCGACCTGGCCAAGGCCCTGCGCGACAAGCTCAAGGGGTGTGCCAAGGTCGAGGCCCTGCCTGTTGTCTCCGAACATGTTTCGTCGGACGGCACAGTGAAGTGGCTGTTTGACGTGGGGGATGGCAATGCGGTCGAGGCCGTGTTCATCCCCGAGGATGACCGGGGCACGCTCTGCGTGTCGTCACAAGCCGGTTGTGCCGTGGGCTGCCGCTTTTGCTCTACGGGGCACCAGGGCTTCAGCCGCAACCTGACCACGGGCGAGATCCTGGCCCAGCTGTGGTTTGCTGAGCACTCCCTGCGCAAGCGTTTCAACACCGAAGACCGCGTGATCTCCAACGTGGTCATGATGGGCATGGGCGAGCCGCTGCAGAACTACGCTGCCTTGGTGCCCGCCCTGCGTGTGATGCTGGACGACCATGGCTATGGCCTGTCACGCCGCCGGGTAACGGTGTCCACTTCGGGTGTCGTTCCCATGATGGACCGGCTCTCGCAGGACTGCCCCGTGGCTCTGGCGGTGTCCCTGCATGCGCCGAACGATCCCTTGCGCGACAACCTGGTGCCGCTCAATCGCAAGTACCCGATCCAGGAGTTGCTGGAGGCCTGTGGCCGTTATCTTGCCCATGCGCCTCGCGACTTCATCACCTTTGAATACTGCATGCTGGATGGCGTGAATGACCAGCTGGAGCATGCGCAGCAGCTTATTGAGTTGGTCAGGCGCTCCGGGGTGCGCTGCAAGTTCAATCTGATTCCTTTCAATCCGTTCCCTGCGTCAGGGCTCTTGCGGTCGGCGCAGAATCAGGTTCTTGCCTTTTCCAAGGTCTTGAGCGACGCCGGTATTGTCACAACGGTACGCAAGACCCGAGGCGATGATATCGATGCGGCCTGTGGGCAGTTGGCGGGTGATGTCAAGGATCGCACCCGCGCTGCAGAGCGCATGGCAAAGCAGCGCACAATCGTGCTCAAACCGGTGACTTGATCAGCAGGCAATCGGCAAACTTCAAGGAGGCTCTACATGGCGGGATTGGTTGGACGCTGGCAGCATTTTGGCCGCTGGACACTCACGGCATGCAGTGCATTGATTTGCATCGCAGCACTCCAGGGGTGTGCGGCCAACAACGCGGCGGCCCTGGGTGAATCAGAAGCCGATCTGGTAACCCCCTCCGATGAGTCCGAAGCCCGGCGCCGTGCCCGTATCCGGCTGGAACTCGCAGCCAACTACTTCGAGATGGGCCAGACAGCGGTGGCCCTGGACGAAGTCAAGCAGTCGCTTGCCGCAGATCCTTCCTATGCCGATGCGTTGAACCTGCGCGGCCTGATCTTCATGCGCTTGAACGACCTGGCGCAGGCGGACGACAGCTTTCGCCGTGCCATGGCATTGCGCGGCAACGATGCCAACCTGCTGCACAACTACGGGTGGCTGTTGTGCCAGCAGCAGAAGTACGCGGATGCGGACCAGTATTTTGGGCGCGCCATTGCCACCCCCACCTACATGGCGCGCGGCAAGACCTTGATGGCGCGCGGGCTGTGCCAGTCCCGGGCGGGCCAGCTTGCGGAGGCGGAGCAGTCGTTTCTGAAGGCCTACGAGATGGATGCTGCCAATCCGGTGGTGGCATACCAGCTGTCCTCGTTGCTGCTGCGGCGCAACGAGCTGACACGGGCACAGTTTTATATCCGGCGCCTCAACAACAGCGAGTTTGCCAATGCTGAATCGCTGTGGCTGGGCATAAAGGTGGAGCGCGCCTTGGGCGACTCCGTGGCAATGCGGCAACTGGCAGGCCAGTTGCGCAAGCGGTTCCCGGATTCGCGGGAGTTGGGTGCTTACGAACGCGGGGCTTTCAATGAGTGAGGTTGTGGAGAGTAGTGGGTTGACGGCGGGTGGTTTGCTGAGGGAGGCCCGCCAGGCGTCTGGAATGCACATTGCGGCCTTGGCCGTGGCACTGAAAGTGCCGGTCAGCAAGCTGGAGGCCCTGGAGGCTGACAACTTTACGGTGCTGCCCGATACCGTGTTCGTGCGGGCCCTGGCCTCCAGTGTGTGCCGCGTGCTCAAGGTGGACGCGGCGCCCGTGCTGGCCTTGCTGCCCCAAAGCCAGAGTCCCAGTCTGGCGGCAGACAGCGCCGGGATCAACGCCCCGGTCAAGGGCAGCGTGGGCAAATCCGCGGTGTCCTCTTCATCGTTCTCCGGGAACGGGTCCGCTTCGCGCTCTGTGGGGTTTGTGGTGCTGGCCCTGCTGATGGGGGCTCTGGCCCTGTACTTCTTCCCTCGGGGCGAGGACCGCGCGGCATCCACTTCAACGACCGCTCCTGTGCTTTCTTCGGCCCCAGATGCTGTGCCGACGGGGGCGGCGGATGCGCCAGCAGCCGAGCGGCCTGCGGAGCCCGCCCCCGCACCTGCTGCGGTGACTCCGGCCTTGGTGGCGGCCCCGGCCTTGTCTGCCGCTGTCACTGCAGTGCCCGCTACCGCTGCTGTCCCTGCCTCGGCGCCGGCACCGGCCGTGGTGGCCAGCGCCCCAGCGCCTGCGGCCGACGCACCGGCGGGCACACTGGTGCTGCGCGCACGCAGTGAATCCTGGGTGCAGGTGAAAGACGCCACCGGCGCTCTGGCCTTGCAGCGCAACCTGGCTGCGGGGGAGTCCGTGTCGGTATCGGCCCAGCCCCCGCTGGCGGTGGTCGTGGGGCGTGCCGACGCAACGGAGGTGACGGTGCGTGGCAAGCCGTTCGACCTGACCGCCGTGTCGCGCGAGAACGTCGCTCGTTTTGAGGTGAAGTAGCGTGCAGAACCCTTTGCGTGATTTTGGCCCCGTGGCGGTCGCTACCCCTTTGCCTCGCCGTTCGCGCCAGGCAAAAGTGACCTGGGGCTCACGGATCGTGACCGTGGGCGGCGATGCGCCGGTGCGCGTGCAGTCCATGACCAACACGGACACGGTGGATGCCATCGGCACAGCGATCCAGGTCAAGGAACTGGCCCAGGCTGGGTCTGAATTTGTCCGTATCACGGTCAACACTCCCGAAGCGGCTGCTGCCGTGCCCTACATCCGCGAACAGTTGGACCGGATGGGCGAGAGCGTGCCGCTGGTGGGGGACTTCCACTACAACGGCCACCGTCTTCTGACCGAATTCCCCGATTGTGCGCAGGCGCTCTCCAAGTACCGGATCAACCCGGGCAATGTGGGCAAGGGCGACAAGAAGGACAAGCAGTTCGGCCAGATGATCGAGGCTGCCATGCGCTGGGACAAGACCGTGCGCATCGGCGTGAACTGGGGCAGCCTGGACCAGGAACTGCTCGCCAGCCTGATGGATGCCAACAGCCAGCGCGCGCAGCCCTGGGAGGCGCGCCAGGTGATGTACGAGGCACTGATCACGTCGGCCATCGAGTCGGCCAAACTGGCTGAATCTATGGGCCTGAATGGTGACCAGATCATCCTGTCGTGCAAGGTCAGTGGCGTGCAGGACCTCATCGCCGTCTACCGCGAACTGGCCCGCCGCTGCGACTACGCGCTGCACCTGGGCCTGACCGAGGCGGGCATGGGCACCAAGGGCACGGTGGCGTCCAGCACGGCACTGGGCATCCTGCTGCAGGAGGGCATTGGCGACACCATCCGTGTGTCGCTCACGCCCCAGCCCGGCGAGGCGCGCACGCAGGAGGTGGTGGTTGCTTCTGAAATCCTGCAATCGCTGGGGCTACGCGTGTTCGTGCCCAGCGTCACGGCCTGCCCGGGCTGCGGCCGCACCACCAGCACCACGTTCCAGGAGCTGGCCAAGCAGATCGACGACTACCTGCGTGCGCAAATGCCCGTGTGGCGTGTGCGTTATCCGGGGGTGGAGGGCATGAAGGTGGCCGTGATGGGCTGCATCGTCAACGGCCCTGGCGAAAGCAAGCATGCCGATATCGGCATCAGCCTGCCCGGCACGGGTGAGGCCCCGGCGGCGCCTGTGTTCATCGATGGCGAAAAGGCCCTGACGCTGCGCGGCGAGCGCATTGCCGAAGAGTTCCATGCCCTTGTCGAGCAGTATGTCGAGCGCCGCTACGGTCGTTCTTGATAGCTATAAAAATAATAGCTATCAACGTATGTCTATCAGGCGGTAGGGCCTGATTTGTTTCAAAAAAATACCAGGAAAATACCGCAGTGAGCAAAGTGCAGAAGCTGAGCGCCGTCAAAGGCATGAACGACATCCTGCCCGCCTCGGTGCCCCGCACCGAAAAGCTTCCGACATCGGCACGCTGGCAGTGGTTCGAGGCTGCGGTGCGCAAGGTGCTTGCCCGTTATGGCTACCAATACCTGCTGACACCCATCGTCGAACCCACGGCGCTGTTCGTGCGCGGGCTGGGCGAGGTAACGGACATCGTCGAAAAGGAGATGTATTCCTTCACCGACTCGATGAACGGCGACAAGCTTACCCTGCGTCCCGAGGCCACGGCGGGCATCGTGCGCGCCATGGTCGAGCACAACGCGCTCTACAACGGCCCGCTGCGCGTGTGGACACAGGGCCCCATGTTCCGCCACGAGCGCCCGCAAAAGGGCCGCTACCGCCAGTTCAACCAGCTGGACGTGGAAGCGCTGGGTTTTGGCGGGCCGGATGTGGATGCGGAAATCATCCTGGTTGCCCGCGCACTGTGGCGCGAGCTGGGTTTGGTGGAGGGACAGCATGTGCGGCTCGAAATCAACAGCCTGGGCCAGCCCGCAGAACGCCGCGAGCACCGCGAGGCCTTGATCCGCTACTTTGAGCAGCACCAGGACCAGCTGGACGAAGAAGCCCGTCGCCGCCTGCACAGCAACCCGCTGCGCATCCTGGACAGCAAGAACCCGGCAATGCAGGCCTTGATCGAGGCGGCGCCGAAGCTCATGGACTTTCTCGGCGACGCGTCGCGTGCCCACTTTGACGCCGTGCGCGCTGCGTTGGAGGCCGTGGGCCTGGAGTACCGTGTGAACCCGCGCCTGGTGCGCGGCATGGACTACTACAACCTGACCGTGTTCGAGTGGGTGACCGACCAGCTCGGTTCGCAAGGCACGGTGTGTGGCGGTGGCCGCTACGACGGCCTGATTGAACAGCTGGGCGGAAAGAGTGCGCCTGCCGTGGGTTTTGGCCTGGGCATCGAGCGCCTGTTGCTGCTGGCTGATGAATTGGACCTGCCCATGCCATCGGCTGCGGCGGATGTCTATGCCATCGTGCCGCCTGGCACGCCACTGCCCCCCGTCATCGTCGTGCTGGAGGCACTGCGCACCGCGGGGCTGAACGTGGTGCAGCACGCTGGTGGCGCCGAAGGTGCGGGCAGCATGAAGTCACAGTTCAAGAAGGCCGACGCCAGCGGTGCGCGCCACGCGCTCATCTTTGGCGAGGACGAACTGGCGCGGGGCCACGTCACCGTCAAGGCCTTGCGCGACGGCAGCGGTGCGCAGGCCGAGCACCCCCTGGCCGATGTGGCGCAATGGGCCGCCACCCTACAATCCATCGCTTAATCCGAATACAGAACCGCTGATCTTTTATGGCCAATCATCTCGATCTTGAAGAACAAGAGCAACTTGACCAGCTCAAGCATTTTTGGAACACCTGGGGCACGCTGATCAGCTCGGTGGTGCTGGTGGTGGCAGGCAGTGCGGCCGCGTGGAACGGTTACCAGTACTGGCAGAACCGCCAGGCCACCCAGGCGGCGGCGCTTTTTGATGCCGTGGATGTGGCTGCCCGGTCGGGCGACAAAACGCGCTTGGAGCAGGCTTTTGGCGACCTCAAGTCCAAGTACGGCAGCACCACCCAGGCGGGTCAGGCCGGGTTGACCTTTGCCAAGGCGATGCAGGACACCGGCAACGCCGACGCCGCCAAGGATGCGCTGGGCTGGGTGGCGGAGCAATCTTCGGACGACGGCCTCAAGGCCTTGGCCAAATTGCGCCTGGCCAGCGTGCTGATGGACCAGAAGAACTACGATGAGGCGCTCAAGCAGGTGTCTGGCAGCTTCCCTCCCGAGTTCGCGTCGGTCGCGGCAGACCGCAAGGGCGATGTGCTGCTCTTGCAGGACAAGCGCCAGGAGGCGATTGCCGAGTACACCAAGGCCTACAAGGGTTTCGAAGAAAGCGTTGAATACCGCCGCCTGGTGGAGATCAAGCTGAACGCGCTGGGTGTGTCGCCGCAGGCAGCGACCGTGGCGGCGGCCCCATCTTCCGTGCAAACCAAGTAAACACATGACATTGACTCCACATGCGGTGTCCGGCCGCTCTTCTTTCCTGCGTGGCACTGCGTTGGTGGTGCTGGCTGCGTCGCTGGCGGGCTGCTCGTTGTGGAGCGGTGGTGGCAGCGCAAAGCCTGCCCCTGCTGACCTCGGCGCAAACGTCGCCGTCCTGGGGGTCCGGCAGGCCTGGACGGCCCGCGTGGGCAACGTTGCTGGCTTGCCCCTGGATGTGCATGCCCTGGGCAATGTGGTCACTGTGGCGTCCTCCGACGGGGTGGTCGCAGCCATTGACGCCCGTACTGGTGGGGACGTCTGGCGCACGACGCTGGGCGAGCCGCTGTCGGCGGCTGTGGGCAGCGACGGCAAATCGGCTGCCGTGGTCTCGCGCAACAACGCACTGATCGTGCTGGAGGCCGGCCGCGAGCGCTGGCGCGAAACCCTGGCCGCCCAGGTCTTTACACCTCCTCTGGTGGCAGGCGGGCGCGTGTTTGTTTTGTCGGCAGACCGTTCGGTTTCTGCCTATGACGCCACCACGGGGCGGCGCCTGTGGGCTCAGCAGCGCCCTGGTGAGCCTCTCGTGCTGCGCCAGGCCGGCGTTCTGCTGGCCGTGGGGGACACCCTGGTGGTTGGCCTGTCGGGCCGCCTGGTGGGTCTGAACCCAGACAATGGCAGCGTGCGCTGGGAAGCGCCTTTGGCCAGTCCACGGGGCACCAATGACGTGGAGCGCCTGGTCGAGTTGGTCGGGCGTACCAGCAAGGTGGGTGACAGCGTCTGCGCGCGCTCGTTCCAGGCTGCGGTGGGTTGTGTGAACACGGCCCGGGGCTCCGTGGCCTGGACGCAGCCTGCCAGCGGCGCTGAAGGCGTGCATGGCGACGCGGATGCGCTGTTTGGTGTTGAAAGCAATGGCACGGTGCTCGCCTGGCGCCGTAGCGACGGCTCGCGCCTGTGGGGCGTTGATCGGCTCAAGCACCGCAAGCTGACAGCGCCGCTGTTGTTGGGGCGCTCTGTGGTGATCGGTGACGACACCGGGTTGGTTCACCTGTTGTCCCGTACGGACGGCTCTCCCCTCAACCGCATTGCCACGGACGGGTCCGGCATTGCGGCGGCACCTGCCGTGGCTGCAGATACTTTGGTGGTTGTGACCCGCAACGGCAGTATTTACGGATTCCGTCCAGATTGATCGGTTGTATTCAATGAAGCCAGTTATCGCCCTCGTGGGGCGTCCGAATGTCGGCAAATCCACGCTTTTCAACCGTCTGACCAAGTCCCGCGACGCCATCGTGGCGGACTTTGCCGGGCTCACGCGTGACCGGCATTACGGCAATGGCAAGCAGGGCAAGCACGAGTACATCGTCATCGACACAGGGGGCTTCGAGCCCGACGCCTCAAGCGGTATCTATCGCGAGATGGCCAAGCAGACCCAGCAAGCGGTGGCCGAGGCCGATGTGGTGGTGTTTGTGGTCGATGCCCGCGCGGGCCTGTCGGCGCAAGACCACGACATCGCCAACTACCTGCGCCGCCTGAGCAAGCCTTGTGTGCTGGTGGCCAACAAGGCCGAAGGCATGGTGCAGGGCGTGCAGCTGGCCGAGTTCTATGAGCTCGGGCTGGGCGAGGTCTATCCCGTATCGGCAGCACACGGGCAAGGTATCCGTGGGTTGGTCGATCTGGCGCTGGCACCTTTGCAGTTGCCCGATCCCGACGAGATGGAGGCTGCAGCCGACAAGGGCGTCATCAAGCTGGCCGTGGCGGGCCGCCCCAACGTGGGCAAGTCCACGCTGATCAACACCTGGCTGGGTGAGGAGCGGCTGGTGGCGTTTGATATGCCGGGAACCACCCGTGACGCGATCACCGTACCCTTCGAGCGCAATGGCCAGCGGTTTGAGCTGGTGGACACCGCTGGTTTGCGGCGCAAGGGCAAGGTGTTCGAGGCGATCGAGAAATTCTCCGTGGTCAAAACGCTGCAGGCGATCGAATCAGCGAACGTGGTGCTGCTGCTGCTGGATGCCACGCAGGGCGTCACGGACCAGGACGCGCACATCGCGGGCTACATCCTGGAAAGTGGCCGTGCTGTGGTGGTGGCGGTGAACAAGTGGGATGCGGTGGATGACTATCAGCGCCAGCAGCTGGAGCGGTCCATCGAGACCCGATTGACGTTCTTGAAGTTCGCTTCACTGCACTTCATTTCGGCCAAGAAGCGCCAGGGCCTCGGCCCCCTCTGGACGTCCATCGTCCAGGCCCACCGGGCGGCTACCTGCAAGATGTCCACCCCGGTGCTCACGCGCCTGCTTCTGGAGGCCGTGCAATTCCAGAGCCCGAAGCGGGCTGGCATGTTCCGCCCCAAGATGCGCTATGCGCACCAGGGGGGCATGAACCCCCCGGTGATCGTGATTCACGGAAATTCGCTGGAGCACGTGACGGATGCCTACAAACGCTTTCTGGAAGGGCGCTTCCGCAAGGAGTTCGACCTGGTGGGCACGCCGCTCCGAATCGAGATGAAGACCTCGCACAACCCGTTTGCCGACAAGGACGAGGGTTAAAACAAAGTCGCGAATCAAGAAGGGCCATGCCTGAACCTGGCGGTACGGGGCTCTGGCTGTGGTAAGGTGCTGGTTTACAACAACATTTTTGAACACGGAGAATATCGTGAGCAATAAAGGCCAGCTTTTGCAAGACCCCTTTCTCAACGCCCTGCGTCGGGAGCATGTGCCAGTCTCCATCTATTTGGTGAATGGCATCAAGCTGCAGGGGCAGATCGAGTCGTTTGACCAGTATGTGGTGTTGCTGCGCAACACGGTGACCCAGATGGTCTACAAACATGCGATTTCGACCATCGTCCCGGGTCGCGCAGTCAATTTTTCCACCGCAGAAACGCCTGATGCCGACAGCAGCAACCCTTGATTGGTTGCCGCTTGTTAGCCGGTTTTCGTTTTTGAGTCAGGTGGTACGAAAGGGCGGTCCGCTTTGAGTTCGGCTACGCCCCTTCAGGCAGGCACCGCTCCGGTATTGTTGGTGGGGGTGGACTTCGGTCTGCCTCACTTTGACGGTGAACTGGAGGAGCTGGGTCTGCTGGCACAGACCGCTGGCATGCAGCCTGTGGCCCGCATTACCTGCAAGCGCAAGGCGCCGGATGCGGCGCTGTTTGTGGGCAGCGGAAAGGCCGATGAAATCCGAACCTTGGCCCAGATGCATGGTGCGGTTGAGGTGCTGTTTGACCAGTCCTTGAGCCCAGCCCAGCAGCGCAATCTGGAACGCCACATCGAGTTGCCGGTCAACGACCGCACGTTGCTCATTCTTGAGATTTTTGCCCAGCGTGCGCGCAGCCACGAGGGAAAGCTGCAGGTCGAGCTTGCCAAGCTGCAGTATGTGAGCACCCGTCTGGTTCGTCGCTGGTCGCATCTGGAGCGTCAGACCGGCGGAATTGGTGCCCGTGGTGGCCCTGGCGAAAAGCAGATCGAGCTGGACCGCCGCATGATCGGCGATGCCATCAAGCGCACGCGCGAGCGCTTGGTCAAAGTCAAGCGCCAGCGGTCTACGCAACGCAGGCAGCGCGAGCGGCGCGATACCTTCAACATTTCGCTGGTTGGCTACACCAACGCAGGCAAGTCCACGCTCTTCAATGCCTTGGTCAAGGCCCGTGCTTATGCGGCTGACCAACTGTTTGCAACGCTCGACACGACCACCCGCCAGCTGTATCTGGCTGATGCGGGCAGGTCGGTCTCGTTGTCCGATACGGTGGGTTTTATCCGGGACCTCCCGCACGGGCTGGTGGATGCCTTCCAGGCCACGTTGCAAGAGGCGATTGACGCAGATTTGCTGCTGCATGTGGTGGATGCATCCAATGCCGATTTTCCTGAGCAGATGGCTCAGGTTGAACGCGTTTTGCAGGAGATCGGTGCTGCCGATATTCCACAGATTCTGGTGTTCAACAAGTTGGATGCATTGGCTGGTGAGCGGCGCCCGCCGGAGTTGCAGGACCAGTACGAGGTGGCTGGGCATCTGTTGCCCCGGCTGTTCGTGAGTGCCCGTTCGGGCGAGGGGCTTGACCATTTGCGCCATGCGCTTGCTGCCAGGGTGCTGGCCACGCAGTTGGACATGACCCCAGGTGATGCCGTTGAATTGCCGGATGCCATGCCTTGATTGGGCACAATGACGGACTGATTGACCCCATCCGAGAACCAGAGACTTTGCGCATGAATTTCCAAAACCGCACCCTACGCTGGGCTTCGCTGCCAGAACGTATTCGGGGCATGTTCAATCTGAATGATCCTCGCTGGGGTCGTGGTGAGGACAAATCGGAAGAGGGGGGGCGTCCTGACGATCGGCAGGGAGGCTCACCTCAGAACGGTCCCCGTGGAGGCGACCAGCGCCCTGGCAATGGTCAACAGCCTCCGGATCTGGATGAGCTCTGGCGCGACCTGAATCGCAAGCTGGGTGGCCTGTTCGGTGGCAAAAACGGCGGATCGCGTGGTCCTGGCAATGGTGGCGGGTCGGGGGGGGGCTTTCAGCCTGACATGAAGAGTGCCGGGGTCGGTGTAGGCCTGATTGCTGGCATTGTCTTCGTGATCTGGATGGGCACAGGCTTCTTTATCGTCCAGGAAGGCCAGCAGGCCGTCATCACCCAGTTTGGCAAGTACAAGAGCACCGTGGGTGCGGGCTTCAACTGGCGCTTGCCTTACCCCATTGAGCGCCATGAGCTGGTTTTTGTGACCCAGATCCGCTCTGCTGATGTGGGCCGCGACACCGTCATCAAGAGCACGGGCCTGCGGGAGTCGGCCATGCTCACCGAAGACGAGAACATCGTCGAGATCAAGTTCGCCGTGCAGTATCGCCTGAGCGATGCGCGGGCGTGGCTGTTTGAAAGCAAGAATCCGTCGGACGCCGTGGTCCAGGCCGCCGAAACTGCCGTGCGGGAGGTGGTGGGCAAGATGCGCATGGACACGGCCTTGGCCGAAGAACGCGACCAGATTGCTCCCCGCGTTCGCACGCTGATGCAGACGATTCTGGACCGCTACAAAGTGGGCGTCGAGGTCGTGGGTATCAATCTGCAGCAAGGCGGGGTGCGTCCGCCAGAGCAGG
Source organism: Acidovorax kalamii (assembly GCF_002245625.1). Classification (GTDB taxonomy): domain Bacteria; phylum Pseudomonadota; class Gammaproteobacteria; order Burkholderiales; family Burkholderiaceae_C; genus Acidovorax; species Acidovorax kalamii. Next base: position 106,392 of record NZ_NOIG01000014.1, read on the forward strand.
TTCAGGCGTCTTTCGACGATGTTTTGAAAGCGGGCCAGGAGCGAGAGCGTGCCAAGAATGAAGCGCAGGCCTACGCCAATGACGTGGTGCCGCGCGCGGTGGGGTCTGCCTCGCGCCTGAACGAAGAAGCCGCAGCCTACAAGGCGCGTATCGTGGCCCAGGCGCAAGGTGATGCCCAGCGCTTCTCGTCGGTTCTGGCTGAATACCAGAAGGCGCCCCAGGTCACGCGTGATCGCATGTATCTGGACACCATGCAGCAGATCTACGGAAATGTGACCAAGGTTCTGGTGGAGTCTCGCCAAGGCTCCAACCTGTTGTACCTGCCGCTCGACAAGATCATGCAGAGTGTGGCGAGTGGTGGTGTGGGGTCTGTGGATGCTCCTGCAACCAGTGCAGCGCCCGCTGCGGCGCCTGCTGCACCGGCGGCCAATTTTTCCAATGATCCCCGGGCGCGTGATTCCAATCGCACCCGTGACCGTGAATCTCGCTAGGAGCCGTTCGTGAACAGAGTTGGATTTATTGCATCCACTATTTTGGTGGTGCTTGCTCTCATGAGTTCGATGCTTTTCGTGGTGGATCAGCGTCAGTTCGGGGTGCTCTATGCGCTGGGGCAGATCAAGGAAGTGATCACTGAGCCCGGCCTCAATTTCAAGCTGCCGCCACCGTTTCAGAACGTGACGTACATTGACAAGCGTCTCCTGACCTTGGACAGCACAGACACCGAGCCCATGCTGACGGCTGAGAAGCAACGGGTGGTGATCGACTGGTACGTGCGCTGGCGCATTTCCGAGCCCACGGAGTACATTCGCAACGTGGGTCTGGATGAGAGCGCAGGCGCCATGCAGCTCAACCGGGTGGTGCGCAATGCCTTCCAGGAAGAGATCAACAAGCGCACCGTCAAGGAGCTCCTTTCCGTCAAGCGCGAAGCCTTGATGGCGGATGTGAAGCGTGAAGTGCTCGATACAGTCCGTGGTGCAAAGCCTTGGGGCGTGGACGTGGTGGATGTTCGTATCACCCGTGTGGACTATGTAGAGGCGATCACGGAATCCGTGTACCGGCGCATGGAGGCGGAACGCAAACGTGTGGCCAATGAGCTGCGCTCCACCGGTGCGGCTGAGGGTGAAAAAATCCGTGCCGATGCGGACCGCCAGCGTGAGATCACCATCGCCAATGCATACCGTGATGCCCAGAAGGTGAAGGGTGAAGGTGATGCCGAGGCGGCGCGCATTTACGCAGAGGCTTTTGGTCGTGACCCGCAATTCGCGCAGTTCTACCGGAGCCTGGATGCCTACAAAGCCAGCTTCAGCAAGAAAAGCGATGTCATGGTGCTGGACCCTTCTTCGTCTGACTTTTTCAAGGTTTTCCGCGGCGGGGCGCCTGCTGCATCCCAGGCGGCTCCTCGCAAGTAATGCGCGTGCGTGGTGAGTGGTGGGCGTGACCTGGGACAGCTTGTGGACCGCGTTGGCGCTGGTCCTGCTGATTGAGGGCTTGCTGCCCTTTTTCTCGCCACAAAGCTGGAAGCGCACGGTCCAGCAGATTGCCCAACTGCAAGATGGTCAGGTGCGATTTTTCGCGCTTCTGGCCATCATTGCAGGCCTGTTGATGCTCTGGCTCTAACGGTTGTCATCAGGCCTCGCTAGAGATTCTTTGGGTGCCTCTGGCGGGTGCCGGTAGAATCACGGTTTTAACAGCCTCCCCTTTTCTCCATGTCTGCTTGGGTCCTTCCGGATCACATTGCCGATGTCTTGCCGTCTGAAGCGCGGCACATCGAAGAATTGCGTCGCGGGCTGCTTGATACAGCCCGCTGTTATGGCTATGAGTTGGTCATGCCGCCGCTGATGGAGCACCTTGAGTCGCTCTTGACGGGCACGGGCGAAGCGCTGGACCTCCAGACTTTCAAGCTCGTCGATCAGCTCTCCGGCCGCTCCATGGGGTTGCGGGCCGATACCACGCCCCAGGTCGCTCGCATCGATGCCCACCTGCTCAATCGCAAAGGGGTAACGCGCCTGTGTTACTGCGGGCCCGTGCTGCATACGCGTCCTGATCGTCCCCATGCCACCCGTGAGCCACTGCAGTTTGGTGCCGAGATTTACGGCCATGCTGGGGTCGAAGCCGACCTGGAGGCATTGCAACTGGCCCGTGAATGCCTGCGGATCGCTGAGGTCCGTGACACCACGGTTGACTTGGCGGATGTTCGCATCGTCCGTAACCTCCTTGCAGGCGTCACGGTGGGCCCGCAGTTGTTGAGTGCGATCCATGCTGCATTGGCTGCCAAGGATGCCCAGGAGCTGAGAGCGCTGACCCGTGATTTCCCGGTGGAGTCCCGGGAAGGCCTTTTGGCCTTGCTTCAGCTCTACGGCGATTCCTCTGTGTTGGTTGAAGCCGAAAAAGCCCTTCACCGCGTATCTGGTGTGCCGGAGGTGCTATCCAATTTGAAATGGTTGGCGTCGCGATTGGAGGGTGCTGCGGTGACCTTTGATCTGGCGGACCTGCGTGGCTATGCCTACTACAGCGGCGCCCGCTTCGCGATTTATGCCCGTGGTGCCAGTGACGCGCTGGTCCGTGGCGGCCGCTACGACGAAGTGGGCGCGGTGTTTGGGCGTAACCGGCCTGCCGCTGGATTCAGCTTGGACATCAAGCAGGTGGTGGGTGTGGTGCCTCCCCGTGCATTGAAGGCTGCCATCCGGGCCCCTTGGGGCGAGGGGGCGGATGTGCATGCTGCGATCTCCGAACTGCGCTCTGCAGGGGAGACGGTCGTTTGTGTTTTGCCGGGCCACGGGAGTGAAGTGGATGAATTCCACTGCGACCGCGAACTGGTGCAGGTCGCGGGCCGTTGGGTCGTGCAGGCTGTTTGAGCAATTGTCATTTGAATTGGGTTTGAGATGAAAGCAACCAAAGGTCGCAACGTAGTGGTGGTCGGTACCCAGTGGGGCGACGAAGGCAAAGGCAAGCTGGTCGATTGGCTGACGGAAAGCGCTCAAGGTGTTGTGCGTTTTCAAGGAGGACACAACGCAGGCCACACGCTGGTGATCAATGGTGTGAAGACCGCACTGCATCTGATTCCGAGCGGCATCATGCGCCCCGGGGTCAAGTGCTACATCGGCAACGGTGTGGTGCTGTCGGCTGCGAAGTTGTTCGAGGAAATCGAGGGGCTGGAAAAGGCCGGTGTCGAAGTTCGCTCGCGTCTGCGCATCAGCGAAGCCTGCCCGCTGATCTTGCCTTTCCATGCCGCGATCGATGTGGCCCGTGAGGCTGCGCGGGAGCAGGGGGGCACCGAGAAGATCGGTACCACTGGCCGTGGTATTGGCCCCGCCTATGAAGACAAGATTGCCCGCCGCGCCCTGCGCGTGCAGGACTTGAAGTACCCCGAGCGTTTTGCATCCAAGCTGCGTGAACTGCTGGATCTGCACAACCACGTGCTCACCACCTACCTGGGCTCCGCCAAATTCGTGTTTGGCGATGCGCTCAAGCCTTACATCCAGGACGGCCGGGTGCAGTTTGACGTGGTCTATGCCGAAGCCATGCGCCATGCCGAGTTGCTCAAACCCATGATGGCGGATGTGTCGCGCGAGTTGAATGAAGCCAACCAGGCGGGGGCCAATCTTCTGTTTGAAGGCGCGCAAGGTACGCTGCTTGATGTGGATCATGGTACCTACCCCTATGTCACATCGAGCAACTGCGTGGCGGGGAATGCGGCTGCGGGTTCTGGCGTGGGGCCCGGCATGCTGCATTACATCCTGGGCATCACCAAGGCTTACTGCACACGTGTGGGTGGCGGTCCTTTCCCGACGGAGCTGGATTGGGAAGTTCCTGGGACCCCCGGGTACCACATGAGCACTGTGGGTGCCGAAAAAGGCGTGACCACGGGCCGTAGCCGCCGTTGCGGCTGGTTTGATGCCGCGCTGTTGAAGCGCAGTGCGCAGGTCAATGGTCTCTCGGGTCTGTGCATCACCAAGCTGGATGTGCTCGATGGATTGACCGAGTTGCTGTTGTGCACCGGCTACGAGCTGGATGGCGAACGTATTGACTTGCTGCCTATGGGCGCGGATGACATTGCCCGCTGTACTCCTATCTATGAAACGCTGCCGGGCTGGAGTGAGTCCACCGTGGGTGTGACCGACTACGCAAAGTTGCCAGAAAGCGCCCGTCGTTATTTGGAGCGAATCGAGCAGGTCACGGGAGTTCCCATCGACATGATCTCGACCAGCCCTGATCGGGACCACACGATCATGATGCGTCACCCCTATGTTGCAGGCTAACCTTCGGGGTTGCCTTGTCTCTGTTGTCTTAGCCGCCACCCACTATTCAGGAGCCATTCCATGTTGACCGAAGACGGAAAACACCTCTATGTCAGTTACGACGAGTACCACAGTCTCATCGAGAAGCTGGCGCTCAAGGTGCATCAGTCCGGGTGGGCGTTCGATACGATTCTGTGCCTGGCCCGTGGTGGTCTGCGTCCCGGTGACATCCTGAGCCGCATTTTCGACAAACCGCTGGCCATCATGTCCACAAGCTCTTATCGGGCCGAAGCTGGTACTGTGCAGGGTCACCTCGACATTGCACGCTTCATCACCACCCCGAAGGGTGAGATTGCCGGCAAAGTGTTGCTAGTGGATGACTTGGCGGACTCTGGGCACACACTGCATGCGGTCATTGACATGCTCAAGACCAACTACGCACCGATCACGGAGCTGCGCAGTGCGGTGATCTGGACCAAGGGGCTGTCAACGTTCACGCCTGACTACTCCGTGGAGTTCCTGCCGACGAATCCCTGGATCCATCAGCCATTTGAAGGCTATGACAGCCTGGGCCCGGAAAAGCTGCTGGAGAAGTGGCGGGTTTGATAGGTTGCCAAGAATTTTCAGAATTCTTGGCAAAGCCTCTTCAATCCGTGCTATAGTCGAGGGCTTCGCTTCTGAAGCACTTGCCCGAACGATGTAGTTGTTTGGTGCTGTGTTCGGTGGCTGGCGGTGATGCTCTTGTGGGGTTGTGCTGCTGGCGATCGAGGGGTGAAGAAAAGTTTTGGTTTTGTGTCTGGGTGCTTAAAAACTCGGTATAGAATACAAGGCTTCGCTGAGTAAAGCGGGTTGTTGGCAGATGTCGATGGCCTCGAAAGAAAAGCAAAAAGTTTGACAGTTCTTAA
>NZ_NOIG01000015.1 GCF_002245625.1 Acidovorax kalamii
GTTCGGGCAAGTGCTTCAGAAGCGAAGCCCTCGACTATAGCACGAATTGAAGGGGGTTGAGAAGGATCAGGCGACTCAGCCCTGGTGGGCTGCAACAGCGGCTTCGAGCGCATCCACAAACAGGAAGGCGACATCGCAGCCCGTCTGATCGAAGATCTCCTGGAAGCAGGTGGGGCTGGTCACATTGATCTCGGTGACGCAGTCGCCGATCACGTCCACCCCCGCCAGCAGCAGGCCCCGCTCCAGCAGGATGGGGCCCAAGGCCTCTCCGATCTCACGGTCGCGTGCTGACAAGGGCCGGGCCACGCCCTTGCCACCCGCCGCGAGGTTGCCACGCACTTCGCTGCCTTGCGGGATGCGGGCCAGGCAGAAAGGCACGGGCCTGCCGCCGATGATGAGCACACGCTTGTCGCCATCAACGATCTCGGGCAGGAACTTCTGCACCATCACGCTCTGCGCGCCATGGCGGTTGAGGGTTTCGGTGATGCTGCCCAGGTTCAGGCCATCGGGGCCGACGCGGAAGATGCCCATGCCACCCATGCCGTCCAGCGGTTTGAGGATGATGTCCTGATGCTCAGCATGAAAGCGCTGGATGTCTGTCGCATCACGCGTGACCAGGGTGGGGCCGATGAATTGGGGAAACTCCATGATCGCCAGCTTTTCCGGGTGGTCCCGCAGGGCCCGGGGTTTGTTGAACACCTTGGCGCCTTCGCGCTCGGCCTGCTCCAGCAGGTGGGTGGCGTAGAAGTATTCGCTGTCGAAGGGCGGGTCCTTGCGCATGAGCACCGCGTCGAAATCGGCCAGCACAGCGCTGCACTCTGGCTGGACGTCATACCAGTGCTCCGCATCCCCCGTGAGACGGATGTCCCGGACCCGGGCCGTCACCTTGCCGCCCCGCAGCCAGGTGACATGCTGCGGCTCGCACACCGCCAGGGTGTGACCGCGCCGCTGCGCCTCGCGCATCATGGCAAAGGTGGTGTCCTTGTAGATCTTGAAGCTGTGCAGCGGGTCGGCAATGAAAAGCAGTTTCATGGTGTCGGATCAGAAAAGTGGATGGGGCCAGCGGCCCGGGCAGCGAACGAGACTAGGCAAGCCCCGCCTGCGAACGCCTGTACTGTTGCACAAATAAGGCAATGCTGCCGGCGACCACGCCCCAGAAGGCCGACCCCACGCCCGCCACCACCACACCACTGAGCGTGACCAGGAAGGTGATGAGCGCAGCCTCCCGGTGGGACTCGTCCCGCAAGGCAGCGGCCAGGCCGTTGCCGATGGTGCCCAACAGCGCCAGCCCTGCAATGGCCACGACCAGTTCCTTGGGGAACGCCGTCAGCAATCCAGTAATGACCGCACCAAACAACCCGATGGCCACATACAGCGCACCGCAGCACACGGCAGCGGTGTAACGGCGGCTGCGGTCTTCATGTGCCTCCGGGCCCATGCACATGGCGGCGGTGATGGCGCTGAAGTTCAGTGCAAAGGCGCCAAACGGTGCCAGGACCAGGGTTGCCAGCCCGGTGAGGGTGATGAGGCGGGACACCGGCAGGTCGTAGCCCGATGCGCGGATCACCGCCACGCCCGGCAGGTTCTGCGATGCCATGGTGACCACAAACAGCGGAATGGCCAGGCTGACCAGGGCCGCCACGCTGAAATCGGGCGCCATGAACACCGGCAGGGCCAGCTCCAGCTGCACCGCCGACCACGCCATTTGCCCACGGGCCGCCACGTACGCCACGGCCACCGCCAGCGTGATGACCACGGCATACCGCGCCAGCCAGCGGCGGCTGACCAGGTACACCAACAGCATGAGCAGCACCAGCGGCAGCGCCGTCTGGGCGGCGGCAAATGCCTGCAGGCCGAACCGCGCCAGCACACCGGCCAGCAAGGCAGCAGCGATCTCCATGGGGATGCGGTTCATCACGCGCTCGAACCAGCGGGTGACGCCCGCCAAGGTGATGAGCACCGCACTCACCATGAATGCCCCCACGGCCTCGCCCATGCTGAAGCCCCCGGCCAACCCGGCCGTGGCCAGCACAGCCGCGCCGGGGGTGGACCAGGCCACCATGACGGGTTGCCGCAGGACCAAGGAAGGAACCAGCGAGCACAGGCCCATGCCCAGACCCAGCGCCCACATCCAGGAGGTGACCTGGGCGGGTGTGGCGCCAAACGCCTGCGCGGCCTGGAACACGATGGCCACCGAACTGGTGAAGCCCACCAGCACCGCCACGAACCCCGCGACAAAGGTCGAGAGGCTCAGGTCTTTGAAAAATTGCATGGGCTGGATTCTGGCACCGCGCCCCCACAGCCGCCTGCGGGAGGACTCGCCTGGAGCGCCGTCCATCACGAATGCTATATTTTAAATAGCAAATTTCGCTTGATGGTCGCGCGCATGAGGCCAAAAACCTCAAAAAATCCGCTCAGATCTCGATCTTGGACCCCAGCTCCACCACCGCGTTGTTGGGCAGGTGCAGGAAGTCCGCCGCGCCGCTGGCGTTGTGGTGCATCTGTGCAAACAGCTTTTCGCGCCAGGGCGCCATGCCGCCACCCATGGTGGGGATGACGGTGTCGCGCGAGAGGAAGTAGCTGGTGGTCATGGCCTCCAGCTCGCAGCCCCGGCCGCGCAGCAGCTCCAAGGCGCGCGGCACATCGGGGTCGTTCTTGAAGCCGTAGTGGATCACCACCTGCCAGCAATCGTGGCCCAGAGACTCGACCTGCAGGCGCTTGTCCAGGCCGATCCAGGGGGTTTCGTGGTTGTGCACCGTGACAAACAGGTTCTGCTGGTGCAGCACCTTGTTGTGCTTGAGGTTGTGCAGCAGCGCGTTGGGCACGGCGCCGGTTTCGGCCGTGAGGAAGACGGCCGTGCCGTCCACACGCGTGGGCGGGCTGATGAACACCGACTCCAGGAAGTCTTTCAGGTCGATGGCATCGGCGCGCAGCTTGTCGTTGAGCAGGCGGCGCCCTTCCTTCCAGGTCATCATGAAGGCGAACACGATGCCGCCGATCAGCAGCGGGAACCAGCCGCCCTGGAACAGCTTGAGCATGTTGGAGGCGAAGAACGCCAGGTCCACCACAAAGAAGCAGCCCGTGGCCGCGATACACAGCGCCAGCGGATAGCGCCAGCCGTAGCGGATCACGAAGAAGGTGAGCGTGGTGGTGATCAGCATGTCCAGCGTCACGGCGATGCCGTAGGCGGCGGCCAGGTTGCTGGACGAGCGGAACATCACCACCGCCAGCACGATGGCGGCAAACAGCCCCCAGTTCACCAGCGGCATGTAGATCTGCCCCGTGTCACGCACGCTGGTGTGCTGGATGTTCAGGCGCGGCAGGTAGCCCAGCTGGATGACCTGCTTGGTCACGCTGAAGGCGCCGGTGATCAGGGCCTGCGAGGCGATCACTGTGGCCATGGTGGCCAGCACCACCAGCGGGATCAGCGCCCAGTCGGGGGCCATCATGTAGAAGGGGTTCTTCACCGCCTCGGGCTCGGCCAGCAGCAGGGCGCCCTGGCCAAAATAGTTGAGCGTGAGCGCCGGCATGGCCACGGTGAACCAGGCCAGGCGGATGGGCCGCTTGCCGAAGTGGCCCAGGTCGGCATACAGGGCTTCGGCGCCGGTCACGCACAGCACCACCGCGCCCAGGATGATGAAGCTGGTGCCCGGGTTGGCCCACATGAAGCCCAGCGCGTGGTGCGGGCTCAGCGCCCAGAGGATCTCGGGGTGGCCCACGATGTGCGATACCCCCAGCAAGGCCAGGCTGATGAACCACACCAGGGTGATGGGCCCGAAGAACTTGCCGATGCCCCCGGTGCCGCGCTTTTGCACCGCAAACAGGCAGAACAGCACCACCAGGGTGATAGGAATCACATACTGCTTGAAGTGGGGCGAGACCACCTCCAGCCCCTCCACCGCCGACAGCACCGAGATGGCCGGGGTGATGACCCCGTCGCCATAGAACAGCGAGGTGCCGAAAATTCCCACCGCCAGCAGCACGCCGCGCAGCCGGGGCTTGTCCTTGACGGCCTGCGAGGCCAGCGCCAGCATCGCGATCAGGCCGCCCTCGCCATGGTTGTCGGCGCGCAGCACCAGCACCACGTACTTCAGCGACACGATGACCGTGAGCGTCCAGAAGAAGATGGAGAGGATGCCGTAGATGTTGTCCGGGGTGAAAGGCACATGGCCGGAGCCAAACACCTCTTTGACGGCATACAGCACGCTGGTGCCGATATCGCCATACACCACACCGATAGCGCCCAGCGTGAGCGCTGCGAGCGAAGATTTGGAGCTTTGCACTGACCGCACCCGGCATGCGCGGGGCCGCCGGGGTTCTGTTACTTTTGGGAACGCTATTGTGCGCCTGCGCCAGATCAAGCGCCTGGAGGCATCCGCCCAATGTTGCGACGCAGCAACTGGACCTGGCTGTCCCCCCTTGGCAGGCGGGTGCGGGCGTGGCAGGCCATCATTTGACGTTCACCCGCCATGATGGATAGAGCCCCTGCGCCATGAACTGGCTTGGCCAGGCCACCGGGTGCGCTCCCTTCCCGCGCAGCGAGAGAGGGGGAAGGCGCGAAGCGACTCAGGGGGCGCGTTCAGTCGTACACCTCGGCGTCGGGGTTGGTCGCCTCCAGCTCGTAGCTGGCCGCCAGCATCGCCAGCCGTGCCACCACGCCATACATGTAGAAGCGGTTGGGCGCACTCACCCCGGGGCGCACGCCGGGCTGCGGCATGTGGGTGCTGTGCTCAAAGGCCAGGGGTACGAAGCTCGCACCGGGCGCATTCAGGTTTTCGTCCACCCCCCGCTCGGCATGCATGCGGTAGAAGCCACCCACCACATAGCGGTCCATCATGTAGACCACGGGCTCGGCCACGGCTTCGTGCACACGCTCCTGGGTCAGCACGCCCTCCTGGATGATGAGGTCATTGACCGGCTGGCCGTCCTTGATGACGGCCATCTTGTTCTTGGTCTTGCGGTTGACCGCGTCCAGCTCCTTGGCATCGCGCACCGTCATGATGCCCATGCCGTAAGTGCCGTTGTTGGCCTTGACGATCACGAACGGCTTTTCGTTGATGCCGTATTCCTTGTACTTGCGGCGCACCTTGGTCAGCAGGGCATCCACCGTGGTCTGCAGCTTGTCCATGCCTTTGTCTTCGGCAAAGTCCACACCGTCGCACTGGCTGTACATGGGGTTGATGAGCCAGGGGTCGATGCCCAGCATCTTGCCGAAGCGCTTGGCCACTTCTTCGTAGTTCTTGAAGTGGGTGCTCTTGCGACGCACGCTCCAGCCCGCGTGCAGCGGGGGCAGCAGGTACTGCTCGTGGATGTCTTCCAGGATGCCCGGCGGGCCCGCCGACAGGTCGTTGTTGAGCAGGATGGTGCAGGGGTCGAAATCCTTGAGCCCCAGGCGGCGCTTGGTGCGCACCACGGGCTCCAGTGTCACGGTATCGCCATTGGGCAACTCGATCAGCGTGGGCTTCTTGATCTCGGGGCTGATGGAGCCCACACGCACGTTCAGGCCGGCCATGTTGAAGATGCGCTGCAGCTGCACCACGTTGGCCAGGTAGAAGGTGTTGCGCGTGTGGTTCTCCGGAATGATCAAGAGGTTGCGCGCCTCGGGGCAGATCTTCTCGATGGCGGCCATGGCGGCCTGCACGGCCAGGGGCAGCATCTCCTTGGTCAGGTTGTTCCAGCCACCGGGGTAGAGGTTGGTGTCCACAGGCGCGAGCTTGAAGCCCGCATTGCGGATGTCCACCGAGGTGTAGAACGGCGGCGTGTGTTCCATCCATTCCAGGCGGAACCAGCGTTCGATGGCGGGCATCGAGTCGAGAACGCGCTGTTCGAGTTCGTTGATCGGCCCCGTGAGGGCCGTGATGAGATGCGGAACCATAGATGCCCTCGGGAAGCAAATTGCGGACGGATTGTAGGGATTTGGGGCCGTCTTCCTGTTTCGCAAGGCACGGCCACGAAAAGCAATGTCAGCGGCGCCAGAAAGCGGGGGTGAGCAAGGCCATGAAACTCAGAATCTCCAGCCGCCCCAGCAGCATGGCCAGTGTGCACACCCAGATCTGGAAATCGGTCAGCACCGCGTAGTTGGACGCGGGGCCCACGCTGCCCAGCCCCGGCCCCGCGCAGTTGACGCTGGCCAGCACCACCGAAAACGCGGTCACGGGGTCCAGGTCGGTGAGCAGCAGCACCATGCTCAGGCCGAACACCGTGCCGCCATAGACCAGCATGAAGGCCAGCACCGAGAAGATCACCCGGTTGTCCACCACGCCGCCCCCCAGGCACACCGGCTGCACGGCGCGCGGGTGCACCAGGCGGTTCATCTCGCGGCGCGCCTGCTTGGCTAGGATGAGCATGCGCACCATCTTGATCCCGCCGCCCGTCGATCCGGCACTGGTGGCCACGCCCGACAGCAGCAGCATGAACACGGGCGCAAACACCGGCCAGGCGAGGTAGTCCACCGTGGCGTAGCCGGTGGTGGTGGCCAGCGACACCAGGTTGAACATGCCGTGGCGCAGCGCATCGAGCGGCCCATACACGCCCTTGGCCCACAGCAGCAGAGCCACCACCAGCCCGCCGCCGATCAGCGCAAACAGCGTGGCCCGCAGCTCCGGGTCACGCCAGAAACCACCCCAGTGGCCCTTGCGAAATGCCACAAAGTACAGCGCAAAGTTGCAGCTGGCCACCAGCATGAAGAAGATGCAGATCACCTCCAGCAGGGGCGACTGGAAGTAGCCAAAGCTCAGGTCGTGCGACGACAGCCCGCCCAGGCTCACGGTGGTGAACATGTGCATCAGTGCATCCAGTGGCGCCATGCCCCCGGCCCAGTAGGCCAAACCACACAGCACCGAAAACAGCGCGTACACGCCCCACAGCCCCTTGGCCGTGCCGGTCATGCGCGGCGTGAGCTTGGTGTCCTTCAGCGGCCCTGCCGCCTCGGCCTTGAACAGCTGGCTGCCGCCCACGCCCAGCAGCGGCAGCACGGCCACGGCCAGGATCAGGATGCCCATGCCGCCCATCCACTGCAAAAAGGTGCGCCACACATTGACCGACACCGGCAGCGCATCCAGCCCGGTGAGCACGGTGGAGCCCGTGGTGGTGAGCCCTGACACGGCCTCGAAATAGGCATGCGTGAACGACAGCGGGTGCCCCGTGTAGTGCCCCGCCAGCATCAGCGGCAGCGCGGCCGACAGCGGCAGCAGCGCCCACACCAGCGACACCAGCATCACGCCGTGGCGCGGCTGCAGCTCCTGCCGGAACAGCCGCAGCCGCCACCACAGCCACGCGCCCGCCAGCAGCGTGGCGCCCATGGACAGCGGGTACACAAACCAGACGCCATCGCCCGTCCACAGCGACACCGCCAGCGGCAGCCCCATGGTCAGCGCAAAGATCATGATCAGGATGCCCAGCACCCGCAGCACGGGAAACATGTCCACCATGGGTCGCTCGCTGGCCCGGCGTCAGAAAAAAGTCGCGCTCACGCGGAAGAGCTTTTCCACGTCGCGCACCAGCCGCTTGTTGGGCAGGAAGAACACCACATGGTCATTGCTCTCGATCACCGTCGCGCTGCGCGGGATGATGACCTCGGGCTCGCGCAGGCTGGCGGCGGCTGCGCCCGTCGGGTCCGAGGCATCGGGCAGCCCGCGCACGATCAGGCCGATGTGCACATCGCGCGGCAGCTGCAGGTCGCTGACCTTGCGGCCCACCACGCGCGAGCTCTTGCGGTCGCCGCGCGCCACGATCTCCAGCGCCTCGGCCACGCCCCGGCGCAGGCTGTGCACCGCCTGCACATCGCCCTGGCGCACATAGGCCAGCAGCTCGCCCAGCATGGCCTGCGCGGGCGACAACGCAATGTCGATCTGCGTGCCGTGCATCAGGTCGGCATAGCTGCGCCGGTTGATGAGGGCCAGCACGCGGCTTGCGCCCATGCGCTTGGCCAGCAGGCAGGACATGATGTTGTCCTCGTCATCGTCGGTGAGTGCGAGGAACAGGTCCACCTCCTCGATGCCCTCGTCGCCCAGCAGGTCCTCGTCGGTGGTGTCGCCCTGCAGCACCAGCACGTCGGACGGCAGTGCCGACGCCAGCGCCACGCAGCGCTCGGCATCGCCCTCGATGATCTTGGTGTGGAAACGCCCCGGTGTCTGCGCCAGCTGCCGCGCCAGCCGCAGCCCCACACCCCCGCCGCCCGCAATCATGATGCGGCGCACCGGCTGGGCCTGCAGCGAGGCCGGGCGGTGCAGGGCCGCCAGCACCTGGGCGATGTGTTCGTGCGCCGCCAGCACAAACACCTCGTCGCCCGGTTCGATGCGGGTGGCGCCGTCGCAGGCGATGAAGCGGTCGGGCTCGTCGGCAAAACGGCGGTAGATGGCCACCATGCGCATCGCCATCTCGGGCGCGCGCTCGCGCAGCTCCCCAATCGTGGGGCCCACCATGGGCGCGCCGGGCCGGGCCCGGCCCGACACCAGGCAGGCGCGGCCACCGGCAAACTCGCGCACCTGCATGGCTTCGGGGTAGTCGATGAGCTTGCCGATATAGCGGGTGAGCGATTCTTCGGGGCAGATGATGCGGTCCACCGCAAAACCCTCGGGGCCCACCAGCCGGTCGTCGCCCTGAAAGCCGCTGGAGCGCACGCGCGCAATGCGTTTGGGGATGTTGAACAGCAGCTGCGCGATCTTGCAGCACACCAGGTTGGTCTCGTCCTGTGCGGCGCAGGCGATCAGCAGGTCGGTGTCCTCGGCACCCGCCTCGGCCAGCACGGCGGGCTCTATGCCATTGCCCACCACCCCGCGCAGGTCAAAGCGCGACTCCAGGTCGCGCAGGCGCGCGGCGTCGGTGTCGATCACCGTGATGTCGTTGCGCTCCGACACCAGGCTGTCTGCCACGCTCTGGCCCACACGGCCTGCGCCGAGGATGATGATTTTCATAGAAAAATTGGGGCTCTGCGCGCGACTGATATGCGTTGATAGCTATCAAATAGATAGCGAATCAGCCCCGCACCTCGCCCTCGCCCAGCACCACGTACTTGAGCGAGGTCAGCCCCTCGATGCCCACCGGCCCACGCGCGTGGAATTTGTCGGTGCTGATGCCGATTTCGGCGCCCAGGCCGTACTCGAAGCCATCGGCAAACCGCGTGCTCGCGTTCACCATCACGCTGGCCGAATCCACCTCGCGCAGGAAGCGCTGGGCGTGGACATGGTTCGTCGTCAGGATGGCATCGGTGTGGTGGCTGGAATAGTGGTTGATGTGGGCAATGGCTTCGTCCACACCTGCCACGATCTTCACGCTGATGATCGGCGCCAGGTATTCCTCGCTCCAGTCCTGCTCGGTGGCGGGCACCAGCTTCGCGGCGGGCACGGCCGCCAGAATCGCCAGCGACTCGGGGCAGCCGCGCATCTCCACGCCCTTGGCGGCATACACCGCGCCGATCCGGGGCAAGAATTCGGCCGCCGCACCGCGCGCCACCAGCAGGCCTTCGCTCGCGTTGCAGGGGCTGTATTTGTTGGTCTTGGCGTTGTCAGCCACCTTCACCGCCATGGCGATGTCGCAGGGGTCGTCCACATAGGTGTGGCAATTGCCGTCCAGGTGCTTGATCACGGGCACCTTGGCGTCGCGGCTGATGCGCTCGATCAGGCCCTTGCCACCGCGCGGGATGATCACATCCACAAACTGCGGCATGGCGATGAGCTGGCCCACGGCCTCGCGGTCGGTGGTCTGCACCAGCTGCACCGCGTCCTGCGGCAGGCCGGCTTCGGCCAGCGCCTGCTGCACCAGCTTGGCCAGCGCCTTGTTCGAGTCAATCGCCTCGGAGCCGCCGCGCAAGATGCAGGCGTTGCCGCTCTTGATGCTGAGGCTGGCCGCCTCGATGGTCACGTTGGGGCGGCTCTCGTAGATCATGCCGAACACACCGATCGGCACGCGCATCTGCCCCACACGGATGCCGCTGGGCTGCTGCTTCATGCCCAGGATCTCGCCAATGATGTCCGGCATGGCGGCCAGCTGCTCGCAGCCTTCGGCACAGGTCTCCAGCACCTTGGGGCTGAGCTTGAGACGGTCCACCATGGGCTCGGCCAGCCCGGCGGCGCGGGCACGCTCCAGGTCTTTGGCGTTGTCGATCTGCAGCGCATCCACGTTCTCGCGCAGCAGCCGGGCCAGCGCCTTGAGTGCTTTGTTTTTGATAGCTGCTGGCGCTTTGGCCATCAGCGCAGAGGCTGTTTTTGCCTGGAGACCGAGAGAATGCGTGTATTCAGCGACGTGGAGGGCGTTCATCCGGCGATTTTGCCGCACTTGGCTTTACCCTTGCGGACTTGCCCTACTCGCACATCCCTGGCCATGACCACCACCGCCCCCGCCCAGCTCGCCACCCTGACCGAAGCCCTGCAGGCCTTTGAACGCGGCGCCCATACCGCCGCCACCCTGAGCACCCTGGCCCGCCAGCAGACGGCCCTGCTCGCCGCCCTGCCCCCGCGCTACGGCGAGGTATTGCTGAACCTGCTGGACCGGCTGGAATCGAGCGCGCTGTTTTCGGAGGAAAGCTGCTCGTTCAGCCAGAAGGATCTGGTGGCGAATTTGCAGATGTGGGTGGAGAAGGCGCGCTCGGCACTGGCAGCCGCCTGACCAAAGATTCCCATTTTGATAGCACAAGGCGCTTGATAGAAAAGCGCCAGCAGCCTGTTCGCCGCCGAGCCCTCAGCGCGCCGCCTGCGTCAACCGGCACACCTGCAGCGCCAGCCTTTGCAGCGCCTGCCAGCCATCCTGCGGCCAGTCGGGCTGCTTGAGGCCTTTGACAATGCCGTCCACCGTGTGCGCCGACTGCAGCAGGCGCGCCAGGGCGGCGTCGCTGGCCTTGGGCAGGATGCGCTCGAACAGGCGCTCCTTGGGGCCCCAGATGCGGTTCTC
This sequence comes from Acidovorax kalamii, assembly GCF_002245625.1. Taxonomy (GTDB): domain Bacteria; phylum Pseudomonadota; class Gammaproteobacteria; order Burkholderiales; family Burkholderiaceae_C; genus Acidovorax; species Acidovorax kalamii. Next base: position 10,888 of record NZ_NOIG01000015.1, read on the forward strand.
GCGCAAAGCCATGGGCAAGGGGCGGCCTGCGTTCATGGCGTCTTTCACGCGTTTCAGGGCGCGGATGTCTTCGGCCAGCGCCCAGTGCACCAGCACCTCGGCCTCGCCCTCGGCCTGCAGGCCGTCGAGCATGCGCTGCACGCGGGCGGTGTGGCCTGAGAGCACGGATTCGGACAGCTTGAACACGTCGTAGCGCGCCACGTTGAGCACGGCGGCCTCGACCTGGGCCTGGGTCAGCTCGCCCGCCGGGTGCAGCAGCGCGAGCTTCTGGATCTCCTGGTGCGCGGCCAGCAGGTTGCCTTCCACGCGGTCGGCAAAGAACTGCAAGGTGCGCTGCCCTTCCTCGCCCGCCACCACACGCTGGCCCTGCGCGGCCAGGCGCTGGGCGATCCACTGGGGCAGCATGCCGCGCTCGATGGGGTCGATCTGGATGGAGGTGCCGCTAGATTCGAGTGCGGCGAACCAAGCGCCGGTCTTGGTGGCCTTGTCCAGGCGCGGCAGCATCACCAGAGTAAGGGTGCTGTCGTTGCCACGTGCCGATTCGGCCACCTGCTGCAGGGCCACGCTGCCGTCCTTGCCGGGCTTGCCCGAGGGGATGCGGATCTCGACGATCTGCTTGTCGGCAAACAGGCTGAGCGAGCCACCGGCGGCCAGCACGGCGCTCCAGTCGAAGTGCGCCCCGGCCACGGTGTAGCTGCTGCGTTCGGTGTAGCCCTGGGCGCGGGCCGTGGCGCGGATGGCGTCGGCGGCCTCTTGCTGCAGCAAGGGTTCGTCGCCATGCAATACATAAAGCGGCGACAGGCCCCGTTGAAGATGCGATGAGAGTTGGGCCATGGCGACTTGCATGCGGCAAAGTTTATCGCCTTGCCCCGCCGGGTTTTGTGCAAATGGCCAGTGTGCACCCGCACAGTGCACAAAGGCCATGGCGGACTGATCAGCCCGCGCACTGTTCATTGGCACCCAAAGCCCCGAGAATGCCCGGGCGCCACCGCCCGCGCTGCGGCCTGGCCGCTGCCCTTGTCCACCCCGCACAGAAAGCCTTGACCATGCCCCCCAACACCCTGCGCAGCGCCCAGCCCACCAGCCTGATTGGCGCGCCCACCGACATCGGCGCGGGCGCGCGCGGCGCGTCGATGGGCCCCGAGGCCCTGCGCGTGGCGGGGCTGCAGGCGGCGCTGGAGCTGCACGGGCTGCAGGTGTTTGACCGGGGCAACCTTGGCGGCCCCTCCAACCCCTGGTTGCCCCCGGTGAACGGCTACCGCCACCTGCCCGAGGTGGCGCAGTGGAACCGGCTGGTGTACGACGCCGTGTATGCCGAGCTGCAACTGGGCCACCTGCCCATCCTGCTGGGCGGCGACCACAGCCTGGGCCTGGGCAGCATCAGCGCCGTGGCCCGCCACTGCGCAGAAAGCGGCAAGAAACTGCGCGTGCTCTGGCTCGACGCACATGCCGACTTCAACACCAGCGAACTCACCCCCAGCGGCAACGTGCACGGCATGCCCGTGGCCTGCCTGTGCGGCTTTGGCCCGGCCGAACTGACGCAGCTGGCGGCCATGCCCGGCGGTGGCCCGGCACTGCGGCCCGAGCAGATCCGCCAGATCGGCATCCGCAGCGTGGACGCAGGCGAAAAACGCTTTGTGCACGAGCAGGGCCTGGAAGTGTTTGACATGCGCGCCATCGACGAGGTGGGCATGCGCCAGGTGATGGAACGGGCCCTGGCGGGCGTGGACACCCACACCCACCTGCATGTGAGCTTTGACGTGGATTTTCTGGACCCCGACATTGCCCCTGGCGTGGGCACCACCGTGCCTGGCGGCCCCACCTACCGCGAGGCGCAGCTGTGCATGGAGATGATTGCCGACAGCGGCCGCCTGGCGTCCCTCGACATCGTGGAGCTGAACCCGGCGCTGGACGTGCGCAACAAGACCGCTGTGTTGGCGGTGGACCTGGTGGAGTCGCTGTTTGGCAAGAGCACGCTGATGCGCACACGGCCTGTGTGAGGCACGGCACAGCGGGCGCAGGCCCGTTTACTACCAATTTAATAGCTGCAAAGGCATGATGGTCGCGCGGTAACGGCCATTTTTGCCTGAAGAAAATCGCCACCGCCACCCGTTCAGACAGCAGGCCGCAGCCCGAACGGGTGGGCGCAGCGGCCCAGCGTTACAGCAGCGCCTGCACCTGCTGCGCTGTGGGCAGCGGCGCCACGGCGCCAAAGCCCTGCACGGCCAGCGATGCCGCCGTGTTGGCATAGCTCACGGCGGCGGCCAGGTCATCGCCCAGCGCCAGGCGCGCGAGCAGGTTGCCATCAAAGCAATCACCCGCCCCCGTGGCATCCACCAGCGCCACACTGCGGCCCGCCACACGCTGGCGCGGCACGGCGGGGTCGGCGCTGCTCAGCAGCACGCCATCCGCCCCGAGCTTGACGACCACCGTGGCCGCGCCCTGCGCGTGGCCCCAGTCGGCAATCGCATCCGCATCGCTCAGGCCCAGCAGCGCGGCCATGTCATCGAGCCCCGGCAGGAAGATGTCGCACAGCGACACCGCATGCGCGATGCAGGCCCGCGCCCGTGCCAGCGGCCAGAGCTTGAGGCGCAGGTTGGGGTCGAACGCCACGCGTGCACCGGCGGCCCGCGCCACGCGCATGGCCTCAAAGGCCGTGTCGCAGGCCGAGGCCGACACCGCCAGCGAGATACCCGACACATGCAGGATGTGGCACTGCTGCAGCACCGCTGTGGGCGCATCCAGCAACCACGCAGGCGCCATGCGGCTGGCGGCCGAGCCCGCGCGCAGGTAGCTGAACTCGTGCCCGGCCGCACCATGCGTCACAAAGTAGATGCCCGTGGGGTGCTGCGCGTCGCGCTCTACCGCCGTGGTGTCCACACCTTCGCGCGCCCACAGGTCCAGCAGGGCCTGGCCAAAGGCATCGCTGCCCAGGCGGGTAAGGTATGCGGTGCGTGCGCCCGCGCGGGCGGCGGCGATCACGGCGTTGCTGGTGTCGCCCCCAAAGCCCTGCAGGTACTGCGGCTCGCCAGGACGCGTCTGGTTGAACTCCACCAGCGCCTCGCCCAGCGCCACCACGTCCCACACAGCTTGCTTGGCTGCGGTCATGGCTCAGCCGCGCGGCTTGTAGGCCGTCACGTCGATCTCGACCTTGGCGTCGATCATCAGGCGCGATTCGACGGTGGAGCGTGCGGGGCGGTGGTCCCCAAAACACTCCATGTACACGCGGTTGAAGCTGCCGAAGTCCCGCGCATCGGCCAGCCAGACGCTGACCTTGGCCACATCGTCCAGGGTGCAGTCGGCCAGGGCCAAAGCGTCCTTGACGCGCTGGAACACCTGGCGTGTCTGCGCCTCGATGCCGCCGACCACCACCTGGCCCTGGTCGTCGGTGGGCACCTGGCCCGAGACAAAAACGAAGTCGCCGGCACGGGTGCCGGGCGAGAGGGGGCGTGCGAGGCGATCGGACGCGAGCGGCGCTTGGCCGAGGGTTTCTACTGGCATGGAAAACGCTCCTTTGAGTAAAGATATTACACACTTCCTTCCAGAAATGCCCATCTCGTTCGCAATTCTGGCATCGAATGTGCTTATTTGTGTAATCCTATTACTTCGAGGTGTGCAATGCAAACGTCTGGAACCAACCTGGTGCAGCATCCGCTGCCAACGCCTGAACTGCGGGGCCGCCGCAAGCTGCTGGGTGCTGCGGCGCTGACCGCGGCCCTCACCCTGGCCTGCAGCGCCAGCTGGGCCCAAACGGCCGCCACCGCCCCAGTCAAGGGCGGCGCCGCCAACCTCGCCATGGTGGGCGAGCCCCAGGGCCTGGACCCCATGGTGAGCACCGCCGACCTGGTGGGCACCATCATGCAGCACGTGTACGAGCCGCTGTACACCTTCGACGCCAACTGGGCCATCGCCCCCATGCTGGCCGAGGGCCTGCCCACCGTCTCCAAGGACGGGCTGACCTACACCATCCCCTTGCGCAAGGGCGTGAAGTTCCACAACGGGCGCGAGATGACGGCCGACGACGTGGTGGCCTCGCTGCAGCGCTGGATGGAGCTGAATCCCCGTGGCAAGGCCGTGGGCAAGGAAGTGGCCTCGCTCACCGCCAAGGGTGCACTGGCGGTGGAACTGAAGCTGAAAAATCCTTACGCGCCGCTGCTGGCCCAGCTGGCCCTGCCCAGCGGCATGGCCGCCATCATGGCCAAGGAGAGCATTGCGCCCCAGCTCAAGGACTTCGTCGGCACCGGCCCCTACCAGTTCAAGGAACGCCGCCCCGACCAGTTCACCGTGCTGGTGCGATTTGACGGCTACGCCAGCCGCAAGGAAGCCGCCAGCGGCTACGCCGGCAAGCGCGAGGCGCTGCTCGACGAGCTGCGCTTCGTGCCCGTGCCCAGCGCCAACACGCGCGTTGAAGGCGCGCTCTCGGGCCAGTTCCAGTACGCCGACCTGCTGCCGGTGGAGGCCATTGGCCGCATCGAAAAAGGCGCCCCGGCCGTGGTGCCCATCGTGACGAAGAACTTTGGCTTTCCGTACATCGTGTTCAACACCAAGGAAGGCGTTCTGGCCTCGCAGCCACTGCGCCGCGCGGTGCAAACCGCCGTGGGCACGGGCGAGTTGCTGGCCGCAGGCTTTGGCGACAACCGCTTCTTTGTGGTGGAACCCAACTTCTTCCCTAAGGGCACGCCGTATTACTCGGACGCGGGCAGCAAGCTCTACAACGAGCGCAACCCGCAAGCGGCCAAAGACCAGGCAGCCAAGGCCAGCTACAACGGGCAGCCCGTGCGCATCATGGCCAGCCGCCAGTACGAGTTCCACTACAACATGGCGCTGGTGATGTCCGAGCAGCTCAAGAAGGCGGGCTTCAAGACCGAACTGCAGGTGGTGGACTGGGCCACGCTGGTGCAGCGCCGCAACGACCCCAAGCTGTGGGACGTGTACTTCACCCACTCGGGCCTGTTCCCGGAGCCCATGCTCTCGCCACCACAACTGGGTGACGGTGCCCCAGGCTGGTGGGAATCTGATGCCAAGAAGGCCGCGCTGTCTGCATTCAACCAAGCAACGGACCCCGCCAAGCGTGGCGCGCTGTGGGGCAAGGTGCAGCAGGTGGTGTACGACGAAGTGCCCTTCATCGAAGTGGGCAAGTTCAACGGTTTGTCGGCCCGCTCGGCCAAGCTGCAGGGCTACACACCGGCCATCTGGCCGTTCTTCTGGAACACGGGCCTGGCCAAGTAAGCAGGGGCAGACAGCACCATGATGCGATTTCTGTTGAAGCGCCTGGGCGGCGCCGTGGTGGTGCTGGCCCTGGTGGCAGTGCTGGTGTTCTGCCTCACGCGGCTGGCCTCGGGCGACCCGGTGGCGCTGCTGCTGGGTGACCAGGCCACCGCCGCCGACATTGCCCAGGCCCGCGCGCAGTATGGGCTGGACAAGCCCCTGCCCGTGCAGTTTGCGCTGTGGGTGGGCGAGCTGCTGCAGGGCAACCTGGGGCACTCGCTGTTTCTGCAGCGCCCCGTGGCCCAGGCCCTGCTGGAGCGGGCCGAGCCCACGCTGTTCCTCGCGCTGTTTGCCGTGGGCATTGCCGCGCTGGTGGGCGTGCCCTGCGGCATGGCCGCCGCCGTCTGGCGCGGCAGCGCCACCGACCAGGCCGTGAGTGGGGTGGCCATGCTGGGCGCGAGCGTGCCCAGCTTCTGGCTGGGCCTCATCCTCATCCAGCTGTTTGCGGTCAAGTTGGGGTGGTTTCCGGCCTCAGGCTATGGCGACCCCACGGCCACGCTGGGCGAGCGGCTGTCGCATCTGATGCTGCCTGCGCTGGTGCTGGGACTGCTCAATTCGGCGCTCATCATCCGCTTCACGCGCGCCTCCATGCTCGACATTCTGGGCGAAGACTATGTGCGCACCGCCCGCGCCAAGGGCCTGCCCGAGGGCACCATCATGGTCAAGCATGTGCTGCGCAATGCGCTGGTGCCCATCGTCACGGTGCTGGGGCTGACCATGGCGCTGATGATTGGCGGCACCGTGGTGACCGAAACGGTCTTCAACCTGCCCGGCGTAGGCAACCTGGTGGTGCGGGCCGTGCTGCGGCGCGACTACCCCGTGATCCAAGGCACGCTCTTGGTGATTGCCGCCATCTACGTCTTCATCAACCTGGCCATCGACTTTCTGTACACGCTGGTGGACCCCCGTATCCGCCTGGAAGCACCATGAACCCGAGCCCTTCCTTCTGGCACCGCCTGCGGGCCGTGCTGCGCCGCCTGTTCGCCCGCAAGGTGGTGCTGGCCGCCGCCATCGTGATAACCCTGGTGGCGAGCATTGCGGTCGTCTTCCCCTGGGTGTCCGATGCGGACCCCAACGCCCTGTCGATCAGCGAGCGGCTGCGCGCGCCCTCGGGCACGCACTGGGCGGGCACCGACGAACTGGGCCGCGATGTGCTGCTGCGCATCGTGCACGGCGCGCGCTACTCGCTGCTGATTGGCCTGGTCACCGCCGCGGGCGCCGTGCTGCTGGGCACGCTGTTAGGCATGCTGGCGGGGTTCTTCCGCAAGCTCGATGCCCCGCTGATGCGCCTGGTGGACGCGATGATGTCCTTTCCCGACATCCTGCTGGGCATTGCGCTGGTGTCCATCCTGGGCGTGTCGCTGTGGAACGTGATGCTGGCGCTGGTCATCGTCTACACCCCACGCGTGGCCCGCGTGGTGCGCGCCACCACGCTGGTGCTGCGCGAGCTGCTGTTTGTGGACGCAGCACGCGCCCTGGGCGTGCGCACGCACCTCATCCTGTGGCGCCACATCCTGCCCAACCTGATGTCGCCCATCCTGGTACAGGTGACGTTCATCTTTGCCTACGCCATCCTGGCCGAGGCGGGCCTGTCCTTTCTGGGCGTGGGCGTGCCGCCCGACATCCCCACCTGGGGCACCATGATTGCGGGCAGCCTGGACTATGCCGACAAGGCGTTCTGGACCATCTTTGCCCCCGGCGTGGCCATCGTGCTCACGGCCCTGTCGCTGCAGATGCTGGGCGACGGAGTGCGCGACCTGCTTGACCCCAAACTGAAGAAGACCGTATGACCTCCTCCACGATGAGCGCCGCGCCCCGGCTCGAAGTCAGCGGCCTGTCTACCTCGTTTGCCACCGATGCGGGCCGCATCCAGAGCGTGGCCGATGTGTCCTTTGCCATCCACCCCGGCGAGACGCTGGCGCTGGTGGGCGAGTCGGGCTCGGGCAAGTCGGTGACCAGCCTCACCCTCATGGGCCTGCACGCCCGCACCTCGCAGGCACAGGTCACGGGCCAGGCCTGGTTTGTGCAGCGCGACGGCCGCAAGGTCGATTTGCTGGCCATGCCCGAGGCCGACAAGCGCACGCTGCGCGGCAACGAGCTGGCGATGATCTTCCAGGAGCCCATGACCAGCCTGAACCCGGTGCTGACAGTGGGCGAGCAGATTGCCGAGTCGGCCCGCCTGCACCTGAAGATGGACCGCAGCACCGCGCTGACCCACGCCCGCCGCATGCTGGAGCTGGTCGAGATCCCGGCGGCCGCGCAGCGCGTGCATGAGTACCCGCACCAGCTCTCGGGCGGCATGCGCCAGCGCGTGATGATTGCGCTGGCCATGGCCTGCAACCCCACGCTGCTGATTGCCGACGAGCCCACCACCGCGCTGGACGTGACCATCCAGGCGCAGATCCTGGCGCTGATGGGGCGGCTGCAGAAAGAGACCGGCATGAGCATGCTGTTCATCACGCACAACCTGGGCGTGGTGGCGCAATACGCAGACGCCGTGGCCGTGATGTACGCCGGGCGCATTGTCGAGTCCGCACCTGTGCACGACCTGTTTGCACGGCCCGAGCACCCCTACACGCGCGGCCTGCTGGCCTGCCTGCCCGGCGTGGCCCGGCGGCAATCCCTGGCGGCAGGCACGCCCGCCCACGGCCGGCGGCAACTGGTCGCCATACCGGGCCAGGTGTCCAGCCCACTTTCGCCGCCACCCGGCTGCGCCTTTGCGCCGCGCTGCGCCCGCCAGCAAGCCGACTGCACCCACGCCATGCCCGCGCTGGAGGCCGCTGGCCCCCGCCGCATGGTGCGCTGCCTGCACCGCGAGGAACACCCCGAACCCGCCGAGGTGAGCGCATGAACGCCGTCCTGAACCCGCACCCCACCATGGCCCCGACCGATACCGCCGCACCGCTTTTGGAAATTGCCCACCTGCGCAAGCACTTTGGCAGCGGCCCGCACCCCGTGCGCGCGGTGGACGACGTGAGCTTCACCATCCGCCGGGGCGAGACCCTGGGCCTGGTGGGCGAATCGGGCTCGGGCAAAAGCACCATTGGCCGCCTGCTCACGCGCCTGGTGGACCCGACCAACGGGCAGATGCGCTACCACGGCGGCCCCGTGCCCCAAGACCTGGCCCAGCTCTCGCAGTCGCAATACCGGCCGCTGCGCTCGCAGATCCAGATCATTTTTCAGGACCCGTACGCCAGCCTGAACCCCCGCATGCGCATCCGCGAAGTGCTGGCCGAGGCGCTGGATACGCACGGCCTGGCCAAGGGCGCTGCACGCCTGCCGCGCATCCACCAGCTGCTGGAGCAGGTGGGCCTCAGGCCCGAGCATGCCGAGCGTTTTCCGCACGAGTTCTCGGGCGGGCAGCGCCAGCGCATCGGCATTGCGCGCGCGCTGGCGGTGGAGCCCCAGTTCATCGTGGCCGACGAGCCGCTGTCGGCGCTGGACGTGTCCATCCAGGCACAGGTGGTGAACCTGCTCGGTGAGCTGAAGGAGCAGTTGGGCCTCACGCTGCTGTTCATCTCGCACGACCTCGATGTGGTGGAGTACCTGTGCGACCGCGTGGTGGTGCTGTACCTGGGCCGGGTGATGGAAATCGCCCCCACCGAGGCGCTGTATGCCACACCCCAGCACCCCTACACCCAGGCCCTGCTGGCCGCCGCGCCCATCCCTGACCCCGCCCAGCGCCGCAGCATTGCGCTGCTGCAAGGCGACCTGCCCAGCCCGGCCAATCCGCCCTCGGGCTGCGTGTTCCGCACCCGCTGCCCCCAGGCCGAGGCGCGCTGCGCCAGCGCCGACATGCAACTGCACGAAGTGGCCCCCGGCCACCTGCACGCCTGCTGGAAAACAGCACCTTCTCACCCCGCACCATGACCGACGAATTCCTGCTTGACCACCGCTGCAAGGGCTACCCGCTGCACGCAGCCCCCAGCCGCCCCGCCGACCTGGGCCAGCGCGGCTGGAACGTGCTGGCGGGCGACCTGCCCTTGCCCATTGCCGTCATCCGCGAAAGCGCCCTGGCCCACAACCTGACCTGGATGCAGGCCTATGCCGAGCGCAAGGGCGTGGCCTTGGCGCCGCATGGCAAGACCACCCTGTCGCCCGAGCTGTTTGCCGAGCAGCTGCAGGCGGGCGCCTGGGGCCTGACCTTTGCCACCGTGTACCAGCTCTGCGTGGGGGTGGAGGCCGGTGCACGCCGCGCCATCATCGCCAACCAGGTGCTGTGCGATGCCGACCTGGACGGCCTGCACGCGCTGCTGCAGCGCCACGCCGACCTGCGCGTGTGGTTCCTCATCGACAGCCTGGCGCAGCTGCGCTGCATTGAAGACTGGGTCGAGCGGCGCGGCCACACTGCGCGTGGTGAACGGCGCCTGGATACCTTGCTGGAGATGGGCGTGCCCGGCCAGCGCACCGGCTGCCGCACGCTGGAAGAAGCCCTGGCGCTGGCCCAGGCCATGGCTGCGTCGCCCGCCGTGCAGCTGGGCGGGGTGGAGTGCTACGAAGGCGGCGTGGCCCGCTGCGACAGCGAACACGATGCACGCGAGGTCACGGCGCTGGTGCGCCGCGTGACCGAGGTGGCCCGCGCCTGCGATGCGCAGGGCCTGTTTGCCGATGCCGAGATCCTGCTCACCGCAGGCGGCTCGGCCGTGTTCGACCTCGTCATTCCGCTGCTGCGCACGCAGGGTCTGTCCAAACCCGTGCTGGGCGTGCTGCGCTCGGGCTGCTACATCACACACGACCATGGCAACTACCAGCGCTTTCTGAAGCATGTGGAGCAGCGCGAGGGGCTGGACGACTCGCTGCGCCCGGCGCTCGAAGTCTGGACCCTGGTGCAGTCGGTGCCCGAGCCCGGGCTGGCCTTGCTCAGCGGCGGGCGGCGTGATGTCTCGTACGATCTGGAGATGCCCGTGCCTGTGCGCTGGGCGCCGCGCCACGAGCGCCGCGCTGCCAGCATCCCCACCGGGTGGACGGTGAGCGCGCTCAACGACCACCACGCCTACCTGCGCTACGACCCCGCAACAGGCCCCGCCCCCGCCGTGGGCGACAGGGTGGCCCTGGGCATCTCGCACCCCTGCACCACTTTTGACAAATGGCGCTGGCTGCCCGTCGTGGACGACGAAGGCACCATCACCCGCGCCATCAGCACCCGTTTTTGACCATGTCCAAAGCTACCCCTACCAGCCTGCTGCAGCAACTGCGTGAGCGCCAGCCCGAACTGCCCGAGGCGCAGCGCAGCGTGGTGCGTGTGGTGCTGGACGACCCGCGTGCCGCCGTGGTCGCCACCGTGGAACAACTGGCCCAGCAGGCGGGCGTGTCCATGCCCACCATCGTGCGCACCTGCCGCAGCTTTGGCCACGATTCGGTGCGCGAATTCATGGTCGCCCTGGCGCAGGATCTGGCCGTCTCGGGCTCGCACCTGCACCGCAGCGTGCTGGCCGACGACAGCGCGCAGGACGTGGCCAGCAAGATCGTGCACGCGGCCGTGTCGTCGCTGACCGAGCTGGGCCGCAACCTCGACGCCGAAGTGCTCGACCGCGTGGCCGAGCGGCTGGCGCAGGCGCGGCGCATCGACTGCTACTCGGTCGGTGCGGCATCGACCTTCATGGCCAGCGAGCTACAAAGCCGCCTGTTCCGCCTGGGCTGCACGGCCAACGCGATTTTTGATGCGCACCAGCAGCTCGTGTCGGCCAGCACGCTGGGGCCCGATGGCGTGGCCTTTGTCATCTCGCACGTGGGGCGCATGCCCTATGCGCTGGAGGCCGCGCGCTTTGCCCGCTCGCAAGGTGCCACCGTGGTGGCGCTGACCCAGCCCGGCACGCCGCTGGCCGAGGTGGCCGACCTGGTGCTGGCCGTGTCCGTGCCGCAAGACGCGGTGATGCGCGTAGGCACCGAGGCCTATCTGGCCCACCTGGTGGTGATTGAAATCCTGACCGTGCGCCTGGCGCAAAAGCTGGGCCCCGTGGCCACCCGCGGGCTGCAGCAATTCAAGCAGCTGCTGCACAAACACGGTTTTGACAGCGCCGAATACGTTGGCGCGTTTGACAGCCACGCGGGCCAGAGCCACTCCAGCACCGCCAGCCACCCCACAGACCCATCGCGCGGCCGGGCCGCTGAGGAATGACATGGCGCATGCAACGCTGCTGAGCAACGGCCGCATCGTGGACGGCACGCCCCGCCCCGGCTGGGTGGGCGACCTGCTGATCGAGGGTGATCACATCACCGCCCTGGCCCCGCATGGCCAGATCGCCCCCGCCGCCCTGGCCCGTGCCCGGGCCAACGAACACTTTACCGAGGTGGACTGCACCGGCCGTGTGATCGCCCCGGGCTTCATCGACGTGCACACGCACGACGACGCCGCCGTGCTGGACGCGCCCACCATGCTGCCCAAGCTCTCGCAGGGCATCACCACCGTCATCGTGGGCAACTGCGGCATTTCGCTGGCCCCCGTGGTCACCGACAGCCCGCTGGCTCCGCTCTCGCTGCTGGGGCGCCTGCAGTTTCGCCATGCCAGCATGGCCGAATACGCCCGCGCCGTGAACGCCGCCCAGCCCGCCGTGAACGTGGCCGCGCTGATGGGCCACACGGCCCTGCGCATGCGCCACCTGGCCAACCTGCGCCAGACCGCCACCGCCGACGAGCGCGCCGCCATGGCCGCCGACATGGAAGAAGCCATGGCCGCCGGGGCGCTGGGCCTGTCGTCGGGCATCTTCTACAGCGAGGCCTATGCGGCCGATGTCGAAGAGCTGGTGTCCGTGGCCTCGGTGGCGGCGCGCCACGGCGGTGTGTATGCCACGCACATCCGCGACGAGCTGGCGGGCATCCTGCCTGCGCTGCAGGAGGCCGCCCTCACGGCCCGCCAGTCGGGCCTGCCGCTGGTCATCTCGCACCACAAATGCGCCGGGCCCGCCAACTGGGGCCGTACGCGCGAGACGCTGCCGCTGATCGACCAGCTCGCCGAGCAGCAAGAGATTGCGATGGACGTGTACCCGTACACCGCAGGCTCCACGGTGCTGCGCGAAGACCTGGTGGACGGCATCATCGACATCCTCATCACCGGCAGCCAGCCGCACCCCGAGATGGCCGGGCGCTACCTGGCGGACATTGCGCGCGAGTGGGGCGTGCCCCAGCAGGAGGCCGCCGTGCGCCTCCAGCCCGGCGGGGCCTGCTACTTCCAGATGCGCGAGGACGATGTGGAGCGCGTGATTGCGCACCCGCTGTCCATGATTGGCTCAGATGGCCTGCCACACGACGAACGACCACACCCGCGCCTGTGGGGCGCGTTCCCGCGCGTGTTGGCCTGTTACTGGCGTGAAAAAGGCTTGCTGCAACTCGAAGAGGCCGTGCACAAGATGACGGGCCTGTCGGCCCAGCGCTTTCGCCTGGGCGGGCGTGGCCTGCTGTTGGCGGGGCACATGGCCGATGTGGTGGTGCTGGACCCCGAGCGCGTACGCGACCTGGCCACGTTCGAGCAGCCCCAGCAGTTCAGCGAGGGCATCGAGCAGGTGTGGGTGAATGGTGTGCTGAGCTACACCGCCGCGCAGCGCGCCACGGGGGCGCGGGCGGGCCGCTTTGTGCGGCGCCAGAACGCGGCCCTGGGGGACACGCCATAGCAAGGGCGCGCCTCGATAGCTATCAAAGAAATAGCTTAAAAGGCATGCCCATCGCGCGCAGGCGGCATTTTTGAGCGCTGTTTTTGAGTCCGGCTATTTGGCAGGACGGGTGAGCGACAGGCGCCGCATGAGCTGCTGCACCAGATCGGTCCGCATGTTGCGGTAGAGCAGCGCCTCTTCGGCTTCCTTGGCCAGGGCAATGGTTTCGTTGTAGCTGATGTCGCGCTGCTGCAGCAGCTCGGTCTCGGGAATCAGCTCGGCGCCCGCCGGGGTGCGCAGGCGGAACTTGATGCGCAGGCGCAGCTGCAGCTCGCGTACCTGGCCCGACGCGTTGAGGCCCACCACCACACGCTCCTGCTGCTCCTGCAGCAGGTCGAAGATGGCCTCCGCCGTCGGCATGCTGGCCGGGTCGCGCAGCACCTTGAGCTGGCTGCCCGACCCGTCGAGCGTGCGCTGCAGCTCCCGCGCCAGCGGCGAACTGGCTGGGGCCACGATGTAGAGCGAGCCAAACCCGAACTCCGGCACGCCACGCAGCCGGAATCCGCAGGCAGACAACAGGGCCACGGGGGCCAGGCTGAGCAGGATGCGTTTGTTCATGGGGTCAGACCACCACGTTCACCAGACGCCCGGGCACCACGATCACGCGCTTCGGATGAGCGCCCGCCGCATGCGCCGTGAAGGCTTCGCTGGCCAGCGCAATACGCTCGATCTCGGCCTTGTCGGCCTGCGCCGGCACGTGGATGGAGCCGCGCAGCTTGCCGTTGACCTGCAGCATGAGTTCGATCTCGTCTTGCACCAGGGCGCCAGCATCGACCTGCGGCCAGGGTGCATCCAGCAGATCGCCCAGCGCACCGGCATAGCCCAGACCCGTCCACAGGCTGTGGGCGATGTGGGGCGTGGCGGGGTACAGGCAGCGCAGCAGGATGCCAAAACCTTCGATCAGCGCCACCTGGGCACCGGCCGAGTCGGTGGCCTTGAAGTCTTCGAGCGCGTTGATCATCTTCATCGCACCCGACACCACGGTGTTGTACTGCATGCGCTGGTAGTCGTAGTCCACCTGCTTGAGCACGTTGTGGATCTCCAGGCGCAGGGCCTTGGCTTCCTTGCCAAACTGCACGTCCTGCAGGCTCTTGGCGCCCGCCACGCTGGCCAGAGCCGCATCGCGGTCAATCGCCGAGAGCTTGACGCCAAAGTTCCACACGCGGCGCAGGAAGCGATAGCTGCCCTCCACGGCGGCGTCGTTCCACTCCAGCGTGGCCTCGGGCGGGGCGGTGAACATGGTGTACAGGCGGGCCGTGTCGGCGCCGTACTTCTCGATCAGGTCCTGCGGGTCCACGCCGTTGTTCTTGGACTTGGACATGGTGCCCACGCCTTCGTAGTCGATGGGTGTGCCCACGGGCAGCAGGCCGTCGCCGCTGGTGGCTTCGTTCTTGAGCTTGGCGCCGATGATCTTGCCGCCTTCGTCCAGCACATGCTCCACGTCGTGCGGCCAGAAGTAGTCCTTGCCGCCCTTGGCGGTGCGGCGGCTGTAGATGTGGTTGAGCACCATGCCCTGCGTGAGCAGCTTGGTGAAGGGCTCGTCCACTTTCACCAGCCCCAGGTCACGCATGACCTTGGTCCAGAAGCGGGCGTACAGCAGGTGCAGGATGGCGTGTTCGATGCCGCCGATGTATTGGTCCATGCCGCTGCCGCCAGCGGCATTTTTCTGGTCACGCATCCAGTAAGCGGTACCGCCAGCCACCATCGCATCGGCGTTCTTGGGGTCGCAATACCGCATGAAGTACCACGAGCTGTCCACGAACGTGTCCATGGTGTCCGTCTCGCGGCGGGCAGGCTTGCCACACACGGGGCAGGTCACGCCCGCGTGGAAGCCTTCGTGCTTGTGCAGCGGGTTGCCCGAGCCGTCGGGAATGCAGTCTTGCGGCAGCACCACGGGCAGGTCTTTTTCGGGCACGGGCACGGCGCCGTGCTCGTCGCAGTGGATGATGGGGATCGGCGTGCCCCAGTAGCGCTGGCGGCTCACACCCCAGTCGCGCAGGCGCCAGGTGGTCTTCTTCTCGCCCAGGCCCTTTTGCTGCAGCGCATGGGCCACGGCGTTCACCGCGTCCTTGTAGTTCAGGCCGCTGAAGCTGTCGGAGTTGATGGTCACGCCGCGCTGCTTGTCGCCGTACCAGTCGTTCCACTGGTGGTAGTCGAAGTGTTCGCCATCGACCAGCACCACCTGCTTGATCTCGATGCCGTACTTGAGCGCGAACGCGAAGTCGCGCTCGTCGTGGGCGGGCACGCCCATCACGGCGCCATCGCCATAGCCCATCAGCACGTAGTTACCGACCCAGACCTCGACCTTTTCGTCGGTCAGCGGGTGGGTGACGAACAGGCCCGTGGGCACGCCCTTCTTCTCTTGCGTGGCCAGCTCGGCCTCGGTGGTGCCGCCGCTCTTGCACTCTTCGATGAAGGCTTGGAGCGCAGGGTTGGTTTTGGCGGCATGTGCGGCCAGCGGGTGCTCGGGCGCCACGGCGCAGAAGGTCACGCCCATGATGGTGTCGGCGCGCGTGGTGAACACGTACATCTTGCCGTCGCCGATCAGCGCACCGTCGTCGCCCGCGATGTCGTGCGTGAACGCAAAGCGCACGCCCTCGCTCTTGCCGATCCAGTTCTCCTGCATCAGCTTCACGCGCTCGGGCCAGCCGGGCAGCTTGTCGCCGGTCACAAAGCCCAGCAGCTCTTCAGCGTAGTCGGTGATCTTGAGGTAGTAGCCAGGGATCTCGCGCTTCTCGACCGTGGCGCCGGTGCGCCAGCCCTTGCCGTCAATCACCTGCTCGTTGGCCAGCACGGTCTGGTCCACCGGGTCCCAGTTCACGACCTGGGTCTTGCGGTAGGCAATGCCCTTTTCGAGCATCTTCAGGAACAGCCACTGGTTCCACTTGTAGTACTCGGGGTCGCAGGTGGCGACTTCGCGGCTCCAGTCGATGGCCAGGCCCATGGCCTGCATCTGCTTTTTCATGTACGCGATGTTTTCGTACGTCCACTTGGCGGGTGGCACGCCGTTCTTCAGCGCGGCATTCTCAGCGGGCAGGCCGAAGGCGTCCCAGCCCATGGGCATCAAGACGTTGTGGCCGTTCATGCGCAGGTAGCGCGTGAGCATGTCGTTGATGGTGTAGTTGCGCACATGGCCCATGTGCAGCTTGCCGCTGGGGTAGGGCAGCATCGAGCAGGCGTAGAACTTCTTCTTGCTGGTGTCTTCCGTCACGCGGTAGGCGTCGGTGGCGGTCCAGTGGTCGTGCGCAGCGCGCTCGACGTCTTGGGGAGAGTATTTGTCTTGCATGGGGGCTCGGGGTGAGAGAAGAGTGCAGCCGCTGGCCGCGCTGCGGGGATTTTAGGCGGTCAGGGCCCGGCGCTGGCGGGCCACCCACCAACGCGTGTCAGCGCGGTAGGGCCGGGGATGCAGGCGGGGTGGGCGTGGCCGCCGGTTCGGCCACAAATCCAATGCGCTGCAGCCCCGCCAGATGGGCCGCCCCCATGACCTCGACCACACGCCCATAGGGCACGGCAGCATCGGCGCGCAGCTGGATTTCGGTGTCGGGCCGCTCGGCGCCAATGCGGCGCAGACGCTCGGCCAGGGCGGTTTGCGACAAAGGCTGGTCATCCAGAAAGGCCTGGCCCGAGGCGTCCACCACCAGCGTGACGAACTGCGGCGCCGTGCCCGGTGTGGCGCCTTCGGTGCGGGGCAGGTCCAGCCGGATGGAGCTGGCCAGCAGTGGTGCCGTAAGGATGAAGATGACCACCAGCACCAGCATCACATCCACCAGGGGCGTCATGTTGATGTCGCTCATGGGCTGTGGCCCGGGGGTGCGTTCGAGTCGTCCGAAGGCCATGGCTGAAGCGAGCGTCTGGAATTCAGGTCTTCGCATCGGCGGGTTGCGCCGTGTCGATGAGCAGCTCGCGCAGATCACGTGCAAACCCTTCCAGGTCGGCCTCAATGCGGCCAATGAGGCGGCCAAACACGTTGTAGGCCAGCACGGCTGGAATGGCGACGGCCAGCCCGGCCGCCGTCATGACCAGCGCCTCGCCCACGGGGCCGGAGACGCGGTCAATGGTGATCTGCCCCGCGCCTGCCATCGCCGTGAGCGCGTGGTAGATGCCCCAGACCGTGCCCAGCAGCCCCACAAAAGGCGCCGTGGAGCCCACCGTGGCCAGCAGCACCTGGCCAAACTGCAGGCGCCCCAGCACGTCATGCAGGGCATCGCGCAGCACGCGGGTGAGCCGCTGAGACAGGCTGCCCGCGCTGGCGAGCGAGGCCGGGGCACCGCGAACGGAATGGATTGCTATCGAATTTGCAGCAACCACCAGAGGCAGGACCAGCGCAGAGCGGTCAAAAGCCTGCAAACGCTGCGCGGCGGCATCCATGGAGGGCGCCTGCCAGAACGCCGCTGTGCAACGCGCCACATCGGCCGTGGCCCGGCGCATGAGCCGCAGCTTCCAGACGATGACCACCCAGCTCGCCACCGACATCGCCAGCAACACCAGGGCCGCGCCCTGGGTCACGGCATCGCCCTGGCGCCACCAGTGGAGGGCGTCCATGAAAATCGACGGATCAGTGCAAGCCCAGCACGTCGAACATGTCGAACATGCCGGTCTTGTGGGCCTTCAGGAAGCGCACGGCGCGCAAGGCGCCCTGCGCATACGTGGCCCGGCTGGAGGACTTGTGCGTGACCTCGATGCGCTCGCCAATGCCGGCAAACAGCACGGTGTGATCGCCCACGATGTCGCCCCCACGGATAGCAGAAAAGCCGATGCTGGAGGGGTCGCGCTCGCCCGTCACGCCTTCGCGGGCGTACACGGCGCAGTCCTTGAGATCGCGGCCCAGGGCTTCGGCAATCACCTCCCCCATCTTGAGCGCGGTGCCCGAAGGCGCATCCACCTTGTGGCGGTGGTGGGCTTCGATGATCTCGATGTCGTAGCCGGTGGCCATGGCCTTGGCAGCCATCTGCAGCAGCTTGAGCGTGACGTTCACGCCCACGCTCATATTGGGCGAGAACATGATGGCGGTGCGCTGTGCGTAGGCGTCAAGTTCGGCCTTTTGCGCATCGGTAAAGCCGGTGGTGCCGATGACGGCCTTCACGCCCAGCTGGCTGCACACGGCCAGGTGGGCCAGCGTGCCTTCAGGGCGGGTGAAGTCGATCAGCACGTCGGCGTTCTTGAGGCCTGCCGCGATGTCGGCCGTGATGGCCACGCCACTCGCATGGCCCAGAAAGGCGGTAGCGTCCGAGCCCACGGCGGGGCTGGCGGCGATGTCGAGTGCACCGGCCAGCACGCAGTCGTCGCTGGCGCGGATGGCTTCGATCAGCATGCGGCCCATGCGGCCCGACGCGCCGGCCACAGCCACGCGGCAAGGGGTGGTCACGGCGGCGGGTGTTGGTGTCCCTGTCATGAAAATCCTGTTCGGTTGGGTGGCAGCTCAGGGCTCACACCCTGTGCTGCGGGGGGCCACTGGCGTCAGCGCGCAGGCGCGTCGAGCGGCGGGTAACTGGTGGGGGCAGGCGCAGTGGTCGCAACTGCCGGTGCCTGGGCGGGCCGTGCGGAAGGCGGGTATTTGGCCAGCTGCTCCGGCGTGGCTTCCAGCGTGGGCACCTTGCCCTTGGCGCCGTCCCGGGCCCCCAGCGTGGCGACGAACTCCGTTTCGGAAGGCATTTCGTCGCCCTCGGAGCGGTCCAGCACATCGCCCTTGAAGAACGCAGTCAGCTTGCGGGTCTGAATGTCTTCCCCCGGACGCTTGAGGGTGAACACATACTCCCAGCGGTCGGCATGGAACAGGCTGGTGACCAGGGGCGTGCCCAGGATTTCGCGCACCTGCTGGCGGCTCATGCCGGGCTGCAGGGCTTGCACCTGCTCGCGCGACACAAAATTGCCCTGCACCACATCGACCTTGTAGGGCTTCACGATGCCGGCGATGCGGCTGCTGGCGCCATCCAGGCTGCCACAACCGGCCAGGGCGGCCACGCTGGCGCCGATCAACAGGACCTGGCCCAGGCGGGCGCTGCAACGGGCTTTGACGGGCATGGGTAAAAGGGCTGAGGATATGATCGCCGCATTGTAGCGGCTGCCCCCCAGGCCTTGAGGTGGGGGCCAGCACCCGAAGGAGCATGCCATGACCAATATCGACGAACTCAAAAGCACGGGACTCAAGGCCACGCTGCCCCGCCTGAAGATCATGGAGATCTTCCAGAAAGGCACGCAGCGCCACATGACGGCCGAAGACGTGTTCCGCGTGCTGCTGGAGGAGCGCTCGGACATTGGCCTGGCCACCGTGTACCGCGTGCTCACGCAGTTCGAGCAGGCGGGCATCCTGATCCGCAGCAACTTCGAAAGCGGCAAGGCGGTGTACGAGCTCAATGAGGGCCAGCACCACGACCACTTCATCTGCACGTCCTGCGGCAAGGTGGAGGAGTTCTACGACGCCGAGATCGAAAAGCGCCAGCACGCCGTGGCCAAGGCCAAGGGCTGGCTGGTGCAGGACCACACGATGGCGCTGTACGGCCAATGCGCCGCCTGCGCGAAAAAAGGGTAACCCCCTGAGTCGCTTCGCGCCATCCCCCTGAAGGGGGACGCCCCCAGCGCGGCGGGGCGGCCCTTGCGCGGGAGCACTGGCGTCGGGCGCGCCAGTTTTGGAAGGATTGTGGTCTGAATAGCCGCCAGCGCCTATCCATCAAACGCAAGAAGCTATCAAATAAAGAGCGGACTAGCCCCCCGTGTCGCGCTCCATGGCGCGACGGTGGCGTTCGACGAATTCCTGGTAGGTGTCGATGCCGCGCAGCTGCAGGATAGTGTTGCGCACAGCGGCTTCGACCAGCACGGCGATGTTGCGGCCGGCCACCACCTGGATCACGACCTTGAGCACGGGCACGCCCAGCACGTCCTGAGTGAGCGGCTCGTAGGGCAGGCGTTCGTAGTCGCGCTCCAGCGTCTCTTTGCGCACCAGGTGCACGATGAGCTTGAGGCGCATCTTGCGGCGAACGGCCGTCTCGCCAAAGATGGCGCGGATGTCCAGGAGGCCGATGCCGCGCACTTCCAGCAGGTTCTGCAGCAGCTCGGGGCATTTGCCCTCGATGGTGGTCTGGTTGATACGGAAGAAATCCACGGCATCGTCGGCCACCAGGCCGTTGCCGCGCGAGATCAGCTCCAGGCCCAGCTCGCTTTTGCCCAGTCCCGATTCGCCGGTGATCAGCACCCCCAGGCCCAGGATGTCCATGAACACGCCGTGCATGGTCGTGCGGTCGGCAAAGTGCTTGGACAGGTAGGCGCGCAGCACGTCGATGACAAACGCCGACGACTCGTGCGTAGAGAACATCGGGATCTGCGCACGTTCGCACATGGACACCAGCGCATCGGGGGCAGTCTGGTTGTCGGCCAGCACCAGCACGGGCGGCTCCAGCGTCACGATGCGCGCAATGCGGCGCTTGCAGTCGTCGGGCGACGCGTTGCTGAGGTACGCGATTTCGCGCTCGCCCAGTATCTGGACGCGGTAGGGATGGATGTAGTTGAGGTAGCCGACGAGATCGGCACCGGACCGCGCAGAACGCACGGCCACTTCGTCAAACCGCCGCTCCGATGCCCCCAGGCCCGCGACCCACTCCCATTTCAGGAGGCCGCGGAATTCCTCGAAAAGCACATCGGCACTGACAACATTGGGCTTCACGGCGGGTCAGTGCTCAATCAGATCAGAGGAGGGGCCACAGCGCGTGGGGTGGGCAATCAGGCGGTCTGTGTGGACTGCCAGCCTGCAATCATGCCGTGCAGCTCGGCGGCATCGGTGCAGGCCTTGAGCTTTTCGCGCAGGGCCGAGTCGCTCAGCAGCTCCGCAATTTCAGAGAGGATTTCCAGGTGCTTCTGCGTGGCCGCCTCGGGCACCAGCAGGAAGATCAGCAGCCCCACAGGCAATTCGTCAGGCGCGTCAAAACCAATCGGATTGAGCAGCTGGAACACAGCCGCCATGGGCGCCTTGAGCCCCTTGATGCGCCCGTGCGGGATGGCCACACCGTGGCCGAGCCCCGTGGAGCCCAGCCGCTCACGCGCAAACAGGCTGTCGGTGATCAGCGCACGCGAGAGGCCGTGCTGGCTTTCGAACAGCAGACCCGCTTCTTCAAAAGCACGCTTCTTGCTGGTGGCGTCAACGCTCACAAGCACTTGAGCGGAGGGCAGGATGGAGGCGAGTCGGTTCATGGTGAAGGGTAACAATTATGCACATATTGGCAGAAACCCTGAGCGCCAGGGCCTGGGCAACAAAAAACCGCCCGAAGGGGCGGCTGCGATGCCAGGCTCAAGGCTGGCGCATCAGGCGTGCAGTTCGCGCTTGGCGGCTTCGTGGTGGTGGTCCTGCAAACGGTCCTTGTGGCGCACCACCTGGCGGTCCATCTTGTCCACCAGCTCGTCCACGGCGGCATAGAGGTCTGCGTGGGAGCTTTCGGCAAACAGGTCGTTGCCCTTCACGTGGATGTTGCATTCCGCTCGCTGTCTCTTTTCCTTTTCCTTTTGCTTCTCTACCGTCAGCAGTACCTTGACATCAACAACTTGGTCAAAATGGCGGGTGATCCGATCCAGCTTGGTGGTGACATAGCTGCGCAAGGCGGGGGTAACTTCGAGGTGGTGACCGCTGATCGTCAAGTTCATAAATAAGTCTCCTGTAGCTCTCGGTGGGAAAAACGCCGCCCTGGATCAGAGGAGCGGCTCGGCGAACTTGGATGCATCCGTTGACGTGAGTTCACTATGCCCCCGCCCTCCCCGAAAAGCAATCCCATACCGCCCCGGCCCGCTGGGTTATGCCTGCCCAGGTGCCAAGCCCCCAAAAAGCGCGCACAATGGGCGAGTTCGCAGGGGGCTGAAACCGCCACCCCGCCGCCCAAGCCCCTCTAGCGCGCCGCAGGGGTGGCCCCATGCAGGTGCAGGCGCCCCACCACCCACATCGACAGCACACCGGCCGCAATGCCCACCAGGGCCGCCACCCAGTAGTTTTGCACCAGCCCCTGCGCATCGCGGCTGATCAATACCCCGCCCACAAAAGACGCCACCCCCATGGCGGCAGACTGCACCGACGCATTCAGGGTCATGAACGTGCCCCGCAAGGCGGGCTGCGCCGCCGAGGTGACGATGGCCATCCCCGGAATCATGCGCCCGCTCACGAAGGCAAACATCAGCGTGGACACCAGCAACACGCCCCCAAGCGGCAGCCCCTGGCACAGCGTGATCCCGAGCAGGCACGGCACCGAGGCCACCACCAGCGCACGGAAGGTGCGCACCTTGCCCCAGCGGTCGGTCCAGCGCCCAAACCAGCGCGCCGTGAACAACGTGGCGATGCCCCCGCACAGATAGGCCAGCGGAATCTGGTCCGCCCGCACCCCGGCATTGGCCTGCATGTAGATGGTGATGTAGGGAATCACCGTGAACCCCGTGGACACCAGCAGCGCGGAGTACACAAAGGCCCAGCGGTGGTTCGGGTCGGCCAGTACATGTGCAATGCCCGAGAGCGCCGAGCGGCCACCGGCCGCCTGCACATGGGCCGTCAGGGGCGGCAGGGTGCGGGCGGCCTGGATGGCCAGCACCCCGACCAGGGCCGCGATGGCGATGAAGGGCAGGTTCCAGCCCCCATGCTCGGCCAGGATCAGCCCCAGAGGCACACCCGCCACGGTGGACACCGCAAACGACGTCATGACGATCCCCATCGCCCGCCCGCGCCGCTCGAACGGCACCACATCCGCCACGATGGTCTGCGACAGGGCCGACAGCACGCCGCCAAACGCCCCCGCCAGGATGCGCGCCGCCATGAGCGTGCCGTAGGTGGGCGCCACGCCGCAGGCCAGCGTCGCCAGCCCGAACAGCACATACAGCACCAGCAGCAGCCGCTTGCGGCCGAAGCGGTCGATGTAGGTGGACGCGAGCAGCCCCGATGCCCCGGCCGACAGCGTATAGGCCGACACCAGCAGGCCGAACTGCGCGTCGCTGATGGCGAACAGCCGCGTGAACTGCGGCCCGAGCGGCATCATGATCATGAAGTCGAGGATGTGGGTGAACTGGATGCCCGCCAGGGTCAGCAGCAGCCAGAGTTCGCGGCGGGGAGTGAGCGCAGGGGCAGTGGTGGTGGACACGAGCAAAGGCCGCAGGTGGCCTGGTCAAAGTCAGGGCCGCACAGTGTGCCCCAAGGACGCCCCCCTCGCGCACCCCGCGTACCACGCAGCCCCCGCCGCGTGCGCCCACCCCGTTTTTGCCCGCACCCGGGGCCTTGCAGGCGCGGCCGGGCCCGGCGCGTAAAATCCGCAGGTTGCGCCGGGTCCCGCCCACAAGCGCTTCGCCCCACCCGTTCTTCTTCGGATTGCCCGCTGCGGATATCGACCGCCCACACCGACACCATGACCCAGCCCAGCTCCAACGCCCTGCACACCTCTGCCCTCACGTCGCTGCCCCTGCTGGCACGCGGCAAGGTGCGCGACAACTACGCCGTGGGCGACGACCGCATCCTGATGGTGGCCAGCGACCGCCTCTCGGCCTTTGACGTGATCATGGGCGAGCCCATCCCCGGCAAGGGCGAGCTGCTCACGCAGATGGCGCTGTTCTGGTTCGACAAGCTCGGCCACATCTGCCCCAACCACCTCACCGGCGACGCCCCCGAGAGCGTGGTCAAGCCCGAGGAAGTGGCCCAGGTGCGCGGCCGCTCGATGCTGGTGCAGCGCCTCAAGCCCATCCCGGTGGAAGCCGTGGTGCGCGGCTACCTGGCTGGCAGCGGCTGGAAGGAGTACCAGGAATCGCGTTCGGTCTGCGGCGTGCCGCTGCCCCAAGGCCTGACCAATGCGGCCAAGCTGCCCGAGCCCATCTACACGCCCGCCGCCAAGGCCGCTGTGGGCGAGCACGACGAAAACATCACCTTCGAGCGCACTGTGGAGATGATCGGCCTGGACTTGGCCACCCGCATCCGCGACCTGAGCATCGCCATCTACCAGGCGGCCGCTGAGATCGCGCTGACCAAGGGCATGATCATTGCCGACACAAAATTCGAATTCGGCCTGGCGCCTGACGGCACGCTGGTGCTGATGGACGAGGTGCTCACCCCCGACAGCTCGCGCTACTGGCCCGTGGAAGGCTACGCCGACGCGCTCGCCCAGGGCGCCAACCCGCCCAGCTACGACAAGCAGTTCGTGCGCGACTGGCTGGAACAGGCCAAGGTGGGCGGCAAGCTCTGGGACAAGACCGCACCCGCACCGCGCCTGCCCCAGGAGGTGATCGAGAAGACGGCCGCCAAGTACCGCGAGGCGCTGGAACGGCTGACCTCCCGCTGAACGGCGGGCGCCGTCGGCGCCTAGCCCCGGCCCCCTCACAGGGCGGTCAGTCCAGCAATGTCTCGGCGGACTCGAAGCGCAGCAGTGCCTGCCCTTCGCCGCCCCGCAGCACCAGCTGGGATCCTTGCTGCCGAAAGCTCTGCACCGCCAACAGCGCCTCGAAAAAACGCGTTTCCATCCCGCTGGCCTGCAGGCACAGTGTGATGTTGGAGACGAGGCGCTCAAAACGCAGCCGCCCGCCTTGCAAAGCGTAGTCCGCCAGGAACCGGTTGCACCCGCCCGAGCCCGCCACCCGTGGCTCATCCGCTTGCAACACCAGGTGTGGGGTAACCGCCCCCTCGGGCGGGCGCCCCACGGCCTCGCCCTCCATCTCGACCAGCCGCCAGTAGGTCTGCACCAGGGGCACACTGGCTTCCACCGTAGCGGCCAGAGGTGGCAACCGCTGCAACTGAACATCCACACGGCGAAACGCGGCGTCCTGCGGCACCGGATGGCGCTTGTCCGTCGCCAGCAGCAGGCGCCCCTCCAAGGTCACCGTGGCGCGCACCTCGTAGCGGCCCTTGGGCACAAACCGTGACGAAGGATAGGGAATCCAGAGCGTAAAAGGCGCCTGCCCGGCAGGGGTGCTGCGCTGGCGCCCCAGCACCACCGGGGGCATGTCAGGGTGGGTGACATCCAGCAGCGTAGCCTCGAACACGGCCTCCGGCGGCAGCACCACGCGCTCTCGGGCCATGGCCACGCCCGAAACAATGGCATCGGGGGCAGGCGGTCGGCCGGCGCACCCCAGCAGGAGGCTGCAGCACAGTGCCGCAGCGCACAGCCGGGCGATTGCCGCGCGATGCAAGCCGCCGACCAGCAGGGGCCGACACGGCAACAGCATCCCGGTGGTGAACGCCTGCACGCCGTTCAACCGCGCCCCCATCCGCAGGCTTTCAGCTCAGCACCACGCTCGACAACCGGCGTCGGTACGTGGCGACCACGGGGTCCTCGGGTGGGATCTGGCCCTCGGCCACCTTGGGTTTGGGGGCTTCGATGACTTCGAGGATGGCCACATAGGTCTTGCGGGCGGCTTCTTCGTTCCAGGCCTTGTCGCGCATGAGGATTTCGAGCAGTTCGTCCATGGCATCGGTCCAGCGCTGCTGGGCCATCAGCCAGCGGGCGCGGGCGTAGCGGGTGTCGAAATCGCGTTTGTTGGCAGTGATTTTTGCCTCAAAATCGACCTCTGCGCTCACTCCATATGCGCCATTAGCTACAAAATCAATAGCATCCATCCAGGCCTTCAGCGCGCCGAGCTTGCGCGACACGGCGGCTTTGGCGATCACAGGGGCAAACGCAACCTTGGCATCGTCCTCGCGGCCCAGCTGCAGCAGCAGCTTGACGTAGTCAAAGCGTGCATCGTCGTTGGAGGGATCGGTCACCACCGCGTGCTGCAGCTTTTCGAGGGCCGTGCCCGTGTCGCCATCGGCCAGAGCCTCCTGGGCTTCTTCCTCCTCGGCTTCGGCCGCCATTTCTTCGGCGGTGGGCACATGCTTGTCGAGGAAGGCGCGCACCTGGCCTTCGGGCAGGGCGCCCATGAAGCCGTCCACGGGCTGGCCGTTCATGAGCAGCACGCAGGTTGGGATGCTGCGGATGCCGAACATCCCGGCGAGCTGCTGCTCCTGGTCGGAGTCGATCTTGGCAAGCTTGAAGCGGCCCGCGTATTCGGTTTCGAGCTTTTCCAGCACCGGGCCCAGCGACTTGCAGGGGCCGCACCAGGGCGCCCAGAAATCGACCAGCACGGGCACGTTCATCGAGGCGGCAACCACCTCGGCTTCAAAGTTCTCTACGGTGACGTCAATCATGATGGATGGTGTCCGGGCCAAGGCCGGTGGAGCTGGTGGGTTCGCGCTATTTTGGCGCATGGAAACAGCCCCAGGCCGGGCAGGGAGGCGCAAAAAGTAAAATCGCGGGTTCCACCCACAGCGGTGCGGCAGGCCCTGCGCACTGCCGCTGCCCCCAAACCACCATGAAACCCATCCAGATCGGCGTGGTCATGGGTTCCAGCAGCGACTGGGACACCATGCAGCATGCAGTGCAGATTCTTGAACAGTTCGGCATCGCCCACGAGGCCCGCGTGGTCTCCGCCCACCGCATGCCCGACGACATGTTCGCCTATGCCGAGGCCGCAGCCAGCCGGGGCCTGAAGGCCATCATCGCGGGCGCGGGCGGCGCTGCCCACCTGCCCGGCATGATCGCCGCCAAGACCCCCGTGCCCGTGCTGGGCGTGCCCGTGGCCAGCCGCCACCTGCAGGGCGTCGATTCTCTGCACAGCATCGTGCAGATGCCCAAGGGCATCCCGGTGGCCACGTTCGCCATCGGCACGGCGGGCGCTGCCAATGCGGCCCTGTTTGCCGTGGCCCTGCTGGCCAACGAAAGCCCCGAACTGCGTCAGCGCCTGGAAGCCTTCCGCGCCGAGCAGACCGAGGTGGCCCGCAACATGACCCTGCCGCCCGCCGCATGACCGACGCTGCCAAGCCATTGAGCGCCGCACGGCCGCCCGAAGGCGCGAAGGCCCCTTTGGGGGGCAGCGCCGCACACGCAGTGGCAAGCGTGGGGGCTCCGCTCTTGCCCGGCAGCACGCTGGGCGTGCTCGGTGGCGGCCAGCTGGGCCGCATGTTCGTGCACCAGGCCCAGGCCATGGGCTACTTCACTGCCGTGCTCGACGCCGACCCCACCAGCCCTGCCGGGCTGGTGAGCCACCACCATATCCAGACCGACTACGAAGATCCGCAAGGCTTGGCCGCGCTGGCCCGCGTGGCCGATGCGGTGACCACCGAATTCGAGAACGTGCCTGCCGCCGCGCTGGCCACGCTGGCTGCGCAGCGCCCGGTGTCGCCGGCCGCCAGCGCGGTATCGGTGGCACAGGACCGCGCGCGCGAGAAGGCCCATTTTGTGGCCTGCGGCGTGCCCTGCGCGCCTTATGCGGTGATCGAGACGGCCCAGCAGTTGGCCGCCGTGTCCGCCGACCTCCTTCCCGGCATTCTGAAAACCGCCCGCATGGGCTACGACGGCAAGGGCCAGGTGCGTGTGAAGACCACCGCCGAACTGGCCGCCGCCTGGGATGCGGTGGGCAAGGTGCCATGCGTGCTGGAGAAGATGCTGCCGCTGGCGCTGGAATGCTCGGTGATCGTGGCGCGCGGTGCTGATGGCGCCATGGTGCACCTGCCCGTCCAGCGCAACCTGCACCGCGATGGCATCCTGGCCGTGACCGAGGTTTACGAACAAAATCTGCCCTCTGCACTGGCTGCACAAGCAGTAGCAGCTGCGAAATCTGTAGCAGAAGGCCTGCAGTACGTGGGCGTGCTCTGTGTGGAGTTCTTCGTGCTGCAGGACGGGAGCCTGGTGGTCAACGAGATCGCCCCGCGCCCGCACAACAGCGGCCACTACAGCCAGAACGCCTGCGATGTGTCGCAGTTCGAGTTGCAGGTGCGCACCATGGCCCGCCTGCCGCTGACCCAGCCCCGCCAGCACAGCCCGGCCGTCATGCTCAACCTGCTGGGTGACCTGTGGTTTGCCCAGAGCGACACCGAACAGACACCCCCGTGGGACCAGGTGCTGGCCCTGCCCGGCACCCATTTGCACCTGTACGGCAAGCGCGATGCCAAGCGGGGCCGCAAGATGGGCCACCTCAATGTGACCGGCGCCACGCCCGAAGCAGCGCGCGCCACCGCCCTGAAGGCGGCCGCCCTGCTGGGCATTGACGCGTTCTGACCATGATCCTTGACGGCAAAGATCCTTCGGCCATCGCCGCCGCAGCGCGCGCGGTGCGCAGCGGCGCGCTGCTGGGCCTGCCCACCGAAACCGTGTATGGCCTGGCCGCCGACGCCAGCAGCGATGCGGCCGTGGCGCAGATTTTTGCGGCCAAGGGGCGCCCCAGCGACCACCCGCTGATCGTGCATGTGGCCAATGCCCAGGGCATTGCGCACTTTGCCAGCGAGGTGCCCGGCTTCGCGCAGAAACTGGTCGATGCCTTCTGGCCCGGCCCGCTCACGCTCATCCTGCCGCGCCTGCCCGGCGTGGCCACGGCCGCCACCGGCGGGCAGGACAGCGTGGGCCTGCGCTGTCCGGCGCACCCGGTCGCGCACGCGCTGCTGGAGGCCTGCGCGGCACCGATCGACGGCACCGACCAGGGCGGACCGCCTGTGTGGGGCGTGGCCGCCCCCAGCGCCAACCGCTTTGGCCGCGTGAGCCCCACCACCGCCCAGCATGTGCAGGACGAGCTGGGCGCTGACCTGCTGGTGCTGGACGGCGGCCCCTGCGGCGTGGGCATTGAAAGCACCATCGTGGACTGCACCCGTGGCGTGCCCGTGCTGCTGCGCCCCGGCGCCATCACGCGCGCCCAGATCGCTGCGGCCTGCGGCATTGCGCCGCTGTCCAAGGAAGACCTGCCCGCCCTCACCCCCCGCGCATCCGGCACGCTGGAGGCCCACTACGCCCCCACCGCCAAGGTGCGGTTGATGGACGCCAAGGCCTTGCAGACCAGCCTGGACCTGCTCGGCGCTGACGCGGCCCATATCGCCGTGTATGCCCGCTCTGCGCTGCGCTCGCACTCGTCCCGGCTCGTGCTGCGGCGCATGCCCGACGATGCCACCGCCACCGCCCAGCAGCTGTTTGCCGTGCTGCGCGGCTTTGACGACGAGGGCGTGAAGCTCATCTGGATCGAGACCCCCCCTGCCAGCCCGGATTGGGAAGGGGTTCGCGACCGACTGCAGCGAGCGGCGGCGGCCTGATCGGCCACGCAGGCGCTGCTTTACATGCGTTGACTTTGCGTCGTTAAACTACCCCCCACTTTTCTGGAGAAATACATGGCAGCAAATTGGATGCGCCGCACCGTCATGGTCGCCGCATGTGCATCGGCCGCGTTGCTCGCGGCCTGCGGTTCCAGCACCACTGAATCGGCCATCACGCCCCAGCGCTTCATCGCGTTTGGCGATGCCATGAGCGATGTGGGACAAAACGGCTCGCGCTACACCGTCAACGACGGCAGCGTCAACAACTGGACCCTGCAGGTGGTCGCCAACTACGGCAAGACCCTCACCCCTGCATCCGCAGGCGGCACCAGCTATGCCACGGGCAACGCCCGCGTCAGCGCCAAGCCCGACGCCGCAGGCAACGCCAGCACCCGCACCATCACCGAGCAGATCGACGCCTTCCTGGCAGGCGGCAGCTTTACCAACACCGACGTGGTGATCGTGAGCGGCGGTGTCAGCGACGTGATCGCCGGCATGGCCGCCGTGACCGCAGGCACACAGACCGAGGCCGCCATGGTGGCCGCTGCGCGCAAGGCGGGCGAAGACCTGGCCGCCCAGGTGCGCCGCCTGGTCGCGGCCGGTGCCAAGTATGTGGTGGTGACCGGCACCTACGACCTGAGCAAGAGCCCCTGGGCCAAGTCGATTGGCCGCGAAGCCCTGCTGACCGACGCCAGCAGCCGCTTCAACGATGGCCTGCTGGTGGGCATCGTGGACCTGGGCGCCAACGTGCTGTACGTGGACTCGGCCTACTACGTGAACCTGTACACCAGCGTGCCCGGCAACTACGGCTTCAACAACGCCACCACGGCCGTGTGCACCTCGGTGGACGCGAACAACGGCATCGGCATCGGCGCAGGCAAGGTCAACTCCGCCCTGTGCAACAGCTCCACGCTGCTGTCCGGCGCCAACCAAGCGTCGTATGTGTTTGCCGACTCCGTGTACCTGACCCCGTCGGCCCAGCGCCAGTTTGGCACCTACGCCTACGACCGCCTGCGCGCACGCTGGTAACAGGACTGGATTCCTGGCCGCCGCGCGCGGATGTGCCAGGGCTGCAGCCACAAAAAAAGCCGACCCGGGGGTCGGCTTTTTGCTTTGCACCACGGGCGTACAGGGCCCAGGGGGCCCCAGGCGGTTTACTTGACCGTGTCGAACACGGCACGGGCCTGTGCGTGGCAGAACGGTGGCTCGTAGGTGCCGTGGTAGGCGCCGTAGTAGGTGGCAAAGGCCGCCGAGGTGGGGTCGGTCGGCGCCTTGCCGCCCGGGCCGAAAGTAGCCTGGATGGCGGCGTCCACGTCCACCGAACTCACGTTGGTCAGGCCCCGGCTGTCGAAGTCGGCCTTCATGACGGCCTGGTGCACGGCGGGGGGTACCGTGGGGTCGCCCGCACCGCCGCACAGCAGCACGCGCGCCTTGGGGCTCCAGCCGAGCAGGTCGTTCTTCTTGGCCGCCAGGTACAGCGGGTGGGTGGTGCTGGTCTGCGAGCCCGTGATGAAGTCGGACTGGAACAGCGCATCACGTGCCTGGTTGGGCGTGCCCGCAGGCAGGGTGCCCGAGGTGACCAGTGTGGTGTAGGTCATCGTGGGGTTCGGCAGCAGGTTCTCGATGTAGCCCGAGTACGGCGCCTTGAAGACCTGCTTTACATCGGTGTACACATTGCCATAGACCTTCTGCCACGAGGTCACGAGGTAGGGCACAAAGAACTGCACGCCCGCAATCGCATCGGGGATGCGCAGCGAACCCGACAGGTTGTAGGGGCCCGCCAGGTGGGCGCCCGCCACCACGTTGAATTCCGAGCCGTAGTCGCGCTCGGCGGCACGGTGGGCCGCCATCGACGAATGCCCGCCTTGCGAGTACCCCGTGAACATGACCTTGCCCGACAGGTTGGCCCCCACGGTGCCTGCTGCGTTGCGCGCCGCACGCACCGAGTCGATCACCGACGTGGCTTCGGAGTCGGCATGCAGGTAGGGGTGGTAGCTGTAGGTGGACTTGGCAAAGCCCAGGTAGTCGGTGGCCACCACGGCATAGCCCTGGGCGGCGTACATGGCGGCCAGCAGGAAGGTTTCGGAGTCCTGCGGATTGGCCAGCGTGCGGGGCTTCTGCACATCGGTGCCTTTGGCATAGGCCACCAGCGGCGCTGCCGTGGTGCAGCTGCCACCGGGCACCAGCATCACGCCCGATGCATTGGTGTTTTCGCCGCTCTTGGCGCCCACGGTGGCGTAGTTCAGCGCCACCACCTTCACATCGCACTTGGCCTTGCCGGTGAGGGCCTGCAGCCCCGCGCTGGACGTGCTGGCGTCGATCTGCGCAGCGGTCAGCGTGGTCACCGTGGCGGGCGGGTCAATCAGTGCACCACGCACCGGGTCGTCGGAGCCCCCGCAGGCAACCAGCACAAGCGCAGCGGCGGCAACACAGGTAAGACGGAAGTAGTTCATGGATGGGTCCCTCGGGTCAGTGAAAAACGATGCATCGTGCGCGCACCTGCGCTGCAGCATCCATAGGGGATAACGCGTGAAACTGGGCCCAATGACACCTGCGCGACAGCCGCCGCCGGGCGGCCGCCCGGATCAACCCGCGCCACGCACGCCGTAGCGGACCTTCATGACCAAGATGGTGCCCGCCAGCGCCAGCGTGATGGCGTTGGCGACCACGATGGGCCAGGCGGCCAGGGCCAGCCCGTAGACCAGCCACAGGGCCACCCCGGCCGTGAACACGCTGTACATGCCCAGGGAGATGCCGCTCACGTCCCGTGTGCGAAAGGTCTGCAGTGCCTGGGGCACGAAGCTGCAGGTGGTGAGGGTGGCGGCCAGATAGCCGATGAGTTCAGGGAGTTGCATGGTGGGCAGGGCAGCCGGGCTGCGCCGGGGGGTTGGGTTGTCCGGTCACTGGTCGCGCGCGGTCCAGTCGATGAGGCTGTCGAGCACGGGCCGCGCGGCGCCCGCGCTGACATGGTTGACGACCGCCACCAGCACATACCGGCGCCCGCTGGCTGCATGGACATAGCCTGCGATGGCCATCACGTCGCGCAGGCTGCCCGTCTTGAGGTGGGCGGTGCCCGCGCGGCTCTGGCTGCGGCGCAGCGTGCCATCCACCCCCGAGATGGGCAGCGAGGCCAGCAATTCCGGCATCGACGGGGATGCCCAGGCCAGCTGCAGCATGCGGGCCAGCGCCTGGGCCGTCAGGCGGGCATCGCGGCTCAGGCCGGCGCCGTTGTCCACCTGGGGCAACTCCACGTCGCCCAGGCGGCCCTGCCACCACTGGCGCAGCGCCTCGCGCGCGCTGTCGTAGGTCGCCACGCCGTTCTTCTGCAGCGCCAGGGTCAGGAACACCTGCTGCGCCATCACGTTGTTGCTGTACTTGTTCACATCGCGCACCACCTCGGCCAATGCGGGGGAGGTGACCACAAACGCGGGCTTGAGGCCCGCAGGCACCTTGCCGTCGCGCACCGTGCCGGTGAGCTTGCCGCCCAACTCGCGCCACATGCCCTCCACCGCCCGCGCCGCAAAACCCCGGGGGTCGGCCGCGGCCACGGGCCACACGCGCTCGCCACAGGCGGCCGGGTACACGCCCTGAAAGCCCACCTTGGCAGGGTCGGACAGTTCGGCCCGCAGGGCGCCCCGCCAGTCGCCACATTCGGTGCCCGGCGCCGCCAGCGCCACCGTGGCCTGGCGCTGCACGCCCGCCAGCGGCGGGTCGTACTGGATGCGCGCCAGCCCGGCGGCCGCGTCGGGCACAAAGGTCATGACCGATGACTTGAAATTGAGCAGCAAGGCATCGGGCGCTGCGTTGTAGGGGCGCAGTGGCTCGCCGTCAAAACGCGCCGGGTCCTGCTCGGGCAGGTCGAACGCCGTCCGGTCCAGCACGATGTCGCCCACGATGACCTGGATGCCCTGGCCCTGCAAGCGCCGCATCAGCAGCCACAGGCGCTCCATGACGAGTTTGGGGTCACCCTGGCCCTGGATGTAGACATTGCCACGCAGGCTGCCGTCCTGCACCGTGCCCTGCAGATAGACCGGGGTGTTCCACACATAGGCCGGGCCCAGTTGCTCCAGCGCGGCGTAAGTGGTCACCAGCTTCATCACCGATGCCGGGTTGACGGGCACCTGGGCTCGGTGCGCAAGGCGGGGGGCGGTGCGCGCACTGCCCTGCGCATCGACCACCAGCACCGACAACGCCTCGCGGGGCAACCGGGCCCGGGCCAGGGCGGCCTCCACCTCGGCGGGCAAGGGGCTGGGCGAGGGCGCCGGTGCCTGGGCGCCAGCACCCCCTGCCAACGCCAGCCACAACATGGCCCCCAGCAACACACCACGCGGCGCGGCAGAGCGCCAGACAACAGGAACAGACAGCATGGCGGGAGTCTATCGCCCGCTACCAGGCCGCCCACGCGCCCCCGCCACCAACGCCGTCTGCAGCGGCCACCGATAATCCCCCCATGCGTTTTTCTCCTCGCGCCATGGGCCTGCTGGCAGCCGTTGTGACGGTCACCATCTGGACGGGCTTCATCGTCATCGCCCGTGCCTCGGCCCAGCGCACGCTCACGCCGCTGGACATTGCCCTGCTGCGCATCACCGGCGCCAGTCTGGTGCTGCTGCCCTGGGGCTGGTGGATGGTGCGGCGGCGCGTGCAGGCTTTGGGAACATCCGCCCCGCCCTCCAGTCTGGCGGGCATCTCGCCCCTGCCGCTGCGCACCACGGCCCTGCTGGGGCTGTTTGGCGGCCTGCTCTACGCGCTGCTGGCCTATGCGGGCTTCTTCCATGCCCCGGCCACCCATGCCTCGGTGCTCATGCCTGGCAGCCTGCCGCTGTGGACGGCGCTGCTGGCCGCCTGGCTGCTGCGCGATCACATCACGCCCCTGCGCGCCGCCGGGCTGGCGCTGATCGTGGCGGGCGACCTGCTGGTGGGGGGGCGCAGCCTGCTGGCGGCCTTCTCGGGCGGTGATGTCTGGAAGGGCGACCTGCTGTTCATGCTGGCCGCAGCCTGCTGGGCCACCTACAGCGTGCTCGCGCGGCGCCACGCGGTGGACGCGGTGCAGGCCACCATCGCCATCACGGCGTTTGCGTGCCTGGTGTATGCGCCCGCCTACGCCCTGCTGATTGCGCTGGGCGCGGTCACCAGCCACCTGGCCCAGGCGCCGTGGACCGAGATCGCCTTCCAGATGGCATTCCAGGGCGGGGGCTCGGTGGTGGTCTCGGGCATTGCGTTCACGCGCATGATCCAGCACTTCGGGCCGGTGCGCTCCACCATGATCACCGCGCTGGTGCCCGGACTGTCGGCCATGGGCGCCGTGCTGTTCCTGGGCGAGCCCATGCACTGGAGCCTTGTCGCCGGGCTGCTGCTGGTGACCGCCGGTATCCTTGTGGGCGTTCTGCGCGCCAGCCCGGCCCCGACAACCCCGGCCAGCACGGCCCCGCGCCGCGCCGTTCCCTGACCCCACGCCCCCCGCACATGCACCAGACACCCCCCGGCCCATGAACCTGCTCGCCTTCGACACCAGCACCGACACCCTCTCCATCGCCGTACAGCACGGCGACGGCGTCTGGCAGCACCAGGGGCCTGGCGGCGCACAGGCCTCGGCCACGCTGATTCCTGCCGTGCGCGCCCTGATGGAGCAGGCGGGCCTGTCCTTCGACACGCTGGATGTGATCGCCTTCGGGCGGGGGCCGGGCTCGTTCACCGGCCTGCGCACGGCCTGCGCCGTGGCCCAGGGGCTGGCCTTTGGGGCGCGCGGTGGCCAGGGCGTGCCTGTGCTGCCGGTGGACACCCTGCTCGCCGTGGCCGAGGAAGCCCGCCAC
This sequence comes from Acidovorax kalamii, assembly GCF_002245625.1. Taxonomy (GTDB): domain Bacteria; phylum Pseudomonadota; class Gammaproteobacteria; order Burkholderiales; family Burkholderiaceae_C; genus Acidovorax; species Acidovorax kalamii. The sequence continues at coordinate 45,666 of NZ_NOIG01000015.1, forward strand.
CAGCATGGCTGCACCCAGGTCGTGGCCGTGCTGGATGCGCGCATGGACGAGGTCTATCACACACGCTGCCGGTATGTGCCGGGATTGCAGGCCGCCAGCGGCCAATGGGAGGCCGAAGCCGACTTTGGCCTGGGCAAGCCCGAATCCGTGCTGGTTCCCGCAGGCTGGACGGTGGCCGGCAATGCCCAAGCACCCTATGGCGAGCGGCTGGCGGCGGGCGCCCGCCATGTCGCCGCGCTGCCCACCGCCACCGCACTGCTGCGCCTGGCGCCCGCGCTGATCGCCGCCGGGGCGGCCGTGCCCGCCAGCGACGCGCTGCCGCGCTACATCCGCGATAAAGTGGCGCAAACCACCGCCGAACGCGCCGCGCTGCGCGCCGCCCAGGCCGTGGCCACGCCCCCGAGCCCCGCATGAGTGCCTTGCCCACCCCTTCCTCCTCGGCTGCAGACGGCACGGCCTCGGCACGCCCCGAGGCGCGTTTTGAAGCGCTCACGCTGGACCGGCTCGACGCCGTGCTGGCGGTGGAGCAGCGCGCCTACTCGCACCCCTGGACGCGTGGCAACTTCACCGACGCCCTGGCCTCGGGCTACCAGGCGCAGGTGCTGATGGCAGGAGACCACCTGCTGGGCTACTTCGTGGCCATGATGGGGGTGGACGAGGTGCACCTGCTCAACATCACCGTCACCCCCGAGTTCCAGCGCCAAGGCTGGGCGCGTGTGCTGCTGGATGCGCTGGCCCTGTGGTCGCGCGAGCGCGGCGCGCAGTGGCTGTGGCTGGAGGTGCGTGCCAGCAACCTGCGCGCCCAGGCCATCTACCAGACCCACGGCTTCCGCCGCGTGGGCGACCGCAAACGCTACTACCCGGCGGACCATGGCCAGCGCGAGGACGCCGTGGTCATGAGCCTGGGGCTATGACTGCCCGCTGACCCAACCGCCAAGAACCCACCGATTGCCTGCCTGTATGAGCCTCCACCTCGATGCGCGCCAGCGCGCCATGCTGCAAGAAATGGGGGTCACCGTGTGGGGCCCGTCACCGGCAACCACCTCCGCCGCCCCCGCTGCCGCCCCTGTGGAGGCCCGCCACCCGGCCGCCCCCCAGGCAGCCCCCCTGCCCGCCCCGCCCCCCGTGGTGGCAGCGCCCCGCAGCACACCGCCCCAGCCCGCCACCACACCACGCACACCACCCGCCAGCCAACTGGCCGCGCCTGCCGCAGGCCCGGGCGCCCCGGCGTTGCTGTTGCATGCCCCCCGGGCGCTGTATCCCACGGCCGACCCGGCGCAGACGCCAGCGGACCTGGGCAGCGGCTGGCTGATCGTGGCGGAAAGCCCGAGCCCTGCCGACCCGCTGGGCGGCGATGCTGGGCGCCTGCTGGACAACATGCTGCGCGCCATGCAGCTGCACAAGCACCCGCGCGTCTACTTTGCGGCGCTGGAGCGGCCCGGGCCCGGCACCGAAGCCAGCGCCCACATCCCCGCCACCCTGGCCGATGCCGTGACCACGCTGCAGCCCGCCATGGTGCTGGTGCTGGGCCATGTGGCCGCGCGCGCCGCCCTGGGCCGCACCGAGCCGCTGGGCCGCCTGCGGGCAGGCCCGCACGAGCTGGCGGGTTGCCCTGCGGTGGTGACCTACGACCCGGCCTTTTTGCTGCGCTCGCAGGACACCAAGGCCGCCGCCTGGGCCGACCTGTGCCACGCCCTGGCGCTGGTGCGGGGCGCTCGCGCCGCGTGATCCCGCCCAACGTGGCCGCCCGGCGCCCTCCCGGTGCCATAATCCGCGACTTGTCCATTTTTGACGGAGACAGCTCCTTGGAAACCTACCCGAGTTGGTAGCTTTCCGCTCCCCGGCCTGCCGTGGGGCTGAAAGCACCCCACAACCCCCACCGCAGATGCCACACACAAGGGAGTGAGCCCATGCTCAACATCTTTACGCTCGCCAATGGCCGGCTGTTCCAGGAAGAAATCGAGTCCCTGGAAGAGCTGACCAAGTTCCAGCCGATCTGGGTGGACCTGGAAGCCCCCACGCTCGAAGAAAAACGCTGGATCAAGCAGCACTACGGCCTGTCCATCCCCGAGGATGCGATGGACGAGGACATCGAGGAATCCGCCCGCTTCTACGAGGAAGACAACGGCGAGCTGCACATCCGCAGCGACTTCCTGATCGACGACGACGAAGACCCGCGCTCGGTGCGTGTGGCCTTCATCCTGAACCAGCACAACACCAACCTCAAGAGCCGGGGCGTGCTGTTCTCCATCCACGACGAAGACGTGCCCGTGTTCCGCCTGCTGCGCATGCGCGCACGCCGCGCGCCGGGCCTCATCGAAGACGCCAAGGAAGTGCTGCTCAAGCTGTTCGACGCCGACGCCGAGTACTCGGCCGACACGCTCGAAGGCATCTATGACGAGCTGGAAAAGGTCAGCACCCAGGTGCTGGCCGGCGATGTGACCGACGCCCGTGCGGGCGAGGTGCTGGCCGCCATTGCACGCCAGGAAGACTTGAACGGCCGCATCCGCCGCAACGTGATGGACACGCGCCGCGCCGTGAGCTTCATGATGCGCTCCAAGATGCTCAACGCCGAGCAGTTCGAGGAGGCCCGCCAGATCCTGCGCGACATCGAGTCTCTGGACAACCACACGGCCTTCCTGTTCGACAAGATCAACTTCCTGATGGACGCCACGGTCGGTTTCATCAACATCAACCAGAACAAGATCATCAAGATCTTCTCGGTGGCCAGCGTCGCCTTGCTGCCGCCCACGCTGATTGCCAGCGTGTACGGCATGAACTTCAAGTTCATGCCCGAGCTGGACTGGTCGCTGGGCTACCCGTATGCGCTGGGGCTGATGCTGGCCAGTGCGCTGGGGCCCATGTGGTACTTCCGCAAGCGCGGCTGGTTGAAGTAGCCCCCCTGTGGCGCTGCGCGCCTTCCCCCCCGAGGGGGGACGCCACCCGAGGCCCGGCAAAGCCGGTTCCTCGGTGGCGCTGGTATGGGGCACGCCCTTGGTTGAGTGCCGCTACGACAGACACTACAGGCTGATTTTTGCTGAAAATTTGAGAAAAATTCGGCCTCTGCGTGCGTCCATATTGCCTTCCAAGCTATCAAATTTATAGCTTTTGAAGCAATGTCTGCACCATGTGTTCGGCATAGCGGCTGGCGACGGTCTGCACGAACAGCGCGAAGTCGCCGTGGGCGGTGTCGTCGGCGCGGTCGGAGATGGTGCGCACGGCGGCGAAGGGCAGGCCGTAGTCCTGGCAGACCTGGGCCACGGCGGCGCCTTCCATCTCCACGGCCAGCACATCGTGCCCGGCGCTGCGCAGTGCGGCGCGCAGCTGGATCGACTCGGCAGCGGTGGAGACAAAGCGGTCGCCGCTGGCCACCAGGCCATGGTGCACGCGGTGGGGCACCTGATCGGGCGATTTTTTCAAGCCAAATTGGCTGCTACCGCCTGCCACACATGCCTTTGCAGCTTCCAAAAGCAGAGCAGTCAAGGCCGGATCGCAAGACAGGCGGCTGCGCGCATAGCCCGGCAGCTCCCAGCGCGGGAACAGGGGCGAGGCGTCCATGTCGTGCTGGATGTAGTCCTGCGCGACCACCACATCGCCCACGTTCACCCCGTCCCCCACGCCCCCGGCCACCCCGGTGAACACGATGCGTGCCACACCAAAATGCTCGATCAGCGCCGTGGCCGTGGTGGCGGCCGCCACCTTGCCGATGCCCGACAGTGCCAGCACCACGCGCCGGTCGTTCAGCTCGCCCCGCCAGAAGGCGCGGCCTGCGTGCATCACGCGCTGCGGGTGGGCAAGGTGCTCGACCAGGGAGCTTTGCTCTTCGGTCAGCGCACTCAGGATGGCGGTACTCATACAAAAACCCTCAAACTTGCCATGGCACCGGGGCGCACAGCAGCAGCCGCTCGTGGCGCGGCCATGAAAAAAGGCGGCCGAAGCCGCCTGTGGATTGTGGCGCGCAAAAGCCCGCGCGCCGCCACGCCCGGGGTTACTTCTTGTCGCGCAGCTCGCGCCGCAGGATCTTGCCCACAGGGGTCTTGGGCAGATCCGTGCGGAACTCGATCACCTTGGGCTGCTTGTAGCCCGTGAGTTCGCGGCGGCAGAACTCCTTGACCTGCGCTTCGGTGAGCGCCGGGTCCTTCTTCACGATGACGAGCTTCACGGCCTCGCCGGTCTTTTCGTCGGGCACGCCCACCACGGCGCATTCGAGCACGCCGGGGCAGTTGGCAACCACCTCTTCGACCTCATTCGGGTACACGTTGAAGCCGCTGACCAGCACCATGTCCTTCTTGCGGTCCACGATCTTGAAGAAGCCGCGTGCATCCATGATGCCGATGTCGCCAGACTTGAAGTAGCCGTCGTCGGTCATGACCTTGGCGGTTTCGTCGGGGCGCTGCCAGTAGCCCGCCATCACCTGCGGGCCCTTGATGGCGATCTCGCCCGGCTCGCCCAGCGTGGTGACCTCGCGGCCCTCGTCATCCAGCAACTTCATGTAGGTGCCCGGGATCGGCACGCCGATGGTGCCGGTGTACTCGGTCGCCGTCACGGGGTTGCAGCTGGTCGAGGGGCTGGTTTCCGACAGGCCGTAGCCTTCGCAGATGGGGCAGCCGGTCTTCTCCAGCCAGAGCTTGGCCACGGCGCCCTGCACGGCCATGCCACCGCCCACCGAGACCTTGAGGTTCTTCCAGTTGACGGTGTTGAAGTCGGGGTGGTTGGCCAGGCCGTTGAACAGCGTGTTCACGGCCGGGAAGCTGTGGAAGGTGTGCTTGGACAGTTCCTTGAGCACCGCAGGCAGGTCGCGCGGGTTGGGGATCAGGATGGTCTTGCCGCCCGTGCGCATGCTCAGCATCATGTTCACGGTGAACGCGAAGATGTGATACAGCGGCAGCGCGCACACGGCCGTGGGCTGCTCACCGGCGGGCACCTTGCTCATCACGGGCGAATTCCAGGCCTCGGACTGCAGCACGTTGGCGAGGATGTTGCGGTGCAGCAGCACCGCACCCTTGCTCACGCCCGTGGTGCCGCCGGTGTACTGCAGCAGCGCGATGTCGTCGGGCTTGATGTCGGGCTTCTTGAGCGTGCTGCGCGTGCCCTGGGCCACGGCCTGGTTGAAGCGCACGGCTCCCGGCAGGTTGTAGGCGGGCACCATCTTCTTGACGTTGCGCACCACGTAGTTGACCAGCGCACCCTTGAGCAGGCCCAGCTGGTCGCCCATGGCGCACAGCACCACATGCTTGACGGGCGTGTGCGCAATGCACTGCTCCAGCGTAGCGGCGAAGTTCTCGATGATGACGATGGCCTTGGCGCCCGAGTCCTTGAGCTGGTGCTCCAGCTCGCGCGGGGTGTACAGCGGGTTCACGTTGACCACCACAAACCCTGCGCGCAACACGGCGGCTACGGCAACGGGGTACTGCGGCACGTTGGGCATCATGATGGCCACGCGGTCGCCCTTGACCAGGCCCAGGCTTTGCAGGTAGGCCGCAAACGCGCTGGAGAGCGAGTCGGTCTGGCCATAGGTGACCTCCTTGCCCATGAAGCTGTAGGCCACACGGTCGGCGTACTTCTTGAATGCCTCGTCCATGAGGGCGACAAGGGAGGTGTACTGCGAGGTGTCGATGTCGGCGGGAACTCCTTGCGGATAGGCGGCCAGCCATGGGCGGTCGGTCATGTGTTTTGTCTCCTGGTAAGTTTTTAGTGGCGGTGATTGGACCGCGTCGTCATTTTCAGCACGGTCGTGCTTTTTTCCACCGGTGAATTATGCCCGTCAGCCCTTGAGCGCGGCGAGCACTTCGTCGAGCATTTTCTTGGCATCGCCGAAGAGCATGCGGTTGTTGTCCTTGTAGAACAAAGGGTTGTCCACCCCCGCATACCCCGAGGCCATGGAGCGCTTCATCACGATGGAGGTCTTGGCCTTCCACACTTCGAGCACCGGCATGCCGGCAATCGGGCTGGCGGGGTCGTCCTGTGCGGCGGGGTTCACGATGTCGTTGGCGCCGATGACCATGGCCACGTCGGCTTCGGGGAAGTCTTCGTTGATCTCGTCCATCTCCATCACGATGTCGTAGGGCACCTTGGCCTCGGCCAGCAGCACGTTCATGTGGCCGGGCATGCGGCCTGCCACCGGGTGGATCGCAAACCGCACGTTCGTGCCCTTCTCGCGCAGGGTCTTCACGATCTCGTTGACCGTGTGCTGCGCCTGGGCCACCGCCATGCCGTAGCCCGGCACGATGATCACGCTCTTGGCATCGCGCAGCAGCTCGGCCGTTTCCGTGGCCGCCACCGGCACCACCTCGCCCTGCGGCTCGGCGGCATCGCCCTTCTTGGCCGGGGCGCCGCCGCCAGAGCCAAATCCCCCGGCAATCACGCTGATGAAGTTGCGGTTCATCGCATTGCACATGATGTAGGACAGGATGGCCCCCGAGGAGCCCACCAGCGCGCCGGTCACGATGAGCAGGTCGTTGCTGAGCATGAAGCCCGTGGCCGCCGCCGCCCAACCCGAATAGCTGTTGAGCATGGACACCACCACCGGCATGTCGGCGCCGCCGATGGCCATGACCATGTGGATGCCGAACAGCAGCGCAATCACCGTCATCACCGTGAGCGGCAGCATGCCCTGCTCCACCGTTTCAGCACGCAGGAACTCGCGGCCGAACCAGATCACGATCAGCAGCGCGGCCAGGTTGAGCCAGTGGCGGCCGGGCAGCAGCAGCGGCTTGCCGCCGATCTTGCCGTTGAGCTTGCCAAACGCAATCAGCGAACCGCTGAACGTGACTGCGCCGATCAGGATGCCGACGTAGATCTCCACTTCATGGATGATTTTTTCGGCCCCTTGCAGCTGGATCGAGGTATCGACGTAACTCGCAAACCCCACCAGGCAGGCGGCCAAGCCCACCAGGCTGTGCATGAGTGCGACCAGCTCGGGCATCTGCGTCATCTTGACGACCTTGGCCGCATACAGGCCGATGCCGCCACCAATCACCAGCGCGCCGACGATCCAGGCGATGCCGCTGCTGCTCACGCGCGGGCCAAACACGGTGGCCAGCACGGCCAGCGCCATGCCGACCATGCCGAACAGGTTGCCCCGGCGCGAGGTTTCGGGGTTGGAGAGCCCGCCCAGGCTCAGGATGAACAAAATGGCCGCGCCCAGGTAGGCGACGGTGGCGAGACTTTGGGACATGTTCTGTGCTCCTCGTTGTACTTGTCGTTATCGGATTACTTGCGGAACATGGCCAGCATGCGGCGCGTGACCGCAAAGCCGCCGAACATGTTGATGGCCGTGAGCACAGTGCCTGCAAAGGCCAGCCAGAGGATGAGCCCGTCGGGCCGCCCGTTCACGCCTGCTTCGGGCGGTGCGATCTGCACCAGCGCACCGATGGCGATGATGCTGGAGATGGCGTTGGTCACGCTCATCAGCGGCGTGTGCAGCGCAGGCGTCACATTCCACACCACCATGTAGCCGATGAAGCAGGCCAGCACGAACACGGTGAAGTGGCCCAGGAACGCGGCAGGCGCATAGGCGCCGATGAACCAGAAGGCCACGGCAGCTACGGCAAACAGGATCGCCAATGTCTTGGCGGGCAGCGGCGCGCTGCTGCCATGGCCATGTCCACCCTTCTTCTGCTCCACAGGCGCCGCAGCGGCCTTGGGTGCAGGGGCAGGGGCCTGTTTGAGCGGTGGGGCGGGCCAGGTGATGGCGCCATCCTTGACCACGGTGAGCCCACGGATCGCGTCGTCCTCCATGTTGACCACAGCCACGCCGTCCTTGGCCTTGCACAGCTCCTCCGTCAGGCGCAGCAGGTTGGTGGCGTACAGCGTGGACGACTGCTTGGCCAGGCGCGAGGCCAGGTCGGTGTAGCCGACGATGGTCACGCCATGGCGCACCACGGCCTCGCCGGGTACGGTCAGCTCGCAGTTGCCGCCCTGTTCGGCGGCCATGTCCACGATCACGCTGCCGGGCTTCATGCTCTGCACCATCTCGGCGGTGATGAGCTTGGGGGCAGGCTTGCCCGGGATCAGTGCGGTGGTGATGATGATGTCCGCGTCCTTGGCCTGCTCGGCGTACATCTTGCGCTGCGCAGCCTGGAAGCCTTCGCTCATGACCTTGGCATAGCCGCCGCCGCCCGAGCCTTCTTCCTCGTAGTCCACCTTGACGAACTCGCCGCCCAGCGACTTGACCTGGTCGGCCACTTCGGCACGCGTGTCGTTCGCGCGCACGATGGCGCCCAGGTTGGCCGCCGTGCCGATGGCCGCCAGGCCCGCCACGCCAGCGCCAGCAATGAACACCTTGGCCGGTGGCACCTTGCCCGCAGCCGTGATCTGGCCATTGAAGAAGCGGCCAAAGGCGTTGGCCGCCTCGATCACGGCGCGGTAGCCGCTGACGCCTGCAGTGGACGTGAGCGCATCCATCTTCTGGGCGCGCGAGAGCGTGCGTGGCAGGCAGTCGATGGCGAGCACCGTGGCCTTTTTCGCCGCCAGTTGCTGCATCAGATCCGGATTCTGTGCAGGCCAGATGAAGTCGATGAGTGTCGTCCCCTCGCGCATCAGCGCCACTTCGCCGCTGCTGGGCGGGCGCACCTTGAAAACGATGTCCGACCCGGCCCACAGCGCCGCAGCACCGTCCACCACCTCCGCCCCTGCGGCGCGGTAGGCGTCATCGCTGAAGTTGGCGGCCTCACCAGCCCCCGACTCCACGGCGACCGTGAAGCCCAGCTTGACCAGTTTTTCAACCACATCGGGCACGGTGGCCACACGCTTTTCGCCAGGGAAGGTTTCCCTGGGGATGCCTATGCGCTGCGGCTGCGGGACGGGGCTGGTCTGCATGGGAGGTCTCCTCGAAGTGATGAAATCTTTTTGGCCAGGGCCTGCGCGACTGCCGCAGCGTCAGCCCGCCCAGGGGCGCGCAGCGGCCTGCTTCTTGGCAAAGCAGGCGTCCACGGCCTCCAGGAGCTGCTGCTGCGCAGCGCTGGTGGGGGGCACGATCTGCGCCGCGCCCTGCATCACGGAGCGCAGGGTCTGCACGTGGTAATCGGTGAACTTTTCGATGCTGCGCTCCAGCACAGCGGGCACTTCAGTGGGCGCCAGCGCGCGGTTGCGCAGCATGTGGGAGCTGGCCACCCAGAGGTTGTTCGCATCGGCGTCCCCCAGGCCCAGGTGCTGGCGCAGCAGGGCCAGCACGCCTTCTTTCTGCTCCACAGTCACCGCGCCCGTCGCCTGCACCATGGCCAACGCCATCACCGCCACCACGTCCACCGGGTGCTCCAGCGCGTACAAGGGCGGTGTCGTGACCTTCTTGGCCCAGGCGCGGCGGCGGAAAAAGGCCAGCGGGTTCAGCCAGCCCACATCAATGCCAAAACGGCGCAGGGCCTCCATCGCCATCGTGAAGGTGATGATGAGCCCCAGGATTTGCAGGATCACGCCCATGGTGAATCTCCCTCTCTCATGTTGTCTTGCTGTCTTATTTATTGTTCGGCTGTCTGTTTGCGCCGCTTATTTTTTGGATGCGGCTTCGGCAAACGGGAACGGTGGCACGGCCAGGTAGCCGTCCATCATGCTGACACTCAGGCGTGCGGCCTGGGCCAGGTCCTGGCCCCACTGCTGGGCGGGCCGCCCCGCGACCAGGAACTCGTCGTTGTTGCGGGGCCGGGTGCCCAGCAGCCGCTGGTCCACCAGCGCATCCACCACCACCCAGGCACCAGTGGGGGTGGCGTAGCGGTAGCTCAGGTACGAATACGGCTGTTTCAGCACGATCTGGCGGCCGCTCAGCCATTGGGCCAGGTCGGGGCGGTTCTTTTCCAGCCACTGGGCACTGCTGCCCCAGTTCTTGAGGCGCAGGCAGTCTGCACGCACAGGACTGCCAGCCGCTGCATCCACCACCGTCACATTCTGCTGGGGCGGGCAGTCACCGGGCCCGATCGGAAACCCGGCCAGGTCGCCGGTGCGGTTGGTCTGCACACGCAGCACGGCCAGCCATTCCCCTTGCGCACCGCTCAGGCCCACGGCCCGGGTTTGCAGCGTGGCACGGGCTTCATCGGTGGAGCCCAGGTCTTGCCAGGCCCCCGGCGGCAGCACGAGGCGCGCACGGCCCACGGGGTACTCCGCCTTGGGCGGAACGGTCAACGGCGCACATCCAGCCATCAGGACAGCCAGGGCGCAGGGCAACAGATACCGGAACTTCGAAATCATCAGAGTCATAGAAAAAGGTTCATGCGGATTCGCCTTCCATCATCCCATCCAATGCCACCCCATTCCGTTCGGGTAGAGCAAAACCGGTAGGGTATTTGCGGTGCACGCCCTGGTATCAGACCCTGCACAGCCCCTTCCGGAAAAGCTGACCGCGAGCTTACATGAAGAAATTCTTATCGCTGTCGCCTTTGTCTGATGTAGAGGGAACTCCCCAGCCCAGGTCCCGTTCAGGCAAAAAAAAGCCTGGCTGCAGAACGCAGCCAGGCTGTGCAGGGCCCTGCGGGGGCCTGTGCCGGGGGAATCAGTTCACCACTTGGGCCAGCGCCCCCGAGGCGTACTGGGCGGCCACCACCTGCAGGCTGTGGCCCTTGATCTTGGCGCCCTGGCCTTCGCAGCCGAACTCCAGGTAGCGGGCCTTGCAGACCTGCTTGGCGGCTTCGCGGGCGGGCTTGAGCCATTCGCGTGCGTCGAACTTGTCGGGGTTCTCGGCCAGGAACTTGCGCACCGCGCCCGTCATGGCCAGGCGGATGTCGGTGTCGATGTTGATCTTGCGCACGCCGTGCTTGATGGCTTCCTGGATCTCCTCGACGGGCACGCCGTAGGTTTCCTTCATCTTGCCGCCGTACTGGTTGATGATGGCCAGCAGCTCGGCGGGCACCGACGAGGAGCCGTGCATCACCAGGTGGGTGTTGGGAATGCGCTTGTGGATTTCCTTGACGCGGCTGATGGCCAGGATGTCGCCCGTGGGCTTGCGGCTGAACTTGTAGGCGCCGTGGCTGGTGCCAATGGCGATCGCCAGTGCGTCGAGCTGGGTGGCCTTGACGAACACGGCGGCTTCTTCGGGGTCGGTCAGCATCTGGCTGTGGTCCAGCTTGCCCTCGGCGCCAATGCCGTCTTCCTCACCGGCTTCGCCGGTTTCCAGGTTGCCCAGGCAGCCCAGTTCACCTTCCACCGTCACGCCCACCTTGTGGGCCATGTCCACGACCTTGCGGGTCACTTCCACGTTGTATTCGAAGGACGAAGGCGTCTTGCCGTCTTCCATCAGCGAGCCGTCCATCATCACCGAGCCAAAGCCCAGATCGATGGCGCCGGCACACACCTTGGGCGAGGTGCCGTGGTCCTGGTGCATGACCAGCGGGATGTGGGGGAAAGCCTCGACTGCCGCCTGGATCAGGTGCTTGATAAAGGGCTCGCCCGCGTACTTGCGGGCACCGGCGCTGGCCTGCAGGATGACTGGAGCACCCACTTCGTCGGCGGCGGCCATCACGGCCTGGACCTGCTCCAGGTTGTTGACGTTGAAGGCAGGGATGCCGTAGCTGTTGGCTGCGGCATGGTCGAGCAGTTCGCGCATCGAAACGAGAGGCATGGTCGTGGGGTCCGTTGAGGGTTGGGGAAGGCGCTGTGAGCCGGGCTGGGCGGTGGTAACCGCTTGGTAACTCGCGATTTTAACCGGGGGGCGTGACCACCGCAGGGGGCAAATCCAACCGGAAACAGGTGGTAAAGGGCGGCACGGCGGGCGCCGGGCCAAATTCACCACCATGGATGTCTGCCACCCGCCGCAGGATTTCATGGCCCAGATGCAGGCTGTCCGGGGGGCTTCCCACACCTTCGGCAGAGGGGTCATCGACCCGGCTGCGGGCGCCGTCGTCGCACACCTGCAGCCATGCACCGCCCCCTTCGGATGCCCCCACCTGCACGGCGATGTGTGTGCCCTCCGGTGTGTGCTTGAGCGCGTTTTCCACCAGGTTGCGGGCCGCAATGTCCAGCAGCAGCACATGCCCGGACACCCAGAGTGCCTGCGGTGCCGACAGCGCGATGTCATCCCCCCGCTGCCAGGCTGCCTGGGCAAAGTCGGCGCAGACCTGGCGGGCCACGGCACACAGGTCCACCGGCGCCTTGGCCTCGTGCAGCTCGGCCCTGCTCGCGCGCGCCAGGGCCAGCAGCTGGTTAAGCACATGCCCCGCCCGCAACGCGTCCTGGCCGATGCGGGCAATGGCCTGGGCCCGGGCGTCCGCGTCCAGCGCCCCGCCCAGGGCGCTGGCCTGCAGTGCGATGGAAGACAGTGGCGTGCGCAGCTCGTGCGCGACTTCATTGGCCAGTCGGCGCTCGCGCACCATGGCGGCCTGCTGCCGGTCCAGCAGGGTGTTGATCGACGCCACCACCGACTCGAACTCGCTCCAGGCATGGCGCGAGGCCAGGCGCTGCGTGCTGGCGGGGTCCAGCGCCGCCACGTCGGCCGACAGGGCATACAGCGGGCGCAGGCCGCGCCACAGCGCGAGCCCCAGGGCCAGGGACACCACGGGCAGCAGCCACAGGCCGGGCTCGATCATCTGCTCGGCAATGTCCTGGGCCAGCTCGTCCCGCTCGCGCAGTTCCAGCAGCACCATGACCTTGCGCTCGCGCGCCGCATCCCATTGCGAAAAGCTGCGCCACACCACCCCCTCCGCCCCCAGCGCCATGTTGGCAAACCCTTCGGCAGCGCTGAAAGCGGGCATGGGGGCCGAGCCGCTGTGGTGCAACAGACGCCCCTGCGCATCCCACTGCACCACGCTGAGCGATTGCTGGTAGTCATGCGACTTGAGCCAGGGCGTGGCCACGCGCGGTGTGACCTGGGGTGCCTCGCCCACCGCGTTGGCGCGCAGGTTCAGCAGCAGCGCCGACACGCTGGCCAGGTGCCCGTCGGTCAGCTCGTCCGCCTCGTGCACGCCCGTCTGGTAGCCCATGAACACAAAGCTGCCCCACACCAGCACCAGCGCGCCCAGCGACCACAGCAGCAGCTGGCGGGTCAGCGACGGCCTGCGCACACCGGCGCTGGGCGGTGCGGCAGCGCTCATGCGGTGGCCTCCTGGGGCATGAAGTAGCCCACGCCGCGCATGGTCTGAATGCTGGCGCTGCCCAGCTTGCGCCGCAGGTGGTGGATATGGACCTCCACCGCATTGCTCTCGATGGCTGCGTCCCAGCTGTAGAGGCGCTCCTCGATCTGCTGGCGCGACAGCACCCGCCCCCGCGCCTCCAGCAGCACCAGCAACACCGAAAACTCCCGGGGCGACATCTCCACCAGCCTGCCGCCCTGGTGCACAGTGCGCGCCGCGGGGTCCATCTCGATATCACCATGGCGGATGGTGGGCGACGCACGTCCTGCAGCCCGGCGCAGCAGGGCGCGCAGGCGCGCATCCAGCTCATCCATGTCAAAAGGTTTGGCCAGGTAGTCGTCGGCGCCCCCGTCCAGCCCTGCAATGCGCTGGTGCACCTGGTCGCGGGCCGTGACGATGAGCACAGGGGTGGAGGGATCGGGCAGGACCGCTGCAGCCGACGCGCCCGCAGCCGGGCTCAGGCGCAGCCGCCGCAGCAGCTCCGCGCCGTCCCCGTCGGGCAGCCCCAGGTCCAGCAGCACGGCATCAAAACGCTCTGCGCGCAATGCCCCCCAGGCGCTGGCCACGCCATCGCAAACATCCACCGCATAGCCACGCTGCTGGAGGTTGGTGCGCAGGCCCGTGGCAATGCCCGCATCGTCTTCGACAACGAGTATTCGCATGGCGCCATTGTCACCGCGTGCAGCGCACCGGGGGCCATTAAGACGGTGTTAAGTGGCGGACCCTATGGTCCCGGGGATGATGACCATGCAGCCCCCGTCCCACCGTTCGGTCCACCGCCCCCGCGCCCTGTTCCTGTGGACCCTCTGCCTCCTGGCCGCCGTGGTGGCCTGGGATCTAGGCGGGCAGGACGTTCCGCTGGCGCGCCTGTTTGGTTCGGACACCGGGTTTCCGATGCGGGACCACTGGTTCTTTGTGCAGGTACTCCATGAAGGCGGGCGCCGCCTGGGGTGGCTGCTGGTGCTGCTGCTGGCGCTGGGGGTGTGGTGGCCCCAGGGCGTGCTGCGGCGGCTGGATGCGGGCGAGCGCCTGCAAATGGCCCTGAGCGCCCTGCTGGCGCTGGCGGCCGTCAGCATAGGCAAGAACCTGAGCACCACCAGCTGCCCCTGGGACCTGGCGGAGTTCGGCGGCGTGGCGCGCTACGCCTCCCACTGGGCGCTGGGGGTGATCGACGGTGGCGGCGGGCGGTGTTTCCCTGCGGGCCATGCCTCGGCGGGGTTTGCCTTCGTCGGGGGTTACTTCGCGCTGCGCCACAAGGCCCCCATTGCCGCACGCTGGTGGCTGGCGGGTGCAGTGCTCGCGGGCTTGGCGCTGGGTGGTGCCCAGCAGGTGCGGGGCGCACATTTCATGAGCCACACGCTGTGGACCGGCTGGCTGTGCTGGACGGTGGGCTGGCTGTGCGACCTGGCCGCGTCGGCCCTGCGCCCACGCCTGGCGGCGTTGTCTCTCGCCAACGACCCGCCGCAGGCAGCCAGCTAACGGCTCAGAACCTGGCCAGTCAGCTCGCCACGCAGATCTTCAGCATGTTGGTGCCGCCCGGCGCGCCCATGGGTTCGCCGCAGGTGATCGCGTACACATCGCCCTTTTGCACGATGTTGCGGCTCTTCAAGTGGCGCTCGGCCTGGTCCAGCGCGGTGTCGCGGTCGGCGCTGGTGTCCATGAGCAAAGGGCGCACGTTGCGGTACATGGCCATCTTGCGCTGCGTCGCCACCTTGGGGGTGAGGGCATAGATGGGGATGCGGATGCTGTGGCGGCTCATCCACAGCGCCGTGGCGCCGCTGTCGGTCATGGCCACGATGGCCTTGGCACCCAGGTGGTGGGCGGTGAACAGCGCGCCCATGGCGATGGACTGGTCAATGCGGCCAAAGGTCTGGCCGGTGAAATCGGCATCCAGCTGGTGGTCTTCCGCCGCTTCTGCGGCTGCGCAGATGGTGGCCATTTCTTCCACGGTTTCGAGCGGGTAGCGGCCTGCGGCCGTCTCGGCGCTCAGCATCACGGCGTCGGTGCCGTCCAGCACGGCGTTGGCCACGTCGCTCACCTCGGCGCGCGTGGGCACGGGGTTGGTGATCATGCTTTCCATCATCTGCGTGGCGGTGATGACCACCTTGTCCATGTCGCGCGCCATGCGGATCATCTTTTTCTGCAGCGCGGGCACGGCAGCGTTGCCCACCTCCACGGCCAGGTCGCCGCGCGCCACCATGATGCCGTCGCTCACGCGCAAGATGGCTTCAAGGTGCGGGATGGCTTCGGCGCGCTCGATCTTCGCGATCAGGCCCGGCTTGTGGCGGAACTCGGAGGCTGCCACGTTGCACAGCTGGCGCGCCATTTCCATGTCGGTCGCGTTCTTGGGGAAGCTCACCGCCACGTAGTCGGCCTGGAAGCTCATGGCCGTGCGGATGTCTTCCATGTCCTTGGCCGTGAGGGCCGGTGCCGTGAGGCCGCCACCCTTCTTGTTGATGCCCTTGTTGTTGGACAGCTCGCCACCCACCTTCACCGTGGTGTGCACGGCCTCGCCACGCACGGCATCCACCGTGAGCACGATCAGGCCATCGTTGAGCAGCAGCACATCGCCCGCCTTCACGTCGCGCGGCAGCTCCTTGTAATCCAGGCCCACGCCTTCGATGTCGCCCAGCTCGGTGCGCGAGGCATCCAGCACAAATTGGGCGCCGGATTCGAGCATCACCTTGCCTTCGGCAAACTTGCCCACGCGGATCTTGGGGCCCTGCAGGTCGGCCATGATGGCCACCTCGCGGCCCGCACGCTGGGCGGCAGCGCGCACGGTGGCGGCGCGGTCGATGTGGTCCTGCGCCTTGCCATGGCTGAAGTTCAGCCGCACCACGTTCACGCCCGCTCGGATCATGGCCTCCAGCAGCGCCGGGTCGCTCGATGCGGGGCCCAGGGTGGCAACAATCTTGGTGGCGCGGCGGGTAGGCATGGACATGTCTCTTTCTCTCGGTCGTTGAGGATGTAATCGAGTTTCAATTCTCACACGAAGCGGTTACATGCGGGTTACCCGCAGCACCGTCACAGCAGAGGATGTGACAACAGGTGCGCCAGCACATGCGCGACGATGGCCGCCTCCAGTCCACGGCGGGCATAGAGCGCACCGGCCAGCAGGCCAAACGCGGCGTTGCCAACCAGCACAAACAGCACCACCGGCAGCGTCAGCACACCGGCCATGGCCTGGGCCGCTGGCAGGTGCCCCACCGCAAACAACAGGGCGCTGAGCACCACCGCCACAGCCACCAGCGCCTTGCCGGGCAGGCCCTGCCCACGCTGCACCACGCGCCAGCCCAGCCACAGCAGCAGGGTCATCACGCCCCAGCGCACCAGCAGCTCCTCGGTAATGCCACCGTAAAGCAGCTTGACCACCAGCGGCACCGCGCTGGCGGGGTCGGACGGCTGCAGCGCCTGCGGCGCCACCTGGGCCAGCGCCCACAGCCACGCGGCGCCTGCCACGCCGCCCATCACGCCGGGTGCCACCACCGCGCGCAGTGCAGGGCCCACGGGCCCGCCGCCCAGCCACGCAGACAGCACCGGCACCTGCAGCCCCACGCGGGGCGCCAGCCACACGCCGATGGCCACGGCCAGCGCCAGCAGCACGGCTGTCTGCAAGCCGCTGAGCAGCAGCACCGCCCACAGGGGCAAGGGCAGCAAGGCCGCGTTGGCCTGCAGGGGTGGCAGCAGCGTCCAGACCACGGCCACCACACCAGGCAAGCCCAGCAGCCACAGCAGCGCGCCCAGGCGCCACCCAGGCGAGCGGGCCAGCGCCCCTTGCGCCGCGCTCATCGCATCAGGGCCTCAATCTCGTCGGCCTTGACGGGCACGCCGCGCGTGATCAGCTCACAACCGGTGTCTGTGACGATGGCATCGTCCTCGATGCGGATGCCGATGTGATGGAACTGCTCGGGCACCCCCTCGGCGGGGCGCACATAGATGCCGGGCTCGATGGTCAGCACCATGCCGGGCCGCAGGATGCGGCTGGGCCGGTTGGTGATGGTTTCGCCCGAGAGCGGGTCTTTGCGTTCGCTGGTCTGACCGACCTCGCCGGGCTCCACATAGCTGCCGCAGTCGTGCACATCCATGCCCAGCCAGTGGCCGGTGCGGTGCATGTAGAACTGGAAGTAGGCGCGCTGGTCGATCACGTCCTGTGCGGTGCCCACCTTGTTCTTGTCGAGCAGGCCCAGGTCCAGCATGCCCTGTGCCAGCACGGCCACCGTGGCATCGTGCGGGTCGTTGAAACGGGCACCCGCCTTGGTGGCCGCCACGGCCGCATCCTGGCTGGCCAGCACCAGGTCATACAGCGCGCGCTGCGGCCCGGTGAACTTGCCGTTGGCCGGGAAGGTGCGCGTGATGTCGCTGGCGTAGCCGTGCAGCTCGCAACCCGCGTCGATCAGCACCAGCTCCCCGTCACGCACGGGCGCGGCATCGGCACGGTAGTGCAGCACACAGGCGTTGGCCCCGGCGGCCACGATGGAGTTGTAGGCGGGGTACTGCGATCCGTGCTGGCGGAACTCGTGCAGCAGTTCGGCTTCGAGGTGGTACTCGCGCACATCCTCTCCGGCGCGCAGCATGCGGGCGGCACGCTGCATGGCGCGGATGTGGGCCTGCGCGCTGATGCTGCTCGCGCGGCGCATGATGTCCTGCTCGTAGGCGTCCTTGAACAGACGCATCTCGTCGAGCAGCGTGCACAGGTCGTTCTGCACGGCGGGGCACAGCGCGCCGTAGCGCACACGCCCGCGCACCACGTTGAGCCAGCCCTCCACGCGTGCGGCCAGACCGCTGTGCGTGGCAAAGGGGTACCAGACGCAGGCCGTGTTTTCGAGCAGGCGCGGCAGCTTGCTGTCCATCTCGGCCATCGAATGTGCGGCGTCCACGCCCACGGCAGCGGGCGCAGCGGCGGGGCCCAGGCGGTAGCCGTCCCAGATTTCGCGCTCCAGGTCCTTGGGCTGGCAGAACAGCGTGCTGCGGCCATCATGCGCCAGCACCAGGCAGGCGCCCGGCTCAGTGAAGCCGGTCAGGTAATAGAAGTAGCTGTCGTGGCGGTACAGAAAGTCCGTATCGCGGTTGCGCGGACGCTCGGGCGCCGTAGGAATGATGGCAATGCCCCCTGGGCCCAGCTGGGCAGCCAGGTGCGCGCGGCGCTGAGCGTAGACGGAAGCAGGCACGGTGGTGGTCATGGGAGGGGGTCGCAAGCAAGGGTGTTGAGTTCGGCCAGCCGTTCGGGCGTGCCCACATCGGTCCAGCGGCCGGTATAGAGCTGCGCGCTGACGCGACCATTGTCCATCGCCCGGCGCAGCAGCGGCGCGAGCGGGGCTTTGATGCCGCCGGGGTTGCCCGGCGGGATGTCGCACCAGGGCGCCGCGAACAGCTCGGCGCGCAGCAGGGCGATGGTGCTGTAGGTGTAACGCGGCGCGGGGTCGTCGGCGGGCAGGTTCAGCGCCAGGCCGTCGGCCGACAGGCCAAAGTCGCCGCGCGGGTTGTGGGCGGGGTTGGGCACCAGCCACAGATGGGCCAGGTGGGTGCTGGCCTCGAAGGCCGCCACGGCCGCGCTGTCGAACACGAAGTCAGGCGCAAACACGTCGCCCGCCGCGAGCCAGAACACGCCCCCCAGTTGGGGCAGCGCACGCGCGATGCCGCCAGCGGTTTCCAAAGCATCACCAAAGTCCACCCCTTCGTGGGAGTATGAAATTGATAGCTGCTCAGGCTTGCCAGTTGCGCGCGAAGGGCCAAAAACATCTGAAAAACAGTCGCTGATCTGGCTGCCCAGCCAGGCGGTGTTGATCACCGCCCGCCGGACACCCGCATCCCGCAAAGCCTGGAGGTGCCACTGCAGCAGCGGCTGGCCTTGCACCTGCAGCAGAGGCTTGGGCGTGGTGTCGGTCAGGGGGCGCATGCGCTCGCCCCGGCCAGCAGCCAGCAGCAGGGCCGGGACTTGGTGCTGGGCAGGACTCATGCGGCCACCTCACTCACCACACCCCGCTGCAGCGCGTGGCGATCTGCGGTGGTGGGCTGGAACAAGGCCAGCAGCGCGTCCATCAGCGCATGCGCCTTGGCCGAATGGTCGGCGCCGAAATTGCACACATACACATCCAGGGTGACGGCGCGCTGCTCGGGCCAGGTGTGCACACACAGGTGCGACTCCGCTAGCAAAACAGTAGCTGTCACCCCGCCAGGGCCGCGCGCAGTAGCCGGAAATTCATGAAACAGCTGCCCCACGGCCTGCAACCCGGCGGCGCGCACGGCGTCGGTGCAGGCGCCCCCCAGGGCGGCGGCGTCCAGCAGCCAGACGCTGGCGCAGCGGCAGCCCTGGAGATCGGCGGTGAGGTGCAGTCCTTGCATGGCCCGCACTGTAGTGCATTGCCGCCGTGCCCCGGGGCGTTGCCATGCCAATTCAGGCGGGCGAAAGCCGCCCCGGTAAAATGCCGGGTTTCCCCTGAACCACCCACCCCGAACCACTCCCCATGGCCAACACCCAGCAATCCCAACAGATGGCAAATGCAATCCGCGCATTGGCCATGGACGCCGTTCAACAAGCCAATTCGGGCCACCCCGGCGCCCCCATGGGCATGGCCGACATGGCCGTGGCGCTGTGGAGCCGCCACCTCAAGCACAACCCCACCAACCCCCAGTGGTTTGACCGCGACCGGTTTGTGCTGTCCAACGGCCACGGCTCGATGCTGCTGTACGCGCTGCTGCACCTCACCGGCTACGACCTGCCGATTGGCGAGCTGAAGAACTTCCGCCAGCTGCACAGCAAGACCCCCGGCCACCCCGAAGTGGGCTACACCGCTGGCGTGGAAACCACCACCGGCCCGCTGGGCCAGGGCATCACCAACGCCGTGGGCTTTGCGCTGGCCGAAAAGCTGCTGGCCGCCGAGTTCAACCGCGAAGGCCATGCCGTGGTGGACCACCACACCTACGCCTTCCTGGGCGACGGCTGCCTGATGGAAGGCATCAGCCACGAAGCCGTGTCTCTGGCAGGCGCCTGGAAGCTCAACAAGCTGATCGCCCTGTACGACGACAACGGCATCAGCATCGACGGCCAGGTCGCTCCCTGGTTTGCAGACAACACCCCCCTGCGTTTTGTGGCCAGCGGCTGGAACGTGATCGGCCCCATCGACGGCCATGACGCCGACAAAGTGGTCACGGCCATCGAAGAAGCCAAGAAGCAGACCGAGCGCCCCACCCTGATCGTCTGCAAGACGCACATCGGCAAGGGCAGCCCCAACCGCGCCAACACCGCCAAGGCCCACGGCGAACCGCTCGGCGCTGAAGAAATCGCCCTGACCCGCGAAGCCCTGGGCTGGACCAGCGAGCCCTTCGTGATTCCCGAAGACGTCTACGCCAGCTGGGATTGCAAGGCCAACGGCCAAAGTGCCGAAGCTGCCTGGAACGACCGCTTTGCCGCCTATAGCAAGGCATTCCCCGAGCTGGCCGCCGAACTCACCCGCCGCATGAACGGCGACCTGCCCGCCAACTTTGCCCAGGTGGCCGTGGACACCGTGGTGGCCGCCCACACCAAGGGCGAAACCGTGGCCAGCCGCAAGGCCAGCCAGCTGGCGCTCGAAGCCTTCACCGCCGCCCTGCCAGAGCTGCTGGGCGGCAGCGCCGACCTGACCGGCTCCAACCTCACCAACACCAAGAGCACGCCCAACCTGCGTTTTGACATGCAAGGCCACGTGGTGAAGAACGAGGCTGGCGTGGGCGGCCGCCACATCAACTACGGCGTGCGCGAATTCGGCATGGCGGCCATCATGAACGGCGTGGCGCTGCACGGTGGCTTCATCCCCTACGGCGGCACCTTCCTGACCTTCAGCGACTACAGCCGCAACGCCATCCGCATGGCCGCGTTGATGAAGCAGCGCGTGATCCACGTGTTCACGCACGACTCCATCGGCCTGGGCGAAGACGGCCCCACGCACCAGTCCATCGAGCATGTGGCCAGCCTGCGCCTGATCCCCAACCTCGATGTCTGGCGCCCGGCCGACACGGCCGAAACCGCCGTGGCCTGGAGCGTGGCCCTCTCCAACCGGAACAAGCCCACCGTGCTGGCCCTGTCGCGCCAGAACCTGCCCTACGCGCCCAAGCGCGATCTGGGCGAGATCTCGCGCGGCGCCTATGTGCTGAGCGAGCCCGCCGACGTGGGCATCAAGAAGAAGCCTGTGGCCGTGATCATCGCCACCGGCTCTGAAGTGCAGCTGGCGCTCAAGGCCCAGCGCCTGCTGGCCGACAAGAAGGTGCCGGTGCGCGTGGTCTCCATGCCCAGCACCACCACTTTTGACCGCGAAGACGCCAAGTACAAGAGCAGCGTGCTGCCTGCCGGCGTGCCGCGCGTGGCCGTGGAAATGGGCGTGACCGACGGCTGGTGGAAATACGGCTGCGCTGCCGTGGTGGGCATCGACACCTACGGCGAATCGGCCCCCGCGCCCGTGCTGTTCAAGCACTTCGGCTTCACCGAAGAAAACGTGGCCGATGCCGTGCTGGTCGCCATCGGCGCTGCGCGCCTGAAGCCCGCCAAGAAGGCCCGCTAAAACTTCTCCTGCCCGCTGTGCCCCGCTGCCAGCGGGCGTGCAGCGGCAGATTCCCGATTTCGACTTTGCAACTTTGAAGAGGCTCCCTATGACGATCAAGATTGGTATCAACGGCTTTGGCCGCATCGGCCGCAACGTGCTGCGCTCGGCCATCCAGAACTTCAGCGACATCGAAGTCGTGGGCATCAACGACCTGCTGGAGCCCGACTACCTGGCCTACATGCTGCAGTACGACTCGGTGCACGGCCGCTTTGAAGGCACCGTGGCCGTTGAAGGCAACACCCTGATCGTCAACGGCAAGAAGATCCGCCTGACGCAAGAGCGCGACCCCGCCAACCTGAAGTGGAACGAAGTCGGCGCCGACATCGTGATCGAATCCACCGGCCTGTTCCTGGACAAGGTCACGGCGCAGAAGCACATCGACGCAGGCGCCAAGAAGGTCGTGCTGTCGGCCCCCTCCAAGGACGACACCCCCATGTTCGTGTTCGGCGTGAACCACGACACCTACGCGGGCCAGGCCATCATCTCCAACGCATCGTGCACCACCAACTGCCTGGCCCCCGTGGCCAAGGTGCTGAATGACAAGTGGGGCATCAAGCGCGGCCTGATGACCACCGTGCACGCTGCCACCGCCACGCAAAAGACCGTGGACGGCCCTTCGAATAAGGACTGGCGCGGTGGCCGTGGCATTCTGGAAAACATCATTCCCTCCAGCACTGGCGCTGCCAAGGCCGTGGGCGTGGTGATCCCTGCCCTCAACAAGAAGCTGACCGGTATGTCCTTCCGCGTGCCCACGTCCGACGTGTCGGTGGTGGACCTGACGGTGGAGCTGGAAAAGGCCGCCACCTACGAAGAAATCAAGGCCGAGATGAAGGCCCAGTCCGAAGGCGCGCTGAAGGGCGTGCTGGGCTACACCGAAGACAAGGTGGTGGCCACCGACTTCCGTGGCGACACCCGCACCTCGATCTTTGACGCCGACGCTGGCATCGCGCTGGACGGCACCTTCGTCAAGGTCGTGAGCTGGTACGACAACGAATGGGGCTACTCGAACAAGTGCCTGGAAATGGTGCGCGTGGTAGCCAAGTAACCACGCCACGGTCCGCTGCGCGGGGCTACCCCTGCGCAGTGGACACCTCTCAAGATGATGATGATGACGAAGCGCTAGAAGCGACTACCCTGTTCAAGCCGGTCGCCTGCCAAGGCCGCCGGCTTTTTTTTGCCCGGAACTCAATCAGCCCGCAAAAGCCTCGGTGTCCACCTCGCTCGCGTTCTGCGCGTTGTAGCGTGCGCCCACCACCGTGTGCTGGTTGATGAGCCCGTCCAGGCGCTGCATCGTCGCGGCGTCCAGCGTCACATCCACAGCCCCCAGGTCGTCGTGCAGGTGCTCCACACTCGTCGTGCCCGGAATGGGGATGACGTGCTCGCCCCGGTGCAGCAGCCAGGCCAGTGCCAGCTGCGCAGGCGTGCAACCCACATCGCGCGCCACCTGTTGGTAGCCGTCCAGCAGTTGCAGGTTGGCGGCGTAGGCCTCGGGCGCAAACCGCGGCATGGCGCGGCGGATGTCCTTGGCGTCCAGGGTACTCACATCGCGCAAGTCCCCGCACAAAAAGCCCCGCGCCACGGGGCTGAAGGCCACAAAGGCCGCGCCCAGCTCGCGGCAGGCGTCCAGCACCGCAATCTCGGGGTTGCGCGTCCACAGCGAATACTCGGTCTGCACCGCCGCGATGGGGTGCACGGCGTGTGCCTTGCGCAGTGTTGTGGCCGACACCTCCGACAAACCAATGCTGCGGATCTTGCCCGCGCGCACCAGATCGGCCAGTGCGCCCACACTGTCTTCAATGGGCACGTTCTTGTCCCAGCGGTGCAGGTAGTACAGGTCGATCACATCGGTCTGCAGGCGGCGCAGGCTGTCTTCGCAGGTCTGGCGCAGCGTGGCGGGGCGGCCATCGATCACGCGCACCAGCTTGCCGTCGCCATTCACATCCACACCCTGCATGCCACATTTGCTGGCCAGGGTGAAGCGGCTGCGATGCTGCTTCATCACGCGGCCCACCAGCGTTTCGTTGGCGCCAAAGCCGTACAGCGTGGCGGTGTCGAACAGCGTCACGCCCGCGTCGAGTGCGGCCAGCAGCACGCGCTCGCCCTGCTCGGCAGACACGGGCGCGCCATAGGCGTGCGAAAGGTTCATGCAGCCCAGGCCGATGGCCGAGACGGAGAAAGGTCCAAGGGTTCTTTGTTGCATGCCGCGAGCTTACGGCAAGCGCGGCAACCCACCGGGTGGCTCGGGCTTGGGTGCGGGTCTAAGGCTTTGCGACAGGTGGCCGCTTGGCCCACAGCTCGATGCGCTCGCCCGCAGCGCAGGCAGCCACCAGCTCCGCAAACCGCGCCTCGCGGGTCGCATCGCGCTTGGCCGAGGTGACCCAGTGCAGCATGCTCTTGCGGTAGCTGGGCGGGGTGGATTCCTGAAAGAACCGCCACGCGGCCTTGTTGCGCTGGAATGCGCGCAGCATGGGTGCGGGCAGCTCGGCCACCCCCGCCTGCTCGTGCGAGTAGATGGCCGACTTGTCAGCCTTGCGGTGTGCGAAGGCGGCGAGCCCCGCAGGCGTCATGCGCCCTGCCGCCTGCAGTTGCTCCACCTTGGCGATGTTGACCGCGCTCCAGATCGACGACGGCTTGCGCGGGGTAAAGCGGATCGAATAGGTGTGCTCGTCAATGCGCCGCCGGATGCCATCGATCCAGCCAAAGCACAGGGCTTCGTCCACCGACTCTGACCAGCCCATGCTGGGGCGGCCCGATCCAACCTTGTGAAAGCCCACCAGCAACTCCTGCGCGCTGGCCGCATGGCGCTCCAGCCACTGGCGGAATGCCTGGGGCGTGGCAAAGAAGGTGGGCGCGGGCGGCTGGGTCATGGTGCGGCAAACGTCCTTCTGTCTGGCCTTCTTTCTACCAACTGCAGCTGCGGGTGCATACGTCAGGCCACCACGGCGTCGTGCACTGGCTCGGCGCGTGGCCCCAACGGCACCACGCACAGCGTCACACCATCCAGCGTGAGCACCAGACCCAACTGTCCACCCACTTGCACCACTCCACCTACCTTGGCCGGTGCGCACATGGCATGCGGTGGCACGGGCTGCACGGAGCCCTGCATTGCCAGCGCACTCACGGGCGGCGGGCGCAGCAGGGCCCACAGGCCCTGGGGATCTCGCAATTGCAGCGACTGCAGGTACAGGCGCAGCACCGCAGGGTCGGCGTCCTTGGATTCATCGCGCCCATCACCTTGGTGCACACCGTCGCCTTCCCGAGCCTGCCGAAGACGCAGCAACGCGCGGCGCAACTGCTGGCGACTGGCCGCTTCAGAACTGCCAATGGCCTGTGCCAGCTCGGCGTGGCTGGCCTCAAACACCACATGCAACAGCACCGCAGCGCCCTCGGCGGGCGTCACACACGCCGCCAACCAGCGCAGCGCGAGCGTGGCTTGCTGCGCCAGCGCGGCATCGGCCTCTGCCGAGGGTGCGACCGAACCGGCAACATCGCCATGCGCGGTCTGCGTGGCTTCGGTCAGCCACTGCGCCATCCACTGGCGCCGCCGCAGGCGGTCGATGGCCAGGTTGCGCACCACCGTCAGCAGCCACGCCTGGGCCGCATTGAGCGCCGGGGTCTGGGCCTCCAGCGCACGCACGTAGGCGTCCTGCACGGCGTCCTCGGCCTCGGCCGGGCCCAGCAGGCGCGTGGCGGCGCGCAGCAGGGTGCTGCGGCTGGCGTTCACCAGCGCCATCAGGTGTTCATCGTTCTGCATCGGGGCATGGTGCCACAGGCTGAATCAGGCCGCACACCGGCAGGCAATGACACGCAAGGTGTTGTCATGACCTCCATCGCATGGATTGGCGGCGTTCAACAGCCCGCAGCGCAAAGGGTATGGTCAACTTTTCCGGCGCCTTGCCGATAACCAGGGATGCAAATTGGCAGCACCACCTCCTCCACCGGCCCGGTCTCTTCCTCCAGTGGCAGCAGCGACATCGCCAAGCTGCAAAAGCAGCTGCGCGAGCTGACCGAGCAGCTCAAGGGCTTGGCCAGCTCCGACATGGATGCCAAGGCCAAGCAACAGAAGGCCAAGTTGCTGCAGGCCCAGATTCAGATGGTGCAGGCCAAGATCACGGCGATACAGCGCGCGCAACAGCAAGAGCAGCAACGGGCCCAGGCGGCGAAGGCCGAAGGCGCGGCGGCCGGTGCCGCGCAGCAGCAGAAGGCCCCATCGGCAAAGAATCCACCTGCTGGGCTGGGCAACAACGTCGATACCTACGCCTGACAAAACGGCTTTCTGAACGGGTGGCCTCTGTCTGCGCCCCCCGCCCCGGCATGCGCCCAGTGCCACATTTGCCTGCGGCGTCCGCGACAAGCTCCACCCGCCAATGCATGGACAATCCCGGCATGTCTGGCGTACCTCCTACCACTTCACACCCCTCTTCCGCCCGCCCCGTCTTGATCGCCGGTGGTGGCATTGGTGGCATGGCCACTGCCCTGACCCTGCACCAGATCGGCGTGCCCTGCATTGTCTTTGAATCAGTGCCCGAGCTGCAGCCGCTGGGCGTGGGCATCAACCTGCAGCCCAATGCCGTGCGGGAGCTGCACGACCTGGGGTTTGGCAACGAAGTGCTGGACACCATTGGCCTGCAGGCGCGCGAATGGGCCCTGGTGGGCCGCAACGGGAACGAGGTGTATGCCGAGCCGCGCGGCCTGGAGGCGGGCTACCACTGGCCGCAGTATTCCGTGCACCGGGGGCAGCTGCAGATGATGCTGTTCAACGCCGTGCGAGAGCGCCTGGGAAACGACGCCGTGCAACTGGGGCAGCGGGTGGTGGGCTACCGGCAAGATGCCGATGGTGTGACGGCGATCATCGAGACACGCGATGGTGAACGCCGGGAAGTGGACGGATCGCTGCTGATCGCCGCCGACGGCCTGCACTCAGCCGTGCGGGCGCAGATGCACCCCACGCAGCCGCCCATCCAGTGGGGCGGAGCCATCATGTGGCGCGGCACCACACCGGGGGTGCCCGTGCGAACGGGCGCTTCGTTTGTGGGCGTGGGCTCGCTGCGGCACCGTGTGGTGTTCTACCCCATCACACCGCCCGACCCGGCCACAGGCCTCGCCACCATCAACTGGATCGCCGAGATCACGGTGGACAACCAGGGCGGCTGGCAGCAGGGCGACTGGAACCGGCGTGTGGCGCTGGAGGAATTCGCTCACCACTTTGACGGCTGGAACTACAGCTGGCTCGACGTGCCCGCCATGCTGCGCGGCGCCAAGGACATTTTTGAGTACCCCATGATCGACCGCGACCCCGTGCCCACCTGGGTAGACGGCCGCGTGGCGCTGCTGGGCGACGCGGCGCATGTGATGTACCCGGTGGGCTCCAACGGTGCCAGCCAGGCCATTGTGGATGCGCGCGTGCTGGGGGCGCAGTTCATCGCGCATGGCGTGGGCCCGCAGGCGCTGCGTGCCTATGACGACCAGCTGTGCAAGGACATCTCGGCGCTGGTGCTGCGCAACCGGGGCTCCGGCCCCTTCGGCCTGCTGGGGCTGGTGGACGAGCGCTGCGGCGGGGTGTTCGACCACATCGACGACGTGCTGCCGCGCGAGGAGCGCGAAGGCTTCATGGCCCGCTACAAGGCGGCGGCGGGGTTTGCGATCGAGACGCTGAATGCGGCGCCGCCCACCATTGCGCCGGGGCAGCGCGTAGCCACAGGCTGAGGGCTGTCACGCCCGGCGTGTCTCGTTCGTCATGGCAGTCCTGCCACTCTTTTCAAGGACCTGCCCCCCATGGACACGCCAGACACCAACACCCCACATGCCACCCCAGGCTCCGAGCCACGCACGTCGTACCTTGAAGAAAAGGCCTTCAAGGCCCGCACCCTGCTGGTCTTCGGCACCATCACCGACACCCTGGCCGCCGATGTGGCGCGGCGGCTGATTGCGCTGGATGCCGAGAGCGCCGAGCCCATCGACATGCTGGTGAGTTCGCCCGGCGGGCACCTGGAATCGGGCGACACGATGCATGACTTGGTGCGATTCATCACCGCGCCGGTGAACATGATCGGCACCGGCTGGGTGGGCAGCGCGGCCACGCACCTGTACCTGGCGGCGCCGCGCGAGCGGCGGTTCTGCCTGCCGAATACGCGCTTTTTGATCCACCAGCCCAGCGGGGGCGCGGGCGGCCCGGCCAGCGACATCGCCATCCAGGCGCAGGAGATCGTGAAGGCCCGCGAGCGCATTGCGCGCACCATCGCCCGGCAGACGGGCAAGCCGCTGGAGGTGGTGCTGGCCGACATTGAGCGCGACCACTGGCTGTCGGCCGAAGAGGCGGTGGATTACGGCCTGGTCTCGCGCATCATCGAGCACAAGACGGCATTGAAGGGGTGAGGCCGCGCACCCCAAAAACTATCAAATGAATAGCTGCCAGCGCTTGATGGATAAGCGCCAGCAGCCAATTTGGCTTTCAATCAGCCTGCGTTGAGCTGCTGCTCCAGGTTGTGCAGCACCTGGTAGCAAGGCAGCACCTGCGCCACGCTGGCGTTCGGCTCACGGCTCTCCTTGATGGCGGCGAAGAACTCGCGGTCCTGCAGCTCAATGCCGTTCATCGACACATCCACCTTGCTCACATCGATCTTCTCTTCTTTGCCGTTCACCAGATCGTCGTAGCGGGCGATGTAGGTGGCGGTGTCGCCGATGTAGCGGAAGAAGGTGCCCAGCGGGCCGTCGTTGTTGAAGCTCAAGGAGAGCGTGCAGATCGCCCCGTTGGCCGCCTGGAGCTGGATGCTCATGTCCATGGCGATGCCCAGGTCCTTGTGGATGGGGCCCTGGATGGCGTTGGCTTTGACGATGGGGCTGCCTGCCTGGTAGGCGAACAGGTCCACGGTGTGGGCAGCGTGGTGCCACAGCAGGTGGTCCGTCCAGCTGCGGGGCTGGCCCAGGGCGTTCATGTTCGTGCGGCGGAAGAAGTAGGTCTGCACATCCATCTGCTGGATGTTGAACTCGCCGGCCGTGATCTTCTTGTGCACGTACTGGTGGCTGGGGTTGAAGCGGCGCGTGTGGCCGCACATGGCCACCAGGCCGGTCTGCTTTTGCAGGGCAACAACCTTCTCGCCATCGGCCAGCACGTCGCACAGCGGGATCTCGACCTGCACGTGTTTGCCCGCTTCCAGGCAGGCGATGGTCTGGCTGGCGTGCATCTGCGTGGGCGTGCACAGGATCACTGCGTCCACTTCCTTGATGGCCAGGCTGTCGGCCAGGTCAGTGGTGACGTGCTTGATGCCGTACTTGTCGGCCACTTCCTGGGTCTTGGCCAGGTCGCGGCTGATGAGGGAGACGACTTCGACGCCGTCAATGTTCTTGATGCCGTCCAGGTGCTTGATGCCGAAGGCGCCAGCGCCTGCGAGTGCGACTTTGATGGTCATGGTGTGTGTCCTTTCAGGTGTTCTCAAGAATCAGGTGACCCACGGCGGTGTTGGACGCGGGCACATGGTAGAAGCGGTGCGCCAGCTTGGGCGGCTTGCCACCGGCCACGTCGGCCATCGCGCCACGCGCGATGAGCCACATCACCAGCTCGATGCCCTCGCTGCCCGCCTCGCGCACGTAGTCGATGTGCGGGATGCTGGCGGCGGCCTCGGGGTCGCTGATGAGCTTGTCGAGGAAGGCGTTGTCAAACTCTTTGTTGATGAGGCCGGCACGCGGGCCCTGCAGCTGGTGGCTCATGCCACCCGTGCCCCAGATGTGCACGTTGATGTCTTCGTCGTAGCTTTCCACGGCCTTGCGGATGGCCTGGCCCAGGTTGTAGCAGCGGCGGCCGCTGGGCACGGGGTACTGCACCACATTCACGGCGAACGGGATCACCGGGCAGGGCCAGGCGCCCTTCACGGGGTCTTGTTCGCCAAACATCAGCGACAGGGGCACGGTCAGACCGTGGTCCACGGCCATCTTGTTGACGATGGTGAGGTCAAAATCCTGCTGGATGACCGACTGCGCAATGTGTGCGGCCAGGTCAGGGTGGCCGATGACCTTGGGCACGGGGCGCGGGCCAAACCCCTCGTCGGCCACCTCGTACTCGGCGGCGGTGCCGATGGCGAAGGTGGGGATCAGGTCCAGGCTGAAGGCCGTGGCGTGGTCGTTGTAGACCAGGAAGATCACGTCGGGCTTGTGGTCCTTGACCCACTGCTTGCCAAAGTCATAGCCCGCGAACACGGGTTTCCAGTAGTCCTCGTGGGTCTTGCCCAGGTCCATGGCTGCGCCGATGGCAGGCACATGCGAGGTGAACACGGAGGCGGTGATTTTGGCCATCGTCAGATTCCTTTCTTGCCCGCGCTACCCTGGGGCTGGCGGTGCGCCTGGGCGTCGCCGTCTTCGCCGATGTAGCGGTTGCCTTCGGCACTGCGGCCACCGTTGATCATCATGTTGCGGTATTCCTCTTCGGTCATGCCGGTCATGCTGCCCGCCATCTGCTGAAAGCTCTTGCCGTCGGTGGAGCCGATCTTGGCCAGAAAGTAGATGTTGCCGCCCAGGCGAATGCACCAGTTCAGGTCGCGCGCCAGCACGGCCTGCTTCTGCTCTTCGGTCATCGCCCACTCGTCCAGGTAGGCGCGTTCGTTGGCCTTGAAGCGGGCGCGGTTCTCGGCCTTCATCAGGCTCATGCAGAACTGGTTGAGCCAGTAGCCCTTGCGGCTTTGCTCGGCGTCGAAGATGGTCGTGCCAGGCACGTCCAGGTAGGGTTTATCGAGCGACATGGCGTCAATCCTCCACGGTGACTTCTTCGGGCCAGTACAGGCGCATGGGGTTGTCCACCAGCAGCTTCTTTTGCAACTCTGGTGTCGTTGCGATGTGCGGGATGAAGTCCACCAGCAGGCCGTCGTCGGGCATGTGGTCCTTGAGGTTGGGGTGCGGCCAGTCGGTGCCCCAGAGCACGCGGTCGGGGAACTCCTCGACCACCCTGCGGGCAAAGGGCACCACGTCCTGGTACGCGCTCTGCTCGCCATTCAGCGCCTTGGGGCCCGTCACGGAGAGGCGCTCGGGGCAGCTCACCTTGCTCCACACGTTGGGGTGCTGGCGCATGAATTTCAGGAACAGTTCGAACTCGGGCCCGTCCACCGGCTTGCTCACATCGGGGCGGCCCATGTGGTCCACCACCACGGTGGTGGGCAGGGCGGTGAAGAAGTCCCACAGCTCGGGCAGGTCCACCGCCTCGAAGTAGATCACCACATGCCAGCCCAGCTGGTGGATGCGCGCGGCAATCTCCATCAGCTCGTCCTTGGGCGTGAAGTCCACCAGGCGCTTGACGAAGTTGAAGCGCACGCCGCGCACGCCGGCGTCGTGCATGGCCTGCAGTTCTTCGTCAGTGACCGAGCGCTTGACGGTGGCCACGCCACGCGCCTTGCCGCCCGAGTGCACCAGCGCATCGACCATGGCGCGGTTGTCCGCACCGTGGCAGGTGGCCTGCACCACCACGTTGCGCGCAAAACCCAGGTGGTCGCGCAGCGCGTAGAGCTGGTGCTTGCTCGCGTCGCAGGGCGTGTACTTGCGCTCGGGGGCGTAGGGAAACTCGGCCCCCGGGCCGAACACATGGCAGTGGGCGTCCACCGCACCGGCAGGCACCTGGAACCGGGGCTTGCTCGGGCCCGCGTACCAGTCGAGCCAGCCAGGGGTTTTTGTGAATTCGCTCATGCGCGTACTCCTTGGTTTCTTGCAGGCTCGCAGATCAGTCGAGCGACACGTTGGCCTTGCGGATCACGTCGCCAAA
Organism: Acidovorax kalamii; assembly: GCF_002245625.1. Taxonomy (GTDB): domain Bacteria; phylum Pseudomonadota; class Gammaproteobacteria; order Burkholderiales; family Burkholderiaceae_C; genus Acidovorax; species Acidovorax kalamii. The sequence goes on from NZ_NOIG01000015.1 coordinate 77,039, forward strand.
ACGCTGGCTCTCGTCCTTGACGAACTGGTTGAACTGGGCGCGCGTGGTGGGGAACTGCTCGTAGCCAAAGGTCTTGAACTTCTCCGCCACTTCGGGGCCGGTCAGGGCCTGTTCGATGTCCTTGCGGATCTTGTCGGCCACGGCGGCGGGCAGGCCGGGCGGCACGGCGATGGCGTTCCAACCCGTGACGGCAAAGTCCTTGGGGCCACCGGATTCGGCCACGGTGGGCACGTCGGGGAACTCGGCCGAGCGCTGGGGCCCGGCAAATGCGACCAGGCGCAGCTTGCCCGCACGGTACAGCGGGCCTGCGGTGGCGGCGCTGCCCAGCGCAAAGTCGATTTCACCCGTGGACACCGAGGTGTAGAGCTGCGTGGTCTCCTTGAAGATCACATGCTCCATCTGCGTGCCGGTGGCCGATTCGAACAACTCCGAGCCCAGGTGCACCGGGTTGCCCACGGACCAGCTGCCGTAGTTGAGCTTGCCGGGGCGCGCCTTGGCATCGGCCACGATGTCGGCCACGGTCTTGTACTTGCTGCCCGTGCCCACGGTGAAGAAGAAATGCGTCTTGAACAGCGGCAGCAGCGTGTCGAAGTCCTTGGCGGGGTCGTAGGGCAGCTTCTTGAACAGGCTGGGGTAGGCGGCCAGGTGCACGTTGTCCAGGATGAGCAGGTCGTGGCCGTCCTTGGCGCCGCGCTTCCAGGCGTCGATGGCGATGAAGCCGTTGCCGCCGGGGCGGTTTTCCACGATCACGCCCGTGCCCCAGGTGCGCGAGAGCTTGTCGGCCACCAGGCGGGCCACGCCGTCGGGGCCGCCGCCCACGGGGAAGGGGCTGATGATGCGCACCTGCTTGGTGGGGAACTGCTGCGCGGCAGCGGGTTGCACCAGCGTGCCCGCGACGGCGGCCACACCCAGCGCCAGGGCCAGCGTGCGGCGGATACGGAAAGAGGAAGCAGCAGAAGAGGAAGTCATGGGGTCAGAGACAAAGAGAATCAAAATTGATAGCTATCAGCGCAATATGGACGCGCGCAGATGGCCAAAAAAGCTTGTAAGACCGGGTTCAGTCGATGTACTTGAGCCCCGCTGCCGCCAGCGGTTCGCGCATCTTGTACATGTCCAGGCCCAGCACGCCGCTGGCCAGCTTGGCGCGCTTTTCGCCTTCAAAGCTCTCGCGCTTTTGCGCGGCTTCGAGCGTCTGCACGGCGCGGGCGGCGGGCACACACACGATGCCGTCGTCGTCGGCCACGATCACGTCACCGGGCGTGACGAGCTGGCCCGCACACACCACGGGGATGTTGACCGAGCCGATGGTGGCCTTGATGCAGCCCTTGCTGGAGATGCACTTGCTCCACACCGGGAAGTTCATCTCGTTGAGCGTCTTCACATCGCGCACCCCGGCGTCGATGATGAGCGCCCGTGCGCCGCGCGCCTGGAAGGACGTGGCCAGCAGGTCGCCAAAATAGCCATCAGTGCACTCGGCCGTGATGGCGGCCACCACGATGTCGCCGGGCTGGATCTGCTCGGCCACCACATGCATCATCCAGTTGTCGCCCGGGTGCAGCAGCACGGTGACGGCCGTGCCGCTGACCTGCACGCCGCTCTGGATGGGGCGCATGTAGGGCTTGAGCAGGCCCACGCGGCCCATGGCCTCGTGCACGGTGGCCGAGCCGAGGGCGGCCAGGCCATCGGCGGCTGCGCGGTCGGCGCGGGTGATGTTGCGGTAGACAACGCCTAGTTCGTACATATCAGAGCCCCTTTGCTTTCAGACGGGTATCGAGTCGGGAGAACACACGGCGCGTGTTGGCTTCGTAGATCTGGTGCTTGTCTTCGGCACTCAGGATCGTGGACGCCTCGATGTAGCGCTTGGTGTCGTCGTAGTAGTTGCCGGTGGTGGGGTCGATGCCGCGCACCGCACCAATCATCTCGCTGGCGAACAGCACGTTCTTCACCGGGATCACGGTGTTGAGCAGGTCGATGCCGGGCTGGTGGTACACGCAGGTGTCGAAGTACACGTTGTTCATCAGGTGCTCGTCCAGCAGCGGTTTCTTCATCTCCTGCGCCAGGCCCCGGAAGCGGCCCCAGTGGTAGGGCACTGCGCCGCCGCCATGCGGGATCAAAAACTTGAGCGTAGGGAAGTCCTTGAACAGGTCGCCCTGGATCAGCTGCATGAAGGCCGTGGTGTCAGCGTTCAGGTAGTGCGCGCCCGTGGTGTGGAAGCATGCGTTGCAGCTGGTGCTCACGTGGATCATGGCGGGCAGGTCGTACTCCACCATCTTTTCGTAGATGGGGTACCAGTGCTTGTCGGTCAGCGGCGGGCTGGTCCAGTGGCCGCCGGAGGGGTCGGGGTTCAGGTTGATGCCCACGGCGCCGTATTCGTGCACGCACTTTTCCAGCTCGGGGATGCAGGTGGCGGGATCGACACCGGGCGACTGCGGCAGCATGGCCACGGGCACGAAGTGGTCGGGGAACAGCGTGGAGACGCGAAAGCACAGCTCGTTGCAGATGGCCGCCCAGGTGCTGGACACGTTGAAGTCGCCAATGTGGTGGGCCATGAAGCTGGCGCGCGGGCTGAACAGCGTGATGTCGCTGCCGCGCTCTTTCATCAGCTTGAGCTGGTTGGTCTCGATGGACTCGCGCAGCTCGTCGTCGCTGATCTTCAGGTCAGCCACTTTGGGCATGGCCGCCGGGTCTTTGATGCCGGCGATCTGCGCATTGCGCCAGTTCTCCAGCGCCTTGGGGGCCGTGGTGTAGTGGCCGTGGCAGTCGATGATGAGGCTCATGGTTGGTGCTCCTGGAAGGTGTTCTTGTGATCGGTCAGGCGGGCTCCATGCCCTGCTTGCGTTTGGCTTCGGCAGCGGCTGGGGAGGCCAGATAGGCCAGCAAGGCACGCGCGGCATCCACCTGCTGTGAATGCGCGCCGATACCCGCTGAAAACGTGGTGGTGATCTGGATGGCCGGTGGCAGCGGACCCGCGATCTGAATGCCCGGCACGTGCAACAACTCGCTCAGTTGCTGAAAGCCCAGCGCCACCTCGCCCTTGGCCACCAGCGAGCCCACAGGCACACCGGGGGGTGCCTGCACCATGCGCGGGGCAATCTGCCCGGCAATACCCCAGCGCTCGAACAGTTTGCTCAGCGCCACGCCGCTGGGGCCGGTGGACAGGCTGATGCTGGGCGCGGCCAGCACGGCATTGCGTACGGCGTCTTCGGTGCTGAGGTCGGGCAGCGGTGCCACCGCAGGCACGGCCACGGCCACGCCGGAGTGCACCCAGTCCACCTTGCTGCCGGGCAGCAAATGGCCTGCGGCCATGAGTTTGTCGATGGCGTCGGACGCGAGGATGACCACATCGAACACCTCGCCGCCCGCCACGCGCTTGGCCGCGTCCACGCCGCCCACCGATTCGATCTGCACCGCGCCCGCCCCGGGGGCACTGGCTGCATAGGCCGCCGTCAGCTCGGCCAGCACCTGGCGGGTGGCCATGGATGAGATGCCGCGAAGCAGCGGTGCGGTGGTCATGGGTGTTTGTCTCCTGGCGGGCTCTGCGCGGCCTCTTGAAGGGCCGCAGGGAAAGCCGCAACGGGGCTTTCTGTGGCACCGATTGTGGAGAGGGCGGCTGCATTCATGAAGTCGGCACCCGCACTACCAGCTATATCATTCCGTGATTGTTGACCTACAGCTATTGCAAATAGCAGAGAGCCTTGCCCATGGACCTCAAGCAGATCGAATACTTTGTGCGGGTGGCCGAGCTGGGCAGCTTCACGCGTGCCTCGGTGGTGCTGGACATTGCCCAGCCCGCGCTGAGCCGCCAAGTGCGCCTGCTGGAGGTGGAACTGCGCCAGAACCTGCTGGTGCGCAACGGCCGGGGCGCCACGCCCACCGAGGCAGGCAAGCTGCTGCTGGAGCATGGGCGCGGCATCCTGCACCAGGTGGAGCGCGCGCGCGAGGAGCTGGGCCGCGTGCGCGGGGCCCTCGCCGGGCGTGTGGCCATCGGCCTGCCGCCCAGCATTGCCAAGGTGCTGACGGTGCCGCTGACGCGCGCCTTCCGCGTGAAGATGCCCGACGCGGCGCTGGCCATCAGCGAAGGGCTGTCGGTGGCCATGCGCGAATCGCTGACCACGGGGCTGCTCGACATTGCGCTGCTCTACAACACACCGCCCGCGCCGGGCATCGAGATCACGGCGCTGCTGGAGGAAGACCTGTTCCTGGTGCAGCGGCGTGGTGGCGCACAACCCGGTGCCGAGGCAGACACCAGCACCCCACTGCCCCTGGGCGATCTGCCCCGGTATCCGCTGGTCATCCCCACGCGCCCCAACTCGATCCGCATGCTGGTGGAGTCGGAACTGGCCACGCGCGGCAAACGCCCGCAGATCAGCCTGGAGATTGACGGCGTGGCCGCCATCCTGGACCTGGTGGCCGACGGCGCGGGCTGCGCCGTGCTGCCCATGAACGCGGTCACCACCTCGGGCAAGCCCGAGGTGTTCAGCACCCGCCCCATCCACGGCGCGAGCAGCGATGACGGAAGCGAAGACGGCGCCCGCCTGCGCAGCAAGCTCTATCTGGCCGTGAGTTCGCAACGCCCGGCCACGCTCACGCAGCAGGCGATGGCGGAGCTGATTCGCACGACCCTGATGGCGCTGTACAAGACGCCGGGTTGAGTTGCAGACCGGGCCCGCGCAGCCCCACCCGTTCGGGCTGAGCTTGTCGAAGCCTCGTGCAGCGTTTCGACAAGCTCAACGTGAACGGGCGGGAGCAAGCGTCGCAAGAAACAAAACGGCCGCCGCGCGCCGCCTGCTTTCGAATCAGTCGTTAGAAGGTGCCTTGCGCACGCTGCCCAGCACCCTGTCCGCATAGTCCTGCCAGCGCGCATCCTGAGGCAGGTCCGCGAACACCCCGGCACGCGCCAGGTCGGCCACCCACTGCTGCTTGTCGGCGATGGCCGATGTCATCAAAGGCTCCATGCCGGCTTCGCCCACGGTGCGGGCCGACTCGCGCATCTCTTCGGCGCGGCGCTGGCCGTGTTGCACCACGCGGCTGAAGAAGTAGCGGCCCTGCTGGTGCCAGTCGATGGACGGAAAGGTCTCGGCCAGCGTGGGCAGCACATGGTCTTCCACGCCGTAGTGGCGGGCGGTGGCGTAGCTCTCGATGACCAGGGCTTCGAGGCCTTTGATCATCACGCTGCGGCACATCTTGATGGCGCTGGCCACGCCCAGGCGGTCGCTGACCGGTGTGGCGTCCATGCCCCAGGCCTGCAGTGCAGGTGCCAGCGCAGCCGCGTGGGGGCCGCCCAGCAGCATGGGCACGGCCATGCCATAGGGCGGCACCGAGGTCATCACGCCCGCCTCCACATACCGCCCGCCGCGCGCCTCGATGCATTGCGCGGCCTGCTGCTTGGTGCCGGGCGAGGCGGAGTTGAGGTCCAGAAAAAACGCGCCCGGGACGATGTGCGGCGCCACCGCCTCGGCCACCGCCAGCGTGTTGCTGGCCGTGACGGCCGACACGATGAGTTGGCGCCCGGCGCACAGCGCGGCCACGCTGTCGGCCGCGCGCACGCCTGCGGCCTGTGCGTGGGCCAGCGGCTCGGAGCCCTTCGCGGGGTCGATGAACTTCAGATCCCACACCACCAGATCGCCCACACCCCGGGCGCGCAGGCCTGCCGCAAAGATGCGGCCCACCTCGCCGTAGCCAACGATGCCCAGACGGTGCATTGGGAGCGTGTCTTGCTTCTCTTCAGTCTGCATGGTGCGGTCGGTGTTCTGTCATTGCCTGGGGATGCCCGCGCGCTCGATCACGGCGCGCCAGCGTTCGATGTCGGACTTGAGCAGCGCGGCGGCCTGCTCGGGCGTAGAGGTTCGCGGCTCCACGTTGAGGGCGCGCAACTGCTGCTGCACCGCAGGCGTGGCCACGGAGGCCACCACCTCGCGCTGCAGGCGGTCCACCACGGCGCGCGGTGTGCGCGCAGGGGCAGCCAGCGCGTTCCACGATGCGGCCACAAAACCCTTTACCCCCGACTCCGCCGCCGTGGGCAGGTCGGGCAGGGCGGCAGACCGCTGCTCGCTGGCCACGGCCAGCACCCGCAGCGCACCCGCGCGCACCTGGGGCAGTGCGGGGCCGAGGATCTCCACGCCCACATCCACCTGGCGCCCCCGCAGCGCGGTGATGAGCGCGGGCGTGCCGTTGAAGGGCACCACCTGCGCATCGATGGCCGCACTGCTTTTGAACAGCTCGGCCGCAAGGTGCTGGGTGCTGCCGGTGTTGATGCTACCTATGTTGAGCCGCCCCGGATGGGCGCGCGCGTGCGCCAGCAGCTGGCCCAGCGTGTGGTGCGGCGAATCGGCAGGCACCAGCACGGCGATGTCGAACACGCCCAGCGTGCTGATGGGCGTGAAGCCGGCCACGGTGTCGTAGGGCAGCGCCTTGAACAGGCTGGCCGTGACGGCCGTGCCGTTGGACATGAGGAACAGGGTGTGCCCGTCGGGCTCGGCACGGGCCACGGCATCGGCCGCCACCACGCCACCCGCACCCGGGCGGTTGTCGATGACCACCGGCTGCCCCAGCCGCGCCGCCAGGCCGGTGGCCACAGCGCGTGCCGTGAGGTCGCCCACACCGCCCGCCGCAAACGGCACCACGATGCGCAGCGGCTTGGAAGGAAAGGCGGGCTGGGCCTGCAGTCCACCCCAGGGCGCCAGCCCTGCGGCGGCCAGGGCGCGGAGCGCGGTACGGCGATCCAAGGGCATCTCAGCCCCTCAGCCCACGAACTGCACCAGCCACAGCGAGATGGGCGGGAACAGCAGCAGCAGCGTGGTGCGCACCACATCGCTGGCCAGGAAGGGCATCACACCCTTGTAGCTCTCGGCAATCGGCACATCCTTGGCCATGCCGTTGACCACGTACACGTTCAACCCCACGGGCGGCGCGAGCAGACCAAAGCCCACGGTCATGAGCACCATGATGCCGAACCAGATGGCCGTGTGCTCCTGCGACATGCCGAAGTCCAGGCCCATGATCACCGGGAAGAAGATGGGGATGGTCAGCAGGATCATGGACAGCTCGTCCATCACCGCGCCCAGCACCACGTAGAAGATCAGGATGCCCGCCACCACCAGGTAGGGCGAGACGTTCCAGCCCTGGATCAGGCTGGCCAGCTGGCCGGGCACCTGCGTGAGCGCCAGCGCCGTGTTCATCATGTCGGCGCCGATGAAGATCATGAAGATCATGGCGCTGGCAGACGCGGTGGACAGGAAGCACTGCTTGACCTTCTCCAGCGTCAGCTCGCGCTTGAGCAGCGCCGCGACAAAGGTGCAGGCCACGCCCACGCCTGCCCCTTCGGTGGGGGTGAACAGGCCGCCGTAGATGCCGCCAAACACCACCAGGAACACGATGGCGATGGGCAGCACACCCATCAGGGCCTGCAGGGACATCTTGGGCAGGTCCACCGTATGGTCGGGCGCATGGCCCGGGCGGATGCGCACGTAGATCGCAATCGCGATCATGTAGCCCAGCATGGCGATGATGCCGGGGATGGTGGCCGCAGCGAACAGCTTGGCGATGTTTTGCTCGGTCAGGATGGCGTAGATCACCAGCGGCACCGAGGGCGGGATCAGGATGCCCAGCGTGCCGCCTGCCGCCAGTGTGCCGGTGGCCAGGCGGCCCGAGTAGCCATGCCGCTTCATCTCGGGCAGCGCCACCGAGGTGATGGTGGCGGCCGTGGCGATGGACGAGCCGCAGATCGCACCAAACGCCGCGCTGGCCCCCACGGCGGCCATGGCCAGCCCGCCCTTGAAGCGCGCCATGAGCACGCTGGCGAACTGGAACAGCGCCTTGGAGATGCCCCCCTGGGTGGCAAAGTTGCCCATGAGGATGAACAACGGGATCACCGACAGGTCGTAGCTTGCAAACCGTGCAAACGCCAGGCCATTGAGGTTGTTCAGAAACGGCGGCAGCCCCACCTGGTAGAGGTAGCCAAAGGCACCGGCGGCAAACATCGCCGCCGCAATGGGCACACGCACCACCATGAGCGCCAGCATCACGCCAAAGATGCAGAGAGCGAGAAGCAGCGGGCTCATGCGACGCCCTCTTCTTCTTTCTGCGCCGGGCCGAAGGCCTGCACCAGGGCAATCACCCCCGTCAGCAGCAGGGGCGGCACCATGACGGCGTAGGTGATCCACTCGGGAAAGCCCAGCATCATGGTCGTGGTCATGGAGCTGCGGGCGCTGAGCCCGCCTGCGGCCGTGCGCCAGGCCAGCACGATGAACATGGCGGCCAGCAGCAGCGCGCCAAAGCGGTCCAGCCGCGCGTTGACGGCCGAAGAGGCCCGGGCGGTGAAAAAGTCCACGATGATGTTCTGGCGGCGCAACTGGCACCAGGGCATGAACAGCGCAATGGCCGCACCAGCGGCCACGGCCGTCAGTTCATAGTCGCCCAGCAGGGTCCAGCCCGTGGTGTTGCGGCCGATGAGACTGGCGCAGGTGATCAGCGTCACCCCCGTGAGAATGATCCCGGCCAGCACCGCGCAGGCCTGGGCGAGAAACGATAGGAACTTCAAGGCAGGGTCCTGTCAGAAAAATCAAACCGATCCGTCCCGGCGCCTGCCAGGGCGGATCGGCGTGCACAGGCGCCCCAGGCACGCCCGGGTGCACCCAAAAGCAACACCACGCTTATTTGCTGTGTTTCTCGATCAGGGCCCGGGCTTCGGCCGCGAGCTTGGCACCGTCGATGCCCTTGCCCTTGACCTCGTTGATCCAGTCGGTCTCCACACTGGCGGCGGTGCGGCGCCAGCGCTGGGTCTCGGCCACGTCCAGGGCCACGATGTTGTTCTTGGCGCGCTCGGCAATCTGGCGGCCCAGCTTGTCGCCTTCGTCCATGGCGCGGCCGAACATGGCAGCGGTCTCGATGCCGGAGTTCTTGTCGATCACGGCCTTGAGGTCGGGGGGCAGCTTGTCGTAGCTGGCCTTGTTCATCGAGAACGCAAAGGTCTGCGTGTACAGGCCTTCCTTGCCCGCAAAGGTGGTGTGGTTGCGCACCAGCTCGGTCACCTTGAGCGACGGCGTCACCTCCCACGGGATGGTGGTGCCATCGATGGTGCCCTTGCTGAGCGCATCGGTCACCGCAGGCACGGGCATGCCTACGGGCGTGGCGCCCAGCTTGGTAAGCATGTTGCTGATGATGCGCGAGCCACCACGCACCTTCATGCCGCGCAGGCTTTCCAGGCCGGTCACGGGGGTCTTGGTGTGGAACAGGCCGGGGCCGTGGGTGTGCACAGCGATCAGCTTCACATCCTTGAATTCGTCGGCCGCGAACTTCTCGACGTATTCCTGGATGGCGCGCGAGGAGGCTTCGGCATTGCCGCTCATGAAGGGCAGCTCGAACACTTCGGTCTTGGGGAAGCGGCCCGGGGTGTAGCCCAGCACCGTCCAGGTGAAGTCCACCACGCCATCGCGCGCCTGGTCGAACAGCTGCGGGGGCGCGCCGCCCAGCTGCATGGCATGGAACAGCTGCACCTTGATCTTGCCGCCCGATTCGGCCTCGATCTTCTGGGCCCAGGGCACCAGGGCCTTGGCCGGGATGGTGGCCTGGGGTGGCAGCATCTGGTGCAGCCGCAGGGTCACGGTCTGCGCCATGGCGCTGCCCGCCACCGTGGCCAGGGCAGCTGCCCCGAGGGCCGTCAATGCGGCGCGTCGCTTGAGGAAGTTCATTTTTGTCTCCAGTCTCCGTGGGTCTGCACTTGTATCTTTTTCTGCATGCGTGGGGCGCATCTGAGCCTCACTGTGCATGCGGTCACGGCCACATGCCAGTTCTATGACGGACTTTCAGCTATGCCAGACCGTTATGAAACCGGTGAAACCCGCAGAACGGCAGCAGGACGGGTTCATCGGCGGCGGATGAGAGCGAGGGCAGGCATGCTGGCAGCGCCCTGCCCGGCCGCCTGCGCGGACAGGGCGGAACGCAGGTTGCGCTGGGCCAGGCGCGAGTGCTCGCGCAGGATGGCCTCGGCGCGTGCGCCTTCGTGGTGTTCGATGGCATCGAGCAGCTGGCGGTGCTGGTCCTGCGCCACCACCAGCATGTCGCGCGCCTGGGGCGAATGGGTCTGCACCAGCACGAAGGCCGAGGGCGAGGCAAAAGGCAGGCCCTTGACCCGCTCCAGCTCGCGCGCCACCACGCTGGCGCCCAGCATGCGGCCCAGCAGCACATGGAACTGCGCATTCAGCTCGACATAGCGCGCAAAACCCCGGTCGTCCAGGGCCGGGGGTGCCAGCGTGGCATCGATGGCGTCCAGGCAGGCGTGGGCGTCGGCCAGCACGGCGGGCGGCACCCCGCGTTCGGCCGCCAGACGCGCCGCCAGCCCCTCCAGGGTGCCGCGCAGCGCAATCGCATCGGCCACATCGGCTTCAGAAAAAGTGCGCACGGCGTAGCCGCCGCCGGGCAGGCGCTGCAGCAGCCCCTCCTGCTCCAGCCGCATCAGAGCCGCGCGGATGGGCGTGCGCGACACCCCCAGCTTCTCGACGATGGCCAGCTCGGCAATGCGCGCGCCGCCGGGCAGCTCGCCCGCCAGGATCATCTCGCGCAGGCGCAGCTGCGCTTTCACCGACTGGGAGGCTCCCGCTTCGGCGCCGTCGCCAAGGGTGGGCTCCGCCACCGGGGATTCACTGGGGTTCATAGGCAAACAAGTCAAAGAGGTTGGGGGTGACGCTTCGCCTGAGAGACGCCGCCCATTAATGTATACATAGCCAAAGGATCAGCCCCATAGATTTCAAAGAAAATCTTTTAAAAACAATGATTTATGGGATATCACAGGTCGCAATAGCTGATTTATCACTATTCAATGTATACATTGGTGCCGCTTTTTCGCACAATCCGCCCAGCAAGCCCACCCCGCGCGGCGACGCATGCTCCCCAGCGCGGCCCCACCACACAAAGAGACAAGCCCCATGTATCCCAAGAACGCCTGGTACGTCGCCTGCACCCCCGACGAGATCGCCGAAAAGCCCCTGGGCCGCACCATCTGCGGCGAGAAGATCGTGTTCTACCGCCCCGCGCCCGACCAAGTCGCCGCGCTGGACGACTTCTGCCCCCACCGGGGTGCCCCGCTGTCGCTGGGCACGGTGTGCGAGGGCCACCTGCAGTGCGGCTACCACGGCCTGCGGGTGGAATGCACGGGCAAGTCGGTGTCCATGCCCGGCCAGCGTGTGCAGGGCTTTCCCAAGGCGCGTAGCTTTCCGGTGGTGGAGCGCTATGGCTTCATCTGGGTGTGGCCGGGTGACGCCGACAAGGCCGACCCCGCCACCATCCACCACCTGCCCTGGGCCAACAACCCCGAGTGGGCCTATGGCGGCGGGCTGTACCACATTGCCTGCGACTACCGCCTGATGATCGACAACCTGATGGACCTGACGCACGAGACCTATGTGCACTCCACCAGCATCGGCCAGAAGGAGATCGACGAGGTGCCCTGCAAGACCCGCGTGGAGGGCGACGAGGTCATCACCAGCCGCTTCATGGAAGGCATCCAGCCGCCGCCCTTCTGGCAGATGGCGCTGCGCATGAACGGCCTGCCCGACGACCAGCCGGTGGACCGCTGGCAGATCTGCCACTTCACACCGCCCAGCCATGTGCTGATCGAAGTGGGTGTGGCGCTGGCCGGCCACGGCGGCTACAACGCCCCGGCCGACAAGAAAGCATCCAGCATCGTGGTGGACTTCATCACGCCCGAAACCGAAACGTCTATCCACTACTTCTGGGGCATGGCGCGCAACTTCAAGCCGCAGGACCCGTCGCTCACCACCCAGATCCGCGACGGCCAGGGCAAAATTTTTGCCGAGGACCAGGACATGCTGGAACAGCAGCAACAAAACCTGCTGCGTTACCCTGACCGCAAGCTGCTCATGCTCAACATCGACGCGGGCGGCGTGCAGTCGCGCAAGATCCTGGACCGCATCCTGGCGGCCGAGCAGGCCCCCGCACCCCAGGCGGTGACCGCATGACCGCGCAGGAAACCCTGCAGGTCCGCGTCGTCCAGAAGCGGACCGAAGCCGAAGGCATTGCCAGCTTTGAGCTGGCGCGCGTGGACGGCGCCGCGCTGCCCCCGTTCAGCGCGGGGTCGCACATCGACGTGCACGTTCCCGGTGGGCTGGTGCGCCAGTATTCGCTGTGCAATGCATCGCACGAGTCGCACCGCTACCGCATCGCCGTGCTGCGCGACGCGGCATCGCGCGGTGGCTCGGTGGCCATGCACGACAGCGTGCACGAGGGCGACGTGATCACCATCAGCACACCCCGCAACCACTTTGCGCTGCACCCCGCGCAGCGCACCCTGCTGCTGGCGGGGGGCATCGGCGTGACGCCCCTGTTGTGCATGGCCGACCGGCTGGCCCGCACGGGCGCCGACTTTGCACTGCACTACTGCACCCGCTCGGTGGAGCGCACCGCGTTTGCCAGCGAGATTGCGGCATCGGCGATGGGCCCCCATGTGCACTTCCACTTCGACGCAGGCTCGCCCGAGCAGAAGCTGGACCTGGCCGCCGTGCTCGCCGCGCCCGGTGCGGACAAGCGCCTGTATGTGTGCGGCCCCGCAGGCTTCATCGACCATGTGGTGACCACCGCCAAGGCCATGGGCTGGGCGCAGGACAACATCCACCTCGAATACTTTGGCGCCCCGGCGCAGGACACCTCGGGCGACCAGGGCTTTGAAGTGCGCATTGCCAGCACCGGCAAGGTCTACCCGATTGCAGCCGATGTGTCGGTGGTGGAGGCGCTGCGCAAGGAGGGCATCGACATCCTCACATCCTGCGAGCAAGGCGTGTGTGGCACCTGCCTCACGCGCGTGCTGGAGGGCGAGGTGGATCACCGCGACATGTACCTGACGGACGAAGAAAAAGCCGCCAACGAACAGTTCATGCCCTGCTGCTCGCGCGCGCGCAGCAAGCTGCTGGTGCTGGATCTGTGAGTGGCCCAAGCAAAAAAACGCTGCAACCGTGGGTTGCAGCGCCTTTTCCCTGAATGCTATCAAATAAATAGCTATCAGCGCTTATCCATCGAGCGCAGAAGCCATTTTTTAATCAAATTTCACTCCGCCACAGCCGCCCGGATGGTCTCGCGGCCGTTGCGGTCCTTCACGCGGCCCAGGTCGGTGTCGAGCGCGCGCGCCAGCTTGTCGGCCGCGCCGATGAAGGCGTTGGCCATCTTGTCGGCGTCGTCGGTCACGGTGACGGGCTGGCGGCCGGTAACGCGCGCCTCGATGCGGCAGCGCTTGTCATTGGCGCCGGACTTGCCCGCATCCAGGTCGCTCAGAAACACCTCCAGCCGCGTCACATGGTCCTGAAAACGCGACAGCCGGCTCTTGCATTCGTCCGTGATCCAGCGGGCCAGTGATTCGCCGCCGTGGATGTGGTCGTCGGTGTTGACTTGTACTTGCATGGCGAGGGTCCTTCCTGATGAAGTTGCGAAGGCCCCATCATGGCACCGGCGTCCATACCCCCGGTAAACACATGTCAAAGGATGTTGAATTCGTCCGATCTAGAGTTTGTCAAGCGACACGGCAGGTACCCAGGGCGCATCGGCAGGGAGCGCCCGGGCCTCGGCCACACGCTCGCGCAGCCGGGTGGCGGCCAGGTCACCGGGCAGCCGCTCCAGCACCCGCGCCAGCTGCGCCTCGGCGCCGGGCCAGTCGCGCGCATGGAATGCGGTCAGCGCCGCGTTACTCGCCTCGCGCACCGTGGCGTCGTCGCAGGGCGTGAACACGCGCACAGGCTCGGTCTTGCCCTTGACGATCACATCGTCCAGCGCACGCAGCGCCACTGTCGGCGGCAGCTGCGCTGCGGTGGCGGCCGACAGCAGGACGCCGGTGCCAAACGCCTTGTTGGCGCCCTCCAGCCGTGCCGCCAGGTTCACCGCATCGCCAATCGCCGTGTACGAAAAGCGCTGGTCCGAGCCCACATTGCCCACCACCACGCGCCCCGTGTGCAGCCCGATGCGCATGTGGATGGGTGGCAGGCCGCGCGCGGCCAGGCCTGCCACCAGCGCCTGCATGGCCTGCTGCATGGCAATGGCGGCGGCCACGGCGTGTTCGGCGTGCTGCGCATCGTCCAGCGGCGCCCCCCAGAAGGCCATCACGGCGTCGCCGATGAACTTGTCCAGCGTGCCGCCGGTGGCGTGCACGATGGGCGTCATCGCGTTGAAGTAGGCGGTGAGCACCTCCACCGTCTGGTCGGCACTGAGCTGCTCGGACAGCGTGGTGAAGCTAGCCAGGTCGGTGAACATGAGCGTGACCTCGCGCGACTCGCCGCCCAGGCGCATCAGCTCGGGCTGCGCGATGAGACGCTCCACCACGGCGGGCGGCACATACTGCGCAAACATCGCGCGCGTCTGGCGCGCGCGCTGGCGCACCGCCGCATAACCCGCCAGCGCCGCCCCGCCGTAGATCGCCGCTGTGGCCGCCGCAGGCAACAGCGGCGGCCACCACAGCTGAAACCGCGCAAACAGCCACCACGAACCCAGCGCGATGGCCCCCACCAGCACGGCCGCCAGCGCCGCCGCACCGGCCAGGGGCAGCCTGCGGTTGCCCCACAGCAACACGGGCAGCACCAGCAGCACCAGGGCCAGTGACCAGCTTTCGTGCACGCTGCGCAGCCCCCCGCCCGTGAGGTAGTTGTCCACCAGCGTGGCCTGAAGTTCCACGCCGGGGAACAGGCGCTCGCCGCCCGCCGTGCCAAACGGCGAGTTGAACAGATCGGCCTGCGACCGCGTCAGCTCGGTGGCCGTGCGCGCTGAGCGCCCCACGAGCACGATCTTGTTCTTGAAAAAGCCCGCGGGCAGCAGGCCCGGCTCCAGCGCCTGGTAGTACGAGCGCGTGTCGAAGGTGCCGCGCGCCCCTCGGTAGCCAATCCAGTCGAAATGGCGCAGCGCGGGCCGCTGCTGGCCGCGCGCCTCGGCCGCGCGCTGGGCCAGCCGCAGCGCAAAACTCTCGCGCGCCACCGGGGCGCGGCGCACCACAAAGTCGTCGTCCGGCTCCACCCCGGCATCGCCCGCGTCGGCGCCCGCATCCAGAAAGCGCTGCAGCGGCAACACGTCGAGCCAGAGCGCGGCGTTGCTGCTGTCGATCTTCTCGCGCGTGGCGGCCAGCACCACCGGGCCCGCCTCGGCAATGGCACGGTCCAGGGCCGCGTCCTCGGCCTCGGTGGAGGGATCGGCAAACACCACATCAAACCCCACGGCAGCGGCGCCGTCAGCATGCAAGCGCTGCAACAGGGCTGCATGTACGCTGCGCGGGAAGGGCCAGGGCTGCTGCAGCTCCTGGAAGGTGGGCTCGTCAATCGCCAGGATCACCACCGGCAGCGTGCTGCGCTGTGGCGCCACCAGCGCAGTGAGCACGTCAAAGGTCTTGAACTCCAGCAGATGCCAGGTGCGCGTGAAGGTGGCGGCGCCCACCAGCAGCAGCGCCAGCAGACAGGCCGCCAGGGGCCACCAAGGCTGGCTGCGCCAGGTGGCGGGCGAGGCCCGGTCAGAAGCGGTAGCGGGCGTCCAGGACATAGCGGGTCTTGCGGCGGTCTGACTTGGGCGCCCACAGGTTCATGGCAGCCACACCCACCACCCAGTGTTTGTCCTGCGACTCCCAGTACCCCATCAGGTCCACGCCCCAGCCGGGTGCGATGCGCGTGAGGTTTTCCTTGTCCTCAAACCGCTCTGACCGGTACACCGCCCGGCCACTGACATAGAAGCGCTGCGGGCCGACCCAGGTGGCGCCCAGCACGGCCGTGTGGCGCGGGATGTAGGGGATACGGCCCACGGCCCCGTCGGCGTCGTAGCTGCGGCTTTCGCTGCCCTGGTACAGATATTTGGCATAGCCTGACCAGCGGCGGCTGAACATGTGGTTGACACCTGCGCCCAGGGTCTTGAGCGTGCCGGAGTCGAAGCTGGGTGTGTCTTCCAGCAGGTCGGTGGTCGAGAGGTTGACCATCTGCGCGTTGCGCATTTCTTCGAGGAACGGCAGGCTGGGCGTGCGCAGGTCCACGCCCACGGTGCCGGGGTTGCGCACCCGCAGGTGGTCGGCCCGCAGGCTCACAAAGGTGCTCTGGCCCAGCGCCATGCCCAGCTGCGCCACCACACGCTTGTGGCGGCCGCCCGCTTCGACCAGGCGGTCCTCCACCGGAATGCCCGCCGTCTCCACGCTGGTGAGGGTGGACACACTGAGCGGCCGCAACCAGTCCTGGTAGGCCATGCGCACCGTGGTGCCTGCGGCAGGCTGCCACACCAGGCCCACGCGGGGCGTGACTACCCGTTCCATCTCGGCGCGACGTGCCTGCTCTTCGCTCAGGTGGTCCAGATTCACCAGGTAGCTTTGCGTCAGGCCGTCCACCCGGTGGCGAATTTGCTGCAGGCCGAGGGCCGCGTCCAGATTCCATGCCGCATCCAGGCGCTGGGTGGTGGCCAGGGTCAGGCCGGTGTAGCGGCGGTCCACGTTGTTGTAGCCGGCCACCAGAAGAGAGTCGCGGAAGGGGCCCACCCCCGGGATGTCGGCCGCCACGGCGGCCTCGCCTGCGATCAGGTTGTGCTGGCGCTCGCGCACATGCTCCAGCGCCACGCTCCAGCGGCTGCCGGGGGCGGTGTCCACCGTGTGGCGCAGTTGCAGGTCGTTGAACTGTTTCTGGGGCAGGCTGCTCACGCCCATCAGGCTGACAAACGGCGGCTCCAGGTACAGCGTGGGGTAACGCTGCAGCAGGATGTGCTCCATGCTGCGGCCGAGCTTGATCCAGGTCTGCTCGGTGGGCCCCCAGCGGTAGGCCAGGCCCACGGCGCCCTGGGTGCTCTGGTTGTCCAGCGCGGTCTCGAACAGGTTCTGGCTGGCCAGGCGCATGTCGAACTGGTTCACATAGGCAAACAGGTTGATGCGTTCGGTGGGCTGCATGCCCGCGCCAATGGTGACGGCACGCGCCCGCACATCGCCATAACCTCCGCGCACAGCGGGCGCGTTGTTGACCTGCAGATCAAACGGGAACTCGCTCGCACGGGCCGACTGGGCCTTGAAGAACCACGACACGGGCACATGGGTGTTGTTCATGCCGTTGAGCGTGACGGCGGGGGCCCGCATGCGGTAGAGGTCGCGGTCCAGCGTCACCCCCACGGCCCCATGCGCCCCCGGCTGCTGCAGAAGCGAGGAGTACCGCTGGCTCGCGCCAAACGCCATGGGGTCAGTCAGAAAGCCCTGGAACAGCGCAGAGTTCTTGTTGAACTCGCCCGCATAGCGGTCCGCCATGAACAAGTGACTGCCGCCCCAGTACGGATAAAAGCTCTGCTGCGCCAGTTCCAGCGCCCAGTCCTCCATGCCAAAAAAGGCCAGCGACGCACCCAGGTTGGCGCTGCCCTTCTGGTCGTTGGCGACTTGGTTGAGTGACTTGAGGTAGGGCATGCGCTGCACCGCAGCGCGCGCGGCTTCCACAGCCTCGCCGGGCTGGAACAGGTCGGTGTGGATCTGCGCCAGCAGCATGTGGGGCACAGGGTCCTTGTCGTCCAGCACGATGGCCTGGTGCAGGGTGGACAGCGCATCCTGGTGGCGGCCCAGCTGGTAGTAGGCGACGGCCGTCCAGGTCTTGGCACGGGCATAGCGCGGCTCCATCACGCCCGCGCGCAAGAACGCATCCAGCGCGGCCTGCGGGTGGCCCTGCTTGAGGTGCAGCAGGCCCTGGCCGGTGAGCGCCACATAGTCCGCCGGGTTGTCGCCCAGGGCCGTGGCAAAGGCCGCACCGGCTTCGGTGAACTCGTTCACAAAGGTTTCGAGTGTGCCCAGCTCACCCCAGGCGCCGGGCTGCTGGGGCGACAGCGCCAGTGCGCGTTGCAGGTTCTCGCGGGCGGGGCGGGGGTCTTCGCGCTCCACATGCGCGCTGCCCAGGCCCTGCCAGGCACGCGCATCGCCAGCGGCCAGCTGCGTGGCCTCGGTGTAGGCGGCCAGCGTGGCGGGCGCATCGCCCCGGCGCCGGGCCAGTTCGGCACGCACCAGCGCCACTTCGGCATGGGCCGTGGCCTGCACGGGGGCCAGCGCGGCGCTGGCCTCGTCCACACGGTCGCTCAGCATCAGCACACGGGCCCGCTGGGCCGTCAGCGCGGAGTGGGCGGGCCAGCGCTGCAAAGCCGTGCGCAGCGTGTCGGCGGCTGCGGCGCCTTCGCCCTCCACCAGCTGCACGTCGGACTGCATGAGCCAGGCGGGGAGCGGCGCCGCAGGTTGCGCTACCTGGCGGGCCAGTTGCTCGCGCGCGGCCAGCAGGTCGCCCGCCTGCAGGGCAATGGCCGCGTCCATCACCGCCAGCCAGGCGGCGGGGGCGCCGCTACTGCGGGCCTGGGCCAGGGCGGCGCGTGCAGCGGCCAGGTCGCGGGCCGCGAGCGCGGTGCGCACCGGGGCCAGGGTGTCGGGCACGGGCTCGGCGGCCAGGTGGGGCAGCGGGTCGGCGCGCAGCGCATTCACCCACTGGATGCGGTCGCGCGGCTGGCTCAGCACCAGCTTGACCGGGGCCTTGCCCACTTCGGCCACGGCGGCTTCGTTGGCGCCCACCGATACCGCGCCCTGTGCGTTGGAGAACTCCACAGTGCCCGAGAGCACCGTGATCAGCGTGCGCCCATCGTCCTCCACGCTGATGTCCCAATCTGTGCCACGGATCGCAGCCGTGGCCGCAGGGGTCTCCAGGTTCAGGCGGCTGCCATCGGCGCGTTTGGTCTGGGTCCAGGCGCGGCCCGCATTGAGCAGCAAGGTGGTCACCGGCTGGGCGGGGGTGGCCACGCCCTTGACCTGCAGCACCGTGTTCTGGTGCAGGCGCAGTTGTGTGTCGTCGGCAAACAGCAGCGCCATGCGCGCGGCCTGGCGCGTGCGCACAAAGTCGCCCGTGGCCAGCGGCTGCGCCAGGCGCGCGGGGCCCCAGTCGGCCGCAGCGGCGGCGCGCTGGTCGCCCGTGCCTTGCAGGCTCACGATCTCGGCGGCGGCACCTGGAGGCACAACGGCCTGGGCGAACTGGGGCCAGGCCATGGCGGCCAGTGCCGCAAGCGTGGTGAGAGCGGGCAGGCGATTTTTCTTTTGGTGCATGTGGGGCTTTCGCGGAAGGCAGGAAACACATCAACTTCGCCGGGGCCTCAGAGCCTGTTCAAAGCCTTTTTGGAGTCGCACAAGTACCTTGCCGGGATGGGATGCTAGGCGCGGTGCGCAGTGGATAGCCTGGCTATCCACAAGCGCCGCAACGCCGCAGACCGCCCGGCAAGGCACTTGCCCGAAGGGTTGGAGTGAAATCGGGCGATTGGAAGCCTCGGCGGCTTGCATGGGCATGAGCCCATGCGGCGCATCCGAAGCTTCCACTCATCCCGATTGCACTCCAATGCGATCTCCAAAAAGGCTTTGAACAGGCTCTCAGCACCCGGCAAACAGAAATTATCGCGAGCGCCCTGCGCTCCAGCCCCTTGGCGCGCGGGCCTCTGCCGCGCGTTTCATGAAGAAAGCCACATTTCGTAGCACCGCGTAACAGACGAAAGGGCCGCGCAGCGGCGAAGCCTGCCCCGCACGGCCCTTTCCTACAGACGGCCCAAGAAGGCGGTGATACAAACAAACCCGTGGGGGCCTTTCGCCCCTCCCTCCACCCCCTTCTTCTTGTTGCCCGCCACGCCCTGCGTGTGCCGCCCGGAGCCTTTTGCCATGCCCGCTGCCCCCCGCCTCAAGATCGGCCTGTCGGCCTGTTTCCAGCACGCCGACCCCACCCGCCCGCTGTTCACCAACAAGACGCTGCAGTATGTGGAGCAATCCATCGCGCACTGGATCATGTCGTCCGGCGCCATCGTGGTGATGGTGCCCTGCCCCACCGGCGAAACGGCGCGCGGCGATGTGACGCTGCAGCACTATGCCGAGTGGCTCGATGGCGTGGTGATGCACGGCGGCGCCGATGTGTGGCCCGGCAACTATGGTGAGGAGCCCCTGCGCGAAGAGTGGGTGGGTGACCGCGTGCGCGACATCTACGACCTGGCCCTGGTCAAGGCCTTTGCCGAAGTGGGCAAGCCCATCTTTGGCGTGTGCCGGGGCCTGCAGCTCATCAACGTGGCCTTTGGCGGCGCGCTGTACCAGGACATCGAGACCCAGCACCCGGGCGCGCTGCAGCACCGCAACGCCACCACCTACGACCAGCATTTCCACGACATCCAGATCGTGCCCGGCTCACGCTTGGCCCAGCTCTACCCCGACGCACCCCGCGCGCGCGTGAACAGCATTCACCACCAGGGCATCAAGCGCCTGGCCCCCGAGTTCGAGGTCGAGGCCCTGAGCGAGCCCGATGGCGTGCCCGAGGCCATCCGCCTCAAGCCTGCGCCCGGGCGCGGCTACATTGCGGCCACGCAGTGGCACCCGGAGTTCCACAAACAGGGCTCGGACACGCTGGACGACACGGCCATCCTGCAGGACTTTCTGGCGGCGTGCGTGGAGGCACGCAAGCACCCGGTACGGCCGGGTAAGCCGGTGGGGTTGCGGGACCGGGCAACGCGGCTGTTGCGCGGCGCGCTGCGCAGGGACAGGGCCGAGGAGAAAAACAATCCGTAGCTCTGCTGACTAGATCAACTGCAAATGCCTTGCATCGATCCAAAACAGCGTCTAGGATGCGGGCAGTCAAGTCTTCGGTGCCGTGGCGACCATGCCAATCACGGGGGGCCTCTTCAGCACGTGTCTGGTGATCATTGCCGCCTTTTTTATGGTGTTCGATCTCTCCCTGGAGATCAATCAGAAATCAAAGGAGGAAAAATGAAAGTCAAATTCAAGCTGCAAAGCAATCGAAAGGGCGCGGGGATTCTGGGGGTATGCGCACTGGACACTGCATGGAGGTCACTGTGATGAACTGGTTGTCTTAGGTCCAAAGAGAGCCCGCCCCCACCAACAATAGAAAACGCCCCTTTCAAAGGGGCGTTTTCGCTTTTCGCCAATCTATCTGTTGAGACCCGCTGTATTGGCGACCCAAGTCGGGCCAGACGGAACCCGATGCAATTGGACAATCTACTTTCGGTTTGCGTCACATCGCAGCGTTAACACCGGCCCCACCACTCCCTCCACCTCCCCCCGCAGCCACCGGTGCGCCGCATCCTGCTGGTACCGCACATGCCAGATCAAATACATCGGCATGGCCGGGCACACCACCGGCACGGGCGCACTGGCCAGACCTGCCAAGGCCGTGCGGGCCAGCAGCGAGGGCGCGGTGGTGAGCAGCGCCGTGCCGCGCACAAAGGCTGGTAGCGCCGCAAAACCCGGCACGCGCACCGCAAAGCGGCGGCGCACGCCACGGGCCAGCAGCTGGCGGTCCAAGTCCAACCCCCGGTGCGCCTCGTAGGCCACAGTGGTGTGGTCGGCGGCCAGGTAGTCGGCCTCGGTGGCGGGGGCGCTGCGCACGCTGGCGTCGTAGAACACGCGGTACTGGTCTTCAAACAAACGCTTTTGCACGATGTCCGTGCCATCGGGCGGACGGGGGCTGATGACCAGTTGGCACGCGTCAGACCGCAGCAGCTCCGCGCTGGGCGCGCCGCTGGGCAAGATACGCAGCGTGACGCCCGGCGCTGCGGTGCGCAGGCGCATGGCCAGTGCGGGCAACAGCAAATCACGCTGAAAGTCGTTCGCCGCAATCGTCAGCTCGGTCTGCCACGCGGCAGGATCAAACTCGGCCCCTTGGGCAAAGAGCTGCATCTGGTGCAGCATGTCGCGCGCGGGCTGGGCCAGCGCTTCGGCCCGTGCGGTGGGCACGATGCCGCGCCCGCGCTTCACAAACAGCGGGTCGCCGGTAATGGCGCGCAGCTTGTCGAGCAGGTGGCTCACGGCCGACTGGGTGACGCCCAGGCGATCAGCCGCCGCCGTGATGCTGCCCGTCTCCAGCACGGCCAGCAGCAGCTTGAGCAGGTGGCCGTCCAGCGCTGATCCATCGAAATTGCTCATGCATTCGATGATGTTTTCAGGCTTCATCTTTGGCAATGGCATCGCGACACTGCGGGCTGACTTACATCAAGCCCCGGAGACTTCCATGCCTTCCCCACTGCCCCCGATCCCCGGCACCACGCCGTTCGATGGCGACCAGGCCCGCAAGGGCTATGCGCTGAACAAGATGTGCTTTTCGTTCAACGACGAGGCCAATCGCAAGGCCTTTCTGGCCGACGAAGAGGCGTACATGCGCAAGTACGGCCTGAACGAGCAGCAGGCCGCCGCCATCCGCGCCAAGAACGTGCTGCAGCTGATTGCCGCAGGTGGCAACGCCTACTACCTGGCCAAGTTTGCTGGCATCTTCAAGCTGGACATGCAGGACATCGGCGCACAGCAGACGGGCATGACCAAGGACGAATTCAAAGCCATGCTGGTCGCAGCGGGCAAATAAGGAGACATCACATGGCACAACTCATCGGCGGCCTCGGCACCTCGCACATTCCGGCCATTGGCAACGCCATCCACAAGGGCCTGCAAAACGAGCCGTACTGGAAGCCCTTCTTCGACGGCTTTCCGCCCATCCGCCAGTGGCTGAGTGAGAAGCAGCCCGACGTGGTGGTGATGTTCTACAACGACCACGGCCTGAACTTCTTCCTCGACAAGATGCCGACCTTTGCCGTGGGCGCTGCGGCCGAATACAACAACGCGGACGAGGGCTGGGGCATCCCCACGCTGCCGCCGTTCAAAGGCGAGGTGGACTTGTCGTGGCACCTCATCAACACGCTGATCGAGCAAGAGTTTGACGTGACCACCTGCCAGGAGATGCTGGTGGACCACGCCTGCACGCTGCCGCTCAAGCTCTTCTGGCCCGGGGGCGATTGCCCCGTGACGGTGGTGCCGGTGTGCATCAACACCGTGCAGTTCCCGCTGCCGTCGGCCAGGCGCTGCTACGCGCTGGGCAAGGCCGTGGGACAGGCCATCCAGAGCTGGGACAGCGACAAGAAGGTGGCGGTGATTGCGTCGGGCGGCCTTTCGCACCAGCTTGACGGCGAACGCGCAGGCTTCATCAACAAGGCGTTTGACCTGCAGTTCATCGAGAGCCTGACCACCAACCCCGAGTGGGCCACGCAGTTCAGCGTGCACGAGCTGGTGGAAAAGACCGGCACCCAGGGCGTGGAGCTGCTGATGTGGCTGGCCATGCGCGGGGCGCTGGCCACCGCCAGCGCGGGCGTGCGACGGGTGCACAGCAACTACCACATCCCGATCTCGAACACGGCGACGGCCGTGATGGCGCTGGAAACAGTCTGACCTCGTCAAGTTCAAGCATTTTTGGCTGCCTGCGCCCATCCATCATGCGCAAGCAGCTATCAATTCAGGAGTATTGACCTCTCCCAGCTTTCCCACAGACTGGCATCAGGCATTGTGTTTACTGTAAATTCACCCAGTGAATTTACAGTCCAAACTCGCCATCCTGGCCGATGCAGCCAAGTACGACGCCTCGTGTGCATCCAGCGGTGCTGCGCCGCGCAACTCAGTGGGCGGGCGCGGCATGGGCTCCACCGAGGGCATGGGTATCTGCCACAGCTACGCGCCCGACGGGCGCTGCATCTCGCTGCTCAAGATTCTGCTCACCAACTTCTGCCAGTACGACTGCCTGTACTGCGTGAACCGCGTCACCAGCAACGTGCCCCGCGCACGCTTCACGGTCGATGAGGTAGTGCAGCTCACGCTCGACTTTTACCGCCGCAATTGCATCGAGGGGCTGTTCCTGTCCAGCGGCATCATCCAGAGCCCCGACTACACCATGGAGCAGGTGGTGGAAGTGGCCCGCGTGCTGCGCGAGGAGCACGACTTTCGCGGCTACATCCACCTCAAAACCATTCCCGACGCGTCGCCCGAACTGATGCAGCGCGCTGGCCGCTATGCCGACCGCCTGTCCATCAACATCGAGCTGCCCACGGCCGAGGGCCTCACCGCCCTGGCGCCGGAGAAAAACAGCGCCGCCATCGACCGGTCCATGGCCCGCATGGCGGTGCACATTGGCGAATCGCGTGCGGCGCGCAAGGAGCAAGCCGCGCAGGCCATCGTGTCCATGCCGCAGTCGCGCACCACGCGCCGGGCCAGCGCGCCGCTGTTTGCGCCCGGCGGGCAAAGCACGCAGATGATCGTGGGGGCAGATGCCACGGACGACCGCACCATCCTGGCGACCAGCGCGCGGCTGTACGGCGTGCACCGGCTGCGGCGCGTGTACTACTCGGCCTTCAGCCCCATCCCCGATGCGGCACGCGCCCTGCCGCTGGCTGCGCCGCCCACGGTGCGCGAGCACCGGCTGTACCAGGCCGACTGGCTGATGCGCTTCTATGGCTTCACGCACGACGAGATCGTGCCGCCCAGCCAAGGCGCCCCCGGAGGTATGGTGGGCATGCTCGCGCTGGACATGGACCCCAAGCTGGCCTGGGCGCTGGCGCACCGCGAGCGCTTTCCGGTCAACCTCAACACCGCCCCGCGCGAGCTGCTGCTGCGCGTGCCCGGCTTTGGCGTGCAGACGGTGGAGCGCCTGCTGGCCGCCCGCCACGTGCGCCGCCTGCGGCATGCCGACCTGGCTCGGCTGCATGTGCCGCTCAAGAAAGTGCTGCCGTTTGTGGAGGCGGCCGATTACCGCCCCGGCCGTGCGCTGGACGCTGCCGACCTCGCCGCGCAGCTGGCGCCGCCGCCGGTGCAGCGCAGCCTGTTCTGAGCTGGAGCGACCCGCATGCAGCGCCACACCGTCACGCTGGACCACGCCACCGACTGGCCCGGTTTTCGCACCGCCGCACGCGCCCTGGTGCAAGCCAACGTGCCCCCGCAGGCGGTGGACTGGCGCAGCCCGGCGGATGCCGCGGAAGACCTGTTCGCGCCCGAGCCTGCAGCCAGCCACACCTTGCCCAGCCCGTCCCCCGATGCGCCGCCGCTGCGCGTACCCCCCGACTTTGTGCACCTGTGCGAGCAGCTCATCCTGCACCGCGACCCGGCCCGCTTTGCACTGATGTACCGCCTGCTGTGGCGCATGGCGCAAGGCGGCGCGGAGGCCGAAGCCGCGCGGCACGACCCGCTGGACGCGGACCGCATGCTGGCCCACCACATGGTCCGCGCCGTGGGGCGCGACAAACACAAGATGCACGCCTTTGTGCGCTTTCGGCCTGTGGTGGAGCCTGACGGCAACACCCTGCACATGGCCTGGTTCGAGCCCGACCACTACATCACCGTGGCCAACGCGGGCTTCTTCATCCGCCGCTTCACGCAGATGCGCTGGGCCATCCTCACGCCCGACGCCAGCGTGCGCTGGGACGGGCAGCAGCTGCACACCGGCCCGGGTGCGCAACGCAGCGATGCACCGCCACCCGATGCGGGCGAGGCGCTGTGGCTCACCTACTACCGCCACATCTTCAACCCCGCACGGCTCAAGCTGAACATGATGAAAAAAGAGATGCCCACGCGCTATTGGCACAACCTGCCCGAAGCCGCGCTCATCACCGAGCTGGCGCAGACCGCGCACGAGCGCAGCGCGCAGATGGTGGCGGCCGAGCCCACCACGCCACGCAAGGCGATTGCGCCCCTCAAGCGCCCGGCGCCGCAGGTGCTGCCGTAGCGGCCTGGCGCATCGCCTGGAACTGCGGCGCGGGCTGCGCCACCGTCCACCGCCAGGGCAGTGCCTGTGCGCGCCACACCCCGCCCAGCACCTGCAGCCGCAGCACGCGCTGCGCGCCGGGCCAGGGCGCACGGTCGGCCTCGCTCCACAGCAGCTCGGCGCGCGCGGCCACGTGCAGCAGGCCGCCGTCTTCGTAGTCCACCCACAGCAGCCCGGCCAGCGGGTGCTGCGCGAGGTTGCCCAAGGTGTTGAAGAACAGGTTGCCAGGATAGTCGGGCAGCCACAGCTCCATGCCTTCTGCGGTGTGCTTCGCCTGCACAAAGCCGGGCTCGCCACCCCGGTGGGAGATGTCCACGCCCTCGCCTCGCTGCGCACCGGGCCGGGCGGCCGAGGCGCTGGCGATGAACAGCGTGTCGCTGCGCGCAATGAGGGCCAGCGCGTCGGCATCCAGCGCTGGGCCCAGCGCCTGCGCAGGCTGCGGTGGTGCGACGGCGGCGCGCAGGCCCGGCGCACGCGCCTGGATGTACTTGGGGCAGTTGCCAAAGCTCTGCGCCACCGTGATCGACAGGCCCTGCTGCGCCCCCCATCGCACCACATGGCCGTTCATGCGGTTGCGGCGGCGCGTGTGCGGCTCCAGCCCCAGCACGCCCACGGGCGCGCCAGTGCCGTGCGCGGCCAGCGCCGCCATCACCGGGTCGGCCGCGTCGATGGCGGCGCCCACATCCATGCGCTGCGCGTGGGGCGTGTGCACAAAGCCGGGCGGGCCCGCCAGCATGGTGGCCCAGGGCTGGCCCTGCGCGTCGATGGCACCCAGCAGCAGCGTGGGCAGCTTTTCGAACAGCTCGCGGTGCTGGTCGGGCATGTGGTCGCGCACCACCACCTCGCCCACGGCGGCCATGCGCTCGTGCACGCCAGCGCGGGCTTGCAGCGCCTGTTCACCGGCGTGCCAGGCGCTGGGGGCGGGTCCTTCGCTGCCGCCTGCGGGCAGGGCGGTCATACGGCCTCCGCAGGCTGGGGAGTCAACCCGCTGAGGTGGTCCAGCAGCGGCACATAGCCGGGCAGCGCCTGCACGCGCGCCACCCAGGCGGCAATGCGCGGGTAGGCGGCAGGCAGAGGCAGGCCCGCCAGGTGCGCCTGCGAGGTGTAGCTGATCATCGCCACATCAGCCAGGCTGGGCGCAGCACCGCCCAGCAACCAGCCACGCCCCTGCAGCTCGGATTCCATGAAGTCCAGCAGCCGCCGGCCCTGGGCCTGCGCCACCTCGTTGATGGGCTTGCCGGTCAGCGTGGCAAAACGCGGCCCACCGATGCCCGGCGCCAGAAAGCCCGCCGCCAGACTGAACCAGCGCTGCAGCTGCGCCTGGCCCACCGGGTCCTGCGGCATCCATGCGCTGCCGGGCGCGTAGCGCTGCACCAGGTAGACCAGGATGGCATTGCTGTCGCTCAGCACCACCTCGCCATCCACCAGCACGGGCACCTGGCCCAGCGGGTTCAGCGCGCGGTGCGCGGGCAACTGGTGCTCGCCCTGCAGCAGGTTCACCTCCACCAGCCGATACGGCAGGCCGAGCAGGGACAGCAGCAACTCCACGCGGTGGCAGTGGCCGGAGATGGCCGTGCGGTGCAGCGTGAGCGGGGCGGCAGGAAGGGGGGCGGATGTCATGGGGCGAGTCCTTGTCAAAACGGCGTGGAAAGAAGGGCTCAACCTTATCTATTGCGCTCTACAGCGTGAATAGCGATAGTGCGTCTTTCAGAATTTCGCGAGACGCAACAATGGACCACCTCGACACCCTGCGCTGCTTTGTGACCGTGGCCGATGCGGGCGGCTTTGCCGTGGCGGGGCGGCGCCTGGGCTGTTCGGCGGCGGCCGTCACGCGCGCCATTGCGGCGCTGGAGGCGCGGCTCGGTGTGCTGCTGTTCCAGCGCAGCACGCGCTGGGTGCGGCTGACGGAGGCGGGCGAGCGCTTTCTGACCGACTGCCGCCCCATCCTGAGCGACCTGGCCGAGGCCGAGCAGACCGCCAGCGGCGCGCAAGTGCAGCCACAGGGGCTGCTGTCCATCACCGCGCCGCAGATGTTTGGCATCCAGCATGTGGCGCCCATCGTGCAGAGCTTCTTGCAGGCCCAGCCGCGCGTGCAGGCGCGCACGCTGTTTGTGAACCGGCTGGTGCACCTGCTGGAGGAAGACATGGACGTGGCGGTGCGCATTGCCCACCTGCCGGATTCGGGCCTCACCGCCCTGCCCGTGGGCGCGCTGCGGCATCTGGTGGTGGCGTCGCCCGACTATCTGGCGCGCCACGGCGAGCCGCAGCACCCGCAGGACCTGGTGCAGCACCGGGCGATTGCGTTCTCGTTCGAGGCCCGGGCCGCCGCGCCCTGGAAGTTTGGCAACGGACTGGTGGGCAGTCCGCAGATCGCGTGGATCAGCAACGCCAACGAGGTGGACATTGCCGCTGCCGAGGCGGGCCTGGGCCTCACACGCTGCCTGGCCTACCAGGCCGCAGCCAGCCTGCGCGCAGGGCGGCTGCGCATCGTGCTGGCCGGGTTTGAGCCCCCGCCGGTGCCCGTGCACATCGTCTATCCCGCCGGGCGGCGCGCGCCCGCCAAGGTGCGGGCGTTTGTGGAGTTTGCGCGCGAGCGACTGGCGGCCGAGCCCGTGCTGCAGGGCCGGGGCTTGCGCCGGAAAGGGCGCTGATTTTTAGAAGTGTTTCTGATCGCTCTTGCGCTCCAATCAATCGGCCTTCTTCTCACTGGCACGCGTCAGGAATTCGTTGCAACGGAGCTGCCGATCAGCTTGGGGCGGGGATGCCAGGACCTGGGCATTCACATGGGCTGAATGCTGAAGCAGGCCTCATTGATAATGCCGCGCTCCACGGCTGCCGCTGCGCCCTCAGCCAGCGCCGCAAGATGGGCCTCTGCAGGTTGGATGTAGAAATACGGCGGCACGTCTGTACCGACCACCACAAACTACCCTTTGTTCTGGTTCAACATCCAAATCAATGCCACCACAATCACCAGCACAACGCCACGCAGCACGGCAGAGCCCACGCGCGCGGATACGCTGGTCGGCTCGGACCCAAGCACCGCAGACAGCGCGCCAGCCACCACATCGGCAGCGCGCTCGCGCAGGATGAAGCCCAGCGCAGCAAAAATGACGCTGCCAAGCACTATCCATTGACGCAGCAGCGGGTCTATACCAGGGCCTCGATAGCGCAGGGTGTGCGCGAATCCATAGACCCACCAGCCGAGCAATCCAACCAGAGCGCCGAAGAAAGCGCCTATCAGCGCGTAGCCGAGTCGGTCCTTGAATCCTTGCACTACAGAACCTGCTGGCTCAATGGTGGTGGCCATGGCCGCCATGCACATGGCGGTGGGCGACTTCTTCGGCCGACGCCGCGCGCACTTCGGTCACCTTGCAGCTGAATACCAGGGCCTGGCCTGCCAGCGGGTGGTTGCCATCCAGGTGCACTTCGGGGCCCTTGATCTTGACCACGTTGAACACGGCGGGCTGGCCGTCGTTGCCCACGCCCTGCAGCTGGCCGCCGACCTTCACGCCGGGCGGGAACTCGCTCTTGGGGATGGTGCGCACCAGGCTCTCGTCGCGCGCGCCGAACGCGTCCTCCACGGCCAGCTGCAGCGTGGTGCTGAAGCCCACCGCCTGGCCTTCGAGCGCGGCTTCGACCTTGGGGAAGATGTTTTCATAGCCGCCGTGCAGGTAGGCCAGGTGGCCCGCGTCCAGCGGCTTGCCCTGGGGCGTGGTCACCTTGTAGCTGATGGTGACGGCGGAGTCTTTGGTGATGTTCATAGGTCTTGCATAACAACGCGGATCGGGACCGTGGATTGTCCACGACCCGCGTTTCCACCCGTCGCGGGCGGGCTAAGCAGCCGCGCTTTCGGCCGGACGCTCTTCCTCGGTCTGCCCGGGGTAGCGCGCAAACCGGCGTGGTGTGGCGCCGTGAACCGGGTCCTGCTGGGCCCAAGGCCAGCCGCCAAACTGGGTGCGGCGGTAGTCGTTCATGGCCTGCATGATCTCGGCCTGCGTGTTCATCACAAACGGGCCGTACTGCGCCACGGGCTCGGCAATGGGCCGGCCCTGCAGCACCAGGCATTCCACGGCGGTGGTGCCGGTGTTGGTCAGCAGCCAGTCCTGCCCGGCGCGCACCTGCAGCGCGGCGTGGCGGTCTACGTCCTGCGGACCCACGCGCAGGCTGTCGCCCACAAAGAAGTACAGCATGCGCTGCGTGCCTTCATCGCCGTTGGCACCCTTGGCTGCGGGCAAGGTCCACTCGGCGCCTGGCTCCAGGTGCAGCGTCCAGATCGCCACATCGCCCTCGGGCTGCGAGGCCCAGGACTCGGGCGGCGGCGACAGCGGATCGGGTGCGCCGGGCAGCGCACCGGCCACCACCGTCACCGTGGTCTTGCGGCCTGCGGCGTCGGCATGCACCAGGCGCGGGATGCGCTCGTTCCACAGCATGGTGAAGTGCGGTTCCACCATCTTGTTGCGCGCGGGCAGGTTCAGCCAGATCTGGAAGAGTTCGAGCGGGTTCGGCCCGTCGGCGTTGAGCAGCGGGAACATCTCGGAGTGCACGATGCCCTTGCCCGCCGTGACCCACTGCACATCGCCCCCGCCAAACCGCGCGGCGGCGCCCAGCGAGTCGGAATGGTCGATGAGGCCCTTGCGCACCAGCGTCACCGTTTCAAAGCCCCGGTGCGGATGGCCGGGAAAGCCAGGCACCGGATCGCCGTGGTACATGCTCCAGCCATCCTTGCGGCTGAAGTCGCTGCCGATCTGGCGGTCGTCAACGGGCACGGCGGGCGCAAAGGCACCGTTGCCTGCGGGGTAGGCATCGTCGTGGTGGGCGCAGAAAAGAAACGGGTCCATCGTGGGCCACTGCGGGCCCAGCAGCTGCGCACGCACGATGGGCAGCAGGGGGGCAACGGCAGAAGTGGACGAGGGCATGGAAGGCTCCTTGGGTTGTGCACCGCCACTATCGGGCGGCATGCCTGTGGAATATGGCGCCAATGGTGCCTGAGCAGAAGTGCGCTGCGTGGAACAGTGGGATCCACCGAACAGGACAGTGGGGCAGCCCTGGCAGGTGTACACAGCACGGGATCTGAATGGAATTCGGCCCTTCCGCCTGCTGGCATTGCCCCAATAGCTTCACTTTTGATAGCAATTTTTTTCTCAGTGCAGCGCCCCCTGCGCCCCCGCCCCCGGCGGCTGCGCAGGCCGCAACACCAGGCCACCCAGCAGCGCCGCCACCAGCGATCCCGCCGCCGCCACCCAGAAGGCCAGCTGGTAGCCGCCGTTCAGCGCCATCGGCGCCGATGCGCCCGCCTCGCGCAGCGCCCCGGTCCGGGCATCGGCCAGGCTGGCCAGCACCGCCAGGCCCAGCGCGCCGCCCATCATGAAGGCCGTGTTGACCACGCCGGATGCGAGGCCCGAGTCCTCTGGCTTCACATCGCCCATGGCGGCCAGCAGCAGTGGGTTGAGCGCAATGCCCGCCCCCACGCCCAGCAGCACCATGCCGGGCAGCACATGCAGCACAAACTGGCCGTCCACCGGCGCCAGCGCAAACAGCGCCAGCCCCACGGTGGCCAGCACCAGTCCCCAGCCCAGTGTGCTGCGGATGCCATAGCGCATCACCACCCAGGCCGACAGCCCCAGCGAGCAGCCCGCCATGATGAGGTTGGACGGCAAAAACGCCAGGCCCACCTGCATCGCGTCGTAGCCCAGCACCAGCTGCATGTACAACGCCGACAGGAAGAACCACGCAAACATGCCTGCCGCCCACAACACGCCCACCACGTTGGAGATGGCCAGGTTGCGCAGCCGCAGCAAGGCCAGCGGCACCAGTGGCGTGGCCACATGCGATTCGATGAACAGAAACACCAGCAACAGCACCGCCGAGGCGCCCAGCAGGCCCAGCGACTGCGGCGAGGCCCAGCCCGCCTCGTTGCCGTTGACGATGGCGTACACCGCCAGCATCAGCGACGCGGTGATGGTGACCGCGCCCGCCACATCCAGCCGCTGCCCGTGTGCCTGCCCCTTGCCGCCCGGCAGCAGCACCAGGCAGGCCGCGTAGATCGCCACGCCCACGGGGATGTTGACCAAAAAGATCCAGTGCCAGCTCAATGCACTGGTAAGCACTCCACCCAGCAGCACACCAATGCTGCCGCCGCCCGCGCACACAAAGCCATACACCCCCATGGCCCGCGCGCGCTCGCCGGGTTCGGTGAACAGATTCATGATGAGCGACAGCGCCACGGCCGACACCACCGCCCCGCCCACACCCTGCACCGCACGCGCCGCCACCAGCAGCCCCTGCGTGTGGGCCAGCCCGCAGCCCAGCGACGCGAG
This sequence comes from Acidovorax kalamii, assembly GCF_002245625.1. Classification (GTDB taxonomy): domain Bacteria; phylum Pseudomonadota; class Gammaproteobacteria; order Burkholderiales; family Burkholderiaceae_C; genus Acidovorax; species Acidovorax kalamii. The sequence continues at coordinate 108,927 of NZ_NOIG01000015.1, forward strand.
GGTGAACAGCGTGATGCCCGCGAGGAACAGCCGCCGGTGGCCATACAGATCCCCCAGCCGCCCCCCCAGCAGCAGGCAGCCGCCAAACGTGAGCATGTAGGCATTGACCACCCACACCAGCGAGGTCTCGGTAAACCCCAGGTCGGCCTTGATGCTGGGCAGCGCCACGTTCACGATGGTGGTGTCGAGCACGATCATCAGCTCGCCCAGGCACAGCAGGATGAGCGCGGGCCAGCGTGCGCGGCCTTCGATGGAGAGGGTCATGGAGGTCAATGGGAATGTGGAAAGCGCCGAGGGCGCGCCCCACAGTTTGTCACGCGCGCGGCGTCAGCAACTGGCGCGGCGCACCGCGCGCGCACCCGTGGATCTGGCTCCGCCAGTCCACCGGGTGCGCTCCCTTTCAGGGGGAAGCCGCGCAAGGCTCAGAGACTGGGAGTTTTTTGGGCGCGCCCGAAGGGTGCACAAGAGCGCCCCGGATCTAGGCGCAAAGCACAGCCATAGCGCGGGCTATGGCGAGCATTTGCAACGACGAGCCGGGGCGCTCTTGGGTGCCAGACGGGCGTGGACGAAAGACTCTCAGTCTCTCAGGGGGTTTTTACATATTTTGCTTGCATGATCTGGTTCCAGCTGCCGTCGGGTTGCTCGCCAAACGAGGTCAGCGTGCGCTCGCCCGGCCCCACGATGGTGATCACATCGCGATAGCGCGCCGTCTTGCCGTCGCCCTTGAAGCTTGGGCCCTCGGTCTCCAGCGTCAGCACCTTCTGGTCGGCATCGAGCGTGCCCCGATAGATCCACATGTGGCTCATCATCGAGCCCACCCAGGTGCCCAGAAACACCTGCTTCTCGGGGTCGTAGCCCAGCGTCATCTGCATGCGCGCCTCGCCGCCATCGGGCATGGTGCCCGTGCCTTCCAGGATCACCCACAGATCGCCCAGCGCACGGCCGTGCTCAGCGCCCACGGATTGCTCGGCCGACCCGCCGGGCGGCGCGTCGCAGCTGGAGGTGCTGGTCCAGTGGCCCAGCAACTGCTGTAGCCAGCGGTGCATGGCATGGGGTTCGGGATTCATCATGGGTGTCTCCTGGAGTGAAACGATCAACGGAAGTGGAAAGAACGGTTGGATGGATGCGGGGCCAGCGCGCGTGCGCGTGCACGTTCACTCCGGCCCCACCACCATCCACGGCACGCCGAAGCGGTCGGCCACCATGCCGAAGGCCTGCGAGAAGAAGGTCTTGGCGAGCGGCATCTGCACCTGGCCGCCATCGGCCAGCGCATGGAACAGGCGCTCGGCATCCGCCACGCTGGCGGGGCTCAGGGCCAGCGAGATGCCCTCGAACTTCGCCTTGCCCGAACCCATCCCGTCCGACGCCATCAGCGTGGTCTGGCCGACGGAAAACTCGGCGTGCATCACCATCTCGGGCGTGGGCCCGCCGCCGCTGCCGTCCGCACAGCCCGGGGCACCGGCCGGATCGGGGTTGTCCTTGTAGCGCATGAGCAGCTTGACCTGGGCGCCCAGCGCACGGCGGTAGAAATCCAGCGCCTCTTCGCAGCGGCCTTCAAACATCAGATAGGGCTCGACTTTCATGGGGGTCTCCTGGCAGGGGTTGGGAGCAAAAAAGGGGATCGGTGCGCAATTGTGAACACCGTCCACAAACCATAACAAAGATAATGGACACTGTCCACATCCAGAACAACATGCACGTAACCACCGGCAACACGCCCGAACCGGCCCGCGCTGCGGCCCGCAGCACCTACCGCCATGGCGACCTGCGCCGCGCACTGCTGGACGCGGGCATCGAACTGGCCCGCCAGGGCGGCCCCGACGCCGTGGTGCTGCGCGAGGCCACGCGCCGCGCGGGCGTGGCGCCCAACGCGGCCTACCGCCACTTTGCCAACCGCGACGACCTGCTGGGCGCCGTGCGTGCCGCCGCCGTGGCCGCCGCTGCACGCTTCATGGAGGCCGAGCTGGCCCAGGTGCCCGCCACCGGCACCGCCACCCAGCAGGCCCACGCCAAGGTGCGCGCCGTGGGCGCGGGCTACCTGCGCTTTGCCCAGGCCGAGACGGGCCTGTTCCGCACCGCGTTCGGCGGCCGCTTCACCGTGCAGCAACAGCCCGACCCGGCCATGGGCGGCGCCACGGGGCTCAACCCCTTCGAGCACCTGAGCGCGGCGCTGGATGACCTGGTGGCCGCAGGCGCACTGCCCGCCGCACGGCGCCCCGGTGCCGAATACCTGGCCTGGTCCACCGTGCACGGCATGGCGCTGCTTGCCATCGACGGCCCGCTGCGTGGCACGCCGCAGCCGGTGCTGGACGGGCTGGGGCAGCGGCTGCTGGACATGGTGGAGCGGGGGCTCTGAGCCCGGAGCTTCAGAATTTTTTCAAGATTTTTCAGCCTTCTGCGCGCACCCACGTTGCCTTTCAAGCTACTTAATTCATAGCACATCAAGGCCATACAACCGCGCCGTGTCCCGCAGCCGCTGCACCAGCGCACGGCGCAACGCCACAGGCCGCAGCACCTCCACCTGCGGCGACAGGCGCATCAGCTGGCCGCAGGCATGTTCCACCGATTCGATGGGCAGGGTGACGGCCACGCGCCCGTCCGCGCGGCGCGAGGGCTTGGCGGCAGCCACCGCACGCGCCACGGCACTGCTGAGCGCACGCAGCCCCTGCAGCCCCGCAGGCGTGGCCAGCACCTGCGCCTGGCCGGTGTAGATCTCCGCCTCAAAACGCTGGATGGACGCGGCCCAGTAACCCGGCAGATCAAACCGCGCGGGGCGGCGCACGGGCGTGGCCAGCGCGGTGGCGGCGCGGATGTTGGACACGCGGTAGGTGCGCGGGCCGCCCTGGGCCGTGCCTGTGCTCTTGCCCGGTGCGGCCTTCGCCACTGCGGGCGCCACAGGCAGCGCCACCAGGTACCAGACCCCGGCCTTGAGCACCAGGCCCAGCGGGCTCACCGTGCGCTCCACGGTATCCGTCCAGCTCTCGTAGCGCATGCGGATCTGGTGGCCGTTCCACACGGCGGCGGCCACGGCCGTCAGGTGCGGCGTGGGCTCGCTCTCGCGGTACCAGTCCACCGGGTCCAGGTGCAGGCGGGCGCTCACGCGCTGGGCGTCGTCGCGCCACCCGGCGGGCAGCGCGGCCAGCAGCTTCAGCCGCGCACCCTCCACATCGCCACCCAGGCCCAGGTCCTGCGCGGGGCCGGGCAGGCCGCTCAAGAACACGGCCTGCGCCTCGGACGGCGTGAGGCCGGTGAGGGTGGTCTTCCAGCCCGGCAAAAGCGCAAAACCGCCGTGGCGCCCCCGCTCGGCATAGATGGGCACACCGGCCGCGCTGAGCTGGTCCACATCGCGGTAGAGCGTGCGCACCGACACCTCCAGCGCATCGGCCAGCGCGGTCGCGCTCATGCGGCCCCGGGTTTCGAGCAGCATCTGAAGGGAAAGCAGGCGGCTGGCGCGCATGGGGCAAAAAGGGTGTGGGGGGTGCGACAAGACGCGGCAACGACGCCAGAAGAGTTTGTTAGCCGCTCGAAAAGGCGATGCGCAAAGATATCCCAAATACCTGCCACAAAGTGGCAGGTATGGCGGCGCAGACTGCGGGCTCGTTGTGTTTTTCTGCCCATTCTCACCAGGAGCCCCGCATGTCCGAAGCCCTCATGGCCCCGTCACCCCCTCCCTGCGCAGCCCCGCCCGCCGCCGACGAATGCGCCGTTGTCGAGCTGCGCCAGTACACACTGCACCCGCAGCAGCGCGAGGTGCTCATTGACCTGTTCGACCGCGAGTTGGTGGAGACGCAGGAGGCCCACGGCATGCGTGTGCTGGGCCAGTTCCGCGACCTGGACCGGCCCGACATGTTTGTGTGGCTGCGCGGCTTTGCCCACATGGAATCCCGCCGCCGCGCGCTCGAAGGCTTCTATGGCGGCCCGGTGTGGGCCGCGCACCGCAGCGCGGCCAACGCCACCATGGTCGATTCGGACAACGTGCTGCTGCTGCGCCCCGCCTGGCCCGGCGCCGCCATCGCCCTGCCCCAACACCTGCGCCCCGCGCCGGGCTGCAGCGGCGCGGCGCCGGGCGTGCTCACGGCCACCGTCTTCCCCCTGCGCGAGAGCCCCACACCTGCGCTGCTGGACTTCTGCCACCACCGCATGGCGCCGCTGCTGCACCGCAGCGGCGCGCGCCAGGTGGCCTGGTACTGCACCGAGGCCAGCGCCAACACCTTCCCCCGCCTGCCCGTGCGCGAGGGCGAGCCCGTGCTGCTCGCGCTGGCCCTGTTTGGCAGCGCAGCAGCGGCCCAGGCCGTGACCGACAGCGGTGCCTGGCAGCGCGGCGTGGCCCCGGGCCTGGCGCCCTGGCTGGCGGGCCCGCCCCACACCCTGCGCCTGCAGCCCACCGCGCGCAGCGCCTTGCACGCATGAAAACCCACCCGAGCACCACCATGACCACCCCTCATCTCATCACCATCCCTTCGCCCGCCGCTGTGCCCAGCGCAGCCAACGACTTCGACTTCCTCATGGGCCCCTGGCGCATCCGCAACACGCGCCTGGTGCGGCGCCTGGCAGGCTGCAACGACTGGGAGGTGTTCGACGCCACCGGCAGCGTTCATCCACTGCCCGCCGGCGTCGGCAACTACGACAGCTTCACGCCCCTGGCCTGGAAGCCAGGCTACGTGGGCATGGCGCTGCGCGTGTTCAGCCCCGAGTCGCAGCGCTGGAGCATCTACTGGCTCGACAACCTCACGGGCGGCCTGGACCCGGCCACCGGCCAGTTGCTGCCGCCCGTAGTGGGTGGCTTTCAGGACGGCGTAGGCATTTTCGAAGGCGAGGATCTGTTGGAGGGCCGCCCGGTGCGCGTGCGCTTCGAGTGGTCGCAGATGCACACCGGCGCCCCGCGCTGGCAGCAAGCGTTTTCGGAAGACGGCGGCGCGACCTGGGAGGTGAACTGGGTGATGGAGATGGCGCGGCCGGTGTGAGCGCGGGCAGCCCGCGCACAGCACGCAGGCCGCCCCCAGGCCCCAAAAACTGAGCCAAAGCAGCCCCTACCGCCTGATGGAAGGGCGTCAATAGCTATCAAAACAGGAGCAGTTTTTCACACCACCTGAAGCGCGGCGTCCTGCACCGGGAAGTCCGTGGACGCTGCCACCGCACGCCACTGCGCCGTCTCGTTCGCCACAAAGGCATGTTTGTCGGCAATGGTTTGCAGCGTGTCCGTGCCCAGCGGCAGGCGCAGCGGCGGCGTGGGGCTGGCCACCAGCTGCATCACAGCCTGGGCCAGGCGCACCGGGTCGCCGGGCTGGTTCAGGTTGATGCGGCGCGCGGCTTCGCGCACGGCACCGGCGCTCTCGGCGTAGTCGTCCAGCACGCGGGGCGAAACGGCCAGTGAGGCGCTGTCCAGAAACTCGGTGCGGAAGTACCCGGGCTCGACCACCGTGGCGTGGATGCCCAGCGGCGCCAGCTCGGCATGCAGCGCCTCGGTGATGCCCTCGACCGCGAACTTGGTGGAGCAGTACAGACCAAACCCGGCGGCCGACTGCACACCGCCCAGCGACGAGATGTTGATCACATGCCCGGCGCGCTGCGCACGCAGGGCGGGGAGCACGGCGCGGGTCACATGCAGCAGCCCGAACACATTGGTGTCGTACAGGCGCAGCACTTCTTCGGCGGTGGCTTCTTCCACCGCGCCCAGCAGGCCGTAGCCCGCGTTGTTGACCAGTACGTCGATGCGGCCGAAGCGATCGAGCGCGGCGCCCACGGCCTGGCGGGCCTGGGTCTCATCGGTCACGTCCAGCGCCAGGGGCAGCAGGGCATCGTGTGCGCCCAGGCGCTGCTCGACGGATGCGGCGCTGCGCGACGTGGCGACGACGGCATCGCCCTGGGCCAGCGCGGCCTCGGCAATGCGCGCGCCGATGCCACGCGAGGCGCCGGTGATCAGCCAGACGCGGGGGTACGAAGAGGAAGTTGAAGTGGATGAAAAAGGGGTGGATGAAGAGGCAATGGCCATGGCAGTTCCTTGGGTGGCGGTGTTCGGTAGTAGGTGGGCGCTCTGGGTGCCCACGGCGGCGAACTTTAGGGATTCCATTGCCATGCGACTAGCCCATAATTTGGCGATTCATTCGCAAGCAATGCTTGCCAATCACCCTCCAACACCGCACCACCACCATGGCCATCAACGAACTGCGCGCCATCGCCAACTTTGCCAAGGCCGCCGAGCTGGGCAGCCTGCGCCAGGCGGCGGCGGCACAGGGCATCACGCCACAGGCGTCCAGCCAGCTGCTGGTGCAGCTCGAATCACACCTGGGCGTGCGGCTGTTCCACCGCACCACGCGCAGCCTGAGCCTCACGGAAGAAGGGCGGCAGTTCCTGGCCTCGGCGCAGCCGGGGCTGGCGACGCTGCAGCATGCAGTCCAGGGCGCGCGGCGCGGGCGCGAAGAAATGGCGGGGCCGCTGCGCATCGTGGCGCCGCGCTCCATCCTGCTGGAGGTGATCTGGCCGGTGCTCGACGAGTTCTGCCGCCGCCACCCGCTGGTGGAGCCCGACGTGCAGCTGGACGACCGCATCGGCAACTGGGTGGAAGACCGCGTGGATGTGGGCTTCCGCTCGGGCTACCCGCCCGAGGGCGGCGTGGTGGCGCGGCGGCTGCTCACGCTGCAGCTCATCGTGTGCGCCGCGCCCGCCTATATCGCACGCCACGGTGCGCCCGCCAGCATCGACGACCTGGCGCTGCACCGCTGCAGCGGCTTTCGCCATGCATCCACCGGCAAGCCCATGCCCTGGGAGTTCCAGGTGGGCGACGACATCGTGGCGCGCACCATCCACCCCACGTTCTGCACCAACGACATCGAAGCCGAGGCGCGCGCGGTGCTGGGCGGCCATGCGGTGGGCCAGCTGGTGGGCCCCACGGCTGCGCCGCTGGTGCGCAGCGGCCAGCTGGTGCCGCTGCTGCCCCAGCATGTGGCGCAGCACCTGGCGCTGTACGTGTACTACGGCAGCCGCACGGCGCTGCCTGCGCGTGTGCGGGCCTTCATCGACCTGGCGGTGGAGATGGTGGCCAACAACCCCGCCCACCTGCTCACGCCCAGAGAGCTGGCGACCCACGGCCCTGCGGTGCAGAAGAAGCCCCGCGCGCGAAAGCCCACGCAGTGAGCGCCGCGCAGACCGCACCGGCCGCTCAAGCCGCAAACCCGCCGTCGATCAGCAAGCTCGCCCCCGTCACCATGCCCGATTCGGGCCCGGCCAGGTAGGCCACCATGCCCGCGATCTCGTCGGGGTGGGCATGGCGGTCCAGCGCCATCAGACCGTGCATGTCGCCCGCCATGGGGCCGTCGGCGGGGTTCATGTCGGTGTTCACGGGGCCGGGCTGCACGTTGTTCACCGTGATGCCGCGCGGGCCCAGGTCGCGCGCCAGGCCCTTGGTCAGGCCCACGATGGCGGCCTTGCTCATGCCATAGACGCTGAAGCCGGGCCATGGCACGCGGTCGGAGTTGGTGCTGCCGATGGTGATCACGCGGCCATAGGCACCGCCCTGGCCCATGTGGCGCACGGCGGCCTGGGTGGCCACGAACACGGCGCGCACGTTCACGTTGAGCGTGTGGTCGAAGTCGGCCAGCGAAAAGCTGTCCAGCACGCCCGCCACGGCCACGCCCGCGTTGTTGACGAGGATGTCCAGGCGGCCCAGCGTGCGGGCGGCGTGGTCCACGGCCTGCGTGAGGGCGGCGGCGTCGGCGCTGTCGGCCTGCAGGGCCAGGGCCTTGCCCCCGCTGGCCTCGATGGCCGCCACCAGCGCCTGGGCCGGTGAGGCCGAGCTGCTGTAGGTGAAGGCCACGGCCGCACCGTCGCGCGCCAGGCGCCGCACGATGGCCGCGCCAATGCCGCGTGCGCCGCCGGTGACCAGCGCCACCTTGCCCGCCAGGGGTTGGTGTGTGGGGGCGGATGCCAAAACAGAAGACATGGTGTTTCTCCAAAAAAGAGGGGGATCAAAAAGGCCCGAAAACGAACCAGGAACCCCTGCAGTGTCAGAAAACCATTGCCCGCGCGGTAGCCACCAATGGGCTGGATGAATTTCAACCCAAGGTTGAAAATACCGGCCATGCAACCGCTCAGCCACCTCGAATCCTTTGTGCAGTCTGCCGAGTCCGGCAGCTTCTCGGCCGCCGCGCGCTTGATGGGCCTCACGCCCGCGGCGGTGAGCAAGAACGTGGCGCGGCTCGAAGCCAGCCTGGGGGTGCGGCTGTTCCAGCGCAGCACGCGGCGCCTGGCGCTGACCGAGGGCGGGCAGCGCCTGCTGGCGCAGATCGGGCCGCCGCTGACCGCGCTGGCCGACGCGGTGGACCATGCAGCCGAGGCCGAGCAGCAGCCTGCAGGCACGCTCAAGGTGAGCATGGGCCAGGCTTTTGGCCGCGCCTACCTGGTGCCGCTGCTCACCGAGTTTTTGCAGCGCTACCCCGCCATCCAGCCCGACTGGCGTTTTGAGAACCGGCAGGTGGACCTGATCGGCGAGGGCTTTGACGCGGGCATTGGCGGCGGCCTGAACCTGAACCCCGACATGGTGGCGCGCACGCTTGGGCCCATCCATCTCGTGGTGGTGGCCGCGCCCGCGCTGCTGCAGGGCCGCAAGGCGCCACGCCACCCCGCCGACCTGGCCGCCTGGGACGGCATTGCACGCCGCGCCATCCGCACGGGGCGCGTGCCGGTGACGACCCTGCGCAACAAGGCGGGCGAGGCCGCGCCGGTGGAGTTTCGCCCCCGCATCGTGTTCGACGACCCCGAAGCCATGTGCCAGGCGGTGCTGATGGGCCTGGGCGTGGCCGTGCTGCCCATGCCGTTTGCACAGCCCTGGCTGGCGCGTGGCGACCTGGTGCGCCTGCTGCCCGCCTAGTGGGCCGATGCCGGGCCCACCATGCTGTACTACCCCAGCAAGAAGCTGCTGCCCGCGCGCACGCGGGTGTTTGTGGACTTTGTGGTGGAGCAGTTCAGCCGGCGCGGGTTTGCGCAGCGGGTGCGGGCGGATTGAGGCGGGCCCTGCCCCTGCATCCATTCATCACGTCATCACGTCATCTTTGGCTGGCGCAAAGGTGGCGCCTTCTACACTGGCAGACACGCCCCCACGCCCCCACCGAAGGAGTCCCGCATGCCCATCCGCTGGCCCGTCTGTTGTGCCTCGTTGTCGCTTTGCCTGCTGGTCGGCGGGGTCGGCCTGGTGGCCAGCACTGCGCATGCGCAAACCGTCGCCACGTCCACCTGGCGCGAATCGGCCACGGCAGAAGAACAGGCGCTGGACGCCGCCGCCTTCCAGCCCGTGGAGGCCGCGCTGGCCACGCAGTACCCCGATGTGCAAAGTGCGGTGGTCGTGCTGCGCGGCCGGGTGGTGTACCGCTTCTACCGCGACGGCGAGCCGGAGAGGCTGCGCGATACCCAGTCCGCCTCCAAAAGCGCGCTCTCGGCCCTGCTGGGCACGGCCCTGGCGCAAGGCCGCATCGGCAGCGTGGACCAGCGCGTGGTGGAGCTGATGCCCGAATGGGCGCCACTCAACCCCGACCCGCGCGCCGCCACCATCACGCTGCGCCACCTGCTGACGCTGACGGCAGGCTTTGCGCTGGATGGCGGCCCGCGCACCCGCTCGGGCACTGCAGCCCCTTTGCCCGTGCGCGAGGCCTGGGCCAGGCCACTGGCCGCCGACCCGGGGCAGGTGTTTGCCTACGACAACTCCGTGACGCCGCTGCTGGTGGCCGTGCTGGAAAAAGCCACCGGCATGCCCTTGGCCGACTATGCGCAGCAGCAGCTGGTGGCTCCCCTCGGCCTGGCCGCGCCGCGTTACCAGGGCAGCATCGTGCACCTGCGCACGCTCGACATGGCCAAGCTGGGCCAGCTCTACCTGCAGCGCGGCCAGTGGAACGGCCAGCCGCTGCTGCCCGGGGCGTTTGCCGATGCGTCCGTGCAGGTGCAGCACGCGGGCGGCCCGCCCGTGGGGCTGCCCTATGGCTACCTTTGGTGGGTGGTGCCCGGCAAGGCGGCGCGGCCCACCTTCATGGCCAGCGGGTTTGGCGGGCAGTTCATCTGGGTGTACCCGCCGCTGGACCTGGTGGTGGCCACCACGTCCACCGTGTCGCCCGAGAGCGGCCAGCGCGGGCAGGCGCTGCACCTCATCCGCAACCCGGTGTTTGCAACGGTGCAGCGGCGGGTGGCAGCGGAGCCGAAATAGCGCAGGCTGGCCTTACTCCCTCTCCCCTCGCGGGAGAGGGTCGGGGAGAGGGGGCCTGTGCAAGGCGCTGTGCCTCATCGCCCCCTCTCCCCGCCCTCTCCCACATGGGGAGAGGGAGTGAACCCCGGCGCCTTAGTGAACACATGGAGAGCCCCTAAGGCTTGCGCACAAACGCCACCTCCAGCCCCTGGGCCGTCACGGTGATGGGCCCGGGCTGCAGGCCCAGGCCGTCGAACACCGCCGTGTCCTGCGGGCGCAGCTGGTGCAGCGTGACTTCGCGCAGCGACTGCTCGGCCAGCACGGGGCCATAGGCGTTGAGCAGGTCGGTCACGGCGGGCTTGAGGGTGGGGAAGTCCAACCGCCCCAGTTTGATCTGGTGCGCACGCAGCGTGCGGTCGCTGGCCTCGTAGCGCAGCGCAAATTCCACGTCGAAGCTGCCGCCGTGGCTGCGCCGCAGCGCGGGGCCCGCTGCATCCACGGCCATGGTGGCGCCCAGGCGGTTCACGGCGGGCAGCAGGCGCAATTGTGGTGCCTGCAGGTTCAGATCGAACAGGCCCTGCACCGGCACGCTGCGGGGGAATTTGGTGCCCACCATCTCCTGCAGCTGGGCCAGCGGTACGGTGTAGCTGGGCTGGGCCAGTGCACCACAGCCGATGAACAGGGCCACGCTGCCCAAGGCCAGGCTGCGGGTGGTGGTGCTCAGAAACTGGCGGCGGTGGTGCATGGCATGTCTCCTGGAAGGAGCTGGGATGTGCGCAGGCAAAAAAAGTGCCGCAGAAGAGCACTCGGAAACACTCCGAGGCACTCAGAAATGCCGCCGACTACCGCCCCACCACCGACCAGCCCGCCTGCTGGTTGGTCTTGTCGTTTTCATACTCCCAGGCCGTGCCGCAGCGGTCGCACACATAGCGGGTGAAGGTCACGGGGCCGTGGTCGCGGTCTTCCTTGCGGTTGCCGCGCTGCACCAGCTCGGCGTGGCCCGGGGCCTTGCGCCAGTTACGCTGGATGCCCTGGCAGGGCTCGCACAGGGCCATGGGTTGCAGTTCGCGTTGGCGGGCCGGGTCTTTGGTCATGGTGGGGTGGCCTTCTGGTGTTGGCAAGCGGTGGGGGATCAGGATGCGCCGCGTGTGCGGTGGGGCGGCTACTGTAAGGCACTGGCGCCCCGCCCCGGCAGCGCAAAGGCCCGATTGCATACAAAAAACGCCGTTACCGCGCAATAGACAAGCGCATCAAGCTATCAAAACAAGAGCATCATGACTACAGCGCCTTGCCCATGCGCGCGTTGTGCAGCACCACGCCCGCGCGCTCCACGGCCTGGCGCGTTTCCACGGCAAAGCCCCGGGCCGCAAAAAAGGGCTCGGCCGCCAGGCTGACGTCCGCCCACAACCGCGCCAGCCCCTGCTGCGCGGCCTGCGCATGGATGTGCGCCATCAATGCGTGGCCCACGCCCTGGCGCGCAAACGCCGGGGCCACAAAAAACATATCGATGTAGCCACCGGGCTGCAGGTCGGCAAACCCCGCGATGGCGCCGCCATCGGTCTCGGCCACAAAGGGCTGGTTGGCCTGCATGCGCGCAGCCCATTGCGCGGCGTCGTGCTCGGAGGGGGCCCAGGCGCCACGCTGCTCAGGGGTGTAGCAATGGCAGGCCAGGCCATGCACCGAGGCATGAAACACCGCGCGCAGCGCCGGTGCGTCGCCCGTGCGAAAGGGGCGGATCCGGACGATGGGTGTCATGGCGCAGGCACCATGGCCAGGCTGCGCAGCCGCAGGTGCGTGGGGTCGTCGGCTACCACCGGCAGCTGGTGCTTGGACTGCAGATAGTGGTGGGTGAAAACGTCCAGGTACGCATCCAGCACCTGCGCGGCCTGCGCCTCGCCCGCCAGCTCCAGGCACAGGCTGGCGACCTCGCTGGTGCAGAAGTGGTCGTCGCGGCGCGAGCGGCGCAGCTGGTAGCGCGAGATCTGCTCGGACGCCAGGCTCAGCACCGGAAAGCGGTCGAGGTAGGGGCTTTTGCGGAACATCTTGCGCGCCTCGGGCCAGGTGGCGTCGAGCAGGATGAACAGCGGGCGCTTCCCGTTCGGCGCGTGTTCCGGCGCGACCTGCGTCACCACCCGCTCGGGCGCCACAAACTCGCCGGGAAAGACCACATACGGCTGCCACTGCGGGTCGGCCAGCAGCGCGAGCAGGCCCGGCTGCACCTCGGTGCGCGCCCAGCCAAACGCAAAGGTGTCGGCCACCACATCGGCGATCAGCCAGCCGGTGTTGCTGGGTTTGAGCGGTTCGATGTCGGCCATCAACAGGCACATGCCCGCGCGCGTGGGCACCTGGGGGCGCAGTGCGCAGATGCAGTGGCTGGGCACCAGGCGGCAGCCCGCGCAGCGCTCGCCCTTGGGGCCGCCGCGCGCCAGAAAAGGTTTGGCGCTGCGGGCCAGGCGCTCGGCGCGCAGGCGCGAAACGGCGTGCGGCGCAGCGGCAGCGTGCTCACCCATCCACATGCTCCAGCGCAAACAGCGGCAGTTCGGCCCGGCGGCTCAGCCACACGCCGCCGCCCAGCTCGATGGCGCCCTGCTGCAGGCCACGCCGGTACAGCTCGGCGCGGTGGCGGAACACGCGGTTGTCGGTCAGGTCTTCGTCGATGATGTCGCGTTCGTAGTCCTCGCGCGAGACGGCCTCGACATACAGCGCGCCTTTGCACAGGCGCCCCAGGTTGTGCAGCGCGGTCTTGAGATCGGGCGGGCTCAGGTAGGGCAGCACGCCCTGGCAGATCACGAAGTCGAACGGCTCGCTGGCCGCATAGTCCACCACCGAGCCCTGCTGCCAGCCAAAGCGCTCGCACAGGTAGGGGCTGAACTCCACGCCCTGGTAGCTCGCAGCGGGAAAGTGCTGCGCCACGATGTTCTTCCACAGCCCGATGCCACAGCCCACGTCGAGCACGCGGTGCACCGGCACGCGCAGGTACTTGAGGTAGCTGCACACAAAGGTGCCCAGGCGCTCCATGTGCTGCGGGTCCACCACGCTGGTTTTCTTGTCGAAGTAAAAGCGCTGGTAGTAGGCCTCGTCGAAGGTGGTGGCGCTGGCGGATTTCAATGGGCGGTCCTTGTGGGCAGGGAAGACAGGGAGGGCGAGAGTATCCCGCACCTCCATGGAGAACCTGTTTGCGGTCTTTTCAGGGGGGCGTGTAGTCTGTCGCCATGGATTCGATGATCTCTGCCGCCGCCCGCGCGCTGGCGGGGGGCGACGCCCTCACCGCGCTGCAGCGGGTGGCCTTGCGCGACGACCCGCCCGCGCTGGCCCTGCGCGGCATCGCCATGGCCCAGCTGGGCGAACACCCGCGCGCCCGCGAACTGCTGCGCCGCGCCGCCCGCGCGTTTGGCGCCCACGAGCCCGTGGCCCGCGCCCGCTGTGTGGTGGCCGAGGCCGAGGTGGCCCTGGCCCAGCGCGACCTGGGCGGCGATGGCAGCAAGGGCCCCGCAGCCCTGCTGGCAGCGGCCCACAC
>NZ_NOIG01000016.1:2500-5658 GCF_002245625.1 Acidovorax kalamii
AATAAGCTTTGATCCGGAGATTTCTGAATGGGGAAACCCACCTCGCAAGAGGTATCGCATACTGAATACATAGGTATGCGAGGCGAACCGGGTGAACTGAAACATCTCAGTAGCTCGAGGAAAAGACATCAACCGAGATTCCGAAAGTAGTGGCGAGCGAAATCGGAAGAGCCTTCTAGTGATAGCACGACTGTTAGCAAAACGGGATGGAAAGCCCGGCCATAGCAGGTGATAGCCCTGTATGCGAAAACAGACGTGTGGTACTAAGTTAGAGAAAAGTAGGGCGGGACACGAGAAATCCTGTCTGAATATGGGGGGACCATCCTCCAAGGCTAAATACTCGTAATCGACCGATAGTGAACCAGTACCGTGAGGGAAAGGCGAAAAGAACCCCGGGAGGGGAGTGAAATAGATCCTGAAACCGCATGCTTACAAAAAGTAGGAGCCCGCAAGGGTGACTGCGTACCTTTTGTATAATGGGTCAGCGACTTACATTCAGTGGCAAGGTTAACCGAATAGGGAAGCCGTAGAGAAATCGAGTCCGAATAGGGCGAATCAGTCGCTGGGTGTAGACCCGAAACCAAGTGATCTATCCATGGCCAGGATGAAGGTGCCGTAACAGGTACTGGAGGTCCGAACCCACTAGTGTTGCAAAACTAGGGGATGAGCTGTGGATAGGGGTGAAAGGCTAAACAAACTTGGAAATAGCTGGTTCTCTCCGAAAACTATTTAGGTAGTGCCTCAAGTATTACCTGCGGGGGTAGAGCACTGTTTAGGCTAGGGGGTCATGGCGACTTACCAAACCTATGCAAACTCCGAATACCGCAGAGTACAGCTTGGGAGACAGAGCACCGGGTGCTAACGTCCGGACTCAAGAGGGAAACAACCCAGACCGCCAGCTAAGGTCCCTAAAATTGGCTAAGTGGGAAACGAAGTGGGAAGGCTAAAACAGTCAGGATGTTGGCTTAGAAGCAGCCATCATTTAAAGAAAGCGTAATAGCTCACTGATCGAGTCGTCCTGCGCGGAAGATGTAACGGGGCTAAGCCAGTTACCGAAGCTGCGGATTTGCAATTTATTGCAAGTGGTAGGAGAGCGTTCTGTAGGCCTGTGAAGGTGTCTGGTAACGGATGCTGGAGGTATCAGAAGTGCGAATGCTGACATGAGTAGCGTTAAAGGGGGTGAAAAGCCCCCTCGCCGTAAGCGCAAGGTTTTCTACGCAACGTTCATCGGCGTAGAGTGAGTCGGCCCCTAAGGCGAGGCAGAGATGCGTAGCTGATGGGAAACAGGTCAATATTCCTGTACCGATCAATAGTGCGATGTGGGGACGGAGAAGGTTAGCTCAGCCAACTGTTGGATATGTTGGTTCAAGCCTGTAGTCGTGCCTGGTAGGCAAATCCGCCGGGCTTAGATGAGGGGTGATAACGAGTCTGCTTGCAGACGAAGTGAGTGATACCCTGCTTCCAGGAAAAGCCACTAAGCTTCAGCTATTGACGACCGTACCGCAAACCGACACTGGTGCGCGAGATGAGTATTCTAAGGCGCTTGAGAGAACTCAGGAGAAGGAACTCGGCAAATTGATACCGTAACTTCGGGAGAAGGTATGCCCCAAGTAGGTGAACTCGTACAGAGGGAGCCCAACGGGGTTGCAAAAAATCGGTGGCTGCGACTGTTTAATAAAAACACAGCACTCTGCAAACACGAAAGTGGACGTATAGGGTGTGACGCCTGCCCGGTGCTGGAAGATTAAATGATGGGGTGCAAGCTCTTGATTGAAGTCCCAGTAAACGGCGGCCGTAACTATAACGGTCCTAAGGTAGCGAAATTCCTTGTCGGGTAAGTTCCGACCTGCACGAATGGCGTAACGATGGCCACACTGTCTCCTCCTGAGACTCAGCGAAGTTGAAATGTTTGTGATGATGCAATCTCCCCGCGGAAAGACGGAAAGACCCCATGAACCTTTACTGTAGCTTTGTATTGGACTTTGAACAGATCTGTGTAGGATAGGTGGGAGGCTTTGAAGTGAGGTCGCTAGATCTCATGGAGCCAACGTTGAAATACCACCCTGGTGTGTTTGAGGTTCTAACCTAGGTCCATTATCTGGATCGGGGACAGTGCATGGTAGGCAGTTTGACTGGGGCGGTCTCCTCCCAAAGCGTAACGGAGGAGTTCGAAGGTACGCTAGTTACGGTCGGACATCGTGACGATAGTGCAATGGCATAAGCGTGCTTAACTGCGAGACTGACAAGTCGAGCAGATGCGAAAGCAGGACATAGTGATCCGGTGGTTCTGTATGGAAGGGCCATCGCTCAACGGATAAAAGGTACTCTGGGGATAACAGGCTGATACCGCCCAAGAGTTCATATCGACGGCGGTGTTTGGCACCTCGATGTCGGCTCATCTCATCCTGGGGCTGTAGCCGGTCCCAAGGGTATGGCTGTTCGCCATTTAAAGAGGTACGTGAGCTGGGTTTAAAACGTCGTGAGACAGTTTGGTCCCTATCTTCCGTGGGCGCTGCAGATTTGAGGAAGCCTGCTCCTAGTACGAGAGGACCGGAGTGGACACACCTCTGGTGTATCGGTTGTCACGCCAGTGGCATTGCCGAGTAGCTAAGTGTGGAAGAGATAACCGCTGAAAGCATCTAAGCGGGAAACTCGTTTCAAGATGAGATCTGCCGGGGCCTTGAGCCCCCTAAAGAGTCGTTCAAGACCAGGACGTTGATAGGCTGGGTGTGGAAGCGCAGTAATGCGTTAAGCTAACCAGTACTAATTGCTCGTGCGGCTTGACCCTATAACTTTGATAGCCAATCCCCGTGACTGCACACGCAGCACCCGGACGCTTCGAAGATTGTTATGCCAAGTTAGACGCAGTCAAAACACAAAAATCTGATTCCAGACTCTATGAATTCGTTAGCCTGCTCAAAGAGCAGGCCGACACCAAGTTATGCCTGATGACCATAGCAAGTTGGTCCCACTCCTTCCCATCCCGAACAGGACAGTGAAACGACTTTGCGCCGATGATAGTGCGGGTTCCCGTGTGAAAGTAGGTCATCGTCAGGCTCTTACAGCACAAACCGCCCTTCTGCTCAATCGAGTAGAAGGGCGTTTTGCTTTGGGGTGCGCGCCTCACAGCAATCAAGCTGCATTGATCGACACAATGC
>NZ_NOIG01000017.1 GCF_002245625.1 Acidovorax kalamii
GCCTGCGGCGGGCGCATCGGGTGCGGCCGTTGTGGCGGCCGTGGCCACGGCGCCAGCTGCCCCGGCTGCGCCCGCAGCGCCCACGGCAGCCCCAGCCAGCGCCCTCGTGGCCCCGCTGCCAGGCCCCAATCCATGCCAGGTGGCGGCCAACCCCAGCCAGCCAACCCCAGCCGGCAAGCGGTCTCCCGCATGAAGGCCGGTTTGCTGCCTGGTCACCGCTCTTTTCTGACGCCCCTGGACTGCCATGCAACTCGCTGAAATCTCCATCCGTCGGCCGGTGTTTGCCACCGTGCTGTCGCTGCTGGTGCTGCTGATTGGTGCGGTGAGCTTCACGCGCCTGTCGGTGCGCGAATACCCCAAGATCGATGAGCCCGTGGTCACCGTCAGCGTGCGCTACGCGGGCGCCTCGGCCGAGGTGATCGAGTCGCAGGTCACCAAGCCCCTCGAAGACTCGATTGCCGGGATTGATGCGGTGGATGTGATCACCTCCATCAGCCGCGCCGAGCAAAGCCAGATCAGCGTGCGCTTTCGCCTGGAGAAGGACGCCGACAACGCCGCTGCCGAGGTGCGCGACCGCACGGCGCGCGTGCGCAACCGCCTGCCAACGGCCGTGGACGAGCCGGTGATCGCCAAGGTCGAGGCCGATGCCTCGCCCGTGATGTGGCTGGCTTTCAGCAGCGACACGCGCAGCCCGCTGGAGATCAACGACCTCATCAACCGCATCGTCAAGCCCCGCCTGCAAACCGTGACCGGCGTGGCCGACGTGCCCATCTACGGCGAACGCAAGTACGCCATGCGCGTGTGGCTGGACCCGGAGCGCATGGCCGGCTATCGCCTGACCACGCAGGATGTGGAAGACGCCATCCGCCGCAACAACCTGGAGCTGCCCGCCGGCCGCATCGAATCCCAGCAGCGCGAGTTCAGCGTCACCTCCCAGACCGACCTCAAAACGCCTGCGCAGTTCTCCAGCATCGTGATCCGCACGGTCAACGGATTTCCCGTGCGCATCCAGGACGTGGCACGGGTGGAAGAGGGCGCGGCCAGCGACCGCAGCCGCGTGCGTCTGAACGGTCGCGACGCGATCTCGGTGGGCGTGATCCGCCAGGCCACGGCCAACCCGCTGGAGCTGTCGCAAGGCGTGCGCGCCATGCTGCCCTTGCTCAAGGCTGACCTGCCTGCGGACATCGGCGTGGACATCGCCAATGACAACTCCCTGTTCATCGACCGCTCGATCAAAAGCGTCTACACCACGATTGCAGAGGCCGTGGTGCTGGTGGCCCTGGTGATTTTTGTGTTCCTGCGCACCTTCCGCGCGTCCATCATCCCCATCGTCACCATCCCGGTGAGCCTCGTGGGCAGCTTTGCGCTGATGTCGCTGGCGGGGTTCTCGATCAACACCCTCACGCTGCTGGCGCTGGTGCTGGCCATCGGCCTGGTGGTGGACGACGCCATCGTGATGCTGGAGAACATCTACCGCCACATCGAAGAGGGGCTCGATCCGTTCTCCGCCGCCATCAAGGGCGCACGCGAGATCGGCTTTGCCATTGTGGCCATGACGCTCACGCTGGTGGCGGTGTATGCACCGCTGGCCTTCACGCCGGGTCGCACCGGGCGCCTGTTTGTGGAGTTTGCGCTGGCGCTGGCCGGGGCGGTGGTGGTGTCGGGCTTCGTGGCGCTCACGCTCTCGCCCATGATGTGTTCGCTGCTGCTCAAGCACAACCCCAAACCCAACTGGTTCGACCGCTCGATGGAGCGCTGGCTTACCGCGCTGTCGGACGCCTATGGCCGCCTGCTGCGCTGGATCGTCACCGCGCGCTGGAGCGGCGGCAAAGGCGCCGGGGCGGGTGGTGGCGTGCGGGGTGCCATCTTCCAGGCCCGCTGGATCGTGGTGGGCGTCATGGCCTTGAGCGGGCTGGCGCTGGCGCTGGTGTTCCCCACCATGCGGCAGGAGCTGTCGCCGCTGGAGGACCGGGGCACCATCCTGGCCAGTGTCACCGCGCCCGACGGCGCCACGCTGGACTACACCAACCGCTACGCGCTGGAGCTGGAAAAGATCGGCACCACCTACCCCGAGTTCGACCGCGTGTTTGCCAACATCGGCAACCCCACCGTGGCGCAGGGCAGCGTCATCTACCGCACGGTGGACTGGGAAAGCCGCAACCGCACCACGCTCGACCTGGCCAAGGAACTGCAGCCCAAGGTGGCCAGCCTGCCGGGCGTGAACGCATTCCTGATCACGCCGCCGTCGCTGGGCCAGGGTTTCCGTTCGCGGCCACTGACCTATGTGATCCAGACTTCGGACAGCTACGAGAACCTGAGCAAGGTGGTGGCCGCCTTCATGGCCGAGATTGCGCAGAACCCCGGCATCGTCGGCCCCGACGTGGACCTGCGCCTGAACAAGCCCGAACTGCGCATCGAGGTCAACCGCGAGCGCGCAGCCGACCTGGGCGTGAGCGTGGAAGTGGTGGCCAAGGCCATCGAGACCATGCTGGGCGGCCGCACAGTGACCCGCTACAAGCGCGACGCCGAGCAGTACGACGTGATTGTGCAGACCGAGGCGCGGGGCCGCACCACCCCCGAGAACATCGACACCATCTACGTGCGGGGCCGCAACGACGCGATGATCCCGCTGTCCAGCCTGGTCACCGTGCGCGAAAGCGTGAGCCCGCGCGAGCTGAACCACTTCGGCCAGCGCCGCTCGGCCACCATCACGGCCAACCTGTCGTCCGACTACTCGCTGGGCCAGGCCCTCACCTTCATGAACGAGACGGCCGCCAAGGTGCTCAAGCCCGGCTACACCACCGACCTGAACGACACCTCGCGCGAGTTCAAGAACTCTCAGGGCGCGCTGGGCGTGGTGTTTGTGCTGGCGCTGGTGTTCATCTTCCTGGTGCTGGCCGCGCAGTTCGAGAGCTTCATCGACCCGCTCGTCATCATGGTGTCGGTGCCGCTGTCGATGATTGGCGCGCTGCTGGCGCTCAAGTGGAGCGGCGGCTCGCTCAACGTGTATTCGCAGATCGGGCTGATCACCCTGGTGGGGCTGATCACCAAACACGGCATCCTGATCGTGGAGTTCACCAACCAGCTGCGCGAAGAGGGCATGGAGATGGTGGACGCGCTGGTCAAGGCCTCGGCCCAGCGTCTGCGCCCCATCCTCATGACCACCGGTGCCATGGTGCTGGGCGCCATCCCCCTGGCCCTGGCCAAGGGCGCGGGCGCCGAGACACGCATGCAGATCGGCTGGGTGATTGTGGGCGGCATGTCGCTGGGCACCTTGCTCACGATTTTTGTGGTGCCCACCATGTACACCCTGTTCGCCCGCAAGGCCGTGCCGGGCGCCAACACGGCGGTGGCGGCCGAGGAGCCGGAGCATCCACTGCACCCGCACGACTATGTGGCCAAGTAGCCCCGGGCCTGGTGCGCAGGGTTTCGTGCTCGGCGAATAAAAAGAAGCCCCATCGGGGCTTTTTTTTGTTGGTGCTTCAGGGCTGCGCCACAGTGGACTGCACGGCGTCTGATATGTCCTGCAGCGCCTGCGGCCGCACCAGCCGCGCCACTTCCTTGCCGTCCTTGAGGAACACCAGCGTGGGCCAGAGTTTCACGCCAAACGTGCGCCCCAGGCGCTGGCCCGGGCCGTCTTCCACCTTGATGTGCGACAGGTCCGCCTGGTCCTTCAGGGCTTGCTCGATCAGCGGCTGGGCGCGCTGGCAATGGCCACACCAAGGGGTGCCAAATTCGACCAAGGTGGCGCCGGTCAGGCGGTCCACGTCGTCGCGGGAAGGGGGTTGTGCAAGGTGCTGAGCGGCGTAGGGCATGGGTGCGAAGGTTGCTGCAGAAATGCGTAGATGGCCATTGTGCGGCGCTTCGCCCGCTCGGCATGCAACTGGCGCGTCCCCGGCCCGGGGCGCCGAGCAAGGGGGCTGCCCCGCAGCGAGGGCGTCGTATCCCTCTTGAGAGGCGTGAAGCGACACATGGGGTGTTAAATGACCCCGTCAAACACCATCACATCCACCATGTCACCCACCGCCACATTGCCCTGCCCATGGTGCAGCACGATGAGACCATTGGCCTGCACCATGGAGCTGAGCACGCCCGAGCCCTGGTTGCCCGTGGTGCACACCTGCAGCGTGCCGTCGGGTGCCGTGGTGACCAGGCCGCGCTGGTATTCCGTGCGCCCGGGTTTCTTGCGCATCGCTTCGGTGCTGATGGCGCGCAGCAGCGGCGGGGCTGTGCGGGTGCTGCCCATCATGCGCAGCAGGGCGGGGCGTACAAAGGCCAGAAAGGTCACCATCACCGCCACCGGGTTGCCGGGCAGGCCAAAAAGCACGGCGCCAGCACCAGAATGTGCACCGCTATTATTCTGATAGCTATCAGGGCTTGATGGTTGCGCGGTGGAGGCTGTTTTTTCTTCAAATTCAGCACCAGCAATGCGCCCCACGGCCATGGGGCGGCCCGGGCGCATGGCGATGCGCCAGAAGGCCACGTCGCCCAGCTTCTTCATCATGGTGCGTGTGTGGTCGGCCTCGCCCACACTCACGCCGCCGCTGGTGATGATGGCGTCGGCCTGCTGGGCCGCCTGGCGGAAGGCGGCTTCGAGCAGCGCAGGTTCGTCGCGCACCACGCCGAGGTCAATCACCTCCACGCCCATGCGCGTGAGCAGGCCGAACACAGTGTAGCGGTTGCTGTCGTACACGGCGCCCTCGCGGGGCGCCTCGCCCAGGCTCAGGATCTCGTCGCCGGTCGAAAAATACGCCACGCGCAGGCGGCGCACCACCGTCACGGTGGGCAGCCCCAGGCTGGCTACCAGGCCCAGCGCAGCGGGCGTGAGCAACTCGCCACGCGCCAGCGCCACGCCGCCTTCCATCAGGTCTTCGCCCTTGAAGCGGCGGTTGTCCCCCAACTGCAGCACATCGGCGGCGATGGTGATGTGCTCACCGCCGTCCGAGGTGGTGAACTCCTGCGGCACCACGGTGTCCAGGCCCGTGGGCATGATGGCGCCGGTCATGATCTTCACGCACTCGCCCGCCGCCACGGTGCCCGTCCAGGCCTTGCCCGCCAGCGCCGTGCCCACCACGCGCAGCGTGAGGGGCTGGCCCTTGGTCAGCTGGGCGCCCGCAAAGGCATAGCCGTCCATGGCCGAGTTGTCGTGCGGCGGCACGCTGATGGGCGACACCACATCGCGGGCCAGCACGCGGCCCAGGGCGTTGAAGAGGGGCAATTCCTCGGTGGCGGTCACGGGCTCGACCAGGCGGTCCAGGAACGCGTTGACGTCGGCGGCTTTCAGGGCCTGGGGGTCGTAGCCCTGCAGTTCTGCGGCAATCTGGACAATGGTCTTCATGGGTGTCAACAACAACAGTCAGGTGTGCCGCGCAGCGAGTGGCTCGTCAATGGCTCGTCACCGGTTTCTTACTTGGAGCGGCAGGCGGGAAAAGGGTCGGGGGTCAGCACAAGCAGCATGTGCAGCTTGTCATAGGCCACGTTGTCCACCACCACGGCGCGCGGCAGCAGGCCCCAGGCAGTGAAGCCCGCCTGCTCGTACAGCCGCACCACATGGGTGTTGGATGCCGTGACCGTGAGCACCAGCTGCGTCAGGCCCGGTACATTGCGCGCGGCCTGCACGCAGGCGGCCACCAGCTGCTGGCCAATGCCCCGGCGCTGTGCGGTGGGGGCCACCATCATGCCCACCACGGTGGCGCAGTGGCGTTGCTGGGCGCGCTGCTCGCGCTCGCAGCCCACGCAGCCCAGCAGCTGGCCGGCCGCATTGAAGGCGCCCAGAAAGAACACGCCCGACTCCAGCGGGCCAAAACGCACGGCGTATTCCTGGGCCGGGCGGCCCACCGACGCGGCGTAGTCCGAGGTGAATGCATCCGGGGCGGTGCGCAGCGCCTCGTCGCGCAGGGCCTTGTAGGCCACGGCGTCGGCAGCCACCAGGGGCCGGATATGGACGGCGTTGGCGGCGGCCGCAGCGGCAGCAAAGGCGGTGGCGGGCGGCAGGGGCTCGGTCATGGCGGGGTGGTCGTCTCGGGTCAGGGGCGCTCAGGTCGATGAGGGGCTGGCGCTTTCCAGCGCATGCAGCTCGGCCAGGGTGTTGGCGTTGAAGAACGCCTGCGGGTCATCGCCCGGCTGGTCAAACGGCACGATGGCGCAGCGGTGCTGGGCCGTCCAGGCGTCAATCTTGCGGCCACCGGCCTGGGTGAAGGCGACCAGGCTTTCGAGCAGCTCCACACGCAGCAGGCAGAACACGGGCTGGGGGCGCACCTGGATATGGCCATGGCCATCGTCTTCGGGCGCGGCGGCCATGGCGATCTCGGCGTCTTGTGCGTCGGCCGCAGCGGCCAGGCGCTGGGCCAGGTCCAGCGGGAAGAGCGGGGTGTCGCAGGGCACCGTCAGCAGCCACTGCGTTTCGCAGCGCTCCAACCCGGTCAGAAAGCCCGCCAGCGGGCCTGCATAGTCGGCCAGCACGTCGGGCCACACGGGCGCGCCAAACGCTTCGTAGGCCGCCAGGTTGCGGTTGGCATTGACCATCACATTGCCGGTCTGCATCTGCAGCCGCATCAGCGTGTGCAGCGCCAGCGGCAGGCCGCGAAAGTTCTGCAGGCCTTTGTCGACCCCGCCCATGCGGGAGCCCCGGCCACCGGCGAGGACCAGGCCGGTGATGTCTTGTTGTGCTATCAATTCGAGACCTGTTCGCAAAGGTGGTGGTGTTCTGGCGCGGCCAATATACGGCAAGCACGTTCATCAAGCGTCAGGAGCTCGCCCGAATCTGGCGAAAACTCATCTTCAGATTCTTCATCTGGAATCCAGCGAACGCCCTTGTAACTCGCTACCTCGGCCGTCAGCAACCTCCATTTGAGATTCGCTAGAGAGCCGCGCTTGTTTTGCCATGGGTCCGAGTAGTCGTTCCCGTTGTAAACGATGAGAGCGTCTATGTCGGCTGGAGCAGGCATGCTGTCTCTCAACTCGTCAATCAGCAAAGTAGATCCGAAAATCAGAAGATCAGTATCTGACTGTTCGTCAGCCCTATTGTTTGCTCTTGATCCAATGAGCCATACAGACTGTGGCGCGTTGGTGGACACCACAAGCGCGCGAAAAAATTGTTGTGCGGAATGTGGCAAAGCATCCAAAAGCATCGCAACGTCATCCCCCGATATAGCTCATCTCCACCCGCCGAGCGCCCTGTCCAGTGTCCGCCGGCAGGCTGCTGCGCAGCTCCGAATAGCGGTCTGCGCGCTGCTGCCAGATGGGTGCGATGGCGGAGGCAATGGCTTCGTCGCTGGCGCCGCCGCGCAGCAGGGTGCGCAGGTCGTAGCCTTCGGACGCAAACAGGCACAGGTAGAGCTTGCCTTCGGTGGACAGCCGCGCGCGGTTGCAGTCGTGGCAGAAGGCCTGGGTCACGCTGCTGATCACGCCGACCTCGCCCAGGCTGGGGTCGTGCTGGCCCGCTGCGTTGGCATAACCCCAGCGCTCGGCGGTTTCGCCGGGGCTGCTGGGGTCCAGCTGCACCAGCGGCAGCTCGGCGCGCAGGCGCTCGATCAGCTTGGCCGAGGGCAGCACCTCGTCCATGCGCCAGCCGTTGGTGGCGCCCACGTCCATGTATTCGATGAAGCGCAGCGTGGTGCCCGTGCCGCGAAAGTGCCGCGCCATGGGCAGGATCTCGTGCTCGTTGGTGCCGCGCTTCACCACCATGTTGACCTTGATCTGCGACAGCCCGGCCGCCTGCGCCGCCTCGATGCCTGCCAGCACGTCGGCCACCGGAAAGTCCACATCGTTCATGCGGCGGAAGACCGCGTCGTCCAGGCCGTCCAGGCTCACCGTCACGCGGTTCAGGCCCGCATCCTTCAGGGCTTGGGCCTTGCGGGCGAGCAGCGATCCGTTGGTGGTCAGGGTCAGGTCGGGGGGCAAGCCTTCCATCGTGCGCAACTGGGCCAGTTGGGCCACCAGTTCTTCGAGGTTCTTGCGCAGCAGCGGCTCGCCGCCCGTGAGGCGGATCTTGCGCACGCCATGGGCCAGAAAGAGCCTTGCCAGCCGCGTAATTTCCTCAAAACTCAGCAGCGCGCCGTGGGGCAGGTAGGGGTAGTCCTTGTCGAACACTTCCTTGGGCATGCAGTAGTTGCAGCGGAAGTTGCAGCGGTCCGTGACGCTGATGCGCAGGTCGCGCAGCGGGCGGCCCCGGGTGTCGGTGAGCTGGCCCGTGGGGACCACCGGGTGCGTGGGCACCCGCGCCGCCAAAGCGGCGATGCGTTGGTCCACCAGAGGAATCACACGTTCGGCCATGGCGTGATTTTGCCGCATGGGCCCCGGCCCCGGGGGCAAGCCCCTCTGCGCGGAGTTGATGGCGGTCAAGTTTTGCCCTGGGCGGCAGCGGGGCAGCCCTTGGCCACGCGGATTGCGGTCGAAATGCTGCATCGCGGCAATCTGCAATAGCTGTTTGCCGGGTTGAAGGCTGGCGACGCGCTGAGCCCCCTCAGCCTTTTCGGGTGGAGGGCTGGACGAAATCCGCCAAACGGCAACCCCGCCCCACCAGCACCAGCCGCGTGTCCAGTGCGTCGAAAAATCCGGGTGGAGGTGGCAGCGGCAACTGCTGCACGCGTTTGTGCTCTGCAATGCGCACCGCTGCCAGCGTGTAGTCGCGCGCCAAGGACATCCACAGGCCATGGGCGCCTGCCGATTGCCGTGCACCGGTCATGAGGCTGCGGCCCGAGTCCAGCCACCAGCGGTAGATGGCGGTGGCAATGCCCATGCGGCGGTAGCCGTGTGCCACCTTGGTGTGCGGCGCGCGAAGGTGGCGGTCGGTGTGCCGGTCCACCTCCACCAGCCGGTTGAACACGGTGTAGGCCACGATGCGGTTGCGCAGCGGGTCGATGGCATAGACAAACACCTCGCCGTCGGCCTCGCGCATGCGAAGCACCAGTCCGTGCAGGTACAAAGGCAGCGGCTGCATCGCATCGCGCGTGCGGTGGTTGGTGCGGATGCGCTCGTGCAGGGCGTCAAACTCGCGCTGGATGTCGCGGCCCGACAGGTCCACGTCGATGCGCAGTTCGGCCAGCCACTGGGCCCACTTGTCCAGCAGGCCCAGGCCGGGCCATGGGTTGGCTGCAGTGTGGGGGCCGCCGGTGGCAGTGCCTGGCATTGGCAGGCTGCAAGCGCTGGCCATCATGGCGTGCTCCCCAGGCCCTCGGTCCAGCAGCCGCTGAGTAAGCGCGCAGGTTGTTCGCGGGCGCAGACCTGGGCGCTGTGGGGCCAGTCGGGCAAAGGCACATCCAGGCCCGCATACACGCCGTAGGCTTCGCCCGCGGCAATCGTTTCTCCCGCCCAGAGGCTTTCGCCCGCACGGATGGCTCCACCGGCGTGGATGTGTCCACCGGCCCGCACGCCCCAGCCCACCTGCAGGTGGCCCTTGCAGTCCAGGTCGCCCGCCACCTGCAGTCCGCGCGTGGCCTGCACCTCTGCATCGCAGTGCAGATGGCCGCCCACCTTGATGCTGCCGTTGCAGTCCAGCGCGTCCATCGCGCGCAGGTCCTGGCCCACGGTGCAATGGCCATCGATTTGCACCGTGGCCCCGCCGTCCAGTTCTCCACCCACGCGCAGGCTGCCCATGCATTGCAGCCGCTGCGCCACCGCCAGGGACCAGCCCACGCGTGCGTCGCCGTGTATGCGCGCGCTGCCGTCGCAGCGCGCGGCGCCCGCTATGCGCAGGTCTTCGCCCACGCGCAGTGCACCGCCCACCCGCAGGCCGCCCTGCACGCGCAGGCTGCGGCCGGTGCGCAGCACACCGTCCACGTCCGCGCTGCCCCGGCAGTGCACGTTGCCCGCAAACACCAGTGCGTCTGTCTCCAGGTGGTCCACCTCCAGCACATCGTTGGTGGGCCCGAACTGGTCCAGCATCCAGCAGGCGTCGTCCACCCGGCCTTCGCGCACCAGGTCGTCCAGCAGGGCCTGGTAGTTGCTCGCACCTTCCTGGCGGCGCAGGTACCAGCGGTAGCCGTCAGCGCAAGGCCGCTTGGCGCGGATGAAGTGGCGGGTGATGTCGGTGGCGGCGGCCGCGCTGGCTATGGCCGTATCGGCGGGCGGGCTGCGTGTGGGGGCGCATTGGGCGCAGGGGGCGAGCGAAATCTCGCCGGAAGGAAACGGGGGCATGAGCACTCCTGGAGTCCGCGCCCCGGCGGCAGTCACCAAGGCGCAAGCTGGCGCTGGGCAATGGGCCCGGCGACAGGAAGTGCGCGAAAAAACGGAGGGGAGGGGGTGTCGCCGGGCTCAGGAATCTGCAGCAGGGGTGCAGAGAGCGCGGTCACCGGCCTGGAGCGTGGCCTGCGAGCGCGCAGCACGGCGCAGCGGCGCGGTGGCGCTGGCGGCTGTGGCGGTGGAGTGGCTCGCAAACATCGGCGGCACTATAGGCAGCGGCCTCAGGTGCGTCAAATCAATCCGCACTGCATTGGTGCGGATTGGGCGCGCGCCACGACAAGTCATGTTGGCTTGCGGGCGCGGTTGGACGCGTGCTTACACGCAGCGCCCGCCATCCACCTCGATGCACACGCCATTGATGAACGATGCCTCTTCGCTCGCCAGGTACAACGCGGCGTTGGCCACGTCCAGCGCGGTGGAGAAGCGGCCCAGCGGGATAGTGGCCAGGAACTTGGCGCGGCGCGCATCGTCCACCGGGCCGCCCGCAAACTCGGCGGCCAGGCCTGTGTCGGGGTTGAACACGGGGTTGATGCAGTTCACGCGGATGTTGTCGGGACCCAGCTCGGCCGCCATCGACTTGCTGGTGATGATGACCGCGCCCTTGGAGCCGTTGTACCAGGTCAGGCCTGGGCGCGGGCGCAGCCCGGCGGTGGAGGCGATGTTGATGATGCTGCCGCCGCCCACCTTGCGCAGCGCGGGCACGGCGTGGATGGCGCTCAGGTAGATGCTCTTCATGTTGATGGCATAGACCTTGTCGAACTCTTCCTCGCTCACTTCGAGCATGGGGCGGTTGCGGTGCGTCCATCCTGCGTTGTTCACCACCACGTCCAGGCGGCCGTACAGGCGCACGGCCTGATCGACCATCGCCTTGACCTGGGCCGAGTTCGTCACGTCGGCCTTGAAGAAGGCGGCGGTGCCGCCTGCAGCCGTGATCTCGGCCACCACACGCTGGCCGCCCGCTTCGTTGATGTCGTTCACGATGACCTTGCCACCCTCAGCGGCCAGGCGCTTGGCAATGCCTTCGCCAATGCCGTTGCCGGCGCCGGTGACGATGATGGATTTGTTCAACACGCGCATGGAAAAGGTCTCCTTGGGATATTCAAAAAAGATAGCTGCTTGGGCTTGCCTGTCAGGCACCAGGTGCCAATTTGACTGATATTTCAGGGGCTGGGGCGGGACTGGCGGCCAGGGGCGGCGCAGGCACGCGGCCATAAAACTGCGGGAAGTATTCCTTCACGCCGTTGCCGTTGAAGTCCCAGCCTGTGCACTGGCCCAGGTGGCGCGGTGGCTCGTCAGGATTGCTGGACGAAAACACGGCGGGCACCGACTGGAAGGCGGCGGTGGCCAGGTTGAACAGCAGCTCGCGCAGGTGCGTGCAACTGGCCACGCCGCCCAGATGCTTCTGGATGGCCTGGCGCCAGCAGCGCGCCATGCTGCAGCCCACCATCTGCTGCAGCGCGGCTTGGGCCTCGGTGCAGCCCTTGAGCGGGTGCGAGTTCATGGCCACATCAATGGCCTGCACCACCAGCTGGCGGTTCACGGTCACGCGCAGCCACATGTGGTGGATGGCTTCGCCCGCGAGGCGCTGTTTGGTAGGGTCGCGGAACGAGGTGGCGTCATAGGCCTTGCTGTCGTGCAGCTCACCCTCGATGTCCCACAGGCCATCGTCGCGTTCAAAGCCCTGGTAGTTCACCCGGCGGACATGCTTCAGGGTGCGGGGGGCGGGGGGGCTCAGGGGCATGCGCTTCTATCGTGGCTGGTAGCGAGTGACTGAAACTGGCGTGGCACTAAGCGAGTGCCGCCGCGCAAGGGCCGCCAAGCCGCGTATGCGGCGCTTGGCTCGCGTGCGCTGGCGGCGTCCCCCTGTAGGGGGAAGACGCGAAGCGGCTCAGGGGGTTACCCATATTTGATGGCCACCGTCTTCAAGGTGGTGAAGCCGTACAGTGCTTCAAAGCCCTTCTCGCGTCCGTAGCCGCTGGACTTGACGCCGCCAAAGGGCAGCTCCACACCGCCCGCGGCGCCGTAGTTGTTGATGAACACCTGCCCGCTGTGTACGCGCTTGGCCATGCGGAACTGGCGCGCGCCGTCACGCGTCCAGATGCCCGCCACCAGGCCGAACTGCGTGGCGTTGGCCAGCTCCACCGCATGGTCTTCATCCTGGAAGGCCATGGCCGACAACACGGGGCCGAAGACTTCCTCCTGAGCCAGCCGGTGCTGCACCGGTACGTCGCGCAGCAGGGTGGGGGCCTGGTAGTAGCCGGTCTCGGGGGCTTCGTCCACCACCACGCCCTGGGCCACCATGGGGATGCCTGCGACCTGCGCGTCGGACAAAAAATCCCACACGCGCTGCTGCTGCGTCTGGCGGATCAGCGGGCCCACGTCCAGGTCCATGGCGGCGGGGCCCACGCGCAGGGCCTCGAAGGCCTTGCCCAGGCGCTCCAGCAGGGGTTCATAGATCAGCGAGTCGATCAGCACACGCGAACCGGCCGAGCAGGTCTGCCCCGCGTTCTGCACGATGGCGTTGATGACCACGGGGATGGCGGCGTCCAGATCGGCGTCGGCAAAGATGATCTGCGGGCTTTTTCCGCCCAGCTCCAGCGTCACGGGGCAGTGGCGCTCGGCCGCCACCTGTTGGATCAGCGTTCCGATCTTGGGGCTGCCGGTGAAGCTGATGTGGTCGATGCCGGGGTGGCGCGCCAGCGCGTCGCCCACCTCGTGGCCGTAGCCCGTGACGATGTTGAGCGCGCCCGAAGGAAAGCCCACCTCGGCCGCGAGCTGCGCCACGCGGATCAGCGACAGGCAGGCGTCTTCGGCTGGCTTGACCACACACACATTGCCCGCCGCCAGGGCGCCGCCCACGCTGCGGCCGAAGATCTGCATGGGGTAGTTCCAGGGAATCACATGGCCCGTGACGCCATGGGGCTCGCGCCAGGTCAGCACGCTGTAGCCGTCGGGGTAGGGGATCGTCTCTCCGTGGAACTTGTCGCACGCACCGGCGTAGAACTCGAAGTAGCGCGCCAGCGCAATGGCGTCGGCGCGCGCCTGCTTGGTGGGCTTGCCGCAGTCGCGCTGCTCCAGCGCTGTCAGCTCGTCCGCATGCTCCAGGATCTTGGCCGAGAGCTTTTGCAGCAGACGGCCGCGTTCCACCGGGGCCAGCTTTTGCCACACCGCGTTGTAGCACTGGCGGGCCGCATGCACCGCCGCGTCGATGTCGTCGGCGTTGCTGCGCTGGATCTCGTCGAAGGGCTGGCCGTCGGACGGGTCGATCACAGGGATCGTGCGGCCCGAAGCGGACGGCACCGAGGCGTTGGCGATGTAGTTCAGTTGCATAGCCGTGATTGTGCCCGGAAATGGAATGTGTGCTTAGTATTTGGATGAAAAGTGCCGCTGCCGCTCGACCAACAAGCGAATGCAGCTATTGTTTTAATAGCGATTTCAGTAACATGCCGCGCGCAGGGCCGCCAGGTCCAGGATTTCCACCTCGCCGCGCTGCACCCGCACCAGGTGGCGCGCCTCCAGGTCTTTGAGGATCTGGTTGGTGGTCTGGCGCGAGATGGCCAGCATCAGCGACAACTGCTCCTGCGAGATGCCGATCACCCGGCGCGACTGGCCCTCGGCGTTCCACTGGCCGTAGCCCTCGGCCATCATCACCAGCCGTCGCGCCAGGCGCTGCGGTGCGGGCAGCAGGGCCAGTTCTTCGATGGCCACAAAGGCCGTGCGCAGCTTGTCGGTGAGCAGCAACGCCAGCGCATGCCAGTGCCCGGGGTGGGCCTGCAGCCAGGCCTGCAGCCGTTCGTGCGGCACCTGCACCAGCGTGCTGGCCTCGGCGGCATGGGCATCATGCGTGCGGGCCGAGCCGTCAAACACCGAGATCTCGCCAAACCAGTGGGGCGGCTCCAGCCGCGTGAGCAGCGCCGAACGCGCCTCATGCGCCCGCCCGCCCGTGCCCGAAATGCTGATCGCGCCGCGCACCACGGCATACAGCCCGCAGGGCGCGTCGCCGCGCAAAAAAAGCACCTCGCCCGCCTGCAACTGGCGCACTTGCGCCATGGCGATCAGCGGCTGGGCAAAGTCGGGCGGCAGGTGGGCAAACCAGCGGCCGGACTGGAGGACGGGCAGGTAGGTGGCGGGGTCGGTCATGCAGTGCAGATTGGGCGCGAGGCAGGGTGGGGCGGTGCCGTGGGAGTGTGCCCTTTTGTCGTCTGCACGACAGACGCTGGCAAGGCCCCGGGGCGAGTATTGATGCTGCTCAAAACAACAGCCGGAGACACCCATGAAAACCCTGATCGACCACCTGGCGCAGTACGCCGACTACCACCGCGATCCTCGCAACATTCACACCCATTTTGTGGGCGTGCCCATGATCATGTTCGCGGTGGTCATCCTGCTGTCGCGCCCGACCTGGATGGCGGGCGCCTTGCCGCTGAGCCCCGCGCTGTTCGCCGCGCTGGCGGCCAGCGTTTTCTACTTCCGGCTGGACACGCGTTTTGGCCTGGCCATGGCCACGCTGCTGGCGGCCATGCTGGTGGGCGGCCAATGGGTGGCGCTGCAGAGCATGGTGGTGTGGCTGGCCACGGGCATCGGCCTGTTTGCCGTGGGCTGGGTGATCCAGTTTGTGGGCCACTACTACGAAGGCCGCAAGCCTGCGTTTGTGGATGACCTGGTGGGCCTGATCGTCGGCCCGCTGTTTGTGGTGGCCGAGTGGGCGTTTGCGCTGGGCCTGCGCAAGGAGGTGCAGGCCGCCATCGAAGCGCGCAGCGGCCCGGTGCGGCTGCGCACCGGCCAGGCGGCGGCCTGAGCGCTCAGGGTCTTACGCCCTTCTTCCGTCCCTTGCCGCTGGGGCGGATCTGCGCCGCCTGGTCCCTCGCTGCGCGGCAGCCCTTGGCTCCGCCGTCCTTACCCCCATTTGAATGGAGCGCGGCCGCCGTGGCCGCGTGTGTGTTTCAATGAATTTTGTTTCCATCCTGCCCACGCTGCTGTTCATCGCGCTGGGCCTGGTCATGTTCGGCCTGGGCCTGTCGCTCACGGTGGGTGACTTCACGCGCCTCTTGCAGCATCCGCGCGCCGTGGTGCTGGCCCTGGTGCTGCAGGTGCTGGTGCTGCCCGCCGCGTGTTATGCGCTCATCGTGCTGCTGGGCGTGGCACCGATCTATGCCGTGGGGCTGATGCTGCTGGCGGCCTCGCCCGGCGGGGTGTCGGCCAATCTGTTCAGCCATTTGTTCGGCGGCAACGTGGCCATGAACATCTCGCTCACGGCCATCAACACCGTGCTGTCGATCATCAGTTTGCCGCTCATCACCAACTGGGCCATCAACACCTTTGCGCACACCGGCCAGGTGGTACCGCTGCAATTCGGCAAGGTGGTGGAGGTGATCGTCATCGTGCTGGTGCCGGTGGTGCTGGGCATGGGGGTGCACCGCCGCGTGCCGTCGTTCAGCGCGCGCATGGAAAAGCCCATGAAGATCTTCAGCGCCGTGGTGCTGGCCGCGTTCGCACTCATTGCGATTGCCAAGGAATGGTCGGCGCTGGTCGAGTCCTTCGCGGGCATCGGACCGGCGGTGCTGCTGTTCAACGCCATCAGCCTCGCGTCGGGCTACTACCTTTCGCGGGCGGCGGGGCTGGACAAATCCATGGCCACGGCGATCAGCTTCGAGATCGGCATCCACAACTCCACGCTCGCCATCTTCATCGCGCTGTCGGTGCTAGACAACTTCCAGCTCGCACTGCCCGCAGCCATCTACTCGGTCAGCATGTACCTCATGGCCACGCTGTTTGGCACGCTGGTGCTGCGCCGCAAGGGTGTGGCCAGGGCACGGGCCGCATGATGCGGCGCGCCGTGGTGCTGAAGAGGGCGTTATGGGCGCTGGCGTTGTTGGTGCTTTGTGCGCTGGGCACGCTGGTCTGGGCCCTGCAGCAGCACCCGTCGCTTCAGCCCTATGCCGATTTGCAGTGGAAGGCGCCCAGCGGCGCTGGGGCGCCACCGGGCCTCAAGGTGACGTTTCTCGGTGTGTCCACCGTGCTGCTGGACGACGGCGAAACAGCGCTGATGACGGACGGGTTCTTCTCACGCCCCGGCAAGCTGCAGACCTTTCTGGGCCAGGTGGAGCCGGACATGCAGGCCATCACCCAGGGGCTGCAGCGCGCGGGGTTTCCGGGCGGGGTGGGCAAGCTGGCAGCGGTGATCCCGGTGCATTCGCACTACGACCATGCGATGGACGCCCCCGAGGTCGCCCGCCGCACGGGGGCGCTGCTGCTGGGTTCCGAGTCCACCGCCAACGTGGGGCGCGGCGCAGGCCTGGCAGAGTCCCAGATCCGGGTGGCACGGCTCGGCGAGCCGCAGCAGTTTGGCCGCTTCACGGTCACGCTGTACCCCAGCCGCCATGCGCCCACGGGCTTTACGGGCGGCGAGATCACCGCGCCGCTGCGCCCGCCCGTGCGCGCCAGCGAGTACAAGGAAGGCCAGAGCTACGCCCTGCACATGGCGCATGGCGGCCGCACGTTGCTCATCGTGGGCAGCGCAGGCTTCGAGCCCGGCGCCCTGCGCGGCGTGCACGCCGAGGTGGTGCTGCAGGGCACCGGCGCCCTCGGCCCCCGGCCCGAAAGCTACCGCGATGCGCTGTGGTCCGAAGTGATCGCCGCCGTGGGCGCCCGGCGTGTCATCCCCATCCACTGGGACGACTTCTGGCAACCCCCGGGCCAGCCCATGGTGCCCATGCCACCGCCGCTTGACGACTTTGACGCCTCGATGACCTACCTGCGCGACCGTGGAGCACGCGAAGGTGTGGATGTGCGCCTGCCGCTGGAGTGGCAGGCCATGGATGTGTGGGGCGGGCTGCCTGTGCGCCGGTGATAGGTGCCAGGCGGTGCGGGGCGGTCAGGACGCCTGGGCCCGAGCGAGGGGGCGCGCCTTGTACAACACCGCCGCCGTGCACACAGCCCCCAGAGCCACCAGTGCACACAGATATGGCAGCGCAGCCTGCAGCGGCGCCCCCAGCTGGTTGAGCCGCAGCGAGGCCTGCACGCCTGAGGTGCTGGGCAGCAGCCAGCGCAGCCACTGCAGCGGCTCGGGCAGGGCCTCCACAGGCCACGAGAAACCGGCGACGAACGCGATGGGCAGCGTGGTGAACAGCAGCACCTGCAGCGCGCGCTCGCGGTTGCCAAACCACAGGCCCAGCAGCGAGCCCAGCGCCGCGATGGCGGGCACGTAGCAGGCCAGCAGGGCCAGTGCACCCAGCGGGTTGCCACCGCGCGGGTAGTCGTGCAGCACAAAGATCCAGCCGAAGTAAAACAGCCCACTGGCCCAGCCCAGCGTGCTCAGCGCCAGCAGGCGGCCGAGCCAGGTGGTGGTGCTGGCGCGGTGCTGCCCGGCCTCGACCCAGGTGCCAGCGAGCAGCGCGGCGCCCATGAGCAGGGTCTGCTGCAGGATGAGCAGCGCCACGGCGGGCACCACAAAGCTGCCATAGCCTTCGATGGGGTTGAACAGCGCCACCGTTTGCAGCTGCACCGGGGCGCGGCTGGCGCGGGCCTGCTGCGCGCTCTGGCCGCTGGCCTGCAGCTTCCTGATTTCGACCCCGGCGGACACTGTGCCCACGGCCTCGGCAAAACCGAACTGCACGGCCTTGTTGAGCAGCGCATAGGCGCCGTTGGCCTCGATGCTGACCACGGCGTTTTCACCGCGCACCACATTGCGCTTGAGGTGGGGCGGGATCACGGCATAGCCCTCGATCTCGCCGCGCCACAGGGCCTGTTGCGCCTCGTGCTCGCTGGCGGTGACCAGGCGCACTTCGATGCGCGGGTCGGCGTCGGCAAAACGCGTGATCTGGCGCGACAGGCTGGTGCGGTCCATGTCCACCACGGCCACGGGCACGCGGGTGAGCACCTCGTCGGCGTAGAACCAGGGGTAGAAAAAGCCGTAGAGCACGGGGGCGCCGATGAGCAGCAGCAGCACGCCCTTGTCGCGCGCCACCGTGGCCAGGGCCTGCAACCAGGCGTGCAGCAGGTTGCGAGGGGTGTTATTCATGTGGGTGTCCATGGTCAGCGACCTCCCCAGGTGTCCGGCCGCCGGGCGGCCAGGTGCAGGCCCACGGTGCCCACCAGCCCGAGCACGCCGGTGGCCACCAGCAGCGCCCCCATGGTCGAAACGCTGGTGCTGAGCGGCGCGCCCATCTGCAACTGCTCGATCTGCAGGCGGATGTAGTGGGTGAAGGGCATGGCCTCGGCCCAGGCGCGGGCGCTGGCGGGCATGCCCGACAGCGGAAACGCCACGCCGCTGAACGCAAATGCCGGGGCGGCGAAAAATCCCGCGCCCGACAGCGCGGTGCGCAATGAGCGAGTGAGGGCTGCCAAAGCCGCACCGGCTGTCAGCGAGACCGCCATCAGCAGCGCCAGTGCGCCCGCCACCCAGGCGAGGTTGCCCGGCGGGTGCCAGCCCCGGCCCCAGGTGATGCCCACCAGCGCCAGCAGGCCCACCAGGGTGAGCGTGGCCCAGGGCAGCGCGAGCTTGCCGATGAGCGAGCCCGCTGTGTGGAGCGGGCCACCCGCGCCCGGCGCGTCTCCCAGCGCGTTTCCCAGCCACTCGCCCAGGCTGCGGTCGCGCAGTTCGCGGCCCACCGTCCAGGCGCCCGCCGTCATGGCCAGGATGTGCAGCAGAGCGGGGATGAGCGCCGCGCCCAGAAACTGCTCGTAGTTGCTGGACACATTGAACAGCGCCACCATCTGCGTGTGGATGGGCTCCATGCTCACGCGCACGGCCCGCGCCGCCTCGCCGCGCTTGTTGCGTGCGGCCATCTCGATACCCGCCGACAGCGTGCCCACGGCGGCACGCACATCGCGCTGCAGCAGGCCCGAATGGGTGCCCATCTGCGCGTTGTGCAGCAGGGTGACCTGGGCGGTGCGGCCTTCCTTCACGGTGCGCGCAAAGTCGCGCGGGATGGTGACGACGGCATAGACCTCGATGTTGCGCAGGGCGCGTTCTGCCTCGCCCGTGTTGGCAAATTGCTGCGTGATCTGTACGCCGGGGGTGGCGTCGAGCATGCGCACCAGCTGGCGCGACAGGCTGGAGTGGTCTTCATCGACCACCCCCACGGCCAGGTGGCGCGGCAGCCCGGCCGAAAAGATCCACCACAAAAGCGCCACGCCCAGCAGCGGCACCCAGGTGACCATGGCCAGGTCCCAGGGGTCGGCCGCCAGGCGCCGGGCTTCGCGGCAGAAGCTGTTTACTATTGAATTCATAGCTACTTGCGCTTGATGGTCGCGCGCAGAAGGCACTTTTTATTCAAAATTTCAGTGCACCAGCACCGTCATGCCGGGGCGTGCGCCCTCGATGGG
Organism: Acidovorax kalamii; assembly: GCF_002245625.1. Lineage (GTDB taxonomy): Bacteria > Pseudomonadota > Gammaproteobacteria > Burkholderiales > Burkholderiaceae_C > Acidovorax > Acidovorax kalamii. The sequence goes on from NZ_NOIG01000017.1 coordinate 19,510, forward strand.
GGCTGCCGGCCGGGCGCGCACTTCAAACGTGCGGGCATCAAAGCCCTGGCCTGCGCGCGTGGCGCGCCAGGTGGCGAAGTCAGGCAGGGCACCGGTGTGGTAGACCTTGAACTTGACGGCCTGGTTGCCCAGCGCTGGCAGGGTGGCTTCAAATTCGTTGCCGATGGCAAAACGCTGCAGGCGGTCTTCGCGCACGTTCAGCACCACCCACTGGTCTTTCAGGTCCACCACCGTGACCACGGCCACGCCCTGGGGCGAGAGCTCGCCGGTGCGTGCCAGCACCTTGGCCACTTCGCCTGCCACAGGGCTCTTGAGTTCCGTTTCTGCCTGGGCGGCCTGCACCTCAGCCACCACACCGGCCACCTGGCGCGCCTGGGCGCTGGCGGCCGACCGGTCTTCGGTGCGGGCACCGGCGCGGGCCAGGTCGTACTGCGCCTTGGCGGCCAGCGCCTGGTCGCGCGATGCCTTGAAGTTGGCCTCGGCCTCGTCGCGTTTCTGTGTGGCCACCAGGCCCTCGCGCGCCAGGCCATCGACGCGCTTGAAAGAGCTTTCCGCCAGGTCGGCGGCGGCCACGGCGCGCTGCCAGTTCAGGCGGGCCATCTCCACCTCTTGCGGGCGGGCGCCATGCTCGGCCTTGGCGGCCACGGCCTGCGCAGCCTCCTGGGCGGCGGTGGCCTGGGCCAGCTTGGCCTGGACCTCGGGGCTGTCCATGCGGATCAGCGGCGCGCCGACGGCAATCTGGTCGCCTTCCTTCACCAGGATCTGCGCGATGCGGGCCGTGACCTTGGGGGCGATGTCGGCTTCTTGCGCCTCCATCTGGCCCTGGAAGACCTCGGGTGCGGGTTGCGATGCCTTCCACAGGCCGAGGCCCACAAAGCCCGCCACGGCCACGAAGGCCACCGTGCCGATCACGGCCGCCTTTTTGCTGTTGTTCTTGCTCATCGTGTTCACTCCACTTTCATTGCGTCAGCACGCGCCATGTATTTGCCAAAGTCTTCCGACAGGCCGCAGCTCTCCAGCAGCTCGGCCAGTGCCTTCACGTAATCGTGCGCAGCCTGGGCGCGTTCGGTCTGCGCCTTGGCCTGGTTCACCTGCGCGTCGATCAGGTCGAGCGTGGTGCTGGTGCCCGCCTTCAGGCCCGCCGTGCGCAGGCGCAGCACTTCGTCGGCCAGCTCCAGGCCGGGCTGCAGCGCCAGGTAGGCGCGGCGCGCCTGCTCCAGCGCCAGCCAGCGCTTTTCCACCAGCAGGGCGATGTCGTTCTGCGCCTGCGCGCCGGTGCGCTCGGCCTGCGCGATCTGGCGCTGGGACGACTCGGCGAGGGTGTTGCGGTCGATGGAGTCCCACAGCGTCCAGCGCACGCCCACACCGGCCACCCAGTCGGCCTCCTTGCCGGTCTTGAGCTGGCGCTGGCCGAAGGCGAACACCTGGGGCTTGCGCAGCGCCTCCTGTGCGGCGTGCAGCTGGGTGGCCTGTTCCTTTTTGGCGGCCACCTTGTCCAGCCCGGGGTGGCGGGCCAGTGCGGTGTCGATGAAGTGGGGCAGGGGTTCCACCGGCCCACCCAGCACAAACAGCGGGCTGGTGGGTGTGACCAACTCGGTGGCCTTGAGCGTGCGGGTGAGCGCAGTGGTGGCCAGCTCGGCGTCGTCGCGTGCCTTGCGGGCGTTGCGGCGCGCTTCCTCCAGGGCCGAGCGGGCCTGCAGGCGCTCCACGCGGGCGATCACACCTGCGTCCAGCATCTTCTGGGCAGCGGCGTCGTGCTGCTCGATGGTGGCCAGGGCGGCCTCGCGCAGCACGGCAGCGCGCTGGGCCAGCTGGGCGCCAAAGTAGCGCTGCACCAGCAGGGTGGTGGCTTCGTGTCCGGTCTTGGCGGCGTCGGCCTGGGCTTCCTGGGTCTGTGCGTCCAGCAGGCCCCGCGCGGCGTTGCTGGCGCCGCCCATGTAGATGGGCCAGACGGCCGAGACCGATGCCGTGGTGTCGCTTTTGCTGCGGTTGAGCGTGTAGCTTGATGGCAGGTGAGGCAACTGTGCCAGGGGCGCTGCCAGCTGCGGCGGCAGCTGCGACAGCACGCCGGGCAGCGCGCGGTTCAGTGGGTTCAGGTCCACGTCCAGGTTGGCGTTGTAGGCATAGGCCGCACCGCTCAGGTGGACCACCGGGCCGCCCAGGCGCTGCAGCGCTTCGCGGCGCAGCTGGGCGCTTTCCACCGCGTGGCGCGATGCGGCCAGGTGGTCTGATCGCTGCAACAGCTGCTGCTGTGCGGCGTCAAAGGCCAGGGGTTCTGCCTGGGCAGGCAGGGCGATGAAGGCAGTAAGGGCCAGGGGGGCGGATGCGATCAGGCACAGCAAAGCTCCGCCTGCCCGGCCGGTGCGCCGGGGCGTGGGGTTCGTCGTCATGGTTTCAGGTCGTTGTTGTCAGCGGGCGCCCACGGGCGTGTAGGCGTTGCTGTGTTCGGCCAGCCAGCGCTCCGAGAGGTCGCTGCCATGCTGGCCGGGGTGAAAGTCGCGCTTCAGGTACTGGCGCCAGGGCTTCCAGCTTTCGCGCACCAGGCCACCTTGGCCAAACAGCGTGCGCGCGGCGCTGGCCCAGGTGCTCCACTTCCATAGCGTGCCGCTCTGGCGCAGGTTGCTCACGGTCTGGCGCAGCACATCGCCCAAAAACACCCAGGTGATGCGGCGGAACCAGGTGATGCGCCATTCGTGGTTGCCACCCAGCGCCTGGTACAGGTCGAACGCGGTGTTCTTGTGTTCGGCCTCTTCGGCGCAGTGCCATTGCCACATCGTGGCCAGGCGGGGCTCGGCGCCCTGCAGCACCTCGGGGTGGGCCAGCAGCCATTCGGCCAGCAGGGCGGTGAAGTGCTCGTTGGCGGCCGTCACGGCCAGCGGGTGGCGCGGGTCGGCCCCGGCAAACAGCTTCATGCGCTCTGCGGCGCGCGGGGCCCAGTCGTTGACGAGGCCCTGTTTTTCGAGGTGGCCGTTGAACAGCGCGTGGAGGCGGCGGTGTGTGGCCTCTTGCCCGATGAAGCCGCGCACCTCGTTGGCGAACTGTGCCTGCAGGTCGGGTGGCAGGGCCTTGTGGCCGTCACGCACGGCGTCGATGAAGAACTGCTCGCCCACAGGGAAGCTCATCGACAGCGCGTTGAACAGCGCCGTGCGAAATGCGTCACCGCCGCACCATTGGCGCGCAAACGGCGTTTCCAGGTCAATCAGCAGACGGCGGACAACAAGTTCGGTCATGGGCGATCTCCGTCAGGGGCAGGAGGGGAAAGATTGGTACGTTGCAGTACCGAGTGCTTTGTATGATGCAGGTCAACTGTGGTACTGTCAAGTACCTAACCCGATTTCGAGGGATTTTTTTGCCATGACTGCCGCTGCCGACACCCCCACCCCAGGCAATGAACACCGCGCCCGCCTGCTCGAAGGCATGGCCCGCGCCGTGGCCGCCAAGGGCTATGCCGACACCACGATTGCCGACATCGTGCGCGAGGCCAGTGTGTCGCGCCGCACCTTCTATGAAAACTTTGCCGACAAGGCTGAATGCCTGATTGCGCTGTACGAGGTGGCCAGCGGCAACGCCATTGCCGTGCTGCGCGGCGCGATCGACCCGCACAGCGAGTGGCAGGCCCAGGTGGAGCAGGCCATGGCGGCCTACTTTGGCGTGCTGGCGCGCAACCCGGTGCTGCTGCGCACCCTGTTCATCGACATCCTGGGCCTGGGTGCACCAGGCCTGGCGGCGCGGCGCCGCGCCAACCAGCAGCTGGCCGACCTGATGCTGGATGTCGTCAACAACCGCCCTGGCGAGCGCCTGCGCAAGACGCCGCTGCAGCCCACGATGGCGATGGCAGTGGTGGGCGGCATCAACGAGATGGTGCTGCAGGCCATCGAGCAGGAGCGCGCGAACGACCTGCAGGAGCTGGTGGAGCCCGCCGCGATGCTGCTGCGTGCAGCGATCTCCGCCGAGTTCTGAGCGCAATCGCAAATTTGCTCGCGCTTGTTCACAGCGGTGCACGCCACCCACGACGCATGAAACTGGCGCGGCCTTAGCCAGTGCCCCCGCGCAAGGGCCGCCCTGCCGCGCTGGGGGCGTCCCCCTCCCGGCTCGCGCAGCGAGACGAGAGAGGGGGAAGGCGCGAAGCGACTCAGGGGGTGTTTCATATCTCGTTCGCGATCTCGATCAGGTTCTCGTCGGGGTCGTAGATGTAGACCGAGCGCAGCCGCTGCCGTGCCCCTGTGGCACCCACCGGGCCCTGCACGACGGCCACGCCTTCGGCCTGCAGGTGTGCGATGACCTCTTCGAGCGGTGTCCTGGTGAGAAAACACAGGTCACCCGAACCCGCCTTGGCATGGCGCACATTGGGGTCCACCACGGTGCCCACTTCGTGCAAGTTGATTTTCTGCGTGCCGAAGTGCAGCGCGTAGCGTTGGGGCTTGAACTCGCGTGCGGCCATGCCGAGCACCCGCTCGTAGAAGGCAATGGTGGCCGGAATGCTGGCGACGGTGAGGACGACGTGGTCGAGGGAGTCGAGGGTGAGGGGCATGGCGGGCGGTGGTGTGGTCAGGCCGGCGGGGATTGCGGCGCGGACTTTGCATTCTGCAGCCACCGCTGGTTGGCGACAAAAGCAACAGTCAGCGCCAGCCCTGCCATCAAGGCCAGCAGCCAGTGCAGCGCAGGCAATGGCACAAACTTGAATGCACCAGACAGCCACGGAACGGTGGTGATGGCCGTCAGCGCCGCCAGCGTGCCGCCGATCACCCACAAGCTGACCGGCGTGAGGCCTGCCCACAGGCTGCGCCAGCGGGGCGGGTTGCTGCGGCTGGGCAGGATCAGTGCGGCGTTAGCGGTCACCAGCACCACAAACGCGGCCGTGCTGGCGGTGGCGGCATATGCAGGCTGGCTCAGCAGCCAGGCATACAGGCCCACCACGGCGGCCGTCACCACGCTGCCCTGCAGCACGCTCAGCAGGATGTGGCGGGCGGACAGCAGGGGTTCGTCGGCCGTGCGTGGCGGCTGCTGCATGAGGTTGGCAGCACCTTCCTCGGCCTCGAACACGATGGAGCAGGCCGGGTCGATGACCAGCTCCAGAAACGCGATGTGCAGCGGTGCCAGCACCAGCGGCAGCCCGAACAGCACCGGTAGCAGCGCCAGCCCAATGATGGGGACGTGCACCGCCAGCGTGTAGACCATGGCCTGGCGCAGGTTGGCAAAGGTCTGCCGCCCCCGGTGAATCGCCAGCACGATGGCTGCAAAGTCGTCGTGCAGCAGCACCAGGGCGGCGGCCTCGCGCGCCACGTCGGTGCCGCGCTGGCCCATGGCGATGCCGATGTGGGCCGCCTTGAGGGCAGGGGCGTCGTTCACGCCGTCACCGGTCATGGCCACCACCTCGCCCTGGGCCTTGAGGGCTTCCACCAGCGCCAGCTTCTGGTGTGGCTTGATGCGTGCAAACACGCTGACCTGCCGGACCTGGTCGGCCAGCACCTGCGGCGGCATGTGAGCCAGCTCGTCGCCGGTGATCACGCGGTCGTTGGCGATGCCCGCCTGGGCTGCAATGGCGCGCGCGGTGCGGGGGTGGTCGCCGGTAATCATCACCACGCGAATGCCCGCCTGGCGGCACTGCGCGACGGCCTGGGGTACCTCGGGGCGCAGCGGGTCGGCCAGGGCCACCAGGCCCAGCCACTCAAAGTCAAAGTCGTGCTGGGCGTCGGGCCAGGTGTCTTGAGTGCGGTGAAGGGCCTTGGCCACGCCCAGCACCCGCAGGCCCCGGTCGGCCAGGCGCGCGGCCTGGGTACTGACGGCGGCGCGCTCGGCGTCGGGCAGGTGGCAGAGGTCGGCCACGGCTTCGGGCGCGCCCTTGGTGGCTACGGTGTCGTGCGCCGAGGTGCCGTCGCGCCACAGGTGGCTCATGGCCAGCAGCTGGGGCGACAGCTCGTATTCGCGTGCCAGCGACCATGCGGGGTGCAGGTGCTCGGTGTCCACCAGGTGGTCCGCCGCCATGCGGTGAAAGGCCTGCTCCATGGGGTCGTGCGGTTCGATCTCGCTGGCCAGCACGGCGTATTCGAGCAGTTCGTGGAAGGCATCGGGCAGCGCGCTGCCATCCGCTGCGGCGGGCAGGTTCTGCACATCCAGCTCCTGGCCCGCAATGCAGAGCGCCGCCACAGCCATGCGGTTTTGGGTCAGGGTGCCGGTCTTGTCCACGCACAGCACCGTGGTCTGGCCCAGCGTCTCGATGGCGTTGAGCCGCCGCGTGAGCACCTGCTGCGCCGCCAGCCGCCGAGCGGCCAGGGCCAGGAAGATGATCATGATCACGGGCAGCTCTTGCGGCAAAACCCCCATGGCCAGCGTGATGCCCGCCAGCACGGCCTGCAGCCAGTCGCCCCGCAGCGCCCAGAACAGGACCACCAGCAGCGCGCACAGCGACAGGCCGATGACCACCAGCTTGCGTGTGAGCCGCGCCATCTCTTCACGCAGCGGCGAAGCCTGCAGGGCAATGGTGTCGAGCGACTGGCCGATGCGACCCAGCTCCGTGTGGCGCCCCACGGCAGTCACCTGCAGCAGACCCTGGCCGCTGACCACCAGCGTGCCTGCAAACACCTTGTCGGATGGTTGTTTGGCCACAGGCTCGGATTCGCCGGTCAGCATCGACTCGTTGGCGGCCAGCTCGTGGGCCTGCAGCAGCGTGCCGTCGGCCGGGATGCGGTCGCCTTCGGCAATCATCAGAAGGTCTTCGCGCACCACGTCGCGGCCTGCAATGCGCACCAGGGTGCCGCCGCGCAACGCCAGCGCTCGGGGGCTGGAGAGGTCGCGCAGGGCGTTCAGCGCGTTGTCGGTGCGGCGCTCCTGCAGCACCGTGATCGCCATGATGATCACTACGAAGCCCAGCAGGATCAGCGCCTCGTGCGCATCGCCCATCGCGAGGTAGATGGCGCCTGCGCCCAGCAACAGCAGGAACATGGGCTCGGTGACCACGTCCCAGGCCATGTCGCGCAGCGTGCGGCGCTGGCTGATGCCCAGTTCGTTGGGGCCTTCCTCGCGCAGGCGCTGGGCGGCAACGGCCGGGTCGAGGCCGGTAGTGGAGTCGGTAGTGGGCATGTGGACCGTGAAGCTGCGTTGCAAGGAGGGTCGCAACGGTGCAGCCGTTATACCGCGCGCTGGTGTCTGCAGCCCTGATGCAGCGCAGTGGGCCGCACCCGGGGTTCTTACACCTCGCACATCACAAAGTCAGCCTTGCCAATATTGCATTCGGGGCAGCGCCAGTCGTTGGGCACGTCGGCCCAGAGGGTGCCGGGCGCGATCCCGTGGTCGGGCAGGCCTGCAGCCTCGTCGTAGATCCAGCCGCAAACGGCACACATGTAGATTTTCATGGGGTGTTTCTTTCGTAGTCGGTGGCTATGACTCAGTCGTCATCCTGGTGCCGTTGGTGTTCGGTCGATATGCCGCTGGCAACCCAGCCGTTGGGCGACTGCTGCCACTGCCAGGCACCGAAGGCCAGTGTCGCGATCAGCAGCAGGGCTGCGAGCCAGGCGCGGTTCTTGGGGACCAGATCGGGTCCCTTGCCCTCCACCCGGCCGGTGAGCATGGGCAGCGCCTGGTTCTTGCGGCGCAGCACGCTCAAGCCTGCAATCAGCGCGATATGGGCCAGCACCACAAACAGCAGGGCGTTGCCGAAGAACTCATGCACCTCTTCCATCACTTCTCCCATCCAGTGGCCACCCAGCGCAGCGCCCCAGTCGTTGTAGGTGGCGTAGCCACTGAGCGTGAGGGGCACCACCAGCGCCAGCAGCAACACGATGGTCAGTGCCATCAGCAGGTTCTGGCCCTGGCGCCAGTTGATCTGCGTGACCGATGGGGCCTGAGGCAGTGCGCGCAGCCATGCGGGCGCCCCGGCCAGCTTGCGCCACAGCAGGCCCAGGCCCGAGGTGCGCGGCCCGAAGATGCCGTACAGCAAGCGAAAGCCCAGCAGCCCAGCCATGGTGTAGCCCAGGGTGACGTGCAGCAACCGCCAGTGCTCGCCGTCGGCCGTGGCGTAGGCGCCCACAAAGCTCAGTGCAAAAAGCCAGTGGAAGATGCGTGTGGGTGCGTCGATGACCCGGCGGCTGGGCACTTTGGCCGGAGCGGGTTGCGCCGTTGCGTCGGCGGGATGGAGGGTGGGTGTGTTGTTCATCGTGTTCTCCTTGTGGGGCTCCTGAGGAGGGCCGTGCGTGGCGGTCAGTCGTTCCAGGCGCGGCGTGAACGGGCATCCGGCCCCGCCGGCATGCGCAGGTCGTGGTCGTCAAACTGCCCCTGGTCTGCGCCCGTGTGGCAGGCCGCGCAATTGGCCGCGCTTTTCACGCTGGCGAGCTTCCAGGTGGCGGGTTCGATCTTTCGGTGCTTGCGTTCAAACCAGGCCGAACGGGTGATGCGGTCCTCAGGCGGCTCTTCGTTCACGCGCTTGTAGGTGCCTGCGTGGGCCTGCAGCCACTGGTTGAGCTGGCGAACGGTGGTGGCATCCAGCGATGCGTCGGTGCCGTAGTGCTTGTCCAGGCCCATCAGCACGCGGTTCCAAGACGCTGCGGGCAGCAGGCCGGGCGGGTAGGCGGTGTGGCAGGCGGCGCATTCCTGCGCGTAGGCGCTGGGCACATTGCGGGGCATGGCACGCCCGCTGTCCGCGTGGGCGCTGGTGAGGGACAGCAGGGCCAGCGCGCACGCGGCGGCGGCCAGGGGCGCAGAGCGCAATGGGACTGGTTTTTTCATGACGTTCTCAGGGCTTGAGGGCGTTGAGGTAGGCCAGCACGTCGGCCTTTTCCACCGCGGTGCATTCACGGCTCAGCACGTCGTTGCAGTTGCGGCGGAACCACTTGTCCACCTTGGCGGTGTCGGTAAAGGCTTTGGGGTTGAACGCCGGGGCCAGGGGCGCGATCGGCTTGCCGGTGCTGGCATGTTTGCCCTGTGCGGTGGGCGGTGTGCCGTGGCAGGATGCGCAAGACCACTCGCCGCCATGGCGTGTGGCGAAGAACACCTTGCCCTTGTCGGCATTGCCCGGGCTGCCGGCCTGGGCGCTCCAGTGGGCGAGCTGCTGGGCGGCCGTGGTGTCTGCGGCGTGGCTGATGCTGCTGGCGGCAAGTGTGCAGAGCGCTGCCAGCGTCAGTGTGCGAAGGGATTTCATGCCGTGGTCCTTGTGGGTTTCATCGTGTGTGGCGATTGTTGAAATCCCTGCCTGAACGGCGCGTGAAAGGGCTGTTCATCGGCCGTTCAGATACCGCGCGGGACAATGCGCCCATGTTTTTTCTCTCCTTCCTCCCTGTTGCTGCGGGCCGCCATGGCAAGCGCTGGCGCCTGGCGGCCTGCGTGCTGTGCGCTGCTGCGCTGGCCGTGCCACCTGCTGGGGCCAGTGGCAAGGACGACCACGACCGTGCCCGGCAGGCCGTGCAGGCGGGCCAGGTGCTGCCGCTGCCCACGGTGCTGGAGCGCCTGCAGCGCGAGATGCCGGGCCAGGTGCTGGAAGTGGAGCTGGAGCAGGAGCGCGAGCGCTGGATTTACGAGATCAAGCTGCTGACGCCTGCCGGGCAGTTGACCAAGGTCAAGCTCGATGCGCGCACCGCCGAGGTGCTGCGCATCAAATCGCGCGACGATCAGCGCACCGGCCGATAACACGGCCAGCACCGACCCCGTGGTTCACTGCCCATGCGCATCCTCCTGGTAGAAGACGACACCCTGCTACGCGCCCAGCTGCGCACCGCGCTGCACGATGCGGGCTACACCGTGGACGAGGCCGACAACGGGCGTGACGCGCAGTTTCTGGGCGAGACCGAAGCGGTGGATGCCGTGGTGCTGGACCTGGGCCTGCCGGTGGTGGATGGGATCTCGGTGCTCAAGCGCTGGCGTGCCCAGGGGCGCAACATGCCGGTGCTGATCCTCACGGCGCGCGACAACTGGCACGAGAAGGTCGCAGGCATTGATGCGGGTGCCGACGACTACCTGACCAAGCCCTTTCACATGGAAGAACTGCTCGCGCGACTGCGGGCCCTGATCCGCCGCGCCAGCGGGCAGGCGTCTGCCGTGCTGCAGTGCGGCGACTTGCAGCTGGACACCCGCAGCGGCCGCGTGACCCATGCTGGCCAGCCTGTGGTGCTCACTGCGCACGAATACAAAGTGCTGAACTACCTCATGCACCGCCCCGGTGTGTTGGTGTCGCGCGCAGAGCTGGTCGAACACATCTATGCGCAGGACTTTGACCGCGACTCCAACACCATCGAAGTGTTTGTGGGGCGGCTGCGCAAGAAGTTGCCCGGCACCTGTATCGAAACGGTGCGCGGCATGGGCTACCGAATGGTGCCGCCATGAGCTGGGGCGGGTTTCCTGCTGCGGCCTGGCACTGGTCGCGGTCGCTGCGGTTCCGTCTGCTGGTGGTCACGGTGGTGGGGGTGGCTGTGGCCGTGGTGCTGGCGGGGCTGGTGCTCAGCGGGCTGTTTCGCGAGCATGTGCAGCGGCAGTTCGAGGCCACCCTTTTGCAGCAGCTGGACCAGGTCACGGCTCGGCTGGAGTTCGATGGCCAGGGCCAGCCGGTGGTTGCAGCCCAGGCGCTGTCGGACCCGCGCTGGCTCAAGCCGTACTCGGGCCTGTACTGGCAGGTGGATGCCATGGCGCCCGACGGGCGCAGCCGGGTCGGGGTGTTGCGCTCGCGCTCCTTGTGGGATACCAGCCTGGTTTTGCAGGCCGATGCGTTGACCGATGGGGCCGTGCATGTGCACGAAGTGGTTGGCCCGCAGGGCGCGCCCTTGCTGGTGCTGGAGCGCACCGTGCGTGCCGAGGGCGTGGATGCGGCGCGCTGGCGGCTGATCGTGGCGGCCGATCTGCAGGCCACACAGGCGGCCACTGCACAGTTCACGCGCGTGCTGGGTTTGTCGCTGCTGGTGCTGCTGGCGCTGCTGGCAGCAGCCGCCTGGGCCCAGGTGGCGGTGGGGCTGAAACCCTTGCAGGCGCTGCAGCGGGGCTTGCAGGATGTGCAGCAGGCTCGCACCACCCAGTTGCAGGGGGCATTCCCTGCGGAGGTGCAACCGCTGGTGAATGACTTCAACGCCGTGCTGACCCGCAATGCCGAGGTGGTGGAGCGTGCGCGCACCCAGGCCGGCAATCTGGCACACGCCTTGAAAACACCCCTGTCGGTGCTGGAGAACGCGGCCCGCGCGCCTGCAGCCACGGATGGCGCGGTGATGGCTGCGCTGGTGCACGAGCAGGTGCAGATGGCGCAGCGCCACATCGACTGGCACCTGGCGCGTTCGCGCGTGGCCGCATCGGTGCACCTGCCGGGCCAGCGCACAGCACTGGAGCCGGTGGTGGCAGGGCTGGTGCGGGTCATGAACAAGGTGCATGCCGGGCGGGGCGTGGACATCACCGTCGGGCTGCCCGAAGCCCCGCTGTTCTTCGCGGGCGAGGCGCAGGATCTGCAGGAAATGCTGGGCAACCTGCTGGACAACGCCTGCAAATGGGCGCGGTCCAGCGTGCGGGTGCAAGCGCATATCGACGGCGGGCAGCCGCTGCAGATGGTGGTCAGCGTCGAGGACGACGGCCCTGGCATTGGCACCGCGCAGCGGGCGTTGGCGCTGGAGCGCGGCGTGCGGCTGGACGAAACGGTGCCAGGCACAGGGCTGGGCTTGGCCATCGTGCAGGAGCTGGCGGCCCTGTACGCAGGGCGCTTGGATCTTCAGTCTTCCGAACTGGGCGGGTTGCGGGCCGCACTCTCCTTGCCTGCCGCCCGGCAAGCCTTGCCGCAATGACGGCGGGACCTGTCTGCCTTGCGGTGCAGATTCCGCATGCGGGCAGGTATATGAAGCAGAAAATTGGCCGTCTGCGCCCGACCGTATTTGATTGTTTGCTATAAATAAAATAGCAATTTACATCCGGCTGTCCACGCTGTTGCGCATGGCGGCCTCTGCCACGGCGTCCAGGGCGCCGTCCACCACGGTCTGCTGGGCAATGATGTGCATTGCGCCTTGCTGGATGAGGCGGTCCACCAGCCGCAGCGTCATCGACTGCGTATGGCCCGATGCGCTGGTGAAGAGGAAGAAGTTGCCGTGCGAGCCGATCCAGGACAGCTGGGTGCGCTCCCACCGGCCGGCCACCAGCAGGTTGACCCAGCTGCCAATCGCCAGGGGTGGCAGGGCTGGGGCAGCGCCGCTGGCGGGTGTGGGCGCAGGCCCGGGGCTCTCGGATTCGGGGGCCTGGGAGGATTCCATGAACCCGGACTCCTTGGCCTCGGAGGGGGCGACCCAGGGGTCGTCGTCGCCCAGCGGCGCGGGCTGGGGCAGGGCGGGGGGCTCGGCGCGGGGTGCAGGGGCACGGGTGGCCGTGCGCGGGCCTGGCTTGAAGGCCTGCTGGTGCAGCTGCATCAGCAACTCGAAGATGGCCTCGGTCCGTTCGGCGGGGTAGTCGATGGAGGCCAGCCCCTCGCGCAGCTTGGCCAGCAGCTTGGGCAGCAGGCGTGCGAGCTGGCCGGTGTTCTTGCGGGTCAGCTCGGGCTGGGTACTCCAGATCAGGGCCTCCACCAGCTCGTGGTAGCGGCCGGGATCGGTGCTGTGGCTGGTGTCGGCCAAGCGCGCCTCGGCCATGACCTGGGCCCAGGGGCCGAGCAAAAAGCGCGAAACGGCGTCGGGCACCTTGCCGATGTCGGGCAGCAGCCAGATCTCGCGCGAGATCTGCGCGGCCAGCAGGTGGCGCCGCTCGGCATGTTCCAGCGCCTCGATGGCGCGCAGGCGCTCCTGCTTGCGCGCTTGCTCCTTTTGCGCCCACTTGGCGTGCAGCTGCTGCAGCACCTGCTCGAAATCCTCCGGCCCCTCGATGGTGGCGGTGGACAGCGGTCCGGCGATGTTCATGAGCGAGCGCATGAAGCTCTGGAAGCCCGGCGCCTCGGTGCTGTCAAACGCCAGGCTGCGGTCGGTGATGTCCTGCAGCAGGCGGCGCGCCGCGTGTTCCTTGTGGCTGAAGAAGCGGGTGTCGGTCAGCGCCAGCTGCATCAGGGCGGGCTCCAGGGCGCGTACGAACTGCTGCACGGGCCATAGCAACCGGGTGTCGCGCGCGATGTTGTCCACCATCAGCGCCACCACCTCGGTGCTCAGGGCCTGGGCCAGCCCGCCGGTGTGCTGGCGCGGCGGGGTGGCGGGGGCGCCTTCGGGGCTGCTGGGGGCACTGCCTGCGGCCTGTGCGCGCTGGCTGCCCAGGCGCTCCATCATCTGGCCGACCTGGTTCATCTCCTGCAGCGCCTCGAAGGCGGCGGGCACGGTCATGGCGAAGTCGGTGGCGGGCGGGTCGATGCGGGGGAGCGAGTCCGGATGCTCGAACTCGCGGGAAAAGCGTTCGGCAAAGGTCTCGGGGGCCGCCGGGGGCTGCGCGGGAATGGCGGCCTCGTCCAGCTCGCCCAGCAGCAGGCGGCGCAGGCGGCCCAGCGTGAGCAGCGGGTCGGCGGTGGCGGGCTCGGGGTGATCGATGGGGCCCACATCATGGGCGGGGCCTGACTCAAAGCCAAAGCCGGGCGATGCGCCGCCCTCGGCGGGGGCTACATACACATACTGGCCGTTGGCCTGGCGCATGGCGTAGCCCACGGGCTGCACGCCGCTTTGCTTGAGCCGCTCGGTCTGCGCGACATACAGCGCCCGCAGCTCCTTGCCCAGCGCCTGAGCCATCTGCCCCATCCAGTCGTGCCGCACCTGCTCGGTGACCTGCATCTGCGACACCACGGTCTGCAGCGCCTGCAAAAAAGCGTCGGGGCGCAGCGGGTTGTGCTCGGGCCGCACCTGCGGCTGCCCCAGGGCCGCGCAGACCAGGGCGTCGAGGTCGGCCAGCGGCCCCTCGACGGCCGAGGCCAGCACCTGGCGGGCGCGGGCGCGTTCCACGCTGTCGCTGATCTGGGTTTCGTCCATCAGCTCCAGCTCGTCGAAATGCACGCTGAACAGCGAGCGTGTGGCCTTTTCTTCCTTGTGTCCGGATTGTTGCTCCAGGGCCTTGCGCAGCGCCTCGGGGTAGCGCTCGCTCATCACCCCGTTCAGCCGCATGAGCTGCTGGCGGGCTTCGAGCATGGCGTGGTGCTCTCCCGGGGTGCGGGCCTGGTCCAGGCGCTGCTGCAGGGACATGCGCGTGGCCTCGGCAATGCGCTCCATCAGCGGGCGGGCCCCGGCGACCACGTCCTCGACGATGCGCTGGTACAGCGGGGCGTGGGGCCCGGAGGGAGCGGGGGCGGCAGACGGTGTGGTGTGATTCAAGGCCATCTTCTCTGGAGAAAAACCGTTGTCCCGGATGGTAAGCGGCAAAAAAGGGGCCGAAGCCCCTTTTTGACGGTGATAAGACCGTAAACACGTTCCAAGGGTTTACCCGCCGTGGAACTTGACCACCAGCGGCACGATGAGCAGCGCCACGATGTTGATGATCTTGATCAGCGGGTTGATGGCCGGGCCCGCCGTGTCCTTGTAGGGATCGCCCACAGTGTCGCCGGTCACGGCAGCTTTGTGCGCCTCGCTGCCCTTGCCGCCGTGGTGGCCGTCTTCGATGTACTTCTTGGCGTTGTCCCAGGCGCCGCCACCGGTGCACATGCTGATGGCCACGAAGAGGCCGGTGATGATGGTGCCCATGAGGAGCCCGCCCAGCGCCTTGGGGCCCAGCAGCAGGCCCACCACCAGCGGTGCAATCACGGGCAGCAGGCTGGGGATCACCATCTCCTTGATGGCGGCGGTGGTGAGCATGTCCACGGCCTTGCCGTACTCTGGCTTGCCCGTGCCGTCCATGATGCCCTTGATGGTGCTGAACTGGCGGCGCACCTCCACTACCACGGCCCCGGCAGCGCGGCCCACGGCCTCCATGGCCATGGCGCCGAACAGGTAGGGGATCAGCCCGCCGATGAACAGGCCCACGATGACCAGCGGGTCAGACAGGTCAAAGCTGATGGATTTGCCGTAGGTTTCGAGCTTGTGCGTGTAGTCGGCAAACAGCACCAGCGACGCCAGCCCGGCCGAGCCGATGGCGTAGCCCTTGGTCACGGCCTTGGTGGTGTTGCCCACCGCGTCCAGCGGGTCGGTGATGTCGCGCACGCTGCTGGGCAGCTCGGCCATTTCGGCAATGCCGCCTGCGTTGTCGGTGATGGGGCCATAGGCATCCAGCGCCACCACAATGCCTGCCATGCTCAGCATGGCCGTGGCCGCCACTGCAATGCCATACAGCCCGGCCAGGCCGTAGGCCACGATGATGGCCGTGCACACAAACACCACTGGCCAGGCCGTGGAGCGCATTGACACCCCCAGGCCCGCAATGATGTTGGTGCCGTGGCCGGTGGTGGACGCCTGGGCGATGTGCTGCACGGGCGAGTATTGCGTGCCGGTGTAGAACTCGGTGATCCACACTAGCACGGCCGTCAGCACCAGGCCCGTGGCGCAGGCGCCAAACAGGCGCAGCTGGCTGCCGCTGGCGGCCACCGCGTTGTCCGGGATGATCCACAGCGTGACGAAGTAGAACGCCACCAGCGAGAGCACACCCGCAATCGCCAGGCCCTTGTACAACGCGGGCATCACGTTCTTCATGCCGGGCGATGCCTTCACGAAGAAGCAGCCGATGATGGACGCGATGATGGACACGGCCCCCAGCGCCAGTGGGTAGACCACGGCGTTGACCGGCGCGGTGGCCACCAGCAGCGCGCCCAGCACCATGGTGGCGATCAGCGTGACCGCGTAGGTTTCGAACAGGTCGGCCGCCATGCCCGCGCAGTCGCCCACGTTGTCGCCCACGTTGTCGGCGATCACGGCGGGGTTGCGCGGGTCGTCTTCAGGGATGCCTGCCTCGACCTTGCCCACCAGGTCGGCGCCCACGTCGGCGCCCTTGGTGAAGATGCCGCCGCCCAGGCGCGCAAAGATGGAGATCAGCGACGAGCCGAAGGCAAAGCCTATCAGCGGGTTGAGCAGCGTGGCCAGCTTGGTGTTGGGCGTGAGGTTGCCGTTTCCGGCCAGGAACCAGTAGAACGCCGTGACGCCCAGAAGCCCCAGCCCCACCACAAGCATGCCGGTGATGGCCCCGCCGCGAAACGCCACATCCAGCGCCGGGCCGATGCCTTGCGTGGCGGCCTGCGCCGTGCGCACATTGGCCCGCACCGACACGTTCATGCCGATGAAGCCGCAGGCGCCCGAGAGCACTGCGCCCACCACAAAGCCCACCGCCGTGGTGCCGTCCAGAAAAATACCGATGAGGACCGCCAGCACCACGCCCACGAGGGCGATGGTCTTGTATTGGCGGGCGAGGTAGGCAGCGGCACCGGCCTGAATGGCGGCGGCGATTTCCTGCATGCGGGCATTGCCGGGGTCTTTGGCGAGGATCCATCCCCGCGCCCAGATCCCGTAGGCCACCGCAATCAATCCGCAAACCAGAGCCAGTATCAGGGGGGCAGTCAGCGCTGTAGTTCCAGCCATTCGTCACTCCTTTCAATCTTTGCAGTTGCACGGAAGGAAACATCACAACGCAGGTCGGTGGTGCTTCCGCTGCGTTGCTTCCTCGTGCTCCTGCGCCGCTTGAAAAGGGCGGGGAGTCGATTGGCCAACGGGCCCAATTTACAGCCAAACCATGGTTTGCAAGCGGGTAGAAAGGGACCTGCGCCTAAAATCAGGGTTAATCCCGACGCTTCATGGCGCTTGTTTGCGTTGCGTCAGCGCTCTGTGCATCGCGGGTTGCCGTTACCCAAACCACTATTCAAAGACATGTCCCTCAACAACGTCACCCCTGGCAAGAACGCCCCTGAAGCCTTCAACGTGGTCATCGAAATCCCGATGAACGCGGACCCGATCAAGTACGAAGTGGACAAGGAATCCGGCGCGATCTTCGTGGACCGCTTCATGACCACGGCCATGCACTACCCCACCAACTACGGCTATGTGCCGCAGACCCTGTCGGGCGACGGTGACCCGGTGGACGTGCTGGTGATCACCCCCTACCCGCTGCACCCCGGCGTGGTGGTGCCCTGCCGCCCCCTGGGCATCCTGATGATGGAAGACGAAGCAGGCGTGGACGGCAAGGTCATCGCCGTGCCCACCTCCAAGATCCTGCCTATGTACGACCACTGGAAGACCATCGACGACGTGAACGCCATGCGCCGCAACGCCATCGCCCACTTCTTCGAGCACTACAAGGACCTGGAAAAGGGGAAGTGGGTCAAGGTGCTCGGCTGGGAAGGCATCGAGTCCGCCAAGAAGGAAGTCGTGGACGGCATCGAGAGCTACAAGAAGTCGCAGGCCTGAGGCGCACCTGCCCAGGTGTTTTGCCCGGGTGTGGCGCCCGGGTTGGATGCAAAAACAGCCTTCTGCGCGCGTCCATCAAGCGCAAATAGCTATAAAAATTGAAGCATGCAAGCCCCGGCGGCCTGCATGCTTTTTTCTTGCTGGCGTGCAGCAGGGCTGGGGGCGCATCCGGGTCCCGCCTAAGGCGCAGAGGCCCGCCGCGCTGCTAGACTGGTGCTTCAAATTGTTACAAATCGCCCGGTGCCGGAAGGCCGGTCCGGGCCGTGCGTCAGGGGGCTGCGGCACTGTGGCTCCGGGTTTTTGGAAGGGTGATACATGAAAGTTTCCGATCTGCGCATCGGCGTCAAACTGGGTGCTGGCTTTTTGGCGGTGGTGCTGCTGACCACGGTGCTGGGCCTGATTGCGCTGGTGCAGATGTCGCGCATCCACAGCAATGCCGACGAGATCGCCAACAACCTGCTGCCCAGCGTGGCGCAGACCGGGGACCTGCGTGTGCTCTACAACCGCATGCGCCGCTCCGAGGCAGGCATGGTCACCGCGCGCAGTCTGGTGGAGGTCAAGGCGTTTTCCGAGCAGGTGGCCCTGCGCGTCAAGGACATCGAGCGGGTCGAGAAAACCTACGAGCCCCTGATCAGCAGCCCCAAAGAGCGCGAGATCTTTGACGCCTACAAAAAACGCAAGGCCGATTACGCCGTGCTGCAGGCCAAGCTGGTCGAGATTGCCAACGGCGTGGATTTCTCCACTGCCGAGACGCTGGAGCTGACCAGCGATGCCCTGTCCATGGTCTATGCCGGTGAGTCCGAAGGCGCGTTCGTGGCCGTGGCCGAAACGCTGGGCCAGCTGCAAAGGCTCAACGCCGACAACGCCACGCAGGCTAGCGAGGAGGCCCGCCAGGTGTTCAGCATGGCGCGCATCTCGCTGCTGGTGACGCTGGCCGTGTGTGTGGTGCTGGCTGCGCTGCTGGGCGTTGGCATCACGCGCGCCGTCACCCGCCCGGCGCACCATGCGGTGCGCGCAGCCCGCGCGATTGCCGAGGGCGACCTCACCATCGACGTGCCCGCTGGCGGCAAGGACGAAATGGGCCAGCTGCTCACGGCCCTGGCCGACATGCGCGACAACCTGGCCCGCGTGGTCACGGGCGTGCGCAGCAACGCCGAAGGCGTTGCGTCGGCGAGCTCGCAGATTGCGTCGGGCAACAACGACCTGAGCGCGCGCACCGAACAGCAGGCCTCGGCGCTGGAAGAAACGGCCGCCTCGATGGAAGAGCTGGGCTCCACCGTGCGGCAGAACGCGGACAACGCACGCCAGGCCAACCAGCTGGCCGTGAGCGCCAGCACCGTGGCCGTGCAAGGCGGCGACGTGGTGGCCGAAGTGGTCGAGACCATGAAAGGCATCAACGCCAGCAGCAACAAGATTGCAGACATCATCAGCGTCATCGACGGCATCGCCTTCCAGACCAACATCCTGGCCCTGAACGCCGCTGTCGAGGCCGCCCGCGCCGGAGAACAAGGCCGGGGCTTTGCCGTGGTGGCCGGAGAAGTGCGCAGCCTGGCAGGGCGCAGCGCAGAAGCCGCCAAGGA
>NZ_NOIG01000018.1 GCF_002245625.1 Acidovorax kalamii
TCGGCCGACTGGCTCACGGTGGCTGTGAGCTGCTCCATGCTGGCAGCAGCCTCTTCCAGGTTCGAGGCGGTCTGCTCGGTGCGGGCCGACAGGTCGTGGTTGCCGTTGGCAATCTCCACCGAGGCCGACGACACCGAGTCCACCCCCTGGCGCACCTCGCTCACCACCGTGCGCAGCCGCGTGACCATGCCCGACAGGGCCCGGGTGAGCACGCCCAGTTCGTCCTTGCGGTCGTCGTGGATGTTCTGCGTCAGGTCACCGCCCGAGATGGATTCGGCCAGCGCCACGGCCCGGTCCAGCGGGCGGGTGATGGAGCGCACCAGCCACGCTGCCATCAGCATGCCCAGCGCCACCACGGCAACGGCAGCGGCCACCTCGATCATCAGCAGCCGATTGAGCATGGTGTGGGCAGCCTGCACCGCTGCCTCGCGCTGGCGCTCCTGCACGGCCACAAATTTGTCGATCGACTCCAGGTAGGCCACGACCTTGGGCCGGTACACATTGGCCAGATAGGCCTGTTTGGCGGCAGCATCGCCCGCGTCGGTCAGCTCCTTGAGCTTGTCGGTCTGGCCCCGCACGTCGGCGCGCGCAGCGGCCACGGCGGCCAATGCGGCCTTGTCGTCGGCCGATACGGCGGCCTTGTTGATCTTTTCCTGCACCGGCGTGATGCGCGCCGTGAGGGCGGCCACCCGGGTATCAAAGTCGGCCTTGAGCGCCTGGTCGGTAGTCACAAAACTGGCCATCGACATGGTGACTGCCACCTCGGCCAGCCCGCGCCAGCTGACGGCGGTGGTGATGGCGGCCTCGTACTTGTCCACGGCCTGCTCGGTGGAGGTAGTCACCTGACGCCCGTACCACTGGGTCCAGATGGCGGCCACCAGCATCAGGGCCAGCAAACCGAGGATCACGCTCCACATCTTGTGGGCCACGCGCAGGTCATTGAATTTCATGCTTGCTCCTTGGAACATGCCATCCACTGCCGCGCTGCCGCCAGCACCGGCCCCTCTGGCAGTGTTGCTGGGTTCGGCAGGGCGCGTTATCGGTACAAGCCCTAAAATGACCCGGTGACCCCCATACTCAACGCCGACCTGCACTGCCACTCTGTCGTCTCCGACGGCACCCTGAGCCCCGAAGACCTGGCCGCGCGGGCCAAGGCCAACGGGGTCGAGCTGTGGGCGCTGACGGACCATGACGAAATCGGCGGCCAGCACCGCGCCGCCGCCGCTGCGCGCGCGCAGGGCATGGCCTACATCACCGGCACCGAGATTTCAGTCACCTTTGCCAACACCACCGTGCACATCGTGGGCCTGGGGTTCGACCCTGACGACGCACAGCTCGCCCGGGGCCTGGCTGCCACACGCGGCGGGCGCAGCGAACGTGCCCAGGACATGGCCGCACAGCTGGCGCAGGTGGGCATCCACGGCGCGTATGAAGGCGCACTGCAGTTTGTGGGCAACCCCGACCTGATCTCGCGCACGCATTTCGCGCGTTTTCTGGTGGAAAGTGGCGTGTGCAAGGACACGTCTGAAGTCTTCCGCAAATACCTCATCGAAGGCAAACCCGGCTACGTGCCCCACCGCTGGGCCAACCTGGGCGACGCGGTGCGCTGGATCACCGAGGCTGGTGGCATGGCCGTGATTGCCCACCCGGCGCGCTACAAGTTCACGGCCAACGAGGAGTACGCGCTGTTCTCGGAGTTCAAGCAGCACGGCGGGCGCGGCGTGGAGGTGGTGACCGGCAGCCATACCGCTGCCGAATACGTGACCTACGCCGCCATGGCCGAGGAGTTTGGCCTGGCCGCCTCGCGCGGCAGCGACTTCCACAGCCCCGACGAATCCCACACCGACCTGGGCACGCTGCCCCTGTTGCCGGGCCAGCTCACCCCGGTGTGGGAGCTGCTGGCGGACCGCATCCAGCACCCCGCCGCCTGACCCCGCCCCCAGCAGCCCGCAAGACGCCCGCGCAACGCCCATGGCCCAGTATTTCGAAGTCCACCCCGACAACCCGCAGCCGCGCCTGCTCAAGCAGGGGGCGATGCTGCTGCAAAAGGGCGGCATCCTGGCTGTGCCCACCGACTCCAGCTATGCGCTGGTCTGCCACCTGGACGACAAGGACGCGGTGGACCGCCTGCGCCGCATCCGCCAGGTGGACGAGAAGCACCACCTCACGCTGCTGTGCCGCGACCTGTCGGAGCTGGCCAACTACGCACGGGTGGACAACCGCCAGTACCGCCTGCTCAAGCTGGGCACGCCCGGGCCCTACACCTTCATCCTCGAAGCCACCAAGGAAGTGCCGCGCCGCGTGAGCCACCCCTCGCGCAAGACCATTGGCCTGCGCGTGCCCGACCGCAAGGGCCTGCAACTGCTGCTGGAGCTGCACGGCGCGCCGCTGCTGGCCACCACGCTGATCCCGGCGGGCGAAACGGAGCCGCTGAACGACCCGCAGGAAATCCGCGAACGCTACGAAAAGCTGCTGGACGCCATCGTGGACGCGGGCGCCTGCCCGCTGGAGCCCACCACGGTGGTGGACCTGACCCCCATGGGCGCGGGCGGCGACCCCGAGGTGGTGCGCGAAGGGCGCGGCAGCCTGCAGGCGCTGGGGTTGTAGAACTGTGGTGTCTCCCTGAAGGGGAAGCGGCGCAGCCGCTCAGGGGGCTACAACTTGAACGCGCCCACGGCCTGCTCCAGATCGCGCGCCTGAGCGGTCAAGGACGAGGCGGTGGCCACGGCGCCCTGCACCAGCGCCGCCGTGTCCTGGGTCGTGCCGTCCATGTGGGCCACGGCCTGGTTCACGTGGGTGATGGCCTCGCTCTGCTCGCGCAGGGCCACGGAGATTTCGCCCAGCAAGGCGCTCACCTGGCCCACGGCGCCAACGATTTCTTCCATGGTCTTGCCCGCCTGGCCCACCTGGCCTGCGCCGCTTTCGACCTGCTCGACGGATGCGCTGATCAGCGCCTTGATCTCGCGCGCGGCCACCGCGCTGCGCTGGGCCAGGTTGCGCACCTCGCTGGCCACCACGGCAAAGCCCCGGCCCTGTTCACCTGCGCGCGCGGCCTCGACGGCGGCGTTGAGCGCAAGGATGTTGGTCTGGAAGGCGATGCCTTCGATGACCTGGATGATGTCCACGATCTTGCGCGAGCTGCCGCTGATGGCCTGCATGGTCTGCACCACCTCGCCCACCACGGTGCCGCCCTGCTCGGCAATGGCCGAGGCCTTCACGGCCAGGCCACTGGCCGAATGGGCACGCTCGGCGTTCTGGCGCACGGTGGCCGTGAGCTGCTCCATGCTAGCGGCCGTCTGGGTGAGGGATGACACCTGGTCTTCGGCGCGGCGCGAGAGGTCGGTGTTGCCGTGGTCGATGTCGGCGGCCGAGGCGCTGATGGCGTCGGCGTCCTGCTTGATGCGCGCGACCAGATCGGTCAGCGTGTCTTCCATGGTGCCCAGCGCGTCCAGCAGGCGGCCAAAGTCGCCCTGCAGCTCGGAGCTGAACTCCTGGCTCAGGTCGCCCGAGGCCACGGTTTCGGCGATCAGGATGGCCTGGTTCAGCGGCGCCACGATGCCCGCGCGCAGGCTGAACACCGCCAGCAGCGCCAGCACGAACACCGCCACGCTGCAGCCGATGGCCCAGGCCCGCACGCTGCCCAGGTGGGCCTGCGCTGCCTGCACCTGCTGCGCACCCACCGCACCGCCCTGCAGGGCCTGCTCGGCCCCGCCAATGCCAGCCAGCACCATGGCCATCAGCAGCAGCACCACCAGGCCAATGCCGCCAAACGCCAGCGTCAGGCGTGTTCCTATCTTCAGATGGTTCAACATGCGCGTCGTCTCTCTAGAACTGTTGTAGTGATTTTTGAGGGGCACACCCGGCGGGGACCCGCAACCTGCAATGATCGCCCAGCCGGGCCTGCCTCCAGCGTACGTACAACCCACAATCGCCCGACCCGCCGCCTGCGGGACCGCCGGGCGGCGGGCGGTCTGAGACAATCCCCCGGGTGGACACCTCCAATCTCATCCAAACCGTTCTGATCTACGCCCTGCCGGTGCTGTTTGCCATCACCGTGCACGAGGCGGCCCATGGCTACGCGGCGCGCCACTTTGGCGACAACACGGCCTACATGATGGGTCGCATCACGCTCAACCCCCTCAAGCACATCGACCCGGTAGGCACCATCCTGATGCCGCTGCTGCTGTACTTCGCCACCTCGGGGGCATTCCTGTTCGGCTACGCCAAGCCAGTGCCGGTCAACTTCGGCAACCTGCGCAAGCCCAAGCAGCACATGATCTGGGTGGCACTGGCAGGGCCGGCATCCAACTTCGTCCAGGCCATCGGCTGGGCAGTGCTGCTGGTGGCGCTGTTGGGTTCGGGCGTGGAAGAGCGCTTCTTCATCGAGATGGCCCGCGCGGGTGTGCTGGTCAACCTGGTGATGTGGGCCTTCAACCTGTTTCCGCTGCCCCCGCTTGACGGCGGGCGCATCCTGGTGGGCCTGCTGCCCTGGAAGCAGGCGCACATGGTCTCGCGCATCGAGCCCTGGGGCTTTTTCATTGTGATGGGCCTGGTGATTGCAGGCGTGGTGGGGGCCCTGTGGCTGCGTCCGCTGATGGCACTGGGCTACAGCACCATCAACCTGCTGCTCACGCCACTCACTGCCCTGCTGCGCTGAACTTCCTTTTTTCTTCTCTTTTCCAGCTGATTTTGTTCCCATGAGCACCACGCGTTTTCTCACCGGCATCACCACCACGGGCACGCCCCACCTGGGCAACTTTGTCGGCTCGATCCGCCCCTCGGTGGCGGCCAGCCTGCAGCCTGGCGTGCAAAGCTTCTACTTCCTGGCCGACTACCACGCGCTCATCAAGTGCGAGGACCCGGTGCGCATCCAGCGCTCCACGCTGGAGATCGCCGCCAGCTGGCTGGCGGCGGGCCTGGACCCCGAGAAGGTCACCTTCTACCGCCAGTCCGACATCCCTGAGATCCCCGAGCTGACCTGGCTGCTGACCTGCGTGACGGGCAAGGGCGTGCTCAACCGCGCCCACGCCTACAAGGCCAGCGTGGACAAAAACACCGCCGCCGGGCGCGAGCAGGACGACGGCGTGACGGCGGGCCTGTTCATGTACCCCGTGCTCATGGGCGCAGACATCCTGATGTTCAAGGCGCACAAGGTGCCCGTGGGCCGCGACCAGATCCAGCACATCGAGATGGCGCGCGACATGGCGGCCAGCTTCAACCACCTGTATGGCGAGCACTTTGTGCTGCCCGAAGCGGCGATTGACGACCATGTGGCCACGCTGCCCGGCCTGGACGGGCGCAAGATGAGCAAGAGCTACGACAACACCATCCCGCTGTTCAGCTCGCGCGAGCAGCTCAAGAAGCTCATCGGCTCCATCCTCACCGACTCACGCGCACCCGGCGAAGCCAAGGAGGTCGAGGGCTCGGCGCTGTTCCAGATCTACCAGGCCTTTGCCACGGCCGACGAAACAGAAGCACTGCGCAAGGCCTATGCCGAAGGCATTGCCTGGGGCGATGCCAAGCAGGTGCTGTTTGAGCGCGTGGACCAGGTGATTGCGCCCATGCGCGCCAAGTACGAAGACCTGATCCACAACCCCGCCCGCATCGAAACCACGCTGCTGGCCGGTGCCGAGCGCGCCCGCACGCTGGCCACACCGTTCATCCGCGAGTTGCGCTCGGCCGTGGGCCTGCGCAGCCTGGCGCAGGCCAGCACCGCAGCCAAGCCAGCAAAGGCCGCCAAGGCCGCCCTGCCCACGTTCAAGCAGTACCGCGAGGCCGATGGCAAGTTCTACTTCAAACTGGTGGATGCCGATGGCCGCCTGCTGCTGCAAAGCACGGGTTTTGACGCACCCAAGGACGCAGGCCAGGCCATCGCCCGCCTGCAGCGCGAAGGGCTGGGCGCACTGGCGGGGCAGCGGGCTCCTGTGGATGGCGTGGCAGATGCCGATGTGGCAGCGGCACTGGCTGCGCTGGCCGCGCATGCAGAGGCTGCAGCCTGAGCATCCGGCACACTTAAGTGCTATATATTTGATAGCACAAACCGCTGAATGGTCGCGCGCAGAGGGCCTAAAAAGCCCTCAAAAACTGTGCTCAATCCATGCGGTAACGCAGGCTGGTCCACAGCGTGGGGCGCACGGTGCCATGCAGCGGTGTCTGCAGCGTGCCCGTCCACGCCCAGCGGCGGTCGGCCGATTCGCGGAACAGCACGAGGTTGAAGCTCCAGCCCGCGCCCTGGGGCTGGGTGTTGGCCTCGTCGGCAAACCGCGAGCCCCGGTAGACCAGCGACGCCAGCGTCAGGTCGCGCGCGCCGTGCCGCCAGACATTGGCCAGCACCCCCGTGTGCGGCGGCACGCCCGGCAGCAGCTTGCCCGCATGTTGCACGCCGGTGTTGCGCGACTGGGCCCAGGTGTAGCTGCCCAGCACGCTCCAGTGCGGGGTGAGCACCCGGTTCAGCGCGGCGCCCGCCTGGTGCAGGCGGCCCTGGCTGAAATAGGGATTGCCGTTGTAGGCATCGATCACCACCTGCCCCGACGCGCCCACGGGGGCCAGCACACCCGCCCGGTCTGACACCGAACTGCCCAGGTTGGGCACCAGCAAACGGCCATCGGCAAAAACCGGGTTGGCAATGGACTGGCTGCTGAGCACGCCCCAGGCAAAGGTGCGCGCATCGATCTCCCAATCGAGCTGCACCGCCCGTTTGCGCGCCAGGCTGCCCAGGCGCTGGTACTGGTGGTCGATGGCGATGGCGCCCACGGCCACGGGTGCCAGGGTGTGGGATGCGGGCGCGTGCATGCTTTCGATGTAGGCCGCGTGCAGCGCACGGCCCGGCCCGATGCGGTAGGACAGCCCTGCCCGGGGCCGCAGGCGCCGGGTGTGGCCGCCCTCGGTGATGTCGGGGGCAAAGAAATCTTCGTTGGTGATCTGGCTGTAGTAGCGATTGACATAGCGCGCGCGCAGCCGCGGCCAGGCGGCACCGGCCTCCCACGCCCAGGCGCCGTGCTGCCATTCGGAGGTGATCCAGGGCATGTCAAAACGCGCGGTGGTGGTGCCGTCCGATGCCTCCCAGGGCGCACCGGGGTCGTACAGCCTGGAGCGGGCCTGGGCGCGGACGTTTTCCCACCCGGCGCTGAGCCGCTGCCCGGGCAGTTGCACCACATGCCGCAGCATCACGCCGTCCATGCCGTCCTGCACCCGCGAGTTCTGCGGGCCCCAGGCGTCGAAGTCGAGCACGCGGGTGTTGGTGCTGCGCACATGGTGCACCTTGAGCCAGGTCTGCGCGTCGGCCGACCAGCGCCAGGCCCCACCGGCATCGGTGCGCGCGGCATGGGTGCGCGCCACGCCGTCAAAGCGCGCAGGGCCCAGGTCCAGCCCACCCGGATAGCCCGTGCGGTCCCAGCCCTGGTCGTGCACCACAAACAGGCCCAACTGGTCGGTGGGCCGCGCGCCCCAGCCCAGCGTGGCCATGGGTGCGGTCATCCAGTACGAACCCGACCCGCCCCGGGGCCACATGCGCAGCCCGGTGGCGCGGGCCAGCCAGGCCATGGGCACCGCGCTGGCATCGAGCCCGCGCAAGGTCACCGCGCCCACCAGGGCCGAATGCACGGGGTTGCGTTCGGCGCTGGTGGTCCACACGGTTTCGTGGCCCTCGGTGGGCAACACGGGCACCTGCCGCTCGCCCAGGCCCAGCGCCAGCGGATCGGCCAGGTAGCCCTGGTACAGCTCGGAATTGCGGCTGTAGTCGCTCTCGTGCCGGTTGGCCATGAAGAAATGGCTGCCCGCCCAGAGTGGGTAGTACGACTGCTGCGCATAGGCGCGCGCCCAGTGCTCCAGCCCGAAGTCACCCAGCGCCTTGCCCAGGTTGGCCGAGCCCTGGCTGTCGGACACCAGCGGGTTGAGCGACTTGAGGGCGGGCAGCCGCACCAGCGCCTGGCGCGCGGCGGCCATGGCGGCCTCGGGCTGGCCGCTGTCGTTGCGCAGGATGGCTTCGATCTGCCAGGGCAGCGGGTCGTTGGGGTCGGCCAGGCGGGCACGGTCCAGCGAATCCAGGGCGGCGGCCAGCTCGCCCAGCCGGTACTCGGCCACGGCCAGCCACACCTGGGCGCGGGCGTAGCGGGGTTCGATCACCAACGCCTTGAGCAGCTGGGTGCGCGCAGCCTCGGCGTCGCCCTGCTGCAGCGCCA
This sequence comes from Acidovorax kalamii, assembly GCF_002245625.1. GTDB lineage: Bacteria > Pseudomonadota > Gammaproteobacteria > Burkholderiales > Burkholderiaceae_C > Acidovorax > Acidovorax kalamii. The sequence goes on from NZ_NOIG01000018.1 coordinate 8,181, forward strand.
GCAGGCCCGCGCCGGCAAGGCTGGTGTAGTCGTCGCCCGCCAGGGCCAGGGCGGCGTCAAAGCCGGTGCGTGCGTCGGCCAGCCGCAGTGCTTCGGTGTCGGCCGTGGCCAGCTCGGCCCGGTAGGCGGGGTGGTCGGGCGCCAGCGCCACGGCGCGCGCCAGGGTGGTGCGGGCGGCATGCAGGTCGCCCCGCTCCTGCAGCGCACGGCCCAGGCCCCACAGCGCAGCGGCCTGCTGCGCTGTGCCTGCGGGCGCCGCATCGGCCGCCTGGCGGTACAGGGCCAGGGCGGCGTCGCCCCGGCCCTCCAGGCGGTGCCAGTCGGCATCGGCCAGCAACAGCTCGGGCGCGGCGGGGGCGGCGGTGCGGGTGGTGTCCAGC
>NZ_NOIG01000019.1 GCF_002245625.1 Acidovorax kalamii
ATGACGCTGACTCGGACAACGACGCCGACAGCGACAACGACGCCGATTCGGACAACGATGCTGACAGCGACAACGACGCCGATTCGGACAACGATGCTGACTCGGACAACGACGCTGACAGCGACAATGACGCTGATTCGGACAACGACGCCGACAGTGACGATGACGCTGACTCGGACAACGACGCCGACAGCGACAACGACGCCGATTCGGACAACGATGCTGACAGCGACAACGACGCCGATTCGGACAACGATGCTGACAGCGACGATGACGCTGACTCGGACAACGACGCCGATTCGGACAACGATGCCGACAGCGACGATGACGCTGACTCGGACAACGATGCTGACTCGGACAACGATGCTGACTCGGATAACGACGCTGACTCGGACAACGACGCCGACAGCGACAATGACGCCGACTCGGACAACGACGCCGACAGCGACAACGACGCCGATTCGGACAACGACGCCGACAGCGACGATGACGCTGACTCGGACAACGATGCTGACTCGGATAACGACGCTGAGACGATGACGCTGACTCGGACAACGACGCCGACAGCGACAACGA
>NZ_NOIG01000002.1 GCF_002245625.1 Acidovorax kalamii
TGGTCCACGTGGCCGATCGTGCCCACGTTCACGTGGGGCTTGGTACGCTCGAATTTTCCTTTTGCCATTTTTCCGACTCCGAAAAAAATCTATATCAATACAACAGGATCTCGGCGCAACCAGATCCGGACGCACCTGAAAGTGGTGCCCATGGCGGGAATCGGACCCGCGACCTCTCCCTTACCAAGGGAGTGCTCTACCACTGAGCCACATGGGCAACTTGACGCCGCTTGCGCGACCTCAAAATTTCTATCTCAACAAACCAGAACAAACTAGCAGTGGAGCGGGAGACGGGAATCGAACCCGCGTCATTAGCTTGGAAGGCTAGGGTTCTACCATTGAACTACTCCCGCATCGGCCAACGACCTTTGCGCACTCAACACCACACCAAGGCGGAATCAAGCACCACTCTCAACACTACCACTCACTGGTGGAGGGGACTGGATTCGAACCAGTGTAGGCGTAAGCCAACAGATTTACAGTCTGCCCCCTTTAGCCACTCGGGCACCCCTCCGGAGAATTTCGAATTATAGCACCAGTTTTTTGCAGTCCAGAAAAATTCCAGAAATTTGCACAGCCCCCCCCCATCAGCAGGACACACGGCGGCAAACATCACTGGCGCGGCTGGCGGGGATCGAACCCACGACCCTTGGCTTCGGAGGCCAATACTCTATCCACTGAGCTACAGCCGCTGGACTGAACCGGTACAGCCTTGAATTATCGCACGCAGCCGCTCCCAATTGGAAACAACCCAACAAACAACACAACACCACTGCCACCAGAACACCCCAAACCAGTCCACCACCCAGACACCATAAAACCGCTATCCAGCCACCCCAAGATCCGCAGCAACCGGCAGGGCCAAGCCCAACCCCACCAGGAACGCATCGGTACCGACCCGCCCCACACGCTCCAGATCAAACGCCCCGCCACCCAGAATCCAGTTGCGGATCAATCCATCGAACAAGGCATGCAACCCCACCGCAGCCTCCACCGGCGTCATCGGCAAAACCACGCGCTGCGCCTGGGCAGCCAACTCAAAGTCGCGCGCCAACTGGTTGGTAAAGCCATCCGAGGCCGCGATGTGCCGATCACGCACGCCAATCAGCTCTCCCACGTATTCGACCTTGTAGAGCGCAATCTCGAACACCCTGCGGGTTCGCTCGTCTGACGCCACCCCGTGCAACACCAGCGCCAGCACCGCACGCAGCCGCTCCACAGGATCCGGACAGGTGCTCCCCTCCAGCGCCCCAAACCCCTGCTCCAGCGGCAGCGTCACCCGGTCCATCATGGCGCCGAATAGATCCACCTTGTCCTTGAAGTGCCAGTAAATGGCCCCCCGGGTGGCACCCGCAGCCTGGGCAATGTCGCTCAGCGATGCCCGCGCCACCCCTTTTTCGCAAAAAACCCTCTCAGCCGCATCAATCAGGCTGTTGCGCGTAGCAATCGCATCTTCTTTGGTTCGACGCGCCATAACTTTGTGTCTCCTCTTTCGGGCACTCCATCCGCCAGCGGCATCACTCCGACATCCGCCCATGGTAATTATACATTCATGTTTGTATGTATAATTGAGCACTTGTTTTGTCGGGCTCTTGTTTTGGGTCGCCTGTGGCAGGCAACCCATCCCCTACAAACCCATTTCTTGACGCCGATCAAAAGGACTCTCATGCCCAAACTGCGTGACGCATCCGCCATCCCGCTCCTTTCCTTGGCCTACAGCCGCAAAACACTCACTCTTTTGGCGGTCAGTGCCGCTGCTGCGCTCCTGGTTGCCTGCGGCAAAGCCGATGGCCAGGCAGCTGCGGGTGGGCCGCAAATGCCTCCGGTGGAGGTCGGCGTGGTCACCGCAACGCCCGGCGATGTCGGGCTGGTGACGGAGCTGCCCGGCCGCGTCGAGGCCTCGCGCGTGGCACAGGTCCGTGCCCGCGCGGCCGGCATCCTGCAGCAGCGGCTGTTCAAGGAAGGCAGCGATGTCAAGGCAGGCCAGCCTCTGTTCCGCATTGACCCGGCGCCCTACGCCGCCGCAGCAGAAAGCGCCCGCGCCTCCCTCGCCAAGGCCCAGGCCAACCTCGCCCAGGCCAGCGCCCAGGTCGAGCGCTATCGCCCACTGGTGAGCGCGAACGCCATCAGCAAGCAAGACTTTGTGAACGCCGAAGCGGCGGAAAAGCAGGCACAGGCCGACGTGGCGGCCGCCAAGGCGGCGGTGCGCACGGCCGACATCAACCTGGGCTATGCCAGCGTGACCTCGCCCATTGCAGGCCGCATTGGCCGGGCGCTGGTAACCGAAGGCGCCCTGGTCGGGCAGGGCGAGGCCACCGCGTTGGCCGTGGTGCAACAGATCGACCCGGTGTACGTGAACTTCACCCAATCGGCCAGCGATGTCTTCCAGCTGCGCCGCGCGATGGAAAGCGGCCAGTTCAAACGCGCTGGCAACACCGAAGCCGCCAGCGTCAAACTGGTGCTCGGGGATGGAACGGAATACGCCCAGTCCGGCAAACTGCTGTTCACCGACCTGTCGGTCGATGCCACCACGGGCCAGGTCACACTGCGCGCCGAAGTGCCCAACCCCAAGGGCGAGCTGCTGCCCGGCCTGTACCTGCGGGTGCGCATCGAACAGGCGCAGGCCAGCAACGCCATCACCCTGCCCCAGCAGGCGGTCACCCGCACCCAGCAGGGCGACACGGTCAGCGTGGTGGGCGACGATGGCAAGGTGGCCGCGCGCACCGTCAAGATCAGCGCCGCGCAAAACAACCGCTGGGTCGTTCTTGACGGCCTCAAGGCGGGCGAAAAGGTAATGGTCGATGGCTTCCAGAAGCTGCAGATGCTGCCGCCCGGCACGCCGGTAAAACCCGTCCCATGGCAGGCACCTGGCGCGGCCGCAGCACCCGCCGCCCCGGCAGCGGCCCCCGCTTCCGCACCGGCCTCTGCCGCCAAGCCATAAGGGGCACCCCAGCATGGCCAAGTTTTTTATCGACCGCCCCATCTTTGCATGGGTGATCGCCCTGTTCATCATGGTGATGGGCGGCGTGGCGATCACGCAGTTGCCGATCGCCCAGTACCCGCCGGTGGCCCCGCCCGCCATCGTCATCAATGCCGCCTACCCCGGTGCCTCCGCGCAGACGCTGGAGGACAGCGTGCTATCCGTCATCGAACGCGAAATGAACGGCTCACCCGGCCTGATCTACATGGAGTCGGTGGCCCAGGCGGACGGCTCAGGCAGCATCACCCTGAGCTTCCAGCCCGGCACCAACGCCGACCTAGCGCAGGTGGATGTGCAGAACCGCCTGTCGCGTGCCACCCCCCGCCTGCCCTCGGCGGTGACCCAGCAGGGCGTGCGCGTGGACAAATCGCGCTCCAACTTCCTGCTGTTCACCATGCTGTCGTCTTCCAACCCAGCGACCGACACCGTGGCCCTGGGCGACTACGCCTCGCGCAACATCGTGCCCGAACTGCAGCGGCTGCAGGGCATTGGCCAGGCTCAGCTGTTTGGCACCGAGCGCGCCATGCGCATCTGGATCGACCCGGCCAAGATGATGAGCTTCAACCTCTCGACCGCCGAGATCACCGCTGCCATCCGCGCCCAGAACGCACAGGTGGCCAGCGGCACCATTGGCGACCTGCCCAACGTCGCAGGCCAGGGCATTGCTGCCACCGTGGTGGTCAATGGCCAGCTCAGCAGCGTGGAGCAGTTCGGCAACATCGTGCTGCGCGCCAACACCGATGGCTCCACCGTGCGCATCAAGGATGTGGCGCGCGTGGAGCTGGGCGGCCAGGCCTATGCCACGGCCGCACGCCTGAACGGCAAGCCCGCCGTGGGCATTGGCGTGCAGCTGTCGCCCAGTGGCAATGCGCTCGAAGCCGCCAAGGCTGTGCGCGCCAAGATGGATGAACTCTCGCGCTACTTCCCCGAGGGCATGGGCTGGAGCATTCCTTACGACAGCTCGCGCTTTGTGGACATCTCCATCAAGCAGGTCGCACAGACCCTGTTCGAGGCCGTGGCTCTGGTGTTTCTGGTGATGTTCCTGTTCCTGCAGAACTGGCGCTACACCATCATCCCCACCATCGTGGTACCGATTGCGCTGCTGGGCACGTTCGCCACGCTGCTCGCACTGGGCTTCTCAATCAACGTGCTGACGATGTTCGGCATGGTGCTGGTGATCGGCATCGTGGTGGACGACGCCATCGTGGTGGTGGAGAACGTCGAGCGCATCATGAGCGAAGAAGGCCTGTCGCCACTGGAGGCGACGCGCAAGGCCATGCGCCAGATCTCGGGCGCCATCATCGGCGTGACCGTGGTGCTGATCTCGGTGTTCGTGCCCCTGGCGTTCTTTGCGGGCTCCACCGGCAACATCTACCGCCAGTTCTCGGCCGTGATGGTGGCCTCCATCGGCTTCTCGGCCTTCATGGCGCTGTCGCTCACGCCTGCGCTGTGCGCCACGCTGCTCAAGCCCGTGGAAGCGGGCCACCACCACGAAAAGACCGGCTTCTTCGGCTGGTTCAACCGGGGCTTTTCACGCACCGCCAAGGGCTATGAAGGTTTTGTGGCCCGCATGCTCAAGCGCGCCGCGCGCTATCTGGTCATCTATGCCGCCATCGTAGGCGCCGTGGCCGTGGTCTACATGCGCCTGCCTACCTCGTTCCTCCCGAGCGAAGACCAGGGCAACATCATCGTCAACGTGCAACTGCCACCAGGGGCCACCCAGGAGCGCACGCTGGCCGTGATGGAGCAGGTCGAAGGCTTCATCCTCAAGCAGCCCGAAGTGCAAAGCATGGTCGGCGTGCTGGGCTTCAGCTTCTCTGGCCAGGGCCAGAATGCTGCACTGGCGTTTGTGACCCTCAAGGACTGGAGCGAACGCCATGGCCCAGGCCAATCGGCGCAGGATGTGGCCAACCGCGCCTTTGGTGGGCTGATGGGTATCCGCGATGCGTTCATCTTTCCATTGAGCCCGCCGCCCATCCCTGAACTTGGCAACGCCAGCGGCTTCACCTTCCGCCTCCAAGACCGTGGCGGCGCCGGGCACGCGGCCCTGGTGCAGGCGCGCAACCAGCTGCTGGGCATGGCCTCGCAAAGCAAGGTGCTCACGCAAGTGCGCCCGGACGGCCTGGAAGACGCGCCCCAGCTGCAGATCGACATCGACCGCGACAAAGCCAACGCGCTGGGTGTGCCGTTCGACGCGATCAACTCGGCGCTGTCCACCGCACTTGGCTCCAGCTACGTGAATGACTTCCCCAACCAGGGCCGTCTGCAACGGGTGGTGGTGCAGGCCGACGCACCGGCCCGCATGCAGCCGGACGATCTGCTCAAGATCAATGCCGCCAACAGCCAGGGCAAGCCCGTGCCGCTGTCGGCATTTGCCACCACCCGCTGGGTGAACGGCGCGCAGCAGACAGTGCGCTACAACGGTTATCCGGCCATGCGCATCTCGGGCGCACCTGCGCCCGGCTACAGCACCGGTGCCGCCATGGCCGAAATGGAGAAACTCGCCAAGCAGTTGCCCGCAGGCTTCGGCTTCGAATGGACCGGCCAGTCGCGCGAGGAAAAGCTCGCGGGCGCCCAGTCGCTGATCCTCTACAGCTTCGCCATCCTGGCCGTGTTCCTGTGCCTGGCAGCGCTGTATGAAAGCTGGTCCATCCCGCTGGCGGTGATCCTGGTCGTGCCCCTGGGCGTGCTGGGTGTGCTGCTGGCCACGCTGATGCGGGGCTATGCCAACGACGTGTACTTCCAGGTGGGCCTGATCACCATCATTGGTCTATCGGCGAAGAACGCCATTCTGATCATCGAATTTGCCAAAGACCTGCAGGCCCAGGGCAAGGGCGTGATCGAGTCGGCGCTGGCCGCCGCCCACCTGCGGTTCCGCCCCATCATCATGACCTCCATGGCCTTCGGGCTGGGCGTGCTGCCGCTGGCCATTGCCTCGGGCGCAGGCTCTGCCAGCCAGCGCGCCATCGGTACCGGCGTGCTGGGTGGCATGGTCACCGGCACGGTGCTGGCCGTGTTTTTTGTGCCCGTGTTCTTCGTGGTGGTGCGCAGCCTGTTCAAGGGCAGCGCACGCCAGGCAGAAATGAACCGCCGCCATGCAGAAGAAGCAGGAGTTGGAACCCATGATTGATCCCCGCAGCACCCCTCTCGCGCTCACGGCGGCAGCGGCTGCGCTGCTGCTCGCGGGCTGCTCGTACATCCCCACCTATGAGCGTCCCGCCGCGCCGGTGCCCACCACCTATGCCATGGCGCCTGCTGCTGCAGCGGGTGCCGCCCAGGGCCCGACCGCCACGGCGCCGTGGCAAGACTACTTTGCCGATCCCCGGCTGCAGCAACTGATAGAGACCGCGCTGGCCAACAACCGCGACCTGCGCGTGGCCATGCTCAACGTCGAACAGGCGCGCGCCACCTACCAGGTGCGCCGCGCCGACCAGTACCCGGGCGTGGGCCTGGCCGCCAATGCCAGCCGCGCGCCCGCCTCGGGCAGTGGCGACCTGACCAACTCGTTCAGCGTCGGGCTGGCCATCTCGGCCTGGGAGATCGACTTCTTCGGTCGCCTCGCCAGCCTCAAGGAACAGGCCCTGGCCCAATACCTCGCCACCGAAGAAGGCCGCAACGCCGCGCAGGTGAGCCTGGTGGCGGCGGTGGCCAACGGCTGGCTGGCGCTGCTGGCTGACGAGGAGCTGCTGGACCTGTCGCGCCAGACCCTGTCCTCGCGCGAAGAATCGGTGCGGCTGACCAAGATGCGGCTGGATGCCGGCGTGGCTTCGGAGCTGGACTTCCGCCAGGCCGAATCCCTCACCCAGGCTGCTCGCGCCACGCTGGCGCAGCAGCAGCGGCAGCGCGCACTCGACGAAAACGCCCTGGCCTTGCTGCTGGGCCAGCCTCTGCCCAGCGAAATCGCAGCCAGCCTGACCGGCAGCCGGCTCGTCAACGCACCCGCCATGGCCCCGCTGCCCGCAGGCCTGCCGTCGGAGCTGCTCACCCGCAGGCCCGACATCCGCCAGGCCGAGCAGCAACTGGTGGGCGCCAACGCCAACATTGGCGCCGCACGCGCCGCGTTTTTCCCGCGCATCTCGCTGACAGCGCAGGCGGGCACGGCCAGCGGCGAGCTGTCGGGGCTGTTCAAGAACGGATCCTGGGGCTTCACGATCGCGCCGTCGCTGCTGCTGCCGATCTTCGATGCGGGCCGCAACCAGGCCAACCTGGAAAGTGCACAGGCCAGCCGCAGCATTGCGGTCGCGCAGTATGAAAAAGCCATCCAGACCGCGTTCCGCGAAGTCTCGGACGCCCTTGCAGGGCAAGCCACCCTGGGCGAACAGGCCGTGGCCCAGCAGCGGCAGGCCGAGGCCGAAAGTGCGCGCCTGCAGCTGGCAGACCTGCGCTACCGCAATGGTGTGTCCAGCTACCTGGACCTGCTGGACGCCCAGCGCTCCCTGTTCACGGCCCAGCAGGCCGTGGTGCAGGTACGGCTGGCACAGCTGCAAAACCAGGTGGCGCTGTACAAGGCCCTGGGCGGCGGCGCCCCGGCGCCCGCGCAACCCAGCTCCTGAAGCGCTGCCCGTGCGCGTCCCTTGGCTCGAAGGCGGGTTGCGTGCGGGCGACACCGGCCCCCTCGGGCCGGGCGTGCAGCCGAAGTTCCCGGGGGCGTAGATATAATTTAAGGTTGATTTCATCAAAGCCCCCCGATAACCAGAGGACGTCATGAGCGACAACCACCACGAAGAAGCGCACACCGGCCCCATCAAGACCCCCAAGCAGCTGCTGCTGGCAGGTTTTTTCTCGTTCGTGATCCCGATCTTTGCCATCATCGGCCTGGTCCTTTATGTGACGTCTGCCGACAAGCCCGCTGCTGGCGCCGTCAACCCTGAGAAGGCCATCGCCGAGCGCATCCAGAAGGTGGGCATGGTGGAAGTGCGTGACGCAAACCGCCCCCTCAAAGGTGGCGAAGAAGTCTTCAAGGCCCAGTGCACCGCCTGCCACACGTCGGGTGCTGCGGGTGCCCCCAAGGTGGGTGATGCGGCTGCCTGGTCGGCCCGCATCAAGACCGGCTTCGAAACCCTGGTCCAGTCCGCACTGAAGGGCAAGGGCGCGATGGCCCCCCAAGGTGGTGGTGACTTCAACGATACCGAAATCGCCCGCGCTGTGGCCTACATGGCCAACGCCAGTGGCGGCAAGTTCGACGAACCCGCTGCCCCTGCGCCCGCCGGTGGCGATGCTGCTGCAGCGGCAGCAGCCCCCGCCGCTTCGCGCTGATCCGGCAACCCATCCCGGCCGTCGCTCAGCCACCGGTGTGGTGGCGAGCAGCTCCCAGCCGACTGTCAGCTACTCACAGAGCGGCGGTCAGGGGCCCCACAGGCGGTGATGGCTGGTGCCTCCCTCCAATCAAAAAGCCGACGCATGCGTCGGCTTTTTTGTGGGCGCGGCCCAGGGTCCCACCCCGGCGCTCACCGGCGTTCACCGGCTCTCACCCACCTCCAACCGCCCCGCACGCCACGCCTGCGGGCTGGGCACATAGCGGTACCGGGCTGGGAGGTCGCTGGCCAACACCTCCTGCAGCGGCCAGCGGCCAGACTCCACCGCATCGGCGGCCAGGGCCACATCCATGCTGTGCACCAGGCCCACGCCCAGGGCCGTGGCCAGGTACAGCCGCCCCTGCGCGTCCACCAGCGCATCGCTCCCTTCTGCCACCTGGCCCGTGTGGGACAGCAAGGTCAGATCGGGCTGAACACGCCAGATCCAGGGCGTTGCTTCCAGCTCCACATACACACGCTGGGGGCCGTTCTGGAAGAACCATCGCCCCTCGGCATCGGACTCGTAGTTGCGGGCGATGAAAGCAATGAGCTTGTCGTGCTCCAGCAACTGACCCCTGCTCTGCGGAAAGGGCCCTGCCGCCTGCGTGGCATCGTCGCGCAGGTACCAACGCCCCCGCGCGTCCAGCCCCAGCCAGCCATAGCAGTCCGGCACATTGGGCCATTTGGCCAGGGCCTGTTTGACGATGTCATCCATGGATCGATTGTCCTCCCTGGCAGCCCCCTGCCCCGGCCTGCTCGGCCAGCCAGCCGCCCACGGCCTCGGGCATGGCGCGCACATGGCCGGGCGGGCGCCCGCGCGGGAAGCCCACATGCCCGCCGTGCGCCGGTTGCCAGAGCGTGACGCAGCGGCCCACCTCGTGCGCCCCGGGCAGGCTCGCGGCGGGCACAAACGGGTCGTTGCGGGCGTTGACCACCAGTGCGGGGATGCGGATCTGGTGCAGCAGCGGTTTGGCCGAGGCGCGGAGCCAGTAATCCTCGGTGTTGCGGTAGCCATGCACCGGGGCGGTGAACACGTTGTCAAAGGCGTACAGGTCCCGCGCGGCCAGCAGCGCCTGGCGGTCGAACAGCCCCGGGTGCTGGGCCAGCTTCTGCAGCGCCTTGGGCACCAGGGTGCGCATGAACATGCGGGTGTAGACCTGCCGGTTGAAGCCGCGCCCGATGGCGTGCCCACCCGCTGCCAGATCGATGGGTGAACACACGGCGGCCACGGCGTCGGCGCTGCGCGCGGCGTCCGTGCCCACTTCAGCCGCCCAGCGCAGCAGCGCATTGCCGCCCAGCGACACCCCAGCCGCCATCAGCGGCCCGGTGTGGGCGGTGCGCAGCCGCTGCAGCATCCAGCCGATCTCGGCATGGTCGCCCGAGTGGTAGGCGCGCGGCGCGCGGTTGATCTCGCCGCTGCAGCCCCGGAAGTGCGGCAGCGCGCAGGCCCAGCCGCGCTGGCGCGCGAGGTCTGCAAAGGCCTCGCTGTAGTGGCTGCGCGAGGAGCCCTCCAGGCCGTGGAACACCACCAGCAACGGGCGCGGCACACGGCCGTCGATGCCGTCCTGCAGGAAGTCCACGTCCACAAAATCGCCGTCGGGCGTGTCCCAGCGCTCGCGGCGGTATTCGGGCCGGGGGCCCAGCACCCGGCGGGAATACAACGCAGGCCAGATGGTCTGGAGCTGCCCCCCGGGCAGCCAACGAGGCGCTACATATTTCATAGCTATCAGGGCAATACCATCGCGCGCAGAGGCACAAAAAAGCTCAAAATTTTTCCCTCTCCTGCGGGTCTCAGTGCAGCACGGGTCGCTGGGCCGCCACCACCTGCGCGTCGGGCGCTACGCCGGGGCTGGCATGGTGGGCCACCATACGCCAGCCTTCCGGGGTCTTGTGATAGACGTTGGTGGCCAGCACCACCGCCTGGTGCAGGCCATCGGGCAGCATCACCTCCACCTGTTCGGCCACGCTGTGCACCGCACTCGAAAGCGCCACCACCCGGTGCACCTGCACCGGCCGCGCGCGCACCGTGCCGTTCGCGAACATGGACTCGAAAGCCGCACGGATCGCCCCCGCGCCCAGCAGGCGTGGCCCGCCGGGGTGCACGCAGACGATGTCGTCCTCATCCGCCCAGCACGACATCAGCAGGTCGATGTCGCCGCGCTGCAGGGCTTCGTAGAACGCTGATTCGGTTTCATCCGACGAGCCACCCAGGGTGGCAGCTTTGGAGCGGGCGCGGGGCATGGTCGTTCCGGGTGATGGTGGAGATGGATCGGCAGAAGAGGCCACAGAGGCACAACAGGCCAGACGGCTATTGTGCGTTCAGCCCGCCTCCGGTAGGCAGCGCACGCTGCGATGACCAAGGGCTTTGGTGGGCCACGGCCGTGGTGTCGGTTCGCGATCTCCCGGGAATCTCATGGCAGTCGCCCAACGGGCTTGCCAGGCGAGTCTGCTGCGTTACGCGGCCCGGCTCCCCGTGCGGCCGGGTTTCTGGCACATTCGGCCCATTCTCCTTTTTTGGCAGGCCCCCATGATGATGACGATGCGACGTTTCCTTGCCCTTGGCACCCTGCTGCTGGCCACGCTGGCCCTGGGCGGCTGCGGCTACAACGACTTCCAACGGCTGGACGAACAGACCAAGGCCGCCTGGAGCGAGGTGCTCAACCAGTACCAGCGGCGCGCCGACCTGGTGCCCAACATCGTCGCCACCGTGAAGGGCGAGGCGAATTTTGAGCAGGAGACGCTGACCCGCGTGGTCGAGGCCCGTGCCAAGGCCACGGCCATCCAGGTCACGCCCGAAACCCTGAACAACCCCGAGGCGTTCATCAAATTCCAGCAGGCCCAGGGCGAGCTGTCGGGCGCGCTGTCGCGGCTGATGGTGGTGTCCGAGCGCTACCCCACCCTGCAGGCCAACCAGGGCTTTCGCGACCTGCGCGTGACGCTGGAGGGCACAGAAAACCGCATCACCGTGGCCCGCAACCGCTACATCCAGACGGTGCAGGAGTACAACGTGCTCGCGCGCAGCTTCCCCACCAACCTCACGGCCATGGCGTTCAGCTACGCCCCCAAGCCCAGCTTCACCGTGGCCAACGAGGCGCAGATCAGCGTGCCCCCCACGGTGGACTTTGGCGGCTCCAAAGCCAAGCCCTGATGCTCCTGGCTGCACCCCTGTTCACAGCAGAAATCTGAAGAAAATATGCTTCTTTCGCGCATTGGACGGGCGCTGACAGCTATATTATTTATAGCATTTACACCCTTTTGCGCATGGGCTCAGGGCGCGCTGCAACCCATCCCGCCGCTCACCGGCCACGTCATCGACCAGACGGGCACCCTGAGCGCGGCAGACACCCAGTCGCTCGAATCCCAGCTGGCCACGCTGGAGCAGACCCGGGGCGCGCAGGTGGTGGTGCTGATGGTGGCCAGCACGGCACCCGAAGACATTGCCGCCTATGCCAACCGCGTGGGCAACCAGTGGAAGATCGGGCGCCGGGGCGTGGGCGACGGCGTGCTGGTGCTGGTGGCCAAGAACGACCGCAAGATGCGCATCGAGGTGGCCAAGGCGCTGGAAGGGGCCATCCCCGACATCGCCGCCGCGCGCATCATCGACAGCGCGATGAAGCCGCGCTTTCAGCAGAACGACTACGCGGGCGGCCTGAGCGCAGCGGCCACACAACTCGCCGCGCGCATCGGCGCAGAAGCCCTGCCCCCGCCACCCGAAGCCGGGCACACGCCCCAGGGCACCAACGACCACAGCGTGTTTGACTGGACTGATTTCGCCATCTTCCTGTTCTTTGGCGTGATGGTGGCCGGCCCGCTGGCGCGCAGCTTTTTTGGCAGTGCGCTGGGTGGGCTGTTGGTGGGGGGTGGTGTGGGCGTGCTGGCGTTTGTGTTCACCGCCAGCCTGCTGCTGTCCATCGGGGCGGGCGTGATTGCGCTGCTCTACACCTGGATCTTCGGGGGCAGCAGCGCACCGGTGGCGCTGGGCCATGGGGGCGGGTCGTCCGGGAGCTGGGGGCATGGCAGCAGTGGTGGCGACTACAGCAGCAGCGACAGCGGAGGATTCAGCTCCGGCGGCGGTGGCGACTTTGGTGGCGGCGGCGCCTCGGGGGACTGGTGATGGGCAGCAGCAATGGCAGCAAACCTCTTTTGGGCACACTGCGCGCCCTGCGGCGCCTGGCGCAGCACCGCTGGACCGAAGCCGCCTCCCGCCGCGCCCTGTCGCCACAGGTCTTGCACCGCCTGGGCACGCACGTGAGCGCCAGCGAACAGCAGCACACGGGCCAAATCCGGGTCGTGGCCGAGGCCAGCCTGCCCTGGAGCTACCTGCACCGCCAGGCCAGCCCGCGCGAACGCGCCATCATGTTGTTCAGCAAGTACCGGGTGTGGGACACCGAGCACAACAACGGCGTGCTGATTTACCTGCTGATGCCCGAACATGCCATCGAAATCGTGGCGGACCGGGGCCTGGCACGGCATATCCCCCCTCAGGAATGGCAAGGACTGGTGCGGCAGATGTCCACCCATTTCCAGCAATTGCAGTACGAAGAGGGCCTGATCCAGGCCATTGATGCCGTCTCGCAGCGCCTCGCCCGGCATTTCCCCCGCCCGGGCGATACCCACCAGGCCAACGAACTTCCGGACACACCGGTGGGGCCGTCAAGGGCTTAGCACCTGGCGGCGCCAGCAAGCCAACAGCTCCGCCGATTGTTGCCACGCCGCGGGTGGCAGTACTCCCACCCGCAGTCCCAGGTCTGCCAATCCACTGGGTTGCGGTTCTGGCGTCCTGGGTTTGTCCCCGGGTTTCTCCTTACTGAGCCCGGAACATCCGCCGCTGAGGTCCATTTCTGCACTGCGCTCACCCCCAATGAGCACTGATTGTTTACAATACCAGAACAGTCAGTTCGCGACTCGGTGGTTTTTCTCTGAACACCATCGGCGTACAGTTCATCCCATCGATGAGCCGAACCCGCAAGGCGACTCACCGAACCCGGTTCAGGAATGGTTTTTTGACCCGGCTTTTTTGAGACGCTTCTTTAACTTCAAGGACTTATCCATCATGAACAACACCGCACGTTTCCTCTCCATCGCCGCTGTCGCTGCTTTCGCCTCTTTTGGCGCCCACGCTGACGAAGCCGATGCTTCGCAGTTCGCCACGAAGTTCGAAATCAACCGCACCCGCGCTGAAGTGCAAGCGGAAGCCGCCACCGTAGCCCAGACCCGCTCGATCGAACCCGCTGGTTCGCGTGTGGTGACCTACAAGAGCACCGCTGACCGCGCTGCTGTGCGTGCCCAGGCTGCTGACGCTGTGCGCACCGGCCAGATCGCTTACGGCGAGCGTGGTTGATTGGTCAGCGCCTGATTCGCTGAATCCACCGCTCTTGCTGTTTCGTATTGCCCAGTACATCCCTGTTTTTTGAATTTCACCGGAGTTTCACCATGAACAAGACCGCTCGCATCATCTCCATCGCCGCCGTGGCTGCTTTCTCTGCCTTTGGTGCCCACGCTGACGAAGCCGACAGCTCGCAATTTGCCCTGAAGTTCGACACGAACCGCACCCGCGCTGAAGTGGCTGCCGAAGCCGCTACCGTGGCACAGACGCGCAGCCAGGAGCCTGCTGGTTCGCGCGTGGTGACCTACAAGTCCACCGCTGACCGCGCTGCTGTGCGTGCCCAGGCTGCCGAAGCCCTGCGCACGGGTCAGATCCCTTCGGGCGAATTCAGCGCCATGTAATTCCAGCCGGCCTGTGCAGGCCGGTCGCGAAGTGCAAATGCCATAAAAAGGCCGGAGTCCCTTGCGGGGCTCCGGCCTTTTTTGCTTTGGCATGTTTTGCGCGGGCTTGCAGACCGCTGAAGACCGCAGACAGCTCCCTCAACAGAAACTACACGAGCAAGCAGTGGGGCCCCCTTCCCATGAAGCCCGTGTCGCGCCCTCCACCCGCCGCACAGGCATAAAAAAACCCGGCACAGCCGGGTTTCTTGTTCCAAGCGCAGGGGCTGGGTTATTTCTTCTGGCGGAACTTGCGCAGCGCCGCAATCTGGGCAGCCATCACGGCGAGTTCGGACTGTGCCTTGGCCAGGTCCAGCTCGCTCTTGGCGTTTTTGAGCGCTTCTTCGGCCGATGCCTTGGCCGCATTGGCCTTTTCATCGTCCAGGTCCTTGCCGCGGATGGCGGTGTCGGACAGCACGGTCACGCAGTTGGGCTGCACTTCCAGAATGCCACCGGCCACGAAAACAAACTCTTCGTCACCGTTGGCCATCTCGATGCGCACCGAGCCGGGCTTGATGCGCGTGATCAGCGGGGTGTGGCGGGGATAGATGCCCAGCTCGCCAGCCTCGCCAGGCAGCGCGACGAAACGTGCTTCACCGGAGAAGATGGACTCTTCGGCACTGACCACATCAACGTGGATGGTGTTCATCATTGCTCCTAGGAAAAGATGGGTTGCTTGATTGCAGAGGGCTGAGCCGCTGTGGGCCGCTCAGCCGCCGGGCAATCAGGCCACCTTCTTGGCCTTTTCGAAGGCTTCGTCGATGGTACCGACCATGTAGAACGCCTGCTCGGGCAGGTGATCGCACTCACCGTTCACGATCATCTTGAAACCACGGATGGTTTCGGCCAGAGGCACATACTTGCCTGGCGAGCCCGTGAACACTTCGGCCACGTGGAAAGGCTGCGACAGGAAACGCTGGATCTTGCGCGCGCGGGCCACGGCCAGCTTGTCTTCAGGAGCCAGTTCGTCCATGCCCAGAATGGCGATGATGTCGCGCAGTTCTTTGTAGCGCTGCAGCGTACCTTGCACCGCACGGGCCGTGGCGTAGTGGTCTTCGCCCACGACGTTCGGGTCCAGCTGGCGGCTGGTGGAGTCCAGTGGGTCCACGGCAGGGTAGATACCCAGCGAAGCGATGTCACGCGACAACACCACGGTGGAGTCCAAGTGAGCAAACGTCGTGGCAGGCGATGGGTCGGTCAAGTCATCCGCTGGCACATACACGGCCTGGATGGAGGTGATCGAGCCGACCTTGGTGGACGTAATACGTTCTTGCAGGCGGCCCATTTCTTCGGCCAGCGTAGGCTGGTAGCCCACGGCGGAAGGCATACGGCCCAGCAGAGCGGACACTTCGGTACCGGCCAGCGTGTAGCGGTAGATGTTGTCCACGAAGAACAGCACGTCACGGCCTTCGTCACGGAAGGACTCGGCGATGGTCAGACCGGTCAGCGCCACACGCAGACGGTTGCCTGGGGGCTCGTTCATCTGACCGTACACCATGGCAACCTTGGACTCTTCGAGCTTCTCCAGGTTCACCACGCCGGAATCGGCCATTTCATGGTAGAAGTCGTTCCCTTCACGGGTACGCTCGCCCACACCAGCGAACACCGACAGACCGCTGTGGGCCTTGGCGATGTTGTTGATGAGTTCCATCATGTTCACGGTCTTGCCCACACCGGCGCCGCCGAACAGCCCCACCTTGCCGCCCTTGGCGAACGGGCAGACCAAGTCGATCACCTTGATGCCGGTTTCCAGCAGCTCTTGCGAAGGCGACAGTTCGTCGTACGCAGGGGCCTTGCGGTGGATGGAGGCCGTCAGTTCCTGGCCCACGGGACCGCGCTCGTCGATGGGGTTGCCCAGCACGTCCATGATGCGGCCCAGAGTGGCCTTGCCCACGGGCACGGTGATGGCGTTGCCGGTGTTGGTGACCATCAGGCCACGACGCAAGCCGTCGGACGAGCCGAGGGCAATGGTACGCACCACGCCGTCACCCAGTTGCTGCTGCACTTCCAGCGTCAGGGCAGAACCCTCCAGCTTGAGGGCGTCATACACCTTGGGCATCTGGTCGCGCGGGAACTCAACGTCCACCACAGCGCCGATACATTGAACAATCTTGCCTTGCACTTGAGCCATTTTTCGCTCCAATTTAGATGTTGGTTGAGCTGCTTACACAGCAGCGGCGCCAGCCACGATTTCCGAAAGTTCTTTCGTGATCGCTGCCTGGCGCGTCTTGTTGTAGACCAGCTTCAACTCGCCAATGACGCTGCCTGCGTTGTCGGTGGCGGCCTTCATGGCCACCATGCGCGCCGACTGCTCGGACGCCATGTTTTCCGCAACGGCCTGGTAGATCAGGGATTCGACGTAGCGGACCAGCAGATCGTCGATCACGGTCTGGGCATCGGGTTCGTAGATGTAGTCCCAGCCATGCTCAGTCTTCTCGGCCTGCATCTGCTCGGACGACAGCGGGAGCAGCTGCTCCACGACCGACTCCTGGCGCATGGTGTTGATGAACTTGGTGTAGCTCAGGTACACCGCGTTGATCTTGCCTTCCGCGTACGCATCGAGCAGCACCTTCACGGGGCCGATCAGCTTGTCCAGATGAGGCGTGTCGCCCAAGCCCGTCACATGCGAAACCACCTTGGCACCGACGCGGTTCAGAAAACCCAGGCCCTTGTTGCCAATGGCCACGGCCTCCGTCGAAACACCAGCGCCTTGCAACTCACGCAGCTTGGTCGTCACGGCGCGCAACACGTTGGTGTTCATGCCGCCGCACAGGCCCTTGTCGGTCGTCACCACGATCACGCCCGCTACCTTGGCATCGTTCACCTTCATGAACGGGTGCACGTATTCGGGATTGGCCTTGCCGAGGTTGGCTGCAATGTTGCGGATCTTCTCGCTGTAGGGACGGGCAGCGCGCATCCGGTCCTGCGCCTTGCGCATTTTGGATGCAGCCACCATCTCCATGGCCTTGGTGATCTTCTTGGTGTTCTCCACCGATTTGATCTTGCCGCGTATTTCCTTGCCTGCTGCCATGATGGCTCCTCGTCCGGTTTAAGCGAACGACTTCTTGAACGCGCCGATGGCAGCGGTCAATTCGGCTTCTGCGTCCTTGTCCATGGCCTTGGCCTGTTCCAGCTTGGCCAGCAGTGCGGCGTGGCTGGTCTTCAGGAACTGGTGCAGGCCGTGTTCGAAGTCGAGAACCTTCTTGACGTCGATGTCGTCCATGAAGCCCTTGTTCACAGCAAACAGCGTCGCACCCATCAGCGAGATGGACAGGGGGCTGTACTGTGCCTGCTTGAGCAGTTCGGTCACGCGGGCACCGCGGTCCAGCTGCTTGCGGGTGGCTTCGTCCAGGTCGGAAGCGAACTGCGCGAACGCAGCCAGCTCACGGTACTGGGCCAGGTCGGTACGGATACCGCCGGACAGGTTCTTCACCAGCTTGGTCTGGGCAGCACCACCGACGCGGGACACCGAGATACCGGCGTTGATAGCGGGGCGGATACCAGCGTTGAACAGCGAGGTTTCCAGGAAGATCTGGCCGTCGGTGATCGAGATCACGTTGGTAGGCACGAAGGCGGACACGTCGCCAGCTTGCGTTTCGATGATCGGCAGTGCGGTCAGCGAACCGGTCTTGCCCTTGACTTCACCCTTGGTGAAGGCTTCGACGTAGTCGGCGTTCACGCGGGCTGCGCGTTCGAGCAGGCGGCTGTGGAGATAGAACACGTCGCCAGGGTAGGCTTCGCGGCCTGGTGGACGGCGCAGCAGCAGCGACACTTGGCGGTAGGCCACGGCTTGCTTGGACAGATCGTCATAAACAATCAGGGCGTCCTGGCCGCGGTCGCGGAAGTACTCGCCCATCGTGCAGCCGGAGTAGGCCGACACGTACTGCATGGCAGCCGATTCAGAAGCCGATGCGGCCACCACGATCGTGTATTCCATGGCACCGGCTTGTTCCAGCGCGCGCACCACGTTCTTGATCGACGAAGCCTTCTGGCCGATGGCGACGTAGATACAAGTCACGCCCTGGCCCTTCTGGGCGATGATGGCGTCGATGGCAACGGCCGTCTTGCCGGTCTGGCGGTCACCGATGATCAGCTCGCGCTGGCCACGGCCCACGGGCACCATGGAGTCGATGGACTTCAGGCCGGTCTGCAGGGGTTGGTCCACCGATTTACGGGCGATCACGCCCGGTGCGACCTTTTCGATCACGTCGGTGAGCTTGGCATTGATGGGGCCCTTGCCGTCGATCGGCTGACCCAGGGCGTTCACCACGCGGCCGACCAGTTCGGGGCCCACGGGCACTTCCAGAATGCGTCCCGTGCACTTGACGGTGTCGCCTTCGGAGATGTGCTCGTACTCGCCCAGAATCACGGCGCCGACGGAGTCGCGCTCGAGGTTCAGAGCCAGGCCGAAGGAAGGCTGACCGTCCTTGGTGGCGGGAAACTCAAGCATTTCACCAGCCATCACGTCCGACAGGCCGTGAACGCGCACGATACCGTCGGACACGGACACCACGGTACCCTGGTTGCGGATATCGCTGCTGGCGGCCAGACCTTCGATGCGGCTCTTGATGAGTTCAGAAATTTCTGCGGGATTGAGTTGCATGACTCTTTCCTTCTTTCTTTGGTTCGCTGTCCTCGCCGCGCTTACGCGGTGAGGGCCGCTTTCATTTGTTCAAGACGGGCCTTGACCGAAGTGTCCAGCACCTCGTCACCCACCACTACGCGAATGCCACCGATCAGGGACTCGTCCAGCTGAGCGGTGAGGTTGAGCTTGCGGCCAAAGCGCTTTTCCAGCGCAGTGCCGACATCGGCCAGTGCGGCAGCGTCCATCGGAAAGGCGCTGTGCACCACAGCATCCGACGAGCCGCTGCGGCCATTCACGAGGGCACGAAACTGTGCAGCGACTTCCGGCAGCGCGGCGAGGCGCCCGTTGTCGATGACCGTGCGCAAGAAGTTCTTGGCCGTGTCAGGCAGAGCCGAACGCGCAACACCCGTGAAGACGGCAAACACCTGGTCTGCCGTCACCTTGGGGTTGTCCGC
This sequence comes from Acidovorax kalamii, assembly GCF_002245625.1. Lineage (GTDB taxonomy): Bacteria > Pseudomonadota > Gammaproteobacteria > Burkholderiales > Burkholderiaceae_C > Acidovorax > Acidovorax kalamii. The sequence goes on from NZ_NOIG01000002.1 coordinate 19,078, forward strand.
CAGCTGGCGCAACTGGGGGTTGGCGGCAATGGCCGCCAGTTCATCGACCCAGTCAGCAGTGCTGGCCAGGTCCATGCCCGCACCCGCAGTAGCGGCCTTGAACAGGGCTTCGGCGTAAGGGCGGGCAATGGTGGCGAGTTCAGCCATGTGTGTCCCCTTACAGCTCGGTCTTCAGGCGGTTGAGCAGGTCGGCGTGAACGCCGGCATTGACTTCCTTGCGGAGAATCTGCTCTGCACCCTTGACGGCCAGCGCTGCGACCTGCTCACGCAGGGCTTCGCGGGCTTGCACCGTTTGCTGCTCGGCTTCGGCACGGGCGGAAGCAACAATCTTGTTGCCTTCTTCCGTGGCGCGTGCCTTGGCTTCTTCGATGATGGCCTGGGCACGTCGGTCGGCGTCCGCAAGACGCGAGGCCGTTTCGTTGCGCACCTGCGCCAGTTCCTTCTCGACCTTCTGATTGGCAGCGGTCAATTCGGACTTGGCACGGTCGGCAGCAGCGAGGCCTTCGGCGATTTTCTGGGCTCGTTCATCCAACGCCTTCGCGATCGGGGGCCACACGAATTTCATCGTGAACCACACCAGGATCAGGAAGACGATGGCCTGAATGAACAGGGTCGCGTTGATACTCACGGCAACACCTTTCTAGAGTGGCGTTGAGTGGGAATTACTTGGGCAGGTTGGCCAAGAACGTGGAAGCGAAGGGGTTGGCGAAGGCGAACAGCAGAGCGATAGCAACACCGATCAGGAACGCAGCGTCGATCAGGCCGGCCAAGATGAACATCTTGGTTTGCAGTTCGTTGATCAGTTCAGGCTGACGTGCCGACGATTCGAGGAACTTGCCACCCATCAGTGCGATACCGATGGAAGCGCCGATAGCGCCCAGACCAACGATCAGACCACAAGCCAGAGCGACGAGACCGAGAATGTTTTCCATGATGACTCCTGAGTTAAAAAAGAAAAGTTGAAAAGGAAAGAGAAACGAAAGGGAACCGTTTAGTGCGCGTTGTGCGCCTGACCGAGGTAGATCAGCGCAAGCATCATGAAGATGAACGCTTGCAGCGAGATCACCAAAATGTGGAACAGCGTCCAGATGGTGCCAGCGATGACGTGGCCCACAGGCAGCAGCACACCCGACAGCGACAGTGCAGCTGCGCCACCCATCAGGGCGATCAGCATGAACACCAGTTCACCGGCGTACATGTTGCCGAACAACCGCATGCCATGCGATACGGTGTTGGCCACATATTCAATGATCTGCATCAGCACATTTACCACCGCCAGAATCAGGGCGAAGATGGGGTTCTTGCTGGTGCCGAAAGGAGCAGAAACGAGTTCGTGAGCCCAGCCGCCAGCGCCCTTGATTTTGACGCTGTACCAGAAGCGCAGAATCAGGATGGCGAATGCCAGGCCCAGGGTGGTCGAAAGGTCGGCCGTAGGCACAACACGCAGGTAGGCATGGTGCGGGTCGTGACCGGCAGCACCGTAGATCTTGGCCCAGATGGCGGGCAGCAGGTCCACAGGCAGCATGTCCATGAAGTTCATCAGAAAGATCCAGACGAACACCGTGAGACCCAGGGGGGCGATGAACTTACGGCTTTCAGCGTTGTGGATGTTGGCCTTGGCCTGGTTGTCCACCATCTCGACCAGCATTTCCACGGCTGCCTGGAAGCGGCCGGGCACGCCGGAGGTCGCCTTGCGGGCAGCGGACCACAAAATCAAAAGAGTGAGGACACCCAGAACCAGACCCACAATGATCGAGTCGTAGTTGATGACGGTGAAATCAACAATCTTGGTCTGGTTGACGTTCTGAAGATGCTGCAGGTGGTGAACGATGTATTCACTTGCAGTCGGAGCGTGCGCTTCTGCGGCCATCGGACAACTCTCTTGTAACTATCAATCGGTTTTTCGGACACCAGACCGCACCAACAGTGCCGCCCAGTACGTTTTCATTGTGATCACCATGCCAACCAGCAAGGCCATCCAGCTCAAGTCCGGCACGAGCCGGGGTGCCGCTGCAAGCAGCGCCACCGTCAACACGATCTTGGCGATTTCCCAACCAAAGAACCCCAGCATGGCTGCACGCGGATCGGACGACGCCTTGCGGCGAAACACCCCCCGTGCAAACAAGCCCGCCGGAACCACCACCGCCACGGCGCCGTAGGCTGCAGACCAACCCACCGACGCCCGGCCTGTCAGAACCCAGGCCACCAGGGCCACCAGCATTCCAACCAGTGCCTGACCTGCCACCACCTTCCACACCGAGATGGGAGGATTGCGACTGCGCCACTGCTCCGCCTCTTGGGCTGTCAGGGGCTTGAAGTCAGATTCTTCAGCCTCAGCTTCAGTCTCAGGAGCGATTGTTTTCATTGTTGAATGACGCCCGCGTTACAGACTGCAACTTTCACAAAGCCTCTAATTATAAGTAAAAACCCATGGCAGTCGGCAAAAACCCGCAAACCGGGTGCGTGACCCGCGCGCCAGCGTGCGCCGTTGTGGTGACAGGCCAACGGGTTCAACGAGGCAAAACGGCCCATCCTGCACCGGATTGGCGCACGCAAAAGCTGCGGCTCGCGCCATGCCACCGGGCCTCTGGCGCACAATGGCGCAGCGCCATCAGCTATTGAAACCGAAGCAAAGACCCAAGGGCTTTTCACCATGACACCCACCACTCCGCCGCCCGCCAATGGCCTTGCCGAGCAGGCCACCGACCCACGCAAAGACTCGCTCATCGAATACCCCTCCCGGTTCCCTATCAAGGTCATGGGCGCCAAGGTGGACGGCTTTGTGAACGCGGTCACCGAGCTGGCGCGCCAGTTCGACCCCACCTTCGACGCCAGCACCATTGAACTGCGCGATAGCCGCGCGGGCAATTACCTCGGAGTAACCATCACCATCACCGCAACCAGCCGGGAACAACTCGACAACCTGTACCGAGCACTGTCCTCGCACCCGCTGGTCAAGGTCGTCCTGTAGGCCCGTGTCTACAACCACGCCCCCGAAGCCGGAGCCTGTGCGCCCCCACCCCCAGATCCTTGGCCGGGTGGACTACGCCACCACCGTGCAGGCCATGCAGGACTACACGGCCACGCGTGCGCCCGACACCCCCGACGCCCTGTGGTTGTGCGAGCATGCGCCGCTCTATACACAGGGGCTGGCTGGCAAGAGCGACCATGTCCTGGCCCCCGGCAGCATTCCCGTGGTGGCGACCAACCGGGGCGGACAGGTCACCTTCCACGGCCCGGGCCAGGTGGTTGCCTACCCGCTGATCGACCTGCAGCGCGCTGGCTACTTCGTCAAAGAGTATGTCTACCGCGTGGAAGAGGCCGTGATACGAACGCTGGCTCATTTTGGCGTCACGGGCCACCGCGTGGGTGGCGCACCTGGCATCTATGTGCGCCTTCACGACCCCCACAGCCACGCCATGCTGCCCCAGCGCCCCCAAAAACACACCGGCGCCGGCGCCCCTCCAGCCCCCGACTTCGACGGCCTGGGCAAGATCGCCGCCTTGGGCATCAAGGTCAGCCGGCATTGCACCTACCACGGCGTGGCGCTCAATGTGGCCATGGACCTGGAACCCTACTCGCGCATCAACCCTTGCGGTTACGCAGGTTTGCAAACAGTGGACCTTTCTACAATCGGGGTCCACACCACCTGGGAAGAAGCCGCGCAGGTGCTGGGCCAGCAGCTCAGCATCCGGTTGGCGCCCTGAACTCTGCCTACAGCCATGAGCACCCCTGAAGTCGTCCGCGAAGCGCAATCCACCGAAGCCTACAACCCGCTGGCCAAACAAAAGGCTGCGGCCAAGCTGTCGCGCATTCCAATCAAGGTGGAGCAAGGCGAAGTGCTGAAGAAGCCCGACTGGATCCGCGTGAAGGCAGGCAGCCCCACCACGCGCTTCTACGAAATCAAGGAGATCCTGCGCGAACACAAGCTGCACACGGTGTGCGAAGAAGCCTCCTGCCCCAACATCGGCGAGTGCTTCGGCAAGGGCACTGCCACCTTCATGATCATGGGCGACAAATGCACGCGCCGCTGCCCGTTCTGCGACGTGGGCCACGGCCGCCCCGACCCGCTGGACAAGGACGAGCCCCTGAACTTGGCCAAGACGATTGCCGCACTCAAGCTCAAGTATGTGGTGATCACCAGCGTGGACCGCGACGACCTGCGCGACGGCGGCAGCGGCCACTTTGTGGAATGCATCCAGAACATCCGCGCGCTGTCGCCCACCACCCAGATCGAGATCCTGGTGCCCGACTTTCGCGGCCGCGACGACCGTGCGCTCGAAATCCTCAAGGCCGCGCCGCCCGATGTGATGAACCACAACCTGGAAACCGCGCCCCGCCTGTACAAGGAAGCGCGCCCAGGCTCTGACTACCAGTTCAGCCTGAATTTGCTGAAAAAGTTCAAGGCCCTGCACCCCAACGTCCCCACCAAGAGCGGCATCATGGTGGGCCTGGGCGAAACGGACGAAGAAATCCTGCAGGTGATGCGCGACATGCGCGCACACAACATCGACATGCTGACCATCGGCCAGTACCTGTCCCCCAGCAACAGCCACCTGCCCGTGCGCCGCTACGTGCACCCCGACACGTTCAAGATGTTCGAGGAAGAAGCCTACAAGATGGGTTTCAGCCACGCCGCCGTCGGCGCCATGGTACGCAGCAGCTACCACGCGGACCAGCAGGCGCACGCAGCCGGGGTCTGAGCCCCGGCACACACCCACCGTCTGCGGCGGAGCGATACCATGCATGCCCCAAACCAGCTCTCCCTGCGCCGCTACGGCGCCTCGCCCGGCAGCCACCGCCACGACCACTTCCAGGTCCTGCTGGGGCTGTCCGGCGCCCTGGAGCTGGAGGTGGAAGGGCGCGGCGTGCGGGTGGCCGCCGGCGGGGGCTGTGTCATTGCCCCGGGGGACCGGCACGATTTCGAGTCCGCCGGGGGCAGCCTGTGCCTGGTGCTCGACAGCGCCCACCCGGCCTGGGCGGCACTCTCGTGCCCGCCAGCGGCGACGGCCCCGCCCGCCCAGGCGCTGCCCTTGGCGCACTACCTGGCCAGCGCGCTGCAGCAGGGCCGCCCGCTGGCGCTGGCCCACGGCCCTGCCTTGCTGCGCGAGGCCTGGCTGGCCGATGGGTGCGGATCTGCCGCACGCGCACACACTGCCCCGGCCCCCACCCGCCGCCCCATCGACTGGCTTGCGCTGCAGCAATGGGCGGCGCGGCAGTGGCACACCGAGTTGACCGTGGCCGATCTGGCGGCGCAGGTGCACCTGAGCCCCAGCCAGTTTGCCGCCCGTTGCCGGGACGACCAGGGCATGGGCCCCATGGCCTGGCTGCGCAGCCAGCGCTTGGCGCACGCGCGGCTGCTGCGTGGCACGGGCATGGCGGTGGCTGAAGTGGCGCGGCGCACGGGCTACCGTTCGCCCTCGGCCCTGACGGCCGCACTGCGCCGGACGCACCAGGCTTGAACAACAGGCTCTGGTGCCGGACAACCCCTGGCGCGCGACGATCTATCGCCATTGCGCGACGACCGGCGCGCTTAAGCTCGGCCCATGCAAGCCAACCTCTACGCCCTGGGCGCCATCGCGCTGTGGGCCTCCCTCGCCTCGCTGGGCGTGTCGCTCACCCATGTTCCGCCGTTCCTGCTCACGGGCATTGCGCTCATCATCGGCAGCGTGCCCGCCTGGCCGTTTGTGCTGCGCGATCCGTCGCAGTGGCGCATTCCGCTGCGCACGCTGGCGCTGGGGGTGTACGGCCTGTTCGCTTACCACTTCCTGCTGTTCATCGCGCTGCGCCATGCGCCGCCGGTCGAGGCCAACCTGGTCAACTACCTCTGGCCGCTGTTCATTGTGGTGCTCTCGCCCGTGGTGTTGCCTGGCGTGGCGCTGCGCCTGCCCCATGTGCTGGCGGCGCTGCTGGGGTTTGTGGGGGCGGCCATTGCGATCGCCGGTGGCCGGGAGCTGAGCGGCACCCTGGCCTGGGGCTACCTGCCCGCGCTGGCAGCCGCCCTCATCTGGGCCACCTATTCGCTGCTGACCAAGCGCGTGGCCGCCTTCCCGACCACGGCCATCGGACTGTTCGGGCTGGTCTCGGGCGTGCTCTCGCTGCTGTGCCATGTGGCGCTGGAACCCGCCGCCAGCCTGCAGCCGCGCGACTGGGCGCTGCTGGCCGTGCTGGGCCTGGGGCCGCTGGGAGCGTCGTTTTTCATGTGGGACAAGGCGCTCAAGCTGGGCGACGCGCGGCACATCGGCATCCTGAGCTACATCACACCTCTGGCCTCCACCGCGTTGCTGATCGTGGTGAGCGGGCGCCAGTTCAGCGCCAGCATTGCGCTGGCGACGGTGATGATCATTGGCGCGGCCATCCTGGGCATGCGGGCCCGCTGAAATACAAGCCAAATTGGCCGTTACCGCGCGTCCACCATGGCTTGATAGCTATCAGTTTTGAGTATTTCTGCGCACCCGCAGAAACAGCCAGCCGGTGATGGACAGGTTCAGCAGGTTCCAGCCAATGCCGTTCACAAACGCGGCGTGGTAGCTGCCGGTGATGTCGAAGATCCAGCCCGACAGCCAGCCGCCCAGCGCCATGCCCACCAGCGTGGCCATGATCACGGCGCCCACGCGCACGCTGGCCTGCGCGGGCGCAAAGTGCTCGCGCACGATGATGGCGTAGGTCGGCACGATGCCGCCCTGGAACAGGCCGAACAACGCCGAGATGAAGTACAGCGGCACCAGTCCGTCGTAAGGCAGGAACAGCAGCAGCGCCACCCCCTGCAACGCCGAGCCCAGCAGCAGGGTACGGACGCCGCCGATGCGGTCGCAGATGAGCCCGAAGACCAGGCGGCTCACGATGCCGCAGGCCAGCATGAGCGACAGCATCTGCGCGCCCTGGGCGGCGCCAAACCCCAGGTCGGTGCAGTAGGCAACGATGTGCACCTGGGGCATGGCCATGGCCACGCAGCAGGCCACGCCCGCCACACACAGCAGCGCCATCGCCGCGCCCGGCGCCAGGCCAAAAGGGCGGGAACGGTCCACGGGCACGGTGCTGGCGCCTGCCGCTGCAGCCTGGATGGCGGGCGGTCGCTGGCGCATGCGCAGCGACAGGGCCAGCATGCCCAGGCCGCAGACCAAGCCCAGCGCCATGTACGTGGGCCGCCAGCCGATGGTGTCGATGCCGTACTGGACGATGGGCGGCCAAAGGGCGCCTGCCACGTAGTTGCCGCTGGCACACACCGCCACCGCAATGCCGCGCCGCCGGTTCCACCACAGGGCCGTGTCGGCCAGCAGCGGCGCAAACGTGGCCGAACTGCCGATGAAGCCCATCACCGCATGCGCGATGCCAAACGCCCAGATGCTGCCCGAGAACGCCGCGCCCACAAAGCCACCCAGCACGGCCAGCGCCCCCAGCCACAGCACGGGCGCGAGGCCGTGGCGGTCGGCCAGCCTGCCGGTGAGCAAGCCACCCAGCCCCAGACAGACCATCATCAGCGTGTACGGCAGCGAGGCGCTGGCGCGGCCGACGCCGAACTCGGCCTGCACGGCCGGGAGCACCACCGACACCACGTACATGCTGCTGTTGCCCAGCACCACCAGGCCCAGCGTGGCCAGCAGGCGCTGCAGGGCCTGGCGCGAGTCGATGAGGGAGGCGTCGGCAGCGGGCACAGAAATACGAGTCAAATCGGCCCTTTGCGCCTGATCAGCTTGCCTTGATTGCTATCAATTTTGATTTATCTTAAGAAGCCAGCAGCGTGGCGGGCTCTTCACCGCCAATCACCTGCTGCGCCCAGGGGGCCAGCTTGCGGGTGTCGGCGCGCAGCACCTCCTGCTTGATGGCCAGTATCTGCGCAGGGTGCATGGAAAAGCTGCGCAGGCCCAGGCCCAGCAGCAGGCGCGTCATGGTCACGTCGCCCGCCGTTTCGCCGCACACACACACGCTCTTGCCCTGGCGCTCGCCCTCGGCGATCACATCGCCCACCAGGCGCAGCACGGCGGGGTGCAGCGGGTCGTACAGGTGGGCCACGGCTTCGTCGGCGCGGTCGATGGCCAACGTGTACTGGATCAGGTCGTTGGTGCCGATCGAGAGAAAGTCGAAATACTTGAGGAAGGTGCGCACCATGAGCGCGGCGGCGGGCACCTCGATCATGGCGCCCAGCTGCACGGGGCCGTAGGGCTCGCCACGCGCGTCCAGCTCGGCGCGGGCCAGATCGACCTGCGCCAGCGTCTGCTGGATCTCGTGCGTGTGCGCGAGCATGGGGAACAGCAGGTTCACCTTGCCATGCGCGGCCGCGCGCAGCACGGCGCGCAGCTGGGTGCGGAACATGGCGGGGTCGGCCAGGCTCCAGCGGATGGCGCGCAGGCCCAGCGCGGGGTTCAGGTAGTTGTCCTTGTGGGCCTTGTTGTCCAGGGGTTTGTCGGCGCCCACGTCGATGGTGCGGATGGTGACGGGCAGGCCCTGCATGCCGTCGATGGCCTCGCAGTAGGCGCGGTACTGCTCGTCCTCGCCGGGCAGGTTGCCGCTTTTGCCCATGAACAGAAATTCGCTGCGGAACAGGCCCACGCCCACGGCGCCTGCACGCACGGCGGCGGCCGCGTCGCCGGGTTGCTCGATGTTGGCCAGCAGCTCGATCTTGTGGCCGTCGATGGTGATGGCAGGCGTATGCCTCAGGCGCGCCAGGCGTTCGCGCTCCAGCTCGACCTGGCGCTGGCGAAAACCGTATTCGGCCAGGATGATGGGCGAAGGATCGACGATGACCACGCCCGCATCGCCGTCGATGATGACCCAGTCGTCCTGCCGCACCAGCTGGCTGGCGGCGCGCGCGCCCACCACGGCAGGGATGTCCATGCTGCGCGCGACGATGGCGGTGTGCGATGTCTTGCCGCCCACGTCGGTCACAAAGCCCGCAAACACGCTTTGCTTGAACTGCAGCATGTCGGCGGGGGAGAGGTCGTGCGCCACCAGCACCAGGGGCACATCCACCGTGTCGTCCAGCAACAGGTCTTGCTGCGTCTTGCGGCGCGGGCTGCTGGCGGGTGGCGCCACGGGGCTGGCCACGCCCTTCATGTGGCGCAGGATGCGCTCCACCACCTGCTCCAGGTCGGCCTTGCGCTCGCGCAGGTACTCGTCCTCCATCTCGTCGAACTGGCGCGCAATCACTTCCAGCTGCGTGGTCAAAGCCCACTCGGCGTTGTACAGCCGCTCGGTGATCCAGTGCTTGACGCCGCCCGTGAGGGCCTCGTCCTGCAGCAGCATCAGGTGCACATCGAGCAGCGCGGTCAGCTCGTGCGGCGCGTCGGCGGGCATGTCGGTCTGCAGGCGCTGCAGTTCCTCCACCACGGCGTTGCGGCCCTGGCGCACGCGCTCGATTTCGCCCTCGACCTGGGAGGGCTCGACAAAATAATGCGCCACATCCACGCGGCTCGATGCCACCAGCACGGCACGGCCGATGGCGATGCCGCGTGCGACGGCGAGACCGTGGACGGAGAAGGTCATGGTGGTGTGATCAAAGGTTCGACAGGTTCAGGACAAGGGCGAGGTGTGGGTAGGCTTATTCACCCTCGCCAAATTTGTCGGCGATGAGCGCCAGCAGGGCGTCCATGGCCTCTTGCTCGCGGTCGCCGCTGGTTTCCAGCTCCACCTCGGAGCCCAGGCCGGCGGCCAGCATCATCACGCCCATGATGCTCTTGGCGTTGATGCGGCGCTCGCCCTTGCTCATGAAAACGTCGCAGGGAAAGCTGCCGGCCAGCTTGGTGAGCTTGGCCGATGCGCGGGCGTGCAGGCCCAGTTTATTGCTGATGGTCGTACGGGTCTTGATCATGTCGGTGACGGCGGTTCTGGTTCTGTGGTGCGGAAATGGCCACCTGCATCACCCCCTGCGTGCCCCCCACCACCGCGCGGTTGACCACGGAGTCGAGGGGTTCGGCCCGGTAGCTCACGGCGCGCAGCAGCATGGGCAGGTTGACACCCGTCACCAGGCGCGAACGCACGCCATCGACCAGGCGCTGCGCCACGTTGCACGGCGTGGCGCCGAACACGTCGGTCAGCACCAGGGTGGAATCGGTGCCGAGCTGCTCCAGCAGGATGCGCGCCTGGGCCAGCGACTCTTCGGGCGGCTGGTTGGGCTGCACATCCAGCGCGGCCACGCTGCCTGCGCAGTCGGCAAACACGTGCAGGGCACATTCGCGCAGCGCGTGGGCCAGCGGGGCGTGGGCAATGATGAGGATTCTGGTGGGGCTCATGGTGGTGACCTACGCAATACAGGGCATCGACACATCGCGTGTCACAGGCTCGCGGAGAAGCACGCGGCCCGTTGTTGCATCGTCATGTGCGCAGGTCTTCATGGTGTGGGGGTTGGCAGCACATTATGGCGCCGCCCCCGCAGCACGAACCACGCATAGGCGCCCGCGTTGCACACCAGGTACACCGCCATGGCCGCCTGGAACGCAGGCACCGTGGCCAGCCCGGCCCCCGCAAACGCATCCACGGCCAGGCCAATGCCCCACTGCACCACAAACACGCCCACAAAAATCACCAGGTTGTAGGCCGACAGCGCCCGCCCCGCCAGCGCCTGCGGGAACGCCATGGCCACGGCGGGCTGCGACAGCGACACAAAGGTGCACGACACGCAGAACAGCGCCCAGGCGCCGCCCCCGGCCTGCGGCCCGGCCAGGATGATGCCCAGCAGCACCACCGAGCACAGCGGCAGCCCCCAGGCCATGAGCCGGTCGGCCCCAAAACCCTTGCGCAGCAGCCAGGGGTTGAGCATGCCCCAGGACCAGAAGGTGCAGAGCATGGACACATTGATCCAGAACAGCCCGGTGGCGGCCTCCAGCGCGGTGTAGCCCGCCACGCGCTGCATCCACGGCCCGGCCCACAGGGTCTGCATGGCCACCATGCCGCCGTAGCAGAAGAACCCCAGCGGCGCGAGACGCTGGAAGTAGGGGTGGCGCCACACCACGCCATAGCCCTGGGGCACGGCCTCTGCGGCGCTGGCATCTGCCTTCGCCTGCCCCGCCGGGCCCCAGCCCGGCACCCAGAGGGCAATCACCACCATCGACAGCGCAATCAGCACCGCCAGTCCCCAGAACAGCGGGCGCCAACCCACCAGCGGCAGGGCCCATTGCACCGGCAGCGTGGACGCCACCATGCCCAGCGAGCCGGTCATGAGCATCCACGAGTTGGCGCGCATCTGGGCCACGGGGTCCAGCCAGCGGCGGTAGCCTGTGAGCGGCGCCATCAGGCAGGCACTGACCCCCGCGCCGCACAGCACGCGCCCGGCCAGCAGGCCCGAAAACCCGGTGGCCGCCGAAAACACCAGGCTGCCCACCACGGCCACGCCCAGAAACCCCAGCGCGACCTTCTTGGGCCCATGGCGGTCCAGCCAGGTGCCCAGCGGCAGCTGCGTGGCCGAAAAGCCCAGGAAGTAGCCCCCGGCCAGCAGCCCCAGGTCACGCGCCTGCAGCGCAAACTCTGCCGCCAGCGTGGGCGCCAGCGTGGCCGTGACGGCCCGCACCAACGCCGACAGAAAGTAGGCAAACGCAAAGGCCAGGAAAACAATGACGGCCGAGCGCCGCGACAACAGGCCGGACGACACGCCACTCATGGCAGCGCCAGGCCGGCAAAAAACTGCTCAGCCACCTCCGGCCGGGGCTTCTGGCTGTAGACCACCGCGTGGAACAGCCGCACCTCGGGGCCTGCCGCACGCGCAAACCACACGGCCTGCGCCGTGACCGCCGCGCCATCGGCGCGCTGGCCCTGGGCCACCGTGCGCAGCGACTGCGGCAGCGGCAAGGCGCCGCGCGGTGTGTAGGGGGTGTCGGCCGCCGAAGCGGCCGCCTGTGGCCCCAGGCGCGCCAGCACCGCCGCGCGCCAGTGGGTGAGCGCCGTGCCCACCTGGGCCGGATCGGCCAGCGCCGCGTGCGACACGGCAAAGGTGGCGCCATCGGCATCGCAGCCCACCATGGCCAGCGCCACCGGCGCCCCGGCCAGTTCCACGGTGCGGGTGGCCTGGTCGGGCTTGCAGGGCAGCGTGATGGTGAGGCCCGCCTCGGGCAAGGCCACGGTGCGCCAGTTCAGCGCGGGACTGCAGCCCGCCAGCAGCAGGGCCAGCGCCCCGGTCAATGTCCAATGCATCGGCCCATTATCGACAGAGCGTCGGCAGAGCAGCCCGAACTTTTGTAGCCGGGCCGACTCGACCCCCTGGGCCAGCCCTCCGGCACAATGCCGTGTGGGCCTCGGAGCCTCGTTCTTTCTGGATGGTGAAATCATGGCGATCAAGCATTGGGCAGCAGGTGTGGCGGTGGCAGCGTTTGCGGCCGTGGGCGCGTACGTCTACCTGGACACAGGCCGCGCCGAAGCGCCCGCATCCACCTTTGTGCTGCTGGATGGCACCAGCAAATCCACCGCCGACCTGAAGGGCAAGGTCACCCTGGTGAACTTCTGGGCCACGAGCTGCACCACCTGCGTGGCCGAGATGCCCGAGATCGTCGCCACCTACAACAAGTACAACGCCAAGGGATTCGAGACCCTGGCCGTGGCCATGAGCTACGACCCGCCCAGCTATGTGGTCAACTTTGCCGAAACGCGCAAGCTGCCCTTCAAGGTGGCCATCGACAACACCGGCGCCGTGGCCAAGGCCTGGGGCGATGTGCGCCTCACGCCCTCGACCTTCATCGTCAACAAGCGCGGCGAGATCGTGAAAACCTACGTGGGCGCGCCCAACTTCCCCGAGCTGCACCAGCTCATCGAGAAGCTGCTGGCAGAGACCTGAGCCGGTGTGAGCCGGACGGCGGGGCTGCTCTGACGAACAAGGGGCTGATTTCCAAAGAAATCAGCCCCTTGCGCGCTATGGGATTGCCCCATCAGCTATTCATTCAATAGCAATCATCACTTCGCACGGTAGTTGTCGTGGCAGGCCTTGCAGGTGCCTGCGGCAGCGCCGAACGCGGTCTTGAGGTTATCGAGGTTGCCCGTCTTGGCAGCGGCGGCCAGCTTGACCGACTCGGCCTGCAGCTTGTCGGAATGTTCCTTGAACTTGGCCTGCTCGGTCCAGATCTCCGGCAGCGCCTTGGTGGGTGCGCCCTTGTCCGTGCCCGCGCCAAAACCGGCCCAGGGCAGCTTGGCCATTTCGGCCACCACGTCGGCGTTCTCCTGCGCGGCCTTGGCATCAAACGGCACGCGGCCATTGGCCATGGCGCCCAGGCGGCCGAAATGCTGGCCCATCACGAAGAGTGCGCTCTGGCGGTACTTGATGGCGTCCTCGGCCTTGGCAAACTGGGCCGAGGCGGGGGCCGACACGGTCAGCGTGGCGGCAGCAAGGGCAAATGCGGCAAGTGCTTTCATGGGAGATTTCCTTTGTCGTGGGGTGGGCTCCCACCTTGGGGCCCGGTGGCAGTATGCCGCTTTGGGCCTGTTTTCGCATGGCCGGGGCCCTTCCGGCCGCGCGTGGCCTCCTTCACAATGCGCCCATCCTGCCTTTTCCCTCGCTTTTGCTGCCATGACGCCACACACCGTACGGATCTGGGACCTTCCCACCCGCCTCTTCCACTGGGCCCTGGCCGCCTGTGTCATTGGCCTGGTCATCACCGCCAAGGTGGGCGGCAACGCCATGGAGTGGCACTTTCGCCTGGGCTACGCCGTGCTGGCACTGCTGGTCTTTCGAGTGGTCTGGGGGCTGATCGGCGGGCGCTGGTCGCGCTTCTCGGCCTTTTTGTACTCACCCGCCCGGCTCGTGCGCTACCTGCGCGGCAACGCCCACCCCGAGGACAACGCCGGGCACAGCCCGCTGGGTGCGCTGTCGGTGTTTGCGCTGCTCGCAGTGTTGGGCGCGCAGGTGGGCACGGGCCTACTGAGCGACGACGAAATCGCTTTTGCCGGGCCGCTCACCCGTTTTGTTTCCAACACCGTGGTGGGCCAGGCCACGGGCTACCACAAGGAGATTGGCCAGTATCTCGTGCTCGGCCTGGTCGCCCTGCATGTGCTGGCCGTGCTGTTCTACGTGTTGGTGCGCAAGCACACCCTGGTGCGCCCCATGTTGGGCGGCGACAAGGCCCTGCCCGTGCCCGCCACGCCCTCGCGCGACGATGCGCTGAGCCGCGCCCTGGCGCTGGTGGTGCTGGCCGGCAGCGCGGGGCTGGCCTGGTGGGTCTCGTCGCTGGCCATGGCGGCGGGGTTCTGACGGGCTCTAAGGACGACCTCGCTACACTGCGGCTTCCATCGTTTTGCCCCCTCGCGTTTTGGACAAGCCTTCCATCACCCTGCGAACCCCCAGCACCCCTGCCGAGCTGGACGCCGTGCGCGACATCTTCCGGGAATACGCCAGCACCCTGGGCGTGGACCTGTGTTTCCAGGGCTTTGACGCCGAACTCGCCCAGCTGCCGGGCGACTACGCCGAACCCCGCGGCGCCCTGCTGATCGCCGAGGTCGAAGGCGCCGTGGCAGGCTGCTGCGCCCTGCGCCCCCTGGATGCCGCCGACTACCCCAACGCCAGCGAAATGAAGCGCCTTTATGTGCGCAAGGCGTTTCGGGGTTTTGGCCTGGGGCGCGAGCTGGCCGAGGCCATGCTGGACCGCGCAAGGCAGGCGGGCTATGCCTGCGTGCTGCTCGACACCCTCGATGACATGGAATCCGCCCGCGCGCTGTACACCGATCTGGGGTTTGAGGAGATTCCGCCCTACTACCACAACCCCATTGCTGGGGCACATTACCTCAAGGTCGATATTTCTTGAGCTTTTTTGGGCCTTTGCGCCCATCCCATAAGCCCTGATAGCTATCATTTTGATAGTTCACATAGAATCGCAGCGGCCTGGTGCCAAGCATGTCGAGCCTGCACAGGTTCGGGCCGTGGGGCAGCCCCACGGTGTTCTCCTCATACGCGCACATTGGGGCGCGCGAACCAGCCGCCACCGGTGGCAAACAGTTCGCGCCCAACCCGCTGGTTGGTACTAGGCCAACCTCTTTCTGAACGCCGCGCCGTGACGCTGTCGGCCCCCATCCGCGCCCTGGCCAGGGCCTTGGCACTGGCCCTGCTGGCCGATGCAGACAGCCCCGATCGCCGCAGCCTGCGCGCACTGGTGGCCCGGGCCGGGCACTGCCTGGGCCATGCGGCCCCAGAGCCCGGCCCTTCGCCATTGCCCGAGGTGCTGTTGGAGCAACTGCGCCGCCTGTCCACGGTGTCCGCAGCCGAATGGGCCCGGCTGGAGCCCGAAGACCTCGCCAACTGGCTGTGCCGGGGTTTCTGGTGGCGCAAGGCCGGGGTGCGCAACGGCACTGCGCCCTGGCAGTTGCAAGATGGCGGGGACCTTGTTACTGAAGGTGACGACATCGGCTTTTGGGACCCGGAGGACAACGACGGAGACGCCCCCTCCGCCACGCCGTGGCACCTGCGGACGGACGCCCAGCTCGCCCAGAGCTTCCGCACCTGGGCGGCAAGCCCCCGCACGGGCAGGCCTTTGCACTGGCTGCTGCGCCCCGGCACGGCAGGTCCACCCCCCGCCTGGATGGGCAGTGCCCCGCAGTGCTCCGTCCCCATGCTGGCCACGGCACAAGATCTGTTCCAGCTGCTGGGCGTTCCCCTGGAGGATCTGCTGTGGCTGGCGCCCGACCATGGCCACTGGCGCGAACCCCAGGGCGGCTATGCCCTGCCCGCATCGCACTACCGCTACCGCCTGCTGCCCAAAACCAGCGGCGGCCTGCGGCTGCTGGAGGCCCCACGCCCACGCCTGGCAACCGCCCAGCGCCGCATTCTGGACCGCCTGCTGGCAGGCATCCCGGTCCACGAGGCCGCGCACGGCTTTGTGCGGGGCCGCAGTGTGGGCAGCCATGTGCAGGTGCACACCCGGCAGGCGGTGGTGGTTCGTTTTGATCTGGCCGATTTTTTCACCCACATCAACGCCACGCGTGTACGGGCGCTGTGGCGCGCGCTGGGGCATGGCCGCCCGGCGGCCGAGCTGCTCACGCGCCTGACCACCACGCGCACGCCTGCGCCTGTCCGCGAGCGCCTGTGGGAAGACAACGCACCGACCTCGGCGCAGACGATTGCGCAGCGCCGCTCCACCCACGCGCGCCTGGCGCAGCTCCATCTGCCCCAAGGGGCACCCACCTCACCCGCTCTGGCCAATCTGTGCGCGTTTGGGCTGGATTTGCGGCTGCATGCACTGGCGCAGCGCTTTGGCGCGCGCTACACACGGTATGCGGATGATCTGGTGTTTTCAGGCCCGCAGGACCTGCAGGGCCAGTTTGGCGCGCTGCGCGCCTGGGTTGGCGCCATCGTGCAGGACGAGGGTTTTGCACTGCGCGGTGACAAAACCCGGCTGATGCCCGCCCACCAGCGCCAGTCCGTCACGGGGCTGGTGGTCAATCAGCGCCCCAACTACAGCCGGGAGCAGTTCGACATCCTGAAGGCCCGGCTGCATCGGCTGGCGCGCCTGCCCGGGGTGGATGTGGGCGAGCGCGCGCGCCTGGAGGGAGAAATCCACTGGGCGGGCCAGTGGCTGGCACCGACGCGCAGAGAGAAGCTCCTGCGGCTGTTCGGTGCCATCCGATTCACGGACGCGGCTCAGGACAAGGGGTAACTCAGGCCTTCTGGGCTTGCTGCAGCAGCGTGTCCGCGTCGCTGACTTCGAACTTGCCAGGGCCCTCCACGTTGAGTGTGAGCACTTTGCCGTCGCGCACCAGCATCGAGTAGCGGTTGCTGCGCAGGCCCAGGCCCTTGCCCGTCAGATCCAGGGTGAGGCCGGTGGCCTTGGCGAAGGTTGCATCGCCGTCGCCCAGCATGCGCACCTTGCCATCGGTCTTCTGGTCGCGCGCCCAGGCGCCCATCACGAAGGCGTCGTTCACGCTCACGCACCAGATCTCGTCCACGCCAGCGGCCTTGAACTCGGCGGCCTTTTCAACGTAGCCGGGCACATGCTTGGCCGAGCAGGTGGGGGTAAAGGCGCCCGGCAGTGCAAACAGGGCAATCGTCTTGCCTGCCGTGGCCTTGTCCACCGGCACGGGGTTCGGGCCAATGCTGCAGCCTTCGCCCTCGACTTCGGAATATTCCATCAGGGTGGTTGCAGGCAGGGTGTCACCGACTTTGATCATTGTTATCTCCTTGGAGGTTGGTAGATGGGGGAAGGGGTCAACGGAGGACCCCGGGTGGGCCCGGGAATTTGCCGGGGCCATTCCAGAAAGGCGGCCCACAAAGCAAAACGACCCACATTGTGGGTCGTTTTGAAGGGCCTTGCAGACCGGGGGGTTGCCCCGGGCTTCAATGCAGCACTGCCTGTTACAGCAGACCGGCCTTTTGCACCAAGCGGGTGGCCACCCAGTTCTTGGTCTTGGAGAGCGGACGGCTCTCGGTGATTTCAATCGTGTCGCCCAGCTTGTACTCGTTGTTTTCGTCGTGCGCGTGGTACTTGCTCGACTTGGCAACGATCTTGCCGTAGAGCTCGTGCTTCACACGGCGCTCGATCAGCACGGTCACGGTCTTGTTACGCTTGTCGCTGACCACCTTGCCAACCAAGGTGCGCTTGAGGGATTTTTTAGCTTCCGTCATAGGGGCTCCTTACTTGGCGGCTTGCTTTTCAGCAAGGATGGTCTTGGCACGTGCGATATCACGGCGGGTGGTGCGCAGCGTGTTGGTGTTAGCCAATTGCTGCGTAGCCTTTTGCATGCGCAGGCCGAAGTGGGCCTTTTGCAGCGCCTTGATTTCGGCTTCGATGCCAGCAACGTCTTTTTGGCGCAGTTCAGTAGCTTTGGTCATTTTCATGGTCTCCTGAATTACGCGCCGAGGTGACGGCTGACGAACGTGGTGCGCAGCGGCAGCTTGGCAGCAGCCAAGCGGAACGCTTCGCGGGCCAGTTCTTCGGGCACACCAACGATTTCGAACACGATCTTGCCGGGCTGGATTTCGGCCACGTAGTACTCGGGGTTGCCCTTACCGTTACCCATACGCACTTCTGCGGGCTTGGTAGAGATTGGCTTGTCCGGGAACACGCGGATCCAGATACGGCCGCCACGCTTGACGTGACGGGAAATCGCACGGCGTGCAGCTTCGATCTGGCGGGCCGTCAGACGGCCACGATCGGTGCACTTCAGACCGAAATCACCGAAGGCAACGGAGGCACCCCGCGTTGCGACGCCAGTGTTACGGCCCTTTTGCTCTTTGCGATATTTACGGCGAGCAGGTTGCAGCATCTTTATTCTCCTTTACCGTCCGCTGCTGTAGCGGGCGCGGCGACCTTGCGTACGCGCTTAACGGCGGTGTTATCAGCGCCACCAGCTTCCGCTGGCTTGTCGCTGCCGTCGGCCGGAGCGGTGTTGCCACCGACAGGACGACGTGGGCCACGGCCTGCGCCTGGACGGTCGCCACCTGGGCGGCCATCACGGCGTGGGCCGCGTGGGCGGCGCTCTTCGTCTGGACGAGGCGTTTCCACAGCTGGCAGGTCGTTACGACCCAGCGTGTCACCCTTGTAAACCCAGACCTTGACGCCGATCACACCGTAGGTGGTCTTGGCTTCAGAGGTGCCGTAGTCGATGTCCGCACGCAGCGTGTGAAGTGGCACGCGGCCTTCACGGTACCACTCGCAGCGAGCGATTTCGATACCGTTCAGACGGCCGGACGACATGATCTTGATGCCCTGGGCACCCAGACGCATGGCGTTCTGCATGGCGCGCTTCATGGCGCGGCGGAACATGATGCGCTTTTCGAGCTGCTGCGTGATGCTGTCGGCGATCAGCTTGGCATCGATTTCGGGCTTGCGCACTTCTTCGATGTTCACTGCGACAGGCACGCCCAGGCGCGACGCGAGTTCCTTCTTCAGGTTCTCGATGTCTTCACCCTTCTTGCCGATCACCACACCAGGACGTGCCGAGTAAATGGTGATGCGGGCGTTCTTGGCGGGGCGCTCGATCAGGATGCGCGACACAGCCGCGTTCTTGAGCTTGGCCTTCAGGTACTCGCGCACCTTGATGTCTTCGGCCAGCATGCCTGCGAAGTCGCGGTTGCTGGCGTACCAACGGCTGGACCAGTTGCGGCTGACCGCAAGGCGGAAGCCGGTAGGATGGATTTTCTGTCCCATAGTCTTCCCGAGCCTTTAGTTGCCAACCGTCACGTACACATGGCACGTGGGCTTGCTGATGCGGTTGCCGCGGCCTTTGGCGCGCGCGGTGAAGCGCTTGAGCGTGGTGCCTTGTTCGACGTAGATGGTCTTGACCTTCAGTTCGTCGATGTCAGCGCCATCGTTGTGTTCGGCGTTGGCAATGGCCGACTCCAGAACCTTCTTGACGATGCCAGCAGCTTTTTTCTGCGTGAACGTCAGGATGTTCAGAGCCTGATCCACCTTCTTGCCGCGGATCAGATCGGCGACCAGACGGCCCTTATCGACCGACAGACGGACGCCCCGGAGGACTGCACGTGTTTCAGACATGGTCGTTCCTTACTTCTTCGCTTTTTTGTCAGCGGGGTGACCCTTGAAGGTGCGCGTCAGGGCGAATTCGCCCAGCTTGTGGCCCACCATCTGGTCGGTGACATAGACCGGCACGTGTTGCTTGCCGTTGTGCACGGCAATGGTCAGACCGATGAACTCGGGCAGAACCATGGAGCGACGCGACCAGGTCTTGACTGGTTTCTTGTCCTTGGTGGCAACGGCCTTTTCGACCTTGGCCAGCAAGTGATGGTCAACAAATGGACCCTTTTTGAGAGAGCGAGTCATCTGTTACCCCTTACTTCTTGCGACGCGACACGATCATGATCTGTGTGCGCTTGTTGTTACGGGTGCGATAACCCTTGGTCAGATTGCCCCAAGGATCGACTGCATGGCGGCCTTCGCCGGTGCGGCCTTCGCCACCACCGTGAGGGTGATCCACCGGGTTCATGGCCACGCCGCGAACCGTTGGGCGAATACCCATCCAGCGCTTCACACCGGCCTTGCCCAGTTGGCGCAGGCTGTGTTCTTCGTTGGCCACTTCGCCAATGGTGGCGCGGCATTCGATGTGGATCTTGCGCACTTCACCCGAGCGCATGCGCACTTGGGCGTAGGTGCCTTCGCGAGCCAGCAGGGTTGCCGAAGCACCAGCCGAGCGGGCGATCTGCGCACCGGCACCGGGCTTGAGCTCGATGCAGTGGATGGTCGAACCCACGGGGATGTTGCGGATAGGCAGCGTGTTGCCAGCGCGGATCGGAGCTTCCGAACCGGACAGCAGGGTTGCGCCCACTTCCAGGTTGCGGGGAGCGATGATGTAGCGGCGCTCGCCGTCGGCATAGCACACCAGAGCGATGTGGGCCGTACGGTTCGGGTCGTACTCGATGCGCTCAACCTTGGCCGGAATGCCGTCCTTGTTGCGCTTGAAGTCCACCACACGGTAGTGGTGCTTGTGACCACCGCCCTTGTGGCGGGTGGTGATGTGACCGTTGTTGTTGCGACCGGCCTTCTGGAACTGGGGTTCCAGCAGGGGGGCAAACGCTTCACCCTTGTACAGGTGGTCACGCGTGACCTTCACCACAGCACGTTGGCCGGGCGAAGTGGGTTTCATCTTGATAACGGCCATGATTAAGCAGCCTCCCCGGACAGGTTCAGCTCTTGACCTGGCTGCAGCGTGACGTATGCCTTGCGAACATTGTCGCGGCGGCCCACGGTCTTGCCGAAGCGCTTGGTCTTGCCTTTGGTGTTCACCACGGAAACGCCCTTGACCTCCACCTTGAACATCAATTCCACAGCGGCCTTGATTTCTGGCTTGGTAGCGTTCTGCAGCACCTTGAACGTCACAGCATTGGACTTTTCAGCAACCATGGTGGCCTTTTCGGACACGATGGGAGCGACCAGCACTTGCATCAGACGACCTTCGTCAAACTTGAGCGTGCTCATGCGAACATCTCCTTGAGTTTGTCGATTGCGCCCTTGGTGACGAGCACTTTCTTGAATCGGACCAGCGACACGGGATCGGCGTAACGGGGCTCAACAACGAGCACGTTCACCAGATTGCGGGAGGCCAGGTACAGGTTTTCGTCCACTTCGTCGGCAATCACCATCACCGATTGCAGGTTCATCGCCTTGAACTTGTCGGCCAGGACCTTGGTCTTGGGGGAGTCAAGCTTCAGCGAATCGACCACAGCCAGACGGCCTTCGCGGGCCAGCTGCGACAAGATGGCAGACATACCGGCGCGGTACATCTTCTTGTTGATCTTCTGCGTGAAATTTTCGTCAGGCATGTTCGGGAAAATCCGACCACCCCCACGCCACAGTGGCGAGGAAGTCATACCTGCACGTGCGTTACCCGTACCCTTTTGCTTGAAAGGCTTCTTGGTCGAGTGACGGACTTGCTCGCGGTCTTTTTGAGCGCGAGTGCCTTGGCGGGCGTTGGCCTGGTAGGCCACCACGATCTGGTGCACCAGATCTTCGTTGTATTCACGACCGAACACGGTTTCAGGAACATCCAGCTTGGATGCGCCTTGGCCTTGGTCATTCAGGAGTTCGAGCTGCATTAGTTCGCTCCTTTGGAGGCTTTGGCCTTGATCGCTGGACGCACCGTCACGAACCCACCCTTGGAGCCCGGAATAGCGCCCTTGATCAAGAGCAGTTGACGCGCTTCGTCGATGCGGATCACATCGAGGTTTTGCGTGGTCTTGGTGACGTCGCCGAGGTGGCCCGTCATGCGCTTGCCGGGGAACACGCGACCGGGGTCTTGTGCCATACCGATGGAGCCAGGCACGTTGTGCGAACGGCTGTTACCGTGCGACGCGCGCTGCGAGGCCATGTTGTGGCGCTTGATGGTACCGGCGTAGCCCTTACCGATCGAAGTACCTTGTACATCGACCTTCTGGCCCACGGCAAACACATCCGCCACGGGCACAGCAGCACCCGCGGCATACTTGCCAGCGGTTTCAGCGGTCACGCGGAATTCCTGGATGATTTCACCGGCTTCCACACCTGCCTTGGCAAGGTGGCCGGCTTCTGGCTTGGTCACGCGCGATGCTTTGCGCGAACCGAACGTGACCTGCAGGGCCACGTAGCCATCGTTCTCTTGGGTTTTGACCTGGGTAACGCGGTTGTTGGACACATCCACCACCGTGACAGGCACTGCGTCCCCATCATCGGTGAACAGACGCATCATGCCCACTTTGCGACCCAGCAACCCGAGGGAGTTGCTCAGACTCATTGGTTTTCTCCAAAACTCTCACCGCTGCGACTTCAATTGGCCTCAGCGTTTTGCTCAGCACTTGCGCGCCAGCGTGTGAAAGAAGGTTAATAAAACTCCACCTCAACCCAGCGACTTTGCAGGCGCGAGAAAGGTGAAGCCCTAAAGTATAACGCGGACTGCTTTTTCAAGCAAGTCCGCGTTACAAACCATCAGGCCGGCCCTCGCGGACCAGCCTTCCGGGATTACTGCAGCTTGATTTCGACGTCCACGCCAGCAGGCAGGTCGAGCTTCATCAGGGCATCAACGGTCTTGTCCGTTGGGTCCACGATGTCCATCAGACGCTGGTGCGTACGGATTTCCAGCTGGTCACGCGACGTCTTGTTGACGTGGGGCGAACGCAGGATGTCGAAACGCTTCATGCGCGTTGGCAGGGGCACGGGACCCTTGACGATGGCGCCGGTGCGCTTGGCGGTGTCAACGATCTCAGCAGCGGACTGGTCGATCAGCTTGTAGTCAAACGCCTTCAGGCGGATGCGGATTTTTTGCTTGGACATGGCAAGTTCCTTGTTCTGCTTATGAATTAAGCAATGATCTTGGCCACGACGCCAGCGCCCACCGTGCGGCCGCC
>NZ_NOIG01000020.1 GCF_002245625.1 Acidovorax kalamii
TCCTTGGCGGCTTCTGCGCTGCGCCCTGCCAGGCTGCGCACTTCCCCGGCCACCACCGCAAAGCCCCGGCCTTGTTCTCCGGCCCGGGCGGCTTCCACCGCTGCATTGAGTGCCAGGATGTTGGTCTGGAACGCAATGCCGTCGATGACGCTGATGATGTCTGCAATCTTGTTGCTGCTGGCGTTGATGCCTTTCATGGTCTCGACCACTTCGGCCACCACGTCGCCGCCTTGCACGGCCACGGTGCTGGCGCTCACGGCCAGCTGGTTGGCCTGGCGTGCGTTGTCTGCGTTCTGGCGCACGGTGGAGCCCAGCTCTTCCATCGAGGCGGCCGTTTCTTCCAGCGCCGAGGCCTGCTGTTCGGTGCGCGCGCTCAGGTCGTTGTTGCCCGACGCAATCTGCGAGCTCGCCGACGCAACGCCTTCGGCGTTGCTGCGCACCAGACTCACCGTGTTGACCAGGCTTTGCTGCATGCGTTGCAGGGCGGCCAGCAACTGGCCGGTTTCATCCTTGGACTGGACGTTGATCTGGCCGCTGAGGTCGCCAGCGGCCACGCGGTCGGCGGCCTCCACGGCCTGGGCCAGAGGGCGGGTGATGGAGCGGATGATGCTGATTGCCAGGAAGATGGCCACCGCAATCGCCAGGGCGCCTGCAATCAGCACATCGCGCTGCAGGGCGCTGGCGGCCGCCTCGGCACGCTGGCCCGCATCGATGGTGACCTGGGCCTGGTAGTCCACCTGCTCCTTGATGGTCTTCTGGTACTCCAGCTGGGTGGGGCGCACCTTTTCTTCAAGCAGCTTCAGGGCTTCATCCCTTTGCCCCTGCTGGATCAGCGCCAGGTATTCGTCGCCCACCTTGAGGAAGGCGGCACGGTTAGCCTGCACACGCCCCAGGATCTCCTTGCCTTTGTCAGACTGCACCAGCTTGGTGAGGACCGTCATCTGCTCGGCGATGGCGCTGCGCGCCGCCGTCACACGCTCCAGCGATGGCTTGGTGATGTTGTCGGAAGTGAAGATCGCGAGGTTGCGGAATTGAATGGCCTGGACATTCACCCCGTCGGCCAGAACGCCCATTGCCTTGGTGATGGGGATGCGCACTTCGACGATGTCATTGAGCGCGGCGCGCTGGCTGGCAGAGCGGGCCAGAGCGACCGAGCCCAGCACCACCAGCAGCAGCACCATGGCAGCAAACGCGATGGTCAGCCGGGTGGATATCTTCCATTGGATCATTGTGCTTCTCCTCGGGGTTGCTTATGAATTCGTTGGGCGACGACCGGGCCGCAAGCCAGTGTCGAGGACTTGCTGCGCAAATACCTTACTCCGGCGTGGCTTTTGTCACCAGCCCTATTTCGTCACTGCTGAGCAGGGCCTCGATGTCCATCACGATCAGCATGCGTTCGCCCAGGCTGGCGATGCCGGTGACAAAGGCCGGGTCCACATGGCCCTGGCGTTCGAACTGGGGGGTGGGCTTGATGACGTCGGGGGTGAGGGTGACCACGTCGGCCACGGCATCCACCACTGCACCAATCACCGTGGCGCCGATGTCCAGGATGACGACCACCGTGAAGTCGGTGTAGCTCGCCTCGGGGCATTGCAGCTTCACGCGCAAGTCCAGGATGGGCACGATGCGGCCGCGCAGGTTGATCACGCCCCGGATGAAATCGGGCGAATGCGCCAGGCGCGTGGGCGGCTCGTACGAGCGGATTTCCTGCACGCGCAGGATGTCGATGCCGTATTCCTCGGCCCCCAGGCGGAAGGTCAGGTATTCGCGGCCCACCGACGCTGCGGTGGTCACGGCAGCAGAGCGCTGGGGGGCGGATGCATGGGAGGGCGCAGGGGCGGATACGACGGTCATGGACGCAGTCTTTCTGGATGGAGGGGTTGTTCGGCAAGGCACGCGGTCTACCGGAACCACAGAACCTGTTCTTTGCCCGCGCAAGCGTGAAGAAAGCATAGCAGCGAACAGTTGCAATTAATAACAAAATCGATCAAAACACATCCATCGTCAGCCCGTCTTCAGGTGGAGTTTGGGAACCTTGCCGCCCCGTTTTCACCGCCCCGCCCCGGGCAGGAATTGGAGAGCTAGCTCCATTTCCACCCCCGGCCGTCTGCCGAAAAAATGCTACCGTCGCCGCAAGCCACACGCCCGGTGTGCCGCCCCGCTTTGAAACGATGAATTGATGGCTCTGTTCAACAAGAAAGAATCCGACCCCACCGACCTGCCGCCCCCCGGCCTGCCCCTGCTGGCGCTGGAGCTGCGCGCCCCCTGGGAGTTTGGCGCCGTGCTGCCTGCCTGGCCCGTGCTGCAGCGCGCACCGCTGGGCGACGGGCACACCGTGATCGTGTTTCCCGGGCTCACGGCGGGCGACGCCACCACCATGCCGCTGCGCCGTTATCTTGAATCGCGCAACTACGACACCCTGGGCTGGGGCCAGGGCCTGAACCTGGGCCCGCGCGATGGCGTGCTGGAAACCGCCAAGCGCCAGCTGCAGGAAGCGGCCGATGCCAGCGGCCACAAGGTCAGCCTGGTGGGCTGGAGCCTGGGCGGCATCTACGCCCGCGAGCTGGCCAAGGAGATGCCCGACCTGGTGCGCTGCGTGATCACGCTGGGCACGCCCTTTGCCGGGCACCACCGCTCCACCAACGCCTGGCGCATCTACCAGTTTGCGAGCGGCCGCAGCATCGAACGCGAGACCGAGAACTACAACCTGCCCGAGGCACCGCCCGTGCCCACCACCAGCATCTTCTCGCGCACCGACGGCGTGGTGGCCTGGCGCGGCAGCATCCAGGCGCCTGCCGACCACAACCCGCACACCGAAAACATCGAGGTGGTGGCCAGCCACTTCGGCATTGGCCTGAACCCCAGCGCCTGGTGGGCCGTGGCCGACCGGCTGGGCCAGCCCCAGGGGCCCGGCGTGGTGTGGCAACCCTTCCAGCGGCCCCAGCTGCCGGGGCTGCAGCTGCTGTATCCCGACCCGCACCGCTGATACCGGGGGGGACGTACCCCACAAACAAAAAAGCACGCAGAAGGATGCCCCTCTGCGTGCTTTTTGGTTGTGCAGTGCTGCCCCGCGTTGC
>NZ_NOIG01000021.1 GCF_002245625.1 Acidovorax kalamii
CCCCTCTGCGTGCTTTTTGGTTGTGCAGTGCTGCCCCGCGTTGCGTTGCGTCACTTCGCGCTGCGTGGCCCTGCCCAGCCTTGGCGATGCTCTATTTTTGATAGCTATTCAGGCTATCCAGTCGCGCGGTAACGGCCATTTTGGTTGAGGTTCCCCCTCCTCCATGGCCCCTCCGCTCAGAAGCTCTCCCAGTCGTCGTCGCTGCCCCCTGCCTTGGGCGCTGGTGCAGGGCTGTGGGCCTTGGCTGCGGGGGCTGCTGCGGCGCTGCTGGCTGCTGCCGTCTTGGGGGCGGCCAGGCTGGCCGCTGGCTTGGCGGCGGGTTTGCGTGCGCCCAGGCTGGCGGGCTTGGCCGGGGTGCTGCGCGGGGCGCTGTGGCTGGGCGCCGGGATGGGGGTCCGCGCTGGTGTTGCTGTGCTGTGGCTGCTGCTGCGCTGAGCGGTGCTGGTGGCGTGGGCGTCCAGCTTGAACACGGCCACGGCGTTGACGAGTTCGCCTGCCTGGGCGTTCAGCGCGCTGGCGGCCGCTGCCATTTCTTCCACCAGGGCTGCGTTTTGCTGGGTGGCTTGGTCCATCTGTGTGACGGCTTCGCCCACCTGGCCCACGCCTGCGCTTTGTTCGCTGCTGGCGGCGCTGATCTCACCCATGATGTCGGTCACGCGCCGGATGGAGGCGACCACTTCGGTCATGGTGGCTCCGGCCTTGTCGACCAGCGCGGTGCCTTGCTCCACGCGTTCGACGCTGGCGGTGATGAGGCTTTTGATTTCCTTGGCGGCTTCTGCGCTGCGCCCTGCCAGGCTGCGCACTTC
>NZ_NOIG01000022.1 GCF_002245625.1 Acidovorax kalamii
GTGGGCGCCTGGCCGGGCTCGGGCGGGACGTTGAACTGGATACCCCCCGCACCTCCTCCCGCCTGGGCCAGTTTCACCTCCTGGCCCTTGTGCAGGTTCTGCAGCCAGCCCACCTTGGTTTCTGCGGGGGGGCGCTGGTTGGGGGTGGGGTTGCTCCAGGGCAGCTTGGCCGGGTTCACCGGGGTGCTGACGCGCACGGCGGGGTAGCGCTCGAAGTAGGCATCCAGCGCAGCCAGGGTGGTGGCACCGGGTGCCTGGCGCCATTGGCGGATCAGGCCGCGCAGTTCATTGGCCCGTTTGTCCAGCTCGGCCTGTGCCTGGTCGTGGCGGGCCAGGATCTCGGGGCTAACCTGCTGGGTCTGGAGTTGCCCGCGCAGCGCGGCAAAGTCGGCCAGCACGGCGTCGGTGTCGGCGTCGATGGCTGTGAGCAGTTCGCTGATCTGGATCTGGTCTGCCTGGTTGGCCTGTTCAGGGCTCGCCGCTGCCTTGGAAGCCTGTGCGCTGCCGGTGCTTCGCGCCTTGTTGAAGGCCACCGGGCGTTCGGTGCGGGCCTTGATGCCCTTGAGCAGTTCGTGCACGCGGCTGAGATTGCGGCTGGTGCGCTGGCTGGCGATGGCCCCTGCGGGCTGGGCGGCAAGGGCTTGCTCAACTTTTGCCTGCTCAATGCGCTGCTGCCATTGGGCCAGGCGTTGCATCTGGGCCTGTGCGGCGGGGGATGTGTTGCCGCCCCCCTCCTGGGCCAGTGCGCTCAGCGGCTGGATCGCCAAGAGCAGTTGGGCTGCGATCACGACGCCAGACACAGGGCGCAGTACGGGCCGCCATGCGTGCCGGGTGTTCAATGCTTCCATCTTTTACTCTCCCTCTCAACTTTGTTCTGTGCCCTGCGTTGCTCACAGGGGCTTGGATATAGGTTCCGTTGTGTTAGCAGGTTGTGGTGTTGCCTAAGGATCCACGGTGAAGTCCACACTCCCCAGGATCTGCTCGGCAGCGCCAGGCGTGGCAATCAGCTGCACGCGGATCAGGTCACCAGCACTACCCTGCACCTGCCAGTTGGTGTTGCCGTTGTTGGTCTCGCCCGGGTTGAGCGTGAGCGACTGGCTCCAGATCTGCTGGGTGGTGCCACGTGTGGTGTTGATGGCGCGCAGTTGCACCGGGATGTCCTTGCCCATGGCCCCCGTGTTGCGGATGGTGCGGCTGAGGGTCACGTTGGCCCCCGCCTTGGCGCGGCTTGGGTTGGCTGTGACGCTGCCGCTCAGGATCGGCGGGTTGACGATGATGCGGAAGGCATCGCGGTCCAGGTGCAGGACTTGGCCTTGCCACTCGGCGGTGAGGGTGACGTCGATGGTGTCGCCGTTTTGCCCCAGGGCCTGCCAGCCGTTGTCGCGGCGGTTGTTCTGGTAGCCAGGAATGGTGAGGTTGTCCCACAGGTTCTGCACGCTGGCGCCTGTGCGGCGGTTCACCCACAGCGAAGTCACCGGAATGTCCTTGATCTGCGCCGGGCAGTTGTTGAACACCGTGCGGCTGCCCACGATGTTGTCCTGCAAAGGCACCTGGCGGCTGGGCTGGTTGTTGACCTTGAAGTCCAACTCGCCGGTGATGCAGGCCCATTGCCTGCACAGTTGGCGCTCTGCCGCTTGCAGGGCCTGGGCGATTGCCAGGCGGGCAGCCACGGTGCTGGCGCTGCCCCCTGTGCTCAGGCTGCGCACGGCATCGGCGGCCGCTACCCATTGCACCAGGCTTTCTGCATGGCGGCCCTGGCCCACGAGCTGCGCTGCGTTGGAGGCTGCTGCACGGGCGGTGTTGGTGGCATTGGTGTCTGCAGAGCCTGAGGGCAGCAGCGCTGCCAGGGCCTGGCTGGCGTCGCTGGCAAGGTTGGGGGCGCTGCGCACAGTCACGCTGTGGGTGAGGGTCTGCACAGCCGCTGGCGCGTTGGAGCCTGCGGCCTGGCGGCGGGTTTCTATGCGAAGCGGCACGCTGTAGCTGCCCTCGGTGGGTGCGCTCACCAGCAAGACCACGGTGGCCGATGCCCCTGGCTGCAGGTTCAGCTCCCAGTCCACCACTGTCTGTCCATTGCCCAGCGGCACGGGCGCAGCAGGCGTGGGCACGGGCGCGGCGTTCAGGAACACCACGCCGCTGGGCACCAGCGCTTGCAGGCGAACGTTGATGGCCTCGGAACCGTTGTTGAGCAGGTCGGTTGCCAGCGTCTGCGGGGCATCCTGGGCCTGGGTATTGAACGCGGGCACGCTCAGGTAGCGCAGGCTGGAGCGCAGCACGGCAGCGAGCTGGCTGTCAGCACCGGCCTGGGGTTGGGCCAGCAGGGTTGCCAGGTTGAAGGCGAATGCCAGCCCCCGGCCCTTGCCCAGCTCGCGGCTGGCGACAGCCACGCTGCCACCGGTCAGGTTGCCTTGCACGGCAGCGCCCTGGACGCTGTAGCGCACGGGGGTGCCCAGCGTCGGCAGGCCGCCGATGTTGGAGAAGACCGTTCCGGCCAGGCTGGCCACGGGGTTCGCTTGTCCGCTGCTGCCTTGTGCGCTCACGCCCAGCACGCTGTGCAGGATGCTGTCACGGCTGGCGGGCATGCCGTCCAGGACCAGGCCTGCACCGCGTTCGGCGGCTTCGCGCAGTTCCTTCACGGCGGTGTCGCTGAGCTTGCCCGAGCCACCGCTGACCCAGTAGATGTTGTAGTTGCCGCAGCGCATCTCGGTCTCGAACTCGGCACGGCTGGTCACGACCCGGGTGCGCAGTCCTTGCTCGGCCAGGTAGGTGCGCAGCGCCTGGGCTTTGCTCTCGTCGCAGGACGGGCTTTGCGCCTGCCCGTCGTCGGCCGCATTGCAGCTGACCAGCACGAGGATGCGGGCATCGGAGCCGTTGCTGATCTGTGCCTGGACGTTGGCACTTGGGGCCGCAGTGGTGAAGCTGTCGGTGGCCAAGGTGGTGGTGGTGCCGCCCACGGTGGCTGCCCAGGTGGCTTCGTAGCTGGTGCCTGCGCTGCCGCTCGGGGTCCAGCCCTGGCTGCCCAGGAAGTTGCCTCCGGCGGAGAGCGTTTGTGGGTAGGACCATTGCTCCAGCACGGTGCTGCCCCCGGCTGCGCGGATGCTCAGGGTGAACTGCGCATCCACGCTGCGGGTGTTGGGGTTGCTTGCGCTGTAGCTCAGCTGAACGGTGCCGCCGCTGGGGACGTTCTTGGGCGATGCCGCCAGCGTGCCGGTCAGCGGGCGCAACGCGGCGCCCGCCGTGAGTTGCACGGTGGTTTGCGCAATGGGGGTTTCTGTGGTGCCACCAGAGAGGGCAATGGTGGCGGCCACGGGCAGCACGGCGCCCGCCGTTCCGGCGGCGGTCCAGTCCCAGGTGTAGGGCACCGAGGCGCTGACGGGCAGTTGCACGTTGGCCTGGGTGAAGGTGGCCAGCACGGCCCCGGTGTCGGGGTTCAAGACACGCACCCGCACCGTGGCGCCAGTGATGGCGGCATTGCCGTTGTTGGCAAGGCTCAGCTGCAGCTGGGTCACGCTTCCAATGGCAACGGTGGAGGGGGTGGCCTGCAACTGGCCTGTGAGGCCAACGCCGGTCTGCTGGGTGTCACCCACAGAGAAGCTGCTGGTGCTGGCCGAGAGCACAGCCCCCGTGGGGCCCGTGAGCTGCAGCTTGGCCTGGTACAGGCCTGGCACCAGAGAGGCTGCTGGCAGGCTGTAGGCGTACTGGCGCTGGCTGCGGGGGGTGGCCTGGGCAATGGCTTCAGCGCGGCTGAAGGCGGCTTGGCCATTGGGGGCGATCACCGTGGTGGTCAGCACGAGGTTCTCCTGCAGCTGGTTGGTGCTCAGGTTGGCCATGCGCGACTGGATCAGCACGGTGTTGGCTGTGCTGTATTGGCTGCGGTCGGTGCTGATGCGGGTGCTGTTGAGGCTGGAGGAGCCTGTTCCCGTACCGGCCTGCACCACAAAGGGAGCGATGGCGCTGCCATAGACCACGCCTTGCGGCGTGATCAGCTCAGCGCGGACCTGGTAGCTCCCGGCCAGGACGGCGGCAGCACTCCAGGGTGCTTGCGCCTGGCCGTTGGTGCCTGGCTGGATGCGGATGGCCGCGCCCAGGGGCAGGATGTCTGCAGCATTGCCTGCTGCGTCTTCAACGGTGAAGCGCACCAGTGCATCGCGGGCGAAGCTGCCGGTGTTGCGCACCGTCGCCGTGAAGCTGGCAGTGTCGGTTTCTGCATAGGCGGGCTTGTCGGTGGCCACTGCGATCTGCAGGCTGCTGGCGATCGCGCCCAGGTCGGCCGTCGCCACGTTGTTGCCTCGGTCGTAGTCAGGCAGGCTGTGTTTGCCGCTGCCGTCGTCGTCCACCACGATCCAGACGGTGCCTTGCGCGCTGAGCTGGCTCAGCGGCAGTGCGGGAGCCAGGGCCAGGTCTTCATAGGCGCCGCTGTCCAGCACGGTCTGCGTGGTGCCGCGTGCCACCAGGGCGGCTGCCGCTGGCTGGCCCAGGGCCGGGTTGGTGTTGTAGACCGCCACGGGGGTGCCCGCTGGCACCTTGTAGGAGCCCGCGTTGCCCACTCGCACGATGATGCGCGAGCCGGGCTGCGCGCCCATGTCCACCACGCGCACGTAGCTGGCCGTGATGTCTGCGATGGCCCGGGGGTCGGCGTCCATGCGGCGGTTCAGGCGGAAGGTGTTGTGGCTCTTCCAGCTGGGCACGGGGTTGCGCGGCACGCTCAGGTCGTCGTTGATGTTCGTGATGCTGTACGCGTGCTGGTTCCAGATGCTGCGCGTGGGCACCCAGCCTCCGTTGGCATCCTCAAATACCCGAACGCCGTAAGAAGCAGCATTACTCCCAGAAGCAGGATCGAGGCCATTCGATATCAGAACGACATCGGCATGACCATCCGCATCGACATCAGCCACCACGGGATACTCCGTCGTCGTGGATGAGCTGTTGGACTGATCCCACAAGACGGCGCCAGTTGGTCCATTGAACACCCGGAGTCGCTGCTCATCGGCGTACAGAACCTCGGCAACTCCATCACCATCAAAATCAAATACGGTCGAACCAGTAATCTGAGACGACCAGTCCTGGGAGAACTTGCTCCAGAGCATCGATCCATCGCCCCGAAATGCCGAGTAAGCAGAAGCGCCGGCGACTCCGATATCAGGTACTCCATCCCCATCCATGTCCGCAACGGTGGGCGGGCCACCACTTCCCCCGCCAGGGAGGCTGACCGTCCACCTCACCCGCCCATCGGCGTCAAGCATCGACAGCAGCCCCGCATAAACAATCGCAATCGAAGGCTTGCCGCTCTGATCAAAATCTCCGATGGCGGTGTAGCCGTCCATGGGCGCATGCCACAAGAGACTTCCGTCGGAAGCGTAGAGCGCACCACCCAAGAGCAGATTGGCTCCCGGGCCGCTCTGAATTTTTGCGATCACAGGAATGGAGTACCGACCTTGACGCTGGAACGAGCTTCCCACGTTGGCACCAATGGGCCTTAGCTTCGTGGAACCATCGCTGTTGAGCACGAGGCGTCCATAGGCGATTTCTGGTTCTCCATCTTCATCAATGTCTCCAATGAATGGGGAACCCCAGGGCACATATCCGTCGCTACCAGCAGCGACAGCAGATATCCACCACCTGGTACCGTTGTTGCGATACACGACAACGCGATAGTCACGCGTAGTTGCAATGATTTCTGGCTGCCCGTCGCCATCAAGGTCTGCGATAGCCAAACCACCTATGGCAGAAATGATGGGGTCGCTGATGGAAAGCAGGTGTTTTCCGGTCTGACCATTCACAACGCGTATGGTTGCTTCACCCTCGGAGAGGGTGTAACTCGTGAAAACGATTGCGGGCGCGTCAAGTCCATTGAGTTGGCCATCGCCATTGGTGTCAAGGACTCGTCCTATTACCGGAACCATCATCACTCGCCTATGTTCTGGAGTCGGGGAGTCGCTGCCATCCCAATGCCACTTGAGCTTGGGATTGAAAGCCCCTCCCTGAGGCACGAACAGCACATCCTGCGCACTGGAGCGCACGTTG
>NZ_NOIG01000023.1 GCF_002245625.1 Acidovorax kalamii
GGCATCAGCGCAGTCAAAGCCCTGGGGATTGCAGCGGCCCAGGGACAGAGGATTTACACGATCACGCAGAAGGTCTACAACGACAACCCGGGCATTGTGAATACGGCGCTGTCAGCGCACAGCTGGGATACGCAGAACCGGGTGCAGCAGTCGCTGGATGCGGGGTATGAGGTGACGATCCACCAGAGCCCGATCACGGAGAGTGGGTGGACGGGGGCGGGGTACACGGCTATTGACCCGGCTACGGGGGCAGGGGCCTACACCATTGATGGGGGAAGTAATGGGGCGTTCTTTCTAGCTCTTTTTTTTGCAGTCTTGGCTTCCATTCTTACCGTCGCTTTGACCGCTGCTACTGGCGGATTGGCTGCGGCAGCTATTATTCCATTAATGTTGACAGGATTAAATTTTTTCTTTAAGCAGCTTATAAATCTTGACCCGCGTCTAGATTTTGTAATCCAGGTTGCAGAATTGGCGATAATTTTGTGTGGTGTGGTTCTTTTTGGTGTTGAGCTACTATTTTTGGATCTTGTTGTAGAAATTTTGCTCTTCTATTGGGCGTCTATTCAGATGGATCGTGCGCTTGCGGGATGTCGTGGAGTTCTTACGCCTTGTTAAGGTGGAGGATTTATGAAAAAAAAGAGCCCTCTTCATGAAAAGAATGGTCAAAGTTATGTGGGGATTGGTAAATTAATTCTCTGGATTTTGGTTGTTGTTGTTGTGTTCTTATTAAAACTCTGCGGTTTTGATGTGCAATATCCGACGGTAACCCCCTGATTGATTTTCCACTCA
Source organism: Acidovorax kalamii (assembly GCF_002245625.1). Classification (GTDB taxonomy): domain Bacteria; phylum Pseudomonadota; class Gammaproteobacteria; order Burkholderiales; family Burkholderiaceae_C; genus Acidovorax; species Acidovorax kalamii. The sequence continues at coordinate 790 of NZ_NOIG01000023.1, forward strand.
ACCTGCGATATCAGCGCAAAAAAGCTCGATACCTGGAAAGCAAGGTTGGAGAACACCAAAACCCAGCTGCAGGCCAACAACCTGCAGAACCTCACGGGCGAACAAATCTCCGGCGACCTGCTCACCGCCACCATCTGGAGCTGGTTCGCTGCAGCAGAAAGCCATAACCGCCTGAGCCAGAACCAGGCAGGCATCGTGGAAAACCCAGGTCTCAGCTACGGCCTGTTCCACGCCGTGGCCGACCCTATCTACAGCTGGGGCGTGGTGCG
>NZ_NOIG01000024.1 GCF_002245625.1 Acidovorax kalamii
AACCCCAGTAGCATGCGCTGCCAATAAGAACAGTTTGCAACAAAGCTCTGCATCTGCAAGCCAGGGGAGGAAGGCCAACACGCATTGGTCGTAGACACTTTCTGCGCGCGCGATGAGAGAAGAGAGGGATCTCCTACATGCGCGCGACGGTAGTTCACCGCGCAGCGACTGCCGTGCGGCAGTGGCTGTGCTTCGCCCTGGTGGCGGCCATTCCCAGCATCGGCTCTGCGGATACCGCCAAAGGTCTCACCTGGCTCCAGGCTCAGGTCCAGACAGGAGGGCAGCTTGCCAGTGTCTCCAGTGCCGCCACTGTGGCGCAAAGCCGTTGCGAAGTCGCCCGCACCCTGCTGGAACTCTCCGGCCCGGGAGCTGCACCTGCAGCCCTCACCGCCGCCCTGGACAGCGCCCCCCTTGGTGAGACCGTCACCGAAGTGCTGGCCTGCACCCAGTGGCTGCAGCAACAGCAAAGCCAGATTCCACGCACCTCCGAACTGCAAAGCCGCCGCACAGCCACCAATGGCTTTGCAGCCTTCGAGGGCCAGACAGGCCCCAGCCTGCTCGACACCGGCTGGGCCCTGCAGGCCCTGGCCAGCCAGTGGAGCGGTGCCCAGACCGACCCCACCCTGGCCTGGCTGCAGCAACAACAAAAGGCAGATGGAAGCTTCACCATCGGCACAGGCACAGGCAGTGACCTGCTGACCACCGCCAGCGTTCTGCGCGGTCTGCTGGAACATCGTCAGCGCTCAGCCGCTGCCTCAGCCATTGCAGACAAAGCTGCCAGCTACCTGCTGGCACAGGTCAATGCAGCCGGACACTGGCAATCCAACGTCGGCGTCACAGCGCTCGTCTACGAAGCTGTCCATCCCTACAGCGGCACACAACCCACCCTCGCATCGGCCGTCCAAACCTGGCTTCTTGCAGGCCAGGCCACCAACGGGGCCTGGAACAACAACGACCCCTGGACCAGCGCCGTGGCCCTGCGGGCCCTCGTCCTGACGGGCCGCGCTCCTGTCAACCCTGCCCAGGCGGCACTGAAGCTCCAGTTTGTGGATGGAAGCACAGGCACCCCCATCGCTGGCGTGCAACTCACCGGCACGGGCGCTGGCAACCTCAGCGCCAGCAGTAACGCATCAGGGCAGATACAGGTACAAGGGCTGCCCCCCGGGGCCTACACCCTGACCGCCACGGCAACGGGGTACAGCACCGTACAGATCACCGCCACCCTGCAGACCGGACAGACCACGGACCTGGGCACCGTGCAAATGCTGGTGCCTGCCAGCAGCACCACCGCCGTCATCAGCGGCACCGTGCGGGACAGTGCAAGCGGCTCCCCCCTTGCTGGCGTGACCATCTCCATCACCGGCCAGGCCATGACGGGCACCACCGATGCCAACGGGCTGTACCTGATCAATGGTGTGGTGCCAGGGGCCATCACCCTGAAGGCCAGCCGGACGGGGTACTTTGACGCCACCGGGCAGGCCAACGTGCTGGCAGGCCAGACGGTGAACTTCTCGCCAAGCCTGGTGCTCAGCACCGCAGGTGGCCCTGGCGGGACAGCAGACTGCCGCATCCTTGGCACTGTCACCAAGGCCGCAGATGGCACACCTGTTACCGCCGCCACTGTCACCGTGAGCGGAGCCAACACGGGTACGGCCACCACCGATGCCAGCGGTGCCTATGTGCTCACGGGCCTGGTCTCGGGCGATACACGCATCAGTGTCTCCCAGAGCGGGTTTGATGTTGCCGTTGCCAACACGCGGCTCAACTGCAGTCCCCAGGGCAACACCGCGCTGCAGTATTCGCCCAAGCTGTACGCCAGCACCCAGGCCCCCGTGGACGCCAACACCGCCAGCTTGAGCGGTGTCGTGATGGATGCAGGTACCAACCAGCCCATTGCAGGCGCACAACTGACCGTCACCACGAACACCAACGTCGTTCGCAATGCGGTCAGCCAAGCCAATGGACGCTTCACCCTCAGCGGTCTGGACGGAGCCACGGCACAGCTGGAAGTGATTGCCACCGGGTACCAAGGCCTGAACGCTACCTACACGCTGCAGCCCGGGCAAGCCATTGACCTGGGACAGATCCGCCTGCGCCTCCCCAAGGTGACGCAGCTGACGCTGGATCTGCAAGTGCAGTCCGTCAAGCGCCACACCACACAGACCGACCCGCAGACCCTGCGGGTGTCCGGGGCGCTGCAGGTGCAAGTGCGAAACGCAGGCACCCAGGTGGCACCGGCCAACGTGGCGGTGCTGGCCTTCCAGGATGGCAATGGCAACGGCCAGTACGACCCCAGCACCGACACCGTGCTGGGCCAGGCAACGCTGACAGCGGCGTTGGGCACGGGTCAGTCCCAGACACTGACGATCGACGTCTCGGGCTTGCTGCCGTTCCGCGATGCGCCCATCCATGTGGTGGTGGACCCTTCGGGTGCACTGGCCGAGAGTGACAAGGCGAACAACGTGCGCTCCAGTGCGCAGGATGTGCTGTTCGTGCCTCAGG
>NZ_NOIG01000025.1 GCF_002245625.1 Acidovorax kalamii
CCTGGGGAGTGTGGACTTCACCGTGGATCCTTAGGCAACACCACGGCCTGCCAACACAACGGAACCCAGCAGCGAAGACGCAGCTCTGGGAATCTATTTCTGCAAGCTCTCTTGCAGCAGAACGCCCTGCCCCCACGAGACCCTGGGCAGTTTGCGCAAAGCCTACGATGCCGTTACTGGATGGCTGCGTATTGAGGGTCGTGAGGCGAGGTTGAAGGACTAGATTGAATTCAGCACGCGACACTGGGGTGGCCGTGGTTGATCCTTTGCGTGATCGTGTAAATCCGCTGCCCATGGGCCCCTGCAATTCCTAAGGCCTTGACTGCGCTGATGCCATGCGGGCAGTCCGGCAAGCCCGCCATTGGAGTTGCTGTGTCCTGCAGGTTGCATTGGCTGGGGTCGTTGAAGAACCACTCGGGAACGGAATGCTCCAGCGCGCGCATGTACTGGCCCCGCAGGCAGTTACAGGCCATCCACCTCTTCTCGCCGTTGACCTTGGCGCAGATGTTGTGCACATGACCACGAGGTTTGTTGCCCAGCTCCTGGGCATTGGCGCGGATGGCGGCGGTGCAAGTGACTTCAGGGGTTTCCACAAGGTCGGCGGCAGTGGACGCCTGTCTTGCTGGGTTTCGAGCCAAATTGGGCGTTTCCGCCTGATGGATAAGCGCTGATAGCTATCAATTTAGGATCTTGGGACAGCTACAAGCCTGCATATGCGAGGCAGGTCGCATTTGAGTTTTAATTTTCCAATTCGTGATTTAAGCAAAAGGCAAGACCTGACCCCATGCCGTGCCCACAAGCGACCAATACGATCTTCCGAGATGTGAGCTGTATGCACCTGCAATGACATGGCTATATTGAGGACCGGGCTTATCTCGATCTGATTGGGTTTGTGCAAAAAACCATCTTGCGGGCCAGCGATTACTCCAGCGCCACCACCCCGCATAATTCTCAATCACCCAAACACATCACAAAAATACAATCAAACCACATATCGTAAAAAACAAAAACCATGACAACGGTCTTTTAAAATCATCGACATTCCCCTTTTTTAAATAAGTCAATGCCATCAAAGAAATAAATACAACCGCAACGCATGCAATCCATAAAATTTTATCCTCGACCAGCATTTAAAACAACTCCCACAACAAGTCGGTCACCTTTTGAAATACAGTCCCCAAAGATCCGATCATTAGCCGCATGGTGGCAGCCGCCCAATCTTGTCCAGCTTTAAAATAGCCCAAAAACCAGCAGCCACGGCCAAAGCTGATATTACATTAATCACTATTGCCTTCTGCTCATTTGCCCCTTGATCTCCGTCAATTATTTTATTAGCAGTCTCAATGTATTTTATCAGGCCAAAATAAACGCCGCCAATCAAAAATACCGCACCAATAAATCCAGAAAAACCTGTCAACGAGACCATAAATATTGCCCCAGCAGCGGGCCGAGTACGATCGCGAGCATTGCGATAGTAATAGCGATGACAGGTATCCACGCACCATTAGTTCCCCCCTCAATGGTGTAAGCCCCCGCCCCCGTATCCGGGGCGATCTGGATATACCCCGCCCCCGTCCACCCACTCTCCGTAATCGGGCTCTGGTGGATGGTCACCTCATACCCCGCATCCAGCGACTGCTGCACCCGGTTCTGGGTGTCCCAGCTGCGCTGACAGCGCCGTACTCACTATGCCCGGGTTATCGTTGTAGACCTTCTGCGTAATGGCGTAAATCCTCTGCTCCTGGGCCGCTGCAATCCCCAGGGCATTGACTGCACTGATGCCTTGCGGGAAATCCGGCAGGCTTGGCGTGGGTGTTGTTGTGCCTTGCAGGTTGCATTGGCTGGGGTCGTTGAAGAACCGCTCTGGCACCGCATGCTCCAGCGCGCTCATGTACTGGCCCCGCAGGCGGTTGTAGCCCGCCCACATCTTCTCGTCGTTGTCCTTGGCCCAGGTGATGTTGCGCACGTGGCCGATGTCCATGTTCACCCCGGGGAACTTGACCTGCCGCACCACGCCCCAGCTGTAGATGGGGTCGGCCACGGGGGAAACATGCCATATGACAGGTAGGGGCCTTCACGCTCGCTTATTCGGCCTGTACCCCTCCTGCAACATCACACCTTAGAATCGGCCGATTTTTTTTCCTTCCGAGATATCTCGTATGCATAAATCAATACACAAGCGCAGGTCAAAACCACAAATCCACGAAAGGAAAAAAAATCCCCAAAGAGCAATAACATTATTGTAAGAGCCAAATAAAATAGGCCATACCAGCCATCAATATCATTTAAGACACGCATGATTTTGAACTCCAGCGGTGACAACCGCCACAAACAATCCTATTATCGGCTGTATAATTCCAGCGCCAATTCCGAACCAAGCCAAAGCCCATGCAATATTTTGCAAATTTGCCTTCAATACAGTAGAAATTTCTAGACTATCAAGAGAGCAAAAAACCGAATACCAAGCCAGCATGGCCAAAACCCCAAGAGCTAACATTGGTGACAAAAAGCTGGATAGTATCACTGCCCCCGCAATAAAAATTATTGCTGAAATTGCTACTACCGCTGCAATGTAAAAAAGAGCCGCAATAAATTTGAGAAAGCTCCCATTTGCTCCCCCCTCAATGGTGTAGGCTCCCGCCCCCGTAGCCGGGTCGGTGGCGATGTACCCAGCCCCCGCCCACCCACTCTCCGCAATCGGGCTCTGGTGGATCGTCACCTCATACCCTGCATCCAGCGACTGCTGCACCCTGTTCTGGGTGTCGTAGCTATGTGCGTTCAGGCTCGTGCTGACGATGGTGGGATTGTCGTTGTAGACCTTCTGCGTGATCGTGTAAATCCTCTGCCCCTGGGCCGCTGCAATCCCCAGGGCTTTGACTGCGCTGATGCC
>NZ_NOIG01000026.1 GCF_002245625.1 Acidovorax kalamii
GCAATGATCTTGGCCACGACGCCAGCGCCCACCGTGCGGCCGCCTTCGCGGATAGCGAAGCGCAGACCTTCTTCCATGGCGATGGGGTTGATCAGCTTCACAGTGATCGACACGTTGTCACCAGGCATGACCATTTCCTTGTCGGCTGGCAGCTCGATGGCGCCAGTCACGTCGGTCGTGCGAAAGTAGAACTGAGGACGGTAGTTGTTGAAGAAAGGCGTGTGACGGCCACCTTCGTCCTTGGACAGAACGTACACCTCAGCCGTGAAGTGGGTGTGGGGCTTGATCGAGCCGGGCTTGCACAGCACTTGGCCGCGTTCCACGTCTTCGCGCTTGGTACCGCGCAGCAGCAGGCCGACGTTGTCGCCAGCTTGGCCTTGGTCCAGCAGCTTGCGGAACATTTCCACGCCGGTGCAGGTCGTCTTTTGCGTGTCGCGGATACCCACGATTTCGATTTCTTCGCCGACCTTGATGATGCCGCGTTCCACGCGACCGGTCACCACGGTGCCACGGCCGGAGATGGAGAACACGTCTTCCACGGGCATCAGGAAGGCACCGTCCACAGCGCGCTCGGGCGTGGGGATGTAGGTATCCAGGGCTTCGGCCAGCTTCATGATGGCTTCTTCACCCAGCTTGCCCTTGTCGCCTTCCAGGGCGAGCTTGGCAGAGCCACGGATGATGGGGGTGTCGTCGCCTGGGAAGTCGTACTTGTCCAGGAGTTCGCGCACTTCCATTTCGACGAGTTCCAGCAGTTCTTCGTCGTCCACCATGTCGCACTTGTTCAGGAACACGATGATGTAAGGCACGCCCACTTGGCGAGCCAGCAGGATGTGCTCGCGGGTCTGGGGCATGGGGCCGTCAGCAGCGGAGCAGACCAGGATAGCGCCGTCCATCTGGGCTGCGCCGGTGATCATGTTCTTCACATAGTCGGCGTGGCCGGGGCAGTCCACGTGGGCGTAGTGGCGGTTGGCCGTTTCGTATTCCACGTGGGCGGTGTTGATCGTGATACCGCGGGCCTTTTCTTCGGGTGCAGCGTCGATCTGGTCGTAGGCCTTGGCTTCGCCGCCGAACTTGGAGGACAGCACCGTGGCGATGGCTGCCGTCAGCGTCGTCTTGCCATGGTCCACGTGGCCGATCGTGCCCACGTTCACGTGGGGCTTGGT
>NZ_NOIG01000027.1 GCF_002245625.1 Acidovorax kalamii
TCGGCCGACTGGCTCACGGTGGCTGTGAGCTGCTCCATGCTGGCTGCCGTCTCTTCGAGGTTCGAGGCGGTCTGCTCGGTGCGGGCCGACAGGTCCTGGTTTCCGTTGGCGATCTCGATGGATGCCGAGGACACCGAGTCCACGCCTGTGCGCACCTCGCTCACCACCGTGCGCAGCCGCGCCGACATGGCCGACAGCGAGCGCAGCATGTGGCCAAACTCGTCCTTGCGGGTGGACTGCAACTCACGCGTGAGATCGCCTGCGGCGATGGCGTCGATGGTGGACACCGCCTGGTTGAGCGGGTCGCTGATGGAATGCACCAACCGCCAGGCCAGGAAAATGCCCACGGCCAGCAGCACCATGGACAGGATGATCCCCGAGACGGCGTTCTGGATGCGGCGGCTCGTGGCGTCAGCACGGATGGCGTCGCGGCGCTTTTCCAGCGCGGCCACAAAGTCGTCCTGGGCCTTGAGGTACTTGGTGACCAGGGGGGCAAACTCGTCGTCCGCAAACCGCTGGGTGGCCACGGCATCGCCCGCACCTTTCAGCTCCCAGGTCTTGGCGGTGGCGGCCAGCACGGCCTTGCGGGCCTCCAGCACCTTGTCGAGCGCGGCTTTTTCTTCGGGCGCGGTGGCAGACGCAACGATCTTCTCCTGCACCTTGTTGATGTTGCCGATGATCTCCTTGACCTTGGCGCCGTACTGCTCGGCCAGCACCGAGTCGGTGGTCACCGCGCCACCCATGACCATGGTGACGGCGGTTTCGGTGGCGCCGCGCCAGCGCACGGCCGTGGAGATGCGCTCCTCGATCTCGATGATGCCGTCCATCGCAGCCGTCATCGAATTGTTGCCCCGGTTCTGAGCAAAGCTCGAGAGCAGGAGCATGCCGATCATCAGACCCAGAAAAGCGCCCCAGAGCTTGCGGGAGACGCGGATATTGTCAAATTGCATGGTTGGTAGTTCCTCGTGGACCGGTGATGTCTCTCTCATGTTCTGCGCAAGGCACACAGGAAACATTCGATTACATCAACGACAGGCCATAGCCTACGCCAGCCCGGCGTGCCCACAGGCCCGCACCCCACCGGGAAATACCCGCATCCGGAAAACACCCCGGATGCGCGAACGAAAAAGCCGCGAACCCCAGGCCGGGCAACCCCCGCCGGGCTGCGCCACGCACTGTGTGCGCCCCAGGGAGCAGGAGTTTGAGCAAAAATGGGCGTTTCCGCTCTACCACATTGCCTTGAAAGCTATCAATTCAGGAGTGATAGCACCACAAGGGCTGGGCCGTGTCAGAAGCTTTCCCATTCGTCGTCATTGCCACCTGCGGCGGCCCGGGGGGCCGGTGCAGGGGAGGCCGCAGCAGAAGGCGCAGCTGTGACCTTGGGGGCGGCAGGCGCCTTGCCCGCCAGCCGGGCGGCCACCGGCGCCTTGGCGGTGGCTGCGGATGCCGGTTTGCTGCCGGTACCGCCCACCCGCGCGGCTGCGGGAGCGGGCCGGGGCGCGGCTGCCGGGGCCCGCGCGGCCACCGCGCCCACATTGAACACCGACACCACCTCCGCCAGCCGCTGCGCCTGGTCGCGCATCGAGGCGGCCGCGGCTGTTGACTCCTCCACCAGCGCTGCGTTCTGCTGCGTCATCTGATCGAGGTGCGTGACCGCCTGGTTCACCTGGGCGATGCCGTCGCGCTGCTCGGTGGACGATGCCGTGATCTCTCCGATCAGGTCGCTCACGCGCTGCACGCTGGCCACAATTTCTTC
>NZ_NOIG01000028.1 GCF_002245625.1 Acidovorax kalamii
TGTCGCTCAGGGTGTAGCTGAACTGGTGCTGCAGGCTGGCGGGCGCTGCGCTGGCCTGTTGCCCGAGTTGGACGATGGCCAGCGGGGTCACGCCTGCCAGCACGCTGTGCACGGTCTGGGGAAGGATCTTCTTGCCGATGACATCGCCCACGGTGGCGTTGGGCTTTTGGGCGTCGATGTAGGTCTTGAGCCGGTTTTGGTAGCTGGTGAGCTGGCTTTGAATGGCCGCCTGGTTGAGGTTTTGTACCCAGCCCTCTTGTTCGTTGACGGTGGCGCCGCTTTGGGCGGCGTTCAGCAGAGCTTGTGCGTCCAGGGGCACGGCGGTCTGCAGGTCCATGCCTGCTGCGTAGCTGTACTGCTTGACGCTGGCGTCTAGCGCCACCCAGGCGTTCAGGGGGCCATTGGGGTTGGGGTGCTGGGTGGGCGTGCCGTTTTGCGCGCCCCGGCTGGGGGCCCAGTTGACGTAGGCCTGGACCCAGGCGTGTTCGAAGCGGATGTTCTGGATGGCGCCGCCTTGGGTGACGCCTCGGGCCGCAATACCGCCCTGGTTCATGATCTGCAGGGCCGCTTGGGGGTTGCCTGCGTTGCCGACCCAGTTCATGGCCTGGGCGGCAGTCATGTCCACGGTGCCGAACTGGTAGCGGGCGGGGATGCCTGCTGCGCGCAGCAGGGCAATCTGCAGGCCTGCAATGTCCACGGCGTTACCGCGTTGTTTGTCCAAGGTGTCCTGCGCGCTCTGGATAGCGCCCCAGGTGGGGGTCCATTCGATGGTGTTGCGCACCCAGTTGTGGATGGCCACGGGGTTGTTGCCCAGCTCCAGGGCCTTGGCGCGGATGGCGGCAGTGAGGGTGACTTCGGGGGTTTCTGCGAGGTCGGCGGCAGTGGGCGCCTGGCCGGGCTCGGGCGGGACGTTGAACTGGATACC
>NZ_NOIG01000029.1 GCF_002245625.1 Acidovorax kalamii
GTGGGCGCCTGGCCGGGCTCGGGCGGGACGTTGAACTGGATACCGCCTAAGCTGGCTGCACTGCCGAGCTGGATTTTTTGGTCTTTGTAGAGGTTTTGGTACCAGGCGGTGCGGGTCTCTGCGGGCGCGCGTTGCGTGGGCTTGGGGCTGCTCCAGGACAACTGCCGCCTAAGTGAGACCAAACTCAAGCGGTCTTTGGGTTGCAAGTGTGTGCATCGCGAGACTATGTGTGAACGTCGCCTGAGGTTTGAAGGTTGCACTTCAGATTTGAGACCACCCTTTCCACCAACAGGGAGTGCAATCATTTAACCTGCTCTTCGGAAAATTATTTAAAACAATTTTTTAAAAAGAATAACCCCATAAAAAACCATTGCAACGATGAATGCAAGCACCCCATAAATATAGTCAATTTTTTGAGCTTTTCCATTTTTTCTTTTGTTGTGCAGCTTGAAGGGAAAATAATTTCCACAAAATACTATTATTATAAATATTAATATGAATAACCAATTTTTCATTTGAAGCAACTTGGGCGATCAGTTGATGGAAATTCAACTCCAGCTACAACCCCAGGGAGTCCATATATTAACGAAGCAATACTGGAAACCCCTCCATTCACATTAGATGCTGCAATCAATTTCGGAAGAATTGCCGCGAAAATTGTCGCAGCAGCTCCAACCACTATTCCTCCGGCACCAAACCCCCCGTTGTAACAAGACAACTCCTCATCACTCATTCCTCTTGTCGCTTTCTCAAGTACAATTAAATGAATTGCAAAGAATACCGCCGCCAGAAGTAATGAGGCCAAAATCCCTCCTGCAACACCAAGTGTACCAATCGAAGTTCCAGCAACAATACCTAAAATAACAACCGTGGCAGCAAATGAAGCTCCATGAGCAAAGCCTGCAATCCAAGCTAAAGCCAAAGACCCTCCATTGCTCCCGCCTTCAATGGTATAAGCACCGGCACCGGTACTTGGGTCTATGACCGTAAACCCAGACCCCATCCATCCATTTTGGATGATAGGTTTTTCGTGAATCGCGACTTCATACCCCGCATCCAGTGCGTTCTGCACCCGGCTCTGCGTGTCATAACTGTGCGTGCTCAAGCTTGCGTTGACGATATTGGGGTTGTTTGTATAAACCGTTCGCGTGATCGTATAAATTTTCTGCCCCGCGTTTGCGGCAAGGCCGAGCGCCTTGATGGCACTGATCCCCTGCGGGCAGTCTGGCAGTCCTACCGTGGGGTTGACCATGCCTTGGCTGTTGCATTCGCTGGGGTTGCTGAAGTATTTTTCAGGAATCGCATGCTCCAGCGCACTCATGTACTGCCCCCTGAGCCGGTTGTAGTTGACCCACGTTTTCTCATTCCCATCCTTGGCCCAAGTCAAATTCCTGATGTGGCCAATGTCAATGTTCACCCCGGGGAAAGTGACCTTCCTCACCACGCCCCAGCTGCTGATGGGGTTGGCCACGGCGTGAAACAGACCATAGGAAAGGCCAGGGTTTTCGATGATGCCCGCTTGATTTTGATTGAGCCGGTTGTGATTCTCTGCTGCGGTGAACCAGCTCCAGATGGTCGCAGTGAGCAGGTCACCACTGATCTGTTCGCCGGTCAGATTGCTGGGGTCATTGGCTTGCAGTTTCATCTGGACAGTTTGCAGGCGTTGTTGCAGTTGGTTCAGTTGTGCAAAGCTGATTCCACCCGCACTGATACCGATAGCCGTGGCCTGCCCTGCGGTGTGGCTGGCGTCAGGGGTTAGATCCCACTGAGTGGGGTTGTGCAGCTGGGTGAAGCCACCCTGCCCTTGCAAGTCGGTGCCCATGGTGACGGCGGTGCTGCTTTGGGCCACTACTTGACCATCCAGCGTGATCGTAGGTTTGAGGCGGATCAGGTAACCTGGCAGGCTGGTGGGCAGTTGGTCAGGCCGAATGGGGCTGCCGTCGGCGTTGGGCTTGGGCAGGTAGCTGGCGATGAGGTCGGTGGTGGCCTGGTCGGCGGGAGCGTAGCTCAGGGTCAGGCGTTTGCCCACGAGTTGGCTGGTGGGGGCGGTGTAGCTCAGCAGTTCGTTGCCCCAGCTGTCGCTCAGGGTGTAGCTGAACTGGTGCTGCAGGCTGGCGGGC
>NZ_NOIG01000003.1 GCF_002245625.1 Acidovorax kalamii
TTTGTTGCAAACTGTTCTTATTGGCAGCGCATGCTACTGGGGTTAACGCCGCAAACATGTGACAAATGGTTTGCTGTGCATCGCTTTGCAAGCAAGCCAATTGACAACAGCGCTCGAATTGTCAAAGGTCAGTGCGGCAGCCATGCAGGCGGAGTTCTCGCACCAGGGAAGGGGAGGGGGTATTTCGAAGCGCGGCTGGTGTGAGGCGCACCGAGAAGGCACAGAAGGTTAGGCATATCGTTCCGCGCTATGCTTGTCCAGGTGATCTTCTTCAAGAATGAAAAAGCATGAGTACCTACAAAGAACTCCTTGAACAGAAAAATGCTCTGGATCAACAAATTGCTTTGGCGCGTAAGGCAGAAGCGAATCAGGCTCTGGCTACCGTTCACAAATTGATTGCGGAGTTTGGGTTCACCGCGCAACAAGTCTTTCCATGGAGACCTGCGGCCAAAAAGGTGGAAGCTAAGTACCGAGATCCAGAAACGGGGTTGACCTGGAGCGGTAGGGGCAGGGCGCCGAAATGGATAGAAGGCAGGAATCGCGAAGAATTTTCGGTTTGACTCATTCCTCGAACTCTTTGATATGGCAGCTTTAGGCTGGTTGCCGACGCTCGGTGGAAAAACTCAGACGGCAGCTGTGCAACGTTTGCCGTCATTCGTCCCGTACTATCGTCCGGGAGCGAACGTTCACTTTAGTTACGTCGCCGGGTCGTCGGATCGTTCAAAGAGCCTGTCCGCACCGTCCTCCAAAGGGATTTCCTGAGTGACGCGGACGCTGTGCCCGTCGGCAGAGGTGGTCCAGAAGCTTGCGCGCTCAGGCATGCCTTCCAGCAGCCTGTCAATGGAGGTTCTATCACCGCCGAATGCGAGGACCCGAAGAGATTGATTCCACTCCACCGCAAACGACCAAATCTCGGATGTAGTGCACTTGCGGATATAAATCTTGAAGTAACCGTCGGCGCCAATGCCGTGAAACCGTAGATCCCAACTGCTCACCTGCTGAGCGAACCACGTCGCCTCTACGCAACCCCAGTTCCCGCGCCCGTAAGCGCCTAAATGCAGATACTCCCCAAGGAGAAACCCGCCCCGGGCCGTGGTGTCGTCGTAGGTGCAGAAATAGAAGAACGCCCGGAAATGAAGTTCAGCTAGATGATGAATCCGATCGTGATTGATTTGTGGTTGTCCAGCAAAGGTGAATGAGGCAAAAAGACCCGGACTCTGCTGGAGGATTTCAATTTCCTCGTGGCTATTTGCCACTGATTTGCCAGTCCGTCGGCTGCCTGTCTTGCTGGCTCGACGTGCCACTTCTGCCGCAAGCTGCTGCTCAATCGCGGCATCTCTGGGTACAGGCGTCGGCAGCATGGTGATCACGGAAATGTCATTTTCCAGGGCGGCCTTCAGGTTGTTGCACGGACCACAGGCATTGAGTATGAGGTTCCATTGCGCTTCGAGCGACCCCTTTGGCACGAACCTGCGACCAATCACATGTTCTTTGGTCGGGCCGAGCGACGCACCTAAAACACATCCGCAGTACGGACAGTTTCGGTTGTTCAAGAGCAGTGGGCGTTCTGGTCTAAGCTCTTCGTACCCATTCATTGCTTCTCCTTATCGAGATTAAGTCACTGCTAGGTCTTACGGCTCAGACCGCGGCTGGCACGCTCTCGGCGCATCGGCTGTCAGACGTGAACGGGGACCCGTACCGGCAACTGCTGGCGCACCCAGTTCGATTGGACCAGAGAGCGCACTCCATCTGAATGGACCTGGGCATTGCCATCCAACGAACGCAGGCTCACGATCAGCGCGACGTTCACGGGCTCGGCCAAAGGCGGTTCATTGGCGCGAAGCAAGGTATCCAGCTGGATTGCCCACTGATCCCCCGCGACACCTTGTGGGAAACGTTTTCGATGCAATTTGACAGGTGACCATTTGCCTCCATGTTCGATTTGCGCAGCTTCGTAGCCTGTGGTTCCGGCCTCCCCCTCCATGGGCACCTTCCCCGAGATACGATTGCCATTCAGAACGCCAAAACTGACGTTCACGTTGGCGCGGACATACTCCGCGCCAGCGTTGGGATCCAAAGGTGGCGAGTAGGCAGCCGTGATGATCACCTCAGCCCTGAGCTTGCCGTTGTGCAGCAGCGAAGCCGGAATGGGGTATGGCGCCTTCCTCCACTTGAAACCCGGAACGACCAGGGCCTCGAACATCAAGGTGAAGCAATCGTCGCTGTCGTATAGGGCAGATAGCGCGTCCTTGGGGATGCCGCAGCCGAAGTAGCGGCGTTCCACTGCTCCATAGTCGGGAGAGGCAAGCCGCGCTGCATGAATCATCAATGCCTTGACCATGTGTGGTGCTACGGCAAGATCAGCGTGGCCTTCCAGGCTTTGCCAAAGATGCCCAGCAACAGAGGTAACGATAGGCGTCGCAAAACTTGTGCCGAAGCTCCCATACAGTGCATTTGCGGGGCCCAGCATTTGCAGGCTGCTCGCTCCTATGCTCCAGTCCGCATGCACGCCGCCGCCTGCATGGACCACATCTGGCTTCGGGGTGAATACTGGTCCAGGTCCCCTGCGGGAATATGGTGCTGGATGTCCTGCGGCCACCATCGCGCCAGGAGAGTCCACATGAGCGACCGCTCCTACCGTCAGGGCTCGCACAGAATCTCCCGGGCTGCTTAGGCGATCCTGCAGGTCTGCTTCCCCGACCGGCCATCCCCGACGCGGTAAGCCCTTATAGTTGCCAGCCGCCACCACAAAGAGCACCTTGTGCTCATCGCTCAGCGCGTCCAATTGCTGCGCGAAGTAGCTGAATTCGTGGTCCCCAATCTGACCACCGCCCAGCGACAGATTCCAGACCTTCACGTGGGGGGCATTGCGCACGGCGTCGGCGAGGCGAACGATTAAGTCCGTGGTGTTGCCTCCAGCTGCTTCCAATCCACATGTATCGTGAACCTGGCACCGCGTGGGAGGAAGCCAGTCGTGATCTCCATTGATCACCTTGGCGCCCGCGACCAGGGACGCAACTGCGGTCCCGTGAACATAGTCTGTTTCAGGCGGAAGTACGTAAGGAGCTGTGGATGCAATCCATGGACGAAGGCTTGCCGCACTGGCGGCGGTTCCCGTGTCGAAAACCCCCACGATAGGGTGATTGATGCCGGGAGGTGGCGGCGATACCGGCCCGGGAATAAAACCAGGTACGGCAGAGGCGGAGTACATTTTTGGCTCTGGAAAGATAGAGCGCAGACCCGGGAACATGCTGAGCGCTTCGAGTCCCTCATCGCTGATCTGTTCGAGATCTACCCTGAACACAGGGGGGCCCCAGCGCTGGACCATCGCCATGGATGGCATGTTGAATCGCTGCAGCACCGCGCGCAGCGCATCAACGTTTTGTGCCGTAGCGTCGGCCGCGTGGTATCGAAACAAGCTGAGCAGTGCTCTTCCGCGCTCGCGCAGTTCGGGCACCGTGGCGGACAGTCGCCGGTCTTTGTCCCAGGCTTGAATCCGTTCTATGGCAGAAAGATTGGCACGGATTTTTTTGGTCTCGCGGAAGCGAATGAGCCTTGCCAATGAGTCGATGGTCACAGCGTTAGCCGCCACGAGCATTTCTTCAATGCGTCCGACACCCGCAGACAGCAAGCCAGCTTCGGCCACCAAGGTGTTAGGCCGGTGAGATTTGGCGATGGCTTTGTCCCGCAGCTTGAGAATCAGCACCCCTGGGGAATTGGGGTAGCGCGCAATCTCTGGGCGAAGCGCACTTGCCGCTGTCACGAGCGTATCGTGTAACTCTGCCCGGTACTGCCGGGTGACAGTCACCAACTCCTTGGTACCGCCTCCACCGTTTTCTGGCGCCGACAGGTCTGCGCGTTGAAAGGGAATCCGGTGAAACGGATTGGTGTTGCGCGCACTACGCGCTCTCATCTCCTCGGTCGCCATTATCGTTCTCCTCCTCAATCGCGTTTCTGATCTGGCGCTGCGACACCCCATATGCAGCGGCCAGTACCCTCTGAGAAAAGTATTTGGGATACCAATGGCGCAGCCATTGAATCTCTGACTGCACGCTGTGCAGCCGCTGCCCATTGTTCATCGCGACCGTCAAGCCCAGACGGCGGAATACCTCCGTCTCCTCGACATGTGGCTTGGCAGAGAGGATCGCCTTGCGCTTAGCGTCAAGGCACACCTGCTCAATAGCTGCCCCAGAGAGCCCTTCAGACCGCTGTGCCAGCTCCGACAAGCTCAATGGAGACGGTGTATAGGCGCCCAGAAACTGCGCCCACAACTGCTCACGTAGATCCTGATCCGGCAATGGCATGGCTAGCCGGTACGTGAACCGACGCCAGATGGCGTAGTCCAGCAACTGGTCGTGATTTGTCGCTGCCAGCAAAATGGTGTCATCAGGCAGTGCGTCGATGTTCTGCAACAGTGCAATCACGACACGCTGAAGTTCGCCCACATCGCGTTCATTGCCTCGCGCGGTGGCCAGCGCGTCGAACTCATCAAGGAATAGCACGCATGGGACTTCCTGTGCATAGTCGAACACGCGCCGCAGATTCCGGCTAGTTTGGCCCAGCAAACTGCTGATCAAAGTGTCACACCGAACGGTGAGTAGTGGCAACTGGAGCTGTCCCGCGGTCCACCTCGCCGTCTGCGTCTTGCCAGTACCGGGCGGGCCGTGCATGACCAAGCGATTAGGCTGGGACACTCCGGCAGCCAGCAGCTTGTCACGGTGCTGTACGGAAGACAAGAAATCCTGCAGCCGTGCTTGCAAAGCGCTGGGCAACAACAACTGGACCTCCCCAAGAACCGGGTGGCTGACATCAACGGTACTCAACCGGCTGTCTCCATCCACCGGAAGATTGCCCAAAGGAGATCTATGGGCCCCTAGTTGTGCGGACACGAGCGCCGCAGGCACACGCGCCAGGCGCTCGCGAATGGCTGATGCTTCGCGGCGGCTCCCATCACGCTCTAGCTTGTCCGCAAGTAGGCCTGCGTAGTTCGCCGCCATACTCTGATTGGACTTGAGAGCGCCGTCGAGAATTTTAAGGACTTCGGAGAGGTGTTCCACGGGACAAGATCATTAACGATTCAGTTTAGTGGAAAAATGCGTCGAAATACATTAATTTTGATCCGTAAAAGGCGGATTCGGCGCAATATTGTGGCACTTCAATACGCTATCCAGACGATGAGATCCGCTGCTACAGGACGAAGGTAGCCCGGATGGACGCTACAACATCGTGCTGGGTTTTGGCTGCGTTGACGCCGTGGCTCGCGGTGCGAACCGTCCCAACCGTAGCGGGTGTTCCGTCGTACAGTTTTTTTGGAGCAGTGCTAATGTTGTGGGTCTAACAAACAGAGGCGCGATCTTTGATGAAGTCCATTTAGCGGACACGCCAAAGCGGGCTTCGTACACTGCAGCCCGCCGCTGACGTCGAACGTTGAATGCTTGCTCGATTCCGCTAGCGGCGGCTCATGGTCGTCAGTACGCGTTCGATGGCTAGATCTGGATGACGGCCATCGCTGCGAAGCAGCCGCCGATACCATTCGTCAAAGCAGCTTTGCCGCAGGGTTGTCATTGGAAGGGCGGTAGTAGCCCACAACGCTGGCAACGCTCCTGTGTCCTGTCATCGCCATGGTGTCAGCCAGCGGCACCTTCTGCACAGCAGCTTCGGTTACGAACCCTGACCGCAGTGAATGCGCAGAAAACACCTCCGGCAGCCCGGCAAGTTTTGCGCGCTCGCGAACAATATCTCGCACGGCGGCAGGGGAGAGGGGTTCACCAAGGTGACCGCCTTTCCTGACCTGCCTGAATATTGCACCGTCCACGATGCCCGAAGCTGTCAACCAAGCCTGCAGAGCTTCGCCCGCAATGCCCTCCAGCGGTTTGACGTTCTCCGGACGATCCGCTGCAGTCTGGTTGCTTTTGGAATAGGCGAGGGTGTAGGTGAAGCTGCTCGGCCCTACGCGGTGAAGGTTCTTCATCGTCGCCCCCGTCACTTCCGACCGGCGGCGCCCGCCCGATGCCCAGGCAAAGAGGAGGAGGGCGCGGTCACGGATCCCCTTGAGTGAATCATCACAGGTGTCCAGGATGGCCATCAATGGGTCCTTGGTCAGCGCGTCCTTCTTCTGAGGAAGCTCGCCGCGTTTACCGTAGGCTCGGCGAGTCTTGGCCAACAATTCGCGGACTTTGGGATCCTGGCAAGGGTTTTTCAGCTCTCGGAGCTGATGCGCCTTGGACAGCACGGCAATCCGATGGATCAAGGTGTTGAGCGCCATCGGGCCTGGCTTGCCTTTGAATCCCGCATCCACCAGAGCTTGGTCAATTGCTGGCGGTAGCTCGTGAGCCAGGCCATCGGCGGTCGTCCGCTGTGCGTGATCCACGATGAACTGCAGGACGGCGTTCGCAGGCAGCGGCAGCGTGATGCCTTGCCCGTACCGAACGCCAAACCAGGCAGCCCAATAGCGCAGCGCAGAGCGATAGCTGGCCAGCGTGTTCACGGACTCGCCCTCGCGCATCAATTCCTCAACAGCCTTTGCGGTCACTTGCGACAGTGAAGAGGGCTCCAGCGAGGGGCTATTTCTCAGGGACGGCAGGCGCATGGTTGAAACCGAGGTTGTAGACGCGAAATTTCCATAAACGCTACATATGATGTATTGTTTACAACAAATTTTGTTGATGGATAACGATAAGCATCGATTATCGTAGGTAAAAATTAGGTGGAGTAGGGTGATGCAGTCAAAAATTATTCGCGGCCCGCGCGGTGTGCAAATGGAAGAGGTTTGGGCTGCCGCCGACACCGTCCTAGGCCTGGGCGAACGGCCGACGATTGAGCGCGTGCGCCAACAGCTCGGCCGTGGCTCCCCAAATACTGTGGGGCCGATGCTTGATGGCTGGTATGGGTCACTGGCCAAGCGGCTGCAGTCGCCGGTGGATGCAATTGAGCAAGACGATGGCGCCGAAGTCCCCTTGCCCGCCCCTGTTGTCAGGGCTGCAAAAGCCATGTGGGGCAGGGCCCTCCAGCATGCTGATGAGCGTGTGACGGCGCAATTCACCGAAGCTCGCAAAGACCTAAGCGTGCAAGCTGAGGCGCTACGCCAAGCGCAAGACGTGCTAGCACAGGAAACACAGCGCCTAGCCGACCGCAGCGAAGCCTATGACATGGCTATGCAGGCCAGGGATGCGCAGATCGCCGAAATGGGCCGTCTGGTTCAGGAACTGCAGCAGCAGCTTGCGGGAAGCCAGGAAATGCTGGCCGCGTCACGCTCTGAGAGCAAGCAACTTCGCTTGGCAGCGGATGCAGAGCGTCGGCGCCAGGAGGCAAAGGAAGTTGAACACCGGGGCGAACGCACGCGCCTGGAAGAGCGTGCTCAGGCTCAGGAACGCAGACTCAATGCAGAGGTGGATCGGGCGCGCCAAGAATCGAAGCGGCTGGCGCTCAAGTTGGAGGGCGACGCCCGAGCATCTGCCAAGTCTTTGTCGGCCTCGCTGGAGAAAGCGCGGGAGCTGGAGGCCCATGTGGTCACGCTGCAGGCGGAGAAAGCAGGTCTGGTCAAAGACCTGCAGGCCGCCAGAGACGAGACGAAAGACCTGCGAGCAAAGCTTGAGCAGCGCAGCACAGAGATGTTCGCCGTCCTCAGCGAACTGCGCGATCGATTGCCGACGATCCCGACCAGCGATCCGGTGCAGTCCACCTTGAAAACTCGTAAAGCACGAGCTAAAGCGAGCAATCGATCGAACTAGCCAATGTTGGTCCAGCGATTGCGTTGAATCTATCGACCGGCCGTGAGGCTTGACGTTTTCCCTTCATCAGCCTTGACGTTTTCCCTTCAGCGGATGTTTGAGGCAAGACGGAGCGGTTTTTTTCTATGAGTTTTATATTTTACATAATATACATCGTATCAACTATTGATCGTCCTTCACGAACACTCCACAAACCAGCCCAACTGCACCGTCTTTCCCTATGATGTTCCACCTACCGCACCACAAGGCGCCATGAACATCGACACCACGTCTTTGATCCGGGACATGGGCATGAACGCGGGCCTGCTGTGCTTTCTGGCCGCGCTGTACAGCATTGTCCTGAGCGGGCTGCGCCATCCTGATCTGAGCATCCGGAAGGCGCGTCAGCGGTGGTTGCCCTGGATCACGGGGTTCCTGTTTGGGCTGACCGGCATCCTGACCATGCTCGTGCCGCTGCGGTTGGCCGAAGGCGTGATTGTTGATGCCCGGCTGGTGATGGCGGGCCTGGCCGGTGCTTATCTATCGCCCTTGGGGGCTGTCTTGTGCGCGGTGGTGCTGGGGGCCTACCGGCTCAGCCTGGGAGGCATCGGCAGCGGCCCGGCCATGGTGGGGATTGTGCTGACCACGGGCATCGGGTGGCTCTGGCAGCGCCACAGGCCATATTTTTCTCGGCAGCGCTTTGGAGCCTGGTCCGACGGGTTCTGGCTGGTTGGGCTGGGCTTCAGCCTGGCGGCGGGCGGCATGCTGGCGATACAGACCTTGCCGCCGGAGATCGCCCGAGCGGTCACCGCACGGTCCTGGATGGCGGTGGTGGTGATCTATCCCATCGGCACGGTGCTGCTGGGGTTTCTGCTCGACAACACGCAAAAGCTCAACCAGCGCGAAGAAGCCCTGGAGCAGACGGCCGAAACCTTGAAGACCATGCTCGCCGAAGCGCGCCAGGCCGCCAGCGTGTTCGTCAACAGCAAGGACACGATCGCCATCGTGCAGCCGGATGGCACCGTACTGGATGTCAACCCGACCTACACCAACGTGCTGGGCTATTCGCGTGAAGAGCTGATTGGGAAGTCGTCCGCCGTCCTGCGCATTGACGAAGGGGGCGAAGCCACGTTCCTGCGCCGCGTGGCGCATGCTATCGAGCGGGACGGCCGATGGCATGGCGAGCTGGTACGGCGCCGCAAGAATGGCGAGGCTTTTGTCTCTGAAGTCACCATCGAAGGCATCAAGGACCCGGACGGCGTGGTGCGCAAGTGGGTGTCGGTGGGCAAGGATGTGACCGAGCAGCGCCGACTGGAGCAGGCGCTTCAGCAGTTTGGCAACTACGACGCCCTCACCGGCCTGTCCAGCCGCCGCCTGTTTGCCAAGGAACTCAACGCGGCCCTCCAGAAGCACACCGATGCCGCCGGCATCCTGGTTCTGTGTCTGCTGGACATCGACCAGTTCAAGGACCTCAACGAGCAATGGGGCCAGCCGCTGGCGGACCAGTTCCTTCGCGTGTTTGCCCAGCGCCTGCGGGCCGAGGCGGGGCCGGACAACCTCATTGGCCGCATTGGTGGCGACGAGTTTGCCGTGGCACTGAAAGACTGCGCACACACCGAGGCCGCCCTGCAACGGCTGGAAGCCCTGCGCCAGGCACTCGCGCGGACGGCGGTGCTGGACAACGCGCATCTGCGCCTGACCTGCAGCGCCGGGGTCACCTTCTACCCCGACGATGTCGCCGACGCCGACGGCCTGATCCGCCATGCAGACCTGGCGCTGTATGCGGCCAAGGAGCAAGGCAAAGACCGGATCGTGGTGTTCGACATCCAGCAGGGCCAGCGGGTGCAGGCGCGCAGGCACACGGCCAAGCTGGTCGAAGACGCCTTGCTGCAAGGCGAGATGGAGCTGTTCTTCCAGCCCAAGGTCAGGATCTCCGATGGGCAGGTCATCGGGGCGGAATCCCTGATCCGGTGGCACCACCCCGAGCGGGGCCTGCTGGCGCCGGGCGCCTTCATGGATGACATTGTGGGCACCCCTGCGGCCAGCAAGCTTGACTACTGGGTGCTGTCCGCTGCGTTCCAGGCCGGCCTCACCCTCGTCGCCCAGGGCAGCCCCCTGCCCTTGAGCATCAACGTCGCTGTGTCCACGCTCATCGACAGCCGGTTTCAGCAGGAGGTCGGCCGGCTCATCCGGCAGCACCCTTCCCTGCCCCAGCCGTTTCTGGAGGTCGAGTTGCTGGAAACCGAGACCTTCAACGACCTCTCGGCCGTGGCTTATGTCATCCAGGGGCTGGACGAGCTGGGTGTGCAGTGCTCCATCGACGACTTCGGCACGGGCTATTCGTCGCTCACCTACCTGCAGCGCCTGCCCGCGCAGATTGTGAAGATCGACCAGTCCTTCGTGCGCGACATGCTCAATGACGAGCGCGACCGGGCCCTGGTGCGCGGCATCGTGAGCCTGGCCCATGCGTTCCACCGCAACGTGGTGGCAGAAGGTGTGGAAACCCCCGCCCATGCCGAGGCCCTGCGTGACCTGGGCTGTGATGGTTTGCAGGGTTATGGCATTGCCAGGCCCATGCCGCTGCCAGATCTGGTCCACTGGATCCGCGCGTGGCAGCCACCGCCGGAGTGGGGCGGCGCCGGGCAGCCTATGCGCTGACCGCTGAGAGTTGGCCGTCCTGTTCACGCGCTGGCAACAGCGCAAACTGCTGCGTTTCCGGCGCTGCCCTCCTCCCCCAGCCGCTACCATCCACGCCCATGAATCCTTCACGCCCTGCCCCCTCCCTCCCGTCTTCCGTCCACTTTGGCCACACAGGCCGCGTCTGCATCGTCACCGGCGGTGCGCAAGGCATTGGCGAAGCCTGCGTGCGCCGCTTTGCCGCCGAAGGTGCCAAGCCCGTCATCGTGGATGTGGACGATGCCCGTGGCCAGGCCTTGGCTGCCGAACTGGGCGCGCTGTATGTGCGCTGCGATGTGGGCGACAAGGCCCAGGTAGATGCTCTGGTGGCCCAGGTGCTGGCGGCGCATGGGCGCATTGATGTGCTGGTGAACAACGCGGGCATCTTCCGCGCGGCCGATTTTCTGGAGGTGACCGAGGCGGACTTTGACGCAGTGCTGCGGGTCAACCTCAAAGGCGCGTTCCTGGTGGGCCAGGCCGTGGCGCGGGCCATGGTTGCATCGGGTGGCGGCGCCATCGTCAACATGAGTTCGGTCAACGGCGTGCTGGCCATTCCCAACATCGCCAGCTACAACGTGAGCAAAGGCGGCGTGAACCAGCTCACGCGGGTGATGGCACTGGCGTTGGCCGACAGGAACATCCGCGTGAACGCCGTGGCCCCCGGCACCATTGCCACCGAACTGGCCGCCAAGGCGGTGCTGACCAGCGAGGAAGCCAAACACAAGATCATGAGCCGCACGCCGATGAAGCGCCTGGGCGAGCCGTCGGAGATTGCCGATGTGGTGGCCTGGCTGGCCAGTGACGCCGCCAGCTACGTCACGGGCGAGATCGTGACGGTGGACGGCGGGCGTATGACGCTGAACTACACCGTGCCGGTGTAGCTATGCGCTATTGAATTGATAGCTTGAAGGGCAATGCCATCAGGCGGTAGGGCCGGTTTTTATTCGCATTTCAGGCCTGTGCCACGCGCCGCAGCAGCCCCGACATGCTGCGCGGCCAGCCCACCCGGCCAAACCAGGCACCGCCCGCAATGGCCCAGGCGTTGATCAGCCCATACAGCACCAGCGCCCCGCCCTGCGCAGCAAACACGGCCTGCAGCCCGCCGCCCCAGCGCAGGGCCAGCCAGCCCCCGGCCACGGCCACCGCCAGCCGGGCGATGTTGCCGATCACCGGCCACATCAGGCGCCCAGCCCCTTGCGAGGCAAAGTACAGCACCAGGCCCAGGCCAAAGAAGCCATACATCGGGCCAACGGTGCGCAGATAGAGCGCGCCGGATTCGAGCATGGCCGGGTCGCTGTTGAACAGCCGCAGCCAGGTGGCAGGGTAAGCGGCGGCCCAGAGCCCGATGGCCTCGGCCATGGCAAAGGCCATGGCCGCGCCGATCCAGGTGGCGCGCAGCGCCCGCTCGCGCTGGCCTGCGCCAATGCAGGTGCCGACCATGGCCACCAGGGGCGCGCCCAGGCCGAACACCAGCGGCACCAGCAGGTACTCGAGCCGCGACGCCGTGCCATAGCCCGCAATGGCCGCCGTGCCAAAGCCGCCCACCAGCGCCGTTGTCACGCCAATCGCAAGGTTGGTGGCCACGGTGGAGACCGTGCCCACCAGGCCCACGCGCAGGATGTCTTTGAACAGCGCCCAGCGAAAACGGATGTGCGCCAGCGACGGCCGCAGCAGGCTGCGTGGCGACCACAGGTAGGCCGCCAGCACCGCGCTGCCCACCGCGTAGTACGCCATCAGCGCAATGGCGCCGCCCGCAATGCCCAAGCCCGGCAGCGGGCCCCAGCCAAAGATCAGCAGGGGCGACAGCGGCACCAGCACGACCGCGCCCAGCACCGTCACATACGCCGGCACAGCCATGTTGCCCGTGCCACGGATCACGGCCGAGAGGGTGTTGAACAGCCAGACCAGCACCGCGCCCGCAAACACCCAGTTGGAGTAGACCAGCGCCGCCTCCAGCGCCCCGCCCGTGCCGCCCATGCGGGTGTAGAGCCAGCGCCCTCCTCCCACCACGCCCACGGTGAAGACCAGCGCAAACACTGCCGCAATGGCCAGCGCGTGCAGCACCAGCGCATCGGCATCGTCACGCCGCCGTGCGCCCAGCGCGCGCGCAATGGCCGAGGCAATGCCGCCGCCCATGGCACCGGCCGAGGTCATCTGCATGAGCATGACCACCGGGAACACCAGTGCCATGCCCGCCAGCGCGTCGGTGCCCAACTGGCCCACAAAATAGGTTTCGATCAGGCCCACGCCCGCCTGGGCCAGCATGACCAGCACATTGGGCATGGCCAGGCGCAGCAAGGTGGGGGCGATGGGCGCCTCCAGCAGCAGGCGCGTGCGCGGGTCGAGCGCCGGGGTCGCTGCTGCGGTGCTCATGAAGCCGCCCCTGCTGCTGCGGTGGGTGCAGTGAGTGCGGTTGCTGCGCCGGGCCGCCGTGGCACCACGATCCGCACGGTGGACAGCTGCAGCACGTCGCCATGCTGGTTGCGGGTTTCGCTGCGCACCGTGACCATGCCCCGGTCAGGCTTGGATTTGGAAGGCTGGACCTCCATCACTTCGCTCACCACATGCAGCACATCGCTGGCGCGGGTGGGCCGGGGCCAGCTGATCTCGGCCCCGGCGCCGATGATGCCGCCCGCAATCGGCAGCCCCGTGGTCACCTGCAGCCGCATGGTGATGGCCGCCGTGTGCCAGCCGCTGGCGGCCAGCCCGCCAAACAGCGTGGCGCGGCCTGCGGCGTCGTCCAGGTGAAAGGGCTGTGGGTCGAACTGTGCTGCAAATGCCTTGATCTGGGCCTCGTCCATGGCGTGTTCGCCGCTGGTATAGCGGTCGCCCACGGCCATGTCGTCCAGGTACAGCGGGGTGTGCGTTTCGGGCAATGCGGCGGCTGCCGCCAGGGTGGATGTCATGGCAGGTTGCTTTCGATGTCGAAGAAAAATGCGTGGGCGGTCAGGCCGCAGCGGCAGCGGCCCGGCGCGGCAGCGGCGATTCGCGGATGGGCAGGTTCACCAGCGCGGCCCCGGCAGCCAGCGCGATGTCGATGTACCAGACCCAGTCGTAGCTGCCCGTGGCCTGGAAGACGCTGCCACCCAGGTAGGCGCCCAGAAAACCGCCGATCTGGTGCGACAGCATCACGATGCCAAACAGCATCGCCATGTTGGCCGTGCCAAACATCTTGGCCACCAGGCCCGCCGTGGGCGGCACGGTCGAGAGAAAGGTCACGCCCATCACAGCAGCAAACACCAGCACCACGGTGGGCGTTTTGGGTGCTAGCAAAAAGATGAGCACCGCGATGCCCCGTGTGGCGTACAGCAGCGCCAGCAGCGACTTCATGCGCCAGCGGCCTACGGCCCAGCCCATGGCCAGGCTGCCGACGATGTTGAACAGCCCGATCACGGCCAGCGCCCAGCCGCCCACGTCGGGGGCCAGCCCACAGGCGGCGATCACGCCCGGCAGGTGGGTGGCCAGAAAGGCGACATGGAAGCCGCAGACCAGAAAACCCGCCGCCAGATATCGGTAGCTGGGCGTGGCCAGCGCCTGCGCTATGGCCTCGCGCGCAGTCAGCGCCTTCTGGCCCGATGCGGCAGCGGCCTGCGCCGCCAGCGCGTTGGAATTGCCCTTGAGCACCCACACCGCAGGCAGCGCCAGCAGCACCAGCACGCCCAGCCACTGCATGGCGTTGGCCCAGCCCACGGCGGCCGTCAGGCTGATGGCAATGGGCGCCATCACAAACTGACCAAACGAACCACCTGCGTTGACGATGCCGCTGGCTAACCCGCGCTTGTGCGCAGGCACCAGCCGCGCCGTGGCCGCCATCAGCACCGAGGGGCCGGCCATGCCCGCCCCTCCCGCGGCCAGCACGCCAACCGCAAAAATCAGCCCGGCGGTGGTGGTCATGTAGGGGGTGATGAAGGTGCCCAGCGCCACCAGCGCCACGCCCAGCAGGATGACGCGGCCGGTGCCGATGCGGTCGGCCACTGCGCCGGCAAACGGCTGGGTCAGGCCCCACCACAGCTGGCCAAAGGCAAACGCGAGGCTGATGCTGCCAATGCCCAGCGCGGTGGAGGTGTTCAGCGCCGAGAGGAACAGGCCCATGGTCTGGCGTGTGCCCATGGTCAGCGCAAAGGTGCCTGCGGCCGCCAGCAGCACCAGCCACAGGGCGATGGTGGGTGCGGCCGACCTGGTTTGGGTGGGCTGGGTGTCAGTCGTCATGGCCGGTCTCCTGGTTGGGCAGCGCAGCCAGCAACTGCAGTGAATCGTCCACCAGTGCATGCAGTGCCACCACGCGTTCGGCACCCAGGGCGTCGTTCAGGGCCAGCTGGGCGGCTTTCCAGTGGCGCTGGGCCTCGGCGCGTTTGTCGCGGCCCGCGTCGGTGATGTGCACCAGGCGGCTGCGCGCGTCGGTGCCCGCCTCCAGCGTGACCCAGCCTGCGTCCACCAGCGGGCGCAGATTGCGGGTGAGTGTGGAGGCGTCCATCTTCATCTCGGCCGCCAGATCGCCCGGGCGGATCGGCCCGAGCTTGAGCACGTGGGACAACAGCGAATACTGCGTGGTCTTGAGCCCGCAGCGGGCCATTTCCACGTCGTAGTGGTTGGCCACACGGCGCATGAGCTGGCGCAGCTTGAAGTTGGTGCAGCCCTGCGGCACTGCAGTGGTTGCGGCAGAAGCGCCAAGGCGCTGGGGGCTGGTTTCGGCTTGCATGGATTTAATTGTATCTGCAATAATTGCATATGCAAGTCATCGATTTCAACCACGGCAACGACCAGGACACCCCATGACCCAACACAACCACCTCGAACACTGGCTGGCGCAGGAGCGCGACATCCTCGTCACCCTGGACGCAGGCCCCGGCCCGGGTGTGGCCCGGCGCGACCAGATCGCCCACCTGAACGGCCTGCAGCAGATGCAGGCCATGCTGCGCGGCGAGCTGCCCTACGCCGCCATCGCCAAGACGCTGGATTTTTTGATTGTGGAAGTGGGCGACGGCACGGCCGTCTTCCAGGGCACGCCGCGCGCAGAACACCTCAACCCCATGGGCACAGTGCACGGCGGCTGGTTTGCCACCCTGCTCGACTCGGCCCTAGGCTGCGCCGTGCACACGCGCATGGAGCCCGGGCGCGGGTACACCACGGCCGAGCTGGGCATCAACCTCGTCAAGGCAATCACCCCCAAGGTGCAGCGCGTGCGCGCCGAAGGCCGCGTGATCCACAGCGGGCGCCAACTGGCCACGGCCGAAGCTCGCCTGGTGGGGCCGGACGGCACGCTGTATGCCCACGCCACCACCACCTGTCTGGTTTTCGACTTGCCTGCACAATCGAAGGGATGAAATTCCTCCACACGATGCTGCGCGTTGGCAACCTTCAACGCTCGATTGATTTCTATACCAACGTCCTGGGCATGCAGTTGCTGCGCCAGTCCGAAAACCCCGAGTACAAATACTCGCTGGCCTTTCTGGGCTTCGAGGGCGGCAACCCCGGGCAGGCCGAGATTGAACTGACCTACAACTGGGGCGTGGAAAGCTACGAGATGGGCACGGCCTACGGCCACATTGCCTTGGGGGTGCCCGATGCGTATGCCGCGTGCGAGAAGATCAAGGCTTCGGGCGGCAATGTGACGCGCGAAGCGGGCCCGGTGAAAGGCGGCACCACGGTGATCGCGTTTGTGACCGACCCCGATGGCTACAAAATCGAGCTGATCCAGCGCGCCGAGGGCGCCGCTGGCGCAGGCCTGCGTTGATGATTGCTATCAATAATATAGCTGCTTTGGCATGATGGGCGCGCGCAGACGGCTTTTTTGCCCATAAAAAAACCCGGCTTGGCCGGGTTTCTTTATGGAGTGCAGGGGTGCAGTTGTTACAGCGCGCCCAGGCCCACTTCCACGCGGCGGGCTTCGGCATTGCTGCCGCTGGCCGTGGTTTCTTCTGGCTTCTTCAGCTCAATCTTGTCTTCAGCCACACCCAGTGCCTTGAGGGCGTCGCGCACGGCAAAGGCGCGCTGCTTGGCCAGCTCGGCGTTCAGGGCGGCGTCGCCCGTGGCGTCGTGAAAGCCCGAGACCACGGCCTTCTTGCCTTCGGCCACACCCTTGACCACATCGGCCAGGGCCTCGTTGGCACCGCCCGCCAGGTCGGCCTTGGCGGTGGCAAAGTAGAACTTCACCACACCGTTTTCCACCCGCACGCTGGCCTCGTCGGCCGCGGCAGCTGCAGCATCAGCGGCGGGTGCCGCTGGCGCGCTGCTTGCAACAGCAGTGGCCGCAGGCTTGGCCGCGCCCGAAGCGCCGACGCGCTTCACCACCACGGTGCCCACCACGGCCGAAATCACCAGCGCAATCAGCGCAAACAGGAAGCCAAGGGCAAAACGTTGTTGGCTATCGTCGTCAGAACTGGACATGGAAAATCCCCCGAGTGATGAATGAATGGATGAGCGAATGGCCAAGCCTTGGGGCCCGGCCTGCTGAACAAAGCTTTCGATTGTAGAGTGCACCCATGACGAATTTCCCCGTGCCCCTGCGCGATCCGGCCCCGATGCTGGAGCGCGCCCTGCATGAATGGGGCGGCCACCAGGACCTGTGGATCTTTGGCTACGGCTCGCTCATCTGGCGCCCGGATTTCGACTACGCCGAGCGCCGCCCGGCCACGGTGCACGGCTGGCACCGGGCACTCAAGATGTGGAGCCGCATCAACCGGGGCACGCCTGAATGTCCGGGCTTGGTGTTCGGCATGCTCTCGGGCGGCAGCTGCCGGGGCATGGTGTTCCGGGTGGACAAGGCGCATGCCCGCCAGGTGCTCATCAACCTGTGGCAGCGCGAGATGCCCACCGCCGTGTACGACCCGCGCTGGCTCACCTGCCACACGCCCCAGGGCCCCGTGCAAGCGCTGGCCTTCACCCTGTCGCGCAAAAGCCCCAACCACACGGGCGAGCTGCCCGACCACGAATACCGCCGCATTTTTGACGAGGCCTGCGGCCGCTATGGCACCACGCGTGACTATGCCCAGGCCACCTACGATGAGTTGCGCCGCCATGGCATCCATGACCGGGCTCTGGCAAGACTGATTGCGCTGGCCCAAAAAGAGGCATAGTGCACACTTTTGCTGGACGCGTGTGCAGCAGGTGGCGAGACTGTGCCCTTGTGCCGGTTTCAATACCGCGTTCTTTTAGTTATTCATCTGGAGGAGTTGGAGCCATGAAGAAAATCCGTTTTGCTATTGCCCTGTCGTCCCTGGCAGCCGTCGCGCTGGTGGGCTGCGCGTCGCACCTGTCTGGCAATCGCGTAACCGCCAAGCTGGAGCCCACCCGTGGCAACACCACCAGCGGCACTGTGACCTTTGTCCAGACCGGCGATGGGGTGCAAGTGTCTGGCGAGGTGCGCGGTCTCAAGCCGGACTCCGAACACGGCTTCCACATCCATGAAAAAGGCGACTGCTCCAGTGGCGACGGCATGAGCACGGGCGGACACTACAACCCCGGTGGCAAACCGCACGGAGCCCATGGCTCAGGCGAGCACCACACGGGCGACTTGCCCAGCCTCAAGGCTGACAAATACGGCGTGGCCGCATTCAGCTTTGTATCGCGCAGCATCAGTGTGGCAGGCCCTACCAATGACATCACCGGCAAGGGCCTGATCGTCCACCGCGACCCCGACGACTACAAGACCCAGCCCACGGGCAACGCGGGGCCTCGCCTGGCCTGCGCGGTGATCGCCGCCAAGTAACAAATAAATCACGTACCTTTGGGCCTGAACAGCCCCATCTGCAACCCGCCCGCCAGAGATGGTCGGCGGGTTTGTTTTTGACTTCAGGCCGTCTGGCGCATTGCGAGGATGCGCTCAGCCCGCTCCAGGTCCTGCACGGTGTCGATGTCTGTCACCGTGCCTTCATCCTCCACCGCCAGGTTCTGCACCTGCCCCTGTTGCGCAAACTGGCGCACCACGCTGGCCGCGCCTTGCTCGCCCGACAATGCCAGCAGTTCCTGCAGGCATTGCGCGCCAAACCCCACAGGATGGCCGCGCTCGCCATGGAAGAAAGGCACCGTCACCGCACTCTTCGCCACGGCCTGAGCCAACATTTGCAGGGTGTCAGGCCGCACCAGAGGTAGGTCCCCCGGCAACACCAGCCAGCCCGCCGCACCGGCCGTGGCCCGCACCGCCGCAGCAATCGAATCGCCCATTCCCGGGTGGCCCAGGTCCTCCAGGTGCCAGGCCAGCCCACTGGCGCGCACGGCGGCCAGCGTGTGCTGTAGCACGGGCACCCCGGCCAGCAGCGCACGCAGCTTGTGCACCTGCCCGCCCGAAGCCACAAACCGCTCGCCCCGTCCGGAGGCCAGCACCAGCACCACGGGCAGGCCGGGCGGGATCGTGTTAGAGCAAGGGGCGGTAGTGGGCTGGGTAGGCATATCGCACCATGCTAAGCCAACGGCTGGCCCCCTACCCTGTCCAATGCTGCGTCAAGCCAGCGTGTAGCCGCCATCCACCACCAGGTTGTGCCCGCTCACATAGCGGGCCGCCTCCGACAGCAAAAACAGCACCGGCCCCGCCATATCCTCCGGCCGCGCGGGGCGCCCTGCGGGCGATGCCTGCAGAGCGGCGCGCATGTTGTCCTCGCTGCCGAAACCCGCCACCGCCATGGGCGTGACGGTGGGCCCCGGGCTCACGGCATTTACGCGGATGCCCTGCTGAAAATACTCCAGCGCCGCATTGCGCGTCAGGCCCAGCGCCGCATGCTTGCTGGCGGTGTAGGCCGAGATACCCGCAAACGCCACGCCGGACGAGATCGACAGGTTGTTCACGATGGCACCGCCACCAGTGGCCAGCATGGCCGCAATCTGGTGCTTCATCGCGTGGAAGATGCCCATCACGTTGGCCTGCAGCACGGTCTGCACATCGGAGGCTGCCAGCGTGTGCAGCGGCGCGCCCGTGCCCAGCGCCCCCGCGTTGTTGAAAGCGCCGTCCAGCCGACCAAAGCGCTTGATGGCGGCCTCGACGCAGCGCTGCACGCTGGCCTCGTCCGTCACGTCCACAGGCGTCACCCAGGCCTCGCCGCCTGCGGCCCGCACCTGCTCGGCCACGGCTTCGCAGTCGGGCACGCGGCGCGCAGCCAGCACCACCCGGGCGCGCTGCCGCCCCAGGGCCACGGCAGTGGCCGCGCCAATGCCGGACGACGCTCCGGTCACCAGAATGGCCTTGCCGGCCAGATTCCATTCGCTGTTTTGCATGTTGTTTCTCCTTGGATTGTGCAAATCAACGGCTAGCTTATTGACGCATTCATTTCACATAAATAGCCAAAAAATGGATTGTTCGTGAATATGATTCATCAATGAGCCTGGACCTGGCCGATCTCAAACTCCTCAGTACCGTGGCACGGCACCTCAGCTTTCGCATGGCTGCGCAAGAGCTGGACCTGTCGGCCTCGGCCGTGAGCCACGCCGTGCGCTCCATCGAAGAACGGCTGGGCGTGCGCATGTTCAGCCGGACTACCCGCAGCGTGGCCCTCACCCCCGCCGGGCGCCAGCTGCTGGACCGCGTGGGGCCGGCACTGCAGGACATCGCAGCCGCCATCGACGGCATCAACGACTTTCGCGACACCCCGCAGGGCCTGCTGCGCATCAACGCCCCCCGCCCGGCGGGCGAACTGGTGCTGGGCCCTCTGGTGGCGGAGTTTCTGACCCGTCACCCCAAGACCGAGGTGGAGCTGGTGCTGGACGACGGTTTTGTGGACATTGTGGAAGGCGGCTTCGATGCCGGTGTGCGCTATGGAGAGAGCCTGCAGCAGGACATGGTGGCCCTGCCCCTTGGCCCGGCCCAGCGCCTGATGGTGGTGGGCGCGCCCGCATTGCTAGAGCGCGTGGGCACGCCCCACACGCCCCGGGACCTGCTCACCCTGCCCTGCGTGCGCATCCGGTTTCCCAGCGGCGCGCGCTATGCGTGGGAGTTCGAAAAAGCCGGGGAAAAGATCGCAGTCGACGTGGAAGGCCGCCTGACAGTGGGCGAGATGCCGCTCATGCTGCAGGCCGCGCTTGCCGGTGTCGGCTTTGCCTACATGTACGAGCCATACGCTCGTGAGGCCCTGGCCAGCGGCGCGCTGGTCAGCGTGCTGGATGACTGGTGCCCGCCGATTCCAGGTTTCTATCTGTACTACCCCAGCCGCAAACTGCCCACGGCGACGTTGGCCGCGTTTATCGAGATGGTCAAAGCCGCGCAGTGGCCGGGTTGATGGCTAGACGAGGCGCAAGCAGCAGGGGCAGAGATCGTTTGGCCCAGCGGCCCAGCCTTCTCTTCCTGGGCATCACCCCACAAGCCGTTCACCCACCTCGCTACAAATGCCAATGACCGTGACTGGCAAACTGCGCAGCGTTTCACTCGACCCCCATTGGCAGGCAGTTTTTGACCCGAAGCGATCTGTTTGCCACGCAATAGGGATCGGCCATTGGCTGCCGTTCAGTTAAAGTTCTCGCCCTCCGGGTGATTTTTGCCCGTATCGTGCACTTCGCATCCCAAGGGGCATTGGCTCCCCGGTGACGGGGGGGGTGAAAACAAAATCTGCGACTTTTGGGCGGTGCGTTGGCTGATGCGACCGTACAAACTACAACTCGCGGAGCTAGAAAAAATATGTTGTTAACCGATATAGCCGTCGAGCACACGTTGGTGTCCAAGAAAGATGGCGTTCGTCAGACTTTCTTGCTGCATCCTTTTACCGATACACAGCGCGATTCGCTTGGAAAATTCGAACTTGTTCGTGACGTCAGCCAGCCAGGATTCAAAGACGTGAAACGCTCCACCTTCGTATCGTTTCAACAATTAGCGGAGCTGTATGCGAAGGGCCTGCTCGAAGAATTCGAGTTTTCCGTTCGCATGTGTCCGGGCCAAGGTACCTACCCGGCCAAGCTTCCGACCAAAAAGATACTGCCCACCAGCATCAAGCCAGGCTCTTCGTTCGACCTGGCGGTTCAAAAGGTGGATATCTCCAAACCGGCTACTCGCGAATTGAGAACAGCCCTGCTTCGCGCCAACGTCAAAGTCTAAAAGTACCGACGCTGCTGATATGGGAGCCACTGTGAATCCACCCATTGCGCATGCTGAACTGATTGCCACGTTCAAGCGGGCCCAAGCAGATGCCGATCACAAATTCGGGCTGATCAAAGCTGCGGCAAATAAAGGCCCCAAGGCCATCCAAGCCGCCACCGAAACAGCTGCAAAGGCTGCGAAACGCAGGGACTCGTTTGCGGGAAAACTGGAAATTCTGGGGGTGAACCTCAAGGATTAAGCGCCACCAAGCCTACGGCGTAAAACCCACCATTGGCGGCTGTGCACAACGAGCCCTGATCGTCAAAATAAAATTCTGAAACTGAAAACAGAATCGATATGACGGCGGCACTGAGCAAGGTCTAGGAGAAGAATAAGGCGGCACTTATGGCAAACGAAGAGGAAATCCATCGCAACAAACTCACGGGTAAGACCTACATTAGCCCACAGATCCCGACGCTGAACGGGCCTCTTCGCATTGCATCCAAGGTAATCGATTCCGAGGGTGTCTACTACGCCAAGGTGAAGAAGGAGGTTGTCCTTCGTCGTACTCCAACGGCAAGAACCGAGATCGTTGCTAAGTTTCTTGAGGATGACAATAAGCTCACGGTGCTGACATTCCAGCAGTTCAACGGCAACAACGGCCAGCCCCACCGCACGAACTTCTCATTTGTTGGCAGCGAGATCCCAAGGCTTCTGGGCTTTCTCAACGACATTGCGGAGGTGGAGTTCAAGCACACAGGCGCAGCCAACATCACAGACACCGAGTTGCACCGACTGGTGCTCTCCAAGGCTCAGGCTGCGACCTTGGTTCATGACAACCAGGAAGTGTTCCTTGAAGCGCTCAAGTCCGAAGTTACTAAGGATGACATCGTCGCTTTGGGCTATCGCAAGAAGCAGCTTGGCGTGTTCTCTCAACTCCTGAGCGATCCAGAATTTTTTGAACTGTGCAAGAAGCAGAAGTCCATCAAGGGAGATGAGCCACTTTGGCAAGCCTACTTTGAGAAGAATCCATGGGTGTTTGGCTACGGGCTGAGCTACTTTTATGTCACCGGGTTTGAAGAGCGAAAGCTTGAGCAGTTTGTCCAGGGCTACGACCTTCTCAATCGAGGCAAGCGAGCAGATGCTGTACTGAAGACCAGAGGAATCATCAACTCCCTTTGCTTCGCGGAAATCAAGCACCACAACACCAAACTGCTTGAATCAGAAGCTTATCGGGCAGGTTGCTGGGCACCGTCCAAAGAGATGGCTGGTGCGGTCGCTCAAGTCCAAGCTACCGTTGCGATAGCCATGCACAAGCTTCATGGTATGCAGCGCATGGTGGACGACGATGGGAATCCCACGGGCGAAGATTTTTTCAACTTCAAGCCGCGTGCGTTCATCGTGATTGGCTCCCTCAATGAGTTCATGGGCGAGCATGGTGTGAACCAAGACAAGCTGCGTTCCTTTGAGCTTTATCGAACGAGCATCACTGGGATAGACATCATGACCTTTGATGAACTGTTCGAGCGGAGCAAATTTATCGTGGAGTCCGGACAGCCATGATGAACTGGACTGCTCCATACGACGGTCTCTTCAAGCTTCTGGACAGGCCGGGAGAATCTATCCACCAACACTCACCACCGCTTGAATTGGGCCAAAAGCTGCTCACTAAACCAAACCAAACACAAACAGAGCAATGACCCGCACGCCAAACTGGCGCGACCGAATGATCCATAAAAAAGCGCCGGGCTTTTTCAAACCCGGCGCTTTCATGCCATCCAACCCGATCAAGCCAACTTAAACGGCAACTCCCTCGGCGTCTTGCCCGTCAAACGCGCCACCGCATTCGCAAACGCAGGTGCGAGCGGTGGCAACCCGGGCTCGCCCATGCCGGTAGGCGGCTCGGCACTGGGCACGATGTGCACAGCCACTTGGGGCATGTCGGTGATGCGGGGCACGGCGAAGTCGCCGAAGTTGCTTTGCTCCACCACGCCGTCCTTGAGCGTGATGGCGGCACCCGGCAAGCACATCGACAAGCCCATCAGCGCCCCGCCCTGCACCTGGGCTTCCACGCTTTTGGGGTTGACCACCAGGTTGCAGTGCACACCGGCCGTGACGCTGTGCAGCTTGGGCGTGCCGTCTTTGACAGACGCTTCGACCACGTAGGCCACGACGGACTGGAAGGACTCGTGCACCGCCACGCCCCAGGCGCGGCCTGCGGCCAGCTTCTTTTTGCCGTACCCCGACTGCGCCACGGCCAGTTGCAGGGCGGCCTTGTGGCGTGGGTGCTTGTCGCCCATCAGGGCCATGCGGTAGGCCACGGGGTCTTGCTTGGTGGCGCGGGCCACTTCGTCGATGAGCGTTTCCATGACATAGGCCGTGTGGGTAGAACCCACGCTGCGCCACCAGAGCACCGGCACGTTCACATCGGGGTGGTGCACCGACAGCTTCATGGGCACGTCATAGGGCTCTTTCATGCCCTCGATGGCAGTGGCGTCGACGCCGTTCTTGACCATGAAGGCCTCGAACGGCGAGCCCTTAACGATGGACTGGCCCACGATGCTGTGGTCCCAGGCCAGGATCTTGCCCTGCGCGTCAAAGCCGATCTCGGCGCGGTGCAGGTGCATAGGGCGGTAGTAGCCGCCCTTGATGTCGTCCTCGCGGCTCCACAGGGTACGCACTGGCGCGGTGATGCCTGCGGTGCGCGCTGCCTTGGCCACGCCGCAGGCTTCCACCACGTAGTCGCTGGTGGGGATGGCGCGGCGGCCAAAGCCGCCACCGGCCATCTGGGTGTTCACCTTCACGTTTTGCGGCTGCAGACCCAGAGTTTTGGCGGCGGCCATGGCGTCCAGGCCGGGCATCTGTGTGCCCATCCAGAGTTCGGCCTTGTCACCATCCAGCTTCACCGTGCAGTTGAGCGGCTCCATGGGCGCGTGCGCCAGGTAGGGGAAGACGAATTCGGCGCTGATCTTGTGCGCTGCGCCTGCCAACGGCGCCATGTCGGCCTGCATGGCCACGTTGCCGGGCTTGGCGGCCAGTTCGCGGTATTGCGCCAACAGCGCCGTGGTGTCGGGCTTGGCGACGGCGCTGGTGTCCCATTCCACCTTGAGCGCATCGCGGCCCTGCTTGGCGGGCCAGTAGCCGTCGGCAATGATGGCCACGCCCTCCCCGCCCCGGTCGGTGGGCACGCGCAGCACGGCTTTCACGCCCTTGATGGCTTTGGCGGCGCTGTCGTCCAGCGACTTGGGCTTGGCGCCAAACACGGGTGGGCGCGCCACCACGGCCGTGAGCATGCCGGGCAGGCGCACGTCAATGCCGTAGTCCTGCTGGCCGCTCGACTTGGCCTTGGCATCCAGCCGCCCCGTGGGCTTGCCGATGATGCGGAACTGCTTGGGGTCTTTGAGTGTGACTTTCTCGGGCACGGGCTGCTTCATGGCGGCTTCGGCCAGTGCGCCATAGCCCAGCTTTTTGCCGCCGGGGCCCACCACAAAGCCGTTGCTTGTGCGCAATGCCGAAGCGTCCACGCCCCACTGCACGGCTGCAGCCCCCACCAGCATGGCCCGGGTGCGGGCGCCCAGCTCGCGGTACTGGGTGTACGAGTTCTTGATGGAGTTGGAGCCGCCCGTGAGGTGCATGCCAAACGCCGGGTCGGCATAGGCAGGGTTGGCGTCGCCGTGCACGCTGCGCACCTTGCTCCAGTCGGCATCCAGCTCTTCGGCCAGGATCATGGGCAGGCCGGTTTGCACGCCCTGGCCAAAGTCCAGGCGGTTGATGGTGACGGTGACGGTGCCATCGGCGTCGATGCGCACAAAGGCCGAGGGCTGCTCATGCGGCTTGAGGCCCGCAGGCGCCGCCGCGCCCGCACCCTGTGCGGTGGCAGCGAGCGGAAACGCGCCCAGCGCAAAGCCCGAGGCTGCGGTCACCTTCAGGAAGGTACGGCGCGCCATGCCATCGGCTGCGTCGCTTGCTATTAAATCAGTAGCTGCCTGGGATTTATCCATCAGCGCAAGCAGGTTCTTTGGCATGTGGTGGCGTGCGGCAGCCACGGCAGAAGGCTCGAAATGCATGGTGTTCTCCTTCAGTCAGTGGGCTCGGTCAGGCCAGTGCCTTGGCGGCGTCGTGGATGGCGGCGCGGATGCGCACATAGGTGCCGCAGCGGCACACGTTGCCCGCCATGGCCGCGTCGATGTCGGCGTCGGTGGGCTTCTTCTTGCCCTTGAGCAGTGCGGTGGCGCTCATGATCTGGCCGCTTTGGCAATAGCCGCACTGCGCCACATCGTGCTTGACCCAGGCGGCATGCACAGCCTTGCCCACCTTGTCGCTGGCCGTGACGGCCTCGATGGTGGTGATCTTCTGCCCAGCGGCGGCCGAGATGGGCGTGACGCAGGAGCGGATGGGCGCGCCGTTCAGGTGCACCGTGCAGGCGCCGCACAAGGCCTGGCCGCAGCCAAACTTGGTGCCGGTCATGCCCAGCGTGTCGCGCAGGGCCCAGAGGATGGGGGTGGATTCGTCGGCATCGACTGCAGTGTCTTTGCCGTTGACGTTCAAAGTGGGCATCGTGGGACTCCTTGGGGTGAAGGACAGCGCTCAAAAGTTCAGCGCAAGCGGGTGCGGCTTGGGGGATGGGTTTCCGCAGCGTTCTTGTTTTGAAGAATATTTATTCGATTAAAACTGAAATCGAGAATCTGTGCTGGCCTTCAAGTTCTCAGGCCTTGATCGCGTCCCAGCACAGGCTAAAGGCCATCTGGTGCACGGCGTCGTCGTCGGGCAGCACCTGGGTGCGGATCAAGTTGCCCGTCTCGCGCACCGAGCCCACCAGGCTGGCAGTGAGCAGCGGGATGGGCACGGCCTTCAGAATCTCTTGCTGCTGGCCCTCTTCCATCAGCGCAAAAAAGCCCGCCATCAGCCGGGTCGAGAACTCGCGGTTGCCCTCGGTGAACCAGGGCGAGTTGTAGTACTGCTCCTGAAACACCACCTCGGCATACTGGTCCAGCCGGTGGCGCAGCAGGTTGCCCCAGATGCGCCGCACCCGCCCCCGGTAGGGCGTACCGGGCACCACACCTTCCATGATGCGGGCGGCGGTCACCGTCTTGGCGTCCTGATAAAGCTGGCTGATGAGTTCGTCCTTGGACGGGTAGTACACATAGAGCGTGCTGGTGGCCAGTCCCGCATTGCGGGCGATCTCGGCCATAGTCAGGCCACTCAGACCCGTC
This sequence comes from Acidovorax kalamii, assembly GCF_002245625.1. Classification (GTDB taxonomy): domain Bacteria; phylum Pseudomonadota; class Gammaproteobacteria; order Burkholderiales; family Burkholderiaceae_C; genus Acidovorax; species Acidovorax kalamii. Next base: position 26,595 of record NZ_NOIG01000003.1, read on the forward strand.
TGGGCCACCAGCTCGAAGGTGGCCTGGGCTATGGCGCGCTGTTTTTCGTCGTCCTTGGGTTTCATTGATGCGCCAATATAAGCGAATAAGCATTCGACAACAACCCACCCCGCTTGCGACCACCTGGCACCAGCCTCAGGCCCCGAATCCCGGCGTGCACAATCGGGCCCATGACCACCTCCATCGCCGACCTCCGCAAGAGCTACGAGCGCGCCGAACTCAACGAAGACGCCTCGCACGCCGCCCCCCTGCAGCAGTTTGACCAGTGGCTGAAAGAAGCCATCAGCGCCGAAGTGCCCGAGCCCAACGCCATGACCCTGGCCACCGTGGGCAGCGACCTGCGGCCCAGCACCCGCATCGTGCTCATCAAGGGCTACGACGAGCGCGGCATTGTCTGGTTCACCAACTACGATAGCCGCAAGGGCCGCCAGATCGCGGGCAATCCGTTTGCAGCGCTGCAGTTCCACTGGGTGGAGCTGGAGCGTGTGGTGCGCATCGAAGGCACTGTGGAGAAGGTGAGCGACGAGGAGAGTGACGAATACTTCCACAGCCGCCCGCTCGACTCGCGCATAGGCGCCTGGGCCAGCCCGCAAAGCCAGGTCATTTCAGGCCGCAGCGTGCTGGTGGCCAATGCGGCCAAATACGGTGCGCAGTTTTTGCTCAAGCCACCCCGCCCGCCACACTGGGGGGGCTACCGCCTCAAGCCCGACCAGTGGGAGTTCTGGCAGGGGCGCAAGAGCCGCCTGCATGACCGGTTGCGCTATCGGCTGGATCGGGGCGAGTGGGTGCGGGAGCGGCTGGCGCCCTGAGCCCTGCTGCCCGTCGTATCTGGGAACCAGCCACAAGGCATTAAGTAATTCCATGCCCGAAGTCGTCTACCTTCGTCTCGACAAGGAGTCTGAGCTGCCCCAGCTTTCTCTAGGTAGCTTTCGCGCCCTCGTCATGATCGAGTCCGAAGTAGCGGCGCTCTGGCAGAACGCGGTGAGCGACTGGCTGGTACGTTCAGGTTGTCTGCAAATGATGGCCTGGGGTCTTGGCTGCAGTTCCTGGGACGACTCTGTGGACTGGGCAAACATTGAGCAGTTTGCTTTTGGAGATATACCGGACGAGAGCTTTGTCCTGACCTCATGGCATGAGAACCAGTCGCTGCAAGAGGTCATGCATTTCTGCAAGCATTTCGCAGGCCATCCGTTTGCAGAGCTACGCACAACGTTGCTATTGCATATCGCACCTGAGCCTCGCGAGGAGGAAATTTGCAGCTTGTACGGCGATGCGTAGTCGATCAAAGAGGTTGCAGAGCGGTTGATTGGTGCAAAGCGGCAGCGGTCACCCCACCACCCACCGCGTCACCACCACAATCACCACCGGCATAGTCACCAACCCCAGCGCGGTGGACACGGCCACGCTGGCCGTCACCTCTTCTTCTGCCACGCGGTAGCGCTGCGAGAACAAGAACACGTTGGCCCCCACGGGCAGCGAGGCGGCCACGATCATCACCGCCAGCGGCAGGCCCGACAGGCCCAGCGCCCAGCCCAGGGCGGCCAGCACGACCGGGTGCACCACACATTTGACGAGCGCAATGCGCATTGCCGCCTTGAACTGGTGGCCGACCTTGGTGAACGCCAGCGTCACCCCCACCAGTAGCAGCGCAATCGGCCCCAGGGCCTGGCCCAGCAGCAGCAGGGGTTTGTCCACGACCTGGGGCACCACCAGGCCGGTCTGCGCAAACAGCAGGCCCGCAATGATGGGCAGCGGCACTGGGTGCACGATGCCGTTGCGCATGGCCTGCAGCACGGTGCGCCACATGGGCTGCTGCGTGCCGCCCGCCTGCCCCGCGTGTTCGCGCGCCGCGGCCAGCTCGAACACCACCGTGGCGGCCGTGAGCAGGATGAGCGAGTGCACCGAGATCAGCGTGAACAGCGTGACCAGCCCCGCATCGCCAAACACCAGGCCCACCAGGGGCACGCCGATCATCAGCGTGTTGCTGAAGGTGTTGGCCAGTGCCCGTGCCGCGCCCAGCGTGTTGAAGCCCTGCAGCGCCAGCGTGGCGGCATACACGATGCCAAACGCCACAAAGTAGATGCCCACGGGGCCAAAGTTCAGGTCCTGGATGTGCACCGTGCTCATGGTGCGAAACAGCAGCGCGGGCGTGAGCACCATGAACACCAGGTTGGCCAGGTCCTTGACCGACGCCGCACGGATCCAACCACGCCGCCCCACATAAAAGCCGATGGCGATGAACAGGATGACGGGGATCAGCGAGGTGAAAACGGGCGAGTTCAAGGTGGTGGCCGGCGCGCGAACGCGGCGAGAAGGGACAAGCGGGAGGGGGCAAATAGCCAGCAGCAGGGCCCTATTGTGGCCTGAGCGGCCACCCCACGCGCGTCTCGATACTATGAATTCAATAGCTACCAGCGCTTAACCAGAAGGCGCAAGATGGCATTTTGATGCAGAAACTCCGGCGCCAGCGGCGGCCCGCGATCCCTGGCACGGCGTTTTACTGAAACACGCACACGCCCAATGACTGGCTCTTGGCCCGGTACATGGCGGTGTCTGCGGCGCGCAGGTAGTCATCGACCGTTGCCAGCCCGGATGCGCTGCTGACCAGTCCAATGCTCGCGCCACTGATCACGGTGTGTTCGCCGATCACATACGGCGCTGCAAGGGTGGCGGCGATCTGCCCTGCGCGTTGGCGGGCTTCAGCGGGATCAATGGACTCCAGCAGCACATTGAACTCGTCGCCACTCATGCGGGCGACCAGATCCACTGCCCGAACGCAGGATTCGAGCCGCCGCGCCACCTGTTGCAGGAGCTGGTCGCCCACATGGTGCCCGTAGCTGTCATTGACGGCCTTGAACCCGTTGAGATCTAGCAGCAGCACTGAAAACATCGTGGCTCCATCGCGTGTCGGCACGCCATCACCGTTCACTCCGTCGTTCTGCTGCAGCGCAATGAGTTGCGAGAGGCGATCGCGGAACAGCGGCCGGCCGGGCAAGTTGGTCAGCGCATCGTAGGAACTGCCCCGCTCGGCCAGATCGCTCAACGAGCCTGCCATGCGCACGGGAACACCCTCTTCGAACTCGGCGAGCCCACGCCAATTGACCCATACCAGCCGCCCAGCCCCATGGAAGGCACGGAAGTCCACCGAGAAGTTCGGGCTGTTTCCCGACAGGTGCCTGCGGTAGGCCTCCTGCACGCGAGCGCGATCCTCGGGATCGATGAGTTGCTCCAAAAAGCGCCAGCCTCCGTCATACACATGGTCGCGGCTACCCATCCCGACGATCTGGAGAAAGCGCCCGGACACATGCAGGGCGTCCGTTCGCAAGTCCCAATACCAGATGCCATCGTTGGATCCACGGGTCGCCAGCGAATAGCGGTTTTCGGAGCGCACCAACTCCAGTTCGGTGTTCTTCTGCTGGGTCACGTCGATCATCAGGCCGATCATGCGGTTTGGTCTCCCCGGTTCGACCACCGCGCGGCACAGATCGCGCACCCACACGACCTTGCCCGACTTGGCGATCAGCCTGTAGCTCATCTCGTAGGCATGGCTGAGCGTGGCGTTGTATGCAGCATCGTCGATGCGCAGGGCCTCCTCCAGATCATCGGGGTGCACATGCGCCCGCCAGAAGCCCGGGTCAGCCCGCCACTCCTCGACGGAGTAGCCGAACAAGCGCTCGACCTGCGGGCTCAGAAAGGTATTGCCCACTCCGATTTCAGCTTCCCACACCACGCCGTCAATGGTTTCCAGCAAGCGCAGAAAGCGCTGGCGAACTTCCACCAGCACCTGCTCGGTGACCTCGGTGATCTCGATCAGGACACCCTGGCGGCTGATCACCCGCTCCGCTGCATCCGTCTCTGGGTGGAACTGCAGACGCACCCAGCGATAGTCCGCATCGGCAAATCGCAAGCGGAACACCGGCATGCCCGAGCGCATGGTGCCGACGTCGTCGGGATGCACGAACTCCAGCAAAGACCTGCCAAGCGCCGCCGCCACCGAATGGCCGGTGAGCTTGTGCCATGCCGGGTTCAGGTAGGTGATCTGCCACAGCGCATCGGTCTGCACCACCGCCTCGGGAAGCAGTTGCAGCAGGTTGGCGGACGGCGTGGGCGTGGTGGGCATGCAGGGCTATCGCAAAACGGGGCAGATACGGAAAAGGCAACGCAGAACGAGTCCTTTGCGTGTCGCGCTACCCGGCTTGGGGCGGCCTGCTGCGCTGCCAATCCCATTCCAACATCGGGTGCACGCCATCTCCGATGGCTCGGGCTGCGTCGCCTTGACGGATCGGAACATCAACCATCTGAAACCAAGTATGGCATGCATCCAGGCCCTCCTTGGTTTCGGCGGTTTGGGCCAATGACGTGTGCGAGCCAGCAGCGCCCTGCCCCGCCGCTGGCTCGCTCATATCACGGCGGCATCACCCGTCAGAACGCCACCTTCACCCCCACCGTCACATTCCGCCCCATCAACGGCGCGGCGTTCTTGATGAACGAGGTGTGCGCATACGCCAGGCGGTCCGTCAGGTTGGTGCCTTTCAGGTACACCTGCCAGGGCGTGCCGCTGCTGAACTGGCCGTTGTAGGCGAGGCCCACATTCAGCATGCCGTAGCCGGGGGTTGCGGTTTCGAATGCCGCGATGCGGTTCTGGCGCGCCACCTGCACCCACTCCACCTGGCCTTCCCAGGCGTTCCAGTTCGCATCCAGCCGCAGGCCGGCGCGGGTGGCGGGGATGCGCGGCAGATTGCCTGCGTCGTCGATCTTGGCGCGCACGGTGTCGCCGAACAGGGTGACGCCCAGGTTGCGCGTTAGGCGCTGGCGCACCTGGCCTTCGATGCCGGTGAAGGTGGCGTCGGCCTGGCTGTATTGCAGCAGTTGCAGGCCGTCCAGTGCATCGAGCGTGCGGCCGTAGATGTAGTTGTTGATGCTGTTGCGGAACACGCTCACGCCAAAGGTGGTGTCGCCCGCCGTCTTTTTCAGGCTGAGGTCGAAATTCTGCGAGGTCTCGGAGCGCAGGCTGGCGTCGCCGCGCTCGTACGTGCTGGTGGCCATGTGCAGGCCGCGTGCGTACAGTTCTTCGGCCGACGGGGCACGGCTGGCGCGGGTGAAGGAGGCTCCCACCTGGTAGCCGGGCGTGAACTTCCAGACCGCGCCCAGCGATGCCGACGTGCCGTTGTGGCTGCGTTCGATGCCGCTGGTTTCGGCGCGGGCGGTCTGGCGGTCGTGGCGCAGGGCGGCTTCAAAGCGCCAGTCGCCCAGGCGGTATTCCTCCAGAGCAAACAGGCCGGTACGGCGGGTCACCGTGGGCTGCACGTAGGCCTCTTCGCCCTCGGCGCTGAACTTGCGCTGCGAGGTCTGCAGGCCGATCACGCCCTTGAACCCGGCGATGGGCTCGTGCTGCAGCTCGACGCGGGTGTCGTAGGCCTTGTTCTTGAAGGTGGTGCTGACGGCACCGTCTTCCACCTCGTCGTGTACGTAGTCCGTCACGCCCGCGCGCAGGCGCAGGGCCGAGAAGCCCGCAAAGGGGTTGCGCAGCTCGCCCCGGATGTCGAAGCGTTCGCTGCGCAGATCCACCACGGGCACGGCGCCATGGCCATGGTCGTGATCGTGGTCATGGCCGTCTTCACCTTCCTCGCCTTCGTGGGCGCCGCAGTGCAGCTGGTTGCCATGGGTGTGGCAGCCTTCAAAACTGTGGTTGTGGCCCGGCAAGCCGTATTTGGCGGCCTGGCGGGTGTAGGCCGCGCCCAGGTAGCCACGCTCACCCACCCACGACAGGCCCACGCTGCCGGTGTTGGTGCGGTTGAAGCTGCCCAGCACCTTGCGCGTGGCTTCGCCCTCGGGCGCCCAGCCTTTGCCCACACGGTAGTCGCCCGCATCGCGCGCCACGCCTTCCACATGCACGGCCAGGTTGCCGGTGCCGCCCGTCAGCGAAAAGGCCCCTGCCCCTTCGCGTGCGCCGGTGTTGGCACGCAGTTCGGCACTGCCCTCCAGCCCCTTGGCCGGGACGGCGGTGGGCACCTTGCCATCCAGCACATTGACCACGCCGCCGACAGCGCCGTTGCCGTAGATGAGGGCCGAGGGGCCGCGCAGCACTTCGATCTGTTTGGCGAGCATGGGCTCGGACACCACGGCGTGGTCGGGGCTGATGGTGGAGGCGTCGTGCAGCTCGGCGCCATCAGACAGCACCTTGACGCGCGGGCCGTCCATGCCGCGGATGATGGGGCGGCTGGCACCGGCGCCAAAGTGGCTGCTGGTGATGCCGGGCTCGCTGTTGAGTGTCTCGCCCAGCGTGGCCTCGCGGCGGCGCACGAGTTCGTCGCCCTCCAGCACGGTGACAGGCGTGGTCATTTCGCTGGCGCCCAGTTGCAGGCCGCTGGCAGACACGGTGACGGGCGGCAGGCTGGGCGTGGCTTCAGCGGCCGCCGGGGCCGTGGTCTGCGCCTGGGCGAAGGAGCCAGTGCCCGACAGCGCCAGCAGGGTGGCCAGGGCCACGGGGTGCAGGGTGGTGGGGCGGCGGTGTTGGGGCATTGCGGGGCGGGCGAAGGAGAGAGAGGTCATGGTGGTGGCTTGCAACAAAGGCATGCGCTGCGCCACACCGGGCGGGCCGGGTGTGTGCGGGCAGGCAGACAGCTTCACGCCTGGTGGGCGTGAAAATATGAGTAAAAACAGCCTTTTGCGCGCATCTGTATTGCGCTTTCAGCTATGAAATTGGGAGTAATAGGTGCCCAGGGGCGCTTGCGCGCGACGAGACCCTGGCCATGGGGGCCGGGGCCGCACGGCGCAAGGAGGCGCCAACGCGGGCAGGCGCTCAGGCCGCTGGCGGGCCCCGCGCGAGGAACAGCGCGGTGTGCGGGAGCGTGGCGCGCCCGGCGGGGAGACAAGGCTGCGCCTGCGTGGGGGCGGCCTCGGGCAGCGCCAGGGGGGCGCTGTGCAATGCGTCGCCCAGCGCGAGCTGATCGAGCAGCAAACAGTCTGTAGGTGCGTGGCCCGCCACCAGCTGTGCGAGCTGCCCGTGGCGGTGGTCGGCGCTCGCCGTGTCGGTGGCGTGGGCGTGGGTCTGCACCCGGTCCAGCGCATCGCCATGCACCACCTGGTGCAGGCGCCCCAAGGTGGGGGCTGCGACCAGGGCCAGCACCAGCCACACCAGGGCCAGGTGCGCCCACCAGCGTGCTGGCGCGCCCTGCCCCGCGCCGCGCGACAAGGCGGGCAGCCGGGGCTGGAGCGGGCCGAAGCGGTGGCGCGTCATGGGAGGGTTCAGAGTCGGGTCACTTCACCTGCACGGCATCGACCACGCGGTAGTAGAGGCCGTACTGGTCGTTGGTGAGCACGGTGAAGCGGCCCTCGACCACCACGGGCTCCATCGAATAGCGCACGGGGGTCTTGGCCTTGACCTCGACCATGCTTTCGGGCCCGCCGGGCAGGCAGAACGAGCAGGTCATGGGCACGGAGGTGAGCAAAAAGTGCGTCTGCGTGGCCTTGGCGTCCAGCGGCATCATGAAGCCCTGGATGCGCTGCACGGTCTTGTCCATGCCCTTTTGCGCCTCGTTGAACACGGGCACGATGCCGTCCTTGGTGGTCTTGCGCGTCAGATCGGTCAGCACCGACCAGGGCACCACGTCATTGCGCTGGGGCAGCGGCGCGATGGGGCTGTTGGGATTGTGGTAGCCCGCCCCGGTGCCAGATGGGATGCCCGCGGCGGCCCCTGCAGGCAGTGGGGACGAGAGCACGGGGGCTGCGCCCGCCCCGCCCGCCGCCGCAGGTGCTGGAGCGGTTTTGCCCGTAGCCCGCTCGAACGCGCCCGGCTCGGGCTTGGTGGCCAGGGGCTGGCCAGACGCCTGGGCCAGCACGGCCCCGGCGCTGCACAGCAAGGCGAATGCTGCCGCCGCTTGGCGTGTGGCATGGACGCGGCGGGCGGCAGGTTGCCAAAAGGCAGTGGTCAGGCGGGAGGGCTGGTGGGTGGCCATGGCGGGAGAACCTGTGGGTGGAGGCGAACGAGGGGTGAAGCGGTGCGTTGCAGCTCAGTGCGCGTGCTTCATGCCGCAGTATTTTCCGATAGCCAGGTTTTTGCAGGCGGCCTGCAGGTCTTTCTGGCACTGGTCATGGCCCTTGCCGGACTCCAGGCATTTGGCGGCGGCCTCGTGCGCGGCGGCCATGGCGCGGTGGCGTGCGATGTCCTCCTTGGTGTCTTTGTCGTTGTGGGCCTGGGCGTGGGCCAGGGCACCGGCGAGCAGCATGGGGGCCAGGGCGAGAGCGGTGAGGAGCTTTTTCATGGACGGACTTTCAGGTGGAGTTGGTGGAGGGTTTACGGCAGTCAGAACTCGGAGGGTGCATCAGGGCTGACTTAGCAGGTCGGCCACATCGGTGCGGTAGGCCTGCATCGCGGGCAGCAAGGCCGCCAGCGCCGCCACACCCGCTGCCAGCAGCGGCACACCCGCCTCGGCGGGCAGCCAGATGAGGCCGGTAACGGGCAACAGCCCCTGTGCCTGCAGCGCCCAACCCAGGCCATGCGCCAGGCCATGGCCCAGCAGCAGCCCCAGGGCAGAAGCCAGCGCAGCCAGCCACAGCGCCTCCCACAGCACCAGCCCCGCCACGCGGCCGGGCGGCGCGCCCAGCATGCGCAGCATGGCCAGGTCGGCGCGGCGCTCGCGCACGGCGTTCCACAGCGCGATGAACACGCTCAGCGCGGCCACAGCCAGCAGCACGCCGCCAAAGGCGCGCAGCACATCGGCGCCCACGCCCAGCAGACGCAACAGGCGCGTGACCTCAATGGCAGGCGCTGCCGCCTGCATCGATGTGCCGCTGTTGACCTGGCGGGGCAGCGTGACGGCAGCCATGGGCGTGCGGTAGCGCACCAGGGCCACGGTCACCTCGCGCTCTTCCTTCATGATTTCCAGGTCTTCCGCATCGTTGGCGGTGGCGGTCTCGTGCACCATCCAGACGGATTCGGTGCTGGTGAGGATAAGACGGTCAAGCACGCAGCCGCAGGGCGCGAGCACGCCGCTCACGCGGTAGGGGTGGTTGCCATGCGCGTGCCCTCCCCCGCCCAGCCCGTGGCTGCCGACAAAGGTGGCACCTACCAGCGGCGCACCGGCATGGCTGCTTTTGACAATGCCACGCGCCACGCTGGCGCCCAGCACCGCGTCCATGGGCTGCTGCCACAGCGCACCCTCGGCCAGCGCAGCCTCGTAATGCGCCACATAGTCGGGCGTGGTGCCGACGATGCGAAAGCCCTGGTAGCTGTCGCCCAGGCTCAGCGGGATGACCTGCGCCACCAGCGGGTTCTTCTGCAACGCCTGTACTTCTTGCAGCGGGATGTTGCCCGTGGGCACGTCGATGTGGAACACGCCCGCCAGGATCAGCTGCAGCGGGCTGCCCTTGGCGCCCACCACCAGATCGATGCCATCCAGGTCGCGCTCAAAGGCCTTGTCGAGCTGCGTGGCCACCAACAGCACCAGCGTGATGGCGGCCAGGCCCAGCGTGAGCACCAGCAGGTTGAGCACCGCCGCCAGTGGGCGGGACCACAGGTAGCGCCACGACAGGCGGGCCAGTTTTACTATGCTTTTCATAGCTACTCGCGCCCTTCTGTTGCGCGGTAGCCCGCTATTTCATTCAAATCCAGCGTCTGCGCACCGGCCAGTGCCTGCACCACACGCTGGTCGTGCGTGGCGATGACCAGGCTGGCATCGCAGGCGGAGGCGCTCTGCTGCAGCAGTGCCAAGGCGTCGGCTGCAGCCTCGTCGTCCAGGCTGGCCGTGGGTTCGTCGGCCAGCAGCACCTGCGGCGCCAGCAACACGGCCCGCGCCAGCGCCACGCGCTGCGCCTGCCCGCCCGAGAGCTGGTGCGGCTTGCGCGCCGCCAGCTCGGCCACGCCCACCTGGGTGAGTGCGCGGTGGATGGCCGCATCGTCGCGCGGCAGCCCGGCCGCAAAGTAGACCAGCGCGAGGTTGTCGGCCACGGTGAGCGCGCTGCTGAGGTAGAGCTTCTGCGGCAAAAAGCCGATGGTGCGTGCGCGCCAGGCATCGATCTCTGCCCCGCGCTGCGTGCCCAGCTGGGTGCCCGCCACAAACAGGTCGCCCCCGCTGGCACCGCGCAGCCCCGCCATCAGCGCCAGCCAGGTGGACTTGCCGGTGCCCGAGCGCCCGCGCAGCAGCAGCGTGCCGCCCTGGCGCAGGTCCACATCCGGAAACCGCAGCGGCGCGGCGCCGCCCGTGGCGTAGGTATAGGAAAGCCCCCGGGTGCGGATCATGCGGCAGCCTCCTCGGCCGGGTGGGCACATTCCGCACAGCGCCCGTGCACGGCAATGTCCACCGCCAGGCTCTCATGCCCGGCGGTGGCCAGCGCCTGCAGAACCTGCTTGAGGGCGCTCTGCACTTTGGCCGAGCCTGAAGGCAGGCGAAACTGGCGGTGGCAGTCGTCGCACTCAAAACGGGGCGCGGCACCCTCTTCGCCCTGCGGAGCGCGCGCGTAGCGGGTGACGCGAGCCGCATCCACCTGCTTGTGCAGCAGCCCGGCACCGGCAAAACGGTCGAGCATGCGGTAGACGGTGACTTTGTTGACCGGGGCGCCCGCCTCGACCAGCGCCGCTTCGACTTCCGCTTCGGAGAGTGCGGCGTCGGGGCGCGCCTCGTACAGCGCCGCCAACGCCCGCGTGGCGCGGGTGGCGCGCATGCCGGGGGGGAGCGACCAGGGCGGGCTGTGAGGGGATGAAGGGGGGGGCGTGGACATGGCGCGGCGTGGTGGGCAAGCAGGGCTTTTAACGCAATCGGGTTGCATTATGCCGCGCGGCCGCCACCCCAAAAGACATTGCCCCTGCCCACCAGCATCCGCTTCAGCGGCCGATCAGCTCCAGCACCTTGTCCAGGGCCCGGCCATGTCCGTGGGTGAGCGCCTGCGGATCTGCTGGATCGAAGATGACAACCGGCACCGTTGGAGGAATCCCTCGGCCTTCGTGGACGATCCCCCGGGAGTCGGTATTGATTTCATGGGACAGCGTCACGTGGAAAGGCCCAGGCAGTGACTTCTCCAGCTTGTTCGACTGGCTTCCGGCGGTGGGCTGGCCCACATGAACCACATGGGGTAGCTCCCGCATCATCAGCGTCAGTGTCTCGCCAGCGCTGATGGTGAGGTCTGAGGTGAGCAGATACACGGGTTTCAAATACTGCTTCGTACCCCTCGGCTCCACGTACCAGTCCTGCGCTGCCCTGCCCTGGGGGCGGTGCGACCGGGTGGTAAAGGCCAGTCGGCGCCGATCGGAAAAACGCCCCGCGACCTCCGCGCTGACGGCATCCGCACCGCCGTTGTTGACACTGAGATCCAGGACAAGGGCCCGCGTCCCTTGCAGTGCAGAAATGGCTCTGTCCATCTCCGCAGCGATCAGGGCGCGGTCGCGGGTGATGTTCGAGCCGTCCGCATAGTCGATCTCTTGCGATAGGCCGATATAGCCCACATTGCCCGGTAGTACCCCCCACAGGAGTGCTCCATTCAGAAGCTTGCCGCTGCTGCTGCCCAAACGGCTCATCGCGGATTGTTGTATTCCATTGAGAAACGTCAGCTGGAATTCATCGAGCGAATCGACATCGGATTGCTGCTCGAATGCCTGGCGCAGCATTTTGTAGGAGGCCGTATTGCCGCTGTTGAAATACGATACAGAGGTGCCATTTTCCGCGTGCATCACACCGGTGTGGTAGTCATTGAAATCACCCAATGCCTTGACAAAGATTTTTTGCAGATCCTGCGCGCTTTGGGCAGCAGATGCGAGTTTTTCGAGTTCCGCTTTTCTTTCATTCCAATGGATTCCGCGCTCCTTGAAGAAGGCGTAGTCCAGGTCGAAAATATCCCAAAACACATTAAAAATATCCGAGTGGCTGGCACTCATTGGCTGGCGGCAATGGGCTGGGATTTCCTTGACTCTCTCCAGCGTAACGGCAGAAGGCGTGTTGGCTGAGGCATGTATTTCAACCGTGGTTTTCTCGTTTTCTTGTTTCTTGGTAAACAGGAAACCGTCAATAACGTGGGACTGGAGCGTTTGCGGGTCTGGATAACACCGTGATTTCACCTCCTGAAAGAGGTGGAGTCCATCGTCCTTCCAATCGACCAGTTGGCCGGTGCCCAGCATTCGCCATGGGCCCTTCAGTGCAGGATCGAGCCGGCCTTGGGTGAAAATGGGTTGTGCCGCTGCTGGCTTGTCGGCCGAAGGATCTGCTCCGCCCCCGCAAGCGGTCAAGGCAAAAATCAGCGGGAGAGCGATACAGGCGTGCCAGCGCATGCCAAAGGCCGGGGCAAGTTCACGAAGGGTTTTCATCCTGTTCAAAAGAGAGTTGTTGAGAAAATCCATTGTGAAAAACCCCGCCGTGGCCCGCATGTGCCAAAAGGCATGGAGGCGGGCCATGACTTTCGGCACATTCCAAGCCGATCGATATCGCGAGAATGCAGCGGGACCCCATTCAGCAACCCTTTCAACCTTGCAGCTGTTCAGACAACTTTGCCTGGTGGCAACCGGGCTCATGACCGTGGCAGGACTGCTGTCCCTGTGGAACGAGCCCGCACAGACCCAGGTCGGGGCATCACTTTGGGTTCCTCTGCCCTGGTTGGCCGATGTGGCCGCTCAGGCATGGGCTCTGGCCCATCTGGCACCAGCGCCGGAGGGCGCCGCAGCTCCATGGTTGTTCATGGGGGTGTACAGCGCACTCAGCCTGTGTTTCCTTTGGCTCACCGGTGCCCATGGTTGGCGGTCCATGGATGGCGCCGACCATGTGCCTGCGGCGAGCATGCTGGTGCGCATGGGAATCGCCTTTGCTCTGGACCCCTGGGTCAGTCCGGGCCTGTTTTATCTGACGGCGATTGAACTGGCTTGTTGCTATCCCACTGCAAAAGCGCTGCGCATGCTGGTCCTGCAAATGCTGCTTGCCAGCGCGTCGGTGATGGCGGGCGCCTGGAGCGATGTGTTGACCGTGGTCTGTGACGGTGTGGAAGCGGTGAGCGCCTCCGCGTCATGGCTAACCGGTCTGAATGCACTCGAAAGCTGCGCTTTCCAGGCTTTTGTGTTTGTGGTGGGCCTCGTCGCCCACAGTGAAATGCGGGCCAGAAAAGAGCTGGCCACCCTCCACCGCAATCTGAGCCTGGCGCAAGGCCATTTGTCGGAAGCGGTGGCCACAGCCGAAAGAAATCGGATTTCCACACAGATCGATGCCCGTATCAGAGAGCACCTGGTCGCGCTGGAGGCACATGCCAATGCGTCCATCGGGCTGCTGGAAGGGGCGGCGCTGGATGCCGCCCGCACCGTCCAGTCCCTGATCGGGCAGTTGCGGGTGGAAGTTGCCACGCTGGGTGAGTCGCCCCCAGCTTCTGGTGATTTGCGGCAAGCGTTGCTTGTGCTGCAGAAAAATATCCCCACCCCCCGGATCGTTCTGGATATGGATCCAGGCCTGTCCATCGCTTCCCATGCACTGAACCACGCAATCTTCAGAATTGTCCAGGAGGCCACCAGCAATGCGGTTCGGCATGCCGAGGCAGACACATTGAGCATCCAGATTTCCCAATCTGGCAACGGTATCGCAGTCCGCATCCAGGACAACGGGCGAGGCGCCATGGGAATGGACAGAAACAGATTCGGCAGTGGATTAAAGGGGATCAGGGAGCGTGTAGAAGCTTTTGGCGGAACACTCGCGGTTGCCACGCCGCCAGGCGGGGGCTTTGTGTTGTCAGTCCATTACCCATCCCCCGAGGCGTTTGAATGAACGATGCACAGGCGTTGGTGCGCTCGCGCTGGCTGCTGGAGCGGTTCGCGATAGGTATTTATGCCGTCATCGGACTGCGCGCCGTTGTCTCGCTGCTGCCACTGGGTTTTATGCCGCTGCAGCCTTTCCCTGGCCTGCTGCCTTGGCTCGCTTTCCGCTCGGCCTGGTGGGGGCCCTCCATCGTGGCAGGCACTGCAGGCAGTCTGCTGCTGGGTGTCGGGGCGGGGGTCTGGGTTCGCATCCTGCAGGCATGTCCCAGCGCACAAAGACTGACGCTTTTTTATGCCGTGCAAACGGTATTGGCCCTGCTGGTCGATGAGCGCTTTTTCATTCCGCTTGCGGCAGTTTCCGCACTTCTTTTGCCCCGCAGATGGGCGTGGGCGTGGCTGGGATCCCAGTGGGGCGCAACCATGCTCATCCATGCGGCGCTATGGCAAATGGGTTTGCGGCAGTCAGTGCAGTGCGAAATCGCTGCGTCGGGATTGCTTGCGCCCCTGACTGTGCCCTCCTCCACCGCCGCAGCCTTCGAGGACACTTGCATCAGCCTGGTGTCGCAAGGGCTGGCCTTCTGTTTTGGCCTTTTGTGCGCGCGGGAGCAACAACAACGCAAAGAACTGGTGACAACGTACTCACAGGTGCAGGCAACGCAACAGTTGCTTGCGGAAACCGTCCGAACTGCAGAGCGCGCGCGGATTGCAAGGGAGCTTCACGACTCCATCGGCCACCAGCTCACTGCCGTCAGTCTGCATCTTGAATTGGCTTTGCAGGTAAATTCACGCCCCCAAGCTTCCGACACTCTACTTATGGCTCAGGCCTTGGCCCACCGCATTCTTTCTGCCGTCCGACTGGTTGTTCGGGCCGAACGCTCGGGCTCTCACCCCCGGGAGCGAGGGGAAGGGACGCCATGATCCGCATCGTTGTCGTTGATGACCAAACCTTGGTCCGAACGGGCATCCGCAGCCTGCTTGCGCTCAAAGGCGAATTGGAGGTGGTGGGCGAAGCCTCCGATGGCGTGGAAGCGCTGGAAATCATTGCGAAAACAGTCCCGGACGTGGTGCTGCTGGATATCCGGATGCCCCGCCTCTCGGGCATCGAAGTGCTGAAAGAACTCCAGGGGAAACCAGGGATGCCTGCAGTACTGCTGCTATCAACTTTTGATGACGATCATGCGCTGCTGGAAGGAATGCGATTTGGTGCCAGGGGCTTTCTGCTGAAAGATGTGTCGCTGGAAAGACTGGTCGAAAGCATCAAGGCGGTTGTTGCTGGGGGAACCCTCTTCAGACCTGGCGTTACAGAACGCAATCTCGCTTCCATCAAGGATAATCAATCCGCTTTTCTCAAGCTGCCTCTGCCAGATCCCCTGACGTCAAGAGAAAAAGAGGTCCTGGCCTTGATGGCAGGCGGGTTCAACAACCGCGAAATATCGATTGCCTTGAATGTGGTTGAGGGGACAGTAAAAAACCATGTTTCCAGCGTTTTGTCCAAACTGGGGGTGCGCGACAGAACGCGTGCTGTTCTTAGAGGTCTGGAGCTTGCGATTATCTGATTTTTTACGCTTTCAAATTCAATTGCTCCGGAATATTTGAAAATAGAGTAATAAATATTATATGGACATACCCTTATGAAGGCGGCCGCTAATCAGCAACTTTTATACGAATATGTTCAAGACTGGCGACTCCAAACTCTGCACTTTCGTGCTGGTCGCGGTGTGGATCACCTCGCAGTCGAAGAACGCAAGTACCGAGCCAAGGAATGGGTCATCGCGCTGGCCGTCGTCTATGCCGCGCTGATCTCGTTCCGGCATCAGCTCTGGCCGCTTCTGGCCATGGCCTTGATAGCCATCGCCTGGAGAATCCCATCGTTTTTCGCCCAGTTTGGCCTTCTGCGTAAAGCACTTCTGGGAATGCGCCCTTCGTTCCGCAGCCATCCGCCCCGGTCCATCCGACTGGAGGTGTCTGACGAAGGGCTGCGCGAATTCGACTCCGGAATCGAGTCGTTTGCGCCCTGGGCTTCCGTTCGTTCTTTCCGTGCGGACAGGCGGTTCATTGAAATCGAGTTGTCCAACAACCTCTATGCCTATGTGCCCGTCCGGAGGCTCTCGCCCGCCTCGTCAAGTCGGGAGGACTTATTGGCAATGCTGGAAAAGCAAGGGGTAGCCCAGCAAGCGCCTCGTCCATGAACTGATCGGTCGCAGACCACCGCCCAAACCGTCAACTAGTTACCGAACGGCGCCCTACCCCTTCAAGTACTTCGCAAACGTCTTCCTGAACTTCTCTACCTTTGGCCCCACCACAAACGCGCAGTACCCGGCGTTCGGGTGCTTGGCAAAGTAGTCCTGGTGGTAAGCCTCGGCCGCGCTGTAGTTTTGCAGCGGCTTCACTTCGGTGGTGATGGGGGCGCCAAACAGCTTGTCTTGAGACATCTGGCGGATCATGGCGCTGGCGATCTCTCCGTGCTCGGGGTTGCCGTAGTAGATGCCGCTGCGGTACTGCGTGCCCACGTCATTGCCTTGGCGGTTGAGCGTGGTCGGGTCGTGGGTGTGGAAGAAGATTTCCAGGATTTCTTCCAGGCTGATCTCGTCGGCATCAAAGGTCAAGCGCACCACCTCGGCGTGGCCAGTGTCACCCTCGCAGATCTGTTCGTAGGTGGGGTTGATGGTGTGGCCGTTGGTGTAGCCGCTTTCCACGTCGGTGATGCCGCGCACGCGGTCGAACACGGCTTCGGTGCACCAGAAGCAGCCGCCGCCCAGGGTGATGGTTTGCAAAGTCATGGGGTCCTCGGGTTCAAACGGAGACAGGGCCTGTGATTATGAATTGACGCCCTATCCCGTGCTTGCTACATTACTAACCGGTCAGTCATTAACTAAAACGCCTTGTCTCCCACACCCTCCTCCCCTTCGACAGCCGCAGGCACCAAACGCGAGCGCCGCAAGGAGGCCCGCCCTGGCGAGCTACTGGAGGCCGCGCTCGACCTGTTTGTCGAAAAGGGCTTTGCCGCTACGCGTGTGGACGAGGTGGCTGCGCGGGCTGGGGTGTCCAAGGGCACTTTGTTCCTGTACTTCCCCAGCAAGGAAGAACTGTTCAAGGCCGTGGTCCGCGAAAACATCGCGGGCCGGTTTGCCGAGTGGAACAACGAGCTGGAGAACTTTGCAGGCACCACCAGCGAGGTGCTGCGCTACTGCTACCAGGTCTGGTGGGAGCGCATTGGCTGCACCAAGGCGTCGGGCATCACCAAGCTGATGCTCAGCGAAGCGCAAAACTTCCCCGAGATCGTCCAGTTCTACCAGCAGGAGGTGATCTTGCCCGGTCAGGCGCTGATCCGGCGCATCCTTGAGCGGGGCGTGGCGAGGGGCGAGTTCCGCCCCATGAACCCGGATTACGCCGTGTACCTGGTGCTGGCGCCCATGATTTTCTTGATGCTGTGGAAACATTCCATCGGCGCCTGCGTGCCCGATGCCCTGGGCATGACGCCCGAGCAGTACATCGACATGCAGGCCGACAACATCCTGCACGGGCTGTGTGTGCGGTCCGGCACCAACCCGCCCGCCCCCTCCTTTTCAACCCCTGTCTGATCAGATCATGAAACGCTGGATTCCCTGGGTGGCGGCAGCCATCGCCGTTGTGTTGGTGGGCAGTGGGGTCTGGCGTGCCATGGCCGCGCGGCAGGCGCAGCAAAAAGCCCTGAGCGAGGCCACCGCGCAGCGCGTGGCAGCGCCGCTGCAATTGGGTGCCGACGAGGTGCTGCGGGTGGCGCAGGTCAATCTGCCGCTCGGAGTGCCGGTGTCTGGCGCACTGCGGGCGGTGGATTCGGCCATGGTCAAGGCCCGCGTGGGCGGCGAGCTGCAGGGCCTCACGGTGCGTGAAGGCGACAGCGTGAAGGTGGGCCAGGAGGTGGCGCGCATCGACCCTACCGAGGCCCGTGCCCGCCTGCGGCAGGCGCAGCAGCAGGCCGATGCCGCCAAATCCCAGGTGGACATCAACCAGCGCCAGTACACAAACAACCGCGCGCTGGTGGACCAGGGCTTTATTTCGCCCACTGCGCTGGTCACCTCCCAGGCCAGCCTGGAGGCCGCCCAGTCGAGCTACCAGGCGGCCGTGGCTGCCGCCGATGTGGCCCGCAAGGCGCTGGACGACACCGTGCTCAAAAGCCCCATCAGCGGCCAGGTGGCACAGCGCCTGGCGCAGCCGGGCGAACGCGTGGCGGTGGATGCCCGCATCATCGAGGTGGTGGATCTGTCGCGCCTGGAGCTGGAGGCGCTGCTGCCCCCGGCCGACTCCGTGGCCGTGCGTGTGGGCCAGAAGGCGCAACTGTCTGTCGAAGGCATGTCGGCACCGGTGACAGCCACGGTGGTGCGCATCAACCCTAGCGCCCAGGCGGGCAGCCGCACTGTGCCGGTGTACCTGCGCGTGGAGCAGGCCCAGAACGCGACGCCGCTGCGCCAGGGCCTCTTTGTGCAGGGCACGCTCGACACCGGCCGCGCCGATGTGCTGGCCGTGCCGCTCGATGCGGTGCGCACCGACAAGCCCGCGCCCTACCTCCAGACACTGAAAGATGGCCGCGTGGCCTATGCCGAAGTCAAGACGGGCACACGCGCGGTGGTCAATGGCCAGACCCTGGTGGCGGTGGAAGGAGTGCCTGTGGGCACCCCCGTGATTGCTGGCCGCATCGGCCAGTTGCGCGAGGGCACGGTTGTGTCTACCGCCGGGGCGGCCGCTGCGGCTGTCGCTGTGCCGGCAGCCTCCCGCACGGCCCCCTGAGCGCCCCGCCCCGCCATGTGGTTCACCAAAGTCAGCCTGAAAAATCCCGTGTTCGCCACGATGGTGATGCTCGCCATCGTCGTGCTGGGTTTGTTCTCATACCAGCGCCTCAAGGTCGATCAGTTCCCCAACATCGACTTCCCGGTGGTGGTGGTCACCGTGGACTATCCCGGAGCGTCGCCCGAAATTGTCGAGAGCGAAGTCACCAAGAAGATCGAGGAAGGCGTCAACTCGATTGCGGGCATCAACGCCCTCACCTCGCGCAGCTACGAAGGCACGGCGGTTGTCATCATCGAGTTCCAGTTGCACATCGACGGCCGCAAGGCCGCCGAGGACGTGCGCGAGAAGGTGGCCACTGTGCGCCCCAACCTGCGCACGGAGGTCAAGGAACCGCGTGTGCTGCGTTTCGACCCCGCGAGCCGCGCAGTGTGGTCGCTGGCCGTGTTGCCCGACGAAAAATCCGGCCGCAGCGCGGTGGAGCTGACCACCTGGGCCGAGCAGGTGCTGAAAAAGCGCCTGGAGAACGTGCGCGGCGTGGGCGCGGTGAACCTGGTGGGTGCCACCAAGCGCGAAATCAATATCTACCTGAACCCGCAGGCGCTGGAAGCCTTCGGCGTGACGCCCGAGCAGGTGGCCAGCGCTGTGCGCAACGAAAACCAGGACCTGCCCGTGGGCGCCATCCGTTCGCTGGCGCAGGAGCGCGTGGTGCAGATCGACGCGCGCATGGAGCGGCCCGAGGACTTCGGCAAGATCATCGTGGCCCGCAAGAACGGCGCCCCGGTGCGCCTGGACCAGGTGGCCCGCGTGAACGACGGCGCGCAAGAGGTTGAAAGCCTGGCTTTGTACAACGGCCAGCGCACCCTGCTGCTGTCGGTGCAGAAGTCGCAGGGCGAAAACACCATCGAGGTGGTCGATGGCTTGAACGCGGCCGTGGCCGATCTCAAGAACCAGTTGCCCCCCGGCGTGCGGCTGGAGAGCATTGGCGACAGTTCGCGCCCCATCCGCGTGGCGGTGAACAACGTGCGCCAGACGCTGATCGAGGGCGCGATCCTCACGGTGCTTATCGTCTTCCTGTTCCTGAACTCCTGGCGCTCCACCGTCATCACGGGGCTGACCCTGCCGATCGCGCTGATCGGCACGTTTTTGTTCATGAACATGTTCGGCTTCACCATCAACATGATCACGCTCATGGCTTTGAGCCTGTGCGTGGGCCTGTTGATCGACGATGCCATCGTGGTGCGCGAGAACATCGTGCGCCATGTGCAGATGGGCAAGGGCGCGTATGACGCGGCCATGGACGGCACGCAGGAGATTGGCCTGGCCGTGCTGGCCACCACCCTGTCCATCGTGGCGGTGTTCATGCCCATCGGGTTCATGGGCGGCATCATCGGCAAGTTCTTCCACGAGTTCGGCATCACCATCGTCGCGGCGGTGATGATCTCGATGTTCGTGAGCTTCACGCTCGACCCCATGATGTCGAGCATCTGGCACGACCCGAGCATCCACGCGCACGGCCAGAAAACAGAACCCGTCACCCTGTACGACAAGACGATTGGCCGCGTCACCGGCTGGTTTGACCGCGCCACCGATGCCATGGCCGAGGGCTATCAGCACATCCTGCGCTGGTCGCTGGTGCACAAGCTGGCGACCATGGCCATTGCCGTGGCGATCTTCGTGCTGAGCGTGGTCATGGTGCCGCTCCTGGGCACCGAGTTTGTGCCCAAGGCCGACTTTTCCGAGACCAGCCTCAACTTCTACACGCCCGTGGGTTCGTCGCTCGAAGCCACCGAAGCCAAGGCCAAACAGGTGGAAGGCATCCTGCGCGAGATGCCCGAGGTGCGCTACACGCTGTCCACCATCAACACGGGCAGCGCCCAGGGCAAGATCTACGCCAATATCTATGTGCGCCTGGTGGACCGCAAGGACCGCAGCCGCAGCGTGGACCAGATGTCCGACGTGCTGCGCGAACGCCTGAAAACCGTGCCCGGCATCACCATCACCCACGTGGGCCTGCTGGATGCCGTGGGTGGCAACAAGCAGGTGGAGTTCTCGCTGCAAGGCCCCGACCTGCAGGAGCTGGAACGCCTGACCAAGGTGGTCACCGAGAAGATCCGCGACATTCCCGGCCTGGTGGACCTGGATACCAGCGCCAAGCCCAACAAGCCGGTGATTGCACTGGAGGTCAAGCGCGATGTGGCGTCGGACCTGGGCCTGTCGGTGGCGCCCATGGCTGCATCGCTGCGCACCCTGGTCGCAGGCACCACGGTGGGCAACTGGCGTGCGCCCGACGACCAGACCTACGACGTGAACGTGCGCCTGGCCCCTGAGGCCCGCACCCAGCCCGCCGACCTGGAGCGCCTGCCCTTTGCGCTCACGGCCGCCGACGGCACCACGCGCATCGTGCGCCTGAACCAGGTGGCCCGCGTGACCGAATCCACCGGCGCCAACCAGATCAACCGGCGCGACCTGACCCGCGAAGTGGCCGTGAACGCCAACGTGTCCCAGCGCTCGGCTGGCGAGGTGTCGGGTGACATCAAGAAGGCGCTCGACACCGTGGCCTTCCCGCCCGGCTACCGCTACCAGTTCGGTGGCTCCACCAAGAACATGGCCGAATCGTTCGGCTACGCCATCTCGGCCCTGGCCATGGCCATCATCTTCATCTACATGATCCTGGCGAGCCAGTTCAAGAGCTTCCTGCAGCCGCTGGCGCTCATGACCTCGCTGCCGCTCACGCTGATTGGCGTGGTTCTGGCGCTGTTGATGTTCCGCTCCACGCTGTCGATGTTCTCCATCATCGGCGTGGTGATGCTCATGGGCCTGGTGACCAAGAACGCCATCCTGCTGGTGGACTTTGCGATCCGCGCCCGCGAAGAGCATGTGAACGACGCAGGTCAGACCGTGCTCGGCCTGCCCCGTGCCGAGGCCCTGCTGCTGGCCGCCCGCGTGCGGCTGCGCCCCATCCTCATGACCACGCTGGCCATGATCTTTGGCATGGTGCCGCTGGCGTTTGCGCTCTCCGAAGGCTCCGAGCAACGTGCGCCCATGGGCCAGGCGGTGATTGGCGGGGTCATCACCTCGTCGCTGCTCACGCTGGTGGTGGTGCCGGTGGTGTATTGCTACATGGATGATCTGGCCCGCTGGGCGCGCCGCAAGTTCGCCGGTGCGCCTGCAACGCCCAGTAAAATCGAGGGTTTGTCCTAGACGCCCGCCCCACGGAGATATTCCATGAACATGCCCCTGAACACGTCCGCCAACATCAGCGACCCCGTCGCCCAGGCCCGCTACAACATGATCGAGCAGCAGATCCGCCCCTGGAACGTGCTCGACGCCGACGTGCTCGACCTGCTGGCCGTGGTGCGCCGCGAAGACTTTGTGCCCCCAGCCTACCGCAGCATGGCATTCATGGACATCGAAGTGCCCCTGCTGGGCGCCAACAGCGAAGAGGCCGTGCGCCAGGGCCACAGCATGCTGCAGCCGCGCGTGGAAGCCCGCATCCTGCAAGACCTGCAAATCAAGCCCACCGACCGCGTGCTCGAAATCGGCGCAGGCTCGGGCTACATGGCCGCCCTGCTGGCCCACCGTGCCGAGCGCGTGGTGTCCCTCGAAATCAACCCCGAACTGGCCGAAATGGCCCGTGAGAACCTGCGCGACGCCGGCATTCAGAACGCCGATGTGCGTCAGGGCGACGGCGCCCGCGATGCGGTCCCGGACGGCCCGTTCGACGTGATCGTGCTCAGCGGCTCGGTGGCCGAAGTGCCCGCCGCCCTGCTGGCGCTGCTGAAAGACGGCGGCCGCCTGGGCGCTATCGTGGGCAACGATCCCGTGATGCGCTTCACCGTGACGCGCCGCAGCGGCGACCGTTTCGAGACCACCTCGCCCTGGGACACCATCGCGCCCCGCCTGGTGAACTTCCCCGAGCCCTCCGGCTTCACCTTCTGATTACCGTCCTTCGGAGTTCTGCATGATCGATCACGTCCGCCCTGCCCAGCTGTCTGCCTGGTTCGCCACGGCACCCGAAGGCAGCCAGCCCCTGGTGCTGGACGTGCGCGAACCCTGGGAGCTGCAAACCGCCAGCGTGCGCGCTGAGGGCTTCGAGCTGGTGGCCATCCCCATGGGCGAGCTGCCCGCGCGGCTGGCCGAGCTGGACGCTGCCCTTCAGGCGCAACGCCCCATCGCCTGCCTGTGCCACCACGGCGCACGCAGCCTGCGGGTGGCCGCGTTTTTGCAGCACAACGGTTTTGAACGGTTGGCCAACATCACTGGCGGCATTGAGGCCTGGTCGCATGAAAACGACCCCGCCGTGCCCCGGTACTGACGTTTTGCCACGGCCCACGACCGCCCCGCTCGCTCGCATCTTCCATCGAACCGCAGACCCTTCCGAAGGACCTCCATGACACCGTTCCGGCCTCTTTCCCTGTCCCTTCTGTCCCTGGCACTGGGTGCGGCGCTCACCGCCCCGGCGCAGGCCCAGAGCCTGCTGGAGCTGGTGGAGTCGGCCCGCACCTATGACACGGCCTGGCAGTCGGCCCGCGCCCAACTGGATGCGGCCGGCCGCAAGGCCGACCAGGCCCGCGCGGGCCTGCTGCCCTCGGCGGCGCTCACGGGTGGCCTTACCCGCAGCAATGTGGAGCTGAGCAAGCCCAAAATTGAAAACACCGGCACGGCACAGACGGTGGGCATCAATGCCTCGCAGCCGCTGTACCGCCCGGCCAACCGCATCACCCTGGAGCAAGGCCAGCGCGGTGTGGACGTGGCCCAGGCCCAGCTCGATGCAGCCACCCAAGACCTGCTGGTGCGCGTGAGCCAGGCCTACTTTGACGTGCTGGCCGCGCAGGACACCCTGACCTTTGTGCAGGCCCAGAAAGCCGCCGTGTCCGAACAACTGGCCTCGGCCAAGCGCAATTTCGAGGTGGGCACCACCACCGTCACCGACTCCCGCGAAGCCCAGGCCCGCTACGACCTGGTGATCGCGCAGGAGATCGCCGCTGAAAACGATCTGCGCGTGAAGCGCCTGGCGCTGGACCAGCTCGTGGGCATCACCGGCACCCAGCCGCGCCCCCTGGCCCTGCCCCTGCAGCTGCCCAGCGTGCAGCCCGCCAACGTGGCCACCTGGGTGGACACGGCGCGCGACCAGCAGCCCGGCGTGCGCCAGGCCGCCATTGCGCTCGACATCGCCCGGCTGGAAACCAAAAAAGCCGAAACCGGCCACCTGCCCACCGTGGACCTGCAGGCGGGTTACAACGTCACGCGCAACCTCAACGGCACCATCAGTGCCCCCGGCGTGACCAGCCGCAGCAACGCCGCCAGCGTGGGCGTGGCACTGAACATGCCGCTGTTTGCGGGTTTTGCGGTGCAAAACCGCGTCAAGGAAACCCTGGCCCTGGAAGAAAAAGCCACGGCCGACCTGGAAACCGCGCGCCGCAATGTGGCCCAGGCCACGCGCGCGGCCTACTTCGGCGTGCAGTCCGGCCAGGGCCAAGTGCAGGCGCTTGAAGCCGCCGAGGCCTCCAGCCAGAGCGCGCTGGATGCCAACAAGCTGGGCTATCAGGTGGGCGTGCGCATCAACATCGACGTGCTCAACGCCCAGAGCCAGCTGTTCCAGACCAAGCGCGACCTGGCCCAGGCGCGCTACAACGTGCTGCTGGGCACGCTCAAGCTGCGCCAGGCGGCAGGCACGCTCACGCAACAGGACATCGAAGCCATCAACGCGCTGCTGGTGAAGTAAGCCCTCAGATCACCGCATCGGGGATGTTGCTCTCTTCCCCGGCCAGCACCTGCGGGTGCGCGCGCAGCTGGTCGGCCGCCATGGGCCGCCCCAGCAGGTATCCCTGCTGGTAGTCGCAGCCTTCGGCCTTGAGGATTTCGTACTGGCGCCAGGTTTCTACCCCCTCGGCCACCACGTTGAGGTGCAGGCTGTGCGCCATCGAGATGATGGCGCGCACCAGCGAATGGTTGCGGCTGCTCTCCTGCAGGCCCATCACAAAGCTGCGGTCGATCTTGACGGTGTTGAGGCTGAAGCGTGAGAGGTAGCTCAGAGAGGAGTAGCCGGTGCCGAAGTCGTCCAGCGACAGCCCCACCCCGGCGTCGTGCAGGCGGTGCAGCAGCGCGGGCAGGTCTTCCTGGTCGCTGGCTAGCAGGGTCTCGGTCAGCTCCAGCTCGATGCACGCGGGGGGCACGCCATAGCGCTCCAGCAGGGCAAACACCTGGCTCTCAAACCCGGGCTGCGCAAACTGCCGCACCGACACATTGATGCTGACCACCGGTGCCAGACCCGGCTGGGCCCGCCACTGCGCGGCCTGGCGGATCGCCTCTTCCAGAATCCATTGCCCCACTTCCAGGATGAGCGATGACTCCTCGGCAGCCGGGATGAAACGCCCGGGCGGCACCCAGCCGAGTTGCGGGTTTTCCCAGCGCACCAGTGCCTCGGCCTTGGTCATGCGGCCGGTGCTGCAGCTGTAGATGGGCTGGTAGTGCAGGCGCAGCTCCCCGCGCGGCACGGCCTGGCGCAGGGCAGACTCCAGCCGCAGCGATTCGGCCAGGCGTTCGTCCATGTCCGACTCGAAGAAACACCAGCTGCCCCGCCCGCGCGCCTTCGACTCGTACATGGCCACCTCGGCGTGCTGTAGCAGCACCGAGGCCTTGAGGCCCTCGCGCCCCGAAAACGCGACGCCAATAGTGGCTTCGATCTGGTACTCCATGCCGTCGGCGGAACAGAACTGGCGCCGGATCAGCTGCAGCAGCGCCAGCGCACGGGCCTCGACCTCCAGGATGCTCATGAGCGATGGCAGCCCCGCCATCACCAGCGCAAACTCGTCACCGCTCAGACGCGCCAGCAGGTCGCCGGGCTTGAGCTGGGCCTGCAGGGCCCGGGCGATGTCGCGCAGGATCTCGTCGCCGAAGGCGTGGCCCAGCGTGTCGTTCACCTTCTTGAAATGGTCCAGATCGATGAGCAGCACGGCGCACTGCGTGTGCTGGCGGTGCGCGATCCAGAGCACGGCGTCGAGCTGCTGCTCCAGAAAGCGCCGGTTGGGGAGGCCCGTCAACTGGTCGGTGTTGGCCTGGTGCAAGCGCTCCTCCTCGCCCCGCTTGCGCTCGCTCAGGTCGCGGATCAGGCCCAGGATGACGGGATAGCCCAGATCCATGTAGCTGGAGAAGATGATTTCTGCCGGGAACGGCTCGCCCCGCGCAGGGGTGACCGAACGCTCCAGGCGCATGGGCTCGTCCATGGGGCCCGACTGGACCATGGCATTGACCTTGCGGAACATGGCCTCGGCCTCTTCCTGCTCCTGGGTCAGCAGCGGCACCTGCTGGCCCTCCAGCTCTGAGGGGGAGGTGTGGCCCGCCAGCTGGGCAAACCGGTCGTTGCAAAACAATATCTTGCCGTCGAGCCTGCGGGCCACCAGCGCGTCGGGCAGGTGCTTGATCACGTTCGACAGCCGCTGCCGCGTCTGCGCAATGGCTGCGTCCACCAGCACCAGCCCCAGCAACACGCTGGAGACCCAGCCCACGGCCAGGATGTCCGGGTTCTGAAACGGCGTGCCAATGGTGGACGGGTCCAGGAAGTAGAGCAGGAAGGCCCCGGTCTTGAGGGAAAACGCCGCCGCCAGCAGCCGGTAGTGCATGCGCAGGCAGAGGTAGGCCGACACCCCGTACACCAGCATCATCAGCCCCAGCACCAGGATGCTTCCCGCGTTTTTGTCCCCCCCAAAGCCCACCACCGCGATCAGAAACGCCACGCCCAGGCTGCGCCCGATCAGGGTGCCGGGGCCGATGATGCGGCCCCTGAGGAAGTTGGTGCCCCCGTGCAGGCTGGCCAGAAAGAAGCCGGTGAGCAGCGTGGCCACCGCGCCCAGCCACGGCGATTCAGGCTGCAGGTGGTAGCGGTAGCCGGTGAAGGTGGCCCCGGCGAGCGACAGGTGGGCAATGCCCCAGAGCAGCGTGGCCTGGTTCAGGCGGGCACTGCTCCAGCCGATCAGGAACGCCACGCCCAGAATCGCGAGTGCCGCAACGCCCAGGTCGTGAACAGGAACCACAGGACACCGCCAGTTACAGTTGTTTCACGCCATCCTAGCGGGTGCGGCTTACTTTGTGCTTAGGGTCTGCCGCAATCAAGCGATGGCAAGCCGATGATGGGCGGCCCGTGTTTCACGGGCGCCAAGCCGTCACCGGCGCTGCACCAGGCCCAGCACGGCCTGCGCCGTGGCCTGCGCCGCCCCCCGGTGGGCGGTGGAAAAGCGGCTGGCGCGCTCACTGGCCGCCGCGTGGGCGGCCGGGTCCAGGGCCAGACCTGTGGCCTGGGCGATGCCCTCGGCCATGTCGCCAACGCGTTGCGCAGCGCCAGCGGCGCAGGCCAGTTCGGCCGCCTCGGCAAAGTTGAAGGTGTGGGGCCCCAGCACCACCGGGCAGCCGCAGGCGGCGGCTTCGATGAGGTTCTGCCCCCCCAGCGGGGCAAAACTGCCGCCCAGCATGGCGACATGGGCCAGGCCGTAGTACAGCGCCATCTCGCCCAGCGAGTCGCCCAGCCATACGTCGGCGGCGCCGGGTGCGCCCGTCCAGGTGCTGCGGCGGGACACGGTGAGGCCTGCCTGCAGCAGCAGCTGGTGCACCTCGTCAAAACGCTGCGGGTGGCGTGGCACGATGAGCCACTGCACGGGGTGTACGGTGCGTGCGGCGTCCTCTCTATCCTCAGTCGATGGTGCTTCACTATTGATAGCGGCTTGGGCAAGCTGGACGCTCGCAGAGGCCGTTTTTGACCTCAATTTTTCCAGCCACAGCGCCTCTTCACCTTCGCGGCTGCTGGCGAGCATGACCACGGGGCGCTGCGCCTGTGCGCGCCAGCTGCGGCCCTGCGCCAGTTGGGCGGCGTCGGGCACCACGTCGAACTTGAGGTTGCCGAACACGCCTGCCACCCGTGCGCCGATGGCACGCAGCCGCTGGGCGTCGTCCTCGGTCTGGGCCCAGACGGCGGCCAGGTTGCTGTAGGCGGGGCGCGCCAGTGCGGCCAGGCGCTGCGCGTTGCGCAGGGATTTGGCATTGAGCCGCGCATTGGCCAGCACCAGTGGCACCCTGTGCGCGCGGCAGCCGGCCACCAGGTTGGGCCAGACCTCGGTCTCCATCAGGATGCCGATGGCCGGGCGGAACTTGCGCAGGAACCGCGACACGGCGCCGGGGGTGTCCCAGGGCTGCCATACCTGCACGTCGCCGGGCTGCAGCAGCTTTTCGCCTTCGGCCCGGCCGGTGGCGGTGCCGTGGGTGAGCAGCAGGCGCATGCCGGGCAACTGCTCGCGCAACGCGGCCAGCAGGATGGCTGCGGCCCGCGTTTCGCCCAGGGATACCGCATGGATCCATACAAACCGGCCCAGCGGGTCGGAGCCGCTGTGCATCATCAGGCTGTCGATGGGCGCGGGATAGCGGCCAAATCGCTCGCCAATGGCGACACCGTACCCTGGCTCGGCCTTGGCGCGGCGGCGCAGCTTGCGGCGCAGCAGGGGCTGGGCGCCCCAGGTCACCACCGAGTACAGGGCGCGGGCGGGGTTCATGCCACGGCGGCCAGGTGCTGGAGGTCCACGGCCACCACGCCGCCACTCCAGCCGCAGTCGCCCCGGGCAGCCCAGACGATGCAGGGCGCATCGCCCTCGGCCGCCACCACGCAGCGGCCGCCGGGCTCCCAGACCGCGCTGCGGCCCGCGCTGACGTAGCCGCCGGACGGCCCGCTGTAGTTGGCCAGCAGCACGGCCATGGCGTGCTCGCGTGCGTAGTCCTGCAGCAATGCCGATTCGGGGCCGTAGCCCTGGTGGCTGATCAGGGCCCCGGCCGCATACAGCGCTGCGCCTGCGCCATGCGCGGCACGGGCGTGTTCAGGGTGGGTGATGTCTGCACACACCGCCATGCCCGTGGGCTCGCCCGCGAGCAGATGCACCTGCGCGTCGTGGGTGCCCGCACTGGCAAAACGCTCTTCGCTGGTGTGCAGGTGCCGCTTGCGGTACAGCGCCACGCTGCCATCGGGTGCCAGCACCCAGGCGCCAATCGCAGGCAAGGCGCCCGCCTGCACGGGCGCTGCGGGCCCACCCACCACGATGGCCATGCCCTGCTCGCGCGCAGCCTGACGCAGGGGGGCCAGCGCTGCATGGTCGGCATCCAGCACGTTGGCGGCCAGCACTGCGGGCTCGTAGCCGGTGAGCGACAGTTCGGGGAACACCAGCACCTGCACGCCCTCGCTGGCTGCCACCCGCACAAAAGCCAGGTGGATCAACACATTGCGGGCCACGTCCCCGGGGACGGACGGCGACTGTGCAGCGGCGATGCGCAGGGGGGTGGACACGGTGGGGTTGTTCACGCGGGCAGCTCGGTCAGGAAGGTGGCGAATACGGACTTATCGAAGCGCGCTCAGTGGCTGGCCGCGCCCACATGGGCGTCGGGCTTGACCTTGTGCAGCAGCGCCAGCATGGCGGCCTCGATGCGCGCCAGCGCCTCGGGGGTGTGGCCTTCAAAGCGCAGCACCAGCACGGGCGTGGTGTTGCTGGCGCGGATCAGGCCAAAACCGTCGGGCCAGTCCACACGCAGGCCGTCGATGGTGCTCACCGTGGCGGGCCCGGCAAACTGGCCTGCGGCCAGGGCCTGCAGCTCGGCCGTAAGCCGGTGGGGTTCGCCCTCGGCGCAGGCCACGTTCAGTTCGGGCGTCGAGAAGCTGGTGGGCAGCGCGTTGAGCACGGCGCTCGGGTCCTGGGACTTGCTCAAAATCTCCAGCAGGCGGCAGCCCGCATAGGTGCCGTCGTCAAAGCCGTACCAGCGCTCCTTGAAGAAGATATGGCCGCTCATCTCGCCGCCCAGTGGGGAGTTGGTCTCCTTCATGCGGGCCTTGATGAGCGAGTGGCCGGTCTTGAACATCACCGGCACGCCGCCAGCGGCCGCCACGGCAGGCGCCAGGCGTTGGGTGCACTTCACGTCAAAGATGATCTCGCCGCCGGGCACGCGAGAGAGCACGTCCTGCGCAAACAGCATCATCTGGCGGTCAGGGAAGATGTTGGTGCCGTCCTTGGTCACGATGCCCAGGCGGTCGCCGTCGCCGTCAAAGGCCAGGCCCAGTTCTGCGTCGCTGGTCTTCAGGGCATCGATCAGGTCGCGCAGGTTCTCGGGCTTGCTCGGGTCGGGGTGGTGGTTGGGGAAGTTGCCGTCCACCTCGGAGAACAGCTCGATCACCTCGCAGCCCAGGGCCCGGAAGATGGCCGGGGCCGAGGCGCCCGCGATGCCGTTGCCGCAGTCCACCACAATCTTCATGGGGCGGGCCAGCTTCACGTCGCCCACGATGCGTTCGCGGTAGGTGGGCAGCACATCCACGCTGCGCACCGAGCCGCCGGGCAGCAGCTGCCAGCTTTCCTGTTCCATGGTGCGGCGCAGGCCCTGGATTTCTTCGCCATAGATAGCGCGGCCATTCAGCACCATCTTGAAGCCGTTGTAGTCCTTGGGGTTGTGGCTACCCGTGACCTGGATGCCGCTGTTGCACAGCGTGCTGGCCGCAAAGTACAAAAGCGGCGTGGTGACCAGGCCCACGTCGATCACTTCGATGCCCGCCTCCACCAGCCCCTGGATGAGCGCCGCCGACATGGCGGGGCCCGACAGGCGCCCGTCGCGCCCCACGGCCACCGTGGTCTGCCCCTCGGCGCGGGCGGCGGTGCCAAAGGCCCGGCCCAAGCCCAGGGCGACTTCTTCGTTCAGGGTGGAGGGCACGATGCCACGGATGTCGTAGGCTTTGAAAATGGCGGGCGTCGGTTGCACGTCGAAAGACCTTTAGCGATGGGTGTTGAAGAGCCGGCTGCATTGTAGGCGGGGCCCCTGCCCGGGCTTCCCCTGCCCGCTCCATCGGAGCGCCCTCAGGCACATGTCCGAAAACGGCCAGTGCAGCCGGGCCCGCTCTCTATGATCCAGCCCATGACCTTGCCTCCCCTGCCCGCTGCGCCCGGCGCCGACACCCCCTCGGACGAGGGACGCTACCTGGCCGTGCTGGCCCGGGACGCGCGCTTTGACGGGCACTTCTTCACGGCCGTGACGTCCACCGGCATCTACTGCCGCCCGGTGTGCGCCGTGCGCGCGCCCCGGCGCGAGAACTGCCGCTTTTTTGCACTGGCCGCGCAGGCCGAACACGCGGGTTTTCGCCCCTGCCTGCGCTGTCGGCCCGAGCTGGCGCCCCAGGCGCTGGTGTGGTCGGTGCAGGACGCAAGCAGCATCCTGGTGCAGCAGGCCGTGCGCCTGCTGGATGCGCCCGACCTCTGGCCCACCCCCCCCGCACCGGGCGAAGGCAGCGCCACCGTGGCCCGCCTGGCCGAGCGCCTGGGCGTGAGCGACCGGCACCTGCGCCGCATTTTTGAAGCGGCCCTGGGCGTGTCACCCCTGCAATACCTGCAGACCCGCCGCCTGCTCACGGCCAAACAACTGCTCACCGACACGCGCATGCCCGTCACGCAGGTGGCGCTGGCCAGCGGCTTTGCCAGCGTGCGGCGCTTCAACGCGGCGTTTGCGGGGCACTACGGGCTCAACCCCACCCAGCTGCGGCGCAGCGGCACCACCACGGCCGCATCGGCAGCGACCGAAGGCGGCAGCACGCTGCTGCGCCTGGCCTGGCGGCCACCGTTTGATGTGGCGGCGCTGCTGGCGTTTTTTGAACGGCGGCAGTTCCATGGCGTGGAATGGGTGCTGCCCGAAGTGGCCACCCTGCGCCGCACAGTGCGCCTGCCCGCCAGCGTCACCGGCCTGGGCCAGGAGACCACCGGCTGGTTCAGCGCCCGTTTTGACGTGGCGCGCCACCAGGTGCTGCTGCAGACCAGCGACAGCCTGTACCCCGTGCTGCCGCTGGTGATCCGCCGCGTGCGCGCCATGCTGGATCTGGACGCCGACCCGGCCGCCATCAACACCGTGCTGCACAGCGCCTTCCCCAACGGGGACGGCCTGCGCGTGCCCGGCGCGTTCGACGGCTTTGAGCTCGCCGTGCGTGCCGTGCTGGGCCAGCAGATCACCGTGGCCGCTGCACGCACCCTGGGCCAGCGGTTGGTGGAGCGGCTGGGCGAGCCCATCGAAACGCCCTGGCCCGGGCTGAACCGCCTGTTCCCCACCGCCGCCACGCTGGCCGTCGCCGAAGGCGACACCCTGGGCCAGCTGGGCATCGTGCGCCAGCGTCAGGCGGCCATCGTCGCGCTGGCCCGGGCCGTGGACAGTGGTGGCCTCGCCCTGCACGCAGGCGCCGATGTGGCCAGCACCACGGCCGCGCTGTGTGCGCTGCCGGGCATTGGCGACTGGACGGCGCAGTACATCGCCATGCGCGTGCTGCGCTGGCCCGATGCCTTCCCGGCCGGGGACGTGGCGCTGCACAAGGCGCTGGGCGTACAGGGCCAGAAGAACCCGGCCCGGGCGGCCACTGCGGCATCCGAACCCTGGCGCCCCTGGCGCAGCTACGCCGTGCTGCGCGCGTGGGCTGCATTGCCCCAATAGCTATCAAAACAATAGCTACTAGCGCTTACCCATCGCGCGCAGAGGCCCTTTTTTACCGAAAAAGCACAGACAACCGCCATGCAATACCACCCCCACACCGTGCAAGCCCGCGCGGACACGGCCCTTGGGCCAGTGCGCCTGGCCGCCTCGCCCACCGGCCTGTGCGGCATCTGGTTCGAAGGCCAGCGCCACGAGCCCAGCCAGCAGCTCTATGGCAGCGCCGCCTGGGCCGAGGCGGACGGCCACCCGCTGCTGCAGGCGGCCGCCAGCCAGCTGCAGCAGTACCTGTGCGGCGAACGCGATGGCTTTGATCTGCCGCTGGACCTGTCGGGTGGTACGCCCTTCCAGCAAGCGGTCTGGCAGGCCCTGCTGGCCATTGGCCGGGGCGCCACGCGCAGCTATGGCGAGCTGAGCCAGCACCTGGGCCGCCCGCGCGCCGTACGGGCGGTGGGCGCTGCCGTGGGGCGCAACCCGCTCTCCGTGGTCGTGCCTTGCCACCGCGTGCTGGGTGCCGACGGCAGCCTGACCGGTTACGCTGGCGGGCTGGACCGCAAGGCCGCGCTGCTGACGCTGGAGAATGCGCTGGCACCGGCCCAGCCATCCCTTCTCCCTCACACCCCAGGCCAGACAACAGTGAAAGGCATGTCATGACCCCATCCGGCCAACAGCCCGTCTCCAGCTGGATCGCCGAATTCATCCTGCTGGCGGCGCTGTGGGGTGCGTCGTTCTTGTTCATGCGCATGGGCGCCTCGGAGTTCGGGCCCCTGCCCATGGTGGGCCTTCGCGTGGGGCTGGCTGCCGTCTTCCTGTGGCCGATCATGCTGCGCCAGGGCCACTATGCGGCGTTTCGCCAGCATTGGCGCCCCATCATGCTGGCTGGTGTCATCAACTCGGCCATTCCGTTTGCCCTCTTCGGCTGGGCCGTGTTGCACATCCAGACCGGGCTGGCGTCCATCCTGAACGCCACAGTGCCACTGTTTGGCGCGCTGGTGGCCTGGCTGTGGCTGGGCGACCGCATCAACCGGCTGCGCTGGGTGGGGCTGGCGCTAGGCTTTGCCGGGGTGGCCCTGCTGGCCTGGCGCGCGCCTGCGGGCACGGGCTTCAAGACCGACAGTGCCGCCTGGGCGATCGGCGCCTGCCTGCTGGCCTCGGCGTTCTATGGGCTGTCGGCCAGTTTTGCGCGGCGCCACCTCACAGACATCCCGCCCCTGGCCACGGCCACGGGCAGCCAGCTGGGTGCGGCGCTGGGCCTGGCGCTGCCCACGCTCTGGTTGTGGCCTGCGCAGATGCCCGGGCTGCGCGCCTGGGGCGCCATCGTGGCCATTGCCGTGTTGTGCACCGGCATTGCGTACATCCTGTACTTCCGCCTCATTGCCAGCGCAGGCCCCAGCCGCGCCCTGGCCGTGACCTTCATCACACCGGTGTTCGCGGTGCTGTATGGCGCGCTGTTCCTGGGTGAAACCATCACGCCCTGGATGATTGGCTGCGCCCTGGTGATTGTGTGCGGCACGATGTTGTCAACCGGGCTTATCAGGGGGCGCGGTGTCCCCGCCACCACTGCCGAACGCGCCTAAACTCGGTGCATGGTTTCTGCGCCGGGTTCATGCTCTTACCCCACGGCTGTGCCGTGGCGAGACACCGGGTTGGAGGCGTGCCTGTGCGCCCTGCCCGGGAGGTTGAGCACACGCCCCTGCCCTGAGCCAACGCTCTCTCTGGCGCGGGCCGTTCACCATGGCCCATAACGCACTGCTGGCTGGCGGACTGCTGCTCCTGATGGTGCTGGTGCTCGCGCACCTGCAACCGACCGAAATCCTGACCCCCTCCCGCCGCACGCAGGTGCTGGTGGGTGTGACTGGCGGCGTGGTGTCCGCCCTGGTGCTGGTGGTGCTCAACCTGAACGCGCCCGAGCTGGGGGTGGTGGCCTACCCCACGGCCACCGCATTCATGACCTTGTATTTCGGGCCCATCGCAGCGGTGATCACCGCCGTCCTGGCGCTGCTGGCCATGGTCTGGAGCGAGGGCGCTGTCTGGCTGGCAGGCCTGGCCACGCTGGCGGGGGCGGCCGCCTTGGGCGCGCTGTGGCGCACGGTGGATGCCCGCCCTGGCGCCAACCCCTGGCTGGCCATTGCGGGCATGGCGGTCACCCTGCCCCTTGTGGTCTCGCTGTGCCTGGTGGCCACGGGCGGTGCCCCGGTGCCGGGCCCGGCCATCGACTGGCTGCGGCAGCTGCCCTGGTACCACGGTGCGGGCATGCTCATCCTGGGCACGGGCCGGCAGCTGCTGGTGGGCAAGGCGCAGTCGGTGGTGGCGCTGGAGCAGGCACACCGCACGCTGGAAGAGCGCGAGCAGCAGTTGCGCCTGGCCCTTGACTCGCTGGGCGGCGGGCATTGGGAATGGGATGTGCTGGAGCGCCGCTTCCGCTGCGATGGCCACTTTTATGAGGCCTACGGCATCACCCAGGCCGATGCCGACGCCCCCGACCTGTGGACACGCTGGTATGCCCGGCGCCACCCGGCCGACGCCGAGCGCAATGCCGCCAAGCTGGCGCGTGCCATGGACGGGCTGGAGGAAAGCTATGAGGCCGAGTTCCGCGTGCGGGACACGGAAGGCCGCTGGCGCTGGCTGATGTCGCGCGGCACCGTGTCGCGCCGCGACGCACAGGGCAGGCCCACCGCGTTGATCGGCATGGACGTGGACATCACCGCCCACCGCGCGGCCGAGGACGCGCTGCGCTCGTCCGAAGCCAAGTACACCACCTTCTACCAGACGCTGCCCGACCCGGCGGGCATATCGCGCATTTCGGACGGCCGCTATGTGGACGTGAACCCGGCCTTCTGCGAGGTGCTGGGCCGCCCGCGCGAGGAGGTGCTCGGGCGCACCTCAACCGAGCTGCAGATCTGGGCCACCGAGCAGGAGCGCAAGCGGCTCATCGAAGCCTTCAAGCGCGACGGCAAGGTGGACCGCCTGCCGCTGGTGGCGCAGAGCAACGGCGTGCGCATCCCGGGCCTGATGTCGGCACGCTCCGTGCTTGTGGATGGCGAAAACTGCTTTGTTTTCGTTTTCCACGACATGACCGAAGCCCAACGCACCAGCGACGAACTTCGGGCGCTGAACAACCAGCTGCAGCAGGCCGGCCGCCTGGCCCGCCTGGGCGCCTGGGAGGACGAACGCGGCAAGGGGTTGGTGTACTGGTCGGAAACGTGTTTTGACATCCATGGCCTGGACCCCGGCCAGCCGCCGCCCGGCGACTACATCGACCGGCATGTGGCCCCCGCCTACCGCGAGGCGCTGCGCGAAAGGTTCCGCGAAAGCATTCGCTCGCGCACCGCCTGGAGCATGGAGATGGAGGTGCAGCACGCCGACGGCCACCTGCTGTGGATACGCGCACGCGGCGAGCCCGTGATCGAAAACGGCCGGGTGGTGAGCGTGCGCGGCGTGATGCAGGACATCGACGAGGCCAAACGCGCCGAGCAGCGCCTGCGCCAGTCCGAAGAGCGCTTTTCGCGCATTTTCCACCTCATGCCCTACCCCATGGGGCTGTCCCGGCGCAGCAACGGTCAGTATGTGGACATCAACCCCGCCTGGGTCGAGATGCTGGGCATCCCGCGCAATGAGGCGATTGGCCGCACGGGCATCGAGCTGGGCATCTTCACGTCCGAAGAGCGCCAGCACCTTATCGACCAGGTGGACGCCAGCGGCCAGGTCAGCGACCACGAAATGACGCTGAACGTGCGTGGCGGCCTACCCCGCACGGTGTTGCAGTCCATGCGCGCGACCGAATTCGACGGCCAGCCCTGCTGGCTGTTCTCGGTGCACGACATCACCGACCGAAAGCGCGAGGAGGAACAGGTGCGCGAGCGCGAGGAGCTGCTGTCGCTCACCTTCTCCGCCGCGTCGCTGGGGCGGTGGGACTGGAACCTGCAGACCGGCCTGGTCACGGGCGACAGCCGCTGGCGTGCCATGCGCGGCCTGGAGGCCCCTGGCAACGCGCCCTTGTCGGTGCAGTGGACCAACGCCGTTGCGGCCGATGACATCGAACGCATCCAGGCTGAACTGGCGCGCCACACCACCAACCCGGGCACTCCATTTGATGCCACCTGGCGCGTGAACCCGCCCGGCGAAGCCACCCGCTGGGTGCGCAACCTGGGCAAGATCGTGGGGTTTGACAGCCACGGCAACCCCGCCCGCATGCTGGGCGTGGCCATCGACGTGACCCCCCAGCGCGAGCAGGAAGTCATGCTGCAGCGGCTGGCGCTGTTCGATGCCCTCACCGGCCTGCCCAACCGCGTGCTGCTGGCGCGCAAGCTGCAGGAAAGCATGGACCTGGCCCGCGAGAACGGCACCCAGCTGGGCGTGGCCTACCTCGACCTGGACGGCTTCAAGCCTGTGAACGACCGCCTGGGCCATGGCGCGGGTGACCGCTTGCTGGTGGTGGTGGCGGGCCGCCTCACCCGGGCGCTGCGGGGGCTGGACTGTGTGGCACGCCTGGGCGGCGACGAGTTCGTGATCCTCATGCCCGGGCTGGGCTCGGTCAGCGACTGCGAGCGCCTGCTCGAACGCGTGATGGAAAGCATCTCGGCCCCCTACACGCTGGATGCCGAGCGGGTGGTCGTCACGGCCAGCATTGGCTACACCGTGTTTCCGCAGGACGACGCCGATGCCGACGCCCTGCTGCGCCATGCCGACCAGGCCATGTACGCCGCCAAACAGGCCGGGCGCAACCGCTTTCACCAGTTCGATGCGGAACAGGAGCGCTCGGTGCAGCTGCGGCGGGCCCAGGGCCGCCACCTGCGCGACGCGCTGGCAGACGCGCAGTTCACCCTGTACCTGCAGCCCAAGGTGGACATGCGCAGCGGCACCGTGGTCGGCGCCGAAGTGCTCTCGCGCTGGCAGCACCCCGAGCGTGGCCTGGTGCCGCCAGGCGATTTCCTGCCGCTGCTGCAGGGCACCGAGCTGGAGATCGGCTTTGGCGAATGGGTGGCCGAGGCTGCGCTCACGGTGCTGGAGCAGCTGCAGGACCGGGGCCTGCCCATGCCGCTGAGCATCAACATCGCCGCCCAGCACCTGCAGCAGCCCGGCTTTGCCCGCTGGATGGCCCAATGCCTGGCGCGCCACCCCAAGGTGCCCACGCACCTGGTCGAGATCGAGATCACCGAAAGCGCCGCGCTGTACGACCTGTCGGCTGTGGCCGCCACCCTGACCGAACTGCGCGCCATGGGCGTGACGGTGTCGCTGGATGACTTTGGCACAGGCTACTCGTCCCTCACCTACCTGCGCCGCCTGCCTATGGACACGCTCAAGATCGACCAGAGTTTTGTGCACGGCATGATGGGCGACCCCGGCGACCTGGCCATCGTGCAGGGTGTGATCGGCCTGGCCCGCTCGTTCGGCTACCGCGTGATCGCCGAAGGCGTGGAAACCGTGGAACAAGGCCAGATGCTGCTGCAACTGGGTTGCACCCAGGCCCAGGGCTACTGCATCGCCCGGCCCATGCCGCTGGAAGACTTCATCGGCTGGACGCCGGGGTGGCAGCCGCCGGCGGGGTGGCAGCGGAACCGGCCGGTTTGATCAATTTTCAGTTTCTTTCACTTCAAGTGCTCTCCGAGGTTGAACGGAGCACCATCCAACGACTCACCCCGAATCCGCCATGCCATTGGAAACGACCTTGCACTTTGACCAGGACCTCGTTCGCCATGCGGTTGCATGCTTTTGGCGTCGTACGGTAGGGAAAAGAACTCTTCTTGTCGTTTGTGCGCTTGCCGTTTGGTGCGGCATCCTGGTCGCACGCGGAGACCATTCTTGGCAAACCGGTGTTATGGGAACAATCGCAGCAATGGGGTTGTTGCTTTGCGCGACCATCTACGTAGTTCACTACCGAAATGCCATCGCCAAACTGCGAAGCATGGGCTCCCCATCGGCCACGATGAGGGCAGATACCGACGCATTTACTTTTGTCTCGGGTGCTGGCGCCGCCACCCTGCCATGGTCAAGCGTGAAGGAACTCTGGCAGTTCGAGCGGGTGTGGCTTTTAATGTTTTCGCCTGCGCAGTTCAGCACGCTGCCTGTGGCCGATCTGTCACCGGAAATGCAGGCCCTCGTCACGGACCGAATCCAAGCATCGGGTGGGCGTATCCGATAACCCTGAATCACAGTAAAAATAGGCGCTCTGTTTACCCCACCAGCTCCTTCACCTGCTGCAACGCAGCCGGATCTTCCATCGTCGTCAAATCGCCCGGATCACGCCGCTCGGCCACGGCCTGCAGGGCGCGGCGCAGCAGCTTGCCGCTGCGGGTCTTGGGCAAAACCGTCACAAAGTACACGCGCGCCGGTCGGGCCACGGCGCCGAGCTGGCCGTCCACCTGTTTCATCACCTCGCCTTCGAGCTTGAGGCGCGCAGCGTCGTCCGTCAGGCCTGAGGCATCGCGCGCCACGGCAAACGCCATGGCGACCTGGCCCTTGAGGCTGTCGGCCACGCCCACCACGGCCACTTCGGCGATGTTGGGATGCGAGGCAATGCTTTCCTCGATTTCGCGCGTGCCCAGGCGGTGGCCGGCCACGTTGATCACGTCGTCGGTGCGGCCCAGGATGAAGTGGTAGCCGTCGGCGTCGCGGATGCCCCAGTCAAAGGTGCTGTAGATCAGGCGGCCGGGGATGCTCTTCCAGTAGGTGTTCACAAAGCGGGCGTCGTCGCGCCACACGGTCTGCATGCAGCCGGGCGGCAGCGGGCCCTCGATGGCGACCACGCCCTTTTGGTTGGGCCCGGTCAGTTCCTCGCCCGTGGCCTCGTCGAGCAGCTTGACGTGGTAACCATAGACCGCCTTGCCCGGGCTGCCCCAGCGCGCGGCGTTGGCTTCGATGCCGTTGGCCACCGCCAGGATGGGCCAGCCGGTTTCAGTCTGCCAGTAGTTGTCGATGATGGGGATGTTCAGCGCCGCGCCAATCCAGCGTGCCGTGGGTTCGTCCACCGGCTCGCCCGCGAGCCACAGGGCCTTGAGGCTTTTCACGTTGTACTGGGTGAGGAAGGCCGGATCCTGCTTTTTGAGCACCCGCACCGCCGTGGGGGCCGAGAACATGTGCGTGACCTGGTACTTCTCGACAATGCTCCACCACACACCCGCATCGGGCCGGATCGGCAAGCCCTCGTACAGGATGGTGGTCATGCCGGCCAGCAGCGGCCCGTAGATGATGTAGCTGTGCCCCACCACCCAGCCGATGTCGCTGGTCGCGAAGTACACCTCCCCGGGCTTGGCATCGAAGATGTGCTTCATGCTGGCGGCCAGCGCCACGGCGTAGCCGCCGGTGTCGCGCTGCACGCCCTTGGGCTTGCCCGTGGTGCCGCTGGTGTACAGGGTGTAGCTGGGATGGGTGGACTCGACCCACTCGCAGGGCACCGCGGTGTTCAGGTGCTGCTCGCGCAGCGGCGCCCACTCATGGTCGCGGCCCGGCTGCAGGTGCATGGGGGCCAGGCCCCGGTTCACCATCAATACAGCGGCGGGTTTGTGTTTGGAGAGCGCAATGGCCTCGTCCAGCAGCGGCTTGTAGGGCACCACCTTGCCGCCACGCGACCCGGCATCGGCGCTGACCACGGCCACGGGCTCGGCGTCTTCGATGCGTGAGGCCAGCGAGCCCGAGGCAAAGCCACCAAACACCACCGAGTGCAGCGCGCCAATGCGCACGCAGGCCAGCATGGCAAAGGCAGCCTCGGCAATCATGGGCATGTAGATGAGCACGCGGTCGCCCTTCTTCACGCCCAGGCCTTGCAGCACGGCCGCCATGCGCTGTACTTCAGCATGCAGCTCGGCAAAGCTGTAGCTGCGTTCGGTGTCGGTTTCGGTGGAGATGGCCACCAGCGCGGCCTGGCTGGCGCGCGTGGCCAGGTGGCGGTCTACCGCGTTGTGGCACAGGTTGGTGGTGCCGCCCACAAACCATTTGGCAAACGGCGGGTTGC
The DNA here is from genome assembly GCF_002245625.1 of Acidovorax kalamii. GTDB lineage: Bacteria > Pseudomonadota > Gammaproteobacteria > Burkholderiales > Burkholderiaceae_C > Acidovorax > Acidovorax kalamii. The sequence goes on from NZ_NOIG01000003.1 coordinate 66,512, forward strand.
TGTAGTCGCACACCTGCTGGGGCGGCGTCTTCCAGTCGATCAGCTTCGCCTGCTCGCCCCAGAAGGCGTCGCGGTGGTCGATGGACTGGCGGTAGAAGTCGGCGTAGGTGCTGTGTGCGGTCATTGTGGGTGTCTCCTCGGCATCTCTCTCGCCCTGCCAGGACAGCAGGTTTTGAATTCATAATTATTCATGACGGGCTTGCGGCAAACTGACGTTGCGGCGCTGAATGCACTGTGATCAGCGCCTTGCTCCTGCTGCTGCGCCACGTATCCTTGCGCCCTCCCGCCCCTTGCACGCTGGCCACGCCAGTCCTCCCCCGCCTTGTAGACCCTGAAGCATCTCGCACGCAAGGATTCTTTGACTAGAACGATATCAAAAATAGAAATATATATTTCACAAAGTAAAGCATATACTTCATTCATGTGGTCCGCCCTCATCATGACTCTGCCTACACAGCCCAACGCCGTACGGCTGCGTGTGTGGCGCAATCTCAAGGCACTGGGCTGCGCCGCCCTGCGCGACGGCGCCTACCTGCTGCCGCAAGAACACGCAGGCCTGCTGGCCCCGATTGCAGCCGAGGTGCGGGAGCATGGCGGCACGGCCATGGTGCTGACCCTGACGGCCAACGACACCACACAGCGCCAGGAAATCGAAGCGCTGTTCGACCGCACCGAGGCTTTCACACAGTGGCGGGACACAGCCACCACCTTTCAGTCCGAGCTGCCGCAGCTCACCGAAACCGACGCCCGCCGCCGCCTGCGCAGCATTGCCGACGCGCTACAGGCGCTGCACCGCACCGACTACTACCCCGGAGCCGCCGCCGCACAGGCCGACGCCGACCTGACCAGCCTGCGCCAGGCACTGGACGCCTGCTTCTCACGCGGGGAGCCCGCCGCCCTGCCCGCCCATGGCATCCCGCGCCTGGACGCCGCCCAGTTCCAGAACCAGCGTTGGGCGACCCGCGCCCGGCCCTGGGTGGACCGCCTGGCCAGCGCCTGGCTGATTCGCCGCTTCATCGACCCGGGTGCACAGTGGGTGTGGCTGACCGACCCAGCCTCAGCACCCGCCGATGTGCTGGGCTTTGACTATGACGGTGCCCGGTTCACCCATGTGGGCGCCCTGGTGACCTTCGAGGTGCTGATTGCCAGCTTCGGGCTCGAAACCGACCCCCGCCTTCAGCGCCTGGCCCGCGCCGTGCATTACCTGGACGCGGGAGGCATGCCCGTGCCCGAGGCCGCCGGGCTGGAGGCTGTGCTGGCTGGCCTGCGCGAAGTGCATGCCGACGACGACACCCTCACCCAGGTCGCTGCACAGGTGTTTGACGCCTTGTATGCAGTGCCCCCGCCGTCCCCACCCTCACCATCCACTGTGCCCGGCGCCGCCCCATGACCCCCCACACTTCTTCTGCCGACGCCCCCGTCGCGCTGGAGCGCCCCGCTCCCGCAACCTTTGGTGCGGCCTTCCTGTTCTGGCTCAAGCTGGGCTTCATCAGCTTTGGCGGCCCGGCAGGCCAGATCGCGATCATGCACACCGAGCTGGTGGAGCGCCGCCGCTGGATCAGCGAAAAGCGCTTTCTGCATGCCCTCAACTACTGCATGCTGCTGCCCGGCCCCGAGGCCCAGCAGCTGGCCACCTACATCGGCTGGCTCATGCACCGCACCTGGGGTGGCATCGTGGCCGGGGCCTTGTTTGTGCTGCCTTCGCTGTTCATCCTGATCGGGCTGTCGTGGGTGTACCTGCGTTTTGGCGATGTACCGGTGGTGGCGGGCATCTTCTACGGCATCAAGCCGGCCGTGACGGCGCTGGTGCTGCATGCCGCGCACCGCATCGGCACCCGCGCTCTCAAGAACGGCTGGATGTGGGGCATTGCCGCTGCGTCTTTTGTCGCCATTTTTGCGTTCGACACGCCCTTCCCCGCCATCGTGCTCGCGGCGGGCCTCATCGGCTACTTTGGCGCGCAGCGCTGGCCTGCGGTGTTCGCCCTGGGGGGCGGCCATGCCAATGGGCACCAGGGCTACGGCCCGGCTGTGATCGATGACGACACCCCCACACCCGCCCACGCGCGCTTCTCGCGCAGCCACCTGGCCAAGGTGCTGGCGGCGGGGCTGGCGCTGTGGCTGACAACCATGGGCTTGCTGGTGGCTACGCAGGGCTGGCAAGGCACGCTCACGCAGATGGGCTGGTTTTTCACCAAGGCTGCGTTGCTCACCTTTGGCGGTGCCTATGCCGTGCTGCCCTATGTGTACCAGGGCGCGGTGGAGCACTACCAGTGGCTCAGCGGGCCGCAGATGATCGACGGCCTGGCGCTGGGCGAGACCACCCCGGGCCCGCTGATCATGGTGGTGGCCTTCGTCGGTTTTGTGGGCGGCTGGCTGCAACAGGTGTGGGGCCCCGATGCGCTGTTTGCAGGTGCCGCAGCCGCCGCCACCGTGGTGACTTTCGTCACCTTCCTGCCCTCGTTCATTTTCATCCTGGCGGGTGGCCCGCTGGTGGAAGCCACGCACGGCAAGCTCGGCTTCACCGCGCCGCTGTCGGCCATCACTGCCGCCGTGGTGGGTGTGATCCTGAACCTCGCGCTGTTTTTTGCCTACCACCTGCTCTGGCCCCAGGGCTTTGGCGGGGCGTTTGATGCCGTGTCGGCAGTGATCGCCGTGGGCGCACTGGTGGCGCTGTTCCGCTTCAAGCTGGGGGTGATGCCGCTGCTGGGCCTGTGCGCGGCGGTGGGGCTGGCAGTGACTTTCCTCAAACCCTGGCTGGCCTGAGCGGCCATCCCCTCCTCCCTAAGCCCCGCCATGCAAGCACGTCCTCAAGCCCTTCCTTTTGACCCGGCCACGCTGCCCGGCCTGTCTGAAAAGCTCCTGCGCAGCCACCACCAGAACAACTATGGCGGCGCGGTGGCACGGCTCAACGCCATCCGGGCGCAGCTCTCAGGCCTGGACTTTGCCTCCACGCCCGGCTTTGTCATCAATGGGCTCAAGCGCGAGGAGCTGATCGCCAGCAATTCCATGCTGCTGCATGAGCTGTACTTCGCCAGCCTGGGCGGCGATGGTGCTGCCCCCGCACCCGCCATGCTGCTGGCGCTGGCGGCCAACTTTGGCAGCGTGGAGCGGTGGCGCGAGGAGTTCGTCGCCATGGGCAAGGCATTGGGCGGCGGCTCTGGCTGGGTGTTGCTGGTGTTCCAGCCGCGCGAGGGCACGCTCGTCAACCAGTGGGCCAGCGATCACACCCAGGTCGCGGCGGGAGGTGTACCCATCCTCGCGCTGGACATGTACGAGCATGCCTACCACCTTGACCACGGTGCCGCAGCGGGTGCCTATGTGGATGCGTTCATGGCAAACATCCACTGGGCCGCCATCTATGAGCGCTACCAGCATGCAGTACACGCCGCGAGCGAAGGACTGCAAGCGTCCATCCATGACGCGCAAGCGGCGGCGCAACTGATTGATGTGCGCCGCGCCGGTGTGTACGAGGCGGCCACCACCGCCATCCCCAACGCCCGCTGGCGCGACCCTGCCGCCATCCACACATGGGCCCCGGAGCTGTCTGCCAGCGAAGACGTGGTTGTGTACTGCGTCTATGGGCACGAAGTCGGCCGCTCGACTGCGTTGCGCTTGCGCGCAGCGGGCTTCAAGGCACGCTTTCTGCAAGGGGGCATAGACGGCTGGGCCGCCTCCGGCAACGCGGTGTGTGCCAAGGCAGAGGCGCTGCGGGCGGGGTGAATCGAAGGCGGCGATGAACCGAATCGCCGGTGGGGTTTCAGCGGCGCGCCTCTCCCACCGCCTCTGGGTTGATTTGCTATTATTTCAATAGCCATCAGCGCTTAATGGACGAGCGGTGGAGGCTAAAAATCCCCCAATTATTTACTTGATCAGCCCCAGCACATCCTTGAACGCCGGGTGCTCGCAGCTGCCCAGCCATTCAAACGCCACCATCTCGGTAGTCACCAGCTCGGCGCCTGCGCCGGCCAGGCGGTCGAAGGCGGCGTCGCGGTTGCGTTCGGTGCGCGAGCCGCAGGCGTCGGTCACCACCCACACTTCAAACTCATCGTCGATCAGGTCGAGCGCGGTCTGCAGCAGGCAGACATGGGCTTCACACCCGGCAATGACGATGGTGCCGCGCTCTGCCGCCAGCGGTGCGGGCTTTTGCAGGTGCTTGGGCAGGCTGCGTGCGTTGCCGCCCTGGGGCTTGGCGGGAGGGCGCAGCCATTCGCCCAGGCCTTCTTCGGCGGCGCTGAAGTGCATCTTGGCCAGGGTCTTCTGGCACAGGGCACGCAGCGCGGCGTCGTTGGCGCCCAGTCGCGAGGGGTTTTGCTCGGTGCCCCACACGGGCACATCCATCATGCGGGCGATCTCGGCCAGGCGACGGGCGTTGGCCAGCACGGCGGGGCCTTCGTGGATGGCGGGCATCAGGCGCTCCTGGTAATCGACCAGGACGAGTTGGGATTCGGTGGCGTCAAGCAGCATGGTGGGACCGTTTCTGTGTTCGTTGAATCGCTGGGTGGGCGCAGCGAGGAAGGCAATGGCACATTGTCGCAGCCCGAGCCCGGGGTTTTCAGGTGCGAAGGACGGACTGCAGCGCCGAGGCCAGCGGCCCGGCCATGGCCACTGCGTTGCTCGGGTGCGGAATGCAGTCCGTGCTCCACACCTCCCCGACCCCGGCGTCGTGCAGCACCTGCAGCGCATCGCCTGCAAACAGCGCATGCGTCACAGCCACATCCACCGAGGCGGCACCCGCCTGCAGCAGCAGCCGTGCGGCCAACGCCAGCGTGCGGCCGGTGCTGGCCATGTCGTCCAGCAGCACCACGGCCCTCCCCAGGGCGTCGAGCGCGGGCAGTTCAATGGCCACATGGCGGTCGCCATGGCGCACCTTGGTGCAGACGGCATGGTCAAAGCCGTGGCGCGCGGCAGCCTGGGCAATCCACTGGGCGGATTCGCCGTCGGGCCCCACCAGCAGCGCGTTCGTGCGGCGTTGAGCAATCAGATCGGCCAGCGGCTCGGCACCGCTGAGCACCACCGTCTGCTGCACCGGAATGGCCTGCTCCAACCGGTCGATGCGGTGCAGGTGCGGGTCCACGGTGATGACGGCGTCGAACAGCCCGGCCAGAAACCTACCCACTACCTGCTGGCTCACGGCCTCACCGGGGTGGAAGGCGATGTCCTGCCGCATATAGGCCAGGTACGGCGCCACCAGTGTGAGGTGCTGCACGCCGAGTTGGCGGGCCGTGCGTGCGGCCAACAGCAGCTCCACCAGCTTTTCGTTGGGCTGGTGCAGGCTGCGCAGCAGCACGGCGTGCCGTGGCAGGCGGCCAGTGGTCTCGTTCACCGGCAGGCGCAGCTTGAGTTCGCCATCGGGAAAACGGTGGCGTTCGATGGCCTGGGCAGGCAAACCGGCGGCCTGCGCCAGGCGCAGCGCAGGTGCGGCTTCGTCATCGAAATACAGCACACAGGGGGCTTCGGGCGGTGTCATGGTTAGAACTCCACAAACACGCGTGGCACCTCGTCGGCCGTGCCCAAGCGGTAGCCGCTGTCCCGCTCGCACGCGTGGCGCGCAAACTCGAGGTCGGCCGGGTAGCTGGCGTGCACGCGGTACAACAGGTCGCCCGCCGCCACGGTGTCGCCCAGCTTGTGCATCAGGTCCACCCCGGCGCCCGGCACCTTGGGCGCCCCGGCCAGCCGGGCCACGCGGGCGATCTGGTAGTTGTCGATGCCCGCCACCACGCCGCTGGCGGGTGCGACCACGTCCAGCGTGAGGGCTCCGAGCGCCGGGTGGTTGTGGTCGAACCCCGTGCTGCCCTGGGCGGCGATGATGGCGTTCATGCGCGCCAGCGCCCGGCCCGAGTCGAGGATGTCGCGCGCAATCGCATAGCCGTCACCGCCGCGCACATCAGGGTCGCACTCGATCAGGCGCCCGGCCAGGCGCAGCGCCTTTTGCCGCAGATCGTCGGGCGCGCGCGGGTCGTTTTGCAGCACGCGCATCACATCGCGCGCCTCCAGCACCGGGCCCACGCCGTTGCCCACGGGCTGGCGGCCGTCGGTGATGACTACGTCCAGCGACAGGCCCATGCGCCGCGCCACATATTCAAACAGGCGGCGCAGGCGCTGCGCGTCGGGCATGGACCGCACCTTGGCCGTGGGGCCGATGGGAATGTCGAGCACCAGGTGCGTGGCACCGGCCGCCACCTTCTTGGAAAGAATGGACGCGACCATCTGCCCGGCCGAGTCGATGGACAAAGGCCGCTCCACCGAGATCAGCACATCATCCGCAGGCGACAGGTGGGCCGTGCCGCCCCAGGCCAGGCAGCCCCGGTGTTCGCGCACGATGTCGGCCAGTTGCGCAAGCGGCAGCTCCACCTTGGCCAGCACCTCCATGGTGTCGGCCGTACCGGCGGGCGATGTGATGGCACGCGAAGATGTCTTGGGGCACAACATGCCGTGCGCCGCGACAATGGGTACGACCAGCATGGTGGTTCGGTTGCCGGGGATGCCGCCGATGCAGTGCTTGTCCACCACCAGCGGTTCATGCCAGTCCAGCCGCCTGCCGCTGGCGACCATGGCGTCCGTCAAAAAGAAAACTTCTTCCCGGTCCAGCTCGCTGCGGTGGCAGGCCACCACAAAGGCGGTGAGTTCGATCTTGGAATACCGATGGTCGGCAATGTCGCGCACGATGGCGCCAAAGTCCTCGCGGGTGAGGCGCTCGCTGGCGATCTTGCGGAACAGCGCGCCCATGGACTCGGGCGGTTCGGCCTGGGCGACCGACACGGTGTGGCCGTTGTCCACACCCAGCTGGGCAAACGCGTCTTCCGACAGGCCCAGCTCCTGGCAGCCCACGATGGCAGGGTCGTCCACCACGTTCACCGTGGCCAGGATGCGGCGGCCATTGGCGCGCACCTCGATCTTGGACAGGGCCTGGAAGCCCTCGGCCCGATACACGGCGCAGTCGCGGTGCAGGTAGGCCACGTTCTCGCGCCAAGTGTCGATGGCCACGCGGCGCAGGGCCAGCTGGGACCGGGGTGGCGCGTCGGCCGGGGCAGACACAGGAGCAGAAGCAGGGGCGGGAGAGGATGGCTCGGCATGCATGGCGCCAGCCTAAACCCAAAGCGCTGGCAGACACCTAGTGAACACCCCGCGCCAGCGCGTTGGTAGGGCGAAAACTGCGGGCGGCATGACCTGGGTCAAGCCGCCCCGCTACCGCCGTCAGTCGGGCTGCAGGCGCAGCAGCCGCCCCTGGGGGCTGTCGGTCACCATATAAAGAAGGCCGTCCGGGCCCTGGCGAACATCGCGGATGCGCTCGCCGTTGCCTTGCAGCAGTTTTTCTTCGCGCTGCACCTTGCCGCCCGCCACCTCCAGCCGGTGCAGGGTGCCAAATTTGAGCGACCCCACAAACAGGCTGCCCTGCCAGGCCGCGCCATAGCGCGCGCTGGTCAAAAACGCCATGCCCGAAGGCGCGATGGAAGGCGTCCAGTGGTGCAGCGGCGGCTCCATGCCCGCCTTGGCCGTGCCTTCACCGATCTTGCCGCCGCCGTAGTTCTCGCCCAAGGTGACCACGGGCCAACCATAGTTGCGGCCGGGCTGGGGCAGGTTGATCTCGTCGCCGCCTTGGGGGCCGTGTTCGTGCATCCAGAGTTTGCCGTCCGGCCCCAGCGTGGCGCCCTGGGGGTTGCGGTGGCCGTAGCTCCAGATCTCGGGCAAGGCGCCGGGCTGGCTTGCAAAGGGGTTGCCAGGGGGCACCGCACCGTCGGGAGTGATGCGGATGACCTTGCCGTGGTGGTTGTCCAGCTTTTGCGCATCGTCCTTGCGGTGGTAGCGCTCGCCCAGGGCCACCAACAGGTTGCCGTCCGGGGCCTGCACGATGCGGCAGCCAAAATGCAGCGCACTTTCAACCTTGGGGCGCTGGCTAAAGACCACGCGCACGTCCTGCAGGCTGCGCGCATCGGCTGCCAGGGTGGCGCGTGCCACGGCCGTGCTGTTGCCCGCTCCGCCGGCTCCGGGTTCTGAAAAGCAGAAGTAGATGCGCCGGCTGCGCGCAAAGCCGGCATCCGTCACCACATCCAGCAGGCCGCCCTGCCCGCCTGCTGCCACCGGGGGCACCCCGGCCAGGGCCGAGCCCACCTGGCCGGTGGCGCTCACCACCCGCATGCGCCCCGGGCGTTCGGTGACCAGAAACTGCCCGTCCGGCAAAAAGGCCAGCGCCCAGGGGTTGGCCAGCCCGGTGGCCACCGGGACCAGCGAGACGGCTGGCCCGGTGTTTTGGGCGCTGCTGCTGGCCGCACAGCCCAAAGCTATAAAAAACATAGCTGCCTTGGCTTTCCTGGTGCGCCGAAAGGCCGATTTTTTCATGAAGTCCATCGCAAAAATCCTCCGTCCCCAGGAAAGGCAGCCAAGGGCGCGCAGCCACCAGCTCTGCGCGGCAAAACGGCCCGCCAGCGCGCCGCGCTGCAGCCTCCGCGCGAGGCCATCGCCATTTAGTTGAATCAAATCAATGGCTTGCAAAACAGCTTATTTTTAATAAGCAACCATACCGTGTTACCCTTCGCCCCCATGTCCAGATGGTTTTGCCTCCTCCTCCTGGTCTGCGCCACCACCGCGCAGGCAGCCCCCCAGACGGCCAATTCTGACGATATGGACCGTTTGCTTGCCGACAAAGGCCTGCTCACACGGCTGGAAAACGTGAGCCACCAGATGGCCGACAAGGCCCACTCGGTGGCCGGTCAGGCCTCCGAACTGGTGGTCAACGCCATGGGTTTCCTGGGCGTGCCCTACAAACGGGGCGGCAACAGCGCCGAAACCGGCTTTGATTGCAGCGGTTTTGTGCGCGCCATGTACGAGCAGACGGTGGGCCTGCTGCTGCCCCGCCGCGCTGACCAGCAGGCGGCTGCCACCCAGGTCATCGACAAAAAAGAACTGCAACCCGGCGATCTGGTGTTCTTCAACACCATGCGCCGCAATTTCAGCCATGTGGGCATCTACGTGGGTGACAACAAGTTCATCCACTCCCCCCGCAGCGGCTCGGAGATCCGGGTCGAGGACATGGGCGTGGCCTATTGGAAGCGCCGCTTCAACGGCGCACGCCGCGTGACCTCGACCGAGGGTGCCACCAGCAGCGCCCAGGCAGCGCAGCCGCAGTAAGTCGCCGCTGCGCCATCGCCTGCGGGCAGTGGGAGCAAATCAGGGCTTGATTTCGTACACCGTCTCGGTGCTGCGGATCGGCCCACCCACCACATTCACCGGCCCGGCAGACGGGTCCTTCAGTAGCGCCTTGGCGGCCGCCATGTCGGCCTGGTAACGCGCGCGGGCCTGGGACTCGCAAGCCTTGCGCTCTGCAGCGGCCATGGCCCGGCATTCCTCGAGGCTGACCTTGAGCCCGCCACCTGCTTCGCGGATGGCCGACTGGTAACGCTGCTGGGGTGTGGTGTCCGGCACGGCGCCCCGGGCCAGCGAGGCCTCATCGCCTTTCGATTGCGCCAGCGCCCCGGTAGGCAGGGCCAGCAGGCCCCCCAAGGCGCAGGCAGCCGCCGCCAGGGCGGCACCAGAGCGGGTCCAACGTGGATAGGTCATGGGAGTTTCCTTTCTTGGTGGATCGGGACAGGCCGGGGGCGGCGGGCAGCCTGTGAAGGCCACGCCACCGGGCCCTGCGGCACGGAAAACCCCACTGTAGTTCTGCGGCCGGACCCTGCCCCGCCAGCAGGTGCCGCGCTACCATGTCAGACACCACCCACATACCGCCGCCATGCACCACCCTTCTGCGCCACCCGGGGCCCATGCCCCGCACGACAAGGACTACCTGCGGCGCCTGCTGGCAGAGCGCAACCAGACGCCCGCCAACGCCGCTGGCATTGACGCCGCCATCGAACAGGCCTTTGTGCGCAACGTGGCCATCTTGGTGCTGGACATGTGTGGCTTCTCGCGCATCACGCAAAGCCACGGCATCATCCATTTCCTGGCCATGATTCACCAGATGGAGCAGGCGGCCCGCCCCGCCATCCGGGGCAATGGCGGCGAAATCATCAAACAGGAGGCCGACAACCTGTTTGCGGTGTTCAACACCCCCGATCAGGCGCTGGAGGCCGCACTGGACACCTTGCGCGCCCTGCAGGCCATGAACACCGTGCTGCCGCCCGAACGCATCCTGAACGTGAGCGCGGGCATTGGCTTCGGCCCCACGCTGGTCATCGCCCAGCAAGACCTGTTCGGCCCCGAGATGAACTGCGCCTGCAAGCTCGGCGAGGACATCGCCGGTGCCAACGACATCCTGCTGACCGAAGCCGCCCACGCAGGCTTGCCACCGGGCCGCTACATCTGCGACAGCACCAGCTACCAGATTTCGGGCATGGACCTGCACGCGCACCGCTTCGGGCACTGCCTGTTCGAGCGCCCCTTGAACTCACCGCCGCCGGGCGCCACCTCCCCCCGGTGACGCACACAGGGGGTGTTGTCCGACAGCAGGGGCTCCCGCCCCTTCGGTACAGTTCCCCGGTTCGCTTTCATCACATCCATCCGCAAGCTCCAACAAGCTCGCACAAGTTCACAAAGGGGAAAACATGCTGTCAATTCTGGGAACGCTGCTGGTCGGTCTGGTCGTGGGTTTCATTGCCCGCGCCATCAAGCCCGGGGATGACAAATTGGGCTGGATCATGACCGCGCTGCTGGGCGTGGCGGGTTCCTTCCTCGCCAGCTATGTGGGCATGGCGATGGGCTGGTATGCCCAGGGCGACTCGGCCGGCTGGATCGCCTCGGTGCTGGGCGCCGTAGTCCTGCTCGTGGTGTACGGCCTGGTCAAGGGCAAGTCGTCCTAAACCGCCAAACTGGACTGCCCCATGCCCAGCTCATCGCAGATGGCCGCCGGTGACCCGGACCTGGCCGCCGCCGTGCGGCGCGCCCGCAAGCTGCTGCACCGGCGCGCCCTGGTCGCCGCCGCCGCCAGCATGGTGCCCGTGCCGGGCCTCGACTGGGCCGTGGATGCGGCCCTGCTGTCCCGACTCATTCCGCAAATCAGCGCCGAATTTGGCCTGACCGCCGGGCAGATCGACCAGCTCGACCCCAGCAAACGTGAACAGGTGCAAAAGGCCGTAGGCCTGGTCGGTTCGGTGCTGATCGGCAAGCTGATCACGCGTGAACTGGTGCTGCGCGCCGCGCAAACAGTGGGCCTGCGCCTGACCACCAAGCAGGTGGCCAAGTACGTGCCCCTGGCGGGCCAGGCCGTGGCCGCCACCTTGGGCTACGCCACGCTGCGCTACCTGGGCGAACAGCACCTGCGTGACTGTGTGCAGGTGGTGCAGGAGGCCCGGCTGCAACTGCCCGCTCCTGCCTCTATCTCTACTGCCCGCAAGTAGCCCAGGTCAGGGTTACTCTGCCACGCAGACAAAGCTGCTGGCGTCCTCCACATTGCCCGCGCCCTTGTACTTGGCAAACTGGGGATAGGGGCACAGCGGCCGGGTGCGATTGGGCATGAAGGTGTTGGCAGGCAGTGCCTTGGCGGCGATGGTGTCGGGCGCCACGCCCTTCTCTACCCAGTCCACCATGGCCTGGATCGAATCAAAGTTGTCGGTGGCCGGGCCGCCCGAGCAGTGGTTCATGCCGGGCACGAGGAAGGTGCGCGCAAAGCTCTGCGTGGCCGCCATGCCACCGTTGTTGGCCGCCAGGCGTTCGTAGTAATCCATGGTGTCCAGGGCCGAGAAGATCGGGTCGGACATGCCGTGGATGAACAACATCTTGCCGCCGCGCTGCTTGAAGGCCGTGAGCTTGTCATCCCGGTAGGTGTCATAGATGGCCGAGTAGGCCTCCATGCGCGCCGGGTCGGTGTCGAAGTTGAAGGCAAGCGGGTTGAAACTGAGGTCTGGCGGCGTGAAAAACTCGTTCACCAGCGCATCCACCATCAGCGTGATGTAGCGCGCATCCGGCGTGGCGGTGGTGGAGCTGCCCAGCGTCCAGGTGCGCCAGCCGGGGGCGGCCAGGCCTGGGTCCCAAGGTTGCCCGGCATACAAGGCTTTGCCGGCAGAGTTGCGCGGGCCCGAAAACACGCTCTTGAGCGCGCCCACCTGCGCGCTGCTCAGGCAGCTGGCGCCCTTGGCACCATTGCACTGCAGCACCGCCGGGTCAAACTTGCAGGCCTTCACGTTGTTCACCAGGCCGTCTGCCACACCATCGGCCGCGTCGCACGACGCCTTGACCGCATCGGCCACCAGGTTCAGGTCGGCGTTGCTGAACGCCTGCGACAGGATGCGCTTGCCCGATGCGTCCTGCGGGGCGATGGCATCGAACTGGATGGTGTTCCACATCGCAGCCACCGTGGCGCCGCTGGACACCCGCATGGCGGGCGCGCCGGCCGTGATGGCGTCAAAGTAGTCTGGGAAACGCTGCGAAAACATCATGCCCTGGCGCCCGCCGCCCGAGCAGCCCGAGAAGTACGAATGGTCCGGCTTGCGGCCATAGCGCGTGGCAATCAGCGACTTGGCGGCCACGGCCGTCTTGTCATAGGAGTTGTAGGCATGGTCAATGCGCGCCTGCGGGTCGGCGCCGAAGCTGGCCGTGGTGCCGGTATGCCCGGCGTCGGTGGACACCACCGCAAACCCCTGCCCCAGCGGCGACGGCGTGCCGCCCGAAATGCTGGAGCTGAGCGAGGTGTCGCGCAGGATGCCGTCGTTGCCGCCGCCACCGATGAACAGGAAACGCCCGTTCCAGTTGTCCGGCAGGCTCAGCTGAAAGCCGATGGCGTAGTTCTTGCCATCCACGCCCACACGGGGGTTGATGGCGCCCGTGACCACGCAGTGGCCCGACAGAAAGGCGCCGGTGGCCGCGCCGCCCGGACGCTTGGTGTCTGCCGCCACATAGGTGGTGGTGAGCGTGGTGGCCGCCAGCCCGGCCTTAGTCGATAGCTCGGCGCAGGCCGCAGCGGGCGTGAGCTGCTGGGCCGACGCATCACCGTTGCCGCCACCGCAGGCGGCCATCAGCAGGGGCATGGTGAGTGCGGCGGGCAACAGCTTGCGGCGCAATCCCGCAGCCGGGGGGCTGGCAGGCTGCAGGGTGTGGAAAAAGGACATGGTGTGTGCCTCCGGTCGTGTTGTGGCTGGAATGAAAGTGGAGCGCGTGCCCGGCCCCAGGCATGGCTGCGCCCCGGCCCGTGCCGCCTGCAAATGGCAGGTGCGCGGGTCTGGATGCGAGGGAAATGTGTTGAGGAAGCCGGGCGCTCAGTCGGCCTTGAAGCCGGTGGCGGCCACGGCCTTGCCCCAGGTCACCGTGTCGGCGGCGATGGTGCGGGCAAAGTCCTGCGAGCTGGTGCCTGTCACGCGGAAGCCGGCCTCTTCCATCTTGGCCTTGCCCTCGGGCGACTGCACGGCCTTGACGATGTCGGCGCTCAGCTTGGCGACGATCTCCGGTGGCGTCTTGGCCGGGGCCACGATGCCGAACCACGAAGAGAACTCCAGATTGGCGTAGCCCTGCTCCTTGATGGTGGGCACATCCGGCAGCGCGTTGGTGCGCGTGGCGCCGGTGGAGCCCAAAGCAATCAGCTTGCCCGCCTTCACGTTAGGTGCGGCCAGGCCCACGCTGGCAAACACACCCTGCACGTCGCCGCTGAACAGGCCACCCAACGCGTCCGCCGTGTTCTTGTAGTGCACCGGCTCTGGCTTGAGCTTGACCGCATCGCCAAACATGAAGGCGCCAAAGTGCCCCGGCGTGCCCGCGCCAAACGTGGCCAGGAACAGGCCTTTTTGCTGCTTGGTCCAGTCCACAAACTCCTTCACGTTGCGTGATGGCACCTTTTGGGGATTGACCAGCAGCACAAAGTCGGAGGTGACGACCTGGCTCACCGGCACGAAGTCCTTGGCCGGGTCGTAGGGCAGCTTGTTGTAGCTGCTGGGGGCAATGCTGAGCTGGCCGGTCTCGCCCAGCATCAGCGTGTAGCCATCGGGTGCGGCGCGTGCGGCCTCGCTCGCTGCAATGAGGCCGCCCGCGCCGGGCTTGTTGTCCACGATCACACCCGCGTTGCCCCAGCCTTCCGAGAGTTTTTGGGCCAGCAGGCGCGCCACGATGTCCGGCCCCGTGCCCGCCGGGAAGCCCACGATGATGCGCACGGGCTTGTTGGGGTAGGCCGCAGCCCCTTGTGCCTGGGCCCCCGCCCAAGGCATGAGCCCGGCGAGGATGGATGCAGCCACCAGGGCGCGGCGCAGGGGTTGGGTGGTGTTTTTCATGGTGTCTCCAGGTCTTGTACGTTGGGAAAGGTCAAAAAAATCAGAAACGGGGCAACAAGGGCGGGCCATTACCGCAGTTCAAAAAAGCGCATGGCCACGGCGTCGGGGTAGCGTGCGCCCGTGCCCACAAACATGCGCTCGGCTATCCAGGACAGCGCGGGCGACGCCGTCTCGAAACTCGGGCTGCAGCGGAAGTAGACCTGCGCCGGGTCCACCAGCTCGCCGCGTACCAGGCGGGCAATCAGCTCGGCCGGGCCCGAGCGCACGGCACGGTTTTGCACATAGATCAGGTCGCCCCCATCGGTCTCCAGCACATAGCGCGCGTCCAGCTCCGACAGCCGGTCGTTCACGATGAGCTGGAAGTCCGCGCCACCGGGCAGCACCCGCGCGCTCCAGCCATCGCCGGTGGCGGTGCCACCCAGGATGGGGATCAGCCTGCGCAGGCCGTGCACGGTGTGGCCTACCTCCTGAGGGGTGCCGACCTCCACGCGGAGGTCGGCAAAGAATTTGAACTGCGGATTGGGCAAAGGCATGGGTTCAGACATGGACCTAGCGTAAGTCCCGTTGCTGGTGCGGCCTGTCATCCCAGAAGATGACGGGATAACCCCAGTGCCCTGCCCCGGCCTGGGCCGTTTTTTCAGCGCACACTCCACGCTTTGGCCCACCGTCACACCCCCAATTTCTGACCAGTTTCATGCGGCAGTGGCTTCCCCCCTCCTTGCAGGCGGCACCTGGCCGCCAGGTGCTGAACAGTACGGCCAGCCAGACGCTGGCCAGCATGGTCCACCGCCTGGGTGGCCAGGGTTTTGCGCCCGGCCTGCTGGAGGACCTGGAGCCCGTGCTGCCCGCCGCGTCCTGGTCGGTGTACCGCACCGGCCACCGCTGCAAGCCCACGCTGTTCATGTCCGCCAGCCGGGGCGTGCCTGACACCACGCAGGACTGCTGGTGGGCCTACCTCTCGGGCCCCTACCGCAGCGACCGCACCTGGGGCCGCTCTTTCGACGAAGTGCCGCTGGCCGCCCCCGAGACGCGGCTGTGCCACGTGACTGCGACCGAGGTGGAGGGCGAACACCGCGCCCGGGTGTACGAAGCCCATGGCGTGGCCGAGCGCGTGTCGGTCGTCGAATATGAAAGCGATGGCTCGGTATTTGCCGTCAACTTCTACCGCCACCAGCACCAGCGCGCCTTCAGCGACCGTCAGATCAGCGCCTTCGAATCCGTGGCACCCGTGCTACTCGCGCTCACGCGCAAGCACATCGACCTGTCGCACCCCCAGGCCCCCGCAGCAGCGCCTTGGCACGAGGCCACCGGGGCGGACTTGGCGCAGGCATTGGCGCTGCCCGTCGACGCAGCCCTGGCACCCCTGGCCGCCGACGGCCTGCCCGTGCTGCGCATGCGCCTGGTGCGCCTGCAGGCCGAGCTGACCGACCGCGAACTGGACGTGTGCGCCCGCCTGCTGCAGGGCATGACGCACGAGGGCATCGCCACTGACCTGGGACTGAGCGTGCCCACCGTCAAGACCTACCGCAACCGGGCCTTTGCGCGCCTGGGCATCCACTTCCGCAACGAGCTGTTTGCGCGGGTGCTGGGCGGCTGACGCTGCTCTGCAGCCCTTTCACTCAGATCAAACGCCTGGAACCCAGGGCGGCGGCCGTCGCCGGATGGTCTGCGCCTTCACGATGGCCGTGTTGGTCTGCGCCTTGTCGGCAATGCGGTCCAGCACCCCGTCCAGCTGCTCGATGGACCGCACAAACACCCGGGCCACAAAACAGTCGTCGCCCGTGACCTTGTCGCATTCGCAGAACTCGGGGGTGTCGCGGATCAGCTGCTCCACCGCCGCCAGCTGGCCCGGCAGCGGCCGGATGCGCACGATGGCCTGCAGCTGGTAGCCCAGCGCGCGTGGCTCGATGTCTACCGTGAAGGCACGCACCACCCCGCGTTCTTCGAGCCGCCGCAGGCGCTCGGACACGCTGGGCGACGACAGACCCACCCGCTCGCCCAGCTCCTTGAGCGAAGTACGGGCGTCCTGGTGCAGCTGGGTCAGGATGGCTTGGTCGATGGCGTCCATGGTGCAGAGGTGAAATTGAAGAAATGCCTCAGATTATCAGGAGAGGATAAAAAATCACCTAATACAAGGCATTCACTGCACGGCTTCTGTTTCCTATAGTTCTGCCATCACCACACAGGGCAACAGGCACACAGGTATGGACAAGAAAACACAGGGCACGCTGGAGATGAGCGCCGCCATGGCCATCTCAGGGACCATCGGCTGGTTTGTTGTGCAGTCGGGCCTGCCCGCGCTGGAGGTGGTGTTCTGGCGCTGCGCTTTTGGCGCCGTGGCCCTGGGCCTGGTGTGCTGGGCCATGGGGCTGCTGCGCGGCATGACCTGGCGCATCGCCCGCTGGGCCGCGCTGGGCGGCGTGGCCATCGTCACCAACTGGCTGCTGCTGTTCGGCGCCTACTCCCATGCCTCCATCTCCGTCGCCACAGCGGTCTACAACACGCAGCCGTTCATGCTGGTGGTCTTTGGCGCCCTGCTGTTTGGCGAGCGCGTCACGCTGGCCAAACTCGGCTGGCTGGCCATGGCCTTTGTGGGCATGCTGCTCATCGTGCAGGCCAAGCCCGGTGCGGGCCTGCCGGGCGGCGACTACGCCCTGGGCATTGCCATGGCGCTGGGTGCGGCGTTCTTCTGGGCCGTGGCCTCGGTCATTGCCAAGCGGCTCACGGGCACACCGCCGCACCTGATTGCGCTGGTGCAGGTGGCTGTGGGCGTGCTCATGCTCGCGCCTTTTGCCCGGCTGGGCACCCCGCCGCAGGGCGCCAGCACCTGGCTGCTGCTGGTCACCCTGGGCGTGGTGCACACGGGCCTCATGTACATCCTGCTGTACGGCGCGGTACAAAAGCTGCCCACCTACCTGCAGGGGGCGCTGTCGTTCATCTACCCGGTGGTGGCGATCGGCGTGGACTTCGTGGCGTTCGGCCACCGGCTGCAGCCCGCGCAGTGGCTGGGCGCAGCGGCCATCTTGCTGGCCGCCGCCGCAATGAACCTCCAGGCCACCCGGGGCCGCCCCGCCGTGCAGCCCGCCCCTACTGGGATTGGCAACACCAGGCCCCGGTAGCCCAGCGGTGGCTGCGGAACAGCCACGTTTTTCATCCCCAGTCAGCGCCCCCGGACCTGCTCCGGCGTGGCGCTGGCGGCGCTTCATGTCCACTTAATCTTGACCGCGCCCAATGCAGTTCGTGGGCAGTCAGTCCACATCTTCACCAACACGGACACAGAAACCTCACCATGAAACTGCACATCACCGCCCTTGTTCTTGCACTCAGCTCCGCTGCCGCACTGGCAGGCCCCGCCTGCAATGCCCCCGAGGGGACATGGATGAAGGAAGCCGACTTCAAGGCCGGGCTCGAAAAACAGGGCTACCAGATCCGCACATTCAAGGTCAGCAAAGGCAAGTGCTACGAAATCTATGGCCTGGACAAGGCGGGCAAGAAGGTGGAGATCTATTTCGACCCCGCCACCGGCGCCGAACTGGAGCGCAAGTAAGCGGCAGCGCCCGCGCCTGACAGACCTGACGCAGCGAGTTCCGCATGAACCTTGCCCACTCCACACAAGCTCCCGAAACCCACCGGGTGTGGGACCCCTTCGTCCGCATCTTCCACTGGAGCCTGGTCGCCTGCGTGGTCCTGAACCAGTTTGTTCTGGAGGATGGCAAAACCGCCCACGAGTGGGTGGGCTACACCGCCAGCGCGCTGGTACTGGCGCGCGTGCTCTGGGGCTTTGTGGGCACCCGGCATGCGCGCTTCAGCGACTTCTTTCCAACCCCCACGCGCCTGGCCGCGCACCTGCGGGCCCTGCAGCGCGGCGAGCATCCGCACCACGACGGCCACAACCCGCTTGGGGCCGTGATGATGCTGGCGCTGATGGCGCTGGTGCTGGCCCTGGGTGCCACGGGCTGGATGCAGACGACCGACGCTTTTTTTGGCGAAGAGTGGCTGATGGAGTTGCACGAAGCCTTGGCCCACGGCTTGCTGTGGGCGGCGGGGCTGCACGCGGCGGCGGCCATCGTCATGGGTCGGCTGGAGCGGGTGCGCCTGGTGCGCGCGATGGTCACCGGCGTGAAGCAGCGCTTCTGACGCGGAAGAAAAGGAAACGCGTGCGATTGCTGCTGCTGGAAGACGACCCCACACTGGGCGAAGGACTGCGGGATTTTCTGCAGCACGACGGCCACCGGGTGGACTGGTGCACCACCCTGGCGCAAGCCAGGGCCCTGGTGTCCGAGCCCTATGACGCCTGGCTTCTGGACTGGAACCTGCCCGATGGCTCGGCACTGGACTGGCTGCGCAGCCTGCGTGCCAAGGGCGGCCGGACACCCGCCCTGGTCCTCACGGCGCGCGACATGCTCAGCGACCGCATCCATGGCCTGGACAGCGGGGCTGACGATTTTCTCGTGAAACCGTTTGCGCCCGAGGAACTGTGCGCGCGGCTGCGGGCCCTGTCGCGCCGGATCACCGGTGGCGCACCCTGCAAGGCGTTTGGCGCCGTCGATGTGCGGCTGGCCGACAAGGAGGTGCGCCTGCACGGCCTGCGGGTGGAGCTGACGGCGCGCGAATGGGCTGTGCTGGAGGCCCTGGTGCTGCGCGCGGGGCGCACGGTGTCGGCGCCTGACCTGCAGGCGCTGGTGCTGGGGCTGGACAACGACCTCAATAGCAATGCGCTGCAGGTGCATGTCTTCCACCTGCGCAGCAAGCTGGGCAAGGACCTGATCCAGACCGTGCGCGGCCTGGGCTATCGGATGGCCGCCCCCGGCCTCCCGGACTGAGTGCAACCACCACATGGTCAACAACACCCGATTGCCGTCCATCCGGGGCCGCCTGATCCAGTCGCTGCTGTGGTCCTCGGTCGCGTTCGGCCTGCTGACGGCCCTGGTGGTCTGGTTGGTGATCGCCCACGAAATGGGCGAACTGATGGACCAGGAACTGCGCGAAACCTCGGAGATATTCCACAACGTGCTCGCAGCCCAGCCCGGCTTTGCCTATGGAGCTTCCAGCGCCACCCAGCATTTCGACTACGAAAAACACCTGATCTGGCAGGTGGTCGATGCGTCCACAGGCCAGGTCCGGAGCCGTTCACACAAGGCCCCCGCCACGGCCCTGCAGACAGCGCCTACGGCCCAGGTTGCGTGGACGGCCGATGGCCGGTGGCGCGCGTTTTCGTCGGCCTTCCCACAAAGCCCCCGGCACTTTCTGGTGGTGGCCCAGAGCCGGCAAGAGCGCAACGAGGCGCGCAGCGAGGTGGTGCTCTACACCCTGGTGGCCGCCCTGTCCATGGGCCTTTTTTCTGCGCTGTGGATGAACTGGCGCATCCGCCAGGAGCTTCGGCCCCTGGCCACCCTGAGCCACGACGTGCAGCGCTACGACCCGCTGCACCCCGACACCGCGCCCCGCGTTGAGCCCAGGGCCGAGCTTTTGCCCATCGAGCAGTCCATCGCGGACCTGGGGCACCGGCTGGCGCGGCGCATCGTCAGCGAACGCGCCTTCACCGCTCATGCTGCCCATGCCTTGCGCACGCCCGTGGCGGGCATCGACGTGCAGCTGGCTCTGGCGATCAAGGAGGCGCCCGAACCCCTGCAGCCCCGGCTGCAGCGCGCACGCGAGGCGGCAGGCCGGCTGGGGCGCGTGATGCAGGCGCTGCTGACGATGTTCCGCAGCGGCGTCGAGCCACAGCGCCAGGACGTGGATCTGCGCCAGCTGGTCGATGCGCTGGCCTTTCACGACATGGCGATCACCATCCACCAGCACACGCGGCTCGCGGCCGACCCGGACCTGCTGGCGGCAGCCCTGCTGAACCTGCTGGACAACGCGCACCGTTTCCATGCCCGACAGGTCACCATCACCACACTGCAGGCAGGCGCACACAGCATCCTGCGCGTACAGGACGATGGCGATGGCTGCCCGCCCGCCACCTGGGCCCTCTTGCAACAGGCACTGCAGCAGCAAGCCTATGGCGACGGCAGCGCGATGCGCGGCCTGGGCCTGGTGCTGGCAGACCTGGTGGCCCGCGCACACGGCGGCCAGACCGTGTTGCCAGAATGTGTATCAGGCTTCACCATCGAACTGCACTGGCCCGCCCCATGAGCCCGCATCCGAGCCAAACAACAACCCCAAGAGCCGCCCGATGAAAAGCCGTCACCAACCCCGCACCCCCTCCCGCATCGTGCCCTGGTGCCTGGCGCTGCCGTGTATCGCCGGTGCCCTGCATGCCCATGCCGAAGCGCCCATGCACACCGACGATGCAGGCACGCTGGCCCAGGGCGCGCTGAAACTGGAAGGCACCCTGGGCCGCGACGCCCAAACCCGCAGCAGCGAGCTGCTGTTTGGCATGGGGCTGCTGCCCGGCCTGGAGATGGAGGTGTCGCTGGCCCACGGCCGCGACAAGGGCCAGAGCCCGGCCACCACGCTGCAGGGCCGGGGCTGGGGGGTGAAGTGGGTGCCTATCCAGAACGATGCGGGCTGGTCGCTGGGCGCCCGGGTCGACCTGGGCCACACCCGCGTGCGCGACGACGCCACCCCGGCACATTTTTCAGAGCGGGCTGTCACCATCACCGGCCTGGCCACCTACCGGTTTGCCAACGGCCAGGCGCTGCACCTCAATGCGGGCCACCACACCGTCCGCGTGCAGGGCGTGCGCCACCGCGCCGCCACCTGGGCGGTGGGGCACGAACTGCCGCTCACCGCCCAGCTGCGCCTGACCTCTGAGGTGTTTGGCGAACAACGGTCGCGCCCCGACAAGGCCCTGGGCCTGCGCTACGAAATTGCCGAAGGGCTCAAGGCGTCCGTAGCCGTGGGCCGTGGAAATGGGCGCAACTTCAGCCAGGCGGGCTTGGCTTGGGAGTTCTGACCGGGGCGCCGTGACTGCCACGGCACAATCGGCGGCCTATGCCTGCCGCCGGTCACGACCCTGCCCCTCCCGCGCCCCCTGATCAGCCCCGGTCGAACCGGGCTGCCCTGGTCGCCGCCTGGGCCCAGGCCCTGCGCCAGCGCGCCGATGCGGCCACGCTGCAGGCGCTGGCCCCGCTGACCGACGCTGAGGCTGCACGCGTGATGGCGCTGCTGCGCGACGGGGCCGCACCAGCCTCTTCTGTGGCCCCCATCGCTTCGTCGGCGCCAGCCCCTGCGGCATCCGGTGTGGTCGCAGGCCAATTCCGCCCCCGGCTCACCCTCATGACCCTGGGCCGGGGCGACGGCCTGCTGGGCATGGCGCCGCAGGGCAAGCTGGGGCCGCGCGGCGACAGCGTGACCCTGGCACAGATCGACTGGACCTACCGCACCGATACCGGCGCGCAATGGGAGACCGCCGCGCCCACCTCGGTGCTCAACGCCCGCCCCGCACCCGTGCAAGACCTGTACGACACCGGCGGCCCCGTGCTGCGCATGCAGCGCAACCTGGCCGCCGAGGCCGACGCCATGGACCGCGTGTGGGACCTGGGCCTGACCCCCGTGGACCCCAAAAGCCTGCAGTGGCGCCACCGCGCGGCCGCCGCCACGCTGGGCCCCGTGTGGACCCTGGTGCAGGAGGCGCACTTTGGCGACTTCTGGGCCGACATGGTTCCGCAGTTGCGCGCCGAGGGCTGGAGCGTGGTGGTGCACCCCGGCTTCGCACACGAAAGCGTGCCCGTGTCGCGCTGGAAGCTGGTCATCGCCCCCGACACCGGCGAGCTACTGGCCAAAGAGGTGGATGGCCCGCTGGGCACCCGCCAGCGCCCCGTGCAGAAGCTGCACCTGCCCGAACGCGAAGGCGCCTGGCTGCTGAGCCTGGGCATCGAGATCGACGGCGTGGTGCTGGACCTGGCCCCCATGCTGGCCGACCTGCTGCGCCGCGACGTGCGCTGGCTCAACGCGCGGCAGATGGCGGCCATCGACGACATCGCCATCATCTCGCTGCGCGCACCAGGCGGGCGCCGCATCGACGCACCCGCCGGGCCGCTCAAGGCCATCGTGGGCGCCATGGTGGACCTGTTGACGGACCCCACCCGCAAACAGCTGAAGGACGGCGACCCGCTGCGCCTGGGCGCCTGGGAGGCCCGGCGTATCGAGGCTCTGCGTGCCGGGCTGGTGCAAGCGCACCGCGTAGGCACGGTGAACGGCTGGAGCAACGACTGGCAGCTGCAGGGCGACGCGGGCCTGGCCCAGCTGGCGCAGCGCCTGCGCCGCATCGGCACACCGCAGCCCGTGGCCGCGCCGCAGGGCCTGCAGGTGCAGCTGCGCCCCTACCAGCTCGACGGCCTGGCCTGGCTGCAGTACCTGCGCGCCCAGGGCCTGGGCGGCATATTGGCCGACGACATGGGCCTGGGCAAAACCGCACAGGCGCTGGCCCACGTGCTGGCTGAAAAGGAGGCCGGCCGCCTCACCCGCCCCGCCCTGGTCGTGCTGCCCACCTCGCTGCTCTTCAACTGGCAGGCTGAGGCCGCGCGCATGGCACCGGGCCTGCGGGTGCTGGCCCTGCATGGCGCGAGCCGGGGCCAGCGCTATCTGCAGATTGCCGACCATGACCTGGTGCTGACCACCTACCCGCTGCTCTGGCGTGACGTGGATGCGCTGGCGGCAGAGCCCTTTCACCTGCTGATCCTGGACGAAGCCCAGATGGTGAAGAACGCCGGCAGCCGCAGCGCCCGCGCCCTGCGCAAGCTGCAGGCGCCACACCTGCTGTGCCTGACGGGCACGCCGCTCGAAAACCACCTGGGTGAGCTGTGGGCGCAGTTCGACTTTTTGATGCCCGGCTTTCTGGGAGACATGCGCAGCTTCAACGCGCGCTGGCGCAAGCCCATCGAAGAGAACGGCGAAACCCTGCGCGCCCAGCTGCTGGCCCAGCGCGTGCGCCCCTTCATCCTGCGCCGCCGCAAGCAGGATGTGGCCACCGAGCTGCCGCCGCGCACCGAAACCATCTTGCGCGTGCAGCTGCAGGGCAAGCAGCGCGAGCTGTACGAGGCCGTGCGCACCACGGCCGACAAGCAGGTACGCCGCGCGCTGGAGCGCCAGAGCTTTGATGGCGCGCAGATCACCATCCTGGATGCACTGCTCAAGTTGCGCCAGGTGTGCTGCGACCCGCGCCTGGTCAAAGGCGCGAAGATCCACCCCGGCACCGAACGGGCCAAGCTCGAACTGCTGGCCGACATGCTGCCCGCCCTGGTCGAAGAAGGCCGACGCGTGCTGGTGTTCTCGCAGTTCACCGAAATGCTGATGCTGGCCGCCGAACAGCTGGACGCGCTGGCCCTGCCCTACCTCACCCTCACCGGCCAGACGCCACCGGGCCAGCGCGGCGCGGTGGTAAAACGTTTTCAGGCGCAGGACGCGACCAGCGCACCCGTCCTGCTGGTGAGCCTCAAGGCCGGCGGCACAGGCCTCAACCTCACGGCCGCCGACACCGTGATCCACCTCGACCCCTGGTGGAACCCCGCCGTGGAGGAGCAGGCCACCGCCCGCGCCCACCGCATCGGGCAGGACCAGCCCGTGTTCGTCTACAAGCTGGTGGTGGAAGGCAGCATCGAAGAGCGCATGCTGGAGCTGCAGGCGCGCAAGGCGGCGCTGGCCAGCGGCGTGCTGGGCCACGACGCGGCCGGTGCGCTCAAGTTCAGCGAGGCCGATCTGCAAGCCCTGTTGGCACCACTGGCCGAGCCCGCCGACAACCCGCTCGCCATTCCGGGTGAGGATGCGAAACGTTGGGGTGGCACCGGCCAGCGCCGCCCGCGCCCGATGCAGCCACCAGAATATGAATAAAAATGGCCTCTACCGCCTGATAGGAATGCCTTTATAGCTATCAAAACAATAGTATTTGATGGGCGAACAGGGGCAACCGACGGCGCACCCAGTCGAGGTGCAGAATTCAAAAGCAAGCTTCGGAGTGCGCTCCGCGCGCGCCGTTTCTACAGTGAGGGCATCGCAACGCCATCTGTTCGCACCCCGTGTGTGAACAGGTTCTTTTCGGAGCCCTCACCATGCAAGCCCTAGCCACCGTAGTTTCTTCACCACCCCCACTGCCCATGCCAACCCGCCCGGCACCCCGACGCACCCAGGCAGCGCAACAAGCCGCCGCCACCCAGGCCGACCCGCGCTGGGCGGCGGTGCTGGCGCGCAGTGCGGCGGCAGACGGCAGCTTCTGGTATTCGGTGTTGTCCACAGGCGTGTACTGCCGCCCCAGCTGCGCGGCGCGCACGCCCCGGCCCGAGAACGTGCGCTTCCACGCCAGCTGCGCCGACGCAGAAAACGCAGGCTTTCGCCCCTGCCAGCGCTGCAAGCCGCAGCAGCCCTCCGCGGTGTCGCACCATGCCGAATGGGTGACCCAGGCCTGCCGCTTCATCGAAGCCGATGCGGCCGAGGGCCGCGCACCCACGCTCGATGCGCTGGCCGCCCGGCTGGGACTGAGCAGCTCGCACCTGCACCGCATCTTCAAGCAGGCCACGGGCCTCACGCCCAAGGCCTACGCCGCCGCGCAGCGCGAGCAGCGCGTGCGCAGCGCACTGGGGCACACCACCGATTCGGTGACCGAGGCCATCTACGGCGCGGGCTACCAGTCCAGCAGCCGCTTCTACGAAAAATCGGCCCAGGTGCTGGGCATGACCCCCGCGCGCTACCGCGCCGGCGGCGCGGCGCAGCGCATCCACTTTGCCGTGGCGCAATGCTCGCTGGGTGCCCTCCTCGTGGCGCACAGCGGCCAGGGCTTGTGCGCCATCCTGCTCGGCGACGACCCGGATGTGCTGGTGCGCGATCTGCAAGACCGGTTTGCCCAGGCCCAACTGGTGGGCGGCGACGCCGGTTTTGAATTGCTGGTGGCCCAGGTCGTGGCCTTTGTCGAGGCACCAGGGCGGGGGCTGGATTTGCCGCTGGATGTGCGGGGCACGGCCTTCCAGCAGCGCGTGTGGCAGGCGCTGCGCACCATCCCACCCGGGCAGACAGCGAGTTATGCCGAGATTGCAGCGCGCATCGGCGCCCCTGCCGCCACCCGCGCGGTGGCGCAGGCCTGCGGCGCCAACGCGCTGGCCGTGGCCATCCCCTGCCACCGGGTGGTGAGGAGCGACGGGGCGCTCTCAGGCTACCGCTGGGGTGTGGAGCGCAAGCGTGCGCTGCTGGAGCGCGAGTCCGGCGCCGCCGCACCCACGCGCCTGCAGGAGAAGGCCGCATGAGTGGCTTGAGCGCCCTGCCCCACAGCACACCCGGGGCCAGCAGCCCCTGGCCCGGGCGCGTGGCCGCGCTCGACTGGGCCCAGGCCACCGACGACCTGCACACCCAGGGCCACACAGTGCTGCCGCAACTGCTGAGCGCTGAGGAATGCACGGCCCTCGCCGGGCTCTATCGCCAACCGGGCCCACCTCTGTTCCGGAGCCGGGTGGTCATGCAGCGCCACGGCTTTGGCCTGGGCGAGTACCAGTATTTCAGCTACCCGCTGCCGGACATGGTGGCCGGGCTGCGTGACGCGCTCTACCCGCAACTGCAGCCCATCGCCAACCACTGGAATGCCGCCATGGGCATCGACGTGCGCTACCCCGCGCAGCACGCCGACTTCATCGCCCGCTGCCATGCGGCCGGGCAACTGCGCCCCACGCCACTGCTGCTGCAGTACGCACCGGGCGACTACAACTGCCTGCACCAGGACCTGTATGGCGAACATGTGTTCCCGCTGCAGGTGGCCATCCTGCTGTCGGAGCCCGGCCGCGACTTCACCGGCGGCGAATTCGTATTGACCGAACAACGCCCCCGCATGCAGTCGCGGGCCGAGGTCATGCCTCTGCGCCAGGGTGACGCCGTGGCGTTTGCCGTGCACCACCGCCCGGTACAGGGCACACGCGGCACCTACCGCGTGAACCTGCGCCACGGCGTGAGCCGCGTGCGGTCAGGGCAGCGTCACACAATGGGCATCATTTTTCATGATGCTGAATAGGTGGCGATGACCCTCGGCCTGTTTGACGACCTGCCCGCCACGCCCCAGGCCCCCGAGTGGCTGGAGCCGGGTGCCGTGGTGCTGCGTGGCTTTGCCCTGCCGCAGGCAATTGAGTTGCTGCAGGCCGTCGATGCCATCACGGCCCAGGCGCCCTTCAGGCACCTCATCACGCCCGGCGGGCAGCGCATGTCGGTGGCCATGAGCAACACTGGCGCGTTGGGCTGGATCAGCGACCGCAGCGGCTACCGCTATGGCCCCACCGACCCCACCACCGGCCTGCCCTGGCCGCCCATGCCTGCGCTGTTTCGCCAACTGGCCCGGGAAGCGGCCGAGGCGGCGGGCTACCCCGGCTTTGTGCCCGACGCCTGCCTCATCAACCGCTACGCGCCCGGCACACGGCTGTCGCTGCACCAGGACCGCGACGAAGGCAACTACGACCACCCCATCGTGTCGGTCTCCCTGGGGATCCCGGCCATCTTCCTGTGGGGCGGTGCCGAGCGCGCTGACAAGGCCCGGCGTGTGGGCCTGTGGCATGGCGACGTGGTGGTGTGGGGCGGCCCGGCACGGCTGCGCTTTCATGGCGTGGCGCCGCTGGCCGACGCCAGCCATGCGATGACGAGCGGGTTGCGCATCAACCTCACGTTTCGCAAGGCATCAGGCTGATCGCCCCCGCCGGCCGGGCTCAGCGAATGGGGTAACCCGTGGCGCTGCCGATGGCTGCGAGCATCCGGTCGGCGTCCTTGCGCCCCTGCAGGTCCTGCGCCACGGTGATCTTCTTGCCGCTGCGCAGCTCGGCCTCGATGCGGTAATACACGTTGCGGCGGTTGTTGCTCTCTACCGTGTAGCTCTCCACCACACGCAGCCGGGCGATTTCGGGGCCGGGCACCTGGTGCCACTGCAGCATCAGGCCCAGCAGGCGCCGCTCGGTGCGCAGGCCCTCGTGGTCGATTTGCACGCGCAGGCTGTTGGCCAGCGCATAAAACGCGGCCACCAGCACCGCGCCCCCCAAACCGCCAAACCCCAGGCGAAAAAGCCAGGGCGCGATGTCGGACTGGGCTTCCTGCTCCCAGGGCACCAGCGCGCCCACAGCCAGAAACAGCGCCCCCACCATGCCCAGCCCCAGCTTGAGGCCCCACCAGCGCCCAGCCGGAAAGTGCATCTGCACCCCGCCGGGGATTTTTTCGAGCTTGCCGGGAGCGCCCGCTGCAACGGCTTTGCTCGCCTGCTGGTTGAGCGGCTTGCCCCCGCGCAGCACAAACACCAGCAGGCCCACGCCCACACCGCCAAACAACACCACAAACACCATCTTGAACGCCAGCAGCCCGGGCCGCAGGCTGCGGTCGATCACGGCATCGGCCGGGTGCGAGGGATTGACCCAGACCTGCACCGGCTGCCCGGCACGCAGCGCCTGCTCCAGCCGCTCGCCCAGCGCCTCCTGAAAGTCGCCCACGTTGTCGCCGCCACCGCTGATGGCCACACGTTCGCCCTCGTACGCCCGGCCCGCCACCTCGTAGCGGTAGCGCGCCGTCACGTGGTACGAAGTGGATTTGCTGCTGCGGCTGCTGTTCAGGCTCGCGGCCAGCAGCGTGGCGTTGACCGGCTGCCAGAACTGCATGCGCGACCAGTCGTACAGCGTGGGCAACACGCTCAGCAGCAGCATGCCCACGCCCACGGCGGCAAAAGGCAGGGCAAACAAGCCCATTACCCAAAGGCCCGGCTGTTTCTTGCCCGGTTTGTCCATAGGCATCTCCCGCACCGCACTGCGGCGGCTGGGGTGATTCTGCGGGCAAAGCCAGTCTTCTGGCCAGTTTTTGCAAAGGCGCAGGGCTTGCGAGCGTCAGCCCCTCAGCGCTCGATCACGTCGTTGTTGCTGCCATTGCGCGAGATGCGCGACTTGAACCCCACAGGCACGTAGACGGTGTTGCCGCTGCCATCCAGCTCGATGCGCTCCACCGTGGCGGTCTTGAGCACAAAAATGCGGTTGTTCATGCCCGCCACGATCAGCCGCGCCACCGTGTTGCCCGCGGCCACCGTCACGTCGTTGCGCGCGCCGGTCACCTCCAGGTCGTAGATGCCGGTCTTGTCAATGGTCTTGTCCATGCTGATGCCGTCCACGGTGACCACATGTCCTTCGTCCGACGTGCCGCCGCAGGCCGACAGCACAGACATGAACAAGGCGCACACCAGGTTGCGCGGCGAAAACAGGGTGATGGCGTTTTGCAGATTCATACGGAAGCCCCCAGCCGGGGTGAAAGAAACAGAGAAGCCCGCAGTCTGCAAAGACCCGCATGAAGCCCCCATGAAGCCGCCGCCGTGCCGGGCGCCCCAGATGAAGCTTTCATGAACACCCACTGCGCGTGCCCCCCTGCGCGGCACGGCCCGCTCCTAGAATCGCCGCGACCGCCCCATTTCTCACCCCTCACACCCTGTCGCATGGCCAGCATCCTTCTTGTGGAAGACGATCTCCCTCTGGGCAACTCGCTGCAGCGCGTGCTCACCGTGGCGGGCCACCATGTGGTGTGGCTGCGCACCTGCGCCGATGCACGCCGGTTTCTGCAAGAACAGACCTTTGCCCTGGTGCTGCTGGACATTGGCCTGCCGGACGAGACGGGGCTCAGCCTGCTCGCCTGGCTGCGCGCCCAGGGGCAGGCCACGCCAGTGATGCTGCTCACCGCCCGCGACAGCGTGGGCGAGCGCGTGCTGGGGCTGGACGCGGGGGCCGACGACTACCTGGGCAAGCCGTTTGCCATCGAAGAGCTGCTGTCGCGCGTGCGGGCTCTGCTGCGGCGCCACAGCGGGCAGACCAGCAGCGTGTGGCAGATCGGGCCGCTCAGCATCCACACTGCGCGGCGCAGGGTGCAGGTGCATGGGCAGGACGTGCACCTCTCCGCCCGCGAATACGACATCCTGCGCGCCCTGGCCGAAGACCCGGGCCGCGTGCTCACCCGCGCGCAGATCGAGGCCAGCTCCAGCCCTGCCGACACGCTGGACAGCAACGCCACCGACGTGCATGTCTACAAACTGCGGCGCAAGCTGGGCAACCACCTCATCAGCACCGTGCGCGGCGTGGGCTATGTGCTGGAGGCGCCCACACCCGCCATGGACCCGGCACCATGAGCGCAGCCGCCATGCACGCCGCACGCGCGGCCACGGCAACGGCCCCCGGCGCACCCCGCCCGCCCTCGCTCATCCGCCGCCTGATCGCCTGGCAAGCCCTGGCGCTGGTCGTGGCCTGGCTGGCGCTGGCCTCGGTGATGACCTGGATGGCGCTGGAACGCAACCCCGAAGACATCGACACGCGTCTGCGCGAAACCGCCCGCATCCTGGCCGAGGCCGCCGCTGGCCCCGAGGCCACCCTGCCCGCCCGCATGTTGGCCGCCCAGGGCGCGTTGCTGCGCATCACCGGCCGCGACCTGCTCGGCATGGCGGGCCTGACCCACACCCGCGTGTTGAACACGCAGGGCCAGGTGCTGTACCGCAGCAGCGAAGACGTGCCCTGGCCGGACACCGCCACGAAAGCCACCACAGAAACCGCCCCGGCCCCACCCGGCAACCCGCCCTGGCACCTGCACACCCAGGCCGCCAGCGACGGCAGCGTGGTGGTGCAGGTGGCCGAGCCCGGCGCGCTGCAGCTGGCCGCGCTGCTGCCCGTGCTGTGGCTGGTGCTCAAAAGCCAGCTGGGCGTGTTTTTGTGGCACGGGCTGGTGGTGTGGGTCACGGTGCGCAGTGGGCTGGCGCCGCTGCGGCAACTGGCGCAGCGCATCTCGCGCCGCCGCGCGAGCGACCTGGCGCCCGTGCAGGTGGACAGGCTTTATGCCGAAACCGCGCCCGTGGTGCACGAACTCAACGCCCTGCTCGCCCACGAGGCCCAGCGGCTGGAGGCCGAACGGCGTTTTCTGGCCGACGCCGCGCACGAGCTGCGCACGCCCCTGGCCGCCATCAACGCCCAGGCCCACCAGCTGCTGACCGAGCCCGACCCCGCAGCGCGGGCCGACGCCGCCCACGCGCTGCAGCAGGGCATCACCCGCGCATCGCACTTGCTCACCCAGCTGCTGACCCTGGCCCGCGCCGACGCCGCCGCCCAGCCCGCTGCCCCGGCTGTGCACCCCACGCTGGACCTGGCCGACCTGCTGCGCAACCGCGTGGCCCTGCTCGTGCCCCTGGCGCGCGCACGGCGCATCGAACTGGCCCTGAACGCCCCCAACCACCTCCACGCCCAGCTGGACCGCGAAGGCCTGTGCTCCGTCATCGACAACCTGGTGGACAACGCCATCCGTTACGGCGTGGCCGGTGGCAGCGTGGAGGTGACCCTGGGCACGGATGACGCAAGCACCTGCGGCCCTATCGTGCTGCTGGTGCAGGACAACGGCCGGGGCATCGCCCCCGAACACCGCGCCCGGGTGTGGGAGCGCTTCTACCGCGTGCCCGGCACCAGCGAGGCGGGCACGGGCCTGGGCCTGGCCATTGCACAGCGCGTGGTGCAGCGCATGGGCGGCACCCTGGGCTTTGCCGACGGGCTGGGCGGGCGCGGCGTGGGCCTGCGCTGCGTGCTGCCGCGCGAGCCGCTGACCGCGCCGGGGGCGTTGCCCGGCACGGCAGCAGCGGAAAAATATGAATAAAAACAGGCTCTACCGCGCGATGGATATGCCCAACCAGCTATCAAAATAAAAGCAACCCAACTCCGGTATCCACTGCGCAGCCCAAAAGTCGTAGTTGCCCTTTGCCAGAATGGCGCCATGAACGCCACCCCACACCGCCCGCCGCGCTACTGGCTCATGAAGTCCGAGCCCGAGGAATGCTCCATCGACGACGCCCTGGCCGCCCCCAATGCGACCGTGCCCTGGACAGGGGTGCGCAACTACCAGGCGCGCAACTTCATGCGCGACGAGATGCAGGTGGGCGACGGCGTGCTGTTCTACCACTCCAGCTGCCCCGAACCCGGCATCGCGGGCATCGCCCGCGTGGCCGGCGGCACCCGGCCTGATCCCACGCAGTTCGACCCCGATTCGCCCTACCACGACCCCAAATCCAAGCCCGACCAGCCCCGCTGGCTGCTGCTGGACGTGCAGGCCCTGCGCAAGACCCGGCTGATCTCATTGGCAGAGCTGCGCGAGCACCCGGACCTGGCGCAGATGCGCGTACTGCAGCGGGGCAACCGGCTGTCGATCACGCCGTTGGAGGCGGTGGAGTGGGAGGCGATTACTGGGCGGTTGCTGGGGGGCCGCTAACGGCACCCACCGGGCCACTTAGGGGTGGCACTCACCGGCTGCGCTCGGCCGACACATGCCCCTTGTTTTCGTACATGGCGTGGTCGGCGCGGCGCAACAGGTCGGTGGCGTTGGTGCCGTCCTGGGGGTAGATGGCGGTGCCCACGGCGGCAGACACCCGCACCAGGCGGCCACCGCCCAGGTCGATGGGTTGTTCGATGGCCTTGAGCACGCGCTCCATGGCCCGGGTGATCTCGGTGGGGGCGGTGACGGCGGTGAGCAGCAGCACAAACTCATCGCCGCCGATGCGCGCGGCGGTGTCGTTGGCGCGCAATTGCTCTTGCAGGCGCTGGCCGGTCACGCGCAGCACCTCGTCGCCCATGTCGTGGCCGTACTGGTCGTTGATGGGCTTGAAGCCGTTGAGGTCCATGTAGCACAGCGCGGCCATGCTGCCGGTGCGGTCGCACAGGGCCAGCGCCTGGGCCACACGGTCGGCCAGCATCAGGCGGTTGGGCAGGCGGGTCAGGCTGTCGTGGAAGGCAATGTGCTCCACCTGCTGCTGGTACTGCTTCATGGCCGTGATGTCCTGCATCAGCCACAGGGATTCACCGTCGGCGTTCAACGCCACGCCGTTCACGTCGATCCAGACTTCTTCGCCATTGAGCTTGCGCATGCGGCGCTGCTGGCGGTAGTGCTGGCCCGAGGCCAGCACGGCATAGGCTTCGCGGCCAAAGGCCAGGAAGTCCTCGCGGCTCACATACATCTCTTCGGTGGTGCGGCCCTGCAACTGGCCGGGGGCGTAGCCAAAGATGCGCTCCAGCGCCGGGTTGCGCCACAGGATGACGCGGTCCTTGATCTTGGCGATGCCGATCAGGTCGTTGTGCAGCATGGCCTGCTGCTCCTCGTTGAGGGCATGCAGCGCCTGCCGCGCCGCATGCAGTTCCGACACGTCGTACATGATGGAGCGGCTCATCACAAATTCGCCCGCCGCATCGCGGATGGCGGTGGCGGACACACACACGCGGCGGGGCGCGGCACTGCGGCCCAGCAGGGTCAGCTCCAGGGGGCCGATGTGTCCGGTCTCCTTCAGGATGGGGAAGTACTTTGCGAACTGCGCCTTGCCTTCGGCATCAAAAAAATCGGCCACCCCCAGCTTGCCCACCACCTCCTCGCGGCTTGCGCCCAGCCAGGACAGGGTCTGCTGGTTGATGTGCACGTACTTGCCGTCGCGGTCGAGCGCGTAGTAGCCGCAGGGGGCGTTGTCGTACAGGTCCTGAAAGCGCTCTGACGCGCGGGCCAGGTCGGCCTCCAGCTGGCGGCGCTCGGTGATGTCGCGGCCCACCGATTGCCATTCCACCAGCTGGCCGTCTTCGTCAAACAGTGCCCGGTTGCTGAACTGGCACCAGCGCACGGCGCCGTCGCCTGCAAACACCCGGTTCTCGACCACCACCATCGGGTTGGCGGGTGTGACGGTGGCCAGCTTCTGCGCGACCAGCGGGTAGTCGTCCGGATGCACCACGGGGGCCCACACGCGGCCCAGCAGGTTCTCGCGCTTGAAATCGAACAGCCTGCAAAAGGCGTCATTCACAAAGGTCAGGCGATTGCCGCTGTCAAAGCGGCAGATGATCTCGGTCTGGTCCTCCAGGATCGAAAGGTAGCGCTGCTCGCTCTGGTGCAGGGCCTCGGTGCGCTCCTGCACGCGGTGCTCCAGGTCGGTGTTGGCGCGCTCCAGCGCGGCGCGCCCATCGATCAGGCCCTGGGTCATGTTCTGCAGCGCAGAGCGCAGGTGCTGGAACTCCACCGTCTCGGTCTTGAAGTCCAGCGCCACAAACCGCCCGGTGGCCTCCACCTGCCGGGCCGCTTCGGCCAGCTTTTCCACCGGCTGGCTGAAGCGCCGCGCGGCCCAGTAGGCCACGCCCACCAGCATCACGGTCATCAGCACCAGCATCACGGCCACGATGGTGTGCAGGCGGTTGATGGGCTGCAGCGCCAAGTCCAGCGGTTGGCGCGCCACCAGCAGCCAGCCCAGGTCGGTGATGGTCTGCGAGGGCACGGGCACCAGGCCAGTGAGGTAACGCTGGCCCGGCGACTCGCCCCAGGACATCACCTGAAACCGCCCCTGGCTGGGCAGGATGGGCAGCGCAGAGCGCGGCAGCTCGATGGCCCCGGCCGCATTGAGCACGCCTTCCTTGTTGACCAGCAGCACCTCCATGCCGCTGCTGGCCACCGCCCCGGGGCTGGCGCGGCGGATGATGTCCTGCACCCAGGCCCAGTTCACGTGGGCCGAGATCACGCCCTTGAAGGCGGAATCCTGCCCGCGCACGGGCGAGGCGTAGTCCATGAAACGCAGGGGCACGCTGCTGCCGGGCTCGCGCAGGTGCTTGTCCAGCAGCACGGCGTCGTGGGCGTCGCCCACGTAGGGGCCGTTTTTGCCCGCATTGAACCAGGGCCGCTGCGACACGTTCTGGCCCAGCAGCAGGTTGCCGGTGGCCACCTGCACCACGCCCGCCTCGTCGGTCAGGCCGAGCCACGAATAAAAGGGGTAGGACTGCCGGATCTGCTCCAGGTGGGCCTGCAGTTGGGGGCCGTAGGCCTCGGGCCGGGTGACCATGGGCAGGTGGCTGAGCAGCGAAATTTCGCGCTCGCGCTCCAGCATGCCCTGCGAGAGCGCCAGCGCAATGGGCTGGCTGGCGTTCATCAGCGACTGGCCGCTGAGTTCGGTGAGGTGGCGGCTCAGCACCTCGTCGGCCACAAAGCCGATGGCCAGGCCCGTGAGCACGGCCGTGCCCCCAAACAGCAGGGTCAACCGGGCGCGGGTGGTCTGCAGCCAGTGGGAAACGTGGGACACGATGGTCATGAAAACGGCTGCGGCTGCAATTTCTGTAGTGAACCATTGTGGCACCGGGGCATCGCACCGAAACTCGTGAAACCCCTCGTGCAAACCCGTGGCCGCAGGGGCTTCGTGCAGCAGCCCGCCCTCTTCCCCAGCGACTATGCTGCGCGCATGCCCGCCACCAAAACCCTGCTCATCGTCTACCACTCCATGACCGGCGGCACGCGCCAGATGGCCGAGGCCGCCTGCGCCGCCGCCCGGGCGGCCGAGCCCACCGTGGCAGTGCGCCTGTTGCATGCCGCAGAGGCCCACGCAGCCGATGTGCTGGCGGCCGACGGCTACCTGTTTGCCACGCCCGAGAATCTGGCGGCCATCAGCGGGCAGCTCAAGGACTTTTTTGACCGCTGCTACTACGGCGCGCTCGACCAGATCAATGGCCGCCCTTATGCCCTGCTGGTTTGCGCAGGCAGCGACGGGCAGAACGCAGCGCGGCAGATGGCGCGCATCGCCACGGGCTGGCGCCTGAACGCGGTGGCTGAGCCGCTGATCGTGTGCACCCATGCGCAAACGCCCGAGGCCATCCTGGCGCCCAAACACATCGGCGCGGACGATCTGGCGCGCTGCCAGTCGCTGGGCGAGGCCCTGGCGGTGGGGCTGGCGATGGGGGTTTTCTAACCCTGGGCGGTCGGTTCCAGCTCGGGCGCCTGGTACACCAGCACCTTGAGTGCCCGGCCGGGCTCCAAGTCGGCAAACACGGCCGGGTTGGCCACGCGTTCGACAAACTGCAGCTCGGGCGCCAGCTCGTGCATCTGGTCCTGCAAAAAGTCCACGCCCAGCTCGGGCGCATTCAGGCACAGCAATGCGTGGCCGCCGGGGGCCAGCAAATCGGGCAGGCGGCGCATCAAGCGCGCGTAGTCCTTGGTGGCCACAAAGCTGCCCTTCTGATAGCTGGGCGGGTCCACGATGACCAGGCCATAGGGCCCGCTGCGCGTGATCTTGCCCCAGCTGCTGAAGATGTCGTGCGGCAAAAAGGCGGCGCCCGCGGTGATGCCGTTGAGCTGGTGGTTCTGTTGCCCGATGCCAATGGCGCCGTGGCTCATGTCCACGTTGACCACCTGCCTGGCGCCCGCCTGCAGCGCCACCACCGAAAACGCGCAGGTGTAGGCAAACAGGTTCAGCACCTTGAGGCCGTAGCGGTCTGCACTGCGCGCGGCGGCATAGTCGCGCACCCAGCGGCGGCCTGCAGCCATGTCGAGGAACAGGCCGTGGTTCTGCCCGCGCAGCACATGCACCCGGTAGCGTGCCCCGGCCTCGGTCACGATGTGCGGATCGGGCACGGCACCGGCCATCAGCCGCGTCTCGCTGCGGCCCTCGATGCGCAAAGCCTCACCCCGGTGCTGGAACACCCAGTTCAGCACCTCGCCCGCCGGGGCGATCTGCGCCCAGCGGGCCTCCAGCGCGGCGCCGATGGCGGCCAACTCGTCCTCGGTGGCGGGCGCAAAGCTCGTCAGCACCAGCACCGGTGGATAGGCGTCCAGCACCCACTGCTCTGCCCCCGGGTGCAGCCCGCCCCGGCCATGAAAGATGCGCTGCGCCTCAGAGGGCAGGGGCATGGCGGCAATGGCGTCGAGCAGGGCTTGCATGGGTGGTGGTGTGTGGATGGTCTGAAAAAATCAAGCAAAAAAGGCTGCTACCGCCTTCTGCATATGCCTTGATAGCTACGGATTCGATAGCACACTCAATTATCGCCGTTTGTGTGGGTACCCAGCCATTGCTTGCGCGTGGTGCGCAGCTTGAAGCGCTGGCGGTAGGCCCCCGGGGTGGTGCCGCTCACGCGGTGGAAGATCTTGCGAAAGCTGCCCGTGTCGCTGTAGCCGCATTGCTGCGCCACGGCGTCCACGGTGAGGTAGGTGGTCTGCAGCAGCGCCTGGGCCTGGGCGATGCGCAGGCGGTGCAGGTAGTCCTGCGGGCTCTCGCCATACACCTGGGCAAACCAGCGCAGCAGCGTGCGCGGGCTGGTGGCGGCGGCGCGGGCCGTGGCCTGCAGGCTGTAGGGCTCGTTGCAGTGGTCCTGCAGCCAGCGGCGGGCCTGCTCCAGGCTGCCCGCACCCATGGGGGCACCGGTGGGCGTTTCCATGGTGGCGGTGGCCGTCAGCTGGCGCGGCGCATCGAACAGCAGCACATGCGATGCGGCCTGGGCCAGTTCGGCAGCGGGGGTGTGGGCCAGCAGGTCCAGCACCACGGGCAGGGTGTCCTGCGGCGCGGCCGATGTCCAGACGGGGCCGTCGCGCAGCCAGGGTCTGTCGCGCTGCCAGGCCACCTCGGCCGGGGGTGAATGACCCTGAGCGCTGGTGCCCGACTGCAGCACGATGGACGGCGCAAACGCCCAGGGCAGCGCCACCTGGCGCCCGGCCAGCAAGCCGCAGTCGGCCAGCAGGCTGGAGCCATTGAACAGCGCCGCCACCACCCCGCCGCCCGCGACATGGGCGCGCAGCAGGTCGCCAAAGTATTGGTGGTGGCGGTGGCTCACCTCGCGCAGCTGGGGCCCGGTGGGCACCAGCCAACCGGGGATGACGATGGCGTGCAGGTGGCCTTGCAGCGCCCCGCTGTCGGGCACAGGCGGCGGCGCGGCGCCGTCCTCGCCCGGTGCCAGCAGCCAGTGCCAGCGCACGGGCGCCTCGGCACCACCAGCCCGCATCGCGGCCAGCATGTTCATGGCCCGCAGGGCATCCACCACCGCAGCGGCCGTGCTGGCAATGCTGCCCGGCCCCCAGACGATGCCCACGTTCACCCCCAGGGGCGACGGGGTGGCGGGGGCTTCGGGTTGGTCTCTAGGCATGGTGGCGATATTGCCATTGTTTGTGGCCAAAACGCCATCGTGTCCAGATGTTACCCGGCAGTAGCATGGCGGCGCGAACAACAGCGCCCTGCCCTGGCCAAGACCAACGGCAGGTACCACACGACACGACGCGACACCTGGAGACACCCACCCATGCAACAGAAAACCGGCCTGCCCACAGGCATGACCCGCGCCCGCACCCCACTTACCGCCCTGGCCGCCGCCAGCGCCGCCCTGGCCCTGGCGGGCTGCGCGGGCACGCCCGTGGGCACCAGCGGCAAAAGCAGCAGCGTGACCATCGAACGCACCACCTTCGGCATCCCGCACATCTCCGCGCAAGACCCGGAGACCCTGGCCTACGGCGTGGCCTATGCCTATGCGCAGGACAACGTCTGCATGACGGCCGACCAGCTGGTGAC
This sequence comes from Acidovorax kalamii, assembly GCF_002245625.1. Lineage (GTDB taxonomy): Bacteria > Pseudomonadota > Gammaproteobacteria > Burkholderiales > Burkholderiaceae_C > Acidovorax > Acidovorax kalamii. The sequence goes on from NZ_NOIG01000003.1 coordinate 103,931, forward strand.
CGCACGTGGCCAGCGCAGCAGCCACTTCGGCGCCAAGACCATCGGCCTGCTGGGCCGCCGCTACATCCCCAACGAACAGATCGACCTGTTCATGGCCGCCCATATGGACGACGCCCTGCTTGCGCGCAGCTGGGCCCGCGCCAGCGCCCAGGTGCAGAGCATGGCGCGCGGCTACGTGGCGGGCTACAACCGCTATCTGGCCGACAACGCCGCCACCCTGCCCGACGCCTGCCGGGGCAAGCCCTGGGTGCAGCCCATGACGCTGGCCGAATACCGCCGCATGGCCGAGGTGGTGGCCGTGCAGGCCGGCATTGCCGCGCTGGCCGATGGCATGCTGGGTGCGCAGCCCCCTGCCGCCAAGGCCGCCCAGGCACCCGCCCCTGACGTGAATCTGGCCGATGCCGCCCAGGCCATGCGCGACGTGGGCCTGCTCGACTCGCCCCTGGGCTCCAACGCCTGGGCCTTTGGCAAGGACGTGACGGCCAACGGCAGCGGCATGCTGCTGGGCAACCCGCATTTCCCCTGGAGCGGCCCCAACCGCTTCTACGAGATGCACCTCACCATCCCCGGCCAGATGGACGTGATGGGCGTGGGCATCGGCACCTATCCCATGGTCTCCATCGGCTTCAACAAGGACGTGGCCTGGTCGCACACCGTGTCCACCGGCAAACGCTTCACGCTGTACGAACTGGCCCTGGTGCCGGGCGACGCCACCAGCTACCTGGTGGACGGCAAGCCCGAGAAGATGACCGCCCGCAAGGTCAGCGCCCAGATCCCCGGCGCCGATGGCCAGCCCCAGACCCGCGAACACACCGTGTGGAGCACCCGCTGGGGCCCGCTGGTGGTGGTGCCCCGCGCGGGCCTGGGCTGGACCGACAAGACCGCCTACGCCCTGCGCGACGCCAACACCGGCAACACCCGCATGATGGACGCCGCCCTGGCCTTTGCGCGCGCCACCTCGGTGGGCGAGATGCACAAGGCCCATGCCTCGCTGGGCCTGCCCTGGGTGAACACCCTGGCGGCCGACCGCCACGGCCGCGTGCTCTACACCGACACCAGCGTGGTGCCCGATGTGGACGCCGCCCAGCTGGAACGCTGCGCCCCCAGCAAACCCGCCGCCGCGCTGCGCGGCGCAGCGGGCCTGGTGGTGCTGAACGGCGCACGCGCCGACTGCGCCTGGCGCGAAGACAGCGCATCGCCCGTGCCTGGCCTCATCCCCATGGGCCGCATGCCCGTGGCCCTGCGCAATGACTGGGTGCAGAACAGCAACGACAGCTTCGTCTACACCCACCCCACGCAGAAGTTTGAAGGCATCTCGCCCCTGGTGGGCGACGCCAGCCTGACCCGCCCCCGCACCCGCGCCAGCCTGGCCGAGATCCCCGAGATGCTGGGCCGGGGCAAGGTCACCTTGCAGGCCATGCAGGACCAGCTGTTCCAGAACCGCAACTTCATGGCCCAGGTGGTGGTGCCCGACCTGCTGGCCGCCTGTGACAAGGCGCCCACGGCCGAATCCCGCGATGGGTGCGCGGCCCTCAAAGGCTGGGACCGCCGCAACAACGTCGATGCCCGCGGCGCCCATGTGTTCCGCGAGTTCTGGCGCACCGCGCGCAACATCCCCGGCGTGCACCGCGTGCCCTTTGACTCTGCGCAACCCGTGGCCACCCCTGCAGGCCTGAAGATGGACGACGCCGCCACCGCCGCCAAGGTGTGGGAGGCGCTGGACGGCGCCGTCAAGGCCATCCGCACCAGCGGCTACACGCTCGACGCCACTCTGGGCAGCGTGCAGCGCCCGGCCATCACCGAAGAACCGATTGCACTGCACGGCGGCGAGGAGTTTGAAGGCGTGCTCAACAACCTGGGCCGACAGGAGCCCGCGCCCATCAACAAGGCAGGCCTGCGCATCGACTACGGCACCAGCTACGTGCAAACCGTGACCTTCGACGCCAAGGGCCCGGTGGCCCAGGCCATCCTGGCCTACGGCCAGTCCACCAACCCTGCATCGCCCCACGTCAACGACCAGATGCGCGAGTTCTCGGCCAAGCGCTGGCACACCCTGCCCTTCCACCGCGACGACGTGGTGAAGGCGCGCGTGGGCGAGCCGCTGCGGCTGGTGCGGCCTTGAGCGGCTCCACGGCCAGAAATTTGAAGGCTTTTAGGCTTTTACCGCCCGTCCATCATAGCTTGATAGCTATCAAAACATGAGCAAATACTTCTACCCGCTTCTCGCTGCGGGCGGAGGCCTGGCTCAGCGCAGCCCCAGCCGCGTGAGCTTCTTGACCAGGCCCACGCGCGAGATGCCCAGGCGGCGGGCGGCTTCGGACTGGTTGCCGCCTGCGGCGGCCAGGGTGTCGCGCACCATGCGGGTTTCCAGCTCGGTCAGGGCGGCGTCCAGCGGGCCGGTGCCTGCGGGGGCTGGGGAGGTTTCAGTGCCAGGTGTCGGAGCCTCGGTCGCCATGTCGCCGCTGGCCAGTTGCAGCAGGGGCGCGTCCACCTCGCGCTCTGGGGGCATCAGCAGCGCACCGGCGGATTCGACCACCGCTTTCAGCTCGCGCACGTTGCCGGGCCAGTCGCGTGCCATCAGCCAGGCCAGGGCATCGGCCGACAGCCGGGCGTTGTGTGCCACGCGGTGCAGAAAGCGCGTGGCCAGCAGCGGGATGTCGGCGGGGCGTTCTGCCAGCGAAGGGGTGCGCAGCACCACGCCCTTGAGACGGTAGAACAGGTCTTCGCGGAAGCTGCCTTCGCGCACCATGGCCTCCAGGTCGCGGTGCGTGGCGGCCACCACGCGCACGTCGGCGCGCTTTTGTGCGCGGCCGCCCACGGGCACAAAAGTGCCCTCCTGCAGAAAGCGCAGCAGCTTGACCTGCATGGGCGGGGGCATTTCGCCCACTTCGTCCAGAAACAGCGTGCCGCCGTGCGCGGCCTCCACCAGGCCCGCCTGGTCGCGGTAGGCGCCGGTGAAGCTGCCCTTCATGTGGCCGAACAGCTCGCTCTCCAGCAGCTCGGCCGACAGCGCGCCGCAGTGGATGGCCACAAACGGCGCGGTACGGCGTGCGCTGTGGGCATGCAGGGCGCGGGCCACCAGCTCTTTGCCCGTGCCCGTGGGGCCCAGCACCAGCACACTGACCTGGGTGGGCGCCACACGGCGCACCAGCGCGCGCAGCTGCACCGTGGCCGTCGCCTGGCCCACCAGACCCATGTCGTCCAGCCCCTGTGCATCCAGCGCCTGCCCGGCCCGCAGCGTTGCCAGCTCGGCATCCAGGCGGGCCTTGTGCAGCCCGCGCGCCACCACAAAACGCAGCATGTCGGGGTCGATGGGTTTGGTGAGGAAGTCCCAGGCGCCCAGTTCGGTGGCGCGCAGGGCCAACGCGTGGTCGCCATGGCCCGTCAGCACCACCACGGGCACGGGGGCAAAGCGCGGGATCAGCTCCAGCCCCCTCTCGGGGTCCATGTGCGGGGGCATGGCCAGGTCCAGCAAGACCAGCTCGGGGCGGCGCTGGGCAAAGGCGGCCAGGGCCTGCACACCATCGCCCGCCAGCGTGACCTCGTGGCCCAGGTTGCGCAAGAAGGCGCCCCCCAGGCGCTGGAAAGCGGCTTCGTCGTCCACCAGCAGCACATGGCCGTGGCCTGGCGCGCTGGGGGTATCAGCGCCACCCGCGATGCTCTGCGCAGGCGGGTGGCCGGAGGGTTCGTGGAAGGCTTGGTTCATGGGGCGGGTGTGCGAGGAAAGCGCAGCGTGAAACAGGTGCTCCAGGGCGCACGCTCGGTCAGCGCCACCGTGCCGCCGTGGGCCGCCATGGTGCGGGCCACGATGGCCAGGCCCAGCCCGGTGCCGCCCGGGCTGCGCGAGGCAAAGGGCTCAAACAGCCGGTCGCGGATTTCGGCGGGCACGCCGGGGCCGGCGTCGCACACATGCAGCAGCACGGCGGTGGAGGTGGTTTCGGCGTCGATGTGCACGTGGCTGTGGGTGGGGGTGTGGGCGGCCGCCGGGGCTGTGGCATCGCTGCCGGGGGCGGTGGCCGTGCGCGCGTTTTCAAACAGGTTGGTCAGCGCCTGGTCCACACGGCGCGGGTCGGCGCGCAGCCACAGCGGTTGGTCCAGCCCCGGCCCGAAGCTCACATCGGGCAGGCGCATGGCGGCGTTGCGCACCTGGGCTGCCAGGTCGATGGTGCTGGGCGCCAGCGTCCAGGGCTTGGCAAAGTCCAGCAGGTCGTGCGTGAGGTGCGCAATGCGGGCCACCTGCTCGGCCACTTCACGCCGGGTGTCGCCCGGCGCAGCGGCCACCGCCATGGAGATGATGTTCAGCGGGTTGCGGATGTCGTGCGCCACCGTGGCCGCCAGGGCCCCCAGCTCGGCCAGGCGGGCCTGCAGCTGGCGTTCGCGCTCACGGGCGGCAAACTGCTGGGCCTGCTCCACACGCTCGGCAGCCTCGGCCACCACGGTGCCAAACAGCTCGGCCACATGGCGCGGCCCGGGGGGCGCGGCATCCCAGCCCTGCAGCGACACGGCCCAGCCATCGCCCTCGCGGCCACATACCAGCTGCGGCGTGCTGCTGGAGGCGGGCGGGGCATCGCCAATGTGGACCTCGACCTGCGTGCCGGTGCGTGCGCTGAGCAAGGCGGCGGCCTGTTCGCCCAGGGCCTGGGGCGTTTCGGCCGACCCCAGCGTGCGGCGCCAGGCGGCCAGGTCAGCGGCCGACACCTCGGCGCCCGGGTACACCAGCCGCTCGGCCACGCGCCGCACGGGGCCATTGAGCGCGAGCACACTGGCCGCCACGGCCAGGCCGCCCAGCCAGCGCGACTCCAGTGGCAACAGCGGCGTGAGCGCCACCACCACCAGCCCCAGTGCCAAAAGCAGCGCCCACACCAGGGCACGGCGCGCCCAGGCATTCGCCACAAACACCCCATAGCGCAGGATGCCGTACACCAAAATCAGCGAATAAAACGGCAGGCCCAGCAGCGGAAACGGGTAGATCGGCCAGTCCAGCACCGCAATGCCATAGCCCGCCAGGCACAGCAGGCCCCACAGGCAGGATGCGGTGACGGCCGCAATCTGCCGGAACTTCTGCCCGTCACCCAGGCGGCGTGCGCGCAGCAAGGCATGCAGCAGCACCCACACCCCGCCGATACCCAGGATGACCCAGGCCATGCTGGCCACCACTCCCACCTCATCAGCCACCGCAATCCAGCCGATGTCGCGGTGGTGCACCAGGTGCGCGGGCACCAGCAGGATGGAAACCACCGAGGCACCACCGCCCAGCGCATAGGCAGCCGCCACACCCCAGCGCCCCAGATCCACACGGCAGAACACGGTGCAGAAGTGAAAGAACAGCGCCGACGTGAAGGGCGCCGTGGCCAGCAGGCGCATGGCCACCGGTTCTGTTTCAGGGCCGATCCAGTTGGGCAGCTCGTTGCCCACCATCCACATCGAAATGCCGGTCAAGAAGGCCGCCAGCAGCCGTGCACCCGCCACGCGGTCGGCCCAGGCCAGCAACAGGGCGGCCAGCACCAGGGTTTCGAGCACAGAAAACCCGAGGACGGCGTGGATCAGCATGCAAGAACCGATGGGGGGGGAGCGCTGCGCATGGCGGAGACCTGTTCCTGGGGTTAACGGTTTGGGCTGCGCGCACTGTAAACCAAGTATGCAGGTCGGTCTGCTGATTTCAATGAAATCAAGCACTTGCAGTGCATTCAGCACCTGGCCCGGGTTTCGCAATAGGGAGTGCAACCGCCACTCTTGCCCAGCCCGCCATGTTTGCCCTTTTCAACCCCGCCCCTCGCCCTTGCGATGCCGCCCCGGCCCACCCCGCCACCGCGTTGGACCTGCGCGCCATGGTGGGCGCCGCAGCCTGGGCGCGCCTGCCCGCCGCTGTGCAACGCCGCTTTGGCACCGCACATGCCGATGTGGCCTATGAAGGCCAGATGGACCTGCGCTGCTCGCTGGTCGGCCATGTCTATGCCGCGCTGACCCGGGCTTGGGGTGGCCCACTGACCCACATCAACACCACCGCCCTGCCCGCCACCGTGCGCGTGAGCGGCAACGGGTGCGGTGGCGTGGTGTGGGAGCGCTGCTTTCACACCAGCACCGACAGCGGCGCGGGCCGCACCGTGCGATCCACCAAGGAGCTGGGCCCCGATGGGCGCCTGCTGGAGCGCACCGACGGGGGCCTGGCCATGTCGCTGGATGTGCTGGAAGAAGACGGCGCGCTGGTGTTTCGCAGCCGCCGCTTCTGGTGGGTGCGGGGGCGCCTGCGCATCCCCGTGCCTGCCCTGCTGACCCCAGGCACCTGCCGCGTGGCGCACACCGACCTGGGCGGCGGGCAGTTCCGCTTCACGCTGAGCATGGTGCACCCCTGGTGGGGGGAGACCTTCCACCAGTCCGGGGTGTTCACCGACCCCTGCACCGAACCCGCCAGCCCTGACTATTCTTCTTTGAACGCACTTTGAACAAGGACACCCGACCATGAGTGCCATGACCCCCGTTTTTATGCTGCTCTCCGTCCAGGCCGCCATGGGCGCGTTTGACAACTGGTGGCACCACGAGCTGCAGGCCCGCCTGCCCCATCGCCCATCGGCCCGGTATGAGCTGGCGCTGCATGCGGCGCGCGAGGCGATCTATGGCGTCGTCTTTTTCGGGCTGGCCTGGTTTGCATGGCATGGCGCCTGGGCCGCATTGATCGCGGCGCTGTTGCTGACCGAGCTGGGTATCACCCTGGCGGATTTTCTGGAAGAAGACCGCACCCGGCGCCTGCCCCCGCTGGAGCGGGTGCTGCACACGCTGCTGACCATCAGCTACGGCCTGTTCCTGGGGCTGATGGCGCCCGTGCTGTGGAGCTGGCTGCAGCAGCCCACCGCCCTGGTCGTGGCGCCCCATGGCTGGGTGTCGTGGCTGTTTACCGCGTTTGCGCTGGGGGTGTGGGCCTGGAGCGTGCGCAACCTGCGCGCCGTGTTGCGCCTGCGGCGTGCGGCGGCAGCACCTGCAGCCGAGCCCCAGGCTGTGCCGGGCGACAGCCAGCACCACACCGCCCCCGCCACGCTGGTCACCGGCGCCACGGGGTTCGTGGGCAGCGCCCTGGTGGCGCAGCTGCTGCAGGGTGGCCAGCGCGTGATCGTGCTGACGCGCGATGTGCTGCAAGCCCGCGCCAGCCTGGGCCCGGGCGTGTGGGCGGTGGACACGCTGGATGCGATCCCGCCAGAAACCCCCATCGACGCGGTGGTCCAGCTCGCCGGGGCGCGGGTGCTGGGCATGCCCTGGACGGCTGCGCGCAGGCGTGTGCTGTTGGCCAGCCGGGTGGACACCACCATGGCCGTGGTCGCGCTGATGCGGCGCCTGCACCACCGCCCCCGGGTGCTGGTCAGCGCATCGGCCGTGGGGTTCTATGGCGCATCGCCCAACGCCTCGATGGAGCCGCTGGATGAGAACGCGCCACCGCGCCCGGGCGAGTTCCAGTCCGACCTGTGCGCCGCCATCGAGCACGAGGCCCGGCGCGCCGAAGCACTGGGTGTGCGCGTAGTGCGCCTGCGCCTGGGGGTGGTGCTGGGCAACGGCGGTGGTGCCTACCCGATGCAGGCGCTGAGCGCCCGCCTGGGCCTGGGCGCCGTGCTGGGGCATGGCCGCCAGGCCGCGCCGTGGATCCACCTGGCCGATGCGCTGGGGCTGATCCGGTTTGCGCTGGCACGCAACGATGTGCAGGGGCCCATCAACGCGGTGGCGCCCGGTGCCGTGCCGCAACGCAGTTTTGTGCAGGCCCTGGCCGCGTCGTTCGGGCAGCGCGTGTGGCTGACCATGCCGGCCGCCCCGTTGCGCTGGGCGCTGGGCGAGATGTCCACCTTGCTGCTGGACGGGCAGAACGTGGTGCCCCAGGCGGCGCTGGCCCTGGGTTACCAGTTCGTGCACCCCGATCTGCCAGGTGCCCTGCGGGACCTCGCAGGAACTCGCACAGAGACTGAGGCGCGGTAATGCAGCGGCCGGGTGGCAGGCTACGGCGCCCGGCCCCACCCCAGCGCCACATGCTGCAGCAGCATGATGGTCTTGCCGTCCTGGATCGTGCCGTTGGCAATGCCTGCCAGCGCGTCGGCCAGCGGCATCTCGATCACCTCGATGTCCTCGCCCTCCCCCTCCAGGCCGCCCCCGCTGCGGATGCGGTCGCCGGGTTCGTATTCGGCGATGAAGAAGTGCAGCTTTTCCGTCACCGAGCCCGGGCTCATGTACGCCTCGAACACCTTGCGCGGCTGGCGCACGCGGTAGCCGGTTTCTTCCTCGGCCTCGCGGCGGATGCAGGTTTCGGGGTCGTCACCGTCGAGCAGGCCTGCGCAGGTCTCAATCAGCAGGCCGTCGGCGCAGCCATTGAGAAAGGCGGGCAGCCGGAACTGGCGGGTGAGCACCACCATGCTGCGGCGCGGGTCAAACAGCAGCAGCGCGGCGCCGTTGCCCCGGTCATAGGCCTCACGGCTCATCGTCTGCCATTGGCCGTCGCGCCTGCGCAATGAGCAGGTGACCTTGCGCAGCACATACCAGTTGTCGGAGAGCACCTGCACATCCAGCAGCTTCACGTGCTCGGTGCGGGCGTTCAGCTCGGCGATGGGGATATCGGGCACGGGGCGGATCATGCGGCGTGCCCCTGGTTGCGAACCGGGCGCAGGGGCAGCTCCTCCACGTGATGGAACACCGGGAGCCCGCGTGCGCGGGCCTTGGCCACATCCATGTCCGCGCCACGCGAAGCGCCGGGCAAGCGCAGCACTGCATCGCAGCGCGCCAGCAGACGCTCGGCCACGGGGTACTGGTAGGCGTGAAAGACCGCGTCGCCCGGCTCACGCCCGCCCGCCGCATGGATGATGGGCAGGGCCAGCCACTCGCCCACCAGGGGCAGATGGCCGCGTTCGTAGATTGGCAGTGCGGCCGCCTCCAGGCGGGCCCGGTTGGCGGCGATGCGGGCGGGGTCTCCGTCGGTGCCCGAGAGGTAGGGGCCGGCGATCAGCACCAGCAGAGGGAGGTCAGTGTCAGGGGCGGCGGACATGGTGTTGCGCAATTTAATTTACGCAATATCATGCACAAACATGCAAATTCGTGCAATCTTCTTTTGTAGCCCCCCATGCTGACCACCCAACGCAAGCAACTCCTGCTCGACCGCCTGCGGCAGGACGGACAGATCGTGGCCAAGGCCTTCAGCGAAGAGCTGGGCATCTCGGAAGACACCGTGCGGCGCGACCTGCGCGAGCTGGCTGCCGAGGGCCGCTTGCAGCGTGTGCACGGCGGCGCCCTGCCCGCCTCGGCCGCTGTGGGCAGCTTGCAAGTGCGTGAGCAACTGGCCCCTGAAGACAAGCGCGCCCTGGGCCGCGCCGGGGCCGCCCTGGTGTTGCCCGGCCAGGTGGTGATCCTGGATGGGGGTACCACCTCACTGCAGGTGGTGCAGCACCTGCCGCTGGACTTGCGCGCCACCGTGGTCACGCACAGCCCGGCCGTTGCCGTGGCGCTGGCCGGGCACCTGCACGTGGAGGTGCTGGTGCTGGGTGGCCGGCTGTTCCGCCATTCCATGGTGAACGTGGGAGCCAGCGTGGTCGAGGCCGCAGCCCAGTTGCGGGCCGACCTGTACCTGATGGGCGTGACCGGTGTGCATGCCGAAGCCGGCCTGACCACGGGCGATTTTGAGGAGGCCGCCGTCAAGCGTGCCCTGCACCAGCGGGCGGCAGAAACGGTGGTGCTGGCCTCGCTCGACAAGCTGGGCACGGCATCGCCATTCAGTGTGGCCCCCTTGCGCGAACTGGCCGCGCTGGTGGTGCCTGCCACCACGCCGCAGGCCTTGCGCAAAAAGCTGCAGGCCGGTGGCGCCAAGATGGAGGTTGCTGCAGGCTGATCAGGCCATCAGACAGTAGCGGTGCCAGCGCCCAGGCGCAGATGTGAGACCAAGGCTGCAGCAAAGCCCGTCAGTACTGCCCCCTTGCGCACGCAGATCTGCAGATCACGCTGCGCCCAGGGTTCATCCAGCTCCACCAGCACCGGCGGTTCGCTCAGGCCCGCCACCTGCAGGGCCGCCCCCCGGGGCACCAGCCCAATGCCCACGCCCGCGCCCACCATGCGGCACACGGCCTCGAAGCTGCGCACCTGAATGCGCACGTCCAGGTGCCGCCCCAGCGCGGCGGCGGCGTTGGTCGTGAAGGTGTGGATGGCCGAGCCCGCGTGCAGCATCACAAAGGCCTGGTCCAGCACCTCGGCAAAACCCACACGGCCGCGCCCTGCCAGCGCATGGCCTGCGGGCACGATAAGCACCAGGCGGTCCTGCCGATAAGGTGCCAGCTCCACCCCGGCGCCCGTGCCGCTGTCTGCCAGCACGCCCACCTCGATCTCGCCGTTGGCCACGGCGACCACAATCTCGGCGCTGGTGCGCTCTTCCAGGCTCACGCTGACCTGGGGATGCCGCTTGAGGAAGCCTGCCAGGTCGTCGGGCAAAAAGGTGTGCGTGGCATGCGTGTTGGCCCACAGGCTCACATGGCCGCGAATGCCGGTGGCAAAGGGCGAGAGATTGGCATGCATCTGCTCGATGCTGGCCAGCACCTGGCGGGCGTTGCGCAGCAGGGCCTCGCCCGCCCGGGTCAGCGCCACGCCGCGCGTCTGGCGCTCGAACAGTGAGGTGTTCAGCGCCTCCTCCAGCCGCCGCAGCCGGTGGCTGGCCGACGACGGAGCCAGGTAGGCACGCGCCGCGCCCCGGGTGAGGTTGCGCTCTTCGGCAATGGCGACAAAAAGGCGCAGGTCGGTGAGGTCGTAGTTCAAGGCGGCTCCTTGCGTTCGTATAAAACGAATGCACGCTTGCTGGATCAACAATTGTGCCGTGCTGTATATGGGTGCAGGATCCTTGTCATCCAATAAAAAGCACGCAAATCGTTCGGCCCAGCCGCATGAAATGCACGAACCCACTCCATGCCCTGGAAAAACTGGTCCTCCGAACGCCTTGGTCTTGCCCTCGCCATCCTGGCGGCGCTGGGCTTCTCCTTCAAAGCCATCTTTGTAAAACTGGCCTACGCCGTGCCCCAGGCCGTGCCAGTGGACTCCGTCACCCTGCTGTGCCTGCGCATGGCGTTTTCGGTGCCGGTGTTCGCCTGGGTGGGCTGGCGCGCCAGCCGCCACCTGGCGCCGCTGCAAGGGCGCGACTGGCTGGCCATTGTGGCGCTGGGCCTGCTGGGCTATTACGGCGCGAGCATCCTCGACTTCATCGGCCTCCAGTACATCACCGCCAGCCTGGAGCGGCTGATCCTCTTCACCTACCCCACGCTCACCATCGTGATCGGGGTGCTCTTCATGGGCAAGCGCGCCTCGCGGCGCGAGCTGGGCGCGCTGCTGCTGTCCTACGCAGGCATTGGCCTGGCTTTTGCGCACGACTTGCATGTGGCGGGCGACACGCGGGCCGTGCTCATCGGCGCGGGCTTCGTGTTCGGCTCGGCCGTGTCGTATGCGTTCTACCAGGCGGGCAGCGAGCCCGCCATCCGGCGCATGGGTGCGGCGCGCTTCACGGCACTGGCCATGCTGGTCTCCACCGGCGCCACTCTGCTGCATTTTGTGGTGTCGCAGCCTGTGGGCGCACTGGTGCAGCCCGCGCCGGTCTACCTGCACGCGCTGGGCATGGCCGTGTTCTCCACCGTGTTGCCGGTGTTCATGACCTCCGCCGCCATCCGCCGCATTGGCGCCTCAAAGACGGCGCTCATCGGCACGCTGGGCCCCATCCTCACCATCTTTTTTGGTGCGTGGCTGCTGGGCGAGCCGTTGTCCGTCTGGCAACTGGGGGGTGCCGCCCTGGTGCTGGCGGGGGTCTTGCTGATCAGCAAAATCAGCATTCAAACAGGCTTTCTGCGCCTGATGGACAAGACTTTATTGCTATATAAAAAGTAGCAAAATCTCTGCCGCGTTTAATCCACCTCAGGCAAACAAGGGCGCAAAAAAAGCCCGCACGGGGCGGGCTGTGGGCTGGACGCAGAAGCCTTCTCAGGCGCGCGGAACAGGTGAGCCGGAGTTCACGCACAGCGCCATGTTCAGTGCCTTGATGGCGGTCTTGTAGTCCTCGCGTTCGATCACGAACTGCATGTTCACCTGCCGCAGGGTCTGCGACACGCAGTTCACGTTGACCTGCGCATCCGCCAGCGCCTGTGCGGCCTTGGCCAGCACGCCGGGGATGCCGATGTTGGAGCCGATGGTGCAGACGATGGCACTGGGCTTGATCGTCACGACCTGGTAGTCCTCCTGCAGCTGCGCCACCAGCTCGGGCGTGACCTGGCTGTCCCACACCAGGTGCGCGATGGAGTTGGCGTTGGTCGCCTTCAGGATGTAGCTCACCTCGTGCTTGCAGAACACGTTCATCAGGCCCGCATCGAAGCCCACGGTGCCCACCATGCTGGGGTCATGGATCTCGATCAGCGTGACCTTGTCGGTGCCGGTCACGATCTCCACGCGGGCGCGCTCGCCCACGAAGTCTTTGGTGATCAGCGTGCCGGGGTGGTCGGGCTCGAACGTGTTCTTCAGGCGGATCGGGATGCCTGCCAGCTCCATCGGCTTGGCGGCCTTGGGGTGGATGGCTTCCATGCCCACGTCAGCCAGCTGGTCGGCCACGTCGTAGTTGGTGGCGCCCACCACGATGGCGTTTTCCAGGCCCACCAGGTTGGGGTCGGCGGACGACAGGTGGAACTCCTTGTGGATCACGGCCTCGGCGGGGCGCACTTCCACAGCGATCTTGCTGAACGTGACCTCGGAATAGCCCCGGTCAAACTCGCGCATGATGCCTTCGGTGCCCTTGGTGTAGCCGGTGGCCACCACCACCTTGTCGCTCAGGTCCAGGCCCTTGAAGCTTTGCGCAATCCGCTCGTCAATGGTCCAGGCTTCGTTGTCGTCAAAGCCGGCCAGATCCATCAGCACGGCCTTCACGCCGTTGGCCTTGAGGATCTCGACCGAGTTGAACGCACTGTGCGATTCGCCGATGGAGGCGAGCACCTCGCGTGCGGCCAGCAGCACATCGTGGCGGCTCAGGTAGCCGCTGGCAAGCACGTGCTGCATGGCGCCCAGGTACTCGCGCGCCTGGCCAATGCGCTGGTCGATGAAGGCATCGGCCACATCCAGCGGCAGGCCCAGTTCGGCGTAGCCCGCGTTGAGCTTTTTCAGGCTGGTGGCCAGGTTGACCAGCGCATCCTGGTAGCCCTTGCCTTCGGCAAACAACGCATAGATGCCACGCTCGCCCGTCTTCTTATGCTCCAGCAGCTGGTTGGTCACGCCGGAGTAGGCGGACACCACATAGATCCGGCCATAAATGCGCTTGGGATCGTGCAGCATGATGTGGCGCAGCACATCGCCAAAGGCGGTCATGGAAGTGCCGCCGATCTTCTCGACAGAGATCTTGGAGTTTTGAACGTCTTGCATGGACTGACAGGCTCAGGGGAGCTAAAAAGTTGGAAAGCCGGACGGGTGTTCTGCCAAGGGGCTCAGCGGCAGGAAACCCTCTATTTTCCACGACTTTTTGCCGGGGTACCTTGACGCAGGCCATCTCGATCGGGCGCTGTCCGCGCAAGCGTGGCATGAACCCGCAAAAGAGGCGCACGACCATGCGCCGATTCAACATCAGACTTGGGAGGTGGCAGCGTGTGCGGAAGGCGCTGTGGATGCCTCTTCGACCTCCAGGCCCCACGGGCCCAATCCTCAACAAACAACTCCCAGGGTGCCGGGCCCGGTCAGAACCCTTGCCACTGCGCATGGCTTGGCGATGACGCGGCTGGACGCTGTCGGGGGAACAGGCCGTTGTTGATGTGCCTTGGCCTGGTCTTCGGCTGGCAGTGTCGCGCACTGAGGACGGACGGCGGCACTTCGCGACGAGGAGGTCATGCCCCCAAACTGAGCGATTCCTGTGACCGCCTAGCGCAACGTCGTCAGGAGCCAGACATCCTCAACAACTGCTCTCGCGGCACCGCTTTGCTGAACAGAAAACCCTGCGCGAACTGACATCCTTCCGCCGCCAAGAAATCGGCCTGCTCGCGCGTTTCCACGCCTTCCGCGACCACCTCTTGCTTCAGGCTGCGCGCAATCGACAAAATGGCCCTGATGAGTTCGGCCCTGAAATGGTCAGTGGTTGCACGGTGGATGAACGACTTGTCAATTTTGAGCGTATCGATGGGAAAACGGGCCAGATAGGAAAGGGCCGAATAGCCGGTGCCGAAGTCGTCAATCGCAATGGTGGACCCCATGTCACGCAGCGCCCGCAGAGCTTTGACCGCAACACCGTCCTCGTCCAGAAGCAAGCTCTCGGTAATTTCGAACTCCAGCCACTGAAACCTGCACCCGGTTGCGGACACGATTCTCTGCACTTGTGCCACGAAGCCGGCGGCCTGGATCTGGCGGGCCGAGAGATTGACCGCCACCTTGCGAGGCTGTGTGGCCCCGGCATTCCACACCACGGCGGTGCGGCAGGATTCACGCAGCACCCAGGCACCCAGCTCAATGATTAAGCCGGAGTCTTCCGCTACGTTGCGTGAAACAGTGATGAAATGGGGACGCGCATCCGCACTGGTCCGCATTTGCGATATTGACAATTCAAACCAGCGCAGACCCAGAGGGGTCATGACCGAGATGACATGACCCAATGACACGCCCTTGCGCTCGGCTTCGGAGAACGCCATTTGGGCAATGGCCACGCTTTCAGGCGACAGCACTTCCTGCACTGTCCGGCCCAGCAAAGCCTCCCGGCTTGCAGCCAACAACTCGGGGCTGCGTGTCCAGACGTTCAGGTAGCGGCCCTCCCAGTCGGTTTCGAACAATACGTCCGGGAAGGCATCGATCACTCCTTGCGCAAAAGCCAATGCCTTTTGGAGGTCGCTCTCCGTGCGTTTGCGGTCGGTTATGTCTCTGGAGTAGCCAACAGTGCCCACCACCTTGCCGTGCTGGTGTAGCGGGGATTTCCACACCTCCATCCAGCGCCGCTGGCCGTGCTCATCGACGTACAACTCCTCCACATAATGGGCCTCACCCGCCGCCATGACCGCCCGGTCATCGGCGACATACATTTCCGCCAAATCCTTGGGGAAGAAATCGATTTCAGTCCGTCCCTCCAGTTCCGCAGTGGAGGCTACCCGCGCCACTCTGGCGTACGCGGTATTGGCTGCCAATAAACGGCTGTGTTCGTCCTTGAGCCAGACAAAAAAAGGAAACTCGTCCAGCAAAGTGCGCCAATACTGCTGGCGCTGCTGTAGAGCTTCCTGCAGCCGCTGGGCTTCCGACATGTCGCGGACGATGGAGACAGCAAACAAGCGGCCCTCACGTCGCAGAGTCACCCCATGCACCTGCACCGCAATCAGTTTGCCGCTCTGAGTCTTGTGCACCGTGTCGATGACGAAAGACTGGCCTTCCGGGCTTTGCAGGATTTCCAGGCACTGCTCCCTGGAAATATTCGGATCGATGTCCGGCGGCCCCATGAGCAGCAGCGCCTCGCGGCTGTACTCCAAGGCGCGGGTTGCGGCATCGTTCACATAGACGAAGCGGCCCTCTTCACCCAGGATGAACACGGCATCCTGGTACAGGTCCAGCCCCCTGCCTAACAGCACCCAGGCCAGGTTCGGGTCGCCGTCAGGCCGGGCGACGATGGTTGGCGTTAGGGGCATCCTGCTTCCAGATCAACAATCTGCTGGTTGTAGTCATACGTCTGCCCTGGGGCTGGGGGGTCGCGTCAGTCAGTACCGATGCGCAACATTTTGCAACGATTGCATGGGCGCGCAAATGCGCAAAAGCCCGAACCGTTGCCAGTTCGGGCTTTCCTTTCTCAACGTAGCTCGAAGCTTGGAGGCCAGCTACTTACTTTTTCTGCGGCGGCACATCCGTGCAAGAACCATGCGCAATCTCCGCCGCCATGCCGATGCTCTCGCCGAGCGTCGGGTGCGGGTGGATCGTCTTGCCGATGTCCACTGCGTCTGCGCCCATCTCGATGGCCAGCGCGATCTCACCGATCATGTCGCCCGCATGCGTGCCGACCATGCCGCCGCCCAGGATCTTGCCGTGGCCGTGGGCCTCGGGCGAGTCGTCGAACAGCAGCTTGGTCACGCCTTCGTCGCGGCCGTTGGCGATGGCGCGGCCGGAGGCCGTCCAGGGGAACAGGCCCTTCTTGACCTTGATGCCTTGCGCCTTGGCCTGGTCTTCGGTCAGGCCGACCCATGCCACTTCGGGGTCTGTATAGGCCACCGATGGAATCACGCGGGCGTTGAAGGCGGCAGCGGCCAGCTCCTTGTTGCCTTGCAGTTCACCGGCAATCACTTCAGCCGCCACGTGCGCCTCGTGCACCGCCTTGTGCGCCAGCATGGGCTGGCCCACGATGTCGCCGATGGCGAAGATGTGCGGCACGTTGGTGCGCATCTGGATGTCCACGTTGATGAAGCCACGGTCTGTGACGGCGACACCAGCCTTCTCGGCAGCGATCTTCTTGCCGTTGGGCGTGCGGCCCACGGCCTGCAGCACCAGGTCGTACACCTGTGGCTCGGGGGCCGTGCCGCCCTCTTCCGCTGGCGCGAACGTGACCTTGATGCCTTCAGGCGTTGCCTCGGCACCGACGGTTTTCGTCTTCAACATGATGTTGTCGAAGCGCTTGGCGTTCATCTTTTGCCAGATCTTGACGAGGTCGCGGTCGGCGCCCTGCATCAGGCCGTCCATCATCTCAACCACATCCAGGCGTGCGCCCAGGGTGCTGTAGACGGTGCCCATTTCCAGGCCGATGATGCCGCCGCCCAGGATGAGCATGCGCTTGGGCACTTCCTTGAGTGCCAGGGCGCCGGTGGAATCGACCACGCGCGGGTCGTTGGGCATGAAGGGCAGGCGCACGGCCTGGCTACCTGCGGCGATGATGGCCTTCTTGAAGGCAATGACCTTCTTGGTGCCCGTCTTCTCCTGGCCGGTGCCGGTGGTTTCTTCCACTTCAAGGTGGTTGGCGCCGACGAAGGCACCGTAGCCACGCACGGTGGTCACCTTGCGCATCTTGGCCATGGCGGCCAGGCCGCCGGTGAGCTTGCCGATGACCTTCTCTTTGTGGCCGCGCAGCTTATCGATGTTGACGGCGGGCGCGCCAAAGTCCACGCCCAAGTCGGCCATGTGGCTGACTTCGTCCATAACGGCTGCCACGTGCAGAAGCGCCTTGGAGGGGATGCAGCCCACGTTCAGGCAAACGCCGCCCAGAGTGGCATAACGCTCGACGATGACGACCTTGAGACCCAGGTCGGCGGCACGGAAGGCGGCGCTGTAGCCACCAGGGCCGCCGCCGAGCACGAGCACGTCACAGTCCAGATCGGCCGATCCAGCGAAGCTGGATGCTACTGGATTGATAGCTGCTTGCGCTTGCTGAACGGGCGCAGGGGCCTGTTTTTGCTCAGAAACTGCAGGCGCTGGGGCGGCTGCAGGTGCTGGCGCTGCCGCGCCTGCGCCCTGCACTTCCAGCGTCAACACCACCGAGCCTTCGGCGATCTTGTCGCCGAGCTTCACTTTCAGCTCCTTCACAACCCCAGCATGGCTGGACGGGATCTCCATGGAGGCCTTGTCAGACTCCACGGTGATCAGGCTTTGCTCGGCCTTGATTGTGTCGCCGGGCTTGACCAGCACTTCGATGATGGCCACTTCGGCGAAGTCGCCGATGTCGGGCACCTTGATGTCAATGATTGCCATGGTGTGTCTTGCCCTTTCGTTACATCACGATGCGGCGGAAGTCCGCCAGCAGCGAGGCAAAGTACACGTTGAAGCGTGCAGCAGCGGCGCCGTCGATCACGCGGTGGTCCCAGCTCAGGCTTAGGGGCAGCATGAGGCGCGGTGCGAACTGCTTGCCGTCCCACTTGGGTTCGATGCTGCTCTTGCACACGCCCATGATGGCGACTTCGGGCGCGTTGATGATGGGCGTGAAGTAACGGCCACCGATGCCACCCAGCGAGCTGATGGAGAAGCAGCCGCCGGTCATGTCGGCCGGGCCCAGCTTGCCATCGCGCGCCTTCTTGGCCAGGTCGCCCATCTCTTGCGAGATCTGCACGATGCCCTTCTTGTCGGCATCACGGATGACGGGAACCACCAGCCCGTTGGGCGTGTCGGCCGCAAAGCCGATGTGGAAGTAGTTCTTCATCACCAGCTGGTCGCCGTCGAGCGAGCTGTTGAACTCGGGGAACTTCTTGAGCGCAGCCACGGCGGCCTTGATCATGAAGGCGAGCATGGTGACCTTGACGCCACTCTTCTCGTTCTCCTTGTTGAACTGCACGCGGAAGGCTTCGAGGTCGGTGATGTCCGCGTCGTCATGGTTAGTGACGTGCGGGATGACGACCCAGTTGCGGTGCAGGTTGGCACCGCTGATCTTCTTGATGCGCGAGAGGTCCTTGCGCTCCACCGGGCCAAACTTGGTGAAGTCCACCTTGGGCCAGGGCAGCAGGTCAAGGCCGACGCCCGAGCCGCCGGACGCCGCAGCGGGCGCCTTGGCGGCCTGGGCCTTGGTCTGCACGGCGCCTGCCATCACCTGCTTGGTGAAGGCGGCCACGTCGTCCTGGGTGATGCGGCCCTTGGGGCCGGTGCCCTTGACTTCGTCGATGGGCACGCCCAGTTCGCGGGCGAACTTGCGCACCGAAGGCGATGCATGGGGCAGTCCTGCCGTGGGGGTGCCGGGCTGGTGGGCGGGGACCGAGGCGGTGGCAGCGGCGGGTGCTGCGGCAGCCACTGCGACTGCAGGAGCAGCCACGGGGGCAGGTGCGGGCGCAGCGGCTGCAACGGGTGCGGCGGCAGGCGCTGCAACAGCAGCCGCGCCTTCCAGAATTGCCACCAGATCACCGATGTTTACGGTGTCGCCAATCTTGACCTTGAATTCCTTGAGCACGCCAGCGGCGGGCGACGGGATCTCCATGGAGGCTTTGTCGGATTCGACGGTGAACAGGGATTGTTCGACCTTGATGGTGTCGCCGGGCTTGACCAGCAGCTCGATCACGGCCACGTCCTTGAAGTCACCGATGTCGGGTACGCGCACTTCGACTGGACCAGCGGCCGCAGGGGCCGGGGCTGGTGCTGCCGCCGCCACTGGGGCGGGGGCTGCGGCTGCTGGAGCAGGAGCCGGTGCAGCGGCCGGGGCTGCCGCAGCGCCCGCGTCAGCGGACTCCACCACCGCAATCACGGAGCCTTGCTTGACCTTGTCGCCCAGCGCAATCTTGAGTTCCTTGACCACGCCAGCGTGGCTGGATGGGATCTCCATCGACGCTTTGTCGGATTCGACGGTGATGAGCGACTGCTCGGCCTTCACGGTGTCGCCCACCTTGACCAGCAACTCGATCACGCCCACTTCGTCGAAGTCCCCGATGTCCGGGACTTGAATGTTGACCAATGCCATTGTTCTGTCTCCGTTCGTTTTATGCGTAGAGCGGGTTGATCTTGTCTGCATTGATGCCGTACTTGGCGATCGCCTCGGCCACCTTGGTGGCGGGCAGCACACCGTCTTCGCTCAGCGCCTTGAGGGCGGCCACAACAATGTAGTGGCGGTTCACCTCGAAGTGCTCGCGCAGCTTGCTGCGGAAGTCGCTGCGGCCAAAACCGTCGGTGCCCAGCACCTTGTAGTTGCGGCCCTTGGGGACGAAGGGACGGATCTGCTCGGCATAGGCCTTCATGTAGTCGGTGGATGCGACCACGGGGCCCGTACTGGCACCCAGTTGCTGCGCCACAAACGGCACACGCGGCGTTTCCAGCGGGTGCAGCAGATTCCAGCGGTCAGCGTCCTGGCCTTCGCGGGTGAGTTCGTTGAAGCTTGGGCAGCTCCACACATCGGCCTGCACGCCCCAATCGGCGGCCAGCAGGGTTTGCGCGGCCAGCGATTCGCGCAGGATGGTGCCCGAGCCCAGCAGTTGCACGCGCTTGTCACCTTCAGCGCCTGGCTTGCACAGGTACATGCCCTTGATGATCTGCTCTTCGGTGCCCGCCGTGAGGCCCGGCATGCTGTAGTTCTCGTTGAGCAGCGTGATGTAGTAGAAGACGTTCTCTTGCTGCTCGACCATGCGCTTCATGCCCTGGTGCATGATCACCGCGACTTCGTGGGCGAAAGTGGGGTCGTAGCTCACGCAATTAGGGATGGTGTTGGCCAGGATGTGGCTGTGGCCATCTTCGTGCTGCAGGCCTTCGCCATTCAGCGTGGTACGGCCCGATGTGCCGCCCAGCAGGAAGCCACGCGCCTGCATGTCGCCCGCCGCCCAGGCCAGATCGCCAATGCGCTGGAAGCCGAACATGGAGTAGTACACGTAGAACGGCACCATGATGCGGTTGTTGGTGCTGTAGCTGGTGGCCGCAGCAATCCAGCTGGCCATGCCACCGGCTTCGTTGATGCCTTCCTGCAGGATCTGACCGGCCTTGTCTTCCTTGTAGTACATCACCTGGTCGCGGTCGACCGGGGTGTAGAGCTGGCCCTTGGGGTTGTAGATGCCGATCTGGCGGAACAGGCCTTCCATGCCGAAGGTGCGGGCCTCATCCACCAGGATGGGCACCACACGCGGGCCCAGGGCCTGGTCGCGCAGCAGTTGCGTGATGAAGCGCACATAGGCCTGCGTGGTGGAGATTTCGCGGCCTTCGGCCGTGGGCTCCAGGATGGCCTTGAAGGTGTCGAGCGCAGGCACGGTAAAGCTCTCGTCGGCCTTCACGCGGCGGTGCGGCAGGTAGCCGCCCAGGGCCTTGCGGCGCTCGTGCAGATACTTCATCTCCGGCGTGTCGTCAGCCGGCTTGTAGTAAGGGATCTCGGCCAGCTGGCTGTCAGGCACCGGGATGTTGAAGCGGTCGCGGATGTACTTGATGTCTTCGTCCGACAGCTTCTTGGTCTGGTGCACGGTATTCTTGCCTTCACCGGCCTTGCCCATGCCATAACCCTTGACGGTCTTGACCAGCAGCACGGTGGGCTGGTTCTTGTGCTCGTTGGCGGCGTGGAAGGCGGCATACACCTTGGCGGGCTCGTGGCCGCCACGGCGCAGTTCGAACACTTCTTCGTCGGTCATGTGCTCGACGAGCTTGAGTGTTTCGGGGTACTTGCCGAAGAAGTTCTTGCGCACGAAGGCGCCATCGTTGGCCTTCATGGCCTGATAGTCGCCGTCCAGCGTTTCCATCATCAGCTGCTTGAGCTTGCCGCTCTTGTCGCGGCGCAGCAGCTCGTCCCAGCCATTGCCCCACAGCAGCTTGATCACGTTCCAGCCCGCACCACGGAACTCGCCTTCGAGTTCTTGCACGATCTTGCCGTTGCCCCGCACCGGGCCGTCCAGGCGCTGCAGGTTGCAGTTGATGACAAACACCAGGTTGTCGAGGTTTTCACGCGCGGCCAGGCCGATGGCGCCCAGGGATTCAGGCTCGTCCATCTCGCCGTCGCCACAGAACACCCAGACCTTGCGGTTGGCGGTGTCGGCAATGCCGCGGGCGTGCAGGTACTTGAGGAAGCGGGCCTGATAAATCGCCATCAGCGGGCCCAGGCCCATGGACACCGTGGGGAACTGCCAGAACTCGGGCATCAGCTTGGGGTGGGGGTAGCTGGACAGGCCCTTGCCGTCCACTTCCTGGCGGAAGCTGTCGAGCTGTTCTTCGGTCAGTCGGCCTTCGAGGTAGGCACGGGCATAGATGCCGGGGGCGCTGTGGCCCTGGATGTAGAGCAGGTCGCCGCCGTGGCCTTCGCTCTCGGCATGCCAGAAATGGTTGAAACCGGCGCCAAACATGCTGGCCACCGAGGCGAACGAACCGATGTGACCACCCAGGTCGCCGCCGTCGGCGGGGTTCAGGCGGTTGGCGCGCACGACCATCGCCATGGCGTTCCAGCGCATGTAGGCGCGCAAGCGCTTTTCGATGGCGATGTTGCCGGGGCAGTGCGCCTCTTTTTCGGGCTCGATGGTGTTGACGTAACCCGTATTGGCGGAGAACGGCAAATCAATGCTGCTCTGGCGGGCGTGTTCAAGAAGCTGCTCCAGGAGGAAATGGGCGCGCTCAGGGCCCTCCTTGTCGATCACGGCGGACAGCGCGTCCATCCATTCACGGGTTTCCTGTTGATCGGCGTCCGTGCCGATGCCGAAACCGGCCTGAGGGTCGGGCTGAGCTGACATGCTTTGTCTCCTGTAGATGTGGCAGCAAATTTAGTACGTTGGCTCTAGTTTCGCACATTTTTTGAGAATTTCAAATGGTGCCCATGCATTTCATATTGCAATATTTTGCTGCGGGCGCACATACACTGAATGGAGGAATGCAGCACACGGCTCCCCTACACTTGCAGGATGGATTCGATGCCCCCTGCCCCCTCCCCCACGGTGCCGACCGTGGCTGCGCCGATACGCTGGTGGCGCAAGTGGTGGCGCGGCTTGTCGCCCACCCGCCAAGACCGTTTCGCGGCACTTGCCCCCCTCGCGGCGGTGCTGATGTTTCTGGCGGCCATCGTGGCGGCCTTCTGGTACCTGCGGGCCGAAGAGGCCGAGCGCGAGCAGGAAGCCCTGCGGCGCGATGTGGAATACGCTCAGCAGCGCGTGCGCCTGCGCCTGCTGGAACGCCAGGAGCAGCTCATGCGCATTGCGCGCGACCTGTCCAACCAGGACCTGGGCCGCGCTGAATTCGTAGTCCGCGCCGAAGCGCTGATCAGCCAGTACCCCGAGCTGCAGGCCATCACCTGGATCGACGACCGCCGCCGCATCCGCGCCAGCCATGCCGCTCCCACCCTGGCCAGCAGCGAGCTGCGCATTGCGGGCGAGGTGCTCAAGCCCGGCGACACGGCCGACACCTTTGGCCTGGCGCGCGACCTGCAGCAGCCCGTGTATGCGCAGCCTGCCGCCACCTCGGGCGACGCCACCCCGCTGCTGCAGCTGCAGGTGCCGCTCAACAACCAGGGCAAGTTCAGCGGCGTGGTGCTGGGCGAGTACTCCATCGACAGCCTGCTGCGCTACGGCACCCCTACCGAGGTGCTGGCGCGCTACGCGGTGACGCTGCTCGACAGCAAGAACCAGGTGCTGGCGGGCACGCCGCTCGGGCCACGCAACAAGGCCACGCAGTTGCTGCCCTGGACACCCAAGGCCAACGAATACGAGATCCCCGTCTCGCCGGTCGGCAACGGCCTGGTGCTGCGCGCGCAGGCCTACCGCACGTCGCTCGGCGTGGTGGGCAGCGGCCTATTCTGGCTGGTGGGCACCCTCAGTGCGATGACAGCCTGGATGCTGATTGCCACCTGGCGCCACACCCGGCGCCGGATGCAGGCACAAGAGGCGCTGGTGGCCGAAACCAACTTCCGCCGCGCGATGGAGAATTCCATCCTTACCGGGATGCGCGCCCTGGACATGGAAGGCCGCATCAGCTACGTGAACGCCGCCTTCTGCCAGATGACGGGCTGGAGCGCAGAGGAGCTGGTCGGCCTGAAAGCGCCCTTCCCCTACTGGCCCGAGGCCGACCACGAGACCCTGCAGGCCAAGCTGCGCGACGAGCTGCGCGGCAACACCATGGCGGGAGGCTTTCAGGTGCGCGTCAAACGCAAGAGCGGCACGCTGTTCGACGCGCGGCTGTATGTGTCGCCGCTGATCGACGCCCACGGTCACCAGACCGGCTGGATGACCTCGATGACCGACATCACCGAGCCCAACCGCATCCGCGAGCAGCTCTCGGCCTCGCACGAGCGCTTCACCATCGTGCTGGAATCGCTGGATGCGTCGGTGTCTGTGGCACCGCTGGGCAGCGAGGAGCTGCTGTTTGCCAACAAACTCTACCGCCAGTGGTTCGGCTCACAAACCGGCGGGCACCTGCAACTGGTGGCACAGGCGGGCGTAGTGCCCGTGGCGGGCAAAGAACACAGCGGCATGGACGATGAAGACGGCCTGATGGGCCTGCCCACCGACCCGCTGACCAGCGCCCGCACCGAGAACGCCGAAATCTACCTGCCCGACCTGGGCAAATGGCTGGAAGTGCGCTCGCGCTACCTGAACTGGGTGGACGGCCGTCTGGCGCAGATGGTGATCGCCACCGACATCACCCCCCGCCGCCTGGCCGAGGAGCAGGCCGAACGCCAGGCCGAGCGCGCCCAGTCGGTGAGCCGCCTCATCACCATGGGTGAGATGGCATCGAGCGTGGCGCACGAGCTGAACCAGCCGCTCACCGCCATCAACAACTACTGCAGCGGCATGGTCTCGCGCATCCAGAGCGGCCAGCTGACCGAAGAAGCCCTGCTCACAGCACTGCAGAAAACGGCCCACCAGGCCCAGCGCGCAGGCCAGATCATCCAGCGCATCCGGTCCTTCGTGAAAAAGAGCGAGCCCAACCGGGCGCTGGCCGACGTGCACTCCATGGTGAACGAGGCCGTGGAACTGGCCGACATCGAGCTGCGCCGCCACAACGTGCGCCTGACCCACTATGTGGCCGCCCGCCTCCCGCCCGTGATGGCCGACACCATCCTGATCGAACAGGTGCTGGTCAACCTGATGAAGAACGGCGCCGAAGCCATCCAGCACGCCAACCGCCCCGCCGCAGGCCGCAGCGTGGAGCTGCGCGTGGTGCCCAAGCAGATCGACGACCGCCAGGTGGTGGAGTTTTCGGTGCAAGACACTGGCAAGGGCCTGGCACCCGAAGTGCTCGAACGGCTGTTCGAAGCCTTCTTCTCCACCAAGGCCGAAGGCATGGGCATGGGCCTCAATTTGTGCCGCAGCATCGTCGAGTCGCACCAGGGCCGGATGCAGGCGGAGAACCTCTACAATGGCCCGGAGGTCATCGGCTGCAGGTTCTCCTTCTGGCTGCCGCTTGCCAAGCCTGCTGATGGCACTACAAATTCTGTAGCAAACGTACAAACCCCAAGGACTGTTGCATGAGCTTGATTCCGAAAAAAGGCACTGTTTACGTTGTAGACGACGACGAGGCCGTCCGCGATTCCCTGCAGTGGCTGCTGGAAGGCAAGGACTATCGCGTACGTTGCTTTGATTCGGCCGAGACCTTTCTCTCCCGCTACGACCCGCGCGAAGTTGCCTGCCTGATCGTGGACATCCGCATGGGCGGCATGACGGGCCTGGAGTTGCAGGACCGCCTGATCGAGCGCAAGTCACCCCTGCCCATCGTCTTCATCACCGGCCACGGCGACGTGCCCATGGCCGTGAACACCATGAAGAAGGGCGCACTCGACTTCATCCAGAAGCCTTTTGACGAGGAAGAACTGGTCGGCCTGGTCGAGCGCATGCTGGACCACGCCCGCGAGAGCTTCGCTGGCTACCAGCAGGCCGCCAGCCGTGACGCCCTGCTCTCCAAGCTCACCAGCCGCGAAGCCCAGGTGCTCGAACGCATCGTTGCCGGTCGCCTGAACAAGCAGATCGCTGATGACCTGGGCATCAGCATCAAGACGGTGGAGGCACACCGCGCCAACATCATGGAAAAGCTCAACGCCAACACCGTGGCCGACCTGCTCAAGATCGCCCTGGGCCAGAACGCACCCAAGGGCTGATATTTACTCACTTTTTTATAGCTTCTTGCGCTTATCCAATGCGCGCAGACGGCATTTTTGACCAGTATTTTTTGATATGACAGCACAGCTCATCGATGGCAACGCCCTCTCCCGCCAACTGCGCGCCGACGTGGCGCAGCGCGCGGCGGCCCTGAAAACCCGGGGCGTCACGCCCGGGTTGGCCGTGGTGCTGGTGGGCGACAACCCGGCCAGCCAGGTCTACGTGCGCAACAAGGTCAAGGCCTGCGAAGACAGCGGCCTGCACTCGGTGCTCGAAAAGTACGACGCCGACATGACCGAGGCCGCACTGCTGGCCCGTGTCGAAGCACTCAACAATGACCCGGCCATCCACGGCATCCTGGTGCAGCTGCCCTTGCCCAAACACATTGATGCGCAAAAGGTGATCGAAGCCATCTCGCCCGCCAAGGACGTGGACGGCTTCCACATTGCCAGCGCGGGCGCGCTGATGACCGGCATGCCTGGCTTCTGGCCCTGCACGCCCTACGGCTGCATGAAGATGCTGGAGAGCATCGGCTACAACCTCAAGGGCAAACACGCCGTGGTCATCGGCCGCAGCAACATCGTAGGCAAGCCCATGGCATTGATGCTGCTGGGCCAGAACGCCACAGTCACCATCTGCCACAGCGCCACCCAGGACCTGAAGGCCCAGACGCTGCAGGCCGACGTGATCGTGGCCGCGGTGGGCAAGCGCAATGTGCTGACCGCCGACATGGTCAAGCCCGGCGCCGTGGTGATCGACGTGGGCATGAACCGCAACGACGAAGGCAAACTCTGCGGCGACGTGGACTTTGACGGTGTCAAGGAAGTGGCGGGCTGGATCACCCCCGTGCCTGGCGGGGTTGGCCCCATGACCATTACCATGCTGCTGGTCAACACCATCGAATCCGCCGAGCGCACCGCTGCGCACTGAGCTCGCCGCACAGTGCCCCCGAGGTCGGCATCGGCCGCTTTGCAACTTGAACCTGTGCCACCTGGCGCCATCTAATTTCGCATGAGCAACGCCCTTCTCGACTTCTCCGACCTCCCCCTGTTCGACCGCATCACGCCGCAGGACGTCGCCCCGGCGATGGATGTGCTGCTGGAGCGCGCGAACCAGGCGCTGGAGACCGTCACCGCCCCGGATTTTCCGGCCCGCTGGGACGCCATTGCCAAGGTGCTGGATGTGGCCACCGAGCAGCTGGGGCGCTCCTGGGGCGCCGTGAGCCACCTCAACAGCGTGGCCGACACGCCCGAGCTGCGGGCCGCCTACAACGCCGCCCTGCCCCGTGTCACCGAGTTCTGGACCCGCCTGGGCGCCGACGAACGCCTGTACGCCAAGTACAAGGCCATCGACCCCGCCACCCTCACGCCCGAACAGCGCCAGGCCCACTCGAATGCCGTGCGCAACTTTGTTCTCTCCGGCGCCGAGTTGACCGGTGCCGCCAAGGAGCGGTTCGCCCAGATCCAGGAACGCCAGGCCGAGCTGAGCCAGAAGTTCAGCGAAAACGCACTGGACGCGACCGACGCTTACGCCTACTACGCCACGGCCGAAGAGCTGGAGGGCATCCCCTCTGACGTGCAGCAGGCCGCCCTGGCTGCGGCGCAGGCCGAGGGCAAGCCGGGTTACAAGCTCACGCTCAAGATGCCCTGTTACCTGCCGGTGATGCAGTTTGCCGCGCGCAGCGACCTGCGCGCCAAGCTCTACCGCGCCTATGTCACCCGTGCCTCTGAGCAGGCCGAAGGCGACGGCCGCAAATTTGACAACTCCGCACTCATTGGCGAGATCCTGGCGCTGCGCCGCGAAGAAGCCCAGTTGCTGGGCTACGCCAACTTCGGCGAAGTGTCCGTGGTGCCCAAGATGGCACAGTCGCCCGCCGAGGTGATCCGCTTCCTGCGCGACCTGGCCCGCCGCGCCCGCCCATATGCCGAGAAGGATGTGGCCGACCTGCGCGCCTTTGCCGCCGAGCACCTGGGTTTGAATGATCCACAGGCCTGGGACTGGCCCTACATCTCTGAAAAACTCAAGGAAGCCCGCTACGCATTCAGCGAGCAGGAGCTCAAGGAATACTTCACCGCGCCCAAGGTGCTGGCGGGACTGTTCAAGATCATCGAGACACTGTTTGAAGTGTCGATCCGCCGCGACTCGGCGCCCGTGTGGCACCCGGCGGTCGAGTTCTACCGCATCGAGCGCAACGGTGCCCTGGTCGGCCAGTTCTACCTGGACCAGCCCGCCCGCACCGGCAAACGCGGCGGCGCCTGGATGGACGATGTCCGCACCCGCTGGCAGCGCCCGGACACCGGCGTGCTGCAGATGCCCGTGGCCCACCTGGTCTGCAATTTTGCAGATGGCGTGGACGGCAAACCGCCCCTGCTCACGCACGACGACGTGATCACGCTGTTCCACGAATTCGGCCATGGCCTGCACCACATGCTCACGCAGGTGAACGAGCGCGATGTCTCCGGCATCGGCGGCGTGGAATGGGATGCGGTGGAGCTGCCCAGCCAGTTCATGGAGAACTTCTGCTGGGAATGGGACGTGCTCAAGCACATGACCGCCCATGTGGATACGGGCGAACCCCTGCCCCGCGCCCTGTTCGACAAAATGATCGCGGCCAAGAACTTCCAGAGTGGCATGGCCACGCTGCGCCAGATCGAGTTTGCGCTGTTCGACATGCTGCTGCACACCGAACACGACCCGGCCCAAGACTTCATGCCGCTGCTGACCCAGGTACGCCAGGAAGTGGCCGTGCTGCAGCCGCCAGCCTTCAGCCGCACGGCCCACACCTTCAGCCACATCTTTGCGGGTGGCTACGCCGCCGGTTACTACAGCTACAAGTGGGCCGAGGTGCTCAGCGCCGATGCTTATGCAGCGTTTGAAGAAACGACAGGCAGCGACGGGCTGCCCAGCGCTGAAACCGGACGCCGCTACCGCGAAGCGATTCTGGAAGCGGGCGGCAGCCGCCCCGCCATGGAGTCTTTCAAGGCCTTCCGGGGCCGCGAGCCCAGCCTGGACGCCCTGTTGCGCCACCAGGGCATGGCGGAAGAACTGACTGCCTGAGCCCATGGAAAGCACAGGCCCGCACGATCCCCGCAGAGCAGCCACAACGAACTGGAATAAGGAGAACAACCATGCACAAGCCCTTGTTGGCCCCTCTGTTGGCCTCGTTGCTGATGACCTTGGCTGGCGCCAGTGCCCAAGCGCAAGGCGTGTATCGCATCGTCGGGCCCGACGGCAAGGTGACCTTCTCTGACCGCCCGCCCGCCGATGCACCGGCCCAAGCTGCACGCACCACAGGTGCGGCGCCAGCCCCCGCCAGTGGCAATGCCACCCTGCCCTATGAGCTGCGACAGATCGCCACACGGTTCCCGGTCACGATTTACACCGGCAACGACTGCGCCCCTTGCACGGGCCTGCGCAACGCCTTGGTGGCGCGGGGCGTGCCGTTCACCGAACGCACGGTGACCACCAGCGAAGACGCAGCGGCCCTGCAGCGCCTGAGCGGATCGACCAGCCTGCCCTTTGGCAGCATTGGGGGCCAGCAGCTGGTCGGGTTCTCGGACGCGGAATGGACGCAGTATCTGGACGCGGCGGGCTATCCCAAGCAGTCGCAGCTGCCGTCCAGCTATCGCCCTCCCGCAGCCACGCCGCTGGTGGCAGTCAAGGCCGTGGAAGCAGCGCCTAGCGAAGAGAAGCCTAAGGCCCCCACCCCTTCACGCCCTGCGCCTGCGGCCCGTCCTGCTGAAGGCCCAACGCCCAGCAACCCGGCGGGCATCCGCTTCTGACAGGTACCCGCACGCCGCAACGCCAGTCACATCAAAAAAGAAGGGGTCCCAAGGGACCCCTTCTTTTTTAAAACTCTGTGATGCCATCACGGGCACTGTGCCCCGAGGGCTCCGCCTGGCGACAGGCCACTTCAGCGGGAATAGTCCAGCGTCTTGACCCCCTGGGCCGTCCCCAGCAGGCACACCGTGGCCTTCTGGTGGGCAAACACCCCCACGGTCACCACGCCCGGCCACTGGTTGATTTGTGACTCGAACGCCAGCGGGTCGGTGATCGACAGGCCCTTGACATCCAGGATGTGCTGACCGTTGTCGGTCACCAGCGGCTGGCCATCCTTGAGCCGCAGGCTGGCCTGGCCGCCCATGGCTTGGAAACGGCGGGCAATGTGATTGGCTGCCATGGGGATCACCTCGACCGGCAGAGGGAACTGCCCCAGCGCCTTAACCAGCTTGGATTCATCGGCGATACAGACAAACCGAGCGGCCAGGGCGGCCACGATCTTCTCGCGCGTCAGCGCCGCACCGCCGCCCTTGACCATGTGGCCCTGGCCATCGATCTCGTCGGCGCCATCGATGTAGACGGAGAGCGACTCCACTTCGTTGGCGTCGAACACCGCAATGCCCAGCGCCTTCAGGCGCTCGGTACTTGCCACGGAGCTGGACACCGCGCCCTTGATCTGGTTCTTCATGCCTGCCAGCGCATCGATGAACTTGTTGACCGTGGAGCCTGTGCCCACCCCCACAATCTCGCCGGGCACCACGTATTGCAGCGCAGCTTGGCCAACCAGGGTCTTGAGTTCGTCTTGGGTCAGGGGATTCATCGTCGTCATGGGAGAAAATCGGGGGTAATCCTGAATTATCCCCCCATGTCCCTGATCCCCTACGCCCTCACCCGCCCCTTTCTCTTTGGCATGGACGCCGAAGCCGCCCACGAACTCACCATGGACATGCTGGCACGCGGGCAACGCACGCCGCTGCAGTGGGCCTGGTGCAACGAAACAGTGGACGACCCCATCACGCTGGCGGGCCTGACCTTTCCCAACCGGGTGGGCATGGCGGCGGGTCTGGACAAGAACGCACGCTGCATCGACGCACTGGGCGCCATGGGGTTTGGTTTTGTGGAGGTGGGCACCGTCACCCCCAAGGCCCAGCCAGGCAACCCCAAGCCACGCATGTTCCGCCTGCCCGAGGCCCGCGCCCTCATCAATCGCCTGGGCTTCAACAACGAAGGGCTGGAGGCCTTTTTGCGCAACGTGCAGCAGGCGCAGTTTCGCAAGCAAAACCGCCGCAACCCCATGCTGCTGGGCCTGAACATCGGCAAGAACGCCACCACCCCCATCGAGAACGCCACCAGCGACTACCTCACTTGCCTGGAAGGGGTGTATCCGCACGCGGACTACGTGACGGTCAACATCAGCTCGCCCAACACGCAAAATCTGCGTGCGCTGCAAAGCGATGCGGCGCTGGATGCCCTGCTCTCCGCCATCGCCGAGCGCCGCGAAGCACTGGCAACCCAACACGCCAGGCGCGTGCCCGTGTTCGTGAAAATTGCCCCCGACCTGGATGAAGCCCAGGTAGCGGTGATTGCCGCGACGCTGCAGCGCCATGGCATGGACGGCGTGATCGCCACCAACACCACCATCAGCCGTGCGGCCGTGCAAGGCATGCGCCACGCCGAAGAAACTGGCGGACTCAGCGGCGCGCCCGTGCTGGAGGCCAGCAACCAGGTCATCCGGCAGTTGCGTACCGCCCTGGGCAGCCGCTTTCCCATCATTGGCGTGGGTGGCGTGATGAGCGCCGAAGACGCGGTGAGCAAGATCCGCGCGGGCGCCGATGTGGTTCAGATCTACACCGGCCTGATCTATGAAGGGCCCGCCCTGGTGGTCAAGGCGGCCAAGGCCATCAAGGCCATGGGCTGAGGCCGTTCCAAGGGATTTGCCTTTCCCTTGGCTCAAAAAAAGAGCCACTGTGCAGTGGCTCTTTTCATGGGACGGGCCTGGCGCGGCCAAGTGCTTATCGCCGCAGGCGCAGCAGCATGGGCAGCAGGACACCCGCCCAGCGGATCAACCTCCGTGGCCCGGCCACCACGGCCACACCCGCGATGGCTGCCACAGCCAGGGGGTGCTCGCGGGCAAAGCCTGCGGCGCGCAATGCGAGCGAGTCCTCCGCGCCCCCTGCGGCCGCACGCTGGCTCTCTGTCAAAGCCTGGGCCTGGGCCCGCGCAGCACGGCGCGCGCGCAGCCGTTCGCGCTGCAGGGCGATGCGGTCCAGGATGCGCTGCTGCTGGGCCGTGGGCCTGGGCAGCGCAGGTCCGCCTTGCTCAGGCGCGACGGGCCGGGAAGAGGTAGACGGGGTACTCACAGACGCTCCTTGATGTCTCGCCAGTCCTGGGCCAGCTCACTGCGCGTCAATGCAAAACCATTGCCTGCGCGCTGTGCCACCGACACCAGCGCCACCAGGGCGGCTACCCACCCCAGCGTCCAGACGCCCGCCACCAGCCAGGCAACCAGGGTGCGCTGCGGCGTGTCCCAGAAGTGCACCAGCACGGCGATCGACAGCATGATCAGCGCCACCACCGTAAGCCCGGTGACCACAATGGTCAGCACCAGCAGTTGCTGAACCCGCTGCTTCAGATCGGCCCACTCCAGGCGGGCCAGGTCCACACGGTCTTCCACCGCAATGGCCCCCTCGATCACGTTGGCGCGCCAGCGCGCCGCCAGGCCCTCCAGGCCCAGAAGCGACAGCCAGTTCATGCGGGGAGGCCCTCAGGGCCCGCCATGGTCAGCGTGCGCATGGCGCGGCGCTCAGCGGCGCGCCAGCAGGAAACCGACCAGGGCCCCCACAGCCAGTGCAGCGCCTGCCACACGCCAGGGTTCATCATGGGCATAACGGTCGGCCGCAATGGCTGCCTCCTTGGCCTGGCGGGCGGCATCCTGTGCGGCACGCACCGCAGATTCGCGCACGTTGTGCATGCCATCGTCCAGGCGCTGGCGCAGCAGCTTGATCTCTGGCACCGTGTCCAGGTCCTTGTTGGCCAGCAGGCCACGCAGGTCGGAAACCAGTTTTTCCAGTTCGCCTTGGGTGGTGGTGGTGTCGGAAGCAGTCATACAAGCAGCCTTTCTTTCAATCAACAAGCGGTTTGGAAAACCCTAGAACAGGGACCTCGGGCCATCTTAGCCACCCGTCCAGAGACCCCTCGTAGGACGGGGACGCAAGAGGTTACCGATTGCAACGAATTTGCCCCAGATCAACCTTCAAACCAGCGCGGCCACATGCTCCGCAATGGCCAGGGAACTGGTCAAACCGGGCGATTCGATGCCAAACAGGTTGACCAGTCCGGGCACGCCATGGACCGCAGGCCCCTGGATCACAAAATCGGCCGCAGGCTGGCTCGCACCGTGGATCTTGGGGCGGATGCCTGCATACCCCGGGGCCAGTGCACCATCCCGCAGACCGGGCCAGTACTTGCGCACCTCCGCGTAGAAGGCATCGCCCCGCGTTGGGTCCACCAGCAGGTCGTCGGCCGATGTGACCCACTGCACATCCGGCCCGAACTTGGCTTGGCCGCCCAGGTCGAGCGTGAGGTGCACCCCCAGCCCTGCGGCCTCGGGCACCGGGTAGATCAGATGGCTGAAGGGTGCTTTACCGGTCAATGTGAAATAGCTGCCCTTGGCAAAGTGGGCCGTAGGCACATGGACAGGGCCCAACCCCACAAAACGGGCAGCCAGGACCGGTGCGTACAGGCCCGCCGCGTTCACCACCGCGCGGGCCTGCAGGCGCGTGCCATCAGATGCTTCCAAAATAATAGCATCTTCCGCACACTGGGCACGCGCAAGAGGCGAATTGAACGCCACGAGGCCGCCAGCGTTCTCCAGGTCGCCCTGCAGGGCCAGCATCAGCGCATGGCTGTCCACGATGCCCGTGCTGGGTGAGTACAACGCGCCCACACATTCCAGCGCGGGCTCCAGCGCCAAGGCCTCGTCACGGCTGAGCCACTGCAGGTCGAGCACGCCATTGGCCCGCGCACGCGCCTGGATCGACTCCACGCTGGCCAGTTGCGCGGCCGAGGTGGCCACCAGCAGCTTGCCGCAGCGCCGGTGCGGCACCCCGCGTTCGGCGCAATAGGCGTAGAGCAGCTCCTTGCCCCGCACACACAGCTGCGCCTTGAGCGAACCGGTGGGGTAGTACAGCCCGGCATGGATCACTTCGCTGTTGCGCGAGCTGATGCCTGTGCCAATGGCATCGGTCGCCTCCAGCACCATCACCTCGCGCCCCTGCAAGGCCAGCGCGCGGGCCACGGCCAGACCCACCACACCAGCGCCCACCACCACACAATCCACCGTATCGGTCATTCGCTCGCTCCTTCCGCTGCAAACCAGCCCTTCTCCCCCAGGCTGGAGTTATGCCTGCTCAAACCCATCCAGCACATTGACGGCGTTGGTCCCCAGCTCAGCGGCGGCATATCCACCCTCCAGCACAAACACGGTGGGCAACCCCAGGCGGGCCAGGCGCTCGCCCAAACGGGTGAAGTCGGCGGATGCCAGCGCGAAGCGGGAGATCGGGTCGCCTTCGAAGGCATCGAGGCCCAGCGAGATCACCAGTGCATCAGCCTGGTAGCCTCCGATGCGCGTATAGGCCTGCTCCAGGGCTTCGAACCAGGTGGCAGCGCTGGTGCCTGCGGGCAGCGGCAGGTTCAGGTTGTAGCCAGTTCCCTTGCCCTCCCCCACTTCGTCCGCATGGCCCAGGTAGAACGGGTACTCGGTGCGCGGGTCGCCATGGAGACTGACGAAAAGCACATCGTCGCGGGCGTAGAAGATGCTTTGCGTACCGTTGCCATGGTGGTAGTCCACATCCAGCAAGGCCACGCGCCGGGCGCCCTGGTTGCGCAATGCTTGTGCTGCCACGGCGGCGTTGTTCAGGAAGCAGTAGCCGCCCATGAAGTCGGGGCCTGCATGGTGGCCGGGCGGTCGCGTGCAGCAAAAGGCGGCGCGGTCACCCTGCGCCACGCGTGCAGCCGCGCTCGCTGCAGCATCAGCCCCAGCCTTGGCTGCTGCCCAGGTGCCTGCAGCCATGGGCGTGCCGTTGTCCATGGAATACAGCCCCAGCCGGGCCACGAAGTTGTCTGGCTCGACATCGCTGCGCAGTGTGCGCACCGGCCAGACGGAGGGAAATGGCTGAACCGTTGCATTGGCAACCGGGTCCAGCGCCAGCCACTGCTGCCAGGCGGTCTGCAAAAAGCCGAGGTAGCGCGGTGCATGCACCTGGGCCAGCACGGGGCTGCTGTCCACGTCCGGGGCCAGCATGCTGTGGCCGCGCGCACGCAGGGCCTCTTCCACGTAGTCCACCCGTGCAGGCTTCTCGAAACAGGGCACCCGCTCCCCTCGGAAGAACTCATGGACGGGAGCATGCCCCTGGTGCAGGGGATTGTGGAAAGTGATCATCGGATTGGTGCCAGCAAGCAGTGGGGGAAAAGCGCAGCGGGCACACGCCGCTGCAATCCATCAAGCCCAACACTGTAGCGGCATGGCAAGGCGCGCCAGCCAAGTGGCACCCGCATGCATGCAGGCAATAAAAAACCCCTGCAGACCAGAAATCTGCAGGGGTTTGGGATTGGTGGGTGATACATGGATCGAACATGTGACCCCTGCCGTGTGAAGGCAGTGCTCTACCGCTGAGCTAATCACCCGTCGCACCCACCTTGGAGCAAGATAGCGCGAAAGTCTGTCTAAAGCGTGGTGGGTGATACATGGATCGAACATGTGACCCCTGCCGTGTGAAGGCAGTGCTCTACCGCTGAGCTAATCACCCGTGTCGCTGTGACAAGCCTTAGATTATGGCACAGCTTTTCAGGCTTGTTGAGAAGTTCGCCAAATTGTTTTGCCTCCGCTGGCCTTGTCGATCTGGGTGAGCACCTCGGCATGCGCCGCCTGCTCCTGCTCGCTGGCGCGCAGCACCGGCAGCACCAGGCCACGCAAATCGATGGCCGCCACCTTCACGCCGTCGGCACCCTCCTGGGCATCGTCGGCCATGAGCAGTGCGTCCTGCCCGCGCGTGAGGTTGATGTAGACATCGGCCAGGAGCTCGGCGTCCAGCAAGGCGCCGTGCAGCGTGCGGCCCGAGTTGTCCACGCCCAGGCGGTCGCACAGGGCGTCGAGCGAATTGCGCTTGCCAGGGTACATCTCCTTGGCCATGGCCAGCGTGTCGGTCACGCTCTCCACATAGGTGCGGAACGCGGGGCGGCCCACCAGCTCCAGCTCCTTGTTCAGAAAGCCCACGTCAAACGCCGCGTTGTGGATGATGATCTCGGCGCCTTGCAGGTACTGCAGGATGTCGTCCACCACCTCGGCAAACTTGGGCTTGTCCTTCAGGAACTCGTTGCTGATGCCGTGCACCTTCAGCGCGTCTTCGTGGCTGTCGCGGCCCGGGTTGAAGTACAGGTGCAGGTTGTTGCCCGTGAGCTTGCGGTTGAGCAGCTCCACGCAGCCCAGCTCAATGATGCGGTCCCCGCCCTCGGCCGAGAGGCCGGTGGTTTCGGTGTCGAGAACGATCTGCCGTGTCATTTCAATGGTTTTCCTTGGCGTGGTTGATCGTGTACTTGGGAATCTCCACCACCAGGTCCTGCTGCGCCAGGATCGCCTGGCAGGACAGGCGCGATTGCGGCTCCAGACCCCAGGCGCGGTCGAGCAGGTCTTCTTCCTCCTCCTCCGCCTCGTTGAGCGAATTCAGCCCCTGGCGCACGATCACGTGGCAGGTGGTGCAGGCGCAGCTCATGTCGCAGGCGTGCTCGATGTTGATGTGGTTGTCCAGCAGGGCCTCGCAGATCGACGTGCCTGCAGGGGCCGTGATCTCGGTGCCTGCGGGGCAGTACTCAGGGTGGGGAAGGATCTTGATGACGGGCATGGGATGGTCTTGTTTTTGTTCGAGGAGATGCGTTCGGCTGTGTCAGAGGGTCTGCACGTTCTTGCCGGCCAGCGCCTGCTGGATGCCCCGGTTCATGCGCTGGGCCGCAAAGGCTTCGGTACCCTTGGCCAGGGCGTCGGTGGCGGCTTCGATCACAGCCGCATCGTCGGCGTCGCGCTGGTGGCGCAGGGCCACCATCAGGGCATCGATAGCGGAGCGCTCTTGCAGGCTCAGCACATCGCCATCGGCGTCCAGCGCGCTCTGGGTGGCAAGCAGCATGCGGTCGGCGTCCACACGGGCCTCGACCACGGCGCGGGCCTTCATGTCCTGCGCCGCCGTGGCAAAGCCCTCCTGCAGCATGCGCGCGATCTCTTCATCCGACAGGCCATACGACGGCTTCACATCGATGCGCGCCTCCACACCGCTGCCCTGCTCCTTAGCGCTCACGCTCAGCAGGCCATCGGCATCGACGGTGAAGGTCACGCGGATGCGCGCAGCACCTGCGGCCATGGGCGGAATGCCACGCAGCTCAAAACGCGCAAGGCTGCGGCAGTCCTGCACCAGGTCGCGTTCGCCCTGCACCACATGCACCGCGAGCGCCGTCTGCCCGTCTTTGTAGGTGGTGAAGTCCTGCGCCTTGGCGGTGGGGATGGTCTCGTTGCGCGCCACGATGCGCTCGACCAGCCCTCCCATGGTTTCGATGCCCAGTGACAGCGGGATCACATCCAACAGCAGCAGGTCGCCCGCCGTGTTGTTGCCCGCGAGCTGGTTGGCCTGGATGGCAGCGCCCAGGGCCACCACTTCATCAGGGTTCAGGTTGGTCAGAGGCTCTTTGCCAAAAAATTCGGCCACCGCGCGTTGCACTTGCGGCATGCGGGTGGAGCCTCCCACCATCACCACGCCCTGCACCTCGTCACGCGCGAGGTGGGCGTCGCGCAGCGCGCGGCGCACAGCGGCCATGGAGCGCGCCGTCAGCTCGGCGGTCACGGCTTCGAAGTCTGATCTTTTTACGTCAAAATGGGCTTCACCGCTCGACAGTATTGCCTTGAATGCTACCAAATCAGTAGTAGTCAACGCCTCCTTGCAGGCGCGGGCCGCCATGCGCACGGCCGTTTTATCGGCGGCGGTGACGGCCTCCAGCCCCAGTTGCTGCAGCACCCAGTCGGCCAGTGCGGCATCGTAGTCATCGCCCCCCAGGGCCGAATCGCCACCGGTGGCAATCACTTCGAACACGCCCTGGGTCAAGCGCAGGATGGAGATATCAAAGGTGCCGCCCCCGAGGTCGTACACGGCGTAGACACCTTCGCTGGCATTGTCGAGGCCGTAGGCAATCGCCGCCGCCGTGGGTTCGTTGATCAGGCGCAGCAGGTGGATGCCTGCGAGCTTGGCTGCATCCTTGGTGGCCTGGCGCTGGGCATCGTCAAAGTAGGCAGGCACGGTGATGACCGCGCCATACAGGTCGTCGTTGAAGGTGTCTTCGGCGCGGTAGCGCAGCGTGGCCAGGATCTCGGCACTGACTTCAACGGGCGACTTGTTGCCATCCACCGTTGCCAGGCTGACCATGCCCCCTGCACCCGCGTCGTTGGCGGGAACAAAGTCGTAAGGCAGCTTGCCCGCCTCTGCCACGTCGTTCAGGCCCCGGCCCATGAAGCGCTTGGCCGAGGCGATGGTGTTGCGCGCATCCTGGGCCTGAGCGGCCACGGCGTCGTAACCGATCTGGCGCCCGCCGTTCTCCAGATACCGCACCACAGATGGCAGCAGCACC
The DNA here is from genome assembly GCF_002245625.1 of Acidovorax kalamii. Lineage (GTDB taxonomy): Bacteria > Pseudomonadota > Gammaproteobacteria > Burkholderiales > Burkholderiaceae_C > Acidovorax > Acidovorax kalamii. Next base: position 141,805 of record NZ_NOIG01000003.1, read on the forward strand.
CTGCCCTGCGCGTCGGGCAGGCATTCGGACACACCATTGCGCACGGCAGCCACCAGAGAGTGGGTGGTGCCCAGGTCGATACCTACGGCAATGCGCCGCTGGTGCGGGTCGGGGGACTGGCCGGGTTCGGAAATCTGCAGAAGCGCCATGAAATTTTTGGGTCTCAACGTGGTGGGGCCTGCCGTCATTCCAACGGAGGCCCTGGGGGAAGCAAAAACCGCTCTATTGTCCCAGTTGCTCTCGGCGACGTTCAATGTCGTCGGCAAATCGCGCAATGAACATGAGGGCTCTGACCTGGCGGGCCGCGCCCGCGTAGTCCTGCTGCTGATCGATGAGCTGCCCGCAATGCGCCAGCGCGTCACGGCGTGCCTGGCTGACACCGTCATCCAGCGCATCGAGTTCGCTCTCGGCACGAGCCTCTTCCAGCGCCTCGCGCCACTCCATCTGCTGCATGAGGAAGGCCGCCGGCATGGCCGTGTTGTCTTCGGCGTTGATGGGTGCGCCGTGCAGCTCGCACAGGTAGGCCGCGCGGCGCATCGGGTCTTTCAGGCGCTGGTAGGCCTCGTTGATGCGCACGGACCATTGCATGGCCACACGCTGTGCCGCTGCGCCCTGCGCCGCAAACTTGTCGGGATGGGCTTCGCGCTGCAGCTCTTTCCAGCGCGCGTCGATGGCGCTGCGCTCCTGGGCAAAGCGGCGTTCGAGGCCAAACAGTTCAAAGTCGTCAGATTGCAGGTTCATGCGCAGAAGGGGCGAAGCAAAAAGTGCAAGAAAAAACCGCCAGCACAAAGCGCGTTGGCGGTTTCACGGTGCAGCGCAGCGGGCTCGCGAGCATTCACACCTACTCAGACGCGGAAGCTCTCCCCACAACCGCAGCGGTCACGCTCGTTGGGGTTGTTGAACTTGAAGCCTTCGTTCAAGCCCTCGCGCACAAAGTCCAGCTCGGTGCCGTCGATGTAGGCCAGGCTCTTGGGGTCGATCAGCACCTTGACGCCGTGGTTTTCAAACACGATGTCCTCGGGCTCGCTGTCGTCCACATACTCCAGCTTGTAGGCAAGCCCCGAGCAACCAGTCGTCTTGACTCCCAGGCGCACGCCCAGGCCCTTGCCACGGCGGGCAAGATAGCGATTGACGTGCCGTGCAGCGGCTTCTGTCAGCGTGATGGCCATATCGCTCTCGGTGGATCAGGCAGCGGTGGTGGCAGTGGCCGCGTGCTTGGTCTTGTAGTCGAGCACCGCAGCCTTGATGGCGTCTTCGGCCAGGATGGAGCAGTGCACCTTCACGGGCGGCAAGGCCAGTTCTTCGGCGATTTCGCTGTTCTTGAGCGCTGCCGCTTCGTCCAGCGTCTTGCCCTTGACCCATTCAGTCACCAGCGACGACGAGGCAATGGCCGAGCCGCAGCCATAGGTCTTGAAACGCGCATCTTCGATCACGCCCGTGGCGGGGTTCACCTTGATCTGCAGCTTCATCACGTCGCCGCAGGCGGGCGCGCCCACCATGCCAGTGCCCACCGAATCGTCACCCTTGTCGAAGGAACCCACGTTGCGGGGGTTTTCGTAATGGTCAACCACTTTTTCTGAGTAAGCCATGATGTGTACCTCTTCAATGCTTCAAAAATCTTCGGGATTCAGTGCGCAGCCCATTGGATGGTGCTGATGTCGATGCCGTCCTTGTACATCTCCCACAGCGGGCTCAGTTCGCGCAGGCGGGCCACGTTCTCGCGGATGGTGGAGATCGCATAGTCGATCTCCTCTTCGGTCGTAAAACGGCCGATGGTCATGCGCAGGCTGCTGTGGGCCAGCTCATCGCTGCGGCCCAGGGCGCGCAGCACATAGCTGGGCTCCAGGCTGGCCGAGGTGCAGGCCGAACCCGACGACACCGCCAGGCCCTTGATCCCCATGATGAGCGACTCGCCTTCGACGTAGTTGAAGCTCATGTTCAGATTCTGCGGCACGCGGCGTTCCATGCTGCCGTTGATGAACACCTGCTCGATGTCCTTCAAGCCATTGAGCAGGCGCTGCTGCAGCGCGTGGGCCTTGGCGTTGGACTCGGCCATTTCTTCCTTGGCGATGCGGAAGGCCTCGCCCATGCCCACGATCTGGTGCGTGGGCAGCGTGCCGGAGCGCATGCCGCGCTCGTGGCCGCCACCGTGCATTTGTGCTTCCAGACGCACGCGGGGCTTGCGGCGCACATACAGTGCACCCACGCCCTTGGGGCCATAGGTCTTGTGGGCCGTCATGCTCATCAGATCAACGGGCAAGGTGGCCATGTCGATGGCAACGCGGCCCGTGGCCTGGGCCGCATCCACGTGCAGCAGGATGCCCTTTTCACGGCACAGTGCGCCGATGGCAGGGATGTCCTGGATCACGCCGATTTCGTTGTTCACGAACAGGATGCTCACCAGGATGGTGTCGGGGCGGATCGCGGCCTTGAGCGCGTCCATGTTGACCAGACCGTCTTCCTGAACATCGAGGTAAGTGGCTTCAAAACCCTGGCGCTCCAGCTCGCGCATGGTGTCCAGCACGGCCTTGTGCTCGGTCTTGAGCGTGATGAGATGCTTGCCCTTGCCCTTGTAAAACTGGGCAGCGCCCTTCAAGGCCAGGTTGATGGACTCGGTCGCGCCGCTGGTCCAGACGATTTCGCGGGGGTCAGCACCAATCAGATCGGCCACCTGCACGCGGGCCTTCTCAACGGCCTCCTCGGCCTCCCAGCCCCAGGCATGGCTGCGCGATGCCGCGTTGCCAAAATGCTCACGCAGCCAGGGGATCATGGCGTCCACCACACGGGGGTCCACCGGGGTCGTGGCGCCATAGTCGAGATAGATGGGGAAGTGCGGGGTCATGTCCATGGCTGGCTCAGTAAGGGTGTCTGGCTGGCAGATTTACGAGAAAAAGTCGGTTTCAGAAAAACGCGTTCAGGGCGGCGCCGACCCCAAGGGCCGGCGCGGGCTCTGCAGGTGTCAGGACTTCGCGAAAACGTTGCCCAGTGCAAACACCGAGTTGGGTGCGTTGACGCGAATGGGTTTGACCACGGGCGTCGTCGAGATGGCACGGCGCACCACCGGCTTGTCTTCGATCTGAACGCCCTTGGCGAGTTGTTCGTCCACCAGTTTTTGCAGGGTCACGGAGTCCAGGAACTCCACCATGCGCTGGTTGAGCGATGCCCACAGCTCGTGCGTCATGCAGCGGCCGGCTTCGCCCAGGCAGTTTTCCTTGCCACCACACTGCGTGGCGTCAATCGGCTCGTCCACCGACACAATAATGTCGGCCACCGTGATGTCACCCGCCTTGCGGGCCAAGGTGTAGCCGCCACCGGGGCCACGGGTGGATTCCACCAGTTCATGGCGGCGCAGCTTGCCAAAAAGCTGTTCGAGGTAGGACAGCGAAATCTGCTGGCGCTGGCTGATCGCAGCCAAGGTGACGGGGCCGTTGTTCTGACGCAGTGCCAGGTCAATCATGGCAGTGACCGCAAAACGGCCTTTGGTGGTGAGACGCATTGCAAGCTCCTTGTGCTGAGGCTCGTTCGTTAAAGAAACTGCCTGCGCTGGGTGGTGGTCAGCACGGGCACCGTCTCCGCCCCTTACTCCACACAGCGTTCTGCGCGGAGCCCTTCATCGTTGGGCTTTGTTCTTGAGTGTTTTACGCGAGTATAACACAAATCCCTATTGAATTTGTCGGGATAAAAAACCAACAGGTCGCAATTTGGCCTGAATTGTTTTTTTGGCCCTTCACCTCCCCGGTCACAAGGCCACCGAATCGCCTCCGTGTGCGCCAAACGCCTGGTCCTTGAGCCGCGAGAGCTGGTCGCGCACACGGGCCGCCTGCTCGAACTCCAGATTGCGCGCGTGTTCCAGCATGAGCTTTTCCAGCCGCTTGATCTCGCGCGCCACATCTTTCTCGGACATGTCCTCGACCTTGGCGCGCTGCAGGGCCTCCTGCTCCAGCCGCTCGGCGTCCTTGCCCGCTTTTTCGCTGTAAACCCCGTCAATCAGGTCTCTTACCCGCTTGACAATGCTGCGCGGTGTGATGCCGTGCGCCTCGTTGTGTGCGATCTGCTTGATGCGGCGGCGTTCCGTCTCACCCATGGCTTTTTTCATGGAATCGGTGATGCGGTCGGCATACAGGATGGCCTTGCCATTGAGGTTGCGCGCCGCACGGCCAATGGTCTGGATCAGGCTGCGCTCGGCGCGCAGGAAGCCTTCCTTGTCGGCGTCCAGAATCGCCACCAGCGACACCTCGGGGATGTCCAGCCCTTCGCGCAGCAGGTTGATGCCCACCAGCACATCAAACGCCCCTAGACGCAGGTCGCGGATGATCTCCACGCGCTCCACGGTGTCCACGTCGCTGTGCAGGTAGCGCACCTTCACGCCGTTGTCTGTCAGGTAGTCGGTGAGCTGCTCGGCCATGCGCTTGGTCAGCGTGGTGATGAGCACGCGCTCCTCTTTCTCCACGCGGATGCGGATCTCCTGCAGCACATCGTCCACCTGGTGGGTGGCAGGGCGCACCTCCACCACCGGGTCCACCAGGCCGGTGGGGCGCACCACCTGGTCCACGATCTGGCCGGAATGAGTCCGCTCATAGTCCGCCGGCGTGGCAGTGACAAAAATCACCTGGCGCATGCGCTGCTCGAACTCCTCGAACTTGAGCGGCCGGTTGTCCAGCGCCGAAGGCAGGCGAAAGCCGTACTCCACCAGCGTGGTCTTGCGCGCGCGGTCGCCGTTGTACATGGCGCTCAGCTGCCCGATCATCTGGTGGCTTTCGTCCAGAAACATCAGCGCATCGCGAGGCATGTAGTCGGTGAGTGTGCTGGGCGGGTCCCCCGGCGCAGCGCCCGACAGGTGGCGCGTGTAGTTCTCGATGCCCTTGCAGTGTCCCACCTCGCTGAGCATCTCCAGATCAAACCGAGTGCGCTGCTCCAGCCGCTGCGCTTCGACCAGCTTGCCGTCGGCCACCAGCTGCTGCAGGCGCTCGGCCAGTTCCAGCTTGATGGTCTCGACGGCGGCCAGCACCTTGTCGCGGGGCGTCACATAGTGGCTGCTGGGGTAGACGGTAAAGCGCGGGATCTTCTGCTTGATGCGCCCCGTGAGCGGGTCGAACAGCTGCAGGCTTTCCACCTCGTCGTCGAACAGCTCGATGCGGATCGCCAGCTCGGAATGCTCGGCCGGAAACACGTCAATTGTGTCGCCCCGCACGCGGAACTTGCCGCGCGAAAAGTCCGCCTCGTTGCGCTGGTACTGCATGCGGATCAGCTGGGCAATCACATCACGCTGCCCAGCCTTGTCGCCCACGCGCAGCGTCATCACCATGCGGTGGTAGCTCTCGGGCTCGCCAATGCCGTAGATGGCAGAGACGGTGGCCACGATCACCACGTCCTTGCGCTCCATCAAGCTCTTGGTGCACGAGAGGCGCATCTGCTCGATGTGCTCGTTGATCGCACTGTCCTTCTCGATGAACAGGTCGCGCTGCGGCACGTAGGCCTCGGGCTGGTAGTAGTCGTAGTAGCTCACGAAGTACTCCACGGCGTTCTTGGGGAAGAACTCGCGGAATTCGCTGTAGAGCTGCGCGGCCAGTGTCTTGTTGGGCGCAAAAATGATCGCCGGACGGCCCATGCGCGCGATCACGTTGGCCATGGTGAAGGTCTTGCCCGAGCCTGTCACGCCCAGCAAGGTCTGAAAAGTCTCCCCGTCGTGCAGGCCCTCCACCAGTTTGGCAATGGCCTCGGGCTGGTCGCCCGCCGGGGGGTACGGCTGGAACAGCTCAAAGGGAGAGTCGGGGAAATGGACGAACTCGCCGTCTTGCTTTTCAGTTATGACTTCGGTGATATCTGGCATGGGCGTGGTCAACGGGTGGGGCAGGCCGCCCGTTAAAATCGGCGGAACCAGGCACAGTACACCACGCCCGGATTCTTCGCTACTGACAACCTTTCAAGGATTTTCATGTCTCTGTTCACCGCCGTCGAAATGGCCCCCCGCGACCCCATCCTGGGCCTCAACGAGCAATTCAACGCCGACACCAACCCCAACAAGGTCAACCTGGGCGTCGGCGTTTATTTCGACGACAACGGCAAGCTGCCCCTGCTGCAATGCGTGCAGGCCGCAGAAAAGACCATGATGTCCACCCCCACGGCCCGTGGCTACCTGCCTATCGACGGCATCGTGGCTTATGACAACGCCGTCAAGAGCCTGGTGTTCGGTGCCGACAGCGAACCCGTGAAGTCCGGCCGCGTGGCCACCGTGCAGGCCATCGGCGGCACCGGCGGCCTGAAGATCGGTGCCGACTTCCTCAAAAAGGTCAGCCCCAATGCCAAGGTACTGATCTCCGACCCCAGCTGGGAAAACCACCGCGCGCTGTTCACCAACGCCGGTTTTGAAGTCGATACCTACGCGTACTACGACGCCGAAAAGCGCGGCGTGAACTTCGAAGGTTTCCTGGCCAGCCTGAACGCTGCCGCCCCCGGCACCATCGTTGTGCTACACGCCTGCTGCCACAACCCCACCGGCTACGACATCACCCCCGCGCAGTGGGACCAGGTGATCGCCGCCGTCAAGGCCAAGGGCCTGACCCCCTTCCTCGACATGGCCTACCAGGGCTTTGGCCACGGCATCGCCGAAGACGGCGCCGTGATCGGCAAGTTTGTGGCCGCTGGCCTGAACTTCTTCGTCTCCACCTCGTTCTCCAAGAGCTTCAGCCTGTACGGCGAACGCGTGGGTGGCCTGTCGGTGCTGTGCGCCGACAAGGAAGAAGCCGGCCGCGTGCTGAGCCAGCTCAAGATCGTGATCCGCACCAACTACTCCAACCCACCCATCCACGGTGGCGCAGTGGTGGCCGCCGTGCTGAACAACCCCGAGCTGCGCGCGATGTGGGAACAAGAGCTGGCCGAAATGCGCGTGCGCATCAAGGCCATGCGCCAGAAGCTGGTGGACGGCCTGAAGGCCGCCGGCGTGAAGCAGGACATGAGCTTCATCACCACCCAGATCGGCATGTTCAGCTATTCCGGCCTGTCCAAGGACCAGATGGTGCGCCTGCGCAACGAGTTCGGCGTGTACGGCACCGACACCGGCCGCATGTGCGTGGCCGCGCTTAACAGCAAGAACATTGACTACGTCTGCCAGGCCATTGCAAAGGTTGTCTGAGCAAGATGAGGAAGCGGCGCTCGCGCGCCGCTTCGTGAGCGAAGCGCTCCAGAACCCGCACAACGCGGCCCTTCTGGAGCGTTTGCCGTTTCTGGGCCTGCCCGATGCGTGGCTGGTGGCGGGCTGCCTGTTCCAGACAGTGTGGAACCTGCGCTCTGGTCTGGCGCCCACGGCGCACATCAAGGACTACGACCTGTTCTACTTCGACGGCAACGACTTGTCCGAATCGGCAGAGCAGCAGGTGCAAGCCCAAGTCACCGCCCTCTTCGCCGACCTGCCCATCACCGTCGAAGCCAAGAACCAGGCCCGCGTGCACCTCTGGTACGAGCGCTGGTTTGGCTACCCGTATGCGCCGCTGGAATCGGCCCGCCACGGGATCGAACGTTTTCTGGTGCCCTGCACCTGCGTGGGTCTGCAGCCTGGCAACACACCACAAACCCCGCCGTTGCTGTACGCCCCCTACGGCCTTGCGGAGTTGTATGCCGGGCTGATGCGCCCCAACCCCGCCTACCCCCATCTGCCGCTGTTCCAGGCCAAGGCAGACAGTTACCGGGAGCGCTGGCCATGGCTGACGATCGAGCCGATGTTGACCACTACCGGCGGGTTGCCTGAAAGTTTCTAGCCTTTTTTGGCCTCTTCCGCCTGATGGATAAGCATTGGCAGCTATCAATATCAGAGCAAATTAAGGCCGCGCCGGCGCAACCCGTCACCCCCACAGCACCGACCGCATCGAGATCGACGCCGACTGGTAGCCGGTGTTGAAAAAGCGCGGCATCTCGCTGGACTCCACCGCACCGGCGGCGTACAGCAGCGGCAGGTAGTGTTCGTGCGTGGGGTGCGCCTGCTGGGCCACGGCGCCCAGCTTCTGGAAGTCCTGCAAGGTCCCCAGCTGGCCTTTCTTGATCTGCTCCTGCACCACGGTGTCGAACTCGGCGGCCCAGTCGTACGCCTCATTGGCGGCCGTACCCCGGCGGGTGAGGCGCAGGTTGTGCACGATGTTGCCGCTGCCCACAATGAGCACGCCCCGCTCGCGCAGGGCCTTCAGTTGCTGGCCCAGCGCATAGTGCTCGGCCGGGGCGCGGCTGTAGTCCATGCTGAGCTGCATCACCGGGATGCGCGCCTGGGGGAACATGGGCTTGAGCACCGACCAGGTGCCATGGTCCAGCCCCCATTCGCCCTCGTCCACGCCTAATGCGGCACCAGTGGCAGGAGATTTCAGCTCCTTGGCCAGGCTGCGCGCTACCGCCGGGGCTCCCGGCACGGGGTACTGCTGGTCAAACAGCGCCTGGGGAAAGCCGCCAAAGTCGTGAATGGTTTTGGGGTTGGCCATGCCCGTCAACTGCCAGCCACCGCGCGTGAGCCAATGGGCCGACACACACAGGATGAGCTGCGGCTGCACCGCGCGCGCCATCAGCTCCGCGCCCGTGGCCTGCCAGCTGCGGCGCCAGGCGTTGTCCTCGATGGCATTCATGGGGCTGCCATGGCCCACAAACAGCACGGGCATGCGGGGCGAGGGCTTGAGCGCCTGCAGCAAAGGGGCCGTGGCGGCGCTGCTCAGGGACGTGGTCATGAAAGCTCCCGGAAAGGCGGCCAGGCCTGTGAGGGCGGCCAAAGAGGTTCTGCGTTGCATGGGTCGGGGAGCGTAACAAATTATGTATAACGCTGGGAGTGAGCCCGCGCGACCCGCGAAGTTCCAGCGCCGCACCTTTCATTCATAACCACAACACCGAGACAACCCTGAGCCCATGACCACCACCCTGCCCCAGCCCTTGCGCAACGCCCGCGTCCTCAGCCTCGCCCTCAACCTGCCCGGCCCCGCCGCCCTGATGCGCTGTGCACGCATGGGCGCCGAGTGCACCAAGCTCGAACCGCCCCCGCCCCCCGGCTACCCCAGCGCGGACCCCATGGGCATCTACAGCCCGGCGGCCTATGCCACGCTGCACCAGGGTGTGCGGGTGGTGCATGCCCACCTCAAGACACCCGAAGGCCAGGCCGCGCTGCATGCAGAGCTGGCCCGCACCGATGTGCTGATCACCTCATTCCGCCCCTCGGCGCTCACCAAGCTGGGGCTGGGATGGGATGCGTTGCAGTCCAAATACCCGCGCCTGTCGCTGGTGCGCATCGTGGGCGCAGCGGCCGAGCGGGCCGAAGAGCCCGGCCACGACCTCACCTACCTGGCCGATGCCGGCCTGGTGACCGGCACCGAGATGCCGCCCACGCTCTACGCCGACATGGGCGGCGCACTGATGGCCAGCGAAGCCGTGCTGCAGGCCCTGCTGGAGCGCGCTCACACTGGCAACGGCATGTGCATCGAAGTGGCCCTGGCCGACGCCGCCGCCTGGCTGGCTCAGCCGCGCGACTGGGGCCTGACCACCCCCGAGGGCGACGTGGGCGGCCACCACGCGGGCTACCGCATCTACTCCTGCGCCGACGGCCGCGTGGCCGTGGCGGCGCTGGAGCCACACTTTGCCGCCAGCCTGTGCGCCGCTGCAGGCCTGCCCGCCACGGGCGACCCAGTGGTGCTGCGCGCGCCTGCCACGCACGCCGCCGTAGCGGCCTTCCTGCGCACGCAGACCCGCGCCCAGCTGGATGCGTTGGCCGTGGCGCAAGACATTCCCCTGCACACCCTCGCCTGATCCCTTTTTTACCGATGCAGAAACAAGGCACCGTCATTCGCTGGGACGCGACGCGCGCGTTCGGCTTTATCCGCAGCCCCGACACCTCCGCCGACGTGTTTTTTCATGTGCGGGACTACCGGGGCAGCGCAGCACCCCGCGAAGGGTTGGCCGTGGTCTACGAAGAAATCCACGTGGGCGGCAAAGGCCCCCGGGCCATGGCGGTACAGCCTGCGGCCCAGGCCGGGCGCGCAACCCGCCCAGCCGCCAGCGCGTCTGCAACGGCGCTTCCGCGCAAAATTCAGCACACGCGTCCCCCTGCCCCGTCACCCGCTCCGCGCAGCGAGCGCCCGGCAAAAACGCAGCCGGGGGCCAATGCCCCGGCCCTGCCCACCCTGCTCCTGATGCTGGGCTGGGCCGCGCTGCTGGGCTGGGGCGTCTGGGCGAGCAGGCTCCCGCTGTGGTCCCTGGGCGCTGCTGTGGCCATCAACCTCCTGACCTTTGTCACCTATGCCATGGACAAAAGCGCGGCACAAAGCGGCCGGTGGCGCACACCTGAAAAACACCTGCACCTGCTCAGCCTGGCAGGTGGCTGGCCGAGCGCGTGGTGCGCGCAGCAGTGGCTGCGGCACAAGTCGAGCAAGCAGGAGTTCCGCACCGTGTACTGGACCACGGTGGTGGTGCATTGCGCGGCGCTGGCGGCCTGGGTGGGCGGGTGGCTGCGGTAGCAGCCCCTGAATCGCTTCAATTTTGATAGCTAAAAGCGCATGATGGACGCGCGGCAACGGCCATTTTTGCTTGTATTTTGAGCATCCGGCGCACCACCAAGGCCGCAGCGCAGGAGCAGGCCCTGAGGAGCAATCTCCGGCACCGCATCGGTAGTACCTCCAGGGCACGCCAACTGCCACTGCGCGGGCCGTGCACCCTGCCTGAAACAACAGTGCTGGCACGCTAGCCTCACACCACAACGGCAGCAAGCACGGCCCCTCCGCTTGCCAAACTTTGCATGCGTCTGCCAGTTGATCGCTATATAGTGGTCCGCGGGCGCTGCACCGCAGCACCGCCACCGATCCGAGGCTCCAGCCAGAGCAAAGGCGGTTCACGCACGGTGCAGGCGCAGCGAAGCAAAGCAGCAAGGGCTCGCTGGCCACGGCCAGCGCCCGGCAACGAAGCATGAGGCGGGGGGCCAATCCATGGATGTGTTGCAGCAGCCAGAGCAGCCAGTCGAGCGAAAACCGGTGCCGTTGACCCTGCGGGTGACCTGGCCGTTCATCGTGATGGTGCTGCTGCTGGCCGCCTGTGCCACGGCCAGCTTGCAGGTCTTGTCCGGCGTTCGCGCCTTTGTGGCGGGTGAAAGTCTGTGGACCAAGGGGCAAAAGGACGCCATCTACCACCTCCACCAGTACGCGATCAATGGCTCACCCCAGTCGTTCGACGGGTTTGTGCGCGCCATCGACATCCCCCTCGGCGACCGGGCAGCACGGCTGGCCCTGCAGCCGGGCCAGGTGCAGACCGATGTGGCGCGCGAGGGCTTTCTGCGCGGCGGCAACCACCCCGACGACATCGACAGCCTGATCTGGCTGCTGCGCTACTTCGACCACCTGGACCTGGTCAAAAAGCCCGTGAGCCACTGGCTCATCGGCGACGAATACATCAACGCACTGCGCGAGCTGTCGCACGAGATCCACCAGCGCAACACGGACGGCACGGCAGACGCCGCCACCCGGCAGCGGTGGCAGGACGCCATTTACGAAATCAATGCCGGAGTGACCCCCGTCGCCCGCAACTTCAGCGAGGCCCTGGGCGAAAGCTCGCGCCAGATCGTGCTGCTGCTGATGTGGACCAACATGGGCATGGCGGCCGTGCTCATCGTGCTGACCCTGTGGCACACCCAGGGCCTGCTGGAGCAGCGCCGTCGCGCCGAGCAGGCCCTGGAGGCCGAACGCGAGCAGGCCCGCACCACCCTGACCGCCATCGGCGACGGTGTGGTGACCACCAACACCCAGGGCCAGGTGCTCTACATGAACCCCGCCGCCGAGGCCCTGCTGGCCCGCCCGGCTGCCCAGGCCACCGGCCAGCCGCTGGCGCAGCTGCTGGTGTTCGATGGCGAGGCACCGCCCCTGTCTGCCGACACGCTGGTGCAGAACATCCTGCGCAGCGGCAGCGCGGCCCTGGGCAATGTGCACACCACGCTGGTGCGCCCGGACCAGACCGTCGTGCCGGTCAAGCTGGTGGGCTCGCCCATCCGCCACCGCGATGTGCTGACCGGTGCCGTGCTGGTGCTGCACGACGTGACGCGCGAGCAGCACTATGTGGAGCAGCTGTCGTGGCAGGCCAGCCACGACGCGCTGACAGGCCTCGTGAACCGGCGCGAGTTCGAGCACCGGCTCGAAGCCCTGCTGGCCCAGCCCCGCCCCGTGGGGCGCGAGGGCTCGCTGCTGTATGTGGACATGGACCAGTTCAAGCTGATCAACGACACCTGCGGCCACCAGGCGGGCGACGAGATGCTGCGCGAGGTCTGCCGCATGCTGCAAAGCCATCTGCGCGAGGGCGACACGCTGGCGCGCCTGGGCGGCGACGAGTTCGGCATCCTGCTCAAGGACTGCCCGGCCGGGCCCTCGGCCCGCATTGCCGAGCAGCTGCGCCAGGCCGGGCAGGAGCTGCGGCTGAACTGGGGCGGCCAGCAGCTGCGCACCGGCCTGTCCATCGGCATGGTGCAGCTCATCCCCGCGCTCACCTCCATCCAGGAGGCCATGCGCGTGGCCGACATGGCCTGCTACCGCGCCAAGGAAGGCGGACGCAACCGCGTCTTCATCTACCAGACGGAAGACATCGAGATGAGCCGCCGCGAGGGCGAGATGGACTGGGTGCGGCGCCTGCGCCTGGCGCTGGAGCACAACCAGTTCCAGCTGCACGCCCAGGCCATCGCGCCCCTGCAGCCCAGCGGTGAAAGCGGCCTGCACATGGAGGTGCTGCTGCGCCTGCGCGAGGACGACGGCCAGCTGATTGCGCCCGGCTGCTTCATCCCGGCGGCCGAGCACTACGGCATGATGACCTCGATCGACCGCTGGGTCATCCGCCACACGCTGGAGACGCTGGCCCGGCGCCAGCACCAGCCGGGCCTGCCGCAGGTGCACACCTGCGCCATCAACCTCTCGGGCACCAGCCTGGGGGACGACAGCCTGCTCAAGCTCATCCGCAGCGCGCTGGCCGATTCGGGGGTGGACCCACACATGCTGTGCTTCGAGATCACGGAAACCAGCGCCATATCGCACCTGCCCAATGCCGTGCGGCTGATGAAGGAGCTGCAGCAGCTGGGCTGCCGCTTTGCGCTCGATGACTTTGGCGCGGGCATGTCGTCCTTCAACTACCTCAAGCACCTGCCGGTGGACTACCTCAAGATCGACGGCAGCTTTGTGAAGGACATGCTGCACGACCCCGCCAACCGGGCCATGGTGGAGATGATCCACCACATCGGCCACGTGATGGGCAAACAGACGATTGCGGAGTTTGCCGAATCCCAGGCCATCGTCGAGGCCCTGCGGGAGATTGGCGTGGACTATGCGCAAGGCTATGCGCTGGCGCGGCCGGTGCCGCTAGAGGACTACCTCGCCCTCGGCAACCCCCCCAGGCCAGAGTCTGCGCGGGGTGCCGGAGTGGCACAAGGCCACACGCCGCCGCACAGCACGCCATTCCCCCAGCAGCGCCCGGCCTGATGCGGCCCTGAGGGGCCAGGGCGCATTCGGCGCACCCGGCAGCGGTCAGCGCGCCTTCTTGAACACCTTGCCGTTGCCAGCGGGCTTGGTTTTGGAGGCAGAACCCGTCACACGGGGCGGCAGTCCGGTGTGCTGGGTCAGCATGCGCCCCGGCTGGGGGGCCGTGCCGCGAAAACGCACATCGCCCTTGGGCTCGTTCAGCTCCTGCGGGCGGGGCCGCAGGGCAACGGCCTTGCCATCCTTGTTGATGGTGTAGCCGAGACCTCCGCCGCCCGTGGACGCGGTGCTGTTCTTCTTGCGCGCGCTCTGGTAGCCACCGTCCGTCAGCGGCTGGAAGGTGGGTATCAGGTGGTGCTTGCCGTTGCCGATCAGATCCGCCCGGCCCATGGCCTTGAGCGCTTCGCGCAGCAGCGGCCAGTTGTTGGGGTCGTGGTAGCGCAGAAAGGCCTTGTGCAGGCGGCGGCGCTTTTCACCGCGCACGATGTCCACCGACTCTTCCGCTTCGTCGCGCATCTGGCGGCGCACGCGGGTGAGCGTGTTACGGCCCGAGTGGTACATGGCCGTGGCCGTGGCCATGGGGCTGGGGTAGAAGGTCTGCACCTGGTCGGCGCGGAAACCGTTCTTTTTCAGCCAGATGGCGAGGTTCATCATGTCCTCGTCGCTGGTACCCGGGTGCGCGGCAATGAAGTACGGGATCAAGAACTGCTTCTTGCCCGCCTCTTCGCTAAACTTCTCGAACATCTGCTTGAACTTGTCATAGCTGCCGATGCCCGGCTTCATCATCTTGGTGAGCGGGCCCTGCTCGGTGTGCTCGGGCGCGATCTTGAGGTAGCCACCCACGTGGTGCTGCACCAGCTCCTTCACATACTCGGGCGACTTCACGGCCAGGTCGTAGCGCAGGCCCGATCCGATCAGGATCTTCTTGATGCCCTTCAAGGCGCGGCCACGGCGGTAGATCTTGATCAGCGGGCCGTGGTCGGTGGTGAGGTTCTGGCAGATGCCGGGGTACACGCAGCTGGGCTTGCGGCAGGCGGCCTCGATCTCGGGCGAGCGGCAACCCAGGCGGTACATGTTGGCCGTGGGGCCGCCCAGGTCGCTGATGGTGCCGGTGAAGCCCTTGACCTTGTCGCGGATGTCCTCGATCTCCTGGATGATCGAGTCTTCCGACCGGCTCTGGATGATGCGGCCCTCGTGCTCGGTGATGGAGCAGAAGGTGCAGCCGCCAAAGCAGCCGCGCATGATGTTGATCGAAAACCGGATCATCTCCCACGCCGGGATCTTGGTCGCGCCGTCGTGGCTGCCGTTCTCGTCGGCGTAGCTGGGGTGCGGGCCACGTGCGTACGGCAGGTCGAACACGTGGTCCATCTCGGCCGTGGTCAGCGGGATGGGCGGCGGGTTGATCCACACGTCGCGCGCCGTCACGCCCTCGCCGTGCGCCTGCACCAGCGCGCGGGCGTTGCCGGGATTGGTCTCCAGGTGCAGCACGCGGTTGGCGTGGGCATAGAGCACCGGGTCGCTTTTCACCTGCTCGTAGCTGGGCAGGCGGATCACGCTCTTCTCGCGCAGCGGCACCTTGAGCTTGGCCTTGAGCGCGGGGTTGGCCACAAAGACCATGGGCTGAATGGCGGGGTTGGGCTCGGCTTTTTCAGGGCTTTTTTGGCCGTTACCGCCTGTCTCGCCTGCCTTTGTAGCTACAGAATCAGGAGCATCCTCTTTGCTGCAGGTGCTGCCCTGGGCGGCCGCCTGCTCGCTGGTGGTCATGTAGGGGTTGATGTGCGCTTCCACACGGCCGGGTTCGTCCACGGTGGTGGAGTCGATCTCGAACCAGCCCTTGCCGCTTTCATCATCAGGACGGCGCACAAAGGCCGTGCCGCGCACATCGGTGATGTTCTCCACTGGCTCACGCGCTGCAATGCGGTGGGCCACCTCCACCAGCGCACGTTCGGCATTGCCGTACAGCAGCAGGTCGCACTTGCTGTCCACCACGATGGAGCGCCGCACCTTGTCGCTCCAGTAGTCGTAGTGGGCGATGCGGCGCAGGCTGCCTTCAATCCCGCCCAGGATGATGGGCACGTCCTTGAACGCCTCGCGGCAGCGCTGGCTGTAGACGATGGCGGCGCGGTCGGGGCGCTTGCCGCCCACGTCGCCGGGGGTGTAGGCATCGTCGCTGCGGATCTTCCGGTCGGCGGTGTACCGGTTGATCATCGAATCCATGTTGCCCGCCGTCACGCCCCAAAACAGGTTGGGCTTGCCCAGCACCTTGAAGGGCTCGGCGCTCTGCCAGTCGGGCTGGGCAATGATGCCCACGCGAAAGCCCTGGGCTTCGAGCGTGCGGCCGATCACGGCCATGCCGAAGCTCGGGTGGTCCACATACGCATCGCCCGTCACCAGGATGATGTCGCAGCTGTCCCAGCCCAGTTTTTCCATCTCGGCGCGGCTCATCGGCAGGAACGGGGCCGTGCCAAAGCGCTTGGCCCAGTACGGACGGTAGCTGGTCAAGGGCTTTGCGGCGCGCGCAAAAAAGGAGACGTCAACGGGGGCGTTCATGCAAAGGGGGTCGCGGCCGCCCCCGGTGCGATGGGGCCTTCGTGGGGCGCGTCTGTGGTGGATAACCCGCGATTTTACGTTGGCAAGCGGTTTTTGTCGCCTTTGCAGCACTTGCCCCTCACCGTTGCAGGCTTGATGTCCCTCAAGCCATATACTTGCTTTTGTCAATTAATTAACTGACAAAGGCATTTATGAGCACCACCACGCCAGCCCCATCGGCCCCGACCCCCGTCCCTGCCAGCGCCGTGAAGGCGGTGCGCCGCTTCAACCGTTTCTTCACCCGCCGCATTGGGGTGCTGGACCCGTACCTGGGCAGCGACCTGTCACTCACCGATGTGCGCGTGCTGTATGAGCTGGCCCACCGCGAGGCCCCCGTGGCCAGCGAACTGTCACGGGAGCTGGGGCTGGATGGCGGTTACATGAGCCGCATCCTGCGCCGATTCGAGCAGGCGGGGTGGATCAGCCGCAGCACCAGCGCGCAGGACGCACGGCAAAGCGTGCTGGCCCTGACGGAGGCCGGGCGCGCGGTGTTCGAGCCGCTGCAGCAGCGCTCGCGCGACGAGGCGACCGCCCTGCTCGCCCCCCTGCCCCCCGCGCGCCAGCAGGAAGTGGTGGATGCCATGGAACGCATCGAAACCCTGCTGGACCCGGCATCGAGCGCAGGTGCCCCCCCGCGCATGGCCGTGCTGCGCGACCCCGTGCCCGGCGACATGGGCTGGGTGGTGCAGCAGCACGGCGAAATCTACTGGCGTGAATACGGCTGGGACAGCCGCTTCGAGGCGCTGGTGGCCGACATTGCCGCGCAGTTTCTGCGCAATTTCCAGCCCGAATGGGAGAAAGCCTGGATCGCCGAGCTGGACGGCGAGCGGGTGGGTGCGGTGTTTGTGGTGCGCAAATCCCCCACCACGGCCCAGCTGCGCATGCTGATCCTGGCCCCCAAGGCGCGCGGACTGGGCCTGGGCGCGCGGCTGACCGACGAATGCCTTGCCTTTGCGCGCGCCAAAGGCTACAAGAAGATGGTGCTGTGGACCAACAGCTGCCTGACCGCCGCGCGGGGCATTTATGCCCAGCGCGGCTTTCGCCTGACCAAGTCGGAGCCCTACGACGGCTTTGGCCAGCAACTGGTGGGCGAAACCTGGGAACTGAAGCTGTAACAAACACCTGCTGGCACCGCACACCCACAAGGCAGCCACCATGACCCCTAACCCCCGCCCCACGATCCGCCAGGTCACGCCCGAGGATGATTTGGTGCGCCTCACGGCACTCATCCACGCCGCCTACGCGCCCCACGCCCGCCTGGGCCTGCGCTACTGGGGCACCCATCAGTCGGTGGAAGACACGGCGAAACGCTTTGCGTCAGGCACCGGCTTGGTGATGGTGGACGGAGGCGACTACGTGGGCACGGCCACCTTGCGGCCGCCCCAGCCGGATTCCACCGTACCGCTGTACCGCGACCCCACGGTCTGGTCGCTGTGCCAGTTCTGCATCACCCCCCAGGCCAAGGGCCGGGGCTATGGCAAGCAGCTGCATGCCCATGCCACCACGTTTGCCCGCCAGGCAGGCGCCCGCACACTGGCGCTGGACACGGCCCAGCCTGCGGCGGCCTTGATTGCGATGTATGAATCGTGGGGCTACCAGGTGGTGGGCGAATGCGACTGGCGACCGCTGACCAACTACACCAGCGTGCTCATGGCACGCAGCCTGGTGGACCTGCCGGATGACGGCGGCACGGGCGGCGGCTGAAGTCCAACGCAAGCTGGGCCCCAGAAACGGCAATGGCCCCCAAGAGGGCCATCGATGGCAAAGCCGGGATCGGGCCCCGCACCGCTCACCACTCGCCGACTTCCCGCACGCGCTGGGCCAGGTCGGGCAAGTCGTCTTCTTCCTCCACCAGGTCGTTCACCACGGGGACCGCCATGGGTGTGTGGGGGGCGGTCGGGGCAGACCGGGACATGAACCGGCCAAACACATGGCTGGCAAAACGGGGGGGCACGGGGGCAGAGAACGGAGTGGCAAACATGGCAGTTCCTTTTTCGGGTGGGCCTGGTGCTTTCAAAAACGTAGCGCCAGCGTAGGCCACCACAACAGCTGGGCAGTGTAGGAATGCACGCCGCTCTGGCGTGTGACAGAACGCACACTCCCGGCCCCGATGCCCATCCCACCGCGTGACGAGAACGCCCGGCGTGACATTCGTCACACAGCGCGCGCCGTACACTCGCTGCCCCATGCCCCACACCCTGGCCGCCCCGGCGCACAGCGAACTCATCATCAAGAAAAGCCGCTTCATCGGCTGCGTGCAACCCATGGCCGACCGCGCCAGCGCCCAGGCGGCCGTCGATGCACTATGGAAGCAGCACCCCGGGGCGGCCCACATCTGCTGGGCTTTGCTGGCAGGCGGGCAGTCAGCGGCGGTGGATGACGGCGAGCCCAGCGGCACGGCCGGCCGCCCCATGCTGGATGTGTTGCGCCACCAGGACCTGGAAGGCGTGCTGGCCACCGTGGTGCGCTACTTTGGTGGAGTGAAGCTGGGTGCGGGCGGCCTGGTGCGCGCCTACACCGACACCATTGCCCAGGCTTTGCTCACCGCCCCCAAGGTCACGCTGCAGCGCATGGCCACCCTGCAGTGCGAGGTGCCCTATGCGCTGGAAGGCTTTGTACGGCGCGAGGTCGAATCGGCCGGAGCAGAGCTGGTGGACGTGCAGCATGGCACGCTGGTGCAGCTGCAGATCCGCCTGCCCGAAGCGCAAGCAGGCGCATTTGTGCAGCGCATCAACGATGGCGGGCAAGGCCGGGTGGGCTGGACGGACAACCGGTCCTGACCCCAGCCCCCTGCCAGAGATGTAACACCCCTCAAGCCCGCCGCCGGGATGCCGATAAACCGCCATTACCCCAAGGAATCGCCATGGATGTCGCCCTCGCCAACAGCATCGTCAGCACCGCCACCAACCTGGCCAGTGCCAAAACCTCGGACGCGCTGAACATGGTGGTGCTGAAAAAGGCGCTGGACATGCAGGCCGTCTCTGCCGCCACCATGCTGGATGCCATGCAGCAGTCCATGCCCCAGCCGCAGCTGGCCACCAGCGGCACGCTGGGCACCAACGTCAACACCTTCGCCTGAGGGGCTGAGCCCCTCCCGCCTCCTTTTTAGGCACCTCAGCGCAAACGCGCGGGCGAGAGCCCTTCCACCCCCACGCCCTCGCGCACCAGTTCCTCGGCCAGCGGCTCGCCCCGCAACAGCTGCCGCGCCAGCAACGAGGCGCCCGCCGCGCTCTGAATCCCGTACCCGCCCTGCCCGGCCAGCCAGAGAAAGCCGGGCACATGGTTGTCCCAGCCAATCACCATGTCGCCATCCGGCACAAACGAGCGCAGCCCGGCCCAGGTGTGCGACGGGCGGCGGATCTGGAAACGTGTCATTTCCTCGATGTGATAGATGCCCGTGGCCACGTCCAGCTCTTCGGGCACCACATCGTGCGGGTGCGTAGGGTCAGCATTGGCCGGTGAGCCCAGCAGTTGCCCCGCATCGGGCTTGAAGTAGAAGCTCTCATCAATGCCGATCACCGCAGGCCAGTAGGTGGCGTCCATGCCCTCGGGCACCGGGAAGGTGAATGCCGTGCGGCGGCGCGGCTCCAACCCGATGGGTGGCACACCGGCCAGGCCCGCCACCACGTCGGCCCAGGCGCCCGCAGCATTGACGATAGTCGGGGCAGCAAACAATCGTCCATCGGCCAGCGTCACCTGCCACACAGTGCCTTCGCGGCGCACGGCCGTGACCTCGGCGTTCGTCAGCACCTGCCCCCCGCGCTGGCGCAGGCCGCGCAGGTAGCCCTGGTGCAGGGCGTTCACGTCAATGTCGGCGGCCTCGGGCTCGCTCATGCCGGCTGCCACGGCCTCGGGTTTGAGGCAGGGCAGCATCGCCATGAGATCGGCCTTGTCCACCCATTGCACATTGGGCGAGGTGGCGTGCGCTTCGTCGTAGGTCTGCTTGAGCAGGTCCAGCTGGTCCGGCCCGGCCACATAGACCACGCCCCGGGGCGAGAGGATGGGATCGGTGCCGAACTCGGGCGGCGGCGCATCGTAGAACGCGCGGCTGGCCCGGGTCAGCGCCTGGATGTTGGGCGTGCCATAGGTCGCCATGTACAGCGCGGCCGAGCGGCCGGTGGTGTGGTAGCCGGGCTGCGATTCACGCTCCAGCAGCAGCACGCTGGCGCCCTGCCCAACAGCGCCGGGCTGTACCAGTTGCCAGGCCACGGAGGCCCCGGCAATGCCTGCGCCGATCACGATGGTGTCTACGGTTTGCATCTGTGTCTCCTGCTCAAACAGCGGATACCTGCGCAGCCGATGCCGCTCGGTCGTCGCGCTGCAGGCTGCGGGCGTCACGGGGGTCGGGCGCGCCGGTCACGATGGAGGTCAGCGAGGGCTCGGCGCGCGTCTGCACCAGCTTGGCAATGTCGGGCCGGGGTCGTGCCAGCCCGGCGATGCCCTTGAACGCCTGCTCCAGCGCATGGCCCACACCCAGCGTGTGCCGGTCTGCACGGAACCGACCCACGATCTGCAGGCCAAACGGCATCCCGGCGTCGTCCAGCCCACAGGGCAAGCTCAGCGCCGGGTGCGTGGTGAGCGTACTCACATAGGTCAGCGCCAGCCAGCGGTAGTAGTTGGCCTGCGGCTCGCCGTTGATGTGGCTGGCAAAAAGATCCGTCCACGCAAACGGCGACACCGGCGTGGTGGGCGCCAGGATCACGTCGTACTCTTCGTACAGCTTCTGGAACCGCGCCAGGATGCGTGTCTGCTCGGCCTGCGCCCAGGCGCTGTCCAACAGCGTCATGGCAGCGCCCATTTCGTAGTTGGCGCGGGTGTTGGGGCCCAGGCTGGCGGGGTCGCGCTCGTAGGCCTCGCGCGTGCTGGCCACAAAGGCCTCGGCGCGCAGCACGTCAAAGCAGCGGTGCACGTCGCCCAGGTCGATGTCGATGGCGTCGCAACGCGCAAACAGGTGCTTCATGGCCTGCACCTTGTTGCGGAACACGGCGCGGATGCCGTTGTCCACTGCGCAGGCACCGAAGTCCTCGGTATAGGCCACACGCAGGCGGCTCAGGTCCACGGCTTCGGGCAGGAGGAAGCTCATCGGGTCCAGCGGATAGCTCAGCGGGTCGCCGGGCGACATGCCCGCCGATGCCGCCAGCTGCAGACAGGCCTCTTCCACCGTGCGGCCCATGGGGCCGACCACCGAAATCGGCGTCCAGCCCAGCAGCTTGCGCGAGCTGGGCACCAGGCCGGGCGAGGGCCGGAAGCCCACCACCCCGCAGATGGACGCCGGAATGCGCAGCGACCCGCCCGTGTCCGAGCCCGTGCACACCGGCAGCATGTCGCACGCCAGCGCGGCGGCCGAGCCGCCCGATGAGCCTCCGGCGTTCAGGTTGGGGTTGAAGGGGTTGCCCGTGGCGCCCCACACGGTGTTGCGCGAATTGGCGCCCGCGCCCATCTCGGGGATGTTGGTCTTGCCCGTGACGATGGCGCCCGCAGCGCGCAGGCGCGCCACCAGCACGTTGTCCTCGGCCGGAATGTGCTCACGGTAAATCTGCGATCCATAGGTGGTCAGCAGGCCCGCCGTGGCCTCCAGGTCCTTCACGCCCATGGGCAGGCCATGCAGCAGGCCCAGCGGCTCGCCGCGCAGCACCGCCTGTTCGGCCGCCTTGGCCTCGGTGCGGGCGCGGTCGTAGCAGGTGGCGGTGATGGCATTCACATGCGGGTTCACCGCCTCGATGCGGGCGATGCAGGCGTCGAGCAATTCCACCGGCGAAATCTCGCGCGTGCCGATGCGATGGCGCAGCTCGTTGGCGGTCAGCTCAACCAGGGCTTGGGGGCTTGTTGTTGTCATCTCAGGCTTGTCTCCTTGTTCTGGTCGCATGGGTTCAGTCTGCGGTGATTGCAGCGCGCTGTGCAATGGCACGCATCAGCGGCAGCTCTTTGTCGATCAGCTCGGCCAACACCCTGGACGAAGCATAGGACGGCTCGAACCCCACCGCGATCATCTTGTCACGCGTTTCGGGGTCTGACACCACCTGGGCCAATGCTTGCTCCAGCCGAGCCTTCACGGCCGGTGGCAGGCCACGCGGCGCCACCATGGCGAGCCAAGTGTCCATCTCCAGGCCGGGGTAGCCACTCTCGGCCAGCGTGGGCACCTTGGGCAGCAGGGCCGAGCGTTTGCCGGAGGTCACCGCAATGGCCTTGATCTTGCCGTCTTTGAGCTGCGGCAGCGCGGCCGATACGGTGTCCACCGTGAACGGGATCTGCCCGCCGAGCAGGTCGGTCATCGCAGGCGCGCTGCCCTTGTACGGCACATGCTGGATCTTGAGACCCGCCGCGTGGAAGAACATCTCGCCCGCAAACTGCGAGGTGGTGCCCGCACCGAACGAGCCATACGAATACTTGTCCGGCCCGGCCTTCACCAGGGCCACGAACTGCTTCACATCCGCTACCGGCACGTCCTTGTTGGCCAGCAAGATCAGCCCCGTGCGCCCGGCAATGCCAATGGGCTCGAAGCTCTTGACCGGGTCATACGGCAGCTTGGCGCGCACGGCGGGGTTCACCGTGAAGGTGGTGCCCGAACTCATGAGCAGCGTGTAGCCATCCGGCACCGCCCGCGCCACCGATGACGCACCGATCACCGTGCCCGCGCCCGCGCGGTTGTCGATCACCACGCTCTGGCCCAGCTTGTCGCCCAGTTTCTTGCCAATGAGTCGCCCCAGCACATCGGTGGCGCCACCGGGCGGGAACGGAATCACCAGCGTGATCGGCTTGGTGGGGAACGCCGCCTCCTGCGCCATGGCCGGGGCCAACGCGGTGGACCCCAGGGCGGCACAGAGGGCGGCAGACAAAAGCAGTTGCTTGCGGTTCATGGGGTTCTCTCCAAAGGTCACAAAGGTTGGGAAAGCAAGAAGAAATCAGCCCTGCGCAGCCAGCACGGCCCGCCCGCGCTGCACAAAGCCCTGGTACTGCGCCTTGGGCACCAACAGGCCGCCCGTGGTCCACACCAGATGCGTGGCCTGGTGCAGCACGGCGTCAATGCCCGTGCTGCGCAGCCAGGCCTGCCCGGCGGTGGTACCCGTCAGCAGGGCCGGGCCGCTGAAGCCTGCAGCGGCGGAGGGCTCGATGCGCTCGCCCAGGGCATCCAGCACCCGCACTAGGTGCGTGAACAAGGTGTCGTCGGCCACCGTGAACACGCCCGACAGCAGCGGCCGCATCAGCTCGGCCGCCAGCAGCGATGCACGTGGCACGGCCAGGCCATCGGCCTCGGTGCGGTTGCTCAGGCCCCAGTCGTACACCGAGGGGTGCGCCCCCGGCCCGGCCATCATCTGCACCATGAAGCACGGCGACTGCACCGGCTCCGCAAAAAAGCAGTGCACATGCGGCCCCAGCACCTGCCGCAGGCCAAAGGTGATCCCCGCTGGCGCGCCACCCACGCCACACGGTAGGTAAACGATGAGCGGGTGCTCGGCATCCACCGCCACGCCCTGCTCGGCCAGTTGCTTTTGCAGGTGCAGCGCCGCTGCGCTGTAGCCCAGCAGCAGCGAGAACGATTGCTCGTCGTCCACAAAGTGGCACATCGGGTTGCTGGCCGCCTCGGCACGGCCTGCGGCCACGGCGCGCTCGTAGTCACCCGTGTGCTCCACCACCAACACGCCACGCTGGCGCAGGCGGTCTTTCTTCCATTCCTTGGCATCGGCCGACATGTGCACCGTGGCCTGAAAACCCAGGGCCGACGCCACCACGCCAATGCTCATGCCCAGGTTGCCCGTGGAGCCCACTGCCACCTGGTAGCGGCCCAACACCTCGCGCGCCTGCGTCGTTGCCAGCGCGCGGTAGTCACCACCGGGCTGCACCAAGCCGTGCTGCAGCGCCAGCCCCTCGGCGAACTCCAGCACCTCGTGCATGCCGCCCCGGGCCTTGATGGAGCCCGCCACCGGCAGGCTGTGGTCGGCCTTGATGAACAGGCGGCCTTGGCCTTCCGCCATGCCTAGCACGGGCTGCAGCGCAGTGGCGGGCAGCAGGGGCGACTCCACGACGCCCCCGGTGGCGGCCAGTTCGGGGAACACCTGGGCCAGCAGATCGGCAAAACGGGCCAGGCGCGCAGCCGCTGCGCGCGTATCATCCAGACTAATGGTTCTACCCAGTGCAGGCAGCGCGGCGGCGCGCTGTGCCTGCAGCGCCGGGTTGGTCCACAGGGCGGGCTGGGCGTTGCGCAGGCGGGTTGCCAGCAAGGCATCGATGGCAGTTTGGGGTTCGGCAATCGTCATGGCGCGTTCATCTCGAAAAGTCTTGCCCCCATTTTTCGCCGGTCACGCCTCCGTCACAAACCATTTATATTGAGCACAATATTAGTATTAATAATGGATATTCGCCTCTCCCCCTCCCTGCTCGCCTGGCTGCGCAGTTTTGATGCAGCCGCCCGCCACGGCAGCTTTACCAAAGCGGCGGCCGAGCTGTGTATTACCCAGGGGGCAGTGAGCCAGCAGGTCAAGCAGCTCGAAGACTGGCTGCGCCGCCCCCTGTTCCTGCGCACCCCGCGCGCCCTGGTGCCCACGCCCGAGGGCAAATGGCTGGCCGTGGTGCTGCGCGAGAGCTTCGACGCCATCGAAAGCACCCTGGCCCAGATGCGCCAACCGGCCGAGGCCGCCACCGCCACGCTGAGCTGCTCGCCCTCCTTTGCCATGAGCTGGCTCACCCCCCGGCTGGGCGACTTCTTTCGCCAGCACCCCCACACCGGGCTGCGCGTGTTTGGCGAGTTCCACACGCTGGACCGCACCCGCATGGTGCGCGACGGCGTGGAAGCCGCCGTGCGCTTTGACCTGGGCGGCTACCGCGACCTGAACGCCACCGTGTTCCTCGACGAATGGCTCATCCCCGTGGCCAGCCCCGATTTCCTGGCCCGCCACCCGCCCATCACCCAGCCGCAAGACCTGCACGGCGACTGGCTGCTGCACGACGGCAGCGCCTGGGACGGCGCAGACACGTACGAAGAATGGCAACACTGGTTTGCACAGAGGGGCGCCACGCCACCGCCCTGGGCGGGCGGCCAGCAGTTCAACCTGTCGCAACTCGCCCTGGGCGCCGCGCTGGCCGGCCAGGGCATTGCCATGGGCCGCGCCGCGCTGGTGCTGCAGGACGTGAAAGCCGGGCGGCTGGTGCCGCTGCTGGGGCGCAGCGTGCCGTCACGGGCGGCGTATTCGTTTGTGACCACCGCGCACCCCAGCCCTGCCATGGAGCTGGTGCGGGAGTGGCTGGGGGACGAGGCGCGGAAGTTTAGTGAGGAGCGGGCGCAGGTGCTGCCGCCGCTGGCGTGACGCCCTGCTCCATTGCCGTCACGCATGCCACAACGTCAGCGTGCCCAGCACTAGCATCAACAACACCACTCCCGCTAGCCGTGCGGTTTCTACAGGGCCACGACGGCTGAGGAAATCAGCAGCCCACCTTCTCATCGGATGTTGCTCAGGCAAGAGCTTAGCCCCCGACAACATCAGCGCGACAACAACAAGCCCGGTGATCAACACCATGAGTGAGATAGAAAAAGACGGGTTCACAGAGCAAGCTCCCTTTCAGTGGCGTTGACAGCCCGGCTGCCACAAAACGGATCAACAAAATCTGCGCAGGCTACCAGAAGCGCCGTGGGCCACTGCACGTATTCTCTTTTCGCCAGAATTTGACCAAAAAAGCCCTTTGCGCGCATCCATCATGCCCAAGCAGCTATCATTTTTGATCATCCCGCAACATTGGCCTGAAAACTGACTCCTCGGCAAAAACCGCCCTACCCCTACCCCTACCCCTACCCCTACCCCTACGCCTACCCCTACCCCTACCCCTACCCCCGCAGCCATCCAATCAAGGCGCGCAGCGCCGGGCTGACCTGCTTGCGCCCGGGGTAATACAGCGCAAAGCCAGGCTCGGCCG
>NZ_NOIG01000030.1 GCF_002245625.1 Acidovorax kalamii
GCCCGCCAGCCTGCAGCACCAGTTCAGCTACACCCTGAGCGACAACTGGGGCAACGAGCTACTGAGCTACACCGCCCCCACCAGCCAACTCGTGGGCAAACGCCTGACCCTGAGCTACGTTCCGGCCGACCAGGCCACCACCGACCTCATCGCCAGCTATTTGCCCAAGCCCAATGCCGACGGCAGCCCCATCCGGCCTGACCAACTGCCCACCAGCCTGCCAGGTTACCTGATCCGCCTCAAACCTACGATCACGCTGGATGGCCAAGTGGTGGCTCAAAGCAGCACGGCCGTCACAATGGGCACCGACCTGCAAGGGCAGGGCGGCTTCACCCAGCTGCACAACCCCACCCAGTGGGACCTGACCCCCGACGCCAGCCACACGGCCGGGCAAGCCACCGCCATCGGCATCAGCGCAGGCGGCATCAGCGCCAAACAGCTCGACACCCTCAAGACCAGGCTGGAGAACACCAAAACCCAGCTGCAGGCCAACAACCTGCAGAACCTCACGGGTGAACAAATCTCCGGCGACCTGCTCACCGCCACCATCTGGAGCTGGTTCGCTGCAGCAGAGAGCCACAACCGCCTGAGCCAGAACCAGGCAGGCATGGTGGAAAACCCCGGCCTCAGCTACGGCCTATTCCACGCCGTGGCCGACCCTATCTACAGCTGGGGCGTGGTGCG
>NZ_NOIG01000031.1 GCF_002245625.1 Acidovorax kalamii
CAACGTGCGCTCCAGTGCGCAGGATGTGCTGTTCGTGCCTCAGGTTGGGACATTCGCGCCCAAGGAGAAATGGCAATGGACGGGTGGCGGGGTCATGATGTCTCCCGTGGTCGGCCGAATCCGCGATATCAATGGAGACGGTCGAATCGACGCGCAAGATACACCGCAAGTTGTGTTCACGGCGTACAACGGAAGCTACTTCGCTCCCTCTGATATTTATGTCGTTGACGGTTCAACGGGTGCGCAGATTCTGAGGATTCCTGCCAGTAGTTTCGGCGGTGCGCACAGTCAGACAGGACTGGCTCTTGCAGACCTGGACATGGATGGCGTGCCAGAAATCATCGCCATCAACGTCAATGGCGGTGTATCGGTGTTCCGCAACGATGGAACCCTCAAATTCCAGACACCGGGCGGCGTGCCGATTGCAGTGTCCGTCGCTGATGTTGATGGCGACGGCATCCCAGAAATTCTGTTGGGTAACTCGGTCTTCGACAACAAGGGGCAGCTCAAATTCACACTTCCATCGTGCAGCATCCATGAAAGCACTTACGCCTCCAAGCTATTCCTTGACAGGGCTGGCTTGCAAATCCTCTGTGGAGGCAAAATTTATGACAGTACCGGCAATCCGATTGTGTCGCTTCCGATCAACAGTGTGTACCGATTCGCTGTTGCGGACTTTCTAAGCAACGGCAAACCACAGTTCGCACTCGTATCGAATGGTTCGCTGTTCCTCTCGGATGATCAGGGCAACCTTCTTTGGAACGTTTATTTGGGTGGCGGCAATGGGGGAACCCCAACTGCTGCGGATCTCGATGGCGATGGTGTGCCAGAAATCGGTGTTGCAGGTGCGGGGTACTACACGGTCGTGAGGGCCGATGGCTCAATCCTCTGGCAATCCGTGGTACGTGACTACTCATCTTCTTCAACCGGATCGACTGCCTTTGACTTTGACGGCGACGGCAAGGTGGAAATCGTCTACCGCGATGAAGTGCAGTTATTTGTATTCGATGGTGCGAGCGGCAACATCGTGTTCTCCACAGAGAGTGGCTCGGCTACGGGGGCTGAGTATCCTTTGGTGGCTGACGTGGATGCAGACGGCCATGCGGACATCATCGTGCCCGAGGATGCAGGCAGGTTTGTCGGTATTCGAGTGTTCGAGGATCTGAACAACTCCTGGGTCCCCACGCGCAGCGTTTGGAATCAGTTTGACTACAGCATCACGAACATCAACGACGACCTGAGCGTGCCGCGCAA
>NZ_NOIG01000004.1:0-817794 GCF_002245625.1 Acidovorax kalamii
AAGGGGGCGGGGGTGCAGCAGGCGGCGTGCAGCTGCACGCGCAGGCCATCGAAGTTGGGGCGCAGCTGCCAGTCCACGCTGCCGGGCAGGGCGGCGCTGTCGCGGCTGGCGGCGCCACCGGTCAGCACCAGCTGGGCCGAGCCGGTCCAGACCGTGCCGCGTGCCTGCAGCAGCTGCACCTGCCCCTGGGTGGCGCGTGCCACGCCGCTGGCCAGCCAGTGCGCGGGCGCAAACGCGACCACGGCGGGCAGCACACCGGCTACGGCGCCCACCAGGGCCCAGCCCCAGGCGGGGCGGGGGGCGGCGGCCGTGGCCGTGCGGCCTCGGGGGTTGCGGTGCGTGCGTGGGGATCGGTTCACAGTGGCGGGGCGATTCAAGGGGCTCACCGGGTTCACCGGTTGGGTGCCGTGGGCAGGGCCAGCACCAGCGTGCCGTCCCAGCGGGGCATGGCCACCACGGGGCGGCCCAGGGTGACCGGGGTTTGGCCTGCGGGCGTGGCGGCGGTGGCGCTGCGGGTCAGGCGGGCCTCGACGGGGGTGGCGCGGGCATTGCTGCGAGCCTGGGCCAGCCACTGCGCCAGCGCATCGGCCGATGCACCTTTGAGGGTGATGGTGGCGCGGTCACCCACCACATTGAGCTGGGCCGTGGTGCCCAGGCGCTGCGTGAGGGCGGCGCGCAAGGCGCCGACGGCATCGCCGGGGCTGGTGGCGGGTGCGGCCTGCAGCTGCTGGGCTTCGGCCTGCAGGCTGAGCATGCGCTGCAACTGGGCGTCGAGCGCCGCATGGCGCGCGGGGGCAGCTCGCAGGGTGGCCAGCGCAGGGGCGACGGCCACCCACCACAGCAGGGCCAGGCCCACCAGGGCGGCGGCGGCCAGCACAAGGTTCTGTTCACGGGGGGCCAGCGCGTGCCAGCGGGCTTTCAGTGCCGACTCTGGGATGGGGGGACTCATGGGCTCACCTCGGTGCGCAGCAGCAGGCTGCCATCGTCCAGCCGGGCCCGGTAGCCCGCAGCCTGCAGGCGGGCCGAGAGCGCGGCTTCTTCGTCAGGGGCCAGCGTCACGCCGCGCAGGCGCAGCTCGCCGGGGGTGTATTCGATGCTGGTGGGCTGGCGGCCCTGTTGCTCCAGGCTGGGCAGTGCCGCCCCGGCGGCGGCAAGCAGGGGCTCCAGGTCGCGGGCCGACGCGCTGCCCGCAGCCTGCCGCAGCTGGGCCAGTTCGCGCTCCATCTGCACGGGCGCATCAACCACCACCTGCACCTTGGGGAAGGTCTGGGTGAGCGCAGTGCGCACGGCGACCTGCTTGGCGGCCAGCGCCTGGCGCTCTTGCCAGGCCCAGGCGTTGAGGCCCACCAGGTGGGCCACCACCAGCAGCCCCACACCCCAGCGCGCGGCGCGCCATTGGGGCGCGTTCAGCAGCGCGCTCAGTGCACTGCCCGCCTTGCGCAGGGCCCGGGTGCGGCCGGTGCTGGCCAGGTCGAACTGGGCCAGGTCCCAGTCGCCCCGGGCGGCATCCAGGGCGCGCTGGCTGGCGGTGTGCAGCGCAATGCGTTGGCCTTGCTGGCCCAGCGTGCGTTCGGCCAAAGCGGCCACGGCGGGCTCAGCACGCACCGGCAGGGCGTTGCTGTTGTCTTGTGCGGCCACAGCATCGCCCACGGGAGCGCCTGCACGGGCCAGCGCCAGGGCCATGGGCGTCAGGGGCAACACGGCCACGCCCTGGTCGGCGCCCTGGCCGGTGAGCACGACAAAGGCTTCTTCCGGTGTGCCCAGCGCGCAGAGTTCAGGGCCGCCGCTGGCTGTGGGGCCGGGGGCAAATTCAGGCACCACGCGGGACACGCGGCGGCCAGCGGCTTCCAGCGCCTGCAGGTTCTCGCGCAGCCAGGTGCGGTCGCACACGGCCACCCACACAGGCTCGCCGCCCTGGGCCACGCCGTGGGCGCCAGGCTGCAATGCAAAGTGCAGCTGGGTGGCGTCGTCCAGCAGGCGGTCTTCGAGCAGGCCTTCGAGCACCGAGCGCAGCCGGGGTGTCTGCTGGCCTGCGCCCAGGGGCACACCGGCGGGCATCTGCACCCGCTGCCACGACAGCGAGCGGGCGGGCACCACGGCCACCACCTCGCCCCCGGGGCGGGTGGGCTCAGGCAGCAGGGCGGCAGGCGCAGTGGCGTGGCGAAGGGCGGTGTGGCCGTCTGCCGTCAGCGTGTAGCCGTACTCGGTGGTGGGGCCCGGACGGACCGGCGGCAGGAAAAGGATGAGGGTGCTCATGGGCAGGTTTTGCGGACCATTTTAGGGGGCGGACTTGACACTGGCAGCCAGTCGCTGCGCGGGTGTCGCCAATGTGCTGCAGCTCATCGCGGGAGTGGCGCCGTGGCCAGGGTGTTTTCGCGGTCAAACGCGCCCCGCTCGCGCCACAGCGTGGTCACGTCGATGCCCTGTTTGCGCACCAGCGAGCGTTCGTCCACCATCGCATCGCCCAGGCGCAGGCGGCCCCGCACTTCAAAGTAAGACGAGGCCACGGCAAGGCTGCCGTCGGGAATGTCGATGCTGGCGCCCACCAGGTCGCGCACCTCGCTGAGGGTGCGGAAATGGCGGGCCTCGCGCGCCTGCACCATCTTCTGCGCAGTGGCGCTGTCCATCCCGTCGATGGCGGCCATCAGCACGTCGATGCCGGCGGTGTTCAGGTTGACCGGCGTGCGCACCGGTAGCAGGGTGACATGGGGGGCCAGGGTGGCCACGGTGGCCGGGCTCAGGCCCAGCCATGTCAGCTGGCTGATGGTAGGGGGCAGCAGCGGCGCGGTATTGCCGTCGCTGCCCACGCCCGCCTGTGCCCGGCGCAGGCCGTCCACCAGCCGCGTGAGCTGCTGCGGGGGCAGGCCCAGGCGTTCGAACAGGCGGGTGAACTGCCGCAGCGCCACGGCCTGCACCTGCCCGCCCTCGGCCAGGTTGGTGATGTTCAGGCGGCCCTGCATGTCGGTGATCTGGCCCGACAGAAACGCCTCGGTGGTGTCGGTGCTGGCGTCATCGACCTGGCTCACGTTGTTTTCGGCGGCCAGAAAGGTGGACAGCCGGGCTTCCTCCAGCGGCACGGCCCAGGGCTCGGCCAGGTGGTCTGCGCCGCCCGAGCGCCCGTCTTCGCGCAGGATCAGGCGCGACCAGTCGAGTGCGCCAATCAGGATCCAGGTGGACTGC
Source organism: Acidovorax kalamii (assembly GCF_002245625.1). Classification (GTDB taxonomy): domain Bacteria; phylum Pseudomonadota; class Gammaproteobacteria; order Burkholderiales; family Burkholderiaceae_C; genus Acidovorax; species Acidovorax kalamii. The sequence goes on from NZ_NOIG01000004.1 coordinate 3,181, forward strand.
ACCCGGCCTCGCTCGGCCGTCTCGACCTCCACCGCGCGCCACTGCTGCCACATGGCGGCGGCGGCGAACGTGGCCACCAGGGTGACGGTGAGCATGGCGGCGAGCAGCGCGGCACCGCGCGCCCTGTGCCTGTGCAATGGGCGCTGCAACAGCGAGTGCCACCGTGGAGCTGGCTTTGCAAGGCCACGGGTGGCGTCCCCCTGGGGGGATGCGGCGCAGCCGCTCAGGGGGGGACTCACGATCTGCCTCCCCCCAGCACCGGGTTGACCCAGTCGCGCGTGAGCTGGCCCGCCAGCGCCTGGCCGGGCGGCAGCGTGATCTGCAGGCGCACGCCATCGGGGACCGCCGCCGAGCTGTCGCCCGGCGTGGTGCCGGTGCTGGACAGCGGATTGGACCAGGCGCCGCCCCGGTAATAGAAGATTTGCCAGTTTTCAAGCGGCAGCAGCGCCACTTCGTAGCGCCGTTCGGCATCACCCGGTGTGCGCGCCCATTGGGCCGCCTGCTGCCAGGCCTGCTGCCAGTCTGCGCGGGTGCGCACCGGAGGCGACTGCCAGCGCAGCCACTGGCCGCCCGTGTTGGTGTTGCGGCGTGTCCAGGCCACCACCAGCGCGCCCTCGTCGGGCACGGCACTGCTGCGGCGCGTGAGGCGCAGCACCTGGCCGTCCCAGTCCAGCGGTGTGGTGTTGGCGATGGGCATCAGCGCATCCAGGTCGGTGCCCCACTGGCCCAGGGCGGCCTGCAGCACCAGCATCTCATCGGCCCGCTGGCGTGTGATCTCCTGCGCCCGCACCATGCCGTCGAGCCCGCGCCAGCTCAGGATGGCCAGCAGGCTCATCACGGCAATCGCCAGCAGCAGCTCGACCAGGGTGAAGCCGCGCGGGGCCGTGCCCCCACTGCCGAGGCGCCGGCGCGAGGCCTGAGCAACTGGCGCGGCCCAGGCCAGCGGACGCCGCGCAAGGGCCGCCCCGCCGCGCTGGCGGCGTCCCCCTGCCCGCATTGCGCAGCAATGCGAGAGCGGGGGGAAGGCCCGCAGGGCCTCAGGGGGGTGTTCCATCAATACCTTCCGATGATGGTGGAGATGCGCAGGATGGAGTTCTCGCCATCCAGCACCTGGGCGTCGATGCGCCGGAAGCTCGGATTGGGTGTGGGGCGCACGACGGTCAGCACCTGCAGCTGGCGCCCGGCCTGCTCGCAGGGCTGGGTGCTGTCGCCCACGCTGGGCATCTGGCGCGAGAGCCTTGCGCGCACCAGCTCGTTCTCGGCGCAGAGCTGGGCCAGCACGATGTCGGACTGCCGCAGCGCGTTGCGCGTGAGTGCCGAGGTGGCCTGCAGCCCCGCCATGAGCGCAATGGCCACGATGGCCAGCGCCACCAGCACTTCCACCAGCGTGAAACCGCGGTGTCGGATGTGAAGGCGGTGGGGGGTCACTGCACCGCGTCCACAGAAAACGGGCGCACGCCATCGGTGGCGATGCGCAAGACCCGCTCAGGGTGCGCCTGGTGGGTGATCAGCACATGCTGCGGACCAATCAGGGGCTCGGGCCCCAGCTGCAGCACGGCCGGGCCGCGCACGGTGGTGCCGCTGTCCAGCCACTGGTTGGGCAGCGCCGCCTGGGCGCTGGGCGGCAGACCTTCGAACCGGAACCCCTGGGGCAGAGCGCGCCAGCGCACGGGCAGGCCCCCGGCGCGCGACTGCGCGCGTGCGGATTCGAGCAGCGCAGCCAGCCGCGCGGCCTCGCGCTCCAGCTGCGTCTGCCCGCTGTCGCGCATGGCCAGGCCCGCACCGGCGGTGGCCAGCGCGACGATGCTGAGGACCACCAGCAGCTCTAACAGGGTGAAGCCGCGTGAATGGTTCATGGGCCGGTGCGGCGCTTGGTTGCAATGGTCACGGCGTTTCTAGAAGGCGTGCGGCCGCAGCGCCGGGCCGCCCCAAGCAAGGCCCGGCCCCCTCGGGGGGCAGGGAGCGACACGCAGTGCGCGACCGTGGGGGCCATTTATTGCCAGCTGCCGATATCGGCGTCCTTGCCTTCGCCGCCCGATTGGCCGTCGGCGCCGAACGACATCACGTCGATCTCGCCCTTGATGCCGGGGTTCAGATACTGGTAAGGGCGGCCCCAGGGGTCGTTGGGCAGCTTTTCCAGGTACAGCTTCCAGTTGCCGGGCACCGGGGCGGCGCTGGGCTTGATGACCAGGGACTGCAGGCCTTGCTCGGCCGTGGGGTAGCGCTGGTTGTCCAGGCGGTAGAGCTTGAGCGCCTGCATGATGTTGGTGATGTCGGTGCGGGCAGCCGTGACGCGGGCGTCGTCGGCACGTTCCAGCACGTTGGGCACGATGAGGGCGGCCAGCACGCCGATGATGACGAGCACCACCATCAGCTCGATGAGGGTGAAGCCCCGGGCCACGGTACGGGCCAGGCGGCGGGGGGCGGAGCGCACGAGGAGGGGGAGGGAAGTGTTCACTGCAGGCGTTCTCTCGGTGGGTCGAATCGCGTGAATCATAATCGCCGCATGGTGACCAATTCGTACAGCAAATGGGGCGTCCGTCTGGGCACGCTGGTGCTCTGGGCCGTGGCCGGTGCCAGTGTGGTGTTCTGGGGGCTGCGCCTGTCGGCGCCCTCAGCCTCTGCAGTGGGTCCGGCGGTGGCGCCAGCCCCTGTGGTGCCCGATGCCCAGGCCCTGGCGCGTTTGCTGGGCGCCCAGCCGTCGGTGCCGGGCGCCGCGCCTGTGGCGCCCGTGGCCTCAGCGGCCAGCCGCTTCACGCTGATCGGGGTGCTGTCGGGCCGCAGCAGCGGCGGCGGGGCGGCCCTGATCGCGGTGGATGGCAAACCCGCCAAGCCCTTCCGTGTGGGGGCTGCGGTGGATGAGGGTCTGGTGCTGCAGGCGCTGGGCCCCCGGCAGGCACAGCTGGGCGGCCAGATGGGTGGGCCCGCCACGCTGACGCTGGACATGCCGCTCAAGAACTGAGCCCGCTTTTGAGGCCTGGCACTGGCGCCTGGTGGTGAGCCTGGGCTCAGGCCAGATCCCGCACTTCCCATTCGCCCCAGCCTGGGGCTGCCACGGGCCAGTTGTCTGACCGGGGCATCACGCCTTCGCCATGCTGCTGCAGCCAGGCCACGCAGCGCGCCACGCCTGCGTGGGTGATCCACACGACATCAGCCCCGGCATGCTGGGCGCTCCAGTGGCGGGCCGCCTGCAGCGCCAGCGCCACGCGGCCGAGCATGTGGGACAGGGGCTCGCCGCCGCCGGGCGCGTGGTGGGCGAAGTCTTCCGTCCAGGCATCGATGTCGCCTTTGGCGAGGGTGTTCCAGGCCCGGCCCTCCCAGGCGCCAAAGTCCATTTCGCGCAGCCGGACGTCAGGAATCGGAACCAAATCGGGCCTTTCCGCTCTCAGGTATTGCCCCAGCTGCTCACATCTTTGTAGCGTCGAGCAAAACACCCCTGGCGCTGGGGGCAGGGCGGCGGCCAGGCGCCGCGCTGCGGCCTGGGTGGCGGCCGGGTCGGCGGGCATATCCAGCGCGCCATAGCAGGTGCCCGGGGCCACCTGGGGGGCGGCATGGCGCACCAGCCACAGGCGGGCGCCCGGTGCGTGGGGCGTCATGCCCAGCGCAGGGCGAGCGCCGCGCCCAGGTAGAAGCCGATTTCGCTGACCTGCTGGGTGGCGCCCAGGCAATCGCCGGTAAAGCCCTGCAGGCGCCGTGCAAACCAGCGCCCCATCCACGCGGCAGCTCCTGCGCTCAATGTGACGGATGCTATTAAGAAGATAGTTGATTGGGCATGCCAGACAAGCGCTAGCGGCACAAAACACCATGCAACGGCTGTGGCGAGGGCGCCGCCCGATATCTGGTCGGCCAGCGGTTTGCTTTTGGAGCGTGCCGTGTCGCCCACATGCGGCAGGCTGCGCACGATGAACAGCGGCCACAGCCGCGACAGCACATGCGCGCCGACCAGGGCCGACAACGCGACGGCCAGGCTGTGCGCACCCAGCAATGCGAGCAGGCTGAGTTTGGACAACAGGGCCAGCACCAGTGCCATGGCGCCAAAGGCACCGATGCGCGAGTCTTTCATGATGTCGAGTGCACGTTCGCGCTGGGCGCTGCCGCCCAGGCCGTCGGCCACGTCGGCCAGGCCATCTTCGTGAAAACCGCCCGTCATGAGCACGGTGGCCACGGTGCTGAGCACGGCGGCTACGGCCGGGGCAAAGGGGTTGGGGGCCAGCGCCCAGTGCAGGCCGCCATACACCCCCGCCGCCAGCAGGGCTGCCAACCAGCCGATGCCGGGGAAGTGCGCGGCGCTGGCGCGCAGCATGGCGGGGCTGTAGCCCACCCAGTCCGCCAGCCGCCCGGTGACGGGAATGCGGGTGAAGAACTGCACGGCCAGCAGGTAGTGGCGCAGGGCTTGCATGGCGTGCGGTAGGTGGGTTGGGGTTTGCTTCTGTTTTGATAGCTATCAACGCCCTTTTATCAGGCGGTGAAGGCCATTTTGAGCATTATTTGGAGCGCAGGAACAGCCGGTAGGCCGGGTTGAGCGTCTCTTCCACATAGGGGTAGCCCAGCGTGGCCAGGAAGGCGTCGAAGGTGGCGGTGTCTTCGGGTGGCACCTGCATGCCCACGAGGATGCGGCCGTAGTCTGCGCCCTGGTTGCGGTAGTGGAACAGGCTGATGTTCCAGGTGGGTTGCATCAGGCTCAGGAACTTGAGCAGCGCGCCCGGCCGTTCGGGGAAGGTGAAGCGCATCAGGCGTTCGTCCTGCGCCAGCGCCGAGTGGCCGCCCACGAGGTGGCGCAGATGCTCCTTGGCCAGTTCGTCGTGCGTCAGGTCCAGCGCTTCGAAGCCGTGGCGGCCGAAGTTCTTGGCGATCTTTTCCGATTCGCCCTTGCCATTGGTCGTCAGGCCCACAAACACATGGGCCTGGGCGGCGTCGCTGATGCGGTAGTTGAACTCGGTCACATTGCGCGGGCCGCCGGGCAGGCCGCCCACCACCTCGCAAAAGCGGCGGAAGCTGCCGCGCTCTTCGGGGATGGTGACGGCGAACAGGGCTTCGCGCTCTTCGCCCACCTCGGCGCGTTCCGCCACAAAGCGCAGGCGGTCGAAGTTCATGTTGGCGCCGCAGAGGATGGCGGCGTAGGTCTCGCCCTTGGTTTTGTTCTTGGCCACATATTGTTTGATGGCGGCCACGGCCAAGGCGCCTGCGGGCTCGACGATGCTGCGCGTGTCCACAAAGATGTCCTTGATGGCGGCGCAGACAGCGTCGGTGTCCACCGTCACGAATTCATCCACCAGGCCCTGGGCCACGCGGAAGGTTTCCTCGCCCACGAGCTTGACGGCCGTGCCGTCGGAGAACAGGCCCACATCGGGCAGCGTGACGCGCTGGTGGGCGTTGACGGACTGGATCATCGCGTCCGAGTCGTTCATCTGCACGCCGATCACCTTGATCTCGGGCCGCACGGCCTTGATGTAGTTGGCCACGCCGGACACCAAGCCGCCGCCTCCTATGGCGACGAACACCGCGTCGAGCTGGTTGCTGCCCAGGCTTTGCAGCTGGCGCAGGATTTCCATGGCGATGGTGCCCTGGCCCGCGATGACCAGCGGGTCGTCAAAGGGGTGCACAAAGGTCAGGCCCTGCTCCTTCTGCAGGCGGGCGGCGTGCTCGTAGGCGTCGGAATAGCTTTCGCCGTGCAGCACCACGTCGCCACCCAGCGTCTTGACGGCATCCACCTTGAGTTGTGGCGTGGTGGTGGGCATGACAACCACTGCGCGCGTACCCAGCTTGTGGGCGCTCATGGCCACGCCCTGGGCATGGTTGCCGGCCGAGGCGCAGATCACGCCGCGCTGGAGCTGCTCAGACGTGAGGTGCGCCATCTTGTTGTAGGCGCCACGCAGCTTGAAGCTGAATACGGGCTGCTGGTCCTCGCGTTTCAAAAGCACCTTGTTGTGCAGGCGGCGGCTGAGGCTCTTGGCCGGTTCCAGGGCCGACTCCACCGCCACGTCGTACACGCGGGCGGTCAGGATCTTCTTGAGGTAGTCGGCGGGGGTGAGGTTCTGGGTCATGGCAGGGCAGGTGGGGCCGCCACGGGGCAGCGGCGGGGCCCACATCATAGGGGGTCGGTTTTTGTGGGCCGATTTGCCGGCGGGGCCCGCCACACGACCGGTTCAGCCAAAAAAAAGCCCCGGGCCGTGAGGCCTGGGGCTAATCCATCCTTTGAGGAGATGGAGGAGACAATCGGTGCAGGGCAAGTGCCGGGTTCCGGGCTTCTTGCCGTCTGCCGCTTCTTTTCCGTTCGAAAGCGGCAGCGCTTGGGCTAAGTTTAGCGCGAGTCTTGTTGCGATGCAGCAAAATTCGCATCAAATTCTTTTCGTTTCGGTTTTCCGTGCGAAAAAAACCACGTGTCACACAGGAGAAACACAAATGGAATGCACAGTCAGTTGGACCGGCAGAGCGGGCACCCGCTCGGGCATGGGGTTTGTAGCCGAAACCGGCAGCGGCCATGTTTTGACCATGGACGGCGCCCCGGATGCGGCCAACCCTGCCAATGGCGGGCAGAACCTGGCGCCCCGGCCCATGGAAACCGTGCTGGCGGGCACGGGCGGCTGCACGGCCTATGACGTGGTGCTGATCCTCAAGCGCGGCCGCCATGATGTGCGTGGCTGCAGCGTCAAGCTGACCACCGAGCGCGCCGAGACCGACCCCAAGGTGTTTACCAAGATCCACATGCACTTCACAGTGACCGGCAAGGGCATTCCGGCGGCGGCCGTGGAGCGCGCCATTGCCATGAGCCACGACAAATACTGCTCGGCCAGCATCATGCTGGGGAAAACGGCGGACATCACCACTGGGTTCGAAGTGCTGGAGGCCTGAGGCCTGCCGGGGCGGTCAAGTCCCGGAAGCTGCTGCTCAGAGGTAATGGGCGGTGGTGGTCATGACCTTGGCCGCCGCCTTCATGGCCAGGCGCGCCGGTGCGGGCAACTCCAGCGCGCCGGATGCACGGGCCTGTGCGGCGTGTCGTTCCTCGTCGTCTTTCATGCGTGCCACCACAGCCCGGGAGGCGAGGTCGTGCTCCGGGAGCCGGTCCAGGTGACTTTGCAGGTGGGCGGCCACCTGGTTTTCCGTTTCCACCACAAACCCCAGGCTGGCCCGGTCGCTCACTTTGGCCGCCGCCAGGCCCAGGGCAAATGCGCCCGCAAACCACAGGGGGTTGAGCAGGCTGGGCCGGGCGCCGAGTGCGTCCAGCCGTTGCCGGGTCCAGGCCAGATGGTCGGTTTCTTCGCGCGCCGCCTCTTGCAGGTGCGCGCGCAAGGCGGGGTCACGGGTCACGGCGGCCTGTGCGGTGTAAAGCGCCTGTGCGCACACCTCGCCTACGTGGTTCACGCGCATCAGGGCGCCGGCAAGCCGCTTCTCGCTAGGCTCCAGTGCGGCTTCGGCCATGCCATGGGCGGGCGTCTTTTCGGCCGCCCGATGGGATGCAAAAAGGGTGCGCAATGCGCTGTCTGCAGCTGTAAAAAAAGCGTCCATGGAGAGCTTGGGGTGCGAAGTTGTGCCGAAACACAAATTGCACCTTGATACAAAAAATCAATGTGCGGGGCACGGGAGTTGCATGGCCAAGAGCGATTCTGCCCCCATGCACTGGAATGTTGCAACACTGCAACGGAATTTCCCTTTCGGGGCGATTGTGGGTGAATTCCTTTGCGAAACCTGGCCGGGTCTGGTGCAATAAGAGCAACTTCCCCACCAGGAGGTTGGCCCGGGAAACCGGCGGGACTGTGCAGGTGCTTTCACCATAGACCCCCCGTACCGGAGCCCGATGTTTAACCTTGGAGTAACTCGCAATGAAAAAATCCCTGATTGCCCTGGCTGTGCTGGCTGCTTCCGGCGCTGCAATGGCTCAATCTTCCGTGACCCTGTTCGGCGTGGTTGACGCAACCTATGCCTACGGTTCCGGCAGCGTCTCTAACAAGTCGCAACTGACGAACTCCGGCTACAACAGCAGCCGTCTGGGTTTCCGTGGCGTTGAAGATCTGGGTGGCGGTCTGTCCGCTTCGTTCTGGCTCGAAGCTGGCGTGAACAACGACAACGGCACCGGCGGCGTTACCAACACCAACAACCAAGCAGCTACCAGCACCGGCGGCGGCCTGACTTTCAACCGTCGTTCGACGGTCAGCCTGAACGGCGGCTTCGGTGAAGTGCGTCTGGGCCGTGATTACACCCCCCAATTCTGGAACCTGACTGTGTTCGATCCGTTCGGCACGAACGGCGTGGGCACGACCCAAACCCTGAACTCCAGCCTGGGTGGCCCTACCACCGTTCGCGCTTCGAACGCTATTGGCTACTTCCTGCCTGGCAACCTGGGCGGCTTCTACGGTCAAGCCCAGTACTACATGGGTGAGAACAACAGCGGCACGCCTAACAAGAAGGACGGCAACGGCCTGGCTCTGCGCGCTGGCTATGCCAACGGCCCCATCAACGCCGCTATCGCCTTCTCCGAAACCAAGTTCCTGACTGGCAACATCAAGTCCTGGAACCTGGGTGGTCAGTACGATCTGGGCGTGGCCAAGATCATGGCTCACTACAGCAACGACGACATCAAGAACGGCAACGAAGGCACTGGCTTCCTGATCGGTGGTCTGATCCCCGTGGGCGCTGGCGAAGTTCGTCTGGCTTACTCCACGTACAAGATCGACACCGTGGGTGCTGATCCCCGTTCGAACAAGATCGCTCTGGGCTACGTGCACAACCTGTCCAAGCGCACCGCTCTGTACACCACGTTCGCTCGCGTGAGCAACAAGAACGGCGCTGCTCAAGCTCTGAACGGTTCCGTGACTGCTGCAAACCGCAACTCGACCGGTTACGACTTCGGTATCCGTCACAGCTTCTAATATCTACGCTGGCTTATGCCAGTGGTCGATACAAAAGCGAAAAAGCCGCCTTCGGGCGGCTTTTTTTGCTTGTGCGGATCCTGCGATTGGGGTTGCTGGTTTTGGGTATTGTTTATTTACGGTGACCGACGTGTGAATCGCTGTTGGGTGTGGCGCTGCTAATGCTGTGTGATGAATTCTGATGGTGTGGAGGTGGTAGTTCCTCGATCCCTGCTGTTTGGGTTTGTAGATGGTGCAGAGCGCTGGAGGCAAGGTTGGGAAAGCTCTGGTGCTTCGAGCGCCACATGAGGGATGTTGGTCCTGTGTTGCTGCGGGTTGTGGTCCCTTGTAACCCTATTTCAGCTGCAATCTCTTTGGGGTAAAGGATGTCAGCCGATTGGCACCATCCTTGCATGGGATGCTTGCCGAAAGCAGCGTGGATTGGCCCTTCGGTGTACCCGGGATTCAGGGATTTCCCGTTGGCTATAGAGCAATCATTACTGCATAGTAAAACTTTTATTCAAGAGGGTTCCATGAAACTCAAATACAGTCTTTTGTCGGTGGCTGCAGCTGCCGCGCTGTTGTGTGCACCTGTGGTGCATGCCAAGCCCTTCAAATGGGCGAGCCAGGGAGAAATCGCCACGTGGGATATCCACTCTCAAAACAATGCCCTGCAAAATGGCATTCACGCCAACGTGTATGAGAGCCTGGTTTACTACAACAGCAAGACATTTGAGGTGGAGCCTGTGTTGGCAACCGCCTGGAAGGAAGTCAGCCCCACGCAGGTGCGTTTTACCTTGCGTCAGGGTGTCAAGTTCCATGATGGTTCCACGCTGACCACGGACGATGCCGTGTATTCGATCCAGCGTGCCATGGCCAAGACCTCGAACTTCACGCCTTATGTCCAGGGCATCAGCAAGGTCGCCAAGGTAGATGCCCAGACTTTCGATGTGATCCTGTCGGCCCCCAATCCGGTGCTGCTGCGCCAGATGACCGAGCTGCGCATCATGAGCAAGGCATGGGCAGAAAAGAACAAGTCGGTCGAGCCCAAGGACATCAAGGGCACGGACGAAAACTTTGCGCACCGCAATGCCATGGGCACGGGCCCCTACACGCTGGATTCGTGGCAGCCCGATGTGAAGATGGTGTTCAAGCGCAACCCCAACTGGTGGGGCAAGATGGACGGGAATGTGACCGAGATCGTCTACACCCCCATCAAGTCGGCCGCCACACGCATTGCGGCGCTGCTGTCGGGCGAAGTGGACATGGTGCTGGACCCCACGCCCCAGGATCTGGGCCGCCTGCGCGCCAGCCCTGACCTCAAGGTGATTGACGGTGTGGAAAACCGCACCATCTTCCTCGGCATGGACCAGTTCCGTGAAGAACTCCCGGGTTCCAACATCAAGGGCAAGAATCCGCTCAAGGACGTGCGCGTGCGCAAGGCGCTGTACCAGGCCATTGATGCGGAAACGATCTCGCGCAACATCATGCGCGGCCTGGGCAAGCCGACGGGAACCCTGGTGTCGCCCCAGGTGGCGGGTTACACCGAAGCGGTGGGCAAGCGTTTCCCCTACAGCGTGGAAGCTTCCAAGAAGCTGCTGGCCGAAGCGGGCTATCCCGATGGTTTTGAAGTGGACTTTGCCTGCCCCAACAACCGCTACATCAACGATGAGGCCATCTGCCAGGCCGTGACCGCCATGTGGTCGCGCGTGGGGGTCAAGGCCAAGCTGCGCACGCTGCCGTTGGTGAACTACTTCCCGATGATCCAGCGCTACGAAGCCAGCATCTACATGCTGGGCTGGGGCGTGCCGACCTTCGACGCGCTGTACAGCCTGCAGTCGCTGGTGCGCACTGTGGGCCAGGGTGGCGACGGCAACTACAACGTGGGCCGCTACAGCAACCAGCGCATGGACTACCTGGTGGATCGCATCAAGGCGGAAACCGATGCGCCCGTGCGCTCGCGCATGTTGACCGAAGCGCTGCAGTTGTCCAACGACACGGTGTCTCACATTCCGCTGCATGACCAGGTGATCCCATGGGCCATGAAGAAGAACGTGGAACTGGTCCACCGCGCCGATAACCGCGTGGACATGCGTACGGTCAAGGTGAACTGATCTCCCTCAGCCTGAAGAGAGCAAGGGCCCTGTGGTCCTTGCTCTTTTTTGACTTAGATTGAAGACGTTTCGCCCACCGGCGCCCTGGCCATCAAAAGTGGCTGCGGCGCTCCTATCGAACACTCACTCGACTCTCCGATGCTTGCCTTTATATTGCGCCGCCTGATCCAGGCTGTGATTGTCATGATCACGGTGGCCTTCATCTCCTTCATGCTGTTCCAGTATGTGGGAGATCCCGTGGTGTTCCTGCTGGGCCAGGATGCCACCCCTGAACAGATCCGTGAGCTGCGCGCCTCACTCGGTCTGGACAAACCCTTTTTTGTGCAGTTTGGCCACTTCCTGGTGAACGCAGCGCAAGGCGAATTCGGCCTGAGCCTGCGCCAGGGCGCGAAGGTCTCGCGACTGATCGCGGAGCGGTTTCCCGCCACGCTGGAGCTGGCCCTGGTGGCTGCCTTCCTGGCCCTGGTGATTGGCGTGCCCATGGGGGTCTATGCCGCCCTCAAGCGCGGCACCTTCACCAGCCAGCTGTTCATGACCATCTCTCTGCTGGGCGTGTCGCTGCCCACCTTCCTGATCGGCATCCTGCTGATCCTGGTGTTTGCGGTCACCCTGGGCTGGTTCCCCAGCTTTGGACGTGGTGAAGTGGTTCAGATGGGGTGGTGGAGCACAGGCCTGCTCAAGGCCAAGGGCTGGCACCACATCATCCTGCCGGCAGTCACCTTGGCGATCTTCCAGCTCACGCTGATCATGCGGCTGGTGCGGGCTGAAATGCTGGAGGTGCTGCGCACCGACTACATCAAGTTTGCGCGCGCACGGGGCCTGTCCAACCGGGCGATCCACTTCGGCCATGCGCTCAAGAACACGCTGGTGCCTGTGATGACCATCACCGGCCTCCAGCTTGGTGGCCTGATCGCGTTTGCCATCATCACCGAGACCGTGTTCCAGTGGCCGGGCATGGGTCTGCTGTTCATCCAGGCCGTGACCTTTGCCGACATCCCTGTGATGGCCGCCTACCTCTGCCTGATTGCCCTGATTTTTGTGGTCATCAATCTGGTGGTGGATCTGTTGTACTTTGCGGTGGACCCCCGCCTGCGCGTGGGCAAGGCGGGAGGCCACTAGAGATGAAGCTCCCCCTGAGTCGCTTCGCGCCTTCCCCCTCTCTCGCATTGCGTTGCAATGCGGGAAGGGGACGCCCCCAGCGCGGCGGGGCGGCCCTTGCGCGGGGGCGCTGGCCTGGGCCGCGCCAGTTTCACGCATTGTGGGTTGCGTGCAGCTCTGTGGACTACTGAAATGCAGTCGCTTCGATACAAAGCGGGTGGACGGGCGTTTGCACATATCGCCCAGTTCCATCCCGAGCTGACGGCATTGCGGCGTGATCTGCACGCCCACCCCGAGCTGGGGTTCGAGGAGGTCTACACCAGCAAACGCGTCAAGGAAGCCTTGGCGCTCTGCGGTGTGGACGAGATCCACGAGGGCATCGGGCGCACCGGTGTGGTGGGTGTGATCCGGGGGCGCAGCACGTCCAGCGGCAGCATGGTCGGCCTGCGCGCCGATATGGATGCGTTGCCTCTGGCCGAGCACAACGACTTCTCCTGGAAGTCGTGCAAACCCGGCCTGATGCATGGTTGTGGCCATGATGGCCACACTGCCATGCTGGTGGGCGCTGCGCGCTATCTTGCGGAGACCCGCAATTTCGACGGCACGGCCGTGCTGGTGTTCCAGCCCGGCGAAGAAGGTTTTGCGGGTGCTCGCGTGATGATGGAAGACGGCCTGTTTGACCGCTTCCCGGTGCAGTCCATCTATGCCATGCACAACTGGCCTGCGATGAAGCCTGGCACGGTGGGCATCAACTCGGGCCCCATGATGGCGGCTGCGGATCGCTTCACCATCGAGATCACCGGTCGCGGCGGCCATGGCGCCCACGCCTACCAGACCGTGGACGTGATGGTCGTGGCGGCCCACATTATCACGGCGGCGCAGACCATCGTGTCGCGCAATGTGCGCCCCATCGAAAGCGCTGTGGTCAGCATCTGTGCCGCGCAGGCGGGCGATCTGGGGGCCTTCAGTGTGCTGCCGGGTTCTGCCACGCTGGTGGGCACGGTGCGTACGTTCGATCCTGTGGTGCAGGAGATGGTGGAAAAGCGCCTCAAGGAGCTGTGCAATGCCATCGCCCTGGGCTTTGGCGCGACGGCCACCGTGCACTACGAACGCATCTACCCGGCCACCATCAACAGCGAAAGCGAAGCCCTCTTTGCCGGTGATGTTGCCGAATCGCTGCTGGGCGCCGACCACGTCGTGCGTGACCTGGAACCCAGCATGGGCGCCGAGGATTTCGCCTTCATGCTCCAGACCCGCCCCGGCGCCTACCTGCGCCTGGGCCAGGGCACGGGGGCCAGCGGCAGTGCGCTGCACAACAGCCGCTATGACTTCAACGACGACATCCTGCCGTTGGGCTCTGCGTTGCATGCGAGCCTGATCGAGCAATCGATGCCACTGGCCATGCCCTGAGAGCACGCCTCTCGTTTCTCCACGCAACGCCACACCCCATCCCCTTGGATGTCCCCCTTTCGTATCCTTTTTTTCACGAGGAGATTCCGATGAAATTCCAGAAGAAAGTTGCCCTTGCCACCTTGTTTGCCGCCATGGCGACGGCCAGCCTGGTTGCCAATGCGCAGACCATCCGGGTCGCCAACCAGGGCGACTCGCTGTCGATGGACCCGCACTCGCTCAACGAGTCGCTGCAGCTGAGCGTGACCGGCAACGTGTACGAGCCCCTGGTCGGCCGGAACAAGGACCTGAGCCTGGCGCCCGCGCTGGCCACGTCCTGGAAGCAGACTTCGCCCACCGTCTGGCGCTTCGAGTTGCGCAAGGGCGTGCAATTCCATGACGGCACGCCGTTCACCGCCGACGACGTGGTGTTCAGCTTCGCGCGCACCCAGGTGGAAGGCTCGGACATGAAGAGCTACACCAACGACTTCAAGGAAGTGCGCAAGATCGACGACCACACGGTCGAGATCGAAACCAAGACCCCGTTCCCCATCCTGCCCGACGTGATCTCGCTCGTGTACATGATGAGCAAGAAATGGTGCGAGACCAACCAGGCCCTGGGTCCGGTGGACCGCCGCAAGGGCATCGAGAACGCGGCCTCGTTCCGGGCCAACGGCACGGGCCCCTTCCGCCTGCGTGAGCGCCAGCCCAACGTGCGCTCGGTGTTCACCCGCAACGGTACCTACTGGGGCAAGATCGAAGGCAACGCCACCGAAGTCGTGTTCACCCCCATCGGCAACGATGCCACGCGCGTGGCGGCCCTGCTGTCGGGCGAGGTGGATGTGATGGAGCCCGTGCCCGTGCAGGACATCGACCGCGTGAACGGCGGCGCCAACACTCGCGCCATCACCGGCCCCGAGCTGCGCACCATCTTCCTGGGCATGGACCAGAAGCGCGACGAGCTGCTGTACTCCAACGTCAAGGGCAAGAACCCCTTCAAGGACAAGCGCGTGCGCCAGGCCTTCTACCAGGCCATCGACATCGAAGGCATCAAGCGCACGGTGATGCGCGGCGCTTCCAACCCCTCGGCCCTGCTGGTCGGCCCCGGCATCAACGGCTTCCAGCCCGATGCCAAGCGCCTGCCCTACGACGTGGAAGCCGCCAAGAAGCTGCTGGCCGAAGCGGGCTACCCCAACGGCTTTGAAGTGGCCATGAACTGCCCGAACGACCGCTACGTGAACGACGGCCGCATCTGCCAGACCGTGGCCGCCAACCTCTCGCGCATCAACGTCAAGGTCAACCTGCAGGCCGAAACCAAGGGTACCTACTTCCCCAAGATCCTGCGCCGCGACACCAGCTTCTACATGCTGGGCTGGACCCCCGCCACCTACGACTCGCACAACGCCCTGAATGCGCTGGTGCGCTGCGTGGACGACAAGGGGGCGGGCCAGTTCAATCTGGGGTCGTACTGCAACCCCAAGGTGGACGAGCTGACCCTCAAGATCCAGTCCGAGACCGACAAGGCCAAGCGCAACGCCATGATCAAGGAAGCGTTTGACCTGCATGCTGCCGATGTGGGCCACATCCCGCTGCACCAGCAGGCCCTGGCCTGGGGTGTGAACAAGAACGTCAAGCTGGTGCAGCTGGCGGACAACTTCATGCCCTTCAAGTGGATGAGCATCAACAAGTAAGTCCGCCCGCAAAAGATCGAAGAGAAGAAAGAGAGAACAACCGGTTCTCTTGAAAGTTCGCACCACCGCCCGGCTGCTACCCGGGCCAGGCGGTGGTGTTTGTTTACTGGTTCCCACAATGAAAACAACCCTTGCCCGCTGGCTTGACAGCGATGTCGGCTACAGCTTTCGCACATCGCCCATGGCGATGGTCGCTGCCGCGATTGCGCTGATCTGTGTGTTCTGTTCGGTGTTTGCCGGATGGGTCGCCCCCCACAACCCCTTTGATCTGGCCACGCTGGAGCTGAGCGACGCCCGTCTGCCGCCCGCCTGGAGCGAAATGGGCACCTGGAAGTACCCCCTGGGTACCGACGACCAGGGCCGCGACATCCTGTCCGCGCTGATCTATGGCGCCCGCATCTCCCTCGTCGTGGGCCTGGCCTCCGTGGTGCTGTCGGTGCTGGTGGGCGTGGCTTTCGGCCTGCTGGCTGGCTTCAAGGGTGGCTGGATCGATGGCCTGCTCATGCGCCTGTGCGACGTGATGCTGTCCTTCCCCGCCATCCTGGTGGCCCTGCTGATCGCTGGCGTGGGCCGCGCGCTGTTTCCCAACGCGCACGAGTCCCTGGCCTTTGGCGTGCTGATCATCTCCATCTCGCTTACCGGCTGGGTGCAATATGCGCGCACGGTGCGCGGCTCCACGCTGGTGGAGCGCAACAAGGAATACGTGCAGGCCGCCCGCGTCACCGGTGTGTCGCCCCTGCGCATCATGCGCAAGCATGTGCTGCCCAACGTGATGGGCCCGGTGCTGGTGCTGGCCACCATCCAGGTGGCCACGGCCATCATCACCGAAGCCACGCTGTCCTTCCTGGGCGTGGGCGCACCGCCCACCTCGCCTTCGCTGGGCACGCTGATCCGCATCGGCAATGACTACCTGTTCTCGGGCGAATGGTGGATCACCGTGTTCCCCGGCGCAATGCTGGTGCTGATTGCCCTGTCGGTGAACCTGCTGGGTGACTGGCTGCGCGACGCGCTCAACCCACGTCTGCGTTGAACAAGAACAACAAGAAAAGCGACATTCCCATGAGTCTTCTCGAAGTCAAAAACCTCGTAGTCGAATTTCCCGGCCGCCGCGGTACCCTGCGCGCCCTGGACGACATTTCCTTTTCCATTGCACCCGGCGAGATCCTGGGCGTGGTGGGAGAGTCCGGTGCGGGCAAATCCCTCACCGGCGCGGCCATCATTGGCCTGCTGGAGCCGCCAGGCCGCGTGGCCTCGGGCCAGATCCTGCTGGAAGGCCAGCGCATCGACAACCTCGGCAACGAGGAAATGCGCCACATCCGTGGCCGCCGCATCGGCGCGATCTTCCAGGACCCGCTGACCTCGCTGAACCCGCTGTACACCGTGGGCCGCCAGCTCACCGAGACCATCCTGGCCCACCTGCCGGTCACTCCCGCCGAAGCGCGCCAGCGCGCCATTGCACTGCTCAAGGACACCGGCATTCCGGCGGCCGAGGAGCGCATCGACCACTACCCGCACCAGTTCTCCGGCGGCATGCGCCAGCGGGTGGTGATTGCCCTGGCCCTGGCCGCCGAGCCCAAGCTCATCGTGGCCGACGAGCCCACCACGGCGCTCGACGTGTCGATCCAGGCGCAGATCATCACGCTGCTGAAAAACATCTGCAAATCGCGCGGCGCGGCCGTGATGCTGATCACCCACGACATGGGCGTGATCGCCGAGACCTGCGACCGCGTGGCCGTGCTGTACGCCGGGCGTGTGGCCGAGATCGGCCCGGTGCACGACGTGATCAACAAGCCCTCGCACCCCTACACCAGCGGCCTCATGGCCTCCATCCCCGACATGGAGCAGGACCGCGAGCGCCTGAACCAGATCGACGGCGCCATGCCGCGCCTGAACGCCATCCCCAAGGGCTGCGCCTACAACCCCCGCTGCCCCAACACCTTTGACCGTTGCATGACCGAACGCCCTGAACTGATGCCAGCGGGCTCCACCCGTGCCGCCTGCTGGCTGCACGCCGGTGCGTCCACAACCGCCAATACCGCCACGAAAGCCGGGGTGAACGCATGAGCGCCGCTACCACCACCACTGCGGCATCCGCACCCGCCAAGAGCAAGGCCCTGGTCCAGGCCCATGACCTGGCCAAGACCTTCGATGTCTCCGCCCCCTGGCTCAACCGCGTGATCGAGCGCAAGCCGCGCACCCTGCTGCACGCCGTGGACGGCGTGAGTTTCGAGATCGAGAAGGGCAAGACCCTGGCCCTGGTGGGCGAGTCCGGCTGCGGCAAAAGCACCGTGGCCCGCCTGCTGGTGGGCCTGTACGAGCCCACACGCGGCGGCCTCACGTTCGACAACCAGGACGCCCATGCGGCCTTCAAGGGCAACGACGCCCGCGCCATGCGCCGCCGCATCCAGATGATCTTCCAGGACCCGTACGCGAGCCTGAACCCGCGCTGGCTGGTGGAAGACATCATCGGCGAGCCGCTGCGCGAGCATGGCCTCATCACCGACAAGGCCGAACTCAAGGCCCGCGTGGGTGAGCTGCTCAAGTCCGTGGGCCTGTCGCCACTCGACATGGTCAAGTACCCGCACCAGTTCTCCGGCGGCCAGCGCCAGCGCATCTCCATTGCGCGCGCCCTCGCCACCGAGCCCGAGTTCCTCGTGTGCGACGAGCCCACCTCGGCGCTCGACGTGTCGGTGCAGGCCCAGGTGCTCAACATCATGAAGGACCTGCAGCGCGAGCGGCAGCTCACCTACCTGTTCATCAGCCACAACCTGGCCGTGGTGCGCCACGTGAGCGACCAGGTCGGCGTGATGTACCTGGGCCGCCTGGTGGAGCTGGCCGACAAGCACCAGTTGTTCAACAGCCCGCGCCACCCCTACACGCGCATGCTGCTCGATGCCATCCCCAAGATGCACGACACGGGCAAAGCGCGCACCCCCGTGCAGGGCGAGGTGCCCAACCCGCTGAACCCGCCGCCCGGCTGCGCCTTCAACCCCCGCTGCCCGCATGTGAACGACCGCTGCCGCACCGAGCGCCCCAAGCTGCTGACCATCGGCGGCATCCGCATCGCCTGCCACGCGGTGGAAGAGGGCCGTGTTTGATAGTTTGCTATTGAATATGTAGCTATAAAGGCATGATGGACGCGCGGTGAGGGCCTTTTTTCTTTAGAAAATTGCCCTCTCCCGTCCAGAACACACCCGTCCCGCGCCCGTCCCGCGCGGTGGGTTCCACGCCAGACAACGCCACAGGCTCCTTCGGGGGCCTGTGGCGTTTTTGCCCTGGGCGAAGCCCGGTGCTGTTTCACGCCCCTGTCACGCGGCCTGCCCACCATGCAGGCTCTAACAGCGGATAACAAAACTCTTCTGGCGTCGTTGCCGCGTCTTGTCGTACTACTCGTACTGCCTGCGACGCGGCGCCTGGCCAGAACCGCTGCGCTGAGTTTTGTTAGCCGCTCTCAACACAGGGGCTGGAACATGACGATGCGTTTGTGGGCAATTCAGAAGCAGGTGCGCCGTGTGCGCGTGGGCATGCTGGCGCTGGCGGCCGCCAGTGTCTTGGCCGCCTGTGGCGGCTCCGATGGTGGCGAGCAGGGCAAGCCGCTGGAGCTGACCATCCTGCACATCAACGACCACCACTCCACGCTGGAGTCCCGGTCCAAGACGCTCAAGCTCTCGGCCGGTGGTACATCGACCGTGGATGTGGCGGTGGACGCCGGTGGCTTTCCGCGCGTCACGGCCGCCATCAGCGAGCTGGCGGCCCAGTCCCCCCATGTGCTCAAGCTGCACGCGGGCGATGCGCTCACCGGCACGCTGTACTTCAACCGCGCCGGGGCCGACGGCGAGGCCGACGCAGCCCTGATGAACACCGTGTGTTTTGACGCCTTCACCCTGGGCAACCACGAGTTCGACAAGGGCGACACGGGCCTCAAGGGCTTTCTGGACCTGCTGCGCAAGGGGGCCTGCAAGACGCCCGTGCTCAGTGCCAATGTGCAGTTCGGTGCAGGCTCTGCCCTCAACCCCACACGCGCAGCGGGCTACGTCAGCCCCTCCACCGTAGTCGAGCGCGACGGGCAAAAGATCGGCATCGTGGGCCTGACCATTGCACAAAAGACCAAGGCATCGTCCAGCCCCGACGCCGACACCACCTTCCAGGATGAGACCGCCGCCGCCCAGCGCGAGATCGATGCCCTGCGCGCCAAGAACGTTAACAAGATCATCCTGCTCAGCCACATCGGCTACGAGTACGACAAGCAGGTGGCGGCGCGCCTGTCGGGGGTGGACGTGGTGGTGGGTGGCGACTCGCACACCCTGTTGGGGCCTGACGCCCTGCGCACCAGTGGCGTGGGCTCGCCCGCCGGGGCCTACCCCACCCGCATCACCGACAAGGACGGCAAGCCCGTGTGTGTGGTGCAGGCCTGGGAATACGCGCAGGTGGTGGGTGAGCTCAAGGTGAGCTTCAACGCGCAGGGCGAGGTCACGCAGTGCACGGGCACGCCCCATGTGCTGATCGGCGACAGCTTCACCCTCGGCGGCAAGGCCGCCACCGATGCGGAAAAGGCGGCGATCAAGGCCAGTGCCGCCGCCACCGGCGTGCTGCGCATCACCACGCCATCTGCCCCCGCCACCACGGCCCTGCAACCGTTCAAGGACCGCGTGGCCGTGTTCAACAAGACCCAGGTGGCCGTGGTGCCGCAAGAGCTGTGTTCGCGCCGTGTGCCCGGTGGTGTGGGCTCGGTGGACTACAGCCGCTCCAGTGCAGCCTGCAACGCCGAAGGCAGCGTGAGCCTGCGCGGCGGCGACATCCAGCAGCTGGTGGCCCAGGCCTACCTGGAGGTGGCCAACGAGAAATACGGCGGTGCCGACATCACACTGCAAAGCGGCGGCGGCGTGCGCATCCCGTTGCAGGGCACGGTGACGGCCGCGCAGGTGATCCAGGTGCTGCCGTTCGGCAACATGCTGTTCCGCCTGGACATCACGGGCCAGGAGGTCAAGGGCATGCTCGAAGACGGTCTGGAAGCCGTGTACGGCGCGGGCGGCTCCACCGGACCGTACCCCTACACCGGCGGCCTGCGCTACGACGTGAATGCCAAGGCCGCCTTCGGCAGCCGCGTGGCCAACATCGAGGTGCGCAACCCTGCCACGGGTGCGTGGGGTGCGCTGGACACCGCCAAGACCTACAAGCTGTTCGTGCTGAGCTTCAACGCCACCGGCGGTGACGGCTACAAGACCCTGGCCGCCGTGCCCGCCGCGCGCCGCCTGGACATTGGCGTGCTGGATGCCGACGTGTTCCTCAGCTACATCGACAAGCAGGCCAAGGACACGGCCACCGGGCTGCCGCTGCTCCAGCGCCTGCCGATGGAGCTGTACAGCACCCGGAGTTTTGCGAACTGAGTGCGTCGGAGTTTGAGGTCGAAATGGCTGCCTGCGCCTGATGGGTATGCGCTGGCAGCTATGTTTTTTGTAGTATTCGTGCCGCACGCCCCTGGTGCGGCCGGATCCTGCCCTCAGGCGTAACGCTTGGCGCGCAGGTTTTCTTTCATCTGCTGCAGGATGGGCTGCAGCGAGCCGCCGATGCGCAGCGCCACGCAGGTGGCCAGCACATCGATGATGAGCAGGTGCATGAGGCGCGACACCATGGGGCTGTAGCGGTCGTAGCCCTCGGGGTGGTCGGCGGCCAGGTGGATCTGGCAGGTGCTGGCCAGGGGCGAGCCGCTGGCGGTGATGGCGATGGTGGTGGCGCCGTTCTTGCGTGCAATGTCGGCCGCGTCCATCAGGTCGCGCGTGCGGCCCGAGTTGGAGATGATCACCGCACAGTCGCCCGGGCCCAGCAAGGTGGCGCTCATCACCTGCATGTGGCCGTCGCTGGTGGCGATGGACGTGACGCCCAGGCGGAAGAACTTGTGCTGCGCGTCCTGTGCCACGATGCCGGAGTTGCCCACGCCGTAGAACTCGATGCGCTTGCCGGTTTGCCAGGTGGCGGCAATGGCCTCGGCCGCGCGCTCCAGCGCCACGGTGCTGGCGGCGTTGCGGTATTGCAGGAACGCCGCCACGGCGTTGTCCACCACCTTCACCAGCACGTCGCCTGTCTTGTCGTCCACGTCCACGCTGCGGTGGATGAAGGGCACCCCCTCGCTCACGCTGCCCGCGAGCTTGAGCTTGAAGTCCGCCAGGCCGTCATACCCCATGCTGCGGCAAAACCGCACCACGGTGGGCTTGCTCACATGGGCGCGCTCGGCCAGTTCGCGCACGGGCAGGCGGGCAAAGCTGCGGGGGTCGGCCAGCACCAGCTTGGCCACACGTTGTTCGGCAGGGGCCAGGGACGAGAGCGAGGCGGTAATGCGGTCGAGCATGGAGGCAGGTTTCCTGGTGGGGGGCGGCGGCAGAGAAAGAAATGGTAACTGCGTTTCACGCAAAGTGGGTCATGAGTTACCACGAGGGCGGCTCAATCTGGCCGGAGCCCTCTGCATGTGCCCCTGCGTTCACCTGTGCTTGCACACCCTGCGTGTTATCCCGGTGGCCGGGGGCGTGGCCGGGCTCTAGGATGGGCTGAAACTTTATTGTCATATTTGATTGGAACGGAAGCCCCGATGCGCAAGCCCATCCTCCACACCTTTGCCGCTGCCGCCCTGGCCCTGCTGGCCTCCAGCGCTTATGCCCAAGGCCAAGTCAACATCATCTGCTCGGTGCAGGCCGAGTGGTGCAACCTGATGTCCACCGTGTATTCCAAGACCACCGGCACCAAGGTCAACATGACGGCCAAAGGCTCGGGCGAAGCGCTCGCACAGCTCAACGCCGAGAAGGCCAACCCCAAGACCGACATCTGGTTTGGCGGCACGGGCGACCCGCACCTGCAGGCGGCTGAGCAAGGCCTCACGCTCGAGTACAAATCGGCCCAGCTCGCGCAGCTGCATCCTTGGGCGCAGAAGCAGGCCGCTGACTCCAAGTACCGCACTGTGGGCGTGTACCTGGGCCCGCTGGGCTTCGGCTACAACACAGAGCTGCTGGCCAAGCGCAAGCTGAAAGCCCCGCAGTCCTGGGCCGACCTGCTCAAGCCCGAGTTCAAGGGCGAGGTGCAGATGGCCAACCCCGCATCCAGCGGCACGGCTTACACCATGATCGCCACGCTGGTGCAGATCATGGGTGAGGAAAAGGCCTTTGAATACCTCAAGGCCCTGCACCCCAACATCAGCACCTACACCCGCTCGGGCACGGCGCCCGTCAAGGCGGCGGCGCGCGGCGAGACCACCATCTCGGTAAGCTTTGTGCACGACGTGACCACCGAGGCGGTCAACGGCTTCCCCGTGGGCTCTGTCACCCCGTCTGAAGGCACGGGCGCCGAAGTGGGTTCGATGAGCATCGTCAAGAACGGCCCCAATACCGAGGCCGCCAAGAAGTTCTACGAATGGGCGCTCACGCCCGGTGGCCAGCAGTTTGGCCTGGCGGCCAAGCAGTTCCAGCTGCCCAGCAACACGCAGGTGCCCAAAGACCCGCGCATGACCGACCCCGCCAAGATCAAGCTCATCAACTACGACTACGCCAAGTACGGTGCCAGCGCCGAGCGCCGCCGCCTGATTGCGCGCTGGGAAAAAGAAGTCCAGAACGCGGCGCGCTGATGGCGGCCGCGTCTGTGGCGATGGGGCTCGCGCCCCGGCGGGCGGTGGCGGCCAACCGGCCCCTGTGGGCCTGGGTGCTGATCGGTGTGCTTGGCTACCTGCTGCTGCCCTGGTATGCGCAGCAGGACGCCAACGGCCTGCTGGCCGTGGGACTGGTGTGGGGCGATGCGCAGGCCGCCAATGGCCTGCTGCAGGCCGCGCAGCATGGGCGCCCCTGGCTGTGGCTGGGCCTGCTGGGCCTGGCTGTGGCAGGCGTGGGGGCGGCCCTGCCTGCGGGCCGCCAGCAAGGCGCTGTGTTGGTGGCTGGGGGCGCGCTGGGGCTGGTGGCCTTGCTGCTCGGTGGCTTCACCATTGGCGCGCGCGGCTGGGCGTTTGAATGGATAAATGCCAGCCTGGGCGAACTGGGCACACGCCAGCCCGGCATGGGCTGGGGTGGATTTGTGGTGCTGTCGGCGTTGCTGGTGCTGCTGTCGTTTGGCGTTGCGCGGCGCGGCTTCTTCAAGGGCGATCTGTTTGTGGCGGCGGCCGTGCTGGGCTGTGGCAGCCTGCTGGCGCTGTTCATCGTGTTCCCGGTGCTCAAGGCGCTGTCGGCCGCGTTTTTTCTGGAGGACGGCCCGTTCTCGCTGGCCGTGATGTGGGAGCGCATCGCACACGAGCGCAACTTTGGCCTGGCCTGCCTGGGGGGCGGGCAGCGCTGCGGCGTGGCGTGGAACACGCTGTTCCTGGGCCTCATGACAGCGACCAGCACCACGCTGCTGGGCACCTTCATGGCGCTGATGGCCGAGCGTGCCTCGCGCCGGTATGCCCGGCCGCTCAACATCGTGGCGCTGCTGCCCATCATCACGCCGCCCTTTGTGGTGGGCCTGGGGCTCATCCTGCTGTTCGGCCGCGCGGGGGTGTTCAACCAGTTTCTGGAGTACGCGTTTGGCATCACGCCCACGCGCTGGTTCTACGGCTGGTTCGGCGTGTGGGTGGCACAGACCTTCGCCTTCACGCCCATCGCCTTCATGATCATGCGCGGCGTGGTGCAGGGCGTGGCCCCCAGCCTGGAAGAGGCCGCACAAACCCTGCGCGCCAGCCCGCACCAGACCTTCATGACCGTCACGCTGCCGCTGCTCAAGCCCGGCCTGGCCAACGCCTTCCTGGTGGGCTTCATCGAGAGCATGGCCGACTTCGGCAACCCCATCGTGGTGGGCGGGCAGTTCTCGGTGCTGTCCACCGAAATTTTCTTCGCCATCGTGGGCGCGCAGTACGACCAGGGCCGTGCCGCATCGCTGGCCTGGATCCTCACGCTGTTCGCGCTCACCGTGTTCGCCATTCAGCGCGGGCTACTGGGCAAGCAGAACTTCACCACCGTCTCGGGCAAGGGCGATGCAGGCATTGCCATGCCGCTGCCCCAAGGCGTGCGCCGCGCGGTGCACTCCATTGCGCTGCCCTGGATGGCGTTCACCCTCATCGTGTACCTGTTCGCGCTCGCCGGTGGTTTTGTGCAGACCTGGGGGCGCGACTACACCATCACGCTGGCGCATTTCCGTACCGCGTTCAGCGTGGAATGGGGGCAGTTCGGTGTGGTGTGGGCGGGCACGGCGTGGAACTCGTTCTTCACGACCCTCAAGCTCGCCGCCATTTCGGCGCCGCTCACGGCCACGCTGGGCATCGGCATTGCGTGGCTGCTGGCGCGCACCGAGTTCCGGGGGCAGGGCGCGTTCGAGTTCTCGGCCTTGCTGGCGTTTGCCATCCCGGGCACGGTGCTGGGCGTGAGCTACATCCTGGCCTTCAACGTGCCGCCGTTCGAGCTGACGGGCACGGCGCTCATCATTGTGTTGTGCTTCATGTTCCGCAATTTGCCGGTGGGCGTGCGGGCGGGCACGGCGGCTTTCAAGCAGCTCGACCGGTCGCTGGATGAAGCGTCCGTCATGCTGCGCGCAGGCAGCGTGCAGACGCTGCGCCACGTGGTGCTGCCGCTGCTCAAGCCCGCGCTGGTGGCCGCGCTGGTCTACAGCTTTGTGCGCGCCATCACCACCGTGAGCGCGGTGATCTTTCTGGTCACGGCCGAGAACGAGCTGGCCACCACCTACATCATCGGCCGCGTGGGCAATGGCGACTATGGCGTGGCGCTGGCGTACTGCACGGTGCTCATCATCCTCATGTCGGCCTCCATCGGACTCATTCAACTGCTCGTCGGCGACCGCAAGCTTGGGCGGCGTGCAGCCGCACCCGCCGCGCACTGACCACTCTCCAAAAGAAGAACAACGCCATGAACCACAGCGACGCGGGCATCGTGTTCCGCAACATCACCAAGCGCTACGGCACTGACAGCAGTGCGGCCATGGCTGTCAAGGGCATCAGCTTTGAGGTGCCGCGTGGCACGCTCACCACCATCCTCGGCCCCTCGGGCTGCGGCAAGACGACCACCTTGCGCATGATCGCCGGGCTGGAGTCGCCCACGTCCGGCGAGATATTCATCGGCGGCAAGGACGTGACCACGCTGGGCCCCGCCCAACGCAACGTGAGCATGATGTTCCAGAGCTACGCGCTGTTCCCGCACATGAACGTGGTGGAGAACGTGATGTACGGCCTGCGCATGTCCGGCCAAGCCAAGGAGGCGGCCCGCGCCAAGGCCGTGGAGGCGCTGCGCGGCGTGGGCCTGGTGGGGTTTGACGACCGCCTGCCCAGCGAGCTGTCGGGCGGCCAGCAGCAGCGTGTGGCCCTGGCCCGCGCGCTGGTGCTGGAGCCCGAGGTGCTGCTGTTTGACGAGCCCCTGTCCAACCTCGACGCGCGCCTGCGCCGCGAGATGCGCGAAGAAATCCGTGCGCTGCAGCAGCGCCTGTCGCTCACGGTGGCCTACGTCACGCACGACCAGGCCGAGGCCATGGCCGTGAGCGACCAGATCATCGTGATGAACCAGGGCCTGATTGCGCAAAAAGGCTCGCCCCGCGCGTTGTACGAAACCCCGCACAGTGAGTTTGTTGCGGGCTTCATGGGCGAGGCCATGCTGTTCCCGGCCATGGCCGACGCTGACGGCACGGTGGCGCTCGGCCCACTGGTGCTGCGCCCCCGCATGGCGGTGCAGAGCGGCCCGGTGAAGGTGGCGGTGCGCCCCGAGGCCTGGCGCATCACCCGCCAGGGCGAGGGGCTGCTGCCCGCGCGGCTGGCCAAGTCGGCCTACCTGGGCGCGGTGCACGAGTACACGTTTGAAACCGCGCTCGGGAGCATCTTTGTGGTGTCGTCCGACCTCGACGATGTGCTGGCCGTGGGTGACGAGGTGGGGCTGGGCCTGGGGGTGCACGGCGTATCGGTGGTTGGTAGTACTGAAGGCTCTACGCCCGATGCGGAATAATGGCGCCACCATGACGCACCAACTCGACGCCCTCAAACAGTTCACCACCGTGGTTGCCGACACCGGCGACTTCAAGCAACTGGCGCAGTTCCAGCCCCAGGATGCCACCACCAACCCGTCGCTGATCCTCAAAGCCGTGCAAAAGCCTGAGTACGCGCCGCTGCTGCAAGACACCGTGGCCCAGTTCCGGGGCCGCCCGATGGATGAAATCATCGACCGCCTGCTCGTGCGCTTCGGCCGCGAGATCCTGGCCACCATCCCGGGCCGTGTGTCCACCGAGGTCGATGCCCGCCTGAGCTTTGACACCAGCGCCACCGTCACGCGCGCCGAGCGCATCATCGAGCTGTACCAGGCCGAAGGCATCCACATCGACCGCGTGCTGATCAAGATCGCCTCCACCTGGGAAGGCATCAAGGCCGCCGAGCAGCTGGAGCGCAAGGGCATCCATACCAACCTCACACTGCTGTTCTCGTTCGCCCAGGCCGTGGCCTGCGGCGACGCCAAGGTGCAGCTGATCTCGCCCTTTGTGGGCCGTATTTACGACTGGTACAAGAAGCAGGCGGGTGCGAGCTGGGACGAAGCCGCCCGCGCTGGCGCCAACGACCCGGGCGTGCAATCGGTCACGCAGATCTACAACCACTACAAGCGTTTTGGCATTGCTACCGAGGTGATGGGCGCGAGCTTTCGCAACGTGGGCCAGATCACGGCGCTGGCCGGGTGTGACCTGCTGACCATTGCGCCCGAGCTGTTGGCGCAGCTGGCGGCGAGCGAGGCGCCGTTGCAGCGCGCGCTGGATGCGGAGGCTGCCAAGGCGATGGACTTGCCTGCGGTGAACTATGACGAGGCGGGGTTCCGTTATGCGTTGAATGAGGACGCGATGGCGACGGAGAAGCTGGCTGAGGGGATTCGGGCGTTTGCTGCGGATGCGGTGAAGCTGGAGAAGCTGATCCTGGCGGCTTGAAGTTGCTTTTGGTTTTTTGGGCGGCTGGTGCTTGTTTTGGGAGCACCAGCCGCTTTGTTTTTTGTAGCTCAGCCCGAACGGTTCCGAGGTGGCGCCCAGGCTTCGAAAACTCAGCCTTTTAGATCTATCTGCTATCAAAAAAAGAGCTGTAAAGATGTATCCAGAGCGCGGAGAAGCCCAAAAAATCTCAAAAAATCACCCCGCAGGCACCCGCATCCCCACCCGCAATCCCTTCGGCACCACCCCCTCGGCCACCGTCCGGCCGCCGTGCCGCAGTGCAATCTCCTCCACGATCGACAGGCCCAGTCCACAGCCGCCCGCCTTGTCGGACCCGCGCCAGAACCGCGCAAACAGATCGCCCAGGTGCTCGGCCGGTACACCCGGCCCGTCGTCCTCCACCACCAGCAAGGCCCAGCGGCCGGGCTCCTCGTGGCCTACGCGCACCGTCACGGTGGCGCCGGGGCCTGCGTAGTGCAGGGCGTTGTCGATGAGGTTGTTCAGCGCCTCGCGCAGCAGCAGCGGGTGGCCCTGCACGGGCAGGCTGTCGTCGCCCTCGTAGCCCAGGTCCATGCCCTGGGCCAGGGCGCGGGCGGCCCATTCGCGGGCCACCTCGCGGGCCAGGGCGGCCAGGTCGATGGACTGCATCTCCACGTTCGACTCAGATCGCGCCAGCTGCAGCAGCTGGTGCACCAGGTGGGCGCTGCGCTGGGCGGCCGACAGCACCTTCTGCAGGCGGGCCTGCACTGCCGGTTCGTGACTTTCGTGCAAGGCCAGCTCGGTCTGGCCGATCAGGCCTGCGAGCGGGGTGCGCAACTGGTGGGCGGCGTCGTTGAGAAAACGCTTTTCCTTTTGCTGGCCGCGTGCCACGGTTTCCAGCAGCCGGTTGATGGTGCTGGCCAGCGAATGCACCTCCTGCGGGGCCGATGTCAGCTCGATCGGCAGCAGCGGTGTGGTGCCCGTGTGGGGCTGGGCGCCCGCGCGTTCGATCTGCGCCTCCAGGCGCTTGAGGGGCTGCAGGCCGCGCAGCACGCCGGCGTACACCACGGCACTCAGGGCCAGGCCCATCAGGCCCATGGGGAACACCATCTGCTCCAGCAGCTCCTGCGCAATGCGCTCACGCACGGTGAGGCTCTGGGCCACCTGCACGCGCAGGCGCTGGCGGGTAGAGGCGGTGCCGTAGTCCACGTCCAGCAGGGCCACGCGCACGGGGCGGTCGTCCACGCGGGCGTGGTACAGGTAGGGGTCGCCCACGCGCACATCGACGGGCGGCGGCGGCGGCAGCTGGGCGTTGCCCAGCAGAAAGCGCCCGGGTGGGGACGACACCATGTAGGTAATGCGGTCGGCCGGGTCTTGCTCCAGGATGTCCTGCGCGGCCTTCGGAAAGTCCACCAGCAGCCCGTCGCCAATCGGCTTGATTTGCCGCGCCAGCGCCCGCACCGACTGCGTCAGCGTCTGGTCAATCCCCTTCTCGCCGTTCTGCAGCGCAATCCGCCACGCCAGAAACCCGCCGGACAGCCACAACACCAGCTGCGGCAGCAACAGCCACAGCAGCAGCTTGCGTTGAAGAGAAACCCCGGGAACGTGGCGCATGAATGACCGTAAAAATCAAGTGGCGCGCGGCTTGCAACTGGCGCGACCGAGGCCAGTGCCGCCGCGCAAGGGCCGCCAAGCCGCAGATACGGCGCTGCGCTTGTGTGCGCTGGCGGCGTCCCCCCCACGGGGGGAAGATGCGAAGCATCTCAGGGGGGGCTTCATGGTCTATTCAGCATGTACCCCAACCCCCGGATATTGCGGATGTTCAGGGGCGAGGCGTCCAGCTTCTTGCGCAGGCGGTGCACATACACCTCCAGCGCATTCGAGGCCAATGGCGCTGCGGCCTGGCCGGGTTCGGTGGGGCTGGCGCGCCAGGCGGCCAGCACGTCGTCGCGCGTGACCACCTCGCCCACACGGTGGGCCAGCAGGGCCAGCAGTTCCCACTCGCGCTGGGTCAGGTCCAGCGGGTCGCCGTTCAGCGCGGCTGCCTGGCCCGCGTGGTCCAGCACCAGCGGGCCCAGGGTGGTGAGCTGCGGGCCCTGGGTGCTGCTGGCCTGGGTAAATGCGGGCTGGCGCGCACGGCGCAGCATGGCCTGCAGGCGGGCCTGCAGCTCCTGCATGTTGAAGGGTTTGGTGAGGTAGTCGTCGGCCCCGGCGTTGAGGCCCTGCACGCGGTCTTCCACGCCGTCGCGGGCCGTGAGGATCAGCACGGGCAGGCCCGCAATGTGGGCGCGCGCCCAGGTCAGCAGCTCAATGCCATCGGCGCCCGGCAGGCCCAGGTCCAGGATGATCCCGTCCACTGCCTGCATCTGCAAAAGCGCCATGGCCTGCGGCACGCTGCTGGCGGTGCAGACGCTGTAATCGAGTTGCTTGAGTTGGCCGGAAAGTGCGTCGAGCAAGAGAGCGTCGTCTTCGACAATGAGTAGCGTGGCCATGGATTGAGCATATCAAAGGGCCCCGCAGCCAAGCCTTTGTGGCCCGGTTGCGACTCTCAGGGAAAGCCCTGAGAATTAAATTAATTATTGTAATTAAAGTACCGACTGCGCTGAACAGCACCGAATTGCGGCGCACCAAACGGATTCAAACATCGAGGAGACACGGGTATGTGGAAGATGACAAAAATCGCCGCAGTGGCGGTGGGCCTGGCGGCAGCGATGTCGGCCAGCGCGGGGGAGGTCGAGGTCCTGCACTACTGGACTTCGGGCGGCGAGGCCAAGTCGGTGGCCGAACTCAAGAAGATCATGCAGGGCAAGGGCCACACCTGGCGCGACTTTGCCGTGGCCGGTGGTGGTGGCGACAGCGCCATGACGGTGCTGAAAAGCCGCGTGATCTCGGGCAACCCCCCTTCGGCCGCGCAGACCAAGGGCCCTGCCATCCAGGAATGGGCGTCGGAAGGCGTGCTGGCCAACATGGACACGCTGGCCAAGGCCGAGAAGTGGGACGAGCTGCTGCCCAAGGTGGTCGCCGATGTGATGAAGTACAAGGGCGCCTACGTGGCCGCCCCCGTCAATGTGCACCGCGTCAACTGGATGTGGGGCAGCTCCGAGGCCCTGAAGAAGGCTGGCGTGGCCGCCATGCCCAAGACCTGGGACGAGTTCTTCGCCGCCGCCGACAAGCTCAAGGCTGCCGGCCTGATCCCGGTGGCCCATGGCGGCCAGAACTGGCAGGACTTCACCACGTTTGAGTCCGTGGTGCTCGGCGTGGGTGGACCCAAGTTCTATCAGGACGCGCTCGTCAAGCTCGACAACTCTGCGCTCACCAGCGACAACATGAAGAAGTCGCTCGAGACCTTCCGCCGCATCAAGGGCTACACCGACCCCGGCGCACCCGGCCGCGACTGGAATCTGGCCACGGCCATGCTGATCCAGGGCAAGGCGGGCTTTCAGCTGATGGGTGACTGGGCCAAAGGCGAGTTCCTGGCGGCAGGCAAGGCGCCGGGCAAGGACTTCCTGTGCTCCGCTGCCCCGGGCTCGGCCAACGCGTTCACCTTCAACGTCGATTCGTTCATCCTGTTCAAGCTCAAGGACGCAGCCGCACAGAAGGCGCAGAGCGACCTGGCCAGCTCCATCATGAGCCCGGCCTTCCAGGAAGTGTTCAACCTGAACAAGGGTTCCATCCCCGTGCGTGCGGGCCAGCCGATGGACAAGTTCGACGACTGCGCCAAGGCCTCGGCCAAGGACTTTGTGGACACCGCCAAGAGCGGCGGCCTGGTGCCCAGCGCGGCCCACGGCATGGCGATTGCCCCGGCCACCGAAGGCGCCATCAAGGACGTGGTCAGCCAGTTCTGGAACGACGACAAGGTCAGCGTCGCCGATGCCATGAAGAAGATCGCGGCCGCCGCGAAAACCAAGTAAGCCGTGCAAGACACACGCGCACACACGCACTAAAACCAACCCCAGAGGGATCCCATCATGAAGACAAGAAACCGCCTCACGGCGGTGGCTTTGGCCGCCGCATGCGCGAATGGCGCCTTTGCTATGGACGTAGCAGGCTTTGAGTTCAACGGCTACTCGCGCGGTGGCCCTGTGTTCAACCACTCCGACGGCGTCAAGGGCAACCTGTCGCTCGGCGGCGAGCTGCAGAAGTTCCGCCTGGGCAACGAGGGCGACAACGGCATCGAAGTCAACTTTGCGCGCACCTTCGAAGCCGGCGGCGTGAAGTGGAAGGTGAACTACATGCCCGCCAAGTGGGGCAGCGGCGACATCAGCACCGAGCAGGCGTTTGTGGAAATGAGCGGCTTCTCGTTCGCCCCCGAAGCCAAGTTCTGGGCCGGCCAGCGCCGCCTGCGCATCCAGGATGTGCACATCGTTGACTACTTCCTGCTGAACTATGGCGACAACATCGGCGCCGGTGTGACCGACGTGCCCGTGGGTGGCATGAAGCTGGGCGTGGGCCTGTTCACCGGCGACAAGTTCGACGGCGGCCTGCCCAACAATGTGAAGGCGCACCGCATCAACGCCGACCTGTCCGAGATCAACACCAACCCCGGCGGCAAGCTGCGCGTGCTGCTCACGGCCGTGGGCGGCAAGGGCCAGGTCAACGGTGGTTCGGGTTCGGGCATCTCCTTCATGCACACGCAAAAGGAATTCCTGCTGCCCAGCATCAGCAACACCTTCTACCTGCAGACCTCGCGCGGCCATGCCCGCATCGACGGCGAGTTCGAAGCCATCGACGGCACGCGCGCTGGCCGCCGCTCCACGCGCATTGCCGACTCCATCAACTGGCAAAGCGGCCCCTTTGGCGGCCAGGCCCTCATTGGCTACCAGACCAACAAGGCCGACCTGACCGGTGTGGAGACCAAGGACTTCTCGCTGGGTGGCCGGGGCTCGTATGCGTTCAGCAAGAACTTCAAGGGCCTGGTGGAACTGTCCACCACCACCCGCAAGGGCAGCGGCCCGGACCAGCGCCTGTCCAAGGCCACGCTGGCAGGTGCCCTGGCGCTGTCGGAAGACTTCTGGTCGCGCCCCGAGCTGCGCCTGTACGTGACCAAGGCCAACTGGAACCAGGCCGCCGCCGCAGCCAACGCGGGCAGCTTTGGCGCCAATGGCAAGACCTCGCGCACGCTGGTGGGCGTGCAGTACGAGGTGTGGTGGTGATCCGTTGAGGAGGTAGTGAGATAGCGAGTTATCCAGAGGTTACTTTGTTCAGTTTGGGGGGCACTCCTGCGTGTCCCCCGCTTTTTTTCCATGCAGGACGATGACAAACACATACCGTGGCCATGAGCAAGAACACCTTTGAAACATGGCTGCCCAAGCTGGTCGTAGCGCCTGCCTTTGTGCTGGGCTTCGCCTTCATTTATGGCCTGATGGTGTGGAACGGCGTGCTCAGCCTCACCGTCTCGCGCATGCTGCCCAACTACGAATGGGCGGGCCTGGCGCAGTACGAGCGCCTGTGGGAGATGGACCGCTGGTGGGTGGCCCTCAAGAACCTGGGCATCTTCGGCGTGGGCTACGTGGGCGGCTCGCTGGCCATCGGCGTGGTGCTGGCCGTGCTGCTGGACCAGAAGATCCGCGCCGAAGGCGCGCTGCGCACCATCTACCTGTACCCCATGGCGCTGTCGTTTGTGGTGACCGGCACGGCCTGGAAGTGGCTGCTCAACCCGGGCCTGGGCATCGAGAAAATGGTGCGCGACTGGGGCTTTCCCAACTTTGAATTTGGCTGGCTGGTGGACACCGAGATGGCCATCTACTGCGTGGTCATCGCGGGCATCTGGCAAAGCGCCGGGTTTGCGATGGCGCTGTTCCTGGCGGGCCTGCGCGGCATCGACGACAGCATCATCAAGGCCGCCCAGGTCGATGGCGCTTCGCTGCCGCGCATCTACTGGCGCATCGTGCTGCCCGCGCTCAGGCCCGTGTTCTTCTCCACGCTCATGGTGCTGTCGCACCTGGCGATCAAGAGTTTTGACCTGGTGATGGCACTCACCGCCGGTGGCCCCGGTTTTGCCACCGATGTGCCCGCCACCTTCATGTACACCATGTCGTTCTCGCGCGGGCAGATTGGCCTGGGCGCAGCCAGTGCCACCATGATGCTGGCCACCGTGGCAGCCCTGGTGATTCCTTACCTTTACAGCGAACTGCGGACCAAAGCCCATGACCGCTAAGCCTTCTTTGCTCCCTTCCGTGGGCCGCTTTCTGGTCTACGCGGTACTGGCCCTGGCCACCGCCTTCTTTCTGTTGCCGCTGTACGCGATGCTGGTCACCTCGTTCAAGGACGCAGAAGAGATCCGCAGCACCTCGCTGCTGGCGCTGCCGGGCTCGCTGAACTGGTCGGCCTGGGGCACGGCCTGGTCCAGCGCTTGCACCGGCGTGGACTGCAATGGCCTGCGCCCGTTCTTCATGAACTCGGTGGCCATGGCTGTGCCCGCCGTGCTGATCTCCACTGTGTGGGGCGCCGTCAACGGCTATGTGCTGAGCTTGTGGAAGTTTCGCGGCAGCGATGTGCTGTTCGGCCTGCTGCTGTTCGGCGTGTTCATGCCCTTCCAGGTGGTGCTGCTGCCCATGAGCCAGGTGCTGGGCTGGCTGGGTCTGTCCAGCTCCATCACCGGGCTGGTGCTGGTGCACTGCCTGGCGGGCCTCGCGGGCACCACGCTGTTCTTCCGCAACTACTACGCGGCCATCCCCAAGGAGCTGGTGAACGCGGCCCGCATGGATGGCGCCAGCTTCTTCCAGATCTTCTGGCGCATCGTGCTGCCGCTGTCCACGCCCATCGTCATGGTCACGCTGATCTGGCAGTTCACCAACATCTGGAACGACTTCCTGTTCGGCGTGGTGTTCTCGGGCACGGACTCGAAGCCGGTGACGGTGGGCCTGAACAACCTGGCCAACACCAGCAGCAGCGTGAAGGCCTACAACGTGGACATGGCGGCCGCCATCATCGCGGGCCTGCCGACCATGGTGATCTACGTGCTGGCCGGTAAGTTTTTTGTGCGCGGGCTCACTGCTGGCGCCGTCAAAGGTTAAGAGAGTAAGAAATCATGGCGTCATCACTCGACATCGCAGGCATCAACAAGCGCTTCGGCAAGGGCGACAAAAGCGTGGAAGTGCTGCGCAAGGTGGACATCCACGTCGCACCCGGCGAGTTCCTCATCCTCGTCGGCCCCTCGGGCTGCGGCAAGTCCACGCTGCTCAACATCATTGCGGGGCTGGACGAGCCCACCGAGGGCGAGATCCGCATCGGCGGCAAGAACGTGGTGGGCATGCCCCCGCGCGACCGCGACATCGCCATGGTGTTCCAGAGCTATGCGCTGTACCCCACGCTGTCCGTGGCCGACAACATCGGCTTTGCGCTGGAGATGCGCAAGATGCCCAAGGCCGAGCGCCAGAAGCGCATCGACGAAGTGGCCGCCATGCTGCAGATCAGCCACCTGCTGGACCGCCGACCCAGCCAGCTCTCGGGTGGCCAGCGCCAGCGCGTGGCCATGGGCCGGGCGCTCGCGCGCCAGCCGCAGCTGTTCCTGTTCGACGAGCCGCTGTCCAACCTCGACGCCAAGCTGCGCGTGGAGATGCGCGCCGAGATCAAGCGCCTGCACCAGGCCAGCGGCATCACCAGCGTGTACGTCACGCACGACCAGGTCGAGGCCATGACGCTGGGCTCGCGCATCGCGGTGATGAAGGGCGGCGTGGTGCAGCAGCTGGGCACCCCCGACGAGATCTACAACCGCCCGGCCAACACCTACGTGGCGACCTTCATCGGCTCGCCCACCATGAACCTGCTGCGCGGCGCCGTCACGGGCGGGCAGTTTGGCATCCAGGGTGCGGCGTTGAACCTGGCGCCACCCCCATCCAGTGCCAACGAGGTGCTGCTGGGCGTGCGCCCCGAGCACCTGGTGATGCAGGAGACCGCCCCCTGGCGCGGCCGGGTCAGCGTGGTGGAGCCCACGGGCCCGGACACCTATGTGATGGTGGACACCGCCGCAGGCAGCGTCACGCTGCGCACCGACGCCCAGACCCGCGTGCAGCCCGGCGAGCATGTGGGCCTGGCCCTGGCGCCCGCGCACGCCCACTGGTTCGATGCGCAGTCCGAAGAGCGGCTGGTGGCCTGAGAGAAAACGCGTGAACCTGCGGCGCAGGCGCCGCCACCCGACTTTGGTCTTTGTCAGGGCAAAGATTTGAAGTAAAAACAGGCTTCTGCGCGCGGCTGGCATGCTTTTTAAGCTATCAATAATATAGCTAATGAGGGCCGCAGCCGCTGGCTCTCCTACAGCCGGGCGGGTGGCACGTTCTGCCCGCCCGGCCTTTCTTCGGACCGTTTGGGATTCTTTTCGTCGATCTATGCACCCGCAGCGCCTTCTTGCCGACATTGGCGGCACCAACATCCGCCTGGCCTGGCAGGCATCGCCCACGGGCCCGCTCAACGACACGCGGGTCTTGCCCTGCGCGCAGTTCCCCACGGTGGACGCAGCGCTATTGGCCTACCTGCAAGAGGTGGGCGTGCCCACGCCGCGCGAGGCCGCGTTCGGCATCGCCAACCCCGTCACGGGCGACGCCATCCGCATGACCAACCACAGCTGGAGCTTCTCGCAGCGCGCCGTGCGCGAGGCGTTTGGTTTTGAGCGGCTGGTGGTCATCAACGACTTCACCGCACTCGCGCTGGCGCTGCCCCTGCTCACGCCCGATCAGCTGCGCCCCGTGGGCGGCGGCGCGGCCGTGCCGGGCGCCGCGATTGCGCTGCTGGGCCCGGGCACGGGCCTGGGGGTGTCGGGCCTGGTGTTTCCGCCGGGCTCCAGCCTGGGGGTGCCGCTGTCGGGCGAGGGTGGCCATGTCACGCTGGCCGCGCAGACCCAGCGCGAATTTGATGTGCTGGGCATCCTGCAAGAGCGCTACGGCCATGTGTCTGCCGAACGCGCCGTGTGTGGCGCCGGGCTGGTGGACCTGTACCACGCGCTGCGCAGGTTGGCCCAGCGTGGCGGCAAAGAGATCAGCTCGGCCGCACAGGTGACTGAGTTGGCCCTGCAAGCCAACGACCCGCTGGCGCTGGAGGCGCTGGAGCTGTTCTGTGGCTTTCTGGGGAGTGTGGCGGGCAACCTCGCGCTCACGCTGGGCGCGCGCGGTGGTGTGTTCATCGGCGGCGGCATGGTGCCGCGCCTGGGCACCTGGTTTGACCAGTCGCCGTTCCGCGCGCGGTTTGAATCCAAGGGGCGCTTCCAGTCTTACCTGGCGACGATTCCCTGCTGGGTGATCGACCCCGGCGCCACGCCCGCGCTGCACGGTGCATCGCGCGCGCTGGACATTGCGGGCTCGGACGTATGAGTAGCGACAGCGCAGCACCGCCCATGCTCCGGCCCACCGGTGTGCACCACGTGGCCATCATCGCCAGTGACTACGCGCGCTCGCGCCACTTCTACACCGAGGTGCTGGGCCTGCAGGTGGTGCACGAGCACTACCGCGCCGAGCGGCAGTCGCACAAGCTCGACCTGCAACTGCCTGATGGCACGCAGGTGGAGCTGTTCTCCTTTCCAAACCCGCCGCCGCGCCCGTCCTACCCCGAGGCCTGTGGCCTGCGCCATCTGGCGTTGCGCGTAGCCGATATGGAGGCCAGCGTGGCCGCGCTGGTGGCGCATGGCGTGGCCGTGGAGCCGGTGCGGGTGGATCCGTTCACCGGTGCACTGTTCACCTTTTTTGCCGACCCGGACGGGCTGCCGATCGAGCTGGTCGGGCCTGCGACCAGCGCCATGCCGCGCTGATTGCACTCACCCAAAAAAGAAAAGGCCCTGGTGGGCCTTTTTCCGTGTCACATCTCTTCACTCCAGCAATACCCGTCGCGCGCAATCATCGCGCTGGCCGCACGCGGGCCCCAGCTGCCCGCAGGGTAGGGGCGAGGGCCTGCCGGGTCGTTCTTCCAATATTGCAGGATGGGTTCCACCCAGCGCCAGGCTTCTTCCTGCTCGTCGCTGCGCACGAACAGGTTCAGGCGGCCTGCAATTACATCGAGCAGCAGGCGCTCGTAGGCGCCCACGCGCTCGGTGCCAAAGCGCTGGTCAAAGTCCAGGTTCAGGTGCACCTGCGACAGCGCGGGTTCCGTCTGGTGCTGGGCGGCGCCCTGGGCCATCAGGTGCAGCTCCAGCCCGTCCTTGGGCTGCAGGTTGATCACCAGCCGGTTGGCAGCGCCTGCGGGCGTCTTGAAGATGGGGTGGGGCACGGGGCGGAAGTTGATGACGATGTGCGCGTCGCGCCCCGCCAGCCGCTTGCCGGTGCGGATATAGAACGGCACACCCGCCCAGCGCCAGTTGCTGATTTCGGTGCGCAGCGCCACAAAGGTCTCGGTGGTGCTGCCGGGGGCCACGCCTTTTTCTTGTGCATAGCCGGGCACGGGCTGGCCCTGGTGGTTGCCCGCCGCGTACTGGCCGCGGATCACATGCTGGCCAATGGTTTCCAGCGTCCAGGGCTTGAGCGACTGCAGTACCTTGAGCTTTTCGTCGCGGATCGCGTTGGCGCTGGAGTTGATGGGCGGCTCCATGCCGATCGCGCACAAGAGCTGCAGCGCGTGGTTCTGCACCATGTCGCGCATCGCACCGGTCTGGTCGTAGAACGCGCCGCGCGATTCCACGCCCAGCTCTTCGGCAATCGTGATCTGGATGTTGGCAATGGTCTCGCGGCGCCACAGGGGCTCGAACAGCGCGTTGCCAAATCGCAGCGCAAACAGGTTCTGCACCGAGGGCTTGCCCAGATAGTGGTCGATGCGGAAGACCTGCTCTTCCTTGAGCACGCGGCGCAGGGTGTCGTTGATGGCGCGGTTGGACTGCAGGTCGTGGCCCAGGGGCTTTTCCAGCACCACGCGGGTGGTGGGGCCGTTCAGGCCCACGGCGGCGATCTGCTCGCACACGTTGGTGAACAGGCTGGGCGCGGTGGCCACGTACATCACCACCGAGTCGGCGCCGCGTGCCTTCAGTGTCTCGGCCAGGCGTTCGTAGTCCTGGGTTTTGGACAGGTCCATGCGCAGGTAATTCAGCAAGGCCGCAAACCGCGCAAACTCGTCCGGTGTGGGGCGCTTGGCCAGTTCCACGCTGTCGAACCGCGACTGGATCAGGCTGCGGTATTGTTCGTCGCTCAGGTCGTCGCGCGCCACGGCGATGATGCGCCCGCCCTCGGGCAGCGTGCCATGGCGGAATGCCTGAAACAATGCGGGCATGAGCTTGCGCCAGGCAAGGTCGCCGGTGCCGCCGAACAGGACGAGGTCAAAACTCATGGTGTCTCCGTGGTGGGTGTGTCGTTTTGCTGCGTGGAATTGTAATCACGTTACATAAATTTGTGGCCTTCTTTGCTATGTTCCTGCTGCATGTAACCCAAAAGAATCCGTAAAACTCGTTGAATTTCTGTAATCAAGTTACCATTCCGGCGCATTTCCAACCCCAGACGACATGACCCTCATGCCCACCCGTTGCGACCAGACTGCCCTTTGGCCCCTGCTGGCGGCCCACTTTGACGCCCAGGGCCGCAGCCTGGACATGCGCCAGGCCTTTGCTCAAGACGCGGGTCGTTTTGCGCATTTCAGCCAGCAGGCGCCCCACGTGTTTGCCGACCTCTCCAAGAACCTGTGGAGCTGCGAGACCGAAGCCCTGCTATTGGATCTGGCCCGCGCCTGCGGGGTGGAACAGCACCGCGATGCGATGTTGGCGGGCGAGGCCATCAACACCACCGAAAACCGCGCCGTGCTGCACACGCTGCTGCGCCGCCCTGCAGGCGTGGCCCTGCCCGGTGATGTGCCGGAGACCGTGCAGCGTCTGGCCGATGTGCACCACACGCTTGATGCGATGCTGCAGTATGCCGAGCAGGTGCGTAGCGATGCCGCCATCACCGACGTGGTGAACATCGGCATTGGCGGGTCGGACCTGGGCCCGCACATGGCGGTGCGCGCGCTCGAAGAGTTCCGCATCCCCGGCAAGCGCTTCCACTTTGTGTCGAACGTGGACGGGCATGAGTTGCACCATGTGCTCAAGGGCCTGCGGCCCGAGAGCACGCTGTTCCTCATCGCGTCCAAAACCTTCACCACGGCCGAGACCATGACCAACGCGCGCTCGGCACTCGCGTGGTTTGCTGCCCAGGGCGGTCGCGATGTGGCCCGCCACTTTGCCGCACTCACCACCAACATCGAAGCCGCAGCGGCCCTGGGCATCACCACCACCTTCGGGTTCTGGGACTGGGTGGGCGGCCGCTACTCGCTGTGGTCGGCCATTGGCCTGCCGATTGCTATTGCGATTGGTGCCCAAGGCTTCCGCGACTTCCTCGCGGGCGCACATGCCATGGACGAGCATTTCCGCACCGCGCCGCTGGCGCAGAACCTGCCGGTGCGCCTGGGACTGCTCGATGTCTGGTACCGCAATTTCCATGGCTTCACCAGCCGCTGCATCGCGCCGTACCACGCCGCGCTGGGCCGTTACTCGGCCTACCTGCAGCAGCTGGAGATGGAGAGCAACGGCAAGCGCGTGGCGCAAGACGGCAGCACGCTGGCCTGCGTCACATCGCCCGTGCTGTGGGGCGAGCCCGGCACCAACGGCCAGCACGCGTTCTTCCAGATGCTGCACCAGGGGGCCGACGTGCTGCCGCTGGAGATCGTGGCCGTGCGCAAGGCCTCGCACCCGCTGCCCGGCCATCAGCAAAAGCTGCTGGCTAACGCGCTGGCGCAGACGCAGGCGCTGATGGTGGGCAAGGTCAGCGACGACGGCCACCGGCACTTTCCGGGCAACCGTCCCAGCACCCTGATGCTGCTCGAATCCCTCACTCCCACATCGCTGGGCGCGCTGATTGCGCTGCAGGAGCACCGCGTGTTTGTGAGCGGCAGCCTGTGGGGCATCAACAGCTTTGACCAGTGGGGCGTGGAGCTGGGCAAGGTGCTGGCCAAGGACCTGGAGGCACGGCTGGAGAGCGGCGATGTGGCCGGGCTCGATGGCTCCACGGCGGGCCTGCTGGGCCTGTTGCGCAGCGCGGCCTGACCCCCGGAACATTGCTTTTCTTGGGGCAGCGCTGGCGGCAGACCAGGCCCCCCCCACCGGCAGAGACCGGCACGGTTTCTGGCCTACAGCTAACGCATCAGGAGACCCCCCCCATGGCGATTCCGCCCTATCCGGACTTCCGCTCCGCAGCCTTTTTGCGCCAGCATCTGCGGGCCACCATGGCGTTCTACGACCCCGTGGCCACCGATCCGAGCGGCGGGCAGTTCCACTTCTTTCTGGACGACGGCACGGTTTACAACACGCACACCCGCCATCTCGTCAGCGCCACCCGTTTTGTGGTCACGCACGCCATGCTCTACCGCACCACGGGGGAGGCGCGTTATCAGGCGGGCATGCGGCACGCGCTCACGTTCCTGCGCACCGCGTTTCTTGACCCTGCCACGGGCGGCTACGCCTGGCTGATCGACTGGCAGGATGGCCGCACCACCGTGCAAGACGCCACGCGCCACTGCTACGGCATGGCCTTTGTGATGCTGGCGTATGCCCGCGCTTGCGAGGCCGGAGTGCCCGAGGCCCGCGATTGGCTGTCTGAGGCTTTTGAAACTGCCGAACAGCACTTCTGGCAACCTGCCGCAGGCCTGTATGCCGACGAGGCAAGCCCCGAGTGGCAGGTGACCAGCTACCGAGGCCAGAACGCCAACATGCACGCCTGCGAGGCCATGATCTCCTCCTTCCGCGCTACGGGCGAGCGTCGTTACATCGAGTGTGCCGAACAACTCGCGCAAGGTATCTGCCAGCGGCAGGCCGCGCTGTCCACCCGCGCCCTTGCGCCCGCTGCCGAAGGTTGGGTGTGGGAGCACTTCCATGCCGACTGGTCCGTGGACTGGGACTACAACCGCCATGACCGCAGCAACATCTTCCGCCCCTGGGGCTACCAGATCGGCCACCAGACCGAATGGGCCAAGCTGCTGCTGCAACTCGACGCCTTGCTGCCCGCCGAATGGCACCTGCCGTGTGCGCAGCGCCTGTTCGATACCGCTGTGGAGCGGGGTTGGGATGCCGAACACGGCGGCCTGTACTACGGCATGGCGCCCGACGGCAGCATCTGCGACGACGGCAAATACCACTGGGTGCAGGCCGAGAGCATGGCGGCTGCAGCGGTGCTTGCTGTTCGCACGGGCAACGAGCGCTACTGGCAGTGGTACGACCGCATCTGGGCCTACTGCTGGGCCCACTTTGTGGACCATGAACATGGCGCATGGTTTCGCATCCTGCACCGCGACAACCGCAATACCACCCGCGAGAAGAGCAATGCGGGGAAGGTGGACTATCACAACATGGGGGCGTGTTATGACGTGTTGGGGGCGCTGGGAGGGGTGTGAGTAAGAATGATGGCTATCGGCCAATTTCGGGCAAGGGAGTCACAAGTGTCACTCGAATGGAAACTCTCTACTGATGGGATCGACTGGGAAGAACTTTCTGCCCTTTATCGAGCCGCCCCTCTGGGTGAGAAGAGCCCGCTTCATCTGCAGAAGGTCTTCTCAAACAGCATGTTCAAGTGTTTCGTCTACGAGAATGCGAAGCTCGTAGCTGTGGGGCGCGCGCTCGCAGATGGTGCAGATTGCTCGTACATCTGCGACATTGCGGTATCGCCTGGTCATCAAGGTACAGGCCTCGGCAAACAGGTTGTCAGCAAGTTGATGGAAATGTCATGCGGACACAAGAAAATCATCTTGTATGCAGTTCCTGGCAAAGAGCCTTTCTATAGAAAGTTTGGCTTCTTGCGAATGAAGACTGCCATGGCCATTTTTGAGAATCAGAAGCAGCAAGTTGAGAAGGGCTACCTCAGTGAAGCCTAGTTCTTCTGTCGTGAGGGTCGGCGTAGGTGGTAGGTGCCAACCTTCAGGAAAGCCAAACGTCTGCAATGGTCCTTGAACCGCCCAGCGTCCTTAATACGTGAAGAGGTTCACTGGTAGTCCAGCAGTCTCCACCCGCACGCTGAACAGCGACCCTGCCGGCACCGCCGCCTCCTGCTCCTCCACCGGCCGCCCCGCCCGTGCCGACGTGATGAACAACGTCTGCAAATCCTCCCCTCCAAAACACACCATGGTCGGACACTGCACCGGCACGGTAATGCGCTGCAGCACCTCACCCGCTGGCGAAAGCTGCAACACGCAAGCCCCTTCGTACATCGCCACCCAGTAGTTGCCTTCCACATCCACCGCCGCACCATCGGGCCGCCCACCGTAGGGCTGGCCTTCCACCTTGCGATCGAACTGCACCCAAGGGCGGCGGTTGGTGATTTCGCCCGTGGCCACATCGAAGTCGAACTGGTCGATGCGGTGCTCCGGCGTGTTCGACCAGTACAGCGTGCGGTTGTCGGGGCTGAAGGCCAGGCCGTTGGCGGTGAAGTTGTCGCCTGCCATGTGGCGCACGCGGTAGCCGGTGGCGCTGGTCGGGTCGGTCTGCAGGCACCACAGCGCGGCATTCGGTGCCGTTCGCGGCGTGATGACGGAGCCTGCCCAGAAGCGGCCTGTCGTGTCGCAGCGACCATCGTTCAGGCGCAGCACAGCGGTGTCGTGCAGGTCAGCGGGCAGCAAGGCCAGGCAGGTGAGGGCGGTGGGGTCGGCGCTGTCCTTCGCGGTATCCAGAAGATAGAAACCGTTTCGTAACCCGATTACCAATCGCCCATCAGCCGCTGGCGCACAGCAGCCAGGCTCGCTGGGCATGCGCCATTGCCGGTGGCGGCCGCTTTCGGGATGCCATGCGTGTACTGCTTGACCCTGAATGTCACACCAATACAGGGATTTCTCCGTGGGGTGCCAGAAGGGGGATTCGCCCAGTTCGGACGGCGGCAAGGGCAAGGTTTGCAGGGACATGGGTTGAATCGTGGTGGTTATCGAGTTACATTCTAGGGCCTCAGATACTGAGCCCCGGCGCCATGCACGGGGCCTTGCCACCCACCGATGGAGACCTCCATGCACCCAGTTGTAGCGCGCGTGACCGAGCGCATTGTCCAGCGCAGCGCAGACACGCGCGGCGCCTACCTTGCTGGCATTGACGCCATGATCGCCCGCAAGCCCGCCCAAGACCGCATGGGCTGCGCCAACCTGGCCCACGCCTATGCGGCGCTGCCGGGCTCTGACAAGTTCAAGGTCACGGTCGAGAAGGCCCCCAACATCGGCATCGTCACGGCCTACAACGACATGCTCTCGGCCCACCAGCCGTACCAGGGCTACCCTGCCATCCTGCGCGATGAAGCCGCCAAGCAGGGAGCCACAGTGCAGGTGGCCGGTGGCGTGCCTGCGATGTGCGACGGCGTGACGCAGGGCACGCCCGGCATGGAGCTGTCGCTGTTCTCCCGCGACGCCATTGCCATGGCCACGGCGGTAGCGCTGTCCCACGACGTGTTCGATGGCGCGCTGTTGCTGGGCGTGTGCGACAAGATCGTGCCGGGCCTGCTGATTGGCGCGCTGCACTACGGGCATCTGCCCTGCGTGTTTGTGCCCGCAGGCCCCATGGGCACGGGCTTGTCGAACAAGGACAAGGCCAAGGTGCGCGAGCAGTACGCGCAGGGGCTGGTGGGCCGCGACGAACTGCTCCAGGCCGAGTCGGCCGCGTACCACAGTCCCGGCACCTGCACGTTTTATGGCACCGCCAACAGCAACCAGATGCTGCTCGAAGCCATGGGTCTGCATGTGCCCGGCGCGGCGTTCGAGTCGCCCGGTACCGAAGCACGCGAGGCCTTCACGCGCCAGGCGCTGCGCACGGTGCTCGACATCGGCAAGCGCGGCAAGCGCTTCACGCCCATCGGCAAGCTGGTGGACGAGCGCTGCATCGTCAACGCCATGGTGGCCCTGCTGGCCACAGGCGGCTCGACCAACCACCTGATCCACTGGGTGGCGATTGCGCGCAGCGCGGGCATTCTGATCGACTGGACGGACTTTGACGAACTCTCGTCTGTGGTGCCGCTGCTGGCCCGCGTGTACCCCAATGGCGATGCCGACGTGAACCAGTTCCAGGCAGCAGGTGGCCCGCCCTGGATCCTGCGCGAGTTGCTCGCTGGCGGCTTCATGCACCCCGATGTGTTGAGCGTGAACGCGGGTGGCATTGCCGATGGCGGGCAGGGCGCACCGGCCCAGTCGGGCGACGAAAGCGTGCTGCGCCCTGTGTCCAAGCCCTTCTCGCCCACGGGCGGCCTGCGCCTGTTGCAGGGGCGACTGGGCCGTGCGGTGATCAAGGTC
Organism: Acidovorax kalamii; assembly: GCF_002245625.1. Taxonomy (GTDB): domain Bacteria; phylum Pseudomonadota; class Gammaproteobacteria; order Burkholderiales; family Burkholderiaceae_C; genus Acidovorax; species Acidovorax kalamii. The sequence continues at coordinate 47,395 of NZ_NOIG01000004.1, forward strand.
TCGGCCGTGCCGGAAGACCGCCACATCGTCGAAGCACCCGCCCGCGTGTTCGATTCGCAGGAAGCCTTGCTCGCCGCCTTCAGCGCGGGCGATGTGAATCATGACATGGTGGCTGTGGTGCGCTTCCAGGGCCCGCAGGCCAATGGCATGCCCGAGTTGCACAAGCTCACGCCCCCGCTGGCGGTGCTGCAGAACCAGGGCTTCAAAGTGGCGCTGGTGACCGATGGGCGCATGAGCGGCGCATCGGGCAAGGTGCCCGCCGCCATCCACGTCACGCCCGAGGCGCTGGCCGGTGGCCCGCTGGCCAAGGTGCGCGATGGCGATATCGTGCGGGTCGATGCCGTGGCGGGTACGCTGGATGTGCTGGTCGATGACGCCACCTGGGCCGCACGCACACCCTCGCCCTACAACGCACCTGCGCAAACCGGCTTTGGCCGCGAACTCTTCACCAACTTTCGCCGCCACGCCGGCGGTGCCGAACAAGGAGCCTGCACATGGCTGTAACCCCTGCTTCCACCCCCATGAATCCTCTCGACATCGCCAGCCATGGCCCCGTCATCCCCGTCATCGTGATCGACCGCGTGGAAGACGCACTGCCCCTGGCCGAGGCCCTGCTGGCCGGTGGCGTGAAGGTGCTGGAAGTGACACTGCGCACCGCTGCGGGCCTGCCCGCCATCGAAACCATCGCCCGCCATCTGCCCGAGGCCGTGGTGGGCGTGGGCACAGTGCTCAACGCCGATGACGCCCGCCGCGCGAGCGAAGCCGGTGCACGGTTTGCCGTGAGCCCCGGCTACACGTCGGCAGTGGGCAGTGCCTGCAAGGGCCTGAACCTTCCGCTGCTGCCCGGTGTGGCCACGTCGAGCGAGATCATGGCGGCGCTGGCCGACGGATTCTCGTTCCTCAAGCTGTTCCCGGCCGAGGCCGTGGGCGGCATTCCGCTGCTCAAGTCCTGGGCCAGCCCGTTTGGCCAGGTGAGCTTTTGCCCCACGGGCGGCATCACCAACGCCACCGCCCCCAACTACCTGGCGCTGCCCAATGTGCGCTGCGTGGGCGGCTCGTGGCTCACGCCCACCGATGCGGTGCGCGCGGGCGACTGGACGCGCATCACCGAGCTGGCACGCGCCACGCAGGCGCTGCGCAACGCGGGGTGAAGTCATTTGGCGTAGAAAAATTTAGCAAAAAATGGCCGTTTCCGCCTGATGGGCATGTCTTTGTAGCTATAAAAAATATAGTAGACGGCCGCCAATGCGCTGCGTGCCATCCACACCGCACGACGGCGCCCAGCAATTTCCTTCGGGCGCTGACGCAGAGCCCCCCTATCATGGCGCGGGGGCCAAGGTCCCCCACATCGCTGGTTTGTTTTTTCAACCAAGAGAGGGAGTGCACTATGGATTTTGTTTCTGCTGTCAAAAGCTGCTTCGCGCAGTACGCGGGCTTTTCGGGCCGCGCACCACGCTCGGAGTTCTGGTGGTTTGCCCTGTTCCAGGTGGTGGTGCTGGTGGTGACCGGCTTTGTGAGCGAGGTGCTGTACGGCATTGTGGCGCTGGCCTTATTGTTGCCCGCCCTGGCTGTGGGGGCGCGCCGCTTGCATGACATTGGCCGGTCGGGCTGGTGGCAGCTGCTGTCACTCACCGGTATCGGTTCGCTGGTGCTGATCTACTGGTGGGTGCAGCCCAGCGGGGAGTAAAGCCACCGCTGCAAGCGGCCCCAACAAGGCCGCCATAAAAAAGCCCGCAGACCGTAAGGCCTGCGGGCTTTTGTGTTGTGGACTGCGCAGCGAGCACCGGGCTGCTGCGCAGGGGCCGGGCAATTACATGCCCATGCCGCCCATGCCACCCATGCCGCCCATGTCGGGCATGCCAGCAGCAGGTGCGTCGTCCTTCGGAGCCTCGGCCACCATGGCTTCGGTCGTCAGCAGCAGCGAAGCCACGGAAGCGGCGTTCTGCAGGGCTGTACGGGTCACCTTCGTGGGGTCCAGGATACCCATTTCGATCATGTCGCCATAGGTGTCGTTGGCAGCGTTGAAGCCGTAGTTGCCCTTGCCGTTCAGCACGGCGTTCACCACCACCGATGGCTCGCCACCAGCGTTGTAAACGATCTCGCGCAGAGGGGCTTCGATGGCCTTCAGGATCAGCTTCACGCCAGCGTCTTGGTCAGCGTTGTCGCCCTTGATCTCGCCAGCCGCTTGGCGTGCGCGCAGCAGGGCCACGCCACCACCGGCCACGATGCCTTCTTCCACAGCAGCGCGGGTAGCGTGCAGGGCGTCTTCCACGCGGGCCTTCTTTTCCTTCATTTCGACTTCGGTCGCAGCGCCCACCTTGATCACTGCCACGCCGCCAGCCAGCTTGGCCACGCGCTCTTGCAGCTTTTCACGGTCGTAGTCGCTGGTCGCTTCTTCGATCTGGATGCGGATTTGCTTCACGCGGGCTTCGATGTCGGCAGCGGCACCAGCACCGTCGATGATGATGGTGTTTTCCTTGCCCACTTCGATGCGCTTGGCTTGGCCCAGGTCGGCCAGCGTGACCTTCTCCAGGCTCAGGCCCACTTCTTCAGCGATGACCTTGCCGCCCGTCAGGATGGCGATGTCTTCCAGCATGGCCTTGCGACGGTCACCGAAGCCAGGAGCCTTCACAGCCACGACCTTCAGGATGCCGCGGATGGTGTTGACCACCAGCGTAGCCAGGGCTTCGCCTTCGACTTCTTCAGCAATGATCAGCAGGGGACGGCCGGCCTTGGCGACTTGTTCCAGCGTGGGCAGCAGGTCGCGGATGTTGCTGATCTTCTTGTCGAACAGCAGCACGAAGGGGTTGTCCAGCAGAGCGGCTTGCTTTTCGGGGTTGTTGATGAAGTAGGGCGACAGGTAGCCGCGGTCGAATTGCATGCCTTCCACGACATCCAGCTCGTTTTGCAGGGACTTGCCGTCTTCCACGGTGATCACGCCTTCCTTTCCGACCTTGTCCATGGCGTCCGCAATGATCTTGCCGATGGATTCGTCGGAGTTGGCGGAGATCGAACCCACTTGGGCGATTTCCTTGGAGGTGGTGGTGGGCTTGGAAGCCTTCTTCAGCTCTTCGGTCAGGGCCAGCACGGCCTTGTCGATACCGCGCTTCAGGTCCATGGGGTTCAGGCCAGCGGCCACGTACTTGGAGCCTTCGCGCACGATGGCCTGGGCCAGCACGGTGGCGGTGGTGGTGCCGTCACCAGCGTTGTCGCTGGTCTTGGAGGCCACTTCCTTCACGAGCTGGGCGCCCATGTTCTGCAGCTTGTCCTTGAGTTCGATTTCCTTGGCCACGGACACACCGTCCTTGGTCACGGTGGGGGCGCCGAACGAGCGCTCCAGCACCACATTGCGGCCCTTGGGGCCCAGCGTGACCTTGACCGCGTTGGCCAGGATGTTCACGCCTTCAACCATGCGAGCGCGGGCTTCGCCGCCGAAAACTACGTCTTTTGCTGCCATTTTTGGCTCCTGAAAATTAGGTTCAAATTTGCTGCTGGTGCCTGTCAATCAAGCGTCAGCAGCTATGAAAAGATGAGTAACGCAGGGATGAGAAATTACTTCTCGACCACAGCAAACAAATCGTCTTCCTTCATGACCAGCAGCTCGTCGCCGTTGACCTTGACGGTCTGGCCCGAGTACTTGCCGAACAGAACGCGGTCACCGACCTTCACGTTCAGGGCGAGCACTTCGCCCTTGTCGTTCTTCTTGCCGGGACCTACGGCCAGCACTTCACCTTGATCGGGCTTTTCAGCGGCGTTGTCAGGGATCACGATGCCGGAGGCGGTCGTGGTTTCGCTTTCGATACGCTTGACGATCACGCGATCGTGCAGAGGGCGAAGGTTCATTGCAATGCTCCTGTTTTCAGTAAAAAAGCTGACGTACTCAGCGCCTGGATGCCCAGGCGCTCCCAAACTTCCGGCATGCGAGTGCGGTGTTAGCACTCGTCTGCGGTGAGTGCTAATGATACGGGCATTTGTGGCCGTTTCAAGACACCCCCTCAGAACATGGGGGAGAAGTGCTGTAGCGCAGCAGCGCCGCCTCAGAACCACGCCCAAATGCGCCGCAGCAATGCGGGTGCTGGCCGGGCAGGGCGGAATACATAGCGCGATGGTTTGTGCATGGCCTTCTTGGTGGCAGTTTTACGATACTGTATAAAAAATCAGTATCATGCACAAGAGCCACCGCACCTCTCCACCATCTCGCCCTAGGCATCAGAATTGCCGCGCCAGCGTCCCCTGCTCCACCTGATGTCCTCAGCCCTCGCAACCACCGAACTCCGGGGCTTCCTTCTCACCCGCAACTGGCGGGACCTCCCAGACGGCACCGAGATCGAGTATTGGCTGGCCACCGACGAGGGGCCGAAGAAGGTGCTGATAACCCGACAGACGTCGGTCGCCTTTCTGCCTGACTGCCATCGGGCCGCAGCGCAAGCTCCGCTGGCAAGCGCGCAGGGCTTGGAGGTAAGGGAGCTCGATCTGAAGACGTTCGACCAGAAGCCCGTCCTCGGTGTCTATGCTCGCAGGTTCCGCGATCTGGGCAAGCTGGCGCGCGCACTCCAGCCACTGGGAATACCGCTCTACGAAGCGGATGTCCGCCCGCACGATCGCTACCTGATGGAGCGGTTCATCACGGCCGGTGTTCTGGTCGAGGGAGGCCAGCGCGAAGGTTCGACCATCCTCGACGGCAGGTTGAAGCCCGCGTCTGGTTGGCGCCCGGTGTTGAAGGTGGTGTCGCTGGACATCGAGACGAGCGCAACGGAGGATCTGTACTCCATCGCACTGGATGGTGCGGGTGACCGGGTGGTGTTCATGCTGGGGGAAGCACCAGAGTCTGTGCCGGCGCCAGCTGTGTCGCCGATGGACTTCAGGCTTGTGTACTGCTCAACTCGCAGGGCGATGATCGAGCAGCTCAATGCCTGGTTTGCGGACCATGACCCGGATGTCATCGTCGGCTGGAGCGTGATCCAGTTCGACCTGCGGGTGCTGCAAAAGACCGCCGACGCGAACTCCGTGCAGCTGTTGCTCGGACGCGAGCGCCGCCCCATCGTGTGGCGTACGCACCCCGGCCGTCAGGGCTACCTGTTCGCGCCCATGCCCGGGCGTGTGGTTGTCGATGGCATCGAAGCACTGCGGGCGGGCATGTGGAGCTTCCCGTCTTTCAGCCTCGAAGCGGTCTCGCAGGCATTGCTGGGCGAGGGCAAGGAGATCGGCGATGCCTACGACAAGATGGCGGAGATCGAGCGGCGCTACCAGGAAGACAAGCCCGCGCTGGCCAGCTACAACATCCGCGACTGCGCGCTCGTCCTGCGAATCTTCGAAAAACTGGAACTGCTGCCGTTCGTACTGGAGCGAGCCCAGACGACAGGCTTGCAGATAGATCACTTCGGCGGCTCCATCGCCGCATTCAGCCACCACTACCTGCCGCGCATGCACCGCCTGGGCTACGTGGCTCCCAACGTGGGTGACATCGCAGCCAAGGCCTTTCCCGGCGGCTATGTGATGGACTCCACCCCGGGCTTCTACGACTCCGTCGTGGTCCTGGACTACAAAAGCCTGTACCCCTCCATCATCCGGACCTTTCTGGTGGACCCCGTGGGTCTGGCCGAGGGAGAGAGCGCCGACATCCAGAGCGGGTTGGTGCAGGGGCCGCAAGGCACGCTGTTTTCGCGCGACAAACACTGTCTGCCGGACATCGTGACCACACTCTCGAATGCCCGGGACGAGGCCAAGCGGAACCGGAACCAGCCGCTGTCGCAGGCCCTGAAGCTGCTCATGAATTCCTTCGCCGGGGTGCTCGGCGCGTCCGAGTGCCGCTTCTTCAATCCGAAGCTGGTGTCCGCCGTGACCCTGCGCGGCCACGAGGTGATGAAGCTCACCCGGACGTTCGTTGAGCTGCGTGGATACCAGGTCATCTACGGAGACACCGACTCCATCTTCATCTGGCTCAAACGCACCTATCCCAATGCGGAGGCGCACGCCATTGCGGCCCATCTGGTGCAGGAAGTCAACGCCTGGTGGACCCGCAAGCTGCGAGAAGAGCAGCAGCTGGAGAACTTCCTCGAAATCGAGTTCGATACCCACTACGCCAAGTTCTTCATGCCCACCATCCGGGGATCGGACGTCGGCAGCAAGAAGCGCTACGCCGGCCTGAGCGTCGATGAAGAAGGTCGGGAGGAGATGGTTTATCGCGGGCTGGAGATGGCCCGCAGCGACTGGACCCCGTTGGCGCGCCAGTTCCAGGAAGGCTTGTTATCACGCATCTTCCACGGTGAGCCCTACCGGGAGTTCGTGACCGACTATGCGCGGTCAATGCTGGATGGTCAGATGGATGCGCTGCTCGTCTACCGAAAACGCCTGCGCCACCGACTCGATGCCTATGAGGTCAACGTGCCTCCCCAGGTGCGCGCGGCGCGCATTGCTGACGCGCACAACGCGAAGCTGAACCGTCCGCAGCAGTACCAGCGTGGAGGCTGGATCGAGTACGTGATGACGCAGAGCGGCCCCGAGCCTCTGGAGGCCCGGTACTCGCGCATTGACTATGAGCACTACCTCGTCAAACAACTCCAGCCCATCGCCGATGCGATTCTTCAGCCGTTGGGCGACAGCTTTGTGGCATTGACGAGTGCGCAGAAGGTGCTGTTCTAGGGAGCACCAGTGGTTGACCTGGTGCGACACCCTGATGCGGAGTGGTTGACGAGGGCAAGCACACAAAGTCATTTCTGCGTCCGATAGCAAGCTTCGCACTCACGAAACTGTAGTGGCGCAAAAACCGCACCGACGAATGTAGAGTGGCGCGGGCCTCTAAACACCAATGGCGCAGTTTGGAGGAAGCTAAAAAATCAATGACTTACGTCTGCTGGGTCTCTCAGGTTGACTGGCGTTTTGCAGCTAAGGCGTGCAGAACACCTTCGCCCGGGGGGCAGGGGCGGCGCGGCCATCACAGGCCCTGCAAAACCTGTGTCTGCCAGGCCTGCAGGGTTTCCTGCCGCTCGCGGCGCGCGGTGTCGTCGGCTTCCTGGGCGTCTTGCTGGCGCTGCAGCTGCAGCTGCTTGAGCAGGGGGAGCAGGTCGGTGTGCCGGGACTGTGGCCCGGGTGCACTGGTGCTGTTGCCCGTGACCTGGTTGTTTTCCACCCTGAGCGTGTGCAGCGAGAGGGACGCGGCCTGGGTGAGTGTGGCGCGGATGGCCTCGCCGTTGTCGTAGGCCAGGTGCGCCTCCGTGCTGCTGCTGTCGTCCACCTTGTTGTAGAGGTAGTTCTGTGACGCCGAGGTGGTGTCAAGCCGGGGGGCGGCCGACACCAGCAGAGACTGGTGGTAGGAGGCCACGAGCTGCGCGGTCTGGGTCTGGCTGACGGCCCGGTTGCGGCTGGAGCTGCCCGTGATGTGGGTGGACTGGTTCAGCGTGTAGTGGAAGGTGTCGAGTTCCTGCGTGCGGCGCGGGTTGGTGGCCCGCGTGGTGGCCGTGATGCTGGCGTCAAAGTCCGCCAGGCCCGTCAACAGGCCCTGGTCTTCTTCGCCGAAGGTGCCGGGCAGGGTGTGCAGCGCGGTGCCGGGTTTCAGGCCAACGCCTGTGTGGGGGGCGTCGTAGCGGCTGTGCATGGCTGCAAAGCTGGACTTGAACAGGTCCACCAGGGCCTGTCGGGCCTGGCCGCGTTCTGCTGCCTTGTCGATGCGGCCCAGGTAGCGCTCGACAGCATTGGCCCGTTGTGCGTCCGTACCCCATTGGGCGGGCTGGCGCAGGTCGGTTGCCATCTTCACCACGCCGTCGCGACTTCGCAGCTGCACTGCGCGCCGGTCTCCATCGACCTGGAGCTGCGCGCCCAGCGTCAACACCCGGTTGCCATCCCTGTCCTTGCCATACATCTCTGTCTGGAGTTCCAGCCGGGTGAATACCTTGCTGTCGAACCGGAGCAGTTCTTCCACATCCAGCTTCGGGTCGTCACCCGACAGCCCCTGCACTGCCTTGTCGAATCCGCTGGCCAGGGCGCGGAGCGCTTCGCGCTCCTGCACACCGAGTTCCCCTTCCACCACGACCTCGACCGACATGCCCGCGCCGGAGGCGCTGGGCTCAAGCTGGTCGTGGATGGACAGGCGCACCCTGGCGCCAGACCGCGTCTCGATGGAGAGTTCCACACTGCCACTGGGGCGGCTCTTGAAGGACCAGAGCGCATCCATGGCCTTGCCCTGGATCCGGTCGGGCGAAGCGACGGCAGCCATGTCCACCACGGTTTGCCGGTAGCCCACGCCCGTGCTGGCCACCTGCCCCAGCAGCGCAGAGCCCAGGCCCGCCAGGCGGCCTTGCTGTGTGGTGGCACTGGCGTTGCGGCCCATCACCTCGGCCAGGGCGTTGTCCGGGGCTTGTTCCCACACCTGCATGCGCCCGCCCCGGGTCTGCATGTCCAGCAGTGCTTCGTAGGTGGCGGGGGTTGTCTGCAGGCTGCCTGGCATCTGCGTGATGTGCAGGAAGCGTGGGTTGCCCTGCACGGTGGCGCTGGCGATGTTGTTGGTGGTGGTGGGGCTGCTGGCTGCAACGGGTTTTTGTGGGGTGACCGGCGCTGGCTGCGCCGCTACCGGGCGCGTTGCTGCCGATGGGGCGGGGGTTACTGTGGGGCTCCACGCCGTTGCCAGCGCGGGGGGACGGCTGGACAGGCCGACAACACTCATGGGTGGTTTTTTCTCGTTGGTTTTATCCTGGGTTTATCGGCAGCGGGCCGCAGAACTGAAAGGGAAAGGTGAAAGGGGCAGGCCGCCGTCCCGCCTGTCAACCCCGCTTCGGTGGGGTGGGTGGATGGGGCTGCAAAAACTAGAGTGCCTGGTGGCCTTCCGGGCCACCGTCCCTGTCCTGTGCGCGGAGAACCTTTGATGCCTCGATCTGCCTCCCTTGAATCCGAAACCGCCTGTCCGCAGCACCGAAAAGGCGCGTGGTTTGGGCCCCATGGATTGCCACATCCCGAAGGGCTGCATGGGGCATTGGCGGGCATCCGCCGGTGGGCGGCCCGCTGGCTGGTGGGGGTGGCCGCTGGTGTGCTGGCAGCTTGTGGTGGGGGAGGCGGCGACGCCGTGCCCGCCCCGCCGCCTGCGGCGGTGTTGCACCCGGTGGGCGGCCAGGTGTCCGGGCTTGCGGGCGTGCTGGTGCTTGCCAATGGCACACGCGGGGAGTGGACCATCACCGCCAGCGGCAGCTACGCCACCCAGGTGGCGCAGGGCGAGTCTTACAACATTGTGGTGCGCACCCAGCCCACCGGGCAGACCTGCCTGGTGGAGAACGGCACGGGCGTGGTGGCGGGGCCGGTCACCAACGTGTTGGTCCGTTGCACCACCAACACCTATGCAGTGGGCGGGACGGTGGTGGGCCTGGCGGGGGGGCTGACCTTGCGGCTCAATGGCACGGCCGACCTGTTGGTGACTATCGATGGGGCATTCCGCTTTGCCCTGGCCGTGCCCCATGGCAGCACCTATTCGGTGGCCGTGCAGGTGCAGCCCCTGGACCAGTTCTGTGAGGCCAACAGCGCCACCGGTGTGGCCTTGGCACCGGTGACGCAGGTGCGGGTGACCTGCCGCACGATCGATGTGCCCCCACCGCCTCCGCCGCCTCCACCCGTCGCCGCCGCCCCCCTGGGCCTGGGCATCACCTATGGGGCCAAGGCGTTGAACTTCTCATGGCTACCGGCCACCCATGCCACCAGCTACACCGTGCACGAAGACCCCGATGGTGCGGGCCCGCTGGCGGCTGCGCAGATCGGGACCACGGCCACCACCGCGCTGGCGTATGGGGTGCCGGTGTTGCTGCACCAGCGGCTGAACGCCACCTACACCGTGCGGGCCTGCAACATCAGCGGTTGCAGCGCCCCGTCCGCCCCGGTGGCGGCAGACATGGTGCAGGCCATTGGCTACTTCAAGGCCGCCAGCACCGCAGCCGAAGCGCGGTTCGGGAACCGGGTGGCCTTGTCCGCCAATGGCACCACGCTGGCTGTCGGGGCCTATGGCGAAGCTGGCAACACGGGCGCGGTGTATGTCTTCACCCGCACCGGCAGCATCTGGTCGCAACAGGCACGCATCACCGCGCCTGGGGGCGAGGCCAACGATTACTTTGGCAACGCTGTAGCCCTGTCGGCCGACGGCAATACCCTTGCCATTGGTGCGGACGGTGAAAGCGGCGACCAGACAGGAACCTTTGCGGTGATGCCCCCCAGCAACAACCTCGCCAGCAGCTCCGGCGCGGTGTACGTGTATTCCCGCTCGGGCAGCACCTGGTCGCAACAGGCCTTCATCAAGGCCAGCAACACGTTTGCGTTCGACCTGTTCGGCGCGTTTGTTGCGCTCTCGGCCGATGGCAACACCCTGGCGGTGGGCGCCTACAACGAGAGCGGGGACCTGACCGGTGCCCATGGCAATGCGGCGTTCGCGTCGTCCGGCGCGGCCTATGTGTTCAGCCGCACCGGCACCAGCTGGGCGCAGCAGGGCTACATCAAAGCCGCCAACGCAGGGGCGGGGGATTTTTTCGGGATCTACCTCAGCCTGTCGGGCAGCGGCGACACGCTGGCGGTGGGCGCTTTTTTTGAGCGCAGCGCCTCGGCCGCCACTCCGGCCGATGATTCCTTGCAGGATGCGGGGGCTGCCTATGTGTTCCAGCGCACGGCTGGGGTCTGGGCGCAGCAGGCCTACCTCAAGGCTCCCAGCCCGCTGGCGCTGGACCGTTTTGGCGTGGCAGTCATGCTGTCGGGGGACGGCAACACGCTGGCTGTGGGCATGGACGGGGACAGCAGCGATCACACGGGCGTGTATGTGGTGCCCCCTGCCAGCAACAGCCTGGCGCTCAACTCAGGGGCCGTGTTTGTCTACACCCGCGCAGGCGGCACCTGGCAGCCGCAGGCCTACCTGAAGGCATCCAACACCCGCACCCCCCATCGTTTTGGCAACAACCTCGCCATGTCCAGCGACGGCAACACGCTGGTCGTGCCCTCGTACCGCGACAACAGCGCGGCCACGGGCTTCAACGGCAACCAGGCCGACACCACGGCTGCCGATGCGGGCGCCGTGCTGGTGTTTCGCCGCACCGCAGGCACCTGGGCGCAGCAAGCCTACGTGAAGGCGCCGAACACCGGCAGTGGCGACCGCTTTGGCGGCCGGGTGGCGCTGTCGGGCGACGGCAATACGCTGGCGGTTGGGGCTTCGACGGAAGACGGTGGATCGAACGGCATTGGTGGCAACCAGGCCGACGAAAGCCGCATCAATGCGGGTGCGGTGTACCTGTACTGAGACCGGGGCATTGACGCGCCGCTCCTGCGTGCAGCCAAAAAATCTCCGCCTTTAAATAGCCTCTGAGGGCTTGCGCCCGCCCTGCCCGTGATTCTGAAAGGAGCCACGGGCTTTTTTTTCTGCCTGCCCACGCCATGTGGCATTGTTTCAAATACTGGAACAGTCAGTTAGCGACTGAGTGGTTTTTCTCTGAACGCCATCGGCGTACAGTTCAACCCATCGATGAGCCGAACCCGCAAGGCGACTCACCGAACCCGGTTCAGGAATGGTTTTTGACCCGGTTTTTTTTGAGACGCTTTTTAACTTCAAGGACTTATCCATCATGAACAACACCGCACGTTTCCTCTCCATCGCCGCTGTCGCTGCTTTTGCCTCTTTTGGTGCCCACGCTGACGAAGCCGATGCTTCGCAGTTCGCCACGAAGTTTGAAACCAACCGCACCCGCGCTGAAGTGGCCGCCGAAGCCGCCACCGTCGCCCAGACCCGCTCGATCGAACCTGCAGGTTCGCGTGTGGTGACTTACAAGTCCACCGCCGACCGCGCTGCTGTGCGTGCCCAGGCTGCTGACGCTGTGCGCACCGGCCAGATCGCTTACGGCGAGCGTGGTTGATTGGTCAGCGCCTGATTCGCTGAATCCACCGCTCTTGCTGTTTCGTATTGCCCCGTACATCCCTGTTTTTTGAATTTCACCGGAGTTTCACCATGAACAAGACCGCTCGCATCCTCTCCATCGCCGCTGTGGCTGCTTTCTCTGCCTTCGGCGCACACGCTGACGAAGCCGACAGCTCGCAGTTCGCTCTGAAGTTCGACACGAACCGCACCCGCGCTGAAGTGGCTGCCGAAGCTGCTACCGTGGCCCAGACCCGTTCCATCGAACCAGCAGGTTCGCGTGTGGTGACCTACAAGTCCACGGCTGACCGTGCTGCTGTGCGTGCCCAGGCTGCTGAAGCCCTGCGCACGGGCCAGATCCCTTCGGGCGAATTCAGCGCCATGTAATCGGTTGATCGATTGACGCAGTTGCGGGACTTCCCATGGTGGTGGCACTTCGCGCGGTGCGGAGGCTGCTGCCATGGGAGGTGTTTTGAAGACACCCGCACTGGCCAAGCAAACGGGGCTCCCATTGGGAGCCCTTTTTGTTGGTGGCTTGCCCTGGTGTTCGCGCCGCGTCGCTCGGTCGGGGCGCGGGGCGGGCCATCATGCGGCCCGGTGTGCCAGCATCAGGTCCAGGTTCTGCACCGCCGCGCCCGACGCGCCCTTGCCCAGGTTGTCGAACACGGCCGTGAGCAGCACCTGCCCATGCCGTGCGTTGGCGAACACCCCCAGCCGTAGCTGGTTGGTGCCATTGAGGGCCTGCGGGTCGAGGTACTCGGCGGCTTCGGCCTGCGCCAACGGCATGACCTCGACATGGGCGGCACCTGCGTAGTGCTGCTGCAGACAGGCGTGCAGCCGCTCGCCGCTGGCACCCGCAGGCAGCTGGTGCACAAACAGGGGAATGCTCAGCACGATGCCCTGGCGGAACGCGCCGTAGGCGGGCACAAAAATGGGGCGTTGGGCCAGGCCTGCGTGCTGCGCGATTTCGGGCGTGTGTTTGTGCTCCAGCTTCAGTCCATACAGCTGGAAGGCGGGGGCGTGTGCGCCGCCAGGGCCCTCGTGCTCTTCCACCAGGGCCCGTCCGCCGCCCGAGTAGCCCGACACCGCATGCACCGTGACCGCATGCTCGCGGCCCAGCAGGCCGGCCTGCACCAGGGGACGCAGCAGGGCCACGGCGCCCGTGGGATAGCAGCCAGGGTTGCTCACCCGCTGGGCACTGGCGATGCGCGCAGGCTGCGCAGCGTCCAGTTCAGGAAAGCCATAGACCCACTGCGGGTCGGTGCGGTGCGCCGAGCTGGCGTCGATCACCTGCACGGCCGGGTTGGTGATGGCGGCCACGGCCTCGCGCGCAGCCGCATCGGGCAGGCACAGGATGGCGATGTCGCAGTGGTTGATGGCCTCGGCGCGGCGGGCCGCGTTCTTGCGCTCGGCGTCGGGCAGGGTCAGCAGGCGCAGGTCGGTGCGGCCGCGCAGGCGCTCGTGGATCTGCAGACCGGTGGTGCCCTGGTCGCCGTCGATAAAAACAAGGGGAGAGGTGGTCATGGGGTAGGGCTCCGGGTGATTGCTGTGGCATCCACGGCGGGATGAACGAGCGGGTGTGGGGGATGCGCAATCTTCGGTGCCGGTCTAAACTTTGAAAAGTTGAATTTCACAAACATCAGCATCAGGTTTACTGAACGTTATGCGCGAACTCAACCTTGACCGGCTGCGCACCCTGGTCACGATTGCCGACCTCGGCTCCTTTGCCGAAGCCGCGCGCGTGCTGCACCTGGCGCCGCCCACGGTCAGCCTGCACATCGCCGACCTGGAGGCCCACATCGGCGCGCCCCTGCTGGTGCGCAAGCGCGGCGAGGTGCGGCCGTCGGGCGTGGGCGAGGCGCTGGTCGAGCGCGCGCGGCGCCTGCTGGCCGATGCGGACGAAACCCTGGATCTGGTGCAGCGCCAGTTGCAGGGGCTGGCCGGGCGGGTGCGCTTGGGCGCATCCACCGGCGCCATTGCGCACCTGCTGCCGCAGGCGCTGGAGGTGCTGGGCCAGCACCACCCGGGCGTTGACGTGCAGGTGGCGGTGCTGACGTCGCCAGAAACCATGGAGCGCCTGGCCAGCGGGACGCTGGACATTGGCCTGGTGGCCCTGCCGCAGCCTGCCGTGCGCGGGGTGGTGGTGCTGCCATGGCGGCGTGATCCGGTCATGGCCTTTGTGCCATCGGCCTGGGCATCGCCCCGGCGTGCCACGCCCTGCTGGCTGGCGGGCCAGCCGCTGATCCTGAACGACGAGGGCACCAGCCTGTCGCGCCTGTGCAAGGAATGGTTTGCCCAGGCGGGCGAGCACCCCCGGGCGCGCATCCAGCTCAACTACAACGATGCCATCAAGAGCCTGGTGGCCGCCGGTTATGGCGCCACGCTGCTGCCCCATGAGGCAGCAACCGCTGCGCCGCTGGACCCGCGCATCCGCATGCTGCCCCTGCAGCGCCCGCTGTGGCGGCCGCTGGGCATTGCCCACCGCGAAGGCGGCGTGGAGCGCGCCACCCAGCATGTGCTGGATGTGCTGTGGCAGCAATAACAGGGCTGATGCGGCCGGGCATGGGTTGTCGGCGCGGACCCTTCCTGCCAGTGGCTCAATGCGCCGCCGGTGATAGTGGGCGCATCATGAGAAAAATAGGCCGTTTCCGCGCGACCATATTGGTTTTTTTGCTATCAAATATGTAGTGATTGAAATCTGGACGCGCCTGGGCTCGATGCATCGCCACCCGTTCAGCCCACCGCATCAGGCAACAACGCGCTCAGCACCATGCGCACGATCAGCTCCTCGGCCTTTTCGTAGTCGCGCTCCGTCAGCGCGGGTTTGCCCAGCAGCAGGGCGAACTGGGCTTCCTGCTCCGCATACGCCTGCGTGACCGACCAGATGATGAACATCAGGTGCGTGAAGTTGACCTTGGCAATGCGGCCCTCGCGCGCCCAGCGCTCGAAGGTGCGCACTTCGGTCTTGAGCAGCGGCGCCACGCGCTCGGTGATGGCCGTGCCATAGCGTGGTGCACCCGCAATCACCTCTTTGGTGAACACCTTGGCGCCCTGGGGCCGGGTGCGTGAGTAGTGCAGCTTGGCGCGGATGTAGCGCCGCAGCGCTTGCTGGGGGTCGTCACTGTGCGACAAATCTTCCATACCCTCCAGCCACTGGGTGAGCACATCGTCCAGCACCCGCTGGTACAGCGCTTCCTTGCTCGGGAAGTAATACAGCAGGTTGTGGCGGCTGATGCCCGCAGCGGCGGCAATGTTCTCCAGCGAGGCGCCCTCGAAGCCGAACTGTGCAAAGTGGTTCTCGGCCTCGGTGAGGATGCCCTGCTCCTTGGCCAGGCGCGAGGCCTTGGGTGCACGGGGCGCTACCTCGTCGCCGGGGGCGGTGCGCTGCACCCGGGGGGATCGGGGCGTACGGAGGGGGGAGGGGGCTTGGGGCGGGCGGGCGGCAGCAGTCATTGCACCATTGTGGAACAAGCCAGGGCCCAAAAACTGGCAAATCTCTGGCGTGGGGCTGGCACGCGGTTTGCTCTAGGGATTTTACCAATTGGTAAATTTTTACACGTTGGTAAATTGACCCACAACGCAGGGCACCGCTGCACCAAAGCAGCGGGCACCTGCACCCCACAGCGAGGACCATGATGAAACCTCCGAAGTTTGCGGGTACCAGCACCCATGCTGGTGCCGCATTGGTTGGCGCCACTGACTGGCGCGCCAGCGCTGCGCGGCGTGCGCTTGCACGCCCCATGGGCGCCCAGACCCCCACCCTCACCCTCTCGGAGGAAACCTGATGGACACACCTGCAAGCCGTGCCTGCGGCATTCATGCCGCACGCCTGAACCTGGCCGACTACGCCGTCAACTTTGGCGACGCGCACCCGCCGCTCACCCGGGCGCAGGCGCTGATCGAGGCCGAGCGCTGCTACTACTGCCACGACGCCCCCTGCGCCACGGCCTGCCCCACGGGCATCGACATCCCCTCGTTCATCCACCGCATTGCGCAGGACAACAACCGGGGCGCGGCCCGCGCCATCCTGGAGGCCAACCCGCTGGGCGGCATGTGCGCCCGTGTGTGCCCCACCGAGGTGTTGTGCGAACAGGCCTGTGTGCGTAACACCAACGAAGACAAGCCGGTAGAGATTGGCTCGTTGCAGCGCTATGCCACCGATGCCTTCTTTGCCCAGCCCGGGGCTCCGCTGTTCCAGCGCGCAGCGGCCACCGGCAAGCGTGTGGCCGTGGTGGGCGCCGGGCCTGCGGGCCTGGCCTGTGCGCATGGCCTGGCCGTGCGCGGGCATGACGTGGTGCTGTTCGAGGCGCGGCCCAAGCTCGGCGGCCTCAACGAATATGGACTGGCCAGTTACAAGACCACCAACAACTTCGCGCAGAAGGAAGTGGAGTGGCTGTTGTCCATCGGCGGCATTGAAGTGCGCACCGGCCAGCAACTGGGCCGTGATATCACGCTCGACAGCCTGCTGAGTGCTTATGACGCCGTGTTCCTGGGACTGGGGCTGCAGGGCGTGAACGCGCTGGGCGTGGCCGAGCCTACGGCCACTGGTCTGCGCAATGCGGTGGACTTCATTGCCGAGCTGCGCCAGAGCACCGACCTCTCCGCCCTGCCTGTAGGCCGCCGCGTGGTGGTGATTGGTGGCGGCATGACGGCAGTGGATGCCGCCGTGCAGTCGCGCAAGCTGGGTGCGGAAGAGGTGGCCATCGTCTACCGCCGGGGTGCTGAGGCCATGTCGGCATCGGCCGTGGAGCAGCAATGGGCGCAGACGAATGGCGTGACCATCCGCCACTGGGCTGCACCGAAAGAGGTACTGAGCGAAAACGGCGCGGTGAAGGGTGTGCGTTTTGCCGCCACGGCGCTGAGCGGGGGCAAGCTGGTGGAAACCGGCGAGACCTTCACGCTCGAAGCCGACATGGTGCTCAAGGCCATCGGCCAGACCTTTGTGGCCGAGCCCGTGGGCAGCCGCATTGCACTGGAGGGCGGGCGCATTGCCACCGATGCAGAGGGCCAGACCAGCCTGCCGCGTGTATGGGCCGGTGGCGACTGCCGCGTGGGCGGCCGCGACCTCACGGTGGAGGCGGTGGAGCACGGCAAGGTTGCCGCTGTTTCCATCCACGCCGCACTGATGGCTTGAGATGGCCTGAAGCGGCCTGAACCCTTCCACCCCAGTTTTCACGGGAGCACCCCATGGCAGACATTCGCAGCAATTTTCTGGGCATCCAAAGTCCCAACCCCTTCTGGCTCGCGTCCGCACCACCCACCGACAAAGAGATCAACGTCACCCGCGCCTTCGAGGCGGGCTGGGGCGGCGTGGTGTGGAAAACGCTGGGCGAAGACCCGGCGGTGGTCAACGTCAACGGCCCGCGCTACTCCACACTCATGTCGCAAGACCGCCGCGTGATCGGCCTGAACAACATCGAGCTGATCACCGACCGGCCGCTGCACACCAACCTCGAAGAGATCAAACGCGTCAAACGCAACTGGCCGGACCGCGCGATGATCGTTTCGCTCATGGTTCCCTGCGTGGAAGAGAGCTGGAAAAACATCCTGCCGCTGGTGGAAGACACGGGTGCCGATGGCATCGAACTCAACTTCGGTTGCCCCCACGGCATGAGCGAGCGTGGCATGGGCGCGGCCGTGGGCCAGGTGCCTGAATACATCCAGATGGTCACGGCCTGGTGCAAGCACTACAGCAAGCTGCCCGTGATTGTGAAGCTCACGCCAAACATCACCGACGTGCGCCACCCGGCGCGCGCTGCCAAGGCGGGTGGTGCGGACGCAGTGTCGCTCATCAATACCATCAACTCCATCATGGGTGTGGACCTCGACCGCATGGTGATGAGCCCGAGCACCGACGGCTGGGGTTCGCACGGCGGCTACTGTGGCCCGGCCGTCAAGCCCATTGCGCTCAACATGGTGGCCGAGATTGCGCGTGACGCGCAGACCGCCGGCCTGCCCATCAGCGGCATTGGCGGCATCACCACCTGGCGCGATGCGGCCGAATACATTGCGCTGGGCTGCGGCACGGTGCAGGTGTGCACGGCCGCGATGGTTTATGGCTTCAAGATCGTGCAGGACATGTGCGATGGCTTGTCCAACTTCATGGACGAGCACGGCTACGCCACGCTCGAAGACTTCAAGGGGCAGGCCGTGCCCACGGTGAAGGACTGGAAGAACCTCAACCTCAACTACGTGGAAAAGGCCGTCATCAACCAGGATGCCTGCATCCAGTGCGGCCGCTGCCACGTGGTGTGCGAGGACACCTCCCACCAGGCCATTACCTTCACCAAGGACGGCGGCGTGCGCAAGTTCGAGATCAACGAAGCCGAGTGCGTGGGCTGCAACCTGTGCGTGTCCATCTGCCCCGTGCCCGAATGCATCACCATGCGCGCGCTGGCGCCGGGCGAGGTGGACCAGCGCACGGGCCAGCCCGTGCCCGCCGAATACGCCAACTGGACCACGCACCCCAACAACCCGCAGCGGGTGGCTGCGTGACAGAAGCGGGCCATGATGCTGCGCATTCACAACAGGGTGTGTTGCACTGCATCTGGTGCAGTTCTTGCGTGACCGATAGCATCGCTCGCTTCTTTTGCCCGCCGTCTGCCAGCGTGAGGGCGCACCGGCAGACAGTGGGTTGTGTGCAACCCCAACGACGTCTTTGACAAGAGGAGTACAGGCATGACCAACAGTACCGGCGGCGCCGCCCACGTGGCGGGGCACATGCCCGGCGCAGCAACCAACACGCTCGCCAACGAAGATCTGCTCCCCACCACCGCCGCGCAGCGACACTGGACGTGGAAGGACTTTGCCGCGCTCTGGGTGGGCATGGTGGTGTGCGTGCCCACCTACACCATGGCCAGCTCCATGCTGGACCAGGGCTTCACCTGGCAGATGGCGGTGTGGCTGGTGTTCCTGGCCAACTGCATCGTGCTGGTGCCCATGGTGCTCATCGGGCGCGTGGGGCCGAAGTACGGTGTGCCGTTCCCTGTGCTGGCACGCGCGTCGTTCGGCGTCAAAGGCGCCAACCTGCCGGCCGTGCTGCGCGGCTTGGTGGCGTGCGGCTGGTTTTCCATCAACTGCTACTTTGGCGCGCTGGCGCTGCACGGGTTCCTGAACATCCTGGGCATGAACCTCGCGGGGCCGGCCGATGGGCAGACCATCAGCACCTCGCAGTTCATGTGCTTCCTGGCGTTCTGGGCGGTGCACATCTGGTTCATCTGGAAGGGGCCTGAATCCATCCGCCTGCTGGAGGTGATTGCCGCGCCGCTGATGATCGGCGCCTCGGTGCTGCTGGTGGTGGTGCTGATGATGAAGGTGCCCTCGGGCCAGCTGTTCAACTTGCCCGCCAAGGTGGTCGAGGGCGGCCCCAAGACCTGGGCGGCGCTGACGGGCCTGGTCGGCTTCTGGGCCACGCTCGCGCTCAACATCCCGGACTTCACGCGCTTTGCCAAGTCGCAGAAGGACCAGGTCGTGGGCCAGGCCATCGGCCTGCCGATTCCCATGGCGCTGTTCTCCATGGTGGGCGTGATCGGCTTCTCGGCATCGGCCATCCTGTATGGCAAGGCCCAGCTGTTCCCTGACGGCCTGCTCACGCAGATGGGCAGCGTGGCTGCAGGCCTGGGCCTGCTGGTGATCCTGCTGGCCAACCTGACGACCAACGTGGCGGCCAACCTGGTGTCGCCTTCGTACGACTTCAGTCAGTGCGCGCCCTCCAAGATCAGCTTCCGCATGGGCGGGATCATTGCTGCGCTGATCGGGCTGGTGTTCATGCCCTGGAAGATCCTGGCGACGTCGGGCGGCTACCTCTTCACCTGGCTGGGCGGCTACGGCACGCTGCTGGGCGCCATCGCCGGCATCCTGCTGGTGGACTACTACCTGGTGCGCAAAGCCGAGCTGAAGGTGGACGACCTGTACACGCGCGGCGGCGAGTACGAGTACAGCAACGGCTGGAACCTCCATGCGCTCATCGCCTTTGCGCTGGGCGTGCTGCCGTGCCTGCCCGGCTATCTGGCCGTGTCGGGCGTGGTGGACAAGGCGGGCATGCCTGCCATCTGGCTCACGCTGTTCGACTCGGGCTGGTTCTTCAGCCTGGCCGTGGCAGGTACCTACTACTACCTGACCGCGAAGAAGAAGTAACCCCCTTCGCCCTGCCTGGGCCTGGTGCCAGCGCGGGGCCTTTTTTCTGTACCCCTTGAAGGAGACCCCCATGAGCCAAGCCCTTGTGATCCGCGGTGGCACCGTGGTCAACGCCGACCGTGAACAGCGCGCCGATGTGTTGTGCGTCGATGGCCGCATCGTGGCCGTGGGGGATGGGGCTGCGGCGCAGGCCCCCGCAGGCGCGCAGGTGCTGGATGCCAGCGGCCAGTACGTGCTGCCCGGTGGCATCGACCCGCACACCCACATGCAGCTGCCGTTCATGGGCACCGTCACCATGGACGACTTCTTCACCGGGACGGCCGCCGCGCTGGCCGGCGGCACCACGAGCATCATCGACTTCGTGATCCCCGACCCGCATGAGCCGCTGATGGACGCCTACCGCAAGTGGCGCGGCTGGGCCGAAAAATCGGCGGCCGACTATTCCTTCCACGTCGCCGTCACCTGGTGGAGCGAGCAGGTGCGCGCCGACATGGGCACGCTGGTGCAGGACGAGGGCGTGAACAGCTTCAAGCACTTCATGGCCTACAAGAACGCCATCATGTGCGACGACGAAACCCTGGTGAACAGCTTCAAGCGCGCGCTGGAGCTGGGCGCCATGCCCACGGTGCATGCCGAAAACGGCGAGCTGGTGTACCTGCTGCAGCAGGAGGTCGCCAAGATGGGCATCACCGGCCCCGAGGGCCACCCGCTGTCGCGCCCGCCCATGGTCGAGGCCGAAGCCGCCAACCGCGCCATCGCCATTGCCGACGTGCTGGGCGTGCCCATCTACGTGGTGCACGTGAGCTGCATGGAGTCGGCCGACGCGATTGCCCGCGCTCGTGCGCGCGGCCAGCGCGTGTACGGCGAGGTGCTGGCGGGCCACTTGCTGGTGGACGACAGCGTGTACCGCGACCCCGACTTTGCCAAGGCGGCCGCCTATGTGATGAGCCCACCCTTCCGCCCCAAGGGCCACCAGGAGGCGCTGTGGCGCGGCCTGCAGTCGGGCCAGCTGCACACCACGGCGACGGACCACTGCACCTTCTGCGCCGCGCAAAAGGCCATGGGCAAGGAGAACTTCGCCAAGATCCCCAACGGCACCGGCGGCGTGGAGGAGCGCATGGCCGCGCTGTGGGACGGCGGCGTGAACACCGGGCGCCTCACGCCCAGCGAGTTTGTGGCCATCACCTCGGCCAACGCCGCCAAGCTGTTCAACATCTACCCGCGCAAGGGCTACATCGGCGAAGGCGCTGACGCCGACCTGGTGCTGTGGGACCCGCAAGGCACGAAGACCTTCTCGGCCAAGACCCAGTTCAGCAAGGGCGACTTCAACATCTTTGAAGGCCGCACCGTGCGTGGCATTCCCAGCCACACCGTGAGCCAGGGCCGCGTGGTGTTTGCCAACGGCGACCTGCGTGCCGAGCAGGGCCAGGGCCGCTACATCAAGCGCCCTGCGTTTGGCGCCAACTTTCAGGCCGTGCAAAAGCGCGCGCAGGACCTGGCCCCCACGGCGGTGGCGCGCTAACCGCTGCAATGCATCTGGAGAACACCATGGACACCAAAGTCAAACCCAACATCGAAAACCTGCGCATCAACGGCCAGCGCCTGTGGGACTCGCTCATGGAGCTGGCCCAGATCGGCGCCACCCCCAAAGGCGGCGTGTGCCGCCTCACCCTCACCGACCTGGACAAACAAGGCCGCGACCTCGTGACCCGCTGGGCGCGTGACGCAGGCATGACCGTCACCATCGACAAGATCGGCAACGGCTTCATGCGCCGTCCCGGCCGCAACAACAGCCTCCCGCCCATCATGACCGGCAGCCACATCGACACCCAGCCCACGGGCGGCAAGTTCGACGGCAACTACGGCGTGCTGGCGGGCATCGAGGTGGTGCGCACGCTGAACGACCACGGCATCGAAACCGAAGCCCCCATCGAAGTCGCCTTCTGGACCAACGAAGAAGGCAGCCGCTTTGTGCCCGTGATGATGGGCTCCGGCGTCTTCGCCAAGGCCTTCACGCTGGAGCACGCTTACGCAGCCACCGACACCGAGGGCAAGACCGTGAAGGGCGAGCTGGAACGCATCGGCTACATCGGCGACCAGGAGCCGGGCGACCACCCCATTGGCGCGTACTTCGAGACCCACATCGAACAAGGCCCGGTGCTGGAAGACAACGACAAGACCATTGGCGTGGTCAGCGGCGTGCTGGGCATCCGCTGGTTCGACTGCACCGTCACCGGCATGGAGGCCCACGCGGGCCCCACGCCCATGGCCCTGCGCAAGGACGCGATGCTGGCCGCCACGCGCATCATGCAAGACGTGGTGGCAGCCGCCCACCGTCACCCGCCGCATGGGCGCGGCACGGTGGGCATGGTGCAGGTGTTCCCCAACAGCCGCAACGTCATCCCCGGCCGGGTCAAGTTCAGCATCGACCTGCGCAACAGCACGGACGCACTGGTGGACGCCATGGCCGCCGAGGTCAAGGCCTTTGCCGACCAGGTGGCCAAGGAGCACGGCGTGCAGGTGCACATCGAGATGGTGTCCAGCTACCCCGCGCAGCTCTTCCAGCCCGAGTGCGTGGAGGCCGTGGGCCGCGCTGCCGCCAAGCTGGGCTACAGCCACATGCCGGCCGTTTCAGGGGCGGGGCATGACGCCGTCTACATGGCCAAGCTCGCGCCCAGCGGCATGATCTTCATCCCCTGCAAGGACGGCATCAGCCACAACGAGATCGAGGACGCGAAACCCGAGCACATCGAGGCGGGGTGCAACGTGCTGCTGCACGCCATGCTGGAGCGGGCGGGCGCCTGATCGGGCGCGCAGTGGGGCGGCGCGCCCGCAGGGTATGGGTGGCGTTGTATCTTCCGGTGGTTTGTAATTTTTGTTTTCCGCGAAGAGGGCTGCCCCATGAAACTCAAAACCCGCATCCTGTGGCTGTGCGCCGCCACGCTCCTGGGCCTGGTCGTACTGTCGGCCATGGCGCTCACCACGCTCTACCAGTCGATGATGAAAGAGCGCACGGCGCAGCTCTCCAACCTGGTGGTGCTGGCCCACGCGGCCGCCCAGAAGTCGCACGAAAAAGAAAAGAGCGGCGCGCTCTCGCGCGAAGACGCCATCAAGGAAGCCACCCAGACCATCGGCAGCTTTGTGGACAAGGACAAATACTTTTTTGTCCGTGGTTTTACCAACGATGTGAACTACATGCACCCCAACCCCAAGCGCATCGGCATCGTCGATGAAAAGGGGGGCAAGGAGGCGGGTGTGCGCTACCGCGCCGCGCTGCAGGGCGTGACGGTGGGCACCGTGACAGCGCCTGGCACGCGCCCCGGCGCCAAGGAGCCGGTGGACAAGCTCTACGCCATCATCAAGTTCGAGCCCTGGGACTGGATCATCGGCTTTGGCGACTATGTGGACGACATCGAAAACGCTTTTTGGCGCAACACCGCCATCCTGCTGTCTATTGGCGCAGTGCTGATGCTCATCGTGGCGCTGATGGCCTGGCAGATGCTGCGCACTCTGGTGCACCAGCTCGGCGGCGAGCCGCAGTACGCGGCCGAGGTGGTCACCCAGATTGCCGAGGGCAACCTGGCTGTGGAGGTGCAGACCTTGCCTGGCGACACCACCAGCATCCTGCACGCCATCCGCGCCATGCGCGACAACCTCTCGCACCTGGTGAAGCAGGTGCGCGACAGCACCGATTCCATCAACACCGCCTCCTCCGAAATTGCTGCAGGCAATGGCGACCTGTCGGCACGCACCGAGTCGCAGGCCAGCGCGCTGCAGGAGACGGCGGCCTCGATGGAGCAGCTCACTTCCACCGTGCAGCAGAACGCCGCCAACGCCAAACGGGCCGACGAGCTGGCGCGTGCCGCATCCGACATGGCCGTGCGCGGCGGTGACGTGGTGCAGCAGGTGGTGGGCACCATGGGCTCCATCGACCAGTCCTCGCGCAAGATCGTGGACATCATCAGCGTGATCGACGGCATTGCGTTCCAGACCAACATCCTGGCGCTGAATGCGGCGGTGGAGGCCGCGCGCGCGGGGGAACAGGGCCGGGGCTTTGCGGTGGTGGCGAGCGAGGTGCGCAGCCTGGCCCAGCGCAGTGCGGCGGCGGCCAAGGAGATCAAGGGCCTGATCGACGACTCCGTGGCCAAGGTGGGCGTGGGCACGCAACTGGTGGAGCAGGCGGGCGCCACCATGGGCGAGGTGGTGGCGGGTGTGAAAAGCGTTACCACCATGGTCGCCGAGATCAGCGCCGCCAGCGGCGAACAGAGCGCGGGCATCGCCCAGGTCAACCAGGCCATCTCGCAGATGGACCAGAGCACCCAGCAGAACGCCGCGCTGGTGGAGGAGGCCCTGGCGGCAGCCCAGTCACTCAGCCAGCAGGCCGTGGCGCTGTCGCAGACCGTGGGGCAGTTCCGCGTGGCGTGAGTCCAGCGCTGGGCATTCGCAAAGGCAGGGTTCGCCCTGCCTTTTTTGTTGCGTCAGGGGCGGGGCGTGACCAAGCCGGTCAAGCCCAGAAAGTGGTCCAGCATGTGGAAGTGGTCTTCGAAGAATGCCTCTTCCATGCCTGCCAGCTCGTCGATGCGGGTCCACTGCACCAGCGCCGCATCATCGTCGGCCTGCACCACCGGGAAGGGCGCATCGCCCAGGTCGAAGTAGTGTGCATGCGTGATGGTGCGGCCGCGCTGGCTGCGGTCGGGATGGTCGAACACGGCTACCGACTGCAGCGCGGCGCGCATGTGGGCCTCGGGCAGGTGGCAATGGGTTTCTTCCACCAGCTCGCGCAGGCAGGACTGCCACACGGTTTCGCGCTGCTCGATGAAACCGCCGGGCACGGCCAGCTGGCCTTTGCCCGGCGCGTGGGCGCGGCGGATCAGCAGCACATGGTCCTGGCAGCGGAGCACGGCGTCCACCGTCACGAACACGGGCGGGTAGGGCGCTGCGGACCAGGCCTGGCGGTAGCCGCGCAGCATGCGCCATTCCTCCTGCAGCGCGGCATAGTGCGGTGTGTGTGCAAAGGCCTGCAGCTGGGCCAGGGTGCCGGGCGGAATCTGCGCAGCCAGCGGCGCCAGGGCTTTGCCTACTGTGGCGGCCGTGGCGCCAAAGTAGGCGTCGCGGATGGTGGTGGCGTCCATGCTGCCCTGGCGGGGCAGGTCGATCAGCGCCCAGCCGGGGAAGGAGCGCAGGTAGCTGCTGGTTGCGTCCTTGAAGTGGCCCACCAGCGCGATGCGGGCGCCGGGCTGCGTGTGCTGCGCCACGCCCTGGCGCACGGCCTGCACCCACACGGCTTCGTTGTAGTAGTCGCGCACGGGCAGCACGCGCATGCGGTGGCGGTCGGCGGCGGGCAGCGCATCGCGCAGCATGGCTTCGCGTTCTTGCCAGGTGAAGGGGTTCTTGGGCGAGCGGGCCTGCCAGGCCGAGCCCACCACCACGATGACCTGGGGCGCCACGCGCAGGGCCTCGTGCAGCAGGGCCAGGTGGCCGCTGTGCACGGGTTCAAAGCGGCCGATGAGGAGGGCGGTGTCGTACATGGGTCTCCGAAATTCTGAGCTTTTTTGGCCGTTTGCGCGCGTCCATCATGCGCTTATAGCTACGATTTTAGTAGTGATTGCCTTTGGGGAATGAGACGCGCCGCTGGGTACCGGCGCGGCCCCCGCCAGCGGACGCCGCGCAAGGGCCGCCCCGCCGCGCTGGCGTGGTCCCCCTTCCCGCGCGCAGCGTGAGAGAAGGGGGAAGCCGCGAAGCGGCTCAGGGGGTTGTCACACATACTTTGCGGCGATGGGCATCTGGCGTCCGCTGCCAAACGCGCGCGGCCGCACCCGCAGGATGGGCGGGGCCTGGCGGCGTTTGTATTCGTTGCGCGCCACCATTATGCGCACGCGCTGCACCAGGGCACGCCCGGCGTCGTCGGCCTGCAGCTGGGCCACAAAGGCCTGCGCGGCCAGGTGTTCGGCCGCCGACAGGCGCTCGCCCTCGATGAGCAGCTTGAGCACTTCGTCCAGCACGGGGTAGGGTGGCAGGCTGTCCACATCGCGCTGGCCGGGGGCTAGTTCGGCCGACGGCTCCTTGTCGATGATGGCCTGCGGAATCAGCGCGCGCCCCGCTTGTTCGTTGACATGGCGTGAGAGGGCAAACACCTCCGTCTTGTAGAGGTCGCCAATCAGCCCCAGGCCGCCATTGGTGTCGCCATACAGCGTGCAGTAGCCCACCGAGATTTCGCTCTTGTTGCCTGTGGTGAGCAGCAGGTGGCCAAAGGCGTTGGAGTATTCCATCAGCACCGTGCCGCGGATGCGGGCCTGCAGGTTTTCAAGCGGCAGACCCTGCAGCGGCTGGCCGAAGCTACCCTCAAACTGCTGCGCGTAGCCCGCCACCAGCTCGGCAATCGGGTGCGTGTGCAGCTGCACGCCCAGGTTCTGGCACAGCGCCACCGAGTCATCAACCGAGCCGCTGCTGGAGTATCGCGAGGGCATGGTGATGCCCACCACGTTCTCGGGCCCCAGCGCCTGCGCAGCCAATGCCAGCGTGAGCGCGCTGTCGATGCCACCCGAGCTGCCCACCACCACCTGTCTGAAGCCGCAGCGCCGTGCGTAGTCCTTGAGGCCCAGCAGGATCTGCTGGCGGTAGAACTCCATGGTGGGCAGGCCCTCGGCAGGCACACGCGCTGGCGCCTGGCCGTCGGCGGTGAGGAAGTGGCCGTTGTCAAACCGCAGCGTGCGCACATCCTCTACAAAACGTGGCGCCTCGAACACGATGCCTGCCTCGGGTTCGGCCGCGAACGATGCGCCGTCGTACACCACCTGGTCGTGGCCGCCAACCTGGTTCACATACAGGATGGGCAGACCGTGGCGGCGCGACGAGCCGCCAAAGATCTGGTGGCGTTGCTCGCGCTTGCCCACGTGGCTGGGGCTGGCGTTGATG
The DNA here is from genome assembly GCF_002245625.1 of Acidovorax kalamii. Taxonomy (GTDB): domain Bacteria; phylum Pseudomonadota; class Gammaproteobacteria; order Burkholderiales; family Burkholderiaceae_C; genus Acidovorax; species Acidovorax kalamii. The sequence continues at coordinate 74,309 of NZ_NOIG01000004.1, forward strand.
CTGATGACCAGGTCGGGCGCAGCATCGCGCAGGCGCTCGAAGGGGTTGGTGGCGTAGTCGGCACCGTGGTCGTTCCAGCCGTCTTCGCAGATCAGCAACCCGACTTGCGCGCTGCCGATGCGCAGCACCTTGGCCACGTCCGGCCCGGGCTCGAAGTGGCGGCGCTCGTCAAAGATGTTGTAGGTGGGCAGCAGCTGCTTGGCATATTGCAGGCGCACGGTGCCGCCTTGCAGCACCAGCAGGCTGTTGTGCAGGCGCTTGCCCGGGCCTGTGGTGGGCGTGGGCGCGCCCACCACCCAGTGCAGCGAGGGCAGCTCGGCCGATGCCTGCTGCAGCGCCGCCAGGCCGTCCTGCACGCGTTGCAGGAAGGGCGGCTCGTCCAGCATGTCGCCGGGGTAGTAGCCGCACAGTGCGAGCTCGCTGAACACGATGAGGTCGGACTGCTCGCGGGCGGCCTGTTGGGCGGCTGCCACCATGCGGGCCACGTTACCCTCGATGTCGCCAACGGTGAAATTCAATTGGGCGATGGTGATGCGGAGCATGTTTCTTTTTCCTTGAATGCTTCAGGGCGCGTCGGAGTGGCTGAAAAGCTCAGCGAAGCGGTCCTGGCTAGGCGTTCAGTCGCAGACAGTACCGGAGGTACGGCAAGGCTGAACAACGACGCCAGGAGAGTTTTCTCAGCCACTCAGCCCCCAACGTTGAAGACTTGGCGCAAGTACGCGAGATAGGTTTCATCGTCGCACAGCGTCTTGCCCGGCGTGTCCGACAGCTTGGCTACCGGCTGCCCGTTGGCGCGCACCAGCTTCATCACGATGTTGAGTGGCTTCATTTCCGGCGCATCGCCCATGTCGTTGGTGAGGTGGGTGCCGATGCCAAAGCCCAGCTGCGTGCGGTCGCCAAAGTGTCGGTACAGCGCCAGCGCCTTGGTCAGCGTGAGGCCGTCAGAAAACACCAGCCGCTTGGTGTGTGCGTCGATGCGCAGCTTGGCATAGTGCGCCAGCGCCTTCTCGCCCCAGGCCACCGGGTCGCCCGAGTCGTGCCGCAGGCCGTCGAACAGCTTGGCGAAATATAGGTCGAAGTCGTCGAGGAAGGCGTCCATGCCCACGGTGTCGGTCAGTGCAATGCCCAGGTCGCCCCGGTACTCTTGCACCCAGTCTTCGAGCGCCGCCTTTTGAAAGTCGCGCAGGCGCACGCCCAGCGCCTGGTAGCTTTGCAGGTACTCGTGCGCCATGGTGCCGATGGGCACCAGACCCAGGTCGCGCGCCAGCAGCACGTTGCTGGTGCCCTTGAACCACTGCGGCGCTTGCGTGGCAAAGGTCTGCACCACCTCGCGCTGCCACGCGCCGCTGTAGCGGCGTCGCAGGCCAAAGTCGAACAGCTCGAAGGGGTGGCGCAGCGTGGCCTGCTGCGCCAGGTCCTGCAGCTGTTGCACCTTGACTGCCAGCCGCTCGCGGCCGCTGGCCAGGGCTGCGGTGGCGTCGAAGCGGCGGAAGTACAGCTCGTTCACGATGGCCAGCACAAAGATCTCAAAGCCCATCACATGCACCTGCGGGCCTTGGGCCACGATGTGCAGCTGATCGCCTTCGGCCCAGGCGCGGACGAAGCTGCGCTGGAACTGGAAGATGCGCAGAAAGTCGATGAAGTCGCTCTTGATAAAGCGCAGGCTGCCCAGGTAGGCCAGCTCGTCTTCGCTGAAGCGCAGCGTGCACAGGTGGTCCAGCGCGGCATTCACTTCGGGCAGCAGCTCGGCCAGCGGGTAGATCGGCTGGTTGCGGCAGACAAAGCGGTATTCGCTCTGCGTCTGTGGATGCCGGTGCAGCAGCGCCTGCCACATGGTGAACTTGTAGAGGTCGGTATCGAGCAGGCTGGTGATGACGGGTTGCATGGTTTGCTCCTGAATTTATAGCTATCAGGGGAGGATGGCCAGGCGCTAGAGGCCAATTTCACTCATGTTTCCCAACTGTGCGCCTGCGGCGCGCATCGCATCCAGAAACGCCTGGTGTTGTGCTTCAAATCCCGCCACGGGGCTCATGCCGTCGGTCAGCAGCACGATGCGGCTGGCCTGCCAGCCGGGCACCAGGCGCGGCAGGTGCTGCACGATGTGTTCGGTGGTCGAGCGCACGCAGTGGCTGCTGGCCTCGCCCGCAATCAGCAGCACATCGGCCTGGCCCAGCGACAGCAGCAGGGCGGTGTTGAGCGCGGTGCTGGCGTCGTCCGCATCGGGCACCTCGGCCTCGATGGCGCTGTAGTGCTCCGTCCAGGGGTTGGTGCCCTTGAACACATTGCCCACGGCGCGCTGGCGCTGCAATTGCCAGTCGCCACAGGCGGCCAGCACATCGGCGTGGATGCCGTGGCCCCAGCTGCCGATCTCGCAGTGCACAGGCCAGACCATGAGCGTGTAGCGGCCCAGGGCTTCGAGTGCGTCCAGGTAGGCCAGCGTGCGGGGCAGGGCGGCGGGGTTGCGCGGCGCGAACTCGCCCGTGCGCGCCTGGGCCGCAGTGATGGGGGTAAAGGGCTTCACTTCCGCTCCCGCACCGGTCTGCCAGAAGCCGGGGTGAGCGATATCGAAGCGCTGGTGTGAGTCGAGTGTGACCGTGATGGCGTCGAGCTGACCAGTCTGTGCCCGGATGAAGGCCGCGAGGCGCTGCATGTCTGCGTGGGCGCCCGCCACGGGCAGGCTGGGCGCGTGGCCTGCGGGGCAACGGCTGGCAGGCAGGTCGCAGAAATCGTTCTGGGGGTCGATCACCAGAAGCTGGGTGGTGCGTGTGGCCATGGTCTTTCTCCTTCGCTGTGGGTGCAGTGTAGTTTTGTTAAGTCAAGTTTGCAACTAAGTGGTTTGCAAGCGGATGTTTCGGGGCTGCAGGGCTTCGATAGTCTCGGAATGCTTTGCCGCAATCTGTCCTGGTGGTAGCCTTGTTCGTTCAACTTTGCAATGAACTACCTCGCCACATGACCTCCGACAGCATTCCCGCCGTGATCTGTACCGTGGACGTGGTGCTGCTGACCCTGGAGCAGGCCACGCTGAAGGTGGCCCTGGTGCGCCGCGAGCGCGAGCCCTTTGCCCAGGCGCTGGCGCTGCCCGGTGGTTACATCCATGCCCAGGACGATGTGGACGCACAGGCCAGCGCCGTGCGGGTGCTGCGCGATAAAGCCGGGCTGGACAGCCCTTACCTGGAGCAACTGGCCACCTTCACGGGGGCGGTGCGCGACCCGCGTGGCTGGTCGGTGGCCGTGGCCTATTGCGCCCTGGTGCCTTCTGCCGTGCTGGCGCAGGCTGCGGGGCGGGTGGAGCTGGTGGCGGTGGATGCGCTGCCGCCGCTGCCCTTTGACCACCGCCAGATCGTTGACACCGCCGTGTTGCGCGTGCGTAGCAAGAGCCAGTATTCGTCGCTGCCCGTTCACCTTTGCGCCGAGCCGTTCACGCTGCCGCAGCTGCAGGCGGTGTACGAGGCCGTGCTGGGCGAGCCGGTCAACAAGGTGAGCTTTCGCCGCAAGGTGGACGAGCTGGCCATGCTGGAGCCCGTGGTGGGCGCCTTGCAGACGGGCGGCGCGCACCGCCCCGCGCAGCTGTACCGGGTGCGCCCGGCCTACCGGCGGCAGCTGTCGCTCAGTGCCAGGGGGTTGTAGCGCGGGCTCCACACGCACAAAAGATTGGACCGCCGCGCCCAAATCTGGCACAAACGCAAACTTTGTGTCCCACGAACGGTGGGTGCGCGGCGCAGGCCAGGGGGAGCGCCGCCGCCTCGCCAATAACAAGCCAGCGCGACGCTGGTGCCTGAGGGTGATCCATGTCTTTGCGGCTCAAATTCAATCTGGTGTTGGCAGCGGTGCTGCTGCTGGCGGTGCTGGGCGCAGGCGCCTATGTGCACCGCTTTCTGCAGCAAGCGGCCATCGAGGAGGTGCAGCACAACTCGCAGATCATGATGCACGCCGCCATGGCCATCCGCGACTACACCACCGAGCTGGTCAAGCCCCACCTGGACGTGACGCTGGCCGAAAAATTCCTGCCGCAGACCGTGCCCGCCTACGCAGCGACGGAGACGCTGCGCCGCCTGCAGAGCCGCTTCCCGGGTTACGAATACAAGGAGGCGGTGCTCAACCCCACCAACCTCCGCGACCGGGCCAACGAGTGGGAAGAGCGCATCATCAGCGACTTCCGCGAAGGCCGCGCCGATCTGAAGAAAGAGGTGACCGGTGAGGTGGGCGAGGGCATGCACCGTGCCATGTACGTGGCACGGCCCATCACGATCAAGCAGGCCCAGTGCATGGCCTGCCACAGCACGCCGGCCGTGGCGCCGCCCACCATGCTCAAGGTCTATGGCGACAAGAACGGCTTTGGCTGGGGCATGAACGAGACGGTGGGCATCCAGGTGGTGAAGGTGCCCATGTACTTCCCGCTGGAGAAGGCGCGCCAGACTTTCAACACCGTGATGGCGGCGCTGGTGGCCAGCTTTGCGCTGCTGTTTGTGGTGCTCAACCTCTCGCTGTCGTCGCTGGTGATCGAGCCCATGGCGCGGCTCAACGCCAAGCTCGAAGACCTGGCGACCAAGGACTTCCTCACTGACCTGGTCAACCGCCGCCGCTTCTTCGAGCGGCTGGAGGCCGACATGGCCGAGACGCGGGTCAAGAAGAGCCAGCTGTCGGTGGTCATGTTCGACATCGACTTCTTCAAGCGCATCAACGACACCTTCGGGCATGACTCGGGCGATGTGGTGTTGAAGAACACGGCGCTGCGTGTGCGCGAGCTGCTGCGTTCGTCGGACTGTGCGGCCCGCTTTGGCGGCGAGGAATTCATCATCCTGCTCAAGGAAACCCCGGTGGATGCCGCCATGGCCATGGCCGAGGCCGTGCGGGCCCGCATCGCGGGTGTGCCGTTTGACGCCGTGGGCCATGTGAGCGCCAGCTTTGGCGTGGCCACCTGGGACCACAAGGAAGACAGCCATGCGCTCATCAAGCGCGCGGACACGGCGTTGTACAAGGCCAAGTCCAGCGGTCGCAATTGTGTGGTGCAGGCTGAAGGGGCGGCCTGAGCTTGCGAGAAGCTGCTCATCAGGCCGGAGTGGCCTTGGCGTCTTCATAGTCATCCCGGTAGCTCGCTGCCAGCGCAGTTTTCTGCTTTTCCGTCAGCAGCTTCCCGGCCATCTGGAAGAAGCGGTGTTCTTCCTCCTGCAGATGGTGTTCCACCTTGTCGGCCAGCTTCCTGGCCAGCGGCAGCCATGCGGGACTTGACGGCTCGGTCTCTTGCAGGGATTCCACCAGTTCGTCGATCTGGTGGTGCTCCGCGATCGCGTGGCGCGACAGGTCGATGCCAGCGTCGTGCGCCATCAGTGGCACATAAAAGTGGCGGTCCTCGGCCAGCGCGTGGGCGGCCAGTTCGGTCTTGAGTTCGTCAAACAGCGCGCGCCGCTCGGGGCTGTCTCCGCTGGTGTCCGTGAGCGCGGTGGACAGCGCGCGCTGGCGTTCGTGGCTTGCGCGCAAGGCTTCAAAGATCGTCGTGGTGTCGGGCATGTTGGTGGTGTCCGTTTCAGCTCTGTGGGCTGTCGCGCCGCGTGGGCTGCGACAGGGCGTGCAGAAACAATACGGACCGGCCGCGGCTGCCGCAGTCAGCAGCGGCTGGGCGCGGGTGTAGGAGAGTGCCGCCTAGGGGGATGGACCAAAAAAGAAAAAGCCGCAACGCGCGGGGCGTTGCGGCTTCTTTTCTTCATTTCCTTGGTCTGCGTTCTCATCGCTTGCGCGATATGAACTGCGTCCGAAGACCGATACCGCGCTAACGCGCGGAGGGCTTTACAGCCCGGCTGCAGAGCGAAGCGCAGCAGCCTTGTCAGTCTTTTGGCCTGCGCTCACATCGCTGCGCGATATGAGCCTGCGCCGAAAGCCGGATAAGCTCGCTTCGCTCGGGGCCTTTACAGGCCCGCTGCTGCGCGCAGCGCAGCCGCCTTGTCCGTCTTTTCCCAGCTGAACTCGGGTTCTTCGCGGCCGAAGTGGCCGTAGGCTGCGGTCTTTTCATAGATCGGGCGCAGCAGGTCCAGCATCTGGATGATGCCCTTGGGGCGCAGGTCGAAGTGCGCGCGCACCAGCTTGGCGATCTGGTCGTCCGGAATCACGCCCGTGCCTTCGGTGTAGACCGTGATGTTCATCGGCTCGGCCACGCCGATCGCGTAGGCCACCTGGATCTGGCACTGGCGGGCCAGGCCAGCGGCCACGATGTTCTTGGCCACGTAGCGGGCGGCATAGGCGGCCGAGCGGTCCACCTTCGTTGGGTCCTTGCCGCTGAACGCGCCACCGCCGTGGGGGCAGGCGCCGCCGTAGGTGTCCACAATGATCTTGCGGCCCGTGAGGCCGCAGTCGCCCTGCGGGCCGCCGATGACGAAACGGCCGGTGGGGTTGATCAGGTAGCGCGTGTTCTGCAGCCATTCCTTGGGCAGCACGGGCTTGATGATCTCTTCGATGACGGCTTCAGTGAAGCTGGCCTTCATCTTGGTCTGTGTTTCGCTCTGGTCGGGGTGGTGCTGGGTGGAGAGCACCACCGTGTCGATGCTGTGGGGCTTGCCGTCCACGTAGCGCATCGTCACCTGGCTCTTGGCATCAGGGCGCAGGAACGGCAGGCGGCCGTCCTTGCGCAGCTGGGCCTGACGCTCCACGAGGCGGTGGGCGTAGTAGATGGGCGCGGGCATCAGCTCGGGCGTTTCGTCGCAGGCGTAGCCGAACATCAGGCCCTGGTCACCGGCGCCGGTGTTCAGGTGGTCGTCGCTCGCGTGGTCCACGCCCTGGGCGATGTCGTTGCTCTGCTTGTCGTAGGCCACGAGCACGGCGCAGCCCTTGTAGTCGATGCCGTAGTCGGTGTTGTCGTAGCCGATGCGCTTGATGGTGTCGCGCGCCACCTGGATGTAGTCCACGTGGGCGTTGGTGGTGATCTCGCCCGCCAGCACGACAAGGCCGGTGTTGGTCAGCGTTTCAGCGGCGACGCGGCTGCGGGGGTCTTGTTTGAAGATCGCATCGAGAATCGCGTCCGAGATCTGGTCGGCCACCTTGTCGGGGTGGCCTTCGGAGACGGATTCCGAGGTAAAGAGAAAGTCGTTCGCCATTTGAATAAACTCCTGTGTTCCGGCATTTGGGGCGTTGCCCTCACCCCGAAGGAGATCTGGCGAACGCTTTAGCAGATTTTTTTAACGTCGCCCTGCAAGTTGCTCATTTAACTCAGCGACCCCGTTATTTTAATGCCAGTCGTCTTCCGATTCTTTTCCGCGTTTCCGCTGTGGTTGCTGCATGCCATGGGTGCTGCCATGGGCTGGGTGGCGTTTTGTGCGTCGCCCACCTACCGGCGCCGCTTTCTCGCCAATTCGGCGCTGGCGGGCTATCCGTTTAGCGCCGTGCGGGCCGCAGTGGCCCATGCCGGGCGCATGGTGGCCGAGCTGCCCCGCCTGTGGATGGGTGCCACCATGCCCTGTGCCATCACGGGCGAAGCCTGTGTGGAGCAGGCCTATGCGGCCGGGCGGGGCATCGTGTTCCTGACCCCGCACCAAGGGTGCTTCGAGCTGTCGGCCCAGGCCGCTGCGCGCCGCTGGAGTGCGGAGCGCGGCCCCATCACCGTGCTGTACCGCCCCGCGCGCCAGGCCTGGCTGGCCAAGGTGATGGAGACCGCGCGCAATCGCCCCGGCATGTTGGCCGTGCCTACCACGCTGGCGGGTGTGCGCCAGATGATCAAGGCCCTGCGCCGGGGCGAGGCCGTGGGCCTGCTGCCCGACCAGGTGCCGCCCGAGGGGCAGGGTCTGTGGGCACCGTTCTTTGGCCGCGATGCCTACACCATGACCCTGGCCGCGCGCCTGGCGCAGCAGACCGGCGCGGCCGTGGTGCTGGTGCGCTGCGAGCGCCTGCCCTGGGGGCGGGGCTACATCACACATTTCGAACCCCTGGCGCAGCCGCTGTCCGACCAGATGGACCCGGCTGTGCTGCAGATCAATCAGGCCATGGAACACCTCATCCGCCAGTGCCCCGAGCAGTACCTGTGGGGCTATGGCCGCTACAAACAGCCGCGGGGGGAAGCAGCACCGGCTGAGCCGGTTGCCGGGGGTGCCGCATGACCGGCCGCCTGGGCGTGTGGTTCATGAGCGTGCTGGCGCTGCTGCCCTTGCCGGTGTTGCGGGGCATGGGCTGGGTGCTGGGGCAGGTGGCGTACGTGTTGGTGGTGCGGCGGCGCAAGGTGGCGCTGCGCAACCTGGCGCTGTGTTTCCCCGACTGGACCGAGGCGCGCCGCCGCGCCGTGGCGCGGGCCAACTTTGTGGTGTTCTGCCAGACCTGGCTGGACCGCAGCTGGCTCTGGGCCGCGCCGCGCGCGGTGGTCGAGCAGCGCGTGCGCCTCGCGGGCGCGGTGCACGAGCTGGAGGGCGACACGCCCACAATCCTGTTCGCGCCGCATTTCTACGGCATGGACGCGGGCGGTCTGGCGCTGCCGCTGAACACGCAGCGCGCCTTCACCTCGATTTTTGCCACCCACCCCGACCCGGCGGTGGATGCCTGGTTCATGGCCGGGCGGCAGCGTTTTGGCGACGTGCGCATGCTCAACCGTGCCGATGGCGTCAAGCCCATCATCTCCAGCCTGCGCAAGGGGGGGCTGCTGTACCTGCTGCCCGACATGGACTATGGCCGCAACGACTCGCTGTTTGTGCCGTTCTATGGCGTGACGGCGGCCACCATCCCCTCGCTGTCGCGTTTTGCGCGGTTGGGGCGGGCCAAGGTGGTGGGCGTGTATTCGCGCATGACGCCCACAGGCTATGTGGCCGAGGTCTCGCCCGCCTGGGCTGATTACCCCACCGACGACGCCGAGGCCGACACCGTGCGCATGAACCGCGAGCTGCAGGCCGTGATCGACACCATGCCCGAGCAGTACTACTGGGTGCACAAGCGCTTCAAGACGCGGCCCGAGGGCGAGGATTCGGTGTACTGATTACTGATCTCTGGCAGTGGGGCCCCGCCCGGGCGGCGTGGCTTGGGTCCGTTGGTGGATCTCAGTTTGTTGACGAAAAAGGCCGATTCCGCGCGTCCTGCATGCCTTGGCAGCTATGCTTTTTGATGAATAAAGCGTTGCAACTCCAGGGCCACGCGCTCCGGGTGCTCGTGCACGATCCAGTGCGAAGCGGCTTCTATCTGTTGCAGTTGCAGCCGAGGCACCCAGCCCGGCAGCCCGTCGAGCAGCCCGGGCAGCAGGGCCGGATCGTCCATGCCCCACAGCACCAGGGTGGGCACCTCCACCGTCAGCATCGATTCGGGCAAGGTGATGGCCTGTGCGCCCGGGTCGCCATCCCGTGGCGGGCGGATGGGGCTGGCGCGGTAGTAGTTGCAGGCGCCGGTCAGGCCCTGCTTCCACAGCGCGCGGTACTGGGCGCGCACGCTGTCGGTGAGCCAGGCCGGCGCGCGGCCGTGCGGGTCGTCGAAAAAGCCGAACAGGCGGCGGAAGTCGTTGTCCGCCAGCAGCTCCTCGGCGTCCGGGCGGCACAGGAAGTGCATGTACTGGCTGCCCGCCTGTTGGGCCGGGTTGTGCGCCAGCTCGCGCACAAAGGCGCCGGGATGGGGGGAGTTGATGATCGCCAGCCGCTTCATCAGCTGCGGCTGCTGGTTGGCCAGGTTCCAGGCCACGGCGCCGCCCCAGTCGTGCGCCACCAGGCATTCCAGCGCGCCGCCGGGGCATTCGTGGGCGATCAGCGCAACCAGGTCCTGCACCAGGTGTCTGGCGCGGTAGGCCTCTACCTCGGTCGGGCTGCTGGACGGGCCAAACCCGCGCAGGTAGGGCGCCACGCAGCGGTAGCCGCCGTTTTCGGGGCGGGAGAAATGCAGCAGCAGCTCGTCCCAGATGAAGGCCCCCTCGGGAAACCCGTGCAGGAACAGCAGCACCGGGCGCCCCGCCATGCCGCTGGTGCGGCAGTGCAGGGTGATGCCATGCGGAAGGGGGACGGCGTTCTGTTGGATCATGCGTGTCTGCTATCAATTAAATAGCTTCTGGCGCATGATGGGCAAGCGCTAGAGGCTGTTTTTGTCTGAATTTTCAGGGGCGGCGTCTGCCCCGGCAGGCGGTGCATCGGCTTCGGCGGCTTCGGGCTCTGCCGCAGGGCGCACCGGGTGGGCCCACTGCCACAGCAGCTGGGCCACATCGTCCACCCCTTGTTTCTTGAGGGCCGAGAACATCTTCACCTCGCCGCCGCCCGCGTGCAGTCGCGTAATCGACAGCACCTTGGCCTGTTCGGCGCGGGTGAGCTTGTCGGCCTTGGTCAGCACCACGAGGAACTTCAGGCCTTCTTCGACGCGGGGGCGCACAACTTCCAGCAGGGCTTCATCCAGCTCGGTCAGGCCCAGGCGCGGGTCGCACAGCAGCACGATGCCGGTGAGGCTGGTGCGGCTGACCAGGTAATTCACCATCACCTGCTGCCAGCGCACCTTGTCCGAGCGCGACACTGCGGCATAGCCATAGCCGGGCAGGTCGGCAAGCACGGCGTCGGTCACGCCCTGCTTGCCCAGCGAGAACAGGTTGATGTGCTGTGTGCGGCCGGGTTTTTTGGAGGCAAACGCCAGCTGCTTTTGCTGTGTGAGCGTGTTGATGCAGGTGGATTTGCCCGCGTTGGAGCGGCCCACGAAGGCGATTTCGGGCACGTCGATGGGCGGCAGGTGGTGCAACTGGGCGGCCGTGGTCAGGAACCTGGCCGTGTGCATCCAGCCCATGGCGATCTTGGCGTCGGGTGCGGGCGGAAGGGAGCCAGCAACTGGCGCGATGGAGGAAGTCGTCATGAGAAATTGGGATGCGAGGAAGCCTCATTGTAGAATCGCGCGGTTTTGCGCACATAAACATACACCCTCGATATGAAGTTGCTCGCCTCCTTGCTGACGGCTGCCGCACTGGCAGCACCTGTTTTCTCGGCCTACGCGGCGGGCGACGCCCCCAAGGTGGCCAAGCCGGATCTCGTCAAGGGCGAGGCCAGCTTCACCGCCGTGTGTGCGGCCTGCCACAACGCCGACGGCAACTCGGCCATCGCGGCCAACCCCAAGCTGTCGCAGCAACACCCCGAGTACCTGGTCAAGCAATTGCAGGAATTCAAGTCGGGCAAGCGCAACAACGCCGTCATGAAGGGCTTTGCGGCCGCCCTGTCGGACGACGACATGCGCAACATCTCCTACTGGCTGGCCTCCAAGCCCGCCAAGGCCGGTTTCGCCAAGGACAAGGACCTGGTCGCCCTGGGCGAGCGCATCTACCGTGGCGGCATTGCCGACCGCAACATCGCTGCCTGCGCAGGCTGCCACAGCCCCAACGGTGCGGGCATCCCGGCACAGTACCCTCGTCTGGCGGGCCAGCATGCCGACTACACGGTGTCGCAGCTGAACATGTTCCGCGACGGTTCGCGCAACAACAGCCTGCAGATGACCCAGGTGGCCGCCAAGCTCAACGACAAGGAAATCAAGGCCGTCTCGGACTACATCGCCGGCCTGCGCTGATTGATCTTCGTCAAACCGGGGCCCCTTGAGGTTTTTTGAACCGGGCCGCACGGAACCTACCGCCAATAACAACCCCAAAAAGGGCGGGTCCATCTCCACGGATGGTCCCGCCCTTTTTCTTTCGCGCTTCGCAGACACCGTTTCATCCATGTCCGACAACACCCAAGGCCTTCGCATCCAGTCTGGTTCCCAGGCCTGGCGCGCCGGGATCGAACTGCTGTCCTCCATGCGGTTCGCCATCTCGCTGCTGACGGTGATCTGCATCGCCTCGGTGATCGGCACGGTGCTCAAGCAGCACGAGCCTGCGGTCAACTACGTCAACCAGTTCGGGCCGTTCTGGGCCGAGCTGTTTGGCGCCATCCAGCTCAACGCGGTGTACAGCGCATGGTGGTTCCTGCTGATCCTCGCGTTCCTGGTGATCAGCACTTCGCTGTGCATTGCTCGCAACACGCCCAAGATCCTGGTGGACCTCAAGGCCTACAAGGAAAACATCCGCGAACAAAGCCTCAAGGCCTTCCACCACAAAGCACAGGCTGACCTGCCCGAATCGGCCGAGGCCGAGGCACGCCGCATCGGCACCCTGCTGGCCGGTGGGGGCTGGAAGGTGCGCTTGCAGCAGCGCGACACCGCCGCAGGCCCCGGCACGGGCTGGATGGTGGCGGCCAAGGCGGGTGCGGCCAACAAGATCGGCTACATCGCGGCGCACAGTGCCATCGTGCTGGTGTGCGTGGGTGGCCTGCTCGACGGCGACCTCATCGTGCGCGCCCAGATGCTGCTGGGCGGCAAGACGCCCTACCAGGGCGGTGGGCTGATTGCTGATGTGAAGCCCGAGCACCGGCTGTCCGAGCGCAACCCTACCTTCCGGGGCAACCTGCTGGTGGCCGAGGGCACGCAGTCGAGCACGGCCATCCTGAACCAGTCCGACGGCGTGCTGCTGCAGGACCTGCCCTTCGCCATCGAACTCAAGAAGTTCATCGTGGAGCATTACTCCACCGGCATGCCCAAGCTGTTTGCCAGCGAGATCGTGATCCACGACAAGGCCACGGGCGAGAAGACACCCGCGCGTGTCGAGGTGAACCACCCCGCGAGCTACAAAGGCATCGAGATCTACCAGTCGAGCTTTGACGACGGGGGCTCGCACCTCAAACTGCGTGCCGCACCCATGGTGGCGGGGGCAAAGCCGTTTGACGTGGAAGGTGTGGTGGGCGGCTCCACCCAGCTCACCAACAAGGGTGGCGGTCCGGGCAGCGACACGCTGACGCTGGAGTTCACGGCGCTGCGTACCATCAACGTCGAGAACTTCGGCGGTGCGGGCCCTGGCAGCAGCGGCGCCGATGTGCGCAAGGTGGACCTGCGCGAATCGGTGGAGTCCCGCCTGGGGGCTGCCAACAAGACCGTGACCAAAAAAGAGCTGCGCAACGTGGGCCCGAGCGTGACCTACAAGCTGCGCGACGCCGCCGGCCAGGCGCGTGAGTTTCACAACTACATGCTGCCGGTGGACACGGGCGATGGTGTGCCAGTGTTCCTGCTGGGCGTGCGCGAATCGCCTGCCGACCCCTTCCGCTACCTGCGCGTGCCCGCAGACGACAACGGCAGCATGGACGGGTTCCTGCGCATGAAGGCCCTGCTGGCCGACCCCGATGCGCGCGAGCAGGCCGTGCGCCGCTATGTGTCCCAGGCCATGGATTCGTCGCGCCCCGAGCTGGCCGAGCAGTTGCGCCTTTCGGCATCCCGCGCGCTGGCGCTGTTTGCGGGCCAGGGCATGGTCGATGGCAAGCCCACGGGCGGCCTGCAGGCGGTGTCGGACTTCATGGAAGCCAATGTGCCCGAGGCCGAGCGTGCGCGGGCGGGCGAGGTGCTGGTGCGCATCCTCAATGGCACACTGTTCGAGGTGGCCCAGCTCGCGCGCAAGCAGGCGGGCCAGGCGCCGCTGCAGCACGATGACCGCACCCAGGGCTTCATGACGCAGGCCGTGCTCTCGCTGTCAGACGCGCAGATCTACCCTGCGCCGCTGGCGTTCGAACTCAAGGACTTCACCCAGGTGCAGGCCAGCGTGTTCCAGGTGGCCCGCGCCCCTGGCAAGAACATTGTCTATCTGGGCTGCGCCTTGCTGATCCTGGGCATTTTTGCCATGCTGTACGTGCGGGAGCGGCGCGTATGGGTGTGGGTGGCCCCCCAGGAAGGGCGTACCCACGCCACCATGGCGCTGTCCACCAACCGCAAGACGCTGGACAGTGACCAGGAGTTTGCACAGCTCGCACACAAACTGATCGGGGCCTCGCCCCGCGAAGGTACTGCATGAACACCGCGACCTCTTCTTCGAACACCACGACGATCACCCTGAACGAGGGCTTCTTTGCCCGCCGCAACTGGCTGGACTGGCTGTTTGCTGCCATCGTGACCGTGGGAGGGCTCTATGCGCTGCAGCGCTACGGCAGCTTCATGGACGGGTACGAAAAAGGCATCCTGCTCGGGACCATTCCCTGCACGATCTGGCTGTGCTGGTTCTGGCGCCCGCTGCGGGTGCTGCTGCTCGTTGTGGCGGCCGTGGCCCTGATGGCGATCGGGCTGTACCAGCAGGACGGGGCGGGCAACCTGGCGCGGGCCGATACGGTGTTCGGCCTCAAGTATTTCCTCTCCAGCCAGTCGGCCATCCTGTGGATGAGCATGCTGTTTTTCATCAGCACCGCGTTCTACTGGATCGGCATGTTCTCGCGCGGCGAGGGCCGCACCATGGGCATGCTGGGCTCGCGCATCGCCTGGGTGGCGGTGGCCATGGCGCTCATCGGCACGCTGGTGCGCTGGTACGAAAGCTATCTCATCGGGCCCGACATCGGCCACATCCCGGTGAGCAATTTGTATGAGGTGTTCGTGCTGTTCTGCTGGATGACGGCAGCGTTCTACCTCTACTACGAAGAGCAGTACGACACGCGCGCGCTGGGCGGTTTTGTGATGCTGGTGGTGAGTGCGGCTGTGGGCTTCTTGCTCTGGTACACCGTGGTGCGCGAGGCGCATGAGATCCAGCCCCTGGTGCCTGCCCTCAAGAGCTGGTGGATGAAGCTGCATGTGCCCGCCAACTTCATCGGCTATGGCACCTTTGCGCTGGCGGCCATGGTGGCCTTTGCCTACCTGATCAAGCAGCAGGCCGCCGAAACCCGCTGGTACAAGCTGGCGCCGCTGTGGCTGCTGGGCGTGGTGCTGTGTTTCGAGCCCATCGTGTTCCGCCAGGGCGCGACCGAGAATGGCGGCAGCTATTGGATGGTGTACTTCGGCATCTCCGCGCTCATCGTTGCGGGCATTCTGCTGGGCCGCAAGCGCATCGCGGCGCGCCTGCCTTCGTTCGAGATCCTGGACGACGTGATGTACAAGTCCATCGCCGTGGGCTTTGCGTTCTTCACCATCGCCACTGTGCTGGGTGCCCTGTGGGCGGCCGAGGCCTGGGGCGGCTACTGGAGCTGGGATCCGAAGGAGACCTGGGCGCTGATCGTTTGGCTCAACTACGCCGCCTGGCTGCACATGCGGCTCATGAAGGGCCTGCGGGGCACGGTGTCCGCCTGGTGGGCGCTGGTGGGGCTGGCGGTCACCACCTTCGCGTTCCTGGGGGTGAACATGTTCCTGAGCGGCCTGCACAGCTACGGCACGTTGTGATGGGGTGAGGGCCCGGTCGGGCATTGGCGCAGGCGTCGGCAACTATTGTGTCGTCGGTGTAACCTGCGCGGTCCAGGGAACGAACTAACAGTTGTGCTGCTCTACCGCTGCAGCTGTTTCCACCAGACCACGACCGGAGCCTCCCCATGCTGATCCCCCCGCGCGATTCGGGTTTCAACCACCCCCACCCCTCCGAAATCACGCCCCGCGCGGTCTACGAAGAACGCCGCCAGATGCTCAAGCTCATGGCAGGCGGCGCGGCAGGTGCCGCGATGGCGGCCTGGGCAGGCCGCGAGGCGCTGGCGCAGCAAGCCCAGGTGGTGCGGCCCAACAAACTGGCTGCGCTGGCGGGTGCCAAGTCCACCGTGGCGGGCGCGGCCACGATGGAAAAGCTCACCGACTACAAAGACGCGAGCACCTATAACAACTTCTACGAATTCGGCACCGACAAGGCCGACCCGGCGCGCAACGCCCACACGCTCAAGACCAGCCCCTGGACGGTGGACGTGGAAGGGCTGGTCAAGAAGCCCGGCAAGTACGGCATCGAAGACCTGATCAAGCTCAGCGCGCAGGAGGAGCGCATTTACCGGCTGCGCTGCGTGGAGGGTTGGTCCATGGTCATCCCCTGGGTGGGTTATTCGCTGGCGGAACTCATCAAGCGCGTGGAGCCGCAGGGCAGCGCCAAGTACGTGGAGTTCGTGACCCTGGCCGACAAGGCGACCATGCCCTTCGTCGGTTCGCGTGTGCTCGACTGGCCCTATGTGGAAGGCCTGCGCCTGGACGAGGCCATGCATCCGCTCACACTGCTCGCATTTGGCATGTATGGCGAGGTGCTGCCCAACCAGAACGGAGCGCCGGTGCGCCTGGTGGTGCCCTGGAAGTACGGTTTCAAGAGCGCCAAGAGCATCGTCAAGATCCGCTTCGTCGAGAAGGAGCCCGGCACCGCCTGGAACAAGGCGGCCAAGCAGGAATATGGCTTCTATTCGAACGTGAACCCCGAGGTGGACCACCCGCGCTGGAGCCAGGCCACCGAGCGGCGTATTGGTGAAGACGGCTTGTTCGCCAAGAAGCGCAAGACGTTGATGTTCAACGGCTACGAAGCCCAGGTCGGTCAGCTCTACGCGGGCATGGACCTCAAGAAGTTCTACTGATCCCTGGTGACTGCCTGACGTTCTCTGGGCCCTGTCTTCTGGCCCGGCCTTCCGACTGGGGGCTGCGGCCTCCAGAACAGGCACCGATCCCCATGCGCAAACTCCTGCTCCATCCCGCCGCCAAACCCCTGGTGTTTGTGCTGTGCCTGTTTCCCCTGGTCTGGCTGGTGGTGGCCACTGCCACCAACCAGATGGGCGCCAACCCTGCAGAGGCCCTGATCCGCGCCACGGGCGACTGGACGCTGCGAGCGCTGTGCCTGGTGCTGGCCGTCACGCCGCTGCGCGTGCTCACGGCCACGCCGCAGCTGGCGCGGTTTCGGCGCATGCTGGGCCTGTTCGTGTTTTTCTACGGAGTGCTGCACCTGCTGAGCTATGCCTGGTTTGACATGGGTTTTGACCTGGCAGACATCCTGCGCGACATCGCCAAGCGGCCGTTCATCCTGGTCGGATCGCTGGCACTGCTGCTGCTGGCGCTGCTGGCGGGCACCTCGTTCAACCGGGCCATCAAGGCGCTGGGGGGCAAGCGCTGGCAGGCGCTGCACCGCGCGGTCTACGCGGTGGCGGGTTTGGCCATCCTGCACTTCTTCTGGATGCGTGCCGGGAAGAACGATTTTGCTGAAGTGGCGCTGTACGCCGCCATCCTTGCGGTGCTGCTGGGCTGGCGTGTCTGGCACCGCTGGCGCAGGCCGCAGCCCGGCTTGGCCACCACCCCGCGCGAGCGTGGCACTCCAGCGCGCCTGCCTTAGCGCTGTGGATCGTTTGCTATATATTTAATAGCTATCTTCGCTTGCCCAGTGCGCGGAGACGACCATTTTTCCTTGTAATGCAACAGCTTTATGCGTTCACGGCCCGCAGCGCCGGGCGCATCTGCCGGGTCACGGGGTCGATGTAGGCTGTGGGGATCTGGTAGGCCCGGTCATCAAACAGGTCAATGCCACACATCAGGTTCTCGATCCATTCAAAGAAGTCGTTGATGGCTTCCTTGCCCATGATGGGGGCGCCATGCTGCGGCACCAGCATGGCAATGTCGAGCTGGCGGGCCATGCGTGCCCACAGGCGCAGGATCTTGTTGGACACCATGTAGCGGCGGTGGAAGCCCTCCATGCGAGGAATGTGCGCCTTGAGGTCGGTCACCGGCACACGGGCCTCGGCGCCCGACATCATCGACACGCCCAGGTCACCCGTGAACAGGATGCGGCTGACCGGATCGTAGAAGTGGAAGTTGCCTTCGGAATGCATGAAGTGCGCAGGCAGCAGCACCAACTCGTGGCGGCCCAGGGGCAGGTGGCCGCCGCCATCGGGCACGCCGATCACGCGGTTCTCGGTCTTGCCCACCTTGGTGAAGTGCGGCGCAAAGCGCTCCCACACGCGCGAGATCACCAGGTTGGCCTTGGTGCTCGTCATCCAGCGGTCGAGCGAGGCAATGATGTCCGGGTCGGCGTGCGAGGCGATCAGGTACGACAGCTTGTGGGGCGGGAAGTGTTTGGTCATTCCCATGAACAGTTCGTTGAAGGCGAGGTTGCCGCCCGGGTCGATGATGGCGCCCGTGTCGTCGTCAACGATCAAAAACTGATTGGCCTGCACGGCCTGGCCGTCCTCCTCGATGAGGTCGGTGAACATCAGGCAAGCGTGATTCTTGTCGCGGTAGAGTTCCAGGGCCATGGCCATCCTGCGGTGCAATAAAGCGCAGACTGTACGAGTGCCCCTAGGGTTTGTACTTGATCGAAATCAAGCGGCGCTGCATTGGCGCCTCATGGCGGCGGAGCGTTGCACCAGTTGCGTCAGCGGGGAGCAGAGGCTGCGGCAGCAGGCGCCTGCACTGTGCCCGCGCCGCTGCTGGGCGTGAGTGTTTCCGGCAGCGTGGCGCGCTGGCCTGCAGCGGGCCCTGTCGGCAGGTACAAGGGCCCCCGCTGTCCGCAGCCAAGCAGGGCTGCCGCACTGGCAGCAAGGACAAGTGTCCTGACTAGAATTTGGGGAGCTTTCAACATGCGCAAATTGTAATGACCGACCTCGAATTCATGGACCACGCCGAACAACTGCTGCTTGCCGTCGAGCGCAGCTGTGATCGCATCAACGACACCACGGATGCCGATGTGGATGCTCAGCGGTCGGGGGGGATGGTGACGCTGACTTTTCCCAACCGCAGCCAGATCGTTGTCAACCTGCAAAAGCCTCTGCACGAGGTCTGGATGGCGGCCCGTTCGGGGGGGTATCACTACCGGTTTGACGGCAGTGCATGGCAGGACACCAAAGGCGCGGGCGAATTCTTCGCGTGCCTGAGCTGGGACGCCACCCAGCAGTCCGGGTTGCCTCTGCAGTTTGCCGCCCTGTAGGCGACAGCCCCGTCCAAGTGACCGACGCCCCGTGAAGCGTCGGTCGGGTGCCGGGTAGACACCCGCCTCTTGTTCTCCTGGTTTGGGCGGGAGAGTGCTCTGGGCTCCACAGCATCAACGCAGCCGTTGCGCAGGAGGCGCTCCGTCAGTTGCGGAACAGGTCGAGGATGCGGCTGCGCTCTTCAGAAGGCGGTGGCGCCTGGGGGGTGACCGCCGGTGATGTGGAGCGCTGGTCTTCCAGTCCCACGCTCGACACGCCTGCGCTGCGGGCGTACTCGTCATAGAACCACTCGCCACCCACATTGACCACCCCTGCAGGCACGGTGGGCTCCATCACGGGGACGCCCTTGAGGGCGCGCTCCATGAAGCTGATCCACACGGGCAGGCTGAGTCCGCCCCCCGTTTCACGGCTGCCCAGGTTGCGGGGCGTGTCGTAGCCGATCCAGGTGACGGCTGCGATGGTGGGCTGGTAGCCAGCAAACCATGCGTCCACCGAGTCGTTGGTGGTGCCGGTTTTGCCGTACAGGTCCGGGCGTTTGAGAGTTGCCTGGGCACGGGCAGCCGTCCCGGTGCGGGTGACTTCCTGCAGCAGGCTGTTCATCAGAAAGGCATTGCGGGCTTCGATGGCCCGAGGCTGTTCACTGGTCACCGGCGGTGTGGTCTCGGAAATCACCCGGCCCTTGTGGTCCGTGACTTTGGTGATCAGCCAGGGGTTCACGCGATAGCCCCCATTGGCAAACACCGAGTAGGCGGCCGCCATCTGCAGCGGTGTGACGGAGCCTGCTCCCAGCGCCATGGTCAGGTAGGCGGGGTGCTTTTCAGGATCAAAGCCGAAACGCCCCACCCACTCCTGTGCTGTCTTGGGGCCTACGGCCTGCAGGATGCGGATCGAGATCATGTTCTTGGACTTGGCCAGGCCCGTGCGCATGCTCATGGGGCCGTCGTACTTGCCGTCGTAGTTCTTGGGCTCCCAGGGCTGGCCGCCGGTCACACCGGCATCAAAGAACAGCGGCGCGTCGTTGATGACAGTGGCCGGAGTGAAGCCTTTTTCAAGGGCGGCGGAGTAGATGAACGGCTTGAAGCTGGAGCCCGGCTGGCGCCACGCCTGCGCGGCATGGTTGAACTTGTTCTTGTCGAAGTCGAATCCCCCCACCAGCGCACGGATGGAGCCGTTGCGAGGGTCCAGGGCTACAAAGGCACCTTCGACTTCAGGCAGTTGCGTGATCTCCCAGGCGCCCTTGGGCGTCTTGACCACGCGTATCACGGCGCCTCGGCGGATCTTGATGTTGGGCGGGGCCTTGTCGCTGAGTCCGGACTGCGCGGGCTTGAGGCCATCGCCAGTGATTTCCAGTGTGTCCCCGTTGGCGCGCGCTGCAACGATTTTGCGCGGCGTGGCCTCCAGCACCACGGCCGAGAGCACGTCGCCGTTGTCCGGGTGGTTGGCCAGAGCGTCGTCAATCGCATCCTCGACTTCTTGCGGTGCAGTAGGCAAAGCCACGAATTTTTCGGGGCCTCGGTACTGCTGGCGCCGCTCATAGTCCATGATCCCTCGGCGCAAAGCGCTGTAAGCGGCTTCCTGTTCGGCGGCATTCAGCGTGGTGTACACGTTCAGGCCGCGTGTGTAGGCCTCATTGCCGTACTGCGTGAAGATCAGTTGGCGGGCCATCTCGGCCACGTACTCCGCATGCACCCGCGTGTTGTCGGGGCCGGTACGGATCTTCAACTCTTCCTTCTTGGCTTCGGCGGCCTGCTGCGCGGTGATGAAGCCGTTCTCTTCCATCCGCTCAATGATGTACTGCTGGCGGACCCGGGCCCGTTTGGGATTGCTGATGGGGTTGTAGGCCGAGGGGGCCTTGGGCAATCCTGCCAACATCGCGGCTTCTGCAATGGACAGTGATTTCAGCGGTTTGCCAAAATAGGCCTCGGAGGCGGCGGCAAAACCATAAGCTCGATTGCCCAAGAAAATCTGATTCATGTAAATCTCAAGAATCTGATCCTTGGTCAGTAAGTGCTCTAGTTTGAATGTCAGTAAGATTTCGTAAATTTTGCGGGTAAATGTTTTTTCTGACGACAGATAAACATTGCGGGCCACCTGCATTGTGATAGTCGATGCCCCTTGGCTTTTCACGCGGCCCAAATTGGCAAGGCCTGCGCGCACCACACCTTTGTAGTCCACGCCGCCATGTTGGAAGAAGCGAGCATCCTCAATGGCCAAAACGGCGTCTTTCATCACTTTCGGGATGTCTTCGATCGGCGTGAGGTTTCTGCGCTCCTCACCAAACTCACCCAGCAAGGCCCCTTCAGCAGAATAGACGCGCAACGGCAGCTTGGGCCGGTAGTCGGCCAGGTCCGAAATGTCGGGAAGGTTGGGGTAGGCCACGGCGAGCGCCACCGCGATGATCAGTGCGAGCCCGACCGCCGCAGCCGCCGCCAACCCGGTCATCCACAGCGTGATGCGAAGAAGCCAGCGAAGCCAGGTGGAGCGGGTGCGGGTGGAGGCTGTGTCCGACTTGTCGGACGACTTCGAGGGGGAGGGCGGCATATCGCTCCGAAAGGGTAAGGCAGTCCATTATAAAAATGTCTGCCCTGGCTTCCCTTGAATCTCAAATCCAGGCGATTCCGGTGCCGCCGAAAGGCGCATGATCCTTGTCGAACGGTATTGCCGAACCCCGAAATTTCGTCTGCTTTTGGCAACGCTCCGCAGGCGTTACAACGGGAAAAATCTTTGCTGGAGAACTATCTTACTGATAGCATTCATGTGAAGTGTTAAGTTTTGTTGCCTCATTTTGGCAAGTTACAGGGGACCAATCTTGATCTCAATGGGGTCTTTGTTCAGTCGCCAGTCTGCTCCGCTGCTGGGAATCGACATCAGTTCTTCCAGTGTCAAGCTGGTGGAGTTGGGGCGTGATAAGGCAGGCGGTCTGGTTCTAGAGCGTTGCGCCATCGAGCCGCTGGAGCGCGGCTGGATCACGGACGGCAACATCGAAAAATTCGACGAAGTCGCTGACGCGCTGCGCCGACTCGTCAAGAAGAGCGGAACGAGGACAAAAAACGTCGCTCTGGCGCTGCCGCCATCTGCTGTCATTACCAAAAAGATCACGCTTCCGGGCGGCATGACCGAGCAGGAGCTTGAGGTTCAGGTCGAATCCGAAGCCAATCAGTACATTCCTTTCTCGCTCGACGAAGTGAGTCTGGATTTTTGCGTGATCGGGCCCAGCAAGAATGCGCCTGGTGATGTAGACGTACTCATCGCCGCTTCACGGCGCGAAAAAGTCCAGGACAGGCAAGGCCTGGCAGAGGCTGCGGGCTTGAAGCCTGTGGTGGTCGATATCGAGTCCCACGCGTCGCGTTTGGCTGCGGGGCGTTTGATTGAAGCGCTCCCTAATAAAGGCGTTGATGCCATGGTGGCCTTGTTCGAGGTGGGCGCGCTGACTACCAGCATGCAGGTCATCCGGAACGAGGAGGTCTTGTATGACCGGGACCAGGCTTTTGGCGGGGCTCAACTGACGCAATTGATCGTGCGTCAATATGGCTTCTCGGTGGAAGAAGCCGAAGGTAAGAAACGCAACGGCGATCTTCCTGAAGACTATCAGTCGGCCGTTCTTCGTCCTTTCGTCGATAGCATGGCCCAAGAAATTGGCCGTGCATTGCAGTTCTTCTTCACCAGTACGCCACACAACCGTGTTGATCACATCATGCTCGCGGGGGGGTCGGCGCCTTTGCC
The DNA here is from genome assembly GCF_002245625.1 of Acidovorax kalamii. GTDB lineage: Bacteria > Pseudomonadota > Gammaproteobacteria > Burkholderiales > Burkholderiaceae_C > Acidovorax > Acidovorax kalamii. The sequence goes on from NZ_NOIG01000004.1 coordinate 96,643, forward strand.
GGGGCTCACGGAGGCAGTTACTCAGCAGACGGGGTTTGCCTGCAGTGCGGTCAATCCATTCGACGGGATGGAGATAGGAAGTTCCGTTCGGCTCAAAAAGATGGTGCGTGAAGCCCCATCCTATTTGACCTCTTGCGGCTTGGCTATGCGGAGGTTCCTGCAGTGATTCTGATTAACTTACTTCCCCACCGAGAGGAGGCGCGGAAGCGCCGCAAAGAGGCCTTCCAGGCCACCATGTTTGCGTCGTTCCTCCTTGGTTTGGTGATAGCTGGGGCTATTTATTGGTGGTTCCAGATGATGATTGCCGACCAGCAGGCCAAAAATAGTTTCCTGCAACAGGAAATTAAGATTCTTGAAGGGCAGATTAAGGAAATCGCGTCTATCGAAGATGAAATCGCAGCCCTGCGCGCGCGCCAAAAGGCTGTTGAGGATCTTCAGTCGGATAGAAATTTGCCAGTCCATCTTTTGACGGAACTCGTTAATCAGATTCCGGACGGTGTTTACATCACTGCAATTAGGCAGAGCGGGCAAACAATCGCCATGCAGGGGATGGCTCAGTCGAATGAGCGGATATCCGAATTGCTGCGAAATCTGGCTAGTAATACCCCCTGGCTGGCTAAGCCAGAGCTTGGTGAGATCACTGCAAGTACGGTCTCGCTGAGTCAGCGTGATCAACGGAGGGTATCCTCGTTTAATTTGAGGTTTCAATTAGTGCGTGCGAGTGAAGCCCAAAAGGTGATGGCTGCGGCGAGTGCTGCTGCGTCGTCGGGAGGTAAGTAGTATGGCTAATAAGAAGGAAAAATCGGTTAGCTTTGCACAGCGGATGGACTCGGTTCAGCGGCAATTCAAAAACTTAGATGCTAAAGACCCATCGTTGTGGCCAGTTTTGCCTAAAAGTCTCCTGTGTCTTTTTATTGCAGGTGCGGTGGCTATTGTTGCTTGGTTTGCATTTTTGAAAGACTTTGAAGTCGAGTTGGATGGTGAGCGAAGCAAAGAGGTTGCGTTGCGAACGGATTACCAGAAAAAACTGGTGAAGGCGGTGAGCCTGGATGCGTTAAAAAAGCAGAGGGAGCAGATCCAGCAATACGTTATTCAGTTGGAAAAGCAATTGCCCAGTAAGGCTGAAATGGCTGCGTTGTTGTCGGACATCAATCAGGCCGGATTGGGGCGAAGTTTGCAGTTTGAACTCTTTAGACCCGGGCAGGTCGTTGCGAAAGACTACTATGCTGAATTGCCTATATCCATTCGTGTGACGGGTAAGTACCATGATATTGGTGCTTTCGCATCAGATATCGCTCACCTTTCACGTATTGTGACGCTGAATAATTTGACGCTAGTACCTGGTACTCGTGATGCATTGAGTATGGAGGCTACTGCTCGCACTTTTAGATATCTGGACCCTGAAGAGGTGCAGGCTCAGAAGCGGGCGGGAGGGGCTAAATGAGAATATTAACGCGGAGTCTGCTCGGTATTCTGCCTGTTTTGGCGCTGGCTGGTTGTCTTCCGTCAGGTGAGGATGAATTGCGCGTGTGGATGGCCGAACAGCGAGCCAATACGAAACCTACGGTTACGCCTTTGACTGAGCCGAAAAAATTCGTTCCGGAATCCTATTTGCAGGGGGGGGGGGTTGAGCCATTCAATCAGGTGAAGCTGACCCAGGCATTGCGGCGAGATTCAACGCAAGTCGCCTCTAATGCTGCGCTTATCGCTCCTGAGATGACTCGACGCAAAGAGCCTCTTGAATCGTTTCCCTTGGATGCTATGGCGATGGTGGGGAGTCTTAACAAAACAGGGACTCTTACAGCCTTGCTGAAGGTCGACAATCTTATCTATCAAGTAAGAGTTGGAGGCTATTTGGGACAAAACTATGGAAAAATCGTTGGAATAACGGAAACTTCAATTCAACTGCGTGAAATCGCGCAAGATGCAACTGGGGATTGGATAGAGCGCTCGGTATCGCTTGATTTGCAAGAGGGGAAAAAATGAAACATCATAATGGCTTTTTTGTGAATCGTTACCGCAGTGTTGCTGTAGGCGTTTCTATTGCGATTATGTCCGTGAGTGCCGCAGCCCAGGGCGTTATCAATGCGATTTCTGCAAGCGTGCAGGGTGGCGTTGAAGTTTTGAAGATTGATTTTGATCAGTCTCCTGTGACAGCTCCTACAGGGTTTGCAACGCAATCGCCTGCGCGTGTGGCTCTAGATTTTCATGGTGTTGGTAACGCGACTGGAAAATCAGCCTACGAAGTTAATCTTGGTAATCTTAAGTCGGTGAATGTGGTTCAAGCGGGGGAGCGGTCGCGAATTGTCTTGAATCTTAAAGCTGCAACTTCCTATCGAACTGAGATCCAAGGTAAAGCTTTGGTTGTGTCGTTGGATCCCGTAGCAGGGGCGGGGGGGGGGGCTTCCTCTGTTATTCATTTTTCAGATGCGCAGAACGGCGATGTTTTGCCATTGAGGGATGTCGATTTTCGACGTGGCGCCGATGGCTCGGGCAGGATTGTCGTTAATTTGCCGAGTAATCAGGTGGGGGTAGATTTGCAGCAGCAGTCCAGAGGGATAGCTGTTGAATTCATGCGTTCATCGCTCCCCGAAGGATTGAGGCGGCGTCTTGATGTCACTGATTTTGGTACCCCTGTACAGACGGTCACAACCACTCAAGTTGGTGAGCGTGTTCGCATGCTTATTGAATCGGTGGGAGATTGGGAGCATAGCGCCTACCAAAGCGACAGCCAGTTTGTAATAGAAGTGCGGCAAAAGAAGGTCGATCTTAGTAAACTAACGCAAGGGCCTGGCTATTCTGGTGAAAAGCTCTCGTTGAATTTTCAAAATATCGAAGTTCGCTCACTTCTTCAGGTGATAGCGGATTTTACAAATTTCAACATCGTAACTTCTGATACTGTCTCCGGGGCCCTTACCCTGCGGCTCAAGGATGTACCTTGGGATCAGGCGCTCCAAATAATTATGGATGCTAAGGGGCTTGGGATGAAAAAGACGGGATCAGTCCTATGGATTGCTCCCAAGGATGAGATTGATGCGCGTACGAAAAAAGATTTTGAAGCCGCACAGGCAATTCAAAAATTAGAGCCACTGAAGACGCAGGCCTATCAATTAAACTATGCTAAGGCCGCAGATATTTTGACGCAACTCACTACCTCGGCGTCTGGCAGTGGTGGGGTTGGTACCCGCTTTCTATCAGAGCGTGGTAGTGCAATCTCAGAACCGCGAACCAATCAATTGTTTGTGACTGATACTCCTAGTAAGCTGGAAGAGGTTCGGCTTCTGCTCGCGAGTCTGGATGTTGCTGTTCGGCAGGTTTTGATTGAAGCCCGCATTGTGGAAGCGCGAGATTCGTTTGGGCGCTCTTTGGGTGTGCGTCTTGGGGGCTCGGATCTCCGTGCGAATCGTGGAGGAGATGGTGGGTATGGTCTTGGTGGTAACAATCGCGTTGCTTTTGGGACATCGTACAGTGATGCTGTCGCGTCTAGTGGAGCGGGTGGTACTACAAGCACTAATGGAAATTTTGTAAACCTTCCAGCTAGTCTTTCGAATGTCAGCAGCGTCGGTAGTTTTGCGCTCTCTATATTTAATTCGGCTGCGAATAGATTTCTCACTTTAGAGTTGTCTGCCATGGAGGCTGATGGTAAGGGGCGTATAGTCTCGAGCCCGCGAATTATTACGGCTGATCAAACGAAGGCGCTTATTGAACAGGGTACTGAATACCCATACTCGATAACTGCTCCTAATGGTGCGACTAGTTTGGCCTTTAAGAAGGCGGTTCTGAAATTGGAAGTCACACCCCAGATTACTCCTGAAGGCAATATAATATTGGACCTTGATATAAATAAGGATAGTCGAGGAGAGACGACGACGCAAGGGGTCGCCATTGATACAAAGCATGTCAAAACACAGATTCTTATCGAAAATGGTGGAACTGTTGTGATTGGTGGGATTTTTGAAATGGAGGAGACCAATCAAGAGAATAAAATCCCTCTGATTGGAGATGTTCCTGTTGTCGGTAACCTTTTTAAGAGTCGGACTAAAGAATCAACGAAGCGTGAAATGTTGGTATTTATCACGCCAAAAGTGATTTCTGATAGCGGGCTAAAGAAGTAGATTGTGAACTTTGGGGAGTAGTTATGAGATATTTTGTTAAAGCTTTATATGCGGCGATTGCATTTTCTGTTATCGCTGCATGTGGTGGTGGCGGTGGTGGTGGTGGGACGCCGAATGGCCCTTCAGCTACCCTGAGGGTGTATCCTCCAGTGGACACGATCAGTTTGCCGGTTGGTGCGAGCGGTTCCACGGGTATTGAGGTTCGCGGCGGAAAAGCTCCTTATGGGGTCATTAGCTCTGACGCATCTGTCAGCGCAGGCTTGTCTACAGATGGTATTTTATATATTGCAGGCAATAGTGATGGAACTTCTACAGTAACGGTTTATGATGAAAGTTTGCCGGTCCAGCAGGTCAAAATTACAGTAACTGCTAAAGCGGTTCCGTTGGCGAGTAGTGCTGGGACCTCTATCACGCTGCGGCCCAATCAATCGTTGCAGTTCAATGTGCGTGGAGGTGTTGCTCCTTATTCTGTGAATAGTTCTGACACTAGTATTGCCAGCGCATCGATTTCGGGCTCTACGGTTACTGTCACGGGACAGCCTAAGGCGGGTACCATTACGCTGGTTGTGACTGATGCGACTGGAGTCACTCTCAATGTTTCTGTCACGGTCCAGGTGGGTACTTTGGCCACGTCTCCAACTAGTATCACTGGGGCTGCAGGAACGTCTAACACGATTGCCATCAATGGTGGGATTGCGCCATATTCGGTGAGTTCCAGCAACACCGCTGTGGCAAGTGCTTCTGTATCCGGATCTTCTGTTTCGGTGGGCTTGTTGTCGCAAGGATCTTCCAACATTGCAATCACCGATGCGGCTGGACAGACTGTTGTTGTTGCTGTCACGGTAACTTCCAATGTTCTGCAAGTTTCTCCTGCAAATCAAACGGTTAACGAACGGAGTGCAACCGCAACTACGGTAACTTACTTGATTGCCGGTGGTACTGCGCCTTACACGCCTTTGATCAGCCCCGCTGACGCGGTGCACGCCACTGCAGTAATTGCTGCGAATACCATGACTGTGACTGTTCCGATTTCTGCGGTAGGAGTTCGTTGCGTGACTGCAGATAAGGTGATTCCAATTGATGTTTATGATTCGAAGTTGGTAAAACAAACGGTATCGCTCACCATTAAAGATGATAGTGCTGTTGCTTGCCCTTGAAGAGTGAGCTTGCTAGAAGGAGAGACCAATCTTAATTGGTCTCTCCTTTTTCTGTTTTTGCGTAAGAAATTGGCTGCTATATGGGTTTGGTAAAAATTGATTTAGGTGACAGAGCGTACGACATTCTGATTGCAGAGAGGGTGGATTTGGCTCGGTTCCTCGCAAACTCCAATGTTTGCACCCGGGTAGCCGTCGTTGTTACGAATGTGGTGGTCGCCAAGTTACATTTGAGCCGGGCCTTGGATTCACTCAGAAGCTCTTTTCAGGAGGTCTATGTCGTTGAACTTCCAGATGGCGAGGCCCACAAAACCTGGAATTCTTTAAATCAAATTTTCACTGCATTGCTGAAGTGGGAGTGTGATAGAAAAACTGTCATGTTTGCCCTCGGCGGAGGCGTGATTGGTGATTTGACAGGGTTTGCAGCAGCTACTTTCATGCGAGGTGTCCCCTTCGTTCAACTCCCGACCACATTACTGGCGCAGGTGGACTCCTCGGTGGGGGGGAAGACAGCGATCAATCACCCGTTAGGTAAAAACATGATCGGGGCTTTTTATCAGCCTCGCCTTGTTGTATGTGATCTGAGTACGCTTGAAACCCTGCCAGTCCGTGAGCTGCGCGCAGGTTTGGCGGAGGTCATTAAGTACGGACCCATTGCCGACATCGGATTTATGGAGTGGCTTGAGGGCTCCGTGGATAAGGTACTTGCGAAAGACTCAAGTGCACTTGCCCATGTTGTCCAGCGCAGCTGCGAAATCAAGGCATGGGTAGTGAGCCATGATGAAAAAGAAACCGGCTTGCGTGCCATTCTCAATTTCGGACACACCTTTGGTCACGCGATTGAAGCGGGCATGGGGTATGGCGTCTGGTTGCATGGGGAAGGGGTCGCTGCTGGCATGGTGATGGCGGCTGAGCTGTCCCGCCGGCTGGGGTTGGTGGATGCTGCGTTTGTGGAACGGCTCACTGCGCTGATTGCGCGGGCGGGTTTGCCGACAAAGGGGCCCGTGCTGGATCCGGCGGACAACGCGGGGCGCTATCTGGAGTTGATGCGCATCGACAAGAAGTCTGAAGGTGGGGAGATCCGGTTTGTGTTGATTGACGGGCCTGGCAAGGCCGTGGTGCGCGCAGCGCCCGATGCCTTGGTACGGGAGGTCATTGATGCGTGTTGCGATTGACGCAGCCAGGCGAGTCTGCTATTAAATATATAGCTAATAGCGTAAACTTGAAGCGCGCACAAGCCCATTTTTGATGCAGAGCTCTGATCAATTGCCCTGCGCTTCAGACCCCGCGCAGACACGGGGGCGGCGCTATCCGGAGCGGCCCGCACCGACACGCACCGAGTACCAGCGAGACCGTGATCGAATTGTCCATTCCACGGCATTTCGGCGCCTGGTTTACAAGACGCAGGTGTTCCTCAACCACGAAGGCGACCTGTTCCGCACCCGGTTGACCCATTCGCTGGAGGTGGCGCAGCTGGGGCGTTCCATTGCGCGGTCTCTGCAGATCAATGAAGACCTGGTAGAGGCGATCTCGCTGGCCCATGACCTGGGTCACACTCCCTTCGGACATGCGGGCCAGGATGCGCTGCATGGGTGCATGGCGGGGTTTGGCGGGTTCGAGCACAACCTGCAAAGCCTGCGTGTGGTGGACCGGCTCGAAGAGCGCTACCCACAGTACGATGGACTCAACCTCACCTTCGAGACGCGAGAGGGAGTCCTCAAGCATTGCTCCCGATCGCACGCAGAACAGTTGGAAGCCTCGGAGCCCGGCGGTGTCGGCAGCCGATTTTTAAGGCGTGAGCAGCCAAGTCTGGAGGCGCAGTTGTGCAACCTGGCGGACGAGATTGCTTACAACGCGCACGACATTGACGATGGCGTGCGGTCGGGCTTGATCAGCCTTGCGCAACTGCGCGACGTTCCCTTGTTCGATGCGTACCGGGCGGCGGCGCAGGCCGAGTACCCGGATCTCGCTTCGCCCAGCCTGCAGCGGCGACTGTTGTTCGAGGCCATCCGGCGCATGCTCAGTGCGCAGGTGTACGACGTGATTGACGCGACGCGGGAGGCCCTGCGCGAGCATGTGCCCGCCAGCGCTGATGAGGTTCGCCGGTGCCCGCCGCTGGTGCTGTTCAGTGGCGGAATGCGTGAACGATCTACAGCGCTCAAGCAGTTCCTGTTCCGGCACCTGTACCGGCATCCGCAGGTGATGGAGACGACGGGGCTGGCTCAGGAAATTGTGCGTGACCTTTTTGCCGCCTATGTGGCCGCACCGCAGGAGATGAAAGCGGCGTTTGCCCAGCAGGCGCTGGGGGGCGACGCCAGCATGCGGGCCCGCGCCGTGGCCGACTTCATTGCCGGGATGACGGACCGTTTTGCAGCGCGCGAACATGAGCGGCTGACGGGCCGCCGCCTGCTCGGCGGTTGAGGGCGTTTGGCCGCAGAGCTGCCCGGTCCAGGGTCTGTACCGGCCCCTGCATCAGCCCGTTGCCCATGTGCTCCATCGCCTGCGGCATGGCCGTCACTCTGTTTGCGTGCTGCACCGCGGTGTGACGTCTCCTGCGCCTCGGGCCGCGCCGAGGCCCCCGGTAAAATCAGACCCCGTTTCACTGTGCCTGCCTACGCGCCTATGACCTCCACCCCTTCCATCACCCCGATGGGCGCGTCCGATCCCGCAGCCCCGTTCATTCGTGACACCGTACGCTGGCTTGAAAAAGCCGTGATCGGGCTGAATCTGTGCCCGTTCGCCAAGGGCGTGCATGTCAAGGGGCAGATTCACTACGTGGTGGCGCTGACCGAGGACACCGACGCGGTGCTGTCGCTGCTGCGTGACGAGTTGCTGGCTTTGCAGAGCATTCCCACCGAGGTGCGGGACACGACCCTGCTGGTGCTGCCGCACTGTTTGCAGGATTTTCTGGACTTCAATGAATTTCTTGGTGATGCGGAAGGCCTGCTGGATGCCTTGGGGCTGGATGGCACCCTGCAAATTGCCAGCTTTCACCCTCAGTTCCAGTTTGCGGGCACTGACGTGGACGATGTGACCAACTGCACCAACCGTGCACCCTATCCCACGCTGCATCTGCTGCGCGAAGACAGCATCGACCGGGCCGTGGAGGTGTTCCCTGAGGCGGAAGCCATCTTTGAGCGGAACATGGAAGTGCTGGAGGGCCTGGGGATGGAGGGCTGGTTGGCGCTGGATGTGGGGGCGCACGCACCGGCGCCCGGTGCGGCGTCTGCCGAGGGGGGGAATGCGCGATGACGCAGAAGAAACCATCCTCCACGCCGCGCGGAGCCGGTGGGGCGATCCGCAAGCAACAGTCCCAGGCCAATGCCCAGGCTGCGGAGCTGTCCGAGCTGCGGCCCGGGCAGTCGGTGGAGCTGCTCAAGGAGCTGCACATCCTCACGCGCGAAGGGCGGCTGAACCAGGATTCGCGGCGCAAGCTCAAGCAGGTGTACCACCTGTTCAATTTCATCGAGCCACTGTTGACGGAGCTATCGGCGGACGGCGGTGGGCCGACCCTGGCAGACCATGGCGCGGGCAAGTCGTACCTGGGCTTCATCCTGTACGACCTGTATTTCAAGGCCCTGGGGCATGGCCATATCTACGGCGTCGAGACGCGGGCTGAGCTGGTCGAAAAATCTCGCCTGCTCGCGCAGCGGCTGGGTTTCGGCCGCATGTCCTTCCTCAACCTGTCGGTGGCCGAATCGTCAGCGGCCGACGAGTTGCCCGCGCAGATCGATGTGGTGACGGCCCTGCACGCCTGCGACACGGCCACGGACGATGCGATCGCCTTTGGTCTGGAGAAGAAGGCCCGTGCGATGGTGCTGGTGCCCTGCTGCCAGGCCGAGATGGCCGCCTGCCTGCGCCAGGGCAAGGCCCTGCAGCTGGCGCGCACGCCCTTGGCCGAGCTATGGCGGCACCCGCTGCACACCCGTGAGCTGGGCAGCCAGGTGACCAATGTGCTGCGCTGCCTGTATCTGGAGGCCAGTGGCTACCAAGTGACGGTGACCGAACTGGTCGGGTGGGAGCACAGCATGAAGAACGAACTCATCATCGCGCGCTACACCGGGCAGAAAAAGCGCAGCGCGGCCGAGCGCCTGCGTGCCATCCTGGTCGAGTTCGGGCTGGAAAAGGCCCTGGGGCCGCGTTTTGGGTTGGCGGCGGCTGCCAACGTGACAGAGGCGGCTGCTGCGGGCTGATTGCTTCACCCGTGCCTCAGCTGCGCGGCAGCGTCCTAGAGACTTTGAAATTGGGGACGGGTCTATGATGGCGCGCATTGCCTTCATCGACCACTTCCCATGGCCCGCCTTCCACGCCTGACCCTGCCAGGCCATCTGCACCACGTGATCCAGCGTGGCAACAACCGCCAGCCCATTTTTCAGGACGGCGAAGACTTCCACACCATGCTCGCCTTGCTGGCAGACAACGCGCTCCAGCACGGGGTGGCTGTCCATGCCTATGTGCTCATGGACAACCACTTCCACCTGCTGGTCACCCCCACATCGGCGGATGCTTTGCCGCAGATGATGCAGGCGGTGGGGCGGCGCTATGTGCAGTATTTCAACCGCCGCCATGCGCGCACCGGCACCTTGTGGGAAGGGCGCTACCGGTCTACCGTGCTGCAGGCCGACAAGTACCTGCTGCCTTGTATGGTGTACCTGGACCTCAACCCGGTGCGGGCAGGGCTGGTGGCGAATGCGGCAGACTACCCCTGGTCCAGCCATGCCCACTGGCGGGGCGTACGCAATGACCGCTTGCTCACGCCCCATGCGCTGTACTGGGCGCTGGGCAACACGCCGTTTGCCCGCGAGGCCGCCTATGCCGCGCTGGTGCAGACGGGAATCGGGTCGCAGGAGCAGGCGGCGCTCACGGCTTCGGCCCTGAGTGGATGGGCCTTGGGAGACACTGATTTCATCGAAGGTTTGCAAAAACAGACACCGCGCAGGGTGGCGGCGGGGCAGGCCGGGCGGCCAAAAAGCGTGAAGAAATCAGAGGAAAAATAGGCTTTTCCGCGCTACTGCATTGCCTTTATTGCTATTAAATTTAATATGTCCCCAATAAAATATCAAACTGAGATGCTCGGTTATTAAAAGGAATCTGACCCTAATTAATGTGCTTGCCAAACCATGTTGCAATGCACTAATCTCCCACTCCCTGCGAAAAATATGAGGAGTGCGCCATGACCACGGCTGCCGAGATCCAGCATCTGCAACAACACGGTTTGTATTCATCGGGTAACGAACACGACGCCTGCGGCCTCGGGTTTGTGGCCCACATCAAGGGTGTGAAGCGCCACGACATCGTGACGCAGGCCCTGAAGATCCTGGAAAACATCGACCACCGTGGTGCTGTGGGGGCCGACCCCCTGATGGGCGACGGCGCGGGCATCTTGATCCAGATCCCCGATGCGCTGTACCGCGAAGAGATGGCCAAGCAGGGCATCACGCTGCCCGCCGCCGGGGAATACGGCGTGGGCATGATCTTCCTGCCCAAGGAGCATGCCTCCCGTCTGGCCTGCGAGCAGGAGATGGAGCGCGCCATCAAGGCCGAAGGCCAGGTGCTGCTGGGTTGGCGCGATGTGCCGGTGAATGTGGACATGCCCATGTCGCCCACCGTGCGCAAGAAGGAGCCCATCCTGCGCCAGGTCTTCATTGGTCGTGGCAACGACGTGATCGTGCAGGACGCGCTGGAGCGCAAGCTGTATGTGATCCGCAAGACGGCCAGCGCCAACATCCAGGCCCTCAAGCTCAAGCACAGCAAGGAATACTACGTTCCGTCCATGTCCAGCCGCACCGTGGTCTACAAGGGCCTGCTGCTGGCCGACCAGGTGGGCGTGTACTACAAGGACCTGTCCGACGAGCGCTGCGTCTCGGCCATCGGCCTGGTGCACCAGCGCTTCTCCACCAACACCTTCCCCGAGTGGCCGCTGGCCCACCCCTACCGCTATGTGGCGCACAACGGTGAAATCAACACCGTCAAGGGCAACTACAACTGGATGAAGGCCCGCGAAGGCGTGATGGCATCGCCCGTGCTGGCTGCTGACCTGCAAAAGCTCTACCCCATCAGCTTTGCGGACCAGTCCGATACCGCCACGTTCGACAACTGCCTCGAACTGCTGACCATGGCCGGCTACCCCATCAGCCAGGCCGTGATGATGATGATCCCCGAGCCCTGGGAGCAGCACACCACCATGGATGAGCGCCGCCGCGCCTTCTATGAATACCACGCCGCCATGCTGGAGCCCTGGGACGGCCCGGCCTCCATCGTGTTCACAGACGGCCGCCAGATCGGCGCTACGCTGGACCGCAACGGCCTGCGTCCCTCGCGCTACTGCATCACCGATGACGATCTGGTCATCATGGGCTCCGAGTCGGGCGTGCTGCCCGTGCCCGAGAACAAGATCGTGCGCAAGTGGCGCCTGCAGCCCGGCAAGATGTTCCTGATCGACCTGGAACAAGGCCGCATGATTGACGACGACGAGCTGAAGGCCAACGTCGTCAATACCAAGCCCTACAAGCAGTGGATCGAGAACCTGCGCATCAAGCTTGACAGCATCGAAGCCGGTGCCCAGGCGGCTGCGCCCCAGTCTGCAGACCTGCCGCTGCTGGACCGCCAGCAGGCTTTTGGCTACACCCAGGAAGACATCAAGTTCCTGATGGCGCCCATGGCCAAGAACGGCGAAGAAGGCATCGGCTCCATGGGCAACGACAGCCCGCTGGCCGTGCTTTCGGGCAAGAACAAGCCGCTGTACAACTACTTCAAGCAGTTGTTTGCGCAGGTGACCAACCCGCCGATCGATCCGATCCGCGAGGCCATCGTGATGTCGCTCAACAGCTTCATTGGCCCCAAGCCCAACCTGCTGGACATCAACCAGGTCAACCCACCGATGCGGCTCGAAGTGAGCCAGCCCGTGCTCGACTTTGCCGACATGGCCAAGCTGCGCAACATCGCGCAGTACACGCAAGGCAAGTTCAAGAGCGTCACCATCGACATCACCTACCCGCTGAGCTGGGGCCGTGAGGGCGTGGAAGCCAAGCTGGCCTCGCTGTGCGCGCAGGCGGTGGACGCGATTAAGGGAGGTGCCAACATCCTCATCATCAGCGACCGCGCCGTAAGCGCGACGCAGGTGGCCATCCCCGCGCTGCTGGCGCTGTCGGCCATCCACCAGCACCTGGTGGGCACGGGCCTGCGCACCACGGCCGGCCTGGTGGTCGAGACGGGCACCGCGCGCGAAGTGCACCACTTTGCCGTGCTGGCAGGCTACGGAGCCGAGGCCGTGCACCCCTACCTGGCCATGGAAACCCTGGCCGAGATGCACAAGGACCTGGGTGGCGACCTGTCGGCCGACAAGGCCATTTACAACTACGTCAAGGCGATTGGCAAGGGCCTGTCCAAGATCATGTCCAAGATGGGCGTGAGCACCTACATGTCCTACTGCGGCGCGCAGCTGTTCGAGGCCATCGGTCTGAACACCGAAACCGTGGGCAAGTATTTCACCGGCACTGCCAGCCGCGTGGAAGGCATTGGCGTGTTCGAGATTGCCGAAGAAGCCATCCGAATGCACAAGGCCGCGTTTGGTGACGACCCCGTGCTCGAAACCATGCTGGATGCTGGCGGCGAATACGCCTGGCGCGCCCGGGGCGAAGACCACATGTGGACACCCGACGCGATTGCCAAGCTGCAGCACAGCACGCGTGCCAACAACTGGAACACGTACAAGGAATACGCCCAGATCATTAACGACCAGAGCAAGCGCCACATGACGCTGCGCGGCCTGTTCGAGTTTAAGATCGACCCCTCCAAGGCTATCTCCATCGACGAGGTCGAGCCCGCCAAGGAAATCGTCAAGCGCTTCGCCACCGGCGCCATGTCGCTGGGCTCCATCTCTACCGAGGCGCACGCCACGCTGGCGGTAGCCATGAACCGCATTGGCGGCAAGAGCAACACGGGCGAGGGCGGCGAAGACGAGCGCCGCTACCGCAACGAACTCAAGGGCATCCCGATCAAGAAGGGCGACAGCCTCAAGAGCGTGATTGGTGCCGAGAACGTTGAAGTCGATCTGCCTCTGCAAGACGGCGACTCGCTGCGCAGCCGCATCAAGCAGGTCGCGTCGGGCCGCTTCGGCGTGACGGCTGAGTACCTGTCGTCGGCCGACCAGATTCAGATCAAGATGGCCCAGGGCGCCAAGCCCGGCGAAGGCGGCCAGCTGCCGGGTGGCAAGGTCTCCAACTACATCGGCAAGCTGCGCCACAGTGTGCCCGGTGTGGGCCTGATCTCGCCCCCGCCGCACCACGACATCTATTCGATTGAAGATCTGGCCCAGCTGATCCACGACCTGAAGAACGTGGCGCCGCACGCAGGCATCAGCGTCAAGCTGGTGTCCGAGGTGGGCGTGGGCACCATCGCCGCAGGCGTGGCCAAGTGCAAGAGCGACCACGTGGTGATCGCCGGCCATGACGGCGGCACGGGCGCTTCGCCCTGGTCGTCCATCAAGCACGCAGGCGGCCCCTGGGAAATCGGCCTGGCCGAAACCCAGCAGACCCTGGTGCTGAACCGCCTGCGTGGCCGCATTCGCGTGCAGGCCGACGGCCAGATGAAGACCGGCCGCGACGTGGCCATCGGCGCGCTGCTGGGGGCGGACGAATTTGGCTTCGCCACCGCTCCGTTGGTGGTCGAGGGCTGCATCATGATGCGCAAGTGCCACCTGAACACCTGCCCCGTGGGCGTGGCCACGCAGGACCCCGAGCTGCGCAAGAAGTTCTCGGGCAAGCCCGAGCATGTGGTGAACTACTTCTTCTTCATCGCAGAAGAAGTGCGCCAGATCATGGCCCAGCTGGGCATCCGCAAGTTCGACGACCTGATCGGCCGCACCGACCTGCTCGACATGCGCCAGGGACTGGAGCACTGGAAGGCACGTGGCCTGGACTTCAGCCGCCTGTTTGCCCAGCCCAATGTGCCTGCCGATGTGCCGCGCTTCCACGTGGATGTGCAAGACCACAACATCGAGCACACGCTGGACCGCAAGCTCATCGAGCGCAGCAAGCCCGCCATCGACAAGGGCGAGCGCGTGCAGTTCATCGAAGTTGCGCGCAATGTGAACCGCTCTGTGGGCGCCATGCTCTCCGGGGCTGTGACACGCGCCCACCCCGAAGGCCTGCCGGACGACACGATCCGCATCCAGCTCGAAGGCACGGGCGGGCAGTCGTTCGGTGCGTTCCTCACGCGCGGCATCACCCTGTACCTGATCGGCGACGCGAACGACTACACGGGCAAGGGCCTGTCGGGTGGCCGTGTGGTGGTGCGCCCCAGCATCGACTTCCGGGGCGATGCCGTGCGCAACACCATCGTCGGCAACACGGTGATGTACGGCGCCACCACGGGTGAGGCTTTCTTCAGTGGTGTGGCCGGCGAGCGCTTTGCCGTGCGCCTGTCGGGTGCCACGGCGGTGGTGGAGGGCACGGGCGACCACGGTTGCGAGTACATGACCGGCGGCACGGTGCTGGTGCTGGGCAAGACCGGCCGCAACTTTGCGGCGGGCATGAGCGGTGGTGTGGCCTACGTCTATGACGAAGACGGCCAGTTCGACACGCGCTGCAACATGTCCATGGTCACGCTGGAACGCATCCTGCCTGCCACCGAGCAGGAGGCCACCGTGCCCCGCGCCATCTGGCACAACGGCCAGACGGACGAGGCCCAGCTCAAGAAGCTGCTGGAAGACCACAACCGCTGGACAGGCAGCAAGCGCGCGCGTGAGTTGCTGGACAACTGGGCCGCATCGCGCAGCAAGTTCGTCAAGGTCTTCCCGACCGAGTACAAGCGTGCGTTGGCTGAAATTTATGAACGGAAAGTGCTGGAGGAGTCCGCTACACCGGCGGTAGCTGCTACCAAAAAAGAAGTGGCCCCCGCCAAGTAAGGCAACGCCACCCCCTTCGCACAGCATTCATAGACAAGGACATCGTCATGGGAAAAACTACTGGCTTCATGGAATACGAGCGCATCGAAGAGGGCTACAAGCCCGTGCCCGAGCGCCTGAAGCACTACAAGGAATTTGTCATCGGCCTCGACGAGAGCCAGGCCAAGGTGCAGGGCGCCCGCTGCATGGACTGCGGTACGCCGTTCTGCAACAACGGCTGCCCGGTGAACAACATCATTCCGGACTTCAACGACCTGGTGTACCACCAGGACTGGAAGAGCGCGATCGAGGTGCTGCACAGCACCAACAACTTCCCCGAGTTCACCGGCCGCATCTGCCCCGCCCCCTGCGAGGCCGCCTGCGTGCTCAACGTGAACGACGACGCCGTGGGCATCAAGTCCATCGAGCACGCGATCATTGACCGCGCCTGGGAAGAGGGCTGGGTCAAGCCCCGCCCCGCCAAGCACCAGACGGGCAAGAAAGTGGCCGTGGTGGGTTCGGGCCCCGCAGGCCTGGCCGCTGCCCAGCAACTGGCCCGTGCAGGTCACAGCGTCACGTTGTTTGAAAAGAATGACCGCGTGGGCGGCCTGCTGCGCTACGGCATCCCTGACTTCAAGATGGAGAAGTCGCACATCGACCGCCGCGTCAAGCAGCTTGAAGCCGAAGGCGTGGTCATCCGCACCAGCGTGTTTGTGGGCGCCGCCAAGGACGGCCTGGGCAAGGACTCCAAGGTCACCAACTGGGCCAAGGAGACCGTCACGCCAGAGCAGCTGAACAAGGAGTTTGACGCCGTGCTGCTGACTGGTGGCGCCGAGCAATCGCGCGACCTGCCCGTGCCCGGCCGCGACCTCGATGGCATCCACTTCGCCATGGAGTTCCTGCCCCAGCAGAACAAGGTCAACGCGGGCGACAAGCTCAAGGGCCAGATCCGCGCCGATGGCAAGCATGTCATCGTGATCGGTGGCGGCGACACCGGCAGCGACTGCGTAGGCACCAGCAACCGCCACGGTGCGGCCAGCGTCACCCAGTTCGAGGTGATGCCCCAGCCCCCCGAGGTGGAAAACCGTCCCCTGACGTGGCCCTACTGGCCGCTGAAGCTGCGCACCAGCTCCAGTCATGAAGAAGGCTGCGTGCGCGAGTTCGCCATCTCTACCAAGGAGTTCACGGGCGAAAAGGGCAAGGTCAAGAGCCTGACGACCGTGCAGGTTGAGTTCAAGGACGGCAAGCTGGTGGAAATTCCTGGCACCGAAAAGCACTACCAAGCCGACCTGGTGCTGCTGGCCATGGGCTTTGTGAGCCCCGTGGCTGCGGTGCTCGACGCCTTTGGCGTGGACAAGGACGCCCGTGGCAACGCCCGCGCAACCACCGATTTCGATGGCGGCTATGCCACCAACGTGCCCAAGGTGTTTGCGGCCGGTGACATCCGCCGGGGCCAGTCGCTGGTGGTCTGGGCCATCCGCGAAGGCCGCCAAGCGGCGCGCGCGGTGGACGAGTTCCTCATGGGCTACTCGGACCTGCCCCGCTGATCGCCCGCACGGGGTTCGAGCAACAGCGGCGCCTGCGGGCGCCGCTTTTTTGTGGGGTCTTGGGGCGCGAGGCCGACCTGCGCTGTCCAGGGTAAAACCGTGGGATCCGCCACACTTGCGCTTTGTTGGCACAATCGGGTGTCCTGTCAATCCGGGGTTGCCTCTGCCTGGGCGCGCTGCAGCCCCTCGCGCCCTGTGCCAATTTTTACAAACATGCGTGAATGTATGTTTGTGTCTTCGGCTACCATCGCGGCTCGCTTCCCAAGGGGGCTTGCCGGATGCTGAGTGGGCAGGTCCCGGATTTCCACCATCCCTTTTCTCGCATGCCCGAGCCGTCCTTTCTCGCCGAACTGCGCAATGTCACCTTTTCCTACGGTGACCGCGCCATCCTGCGCGACGTTTCGCTCTCGGTGCCACGGGGCAAGGTCACGGCGCTCATGGGGGCGTCGGGCGGTGGCAAGACCACGGTGCTGCGCCTGATTGGGGGCCAGCAGAAGGCCCAGAGTGGCCAAGTGCTGTTTGATGGCCAGGACGTGGGTCGCATGGACGTCGCGGCCTTGTATGCGGCGCGTCGGCGCATGGGCATGCTTTTCCAGTTCGGGGCGCTGTTCACCGACCTCAGCGTGTTCGAGAACGTCGCCTTCCCGCTGCGCGAGCACACCGACCTGTCCGAAGCCCTGATCCGTGACGTGGTGCTCATGAAGCTGCACGCGGTGGGTCTGCGCGGTGCGCGCGACCTGGCGCCCAGCCAGATATCGGGTGGCATGGCACGCCGCGTGGCCCTGGCCCGCGCGATCGTGCTGGACCCGGAGCTGGTCATGTACGACGAGCCCTTTGCGGGCCTGGACCCGATTTCGCTGGGCACGGCGGCCCAATTGATCCGCCAGCTCAATGACGCCATGGGCCTGACCAGCATCATCGTCTCGCACGATCTGGAAGAAACCTTCCGGCTCGCGGACCACGTGATCATCCTCGGCGAGGGCGTGGTCGCCGCCCAGGGTACACCCGACGAGGTGCGCGCCAGCCGCGACCCGCTGGTGCACCAGTTTGTAAATGCCCTGCCTGCGGGGCCCGTGCCGTTCCACTACCCGTCGCCCGATCCGGCCCAGGACTTCGGCCCGGAAGGGGGGCGCCGGTCATGAGCTGGTACAGGCCTTCGGATGTCGGCTTTGCCGTGCGCCAGCAACTGGCGGACATCGGCCTGGGCGCGCGCCTGTTCTTCCGGCTGCTGCGGCTGGCGGGGGCGACCTTTGTGCGGCCCGGGCTGGTGCGCGACCAGATCCACTTTCTGGGCAACTACTCACTGGCCATCATTGCGGTCTCGGGCCTGTTTGTGGGTTTTGTGCTGGGGCTGCAGGGCTACTACACGCTGCAGCGCTATGGGTCCTCCGAGGCCCTGGGCCTGCTGGTGGCGTTGAGCCTGGTGCGCGAGCTGGGGCCCGTGGTCACGGCGCTGCTGTTTGCGGGGCGGGCTGGTACATCGCTCACGGCCGAGATCGGGCTGATGCGCGCGGGCGAGCAGCTCAGCGCCATGGAGATGATGGCCGTGGACCCGGTGCAGCGCATCCTGGCGCCGCGTTTCTGGGCCGGGGTGATCACGATGCCCCTGCTGGCGGCGGTGTTCAGCGCAGTGGGCATCATTGGCGGCTGGGTGGTGGGCGTGCTCATGATCGGCATCGACCCCGGGGCCTTCTGGAGCCAGATGCAGGGCGGGGTGGATGTCTGGAAAGACCTGGGCAACGGCGTGCTCAAAAGTGTGGTCTTCGGTTTCACCGTGACCTTTGTGGCACTTTTGCAGGGCTACGTGGCCAAGCCCACGCCTGAGGGCGTTTCGCGCGCCACCACGCGCACGGTGGTCATGGCGTCCCTGGCGGTGCTGGCGCTGGACTTCGTGCTCACGGCCCTGATGTTCAGTATCTGACGCTGGCGAAGCTGGCGCGCAAAGGAATCCAAGACAATGCAACGTTCCAAAAATGATCTCTGGGTGGGGCTCTTTGTGATGCTCGGCACGGTGGCGCTGGTGTTTCTGGCGCTGCAGTCGGCCAACCTGCTGAGCCTGAACTTCCAGCCGGGCTACCAGATCACGGCGCGCTTCGACAACATTGGCGGCCTCAAGCCCCAGGCGGCGGTGCGCAGCGCCGGTGTGGTGGTGGGGCGGGTACAGGCAATTACCTTTGATGACAAGACCTACCAAGCGCGGGTGACGCTGGCGATGGAAAACCGCTACGCTTTCCCCAGGGATAGCTCGCTCAAGATCCTCACCAGCGGCCTGCTGGGTGAGCAGTACATCGGCATCGAGGCCGGTGCGGACGAGAAAAACCTGGTGGCGGGCGACATGGTCACGGCGACCCAGTCGGCCGTGGTGCTGGAAAACCTCATTGGACAATTTCTTTACAGCAAGGCCGAAGACGGCAGCAAACCTGCTGGGACAGGTGGCAAAAAATGACGAACTCTCACGACACAACCCCGGCCCCCCACGCAACACGCGGGGCTTTGGCGGCGCGCCTGGTGACCTGCCTGGGGCTTTTGCTGGGCGCTGCGCTGCTGACGGGCTGCGCCACGGTGGCCAACCCCGACCCGCGTGACCCGCTGGAGTCCTACAACCGCAGCATGACCAACTTCAATGAGCATGTGGATGCGATGGTGCTCAAGCCGGTGGCGATTGCCTATAAGGAGGTCACGCCCGCGCCCGTGCGCACCGGGGTGAGCAACTTCTTTGCGAACCTGGGTGATGTGTGGTCGTTCGTGAACAACGTGCTGCAGCTGCGTGGCGAAGCCGCCGCCTCTACCTTCATGCGGGTGAATGTGAACACCTTCATGGGCATTGGCGGTGTGCTGGACATTGCCAGCGAGCTGGGCATCGACCGCTACAAGCAGGATTTCGGCCTGACGCTGGGCTACTGGGGCATGGGCACCGGTCCGTATCTCGTGCTGCCGATCCTGGGGCCCTCCACGGTGCGTGACACCCTGGCCCTGCCGGTGGACATGAAGGGCAATGTGGTGAGCTACGTGGACCCGGTTTCGGCACGCAATTCGCTCTATGCGCTGCGCATTGTGGACACGCGGGCCAACCTGCTGCGTGCCAGCTCGGTGCTCGACAGCGCGGCGCTGGACAAGTACAGCTTCACGCGCGACGTGTTCCTGCAGGTGCGCAGCCAGCAGGCCGGCACGCCGTTCAATGGCGACGACAAGAGCGAGGCCAATGGCAACGACGGCGTACTGCCCGAAGAGCCTCCGCGCTGAACAACCCCGCCGGATGCTCCAACAGACAGTCGGTGCCTGTTGCACTTGCTTGCAATCCGCAACCTCAGCGAAGTATGCGGGCGCACCCAGGCCACCACAATGATTTGACGGGCATCAGCCCGCGCTGATGAAAGCCAAGAACATGATGAACCGACGTACCCTGGGCCGCAGTGCCCTGAGCCTGGCTGCCGCAATGGCACTGTCTCTGGGCCTGTCCGCACCCGCCCTGGCGGCCGATGAAGCCCCCGATGCGCTGATCAAGCGCCTGTCTGCCGATGTACTTTCCACCGTCAAAGCTGACAAAGCCATCCAGGCTGGCGATCTGTCCAAGGTGATCGCGCTGGTGGACAAGACCGTCATGCCCAACGTCAACTTTCGCCGCATGACGGCAGCGGCCGTGGGCCCCGGCTGGCGCCAGGCCACGCCCGAGCAGCAAAAGCGCCTGCAGGAGGAGTTCAAGATCCTGCTCGTGCGCACCTACGCCGGTGCGCTGGCCCAGGTCAACGACCAGACCATCCAGGTCAAGCCCCTGCGTGCGGCGGCCGAAGACAAGGACGTGCTGGTGCGCACCGAAATCGTGGGCCGGGGCGACCCCATCCAGCTCGACTACCGGCTCGAAAAGACCCCCGGCGACGGCGCAGGCTGGAAGATCTACAACCTGAACGTGCTGGGCGTGTGGCTGGTGGAAACTTACCGAGGCCAATTTGCGCAGGAAATCAACGCCAAGGGCATCGACGGCCTGATCGAGACCCTGGTTGCACGCAACAAGACCAACAACACCACCAAGGGTTGAAACGGTGTGACCGAATCCGCCATGCTGGTACTGCCCCACGAACTCACCCACCGCCAGGCCACGGCCTGCCTGCAGATGCTGCTGCAAGGCCTGCGGGTGCACCGCGAAAGTGGCGTGGTGGTGGACGCGAGCGCCATGGCGGTGTTCGACAGCTCGGCGCTGGCGGTGCTGCTGGAGTGCCGGCGCGAGGCGCTGTCGGTGGGCAAGACCTTTGCCGTGCAGGGCCTGCCCCCGGCGCTGCGCGGCATGGCGGGCCTGTATGGTGTGGGCACCTTGCTCACGCCGGTGTCCTGAAGCGGGTTCAGAGTCTCGGCCCCGAGGGCGCACAGGCTGCTGCCTGCCCCCTCCCCAACGCGGCTCAAGGCAAGGCCGTAAAATCGACGGCTTCATGCCCGCAGTCTCCTTCCAAGCCATCTCCAAGACCTTTGCCACGCCCAAAGGCCCTTTCCAGGCACTGAACCAGGTGAACCTGGACATTGAGGAGGGCGAGTTCTTCGGGCTCCTCGGCCCCAACGGCGCCGGTAAAACCACCCTCATCAGTATCCTGGCGGGCCTGGCGCGTGCCAGCAGCGGCCGCGTGCTGGTGCAGGGCAGCGATGTGCAGGCCCAGTACGGCGAGGCCCGCCGCAAACTCGGCATCGTGCCGCAGGAGCTGGTGTTCGACCCTTTTTTCAACGTGCGCGAGACGCTGCGCATCCAGTCCGGTTACTTCGGGGTGAAGAACAACGACGCCTGGATCGACGAACTGCTCGAAAACCTGGGCCTGGCCGACAAGGCCAACGCCAACATGCGCCAACTCTCGGGCGGCATGAAGCGCCGCGTGCTGGTGGCGCAGGCGCTGGTGCACAAACCGCCCATCATCGTGCTCGACGAGCCCACGGCGGGCGTGGACGTGGAGCTGCGCCAGACCCTGTGGCAGTTCATCGCCCGCCTGAACAAGGAAGGGCACACCGTGCTGCTCACCACCCACTACCTCGAAGAAGCCGAAGCCCTGTGTGGGCGCATTGCCATGCTCAAGGCCGGGCAGGTGGTGGCGCTCAACCGCACCAGCGAACTGCTCAAGGCCGCCTCGGGCAGCGTGCTGCAGTTCAAGACCGACACGGCCCTGCCGCCCGCGCTGGCTGCCGTGGCGCGGGTCACCGGCCGCATCGTCCAGTTGCCCGCCCACGACGCGGCAGAGATCGAAAGCCACCTGGCCGCGTTGCGTGTGGCCGGGGTCGAGGTGCAGGACATGGAGATCCGCCGGCCTGATCTGGAAGACGTGTTCTTGCAGGTGATGTCGGGCACCTCGGCGTCCAATATTCCCTTGTCCGAGGTGGCGCTATGACGGGCTGGCAAACGCTTTTTTATAAAGAAGTGCTGCGTTTCTGGAAGGTGAGTTTCCAGACCGTCGCGGCCCCCGTGCTCACCGCCGTGCTGTACCTGCTGATCTTCGGCCATGTGCTCGAAGACCATGTGAAGGTCTACGACCGCATCAGCTACACGGCCTTCCTCGTGCCGGGTCTCGTGATGATGAGCGTGTTGCAGAACGCCTTTGCCAACAGCTCGTCCAGCATCATCCAGAGCAAGATCATGGGCAGCCTGGTGTTTGTGCTGCTCACGCCGCTGTCGCACTGGGCGTGGTTCTGCGCTTACGTGGGCTCGTCCATCGTGCGCGGGCTGGTGGTGGGCCTGGGCGTGTTCATCGTCACGCTGGCGTTTGCGCGGCCCGAATTTGCGGCGCCGCTGTGGATTCTGGCCTTTGCCCTGCTGGGCGCGGCGTTGCTGGCCACGCTGGGGTTGATTGCGGGGCTCTGGGCCGACAAGTTCGACCAGATGGCCGCGTTCCAGAACTTCATCATCGTGCCCATGACCTTCCTGTCGGGCGTGTTCTATTCGATCCAGTCGCTCCCCGCCTTCTGGCAGGCCGTGAGCCACCTCAACCCGTTCTTCTACATGATCGACGGTTTCCGCTACGGCTTCTTTGGTCAGAGCGACACCTCGCCCTGGCTCAGCCTGGGCATCGTGGGCATCGCCTGGCTGGCCGTGAGCGCGCTGGCCGTGCACCTCTTGCGCACGGGCTACAAAATCCGTCACTGATTCCGAGCGCCCCACCATGACCGCTGACCAACTCAAAGACATCATCACCGCTGGCCTGGCCTGCGAACACATCACCCTTGAAGGCGATGGCCGCCACTGGTACGCGACCATCGTCTCGGCCGAGTTCGAGGGCAAGCGCGCCATCCAACGCCACCAGCGCGTGTACGCCACGCTGGGCGCGAAAATGCACACCGATGAGGTGCATGCGCTGTCGATGAAAACCTTGACCCCCGCCGAGTGGGCGGCGCAGGCGCAGTAAGTACGCAGCGCAGCGTGCCGTATCAATTGCTCATATTTTTATAGCTATCAGCGCATGATAGACGCGCGGTAGAGCCCATTTTTATTCATATTCTGGTTATTTGACATGGACAAACTCCTGATTCGCGGCGGACGCAGCTTGCAGGGCGAGGTGCTGGTCTCCGGCGCCAAGAACGCCGCATTGCCGGAGTTGTGCGCTGCCCTGCTCACGGCCGAACCCGTGACCCTGCTCAACGTGCCGCAGCTGCAGGATGTGAGCACCATGCTCAAGCTCATCCGCAACATGGGCGTGGTGGCCGAGCGTGCCGACGACGGCACGGTGCGCATTGATGCCAGCGGCCTGAATACGCCCGAAGCTCCTTATGAGCTGGTCAAGACCATGCGCGCTTCGGTGCTGGCCCTGGGCCCGCTGCTCGCGCGCTTTGGCGAGGCCACGGTATCGCTGCCCGGCGGCTGCGCCATCGGTTCGCGCCCGGTGGACCAGCACATCAAGGGCCTGGCCGCCATGGGCGCCGAAATCGTGGTGGAGCATGGTTACATCATTGCCAAGCTGCCTGCAGGCTGGAAGCGTCTGAAGGGCGCGCGCATCACCACCGACATGGTTACGGTGACGGGCACCGAAAACTTTCTCATGGCCGCCGCGCTGGCGGAGGGCGAGACGGTGCTAGAAAACGCCGCGCAAGAGCCCGAGATTTCGGACCTGGCCGAGATGCTGATCGCCATGGGCGCAAAGATCGAAGGCCACGGCACCAGCCGCATCCGCATCCAGGGCGTTGAGAAGCTGCACGGCTGCACCCACCGCGTGGTGGCCGACCGCATCGAGGCAGGCACCTTCCTGTGCGCCGTGGCCGCCACGGGCGGTGATGTGGTGCTGCGCCATGGCCGCGCCGACCACCTGGACGCCGTTATCGAAAAGCTGCGCGAAGCCGGTGCCGATGTGCAGGCGGTGGAAGGCGGCATCCGTGTGAAGAGCCCGGGTGGCGCCACGCTCAAGGCCCAGGGGTTTCGCACCACCGAGTACCCCGGTTTCCCCACCGACATGCAGGCCCAGTTCATGGCGCTCAACTGCATCGCCCAGGGCACGGCCACGGTGACTGAGACGATTTTTGAAAACCGTTTCATGCACGTCAACGAGCTGGTGCGCCTGGGCGCCAAAATTCAGGTGGATGGCAAGGTGGCTGTGATCGAAGGCGTGCCCCGCCTGTCCGGCGCCACCGTGATGGCCACCGACCTGCGCGCCTCGGCCAGCCTGGTCATCGCTGGCCTGGTGGCCGACGGCGAGACCGTGCTGGACCGCATCTATCACCTGGACCGTGGTTACGACTGCATGGAAGCCAAACTGCGCGGCATCGGCGCCGACATCGAACGAGTAAAAGCATGAGCAGCAGCAACATGATCACCCTGGCGCTTTCCAAGGGCCGCATCTTTGACGAAACCCTGCCGCTGCTGGCCGCTGCAGGCATCGAGGTGCTCGAAGACCCCGAAAAGTCGCGCAAGCTCATCCTGCCCACCAACCAGCCCAATGTGCGTGTGGTGCTGGTGCGCGCCACCGACGTGCCCACCTATGTGGAATACGGCGGCGCCGACATCGGCGTGACGGGCAAGGACACCCTCATCGAACACGGTGGCCAAGGCCTGTACCAGCCGCTGGACCTGCAGATCGCCAAGTGCCGCGTGAGCGTGGCCGTGCGCAATGACTTCGATTACGAGCGCGCCGTCAAGCAGGGCGCACGCCTGAAGGTTGCCACCAAATACACCAGCATCGCCCGCGACTTCTTCGCGACCAAGGGCGTGCACGTGGACATGGTCAAGCTCTACGGCAGCATGGAGCTGGCGCCGCTGACCGGCCTGGCCGATGCCATCGTGGACCTGGTCTCCACCGGCAACACGCTCAAGGCCAACCACCTGGTGGAGGTCGAGCGCATCATGGACATCAGCTCCTACCTGGTTGTGAACCAGGCCGCGCTCAAGCTCAAGCAGGCGCCGCTGCGCCGCATCATTGATGCATTTGCATCGGCCATCCCTGCGCCAAAGAACTGAAACCAACTGTAGAACGCACTATGACTTTGGTAGCTGCTCCCGCCCGTCTGTCCACCGCTGCGGCCACTTTTGAGGCTGATTTTGCAGCCCGCCTGCACTGGTCTGCCGACACCGACGCGGCCATCGAGCAGCGCGTGGCCGACATCCTGGCCGACGTGCAAAAGCGCGGCGACGCGGCGGTGCTGGAGTACACGGCCCGCTTCGACGGCCTCAGCGCCCCCAGCATGGCAGCGCTGGAGCTGACCCAGGCCGACTTCAAGGCCGCCTTCGATGCCATTCCCCAGGCCCAGCGCGACGCGCTGCAGGCCGCTGCCAAGCGTGTGCGCAGCTACCACGAGGCGCAGAAAAAGGCCTCCGGCGAGAGCTGGAGCTACCGCGACGAAGACGGCACCTTGCTGGGCCAGAAGGTCACGCCGCTGGACCGCGTGGGCATCTACGTGCCCGGTGGCAAGGCCGCGTACCCCTCCAGCCTGCTGATGAACGCCATCCCGGCCCATGTGGCGGGCGTGCAGGAGATCATCATGGTGGTGCCCACGCCGGTGCGTGGCAGCGTGGCGACGGGGGGCTCGGGCGAGGGCACCTCGACCAAGGGCGAGCGCAACGAGCTGGTGCTGGCCGCCGCCTATGTGGCGGGCGTCACGCGCGCCTTCACCATCGGCGGCGCACAGGCCGTGGCCGCGCTGGCCTACGGCACGGCCACTGTACCCAAGGTGGACAAGATCACCGGCCCCGGCAATGCCTACGTGGCCAGCGCCAAGAAGCGCGTGTTCGGCACCGTGGGCATCGACATGATCGCGGGCCCGAGCGAAATCCTAGTGCTGGCCGACGGCTCCACGCCGCCCGACTGGGTAGCGATGGACCTTTTCAGCCAGGCAGAACACGACGAACTGGCCCAGAGCATCCTGCTGTGCCCCGACGCCGCCTACCTCAATGCCGTGCAGCGCGAGATCGACCGCCTGCTGCCCAGCATGCCGCGTGCCGAGATCATCGCCAAGAGCCTCACGGGCCGGGGCGCGCTGATCCTCACCAAAGACATGGAAGAAGCCTGTGCGATCAGCAACCGCATCGCACCCGAACACCTGGAAGTGAGCAGTACCGACCCGCACCGCTGGGAGCCGCTGTTGCGCCACGCGGGCGCGATCTTCCTGGGGGGCTACACCTCCGAAAGCCTGGGCGACTACTGTGCGGGCCCCAACCACGTGCTGCCCACCAGCGGCACGGCCCGCTTTTCGTCGCCGCTGGGTGTGTACGACTTCCAAAAGCGTAGTAGCCTCATCGAGGTGAGCGAGGCGGGCGCCCAGGTGCTGGGCACCATCGCCGCCGAGCTGGCCTATGGCGAGGGCCTGCAGGCGCACGCGCAGGCGGCCGAGATGCGGCTGACAACGCCCGTCAAGCCGCGCTGATCGCACCCCGGGGCAGGGCGCCCTGTGCGAGGGGCGTTGTCTTGGCCTGAGAGGCCGCAGTGGGCGCAGGCGGATAGGCGGCGCCTGCCACCGCCCGGTGCCGCGCCCAGCTCAGCCGCGCAGGCCGGTGGCCTTCGGCGCTCACGCGCAGCCGTACCGGGCCGGTGAACGACAGGCGCTGCCCGGCCTCCAGAAAATAATCCTCCAGCAGACCATCACAGGTCACCCAGACGCGGCCTTGTTCGACTTCGAGCAGGGCGATATCACCCGCGCGGAAGTCCAGCACCTGGACGGCCTGCAGTGGCGGCAGGGGCTGGCGCTTCCATTGCAGGGTGAGGGGCACCGCAGGCTGGGTGGGCAGCGTGGGCGACGGTGGGGTGGGGGTGTGCAGCGTGTTCATGCCTTCACTGTGCGGCCAGGGCGCGCGCGGCGCTACGGACAGGCATGCAGGACCTGGCCCAGTACAGAGAGGCTGTACTGCTCATCTGTACTGTATGGGCTGCATCTGCTCTGTACTGGCTGTTTGTTTGGTTGCCAGTACAGAATGCAGCCATGGCCACCGATGACGCTCTTCCGCTTTATCTTCAAATCGCCGAGCAGCTGGCGCAGCTGATCCGCAACGGCACGCTGGCGCGCGGCGAAAAGCTACCGTCGGTGCGCGAGCTGGCGCGCCAGCACGGCGTGGCGCAGACCACGGTGGTGCAGGCCTACCACTGGCTGGAGGATGCCCGCCTGATTACCGCGCGCCCGCGCTCCGGCTTTTTTGTGGCGGCGCGGCCGGTGAGCCTGCCCGAGCCCAGCACACCGCGCCCGATGCGCCGCCCGCGCGAGGTGTCGGTGGACTGGCTGGGCCAGCGCATCCTGGGCCGCAACCAGCCGGAGGACATGCTTTCGTTCAGCAGCGGCACACCGGGCCCCGAGTTGTTCAACCCCGACCGCGTGCGCCGCGCCGTGGTGCGTGCGGCCCAGCGCCACCGCAACCTGCTGTGCACCTACCCCAGCTCCGCGGGCCATGTGGATGCGCGCCGCGCCTTGGCGCGCTACGCCGTCAGCCTGGGCTGCAGCCTGGACCCCGAGAACATCGTGATCACTGGGGGCTGCATGGACAGCATTGCACTGTGCCTGCGCGCCGTCACGCAGCCGGGCGATGTGGTGGCGCTGGAGTCGCCCACGCATTTTTCGTTTCTGGAGGTGCTGCAGGGCCTGCACCTCAAGGCGCTGGAGATTCCCACCCACCCGCGCAACGGCCTCTCGCTGGATGCGCTGCAGCTGGCGCTGGACACCCAGCCGGTCAAGGCCGTGATGGTGGTGCCCACGCTCAGCAACCCGCTGGGCAGCTGCATGCCCCAGGCCGAGCGCAAGCGCCTGGCGCAGATGGCGGCGCGGCACGGCATGGCGGTGATCGAGGACGCGATCTACAACGACCTGGCGGAGGTGGACGAGATGCGCCGTACCGTCAAGTCCTACGACACCACGGGCCATGTGATGCTGTGTGATTCGTTCTCCAAGACGCTGGCGCCGGGCCTGCGCCTGGGCTGGCTGGAGGCGGGCCGCTGGACCGACAAGGTGCGCGCCATCAAGGACCTGCAGGCGGGCGGGCAGTCGGCCGTGCTGGAACTGGCCCTGGCTGACCTCATCACCCAGGCAGGCCATGCCGCCGCCATGCGCCAGCTGCATGTGGGTGTGGCGGCCCGCATGGACGAGGCGCGCCGGGTGATTGCCGCGCATTTCCCGCAGGGCACGCGCGTGAGCGACCCGCCCGGCGGCCTGCTGCTGTGGCTGGAGCTGCCCCGTGCGCTCGATTCGGTGCAACTGCACGAGGCCTGCCTGGCCCGGCAGATCCTGATCGCACCCGGCACGGTGTTCAGCACCAGCGGGCGCTTTCGCAACTGCCTGCGCATTGGCGTGGGCGGCGACTGGTCGCCCGCGCATCTGGAGGCGCTGCGCACCGTGGGCGACATGGCCACGCGCATGCTGCGGGGGCAGCGGCAGGCTGCCTGACCTTTCTTGAAGAATAAACACGAAGTTCGTGTTTCACGAACTTCGTGTAATATGACTCCCATGAAAAACGTCACCGTGACCATGGACGACGCCGTAGCCGAATGGGTGCGCGTGGAAGCCGCCAGGCGCGGCAGCAGCGTGTCCCGCCTGCTCGGTGAATGGCTGGCCGAAAAAATGCGCCAGGAAGACGCCTACGCCCAAGCCATGCGCGAGGCGCTGGGGTTTGAATCCTGGGGCACGTCCAGCGGGCCCTATGTGCCGCGCGAAACCCTGTTTCTGCGCTGAACGGGGCATAACGCATGGCCACCGCCCCCATCTTTGTCGATACCGAAATCCTGCTCGCCAGCGTGGACGACCGCGATGCCGAGCGTCAGGCGCGGGCGCGTGAGTGGATCAGCTTTTGCTGGCAGACGCGCAGCGGCCGCATCAGCTCGCAGGTGCTCAACGAGCTGTACAACCAGGCCATCCAGCGTTTTGACGGCCCGCAGGTGCTGCAGCAGGTGCGCGCCCAGGTGCGCCGCCTGCGCGTGTGGTTGCCGCCCCACCTCGACTCCTACACCGTGGACGGCGCCTGGGACCTGCAGGACCGCTACCGCCTGAGTTACTGGGATGCGCTCATCCTCTCGTCTGCCCACCAGCAGGGCTGCCGCTACCTGCTGACCGAGGCGCTGCCACACGACCAGCCACTGGACGCCGTGCGGCCGATCAACCCTTTCCTTGTCACCCCCAACGAACTGGACACCGCCGAATGACCAACGCCGCTCCATCTTCCCCGCTTCAAGCCCTGGCCCGCATCCGCCCCGATGTACGCGCCATGCACGCCTACGCCGTGCAGCCCTCCACCGGCATGCTCAAGATGGACGCGATGGAGAACCCGTTCCGCCTGCCTGCACACCTGCAGGCTGCGCTGGGCCAGCGTCTGGGTGGGGTGGCACTCAACCGCTACCCTGGCGACCGCCTGCTGGACCTGAAGGCGGCGCTCGCAAAGTACGCTGGCATGCCAGAGGGCTATGGCATCGTGCTGGGCAATGGCTCCGATGAACTCATCACCCTGCTGGCCCTGGCTTGCGCCCAGCCTGGCACCGGCCAACGCGCCACCATGCTCGCGCCCATGCCCGGCTTCGTGATGTACCCGCTGTCTGCGCAGCTGCAGGGGCTGGACTTTGTCGGCGTGCCGCTCACGCCCGACTTCGAGCTGGATGAGCCCGCCATGCTGGCCGCCATCGCGCAGCACAACCCCGCTATCACCTACATCGCCTACCCCAACAACCCCACGGCCACGCTGTGGGATGAGGGCGCAGTGCAGCGCATCATCGACGCCGCGGGCGCTCAGGGCGGCATCGTGGTCATGGACGAGGCCTACCAGCCCTTTGCCAGCCGCACCTGGATCGACCGCATGCGCGCCGAGCCCGCGCGCAACGCGCACGTGCTGCTCATGCGCACGCTCAGCAAGTTTGGCCTGGCAGGCGTGCGCCTGGGCTACCTCATCGGGCCGTCGGCGTTCGTGAGCGAGATCGACAAGGTGCGCCCGCCCTACAACGTGAGCGTGCTCAACTGCGAGGCCGCGCTGTTTGCACTGGAGCATGCCGACGTGTTTGCCGCCCAGGCGGCCGAAATCCGTGCCGAGCGTACCCAGGTGATCGCAGCCCTGCGCCAGATGCCCGGCGTCGAAAAATGCTGGGACAGCGAGGCCAACATGATCCTCATCCGCGTGGCGGATTCCGCCAAGGCGTACGAGGGTATGAAAACCCGCAAGGTCCTCGTCAAGAACGTTTCTACAATGCACCCATTGCTGGCCAACTGCCTGCGCCTCACGGTAGGCGCCGCCTCCGACAACGCGCAGATGCTGGCCGCCCTGCAAGCCTCCCTATGACTTCCTCTGCACTCGTCCCCTCCGCTCCATCGGCCGACCCGATGGCCGACCGCATCGCCGAGGTCAGCCGCAACACCGCTGAGACGCGCATCAGCGTGCGTATCAACCTCGACGGCACCGGCCAGGCCAAGCTGCACACCGGCATCGGCTTCTTCGACCACATGCTCGACCAGATCGCCCGCCACGGGTTGATCGACCTCGACATCGACTGCGAGGGCGACCTGCACATCGACGGCCACCACACGGTGGAAGACGTGGGCATCACCCTGGGCCAGGCGTTTGCACGTGCCGTGGGCGACAAGAAGGGCATCCGCCGCTACGGCCATGCCTACGTGCCGCTGGACGAAGCACTGTCGCGCGTGGTGGTCGACTTCTCGGGCCGCCCGGGCCTGCACATGGACGTGAAATTCACAGCGGGCAGCATCGGCCAGCTCGACACGCAGCTGGTCTACGAGTTCTTCCAGGGTTTTGTGAACCACGCGGGCGTGACGTTGCACATCGACAACCTCAAGGGCGTCAATGCCCACCACCAGTGCGAGACGATCTTCAAGGCCTTCGGGCGCACGCTGCGCGCGGCGCTGGAACGCGACCCGCGCTCGGCCGGTGTCATCCCGTCCACCAAGGGTTCCTTGTGATTTTTATGCATCAAATCGGGCCTCTGCGCCTGATGGGTAAGCGCTAGCAGCTATGAATATGGAAGCAAAAACAGTGGTCGTCGTGGACTACGGCATGGGCAACCTGCGCTCGGTGTCGCAGGCTGTGCAGGCCGCCGCCCAGGGCACGGGCTGGACGGTGCGGGTTACACAGCGCTCGGAAGACGTGCGCGCCGCAGCACGCGTGGTGCTGCCCGGCCAGGGCGCGATGCCCGACTGCATGCGCGAGCTGCGCGAGTCCGGCCTGCAGGAATCGGTGCTTGAAGCCGCTGCCAGCAAGCCCCTTTTTGGTGTGTGTGTGGGCATGCAGATGCTGCTGGACCACAGTGCCGAAGGCGACACCCCAGGCCTCTCCCTGATCCCTGGCGACGTGCGCAAGTTCGACCTGGCGGGCCGTACCCAGGCTGATGGCAGCCGCTTCAAGGTGCCCCAGATGGGCTGGAACCAGGTGCGGCAGATAGAACACGCGGGGGCTGTGCACCCCGTGTGGGCCGGTGTGCCCGACAACAGCTACTTCTACTTTGTGCACAGCTTCTATGCCGTGCCGCAAAACCCCGCCCACTGTGCGGGGCAGGCAGACTACGGCGGTGTTTTCGCTGCGGCCATTGCACGCGATAATATTTTTGCGACGCAATTCCACCCGGAGAAAAGCGCGGAACATGGCCTGGCCCTGTACCGCAACTTTCTGCACTGGAATCCCTGATTCTTTTCTTCTCCACCTTTCCTCCTCAACCACCCCGTTCGGGCAGCGCCGAGATTTGGCCGATCCCCTGAACCCCACCACCATGCTGCTCATCCCCGCCATCGACCTCAAAGACGGCCACTGCGTACGCCTCAAGCAAGGCGATATGGACCAATCCACCACCTTTGGCGAAGACCCCGCCGCCATGGCGCGCAAGTGGGTGGATGCGGGCGCACGCCGCCTGCATCTGGTGGACCTCAATGGCGCCTTCGCGGGCACGCCCAAGAATTACGGCGCCATCAAGTCCATCCTGAAAGAGGTGGGCGACGACATCCCCGTGCAGCTGGGTGGCGGTATCCGCGACCTGGACACCATCGAGAAGTACATCGACGGCGGCCTGCGCTACGTGATCATCGGCACGGCAGCCGTGAAGAACCCCGGCTTCTTGAAGGACGCCTGCAGCGCCTTCGGCGGCCACATCATCGTGGGCCTGGACGCCAAGGAAGGCAAGGTCGCCACCGACGGCTGGAGCAAGCTCACCGGCCACGAAGTCGTGGACCTGGCCAAGAAGTTCGAGGACTGGGGCGTTGAATCCATCATCTACACCGACATTGGCCGCGACGGCATGCTCTCGGGCATCAACATCGACGCCACCGTCAAGCTGGCCCAGGCGCTGACCATCCCCGTGATCGCCTCGGGCGGCCTGTCGAACATGGCTGACATCGAGCAGCTGTGCGCGGTGGAAGGTGAGGGCGTCGAAGGCGTGATCTGCGGCCGCGCGATTTACAGTGGCGACCTGGACTTTGCAGCTGCGCAAGCGCGGGCTGACGAGTTGAATGGGTAACAACCCCCGGGGCGGCAGCGCCGCCCCATTGGACATCTGACATGCTTGCCAAACGCATCATTCCCTGCCTCGACGTCACCGGAGGCCGCGTGGTCAAGGGCGTCAACTTTGTCGAACTGCGCGACGCGGGCGACCCGGTCGAGATCGCTGCGCGGTACAACGCGCAGGGCGCCGACGAACTCACGTTTCTCGACATCACCGCCACCAGCGATGGCCGCGACCTGATCCTGCACATCATCGAGGCCGTGGCCAGCCAGGTGTTCATTCCCCTGACCGTGGGCGGCGGCGTGCGCACCGTGGAAGATGTGCGCAGGTTGCTCAACGCGGGTGCCGACAAGACCAGCTTCAACTCGGCCGCCATTGCCAACCCCGACCTGATCAACGCCGTGTCGGCCAAGTATGGCGCGCAGTGCATCGTGGTCGCCATCGACGCCAAGCGCCGCCAGGGCGACGACCTGGCCGCGCGCGGCGAGGGCTGGGATGTGTACAGCCACGGCGGTCGCAAGAACACCGGCCTGGACGCCATTGCCTGGGCCACCGAAATGGCGCGCCGGGGTGCGGGCGAAATCCTGCTGACCAGCATGGACCGTGACGGCACCAAGTCCGGCTTTGACCTGGCCCTGACGCGCGCCGTGAGCGATGCCGTGAGCGTGCCCGTGATCGCTTCGGGCGGCGTGGGCAACCTCGACCACTTGGCCGATGGCGTGCAGCAGGGCGGGGCGGATGCGGTGCTGGCCGCCAGCATCTTCCACTACGGCGAATACACGGTGGGCCAGGCCAAGGCCCGCATGGCCGAGCGCGGTATCCCCGTACGGCTGTGATGGCTGTTCCGTTCGCAGGCCTGCGCCGGCTGCTGACGGTGGCGTTGGCTGGCGCGGCCACGGCGCTGCCTGCTGCGGCCCAGGTGCCACCCCCGTCGTACGCGAGCTTTTCCGAGCGCCTGCCTTGTGTGCACCGCATTGGCCGGTGTTTTGACGCCACCATCGGCGGCAAGCCGGTGGAGGTGATTGCCGACAAGGCCGAATTCGACAAGCTCAAGGCCCTGCTGCAAACGCTCAACAGCAATGTGCGCGATGTGCACTGGGTCGTGCGCGACCCCGTGCCGGGCGCCCAGGCGCTGGACGTGGCAACCCGCGCCACCACCCTGGGCCTGCCCCATGTGGGGGACGAGAAGGAAGAGCCCGACGTGATCGTCTATGCCCTGGATGGCCAGGACCTGGAGAGCGAGTCGGAACTGGTGGCGAATTCCAGCGTGCGCATCAATGGCCAGCCGGTGGTGACGCAGCGGGAAACCCTCACGCAGGACTTCCTGCCCCCGGGCCGCTACGCCTTCGCCATCAAGTACCTGGGCCGCAAGAACTGGGACCGCAAGTGGGTCTTCCTGACGGTCGCGCGGTGAGTGAGGAAAATCGGCTTCTCCGCGCTCTGGGTAAGCGTTTATAGCTATTGTTTTTGAGTGGATGTGCGGCAGGCAGCGCGGCAGCGCCAAGGGCCGCGTACCCACAGCCCGGTGGATTTCTATTGCTCATTTTTTAGTAGCTGCTTGCGCATGGTGGTCGCGCCCAAAGGGCCAAAATGACCTCAAACCCGCACCCTGGGCGCACGGGCTCTCCAGGCAAATCGCCGACAATCCCCGCCATGAACTGGCTCAACGAAGTGAAATGGGATGCGCAGGGCCTGGTGCCCGTGATTGCGCAAGAGCAGGGCACGGGCGACGTGCTGATGTTTGCCTGGATGAACCGCGAAGCACTCGAAAAAACGGCCGAACTCGGCCGCGCCGTGTACTTCAGCCGCTCGCGCGGCAAGCTGTGGTTCAAGGGCGAAGAGTCGGGCCATGTGCAGACGGTGCATGAGATCCGCCTCGACTGCGACAACGACGTGGTGCTGCTCAAGGTCACCCAGCTCGGCCACGAACCCGGCATTGCCTGCCACACCGGCCGCCACAGCTGCTTTTTCAGTGTGCTCAAGGACGGCGCCTGGACGCCGGTCGATCTGGTCTTGAAAGACCCCGAATCCATCTACAAGTAAGCACCATGAGTTCCAACGATTCCCTCGCCCCCGCGTCGCAAGATGCGCTCGCGCGTTTGGCCGCCGTCATTGAAAGCCGCAAGCCGGCCAACGGTGGCGACCCCGAGAAGAGCTATGTCTCGCGCCTGCTGCACAAAGGGCCGGACGCGTTCCTCAAGAAGATCGGCGAAGAGGCCACCGAGGTGGTGATGGCGGCGAAGGACGTGGACCATGGTGCGGACAAGTCCACGCTGGTGTACGAGGTGGCCGACCTGTGGTTCCACTCCATGGTGGCGCTGGCCCACTACGGCCTCGCGCCCGCCGATGTGCTGGCCGAGCTGGAGCGCCGCGAAGGCACCAGCGGCATTGAGGAAAAAGCCTTGCGCAAGGCGGATGCGCGTGCCAGCCAGGAGGGTTCTTCATGAGCGATATCGTCGATGTGCAGACCAACGACCAGAAGGCCCAGAGCCTCAAGAACATCGGCTGGGTCAGCTATGTGCTGCACCTCATCGTGGCCGTGGGGGCGGTGCTGCCGGGTACGCAGGCCAGCGCACTGCTGCTGGTGATTGCGCTGGTGATCGATCTGGTCAAGCGCGGTGATGCCGAGGGCACCTGGCAAGCCAATCATTTTTCGTGGCGCATTCGCTCGACGATCTGGGTGGGCGTGCTGTACATCGTGACTGCGCCCCTGTGGCTGCTGCTGATTGCGCCGGGCTGGATTGCCTGGGGCATTATTTCGCTGTGGTTCCTGTACCGCATCGTGCGCGGAATGCTGGCCATGAGCAACAACCGGGCGGTCGATGCCTGAAGCCCCCGCAGTGCCGCTGTCGCGCCTGAACCTGGCCTTGCAGGGCGGTGGTTCGCACGGCGCGCTGACCTGGGGCGTGCTGGACGCGCTGCTCGAAGACGGGCAGTGGCACTTTGACGGCGTGAGCGGTACCAGCGCTGGCGCCATGAATGCCGTGGCCCTGGCATACGGTTTTGCCAAAGCCGCCAAGGAGCACAAAGACCCGCAAGAGGCGCACCAGGCCGGTTGCCAGCAGGCGCGCGATACCCTCACCCGCCTGTGGGAGGGGGTGGGCACGCTGGGCAGCCTGATGTGGGGCTCGCCCCTGTCGGCCGCCAACCCGATGATGGGGCTGATGCGCCAGTGGCTCTCGCCCTACCAGACCAATCCGCTCGATATCAACCCGCTGCGCCGCTTGCTGGAGCGCGAGGTGGACTTTGACCTGCTGTGCTCCGAGCGCCGCGCCATCACTGCTGCGGGTGGGCCCAAGGTGTTTGTCTGCGCCACCAATGTGCGCACCGGGCGCGGCGAGATCTTCTCGGGCCCCCGCCTCAGCGCCGATGCGGTGATGGCCTCGGCCTGCCTGCCGCTGCTGTTCAAGGCGGTGGAGATCGACGGCCAGCACTATTGGGACGGCGGTTATTCAGGCAACCCGGCGCTGCACCCGCTGATCTACCAGACCGAAACCTCCGACATCCTGCTGGTGCAGATCAACCCCATCGAG
Organism: Acidovorax kalamii; assembly: GCF_002245625.1. Taxonomy (GTDB): domain Bacteria; phylum Pseudomonadota; class Gammaproteobacteria; order Burkholderiales; family Burkholderiaceae_C; genus Acidovorax; species Acidovorax kalamii. The sequence continues at coordinate 132,732 of NZ_NOIG01000004.1, forward strand.
CACCTGGAGCTGCCCCATTCCGGCCCCGAGATCATGGAGCGCATGAACGAGGTCACCTTCAACGCCAGCCTGCTGGCCGAGATGCGCGCCATCGAGTTCGTGCGCCGTCTGTTGGCCGAGGGCAAGCTGGACCCGCGCCGCTACAAGAGCGTGCGCATGCACCGCATCGACGGCGGTGCCGTGCTCGCGCCCTTTGGGGCCGACAGCAAGACCCGCGCGGACCTGCCTTTTGTGCGCAAACTGTTCGCCCTGGGCCGCACGGCGGGCCAGGAATGGCTGCAGGCGCACCGCAAGGACGTGGGCGTGCGGCCCACCATCAAGATCGCTGAAAATGCGTGATGCTCCCCCTGAGTCGCTGCGCGCCTTCCCCCTCGCCTTCGGGAGGGGGAAGGCGCCCGTGGCCTGGCAAAGCCAGTTCCACGGTGGCGCTGGCTTGGGGCGCGCCGGTTGCGACGGCTTTGGGTGGTGAGAAGCGGCCGGTGAACCATTAACTTCGTTCTGACATTTTTCCCATGCACGATCCGAACTGCCTCTTCTGCAAAATCATCGCGGGCCAGATTCCCTCGAAGAAGGTCTATGAGGACGAAGAAATCTTCGCCTTCCACGACATCCACCCCTGGGCGCCGGTGCACTTTCTGATGGTCCCCAAGCTGCATATCCCTTCGATGGCCCAGGTCACTGCCGAGCATGCGGGCGTGCTGGGGCGCATGATGGCGCTGGCCCCGAAGCTGGCGCTGGAACAAGGCTGCAACCCGTACCCCGAGGGTGGCTTTCGCGTCGTGGTAAACACGGGTCTGGAAGGCGGGCAGGAAATCCACCACCTGCACATTCATGTGATGGGCGGCCCCCGTCCGTGGCTCAAAGGCTGACCCAGACTGACGGCGCAAGCCGGTAGTTTCCCGCTGGGGAGCGCGTGCGCCGAACTCCGGTCACAGCCCCCGTCTAAAATGGTTGCAATTCGTTAGGAGATATTCCATGGGCTCTTTTTCCATCTGGCACTGGCTGATCGTGCTGCTGATCGTTGTGATGGTGTTCGGCACCAAGAAGCTCAAGAACATGGGCTCCGACCTTGGGGGCGCCGTCAAGGGCTTCAAGGACGGCATGAAGGACGGTTCTTCCTCCGACACCGCCGCAACGCCCCCGGCCGGCCAGGTGGCCAACAGCCAGGCCGCCGACAAGACCACCATCGATGTCGAAGCCAAGCAAAAAAGCTGAGCCGGTGTGTCTGCTGACCTGCACACGCTGCACTTTGCCTTGCCTTTGCGCCTGATCCATCCATGATTGATATCGGCCTGTCCAAGATGGCGCTGATCGGCGCCGTGGCGCTGATCGTCATCGGCCCCGAAAAGCTGCCGCGCGTGGCCCGCACCGTGGGCACGCTGCTGGGCAAGGCCCAGCGCTATGTGTCCGACGTGAAGGCCGAGGTCAACCGCTCCATGGAGCTGGACGAACTCAAGAAGATGAAGGACACGGTGGAGAACGCGGCGCGTGATGTGCACAACTCCATCCAGACCAGCGCCAGCGAGTTCGAGAAGGACTGGGCCGAAGCCACCGACACGGCCAGCGCGGCCCTGAACGAGCAGACCACCGTGGTGCCTGCCTACAAGCACCCGGGCAAGAACTGGCGCCTCAAGCGCGGCGCTGTGCCCCAGTGGTACAAGGCCAAAAGTGGTGTGCGCACCAAGGCGCAGTCGGGCGCTGCGCGCGTGGCCCGCTTCCGTCCCCAGAAATTCCATTGACGATGGCGCCGCGCGGCCCCCTGTGCGCGGCGCTGCATGGGCGCCCGGTGCGCCCCTGAAAACCCACCATGTCCGACACCCCCACCAAAGAAGACGAACTGGCCGGCACAGAGCAGCCGTTTGTGCAGCACCTGATGGAGCTGCGCGACCGGCTGGTCAAGGCGATCATCGCCATCGCCATTGCGGCGGCGATCCTGTTCTTCTTCCCCGGCCCCGGCGCGCTCTATGACTTCCTGGCGGCGCCCCTGGTGGCGCACCTGCCCAAGGGGGCCACGCTGATCGCCACCTCGGTGATTTCGCCGTTCATGGTGCCGCTCAAGATCTTGCTGATGTCGGCCTTCTTGCTGGCGCTGCCGTTTGTGCTGTGGCAGGTGTGGGCCTTTGTGGCGCCCGGCCTGTACTCGCACGAGAAGAAGCTGGTGCTGCCGTTGGTGATCTCCAGCACATTGCTGTTCTTCGTCGGCGTTGCGTTCTGCTACTACCTCGTGTTTGGCCAGGTGTTCGCGTTCATCCAGAGCTTTGCGCCCAAGAGCATCACGGCTGCGCCTGATATCGAGGCCTACCTGAGCTTTGTGCTCTCGATGTTCCTGGCCTTTGGTCTGGCGTTCGAGGTGCCGATCGCTGTGGTGGTGCTGGCCCGCATGGGCGTGGTCAGCGTGCAGAAGCTGCGCGAGTTCCGCGGCTACTTCATCGTGATCGCGTTTGTGATCGCCGCCATCGTCACGCCGCCCGATGTGGTGTCGCAGCTGTCGCTGGCCATCCCCATGTGCATCCTGTACGAGGTGGGCATCTGGGCCGCGCAGATCTTCATCAAGCACACCAAGGCGCCGGAAGAAGCGGAAGAGTCCGCATCGGCTTCCTGATTCTTTCCCTGGCTTTCTGAAGCGTTTGTTCGTGCTGGCGGCGCGCAATGCACCAGCGGGGCAGGGCCATCAACAACGAGAGAGGCTGGTCTGCGCGTCTTGTGCGATTTTGTGGCCAGTTTTATGGGTGAAATTGGCTGCTTCCGCCCATCCATAAACGACTAAATGCTATATTTTATATAGCGTTTGCGCGCGCTGATGGTATGGCTGTGACCACCTGTGCGACGGTGGGCGCCTTGGCGCGAAGCGAGCCCGAGGGCCCGCCCGCCACCTCTCCGTTTACCGCCGGATGTTCCGCTGCTGCGGCCGGGGGCGCACGCCGGGGTTGATGCTGAGCTCCACCAGCTTGTCCCCCCGCTGCACATTGAAGGCCGAACTGGTACCCGGCTTGAGGGCGGCCACGGCGCTCAGCAGCTCGGACACATTGCCCACGTTCTTGCCGTCCACCCGCACGATCACATCGCCGGGCCGCATGCCGGCCTGGGCGGCGGGGCCGTCCTGCAGCACGCCGGTGATGATCACGCCCTCGGTGGCCTTCTTCACGCCAAAGGTTTCGGCCAGCTCGGGCGAGAGCTCGTTGGGCTCCACACCGATCCAGCCGCGTGTGACCTGGCCGTCCTTCACGATGCCGTCGAGCACCATGCGCGCCGTGGACACCGGAATGGCAAAGCCAATGCCCATGCTGCCGCCCGAGCGCGAGTAGATCGCGGTGTTGATGCCCATGAGGTTGCCGTTCACGTCCACCAGCGCGCCGCCCGAGTTGCCGGGGTTGATGGCCGCGTCGGTCTGGATGAAGTTCTCGAAGGTGTTGATGCCCAGCTGGCTGCGGCCCAGCGCGCTCACGATGCCGCTGGTCACGGTCTGGCCCACGCCGAAGGGGTTGCCGATGGCCAGCACCTGGTCGCCCACGTCCAGGCCGTCGGAATTGCCCAGCACGATCACGGGCAGCTTGTCGAGTTCGATCTTGAGGATGGCCAGATCGGTGTCGGGGTCGGTGCCGATCACGCGCGCACGGGCGCGGCGGCTGTCGGTGAGGGTGACTTCAATCTCGTCAGCACCCTCGACCACATGGTTGTTGGTGAGGATGTAGCCATCGGGGCTCACGATCACGCCGCTGCCCAGGCCTGCCTGGGCCTGGCTGCCCTGGTCGCCAAAGAAGAACTGGAACCAGGGGTCGTTGCTGCGCGGGTGGCGCACTTCCTTGCTGGTGTTGATGCTGACCACAGCGGGCGCGGCCTTGCGCGCTGCAGCACTGAAGCTGCCCGCTGCGGGCTGGGAGGGCGGCGTGGCGGGCGCTTCCAGCAGCGCAATACCGGCCCCGGAGCGTGTGGTGCCCCGGCCCAGCCAGTCGGGTTGCAGGGTGGCAACAACAAAATAGGCCGCAACGAACACCGTCACGGTCTGGGAAAACAGCAGCCAGAGTCGTTTCATGAAATTCACGTCCCGATGAACGTACAGGTGGTGGGTAGGGAGGGGCCGAGGGTGCTTGCACCAGGGCGGCGCCAGGCCGTCTCCCTGGACGGCATTGTCCCCCATGTGGGGGCATGGGCTGCGCGCGACAATAGCGGCATGAGCATTTCACGCCACCAACTTTTGCAGGCATTCGACGGCCTGCTGCAGCCCGAACGCTTCAAGGACTACGGCCCCAACGGCCTGCAGGTCGAGGGCAAGGCCGAGATTCAGCGCGTGGTGAGCGGCGTGACCGCCAGCCGTGCCCTGATCGAGGCTGCGATCGCCGCCCGCGCAGACGCCATCTTTGTGCACCACGGCTTGTTCTGGCGTGGGCAGGATGGCCGCATCACGGGCTGGATGAAGCAGCGGCTGCAACTGCTGCTGGCGCACGACATCAACCTGTTTGCCTACCACCTGCCGCTGGATGCCCATGCCGAACTGGGCAACAACGCGCAACTGGGCCGCGTGCTGGGTTTTGCAGCCGATGCGCGGTTTGGCGAACAGGACCTGGGCTTCTCCGCCCCAGCGGTTTTTGACGACGGCCAGGCCCTGGCCGACCATGTGGCGCAGGCGCTGGGCCGCGCTGTGACGCTGGTGCAGCCCGAGCCGGACGGCGCTCAGCGGCCCATCCGCCGGGTAACCTGGTGCACAGGGGGCGCCCAGGGGTACTTCGAGTCGGCGATTGCAGCAGGTGCCGATGCCTTCATCACCGGCGAAATCTCCGAACCCCAGGCCCACCTGGCGCGCGAGATGGGTGTGAGCTTCATTGCCGCCGGGCACCATGCCACCGAGCGCTACGGTGCCCCTGCCGTGGCCGCCCATGTGGCGGCGCAGTGCGGTCTGGAGCACCAGTTCATCGAAATCGACAACCCTGCGTAGGCGCTCGCCCCGCCCTGTACCCCCTGTCGGTGCGATACGCTGTGCGGGGTGCTTGCTCACATATTAATAGCTGCTCAGGCTTGCTGATAGCGCGGTAGCGGCACAAAAAGCTTCAAAAAACCATGCACACCATCGCCATCACCCAGGGAGACCCCGCCGGTATCGGGCCCGAGATCGTGGCCAAGGCCTTCCGGGACGCGCCCGAGCTGCTACGCCATTGTTTTGTGGTGGGCGACGTGGCCACGCTGCGGCGTGCGGCCCAGGCCATTGCGCGGCCGGGTGTCGGGGGCTTGCCGGTGGCGCAGATCAGTGCGCCACACGAAGCGCTGGCCATGCCCCCGCGCTGCGTGCCCGTGCTGCCGGTGCCGGGCATCCCCGGCTCCCAACCCTGGGGGCAGGTCAGTGCTGCAGCAGGCCGGGCCGCAGCCGACGCGGTGGTCTGGGCGGCCCGCGCGGCCTTGCGCGGCGAGGTGGCGGCGTTGGTCACCGCGCCCCTGCACAAGGAGGCGTTGTCTGCTGCGGGCGTGGATTTTCCGGGGCACACCGAGCTGCTGCAGGCCGAGGCCGCCGCCCACCAGGGCGTGCCGCTGGCCCGCATGCCCGTGCGCATGATGCTGGCCAACGACGAACTGCGCACCGTGTTGGTCAGCATCCATGTGTCGCTGCGCGACGCGATTGCGGCGGTGACGCAGGACAACGTGCTGCAGACGCTGCAGATCACCCATGCCGCGCTGTTGCGCAGCCTGGGCCGCGTGCCGCGCATGGCAGTGGCCGGGCTCAATCCCCATGCGGGCGAGGGCGGCCTGTTTGGCCGCGAGGAACTGGAGGTGATCGCCCCGGCCATCGCAGCTGCGCGCGCCCAGGGGCTCGATGTGCATGGCCCGTTTGCGCCCGACACGGTGTTCATGCGCGCGCGCAACACGCCGCAGCGTGTGGGCGAATTCGATGTGGTGATCGCCATGTACCACGACCAGGGGCTGATCCCGGTGAAGTACCTGGGCGTGGACAAGGGGGTGAATGTGACGCTGGGGCTGCCCCTGGTGCGCACCAGTCCCGACCACGGCACGGCCTTTGACATTGCGGGGCAGGGCGTTGCTGATGCGGCCAGCCTCATCGAGGCGGTGCGCATGGCGCGCCAACTGTCCGCTTAGCGCTTCAGCACCTGTTTTGCAGTGACCCATGGGCGGCCAGCCGCATGCAGCCTATGCCACTGGCGCGGCCAAGGCGAGTGCCCCCGCGCAAGGGCCGCCCCGTCGCGCCGGGGGCATCCCCCTCCCGAATCGCGCAGCGAGTCGAGAGAGGGGGAAGGCGCGAAGCGACTCAGGGGGTGTTTACTTCTTCAAGCTGTCCCGGATCTCGCGCAGCAGCACGATGTCCTCTGCGGGAGCGGCGGGTGCTTCGGGAGCAGGGGCGGGGGTTTCGCGCTTGAGGCGGTTGATCTGCTTGATCATCATGAAGATGATGAACGCCAGGATCAGGAAGTTGACGGCCACCGTCAAAAAGTTGCCATAGGCAAACACCGGCACGCCGGCTTTCTTGAGCGCATCCAGCGTGGTGCCCGTGCCCGGCGGAATCGTGCCCAGCACTACAAACAGGTTGGAAAAATCCAGCTTGCCGAACACCAGGCCCACCACCGGCATGATGAGGTCGGACACCACCGAATCCACAATCTTGCCGAAGGCGCCGCCGATGATGACGCCCACGGCGAGGTCCACCACATTGCCCTTGACCGCGAATTCCCTGAACTCTTGCATCATCCCCATGTTGTTGCTCCTTGTATGAACGGATGTTGATGCGGGAGTATTGCTCAGCTCAATGGGCTGTCAAGACAGGCGGTCGCGTTGAAATAACCATTTTCACTCCGCTACAATTCGCGGTTGACCCCAATCTAGCGATGATCAATCGAGGATCCCCATGAGTGACACTCCAATCGACTCCAGCAAGCGGACGTGGATCATCACGTCAGCATGTGCTGGTGCGGTGGGCGGCGTGGCAACTGCCGTCCCTTTCGTGAGTACCTTCCAGCCCTCCGAGCGCGCAAAAGCCGCCGGGGCTGCGGTAGAGGTGGATATCTCCGCCCTCAAGCCGGGAGAAAAAGTCACCGTGGAGTGGCGCGGCAAGCCCGTCTGGATCATCAAGCGCACCCCCGAACAGCTGGCCGAGTTGCCCAAGCTCGACGGCCAGCTGGCTGACCCCAAGTCCGAACGCAAGCCGTCCGAACTCACCCCGGAGTACGCCCGCAACGAAGCGCGCTCCATCAAGCCCGAGATTTTTGTGGGTGTGGGCATCTGCTCGCACTTGGGTTGCTCGCCCTCCGATAAGTTCCAGCCCGGTGCCCAGCCTTCGCTGCCCGACGACTGGAAGGGCGGCTTCCTGTGCCCTTGCCATGGCTCCACGTTTGACATGGCTGGCCGCGTCTTCAAGAACAAGCCCGCACCCGACAACCTCGAAGTGCCCCCCCATATGTACTTGTCCGATACGCGCCTGCTGATCGGTGAAGACAAGAAGGCTTGAAGGAGCACGACGACATGGCTGAATTCAAGGAAATCTCTCCCAACGCCTCGGCGGGCGCCAAGGTCACGAACTGGTTCGAGAACCGCTTCCCGACCGCGTTCGACGCCTACAAGGTGCACATGTCGGAGTACTACGCTCCGAAGAACTTCAATTTCTGGTACATCTTCGGCTCGCTGGCATTGGTCGTGCTGGTGATCCAGATCGTGACGGGCATCTTCCTGGTCATGCACTACAAGCCCGACGCCAACCTGGCGTTTGCTTCGGTCGAGTACATCATGCGCGATGTACCCTGGGGCTGGCTGATCCGCTACATGCACTCCACAGGCGCCTCCGCGTTCTTTGTGGTGGTGTACCTGCACATGTTCCGTGGCCTCATTTACGGCAGCTACCGCAAGCCGCGCGAGCTGGTCTGGATTTTCGGCTGCGCCATCTTCCTGTGCCTGATGGCCGAGGCTTTCATGGGCTACCTGCTGCCTTGGGGCCAGATGTCCTACTGGGGCGCCCAGGTGATCGTGAACCTGTTTGCCGCCATCCCCTTCATCGGCCCCGACTTGGCGCTGCTGATCCGTGGCGACTACGTGGTGGGCGATGCGACGCTGAACCGCTTCTTCAGCTTCCACGTGATCGCCGTGCCACTGGTGCTGCTTGGCCTGGTGGTGGCGCACTTGCTGGCGCTGCACGATGTGGGTTCCAACAACCCCGATGGCGTGGAAATCAAGGGCCCCAAGGCGCCCAAGGATGCCAATGGCAAGCCGCTGGATGGCGTGCCTTTCCATCCCTACTACACGGTGCATGACATCTTCGCGCTGAGCATGTTCCTGATGGCATTCACGGCCGTGGTGTTCTTTGCACCCGAGTTCGGTGGCTACTTCCTCGAATACAACAATTTCATCCCTGCGGACCCGCTCAAGACCCCCGCGCACATTGCCCCGGTCTGGTACTTCACGCCTTTCTATTCGATGCTGCGTGCCATCACCACCGAGATGATGTACGTGCTCGTGCTGTGCGTTGTCGCTGGCGCTGGTTTCGGCGTGCTCAAGGCCAAACTGCCCAGCTTCGTGAAGGCGGGCATCGCCGGTGCGGCCGTGGTGGTCATCGCCATGATGCTGTCCATCGACGCCAAGTTCTGGGGTGTGGTGGTGATGGGTGGTGCTGTGGTCATCCTGTTCTTCCTGCCCTGGCTGGATCACAGCCCCGTCAAGTCGATCCGCTATCGTCCTGACTGGCACAAATACCTGTATGGCATCTTCGTGATCATCTTCCTGATCCTGGGCTACCTCGGTGTGCAGCCACCATCGCCGATTGGCGAGCGTGTGTCGCAAGTGGGAACGCTGTTTTATTTCGGCTTCTTCCTGCTGATGCCCTGGTGGAGCCGCATCGGCGAAGCCAAGCCCGTGCCCGACCGCGTGACCTTTGTGGCGCACTGAGCCTGGAGACAACAACAATGAAGAAAATCATCCTCACGTTGATCGCCGCTGTAGGCTTGGTCGCTGGTGCAGCCCATGCTGCTGGTGGCGACACCATCGCCTGGGACAAGGCGCCCAACAAGACCAATGACCTGGCTTCGCTGCAAAACGGTGCCAAGGTGTTCGTCAACTACTGCTTGAACTGCCACTCGGCAGCCTTCATGCGCTTCAACCGCCTGCGCGACATCGGTTTGACCGAGCAGCAGATCAAGGACAACCTGCTGTTCACGACTGACAAGGTCGGCGAAACCATGAAGGCTTCCATCGATCCCAAGCAGGCCAAGGAATGGTTTGGTGCCAACCCGCCTGACCTGACCGTGATCGCACGTTCGCGCGCCGGCCACGGCGGCACGGGTGCCGACTACCTCTACACCTTCCTGCGTACCTTCTACCGCGACGAAACCAAGGCCACGGGCTGGAACAACCTGGCCTTCCCAAGCGTGGGCATGCCCCATGTGCTGTGGGAAATGCAGGGTGACCGCCGTCCCGTGTTTGAAGAGCGCGAGAGCCACGGCCACAAGACCCAGGTCTTCAAGGGCTGGGAGCAGATCAAGCCCGGTACGATGACCCCGCTGCAGTTCGACCAGACCGTGGGTGATCTGGTGAACTATCTGCAATGGATGGGCGAACCTGCCCAAAACACTCGCGTCCGAGTGGGCGTGTGGGTGCTGATCTTCCTGGGTGTTTTCACCGTCATTGCCTGGAGGCTGAACGCAGCCTTCTGGAAGGATGTGAAGTAAACAGCACGAGCCGCAAATCCTTGACAAGGCGCCCCCCGGGGTGCCGCTGGATTGTTTGCAGAGTGGGCGCTTTGGGCTCCCACTCTTTTGATTTTTAGGAGCCTCCCACCATGATGGTGCTTTACTCGGGTACGACCTGTCCCTTCTCCCACCGCTGCCGCTTTGTCCTGTTTGAAAAGGGCATGGACTTTGAAATCCGCGATGTGGACCTGTACAACAAGCCCGAAGACATCAGCGTGATGAATCCGTATGGCCAGGTGCCTATCCTGGTCGAGCGGGACCTGATCCTGTATGAGTCGAACATCATCAACGAGTACATCGACGAGCGCTTCCCCCATCCGCAGCTGATGCCTGGCGACCCGGTGGACCGTGCCCGCGTGCGCCTGTTCCTGCTGAACTTCGAGAAAGAGTTGTTCGTGCATGTGAACACGCTCGAATCGCGTGCGACCAAGGGCAACGAAAAGGCCCTGGAGAAGGCCCGCGCCCACATCCGCGACCGCCTCACGCAACTGGCCCCGGTGTTCCTCAAGAACAAGTACATGCTGGGTGACAACTTCTCCATGCTGGACGTGGCCATCGCCCCGCTGCTGTGGCGCCTGGACTACTACGGCATCGATCTGTCGAAAAATGCGGCGCCGCTGCTCAAGTACGCCGAGCGCATCTTCTCGCGTCCGGCCTACATCGAGGCGCTGACGCCTTCCGAGAAGGTCATGCGCAAGTAATCTGCGGCCTGCCTACTTCCTTTTCTACCCACGCAGCAGCCATCCATTGACATGACCGCACAGGAATCGACCTCCACGCGCCCTTATCTCATTCGTGCCCTGTACGAGTGGTGCACGGACAACGGGCTCACGCCCTATGTGGCCGTGCGCGTGGACGACTCCGTGCAGGTGCCGCGCGAGTATGTGAAGGATGGTGAGATTGTCCTGAACATCAGTTTTGATGCCACGAGCGCGCTGCAGCTGGGCAATGATTTCATTGAGTTCAAGGCCCGCTTCGGTGGCAAGCCCCGTGAAATCCTGGTGCCTGTGGGCCGGGTGATCGCGATCTATGCCCGTGAAAATGGCCAGGGCATGGCCTTCCCTCCGCCGGTGGATATGTTGGCGGGTGGGGATGTTTCCCCCGTGCTCGCATCGGCGCCTGTGCCAGCGGGTCCTGCGGCTGCAGCGACCGCATCGCCAGAGGACCGGGTGGTTCAGCTGGTGGGCAGTGACGATGGCGCCAAGGATGACGGGGGCGATGCCCCCAGGCCACCCCCGGCAGCGGGCGGTGGACGTCCCTCCCTCAAGCGCGTCAAGTAGCGCTGCTTTCGATTTTGAGGTGGCATTTACAGGATAGAATGCCGCCTTCGCCGGTTTAGCTCAGTTGGTAGAGCACCCGCCTTGTAAGCGGTAGGTCGTCAGTTCGATTCCGACAACCGGCACCATTTTTCTTGCTTTCTTCTGCATTCCCTGGTTCTGGCGGCCGCCGTCAGGTTTGAACTTTCAGGCGAATCGCGTTAACCTCCCACCCCCGACTGCGCAGATGCGCCTGCAACGCAGGCAGCAGTTGGCGTATTTTTGCCGCTGCGGCATTGCTCTTGACCAGCAGGCACCAGCTGTCTCCATCGATGGGGCCGGCCTGGATGGCTGGACGCAAGGTTGCAGGTATCAGCAATTCAATGGCCTTGAGCCGATCACTGGAGTCGCGTGTCAGTGCTGTAAGCCTGGCCAGCGTGGGGGATTCCGCGCTGGCTTGCTGCACGGTGACAGCGTGGTGGCGGCGATTCATGGTGTGGCGTCTTCGGGCGTGGGGAATTCGTAGTGCATTTGATTATCACGGACGCCCGGCTGGCGCGCAGCAGGGCCATTCATCTGTCCGGCACCCGTCTGCTCTTGGCGGGCTTGGCGCTGTCGTTGTGCCTCATGCTGGTGGCGGCCACGCTGTACCACTGGGTTTTTCTGAAGGGCGCGCGCGAAGGCTGGCCGATTGTCGGCTCCCTGGTGCGGCTGGTGGTCAAGGACGAGTTTGCGGAACGCGACCGCTTCATGCGCGCCAATCTGGATGCCATGGCGCGCCGCGTGGGCGAGATGCAGGCCCGCATGGTGCAACTGGAGTCGCTGGGGGAGCGTGTGCTGGGCCTGGCGGGCATGGCACCCGGGGATATCCAGAAGGCTGACGCACGCGGCGGAGCGCTGGTGAGCGCCCACAACCTGTCCATGGAAGAGCTGCAAACCACCCTTGACGAGCTGGAGCGGCTAACCAACCAGCGAGTGGACTTGATGACGGTGCTCGAATCCCGTTTGTTCGACCAGCACATCCGCAAGAAGATGGTGCCGACCCATGCACCGGTCACCGGGCGGTCTGCGGGATCGGGCTTTGGCTGGCGCCTGGACCCGATCACCGGCCAGTCGGCCCTGCACACCGGGCTGGATTTTCAGGCCGACACGGGAACGCCTATTCTGGCGGCTGCAGGGGGGGTCGTCGTGACGCAGGAGTACCACCCCGCTTACGGCAACATGATCGAGGTGGACCATGGCAACCAGCTGGTGACGCGTTATGCCCATGCCTCCCGTACCCTGGTGAAGCAAGGGGACATCGTGCGCCGGGGGCAGAAGATTGCAGAAATCGGGACGACCGGACGTTCCACGGGACCCCATCTGCATTTCGAAGTGCTCGTGCAAGGGGTTTTTCAGGATCCTCAGAAGTTCCTGAGCGCAGGGGGCACCACGACCAATGCGCAGGTGGCGGCTGCGCAAGGGGCTGCCCCCACACCGGGCAGGTAAAATCGCGGGTCCGGTGTTCATTGCCTGGGTTGCAAACCTGGCCAAAGGACCCACCTGAACTCAATTCATCTTAGGGATTTCGGTCGCTTGGCGCGCTGATTGCAGCGGGCAAGCGGTCCTGTTCGCATGGCCACCAACTTCCTCACCAAAATATTCGGCAGCCGCAATGACCGGCTTCTCAAGCAGTACCGCAAGACGGTGTCCCGCATCAATGCGATGGAGCCCGAGTACGAAAAGCTGTCGGACGAGCAGCTCAAGGCCAAGACGCAGGAGTTCAAGGAGCGCGTAGTCAAGGGCGCGTCGCTGGACGACATCCTCCCCGAAGCCTTTGCGGTGGTCCGCGAAGGGTCCAAGCGCGTCATGAAGATGCGCCACTTCGATGTGCAGATGCTGGGCGGCATGGCACTGCACTACGGCAAGATCTCCGAAATGCGCACTGGTGAGGGCAAGACGCTGACCGCCACGCTGCCGGTGTACCTCAATGCCCTGTCGGGCAAGGGCGTGCATGTGGTGACGGTGAACGACTACCTTGCCAACCGCGATGCGCAGTGGATGGGGCGTCTGTACAACTTCCTGGGCCTCACGGTGGGCATCAACCTGCCCAACATGCCCCGCGAGCAGAAGCAGGAGGCCTACCGCGCCGACATCACCTACGGCACGAACAACGAATACGGCTTCGACTACCTGCGCGACAACATGGTCTATGAGGCGCAGGACCGCGTCCAGCAGGGCCTGAACTTCGCCATCGTGGACGAGGTGGACTCCATCCTGATCGATGAGGCGCGCACGCCTCTGATCATCAGCGGCCAGGCCGAGGACCACACGGCGACCTACGTCGCCATGAACAAGGTGGTGCCCCTGCTGGTGCGCCAGGAAGGCGAAGCCGACCCCCGCACGGGCGAGGGCGTGACCAAGCCCGGCGACTTCACGGTGGACGAGAAGAGCCACCAGGTGTTCCTGACCGAACAGGGCCACGAGACCGCCGAGCGCGTGCTCGCCAGCCATGGCCTGATTGCCGAAGGCGCCTCGGTGTACGACCCGGCCAACATCACGCTGATGCACCACCTGTATGCAGCCCTGCGTGCCAACCACCTCTACCACCGTGACCAGCACTACGTGGTGCAGAACGGCGAGATCGTGATCGTGGATGAGTTCACCGGCCGCCTGATGTCGGGCCGCCGCTGGAGCGAAGGACTGCACCAGGCTGTCGAAGCGAAAGAAGGCCTGAAGATCCAGGCCGAGAACCAGACGCTGGCGTCCATCACCTTCCAGAACTATTTCCGCCTCTACAGCAAGCTCGCTGGCATGACCGGCACGGCCGACACCGAGGCCTATGAATTCCAGGAAATCTACGGTCTCGAAACCGTGGTCATCCCACCCAACCGCCCAAGCAAGCGCGACGATCAGCTGGACCGTGTGTACAAAACCACACGCGAGAAGTACGAAGCCGCCATCAAGGACATCCGCGAATGCCACGAACGTGGCCAGCCGGTGCTGGTGGGCACCACGTCGATCGAGAACTCCGAGATCATCGACCAGCTGCTGAACAAGGAAGGCCTGCCGCACCAGGTGCTCAATGCCAAGCAGCACGCCCGTGAGGCCGACATCGTGGCCCAGGCGGGCCGTGCCGGCATGATCACCATCGCCACCAACATGGCCGGCCGTGGTACTGACATCGTGCTGGGCGGCAACATCGAGAAGGATGTGGCGGCCATTGAGGCCGACGAGTCCTTGTCCGAATCCGACCGTGCTGCCAAGGTGGCCGCGCTGCGCGAGCAGTGGAAGGTGGACCATGAGAAGGTCAAGGCCCTGGGTGGTCTGCGCATCATTGCCACCGAGCGCCACGAATCCCGCCGCATCGACAACCAGCTGCGTGGCCGCTCGGGCCGCCAGGGCGATCCTGGCTCGTCGCGCTTTTACCTGAGCCTGGACGATTCGCTGATGCGCATCTTCGCGGGCGACCGCGTCAAGGCCATCATGGACCGCCTGAAGATGCCCGATGGTGAAGCCATTGAAGCGGGCATCGTGACGCGTTCCATCGAGTCGGCCCAGCGCAAGGTGGAAGCCCGCAACTTCGACATCCGCAAGCAATTGCTGGAGTACGACGATGTGGCCAACGACCAGCGCAAGGTCATTTACCAGCAGCGCAATGACATCCTCGACGCCTCCGATCTGTCGGACGTGATTGCCGCGATGCGCGAAGACTGCATGACCGATCTCGTGCGCCAGTACGTGCCCGTTGAATCGGTGGAAGAGCAGTGGGATCTGCCTGCGCTGGAAAAGGTGCTGGCCGAGGAATGGCAGGTGGCGATTGCGCTGCAGCAGGAAGTGCAGGGCGCGAGCAGCGTCACCGACGACGAAATCCTGGAGAAGGTGCTGCAGGCTGCCAACGCCTCGTTCGATGCGAAGGTGGAGCAGGTAGGCCGCGACAACTTCACGCAGTTCGAGCGCGTGGTGCTGCTGCAGAACTTTGACTCCAACTGGCGCGACCACCTCTCTGCGCTGGACTACCTGCGCCAGGGCATCCACCTGCGCGGCTATGCACAAAAGCAGCCCAAGCAGGAGTACAAGCGCGAAGCCTTTGAGCTGTTCCGCCAGTTGATCGACCAGGTCAAGAACGAGGTCACCAAGATCCTCATGACCGTGCAGATCCAGTCCCAGGCCCAGCTGGACCAGGCCGCACAGGACATGGAAAGCCGCGCCGAGAGCATCGCCAACGTCACGTACACCGCCCCCACCGAAACGGGCGAGGTGGAAACCACGGTGGATGCACAAACGGTGGGCCAGGCCCTGCCGGAGGGCATCCGCGTGGGCCGCAACGACCCCTGCCCTTGCGGCAGCGGCAAGAAGTACAAGCAGTGCCACGGCAAGCTCGCTTGATTTCCTGATCCACACAACACGGGCTTCGGCCCGTGTTTTCATTGGCGCGCCACGGTTTTCCGGATAATCGGCCGCAATCTTCTTTGACGGATGCAGAGGCTGTGTAGCCACCATGCATCTGACCCCTCCCTCCGATAGAAAGGCCCCGTCCCATGCCTGTGAATCTTGTTGCCCCCGTTGCCGCCGACCTGCACCCGATTGCCGGTGTTCGGATTGGTGTGGCCGAAGCCGGTGTCCGCAAGGCCAACCGCAAGGACCTGACCGTGTTCTTGCTGGACGAAGGCGCCAGCGTGGCGGGCGTGTTCACCCAGAACCGCTTCTGCGCGGCCCCGGTGCAGATCAGCCGCGACCACCTGAGCAGCGGTCAGCCGATCCGAGCCATGGTCATCAACACCGGCAACGCCAATGCAGGCACGGGCGCGGATGGTCTGGCGCGTGCGCGCTCCACCTGCATTGCGCTCGCACGCCAGCTGAGCGTGGCGCCCGAGCAGATCCTGCCGTTTTCCACCGGCGTGATCATGGAGCCCTTGCCCAATGACCGCATCGAGGCGGGCCTGCCCGCAGCGATTGCCGATGCCCAGCCCGGCCACTGGGCCCGCGCCGCTGAAGGCATCATGACCACGGACACCCTGCCCAAGGCCTTCTCGGCGCAGGCGCAGATCGGCGGCACCACGGTGTCCATCACCGGCATCAGCAAGGGCGCGGGCATGATCCGCCCCAACATGGCCACCATGCTGGGCTTTCTGGCCACGGACGCCTGTGTGGCACCTGCTGTGATGCAGCAGCTGGCGCGCGAGCTGGCCGATGGCTCCTTCAACCGCGTGACCATCGACGGCGACACCTCGACCAACGACTCCTTCGTGGTCGTGGCCACCAACAAGGCCGCGCATGCGCCCATCACTTCGCTCGACAGCGCCGAGGGCCAGGCCCTCAAGGCGGCGATGCTGGCGGTGTCGCAGAAACTGGCCCAGGCCATCGTGCGTGATGGTGAGGGCGCCACCAAATTCATCACCGTGCGGGTGGAGGGCGGCAAGACCGGCGACGAATGCCGCAAGGTGGCCTATGCGATTGCCCATTCGCCCCTGGTCAAGACCGCCTTCTTTGCCAGCGACCCGAACCTGGGCCGCATCCTGGCCGCTGTGGGTTATGCGGGCATCGACGATCTGGACCAGACCGGCATCGACCTGTACCTGGACGACGTGCATGTGGCCGTGCAAGGCGGTCGCAACCCCGCCTACCGTGAGGAAGACGGCCAGCGCGTGATGAAGCAGGCCGAGATCACCGTGCGTGTGCTGCTGGGCCGTGGTGATGCGGTGGACACGGTCTGGACCTGCGATTTCAGTCACGAATATGTGACGATCAACGCGGACTACCGCTCCTGATTCACTGCAATACTCCTGATTTGATAGCTGCTAGCGCATGATGGACGCGCGGTAGATGCCAAAATGAACCAGAAATTTGAACATCTGATCGAGCGTGCCGAGCAGCTCATCGCCCGGATCGAATCCGTGCTGCCTCAGCCGCTCTCTGCGCCCGACTGGTCGGCCGCCATTGCCTGGCGCTATCGCAAGCGCAGCAGCGGCCACGGCACCCTGGAGCCGGTGCGCCATGTGGCCGCGATGGCGCTGGCGGACCTCAAGGAAATCGACCCCCAGAAGGAAAAGATCGAGCGCAACACGCAGCAGTTTGTGCGAGGCTTGCCCGCCAACAACGTGCTGCTGACCGGCGCACGCGGCACCGGCAAGTCCTCGCTCATCAAGGCATGCCTGAACGCCTATGCGGCGCAGGGCCTGCGCCTGATCGAGGTGGACAAGGCGGACCTGACCGATCTGCCCGACATCGTGGACGTGGTGTCCGCACGGCCGGAGAAATTCATCGTCTTCTGCGACGACCTGAGCTTTGAAGACGGCGAGCCCGGCTACAAGGCGCTCAAGTCCATCCTCGACGGCTCGGTGGCGGCTGCCACGCCCAATGTGCTGATCTATGCCACCAGCAACCGGCGCCACCTGCTGCCCGAGTACATGAAGGAGAACCTCACCTACACCCGCACCGAGGACGGCGAGGTGCACCCCGGTGAAGTGGTGGAAGAGAAGATCTCCCTGTCAGAGCGTTTTGGCCTGTGGGTGAGCTTCTACCCCTTCAGCCAGGAGGAGTACCTGACCATCACGGCGCAATGGCTGTCGTCGCTGGGGGTTCCTGCCGCCGCCATCGCGGCTGCGCGGCCCGAGGCCCTGGTCTGGGCGCTGGAGCGGGGTTCGCGCAGCGGCCGCGTGGCCTACCAGTTTGCGCGTGACTATGCGGGGCGCCACAGTGGCTGAAACAACACGCAAACACACCGAGGTGGCCGTGGGCATCCTGCTGCGTGAAGACGGCGCCATGCTGCTGTCCACCCGCCCGCCGGGCAAGCCGTACGCAGGCTACTGGGAGTTTCCGGGCGGCAAGCTGGAGGCGGGCGAAACGGTGGAAGAGGCGCTGCGCCGAGAGCTGATCGAGGAATTGGGCGTGACCATCGGCCCGGCCACGGTCTGGAAGGTCACGGAGCACGACTATCCCCATGCCCTGGTGCGTTTGCACTGGTGCAAGGTCTGGGCGTGGACGGGGGAGTTCGAGATGCGCGAAGGCCAGTCCATGGCCTGGCAGCAGATGCCGTTGACGGTGGCGCCGGTGCTGCCCGGCGCTTACCCGGTGCTGCAGTGGCTGGCCGAGGAGCGGGGCCTGGAATTCACGCCCGAATAAACCGTCGCGGCTGCTTGATGTCGGCGCGGTGGAAACTGTTTGCTATTAAATATATAGCTTGAAAGTGTTTGCTGTCAGGCGGCAGCGACCATTTGGGGCCAATGTTTTGGCTGGGTGCCGGCGTATCAGTGCTGCTGGCGCGGGTCGCCGTATTGGGCGTCCGCAGGCGGAGCTTCGGCGGGCATGCGGAAGTCCTCGCTGGCCCAGGCGCCCAGATCGACCTGCTTGCAGCGCTCGCTGCAAAAAGGGCGGTAGGCATTGGCGGGGCTGTATACGCTGTCGCCTCCACAGCGGGGGCAGACCACGGTGCGTGCAAAGGATGTGGTGGATGTGGAGCGGGTCATGCTTGTGGGCGAATCAAGGTGGTGCTCGCCGGTCACCAGGATGGTTCACTGAAAGTATCCGGACTCAGGCGCACAGCGTGAGTTCAAACGCTGCATCCTCGTTGCAGGCGTGCAGGCGGCCATCCCCTTCGAGCCGCATGAGCCGCACCGAAACAATCAGCCGGTTTCCGCTGATCTCGGGAATCAGGTTCAGGCCCGGGTCCATGCGCAGCCGCAGCAGCTGGAAGGTGCGGCCTTGCGGCAGATTCTGCTGGAACTGGCCACGTTCTGCCGCGACCTTCTGGGGGACACCCGAATCGCGCAGCAGCTTGAGCAGCACATAAATCGATTCGGCCAGTGGCGCGAGCGTGGAGGCCCATTGCTCCAGCGCCTGCTGCCGCACGTCGGGGGCGTGGTGTTGCCATGCATAGTAGGCTGGCAGATCGAACCCGCAGGTGCCGCCGGGAATGCCGATGCGGCTGCGGATGCTCATCAGCCAGTCGTTCTCGGTCAGTGCATGGCCTGACTTTCCATTTTGCCCATTCAGTGCGGTGAAGCACCGGTCGAGCTGGGCGATCACTGCATCCAGCGCGGCCTCGGAGATGGAAGGGTTGCCACGGTAGCTGTCGAGCTGGTGCTTGTGTTTTTCGATGTCCTTGAGCACGTCCGACTTCAGGTCGGCCCGGGCTGCCACATCCATGATCTCGAAGATCGTGACCAGTGCAAAGTGGTGGTCGAGCGCATGGGCGCGGGGGATCAACTCCCCCAACCGGCGGAACAACTGCTCAAGCCGCAGATAGGTTCTGAGACGCTCGTTAAAGGGGTATTCGTAAAGGATCACGCTGGCGGGTTCCTGGGGCTCTTGTGCATCATAGCCCGAACAAGGCGGCTACCTGCCGCACCTGGGCCTGCAATGCGGGCAAGGTGTTGTGGGGCCCGTTGGCAATCACGATATCGGCGACCGCACGGCGCGCGTGCCGGGTGGCTTGCGATGCAATGATGCCCTGCACCACGTCAGGGGCGAGGCCACTGCGGTGCATGACACGCTCAATCTGGGTCTCCACAGGGCAGTCCACCACCACCACGGCATCCAGCTGGCGGGCCCACCGGCCGGACTCTGTCAGCAGCGGAATATCGTGCACGATCAGGCGGGAACCTGCCGCAATGGCCTGTTGCGTCTGCATAAGGCTGTGGCGGGTTACCAGCGGGTGCACGATGGCCTCCAGCTGCGTGCGTGCCTCAGGCTGGTTGAAGGCCAGCTCGCGCATGCGCGAGCGGTCCAGCGCCCCGGATGCATCTACAAAGGCCGCGCCGAATGTGCTGCGGATGGCGTCCATGGCGTCCCCGCCGGGGCCGGTGACCGCGCGCGCAATCTGGTCTGCGTCGATCATGGTGGCGCCCAGCGAGGCGAACATGCCGCCCGCGGTGCTTTTGCCACTCCCAATGCCGCCGGTCAGGCCCAGGCGCACCGGGCACCTTTTGTTTGCCATGGTCGGGGAGGGGCTACAGGCCCAGGAGATTCAACACGGTGTTGAGGATGGCATTGGGGCCAAACACCATCGCCGTCAGCCCTGCACCCACGAGGAAGGGACCAAACGGTATGTAGCCCCCTTCGCGCAAGCTGCTGAAAATTTTCATTGCGATACCGATGATGGCGCCAATGATCGACGACATCAAAATGATGGGCACCAGCGCCTGCCATCCAAACCAGGCGCCGAGTGCCGCGAACAGCTTGAAGTCGCCATACCCCATGCCCTCCTTGCCCGTGGCCAGCTTGAAGCCCCAATACACCAGCCACAACGACAGGTAACCGGCAGCAGCTCCTGTCACGGATGCGTGCAGCGGG
The DNA here is from genome assembly GCF_002245625.1 of Acidovorax kalamii. Taxonomy (GTDB): domain Bacteria; phylum Pseudomonadota; class Gammaproteobacteria; order Burkholderiales; family Burkholderiaceae_C; genus Acidovorax; species Acidovorax kalamii. The sequence goes on from NZ_NOIG01000004.1 coordinate 152,935, forward strand.
ACGTTCGTCCACTGGAATGCCGCCGAGAGCAAGCCCGCCCAGAGCAAAGGCAGGGTGATATCGTCCGGCAACAGGGTGGTGTCCCAGTCGATGAATGCCAAGGCCACGAGTGCTGCGGAGAATCCGCACCATGCAAAACCGACAGGGGTCACCCCCCAGCGGTATATGCAGAAGAAGAACAGCGCCCCGGTGAGCAATTCGACCAACGGGTAGCGGGCGCTGATCGGTGCTTTGCAGGCCGAGCAGCGACCCCGTAAAAAGAGATAACTCAGGACGGGGACATTTTCATACCACTGAACCACATGTCCGCAAGCGGGGCAGCGTGACCGCGGGGTCATCAGGTTGAAGGGGGCCTGCGTGTCTGCAGGAGGCTCCTTGCCCTGTTTCTCTGCCTCCAACTGGGCCAACTCCGCCGCCCACTGCTGCTCCATCATCTTGGGCAGCCGGTAAATGACCACGTTCAGAAAACTGCCGATCAGCAAGCCCAAGACGCCACCCAGGGCGGCGCCCCACCACACCTCGAATTCCATTACACGACCTGACCGAGCTTGAAGATGGGGAGGTACATGGAAACCACGATTCCGCCAATCAAGGTGCCCAGGAACACGATGATGATGGGCTCCATCAGGCTGGACAGGCCGGCCACCATGTCGTCCACTTCCGACTCGTAGAAATCGGCCGCCTTGCCTAGCATGTGGTCAATGGAGCCGGATTCTTCCCCGATGGCGCACATTTGCAGCACCATGGACGGGAAGATATTGGCATTTCCCATCGCGGCGGTCAGGCTGGTGCCGGTGGAGACTTCCTGCTGAATCTTGTCGGTGGCCATGGAATAAACGGAGTTACCTGCGGCGCCTCCTACCGAGTCCAGAGCTTCGACCAAGGGAACGCCTGCCGCGAACATGGTGGCCAGGGTCCGGGTCCAGCGTGCAACGCAAGACTTGTCGATCAGTGCCCCGAAGACGGGCATGCGCAGCAGCAGGCGATCCATGAACATTTGCATCTTTTCATTGCGTCGCCACGCCTGCATGAAGAAGAAAAAGCCACCGCCTATAACGCCAAAAATCAACCACCACCACTTCACGAAAATCTCACTGATAGCCATCACAAACAGTGTAGGGGCGGGTAAATCTGCACCGAATGACGTGAAGACCTCTTTGAATGCGGGAATCACAAAAATCATGATCACGGTTACAACGACAAAGGCAACAATGATCACGGATATCGGGTACATCAAGGCCGATTTGATTTTCGATTTGATGGCCTCAGTTTTCTCCATGTAGGTGGCGAGCCGATCCAGAAGCGCTTCCAGAATACCCGCAGCTTCCCCTGCCTCGACCAAATTGCAGTAGAGGCTGTCAAAATACATTGGATACTTGCGGAAGGCCCCATTCAGCGATGTGCCTGTCTCAATGTCCGCACGAATATCGTTCAACAATTTGGTAACGCTGGCATTGGTGTTGCCTCTTCCAACAATATCGAAAGCCTGCAACAGCGGAACCCCGGCTTTCATCATGGTTGCCAGTTGCCTGGTGAAAAGCGCAATGTCTTTGGGCTTGATTTTCTTGCCCGAACGCATCCGGCGTTTTTTGATCTTTGTCGGGAAAACGCCTTGGCGGCGCAAGGTCGCTTGAACCTGATTTTCGCCCACCGCACGGATTTCCCCACGCACGATTTTCCCATGGCGGTCTTTGCCCTCCCACTCGAAGACAAAATCCTTGATATCTCTTTTTGATGCTACGGTAGCCATACTGCCCTCGTCAGTGGGTGCTATTCGTTGGTAACTGCCAAAACCTCTTCAAGAGAGGTCAGGCCGAGCTTGGCTTTGTGAAGTCCGGATTCGCGCAGCGAACGCACACCTTCAGCCCGGGCTTGCTCCGCAATTTCCAGGGCACTTCCATCACGAAGAATGATGCGCTGTATGTCTTCAGACACTGGCATGACCTGGTATATACCTACCCGGCCTTTGTACCCGTTGTTGCAGGCAGAACAGCCAACAGGGCGGTAGGTGACCCAAGAGCCATCGAGGTCCTCTTCTTTGTACCCTGCCTCCACGAGCGTTTCGTGGGGAATATCGGCAGGTGTCTTGCAGGCTGGGCAGAGCCTGCGTGCCAGTCGCTGTGCCGTGATCAAGATCACGCTGGATGCAATATTAAAGGGCGCTATGCCCATGTTGCGCATGCGTGTCAGCGTCGTGGGCGCGTCGTTGGTGTGCAGGGTGGACAGGACCAGGTGACCGGTCTGGGCCGCCTTGATCGAGATATCGGCAGTCTCCAAGTCCCGAATTTCCCCCACCATGATGATGTCGGGATCCTGGCGGAGAAAGGATTTGAGCGCGACTGCAAATGTCAGGCCGGCCTTCTCATTCACATTGACCTGGTTGACGCCAGGCAGATTGATTTCAGAAGGGTCTTCAGCGGTCGCAATATTGACGCCCGGCTTGTTGAGCAGATTCAGGCAGGTATAAAGAGAAACGGTCTTGCCGGAGCCCGTAGGCCCAGTCACCAAGATCATGCCGTAGGGGCGACCAATGGCCTGAAGAAGTCGCTCCTTCTCGACAGGCTCATACCCCAATGCGTCAATGCCCAGTTTTGCACTGCTCGGATCCAGAATACGGATCACAATTTTTTCACCAAACAAGGTGGGCAACGTGCTGACGCGGAAATCAATGACTCTGTCGGGGCCGACCTTCAGCTTCATCCGACCATCTTGCGGAACCCGCTTTTCCGAGATGTCCAGGCGCGAAATCACTTTGATGCGCGAAGCCAGCTTGTCCTTGATCGCAATCGGGGGTGATGCTATTTCGCGCAACTCCCCATCAATTCGGAAGCGGACACGATACTGATGTTCATAGGGTTCAAAGTGCAAATCGGATGCCCGCATATTGAAGGCATCCAATAACATCTTGTGAAGGAACTTGACGATAGGTGCGTCTTCGACCTCTGTGACGCCAGTATCGGCTTCCTCGGGAGCATCTTCAATCGAGACATCGTCAAACTCGAAATCACCGCCTCCACTCACCAGCGTTTCCATGGACTCGCTGGTGGATTTGGAGGTCACATCTACCAGGCGACTCAGTTTGTCATACTCGGCGATAATCCAATCCACCCCCATCTGGGTGGTAAATTTGATTTTTTCTGCAGCTTCTTGATCGGTGGGATCTGCAGTCGCAACAATCAGCCGGTTGTTGCGCTTGCTGAGCACTACAACGCGATAAGCTTGGCAGATTTTGTTGTCCAGCAGTTCCTTGGGCAGGCGCAATGGATCAATTGCATCCAGATCAAGCAGTGGTGCGCCAAAGACGGCAGAAACCGTGTGCGCCAAATCGGCCGCCGATACCGCGCCAGAACCTGTCAATTCGGCGATAAAACTGGTGCGGCTGATTTGTGATTTTTTGTAAATGTCCTCGGCTGACTTTTGCGTCAGCTTGCCGGCAGACATCAACGCCCGACCCAGTCCGGGGAGGGCGACTGCAGAGGCTTCTTTAGGGACAGTATCAACAGCGGCCATGTAACCGGTAATGTGTTAGGTTTGGAAAAGAAACCATCCTATCATCACCGATTACGCTAGGGGTGTACAGCGCTGGATATTGGTAACTGCGCCACAGGCAGCGCGAATGTGTGTTTGGGCGGTGGATTTATGGTCGGGGTGAGAGGATTCGAACCTCCGGCCTCTACGTCCCGAACGTAGCGCTCTACCAGGCTAAGCTACACCCCGTTGATTGCATAGCACCCATTTGCGGGTGTAATGCGCACCTTAGTTCTTAGTTGCGCCGCGCGAGCAACTGTGCGGCCAATTCTAGCAAGCCCTTTGCATAGGCATTGGCCGGAAGCTGCTCTGCGGCGGCCATGGCCCGACGGGCCTCTGCAAATGCGGCTGCCCGCGTGACATCCAGGGCGCCAGTGGCGCGGACGATTTGGATGATCTCGCTCAACTGCTCTGTTGATCCCTGCTCGATGGCTTGTCGAACAATGAGTGCTTGGCTGGGGGTGCCTCGCTCCATGGCGGCAATCAATGGCAGCGTAGACTTTCCCTCCCGGAGGTCGTCCCCCAGGTTCTTGCCCATTTCAGCGGCGTCACCGTCGTAGTCCAGGACGTCATCAATGATCTGAAAAGCCGTGCCGAGAGCTTGTCCGTACGTGGAGCATGCTTCCTCGATCTCGGAGGTGCTGTTGGCCAGCACGGCTCCCAGTCTGGCGCTGGCTTCGAACAGCTTGGCGGTTTTGGAGCGGATCACGCGCAGGTAGCCTGCCTCATCCAGGGATGCGTCATGCATGTTCATGAGCTGAAGCACCTCCCCCTCGGCGATCACGTTGGTGGCTTCGGAGAGGATTTCCATGATCCGCATGCTTCCCGCTTCCACCATCATCTGGAAGGAGCGGGTATGCAGGAAGTCCCCCACAAGCACGCTGGCGGGGTTGCCGAAAGTCTCGTTGGCCGTAGGGCGTCCCCGGCGCAGTGTGGAGGCATCCACCACGTCATCGTGCAGCAGCGTGGCCGTGTGAATCAGCTCGACCACCGCTGCGAGGCTGAACCGGTGGTCGCCGCGGTAGCCCAGGGCGCCGCATACCATTAGCAGCAGCGCAGGCCGCAGCCGCTTGCCGCCAGCAGCAATGATGTACTGCGATATCTGGGCAACCAGCGGCACGCTGGACGTCAGGCGCCGCTCAATGACCTTGTCGACCTCGTGCATGTCCTGGGCAACGAGCGTGAGGGGAGAGGCTGCGGGGGCGGTATGGTCAGTCAAGATGGCGGTCACAGAAAGTGCCCGGATTATAGGAAGACCTGACAGGGGCCATCGCTGCCTGACTGGCGCGCGTTGCGCCAGACTTCAAGAGAGCTGGACCTGCGATGCGTGATGCGCTACAATCGCTGGCTCTGCAGAAATCCGTCTGCGGAACTCATATCAAGAGGTCAACATGTACGCGGTCATAAAAACCGGCGGCAAGCAGTATCGCGTTGCTTCCGGCGAAAAAATTAAAGTAGAACAGATTGCTGCGGACGTAGGCCAGGAGATCGTGATCGACCAGGTTCTGGCTGTCGGCAACGGCGCTGAACTCAAGGTTGGTACGCCCCTGGTGTCCGGCGCAACCGTGAAAGCCACTGTTGTGGCCCACGGCAAGCACGACAAGGTGCACATCTTCAAGATGCGCCGTCGCAAGCACTATCAGAAACGCCAAGGCCATCGCCAGCAGTTCACCGAACTGCAAATCGGTGCGATTGCTGCTTAAGCGAAGGAGCTAAGTCATGGCACAGAAAAAAGGCGGCGGCTCTACGCGAAACGGGCGCGACTCCAAGCCAAAGATGCTGGGTGTCAAGGCGTTCGGTGGTGAATTGATCAGCGCTGGCTCGATCATCGTGCGCCAGCGTGGCACACGTTTCCACCCTGGCACCAACGTTGGCGTCGGCAAGGACCACACCTTGTTCGCCCTGGTGGACGGCCATGTGTCGTTTGGCACCAAGGGTGCATTGTCCAAGTCCACGGTCAATGTGACTCCCGCCTGAGGATTTTTCCTCCGGCAAGCAACGAAGCCCCGCTTTGCCGGGGCTTTGTTGTTTGGTCTGTACGGGTGGCTCTCGCATGCCATCTGCCTGCGGCGCCTGGAAGGCGTTCCGCTGTTCCGCCACAATCGGCGGTTGGCTGCCGGTTTGTACGGCGCCCTTTTGTAAACTGGATATTCCATGAAGTTCGTCGATGAAGCCTTTATTGACATTGCAGCCGGTGACGGCGGCAATGGCTGCGTGTCGTTTCGGCACGAAAAATACAAGGAATTTGGCGGACCCAATGGCGGTGACGGGGGGCGGGGCGGGCATGTGTTTGCTGTTGCCGACCCCAACCTGAACACCCTGGTGGACTTTCGCTACTCGCGCCGGCACGAGGCCAAGCGCGGTGAGCATGGCATGGGCTCGGACATGTTTGGCGCCGCCGGGGCTGACATCACCCTGAAAATGCCCGTAGGCACCATCATCACCGACGCGGAAACGGGTGAGGTGCTGTATGAGTTGCTCACTCCGGGCGAGGTGATCACCATCGCCAAGGGCGGCGATGGTGGATTCGGCAACCTGCGCTTCAAGAGCGCCATCAACCGTGCGCCCCGCCAGAAGACGCCGGGCTGGCCGGGTGAAAAAAAGAACCTCAAGCTGGAGCTGAAGGTGCTGGCCGATGTGGGTCTGCTGGGCATGCCGAATGCTGGCAAGTCCACCTTCATCACGGCGGTTTCCAATGCGCGTCCCAAGATTGCGGACTACCCCTTTACCACCCTGCACCCGAATCTGGGTGTGGTGCGCGTGGGGCCCGAGCAAAGTTTTGTGGTGGCAGACATCCCTGGCCTGATCGAAGGCGCGTCGGAGGGGGCGGGGCTGGGCCACCAGTTCCTGCGCCACCTGCAGCGCACCCGCCTGCTCTTGCACATCGTCGATCTGGCGCCGTTCGATGATGCGGTGGACCCGGTGGCGCAGGCCAAGGCCATCGTCAACGAGCTGAAGAAGTACGACCAGCAGCTTTACAACAAACCCCGCTGGCTGGTGCTGAACAAACTGGACATGGTGCCGGACGACGAGCGCGAGGCGCGTGTCAAAGATTTTGTGAAACGCTTCAAGTGGAAGGGGCCGGTGTTTGAGATTTCTGCGCTGACGCGCGAGGGCTGCGAGTCTCTGATCCATGCGATCTTCCGCCATGTGCAGTCGGAGCAGCGCACGGAAAACGAGCCCGTGGAAGTCGATCCCCGGTTTGCCGGAGACGCGCCCGCTTGATGCAAGAGGCTTCCGGGTCTTTTGCCTGATTGCTATATTTTTAATAGCTGCTAGCGCTTTGTGGGTGCGCGGTAGCGGCCAAAAATGATTCAAACAATGGTTTCCAGCGTATTGCGAGATGCCCGCCGCATCGTGGTCAAGGTGGGCTCCAGCCTTGTGACCAATGAAGGTCGTGGCCTGGATGAAACGGCCATCGGTGAATGGAGCCGCCAGCTGGCGGCCTTGGTGCGCGGCGATGGCGGGGTGGCGCGTGAGGTCGTGATGGTGTCCAGCGGCGCGATCGCCGAGGGCATGAAGCGCCTCGGCTGGACCACACGACCGCAGGAAATCCACGAGCTGCAGGCCGCCGCCGCTGTGGGGCAGATGGGCTTGGCGCAGATGTACGAGACCAAGCTGCGCGAGGAGGGCATGGGCAGCGCCCAGGTGCTGCTCACCCACGCCGACCTGGCCGACCGCGAGCGCTACCTGAACGCGCGCTCCACCTTGCTCACGCTGCTGCGCCTGGGCGTGGTGCCGGTGATCAATGAGAACGACACGGTCGTCAACGACGAAATCAAGTTTGGCGACAACGACACCCTGGGGGCGCTGGTGGCCAATCTGGTCGAGGCCGATGCACTGATCATCCTCACGGACCAAAAGGGGCTGTACACCGCCGACCCGCGCCGGGACCCCGCAGCGCAATTCGTGCACGAAGCCAAGGCAGGGGATCCGGCCCTGGAGGCCATGGCCGGAGGCGCGGGGTCGAGCATCGGCAAGGGCGGCATGATCACCAAGATACTGGCGGCCAAGCGTGCCGCAGGCTCGGGCGCGTCCACCGTGATCGCCTGGGGGCGGGAGCCCGATGTGCTGCTGCGCTTGGTCGGGGGTGAGCCTCTGGGGACCCTGCTGGTTGCACAAACCCAGAAAAAACAAGCCCGCAAGCAATGGATGGCGGATCACCTTCAGCTGCGCGGCTCCGTTGTGGTGGATGCCGGGGCTGCCGCCAAGGTGCGCGATGAAGGCAAGAGCCTGCTGCCGATCGGCATGACGGCGGTGGAGGGAGATTTTTCGCGCGGCGACGTGATTGCCGTGCGGGATGCCTCCGGGGTCGAGATCGCGCGGGGCCTGGCCAACTATGCAGCCGCCGAAGCGCGCCTTCTGTGCCGCAAGCCTTCGACCGAATTTGAAAAACTGCTGGGCTATGTGGCCGAGCCGGAGATGGTGCACCGGGACAATCTGGTGCTGGCCGTGGGCGCTTGATTGCCGGATTGCTTTTAGCGTTTTGCGCACAGCCGCCCAAGCCATAAAAAATGCCTGCTCATTACAGGCATTTTTGTTGGTGGACGTGGAGATCAGCGGGGTGTGGTGGTCAGCGGTGGAATCCCGTCCAGTTCACCCGGCATGCTGTTTTGCGGGTCGGGGTCAAAACTGGCGCCAGGGGGGAGTTCCATGCCCGGGTTGATCAGCATGGACCCGGTGCGGTACATGCTCGTCCCCGTGTGCTCACCTTCTCGTGTCCGCATGCCGCTGCGCAAGTAGCGGTTGCGCTGTTCATGCCGAGGCAGGTAGCGTGCCAGCTCGGTCAGGGCCATTTCATAGACCCCCCGCTTGAACTCGACCACCACGTCCAGAGGCACCCAGTAGTCATTCCAGCGCCAGGCATCGAACTCGGGGTGGTTGGTCGCGCGGAGATTCAAGTCCCAGTCGTGGCCCACCAGTTGGAGCAGATACCAGATTTGTTTCTGGCCCTTGTAATGTCCGCGCGCGTCGCGGCGGATGTACCGGTCAGGCACCTCATAGCGCAACCAGTCCCGTGTGCGGGCCACCACGCGCACGTGGTCAGGCAATAATCCCACCTCTTCGTGCAGCTCCCGGAACATGGCTTGCTCGGGGGTTTCGCCCCGGTCAATGCCACCCTGCGGAAACTGCCAGCTGTGGGTGCGTATGCGCTTGCCCCAGAACACCTGGTTTCTCTGGTTGAGCAGGATGATGCCGACGTTCGGCCGAAAGCCGTCCCGGTCAAGCATAATCAAACCCCAAATTTTTAAACTGTGTCCATTATGCACGGCGCCTAGCGCGCAGCAAGTGGACTGCTCTGATCCGCCCGAAATCGATTCCGATGAAAGCCTCCCAATTCTTTATCTCCACCCTCAAGGAAGCTCCGGCCGACGCAGAAGTGGTCAGCCACCAACTCATGATGCGGGCAGGGCTGATCAAGAAGCTGGGCGCGGGCATCTATAACTACATGCCTCTGGGCCTGCGCGTGATCCGCAAGGTGGAAGCTATCGTGCGCGAAGAGATGAACCGCGCGGGCGCCGTGGAGCTGACCATGCCCGTGGTGCAACCCGCCGAGCTGTGGCAGGAAACCGGCCGCTTCGACAAGATGGGCCCCGAGCTGCTGCGCATCCAGGACCGCCATGGCCGCGACTTCGTGGTGCAGCCCACCAGCGAAGAAGTGATCACTGACATCGCGCGCCAGGAACTCAAGAGCTACAAGCAGCTGCCGAAGAACTTTTACCAGATCCAGACCAAGTTCCGCGATGAGCGCCGCCCACGCTTTGGCCTCATGCGCGGCCGCGAGTTCATCATGAAGGACGCCTACAGCTTCGACCGCGATCAGGCGGCCGCCAAGGCCAGCTACCAGGTGATGGCCCAGGCCTACCGCCGCATTTTTGACCGCTTCGGCCTGACCTACCGTGCCGTGGCGGCCGACAGCGGTGCCATCGGTGGCGACCTGTCCGAAGAGTTCCAGGTGATCGCCGCCACGGGTGAAGACGCCATCGTCTACTGCCCGCAGAGCGATTACGCCGCCAACATGGAAAAGGCCGAGGCCCTGGCGCCTGCCGGTCCACGCCCTGCGCCCTCAAAGGCCATGGAAAAGACGCCGACGCCTGGCAAGAGCACCTGCGCCGACGTGGCCGAGCTGCTGGGCGTGCCTTTGAGCACCACCGTGAAGTCGCTGGTCCTGGCCACGGACGAAACCAACGAGGCCGGCGAGATCGTCAAGAGCCAGGTCTGGCTGCTGCTGCTGCGTGGCGACCATGACATGAACGAGATCAAGGTCGGCAAGGTGCCCGGCTTGGCGGGTTTCCGGTTTGCCACGCTCTCCGAGATCGAGGACCACTTTGGCTGCAAGCCCGGCTACCTGGGCCCCATCGGCCTGAAGAAGTCTCTCAAGATTGTGGTGGACCGCGAAGTGGCCCTCATGGCCGACTGGATCTGCGGCGCCAACGAAGTGGACTTCCACATCACCGGCGTGAATTGGGGCCGCGACCTGCCCGAGCCCGATGCCGTGGCCGACCTGCGCAACGTGGTGGCGGGCGACCGCTCCCCCGATGGCAAGGGCGAGCTCTCCATTGAGCGCGGCATCGAAGTGGGCCATGTTTTCTACCTGGGCACCAAGTACAGCAAGGGCATGAACGCCACCTTCCTGGGTGACGACGGCAAGCCCGCTTTCTTTGAGATGGGCTGCTACGGTATTGGCGTCACGCGCCTTCCCGCCGCCGCCATCGAGCAAAACCACGACGAGCGCGGCATCATCTGGCCCGACGCGATCGCACCTTTCACTGTGGTGGTCTGCCCCGTTGGCATGGACCGCAGCGAGGCTGTCAAGGCTGCGGCCGAGCAGCTCTATGCCGACCTGCTGGCAGCCGGTGTGGATGTGATCCTGGACGACCGTGGCGAGCGCCCCGGCGCCATGTTTGCCGACTGGGAGCTGATCGGTGTGCCGCATCGCGTGACCATTGGCGACAAGAGTCTCAAGGAAGGTGTGGTCGAGTACCAGCACCGCCGCGACACGGCCGCGACCAAAGTGGCGGTGGCTGACATCCTGGCCCATGTGAAGGGCCGCATGGTGGTATGAGCATGAGCGAGGAGCGGGGCACCAACGCATCCCCCACGGCCCGGCCCGGTCCTGTGGCTGGGCTCTCGCGGCGCGCATGCCTGCTGTCTGCAGCCTCGCTCGCGGCACCGGCAGCCTGGCTGGCCGCACCGCAGGCGGCACATGCGGGGGGGCAGCTTGAAGAACCCCTGATGGATTCCGTGCGCACGGCGCTGAGTTCGGCCATTGCCAACCAGGCGCCACCCGAGCCTGAATTTTTTACCACCGAGGCCCGCCTGCACTACCTGCGCTGGCTGGGCACCCAGAGCGACCGGCTGCGCCGCCGCAAGCCCGAATGGGAGGTGCGGCGCGATTTTCTGCAGACGGTCTGGTACGAGTCCAAACGTGCGGGGCTCGACGTATCGCTGGTCCTTGGGCTCATCCAGGTGGAGAGTGGCTTCCGCAAGTTTGCCGTGTCCAGCGTGGGCGCGCGGGGCTACATGCAGGTCATGCCGTTCTGGACGCGGGTGATTGGCGATGGCGATGCAGGCAAGCTGTTCCACATGCAGACCAACCTGCGTTTTGGCTGTGTGATCCTGCGCCACTACATCGACCGCGAGCAGGGTGATCTTTTCATGGCCCTGGGCCGCTACAACGGCAGCCGTGGCCGCTCGCCCTACCCGGATGCGGTGTTTGGCGCCCAGCGCAACTGGGCGTTCATCGACAGGCCCACAGCGCCTGCCGCCTGACGGGGTTACGCCTGAACCGCAGGCGGGCTGCTACTGCTGCTGCCGCCCGTGGGGTTCAAACGTGAGACCATGACCTGGTCGATGCGGTAGCTGTCCACGTCCAGCACCTCGAACTTGTAGCCGCCCCAGCTCACGCTGTCGGTGCGGCGCGGTACGCGGCGCAACATCACCATCAGGAAACCCGCCAGGGTTTCGTACTCGCCGGTGTGGGGCAGCTCGTCCAGCGACAGCGCGTGCAGCACGTCCTCAATGGACGTGACGCCATCGATGAGCCACGAGTCCTCGTCGCGCCGCACGATCTGTTCTTCGTCTGCGGGGCCCACGAGGTCGCCCATCACCGTGCTCATCACATCGTTCAGGGTCACGACCCCCACCACCAGGCTGTACTCGTTCACGATGACGGCAAAGTCCTCGTGCACCTGGCGGAACTGCTCCAGCACCTCGGACAGGGTGAGCCGGTCGGGCACGATGAGCACCTTGCGCACCAGGCTGTCGTCGGCCAGCGAAATGGGCTGGTTATTCAGCACGCGCTGGAACAGGTCTTTGGCATCCACATAACCCACCACATGGTCGATGTCGCCCTCGCACACGGGGTAGGTCGAAAAGGGTTCGGCCGCAATGCGCAGCCGGATGACGGAGTCGGGCTCGTCGCGCAGGAAGAACGCCACCCGGTCGCGCGGCGACATGGCGCTGGACACGGTGCGCGTGTCCAGCTCGAACACATTGGTGATGACCTGCTGCTCCCGCGCGGCCAGCACCCCGGCACGGGCCCCGGCCTCCATCATGGCCAGGATGTCGTCGGAGGTGATGCGGTCGTCGCGCAGCGATGACAAGCCCAGCACGCGGAACAGCGCATCGGCCCCGCGGCTGTAGAACCACACCAGTGGGCGCAGCAGCGTGGTGCACCAGGCCATGGGCTGCGCCAGACGCACCACCAGCCGCTCGGGCTCGGCCATGCCCAGGCGCTTGGGGAACAGGTCGGCAAACAGGATGAACAGCGAGGTGATGACCAGGAAGGACACCAGGAACCCGGCCTTCTCTGCGGTCGATTCGGACAGCCACAGGCTGAGCAGCGCCGTGAAATGGGGGCTCAGCGCCCCCTCGCCCACGATACCGCCCAGGATGGCCACGGCGTTCTGGCCCACCTGCACGACGGTGAAGTAGTCCCCCGGCTGCTCCTGCATGCGCAGCACGCGGTCTGCGCGCGCGTCGCCCTCGTCGGCCATCTGCCGCAGGCGCAAGCGGCGCGCAGCGGCGAGCGAAATCTCGGCCATGGAGAAGAAGGCACTGGCTGCAATCAGCAGCCCGATGACGAAGAGGCTTTGGGACAGGGTCATGGGAGGGACGGGCGGCGCAGGCCAGGGCACAGCGGCCACCCGAGTGTATCTGCGCGCCCTGCGGGCGGACACCGGCTGCGCACCGCCCGTGAAGGCGGCCGGCAACCACGCGCAGCCGCTATTGCACGAAGCCGATGCGGCTGCGGCCCGAGGCCGCCTTGGGCAGGTCGGTAATCTCCACCGTGCTGCGCCGGTCCAGCCGCGCATTGCCAAAGCCCGTCATCAGTGCCCTGCGCATTTCGCGCGGCGGCATCTGGGCCAGGTGGTCCAGCACGTCGTCCAGGGGTTCCGGGTCCAGCAGGCGGCCCCAGTCATGCCCCGCGCAGATGCCCAGGTACAGGTTGCGGGCGATGGTGCGCGCCTGCTCTAGCGTGGGGGCCTCCACCTCGAACACATTCATGCGGTTCAGGATGGGGTCGGGAATGCCGCGCGTGTCATTGGCTGTGGTGATCCAGATCACCTGGCTCGCGTCGATGGCCACCTCGGCAAACTCATCGGTAAAGCTCTGGGCGGTGTCGTATTCGAGCAGGCTGTACAGCGCGCCCAGCGGGTCGTATTGCGCATCGCTGCTGGCCTTGTCGATCTCGTCGACCACGATGACCGGGTTTGCATATTCGCCCTCTACCAGCGCCTCAAACACCTTGCCGGGGCGGGCTCCTTTCCATTGCGCCGACGAGCCCGACAGCAACCAGCCAGCGGTCATGGAACTCATCGGCAGCAGGTTCATGCCCGTGCCCAGCAGCTCGGCCAGGTGGCGTGCAAAGTGCGTCTTGCCGATACCGGGCGGGCCCAGCAGCAGCATGGGCGTGACCTCCAGGCCATCACTGCTGTCCTGCGCCAGCGCCACATGGCGCTTCACATCGTCCAGCACCTCGGTGAAGTTGGGCAACTGCTCGTACAGGCTGGCCATGTCGGGCACGCCCGAGGGCTTGACCTGAAAACGCTCCGGGCCGCGCTCCAGCATGCGTTCGTACACGGTGCGCAGGGTTTCGTATTCGCGCTGGTTGCCGGACTCTTGCAACCGGGCCAGCTTGCGTTCGACATCGCCCGGGTGGAACACATTGCGCATCTGGGCCACCGGCAAGCGCAGGGCGGGGGATTGGGGAACAAGGCTATGGCTGGTCATTGCATGCTCCTGTGATGGTTACGTCACGCAACCATTCAAGCACACAACATGCCCGCTGCTCCACCGGAAAAGCCCCCGATTGGTGCAGCTGTTGCAGGCAAACAAAAAGGCCGCCCGAAGGCGGCCTGATGGCGGGTGGTGCAATGGCCGTGTCGATCAGCCTTCAGTGCCCAGCACCTGCTTGAGTTCGCCCGACTCGTACATCTCCATCATGATGTCTGAGCCGCCGATGAATTCGCCCTTCACGTACAGCTGCGGAATCGTGGGCCAGTTGCTGTATTCCTTGATGCCCTGGCGGATTTCGTCGTCTTCCAGCACGTTGACGGTGACCACGCTCTTGGGGTCCACGCCGCAGGCCTTGAGGATCTGGATCGCGCGGCCCGAAAAACCGCACATGGGGAAGCTGGCGCTGCCCTTCATGAACAGCAGGATGTCGCTGGATTTGACGAGGGCGTCGATGCGTTGTTGGGTGTCGCTCATGGGTAAAACTCCTTGAATTGGGGCTGGCGGGCAGAGGGTGGCAGGGTGCCCGCAATGGGATGGATTATTTCACTGTCTGCGGCAAGGGCCACTGCCCCCCTGTGCAACGCGCAATGCCAGCGAGGTCATTGCGGCTTTGCACCTGGGCAAAGCCCTGGGCGGCCAGCAGCGCTTGCACCGCCGCTGCCTGGTCGTAGCCATGCTCCAGCAGCAGCCAGCCGCCGGGGCGCAGGTGGGCGGGCGCCTGGGCCGCGATGGCTTGGATGTCGTCCAGCCCGTCGGCGCCGCTGGCCAGGGCCTGCAGCGGCTCGTGCGTCAGCGCCGCCAGGTGCGGATCGGCGCTGGGGATGTAGGGGGGGTTGGAGACGATGGCATCGAACGGGCCCTGCACGCCCGCCAGCCAGTTGGCTTGCTGGAACTGCACGGGCAGGCCCAGCCGTTCAGCGTTGGCCTGCGCTACGGCCAGGGCATCGGCACTGGCATCCACGGCCAGCACCTGGGCGTCGGCGCGCTGGCTTTGCAGCGCCAGGGCAATGGCGCCGCTGCCGGTGCCCAGGTCCGCCACGCGCGGCGATGCCAGTGGGGCGATGATTTCCAGCGCCCAGTCCACCAGGGTTTCGGTGTCAGGGCGCGGGTCCAGCACGCGGGCGTCTACCTGCAGCATCAGCCCATAAAACTCCTTGCGCCCCGTCAGGTAGGCCACGGGCTCGCCCACTGCGCGGCGCTGGCACAGGGCGATGAAAGCGTCGTGGGTACCGGGCTCCAGCGTGTCGGTGTCATGCGCCAGCAACCAGGCGCGGCCAGCGTCGGGGCGGCCCAGGGCGTGCAGCAGCAGTAGCTGGGCGTCAATGCGCGGCAGTCCCAGCGTGTGGGCCTGGGCCAGGGCTTGTGCCAGGGTGGGGGTTGTCTGGTTCACTATGAATTTAATAGCTGTCTGCGCTTGCTGGATAAGCGCAGGAGGCCTAGTTTGTTAAAGATCTGTGGTCACGCCACACTCATCTCCAGCTCTTCCAGTTGTTCCGCCTCGCGCGCATGTTGCAGCGCCTGCAGCACATCGCCCAGGTCGCCTTCCATCACCTGCAGCAGTTTGTACAGCGTGAGGTTGATGCGGTGGTCTGTGAGCCGCCCCTGAGGGAAGTTGTAGGTGCGGATGCGGTCGCTGCGGTCGCCGCTGCCGATCAGGCCCTTGCGCAGCGCGGCCTCCTTGGCGGCGCGTTCGCTGCGTTCTTTCTCCTGGATGCGGGCCTGCAGCACCTGCAGCGCCTTGGCCTTGTTGCTGTGCTGGCTGCGGCCATCCTGGCACTCGGCCACGATGCCGGTGGGCAAGTGCACCACGCGCACGGCCGAGTCGGTCTTGTTGATGTGCTGGCCGCCTGCGCCCGATGCGCGGAAGGTGTCGATGCGCAGGTCGGCCGGGTTGAGCTTGATGGCCTCGTGCTCGTCGGGCTCGGGCATCACGGCCACGGTGCAGGCGCTGGTGTGGATGCGGCCTTGCGTCTCGGTGGCGGGCACGCGCTGCACGCGGTGGCCGCCGGATTCGAACTTGAGCGCGCCATATACGTGGTCGCCCTCGATGCGCAGCACGATTTCCTTGTAGCCGCCCAGCTCGGCGGCGTTCTCGCTCACCACTTCCACCTTCCAGCCCACGTTGGCGGCGTAGCGGGTGTACATGCGCGTGAGGTCGCCCGCAAACAGGGCGGATTCGTCACCGCCCGTGCCTGCGCGGATTTCCACAAACGCATTGCGTGCGTCGTCGGGGTCCTTGGGTAAAAGCAGGCGCTGCAGTTCGTCTTCGAGTTGCAGCAGTTCGGCCTCGGCACTGGTGATTTCTTCCTGCGCCATCTCGGCCATGTCGGGGTCGGCCAGCATCTCGCGCGCACCGGCCAGGTCGGACTCGCGCTGCTGGTAGCGGGCGTAGCGGCCCGCCACCTGCGTGACCTCGGCATGCTCGACGGAGATGCGCCGGTACTGCGCCATGTCGCTCATGATGTCTTCGCGCGAGAGCAGAAAGTCCAGCTCGCCCAGGCGCTGTGCGTAGCGCTCCAGCTGGCTTCGGAGGAAAGGTTTCATGGAATTCTGGAGAAAATGGGTGCTACCAATTTGGTAGCTATTGACGCTTGTATATCAGACGCCGGGGGCCGATTTGGCTTGAAATCGGGGCGGGCAGGGGAGCGGGCGAGCGCCGCTACAGCACGTTGTTGTTGGGGGTCTTGCTCTGCGCGCGCAGGAACAGGCGCGAGACGGTCTGGGCCGTCTGGGCGCGCATCTCGGCGTCACCCGCGCGCAACTCGGCCAGGGTGCCGTGCAGCATCTTCTGCGTGAGGCCGCGCGAGAGTGCTTCGAGCACGGCATCCACATCCTCGCCCTTGGCCAGCAGCTTCTTGGCGCGGGCTATTTCCAGCGCGCGCCATTCGTCCGTCTGGGCGTTGAGCTGCTGGATCAGCGGCACCACGCCCCCCTCGGCAGCGGCGGGGCTGCGCAGCTCCATCCAGTGCATGAAGCTCTGCACGCCGGCGTCGATGATGGCTTCGGCTTGGGCCACGGCGGCCTGGCGGTTGGCCTGCGCGGTCTGCACCACGGTGGCCAGATCGTCTACGGTGTACAGGTACACGTCCCCCAGGGCTTTCACCTCAGGCTCGATGTCGCGTGGCACGGCCAGATCGACCATGAAGATGGGGCGGTGGCGGCGCTTCTTGAGTGCGCGCTCCACAGCGCCCAGGCCGATGATGGGCAGGCTGCTGGCGGTGCAGCTGATGACGGCGTCGAACTCGTGCAAGCGCTCGGGCAGGTCGGCCAGACGCATCACCTCGCCGCCGAAACGGGTGGCGAGCTTTTCGCCGCGCTCCAGCGTGCGGTTGGCAATGGCGATCTGCTTGGGGTTCTTGGCGGCGAAGTGCGTGGCGCACAGCTCGATCATTTCGCCCGCGCCGACGAACAGCACGCGGATCTTGGAAAGGTCTTCAAACAGCTGCCCCGCCAGGCGCACGGCGGCGGCGGCCATGCTGATGCTGTGTGCGCCGATTTCGGTGCTGCTGCGCACCTCCTTGGCCACGGCAAAACTGCGCTGGAACAGCTGGTTGAGCGTGGTGCCCAGCGCGCCAGCCGTTTCGGCGGCGCGCACCGCGTCTTTCATCTGGCCCAGGATCTGGGCCTCGCCCAGCACCATCGAATCAAGCCCACTGGCCACGCGAAAGGCGTGGCGTGCGACCAAGCTGTCTTCGAGCGTGTAGGAGTGCGAGCGCAGCAGTGCGGGGCTTACGCCGCCGCTGTGGGCCAGCCAGCCCAGCGTGTGGTCCATGGCAGGCTGGTCGCCCGCGCAGTAAATTTCGGTGCGGTTGCAGGTCGAGATGATGGCGGTCTCGACCCCGGGGTGGCGGCTGGCACCGCCGCCAGAGTGGCCCAGCGACTGGCGCAAACCGTGCAACGTGGGAGCGATCTGGTCGAGCGCAAACGCGAACCGGCCGCGCAGGTCGAGCGGCGCGGTGGTGTGGTTGATGCCGAGGGCCCAGACTGCCATAGCCGCCAATTATAAAATTGTTGGCCCGGACAGGTGGCCTTGCCTGTTCATGCCTTGATTTGGGTCAATTCATGGGTCCCCTCGACATCCTCAACCATCTGCTGAACTTTGTGGCGCCCGCCGCCTTTGTGGCCCTGCTGCTGGTGCTGGGCGGGCGGCTGCTGGGCGCCAAGGGGGGCGCCCTGGCGGGCTGGCGCCAGTGGGCGGCGGTGTTTGTGGTGGGGCTGGTGGTGCTGGCCGCAGGCTTGGCGCTGTGGGGGCGCGACGGCAAGATGCTGACCTATGCCGCGCTGGTGGTGGCCACCGCCACCTGCCAGTGGGTGCTGGTGCGGGGCTGGAAGGGCTGACTGCCCTGGGTGTCCTGCCGGGCCGTGGGGCCGCAAATCGTGGCTGGGGATGCCCGTGTTTTCAGGGAGTTTGCAGGGGCCGAATGCCGATGAGAATCGGGGCGTAGCCCGAGGGAGCGCGCAACGCGCGGCAGGCACTTATTTCCCCCAACCCTGGAGACACCCCAATGAAATCGAAAATCGCGCTGAAAACCTGCTGGGCCGTGGCGGCTGGCCTGCTGCTGTCGGTGGCGGCATCGGCGCAGACCGCTGCCAGTTTTCCCTCCAAGCCGGTGCGCATCGTGGTCGGCTTCCCGGCGGGTGGTCCGCTGGACCAGCATGCACGCCTGCTGTCTGACCGGCTGCAGGCCGTGCTGGGCCAGCCGGTGGTGATGGACTACAAGGCAGGTGCGGGTGGCACCGTGGGGGCCCAGGATGTGATGAAGGCCCCGGCCGACGGCCACACCCTGATGCTGGCCAACACGGGTGTGATGGTGATCAACCCGGCGCTCTACAGCCGCCTGCCTTATGCCACGCTCAAGGACTTCACGCCGATTGCGCGCACTGCCATGCAGCCGCTGGCGCTGCTGGTGAACCCCAGCGTGCCTGCCAAGAATCTGCAGGAGTTCATGGCATACGCCAAGTCGCGGCCTGGCCAGGTCAACTTTGGCTCGGCGGGCAACGGCGGCATCAGCCACCTGGTGCCCGAGATGTTCAAGACCGCCACGGGCCTGTTCATGGTGCACATCCCCTACCGGGGCAGTGCGCCCGCGTTCACCGACCTGATGGGTGGGCAGGTGCAGTTCATGGCCGAGAGCATTCCGCAGGCCGCTGCGTACCACAAGCAGGGCAAGGTGCGCGCCCTGGCCGTGACCAGCAAGGAGCGCAACCCCGCGCTGCCCGATGTGCCCACGGTGATCGAGAGCGGCATCAAGGGCTTCGAGGTGGTGGGCTTTTACGGCTTTCTGGCCCCGGCAGGCACGCCCAAGGACGTGGTGGCCAAGCTCAGCGATGCCTTCGGCCAGGTGATGCAGTCGCCCGATGTGAAAAGCCGCATGGTGAGCCAGGGGGCCGACCCGGCGTTTCTGGGCGCGGACGATTTTGCGAAGTTCCTGGCCACCGAGATGCCACGCTGGGCGGATGCGGTGAAGAAGTCAGGCGCGAAGCTGGACTGACCCCCTGAGGCGCTGCGCGCCTTCCCCCTGAAGGGGGACGCCACCCCTGGACCGGCGAAGCCGGTTCCACGGTGGCGCTGGCTTGGGGTGGGGTTCTTTAAGCCGTGGCGGGAGAGAAGAAGTCCACGCGGTCGGTGATGATGCCGTCCGTGCCCAGTGCGATGAGCCGCTGTGCGGCCCAGTCGTCGTTGACGGTGTAGCTGAGCGTGCGCATGCCCAGGCCCTTGACCTGGGCTACCAGGGCTGTGTCCCACAGCGCGTGGTTGCAGACGATGGCCACGCAGCCCAGCCGCTGGGCCACGTCGGCCCAGCCCTCCCACAGGGTGTCGAGCAGCAGCGCACGCGGGATGTGTGGCGCGGTGGCCTTCGCTCCCTCCAGTGCCCCGGGCTGGAAGGATGAAAACAGCGGCGGCACGGCCTGGCCTTGCCACAGGCGCGCGGCGTGTTCGCCAACCACCTTGCCGGTGGTGGCTTCCGTGCCCGGCGTGGGCTTGATCTCGATGTTCAGCAGGAACCCGTTGGCGATGCAGTAGCGCGCCAGGTTCTCCAGTGTGGGCAGGGGCTCGCCCGCGTGGCTGCGCGAATGCCAGCTGCCCGCGTCCAGCTGGGCCAGCTGGCTCCAGGGCAGGTCGCCACCGGTGCCACGGCCGTTGGTCGTGCGGTTGAGCGTGGCATCGTGCATGAGAAAAGGCACGCCATCGCTGCTGAGCTTGGCGTCGCACTCGAACATGCGGTAGCCGTGCTGCGCGCCCAGGCGGAACGCGGCCAGTGTGTTTTCGGGGGCCAGCTTGCCAGCGCCTCGGTGGGCGATCCAGCGGGGGTAGGGCCAGGGAGTTGTCATCTCTTGTTCCTTGAGCTTTGCGACGGGCGCAGCGCCTGAAACCCGCGCTGCCCCGCTGTGGGATGCCGGACAAGGGCCATCCCTCACAGAAGGCGTCGGCCCCTCCCCGGCGTGGCCGGGAGAAGGGGCTGTGGCGCAGCCGAGTAGCCTGCTCAGGCGTGTGTTATTTCCGCTTGCCTGTCGTGGCGTCAAACGCGTGCAGGCGGTCGGCGCGCGGCTGCACGTGGATCACGGTGTCCGGGGCCGGAGCGTGCGTGCCTTCTTCCACGCGCACAATGATCTGTTCGCCGTTGATGCGGCCATAGATCAGGCGCTCGGCGCCCAGCAGTTCCACGGTTTCCACCGTCACGGCCCAGCCTTCGCTGCGCACATCCAGGTGCTCAGGGCGGATGCCCAGGATGGTGCCGGGCTGTGCGCCGGGAGCGTTCTTGAGCAGGTTCATCGGCGGCGAGCCGATGAAGCTGGCCACGAAGGTGGTGGCGGGCGTGTGGTAGACCTCTTCGGGCGTGCCGAACTGTTCCATGTTGCCGGCGTTCATCACGATCATGCGCTGCGCCAGCGTCATGGCCTCGACCTGGTCGTGCGTCACGAACAGGCTGGTGATGCCCAGCTCGCGGTGCAGTTTCTGGATTTCGAGGCGGGTCTGGGCGCGCAGCTTGGCGTCCAGGTTGGACAGGGGCTCGTCAAACAGGAACACCTGGGGCTGGCGCACGATGGCGCGGCCCATCGCCACGCGCTGGCGTTGGCCGCCGGACAGCTCACGGGGCTTGCGCTCCAGCAGGTGGCCCAGTTCGAGGATCTTGGCGGCCTTGTCCACGCGCGCCTTGATTTCTTCCTTGGGTACCTTGGCGATTTTCAGGCCATAGGCCATGTTCTCGAAGTTCGTCATGTGGGGGTAGAGCGCGTAGTTCTGGAACACCATCGCGATGTCGCGCTGGGCGGGTTCCAGGTCATTCACCACGCGGTCGCCAATGCGCAGCTCGCCGCCGGAGATTTCTTCCAGGCCCGCGACCATGCGCAGCAGCGTGGATTTGCCGCAGCCCGAGGGGCCCACGATCACGACGAATTCACCGTCCTTGATCTCGGCGTTCACGCCATGGATGACCTGGTTGGCCTTGGGGCCGTGCCCGTAGCGCTTGATGATGTTGCGAAGAGAGAGAGATGCCATTTTGCTATTAAATTAGTAGCTGCTAACGCAGATGGATAAGGCGGTAGGGGCTTGTTTGGCTTGTGTTTTTGTCACTTTTCCGTGTCTACCAGGCCCTTGACGAACCAGCGCTGCATGACCACGACCACAAAGGCCGGGGGCAGCATGGCCAGAAGGGCCGTGGCCATCACGATGTTCCACTCGTTGCCTGCATCGCCACCGGCAATCATGCGTTTGATGCCGATCACTACGGGGTACATGTCTTCGGACGTGGTCACCAAGAGCGGCCACAGGTACTGGTTCCAGCCGTAGATGAACTGGATCACGAACAGCGCGGCAATCGAGGTGCGCGACAGCGGCACCAGGATGTCCTTGAAGAAGCGCATCGGGCCTGCGCCGTCCACACGCGCGGCTTCGACCAGCTCGTCGGGCACGGTGAGGAAGAACTGGCGGAACAGGAAGGTGGCCGTGGCCGAGGCGATCAGTGGCACCGTGAGGCCCGCGTAGGTGTTGAGCATGCCCAGGTTGGACACGACCTCGTAGGTGGGGCCGATGCGCACTTCCACGGGCAGCATCAGGGTGATGAAGATCAGCCAGAAGCAGATACCCTTGAAAGGGAAGCGGAAGTACACGATGGCAAACGCCGACAGCAGCGAGATCGCGATCTTGCCCACGGTGATGACGATGGCGGTGACAAAACTCACCCACATCATGCGCGCCACGGGGGCGGTGGAGCCTGCGCCCGAGCCGCCGCCAAACAGCGTGTCGTGGTAGGTGTTCCAGAAATTGCCGCCGGGCACCATGGGCATGGGCACCTGCACGATGTCCTGCGCGGTGTGGGTGGAGGCCACAAAGGCCAGGTACAGCGGGAAGCCGACGATGATCACGCCCAGCACCATGATGAGGTGCGAGAACGCGGTGAGATAAGGACTACGTTCAACCATTGGAATCTTTCAGGATCGAAGCATGGCTCACTGCGCCAATGAATGGCGCGCCGCATGCGAGGGCCGCCGAGCAAGGGCCGCCCCGCCGTGAGGGCGGCGTCCCCCTGGAGGGGGAAGGCGCGAAGCGACTCAGGGGGTGCTTCATATCAGTACTGCACTTTCTTCTCGACGTAGCGGAATTGGATGACGGTGAGCACGACCACAATGGCCATCAGCACCACCGATTGCGCGGCCGATCCGCCCATGTCCATGGCCTTGAAGCCGTCGTGGTAGACCTTGTAGACCAGGATGGCGGTGTCGCGCCCCGGGCCGCCCTGTGTGGTGGCGTCCACGATGGCGAAGGTGTCGAAGAAGGCATACACCACGTTGATGACCAAAAGGAAGAAGGTGGTGGGCGAGAGCAGCGGGAACTGGATGCTCCAGAAGCGGCGCCAGGGGCCTGCTCCGTCGATGGCGGCCGCTTCAATCAGCGACTTGGGGATGGACTGCAGCCCTGCCAGGAAGAACAGGAAGTTGTAGGAAATCTGCTTCCACACCGCCGCGATCACGATCAGCCCCATGGCATGGTCGGAGTTGAGCATGTGGTTCCAGTCAAAGCCCGACTGGCGCAGCAGGTAGGCCACCACACCCAGCGAAGGCGAGAACATGAACATCCAGAGCACGCCGGCCACGGCAGGTGCCACGGCGTAGGGCAGCAGCAGCGCGGTCTTGTAGACCATGGCGCCCTTGATGATGCGGTCGGCAAAGATCGCCAGGATCAGCGACAGACTGATGCCCACCGCCGCCACCAGCACCGAGAAGAAGGCCGTCGTCTTGAACGAGGCGAGGTAGCCCGGGTCGTCGAACAGATGCTTGAAGTTGTCCAGCCCCACCCATTCGGTGGACATGCCGAAGCTGTCCTGCATCTGGAAGGACTGCACCAGGGCCTGGCCCGCAGGCCAGAAAAAGAAGACGCTGATGATGACCAGCTGGGGGGCCAGAAGCACCCAGGGCAGCCACGCAGAGCGAAAAAGTACGCGTTTTTCCATGTCGGAACTCTCAAAAAGAAAACCCCGCCGCCCCGTGAACCATGCTGGTTGACGGGGCGGCGGGCTTTCGATGCCACCGGGCGGGGCAGCCAGGCAACATCATCAGGCGCTAGGCAGCGCTTACTTGTTGGCGCGTGCGAAACGGGCCAGTTGCTCGTTGCCGCGTGTCACGGCGGTGTCCAGGGCTTCCTTGGGCGACTTCTTGCCCGACCAGATCTGCTCGGTTTCCTCGTCGATGATGGAGCGGATCTGCACGAAGTTGCCCAGGCGGATGCCGCGCGACTTTTCGGTGGCTTTCTTGATCATCTGCGTCACGGCCACATCGGTGCCGGGGTTCTTGGTGTAGAAGCCCGATGCCTCGGTCAGCTGGTAGGCGCCCATGGTCACAGGCAGGTAGCCCGTGCGCTGGTGGCTGGCGGCCTGCACCTTGGTGTCGTTCAGGAAGTTCAGGAAGTCGGCCACGCCCTTGTACTCATCGGCCTTCTTGCCAGCCATCACCCACAGGCTGGCGCCGCCGATGGCGGTGTTCTGCGGCGCGCCCTTCACGTCAGGGTAGTAGGGCAGGGTGGAGATGCCATAGGCGAACTTGGCTTCCTTGGCCACGCGGGCGTACAGGCCCGAGGAGCCGGTGATCATGGCGCATTCACCCGAGGGGAACGAGGCATCTGGCACATTGCCCCGGCCCTTGTAGACGAAGCTGCCGTCCTTGGAAGCCTTGGCCAGGTTTTCGAAGTGGCGCACATGCAGCGGCGAGTTCAGCTGCAGCTGGGCATCCGTGCCGTCAAAGCCGTTGTTCTTGGACGCGAACAGCGTGTTGTGCCACAGCGAGAAGCTTTCCAGCTGCGTCCAGCTGATCCAGCTGGTGGTGAAGGGGCAGCTGTGGCCGCTGGCCTTGAGCTTGGAGGCGGCGGCAAACACTTCGGGCCAGGTCTTGGGCGGCTTGTCGGCATCCAGGCCCGCCTTCTTGAAGGCGTCCTTGTTGTAATAGAACACCGTGGTGGAGCTGTTGAGCGGGTAGCTCAGCATCTGGCCGTTGGGGGCGGTGTAGTAACCGGCCACGGCCGACACGTACTGGGTGGGCTCGAACTTGAAGCCGCCGTCGTTCAGCACCTTGGCGGCGGGCACGATGGCGCCCTTGCTGGCCATCATGGTGGCCGTGCCCACTTCAAACACCTGCAGGATGTGGGGCGCGTTGCCTGCACGGAAGGCGGCGATGGCGCCTGTCATGGATTCGTCATACGTGCCCTTGTAGGTGGGCACGACCTTGTACTTGGTCTGGCTGGCGTTGTACTGCTTGGCCAGGTCGTTGACCCATTCGCCAAGCGCTGCGCTCATTGAGTGCCACCACTGAATCTCGACTGGCTGTGTCTGGGCTTGCACAGGTGCGCAGACCGACAGGGCAATGGCAGCGCAGACCGCCAGATGCTTCGTTTGCATGAATATTTCCTCCGAGGATGACGAAAAGCACAAAGGCTGGATGCTATGCAGCCGATGTGACATTGATATGTCGTTGTCGCATACCGCTAGCGCTTGCAACAACCGGGGAAACCCCTTGGGGGTCCCGCAAGGGGAGCGATTGTGACTCTTTTGTGACAATGTGTGGCGCAATTGCCGAGGCTTGCAAGGTTTTGTGCGATGCACCATGCTGGTGACTGCTTGCTGGTTTCCGTTCTTCCGGTTCGTTCGCGCCGCAGCGCGCCGGAGTCTTTCCTCTCTCACCTTCATTCTTATTGCCATGGCCCTCAATTCGCTCGACAAGAACAAGATCAAATTTTTGTTGCTGGAGGGCATCCATTCCTCTGCGGTGGATGTGATCCGTGCGGCGGGCTACACCCAGATCGAGACGGTGTCCGGCGCGCTGCCGGACGAGGAACTCAAGCGCAAGATCGCCGATGTGCACTTCGTGGGCATCCGCTCGCGCACCCAGCTCACCGAAGAGGTGTTTGCCCAGGCGCACAAGCTGGTGGCGGTGGGCTGTTTTTGCATCGGCACCAACCAGGTGGACCTGAACGCGGCGCGCGAGCGGGGCATTGCGGTGTTCAACGCGCCGTATTCCAACACCCGCTCCGTGGCCGAACTGGTGCTGGCCGAGGCCATCCTGCTGCTGCGCGGCGTGCCCGAGAAAAACGCCGTGGCGCACCGGGGTGGCTGGCTCAAGAGCGCCGACAACGCCTACGAGATCCGGGGCAAGACCTTGGGCATCGTGGGCTATGGCTCCATCGGCACGCAGCTGTCGGTGCTGGCCGAGGCGCTGGGCATGCAGGTGGCATTTTTTGATGTGGTCAACAAGCTGCCCCTGGGCAACGCGCGCCAGGTTCAGCACCTGCACGACCTGCTGGGCCAGAGCGACATCGTGAGCCTGCATGTGCCCGAACTGCCGTCCACCGAAGGCATGATCGGCGCGGCCGAGATTGCCGCCATGAAACCCGGCGGCATCCTCATCAACGCCGCGCGCGGCACGGTGGTGGATATCGAAGCGCTGGCCGGGGCGCTCAAGGCTAAAAAACTGCTCGGCGCCGCCATCGACGTGTTCCCGGTGGAGCCACGCACCAACAAGGACGAGTTTGTGTCGCCCCTGCGCGGGCTGGACAACGTGATCCTGACCCCGCACATCGGCGGCTCCACCATGGAGGCGCAGGCCAACATCGGCCTCGAAGTGGCCGAGAAGCTGGTGAAGTACAGCGACAACGGCACCAGCACGTCGTCGGTCAACTTCCCGGAGGTGGCTTTGCCCGCCCACCCCGGCAAGCACCGCCTGCTGCACATCCACCGCAACGTGCCAGGCGTGTTGTCCGAGATCAACCGCATCTTCTCGGACAACGCGATCAACATCTCGGCCCAGTACCTGCAGACCAACGAGAAGATCGGCTACGTGGTGATCGACATCGACGCAGCGTCGTCCGATCTGGCGCTGGACAAGCTCGCGCGGGTCACCGGCACGCTCAGAAGCCGCGTGCTTTTCTGATCCCGGCCATCGGTCGCTGTTGCCTTGCCGCTGCCCCGGGCCCGGCAAGGGGAGGGCCAGTGGCTTAAAATCGCCCCCCCGAGGCTCATGGGCGCGCGGCGCCCACCCCAGGTAGATCCCCCATGAATGTTCCGATTGCGTTGGCTGCCTTGCAGGCGCAGGCTGCCGAGCCCGCCCGTCTGCGCGAGATTCCCTACAACTACACCTCGTTCTCCGACCGGGAGATCGTGATCCGCCTGCTGGGCTCCGCCTCCTGGGACGTGCTGGACCAACTGCGCAAGGAGCGCCGCACGGGCCGCTCGGCCCGCATGCTGTACGAAGTGCTGGGCGACATCTGGGTGGTGCAGCGCAACCCCTATCTGCAGGACGACCTGCTGGACAACCCGGCCCGCCGCAAGCTGCTGGTGGAGGCCCTGCACCACCGCCTGGCCGAGATCGAAAAGCGCCGCACCCCGGCCGATGACGCCGGGCGTGACCGCCTGGTGGGCGAGCTGGTGGTGGCCGCTCGCCACGCCGTGACCGAGTTCGATGCCAAGTTCGAGCAGGCCGCGCAGCTGCGCCGCCAGATCCAGCGCACGCTGGGCCGCCTCACGGCCAAGGACAACATCAAGTTTGATGGCCTCTCGCGCGTGTCCCACGTGACCGATGCGACCGACTGGCGCGTCGAGTATCCATTTGTGGTGCTCACCCCCGACACCGAGGCCGAAATGGCCGGCCTGGTCAAGGGCTGCATCGAGCTGGGCCTGACCATCATCCCGCGGGGGGGCGGCACGGGCTACACCGGCGGCGCGATCCCGCTGACCTGGAAGAGCGTGGTCATCAACACCGAAAAGCTCGAAGCCATGACCGAGGTGGAGATGCGCCGCCTGCCTGGCATGGACAGCGAAGTCGGCACGGTGTGGACCGAAGCCGGCGTGGTCACCCAGCGCGTGGCCGACGCGGCCGAGCGCGCGGGCTTTGTATTTGCCGTGGACCCAACCAGTGCCGAGGCCTCGTGCATTGGCGGCAACATTGCCATGAAC
The DNA here is from genome assembly GCF_002245625.1 of Acidovorax kalamii. Taxonomy (GTDB): domain Bacteria; phylum Pseudomonadota; class Gammaproteobacteria; order Burkholderiales; family Burkholderiaceae_C; genus Acidovorax; species Acidovorax kalamii. The sequence goes on from NZ_NOIG01000004.1 coordinate 180,144, forward strand.
GCGGGCGGCAAGAAGGCCGTGCTGTGGGGCACGGCGCTGGACAACCTGGCCAGCTGGCGCATGGTCACGCCCGATGCCCAGTGGCTGGAAGTGACGCGCCTGGACCACAACATGGGCAAGATCCATGACGTGGAAGTGGCCACTTTCGAGCTGCAGTATTTCGAGGCCGATGGCAAGACACCCGTGCGCACCGAGACCCTGGTGATCCCGGGCAAGACCTTCCGCAAGGAAGGCCTGGGCAAGGACGTGACGGACAAGTTCCTCTCGGGCCTGCCGGGCATCCAGAAGGAAGGCTGCGACGGCCTGATCACCAGCGCGCGCTGGGTGGTGCACCGCATGCCCGAGCACACGCGCACGGTGTGCATGGAGTTCTTCGGCAACGCCAAGGACGCGGTCCCGAGCATCGTCGAGATCAAGGACTACATGTTCGCCGAGCAGAAGCGCTCGGGCGTGCTGCTGGCCGGCCTGGAGCACCTGGACGACCGCTACCTCAAGGCCGTGGGCTACGCCACCAAGAGCAAGAAGGGCAACGGTGGTTTGCCCAAGATGGTGCTGATTGGCGACATCGCGGGCGACAACGCCGACGAGGTGGCCCGTGTGACCAGCGAGGTGGTGCGCATTGCCAACTCACGCAGCGGCGAAGGCTTCATCGCCATCAGCGCCGAGGCGCGCAAGAAGTTCTGGCTGGACCGCAAGCGCACGGCAGCCATCAGCCGCCACACCAACGCCTTCAAGATCAATGAAGACGTGGTGATCCCACTGCCGCGCATGGCCGAATACACCGACGGCATCGAGCGCATCAACATCGAGCTCTCCCTGCGCAACAAGCTCAAGCTGTGCGACGCGCTCACCGAGTTCTTCGAGCGCGGCAACCTGCCGCTGGGCAAGCAGGACGATGCGAACGAAATCCCCTCGGCCGAACTGCTGGAAGACCGCGTGGCCCAGGCCATTGCGCAGGTCGCCGAGGTGCGCTCGCTGTGGGCTGGCTGGCTGCGGGACGTGGCCACGCTGTTCCCGCAGTTGCAGGACCATACCCTGCGCGCGAGCTGGAAGACCCAGCTGCGCGCCCCGCTGCAGAGCATTTTTGCGGGCGCGGCCTTCAAGCCCATCCTGGACGAGGCCACCGCCATCCACAAGCGCGTGCTCAAGGGCCGCGTGTGGGTCGCCCTGCACATGCACGCGGGCGACGGCAATGTGCACACGAACATCCCCGTCAACAGCGACGACTACGAGATGCTGCAGACCGCGCACGAGGCGGTGGAACGCATCATGGTGCTGGCGCGCAGCCTGGACGGCGTAATCTCGGGCGAACACGGCATTGGCATCACCAAGCTGGAGTTCCTCACCGACGACGAGCTGCGCCCGTTTGCGCAGTACAAGCAGAAGGTGGACCCGGAAGGCCGGTTCAACAAGGGCAAACTGCTACGAAATAATGAGCTGCTTGCGCAAGATGGACGGGCGCTAGAGGCCGATTTGACCAATGCCTACACGCCGAGCTTCGGCCTGATGGGCCACGAGTCGCTGATCATGCAGCAGAGCGACATCGGCGCGATTGCCGACAGCGTGAAGGACTGCCTGCGCTGCGGCAAGTGCAAGCCCGTGTGTTCCACGCACGTGCCACGCGCCAATCTGTTGTACAGCCCACGCAACAAGATCCTGGCCACCTCGCTGCTGGTCGAGGCCTTCCTGTACGAAGAGCAGACGCGCCGGGGCGTGTCCATCAAGCACTGGCAGGAGTTCGAGGACGTGGCCGACCACTGCACGGTCTGCCACAAGTGCGAGAGCCCTTGCCCGGTGAAGATCGACTTCGGCGACGTCACCATGAACATGCGCAACCTGCTGCGCAAGATGGGCAAGAAGAGCTTCAGGCCTGGCAATGCGCTGGCCATGACCATGCTCAACGCCACCAACCCCGACACCATCAAGCTCATGCGCAGCGCGATGGTGGATGTGGGCTTCAAGGCCCAGCGCATGGCGGTGGACCTGCTGCGCAAGGTGGCCCGCAAGCAGACGGCCAAGCCGCCTGCCACGGTGGGCACGGCCCCGGTCAAGGAGCAGGTGATCCACTTCATCAACAAGAAGCTGCCCGGCGGCCTGCCCAAGAAGACGGCCCGCGCGCTGCTGGACATCGAGAACAAGGACTACGTGCCCATCATCCGCAACCCGGCCACCACCACGGCCGAGACGGAGGCGGTGTTCTACTTTCCGGGCTGTGGTTCGGAGCGCCTGTTCAGCCAGGTCGGTCTGGCGACCCAGGCCATGCTCTGGCACGCAGGCGTGCAGACGGTGCTGCCGCCGGGCTACCTGTGCTGCGGCTACCCCCAGCGCGGCTCGGGCCAGTTCGACAAGGCCGAGAAGATGATCACGGACAACCGCGTGCTCTTCCACCGCGTGGCCAACACGCTCAACTACCTGGACATCAAGACCGTGGTGGTGAGCTGCGGCACCTGCTACGACCAGCTGCAGGGCTACGAGTTTGACAAGATCTTCCCCGGCAGCCGCATCATCGACATCCACGAGTATTTGCTCGAAAAGGGCATCCAGCTCCAGGGCAAGGGTGCGTACCTGTACCACGAGCCCTGCCACAACCCCATGAAGCAGCAGGACTCGATGAAGACCGTGAAGGCGCTGGTGGGCGAGCAGGTGCTCAAGAGCGAGCGCTGCTGTGGCGAGTCGGGCACGCTGGGTGTGACCCGGCCGGATGTGTCCACGCAGGTGCGCTTCCGCAAGGAAGAAGAGATCCGCAAGGGCGAAGCCAAGCTGCGCGAGAGTGGCGCCGTGGCCGCCCAGGACAACGTGAAGATCCTCACCAGCTGCCCCAGCTGCCTGCAGGGCCTGAATCGCTACCAGGATGACCTGCAAAACGGCTTGCTCGAAGCAGACTACATCGTGGTCGAGATGGCGCGCGAGATTCTGGGCGAGAACTGGATGCCCGAGTATGTCGAGCGTGCCAATGGCGGCGGCATCGAGCGGGTCTTGGTCTGATGGCGGAAATGGCGTGCCCCCTGTGCGCGGAAGACGGCGGTGCGCTCGTCTGGCGCGGTGAGCACCTGCGTGTGATCCGTGCCCAGGATGCGGGCTTTCCGGCCTTCTACCGTGTGGTGTGGAACGCGCATGTGGCTGAGTTCTCCGATCTGTCGGCCGCCGAGCGCGCGCACTGCATGGAGGCGGTGGCGCTGGTGGAGCAGGCCCTGCGCGAGCACCTGGCTCCCACCAAGGTCAACCTTGCCGCGTTGGGCAACGTGGTGCCCCACCTGCACTGGCATGTGATTGCCCGGTTCGGTTGGGACAGCCATTTTCCATCGCCCGTGTGGGCACCCGCCCAGCGGCCCAGCCCGGCCGCGCAGGAGGACGCCGTGCGAGCGTTGCTGCCCGCGCTGGAGGCGGCCCTGCAGCCCCGGCTGGCGGCGCTACCGCTGCCTTGATCACGCCCTTGGCTGCACAGCACCCGGCCCGTGGCGGGTGCTGCAGCGGGGCCCCGGCACAATCCACAACACAGTTTTCTCTAGTCAGGAGAGTCCCATGGCAGGTTTGAAAGCAGGCGCGCCCACGCCGCAGGCACTCACGGTGCACGAGACCTCGCGGGTGCTGGAGGTCGGGTTTTCCGACGGTGCTACCTTCCGCATTCCGTTCGAATTGATGCGCGTGTATTCGCCCTCGGCCGAGGTGCAGGGCCACGGCCCGGGCCAGGAAGTGCTGCAGACCGGCAAGCGCGACGTGGCGCTGGTGAACCTGGAGCCCGTGGGCAACTACGCGGTCAAGCCCACGTTTTCTGACGGACATGACAGCGGCATCTTCACCTGGGACTACCTCTATGAACTGGGGCAGAAACAGGAGGCCCTGTGGGCCGAGTACACCGCGCGCCTGACGGCCGCCGGTGTGGACCGTGACGCACCCATGGCGCCCAAAGGTGGTGCAGGCGGCCATGCCTGCAGCAGCCACTGAGCGTTGCCACCGAAGCCCTTGTTGATCAGTGTGCTATTGAAAGAAGAGCTGTTAAGCCAATGTGGATGCGCGGTAACGGCTATTTTTCTTTGAATGGCGTTGTCCAAATTGCGACACAAGCCCCATTTCAGTGCGGGGTTGTCGCTGTACCTCTGGCGCTTGCGCGCCTAGCATGAAACTTATGAGCACGACCCACTTTGGTTTTCAGTCGGTGGACGAGCAGGACAAGGCGCGCCACGTGCGCGGCGTGTTCGACTCGGTGGCCTCCAAATACGACGTGATGAACGATCTCATGTCGGCGGGGCTGCACCGTGCCTGGAAGGCTTACACCGTGATGGTGGCGAACCTGCGCGAAGGCAGCCAGGTGCTGGATATCGCGGGCGGCACGGGCGACTTGTCGCTGGCCTTTGCCAAGAAGGTGGGCGCCACGGGCCGGGTGGTGCACACCGACATCAACGAAGCCATGCTGCGCGTGGGCCGCGACCGCCTGATCAACGCGGGTGTGGTGCTGCCTACCCTGGTGTGCGACGCCGAGAGGCTGCCGTTCCCCGACGCGCATTTCGACGTGGTGAGCGTGGCGTTTGGCCTGCGCAACATGACGCACAAGGACCAGGCGATTGCCGAGATGTGCCGCGTGCTCAAGCCGGGCGGCAAGCTGCTGGTGCTGGAGTTCTCGAAAGTGGCCAAGCCGCTGGAGAAAGCCTACGACTGGTATTCGTTCAAGGTGTTGCCCCGGCTGGGCAAGCTGGTGGCGGGCGACGATTCCAGCTACCGCTACCTGGCCGAATCGATCCGCATGCACCCGGGGCAGGAAGAACTCAAAAGCCTCATGCAAAAAAATGGCTTTGGGCATGTGGACTATCACAACATGACGGGGGGCATTGTGGCCCTGCATGTTGGAATCAAGTGCTGAGCATGTTGCTCGGTGATTAACGGAGACGGAGAAGTCATGATGAAACTGTGGTCTGTGGTGTTGGTCGCGATGCTGGCGTTGGCACACGCAGATGCCGACGCCCGGCGGCTGGGTGGTGGTAAATCGACGGGCAAGCAGTCGAGCAATGTGACGCAGCGCGAGTCGGCAACGCCGCCTGCCACACCGGGTGCCCCTGCCCAGAACGTCAACAGTGCCGCAGCAGCCAAGCCGGCAGCTGCACCCGCAGCTACCCCTGCGGCACCGGCGAAGAAGCCTTGGGGCGCCATGCTGGGTGGTCTGGCAGCAGGCCTCGGGTTGGCATGGCTGGCCAGCTCGCTGGGTCTGGGCGCGGGTTTCGCCAACATCCTGATGATTGTGCTGCTGGCTGTGGCCGCCTTCGTGGTCTTCAAGCTGGTGATGCGCGCGCGCAGCGGTGCGGGCAATGGCGGTGGCGCAGCGGCTGGCGGATCACCGTTTGCCTTCCAGGGCGCCGGCGCGGGTGCCGGGGCAGCAACGCCTGCGGCGGCGCAAGTGCCCCCCCAGTACAGCCCGAACAACGTGGGCAACGACGCTTCGGCACGCCCCTGGGAGCGCAACAGCATGGCCTTTGATGCCTCTCGCGCTGCGCAGGCTGGTGGCGCGGGTGCGGGTGTGGTCATTGGTTCGGGCCTGTCGGGCGCGCAGAATTGGGGCGTTCCGGCCGATTTCGACACCGAAGGTTTCCTGTCGGCGGCCAAGCGCAACTTTGTCACGCTGCAGGCTGCATGGGACCGCTCGGACATCAGCACCCTGCGCTCCATGATGACAGACGGCATGCTGGACGAGATCCGCACGCAGCTGACCGAGCGTGAAGCCCACCGGGGTGCCCAGCCCAACCACACGGACGTGGTCATGATCGAAGCCCAGCTGCTGGGCATCGAGGACCTGGGCGACGGCTACATGGCCAGCGTCGAGTTCTCCGGCATGATCCGCGAGGAACCCTCGGCCGGCCCGAGCCCGTTCCGCGAGGTGTGGAACATGACCAAGCCCAAGGCGGGCAGCAGCGGCTGGCTGGTGGCGGGCGTGCAGGCGCTCCAGTAAAGAAAGACGCAAGCCCCTGTGCAAGGGGCTTTCCAGTTCAGGGAATAATCGGGGACTATGGCAACACCACAGTCCCCTTTCTCTTTTCTGGACGGCCTTTTCGAGCGCGTGGCCGCCGGTCCGCAACCCCCGCAATGGCTTGTGCATGAGGTGCAGCAGCGTCTGGTGCTGTTCCTCAACCATGTGCTGATGCAGGAACAGGAAGCCATGGACCGCCTGGTGCGGCAAAAGGGCCGCGTCGCCCGCGTGCAGTGGCGGGTGTACTCGCTGGCGCTGGTCATCACGCCTGCGGGCCTGTTCAACCTGGCCCCTGAGACGGCTGCGCCGGATCTGCAGTTGCACGTCACCGAAACCTCCCCCTTCACCCTGGCCCAGGGCGCATTGCGCGGCGACAAGCCTGTCATCCGCATCGAAGGCGATGTGCAGCTGGCGGCCGAGATCAACTGGCTGGTGGACCATGTGCGCTGGGATGTCGAGGAAGACCTGGCCCGCGTGATCGGTGATGCACCCGCCCACACCGTGGCCCAGGTGGCCAGCCGTGGCGCGCAGGCCCTGCGCCAGTTTGTGGGGGCGCGCATGGCCGCAGGCGCTGCGGCATCGGCCCCATCCGCTCCGCTGGCTCCGGCCGCTTACCCATCGCCGCAGGCTGGCGCCGACCGGGCCGACGCATGAAGCGGTTTTTGCGGGGGGTGGCCATCCTCTGGGTGGTTTTCCGGTACGGCCTGGATGGCCTGGTGCTCGACAGTTTCCAGAAGCCCTGGTTGCGGATGATTTCCCGCGTGGTGTCGATCGGGCGCAATCTGGACGCCCCGCGGGGTCAGCGCCTGCGCGAGGCTCTGGAGCGTCTGGGGCCCATTTTTGTGAAATTCGGCCAGGTGCTGTCCACCCGGCGCGACCTGCTGCCCGCTGACATCGCCGACGAACTGGCCCGCCTGCAGGACCGCGTCCCGCCGTTTGACCCCGATGTGGCCATGGCCACCATCGAGCGCGCCTTCCGCAGGCCGGTGGACGAGGTGTTCACCTCGTTCGACCGCACGCCTGTGGCCAGTGCCTCCATCGCCCAGGTGCATTTCGCCACGCTGCGCGACCGCCAGGGGGTGGAGCGCGAGGTGGCGGTCAAGGTGCTGCGCCCTGGCATGCTGCCCGTGATCGAGAAGGACCTCAGCCTGATGCGCATGATGGCAGGCTGGGTGGAAAACCTGTCGGCCGACGGCAAGCGCCTCAAGCCCCGCGAGGTGGTGGCCGAGTTCGACAACTACCTGCACGACGAGCTGGACCTGGTGCGCGAGGCCGCCAACGCCGCGCAGCTGCGCCGCAACATGCAGGGGCTGGACCTGGTGCTGATCCCCGAGATCTTCTGGGACTTCTGCCACGCCGAGGTGATGGTGATGCAGCGCATGAACGGCGTGCCCATCAGCCAGATCGACCGCCTGCGCGAAGCGGGAGTGGACATCCCCAAGCTGGCGCGCGACGGCGTGACCATCTTTTTCACCCAGGTGTTTCGCGATGGGTTCTTCCATGCGGACATGCACCCGGGCAACATCCAGGTCAGCCTGGACCCTGCCACCTTTGGGCGCTACATCTCGCTGGACTTTGGCATCGTGGGCACGCTCACGGAAGTGGACAAGGAGTACCTGGCGCAGAACTTCGTGGCCTTCTTCCGGCGCGACTACAAGCGCGTGGCCGAGTTGCACATCGAAAGCGGCTGGGTGCCGCCAGAGACGCGGGTGAATGACCTCGAATCGGCCATCCGCGCGGTGTGCGAGCCGTACTTCGACCGCCCGCTCAAGGAAATTTCGCTGGGCATGGTGCTGATGCGCCTGTTCCAAACGTCGCGCCGCTTTCATGTCGAGATCCAGCCCCAGCTGGTGCTGCTCCAAAAAACCCTGCTCAACATCGAGGGCCTGGGCCGCGAGCTGGACCCGGAGCTGGACCTGTGGAGCACCGCCAAGCCCTTCCTCGAAAAATGGATGCTGGAGCAGATGGGCCCGCAGCGCCTGTGGCGCGAGCTGCGCGCTGAGGCGCCGCACTACGCCAAGCTGATCCCCGAACTGCCGCGCCTGGTCTATGACGCACTGCGGCAGCGCCCGGCAGACCAGCAGCAGGTGCTGCGCGAGCTGCTGGATGCGCAAAAGCGCACCAACCGGCTGCTGCAGTCCATCATTTATGGCGGGGTCGGGTTTGTGCTGGGCCTGCTGGCCATGCAGCTTTTCATGCGGATACGGGTCTTCTAAGAGCCTGTTTACGATCTTGCGGGGGACCCCTGGGAGATCGCAAACAGGCTCTACGGCACAAAAGTTGCCTTCATAATCCGCAGCAACTTTTGTTACGAATTTGGAGAAGGGGCCAGAACCCCTCGGTCTTCCCGGTACAGCCGCGCGGCCGCACGATGTGCTCGCTGCGTGTCCTGTTTATTTCGCAACCCCCTTGGAGCTTCGGAGCGGCACCATGCTGTTGTCTTTCATCGTTCTGTATCTGCTGATTTCGATTGGTGTGGGCCTGTATGCCGCGACCCGCGTGCACAACACGGCCGACTATGCGGTGGCGGGGCGCAGCCTGCCCCTGGCGGTGGTGATCGCCACCACGTTTGCGACCTGGTTTGGATCGGAGACCGTGCTGGGGGTGTCGGCCCGCTTTGTCAGCGGAAACCTGGGGGCGGTGGTCGAAGATCCCTTCGGCGCATCCATGTGTCTGGTGCTGGTGGGGTTCTTTTTTGCCTACAAGCTCTACCAGAAGAACCTGATCACGCTGGGCGATTACTACCGCCAGCGCTACGGGCGGGTGATCGAGGTGGCCTGCTCGGCCATCATCATGTTCAGCTACCTGGGCTGGGTGGCGGCGCAGATCACCGCCCTGGGCCTGGTCTTCAACCTGCTCACGCAGGGGGCCGTGTCGGTCACCATGGGCATGGTCATCGGCACGTTGGTGGTGCTGATTTACACGCTGTATGGCGGCATGTGGTCTGTGGCCATGACGGACTTTGTGCAGATGATCGTGATTGGCGTGGGGCTGCTGGCCATTGCCTGGTTTGCTGCCGACCTGGCCGGTGGCGCGGGCAAGGTGGTGGAGTACGCCGCCCGCGAAGGCAAGTTCCAGTTCTTCCCGAGCGGGGGGCTCAAGGAGTGGACCTTCTTCATTGCCGCCGCCATCACCATGATGCTGGGCTCCATCCCGCAGCAGGACGTGTTCCAGCGCGTGATGTCCTCCAACAGTGCCGAAACTGCGCGTAAAGGCCCCGTGATTGGCGGCGTGCTGTACCTGCTGTTTGCGTTCATCCCCATGTTTGTGGTGACGGCCGCCGTGCTGGTGATGCCCGAGACAGCGCAGACGCTGCTCAATGAAGATCCGCAGAAGGTGCTGCCTACGCTGGTGATGGAGCGCATGCCCATCATGCTGCAGGTGGCCTTTTTTGGCGCATTGCTGTCGGCCATCATGTCCACGGCGTCGGCTACCCTGCTGGCGCCCTCGACCACGTTTGTCGAGAACATCCTGCACAACCTGCGCCCCGGCATGACCGACCAGCAGACCCTCAAGGCCATGCGTATCTCGGTGCTGGTGTTTACGGCCTGTGTGCTGACCTATGCCATCACCATGCAGGGCACCTCGATCTATGAGCTGGTGTCCGGTGCCTACCAGGTGCCTTTGGTGGGCGCCTTTGTGCCGCTGGTTTTTGGCCTGTACTGGAAGCGTGCGACGACCCAGGGGGCGCTGCTTGCGGTGGCGATGGGCCTGGGGGTCTGGCTGCTGTTTGTGGCCAGTCCCATGCTGTCGGAGGCCTTCCCGCAGCAACTGGCCGGTGTGCTGGCCGCGCTGGTGGGGATGGTGGGGGGCTCTCTGGCGCCACAGTGGATCGAGGACCACAAGGGCCACGTCACCCACTACGAAGGCAGCGCCCGCTGAATGCCCCGCCCCTGTGCCCGGGGCATGGGGGTTGAGGGGTGGGCATGCCGCCTATAATTGAGGGTTTTGCACTTTCCCTCAACACACTGACATGCCTATTTACGCCTACAAATGCGGCTCCTGCGGCCATGCCAAGGATGTGCTGCAAAAAATCTCTGACGCGCCCCTCACGGTATGCCCCGCCTGCGGCGCAGAGGCCTTCTCCAAGCAGGTCACGGCGGCAGGCTTTCAGCTCAAGGGCTCGGGCTGGTATGTGACCGATTTCCGGGGTGGTAACGGGGGCAACTCTGCGCCTGCCACAGAAGCCAAGTCGGCGAGCACCTCCGAGACGGCTGCATCCGCCAGCACCAGCGATGCTCCTAAAAAAGAAGCTGCCAACCCAAGCGCATCAGGCGCCAGTGGCAGTTCTGCATCTTCTGTTTCGTCGAGCTAAGGACCGGCATGGCTGCCCTGCGCAAATGGCTGTTGACGGGTCTTCTGGTCATCGTTCCTGGTGTCATCACGGCATGGGTGCTCAACTGGATTGTGAGCACGCTCGACCAGACCCTGCAGATCCTGCCCGTCGCATGGCATCCCGACAAGTTGCTGGGTGTGCATGTGCCTGGCTTTGGTGTGGTGCTCACCCTGCTGATCCTGCTGGTGGTGGGCGCCATCGCCAGCAACTTTGCAGGCCGCAAGCTGGTGCAGTGGGGCGATGCCCTGGTGCACCGCATCCCGGTGGTGCGCTCCATCTACTCCAGCGTCAAGCAGGTGTCCGACACGCTGTTCTCCGAAAGCGGCAACGCTTTTCGCACGGCAGTTCTGGTGCAGTGGCCCCGTGAGGGCGTCTGGACGGTGGCCTTTGTCACCGGCGCCCCCAATGGCGAAGTGGCCGCCTACCTGCGTGACGAATTCGTGAGTGTGTACGTACCCACGACACCCAACCCCACGGGGGGTTACTTCGTGATGGTGCGCAAGAGCGACTGCGTCGAGCTCGAGATGAGCGTGGACGCCGCCCTCAAATACATTGTTTCGATGGGCGTGGTCGCTCCTGCAGACCCCACGCTCGTTTCCCCCAGTAAGTGAATCCCTTTTAACGCGCCACTCGGGCGCCGGAAGTTTCTGCCATGGCCATGCGTTCCCACTATTGCGGTCTTGTGACCGAAGCCCTTATGGGCCAAACCGTCACCCTCTGCGGTTGGGTGAACCGTCGCCGCGACCACGGCCAACTGATTTTTGTCGACCTGCGCGACCGCGAAGGTATCGTGCAGGTGGTGTGCGACCCCGACCTGCTCGGCGAGCAGTTCAAGCGCGCCGAAGGCATGCGCAATGAGTTCTGCATCCAGGTGAAGGGCGAGGTCAAGGCCCGTACGCCTGGGACCCTCAACGAGAAGATTTCGAGCGGCAAGGTCGAAGTATTTGCCAAGGAGCTGGAAGTCCTCAACCCGTCCGTCACGCCGCCGTTCCAGATGGACGACGAGAACCTGTCGGAAACCACACGCCTCACGCACCGTGTGATGGACCTGCGCCGCCCTCACATGCAGCGCAACATGATGCTGCGCTACAAGACCGCCATCCAGGTGCGCAACTTCCTGGACAAGGAAGGCTTCATCGACATCGAAACCCCCATGCTGGGCAAGAGTACGCCCGAAGGCGCGCGCGACTACCTCGTGCCCAGCCGCGTGCACGACGGCCAGTTCTTCGCGCTGCCCCAGTCGCCCCAGCTCTACAAGCAGATGCTGATGGTGGCCGGCTATGACCGCTACTACCAGATCACCAAGTGCTTCCGTGACGAAGACCTGCGCGCTGACCGCCAGCCCGAGTTCACCCAGATCGACTGTGAAACCTCGTTCCTGAACGAGGAAGAGATCCGCGCCATCTTCCAGCGCATGATCACCGAGGTGTTCCAGACCCAGCTGGGAGTGGACCTGGGCGAATTCCCCATCATGACCTACCAGGAGGCGGCCTTCCGCTTCGGCTCCGACAAGCCCGACCTGCGCGTGAAGCTCGAATTCACTGAGCTGACCGAGGTGATGAAGGACGTGGAGTTCAAGGTGTTCTCCGGCGCTGCCAACATGAAGGGCGGCCGCGTGGTGGCGCTGCGCGTGCCCGGGGGCTCGGCCGAGAGCGGCGGCATCAGCCGCGGCGAGATCGACGCCTACACCGAGTTCGTGAAGATCTACGGCGCCAAGGGCCTGGCCTACATCCGCATCAACGACCTCTCCAAGGGCCGCGATGGCCTGCAGTCGCCCATTGTCAAGAACATCCATGATGCAGCGCTGGCCGAGATCCTCAAGCGCTCGGGCGCGCAGAACGGCGACCTGATCTTCTTCGGTGCCGACAAGGAAAAGATTGTCAACGACGCCATCGGCGCGCTGCGTCTAAAGATCGGCCACAGCGAATTCGGCAAGAAGGGCGGCCTGTTCGAAGACCGCTGGGCGCCGCTGTGGGTGGTGGACTTCCCCATGTTCGAGCATGACGAAGAAAACGACCGCTGGGCCGCAGTGCACCACCCCTTCACGTCGCCGAAGGATGGCCACGAAGACCTGATGGACACGGACCCGGGCAAGTGCATCGCCAAGGCCTACGACATGGTGCTCAACGGCTGGGAATTGGGTGGCGGCTCGGTGCGTATCCACCGCGCCGATGTGCAAAAGAAGGTGTTCGATGCGCTCAAGATCACGCCCGAAGACGCACAGGCCAAGTTCGGCTACCTGCTGGACGCGCTGCAATACGGCGCTCCTCCTCACGGTGGCCTGGCCTTCGGTCTGGACCGCCTGATCACGCTGATGACGGGTGCAGAGTCGATCCGCGACGTGATCGCCTTCCCCAAGACCCAGCGCGCGCAGGACCTGCTGACCCAGGCGCCTTCGCCCGTGGACGAGAAGCAGCTGCGCGAGCTGCACATCCGTCTGCGCAACCCGGACGCCATCAAGGCCGCCTGATCCGGGGCGTTTTTCGGATCTGTCGATCATTGCAGATGCGCTCTCCTGGGGCATCGCATCACAAAGCGGCACGGGCCTGGCGCCCGCGCCGCTTTTTTATTGGCCAGCCCTGGCTGGCGCTCAAAGGAAGTTCTCCATGCGTTCCCATGCGTTGCGGGCGGTTGCCGCCGCTCTGGTACTGCTGGCCCTGGCGGGCTGCGGTGAGAAGAAAACCGAACTGGGGCAGGGCGGCTCGGTGGTCACCGGCTCGGCGGGCCCCCAGGGTGCGCAGAACGCTGCCAAGGAACTGGTGCGCTGCGAAGCCCCGGTGGCCACACTGGCGCTGGCCGAGAACCCGAACGGCTACACCATGGGCTCGGGCTACCAGCTGCCGTCCTCGCCCGTGCCCCTGGTCAAGCTGCTGGCCCAGCAAAGTGGGTGCTTCCGCGTGGTGGACCGTGCGGCGGGCCTGCGCGGCACCATCCAGGAGCAGGATCTCAAGGACTCCGGCATCCTGCGCAAAAACAACTCCACGGTGACCAAGGGCAAGGGCTATGAGGCGCAGTACACGCTCACGCCCAGCCTCACCTTCAGCGAGCAGGACGCCGGGCGGGGGCTCGCTGGCGTGATCGCCATGATCCCGGTGCTGCGTGACATCGCCGGTCTGGCCGGGCTGGTGGAGCAGGTCAAGTTCAAGGAGGCGCAGACGGCGCTGCTGCTGTCCGACAACGAAACCACCGAACAGGTGGCGGCCGCGACCGGCTCTGCCCGCACCACCGACCTGGGAGTGGGCGGCCTAGTGTTCGGCAAGCTGGGCGGCGCGGCGGGTGCGGGCTGGAGCAACACCAACGAAGGCAAGGTGATCGCGGCCGCCTTCCTGGACGCGCACAACCAGCTGGTGGTGCAGGTGCGTGCCCTGCAGGCCAAGGAGCTGCCGCCCCCGGTGGCCACGAAAACCAAGCCTTGACTTGCCCAGGCGGCGATGGAACAACAGCGGCCCTTCAAGATCCCCGAGTCCGTGCTGGTGGTGATCCATACCCCCGCGCTCGATGTGCTGTTGCTGCACCGTGCCGACGGTGGCAACCACTGGCAGTCGGTCACCGGCAGCAAAGACCATCTGGATGAAGCCTGGGAGGCCACGGCTGTGCGCGAGGTGCGCGAGGAAACCGGTATCGACACCAGCGGCTGCGGCGTCGTGCTCACCGATTGGTGCTTGGAGAACATCTACGACATCTGGCCGCAGTGGCGCCACCGCTATGCACCCGGCGTGGTGTTCAACCGCGAGCGGGTGTTCGGCCTGTGTGTGCCCGCCGGTACGGCGGTGGTGCTGAGCCCGCGTGAGCATGTGGCGTTCGAGTGGCTGCCCTGGCGTGAGGCAGCCGACCGCTGTTTTTCCGCTTCCAATGCCGAGGCTTGCCTCTTGTTGCCGCGCTTTGTTTGAAGTGCTGCGGCTGCGGGCTGGCCGATGGGGCTACGACTCACTGCTGCTTTGCCAGCACCTTGACCAAATGTTCGGCAAACCCCTCGGCGGCTGGTGAGGTGGCGCGCTGCGTGGGGCTGTAAAGGCACACATAGCGCATAGCTTCAGGCGCAAGAATGCGCCTCCGCACCAGGCCCAGGGGCTTGGCCAGCGCGCCCACATAGTCAGGGGCCAGTGTGGCCGTCACGTCGGCCGCTGCCAGGCCCAGCGCGGTGGAGATGTTGTCCACGATCTCCACCGGTGTCACGCGCTGCTCGCTGGGCAGGCCGGTGTGCATCTGGGCCACGCTGCGTTCGTGGTCGCGCCCGGCGGCCACCAGCGGGTGGGCGTGCAGCTGGGCCCAGGTCACGCTGCGCTGGCGCGCCAGCGGGTGGGTGGGGGCGCACCACAGCACCCAGGGGCTCTGGAACAAGGGCGTGCGTGCGATGTCTTCGCCGCAGGCGCGGTCCGGCCCGAGTGCCAGGTCGGCGTCGCCGCTGGCCACGGCGTCCACCAGTTTCTCCACCGGCGCATCGCGGATGTGGATGCGCACCTTGGGCCGCGTCTGTTGGTAGGCCTTGATGGCGCGGGGCAGGATCACGCTGGCCACCACCAGGGGGGCCGCAATGCGCACCACCCCGGCCGCACGGTTGCGTACATCGCTCGCGGCCGTCTGCGCTATGCGCAGGTGCTTGAGCACCGATTCGGCCGATGCGAGGAACTCGCGCCCCGCGCTGGTGATGCCCACCCGGCGCGTGCTGCGCTCGAACAGCTTGAAGTCCAGCACATCCTCCAGCTCGCCCACCAGCTGGCTCACCGCCGACGGCGTGAGCGCCAGCCGGTCGGCGGCGGCCGTGAAGCTGCGCATCTCGGCCACAGTGACGAAGGCTTCGAGTTGGCGCAGCGTGAAATGGGGCAGGGACATGGGGGGAGATCGCGGTGGTGTCATTCATTAGATCATCTTCACAATCCGTAAGAAAGCATTGATTGTGGTCAGGCAAGGGGCTACAGATACTCCGCGACGACAGGGGGCAGGCAACTCGACCCCTTTGCTTTGTTGTCTGACCGGAGAACCCCGTGAGCACCGAGACCCTGAACGTCGCCGGCATTGCCGTATCGCCCCACCACTACATCGACGGCCAGCGCGTGGCGTCCGACATGCGCTTCGATCTGCACTCGCCCATCGACCAGGCGCTGCTGGGCCGCATCAGCGAAGGCTCGCCCGCGCATGTGGACGCAGCCGTCAGCGCAGCGGCGCGCGCCTTTCCCGCCTGGAGTGCGCTCACGGCGGCCGAGCGCAAACCTTATCTGGACCGCTTTGCCGCCGAGATCGGAAAGCGCGCCGAGGCCTTCTGCGCGCTCGAATCCAACGATGCGGGCGTGCTGCTCTCGCGCATGAAGCATGGCGTGGTGCCGCGCGCCATGCTCAACATCACCTGGTTCGCCGAGCATGCGCTGACCCTGCAGGACCGCCCCATCGAGACCGAGCAGGCCACCCACATCGTGCGCCACGACCCGGCCGGCGTGGTCGCCATCATCACGCCCTGGAACGCGCCGCTGATGCTGGCCACCTGGAAGCTGGGCCCGGCCCTCGCTGCTGGCAACTGCGTCATCGTCAAGCCGCCGGAATGGGCGCCTCTCACCAGCAGCCTGCTGGCCGATTGCGCGCACGCGGCCGGTCTGCCGCCCGGGGTGTTCAACATTGTGCAGGGCGCAGGCGCCAGCACCGGTGCGCGCCTGGTCAGCGATCCGCGCCTGGCGCGCATCTCGTTCACCGGCTCGGTGCCCACGGCCAAGTGGATCGCCCAGTCGGCCGGCGCCAACCTCGTGCCCTGCAGCCTGGAGCTGGGCGGCAAGTCGGCCTTCATCGTGCTGGAGGATGCCGACATTGACAATGCCGCAGCCACTGGCGCACTCATGTACCGCAACGCCGGCCAGGTGTGCCTGGCGGGCACGCGCTTCCTGGTGCACCGCAAGGTGCACGATGCCTTCGTGGCGGCGCTGCGTGGCTACGTAGAGAAGCTCACCGTGGGCGATCCGCGCGAGGAGGCCACCGAGGTCGGCCCCATCATCCACCCGCGCCAGGTCGAGCGCGTGCACGGCTTCGTGCAGCGCGCCGTGGCCGATGGCGCCACGCTGCTCTGGGGCGGCGCGCACCACCCCTTCGGCGCGCAGTACTACCAGCCCACGCTGCTCACTGGCGTGCGCCAGGACTGCGAGATCGTGCAGAACGAGGTCTTCGGCCCGGTGCTCACGCTGCAGGCCTTCGACAGCGACGAGGAGGCCATCGCCCTGGCCAATGGCACGGACTACGGCCTGGGCGGCGTGTGCTACGGCGCCACGGAACACGCCAGCGCCGTGGCGCAGCAGGTGCGCACCGGCTTCATCTGGGTCAACAGCTTCGGCATCCGCGACCTGGCCGCGCCGTTCGGTGGCATCAAGCGCAGCGGCGTGGGCCGCGAGGGCGGGGACTGGAGCTTTGAGTTCTTCTGCGACATCAAGGACGTTGTGATCCCCAAGAAGCCCTTCCGCGCCAGCTTCAGCCACCGCTAAACCATATCCAGAGGAAACACACACCATGGGAAGCATCGTTGGCGCCGCCATCGTCTCGCACCACCCCGGCCTGATGCAGTGCGAGGAATTCCGCGTGCTGCAGGGCGCGGGGGCCGACTCGGACCTCATCCCCGGCTACGCGCGCCTGCGCGAGCGCATCGAAAAAGCCCGGCCCGACGTGGCGATCATCTTCGACTCGCACTGGTTCACCACGGGCTACCACCTGGTGGACGGGGCGCCGCGCTACCAGGGCACCTACATCTCGGACGAGATGCCCTGGTACCTGCATGGCGTGCCTTACGACTACCGGGGCCACCCGGACCTGGCCCTGGCCATCGAGGCCGTCTCGCGCGAACAGAAGGGCTACAACCGGGTCATCAACCACCCCGACCTGGGCAAGCAGTACGCCACCATCAACCTGGTCAAGCAACTGCGCCTGGAGCGCAGCGACACGCCCGTGGTCACCGTGAGCTCGTGCCAGAACTGCGACTGGCGCCACTTCCTGAAATCGGGCGAGGCGATTGCCGAAGCCGTGCGCCGCAGCGACCTGCGCGTGTTGCTGCTGGCCTCGGGCGCGCTCAGCCACAAGTTCAACCCCATCGACTGGAAGCCCAAGCACCCGCGCATCTTCCACGAGAGCAATGTCTCGCGCCCCGAGAACATCGTGAGCGACAAGGGCGCCATCGCGCTCATGGAGCAGGGCCGGCACGACATGGTGCTGGACCGCTGGCAGGACGAGTACCGCAAGATGCCCTGGGAGGCCTTCGGCGCCCACTACCTGCAGATGCTGGGCGCCATGGGCGGGGCCAACTGCCGGGCGCGGGGCGTGGCCCTGTCGGAGTACGAGAACGCACGCGGCACGGGCAATGTACACATGTGGTTCGATGGTGGATCGAGCGAAGCAACGGCAAAGGTGGCGGCATGAACTTCGAATTCCCGATCACCGAACTGCCCGCCGTGATGCGCGGCCCGCGCGTCGAGCGCCGCCGTGTGCTGGCGGGCGGCAGCGCCTGCTGGGGCACCATCGTGGAAGAGGGGGCGCAGCGGGGCCTGTTGCGCCTGGACGATGGCCGCGTGATCGATCCGGCGTGCGTGCAGCACCTGCCGCCCGTTTCGCCCAGCAAGGTCATCGCCGTGCACATCTCGTACAGCTCGCGCAGTTTTGAGACGCGCAATCAGCCCAAGCCCACCGAGACACCGACCTACTTCACCAAGCCGCCGACCTCGGTCAACGGCCATGGCTGCGAGATCCACAAGCCCGCCGACAGCCAGTACCTGAACTACGAGGGCGAGTACGCCGTGGTCATCGGCAAGACCTGCCGCAACGTGCTGCCCGACGAGGCCTGGGACTACATCGAGGGCTTCTGCCCTGCGCTCGACATGGGCCTGCAGAACTACCGCGACACCGACCAGGGCAGCATGCTGCGCGTGAAGGGAGCGGACACGCTGCTGCCCATCGGCCCGGGCATCGTGCGCGGCGTGAGCCTGTTCGAGCAGACGCTGCGCACCTACCGCAACGGCCTGGTGGTGCAGGAGGCGCACATCGGCGACGAGACCATCTGGGGCCCGCACTACGTGGTGGCCGACATTGCGCGCCACATCACCCTGGTGCCGGGCGACGTGATCCTCATGGGCACGCCCTGCCATTCACGCTCCGTGGACCCGGGCGATCGGGTGGAGTGCGAGATCACCGGCCTGGGTCGCCTGGCGGGCACGGTGGTCGCCATCGCCGCGCCGCGCGCCTCGGCCTTGGGCGTGGGCCACCAGCCCACCGACAGCCCCGAGGTGCGGCGCGTGGCCTGTGGCTTCGACGAGCGCGTGCCCGAGCACCTCAAGGCCAACTACCGGCAGGCCGCAAAGAAGTAACCCACAACCACTAACAGGAGACAAACCATGATCCCTTCCACATCCCTGTCGCGCCGCGACGCTCTGCAATGGGCCCTGGCCAGTGCGGCGGGCGGCACGCCATTCCTGGCCCAGGCCCAGGCGCTGGAGACCGTGAAGATCCTGGCGGGCTTTGCTGCGGGTGGCACGGTGGACACGCTGGCGCGGCGCGTGGCGACGCAGATCACGGGCGGCTATGCCAAGTCCGCCGTGGTGGAGAACAAGACCGGTGCGGGCGGGCAGATCGCCATCACCACGCTCAAGGCCGCCCCGGCCGACGGCGCCACGCTGCTGGTCACGCCCATGTCCATGCTGGGCATCTACCCCCATACCTACAAGAAGCTTCCCTACGACCCCGTGGCCGACGTGACCCCGGTCTCGCTGGGCGTGGTGTTCGACATGGGCTTTGCCGTGGGCCCGCAGGTGCCCGCCTCGGTCAAGACCGTGCCCGAGTTCCTCGATTGGTGCAAGGCCAACCCCACGGGCGCCAACTTCGGCTCGCCCGCGCCGGGCTCGGTGCCCCACTTTGTGGGCGAGCTGATCAGCCGTGCGGGCAAGGTGGACATGCGCCACGTGGGCTTCCGTGGCTCTCAGCCCGCCATCCTGGACCTGCTGGGTGGGCAGATCGCGGCCGTCTCGGCACCGGTGGGCGAATTTTTGCCGCACCTCTCGGGCGGCAAGTTGCGTGTGCTTGCTACCTCAGGTGCCACGCGCAACAGGTTCGTGCCGGGCGTCGGTACTCTGGTCGAACAGGGCTTGCAGGACATGGTCTATGGCGAGTGGTTCGGTTTTTTCCTGCCGGGCAAGGCGTCTGCCGAGGTGGTGCAAAAGGCCAATGCTTCCATCCGCACGGCACTGGCCGACAAGGATGTGGTCGCCGGGTTGGCCGCCATGGGGCTGGAGGCGCGCTCGTCGAGCCCCGCCGAGCTGGCGGCTCTGCTCAAGGCCGATGGGGACAAGTGGGGGCCCATCGTCAAGGCCATTGGCTTCACCGCCGAATCCTGAGGGTGCCCCGATGCTTGACGACCCACTGATCCAGCAACTGGCCAGCGAACTGCACCAGGCCGAGAAGACCCGCGTGCAGGTGGAGCATTTCTCCAAGCGCCACCCCGGCATGACGGTGCAGGATGGCTATGCCATCTCGCGCGCCTGGGTGGCGATGAAGATCGCGGAGGGGCGCACGGTGCGCGGCCACAAGATCGGCCTGACCTCGCGCGCCATGCAGGTGGCCAGCCAGATCACCGAGCCCGACTTCGGTACCCTGCTGGACGACATGTTCTTTGCCGAGGGCGGCGACATCCCCATGCAGCGCTTCATCCTGCCGCGCGTGGAGGTGGAGCTGGCCTTCGTGCTCAACAAGCCGCTGCGCGGCGAGCCGGGGCGGCCCCCGGTGAGCATCTTCGATGTGCTGGCCGCCACCGAGTATGTGGTGCCTGCGATCGAGATCATCGACGCGCGTATCGAGCAGCACGACCGCCACACGGGCGTGATGCGCAAGGTCTTCGACACCATCTCCGACAACGCGGCCAATGCGGGCATCGTCACCGGCGGGCGCCCCGTGCGGCCCGATGCGGTGGACCTGCGCTGGTGCGGCGCGCTGCTCTACAAGAACGGGGTGATCGAGGAGTCGGGCCTGGCGGCCGCCGTGCTCAACCACCCCGCCACGGGCGTGGCCTGGCTGGCCAACAAGCTCGCGCCGTATGGCGAGGGGCTGGCGGCCGGAGAGGTGGTGCTGGGGGGCTCGTTCACGCGGCCCGTGGCGGCTGCAGCGGGCGACACTTTCCATGCGGACTACGGGCCGCTGGGCAACATCGCGTTCCGGTTCGTTTGACTGGATTGGTGGGCGTGCGCCGCACGTGGAGGTTGGTGTGGCCTCAGGGGCGCAGACGGAGCTTGTCTGCGGCGCTGCCGGGCTCGGTGCCTTCATGCTCCCCTGCGTCATCACTGCCATTGGCGCTGCCGCCTGCGGGGGGCACGGGAGGTGCAGCCGGTGCGCCTTCCACGGCATTGCGTGAACGGATGGCCACCCCTCCGGGGCGCCGCTCGTTGTCCTGTCCCAAGATGGCCCGTGCGGGGGCATTGCCAATGCGCAGGCGCAGCGCATCAATGGCCTCCTGCAGCGGCTCGGGCGATGCAATGCGCGCGCCGTGCCGCAGCAGCACCTGCTGCGACAGGTCCAGCAGCTTCGAATTGAGGGTGGTGGCAGCCTGCTGCAACAGGTTCTGCACGGCGCCTGCGGGGTCGCCCGACAGGCTCTGGGCCATGGCGACTTCGGCGGCCTTGTTGACCTGCTGCAGGCAGTCGCGCACCAGCACGCCATAGGGTTCGTGCAGGCTGCAGGCGTTGGCCATCAGCTCGGTCAGCCCGCGCGTGTTGGCGTAGCGCATGCCCAGGGCGCGCACCCAGCCTTCGCCCTCGGGCAACTCGATGGACGTGACGGCCAGCACCGCCAGCAGGCTGCCCAGGTTACAGGCCGCCTCGAAGTCAAAACTGGCGGTGGTGATCTCGCGGGCCATGGCGCGCACCGATTCCACCGCCTGCGAGAACTGCCGCTGCTGGATGAGCTGCAGCGCCCGCGCCACCTCGGCAAAGCGGCGGATGCGTGCGCTGTCGGAGTGCCGCTCCAGGATGCGCGCAAAGTCGGCCATGCAGCGCTCAATGCCCTTGCGGTCGTTGTCGGCGTAGTAGGCAAAGGTCAGCAGCACCAGCGACTGGTAGTCGAACAGCTTGGAGTCGATCCCCAGCACCACGGCCCGGGCCAGCACCTTGGTGGCGGTCTCTCGGTCGCCCATGTAGTACGACATCATCCCCAGCTTCTGCAGCCGCACCACCGAGTCGGGCGTGAGCGTGCTGGCGGTGCGGTAGGTCTCGATGGCCTGCGCGAAGTTGCCCAGCTCCACCTGGGCGCGGCCGAGCACGTCGTAGGCATCGGCAAACGATGCGTCTTCGCCGATCAGCTCTTGCAAGGTGGTGATGGCACGCGCTGCCTGGCCCGACTCGATCTGCGCGCGCGCCACCCCCAGCTTGGCCCAGGGCAGGGCGCGTGCGGCAATCACGGCCTCGAACAGCGTGCGCGCCTCATCGTGCCGGCCCAGGCGCAGCAGCAGCTCCGAGCCAATGCGCGCGGCGTACAGCCAGTAGGGCTTGCGCGCTTCGAAGCGCTCCACGCACAGCGCGGCTGCCTGCTCGAAGTCTTCGGCCTCGATGGCGTCGAAGATGGGCTTGAGGTGCACCTTGCGCAGGCGTGCCAGGCTCAGGCGCTCGAACAGTGCGCTGGGCGTGAAGGGCTTGAGCAGGTAACCATCCAGCGCCGATTCGGCGGCCTCGGCCACGGCGGCATAGGACGCCTCGGCCGTGACCATAAAAAACACGGTGGAAAACGGCAGCAGCTGTGCGCGCCGCAGGTCGTCCAGCAGGGTCTGGCCCGAGTAATTGGCATCGCCAAAAAACTGGTCGCACAGCACGTAGTCAAACACCGTGTGCTCCAGCCGACTGCGTGCGTCCTGCACACGCGAGCACTGCACGATGCGGGTCACGCCGTATTCGCGCAATTGCCCCACCAGGATGCTGCGTGACGTGGCATTGCTGTCCACAATCAGCGCCTGAACCTGTGGGGGGACGGGTTGTCGGTTCTCTGTGGCCATGGGCTGAACTGGCCTGTATGTGGTGTGAAGGAGACAACCCCAGTGTACCGGCCCATGGCGGCCCGTGGGTGTCGGGCAAACCCGCTGCCCGCGTGGCTTGCGACACAATTGGGACCATGCAACACGACGACATCCTGCGGGTAGCCACCTACAACATCCACAAGGGTGTGCAAGGCATCGGTCCCGCGCGGCGGCTGGAGATTCACAACCTGGGCTTGGCGGTGGAGCAGCTGGATGCCGACATCGTCTGCCTGCAGGAGGTGCGCAAGCTGCACCGGCGCGAGGCGGCCTACTTTCAGCGCTGGCCCGATGTGCCCCAGGCCGAGTTCCTGGCGCCCGAGGGCTACGAGGCGGTGTACCGCACCAACGCCTTTACCAAGCATGGCGAGCATGGCAATGCGCTGCTGTCGCGCTGGCCCGTGATCGGGCACCAGCACGAAGACATCTCCGACCACCGCTTCGAGCAGCGCGGCCTGCTGCATGTCGAGGTCAACGCCCATGGCCGCAATGTGCATGTGATCGTGGTGCACCTGGGGCTCATCCCCGGCAGCCGGGTGCGGCAGATCGAACGCCTGCAGGGGTTCATCGACCGCGAGGTGCCGCCCGGCGCGCCGCTGATTGTGGCGGGCGACTTCAACGACTGGGGGC
Organism: Acidovorax kalamii; assembly: GCF_002245625.1. Classification (GTDB taxonomy): domain Bacteria; phylum Pseudomonadota; class Gammaproteobacteria; order Burkholderiales; family Burkholderiaceae_C; genus Acidovorax; species Acidovorax kalamii. Next base: position 203,073 of record NZ_NOIG01000004.1, read on the forward strand.
AGCAGCTCAAGCGCATGCTGGGCGGGTTTTCGCTGTACGAGTTCGAGGAACCACGCGCCTTCACCTACCCCGCGCGGCTGCCCCTGACCCAGCTGGACCATGTGTATGCCCGGGGCCTCACCCCCCTGTCGCTGCATGTGCCGCGTGGCCGCATCTGGTGGCGCATGTCCGACCACCTGCCGCTGATTGCCGAATTCCGGCTGTGAACGCGTGAAGAAGAAACCGCCCCTGGTCCGTGGCACGGAGTTCTCGGACGATCACCGCGTGCACCTGCTGCAGGGCGCCGAGGAGTTGTTTCCGGCCCTGATCGAGGCCATGGATGCCGCGCTGTCAGACATCCAGTTCGAGACCTACATTTTCGACTTCACCGGCTCGGGCGCGGCCGTGGCCGAGGCGCTGATACGTGCGGCGCAGCGGGGCGTGCGCACCCAGCTGGTGGTGGATGGCGTGGGCACGGGCGCGTTGCCCGAGGCCTGGGCCGCGCGGCTGCAGGCTGCCGGGGTGCAATACAGCGTGTACTCGCCACTGGGGCCCCTGGGCCTGCTGCTGCCCCACCGCTGGCGGCGCCTGCACCGCAAGCTGTGTGTGGTCGATGGCCGCCTGCTGTTCTGCGGCGGCATCAATGTACTGGACGATTTTCACGACCCCAACCACGGCACGCTCGATGCTCCCCGGTTTGACTTTGCCGTGCGTGCCACGGGCAGCCTGGTAGCGGCCGCGAGCGACACCATGGAGCAGCTCTGGTGGCGCATGCAGGCCGTGCGCGATGCGCGGCAGCGCCGCCTGCCCGAGGCGCTGCAGGCCTTGCGTGCAGCCAGCAAGGCCCGGCATGCGGCCGACCCGGCCACCGACTCCGGCCCGCCCATGCGCGCCGCGCTGGTGCTGCGCGACAACGTGCGCAACCGCAGCCGCATCGAAAAGGCCTACCGCCGTGCGATTGGCACCGCGCGGCACGAGATCATCATCGCCAACGCCTACTTCATGCCCGGCGGCAAGCTGCGCCGCGCGCTGGTGATGGCCGCGCGCCGGGGCGTGCGTGTGCGCCTGCTGCTGCAGGGGCGCTATGAGTACTTCATGCAGTACCACGCGGCCCGGCCGGTGTATGGCGCGCTGCTGGCGGCGGGGGTGGAGATCTACGAATACGCGCCCAGCTTTTTGCACGCCAAGGTGGCCGTGATCGACGCGCAGGGCGATCGGCCCTGGGCCACGGTGGGTTCGTCCAACCTCGACCCCCTCTCCCTGCTGCTGGCGCGTGAGGCCAATGTGGTCGTGGAAGACGGTGCCTTTGCCACCGACCTGCGCCAGCGCCTGGTGCACGCCATGCAGCACGCGGGCCGCCGCATGGACCCGGCGCGCTACGCAGGCCGGCCGCTGCGCCAGCGCGTGCTCGACCGCATTGCCTTTGGTCTGATGCGGCTGGCGCTGTGGGTGACTGGCAACCGCTATTGATAGAGGGCACAGCCCTTGAGCAGCCCTCACCCGGCTGCCCTGGCTTGGGTCGCGCCCGTTGGATGGCCGTGGATGGTGCGTAGCGCCCCGCATTGTGATGTTGCTATAAAAAATATAGCTATCAAGGTATATCCAACAGGCGCAGACGGCCTAAAACCCTTGAAATCTGCAGAGCGCGGTTCGCTGTTACGATTCCGGCCATGTCCAGCCAACCTGCCGCCGATATGACGCCCACCCCGCCGGATGACGAAGGCACGCCTGTCTCCGTGAAGATTCGCGAACGCCTTGCCGCCGCCCGCAAGCGTTTTCACGCCAACGACAACATTGCCGAGTTCATCGAGCCCGGCGAGCTGGAGAAGCTGCTTGACGAGGTCGAGGCCAAGATGCAGGGCGTGCTCGACAGCATGGTGATCAACACCGAGGGCGACCACAACACCAAGAACACCGCGCGCCGCGTGGCCAAGATGTACATCAACGAGGTGTTCAAGGGCCGCTACGTAGCGCAGCCGCCCATCACCGAGTTTCCCAACGCCGAGCACCTGAACGAGCTGATGATCGTCGGCCCCATCACCGTGCGCAGCGCCTGCAGCCACCATTTCTGCCCCGTCATCGGCAAGATCTGGATCGGCATCATGCCCAACGAGCACACCAACGTGATCGGCCTGTCGAAGTACGCGCGCCTGGTGGACTGGGTCATGGGCCGCCCCCAGATCCAGGAAGAAGCCGTGGTGCAGCTGGCCGACCTGATCATGGAAAAGACCCAGCCCGACGGCCTCGCCATCGTGATGGAAGCCAGCCACTTCTGCATGTCCTGGCGCGGCGTGCGCGAGATGGACAGCAAGATGATCAACTCCGTGATGCGTGGCGTGTTCCTCAAGGACAGCGCGCTGCGTCGCGAATTTTTGTCCCTCATCCCCGGAAAGAACTAAGCCATGTTGGTACGCCTGCTTTATGCCAGCCGCGCGGTGGACACCTCTCCCGCCGCCATCGAAGCCATCCTGACGCAGTCGCGCCAGCACAACCCGGGCTGCGGCATCACCGGGGTGCTGTGCTATGGCGGCGGCGTGTTCCTGCAGGCCATCGAAGGTGGCCGCTCGGCCGTGAGCGACCTGTACGGCCACATCCAGAAAGACCCGCGCCACAAGAATGTGGAGCTGCTGCACTACGAGGAAATCTCCGAGCGGCGTTTTGGCGGCTGGACCATGGGGCAGGTCAATCTTTCCAAGATCAACCATTCCATCCTGCTCAAGTATTCGGAGAAGCCTGAACTGGACCCGTATGCGGTGTCGGGCAAGGTGTCTTATGCGCTGCTCGAAGAGCTGATGGCCACGGCGTCGATCATTGGTCGCGCCTGAAAAGTGGGGCGCTTGGCTACTGCGCGGCCACATCTCGGGCCTGCGGTACTCGCCGCACGGGAGTGCGGCTGCGTTCCTCAACCCAGGCTGAGGCCGCTCGCTACGCCAATCACTCCCACTTTTTAACTGCTTGTACTCCAGCCGCAGCGGCCTCAAAGCGCTGCGGCTTTTTGCATTCAAGCCGCTCCATCTTTACCCGTGACCTTCACCGCCTTCGCCCTCATCATCCTCGCCGGCCTCATCCACGCGTGCTGGAACATCGTGGCCAAGAAGGCCGGGGGCGACTCGCGGTTTGCGTTCTTCACCTCGGTGATCATGATGGTCGTCTGGGCGCCGCTAGGCTGGTACCTGGGGCGCGACGCCGTGCCGCTGTGGGGCGCGGTGGAGTGGGGTTTTGTCGCCGCCAGCGGGCTGCTGCATGTGGCTTACTTCGTTATCCTGCTGCGCGGCTACCGCGTGGCCGACCTCACCGTGGTCTACCCGCTGGCGCGGGGCTCGGGGCCGCTCTTGTCGTCGCTGGTGGCCATCACGCTGCTGGGCGAGCAGATCTCTGCGCTGGGCGCTTTGGGCATCGTGGGCGTGGTGGGGGGCGTGTTTTTGATCGCGGGCGGCCCGGGCCTGCTGCGTGCCGCGCACGACCCTGCCGCGCGTGCACGGGTGCACAAGGGCATGGCCTACGGGGTGCTCACGGGGGCCTTCATTGCCAGCTACACGGTGGTCGATGGTTATGCGGTCAAGTTTTTGCTGATGTCGCCCATCCTGGTGGACTACATGGGCAACTTTGTGCGCGTGGGCCTGCTGGCGCCCGTGGTGCTGCGCGACCTGCCCATGGCCCGCACGCTGTGGCTGGCGCAGTGGCGTTTTGCCCTGGCCGTGGCGGTGGTGAGCCCCGTGGCCTATGTGCTGGTGCTGTACGCCATGCAGCAGGCGCCCCTGTCGCACGTGGCCCCGGCGCGCGAGGTGTCCATGCTGTTTGCTGCGCTGATTGGCGGGCATCTGCTGGGTGAAGGTGACCGGGTGGCGCGCATCTTTGGCGCGCTGTGCATTGCGGCAGGCGTCACGGCGTTGGCATTGGGATGACAGCTGCCGCACAACAACCCCTGCTGCTGGGCTGCGATTTCTCCAGCAGCCCCACGCGGCGCAAACCCATCGTGCTGGCGCTGGGCCAGCGCCAGGGCGCGCGCGTGGCGCTCACCGCGCTGCAGCCCTTCGACACCCTGGCCGCATTCGGCCAGTGGCTGGCGCAGCCCGGCGACTGGGTGGGCGGTTTTGACCTGCCCTTCGGCCTGCCGCGCGAGCTGGTCCAGGCGCTGGGCTGGCCCACCGATTGGCACGCCTGCATGCAGCACTACCGCAGCCTGAGCCGCGAGCAGATCCGCGCGCAGTTTGCGGCGTTTTGCGATGCGCGCCCCGTGGGCGGCAAGTTTGCCCACCGCGCCACCGACGGGCCCGCAGGCTCCAGCCCCTCAATGAAATGGGTAAACCCGCCCGTGGCCTACATGCTGCACGCGGGCCTGCCGCTTCTGCTGGACGCGGATGTGCACCTGCCTGGCCTGCGCGCAGGCGACCCCCGCCGCGTGGCGCTGGAGGCCTACCCCGGCCTGCTCGCGCGCGAGGTGCTGCAGCGGCGCAGCTACAAAAGCGACGACCGCGCCAAGCAGACCCCCGACCGCCTCATCGCCCGCAAGGACCTGGTCAACACGCTGGAACTGGGCCAGACCCGCCTGGGCCTGCGCCTCAAGCTCAGCCACGCCCAGCGCGATGCGCTGGTGCAGGACGCCAGCGGTGACAGTCTGGACGCCGTGCTGTGCCTGCTGCAGGCCGCCTGGGCCGAGCAGCGCCATGCCGAGGGCAACGCGCTCTATGGTTTGCCGCCGGGGCTCGACCCACTGGAAGGCTGGATCGTGACGGCTGAAAAGCCGTGACCGGCCATTCCACCGCTTTTCCTGGCATTGATGCGGCGCGGCCTGCGTAGCATGGAGGGACATTGCCAGATGCATTGCATGCCCATGTCTTTAGTCCCCCGCCGCTTGCTAGTCCTGGCTCTGCTGGCCCCGCTGCTGGTACAGGCCGCCCCCGCGCCCTGGTACTACTGGCGTAGCCTGGTCGATGGCCAGCGTGTGTGCGCGCAAACCTCGCCCGGCCCAGGCTGGGAACAGGACAGCGCCGCCTACGAGGGCCCTGGCTGCCAGCCGCGCCGCAAGGTACTCATCGTGCCCATGCGGTAGAGTCCGCCGTTGTTTTGTTATAAAAATAATAGCTATTAAGGCTTGCTGGAAGCGCGGTAGCGGCCAAAAAACCTTGCAATCATGTGTGTACATTCGATAATGGCACGCATGACTGAATTGATCCTGATCCGCCACGGAGAGACCGACTGGAACCGCGAGCTGCGCTTTCAGGGCCATGTGGACGTACCCCTCAACGCCACCGGCCACGAACAGGCCCGCCGCCTGGCCGAACGTCTGGCCGCAGAGCGCCCCGTGGTGCACCACCTCATCTGCAGCGACCTCATCCGCACCCAGCAGACCGCCACGCCCAGCCTGCAGGTGCTGTTCCCTGAGGCCCGCATCGACACCCTCACCGACAGCGCCCTGCGCGAGCAAAACTTTGGCGTGGTGGACGGCAAGCGCGTGGACGACGTCAAGCAGGAACATGCCGACGCATGGAACCAGTGGCTGCGTTTTGAAGCCGACTACGGCATGCCCGGCGGCGAGACCACCCGCCAGTTCCACACTCGCGTGATGGACGCCGTCTACCGCATCGCCCAGCAGCACAGCGGCCAGACCGTGATGGTGGTCACCCATGGCGGCGTGCTCGACATGATCTGGCGCACTGCACGCGGCACGGGGCTGGACGGCCCGCGCCAGAGCGACATCCCCAACGCGGGGCTCAACCGCGTGCGGGTCAGCGGCGAGGCGGTGGAGGTGCTGGACTGGGCCGATGTGCGGCACCTGGCGGATTTGCCGGAGCAGCCGGTGTATGACCAGACGAAGTTGGTGGTGCGGTAAGGAGGCCCGTGGTCTTTATCCGCCTGCATAGATGACACCCGGGCGTGTACCGTCCAGGTCGTCGGTGTTGGGGTCCTGCACGGGCTCCACACCAAACATGTGCCCCAGTGACACAAAGCGGTAGTTGCCGTGTCGGTCGGTATAGACGGCTAGTCCCTGCGGAGTCAGCGCGATTGGGTGCCAGTCTCCGGCGACACGTTCATCGGTTTGCTGGCTGACCAGCCTGCCGTCCGCTCCATACAGTTTCAGTTCGCCTGTGGTCGTGAGTTGTCGGCTGCCCTGCTTGTAGTTGAAAGCGCGCACCGAGTGCAGAACAAACTGCCCGCCCGGCGCCAGTGTGAGAGCAGGCTCAGGGTCGCTGCCGGGAACGCCCTCGATCTGTACGATGCTGCGCTGCGTACGGTGCAGCAGTGCGTAAGCCGCACCGTGGGCATCCTGAGAAGCGGTGTATCCGATCAGCACGGTGTTGGCAGATGTCGCGAGCGGGGTGGCAAATGTCATCGTTGCGCCGCCCGCATGTTGGTTGAGTTCCGCTCGGAGCTCAGCCGCGGGGTCGATTTCAGCCGGTTGGGGTCTCAACCGGCCGTCAGCCCCGCGTGTGATTCTGGGCGGTGTTCCGTTGAGTACATCAAAGCTGCCCAGGTCCTGTTGGCCTTGCAAGGTCCATGCAGGCACTGAGAAGTTGAGAAGGCTGTAGGACTTGTGCCCGCTCGAGTCGTCGCGCTGCAACTGGGCAGACGCAACGATGAACGCCATCCCTTCATCCTGAGCTTTGGCATCTGTTAGCGTAAAAGGTCTCGCCAAGCAGCTGTCGGGTCGCATGCCTGCTACCGGCAGCTTGGCTACAGAGGGAGGGCTGCCGCTGTGGTCTGAGAGTTGGAAGCTGGTTACTTTGGTCTGCTTCGCCAGATCCAGGTGGTCAACGGTGCCATTGCAATACACCACATACAGATGGTGCATGTTCTCTCTCCCGTCGGCAGCTGCAGCGGCACGTATTGGAGATGAACTGCTTGCATTCTGTGGGGAGCAGGCGGCCAAAACCCAGGACAAGGCGATTACGACCGTGACAGCTGGCAGACCGTGTGAGCGAGTCGCCGTGGGATTGGGGATTGTCAGCACGGTCAGAAGTCCGATTGAGCGAGCACGTTTTCCACATAGTTTGGATCGCCGACCGTGCCTCGGGCGGCTACGGGCACTCGCTCCCATTCTGCAAATCCCCGTTGTCCGCTGGAGTCCACCGTGACGAAAAGAGCGCCGTTATCAAGTCGCACCCTGTATTCATGCAAGCCATTGGCGTATCCGTTGAAGCCGCGAAGTGTGTCCAGCTCAAGTTGCTCAGGGGTGTAGTCAGGTAATTCCACAGGCAAGGCGGGTAGCCCTTGTGCGGTACGAGCGCGGTTCCATGCGGTCACCAGATTGCGAAAACGCTCTCCGCTGCGCACGTTGCGGGGGTAAGCGCGAGCAATGCGCTCCTTTTCCAAGTACAGCGCCCAGCCGCCGCGTACGTTCTCTTTCCAGCTCCAGGTTTGATCGGCAGTAGGTGCAGGGCGGGTGAGTTGGCACAAGCCAACTCCGCCAAGACCATCGCTGCTGTACTTGGGCCAGTTACCGGGCGTTCGGAATTGCTGGAGCGAGCTTTCCTGGCGCATTTTTTTGCGGAACACGGCACGGTTGGCTCCGATGCCGTTGGCGAAAGCGCGGATGGCTGTGCCCGTGGGGTTGGTTCCGGCAATCGTCCATGTTGCCTGGGCGCGCTGCTCAGTCCCTCCGGCGCGCAAAATGACTTGAACCGTCAGCATGCCGCCGCGTACTTCGGTAAAGGGAATTCGCCAACTGGCGTTGGCACTGACCTGCGGAGCGATGCGGCTGTGCTGCGTGCTTCTTCCGCCGCCGAAGGTGGCACTGGTGGCCGGTGAGCTACCGTCAAAAGCCAGGGTGGCCGACCATTCGTATATGGGAGCTGCACCCGAAGGCATGGGCTGGTTTTGTAGTGTCGCCGTCACCACTATGGTGGGCATCTCAGCCTCGGCGGTGATAGAGAAGCGTGGGCCTGCGGGCTGACTGGAAATGACGAGAGGCATGTTGGGTGCCGACTGGGTGTCTCGCTTGCTCTCTACGAGGTTGCATGTGGATGCGTCGAGTAGCACAGCCCGCAGGTCAGCATGAAGTTAGATGGCCTGAAATTGTCATTTCCAGATTCTCTGAAAACAGGGATTGACCAGTCTGAGGCTGTATCTGGGTGTGAGAGTCGTTACGCAAATCTAGGTCTGGCCTGCGTTTGCTGTAGAGCGCGTTGGGGACGCGGTTTTGGGATTCAATCCGGCAACCTCAGCGCTGCATTCACAACTTTTGCCTGCCGCGCCAGCCTCACCGACTCCGGCTGCCCATTGACCAACGGCTGCAACACGTTCTGCACCGCCGCCCACTGCCCGTTAAGCTGCAGCGCATCCAGCCAGATCTGGTGAAACAAATCCCGCTGCGCATGGCTGCCGCCAATCTCCACCAGCCGGGGCAGGGCCACGCCCAGCTTCTCCACTGCCGTCGCCCAGTCGCCCTGCGCATGCGCCAGCAGGCCGTGGGCGGCGGGCACGCACACCTGTTGCCACACGGTGTGCTCCTGTGCCTCGGTGCGGGTAGCGGCGTGGGCTTCAAGGTTGCGTTTTAGCGTGCTTGCAGCCTCCATGCGCCCGGCGCGGGCCAGGCCGTAGAGGTATTGCAGGTCCAGAAAGGGCAGCACATGGTCGGCCAGGCGCAGTGCCAGGTGGTCGGCCACGTCGGTCCAGCGCGGGCCCACATCCACGCCCGCCAGCTCCAGCCGGGCGAGCAGTGACACGGCGTTGATCTGGTCCTGGGTGTATTCCTTGACCACGCCCCACACCTGCTGGTCGTAGAGCGCCAGCACCTCGGCATGCCGGTCCTGCTCCAGCAGGAACAGCGCCTGGTGCCACCAGTTGTGCGTGACCATGAAGGAGTTCAGGCCCGTCCATGTGTCGCTCATGCTGGCCATGAAGTCGGTACCTTCGCGGATGCGGCCCTGGGTCAGCATGACGTGGGCCAGCGCGTGGTGGGCCCAGGGTTCTTTGCGGCACAGGGCGATGGCGTGGCGGGCAGATGCCTCGGCGCGGTCGAGCAAATGGCACTGCTCCCAGCCGAAGGCCAGCATGCCGTGCAGGTAGGGCACCTCGGCCGCAGCGGGCAGGGCCTGGAGCGCCAGGCGCAGCATGCCGGGCGAGTCGCCCCGGTTGAACAAATGGTATTGGCCGAGCTTGAGGGAGGCGAGGTCGCGCGGGTGTTGGCGGGCTTGCTCTTCGTGCAGTGCAATGGCGCGGGGCAGGTCGCCGTTGACCCAGGCGGCGACGGCAGCCACAAGGCGTTGTTCACGCTCCGTCGCCTCGGGGGCGTGGGCCAGGGCCTGGTCGATGAAGGGACGGGCGTTGCGCGGGGCGTCGGCCGACTCGGCAAACATGTGCAGCGCCGCGCAGCTGGCCTGCACGATGGCGCTGGTGTCGGCTGCCGCGTTCAGCACGTTCACCGCGCGGGCTTCGCAGGCGATGAAGCCTTCCACAAAGTCGTTCACGGCGGCGGCGCTGGCCGCGTCGTGCAGCGTGAGGGGATTGCCCAGGCTATCGGTCGTGCGGGTGTGCGTGGTGGATGGCATGGAGCATTGTGGAGGGCGGTGGCTCAGCTGCCTTTGATGAGTGTCAGGTAGGCGTTGCGTGTTTCCGCTGAGACAGAGGCCACGAGCTGTTCATGCGGCGTCTGGTGGCGCGCCAGCATGCGGGCGGTGGCGATGGTCTTGGACTTGCAGAACCAGTGGCAGGTGTGCTGCATGAGGAACAGCTCGGCCGTCATCATGTAGGCGCGGTCTTTGGGCGCCAGGTGGCCGGTGTTCTGCACCACGTGCGCAATGCCGCGCGCGTGCACAGCCAGGGCCTTGCGCATGTCGAAGGTGGCGGCGGGCAGCAGCTTTTCGGCAAAGGGCAGGGCAATGGAGAGGCGGCTGACCCGCGCGTCGGCTTCGCTGACTTTGGCGAACTCGGCGGCAAAGCGGCTGAATTGCTCGGCGAGCTGGGATTCGGTGGTGCTCAGCAGGCTCCAGATCTGCTGGCGGCGCTCGTCGGTGCTCTCGCCCAGGGCGCGCAGGTAACCCTCGGTCAGGGCCTCCATGAGCTTTTCGATCTGGTAGTTGGCCAGATGGCTGCCCAGCAGCGCGATGCGCTTGCGCTGCTCTTTGGCGTTGAGCATGTAGGTGCCGGTGGCGATCAGGATCGCCAGGATGAGGATGTCCATGCGGTGGGGGTGCTTGTGTGCAGGGGTTGTCGGTCTGTTGCGGTGTTGGCTGCGCCGTGCGCCGCAGGGGCGGTGCGCGGCTACCAACAAACCCCAAGGTTACCAACAACCTCTGTCCATGCTTTCAGCCCGCCGGTGGCTGGGGCCATGCCCGCTGGGGTTCGCGGATCAGCTCGAAGGCGTGCGCCACCTGCAGCACGCCCAGATCGTCAAAACGGGCACCTGCAATCTGCAGGCCAATCGGCAGGCCGGTACGGGTGTAGCCGCAGTTGACTGAGGCCGCGGGCTGCTCGGACATGTTGAATGGCACGGTGAAGCCGATGTGCTCCAGCGGCCGCAGCGGGTCGTTGGTGGGCGAGGGCAACTCGGCCTGGAAGGCCACGTTGGGCGCTACCGGCGAGATCACGTAGTCGAACGCACTGCATGCCCTGACGGCAGCCACGCGGGTGACGTGGAACTGCTGGCTGGCGTTGAAGACCTCGGTGCCGCCCATGCCCGCAGCGCTCTCGGCCCAGGCGCGGATGTAGGGCAGCACTTTCGCGCGCCGCTCAGCGGGCAGGGCCTGCAGGTCGATGTGCGAACGCATGCGCCAGAAATGGTCCATGCCGTCGAGCATGGCCTGGGTCATGAACGGTGCCATGGGAACGATGGTGGCGCCAGCGGCTTCCATGAGCTGGGCTGCGCGCTCCACGGCGGCTTTCACTTCGGGCTCCACGGGCAGGCCACAGCCCGCATCCAGCAGCAGGCCAATGCGCAGGCCGCGCAGGCGCTCGGCACCTTTGTTGAACTGGCTCCAGGCGATGTCCTGGGCGGGCAGGCTCATGCTGTCGCGCGCATCGGGCTGGCTCAGCACCTGCATCATCAGCGCGGCGTCGGCCACGGTGCGGGTCATGGGGCCAGCGGCGCGGCCGGTGTAGGGTGGGTCGATAGGGATGCGGCCCAGGCTGGGCTTGAGGCTGAAGATGCCACACCAGCTGGCGGGCAGGCGCAGCGAGCCACCGATGTCGGTGCCGATGTGCAGCGGGCCATAGCCAGCGGCGGCCGCAGCACCACCGCCTGCGCTGGAGCCACCGGGCCCTTTGCTCACATCCCACGGGTTGCGCGACAGCGGGTGGAAGCTGGACAGGCCCGAGGACAACATGCCGTAGTCGGGCATGGTGGTCTTGGCGACGATGACGGCACCCGCCTCGCGCATGCGGGCGGCGGGCGGGGCGTCGGCTGTGGCGGGCACCAGCTCCACCGCTGCCGTGCCCAGCGGCGTGGGGTCGCCCTCGGTGGCAATGTTTTCCTTGATGGTGCTGGGCACGCCGTCCAGCAGCCCCTTGGGCTCGCCGCGCAGCCAGCGGGCCTCGGACGCGCGGGCCTGCGCGAGCGCAGCGTCGGGACGCAGCAGGTAAGTGGCCTGGATGTGGGGTTCCCAGCGTTCGATGTGCGCCAGCACGGCCTGCGTGACCTCCACGGGGGACAGCGTGCGCTGGCGGTAGGCGGCCAGGAGTTCGTGGGCGGGCAGATCGTGCAGGGCGGTCATGTCGGGAGTTTTACAAGCAAAAAAGGCTGCTACCGCCTATTGGTAAAGCGCTGGCAGCTATTGTTTCAGGAGCAGTCCGCTCCTGCAGGTTTTAGATTGGCTAACAGAACTCTTCTGGCGTTGTTGCCGCGTCTTGTCGTACTACTCGTACTGCCTGCGACGCGGCGCCTAGCCAGAACCGCTTCGCTGAGTTTTGTTAACCGCTCTTAGTGATCCATGGCGCCGCGCGCCACCTGCAGCCCTTGAAACCGGCGCGGCCCAGGCGCGTGCAGCCGCGCAAGGGCCGCCCCGCCGCGCTGGCTGCGTCCCCCTGCCCGCATCGCGTAGCGATGCGAGAGCGGGGGGAAGGCCCGTAGGGCCTCAGGGGGGTGTCCGAATGTCACGACCAGGACAGCGCCGAGATGTCGTTCACGAACACCGGCATGTCTTTCCACAGGCCCTTGAGGTTCTTGTTGGCCACCGTGATCCACTGGTTGGAGTACAGGAAGGCGTGCACCGAGTCCTCGGCCAGCAGGCGCTGTGCATCGCCCAGCAGCTTGGCGCGGTCAGCAGGGCGGGCGGCGTTCTTGATCTGGTTGAACAGGTCGTTGAACTTGGGCGAGTTGTAGGCCCAGTAGTAGTCGGGCTTGGCAAAGTTGCCCAGGTCGAACGGCTCGACATGGCTGATCACGGTCAGGTCGTAGTTCTTGCTGCCGTAGGTGCCGCTGAGCCACTGTGCCCATTCCACGTTCTGGATCTTGGCGATGATGCCGACCTTGGCCAGCTGGGCGGCAATCACCTCGCCACCCTGGCGTGCGTAGGGCGTGGGGGGCAGCGTCATGGTCAGCTCCAGCGGGGTCTTGATGCCCGCCTCGGCCAGCAGTTTCTTGGACTTTTCGATGTCAAACGGGTTGACGCCCGTGGTGTCCACGTAGCCAAAAGCGCCGGGCACATAGTGGCTGCCGATGGGCGCGCCGTAGCCGTCGCCCGCACCTTCGATCACCGCCTTGCGGTCAATGGCGGCGGCAATGGCGCGGCGCACGCGCACATCCTGAAGCGGCTGCTTGCCGTTGTTGATCGCCAGAATGGTCTTGGCACGCGAGCCTGCCACGATCACCTGGTATTTCGGATTGGCCTTGAACTGCGCCACGCTGCGCGGCGTGACGCGGGGGAAGGCGTCCACGTCGCCCGCCAGCAAGGCAGCCACCTGGGCAGCGGGGTCGGAGATGAAGCGGAAGGTGGCGCGCTTGATCTTGATGGCCTTGGCATCGCGGTAGTCGGCCCAGGCCGTGAGCACCACGGACGAGCCCTTGTTCCACGCTTGCAGCTGGTAGGGGCCGGTGCCCACGGGCTTGTTGGCATTGGTGTCGGCGCTCTTGGGCTCCACGATGATGGAGGTGGCCTGGCCCAGCACGAACAGCAGGTCGGGGTCGATCTCCTTGTTGAGCAGCACCACGGTGTAGTCGTCCACCACCTGGGTGGTCAGGCCTGCGAACGTGCGCTTGTCCTTGTTGGTGCTCTTCTCGCCGCCCGCGCGGTCGTACGAGAACTTGACGGCCGCAGCGGTGAAGGGCTCGCCGTTCTGGAACTTCACGCCACGGCGCAGCTTGAAGGTGTAGGTCTTGAGGTCGGGCGAGACCTCCCAGCTTTCGGCCAGCAGGGGCGACACGCTGCCGTCGGGGTTGATCTTGGTGAGCGTCTCGAAGATGTTGTACTGCACGATCTCGGCGATGGCAGACGCTGCACCGGCGGTGGGGTCCAGGCCTGGGGGCTCCAGCGTCATCGCGAGCGTCACCGCATCTTTGCGGCCCTGCGCCAGGGCGCTGAGCGGGGTGGACAGGGGCACGGCGGCAATCGCGCCAGTGGCAAGGACGGTACGGCGGTTCAGCATGTTCGGACTCTCCAGACAAAAAACCAGACAACAACCATAAAAACCCCGGTGCAATTTGTTACCGGGGAGGAAAAAAGCTTTTTACACCATCACACCTGTATTTGGTTATGCGGTTTTTGCCGTTGCTGCTGCGGCGGCGGCAGCCGCACGGCGCGCCCGTGCGCGGCCTGGCAACACCTGCGGCACGGCACCCACCAGCGACTGTGTGTAGGGGTGCTGCGCGTTGCGGAACAGCTCGCCCGGCGAGCCGCGCTCCACGATGCGCCCCTGGTACAGCACCACCACCTCGTCACACAGGTGGTTGACCACCGCCAGGTCGTGGCTGATGAGCATGTAGGTGATGCCGAACTGCTGCTGCAGGTCCTGCATCAGGTTGAGCACCTGGGCCTGCACCGACACGTCGAGCGCGCTCACGGGCTCGTCGGCCACGATGAGGCGGGGCCGGGTGATGAGGGCCCGTGCGATCGCGATGCGCTGGCGCTGGCCGCCAGAAAACTCGTGCGGGTATTTGCCCAGGTCGTTGGTGCGCAGGCCCACCTGCGACAGCACCTGGGCCGCCTGCTCGCGCTGCTCGGCACGCGTGGTCTGGCCTTGCGCCTGCAGCGGTTCGGTCACGATGCGCTCCACGGTCTGGCGCGGGTCCAGCGACCCGTAGGGGTCCTGGAACACCATCTGGAAGTCGCGCCGCGCCTGGCGCAGTTGCTCGGCGGGCAACTGGTGCAGGTTGCGGCCCAGCAGTTCCACCGTGCCAGCAGTCGGTGCATCCAGCGCCATCACCAGCCGCGCAAGCGTGGACTTGCCCGAGCCCGATTCGCCCACCACACCCAGACTGCGGCCAGCGGCGATGGAAAAGCTCACGCCATTGAGGGCCTGCACCGTGCCCGGCGGGCGAAACAGATGCTCGCGGGGCAGTGTGTATTCGCGCACCAGGTCGGTCACCTGGAGCAGCGGGCCGGCCTGATGTTGGATGTCGCTCATGCTGCCACCTCCACGCTGCGGGCTTCGGCAATGGCTTCGCGGCGCAGGCAGCGCACAGCGTGGTCACCGTCAGCATCGGTGGCCACAACCGTGACAGGGGGCGGCTCGTGGTGGCAGGCGTCGATGGTGTAGCCGCAGCGGCCTGCAAAGGGGCAGCCTGCGGGCAGGTCCACCAGTTCAGGCACGGTGCCTGGGATGGTGGACAGCCGGGGGCGCTGGCCGGGCGCATGCACGGCACCCAGGTGGGGGCGCGCCGCAAACAGGCCCCGGGTGTAGGGGTGCGCCATGGCCGAGAAAACGGATGCGGTGGAGCCGCTCTCCACCACGCTGCCGCCGTACATCACCATCATGCGGTCCACGTTCTGCGAGATCACGCCCAGGTCGTGCGAGATCAGGATCATGGCCATGTTGCGTTCGGCCACCAGGTCGCTGATGAGGTCCAGGATCTGCTGCTGGATGGTCACATCCAGCGCCGTGGTGGGCTCGTCGGCAATCAGCAGGTCGGGCCCGCAGGCCAGCGCCATCGCAATGGTGATGCGCTGGCGCTGCCCGCCGGAAAACTGGTGTGGATAGGCATCGATGCGCTGCGCCGCGTTGGGGATGCCCACGCGGTCCAGCAGTGCAATGGCCTCCTTGCGGGCGCTGGCCGCGTCCATGCCCCGGTGCAGGCGCAGGGGCTCTGCCACCTGGCGGCCAATGGTGTGCACGGGGTTCAGGGCCGTCATGGGCTCCTGGAACACCATGCCAATGCGGTTGCCGCGCAGCTGGCACATCTGCGCATCGGTGCGTCCCACCAGCTCTTGGCCGTCAAAGCGGATGCTGCCGGTGACCTGTGCGCTGTCGGGCAGCAGGCCCATGAGCGACATGGCGGTGATGGACTTGCCACAGCCGGATTCGCCGATCAGGCCCAGGGTTTCACCGCGCGCCAGCGAAAAGCTCACGCCGCGCACGGCGTCGGCGGGGCCCCGGTGCGTCTGCAGGCGGATGCGGAGGTTGGAGACTTCTAACAGGGACATCGTGGGGTGCGGGTGGTCTTCGGTGCGGGGGCTGTCAGCGCTTGCGAGAGAGGCGGGGGTCGAGCAAATCACGCAGGCCGTCGCCCAGCAGGTTCAGCCCCAGCACGGCCAGCGCAATCGCCACGCCCGGCCACACGGCCAGCAGCGGGGCCTGGAACATCAAGGTCTGGGCCTCGCTGAGCATGCGGCCCCAGGAGGGCTGGGGCGGCTGTGTGCCCAGGCCCAGGTACGACAGGGCGGCCTCGGCCAGGATGGCCAGCGCGAACTGGATGGTCGTCTGCACGATGAGCACCGACAGGATGTTGGGCAGCACATGCTCCAGCGTGATGCGCCAGGTGCCTTTGCCACAAGCCCGCGCGGCCAGGATGTACTCACGTGCCCACACGGCGTTGGCCGAGGCGCGGGTGACACGCGCAAACGTCGGGATATAGAAGATGCCGATGGCGATGATCGAATTGACGATGCCTGCGCCAAACACCGCCGTCATCATGATGGCCAGCAGCAGCGCGGGGAAGGCAAACGTGAAGTCCGCCAGCCGCATGATGATTTCTTCCACCCAGCCGCGCTTGGCCGCCGCCAGCAAGCCCAGCGCCGTGCCGATGGTGAGGCCGATGCCCACTGCGATCACGCCCACCAGGATGGAGTTGCGCGCACCGACCATCAGCAGCGAGGCCACATCGCGCCCGAACGCATCCGTGCCCAGCCAGTGCTTGCCGGAAGGGCCGCTCAGCTTGTTCGCCAGATCCATGTCGTAGGGGGACCAAGGCGTCCAGACCAGCGACAGGGCAGCGGTGGCCACCAGCAGCAGCGACAGCACGGCACCAATGACAAAGCTGCGGTGGCGCAGCGCGCGGTACAGCCAACTCGGTGCCGAGGTGGTTGCAGGGGAAGGGGAGGAAATAGCGGCGCTCATGGGGATCAGATGTCGGATGCCTTCACGCGGGGGTCGATCACGGCGTACAACACGTCCACCACGAAGTTCACGATGATGACCATGGCGGCGAGCAGCATCACGCAGTTGCGCACCACGATCAGGTCGCGGTTGGAAATCGACTGGAAGATCAAACGGCCCAGGCCGGGCAGGTAGAACACGTTCTCCACCACGATGGTGCCCGCCAGCAGGGAGGCAAACTGCAGCCCCATCACGGTGACCACCGGGATCATCGCGTTGCGCAGCACATGGCCCCAGAGCGCTGCGCGCTGCGTCAGGCCCTTGGCGCGGGCCGTGCGCACAAAGTCTTCACGCAGCACCTCCAGCACGGCCGAGCGGGTGATGCGCGCCAGGATGGCAGCCTGCACCACGGCCAGCGCAATGGCGGGCAGCAGCAGTGCCTTTAGGGCTTCGAGCGGGCTGCCTCCGGCGTCTTCCGTCCAGCCCGGAAAGCCGCCGGCCGAGAACCACTGCAGCTTCACCGAGAACAGCAGGATCAGCAGGATGGCGAACCAGAAGTTGGGGATGGCAATGCCGATCTGGGCCAGGCCCATCACGCCCACGTCGCCCACCTTGTTGTGGCGTGCCGCGGCGTACACACCAGCGGCCAGGGCCAGCACCGTGGTGATGACCATGGCCATCAGCGCCAGCGGCACGGTGAGGGCCAGGCGCTCCAGCACCAGGTCGAGCACGGGCGAGCTGTAGGCGTAGCTGTCGCCCATGTTGCCCACCACCAGGCCACTGACCCATTGCCAGTAGCGCAGGCTGGCGGGCTGGTCCAGCCCCAGCTTGCTGGCCAGCGCAGCCACGGCATCGGGCGAGGCGTCGGGGCCCATGAGCATCTGCGCGGCGTTGCCCGGCAGGATCTCCAGCACCAGGAACACAACAATGGATGCGCCAATCAGTGTGGCCAGGAGGGTGGCAAACCGTTTGAGGAAAAACAGACCCATGGAGCAGGCGGTGGAGGAGGGTGATACGCGAGCGCGTAAAAATTAATGTGTATACACAGCATAACGGTAAAAACGTCCCCGTCAGCGGTGGTGGGTTGCAGTGTGGCACGCAAGGCACATGCCACCGCGCGGGATAATACGGAGCATGAACTGCGCCGTGTACCCCATTGCCCTTGTGTCTGGCCCCGCGCCCAGGGAGGCCGTATGGCGCTGATGATCACCGACGAGTGCATCAACTGCGATGTGTGCGAGCCCGAGTGCCCCAACCAGGCGATCTATCTGGGGCAGGAGATCTACGAAATCGACCCGAACAAGTGCACGGAATGTGTGGGGCATTTCGACGAGCCCCAGTGTGTGCAGGTCTGCCCCGTGGCCTGCATCCCCGTGAACCCGCAGCATGTGGAAAACCGCGAGACGCTGTGGCAGAAGTTCCAGCGCCTGCAGGCGTCGGCTGCAGGCTGATTCTCAAGGTTTTTTGGCCGCTACCGCGCGACCATCAAGCGCTTTAAGCTATCAAAAATATAGTGATTGGCAGTTGAGCCAGTCGCTGTCCCGGTCGCTGATCAGTCTTCCACCGGGCGCACAGGCTTGGGGCGGGGTGGCTTGGTGGTGTGGATCAGCAGGGTGGCCTTGTCCATCTCGCCTGCCAGCATGGCGGGGTAGGCCTTGAGCGAATGGCTGATGCAGTCCTCGATCAGTGTGCGCTGGTCGGGCGACGGCTTCTTCAGCACCCAGTTGGCGACTTCGCTCTTCACGCCGGGGTGGCCGATGCCGATGCGCAGGCGCCAGTAGTCGGGCGAGCCCAGCTGGCCGTGGATGTCGCGCAGGCCGTTGTGCCCCGCGTGGCTGCCGCCGCGCTTGAGCTTGACCTGGCCGGGGGGGATGTCCAGCTCATCGTGCACCACCAGGATTTCCTCGGGCTGGATCTTGAAGAACCGCGCGAGCGAGGCGACGGATTTGCCCGAAAGGTTCATGAAGGTCTGAGGCTGCAGCAACCATACGGTCTGGCCATGCACCGTGGTGCGTGCCACCAGCCCGTGGTAGCTGCGCTCGGGCACCAGCGTAGCCTTGAGTTCGCGCGCCAGGGCATCAATCCACCAGAATCCGGCGTTGTGGCGGGTCGCTTCGTAGTCGGGCCCCGGGTTTCCTAGGCCTACAAACAGCTTGATCATGGGCGGGATTATCCGTGTGCGAATAGTGGCGGAGAGGCGGGGGTACGCGGGTGCTGAAAAACAAACGGCCCACCGAGGTGGGCCGTTGGTCAGGCCGGATCCGCCGAGACGGGGCCTGAATGGAAAGGCGAGTGGATCAGCGAGGGGCTGATTGATTACTTCTTGCCCTTGCCCTTGCCCTTGGCGTCGGCAGCAGGTGCTGCGTCAGCAGGGGTTTCGACGATCACGGCGGGAGGCACAACCGACACCAGCACGGGATTGTTGTTCTGGCCACCGCGGATCTTGGCCGTCACGCCCTTGGGCAGCTTGACGTCCTTCAGGTGCAGGGAGGCACCCTTTTCCAGCTTGGACAGGTCCACAGCGATGAATTCGGGCAGGTCCGAAGGCATGCAGGTCACGTCCAGTTCGTTCACGATCGGGTTGACCATGCACTTGTCCACCTTGACGGCGTTGGACTCTTCAGCACCGCTGTAGTGCAGTGGCACTTTCAGGTGCAGTTTGGTCTTGTCGTCCACGCGCTGGAAGTCGATGTGCAGCACCAGTTGCTTGTAGGGGTGGTATTGCACGTCGCGCAGCACGACCTTGGAGGTGGCGCCCGCCACTTCCATGTCCAGCACGCTGGAGTGGAAAGCTTCCTTCTTGAGGGCGTGCCACAGGGCGTTGTGGTCGATCTCGATCAGTTGGGGTTCGGTGGTGCCACCGTACACGATGCCAGGCGTCTTGCCCGAGTTGCGCAGACGGCGGCTCGCACCCGTACCCTGCTTGGCGCGCTCAAAAGCGACGAAGTTCATAGTTAGCTCCTGGAAAGAGGCGACCGCGACCAGTCATCCTCTGTTTTAAAAAGGCTTGCAGCATCATCGCCGCCCGCCCACTGGTTGTTCCCAAACAGACAACAAGCCTCCCGCAGGAGGCTTGTGTGCAACCGCTGTGCATCGCTCCCGGCGGGAGCGGGTCAGAACAGGTTGTCTTGGTCCGAGAACAGGCTCATCACCGACTCACCCTTGGCAATGCGCTGGATCGTCTCGGCGATCAGCGGGGCCACGGAGAGCTGGCGAATCTTGGTGCATCCCTTGGCGTTGTCGCTCAGGGGGATGGTGTTGGTCACGACCACTTCATCCAGGGCCGTGCCCTTGGCGATGCGTTCAATGGCGGGACCCGAGAAAATGGGGTGCGTGCAATACGCGTACACGCTCTTGGCGCCGCGCTCTTTCAGCACTTCGGCAGCCTTCACCAGCGTACCGGCGGTGTCGATCATGTCGTCCATGATCACGCAGTTGCGGCCTTCGATTTCGCCGATCACGTGCATGACTTCCGACACGTTGGCCTTGGGGCGGCGCTTGTCGATGATGGCCAGATCGCAGCCCAGCTGCTTGGCCAGGGCACGGGCACGCACCACGCCGCCCACGTCGGGCGAGACAACGATCAGATCCTCGTAGTTCTTCTGGCGCAGATCGCCAAGCAGAACCGGAGAGGCATAGATGTTGTCCACGGGGATGTCGAAGAAACCCTGGATCTGGTCAGCATGCAGGTCCATGGTCAGCACGCGCGCCACACCCACGGCCTGCAGCATGTTGGCCACGACCTTGGCGGTGATGGGCACGCGGGTGGAGCGGGGGCGGCGGTCCTGGCGGGCGTAGCCGAAGTAGGGGATCACGGCGCTGATGCGCTCAGCCGATGCGCGCTTGAGCGCATCGACCATGATCAGCAGTTCCATCAGGTTTTCGTTGGTGGGTGCGCAGGTGGACTGCACCACGAAAACATCGCGCGCACGCACGTTTTGCTTGATTTCGACGGTGACTTCACCATCAGAGA
This sequence comes from Acidovorax kalamii, assembly GCF_002245625.1. GTDB lineage: Bacteria > Pseudomonadota > Gammaproteobacteria > Burkholderiales > Burkholderiaceae_C > Acidovorax > Acidovorax kalamii. Next base: position 223,432 of record NZ_NOIG01000004.1, read on the forward strand.
AGCGACCCACGTCGGCTGCACCCAGGGTGGTGCCGAGGTGCTGGGCAATTTCAGCTGCCATGCCAGGATTGGCATTGCCAGTGAAAACCATGAAGTCGGGGTGATTGGCTTGCATGAGAGTCCCAGCAATCTGAAAAAAAAGCCCGTACGCGAGAAGATTATTTGGCAGGGGAAGAAGGATTCGAACCTTCGCATGCCGGAATCAAAATCCGGTGCCTTAACCAGCTTGGCGACTCCCCTACACAGGTCAACTGCTGAAAGCAGCCAACCTTAATTCTCGTCTGACGCCCACCCTGCCAGAGGATGAATCATCAGGTTTTCACATGCTTTGACTTGCCAGCCTTCGGGGGCGTTGTTCAAGTCCACTTCATGTGACATTCGCGCAAACACTGCACTTCCAGAGCCTGTCATTCTAGCCTGTAATCCTCGGTCCTGAAGCCATTCGATGGCTTGTGTGACTTCTTGGCAGATGGCCTGAGCAACTGGCTGCAAGTCGTTTCGACCAAAGTCAAAGTGTTCTGCAGCAAAGCCTAAGATTGTAGCACTATCTGAATCGCGTTTCAAATTCGGTGACGAAAAAATTAATTTTGTCTCCAAACCTGCTGCGGGCTTCACGATGGCAAAGCGCGCTTGCGGCAGTTGGTGTGCTTTCTCAAGCGGCGTGATTGTCTCACCAATTCCTTCTACCCAAGCGTTGTTGCCGCGTAAAAAAAAGGGAATGTCTGCACCGAGCTGCAAGCCGATCGTTTCCAGTGCGCTGCGTGGCAGGTCGAGACCCCACAGGCGGTTCAAGGCGAGCAGTGCTGTCGCTGCGTCGGACGAGCCTCCACCCATGCCGGCTTGAGCGGGAATGCGCTTGAGAACGCCGATGTGAGCGCCCAGCGTGCAGCCCGTAGCGGCTTTTAGTGCATGTGCCGCGCGCAGTGTCAGGTCCATCTCGGGCAATGGGGCACCCAGGTCTTCCCTGGAGATGCTGCCATCGGCGCGTCGTTCGAAATGCAGGGTGTCGCACCAGTCCACCAGCATGAAGACTGACTGGAGCAGGTGGTAGCCGTCGGCGCGTCGCCCGGTGATGTGCAGAAACAGATTGAGCTTGGCCGGAGCCGGCACGTCGTACAGCGCTTGCATCGCAGAATGGGAAAGGGTGGCGTAGGCTGAGGGCGATCCCTCAGCGGGTCAGCACAATGCGTAAGATGGCTTGTGGGGTGGGGTGTTCGCGTCGCGCGGTGAGGCGACCGTCCGGCATGCCAGACAGATCGGCCTGCCAGCCGGGGGCCGTGGCCTGGATGCCGTTGAGCCAGCTGAAAAGGGCTGCAATCGGGATGCGCGTGCCTGTCACATCCAGAAGCAGCGTCTCCAGCGAGTCCGAAGTCCGTGTCTCTGGCCCGCTCTGCAGCGATGCCTGGCCATCTTTCCACTCCAGTTGGGCAATGCGATTTCCGAACGGGCTCAAAAGTACCAAGCCGCCGCTCTCAGGGTTCCCCTGCAGTTCAAACGTGGCGGAGAAGGACTGCGCAGCCTGTCCATCGACCTGCAGGGCAATCCGCCCGCGCCAACTGTCTTCTTCTTGGGATGCCCTTGAGACTGGTTGTGCACAACCAGCGAGCCACAGCGCACAGCAGATGATCCACGACACCACCCAGCCGTGGTGAGGGGGAGCGCTCAACTCCTGGTGATGCCCTCTGCTGCGGGTGTGCATCAAAGCCCCGCCCCTAGCCGCTTGAGTGTTTCTTTGAGTGTGTCGTTGTCAGGGCTGATGCGCTGCCCTTCTTTCCAGACTCGGGTGGCGCCTTCCTTGTCGCCCAGGCTCCAAAGCACTTCGCCCAGGTGGGCTGCAATTTCGACATCGGGGCGGGCCTTGTACGCAGTTTCCAGAAGGCGCTTTGCATCGGCCTTGTTGCCCAGGCGGAATTCCACCCAGCCAAGGCTGTCCATGATGAAAGGGTCATTCGGCGCAAATTCCAGCGCTTTCAAGATCAACTGTTTGGCCTCGGCCAAACGAAGCCCCCGGTCTGCAAGCGAATAGCCGAGCGCGTTGTAAGCGTGGTGGTACTGCGGCTGGCGGGCGATCACCTGACGCAGCAACTGCTCCATGGTGTCCGGGTTGCCCATTTTTTCGGCCAGCATTGCCTGGTCATAGACCAGTTCGGCGTCGTCTGGGGCCAGTGCCACCATCTCCACCTGCACTTGGTAGGCTTCTTTGTACAGGCGCTGCTCGCGTAGCAGTTGCACTTCAGCTGCCAGCTTCATGCGCTGGTTTTCGGCCGAGGATCCTGGCAGATTGCGCAGCAGCGCCCGTGCCTGTGCGAGTTTGCCTTGCCGTGCCAGCAGTGAGGCCCGGCGCATCTGGGCGCCAAACACTTCCTCTGCGTTGTCAATGCGAGCCAGCCAGGCTTCGGCGGCCGCGAAGTCTTTCTTCTTCTCTGCAATTTGTGCGTAGAGCAAGTAGGCCTGGGTCAGGCTTTTTTGTCGCACTTCTGCATCAGATGCGGCAGAAGCCAGGTCGATGAAGCGCTGCAGGGATCCTTCAGCGGCGGGCAGGCGGTTGTCCTGAAACTGCAGTGTGGCGACCACGAGCCAGGCCTCCGCCAGATCGGGCTTCTCCTTGGTCACGGCCTCCAGCTGGCGGCTGGCATCGGGATAGCGCTGCAGGCCCAGCAGTACGCGTGCGTAGGCCATCCGCAGGTCGGGCACGGGTTGTTTGGCCAGCGCCTGAATCACGATGGGTTCGGCTTCTGGGATGCTGTCATCCAAGAGTTCCAGTGCCAGCCGTGCTGCGTCCTCACTGGCGTTGTCCAGGTCCTGCGCCTTGCGCGCTGCATTCAGGGCTCCGCCCTTGTCGCCAGCGGCCAAGCGCAGCCGCCCCAGTGCGACCCAGGCTGCAGGGCCTGTGGCGGGGTTGGTCAGCTCATCTACAAGGGCCTGTTCGACGACCTTGGCTGCGAGCGCCTTGTCGCTGGCGCGTCCATACATTTGGGGCAGCGCAGACAGCGAGGCCGCCTTGGCGCGAGGTGGTGACTGTGCGAGTTCCTGGCGCAACAGGTCCGGGGTTTCTCCAATGCGGTTGAGTGCCACCAGGATTTGCAGCACATAGCGGTTGGCCTCGCGGGATTGGGGCAGGGCCTCTTTCCATGCCCTGGCTGCAGCCAGAGCGTATTCGCCAGAGCGGGCTTGCAGGGCAATGTCCGCCGCCCGTTGGTAAAGCTGGCCGTCAGCACTGCGGCGCGCGGCTTCGAGCATGAACGCGTAGCCAGCGCCAGGGTCGCCTGTGCGAGCGCTGACTTCGCCCAGAAAAATTTCGTAGAACAGCTCAGCGTCCAGGGCCGGGTTGGATGTGGCCGGTGGTCCTCCGGTGGTGGCGCGATTGTCACTGCGGGGTTGCTGGGCCCACGTGGATTGGGCGGCAACCGCCACTGCGGCAGCGAATGCGGCGGTTCGAAAGCTGTGAAAGAGCACCATCGGGCCATAATAATCCATGCCTGTGAAGCCGTTGCCCGGCCTTTTGTATGCCTGAGTTGCCCGAAGTGGAAGTGACCCGCCGCAGCTTTGCTGAAGCGATTGCGGGGGCCAAAATTCAAGCCGTGGTTCTGGGTAAGCCACTTCGCTGGCCCCTGGGCTGTGATCCCCTGTCGTTGGTGGGTCAACAAGTCGTGGAGCTGCGCCGGCGGGGCAAGTACCTGCTGGCAAATATCAGCGGGGGGCTTTTGCTGATTCACCTGGGCATGTCGGGCAGTCTGCGCTTTGCGCATGGGTTGCCAGCCGCCGGGCCACATGATCATTTTGATCTGGTGACAGACAAGGGAACCCTGCGACTGCATGACCCGCGCCGGTTTGGAGCGGTCGTGTTTGCTGCAGATGAACAAGCACCTGTGGCGGTGAAGCTGCTCGGCGCCCTGGGCATGGAGCCTTTGTCGGACGCTTTTTCTTTGCCAGATTTCCAGGCAGGTCTGAAAAAAAGCCGTATGCCCATCAAACAGTTGCTGCTGGCGGGGCATCTGGTGGTGGGGGTCGGCAATATCTACGCCTCCGAAGTGCTGTTCATGGCGGGCATCCGGCCCACGGCGGTGTCCTCTCGCATCGGAGCCGGGCGGGTGCGCCGTCTGTACGAAGCCATTCGTGTGGTGCTGGCGCGTGCCGTGGATATGGGTGGGAGTACCTTGCGCGATTTTTCGAACGCGGAGGGCATGGCGGGGCATTTTCAGACCACTGCCAGCGTGTATGGGCGTGAAGGTGCCCCTTGTCACGCCTGTGGCACGGCGATACGGCTTTTACGCCAGGGGCAGAGGAGCAGCTACTTCTGTCCCCGGTGCCAGCGGCCCTAGGAAAGCGTTGCACAGCATTGGCGGGGTCGAGGTGCCTCTGTGGAGGCCCTGATAAGCACCAGTGTCCGGGCTTGCAACAGCCTGCGCGTGGTCGATGCTATATTTTGTGTATGTCTACCTTGTAGGCCATTCATAGATCTGTGGGAGCAAAGTGGGACCTTCATTCAACGAACAGTTCGACCAGCATGGCGCCTGGCGGCGAGAGTTCGCCCAGCAGCTCAAGCGGCTGGCCGAGTGGATGTCCTCGCATGACCTGATGGATGCCGCCGTGCAGGAGCGACTGCATCGCCTGGAGGAGCAGGTCCGAAGCGACAGAGTCATGGTGGCCTTTGTGGCTGAGTTTTCGCGTGGCAAATCGGAACTGATCAACGCGATCTTCTTTGCCGACTATGGGCGCCGCATCATGCCTGCGAGCGCAGGCCGCACCACCATGTGCCCCACAGAGTTGGGTTATGACGCCACTGTGGCACCCAGCCTCCGGCTGCTTCCTATCGAAACCCGCCTGCAGATGCAAGGTCTGGCGGAATGGCGGCTCAAAACCGAACGCTGGACAGAAATTCCCTTGGATGTTGGCAATGCGGACCAGATCGCCAAGGCCCTGGAGAAAGTGGCTGAGGTGCGCAAGGTCAGTCTGGACAATGCCCGTGCGCTGGGTTTCTGGCACGATGAACTGACCGATGAGAACCCCGTGCCCGATGCCCAGGGCTTGGTGGAAGTGCCCATGTGGAGGCACGCCATCATCAATATTCCCCACCCGCTGCTCAAGCAGGGGCTGGTGATTCTGGACACTCCCGGCCTGAACGCCGTGGGCGCAGAGCCGGAGTTGACCGTCAACCTGATCCCGCAGGCGCATGCGGTGGTTTTCATTCTGAGTGCCGATACTGGCGTCACCCGCTCGGATCTGTCCATCTGGCGTGAGCATCTTGCGATATCGCCCGACAGCATGGATGCACGGCTCGTCGTGCTGAACAAGATCGACACGCTCTGGGATACGCTCAACAGCGCCGAGCAGGTGCAGTCCCAGATGGAGCGCCAGTGCAGAACATCGGCGGAGATGCTGGGGGTGCCGCTGGAAAGGGTGGTCCCCGTATCCGCCCAGAAGGGGTTGGTTGCCAAGATCACGGCGGATGATGTCTTGCTCGAAACCAGTGGTTTGCCTGTTCTGGAAGAGGCACTGGCCAAAGGCATCATGGGTCGGCGCAGATCTATCTTGCGGGCGGCAGTTTCCGCAGGGGTGGCCAGCCTGCGCACAGAGACCGGGCGGGTTATCAACATTCGCCGCCGTGACCTGGATGACCAGATGGCCGAGTTGCGCAGCCTGCGGGGCAAGAACGCCTCGGTGATCGAATCCATGCGCCACCGCATCGAGCAGGAGCAGCGTGAGTTCGATTTGAGCACCGCCAAGATCCAGGCGGTGCGTGCCGTGCACCTCAAGCTATTGCGGGATGTGTTTCAGCAATTGGGCGCCAAAGCGCTCAAGGCGGAGTTGTCGGAGTTGGCGCAAACGCTGCAGCAAAAAGGCCTCAAGCTGGGCGTCAAAAAGATCTATGTGCAGACCTTCGACAAACTGCGTGGAACGCTGGACAAGGCGCAGGCATCGGGCACAGAAATCCAGGCGATGCTGGGCGGTACATTCCGGCAGCTCAATGCCGAATTCGGTTTTTCGCTTCAGGTGCCCACGCCCCCCCAACTGGAGCACTTCACGCACGACCTGAATCAGATCGAACAAAGCCATTTGCAGTACCTTGGGGTGGGCAATGCGCTGAAACTGGCGCAGCCGGAGTTTGCCGAGCGGCTGGTACGGGCCTTGGCCATGCGGTTGCGCACGGTGTATGAGTCGGCCGCCAACGATCTGGAACTGTGGAGCAAGTCGGCAACGGCACAACTGGATGCGCAGTTGCGCGAGCGCCGCCGCAGCTTTGCACGTCGTATCGAGGCGGTGGATCGCATACAGCAAGCTGCCAGCGGGCTCGTGGAGCGCATTTCGGAAATTGAGGCGGGTGAAGAGGCGCTGGGCTCGTTGGAGCGCAGGCTGCAGGAGCTAACCTCTCAGCTGATTGCTTTGCCGGGCCTGGAGCCCGCAGCTTCCGACGCGTATCTTGTGTCGGCATGAGTGCGCCCGCAGAGGGCACGCGCGTCGCCGAACGCGTGGTGGCATGGCAGGCCACCCATGGCCGCAACCACCTGCCTTGGCAGCAGACCCGAGACCCGTATCGCGTATGGCTGTCAGAGATCATGCTGCAGCAAACCCAGGTCAGCACCGTGCTGGATTACTACGCACGGTTCCTGGCGCGCTTCCCGGATGTCAGCGCCTTGGCGAACGCGCCCCAGGACGAGGTGATGGGGCTTTGGAGTGGGTTGGGCTATTACAGCCGGGCGCGCAACCTGCACCGTTGCGCGCAGCAGGTTGTGGCTGACCACGGGGGAATGTTTCCTCGCACTGCGGAGGTCTTGGCGACCCTGCCAGGCATTGGCCGATCCACGGCGGGAGCCATTGCGGCATTCTGTTTCTCGGAGCGTGTGCCGATACTGGATGCCAACGTAAGGCGGGTGCTGACGCGCTTGCTGGGCTTTGACAAGGACATGGCGTCTGCCGCCAACGAACGCCTGCTGTGGGGGATGGCGGAGTCGTTGCTACCCACCAAAGACCTCGTCCGAGCAATGCCCCGATACACCCAGGGGCTCATGGACCTGGGGGCCTCGATTTGTACCCCACGCGCTCCCCTTTGTCCTGACTGTCCCTTGATGGCGTCCTGCAAGGCGTTGGCAGATGGTGACCCCGAGCGCTATCCCGTCCGGACGCGCAAGCTGGTCCGCAGATCCGAGTCGTGGCAGTTGGTAATCCTTCGTGATGGCCATGGTCGCACCTGGCTACAGCGGCGCCCGCCAACGGGCATTTGGGCAGGCATGCATTGTGTGCCTGTCTTTTCGGGCGAAGCTGAGTGTGCTGCTTTTGTCGAGGGCCTTGGCGACCCGTCACGTTACTTGCGGGAAGAGCTGTCTCCCTTTTTGCATGTGCTCACACACAGGGACCTGCATCTCCATCCGATACTGATCAGCGGGGACTTTGCGGTGGATGCCCTGGGGGATGGAGAGTGGCTCGGGCCGGACCAATGGCAGTCTGTGGGTTTGCCTGCCCCTATCCGTAAACTGCTGGATGCGACCCAAGCCCGGTTGTGGTGAGAGGTGGTGGGGCCGGAGGCTGATCCGCAGCCCGATCTCAGCTCGATGGTCAGCGACCGTCGAGTTCCCGGTGGCGTTTCAACGCCGTCCAGCGGTCGCTGAAGGCCTCGGCAAGCCGTTCCACCAGATAGACCGAGCGGTGTTGCCCGCCAGTGCAGCCAATGGCGACCGTCACATAGCTGCGGTGGTTCCTGTCGAGCATGTCCAGCCAATGCGCCAAAAACTGCTCTATGTGGGCGCGCATGAGGCTGACGTCGGGCTGCAGGCGCAGGAAGTCCGCAACCGGTTGGTCCAGCCCCGTCAGATCGCGCAGTGTCGGCTCGTAGTGGGGGTTGGGCAACATCCGCACGTCGAAGACATAGTCTGCATCCATGGGGATGCCGCGTTTAAATGCGAAGGACTGAAACACCAGAGTCAATTGCCCCTGCACAGTAGACATCAGGCTCTTGACATAACTTTGCAGTTGCGACGCCCTTATCGTGCTGGTGTCGATGACGTGCGACTGCTCACGCAGGTCCGCCAGCAGTTCGCGCTCCAGTTCGATGATCTGCACCAGGGCCCGTCGTCCCTGCTGGAGGTCGTCATGGGAGAGGGGGTGGCGGCGGCGCGTTTCGGAGAACCTCCGCACCAAGGTATCGATGGTGGCATCCAGAAAGATCGATTGCACGGCCACGCCCAGGCTGCGCAGGCGATTCAGCTCCTGGGGGACCTGGTGCAGCGAGGTTGCGCTGCGCACGTCCATGGCGATGGCTACGCGGTTCCCGTGGTGGCGATGCTCCAGCGCAACGAAGGCGGGCAGCAGCTCGGGTGGGAGGTTGTCTACGCAGTAGTACCCGGCGTCTTCCAGCGCGTGCAGGGCTACGGACTTCCCGGAGCCCGACATCCCAGTGATCAGGACAATTTCAAGTGCCATCAGCTATTCACTGCCAGGGTTGTGGTCACATGGCCCAGCATCTCTCGGGCGTGAGCCAAGGTAGTGGCCGTTGAACGCTCGCCGCCCAGCATACGCGCAATCTCGGCAACACGTTGATCTTCTTGAACGGCCAGCACCATGCTGGTGGTACCTGCTGGACTCTTGCGCTTGGCCACCTTGAGATGGTGGTGCGCGCAGGCCGCGACCTGGGGCAGATGGGTCACCGCCAGGACCTGGCGGTCCCGGCCCAGTTGCTGCATCAACCGGCCCACGGTTTCTGCAACGGCGCCGCCCACGCCAGAATCCACCTCGTCAAAGATGAGGGTGGGCGCCATGCCCAGCTCGCTCGTGGTGACAGAGATGGCAAGGGAGATGCGTGACAGCTCGCCGCCAGAGGCAACCTTGCCAATCGGTTTGGGGCTCATGCCCGGATGGCCAGCTACCAGAAAGACCACATCATCCATTCCATGGGCTGCGGGTTCCTCGGCACGGGTCAGGGACGCTTCGAATCGTCCGCCCTCCATGCCCAGTCCTTGCATGGCCTGGGTAATGGCCGTCGATAGCTTGGGTGCTGCCTTGGCGCGTGCCTGCGATAGCGTTCTGGCAGCCGTCTGGTAAGCCTTGGCACTGGCCGCCTCGGCGGCTTGCAGTTGATCCAGGTCGGTGGCGGCGTCCAGTTGGCGCAGCTCGGCCTTCCAGTCCCGCAGCAGCGCAGGCAAATCCCCGGGGGCCCGCTTGTATCTGCGGGCGAGGGTCATCCACTGCGACATGCGTGCATCCAGTTCGGCCAGGCGCTGTGGATCAATGTCGGCATGCCGCAGGTACGAATGCAGTGAATGGACTACGTCGTTGGCTTGTGCAAGGCTCGATGCCAGGATATCGGCCAAACTGGCAAATTCGGGTTCGATGTGCTCCTGGGTTTGCAGAAGCAAGTGGGCCTTCGTCAGGGCGCTGAGTGCGCCGGCGTCATCTGCTTGGAGGGTTTGGATAGCTCCGTCGGCTGCATCCAGAAGCGCTTGTGCATGCGACAGCCTTTTGTGTTGCGCATCCAGCTCATCCCATTCATCGGTGGCGGGGGCCAGCTTTTCCACTTCACCGATTTGCCATTGCAGACGCTCACGCTCCTGCTGCAAGGTGGCCTGAGCCTGGCGCGCTTGCTGCAGGGCTTTCTGGTCCGCCCGCCACTGCGCCCAACGTAGTTGGGTCTCGGCCGTGCTAGTACCCGCAAACGCATCCAGCAATCCGCGCACTGATTCAGGGCGCGTAAGGCTCTGCCAGGCATGTTGTCCATGGATGTCGAGCAGCATGTCCCCCAGTGCGCGCAACTGTGCTGCCGTGGCGGGGGTTCCATTGATCCAGGCGCGGCTTTTTCCCTGGACATCCACTGTGCGCCGCAGCAATAGCATGTCGTCAGAGTCAAACCCGGCTTCTTCCAGCCACGGCCGAACATGCTTTGGGCAATCGAATTCAGCGCAAATGTCTGTGCGGGCGCAGCCCTCGCGCACAACCCCGGCATCCGATCGTGCACCTAGGGCCAGTTGCAAAGCATCGATCAGAATGGACTTGCCCGCCCCGGTTTCGCCAGTCAGCACAGTGAAGCCGGGCTGGAGTTCAAGTTCCAGCGTCTGGACAATCACAAAATCACGCAGTGTGATCCGCCGGAGTGCCATGGTCAGGAGCCCCCTTCATTCCAGCGCAGCTTCTTGCGCAGCGTTGCAAAATAATTCCAGCCTTGGGGATGCAGGAACCGCACACAGTGCTCTGACCGTTTGACAAGGATGCGGTCGCCGTGGAGCAGGGAGGCCAATGACTGCATGTCAAAGTTGGCGCTGACATCGCGTCCGCTCACCACCTCCACGGCCACCTCCGTGGCGTCGGACAAAACAATGGGGCGGTTGGACAAGGTGTGCGGTGCAATGGGCACCAGCACCCAGCCTGGGATGGATGGGTGCAGCATCGGCCCGCCTGCTGACAGCGAGTAGGCCGTCGAGCCGGTAGGCGAGGCGATGATGAGCCCGTCGGCGCGCTGGTTGGCCACCAGCCGCCCACCCACCTCCACCCGCAATTCCACCATGCCAGAGGTGGCGCCGCGGTTCACGACCACATCGTTCATGGCAAGGGCTTCAAACACTATTCGCTCATCGCGCACCACAGTGGCATGCATCAGGGGGCGGAGATCCTCTTCGTATGCACCTTTGAGCATGGGTGAGAGGGTTGCCTGGTAAGTGTCAAAGGGGATGTCGGTGATAAACCCCAGCCGCCCCTGGTTGATCCCGATCAGCGGCGTACCAAACCGTGCGAGCCTGCGGCCGATGCCCAGCATCGTGCCGTCCCCGCCCACTACCAAGCCCAAGTCGCACCGGGCACCGATCTCGTCTACATTCAGCGATGGGTAGTCATGCGTCAGCCCCGCATTGCTGGCGGTCTCCGCTTCCAGCGCCACTTCACAGCCCTGGCGTTCAAGAAAGTGGGCGATGTCTTCCAAAGCCTGGCGAGAGCTGTCCCCTGTGGAGCCCGCAGATGAAGCTTGGTACTTGCCTATGAGTGCGACATGGCGGAAATTGGACGTCATCGCGAAATTACATCATTAAAATCATTCCATGCTCGATGACCGCGCCAAGTTGTTGCTCAAAGCCCTGGTCGAGCGCTACATCGCCGACGGACAGCCGGTGGGGTCCCGGACCCTGTCCAGGGCTTCCGGCCTGGATTTGTCGCCTGCCACGATCCGTAATGTCATGGCTGATCTGGAAGAGCTGGGGCTGATCGCAAGCCCTCACACTTCGGCGGGTCGAATTCCCACTGCGCGGGGCTACAGGCTGTTCGTGGACACCATGCTGACCGTGCAGCGGGATCCATTGACGGCTCCCCAGCTTGCCCCCGAGCAGCCGCAGAAGGTGATCGCCAACGCTGCGCAGTTGCTTTCCAATCTGTCGCAGTTTGTGGGTGTCGTGATGGCGCCTCGGCGCACCTCCGTGTTTCGCCACATCGAGTTCTTGAGGCTCTCCGAGCGGCGCTTCCTGGTCATCATCGTCTCGCCCGAAGGCGATGTGCAGAACCGGGTGATCTTTACCGAAGCGGACTACTCCCAGTCTCAGCTCATTGAAGCCTCCAACTTCCTGAACGCGCACTACGCGGGGCTCGCGATGGAGCAAGTGCGCGAGCGACTGAAGTCTGAGGTGGATGTGCTGCGCGGTGAAATTGCATCGCTGATGCAGGCGGCGGTGAATGTTGGGTCCGAAGCATTGTCGGAGGCACAGGATGCAGTCGTCATCTCTGGCGAGCGCAACCTGCTGGCAGTCAGCGACTTTTCCAGTGACATGGGCAACCTGCGGCGGGCCTTTGATCTCTTCGAGCAAAAGACGCAGATCTTGCGCCTCCTCGATATCTCCAGCCAGGCGGAAGGTGTGCGCATCTACATCGGGGGGGAGAGCCAGGTCGTGCCTTTTGAAGAGTTGTCCATTGTCAGTGCCCCTTACGAAGTGGATGGCACGGTGGTGGGCACACTGGGGGTGATTGGCCCCACGCGCATGCCGTATGACCGGATGATTCAGATTGTGGACATCACCTCCAAGCTGGTCTCCAACGCGCTCAGCCATCGCAAGTAAGCCCCTACAATACGGCGCTTGCCCCGTTGTATAGCGCTGGAGCATGGCTTGGGGCGTTAGCTCAGTTGGTTAGAGCAGAGGACTCATAATCCTTTGGTCGTTGGTTCAAGTCCAACACGCCCTACCACCCATTGCCCGCATGGGTGATCATCGTGATCAAAGCCATTTTTCAACGGCAATGTGCCCTGTTTCTCTTGGAGACGCCTTGGAGTGCATTACAATCGTGGCTTGCGCTGAATTAGATTTTGTTTGCGACATGCCACCACCAAGTGGGTGCAAATAGAAAGAAAGATTTCAAGGGTCGCCAAGAAATCATGCTATAATTCAAAGCTTAGCGGCTGTAGCTCAGCTGGATAGAGTACTTGGCTACGAACCAAGGGGTCGTGGGTTCGATTCCTGCCAGCCGCACCAATGTTTAAAGCCTGCAATCGCAAGATTGCAGGCTTTTTCATTTGTCCGCGCGCTTTGCGCTGATCGGGAGTATCTGGCGATGAGCAAGGCTTTTACCAAAGAGACCGATGGTGCTGACGATGAAGAGTTGGCGTTGCCACCGTTGCCTGCTGGCGGCAAGAACTACATCACGCCCGAGGGGTATGCGCGCTTGCGGGATGAATTGCTCGACCTGATCGACAACGAGCGCCCCAAGATAGTAGATGTGGTGCACTGGGCGGCGAGCAACGGCGACCGTTCCGAGAACGGCGACTATCTGTACGGCAAGAAGCGCCTGCGCGAAATCGATCGGCGCATCCGGTTCCTGACCAAGCGACTGGAGATCGCCGAGGTTGTCGATCCCAGTCAACATGCAGGAAGCGACCAAGTCTATTTTGGTGCGACGGTGACCTATCTGGACGATGAAGGTGTCGAGCGCACCATCACCATCATGGGCATTGACGAAGCTGACAGCCGCGAATCCCAGGTCAGCTGGATTTCCCCAGTGGCGCGCGCGCTGCTCAAGGCCCGTGTGGGGGATGAGGTTCAGCTGCCAACCCCTGGGGGCGTTCGCCATCTGGAGGTGGTGGAGGTCCGCTACCCGTCGCCTTCACCTTGAGCCCTGTTGGGACCGTTGCTCGCAGAGAGGCGGTTTCCGCGGCCCCGTCCTCTGCTGAGTGGTGCTGCTGGAAGGCTTCTCAGGCCTGGGGTGTGATGCGGGCTGCCCGAATAACAGCCTGGGTGCGGCGCAGGTTGCGCAGCGCCGACTCCAGATGCGCCTGGTCGCGCACGGCAACGATGAAGCGCAGGTCCGTGGTGTCCAGTGCTGCCTCATCGTCCATATCGACGTGGGTGATGTCTGCTTCGGAGTTCGCCAGCTCTGCTGCCACCCGGGCCAGCACGCCCTTGCCGTTGGTGACGGTGACCACCACGCCCGTTTCAAACATCCGTGTGGGTTCGTCCGACCAGTCCACCGCAATGAAGCGCTCGCTGTCCTTGTGCTGCAAGCGCTTGGCCACGCTGCAATGCACGTTGTGCACAACCAGGCCTTCACCTCGGCCCAGGTAGCCCACGATGCTGTCGCCGGGGACCGGGCGGCAGCAGGACGCGTACTGCACCGAGGCGTTCTCGCTGCCGTCGAGCGTGACGGCTCCTTGCGACAGTGTTTCGTGCGAGGTATAGCGCTCGCGGGTCATGAGCAAGGCATCGGGGCGATGGCCGTGTTCAGACATGAGCACCATCAGCCGCTTGGCCACGATGCTGGCGATGCGCTTGCCGAGGCCGAGATCGGTCATGAGTTCGCTGCGGCTGCGGTTGCCCGTAAAGCGCAACAGCTTGTCCCACAGGGGCTGGGTTTCTGCGTTCAGAGGCGGTAGTTGCTCCAGGCCTTCGGCGCGAATGGCTTGCGTCAGCAGCTTTTCGCCCAGGCCCTCTGACTCGGTCTGCGCCAGGGTCTTGAGGTAGTGGCGAATCTTCGAGCGGGCACGCCCGGTGCGTACGAACCCCAGCCACGCTGGATTGGGGGTGGAAACGGGGGCCGTGATGATCTCGACCACGTCGCCGTTCTTGAGTTCGGTGCGCAGCGGCACCTGCTCGTTGTTGATCTTGGCTGCCGTGGTGCGGTCGCCCACATTGCTGTGGATGGCATAGGCAAAGTCCACCACGGTCGCGCCCCGGGGCAGGGCCATGATCTGGCTCTTGGGGGTGAACACGTAGACCGCGTCGGGGAACAGGTCCACCTTCACGTGGTCCCAGAATTCGGCGGCATCACGCGTCTCGTTCTGGATGTCCAGCAGTGACTGCAGCCACTTGGTGCCCAGGCGTTCTGCCGAAGTGCCGTCACCGTCCTGCGCCTTGTACAGCCAGTGCGCGGCCACGCCAGCCTCGGCAATGACGTGCATTTCATCGGTGCGCATCTGGAACTCAATATTCACCCCCGAGGGGCCGACCAGTGTGGTGTGCAGCGACTGGTAACCATTGAGCTTGGCAATAGCGATATGGTCCTTGAACTTGCCGGGCACCGGCTTGTACATCTGGTGCAGCACCCCGAGCGCCGTGTAGCAGTCCGTCACGGTGGGGACGATCACCCGAAAGCCATAAATGTCTGTGACCTGCGCGAAGCTCAGGTGCTTGAGGTCCATCTTCTGGTAGATGGCGTACAGGGTTTTTTCACGACCCGCCAGGCGCACCTTCATGCCGATCTTGGAGAAGGCGGCATCCACTTCGGTCTGCACCTTCTGCACCAAGTCCCGGCGGCGGTTGCGCGACTTGTTGACGGCTTTCGACAGCGTGGCATAGCGCCAGGGGTGCAGGTGCCTGAACGCCAGGTCTTGCAGTTCGCGGTAGGTCTGGTTCAGTCCCAGGCGGTGGGCGATGGGGGCGTAGATCTCCAGTGTTTCCGACGAGATACGGCCCCATTTGCTGCGCGGCATGTCCGACAGCGTGCGCATGTTGTGTGTGCGGTCGGCCAGCTTGATGAGGATGACGCGCACGTCGCGCGCCATGGCCAGCAGCATCTTGCGGAAGGACTCGGCCTGGTTCTCTTCGCGGGTGTTGAACTGCAGCTTGTCCAGCTTGGTCAGGCCGTCCACCAGTTCGGCCACGGGCGCGCCAAAGCGGTCAATCAGGTCGGCCTTGGTGACGCCGCAGTCTTCCATGGCATCGTGCAGCAGGGCGGCCATCAGGGCCTGGGCGTCGAGCTTCCAGGTGGCGCATTGGGCCGCCACGGCAATCGGGTGCGTGATGTAGGGCTCGCCACTGTTGCGCAACTGGCCCAGATGCGCTTCGTCGGCAAAGCGGTACGCCTGGCGCACTTGCTCAATGCTGGATGCATCCAGATAGTCGAGGCTGTCTGTCAGCGCGGCAAAGCTGGCCGCCGCTGCGTTGGCGGCAGCGGCCGCAGCCGAGAGATTGCCTGCAGTCGGCAGATCGCCAGGCCGGGGCTGCGTTGCAGAAGGTGAGTTGAGCACCGCGTTCATGCCTTAAATGTAGCGCGGGAGCGCATCGGACGAATTCCGGGAAAAAAAAAGCACCGCTGTCGCGGTGCTCTTTCGGGGGCGTTGCCCAGAAAACGGCTCAACCAGGAACCTTTTTGAGCATTTCCAGGCCCACCTTGCCTTCGGCGATTTCGCGCAGGGCGGTCACGGCAGGCTTGTTGCGGCTTTCGATGCGGGGGGCATGGCCCTGGCTCAGCATGCGGGCACGGTACGTGGCGGCCAACACGAGCTGGAAGCGGTTGGGGATCTTTTCCAGACAGTCTTCTACAGTGATGCGTGCCATCGTTTTACTCCGGGATTCAGGTGATATTGAGCGACTGGAAGGTGTCAGCACGTGCGCGGCGCTGGGCGACGTACTTGAGTCGCTGGGCGTGAACAACGGCCTTCAGATCGAAAAGCGCGCGCTCAAACAATTCGTTAATTATAACGAAGTCGAATTTGCTGACCTGTGCCATCTCTTCGGCTGCATTCTTGAGGCGGACTTCGATCACCTCCGGCGTGTCTTCCCCGCGCCGCTCCAGGCGTGAGCGCAACTCTTCCCAGCTCGGTGGCAGGATGAAGACCAGCACGGCGTTGGCAAAGGCCTCCTTGATCTGCAGGGCGCCCTGGAAGTCGATTTCCAGGATCACATCCGAACCCTGGGTGATGCGCTCTTCAATGGCTTTCTTGGAGGTGCCGTAGCGGTTGCCGTGCACATGCGCCCATTCCACGAAGGCATTGCTCTGCACCATCGCGTCGAACTCGGATTGCGACGCGAAGTAGTAGTCGCGGCCGTGTTTCTCCTGGCCGCGCGGGGCGCGGGTGGTGTGGGAGACCGAGAGGTGAACGTGCGAGTCCAGCTCCAGCAGCGCCTTGACCAGGCTGGATTTGCCAGCGCCGCTGGGCGCCGCCACTACGATGAGATTTCCGGGATAGTCCATAGTTGATGTGCGCTGTGCGCTATCAAAAAATGAGTGTTATTCGATATTTTGCACTTGCTCGCGCATCTGCTCGATCAGCACCTTCATGTCCACGCTGATGCGCGTGAGGTCGAGAGCCGCCGACTTGGAGCCCAGCGTGTTGGCCTCTCGGTGCAGTTCCTGGATGAGGAAATCCAGGCGCTTGCCCACTTCGCCACCTTTTTTGAGCAGGCGCTCGATCTCGTCCAGGTGCGAGTCGAGCCGGGTGATTTCCTCGGCCACGTCGATGCGGATGGCGAAGGCGGTGGCCTCGGTCAGGGCGCGGTCGCGGGCGGCCTCGGGCAGGGTGGCGCCGTCGGTCAGGGCCATGGCTTCCTTCCAGCGCTCCATGAAGCGCTGGCGCTGTTGCTCGACCAGCAGTGGCACCATGGGCACCGCCTGCTGGGCCAGGGTCCGCAGCTGCTTGACCCGGTCCAGCAGCATGGTCGCAAGGCGTTTGCCTTCGCGTTCCCGGGCCGCCAGCAGGGCGGTGAGCGCTTCTTCGGCCAGCGCGGGGACGGCTTCGCTCCAGTCTTCCGTGCCGGAATGGGCGTTGGCGCACAGGCGCAGGGCGTCGGCCACCGTGAGCGGGGCGGCGCTGGGCAGCCAGGCGCGCACGGAATCCTGCAGGGAGTTAAGCCGCTGCAGCAGCCGCGGGGGCGGGTCCTGCAGGGTGTTGCTGTCGTCGGTGTCCAGGGCGGCGCGCACCTCGACCTTGCCGCGTTTGAGGCGCGCCGTGAGCAGCCTGCGCAGGGCAGGCTCCAGGGCGCGCAGTTCGTCGGGCAAGCGGAACGAGAGGTCCAGAAAGCGGCTGTTGACCGAGCGGATTTCCAGTCCCAGCCGGCGCGATTGGGGTGCGCGGGCGTCGGTTTCAGCGCCGGCGGCAGATGCGCCATGCTGTGCGCTGGCGTATCCGGTCATGCTGTAAACTGGCATTGGACTTTTTGATGGTTGCTTGCGATCCGGCGATTATCCGGGTTCCGCCTTGCCCCCGAATCATCTTCGCAAAATATGTCAAAAATCAAGCCGGCACCCTTGCCGCCCGATACCGCAATTGGCGGTTACCGCGTGGTGCGCCGGTTGTCTTCCGGCGGTTTTGGTGTGGTCTACCTGGCCCTGGATGCCGAAGGCCAGCAAGTCGCCATCAAGGAATACCTGCCCTCGTCGCTGGCCACCCGCGCGCCCGGCGAGCTGCTGCCCAAGGTGCCGTCCGAAAAGCTCTCGCTCTACCGTCTGGGCCTCAAGAGCTTCTTTGAAGAAGGCCGCGCGCTCGCGCAGATCTCGCACGCCTCGGTGGTGAGCGTGCTCAACTTCTTCCGCGAGAACGAAACCGTCTACATGGTGATGAACTACCTGGAGGGCGCGACCCTGCAGGACTTCATCATCACCGCGCGCGACCTGAAGACGCAGAAGGTCTTCCGCGAATCCACCATCCGCTCGCTGTTCGACGAGGTGCTGCGCGGGCTGCGCATCGTGCACCAGCACAAGATGCTGCACCTGGACATCAAGCCCGCCAACATCTTCATCACCGACGACAACAAGGCCGTGATGATCGACTTTGGCGCCGCGCGCGAGGTGCTGAGCAAAGAGGGCAATTTCATCCGCCCCATGTATACCCCTGGTTTTGCCGCGCCCGAGATGTACCGCCGCGACTCGTCCATGGGCCCCTGGACCGACATCTACGCCATCGGCGCCTGCATCTACGCCTGCATGCAGGGTTTTCCGCCCAATGAGGCGCCGCAGCGCATCGACAAGGACCGGCTCTCGCTGGCGCTGACCAAGCTGCGCGGCGTGTACTCCGACAACCTGATCGAGGTGGTGGAATGGTGCATGGCGCTCGACCCGCTGTCGCGCCCGCAGTCGGTGTTTGCGCTGCAGAAGGAACTGAGCCGCGAAGGCGAACGCCGCTACACCAAGCTTTCGGTGGCCGAGAAGATGCGCCTGCAGCTCGACACCCTGGTGTCCGACACCAAGAAAAATGTACAGAAGGTGGGTGAAGCCACCGGCATCGGAGCCAAACCCAAATGAAAACGGCCCACGCAAAGCGGGTTCGGGCATGGCGCAGTTTCAGTAACGATGCATTGGTGCATCCTTGTTTGCGTGGATCACTATGAAGTTCTCCGTATTCCAGATCAGCCGCCGCGGTGGCCGCGAGAAGAACGAAGACCGCATGGGCTATTGCTACACGCGCGAATCGGGCCTGTTTGTTCTGGCCGATGGCATGGGGGGGCACCCCGAGGGCGAGATCGCGGCGCAGATCGCGTTGCAGACCGTCTCGGCGCTGTTCCAGCGCGAGGCCAAGCCCCAGCTCAAGGATGTGCAGGAATTCCTGTCCGGCGCCCTGCTGGCGGCGCACCACCAGATCCTGCGCTACGCCACCGACAAAGGCATGCTCGACACGCCCCGCACCACGCTGGTGGCGGCTGTGCTGCAGGCGGGCACCGCCACCTGGATCCACTGCGGCGATTCGCGCCTGTACATGGTGCGAGACGGCGACCTGCTCACCCGCACGCGCGACCACTCGTACATGGAGCTGCGCAACAACCCGCCGCCGGGGCTGGAGCGGATCAACCGCAACGTGCTGTTCACCTGCCTGGGTTCGCCCACCAAGCCCATCTACGACATCACCGGGCCCGTGTACCTGGAGCAGGGCGACCGCATCCTGCTGTGCTCCGACGGCCTGTGGGGCACGCTCAGCGACGACGAGATCGCCAAGCAGCTCTCGCGCAACGCGGTGTCGCATGCCGTGCCCGACCTGGTCGAAGACGCCCTGCGCAAGGCGGGCGACAGCAGTGACAACGTGACCGTGGTGGCGCTGGAGTGGGAGACGCCCGATGCGTTCGAGTCCACCCAGGGCGTATCCACCGACAGCATCAGCGAAGACGTGTTTGCATCCACCATCCAGGCGGGGCCGCTCGACGGGCTGGTGGATGACCTGGACGACGCGGCCATCGAGCGTTCGATTGCCGAAATCAACGAGGCGATTCGTCGCTCTGCTGCTCGAAAAGCCTGACTGACCTGCCTCGGCTGCGCGGCCTCGTGCAGCGGGCGCAGGCCTGCTATCTGACCTGTTTCGTTTTCTGGCGTGCGCCTTGGGCGGCGCATGGAAGGCATTTTCTGGACACCCAAGAACCATGACCACATTCCTTCGCACCGGCGACCGCGCCGCTGACCAGCTGCGCCCCGTGCGCATCACCCGCCACTACACCATGCACGCCGAAGGCTCGGTGCTGATCGAGTTCGGCAATACCAAGGTGCTGTGCACCGCCTCGGTGGAAGAACGCGTGCCGCCCCACAAGCGGGGCAGTGGCGAAGGCTGGGTCACGGCCGAATACGGCATGCTGCCGCGCGCCACCCACACCCGCAGCGACCGCGAGGCCGCGCGCGGCAAGCAGACTGGCCGCACGCAAGAGATCCAGCGCCTCATCGGCCGCAGCTTGCGCGCGGTGTTTGACCTCAAGCTGCTGGGCGAGCGCACCATTCAGCTCGACTGCGATGTGATCCAGGCCGACGGCGGCACCCGCACCGCAGCCATCACCGGCGCCTGGGTGGCGGCGCAGGACGCGGTCAACCAGCTGCTGGCCAGCGGCAGGATCACCCAGTCGCCCCTGCTGCAGCCCGTGGCCGCGATCTCGGTGGGCATCGTGCAGGGCACGCCGCTGCTGGACCTGGAATATGTGGAAGACGTGGATTGCGACACCGACATGAACGTGGTGATGACCGGCGCGGGCCACTATGTGGAGGTGCAGGGTACGGCCGAGGGCGTGGCCTTTACCCGCGCCGAGATGGACCAGCTGCTGGGCCTGGCCGAAAAGGGCATCGCCCAGCTGGTGCAGCTGCAGCAGCAAGCCCTTCAGGATACTCACTAATTTATAGCTACTCAGGCATGCTGGTCGAGCGGTAGAGGCCATTTTGACTATGAAAATTGTTCTTGCATCCAACAACCGTGGCAAGCTGGCCGAGCTGCAGGCCATGTTCGCCCCGCTGGGCGTGGAGCTGGTGCGCCAGGCCGACCTGGGCGTGGGCGAGGCCGAAGAGCCCTTCCGCACCTTTGTCGAAAACGCCCTGGCCAAGGCACGGTTTGCGTCGGCGCACACGGGCCTGCCCGCGCTGGCCGACGACGCCGGCATGTGTGTCGATGCCTTTGGCGGCTTGCCGGGCGTGGACACGGCGTACTACTGCACCCAGTTTGGCTACGAGAAAAGCGACGCCAACAACGTGCGCGCCCTGCTGGAGCAACTGCAGGGCGTGGCCAACCGCCGCGCCGCCATGGTCAGCACCCTGGTGGCTGTGCGCAGCCCGCAAGACCCCGAGCCGCTGATTGCCGTGGGCCGCGTGGTGGGCGAGATCACCACCGAACCCCGGGGCGCCAACGGTTTTGGCTTCGACCCCGTGATGTTCATCCCCGAGTTCGGCCAGACCTTTGCCGAGCTGCCCGTGGAAGTGAAAAACGCCCATAGCCACCGGGGCCGCTCGGCCGCGCAAATGCTGGCGTTGATGCGCGAGCGCTGGTTGGCATGAAATCCCCCCTGAGTCGCTTCGCGCCTTCCCCCCAAGGGGGGACACCGCCAGCGCACGCAAGTGAAACGCAGCTGCGCCACGTGGGCGGCCCCTGCGCGGCGGTCGTGCGCTCGACAGCTCCCGCTGCAAGCGGCTACTGCGGCGCGAGCGCTATGAACCTTTGATGCTTGCAATGGCTATTCCTATCATCCCTGCTGCTGACGATGCGCCCGCCGTGGTGCGCGACATCCAGCACTACATGCGCCCGGGCCTGCTGCAGCTGCCCAGCCTGCCGCCGTTGTCGCTGTATGTGCACCTGCCCTGGTGCCTCAAGAAATGCCCGTACTGCGACTTCAACTCGCACGAGGCCCGTGGCGACGGGTCGGGTGACAACGGGGTGCCCGAGCAGCGCTACATCGACGCCCTGATGGCCGACCTGGAGGCTGCGTTGCCGCTCATCTGGGGCCGCACCGTGCACAGCATCTTCATTGGCGGTGGCACGCCCAGCCTGTTCTCGCCTGCCGCCATCGACCGGCTGATCGGCGACATCCGCGCCCGTCTGCGGCTGGAGCCGGACTGCGAGATCACGCTGGAGGCCAACCCCGGCACGTTCGAGAAAGACCGTTTTCGCGCCTTCCGCTCAGCGGGCGTCACGCGCCTGTCGGTGGGGGTGCAGAGCTTCAACGACCAGCACCTCAAGGCCCTGGGCCGCGTGCACGACCGCGCCCAGGCGATGGCGGCGGTGGAAGAGGCCGCCGCGTCCTTCGACACCTTCAACCTCGACATCATGTACGCGCTGCCGGGCCAGACGCAGCAGGAGCTGGAGCAGGACCTGCGCACGGCGCTGGCTTTCAAGCCGCCGCACATCTCCATCTACCACCTCACCATCGAGCCCAACACCTACTTCGCCAAGTTCCCCCCGGCCATCCCCGAGGACGACCAGGCCTACGCCATGCTCGACCGCATCACCGAGCTGACAGGCCAGGCGGGCATGGCGCGCTATGAGATCTCGGCCTACGCGCAGCCGGGCCACCAGTGTTTTCACAACACCAACTACTGGCAGTTTGGCGACTACCTGGGCATTGGCGCGGGTGCACACAGCAAGCTCAGCTTTGCGCACCGCGTCGTGCGGCAGGTGCGCTTTCGCGATCCGGCACGCTACATGGACAACGCCCTGGCCGGGCGCGCCGTGGCGCAGGACGATGAGGTGCGCCGCTCCCACCTGCCGTTTGAATACATGCTCAACGCCCTGCGCCTGCGCGACGGTTTTGCGCTGCAGGACTTCATGGCCCGCACGGGCCTGCCCCTCACCGCGATTGCCAAGGGGCTGAAGGAGGCGGAGAGCAAGGGCCTGATTGAGCGCGACCTGGCCCATGTGCGCCCGACCGAGCGGGGCTTTGACTTCCTGAGCGATCTGCAGGAGCTGTTCCTGGCCGACTGAGCTGGTTGAGCCGGGTAGGGTGCGTGGGATTCCAAGAAAAAAGGCCGTCTGCGCGCAATGGATAAGCGTTTATTGCTATAAAAATAATAGCTATTGATGGCTGCTGCATTGGGCGCCCGGCCTGCGCGCCGATCAGCCGCAGCGCACCGCCAGGATGCGCCCGTTGGCATCCACCTCCAGGTTCAGCCGCTGGGTGTCGAACTCCTTGGTGACCATCTGGCCCGGCCGCAGGATGCGCACCATGCGCGCGCCCGACCGGGCCCGCGCCGATTCGACCACCGACGCCGTGCTGTTCTGCCCCACTGCCGCCTGGGCCGGTTGCGCATTGCACAGTGCTTCCGGGGCCGGCGCTTGCGCCTGTGACTGGGTGGGGGCTGGCGCCGGGGTGGGCCCGTGGCTGGCACAACCCGCCACTAGTGCGGCCATACCCAGGCTGGCAGCAGCAGCGACCAAAGCGGTGTTTGTCATGAAACCATCTCCATCAAAAACAGGGCCAGACCATACCGGAAGGTGTGCGCCAAAGGGGTGTCGCTGCGTAACCGCCGGTACCGTGCGCAGACCGCCGGGCGCGGCCGGGGCTTGACGCCGGTCAAGACACTGTGGGCTGACCGCAACGCCAGCGCGCGGCCCGGGGCCCGCGCTGGCGGGGTGATGGCTTGACGTAAGGCATGCCCGGCAAAATCGAAAGCGCCTGGATCTGCGCGCCGCGTGGGCCTCTGGCTTCCGTGTTTTGCCGCAGCCCTGCTCCCTATGTCCGACGACCTCGTTCTCCGCCTCATCCACACCCTGGGCGACACCCTGGATGGCCTGGATGTGGCCCTGTGTGCCTTTGACGAAGGCGACCGGACCATCGCCTGGAACCAGACTTTCTTCAAGTTCTTCCCCGAACACGAGGGCCATGTGTACGCAGGCGAGCCGTACCACGCCAACCTGCGGCGGTTCTACACCGGGCGGCTGGATGCGCAGGAGCTGCCCAACATCGAGCGCTACATCGCCGCAGGCGTGGACCGCCACCGCGCCCAGACGCGCCCATACAGCTTCGAGCACCGGGGCCTGCGCGTGCAGGTGGCGTCGCTGCCCATTGCAGGCGTGGGCCGCGTGCGTGTGTGGCGCGCCCAGGCCCTGGACAACGCTCCCGGTGCGGCAGACGCCCCCAACATCCACGAGCCGGGCTACCTGCGCAGCCCGCTGATCGAAAGCACCGAGCTGTTCGACCGCATCCCTGACGGCCTGATGATTTGCGGCGAGGACCAGCGCATCCAGTGGGTCAACGAGCCCTTCATGCAGATGTACCGTTTCACCGAACGGACGGCCGCCACTGGCCTCACCTTTGACGAGGCCTACCGCCACGCCTGGGCGGCCGACGGCCCGGGCGACATGGCGCCGTTTTTTGACGGCCTCTCGATCCTGCAGGAGAACATGCGCTTTGCCGGTGCGCCCTTCGAAGTGCCCCTGCCGCGCAACCGCTGGAGCCGGGTGATTGCCAAGCAGGGGGCGGACGGGACCGTGTTCTACGCGCATGTGGACATCACCGACTTCAAGCGCCAGCAGCACCTGCTGGCCCAGGCCGAACGCAGCGCGCGAGACAGCGAGGCCCAGCTGCGCGAAAAATCCATCCTGCTGGAAGCCACACTGGAGCATATGGACCAGGGCGTGGCCAAGATCAGTGCCACGGGCATCGTGGAGCTGTGCAACCGCCGCGCGCTGGAACTGCTGGAGCTGCCCGCCGAGCTGATGGCCGCCAAGCCATCGCTTGTGAATGTGCTGGCCTACCTGCGCGCGCGCGGCGAATTCGACGGCGCTTCGCAGGAAGTGCAGGAGCTGCTGTTGCACAGCGATGGCGGAGTGGATCAGCAGCAGGTATACGACCGCCCCCGGCCCGATGGGCGCATCCTGGAGGTGCAGACCGTGCCCATCAAAGGCGGCGGCGCGCTGCGCACCTTCACCGACGTGACCCAGCGCAAGGAGGCGGAGTCGCGCATCCGCCATGTGGCCGAGCACGACGGGCTCACCGGGCTGCTCAACCGCACGGCCTTTCTGCACAGCCTGCAGGCCGCAGTGACCGACGCGCGGCGCCCGGGCCGGGGCTTTGCCGTGTTGTATGTGGACCTGGACGGCTTCAAGCCCGTCAACGACCGCTTTGGCCACGCGGTGGGCGATCAGCTGCTCATCTGGGTGGCCCAGCAGCTCACGCAGGCCGCGCGTGGCGACGACGTGGTGGCCCGCCTGGGCGGCGACGAATTCGCCCTGCTGCAGCGCGGCGTCTCGGACCCCGACAGCGCCTACCGCCTGGCCGAGCGGCTGGTGCAGGCCATCGGCCAGCCCACCGAAATCGAATCCCACTTCATCCAGATCGGCGCCTCGGTGGGCATCGTCATGGCCTCCGCGGACGCGGCCGACGCCGAAGAACTCCTGCGCAAGGCCGACTCCGCCATGTACCTGGCCAAGGCCTCCGGCCGTGGCTGCGCGCGCATCTACGGCATGTGAGGGCGGGGTGGGCGCCGCACAATCGGCGCTGTCCTACACACGCAGGCGCTGGTGCGTTTTACGATCACGCCGTCGATACCCCTTCGACATCCCTCCCGCTTGCTCCAAGCAAGTGTTCAGCCCGCACCCTGCGGGCTTTTTTTTGCCTGGCACATCGCATGCTTGCCTGAAAAAAGTCGGCCTATCTCTGGGCCTTTTGACCCTGCTCCATGCACGCCACATGAAGTGGCGGCACCATCGGTCCATCATCGGTTGCCAGCCTGGGTGTCACGGCGAGGCAACGGCCGCTCGCTACAAAACAAGAATGATCCTGTACAAACCCGGCACCCCATTCATCTACAAAGGCCGACGGGTCACCGTGGACTACATCATCATCCGAAAGACCGGCCTGTGGATCCGCCTGGCCCAGAGCGAGGAGGTGTGCCGCCCCGAGGACCTGACGCCGATTGCGCCGCAGGGCTCGGACTTGGCGGAGAGCCCGGGCCGCACTTGATGGCGTGTGCTCCGGTGCCTGCTGCTGTGCGGGGCGGCTTCCACCGGGAGGGAGGCTGGAGGGGGAAAGAAAAAACGGGCCGCGCGGGCCCGTTTTTGTTTGGTGTGGTGGCGGAGACGGTGAGATTCGAACTCACGGACGGTTGCCCGTCGGCAGTTTTCAAGACTGCTGGTTTAAACCGCTCACCCACGTCTCCGGGCACGGAAGCGCGGATTCTAGCCGACTGCAGGCGCTGATTTTTTCAGCATGCCCCGCGTTTCGATGAACCGGATCACCTCGGTCAGCCCGCTCAGGTTCTTCAGATTGGTCATCACAAACGGCTTGAGCAAGCCCTGGGCGTTGGTGCGCATGCGGGTGGTGTCGGCATGCATCACGTCGAGGTTGGCGCCCACGTGGGGGGCCAGGTCGGTCTTGTTGATGACGAACAGGTCGCTTTTGGTGATGCCGGGGCCGCCCTTGCGCGGGATTTTTTCACCGGCGGCCACGTCGATCACGTAGATGGTGAGGTCGCTCAGCTCGGGGCTGAAGGTGGCGGCCAGGTTGTCGCCGCCGCTTTCCACAAACACGATGTCGGCGTTGGGGAACTCGCCCAGCATGCGGTCGATGGCTTCCAGGTTGATGGAGCAGTCCTCGCGGATGGCCGTGTGGGGGCAGCCGCCGGTTTCCACGCCCAGGATGCGTTCGGCGGGCAGGGCGCCGCTCACGGTCAGCAGGCGCTGGTCTTCCTTGGTGTAGATGTCGTTGGTGATGGCCACCAGGTCGTAGTCATCGCGCATGGCCTTGCACAGCATTTCGAGCAGCGTGGTCTTGCCGGAGCCCACGGGGCCGCCGATGCCGACGCGCAAAGGGGGCAGTGGTTTGGTGCGGTTCGGGATGTGGTGCAGGGTGCTGGTGGTCATGATCGGAAGAGGCGGGAGTATTGGGTTTCGTGCTGTGCCGACAAGATGGCGAGCATGGGCGAAAAGGCCTGGCGCTTGCTGTCCATGAGGCCGATGGCGTGGTCTGCAGCAGTGGGAATGGCGTCGGCCAAGCGCGCCAGGATGCGCTGGCCTGCGCTCTGCCCCAGCTGCATGGACTTGAGCGCGGCTTGCACCATGTTTTCGGCCCAGCCAAAGGCGTAGGCCAGCAGCACATCGCGCACGGGGGCCTGGGTGGTGGAGGCTGCCAGCGCAAAGGCCACGGGGTAGGTGGGGGGCAGGGCGGCCAGGTGGCGCACGGCGGGCATCAGGGTTTCATCGCCCTGGTGCTGGTTGCGCAGCCAGTCGGCCATCGACCGGCCCATCTGCTCGGTCTGCAGCCGCAGCTCGCTCGTTTCGCGGGTGTGCAGCACCCAGTCGTTGAGTTCGCGCACATGCCCCCAGTCGGCGCGGCGCCAGGCGCCCACGGCCTTGGCGATCAGGGCCATGTCGCCGCGCGCCTGCGTGATGTGCAGCTGGTCCAGCAGCCAGTCGCCCACGGGGGTTTCGCTGGCCAGGCCCGCGTTTTCAATGGCGCTTTCCAGCCCCTCGGAGTACGAGAACCCGCCCACGGGCAGCGCGGGGGAGGCCAGCCACATCAGCTGCAGGAAGCTGGCGGCGGGCAGGGGCGCGGGGCGGTCAAAGCGCATGGCGCGGGGCTCAGTGGTCGTGGTTGCAGTGGGGGCCGTGCACATGGCCCTGGGCGACCACGGGGATGGCCACGGTGCGGCCACGGGCGGGTGCTGAAGCCGCAGCAACCGCTGGAGTTTGTGCGTGCGAATGGCTGTGATCGTGGCCGTGCTCGTGGCTGTGATCGTGCCCATGGTCATGTCCGTGGTCATGCCCCCCATGGTGGTGGTGCCCGCCGCCGTGTCCCGCCGCATAGGCACCGCCTTCGGGTTCAAAGGGCAAGTTCTGCTCGGTCACGATCAGGTGCATGGCGCGCAGCATGTCGGCCAGCACGTGGTCGGGCTCGATCTTGAGGTGGTCGGTCTGCAGCTCGATGGGCACATGGCGGTTGCCCAGGTGGTAGGCAGCGCGCGTCAGGTCGAACGGTGTGCCGTGGCTTTGGCAATGGGTGATGACCAGCACCGGTTGTGGCGCGGCAATCACGCGGACCATGGAGCCGTCTTCGGCCACCAGCACATCGCCGCCGCGCACCAGCGTGCCGCGCGGCAGGAAGATGCCCAGTTCGCGGCCAGCGGAGTCGGTGGCGGCAAAGCGGCTTTTCTGGCGCACGTCCCAGTCCAGTTCAACCGTGGTGGCGCGCTTGAGCAGCACGGGGGCCAGGCCTTGGCCCTGGGGGAGGAGTTTGGAGGCTTGGAGCATGGAGGTCTGTTCGGTCAGCAAAACGCGCATTGTGGCCCGGGTGGGGCAGCGCGGGGTTACTCACAAGGGGCTGCTCACACGGGGCGGGTCATGAAGAAGCTGTACGGGTCGGGGCCGTAGTCGGCAAAGGGTCCGCATTCGACAAAGTCATGCTGAAAGTACAGCTGGCGCGCGGGTTCAAAAAAGGGCTGGGGCCCCGTTTCCAGGCTCACCCGGCTGAAGCCGCGTGTGCGGGCCTCGTGCAGCAGGTGGGCCAGCACCTGGCGTGCGATGCCCTGGCCCCGGTGGCGGGCGCTGGTGCGCATGGACTTGAGTTCGGCATGCTCTGCATCCAGCCGCTTGAGGGCGCCCGTGCCCACCAGCGTGCCGCCATCGGCCCCGGGCAGCCAGGCGGACCAGAAGGCGATATCGGGCTGGCGCAGCTGGTCCATGTCCAGCGCGTGCACGCTTTCGGGTGGCGACACCGCATACATGTCCTGCAGGTGCTCCTGCATGAATGCTTCGATGCGCGGGTCGCTCAGGTCGTCCAGGCGGATCTGCAGCGGGGCGGGGAGGGCGGCCATGCGTTGCTCAGAACAGGAAATAGCGCTGCGCCATGGGCAGCACGGTGGCGGGCTCGCAGGTGAGCAGCTGGCCGTCGGCGCGCACGGTGTAGGTTTGTGCGTCCACCTCCATCCTGGGTGTGTAGCTGTTGTGCACCATGTGCTGCTTGCGCACGCCACGGATGTTGCGCACCGCGCTGAGCTGCTTGCGCAGGCCAAAGCGTTCGCCAACGCCTGCGTTCAGCCCAGCCTGCGACACGAAGGTGAGCGAGGTCTTGGCAATGGCCCCGCCAAACGCGCCGAACATGGGCCGGTAGTGCACGGGCTGGGGTGTGGGGATGGACGCATTCGGGTCACCCATCGCGGCCATGGCGATCAGGCCGCCCTTGAGGATGAGCGCGGGCTTCACGCCGAAGAACGCGGGCTTCCAGATCACGATGTCGGCCCACTTGCCGACTTCGAGCGAGCCCACCTCATGGGCGATGCCGTGGGCAATGGCGGGGTTGATGGTGTACTTGGCCACATAGCGCTTGATGCGCGTGTTGTCATTGCGCGCGGTGTCGCCCTGCAGACTGCCTCGCTGCACTTTCATCTTGTGTGCGGTCTGCCAGGTGCGCAGGATGACTTCTCCCACACGGCCCATGGCCTGGCTGTCGCTCGACATCATGCTGATGGCGCCCAGGTCGTGCAGGATGTCTTCCGCAGCAATCGTCTCCTTGCGGATGCGGCTTTCGGCAAAGGCCAGGTCTTCGGCGATGCTGGCATCGAGGTGGTGGCACACCATGAGCATGTCCACATGCTCGTCCAGCGTGTTCTGCGTGTAGGGCATGGTGGGGTTGGTGGACGACGGCAAAAAGTTGTCTTCCCCCACCACGCGCAGGATGTCCGGAGCGTGCCCGCCGCCCGCGCCCTCGGTGTGGAAGGCGCAGATGCCGCGCCCGCCCACGGCGGCGATGGTGTTCTCCACAAAACCTGATTCGTTGAGCGTGTCGCTGTGGATGGCGACCTGCGTGTCGGTGGCCTCGGCCACGTCCAGGCAGTTGCTGATGGCTGAGGGCGTGGTGCCCCAGTCTTCGTGCAGCTTGAGGCCGATGGCGCCCGCGTCGATCTGCTCGTGCAGCGCCTCGGGCAGGCTGGCGTTGCCTTTGCCCAAAAAGCCCAGGTTCATGGGGAAGGCATCGGCCGCCTGCAGCATGCGTTCCATGTTGAAGGGGCCCGACGTGCAGGTGGTGGCCAGCGTGCCCGTGGCAGGGCCGGTGCCGCCGCCCAGCATGGTGGTCACGCCGCTGGCCAGGGCCTCTTCGATCTGCTGCGGGCAGATGAAGTGGATGTGGCTGTCGATGCCGCCTGCGGTGACGATGTTGCCCTCGCAGCTGATGACCTCGGTGCCGGGGCCGATGACGATGTCCACGCCCGGCTGCACGTCGGGGTTGCCCGCCTTGCCGATGGCGGCGATGCGGCCTGCGCGCAGACCGATGTCGGCCTTGACGATGCCGGTGTGGTCGATGATGAGCGCGTTGGTCAGCACGGTGTCTACGGCGCCGCTGGCATTGCTGCGCTGGCTTTGCGCCATGCCGTCGCGGATGGTCTTGCCGCCGCCAAACTTCACTTCTTCGCCATAGCTGCCCGCGCGCAGGGTGTAATCGGCCTCCACCTCCAGGATGAGGTCGGTGTCGGCCAGGCGCAGGCGGTCGCCCACCGTGGGGCCGAACATTTCGGCATAGGCGCGTCGTCCAATGGTTGCCATGGTGAGGGTGCTCCGCGAGAACTGGTTACTCTGTTTTTGATAGCTGCTAGCGCTTGTGGGATGCGCGAGAGAGGCTGTTTTGGCTTGAAGTTTTTACAGCGCGCCCTGCGTCAGGCCCTGAAAACCGAACACCTTGCGGTCGCCCGCGTAGTCCACCAGCTCCACGGTGCGCTCCTGGCCGGGCTCGAAGCGCACGGCCGTGCCGGATGCAATGTTCAGCCGCATGCCGCGCGCGGCGGCGCGGTCAAAGCCCAGGGCGTTGTTGGTCTCTGCAAAGTGGTAGTGCGAGCCGACCTGGATGGGGCGGTCGCCCGTGTTGCGCACGACGATGGTGAGCGTGCGGCGGCCGGTGTTGAGCGCGTGCTCGCCGGGTTCGGTGATGAGTTCGCCGGGGATCATGAAGGCTCCTTGGAAGGAAGGCTCAGGCCATTTGCGCCAGCAGCACGCCACCAAACGCCGCAACACCTGCGCCAGCAGCGCGGGCCAGCCACACATGGCGGTGGCGCAGCGCCCAGCCTGCCGCCAGGCCCGCGCTGTGCAGCAGCACGGTGGCGGCCAGCATGCCTGCCAGGGTCAACCAGGCACTGTCGTCACCCGCCAGTTCGTAGCCGTGGGCCACGCCGTGGAACACTGCAAACACACCAACCACCAGCGCCGCCACGAGGCCGGGCACACGCAGGCGCGACACGACCAGCAGGCCCGTGACCAGCAGCGACGCGGCAATCATGGGCTCCACCGCAGGCAGCGCCACACCCTGCAGGCCCAGCACGGCGCCCACCAGCAGCATGGCTGCAAAGCCCACGGGCCCCCACAGCAGATCGCGCCCGGCGCTGCGCGCGGCCAGGGCGCTCCACAGGCCCACGGCCACCATGGCGGCCAGGTGGTCCAGGCCGAACAGGGGGTGGGCAAAGCCGCTCAGAAAACTGTTGTGGATGTGGGATTCAGCACCCGTATGGGCGCTGGCGCCTGTGCTGATTGCGCTGGCAGCTATGAAAAGAAGAGCGGCTGTGTGGCGGTGTGAGAGGGCGATGCGCATGGGGGCTCCACGGAGAAGAGAGAAAAGGGGTCAGACGATGGGCTGGTGCACGGTGACGAGCTTGGTGCCGTCGGGGAAGGTGGCCTCGACCTGGATGTCCGGAATCATCTCGGCGATGCCCTCCATCACATCGGCGCGGGTCAGCACGGTGCGGCCTTCGCTCATGAGCTGCGCCACGGTCTTGCCGTCGCGGGCGCCTTCCATCACGGCGGCGCTGATCAGGGCCACGGCCTCGGGGTAGTTGAGCTTCAGCCCCCGGGCCTTGCGGCGCTCGGCCAGCAGGGCGGCGGTGAAGATCAGCAGCTTGTCTTTTTCGCGAGGAGTTAATTCCATTTCGTTTCACTCAAAGCTGGGGTCAATAGCTCGCGCGACCGCCGAGGCGGTCGAACACGAGGGGTCAGTTCCATGTCGTTCTGCTCAATGTAAGGAGAGGTGGGCTCGTGTAGCGGGTTGTTCCGGCCGGACACACGGGGCAATCGTCATCGATGGCCATGCGGTCTTCAGGGTAGTGGATTCATCATAGGCAGCAAGCCCCGTGCCCGCCATACGCCAGAGGGCGAAGACGAGCGGGGCGCCGAAGGCGCCGGTGGCATGGAAACTGCACTTGCACGGGCCTCCATCCCCTTTGCCCATGCCCCCCACCACTGCCTCCCTTGCACCGCCCGATGTGACCTCGGCGCCCGCGTTGGGGGCCGATGCCGACGCGCAGGCGCCGCAGCAGGTGGTCAAGGTCCGGCGCGACTACAACAGCTGGGTGGCCACCGAGACCATGGAGGACTATGCGCTGCGCTACACCCCGCAGCGCTTTCGCAAATGGTCCGAATGGCGCGTGGCCAACACCGCGTTCGGCGCGGCATCGTTCCTGATCCTCGAAGCCGTGGGCGCCACGCTGCTGGTGCAGTACGGCTTCATCAACGCCTTCTGGGCCATCGTTGCCACGGGGCTCATCATCTTTTTGGCGGGGTTGCCCATCAGCGTCTATGCCGCGCGCTACGGGGTGGACATGGATCTGCTCACGCGCGGCGCGGGCTTTGGCTACATCGGCTCTACGCTCACCTCGCTGATCTACGCGAGCTTCACCTTCATCTTCTTCGCGCTCGAAGCCGCCGTGATGGCCTACGCGCTGGAACTGGCGCTCGACATCCCGCCCACCTGGGGCTACCTGATCTGCGCCATTGTGGTGATTCCGCTGGTCACCCACGGCGTGTCGGCCATCAGCCGCCTGCAGGTGTGGACGCAACCGCTGTGGCTGGTGATGCTGGTGGTGCCATTTGTGTATGTGCTGATGCGCGATCCTGGTGCATTCTCGGGCGTTGTGCACTATGGTGGTGAATCGACGCGCGGTGCCACGTTCCAACTGCCCTTGTTTGGTGCGGCGCTCACCGTGGGTATTGCACTCATTACCCAGATGGGGGAGCAGGCCGACTACCTGCGTTTCATGCCCGCCCGCACCGCCACCACGCGTGGGCGCTGGTGGCTGGGCGTGCTGGTGGGCGGGCCGGGCTGGGTGGTGCTGGGCGTGCTCAAGATGCTGGGCGGCGCACTGCTGGCCTGGCTGGCCCTCAAGCACATGGTGCCCACCGAGCGTGCGGTGGACCCGAACCAGATGTACCTGGTGGCGTACGAATATGTGTTCCCGCACTACGGCTGGGCGGTGGCGGCCACGGCGCTGTTTGTGGTGGTGTCGCAGATGAAGATCAATGTGACCAATGCCTACGCGGGGTCGCTGGCCTGGTCCAACTTCTTCTCGCGCCTCACGCACAGCCACCCGGGGCGGGTGGTGTGGGTGGTGTTCAACACGCTGATCGCCTTCATGCTGATGGAGATGAACGTGTTCCGCGCCATGGGCGAGGTGCTGGGGCTGTACTCCAACATCGCCATCGCCTGGATCATGTCGGTGGTGGCCGATCTGGTCATCAACAAGCCACTGGGCCTGTCGCCCAAGGGCATCGAGTTCAAGCGTGCGCACCTGTACGACATCAACCCGGTGGGCGTGGGCGCGATGGCGCTGGCGTCCGTCGTGTCCATCAGCGCCCACCTGGGGCTGTTCGGCCCGCTGCCGCAGGCGTTCTCGGCCGTGATCGCGATGGCCGTGGCCTTTGTGACTGCGCCGCTGATCGCCTGGGCCACTCGGGGCAAGTACTACATCGCACGCCAGAGCCATCCGGTGCCCGAGCCCGTGGCTGTGCCCATGCAGGGCCCTGTGCCCGGCGCCCGGGCGGCCGACCTGGGCAGCTACCAGCGCCTCACGGTGCAGCGCTGCGTGATCTGCGAGCGCGAGTACGAGGCCCCCGACATGGCGCAGTGCCCGGCTTACCGGGGTGCCATCTGCTCGCTGTGCTGCACGCTCGACGCGCGCTGCGGTGACCTGTGCAAGCCGCATGCGAGCATGGCCGTGCAATGGTCGGCCGCGCTGCGCTGGGTGCTGCCGCGTGCCATCTGGCGCTACCTGGACACGGGCCTGGGCCACTTCCTGCTGCTGATGCTGGTGATTGCGCCGCTGCTCGCGGCCGTGATGGGGCTGCTCTACCACCAGGAGCTGAACACCATTGCCCAGGCCATGACGGACACTGAAGTGGCGGCCGCGCCCGAGGTGGCCTTGCGCTCGGGCCTGCTCAAGGCGTATCTGGCGCTGCTGGTCATCTCGGGCATCGTGGCCTGGTGGCTGGTGCTGGCGCACAAGAGCCGCCAGGTGGCACAAGAGGAATCCAACCGCCAGACGGGCCTCTTGGTGCGCGAGATCGAGTTGCACCGCCAGACCGACGAGGCGCTGCAGACCGCGCGCAGTGTGGCCGAGCAGGCCCGCCAGCAGGCCGAGGCCGCGCGGGCCCTGGCCGACCAGGCCAACCAGGCCAAGAGCCGCTACATCAGCGCCATCAGCCACGAGATCCGCACGCCGCTCAACTCGATCCTGGGCTACGCCCAGCTGATGGGCGAGGACGCGGGCGTGCCGCCGCACCGCAAGCAGGCGGTGCATGTGATACGGCGCGGCGGCGAACATTTGTTGTCGCTGATCGAAGGCACGCTGGACATCGCGCGCATCGAATCGGGCAAGCTCACGCTCGATGTCGCGCCCATGCGCTTTGCCGACGGCTTGCATGAGATGGCCGCTTTGTTCGAGCTGCAGGCCGCTGCCAAGGGCTTGGCGTTCACGTTCGATGTACAAGGGGTGATTCCGGAAGTTGTGCGCGCCGACGACAAGCGCCTGCGCCAGATCCTCATCAACCTGCTGGGCAACGCCGTCAAGTTCACCGCGCAGGGCACTGTCACGCTGCGGGTGCGCTATGCGCGCGAGATGGCGCGCATCGAGGTGCAGGACACGGGGCCGGGCCTCACGCCCGGCGAGATCGAGCGCATCTTCGAGCCCTTTGCGCGCGGCGGTTCGGCCGGTGCGCCTTCGGCCCCCGGCGCGGGGTTGGGGCTCACCATCGCCAAGATGCTCACCGCGCTCATGGGTGGCGAGCTGACGGTGAGCAGCACCCCGGGCCAGGGCTCGGTGTTCCAGGTCAAGCTGTTTCTGCCCGAGGTGCATGCCGAGGCCCTGGGCAAGGCCGCCGCGCCCGTGGCCGTGCAGGCCCGGCGGGCGCGCAAGGGCTACGCGGGTGAGCGCCGCCGCATCCTGGTGGTGGACAACGAAGAGCCCGACCGCGAGCTGCTGGTGCAGTTGCTCGAACCCCTGGGCTTCGAGTTGCGCCAGGCCGCCAGCGGCCACGATGCGCTGGACCTGCTGGCCGCCGGTTACCGGCCGCATGCCATCTTCATGGACCTGGCCATGCCCGGCATCGACGGCTGGGAGACGCTGCGGCGGGTGCGGCAGATGCAACTGCCGAATGTCCAGTGCGCCATCGTCTCCGCCAATGCGTTCGACAAGGCGCTGGACAACGACGTGGACATCCGCCCCGACGATTTCATCGTCAAGCCCGTGCGCCACACCGAGCTGCTGGACTGGCTGGAGCGCCGCCTGGGGCTGCAATGGTGGTACGAGGGCGATGCGCTGGCGCAGCCTACAGCCCCGCAGCCCCCGCACCCGGCATTCCCCACGGCCGAGCCATTGAGCTACCCCAACGCCGCCGCCCTGGCCGCGCTGGCCCAGGCCGTGGCGCTGGGCTACTACCGGGGCATCCTCAACACCCTGGACGAGATCGAACGCAGCCAGCCCACCCACCAGGCGTTTGTGCACACCATGCGCCAGATGGCGCGCGAGTTCCAGTTCGACGCCATGGGCCAGATCCTGGAGCAGGCCCCCTCGTGACGATGAGCACCACCCCCATGACCGCGACCTTGCCCCCTTCCACCCCGGCAACCCCCGCGCTGGCCGCGCTGGACCGCAGCGACAGTGACGTGGTGCTGATCGTGGACGACGTGCCCGACAACCTGGCCGTGCTGCACGACGCGCTCGACGAATCGGGCTACACCGTGCTGGTCGCCACGCATGGCGAGGCCGCCCTGCAGCGCGCCGCGCAGGCCCTGCCCGACATTGTTTTGCTCGACGCCATGATGCCCGGCATGGACGGCTTTGAAGTCGCCCGGCGCCTCAAGGCATCGCCCGCCACCGCGCACATTCCCATCATCTTCATGACCGGCCTGACCGAAACAGAACATCTGGTGGCCGCGCTGGAGGCGGGGGGCGTGGACTACGTGACCAAGCCCATCAAGCCGCGCGAAGTGATGGCCCGTATGGGCGTGCACCTGGGCGCAGCGCGCAAGGCCCGGCAGGACGCCCGCCAGGCGCGCGAGGCGCGCAACGCGCTCGATGCCTTTGGCTACGCCAGCATCACCGTGCGCGCGGTGGACGGCCGCATCGTGTGGCAGACCCCGCTGGCGCGCGAGCTGCTGCAAAGCTACTTTGGCGAGGTGGGCCCCGATGGCACGCCCACCGCCTTTGGCCAATGGGCGCCCGAGCCGGTGCAGGCCTGGCTGCGCCGCCACGTGCTGGCCGACAACGCCGCCGAGTTGCTGGCCGCATCGCTGGCTGAACCGCCGCGCCTGGCCGTGGAGCAGGGCGCGCGCCGCCTCACTTTCCGCCTGCACCAGCAAGCGGGCGACAGCGCTGGCGGTGGCGACTGGCTCATCGTGATGC
This sequence comes from Acidovorax kalamii, assembly GCF_002245625.1. Classification (GTDB taxonomy): domain Bacteria; phylum Pseudomonadota; class Gammaproteobacteria; order Burkholderiales; family Burkholderiaceae_C; genus Acidovorax; species Acidovorax kalamii. The sequence goes on from NZ_NOIG01000004.1 coordinate 259,429, forward strand.
GCGAGGTGTCGGACGCCAAGATCATCGAATCCATGAGCCTGTCCTTCAAGCTCACTGCGCGCGAGGCCGAGGTGCTCTACTGGGTGGTCAAGGGCAAGATCAACCGCGACATCGGCGACATCCTGGGTGCCAGCCCCGCCACGGTGAAGAAACACCTGGAGCGCGTGTTCGCCAAGCTGGGGGTGGAGACGCGCACGGCGGCGGCGGCGATGGCCATGAACCGCATACGCCAGCTGCACCCGCAGTTTGAGGGGTGATTGCGTGGCTAGGCCATCTGGTGCCAGCCAAGGCCGTGTGGCAGTTCCCTTGGGCCGAATACGAAATGCAGAACCCGCCTGCGGCTGCTGCCTGTGGCCTTGGAGGATGCATGCAGCAGCAGTGGGCGCATGACCAATGCAGTCCCGGCGGCCGTGCTGCAAGCGACCTCGCCAGCCTGGTCCCGCCATGAGCGGGCGCTGTCAGGGGACAGCACCCCGGCGTTGTGGGAGCCGGGCACCACGCGCAGGGCTCCGTCATCGGCCTGACACGCGTCCAGGTGCAGACGCACCGCTACCAGTTGCTCCAGAACCTGGACCGGGGGTTGCACAAAGAATTCCCCCTCCTTTTCGGACCAACCCTGCAGGCCGGGGTGTGCGACTTGCGTTGCCACGGGAATGCTCAGGTCCTGGTGCAGTGGCACCAGCCAGTTGCGCGCGGTGGTCTTTTCAAAGAAGGTGCATTGCACGGCCACGGACTGCACGTCGAGAACAACGGACAGTGCGGGCAAGCTCCGCAGGCGCCGGGCCAATGCCATGCACCAGGGCTGCGCCAGCAGGCTGCGGGTGCCGCCGCTGCGGCTGCGGCCTGGGGTTTCGACCTGGTCTGCCAGGTCGGCACACTCGGAGGCTGTGAGCACGCCTGGCAGGAGCACGAAACCCTGGGTGGCGAATGCAGTGCGAAGCATTCCTGTGCAGGCCGTGTCAACAGATGGGGCAAAAGCCAAGTCAAAAGTGCCTGTAGCGCATATCTATTGGGCGCAAGGCGCTATTGTTTTTGACTTTGAATTGCTGCAGACCTTCCAGCCTTCACATCCCCAGCGACTTGAGCAGCGCGTCGGTGTCGTCCTGCCCGGCAGGTGGTGGCGCGGGCACCGGGGGGCCTTCCTGCGACTGGGCCATCAGGGCGTCGGGGTCCGGGGCTTCCTGGGCCTCGAAGTCGTAGAGCTTGATGAACTCGGTGCGGTCAATCGCCAGTTCCAGGTAGAAGATGTTGTTGTTGGCGGTGTAGAAGGTCACGCGCCGGGCCTCGGGCTTGTCGAGGTTGGCGTCCACGCTCAGCTGCACCTGCTTGTTCAGCACCAGCATCTTGGGCTGGTTCTGGGTGATGTGGGTCTGGAGTTCGCGCCGCACCTTGCCGGTGAAGTCGCCCACCACCTGGTTCATCAGCTCGCCCATCACATTGCTGACCTCGTCGGAGGTGTACGAGCTGACCAGGTCGTCCTTGGACATGCCCATGTTCAGCAGGTAGTTGGCGTACAGCTCCATCGCAGCCTGGCCGCTGAAGTTGATGATCACCAGGCCCGAGAAGCCGCCGTCGAACAGCACAAAACAGCCGATTTCGGGCCGCAGGCAGGTCTTGCTGATGCGCTGCACCATGCCGGAGTAGTGGATCTGGCTGTGGGTGGCCACGCCCAGCACGCGGGTGACGGAGTTGCACAGACTGATCAAGAGGTCTTCGGTGCTGTAGACGGAGGGTTTTTCGGGGGTGCTCATGGTGGGGTGTGGCCGTCGGCCAGAAAACGACTTGTTGCACAGCATAGGCGATGACGCCCCCGGAAACCAGAGTGTTGGCCCTGCCGTGGCGCGCGTCGCCACCCGGTGCGGGGGGAGCACAACGCCAATTGACTTTCGACCCGGCTTGGGTATCGTGCTTTCCATCCAACAGAGGGGGTGTGCTTGATGGGCAATGTCTATTTCTATGGCCTGACCGATTTCCAGGCGATTGCCACCGGGGCGGCTGTGCTGGCCAGCGGTGGTGGTGGCAGCTACCACGACGCCTGCGCCATCGTGCAGCAGCTGGCAGACCAGGGCTACACCGGCACGGTGCAGGTGCAGGACTACGACGGTGCCACCAACGCCTGCGTGCTGGCCATCATGGGCTCGCCCGACGCGGCCGACAACCTCACCCTCACGGCGGTGCAGAACTCCATCAGCAACACCGTGGCCGTGATGCAGGCTTACACCGGCATGCAGCCCGGCGCCTTCATCCCGGTGGAGATCGGGCCCATCAATTCGCTGGTGCCGCTGATCGGGGCGGCCATGTCGGGTGGCAGCGTCTGGGTGGTCAATGGCGACGGCGCGGGCCGTGCCGTGCCCGAACTGCCCCAGACCACCTTCACCGCCCCCACCGGGCCAGCGCCCAGCCCCGCCGTGCTGGCCAGCGATGCGTCCACGCTCGTGGCGGCGGAATATGCGGTGCTGGGCTCTGCCACGGCGTCCGGCATCGAGTCACTGGCAGGCGGCGTGGTGGGCGGTTTTGGCGGGTATTCGGGCATTGCGATGTGGCCCTCCAACGCGGGCAACCAGTTTGCGTTGTCGGGCAGCTACATCCCGGGCACGCTGGAGCAGGCACGCCAGCTGGGCCTGCAGCTCTTGCAGGCGGTCACGCCGCTGAGCACCCAGGCCGTGGCTGCGGGCATTGAGGAGATCACCGGCCGCACCGCGCGTGCCGTGGTCAGCAACTTCTATATCACCTCGGTCACCCAGTCCACCTCCAGTGCGTCGCTGGATTCGGGCATCATCCGGCTGGACAATGCGCAGGACCCGGCCCAGAGCACCGAAACGCACTACCTCTACAACCTCAACGAGAACCTGATCATGTATTCGGCGGCGAGCACCACCCCCGACATCATTGCGCCCGACTCGATCTGCTACTACTCCGAAAGCACGGGACGCGGGTTTTCGAACGCCAGCGACGACCTGGCCCAGTATTTCGATGCCGCCACGGGCCGCAGCACCGGCAACATGGTGAGCGTGATTGCGGTGCAGACCGCACCCCAGCTCTACAACACCCCCGGGGTGGTGGCGTCGTTTGCAGCGCTGTTGCGCAATATTGGCTACGCAGGTGGCATGCCCCCGGCCTGAAGATTGGTTGAAGACGGAAACCCGAAGCCTGGCGCAAGACATCTGAACGAAACGGAACGCTGTGAACAATGGCCACGGGTATGGGTGAAGTAGACCTGAACAAGGAGCGGCTGGAACTGGCCCTGGAGGCGGCCGGACTGGATCTGTGGGAGAACGATCTCATTACCGGCAACGTCACGCGCAAGGCCACCAAGACTTTCGAGGAGCTGGGCTTTACCGAAGATGAAATCGTCTCGGGCGTTCAGGACATCTACGGCCTGTTCCACCCCGACGACATCGACACCGTGCGCAAGGCGGTGGCAGACCACCTGACGGGTGTCACGCCGCAGTACCGCTGCGAGTTCCGGCTGCGCTCCAAAAGTGGCGAGTGGGTCTGGTTTGCCAACTACGGCCGCATCATGGACGGCCACAGCGCCACGCCGGGAAAACGCTTGATCGGAGTCACGTTCAACATCCACGACCGCAAGTGCCGCGAGACCGAGATCGCCCAGATCAACCAGCAGCTCACCGAGCAGAACCGCCTGCTGCAGCAGCTCAACACCGCGCTGGAGCGGCTGGCCGCCAACGACTCGCTCACCGGCCTGTCCAATCGCCGCACGCTGATGGAGCTGGGCGCCAAGGAGTACAAGCGCACCGAGCGTTTTGGCCACCCGCTGTCGCTGCTGGTGGTGGATATCGACCTGTTCAAGGCCGTCAATGACGCCTATGGCCACCTTGCGGGCGACCGCGTGATCTGTGCCGTGGCCCAGGCATGCGCAGCGCGCAAGCGCAGTGGTGTGGACATCGTGGCGCGGTTCGGTGGCGAGGAGTTTGTCATTGTGCTGCCAGAGACCGATGGCCCGAGCGCACTGCGCGTGGCTGAAACGCTGCGCCAGGATGTCGAGGCGCTGCGGGTGGCGGTGGGCGACGCGGGGAAGGACGTGGCGGTCACCGTCAGCATCGGGGTGGCGACCCTGCACAAGGGCTCGGGGCTCGACTTTGAAGAACTGGTGAACCGTGCCGACAAGGCCCTTTACCAGGCCAAGGGCACGGGGCGCAACGCCGTGTACGTCGCTGATGCGCAGCCCGATGACGGCGGCATGGCTGCACCGACGCAGCTGGATCTGGGCGGCGGGATCTAGAGAGGATGTCTAGCCCTGGCGCGGTGCCTGGGCCGCCTGGTGGATGGCCGCCCGGATGCGCGGGTAGGTGCCACAGCGGCAGGCGTTGCCCGACATGGCGGCGTCAATCTCCGCATCGCTGGGTCGGGCGGTCTTCTTGAGCAGTGCGCAGGCCGACATGAGCTGCCCGCTCTGGCAGTAGCCGCACTGCGCCACGTCCACCGCCGTCCATGCCGCGCGCAGGGCCGTGGCTTCGGGGCCCTGCAGGCCTTCGATGGTGGTCACGTCCGCATCGCCCACGGCCGACAGCGGCGTGATGCAGGCGCGCACGGGCTCGCCATTCAGGTGCACGGTGCAGGCGCCGCACAGCGCCATGCCGCAGCCAAACTTGGTGCCGTTCATGTGCAGCTCGCCGCGCAGCACCCACAGCAGCGGGGTGTCGGGTTCGGCAGCGACGGAGACGGCTTTGCCGTTGATGCGCAGGGTGGTGGACATGGTGGTTCCTCGAATCGGTTCAGGCAAGTTTGAGCGGCAGGGCGCGCAGGCGCTGGCCGGTCAGGGCAAAGAGTGCGTTGGCCACCGCCGGGGCAATCGGCGGCACGCCGGGCTCGCCCACGCCTTCGGGAGGCTCGGCGCTGGCAATGATGTGCGTCTCCACGTGCGGGCAGTCGGCCATGCGCAGCAGCGGCAGGTCGTGAAAATTGCTCTGCTGCACCTGCCCGTCTTTCAGCGTGACCTCGCCATAGAGCGCCGCCGTGAGGCCGAACACCACGGCGCTCTCCATCTGCTGCGCGATCAGGTTGGGGTTGATGGCCGCGCCACAGTCAATCACGCACACCACGCGGTGCACGCGGATGGCCTTGTCGGCGCTCACCGACACCTCGGCCACCTGCGCCACGATGGAGCCAAAAGACTGGTGCAGCGCCACACCGCGCGCCCGTTGGACGCCCGATGCATCGGGCGGCAAGGGCTGCCCCCAGCCCGCCAGCTCGGCCGCCTTTTGCAGCACCTGGAGGTGGCGCGGGTGCTTTTGCAGCAGTGCAGCGCGGAAGGCCACCGGGTCTTTCTTGGCCGCGTGGGCCGCCTCGTCCACAAAACTCTCTTTGAAGAACGCCTGGTGTGAATGCCCCACCGAGCGCCAGAAGCCCACGGGCAACGGCAGGTCGATGATCTCGTGCGCAATGCGCGCGTGGGGCCATTCGTAGGGCTGGTCAAACGCGCCTTCCGATGCGGTTTTGTCGGGCCCCGCGCCGGGCAGCCCGAAGGTGCGCGCCAGCACCTGCGGCACGATGGCCTGGCCCACCGACAGGTTGTGCCACGCCACCAGCAGCCCCTGCGCATCAAAGCCCGCCTTGAAGCGCGCCATGCAGGCGGGGCGGTAGAAGTCGTGCTGCGTGTCCTGCTCGCGGCTCCATAGCGTCTGCACGGGGGCGCCGCCAGCGGCCTGGGCAATGGCGGCGGCCTGGGCCACATAGTCCACCTCCAGCCGCCGCCCGAAGCCACCACCCAGTAGCAGCTGGTGCACGGTCACTTTTTCTTCGTCCATGCCCAGTGCCTTGGCCGCCGCCATGCGCGCCAGGCCCGGCACCTGGGTGGATGTCCACACCTGGGCGGCGCCGTCCTTGACCTGCACCGTGCAGTTGATGGGCTCCAGCGCCGCATGCGCCAGGTAAGGCGCGCGGTAGTCGGCGGTGAGGCTGGTGGCGGCGCCCTGCATGGCCTGATCCACATCGCCCGCGCTGTGGTAGCCAAAGCCCTTGGCTTCGTCCAGCGCCTGGGCCAGCCGCGCCATCACGGCCTCGCTCGACAGTGTGGCGGCGGGGCCGTGGTCCCATTCCACGGTGACGGCAGCGGCGGCTTTCTTGGCGTGCCAGGGCGTGTCGGCAATCACGGCCACACCGCCTGTGCCGCCATGGTAGGGCGCCACGGCCAGCACCTGCTTCACGCCGGGCAGCTTTTGCGCGGCGGCGGCATCCAACCGGGCCACCTTGCCGCCCCGCGTGGGGCACATCACCACGCTGGCGTGCAGCAGGCCGGGCGGGTTCGCATCAATGCCGAACACTGCACTGCCGTCGAGCTTGCTGGGCGCCTCGATGCGCGTGAGGGGCTTGCCGATCAGCTTGAACTGCGCGGCTTCTTTCAGCACCACCTTGCCCGGCATGGGCTGCTGCGCGGCCAGCGCAGCGAGTTCGCCAAAGTTGGCGCGCTGGCCTGCGGCATGCTCCACCCAGCCTGCGTTGACAGTGCACTCTGCGGCCTGCACCTTCCACTGCGCGGCGGCAGCGCGGACCAGCATGGCACGCGCATGGGCACCGGCCTCGCGCATGGGCAGCCACAGGTCCTTGATGCTGCTGGAGCCGCCCGTCATCATCACGCCCACTTCGCGCATGGTCTTGGCTGTGAGCCAGCCCGCCACGGCCTTGATCGACCCGTCGTTGTCGGGGTGGAAGGGCAGGCCGTCCACCACGGTGGCCAAGTTGTTGTAGATGTCGTCGATGGGCGCCATCGCCAGCCGCACCTGCTTCCAGTCGGCGTCCAGCTCTTCGGCCAGGATGGCGGCCAGGCCGGTGTGCGTGCCCTGGCCCATTTCGGACTTGGCCATCATCACCGTCACGGTGTTGTCGGTGCCCACCTTGAGCCAGCCGTTGAGCGCGGCCTGGCCCGGGGTGGCGGGCAGAGGGTCTGCGGGGTGCAGGCGCTGGCGTGGGGGCATCACGCCCCAGCCAATCACCAGCGCGCCCGCTGTTGCGGCGCCGCCAAGCAGCACTGTGCGTCGTTTCACCATGGGTCGGTTCCTTTGTGGCTGGGTGTGGGGCCGTGGCCACCATCGTAGGCGGGGCGGGCATTTCCCCCACGGCGCTGTGGTTGCCGAAGATTCTGACTATTTTTGGCCGTTACCGCGCATTGGGTATGCCCTAATAGCTATTAAATGCATAGCGTTTCGCCTACCCGACACAGGCGTTGCCTGCAAGCTGCGCTTTTCCGTGGCGGTGCCAGCGCGTACGCCACCCGGCGTATTTCCCAAGCAAGCCCTGCTCTCCAGAATCCATTCCATCGCACTACACAGCCCACGGAAATCCACCGAGGGTCAGGGCGAGGCGGTTTGAACCCTTACCTACCGGAGAAGCACACATGCAACGTCGTTATTCCCTCAAGGCCCTTGCGGCTGTCGCTACGCTCGCTGGCCTGTCTGCATTGCCAGCCCATGCCCAGGAGACCATCAAGGTCGGCATCCTGCACAGCCTGTCGGGCACCATGGCCATCTCCGAGACCGTGCTGAAAGACACCGTGCTCATGGCGATCGACGAGATCAATGCCAAGGGCGGCGTGCTGGGCAAGAAGCTCGAACCCGTGGTGGTGGACCCGGCCTCCAACTGGCCCCTGTTCGCCGAAAAAACCAAGCAGCTGCTGGGGCAGGACAAGGTCTCGGTCATCTTCGGCTGCTGGACATCGGTGTCGCGCAAGTCGGTGCTGCCCGTGGTGGAAGAAATGAACGGCCTGCTGTTCTACCCCGTGCAGTACGAAGGCGAAGAGCTGTCCAAGAACGTGTTCTACACCGGCGCCGCGCCCAACCAGCAGGCCATCCCCGCAGTGGACTACCTGATGAGCAAGGACGGCGGCAGCGCGAAACGCTGGGTGCTGCTGGGCACCGACTACGTGTACCCCCGCACCACCAACAAGATCCTGCGCGCCTACTTGAAGAGCAAGGGCGTGAAGGACAGCGACATCGACGAGAAGTACACCCCCTTCGGCCACTCTGACTACCAGACCATCGTGGCCGACATCAAGAAGTTCAGCCAGGGCGGCAAGACGGCCGTGGTGTCCACCATCAATGGCGACTCCAACGTGCCCTTCTACAAGGAGCTGGGCAACGCCGGCCTGAAGGCCAAGGACGTGCCGGTCGTCGCGTTCAGCGTGGGTGAGGAAGAACTGCGCGGCGTGGACACCAAACCGCTCGTGGGCCACCTCGCTGCCTGGAACTACTTCCAGTCCATCAAGAGCCCGGACAACACCGCCTTCATCAAGAAGTGGAGTGACTACGCCAAGGCCAAGAATATCGCTGGCCACAAGGACAAGCCACTCACCAACGATCCGATGGAAGCCACCTACATCGGCGTGAACATGTGGAAGCAGGCTGTGGAGAAAGCCAAGAGCACCGACGTGGACAAGGTGATTGCCGCCATGGCCGGCCAGACCTTCAAGGCACCGTCGGGCATCGTCTCCAAGATGGACGAGAAGAACCACCACCTGCACAAGAGTGTGTTCATCGGCGAGATCAAGGCCGACGGCCAGTTCAACGTGGTGTGGAAGACCCCCGGCCCCGTGAAGGCCAAGCCATGGTCTCCCTACATCGAAGGCAACGACAAGAAGAAGGACGAGCCCGAAAAGAAGTAAGCACCTGCAGTGTGCCCAAGAGGGGAGGGCGCCTGTGTGCGCCCTCCCTTTTTCTTTGACACCCGCCTGCCACCGAGAGCAGGCCGAACGGAATTCTTCTTATGTTGCGATGTTTTCTGGCCATGCGCTGGTGCCTGGTCAGCCTGCTGTGCCTGGCGGGCAGCGCCCACGCCCTCACCGCCGAGCAGGCCCTGGCCATGGCCGCGGGCGAGACCGACGACCGTGTGGCGGCCGTGCAGCAGGCAGTGGTCGAGCCCAGTGATCGGGTCGCCGCCTTTTTGCAGGCCCTGGCCGACGACGCAGTGCGTGTGGCGGGCGGCAAGGCGCTGATCGTGAAGGGCGACAAGGGCATCGACCCCGTGACGGGTGCCGAGGTGCCCGTGCCCGCCGATGCCGAAGACATCATCAACAACAACCGCATGCGCGGCGAGATCGACACGGCCCTGGCGGGCCTGGCGCTGTTTGGCAAGGATGAAGCGCTGCGCATGGCCGCCGCCAAGGCCCTGACCAAAGAGCCTGATGCAGGCCGTCTGCCTTTGCTGGACAAGGCGCTGGCGCAGGAGACCAACGACAAGATCAAGACCCAGCTGGAGCTGGCCCGCGCCGCCACGCTGCTGGGCAGCGACGATGCCGCACAGCGCATCGCTGCCGCGCAGGCGCTGTCGCTCAGCGCGACACCCGACACGCGGTTGCTGCTCAACGAACGCGTTACCGTCGAAGAAGATGCCAAGGTCAAGGCAGCACTGCAAGCCGCGCTCAAAGCCATTGACGGCCAGCTCGCCTGGGGCGAGCGCCTGGGCGCTGCGTTTTCGGGCATCAGCCTGGGCTCCATCCTGCTGCTCGTCGCACTGGGCCTGGCCATCACCTACGGCCTGATGGGTGTGATCAACATGGCCCATGGCGAGCTGATGATGATCGGCGCCTATGCCACTTATGTGGTGCAAGGCATCTTCCAGAAGTATTTTCCGGGTGCGTTCGACTGGTACCTGGTCGCCGCGCTGCCGCTGGCCTTTGGCGCATCCGCCGCCGTGGGCGCGGTGCTGGAGCGCGGCGTGCTGCGCTTTCTGTACGGCCGCCCGCTGGAGACACTGCTCGCCACCTGGGGCATCAGCCTGGTGCTGATGCAGCTGGTGCGCACCATCTTCGGCGCGCAGAACGTGGGCGTGGAAAACCCCGCGTGGATGAGCGGCGGCGTGCAGGTGCTCTCCAACCTCACGCTGCCCTACAACCGCCTGGTCATCATCGGCTTTGCCATCGCCGTGTTGCTGGGCATGGGCTACCTGATTGCCCGCACGCGCCTGGGCCTGTTTGTGCGTGGCGTCACGCAAAACCGCCCCATCGCCTCGTGCATGGGCGTGAACACCGCGCGCATCGACACCATGGCCTTTGCACTGGGCTCGGGCATTGCGGGTCTGGCGGGCTGCGCGCTGAGCCAGGTGGGCAACGTGGGGCCTGATCTGGGCCAGAGCTACATCGTCGATGCTTTCATGGTGGTGGTGCTCGGTGGCGTGGGCCAGCTCGCGGGCACCGTGTATGCCGCGCTGGGCCTGGGCATCCTGAACAAGTTCCTCGAAGGCTGGGCGGGTGCGGTGCTGGCCAAGATTGCGGTGCTGGTGTTCATCATCATCTTCATCCAGAAGCGGCCCCAGGGCATCTTCGCGGTCAAAGGGCGTACGGCCGACTGAAGCACCAGAGACGACTGATCATGACTACGCCAACCTCTCCCAACATCCAACTGCCCGCACCGGCGCCGCTGCTCACGCGCGGTGGCTGGTCGGCCTTCATCGTGGCGCTCATCGTGGTGTGTGCCGTGGCCCCCGTGCTCAACCTGTGGGTGCCCGCAGGCAGCATGTTCCACCTCAGCGACTACGCCGTGGCGCTGCTCGGCAAGATCATGTGCTACGCCATCTGCGCGCTGGCCATGGACCTGATCTGGGGCTACACCGGCATCCTGAGCCTGGGCCACGGCCTGTTCTTTGCGCTGGGCGGCTACGTGATGGGCATGTACCTCATGCGCCAGATCGGCCGCGACGGCAACTACAAGAGCGACCTGCCGGACTTCATGGTGTTCCTCGACTGGAAGGAGCTGCCCTGGCACTGGGCGCTGTCTGACAGCTTCATCGCCACGCTGATCCTCATCGTGGCCGTGCCGGGCGTGATCGCGTTTGTGTTCGGCTACTTCGCCTTCCGCTCGCGCATCAAGGGCGTGTACTTCTCCATCATCACCCAGGCCATGACCTATGCGGCCATGCTGCTGTTCTTCCGCAACGAAACCGGCTTTGGCGGCAACAACGGCTTTACCGACTTCAAGCGCATCCTGGGCACGCCCATTGCCACGCAGAACATGCGCATGACGCTGTTTGTGCTGACGGGCGTCACGCTGCTGGGCTTCTTCCTGCTGGCACGTTGGCTGGTGCGCAGCAAGTTCGGCCGCGTGCTGCAGGCCGTGCGCGATGCCGAGAGCCGCGTGATGTTCTCGGGCTATTCGCCCCTGCCTTACAAGCTCACCATCTGGACCATCAGCGCCATGATGTGCGGCGTGGCGGGGGCGTTGTATGTGCCACAGGTTGGCATCATCAACCCCGGCGAGATGAGTGCCGCCAACTCCATCGAGATCGCCGTGTGGGCTGCGGTGGGCGGCCGCGCGACGCTCATCGGGCCCATCGTGGGAGCCTTCATCGTCAACGGCGCCAAGAGCTGGCTCACGGTGACGGCGCCCGAGTTCTGGCTGTACTTTCTGGGTGCGCTGTTCATTGCGGTCACGCTGTTCCTGCCCAACGGCGTTGTGGGCCTGGTCAAGAAGTTGAAAGATAGCAACAACAACAAAAAGGGAGCTGCGCAATGACGCCCGACCTGATGGAAGAAGGCGCGCGGCGTTTGCAGAAGACGCTGGCGCCTGCTGCTCTGGGCCAGACTGAATCCGGCGGCCGTGCTGCAGGTTTTTCGCGCATCGCCGTGCCCGGCGAGGTGGACGTGACCCACGGCCGCATCCTGTACCTGGAAGACGTGCATGTCAGCTTTGACGGCTTCAAGGCCATCAATGGCCTGAGCCTGGACATTGCGCCCGGCGAGCTGCGCTGCATCATCGGCCCCAACGGTGCGGGCAAGACGACGATGATGGACATCATCACGGGCAAGACGCGGCCCGACAAAGGCACGGTGTTCTTCGGCTCGACGATTGACCTTCTGCGCCACAACGAGCCCGAGATTGCCAGCCTGGGCATTGGCCGCAAGTTTCAAAAGCCCACGGTGTTCGAGCAGCTCACGGTTTTTGAAAACCTGGAGCTGGCGTTGAAGACCCACAAGGGGGTGAAGTCGAGCATGTTCTTCCGCCTCGATTCTGCGCAGTCGGACCGCTTGGCGGAGGTGCTGCACACGATTCATCTGGCCGATGGGGTGACGCGGCAGGCGGGCAATCTGAGCCATGGGCAGAAGCAGTGGCTGGAGATTGGCATGCTGCTGATGCAGGACCCGAAGCTGTTGCTGCTGGACGAGCCGGTGGCGGGGATGACGGATGACGAGACTGCCCGGACGGCGGAGTTGTTCCTGACCTTGAAGGGCAAGCATTCGCTCATGGTGGTGGAGCATGACATGGGGTTCATCCGCACCATTTCCGAGAAGGTGACGGTGCTGTGTGATGGCTCGGTGTTGGCCGAGGGCACGCTGGACCAGGTGCAGGCGGATGAGCGGGTGATTGAGGTTTATTTGGGGCGGTGATGGTGTCTTTTCGCCCTGGCTCTTTGGAACTCGTGAGCGTCCGCTATCCGTTCGGGGTGAGCTTGTCGAAGGCTGGGCGCTGCCTCGGAGCCGTTCGGACTGAGCCTGTCGAAGCTGGGGCGTGCTGGTTTGGAGGGCGTGCTGGGGTTGAGGGCGGGAGCCGGGTTGTCGCCCCGGCAGGCGACTCACTTTCTTTTGCTTCGCCAAAAGAAAGTGAGCAAAGAAAAGGCGCCCCCCAGTCTGCGACCCCTTCGCGTTGCGAAGGGGCAAACCTGCGGCGGGGCGGTTGCGGGGTGCGCCGTGGAACTCGCTTTGCTGCTGCGCAGCGCCGCTCGGACAACCACGGCGAGTCAGAGCACGAAGCATGGGCGCTTCGACGCCCATGCCACCCCACAACCGCCCCGCCGCAGGCGCAGCCAGCAGGGGGTGGACAGCCGAACAGCCGAACAGCCACACGGGCCTTTGCTTCGCTCGGCCCCCTCTCGCGGGCGCAAGCGCCACGCGCTGCGCAGGCTGGGCCGAGCGCAGCGATGGCCCGTGTGGATGTCCGATTCGCGGGTTCCCTTCTGGATGCGCCTGGGGCGCGCAGGGCGTGGGGTGGCATGCGCGTCGGAGCGCGCATGCTTCGTGAACTGACTCACCGCAGTTGTTCGAGCGGAGCGCCGCAGGCGCGCAGCGAGTTCTGCGGTGCACCCCGTGACCGAGCACCGCAGGTTGCCCCGCAGCGAAGCGAAGGGGTCGCAGACAGCAGGGTCGCCCTTTCTTTGGTGACTTTCTTTCGGCGAGACGAAAGAAAGTTACTGCGCCGCCGGGCGCACACCCCGGCCTCCGCCCTCAACCCAAGCACGCCTTTCAAACCAGTAGGCCAAGGCTTCGACAGGTTCAGCCCGAACGGTTACACGGCGCCCCACAGCATCGCAACGCCCTTTCCTGCGATGGCAAAAAACGCTCTCAAATCAATAGCTAAAAACGCTTGCTAGACAGGCGCAAACAGCCAAAAAAGCTCAAAAGACCACCATGCTCACCGTCCAAAACATCAACCAGTACTACGGCGGCTCCCACATCCTGCGCGACGTGAGCCTCACCGCCACCCCCGGCAAAGTCACCGTCCTGCTCGGCCGCAACGGCGTCGGCAAAACGACGCTGCTCAAAAGCCTCATGGGCCTCGTGCCCATCAAAAGCGGCAGCATCCAGTTCGACGGCAAAGCCATCGACAAGGCCACCCCCTACGATCGCGCCCGCGCAGGCATCGGCTTCGTCCCCCAAGGCCGCGAAATCTTCGGGCGTTTGACGGTGGAAGAAAACCTGCGCATGGGCCTGGCCTACAAGAGTGGCTCCACGCCCGTGCCGCCGCACCTGTACGAACTCTTTCCCGTGCTCAAGCAGATGCTCAAGCGCCGGGGCGGCGACCTGTCGGGCGGGCAACAGCAGCAACTGGCCATCGCCCGCGCCCTGGCCCCCGGCCCGCGTTTGCTCATCCTCGACGAGCCTACCGAAGGCATCCAGCCCAGCATCATCAAAGACATCGGCCGCGTGATCCGCATGTTGGCCGACAAGGGCGAGATGGCGATCCTGCTGTGCGAGCAGTACTACGACTTTGCGCAGGAGCTGGCTGACGAGTACCTGGTGATGGAGCGCGGCGAAGTCATCGCGCGCGGTCCGGGCAGCGAGATGGAAGCCAAGGGCATTCGCAACCTCGTGGCGATCTGAAGGCTCAGGGGCGCTGCGCTGCAGCGGTGGCAAGGGCCGGACTGCGCCAGCGCGACACACTCTCCATGATCAGCACCGTGCACACCATCCAGGTGCCGCCCAGCAGCCAGCCTGCCAGCACGTCGCTGGCGTAGTGCACCTGCAGCACCACGCGGCTCCAGCCGGTGGTGAAGATCAGCGCACCGGCCACCATCGCGGCGGGCAGGTGCCACCCACGCGGCAGCAGCCGCGTGGCCAGGTAGGCCAGCATGGCATACGCCACCATCGACGCGCTGCTGTGCCCGCTGGGAAAGCTGTAGCCGCTGGCCTCGGCAAGGCCGTGCGTGTGCTCGGGCCGCACGCGCTCGAAGAGGTTTTTCAGCACCTTGGTCAGCGCGCCATTGCCCGCCATGGCCACCAGCCAGCCCATGGCCAGCAGGCGGTGCTGCTGCCACCACAGAGCGGCGGCCACGACCAGTGCCAGGGCCGCCAGCACCCAGGTGTCGCCCAGGTGGGTGAGGGTGGCAAACACCTGCAGCACGGCGGTGTCGGCCTGGGCCCGCAAGCCCGCAGCGATGGTGTCATCCAGCACGCCCCAGGGGCCCTGGGTGCGCCCGCTCTCGGCCAGATCGGCCATTGTGGCGCCCGCCAGCACCAGCACGCAGGCCGATGCGGCCATGGCCACCAGCATCAGGGTGGGGGCCTGCGCTGGGAAGAATCGGTTCAGCGGCGGGCCCGTGTGGTGGCGCAGGGCGCGCAGACCCGCCAGTGCGGTGGCGCCCAGCAGCACCAGGGCCAATACGCCCGCCAGCCACCAGCCCACGGGGTGCTGCGCCAGCAAGGTGCCCAGCTCGGATGCGGTGGAGGCAGTGGATGGCGCGGCAGGGACGGTCGTCGTCATGGTGCGGGGTGGTCCTTTCTCTTTTGGTTTCCCACTTTTTTCGGATGCAGTTGCCTGCACTACCCATGGAAAGAAGCCGCAGGTTGTACCGAAGTTCCCAGCATCCCGGGACGTGGTGGGTGTATTGCGTGCACGGTGCGGGCATGTGTCGGCGCAGGCTGACACGGCGATGGCGCTGCGACCGGCTGCGGGCACCGCGCCTGGCTGCGACCATGGGCGACCCTGCGGCTCCTGCCCCTTTGTGGTGTGGGGCTGTTCTTGTTTGTTGCAGAGTTTTGCATGACCCCTTCCGACCACCCCCATCCTCCCAAACCCCGTGGCCCCATCCACCTGGTGGTGCCCAGGCGGCCGGGGGCCGACCTGGACCTGCTGCGCGCCAAGCTCGAAGGCGTGGCGGCGCTGCAGGCGCACGACGTGGTGTGGCATGTGCCCCACCAGCGCGGCGACATCGTGCAACTGGCGCGTGATGCTGCCGAGGCCGCGCGCACCGATGGCGGCCTGGTGGTGGCCGCCGGTGGCGACGGCACCATCAACGCCGTGGCGGCGGCCGCGCTGCACGCGGGCGTGCCCATGGGGGTGGTGCCCATGGGCACCTTCAACTACTTCAGCCGCGAGCATGGTCTGGCGCTGGACCCGGAGCAGGCGGTGCAAGACCTGCTCCAGGCCCTGCACGCGGGGGACATGCGCCCCGTGCAGGTGGGCCATGTCAACCGCCGCATGTTCGTTGTCAACGCCAGCGTGGGCCTGTACCCCAAGCTGTTGGCAGAGCGCGAGCGGGCCTCCAAGCGGTTTGGCCGCTCGCGCTGGGTGGCGGTGGCATCGGCGGTGTGGAGCCTGTTCCGCCCCGCAGCAGGCAGGCGCTGGCGCGTGGTGATGACCACCCACCACGGCGCCGAGGTGCAGCACGAGGAGCATCTGGTTGCCACCCTGTTTGTGGGCAACAACCCGCTGCAGCTGGACCGCATGGGCCTGCCGCAGGCGCAGCAGGTGGCCGACGGCGGGCACCTGGCCGTGGTGATGCTCAAGCCCCAGGGCCGCTGGGCCACGGCCCGCACGGTATGGAACGCCGCCACCGGCCAGTTGGACAAGGACGGTGCCGTGACCAGCATTGCCTGCACCGAGCTGACGGTGGCCCCGGCCAGCTGGCGCCCGCCGCAGGTCAAGGTGGCGTTTGATGGCGAGCGCGAGTGGATGGCGCCGCCGCTGCACTTTCGCGTTGGCAAACGGCCGCTGTGGCTGGTGGCGCCATCGCCGCTGGTGCGCGATGATGCAGCGCAGCCTGCACTGGCAGCAGCAGTGGCCGAGACCGGCGCACCGCCTGCCCCGGGGCTGATACCCGTCTGACCACCCAACGCCATGCCCGCCTTGATGCACCTGTCCGACCTGCACTTCGGGGCGCACGACCCCGAGGTATGTGCGGCTGCACAGCGCCTGGCACAGCGGCTGGGTGTGGCCCTGGTCGTGGTCTCAGGCGACCTCACCCAGCGCGCCACCGCCAGCCAGTTTGCGCAGGCCGCGCGGTTTGTGCAGGGCCTGCATGCGCGCGGCACGCTGGTGCTGGCGGGCAACCACGACCTGCCGCTGTTTGCCTGGTGGCTGCGCTGGGGCCGGGCCTACGAGCGGTTTGCCGAGCAGTTTGGCGTGGACCAGGAGCCTGTGCGCCAGATGGGCCCCTTCTATGTGGTGGGCGTGAACACCACACGCGCCTGGCGGCACGAACGTGGCAGCCTGTCGTCCGCACAGATCGATCACGTGGCCGTGCTGCTGGCGCGGGCCCCGCCCGAGGCCTGGCGCATCGTGGCCAGCCACCACCCCCTGGTGGCGCGCGATGCCAGCGACCGTGCCCACCGCCCGCACCGCGCCGATGAAGCCCTGCAGCGCTGGCGCATAGCCGGTGCGCAGATGCTGCTGTCGGGCCATGTGCACGAGCCCGGTGTGCTGCAGCCCCTGCCCGGCCTGTGGGCCAGCCGCGCGGGCACGGCGGTGTCGCGCCGCCTGCGGCACGGTTGCCCCAACAGCCTGGTGGTGCTGCGCGAAGAAGTGTCGGGCGAGGCACCCAGCCAGCGCCTGCGGGTGGCCGAGCGCTGGGATTACGACAGCACCATCGGAGAGTTCGCCTGTGTGCTGCGCCAGCCTGTGATGCCCGGTTGAAGCGTTCTTCAGTCCTGCCACCCAAAAAAAAGGGCACCAAAGGTGCCCTGAAACTTGGAGACAACCGTTGTGATGTGGCTTAGAACCGGTGTCGCAACCCCACGGCAAAGCTGGTGCCTTGAGCGCTGACCACCGAGGGTGGCGCAGGCAGCGTGCGGGTCTGGGTGCTGTCGCGCATCACCATGGCGTACAGGTCCGTGCGCTTGGACAGGAAATAGTCGTACCCCAAGGTGAACACCTTGCGTTCCACGTTGCCGCCCGCCACCGTGGCGGGCACGGGGCCCACGGTGTCGCTGGTGCGGCGCACGGCGTAGCCTGCCAGCACACGGCCTGCGCCCACGGGCATGGATGCACTGATGTCCCATACGCGGTATGAAACGTTGAGCGGCGCAGCAGCCGTGCCCCGGTTGTCGATGCGGCCCAGGTGGGCGAACAGCTTGACCACCTCGAAGTCGTACGACGCGGCCAACTGCCAGGCGCGGGTGTCGTTGGGCGAGGTGCCGTCGGCAAAGGTGCCGGGGTTCTTCTTCACGATCTGCCATGCCAGCGATGCGGCCCACGGGCCTCGGGCGTAGGCCAGGCGCGCAGCGTTGTTGCCGCCGCCCTGGCCTTCAGAGATAGCGTGCGCCACCGAGGCATTGAGGCCTGCAATGCTGGGGCTGTCATACACCACCGAGTTGGCCCATGCCGTGCCACCGGTGAGCGGGCTGCCGATGAAGGTGACCAGGTTCAGCGGCCCCAGCACGGTGGAATCGCCCAACGCGTTGGAGGTGATGGCGTTCAGGAACAGCAGCGATGTGACGTTGCCCAGCCGCACGCGGCCCCAGTCGCGGTGCGACACGCCCACCCAGGCGGCGCGCGAGAACACCGGGTCGGCCGCCACATTCACGGGCGCGGGCAGCGCGTCGCTGCGGCCGGTGGCGCCGGAGTCGTTGCGCACAAAGGACGACAGCTCGAACTGCGCAGACAGCCCGCCGCCCAGGTCTTCGGTGCCGCGCAGGCCCCAGTGGCTGGTGGACATGCCGCCACCGTCCAGCTTGGTCACGGCGCGGTCTTGCGCATTGATGCCTGCGGCGGGGCCCGCGAAGCGGCCCACGGCGACATCGACCAGGCCATACACCTGCAGGCCGGGGCCTGCTGCGGGTTGGGCTTGTGCGGCGAGTGTGGTGGCAGACAGGGCTGCGGCGGTGCTCAGGGCGCGTGCCCAATGCAGGCGGGCCCGAGAGTGGAAGGGTTGGGGCGCGGGAGAGGTGCGAGGTTTCATGGTGTCTTTCGATGGCGGAGGGACAAGCAAAGGGCGAACCGGTCCACGGCGCAGCCATGGCTGTTCCGAAAACGCAGTTCAAACGGGGGCGGGCGTCAGCGCGTTGTGTGCGCCGGTTCGCGGCGGCTAGGGCGCGCCGGTCTGCCGCGCCGACGCCTGGGGTGGGGCGGCGGCGCAGGGCCCCAGCCACCGGGGGTGGCGGTGGGCCGGGGCCAGGAAAATGGGCGTGGCTGTGCCAGGCATGCGGCGCTCGCGCGGCAGTGCTGTAGTGGGAGCGGGGGATGTCAGCTGCTTGGCGTCAGTGCACTGCGCCTTCACAGGCGCCGCGCATGCCTTGTGCGATGAAACGCACCAGCAGCGGCCCTGCCGTGGCTTCGTCGCCGGGCTGGTTCTGGCCGTACGACAGGCGCTCGATGCGCTGATCGTTCACGTGGTGCAGAAGGGCCCCCAGTGCAAACTGGTAGCACCACGCGGCCTGGCTGCGCGTGGCCTGGGGCAGGGCGGCTGCAATGGCATCGATGAACGCATGGGCCAGTGGGTCGAACAGCTCGCGGATGATGGGCTCGTCTTCTTCCAGGTGGTCGTTCATGCCGCGCGACAGCAGTCGCAGAAAGTGGTGGCCTGCGGGCTGGCTGGCGACTTCCAACACGGGCAGCACAAAGGCCTTGACGATTTCGTCCAACAACTGGCCGGGCGGTGCCTTCTGCTGGGCATCGGCCAGCGACTTGAGCCGCACATCGATGTAGCCCGCATGCGCGCGGAAGATGGCGTGGTACAGCGAGAGCTTGGGGCCGTAGTAGTAGCCCACCAGCGCCAGCGGCACACCGGCTTCGTCGGCAATGTCGCGGATCGACACGCCATGAAAACCGCGCGTGGCAAACAGCCGCTCGGCCGCCTGCAGGATGTTGGCCTGGCGGTTGGGGGCGAGTTCTTCTTCGCTGGTGGCGCTGCGGGCCGCAGCACGCTTGCGCGCCGGGGCTTTCGCGGCAGGGGCTGCGGGCACGGCGGCCGCAGTCTGGGGGGTGGAGCGGGATTTGGGCATAGGCTGATTTATACGGCTGTATAAATTTATTGAACACTCGTACAAACCCCAGTCGATTTGAATTTGTACGTTCGTATAATTTTTTCATGCCACCCGCTGCAGGCCAGCTCATGCAGGGCTTGCGGGGCTTCGCTGCAAATTCCATCCAATCCAACCGGAGACAGACACCATGATCACCCGCCGCTGTTTTACCCAGCTTTCTGCCGCCCTGCTGCCCACCCTGGGCGGTGCTCCTGCCGCCTGGGCGCAGGCGGGCAAGGACGCCATGCCCGACATGGCGCGCATCATCTCGGGCTTTCCGGCCGGGGGCACGGCCGATGCGCTGGCGCGCCGTGTGGGCGACCGCATGCGCGGCCACTACGCAGCATCCTTGGTGGTGGACAACAAGCCTGGCGCAGGCGGGCAGATCGGCATCCTCAACCTGCGCGACAGCCCGGCCGATGGCACCAGCCTGCTCATCACGCCGTCGTCCATGCTGTCCATCTACCCCTACACCTACCCCAAGCTGCGGTACACGCTCGACGACGTGGCGCCCGTGTCACTAGGCGCCATGTTCGACCACGGCCTGGCCGTGGGCCCCGGTGTGCCCGACAGCGTGCGCACGCTGGCCGACCTGCTGGACTGGATGCGCGCCAACCCCGGCAGCGCCAACTACGGCAGCCCCGGTGCGGGCTCCATGCCGCACATGGTGGGCGTGCTGCTGGGGCAGTTCAGCAAGATCGACATGCGCCATATCGCCTACCGGGGCACGGTGCCCGGCATGCAAGACCTGCTGGGCGGGCAGATCCCTGCGTTCTGGGGGCCGATTGGCGACTACCTGCAGCATGGCAAGGGCGGCAAGCTGCGCGTGCTGGCCATTGCGGGCAGCAAGCGCTCGCCGTTCCTGCCGCAGGTGCCCACGCTGACGGAGTTGGGCTACCCCCTCAAGGTCAGCGAGTGGTACGGCTTCTTTCTGCCTGGCAAGGCCACTCCCGAGACCATCAAGCGCGCATCCGATGCCCTGCAGGCTGCGTTGAGCCAGCCCGAGGTGGTGGAGTACGGCAAGCAGTACGGCCTGGAGGTCAAGCCCTCCACCGCCGCGCAACTGGCGCAGATGCTCAAGGCCGATGCCGACCAGTGGCGCGGCCTCATCAAGCAGACCGGCTTCACGGCCGAATCCTGATCGCCTGGTTTCGACCTTTCCACCCGACCCTGCCATGACCACCACGCTCGCCACACCTGCGCGCCGCATCGTCGATATCTCGATGCACCTTGAAAACGATGTTGTCTCCGACCCGCCCGGCCTGGGGCCGCGCATCCACTACATCGACCACCAGATGAGCTTTGCGGACCTGGCGCAGTTCTTCCCTGGCTTGAAGAAGGAAGACCTGCCCGATGGCGAATCCTGGGCGGTGGAGGAGGTGCAGCTCAACACCCACAACGGCACCCACCTGGACGCGCCCTACCACTTTGCGTCCACCATGGACGGCGGGCAGCGCGCGTTGTCCATCGACGAGGTGGATCTGAACTGGTGCTTTCAACCCGGCGTGAAGCTGGACTTTCGCCATCTGCCCGACGGCTACGTGGTGCAGGCCGCCGATGTGGAGGCCGAACTCGCCCGCATCGGCCACACGCTGCAGCCGCTGCAGATCGTGGTGGTCAACACCCGCGCCGGCAGCGCCTACGGCACGGCGGGCTATACCCGAGCGGGTTGCGGCATGGGCTACGAGGCCACCATGTACCTGCTGGAGCGCGGCGTGCGCCTGACCGGCACCGATGCCTGGAGCTGGGATGCCCCCTTCGCCTATACCGCGCAGCGCTATGCCGAAAGCGGCGACGCATCGCTGATCTGGGAGGGCCACAAGGCCGGGCGCGACATTGGCTACTGCCACCTCGAAAAACTGCACAACCTGGAGGCGCTGCCCGCCAGCGGCTTCTATATCTCGTGCTTTCCGGTCAAGGTGCGCGGCGCCTCGGCAGGCTGGACGCGGGCCGTGGCTATTTTTGACCCGGTGCTGCCGCTGCAGCCTGCCGCCGGAGTGGCGCCATGAAACTCGCCACCCTGCGCGATGACCAGCGCAATCGCCAGCGCGATGGCCGCCTGGTGGTCGTGTCGGCCGATGCCCGCCGTTGCATCGATGCCAGCCCGGTGGCCCCTACGCTGCTCGATGCCCTGGAGCGCTGGAGCGTGGTGGAGCCCGCGTTGCACGACCTGGCCCGTACGGTGAATGCGCCCGCCGCCCAGGGCGCCATGCCCTTTGATGTGCGCCAGTGTCTGGCACCGCTGCCGCGCACCTGGCAATGGCTGGACGGCTCGGCCTTTTTGAACCACGGCCACCTCATGGAGCGCGCCTTCAAGGTGCCGCCGGTGGCCGACTTCGAGACCATTCCGCTCATGTACCAGGGCGCGGCCGACGACTTCCTGGGCCCACACGACGATGTGGCCCTGCCGTCCGAAGCCGACCAGATCGACTTTGAGGGCGAATTTGGCGTGGTGCTCAGCGAAACCCCCCTGGGCGTCGCCGCCGAAGAGGCGCTGCAGCATGTGCGCCTCATCGTGCTCATCAACGACTGGAGCCTGCGCGCCTTCGGCCCGCGCGAGGCCAAAAGCGGCTTCGGCTTTGTGCAGGCCAAGCCCTCCACCGCATTCGCGCCCATCGCCGTCACGCCCGACGAACTGGGCGCAGCGTGGACCGGCGGCCGCGTGCACCTGCGGTTGCAGACGCAGCGCAACGGCGAATGGTTTGGCCACCCGCACGGCGGTGCCATGCACTTTGACTTCGGCCAGCTCATCGCCCATGCAGCGCGCACGCGCAGGCTGTCAGCAGGCACCCTGATCGGCTCGGGCACCGTGTCGAATGCGGATGTGGCGGTGGGCTCGTCCTGCATCGCCGAGCGCCGCATGGTCGAGGCGCTGGCCGACGGCGCGCCGCACACACCATTTCTGCGCTTTGGCGAGCGGGTGCGCATGGTGGCGCTGGACGGGCAGGACCAGCCCGCGCCGTTTGGCGTGATCGATCAGATGGTGGTGCCGTGCGGCGCTGCTGGCCCGGAGCGGATGAGTATTGAGAATGCTACTGATTAGATAGCTGTTGGGGCATGATGGTCGAGCGGTAGAGGCCAAAAAACCTTGGATTTTTCTCACTCCAGTCCACCCGGCCTTGCCTTGGGTTTGGTTGGCCACTTCAGCTTCCATGGCTCGCAGCCTTGGTTTTTCCTCCCTCTCCCCTCGCGGGAGAGGGTTGGGGAGAGGGGGCTGGTCGCTCAGGGGCCCGGCGTCGCCCCCTCTCCTCCGGCCCCTCCCAACCAGGGGCGAGGGGTCACGCCAAGCCAGCTTCCGCCGCGCGGCCCCGGGGTGTTTTCACCGGTTGACCAGCCGGTGGGCGGCGCCTATTCTGGCTGGCAGGAGGCCCGTGATGCCCCCATACCAACACACTCCCCACCTCCCTCGCGCCATGCACAAAGAATTCCACCACGACGCCGTGCGCCGCCTGCAGTCGCTGATCGAGCGCGAGACCGGGACGACCCTTTCCGACGCGGCGCAGGCCGAGATGGCCAGCATCCTGCACGGCATGCAAAGCCCCGATGGCGGGGTCAGCGAGGGCCTGGACGTGGTGCCGCGCGAGGTCACCATCCTGCTGGCTGACCTGCGCGGGTTCACCGCGCTGTCGGGCTCACAGCCCGCAGCCGTAGTCATTGCGGCGCTCAACCGCTGCCTGGCGCGGCTGTCCGAAGTGGTGTTCAAGTACCAGGGCAGCATCGACAAGTTCATGGGCGACTCGATCATGGTGCTGTTCGGCGCACCCGTGGCGCGCGACGACGATGTGGACCGCGCATTGCTCTGCGCCGTAGAGATGCAGATCGCCATGCGCGAGCTGAACCTGGCGCACCTGCGCGAGCGGCTGCCCGAGGTCTTTCTGGGCATTGGCGTGAACACGGGCACGGTGATGGCGGGGCGTTTTGGCTCGGACGTGTATTCCGAATACACCGTGATCGGCGAGGCCGTCAACCTGGCCTCGCGCATCGAGGCGCTGAGCCTGCGTGGCCAGGTGCTCATCAGCGACTCCACCTACCAGCGCTGCTGGGGCCTGGTGTCCGCGTCGGCGCCGATGCAGGTCTATGTCAAAGGCCGCACGCAGCCTGTGAGCCTGCGCGAGCTGATCGCCATTCCCTCGCACAAGCTCAAGGTGCCGCGCCAGGAGTTTCGCCGCAGCCACCGCGTGGACGCACGCCTGCCCTGCCTGTGCCAGCGCATGCAGGACAAGATCGTGGTGCCCCACATCGTGCACGGCGCCATCCGCGACATCGGCTACCACGGCCTGCTGGTCGAGCTGATCGAGCCGCTGGAGCCGCACAGCGAGGTCAAGCTGGAGTTTGAGCTGCCGCTGGTGGACTACCGCGTGGCCGATGTGTATGCGCGGGTCATCACCCTCAAGCCAGAGGGCGACGAATGGGTGGCCGGGCTGGAGTTCACCTCCATCAGCGCCGAATGCCATGCCAAGGTGCAGATGTTTGTGCAGCTATTGGTAGCGCACTGACCGGCGCGGGTGTGCCCCGGGGCACATTCAACAGCCCAGCATCTGCGCCAGATCGTTTAGGTCTTTGGCGTGCAGATCGTTGCCCGGCTGTGGCGTGCCGTCCTTGGGCCGGGCAGCGCCCAGCTCCAGGGGGCGCTCGATGTAGGCGGTGCGCAGGCCGCAGGCCCGCGCGGCGGCCAGGTCGTCATGGTGGGTGGCCACCAGCGCCACCTGCTCGGGCGGTACATCAAACACGCGGGCCACGCCCAGGTAGGTATCGGGGTGGGGCTTGTAGGCCTTGAAGACCTCGGCGCTCAGCACACAGTCCCACGGCAGACCGGCGTGCTTGGCCATGTTGGTCAGCAGGCCGATGTTGCCGTTCGACAGCGTGGTGATGGTAAAACGTTTTTTCAGCCGCGTCAGGCCCTCCGCGCTGTCGGGCCAGGCATGGAGCCGGTGCCACACGCGGTTGAGGTGGCGGCGCTCGGCCTCGGGCAGGTGCGCCAGGCCAAAGCGCGGCAGGATCTCGTCAAGGATGCTGCGGTGCAGGTCGTCCACCAGCGTCCAGCCCCGTTCGCCCCGCATCACCTGCGCCATGGCGGGTTGGTAGCCCGCGCGCCAGGCCAGCGCAAACGCATCGCCATCCACCGCCGGGTACAGCGCCTGCATCTCGCGCACGATGCTGCCGTGCCAGTCCACCACGGTGCCGAAGATGTCGAAGGCCAGCACCTGGACGGTGCGGGCGATGGTGTCTGCTGTGCTCGGGCTGATGCTCATTGGCTGTCCTTGCAAAAAAGGGGGAGGGGGCGAGTAAGGAGGAGTCAGCCTAACAGCCCTGGTGGTGGGCATGTGTTCAGTGCAAGGCATGCCCCCGCACCAGCAAGTCCGCGCAGGGCATGTTATGGTTACCAAATTCGGGTTTACCCCCGTAACTGCGTTTCTTCTTTGGGCCCGTTCCCGCCCCAGAACCCTTACTGATTCTTGCGCTGCGCCATCATCTGCCGCAGCGGCTTGCCCCTGTTGTTGCCCTTGCCATGACTGCGCCCCTCCCCTCCACGCCCATCGATTCCACCCCCACCGACGACCGCACCCTGGTGCGCGCCGTGCTGGCCCTGGGGGTGGGCGGTTTCTCCATCGGCACCGGCGAGTTCGTCATCATGGGCCTGCTGCCCGAGGTGGCGCGCGACATTGGCGTGAGCATTCCGCAGGCGGGCCACGTCATCAGCGCCTATGCCCTGGGCGTGGTGGTGGGCGCACCCGTGCTGGCCGTGCTGTGCGCCCACTGGGGGCGGCGCGCGCTGCTCATGGCGCTGATGGTGGTGTATGCGCTGGGCAATTTCGCATCGGCGCTGGCGCCGGGCTATGGCTCGCTCACTGCCATGCGGCTGTTTACTGGTCTTCCCCATGGCACCTACTTTGGCGTGGCCGCATTGGTGGCCGCCGCGCTGGCCCCGCCCGGCCGCCGCGCACGCGCTGTGGGCTGGGTCATGCTGGGGCTGACCACTGCCACGCTCGTGGGTGTGCCCATAGCCGCCGCGCTGGGCGAGGCGTTTGGCTGGCGCGCGGCCTTTGTGTTTGTGGGTCTCATTGCCGTGGCCGCCGTCGTCATGGTGCGCCTGTGGGTGCCCGCCATGCCCGCATCGCACGGTGCCAGCCCGCTGCGCGAGTTGGGCGCGCTGGCGCGCAAGCAGGTGTGGTTCACATTGGGCATTGGCGCCATTGGTTTTGGCGGCATGTTTGCGGTGTTCAGCTACATCAAGCCCACCTTGCTGGAGGTGGCGGGCATGCCGCCTGCACTCATGCCCTTTGTGCTGTCGCTGTTTGGCCTGGGCATGGTGGCGGGCAACCTGGTGGGCTCGCGCATGGCCGACAAGGCGCTCATGCCCGCCATCGGCAAGGTGCTGCTGTGGTCCATTTTGGTGATGGCGCTGTTTGTGCCCGCCGCACACCACCCCGCCAGCGCCGCGCTAGCCACGTTCCTCTTGGGTACCGTGGTGGCCATTGGCCCCGCGCTGCAGATCCGCCTGATGGACGTGGCGGGCGACGCGCAGACCCTGGCCGCCGCGCTCAACCACTCGGCCTTCAATGCCGCCAATGCGCTCGGCGCCTGGCTGGGTGGCGTGGCGATCTCGGCAGGCATGGGCTGGACGTCTACCGGCTGGGTGGGCGTGGTGCTGGGCCTGGGTGGCGTGGCCATTTTTGCGTGGTCGATGGGCACCGAAAAGGCAACGGCCGCACGCGCCTCGGCCACCGCATAGCCCAACACTACGGGTCGACCGCTCTGTAGCGGCTTTGCGACAGCCGCGCGCAGGTTGGCGGGCTCGCGCTGTCTTGTGCGTTACATTGGCTGCGGGCTGGCCTTTCTGCCAGCCACGTCGCTCGGACGGTTCCGGGCGCTAACGTGAAAGTCACACCGCATGTCTGCATCGCAGGGCAAGCGCCGTTTTGCGCGCATCGATCGCCTTCCTCCCTACGTCTTCAACATCACGGCCGAGCTCAAGCTCGCCGCCCGCCGCCGGGGCGAAGACATCATCGACATGAGCATGGGCAACCCCGACGGGGCCACACCACCGCACATCGTCGCCAAGCTCACTGAAGTGGCCCAGCGGCCCGACACCCACGGCTACAGCGCCAGCAAAGGCATCCCGCGCCTGCGTCGCGCCATCAGCCACTGGTACAAAGACCGCTACGCGGTGGACATCAACCCCGACACCGAGGCCATCGTCACCATCGGCTCCAAGGAAGGCCTGGCCCACCTCATGCTGGCCACGCTGGACCGGGGCGACACCGTGCTGGTGCCCGACCCGAGCTACCCCATCCACATCTACGGCGCGGTGATTGCCGGGGCCGACATCCGCAGCGTGCCCGTGGCGCCGGATGTGGACTTTTTTGCCGAGCTGGAAAAGGCCATCCGCGGCAGCTACCCCAAGCCCAAGATGATGATCTTCGGCTTTCCCAGCAACCCCACCGCGCAGTGTGTGGAGCTGGGCTTCTTCGAGCGCGTGATCGCCCTGGCCAAAAAGCACGACATCCTGGTGGTGCACGACCTGGCCTATGCCGACATCGTGTACGACGGCTACCGCGCACCCAGCATCATGGAAGTGCCCGGCGCCAAGGACGTGGCGGTGGAGTTTTTTACCCTCAGCAAAAGCTACAACATGGCCGGCTGGCGCGTGGGCTTCATGGTGGGCAACCCCGACCTGGTGGCCGCGCTCGCCCGCATCAAGAGCTACCACGACTACGGCACCTTCACGCCCCTGCAGGTGGCTGCGATTGCCGCGCTGGAGGGCGACCAGCAGTGCGTGAAAGACATCGCCGCCCAGTACCAACGCCGCCGCGACGTGCTCTACAAGGGCCTCACCGAAGCGGGCTGGGCCGTGGACTGCCCCAAGGCCAGCATGTACATCTGGGCCCGCATCCCCGAGCCGTATCGTGCGCTGGGCTCGCTGGAGTTTGCACGGCAGCTGCTGGACAAGGCCAAGGTGTGTGTGTCGCCGGGCATTGGGTTTGGCGACCAGGGGGACGAGTACGTGCGCTTTGCGCTGATCGAGAACGAGGCACGGATTCGGCAGGCGGTAAGGGGGATTCGGGGGATGTTCAAGGCGGATGGGTTGTTGAAGGTGCCTGCAGCACCCGCCTCCTAAAAGGGGATCACACATCGAACAACGGGTGGATCATTGCTGCTAGAAAACCTCTGCGGAACTCGTAGGGGTTTGCTGGTGCTTGTGAGTGGTGATCCGCCTCTTGTGATGCTTTAGCTCAGCGGCGCAATCGTTGTCGTGCCAGCGTTTCTGCAGCTCAGTTGCCCTATGAGTTCACCGGGCTAGCACGGAGTGGTTTTCTTGATTGTGACTTCCATGGCACTAAGCAGAACACCAAAACGCTGTGCGTTCTCGGGAATGTGGCCAACCATAAAAAACTCAGAAAAATAGCCTCGTGCAATCTGCGGCCTGTTCTTGACGAGCTGTCTTTTTGTCTCCCCGAGGGTCAATGTGGCGCCCTCACTTCTTGACTTGCGAAAGATGCGCATAGCCGCTGCTTTCAGCTCTTTTGGATGCGCTGCGTTCGTCAAATACTCCAACATCAATTCCTCGAACCAGCCTTCCGCAGAAACAAACACCATTTGCCCACGTTCAAGCTTGTCTTTGTTCATTGTGGCCAAGGCCAGGTCCAAGTCCTGCGAGTGAATGATTTCGCGATAAAAGCTCCTGAACCTGTTCAATAAATCGCTCGGTGAGAGATCTTTCGAGGGACCAAGTAACGCGTAACAAGGCGCTCCTCTGCGCAACGAAACTCCTGAGATACAGCTCACGCCAAAGCACGCAGAAACAGATAGAAGCAGGTTGAATCCGCTGGCTCGATTTAACGGAATCAGCGCATCGCATATCTCCCGCCAGCGGATTTCTCCTCCCCGGAAGTGAAGCCCGAAATCGTCTTCTCCGTGAGCCTCTATGTGGACGATCGGGCGCAGACCTTCCAGAGCAGCCTGCGTCGCTAGATTCGCTATGACAGCTCGGAATTCATGAGGCGTCGCAACGTCAACATGCGACACGGTAATTGGCGTCTGTAAATCTTCAAGCTGGCCGCTGAGGTAGCCTGCCAGTTCTCTGCCGGTTTGAAATTCTCGGGACGGCAGGGATTCGATGATGGCAATGTGATTGACCCGAAAACTGTGCTTTGAAGCTTTGCGAGTGTCCATTCTCGGAATGTAGATTGACTTTGTGAGAGCGCGCCGGTGGAGCTACATCGCCCAAATCCGAGGCGCCTCCCCCCCCAACCCCCACAACACCTCCCGCCAAGCCACCCGCACCGCCTTGAGCAGCTTCATTGCAGGCTCCACCTGCGGCGCCAGCACGCGTACCACCACCATGCGGTCGTTGGGGCTGGTGGCGCCTGCTGTCGCCTTGACTTTGGGGTGTTGTTCCATCACCGCGCGGGCTGCGTCCAACGCCGCGTCGCGGCGGGTGCGGTCCAGGGGCGTGCCAGCGGCAAAGAACAGGCTGGCCATACAGCGGTGGCCTGCCAAACCCAAAGGGCTGCTCAGCAGCCGGTCATCGGCGGCGTCGATCACGCCGCGCTCCAGCCACAGGCCGGGCACTTCGAGGTGCTGGGTGAAGCGGCCTTGTTCAAACGGCTGGCCCGCGTGGGGCAGGCCGAGCGCGGTCACGTCCCAGGCGATGCATTCCGCGCCGGGGGCCAGGTTCAGCGTGAGGTGGTTTTCGGCGTGGCAGGCGCTGTAGCACAAGGCTTCGAGCGGCAGCCACTCCAGGCGTGCGCCTTCGGCCAGGGTGAGGTGGCTGCGCTGCAGAGCCAGCGGGCCCGTGGAGCGGTAGAACCGCGTGGCGCCGGGTGTGGTGACCAAGCCGTGGGCGCCGGGGCCCACGGTGGTGGTGATGTCCAGCGTGTCGCCGCCCACCAGACCGCCGGGGGGGTGCACCAACACGTTGTGGCAGATGGCGTCTCCCTCGGGGTACAGGCTTTGCAGGATGCGCAGCGGCCCGTTGTGCTCGTAGCGGGCGACGGTGCGGGCGTTCTGTTCCGCCGTGTAGTCGAGCTGAAGGCGGGCGTGCCAGGGCATGGTGCGGACGGTTTGCTATTAAATGAGTAGCTAATTATGCCCTGTGGATGCGCGGAAGGGGGCTTTTTGGCCGCATGTTTGCGCTGAGCCGGATGCTGTGGGGCGTTGGGCTCCCTCTCCCCTTGTGGGAGAGGGCGGGGGAGAGGGGGTTGTGCGCTGCTTGGGTACGCTGCCCTCTCTCCCCGGCCCTCTCCCGCGAGGGGAGAGGGAGGAATACCGGAGGCGCGTGGCGTGGGCTGTGAATAGTCAGGCGGTCTGTCGTGCGGGCGCTGCTATGGGGGCCGACTGCCCGGCCGAGTACCAGCTGCGCAACTTGCCGGGGTTGAGCAGGCCCTGCGGGTCAAAGCGGCGCTTCATGCCCACCACGGCGGGGTCCAGGTTGTTCTGCTTGCCGTCTTCTACGATGTACACGTGCGGGTTGTTGATCTGCACGCCGTGGTCGCGGTAGATCTGCATGATCTGGTTCAGGCGCTCTTCGGTGGTGTAGCGGATGATCTGCAGGCCGCTGCAGTTGAAGGCGCCTTCCTTGGTGCGCAAGAATTCCAGATGCATCATCACCTCGCCTTTCAGCGCGGCCTCCAGCGCCTTCACCTGCTTGAGGCGGTGCATGGGATTGAAGCCGCTCTGGATATAGGTCAGGCCCTTGTCCACCTTGAGGGCATGCAGGGTAGTGTGGTTCCAGGTGTATTCGAGCAGCGTCTTGTGGCTGCTGGCCACTTCGTCGGCGGTCTTACGGTAGGTGACCTGGCCGCCGTGCTGCGCCACCATGTCGCGCATGCCGGCCTCGGAGTGTGGGGCCACCAGCAGCAGCACCGCGTGCTGGTCGGCGGGCAGGTGCTCGGCCAGGCTGGTGAAGTACTGCGGGATGGGCGCGGCCACAAAACACACCTCTTTTTTCTCCAGCCCTGGGGCGCTGCCAAAGCGGTCGGCAAACTCCAGTGCGGCGTCAAACTGCTCGAAGGTGGCGATGCATTCGGTCCACTCCACGGCGGGGGTCAGGGCCACTTCCAGCTCCAGCACGATGCCGTTGGTGCCGTAGGTGTGGTGCAGCAGCATGGCCTCGGGGCCGCGCAGTTCGATGACCTGGGGCTCGGGCTCCACCGTCATCGCGCGCACGGCCAGCACGTTGCCGGGCGCGGCCAGCGGGCCGTGGTTGATGGAGCCTGCCCCCCCAAAGCCGCCGCCAAACAGCCCGCCCAGCGTGGCGCTGCGGTAGGTGCTGGGCAGCCAGCGCAGCTCTTGCCCATGGGGCTTGGCCTGCGCATCAAAGTCTGCCAGCCGGATGCCTGACTGCGCGCGGCCTACGCCGCCGCGCACCCAGCCAAAGGCGTTGTAGCCGGACAGGTCCAGGATCACGCCGCCGTGCAGCGGCGTGCTTTGTCCATAGTTGCCGGTGCCGCTGCCGCGCACGGTGAGGGGGATGCCCGCATTGGCGCAGGCGGCCACCACCTGGCGGATTTCTGCTTCGGTGCGCGGGCGCACGGCGATGTCGCCGCGCTTGCCTGCCAGGTCGCGTTTGAGCACGGGGCTGAACCAGGCAAAGTCCTGCGAGAGGCGGCCCACGCGCAGCGGGTCGGCGATCCAGTCGAGGTCGGGCAACAGGTCGGGCAGTTGTTGGGCGGTGGTGGTCATGTCGGTATCTCCTTGGCCGCTGGTGGCCGTTTTGGGCAAAAGGAAGCCCGTGCCGCGCGTGATCGAGCAGGGCGGTTATCGTGGAGGGATGGCTCGGTGGTTCAAAGCGTCACGCGCCACCCCAAGGCGTCGAACGCGCGGTGCCTTACCAGCGCCGCCGTGCAAGGGCCGCCCCGCCGCAGGGGCGGCGTCCCCTTGGGGGAAGGCGCGCAGCGACTCAGGGGGTTAGTCCATGCTGTTTTCGCTGGCGTGCCAGCCGCCCAGGGCGACGCGTGTCAGCCACGCCATCAGCACGAAGAGCGCGACGCCGGTGAGCGAGATCAGCAGCAGCGCAGCAAACATGCGCGGTATGTTGAGCTGAAAGCCTGCCTGCAGGATCTGGTACGCCAGCCCCGCACCCTGGCCCCCGGTGCCCGCCACAAACTCCGCCACCACAGCGCCGATGAGCGCCAGGCCACTGGAGATGCGCAGCCCGCCAAAGAAGTAGGGCAGCGCGCTGGGGATGCGCAGGCGCAGCAAGGTCTGCAGCCGCGTGGCGCGGTTGAGCTGGAAGTAGCTTTGCAGATCCGGCTCCACACTGCGCAGGCCCAGTGTGGTGTTGCTGATGATGGGGAACAGGGCCACCAGTGCGGCGCAGATCACCATCGACGCCGTCGGGTCCTTCACCCAGATGATGATGAGCGGTGCCACGGCCACGATGGGGGTGACCTGCAGCAGCACGGCGTAGGGGAAGAGCGCGGTCTCGATGCGTTTGCTCTGCACAAACAGGAACGAGATCAGCACGCCCGCCACCGTGGCCACCACGAAGGCCAGCACCGTGATCTTGACGGTGACCCACAGCGAGCCGCCCAGTGCGGCCCAGTCGGTGAACAGCGTCTTCATCATCAGGATGGGCGAGGGCACCAGGTAGGGCGGCAGCTCCATGGCTGTGACCAGCCCCTGCCACAGTGCGATCAGCACCAGGCCAACCAGCACGGGGTAGACCACGCGCTGCACGCGGGGCTGGGCCATGAGCGGCGGGCGTTTGGGCGTTGTCTTGGTGGCAGGTTTGGCAGCGGCTGACGCAGGCGTCGAGCGCGGGGCGGCTGCGGGGGGCGCGGTGACCACGGGCGACGCCATCGGTGCGGAAGGGAAGGGGGTGCTCATGCCACGGTCTCCTCGGTGTCCACGCTGGCGCGCAGCAGGCTGTCCTGCAGCAGCTTGGCGTAGCGGCTGAATTCGGGCGACACCATGAAGTCGGCCGTGCGGGGGTAGGGCGCGTCGATGCGGAACTCTTCGACCACGCGACCGGGGCGCGCGGCCATCATGACCACGCGGCTGGAAAGGAACACCGCCTCGTGGATCGAGTGCGTCACGAAGATCACGGTGAGCTTCTTCTTGCGCCACAAGTCAAGCAGGTCGGCGTCGAGCTTGTGGCGCGTGATTTCGTCGAGTGCGCCAAAGGGCTCGTCCATCAATAGCAGGTCGGGCTGGGTGACCAGGCCGCGCGCAATCGATACGCGCATCTGCATACCGCCTGATAGCGCACGGGGCAGGGCGTTGGCAAATTTGGACAAACCCACCAGCGCCAGCGCTTCGGTCACGCGCGCATCGGCCTCGGCACGTGGCACACCCGCCAGGTCCAGCGGCAGGCGCACATTGGTCTGCACACTGGCCCAGGGCATGAGCGTGGGCGACTGGAAGACAAACGCCATCTTCTTGCCGCTTTCGTCCAGCTGCGCCACAGGCTTGCGCCACAGGTGCAGGCGACCGTCGGTGGGCTCCAGCAGCCCCGCCACCATTTTCAGCAGCGTGCTCTTGCCGCAGCCCGAGGGGCCGAGCAGGGTGACGAATTCGCCTTCCTCAATGGTCAGGTCCACCGGCAACAGGGCCTGGGTGCCATTGGGGTAGGTTTTTTCGGCCGAGAGCACCTCCACGGCGGGTGTGGGGCGCGGCGCGGGTGCCAGAGGTGGCGAGGCAGCGGGAATGGACATGGTGGTGCCTTTCGATGGATGTGGCCGGGGAGGCTGGCCGCTGTGTCAGGGCGATGGGGCTTATCTGTCGTAGCGCTTGGCTTGGCGCCAGCCGCTGGAAACTGGCGCGGCCCGAGCCAGCGAACGCCGAGCAAGGGCCGCCCCGCAGCGAGGGCGTTGTCCCCCTTGGGGGAAGGCGCGAAGCGACTCAGGGGGGTGTCAAGGAAGAACCTTGAGGTCTTTGACGAACGACGTGGTGTAGGTCTCGGTCAGCTTCACCTTGGCAGGGTCGATGAGCTTGGCGTCTACCAGGAAGTCGTAGCTGGCCTTGGCGCGTGCGTCGGTCATGATGCCGATGCCCATGGAGGCGGCGTCACCACCCGTGGCCATGCCCATTTCCTTGAGCTTGACCACGCTGTAGGCGAGCTGCTCGTCGCTCATGTTGGGGTTGTCTTTCTTGATGAGCGCGTTGGCGGGGGCCGGGTCGGCCAAGTAGCTCTTCCAGCCTTCCATCGACGCCTTCACGAACGAGGCTACGGCGGCGCTGCGGTCCTTCACCGTCTTTTCCATGCACGAGATGGTGGTGGCGTAGGCGGGGTAGCCCTGGTCGCTGAACATCAGCGTGTTGGCCTTGACGCCTGCCTTGGCAATCGCAAACGGCTCGGATGTCAGGTAGCCCTGCTGGGCGGTGTTCTTGTCGGCCACGAAGGGCTGGATGTTGAAGGTGTAGGGGCGGGTCTGCGAATCGGTGAAGCCGTACTTGGCCTTGAGCCAGGGCCAGTAGCCGCGCTGGGCCGACGATGCGATCAGGATGGTCTTGCCCTTGAGGTCTTCGAACTTCTTCACGTCCTCGTGCGCGATGAGTACCTGCGGGTCCTTCTGGAACACGGCCGCCACGTTGACCACGGGCACGCCGCCTTCACGCATCTGGATCATCTGCAGGTCGCTCGACCCCATCACGCATTCGGCCTGGCCAGCGGCCATCATCTGCACGATGTTGACCTGCGGGCCGCCCATCTTGATGGTCACGTCCAGCCCGTACTTTTTGTACAGGCCCGTAGCCACCGCCTGGTAGAAGCCGCCATGCTCGGCCTGCGCGTACCAGTTGGTCATGTAGGTGAACTTTTCCTGTGCGTGGGCCTGCATGGTGCCGACGGCACCAACAGCGAGCAGCGCGGCTGCACCAATTTTGGAAATGCGGGAGGCGGTCTTCATCATGGTGGTACTCCGGTAGGGGATGGAGGTGGAACGAGGGGACAACGAAGGGAAAAGTGAAAAGGATTGGTGGTGGTGTTCGCAGGTTTCAGGCCAGTGCGGACGGGTGCTCGATGTGGCCGGTGTGTTGGGCGCGGCCCCAGGTGGGCTCAGCGCGCGGTGCCCACTGCAGCTTGTGCAGCTCGGTGATGGCAGCGGCCCAGCTCACGGCCAGCGATTCGAGGATGGCGTGGCCCTGCTCGGCAGTGGCGGGCAGCGGGTCGCCAATGATTCCGCTGGGGCCGAAGTCGCGCGCACTCCAGGCGCAGGCCGGGCGGCCGTCGGGCGAGAGCAGGGGCGAATCAAATACGGGCGGGTAGTTGACCACCGCGCGCTCCATGTGCACGGTGTCGGGGGCCAAGGCCAGCATGAGTGCGGTTTCGCCGTGGCCCGCGTGCATGGCCAGGCGTTTTTCCTTGTCGGAGAGGAACTTGCCAGCCACATGCGGCACCCGCCAGGTGAAGCTGGGCACCACGATGAAGTCGCCATGGCGCAGGCGCAGCTCGCGGGCGCACATCTCCATCACCTGCGGCTGGCCGCCGTGGCCGTTGACGAACAGCAGCTTGCGAAAGCCCGCGCGGTACACCGACTCGCCCACCTCGTTCATGGTGGCCAGCAGGGTCTCGCCGCTGAGCGTGACCGTGCCGGGGAAGTGCAGGTGCTCTTCGGACTTGCCGTAGGTGATGGGGGCCATCGCAAACGCGGGCACATCGGCAGGCAGGCGCGCCAGCGCATGGCCCACCACGCCCGCGCTGATGACGGTGTCCACCGCACAGGGCAGGTGCGGGCCGTGCTGCTCGGTGGCGCCCGTGGGCAGCACGATGACGGTGTTCTCCTTGTCCGGCAGATCGGCGATCTCGGTCCAGCTCAGGTAGGGCAGGTAGCGGTGGGGTGGGTTGTAGCCGTGCAGCATGAAAGACTTTCGTGAAGGTGTTGGGGTGTATCAGTGCTGTGGCAGATAGGCCGTGGCTTCGACCTCGATCAGGATGTCGGGCGTGGGCAACATGCCGCTCACTTCCACCACGGTGGATGCGGGGGGCTCGCCAGGAAAGAACAGCTTGCGCACGCGGCTGTACTGTGGGAAGTGGTCCAGGTTCTTGAAGTACTGCACCAGCTTGAAAACGTCGGACATCTGGCCGCCTGCGGCCTCGATGGTCAGGCGGATGCGGTCGAGCACATACCAGCTCTGCGCGAGGATGGGCCCCTCCTTGATGTCGCTGCTGAACTCGCCCGTGCGGCCAATCAGCGTGGCGGCTTCATGCGGGATGTCGTCGTAACCGCGCACGATGCGGCTGGCGGCAGGGTCCACGGCGATGATCCCGCTCAGGTAGATGAAGTCGCCTGCGCGGCGCCATGCGGCGTAGCGGGCCAGGGGCTTGGCGATGCCCGGCGCGGGTGCGGTGGAAGATGCGGGGCTCATGCGAGGCTCCTTGCGGATGAGTTGTTGGGCATGTGGGTGGGCACATGCCAGTCAGCCGGCGCATGGCCGCTGGCAACGCGGCCCTGGCGCAGCACCACGCGGCCCTGCGCGCCTTGTGTGCGGGACGGAAAGCCCCAGTGATCGGCCTGGGTGAAGACCAACAGGTCAGCCACCGCACCGGGCTGCAGGGGCAGCGCCGTGGTGCCAGTGCGGCCGGTGCGCAACCAGTCGGTGCGGCACAGCGATTCGCTCCATTGGTCGAAAGGTGCATCCAGCTGCGCAGCCAGCACGCCCGTGGCCAGGGCTTCCAGCGGGTCGAAGCTGCCCACAGGGCAGAACGGGTCTTGCACGTTGTCGCTGGCCACCAGCACCGGTATGCCGCGTGCGCGCGCCTCCTTCACCAGCGTCAGGCCACGCTGGCGCGGCGTGCGGCCGGTGGTGGCGTCCTGCAGCAGCAGGTTGGTGATGGGCAGCGTGACCAGGGTGATGGGGCTTTGCGCCACGGCATCGAGCGTGGCGAGGGCCGTGGCCTCGTCCTGTGCGGCCAGCGCGCAGGTGTGGCCGCAGACCACATGGCCTTCAAAGCGCAGCTCCTTGAGCAGTGCGGCCGTGGTCGCCAAGCCCTGGGCGCCGGGGTGTAGTTCTTCGTCCACGTGCAGGTCCACGTTCAGCCCGTGGTGTTGTGCGGCTTCCAACAGGTGGCGCAGCGCCCGCGGGTCCCAGTTGGTGGAATGCACAAAGCCGCCCAGCAATGCGCCGGGGCCGCTGGCGGCCACGGTGGCGGCCAGTCGCAGGGCGGCGCTGCGGTCCGTATACAGGTGCAAGGGGATCAGGCTCACGCGCTCCAACGTGATGCGGTCGGCCCAGTCATGGGCCAGTGCGCGCAACACGTTCCAGGCCAGTGGCTGCGCGTCGGGCTCCCACCAGTCGCAGTGGGTGCGCAGGTGCACGGTGCCGGCGTCGTAGGCCCATTGCAGCGCGCGGCTGGCGCGGGCGTGGATGTCGGCTTCGGTCCAGCCCTGGCGGTCCACCATCATGGCCTCGATGGCGCCCAGCAGGCCGGGTTGGACCACGCCCATGCGGGGCAGGGTGAAGGCCTTGTCCAGGTGGGTGTGCGCATCCACCAGGCCGGGCAGCACGAGCGCGCCTGCTACGTCCCACACCGTGTCGTGGGGCGCTGGCTGGGTGCCATGGGGCAGCACCTGCACGATGCGGCCCTGGGCCAAGTGCAGATCAGCCAGTGCGGGCTGGTGGCCCTGCTGCGGCCATGTGGCGGGCAGCAGCCAGCGCGGCAACCTTGCGCGCAGGATGTGGTCGGGAGTGCTGGATGCGTGCATGCCGTGGCCCTTAGAACGTTGTCTTATGCAAAGCGCGCCATCGCCTGGCCCACACGGGCCTTGAAGGCCGCCAGCCGGGGCGGTGTGGCCACGTTCATGTGGTAGTAGGCGTGGTAGTCCACCCGCGCCTTGCCGCCCGTGAGCAGGCGCATGTAGCGGGTGATGGACTTGCGCGGCGGGTCGCCCATGAACAGGGCCGTCCAGCGCGGGCGGCCGTAGGTGACCACGGCCGAGATGCGCTTGATGTGCGTGAGCGAGGGCTTGACGTTGTGCGGATCGCTGATGTCAAAGGCCACGCCGGGCATGAGCACGCGGTCGAAAAATCCCTTGAGCATCGCCGGCATGCCAAAGCACCAGGTGGGAAAGCAGAACACCACGGCTTCGGCCCAGAGCAAGCGATCCACATAGCCTTGCACGGGCAACTGGTTGCTGGGCACCTCGTGGTAGCCCAGGCGCTCTTCGCGTGTCATCACGGGGTTGAAGCCCTCGGCGTACAGGTCGCAGTCGTCCACTTCATGGCCTGCGCCGCGCAGCTGCTGCACCACCTCGGTGTGCAGGGCGGCGTTGTAGCTGGTCTCTACCGGGTGGCAATAGATCACGAGGATGCGCATGGCGGGGCTTCCTGGTTGTTGAAGTTCAGAGGTCGAGCGTGAGCGTGGGCCCGTGGCTGCGTGCGCAGCACACGGCGACGTGGGTGGCTTGCTCTGCAGCGCTCAGGCAGCTGTCGCGGTGGTCGGGCTCGCCGTCCAGCCAGCGGGTCACGCAGGTGCCGCACACACCCTGCTCGCACAGGGTTTCGAGCGGTACGCCAGCGAGCTGCAGCACATCAGCCATGCTCTCGCCGGGGGCGACGGGCAAGCGCATCTGGCTGCGCTGCAGGATCAGCTCGAACGTGTGTTCTGTGCGGGCGGCGCTGGCGGTGTCAGGGGCTGTCTGCATTGTTTGACCATGTGATTTGATCGATTGGTCAAACTATTGCAAAGGCTGTGCCAGCCACAAAAATCGGTCAAACGTCTTTGTGGTGGATCAACGCGGCCTGAAAGCGGCTTTTGACGCCGCGTGCTGGTGCAAATTGCCCGGGATTCGCACCTCGGGCACCCGAGGCATGCCCAGAATGGGGCGGGGGCCTTAGTCTGGTGCGAGGCCGCAGCCCAGCAGCACAAAGCTGGTGAGTTCGCGCACGATGGGCTCGCGGTCGATGGGCTCGTCGGGCGCCAGGCCCAGCATGATGTGCACCTGCACACCGTAGTCGGCGTAGTGCTGCGTCATGCCCCAGATCTGCATCAGCAAAACCTTGGCGTCCACCTTGCGCATGCGGCCTTCGGCAATCCAGCGGTTGATGAGGTCCACCTTCTGCTGGGTGGACTTGACGGCCACCGGCCAGTACTTGCCCAGGTTGCGCCCACCGCCCAGCACCTCGGTGGTGAAGATGCGCGACAGGCCCGGGTTGTCCAGCGCGTAGTCGAGCTTCTTGCGCACATAGCTGCTCAACACCTTCTTGGGATCGTCGCTGTTGCTGTCAAAGATGAAGGCGCCCGACCAGCCGTTGAGCACCGAGTACAGCAGCTCTTCATACAGCTCTTCCTTGCTGCTGATGTAGTAGTGCAGCTGGGGCTTGGTCAGGCCCGCGCGCTCGGCGATGGCCTTGGTGGATGCCCCCTTGAAACCATGGCGGCTGAACTCGGCAATGGCCGCCTCGCGGATGGCGCCCAGGATGCGTTCGCGCCCCTGTTTGGCGCGGCTGAGCAGCGCGCCGGAGGCGGCTTCGGCTTCGGATTCGGTCATGGCTTTGGTGCGAGGCATGGGGGGATTGCAGAGTGTGCGCCGCAGATTCTGCCCGCGCAGGAGTGGGTCAGACTTTCCAGAACCCGATATGGGGCGCGCTGGCTTCTTCGACCAGCGCCGGGCCGATGCATTCGATGGCGTGGGGCGAGGCGGCAAACACGTCGCGGCACGACAGCTCGGCGTCGCGCTGTTCGGCACGTTCGCCCCGGAACACGCGCAGGCGTTCGGCATCAATGCCAAACACTACGCGCCCAATGCCCGACCAGAAGATGGCGCCCGCACACATCACGCAGGGCTCGGCCGACGAATACAGCGTGGCCTTGGCCAGGGCATCGCGGCCCACGCGGGGGCTGAGCTGGCGCACGGCATTGGTCTCGGCGTGGCCGGTGCAGTCGCCTGTCTCGGTGGTGTTGCAGTAGGCCTCGGCCAGCAGGTGCCCTTCGGCGCTGATGACCACCGCACCAAACGGGCGGTTGCCGCGCGCGCGGGCGGTGCACGACCACGCGATGGCCTGGCGCAGGTAGGTGCCGTCGGTGTCGTTGATGGGGGTAGGGTCGTCAAAGCTGGCCGGGGGTGCAGACATGAGCGCGTGCATGGTGTGTCTCCGTCGATGGTGGGTGGGTTGCTGTCGTTGTGCAACGCCGGACTGTCTGCACGTCCGCCGTTGTGGTGCAGGGCGCTATGCATTTGGCATGCCAATCACAATCAGTGACATGTATGCATGGCTTTGGACGCACTGTGCACAGGCGCTCTGACTTTGCGCTGGCACACATGCAAGGCGCGCGGGCATTCTTCTTGCATCGCTATTGGCAAGAGTAGAAGCGTTCACTGCGTTGTCCCTGTGCCATCCTGCACGAGGCGATGCCAGTCGGAAATTGCTCTTGAAGCCCGCTGTGCGCACAGCGGTGTGCGTTGGCACACCGTGGCTTCAAGGGGTGAACGGCCGGCCGCAGCAGGCGGTGCCAAACGCTCTTGAAGCACCCAGCGGGAGGGCCTTTCTTCCTTCCACTTGTCTTCAGGAGAACTGCATGACCACCACTGCCACCTACGACCTCGCCGAGCTGCAAAAAGAAACACGCATGGGCGCGATGGGCTCGGAAACCGCGAGCCGCGAGATCCGCCGCATCGACCTCAGCCACTTTGCTCAGCGCAAGACCGAGATTGCCGACCAGCTATGGGACGCCGCCGTCGATGTCGGCTTTTTCCAGATCGTGAACCACGGCATTGACCTGGCCGAGGTGCACAAAGCCTTTGCGATGACCGAGCGTTTCTTTGCGCTGCCGGATGCCGTGAAGGCGCAGTACCCGCTCAAGAAGGCGCTCAACGTGGGCTGGGAGAGCCGCGCGCAGGTGCGCCCCTCCACCGGCACACCGGACCAGAAGGAGTCGTACCAGATCACCCGCCCGCACATGGCAGGCCTGTGGCCCACCGACGGGGAGCTGGCAGGCTTCCAGGCCACCATGCTCGCGTTTGAGGGCCAGTGCTGGCAGGTGGCCATGCAGGTGCTGTCATGCTTTGCGTGGAAGCTGGGGTTTGACAAGGCCTTCTTTGCCCGAGCGCACGACCCTGCGCAGGCCAGCTACCAAAGCACCTTGCGCCTGCTGCACTACTTTGCGACCCCGCCCGAGCAACAAGCCAGCCTGGGCCTGTGGCGCGCCGGGGCGCATACCGACTTTGATTGCCTGACCCTGCTCTTTCAGCGCCAGGGCCAGGGCGGCCTGCAGGTGTGCCCGGGCAAGGAGATGGACACCCAGGCCTGGACCTCGGTGGAGCCCGACGAGCAGGCCATCACCTGCAACATCGGGGACATGCTGATGCGCTGGAGCGACGACCAGCTGCCCAGCAACTTCCACCGTGTGAAGAACCCTCTGCCCGGCGAGTACATGGGGCCGCGCTACAGCATCGCCTTCTTTGCCCAGGCCAACCGCGACGCCATCATCGAAGGGCCCGGCAAGAAGTACCCGGCGATTGCTGCGGGTGACTACCTGAATCAGCGAGTCGCAGCCAACTTCAAGGCGTACTGACCGAGCCGGAGACGAAGCTCTGAGTTTGCTCGCCCCTGCTCACAGCCAAGGCTTGAGCCAGCCCAGCCCGTCGGATGTGGCATGGGGCGCCGCGCCGCGTGCCGGGCGGTATTCGCAGCCAATCCAGCCTTCGTAGCCCAACTGGTCGAGCAGCTTGAACAGGTAGGTGTAGTTGATTTCGCCCACATCAGGCTCGTGGCGCTCGGGCACACCGGCAATCTGGAAGTGGCCGACGTTGCCGGTGGGCAGGTACTGGCGGACCTTCATGGCCAGGTCGCCTTCCACGATCTGGCAGTGGTACAGGTCCATCTGCACCTTGACGTTGGCGGCACCGATCTCGGCGATCAGCGCATGGGCCTGGTCCTGGCGGCTCAGGAAGAAGTCGGGCATGTCGCGGCCATTGATGGGCTCCAGCAGGATCTGGATGCCGTGCGGTGCAGCCTGTTCGGCGGCATAACGCACGTTGGCGATGTAGGTGGCGCGCACGGTGGCCGCGTCCGCACCCTGGGGCACCAGCCCGGCCATCACGTGGATGCGGGGGCATTGCAGCGCCTGGGCGTATTCGATGGCTTTGGCAATGCCTTCGCGGAACTCGGCCTCCCGCCCGGGCAGGCAGGCCAGCCCGCGTTCGCCCGCGTCCCAGTTGCCGGGCGGGGCGTTGAACAGCACCTGCTGCAGGCCGTTGGCTTGCAGGCGTGTGGCCAGTTCTTGCGCAGAGTAGGCGTAGGGAAAGAGGTATTCCACCGCCTGGAACCCATCGCGGGCAGCGGCGGCAAAGCGGTCGAGAAAGTCCACGTCGTTGTAGAGCATGGACAGATTGGCGGCAAAGCGGGGCATGGGTGTCTTTCTGTATGGGGGCAGGGTGTGGAGTCACCACTGCGCGCCAAAGGCTTGGCGCAGTTCTTCGATCTGGGGCTCGGTCAGCGGTGTGGGGCGGGGCTGGCACAGCATCCACAGGCGTGCGGTTTCTTCCAGTTCCTCCAGCACGGCCATGGCGGCGGCGGGGGTGTCGTGCCACACATTGGGCCCGAGGCGCGCCAGCATCACGGCACGCACAGGACTGCCCTGTGCTGCATAGCGGGTGATGGTTTGCGCCACCAGCGTTGCCGCTGCGGCGTCACCGGGGCGGTGGTAGGGGATGTGCGGCACGCGGCCCACCTTCATGACGAAGTAGGGCGTGATGGGCGGCAGCAATGGCGCATCGGGCGCCAGCTGGCCGCCTGCAGCCGTGTCGGCTTGCAGCGAGCAGGCCACCAGGTGTGTGCTGTGCGTGTGGATCACGCAGCGGGCCGGTGCGGCTGTCGATGCCGATGCCTCGTAAATCTGCCGGTGCAGCGTTATGGTCTTGCTGGCCCGGTCGCCCGCCACCTGCTGGCCTTGGGCGTCCAGGCGCGCCAGCCGCTCGGGCTGCAGGGTGCCCAGGCAGGCGTCGGTGGGGGTGATGAGGTAGCCATCGGCCAGGCGCACGCTGATGTTGCCTGCGGTGGCGTGCACATAGCCCCGCTCAAACAGGCTGCGGCCCACGTGGCAGATCTCGTCGCGGGCCTGGCTCTCGTCCATGAAGGCGGGGGTAGCGGTCATGCCAACAATTGTGCAAAAGCCTTGGTGAAAAAGTCGGTGCTGCCAAAGTTGCCCGACTTCAGCGTGATGTGCAGCCCGTCCTT
Source organism: Acidovorax kalamii (assembly GCF_002245625.1). Taxonomy (GTDB): domain Bacteria; phylum Pseudomonadota; class Gammaproteobacteria; order Burkholderiales; family Burkholderiaceae_C; genus Acidovorax; species Acidovorax kalamii. Next base: position 301,952 of record NZ_NOIG01000004.1, read on the forward strand.
GGCATCAGGGGCCACGGCATGGCACCACGGCACGCCGGGGTCAATCTGCGCGCCAATGCGCATCTGCGTGATGCCCAGGGCCTGCACGCAGGCACCGGATGTTTCACCACCCGCTACGATGAGCTGGCGCACACCGCGCTGCACCAGGCCGCGTGCAATGGCGGCAATGGTGTCTTCCACCATGGCACCGGCTTTTTCAGAGCCCAGTTTGCCCTGAATGGCGCGCACGGCCGAGGGCTCGGCGGTGGAATACACCAGCACCGGGCCTTGGCCGATGTGGCCTTCCGTCCAAGCCAGCGCTTCGGCGGCCACGTCCACGCCCGCGGCGATGCGCAGCGGGTCGATGGCGAGAGCAGGCTTGCCTGCCTTGATGAAATCCATCACCTGCTGGTTAGTGGCTACCGAGCAGCTGCCCGACACGATGGCCTGCAGCCCTTGTGCTGCGGGCAGGCGGGCCGCCTCGTTGCTGGGGGCCATGCCAAAGTTGCCCGGCAGGCCAATCGCCACGCCCGAGCCTGCGGTGACCAGCGGCATGCCCTTGAGGGCAGGGCCCAGGCGCAGCAGGTCGGCGTTCGACACAGCATCTACTACGGCCATGCGCACACCCTCGGCCTTGAGTTGGTCGATGCGTGCGCGGATGGCGGCCTCGCCCTGCGCGACCACGCTGTGGTCAATCAAACCTACGCGGCTGGGGGTTTGCGCTTGCAGCACGCGCACCAGGTTGGGGTCGGTCATGGGCGTGAGCGGGTGGTTCTGCATGCCGCTCTCGTTCAGCAGCACATCGCCCACAAACAGGTAGCCCTTGAACACGGTGCGCTTGTTGTCGGGGAACGCGGGCGTGGCGATGGTGAAGTCGGTGCCCAGGGCCTGCATCAGCGCATCGGTCACGGGGCCGATGTTGCCTTCGGCCGTGCTGTCAAAGGTGGAGCAGTATTTGAAGTAGATCTGCTCGGCGCCTTGCGCTTTCAGCCATTGCAGCGCCTCAAGCGACTGGGCGATCGCCTCGTCTTTGGGGATGGTGCGCGACTTGAGCGCGACCACGATGGCGTCTGCCTCGGCGTCGAGCGGTGCGGTGGGCACGCCCATGGCCTGCACCACGCGCATGCCTGCGCGCACGAGGTTGTTGGCCAGGTCGGTGGCGCCGGTGAAGTCGTCGGCAATGCAGCCCAGCAGTGCACGTGCGCGTGTCATGCCTTGTCCTTCCCTTCGGGCAGAGTGATGCCGGGGAAGATCTTGATCACAGCGCTGTCATCTTCCTTGGCAAAGCCTGCGGTGGATGCCTGCATGAACATCTGGTGTGCCGTGGCCGCCAGCGGCAGGGGGAATTTGCTGGCGCGCGCGGTGTCCAGCACGAGGCCCAGGTCCTTCACAAAAATATCGACGGCCGACAGCGGCGTGTAGTCGCCCGCCAGCACATGGGCCATGCGGTTTTCAAACATCCAGCTGTTGCCTGCGCTGTTCGTGATCACTTCATACAAGGCGCTGGCCTCCACGCCTTCGCGCAGGCCCAGGGCCATGGCTTCGGCGGCCACGGCAATGTGCACACCGGCCAGCAGCTGGTTGATGATCTTGACCTTGCTGCCCGCGCCCGCCTTGTCGCCCAGGCGGTACACCTTGCCTGCCATGCCGTCGAGCACGGCTCCCGCAGTGGCATAGGCCTCGGGCTTGGCCGAGGTCATCATGGTCATCTGGCCCGATGCGGCCTTGGCGGCGCCGCCGGAGATGGGCGCGTCCACATAGTGCAGGCCCAGGGCATTGAGACGCGCTTCCAGCGCCACGGACCAGTTGGGGTCCACCGTGGAGCACATTACGAAGGTGCTGCCGGGGCGCATGGTGCTGGCGGCGCCACCCTTGCCGTCGTCGCCAAACAGCACGCTCTCGGTCTGCGCGGCGTTGACCACCACCGACACCACTACATCACTCACCGCCGCCAGTGCAGCGGTGGTGGCGTGGGCCGTGCCGCCGTCTGCCACAAAGGCATCGGCCACGCCGGGGCGCACGTCGCACACGTGGATGGTGAAACCGTTGTTGCGCAGGGTCTTGGCAATGCCGGCGCCCATGGCGCCCAGGCCGATGATGCCGACGGTGGGTTTTGTCATGTTGTCAGTCCTTCAAAGAAATTCAAATAGGGCGCTTAGGCGACCAGAACCCAGAGCAAAGCGGTCATCGCAAAACCTGCGATGCCCAGCACGGTGGTCAGCACGGTCCAGGTGCGCAGGCCATCGCCCACGCTCAGGCCCAGGTAGCGGGTCACGATCCAGAAGCCCGAATCGTTGACGTGCGACAGGCCCAGGCTGCCAAAGCCAATGGCAACCGTGAGCAGCGCCACTTGCAAGGGGGAATACCCGCCACCGGCCATTGCATCGGCCAGCAGGCCGCAGGTGGTGATGATGGCCACGGTGGCCGAACCCTGGGCGGCACGCAGCGCCAGCGAGATGATGAACGCCAGCAGGATGAGCGGCAGATGAGTAGCGGTGAGGCTTTGCGACAGCGCCGTGCCGATGCCGCTGGCGGTGAGCACCTTGGCAAACACGCCGCCTGCGCCTGTCACCAGGATCACGGTGGCGGCAGGGGGCAGGGCGGATTCCATGATGGCGTTGGTGCGTTCACGGTTCCAGCCCTGGTTGCGGCCCAGCAGAAACATGGCCAGGCCCACGGCCACCATCAGCGCAAAGATGGGCGAGCCGATGAAGCCCAGCACGTTGCGCAGGCTGTCGCCCTTGGGCAGCAGGGTGGCGCCGGTGGTGCCTGCCATGATGAGGGCCAGTGGGATCAGGATGAGCGCCATGATTGTGCCCACGCCCGGTGCGCTGCGGGCCTTGGACGCGGTGCTGTCTTCGCTGTTGCCAAAGGCCGCAAACTGCTCTGCCGTGGTGGGCAGCAGGGGGTAGCCCTTGCGGTTGAGCCACCCCGACACGACCTGGGACAGCGCCGCCAGCGGGATGCAGATGGCCAGGCCTATGATGGTGATCCAGCCAATGTCGCCCTTGACGATGGCCGCCCCTCCGACGATGCCGGGGTGCGGCGGCACCACCACGTGGGCGGCCAGCATGATGCCCGCCACGGGCAGGCCGAACTTGATCGGGTTGACACCCGCCGCCTTGCAAAAGCCGTAGACGATGGGCACCAGGATGATGAAGCCCACGTCAAAAAACACCGGGATGGCCAGAACCAGCGCTGCGGCCGTGAGGGCCATGGGCACCCGTGTGGGCCCCAGCAACTGCGTGAAGCGGTCGGCCAGGCTGGCCGCACCGCCCGACACCTCGATCATCCGCCCCAGCATCGAGCCCAGGGCCACCAGGATGGCCACCGAACCCAGCGTGCCGCCCATGCCCGCAATCAGCGTGCTGATGATGTCGCCAATGGGCATGCCGGTGGCAAACGCCACCAGAAAGCTCACCAGCATCATCGCCACGAAAGCGTGGACCTGCCAGCGGATGATGAGCAACAGGAGCAGGGCAATGCTGCCGGCGCCGATGCCGAGAAGTGCGAGGGTGGACATGAACGGGGTATCTCCGGGATGGAAGGGGACAGGCCCAGGCAGCCCAAAAAAGCAGGCCCTGGGACGGCCTGGTTTTGGTGCCTGGTTGCACCTTGGTTGGTGTGTTTATATGGTTATCATACAAATTATTGCGCACCATTTTGGTTCGGGTTAACCCGCATGCACGGACTAGAGCGGCGGCTTGGGCGGCGCTATTTGAAGGTTTTTTGGTCCTCTGCGCGCAACTGGTAAGCGATGTAAGCTATCAATTTAATAGCTTTTGCGGGGAAAAGCATCGTCTGATCCGCCTGCGCAACGGCCGTGTGCTGCGGGAGCCGGGTCTCCGCCGGGTTCAGAACACCAGCGGCGCGGATGCCGCCACCAGCGGCTGGGCCAGTCGCGCGCCGTCCTGCGCCCAGAAGGTGAGGTCGGCCTGCTCGATGCGGACCAGTGCGTTCTTCATGTGCTGCGCGGCGGCGGCGCGCGCGGCCACCGGGTCGCCCGCCTCGATGGCGCGCACGATCTGCGTGTGTTCGTGGGTCACGGCGTCGGCAAAGTCCTCGCGCCGCGCTTCGTTGGCGCGGGTCACGAGGGTCGCGCCTTTCAGGAACTGGGCGAGGTAGTCCAGCGTGCTGATCATGAACGGGTTGCCCGCTGCCTGCGCAATGGCGCGGTGGAACAGCACGTCTTCCTCCACCCCGTCGCGGCCCGCGCGCACGGCATCGGCAATGCGCTGCATGGCGGCGCGGATGGCGACAATGTCTTCATCGGTGCGGCGCAGGGCTGCCAGCTCGGCCACCTCAGCTTCGAGCGCTCGGCGCACTTCCACAATCTGCATCACCGCCTCGCGAGATGCCGCAAGGGGCACATCAAACTGCAGCGGTTCGATGCCCGGCGCCAGCACATACACGCCGCTGCCCTGCCGTGAGTCCACCAGCCCCAGCGACTTGAGGCGCGAGATCGCCTCGCGCACCACTGTGCGGCTGACCTGAAACTGCTGCGCCAGCACGGCCTCGGTAGGCAGCTTCTGCGCAGCCTGGATGCGGCCCGCGCGGATCTCTGCCTCCAGCGCGCTGGCCACCTGGTCGGAGAGCTTGGCGCTGGGTTTGACGGCGGAGAACGGCGAAGACATGGGTGGGGCGGGCATTGGGGGCGTGAAGTCGGTGCCGGGTGATGCTGGCAGGCCGGGGCGCAGTTGACTTTACCCGAAGGGCACTACGCCGGAATCGTTTGTTTGCCGCGCTACTTGGGCGCCTGACAGGAGTCGTCCAGCTTGGCCAGGCCCGCCAGCTTCTGCAGCCGGCTGCGGTTGTCCAGGCAGGCTTGGTACTGCGCCTCGGCCGCTTTCTGCTGGGCCTGCGCCGCCGCCTTGGCGCGGTCGGCCTGCAGCTGGGTCACACGTTCTCGGATCTGCGGCATCACAGCCAGCGCGGCCTTTTCGCCTTCCACGATGGCATTGGCGCGCTGGCTGAAGTCGGCGGCACCAATGTCCAATACCTGCGGGCGGACGATCACATCGGCCCGCGCCAGCTCGGCCTGTCCCAGCTTCTGGCCCATGATGGCAATCGACTGGTTGAGCGCACCCAGCATGTTGCCGGGCGTCTGGCCCCGGGCCTTGTTGGAGATGTCCACGGCAATCACGATGTCCGCGCCCAGTTGGCGTGCGGCATCCACCGGCACGGGGCTCACGATGCCGCCATCCACAAAGTGGTATTTGCCGATGGTGACGGGCTGGAACACGCCCGGCACGCTGCTCGATGCGCGCACGGCCTGGCCGGTGTTGCCGCGTGCAAACACGGTGCGCTCGCCGTCTTCCAGCCGCGTGGCGACGACGACAAAGGGCTTGGCCATCTGCTCCAGCGGTTTGCGGCGCACCTGCTCGTTCACATAGTCTTCCAGCTTCTGCCCCAGCACCAGGCCGCCGGACGAGAGCTGCAGATCGCGGATCTTGGCTTCGTCCAGCGCCACGGCCTTTTCCTGCATCTCGAACGCGTTCATGCCGCTGGCATACAGCGCGCCCACCACGCTGCCCGCGCTGGTGCCGGAGACAACCGCGGGGGCGAAGCCGTTGGCCTCCAGCATCTTGATCACGCCGATGTGGGCAAAGCCCTTGGCCGCACCCCCGCCCAGGGCGATGCCGATGCGGATGGGGGGCGTGGTGGACGGGTTCGTTGCAACCAGTGTGGCGTCGCCCGCCGCTGGCTGGGTCGGTGCCGTGCCGCCGCATGCGGCCAGACCTGCTGCGGCCCCAAGGGCCAGTAGGCGCAAAAGATGGGTCAAGCGCATGCGGTGTGATCCTGCTGTCGTCCAAACGGGGCGGGCAGTATAGCGGCAGGGTGCCGGGGCACCCGTTGATGGTGTCTTTTGCTACTGAAAGAGGAGCTGCTTGCACTTGATATACAAGCGCTAGAGCCCACTACCGCCAGAAGTCGCGGTGCAGGGCCGTGATCTCGTCCTGCAGCGCAGGCACCGGGCCCAGCACCTCGGTGGGGCGCTGGCCGCTGGCAAACACCGTGCGGCAAGGCAGGGCCAGTGTGGGGTTGTCGGGGTGGTCGCCCGTCAGGGCGAGCAGGGCGGTTTCCTCGGCGCCATACAGCACACGGCCAATGCCCGCCCAGTAGATGGTGCCAGCGCACATGGCGCAGGGCTCGAAGGTGGTGACCAGCGTGCACTGGGCCAGGTAGGCGCCGGGGTAGTTGGCCGCCGCCGTGCGGGCCAGCGTGCTCTCGGCGTGGTTCACGGTATCGATGTTGCCCTGCTCGGCCAGGACGGTCTCGCCATCGGGCGCAACCAGCAGCGCGCCGAAGGGGTGGCGGCCCATGTCCTTGGCGCGTTGGGCCACGGCGTTGGCGCGGCGCAGCAGTGTGGCTGCCTGGGCTTCGCTCAACGCCGTCGGGTTATTCACCTTGAGAACCCCGGTGCGCCCAGCCCGTGGTGCGTTTTTCGATCCAGCTGAACAGCTCGTACATCACCATGGCCATGGCGCCCACCACCATCAGGCCCGCAAACGCCAGGCCCATCTGCATCGATGAGCCCGCGCTGATCAGCAGGTAGCCGATGCCTTCGTTCGCAGCGGTCATCTCCGACACGGTGGTGCCCACAAAGGCCAGCGTGATGGCCACCTTGAGCGAGCCGTAGAAGTACGGCATGGAGCGGGGCAGGCCTACCTTGGTCAGCACGTCCCAGCGCTTGGCGCCCAGCACGCGCAGCACGTCTTCCAGCTCGGGCTCCAGCGTGGCAAGGCCGGTGGCGATGTTGACCATGATGGGGAAGAAGCTGATGAGGAACGCCGTGAGGATGGCCGGGCCCACGCCGATGCCGAACCACACCACCAGGATGGGCACAAAGGCGGCCTTGGGCAGTGCGTTGAAGGCCGTCATCAGCGGGTACACGGCGGCATAGGCGATGCGCGAGCTGCCGATCACAAAGCCCAGCAGCACACCCACCACGATGGCGATGCCGAAGCCCGCCATGGTGACCCAGAAGGTGCGCCAGGCATGGCCTGCGATGACGCCGCTGAACTCCACCAGCTGCACGCCGATGGCCCAGGGGCTGGGGAAGAGGTACTCGGGGATGCTGAAGGCCGAGCAGACGATTTGCCACAGCAGGATGGTGGCTACGAGCAAGATCCAGGGGGACCAGCGCTCCACGGTTTTCTTGTGCATGGGGATGAGGCGCTTTCTTTGTTCTTATTGCTGGATGGGCGCGCCCGCTTTGCGCAGGGCACCGATGTGGCCGCGCAGCTCGTGCACGATGTCGGTGAACTCCTTGGTGTAGGTCACCTCCAGGTCGCGCGGGCGGGGCAGCTCGATCTCTTTGCGCACCACAAACCGGCCGGGGCTCTTGCTCATCACATACACCGTGTCGGCCAGGAAGACCGATTCGCGCAGGTCATGCGTGACCAGGATCACGTTGAACTGCTGCTCGGTCCACAGGTCGCGCAGGATGCACCACAGCTCCTCGCGGGTGAAGGCATCGAGTGCGCCGAAGGGCTCGTCGAGCAGCAGCATCTTGGGCTCGTGGATCAGCGCGCGGCAGATGCTGGCGCGCTGCTGCATGCCGCCCGACAGCTGCCAGGGGAACTTGTCTTCATAGCCCGCGAGGCCCACCTTTTGCAGCAGCTTGCGGGCGCGTTCTTCGTACTCCTTGCGTTTTTGCTTGAAGTTACTGCGGTAGGGCTCGACGATTTCGAGCGGCAGCAGCACGTTGTCTACCGTGGTGCGCCAGGGCAGCAGCGAAGGTGCCTGGAAGGCCATGCCCGACACCTTGAGTGGCCCGGTCACCGGCTGGCCGTCGATGAGGATCTTGCCCATCGAGGGCATCTTCAGGCCCGTGGCCAGCTTCATGAAGGTGGACTTGCCGCAGCCCGAAGGGCCAACGATGGCGATGAACTCGCCGCGCCGCACCTGCAGGTCGATGGCTTCGACCGCAAACTGGTTCTTCGCGCGCAGCTCGTCGTTGTAGGCGAGCCAGACGTCACGGAAGTCCACAAAATAGGAATCGGCAGCCTGCATGGAAAGTAGTTCTATTTTTTGAATAAAGAAGGCTGCTTGCGCGCGTCCAGCATGCGCAAGCAGCTATCAAATTGATAGTTTTACTTCTTCGGCAGGATGTTGAGTTCAGCCGTGCTGGGCAGGAAGCTGGGGTTCCACACATCGTCGGCGTTCACGCGCGTCTTGGTGTTGAACGCGTCAGACACCTGCGACGCCATCAGCGAGAGGCGGCCGGGCACCACCTTGCCGAAGCCTTCGGCGCGCGCGTCGGGGCTGTTGATCACGGTGTCGATGGCCAGCTGAAGGCGGCGGGTTTCGAGCGGCACGTTCACGATGCCGTCGCGCGCCTTCACATGCTCGATGGCGGCGGCGGGGTTGGCGATCACTTCCTTGGCGCCCTTGGCGAAGGCCGACAGGAAGGCCTTGATGGCGGCCGGGTTCTCCTTGATGAGCTTGGGGCTGGCGATGATGACGTTGCCGTACAGCTTCACGCCGAAGTCGGCATAGGGCAGCACCACCACGTCGGCGGCCTTGGCGCCACGCGCTTCCAGGTTCAGCAGCGAGGTGAAGGTGAACCCGGTGATGGCGTCCACATCGCCGCGCACCAGCATGGTTTCGCGCAGCGGGGGATCCATGGCGGTCCAGGTCACGGCACCAATGCCGTTGGCCTTCTGAAAGATGGGAAACGCGCGGCGGCCTGCGTCGAACACGGGGGCGCCCAGCTTCTTGCCGGCCAGGTCGGCGGGTTTGGCGATGCCACTCTTCTTGAGCGCCATGACCGAGGCTGGCGTGTTGTTGTAGACCATCATCACCGCCACGGGCTTGTTCTGCGCGTCGGGGTTGTTGGCATGGAACTCCATCACGGCGGCCAGGTCGGCAAAACCCATGTCGTAGGTGCCCGAGGCGACGCGCTGCACCGCGCCGCCGGAGCCGTTGCCTGCGTCTACCGCCACATCCAGGCCCGCCGCCTTGAAGTAGCCCTTGGCCACGGGCTGCAGGAACAGGGCGGAGGGGCCCTCAAAGCGCCAGTCGAGCTGGAACTTGATGGGCGTGGTGGCTTGGGCCTGGGCCGTGCTGAAGGTGCTGGCGGTGGCGAGCAGAAGGGCGGCTTGCAGGAGGGTGCGTTTTTTCATGGATAGGTTCCTGTCAGAAGACGGCGTGGAAAGTGGGAGCAACAGACAGCGGGGGGCACAGGCGAAAGCAAAAGCCGAAGCACGGGGCGCCCCAATGGTTCGCTACCACGCCATGGTGATCCAGCCAGCAAAAACGATGCCTGGTTTCACTGCGGCGGGGAGAGGGTGCGGACTATTGTTCGCCAGTTTGGTGCATGCGGTTCTACAGGCTTTCCCGAAATGGTGCAAAGGGGTTTTGGCAGGTGGGCGGGGGCGTTGGGCGATAGCGTCATGGGGGCTGTGGCCGTTGCCTGCAGTGGGCGCGGCAACGCCGCAGCCCATCGGTGCCACGCATAGGTGCAAACGCGCAGGTCAGGCCTGTGCGCCGGTGGTACAACAACTGCCCTGTATCCATTTTTTGGCGATCGATTCACCGGCATCCACATCCATATCCATACCAGCACTTGGGAGGGCTTCTCATGGCGGACATCCAGGCTTTTTTCGAGAACGTGCAACTACCCACCATCCCCGACGTGGCGCGCGAGCTGATCGCCACCATGAAGGACGATGACATCCCTTTCGAAAGGGTGCGGGCGGCGATCTCCAAAGACCCGGCCCTCACGGCCAAGCTGATCCGGCTGGCCAATAGCGCGCGTTTTGGCCTGCCCCGGCAGGTGGCGTCACTGGACGATGCCATCACCATGGTGGGGCTCAACCAGGTGCGCACGCTGGCGCTGGCGTCGTGCATGTCTGGCGTGTTCAAGGACGCGCCCGGGGTGGATGCCGATGCGTTCTGGAAGGAGAGCATGGCCATTGCGGGCTATTCGCAGTGGCTGGCCCGCACGCTGGGCTCCAACGTGCAGGAGTCGTGGCTCGCGGGTTTCCTGGTGCGGCTCGGTGAACTGATCATTGCCCAGAAGGCGCCCGAGCAGATTCCGGCCATCGAGCAGCTGCCCCACCATGCGGGCGGCCGCTGGGAGCGTGAACGCACGCTGCTGGGCTTCACCGAAGCCCAGGTGACGGCTGAGCTGGCGCGGCGCTGGCGCTTCCCCGACACCATCACCCGGGCGCTGGAGACGGCCGAAGACCCCGTGGCCGCCACCCCGTTCTGCCGCCTGGGCGGGATCTTGCATGTGGCCACGCTGCTGGCCGAGATCGGGCTGGAAGAGCCCATGTCGCCCGCCGACACCATTGCCAGCTTGCCCGCCGAGATCAAGAAGGCGCTGCAACTCGACTCCCACTGGCTGGCCGAGCACCTGCCGCCGGTGGCGGACTATGTGGACGTCTCTGTTCGTTAAAGCCGTCTCACCCAAAAAGAAAGGCCCCGAGAGGCCTTTCTTTTTTGTATAGCGATCAACGCTATCCGTCAGCCCGCGCGTGCTGCAGCGCTGGCCACGGCCAGGGCCGTCATGTTGAACACCCGGCGCACGGTGGCCGCAGGGGTCAGGATGTACGCCGTGGCGGCGCCGCCCATGAGGATGGGGCCCACGGTCACGCCGCCGCTGGTGGTGGTCTTGAGCACGTTGTAGAGGATGTTGGCGGCATCCAGGTTGGGGCAGATCAGCAGGTTGGCCGAGTCGGTGAGCGTGGAGTCCGCCATGTAGGCGTTACGGATGTTGGGCTCCAGCGCGGCGTCGCCGTGCAGCTCGCCATCGCACTCGATCTCGGGGTGGGCTGCCACGAACAGGTCGCGTGCCTCGCGCATCTTGCGGGCCGAGGCGCGCTTGGACGAGCCGTAGCTGGAGTGCGACAGGAAGGCCACCTTGGGTGGCAGGCCAAAGCGCTGCACTTCCTGCACCGACATCCAGGCGATGTCGGCCAGTTGCTGCGCCGTGGGGTCTTCGTTCACATAGGTGTCGGCAATGAACAGCGTGCCCCGGTTGGTCATCAGCGCGTTGAGCGCGGCGTAGTCGCGTGCGCCCTCCTGGCGGCCGATGATGCTGTGGATGCGCTCCAGGTGCGTCTCATATGTGCCCACCAGGCCGCAGATCATGGCATCGGCGTCGCCCAGCGTGACCATCAGCGAGGCGATGATGGTGTTGGAGCGGCGCACGGCCGCCTTGGCGACTTCGGGCGTTGCGCCGTTGCGCTTCATGAGGCTGTGGTAGTGCTCCCAGTACTGGCGAAAGCGTGGGTCGTCCTCGGGGTTGCACACCTCCACGTCCTTGCCCAGCTGCATGCGCAGGCCGGCCTTGGCAATGCGCGCGGCGATCACCGCAGGGCGGCCGATGAGGATGGGCTGGGCAATCTTGTCGTCAATCGCCATCTGTGCGGCGCGCAGGGCGCGCTCGTCTTCGCCGTCGGCGTAGGCCACGCGCTTTTTCGTATCGGGCAGGGCCTTGGCCGCGTTGATCACGGGGCGCATCAGCATGCCGGTCTGGTACACGAAGCGCGACAGAGTCTCCTTGTAGGCCTCCATGTCCTCGATGGGGCGCGTGGCCACGCCCGATTCCGCTGCAGCTTTGGCCACGGCGGGTGCGATCTTGAGGATCAGGCGCGAGTCGAACGGGGTGGGGATGAGGTAGTCGGGTCCGAAAGTCAGCTCTTTGCCTGCGTAGGCGCTGGCCACTTCCTCGCTGATGTCGGCCTTGGCCAGGTCGGCGATCTGGCGCACGCAGGCCAGTTTCATGGCTTCGGTGATCTTGGTCGCGCCGCAGTCCAGCGCGCCGCGGAAGATGTAAGGGAAACACAGGACGTTGTTGACCTGGTTGGGGTAGTCCGAGCGGCCCGTGGCGATGATGCAGTCGGGGCGAATGGCCTTGGCCAGCTCGGGACGGATTTCAGGCTCGGGGTTGGCCAGCGCCAGGATGATGGGCTTGGGGCCCATGGTCTTGACCATCTCGGCGGTGAGCACGCCGGGGGCCGAGCAGCCCAGGAACACGTCGGCGCCGTTGACCGCATCGGCCAGCGTGCGGGCGTCGGTCTTCTGGGCATAGCGCGCCTTCGATTCGTCGTAGCCACCGGGGCGGCCCTCGTAGATCACGCCCTTGGAGTCGCACACAAAGATGTTCTCCACCTTCACGCCCAGGCCCACCATCACGTTCAGGCAGGCAATGGCGGCAGCCCCTGCGCCCGACACGGCAATCTTGACCTGGTCGATCTGCTTGCCCACCAGCTCCAGGCCATTGAGCAACGCTGCGCTGCTGATGATGGCCGTGCCATGCTGGTCGTCATGGAACACCGGGATGTTCATGCGCTTGGAGAGTTCGCGCTCAATGTAGAAACACTCGGGCGCCTTGATGTCTTCGAGGTTGATGCCGCCCAGCGTGGGCTCCATGGCCGCGATGATCTCCACGAGCTTGTCCGGGTCGCGCTCGGCCAGTTCGATGTCGAACACATCGACGCCCGCGAACTTCTTGAACAGGCAGCCCTTGCCTTCCATCACCGGCTTGCCCGCCAGCGGGCCGATATCGCCCAGGCCCAGCACGGCCGTGCCATTGGTGATCACGCCCACCAGGTTGCCGCGCGAGGTGTAGTCGAATGCCTTGGACGGATCGGCTTGGATGTCCAGGCAGGGGTAGGCCACGCCGGGCGAGTAGGCCAGCGACAGGTCGCGCTGGTTGGACAAAGGTTTGGTGGGTGTCACCGCAATCTTGCCCCGGCCGGGGTTGCGGTGGTATTCGCGCGCAGCGTCGCGCAGCGATTCTTCGGCGGCGGAAAGTTTCTGGGTCATACGGAAATCCTGGAAGTCCTCGGCGGAATGCAAAACAAGCGTACCCGATGGTGGGGTGGGTGCGCATGCCGGTTTATGCGGATGCGGCATGAAGCCAAAACCCTCTTGCGGCAAGGCCGGCAAGAGGGCAGGGCCCCGGGGTGCGGGGCAGGGTTCTTCGGCACCGGGCAGGCGGGACGCTAGTGGGCGTCGGCCTGGCGTGCGGCGTTCACAGCGGCGGAGGTGTCGCGGCTGGCGCCATTGAAGAAAACGTTCAGGGCCACGGCCGTGATCGAGGCCAGCAGGATACCGGATTCGATAAGGGGATGGATCGCATGCGGCATCCACTGGCGGAAATTGGGGGCGATCAGCGGGATCATGCCCACGCCGATGGACACGGCCACGATCATCGCGTTGAAGCGGTTGTGCTTGAAGTCCACCCCGCCCAGGATGCGGATGCCGGTGGCGGCCACCATGCCGAACATCACCAGGCCTGCGCCGCCCAGCACCATGGTGGGCAGCGATTCGACCAGCGCCGCCATCTTGGGCAGCACCCCGAGCACGATCAGGATCACGCCACCGGTCACGCACACGAAGCGGCTCTTGACGCCCGTGACGGCCACCAGGCCCACGTTCTGCGAAAAGCTGGTGTATGGGAATGTGTTGAAGATGCCGCCCAGCAGCGTGCCCAGGCCGTCGGTGCGCAGGCCGCGTGTGAGGTCGGCCTGCTCGATCTTGCGGTCGGTCATCTCGCCCAGGGCCAGGAACATGCCGGTGGATTCGATCATCACCACGATCATCACCAGCGTCATGGTCAGGATCAGGATGGGGTCGAACACCGGGCCCGCGATCTCGAACGGCAGCACCAGGTCAAACCACTGGGCCTTGGCCACTTTCTCGAACGACATCAGGCCCATGGCCACCGCAATCACGGCGCCAATCACGATGCCCAGCAGCACCGAGATGTTGGCGATGAAGCCCTTGGCAAACTTGGCGATCAGCAGGATGGACACCAGCACCACGGCCGAGATGCCCACGCCCGTGAGGTCGGCGTATTTGGGATTGGGCACCGTGGGCACCACCGCAAAGCCCTTGGGCACGGGCGGCAGCGATGAGCCGGGTGCACCGGCGGCGGACTGCATCTCGCTGAGCCATTTCAGATGTTCGGGGTTCACCACGCTGGGTGCGGTTGGCCCCACCGGGTTGCCAAAGATCCAGTTGATGCCCACGCGCATCAGGCTGATGCCGATGACCGCAATGATGGTGCCGGTGACCACCGGCGGGAAGAACCGCAGCATGCGGCTGACCAGGGGCGCGATGAGGATGGAGATCACCCCAGCGCCAATCACCGAGCCAAAGATCAGCCCGGCCCCGGCCGTGCCCCCTGTGCTCTGCGCCATGGACACCATGGGCGCCACCGAAGCAAATGTCACGCCCATCATCACCGGCAGGCGGATGCCGAACCACTGCGAGGCGCCCAGCGCCTGGATCAGCGTGACCAGGCCGCAGACGAACAGGTCGGCCGAGATCAGCTTGGCCACCTGGTCGGGCGTGAGGTTGAGCGCGCGGCCGACGATGAGCGGCACGGCCACCGCGCCGGCATACATCACCAGCACATGCTGCAGGCCCAGCGCCGTGAGGCGCCCCAGGGGCAGGTGTTCGTCCACGGGATGCACGGGTGGGGTCATGGGAATTCCTTTTGTACGGGGCCTGAGGGATGGGCGGCAATCTGTGTGCAATGCGGTGCACAGCAGTCCATACAAAAATCGTATACAAAATATGCGAAACGCCTTATCCCGGTAAACCCTAGGTGCAGCAGCAGCGCCCTCCAGCGCGCCGGGCGGTGGAGGGGGAGATCAGGGGCGCTGGGGCCGACTCTGTGCCTGGGGGGTCAGGTGGAACCGCGCGGCGCCGCCAAAGGGGCCAGCGATTCGCGCAGGCGGTCGCGCACCAGCGGCTGGCCGGGGTTGAGTGCGGCTTCCACATGGCCGATGTGGGCCAGCAGGCGCTCGCGAGCCAGGGCCGCGTTGCCTGCCTCCAGCGCCTCGACGATGGACTCGTGCTCCGCGCACGACTGACTGGCTTCGTGGCGCGACTGGTAAAGCGATGCCGCCAGCGTGGTGCGCGCAGTGAGGTCGCGCAGGATGTCGCTCAGGCTGCGGTGGCCCATGGCCTCGGCCAGGCACACGTGGAAGTCGGCCAGCAGGAAGGCGCGCGTGGCGGCATCAGCACCTTCGATGGCGCGCTGCTCGTCGGCAATGTGGGCGCGCAGCCGGGGGATGACCGCCTGCAACGGGCGCCCGGCATCGGCCAGGATGCCCGACTCGATGATGCGCCGGGCCGAGAATGCATCGCGCGCATCGTCCACCGAGGGCTCCACCACATACCAGCCCCGGCGCGGGCGCACCTCGACAAAACCACGGGCCTGCAGCTGCATCAGCGCCTCGCGCACCAGGGTGCGGCTCACGCCGAAGAGGTCGGCCAGTTCCTGCTCGCCCAACCGCTCGCCGGGTGAGAGCTTTTGCGCAAGGATGGATTCCACCACCTGCTGGGCGATCTGGGTCTGGTTGGTGCTCATGCGGCCGATTGTGGCGCGGGTTGTGGCTGCGCAGGCGATGGCTGCAGCGGGGGCTGCAAGGGGGGCAGGCTCTGCCCGTCCAGCACTGCATGGGCGCGGTCGCGGTCGATGTCGCCTTCCCATGCGGCAATGGCCACGGTGGCCACGCAGTTGCCAATCAGGTTGCCCAATGCGCGGGCAATGCCCATGAACCAGTCCACCGACAGCACCAGCACCAGCCCGATGGCGGGGATGGCCGGAATGGCGTGCAGCGTGGCGGCCAGCACCACGATGGCCGAGCCCGGCACGCCGTGCGCGCCCTTGGAGGTGACCAGCGAGATCGCCAGGATGGTGAGCAGGTCGGTCATGGTGATGGGCGTGTTGGTGGCCTGGGCGATGAACACGGCCGCCAGCGTGATGTAGATCGAGAACGCGTCCAGGTTGAACGAGTAGCCCGTGGGGATCACCAGGCCCACGGTCGAATCGCGGATGCCCATGTGCTTGAGCTTGGCCATGATCTGGGGCAGCACGCTGTCCGACGACGTGGTGGCGAACACCACGGCCAGCTCCTCGCGCAGGTAGCGCAGCAGCTTGAACAGGCTGAAGCCCGAGAACCGCATGATCAGGCCCAGCACCACCACCACGAAGATGACCACCGCCGCATAGAACAGCACCACCAGCATGCCCAGCTGCTTGAGCGAGCCGATGCCGTACTTGCCCACCGTGAACGCGATCGCACCCAGCACGCCCAGCGGCGCCAGCTTAATGATCAGGCCCATGGTCTTGAACAGCACATGCGACAGGTCTTCGATGAGGCCCGTGACCCGCGCCCCGCGCTCGCCCATCAGCGCCAGTGCGCAGCCGAACACGATGGAGAACAGCAGCACCTGCAGCACATCACCGTTGGCAAACGCACTCACGGCCGTGGTGGGGATGAGCTTGAGCAAAAAGTCGCTGAAGCCGCCACCGGTGAGCTTGCTGGCGTTTTCGGCATAGGCGCCCATGGCCTTGGGGTCCAGCGCCTTGGGGTCCACGTTCATGCCCACGCCAGGCTCGAACCAGAACGCCAGCACCAGGCCCAGCACCAGCGCGATGGTGGTGACCACCTCGAAGTAGATCAGCGACTTGACCCCTACACGCCCCACACGCTGCAAGTCACCCGTGCCCGCAATGCCATGCACCACCACGCAGAACACGATGAGCGGGATCAGCATCTTGATGAGCTTGATGAAACCGTCGCCCAGCGGCTTGAGCTGCACGGCCGTGTCAGGCCAGAGCAGCCCGATGGCCACGCCGGCAATCAAGGCCAGGATCACCCGGCCGAAGAGGGAGTTGAAGAAGCGGAGCATGGGAACCCTTTGCTGAGAAAAAGGATGGAGGTGCGCTGCAATCAATCTTGCATACAAGAACTGTAGACAACTGTTGAGGGCCAGAACATGGGGTTATCCCGTGCTGTGCACCGCTCTGGCGTGTTGCCATCCCCTGCCTGGGTTGAAGTAGTTTTGACTTTGGCGCACTGCTGTGCGGGTGACCATGGCCCCACAATCGCCCGCGGAGACCATCCCATGAACATCACCGACGCCGTGCCCGACCCTGTTCGCCAGAGCGGGGATTTCCTCGAATACCTCTACCGCGTGGCCGTGCGGCGCGCACTGCCGCTGCACAACACGGCGGCCTTCTTGCCTGCCCCGCCTAGCCCCGAAAGCGGCGGCCGCACCCTGGTGTTGGGCGCAGGCAAGGCCGGTGGCGCCATGGCCCAGGCCGTGGAGGCGCTGTGGCCGGCCGATGCGCCGCTGTCGGGCCTGGTCGTCACGCGCTACCACCACACGCCGCCCCGGCCCGAGGGGCTGCACCAGCGCATCGAGGTGGTCGAGGCCGCGCACCCGGTGCCCGATGCGGCGGGGCTGGCGGCCGCAGAGCGCATCCTGGCGCTCACCGAGGGCCTCACCGAGAACGACCTCGTGCTGTGCCTGATCTCGGGCGGGGGCTCGGCCCTGCTCACGCTCCCGGCAGACGGGCTCACGCTCGAAGACAAGCAGCGCATCAACAAGGCTCTGCTGGAGAGCGGCGCTGCCATCGACGAAATGAACTGCGTGCGCAAGCACCTCTCGCGCATCAAGGGCGGGCGGCTGGCTGCGGCCTGTGCCCCTGCGCGCGTGGTCACGCTCACCATCAGTGACGTGCCGGGCGACGACCCCTCGGTGATCGCCAGTGGCCCCACCGTGTCCGATGCCACCACCTGCGCCGAAGCACTGGCCATCCTGGCGCGCTATGGCATCGACGTGCCCCCCGCAGTGCGCGCTGCACTGGAGGCAGGCACGCTGGAAACTCCCAAACCCGGCGACGCGGTGTTTGCGAACCATGTGGTGCACATGACGGCCACACCCCAGCAGTCGCTGCAGGCCGCCGCCGAGGCCGCTCGTGCGGCCGGTGTGGCGGCGTACATCCTCTCCGACGAGATCGAAGGCGAGTCGCGCGAGGTGGGCAAGGTGCACGCCGCGCTGGCACGGGCCGTGGCGCGGCATGGCCAGCCGTTTGCGCGGCCCTGCGTGATCCTCTCGGGCGGCGAGACCACCGTCACCATCCGCCCGCGCGCACCCGGCGCAGCCAAGGGCCGGGGCGGCCGGGCGGGGGAGTTCTGCATGGGGCTCGCGCAGGCGCTGCAAGGCCAGGCGGGCGTGTGGGCGCTGGCGGCCGATACCGACGGCATCGACGGCGTGGAAGACAACGCCGGTGCCCGCGTGGCACCCGACACCCTGGCGCGTGCTGCGGCGCAGGGCCTGTCCATCGCGGACCACCTGGACCGCAACGATGCCTATGGCTACTTCGATGCGCTGGGCGACCTGGTCATCACCGGACCCACACACACCAACGTCAATGACTTTCGTGCACTATTGATTTTGTAGCTGTAAATCCATAGTGGATAAGCGGTGACGCCTGTTTTTATTGGGATTCTTCTTCTGTAGCACCAGGCGCGCCGCTGGCGCGGACCGCGCCCGGTAGTGCCTGGCTCAGGGCGATGGCCGCTTCTCCTCCCACCAGTCTTTGGCAAACCGCCCCTGCAGAAACGCGACGAACGCTTGCACCTTCTGCGGCACCAGGCGGGGCGAGGGGTACACGGCGTGGATCTCCTGCTCGGGCAGGCGGCAGGTCTTGAGCACCTCCACCACGCGCCCGGCCGCCAGCGAATCCACCGCCACATAGTGCGGCAGTGCCGCAATGCCCATGTGCGCGCGCGCCGCCGCCAGCAGCGCAGAGAGGTTGTTGGACCGCAGCCTCCCCGTGACGGGCACCGACACCGCCTCGCCGCTCGCATTGCGCAGCCGCCACAGGTCGTTGCCCTGCACGCTGCTGTAGATCAGCGCTGAATGGTCCTTCAGGTCCGACGGCCTGCGCGGTGTGCCGTGGCGGCGCAGGTAGGTGGGCGAGGCCACCAGCACCCAAGGGTTCATGCCCAGCGTGCGCGCGCCCAGCGCCGAGTCGGCCAGCTTGCCCAGGCGGATCGCCACGTCGATGCCGTTGGCCACCAGGTCGGTGTAGCGGTCCTCAAAGCTCAGGTCCAGCTGCACCTGCGGGTTCTGCGCCATGAACTCCAGCGCCAGCGGCACCACCACACGCCGCCCGAAGGCCACCGAGCTGCCCACCCGCAGCTGCCCGTGCACCTGCGTCTGGCGCACGCGCACCACGCTCTCGGCCTCGGCCACGTCGGTCACGATGGCCTTGCACTTTTCGTAGTACAGCGCGCCGGGCTCGGTCAGGCTCACGCCGCGCGTGTTGCGGTTGAGCAGCCGTACCTTCAGGCGTGCCTCCATCGCTGCCACCTGCTTGGTCACCGTGGGCTGCGTGGTGGCGAACTCCTGCGCCACCTTGGTGAAGCTGCCGGTCTCCACCACACGCACAAACATCTCCATGGCATCGAGCCGGTCCATCGTGGTTGCCTCCTGTGTTGTGCATGGTGGCGCGGGCGTGCGCCGTGGCTTATTCCTGTGTGGAATAAATTTTATGGTCTGCCGCCGCCTTCCGCCGCAGAGGGTGCTTGCCTAGAGTTGCCCCATCCAACCGATTCAACCGACCACAAACCGAAGGAGATGTGCAATGGCAAGAATGAAGGCCATCGAGGCCGCCGTGAAGGTGATGGAGAAAGAGGGCGTGAGCGTCGCGTTCGGCGTGCCCGGCGCGGCCATCAACCCGCTGTATGCGGCGCTCAAGGCGCATGGCGGCATCGGCCACATCCTGGCCCGCCATGTGGAGGGCGCCAGCCACATGGCCGAGGGCTACACGCGTGCTGTGGCTGGCAACATCGGTGTGTGCATCGGCACCAGCGGCCCCGCAGGCACCGACATGATCACTGGCCTGTACTCGGCCAGTGCGGACTCCATTCCCATTCTGTGCATCACCGGCCAGGCGCCGCGCGCCCGCCTGCACAAGGAAGACTTCCAGGCCGTGGACATTGCCAGCATCGCCAAGAGCGTGACCAAGTGGGCCACCACCGTGCTGGAGCCCGCTCAGGTGCCGCAGGCGTTCCAGCAGGCGTTTCACCTCATGCGCTCTGGCCGGCCCGGGCCGGTGCTCATCGACCTGCCCATCGACGTGCAGCTGGCCGAGATCGAGTTTGACCCCGACACCTATGAACCGCTGGTGCCCTACAAGCCCGCCGCCACGCGTGCGCAGATCGAGAAGGCACTGAGCATGCTCAATGCCGCCGAGCGACCGCTCATCGTGGCGGGGGGCGGCATCATCAACGCCGATGCGTCGGACCTGCTGGTGCAGTTTGCCGAGGTGCTGGGCGTGCCGGTGATCCCCACACTCATGGGCTGGGGCAGCATCCCCGACGACCATCCGCTCATGGTCGGCATGTGTGGCCTGCAGACCAGCCAGCGCTATGGAAATGCCACCCTGCTGGCCAGCGACTTCGTGCTGGGCATCGGCAACCGCTGGGCCAACCGGCACACGGGTTCGGTCGATGTCTACACCAAGGGCCGCAAGTTCGTGCACGTGGACATCGAACCCACGCAGATCGGCCGCGTGTTTGCGCCCGACTTCGGCATCGTCTCCGACGCGGGCGCTGCGCTCAAGCTCTTTGTGGAGGTGGCGCGTGAATGGAAGGCCGTGGGCCAGCTGCGCGACCGCAGCGCCTGGGCGGCCGAGTGCCAGGGCCGCAAGAACAGCGTGGACTATCTGCGCAAGACCCACTTCGACAGCGTGCCCATGAAGCCACAGCGTGTGTACCAGTGCATGAACCGCGCGCTGGGTAAGGACGTGTGCTACGTCTCTACCATCGGCCTGTCGCAGATCGCGGGCGCGCAGTTTCTGCATGTGTACCAGCCGCGCCACTGGATCAACTGCGGCCAGGCCGGCCCGCTGGGCTGGACGGTGCCTGCCGCCCTGGGCGTGCGCGTGGCCGACCCGGCGCGCAAGATCGTGGCGCTGTCGGGCGACTACGACTTCCAGTTCATGATCGAAGAGCTGGCCGTGGGCGCGCAGTTCAAGCTGCCCTACATCCACGTGCTGGTCAACAACAGCTACCTGGGCCTGATCCGCCAGGCGCAGCGTAGCTTCAGCATCGACTACTGCGTGCAGCTCGCGTTCGACAACGTGAACATGGCCGAAGGCGAGGTGGCGCGTGGCTACGGCGTGGACCACGTGAAGGTGGTCGAGGGCCTGGGCTGCAAGGCCATCCGCGTGCACCGCCCCGAGGAGTTCGCGCCCGCCCTCGCCCAGGCCGAGGCCTGGATGGCCGAGCACCGCACCCCCGTGGTCATCGAGGTGATCCTGGAGCGCGTGACGAACATCGCCATGGGCACCGAGATCGACAACATCGTCGAGTTTGAGGAACTGGCAATGCAGCCCTACGACGCACCCACTGCCTTGGCCCTGCTGGACTGAGGCGAGCCGCATTTTCCCCCTCGTGTTACCGGAGACTTTTCATGCCCCGTTTTGCTGCCAACCTCAGCATGCTGTTTACCGAGGTTCCCTTTCTCGACCGCTTTGAGCGCGCCGCGCGCACCGGCTTCGAGGCTGTGGAGTTCCTCTTTCCCTACGACTTTGCGGCGGAGGACATCTGCGCGCGCATTGACAAACACCAGCTGCAGATCGTGCTGCACAACCTGCCCGCAGGCGACTGGGCCGCTGGCGAGCGCGGCATTGCCTGCGACCCGGCGCGCGTTGTGGAGTTTCGCGCCGGTGTGGCCCAGGCCATCACCTATGCCCAGGCGCTGGGCGTGCCGCAGCTCAACTGCCTGGCGGGCAAGGCACCGGCAGGGGTGGATGCTGCGGTGCTGCGCAGCACCCTGGTCGAGAACCTGCGCTTCGCGGCCACGGAGTTGAGGGCGGCCGGGCTGCGCCTGCTGATTGAGCCCATCAACCCCTTCGATATCCCGGGCTTCTACCTGACCCGCACGGATCAGGCGCTGGACATCCTGGACGAAGTGGATGCCAGCAACGCCTTTGTGCAATACGACATTTATCACGCGCAGCGCACCGAAGGCGAAATCGCGGCCACGCTGCAAAAGCACCTGGAACGCATCGGCCACGTGCAGCTGGCCGACAACCCCGGCCGCAACGAGCCGGGTACGGGCGAGATCAACTACCGCTACTTGTTCGCGCACCTGGACCGCATCGGATACGACGGCTGGGTGGGTTGCGAGTACCGGCCTGCACGCACCACGGAAATCGGCCTGGGGTGGCGCACGGCGCTCACCGCATGAGCCACCACCCACGAATCGACGAATCACCACCACACAAGGAGAACAAGAACATGACCGACACCCCCCTCAAACTCGGTTTCATCGGCCTGGGCATCATGGGCGCACCCATGTGCGGCCACCTCATCGCCGCAGGCCACCAGCTGTATGTGCACACCCGGGGCCGCGTGGCGCCGCAGATTGCCGAGAGCAGCGCCACGCAGTGCACCACGGCGCGTGGCGTGGCCGAGCGGGCCGACATCGTCTTTCTGATGCTGCCCGACACGCCCGATGTGGAGAAGGTGCTGTTCGGCGCCGATGGCGTGGCGCAAGGCTTGAAAGGCAGCGTGGGCAAGGTGGTGGTAGACATGAGCTCCATCTCGCCCGTGGCCACCAAGGACTTCGCGCGCCGCATCGAGGCCGCTGGCGCGCAGTACCTGGATGCCCCCGTTTCGGGCGGCGAACTGGGCGCGAAGAACGCCACGCTGTCCATCATGGTTGGTGGCCCCGAGGCGGTGTTCGAGCGCATCAGGCCCTTGTTCGAACGCCTGGGCAAGAACATCACCCTGGTGGGCGGCAACGGCGACGGCCAGACCGCCAAGGTGGCCAACCAGATCATCGTGGCGCTGAACATCGAGGCCGTGGCCGAGGCGCTGCTGTTTGCCGCCCGCGCGGGCGCCGATCCGGCCCGTGTGCGCCAGGCACTGCTGGGCGGTTTCGCATCGTCCAAGATTTTGGAGGTACATGCCGAGCGCATGATCAAGCGCACGTTCGAGCCGGGCTTTCGCATCGGTCTGCACCAAAAGGACCTGAACCTTGCGCTGTCGAGTGCACGGGCGCTGGGCGTGCCGCTGCCCAATACGGCGATGGCGCAGGAGCTGTTCAATGCCTGCGTGGCCCATGGCGGGCAGGGCTGGGACCACTCGGCGATGGTGCGGGCGCTGGAGAAGATGGCGAATTTTGAGATGGGGCAGGCATCGCCAGCCTGACGCAGACGGGCATGAAAAATCCCGCTGGCCTTTCGGCGAGCGGGATTTTTGGTTTGAATGGCCGCTACCGCTCGTTCATCAAGCAGTAGTAGCTATCAACTTAATAGCAATCAATACCCCAGCGTCTTCCCATCCGGGTTGCGCGGGTCTGAGTAGCCATACAGCGCGCCGCCCCGGATCTGGATGGTCTGCGTGCGGCCCATCGAGGGCTTCACGGCGATGTTGTGGCCGCGCTGCTTGAGCAGGGCCAGGGTGTCGGGCGAGAGACCCTTTTCCACGCGCAGCTCGTCCGGCGTCCATTGGTGGTGCACACGCGGTGCTGCTGCGGCTTCCGCAGGGTTCATGCCGAAGTCGATGGTGTTGACAACCGTCTGCAGCACCGTGGTGATGATGCGCGCGCCGCCGGGGCTGCCGGTGACCAGCGTGGGCTTGCCGTCTTTCAGCACCAGGGTGGGTGTCATGGACGACAGGGGGCGCTTCTTGGCGGCCACGGCGTTGGCGTCGCCGCCGACCAGGCCGTAGGCGTTGGCCACGCCGGGCTTGGCCGAGAAGTCGTCCATCTCGTTGTTGAGCAGGATGCCCGTGCCTTTGGCCACGATGCCGCTGCCGAAGTTGGTGTTCAGCGTGTATGTCACAGCCACGGCGTTGCCCGCCTTGTCCACCACCGAGTAATGGGTGGTCTGGTCGCTTTCATACGGTTGGGGCTGGCCGGGCTTGATCTCCTTGGCAGGGCGTGCGCGGTTGGCGTCGATGCCCTTGGCCAGAGATTCGGCATAGCGCTTGGAGGTCAGACCCTTGAGCGGAATCTTCACGAAGTCCGGGTCGCCCAAGTATTCGGAGCGGTCGGCGTAGGCCAGCTTGCTGCTCTCGGCCATGTAGTGGATGGTCTGTGCGCTGTTGGGGCCCCATTGGGCCAGCGGCAGGGGCTCCAGCATGTTCAGGATCTGCACCAGGTGCGGGCCGCCGGAAGAGGGTGGCGGCATGGTCACGATCTCGTAGCCGCGGTAGGTGCCACGCGTGGGCACACGCTCGGCCACCTTGTATTCACGCAGGTCCTGCAGGCTGATGGCGCCCGCGTGGGGGGCCATCTCGGCGGCGATCTTCTGGGCGATTTCGCCTTCGTAGAACGCCTTGGCGCCCTGCTGGGCGATCAGGCGCATGGACTGGGCCAGGTCTTTCTGCACCAGCGGGTCGCCCACCTTCAAGGGCTCGCCGTTCTTCCAGAAGATGGCCTGGGTGGCAGGCCACTTGCCCATGTTTTTCTTCTCTTGTTGCAGGATCTTGGCGAGTGTCTCGCTCACCGGGAATCCCTTGTCCGCCAACTCGATGGCGGGGGCAATCACGCGCGACAGGGGCAGGGTGCCCCAGGTCTTGAGCGCATGCTCCATGCCGGCCACGGTGCCAGGTACGCCCACGGCGTAGTGGGTGTAGAGCGACTTGCCGTCCACCACATTGCCTTTGGCGTCCAGGTACATGTCGCGCGTGGCCTTCGATGGAGCCACTTCGCGGAAGTCGAGCGCCACGCTCTTGCCGCTCTTGGCATCGTGCACCACCATGAACCCGCCACCACCCAGGTTGCCCGCATTGGGCAGGGCCACGGCCAGCGCAAAGCCGATGCCCACGGCTGCATCCACCGCGTTGCCACCGGCCTTGAGGATGTCGAGGCCGATCTGCGAGGCCAACTCCTGCTCGGTGGCGACCATGCCATTGCGCGCCACTACGGGGTGGAACACGTCCATGCTGAAGTCGTAGGCTGCGCTGGCGGCCTGCGCGGCGGCCGTCTGCTGAACGGCGGGCGCGGCTGCCGTGGTGGGGGCGCTGCCGCAGGCCGTGAGGCTGGCCAGGGCCAGCGCCAGGCTGGAGGCCAGCAGCGTGTGTCGGATGTTCATGGAAGTAGCTCCTTGGTTTTTTGCTTGGAAGGAAAAGAAAGGGAATGCCGCCCCGCTGGGGGGCCGCAGCAAGTGTAGGGGGCGCTTGCCCCATTGCAGGCGGCAGTGCTGCCATTGCGTATTCAGCCCATACGCGTGTGTCATCGCTGCGCGGCGTGCACAGGCCCGGGCACACGCCCTGCTCAACGTGGCAGGGATTCGCGCACTTGCGTCAGCGAGCGTCGCTGGCGCCCCTGGGCGTCCTGGTTGTCGTCCGACAGCCAGGCCTCGAACGCCTGCCGCAGCAGCGGCCATTCGGTGTCGATGATGGAGAACCAGGCGGTGTCGCGGTTGCGGCCCTTGTAGACCACGGCCTGGCGGAAGATGCCCTCGAACTGGAAACCCAGGCGCGCTGCGGTGCGCCGCGAGGGGGCGTTGAGGCTGTCGCACTTCCACTCATAGCGGCGGTAGCCCAGCGTGTCGAATACATAGGCCATGAGCAGGAACTGCGCCTCGGTGGACGCGGGGGTCTGCTGCAGCAGGGGCGAGAACATCACGTTGCCCACCTCGATCACGCCGTGGGTGGGGTCGATGCGCATCAGTGCCAGCGTGCCCACGGCCTTGCCGGTGCTGCGGTTCACCACCGCGAAGTGGCGCGGGTCGGTGCTCTGCGCCGCGCCTTGGGCGTAGCGCAGGTAGTCCTGCGGCGTGTCGAACGGGCCGGTGAACATGTAGGTCCAGGCGCGCGGGTCGGGCGCGAGCCGGTAGGCGGTGTCCAGGTCGGCCGCGTGGCGCTCGGCCTGCAGGGGCTCCAGCAGGCAGTGGCGGCCCGCCAGGGTGACGCCGGTGGGTTGGGGGCGGGGCGTCCAACCGGGCACGGGGGCGCCGATGGGCTGGGTTAAATCGTTGATCGAGGTGGACATGGATCGTGCAGTCGAAGCGGAAAAAAGAGAAATGGAGCGTGTGACTTTAGGGGGCTTGTGGATCATCAAAAAGATCCACCAGGGCACAATCTGATGGTGCCACTGAGTTTGCCAACCAGGGGCTTTTTTTGCAGGTACCCATGACACCACCCACCCCTGTCACCGACCCTGTCCGCCATGTCCTGCTGGAGGCCCCGCTGGTGCGGGGGCGGCAGGGCGATTCGCTGCAGCGCCAGCTCCTGGCCCGCATCCGCGACGCCATCCTGGATGGGCGTTTCCCCTCGGGCTGCCGCCTGCCAGGGTCGCGGGATCTGGCGGCGGACCTGGGGGTGTCGCGCAACAGCGTGACGGCGGTGTACGAGCAGCTGGGGGCCGAGGGCTATATCGAGCTGAACCGCCGGGGCACCAAGGTGGCCGCGCTGGGCCGCAGCCGCGCCCGGGGCCGTGCGGACGCGGCCCGCGCGGCGCCGCCGCGCCTGTCCGAGCGCAGTGCGCAGGTGGTTAGCCGCTTTGCCGATGCCGCCGACACCCTGGCCTTCAAACCGGGCGTGCCTGCGCTGGCGCGGTTTCCGGTGAGTGCGTGGAAGCGCTGTTTCGACCGCGCTTTCAGAACGGCGGGCGTGTCGGCCCTGGGCTACGGCCACCCTGCGGGTGAAGCTGCCTTGCGCGGCGCCATCCTGCGGCATCTGGCGGTGGCACGGGGTGTGCGATGCGAGGCGGAGCAGGTGGTCATCACCGAAGGTGCGCAGGAGGCGCTGAACCTGTGCGTGCGGCTGGTGACCAACCCGGGCGACACCGCCTGGGTGGAAGACCCGGGCTATCGGGGCGCACACACGGCCTTCCAGTGTGGGGACCTGCGCGTGGAACCCATGCGGGTTGATGATGCGGGCTTGCTGGTGCCCGCCCAGGCCTGGGCGGCAATGCCCCCCCGGCTCATCTGCGCCACGCCGTCCCACCAGTACCCCACGGGCGCCGTGCTGCCGGTGGCGCGCAGGCTGGCGCTGATCCGCCAGGCCCAGGCCTGCGGTGCCTGGATCATCGAGGACGACTACGACAGCGAATTCCGCCACGCGGGCGAGCTGATCGGCGCCATGCAGGGCCTGGTGCCTGAAGCGCCGGTGATGTACGTGGGCACGTTCAGCAAGACGCTGTTCCCGTCGTTGCGGCTCGGGTTTGTGGTGCTGCCGCAGGCCCTGGCGGCCGTGGCCGCGCCCCTGCTCAAGGAGACCCTGCGCGGTGGGCACCGCCACGAGCAGCTGGCGCTGGCAGAGTTCATCGAGAGCGGGCAATTCAGCCGGCACCTGGGGCGCATGCGGCGCCTGTACCGCAGCCGGCAGGCGCTGCTGCGCGATGCATTGGCGCAGCACCTGGCCGTGCCCCACACGGTGCTGGGGGGCGACAGCGGCATGCACCTCACGGTGCGCCTGCCGCCCGAATACCCCGACCAGGCCATTGCCGAGGCGGCCCGCGCCTACGACATGGCGCCCGCGCCGCTGTCACGCTTTGCCTTGCGCGCACAGCCCGAAGACAACGGCCTGGTGCTGGGCTACGGCAACACGTCCGAGTCGCAGTACCCGGCCCTGGTGCAGCGGCTTGCGCGGCTGGCCCAGGCGCAGCGGGCACACCGCAGCGCCTGAGCACGAAACCGCGTCAGGCGAGCAGGTCGCTGAGCGAGCGCGCAATCACCTTGGTGGCGCGGCGCAGGTCTTCGAGCTGCAGGCGCTCGTCGGCGCGCTTGGCGTGCGACTCAAGCACGGTGCGCGGGCCCGCACCGTAGATCACGCCGGGAATACCGCGCTCCACATACAGACGCACGTCGGTGTACAGCGGCGTGCCCACGGCGGGCACGGGCTCGCCGATCACGGACTGTGCGTGTTTCTGGATCGCATCGACCAGCGGTTTGTTGCCTGGCAGTGGGGTCATTGCGTTGGCCAGCAGCAGGCGCTTGATCTCCACGCGGATGCCGTCGCGCTCACCCGCTGCCTGCTCGATGATGCGGCGGATGGCGGCCTCGACCTCGACCGGGTTCTCTTCGGGGATCATGCGGCGGTCGAGCTTGAACATGACCTTGCCGGGCACGACGTTGGTGTTGGTGCCGCCTTCGATGCGGCCGACGTTCAGGTACGGGTGCTTGATGCCCGCCACGTTGGACGTGACCTTCTTGTACTCATTATTCTGCGCATACAGCGCGTTCAGGATGTGCACCGCGCCCTGCAGTGCATCCACACCCGTGTGGGGCACGGCGGCATGGGCCATCTTGCCGTGCACGGTCACTTCCATCTGCAGGCAGCCGTTGTGGGCGGTGACCACTTCGTAGCTGAAGCCTGCGGCAATCATCAGGTCGGGTTTCGTCAGTCCCTTTTGCAGCAGCCAGCCGGGGCCCAGTTCGCCGCCGAATTCCTCATCGTAGGTGAAGTGCAGTTCCACCGCGCCCTGGGCGGGCTTGGCCACGGCTTCCAGCGCGCGCACCGCGAAGGTGAAGCTCGCAAAGTCGCTCTTGCTCACGGCAGTGGCGCGGCCGTACATGGCGCCACCTTCGATCTCTGCGCCGTAAGGGTCGTGCGTCCAGCCCTCGCCGGGCGGCACCACGTCGCCGTGGGCGTTCAGGGCAATGGTCTTGCCGCCGCTGCCGTAGGGTCTGCGCACGATGAGGTTGGTGATGGATTCCATGCCGTAGGCCAACACGTCGGCGGCGGGCACGGAATGTTTCTCGGCCTCGTAGCCAAATTCCTTCAGCAGCTCGGCCGTGCGTTCGGCGTGGGGGGCGTTGTTGCCGGGTGGCGTGTCGGTGGGCACGCGCACCAGGGCCTGCAAAAAGCGCACTTCCTCGTCAAAGTGCTGGTCGATCCAGGCGTCCAGCGCGGCGTATTGGTTAGGGGTGGTCATGGTTTTTGTTCCTCTGCAAGTTGGCGCAGCACCTGGGTGAAGGCGTCCACGGCCAGCTGCATGTCGTTGTTGGTGGTGGATTCGAGCGGGTTGTGGCTGATGCCCGAGTTCAGCCCGCGCACAAAGAGCATGGCCTGCGGCATGATTTCGTGCAGCTTCATCGCATCGTGTCCTGCCCCGCTGGGCATGCGGAACACGGGCACGCCCAGCGTCTCCACAGCACGCTCCCAGTGGTGTTGCCAGGCGGGCGCGCTGGGCGCAGCGGCGGCACGCATGGATTCTTCCAGCGTGTAGCGCAGGCCGCGCCGGGCGGCGATTTTGGCGAGCTGTTCCTTCACATCGCTCACCAGCGCATCGCGCTGGGCGTCGGTGGGCGCGCGCAGGTCGAGGCTGAATTGGCAGCGGCCGGGCACCACGTTGATGGAGCCTGCGGGCACCTGCAGCTGGCCGATAGTGCCCACCGAGTCGCCGTCCTGCGCGGCACGCTGCTCCACATACAGCGCCAGCTCGGCCACGGCCACGGCCGCGTCGCGGCGCCGGTCCATGGGGGTGGTGCCCGCGTGGCTGGCGGTGCCGATCATCTCGCACAGAAAACGCACACTGCCATTGATGGAGGTGACCACGCCCAGGGGCAGGTCCAGCTCGTTGAGCACCGGGCCCTGCTCGATGTGCACCTCGATGAAACCCAGGTACTGCGCGGGGTCGCGCTGGAGCTTCGGGATGTCATCGATGCACAGGCCCGCGTGCTGCATGGCCGCGCGCATGGTCACGCCGTCCACGTCCTTCTGGTCAAGCCAGGCGGGGTTGAAGTCGCCAATGAGCGCGCCCGAGCCGAGGAAGGTGGCCTTGTAGCGCTGGCCTTCTTCTTCGGCAAAACCCACCACCTCGATGCCGAAAGGCAGACGTTTGCCGGCGCGGTGCAGCTCGCGCACGCAGGCCATGGGCACAAAAATGCCCAGGCGGCCGTCGTACTTGCCGCCGTTGCGCACGGTGTCGTAGTGGCTGCCGGTCATGAGATAACGCGCGCCTTCTGTGGCGGGGTGGTAGCGCCCCACCACATTGCCCACGGCGTCGATCTCCACCTCGTCAAAGCCGCAGTCGCGCATCCAGTGGCTGATGCGCTGGGCGCACGCGCGGTGCGCGTCGGTGAGGTAGGTGACGGTGAGCTGGCCTTTTTCGGCAAAGCCGGGGTCGGAGTGCTCGGCAAGCTTTTCCTGCCAGTCCCACACGTCGTTGCCCAGCACGGGCTCGGCACCGAACTTGTCGTTCAGGCGGATCTCGGCGATGCGGTGGACATTGCGCAGGGCCTCGGCCAGCTCGAACTCGGGGTGGTTGTCGAGCCGCCGCGCAAAGGTGTCGATGATTTCCTGCTTGGGCAGGCCCGTGCCGCGCGGCCCGCGCACCGCCAGGATGAACGGAAAGCCGAAGCGCTCGTTGTACGCGGCGTTGAGCTGCTGGATGCGCGCGAACTCCTCGGGCGTGCACTGCGTGAGGCCCGCCTTGCTCTGCTCATTGGTGGATTCGGCCGTGAGATTTTTTGCCACCATGGCCTTGCCCGCCAGTTCGGGGTGGGCGCGGATCAGCGCGAGCTGCGCGTCCTGCCCCGCCGTGCGCACCACCTGGGCCAGCGCATGCTGCAGGTGGGCCTGCGAGCGGAAGGGGCGCTGGGCGAGCGCCTGCTCGGCGATCCAGGGCGAGTGTTCGTACAGGCCGTCCAGCAGCTGCAATGCCTCGGCAGCGCTGGCGGCGTTGAGTTGTTCCAGGGTCAGGGCCATGCTCAGCCTGCTTTCTGCGTGGGGTAGGGGTGCGTCTGTTTCCAGTGGCGCGCGATGTCGATGCGGCGGCACACCCACACGTCGCTGTGCTGCTGGATGTGGTCCAGAAAGCGCTGCAGCGCCGTGATGCGGCCAGGGCGCCCGAGCAGGCGGCAGTGCATGCCGATGCTCATCATCTTGGGCGCGTTGTCGCCCGCCGGGTCGCCCTCGGCGTACAGCGCGTCGAAGGTGTCCTTCATGTACTGAAAGAATGGGTCGGCGTGCGAATAGCCCTGCGGCAGCGCAAAGCGCATGTCGTTGCAGTCGAGCGTGTAGGGCACGATGAGCTGGGGCACGGTGGCGCCGTTGCTCTTCTTCACGTTCATCCAGAACGGTAGGTCGTCACCGTAGTAGTCGCTGTCGTATTCGAAGCCGCCAAAGTCGGCCACCAGGCGGCGGGTGTTGGGGCTGTCACGGCCGGTGTACCAGCCCAGCGCACGGTGCCCCGTCATGCGTTCGATGATCTCCATGGCCTCGGCCATGTGGGCGCGCTCGACTTCCTCGGGGATGTGCTGGTAGTGGATCCACTTCAGGCCGTGGCAGGCGATCTCGTGGCCCAGCTGCACGAAGGCCTGGGTCAGCTCGGGGTGGCGCTGCAGCGCGCTCGACACGCCAAACACGGTCAGGGGCAGTTTGCGTTTTTCGAACTCGCGCAGGATGCGCCACACGCCAGCGCGCGAGCCGTATTCGTAGATGCCTTCCATGCTCATGTGCCGCTCGGGGTAGCTCGCGGGGTTGAACATTTCGGACAGGAACTGCTCGCTGCCTGCATCGCCGTGCAGCACGGCGTTCTCGCCGCCTTCTTCATAGTTCAGCACGAACTGCACGGCAATGCGCGCACCGCCTGGCCATTGCGCGTGGGGCGGGTTCTTGCCGTAGCCGATGAGGTCGCGGGGGTAGTGCTGGGTGGAGTCGTAGATCATGGGCGTCAGGGGTTCAAAGGGTCACGGCATGAGCGCGGCGGCCAGGTCGCTGGCCGGGCGTTTGCGGTCAAACGTCAGGCTGGCTTCCACATGTTCGAGGTGCGACTGCATGAGCGAGACGGCCAGCGCCTCGTCACGCGCGGCCAGCGCCGCCACGATGTCGCCATGCTCTTCATGCGAGTGCTCGGCGGCGCTGGCGGACTGGTACATCAGCGTGATCAGCGCGCAGCGCGAGATCAGGTCGCCCAGCATCTGCGCCAGCACCTCGTTGCCCATGAGTTCGGCCATGCGCACATGGAAGTCGCCCAGCAGCTCGGTGCGGCTGCTCGCGTCGGCCGTGCCCATGGCGGCCTTCTCACTGGCCACATGGGCGCGCAGGGCCTTGATCTTGGCGGGGGTCACGGTTTGTACAAAGGCGCGCGTCATCTCGGTTTCGAGCATGCGGCGCACGGCAAACACCTGGCGGGCTTCTTCGACGGAAGGCGTGGAGACAAAAGCGCCGCGCGCGGGCTCCAGCGTGACGAGGCGGTTCTGCGCGAGCTGGAACAGCGCCTGGCGCACCAGCGTGCGCGACACGCCGAAGTGGTCTGCCAGTTTCTGCTCGGCCAATTTGGTGCCTGGCTGCAGGCGGTGCTCCACGATGGCGCGGGTCAGCGCCTCGACAATCGCACTGGTGGATGAAGATTCCATGGTGGCATGATACGTTGGATGGCGAAAAGTGTATACACTTTTGGTCTACACGCTGCGATCTGGCAATCCTCGCCGATCGGCCGTGGTCCCCACTTCAGGAGATTCCCTATGGGATTGAGCACCCACGTTCTCGACACCATGAACGGCTGCCCCGCCGCTGGCATGGAGGTCGCCCTGTATGCCACCGATGGCGACGCCGCCACCCTCATCAAGCGCCTGGTGCTGAACCACGATGGCCGCACCGATGCGCCGCTGTTCGACAACGCCAGCCTCCGCACCGGCACCTACCGGCTGCGTTTTGATGTGGCGGGCTACTTCAAGGCCCGGGGCGTGCAGTTGCCCGAACCCAACTTTTTGAACCAGGTGAGCCTGGACTTCGGCATTGCGCATGCCGACCAGCACTACCACGTGCCCCTGCTGGTGAGCCCGTGGAGCTATTCGACCTACCGAGGTTCGTAGGCATCGCGGCCGCGCCGAGCGGCGAAGCCGCTCGGAGGGATGTACTTACAACTGTCCTTCAGTCAGGGTATCCAGCTGAAAGTGCCCGCCCTTGTCCCATAGCCAGGTGTCGGTGTAGGTGACCTTGCCCATGCGCGTGGGCGCAGGAAAGGGCGCCGCAGCGCGCACGGTGCGCTCGATCTCGGCCACCACCTCGGGCGCGTGGCGCGGGGCGCGCATCCAGTGCAGGCGGGTGACCTTGCCGCTGCGGTCGATGTCTACCTGCAGCACGCCGATGGCGTACAACTGGGCGGGCAGCTTGCCTTTGAAGATGCGTTCACGGTTCAGCCCATAAAGGTGCGTGGCCGCATCCTGCCGGTAGGCCTGGGGCGTGGCGGCGGCCGAGGGGCGTGCCGACCCGGCGGCAGCGGGCACCGGGCCCTTCACGCCACTGGGCTCCGCGCTGGTGGACGGCACGCTGTCAGGAGGTGCCGGGGTGGGTTCAGGTGGCGATTTGCAGGCCGATACCAGGGCGGCGCCAAGGGCCATGATGCCTGCCAGCAGCCAGTGGCTGCGCGGGCCGGGGGAGCGGTGGGGGGGCGTGTCGGGCATGGTGTGGGTGTGGCAGGGGCCGCCAGCGGTGTCAGCGGCCAAGGGCGTTAACGACAAAGGAATGGCGGTGACAAATTTGCGTTTGCTGTTGGACGGTTTGGCCGCCGGGTCAGCATGCCTGGTAACCGTAGAGTCTACCCAAGGGTCGGTGCCCCGCGAGGCCGGGGCCTGGATGGCCGTGTTTGCCGACCGCCTGGTGGGCACCATCGGCGGGGGGCACCTGGAGCTGCAGGCCATTGCCGAAGCGCGCCTGCGGCTGGCAGGCACGGCCGTCAACAACCCCGCGCCCGTGCGGTACGCACTGGGCCCTGCGCTGGGTCAATGCTGTGGCGGTGTGGTGCACTTGGGATTTGCACTGCTCACGGCGGCCGATACCCCAGGCCTCGCCACTCGCCTGGCGCCCCGCCACCACCCCGTGGCACTGTTTGGCGGCGGTCATGTGGGCCATGCGCTGGCCCGTGTGCTGGCGCCGCTACCGTTTGCGCTGACCTGGATCGACAGCCGCGACGGCATCTTCCCCGAGCCACCGCCCGACGGCGCGGTCTGCGAGCATTCCGACCCCGTGCAGGGGGCCGTGCCAGGCCTGGCACCGGGCAGCCGCGTGCTGATCATGAGCTTCAGCCACGCCGAAGACCTGGACGTGGTGGCCGCCTGCCTGCAGCGCCAGCGGCAGCAGCGGGACCTGCCCTTCATCGGTCTCATTGGAAGCCAGACCAAGTGGGCCACCTTCGGCAGCCGCCTGCGCAGCCGGGGATTCAGCCAAGACGAGCTGACCCAGGTGACCTGCCCCATCGGCATCCCCGGCATCGGGGGCAAGGAGCCCGAGGTGATCGCCGTGGCCGTGGCGGCGCAGCTGCTGCTCAGTCTGAAGGTGGCCTGAGAACCTATGGCTGGAACGATTCATGCACCTGCCGTCACAACAGCTTGAATGCGGGTAATTCCCGCCCCGCAGGCACCAGACTGGGGCTGGAATCGGGAACAATTTCTGCATACACTTTGATTCACCGGTCGCAGCGGTGCCCAGCAGATTCTCTCTGCCCAGGTGCGCGACCCCCTTCTTCTGCTCAGAGCGCCCGCAGTGGTGAGCAGGTTGTACAAGCGGCATGCGCGGCACATTCGCCCGCACGCTGCCAAGGTTGAGAACTATGGAAAGCTACCTTCTCGACTGGGCCAACCTGCTCTTGCGCTGGGTCCACGTCATCACCGCCATCGCCTGGATCGGCTCGTCGTTCTACTTCGTCTTCCTTGACAGCAGCCTCACGCCGCCCGAGGACGAAGACCTCAAGAAACAGGGCGTGAGCGGCGAACTGTGGGCCGTGCACGGCGGCGGGTTCTACCACCCCGTCAAGTTCGCCGTGTCACCACCCAAGCTGCCTGGGCACCTGCACTGGTTCTTCTGGGAGAGCTACAGCACCTGGATCAGCGGCTTTGCGCTGTTCACGGTGTCCTACCTCTACAGCGCCAGTACCTACCTCATCGACAAGTCGCGCATGGACTGGGCGCCCGCCACAGCCATCGTCGTGGCGCTGGCGTTCTTTGTGGTGTTCTGGCTGCTGTACGACGCCATCTGCCGCATCTTTGGCCAGAGGAAGAACGGTGACGCCATTGTGGGCGCGCTGGTGCTGGTGCTGGTGTGCATTGCCTCGTGGCTAGCCTGCCACTGGTTTGCGGGCCGCGCGGCCTTCTTGCTGGTGGGCGCGATGATCGCCACGGCCATGAGCGCCAACGTGTTCTTCTGGATCATCCCCGGCCAGCGCACCGTGATCGCGCAGATCAAGGCGGGCGAGCCCGTGGACCCCATCCACGGCAAGCGCGGCAAGCAGCGCAGCGTGCACAACACCTACTTCACGCTGCCCGTGCTGTTTGCCATGCTCAGCAACCACTACAGCTTTACCTGGAGCCACCCGCAGAACTGGCTGGTGCTGATCCTGATGATGTTTGCGGGCGCGGCCATCCGCCAGTTCTTCGTGATGCGCCACGGCTACAAGCTGGGCCGCAACGGCAACCCGCTGCCCTATGCGCTGGTGGGCGTGGCGGTGATCGTGGGCGCCATCGCCTGGATGCGCCCGGCACCCGTCGCCGCTGTTGCAGCCGTGGCCACCCCCGCGCCAGCTGCCGGTGTTGCTCCTGTTTCAGGAGCTACCGGGGCAGGTGCAGCGGGCGCAGGCAGCCAAATTGACTTCAAATCGGTGCAGGCTGTGCTGGAGCAGCGCTGCTACATGTGCCACGGCGAGCAGGTGCAGATGAAGAACCTGCGGCTCGATTCGCCCGCGCTGGCCCAGCAGCATGCCCAGGCCGTCTACCAGCAGGTGGTGGTGCAAAAGCTCATGCCTATGAACAACGCCACGGGTATGACGGATGCCGAGCGTGCGCTGGTCAAGCGCTGGTTCGAGGCAGGGGCGCCCACGGGGCCTTGAGGCCGCGTAGTGTGGAGTGCTGAGTGCGGCGTCACTCTGCGCTCAAGCGAAGCCGTGCAGACTCCTAGCCCTTGACGACGGTGGCGTCGATCTCCACCACCTGCCCCGGGTATCCCAGGCGGGCGACACCTAGGAGCGTTGCCGGAGGCACTTGCCCGCCAAAGTGCGCGGTCACGGCACCCCAGGCAGCTGAGAGGTCGGCCTGCTCGCCGACGACGTAGACAACCAGGCGGCGAATGTCTGGCGTGGCAAACCCGTGAACAGCCAGGACCTTGTTCAGATTCGCCAGGCACTGCGATGCCTGGGCGCTCGGGTCTCCGGGCGCCAAGATCGAACCATCGGTGGCCTGCGGCACCTGGCCCGCAAGGAAAAGCTGACTCCCCACGCGCTGCGCGTACTGATAGTCCGGTGTGCTTGGCAGGCCTGCGGCGGATTCGGCTTCGTTCATGGGTGGTGCAGAGTGAGATGTGGCGCGAGTTCTTTTGTGACGCCTAGCGTTTGGCATGAGACTCAGGCCTCGTCATTGCTGGTGCTCAGTCGTGGGCCTGATGCTCAAGTTGGTACCACTGCTCACTCTCTGGCGCCCGGTTGGACACCAGACTGACAGAGAACTTTGCAGCTGACCGCAGTATCGGTTGGGGTCGCGGACTAGTCCGCGAGCTGAAGTCGCCATTCCACCGTCGATGGTACTCCACGTGCACGACTTTGGAGCTTGATCGGAAGACCAGGACGAATTCGCCTTCATTCACCTCGGCAGGCAGCGTCATGCGGCATTGGAGCCAGCCAAGTTGCAACGCCTGGCAGTTGCTGTCGCGGGTTGAGTACGGGCCAAAGGCGAACAGTTCATGCCAGTCCAGTGGGAGTACGTTTGCCAGATCTACCTCATGGACTTTCCCGGATCGAACCAGCTTTCCGAGGGCTGTGCTGAACTCACCTGCTGGCTTGGCCGTGGTGCAGGCGAGCAGGATTGCAAGGACGCTCGCAAGCGCGATGGCTTTTGCGAAGTTCAGGATGGGTCGCATGGGGGGCTAGACAGCACCGCGCGCCAGCTCGAATGCCCGCCGTGTTTGAACCATGTACACAGCCGGCCCATCGGGGGTGTTTATCGTCTGTTGCGGCACGAACCCCGCCTTCTCGTAGCAGCGGATGGCTCGCAGGTTGTCCGGAGACGGGTCGGTCTGAATCCTGGTTACCTCAGGGTCGTTGAACAGCATCTCAACAAGCGCCCGAACCAGCTTGGTTCCAAGGCCTTTCCCCAACTGCGATGGATCTGCCAGGGATTGGTCTATTCCACGGACTCCAGGATCGGTTTCGTCTTCCCACCACCCGCTACCACTTCCAAGTGCGACATATGACTGCGCGTACCCCATCGGTTCGTTGTCCAGCATGGCGATGTATGGCGTGACAGACTCTTTCGCCAGAGCGCTTGGCAGGTACTCCTGCTGCACTTCAGCGAGTGTCGGCCGTGCTTCTTCTCCGCCCCACCACTCCACGATGTGAGGCCGGTTCAGCCAGTCATGGAGCATGGGAAGGTCCTGCTCGGTCATGAGGCGCAGTGTGACTGAGCCATGGTTGGTACTCATGAAAACGGACTCCGTGTTGCCCAACGACGGGCTAGGCCGTGCGGGGCTGAGGTTGATAGATGACTTTGAATTTCTCACAGGCGAGCAACATCCTCTCGTCAAACTGTCGCCCGGCTCTGGCGCACTCCTGCTCGAAGTACCGTCGATGGCCCTCAAGCCAGTAGGCGAGAGACCCGTCGCCTTCACCTTCGACGGCGGCAAACTCTGCGGTGACTTCGTTGTAGGGCACAACATCGACGGCTTGCGTCTCAATGATGCACAGCGGCTGGCCTGACCAGGCTGTGACGATGCTGAGGTCTCCCGGCCTTGGGGGCCGTATTCCCTGGTCTTCGTAGGACCACAACGAGCCTGCGGTTGCACGCTTGATGCCGCGTAGCACCAGGTCGGCCAGTTCGTCGGCAAGCTCCTCGCTGTCGCCAAAGATGCAGACGTCGTAGTAGCGGCCATGATCGGCCGTCCCTGTGGCGAGCAGGAACTCGTTCCAGAACGGAAGAAGGTGTGGGGGGACGGGCATAGGTTGGTTTACGGCCTGATGTGGAAGTGAGGAGCAGCTGGCGCGAAGGGGTGGGAACCACAAGCTCAGCTGGTGGCTGTCCTGCTGGACTGCAGGGTCAGACACTTTCTTCACGACGGATTTCCGAAGTAACACGCTGAATCGAACACGGCTCCAATCGCGCAGGCCAGAAACCAGGGGGACCAAAGCCACCGTGATGATGGAACTCACGGGATGCGATGGGCATGGTGTTTTTGGTTTGAACTATTCCCTGCACTCGGGCCCGTTTTCCCATCCAACGCTCAAGAGCAGCTAGGTGGGGCTGGATGCTGCCATTCTCGAAGGCTAGCCAACCGCTGGATCGATAGATGGCGCCTTCAATTTCATCATCACCTCTGCGTTCAGATTTGGGGTCGTGGAGGAGCTCGTAGCCTTCGGGCTTTGCGTTCAAAAATTCTGCGAAACACGCTTGCCCCAGCCGTACAAACTATAGCTTGCGAAGTTGAAAGGCAAGGTAATCACACCTCCAATTCGAGCCGCGCACAGAACCCATGAACAGATGGGACGGTGCTCCTAGGCGCTCCCAGGCGCTCCTCGGTGCGCCTGGGACCGAGGCGAACTGGCTTGCAGCGTGAATCGCACGGCCCCTGTACCTGACTGAACCTGCGCTGCTCCCTCCATTCCCTACGCCGCCAGCACATCCTGCAGCGCCCGCGTGGCGGCCAGCGCGCCCAGGCTGGATTCGGTGAAGCCGCCGTGCAGCACCACACCGGTGGCGGCGAGCTTGGCCTCGTGTTTGGCCACGGCGGCCAGGTTGGCCACCTCTTCGGCGTGCCGGAAGCGCCCGGGGGTGATGCGCACTGCGCCAATGGCCAGCGTGGTGCACGGGAAGAACCGCCGCACGCCATGCCGGTCTTCTGCGTGGATGCCGCCCGCCAGCCGGGCGCCGTCGTCAAACAGCGTGACGGCCTCGCGCGCAAATTCGTCCACGATGTTCTTGCAGCGCTGCAGCCAGTTGCTGCTCTGAAAGATCAGCATGAAATCGTCCCCGCCCACATGACCCACGAAGTCGCGGCGTGCGTCGCAGTGGGCCGTGGCCAGGCGCGCCACCAGGCGGATCATCTGGTCGCCGCGCCAGTACCCATAGTGGTCGTTGAAGGGCTTGAAGTTGTTCAGGTCGGCATAGCAGGCCACAAACTCGGTGCCGCTCTCCAGCAGGCGCTGCATGTGCAGGCTGATGGGGATGTTGCCGGGCAGAAAGGTCAGCGGGTTGGCGTGCCGCGCGGCCTCGATGCGGGTCTCGGTCACGGCGCGCACCAGCTGGTCGCCCGTGCCCAGGCCCAGGTAGCGGCCGTTGTCGGTCACGATGTAGCCGTCGCTCAGGTAGCGTTGGTCCTGCGACGTGAGGATGCCCACGAGCTGATCCACATCGCAGTCCAGTTCCACCACGCGCGGCGCCAGGTTGGCAAACGCCAGGCACGATTTGCGGCCATGCACCTCGCGGAAGTACAGCGTGGCGTAGTGGTTCATGAACTGCTGGCGGTTGATGAGCGCCACGGGGCGGGTGCCGTCCACCACGGCCAGCGCGTGCAGGTCGGTGTGCTGGTGGAAGATCGCGGCCACCGCATCGTTGCTGGTGGCGGGCGATGCGGTGGGCGCTTGCACCACCAGCAGGCTGCGCAGGATGCCCGGGCGTGCGGTCTGGCCCAGGTGTGGCAGCACGGCCACGCGGCGGTCCTGCATCACTTCCAGCGCCGGGCCCTCTACCGTGTCGCGTGGCTCGCGTGCCGGGCGGCCCAGCAGCCAGCCCTGGCCGTAGGGGATGTCCAGGTCGCGCAGCGCGCGCAGGTCGTCGCGGGTTTCGATGCCTTCGGCAATCAGCTTGGTGCCAAACACATCGGCAATGCCCTTGATGGCTTGCAGCATCTGCAGGTTCTCAGGGTGGTCGCTGATGTCGTGGATGAAGTATTTGTCGATCTTCACGAAGTCGGGCTTGACCTCGGACCACAGCCGCAGGCTGGAGCGACCGTCGCCAAAATCGTCCAGCGCCACGCGCGCACCGCAGGCGTGCACGGCCTTGATGGCCTGGCGCAACACGGGCATATCGCTCACGCGCTCGTGTTCGGTGATCTCCAGCACCAGCATGCGGGCGCTCAGGCCAAAGCTGCGCACGGTCTCGCCCAGCATCTCTGCGCCCACCAGCGCCACGCCGTGCACCAGTGCATCGGCGCTGATGTTGACGAACAGGCGGCCCGGCGCTTCGTGCTGGCCCCATTGGGCGAGTGCGGTGAACACGCACAGCAGCTCGAAGTCCTGCAGGATGCCCTCCTGCCGCGCCAGGCTCAGCAGCACGTCGGGGGTGTGGAGGGGTGAGTCCTGGGGGCCCCGGATCAGGGCCTCATGGGCATGGATGTTGCCCTCGCGCAGATCGGCCAGGGGCTGGAAGACGCAGTGCAGCCCACCCGCCTGCATCAGCCGGGCCAGCGGGCCGGTGCCATGGCGTGCAGCGGGCGACAGCAGCGCCATCATCGCCTCCAGCCGGCTCCATTGGGTGTTCTGCATCGCGTTGTGGTCCCTGAGCAAGGACGCAAAGATACCCAGCCGCCGTGACGGTTTGGTTACAGAATCCAGGTTGCTATATTTTTGATAGCTTGCATGGCATGTCTGTAGCGCGGAGAGGGCCTTTTTTTCACGAAAAGCCCGCTCAAGAGCCTCAGAAACGGTGGCGGACGCCCACGCCCACGCTGCTGCCCTTGGCCTGGTTGGTGATGCGGTCGGCCATGGCCATCACGTACAGGTCGGTGCGCTTGGACAGGAAATGGTCGTAGCCCACGGTGAAGGTCTTGCGCGAGATGTCGGTGGCGCTCAGCGTGGTCTGTGCCCACGATGCCAGCACCTTGCCGGTGGCGCCCACGGGCACCGACACGCCCAGCTGCGTGGTCTTGGCCTTGTTGGTGGTGTTGTCGGCCTTGGCCTGGCCATAGCTGGCAAAGGCCTTGACCACCGTGAAGTCGTAGGCGCCGCCCAGCATCCAGTCGGTCTTGGTCGTGCCCAGGTAGGTGCTGGGCACGGCGGGGTTGCTCATCTGGTCGCGCTCGTAAAAGCCGGTGAGCGTGATGGGGCCGTTGAAGTACAGCGCGTTGATGCCCACGTTCTTCTTGCCGCTGTCGCCCGCGATCTCGCCAAACTGGTAGTGCAGGTTGGCCGAGAGCCCGCCAAAGTTGGGCGTGCTGTAGATGATCTCGTTGGCCCAGCCGGTGTCGGATGGCGTGGTGGAACCCCAGCCGGTGCCGTTGAACAGCGGCACGTTCATGTGCAGGATCACGGGCGCGAAGGTGAACGAGTCGCCCAGCGGGTTCGACAGGATGGAAGGCAGGAAGTTGGGCGCCAGGCCCCGGCCCACAGTGACGCTGCCGAAGCCGCCCGACAGGCCCACGTTGGCGTCGCGCGAGAAGAAGGTGTCGTTGGCGAAGCGGCCCTGGATGCCGCTGTCCACCTTGATGAAGGAGGTGAGCGCGAAGTTGGCCTTGAGCCCGCCGCCCAGGTCCTCCGTGCCCTTGACGCCAAACCACGACGTAGTCATGCCGCCGCTGCCCACTACAGCGCTGCGGCCCGCATCACCGGCATTTTTCATGGAGCCCACATACACGTCGGTCAGCCCCATCAGCTGGACCGAGCTTTGGGCCTGGACCCCGGTGGTGCACAGCAGCAGGGCGCCGCCCAGCGAGAGGGACAGAGACAGTGTGGACAGGTTTTTTTTCATGGATTTTCCTGGAGTGAAATGCCGGACGCCCGGCGTTGGGAGGAGGGGATTGCGGCCCGGTGTGCACCGTGGTGCAGCGGCGGGCCCGCACGCAGGAATCCGCAATTTCCGTGCCTCTGCTGACACAGGTTCTTACAGCTGCACATCCCATCGCAGTGCAAGCAGGGCAGGGTGCAGGCATGTGGGCGGTAGCAGGTCCGCGCGCAGCTTTCTTGTGTTTTTGCGCAAACCCTGGCAGGACGCGGCTTGCGACGTTGTGGGCCTTTGATCTTGCTCAATGCCCCGGGCGCGGCGGCGCGGCAAAGTGGCTTCCATGCTGCCCTCTACCCTTTTCTCCCTGCCCGCTGACACCGAGGTGATCGCCCCCGGCGAAGTGCTGCGCAGGCGCAACGAGGTCCTCACCTCCGTGTTGCATCTGGAAAGCGGCCGCGTGCTGCGCGGTGTGCTGGATGACGGCTTTTTGCGCCACCAGCTAGGCGCGGTGGAAGGGCCGTTCTGGCTCGATGCCGCGTCGGCCCTGATGGGCATGCCCTTTCCGGTGGACATGGTGGCCGACACGCGCCTGCAGGTGCGGCGCCTGCCGATTGAAGCATTCCGCCGCAGCCTGGCGGCCATGCCAGCAGGCGCGCGCGGCCTGCTGCTGGACATGGCCCAAGGCTACCGGCAGCAGTCCGAACTGGCGGTAAGCCGCCTCGCGCAAGATGCGGAATCGCGCTGTGCGCAATGGCTGCTCAAGCACGCTGAACCCGACCCCTCGGGCGCCATGCAGGTCACGCTGCACCAGCGCAAGCGCCTGATTGCCGCCCAGTTGGGCATTGCCCCCGAGACCTTCTCGCGCGTGCTGCGCCATTTGCGGGAGCTGGGCCTCATCCATGGCACCGGCAACGTGCTGAACCTGCCCCAACCCCGGGCGTTGCAGTCGATGGCGGGGTGCTGAGGGCGCGCCTTCCCCGCGCAGCGGGGCGGCGCCGCACTCAGGGTTTTTCCTTGCGTTTTTCCAAGGGTTCCACCCAAGCCCCCGGCCCCGGGGGCTGCGTATATTTGTTGGGACATGTCTGTTGTGACCCGTCCCCATGCCTAACCTTCCGCGTGCCTGCGACGCTCCTGTGCCGGGGTGTCCATGACGGCCCCCGCACCCTCGGCTGCGCCCGACGACGCACCCGGCTGGCTGGTGCCGGGTGCGTTGGTGCTGCGGCTCATGCTGGTGGCGGCGCTGGCCGTGGCCTTGTCGGGGGCGGTTGCGGCCTGGCTGGTCACGCGCGCATCGGGTCAAGAGGCCGTGCGCCGGGTGGTCAACCAGCAGACCGATGAAGTCGAGGTGGTGGCCCGCCTGCTGGCCAGCAAGATCGAACAAAGCCAGAAGGTGCTGCGCACCGTGGCCGCAGGCATCACGCCCGGCATGCTCGAATCCCCCTCGTCGCTAGAATGGCTGCTGCAGCAGGGTTTGCCCGCCGTGCAGTTCTTCGACACCATGCAGGTGGCCCGCGACAACGGCGAGCTGCGCCTGAACCTGCGTGCCGGGCAGCAGCAAAAAGCCGCCGACCTGGACCCGGCCGAGCGCGACGCCCTGCGCCGCACCCTGGTGGACGGCAAACCCCTGGTGT
This sequence comes from Acidovorax kalamii, assembly GCF_002245625.1. Classification (GTDB taxonomy): domain Bacteria; phylum Pseudomonadota; class Gammaproteobacteria; order Burkholderiales; family Burkholderiaceae_C; genus Acidovorax; species Acidovorax kalamii. The sequence continues at coordinate 344,933 of NZ_NOIG01000004.1, forward strand.
CCGAATTGATCGCCGGGCGCGGTGGCGAGCCGCGTGTGATGTTCACCATGCCGTTGCACCGCGAAGACGGCACCGTGCTGGGCGTGGTGGCCGGGGCCTTGCGCCTGCAGTCGCAAAGCCTGCTGCCCCCGTCCATGACACTGCCCGCACGCGAGGACTCGCAGCTCATCGTGTTCACGCGCGACGGCACCATCCTCTCGCACTCCGACTCGTCCCGCATCCTGGGCCAGGTGCGTGATGAAGCCGGGCTGGCGCCGGTGTATGCGCGCTGGCTGACCCAGGCCCAGCCTGTGGTGGGGCGGGGCATGAGCCATGTGCAGCCCGACCACATCGTGAGCATGGCGGGCATGCCCCTGCCGCAGTGGATCGTGGCGCGGGTCAGCACCTCGCAGGCATTGCTTGCACCCCTGCGCGGCGCCCAGCGCGAGGCCTGGTGGCTGGCCGTGGCCAGCATGCTGCTGTGCATGCTGTTGGCCGTGGCCCTGATGGGCTGGATGGCCCAGCCCCTGGCGCAGCTCACCCACAAGGCGCGCCAGCTGCTCAAGACCAGCACCCGGCACCAGCAGCCCCCGACCGACCAGGACTGGCCCCGCGCGGGCGGCGAGGTCGGCGAGCTGGTGCGCGTGTTCCAGGGCCTGGTGCAGCAGGGCCAGCAGCAACAGCAGCGCAAGGACACGCTCGATGGCCAGTTCCAGGCCGTGCTCGACAGCGCCTCGGTGGGCATCATCATCTCGCGCCACGGCATGCTCGACGTGGTGGGCCGCCAGGCCTGCGTGATGCTGGGCTACACCGCGCAGGAGCTGCAGGGGCGCCCCGCACGCACTGTGTACGCCAGCGACGCCGACTATGCCCAGGTGGGCGAGCGCGTGCGCTCCGAGATGGCCGCACATGGCGCATTCGACGGCGACATCTGCTTCATGCGCAAGGACGGCACGCCCGTGTGGGCCCGTGTGCAGGGGCGCAGCGTGCGGCCCGACGAGATGCACGGCGGCACCGTGTGGATCCTGGAAGACATCACCGCCGCCCGCGAGGCCCAGGTGCAGCACGCCTGGGAGCGCTCGCACGATGCGCTCACCCAGCTCTACAACCGCGCTGCTTTTGACGAGCGCCTGGGCCTGCTGATGGCCGAGCGCTCCACGCGCCAGCGCAGTGCCGCAGAGGACGAAGACGGCAACGAGCCGCAGGGCGACGGGGTGGTGTTGTTCCTCGATCTGGACCATTTCACCGTGGTCAACGACGTTGCAGGCCATGACGCGGGTGACGATGTGCTGCGCCATGTGGCCCGCCTGCTGGCATCGCAGGTGCGCCAGATCGGCTGGGCGGCGCGCCTGGGGGGCGACGAGTTTGCGGTGGTGCTGCCCGGCTGCGCCCTGGCACGCGGCCAGGCGGTGGCGGAGCAACTGCGCGTGGCGGTGCATGCCTGGGAGCCGTCGTACCAGGGGCGCAGTTTCACGCTGGGGGTGAGCATCGGGCTGGTGGTGCTGGATGCGAGCCTGCAGGATGTGCCGTCGGTGCTGTATGCGGCGGACATGGCTTGTTATGACGCCAAGCGGGCGGGGCGCAACCGGGTGGAGACGCGGCATGCGAGCCAGGCGACGGTGTCGGCTTCGGGGCGGATGGCGCTAGGGCCGGTTTGAGGTATTTTGGCTGCTGGCGCCTGATGAGTATGTCTTTGTAGCTATTGTTTTTGTAGTGAATGTTTCCTGGCTGTGAAGATTGGGTCTGCCTAAGTTCATGTGGCTCGCAAACCGTTCGGGCTGAGCTTGTCGAAGCTGGGGCGTGCTGGTTTGAAAAGCATGCTCGGGTTGAGTGCGGGAGCCGGGTTGTCGCCCCGGCAGGCGACTCACTTTCTTTTGCTTCGCCAAAAGAAAGTAAGCAAAGAAAAGGCGACCCCCAGTCTGCGACCCCTTCGCTGCGCTCCGGGGCAAACCTGCGGCGGGGCGCTTGCGGGGTGCGCCGTGAAACTCGCTTTGCGCTGCGCGCGCCGCTCGGACAACCACGGCGAGTCAGAGCACGAAGCATGGGCGCTTCGACGCCCATGCCACCCCACAACCGCCCCGCCGCAGGCGCAGCCAGCAGGGGGGGAGCCGAACAGCCGCACGGGCCATTGCTTCGCTCGGCCCCCTCTCGCGGGCGCAAGCGCCTCGCGCTGCGCAGGCTGGGCCGAGCGCAGCGATGGCCCGTGTGGATGTCCGATTCGCGGGTCCCCTTCTGTATGCGCCTGGGGCGCGCAGGGCGCGGGGTGGCATGCGCGTCGGAGCGCGCATGCTTCGTGAACTGACTCACCGCAGTTGTCCGAGCGGAGCGCTGAAGGCGCGTAGCGAGTTCTGCGGTGCACCCCGTGACCGAGCACCGCAGGTTGCCCCGCAGCGCAGCGAAGGGGTCGCAGACAGCAGGGTCGCCCTTTCTTTGGTTCCTTTCTTTCGGCGACGCGAAAGAAAGGGACTCGCATGCCGGGCGACTCCCGGCCTCCGCCCTTGACCCAAGCACGCTGCATAAACCAGAGAACGAGCTTGCCCCGGCTTCGACAGGCCCGAACGGGCGAAGGCTGCACCCAGGCTTTGACAGAGACGCAGCCCGAACGAACGGAAGATGTTGAACTGGTTCCGATCCACCCAACCCGAACGCCGAGCAGAAATCAAAATGCTATGAAAAAACTAGCTAAAAAGGCATAGCCAGCAGGCGGTAGACGCCAAAAAAGCCTCAGTCCTTCACTTGCCCCAACGCCCTCAACACATTCTCCGCAGTCGCCGGTGCCGTCAACACCACCGGCACCGTAGCATCCACCCCACTGCGCCCAGCCGCCACCGCATTGCGCAGCGCCTCATACACACTGATCGCCAGCATGAACGGCGGCTCCCCCACCGCCTTGCTGCCGCCCACGTTGTCCTCGCGGTTGGCTTCGGGCCACAAGTCCACCTTGAAGTGTGCCGGGATGTCTCCCGTTGCCGGGATCTTGTACGTGCTGGGCGCGTGGGTGGCCAGGTAGCCCTTGTCGTTCCACACCAGCTGCTCGGTCGTGAGCCAGCCCATGCCCTGCACAAACCCGCCCTCGATCTGGCCGATGTCGATGGCCGGATTGATGCTGTGGCCCACGTCGTGCAGGATGTCCACCTTCAGCACGCGGCTCTCACCGGTGAGGGTGTCGATGGCCACCTCGGTGCAGGCGGCGCCGTAGGCAAAGTAATAGAAGGGGCGCCCGGTGAGCGTGGCCTTGTCGTAGTGGATCTTGGGCGTGCGATAAAAGCCGTCGCTCCACAGCTGGATGCGGTTGGCGTACGCCTCTTTCACAACGGCGTCGAAGCTGCGCACGGCCTTGGGCGAGATCACCTGGCCGCCCGCGAACTGGATCGCGCCTGCGCCGCAGCCGTCCAGGCCGCACACGAACGAGGCCAGGTTGTCGCGCACGTTGCGTGCGGCGTACTGGGCGGCGCGGCCGTTCAGGTCGGTGCCGCTGCTGGCGGCGGTGGCGCTGGCGTTGGGCACCTTGCTGGTGTCGCTGGCCGTGACCAGCACGCGGGCGAGGGGCACGCCCAGCTCGTCGGCCACGATCTGCGCCACCTTGGTGTGCAGGCCCTGGCCCATTTCGGTGCCGCCGTGGTTCACCTGCACGCTGCCGTCGGTGTACACATGCACCAGCGCGCCGGCCTGGTTGAACAGCGTGGCGGTGAAGCTGATGCCGAACTTGACGGGCGTGATGGCGATGCCGCGCTTGATGACCGGGTTGTGCGCGTTCCAAGCAGCAATTTCGGCCTGGCGCTGGCGGTAGCCCGAGGTCTGCTCCAGCGTGGGCAGCAGCTCGTGCAGGATGTTGTCTTCCACCGCCATCTGGTAGTGGGTGACGTTGCGGCCGCTGCTCGCGTCCTTGCCATACAGGTTGGCCAGGCGCACGTCCTGTGCGTCCAGGCCCAGCGCGCGCGCGATGTCGCCCAGGATGGCCTCGATCACGATCACGCCCTGTGGGCCGCCAAAGCCGCGGAACGCGGTGTGGCTCTGGGTGTTCGTCTTGCAGCGGTACGACGCGATCTCGACATCGCTCAGGTAATAGGCGTTGTCGCTGTGGAATACGGCGCGGTCGGCCACGGGGCCCGACAGGTCAGCGCTGAAGCCGCAGTTGGCAGCCATGTGCAGCTTCAGGCCCGTGATGCGGCCGGTGTCGTCAAAGCCCACGTCGTATTCGTACGCAAACGGGTGGCGCTTGCCGGTGACCATGAAGTCCTCGTCCCGGTCCAGCCGCAGCTTGACGGGGCGACCCAGCTTGTGGGCGGCCACGGCAGCCCACACGGCCAGGTGCCCGGCCTGCGTCTCCTTGCCGCCAAAGCCACCGCCCATGCGGCGGCATTCCACCTTGACCGCATGGTTGTCGATGCCCAGCGCGTGCGCCACCCAGTGCTGCACCTCGCCGGGGTGCTGGGTGCTGGAGTAGATCCACCACTGCTTTTGCTCCAGCGGCATGGCGTAGGCGATCTGGCCTTCGAGGTAGAAATGCTCCTGCCCGCCTACCTCGAATGCGCCGCTCAGGCGGTGGGCGGATTGCGCCAGGCCCGTGGCCGCATCGCCCCGGCGCACAAACACGGGGGGCAGCACATAGCTTTGTGCTTTCAGCGCGTCCTGCACCGTCAGCACGGCAGGCAGGGGGGTGATGTCGAGCTTCACGGCGCGCACCGCACGGCGCGCCTGCATGACCGAGTCGGCCACCACCAAGCCGATCACCTGGCCTACAAACTGCACGCTATCAATGGCAAACACCGGTTCGTCGTGCGCGAAGGCGGCCAAAATCTTGTCGCCCGGCACATCACTCGCCAGCACCACGCCACGCACGCCGGGCAGGGCCAGCGCGGCGCTGGCATCCACACCGTTCAGGCGGCCATGCGCCACCGTGGAGAGGATGGGTGCCGCATACAGCGTGCCCTTCACCTCGGGCAGGTCGTCGATGTAGTGGGCGGCGCCTGCCACCTGGGCGCGGGCGCTTTCGTGGATGTGCGAATGGCCCATGGCGGCCCGGGTGGGCGAGGGCAGGGCCTGGGTGGGGATGTGTTCGGGGGCGTTCATACCGTGGCCTCCAGCGTCAAGGTGTCCAGGCTCACCGAGGGGTGGCCCTGGCTCTCCAGCCAGTAGCGTTGCAGCAGGCTGCCCAGCACCTGGCGGCGGTAGGCGCCGCTGGCGCGCATGTCCGAGATGGGGCTGAACTCGGCCTGCAGCACCGCGGCAGCGCGCTGCGCGGTGGCCTCGGTCCAGGGCTGGCCTGCCAGCGCAGCCTCGGTCTGCCGCGCGCGGGCCGGCGTGGCGGCCACGCCGCCCGCGCCAATGCTGGCGCGCTGCACGGTGCCGTCCGCGATGTCGAGGTTGAGCACCAGGCAGACGGCAGAGATGTCGTCGTCAAAGCGCTTCGAAATCTTGTATGCGCGCAGCTGTTCTTGCGCCGTGGGGCGGGGCACCACGATGCGCACCAGCAACTCATCCGCCGCCATCACGTTCTGCCGGTAGCCGGTGTAGAGGTCTTCCAGCGGCAGCTGGAGCTCGCCCCGGGCCTGGCTCGCCAGCACCACCTGGGCGCGCAGCGCGATCAAGAGCGGCATGGAGTCGCCAATCGGAGAGCCGTTGGCCACGTTGCCGCCCAGCGTGCCGGAGTTGCGCACGGGCAGCCCTGCAAACCGCGTGGCAAATCGGTGCAACTGCGGCCACTGCGCGGTGAGGGCTGCAAATGCGTCGGTCAGGCTCACGGCCGCACCGATGTGGATGGCCTCAGCGTGCTGCGCCACCTCGCGCAGCTCGGCCGCGCGGGTCACGTCGATCACCTGCGTGTATTGCTTGTGCTGCTTGGTCACCCACAGCCCCACGTCGGTACAACCCGCCACGATCTGCGCGCCGGGGTGGGCGGCACGCGCGGCCAGCAGGGCGGCCTGGCTGGTGGGGGCGATATAAGAAAAATTGGCTGCCTGCGCGCTCAGGTCTTGCGCCAGAAGCTTCAGTTTTTGTAGCACTTCGGCTTCATTGACTGCCATGCCGGGCAGCGCAGCCATCTGCTGGGCGGCATCGAGGATGGGGCGGTAGCCGGTGCAGCGGCACAGGTTGCCCGAGAGTTCTTCCTGCGCCAGTTCGCGGGTGATGGGTTCACCATGGCAAACGTGGTTCTGGTACATGCCGAAGAGGCTCATCACGAAGCCGGGAGTGCAGAACCCGCATTGGGAGCCGTGGCACTGGACCATCGCTTCCTGCGCGGGGTGGAGCGTGATCGTTTGTGGGGCGGCGGGGGCATCGCCCACCGGCTGGATCAGCGGGTCTTCCGCCAGGTCCTCTACCGTCCATAGCGCCATGCCATTCACCGAATGGGCCAGGCGGATGCAGCTGTTCACGGCGCTGTAGTGCAGACGGCCGCCGCGTTCTTCGCCCAGCACCACGGTGCAGGCGCCGCAGTCGCCTTCGCCGCAGCCCTCCTTGGTGCCGGTGCAGCCCAGGTCTTCGCGCAGCACCTCCAGCAGGGTGCGGTCGGGTGGTACATTGCCCAGCGCCACGGGCTGGCCTCGGCGCAGGAATTGCAAGGGTTGGGTGGTCATGACGGATGCCGCTTTTTCGATTGCTATCAATTCTTCAATTCATCAGAGGGTAGGGCGCCCCGAGGCCTTCAGCATAAGTACAAGCTTATGACATCAATGCACGCACTGCTATGAGAGACCACGCCCTTTTCGACAAGATAGACCTCCATCTCATAAGGGTCTTGCACACCGTGCTCACAGAACGCAGCGTATCGAGGGCCGCCGTCCGCCTGGGCATGCACCAGCCGGCGGTGTCGGCTGCGCTCAAACGGCTGCGCGACCTGTCGGGCGACCCGCTTCTGGTGCGCTCCGGCGCCAGCATGATGCCCACCGATGCCGCGCTGCGCATGGTGGAGCCCGCAGGGGCCATCCTGCGGGCGGCAGAGGCGCTGTTTTCGGATGCACGCGGGTTTGACCCGCGCACAGCCACCCGCACTTTCCGCGTCGCCGCCAGCGACTACCTCGACCCGCTGTTCCTGCCCCAGCTGGTGGCCCGCATCAAGGTCGAAGCGCCCTTGTGCCCCATCGAGATACTGCCGCTGTCGGCCGACGCTCACTACCACGCGCATCTGGCGCAGGGGGAGGTCGATGTGGTGATCGGCAACTGGCCGCAACCGCCGGACGACCTGCACATGGGTCGCCTGTTTGGCGACGAGGTGGTGTGCCTGGTGGGCAAGGACCACCCCGCCGTGCGGCGCGGCTGGGATGTGGAAAGCTGGCTGGCTGCCGAGCACATCGCGCCCACGCCCACCCACCCGGGTGCACGCGGCGTGATCGACGTGCACCTGGACAGCCTGGGCATGCAGCGCCACATCACGGCGCGCTGCGCGCATTTCAGCCTCATCCCCAGTATCGTGGCATCCAGCTTGCTTGTGCTGACCACGGGCCGCCAGTATTGCGAGCGGTATGTGGAGCAGTTGCCGCTGGCCATCCTGCCCTGCCCGGTGCCGTTTCCCCGGCTCATGTATTACCAGCTCTGGCACGCGCGCACCCACCATTCGGCGGCAGCCGTGTGGCTGCGCGAGTGTGTGAAGGCTGTCGCGTCTTCGCTACGAAAAGAATAGCTGCTTGGGCATGCTGAACAAGCGCAAGAAGGTGTTTTCGTTCCTATAACAAGTTGTAAAACTGAGAGACAATCCCCGCATGAGTTCACCTCCTATTCCCTCCGCCCCGGGGGCGTCGCCGCCGCCCCGGCTGCAGCTTGTGGGCATCACCAAGCGCTACCCGGCCGTGGTGGCCAACAGCGGTGTCTCGCTCACCGTGCTGCCGGGTGAAATCCATGCGGTGCTGGGCGAAAACGGCGCGGGCAAATCCACGCTGATGAAAATCATCTACGGCTCGGTCAAGCCCGACGAGGGCAGCGTGTTCTTCAACGGCCAGGCCGTGCAGGTGCGCAACCCGCAAGAGGCACGCGCCCTGGGCATCGCCATGGTGTTCCAGCACTTCAGCCTGTTCGACACCCTGACGGTGGCCGAGAACGTGTGGCTGGGCCTGGACAAGAGCCTGACGCTGGCCGAAGTCACGCAGCGTATCAGCGCCAAGGCAGCCGAATACGGCCTCGACATCGACCCCCTGCGCCCCGTGCACACGCTCTCTGTGGGCGAGATGCAGCGCGTGGAAATCATCCGTGCCCTGCTCACCAACCCCAAGGTGCTGATCCTGGACGAGCCCACCTCGGTGCTCACGCCCCAGGCGGTCGAAAAGCTCTTCGTGGTGCTGCGCAAGCTGGCCAGCGAGGGCTGCAGCATCCTCTACATCAGCCACAAGCTGCACGAGATACGCGCGCTGTGCACCGCCTGCACCGTGCTGCGCGGCGGCAAGGTCACGGGCGTGTGCAACCCGGCCGAGGAGTCCAATGCCTCCCTGTCGCGCCTGATGATTGGCGCCGAGCCGCCTGCGCTGGAACACCGCGCAGTACAGACCGGCGCCACCGTGCTGCGCGTCAAGGGCCTGTCGCTGCCGCGCGCCGACCAGTTTGGTGTGGACCTGATCGACCTGCAGTTTGAAGTGAGGGCGGGCGAGGTGGTGGGCATTGCCGGGGTGTCGGGCAATGGGCAAAAAGAACTGCTCTACGCGCTGTCGGGCGAAGACCAGCGCGCGGAGCCCGCCAGCATCCAGGTGACGGGCCAGAACGCGGGTCGCATGGGCCCCGGTCAGCGCCGCGCTTTGGGCCTGCACTTTGTGCCCGAGGAGCGCCTGGGCCGGGGCGCCGTGCCCACCATGGGCCTGGCGCACAACCTGCTGCTCACGCGCAAGAACGCAGTGTCGGGCAGCGGCTGGATCAAGGTGGGCGCGCTTGAAGCGCATGCCCGGGACATCATCCAGCGCTTCAATGTGAAGGCCGGTGGCCCGCATTCGGCAGCCAAGTCGCTGTCGGGCGGCAACCTGCAGAAGTTCATCGTGGGCCGCGAGATCGACGCCAACCCGAAGCTGCTCATCGTCTCGCAACCCACCTGGGGCGTGGATGTGGGCGCGGCGGCGCAGATCCGGGGCTCCATCCTGGCGCTGCGCGATGCGGGCTGCGCCGTGCTGGTGGTGAGTGAGGAGCTGGACGAATTGTTTGAAATCTGCGACCGGCTGCATGTGGTGGCCAAGGGGCATCTGTCGCCGTCTGTGCCACGCGCCGAGGCCACGGTGGAGCGCATTGGCGAATGGATGAGTGGCCTGTGGCATGCCGACGTGCAGGCCCATCTGGCGCAGCAGCACCAGCAGCAACTTGAGCAGAACCAGGCCGGGGAGGTGCAGCATGCTTAAGCTGGAACCACGCCCCCAGGCGTCGAAACTCTGGACCTATGGCTCGCCGCTGCTGGCGCTGGCCTTCACAGTGCTGATTGGTGTGGCCCTGTTCATCGCACTGGGCAAGGACCCGGTGCGCGGGCTGCAGGTGTTCTTCTGGGAGCCCATCAAGACGCAGTACGCCATTGGCGAACTCATGGTCAAGGCCACGCCGCTGCTGCTGATTGCGCTGGGGCTGGCCGTGTGCTTCCGCTCCAACGTGTGGAACATCGGCGCTGAGGGCCAATTCGTGATCGGTGCCGTGGTGGCGGGTGGTGTGGCGCTGCTGGCCGACAAGACCACCGGCCCCTGGATTGTGCCCGCCATCCTGCTCGCCGGGGTGCTGGGCGGCATGGTGTGGGCGGGGCTCACGGCCCTGTTGCGCGACAAGTTCAACGCCAACGAAATCCTGGTCAGCCTGATGCTGGTCTATGTGGCCACGCTGGTGCTGGGCTACCTGGTCTATGGCCCGTGGAAAGACCCCATGGGCTACAACTTTCCGCAGACCAAGACCTTCGACAAGGTCACGCAGATCCCGCGCCTGATGCAGGGTTCGCGCATGTCCATCGGCCTGCTGCTGGCGCTGGCCGGGGCGGCTGCGCTGTGGGTGTTCTTGTTCCGTACCCGAGCGGGCTTTGCCCAGCAGGTGGGCGGCCTGGCACCGGCGGCGGCGCGCTATGCGGGCTTCTCGTCGCGCCGCGCGCTGTGGACGGCGTTGCTGATTTCGGGCGGCGCAGCGGGCCTGGCGGGTGCGCTGGAGGTGGCCGGGCCCATCGGCCAGCTCACGCCCTATGTGCCCGCGGGCTACGGCTTCGCGGCCATCATCGTGGCCTTCGTGGGGCGGCTGCACCCGGTGGGCATGATTCTCTCGGCCATCCTCATGAGCATGTTCTACATCGGTGGCGAGCTGGCGCAGTCGCGCCTGGGCCTGCCCAAGTCTCTGACCGGCGTGTTCCAGGGCTTGCTGCTGTTCACGCTGCTGGCCTGTGACACATTGATTGCCTACCGCATCCGCTGGGTGGGCACAAAGAAGGTGGTAAAGACATGAGCCCCCACACTCATCACTTCGTGTATTCGTTGCCCCCCATGGGGGTGCAAGCCTCCCTTGGGGCGGCCCGGCGGGAGGCTTGATATGGAATCCTACGCACTCCTCATCGGTGCCACTCTCAGCGCGGGCACTGTGCTGGCCATCGCGGCCCTGGGCCTGCTCATCAACGAAAAGGCCGGCATCGTCAACCTGGGGGCCGAGGGCATGATGCTCTGCGCCGCCATCGCGGGCTTTGCCACCGTGGTGCACACGGGCAACACCTGGCTGGGTTTTGCTGCAGGCATGGCCGCTGGCGCCGTGCTGGCAGCCATCTTTGGTGTGCTGGTGATCTGGCTCAACACCAACCAGTACGCCACGGGGCTGGCGCTCAGCCTGTTTGGCGTGGGCTTCTCGGCCTTTGCGGGCATCAGCTACGTGCAGGCCAAGCTGCCTGAGCTGCCCAAGTACGCGATTCCCGTGCTGAGTGACGTGCCGCTGCTTGGGCCCGCACTGTTCCAGCAGCACCCGCTGGTGTACCTCACCATGTTGCTGGTGGCGGGGCTGATCTGGTTCCTCTACCGCTCGCGCGCTGGGCTGGTGCTGCGCTCGGTGGGCGAATCGCCCGAGTCGGCCCACGCGCTGGGTTACCCGGTGCGCCGCATTCGCCTGCTGGCCGTGGTGGTGGGTGGCGCCCTGTGCGGGCTGGCGGGTGCCTATATCTCCACCGTCTATACCCCGCTGTGGGTCGAGGGCATGGTGGCCGGGCGCGGCTGGATCGCACTGGCGCTCACCACCTTTGCCACCTGGCGCCCGGCACGGGTGTTGCTTGGGGCTTATCTGTTTGGTGGCGTGACCATGCTGCAGTTCCATTTGCAGGCCACAGGGGTGCAGGTGGCCAGCCAGTTGCTGAGCATGCTGCCCTATGTGGCCACCATCGTGGTGCTGGCGCTGATCTCGCGCAATCCCACGTGGATCCGCATCAACATGCCGGCATCGCTGGGCAAGCCGTTTTATCCGGGCTCCTGAAAGGGGTTGTCCGCGTGAAAATCTGGTTACCCTGCGGTAGATCGCACCATAATCACCGTTTTCGTCCCCCAACCTTTGCAAGTCTTACTTCTTCGATAAGGAAACCGACATGACTGATCTGCAGAAACGCTCCATGCTCAAGGTGGCAGCGCTCTCCGCCGTGGCCGCTGCTGCCCTTGTGGGCTGTGGCAAGAAGGAAGAACCGGCACCGGCCCCCGCGCCTGCACCGGCCCCCGTTGCAGAAGCACCGGCCCCCAAGCCAGAGCCACTGAAGATCGCGTTTGCCTATGTCGGCCCGGTGGGCGACGGTGGCTGGTCGTTTGCCCACGACAACGGCCGCAAGGCCATCGAGAAGGAATTCGGCGACAAGGTCGTGACGAGCTTTGTGGAAAGCGTGCCCGAGTCCGCCGACGCCGAGCGCGTGCTGCGCGACTTGGCTGGCCAGGGCAACAAGCTGATCTTCGGCACCACCTTTGGCTACATGGAATCCATGCTCAAGGTCGCTGAAGACAACAAGGGCATCAAGTTCGAGCATGCCACCGGCTACAAGACCGCCGAGAACATGCGCACCTACGACAGCCGCACCTACGAAGGTGCCTACATGGCCGGCGTGATCGCCGGCGCCATGACCAAGTCCAACACGCTGGGCGTGGTCGGCTCGGTGCCAATCCCTGAAGTGATCCGCAACATCAACAGCTTCACGCTGGGTGCGCAGTCGGTCAACCCCAAGATCAAGACCAAGGTGGTCTGGGTGAACGAGTGGTTCAGCCCCCCCAAGGAAACCGAAGCCGCCACCAGTTTGATCAACGGTGGTGCCGACGTGCTGTTCCAGAACACCGACTCGCCCGCCGTGCTGAAGACGGCGCAAGAGAAGGGCAAGCGCGCCTTCGGCTGGGATTCGGACATGACCGCCTACGGCCCCAAGGCCCACTTGGCATCGGCCATCATCAACTGGGGCCCGTACTACATCAAGGCCACCAAGGACGCGCTGGAAGGCCAGTGGGCTTCGGGCCAAAGCTGGTGGGGTGTGAAGGAAGGCGCGATCGACATCGTCTCCATCGCTGAAGACGTGCCTGCCGACACCAAGGCCAAGGTCGAGTCCATCAAGAAGGGCCTGGCCGACGGCAGCTTCGTGATCTGGAAGGGTCCGATCGTGGGCCAGGACGGCAAGGAAGTGCTGGCGAAAGACGCTGTTGCCGATGACAAGTTCCTCGGCGGCGTGAACTTCTACGTCAAGGGCGTGGAAGGCAAGATCCCTGGCGGCGAAAAGAAGTAAGCACTTCTCACCCGTCATCGGGCGGCCTTTTGGGGCTGTCCGTTCAAAAGGGCTACCTTCTTGGGTGGCCCTTTTTCGTTGGTTCAGTGCATTTTGGAGCAGAGACGATGGTCGAATCGACGTTGTGGCACCCCGTGGCACTGGCGGGTGATGTGGGGAACAGCCCATTGGCCGTGCAGTTGCTGGAGCAGCCGCTGGTGCTGTGGCGTGATGGCCTGGGTGTAGTGCAGGCCTTGGCCGATCGGTGTCCGCACCGGGGTGCGCGCTTGTCGCTGGGCCGGGTGACGGTGCAGGGGCGGCTGGAGTGCCCGTACCACGGCTGGCAGTTCGATGGTTCGGGCCAGTGCACACATGTGCCCGCACTGCCCGCGTTTGTGCCGCCCGCCACGCACTGCGCCCGGCGCCACGAGACCTGCGAGGCCCATGGCCTGGTGTGGGTGCGCCTTGCGCCAGGCAGTGCAGCGCTGCCCCCATTCGCCGCCGAAGAGGACGTACGCTTGCGCAAGCTCAACTGCGGCCCTTACGACGTGGCGGCCAGCGCGCCGCGCATCATCGAGAACTTTCTCGACATGGCGCACTTTGGTTTTGTGCACGAAGGCTGGCTCGGCAGCCGCGAAGCCACCGCCATCGAAGACTACCGCGTGGAGCCCACCGCCACCGGCCTGCTGGCCACGGGCTGCAAGGCCTGGCAACCCCAGTCCAATCTGCATTCCACCGCAGCCGCCCAGGTCGAATACACCTACGAAGTCACGGCCCCGTATGCGGCTGTGCTGACCAAGGTGCCCGAGGCGGGCACTACGGCGGTGGATGGCTGGCGCGAGTCCATTGCGCTTTTCATCTGCCCGATCACTCCGGTACGCAGCCGCGTGTGGTTCCGCCTGGCCGTGGCCGATTTCGACTCACCCGACGAGAAACTGCAGGCCTTCCAGCACACCATCTTCACGCAGGACCAGCCCGTACTGGAGTCGCAAATGCCACAGTGCCTGCCGCTCGATCTGCGTGCGGAGTTGCATACCGCCGCCGACAAGGCATCATCTGCCTACCGCCGCTTTCTGCGCCAGAGTGGCATCACCTTTGGAGTCTGCTGATGTTCAAGATCCCTCCCATCTCCGCCGAGCGCCTGCCCGGGCTGCTGCGTGCCATGCCCAAGGCCGAGCTGCACATCCACATCGAAGGTTCGCTGGAGCCCGAACTGATCTTTGCCCTGGCGCAGCGCAATGAAATGACACTGCCTTACGCCAGCGTGGAGGCCCTGCGCAGTGCCTATGCGTTCACCAACCTGCAGAGTTTTCTCGACATCTACTACGCGGGCGCCAGTGTGCTGATTCATGAGCAGGATTTTTATGACATGGCACGGGCCTACCTGGGCCGCGCGGCGCGCGACAACGTGCTGCATGCTGAACTCTTTTTCGACCCACAGACCCACACCGCACGCGGCGTGGCCATGGAGACCGTGATCAACGGCCTGCACCGGGCCTGTGAAGATGCGCGCACCGAGCTGGGCATCAGTGCCACGCTGATCTTGTGTTTCCTGCGCCACCTGAGCGAGGAGTCTGCGTTTGAAACGCTGGAGCAGGCCATGCCGCTCATCGACAAGATCGTGGGTGTGGGCCTCGATTCCAGCGAAGTGGGCCACCCGCCCGAGAAGTTTGCGCGTGTGTTTGCGCGCTGCCGCGAACTGGGCCTGCACCTGGTCGCCCATGCGGGCGAGGAGGGGCCGCCTGCCTACATCTGGAGCGCGCTCGATGTGCTCAAGGTCGAGCGCATCGACCACGGCGTGCAGGCCGTTCATGACGCTGCGCTGATGCAGCGCCTGGCGCAGGAGCGCATTGCGCTCACGGTGTGCCCGCTGTCCAACCAGAAGCTGTGCGTGTTCCCCAACCTGGCCGACCACAACCTCGGCCAGCTGCTCGATGCGGGGCTGGCCGCCACAGTCAACTCCGACGACCCGGCCTACTTTGGTGGCTACATCAACGAGAACTTCACCCAGGTGTTTGCCGCCACGGGCCTCACGGCCAAACATGCCTACCAGCTGGCGTTCAACAGCTTCGAGGCGAGTTTTGCGGGCAATGCCGACAAGCGGGTGTGGGAGCACAAGCTCAAGGAAACCTTTGAGCGGTGTGTGGAGCACGACTACTGAAGCCTGCGGCAGGCCTCTGCCCTGGAGGCCTTCACGGTAAAATACGCCACAAAGGCTGCTGTCCCGGCAGCCTTTTGTTTTTTCTGTTTTCGGGACCATGTAGAGGACCACCATGTACAAAAACCTCGCAGCCACGCTCGTGGCCGCCTGTTTTTTTTCCCCCGTTTTTTCCCAGACCACACCCGCCAAGGGCAACGCCGCCGAGCCCGTCAAGGCCGGTTTTGTCTATGTCTCGCCCATTACCGAGGCGGGCTGGACGCGCCAGCACGAAGAAGGCCGCAAGGCCGTTGAGGCGGCGCTGGGCCCGCAGGTGAAAACCACCTTTGTCGAGAACGTGGCTGAGGGGGCCGATGCCGAGCGCGTGATCCGCGACCTGGCGGCCACGGGCCACCAGATCATCTTCACGCCCAGCTTTGGCTACATGGAGCCCACGCTCAAGGTGGCGCAGGACTTCCCGGGCGTGAAGTTTGAGTCCATCACCGGCTACAAGCAGGCCGCCAATGTGGCCACGGCCAACGCGCGTTACTACGAAGGCCGCTACCTCGCCGGCATTGCGGCAGGCCGCATGAGCAAGACCGGTGTGGCCGGGTTTGTGGCGGGTTTCCCCATCCCCGAGGTGCTGCAGGGCATCAATGCCTTCACCCTGGGCATGCGCTCGGTGAACCCGCAGGCCACTGTCAAGGTGGTGTGGCTCAACGTGTGGTTCGACCCGCCCAAGGAGCGTGACGCGGCCATGGCGCTGTTCAACCAGGACGTGGATGTGATTGCGTTCCACACCGGCTCCACCGCCGTGATGGCGGCTGCGCAGGAGCGTGGCAAGATGGCGGTGGCCTACCACTCGGACATGCGCAAGACCGGGCCGGATGCTCAGATCTTGGCAGTGACGCACCAGTGGGGCGCCTACTACACCGAGCGCGTGCGCGCCGTGCAAAACGGCAGCTGGAAAAGCGCCAATGTGTGGGGCGGCGTGCGCGAGGGCATGATCCGCGTCGGTGACTTCGGCACCAAGGTGCCTGCCTCCGTGCAGCAGGAGGTGCTGGCCGCGCAAAAGACCATCGGAAGCGGCAAGCTCCAGCCTTTCCGTGCGGGCAAGGCGCCGGTGCGCGACAACGAAGGGCAGGAGCGCATTGCCCCCGGCCAGGTGCTGGCGGACGCGCAGATCCTGCAGATGAACTGGCTGGTGGAGGGCGTGGTGGGCAAGCTGGCGCGCTAGCAGCGGCCATCACCACCACGCGTTTGCCGCCAACCCCCATAGCCACTATGGGGCGCGCCGTATACAAGCAGCGCCCCCTGCCGCTAAGCTCGCCCCCATGCCTGTATACCGATCTGCCCTTTTGCGCTTTGCCGACGACGGCCGCGCCCTGTATGACGAAGATGGCCTGCTGGCCGTGGGTCCCGATGCCCGGGGACGCCAGCGTGTGCTGGCGGCGGGTGCCTGGCAGGCCCTGGCGCCGCAATTTGCAGGCGAGCCCGTGGTGCACCTGCCAGGGCGCATCCTGGCGCCGGGGTTTGTGGACATGCACATCCACTTTCCGCAGACCGATGTGATCGGCTCCCCTGCCGACGGCCTGTTGCCCTGGCTGGAGAACTACACCTTCCCCCACGAGTCGCGGTTTGCGGACCCAGGCTACAGCCAGCAGGTGGCCGAATTTTTTGTGGCCGAGTTGCTGCGCAACGGCGTGACCACGGCACTGGCGTTTTCCACCTCGCACCCCGCGTCGGCCGATGCCCTGTTTGCCGAGGCGCAGCGCCAACAGATGCGCCTGATCACCGGCAAGGTGCTGCAGGACCGCCACTCGCCCGACGGCGTGCGCGACGACACCGAGCAGAGCCTGATCGACACCGAGGCGCTGATCCAGCGCTGGCACGGCGTGGACCGCCTGGGCTATGCCATCACCCCGCGTTTTGCGCCCACCAGCACCCCCGAGCAGCTGCGCGGCGCGGGCGAGCTGGCCGCGCGTTATCCCGATGTGTGGATCCAGTCGCATGTGGCCGAGAACCTTCATGAAATCCGTTGGGCGCGCGAGCTGTTCCCGGCCTCGCGCAGCTACCTGGGCGTGTACGACGACTTCGGCCTGATGCGCGAGCGCGCGGTGTACGCCCACTGCATCCACTTTGACGACGACGACCGCGCACTGATGCGCGACACGGGCGCCACGGCGGCCGTCAGCCCCACGAGCAACCTGTTTCTTGGCAGCGGCTTTTTTGACTACGCCGGCGCCGACCGCGTGGGTTTTGGCTACGGCCTTGCCAGCGACGTGGGCGGGGGCACCAGCTTCAGCCCCTTCCACACCATGCTGGCGGCCTACTATGTGGGGCGAGAGGGCCAGACCAAGCAGGGTCTGAGCCTGTCGCCCCAGCAGCTGTGGTGGCAGCACACGGCGGGCGCTGCCCGGGCGCTGGGCCTTGCGGGCGTGGTGGGCAACCTGCAGCCCGGCTGCGAGGCCGATTTTGTGGTGCTCAACCCGGCGGCCACGCCGCTGCTGGCGCGCAAGAGCAGCCAAGCGCGCAACCTGGAAGAGCTGCTCTTTGCGCTGATCGTGCTCGGCGACGACCGGGTGGTGGAGCAAACCGTGATTTCTCAAGCAAAATACGGCTCCCGCGCCTGATCATCAAGCGCTGGCAGCTACACATTTAATAGCGCCCGGCGGTTTTCATGAAAAGCCGCCAGGCCATTGCGCAGGGAGTTCTGCTATGAGCATCAAGAGCGACAAATGGATCCGCCGCATGGCGGCCGAGCACGGCATGATCGAGCCCTTCGAACCCGGCCAGGTCCGCGAGGCGGAGGGCCGCAGGATCATCAGCTACGGCACCAGCAGCTACGGCTACGACATCCGCTGCGCGCCCGAATTCAAGGTGTTCACCAACATCCACAGCACGGTGGTGGACCCGAAGAACTTCGACGAGAAGAGTTTTGTGGATTTCGAGGGCGAGAGCTGCATCATCCCGCCCAACAGCTTTGCGCTGGCGCGCACGGTCGAATACTTCCGCATCCCGCGCAACGTGCTGACCGTTTGCCTGGGCAAGAGCACCTACGCGCGCTGCGGCATCATCGTCAACGTGACCCCGTTCGAGCCCGAATGGGAAGGTTATGTGACGCTGGAGTTCAGCAACACCACCCCGCTGCCCGCACGCATCTACGCGGGCGAGGGCTGTGCCCAGGTGCTGTTCTTCGAGAGCGACAAGGACGATGTCTGCGAGGTCAGCTACCGCGACCGGGGCGGCAAGTACCAGGGCCAGGTGGGTGTGACGCTGCCCAAGGCCTGATTCGGCAGGGGGCGCGGTGTGGCCCCCGGGCTTTCGTCCTACGTGGCCTCAGCCGCTTGGCTGAATGGCAGGCCACAGTGTTTTTTCTAGCATGAACCCATGCCGCCGCGCGGTCTGGCGGCTGGATGGAGCCTTGCCATGCTGACCTTTGCTGCACCTTCTGCGCCCGCCACCCAGGCCGAGGCCCCGTGCCCGGGGCTGGCTGCCGGGGGCCCGCCGGCCACCTACTGGCCTTGCGAGCTGCTCAATGCGTTCGCGCTGAAGATGGCCGCGAGTGGCCACTGTGTGAACATGTCCATGATGCTGGGCCACCGCCCCTATGCGCTGGAGCAGCTGGCGCTGGCGCGCGGGGCGGCAGATGGCGAACTGCACCACTTGGCCGCCCAGTTGCAGGCCTACTTCGACAGCCCCCGGCCGGGGTAGCTGGGGGCCGATGGCCTGCTATTTAGCCAAGCGGCTGAGGGTACTCAGGCCTCCACACACACCCGGTTGCGGCCCTGGCCCTTGGCTTCGTAGAGCGCCATGTCGCTGCGCCGCAGGATGGCCGCGCCGCTGTCGTCGGCGCCCCGCATGCTGGCCACGCCAGCACTCACGGTGATGGTGCCCACCACCGGGTCCTGCTGCTGGG
The DNA here is from genome assembly GCF_002245625.1 of Acidovorax kalamii. Lineage (GTDB taxonomy): Bacteria > Pseudomonadota > Gammaproteobacteria > Burkholderiales > Burkholderiaceae_C > Acidovorax > Acidovorax kalamii. The sequence continues at coordinate 363,608 of NZ_NOIG01000004.1, forward strand.
CCATGGCGGTGACCAGGGTCTGGGCAATCGCACGCGCGCCTTCCAGGTCGGTGTCGGGCAGCAGCGCCACAAACTCCTCCCCTCCCAGCCGGGCGATCACGTCCGAGCCGCGCAGCCGGGTTTCGAGCGTGCGCGCCAGTCGGCGCAGGACCTCGTCCCCGGCCTCGTGGCCGTAGGTGTCGTTCACGCGCTTGAAATGGTCCACGTCCACGGCGATCACGCTCAATGGCCGGGTGCTGCGCCGGGCCAGCGCCAGTGCAAACGCCATCTGCGATTCAAAACCGCGCCGGTTCAGCAGCCCGGTGAGGGCGTCGGTTCGGGCCTGCAAGTCGAGGGCGCGGTTGGCGGCCTCCAGCTCCAGGGTGCGCAGGCGCACCTTTTCTTCCATGGCCTCGCGCGCGGCCAGCAGCCGGTGGGTCATCTGGCCCAGTGCCTGGGAGAGCTGGTGCACCTCGCGGTTGCTGTCCATGGCCGGGATGTTGCTGCCGGGGCGGCCCGCCTCCACGGCGCTGGCGGCATCGGCCAGCGCATACAGGTCCTCGCTCAGGCGGCGTGCGGCCATCCAGGCCAGGCCCGACGCCATGAGCGCTGCGGCCAGGCCGATGGCCAGGGCCAGGCGCACGGTACCGTCGGCCTCGGCAAACGCCAGCTCGACCGGCTGGCGCGCCACGATGCGCCAGCCCAGGTCGCTGGCAGCATTGCGGGCCTGCAGCTGCGTGGCGGCCGTGAGGTAGTGCTTGCCGTCCAGCCAGGGCACCACGGCAGTCTGCAGGCGCCCGCCATCGCGGTTGTTGTTGACGTGGATGCCTTCGGGCAGGCGCTGGCCAGCGGCTTGCAGCGTGGTGCTGTGCCGCCGGGGGGCCAGGATCAGCTGGCCCTGGCGGTCGAAGATGAAAAGTTCCACCGCGTTTTCTGCCGAGGTGGACGGCGCGAGTCCTTCCAGCACCTCGCGCGTCCATTCCCAGCTGCCGTGGATGCCCAGCACGCCCACGGTGGTCGGGCCGATGCGGATGGGGGCTGCGAAATCGACAAACCGGTGCGGCTCGCCCGAAGCGGTGGGAGGCAGCAGGCTCTCCAGCAACTGGGCAGGGTGCACATCGCCCACATGTACCTCCTGCAAGCCGCGCTGGAACCAGGGGCGCTGCGCCACGCTATGGCCCTGCAGCAGGCCGCCCGTGGCGTTGCGCACCACACCTTGTGCGTCGGCCACGCCGATCCAGAGGTTGCTCGGCTCCATGGCCTGGCTGCGCGCCAGCATGTGCTGGGCCTCGGGTGAATCCAGTCCTGCGGACCAGATCGTTGCGGCGCTCGCCAGCACCTCGGCCTCCAGGCTGCGCTGCATCAGACCATTGGCCAGCAGCTTGCTCGCGTTGTCGGCCACGGTCTGAAGCGAAAGCCCCGCGTCACGCCGGATGTGGTGTTTGAGCAGCTCGCCAAAGCCCAGCGACAGCAGCACGGCCAGCACGATGACCAGCGTGCCGAACACCAGCGCAATCTGCATGCGCAGGCTGTGGTCGGAAAAGCGTGCGAGCAGGGCCATGGGCGGGCCTCTCAGGTGGCGGGGGGCTGTGCAGCGCCCTGGCGCAGTGCCAGGCGTGCGGCGGCCAGGTCCCAGCCGGCCCAGCCACAGCTCTTGAACAGCACCGGCCCGGAGGGGGCACGGGGCTTCCAGGGGCCGCAGACCACGTCCCGCAGCACGGGCAGTGCTGCCACGTCCAGCCCCGCTTGCAGCAGATCGCCCGCCTCGTGGCTGGCGTCGGCCGTGTCCACCACGATGCTGCCGTGCTCTGCCACGTGCTGGCACAGCGCGGGCGCCAGCTCAGCCATGGCGGGGGTGAAGGCGCCCACCGCCGTGATGAACGCATCGGCCCGGGGCGTGGCGTGCAGCACCAGGCTGCTGGCCGTGGTGCAGACGGCCACCAGGGGGCAGTGGGTCAGGGCCGCGTCGGCGTCGGCCACCACCCGCACCTGGGCGCCCAGCCCACGCACCTGCGTGGCCAGGGTTTCGGCGCTGGCGGCGCTGCGTGAACTGATCCAGACCTCCTGCACGCCCAGCCCGAGCACAAATGCCTCGGCATGCGCCAGGCCCTGCACCCCGGCGCCCACGATGAGCAAGGGGCCTTGCGGTGCGGGTGCCAGGTGCCGCGCCGCCAGCAGAGAGACTGCAGCCGTGCGCCGGGCCGTGACGGTGGGGCCGTCCAGCACCAGCTGGCGTGCGCCGGTGGCAATGTCGAACACCACCACGTCGCCCTGGATCGAGGGGCGTCCGGTGCCCGCGTTGGCGGGCGTGAAGGTGATGAGCTTGGTCATGGCCACGCTGCGGTCGGTAGCAGGCATCAGGAACAGGCTGCCGCCCTGGGCCAGGGGCAGCACGCTGCGGGCAGGCACCGAGACGGTGCTGTCGTGCAGCAGCTTGGCAATTTCGTCGGCCAGGGCCGACCAGGGCAAGCGCTGCGCGGTGGCGGCGGCATCCAGGGTGCCAGCGACCAGGGTAGAGGGGGCAAAAGACATGGCCTGACTGTACACAGCGGCCAGCGCTTCCGGGCTGTTTGGCGGGTGCATTTCCCCGTTTTTCAGGGCATTCCCGGGGCGCTGGATCCCGGGTTGGCTCAGTGCGTTGCGCCAGCCTGCAAGCTGATGTCCTGGGGCGCCAGCACAGCGGCCCACAGCGCGGCGTGGATGCCGCGCACCATGTCGCGCAGCGGCAGGTGGGGTGCACCCTGCCCGGTGAGCCAGGGCACATGCACAAAGCCTCCCCTTGCCCCGGCAGGGCCCGCACCCTGGGCCAGCAGGTGCAGCAGGCCATACAGCACATGGTTGCATACGAAGGTGCCAGCCGTCTGCGACACCTCGCAGGGCAGGCCCGCCCGCTGCACGGCGCGCAGCATGGCCTTGATGGGCAGGCTGGCAAAGTAGGCGGCGGGCCCCTCGGTCGCCACAGGGGTGTCGATGGGCTGGGCACCGGTGTTGTCGGGGATGCGGGCGTCGTTGATGTTGATGCCGATGCGCTCCAGCGACAGCGCACTGCGACCGCCCGCCAGGCCCAGGCACACGGTCAGTGCAGGCTGGTGCGTGTGCACCAGCGCAGCCAGCCGCTGCAGCGACAGCCCAAACACCGTGGGCAGCTGCGCAGCCACCACCCGGTGGCCGCCAATCCGCTGGCCGTGCAGCGCCTGGGCAATCAGCCAGCTGGGGTTGAGCGGATCACCGCCGAAGGGGTCGAAGCCGGTGAGCAGGATCACCTGGTCGGGTGCGGGCGTGAGATGGCGGGTGTCGTTGATCATGGGCGGTGGGGGCGGACCTGTGGCAGGCGTGCATCGTAGTTCGCCCGGGCTGCGCCTGCACGGCGCGTAATATCCAGCATTGGCCTTCCACCCGCAGGAGGGCCCAGGAGATCTGGCATGAAATGGGAAGGCAATCGCGAATCCGACAACGTGGAAGACCGCCGTGGCGATGGTGGCGGTGGAGGGGGCGGATCGCCGGTATTCGGCGGGCGCAGCATTGGCATCGGCACCATCGTCATCGCCCTGCTGGGGGGATGGGTGCTGGGCATCAATCCGTTGACGATTCTGGGGCTGCTCAGCGGTGGCGGGCCACCGACCCATGTGCAGCAGCCGGGGCCTGCGCAGCGCCCGCCCGCAGACGACACCATGGCCCGGTTTGTGTCCACCGTGCTGGCTGACACCGAGGACGTGTGGGGCCAGGTGTTCCGCCAGGGGGGCGGCCGCTACCAGGAGCCGCGCCTGGTGCTGTTCCGGGGCGCCACGCCCACGGCCTGTGGCACAGGCCAGGCGGCGATGGGCCCGTTCTACTGCCCGGCCGACCAGAAGGTCTACATCGACCTGGGCTTTTACGAAACCCTCAAGAACCGCCTGGGCGCACCTGGCGACTTTGCACAGGCCTATGTGATTGCCCACGAGGTGGGCCACCATGTGCAGAACCAGCTGGGCATCAGCGGCAAGGTGGACCAGATGCGCGGTCGCGTGAGCAAGGCCGAATACAACGCGCTGTCGGTGCGGCTGGAGCTGCAGGCCGACTGTTTTGCGGGCGTGTGGGCCCACCATGCGCAGAATGCGCGCCAGATCCTGGAGCAGGGTGATGTGGAAGAGGCCATGAACGCGGCGGCCAAGATTGGCGACGACGCGCTGCAGCGCGCCCAGGGCGGCGCCGTGGTGCCCGAGAGTTTCACGCACGGCACCAGCGCCCAGCGCCAGCGCTGGTTCCACAACGGCCTGCAGAACGGCAGCGTGAAAGCCTGCGACACCTTCGCTGCGCGCAGCCTGTAGGCTGTAGGCCACCGCAGCCCGCACGGGTTTTGAAGACCACGGCCCATGTCCTCCGCAGCGCCCCTGGCGGCGCCTTCCCACCGGGCGCCTGACCCGGCAACGCAGCCCTCGGGCGCGGCGGCGGCGTGGTCGGCGGCGGCGGTCACCGTGCCCCATGCGGTGGGCCTGGGGCTGCTGGCCTTTGCGCCCCTGGCGGGCGACTATTCCCTGGCGGCGCTGGCCCTGTGGTCGGCTGCGCTGCCGGGCCTGCTGCTCACCCTGCTGGCGCCCCGCGCGGGCGTGGTGTATGCGCCTACCACGGTGGTGGCGCTGCTGTTTGCTGCGGTGCTGGCCACGGCCCATGGTGCGGCACCCGCGCTGGGGTTGAGCGCGCGGCAGGTGTTGGCCGTGAGCGGGGCCACGGTGGCGCTGGCGTTTGTCTTCCAGTGGCTGCTGGGCGTGCTGCGGCTGGCTTCGGTGGCGCGGTTCTTGCCGATTTCAGTCACCCACGGGTTTGCGGCGGGCGTGGGCCTGTCGATGGTGCTGGGCCAGGTGCGCAACGGCTTTGGCGCGGGGGCGGCCGCACCCTGGGATGCCCAGCTGGGCTGGCATGCGCTGGCGGCCGTGGCCGTGGTGGGGCTGGCCTGGTGGCTGCGGGGCCGCTGGCCCCGCATGCCCGGCCTGCTGACGGCGGTGGCCGTGGTGGCGCTGGCCGTGGCTTTGGCGGGCTTCTGGGGCGCCGGGCTGGGGGCCGTGTTTGTGCCCGCCGTGCAGCCCAGCGCATTCGCCTGGCCGCCGCTGCCCGACTGGCGCGGCATCCCCTGGATGGCCCTGGCGCAGCAGCAGGGCTCGGCCCTGGTGGTGCTGGCGCTCCTGATGGCGCTGGTCAACAGCCTGGAAATCCTGGTCTTCAACCAGGAGCTGGAGCTGGACCATGGCCTGCGCGGCGACGCCAATCTGGCCCTGCGCCGCGAGAGCCTGCTGGGCGCGTTGTGCGGCCTGGCGTGCATGATCCCGGCATCGACCAGCGCGTCGCGCTCGCGCATCGTGCTGGCGCAGGCCGGGACATCACGCGATGCCCCGCGCTGGCACGCCGCCATCATGCTGGGCGTGGCCATCACGGGGCCGTGGTGGCTGCACTGGGTGCCCATGGCCTGTCTGGCGGGGGGGCTGGTGCTGGCCGGGCTGATGCAGGTGCCGGGGCTGATGTGGTCGCTGGGCTATGCGCGCCGCTCGCGCGTGACCTGGGCGCAGAGCTGGCTGGTGGCCCTGGTGTTTGCGGTGATGGGCGGTGTGGGTGCGCTGGTGGCGGGCCTGGTGGTGGCCACCTTTGTGCTGCTGCACGACTCGGCCGCCACGGTGCTGCGCCATGTGCGGCTGGATGGCGAGCTGCGTTCGCGGCGCCTGCGCCGGGCGGGGTCTGACACCTGGCTGGCGCCGCGCATGAACCAGGTGGCTGTGTTCGAGCTGCAGGGCGTGATGTCGTTTGGCGTGGCGGCCCACCTGGCCGAGCAGGTGCGCATGCTGCTGCAGCCGCGCCACCGCTGGGTGATTCTGGACGCGGGCCGTGTGCCCGCCTGGGACAGCACGGCCCTGGCCCAGCTGCGCGCGCTGGTGCGCGACCTGGGCCAGCAGGGCATTGCCGCCGCCGTGGCGGCGCTCGACCCCCTGGCCGCCGAACACGCGGGCGAACAGGTGCGCGCCTTTGCCGACCTGGACCGTGCGCTGGAATGGGCCGAGGCCGGCATCATGGCGCAACGCCCCATCGAGCAGCGCCCCGCGCGCCCCGAGCGCGACCTGCTGGGCGAAATCGGCGAAGGCGTGCCCCGCGCCGCCGCCGACGCGCTCATGGCCCTGCTGGAGCCGCTGGACGTGCCCGCCCACGGCGTGGTCTTCCGCGCGGGCGACACCGACCACGACCTGCTGGTGGTCAAGTCGGGCCACATCACCCTGGTGACCTTGTGGCCGCCCGACAAGGGCCTGCGCCTGGCCACCGTGGGGCCGGGCATGGCCTTTGGCGAGATGGCTTTCCTCAACGGCGCGGCCCGCAGCGCCTGCGCCGGGGCCGAGCGCGGCCCCGCACACCTGGTGCGGCTGTCGCGCGCGCACTTTGACGCCTGGGCCCGGCAATACCCCGAGGCCGCGCTCACGGTGATGAATAACCTCGCGCAGATCGGGGCGAGGCGGCTGGCGGTGACCACGCGCCAGCTGCGGGCCGTGCTGGAATGATTTTCACAAGCAAAAATCGGCCTCTGCGCGCAATGGCTAAGTCTTTTTAGCTATCAAAAGAGTAGTGAATATGTACCCCGCACCGCCCGCGTGCCGGTGTGGCGTGCCGCTCCGTACCGCAAAAAATCGCTTTTTGGGCCACCGGTGCGACAATAGAGGGCTGCGAGCCTGTTCATGACCTCGCGCGGCCCCGGTGCCGCGGGAGATCGTGAGCAGGTTCTAGCGCAACGCCCCAACAGTCCCCGGCGCACGGCACATTGCCCGCTGGGGCCCTCTCTGCGGCGTTGCACTCCTCGCCGGGCCACCAGCCCGGCTGCGGTTTGCGCCTTGCAGCCAGCCCCCTCCCAAGGGCGTGCCACATTGCTCAGACATAAATTCAGCGTCGCCTACAAACACGCTTTTAATGACTAGTTCCTTCTCCAATCTATCGCTGGCCGAGCCGCTGGCACGTGCCGTGGCCGAAATGGGCTACGAGTCCATGACGCCCATCCAGCAGCAGGCCATTCCGGTCGTGCTCACCGGCCAGGACGTGATGGGTGCCGCCCAGACCGGCACCGGCAAGACCGCCGCCTTCTCGCTGCCCCTGTTGCAGCGCCTGCTCAAGCACGAAAACAGCTCCACATCACCTGCGCGCCACCCGGTGCGCGCCCTGGTGCTGCTGCCCACGCGCGAACTGGCCGACCAGGTGGCCCAGCAGATCGCGCTGTACGCCAAACACACCAAGCTGCGCAGCACCGTGGTGTTTGGCGGCATGGACATGAAGCCCCAGACCATCGAGCTGAAAAAAGGCGTCGAGGTGCTGGTGGCCACGCCGGGCCGCCTGCTGGATCACATCGAGGCCAAGAACGCGGTGCTCAACCAGGTCGAGTACGTGGTGCTCGACGAGGCCGACCGCATGCTGGACATCGGCTTTTTGCCCGACCTGCAGCGCATCCTGAGCTACCTGCCCAAGCAGCGCACCACGCTGCTCTTCAGCGCCACGTTCTCGCCCGAGATCAAGCGCCTGGCCAGCAGCTACCTGCAGAACCCCATCACCATCGAGGTGGCCCGCCCGAACGAGACGGCCTCCACGGTGGAGCAGCGCTTCTACAGCGCCAATGACGACGACAAGCGCCGCGCCATCCACCAGGTGCTCAAGACGCGCGGCATCAAGCAGGCCTTCATCTTCGTGAACAGCAAGCTCGGCTGCGCCCGCCTGGCGCGCAGCCTGGAGCGCGAAGGTCTCAAGACGGCGGCCCTGCATGGCGACAAGAGCCAGGATGAACGTCTGAAGGCACTCGAAGCCTTCAAGAAGGGCGAAGTGGACCTGCTGGTGTGTACCGACGTGGCCGCGCGCGGCCTGGACATCAAGGACGTGCCCGCTGTGTTCAACTTCGACGTGCCCTTCAACGCCGAAGACTATGTGCACCGCATCGGCCGCACGGGCCGTGCAGGCGCATCGGGCCTGGCCGTGACCCTGGTGTCGGGCAGCGATGCCCGCCTGGTGGCGGACATCGAGAAGCTCATCAAGAAGAAGATCGAGCTGGAAGCCGTCGAGTACGACGAAGACCAGCCCCGGGGCCGCATCAACGACGGCCGCCGCGCCTGGCGCGAAGCGGGCGAGACGGGCGATGGCCGCGATGCCTTGGGTGCATCGGCCCCCCGCCGCGAACGTGATCGTGACTACCGGGGGGGGCGTGAGTCCCGCGAATCCCGCGATCCGCGCGATCAGCACCGGGGCTTCCGTCCCGCCGCAATCTCGCGCGACCCGTTCTTCGAGAAACCCTACGAGGCCAGCGCGGCCTCCGATGCAGCCCCCGCCTGGGAGGCCGCCACCAAGTCTGCGCCGCGCAGCAGCATCTCGGCCAACATCAAGCCCAAGCGCAAGGTGGCCGCACTGTTCAAAGCTGCAGCCCAGCCAGAGTCGACGGCACAGTCCTGATTGGATTTTTTTGAGCCAGATTGCGCTCTAGCGCCTTCTGATTAAGCGCTACAAGCTATCGAAAAGATAGCAAATTATTGCCAGCAGGCGTAGCCCGGATTTACCCGCCGGGCTGTTGCGCCTGTTCGCAGTGCACTTGCAGCAATTCCCGCTCGGTCAGCGTGGAGCCAAAACGCACGGCGCTCAGGCAGCCACCCCAGACGCAGCCGGTGTCCAGTCCCAGCAGGTCACTGCGGTTGAGCCAGCCCAATGTGGACCAGTGCCCAAAGGCCATCACGGTGCCTGCTGTGCGGCGCCCTGGCACGTCGAACCAGGGCATGAGCCCGGGCGGGGCGGCGCTGGCGCTTTCAGTGCTTTCAAAATCCATCACCCCGTCGGCCGAGCAAAAGCGCAGCCGGGTGAGCGCGTTCACGATCACGCGCAGCCGGTCGGTGCCGGTGAGTGGGTCGCTCCAGCGGTCGGGGGTGTTGCCATACATGGCCTGCAAGAAGGCGGGCAGCTCGGGGCTGCGCAACACGGCCTGCACCTCATCGGCATAGGCCAGCGTGTCGGCCACCGACCAGGCGGGCAAGACACCGGCGTGCACCATCAGCAAGGTTTGCCCGGCATGTGTGTGCGCGCGGGCCAGGGGCTGCTGGCGCACCCAGGCGAGCAGGGCCTCGCGGTCGGGGGCGTCCAGCACGGAGGCCAGCGTATCGCGCCGCGAAGGCTTGCGCGCCCCTGCGGCGGCGGCCAGCAGGTGCAGGTCGTGGTTGCCCAGCAGGCAGCGGATGGCGTCGCCATGGCGCATGCTGCGGCGCAGCACGGCGGCTGAATCGGGCCCCCGGTTGACTAGGTCGCCGAGCAGGTAAACGGTGTCGCGGCTGGCAGAAAAGCCGATGGTGTCCAGCAGGCGGCCCAGGGCGCTGTCGCAGCCCTGGATATCGCCGATGCAATAAATGGCCATGGTGTAGTGTGGATGGGATGGAGTGTGGATTTTCTGCCGAGGAGGTGGGGGATTACACCAGGAGCGCAGCAGGGGCCTGCAAGTCGGCGCGCGTCCCTTGGCGCCTTGTCCGTGCGGGGCTCCAGTTTGGTGTAGGGGGATATTCGTGAAAAGGTGCCGCAGTACCCGTCTCAGGGGCTTGAAAAAGACAAACACTCCCCAATGCGAGGCCCGGGTATTCGCGCTGGATGAATATAGACCCCGGTTATTTGTGGTTTTCTCGGAGAAAATTTGCAGGCCGTGCTTCCCTGTCGAGGGATTATTCCTATAATCGCGTCGTCACCAACCTCACACTTCTTATTCAGACACCATGACCAGCTACAAAGAACTTTTGAAGCAGCGGGAAGCCCTTGAGCAACAAATCAGCGAAGCACGGCGCCGCGAGTTGTCCGACGCTGTGTCACAGGTTCGTGCACTGGTCGCCGAATATGGCCTGACCGCCCAGGATGTATTCCCTGCCGGCAAGGCCGCAGGCAAAACCGGCCGCAGCTCCACGGCAGGTTCCAAGGTGGCACCCAAGTACCGCGACCCCGCAACCGGCCAGACCTGGACCGGCCGTGGCAAGGCGCCCAAGTGGATTCAAAACGAAAACCGCGAGAAGTTCGCGATTTGAGGGTGTACAACCCCTGCGACCAAAAAGCCCGCTGATGCGGGCTTTTTTTATGGGTGCGTGCAGAGGTGAAGACATGGCTGCGAGCCGCAGTTCCCAAGACGGAGATGCTTGCTGCGGTTCTGTCGGTATCTGCAGATTCCGTATCTGCTGGTTTGTGGGTTTCAGTCGCCGGCATTTTGCTGACGGGCCAGTTCGCGCAGTGCGTGGGCGGTGAAATCGTCGGCTGGAAAGAACGACTCCACAGCCAACTCCTGCAATGTCACATCCACCGGGGTGCCGAATATCGTGGTGGTGCTGATAAGCGACAGCATGCCGTGCACGCTCTCGAAACAAAACGGCATGACCACGCCCAGCATTTCCCCGGCCAATACCAGCGGCGTGGTTTCTTCGGGGGCGGGGTATTCCTGCAACTCGGCTTGCAAGGCGATCAGGGTGGGGTCGGCCGTGGCCTGGATTTGCTGGCGCAGGCGCTCGAACAGATGCGCGCGCCATTGCGCCAGGTTGGCAATGCGGGGCGCGAGGCCCTGGGGGTGCAGGCTCAGGCGGAACACATTGATGGGCGGCGCCAGCAGCTCGGGGCTGACATGGGCAGACAGCAGGGCCAGCGCGGCGCGGTTGGTGGCCACCACGTTCCAGCAGCGGTCGAGCGCAATCGCAGGGCAGGGCTCGTGGCCCTTGAGCACCAGCTCCACCGCCTGGCGGGCGGCGGCCAGGGCCGGGTCGTCCAGCGCGCGTTCGCGGTACATCGGTGCATAGCCTGCGGCCACCAGCAGGGCATTGCGCTCGCGCAGCGGGATGGCCAGGCGCTCGCACAGGCGCAGCACCATGTCGCGGCTGGGGTTGGTGCGGCCGGTTTCCATGAAGCTCACATGTCGGGTGGAGATGTCTGCCTCGTCGGCCAGCTCCAGCTGGCTCAGGTGCCGTTGCTGGCGCCAGGTGCGCAGGTGGTCGCCAAACGAGGCGGGCCCCGCTGGCGCCACGCGGTGCGGCAGCGGATGGCGCGGGGGGCGGTGCGGTGCGGAGTTGGTAGAGGTCATGTACCGCATCCTAGGTGCAAACCGCGCACGGGCCATTACCTGCCAGGTCATCGACGGCATGCGCCGGGGCGGGAACGATGGAGGCCTCTTCCTTCCATCCGTTGTTTCATCCACCAAGGAGTTTTCCATGTTTGCCAACCTGATGTCTTCCCCCCGATTTCTGCGTGCCGTGGTCTGGTTTGATGCCTCGACGGGCGTCTTGCTGGGCGCGCTGCACCTGCTGCTCACGGCGCCGCTGGCCGAATGGCTGGGCCTGCCTGCAGGGCTGCTGCAGGCCACGGGTGTGATGCTGCTGGGCTACGCCGCGCTGGCCATTGCGATTGCCCGGTCCGAACCCATGCCCCGGGGCTGGCTGTGGGTGCTGATCGTGGGCAACTTTGCTTGGGCAGTGGCCAGCCTGGCCCTGCTGCTGGGCTCCACGCTCACGCCCACGCTGCTGGGCCAGGCCTATCTGCTGGTGCATGTGGTGTCGGTGGCGCTGCTGGCCGAGCTGCAGTGGTGGGGCGTGCGCCGCCTGCGTGTGTGGGCGGCAGCATGATGGCGCATCTTTGTCTGCTATAAAAAATATAGCTTACTTTGCTTGTCTGTCAGGCGGAAACGGCCTTTTTTGCTTGAGAAATGCCCCCCGCCGCATGGCGGGAGGCCGTCGCCACACCCCGGGGCGGTAAGGCCCCACGATTGCACCGCCATGCAGGACTGCCAGAATAGGTCGTGTTGCCTTTCACAGGAGTCCGCCATGGCCACTTCACGCAAGTCGTCGCCCCAGCCCGCCCGCCACGCGTTTGCCAACACCCTCAAGAGCTTCAGGACAGCGTCCGGCAAAGAAGGCCAGTTCTACTCGCTGCCCGCGCTGGCCAAACAGTTTCCAGAGATCAAGCGCCTGCCGGTGTCGATCCGCATCGTGCTCGAATCGGTGCTGCGCAATTGCGACGGCCGCAAGGTGACGCCGGAGCATGTGGAGCAGCTGGCCCGCTGGGCGCCGAATGCCGAGCGCAAGGACGAGATCCCCTTCGTCGTCTCGCGCGTGGTGCTGCAGGACTTCACCGGCGTGCCGCTGCTGGCCGACCTGGCCGCCATGCGCAGCGTGGCCGTGAAACTGGGCAAGAACCCCAAGAAGATTGAGCCGTTGGTGCCCGTGGACCTGGTGGTGGACCACTCCATCATGATCGACCACTACGGCAAGAAAAATTCGCTCGACCTGAACATGAAGCTCGAATTCCAGCGCAACCGCGAGCGCTACGAGTTCATGAAGTGGGGCATGCAGGCCTTTGACACCTTTGGTGTGGTGCCACCGGGGTTCGGCATCGTGCACCAGGTCAACCTCGAATACCTGGCGCGTGGGGTGCACAAGCGCAAGGACAACGTCTACTACCCCGACACCCTGGTGGGCACCGACAGCCACACCACCATGATCAACGGCATTGGCGTGGTGGGCTGGGGCGTGGGCGGCATCGAGGCCGAGGCCGCCATGCTGGGCCAGCCCGTGTACTTCCTCACGCCCGATGTGGTGGGCTTCGAGATGACGGGGCGGCTGCGCGAAGGCGTGACGGCCACCGACCTGGTGCTCACGGTGACCGAGCTGCTGCGCAAGCACAAGGTGGTGGGCAAATTTGTCGAATTTTTCGGTGAAGGCACCCGCACCCTGGCGCTGCCCGACCGCGCGACCATCGGCAACATGGCGCCCGAGTACGGCGCCACCATGGGCTTCTTCCCGGTGGACGAAAAGACCATCGACTACTTCCAGGGCACGGGCCGCACCAAGGCCGAGATCGAAGCCTTCGAGGCCTACTTCAAGGCCCAGGGTCTGTTCGGCGTGCCGCTGGCGGGCGAGGTGGACTATTCGCAGGTTGTCAAACTCGACCTCGGCAGTGTCACTCCCAGCCTGGCCGGCCCCAAGCGCCCGCAGGACCGCATCGAGCTGGGCCAGGTCAGCCGCCAGTTTGCCGACCTGTTCAGCCAACCTGCGGCACACAACGGCTTCAACCGCCCCGCCGAACTGCTGCACACCCGTTTCCACGTTCACCGCGCGGCAGAGGGGGTGGCCGATGTGGCACCCGACGGCAAGCCCACCCCGGCGGGTGCACCGCGTTCGGTGGTCGAGATGGAGGCCAACAAACCGGCCCTGGCCACCGCGCATGCCGAGGCCCGCAGTGCCACGTCGCCCGCCAAGGGCGCCGACCCCACGGTGGGCAATGGCGATGTGCTGATTGCCGCCATCACCAGCTGCACCAACACCAGCAACCCCAGCGTGCTGCTGGCAGCGGGCCTTTTGGCCAAGAAGGCGGTGGAGGCGGGGCTCAAGGTGCAGCCGCACATCAAGACTTCGCTGGCGCCTGGCTCGCGCATCGTGACCGAGTACCTCACTGAAACCGGCCTGCTGCCCTACCTGGAAAAGCTGGGTTTTTCGATTGCGGGCTATGGCTGCACCACCTGTATCGGCAATGCGGGCGACCTCACGCCCGAGCTGAATGAGGCCATCACCAGCAACGATCTGGTCTGCGCGGCAGTGCTGTCGGGCAACCGCAACTTCGAGGCACGCATCCACCCCAACCTCAAGGCCAACTTTCTGGCCAGCCCGCCGCTGGTGGTGGCCTACGCCATTGCGGGCACGGTGCTCAAGGACCTGATGACCGAGCCCGTGGGCAAAGGCAAGGGGGGGCGCGACGTGTACCTGGGCGACATCTGGCCCAGCAGCGACGAGGTGCATGCGCTGCTGAAATTCGCCATGAAGGGCAAGGCCTTCCGCGACAACTACGCCAAGGTGGCGACCGACCCCGGCAAGCTGTGGGAGAAGATCCAGGGCGTGAGTGGCACGGCCTACACCTGGCCCGCCAGCACCTACATTGCCGAGCCACCGTTTTTTGCTCAGTTTGCTCTTGAAAAAGGAGCTGGTAAGGCAAGCGGGACGGGGGGAGAAGGCCAAAATGATGCCCAACTTCCGTCGGTGCTGGGCGCACGCATCATGGCGCTGTTTGGCGACTCCATCACTACCGACCACATCTCGCCTGCAGGCTCCATCAAGGAGAGTTCGCCCGCAGGCCAGTGGCTGCGGCAGCACGGCGTGCAGAAAGCCGACTTCAACAGCTACGGCGCGCGGCGCGGCAACCACGACGTGATGGTGCGCGGCACCTTTGCCAACGTGCGCATCAAGAACCTGATGATTCCCCCCACGGCCGACGGCTCGCGCGAAGAGGGCGGTGTCACGCTGTTCCAGAACGAGGGGGCGTTGCAGGGCGAGAAGATGTTCATCTTCGACGCCGCCATGCAGTACATGGCCCAGGGCACGCCCACCGTGGTGTTTGCGGGTGAGGAATACGGCACCGGCTCCAGCCGCGACTGGGCGGCCAAGGGCACGCAGCTGCTGGGCATCAAGGCCGTGGTGGCGCGCAGCTTCGAGCGCATCCACCGCTCCAACCTGGTGGGCATGGGCGTGCTGCCGCTGCAGTTCAAGGTGGGCGATTCGTGGGAGACGCTGGGCCTGGTGGGCAACGAAGTCATCGACGTGGTGCCCGACGCCGCGCTCACCCCCCAAAGCGATGCCCGGCTGGTCATCCGCCGCGCCGATGGCACAGTGCGCGAGGTGGTGGTCACGCTGCGCATCGACACCCCCATCGAGGTGGACTACTACCGCGCCGGGGGCATTCTGCCCTTTGTGCTGCGGCAGTTGCTGGAGGGTTGAGCTGTTGCACAACGGGGCTTCGGCCCCGTTTTTCTTGGGTGACCCAGGAGGGGGCGACCGGTGGCGGTGGTCTGGTCATTTCCTTACGCCTCGATACACTTGTGACGTACTTCCGGAATCACACCCCGCCCCGTTTCTGCACCGCTTCTCCACGCTGCCCATGGCCCCTTCCCCACCCCCCCTGACCGCGCGCTCCTACCTGTCGGACGCGCCCGCTGTCACGGTGGTGCTGGTGGTGGCGGTGCTGGCTCTGGTGATCCTGCCGCTGGTGCAGCTGCTGGGGGACGGCGCCGGGGCGCAGCACGGGCTGGAGCCGCTGCTGGAGATGGCGGCGGTGTTGCTGGGGCTGCTGGTGGTGTCGGTGTCGCTGCACGCGCTCGAAGCGCATGAACAGGCGCGGGCTAACGTGCTGGTGGTGGGGGTGGGGGTTGCGGCGGCCTGCAATTTTCTGCATGGCGTGCTGGTGCACTCCGGCCCGGTGCACATGCCGGTGGGCACTGCCCATATCTCCCTGTGGCTTAGCAGTTGGGCGCGTCTGGCCGAGGTGCTCACCCTGGGGCTCGTGGCCACGCGGCTGGCGGCGCCGGGGGCGCCCCAGGCCTGGCTGGCGGTTTCCGGGGGGATCACGCTGCTGGTGGTGGGGGCGGCCATGGGCCCCTTGCCGGGCTGGTTTGCCCAGGCCGCTGGCGGGGTGCTGCGCCAGGCGCTGGCGGCGGGGTTGGCGCTGGCGCTGGCCGTGATTGCCGGGGTGCTGTACCGCCGGAGCCGCCGCGATGGCCAGGCGGTCCCGGAGGACGAAAACCGGCCCCGTGACCGCCTGTTTGCCTGGGCGGCCATGGCGTTTGTGTGTGGCGAAATCACCGTGGGGGTGCTGGGCGGCCATTCCCCCGTCGGTGGGCCACTGGCCCATGGCCTGCGGGTGGTGGCCTATGCGCTGCTGTACCAGGCGGTGTTCGATGCTGGCATCCGCCGGCCCTTTGCCCGCATCCAGACCGCCGAGAGCCGCCTGCGCGAAAGCGAAGGCCGCCTGTCGCTGCTGGGCCGCAATCTGCCCCACAGCGTGTTGTTTCAGGTGGTGCGTGAACTCGATGGCCGTGTGCACTTTGTGCACATGGGCGAAGCCATCGAGCGCCTCAACGGGGTGCGCGTGCAAGAGGTGCTGGACGACCCCAGCGTGTTGTATCGCCAGATCCTGGAGGAAGACATGGGCCGCCTGCGCGAGGCAGAGCGGCATTCATTCCTGTCGATGACCAGCCTGGAGGCGGTTTTCCGGGTTCGCCGCACCGATGGGGAAGTGCGCTGGATGCACCTGAGTTCGTCTCCCCGAAGGCTGGACGACGGCCGGGTGCTGTGGGATGGCGTGCAGACCGACATCACCGCCCACCACCAGGCCGCTGAGGCGGCGCACGCCAAGGATGCGCTCATGGCCAACATGTTGCGCCTGGTGCCGGGCGGTGTGGCCCGACTCGACCGCGATCTGCGGGTTCTGTATGTCAACGAGCAACAGGCACGCTGGCTGTACAAGACGCCGCAGGACCTGCAGGGGCAACTGCTGCAGGACGTGATTCCGCCCGAAGTCTTCGTGCGCATGCAGCCCCATTTCGAGAAAGCCTTTGCGGGCGAGATGGCAGTGTTTGAGAACCGCATCGATGGCCCTGATGGCATGCAGTACCGCCACACCACCATTGCACCCGAGGCCGTTGCAGGGCAGGGAACATCGGCCGTGGTGCTGTTTGCCTACGACCTCACGGCGCTCAAGCGCGTCGAGCAGGAGCTGGCGCACCAGAAGGCGCACCTGGCCCGCGTGGTCAACGCCATGCCCGACATGGTGTTTCTCAAGGATGCCGAGGGCGTGTACCTGTCGGTCAACCCCGTGTTCGAGCGCTTTGCGGGCCGGCCCGAACGCGATGTGGTGGGCCGCAACGACTACGACCTGACCAACCCGGCCGAGGCCGAGCGCTTTCGCAAGTACGACCAGCGTGCCATGCAGGCCTGGCAGCCGCTGGTGTATGAAGAAACGCTCACTTTTGCCGAAGACGGCTACCAGGGCCAGTTCGAAACCATCAAGACCCCCATCCGCGACCTGCACGGCCGCGTGACCGGTGTGCTGGGCGTGTGCCGCGACATCACCGACCGCAAACGTGCCGAGCAGGAAATCGAACGCCTGGCCTTCTACGACGCCTTGACCGGCCTGCCCAACCGGCGCCTGCTGCTGGACCGCCTGCAACGCTCCATCGCCGCCTGCCAGCGCACCAAAAGCCTGGGCGCCTTGCTGTTCATCGACCTCGATAACTTCAAAGACCTCAACGACACCCTGGGCCACGACATGGGCGACCAGCTCTTGTCGCAAGTGGCCGCCCGCCTGGTGGGCAGCGTGCGCGAAGCCGACACCGTGGCGCGCTTTGGCGGCGACGAATTCGTCGTCATGCTCGAAGCCCTGGCCCCCGACCTGCAAAACGCCGCCACCCAGGCAGAAACCGTGGCCGAGAAACTCCTGGCCAACCTGAACCAGCCCTTCGACCTGGACGGCGCACAGCACTACAGCACCCCCAGCATCGGCATCACCCTGTTTGGCGACGAACGCCTCACCGTGGACGAACTCCTCAAACGCGCCGACCTGGCCATGTACCAGGCCAAAGCCGCAGGGCGCAACACCCAGCGCTTCTTCGACCCCGACATGCAGGCGGCAGTGAATGCCCGCTCCAACCTCGAAGCCGACCTGCGCCAGGGCCTGGCCCGGGGCGAGTTGCTCGTGCACTACCAGCCCGTGGTAGACCACCACGCCCGCCTCATGGGCGCAGAAGCCCTGGTGCGCTGGCGCCACCCCCAGCGCGGCATGATCAGCCCCGGCGACTTCATCCCCCTGGCAGAACAGACCGGCCTCATCCTCCCCCTGGGCCAATACGTCCTCCAGACCGCCTGCGAACAACTGCAGCGTTGGAGCCAGCACGACAACACCGCCCACCTGTCCATCTCCGTCAACGTCAGCGCCCGCCAGTTCCGCCAACCCGGCTTCGTGGCCGAAGTGCTGCAAACCCTCAAGAACCACAACGCCGACCCCCGCAAACTCAAACTCGAACTCACCGAAAGCCTGCTCTTGGGAGACATCGAAGACACCATCGCCCGCATGGTGCAGCTCAAGAGCGAAGGCGTGGGCTTTGCGCTGGACGACTTCGGCACCGGGTACTCGTCTCTCTCCTACCTCAAGCGGCTGCCGCTGGACCAGGTGAAGATCGACCAGAGCTTCGTGCGGGACGTGCTCTCGGACCCGAACGACGCGGCGATCGTGCGGACCATCCTGGCGCTGGCCAAGAGCCTGGACCTGGAGGTGGTGGCGGAGGGGGTGGAGACGACGGGGCAGCTGAGCTTTCTGAGGCTGCACGGGTGTGAGGGGTTCCAGGGGTATTTGTTTGGGCGGCCCGGGCCGGTGGGGGAAATGGATGTTTTCCTGCACCCACACCGCTGACGGGGCTGCGGCAAGTCAACGTGCGGTGGTCGCCACAGACGGCATGACCGAGCGCTGGTGTGTGTTGCACGTGAAGGCGTAGGCATGTTTTTTGACAAATTGCTGGACCGCGAGGCCCCCGGAATCCGTGGATTGCTCCTGGTGCTGGCGGCCGCCCTGCTGGGGGCCGTGCTGGTGGTGCAAGGGGCTCTGCAGTGGCGGAGCACCGAGCGCGCGGCCGAGCGGTCGCGCCTGCTGCAGCAGACGGCCGAGGCCCTGATGAGCCAAACCACGGGCGGCTCCATGCTGGGTGCGGTCTCGCTGCTGGGCCTGAGCGAACCCTTGCTCAAGGACATGGCCCTGGGCCATCTGCCCCCGGACAATCCCGACGCACTGGCGAAGTTGGCCGTGGCACGCGGGCGTTTTCTGGTCAACGGCGTCTATGTGATCTCGGCCGATGGCACGGTGGTGGCGCATGAAACGCCAGGCACCCGGTCCACGGGGCTCAACCTGGCGTTCCGGCCATATTTTCAGCAGGCCATCCGGGGGGCCGTCAGCGTGTACCCCGCCGTTGGCAGCAACACGCAGGAGCGGGGCCTGTACTATGCCGCACCGCTGTATGAAGGCGACACGCCGACCGGCTCCATCATCGGGGTGGTGATGTTCAAGCAGGGTTTCGAGCCGGTGGACCTGCTGCTCAAGCGGGCGGGGTTGCCCACGGTGCTGCTCTCGCCCCAGGGGGCTGTATTTTCCTCCACGCGCCCCGAATGGCAGTTTGCCGTGGCCCCGCCGCTGACCCAGGCGCGCATCGACGCTCTGCGCGCATCGGGTCAGTTCGGGCAGTTCTTCGAGAAAGGCGTGGCCTCGGCCCTGCCGTTTGCTACCGATGCGGGCGAGGTGGTGCTCAACGGCGTGGCCTATGCGGTGGCCCACCGCGCCATCCAATGGAACGACCCCGGGGGCCAGTGGCAACTGGTGATGCTCGACGACATCAGCGCTCTGATGACATCCACCCAGCGGGTGCAGGTAGGGGCCGTCGCGTTTGTGGTCATCAGCCTGCTGGGCCTGCTGCTGCTGGACTTGCTGCGCAGCCGCGCACGGGTGGCGTCGGCGCTGGAGCGGTTCCGCGTGCTGGGCGCAGCGCTGGAGAGCAGCCCGGTCTCGGTGGTCATCACCAATGGCGAAGGCTACATCGACTGGGTCAACCCCCAGTTCGAGCGCAACACCGGCTACACGCTGGAGGAAGTGCGCGGCAAAAAGCCATCGCTGGTCTCCAGCGGCCAAACCCCGGCGCAGACCTACCAGGTCATGTGGTCCACGCTGCTGTCGGGGCAGTCGTGGCAGGGCCATTTTGTGAACCGGCGCAAGGACGGCAGCACCTACCACGACGAAGCCACGCTGTCGCCGGTGTTCGATGGCAAGGGGCGGCGCATCGGCATCGTGGGCCTGCACGAGGATGTGTCCGCGCGCATCGAGGCCCAGAAGGAGCTGGAGCGGCGCGAGCGCCTGCTCAACGAGCTGCTGGAGCAGCAGACGGCCATCTTTGACAACGCTCCGCCCATCGTGCTGGTGTGCGATGGGCATTTCCGGCAGTTCAATCCGGCGTTTGTCGAACTCATGGGCGGCACGGCTTCGCAACTGCTGGGGCTTGGGGTGTCGGTGCTGTTTGGTGGTCCGGGCCACTCGGACCTGTTCACCGCCCGGGTGGCGCCCAGCCTGGCCTCTGGCCAGGCGCTGCGCGAGACGGCCACCTTGTTCCGCCTGGACGGCAGCCGCTTCGAGGCGCGGCTGGCAGGGCGCAGTCTCAAGATGGACGACTTCGGTGCCGCCTCCATCTGGGTGATCGAGGATGTGAGCGACCAGCGGCGGGCCGAGCTGGCCATCCAGCAGGCCAAGGAGCGCCTGGAGCTGGCCCAGGAGGCCGGAAAGATCGGCGTGTTCGACTTGAACCTGCTGACCGGCGAGATCCTGTGGTCCGACAAGCTCGCGCAGATGATGGGCCTGCCGCCTGGCACCCAGCCCGATGGCCGCGATTTCTGGCTCAACTGCCTGCACCCCGAGGACCGCGCGCAGGCGGCGGCCTATTTCGACAGCTGCCTGGCCGGAACCGAAGACCACTTGCGCGACTCCTGGCGCATCGTGCGCCCCGATGGCGAGGTGCGCTGGTTCCTGGAGGCCGCTCGCATCTTCCGCAACGGGCAGGGGCGGCCGGTGCGGGTGGTCGGGGTCAATGTGGACATCCACGACCAGAAGCTGCTCGAAGAGCAGGTGGCCGGGCAGCTGGACTTCCAGCAGGCCCTGATCGACGCCATCCCCGTGCCCTTGTTCTACAAGGGGGCCGACGGGCGCTATGTGGGCGTCAACCGTGCCTACGAGCAGGCCTTTGGTGTGGAGCGCGAAACCCTGGTGGGCAAGACCGTGATGGACCTGGAGTTCCTGCCCCACGCCTCGCGCGTGCTGTTCGAGCGCGACAACGCGCTGGTCCTGGCGGGTGAGCAGTCGGTGCACCGCGAGGTGGACTTGCCCTATGCCGACGGCGAGATGCACCACACGCTGTTCTGGCTGCATGGGTTCCGGCGCGCAGACGGAAGCCCCGGTGGCACCATCGGCACGTTTGTGGACATCACCGACCGCCAGCGCGCGGAACAGGAACTGCGCCGCGCCAAGGAGCTGGCCGAGGAGTCCACCGCGCTCAAGTCCAACTTCCTGGCCAACATGAGCCACGAGATCCGCACGCCGATGAACGCCATCATCGGCATGTCGCACCTGGCGCTCAAGTCGGGCCTGAGCCCGCGCCAGCACGACTACGTGAGCAAGATCCAGCAGGCGGGCCAGCATCTGCTGGGGGTCATCAACGACATCCTGGATTTTTCGAAGATCGAGGCGGGCAAGCTGGTGGTGGAGCGCCAGCCGTTTTTGCTCGACCGCATGCTGGAGAGCGTGTCCGACGTGGTGGGCTACAAGGCGGGCGCCAAAGGGCTGGAGCTGGTCTGCGACGTGGCGGCCGATGTGCCGCCCAACCTGGTGGGCGACGCCCTGCGTCTGGGCCAGATCCTCATCAACTTCGCCAACAACGCCATCAAGTTCACCGAATCGGGCGAGATCAGCATTGCCGTGCGGCTGCTGGCGCAAGCGGGTCAGCAGGTGCGCCTGCGGTTTGAGGTGCGCGACACCGGCATCGGCCTGACCGAGGAGCAGATGGGGCGCCTGTTCCAGAGCTTCCAGCAGGCCGACACCTCCACCACCCGCCGCTATGGCGGCACGGGGCTGGGGCTGGCGATCTGCAAGAGCCTGGCCGAACTCATGGGCGGTGAGGTGGGGGTCGAGAGTGTGTTTGGCCAGGGGTCCACCTTCTGGGTGGCCGTGCCGTTGGAGCGCGGCGCAGCGGCCCGGGTGCTGCTGCCGCCGCCCGACCTGCGCGGCAGCCGCGTGCTGGTGGTGGACGACAACCACACGGCGGCCACGGTGCTGTCCGACATGCTGCACGCCATGGGTTTTGAGGTCGAGCAGGCCCATTCCGGCCTGGAGGCGCTGGACCGGCTGCGCGAATCCATGGCCCAGCACAAGCCGTTTGGGCTGTTGCTGCTCGATTGGCATATGCCCGGCATGGACGGTGTGGAGCTGGCGGGTCACATCCGCAGCCTGGGCATGCCCAAGGTGCCGCAGATGCTCATGGTCACCGCCTATGGCCGCGAGGACGTGATGCGCGCCGCGCGGGCCCAGGGCATCGAGACCGTGCTCATCAAGCCGGTCAACGCTTCGGTGCTGTTCGACACCCTCATGCAGCCGCTGGAGCATTCCACGGCCGCCGGGCGCCGCACCGCCGCCCCCGCACCGGCAGCCGATGAGCTGCCGCTGGAGATCCGGGGCGCCCAGGTGCTGCTGGTGGAAGACAACGAACTCAACCAGATGGTGGCCATGGAGCTGCTGCTGGACGCCGGGTTTACCGTGGACGTGGCCGAAAACGGCCAGATCGCCATCGACCGCATCGAGCGCAAGCACTACGACGCCGTGCTCATGGACATGCAGATGCCCGTCATGGATGGCGAAACCGCCACCCGGACCCTGCGCAGCAACCCCCGGCATGCCCAGCTGCCGATCATTGCGATGACGGCGAACGCCATGGAGGCCGACCGCCAGCGCTGCTTTGCGGCGGGCATGAACGACCATGTGGCCAAGCCCATCGAACCCGCAGCCCTGTGGGCGGCCCTGGGCCGCTGGATACGGCCCCGCGCTGGCCTGGGGGCTGCCGCTGCCAAGGCCGGAGTGCCCTCCGGGCGCACGGGTGAAGACGCCGCCTTGTTGCCGTTGACGCGCAAGCCCGACGTGCCACCCCCATCCGTGCCGTTGCCCACCGTGGCCGGGCTCGATACGACCCTGGGCCTGCAGCGCGCACTGGGCAAGCCGGTGCTCTATGTTGAGCTGCTGCGCCGGTTTGCCGAGGGGCAGGCGCCGGTGCTGGCCGAGCTGCAGCAGGCCCTGGCCGCCAACAACCTGGGCGTGGCCGAGCGCCTGGCCCACACACTGCGGTCGGTGGCCGCCAACATCGGGGCGCCTGCCGTGTCGGAGCGCGCCCAGGCGCTGGAGCATGCGCTGCGGTTTCGCCATGGCAACGAGGCCATCGTCCACGTGCTGGCCGAGCTGCGCGCGGCCCTGGTGCCGCTGCTCACTGGGCTGCAGGCGTGGGTGGTGGAGTCGGTGGTGGTGGCGGAGCCCGTGCCTGCTGTGCCGGAACCGGGCGGGGAGCTGGCGGCGGAGGCGGTAGCGCAGGCCGTGCAGCGCCTGCGCCATCTGCTGGAGCAGGATGACCCTGCAGCCACGGAATTTTTCCAACACAATGGTAAAACTCTGGGCGCGGCCTTGGGGGATGTTTTCAAGACCGTCGAGATGCACACCCTGAACTTTGATTTCGAGCTGGCCCTGGAGGCCATGGCAGCCGTGCCGGGTTCCGAATCCCTGGCGGCCCCGCTCTCCTGAACGGCCCGCCAACGGCACCCTACAACGGCATTACAAGCAGGACACCCATGGACAACGCGCCCTTTGCCGCCCCCCAGGCGACACTCGTTGACAAGCCGATCGCCACGGTGCTGGTGGTGGACGACACGCCCGAGAACCTCACCTTGATGGGCAGCCTGCTGCGCGAGCACTACCTGGTGAAAGTGGCCAACCATGGTGAAAAGGCGATCAAAATCGCCCAGTCGGGCACACCACCCGACCTGATCCTGCTGGACATCATGATGCCCGAGGTGGATGGCTACGAAGTCTGCCGGCGCCTGAAGGCAGCGGCCGCCACCCGCGACATCCCGGTGATCTTTTTGACCGCGCGCTCCGACCCCGATGACGAACGCATGGGCCTGGCACTGGGCGCGGTGGACTACATCACCAAGCCCATCAGCCCGCCCATCCTGCTGGCACGCGTCAACACCCACCTGGCGCTCAAGGCCACGGCCGACTTTCTGCGCGACAAAAGCTCCTACCTGGAGCGCGAGGTGGCGATGCGCACGCTGGAGGTGCAGGCCATCCAGGACGTGACCATCATGGCCATGACCTCGCTGGCCGAGACGCGCGACAACGAAACCGGCAACCACATCCGCCGCACCCAGCTGTATGTGAAGACGCTTGCCGAGCGCTTGCGCCACCACCCGCGCTTCGAGCATGTGCTGAACGACCGCATGATCGAGCTGCTCTACAAGTCCGCCCCGCTGCACGACATTGGCAAGATCGGCATCCCCGACAGCATCCTGCTCAAGCCCGGCAAGCTCACGGTGGAAGAGTTTGAAGTGATGAAGACCCACACCACGCTGGGCCGCGACGCCATCGAAGAGGCCGAGCGGCGCCTGGGCATGCGCGTGGCGTTTTTGAGCGTGTCCAAGGAGATCGCCTACAGCCACCAGGAAAAGTGGGACGGCTCGGGCTACCCGCAGGGGCTGGCGGGTGATGCGATCCCGGTGTCGGCACGCCTGATGGCCGTGGCCGATGTGTACGACGCGCTCATCAGCAAGCGTGTGTACAAGCCCGCGTTTTCACACGATCAGGCCTGCAGCACCATCGTGCGGGGCAAGGGCACCCACTTTGACCCCGACATGGTGGACGCGTTTGTGGACATTGCGGAAGACTTCCGCAGCATTGCCCAGAAATACCCGGACCCGGCGTAGCGGACAACCCCCTGAGCGACTTCGTCGCTTCCCCCTTCTCTCGAATTGCTGCGCAATTCGGGAAGGGGGACGCAGCCAGCGCGGCGGGGCGGCCCTTGCGCGGCTGCCCTGGTGTGCGTCTCGCCCGCTGCACGGTCCAGCTACCAGACCTCACCAGGGGTCATCGTGCGTCGGCTTCACCGCTGTGCGCGATGGATGGATTTAGAACGGCGCGTCTTCGCCCTTGGCGGCGTCTGCTTGGGGAGCCACCGATTCAGCGGCGTCCGCAGCGCCTTCTGCCTCTGGGGTGTTCCCGGCTTCGGGTGCGTCTGCCGCAGCCGCCTGGCGCACAGCCGCCTTGTCGCCAGCGCTCGCAAACTTGCTGTACTTGCCCAGGATGGGCACCAGCTGGCCATAGATGCGCGGGCTGCCCGCCAGGCACTCGCGCTGCTCCAGGAAGTCGGCCTCGCCCGTGAAGTTGCCCACCAGGCCACCGGCCTCGGTCACCAGCAGCGAGCCTGCGGCCACGTCCCAGATCGACAGGCCGGTTTCAAAGAAGCCGTCGGTGAAGCCCGCAGCCAGGTAGGCCAGGTCCAGCGCGGCGGCGCCGGGGCGGCGCAGGCCGGCGGTGCGTTGCATCACGTCGGCCATCATGTTCAGGTAGCTCTTGAAGTTGTCGCCCGGGCGGAAGGGGAAACCGGTGGAGATCAGGCAGTCCTTGAGCTGGGTACGCTTGCTCACGCGGATGCGTCGCTCGTTCAGGTAGGCGCCGCGGCCCTTGGTCGCGGTGAAGAGGTCGTTGCGCGTGGGGTCGTACACCACGGCCTGCTCGACCTTGCCCTTCACGGCCAGCGCGATACTAATGCAGTAGACGGGAAAGCCGTGGATGAAGTTGGTGGTGCCGTCCAGCGGGTCGATGATCCAGACAAATTCCGAATCCTTGGCGCCGTATTCCTTGCCCGACTCTTCGGCCAGGATGCCGTGGCCGGGGTAGGCCGTCAGCAGCGTCTCGATGATGATTTTTTCGGAGGCGTGGTCCACCTCGGTCACAAAGTCGTTGATCTGCTTTTGCGAGATCCGCACCGATTCCACGTCCAGGGCCGCGCGGTTGATGATGGCGCCGGCGGCGCGTGCAGCCTTGATGGCCACGTTGAGCATGGGGTGCAGATTGGACGACATAAATTGTGGTGGTTGGCAGCGCACGGCCGGGGCGGCGTGGGTGTCTGCGTACAGGATGAGCGGGGAGGTCAGACCCGTCCCGGCGATGCGGGCGGCGACAATAGAGGGCGGGATTTTACCCGCAGTGCCCTTTTTTGCCTAACCGGCCGCTTTTCCCCTCTCTCCCCGCCCGCCCATGAAGACCCGTTTTGTCCTGATCAACACCAGCCACGCCGGCAATGTGGGTGCCGCCGCCCGCGCCATGAAAACCATGGGGTTTGACGACCTAGTGCTGGTGGCGCCCCGCTGGGCCAACGTGCTCAGGCGCGAGGAAACCATCCAGCGCGCCAGTGGCGCCCTGGATGTGCTGAACAACGCGCGCATCGTGGACACGCTGGACGAGGCCCTGGACGGGATGAGCCACCTGTGCGCCACGGCCATGACGCCACGCGACTTCGGTCCGCCCACGGCTGCGCCGCGTGCCCACTTTGAAATGCTATTGAATCAGGAGCTATCAAGGCAGAATGGATGCGCGCAAGAGGCTGAAAATGCTTCAAATCCAGAGGCCTCTGAGCCCGGAGCCGCCCATCAGGCGGGCGTGGCCTTTCTGTTTGGTTCCGAGCGGTTTGGCATGACCAACGAAGATGTCTACCGCTGCCATGTGGCGCTGTCGATTCCCACCAATCCCGGCTTCGGTTCGCTCAACCTGGGCGCGGCCATCCAGGTGATTGCCTACGAATGGCGCCAGGCGCTGGGCGGGTTTGCGGTGCAGGACGCCACGCCTGCCCGCGCGCTGGCCGATGCTGCGCAGGTGGCGGGCATGCTGGGCCACTGGGAGCAGGCGCTCACCTCCATCGGTTTTCTGGACCCGGCCGCGCCCAAGAAGCTCATGCCCCGCCTTAACCAGCTTTTCAACCGCGCGCAGCTCAGCCCCGAGGAAATCCACATCTTGAGAGGTGTCGCCAAAGCCATGATCGAGACGGCGCAGGCGAAACGATAGACTGTGCAGCCCATAAACACATAACCAAAAGAAACGAAACCGCCGATGCTCGCCCGCCTGCGTTCCGATATCCAGTGCATCCTCGACCGCGATCCTGCCGCACGCAGCACGTGGGAGGTGATCACCTGTTATCCGGGCCTGCACGCGATCTGGCTGCACCGCCCCGCGCACTGGTGCTGGAACAACGGCCTCAAATGGCCCGGCCGCTTCATCTCCAACTTCTCGCGCTGGCTTACCGGCATCGAGATCCACCCTGGTGCGAAGATCGGCGAGCGTGTGTTCTTCGACCATGCCATGGGCGTGGTGGTGGGCGAGACGGCCGAGATTGGCGACGGCTGCACCATCTACCAGGGCGTGACCCTGGGTGGCACCTCGCTCTACAAGGGCGCCAAGCGCCATCCCACGCTGGGCAAGGATGTGGTGGTGAGCGCCGGTGCCAAGGTGCTGGGCGGCTTCGAAGTGGGCGACGGCGCCAAGATCGGCAGCAATGCCGTGGTCATCAAACCCGTGCCTGCGGGCGCCACGGCCGTGGGCATTCCGGCGCGCATCATTCCGTCCAAAGAGGGCCAGAGCGCCGACGTGACCGAGCCGCAGCAGGCCCGCAAGTTCACGGCCTACGGCATCACGCAGGAGGACGACCCACTGTCGCAGGCCATGCGCGGCCTGATCGACAACGCCTCGTCGCAAGAGCACCAGATTGCGCTTTTGTGGCAGGCCATTGAAAAGCTCTCGGCCGCCAACCAGCAGGCCAAGGACTGCGTGCCCTGCGACGCGGCGCTCAAGGAGCAGTTCGAGGCGGGCAAGCTCAACGAGCTGGTGGGCAAGTAGGCAGCCCGGTCCGCTGAATTGTTCTGCTCCTGAAAATATAGCTGCTATCGCTTGATGGACGGGCGGTAGCAGCTATTTTTCTTTGAATGTTCTCTGGTCAGGCCGTGCGCGGTGCGCGAATGGCTGTCTTGGGCCGGAACGCCTTGCACACCTCATCGCGCGTCTCCAGGTACGGCCCGCCGATCAAATCGATGCAGTAGGGCACGGCGGCAAAGATGCCCGGCACGATCTGCTGTCCGTCCGCATCCTTCAGCCCCTCCAGCGTCTCGGCAATCGCCTTGGGCTGGCCCGGCAGGTTGATGATCAGGCTTTGCCCACGGACCACGGCCACCTGGCGCGAGAGGATGGCGGTGGGCACGAACTTCAGGCTGATCTGGCGCATCTGCTCGCCAAAGCCCGGCATCTCCTTGTGCGCCACGGCCAGCGTGGCCTCGGGCGTCACGTCGCGCAGCGCAGGGCCGGTGCCGCCGGTGGTGAGTACCAAGGCGCAACCGGCGTCCACCAGCTCGATCAGCGTGGCGCTGATGCCCGCCTGTTCGTCGGGGATGAGGCGCGGCTCGAAGGTGATGGGGTTGTGCAGCGCGCGTGTGAGCCAGTCCTGCAGCGCAGGCAGGCCCTTGTCCTCGTAGACGCCGGTGCTGGCGCGGTCGCTGATGGAGACGATGCCGATCTTTACCGGGTCGTGCAGGGGCTCACTCATCGCTGTTGTCCTCGTTGGTGTCGCTGGCATCTGCCATGCCCGTGCCACCCAGGTGCTCGCGTACCAGCTGGAACAGTTCGCGGTATGCGCGGCCCTTGCGCGGGGCCAGACCTTGCGAGACCTGGACATTGGCCTCCTTGCCCGCAGGTTGGGCGTCCTTGCGGGCCTGGCGGATCAGCGCGCGCAGCTGCTGCGTGTCGGTGGTGGGGTGCTCGGCCATCCAGGCGGCCAGCGTGTCGTCGTCGGCAATCAGCCGGTCGCGCCATTGTTCGGCCAGGTGCAGCTGCAGCTTTTCGGTGGCAGAGCCCTTGTGTTGCTCTTCCAGGGCTTGGCGGGCGGCGTCCACCAGTTCGGGCTCCAGCTTGCGCATGAGCTTGCCCACGTACTGCATCTGGCGGCGCTTGCCTTCAAAGTTGGTGATGCGCTTGGCCTCGGCCAGCGCTTCCACCAGTTTGTCGGGCAGGCCCACGGCGTCGAACAGGTCAGCGCGCAGGGTCAGCAACTCCTTGCCCAGGTCTTGCAGTTCATCGCTCTCGCGTTTGAGATCGGTGCGGCTGGCATCGGGCGTGCCTTTGAGTTCGGCCTTGAGTTGAATGTCCAGTTCGCTGCCTTCGGCAACAAAATGGCCCTTCACAAAGTAGCCTTTTTTGGGTTTGCGTGACATGGGGTGGGGGCAAAGAGAGAGGTGGCAGCGAGTGCGCCAAAGTGGCAAGTATCATAGCCGCCGCTATGAATAAACCCTCCAACCGCGCCCCGCGCACCCCCGGCGCGCTGGCTGCTGCGCCCGCAGCAGCCACCTCCCGCACCCCCGACAGCGGCTTCAGCTACAGCCGCCCGTTTTTTGAAGAGCTGGTGGACCGCGCCCTGGCGCATGCCAAGAAGCTGGGCGCCACCGACGCTGGCGCCGAGGCGTCTGAAGGCTGCGGCCTGTCGGTCAGCGTGCGCAAGGGCGAGCTGGAGAACGTAGAGCGCAACCGCGACAAATCGCTGGGCGTGACGGTGTACCTTGGCAAACGCCGTGGCAATGCCAGCACTTCCGATTTCTCGAACAAGGCCATCGAGCAGACCGTGCAGGCAGCCTACGACATCGCCCGTTTCACGGCTGAAGATCCCATGGCAGGCCTGCCGGACGCCGATGACATCGCCCAGGCCGACACGCACCGTGACCTGGACCTGTTCCACCCCTGGGCCATCACCAGCGAAGAAGCGGCCGAGATGGCCAAGGCCTGCGAAGCCGCTGCGTTCAAGACACACCGCCGCATCACCAACAGCGAAGGCGCGGGTGTGTCGGCCCAGCAAAGCCATTTCTTCAGCGCCCACACGCGCGGCTTTCGCGGTGGTTATGCCAGCTCGCGCCACAGCTTCTCGGTGGCACCTATTGCGTCCCTGCCCGGCAAGAACGGCGAGATGCAGCGCGATGCCTGGTACAGCTCCATGCGCGACGCCACCGAACTGGCATCGCCCGAGGCCGTGGGCCGCTACGCCGCGCAACGAGCGCTGAGCCGCCTGGGCAGCCGCAAGATCCCCACCACGCAATGCCCCGTGCTGTTCGAATCGACCTTGGCCGCAGGCCTGCTGGGAGGGTTTGTGCAGGCCGTGAGTGGCGGCGCGCTCTACCGCAAGAGCAGTTTCTTGCTCGACTCGCTGGGCAAGATGGTCTTCCCCAAGCACATCGACATCCTCGAAGATCCGTTCATCCTGGGCGGCAAGGGCAGCTCGCCGTTCGATGAAGAAGGCGTGCGCGTGGCACCGCGCAAGGTGGTCAAGGGCGGGCGGGTGGAAGGCTACTTCCTGTCGAGCTACTCGGCGCGCAAGCTGGGCATGAAGACCACGGGCAACGCTGGTGGCTCGCACAACCTGGTGATGACCTCGCGCCTCACCCAGGCCAGCGACAACCTGGACGCCATGCTGCAAAAGCTGGGCACGGGCCTGTTTGTGGTGGAGCTGATGGGGCAGGGCGTGAATTACGTGACGGGCGACTATTCGCGCGGCGCGAGCGGGTTCTGGGTGGAGAACGGCAAGATCGCCTTCCCCGTGCACGAGATCACCATCGCGGGCAATCTGAAGGACATGCTCAAGGGCATTGAGGCCGTGGGCGCCGACGCCTACAACTACGGCGCCAAAACCGTGGGCTCCATCCTGGTCAACCGCATGAAGGTGGCGGGGAGCTGATGTTTGGTTCGCAGCGCAGCCGCAGCAAAGGGCTACGCTGATGCAAAAGGCCCTCGCGACGAGCGAGGGCCTTTTTGTTTTTTGAGCAGCTGTTGCGCTACGTGTTGCCTGCCCGCGCACCCGCCAGCAAGGCCTGCACTGCTGCTTGCAGCACAGGGGTTGCCTCCTCGCCGCTGAGCAGGCCTGAACTCACAAAAGCCCCATTGATGAGCACAGCCAGCTGGGCCGCCAGGGCCTCGGGCCGGGGCACGCCCAGCCGCTGGGCAATGCCGTGCAGGCGGCTGCGCAGCGCCACCATGTGCTGCCGGGCCACCTGGCGGGCCGGGTGGTCCTGCTCGGCAAATTCGGCCGCCACGTTGATTTGCGGGCAGCCCCGGTAGTTGGACCGGCCCAGCCGCTCGCCGATCCACTGCATATGGGCCTGCAGCTCGGCGGCCGGGTCGTTGGCATGCTGCGCCGCCACCGCATCCCACAGGCCCCAGAAGTCCACGTCTTCACGCTCCAGAAACGCCACGATGAGGTCGTCCTTGGTGGGGAAGTAGCGGTACAGGCTGGTCTTGGCCACGGCCGCTTCGGCCACCACCAGGTCCACCCCCACGGCACGCACGCCGCGTTGGTAGAACAAGCTCGACGCCGTGTCGAGGATGCGCTCGCGCAAGTCCTGCACGGGCTCGCTGGAGGCCGTCGCAGCGCGCCGTGACGCAGGCTTGGGGCGGGCGCCGGGCGTGGTTGCCGGGAGGGGATGGGAAAAAGAATGTGCAGCCATGCTTGACATGATACAGACCTGTCTGTAATCTTCAAACAACAGACAGGTCTGTATCGTCAATTTTTCCCTCCACTTCTTTCCCGAAAGGTTCTCCATGACATCCTCTGTTTCTTCCATCGCGGTGTACGGTGCCAGCGGCCATACCGGCCAGTTTGTGGTGCAGGAGGCCTTGCGCCGTGGCCTGCGCGTGGTGGCCGTGGGGCGCAATGCCACCCGGCTGGCTGCGCTGTTTCCCTCGGGGGTGGAGTGCCGCGTGGCGGCGCTGGACGACCCGGCGGCGCTGGTGCAGGCCTTTGCCGGTTGTGGCGTGGTCATCCACTGCGCGGGGCCCTTCATGGACACGGCCACCCCAGTGGCGCAGGCCGCGCTGCAGGCGGGCGCCCACTACATCGATGTGACCGCCGAGCAGCCCAGCGCCCAGGCCACCTTTGCCGATCTGCAGGCGCCCGCCGTGGCCGCCGGGCGCGCGGTGGTGCCCGCCGCTGGTTTTTATGGCGGCCTGGCTGACCTGCTGGCCAGCGCGCTCGCCGCGCCCGGCCCCATCGACGAGATCACCGTCGCCATGGGGCTGGACCGCTGGTGGCCCACCGAAGGCACGCGCCTGACGGGCGAGCGCAACAAGGCGCAGCGCCAGGTGGTGCAGGGCGGGCGCCTGGTGCCGCTGGTGCCCGCCGCCGACGTGCCCGACTGGACCTTTGCCGCGCCTCTGGCGACCTATGCCATGGTCGAGCTGCCGTTCAGCGAGACCATCACCCTGGCCCACCACCTGCAGGCCGACACCATCCGCTCGCTCATCAACCGCTCGGCCCTGGCCGACATCCGCGATGCCAGCACCCCGCCGCCCACGGCGGTGGATGGCAGCGGCCGGTCGGCCCAGCGTTTTGAACTGGTGGTGCGGCTGGTGCAGAACGGCGTGGTGCGGACGGCCGGTGTGCGCGGCCAGGACATCTATGCCGTGACGGCGCCCCTCGTGCTGGAGGCCGCGCAGCGCCTGATGGCCCCGGCGTACCAGCGCAGCGGTGCGCTGGCCTTGGGCGAGGCGGTGGACTCCATGGACACGTTGCGGGCGTTGAACGGCCAGGCGCTCGAAGTCTTTGGCGATGTGCAGGTAGCCTGAAAAGCGACTCCGAGTGTGTGTGCCAGCAGCAGTCCCTGCCCGGGAAGATCGGGCGGGTCGCCAGACCCCAAGGCGATATGCTTCGCGCATGCCCTCTGAGCGCCCGCACCCATTGCCCTCCAGCGCGCCCGCCGCGCCGTCGGAACAGGCGTCGGGTGCGGCTATTGCGCCGCAGGACCCGGCCCTGTTGCGCCGCCTGCTGCGCGCCAAGGACCGCATGGACGCCGCATCGCACGAGGCCTGGCCAGTTCAGCGGCTGGCCGAGGTCAGCGGCGTTTCAGAGGCGCACTTCGCCCGCTCGTTTCGGCAGGCGTTTGGCATTCCGCCCCACCGCTACCTGCTGACCCGCCGCATCGAGCAGGCCACCACGCTGCTGCGCGATACGAACCTGCCCATCACCGAGATTGCGTTTGCCACCGGCTGGGAGAGCCTGGGCACCTTCGGGCGCATCTTTCGCGACATCACGGGGATGAGCCCCAGTGCGGTACGGCTGGAGGCCCAGGCCAGTGCCACGCCCCTGGATCAGGTGCCCGCCTGTGTGTTGAAGGCCGCGCAACGCCCCGACCTCACCACAGCAGTTTTGGAGAAGCGCCGCCGCCTGGCGGAAGGTACAAATCGGTCCTAGAGCCTGTTCAAGGTCTTTTTGGAGTCGCACAAGTACCTTGCCGGGATGGGATGCAAGGCGCGGTGGGCAGCCAATAGCTCGGCTATTGGCAAGCGCCGCAACACCGCAGACCGCCCGGCAAGGCACTTGCCCGAAGGGTTGGAGTGAAATCGGGCGATTGGAAGCCCCGGCTGCTTGCATGGGCACGAGCCCATGCGGCGCATCCGAAGCATCCACTCCTCCCGATTGCACTCCAATGCGATCTCCAAAAAGACCTTGAACAGGCTCTTAGCAACCAAGGAGATCTGATGACGAAGAACCAAGGCATTGGTGTGGTGGGGGTGTATGTGGACGACCAGGACGAAGCGCTTGCGTTCTATGTGGGCAAGCTCGGGTTTCAGGTGCACACGGACGTGCGCAACGGCCCCTACCGCTGGCTGACAGTGCAGCATCCTGACCAGCCGGGCTTTCAGCTGGGGCTGTTCACACCCGGCCCGCCCATCCACGATGCCGCCACGGCGCAGACGCTGCGCGCCATGGTGGCCAAGGGCGCCATGCCGCCGCTGGTGTTGCATGTGGCAGATTGCCGCGCTGCGTATGCCCGGCTGCGCGACCAGGGTGTGGAGTTCACGCAGGAGCCCGTGGACCGGTACGGCAATGTGGATGCGGGTTTTCGGGACCCGGCGGGCAATGGCTGGAAGATGATCCAACTCGCGGCCGGAGGTGCGCAATGAGCGCCGGTGTGGGCATTCGGCGGTTTCACCGCTGGGTGTCGATGGCGTTCACGCTGACTGTCATCGCCAATTTCGTGGCTCGGGGGATGGGTCCGGGCAACCCGCCCGACTGGGTGACCTATGCACCCCTGCCGCCGCTGGCGCTGCTGCTGTTGACGGGGCTGTACCTGTTTGTGCAGCCCTATTTGCGGCGGCCTGCGGCTCGGCGTGCCCCAGGCGCTCCGGTCTTGCCACCCGTGTGATGGCAGGCGGCAAGCCCAGCTGTTACTCCCCACAGTCCGCAAACTCGGCCAGCAGTTGCAGCACGCCCTCCACCGCAGGTGAGGGCGGTGGCTGGTGGCGGTGCGCCACAGCCATGGGGCGCATGAGGAGGGGCTGCAGAGGGCGGATCTGCACGCCAGGCGTGCCCTGCAGGTCCTCCACCTCCTCCATCGGCAGCAGCGCGGCGCACTGGCTGGCCACGGCCAGGCTCTTGAGCGCGCCGGGGTAGCTCAGCGCCAGAAAGGGGCGTGGGTGGTGGCCCGCCTGGCCAAACCAGTTGGCAATCAGCCCGTGCATTTGCGTGGCGGGCGCAAACGACGCCCAGCGGCGAGTGGCCAGCCAGTCGGGGGTTGCGAACGCGGGCGCGTCCCAGGCCGCAGGCAGCAACGCCACCATGGGGTCGTTGCGCCAAGGGGCCTGGCGTACCTCGGCCAAAGGCGGCTGGGGGCTGGCGATGATGCCAATGTCCAGCGTGCCTGCCTTGAGCCGCTGCATGGACTCGGCCGATCCGACGGCCTCCAGCCGGATCTCCACACCGGGGCAGCGCGCCGCCAGTGCCTCCAGCATGCGCGGCAGCAGGCGCGTGCTCACGCCCGCCGACACGCCCACACGCACGATGCCCTCGCGCCCCGAGGCGCGGCGGCGCACGCGCTCCATCAGGTCGTCGCAGGCAAGCAGCAGCTGGCGCCCCTCCTGCACCAGCACTTCGCCTGCGGGCGTCAGCTCGGCCTGCCGTCGGCCTCGCACCACCAGGTCGGCCTGCAGGCGCGACTCGAGCTCCTTGATGTGCAGGCTGACGGTGGGCGGCGCCAGGTGCAGCGCCTGTGCGGCCGCTGCAAAGTTGCCCAGGTCGGCAATGGCGATCAGCGTCTGCAAGTGGTCCAGGTTGAAGTTACGCATCAGTTTTTATGAATTGAGGCTTCATTGAATTCAACTTTACAGATGGTATGCCAAGCCCGAGCATCCGGGCCATGTTGCATCCCACCCGTCTGGACCCCGAAAGCACGACCCGCCAATCCCAGGCCTGCCAGCCGCCGGGGGTTGTGCCAGAGCACCCGGCCCCTGGGGGCCGCTGGCCCCGGCGGGTGCGGCGTCTGGGCGGGCGGTGGCAGCGGGCGCTGGGTGCCGCCCTTGCGCGGGCGGAAAAACACATCAGCGAGAACTTCCGGGTGCCGCCCCATGGGGGGTGACGGGGGCGGGCCTCCTCACTGCCTGCACTGCGTGCACTGGTGAGGCGGAGGGGATCGGCCTACACTGCACCACCGGTCAGGCGGCCCGAACCGGGGCCTGGTGTGCACCAGGGGGCTGCAAGGCCCGGGGCCGGATTGAGCGAAAGGACCTGGTATGTTGTCCGATGCTTCCGTAACCACCATGCTGCCTGTGATGGACATGGACCGCGCCCGCGCCTTCTACGAGGGTTGTCTGGGCCTGAAGCCCGGTGGGTTCCGGCCCGATGGCAAGTTTGTCTATGCGGTGGGGGGCAGCACGCTGGCGCTGTTCCCCAAGCCGGAAGGCACCAAGGCCGACCACACGGCCATCAGTTTCCAGGTGGCCGACATAGCGGCCACCATCGAGGCACTGAAACGCGCGAAGGTGGTCTTCGAGGACTACGACTTCCCGGGCCTCAAGACCGTCAATCACGTGTGTGTGCTGGGCGCCGAGAAGGCCGCGTGGTTCAAGGACACCGAGGGCAACTACCTCTGTCTGCACGAGGACATTGCCACATAACCCGTTTTTTCAGGCGAAAAAGGCCGTTGCCGCGCGGTGGGTATGCCTTTAAAGCTATTGAAATAGGAGCGTGAGGCTGAGGGCCGTGGCTCAGCGCCCCGCCACCCGCGCCGCAATCGCCTCGCCCACCTGCGTGGTGCTGGCCGTGCCGCCCAGGTCCGGTGTCGCTGGGTGGTGGGTGAGGGCTTTTTACCCGCAGGCTAATGGCCTTCGCAATCGACGCCAACAAGGCTTTTCTACAAGTTGCGCCTCAGGCATCATTCCTGAGACGCGCGGTTGGTTGGGTGACTATGGGGGCTGCATTTCAGCAGCCTCTCCGATCAGTCGTTTATCTCTCGACGAAATAGCTTCGTGGCCAAGATAGAAACAACGAGAAATGGAATAAATAAAATAAATGGCGGCCAGGGTGATTCAAGCTCATCTAAGCTGCCAATGATGCTCACCGTGTCCACCCCTTTTTTTATAAAATAGACGGGCAATCCCTCTCTGGTTTGCGCCTTATGGTGCGCCTTGTCTCCTGCGACGTGTGCAAAGGCTGTCACGCTGTTGCCAGAATTCATCTTAAGAACGACCGAGCTTCCTTTTTTTTCCATTTGAATTTTATATTTTTGCGCTTTTTCAAAGCTGTCGAGATCTGGCTCTGGACCATAATGCAGAACCGCAGGCTCGGAAAAATAATGAAATTGAATCCACGGAGTTATTTTGCTTGCAAATAGAAAAAAGGTTGCCAGGGTCATCAGCCATAGTGTGATGGTAAATCCTAAACGGGATGGTCTCATATTTTTATTCCAAATAATATCTGATGCTAAATTCTTCTTTTAATTGAATTTTTCAATGCGTGTGACACAGCGCGCAATTAAACCTTCTGCTTGTGCTTTGGGTGATTGATGGCTACGTAGATCACCAACGAAGAAGATATCGCTGTTTCCCATCTCGATGCTGTATGTGGGGTGCCACATCTCTGGTGGAAGATAGCCTTCCTCAAATGAATCAAATTCCACAGTGGCTTGGCTGAAGTCCACATGCGGATAGCGAGTGAAATCAATCAACTGGCCCCAGCCGCAGTCCGGTGCATCATCCGTAGAGTGCAGTCCATGAAGAGGATTGTGTGTTTTTAAAACAGCGGCGGCCGAGGCCGAAACATACGCATAGCCCTCATTTTTTATCCCTAGACATTCGCCACGGCCTATTCTTTCTGCTTCCATCCAGCCACCCATCATGGTTTGCAGAGGTTGCTTGGCTCCCATGATGATCATTCGTGTGGCGAGTTGTTCATCCGGTACTGAAAGCCGCTTGATGCGATCTTCATTCAAGATCACTTGTATGGCCAGCGCGGGTTGTTCTGGAAATTCCCATACTTTTGTAACCTGTTTGCACAGCAGTTCGGCACCCATTTCTGCCTTGGTCCAGACCCAATCACCTACGCGAATTTTCTCAATGGACACCAAGCCATTGCGGGTGTGAACCGGGGTGCCTGCGATGAAGCCCATATCATGACTTGTCGTGCTTTTGCTCACTGCTGAATATTTTTTATGGAGATGGACGGGCGGATTTTTCGGAGGATAGATTTTTTGGGCCAGGATACCCACCAATCTCCAGATCGCCAGGGGTGGAATGATGATGCTGAAAATCAGTATTCCGAGTTTCATGAAGCGGATGTCCCAGCGCGGAAAGACATCGTTGATGAGATAGACCGCCCAGGGAATGGTCCCGAGTACTGCCAGGAACAGTGCCCAGTTCTCGATGATCTCTGCCCTGCTGATTTCCTCGGCGGGCAATGGGGCGGGTGACTTCATGGGCATGGCGGGGAGTCCGGTGGGTGTTGGGTCTGAGAGTGGCTACTTGTTCTTGTCGAAATATTCTTCAACTTCTTTTGTATTTGCTGAATACCTTGCAGAAATAGGCCATGAACGGCAGATGCTGGTGGTCAGCGTGCCTTTATTATTATAGGCAAACACCATGTACTCTGTATTTTTTTGAAAGAACTGTCCGCAGGTATTCTTTGGGCTGTAGATGGTGATGGGTTTTCCTTGATCGCCTTTGTATATTTTTGTGGGTGAAAATTTATAATAACCTGCTTCTTGAGTGATATCGGTGGGTCCTTCTGTTGCAATTCCTTTGAATATGATCGTGGTTTGTGGGCCATCTCTTTCTGCGGAGGCCAGGCTGCAGCTGCATGCATGGGCGTTGCCGATGGCGACCGATGCCATGGCGCTGATGTAGACGATGGTGGTGGCGAGTTTTATGTTGGATCTCATTCAAAATGATTGGTTATGGGCAGATTTCTATTTACTCAACCGGAATTGAAGTAGTAGCTGGGTGAAGTTATCGCTGGCGACCTGCCGTTCATTGTCAGCGGTAAGTTTCCGAGCTTCGGTGCCGCTATGCGGCTGTGGTGACCCGCTCCGCAATGGCCCGTCCCACCTGCGTGGTGCTGGCCGTGCCGCCCAGGTCCGGCGTGCGCGGACCGCTTTTGATCACTTCTTCGATGGCGTTGACGATGGCATCGTGCGCCGCCCGTCCTGCGCCCTGGCCCTGCGTCAGGAAGTCCAGCATCAGCGCGCCGGACCAGATCATCGCAATCGGGTTGGCGATGTTTTTGCCATAGATGTCGGGCGCCGAGCCATGCACGGGCTCGAACAGGCTGGGGAAGGTGCGCTCAGGGTTCAGGTTGGCCGACGGCGCCAGGCCGATGGTGCCGGTGGTAGCCGGGCCCAGGTCGGAGAGGATGTCGCCAAACAGGTTGGTGGCGGCCACCACGTCAAAACGGCCGGGCTGCAGCACAAAGCGGGCGGTGAGGATGTCGATGTGCTGCTTATCCAGCGTGACCTCGGGGTAGTCCTTGGCGACATCGTCGGCACGCTGGTCCCACCAGGGCATGCTGATGGCGATGCCGTTGCTCTTGGTGGCCAGGGTGACGTGCTTCTTAGGGCGGCTCTGCGCCAGGTCGAAGGCGAACTTCAGCAGGCGGTTGGCACCGTGGCGGGAGTAGACGGATTCCTGGATGCAGATTTCGCGGTCGGTGCCTTCGTACATGAGGCCACCCAGGGACGTGTACTCGCCCTCGGTGTTCTCGCGCACCACGTAGTAGTCGATGTCGCCGGGTTGGCGGCCGGCCAGGGGGCAGGGCACGCCCTCGAACAGGCGCACGGGGCGCAGGTTGATGTACTGGTCGAACTCGCGGCGGAACTTGAGGAGGGACCCCCACAGGGACACGTGGTCCGGCACGGTGGCAGGCCAGCCGACGGCGCCGAAGAAGATCGCGTCCATGCCCGCAAGCTGCGCCTTCCAGTCGTCGGGCATCATTTTTCCGTGCGCGGCGTAGTAGTCGCAGCTGGCCCAGTCGATGGAGGTGGTTTCGAGCGCAATGCCAAAGCGCGCTGCAGCGGCCTGCACCACACGCAGGCCTTCGGGCATCACCTCCTTGCCAATGCCGTCTCCGGCAATGAGGGCGATGCGGTAGGTTTTGGAGGTGGCGGAAGAGGTCATCAAGCAGTCCTTGCGGTGTGGGGAGGAGCGCTGCTGCAAGGCGCAGCCAGCGGTTTGGCGTGCATTGTTCCCAGCGCTGTTGAAAACTACAATCCGCCGACTGTGGCTTCATCATTTACACATCGTGCATAAAAATCCTGCTGCAGAAGATCTGCGCGTGTTCACGGCCGTGGTGCGCAAGGCCAGCTTTGGTGGTGCCGCCACCGAGCTGGGCACTTCACCTGCCTACGTGAGCAAGCGCATCCGCCTGCTGGAGCAGGACCTGCAGGTCAAGCTGCTGCACCGCACCACCCGCCGCGTGGCAGTGACGGAGGAGGGCGAGCGGGTGTTCCACTGGGCGCAGCGCATCCTGGACGACATGGAACAGCTGATGCAAGAGGTGGCCGTGACGCGCAGCGAGCCACGCGGGCTGCTGCGGGTGAGCAGCAGCTTTGGCTTCGGCCGCCAGATCGTGGCGCCCGCGCTGTCGCGGCTGGTGGAGCAGCACCCGGGGGTGCAGGTGCGGCTGGAGGTGTTCGACCGGCTGGTGGACGTGGCGGGCGAAGGGTTTGACCTGGACGTGCGCGTGGGCGACGAGATTGCGCGGCACCTCATTGCCCGCCGCCTGGCAGACAACCACCGCGTGTTGTGCGCAGCGCCTGCCTACCTGCAGCGCAAGGGCGCGCCGCGCTCCGTGGCCGATCTGGCCGCGCACGATTGCCTGGTGATCAAGGAGCGCGACCACCCGTTTGGCGTGTGGCGCCTGCGCAGCGGCGCGCAGGAAGAATCGGTCAAGGTGCGCGGCCCGCTGTCGGCCAATAACGGCGAGATGGCCGTGCAGTGGGCGGTGGATGGGCGCGGCATTGTGCTGCGCTCGCTGTGGGACGTGGGCGCGCACCTGCAGACGGGGCGCCTGGTGCAGGTGCTGCCGCAGTGGCAGCAAGAAGCCAATGTGTGGGCCGTGTACCCCACGCGGCTGGAGCGGTCGGCCAAGGTGCGGGTGTGTGTGGAGTTTCTGCAGGCGCATTTCCGCGCCGGGTGGATGGCGCGGGGTGCGGACGCGGGCGCAAGCGCTCTCGTTTGAAGAAAAAATAGCCGCTACCGCCCGTCTGGCAAGCGGTAGCAGCTATCAAAAAGATACTGATGGGGTGGTGGTGAGGGGGCGATCAGCCCGCCAGCGCAGCCTTCACGGCGGCCGACACCTGGCCCATGTCGGCCTTGCCCGCCAGGCGGGTCTTGACCACGCCCATCACCTTGCCCATGTCGCCGGGGCCCGAGGCGCCGATTTCGGCCACGATGGCCTTCACGGCAGCCAGCGTTTCTTCGGCCGACATGCGCTCGGGCAGGTAGGCCTGCAGCACGGCCATCTCGGCCTTTTCCTTGTCGGCCAGATCCTGGCGGCCCGCGCCTTCAAACGCGGTGATCGAGTCCTTGCGCTGCTTGATGAGCTTGTCCACGATGGCCACGATGGCCGCGTCGTCCAGCACGATGCGCTCGTCCACTTCCTTTTGCTTCATCGCCGCCTGCAGCAGGCGGATGGTGCCCAGGCGCTCGCTGTCCTTGGCGCGCATGGCGGTTTTCATGTCTTCGGTGATCTGGTCCTTGAGGCTCATGAGGCTTTTCCTTGTCTTTGTGTGGGTCAGGCAGGGACTTAGGGTTTGCAAAAAGCCCCTCTGGCTAGGCGTAGTGCCGCAGACAGTAGTCTTGCTACGGCAAGGCGCTACAACGACGCCAGAGGGGCTTTTTGCAAACCCGAAAAAACAAAAACCCGCGCTTGGCGTCCCTAGCGCGGGTTTGTCGGCACTCCGTATCAGAACGGGGCCAAAGCGGTACTTAGTACAGCTTCTTGGGCAGTTGCATGCTGCGAACGCGCTTGTAGTGACGCTTCACGGCAGCAGCCTTCTTGCGCTTGCGCTCGGCGGTGGGCTTTTCGTAGAACTCACGGGCGCGCAGGTCGGTCAGCAGGCCGAGCTTTTCAATGGTGCGCTTGAAGCGGCGCAGGGCAACGTCAAAGGGTTCGTTTTCTTTTACGCGGATCGTAGTCATTAGCTAATGTTTTCCAAATGTGCCTGCAGAGGGGCTTGGGGAGATCGGGCCTCAAGTCCGTACAAAGCGGTTTCCCCGTCTGTAACTAGTATTTGGCCGACGGGGCATTGCCAGCAAAGCCGGAGATTATAGCCTCTATCCGCGCCAGTGGTGCAAGGGGCGCCCGCCTTTCGGTGGATGTTGCGCGAGGATGGCGTCTGGGGCGGTTGCCAGGTCGGCAATGGCGCGAAATTTGCTTCATGTTGTAACACTCCTACTCATCGGTGGGGAGCCCTGGCCATCCGCCCGGGCGGCCCCGCCACAACACCATGGCATTCATGCGCCGCGTATCGGGTTGGCTGGGCCGCCTCAGTGTGGGCCGCAAGCTCATGCTCATCTATCTGCTGGACCTGACGGCGGTGATCTACGTCTCCAGCATCCTGATCCATGAGAAGTACCTGGCCATCGACTTCACGCGCAAGGAGATCGTGGGCACCACCTATGCGGCGGTGGTGCGCGACGGCTTGCTGGGGCAGTTTCTGGATGCGTCCCAGCAGCCACCGCCGGTGGCTGAGGTGCTGGCCCGGCTGGCCGTGGTGCGCGAGGCCCATGACGAGCAGTTGCACACCGGCGATGCAGGCCAGCGCTTCAGTACCGCGCTGGAGCAGTTGCCCGGCACGGCATCGCCCGCCCCGGGGGTATCCGCCGGGGGCAATACCCCGTCGCTCACCCTGCAGCGCAGCCAGCTGTTGCGCGAGGGGCGCGAGCTGCTCACCACCGTGGGCAACCAGTCCAATCTGATCCTGGACCCGGACCTGGACAGCTACTACGTGATGTCGCTGGTGGTGCTGCGCTTCCCGGAGCTGCTGCAGGCGGTGCACGACACGGTGAGTTTTCTGAGTGCGGCGCCCTCGGCGCGGGGGCCGCAGTGGAACTCGGAGCTGCTCACGCTGGTGGGGCGGCTGGACGCGGTGGCGCAGGGCATTGAGTCGGACTACAACCAGGCCTTCATTGCAGGGTCCCCCGAGATGCGCGCGGCCTTGGGCCCGCAGCGCGAGGCGCTCAAGGCGTCGCTGGCGAGCCTGCAGGCCCTGCTGCAGGGCATTGCCGCTGGCGAATCGCGCCTGACGCTGGCCCAGGTGGGCGCGCAGCAGGCCCAGGTGCTGGGCGCGCTGCGCGATGCCTGGTCGGTGGGCATCGTGGACCTGGAGCGTCTGTTGAACCAGCGGGTGGACAGCCTGTTTGCGCGCATGTGGCTGCACCTGGGCACGGCCCTGGTGCTGCTGGGTTGCATCCTCTCGCTCGTCACGCTGGTGGCACGCCAGATCGCCAAGCCCCTGCAGCAGCTGGCGCGGGTGGCTGACGAGGTGCGCAAGAGCGGCGACCACACCCTGCGCGCGCAGTGGAACAGCCGCGACGAAATCGGCCGCCTGTTCACCGCGTTCAACGAGATGCTGTCGCAGCTCGACCGCGACCGCGTGCTGCAGCAGGAGCTTGCCGCCAGCGCCCGCGCGGCCGAGGCGCAGCGCGAGCTGGTGGAGGCCTTCCCCATCCCCATGGTGGTCACGTCCATCCCCGAGCACGAGGTGCTGCACTCCAACGCGCCCGCCGCCCATTGGCTGGGTGGTCGCAAGACCGACCCCTGGGCCGTGGGGCTGGAGCCTGGCGTGCGCGCGCGGTTCTTTCAGCGCCTGGCGGACCAGGGCTCGGTTGATGAATTTGAAGTGCGCTGGAAGGGCAGCCCTGAGCCTTCGTGGGCCGTGCTGTCGGCGCGGCGCCTGCAGTTCCAGGGGCGCGACTCGGTGCTCACGGCGTTCACGCCCATCAATGTGCTCAAGGTCATGGAGCAGCGCCTGGAGCTGTGGGCCAAGGTGTTCGAGGCCTCGTCCGAAGGCATCATCATCATGAACGCCGATCAGCAGATCATCAGCGTGAACAAGGCGTTTTGCCGCAGCACGCACTACGACTTCTACGAACTCATCGGCGAAGGCCTGGGCTCGCTGTTGGAAGAAGCCGGGGGCGAGCCGCTGTCGGCGCAGATCCGCCGCACCATGGCCGACAAGGAGTCCTGGCAGGGCGAGGTGCGGTTTCGCCGCCGCTCGGGCGAGACCTACCCGGCCTGGCTCATGGTGTCGGCCGTGCGCGAGGGCAAGGGGGGCGCCGTGGCCAACCACATCGGCATTGCCATCGACATCACCGACCGCAAGCACAACGAGGAACGCATCCAGTTCCTCGCGCACCACGACGTGCTCACCGAACTGCCCAACCGCTCGCTGTGTGTGCAGCGCCTGCAGATGGCACTGGCCCAGGCACCCATCACCGGCGAGAAGGTGGCCGTGCTGTTCATCGACCTGGACCGCTTCAAATCCATCAACGACACGCTGGGCCACCACATTGGCGACGGCCTGCTGCGCTCGGTGGCCGCGCGCCTCACGCAGGCCGTGCGCAGCCGTGACACGGTGAGCCGCCTGGGCGGCGACGAGTTTGTGGTGGTGATGCGCGACGTGGCCGGGCGCGAGGACGTGCAGCAGCTGGTGGAGCGGCGCCTGATCCCGCTCATCCGCCAGAGCCACCCGGTGGAAGGGCATGAGCTGAACGTGTCGTGCAGCGTGGGCATTGCGGTCTACCCCGAGGACGGCAGCGACATCGACGAACTCATGCGCCGCGCCGACGCCGCCATGTACGAGGCCAAGACCACCGGCCGCGACATGGCGCTGTTCTACTCGATGGAAACTGACCTGCGTGCCGTGGCACGCCAGACCATGGAGCAGCAGCTGCGCCGCGCGCTGGAGCGCAACGAGCTGAGCCTGCACTACCAGCCGCGCCTGTCCGCCAAGGGCGCGCGCCTGCTGGGGGTGGAGGCGCTGCTGCGGTGGAACAGCCCGGTGCTGGGCGCCATCCCGCCCAGCGAGTTCATCCCCATCGCCGAAGAAAGCGGCATGATCCGCGCGATTGGCGGCTGGGTGCTGCAGCAGGCCTGCGAGCAGTGGGTGCGCTGGCAGGCACTGCCCCAGGGCCAGGGCGCGCACCCGCTGGCAGATGTGTCGATCTCCGTCAACCTCTCGGCCGCCCAGCTGTCCGACCCTGCGCTGGTGTCCGACATCGAGGCGCTGCTCGCCCGCACCGGCATGCCCGCCCACCGGCTGGAGCTGGAGATCACCGAATCGCAGCTCATGGACAACGCCCATGCCGCCGCGCAGCAACTGGCAGCACTCAAGGCACTGGGCGTGCAGCTGTCCATCGACGACTTCGGCACGGGGTATTCGAGCCTGGCCTACCTCAAGCGCTTTGATATCGACCGACTCAAGGTGGACAAGTCCTTTGTGCGCGACATGCTGACCAACCCCGCCGACATGGCCATCACCCGCGCCATCATCGCGCTGGGCCACACGCTGGGGCTGCGCATCGTGGCCGAAGGCGTGGAAGACCTGGCCACGGCCCAGGTGCTGGGCGCGCTGGACTGCGAGGAGCTGCAGGGCTACTACTTCAGCCGCCCCTTGCCGCTGGACCACCTGGAGGCCTGGGCGCTGCAGCACCGCTTGCTGCAGGGGGCATCGTTGCGTACGTTGGATGCCACCAGCACACAACCCGCACCGCTGATGGGGTGACGCCGCGCCGCGCTGCGGGGCTTGCCGGGGTCAGCCCAGGCGCAGGTGGAGCAAAACCGCCAGTCCGGTCAGGATCACGCCCGGCGCCAGATTGCCCAGCCACACGGCGGGGCGTGATGTGGAGCGACCCGAGATGCGCGAGTCGGCCCGCAGGTAGGCATCGCCTTCGTCGGTAAGCAGCCAGCGCAGCATGACCGCGCCCCCGGCCAACGATCCGACACCCAGCGCTGCGAGGATGGCGACAAAGATGTTGCCGCCGATGCTCGCCGCAGGCACCAACGCTACGAGGGCACCGACGGCCGTGGCGGCGGCCTGCAATTTTTCTGCGCGCTCCATCGCATCCATGCCG
Source organism: Acidovorax kalamii (assembly GCF_002245625.1). Lineage (GTDB taxonomy): Bacteria > Pseudomonadota > Gammaproteobacteria > Burkholderiales > Burkholderiaceae_C > Acidovorax > Acidovorax kalamii. Next base: position 408,434 of record NZ_NOIG01000004.1, read on the forward strand.
GTCCCCTGATGAAAAGACGCCCGGGGTGAAAGCCCGGTGGGCTGGCCGGAGTGTAGGCGCGTTGTCCTGGTGGTGTCTTCCGCTTCAGTGATGCGTCATGCACCACCGGCCAGCGGCAGCGCTTGCGCACACGCATGCGCGCTGGCCCAGGCCCACTGGAAGTTGTAGCCGCCCAGCCATCCCGTCACGTCCACCACCTCGCCAATGAAATACAGGCCGGGCTGCGTCTTGCACTCCATGGTCTGCTGCGACAGCGCCTTGGTGTCCACGCCACCCAGCGTGACCTCGGCCTTCTTGTAGCCCTCGGTGCCTGTGGGCGTCAGCTCCCAGCGCGCCAGCTGCTCGGCCAGGCGCGCCAGGGCCTTATCACTGGCTTCGTTGATGGGGCGCTGCCAGTCGGCTTCGCGGCTGGCCCAGGCGTCGGCCAGGCGGCTGGGCACCAGGGTGGCCAGCTCGTTGGCAATCAGCTTGCGCGAACGCGACTTGCCCTGCGCCAGCGCCGCAGGCAGATCCACGGTGGGCGCAAGGTTGATGGCCAGCGGCGTGCCCTCCTGCCAGTAGCTCGAAATCTGCAATACGGCAGGGCCCGACAGGCCCCGGTGGGTGAACAGCAGGTCTTCATCAAACGCCATGCGGGCTTTTTTGGCACCCGTGCTGATCTGGACCGGCAGCGCCAGCCCTGCCAACTGTGCATATGGCGCCCAGTCCGCACCGTCAAAGGTCAGCGGCACCAGGCCCGGGCGGCGCTCCACCAGCGGGATCTGGAACTGCTGCGCCAGCCGGTAGCCGAAGTCCGTGGCGCCGATCTTGGGGATCGACAGCCCGCCCGTGGCAATCACCAGCGACCGCGCTTGCACCGGGCCCCGGTCAGTATCAATTTGATAGCTATCAGCGCTTGATGGATGCGCGGTAGCGGCCAAAAAGGCTATGCTTCTGACGGTACAAGGCTGCCAATGGGTCACCCCACCCGCCGCGCACTCGGCCAGCAGCATGGCAATGATGTCCTCGGCCGAACGGTCGGCAAACAGCTGGCCCTTGTGTTTTTCGTGGTGGGCGATGCCGTGCTTGTCCACCAGCGCAATGAAATCCTGCGGCGTGTAGCGCGACAGCGCCGAGCGGCAGAACTGCGGGTTCTGCCCCACAAAGTGCTTGTGGGGTGCGGCCGGGTCCAGGTCGCGGTTGGTGAAGTTGCAGCGCCCGCCGCCCGAGATGCGGATCTTCTCTGCCACCTTGTCGGCATGGTCGATGAGCAAAACCTTCAGCCCCCGCTGGCCCGCCTGGCCCGCGCAGAACAGGCCGGCCGCGCCGGCGCCGATGATGATGGCGTCAAAAAATGGGATCGTCGGCACGGCGTGTGGATGCGGTTGGGAAAGGGGCTGATTGTGCCGACTTTGACCGCTCCGCTGCCTGCTACCCGTGGAGCACGCGCGGCCCATGCCAGTGACCGCCGCGCAAGGGCCGCCCCGCCGCGCTGGCGGTGTCCCCCTTCCCGAATTGCGTAGCAATTCGAGAGAAGGGGGAAGCGGCGCAACCGCTCAGGGGGATGGTCAGAATTTCGCGCGCAACGTCACGCTCAGGTTGCGCGGGTCGGCGTAGTTTCCGTAGTCCAGGTTGGCCCAGTACTTCTGGTTGGTCACGTTGTTCACGGCCACCGTGGCGCTGAGCTTGGGGTTGAACTGCCAGGACGCGCGCAGGTTGAGGATGGCCTTGGGCGATTGCTTCACCGTTACCGTGCCGCTGGGGTGCGGGATGTTGAAGCCTTCGATGGCGCTTTGCCAGGTCAGGTTGCCGCCCACCGACAGCGGCGCCAGGGCCCCCGAAAGCTGGTAGTCCGTGCCCAGTTGCAGCAGGTAGTCCGGCATGTTGGCGTAGATCAGGTCGGTGGGGGCACGCGTGACCTTGGCGCGGGTAAGGCCTGCACTCACGCGCCAATGCCGGGTGGCCATGCCTGCGAACTCCAGCTCGAAGCCGGTGGACTTCGTGCCGTTCACGGCCACGTAGGGCAAGGTGCCGTCGGGCAGCGGCGTGGTGATGGCGCTGTCGCGCACGCCGAAGTTGTCCTGCTTCGTCTGGAACACCGCAAAGTGCGCCTGGATGCGGCGCTCGAACAGCTCGGCCTTGAGGCCGGCCTCGGCATTGCTGCCGATGACGGGCGACAGCGGATTGTTGTGGCGGTCCTTGTAGTTCTGCGGGTTGAAGATGCGCGCGTAGCTGGCGTAGGCCGACAGGGTGGGCGTGATGTCGTACACCGCGCCGATGAAGGGCGTGACCTTGCGGTTCTCGTCCTGCACGGCCGAGCGGCCCGCATAGGCTCCTGTGGTGCCATAGGTGTCGGAGTGGCGGTGCCAGTCGGTCAGGCGCAGGCCGGTGAGCACTGACAGCGGGTCGGCCAGGCGCCAGCGTGCCGAGGCGAACAGGCCGGTCTGCTGCGTGATCTGCGTGCGCCAGGCGCCGGTCTTGGAGTACGTGGGCGCAGGCGCGTTGCCGTCCCAGGTGTAGATGTTGGGGATCACATAGCTCCAGCCCGCCACGGAGGTGTAGCCATCGGTGCGCGTGGCGGTGCGCGTGGAGCTCATGCCCACCACCAGGTCGTGCTTGCGGCCGCCCAGCTCGAACTTGCCCGACAGGTAGGCATCCACCGTGTCCTGCTTTTCGCTGCTGCCGTTGACAGCGGCATACAGCGTGGTGCCTGCGCCCGTCACCGGGTTGATGAAGGGCGCCTTGGCGGTGGTGGCGCCATAGCCGTAGGTGCTCAGGCGGAAGGTGTCGCCTTCGGTGTGGTTCAGCGCGGCCTTCAGGCTCCAGTCGTCGTTGATCTGGTGGTCCAGCGTGGCGTAGAGCGTGCCGGAAGTGCGCTCCCAGCGCGTCCACGATGGCGAGAAGCTGGTGGAGATCGGTAGGTCGATGGGCGCGCCCGTGGTGGCAAAACGGGGGATGGTGCCCCAGATCGGCGCCTTGGGGTCGTTGGACTGGCGTTGGTAGCCCACCGACACCACGGTGGCAGTGCCGATGTCGGCTTCCACCGCTGCCAGCAGGGCGGTCTTGTCCTCGGAGTAGCGGTCGCGGAAGCTCTCTTTCTTCTGCGGGGCCACGACCAGGCGGCTGCGCACGCTGCCGTCGCTGTTGAGCGGTGCGTTGATGTCCAACTCGCCCCGGTAAAGGCTCCACGAACCCGCCGTGAGCGCCACGGAGGCGGCGAACTCGCGCTGCGGGCGCTTGCGGATCATGTTGATGGTGGCCGAAGGCACGCCCACACCGGTCTGGATGCCGTTGGCGCCGCGCACGATGTCGATGCGCTCGTACAGCGCGGTGTCGAACTCCTGGTTGGTGCTGCTGCTATAGCTGGGCAGGCCGTCCGTCTGGAAGTCGGTGATCTGGAAGCCCCGTGCGTAGTACAGCGGGCGCTGCGTGTCGTAGAAGCTCACAGCAATGCCGTTCACGTTGCGCAGCACGCTGTCGATGCTGGTGAGCGACTGGCGCTCAATCTGCGCACGGTTCACGGTGCTGACCGACTGCGGCGTTTCACGCGCCGTGAGCTGCAGCCGGGTGGAAGCACTTTCGCGCGCGCCCGACACGGTGACGCTATCGAGTGCCTTGGGCGCCACGACCTGGTCGGTGGTGGTGGCCGAAGAGGTGTCTGTGACTGCGGGCTGCTGGGCCCAGGCGGCACCCGCCAGATTGGCGGCAAGTGCGGAAGCGATGGCCAGGGGGTGAACGGCACAGACAAAGCGCCTGCGGGGTGCGGACATGAACGGGCTCCAGAGGGAAAGCGGTGACGGGCTGGCTTGCAGCGCTTTTCCTACGGGACGCACGGCTGGCTGGGAACAGTTGTAAAAATTGTAAACGCGAATGAGAATAATTGTTGACAACTAATTGTTCTGCAGCACGATACCTGCCGTTTTGTCGCAATGGCACAACGGGCTGGCACATGGCCGGGCACGGGTCAAGGCAGCCACACAGGGCTGAGCGCATGCCGGGGAGAAGGTTCTTACTGCCGGTACACCCCGCCAGACCCCACCACGGCGATGTCCACATAGTTGGAGCCATGGTGGTTCTGCGCGCTGAACTGGTAGCCAAAGCCGCCCAGATCCAGATTACCCAGGCCTTCCATGGCCTGGACCAGGCTGGCGCGTGTGACGCTGGGGCCAGCGGCGCGCAGGCCTTCGATGAGCACGCGTGCGTCCATGTAGCCGGTGTAGCGGTCGTAGTCCACGGGCTTGTCGTGGCGTTTCATCGATGCCTGGAAGTCGCGCGTGAGCGCAATCGTGGGCTTGCTGGGCGAGGGGCCCGTGCGTGCCACGGCCAGGCCGCGTGCATCGTCGCCCAGTGCCTTGAGCACGGCGGTGCCTGCGCCCAGCGACAGGGTGTAGATGGGCACGCCCAGGTGTGCGCGGTTGGCCCGCACATAGGCCACCACCGACGGGCCTGCCGCCACCAGCAGCACGGCCTGGGGCTTCTGCGCTGCCAGTGCCTTGGCTGCATCGTTGGCGTCGTCGCCCGACGATGCCAGTGCGTGCGACCCGGCCAGGGCCGCGCCCTCGGCCGCGATGGTTTTTTCGACCAGGGGCAGCAGCAGCTTGCCGAAGTCGTTGTTCTCATAGGCCACGGCGATGCGCGAGGTCTGCACCGCCACGAGGTTGCGCACGATCTTCACCAGCTCGTCGGCATAGCTGGCGCGGGTCGTGAACAGATAGGGGTGCTGCTGCGCACGGATGGCGGGGCTGCCTGTGTACACGGAGATCAGTGGCAGCTTGGCCTGCGCCAGGTAAGGCAGCAGCGTCATGACCTGCGATGTGCCCGACACACCGAACAGGGCCAGCACGCCGTCTTTTTCGCTCAGCTGTTTGGCGTTGTCGAGTGCGCGGCGCGGGTCGAAGCCATCGTCCAGCGTCACCAGCCGGATCTTGCGGCCGCCGATGCCTCCCCTGGCGTTGGCATCTTCGATGGCAGCGTCCTGCCCCTCGTGGATGGGAGACAGAAAGGGCGCCATGCCACCCGACAAGGCCGTGGAGCGGCCAATCAGGATGTCGCTTTTACCCGCAGCGGGCTGCGCCCGGGCGGGCAGGCTGGCCAAGGCCATGCCCCCTGCCAATGCGAGCATCAGGCTGCGGCGGTGCGCCTGGGTCGGGTGTTGGCCGGTGGGAAAAACAGTGGGGGTTGTCATCGCGCAGAGTCTCCTGGTGTGGGTGGCCATGGCCGCGAAGTGGGGCCACGCATCGTAGGAGGGCTGCAGGCTGCGCGCCCACCGGGTTTGTACCCGGGCGCGTCATGTGAGGGACAAGCTCTTGTCTCCCCTGCGTGGCTATACGCGCCGGTCTGTGCCAGGCTGCGCGGTAGCATGTGCCATCCAACCGACGAGGACTGAGTCATGAATTCGATCCGTTACGCTGCCAGCATCCTGGCGCTGGGCTTTCTGGCCCCGGCCTGGGCCGTCAACAAATGCACGGATGCCAACGGCAAGGTCTCGTTTCAGGACGCGCCTTGTGTGGGCGAGGGCGAGAAGATCGACGTGCGGCCTGCCATCCAGGGGGCGACCCCGGTCCGGCCTGCACCTTCTGCGGGTAAGGAGGGGGCGTTCGGCGCATCGTGGCAACGCAAGCAGTACCTGCAGACCCAGGGCATCCCGCAGGCGCGCGCGGCCCTTGCGCGCAACCAGCAAGAATGCACGGCACAGCCTGCGGAAGCCACGACCCAGGCGGGCCCTTTGCGACGCAGCACTCTGCCGTCGGGCAATCAGTTTCCGAAGGACCTTGCAGCGGCCGCCGCCAAGGACAAAGCGGCGTGTGATGCCCGCAGCAATGAGTTGCGTGAGCAGCTGAGGCAGCTGGAAGAGGAGCTCAGCGCCTTGTAGGCCGTCGGCCGGGTGTGGGCAGAGGCTGTCGGCCTCCGTCCTCAGCCTTTCCAGGTGAACGGAAACTTGAACTGCTTAACGAAGCCGTTGGGCACGTAGTCACCCAGCACGCCATAGTGTTCGGGCCAGAGTTTGGTGCTTTTGACGGCGGTACCAAACAGGTAGTCCAGAAATGCGAAGTGCGCGGCGTAGTTCTTGTCCAGCGCCTCCTGGTCCTGGCTGTGGTGCCAGTGGTGGAAGTTGGGCGTGACCAGCACGTAGCGCAGCGGCCCGAGGCGCACGCTCACGTTGGCGTGGTTGAACACGGCCTGGAAGCCCACGATGACGATGTAGGCGTCGATCACTTCCTTGGAAAAGCCCAGCACGTAGATAGGGGCCAGCACCAGGGTACGGGTGATGAGCAGTTCCAGGATGTGCTGGCGCGATCCGGCCATCCAGTCCATGCTTTTGACGCTGTGGTGCACGGCATGCAGGCGCCATAGCACGGGCACCTCGTGGTAGGCGCGGTGGGTCCAGTACTGCACCAGGTCGGCCACCAGCACGATGAGGAACAGTGCCACCCAGAAGTTCAGGCCTTGCACCCAGCCGCGAATACCGTCGCTGGCCGCCCAGCCAAAGAACTTGTGCGCGATGAGGTTGGTGGCCAACAGCACAAAGCCCACCACCATGTGGTTGACGATGAAGTGGTGAAAGTCGGTCTGCCACTCCGCGCGGAAGATGGGCTGGTCCTTGCGCAGTGCGAACAGCTTCTCGATGAAGATGAAGATCAGCGAGCTGCCCAGCAGGTCGAGGATGAACCAGTCGAGGCCGATGTAGGGCGTGTTGTCGGGGAAGTTCGGGTCCACCTCCACCTTGTGGCCGCCCAGGAAGGCCGTGAGGGCCACCATGGCAAACGCAAACGTGGCCAGCCAGCGGGCGCGGTTGAACAGGATGTTGACCAGCGAGATGCCGCCCGCAATGGCCATGGCCACCAGCATGATGTTGCGGATCACCGCCACGTCATAGCTCTTGCGCAGTTGCGGCGTGGTGAGGTACTCGGGAAAGTGGAAAGCCAGCACGCCCAGAAAGCACAGGATGGCCAGTGTGAGCGCAATCACGCCCGATACCAGCCCCTTGCCGGTGCGCAATGCGCCGTGGCTTTCGGTGAATTCGTTGAGTTTTTCTAGTTCGATCATCGGTTCCTCCTTGCACCCGGTCGGCAGGTGCTGCGCGAGTGTAGCGAAGCCGCCACCTGCAGTGCCTATGGCTCCATTTGCGCGCGACGCAGCGCGCGCGGCTTCCTAAAATCGCTGCATGAACATCCCTTCACACCAACTGAGCATGACCGTGCTCATGTCGCCCGACATGGCCAACTTTTCGGGCAACGTGCACGGCGGCGCCATTCTCAAGCTGCTGGATCAGGTGGCCTACTCGTGCGCCAGCCGCTATTCGGGCTGCTACACCGTGACGCTGAGCGTGGACCAGGTGATGTTCCTGCAGCCCATCCATGTGGGCGAGCTGGTGACCTTTCTGGCCAGCGTGAACTACACGGGCAGTTCGTCGATGGAAGTGGGCATCAAGGTGGTGGCCGAAGAAATCCGTTCGCAGGTGGTGCGGCATGTGAACAGCTGCTTCTTCACCATGGTGGCTGTGGACGAGTCGCGCAAGCCCGTGCAGGTGCCGCCGCTGTCGCCCTCCACCCCCGACGAACGCCGCCGCTGGGATGCGGCCCTGCTGCGCAAATCCTTGCGCAAGGAGCTTGCGGAGCGGTTCCGGCAGGTGCGCGAGACGGCCGGTGGGTAGAGAAAATAGCAGTGAGATAAAAAAGGGCCCCTGCATGACAGGGGCCCTTGTTCATGGGGTGATGGTTGGTCAGCGGGCGGCGCAGAAGCCGAATTCTGCCGAGGCCCCGGGGGCAAGCGTCTGATTCCAGCTCACGCCCGACGCGCTGAGGTTGCCACCCACCTGGGACCAGGTAGCGTTCCACAGGTTGTTGATGGTGCCGCTCACCGGGACGCTGATGGCCCAGTTGCCGGTGGCATTGCCCATGTTGATGACCTGGACCTGCTGGCAGTAGCCCGAGCCCCAGTCGCTGTTCACCGTCTGCACCACCGAGAAATTGGCAACCGGCGTGGGGGTTGGAGTGGGAGTCGGGGTGGGCGTTGGCGTGGGGGCAGGTGTTGTGGTGCCATCGCCCCAGAGGCGCTGCAGCAGTTGGACCTTGTCTGTGCGCACGGTGGTCCAGTCGTCGTCCAGGATGCCGCCGGTGTCGCCGCTGTTGGGGTTCCACGACCAGTAGAAACCGCTGCGCATGCCCTTGGTGACCATGTAGTCCACCAGCGCGTTCTGCCATTGCACGTCGCGCGCATCACCCCGGCCGTACTTGCCGCCGAACTCGCCCAGCATCACCGCATAGCCAGCCTGCACAAACTGGCCGAAATGCTGCTCCCAGATGGCGGGCATGTTGCTGGGGAAGTCGGAGGCGTTGAAGTACGACTGCACATACACGTCCGGCCCGTAGGTGTGTGGTGCCAGCAGCAGGCGGTTGGCCGGGATGTTCAGGGGGGTGCATGCCAGGGGCTCCAGGTTGCCGCCCCAGAAATGCGCGCTGCTGCTGGAGCAGCTGGGGTTCTCGCCAATGCCTTCGACGGCGATCAGCCATTGCGGCGCGAGTTGCAGAACCGCTGCGGCCGCACGCTCCGCGGCGCGGTTCCAGTCGGTGGCGTTGTTGCCCGTGCCCCAGGTGGCCGCGCCATGGGGTTCGTTTTTGATGTCGATGCCGATGACGCCAGGCACGCCCGCATAGCGCTGAGCCACAAAGCGCAGGTCACTGATCCACTGCTGTTCGCTGTAGCTGGGGGTGTACCAAAGCTCGCTGATGGTCTGGCAATCCGGAGTGTGGTGGTCCAGCAGTACATACATGCCGCGCGCGCTCAGCTCGTTGACTACCTTGTCCATGACCTGGATGGCCGAGAGGCCTTGCAGATCGGTGTTGCGGCCGTAGTCGATGCTGCTTGGTGGGGCCGATCCGTGCAGGGTGGCGGGGCAAAACGGCAGGCGCACGGCGTTGAAGCCCTGGGCCTGCATCTGCGTGATCATGTCCTTCCAGTTGCGGGCCCAGAGGCCATGCACCACATGCGTGTTGGTTTCAAACCCAAACCAGTTCACGCCGCGCAGCTGAATGGCTTGGCCCGCATCGTTGACGACCTTGCCCGCCTGGATGCCGTAGCTCCAGGCCGCGTTACTGCCAAGGAGCAGGCAGCCGGCAAGGGCCAAGCTCTGGCATAGGTGGGTGAGCTTCATGAAATCCTCTCTTCCTGAATGGGCCGCGCACGCGGTGTGGGGCCAAGGGGGCATCTCGTGGACACCGATGTTTTCAGGAATGATAGGTGGCGCCTGCAGCGAAACTGCAGTGGTTTGCCTCCTGCTTGTAAGCGCATGTGAGCGACGGGCCACCGCGTGGCATCGCGTGGCCTGGTGATCGGGGCATCAAGCCCCTGCGCGGCTGCGCCCAGCCAGCGACACCGCCTGCAGTGACAGGCCATCGATCTCGTTGGTGATGCCGGACAGCACATTCGCCACCACGGCAAACTCGCGGCCGTGCTGGCCTGCGCGGGCGGCCATCACCTGGGCGTTGAAGCTGACCACCTTGGCCTCGCGGGCCACGGTCTGGATCGAGGCCACGATGCCCGCCAGCTCTTTCATCAAGGTTTCGGACTGGGCCTTGCTCACCTGGTCAAACGCCGTGGTGGCGGTGTTGAGGGCGTCGAGCACGCCATCGGTGGTTTCCACGAGGCGGGCCAGTGCGTCTTCCACGCGCGGGCTTTGGCGCTCGGCCAGGTCCAGGGCCGTGCCCACCTGCTGTGCAAACGCATCGATGGTGGCACCCACGCCCTGGGGGCCATGGTAGGCCTTGCGGATGATCTCTGCGCTGGTGGCATCAAGGTGGTGCGGCGTGTCCAACAGCTGCGCCTGGCTGTCGGTGAACAGGGTGAGCGAGCTGCGGGCAGCTTTCAGGTGCAGGTCACTGCCGCGTGCGGCCAGAACGGTTTGCAGCACCATGCGCTGCGACAGCATGCGCTGACGCGCCGCGATGTTGACGAGTGACATGCCCGCGTCGCGCGAGGGAGCCTGTGTGGAAGACGACAGCGTAGGCATGCTGGAGGTGCGTGCGGAGAGGGGAAAGGCTGCCATGGTGTTCCTTGTGCGGGTTGCATTCAGATACGTTTTTTCAAGCAATACCCGGGCCAAGATGTGCGGTTGGGATGACCCAATGCGGTGCTGTCAATGTGGCTCTGTGTGGGGGGCGTGATGTCTGTGCAAACATGCATGCGCGATGTGCCTGGGTGTGCATCGGCGCGCGCTGCATCGCGATGGCGCGCGACCCGGCACCGCCCTGCGCAGAACGCAGGCGGGCCGATGGAAAGATGAGGATGGCGGTGCCTGCTCAGCCCGCGCGCAGGGCCTGCAACGGCAATGCGCTGGCGTCTTGCACAGCCAATGCAACGCCCCGCACCACATCGCCCACCACGATCACCGAAGGGCTGGCCAGCCCCTCGCGCGTGATGGTGGCGTGCAACGTGCCCAGGGTGGTGACGGCGTGCCGCTGGTGCGGCAGGCTGGCGTGCTGGATGATGGCAACCGGTGTGTCTGCAGGCAGACCGGTGAGCAGTTCCTGCTCGATGGTGGCGGCCCCACTCACGCCCATGTAGATCACCAGCGTGAGCTTGGCGTCGCGGGCCGTGGCGGCCAGCTGGCGCCAGTCGGTGCCCGCGTCGCCGGGCTTGGCGTGGCCGGTGACAAACACCACGCCGTGGGCATGTTCACGGTGCGTGAGCGGCGCGCCCAGCGAGGTCAGGCCCGCGAGCCCTGCGGTGATGCCGTTGATGACGGTGACCTGCACGCCAGCGGCACGCAGGTGCTCCACCTCTTCGCCACCCCGGCCGAAGATGAAGGGGTCGCCGCCCTTGAGCCGCACCACGTTTTCGCCTTCGTTCACGGCCATCAGCATCAGCTTTTCGATAAAGGCCTGGGGCGTGCTCTTGCAGCCGCCGCGCTTGCCCACGTAGACGATGCGCGCCGTGGGCGATGCGTGTTCCACGATGGCATCGCTCACCAGATCATCCACCAGCAGCACCGTGGCGGCCTGGATGGCTTTGAGAGCCTTGATCGTCAGCAGCTCCGGGTCGCCCGGGCCTGCGCCCACCAGCGTGCAGCTGCCGCCGGTGCCCAGGTGCGGTTGGGCCGTGGGCGGTGTGGTGGAAGGCGTGGGGCGGCTCATGGGGATGTCTCCGAAGCAGTTTGATCAGCCAGCTGCAAGATATGTTCCACCTGCCGCTCGATGGCGGGGGGAATCGGCAACTCGCCCGCCAGAACGCGGCGCGTGTAGGTGGCCGTGGTGGCCACGTCGATCTCGGCGGGCAGGCCGGGCACCTCGCTGGCGGTGCCGGGTTGCTGTGCATCCAGCACTTGGTGCACGCCGCGCACAAAACCGTCGTAGCGGGGTGTGCGGCGCGGGTCGGTGGCCACCTCGCCCTCCAGCCCTCGCGAGAGCAGGGCGCTCATGCCCAGCGTGCGGAAGGTGGTTTGCAGCATTTCAAAATACTCGGGGTGTGTGTAGGCCGTGACAACCACCGAGGCGCCCGCGCAGGGGCTCATCAGCTTGACCACGCTGTGCCCCGGGTTGCGCAGGCCCACCACCTCGCGCACGGCCAGCAGGCGCGCCAGGCCCGCGTGCAGGTGCTGGGTGTGGATATGGCGCACGGTGCCGTTCGCTATCTTTTCAGGAGCTTTAAGCGCAGGCACATCCAGCGCCAGCAGCACATCCGAAGCCAGAACCCGCCGCGCCTCGGTGCGCATGCCATGCAGCAGCACGGGCAGGCCTTCGCGCGCCAGCAGCAGCGCCAGCAGCGGGGTCAGCACCGGCAACTTGCGCGCGCCGTTGTAGCTGGGGAGCACGATGAGCGGGCGGTCGGTGGCAGGCAGCGGTGCCAGGCGGCTGTGCGTGGCGTCCAGAAAACCGCACATCTCCTCGGACGTCTCGCCCTTGATGCGCATGGCCAGGCAGAAGGCGCCGATCTCCAGGTCACTCACCTGCCCGTCCAGCACCTGGCCGAACAGGTCGGTGGCCTGCTCGCGCGACAGCGGCTTGGCGCCGCGCGCGCCGCGCCCAATCTCTTTGATGTACTGACTGATGCCCATGGTTCTTGGTGGCGGGACTTGTGAAACAGGGCTTCAGCGTCGTTGTTTCGGCTTGCCGTACAGGAGTACTGTCTGTGCCGAAAGCGCCTGGCTGCAGCCCTGTTGCACAAGTCCTGGTGGGGTTTGTTGGTTTGAAGGCTATTTTCTCGCAACCCAGAGAACTTTTGGTTATATGGTGGCCTGCGCCAGGGGCTTGGACGCCAGTGGCCCTGTGGCGCGCACCATGCGCTTGAGTTCGGGCAGGCACGAGCCGCAGTTGGTGCCGCAGCGCAGCTTGCCCTGTAGTTGCGCCAGGCGGTCGTCGTCGGTTCCGTGGCAGTGCGCCAGCTCGGCGGTGATGGCCGCATCCGTCACGTTGAAGCAGGTGCACACCGATTTTCCGCGCGACTGTACGGCCACGGGGGCTTTGGCGCCGGGCACGAGCAGCAGGCGGCCATAAGTCTGCGCGGGCAGTTCTTCCTGCAGCAGGGTCTTGAGCCAGCCCTCGGCGCTGGTGTCGCCCGCGAGCACTATGCCTTCGAGCGTGGTGGTGTCCCCATGGCGAGCCAGCCGCGCGGCGCGGCGCTGGCCGCGTTTCTTGTCGGCATAGCGCAGCGTGTCGGCGCCAGTCAGGCCCATCAGGGATTCGATGCGCTCCACGGTGGCGTCGGGCGGTGCCTCGTGCGCGGCGGCGCGCAGCAGCACGCCCACGCGCTCACGGCCGGGTTCGCCCAGCGGTGTGTTGTTGCTGAAGGGCACGCAGCTCGCAAACGGGAACTGCGCCATCAGCGCGGACAGCGCCTCGCGCGTGGCCTGGGCGCTGTCGGCGGGCAGCCAGGCCATGGCCAGCAGCGTCCAGGGCAGCTCGGCCTTGAGCACCTTGACGGCCGCGTGCTTGAGCTCGGGTTGCTTGGAGGTGGGGCAATACGCCGAGGTGGTGAGCGCGTTCACGCCCGCCAAGCGCTCGCCGGTGGACGAGCAGCCGCTCAAGAATTCGCTGCCCCAGTGCATGGCCATGAAAGCCTGCGACAGGCCCAACGTGGTGTCGACCTGCGCTGGCACCACGATGGTGCCGCGCTTGCTCGTCACGTAGACCAGGTCGCCGTTCTTCAGGCCGCGCCGTTCCATGTCCTGCGGGTGCAGTTGCACGCTGGGCTCGGCCACATGGCCGAACAGGCGGCCCAGTGTGCCGGTGCGCGTCATGCCGTGCCACTGGTCGCGCAGGCGGCCGGTGGTCAGGCTGAAGGGGTAACGCGACTCGCGCTGCTCGGCCGTGGGTTGCCAGGCGTGCGCGGCAAAACGGGCGCGGCCATCGGGGGTGGGGAACACGCCGTCTTCGTACAGGCGGGCCTTGCCCGTGGTGGATCCCTCAGGCAATGGCCACTGTTGGGGGCCTGCAGATTCGAGCGTCTCCCACGACAGACCGGTGATGTCCAGGTCGCGTCCGCGGGTGCTCTCGCGGTGCTCATTCCACACAGTTTCGGCGCCTTGGTCGGCGTCGTCAGTGGTGTAGGGGAACAGCGTGGGCTGGCCGGGGCGCAGGCGGGCCTCCAGCTGGTGCGCAAACTGCACCGCAATGGCCCAGTCGTGGCGGGCCTCGCCCGGTGCGGACACGGCAGTGCGCACGCGCGAGATGCGGCGTTCGCTGTTGGTCACCGTGCCAGTCTTCTCGCCCCAGGTGGTGGCGGGAAGCAGCAGGTCGGCATAGGCACAGGTGGCGGCGGTGGCAAAGGCTTCTTGCACCACCACAAACTCGGCGCGCTGCAGTGCGCGGCGCACGGTGGCCTGGTCGGGCATGCTTTGCGCGGGGTTGGTGCAGGCAATCCACAGGGCCTTGATCTCGCCGTCGGCGGCGGCCTGGAACATCTCCACGGCCGTCTTGCCCGGCTTGCTGGGCACATCGGCCACGCCCCAGAGCGCGGCCACTTCGGCGCGGTGCTGCGGGTTGGCCAGGTCGCGGTGGGCGCTGAGCAGATTGGCCAGGCCACCCACTTCGCGCCCGCCCATGGCGTTGGGCTGGCCGGTCAGGCTGAACGGGCCCGCGCCGGGCTTGCCGATCTGGGCGGTGGCCAGGTGCAGGTTGATGAGCGCTGCGTTCTTGGCCGTGCCGCTGCTGCTCTGGTTCAGGCCCTGGCAGTACAGGCTGAGCGTGGCTTTGGACCGTGCAAACCACCGGGCGGCAGTGGTCAAGTCGGCCACGCTGATACCGCAGGTCTGCGCCACGCGTTCGGGCGTGTAGTCGCGCACCAGGGCCTTGAGCTCGTCAAAGCCCGTGGTGTGCGCGGCGATGTACTCGGCGTCCGTCCAACCCTCCCACAGCATCAGGTGCAGCATGCCGTTGAACAGCATCACATCGCTGCCAGGCTGGATGGGCAGGAACAGGTCGGCCATGCCGGCGGTGTCGGTGCGGCGCGGGTCGGCCACGATGACTTTCATGCCCGGGTTGGCGGCGCGTGCGTCTTCAATGCGGCGAAACAAGATGGGGTGCGCCCAGGCCGCGTTGCTGCCCACAATGAACAGGCACTGCGCGTGTTTCACATCGTCGTAGCAGGCGGGTGGCGCGTCAGCGCCCAGGGTCTGCTTGTAGCCCGCCACCGCGCTGCTCATGCACAGGCGCGAGTTGGTGTCGATGTTATTGGTGCCGATCAGGCCCTTGGCCAGCTTGTTGAAGACGTAGTAGTCCTCGGTGAGCAATTGGCCGCTCACGTAAAAGCCCACGGCATCGGGGCCGTGGTTCTGGATGGTGTTTGCGAATTTTTCGGTGGCCAGGTTCAGCGCGGCGTCCCATGGCAGGGGCTGGGGAGCATCGCTGCGTTGCGCGCGGTGCAGGGGCTGTAGCAAGCGGGTCTGCAGCGTGATGGGGCTGCTGGCCGTGAGGTGCAGGGTCGATCCCTTGGTGCACAGGCGGCCAAAGTTGGCGGGGTGGTTCGGGTCGCCGCGCACGCCGGTGATCTGGGGGCCGTTGCTTTCGATGATCACGCCGCAGCCTACGCCGCAGTAGGGGCAGGTGGATTTGGTTTCTTGCATGGCGAGGGGCCTGGATTTGTGATCTTTTTTGGGTGCTTACGCTCGTCTATAAAGCGCTTATTGCTATTTAATTTATAGCATCTTGGTGCTGGTGGCCTGTGGTGCGGCCACGGCGTTTCATGCCGTGGCGGTGCGCCGCGCTGGCCCTGCAATGGGGCGGGCGAGGTCGGTGGCCAGCGTGGCCAGTTCGTGGCTGTCCAGGTACACCGCGCCGTTCTCCACCTTCACCGCAAACTTCGGCGTGCAGCCCTCGTCGGGGGCAGATGCCTGCCCGTCGCACAGGCCGATGGTCCAGTTGTGCAGGGGGCAGGCCACCTGCGTGCCAAACACGATGCCTTGCGACAGCGGGCCGCCCTTGTGGGGGCAGCGGTCCAGCAGCGCAAACACGCCGCCCGCATCGTTGCGGAACACCGCCACATCCAGCCCCTGCGGGCGCGCCACGCGGCGTGCGCCCAGCACGGGGATGTCGTCCACGCTGCATATCAGCTTCCAGTCGGGAGTGGGTTGGTTCGTGGTCATGGGGTGTCCTTGGGGATGTTGTTGTGGTGGTGTGGGGCGGACTCGATAGCCGGTTCTCAGGTGCCGAGTGCGGCATACATGCCGGTCACGCGGTCCATGCTGGCCAGCAGGTTCTCGCTGCTCACGAACACTTCGGACACCTGGCGGAAGGTGTTGCTGGCGTTGCCCAGCCGCTGCAGGGCCGCGTCGAAGAACACCCACTGGCTGTCGGCCAGCAGCAGCTCCTGGCGGATGCGCACGGTAGCCTGCGGGGCGTTGCGCAGCAACTCGGTGGCCTTCAGGAATTCGTCGCGCGCCTTGGCGATCTCGGTCGTGGCGGCGGCCGTGTCCACGCCGAGCATGGCCGACAGGCAGAACTTGGCCATGCGCTGGCTCAGCATGCGCTGGCGCCCGGCCACGTTCACCAGGTGGCCCACGGGCTTGCCCAGTGCGGCTTCGTACTGCGAAGTGCCCTGGTGGGCCAGGGCCAGCACCTTGGCGTCGGCTTGCAGCAGCGCGGTCACGCCGTCGCGCGAGGGCGTGGTGCCCATCAGCGTGGCCTTGTGGTCGGCCCAAGCGCCTTCGAGTTTTACGTAGGTGTCGCGGATGGCGGGCGAAGGTGCAAAGGCCTTCAATTCGCCCAACTGGCGCTCGAACAGCGCCAGGGACTGCTCCAGCACGGCGCGTGCCGCCGGGGTGTCGGACTTGTGGGCCAGGGCCAGCCAGGCCTTGCCCATGCGCTGGCTCAGCATCCGCTGGCGCCCGGCCTTGTTGATGGCGTCGTTCAGGTCGGCCACCTCGGCCTGGGCTTTGCCCCCAGGCACCAGAAGGCCCAGGGCGCCCCAGGCCGTGGTGTAGCCCGCAGAGGTCAGAAGGGTACGGCGTTGCATGGTGGGCTCCTTCTTTTCGATCAGGCGCCCAGGGGCGCAAACTGGCGCGTGTCCACGGCCGCCTTGTCAAATTCAAACCAGGGGTCGGGCTCGCCATCCAGCGCAAACTGCAACTGCTCCCACAGCGCCCTGCGGCCTGCGTGGTCTTCCAGAATGCGTTTCTTCACGTAGTCCAGGCCCACGCGGCTCACGTAGTGCACGGTGCGCTCCAGGTACCAGCCCTCCTGGCGGTACAGCTCGCAGAACGCGCCGGTGTACTCCAGCACCTCCTCGGCGGTCTTCAGCTTGGTGAAGAAGTGCGCCACCTCGGTCTTGATGCCGCCGTTGCCAGCCACATACATCTCCCAGCCGCTGTCCACACCGATGATGCCCACGTCCTTGATGCCCGCCTCGGCGCAGTTGCGCGGGCAGCCGCTCACGGCAAACTTGACCTTGTGCGGTGCGTACATGCGCCACATGGCGCGTTCCAGGTCCTTGCCCATCTGCGTGCTGTCCTGCGTGCCCATGCGGCACCACTCGCTGCCCACGCAGGTCTTCACGGTGCGCAGCGCCTTGGCATAGGCATGGCCGCTGGGCATGCCGATGTCTTTCCAGACGTTCTGCAGGTCTTCCTTCTTCACGCCCAAAAGGTCGATGCGCTGGCCGCCTGTGACCTTGACGGTGGGGATCTTGTACTTGTCCACCGCATCGGCAATGCGGCGCAGCTCATCGGCCGTGGTCTCGCCGCCCCACATGCGGGGGATCACGCTGTAGGTGCCGTCTTTCTGGATGTTGGCGTGGCTGCGCTCGTTGATGAAGCGGCTCTGCGGGTCGTCCTTGGCCTCTTTGGGCCAGGTGCTGATGAGGTAGTAGTTCACCGCCGGGCGGCAGGTGGCACAACCATTGGGTGTCTTCCATTCCATGAACTTGAACACGTCGGAGATGGTCACCAGCTTGCTGCTGCGGATCGCGTCGCGCACCGCCTGGTGGCCGTGGTCGGTGCAGCCGCACATGGCCTTGGTCTTGGGCGTGGCGCTGTAGTCGCCACCTGCGGTGAACATGATGATCTGCTCCACCAGCCCGGTGCACGAGCCACAGCTCGCGCTGGCTTTGGTGTGCTTGCGCACCTCGTCCAGCGTGAACAGGCCCTTGTCCTTGATGGCCTTGCAGATGGCGCCCTTGGTCACGCCGTTGCAGCCGCAGACCTCGTCGCTGTCCTGCATGACGGCAGCCTTGCTCTGGCCCTGGTGGCCTGTGTCGCCCAGGTGCGATTCGCCAAACATCAGCTTGTCGCGGATGTCGCTCACGCTGCGGCCGTCGCGCAGCAGCTTGAAGTACCAGCTGCCGTCCACCGTGTCGCCATACAGGCAGGCACCCACCAGCTTGTCGTCTTTGATGACGAGCTTTTTGTACACACCACCGAAGGGGTCGCTCATCACGATCTCCTCGGTGTCGTCTCCTCCTTGAAAGTCTCCGGCCGAGAACAGGTCGATGCCCGTCACCTTGAGCTTGGTGGACGTGAGCGAGCCCTGGTAGCGACCGATGCCGAACTCCGCCAGGTGGTTGGCCAGCACCTTGCCCTGCTCGAACAGCGGGGCCACCAGGCCATAGGCAATGCCCCGGTGTGCGGCGCATTCGCCCACGGCGTAGATGCGCGCGTCGGTGGTGGTCTGCAGCGTGTCGCTCACCACAATGCCGCGGTTCACATGCAAGCGCATCTTTTCGGCCAAAGCCGTGTTGGGGCGGATGCCCACGGCCATCACCACCAGATCGGCGGGCACCTCGCTGCCGTCCTTGAACTTCACGCTGGCCACGCGGCCTTCGGCGTTGCCCACCAGTTCCTGGGTTTGCGCACCCATCAAGAAGCGCATGCCACGGTCTTCCAGCGACTTCTGCAGCATCTTGCCCGCCACGTCATCCAGCTGGCGCTCCATCAGCGAGGGCATCACGTGCACCACGCTCACGGTCATGCCGCGCTTCATGAGACCGTTCGCGGCCTCCAGGCCCAGCAGGCCGCCGCCAATGACGACGGCGTGCTTGTAGGTGGCGGCGGCGTCGATCATGGCCTGCGTGTCGGCAATGTCGCGGTAGGCCAGCACACCCTTCAGGTCTTTGCCAGGGATGGGCAGGATGAACGGGTTGGAGCCGGTGGCGAGGATGAGGCGGTCGTATTCGGCGCTGATCACCGTGCCGTCGCTGCTGGTGGCGCTGACCACGCGGCGCATGCGGTCCACATCGGTCACGGTGAAGCCGGTGTGCAGCGTGATGTGGTTGTCGGCGTACCAGGACCAGTCGTTCAGGATGATCTCGTCGATGGTCTGCTCGCCCGCCAGCACGGGGGACAGCAGAATGCGGTTGTAGTTGGGGTGGGGCTCGGCACCGAACACCGTGATGTCATACAGATCGGGGGCGATCTTGAGCAGCTCTTCCAGCGTGCGCACACCGGCCATGCCGTTTCCCACCATCACCAGTTTGAGCTTTTTCATCATGACTCCATCGGTTCCATCGCCGGAGCGATGCGCAAAACAAAAAAGGCGTCCACACGATGCTGCTTCGAGGTCTCGAAACCGCATGTGGGGACGCCTTCGTCCGTACAACTCCTCCGTGCGCCTTTGCACTGCTGAATTGCGTGGGCCTGCCTGGCCCTTGCCCCTGTTAAGCAATGGCCGTGCCAGATTTTTTGCACTGAACTGGGGTGAACCAGGAGGGGGTTCCGGGGCGAGGGCCGTCAAAGGCGCAGGGTGGTGCGGACGGCCACGCCCCGGCATGCACCACCTTGGGCACAGAACCTGCGTGGAGCTGGTGCATGAGCTTTGAACTGGATGTGGGCCAGGTCTCGCTGGCCGGCCGCAATGAGGTGAACGAGGACTTTGCCGCCCTGGTGGTGGGGCAGGGGCGCGACCGCGAGCGCGGCGCCATTGCCGCCATCGCCGATGGCGTGAGCACGGGCGGCAAGGGCCGCGAGGCCGCCCAGACCACGGTGAGCACCCTGGTGGGCGACTACTTCGCCACCCCCGAGACCTGGGACACCACCGTGGCGCTGGACCGCATCCTGAATGCCCACAACGGCTGGCTCGCCTCCATGAACCGGCGCCGCCAGCCCGCCGTGGGGCTGACCACGCTCACGGCGCTGGTGCTGCGCGGCCAGTCGTACACGCTGGCCCATGTGGGCGACACCCGCGCCTACCTGCTGCGCGGCGGGCGGCTGCAGCTGCTCACGGCCGACCATGTGATGGCGCAGCGCGACTTTGCGCACCAGCTCACCCGCGCCATGGGGCTCGACGACCATGTGGTGGTGGACTACAGCCAGGGCGAGCTGCACAGCGGCGACCTGTTTGTGCTGCTGTCCGACGGCGTGCACGGCAGTCTGCCCGAGCGCGAGCTGCGGCAGCTGCTGCGCCAGGAGGGCGTGGCGGCCCAGGCACTCAGCGACGAGCTGGTGCAGGCCGCGCTGCGCCGGGGCAGCAGCGACAACGTGACTGCGCTGGTGGTGCGGGTGCAGGGCGCGCTGGAGGCCACGCTGCAGGACGAATCCCGCCGTGCACAGGACCTGCCCGTGCTGCCCTTGCTCAAGGTGGGCGATACCGTGGACGGCCTCACGGTCACGGCCATCGTGGCCGACAACGGCATTCACCGGCTGTACCAGGTGCGCGACGGCGCCACGCAGCGCCTGTATGCCCTCAAGACCCTGCTGCCCACGCGCGCCCACGATGCCGAGGAGCG
The DNA here is from genome assembly GCF_002245625.1 of Acidovorax kalamii. Classification (GTDB taxonomy): domain Bacteria; phylum Pseudomonadota; class Gammaproteobacteria; order Burkholderiales; family Burkholderiaceae_C; genus Acidovorax; species Acidovorax kalamii. The sequence goes on from NZ_NOIG01000004.1 coordinate 428,561, forward strand.
CGCCACGCTCGCGCACGAGGCCTGGGTGGCGCGGCGCATGCAGTCCGGCCACGCCGCCGCCCACCTGGCGTGGCTCCACACCTGGCCCGCCGATGACGGGCGAGGCGGACCGGGCGCCAGCGCGTTCTACCTGCTGTACGACTGGCACGCGGGCGAAACCCTGGGCCAGCGCCTGCGCAGCCGCCAGCATCTGCCCATACCGCAAGCCGTGTCGGTGGTGGTGCAGGCCGCGCGCGTGCTGGGCTGGCTGCACCGCCAGGGGGTGGTGCACCGCGACATCAAGCCCGACAACCTGCACCTGGGCGACGACGGCGTGCTGCGCGTGCTCGATTTGGGCGTGGCCCTGTCCGGCCGCGAGCCCGAGGCCACGCGCCAGCTGCACGCGGGCACACCCAGCTACATGAACCCCGAGCAATGGCCCGGCTACGAAAAAAGCGGCGACACCGAAGGGCAGCTGCCCGACGCGCGCAGCGACCTGTTTGCGCTGGGCGTCACGCTCTACCAGCTGCTGAGCCACGGCCGCCTGCCCTATGGCGAGGTGGTGCAGTACCAGCTGGGCCGCTACCACCGCGACCCGCTGCCCCCCAGCCGCCACAACCCCGGCGTGCCCATCTGGCTGGACCAGATTGCCCTGAAGGCCGTGGCCCGCAGCCGCGCTCAGCGCTTCGAGACCGCCGAGGAACTGCTGCTGGCGCTGGAGCGCGGCGCATCCCGCCCCCTGTCAGCCCCCGGCCCGCAGCCGCTGATGCAGCGCGACGCCACGGCCCTGTGGAAGATCGCGCTGGCGGTGAGCGTGCTGGTGAACCTGCTGCTGATTTACTGGCTGTTGTTTTTGCCGAGGTAAGGGTGGGGCGTTGGATTCACTCCTAAAAGAATAGCTGCGTGCGCTTGCTGGATAGGCGCAGAGGCCATTTTTCCTCTTGAATATCGACCCACCGTTCGGGCTGAGCTCGTCGAAGCCTGGCACCCGGCTTCGACAGGCTCAGCCCGAACGGTTGGGGGATGCGAAAGATGGAAAGGCGCTGTGCGCCTTAACGGCTGCGCCGGTCATGCGCTGCGCGCACGTCCACCCTTCTAGCGAAAGTGCGGGCAATGCTGCGCATTGGCTGGCTACTCCAGCTCAGGCACTGCGTGCCCGACCGCCCTTTTCCGCCCATGTCCGCGTCCAGCGGATCTGCATCACGCGCAACAGCACCAGCATGGCCAGCGCGCACACCGCAATGCCCACAAAGCCCCACAGGTAGGTGCCGGTGTACTGGCGCGAGAGGCCCATGCCGCTCGGGATCAGGCCGCCGCCCAGGGCGCCGATCTCGCCAATCATCGAACCCGCCACTGCCGTGGTCAGCGGCCAGCGCAGGGGCACCAGCTGGAACAGCGCGCCATTGCCCGCGCCCAGCGCCGCAAAACACACCAGGAACAGCAGCATGGTGATGGGCAGCGAGTTCTCGGCCAGACCACACAGCACCATGCTCACGGCCGTGATGGCCAGCACGGCCGTGAGCGTGTTCACGCCACCCCAGTGGTCCGACAGCCAGCCGCCAAAGATGCGCAGCGCCGCGCCCAGAAAGGCCGCCAGCATGGTGAGCTGGCCTGCCTGCACCTTGCTCACGTTGAACTGGTCGTAAAAATAGCTGGGTAAGAAGGTGGTGAGGCCAATGAAGCCGCCAAAGGTCACGGCATAGATCAGGCTGAATGCCCAGCCGTCTTTTTCAAACAGGCAGGCGATGTGTTCGCGGAAGCTCGAATGGGCTGGCAGGTCCGAGGGCTCCTTGGCATACAACGCCATCACGATGGCGGGCACGGCCACGCTCAGCGCGGCAAAGCCGTACACAGCCTGCCAGCCGAACTTCTGGGCCAGCGCCGGGGCCAGCAGGGCCGCCACGGCGGTGCCCACGTTGCCCGCGCCCACGATGCCCATGGCCAGGCCCTTGTAGCGCGGCGGGAACGAGCCCGAGCCCAGCGACAGCGCCACGCCAAAACTGGCTCCGGCCACGCCGAGCAGGATGCCCATGGCCAGCAGGTCGCCGTAGTCGTGCACAAACAGGTAGCCATAGCCCATGGCCACAAAAATGCCCGCCATCTCGACCAGCGTGGCGTTCTTGCGCCCGATGTACTGCGCCAGGATGCCCAGCGGAAAGCGCATGAGCGCACCGGCAAAGATGGGGATGGACAGCATCATGCCCATCTGTGTGGGCGTGAGCTGGAAGCTGTCGCGGATGAACGGCGCCATGGCACCGTTGATCACCCAGACAGCGCACGAGAAGCCGAAGTAGAGGAAGGACGACCACAGCGTGGGGGCGTGGCCGGACTTGAGGAACTCGCGGAATTGAAGCATGGCGATCGTGCGCAGTTCGCGCGCAAGAAGGAGATAGGGAAGGCTGGAGGCTGCGCCTCAGCCGGGGCAAAAAACAAAAAGGCGCCTGCATGGATCGCGCAGGCCTTGTGGCCAGGTTGCATTCCATGAAGACGCCATCGTCCTGTTCGCCCAATCCGCCATTGCACCGGGCTGATACACGGCCAGCGTTGGCCGCACCAATCTGCAAGCAATGCCTATGCCAGCCAGGGTGCTCCGAAGGCTTGATTAAAAAATAGCCATTACCGCGCGTCCATATTCAGTTTGTAGCTATAAAAATATGAGCGTTTGGGAGAGGGGTTGCCACGCTTTGGGGCAAAGTGTTGGATGAATGCACCATTTTGGTGAATCTGCAGCACGCAGCGATTTATTTGTTTGAGAAACAAATTTTTCACCATAGGATGAACCCGACTTTTCCGAGGCTTTTTTCAGTTCAGTTTTTTTCTGGGGTGACAAGGTTTTCCATAAGGAGGGGTTTCATGCGCGTCAATCTGCCCGTCAGCACGCACGAATATGCGTTTCCCAAAGGCCAGACTCTGGTGTCCACCACCGATCTCAAGGGCCGCATCCTGTACTGCAACCCGATGTTCATCGAGGTTAGCGGCTACGAAAAAGAAGAACTCCTGGGCCAGCCCCACAACATGATCCGGCACCCGGACATGCCCGAAGAGGCCTTCCGCGACATGTGGGAGACCATCGCCAAAGGCATCCCCTGGTCGGCACCGGTCAAGAACCGGCGCAAGGACGGCTCCTTCTACTGGGTGATGGCCAACGTCACGCCGCTCATGCAGGGTGACCAGCCCACGGGCTACATGTCGGTGCGCACCGAGGCCACGCGCGAGCAGATCCAGGCGGCCGATCAGCTCTACCGCACCATGCAGGCCGAAAAGCAGGCGGGCAAGCTGGTGCATGTGCTGCGCGGCGGGCAGCTGATCACCGACACCTTCATGGGCCGCCTGATGACGGCACTGCAGCCCGGGCCCCTGGGCAAGATCGCCCTGTGCACCCTGCTGCTGGTGCTGTTGTCGTGGGGAGCCGCTGCGCTGGGCGGGCATGCGATGACGCTGGGGGCGGGCGTGGCCTGGCTGGGCGTGGTGGTGGCTGCCATTGCCATGGCGGTGTACCTGCACCGGGTCACGGTGCTGCCCTTGCTGGAGATGCTGCGCTGGGCCAACCGCATGGCGGCGGGCGACCTCACGCAGAAGTTCTCGGCCACGCGCACCGACACCATGGGGCAGCTGCAAAAGGCGCTGGCGCAGCTCAACGTGAACCTGCTGTCCATCGTGCGGGATGCGCGCCAGGAAAGTGAGCACATGCAGCTCTCCACCCGCGAGATCGCGCAGGGCAACCAGGACCTCTCGTCCCGCACCGAGGCGCAGGCCAGCAACCTGCAGCAGACGGCGGCATCGATGGAAGAGATCACCGGCACCGTCAAGCAGACGGCAGAATCTGCCCGCCAGGCCACTGTGCTGGCCACGCAGGCCACCCAGGTCACCGAGCGCAGCAGCAGCGCGGTAGATGGCGTGGCCGACACCATGAAGCAGATTCAGACAGCGTCCAACCGCATCAGCGAGATCACGCAGCTGATTGATTCAATCGCGTTCCAGACCAATATCCTCGCGCTGAACGCTGCGGTGGAGGCGGCCCGTGCGGGCGAGCAGGGGCGCGGCTTTGCCGTGGTGGCGTCGGAGGTGCGCAGCCTGTCGCACCGTACGCAGTCGGCCGCCAAGGAAATCCGTCAGCTCATCGACGACTCCGCCAACAAGGTGAGCGAGGGCCACGAGAAGACCGACGCCGCGCAGAAGACGATGGCTGAGTCGCTGGAGCTGGTGCGCCGCGTGAACACGCTGATCGGCGAGATCCACAGTGCGTCGAACGAGCAACTCAGCGGCATCTCGCAGGTCAACTCTGCCGTGGCGCAACTCGACACCATCACGCAGCAGAACGCGGCGCTGGTGGAGGAAAACGCCGCCTCGGCCATGCAGCTCAACGGCCAGGCGCAGACCATGACCGAGACCGTGCAGGTGTTCCGCATCGATGCCTCGGCCCCGTCGCAGACACGGGATGCGGTGGCGCTGCGCAAGGAGATGAAGGGCAGCCAGGGCGCGTCGTCGTCCAGCCGCGCCTTGGCGGCAGTGTGAGGCTGATTGATTGGCGTTCGACCCGGCAGAGTTGTTCAGGCAGGGCCTGTCGAAGCCTCGCGCGGCGCTTCGACAAGCCCAGCGTGAACGGTTCTGTTTTTGGGGATACAGGCCGGCATGAGTCGGCCCAGGTTTCCCGCCGTTCTTGAAAACTGGCGCGACGTCATCGCTTGGCCACGGGTGGCGCCCGCCTCGGGGGACGACGCGCAACGGGTCAGGGGGCTTATGTGCTCTCGCGCACCGTCAGCTCAAACCCCAGATCCACCGAGTTGTGCGCCGGCTCCTCGCCGCGCATCAGCGCCAGCAGCATGCGCGCGCTGGCCTCGCCCACTGCGGAGCGGGGCGTGCGCACGGTGGTCAGCGGGGGCAGCATCTGGTCGCTGCCTGCCAGGTCGTTGAAGCCCGCAATCGCCACCTGGCCGGGCACCGACAGGCCCAGGCGTTGTGCGGCCAGCAGGCCGCCCTGGGCCAGGTCGTCGTTGCAGAAGAAAACGGCATCCACGCCGGGGCGGGTGCGCAGCAGCTCCTCCAGCAGTTCGCCGCCCAGGCGCATCGACGAGGGCTGGGGGCTCAGCAGTTCCAGCTTGGGGTCATAGCGGCCCGCCTCGCGCAGGCAACGGCGGTAGCCTTCTGCGCGCTGCATGGTGCGCGGGTCGAGCTGCGCGGCCACAAAGGCCACGTTTTGATAGCCGCGCGCCAGCAGGTGGGCCGTCATGCTGTGGCCCGCGTCCTGCTGCGAGAACCCCACGCAGAACACGCCGGGGGCCGGGGTCATTTCCATCAGGTGCACACAAGGCACGCCGCTGGCTGCAATCAGCTGGCGCGCGGCTTCGGTGCGGTCAAAGCCGGTGACGAGCAGGCCCGCCGGGCGGTGGGCGAGGTAGGTGCGCAGCAGCTGTTCTTCTTCCTGCGGGTCGTAGTGCGTCACGCCGATCAGGGCCTGGTAACCCTCGGGGAACAGCGTGCGGTGCACGGATTCGAGCACGTCCACAAACAGGGCGTTGGACAGCAGGGGCACCAGCACCGGCACCTGCACACTGCGCTGCGAGGCCAGCGTGCGGGCGGCGGGGTCGGGCACATAGCCCAGTTGCTGGGCTGCATCCTTGACCCGCTGCACCAGTTCTTGCGCCACGCCGCGCTCGCCGCGCAATGCGCGGGACGCCGTGATGGGGCTGACGCCCGCCGCCTTGGCCACGTCGCTCAGCGTGATGCGCCCACTGGAGCGGCGCCGGGTCTCGGATTTGTTCAAGGGTTAACCCTCATGGGGATGGGTAATGATCTGGTTAGGATAGCGCTGTCCAAACGCCTGGGCAAGACAGCCAGCGTCTTTTTTGGCGCATTGGCGTGATCAGCACTGGTATTTTGGAGGCATCTGTAGAGATGCATTTTTTTGGATTCATTGGATAGCGCTACCAATATGAGTTTTACGCCGTCATCGGTTTATCTGGTCGTCATGGGAGTGGCCGGTTGTGGCAAGTCCAGCCTGGGGGCTGCGCTGGCCCAGGCAGAAGGCCTGCCCCTGATCGAAGGGGATGACCACCACAGCCCCGCCAGCCGCGAAAAAATGCGCCAGGGCATTGCGCTGACCGACGCCGACCGCGAAGGCTGGCTGGCCACCCTCGGGCAGTTGCTGCAGGCCCAGCCGCAGGGGGCGGTGCTGACCTGCTCGGCGCTCAAAAAGGCGTACCGCGACCGCCTGCGCAGCGCTTGCCCGGGGTTGCGCTTCGCCTTTCTGGAGATTGACCGCGCGCACGCAGGCCTGCGTGTGGCGGCCCGTGCGGGCACCCATTTTTTCTCAAGCGCGCTGGTGGACAGTCAGTTTGCCACGCTGGAATCACCCGTGGGTGAGGCGGGCGTGCTGCGCCTGGATGCGCTGCTGGACCTGCCCACCCTGCAGCAACTGGCATCCAGCTGGCTGGCAACGAAGGAGGCCGCATGAGTTCCCCCGCACAACCCGCAACGCCACAGAGCCGCTTTGCCCGGGTCTCCCAGGTATTGATGGCGAGCTGCCTGGGCGTGATGGCCGTGGCCGTGTTCATCAATGTGGTGCTGCGCTACGGCTTTGGCAGCGGCGTGGCCGCGAGCGAAGAGCTGTCGCGCCTCTTGTTTGTCTGGATGGTGTTCATCGGCGCCGCAGCGGCCTACCCGGCGGGTGAACACATGGCCTTCACCAGCTTGGCGGGCCTGCTGGCCAAACGCCCCATGGCATTTGCCGCGCTCACCGCCGTTATCCGGCTGCTGGTGATGGCCGCCTGCGCCATGCTGGCCTGGGGTGCCTGGCAGCAGGTGGTGGTGGGCATGGGCAGCCGCTCGGTGGTCATGGCCTACCCGGCGGCGCTGTTGCCGCTGCCGGCCTTTTTGTGCGCGGTGGCCATTGGTGTGATGGCGACCATTGAATTGATTCAACGCAAGCCCTTGGACCTGGGCCACGGCGCGGAGGTGGAGTGATGTTGGGACTGACGCCTGAAGCCATGGCCTTTGTGGTCTTTTCGCTGGGCATGCTGGTGCTGATGGGCACGGGCATGAACATGGGCCTGGCCCTGGTGCTCACGGGCGCTGGCATGGCCTGGGTGCTCGATTTCTGGGATGCGCAGCTGCTCGCGCAGAACCTGGTGGCCGGGGTGGACAGCTTTCCGCTGCTGGCCGTGCCGTTCTTCATCCTGGCGGGTGAGCTGATGAACTCGGGGGGCATCAGCCGCCGCATCATCGACATGGCGCAGGCCTGGGTGGGGCATATCCGGGGTGGCCTGGGGTATGTGGCGATTGGCGCTGCGGTGCTGATGGCCAGCATGAGTGGCTCGGCCCTGGCCGACACGGCAGCGCTGGCCACCATCCTGCTGCCCATGATGCGCCAGCAGGGCTATCCCATGAACACGTCGGCGGGGCTGATCGCCTCGGGTGGCATCATCGCGCCGATCATTCCACCGTCCATGCCGTTCGTGATCTATGGCGTGACTACCAACACCTCAATCTCGGCGTTGTTTGTGTCGGGCATCGTGCCGGGGCTGATGATGGGAGTGGGCCTGATCTTTGCCTGGCGCTGGGTGCTGCGTGGTCTGGACCTGCCCAAGGGCGAGCCCTTGCCCGCCAAGGACCGCCTGCGCGCCACGGCCCGCGCCTTCTGGGCCATGTTGATGCCGCTCATCATCATCGGCGGCATGAAGACCGGCGTGTTCACGCCCACCGAGGCCGCCGTGGTGGCTGCGTTCTATGCGCTGGTGGTGGCGCTGTTCATCCACCGCGAGATGAAGGTGGCCGACATCTACGGCGTGCTGGTGCGCGCGGCCAAGACGACCTCCATCGTGATGTTCTTGTGCGCCGGCGCCCAGGTGGCCAGCTACATGATCACGCTGGCCGACCTGCCCAATGTGCTGACCAGCTGGCTGGGACCGCTGGTGGAGAACCCGCGCCTGTTGATGGCCGTGATGATGATCGTGCTGGTGCTCATCGGCACGGCGCTGGACCTCACGCCCACCATCCTGATCTTTGCGCCCGTGATGCTGCCCATCGCCGTCAAGGCGGGGATCGACCCGGTGTACTTCGGCCTGATGTTCGTGCTCAACGGCGCCATCGGCCTCATCACCCCGCCGGTGGGCACGGTGCTCAACGTGGTGGCCGGGGTGGGGCGCATCTCGATGCACAGCGTCATCAAGGGGGTGAACCCCTTCCTTTTCACCTACGTGCTGATCCTGGCGCTGCTGGTCGTGTTTCCCCAGATCGTGACTGCGCCTGTGGTGTGGCTGCGCTGACTTCCATCCACTCTCTTTTTCCTTTCCCCTCGCCAATGGAGACAACCATGAAAACTTTCCGCCGTACCCTGCTCGCCGCCCTGTCGGTGGCTGCCATCACCTGCTCGTTCCAGGTGGCTGCGCAAGACTTCAAGCCGCGCATCATCCGTTTTGGCTACGGCCTTAACGAGGTGTCCAACCAGGGCCGCGCCACCAAACTGTTTGCCGAAGAGGTTGAGAAGGCCTCTGGCGGCAAGATGAAGGTGCGTGCCATCGGTGCTGCTGCACTGGGCTCGGACGTGCAGATGCAGCAGGCGCTGATCGGCGGCGCGCAGGAGATGATGGTGGGCTCTACCGCCACGCTGGTCGGCATCACCAAAGAAATGGCGATCTGGGACACGCCCTTCCTGTTCAACAACGCCAAGGAAGCTGACGTGGTGCTGGATGGCCCCGTGGGCCAGAAGGTGATGGACAAGCTGCAGGAAAAGGGCCTGGTCGGCCTGGTGTACTGGGAGAACGGCTTTCGCAACCTCACCAACAGCAAGCGCCCCGTCAACAAGCTGGAAGACATGGACGGCATCAAGTTGCGGGTGATGCAAAACAACGTGTTCCTCGATAGCTTCAAGACCCTGGGCGCCAACGCCGTGCCGCTGCCGTTCTCCGAACTCTTCACCGCGCTGGAAACCAAGACGGTGGACGGCCAGGAGAACCCCTACAACACCATTCTGTCGAGCAAGTTCTATGAGGTGCAGAAGTACCTCACCGTGACCAACCACGTCTACAGCCCCTGGATCGTGCTGGTGAGCAAGAAGTACTGGGATGGCCTGTCGAAGGCTGAGCAGAAGGTGCTGCTGGACGCCGCCAAGAAGAGCCGCGACTTCGAGCGCCAGGACACCCGAGCGGAAGCCGACAAGGCCCTGGCCGACCTGAAGGCCAAGGGCATGCAGGTGAACGAGCTGCCCGCCGCCGAAGCCAGCCGCATGCGCGAAAAGCTTGCCGCCGTGAACGCTGGCATCGCCGCCAACGTGGGCGAGGCCCTGTGGAAGGAAGTGCAGGGCGCTGTGGCGCAGGCACGCGCAGCGAAGTAAGCCCCGGTGGGGAGGCGGGCGCTGGCTTTTGCTGCGCCTGTACCGTGTTCAAGACAAAAAAGGCCGGAGCCCCTTTCGGGGCCCCGGCCTTTTGCATTGGCAACTGCCTGCCCACACCGCTTGGCGGTGGAGGCGGGATCAATTACAGGGAGCCGATTTCGCCGGACGAGATCTTGCCGGTGCGCAGGGCGTCTGCGGCCTGGGCGTTCACGGCGCTGCGGTCAGCCGTGGAGGTGTAGACCAGAGCGCGCGAACCGACGGGGATGGCACCGCTGGTCTGGGGCACAGCCGAAGCTTCGGCTTGCACTTCGGCGCGGGTACGGTTGGTGTCGAACTTGATGGCGAATTGCGAAGCATCGGCTTCGTCAGCCTGGGCACCAAAAGAAGCGAAAGCAGCCACAGCGGCGATGGACAGGAAACGTGCGGTCTTGTTCATGGTGAAACTCCGGTGAAATTCAGAAAATTGGGGTATCAATTGATCGGGGAATGTGGGCGTTGAATCCAGCGGATTCAGCTCAGCCACGTTCGCCGTAAGCGATCTGGCCGGTGCGCACAGCGTCGGCAGCCTGGGCACGCACGGCAGCGCGGTCAGCGGTGCTCTTGTAGGTCACCACACGCGAACCAGCAGGCTCTTGGCTGCGGGTCTGGGCCACAGTGGCGGCTTCGGCGGCCACTTCGGCGCGGGTGCGGTTGGTTTCAAACTTGGTGGCGAACTGCGAAGCATCGGCTTCGTCAGCGTGGGCGCCAAAAGAGGCGAAAGCAGCGACAGCGGCGATGGAGAGGAAACGGGCGGTGTTGTTCATGATGGATAAGTCCTTAAAAAAAGCGTCTCAAAAAAACCAGGAGAAACACAAAACAAAAACTGCTTCAACCCTGGGTTCGGTGAGTCGCCTTGCGGGATCGGCTCATCGATGGGTTGAACTGTACGCCGATGGTGTTCACAGAAAAACCATTGGGTCGCGAATTAACTGTTCCAGTATTGGAAACAATCCAGGTGCTTGTTTCCTGTGCGGCCACAAGGCCGTTGGGGGCGCAAGCGATGGGCGCGGGGGCCAGGAAAGTGGGCGGTGGATCCTTTCGAAGTGCGTTGGACATGGGTTGTATCGTGCCCAGCCCGCGCCTTGGCGTCGTCTCGTCACCGTTTCGGTTCTTTTCAGTTTGTTTCGCGTTCCGCCGAATGCAACAGTGGCGAAACATATGCATCGCGGCTGCGACACAGGGGCAAAAAGCCTGGCAAATCGGGCTTGCGCGGGTTGCGCGCGCGGGGCTTATGGGCTGAAATCTCTCCAGGGGGCTTCAGCCCGAATTGAGTGGCAGCTGTGCGCTGCAGACTGGGGCGGACTGCCAGGTCCGCGTGGAGGCTCCCCAGGCCTGTTTCTGTTCTCACGAGGGAGGTTTCCATGACCAGCGTCGCCAAGATTCTTCAGTCCAAACCGGACACCACCGTGCACACCATCGCCCCCACGGCACTGGTGTTTGATGCGCTCAAGCTCATGGCCGACAAGGGCATCGGGGCCTTGCTGGTAACCGAGGGCGAGGCCATTGCGGGCATCTTCACGGAGCGGGATTACGCCCGCAAGATCGCCCTCATGGGGCGCACCTCGTCCGTCACGCAGGTGCGGGATGTGATGACCTCTGCCGTGCGTTTTGTGCGGCCCGACCAGACCAGCGAGCAGTGCATGCAGATCATGAGCACGGGCCGCCTGCGCCACCTGCCCGTGGTGGACAACGGCAAGCTCGTGGGCATGATCTCGATCGGTGACTTGGTCAAGGACATCATCTCCGAGCAGAAATTCATCATCGAGCAGCTGGAGCACTACATCACTGGAACGCATTAAGGGGCAACCCCCTGAGGCGCTGCGCGCCTTCCCCCTTCTCTCGCGCTGCGCGCGGGAAGGGGGACGCACCCCGGCGCGGCGGGGCGGCCCTTGCGCGGGGGCACTGACTTGGGTCGTGCGCGTTCTGCGGGCGGCTTCCTTTGGCGCAACGCTGAAAAAAAGGGCTCTGACCGATCTGGTCAGAGCCCTTATGTTTTGCCGTGTTGTTGGGACTGGAGCACTGCGTCTCAAGCGGCTTTTTCGACGTGCCCTTGGCGCGTGTAGAGGAAGTCGATCACTGCCTTGCGGTAGTGCACGTACTGCGGGTCCTCGGCCAGCTCCACGCGTTTGCGGGGGCGGGCCAGGTTGACGGTCAGCACTTCGCCAATCGTGGCTGCGGGGCCGTTGGTCATCATCACGATCTTGTCGGACAGCAGCACGGCTTCATCCACGTCGTGGGTCACCATGACCACCGTGCTTTGTGTGCGCGCGACGATCTCCAGCAGCTCGTCCTGCAGCTTGGCGCGGGTCAGGGCGTCCAGGGCGCCGAAGGGTTCGTCCATCAGCAGCACCTGGGGTTCCATGGACAGGGCCCGGGCGATGCCCACGCGCTGCTTCATGCCGCCCGAGATTTCACCGGGGCGTTTTTGCCCCGCGTGGGTCAGGCCCACCAGCGCCAGTGCGGCGTCGGTGCGGGCCTTGAGCTGGGCCTTGGTTTCCTTGGCGCCAAACACGCGCTCCACGGCCAGATAGATGTTGTCGAAGCAGGTGAGCCAGGGCAGCAGCGAGTGGTTCTGGAACACCACGGCGCGTTCAGGCCCTGGGCCCTTGATCTCCTTGTTGGCGCACAACAGCGCGCCGTTGGTGGGGGTGGTGAGGCCCGCGATCAGGTTCAAGAGCGTGGACTTTCCGCAGCCCGAGTGGCCGATCAGCGCCACGAACTCGCCCTTGGCGATGGTCAGGTTGATGTCACGCAATGCCGGGAACAGGCCCTTGGCGGTCTTGAAGGTCTGTTCAACGCCGTGGATCTCGATGAACTTGGTGCTCATGGAGGGGTGTGTGGATGCTGCCGTGGTGGTCGTGTTCATGCTTTCACCTCTTCAAAAGTAAATGCGGTGGCCAGCTTGATGAGTGCGAACTCCAGCACCAGCCCGACGATGCCGATCACGAAGATCGCGATGATGATGTTCTTGACGTTGAGGTTGTTCCACTCGTCCCACACCCAGAAGCCGATGCCCACGCCGCCGGTCAGCATCTCGGCCGCCACGATCACCAGCCACGCGGTGCCCACGGCCAGGCGCACGCCGGTCAGCATGTAGGGCAGCACGGCGGGGAAGAGGATCTTGGTGGCGATCTTCCACTCGCTCAGGTTCAGCACGCGGGCCACGTTCATGTAGTCCTGTGGCACGCGCTGCACGCCCACGGCGGTGTTGATGATCATGGGCCAGATGGAGCAGATGAAGATGGTCCAGATGGCGGCCGGGTTGGCACCCTTGAAGACCAAGAGGCCAATCGGCAGCCAGGCCAGCGGCGACACCGGGCGCAGCAGGCTGATGAGTGGGTTGAACATGCGCGACAGAAAGTGGAAGCGCCCGATCACGAAGCCTGCGGGGATGCCCACCAGCGCCGCCATGCCAAAGCCGATGGCCACGCGCTGCAGGCTCATCAGCACGTTCCAGCCCACGCCCTGGTCGTTGGGGCCGTTGCGGTAGAAGGGGTTGCTGAACACTTCCAGCGCCTGTTGCCAGGTGTCTTTGGGGCTGGGGATGCTGCCGCCCGTGGTGGTGGAGACCACCGCCCATAGGCCGATGAGCAGGCCCAGGCCACACAGCGGCGGCAGCACGGCCAGCCAGAAGCTGCGTGAGAGTGCTGCCCAGTCCCGTGCTGCAGGGGCGGCAGGTGCAGTCGTGGCCTTGGGTGCTGGCGCAGGATTCAAGGTTTTTTGGGCTCTTGCGCCTGTTGGTAAAGCGTTTGCAGCTACATTATTCATAGCATTCTGTACCGCCCCGGCGGGGGCGGCATCCAGGGGTGAGTGAAAAACGGCACTGACCATGGTGTTTCTCCTGTGAATCCTGTGAAGAGGCCGGGTGTGCAGGTCGGGTCAGGGTGGGGTGCCCGATCAGGCTTTGATCTTGAAGCTGTCGGCGTACTTGGCGGGGTCCTTGCCGTCCCACACCACACCGTCCACCAGTTTGTGGCTGCGCATGTCGCTCTTGGGCAGCGGTGTCTTCGATGCAGTGGCGGCCTGCTTGTAGACGTCGATGCGGTTCACGGCCTTGGCCACATTCAGGTAGTCGGGGTGGTCCTTCACCAAGCCCCAGCGCTTGTGCTGGGTGAGGAACCACATGCCGTCCGTGAGGTACGGGAAGTTCACCGTGCCTTCGTTGAAGAACTTCATGTGGTTGGGGTCGTCCCAGGTCTTACCCATGCCGTCTTGATAGCGGCCCAGGATGCGCTGGTTGATGGCATCGACACCCGTGTTCACGTAGGCCTTGCCGGCAATGGTCTCGGCCATCTTGTTCTTGTTGGCCAGGCCATCGTCGATCCACTTGCTGGCCTCGAGGATGGCGGCCGTCACGGCGCGGGCCGTGTTGGGGTACTTCTGCACGAATTCGGACGTGGTGCCCAGCACCTTTTCGGGGTGGTCCTTCCAGATGTCCTGCGTGGTGGTGGCGGTGATGCCGATGCCGTCCATGATGGCGCGGTGGTTCCAGGGCTCGCCCACGCAGAAACCGTCCATGTTGCCCACGCGCATGTTGGCCACCATCTGGGGTGGCGGCACGGTGATGACTTTGGCGTCCTTCATGGGGTTGATGCCATGTGCGGCCAGCCAGTAGTACAGCCACATGGCGTGCGTGCCGGTGGGGAATGTCTGGGCGAAGGTGTATTCGCGCTTCTCGCTGGCCATGAGCTTGGCCAGGCCAGCGCCGTTGACGGCGCCTTTTTCGGCCAGCTTCTTGGACAGCGTGATGGCCTGGCCGTTGTGGTTCAGATTCATCAGCACGGCCATGTCCTTCTTGGGGCCCGCCAGGCCCAGGTGCACGCCGTAGACCAGGCCATACAGAACGTGGGCAAAGTCGAGTTCGCCATTCACCAGCTTGTCGCGCACACCGGCCCACGATGCTTCCTTGGTGGGGATGATGGTCACGCCGTACTTCTTGTCGATGCCCAGCACCGAGGCCATCACCACGCTGGCGCAGTCGGTCAGCGGGATGAAGCCGATCTTCACTTCCTTCTTCTCGGGGGCGTCCGAGCCCTGGGCGTGCACCAGGGCGCGCAGGGCGGGGCTCACGCCCACGGCGCCCACGGTAGCGGCCTGCAGCACGGTGCGGCGGTTGAGGCTGGTTTTCAACAGATCGGTCATGGGGCGGTTCCTCGGTGCGTTAGAAAACAAAAAAGGCGTCCTCCCCTGGCCGGGTTGCATGCGCAAACGGGCTCGGAGAGGGACGCCTTTGTCCATGGCAAAGCCCATTGGGGGGCTTTGTGTCAGCACTGGCCCGCCATTGGGCCGGTGCTGTCAGGGTGGGACCTTCTTTGGTCTTGCCAGGGTTAATGCAAGCAGCGTGCCAGCCTGTGTTGCGCCAGTCTGGCGCTGCCATTACTATGCTTTTGATAGCTGCTTAGGCAAGATGGGCAGGCGGAAACGGCCTTTTTTGCTTGAAATGGCCAAGGCTGGTGCATGTGGGCCGGGCTGCACTGCATTTGTGCGGCGCACCATCTGGGAGAAGCTGGTGGATCTGGGCGCGGCCGAGGCCAGGGCAGCCGAGCAAGGGCCGCCCCGCAGCGAGGGCTGCGTCCCCCTTCCCGAATGGCGTAGACATTCGAGAGAAGGGGGAAGCGGCGCAGCCGCTCAGGGGGAAGTCACTTGTTTATCCCAGCAGATCCATCACATCGAGCATGCGCTGCGCCACATCTGCCAGCTTGAGGCCTTTGTCCATCGCCGTCTTGCGCAGCTTCTCGTAGGCAGCCTGTTCGGTCAGGCCCTGGCGCTGCATCAGCAGGCCCTTGGCGCGGTCGATGGTCTTGCGGTCTTTGAGTTCGGTCTTGGCGTCGGCCAGCTCGGCGCGCAGGGCCTGCTCGTGCTGGAAGCGCGCCATGGCCACGTCCAGAATGGGGCGGATGCGCTGCGGCGCCAGGCCCGCCACGATGTAGGCCGACACACCCGCCGCCACCGCGTCCTTCACGTGCGAGGTGTCCTCGTCGTTGGTGAACATCACGATGGGGCGGCGCTCGTCGCGCGTGGCCATCACCACATGTTCGAGTGCGTCGCGCGCCTCGCTTTCGGCGTCCACGATGATCAGGTCGGGCTGCAGCTGGGCGATGCGCTCGCTCAGAAACACATCGGCGGGCAGCGTGGCCACCAGGTTGAAGTTGTTCTCCAGCAACCCGATGCGCAGCGCACGCGACCGCTCCGCCTGCAGGACGGCGTGTTCGTCGTGTGGGTCGGCGATCGCCAGATCCGGGGCGACCACCACGATGCGCAAGGCCTCATTCATAGACCCGAGCATAAGCAATTTTCACGCCGCAATTTGGTGCGCCGAAGCGGTGCGTGGGGCGGCTTGGGCTGGGCGGGTGGGCTGTGACCGGCCCCCGCACAGCGGCGGCACTCCCTTGCGGGGCCTGAAAGTTGCTAATAAAGGACGCTGCGGGAGGGCATACCCGATAGCGCCTCCGGGTGGCCTCGCATATACATCCGGTCACTTCGACATTCAGATATGGAGTTTTTTGCATGAACAAGCACTTCAACCGGCGCCGCTTCTCGGCCAGCCTGGCCCTGACCGCAGTGGCGACTGCCGCACTCCTGACCGGATGCGGCAAGGTGCCGGACACCATCAAAATTGGTGTGGCGCAGCCCCTCTCTGGCCCGCTGGGCGCCCTGGGGCAGGACCTGCTCAACGGCGTGACCCTGGCGGTGGACGAACTCAACAAGTCCGGCTACACGGTGGATGGCAAGCGCGTGACGCTGGAGGTGGTGTCGGTGGACGACAAGGCCGACGCCGCCACCGGCAAGGCCGTGGCCCAGCAACTGGTGGATGCGGGCGTGGTGGCCGTGATCGGGCACCTGAACTCGGGCGTGAGCATCGAGACCGCGCCCATCTACGCGGCCAAGGACATCGCGCAGATCGCCATCTCCACCAACCCCAAGTTCACACAGCTCGGGTTCCCCACCACTTTCCGCATGGTGGCCAACGACACCCTGCAGGCCCGCGCCATCGGCTCGTTTGCCGCCACGCAGCTGGGCGCTGCACGTTATGCCGCGCTGGACGACGGCACCCCCTACGGCAAGGGCCTGGCCGACGGCGCTGCCGAGCAGCTCAAGGCCGAGAAGAAAGAAGTGGTGGTGCGCAAGTCGTTCGATGACAAGACCGTGGCGTTTGACGAGCTGGCCGGCGAACTCAAGGCCGCCAAGGTGGAGGTGATTGTCTCCACGCTGAACGACTTTCAGGCCCTGGCCCTGCTCGAAGCCCTGCGCAAGGTGGACCACACCAAGGTCAGCCTGCTCGGTGGCGACACCATCAAGACCACCGACATGACCAAGGGCGCGGGCATCGTACAGGGCATCTACGCCACCTCGCCCGTGCTGGAGGCCAAGGAGTTCGCCACCGGCAAGCCCTTCCTGGAGAAATACATCGCCGCCTACAAGAAGCCCCCGGCCTACGGCGGCCACTACAGCTACGACAGCACCTACGTCCTCTCGGCTGCTATCCAGAAGGCCAAGTCGGCCGCCCCCAAGGACATCACCAAGGCCATGCACAGCATCAACGGCTACGCGCCCGTGATCGGCACCATGACCTGGGACGACAAGGGCGAGCAGCGCTACGGCGCTGTGGGCGTGTATGAACTGCGGGCGGGCAGCTGGGAGCTGCGCATGCGGTCGGACCGCTGGTAGGCAAGCCGCCGGGTCGTCTGGCCCCCTTCATCCGCGCAACCCCTGCTGGTAACTGCCCGCAGGGGTTTTTCCATCCGGCTTGGCAGGGGGCTGGGTTTTACACTCGGGGCATGAGTTTGCTGATCCTCGGTATCGAATCTTCCTGCGACGAAACGGGCGTGGCATTGGTCCGTTCTACGGGCGATGCCGCCATCCCCACCTTGTTGTCCCATGCCCTGCACAGCCAGATCGAGATGCACCAGGCCTATGGCGGCGTGGTGCCCGAGCTGGCCAGCCGCGACCATATCCGCCGGGTGCTGCCGCTGGCCACGCAGGTTTTGGCTGAGTCCGGCCAGACGCTGGCGGACGTGGACGTGGTGGCCTACACGCGCGGGCCGGGCCTGGCGGGTGCGCTGCTGGTGGGGGCGGGCGTGGCTTGCGCGCTGGGTGCTGCGCTGAACAAGCCGGTGCTGGGCGTGCACCACCTGGAGGGGCATTTGCTGTCACCCTTCCTGAGCGCCGATCCGCCCGAGTTCCCCTTTGTGGCCCTGCTCGTCTCGGGCGGCCACACCCAGCTGATGCGTGTGGATGGGGTGGGCCGCTATGAGATCCTGGGCGAGACGATCGATGATGCGGCGGGCGAGGCGTTCGACAAGTCCGCCAAGCTCATGGGCCTGGGCTATCCTGGTGGCCCTGCGCTGTCGCGCTTGGCTGAGCAGGGCGATGCCGCGGCCTTCAAGCTGCCACGGCCTTTGCTGCACAGCGGTGACCTGGATTTTTCGTTTGCCGGGCTCAAGACGGCCGTGCTCACGCAGGCAAAGAAGCTGGGCGACGAACTGGAAGCGCGCAAGGCCGACCTGGCCGCCAGTACCGAGGCCGCGATTGTCGAGGTGCTGGTCAAAAAGACACTGGCCGCGCTCAAGCAGACCGGCCTGAAGCGTGTGGTCGTGGCCGGTGGCGTAGGAGCCAACCGGCACCTGCGCGCCCAGCTCAACGCCGCCTGCGCCGCTGCCAAGGTGCGTGTGCATTACCCCGAGCTGCATCTGTGCACCGACAACGGCGCCATGATCGCCATGGCCGCCGCCATGCGGCTGCAGGCGGGGCAGCAGCAGGCCAACAGCGACTATGCGTTTGACGTGAAACCGCGCTGGCCGCTGGATGCGATCACGGTTTGATTTTTGAATAGAAAAGGCCGCCACCGCCCGTCCAGCAAGCGGTAGTAGCTATCTTTTTTGATATTCAAAAAGGGTAGTGGCGGGGTGTGGTCTGCACCGTGATCCAGCGCAGTTCGGTGAATTCACGCACCCCCGCCATGCCGCCAAAGCGGCCATAGCCCGAACTTTTCACGCCGCCAAAAGGCATCTGGCCTTCGTCATGCACCGTGGGGCCGTTCACATGGCAGATGCCCGACTCGATGCGCGCGGCCACGTTCCAGGCCTTGGCCACGTCGCGGCTGAACACAGCGGAGGACAGGCCGAACTCGTTGTCGTTGGCGCAGGCAATGGCTTCCTCGACACCATTCACGCGCACCACGGGTTTGACGGGGCCGAACGATTCTTCGCGGTAGATGTCCATCGCGGACGTCACGTGGTCGAGCACCGTGGCCTGCATCAGCGTGCTGTCGCTCTTGCCGCCACACACCAGCTTGGCGCCCTTGGCCAGTGCGTCGTCGATCAGGGCGTTGCAGCGCTGCACCGTGGTCATGTCCACCACCGAGCCGAGCACCACTGGGCCCTTGCGTGGGTCGCCCAGGGGCAGGGCCTTGGCGCGCTCGCCCAGCTTGGCCACAAATTCGTCTGCCACGGCGTTGTCCACGATGATGCGTTCGGTGGACATGCAGATCTGGCCCGAGTTGGCGAACGCGCCAAACACGGTGCCTGCCACAGCGGCGTCGATGTCTGCGTCGTCCAGCACCAGCAGCGGGGCCTTGCCGCCCAGCTCCAGCACCACGGGCTTGAGGTACTTGGCGCAGGTCTGCGCAATGATGCGGCCCACCTTGGTGGAGCCGGTGAAGTTGATGCGGCGCACCGCCGGGTGGGCCACGATGGCCTCGACCACGGCACCGGCGTCGGCCGGGGCGTTGGTCACAAAGTTCACCACACCGGCAGGCAAACCGGCCTCCTGCAGCGCTTCGATGATGAGGCCATGGGTGGCGGGGCACAGCTCCGACCCCTTCAGGATCACCGTGTTGCCGCAGGCCAATGGCGTGGCGATGGCGCGCACGCCGAGGATGACGGGGGCGTTCCACGGTGCAATGCCCAGCACCACGCCCGCCGCCTGGCGCACACCCATGGCCAGGCTGCCTGGCACGTCGGACGGGATCACCTCGCCTGCAATCTGCGTGGTGAGCGCGGCGGCCTCTTGCAGCAGGCCAGCGGCCAGGTGCACGTTGAAGCCCGCCCACATGCCCGACGCGCCGGTCTCTGCCGCCATGGCCACGGCAAAGTCGGCCGTGCGGGCCTCCAGCGCGTGTGCGGCCTTGAGCAGCAGCGCGCGGCGCGCGTTGGGCCCCAGGGCCGACCAGGCCGGGAAGGCCTTGGCGGCTGCGTCGGCGGCGGCCTTGGCATCGGCCACGCTGGCAGCGGGGGCCGTGGTGGCGACCGATCCGTCGAGCGGGTTGCGGCGCTCAAACGTGGCACCGCCAGTGGCCTGCACGCGCTCGCCGTTGATCAGCATGGAAATGGCAGTCATGGAATCAATCTCCTGGAGGGCAAAAAAGAAAATAAAAGCAATCGAAATGATGGGATGCGATAGCGCCGCACGGTTTTCGCAATGACCTATGGTCCGCGAAACCGGCGGTGCCGAGGCCAGTGCCCCCGCGCAAGGGCCGCCCCGCCGCGCTGGGGGCGTTCCCCTCCCGAAGGAGAGGGGGAAGGCGCGAAGCGACTCAGGGGGTGCTGCATAGACTTCAGGCGACGCCGAGGTAGGCCTGTCGCACTACATCGGACTGCAGCAGGTCAGCGGCCGCGCCAGACGCCACGATGCGCCCGCGCTCCAGCACATAGCCGCGCTGCGCGATCTGCAGCGCCTTGCGCACGTTCTGTTCGACCATCAGCACCGTCACGCCCTGTGCCGCAATGCGCTGCACGATGGCCAGCAGCTCATCGACCATGCGCGGAGCCAGACCCAGCGAGGGCTCGTCCAGCATCAGCAGGCGCGGGCCGCTCATCATGGCGCGGGCCACGGCCACCATCTGCTGCTCGCCGCCGCTCATGGTGCCGGCGAGCTGCGTGGTCCGTTCCTTGAGGCGGGGAAAGTCTTCGAAGGCCTGGGCCAGCCGGTCGGCGCGGGTGCGTGATGGCACCAGCCAGCCGCCCAGTTCCAGGTTCTCGGTCACCGTCATCTGCGGGAACAGCTGGCGGCCCTCGGCCACCAGGGCCAGGCCGCGCTGCACGCAGGCGGTGGCGTTCATGGCAGGCAGGTCGCTGCCGTCCAGCGCCACGGTGCCCGTGCGCGGCAGCAGCCCGGCCAGCGCCTTGAGCAGCGTGGTCTTGCCTGCACCGTTGGGGCCGACGATGACGGTGATTCCGGGCGCGGCCTGCAACGACAGGTCTTGCAGCACCTGAAAGCCGTGGTAGCCCGTGCTCAGGTTCTGTACGGTGAGGTGTGCGCCGCTCATGCCGTGGCTCCTTCGCTGTTGGCTGCCATTTCGTCACCCAGATAGGCCTCGATCACATGCGGGTCGCGCACCACCTCGGCGGGCGTACCGTCGGCAATCTTGCGGCCCTGGTGCAGCACCAGCACGCGCTCCACATACTTGAGCAGCGTGGCCACCGCATGCTCGATCCACACCACCGTCAGGCCCCAGTCGTCGCGCAGGCGGCGGATGCGCTGGGCCATGGCGTCCACCTCGGCCTCGGTCAGTCCGGCGGCCACCTCGTCGAGCAGCAGCAGGCGCGGGCGTGTGCCCAGGGCCATGCCGATCTCCAGCAGGCGCTGCTGCGAAGGCGTCACGTCCGCAGCCGGGCGGTCGGCCAGATGGGCCAGGCCCAGCATGGCCAGGATTTCGCCTTCGCTGCGCAGGCCCTCGGGCCCCTGGCGGTGGCGGCCTGCGAACTGCATGCCAAAGCGCACGTTGTCGCGCACCGTCATGTCGGGGAACACGCGCGGCGTCTGGAAGGTGCGCGCAATGCCGTGGGCGGCGTAGTGGTGCGGGCCCTTGCCGGTGAGGTTGTCGGTGCTACTGTGCAACGTGCCCGATGTGGGCGGCTGCACGCCCGAGATGGCGTTGAAGAATGTGGTCTTGCCCGCACCGTTGGGGCCGATGATGCCGATGAGCTCACCCGTGTGCAGCGTGGCGCTCACGCCGTCCACGGCAGTCAGGCCGCCAAAGCGCACGGTCACGGCGTCGATGGTCAACAGGGCTTCAGCCATGGTGTGCCTCCACCGCAGGTTTGCGCCGTTGCCACAGGGTGGCCAGGCCATTGGGCAGGTACATCACGCACAAAATCAGCAGCAGGCCCAGCACCATCATGTAGCCGTAGGGCAGCTGCAGGCGCAGCGTTTCGGCCAGCAGGCTGAACACGATGGCCGCCAGGATGGGGCCGCCCAGGCTGGTCGCGCCGCCGATCAGCGCGATCAGCACAGTCTGGAAGCCGATGAAGGGGCTGAAAACCGCTGCGGGCTCGATGTACGTCCAGCGCACGGCCATGGCCGCGCCCACGGCGCCCGCAAAGGCGGCGGTGATGCCAAAGCCCGCGATCTTGGCCAGGCGCGTGTCCACGCCCAGCGTCTGGGCGCGCTGCTCGTCGGCGCCGATCCCTGCCAGTGCGAGGCCAAACCGGCTGCGCTGGATGGCAATGGCGGTGGCGATGGCACCTGCCGCAATCACCAGCACCGTCAGGTACACCGTCTCGTTGCTGGGCACCACCGTGAGCACGCGGCCCACGGTGCCGGACACCTGCTTTTCCACAAAAGTCACCGCGTGGCGGATCAGCTCGGTCATGCCGAAAGTGAGCACCGCAAAGTAGGTGCCGCGCAGGTGCAGCACGGCCGCACCCATCACCACGGCCACCACGGTGGCGATCAGAGCGCCGGCCAGGATGACCAGGGGCCAGGGCAACACTGCCAGCAGGGTGGCGCTGGTGTAGGCGCCGATACCAAAGAAGGCCGAGGTAGCCAGCGAGAGGTAGCGCGTGGCACCGCAGAACAACGACCAGCTGGTGGCCAGCGCGATGTACATCAGGCAGCTGAGCAGCACCGAGGCCACGAACTCGGACACCAGCCAGGGCAGGGTGGCGACCACGGCCACGCCCACTGCGAGCGCAAGCCAGGGCTTGTTGGAAGGGAGGAATTTCATTTCTTGCTAAACAAACCGTTGGGGCGCCAGATCAGCACGCCGATGAACACTGCATAGCTCAGCAGCATCTTGAGAGACGGGCTGCTGAAGTGCATGCCCAGCGCCTCGACCACGCCGAGCAGCAAGCCACCGGCCAGACTGCCCGCCAGGCTGCCGAAGCCGCCCAGCGTGATGACGATCAGCGCGGTGACGGTGTAGGGCTCGCCCATCGACGGCGAAATCTCATACGTCATCGACAGCAACGCCCCCGCCACGCCCGAGAGGCCCAGGCCAATGCCGAACATCATCGGGTGCAGCCGCCGCGTGTTGATGCCCACCAGCTGCGCGCCCGTGGGCGACTGCATCAGCGCCCGCACGGCCTTGCCCAGCAGCGTGAGCTTGAGCAGCGCGATCAGCCCCGCCGACAACGCCAGCGCAACGCCGAACAGCACCAGCTTGTTCTCGGTGAAGCGCATGCCCGCGATCTGCACCGGGTCGGCCAGGTACTCATAGCCGCGCAGATCGCCGCCCCAGATCAGCAGGGCGGTGTTCTGCACCAGGAACATGAGGCCAAAGCCCACCATCAGGCTGCGGGCCTCGAACACGTCCACGTTGGGCGCGCGCGCCGCCAGGCGCTTGAAGCACAGCGCGTGCACCACCACCCCCAGCACAAACAATGCGATGAAGGCCAGTGGCATGAGCAGCAGTGGCGAGATGCCCGTGGCCGTGTGCGCCCACCAGGTCAGGAAGGCGCCGAGCATCAGAAACTCGCCATGCGAGATGTTCATGATGCGCATCAGCCCGTACTGCAGATTCAGGCCCATGGCCACCAGCGCGTAGATGCCGCCGGTAATGAGGCCACTGGCGACCAGTTCGGCCCAGGAAGTCAAAGACACAGTGTTACTTCCACGCAGGTTTGTTAGTGTTCAACTGTGCGGTGGCGCGGTCCTTGGGCCACACGACTTCAAAGTCGCTGCCCTGCCACTGGCTCACGGTGCCGGGGATGGAGGCGTTCTCGCTGCCCGTAAAGCGGATGCCGCCCAGGATGGTCTGGAACTCATTCTTGGCGATGTGCTCGCGCAGCGCCTTGCGGTCCAGGCCCGCCTTTTCCACCGCCTGCTGCAGGATCTGCAGGCCCGCCCAGGCATGGCCGCTGGCCCAGCGGTCGGGCTCCTTGTTGAACTTCTTCACGTGGGCGTCGAAGTACGCCTTGGCCTCGGGGCTTGTCTTCACGCTCCAAGATCCCATGCCAATCACGCCCTCGGTGTTGGCGGCCATCACGTTCTTGTAGAGCTGGAAGGCCGTGCCCACCGAGGCGTAGAAGAACTTGGGGTTCAGCCCCACCTCGCGCGCCTGGCGGCTGGCCAGGATGGTGTCGGGCGGGTAGGTGATGCCGATGAACGCGTCGGGGTTCAGGTCCTTGATGCCGCGCAGCACGGGGGCCAGGTCCTTCACGCCCAGCGGGTAGCTCTTGCGCTCCACCACCTGGATGCTGGTCTTCTTGAGCGCATTGTTCAGCGCGGCGAAGTTCTCCAGGCCAAACAGGTCGTCCATGTAGACGATGGCAATGGTCTTGACGTTGTTGGCCACCAGCATGTCCACCAGCGCGCCCATCATCTTGTCAGGCTGCTGCAGCAGCGAGAAGAAGTAGGGCAGGTTCATGTCGATCAGCTTGCGCGACAGCGCCGTGGGTGCCAGCAGCGGGTAGCCAAAGCGGTTGGCCAGCGGCGCGATGGCGAAGTTGGCACCCGAACCCCAGGGTGGCAGGATCAGGTCCACTTTGTCGCTGCCCATGAGCTTTTCGTAGGTGCGCACGCAGGTCTCGGTCTCGCTGCGGTCGTCGTAGCCGATGAGTTCGATGGGGCGCTTGGTGCCCTTCACGCTCAGGCCGCCTGCTGCGTTGACTTGCTCGGCCCACAGCAGGTAGTTGGGCTCCTGGCTCACCTGGGCACCGGCCGCCCAGGGGCCCGTGCGGGCAATGGCGTAGCCGATGCGAACGGGGGCTGCGCTGCTGCCCTGGGCCCACAGCTGGGGGGCCACTGCCAGGGTGCCGACCGTGGCGGCGGCCCCTTTGATCCACTGGCGCTTGGAGGGTTGGTGTGCTGTCATTGTGTGTCTCCTCGGATGGGGCCTGCGTGGTGCACGCCGTGCCGGGAATCGTAGGGAGACCCGCCCCTGCGCGCTGCGCTCAGCGTGCACAAAACGCTTGCCTCAGCGTGCAGACGGCAGCGGGTTTACCCGGATTTCCCTCGGTGGCACGGGGTACCTGGGCGTCCGATAATTCAGCCGCATAACCATCAGGCTTGCGCAACCCGCACTGGAGACACCATGGCCCACCCCCTGACCGAGGTATCCACCGACGCCGTGCCTGCGCGCGACCGCCTGCACCTGTGGGGCGATGCCGTGTGGCGCCTCATTGGCGGGCTGGAGTCCGACGCGTTTGGTGACGATGCCTTTGCAGGCCACATCACCTCGGGCCAGGCGGGCTATGTGAACCTGTGCCAGCTGGACGTGAGCCGCCACCGCGTGGTGCGTACCCCCAGCCTCATCCGGGGCAGCGACCGGGCCTACATCAAGGTGGTGGCGCAGCTCGAAGGGCGGGCCTGCTTTGAACAAAACGGGCGCCAGGTGTGGCTGTCACCTGGCGAGTGGAGCGTGTACGACACCACACGCGCCTATGCCGTGAGCAACCCTGACGCCGTGCGGCAGATGGTGCTGATGATCCCCAAGGAGCAACTGCCCGAGCGCAAGCTCAAGCTGGATGACCTGATGGTGCAGCGGTTCTCGGGCACCACGGGCGTGTCGCGCTTGGCGTGGGACACCATGCGCGCCGCGTTTGCCGAGCTGCCCACCATGTCGGATGCCGCCGCCGATGGCGTGGCCGATGTGATCACGCACCTGGTGCAGCTGTCGCTGCTGGAGCGCAACGGCCAGCAAAGCCTGCTGTCGCAGCGCGAGGCGCTGCGCGATCGCATCAGCCAGTACATCGACCGCCACCTGGGCGACCCCGACCTCACCATCGACCGCATGGCCCAGGCGCTCAACTGCAGCAAGCGGCACCTGTACAACGCTGTGGCCGACGACGAGGAAACCCTGGCCGCCATGATCCAGCGCCGCCGCCTGGAGGCCTGTCTGCGTGACCTGCGCCATCCGGCGCATGCGCAGCGCTCGGTCACCGACATTGCGCTGTCCTGGGGCTTCAGCAACAGCGCGCATTTCAGCCGGGCGTTCCGCGCGCATGTGGGCTGCAGCCCCAGCGAGTACCGGGCCCGGGCGTTTGCGCCGGTCGTGCTGCTGCGGGGCGAGTTGCTGCACGCCCACTGACTTCCCTGCCAGCCTGTCGGTTCGCTGTGCTGGGCCGCCCGGCATGCAGTGCCGCGTCAGGCACCAGTCCAGCACCGGCTTTGCATCAATTCTTTACCTGGGCTTGACCCAGTGGGTACCTGGTGACCGCAATCGCTGCCCACAATGGGGTTTTCCCTTGTGTAGCGATTGCCCATGCGTTGTTTCCCCCTGGCCTCAAAAAGCGCACCCACCGCCCGCGCAATGCCCACCCTGCGCGCTGTGCCCTGGAGGCGTGCGGCGCTGATCTGGTGTGTGCTGGCCGTCACGGGGTGCGCAAGCCTTGCACCAACAGAAGGTACCTTGCCCGAGGTGGCCGTACCGGCGGCCTGGTCCGCAGGGGGCGGCGGCACTGCGCAAGGCGCGGCAGCCACATCGCTGGCCCAGTGGTGGCGGCGGTTTGACGATGCTGTGCTCACCACGCTGGTCGAGCAAGCCGTGCGCGCCAACACCAGCGTGCGCACTGCCCAGTCCGCGTTGCGGCAAGCGCGTGCCCAGGTGGATGTGCAGTCCGCTGGTCTACTGCCCAGCGTGGGTGCCTCGGCCTCGGCGCAGCGCAGCCGGGCCAGCAACAGCACGGGCAACACCTTCCAGGCCGGTTTTGATGCGAGCTGGGAGCCCGATGTATTTGGCCGCCTGCGTAGCGGCGTGAGCGCCAGCGAGGCTGACGCCCGCGCGGCCGAGGCCAGCCTGGCCGACGTGCAGGTGTCGCTGGCGGCCGAGGTGGCCGTCAACTACATCGAGATGCGCGGGCTGCAGCAGCGCCTGGCCATTGCGCGCAGCAACCTGGCCAGCCAGCAGGAGACCTTGCAGATCACCCAGTGGCGCCTGCAGGCCGGGCTCACCACCTCGCTCGTCACCGAGCAGGCCCGTGCAGCGGCCGAGCAGACCGCCGCGCAGATTCCCAGCCTGGAAGCCAGCCTGGCGCAGTCGCGCTACAGCCTGGCCGTGCTGACCGGCCAGGTGCCCGGCGCGCTCGACGCTACCCTGGCCGCCAATGCCGCCGTGCCTCAGCCGACCGCAGAGCTGGCCCTGGCAATCCCGGCCGAGACCTTGCGCCAACGCCCCGATGTGCGTGCGGCCGAGCAGCGCATTGCCGCCGCCCTGGCGCGCGTGTCGCAGGCCGATGCGGCGCGCTACCCCAGCTTCTCCCTCGGTGGCTCGCTGGGCTTGCGCGCCCTCACGCTGGGCGCCTTGTCGGGTGGCAGTGCCGTGACCAGTGCCTTGCTGGGCAGCGTGTCCATCCCGCTGCTGGATGGCGGCGCGGCCCGCGCGCAGGTGCGTGTGCAGTCTGCCGCGCTGGAGCAGGCCCGCGTAGCCTACGAAGCCACCGTGCTCACGGCGCTGCAGGATGTGGAGAACGCGCTGGTGGCCCTGCGTGGCGACCGCGAAAAGTTGGAGCGCCTCACGGCCGCCGCAGACGCTGCCCGCAACGCCGCCCTGCTGGCGCAGCAGCGCTACAGCAGCGGGCTCATCGACTTTCAGGCGGTGCTGGAGACGCAGCGCACGCTGCTGTCCACGCAAGAGAGTGTGGCCACCACCACCGCTGCCGTCGCGGCAGACCATGTGCGCCTCTACAAGGCGATGGGCGGCGGCTGGGCGGTAGCCGAATGAACAGCTGACAGGCCCTTCCACACGCCCACCTCATTGCCTGCCAGCCCCCATTTTTCTGATTCACGTCCCATGCCAATTACCGACACTTCCGCTTCTTCTGCACCCGCCAAAGCCGCCCCCTCCGACCTGAGCGCCTTGCTGGGGGCTGACCGGCCCCGCCGCTGGTGGCAGCGCACCACCATGTGGCTGGGGGTGGCCGCGCTCGTGGTGCTGGGCGGCGGCTTGTATGCCTGGCAGTCGCGCCAGAGTGCCAGCACTGCACCCACCTATGTCACCGAAGAGCTGCGCCGGGGCAATCTCACACTCACCGTGTCGGCCAACGGCACGCTGCAGCCCACGCGCTCGGTCACCATTGGCAGCGAGTTGTCAGGCACGGTGCGGAATGTGCTGGTGGATGTGAACGACAAGGTCAAGAAAGGGCAGCTGCTGGTAGAGCTGGATACCGCCAAGCTCGAATCGCAGGTGCTGCGCTCGCGCGCCTCGCTGGCGTCCGCGCAGGCCCGCTTGGCCCAGGCTGTGGCCACCACCAAGGAGGCCATTGCCAACCTGGGCCGGCTGGAGGACGTGGCGCGCCTTTCCGGCGGCAAAGTGCCCTCGGCCTCCGAGCTGGACGCAGGCCGCGCGACGCTGGACCGCGCCCGCGCCGATGAAACCAGCGCCCGCGCCACGGTGGAAGACGCACGCGCTGCGCTGTCCACCGACGAGACCAACCTGTCCAAGGCCTCCATCCGCTCGCCCATCGACGGTGTGGTGCTGACCCGCACGGTGGAGCCCGGCAACGCGGTAGCTGCATCACTGCAGGCAGTGACGCTGTTCACCGTGGCCGAAGACCTCACGCAGCTGCGGCTGGATGTGAGCGTGGACGAAGCCGATGTGGGCTCGGTCAAGGTGGGTCAGGACGCGAGCTTCACGGTCAGCGCCTACCCCTCGCACCGCTACCCGGCCCAGGTCACGCGCGTGTCGTTTGGCTCTACCAAGACGGACAACGTGGTCACCTACATCACCTGGCTGGAGGTGAACAACAGCGACATGAGCCTGCGCCCCGGCATGACGGCGGCGGCCACCATCACTTCCACTGAACGCAAGGACGTGCTGCTGGTGCCCAACACGGCGCTGCGCTTCACGCCCGCGCAGGCCGCAGGGGCCGATGCGAAACCGGGGGCGGGGGGCTCCAAGCCTGGTGCGTCGGGCAGCGGCAGTGGTGGCGGCATCATGTCGCAGCTCATGCCGCGCATGCCACGGTCTGGCTCGGGCCCACGCAAACCGGGGGCGGGGGGCGATCCAGGCGACGGCGCGGGCAAGACGCGTCAGGTGTGGGTGCTGCAGGACGGGGCTGCCAAGCCCATCGACGTGCAGGTCGGAATCAGCGATGGCCGTCACACCGAAGTCACTGGCGACGGCCTCACCCCCGGCATGGCCGTGATCACCGACCAGCGCGCGGCAGGGGCCAAGCCATGAGCGTGGCGGGCGACATCCCACTCATCCGCCTGCGCGGCGTGACCAAGGTCTATGGCGAAGGGGCGCTGGCCTTTCAGGCGCTCAAGGGCGTAGATCTGGACATCGCGCAGGGCGACTTTGTGGCCATCATGGGCCCCAGCGGCTCGGGCAAGTCCACGGCCATGAACACGCTGGGCTGCCTGGACCGGCCCACCACGGGCGAATACCTGTTCAAGGGCGTGCATGTGGAGTCGCTCTCGCGCGACGAGCGGGCGCGGCTGCGGCGGCGCTACTTTGGCTTTGTGTTCCAGGGCTTCAACCTGCTGGCGCGCACCTCGGCGCAAGAGAACGTGGAGCTGCCCCTGCTGTACCGGGGCGAGTCGGCCACCGCGCGCCACGCAGCGGCCGCGCGTGCGCTGGAAGCGGTGGGCCTCAAGGGCTGGGAACACCACACACCCGCCGAGTTGTCGGGCGGGCAGCAGCAGCGCGTCGCGATTGCGCGCGCCATCGTCACCGAGCCCGATGTGCTGCTGGCCGACGAGCCCACCGGCAACCTCGACACCCAGCGCAGCTACGAGATCATGGAACTGCTCTGGCGCCTGAATGCCGACCACGGGATTACCGTGCTGATGGTCACGCACGAGCCCGACATGGCGCAGTACGCGCGGCGCATCGTGCGGTTTGTGGATGGCGTGGTGGACCGCGATGCGGCTAACCCACACCCCAAGGGCCTGGACGCTGATGCGGCATCGGCCCAGCTGGCGGTGGCCGGTTCGGATGCGGGAGACCACTAATGTTGCTCAACACCCTGCTGCTGGCGCTGCGCTCCATCCGGCGCAATCTCATGCGCTCGTTCCTCACCATCCTGGGCATCGTGATCGGCGTGAGCGCGGTGATCACCATGGTCACGCTGGGCAATGGCGCCACGCTGGCCATCCAGAACCAGATCTCGGGCCTGGGCACCAACCTGCTGCAGGTGCGCCCCGGCCAACGCATGGGGCCCGGCGGCGGCACGGGCGCCCCGGCCTTCAAGGACACCGATGCCGACATGATCGCGCAGCAGATCGGCGGCATCTTGGCCGTGGCACCCGAGGCGCGCGCCGCCGCCACCGCCGTGGTGGGCGGGCGCAACTGGACGACCAGCGTGATCGGCAGCACCAACGCCTGGCTGGAGACCGGCAACTGGACGGTGCGAAATGGCCGTGTCTTCAGCGACGCTGAACTGCGTGCCGGTGCCGCCGTGTGCCTGATTGGCGAAACCGTGCGGCGCGAGCTGTTTGGCACAGCCGATGCCGTGGGCGGCCAGCTGCGCGTGAAGGCGTTTTCGTGCGAAGTGGTGGGCGTGCTGGAGTCCAAAGGGCAGGGCGCCTTTGGCAACGACCAGGACGACACCGTGCTGGTGCCGCTGCGCACGCTGCAGCGCCGCGTGACGGGCAACACGCGGGTGAACACGCTGCTGGTGTCGATGAAGGACGGCAGCGACCCCGAGCGGGTGAAGGCCAGCCTCACGCAACTGCTGCGCGAGCTGCGCAAGCTGTCGGATTCGGACGAAGACAACTTCAACGTGCTCGACACCAAGCAGCTGGCTGACACGCTCTCGGGCACCACCAAGGTGCTGACCACGCTGCTGGGCGCCGTGGCGGCCGTGAGTCTGCTGGTGGGCGGCATCGGCATCATGAACATCATGCTGGTGAGCGTGACCGAACGCACGCGCGAGATCGGCCTGCGCCTGGCCATCGGCGCGCTGGAGCGCGAGGTGCTGCTGCAGTTCCTGATCGAGGCGGTGGTGTTGGCCGCTTTAGGCGGTCTCATCGGCATCGTGCTGGCCACGGGCGCGTCGCTCGCGCTGTCAGGGCTGATGGGTGTGCCCTACCTCTTCAACCCCGGCGTGAACCTGCTGTCGTTTTTGTTCTCGGCCGGGATCGGTGTGGTGTTTGGCTACTTCCCGGCGCGGCGTGCGGCGCGCATGGACCCCATCGATGCGCTGCGGCATGAGTGAGCAGCGGGTGCATGCACAACGATCCGGTTTTTCAATAAAAAGTGCCCGTACAGCCTGCGGTGCGGGCACTTATAGCTATCAATTCGGTAGTGTTTAGTGGATGGTGAGCGTGGTGGCCTTGCTGGCGGGTTCCACCTTGGCCAGGGTCAGCGTCAACACGCCGTTTTCCAGCTTGGCGCTGCTGTTGGCTGCATCAATGTCGGCCGCCAGCTCCCAGGCGCGCTGCACCTGGCGCGGGGCGCCTTCCACGCTCTGCAGACGCACCACATTGCCTTCAATGCTGATTTGCAGCTGCTCACGGGCCAGGCCCGGCACATCCAACTGCAGCGTGGTGGCCTTGTCGTCCTGCGTCACGGTGCAGCCAGCAGAGCGGGCTGCGGTGGGCTCTGCCAGCGCGCCCATCAGAAAACGCTGCAGCGCGAGGTCGGCGGAGCGGGGGGCCTGGGCGTAGGCGGCGCGGCGGATCACAGGGGCGAAGATCATGGGTAACTCCTATAAACTGCGCGGCTCTCGACGTGGTCGCCGCATGCCAAGGAGTTGTGTACGCCCGCGTCGCTTTTCAAGGGAAAAAGTGGCATGAATAAATTGCAAGCCGTGGGCTTGAAATCGGGCGCAGCAGCATTACGTCACACCGTTTGGGCCGCTGCGGTGGCGTTGGCGGGCGCCATGGCCCCCGTGTCCGCCAGCTGGGCGCAGGCCCCGGCGCCAGCCGCTGCTGCGGCCCAGGCCAAGCCCGTCAAGGTGGCACTCATCGAAAGCCTGTCGGGTGCGTTCTCCAACACCGGCGAAGCGGTGTACCGCAATGTGTACTGGGCCATGGAGCGCGTGAATGCGCGCGGTGGCGTGCAGCTGCCCGCCAGCAGCGGCGGCCCCCGCCCGCTGGCCTTGGAGCGCTACGACAGCAAGGGCCAGAACGAAGAGGCGCTGTCGGCCTTGCGCGCTGCCATCGACGATGGCGCACAGATCATCCTGCAGGGTAATTCCTCGGCCACGGCGGCGGTGCTGATCGAGGCCATCAACAAGCACAACGAGCGCGAGCCGAACAAGCGCGTGCTGTTCCTCAATTACTCGGCGGTGGACCCCATCCTCACCAACGAAAAATGCAGCTTCTGGCACTTCCGCTTCGACGCCCATGCCGACATGCGCATGGCCGCGCTGATGGATGTGATGCGCGAGGACAAAAGCCTCAAGAGCGTGTACCTCATTGGCCAAGACTACAGCTTTGGCCAGGCCGTGCTGCGCGAAGCCAAGAAGCAGCTGGCCGCGCAGCGCCCCGACGTGGCCGTGGTGGGCGAAGAGCTGCACCCCATCGGCCGTATCAAGGACTTCGCGCCCTACGCCGTGAAGATCAAGACCAGCGGCGCGCAGGCTGTGGTCACCGGCAACTGGGGCAATGACCTGACCTTGCTGGTGAAGGCGGCGCGCGAGGTGGGCTACGAAGGCAGCTTCTACACCTTCTACGGCAATGCACTCGGAGCGCCCGCTGCCATCGGCGACGCCGGCATCGGCAAGGTGGTGGCCGTGGCCGACTGGCTGCCCAATGTGCCGGGCGCGCAGAGCGAGGCGTTCTACCAGTCCTTCCGCACCCGCTTCCCCAAGCCGCAGGACGACTACGTGCACATGCGCATGCAGCTCATGATCGAGGCGCTGGCCCAGTCCATCGAGCGCGCGGGCAGCACCGACACCGTCGCCATCGCCCGGCAAATGGAGAGCGCCAATGTGCAGCTCTCCGGCCAGGGCGGCACCATGCGCGCGGCAGACCACCAGTTCCAGCAGGCGCTGGTGGTGGGCGTGATGGACAAGAAGGGTGCGCCGGGCGTGAAGTTCGACGTGGAAGGCTCGGGCTACGGCTTCCGCGTGGTGCGGCAGATCCCTGCTGCCAAGGCGCAGCAGCCGCACAGCTGCACCATGACGAGGTTCTAAACCCGCCCTGAGCCGCCCTCGGCGCCCTCTCCCGAGGGGGCCACCCGTGGCCTGGCAAAACCAGTTCGAGGGTGGCTCTGGCGGGGCCCGTGCTCATGCACGGAGCGCGCGCCGCATATCGATATGAAAAGTTAGCGCAACCGGTGGAGGCCCCCGGGCCACAGAATTTGTCGCATTGATCACTCATGCGCAAATTGCTGCTCCCACCGTGTCCTACGCCCTTTCCCTGCTCGACAAAAGTCCCATCCCCGAAGGGGCCACGGCGGCCGAGGCGCTGCAGCGCACCGTAGCGCTGGCCCAGCGCGCAGAACAACTGGGCTACCGCCGCTTTTGGGTGGCCGAGCACCATGGCAACCCGGGCCTGGCCGGATCGGCCCCCGAAGTATTGGTGGCGCACTTGCTGGCGCGCACCTCGCGCATCCGCATCGGCTCTGGCGGCGTGATGCTGCAGCACTACAGCCCGTTCAAGGTGGCCGAGGTCTTCAAGGTGCTGGCGTCGCTCGCGCCGGGCCGGGTGGACCTGGGCGTGGGCAAGGCCCCTGGTGGCTTGCCGCTGTCCACCCGGGCGCTGCAGGCGCTGCACGACAAGTCCCCGGCTTCAGGCTTCGATGTGCGCTTTGCGGAGCTGGACGCCTTCCTGCACAACACGCTGGACCCGGAGCATGCGCTGGCCGGCGCCATCGCCTTCCCCAGCCCCCCGAGTCTGCCCGAGCGCCACCTGCTGGGTGGCAGCCCCGACAGCGCCGCGCTGGCGGCGCGCCATGGCTGGCATTTCACCTACGCAGGCCATTTCAACGGCGACCCGGTGAACATCGAGCGCACGGTGCGCGTGTACCGCGAGGCTTCGGGGCGTTCTCCATCGCTGGCGCTGTATGCCCTGGTGGCCCCCACGCAGGCGCAGGCCGAAAGCCTGGTGGGTGCCTTGCGTGTGTTCAAGCTGCACCTCTCCACGGGGCAAAGCGTCAACCTGCCCAGCGCCCAGGCCGCAGCGGAGTTTGCGCGCCAGGCGGGCGTGGCGGACTACCGGCTGGAAGAGACCCGCCCCCATGTGATTGCAGGCTCGCCCGAGCATGTGCGCGAACAGCTTGATGCGCTCAGCGCGCGCTACGGCATTGAGGAGTTTGTGATCGATACGCCCGTCACGGGTTTTGCCGAGCGGCTGGCCTCGGTCGAGCTGCTGGCCGGTGCTTACGCCACGGCCGAAGCCTGAGCTTGATCCCCCCCACATCCCCTGGAGAAAAAACCATGAGCCACCACAACAACAAGTCCCCCATCCGCTTTGGCGTCATGCTGCACGGCGCGGGCGGCCACATGAATTCGTGGAAACACCCTGCAGGCCCGGCGGACGCGAGCGTCAACCTGGGCTTCTACATCGATACCACGAAGAAGGCCGAAGCCAACGGCATTGCCTTTGCCTTCGTGGCCGACGGGTTGTTCATCAACGAGAAGTCCATCCCGCACTTCCTCAACCGCTTCGAGCCCATCTCCATCCTGTCGGCGCTGGCCGTGGCGACGTCCAAGATCGGCCTGGCGGGCACCATCTCCACCTCGTACAGCGAGCCGTTCACCGTCGCCCGGCAATTTGCATCGCTGGACCTCATCAGTCAGGGACGCGCAGGCTGGAACGTGGTGACCACGCCGCTGGAGGGCACGGCCACCAACTACAGCCGCAACCACCCTGACCATGCGCTGCGCTACGAGATCGCGGACGAGTACCTCCAGGTGACGCAGGGCCTGTGGGACAGCTGGGACGACGATGCCCTGGTGCGCAACCGCGAGACCGGCCAGTTCTTCGACCGCGACAAGCTGCACACGCTGAACCATAAGGGGCGTTTCTTCCAGGTGGCGGGGCCGCTCAACATTGGCCGCTCCCCTCAGGGGCAGCCAGTGATCTTCCAGGCGGGGTCTTCGGACGCGGGCATTGGCCTGGCGGGCAAGTACGCCGATGCGGTGTTCACCCATTCGCCCTCCATCGAAGAGACCCGCAGTTTTCTGCGCAAGGTCAAGGCCAGTGCCGTGGTGCACGGCCGCCAGGCCGACGACGTGAAAATTTTCCCGGGCATCGGGCCCGTGGTCGGGGCCACGCAGGAAGAGGCCGAGGCCAAATACCAGGCCATCCGCGAGCTGCTCACGGTCGAGGAAGCGCTGGCCTACCTGGGCCGCTATTTCGACCACCACGACTTCAGCCAGTACCCGCTCGATGAGCCTTTCCCGGAGCTGGGCGAGATCGGGCGCAACAGCTTTCGCTCCACCACCGACCGCATCAAGGCCGATGCGAAGGCGCGCGGCCTCACCCTGCGCCAGGTGGCGCTGGAGGCCGCCACACCGCGCTCGCAGTTCGTGGGCACCGGGGCACGCGTGGCCGACGAGATCATCCGCTGGGTGGACGAAGGCGCGGCCGATGGTTTCATCTTGGGCTTCCCGGTGCTGTCGCAGGGGCTGGATGACTTCATCACCCACGTGATCCCCGTGCTGGAGGCGCGGGGACGCTACCAGCGCACGCTGCCGGGCCACACCCTGCGCGACCACCTTGGGTTGCCACGCAAGGCCAGCCGCTACGCGCAAGCCGATGCAGGTGCTGCACCGGCGCCAGCCCGGAAGGTGGCGTGATGGGAGCTGCGTTGCCCGCCGCGCCGAAGCAGGACGTGGAACGTGTGGAAGCAGGCATTGCCGCCTTCATCCACGAGTTCAAGGCATTGCGCCGCGACCTGCACCAGCACCCCGAGCTGTCGTTCCGGGAGCACCGGACCTCGGCCATTGTGGCCGAGCGCCTGGCGTCCTGGGGCTATTCCGTCACCACAGGCATCGCGGGCACCGGGGTTGTGGGCACGCTGCGCCGGGGGCAGGGCAGCAAGGCCCTGGGCATCCGCGCCGACATGGACGCACTGCCCATCACCGAGGCCACGGGCCTGCCCTATGCCAGCCGCAACGCCGGGGTGATGCACGCCTGCGGGCATGACGGGCACACCACGGTGCTGCTGGCGGCCGCGCGTTTCCTGGCGGAATCGGGCCGCTTTGACGGCACGCTGAACCTGATCTTCCAGCCTGCCGAGGAGCATGGCGGCGGTGCCAACCGCATGATCGGCGAGGGCCTGTTCGAGCGCTTTCCGTGCGACGCCGTGTTCGGGCTGCACAACTGGCCCTGCGTGGGCGAGGGGCACTTTGGCTGCGTGACCGGCCCGGCCATGGCCTCGGTGGACCAGATCACCATTACCGTGCGCGGCAAGGGCGGCCACGGCGCCGCGCCGCACGAAACGGTGGACCCGGTGGTGGCCAGCGCCCACATCATCACCGCGCTGCAGACGGTGGTGTCGCGCAATGTGGACCCGCTGGACATGGGCGTGGTCACGGTGGGCTCCATCCATGGTGGGAATGCGCCCAACGTGGTGCCCGAGAGCGTGGAACTCAAGCTCACCGCACGCGCCTTCAAGCCGGAGGTGCGCGAGATCCTCAAACAGCGCATTCCCGCCATTGCCCGCGCGCAGGCCGAGAGCTTTGGCGCGACCGCCGAGGTGTTGTACCTGCCGGGCTACCCCGCCGTGCTGAACCACGAAGCCGAGACGGAACTGGCGCGCAGTGTGGCGCGGGACACCTTCGGCGATGTGCGCGTCGATGCGGGCTTTCGTCCACGCACGGCCAGCGAGGACTTCGCTTTCATGCTGCTCAAACGACCGGGCAGCTATGTGTTTGTGGGCAATGGCGATGGTGCATCGCTGCACAGTCCCTACTACGACTTCAACGACGCCATCCTCGCGCCCTCGGCCACCTACTGGGTGCGCCTGGCCGAGCGGTTTTTGGCCTGACCCGGAGCCCACCATGAGCGACCGATTCCTCTACACCACACCGCTGGACCCGCTGGCCCGGCCTCTGATCGACGAGCTTTCGCAGGAGTACGAGAGCCGCTACGGCGAGTTCTACCAGCAGGACGGCGGCCCGCGCGAAATGGACAAATACGCGCCCGAGCTGTTCTCGCCTGCGCAAGGCGGCAACTTCGTGCTCCTGCTGCGCGATGGGCAGGCCATTGGCGGCGGCGCCTTCAAGCGCCATGACGACACCGATACGGCCGAACTCAAACGC
This sequence comes from Acidovorax kalamii, assembly GCF_002245625.1. Taxonomy (GTDB): domain Bacteria; phylum Pseudomonadota; class Gammaproteobacteria; order Burkholderiales; family Burkholderiaceae_C; genus Acidovorax; species Acidovorax kalamii. The sequence goes on from NZ_NOIG01000004.1 coordinate 465,227, forward strand.
GTGTGGACCCACTCGGCCCAGCGCCGCCAGGGCCTGGCGGGCCGCGTGCTGCAAGAGCTGGAGGCCCAGGCGCTGCGCCAGGGCTACGCGCGGCTGTACCTCACCACCGGCTTTCGCCAGCCCGAGGCCGTGGGGCTGTACCTGCGCCACGGCTACACCGCCCTGTTCGATACCTCACTGCCGCACGAGACCTACCGGCACCTGCCGTTCGAGAAGTGGCTGCGGGTGGCCGCGCTGGCCCGCGCTGCCTGATTCCGCCCGCTGTTGATCGATCACTCCCAACCAGTTCCCACCATGTCCACAACCACCACCCTGGATGCCGCTGGAGGCCTGCCACGAGGCCCTGTGCATCCCGCTGCACCTGCTGCACCCGTTGGCACCCACGCGCCCAGTGCGCCCCCTGCAACCCCATTGCCCGCGCCCGCCAAGGGCGACTATTCGCACTACCGGGTCGTGCCCGCGCGGCACAGGGCGCGGGCCGTGGGCACCGTGTTTGCCGCTGTGGTCATTGCGCTGGTGCTGTACTCGGTGCTGACCAACCCGCGCTGGGGCTGGGGGGTGTTTGGCGAGTATTTCTTCTCGGAGCCCGTGCTGGTGGGCCTGGGCCGCACCCTGCTGCTCACGGCGCTGGGGGCCTTGTTCGGCTTCACGCTGGGCACGGCGCTGGCTCTGGCCCGCGTGTCGCGTTCGCCGCTGCTGGCAGGGCTGTCGTGGACCTTCATCTGGATCTTCCGGTCCATTCCGGTCATCGTGCTGCTGCTCATCATCAACAACCTGGGCTACCTGTACGAGACCGTGAGCCTGGGCCTGCCGTTCACCGACTGGAAGTTCTTCTCGTACCCCACCACGCAGCTCATCAGCCCCTTCGTGGCGGCGCTGATCGGGCTCACGCTGAACCAGGCGGCCTTCGCTTCGGAGATCGTGCGCGGTGGCATCCTGTCGGTGGACCAGGGGCAGCTGGAGGCGGCGGCCGCACTCGGCCTGCCGCGCCGCCGCCAGGCGTTCCGCATTGTGCTGCCGCAGGCCATGCGCTCCATCCTGCCCGCAGGCTTCAACGACATCATCGGCCTGGCCAAGGGCACGTCCAACGTGTACATCCTGGCCCTGCCCGAGCTGTTCTACACCATCCAGATCATCTATCGCCGCAACCTGGAGGTGATCCCACTCTTGATGGTGGCCACCGTGTGGTACCTCGTGATCCTCACGGTGCTGTCGCTGCTGCAGTACTACATCGAGCGCCATTTCTCCAAGGGTGCGCTGCGCAGCCCGCCGCCCTCTATCTTCAGCGCTGTCGCGGCCCGGCTGTGGCCTGCGCGGCGGGCCGTTGTGGCTCCGGAGCCTGTGGTGCCAGCAGCGCCTGCGCCTGTGGCGGTTCCGCGCTGGACAGGCGCACTCAACCGCGGCGGCGAGGTCACCATCCACGGCGTGTCCAAACGCTATGGTGCGCTGGAGGTCTTGAAGGACGTGACGCTGACCGTGTTGCCCGGCAGCGTGACGGTGATCCTCGGCCCATCGGGCTCGGGCAAGTCCACGCTGCTGCGCTCCATCAACCACCTGGAGCGCGTGGACGGCGGCTTCATCGCCATCGACGGCGAGCTGATCGGCTACCGCCAGGATGCGGACACGCTCTATGAGCTGGGCGAAAAAGACATCCTCAAGCGCCGCGTGGACGTGGGCATGGTGTTCCAGAACTTCAACCTGTTCCCGCACCTCACGGTGCTGGAGAACATCGTCGAAGCGCCGGTCACCGTGCGCAAGCTGGCGCGTGCAGAGGCGCAGGCCCTGGCGCTGGAGCTGCTGGCCCGCGTCGGCCTGTCGGACAAGGCACACAGTTACCCACGCCAACTCTCCGGCGGGCAGCAGCAGCGCGTGGCGATTGCCCGGGCGCTGGCACTCAAGCCCAAAGTGCTGCTGTTCGACGAGCCCACCTCGGCGCTCGACCCCGAGCTGGTGGGCGAAGTGCTCGACGTCATCAAGGAGCTGGCGCGCACCGGCACCACGCTGGTCATCGTGACCCATGAGATCGGCTTCGCCCGCGAAGTGGCCGACACCGTGGTGTTCATGGAGCAGGGCCGGGTGGTGGAGACAGGAACGCCCGCCAAGGTGTTCAGCCAGCCCGATCACCCCCGCACGGCGGCCTTCCTGGCCAAGGTGCTCTAGGGACCCTCTGCACGAATCACCGCGCCGTGTGCATCTGCGGTCTCGGGCGGTCTGCGGCGTTGCAAATACTCGCAATAGCTACGGCTATTGCTGCGTTTCGCGCCTAGCAGCCCATCCCGATCCGCAGTGCCCACTTACCGCTCGATTCGTGCAGAGGATCCCTAGACCTCTCTCTCGCACCGCTGTGGCAGGCCTGTGCCCAGGCCTGGCGGCAGCGTGGGCGACGCAGTTTGATTTTTTTCTTCTCAACCATCCGACAACCCTTTTTTATCCCGGAGCCCATCCATGACCTTTGTGAACAAGACTCTGGCCGCCCTCGCGCTGGCCGCTGCCTCCATTGCCGCCCTCGCGCCCATCCACGCCTCGGCGCAGGCCATCGACCTGAGCCCTGAGCAGCCCGGGCGCCCGCGCTCGCAAAAGGTGGATGAAGCGATCAAGCTCGTCTCCAAGGACTTCAAGTTCGCCAAGGAGGGCGTGCTCACCGTGGGCACCACCACAGGCCGCCTGCCATTTGGTGCCTACGCCACCGACAACAAGACGCCCGTGGGCAACGCGCCCGACATCGCGCAGCTCGTCGCCGACAGCCTGGGCCGCAAGCTGGAGCTGGTGTCCGTGGCCTGGGCCGACTGGCCGCTGGGCCTGCAGTCGGGCAAGTTCGATGTGGTGATCTCCAACGTCACCGTGACGGAGGAGCGCAAGGAGAAATTCGACTTCTCCACCTACCGCAACGACCAACTGGGCATCTACGTGTCCGCCAACTCCAAGATCACGTCCATCAAGGAGCCCAAGGACGTCGCGGGCCTGAAGGTGGTGGTGGGCGCAAGCACCAACCAGGAGCAGATCCTGCTGCGCTGGAACCAGCAGAACATCGCGGCAGGCCTCAAGCCTGTGGAGATCCAGTACTACGACGACGATGTGGTGTTGTACCTGGCCCTGGCCTCGGGCCGCGCCGACGCGTACCTGGCCCCCAACGGCATTGCCGCCCACAACGCGCGCGACGGCAAGACCCGTCTGGTGGGCACCTTCTCGGGCGGCTGGCCCCAGGCGGCCGAGATCGCCGTGACCTCGCGCAAGGGCTCGGGCATTGCCGACGCAATCACGGTAGCGCTGAACGCACAGATCAAGAACGGCAACTACACCAAGGCGCTGGAGCGCTGGAACCTGCAGTCCGAGGCCATCCAGGTCGCGCGCACCAACCCACCCGGCCTGCCCAAGAAGTAAGCCTGCAGCGTTCAAGGACCTTCCATGACTCTCCATTCCCTGTCGCGCCGCAGCCTCGTGGCCCTGGCCTCGGCGTGTGCGCTGTCCTGCGCCTGGACCGTTGCCAGCGCTGCCGCCGCATTCGATTTCAGCCCCGAGCAGAAAGGCCGTGTCCGCGCCGAGAAGGACGCCACTGCCATCCAGGCGATCCCGAAGAACTTCAAGTTTGTGAAGGAGGGCGTGTTCACCGTGGCCATCGCCCCCTTTGCGCCGCCCATTGCTACCTACGCGAGCGACGCCAAGACCGTGGTGGGCTTCGACCCCGACTACGCGCAGCTCATTGCCGATGCGCTGGGCCTCAAACTCGAATTGCTGCCGATTGCCTGGGCCGACTGGCCGCTGGGTCTCTCCTCGGGTAAGTACGACGCGGTCATCTCCAACGTGGGCGTGACGGAGCAGCGCAAGGAAAAGTACGACTTCTCCACCTACCGCCTGGGGCTGCACGGCTTTTACGTGCGCGCCGACAGCAAGATCACGTCCATCAAGGAGCCCAAGGACATTGCCGGGCTCAAGGTCATCACCGGCTCGGGCACCAACCAGGAGCGCATCCTGCTGGAGTGGAACAAGCAGAACATCGCTGCGGGCCTCAAACCCGTGGAAGTGGTGTACTTCGACGACGACGCCGCGCGGCTGCTGGGCGTGGTCTCGGGCCGGGCCGATGCCAACTTCAACCCCAATGCGCCGCAGGCCTACCACGCGGCCAAGGACGGCAAGATCAAGCTGGTGGGCACGGTGAACGCGGGCTGGCCGCTCAAGTCCGACGTGGCCATCACCACGCGCAAGGGTTCGGGCCTGGCCGACGCGCTCACTCTGGCGACCAATGGGCTCATCAAGAGCGGCAAGTACACACAGGCGCTGCAGCGCTGGAGCCTTCTGGAAGAGGCCTTGCCCAAGTCCGAGACCAACCCCCCTGGACTGCCGAAGTTCTGACCATGGCGATTGCGCACCTTGCATTTCTGACGCCCGGCAACTATGCCGAGGACAGTCCCTACCAGGGGCTGGAAGACACCTTGCGCCTGTTCGAGCAGGGGGAAGCCCTGGGCTACCAGGGCGCGTGGGTGCGCCAGCGGCATCTGGAGCGGGCCGTGTCGTCCGCCACCACGCTGTTGGCTGCCGCCACGCAGCGCACCCGGCGCATCGCACTGGGCACGGCGGTGATCCAGATGGGGTATGAGAACCCGTTCCGGCTGGCGGAAGACCTGGCGACGGTGGATGTGCTCTCGCATGGGCGGTTGCAGGTGGGGCTGAGTGCGGGGGCGCCGCCATACGGGCCGCTGCTGGGCGGGCGCCTGTTCGATGGCGATGCGCAGGGCATCGATTTCTCGCATGCGCGTGTGGAGCGCCTGCGCAGCAACCTGCGGGGTGACTTTTTTGGCGATGACGACTTCTTCGTGGAGTCGCCCGCGGGCCGCCACCGTCCGCGCGTGCAGCCCCATGCGACCGGGCTGGTGGAGCGCCTGTGGTACGGCGGCGGCTCGTTGAAATCGGCGCAGTGGGCGGGTGCGCAGGGCTACCACCTGCTGATCGGCAACCTCAACCGGGGCGAGCAGACCGACAATTTCTTCGAGGCGCAGCGCAGCCAGCTGGACCTGTTCCACGCGAGCTGGTCGGCGCCCTATGCACCGCGCGTGGCGCTGGGCCGCGTCATCGTGCCGCTGGACAGCGCCGACACCGCCACCCGTGCACGCTACCGCGCCTGGGCTGCACTCAGGGTGCCGCGCACGCTGGGGCCACAGGGCGATCGCCGCACGCTGTTCGCGCGCGACCTGGTGGGCACCTCCGACGAAATCCTGGAGAGCCTGCGCCAGGATCCCATCCTGCCGAGCGTGCAGGAGCTGCGGCTGGAGCTGCCGTACGACTTCACGGGCGTGGAGTACGCCCAGATCCTGAGCGACACCGCGCGGTACATCGCGCCCGCGCTGGGCTGGTCACCGGCGCAGGCCGTGGAAGCGGCCGGTCACGGCGTGCCGCGTGCCGCCGCCACCTCGCGCCCCAGCTCGATCACCGCCATCGCGTAGTAGCTGGACCAGTTGTAGCGTGTGATGGCGTAGAAGTTCTCGGTGCCCGCCACGTAGCTGGGTGCATCGTTGCCGTTTTGCAGTTCCACCAGCGCCAGCGGGCCCGTGTGCTGCGCGCCCTGGGCATCCAGCACAGCGCCCTTGGCCAGCATGCTGGCCGCGCTGAAGGTGGGCAGGATGTCGGGGGCGAGCAGGTCGTCCAGTTGCAGCCGCGCGTTGTCGAACTGCACGCCAAAGTGCGTGGGCATGCCGGGCGTCCAGCCGTGGCCCCGGAAGTAGTTGGCCACCGAGCCAATCGCGTCGGCCGGGCTGTTGAACAGGTCCACGCGGCCGTCACCGTCGAAGTCGATGGCGTAGCGCACCCAGCTCGATGGCATGAACTGGCCCAGGCCCATGGCCCCGGCGTAGCTGCCGCGCGGTTCGAAGGGGTCGGTGTTGCTGCGGTTGGTGAAGCTCAAAAACTGCTCCAGCTCGCGGCGGAAGAATTCGGTGCGCTCCTTGGCGCGCGGGTGGGCTGCAGGGAAGTCGAAGGCCAGCGTGGCCAGCGCGTCCATCACGCGAAAGTTGCCCATCTGCTGGCCGTAGATGGTCTCCACGCCGATGATGCCCACGATGGTTTCGGCGGGCACACCAAACTCGCGCTCCGCGCGCTCCAGCGCTGCCTGGTTTTGCTGCCAGAAGCGCACACCGGCGCGGATGCGGATGGGCTCCACAAAGCGGCTGCGGTACACGCGCCAGTTCTTGGCCGTGCCCTTGGCCGGCGGCAGCATGAGCCTGGGCACCTGGGGCAGGAAATGCGCCTGGCCAATCGCCTGGCGCACCCATTCGCGGTCCAGGTCACGGCGCGCGGCCAGGTCGTCGGCAAACTGCAGGGCCTCGGGGCGCGATGCGTAGAGCACCGCAGGCTGCCTGGTGGCGGTGGTTTTTGAGGATTTTTCGGGCTTTGCGCCTGCTGGTATTGCGCAAGTAGCTATCAATAACGTAGCAATGAGGGCAATCGATCGGTGGGTCTTCGGCATGTCCGGGGTCAGTGTTTGGATGCAGGGGGCCAGGGCAAGGTGTTGAACTCGCGCCGCAGGTGGCTCCATTCGGTATCGGGCTGGGGGGCGTAGCGCAGGCGCTCCAGGCGCAGCAGCCAGTCGGCCACCGCTGCGGCCGGGGCGCCGAATTGTGCCTGTACCCGCTCGGCCATGGCACGGGGCGGCAGGGTGGGCGACAGCACCAGCCCGGCGCGGGCCAGGCGCTGGCGGGCGCGGGCCAGCAGGCGCAGCCAGGGGTCGTGCTGGCTGCGCTCCCACAGGCTCCAGGCCATGCCAGCCAGGGCCGCAAAGATGATCAGGAAACCCAGCACCATGGTCAGGTCCTGCCAGCTGGGGGCTTCAAAGCCCAGGGCCTTGAGCAGGTCGAGCTGGCGGCTTTGGGTGTAGTTGAGCACCCACTGGTTCCAGCTGTTGTTGACGGCCTCCCACATGGCGCGCAGGTTCTGGGCCAGGCCAGGGCTGAGCACCGTGCCCATGGCGGCAGCCAGCGCACCCTGCGGCGCGCGCAGCCGCTCGAAGGCGCCGGTGCGCCCAGGGGCCACGGCGCCCGTCGGGTCCACCCGCACCCAGCCGCGTCCGGCCAGCCAGACCTCGGCCCAGGCGTGGGCATCGCTCTGGCGCACTGTCCAGAGGCCGTCCACGGGGTTGCGGTCGCCGCCCTGGTAGCCGGTAACGATGCGGGCCGGGATGTCCAGCGCGCGCATCAGCACCACAAAGGAGGAGGCGATGTGCTCGCAGAACCCCGCCTTGCGGTCAAACCAGAACTCGTCGGCCGTGTGCTGGCCGTACACGCCTGGCTCCAGCGTATAGGTGTAGCCGCCGGTGCGCAGGCGCACCAGGGCAGCATTGACCAGGGCTTCGGCGTTGTTCTGGGCGGGGTTGGGGGCGATCTGCGGGTCATTGCGCATCTGCTGGGCCAGCGCCAGCGTGCGGGGGTTGAAGCTTGCGGGCAGCTCGGTGTAGGCGCGCAGGCGGGGGGTGGGCGCGCTGGGGCCATGGCTGAAATCGGGGTGGCTTTCTGCCTTGTAGCGCACCACGGCGGTGATGGGGCGGTTGGTGAGCCACTGCAGGTCCTGCGTCATGAGCGTGTCCATGCCCGAGATGGCGGGCTTGGTTGCAGCGGCATCCAGCAGCAGCAGCCAGGGGCGCTGGTGGGCTTCCAGGGTCACTTCGTAGCGCACGGGCTCGCCGCGCACCTGAAGGTTGGCCAGGGTGCTGGGGCTCGACTGCAGCATGTCGCCGCTGCGTGCGCCCAGCGGGTGCCATTCGACGCCGTCGAAGGCGCCAAACACCGGCCCGCGAAAGTACAGATCGCTTTGTGGAGGCGGCGCGCCGTTGGGGGTGTCGAAACGCACGCGCATGGCCACGCTGTCATCCAGCGCCAGCTCGGCAATGTTGCCCACCTTCATGACGCCTGAGAGTCCGCTGCGCCCTGCCATGGTGTCGCTGGGCATGCCCCACAGCGGCGCCATGCGCGGGAACAGCATGAACAGCGCCGCCATGATGGGCGCGCCCAGCAGGGCCATGGTGCCTGCCGTGCGTAGCGTTTGCGCGAGCGGCGGCCGCCCCACCGGCATGTGCGCGTTGACCAGGGCCGCCAGCAGCCCGAGCAGCGCGACCAGCATGGCCGCGGCCGTGAACAGCGACTGCGAGAAGAAGAAGTTGCTGAGCATCGTGAAGAAGCCCAGGAAGAACACCACCATCGCATCGCGCCGCGCGCGCAGCTCCAGCATCTTGAGCGCCAGCAGCATCACGATCAGCGTCACGCCCGCGTCGCGGCCCAGGATGGTGCGGTGGGTGTACAGCGTGCCGCCCACGGCCAGGATCAGCGGGATGGCCAGCACCCAGCGCGTGGGCAGGGGCCGCCCCTTCCAGGCCAGCCAGCCGCGCCACAGCAGCAAGCCGCCCGCGAGCAGGCTCGCCCAGACGGGCAACACGTTGACCTGCGGCGCGATCACCCAGGCAATCACACACAGCAGGAACAGCGTGTCGCGGGCGTCGCGGGGCAGGGCGTGGAGGGTTTGGCGCAGGGTCATGGTTGTGGGGATGGTCCCAGGCACGGCATCATTTGTTTGCTATAAAAGTAGTAGCTATAAAGGCAATATGGTCGAGCGCAGGAGGCTGTTTTGATTGAATTTTTTATCAACGTTTCACTGCCTGCCGTCATTTCTGCTCTCCACTGCGCTGCGCTTCACCCGCAGCCCACGAAACTGGCGCGCCCCAGCGCCAGGGCAGCCAAGCAAGGGCCGCCCCGCAGCGAGGGCTGCGTCCCCCTGCCCGCAGCGCGCAGCGCTGCGAGAGCGGGGGGAGCGGCGCAGCCGCTCAGGGGGGTGTCCTCTATCAACACAGGGCCAGTGCCTCCAGGCAGCGCCTGCGGTGGGCGGCGCCGGTGTCGGGGGCAATCTCGACCCCGGGCAGGCGCAGGCCATAGTCCAGGCCCAGCCGGTCGGCCTGCAGCACCCAGGCGGTCAGGCGCGAGACGCGGGCTTCGTGGTCGGGCAGGGCGGCACGGGCCAGGTCCAGCCACAGTTCATGCCGCTGGGCCTGCTGGGCGTCGCGGCTCACCAGGTCGTCGGTGCCGGTGGCCAGCGACTTGGCGGCTTTCTTCCACACCACGAGCTTGAGCGGGTCGCCGCGCCGGTAGGCCCGCACGCCATCGAATTCGCCAATGCCCTGCGACGGTGCGCTACCCGTGCCGCCCGCGCGGGGCTCGCCCGGGGGCAGGGGCGGCGCGGGCACTTCGGGTGCGGGGTAGACCAGCACCTCGGAGGCGGGGCGCCAGTAGGTCCAGACGCGGAAGGTGCCCAGCGGGAACCGCGTCTCGGCCGTGAGAGTGGGCACACGGTGCAGGCCCCGGCGCGTGGGGCGGAAGGCCACCTGCACGCTGGCCTGCCCCTGGGCGGGCACATCGGTCCAGGCCCAGTGGTGCTCGGCCTTGCCCGTGCCATGCACCGACAGCGCGATGCCATAGCGCGGCGACTTGCGGTCGCTGGACAACTGCAGCTCAAACGCCGTGCTTGTGCCCATGAATTGGGGCTCGGGCGCCTTCAGGTGCAGCGTGAGGCCCCGCAGGTTGGCGTGGCAGATGTGCATGCCTGCCGCTGCGCTGCCTGCTAGCAAAAAGGTGAGCAGGTAGCCCAGGTTCAGCTGGTAGTTGATGGACGCCACCAGCAGCACGGCCAGCGTAAGCGCCAGCATCCAGCCCGAGCTGGTGGGCAGGATGTAGACGTTGCGCTGGGTGAGCAGCAGGGTGTCGCTCAGCGGCAGGCGCGCCTGCCACCAGTTCTGGAAGCGCTTGCGAAACGGCGCCAGCGGGCTCAGCCGGGCGAGGGCGGTGCGCCAGGGGGCGGGGGCAGCCGGGTCCATGGGGATTGCCACGGTGTGCTCACACCTTCTCAGGGCAAGGGCACGGCATCGACCATGGCGCGCACCTGCTCCACCGCACCCCGCCCGGCGTCGCCCACGGGCACCAGGCGGTGGGCGATGGTCTGGGGCAGCACGGCCTGCACGTCGTCGGGCGCGACATAGTCGCGCCCGCTTATGAGGGCCTGGGCCTTGGCCGCGCGCAGCATGGCAATGCCCGCGCGGGGCGACAGGCCCTGCAAAAACCAGCGGCCCGAGCGGGTGGCGGCGATCAGGTCCTGCACGTAGTTGAGCAGCGGCTCGGCCGTGTGCACGGCCTGCACCTGGCGCTGCAGTTCGGTCAGTTCGTCTGCCGACAGCAGGGGCAGCAGGCTGCTCACCATGTCGCGCCGGTCGGCGCCCGACAGCAGCAGGCGCTCGGCCGCACGGTCGGGGTAGCCGATGGAGATGCGCATGAGGAAACGGTCGAGTTGCGACTCGGGCAGCGCAAAGGTGCCCAGCTGGTCGTGCGGGTTCTGGGTGGCAATCACGAAGAAGGGGTGGGGCAGGGCGCGGGTTTCACCCTCCACCGACACCTGCTTTTCCTCCATGGCTTCGAGCAGGGCGCTTTGGGTCTTGGGGCTGGCGCGGTTGATTTCGTCGGCCAGCAGCACCTGGGCGAACACCGGGCCGGGGTGGAACACAAAGGCTTCCTTGCCGCGCTCGTACACCGACACGCCGGTCAGGTCGCTGGGCATCAGGTCGGCGGTGAACTGCACGCGCGAAAACTGCAGGCCGAAGGTGTGCGACAGCGCATGCGCCAGCGTGGTCTTGCCCACGCCCGGCACGTCTTCGATGAGCAGGTGGCCCCCCGCCAGCAGGCAGGCCACGCAGTCCTGCACCTGGGCCTGTTTGCCCACAATCACCGTGTTAAGCTGGTCCAGAAGCGATTTGATCTTGTGCTGTGCATTCATGGCGCGACGTTATCCTAAAAAATTGAGACACGGGGATTGACTGTGAGCAAGACGGGCTATTTCACCCACCGGGATTGTTGGAAGCACGAGATGGGCCCGGGGCACCCCGAATGTCCTGAACGGCTCGATGCCATCGAAGACCGTTTGCTGATCACCGGCGTGGCCGACGCGCTGGAGCGCTACGAGGCACCCGAGGCCTCGCTGGCCGACATCGAGCTGGCCCACGGCCGCATGCACATTGCGGCGCTGCGGGGCCTGTCGGACCGGCTGAACGAAGAGCTGATGGCCGGTGGCCCGAGCTACGCGCAGATCGACACCGACACCTCCATCAACGCCCACACCTGGAAGGCATCCCTGCGCGCCGCCGGGGCCGCCCTGGCCGCCACCGACGCGGTGATGGCGGGCGAGGTCGAAAACGCCTTTTGCAGCGTGCGCCCGCCGGGCCACCATGCCTGCCGCGACAAGGCCATGGGTTTCTGCTTCTTCAACAACGTGGCCGTGGCCGCCAAATACGCGCTGCAGCGCTACAACCTGCAGCGCGTGGCGGTGGTGGACTTCGACGTGCACCATGGCAATGGCACCGAGGACATCCTGGCGGGCGACCCGCGCGCGCTGATGGTCAGCATCTTCCAGCACCCGTTCTACCCCTACAGCGGCGACCAGGACCCGGCCCCCAACATGGTGAATGTGCCGGTACCGGCCTACACGCGGGGCATGGACATCCGGGAGATCATCGAGATGATGTGGATGCCCCGGCTGGAAGCCTTCAAGCCCGAGATGATTTTTGTGAGCGCAGGCTTTGATGGCCACCGCGAGGACGACATGGGCCAGCTGGGCCTGACCGAGCAGGACTACGCCTGGATCACCCAGCGTGTGAAGGACGTGGCGCGGCGCTATGCCAAGGGCCGCATCGTGTCCTGCCTGGAAGGTGGCTATGTGATGGGGCCGCTGGCGCGCAGTGTGGAGACGCACCTGCGCGTCCTGGCGGACTTGTGACCAACCCCCTGAGCGGCTTTGCCGCTTCCCCCTTCTCTTGCATCGCTGTGCCATGCGGAAGGGGGACGCCGCCAGCGCGGCGGGGCGGCCCTTGCGCGGCGGCCCTCGCCTGAGCCGTGCCAGTTTCAGTCGGCGTGCAGATGGCTGACAGGAGCAAACTATGACGACAAAGAACTTCGATGATGTGCTGACAACCACCCGCGACGCCCGTGGCGTGGTCACCCTGACCCTGAACGACCCCGCCCGCTTCAATGCGCTGGGCAGCGAGATGCTTGCGGCGCTGCAGCGGGCGCTGGACGATGCCGGTCGTGATGAATCGGTGCGTGTGGTGGTGCTGGCTGCGGCGGGCAAGGCGTTTTGCGCGGGCCACAACCTCAAGGACATGGCGGCCCATCCCGATCTGGCGTACTACCAGCAGCTGTTTGCACAGTGCAGCCGCATGATGCTCACCATCCACAAGCTCAGCGTGCCCGTGATCGCGCGCGTGCAGGGCATGGCCACGGCGGCGGGTTGCCAGCTGGTGGCGCAGTGCGACCTGGCCGTGGCGGCCGACACGGCCAGCTTTGCCACCAGCGGCATCCACTACGGCCTGTTCTGTGCCACACCCAGCGTGCCCCTGGTGCGCAACGTGCCCGCCAAGCGGGCGATGGAGATGCTGCTCACCGGCGATTTCATCGACGCCCCCACGGCGCTGGCGCAAGGGCTGGTCAACCGCGTGGTGCCTGCCGATGCCCTGGATGCTGAGGTCGAAAAACTGGTGTTGTCCATCCTGCAGAAGCCCCGCGTGGCCGTGGCCATGGGCAAGGCGCTGGTCTACCAGCAGCGCGAGCTGGGCATGGACGCCGCCTACCAGCTGGCGGGCCAGGCCATGGCCACCAACATGATGGATGAGGCCGCGCAGGAGGGCGCACGCGCCTTTGCGGAAAAGCGCCAGCCCGGCTGGAAGCGCTGAGGGCCCGCACGATGGCAATGGACAAACCGATGCTGGACGATGTGGGCTTGTGGGTGCAGGCCTTTTTGAGCCCCACCGTGCTGGTGGAGCTGGCGGCCCTGGCGGGCTGTGTGGCCCTGGCCTGGGCGTTGGTGGCGCTGCTGCAGCGCGGCCTGCAACGGGGGGATCCGCGTTCCATCCTGTTTGGTGTGCGGATCGTGGATGGCGCGCTGTTCCCGCTGCTGCTGCTGGGCCTGGCCTATGTGGCGCGCACCGTGCTGCACCACTGGGTGGCGCTGGCGGCCTTCAAGGTGGCGATCCCGGTGCTGGTGGCGCTGGTCGTGATACGCATCGGCGTGAAGGTGCTGCAGGTAGCGTATCCCGATGCCGCCTGGGTGCGGCCCATCGAGCGCTCTATCTCCTGGCTGGCCTGGCTGGGCATGGTGCTGTGGGTCACGGGGCTCCTGCCGCTGGTGCTGGACGAGCTGGACCAGATCCACTGGAAGGTGGGCGGTGCCACGCTGTCGGTGCGCACCATGATCGAAGGCGCGTTGACGGCGGGTGCTGTCCTGCTGATTGCGCTGTGGATTTCTGCGGTCATCGAGGCGCGCCTGCTGCGCTCGGCCACCGGGGCCGAGCTGTCGCTGCGCATGGCCGTGAGCAATGCCGTGCGCGCGCTGTTGGTGTTTGTGGGGCTCATGATGGCCTTGTCGGCCGTGGGCATCGACCTCACGGCCCTGTCGGTGCTGGGGGGTGCGGTGGGCGTGGGCATCGGTTTTGGCCTGCAGAAGCTTGCATCCAACTATGTAAGCGGCTTTGTCATTCTGGCCGAGCGCAGCATGCGCATTGGCGACAACGTGCGGGTGGACAACTTCGAGGGCCGCATCACCGCCATCAATGCCCGCTACACCGTGGTGCGCTCTTCCACGGGCCGCGAATCCATCGTGCCCAATGAAATGCTGATCACCCAGCGGGTGGAGAACCTGTCGCTGGCCGACCCCCGCGTGTGGCTGTCCACCGTGGTGAGCGTGGCCTATGAAAGCGATGTGGAACTGGTCACCCGCCTCCTGGGCGAGGCGGCCCTGGCCAGCAGCCGGGTGCTACGCGATCCCGCGCCCAGCGTGGCCTTGTCGGCCTTTGGTGCCGACGGGCTGGAGTTCACGGTGGGCTTCTGGATTGCCGATCCCGAGAACGGCGCCTTGGGCCTGCGTTCGGAGATCAACCGCGCCATCCTGAGCGCCTTGCGCGCCCACCAGATCGAAATCCCGTACCCCCAGCGGGTCATGCACGTGCAGGTCGATGGGGGGCTGGCGGCGGCGATGTCGCCCGGCGCTCCGGTGGCACCCGCACCGGCTCCCGCGCAGTGAGTCCGGCATGCAGCCCTGGTGCCGGGTTCCGCAGGCGACAACAAACACTGGACAGTGGTCCGGCGCACTCGCCTATAATCGACAAAAAGCACGATCGTTCTTTTTTGATCGTGCAGTCTCTGCCCCGGTCCTGTAGCAGTTGCGTTGCAGTGCGGCATAGAATGTTCCAGTTTACGTAAACGTCAATTCAACCAACTCTCTAGGAGCCGCAGCAATGAAGGTCTTGGTCCCTGTCAAGCGCGTGGTGGACTACAACGTGAAGGTCCGCGTGAAGTCGGACAACACGGGTGTGGACATCGCCAACGTGAAGATGAGCATGAACCCCTTTGACGAAATCGCCGTTGAAGAGGCCGTGCGCCTGAAAGAAAAAGGCCTGGTGACCGAAGTCATCGCAGTCTCCTGCGGCGTGGCCCAGTGCCAGGAAACCCTGCGCACCGCCATGGCCATCGGCGCCGACCGTGCCATCCTGGTCGAGACCGACGTGGAACTGCAGCCCCTGGCCGTGGCCAAGCTGCTCAAGGCCCTGGTGGACAAGGAACAGCCTCAGCTCGTGATCCTGGGCAAGCAGGCCATCGACGACGACGCCAACCAGACCGGCCAGATGCTGGCGGCCCTGGCCGACCTGCCGCAAGCCACCAATGCCAGCAAGGTGGAACTGGCTGCTGACAAGGTCAACGTGACGCGCGAAATCGACGGCGGCCTGGAAACCCTGGCCCTGTCGCTGCCTGCTGTCATCACCACCGACCTGCGCCTGAACGAGCCCCGCTACGTCACCTTGCCCAACATCATGAAGGCCAAGAAGAAGCAGCTGGACACCGTCAAGCCCGAAGACCTCGGCGTGGACGTGGCGCCCCGCCTCAAGACCCTGAAGGTCAGCGAGCCTGCCAAGCGCGGCGCTGGCGTCAAGGTGGCCGACGTGGCCGCCCTGGTCGAGAAACTCAAGAACGAAGCGAAGGTGATCTAAATGTCGGTACTCGTTATTGCTGAACACGACAACGCATCCATCAAGGGCGCAACCCTGAACACCGTGACGGCCGCAGCCGCTTGCGGTGGCGACGTGCATGTGCTGGTGGCTGGCCACAACGCGGGCGCTGCTGCCGCCGCCGCCGGCCAGATCGCTGGTGTGAGCAAGGTCATCCACGCCGACGCTGCCAGCCTGGCCCACGGCCTGGCCGAAAACGTGGCCGCGCAAGTGCTGGCCATTGCTTCGAGCTACAGCCACATCCTGTTTCCGGCCACCGCTAGCGGCAAGAACATCGCCCCCCGCGTGGCTGCCAAGCTGGACGTGGCCCAGATCAGCGATATCACCAAGGTCGTGAGCGCCGACACCTTCGAGCGCCCGATCTACGCCGGTAACGCCATTGCCACCGTGCAATCGGGCGACGCGGTGAAGGTCATCACCGTGCGCACCACGGGTTTTGACGCCGCTGCCGCCTCCGGTGGCAGCGCCGCTGTCGAAACCGCTGCTGCCACTGCCGATGCGGGCAAGAGCAGCTACGTGGGCAGCGAAATCGCCAAGAGCGACCGCCCCGAACTCACTGCCGCCAAGATCATCGTCTCCGGTGGCCGCGCGCTGGGCAGCAAGGAAAAGTTCGACGAAGTCATCACCCCCCTGGCCGACAAGCTGGGTGCCGCCATCGGTGCCAGCCGCGCTGCGGTGGATGCGGGCTACGCCCCGAACGACCTGCAGGTGGGCCAGACCGGCAAGATCGTCGCGCCGCAGCTGTACATCGCCGCTGGCATCTCGGGCGCCATCCAGCACTTGGCTGGCATGAAGGATTCCAAGGTGATCGTTGCGATCAACAAGGACCCCGAAGCCCCCATCTTCAGCGTGGCCGACTACGGCCTGGAAGCCGACCTGTTCACGGCCGTGCCGGAACTGGTGAAGGCGCTGTAAGGCGCCCTGGCCCCATAGCCGCTACAAAAGGCATCGCTTGCGATGCCTTTTTTTTGACGAAATTTCCCGGAGACCCCCATGAGCTACACCGCCCCCGTCAAGGACATGCTGTTCGATATCGAGCACCTGGCCAACATCGAACAGATCGCGCAGATCCCCGGCTTTGAAGATGCCGGCCTGGACACCGCCGCCGCCGTGCTGGAAGAGTGCGCCAAGTTCAACGAGGGCGTGCTGGCTCCGCTCAACTTCGAAGGCGACAAGAACCCGTCGAGCTTTCAATCCGGCGTGGTCACCACCACCCCCGGCTTCAAGGACGCATTCCGCCAGTACGGCGAGGGCGGCTGGCAGGGCCTGCAGCACCCGGCCGACTTTGGCGGCCAGGGCCTGCCCAAGACCATCGGTGCGGCCTGCATCGAGATGACCAACAGCGCCAACATGAGCTTTGCGCTGTGCCCGCTGCTGACTGACGGCGCCATCGAGGCGCTGCTCACGGCTGGCAGCGACGAGCTCAAGGCCACCTACCTCGAAAAACTGGTGACGGGCGAGTGGACCGGCACCATGAACCTGACCGAGCCCCAGGCCGGTTCGGACCTCGCGCTGGTGCGTTCGCGCGCCGAGCCGCAGCCCGACGGCAGCTACAAGGTTTTTGGCACCAAGATCTTCATCACCTATGGCGAGCACGACATGGCCGCCAACATCGTGCACCTGGTGCTGGCCCGCGTGCAGGGTGCGCCCGAGGGCGTGAAGGGCATCAGCCTGTTCGTGGTGCCCAAGTTCCTGGTCAACAAGGATGGCTCGCTGGGCGCGCGCAACGACGCGCACTGCGTGAGCATCGAGCACAAGCTGGGCATCAAGGCATCGCCCACCGCCGTGCTGCAATTCGGCGATAACGGTGGTGCCGTCGGTTATCTGGTGGGCGAGGAAAACCGGGGCCTCGAATACATGTTCATCATGATGAACGCCGCGCGCTACGCCGTGGGCATGCAGGGCATCGCGATTGCCGAGCGCGCCTACCAGAAGGCCGTGCAGTACGCGAAAGACCGCGTGCAAAGCCGCCCGGTGGACGGCAGCATCGCCGCCAGCGCGCCCATCATTCACCACCCCGATGTGAAGCGCATGCTCATGACCATGCGCGCCTACACCGAAGGCTGCCGCGCCATGGCCACGGTGGCCGCTGCCGCGTTTGACGCTGCACACCACCACCCCGACGCCGACACGCGCAAACAGAACCAGGCGTTCTACGAATTCATGGTGCCGCTGGTCAAGGGCTACAGCACCGAGATGAGCCAGGAAGTCACCAGCCTGGGCGTGCAGGTGCATGGCGGCATGGGCTTCATCGAAGAAACGGGCGCTGCGCAGTACTACCGCGACGCCAAGATCCTCACCATCTACGAAGGCACCACCGCCATCCAGGCCAACGACCTGGTGGGCCGCAAGACGGCGCGCGACGGCGGCCAGACGGCCAAGGGCATCGCCGCGCAGATCGAAAAGACCGAAGCCGACCTGCTGGCCAGTGGCACGCCCGCTGCCCTGGCCGTGGCCAAGCGCCTGACGGCCGCGCGCAAGGCGCTGCTCGATGTGATTGACTTTGTGGCTGGTGGCACCAAGGCCCAGCCCAACGCCGTGTTTGCGGGTAGCGTGCCCTACCTGATGCTTGCGGGCAATGTGGTGGCGGGCTGGCAGCTGGCGCGCAGCCTGCTGGTGGCGCAGGACCTGTTGCAAAAGGGACAGGACCAAGCCTTCATGCGCGCAAAAATCACCACGGCACAGTTCTATGCCGACCACATCCTGGTGAAGGCCCCCGGCCTGCGCGACAGCATTGTGGAAGGCGCGGCCAGCGTGACCGAGCTGGCGCTGGACGCCTTCTGAGGCGCGGCGAGCGAGCTGTGAGGAGACGCACCCCTGTGCTGCAGGGTGCTATAAAAATAATAGCTGCTAGCGCATATCCATCAGGCGGTAGCGGCCCATTTCATCCTAATTTCTTGTCCTGGAAGTTGTTGCCATGTCCAAACTGCCACCCGTGCTGCAAAACCTGTCGCTGCCTGTCATCGGCTCGCCGCTGTTCATCATCAGCAACCCCAAGCTCGTGATCGAGCAGTGCAAGGCCGGTGTGGTGGGCTCCATGCCCGCGCTCAACGCCCGCCCTGCCGAACTGCTCGACGAATGGCTGGCCGAGATCACCGAGACCCTGGCCGCCTACAACAAGGCCAACCCCGACAAGCCCGCCGCGCCGTTTGCCATCAACCAGATCGTGCACAAGAGCAACGACCGGCTGGAGCACGACATGCAGGTCTGCGCCAAGTACAAGGTGCCGATCATCATCACCAGCCTGGGTGCGCGTGAGGACGTGAACCAGGCCGTGCATGGCTGGGGCGGTGTGGTGCTGCACGACATCATCAACAACAAGTTCGCGCGCAAGGCCATCGAGAAGGGCGCCGACGGCCTGATCGCAGTGGCCGCCGGTGCGGGCGGCCATGCGGGCGTGAAGAGCCCCTTTGCGCTGATCCAGGAGATCCGCCAGTGGTTCGATGGCCCGGTGGCCCTGAGCGGCTCCATCGCCAGCGGCGGCGCCGTGCTGGCCGCGCAGGCCATGGGGGCGGACTTCGGCTACATCGGCTCGGCCTTCATTGCCACGCACGAGGCACGCGCCAGCGATGCGTACAAGCAGGCCATCGTCGAAGGCAGCTCGGACGACATCGTCTACAGCAACCTGTTCACCGGCGTGCATGGCAACTACCTGGCACCCTCGATCCGTGCCGCAGGCATGGACCCGGACAACCTGCCCGAGTCCGACCCGAGCAAGATGAACTTTGGCGGCGACGCCAAGAAGGCCTGGAAGGACATCTGGGGCTGCGGCCAGGGCATTGGCGCCATCAGCGCCGTGACCAGCACCGCCGAGCTGGTGGCCAGGCTGCGCAGCGAGTACGAGGCGGCACGCGCGCGCCTGAAGCTCTGATGCTGCGCTGATCCTCTGTTTTTCGGCCGTTATCCACGCCAGTTGCATGGCGTGGTGGCGGCCCGAGAGACACCGGTTTCGCCCACCCAGCGCGTCACGCGCACGGTGGGCGAAGTCGTTTCAAGCACCTTCGCGCAAGGGCAAACCCCCATAAACCGGCCCCCGGTGGCTGCAGATAATGGTGATGAACAATAACCAAAGCAAGCCGGCTTTGGTGGCGGGTTCAGCACATTCTTTGCAAGGTGGGTGCGCGATGGTTCGTTCTTTGGTAGTGCTGCTGGCGGCCTTGTGCGCGACCGGGTTGGGCCATGCCCGCAACGAGGGCGTGACCGCCGACGAGATCCGCCTCGGGGCATCGGCCGTGCTGTCGGGGCCGTTGGGCCCGCAGACGGCGCAGTATGGCGAGGGCTCGCGGCTCATGTTCGACGCGGTGAACGCCCAAGGCGGCGTGCATGGCCGCATGATCCGCTACACCACGCTGGATGACGGCTTCGATCCGCAAAAGGCGGTGGAAAACACCCGCCAGCTGCTGGAGACCGACAAGGTCTTCATGATCTACAACAGCACGGGCACGGCGCAGACGGCCGCCATCCTGCCGCTGATCAAGGAGCACCGCACGCCGCTGTTCGGCCCGGTCACCGGTGCATCGGTGTTCCGCGAAACCTTCAATCCCTATGTGTTCCATGTGCGCGCGGGGTATGCCAGCGAAGCCAGCAGGATCGTCTCGCAGATGCGCCAGCAGGGCATCAGCCGGGTGGTGGTGTTCTACCAGGACGACGGCCTGGGCAAGACCCTGGCCGCCGAGCTGAAGAAGGCGTCGGACGACGAAAAGCTGCCCTTCGTCGCCGAAATCAAGGTAGACCCCAAACAACCCGACTTCGCCGCTGCGGCCGCCGCCACCGAAAAGGCGCAGCCGCAGGCAGTGATCGTGGCCACGGCGGGGACCACCTTCACGCACTACATCAAGGCCGTGCAGGCCACGGCCGCGCGGCCTGCCTACTACGGGTTCTCGGTCGCCAGCCTGGATGTGATCAACCGCGAACTCAAGGACAAGGCGCGCGGCATCATCCTCGCGCAGATCATGCCGTCGCTGCGCAACACCACCATCCCGGTGGTGGCCGAGTACCTGAGCCTGCTGCGCGCCAAGTCGCCCAACGCGCAACCTTCTGCGTCGCAATTCGAAGGGTTTGTGCATGCACGCCTGCTGGTGGAGGGCTTGCGGCGCACCGGGCGCAACCTGACCACCGAATCGTTCACCAAGACCATGGAAGACGCGGGCGAAATTTCGTTCGGCCGCTTCAGCGTGAAGTATTCGCCCAAGAGCCACAACGGCTCCACCTATGTCGAGCTGGCGATCGTGGATGCGGAAGGCAGCCTGCGGTACTGAGTCTGGATGGGTGCGCAGGCCTGCGCAGAACAGGGGGTGTCGCGCCAAGCGCAGAGCGATTGCCCATAAATCGTGCCGACAGAGGACAATAGAGGCTTTTGCCTGCTGTTGCGGCCCTTTTCGGCCTCGGCAAGGCTCCATACCCCGGCACCTTACCGACCCCGCGCAGCCATGTCGTCCTCTCCCTCCCGCACACCCCTGATCGACATGGTCAAGGCCATGGCGTGCATCACCATCGTGTGGCACCACCTGGCCTTCTACGGGCCCATGTCGGACATCGCCCAGCCCCTGGCCCCGGCCCTGATGGCGTGGCTGTATGACTATGGGCGCATGGCGGTGCAGGTGTTTCTGGTGCTGGGCGGCTACCTGGCTGCCGCCAGCCTGGCGCCCCAGGGCGTGGCGCGGTTTGACCATGCGGGCAATGCGGTGGCCAAGCGTTTTGTGCGCCTGGTCGTGCCCTACGCGGTGGCGCTGTTGTTGACCGTGGTGGTGGCCGCGCTGGTGCGGCCCTGGATGGCGCATCCTTCGGTGCCCGAGGAGCCGACCCTGGCGCAGCTGCTGGCCAATGCCCTGCTGCTGCAGGACATCGTGGATGAAGATGCCCTGTCGGCCGGGGTCTGGTACGTGGCTATCGACTTCCAGCTGTTTGCACTGAGCGTGCTGGTCTGGGCGGGCGTCCGGGCGCTGCCGGGCGCATGGGCGCAGCGGCACGGGGCTGCGCTGGCCCGGGCGATCATCGTGGCCGGTGTGGCGGCATCGCTGTGGGTCTTCAACCGCATGGCGGGGCTCGACATGTGGGCCATCTACTTCTTTGGCGCCTATGGCCTGGGCATGCTGGCCTTCTGGGCCGTGCGCGCGCCCAGCCCGGTGGGGTGGCTGAGCGCCATCGTGCTGCTGGGCGGTGGGGCCCTGGCGATGGATTTCCGGGGCCGCATCGTGGTGGCGCTGGTCACGGCGCTGTGCCTGGTGGTGGCGCTGCGGTCTGAGCGTGTGCGTGGCTGGGGGGGCTTTGCGCCGCTGGTGCGCGTGGGGCAGATATCCTACTCCATCTTCCTTGTGCACTTTGCCGTGTGCCTGCTCGTCAACGCGGTAGTCAGCCATTTATGGCCTGCGTCGCCGGTGCCCAATGCGCTGGGCATGCTGCTGGCGTTTGTGCTGTCCCTTGCTGCCGGGCGTCTGTTGTACCTGCGGGTGGAGCAGCATGTGCCCACCTGGTCAACCGCCTTGCGCTGGCAGGCGGGGCTGGTTGGTACTGGTCTGCTGGTCGCCGTCTCCAACAACGGGTTCTGATTCTGAGTGAGGGCTCGCCAAGAGCCCTTCAACGCTGCAGCTTGCGCTCGCGCCGCTTGCGCTGCCGGTCCAGGAACCAGGCCATGAAGGGCAGGATCAGCATCGAGCCCGGGATCACCCAGATGAACAGGTAGGGGCTCACGGACGATGCCGACCGCATCACATCGCGCAGATGGGCGCGTTCATCGGTCGTCCAGTTGCCCTGGCGGCGCTGCTGCACCAGCCACACCACCGATCCCTTCATGGTGGCCATCTCGCGCTTGAGACGGCTCTTTTCACGGCTGTTACCCGCCAGGAAGGAGCAGAACCATTCGGGCGCCCGCTCCATGCGGCTCTGGAAGGCGAGGGTGGAGTCCGGGTCGAACTGATCGATGGACGGGGGCAGGTCTGGCGTGTTCCGGGCGGGCGGTGTGGTCATGGCGGCTGCCATTGTCGCGGCTCATGGCGCTTTGCACCACCCCAATCCATGGCACCCACGCCATCCAGACGGGGTCAATGGGAACAGACGGCGCTCAGCGCTCCAGGAGGCTCCTGTTACCCCGTAACCTCAGAGACTGGCGCGCCCAAAGGCCAGGGCAGCCAAGCAAGGGCCGCCCCGCCGCGAGGGCTGCGTCCCCCTGCCCGCAGAGCGCAGCGCTGCGAGAGCGGGGGGAGGCGGCGCAGCCGCTCAGGGGGGTGTTCCGAATTCACCGGTGCAATTCGCCAGCGCTCTCGGGCTGGTACAGGATGTCCTTCACCCGCACCGTCATCGACTTGCCACCCGGTCCGGGCCAGGCCAGTTCGTCGCCCACCGCCAGGCCCAGCAGGGCGCTGCCCACGGGGGCAAAGATCGAGATGCGGTCTGCGGTGCCGTCCGCGTCGCGTGGGTAGACCAGCGTCAGGCAGAACTCCTTGCCCGTCTCCAGGATGGAGAACTGCACGGTGGAGTTCATGGTCACCACATTGGGCGGGATCTCCTCGGGCGGCACCACGTCCGCCCGATCGAGCTCTGCCTGCAGATCCGCCTTGCCTGGAAAGACGCTGGCCGGAATCGCGGCCAGCAGGGCCTCGATGCGGTCAACGTCGAGTGACGACAGGATGATCTGGGGCTTGCGCGCCATGGCAGTACCTCTGGGATGGTTGTGACAAAGCGCGGGACTGTAGTCCATCGCGAATCTCGCACTGCCGTGCGCGGGCATTCGGGGCTGCGTGGGCGGCGTTCAGTCGCCCTTGATGTTGCGGGCCTGGATGAGTGCGCCAAACCGTGTGCTGTCGATGGCGGCGCGTGCGTGGAAGTCGGCGGGCGACATCGGCGCGGGCACGCCACCCAGCGCGGTGATGCGGTCCTTCACGGCGGTGGTGGCCAGCACCTTGTTGATCTCGCGGTTCAGGCGGGCCACCACTTCGGGCGGCGTGCCTGCGGGAGCATAAAAGCCAAACCAGGTGTCGGCATCAAAGCCCTTGAGACCCACCTCATCGAGCGTGGGCACATCCGGGAACAGGGGCGAGCGCTTGGCACTGCCCACCGCCAACAGTTTGAGCTTGCCCGCCTTCACGTGCTGGAGTCCGATGCCGGGGTCGAACATGAAATCCACCTGCCCGCCCAGCAGGTCCTGCATGGCGGGGGCCGCACCCCGGTAGGGCACATGCACGGCAAACACATTGGCCTGTGCCTTGAGCATCTCGGCAGCCAGGTGTGGCGAGCTGCCGTTGCCCGGCGTGCCAAAGCTCAGCTTGCCGGGGTGGGCCTTGAGGTACTGCATGAACTCCTGGATGTTGTTGACCGGCAGTGTGGGCCGCACCTCCAGGAACACCAGCACCCGCGCAGCCGCCGCCACGGGCACCAGGTCCTTGGTGGGGTCGAACGGCATCTTGGGGTACAGGTGCGGGTTGACCGACACCATGCCGCCCGAACTCATGAGCAGGGTGTAGCCGTCGGCCGGCGCCTTGGCCACCGCCTCGCCGCCGATGTTGCCGCCCGCGCCGCCCCGGTTCTCGACCACCACGGGCTGGCCCAGCGCAGCTTGCAGCGGCACGGTGACTGCGCGCGCAATCTGGTCGGCCGCGCCGCCTGCGGGGAAGTTCACGATCACCTTGATCGGCTTGCCGGGCCAGGCCTCGGTCTGGGCCTGGGCGGGCTGCAGCAGCAGGCTGAAGGCCATGCCAGCCAGGGCCAGCGCGCCCAGCAGGTGGCGCTTGGAGCGTGGGGGATAGGAATGCATGCGTGTCTCCGGTAAAGCCCGGGTGTGCCGGGTCTTGTGCAATGAACAAAAAAGTTGGAAGGCATGGTGGGTTTGTTCACACCTTCTCAGGCGACATCCACCTCCACCAGAATGGCGCGGGGGTGCGCCAGCGCCTCGCGCAGCACCGGCGCCAGCTGGCTGGCATCGCTCACGCGCACGGCGTCGCAGCCCTGGCCCCGCGCCAGCGCCAGGAAGTCCAGGTCGGGCAGGTCGGTGCCTTCGAGCTTGTCGCCCTCGTGGAAGCCGAAGGTGGGGGCGAACTCCTGCAGGGCTGCGTAGCGCCGGTTCTTCAGGATGATGAAGGTGATGGGCAGCTGCAACTGCGCCGCGCTCCACAGCGCCTGGATGGAGTACATCGCCGAGCCGTCGCCGATGAGTCCGATGACCTTGCGATCAGGCTTGGCCAGCGCCACCCCCACGGCGGCGGGCAGGCCATAGCCCAGGCCGCCGCTGCACATGGTGTAGAAGGTCTCGCTTTGCAAAATGGGCAGGTAGGCGTGCATGGCGGCGCGCGAGCTGGGGGCTTCCTCCACCACGATGGAGGCGGCATCGCGCACCTCGGCCAGTGTCTGCATCACATAGGGAACGCTCATCAATGCACCAGGCGCTGAAGCCTCGGCCCGTGGCCGCGCGGCGCGGGGTGGGGGCAGGGCGCGCACTGCAGGCGCCGGGCGCGCGAGCAAGTCCTGCACCCCCAGGCGCACGCTGCCCACGGCCGAGGTGCCTTCGGGTGTCCAGGCCGCCGTGCCCGGGTCGTCGATCAGTTGCACCAGCTGCGCCCCGGGCGGCACATGGGGGCCAAAACCTTCCACGTGGTAGGTGAAGGCGGCGGCGCCGAGTGCGAACACCAGGTCGTGCCCGCCCAGCAGCGCCACGATCTTCTCGCGCATGGCAGGCAGCACACCTGCAAACAGGCGGTGGTCCTGCGGAAAGCCGCAGCGGCCGGACATGGGCGCGATCCACACGGCGGCGTTGTGCCGCTCGGCCAGCGCCAGCACGCCGTCCCAGGCGCGGTCGCGGTCCACGGCGGCGCCCACCACAAACACGGGGCGCTGTGCGCCATCCAGCGCATCGCCGATGGCCTGCAGCACGCGGGGCTCGGGGCGCGACTCGGTGCTTACGGTGCGGGCCTGCAGCGGCTCGCAAGGCTTGTCCCAGTCGTCGGCGGGGATGGACACCAGCACCGGCCCGCGCGGCTGCTGCATGGCGATGTAGTAGGCGCGGGCGATGGCCAGGGGCACGTCTTCGGCGCGCGCGGGCTCGATGCTCCACTTCACATAGGGCTTGGGCAGCTCGGTGGCCTGGCCCGAGAACAGGAAGGGGTCGAACGGCAGGATGGAGCGCGCCTGCTGCCCGGCCGTGATGACCATGGGCGTGCGGTTCTTGTGCGCCGTGAAGATGTTGCCCATGGCGTGGCCCACGCCTGCGGCCGAGTGCAGGTTCACAAAGGCTGCGTTGTGCGTGGCCTGGGCGTAGCCGTCGGCCATGCCGACCACCACCGATTCCTGCAGGCCCAGGATGTAGCGGAAGTCCGGCGGGAAGTCGAGAAACAGCGGCAGCTCGGTGGAGCCGGGGTTGCCGAAGATGGTGTTGATGTGAAAGCCGCGCAGCAGGTCCAGCACGGCCTCGCGCACGGTGGGCAAAGGGGTTTCGTCAGAAGGCATGCCGCCATCTTCGGGGGGCTTGCTTCATCCATCAATACAATGAAATGACTAAGCGGTATTTGCACAATGCATATCAAGGACATCGACCTCAACCTGCTGCGGCTGTTCGATGCGGTTTACCGCACACGCAATGTGAGCCGCGCCGCCGACCTGCTGGACCTGACCCAGCCCGCTGCCAGCCAGGCGCTCACGCGCCTGCGCCTGCTCATCAAAGACCCGCTGTTTGTGCGTGCAGGCGGCGGTGTGCAGCCCACCCCCAAGGCCGACCGGCTGGCCAACGCCGTGCGCAGCGCGCTGGGCCTGCTGGAAGAAGCGCTCAACGAGTCCGCCTTGTTCGACCCTCTGCAGTCGCACAAGGTCTTCCGCATCCACATGAGCGACATTGGCGAAGGCCGCTTTCTGCCCGACCTGATGGTGGCGCTGCAGCACCAGGCGCCCGGCGTGCGGCTGGAGACATTGCCGGTGCCGCGCCACGAGATCCCGCAGCGGCTGGACAGCGGCGCCATCGACTTCGCCTTCGGCTTTTTGCCCACGGTGAAGGACACGCAGCGTGTGCAGCTGCTCCAGGACCGCTACGTGGTGCTGCTGCGCGCAGGCCACCCCTTCGCGGCCGCCAGGCGCGGCGGCCCCGCACTGCTCAGCGCCCTGCGGCAGCTGGAGTTTGTGGCCGTGCGCTCCCACTCGGACACCCTGCGCATCCTGGAGATGCAGCAGCTGCAGGACCGCATCCGCCTGACCACCGAACACTTCATGGTGCTGCCCGCCATCGTGCGCGCCACAGACCTGGCCGTGGTCATGCCCCGCAACATTGCGCGCACCTTTGCGGCCGACGGGGGCTACACCCTGATCGAGCCCGCGCTGCCGCTGCGCGACTTCACCGTGTCGCTGCACTGGAGCCGCCGCTTTGAAAGCGACCCCGGCAACCAGTGGATGCGCGGCCTGATCGAGCGACTGTTCAAGGAGTGAAGCAGGGCCGGTGCGGCGCGAGCGTCTGCGGGGCAGGGGCAGGTTCGCAGAACCCAACCGTTCAAGACCGTCAGCGATCTGCAGGCCCCGCTGATGTCTGACTTGGTTGGTCTGAGTAGATCCGGTAGCCGTTTTTTCCCGAGCGTTTTATCTGGTACATGGCCTTGTCTGCATGCTCAAGCAGTTCCGCCAGGCTGTTGCCGTGGATGGGGTACAGGCTGATGCCAATGCTTGCGCCAAGCACGAAGCGCTTGTCCTCGACCGCAATCGGTGCAATCAGTTCTCCGAGCAACTTGGTGGCAATGTCTCCGACCTGCTCTGTGGCTTCCAGCTGGGTGCAGATCACCACGAACTCGTCGCCTCCGATGCGGGCACAGATGTCCGTGCTGCGTGTGCATCGTCGCAGCCGATTCGCGACCGTCCGCAGCACCTCATCACCGGCATGGTGGCCTGCAAGGTCGTTGATGGGCTTGAAGTTGTCCAGGTCGATGAAGATGACGGCGGAGTATTGGTGAGGCCGGTTGGCCAGCACCAGGGCCTTTTCAAACAGGGTGTTCATGTAGCGCTGGTTGTTCAAACCAGTCAGGGGATCCTGAAACGCCATGTCCAGCGCGTTGGCCTCCGCTTGCACCAACCTCCGCTGAAACTCCGCCAGCACGGCGGCCAGCAGCGACAGGTATTGCACCAGCACCAGCACCGTTCCCAGCAGGAACCCCGTGACACGCCAGTTGGGGAAGGCTTGGAAGATCAGGAAAGCCGACATCCAATGCACTACCAGCATCGCACTGGCCGCCGCGGTCAGCAGCAGAAGGTGGTGGGGTATTTCGCTGCGGTGCCTGAAGGCCGTCCATGCGACATAGCCGAGGAATCCTGCATTGAAAACCGCCAGACCGACGCTGCGGGCAATGGGCTGGATGTCAGACAGCCACCCGATCACCACCCATGCTTCGGCCAGCAACAAGGCACCCCAGAACCAGCGGTGCCGCAGCTTCAGCCCCAGGAACTCCACCAGACCGATGGCAAGCAGCGTCTTCTCTACGGCGACCAAGGCGGCATAGGCAAAAACAGCCTCCGCCAGGTCCGTCTGGTCAAGCAACAGCTGATAAGCCAGGCGCGCCGCCAGGGCGAATGCCATGGCCCCTGCCCACCAGCCCGGCCCGGAGTTGGTTCGGGGCACCCTGCTCATCCACAGGAACAGGATCGCAAAAACAGAGTAGGCGGTACAGCCGATGGTGTGGACGATCTCGCTTGGCATTTTGGGTGCTCCGTTGCTCAGCGGGGATGTCGGCGTCTTGGTTGTCTTTCCAGGTGGCTGTGTTGCTGCTGCGCTGCTGCCGCGCTGCGCATTCACGGGCTGGCAGACCACTGAGTGGAAGTATCGCGTTACCTTTTGCAACCTGTCTTCAGGGTCAATACCGTTGCAGGTGTTCGCAAACCCAGAGTTTCGGCCACGTTGCCGATCCTGTGGAGCGGTTTTAATATACTGTTTTTTTATCCAGTAAATTTGCAGCGCTGGAGCCCCGCAGACACGCCCTACACGGAGGCAAGCAGCCATGCCCCGCACCTTCACAGACAAGTCCGACATCCCCGCACCGCCCGAAGAGGTCCGCATCCCGCTGCAGGCCATCCGTGGCCGGGGCGCGGCCACAGCCCTGGCGCACCGGTTTGCGCGCGACACGCGCGAGGTGGCAGACGACGGCTGGGGCCAGCCGCCTGGTGATGAGGACGGTGCAGGCGATGTCCCAGCCACCCCCGCCGCCACCCGGGTGCACCTCGAAACAGCGCGCAGCGCCATCTGCGCCAACGATTCGCCGGACATCTTCTTTGAACTCTCGGTCAACCCCTACCGGGGCTGCGAGCATGGCTGCATCTATTGCTACGCCCGGCCCACGCACAGCTACCTCAACTTTTCGCCCGGGCTGGACTTTGAAACGCAGATCGTGGCCAAGCACAACATCGCCAGCGTGCTGCGGCACGAGCTGGCCCAGCCGCGTTATGTGCCGCGCCTGTTGAACATTGGCTCGGCCACCGATTGCTACCAGCCCGTGGAGCGCGAGCTGAAGCTCACCCGCAGCGTGATCGAGGTGATGCGTGACGCGCGCCACCCGTTTTCGCTCATCACCAAGTCCAGCGGCGTGGAGCGCGACCTGGACCTGCTCGCCCCGCTGGCCGCGCAGCGCCTGGCTGCGGTGTACGTCACCATCACCACGCTCGACGCCACCCTGGCCCGCCGCATGGAACCCCGTGCCGCAGCGCCCCACCGGCGCCTGCGCACCATCCGCGCGCTGGCCGAGGCGGGTGTGCCCGTGGGTGTGAGCGTGGCGCCGCAGATCCCCTTCATCACCGAAGACATGGAGCAGGTGCTGGAGGCCGCGCGCGAGGCAGGTGCGCGCAGTGCCTTCTACACCGTGCTGCGGCTGCCGTGGGAGCTGGACGCGCTCTTCCGCGAATGGCTGCAGGTGCACTATCCCCAGCGCGCCGCGCGCGTGATGGCCCGTGTGCAAGACCTGCACCACCTCAGCGACGCCGAGCGCCGCGCAGGCAAGACCTACAACAGCGACTTCGCCACCCGCATGAAAGGCACCGGCCTGTGGGCCGACCTGGTGCACCAGCGTTTTTCCACCACTTGCCGCAGGCTGGGCCTGAACCGCGAACGCGTGGAGCTGGACCTGGGCCAGTTCCGCCCCGGACTGCTGCGGGGGCAAAGCAGCCTGTTCTGACCCGGCTGTGTGGCGCGGTGGGATGAAAGTTTGAATAAAAATGGCCGTTTCCGCCCGTCCAGTATGCCTCAATAGCTATCTAAATGATAGCTATTGAGCCAGGCTTCGCAAGCGCACGCCAGGGGCCACGTGTGGGCTGTATGCATCGCCCCCTCACACGGCCCACAGGCTTTGCACCACCTGCGTGTACAGCGGAATGCCCAGCACGATGTTGAGCGGAAACGTCAGCCCCAGCGACAGGCTCACATACAGCGACGGGTCGGCCTCGGGGATGGCATAGCGCACCACCGCAGGCACGGCGATGTACGAGGCACTGGCTGCCAGCACCATCAGCAGCACCGCATCGCCTGCAGGCACCGCCACCAGCCAGGCCAGGCCCAGCGCCAGCGTGGCGTGGGTGATGGGGCCCAGCACCGCATAGGCCAGCAGCCAGGGCGACTGCTGGCGCACCGCAGGCAGGTTGCGTGCGGTCGATAAGCCCATGTCCAGCAAGAACAGGCACAGCATGCCCTTGAACAGATCACCCGAAAACGGCTGCATGGCCGCCTTGCCCGCATCGCCCGTCAGCAGGCCGATCAGCATCGCGCCCAGCAGCAGCAACTGCGTGCCATCGGTGAACGACTCGTGCAGGATCTTGCCCACCGACAGGTGCGGGCCGCTCTTCCCACTGACGTTGCCCGGGCCGTGACCACCCAGCGTGGCGGCACCCCCGCTGGTCATCGCCACCACGGGTGCGGCGCTAGTGGCCACGGCCACCGCCTGCTGCTTTTGCCGCAGCGCATTGGCCAGCAGCACTGCGAGGATGATGGCGGGCGACTCCATGAGCGCCATCGCCGCCGCCATGTGGCCGCCGTAGGCGATGTGCTGCGACTCCAGGTACTGCGTGGCCGTCACAAACGTCACCGCGCTCACCGATCCATAGGTGGCTGCCACCGCCGCCGCATTGAAGCCCGACAGCACCCGCCGCAAGAGCGCATAGCCCACCAGCGGCACCACGATGGCCAGCAGCACCGCCAGCCCCAGGCTGGTCGCCACGCTGGGCGTGAAGCCCGACGCCGCCAGCGCAAACCCGCCCTTGAGGCCCAGTGCCATCAGCAGGTAGATCGACAAGAACTTCGAGATCGCCGCAGGCATCTCCAGGTTGGACCGCACCAGGCCCGCAAAAATGCCCAGGGCAAAAAACAGGATCGCCGGATCCAGCAAGCTTTGCATCATTCAACTCCTTGGGCGCCAATGCTATGCAGCGCAGGGTGCAAAGTAAAATCGATTCGAATGTGCATATCTATAGATAAAAATCTATGAACATCACCTTCCGCCAGCTGCGGCTTTTTCTGGCGCTGGCCGAAACCGGCAGCGTCAGCGCGGCCGCCAAGGTCATGCACGTCACGCAGCCCACCGCCTCCATGCAGCTGCGCGAGGTGGCGCAGGCCGTGGGCCTGCCGCTGTACGAAGTCATCTCGCGCCGCGTGCACCTCACCGAAGCGGGCCACGCCCTGGCCCGCACCGCGCGCGCCATCGCGGGCGAGTGGGACGCGTTCGAGCAGCGGATAGCGGGCGCCAAGGGCCTGACCAGCGGGCGCCTCAAGGTCGCCGTGGTCAGCACCGCCAAATACTTTGTGCCCCGCCTTTTGGGCAGCTTCTGCAAGCTGCACCCGCACATCGACATCTCGCTTGAAGTGCTCAACCGCGACCACGTCATCGGCCGCCTGCGCGCCAACCAGGACGACCTCTACGTCATGTCCATGCCGCCCGCCGACCTGCCGCTGGAAGACCAGATCCTCATGCCCAACCCCTTGGTCGTCATCGCCCCCGCAGGCCATCCGCTGGCGGCTAAAAAGCGCATCAGGCTGGAGCAGCTGCAGTCTGAGCGCTTCATCCTGCGAGAAAAAGGCTCGGGCACCCGCATGGCCACCGACGCCCACCTGCGCGAGGAGGGCTTTGCGCCCCGCACCGTGCTGGAGCTGGGCAGCAACGAAGCCATCAAGGAATCGGTGGAGGGCCAGCTGGGCCTCTCCATCGTCTCCCTCCACGCCCTGGGCCCGCACCACGAGGGCCTGGCCGTGCTCAACGTAGTGGGCTTTCCCATCCGC
Source organism: Acidovorax kalamii (assembly GCF_002245625.1). GTDB lineage: Bacteria > Pseudomonadota > Gammaproteobacteria > Burkholderiales > Burkholderiaceae_C > Acidovorax > Acidovorax kalamii. The sequence goes on from NZ_NOIG01000004.1 coordinate 496,507, forward strand.
TCGCAATGGCACCTGGTCTGGCCCAAGGGCAAACAGCTGTCCCCGATTGCGGAGGTGTTTCGCGGGCACTTGATGGGGGAGGTGGAGGGGTGGATGGGGCGGGGGTAGGCCTGCCGGAGGTATGCCGCGTTACGACTCGTTTTCTGGCTTGCCTGCGAGCCAGCGCGGGTGCGTCTTGGTCGTCCGATCTCTCTTGGCATCGCGGTAGATCACAAACACCAGCACGGGCACCACGGCTCCCCACAGCAGCCAGCGCTGCGGTCCCGGTGCAACCAATGGGGCCACGGCGGAAATGCCCAGTACGAACAGCAGACACCCCATCTCTTCACGCAGGCTGCGGGGCGGCAGGTTGGAGAGAATGGTTCCGCCACAGCGGGGACACCGCTGGAACGGCTCCCACCGCTTCCCTACAAGTGCCCCGCCCTCTGCCTGGAGGACCGGCAACCACCGCAGGGACCGCTGGCAATGGGGGCAGGCGTGGTTCATGGGTGTTGGGCGTGCTGGCGAGATTTGGCGCGGACGGGAGCGCAGTCGTCGCTACTGGGCCTCGCCGAACGTGCGGGACAGAATCGGGTGGCCTGAGGTGGTGGGCATGGGGCGACACTTCACTTCGCGTGATGGAGCGAAAAGTGTACCTTCCGTGGCCCGTTACCACACTCCCGTCCCGGCCCCCACGCCCTGCCTGCACCCCCCAAACATATCCAGCCCCGCGCTGTACGCCCCGGTCTTCACGTCCATCAGGCCCAGCACCGAGTGGAAGTAGTGATCGTGGGTGATGCGCCGCTCGGCCAGGTCGTGTTGCAGGCAGCCGGTGGCGATGTGGGTGCGGGCCTGCATGGCGGGGGAGAGCCAGGTGATCCAGGGCACGTGTTTTTGTACGTCGGGCGCGATGCTGTAGGGCAGGCCGTGCAGGTAGAGGTTGTTTTCGCCCAGCGATTCGCCGTGGTCTGCCACGTACATCATGGCGGTCTGTGCCTTGCCGCCGCGCGCAGAGAGCCACTGGATGACCGCGTCGAGGAAGGCATCGGTCTCGACGATGCTGTTGTCATAGGCGTTCACCACCTGCTGGCGCTCGCATTCCTGCAGCGCGGTGGAGGTGCATTCGGGCAGGAACCGCTTGTGCTCGGGGGCCGAGCGTTTGGAATACGCCGGGCCGTGGCTGCCCATCTGGTGCAGCACGACCACGGTGCCACGCTGGCGCTGCTCGGCGGGCAGGGCAGCGATGCGTTCGTCCAGGTCTTTCAGCATCACGCGGTCCAGGCATTCGCCCGGGGTGGGGCACAGGGCGGGGTCGCTCCAGCTGGCGGTGCTGGTCTGGCCCGCGCGGTCGCACACGCCTTTGCAGCCGGATTGGTTGTCCACCCACAGCACGGCCAGGCCTGCGTGCTGCAGCACGTCGATCAGGCTTTCGAAATTGGCGGCGCGTGCTTCGTAGCCCGTGCGGCCCAGGTGCGAGAACATGCAGGGCACAGATGCAGCGGTGCTGGTGCCGCAGGACCAGGCGTTGCCTGCACTCGCCAGGTCGGTACGGGCCGAGAGCAGCGGCGTGGTGTTGCGCGCATAGCCGTTGATGCCGAAGTTGCCGCTGCGGCCGGTTTCGCCCAGCACCAGCACCAACAGAGGCGGCTGGGCCTGGCCCGCGTAGCTGGCGCCCAGCTGGGCGTCGCGCCCCACGGGCAGCAGGGTGCGGGTGTTGATGCGCAGGGGCTGGGTGGCGATGTGGCCCAGGGCGTACACGCTGTTGAGCGGGTTGATGAGGTAACGCAGGCGCGTGTGGTTGCGCATGGTGGAGGCAAAGTCCTGGAACACCGCCAGCACACACACCACGATGAGGGCCACCGCGCCCACCAGCAGCAGGCCGTTGTGGGCGGCGTGGCGCCAGGCGCCCAGGCGGCGCACGGGGCGGCGATACAGCCACACCAGCGGCGGCGCGGCCAGGGCCAGCACGGTGGCGGCCATGCGCCAGCTCAGCAGGTCGGTGGCTTCGTGGGCGTCGGTCTGCAGCACGTTGGTGAGCATGCTGGCGTCGATGGCAATGCCGTAAGCGAGCATGAAGTAGGCGCCGAAGGCGGCCATCACCACCATCAGCGCTGCGGCGGGCTTGAGCGTCCAGCGCCAGGCCAGCAGGCTCAGCAGCGCGGCATTGCCTGCGGCCACGATCACGGCAAACGCCATGGCAAAGCCCCAACTGCGCAGGCTGCCGTGGCCGGGCAGTTGGGCCACCTCGCGCCACAACGGCACGTTGCAGGCCGTGGCCAGCCATGTGCTGATGAGCACCACCACCCACACGGGGTGCAGGTGCGCAGGTGGCGCAGGTCGGCGGGCGGTGGACGGGGCTTGCGGCGCTGCGCCTGCAGCCAGGTGGGGGTGCAGCAGGCGCTGCAGGATCAGAGGCATGGGGCGCACTGTGGCGCCCCAGACTTAAGGGCGCATTAACGTGCGGAAGCCCCTGCGGAGGGGGGCGCCATGAGCTGCCGCGCGTGGTGCTGCAGATGGTCGGCCATGAAGCTCTGCACAAAGTAGTAGCCGTGGTCGTAACCGGCATGGCGGCGCAGCGTGAGCGACTGGCCGATGGCGGCGCAGGCGGCTTCAAGCAGGTGGGGGTGCAGCTGGTCGGGCAGGAACTTGTCGGCCAGGCCCTGGTCGATGAGGATGCCCGCCGGGTAGGGGGCGACGGGCTGGTGCTGCATGAGCACGGTGGCGTCGTGTTCGATCCAGGTGCTGCGGTCCGGGCCCAGGTAGCCGGTGAAGGCCTTGTCGCCCCAGGGGCACTGGGTGGGGGCACAGATGGGCGCAAAGGCCGACAGCGACTGGAACCGGCCCGGGTGGCGCAGCGCCAGCGTGAGCGCTCCATGCCCGCCCATCGAGTGGCCGGTGATGCCCAGGCGGCTGCCGTCGATGGGCAACTGGGCCGCCACCTGGGGCAGCAGCTCGTCCAGCAGATAGCTCTCCATGCGCCAGTAGGTGCGCCAGGGCGCCTGGGTGGCGTCCAGGTAGAAGCCTGCGCCCACGCCAAAGTCCCAGCTGTCGGCCTCTCCCGGCACATTGGCGCCGCGCGGGCTGGTGTCGGGCGCGATCAGGGCAAGGCCCAGCTCGGCGGCCAGGCGCTGGGCTCCGGCTTTGACCATAAAGGTCTCTTCGGTGCAGGTGAGGCCCGCCAGGTACACCACGGCGGGCACGGGGCCCTGCTGCGCCTGGGGCGGCAGGTAGACCGCAAACTTCATCGGCAGGCCGATGGTGGTGGATGCGTGCTGGTAGAAGCGCTGTTCGCCGCCGAAGCAGGCGTGGGCGCTGAGCAGTTCAAATGGCGTGGACATGGCGCTCCGGGCCTCATGCTGCGTACTTGACGACTGAGCGGATGGATTTGCCCTCATGCATCAAGTCGAACGCCTCGTTGATGTCCTTCAGGCCCATGGTGTGGGTCACGAAGGGTTCGAGCTGGATCTTGCCCGCCATCGCGTCTTCGACCATGCCGGGCAGCTCGCTGCGGCCCTTGACGCCGCCAAACGCCGTGCCCAGCCACTTGCGGCCGGTGACGAGCTGGAAGGGGCGGGTGCTGATCTCTTGCCCGGCTCCGGCCACGCCGATGATGACGCTCTGGCCCCAGCCCCGGTGCGCGCACTCGAGTGCGGCGCGCATCACGTTGACGTTGCCGATGCACTCAAAGCTGTGGTCCACGCCCCAGGTGGTCATCTCCACAATGACCTGCTGGATCGGTTTGTCGAAATCCTTGGGGTTGATGCAGTCGGTAGCGCCAAAGGTGCGGGCCAGGTCGAATTTGCTGGGGTTGGTGTCGATGGCGATGATGCGCCCGGCCTTGGCCAGCTTGGCGCCCTGGATCACCGCCAGGCCAATGCCGCCCAGGCCGAACACGGCCACGGTGTCGCCCTCTTGCACCTTGGCGGTGTTCTTCACGGCGCCCAGGCCCGTGGTCACGCCGCAGCCCAGCAGGCAGACCTGCTCGGGGTTGGCGTTGGGGTTGACCTTGGCGAGCGAGACCTCGGCCACCACGGTGTATTCGCTGAAGGTGCTGCAGCCCATGTAGTGGTAGATGGGTTGGCCGTTGTAGCTGAAGCGGGTGGTGCCGTCGGGCATCACGCCCTTGCCCTGCGTGGCGCGCACGCTCACGCACAGGTTGGTCTTGCCGCTCTTGCAGAACAAGCATTCGCCGCATTCGGCGGTGTAGAGCGGGATCACATGGTCGCCCGGCTTCACGCTGGTCACGCCTTCGCCCACTTCCACCACGATGCCCGCGCCTTCATGGCCCAGCACCACGGGGAACAGGCCTTCGGGGTCGTCACCGCTCAGGGTGAAGGCGTCGGTATGGCACACGCCGGTGTCGGTGATGCGGATGAGCACTTCGCCCTTTTTGGGCGGGGCCACGTCGATCTCGACGATCTGCAGGGGTTCTCCGGCTTTGAAGGCGACGGCGGCGCGGGATTTCATGGGGTGGTCCTTTGGGTCAATCGGGTGAATGGGGGTGGGCGGTCTGTCTATTTGAGGTACGACCGCAGCAGGGCCAGGGTTTCGTCGATCGCTGCCTGGGATGGCGCGGGTTTCTCGGCCAGCGTCTCGCGCACATGGCTGTCGAGCAGGTCGGCCATCAGCCCGTGCACGGCGCCGCGCATGGCGGCCAGCTGCTGCAGGATGGGGGCGCAGTCGCTGCCTGCTGCCTCCACGGCGCGCTCCAGCGCCTCGGCCTGGCCCTTGATGCGGCGCAGGCGGGTGATGGCGCGTTGCTTGTCTTCGGGGGTGTGGGGCATGGGCTGCGGGGTATGTGGTGCTGGTGCTGCCTATGTACTGGGTGGCAGTATAAAAGATAGCCCCATACTGGTTGCGCGGTAGGCCGTTAAAAAACCTTTTAACTAGGGGGGAGTATGTGTACCCAGCGGGGCCTGGCCTGTGTGGGGCGCCCATGAAAAAAGCCCGCAGGCACAAGGCCTGCGGGCTTTTTTGGGGGGGACGGCGCGCTGGGCGCCGTGCCAGCGATCAGCGGCTGGCCAGTGGGGGCACGTCGCGGCGCACGGAGCCGGTGAACAGCTGGCGGGGGCGGCCGATCTTGTACTCGGGGTCGCCAATCATTTCGTTCAGCTGGGCGATCCAGCCGACGGTGCGGGCCAGGCTGAAGATGCCGGTGAACAGGTTCACGGGGATGCCGATGGCGCGCTGCACGATACCGGAGTAGAAGTCCACGTTCGGGTAGAGCTTGCGCTGCACGAAGTAGTCGTCTTCCAGGGCGATCTTTTCCAGTTCCTTGGCCAGCTTGAACAGCGGGTCGTTTTCCAGGCCCAGCTCGGCCAGCACTTCATTGCAGGTTTCCTGCATGAGCTTGGCGCGCGGGTCGTAGTTCTTGTACACGCGGTGGCCAAAGCCCATGAGCTTGACGCCGGAGTTCTTGTCCTTGACCTGCTTGATGAAGTCGCCGATCTTTTCCACGCCGCCTTGGGCCTGGATGTCGTACAGCATGTTCAGGGCAGCTTCGTTGGCGCCGCCGTGGGCAGGGCCCCAGAGGCAGGCCACGCCCGCAGCGATGGCCGCAAACGGGTTGGTGCCCGACGAACCGCACAGGCGCACGGTGGAGGTCGAGGCGTTCTGCTCGTGGTCAGCGTGCAGGATGAAGATGCGGTCGAGTGCGCGTTCCAGCACGGGGTTGACCTTGTACTCTTCGCAGGGCGTGCCGAACATCATGCGCAGGAAGTTGCCTGCGTAGGACAGGTTGTTCTGCGGGTACATGTAGGGCTGGCCCATGCCGTACTTGTAGGCCATGGCGACGAGGGTGGGCATCTTGGCGATCAGGCGGATCGCGGCGATCTCACGGTGCTGCGGATTGTTGATGTCGGTGCTGTCGTGGTAGAAGGCCGACAGGGCGCCCACCAGGCCGGTCAGCACGGCCATGGGGTGCGCGTCGCGGCGGAAGCCACGCAGGAAGAACTGCATCTGCTCGTTGACCATGGTGTGGTTGGTCACGCGGCTGGTGAAGTCGGCCTTTTGCGCCACGTTCGGCAGGTCACCGTACAGCAGCAGGTGGCAGGTTTCCAGGAAGTCGCAGTTTTCAGCCAGCTGCTCAATGGGGTAGCCGCGGTACAGCAGCTCGCCCTTGTCGCCGTCGATGTAGGTGATGGCGGACTGGGTGGCTGCCGTAGACAGGAAGCCGGGGTCATAGGTGAACATGCCCGTCTGCGCGTACAGCTTGCGGATGTCGATGACATCCGGGCCAATGCTGCCCTGGTAGACCGGCAGGTCCACGCTGGGGCTGCCATTGCTGAAGGACAGGGTGGCTTTGTTGTCAGCTAGCTTCATTGTTACTTTCCTTGGGTAGGTTGCCGATAGTGATCCGGTCTTGGGCGTGCTTGTGTGTGGTGTCAGGCCTGCAGGGCCGTGGGGGTGCCACCACTTTGTCTCAGCATGCCGAGCACTTCGCGTGCTTCTTCTGTGTCTTGCTCGCCTGCTGGCTCGCGCCGCTGCAGCAGCAGGTCCAGGAGGTCGTTGTCCGCCAGGTCCATCAGTGCGCGCATGCCCTGTGCGTGGCGCTGGGTCAGCGACGACTCGTAGCGGGTGAAGAACTGTTCGATGAACAGGTCGTTCTCCAGCAGGCCGCGCCGGCAGCGCCAGTGCAGCTTGCTCAGTTCACGCGCGTCCAGCAGCGGCGAAGCCGCCGCTGGCGTGGTGGTGGTGGACGTGGATTCCATGGCCTGGTGCTCAGCAGGAGTGGGCTGGCTCAGACGGCGCGGCGCACCATCAGTTCCTTGATCTTGCCAATGGCCTTCGTGGGGTTTAGGCCCTTGGGGCACACGTCCACGCAGTTCATGATGGTGTGGCAGCGGAACAGGCGGTACGGATCTTCCAGGTTGTCGAGGCGCGCACCGGTGGCGTCGTCGCGGCTGTCGGCGATGAAGCGGTAGGCCTGCAGCAGACCGGCCGGGCCCACGAACTTGTCGGGGTTCCACCAGAAGCTGGGGCAGCTGGTGGAGCAGCTGGCGCACAGGATGCACTCGTACAGGCCGTTGAGTTCTTCGCGCTCTTCGGGGCTTTGCAGGCGTTCCTTCTCGGGCAGCAGGCCTTCGTTGATCAGGTAGGGCTTGATCGAGTTGTACTGCTTGAAGAACTGCGTCATGTCCACGATCAGGTCGCGGATCACCGGCAGGCCGGGCAGGGGCTTCAGAACAATCGTGCCCTTGAGGGTGTTCATGTTCGTGAGGCAGGCCAGGCCATTCTTGCCGTTGATGTTCATGGCGTCGGAGCCACACACGCCTTCGCGGCAGGAGCGGCGGAACGACAGCGTGGGGTCTTGTTCCTTGAGCTTGACCAGGGCGTCCAGCAGCATGCGTTCGTGGCCGTCGAGTTCGATCTCGATGGTCTGCATGTAGGGCTTGGCGTCCTTGTCCGGATCGTAGCGGTAGATTTGGAATGTGCGCTTTTGCATGGTTCTGCTCTCGTGGGGCTACTGTTTAGAACGTCCGGACCTTGGGCGGCACGCTGTCCACCGTCAGGGGCTTGAGGTTCACTGGCTTGTAGGTCAGGCTGTTGTCGGCGCTGTGCCAGAGGGTGTGCTTCATCCACTCGGCGTCGTTGCGGCCCAGCGGTGCCGTGGGGTGGTCGGCAGGCTGTTCGTAGTCGTACACCGTGTGGGCGCCACGGCATTCCTTGCGGGCAGCGGCCGACACCATCGTGGCCTGGGCCACTTCGATCAGGTTGTCCACTTCCAGCGCTTCGATGCGCGCGGTGTTGAACACCTTGGACTTGTCCTGCAGCGTGACACCGGCCACGCGGGTGCGCAGCTCGGCAATCTTCTTGACGCCTTCGTCCATGCTGGCCTGGGTGCGGAACACGCCAGCGTGTTGCTGCATGGTGGAGCGAATGTCACCTGCCAGGGCCTGCGAATAGGTGCCGCCGGTGGATTTGTCGAGCTGGTTCAGGCGCTCCAGCGTGCGGTCGGCCGCATCGGCTGGCAGGGGCTTGTGCTCCTTGTTCTTGTTGTTGAACTCGACGATGTGGCGGCCAGCGGCCTTGCCGAACACAAGCAGGTCCAGCAGCGAGTTGGTGCCCAGGCGGTTGGCGCCGTGCACGCTCACGCAGGAGCATTCGCCCACCGCGTACAGGCCGTTGACGACCTGGTTGCTGGTGCCGTCGTGCGTGACGACCTGGCCGTTGATGTTGGTGGGCACGCCACCCATCTGGTAGTGGATGGTGGGCACCACAGGGATCGGTTCCTTGGTGATGTCCACGTTGGCGAAGTTGACGCCGATCTCATACACCGAGGGCAGGCGCTTGTGGATGGTGTCGGCGCCCAGGTGGTCGAGCTTGAGCAGCACGTAGTCCTTGTTGGGGCCGCAGCCACGGCCTTCCTTGATTTCCTGGTCCATCGAGCGGGACACGAAATCGCGGGGGGCCAGGTCCTTCAGCGTGGGCGCGTAGCGCTCCATGAAGCGTTCGCCGTTGCTGTTGAGCAGGATCGCGCCTTCGCCACGGCAGCCTTCGGTCAGCAGCACGCCCGCGCCGGCCACGCCGGTGGGGTGGAACTGCCAGAACTCCATGTCCTGCAGCGGGATGCCGGCACGGGCCGCCATGCCCAGGCCGTCACCGGTGTTGATGAAGGCATTGGTCGAGGCGGCGAAGATGCGGCCTGCACCACCGGTGGCCAGCAGCACGGTCTTGGCTTCCAGGATGTACAGGTCGCCGGTTTCCATTTCGAGGGCGGTCACGCCCACCACGTCGCCGTCGGCGTCGCGGATCAGGTCCAGGGCCATCCACTCGACGAAGAAGTTCGTCTTGGCCTTCACGTTTTGCTGGTACAGCGTGTGCAGCATGGCGTGGCCGGTACGGTCGGCTGCAGCGCAGGCGCGTTGCACGGGCTTTTCGCCGTAGTTGGCGGTGTGGCCGCCAAAGGGGCGCTGGTAGATGGTGCCGTCGGGGTTGCGGTCGAACGGCATGCCGAAGTGTTCCAGCTCCACCACCACGTTCGGTGCTTCGCGGCACATGAACTCGATGGCGTCCTGGTCGCCCAGCCAGTCAGAGCCCTTGATGGTGTCGTAGAAGTGGTAGTGCCAGTTGTCCTCGCTCATGTTGCCCAGCGATGCGGACACGCCACCCTGGGCTGCCACGGTGTGCGAGCGGGTGGGGAACACCTTGGACAGCGAGGCCACGTTCAGGCCTGCGCGGGAGAGTTCAAGCGCGGCGCGCATGCCGGAGCCGCCGGCCCCGACGATGACGACGTCGAATTTGCGCTTGGTGATGTTAGCGTTGGTGTAGCTCATTGTTGTTTGCCTTCAGTCGCGGGGATCAATCAGAGACGCCACAGAACCTGGATGCCCCAGCCGGCGCAGCCGACCAGCCAGACGATGGTGAACACCTGCAGTGCCAGGCGCAGACCCACGGGCTTGATGTAGTCCATCAGGATTTCGCGCACGCCGACCCAGGCGTGCCAGGCCAGCGAAATGATCACGGTGAAGGTGAGCACCTTCATCCACTGGGCCGAGAAGATGCCGGCCCATTTGTCATAGCCGATGGGGCCCTTGGAGAAGATCACCTGGGCGAGCAGCGCCAGGGTGAAGAGAGCCATCAGGACTGCCGTGACGCGCTGGCTGAGCCAGTCGCGCAGGCCGTAGTGGGCGCCGACGACGACGCGCTTGGAACCGTAATTGACGGACATGGATGTATTCCTCTTGTTGTGTGGGGCACTGGGAGGCAGCGGCCGCTGCCTTGTATGGAGACCGATCAGTACAGGCCGAACAGCTTGGCGCCCAGCACCAGGGCCAGGGCGATGCTCACCGCAAACACGGAGAGGGCCGAGGTCTTGCCGAACTGCTTGTTCACGGCGCTGTGGCTCACATCCATCCACAGGTGGCGCAGGCCGGCGCAGAAGTGGTGCAGGTACGACCAGATCAGCGCCAGGGCCACGAGCTTGATGAACCAGCCGGGCACGAAGCCGATGCCGATGTTGAAGGCCGCCGAGAATTTGGCGAACGAGATTTCGGACGACACCGAGGTGTCAAACATCCAGATGATGAAAGGCAACAGCAGGAACATGATCAGCCCGCTGGCGCGGTGCAGGATCGAGACCCATGCCGCAGGGGTCATGCGGTAGGTGGTGAGGTCCTTGAAGGCATTGATGTTGCGGAATTCAGGCCGTTTTTTGGCAAGCTCGGTCATGTTGAGTGCTTTCGTGGATGTAACTTCTTTGTAATTCGGAGATGCAAAGAACGCAAAATTCTATTGCAACGCAACAATGGGGCGTCTGACACCTTCGGAATTTTCGACGTGTTTGCTCGGGTGCCAGCCTGCTGTCAGCTCAATTCATTACGGTAGTGGTGGGTATCGGTGAGGTAGAGGCCCCGGCGTAACTCCATCGGAACATCGTTGTAGGTGTAGGCAATCCGCTCCACGCTCAAAAGCGGCGTGGCGGGGGTGATCTGCAGCAGCTGGGCCTGCTCTGCGTCGGGCAGCACGGCACGGATTTTTTCTTCAGCACGCACCATGCGCACCCCGAAATCCAGCTCGAACATGGCGTAGGTGGGGCCCTGGTAGTTGGCCAGCTGCTCGGCCGTGAGGCCCTTGAAGGCCTGCCCGGGCAGCCAGATGTCTTCGAGGATGGTGGGCACCCCGGCAAACGACAGGATGCGCTTGGCTTGCATCACGGGGTCGCCGCTGCGCAGCGCCAGGGTGCGCGCCACGTCTGCGCTGGCGCGCACGCGGCGGCAGTCGATCACGCGGCGCTGGGCCGGGCCCTCGACCCGGGCGTCGCCGGTGTCGGGCAGCAGCTTCAGGAAGCGGTATTGCACATGCTGCTCGGCATGGGTGGCCACGAAGGTGCCCTTGCCCTGGCGGCGCATGACCAGGTTCTCTGCCGCCAGCTCGTCGATGGCCTTGCGCACCGTGCCCTGGCTCACCCGAAAGCGTGCGGCCAGCTCCATTTCGCTGGGGATGGCTTCGCCGGGCTTCCACTCGCCCTGTTGCAGGCTCTGCAGAATCAGGCCCTTGATCTGCTGGTACAGCGGGCTGAACGCCGGCGTGGTGGCGCCCGCAGCGCCCGGGGGCGTGGCGGGGTTGTCGGCGGCGAACGGCAGGGATGACATGGCGGGTGGCGCGTGGTTGGTGGTGTGGCGCACCGGTTGCCACATGACAGCCGGACGACAAACGGGTTGCAATCATATCTTATATAAGACATAAGACAAATTGACCGAGGCGTCCAATCGGGGGTAAACTCCAAGGCTGTTTTGCGGGGCACGGGCTGCTGGTAACAGGCGCTGGTGCTTGCGTTGCACACACACCTGTTTTCCTTACTTCCCTGGAGTTCTCATCATGAGCAAGAAGCCTGTTCGCGTAGCCGTCACCGGTGCCGCTGGTCAAATCGGTTACGCCCTGCTGTTCCGTATCGCCTCCGGCGAAATGCTGGGCAAGGACCAGCCGGTCATTCTTCAGCTGCTCGAAATCCCTGACGAAAAGGCCCAGAACGCGCTCAAGGGCGTGATCATGGAACTGGAAGACTGCGCTTTCCCCCTGCTGGCCGGCATCGAAGCCCACAGCGATCCGCTCCAGGCCTTCAAGGACACCGACTACGCCCTGCTGGTGGGTGCCCGTCCCCGCGGCCCCGGCATGGAACGCGCCGATCTGCTGGCTGCCAACGCCCAGATCTTCACGGCCCAGGGCAAGGCCCTGAACGCTGTGGCTTCGCGCAATGTGAAGGTGCTGGTGGTCGGCAACCCCGCCAACACCAACGCCTACATCGCCATGAAGTCGGCGCCTGACCTGCCAGCCAAGAACTTCACCGCCATGCTGCGCCTGGACCACAACCGCGCTGCCTCGCAACTGGCCGCCAAGACCGGCACCAAGGTCGGCGACATCAAGAAGCTGACCGTGTGGGGTAACCACTCGCCCACCATGTACGCCGACTACCGCTTCGCTACCACGAACGGCCAGTCCATCAAGGCCCTGATCAACGACCAGGTCTGGAACGCTGAAACCTTCCTGCCCACCGTGGGCAAGCGTGGTGCGGCCATCATCGCCGCACGTGGTCTGTCGTCGGCCGCTTCGGCCGCCAACGCCGCCATCGACCACATGCGTGACTGGGCCCTGGGCTCCAACGGCGAATGGGTCACGATGGGCGTGCCCTCGAATGGCGAGTACGGCATTCCTGCCGGCATCGTGTTCGGCTTCCCCGTCACCACGGAAAACGGCGAGTACAAGATCGTCGAAGGCCTGGAGATCGATGCCTTCTCGCAAGAGTGCATCAACAAAACGCTGGCCGAACTGCAAGGCGAGCAAGACGGCGTCAAGCACCTGCTGTAAACAAGCCTGGTGAACCCCATGCAGCCGACGCCCATGGCATCGGGCCTTCGGGCCGCCCCGGTCCCCGCGCAGGGGCAGGGCGCTGCGCTTTCTTCTGCCCCGCCTTCCGGCAGCGCGCATCCTCGGGATGTGCTGCTGGGGGCGCAGGCGCAGACCGGATTTCTGCCCGTGTGCGACCACTACAGTGGTGTGGAAGCACGCATGCGCAAAAGCCTGCAGCTGCAGGCCGAGATGGCGCAGGAGCTGGGCACCTGCGTCTTTGACGTGACCCTGGATTGTGAAGACGGTGCCCCGGTTGGTTTCGAGGCCGACCATGCGCGGCTGGTCGCCAGCCTGGCGCTGGAAGCCGCGCCCACGGCCCGCGTCGCCGCCCGTGTGCATGCGGTGGACCACCCGGCATTTGCCAATGATGTCGCCATGATTGCAGGCGAAGCAGGCCACAGGCTCTGCCACATCATGGTGCCCAAGGTCGAGTCCGTGGACGACGTGCTGCAGGTAGAGCGTGCGCTGGAGCGCGCCTCGGCACCGGGGCTTCCCATCCACGTGCTGATCGAGTCCCCCGCTGCCGTGCACCGGGCCTTCGAGATTGCCGCCCACCCCCGGGTGCAGAGCCTGAGCTTTGGCCTCATGGACTTTGTGTCGGCCCATGGCGGTGCGATCCCGGCCCAGGGCATGACCTCGGCTGGGCAGTTTGCCCACCCGCTGGTGGTGCGCGCCAAGCTGGAGATTGCCGCCGCCTGCCATGCCCATGGCAAGGTGCCTTCGCATTGTGTGGTGACCGAGTTCTCTGACACCGTGGCCATGCAGGCTGCGGCCCGCCGTGCTGCCCAGGAACTGGGCTACACCCGCATGTGGAGCATCCACCCCGCGCAGATACGTCCCATCCTGCAGGCCTTTGCGCCACAGCAGGACGATATCGAAAATGCTTCAAAAATAATAGCGGCTGCCGCTCAGGCTGATTGGGCTCCGATCAGTTTTGAAGGTGTGCTGCATGACCGTGCCAGTTACCGTTTCTACTGGCAGACCCTTGAGCGCGCCCACCACACCGGGCGCGCGCTTCCCCCGTCTGTGCGCCCCTGGTTTGGCGCATCGGCGGTTGTTCCATCGTGAACCACCTTCCTGAACACCCCTACGCAGGACCCTCCATGAAATCCATCATTGCCTCCGCTCTCCTGTTGCTGGCCCCGGCCATCGCCCTGGCGCAAACCGCGTCGGCCCAGCCAGCCGCCAAGTCCGAAAGCAAGGCTGCAGCAGCCAAGCCCGCCGCAAAAACTGCTCCCAAGACGGCAGCCAAGTCCGAGGCCAAGCCTGCCAAGACTGCGGCCAAGGAACCAGCGGCCAAGAAGGCCGCAGTGGCCAAGGCCGAGCCCACCAGCAGCCGCACCCAGCTGAAAAGCGCCACCAATCAGGTGGCAGCGGGCATCATTGCCGCAGAAGCGGCACTCTCGCCTGCCGAACTGGCCATCGCCGAACGCGTGCACACGGGCCGCATGCCCTGCGAGCTGGGCGCTTTTGTCACGGTGACGGCCGACCCCGCCACGCCCGGCCACTTCCATGTGGAAGGCAAGGGCTTCAAGTACTTCATGTCGCCCGTGGCCACGACCACCGGCACGGTGCGCCTGGAAGACCAGAAGGGCGGCGCCGTCTGGCTGCAGATCGCCAACAAGTCCATGCTGATGAACCAGAAGCTCGGCCAGCGCCTGGCCGACGAGTGCATGAGCGCCGAGCAGGTGGTGGTGGCCGAAGCCATCAAGAAGAACCCCCCTGTGAGCGTTCTGGAACCCCTGCCTGCGGCCAAGTAGTCCGCTTGCTTTTTTTGCGCCAACGCCCCCGAGAAACCCACGAACCCCTTGTGTGTGCTGGCGTGAGGGCCTTTGATGCCCTTGCAGCCCGGCACACCGCCCCACTTTAGAACGCAACCGGAGAAAAATGATGTTGAAAGCCTACCGTGACCATGTGGCCGAGCGTGCCGCCCTGGGCATCCCGCCGCTGCCGCTGGATGCCAAGCAAGTGGCCGAACTGATCGAACTGATCAAGAACCCACCCGCGGGTGAAGACGCCTTCCTGCTGGACCTGCTCACGCACCGCGTGCCTCCGGGTGTGGACGACGCCGCCAAGGTCAAGGCCAGCTTCCTGGCTGCCGTGGCGCATGGCGATGTGAAGGTGGGCCTGATCTCCAAGTCCAAGGCCACCGAATTGCTGGGCACCATGGTGGGCGGCTACAACGTGCACCCTCTGATCGAGCTGCTGGACGATGCCGAAGTGGCGGGTGTGGCCGCCGATGCGCTCAAGAAGACGCTGCTGATGTTCGACTTCTTCAACGACGTCGCCACCAAGGCCAAGGCGGGCAACGCCAAGGCCCAGGAAGTGATGAAGAGCTGGGCCGACGCCGAGTGGTTCACCTCGCGCCCCGAAGTCGAGAAGAAGATCACCGTCACCGTCTTCAAGGTGCCCGGCGAAACCAACACTGACGATTTGTCGCCCGCGCCCGATGCCTGGAGCCGTCCCGACATTCCGCTGCATTACCTGGCCATGCTGAAGAACACCCGTCCCGACGCGGCCTTCAAGCCCGAGGAGGACGGCAAGCGCGGCCCGATGCAGTTCATCGACGACCTGAAGAAGAAGGGCCACCTGGTGGCCTATGTGGGCGACGTGGTGGGCACCGGTTCTTCGCGCAAGTCGGCCACCAACAGCATCGTCTGGGCCACTGGCCAGGACATCCCCTTTGTGCCCAACAAGCGCTTTGGTGGCGTCACGCTGGGCGGCAAGATCGCGCCCATCTTCTTCAACACGCAGGAAGACTCCGGTTCGCTGCCCATCGAAGTGGATGTGTCCAAGCTGGAAATGGGTGACGTGATCGACGTGATGCCCTACGACGGCAAGATCGTCAAGAACGGCGAGACCGTGGCCGAGTTCCAGCTCAAGAGCGACGTGCTGTTCGACGAAGTGCGCGCCGGCGGCCGCATCAACCTCATCATCGGCCGCTCGCTGACCGGCAAGGCCCGTGAGTTCCTGGGCCTGCCTGCATCCACCGTGTTCCGCCTGCCTACTGCGCCTGCAGCCAGCAATGCGGGCTTCACCCTGGCGCAGAAGATGGTCGGCCGGGCTGTGGGCCTGCCTGAAGGCCAGGGCGTGCGCCCCGGTACCTACTGCGAACCCAAGATGACCACCGTGGGCTCGCAAGACACCACCGGCCCGATGACCCGCGACGAGCTGAAGGACCTGGCCTGCCTGGGCTTCTCCGCCGACCTCGTGATGCAATCGTTCTGCCACACGGCTGCCTACCCCAAGCCTGTGGACGTGAAGACGCACCGCGAACTGCCTGCGTTCATCTCCAACCGTGGTGGTGTGGCCCTGCGTCCTGGCGATGGCGTGATCCACAGCTGGCTCAACCGCCTGCTGCTGCCCGACACCGTGGGCACCGGTGGTGACTCGCACACGCGTTTCCCCATCGGCATTTCCTTCCCCGCAGGCTCCGGCCTCGTGGCCTTCGGCGCCGCCACGGGCGTGATGCCCCTGGACATGCCTGAGTCCATCCTGGTGCGCTTCAAGGGTGAAATGCAGCCCGGCGTGACCCTGCGCGACCTGGTGCACGCGATTCCGCTGTACGCCATCAAGCAGGGCCTGCTGACGGTGGCCAAGGCTGGCAAGATCAACGCCTTCTCCGGCCGCATCCTGGAAATCGAAGGTTTGCCAGACCTCAAGGTTGAGCAGGCATTCGAGCTGTCCGACGCGTCCGCAGAGCGCTCGGCCGCTGGCTGCACGATCAAGCTCAACCCTGAGCCGATCAAGGAATACCTGACCTCGAACATCGTTCTGATGAAGAACATGATCGCCGACGGTTATGCCGACGCCAAGACGCTGCAGCGCCGCATCGAGAAGGTCGAAGCCTGGCTGGCCAAGCCCGACCTGCTCGAAGCCGACAAGGACGCTGAATACGCCGCCGTGATCGAGATCGACCTGGCCGACATCAAGGAACCCATCGTCTGCTGCCCCAACGACCCGGACGACGCCAAGTTCCTGTCCGAAGTGGCTGGCACCAAGATCGATGAAGCCTTCATCGGCTCGTGCATGACCAACATCGGCCACTTCCGCGCAGCCGCCAAGCTGCTGGGTGGCCAGCGCGACATCCCCGTCAAGCTGTGGGTGGCACCCCCCACCAAGATGGACGAGAGCGAACTGATCAAGGAAGGCCACTACGCAGCTTTCGGCACGGCCGGTGCACGCACCGAAATGCCCGGCTGCTCGCTGTGCATGGGCAACCAGGCACAGGTGCGCGAAGGCGCGACGGTGATCTCCACCTCCACCCGCAACTTCCCCAACCGCCTGGGCAAGAACACCAACGTGTTCCTGGGCTCGGCCGAACTGGCCGCCATCGCCTCGCGCCTGGGCTACCTGCCTTCTCGGGAGGAGTACCTCAAGGAAATGGGCGTGATCGATGCCGACAAGGCGAGCGTCTACCGCTACATGAACTTCGACCAGATCGAAGAGTACGCAGAAGCCGCCAAGGGGACGGCGGTCGCGTCCTGCTGACGCACTGCGGATGCCTGGACGGCGGTGCAGACCGCCTCCAGCCTCAAAAAACGGCCCTTCGGGGCCGTTTTTTTTGCTTCTTGGGTCGTTTCTTGGGCCGTGTTCGTCTCTTGGCCCTGAAGGCAAAAATGTGACAGTCACGGTTTTGTCATGAAACCGTTCCTATGCTGCGGCCACAACAACAAATAAAAGAAAGAGAGGCTGGCATGGCATCCATGGTGGGTCGGGCGGGGGCGCTGCTTTTCAGTGCCGTGTTTGCGATCGGCTTTGGCCTCGGGGGTTACTGGGCGGGCTTGCGACCGCTGGCGCAGACCCTGCAGGCGGCGTGGCAGGCGCGCAGCTGGGTGGCCATGCCAGCCCAGGTGCTCCAGGCGGACCTGCGGCAGCGGCGGGGCAGTGAAGGGGGCATCACCTACGAGCTGCAGGCACGTTACCTCTACGAATTCGGCGGGGCCCGCTACGAGGGCACGCAGGTGGGGCTCGACGCGCAAGGCGGTGCCGACAACCTGGGCGACTGGCAGCAGCAGTGGCATCAGCGGCTGCAGGAGGCGCAGTCGCACAACCAGGCCATCACGGTCTGGGTAGACCCGGCCCGGCCGTCCCGCGCCCTGATCGACCCGCACATCCGCTGGCCGCTGCTGATGGTCCGGCTGCCGTTCGCATTTGTTTTCACCGGGGTGGGGCTGGCGGCAGCCTGGGTCTTCGTGTGGGTGCTGCTGGGGTGCGGCGGGGCGGCTGTGGCCCAACAGCCGCAGGAGGGGGGCGCCGCGCAGGGGCCGAGCCTGGATACCGGTGCGCGCAGCTCCTTGCAGGGCACGGCCGCCAGAGCCTGGTTTTTTGCCTTGTTCTGGTGTGGTATCGCGTTCCCCATGGCGGGGGCGCTCTGGTCCGACAGGGGCGCGTCGGGGTGGGCCAAGGCCTTCATGGGGGTGTTTGTGGGGGTGGGGCTGATGCTGCTGTGCCTGGCCGCAGGGCAGACGCGCAAGGTGTGGCGCTACCGGGGCTCGGCGTTCACGGCCCTGCCGCACCGGCCCCAGGCGGGGCGGGCGGTGGCCGTCACCCTGCGGCTGCCCGGCCGGGCGGCGGGGCAAGACGGTGCGCAGGCCCTGCGCCTGCGTCTGGCGCAGTACCGGGTGGACGAATCCAGCTCGGGATCGCCCGAGCGGTTGGTGGAAGTGGTAGCGGCCAGCACTTCACTACAACCTACTCCCGACGGCGGCCTGCACCTGTCTGCCCGTTTTGAACTGCCCGAGGACGCGCCCACCCACGGTGCGCAACGGTCGGGCGAACGCGTGGACTGGCGGGTGGAGCTGCAGCGGCCCGGCGGCACTCTGGAGCTTTCGTACGACCTGCAGGTGCAGGCCGATGCGTCGGCCCTGGTGGCCTCCACTCCCGACCGGTTTGATCGCCGTGTGGCGTGGGAGCAGGCAGTGCCTGTTGCGCTGCCGGACAATACGCGCGTCGAGAGTGATCACAGTACCGCGCTGTGGCCGCAAGGTGTGCGGGTGCACGAGACAACCGGCGCCTGGCAACTGCACTTTTCGCAGACGGGATGGCGCTGGGCCGCCGGGGTGGCGCTGGTTCTGCTGGGGCTGGAGTGGGTCCTGCAGGGCCGTGTGGGCATGCAGGGCCTGGTGTTGCCACGCTCCCCCGGGGGCCTGGGCGTGATGGTGGTGCTGGTGGCGTTTGCGCTGCATGCAGGCACCCGGCGCTGGACGCTGTGCGTGCACGACGATGGTGTGCGGGTGCAGCGCAGGTCCTGGTGGTGGTCGTCGGTGCAATCCGTCCCGGGCGAAGCCAGCCAGGCGCTGGTGCACAAGTTGCTGTACTCGACAGGCAGCGGGAGCAGTGAGCAGCGCTACCACGCGGTGTATGCGCGGCATGCCCGTGGGGGGCTGGCGCGGCTCACCCCGGGGCTCAGGGGCGCCAATGCTGCCGACACGGTGGGGCGCGCCATCGCGCAGGCCTGGCAAGACCGGCGCGGCCGCTTTGCGCCCGGGGCGCAGCGGCACACCACCAGTGACCACGCACGCCCCGCCTGGGGCTGGCTCTTGGTGGCTGCCCTGATGGCGGCGGCGCTGTGGGCGCCACAGGGCGCGTTGGAGTTGGGTGGCCCCCGCATGGGCGCAGCGCCTGCGCGGGTCTGGGCGCCAGCGGATGCGCAGCTGCTGGATGCGCAGAACGCAGGCGATGCCGCCGCGCTGGAGCGGGCCCTGCGCGCTGGCGCCAACCCCAACCTGCTGGCCGACAACGGCTCGTCGGTGCTCATGCTCGCCTCGCACCGGGGGCAGATGGCGCATGTGGAGCTGCTTTTGCAGGCGGGCGCCACGCCGGACCTGCGCCAGACCCAGAAAGACAGCGAGCGCGGCGACACGGCGCTGCTGCGGGCCTTCTATGGCGGCCACCTGGCCGTGGCGCAGCGGTTGGTGCAGGCCGGTGCCAGCCTGCAGGTGCGCAACCGCTGGGACTGGGGGCCCGTTCACATGGCGGCGCAAAGCGGCTGTGTGCCGTGCCTGCAATGGCTGGCCGAAC
Organism: Acidovorax kalamii; assembly: GCF_002245625.1. Classification (GTDB taxonomy): domain Bacteria; phylum Pseudomonadota; class Gammaproteobacteria; order Burkholderiales; family Burkholderiaceae_C; genus Acidovorax; species Acidovorax kalamii. Next base: position 515,857 of record NZ_NOIG01000004.1, read on the forward strand.
AGGGCCAGCCTCTGGACGAGCCCGCGCCCGCAAGCCGGGGCGAAACCCCGGCTATGCTGGCGGCTGTCAAGGGCCGTGTGGCGGTGCTGCAGTGGATGCAGGCGCGTGGTGTGGATCTGGCCTGGCGCGACCGGCAGGGCCGGAATGCACAGGACTGGGCACAGCGGAGTGGGCAGGCCGATGCCGAGCGTTGGCTGGCAGAGCACCTGGGGCCCCAGCGGTAGGGGCGCTTTGCACGGCTGGAGCCGCCCCCGCACAAGCCCTGCTTGCACTGCGATGGCTGCGGGAAGACCCGGGGGCGGGCTTCAGCGGACCGTAGGTAGTATTTGCTATTGTTTTTGAAGCGATACTTGAGACCCATCGCGCGGTAACGGCTATTTTTGCCCTATTTTTCGCACTGTTTTTGCTTTGGTGCGCAGCACGGCACCCCCCGCCACGCGTGCGCCCCATGTCCCGTCTGGCAGCCGCCGCTGCGGAACGTTCGGGCTCGGTGGCTGTCAGAGCCGGGCGAACCTTTTCACCACAACAACACCCCACCCACGATGTTCAAGTCCTTCTTTTTTGCCCGCCGCTGGTGGGCTTGGTCTGTTCTGGGCTCTGCCGTGATCCTGCTGGCCACGGCCTACCGGGTGCAGCTGGATGTGCAGATCAACGAATGGTTTGGCAGCTTTTACGACCTGATTCAGGAGGCGCTGGGCAAGCCCGGCAGCATCACGGCCGAGCAGTTCTGGGGCCAGCTCTCCACCTTTGCGCGCATCGCCATGATCTATGTGACCACGGCGGTGCTGGTGGATTTCTTCAGCAAGCATTACATCTTCCGCTGGCGGCAGGCGATGAACGAGCACTACATGGCCGCCTGGCCGCGCCTGCGGCACATCGAGGGCGCGGCGCAGCGTGTGCAGGAAGACACCATGCGCTTCGCCCGCACCATGGAAGACCTGGGCCTGAGTTTCATGCGCAGCCTCATGACGCTGGCGGCCTTTTTGCCGGTGCTGTGGGCGCTGTCGGACAAGATCACCGAACTGCCGCTGATCGGTACCGTGCCCCATGCGCTGGTGTGGGTGGCGCTGGCCTGGTCGCTGGGCGGCACGCTGCTGCTGGCCTGCGTAGGGGTGAAGCTGCCGGGGCTCGAATTTCACAACCAGCGCGTGGAGGCGGCCTACCGCAAGGAATTGGTGCTGGGCGAGGACGACCCTGCGCGTGCTGCGCCGCCCACGGCGGCTGAGCTGTTTGCGGCCGTGCGGCGCAACTACTTCCGGCTGTTCTTCCACTACCTGTACTTTGACGTGGTGAAGTGGTCGTACCTGCAGGTGAGCGTGCTGGTGCCGCTGATCGCGCTCGGCCCCACGTTGATCGCAGGTGCCATCACGCTGGGGGTGATGCAGCAGATTGCGCGGGCGTTCGACAAGGTGCTGGAGTCGTTCCAGTTCCTGGTGCTCAACTGGAGCACGGTGGTGGAGCAGATATCGATCTACAAGCGCCTGCGGGCGTTTGAGCGGCAGATGCAGGAGGCCGCACCTGCCTCTGCCTAGGGCCGGTGGCGCGCTACCGCACCTGCTTCTTTTCGAGCTTGCGGGTGAGCGTGCGCCGGTGCATGCCCAGGCGCCGGGCCGCTTCGGACAGGTTGAAGCCCGTCTCGGCCAGCACCTCGTTGATGCGTTCCCACTCCAGCGTCTTGATGGAGCTGGAGCGGTTCGTCAGCTCCACCTCGGTGTTGCCTTCCTTGAGCCCGAAGGCCGCCTCAATGTCGTCGGTGTTGGAGGGCTTGGCCAGGTAGTGGCAGGCGCCCAGCTTCACGGCCTCCACCGCCGTGGCGATGCTGGCAAACCCCGTGAGCACCACGATGAGCATGTCGGCATCGGCCGCGTGCAGCCGCTGTACGCAGGCCAGGCCGGAGGCATCGCCCTTGAGTTTCAGGTCTACCACCGCATAGCCCGGTGTGTGGTCGGCCAGCAGGGCTTCCACCTCGGGCAGGCTGGTGGCCTGCAGCACGCGGTAGCCGCGCCGCTCGAACGAGCGGGTGAGCGTGCGCGCAAAGGCCTCGTCGTCTTCCACGATCAGCAGCAGGCGCGCGTCGTCGTCATCGTGTGCGTTGTCTTCGGTGTGCATGGCTCAGTTCTTTGTGCCGGGCAGGGCAACGGCTGCCAGCGGCAGCTCTATGGTCACTTGCGCCCCGCCCTCGGGCAGGTTGCGTGCCGCCACGCTGCCGCCCAGCGTGCGGGCCACATTGAGCACCAGGTACAGGCCCAGCCCGTGGCCGGGGCGGTTCTTGGTGGACTGGTACGGGGTTCCCAATTTGGCCAGCATGTCGGGTGCAAAACCAGGGCCCCGGTCCGTCACGGTGATGTTCAGCACATCGGCATTGCGCGTGACGGCCAAGCGCACCCAGTCGGGCGAGGCGTCGCGGGCATTGTCCAGCACGTTGAAAACCATCTGCTGCAGTGTGGTGTCCGACACCATGGGCGTGTCGGCGCCGAACTGGTTGTCGTATTCGAACGTGGGCATCGAGCGTGTGCCGCGCCATTCGCGTGCCAGCGCATCGACAAAGGTGCACACGGTGGTCTGCACCGACTCCTCGCCACGCGCCTCGCCCGCCGACAGCAGGATGCCGCTCACGATGCTCTTGCAGCGCTGCACCTGGGCCTGCATCTCGCGGATGTCCTCTTGCAGCGGGGTGTTGTCGGCTAGGCGCTTGTCGTGCTGCCAGTCGCCCAGGATCACGGCCAAGGTGGACAGCGGCGTGCCCAGCTCGTGCGCCGCCCCCGAGGCCAGCAGCCCCATGCGCACGATGTGTTCTTCTTCCACGCGGCGGCGGCGTGCGGCGGCCAGGCGCGCGTCGCGCTCGCGCAGGTTCAGGTTGATGCGGGTAATGAACACCACCACCAGTGTGGCGTTGAGCACAAAACACACCAGCAGGCCCAGCACATACAGGCTGGAAAGCCCCTGGTGCAGGTCCTGCGGCAGATCCAGCGGCAGGTGGTGCGTGGCCAGCACCGCAAAACACAGCAGCGTGATGACGACGATGGACCAGATGTAGGCCCCGCGCAGCAGCACGGCGCCGATGGTGATCTGCAGCAGGTACAGGAACACAAAGGGGTTGGTGGTGCCGCCGCTCAGGTACAGCTGCACGGTGAGCACGGCCACGTCGATCAGCAGGGCCAGGAACAGTTCGATGGTCCGCACCATGACCCCCGTGCGCAGCCGCAGCAGGCTCACCACGTTGAACATGGCCAGGCAGCCCACCACCAGCAGCATCTCGCGCAGCGGCAGGGTCAGGTTCAGGCTGTAGTGCGCCATCTCGATGGTGAACACCTGGCCCACCACGGCAATCCAGCGCAGCTCGATGAGCTGCTGCAGGTTCTTGATGCCCGCAGCCGCATCGGCCGCACGCGGGCTGCGCTGCTGCTGTTGCTGCGGCGTGGCGGTGGGTTCTGCGCGCGGGGTGGGAGTCATGAGCGGTGGCTGGCGGGCTGTGGGGCGCTGCGGGCATCGCGCAGGCGGCGCTCGTAGCGTGCCACATACCAGCCTGCGCCCGCAACCATGAGGGCCAGGCCATACCAGGTCAATGCATAGACCAGATGGCTGTTGGAGAAGCGGACCACCGTCATGCCCGCGCGTGGCCAAGTGGACTCAGTCACCGGGGTGGGAGCGCTGCCCGGCGGTGGTGGCAACCCTGCATCGATGAAGAACGGGGCGGCCTGGGGCAGCTGCAGCGCGCGGCCCATGGCGGCAATGTCGCGCGAATACCAGCGCTGCTCCGCCGGGGCATTGGTGCGCAGGAAGCCGCCATCCGGCTCGCTCATGCGCAGCAGGCCCTGAATGGTTGCTGTGGTGGGAGCGGAGGCGGGCAGGGGCGTGGCCAGCCACTTTGCGCGCTGCTCCTGCGGCACAAACCCCCGGTTCACCAGCACCTGGGTGCCATCTGCCAGCTGCAGGGGCGTCATTACCCAGAAGCCCGAGCCCAGCTCGGTCAGTGCCTGGGTGAGCACGGTTTTCTCGGGCAGCCACTGGCCCTGTGCGGTGACGGGCAGGTATTCGTGGCTGGCTGCGCTGACCTGGGGCCACTCGGGGCTGGGGGGCAGGGCCACGGGGGCCGCATGCACGCGCTGCTCCACGCGCTCGATCAGTGCAAGCTTCCAGGCGCGGCGCTGCACCTGCCAGGTGCCCAGCGCGGTGAAACCCAAAAACAAGGCGATGCCCACGACCGCGAGCACCGCCTGGCGAAGCCGCCGGGCCTGGGGCCTCGGGGCTGTGGGGTGGGACGGCATCAGGGCGTCGAGTGGCCCGGCGCCTCGTGCGTCGGTGGTGTGGGGGTGGGGTGCTCGGGCATCATGTTGGCGTTCATGTGGAACATCACCCACAGCGTGCCAGCGATGGCGATAGCCACGAACACCACGGTGAAGATGGTGGACAGCATGGTCCAGCCGCCTTCGACCTTGCCGTTCATGTGCAGGAAGTACACCATGTGCACCAGAATCTGCACCACGGCAAAGGCGCCCAGCACCAGCACGGCGGTGTTGCGGTCGGCAATCACCTTGGCCATGACCAGCCAGAAGGGGATGGCGGTGAGGATGACCGACAGCACAAAGCCGATCGTGTAGTCGCGCAGGCTGCTGTGGGGGCCCACGTCGCCATGGTGGTCGCCATGGCCGCCATGGCCGTGGTGGTGGTCATGTCCGGCATGTGCCGTGTGTTGTGCGGCGCTCATTTACAGCACTCCCATCAGGTAGACAAAGGTAAAGACGCCAATCCAGACCACGTCCAGAAAGTGCCAGAACATCGACAGGCACATCAGGCGGCGCTTGTTTTCGTGGATCAGGCCGTGTTTGCCGATCTGCACCATCAGCACCACCAGCCAGATCAGGCCAAAGGTCACGTGCAGGCCGTGGGTGCCCACCAGCGTGAAGAAGGCCGACAGGAAAGCGCTGCGCTGGGGTGTGGCGCCCTGGTGGATCAGGTGGGCGAATTCATAGAGTTCGAGGCCCAGGAAGCACAGGCCAAAAAAGCCCGTCACGGCCAGCCACACCAGCGTGCCCTTCACGTCGTTCTGCTGCTTGCGCAGCATGGCAAAGCCGAAGGTGATGGACGACAGCAGCAGGAAGGCCGTGTTGATGGCCACCAGCGTCAGGTCGAACAGCTGCGCACCGGTGGGGCCCGCCGCATAGCTGCGGCCCAGCACGCCATAGGTGGCAAACAGGGCGGCAAAGATGAGGCAGTCGCTCATCAGGTAGAGCCAGAAGCCCAGGGCCGTGCCGTTTTCGGGGTGAGGCTCGTGCGCGGGGTGGTACTGGCGCAGCGGCAGGGCTGCGCTTGCGGCGCCTGCCGCGCCAGGGGTGTAACGGATATCAGACATGGCTGGCGCGCAGTTGTTGGGTGCGGAGGTTTTCCGTCTCTGTCACTTCAGAGGCGGGAATGTAGAAGTCGCGCTTGTAGTTGAAGGTGTGGATGATGGACGCCAGGATCACGCCGACGAACGACACACCGGCCAGCAGCCACATGTGCCAAATCAGCGCAAAACCCAGCACCAGCGACAGCGCCGAGATGACTGCACCCGAGCCGGTGTTGGCGGGCATGTGGATGGGCGCAAAGCCGGTGAGCGGGCGCTGGTAGCCGTGTTTCTTCATGTCCCACCAGGCGTCGATTTCATGCACCACGGGTGTGAAGGCGAAGTTGTAGTTGGGCGGGGGCGACGAGGTGGCCCATTCCAGCGTGCGGGCGTCCCAGGGGTCGCCAGTCACGTCGCGCAGCTGGTCGCGTTTGAGGTAGCTCACCACCAGCTGGATCAGGAAGCAGGCGATGCCCGCAGCAATCATCGCGGCGCCGATGGCGGCGATCACGAACCAGATCTGCAGCGACGGGTCTTCAAAGTGGTTGGCACGGCGCGTGACGCCCATCAGGCCCAGCACATACAGCGGACCGAACGCCACCCAGAAGCCCACCACCCACAGCCAGAAGGAGCGCAGGCCCCAGGTGCGGTCGAGCTTGTAGCCGAAGGCCTTGGGATACCAGTAGTTGATGCCCGCGAACAGGCCGAACAACACACCGCCAATGATCACGTTGTGAAAGTGGGCGATCAGGAACAGGCTGTTGTGCAGCACGAAGTCGGCCGGGGGTACGGCCAGCAGCACGCCGGTCATGCCGCCGATGGCAAAGGTCACCATGAAGGCCACGGTCCACATCATGGGCAGCTCGAAGCGGATGCGGCCCTTGTACATGGTGAACAGCCAGTTGAAGATCTTCGCGCCCGTGGGGATCGAGATGATCATCGTGGTGATGCCAAAGAACGTGTTCACGCTGGCGCCGGAGCCCATGGTGAAGAAGTGGTGCAGCCACACCAGGTACGACAGGATGGTGATCACCACCGTGGCGTAGACCATGGAGGTGTAGCCGAACAGGCGCTTGCGGCAGAACGTGGCCACCACTTCGGAGAAGATGCCGAAGCAAGGCAGGATCAGGATGTAGACCTCGGGGTGGCCCCAGATCCAGATCAGGTTCACGTACAGCATGGGGTTGCCGCCCAGGTCGTTCGTGAAGAAGTTGGTGCCCGCGTAGCGGTCGAGCGACATCAGCACCAGGGCAGCCGTCAGCACGGGGAAGGACGCCACGATCAGCGCGTTGGTGCACAGGGCCGTCCAGGTGAACACGGGCATGCGCATCAGGTTCATGCCGGGGGCGCGCATCTTGATGATGGTGACGATCAGGTTGATGCCCGACAGCGTCGTGCCCACCCCCGCAATCTGCAGCGCCCAGATGTAGTAGTCCAGCCCCACGCCCGGGTTCTGCGCCCCCAGGTTCGACAGCGCCAGCCAGCCAGCGGTGGAGAACTCGCCCAGGAACAGCGACACCATCACCAGCACGGCACCGGCCGTGGTCATCCAGAAGCTGAAGTTGTTGAGGAACGGGAAGGACACGTCGCGCGCGCCGATCTGCAGCGGCACGAGGTAGTTCATCAGGCCCGTGACCAGCGGCATGGCCACGAAGAAGATCATGATCACGCCGTGGGCGGTGAAGATCTGGTCATAGTGGTGCGGCGGCAGGTAGCCCATGTTGTCGCCAAAGGCCATGGCCTGCTGCAGGCGCATCATCACGGCGTCGGCAAAGCCGCGCAGCAGCATCACCAGGCCCAGGATCATGTACATGATGCCGATGCGCTTGTGGTCGATGCTGCAGATCCAGTCACGCCAGAGCGGGCCCCAGAGCTTGAATTTGGTGATGGCGGCCATCACGGCCAGGCCACCCAGCATGGTGGCGATGAAGGTCCAGAGCACGATGGGCTCGTGCGCCATCGGTATGGAGTCCCAGGTGATTCGGCCCAGGGCCCAATGCGGTTCGGTTACAACGGGTGAGGTGGACATGTTCGTCAGTCTCTTATGCGCGGATCATTGGCGGGAGAGGGTGCGGTCGTAGACCGTGGCGTGGCGCGCTTCGAGGGCAGCCACCACCTGGGCGGCGTTGTCCACGGTGCAGACGTCCTGGGGCAGGTTCAGGCCCTGGGCCTTCATGAAGGCCTCGCCGCCGCGCTCGTCGATGGACATCATGTGGTGCATGCACATCTTGCCGTCCTCGACGCAGCGGTTCAGCACCTTGTCGTACAGGCCGTCTTCCACACTGGCAAAACGCTGCACGGGGTCGCGCTCGCTGGGCTTGACCAGGTCCAAGTAGGTCTGGCGCGTGAGCGGCTTGCCTTCGGTCTTGTTCTTGGCCACCCACTGGTCGAAGTCGCCTTGGCTCAGGCCATGGAACTTGAACGTCATGCCCGAGAAGCCCGAGCCGCTGTAGTGCGAGGACATGCCCTTGTACACGCCGGCCTGATTGATCACGGCGTTCAGTTCGGTCTGCATGCCGGGCATCGCGTAGATCATGCCGGCCAGGTCAGGCACATAAAACGCGTTCATGGTGGATGTGGCCGTCAGCTTGAACAGGATGGGGCGGTCCACCGGTGCCGCCAGTTCATTCACGGTGGCAATGCCCAGTTCGGGGTAGAAGAACAGCCACTTCCAGTCCATGGCTACCACCTGCACCTCCAGCGGCGTGGACTGCGCATCCAGCGGCTTGGTGGCCGAGATGCGGTCCAGCGGGCGGTAGGGGTCGAGCTTGTGGGTGCCGATCCAGGTCAGCGCGCCCAGGGCGATGATGATCAAAAGAGGCACCGTCCAGATCACCAGCTCCAGCGAGGTGGAGTGGTGCCAGTCGGGGTCGTAGTCGTCTTCGGTGTTGGCGGTGTTGTTCTGGCGGTACTTCCAGGCAAACCACAGGGTCAGCGCAATCACCGGCACGATGATGATCAGCATCAGCAGGGTGGCCTGGATGACCATGTGGCCTTGCTGCGCAGCGATGTCGCCAGCGGGGTTGAGGACGACTGCCTTGCTGCAGCCAGCCAGGCTGCCCAGGGCAGCCATGGCGGCCAGCCAGGCGGGCACGCGGGAGAGGGATAGTTTGGGCATGTGGAAGCGCAATCGGGGCGTTTAATTACGGGTAAACGCGGATAACGAAGTGCCGCCGAATGTAATAGCCCTAGCGAATTTGTACATTGGACATTTTGTCCAAGGTCAACGAGGCTTGCCCTAATTTGGTGCATCGAGGGGCGTTGTGCTGCAGTCAGATCAGTAAAACCGCACTTGTGGGCGGTTCGACTTGCGTGTAGAACGGTGTTGTCTTATTCACACAACGACAAGGAGCCTTGTTCATGAGCAGCCCCGCCTCTGCCACCTACCCTGCGGCCGGTTTTGAAGAAAGCCCCGCCTCTCTCTCGCGGGCTGATACGCATGAAGACGTCACCCCAAGCGAAATCGCTGTGGGCGTGATCATTGGACGCTCGTCCGAGTATTTCGACTTCTTCGTTTTCGGGATCGCCTGCGTTCTCGTCTTCCCGTCCTTTCTGTTCCCCTTCCTGTCGCGCCTGGACGGCACGCTGATGGGCTTTGCGCTGCTGGCGGTCGCTTTTGTCGTGCGCCCGGTGGGTACAGCCATCTCCATGGCCATCCAGCGGCGATGGGGCCGGGGCACCAAGCTGACTGTGGCGCTCTTCCTGCTGGGCGTGTGCACGGTGGGCATGGCGTTTTTGCCCGGCTACAAGGATGTGGGCCTGACGGCCGTGGTGGCGCTGCTGATCCTGCGCGTTGGCCAGGGGCTGGCGCTTGGCGGTTCGTGGGACGGCTTGCCATCGCTGCTGGCCATGTCGGCCCCCAAGGAGCGCCGGGGCTGGTACGCCATGATCGGCCAGTTGGGCGCCCCGCTGGGGTTTGTGCTGGCGGCGAGCCTGTTTGCCTACCTGTACAGCAGCCTCTCCGTGCAGGAGTTCCTGGCCTGGGGCTGGCGATATCCCTTCTTTGTGGCCTTTGCCGTGAACGTGGTGGCCCTGTTTGCGCGCTTGCGCCTAGTGGTGGGGCAGTCGTACTCTGAGCTGCTCAAGGACCGGGAACTGCAGCCCGTGCCCGTGAGCCGAGTCATGCGCGATGAAGGCAGCAATGTGCTGCTGGGCGCGTTTGCGGCGCTGGCCAGCTTTGCGCTGTTCCACCTGGTCACCGTGTTCCCGCTGTCGTGGATCACGCTGTATTCCGAGCAGCCCGTGACCCAGATCCTGGGTGTGCAGATCGTTGGCGCCTTCCTGGCTGCGGGCGCCATCATGGTGTCCGGCTGGCTGTCGGACCACCTGGGCCGCCGCAAGCTGCTGGGCGGCATGGCGGTGCTGATTGGCGTGTTCAGCTTCATGGCACCCGTTCTGCTCAACTCCGGCGAGGTGGGCAGCACCATGTTCCTGCTGCTGGGCTTTGTGCTGCTGGGCCTGTCGTATGGCCAGGCCTCCGGCACCGTGACGGCCAATTTCTCGCCCCAGTACCGCTACACCGGCGCCGCCTTGTCGGCCGACCTGGCCTGGATCATCGGCGCGGCCTTTGCGCCCCTGGTGGCCCTGTACCTGTCGGCCCAGTTCGGCCTGCTGGCCGTGACGGTGTACCTGCTGTCCGGCGTGGCCTGCACGCTGGGCGCGCTGAACCTGAACCGGCGCATGGAGCGGCGGGATCGGTAAAAGCCTGATGGAGGCCGTCCAAGTGATTTGCTACTCTATTGATAGCTGCTTGGGCTTGCCCATCAGGCGGTAGAGGCCAAAAAGGCTTGTAAAAACGCCCGGTAACTACCGGGCGTTTTGGTTTCTGAATGGGTCGAAGCACGGTGCGGTGCCAGGGCTTTGCCAAAAAAACCAGCCCGAACGGTTGGGGCGGTGGAGGGTAATCCCGCCTACGTCAGTCCTGGGGCCTGAAACCAATGGTCAGCGAAGACGGCACCCGCCCGTCCACATCGCGCGGCAGGGTCTCGGTCTTGTCCAGTGCACGCAGCACGGCGTCGTCCCAGGCTTTGTTGCCGCTGGGCTGCACCAGGCGCTTGCCCACGATGGTGCCGTCGGGGGACAGGCGCACCTCCACCTCGGCGCGTGGGTTGCCGGAGATGGCGTCCGGGTACACGATGTTGGGCTTGACCTTGGCCGCGACCTTGCCGCCGTAGCTGCCCGAGGGGCCCGCGCTGCGCTGGGCCGTGCCTGTGGCGTTTTCGGCTCCAGTGGCACCTGCCATGCCCTGGATGCGGCGCATGTTGTCTTCGCGCAGCTTGGCCAGCTGCTTTTCTTCCGCTTCTGCCTTGCGCTTGGCGGCCTCTTCGGCCTTGCGCTTGTCTTCGGCCAGTTTTTTCTGCTTTTCCTGCTCGGCCTTCTTCTGCTCGGCCAGCAGCTTCTCGCGCTGTTCCTTGTCTTTTTCCTTTTGCAGGCGCTCTTTCTTCTCCTGCTCCAGGCGGTCACGGCGTTCTTCTTCCTTGCGCTCGCGTTCACGCTTCTCGCGTTCCTGCTGTTGTTCGCGGGCTTTCTTTTCCTGCTCCAGGCGCTTCTTCTCGCGTTCGATGGCGATGTCGGCTTCGCGCGTGTCGGGCGGCTGCACGGCGCGCACGGGCGGCGGTGGAGGCGGGGGCGGAACAACCGGTTCTGGCGTGGGGGGCGGTGGAGGGGGCGCCGGAGGCTCCACCGCACGCGCTGCGGCCTGGGTGGGCACGGCGGCCCACAGTTCGGCCTCCACGGCGGGCTGGTCGGCCGTGTTCTTCCAGTTCACGCCCCAGGTGAGTGCGCCAATCAGCACCGCATGCACCAGCACCGCCAGCGTGATGGCGCGCAGGCGCGCCGGAGGGCGGGGCGGGGCAAACTGGTCGCGGTCGGTGTGGGCTTGCATGGGCGTGAGAGCGGCGCGCGGGGACGAGGTTCAACCGCCTTGTTTGACGGAAAGGCCCACGCGCTGCACGCCTGCCTTCTGCAAGGCATCCATGGCCTTCACCACGGTTTCGTATTGCACGCCCTTGTCGGCGCTGATGACCACCGCGCTGGCGCTGTCGGCACCCTGGGCCTTCTGCCAGCGGCTCGCGGCGTCACCGATCTCGCGCTGGTTCAGGCTGCGGGTGGCTTCAGGTGTCTTGAACTGCAGCGTGCCGTCCTTGTTCACGATGACCTGCGCGACGACCTTGGGCATGTTCTTGCCCTTGCCGACGCTGGGTACATCGACCACGCCCGGCGTGAGCATGGGCGCCGTCACCATGAAGATGATGAGCAGCACCAGCATCACGTCGATGAAGGGCACCATGTTGATCTCGTTGATGGTGCGGCGGCCTCGGCCGCGGGATGCCATGGCGGGCATGGGGCGCCTCCCGGATCAGTGGCCCGAGGCCGTGTGGCCCGAGGACGCGGGCTGCGCGCCCAGGTTGCGCTGCAGGATGTTGGAGAACTCCTCGATGAAGGTCTCCTGGTGCGTGGCCACGCGGTCGATGTCGCGCGCAAAGCGGTTGTAGGCGATCACGGCCGGGATGGCAGCAAACAGGCCGATGGCGGTGGCCACCAGCGCTTCGGCAATGCCGGGTGCCACGGTGGCCAGCGTGACCTGCTCCATGCCTGCAAAGCCGGTGAACGCATGCATGATGCCCCACACCGTGCCGAACAGGCCCACGTAGGGTGACACGGAACCGACGGAGGCCAGGAACGAAAGGCTGGACTCGACCACATCCATCTCGCGCTGGAAACTCGCGCGCATCGCGCGGCGCGCGCCGTCGAGCAGGGTGCCGGGGTCCACGATGCGGCGCTCGCGCAGCTTCTGGTACTCGCGCATGCCGCTGGCAAAAATGCGTTCCATGGGGCCGGCCTGCTTGGCGTTTTGCGCGGCAGCGGCATACAGGTCGTTCAGGCTGGTGCCTGACCAGAACTCGCGCTCGAAGTCCTCGTTCAGGGTCTTCACGCGCTTCAAGGCAAACAGCTTGCGGAAGATGGCCGCCCAACTGGCCACCGACACGCCCAGTAGCAGCAGCATCACGAGTTGCACCACCCAGCTGGCGTGCAGCACCAGGGAGATGATGGACATGTTTTGGGAGTTCATGGTGTGAGTTGTTCCAGAAGGGTGCTGGGGATTCTTGCAGGGCGCATCGTGGCGGCATCGACCCATCCGATACGGATGGTGGCTTCGGACAGCAAGGTGGGGGGCTGGTCGGACATCTGCTCTTGTTTCAGGAGCGCCTGCTGCACTATTGTCAACGATGCCCGGCCTGCGTCATGCAGGGCGGCGGTAACAATGAGTTCGTCGTCCAGCCGCGCGGGGCGGTGGTAGCGCAGCTGCGCATCGGTTACGACAAACATGCCGCCGGTTTGTTCCCTGAGGCGTTGCTGGCCCACGCCCAGCGAGCGCAGCCACTCGGTGCGCGCGCGCTCGAAGAACTTGAGGTAGTTGGCGTAGAACACGATGCCACCGGCATCGGTGTCCTCCCAGTAGATGCGGATCGGGAACTCGAACGCCATTGGTTCAGCCGAGCAGCGTGCGCAACCGCGCCACGGACTCTTCCAGCTGTGCCATCGAGTTGGCGGTGGAGAAACGGATGAAACGCTCGGGCTCGGCCGTGCCGAAGTCGCGCCCCGGTGTCACCGCGATGTGGGCGCGGCGCATGAGCTCGAACGCAAAGTCCCAGCTGCCGGTCACGCCCAGACGCTGCGCTGCCTGCGTGCAGTCGGCCCACGCATAGAAGGCGCCATCGGGCATCACGGGCACGGTCAGGCCCAGTGACTGCAGCGCAGGGATGAAGAAGTCGCGCCTCGCCTTGAACTCGGCACGGCGGCGTTCGTATTCGGCAATGCTCTCGGCCTCGAAGCAGGCCAGCGCCGCGTGCTGCGACACGGTGCTGGCGCAGATGAAAAGGTTCTGCGCCAGGCGCTCGACCACGGGCACCATGGCCTCGGGCACCACCATCCAGCCCAGGCGCCAGCCGGTCATGTTGAAGTATTTGCTGAAGCTGTTGATGCTGATGATGTTGTCGTCTATGGCGAGTGCGGTGTGACCAAACTCTTCCTCGTACGACAGGCCCAGGTAGATCTCGTCGATCATCGTGATGCCGTCGTGTGACCGCACCACGTCGTGGATGCGGCGCAGCTCGTCGGGTGCAATCGAGGTGCCGGTGGGGTTGGAGGGCGACGCCAGCAGCACGCCGCGCGTTTTGTCATTCCACGCCGCACGCACCTTGTCGGCGCTCAGCTGGTAGCGCTCGGCCGCCGTGGTGGGCAGCAGCACGGCCTTGCCCTCGGCGGCGCTCACAAAGTGGCGGTTGCAGGGGTAGCTTGGGTCCGGCATCAAGATCTCGTCGCCGGACTCGATGAGCGCAAGGCACGCGAGTTGCAGCGCGGCCGAAGCACCGGCCGTGACCACGATGCGGCGCGCAGGCACGTTGACGCCAAAGCGGCTCTGGTACCAGCCGCTGATGCGCTCGCGCAGCGCATCGAGGCCCAGCGCGTTGGTGTACTGCGTGGCGCCGTTGTGCACGGCGCGCGCGGCAGCCTCTTGCACCAGGGGCGGGGCGGTGAAGTCGGGCTCGCCGATGTTCAGGAAGATCATCGGCTCGCGCGTGCCAGCCACCTCGCGGGCCAGGGCCTGCGCGGCCTTGGCCACTTCCATCACATAGAACGGTTCAATGCGCTCGGCGCGCGTGGAAAACTTCATGGCAAAGGCATCCTGCCCAGACTGGGCGTGGGGGCGTGGAGGGAGAAAACAGTGGAGCGGCCCCGACCGCACCGGTGGGGCCGGTGCGGGGTCAGGCAGCGCCTGCGCCTGCAGCCTTGTCGGCCGCCACTTCCACGGCGCGCAGCTTCGGTGCCAGGCCGTTGAGCACGGCGTTCACGTACTTGTGGCCGTCCGTGCCGCCGAACTCCTTGGCGAGTTCGATGCACTCGTTGAGCACCACGCGCCAGGGCACATCGAGGCAATGCTGAAACTCATACACCCCGATCCACATCGTGGCGTGCTCGATGGGCGAGATCTCAGCCATCTTGCGGTCCAGCAGCGGGGTGATAAGCAGGTCCATCTCGGCTGCGTTGGCAATGCAGCCATGCAGCAGCGCGTCGTAGTGCACCGAGTCGGCCTTGTGAAAGCCTGCCAAGTCGCGCGTGAACGCGTCGATGGCATGGGCGTCGTTGCCGCCCACCAGGTGCTGGTACAGCGCCTGCAGCGCAAATTCGCGCGCGCGGCTGCGGTTGGATTTGGAGGCCGCTTTGCGCGTGCCCGTGCTCTTGAGGCCGGTGCGGCTCTGCTTGGGCGGACGGGGCGACGAAGGCGTGGGGGTGTTTTCGCTCATGACAGTTCGTCCAGCAGGTTGGCCATTTCCACTGCCACGCGGGCAGCGTCGGTGCCCTTCTCGGTCTGGCGGGCAATCGCCTGTTCGAGGTTCTCGGTGGTGATGATGGCGTTGGCAATCGGGATCTGGTAGTCCAGCGCCAGGCGCGTGACGCCCGCGCCGGATTCGTTGGCCACCAGTTCGAAGTGGTAGGTTTCGCCACGGATGATGCAGCCCAGCGCGATCAGCGCGTCGAACTCATCGCTTTCGGCCATGGCTTGCAGGGCCACGGGCACTTCGAGTGCGCCGGGCACCAGCACATGCTTGATGTGCTTCTCTTGCACGCCCAGGGCCAGAAGCTCTGCGCGGCAGGCGGCGGCCAGGGTGTTGGTGATGCCTTCATTGAAGCGGGCCTGCACGATGCCGATGTGCAGCTTCTTGCCGTCCAATTTATCTGCGGTGCCTTTGTCTGCGCCAAACATAGTGATCCTGTTCCTGTCTTTATTCTTTGGGGATGAAGCCGGTGATTTCGAGGCCGTAGCCGGTCATGCTGGGCATGCGGCGCGGCTGGCCCATGAGGGCCATCTTGTGCACGCCGCATTCGCGCAGGATCTGCGCGCCCACGCCGTAGGTGCGCAGGTCCATGCGGCCGCGCTCGGGCGCCTGGGCGGAGCGGGCGGTGCCTTCAAACTGGGCCAGCAACTGCGCAGCGCTTTCGCCGCAGTTGAGCAGCACGGCCACGCCTTTGCCTTGTTTAACGAGGTATTGCAGGCTGGTGTCCAGCCCCCACGAGTGCATGGAGCGGTTGATTTCAAGCGCATCGAACACCGACAGCGGCTCGTGCACGCGCACGGGCACCACGTCGTCGGTGCTCCACTGGCCTTTGACCAGCGCCAGGTGCACGGCCTGGCTGGGCTTGTCGCGGAAAGCGTGGGCGGTGAATTCGCCATAGGCCGTCTGCAGCGTGCGCGTGCCGACCTTTTCGACCAGCGACTCGTTGCGGCTGCGGTATTCGATCAGGTCGGCAATGGTGCCGATCTTGAGGCCATGCTCTGCCGCAAACAGCTGCAGATCGGGCAGGCGGGCCATGGTGCCATCGTCCTTCATGATCTCGCAGATCACCGATGCGGGGCTGCAGCCCGCCATGGCGGCCAGGTCGCAACCGGCTTCGGTATGGCCGGCGCGCATGAGCACGCCACCGTCCACGGCCTGCAGCGGGAAGATGTGGCCAGGCTGTACCAGGTCGCTGGGCTTGGAGTTGCGGTCCACCGCCACCTGCACGGTGCGGGCACGGTCGGCCGCCGAGATGCCGGTGGTCACACCCTCGGCCGCCTCGATGGAGACGGTGAACGCCGTGCTGTACACCGTGCCATTGCGCGCGGCCATGGGCGGCAGCTTGAGGAACTCACAGCGCTCGCGGGTGAGCGTCAGGCAGATCAGGCCCCGGCCGAAGCGGGCCATGAAGTTGATCGCCTCGGGCGTGACATGGTCGGCGGCCAGGACGAGGTCGCCTTCGTTTTCGCGGTCTTCTTCATCCACCAGGATGACGATGCGCCCGGCGCGCATCTCGGCCACGATGTCCTCGACAGGCGAGATCGGCACGGGGGTGAGGGGGGTGTTCATGGAAGGTTGGGGCTTTCTGTGGGAGCCTCTGGCGGCTTGCCAGCTGGCGGTGTGCTGCAGCACAGGTTCCCGTGGCCGGGGGCAGCTGCTGTGCCCCCAAGAAACCGCCCCAAAGAACATGCGATGCGGCGCTGCCGCACGTCAAAGGGGCATCGTGCCCCAAAACCTTGGATTTTAGTGCACCGGGGCTGGTTGCGTGCCTGAAAGGCGCGGCCCCTGACGCAGATCAGATGGCGCTGCCCTGCAACACCACGTCCGACGTGGGGTAGGCCACGCAGGGCAGCACGCAGCCTTCTTCCTTTTCTTCGGCCGTGAGGCCCGGCCATTCGATGGCGTAGCGCACGGTGCCTTCGACCAGTTGGCCCAGGCAGGTGCGGCAGGTGCCGTTGCGGCAGGAACTGGGCCAGTCGATGCCGCCTTGCTCCATGGACAGCAGCAGCGGCTGCTCGGGCCAGGCGTCGCACTGGGTGCCATCGGGCTCGACCTTGGCGATGAAGAAAGGGGCGGCGGTGGGTGTCGTCATGGGCGTGTCTCTTCAGGGTTGGCGGGCGGCGTGGGTCCACACCAGCAGCAGGTTGTTGGCGGGCATGGCGTGCCGCGCGGCCAGTTGCAGGCCGGCCTGGGCGGCCACGGTTGTTACGTCTTCGATGCGTCGAATGCCCCAGGCGGCGTCTTGGGTACGCAGGCTGGCGTCAAAGGCCAGGTTGCCCGGTGCGGTAGGGATACCGTCTTCGAGGTAGGGGCCATACGTGACGAGGCGGCCGCCCGGTGCCAGGTGCCGCGCCGCGCCCTGCATCAGCCCGGTGCAGCAGGCCCAGGGGGCGATGTGCAGCATGTTGGCGCAGTAGACCAGGTCAAACGATGCGGCGACGAATGCCGGGCCCTCGCTGGGCCATCGGTCGTGCAGCACGTCCAGCCGCCGGGGCTCCTGCATGTTGCGGGCACCGGCCTGCGCGGCCCACCCGGTGATGGAGCCAAAGTGGGTGTCCTGCAAGTCGGTGGGCTGCCAGGTCCAGCCGGGCAGGGCGGCGGCAAAGTGCGCGGCATGTTGGCCGGTGCCACTGGCGATCTCCAGCGCCGCCCCCGCTGGCGCAAGCAGGGCCAGCAGCTGCGCCAGGATGGGTCCCTGGTTGCGTTCTGCGGCAGGGCTGTGCTGGAGGAGGGCGTTGGACATGAATGTTTTTGGCTATTTGCGCGCGTCTATCAAGCGCTGATAGCTATCAAATAAGGAGCGCTTGTGGGTGTGCCGGTGTGCAATGTACCGCAGATGCCTTGTCCGGCGGGGTGCCTGTTTTTTAAGCGGCGCAAGGATATTCCTTGCAAATCAAGCACTTAACCTTGTCATACAAGGCTTGTTCACAGTTATCCACAAGATTGTCCAGTGTCGGGCGGGATAACCGGGGCGCGGGAGGTCTTGGCTGTGGGTGGTTGGTCCCGGGGTTGGACGGTGCTTCTGGCTGCCTGTTTTTTGATCAATTCAAGGATATTCTTTGTGAATCAAATACTTAGCGGTGTCATACAGGGCTTGTTCAAAGTTATCCACATGATTGTCCAGTGCAGAAAGGGATAACCGCTGCTGGCTTTTGAGGGGTTGCTTAAAAAATATGCAATGCGGGGTGTGTCCTTACAAATCAAGCACTTGGAGTTGTCATACAGGACTTGCCAAAACTTATCCACATGATTGTCCAGCGGCAGCAGGGATAACCCACAGGCTGTGGTTCAGGCCGTGACCTTGACGTCTTTCCAGAACGCCACGCGGCCCCGGATTTCTTCGGCTTCGGGTTTGGGGTCGGGGTAGAACCAGGCGGCATCGGGGTGCATTTCGCCGTTGATCAGCAGCGACAGGTAGCTGGCCTGGCCTTTCCAGGCGCACATGGTCTTGTGGTTGCTGAAGGTGAAGAACTCGCGCTTGAGTGCGCTTTCGGGGAAGTAGTGGTTGCCTTCGACCACCACGGTGTCATCGCTCTCGGCGATGACGACGCCGTTCCAGGTTGCTTTCATGGGGTTTCTTTTCCTTTTCTTCGGGGCTTGTTTGCGGGGGAGATACCTTACTCGATTGGCTTCTTTTGGGGAGGGCTTGGTTGGCTGCGTGCTTTTTTGAGGGCGAAGGCCGGGAGTCGCCCGGCGCGCGAGTAACTTTCTTTCGCTTGCTCGACAAGAAAGTCACCAAAGAAAGGCGACCCCCAGTCTGCGACCCCTGCGCTGCGCTCCGGGGCAAACCTGCGGCGGGGCGGTTGCGGGGTGCGCCGTGGAACTCGCTTTGCGCTGCGCGCGCTGCTCGGACAACAACGGCGAGTCAGAGCACGAAGCATGGGCGCTCCGACGCCCATGCCACCCCACAACCGCCCCGCCGCAGGCGCAGCCAGCAGGGGTGGACAACCAAACATCCAACAGCCGAACAGCCACACGGGCCATCGCTGCGCTCGGCCCAGCTTTCGCAGCGCGCGGCGCTTGCGCCCGCGAGATGGTGCCGAGCAAAGCGATGGCCCGTGTGGATGTCCGATTCGCGGGTTCCCTTCTGGATGCGCCTGGGGCGCGCAGGGCGCGGGGTGGCATGCGCGTCGGAGCGCGCATGCTTCGTGAACTGACTCACCGCAGTTGTCCGAGCGGAGCGCCGAAGGCGCGCAGCGAGTTCTGCGGTGCACCCCGCGGCCGAGCACCCCAGGTTGCCCCGCAGCGCAGCGAAGGGGTCGCAGACAGCAGGGTCGCCCTTTCTTTGGTTCCTTTCTTTCGGCGACGCGAAAGAAAGGGACTCGCCCGCCGGGGCGACATCCCGGCCTCTGCCCGTAAAACAAGCACATCGCCACAACCAGCACCAGCACACAAAGCAAGCTCCCCTCCAGTCACCTGCGCAACCCCCTCCACCCCCCATCTCGCTTAAAGTCCCACGCGCAGCGTTCCCTCCCGGCACCCAGACCGTCTTTGCACAACACAACCAACTAACCAACCAACAACAGGAGAAGCTCACATGGGTATCGACTTCCAAGGCCGCGTGGCCATCGTCACAGGCGCAGGCGGGGGCCTGGGCCGCCAGCACGCACTGGCGCTGGCCAAGCGCGGCGCCAAGGTGCTGGTCAATGACCTGGGCGGCGCGGTGGACGGCAGCGGCGGCACGGTGACGGCCGCGCAGGCTGTGGTCGACGAGATCCGCGCTGCGGGCGGCGAAGCGCTCGCCAATGGCGCGTCCGTCACCGACTTTGCCGCCGTCGAAGCCATGGTGCAGCAGGCCATCGACGCCTGGGGCCGGGTGGACATCCTGGTCAACAACGCCGGCATCCTGCGCGACAAGTCGTTTGCCAAGATGGACATGGCCGACTTCCGCCTAGTGGTGGATGTGCACCTGATGGGCGCGGCCCACTGCTGCAAGGCAGTGTGGCCGCACATGGTCGCGCAGCAGTACGGCCGGATCGTGATGACAACCTCGTCCACCGGGCTGTACGGCAATTTCGGCCAGGCCAACTACGGTGCGGCCAAGCTGGCGCAGGTGGGGCTGATGCAGACGCTGTCCATCGAAGGCGCGAAGAACAACATCCGTGTGAATGCGCTGGCGCCCACGGCCGCCACGCGGATGACCGAAGACCTGTTCCCCAAGGACATGCTCGACGCCCTGCGCCCCGAGTCCGTGGTGCCCGCCATGCTGGTGCTGGCGCACGAAAGCGCGCCCACGCGCACCGTCCTGTGCGCGGGCGGCGGCAGCTTCGAGGCGGCCCACATCACGCTCACGCAGGGCATCCACCTGGGGACTGGCGCTGACGTGCCCGAGCAACTTGCGGCCCGCCTGGCCGAGGTGACCGAGCGTGCGGGCGAACAGGTACCACAAAGTGGCGCTGCACAGGGAACCAGCGAAATAGGAAAGGCCATGGCCGCAAGGGCTTGATTTCCCCAAAGGCGGGCCAGCGCTCAACGTGCTAAGTTCCGGGCCGACAGAAGTTGGATCGGTATAAACATATGAGCAAACTGCACGAGAGACTGGCCGCCTACCCGGCGGATGCCCTGGGGGGGATTCGCCGCGGCATTGAAAAGGAAGGGCTGCGCGTGCTGCCCACGGGCGGCCTGGCGCTTACGCCCCACCCGCTGGCGCTGGGCTCTGCGCTCACGCACCCGCTGATCACCACCGACTACAGCGAATCGCAGCTCGAACTCATCACCGGCGCCCACAAGGGGGTGCTGGCCTGTCTGGATGAGCTGACCGAGGTGCACCAGTTCGTGCATCGCACCCTCAAGGACAGCGGCGGCGAGCTGCTCTGGGCATCCAGCATGCCTTGCGGCCTGCCCACGGACGAGACGATTCCGATCGGCCGCTACGGCAGCTCCAACGTGGGCCGCGCCAAAAGCGTGTACCGCATGGGTCTGGGCCACCGCTATGGGCGGCGCATGCAGACCATTTCAGGCATCCACTACAACTGGTCGCTGCCCGGCGTGACGAGCGAGCAGTATTTCTCGCTCATCCGCAACTTCCGCCGCCACGCGTTCGTCCTGCTGTACCTGTTTGGCGCCTCGCCCGCGCTGTGCCCCTGTTTTGTGGAAGGGCGCCAGCATGGCCTGCAGCAGATGGAGGGCGGCAGCGCGCTGTACCTGCCCCACGCCACCTCGCTGCGCATGGGCCGCCTGGGCTACCAGAGCGATGCCCAGGCCACGCTGGCCGTGAGCTACAACGGCCTGACCGGCTACGCCAACTCGCTGCACGAGGCGCTGACCAAACCCTACCCGGCTTATGAAACCGTGGGCGTGCGCAACCCGGGCGGCGACTACAACCAGCTGGGCACCAGCCTGCTGCAGATTGAGAATGAGTTCTACGGCACCATCCGCCCCAAGCGCACCGTGCGCACGGGCGAGCGCCCGCTGCACGCCTTGCGCGAGCGCGGTGTGGAGTATGTGGAGGTGCGCCTGATGGACCTGGACCCGTTCGTGCCCGTGGGCATCACGGCATCCACCATGCGCCTGCTGGACGTGTTTTTGCTGCACTGCCTGCTGTCCGACAGCCCGCCGGACACGCCCGCCGAAATCGCCGAGCTCAAGCAGAACCAGCACCTTACTGCCGAGCGCGGCCGCGAAAGTGGCCTGCACCTGACACGCAACGGCCAGAGCGTGCTGCTGACCGACTGGGGCAGCGAGGTGCTGGCCGCCTGCGAGCCCCTGGCCGCCGCGCTGGATGCCACCCATGGCACGGGCGACTACAGTGCCGCGCTGCGCGATGCCCGCGCGCTCATGGCCGCGCCCGAGCGCACCCCGTCGGCCCGCGTGCTGGACCACATCACGCAGCAGCACCACCACAGCTTCGAGTCCTTTGCGCGCCAGCAGTCCATCGCTGCGCGGGACGCGCTGCTGGGTCTGCCCTGGTCGGACGCGCAACAGGCCCGCTACATGGCCATGGCCGCAGAGTCCATCGCTGCGCAGAAAGCCATCGAGGCGGCGGATACGCTGCCGTTCGAGGAATGGCGCGAGCAGTACATGGCGGTGAAGGAACTGGGCTGACGCAAGAAGCTGCTGGCGTCAACTTCTGCAGGCGCTCTGCAGATGCATTTGCTATAAATTTAATAGCTTGAACCGCTTGCCCATCAGGCGGTAGAGGCTAATTTGGCTTGATCTTTTTAGCCTTGCAACTGCAGCAGGGCCTCCTGGCGCCAGTATTCCGCCGCGTCCAGAAACCCCTCCCACACGCAGCCATTGCAGCCCCGGCCGCAGCAGGTGGTGGGCTCGGGCGGCGGGTTGCGCAGGGTGATCCCGAGTTCTTCGGCGCGCTGTTGCAAGGCGACAAACAGGGCCTGGGCCGAGGCGCCGTCCACGGCGCGGGCCGGGGCGGTGAAGCCATCTGCTGCCATGGTTGGTGTCACGGCTGGTGGCGTCCGGCCTGGGCGCGGCGCACGCCGTACAGCACCCCGAACCCAATGCCCAGCACCAGCGCAAACCAGCCCACCAGCGTGGCCTGCGCCATCAACTCGCGCACGCTGTCCGAACGGGCGACATACGGCGCCAGCAGGATGACCAGGCCAATCAGGGAGCAGGTCACGGCCTTGAACAGTAGCTCCTTGTCGGCCTTGCGGGCGGCGGCATTGCGGGGTTTGTCGGTGGGTGCAGGCATGGCAGAAAAAGCGCTGTGGCGGGTGGCGGCAAAGAGCGCGATTATCCTTGCCACCCTCCGACAGTCTTAAAAACACAAGAAAGTACCCCCGCATCATGGCCATCCAGTGGTTCCCCGGTCACATGCACCTGACCAAGAAAGCCATCACCGAACGCATCAAGGACATTGATGTGGTGATCGAGGTGCTGGACGCGCGCCTGCCCGGCTCCAGCGCCAATCCGCTGCTGGCCGAAATCACGGGCCACAAGCCCACGCTCAAGGTGCTCAACAAGCAGGATGTGGCCGACCCCGAGCGCACAGCCCTGTGGGTGGACTGGTACAACGCCCAGAGCGACACGCGCGCCGTGCCGCTGGATGCGTCCGACGCCGCGCCCGCGCGCAAGCTCATCGACGCCTGCCATCTGCTGTCGCCCAACCGGGGCGGCATGGCCAAGCCCATGCGTGTGCTGATCTGCGGCGTGCCCAACGTGGGCAAGTCCACGCTGATCAACACGCTCAGCAACAAGCGCCAGGCCAAGACGGGCGACGAGGCGGGCATCACCAAGCTGGAGCAGCGCATCACCCTGGCCGACGATTTCTACCTGTGGGACACGCCCGGCATGCTGTGGCCGCGCATCATCGTGCCCGAAAGTGGCTACAACCTGGCCGCCAGCGGCGCCGTGGGCCGCAATGCCTACGATGAGGAGCTGGTGGCGCTGGAGCTGCTGCGCCGCCTGCAGCAGCACTATGCCCCGCTGTTGGAGGCGCGCTACAAGCTGGGCCTGCCCGCCGGGGCCATGGCGACCATGCAGGACGACGAACTGCTGGAAGCCATTGGCCGAAAACGCGGCGCCATGCTGGGCGGTGGCCGGGTCAACCTGCAGAAGACGGCCGAGATCGTGATGACCGACTTCCGCTCGGCCATCCTGGGCCGCATCACGCTGGAGACGCCCGCTGAGTTTGAGGCTTGGCGCGCCGCGGGCCTGGCCGAAGACGCCAAACGCCAGGCCAAGAAAGACGCGCGTGCCAAGGCCAAGGGCAAAGGCTCGGGCGTGCGGGAACCGGCCCCGGGCAGCGAAGACAGCGCAGACTGACCTTGCCCTCAAGGGCCCTGGGCAAGGCCCGCAGCCCTGTTGCAGGCGCGCCGCCGCAGGCATTTTGCTGGTAGGCGTTTGCGAAAGCTGCGGTTACGATGGTTCCTTCCCCCCTCTACCCGTTGCCATGGCCGAAGCTTCTGCTGTTCCGTTGCCTGACTACGAAGATGCCATCACGCGCAACCTGGTGCGGGTGGCAGGCTGGGCCGTGATGCTGCTGGCGGGCACCATCGGTGTGCTGCTGATGTTCGACGAACCCGTGGCGCCGGTGCGGGTGGGGCTGAACTTTGTGGCGTCCTTGGTGGGGGCTGCAACGCTGTGGCTCGCAAGCCGCCAGCGCTGGAAGCAGGCCACCCATTTGCTGGTGTGGGGCGTGTGGGTGTCGGTGTCGCTGGTGGCGGCCCGCAATGGCGGCGTCAACGGCCCCAACCTGCTCAACTACCCCGTGATCATTGTGCTGGCGGGCTGGCTGCTGGGGGGGCGCGCCACGATCACGCTGGTGGGGCTCACGGCACTGCTGTTCCTGGGTTTTATCTGGGCCGACATCCTGGGCATGTTCAAGCCGGTGCAGGTGGCCAACCGCGTGGCCGGGGCCGTGTACCTGGCGGGCATCCTGGTGCTCACGGCGGCGGCCACGCTGCTTTCGCGCCGCAGCTACATGAGCCGTGTGCAGGAGGCGCAGCGCACGGCCGCCAACCTCGCGGCCAGTGAGGCCTCGCTGCGCAAGCTGCTGCGGGCCGTGGAGCAGAGCCCCGAGGCCATCGTCATCACCGACCTGCGCGAAGACATCGAATATGTGAACGACGCCTTCGTGCGCCGCACGGGCTACGAACGCGAAGAAGTGGTGGGCCGCGCGTCGGCCGAGTATTCAAGCAACGGCCTGGCGCCCGCGCAGCGCGAGGGCCTGCGCACCACCCTGGCCCGGGGCGACAGCTGGGCGGGCGAGCAGGTCAACTACCGCAAGGACGGGCAGGCGCTGATCGAGTCGGTGGTGGTGGCCCCCATTCGCCAGCCCGACGGCCGCGTGAGCCACTACGTGGAACTCAAGCAGGACATCACCGAGCGCAAGCGCGCGGCCGACGAGATCCACCGCCTCGCGCATTTCGACAGCCTCACCGGCCTGCCCAACCGCTCCACGCTGATGGAGCGGCTGCAGACCCTGCACGGCCGCGCGGGCCGCCCGCCCTCCATGCAGCACGCGCTGCTGCTGCTGGACCTGGACCGCTTCACCACCTTCAACGACGCGCGTGGCAGCGAGATGGGCGACCGCCTGCTGTGCGCCGTGGCCCTGCGCCTGTCCGAGATCCTGCCCGCCCAGAGCCTGCTGGTGCGGGTGGCGGGCGACGAGTTTGCCGTGGTGCTGCACGGCCTGGGGGTGGATGTGTCCCTGGCCAGCCGCCACGCGCTGGCCTTTGCCGCCAGGCTGCAGGCCACCCTGTTGCACCCCCTGCGCCTGGAGGGCGATGCGCAGGACGCCCAGCTGGGCGCCAGCGTGGGCATCACGCTGTACCCACAAAGCGCGGGCGACAGTGCACACGACGCCTTGCGGCGCGCCGGCATGGCCCTGCACCGGGCCAAGCAGGCAGGTGGCGGGCGGGCCGCGTTTTTTGAGCAGGGCATGGGCGAGGCCGCCGAGCAACGCTTTCGGCTGGAACGCGAGCTGCGCCACGCGATTGGCGCGGGCGAGCTGCGTTTGCACCTGCAGTCGCAGGTCAACGTGGAGGGGCGGCTGACCGGGGCCGAGGTGCTGGTGCGCTGGCAGCACCCGCGCGACGGGCTGGTGCCGCCGGGTGTGTTCATCCCCATCGCCGAGGAGTCCGATCTCATCGTGAGCCTGGGCGAGTGGGTGCTGGCCCATGCCTGCGGACTGCTGGCGCAGCCTGCGTTCCACGAGCGGCGGCTGCGGCTGTCGGTCAACCTCAGCGCGCGCCAGTTCCGGCAGGCAGGCTTTGTGCCGCAGGTGCGCGCGCTGCTGGCCTCCAGCGGGGCCGACCCCCGGCTGCTGACGCTGGAGGTGACAGAAGGGCTGGTGATCGAAGACTTTGACGACACGGTGGCCAAGATGCGGGAGCTGGCCCAACTGGGGGTGGACATCTCGCTCGACGACTTTGGCACGGGCTACTCATCGCTGGCCTACCTCAAGCGCCTGCCCATCCAGGAGATCAAGATCGACCGATCGTTTGTGCACGATGCACCCACCGATGCCGACGATGGCGTGCTGGTGGAAGGCATCCTGTCGGTGGCGCGCCACTTTGGCCTGCGCGTGGTGGCTGAAGGGGTCGAGACCCAGGCACAGGCTGACTTCCTGAGCCAGCGCGCGCCCGACATCGTGTACCAGGGCTATCTCTTCGGCCGGCCCGAGCCCGACACCCAGTGGCTGGCCCGCCTGGTGCCTGCCGAGGCATTGCGGTAAGGAGGGCAGGAGAGGTCGATGGGGGCTGGATCCACGAAAAATACAAGAAAAAAGGCCGTCTGCGCGCAAGGGTAAAAGGGATCTTGCTGCTTTTTTGATAGCAAATCCCCTGGTGCGCAATGCCCAGCCGCTACTTGTTCTTGTCCTTGCCCTTGGGGATGACGCTGGTGACGGGTGGCATGGGGCGGTCGGAGCCGCTGTATTCCTTGGGTGGCGATGTGTCCTTCTTGGGCTTCTTCGCCATCTTGTTGCTGCGTTGTTCACCTTTGGCCATGGGGTTTCCTTGAAAGGTCTCGGGATGGGACCGTGCCGCATGGTACGGCACAAACCGGCGTGTCCCGTGCGCTGGGACATGCGCGGGGGCTTGCTTCGCACTCTGGCGGGTGCGACAAGCCCGCGCCAATCCGTGAGGTTTTGCGCGAAAGGCGCTGGCAGCCACTGCGGCGCGCGTGCGCGCAGGGTAGTGTGCGTCCAGGGCCTCTCCTATCATGGCGCTGCCATCTGGCACCCGTGCAGCCAACCGGAGAGCGTTCATGATCAAGACACTGTTTCGCCAATGGGGCGCATCGCTGTGCCTCGGCTTCCTGGCCCTGGCCAGCCAGGCACCGGCCGCAGCGCAAGACCTGCCCGGCGCCAAGGACCACCCGGCCGTGAAGCGCTTTGGCGGCAGCACCATCGTGGGCTACGAGGTGCGCAACTTCGACGCTGTGGAGTTCCAGACCTCCACCTTCAAGGAGTTTGACCTGCAGGCCTACCGGCGAATCTATGTGCAGCCGCCCCTGGCGCTCGAAGGCAAGCTCACCCGCCTGTGGTACGAAGCCCCGGGCGCCACGCGGTCGCTGGAGCTGTTCCGCAACTACGCGAACGAGCTCACGGCCAGCGGTTTTGCGGCGCTGTACGACTCCACCCGCGACAGCGCTGCCGGCAGCTACACCAACTTTCTGGCCAGCCTGAGCAGCGGCCGCCGCGATTTCGTCAAGAACAACCGCAGCGAATACGTGATGTACGCGGCCAGCGCCAGCAGCCTGCGCACCGGCACCTTCCAGAAGGGCAACACCACCGTGCGCCTGATCGCCATCGACTGGCCCAAGGACGAGCCCACCTACAAGGCCAAGCAGGGCGCCTACATCGCTGTGGACATCCTGGAGACCCAGGCCATGGAGCAGAAGATGGTGGTGGTCAGCGCGTCCGACATCAGCAAATCCATCACCGCCAACGGCAAGGTCGCCATCTACGGCATCCTGTTCGACACCGGCAAGGCCGACGTGAAGCCCGAATCCAAGCCCTCGCTGGAGCAGATTGCCGCCTTCCTCAAGGCCGAGCCGACCGTCAAGCTGCACGTGGTGGGCCACACCGACAGCGTGGGCGGCTTCGACAGCAACCTGGCGCTTTCCAAACGCCGGGCTGATGCAGTGGCTGCGGCGCTGGTCAAGGACTATGGCATTGCCGCCAACCGCATGGTGGGCAACGGCGTGGCCTCGTTGGCGCCTGTGGCGAGTAACAGCAGTGATGAAGGCCGGGCGAAGAATCGGCGGGTGGAGTTGGTGCTGCAGTAGGGGGCGGGGCTGACCGCTGCGGTGGGGTCGCAGGTGGATGGAATGAGAATGTGAGTAAGGACTATCGTTCAGGAGTAGTGGCCGAAGAGCGCTGCCCTCATTGACCGCTCGCTAAAATTCATTGTCAATCTTGCGGACACCGCTCCGCCTTTTGGCGACAGGCTAGGCAGATAGCACCGTCTCGAACTTGGTCCCTGTTTCCGCAATTTGGAGCGCAATATGCAATCGACTCTCCTGCAGTCTCATGCTGTTGGCTTTGGCCGAATGGCGCCGACGGTGTCGGTCGCTAATATTGATCGGGCCGTTGACTTCTACACACGCGTACTCGGCTTCTCAAAGGTCTTTGAGAATGGGAGCCCCGTCGGCTTCGTCATTCTTGAAAAAGATGCTTCGGAGCTTCACCTGTCGTTGTTCAAGAGTCACAAGGCAACGGCTCAGAATGTGGCTCACCTGATGGTTCAAGATGCGGCCGCTCTGTATCGGCACTTGGAAGAGAGCAGGGTCAAGATCATCAAGACCATCCGTGACGCGGATTTCGGGCTGAGGTGTTTTGTTTTCGCTGATCCCGATGGAAACCGAATCGATGTGGCCGAAGGCTTGTAGCGCGTCGCCGCTTTCACACTTGCCCAACGCTCACCACCGCACCGGCCCCGCCTCATCCCCCCAGAAAATCCACCGGCTGGTCTCCACATACAGCGAGGTCCCAATCGAATACGGGTCCATGCCCGCCTCGCTGCGCTCCAGCCGTACCAGGTAGCCGCCGTAGCTGGCGGCCCACAGCACGCCGCCGTCGGGGGCCATGTCCATGCCGCTGATGGTGCTGCCGATGTGGTGGCGCCACAGGGCTTGGCCGTCGTCGCTGATGGCGTGCAGGTAGCCGTCGGCGTCGCCCAGGACGACCAGGCCGGGTTGGGTCGCCGAGGCGTACACGCGGCAGCGGCCGTCCAGCGTGGGCAGGTCTTCTGCGTCGGTGGGCGCGGGCTGCGGTGTATCTTGCTGCCCCTGCGCAGCGAGCGGCGAGAGCGGCACCGACAGCGTGCTGCCCCAGTACAGATGGCAGGAGTTGGCGAACAGGCGTGTGCCGTCGTGCGAGAACACCGCGTGGTGCGGGTAGGACGATTGCGGGTCGTACTCGGCCACCAGGGTGCCCCGGGCATCGAGCAGGATGTGGCTGCTGTCCTGGTCGCCCACGGCGATGCGGTGTTCGTCGGGCGAGAGGGCCATGTGCAGCATGTCGAGGGCCAGCACGGTGACGGTCTGGCCGCCTGCCTCTTCGTCCATCTGGTTCTTGGGCCAGGTGTAGGGGCCGTCTTCGTCAAAGGTTTGCGGGTGCAGGCGTTGCACGCCGCCACCGCCACTGCGGCCATCGCTGCCGCCGCTCTCCGTGGGGGTGAGCAGGTAGATGCCGGTCGGGTTGCGCAGCAGCACGCGCTGGCCGTCGTTGAAGGGGATGAGTTCGTCGCAGCGCTGCCCCAGCGGGCCGGGCGCCACGGGCACATGGGGTGGCAGGCCTTCGTTGCCACGGGGCAGGGCAAAACGCGCAATCACCGGGCCGCCAAAGCCCTGGTGGGTGGTGATCTGCTGGCCGTCGCTCTGGGCAAAGATGTGCCGGTTGTGGGAGCGGCCCAGGCCGCGCAGCGTGGGCAGCGGCTGGTGGTGCGGACCCTGCACGGCCACCCAGTGCGCGGTGTCGTCGTAGGCCGCGCCAATGCGTGCCACCACACGGCCGTCGTCCAGCGCAAACACCGGGCCGATAAAGCAGCCTGCATTGGCCGCGCGCTGCACAAAGGCATCGGGGGCAAACGCAAAACGCTGGCGAAAGCGCTCGCCCAGGTCGGCATCGGCATGCCGGTGCACCACGCGTGCCAGTTGCAGCACGGTGGGGGCGGCGGCCTTGCGCGGGTCGGGGGGCAGGGGGTTGTCTTCCTCCTCGTCGTCGTCATTCTCGCCGTCCGCCGCCGCCGCATCGCCCGCCGTGGGCTCGGGGTTGTCTAGCGCCAGCTGGTATGCGCGCACGGCGGCCACATAGGCCTGGCCGTCGGCCTGCCACCGGGCTGAGAGTTCCATCAGCTCCAGCGGAAAGACCGCCACATCGGGCACATCGGCCGCCAGGGGCGGGGTGGCGAGCAGGTGCACGGCTGCCTCGATGCGCTGGGCCTCGGCCTGGCGGGCGGCCTCTTGCTCGGCCTTGGCGCGGACACGGGCCTCAACAGCGCCATAAAAGCGCAGCAGGCGGGCGATGTGGTCGGCTGCCCCCCGGGGCAGGGGGGCGCGGCTGTCGCTCTGGCGCTGCGCGTAGGTGAACTCGACCACCGCCGGCCCTTCGCGGGCCTCGTCGATGTTGATCTGGTAGGCGCTGTGGGCGTTGTCTTCTTCGTCGCCCGGTGCGTCGTCGCCGTTGTGCCAGCTGAGCTTGAGCGCGCGGCCCCAGGGCTCGCCGTCGTGCATGCAGGGCTGGCGGGCGCCCACCCAGATGTCGCCCTCCCACCAGCCGTTGCGGTCGCTGTCCCACCAGTCGTTGTACTGGTCGGTGAACACGGGCAGGCTGGTGAAGCGCTCAATGTGCTCCGCCGTCAGCGTGGTCACCAGACGCTGGTGGAGCGGGTAGCGCGCGCGGTGCTGGCCCACGGCCTTGCGCACGTAGTCGAGCACACCGCGCCAGGCGGTCTGGCAGGCCTGCCAGGCGTCGGGGTCGGTGTCCTCGGCCAGCGCCTGCCATTCGCCCGCCTCGCCATGGCTGTAGCGGCGGTACAGCAGCGTGAGCTGCGGCGTGGTGGGCACGCTGCGGCGCAACACCGTAGCCGCCAGCCTCTGCAGCAGGCCCTGGGGCGCAGGCGTCTGCTCGACCGAGAGGTAGAAGTCCCAGGTTTTCCAGACGGTGATGAACACGTTGTCGTCGCGCTGGTCACCGTCTTCGTCCACATGCCGCTGGCAGATCGAGAAGTCGGTTTGCTGGAACCAGCCATAGGCCTTGTGCTCCTTGTGCGCGATGACCGGCGTGTGCACCACGGCCAGGACGTTTGGCACGCTGATGCGGTTGTCGGCGCACAGGTCGTGCGCCAGCGGCCAGGCGGCCTGGATGTCTGCGCTGCTGTGCACCGCGCTGTCGCCAGCCCGCACGGCGGCCACCACTTGGGATCGGTCCAGCATCGCGGCCAGACCCTCTTCGCCCGACGTTGCCCCATGAAGAAACTCGGGGGCAAACACGGCGCCCAGCACCTCGCACGAGAATTCCGCCAGGTGCGGAACGGGGCGCACCTCGTCCAGCAGAAACTCCACCTGCTCGGGTGCTGCGATGTGCAGGTGGTATTCGTCGGTGAACAGCGCCACGCGGGCCTGCAGCCCGCCGTGCACGCGCAGCTCGCCGTGGTTGTAGTGGCCCCACAACAGGTCTTGCACCCGCAGTGCGCCCTGCACATGCACCAGCTGCCCGCCGATCACGGCGTTGTGCGCCTGGGCGTTGCCAGTGACGATGAGGTGGGTCGCGCCGTCGGTGTCGTCGCAGGTCAGTGCGCCGTCGATGCGCAGGTGGCCGTCCACCAGGATGAGAAAAAGCGAGCGGGGGATGGGCGTGTTGTCCGCGCCGGTTTGCAGGCCTTGCCACCAGCGACGCTGCGGGCTGCCGCTGGCCAGGGGGGCGTCCAGGTGCAGCTCGGGCCATTGCACGTCGCCGGTGATCCACAGCACGGTTTCATCGGCCAGCGCGGTGGGGTCCTCCGCCAGGCGCTCGGCCATCCAGCAGTCGGCGGGGATCAGGGCGGCCACATCGGCCAGCGGGCAAAGTCGGGCAGTGGGCATCGGGCGTTGAAGTGGTGGTGCCAGTGGCGGGGCATCGTACACGCAGGCCACGCGGTTTCTGCTTTGCGCAGACAATGATGTGTTGTCTTATCAATTGCCCCCCATGTCTCAGAACCCCCCTGTTTTTGAAGTCCTGCCCCGCGACCTCTCGGCCTACCGCCAGGGCAATGTGGGCATCGACTATGTGCACCGCTTCGAATCCGGCAAGCCCGGCCCCCATGTGCTCATCAACGCCCTCACGCATGGCAACGAGATCTGCGGCATGGTGGCCGCCACGCACCTGCTGGACACGGGCGTGCGCCCCCTCATCGGCACGCTGACCATCAGCTTCGCCAACGTGGCCGCCTACGAGTCGTTTGACCCGAGCCGCCCGTTTGAAAGCCGCCAGCTGGTGCACAACCTCAACCGCGTGTGGTCGGCGGCCGAGCTGGACGGCACCACAGACAGCCCCGAACTGCAACGCGCCCGCGCCCTGCGTCCGGTGGTGGCGGCGGCCGACCATATCCTCGACATCCATTCCACCAGCCAGGACGTTCAGCCCTTCTGGGTCTACCCGGCCTACCCGCGCAACGCCGAGGCCGCGCTGGCCCTGGGCCGCCCGCCCGTGCACCTGGTGATGCCCAGCGGGTTGGGCTCGGGCACGCCGCTTATCCAGCATGGCCGCCACGGCCAGGCCGATGGCACGGGCGTGGCCCTGGTGGTGGAGTGTGGGCAGCATTTCCTGCAATCGGCCGCCGATGTGGCCACGGCGGTGGCGCAGGATTTTCTGGCGCACTTTGGCCTGATCGCCCCGCTGGCCGACCGGCCCGCGCCCGAGGCACAGCGCCGCTACGAGCTGCTGGAGACCTGCATGGTGCGCACGGCAGACTTCCGCTTTGCGCGGCCTGTGCAGGGCTTTGAGGTGTTTGCCAACGGCGAACTCATCGCCACCGATGGCCCGCACGAGATCCGCGCGCTGTGCGACGACTGCACGGTGATGATGCCCACGCGCGAGCCCATCGTGGGGCGTGAGGCGGTGTACCTGACCCGGCCGATCTGACGGGAGCGCAACGCGCCCGGTGGTTCAGAACGACGAACCGGGCTGCTGCAAGAACGCCAGCTCCTCGGGCGTGGAGTTGCGCCCCAGCACCGCATTGCGGTGCGGGTAGCGCCCAAAGCGCGCAATGATGTCGCGGTGGCGCACCTCGAACTGCAGGTTGTTTTCCAGCCCCGGCTGGTCAAACAGCACCAGGGCCTGCGCGTGGATGGCGGCCGACTCGCTGTGCATGTAGGGCATGTAGGCAAAGGCGCGCTGCGCGGGCGTCAGCGCAGCATCGTGGCCCCCGGCCACCAGCTCCTGGGCCAGCGCCAGGGCCTGGGCGTCCTGCGCAAACGCCAGGGGCGAACCCCGGTGCAGGTTGCGCGAGAACTGGTCCAGCACCAGGATCTCGGCCAGGCGCCCCAGGGGCGTGGCGCGCCAGGTCCACAGCTCGCACTGCCGCGCGGCCTGCCAGGTGGCGCCAAACCGGGTGCGGATCTGCGCGTCCAGCGCGTCGCTCTGGGCAAAGTGCTGCGCGGGCGTGAGCTCTTCAAACCAGAAGTGCAGGATGTCGTGGGCTTGCATGGGCTGGGTGTCCGGTTTTATTGAGAAAAATTGGCCGTTTCCGCGCTCTGGTATTCTCTTGTTTGCTATTCAATTTATAGCATCTTGTGCGCAGGCAACTGTGCAGTGGCGGCGCCGTTGTCAGGGGGGCAACACGGCCTGCGTGCGCTCCTGGCGCACCAGATACAGGCCGCTGCCGATGATGATCGCGCCCCCGAGCAGCGTGCTGTAGCCCGGCACGGTCTGCCACAGCACCCAGTCCAGCCCCATGCCCCAGGCCAGGGCCGTGTATTCAAACGGCGCCACCACCGACGCCTGCCCGTGGCGGAACGCCTCGGTGATGGCCAACTGGCCCGCAAAACCGGTCACGGCCAGCCCCGCCACCAGCGGCCAGTGCGCCTGGGCCACGTCCACCCACTGCGGCCAGGCCAGCGTGCCCGCGCCCAGCGCCAGCAGGGTGGTGGTCCAGAAGACCAGGCTGGCGCTTGAGTCGGTGCGCGTGAGCAGGCGGCCCGTGATGGCCGACACCGCATAGCAGCCCGCCGCCGCCAGCACCGCCAGCGCACCCAGGGTGAAGAACGCCTCCTGGCTGGGCCGCAGCGCCACCAGCACGCCCACCATGCCCAGTGCAATGGCCACCCAGTGGGCGGCGCGCACGCGTTCGCGCAGCACCACGGTAGACAGCGCGGTGATCAGCAGCGGCGCGATGAAGAACAGCGTGTAGGCCTCGGCCAGTGCCAGCTCGCGGATAGCAAACGCAAACAGCGCCAGCATGGCCACGTTGAGTCCGCCGCGCAGCAGGTGCAGCGGCCAGCGCACCTGGAGCAGCCGGGGCACCTCGCCACGCCACAGCGCATAAAGCGCCACCAGCGGCAGCGCGGCCCAGCCCCGCAGTGCGGCGACCTGCATGGCCGGGTAGTGGGCGGTCAGCGTTTTGAGCAGCGCATCCATCAGCGAGAAGAAGCCCACAGCGGCCACCATGGCCACGATGCCGCGCAGGTTGCCGGAGGAGGTGGTCAGCATCGGGGCGGCAGTGGTTGTGGGTGGGGTCATGCTGGAAACAAAAAAATCGAGGGCCAGACGGGCGCGTCGCGTGGCGTGTTGAGTGGGGACACGGTGCCAGCGCTCGAAAGTGTAGGCGAGGGGCGTGCTCTATGCTTATCGTCAAGAGCTTGGCGACGCTCTGGCACCTGCATGGGCGCCCCCCCTCGCTATACTTCTTGGGCTCCACCACAAGGCAATGTGCGGGTGGCTGGGGTGTATTGTTACTGCTGAAAATTGGAGCTTTGCCGTGTTGGAACCCGCCTTGTACGCTCGCCAACTGACGTGGGTTGATGCGCAGCGCTTTGTTGGCCAGCAGATTCTGGCCATTGCGCCAACGGCGGTCGGCCCAGTCGATGTGACACTGGAAGTTAGTAGTGTCGTCGAGTCTCCCGCTGCACCGGGTGTCCACCAGTTCGCCATCTGTTTTGAAGGCCCGGCAGACAATTTTCTTGCCCAGGGAACCTATCAACTGCGGCATGCCGAGTTGGGCGATTTTGCTGTGTTCATGACTCCTATTGCACGCTTGCCTGCTGGGTTCGCATACGAGGCATGCTTTTCGCATGTGGTGTGAGTGGGGTCTGTCACCCCTGCCGATGGGGATGCGGCTAAGAGCTGTCGGCGAAGAGGATCTACCTTTTCTACGTGCGTTGTACCGCACCGTGCGGGACCCGGAACTGGCGATGACTGTTTGGACGGAGTCACAGAAGCAGGCGTTTTCTGATTCGCAGTTCGCGCTGCAGGACAAACACTACCGTTCTCACTACCCGGGGGCGCTGTTCCTGGTGGCGGAGTACGAGGGAGAGCGCGTTGGCCGCCTGTACCTTGGAACGGCACCGGGCCCGCTGCGCCTAATGGATATTGCGCTTATGCCCGCCGCGCGCGGACGCGGGTGGGGGGCTGCCCTCGTGCACGCAGTGCTTGAGCGGGCGGACCGAGAAGGCCGAGAAACTCTCTTGTTTGTGGAAGCGAGCAACCCTGCCTATGGCTTGTATGTGCGCGAGGGCTTCGTGCCTGAAGCGGTTGAGGGTGTCTATGTGCGCATGCGGCGCCCGGCCAGTCAGGTCTGGTCACAGGGC
Organism: Acidovorax kalamii; assembly: GCF_002245625.1. Taxonomy (GTDB): domain Bacteria; phylum Pseudomonadota; class Gammaproteobacteria; order Burkholderiales; family Burkholderiaceae_C; genus Acidovorax; species Acidovorax kalamii. The sequence goes on from NZ_NOIG01000004.1 coordinate 550,717, forward strand.
GATGTGCCCAAGTCCCAATTGCCACCAGAGAACCCATCGAGATTGCCCGGATAGGGCGCTGCAGGGTATGCATGGGCTGTGCGGCTGCGGCACCGAGAGAGATAGCAAGAAATGTGGCGGCACTCTAGACAGGCTGGTGGCGGTTGAACACAGCTTCCAACTCAAAGCCCGCAGCATCATTGGGGCTTACAAAGATTGCGTGGCTGCCGAGGGCTGGGTGAGAAACATCCCAGGTGTCCTGCTTCAGCGGCTGATGCTCTGTGGCCTGGAAGACCAGCCGAAAGCTGGCTTCACCATCATTCGCCCCTGGTAAAGGGCTGGCCAGTTGCAGTACCGCCGTGGCTCGGAATCCATCGGCTTTGCGAAACTCAAACGTCTCGCCGGTCAGCGGCACGAAGTGGCTACGCAGCAGCGTGGCGGGGTGCGGGGTGTACTGTTGGGGCCGAGAGGTGGTTGCGGCATGGGCCAGTCCCGCAGATGCTGCGGCGTGCGCTAGGCCAGCAGCTTTGAGAAGAGTGCGTCTTTGTGGATTCATATTGAAGAGGCTGACAGCGTCGCGTCGGTTCAGAGCACTGACACGCTGCAGCGATCTTGCCTCAGTTTTTGTTGCGGCGCCACATTTGTCTTGCTCCTGTGCGCGGACCATCCTATATTCGGCGCCGCGCGTTGCGCTTAGATGATCGACGCGCCGGTTCGTTTTGGCGGGCCTATCTCTGACAGTTATCCCCCCTCAATGTCATCGGCCCTTCGGGCCTGCTGCGCTTCATGGCACAACCTTACGTTGGCGAAATACGCATGTTCGCCGGAAATTTTGCTCCTGCTGGCTGGGCTCTGTGTGAAGGGCAGTTGCTGCCAATCTCTGAGAACGATACGTTGTTTCAGTTGATCGGCACCACGTACGGCGGTGACGGGCAAGCCACCTTCGCCGTGCCTGATCTGCGCGGGCGTATTCCGATTCACCAGGGCAACGGCTACATCCTCGCGGAGACGGGCGGTGCGGAAGAAGTCACACTGACCGTGAACCAGATTCCCAACCACAACCATGTGCTGAGAGCATCGACCGGCACGGGTTACGTGGCTTCTCCTGTGGGGGCGTTGCCCGCCCGACACCGCGACTACAAGGCGTTCGTGAATGCAGTCCCCGCAGCGCAGAACATGCATTTGGGAACGCTGCCGCCGGTTGGTGGCAGCCAACCGCATGAGAACAGGCCGCCCTTCCTGTGCGTGAACTTCATCATCTCGCTTTTCGGTATTTTCCCGTCTCCCACCTGACGCTATGGCAGAACCTTTTCTCTCCGAGATTCGCATTGTCTCGTTTGTATTTGCGCCCAAAGGCTGGGCCCTTTGCAATGGCCAGCTTCTGCCTATCAACCAGAATCAGGGGCTGTTTTCATTGCTGGGCACGACCTTCGGCGGTGATGGTCGCGTGAACTTCGCGCTGCCCGATTTCCGGGGGCGTATGCCGATTCATGTCGGCCAGAGTCATACGCTCGGTGAGCGTGGTGGTGAGGAGGCTCACACCCTGTCAATCAATGAAATGCCGATGCATACCCATGTGCCCCTAGCGACCTCCGCCACGGGGCGTGCTACGGGGCCAGCTGGCAATGTCTTCGCCGCATCCCGTGGCAGCTATGCGGCATCGGCCACAACGTCCGTCCGCGCAGACGCCATTACGTCTGTGGGAGGCTCTCAGGCGCACCTGAACCTGCCCCCATTCCTGACCTTGAACTTTGTGATCGCGCTGCAAGGCATCTTCCCTTCGGCAACCTGATCGATCTACGAGAGAACACTTTCTATGGCCGACCCCTTTGTTGCTGAAATCCGTATCGTGCCTTTCAATTTCGCTCCCAAAGGGTGGGCATGGTGCGATGGGCAACTCCTGCCCTTGTCGCAGAACACGGCTTTGTTTTCGTTGCTGGGTACCACTTATGGTGGCAACGGCAAAAGCAACTTTGCCTTGCCTGACCTGCAAGGGCGCGCTCCCATGATGCCGGGGCAAGGCCCGGGCCTGTCGCTTTATGACCTCGGCCAAACGGGCGGCGCGGAAAGCGTGAGTTTGCTGGAATCAGAGATACCTTCTCATACCCACATGCTGCGCGGCGGTGATGCGTCAGGGCCGACTGTGGCAGACCCCACAGGCGCCAGCCTGGGGGCATCGCCTGCGCGTGCTTATGCCAGCGTGTCTCCAAGCGAGCCGATGGCGAGTGAGGCTGTGAGCGTGTCGGGCAACAGTCAGCCGCATAACAACATGCCGCCCTACCTGACTGCGTATTTCATCATCGCGCTGCAGGGGGTTTTCCCTCCCCGGACCTGACCTGCATAGGCCGCGCTCTCAGCTTTGCTCCCCAACCGGTTTTCTCTATCTGCCCTGTAGTGACCTCCATCATGCGTTGTTCCGTTCTGGCCCTGGCGCTCATCGTCAGCGCCATGCCTACCTGGTCGCAGACCAAACCTGTTGTGCAGCGCGAGTTCGCAGGGCGCGAAAATCGTTTTGTGGCCATGCCAGCCAGCGATGCGGCGCGGTTTCGTGCGGTGGCTGGGGGACGGCAGATCGCCTTTGATTCCACAGGCGTTGTATTGCAGTCCCGGCGTGCGCAGGCTGCGGCATCCCAGGCAAAGTCCTTGGGCATGAAGGTCGCAAATGATGGTGCCTTGCGTTATACCTTCGAGGGTACGGCGGGAGCCACTCCCCAAGGCACGCAAGCATCGCCCACGGTCTACCACTGGCTGGTGGGAGAGCGGGCGCAGTGGCAGACGGGCCTCAAGAGCTATGGCTCGGTGGTGTACCGCAGCGTATGGCCTGGCGTAGATGCCGTTTTTGCGGGGGATGCCGGAGGCTTCAAGTATCAGTTCGAGCTGACACCTGGTGCCGATCCGTTGCGTGTGATTTGGCGCGTGGATGGAGCAGACGGGGTTCGCCTCCAGCCCGACGGGTCCTTGCTATGGCGCGTGGGCGATGACCTTCTGGTGGATGCCGCACCAGTGGTGTTTCAGCCCGACGGAGGCCGCCGCATCCCTGTCGCTGCGAAGTACAGGGTGGAACAGGTCGGCGAGCGAAGCTGGCGCATCGGGTTTGGATTGGCGGCCCACGACGCGGCCAAGCCTTTGGTGATCGACCCTGCCTGGACGGGGTACTCTGGGCTGGTGGGGGGGAATGCCGATGATCAGGTGTTCTCTGTCGCCCGTGATGATGATGGCAATACCTTTGCTTGTGGCGCCACGCAATCCATGAATCTGCCGACCACGGGCGGCACCGGCGTGCGGGGGGGCGATGACGCCTTCCTCGTCAAATTCAGCCCTAAGGGCGTGGCGGAGTTCGTAACCTACCTCGGCGGGAGCGCCAACGATGCCTGCCATGGACTGGCCGTTGATGCTGGAGGCAGCATCTATCTCGCTGGCGCCACGCATTCCACGAATTTCCCCACAGCGGGAACGGATGCCAGCAATCGCCTGCGCCGCACCAAGGTACAGGACGACCGCGATGCGTTTGTGATGAGGCTCAATAGCAATGGCTCGACGCTTTCGTACTCAGGCTTCATCGGCGGTGCTGAAGACGACCAGGCCAACGCGATTGCGGTGGACGCGCTGGGCCGCGCCTACGTCACGGGCTTTTCCGTCTGTACCACCACGGCGGCGGCAGGCTGCACCACGGCTGCCCCTGCGTTCCCGGCCATTGGAGGCCCCAGCCTGAGTCACGGTGGCGACCAGGTTGGCTCGGGCGGTATGGACGCATTCGTTGCGCGGGTAGCGGCAGATGGCAGCGGACTGGAGTACGCGGGTTTTATTGGCGGCAATGGCGGTGATGAAATGGGTAACGCTCTGGCGCTGTTGTCCGATGGCCGACTGGCCGTGGCAGGCGCCACGGACTCCACCGCAGGTCTGCCCAACCTGACAGGATCGCGTACCACCTTCGCGGTGCGTTCGGTCGATGCGGTGGATGCGTTTGTAGCGTTTGTCGCACCTAACGGAGCTAGTGCGCAGACGATGATCCTGACGGGCTCGCTGCCGCAAAACGGCGAAGTTGGCATGGACCGTGCGCTTGCGATCGTGGCTGCGGCTGATGGTGGGCTGTTGGTGGGCGGCGAGACCAACGCGCCTAATTTTCCGGCCAATGACAGCAATACCCGGTTCATTGCAGGGGGTGCACAGAACAACCCGAGCGGCAACATGGACGGTTTTGTGGTCCGACTCCATCCCTCGGCCCCATTTGCGACGTACCTGGGCGGGTCGGGCTACGACCATGTCTCGGCGTTGGCGGACGATGGATCGGCGCTCTACGCCACCGGGGTTACCAGTGTGGGCACGGGGTTTCCAGTGGTGGCGCAGAGTGGCATTGCTACCGTGCGCCCCGGTCAGCAAGATGGCTTCCTCAGCAAGATTGAATACTCCTCACCTTCGACGCTGGTGTATTCGGGTTTTCTGGGGACGAGTGGGGCAGATGCCATGCATGCGCTCGCCGCCACGATGGTCGATGCCGACGCAATCCTCTCAGTTGGCGGCGTCACCACATCTGGCGCAGCGGGTTTGACGAACCCCACCACAGGGGCTGCGGCTAGCGTGGCTGCAGCCAATGGGCTGGTGCTGCGCATCGACCCCTTCGGCCCGCCGCATCGGATGGACGTGATGGCAGGCTCCCCCCAGTCCACCCCTATCGGACAGGCTTTTGCCACGCCCCTGCAGGTGCAGGTGTTTGACGTTGATTCGCGGACGCTGCCGAACGTGGTGGTGAGTTTCAGTGCACCGGGCTCTGGCGCCTCGGCCGTACTGGATTCTGGCGGTACCGTTACTACCAACTCCAGCGGGATCGCCACCCTGAACGCTACGGCAAACATGTTGGCTGGCACGTACAACATTACCGCCACGGTCGGTGCCGTGCAGGCTACCTTGGCGCTGACAAACGCCAAGGGTGCGCAGGCTGCGCTCTCGGTGTCAGCCAGCCCTGCCGGGCTGGTTTACAACGGCACCTCCACATTGTCCGTGTCGGGTGGAACCGGCACCGGGGCCGTGACCTATGCCGTGACTGCCGGGGCTTCCAACTGTGCGATTACTGGTTCTACGGTGACAGGCACTGGCGTTGGCAGCTGCACCGTGACAGCCACAAAATCATCTGACGACAACTACCTGCAGGCTACTGCAACGGTCGATTTCACCGTGAACAAGGCCCACCAGGCGCCGCTGACTGTGTCGGCTTCGCCGACCACCATCGCGCTGCACGGTACGTCCACGCTGGGCGCCGCAGGTGGATCTGGTTCGGGCGCGGTCAGCTTTGCGGTGACGGCGGGCGCGAACATTTGCTCCGTCTCTGGCAGCGTGCTCACGGGGACGGACGTGGGCTCGTGTACCGTGACTGCCACCCGCGCCTCCGATGCGCTCTACAACGAAGTCTCTGGACAGGTGGTGGTGGTGGTCACGCGGGCCTTGCAACCTGGCTGGACAGCCAGCGCTACGCCATCCGCCACCATTTCCGTCAACGGGACGACCACGGTGGTGACCTCAGGTGGTGCGGGCACTGGCGCAGTCAGTCTGGCTGTTACGGCGGGTGCTGTCTCGTGCTCGCTGGCGGGCAACGTGGTCACAGGGGTGAAGCCGGGCACTTGCACCGTGACCGCCACCAACGCGGGCGATGCGCAGTATGAGCCCGTCTCCACCACCGTGGATATCCAGGTGGATCAGGCCGCTCAGGCACCTTTGGTCGCCACGGCCAGCCCCTCGTCGATTCCTTACCTGGGTACTTCTTCGCTGAGTGTCAGTGGCGGATCGGGCACCGGAGCGGTGAGCTTTGCAGTGACGGCGGGTGCTGGGCTGTGCCAGGTGTCTGGCAATGTCCTGACCGGTATTGGCGTCGGCAGCTGCACCGTCACAGCCACCAAGGCAGCTGATACCAACTACGGCTCCGCGACTGCCACCGTTGCCGTCATGGTGAACCGGGCGGTACAGCCCGCCCTGGTGGTGGTGGCCACGCCCTCGTCGGTTGCGCTCAACGGTACGGCCACCCTTTCCACCAGTGGAGGTGCGGGCACTGGCGCGGTAACCTATGTGGTTGCATCTGGCGCGGGAGTCTGCTCCGTGGCGGGAACGACGTTGACCGGAACGGCGGTGGGCGTGTGTGAAATCACGGCCACCAAAGCGGCAGACCCAACCTATGAGGCAGCTACTAGCACCGCGTCTGTTTCTGTGGGCAAGGCTCTGCAGACCATCAGCTTCGCACCGTTGTCAGGCAAGGTGTTGGGAAATCCAGACTTCACGTTATCAGCGACGGCCAGCTCTGGGCTGCCGGTGAGCTTTCGTACAGACACACCGCTGGTGTGTGCTGTGAATGGCACCGTGGTTCGCTTGGTGGGTATGGGGACCTGCCGGGTGATCGCGGCGCAGGCAGGTGATGCCAACTACAACGCCGCGACTGAAGTGGTTCAGGCTTTCGTGGTGGCTCCTCCGGTGACAGCTGGCGCGGGTGTTACGGGAGCGACTCCAGCAGGCCCTGCGGCAGCCGATATTTCAACGCCTGCCTGGGTGTTTGCTGAGGCTGGTACGGGGAAATACCAAAACGCTGGTTTCATGCCGTTGACTGGTCATCCCAAGTCACCTGCGGTACCTCCTCCTGCCGGGATGTCTTTCCCCATGGGCTTGTTTGATCTGGTGGCCGTGAGCGGCGTGCCGGGCTCGTCCTTCACCGTCAAACTGACTTACCCCACGCCACTGCCTCCCGGCACGCAGTACTGGAAGTTCGGCCCTACGCTCTCTAACGCTACACCCCACTGGTATGCCTACCCGGGAGCGGTCATCTCGGGCAACACTATCACGCTGACGGTAGTGGACGGACAGCAGGGCGATGACGACTTGCAGGCCAATGCCATCATCCTCGACCCCGGAGGCCCCGCATTGCTGGCTGTGACTGCGGGTGGGGCAACTGCCATTCCTTCCCTCTCGGAATGGGGACGCATCGTGCTGGTGTTGCTCATGGCATCTCTCTCCTGGTGGGTGTTGCGCCAACGATTTCCCCGCTGATCGCGCGCAGGGCATTGGGGGCAGTGGTCGCCCCCGGCGGTTTCGCTCCATCAGGGTCGGACCAAATGGATCTTTGGTGATTGCTGGTAGAGCGCTGGCTGCTACCAAACATGGCGATGTATACGATCCGTATGCCGTTGTGGGGCATTGGGCTTCGTGCTACGGAGCATCGGTCTAGCCGAACGGTGAAACGTGGCGTAGAGTCACAAGGCGTTAGGTCTTGGGGGGCGTTGGCCCCCAAGGAGGTGGGGTGGACCCAGAACGTATTGTGCTTATCCAGGGCCACCCCGACGCCCTGGCGCCGCACCTGTGCCATGCGCTGGCCCAGGCCTATGCCGACGGCGCCACTGCTGCAGGGCACGAGGTGCGCCAGATCGATGTCGCCACCATCGACTTTGCGCTGCTGCGCAGCCAGCACGAGTGGGAGTTGGGTTTGCTGCCCGCCTCGCTGAAACCGGCGCAGGCCGACATCGGCTGGGCGCAGCACATCGTGTTGTTCTTCCCGCTGTGGCTGGGCGACATGCCCGCCTTGCTCAAGGGCTTTCTGGAGCAGGTGGCGCGGCCCGGGTTCGCTTTCAGCACCGAAGGCGGCAACACGTTTGGCCGCAAGGGCCTCACGGGCCGCAGCGCGCGTGTGGTGGTCACCATGGGCATGCCGGCGCTGGTGTACCGCTGGTACTTTCGCGCGCACAGCGTGAAGTCGCTGGAGCGCAATATCCTGGGTTTTGTGGGCATCGCCCCGGTGCATGAAACCCTGGTCGGCCATGTGGAGCAACTGGGCGATGCAGGCGTGGCGAAGTGGAAGGCGCGCATGCGTGTGCTGGGAGCCAAGGCGGCGTAGGGCCCCGCCACCGCACTGCAACGGCCGTCAACCAAACGACCGCGCTGCGGCCAGGGCGCCCATGCGCTGGCTGATCGCAAAGAACTCTGCCACCGTCTCTTCAATGATCTGCTGCGCCGTCTTGATGGAGTCGATGAGCCCGGCCGTCTGCCCTGCGAGTGCAGGGGCTGCCTCCATGTCGCCATCAAAGTACACGCGCTGGATGCCCGCAAAGCTGTCGGCGGGCATCAGGCCCGCCTCATGGATGGCCTGCGTGCGCTGTGACTTGAGCGCACGGATGCAGGGGCTGGCCTTGGTGTTGAGCATCCAGGTGCCGGTCACGCCCGCATCGACGATGGCGTTCTTGTAGTTGGCGTGCACGGGGCTTTCGGCGCAGCTCACAAACCGTGTGCCCATCTGCACGGCCTCGGCCCCCAGCGCAAAAGCCGCCGCCATGCCGCGCCCGTCGCAGATGCCCCCGGCGGCCACCAGCGGCACATCCACCCGCGCGCGGATGGCCTGCAGCAGCACCAGGGTGGAGACCTCTTCGGGGTTCTTGAAGCCGCCGCCTTCACCACCTTCGACCACCAGGCCATCAATGCCGGCGTCCACACATTTGAGCGCTGCGTCCACCGTGGGCACGGCGTGGTAGACGGTGATGCCTGCGTCCTTGAGCGGCGCAATGAACTTGGCAGGGCTGCCCGCCGAGGTGGTCACAAATTTCACACCCGACGCGCACACAAAGCGCAGCATGGCATCGTCCTTCAAAAAGCGGATGGGCAGGTTCACGCCAAAGGGCAGGCCCAGCGCGCTCATCTTGGTGATCTCGGCCTGGCAGTTGGCCGTCTCGCCGGAGGACGTCTCGATGATGCCCAGCCCGCCTGCTCGCGACACCGCCGCAGCCAGCTGCGTGCGCGCAATCCAGCCCATGGGCGCCTGGATGATGGGGTAGCGCGCGCCGGTGTGGGCGAGGACGCGGTTGGTGGCGGGTGTGGTCATGGGCGGTGTCTCCTGATTTTTGGGAGCGCCCATTATTTCGACGCGTGTGCCGACGCCGTGTCGCCCGCGTTACGGGGCCGGGGCGGGTGTCTCTTGCCAGGGCAGCTGCACAAACAGGCGCTGCCAGTCGGCGCAGGGCGGCGCCGTGGACTCGTCGGTGGGGCGGTGCCCGCTGCCCCAGTCCGCAGGCCCCGGCCAGCGCAGCCCGCTGTCAAACTTCATCGCCGCCCCCGTCACCGGATGCGGCACCGTGAGCTGCCACGCGTGCAGCCACAGCCGCTGCTGGCCCAGCCGCTCGGCCCACCAGCGGTTGAGCGGGCCCTTGCCATGTGTGGCGTCGCCGATGATGGGGTGCGCCAGGTGCTTGAGGTGGCGGCGGATCTGGTGGCGCCGCCCTGTGGTTGGGATGGCCTCGACCAGCGAGGCGCGGGTGGTGGCAAAACGCGCGTCGCTGGCCTCGGGCAGCGTGAGCTGCGCCAGCCGCCGAAAGCGTGTGTGGGCGTCCTGCACAGCCGCATCGGCCGGGGCGTCATCGGGCTTGAGCGCGTGGTCCACCTCGATGGCCCCGGGCGCCCATCCGCGCACCATCGCCAGGTAGCGCTTGTGCGTGGCGCCATGCTCAAACGCCTGCGACAGTGCACGCGCCGCATCGCTGTGCAGCGCCATCACCAGCACGCCGCAGGTGCCCTTGTCGAGCCGGTGCACCGGGAACACATGCTGGTCCAGCTGGTCGCGCAGGGTCTGCATCACAAACCGCGTTTCACCCGCGTCCAGCCCCGTGCGGTGCACTAGCCAGCCCGCAGGCTTGTACACGGCCACCAGGTGCTCGTCGCGCCAGAGGATGTGCAGGGGAGGGGGCATGGAAGAAAGCGGGGAAGGGTGGCAGGAAAAAGGCAGGCAGCACGCACGGGCGGCGATGCCGTGCGCGCCGTTTTACTACATGGCGCCCGCACACTGCTGACAGATTCTGGCAGCAGGGGCGATAAGCTGGTGGTTCCAATGGAGGGAGCCATGAACCATCGTTTTCAATGCCAGTGTGGCCAGCTTGTTGGCGAGGTGGCCCACACACGGTCTGCCATCCATGCCATCTGCTACTGCCGCGACTGCCAGGCCTATGCCCACCACCTGGGCCAGGCCGACGCGGCGCTGGACGCCCTGGCCGGTACCGAGGTGGTGGGCACACATGCCCGCAACGTGTCTTTCAGCAGTGGCATCGATCAGCTGGCCTGCCTGTCATTGTCCGAAGGCGGCTTGCTGCGCTGGTACGCGCGCTGTTGCAACACCCCCTTGGCCAATACGGGGCGCGACTGGCGCATGCCCTATGTGGGTCTGGTCCATCTGTGCCTGCGGGCGGGTGGTGCACCGCTTGTGCCTGCGTTTGTGCCAGTGCAGATGCACCTGGAGACCGCCAGCGCCCAGGGCACGCCGCCTCGCACAGGTTGGAGCCAGCTGAGGGCGTTGCTGGGCTTCATGCCCCGCATTGCGGCGGCGCGATTCACTGGCAGCTTTCGCCGCACACCTTTCTTCACAGCCACTGGTGTGCCCGTGGTGGCTGTGCGCGTGCTGACCGCCGCCGAGCGCGAAAGGGCCATGGCTGCGGTGTAGGCGCTAGGCCGGTTGCATGGGGCCTCTGCGCCACCGGCCGAGCGGCCGGGCATGCCAGAATGCCCACGGTTTGCTTGGGAGCCATGGGCCCGGATGCTGGTGCGTCGGGTTGTGCTGCGTTCCCTGCCGAACCCCAAAACACCAAAAGGAGACCCCATGTCGGCAGGAGACTGGAAAGACATGTACGCCGCCGCCGTGGCGGGAGACCTGGCGCTGGTGCGCCACCACATCAGTGCGGGCGTCAACCCCAACTACCAGCACCCCGAGATTCTGTGCACGCCCCTGGTGGCCAGCCTGATCCATGGGCACAGCGAGATCGCGCACTACCTGCTGGCCCACGGCGCCGACCCCGGGCTGCGCTCCGACTTTGACGACATGACCCCGCTGGAGGCCGCACGCAGGTACCGGCGCACCGAGTTCATCGCCTTGCTGCAGGCACGGGGTGCCAAGGAAGAGCGCAAGCCGTTCTGGTGGCGCTGGCTGCCGGTGTAGGCGATGCGGCGGGGTGATGGATCACCCCGTTGCCCACAGATTCTCAGAGGCCGGCGAGGCAGCGCTGGAGGGCTGTATTGAACTGCTCCGGGGCTTCCAGCGAAGGCAAATGCGCCACGCCCGGCAGCATGGTGCCTTGCGCGGCAGGGATGCGCTGAGCGAGCAGCCTGCATCGGTCTTGCAAATGCGGCAGGTCGAGATCGCCCCACAGCACGGCCGTGGGGGCCTGGATGGACTCCAGCCGCGCCCATGCCGATGGCTCTTCGACGGCCACTCCCGGGTGCGGCGCCCGCAGTGCGGTCCCGTTCATCGACAGAAAAAGGGAGCGTGCCTCGCCTCCGACCCGGCCCGGCGGGCTCAGGGGGCCGTCCAGCCACAGCTGGGCCTGCAGTTCGTTTTTTGCATCCAGGTCGCCACGCGATGCGGTTGCATGGATGGTGTCCATGAGCTCTTTCACCGTGGCGACGGGCTCTGGCGTCGGTGCGCCGCCGACACCGGGCGACACCAGCACCAAGCCACCCACGCGCGCAGGTTGAGCCATGGCTGCATCGATGGCAATACGACCGCCCGTGGAGCAGCCGACGAGAACTGCCTGCTCATATCCAAGAGCATCCATTACCGACCACAGGTCGGCCACGTGGGAATGCGGCGTGGGTGCGAGAGTGCGCGATTCGCCAAACCCTCGGCGGTCATAGCTGATGGCAGGGCGGAACGAGGCCAGCCAGCTGCAGGAGGCCTGCCACATGCGTCGGTCCGCGACGTTGGCGTGCAGGAAAAGGACCGGTACACCCGCAGCGCCGGGGTGAGCGTCCTGCTCCACAGCCAGCAACGCACCGCTGACTTTCACCTGCATCGTTTTCCTAGTTGTCATGCGGGGGAAGATACCGACCGCCGACTCGGGGTGTCAATGCGAGGTGTCAGGCGGCTCGCCGCACAGGGTCACAGCAGCGCGGTTTCCTTCGCCCGCATCTTGGCGGCTATGTACTCCCCATGCGTCACATGCAGTAGCCCGGCCACCTTGCTGATGGTGTGCATCTCGTTCTCGTCCAGGCGCGCATCGGCATAGGCCACCTGCCACATGGCTTCGACCAGCTGAATCTTCTGGTCCTGCGTGAAGTGCTCGTTCAGGCTGCTGGTGAAGCGCTGGTAGTCGTAGGCGGTTTGGGATGTGGTCACGGCCAGCTCCAGCAGGCGGGCCAGTTCGTCGTCGCTCAGCGCAAACTTGCTGCGCAGGGCGGCCACTACGGTGGTGCGCTCGGCGTCGTCCATGGAGGCATCAAATCGCACCACCTCCACCAGCAGCACGGCGGTGGCCAGCTGCACGGTGTGTGCGCGCTCGGCGGGTGACTGTGACGGCGTGGGCTGCGTGAAGCTGTCGAACAGGTCTTTGAGGGTTTGGAACATCGGGGACCTTTGGGGAGGGCTTTCGCCGTGTGGCGCAAGGGGGTGGAGGTGTGGTCGCGCCGGTTGGTTCCCGCCGTGCGCGCAGGCGGTTGCGCACTTTGCGCTCGCGGCTGACTACTGCCCCGGTGACAATTGGGGGTCATGACGAAGAAAACCATACTCCCCCTGCAACTGCTGGTTGCCCCCGACAAGAACGACCCCGCACCGCTGATCCTGTACCACGGGCGAAACTGCCCCGATGGTTTTGGCGCCGCGCTGGCGGCCTGGCTGTACTACGGCGACAGCGCCGAGTACCGGGGGCTGGACCATGGCGATGTGCTCTCGGTGGACGACCTGCCGCCCGTGGCGGGCCGCACTGTCTACATCCTCGACTTCTCGTTTTCGGCCGAGATCCTGCAGGCCATTGACGAGCGCGCCGCCAAGCTTGTGATGCTGGACCACCACAAGAGCGCGGCCGAAAAGCTCACTGGCTTTGCCTGCCGCTGCGGGGTGGTGCACTTTGACATGAGCAAGTCGGGTGCGCGCCTGGCCTGGGAGTTCTTCCACCCGCATACCCCCATACCGCCGCTGCTGCAGTATGTGGAAGACCGCGACATCTGGAAATGGGAGTTTGAAGAGAGCGCACGTTTCCTGTCGGCGCTCGACATGGAGTCGCAGGATTTTGCGCGCTGGAGCGAGATTGCCACCTTCAGCCCCGAGCAGCTTGCGCAGTTCATGGTGCGCGGCGCGGCCATGGACGAGAAGTACAAGAAGCTCTGCGCCGACATCGCCGAGGGCGCGCAGCCCCTGGTGTTCAACGGCATTGCAGGCCTGATGGTGAATGCGCCCGGCATGTTCCACAGCCTGGTGGGCGACATGCTTTCGGCCAAGACTGGCACCTTTGCGCTGATGTGGAGCGCTGGCGAAAAAGGTGTGAAGGTGGGGCTGCGTGCGCAGCGCAACTTTGACTGCATCGCGCTGGCCGAAAGCATGGGCGGCGGCGGGCATGCGCAGGCCTGCGGTTTCAAGATGAAGGTGGAGCGCCTGCCCGAGCTGCTCTCTGGCACCTTCAATGCCTGAAGCAGGCGCCGGTTTTGAATAAAAATCGGCCTTTGCGCGCTATGGATAAGCGCTGATAGCTATTAAATATATAGCATTCGGCGCAAGCTACACCAGCCGCAAGTCCGCCCCCTTCGTCCCTGGAAACACCCGCGCCACGGCCGCCGCGTTCAACCCGTACAACCTGGCGAACAACTCGCCCAGCACGGCGCGGTAGTCGTTGAGCACGGGGTAGTCGCGGTTCTGGAACAAGGTGGTGGCCGTCAGCGCCTGCTGTTCGCCCACTATGCGGCCGCCGCCCACACCGCCGCCCAGCACCCAGAACACGGTGCCGTGGCCGTGGTCGGTGCCCCGGTTGCCGTTCTCGCGGAAGGTGCGGCCAAACTCGCTGACCACCACGACCACGGTGTGCTTCCACGCCGGGCCCATCTCGTCGGCAAAGCCTGCCAGGCCCCGGCCCAGCTCTTCAAACCGGTTGGCCAGCGCGCCGGTGGCCGCGCCTTGGCCCACATGGGTGTCCCAGCCGCCCACGTCCACAAAACCGATCTGGTAGCGCGTCTGCATCAGCTTTGCCATGCGCCGGGCCGTGCCTTCAAAGCCCTTGGTGCTCAGTGCGTTGCGGCTGGCGGCCTCCATCTCGCCCTGCATGGTGCGGGCGACTTCTTCGCGCGTGGCAAAACCTTCGGCCACGGGTGTGGCCAGTGGCGTGCCCCGGTACATGGATTCGATGAGCTGCGCCTGCCGCGCATCCACGCCACTGCGGCCCGCCGCCGCGCTCAGCAGCGTGTTGGGCACATCCACTGCGCCGCGCAGCACAAGGGGCAGGGTGCTGGTGAAGGCCATGGGCTGCAGCGCGGCCGTGGCCGGGGTGTTGCCGGTGCGTGGGTTCAGCTCGGACACCAGCCGGTTCAAAAAACCTGAGCGGTAGTCGCGCCGCCCGCCCACGGGCTGGCCCAGCTCCATGCTGTCTTGCGTGTCGAAGTGGCTGCGCGAGAGGTCGTCGGTGCCCGCAAAGGGCACAAAGGCCAGCTGGCGCTGCTGGTACAGCGGCAGCATCGAATCTGCCAGCACGGGGTGCAGGCCCCAGTCGGGCGTGAGCGGCAGCGCGCCGCCGTCCTGCCCCGGGCGGGCAATGGCGATGTTGGGCCGTGTCTCGTAGTAGTAGCTGCTGGCCGTGGGCACCAGCAGGCTGGTGCAGTCATAACCACCGCGCAAGAACACGAGCAGAAAACGCACGTCCTGCGCGCCGGGGGCGGCCATCGCGCTGGCGCTGTGCACGCCGAGGGCGCTGGTGCCCAGCGCTTGAAGAAGGTGTCTGCGTCGCATGGTGATTTCCTCAGCCGTGCATGAATTCCGGTGATGCAAGGAACAACAGGTTCCACTCGCGTGGCGATGCCGCCTGCGCCAGCGCATTGCGCGTGGCGGCCGACCAGGTGGGCTGCAGGGCGCGCACATAGGCACTCTGCGCCAGCGGTGGGGGTGTGCGCTGCGATGCAGACTGTTCGGCCATCCTCATCTCCTTCTCGCGCGGGGTGGGCACGGGGACGGTGGCCACCCCGGCGCCGATGGCGCGGGCGATCTCGAAGCGCGTGGACATCTGCCCTGAGCCTGCCCATGCCGCCGCGTCCAGCGGGTAGCCGTCGGGCGTGGCGCGGCCATACAGGGGCTCGGCCAGGCGCTGCAGCCAGCTCAGCGCGGGCTCGGCGCCGGGCAGCACGGCGTCGCCATGGGCCAGGCGCAGGCTGGCCAGCACATAGTGCACCGGGTCGCGAAAGCGCTGGCCCAGCGATGCACGAAATTCCGGCGCGCTGAACAGTGCCTCCAGCACGGCGGCGATGTCGCCATCGGTGCGCTCGAACGTGCGGGCCAGGGTTTGCAGCAGCGCGGGCGGTGGCTTGTCGCCCACTAGGAAAAGCGCGATCTTACGCGTGATGAAACGCGCTGTGGCCGGTGCGCGTGCCAGTCGGTCCAGCGCTTCGTCCACCTCGGCCAGGCCTTCGGCGCGCAGGGGCTGGCCCAGCAGGGTCTTGGGGTCCCAGTCGTGCCGCTGGGGGTTGAACTCGAACAGGCCATCGCGCACGTAGTGGCGGCGCAGCGCGGGCTTCATGCGCGGGTGCTCGTCGCTGTCTGGCTGGCGCGCAATGCCCACACCGGTCAGCACGCGTGCCAGCTCCTGCACGTCCTGCTGGCTGTAGCCGCCGTCCACGCCCAGCGTGTGCAGCTCCATCAGCTCGCGCGCGTAGTTTTCGTTGATGCGGCCCGCTGCGTTGCGGGCGTTGTCCAGGTAATGCAGCATGGCCGGGTGGCGCACCGTGGCACCCAGCAGGTCGCGAAAGCGGCCCAGTGCGTGGGGGCGGATGGCGCGTTCCTCGTAGTCGCCCACCAGCACACGCAGGTGGCCCTTGCCCGCAAACACGCTGAAGTGGTTCATCCAGAACCAGGTCATCTTCTCGCGCAGCTGGGTGGGCGAATACAGCGCGCGCAGCACAAAACGCTCGGCAGCCTCTTGCTGCAGCGCGCGCATGTCCTGCTGCCAGGCCTTGAGCGCGGCTTTGCGGCCATCCTCGGTGGGCTGGGCCTTGGCGGCCTGGTGCTGCGCCTCCATGCGCGCGGCCAGCTCGGGCAGGGGCGTGCGGGTGATGGCCATGGCGTCGATCTGCGCCTGGGCCGCGCGCGGCAGCGTGGCGGGCGGGGGGCACAGCTGCGCGGCCAGGTAGGCGGCAACCCCTTGCGGTGGCAGCGCCTGTGCGCCCTGGGCGGTGTTGCCCCAGGTCACGCGGTCCAGCAGGCGGGTTTGCGTGGCTTCGTCTGCACTGGCCCAGCCAGCGGTACCCGCCGGGGCAGCGGCGCGTGCCAGGCCCAGCGGGGCGGTGGCAGCCATGCCCAGCAGGCCAGCGAGCACGGTGCGGCGGTGAAGAGGGCCGGGGAGCGGGGCGGAAGGAGCGTTCATGGGGCGCACAGGGGGCAGGCAGTGGAGCGCATGGTGCTCCGCCCCAACGCGCCGTGCAAGCCTGCCGCGCGGGTTTTACCTGCGCGACACAAACGCCCCGGAGCTTGTTTACAAGGGCTGTCGCGCCGTCGCTGAACCGCTCAGCTGCTCAGCTGCTGGCCTGCGCAGCTTCCTCGAAACGGTCTACCGTACGCAGGGTCTTGAACGCCAGCATCCAGCCACCCACCACGCCCAGCGTGCACAGCCCGCCCACCACGGCGGCGGGCACCACGCCCAGCCAGGCGGCGCTGGTGCCCGCGCGGAACTCGCCCAGCTCGTTGGACGAGCCGATGAACAGCATGTTCACCGCGTTCACCCGCCCGCGCATCGTGTCGGGCGTGGAGAACTGCACCAGCGCGCCCCGGATGTACACGCTCACCATGTCGGCCGCTCCCGCCACCATCAGCGCCGCAAACGACAGCCAGAACCAGTGTGAGAGCGCAAACACGAGGTTGGCCACACCAAACACCGCCACGGCGATGAACATGGTGCGCCCCACATGGCGGTTGAAGGGCCGCATGCTCAGGTACAGCCCGGCACCCACCTCGCCCACGGCCATGGCGCTGCGCAGCGCGCCCAGGCCGGCCGGGCCTACGTGCAGCACCTCTTGCGCGTAGATGGGCAGCAGGGCCACCACGCCGCCCAGCAGCACGGCAAACAGGTCCAGCGAAATGGTGCCCAGGATGATGGGCCGCGAGCGGATGAAGCCGATGCCCGCGCCAAAACGCTGCCACATCGTGCCCTGCGTGGGCCCGGGGGCGGTGCCGTGTGCCACCGGAACCCGCAGTACCAGCGCCACCCCCAGCGCAAAGCAGGCGCAGCACATGGCATAGGTCAGCTCGCCGCCGCCCAGCGCATACAGCAGCCCGCCCAGCAGGGGCCCGCCGATGCTGGCCACGCGCATCAGCATGCTGTTGGCAGCCATGGCCTGCGCCAGATGCCCGCGCGGCACGATCTGCGGCAGCAGGCTTTGCATGGCCGGGCCCGAGAACGCGCGCGAACAGCCATACAGCACCAGCACCGCATAAATGCCCGCCACCCCGCTGGCCCCGTGGCCCGACAGCCACCACAGCAGTGCGCTGCACACCCCGCCCACCGCCCAGGCCAGCGCCAGGATGCGCTTGCGCGCAAACCGGTCGATCAGATCGCCCGCCGGCAGCAGCAGGCACAGCATGGGCAGAAACTGCGCCAGCCCCACATAGGCCAGCGCCAGGGGTTCACGGGTGAGGTCGTACACCTGCCAGGCCACCACCACGGCCTGCACCTGGGTGGCCACCACGGCCACCACGCGGGCGATCAGAAAAGCAACAAAACCGGAATGGCGGTAGACGCTGGTGGGCTCGGCAGTGGGCGCCGCAAAAGGGGATGGGGGGGCGGTCATGACAAACGGGGACGGGTTGGCACCGGGGCGCTGTGCGCGGTGGAGCCAGGAGGGAGAAAGACCCCACGATGCTATCGGCGATGCCCCCTGCGCGCTGGCGGCTTAGGTAAAGACCCGCAGAAATCGCCATTCAGGTTTTGCCGGAGCGCGTCGATAAGGAGACAGAGAAGCGGGTTTCCGGGCCCCCGGCGCTGTGGCGTGGGGCGCGGTGCCTGTGTATTTATCCACCACTCACCAGGAGCTGCGGGGCTGGCCATGGGGTTGACGATCAACACCAACGTGATGTCGCTGAATGCGCAGCGCCGGCTTGGTAATGCGCAGAGCGATATGGCCACGACCGTGCAGCGCCTGTCCTCGGGCCTGCGCATCAACAGCGCCAAGGACGACGCCGCGGGCCTGGCGATCTCCGAGCGCTTCACCTCGCAGATCCGCGGGCTGAACCAGGCGGCGCGCAATGCCAACGACGGCCTGTCGCTCATGCAGACGGCCGAGGGCGCGCTGCAGAGCGTCACGGCCAGCCTGCAGCGCATCCGCGAGCTGGCTGTGCAGGCCGCCAACGACACCAACAGCGCGTCCGACCGCCAGGCGATCCAGGCCGAGGTGACGCGGCTGGCGCAAGAGATTGACCGTACCGGGCGCACCACGCAGTTCAACGGCATGGACGTGTTCGACCGCTCTGACGCCAGCGTGGTGGGCGACGAGAACCTGCTGTCCGTGTTTGATGGCCTGACCAGCGCGGGCAGCTGGCTGGAGAGCAGCGAAAACCTTATCCGCACCTATTTTGGCCTGCAGGGCGATGGGGCGGCCATCGACATCCGCTACACCGGCTTTACCGACAACGCGGGCGGTGTGGCTGCCTATGTGCAGGTCACCGGGTTTGACGGGCAGGGGCGGGGCAACAACCTGGTGCTGCAGGTGGACATGGCCGACTTCGTGCCGCCCAACCCGCCCAATGGGGGCTCTGCGCCGTTCTACAACGACCGTGTGATTGCCCACGAAATGGTGCACGCGGTGATGGCCCGCTCCACCAACTGGCAGAACATCACTGGCAGCCACCTGTGGTTTGCCGAAGGCGCGGCCGAATTCATCCACGGCGCCGAAGAACGGGTGCGCGCCGACGTGGCCAACCTGGGCGTGGCCGCGGTGGTGGCGGCCATTGGCGGGCCCAGCAATACCAGCGAGTTCTACTCGTCCAGCTACTCGGCCGTGCGCTACATGCACGAGCGCATCAAGACGGCGGGCGGCACCGGCATCAAAGATGTGCTCACCTACATGAGCAACAACCCCGGCTCCACGCTGGACGCGGCCATTGGCGCAGCCTCGGCCGGGGCCTTCACCAACGCGGGCGATGTGCTCACGCAGTACGGGCTCAACGGGGCGGCCTTCATCGGCAGTTTTGACCTGAACAATGCCGACACCGGCGCCATTGGCGGCGCCGACGTGGACGGCGGCATGGTGCGCGACGCCAAGGCGGCGCTGCCCAACCAGGGCAGCCGCTCGGGCAAGGACGCGCTGCAGGGCTTCACCGAGACCTACGAAAACATCGCCTCGACCAGCGGCGCCATCAGCACCAAGGTCTTCCAGGTGGGCGCCAACGCCAACCAGACCCTGGAAACCCGCGTGGGCGCAATTGGTCTGGGCGCCATGGGGCTGCGCAACACGCTGGACGTGACCACCTCGGCCGCGCAGGCCATCGTGTCGGTAGACCGCGCGCTGGACTACGTGAACAGCCAGCGTGCCGTCATCGGCGCGCAGTCGTCGCGTCTGGAGTCGGCCATCACCAACTTGCAGATCGGCAGCGAGAACCTCTCGGCCAGCCGGGCGCGCATCACCGACACCGACTTTGCGGTGGAGACCGCCACCCTGGCGCGCCAGCAGATCCTGCAGCAGGCGGGCAACGCCATGGTGGTGCAGGCCAACCAGATGCCCCAGGGCGTGCTGGCTTTGCTGCGCACCTGATCCATCCCTCTGCAGCCAGCTCAGCGCTGGCTGCGCCGGTGCCGGTAGTCCCACGGCGCCAGCGGCCGCTTCTGCGACCACAGGCCGGTGCCACTGCTGCGCGCCTGCTGCTGCAGCGCCGCCAGCTGTGGGCGAGATTCGGCATAGGGCGTGTACACCCAGGCCAGGCCCGCGCGCACCTGGGCCGTGGCCACATCGGCACTGCCGCAGCGCACATGGGCCACCGTGCGGCCGTAGCTGTCTTCATCCACCGGCTGCAGCGTGGCGCGCTGCCTGAAGCACAGCCGCGCCAGGTGCTGCCGCGACTTCTGGCCAAACGCCTGGCGCGACTCGGGTGCGTCGATGGCGGCAATGCGCACCTTCACCTGCTGGTAGGCGCCGGGCGCGCCGCAGCGCGCGGTGAGGGTGTCGCCGTCGCTGATGGCGACGACCAGGCAGAACAGGGAAGCAAGGGGCACGGGCGGTGGTGGGGTTGGGAGAGGTGGGCGAAAGGCTGCGTTGACGGGAGGCGGCAGCTTTACAAGCTTTTTTGGCCTCTTGGGCGCAATGGATAAGCGCTGATAGCTATCAATAGTGTAGCTGCTGTGGAGCAGGCTCCGGGGCAAGCCGGGGGGTGTGGCCCATGGGGTGCAGGAATGCCGGTTTTTTGTGCAGCCTGCTGAAACCACACACCGGCGCGGGTTTGAGAACGTGTTCACGATCTTTTCCGGGCCGCGCAAGTGCCTTGCCGGGATGGGATGCAAGGCGCGGTGCGCGGTGGATAGCTCGGCTATCCACAAGCGCCGCAACGCCGCAGACCGCCCGGCAAGGCACTTGCCCGAAGGGTTGGGGCGAAATCGGGCGATTGGACGCCCCGGCTGCTTGCATGGGCACGAGCCCATGCAGCGCACCCGAAGCATCCACTCATCCCGATTGCGCCCCAACGCGGCCCCGAAAAGATCGTGAACACGTTCTGAAGGTTGTTCCGGGGTTTATCCACAACCTGTTGCACATGCTGCGGGTATAACTTGCCGGAAGATGGTGGGCACGGCGAACAACCCCGTCCAAACCCTGGCCATGTAGCGGCCGGTGGGCTGGCCGCTCCCTAAAATCGATGGAACCGCGCCGGGCCTGTGCCGTCAGAGCACCCTGTTGCGCAGCGTGAAGAAAACAACCCGACATGACACCAAAACCCCAGACGCATTGCCCCTTGCCCCCCGCCGCAACGGCGGCCAGCGCGCCAGCCCGTGCCCCGCTGCGGGCGCTGGCCTTGGCCGTGGCAGGCGGTGCATCGGCCCTGCTGCTGGCGGGCTGCGTGGGCACCACCGTCAAGACCTTCGAAGTGCAGGAAAACTTTGGCTCCGTGGCCACCTATTCGCGCCTTTTTGACGCTACCCCGCAGCAGACCTGCGAGGCATCGCGCCGTGCGCTGCTCAGCCAGGGCTATGTCATCTCCACCCAGCAGGCCGAGCTGATCGAGGGCAAGAAGAGCTTCCAGCCCGAGGCCGAATCGCACCTGCAGATGGTGGTGCGCGTGGTGTGTGTGCCCGAGGCCAATGACGGCAAGGTGAGCCTGGGCTTTGTGACCGCGCTGCAGGACACCTACGCCCTGCGCAAGACCAACAACTCCGCCAGCGTGGGCGTGGGCGCCATCGGCTCGGTGTCGCTGCCGTTTTCCTCCAGCAGCGAATCGCTGGTGAAGGTGGGCAGCGAGACCATTTCCAAAGACACCTTCTACGAAAGCTTCTTCGACCTAGTGAAGCGCTACCTCATCATCGACCAAGCCCAGACTAGTGGCGGCTGAACGTGTGAGGCCAGGCGCCCCGCAGCGATAGAGCAGCAGGCATCACTCGCCGCGCCAGCGCTCCACCAGCGCCCACCCCTCGGGCCAGTCGCCCAGCCCGCTGTCGGCATTGAGGTGGCCCCGCGCGCCCAGCACCACAGGTTCGGCGTTCCAGGCGCTGGCGCATTGCGCTGAAAAGCCGGGGGTGGAATAGGGGTCGGTGGTGCTGCTCATCAGCACCCGCCGGGGCCCGGCGGGCAAGGTGCCAGGCAGCGGCGCAAAACCGTGGGCGTCGGCCGGGAAGTTCGGCCCGCTGGGGTCGGGCACCGCCACCAGCAGCAGCGCATGTACGGACCGGCGGTGGCGTGCGGCCCAGTGCACCGCCACCAGGCAGCCCAGGCTGTGCGCCACCAGAATCGGGGGCTGCGGCAGCGCGGCAATCGCGTCATCGAGTGCACGCACCCAGGTGTCGCACACGGGGTGGTCCCAGTCGGCCTGCTCCACCCGCGCCACGCCCGCGTGCCGCGTTTGCCACAATGACTGCCAGTGGGTGGGGCCCGAGTTGTAGATGCCCGGAATGAGCAAAACAGGTCGCGTCGTCATCCAAATTCCTTGTTGTCAAAGCAGATCCATCACTGCCCGCCCACGATAGGAATCTGCGGCCACCTCGGCCAGTGGCAGCCATCGGAAATCGCCCGCCCAAACCTTGAAGTCATCGCAAACACAAAGGAAACGCTGCTGTGGAACTGGACAAAAAAGACCGGCAGATCCTCACGGCCCTGCAGCACGACGCGCGCCAGAGCCTGTCGGCGCTGGGCAAACAGATCGGCCTGTCGCAGCCCGCGATGAGCGAGCGCGTGAAGAAACTCGAAGACGCAGGCGTGATTGCGGGCTACTCCGCCCGCATCAACCTCGCCGCCGTGGGGCTGGGCCTGCAGGCCGTGGTGCGGGTGCGCACCACGCACGAGCATATCCAGCGCTATGTGCAACTGTTCCAGTCCATGCCCGAGGTGCTCGAGGCCGTGCGTGTGACCGGTGAAGACTGTTTTGTGGTGCGCTGCGCCTTCGGCCAGCCCGCCGACCTGGAGCGTGTGGTGGATGCGCTGGCGGCGTATGGCAGCGTGTCCACTTCGCTGGTGCTGTCGCACCCGGTGAACAAGGCGGTGCCGCTGGTGTAAGAACCTGTTCAAGATCTTTTCGGGGTCGCACAAGTGCCTTGCCGGGATGGGATGCTAGGCGCGGTGCGCAGCCAATAGCTCGGCTATTGGCAAGCGCCGCAACGCCGCAGACCGCCCGGCAAGGCACTTGCCCGCAGGGTTGGAGTGAAATCGGGCGACAAGGCCGCTCCGGCTGCTTGCATGGGCATGAGCCCATGCTGTGCATCCGAAGCATCCACTCATCCCGATTGCACTCCAATGCGATCCTCGAAAAGATCTTGAACAGGTTCTAAGGGGGCGCTGAAATGACCGACTCCGCGCAATGGCTAAGCGCTGACAGCTATTGAATGCATAGCAATCATCGGTCGTTTCGTGGAGCCCTCAGGGCAGCTCCACCGTGTCTGCCAGATGCCCGTACACCGCTGCGATGCGCCGCAGGTGCCGCGACTCCGGGTGCGTGAGCAGCCACAGCTCGTTGTCACATTCGGCCAGCGACCCGGTGAGCGGGCGCAGGTCACTGCGGCCCTGGGCCAGAAAGGTCGGCAGCACGCCCACGCCCGCACCCCGGGCCACCAGCTCCATGACCGTGAGCAGGCTGTTCACGCGGTAGGTGGGCTGCACCTTGGGGTACTGCTTCTTGCGCCAGCGCACCGAGGGGTGGTCGGGCATGGAGTCGTCGGGCGCGACCCAGGCCGCGCGGCCCGCCTGCACATCGGACAAGGCCAGCGTGCTGGTGTGGGCGGTGTAGAGCGCCGAGCGGATCGTGCCGATTTGCCGGCCCACCAGATGCTGCGGCGGGCGTTTGGTGGCGCGCACGGCGATGTCGGTGTCGCGCCGTGTGAGGCTCACCAGCTCGTTGCCCGCATGCAGCTCGTACACCAGCGCCGGGTGCCGGGGCTGCAGCCGCTGCAGTGCCGGTGCGATGAGCCCGTGCAGGAGGGTGTCGGTGGTGGAGATGCGCACCGTGCCCGTGATCTGCTCAGGCTGCGCCTGGGTGGCGGTGCGCGCGGCCTCCAGGGCGGCCTCTACCCGTTCTGCCTGCTCGGCCAGGGCCTGGGCCAGTTCCGAGGCGCGGTAGCCCGCGCGAGAGCGCTCGAACAGCGACTGCCCCAGCCCCCTCTCGATGCGCTGGATCGCGCGGAACACGGTGGAGGCATCCACCCCCAGGCGCTCGCCGGCCGCCGCCAGCGTGCCGGTGCGCACCATGGCCAGCAGCACCTCCAGCTCGGCGGCGCCCAGACGGTATTGCGTTGTTGCAATCAATGATTTCATGGCTGCGAATTTCGTTTGCGCTAGTGCAATCATAAATTCTGCCTGTCGCCCCTGCCGGCCCGATCCGATCCAGGCCGCATGCATCCGGGTGACGACCTTCCACCTCTTTTTGACAGAAAGCCCCGCCACCATGATGAAGCTCTACTACGCCCCCGGCGCCTGCTCGCTCGCCGTCCACATTGCCCTGCGCGAGGTGGGTGCCACCTTTGACCTGGTGAAGGTGGACCTGGCGCGCCACACCACCGAGGCCGGCGCCAACTTCCTCGATATTTCACCGCGCGGTTACGTGCCCCTGCTGGAGCTTGCCGACCAGTCGCGCCACACCGAGGGCGCGGCGCTGCTGCAGTACGTGGCCGACCTGGATCCGGCGCGGGCGCTGATTGGCCAACCCGGCTCGCGCGAGCGCCTGGCCGTGCTGGAATGGCTTACCTTCATCAGCACCGAGCTGCACAAGGGTTTCAGCCCCTGGCTGTGGCACAAGGAAACCGCCGACTCCACGCGCCAGGCCGCGCGGGCCAAGCTGGCCACCCGGTTTGCCGAGCTGGATGCGGTGCTGTCGCGCAGCGACTTCCTGGCGGGGGCCTACAGCGTGGCCGACGCCTATGGCTTCACCATCGTGAACTGGTCGAACCTGCTGGGCATCCCGCTCACCGCCTACCCGCACCTGCAGGCCTGGATGGCGCGCGTGGCAGCCCGCCCGCAGGTGCAGGCCGCGCTGCGCGCCGAGGGGCTGTTGTCGTGACCGGTGCAGTGGCCGCACCTGGGCTCACGCTGGTTTCGCATGCGCTGTGCCCCTATGTGCAGCGCGTGGCCATCGTGCTGCACGAAAAAGGCCTTGCGTTTGAGCGCCGCACCATTGATCTGGCGCACAAGCCCGATTGGTTTCTGGCCCTGTCGCCGCTGGGCAAGACGCCGGTGCTGCAGGTGCGCGGCCAGAGCCTGTTCGAGTCGGCCGTGATCTGCGAATACCTGGACGAAGTCGCCACACCGGCGCTGCACCCGCAGGACCCCTTGCAGCGAGCCCGCCACCGCGCGTGGATGGAGTTTGGCTCTGCGGTGCTGGGCAGCATCGGCGCGTTCTACTCGGCGCCCGACGAGGCCACGTTGCAGGCCCGCGCGCACGATTTGCGCGGCCGCTTTGTGCAGATCGAGGACGCGCTGGGGCAACGCAGCGGGCCGGGGCCGTACTTTGCCGGGCCAGACTTCGGCATGGTGGACGCGGTGTTCGGCCCCGTGTTCCGTTACTTCGATGTCATCGACCCCTTGCCAGGCATGGCAGATCTGGGGTTGTGGCAGGGCCTGCCCCGCGTGGCGCACTGGCGTGCGGCGCTGGCCGCCCGCACATCGGTACAGCAGGCCGTGGGCGCGGACTATGCCGAGGGCTTGCGCACCTTCTTGCGCGCGCGGGGCTCGGCGCTTTCGCGGCGCATGGGCGCCGTGGCGGCGTAGCTCCCCACGTCCGCATCGGCCCAGGCACCGGGCGCCAGCCCGTCGAGCGTGTGCGGCCCGATGGCTGCGCGGATGAGCCGCAGCGTGGGGTGGCCCACGGCGGCGGTCATGCGGCGCACCTGGCGGTTGCGGCCTTCGCGGATGATGAGTTCGATCCACGCGGTGGGGATGGCTTTGCGCTCGCGGATGGGCGGGGTGCGGTCCCACACGGCGGGTGCGGGTTCCAGCAGGCGCGCGCGGGCGGGCAGGGTGGGGCCGTCGTTCAGCACCACGCCGCTGCGCAGCGCGGCCAGCGCGGCCTCATCCGGGATGCCCTCCACCTGCACCCAGTAGGTTTTCTCCATCTTGAAGCGCGGGTCGGCAATGTGGGCCTGTAACTGGCCGTCGTTGGTCAGCAGCAGCAGGCCTTCGCTGTCGGCGTCCAGGCGCCCGGCCACGTACACGCCGGGCAGCGCGATGTAGTCCTTCAGCCCCTGCCACTTGCCCTCGGCCGTGAACTGGCTCAGCACGCCATAGGGTTTGTTGAAGCGGATCAGGCGCGGGGTCATGGGGGCGGGCGGGGCGTAGGTTTTGAATGAAATGGGCTGCTTGCGCTCGTCCATCATGCGCAAGCAGCTATCAAAATTGTAGTTATGCAGGGATGAACAGGGCCGGGTCCACCATGCTGCGGTTCAGCATCACGCCCCAGTGCAGGTGCGGCCCCGTCACGCGGCCGGTGGCGCCCACCTGGCAGAAGGCGTCGCCCGCCTGCAGCACATCGCCCACGCGCACATCCATGCGGCTCAGGTGGCAGTACATGCTGAGCAGGCCCTGGCCGTGGTCCAGCCACACCGTGCCGCCGTTGAAAAAGTAGTCGCCCACGTCGATCACCCGGCCTGCCAGCGGGGCCACGATGGGCGTGCCTGTGGGCGCAGCGATGTCCATGCCGCTGTGCGGGTTGCGCGGCTGGCCGTTGAACACGCGGCGCAGCCCGAACGAGCTGGAGCGCCGCCCGGGCACCGGCACGCGCATGCGCAGCGACGGCTGGGCCTGGCCCGCAGGCAGCTCGGTGAAGGTGGCCATCACCCGCGCCTGGTGGTCGCGCTCGCGCTCGTAGCGCGCCTGGTCTTCGGGCGAGAGGTCTACCGTGCGCGGCGATACCTGCAAGTGCTGCTCCTTGTAGCGCTTGGGCGCCACCGTGTAGTGCAGCGGGCGGGGGCTGCCGCCGTCGGCCAGCGCGGTGATGAACGCGTCGCCGGGCGCTGCGGCCAGCGGAATGCCCACGATGGCCGTCCACTCGACTACATCGCCCACCACCAGCACCGGCACATCCACGTCACCCTGGCGCACCAGGGCCCGGGGCCGCGCGGCGGCAGGGCCCAGCGAGAGGCGGGCCACACCGCCCGGCACCTGCAGCGCCTGGGGCCATACGGCGGGTGCTACAGGTGGCTTGGCGGGAGATGCAGGCTGCGGCTTGGCGTGCAGGCCCATGGCGGGTGCCAGCAGCAGGCCGCCCGCGCTGGCCAGTGCGGTGCGGCGGGTGAGGAGGGGGAGATGAACAGGATGGGGCGAAGGTGCTGGCACGGGAGAGTCTGGCGTGGCGAGGAGGCTGCAGTGGGACTGTGGCCGGGGGGGCAAACGAGGAAATGGCGGGCCGGAGGCCAAGCCTTGGTCAGTGCGTCACAAACTCATAGGTCACGGCTTCGCTTTCGACCATGTCCAGCACTTCATGGAGTTCTTCCTCGCTGTCGGTGCTGCTCCACATGTCTTCGGGGTCGGTGGCAAACAGCGGCTCGATGGCGATGTCCAGAAACTTGCCGTCGGCCATCTGGATCACCGGCGTGCCTTCGGAGGTTTCGACCAGCTCCCAGTCGTCGGGCACGGTCATTTCGAGCTGGATGGTGACGTTGAGTTTTTTCATGGTGTTCCTCGGGTAATGGGTGTGGCTTGCTGTGGGGCAAGCCGGGGGAATGGTCTTCAGGCCCCGGAGGGTAACCCAGCACGACGGCAGTGCCCGCAACATGCCACCACCGGTCGCGCGTGGCATGTTGCGTGCTTGTGGTTGGCGTATCCTTTTTGTGGCTTTGCCAGGGTGGTGCATGCAGCGTTGCTTTGGCGGCTGGTTTTATCCTTTTTGTCCTCTGGAGCACTTCCCACATGATCCCCAAGAAAACGCTTGCCGTGGCTGCCGCTGCCCTGGCCACTGCCCTGTCCTTTTTCAGCCAGGCCGCGCAGGCAGGCCCCCGGCTCGACAAGATCATGGAGGCCAAGGTGATCCGCGTGGGCACGCCCGGCGACTACCGCCCGTTTGCCATCAAGACCGACGCGGGCTACAGCGGCCACGACATCGACGTGATCGAAACCATGGCCAAGGAGTTGGGGGTGAAGATCGAATATGTGCAGACCTCGTGGCCCAACCTGGTGAAGGATTTGCAGGGCGACAAGTTTGACGTGGCCGTGGGCGGCATCACCCGCAACGTCAACCGCATGCGCATCTTTGACATGCTGCCCGGCTACGCCCCGTTTGGCAAAGTGGCCCTGGTGCGCGCCGCCGACAAGGCAAAGTACACCAGCCTGGACGCCATGAACCAGCCCGCCGTGCGCGTCATCAAGAACCCCGGCGGCACCAACGAGACCTATGTGCTGGCCAACCTCAAGGCCGCCCAGGTCAGCACGCACGACAAGAACGCCGAGATCCCCGCGCTGATCGCCGAGGGCAAGGGCGACGTGATGATCACCGAGACCTACGAAGCCCTGCACTACGCCAAGGCCGACCCGCGCCTGCACGCCGCATTCGTCGATGCGCCGCTGACCCCGAAGAATTACCTGGGATTCATGCTGCCCACCGACGATGCCGACTACGTGCGTGTGATGGGCTTTGTGTGGGGCCTGGTGGACAGCCGAGGCACCATCAAGCAGGCGGCTGACAAGTGGTTGAAGTGATGCGGTTGAAGTGACCAGGGCCGGGGGCTGTGGGCGTTACTCGCCCGGAATCTCCGGCTCCACCAGCAGCGCCAGCAGCTGCAGCGACTCCTGCCAGCCCAGGTAGCACATCTCGGTGGGGATCACCGCCGGGATGCCCGCCTGCACGATGGACACTTCGGTGCCCGTGATCACCTTTTTCAGCTGGACGGTGGTGCGCATTTCGCCCGGCAGGTTGGGGTCGTCAAACCGGTCGGTGTGCACGATGCGCTCGCCCGGCACCAGCTCCACATATTCGCCGCCAAACGCGTGCGTGCCGCCGCTGCTCATGTTGGTGAACTGCATGCGGTAGCTGCCGCCCACGCGCGCATCCAGGCTCAGTACCCGGCCGGTGTAGCCATGGGGCGGCAGCCATTTGCACATGGCATCGGGGTCGAGAAACGCGCGGTAGATGCGCTCGGCCGGGGCGCGCAGCACGCGGTGCAGGGTGACGGTGCCGGTGGTAGTGGTGGTGGTCATGCAGGGTCTCCTTGAGGGTGGGCATCAGGGTGGATGAAAGCGTGAACCGCCAAACGATATCGCTCATTCAACGTGTTCACACCCCTACGACGAACGGGCCTGTGCGTTTTCGACAACCTGCCGCTGCCACGGCAGTTTTTTTTCTCAGACCAAAACCACTTGCACCCCAAAGCTCTCGCTGCCCTGCGCCCAGGCCAGCAGCCGGTCGATGTTGGGATGCTTGCCGGGAAAGGCGCGCGCATCCGCCACATGCTCGGCATACCACTCCAGCCCCAGGCTGGCGGCTGCGGGCGTGATGCGGCCGCCATACAGCGCCCCCAGCGCGGCATACACCACCAGCGATCCGCCCTGGCCGGGCTTGTTCTCAATGGTGGCGAGGACCTGACCGTCGGTGCCCAGCAGGTGCAGGGCGGCGAGGTGGCTGGCGGAGGGGAGTTGTTTCAGGCGGTCTGCGAAGTTCATGGGATGGTGATGGAAGAAAAGTTTGAATGAAATTGGCTGCTTCCGCGCTATGGGTAAGCGCTGGTAGCTACCAAAAGAGGAGTAAATGCCGATGGTATATGCGTGTCGGCGTGTCAGCGTGGCGGCGGGTGCTCACGCCTGCCACACCCCAAACCCCGCCGAGCGCAGGTCGATGCCGATCTCGATCTCCCGGTCCACCGCCTCCTCGTAGCTCATGGGGTTGAACCCCTCGTACAGGTCTGGCAGCAGCCGCAGGCCGTATTGCGTCACAAACCGGTTGGCCTGGATACCCGCCTTGTGCTTGTCAAACCGCACATCCGGGTCCAGCCCGGTCATGCCCACATACACACAGGGCTTGCCATCGATGTAGCCTGGGTTGTTCTTGCGAAAGCGCGGCTCCAGCAGCACGTCTTTGGAGAGTTCGACCACGTAGACGTGGTGGTGGGGCTTGCGGCGGCGCATGGGGCTGGCTGGGGGCTTCTGTTTCACGCATCGGGCAGGATGCGCCGCAGCGCGCGCACCTTGTTCCACAGCACCGCCTTGGGCATTTGCATGGCCATGGCCTGCATGCAGCGCTCCAGCCAGCCGGTGCGGGTGTGCAGCCGGTCAATTGCCTTGCCCAGGTCGCGCGCCACCGATGCGCCATAGGCGTCGGCGGCCTTGGCCAGCGCTGCGCGCAAGGCGGGCAGGGGCAGCTCCATCATGGCCAGGTCGATCACGTCGCGGCTGAACACGCCGTCGTCGGCCTGCCTGTCGGAGTTGGCCAGCAGCTTGGATGCCGCCAGGTCCAGGTGGGTCAGGGTGCTCACGCCGCACAAGGTGTCGTTGGCCGCAGGGGGCTCCAGCACGATGCGCGCCTCGCGCACGATCTCCAGTTTGATCGCCTGCCCATCCATCTGCACCTGGGTGCGGATGCCGTACTGGTCGGCACGGATCTCGCGCAGCAGCACCAGTGGTGGAGCATGGCTGTGGCAGATGGCGGCCAGCCCATCGGGGCTGGTGAGCAGCTGCCGCAGCGCGCGGTAGCCTCCGGCGTCGGACACCAGAAAGTCAATGTCCACGGACTCGCGGTACTCGCCATGGCGCAGCGCAATGCAGGTGCCGCCGCCAAACAGGCAGCCGTGCTGCCGCAGCGTGGCTCCGTTGAGCGCGCCCAGCACATGCGCAATGCGCTGGTGGTGCGGGCGTTCAAACTGCATCGGTAGCCCTGGTTGCTACGTTGGGCGATAGCGCCAACTGAAGCGCCTCCAACAACGCCTGTTCGTGGGCGGGCATGGCCTGCATGTCCAGGTGCCGCGCGTTGCGCTCGTAGATGCCCAGGGCTTCAGCGGGCGTCAGCGTATCGGTGCCATGCACCTGCCAGGCCAACGCGCGCAACTGGGGGTAGTCGGCCAGCGGCACACGTGCCGGAATCCAGCCCGTGAGGTCGGGCGCGGCGCCTGCCAACGGCACCTCGCTGCCGCCGTGCGCTTGGAGCACCATGCCCAGTGCAGCCAGCGTGTTGCACCAGGCGCCCATGGTGACCGAAGGCTCCCCCTTCTCGATGCGGTGCAGCGTGACCCGCGACACCCCGGCCGCCTCGGCCGTCACCGTGGCACTCAGCCGCAGCGCCTTGCGCTGGCTGCGAATCTGTGCGCCGAGGGCCTGGAGCAGGGCGGTGCAGTTTTCTGGTGTAGCAGGCGATGGGGTGGGCATAGTGTTTCTTATTATTTGCAAAAACGTATTATTGTCAAATATAAGAAACACTTTTCAATGTGGCATCTACCCACCCACCCACTCATTCGTCCTCGTCCGCCAGCCCATCGTCCTTCAGGCGCCGGTCCAGCTTGGCGCGCAGGGCTTCGGCGTCTTGCAGCAGCTGGTCCACCGGTGCGGCCGGGGCCACGCGCAGGCTGGGGGGGAACAGGCTGCTCATGTACATCTCGTTGGTCAGCCGCATGCGGTTGAGCCACTGTGCGCCCAGCCATGCGGGCAAGCCCAGGGCCACCACGGCGGCCACCGTCCAGGCCAGGCCCACGCGGCGGCGGGGCAGCACGGTGGCCAGGTGGGCATACAGCGCCCAGGCCAGCACCAGCACGCCCAGCACGCTGGCGAATTGCGACAGCGCCTCCAGCGAGAACGAGAACGCCGCCAGGTTGGCTACCAGCCGCAGGGCTTCGCTGGCCAGGTACACCGTGCAGGCAATGCGCACATGGCGCCAGAACTGCAGGCGGCCCGCAAACATCTTGTTGGCCACGGCCCACAGGCCCGACCAGGCGCTCATCACCAGCAGCAGCATGAGCAGCACGCTGGGCAGCGACTTGAGGTACTGCGAGCTGTCGCGCGACTCCAGCCACGACGAGGCCATGGCCGCCGCCCCCACCAGCACCACCAGCGCGGCCGTGGTGCCCACGGTGCGCCACGGAAACTCCGGCAGCGCCTGCTCGTCGGCAATGGGCGCATCGGCCAGGCGCAGCGTGATGTGGGTGTGGCCCAGGTCGATGGGCGTGCCGCCGGGCCAGTCAAACCGCTCGCCCTGGGCATGGCGCTTGCGCTGCAGGCGGGCGCCGTTGCGGGTCTCCAGCACCTCCACCTGCACCGTGCGGTGTTCGTCCACCGTGCGGTCGATGCGCAGGTGCCGGGGGGCTACAAACGGGTCGTCCAGAACCAAGTCGCAGTCCAGCGCGCGGCCCACGGTCACGGGCCAGCGGGTGATGGGCGCGCGTGCCAGCAGGGCGCCGTGGCGGTCATGGGCTTCGATCAGGCCCAGGGTGGTCGTTGTCGGCATCGTGCTCATGGTGCGGCCTCCCAGCGGAAGGCCTTGAGGTAGTGGCCGGCCAGCTTCATGCCGTTGTCAAACGCAACGCCCTGCACATCCAGGCGGCCCAGCACGCCCTGCGTGGGCTGGTTCACCGAGGTCACCAGCACCGTCATGTTGTACAGGCCGGTCAGCTTGCGGTAGGCCGACAGGCACACCACGGCCCGCAGCGGCAGGCTGCCGGGGTCCACAAAACGCTCGGTGCACTCGGCCGCCGTCTGGTGGCGGTTGCCGCGTGTGGGCAACTGCTCGTTGGCAAAACTTTGCGAATACATGCGCGCAAACCGCGCGGCGCCCAGCGTGGGCGCGTTGTAGGCCTCGTACGACAGGCGCACCGCGCCGGTGTTGAAGTCGCCCGCCACCACATCGCTGTCGGCACGGCACTGCGTGCGCTCCAGGTTCAGGCCGGGGAAGGACGGGTCGCGCCCCGAGCCCCAGCACCGCGCCAGCGCGTCGTCGGGCACGGGCACACGGTAGCTGCCGTGGCGCTGCTCGCGCAGCGGCGTTTTCAAAAACCGGTCGGTCAGCACCTGCTGGTGCTCCACCAGCTGCCGCGTCACTTCGCCATATGCGGCCTGGGTGATGGGCTGGGCGTTGGCCGCGCGCTGCACCAGCGCCTGCGCAAACTCGGCCGGGATCAAAAAGCTCACCTGCTCGCCATCCAGCCGCTTGGCCACATTCACGCCCAGCACGCGGCCTGCGTCGTCCACCGCCGGGCCGCCGCTCATGCCGGGGTTGAGCGTGCCGCCAAAAAAGATGCGCGGGTAAAAGCTGCGCTTGACGAGCCCGTTGTACGTGCCCTCGGTCACGGCAAAGCCGATATCGAGCGGGTTGCCCAGCGAGTAAATGCGCTCGCCCTGCGCCAGCGCCTCGTCGGCGGGCCGAAAGCCCAGCACCGGCGCAGCGGCCGTGCGGCCCTTGGCGCGCAGCACGGCCAGGTCGCGCTGCACGTCAAACGCCAGCAGCTCCACCTCGCCCTCTTGGCCTTCCATCGTCACGTACACGCCCCGGTAGCGTTCGGGCTCCAGCGCCAGCTGGCTGGCCACATGGAAGTTGGTCACGATCAGCCCATCGGCCGACACAAAAAAGCCCGAGCCAATCGACGCCTGCGTGCCCGCGTTGCGCAGCAGCGTGCGGATCTGCACCAGCTTGTCGCGCGACAGCTCGTAAATGCGCCGCGCATCGCGCGAGAGCAGGGCGGCATCGGTCGCTGTGGGGGCGGCGGCTGCAGATGTCTGCGCTGCGCCATCCACCGGGCTGCTACCCGCCGGGCGTGGGGCCGGGGTGGATGCGGTGGCGGTTGAAGGGGCGTTCTGTGCATGGGCCGCCAGGGCGCAAACCAGCAGAACCAGGGACGAGGTGGCCAGCCGCAAGGGCCGGATCAGGGGGAAGGGCATCGCGGTATTCTATGAACGCTCTGCGACCTGCCCGGGCCCTGTCGGCCACGGGTTCTTCTCATACCTGCCCACACACCCATGCAACCCACTCCCTCCTACCCCATCGGCACGCCCGGCCAACCCTGGGGCGACGCCGAACGCGACCAGTGGCGCGCGCGCCAGGTGCGCCAGCGCAGCCATGCCGAAGACGTGCTGCGCGCCATCGACGCCCTGCGCAGCCAGTGGGATGTGCTGCCCTACGGCGAGGTGGCCTATGCCAACACCCATCACGCGCCCGAGCACTTCCCCCTGCAGGCCCTGCGCAGCCACCCCTGGCAGCCCGGCCTGCCCAGCGTGCTCGTGACGGGTGGCGTGCACGGCTACGAAACCAGCGGGGTGCACGGCGCGCTGCGCTTTGCACAACAGCATGCGGCCGAGTTTGCGGGCCGCGCCAACCTGCTGGTGGTGCCCTGCGTCAGCCCCTGGGCGTATGAGCGCATTCAGCGCTGGAACTTCGACGCCATCGACCCCAACCGCGCGTTCAAGGAAGGCTCGCCCGCACAGGAATCCGCCGCCCTCATGCAACTGGTGGCACAGCACCAGGCCCAATACGGCCCATTCGCCGCCCACATCGACCTGCACGAAACCACCGACACCGACGAATCCGAATACCGCCCCGCCGTGGCCGCGCGCGACGGCAAGGTGTTCGAGCCCGGCAGCATCCCCGACGGCTTCTACCTGGTGGACGACACCGAGAACCCGCAGCCCGCCTTCCAGCAATCCATCATCGACGCCGTGGGCCGCGTCACGCACATCGCGCCTGCCGACGACAAGAACGAAATCATCGGCTCGCCCGTGGTGGCCCCGGGCGTGATCCGCTACCAGCTCAAGGCCTGGGGCCTTTGCGCCAGCGTGAGCGGCGCGCGCTACACCACCACCACCGAGGTCTACCCCGACAGCCCCCGCGCCACACCCGAGCAGTGCATCGCCGCACAGGTGGCGGCGGTGTGTGCGGCGGTGGAGTTTGTGTGTGGGGCGCAGTAAACCTGAAATTCTTTGAGTCAAATTGGCTTCTACCGCCTGATGGATAAGCACTGATAGCTATAAAAATTGAAGCAATAAAGCGCTAGAGCCCAAGCCCACCAACCACCCGCATTGAAAGGAACTGACTGTGGACCTGCCCCAGATGCTGGACACCTTCGCCCGCATGCCCGCCGCCGAGCAGCAGGCCTGGTGGCGCATGGCCGCCGGGCTGCTGGCCGTGGTGGTGGCCCTGCTGTGGCTGGAGAGCCGCTACTTCAAACCCAGCCGCCGCGTGGGCAGCTGGCTGGCGGTGCGCCTGGTGTCGGTGCTGGCCGCGCTGCTGGCGGTAGCGGCCGTGCTGCTGCCCGCGCGCGCCGTCGGTGGGCCCGCCGCGCTGGGTGTGTTTGTGCTGTCGCTCTACACCCTGGGCCCTGTGGTGTGGTTTGGCGGCCATGTGCTGGCCGGGCGCTGGGTGCGGCCCGCACTCTCGCGCGCCGAAAGCCTGGTGCTGGGCCTCACCGGCCTGGCCATTGCCGCCGTGCCCGTCTACGCCAGCCTGCTGGCGCAAAGTGCCCTGCAAACCGCCGCACGCGACGTGGCCCAGCGCCGCGAGCTGCCCGCCAGCAACCCCCCGCTGGCCCACACCGTGCAGCCCGTGCAGCGCTACCACCTGCCCGGCGTGGGGCTCATCTACACCCAGTCACTGCTGGGCACCCCCGACACCCGCCTGCTGCGCGTGGAGCAACGCCACGGCGGCGGCCAATGGCCCGCCCACCCCCACCCCGTGGCCCACCCCAGCTACTGCACCCACGGCAACAACGTGCACCTGATGTGGTCCGCCCAGGAACCCCCACCCTACCTGCGCCTGCACTGGGCACAGAGCAACGGCGCACCCACTAAGGCCGAGTTCACGCCCCAGCTGGCGTTCGACCCGGCCACCCCCGTACCCGACTTCCCCCTCACCCTGCGCCCCGACGGCGCCGACCCCGCCGCCCCCATCGCGCGTGAGAGGGCGTACCTAGTGCTGGTGAAAGAAGGGCAGGCGGCGCAGCCACAGCAAGCGCCGATGCAGCAACCGCCGCAGACCTACACCCAGATGCTGGGCAGCCCGCCCGAAGCAGGCGAGGTGCGCACGACCGATTGCGTGATGGCGGGTTTCCAGCTCAGCCCCACCGTGGCCAAACAAGGCTGGCAGGTGCAGGCCATGGGGCTGGTGTTTCAGCTCTCAATAGGCGGGCAGCCGTTGCGGGCGTTAGTGGAGCGGAAATAGAGGCGAAATGGGCCGTTTCCGCCTGATGGTATTGCCTTTTTTGCTATCAAATTGAAAGCGCCAAGGGTTTGGCGAGTAAGTGCAAGTGCCTTCTACGGATGGCTTCCCAAAGCACCCAGCAACCGCGCACTCACCTCGGCCGCATCCAGCGTGGCGAACTGCATGTTGTGTTGATCCGTCAGTGGCCCGTGGCCCGGCTCCATGCGCCCGGCTGCGTCGTAGCCCATGGCCTTGAACTTCCACACCCCGCCAACCAGCTTGAGCGAACCCACATGCGCGCCATTGGTGGTGTGGACGGACACTGCGGTGGCGTTGATGGGGAGCAACTGCAGGGGGCCTGCCAGCGGGCCGGGTGGTACGTGGGCGAAGGTGGGGGTGAAGTGGTTTGGCTGGGGTTGGGGCTGAAGCATGGCGGTGTTTGTATCTCAAAAGCCCGGCGCCCACTGCCCAGCGCCAAGCGGGCCCTGGGCCCTGCCGCACAAGATGACGCGCCCAGTCGGTATCGCTGGGCGCAGACGAGGCATGGGGGCTGCTGATGGCCCGTTGGGCGGGCGGGATGAACTGGCGGTTTCCATGCGCTTGGCGATCCTGTTGTCCGCCTGCGCCGCCACCTTCAGGGCTTCACATGCAGCGACACCTCGCCCGACCACGGCTCGGTGAGTCCACGGCCACCGCCAAGGTCTTCCAGCAAGGGGCGCAATTTGTCCAGATTGGCAACCATCGCGGGGCGGGCGTTTGCCATCGCCTCCAGGCTGTCCCACTCACCCACAACAACAAAGCTGCGTTCGCCCGAACGGATCAGCCAGAAGTTGCGCCCCCCGGGCATGGAGCGGATGTCCATCTCCTGGTGCAGGCGGACATAGTCGTCCTCTTTGCCCGGTTTCACACGCATGTGCACGACGTTCATTGCAGTCATGGCCCACTCCTTGTGATGGTGGTCGGGCCATGCTAGCACTGCGCCCTCGCCGTGCACAGGGCACTTGCTGCTAGGCGCGCTAGCTAGCCAAGTTCGTCGAGAAGAGCCTGCACGGCATCCCGCAGCGCGGGCAGTGCGGTTTGAGTGATGTTCCACACAGTGCTGACATTCACCGTCGCATAACCGTGAATGAGCTGGTTGCGGAACGCCACGATCTGCGCCAGGTCAGGAATGCGGGCGGCCATGGCCGTATCTAGCTTGGACAGTTGGTTGAGCGCTTCCCCAATGATTTCAAACTTGCGCTCCACAGCCGCTTGCGCCATTGCATTGGCTGCATAGGCCGCTGCGTCCATGCCCGTGGTGAACGACTGGATCGCCAGCGCCGCCTCGCGCACGTCCCACAAAAAAGCACGCGGGTCACGCTGCATAAACGGCCTCGCGGTGGCGGTTGATGTTGTCCAGCACATAGGGGTTGCGCACCGCGCCGGGCTCCACCAGGTCTACGCCTCGGCCTAGCAGGGCTTCCAGATCGGCTTTGGCACCAAAAATCGTGTGGAGCCCAGGGTCAACGTCCGGCGCAAACTCCACCAGAAAGTCGGCGTCGCTGCGGTCTGGGTCAAAGTCTGTGGCCCGGGCAGCCGAGCCAAACACCTCCAGTCGCCGGATGCCGTAGCGCTGGCAGATGGCGGCAATACCGGAGCGGTGTTGGGCGATGGCGGGGTGCATTGGGCGGTGTCAATCAATCAGGCGCTGGTCTTGGA
Source organism: Acidovorax kalamii (assembly GCF_002245625.1). Taxonomy (GTDB): domain Bacteria; phylum Pseudomonadota; class Gammaproteobacteria; order Burkholderiales; family Burkholderiaceae_C; genus Acidovorax; species Acidovorax kalamii. Next base: position 588,074 of record NZ_NOIG01000004.1, read on the forward strand.
GCTTGAAGGCGGGGATTGCTCGCTGCGCTTGCGCAAATACTCCTGTGGACTCTCATGCATCACTTTGCCGTTTTCCTCTACCACCATGTAGGTGTTGGCGCGCCGCGCCTCTTCGGCTGCACGCAACCCGGCGCGTAATAGCGCCGCCAATGCTGCTTGAGCTGGGTCAACGCTGAAGGCGGAACGGATTTTTACTACTTGGCTCATGATTACCTAGGTGATTATAGATGCCCAGTGCATTAACCATCCTTTTCCAGTCACGGTAATGGTGCGGCGACGTTGATCTGTTTCGTCTCTCGTGGCCTCAACTAAACCGAAATCTTCTAGGCTCTTAACATGTGGTCTCAGGGCTGGAATACTATTGAATCCTAGTGCGGAAAAATCACTTGGATTGAATTCTCCCGACATGTTGAGGATTACATTTCGCAATAGTTCCAGTGCCTTTTTCCCAACATGTGTTTCGAGGCTGCTTTTTGTGGCTAATGCATTTGACCGCAACCAAGTTTCGAAACGTTGCTTCTTGGCTTCGTCATCTTCTGGATAGTTACCCTGTTCCGCAACGTGAAGGCAATACGCCTGAGCCGAGGCAAGCGCTTGTCGAAGATTTTCGCCAAGAATCATGTAAAGGTTGTGGAAATCGTCGGCGAGTAGTGGTAGATATTGATTTCTGCTCGTGTGGTCTTTGAATGTTGATACGCGAGCATCAAAAACTGCTTGGGCCTGTTGGAGTCGTAGTCGCTTTACTGTAATCGGTTGGCCTAAATAGCCAACAAGCCGAGGTGATTCTACTACGCTATGAATTATTCCATGTGCACCGCAAAGTACCCATCGGATCCCGCAGATGGTAAAAAGTGTATCCCTCAGCGACTCTATCGTTTTTCTGGCGGCCTCTGATGTTTCGAGTAATTCCAAATTATCAATGACACAAATGACACCTCCTGTTGTTCTGTCAGGAAATACCGTTTCAAGCCATTGGGTAATAAGTTTGGTGAAGCCGCTATCTCGAAATCCCTGTGACTCATTTGGTTGCGAGGAGCCGCCAAGTCCAAAACCTAATATTTGCCCTTCAACTTGCGAAAGCATCGGGTTATTGAGCCAACTATCTATGCCCTTTAATGAGGACATCGAGCCACGAGATTTGTAGAAAGCTGCCTTTTCAATTAATGTCTGTGCTACTTCCGTAAGAATGTGGAATCGTAGTTCTTCGGGTGACTGCTTGGTTGAAATCTGAAATGGCTTCCTGCATAGCAGTAATAGCGGATTTGCGTTCGAATCACTGGCGAAATCTTGTTCGGCGCGGAACGCTGCAACATTTGCAAGACTTGTCTTTCCCACGCCGACTGGACCATCAAGGCAAATTGCTTCGCCTCCAGATTTTAGTCGAAAAAGAACCGAATTCAACTCGACATCTCTGCCGATTAATAGTTGACTTCCAAATGCATCACCACTAAGTGGCATCGGCGAAAAGGGGTTGTCTAAAAAACCCCATTGTTTGTAGAAGCCCGCATTCGCCATTTTATTTCCTTGGTTTTATTTTTATATTTATCTGGTTGGGTCGTTTGAATGGTAAATCTTGAGCTACTTGCCCCAAGAATCCTTCAACCCCACCGCCAAGTTAAACACCGGCTTCTCCGCCCGGTGATCCACACGGTCCGCCACAAAGTACCCATGCCGCTCAAACTGGAACTTGTCGTCCAGTTGGGCATTGGCCAATGACGGCTCCACGATGGCGGTCACCACCCTCAGGCTGTTCGGGTTCAGGCTTTCGATGAAGTCCTTGCCGCCCGCGTCGGGGTGGGCGTCCAGGAACAGGCGGTCGTACATGCGCACTTCGGCGTTCACGCCGTCGGCCACGCCCACCCAGGTGATGGCGGCTTTGACCTTCACGCTGTCGGCGCCGGGGGTGCCGCTCTTGGTGTCGGGCACCACGGTGGCCAGCACTTCGGTGATGACTCCGTCGGCGTCCTTGGTGCAGCCGGTGCATTCGATGACGTAGCCGCCCTTCAGGCGCACCTTGTTGCCGGGGAAGAGGCGCTTGTAGCCCTTGGGCGGCACTTCTTCAAAGTCTTCGCGTTCAATCCACACTTCCTTGCCGATGGTGAAGTGGCGCACGGGGCTCTCAACCCCCTCTGGTGGGTGGGGCAGGGCGGGCAGGCTGCAGGGCTCCAGGTGGCCTGCACCCATCACGTCGTCCCAGTTGGTCAGCACCAGCTTGACGGGGTTGAGCACGGCCATGCCACGGTGGGCCTTCAGCTCCAGGTCTTCGCGCAGGCAGCCTTCCAGGGTGCTGTAGTCGATCCAGCTGTCGGATTTGGTCACGCCGATGCGTTCGGCAAACACCTGCAGCGCTTCGGGTGTGTAGCCACGGCGGCGCAGGCCGACTATTGTTGGCATGCGGGGGTCGTCCCAGCCGCTGACCTTGTGGTCGTACACCAGCTGGGCGAGCTTGCGTTTGCTGGTGATGACGTAGGTGAGGTTCAGGCGCGCAAATTCGTACTGGCGGGGGGGGGGGCTGGCCAGCAGGCCGCCTTCGGTCAGGCGCTCCAGCAGCCAGTCGTAGAAGGGGCGCTGGTCTTCAAATTCCAGCGTGCACAGGCTGTGAGTGATCTGCTCCAGCGCGTCCTCGATGGGGTGCGCGTAGGTGTACATGGGGTAGATGCACCAGGTGTCGCCCGTGTTGTGGTGCGTGGCGCGGCGGATGCGGTAGATGGCCGGGTCGCGCATGTTGATGTTGGGGCTGGCCATGTCGATCTTGGCGCGCAGCACCATCGATCCATCCTCATGCTGGCCATCACGCATCTCGCGGAAGATGCGCAGGTTTTCTTCGGGCGTGCGGCTGCGGAAGGGGCTGTCCACGCCGGGCTTGCTGAAGTCGCCCCGGTTGGCGCGCATTTGTTCGGTGGTCTGCTCGTCCACGTAGGCGTGGCCTGCTTCGATCAAATATTCGGCGGCGCGGTACATGAAGCCGAAGTAGTCGCTGGCCTGGTAGGGCGCGGCGCTGCCGGGCGCCTGGCCGAGCTGGGCCCAGTCAAAACCGAGCCATTTCACGGCGTCGATGATGCTGTTGACGTATTCGGTGTCTTCTTTTTCGGGGTTGGTGTCGTCAAAGCGCAGGTGGCACACGCCGCCGTAGTCGCGCGCCAGGCCAAAGTTGATGCAGATGCTCTTGGCGTGGCCGATGTGCAGGTAGCCGTTGGGCTCGGGTGGGAAGCGGGTGCGGATCTTGGCGGGGTCGGGCTCGCCCTGGGCGTGGTGGGCGGCGTCGCCAGGGGCGCCAGCCCAGCGGCGGGTGGCGTAAGTGCCTTGCTCCAGGTCTTTTTCGATGATCTGGCGCAGGAAGTTGCTGGGCTTGGTGGATTCAGCGGTGTCCGCAGCGGCGGCGCTGGCGGGGGTATTGGCGGGGGAGGGGGTGCTCATCCAGCCATTTTAGGCGGCGGTTTCGTGACGGTTTACGCATTAAAACAAGCGCGTGTACGTTCAGACACAACGTAAAGACGCTTTTATGCCATCCTTTTGGCTACTTGGTGCGTTGTGTACCGGTGAGGGCCCTTGCCACCTGGCGGCGGGCTTTCATTTACCAGGAGATTTCCATGACGAAAACCCGTTCTCTTTATGCCATGGCCGCTTCGGCTGGCGTGGCCCTGGCTTTGCTGGCCGGTGCTGGCGCCGCCCAGGCCCGTGACGTCAATTGGTCGGTTGGCGTTGGCGTGCCCGGCGTGGTGATCGGTGCCAGCAATGGCTACTACGCCCCCGCCCCGGTCTACGTGGCGCCGCCCCCACCGGTGTATTACGCGCCGCCCCGGCCCGTGTATTACAGCGCCCCGCCCGCCTATTACGCCCCCCCACCGGTGGTGTATTACGGCCATGGCTACCGGCACCATCGCCATCACCGCCACCATGGTCACGGCCACGGTCGCCACTGGGACCGTTGATCAGCCTAGGGCGTGCCATCAACCTCTTGGGCGCGAGTCGCTCACAGGCAGCGTTGCACAGGCTGCCTTTTATAGCGGTCCTTCGGGGCCGCTTTTTTATTGGGGCGGCCCCTGCGCTGGGCGCCGCATAATCCCGCACTCTGGCCTGCCAGCGTGGCAGGCGCATTGCCCCGGAGACCCTGTCTGTGACTGCCCATAAAACCGTTTTTGTCCTGAATGGCCCCAATCTGAACCTGCTGGGCACGCGAGAGCCCGCCGTCTACGGCGCCCAAACACTGGCCGATGTGGAAAAGCTCTGTGCCGACGCCTGCCAGCGCCATGGCTATGCGCTGCGTTTTCACCAAAGCAACCACGAGGGCGCGCTGGTGGACTGGATTCATGAGGCAGGCCGCCTGCACGCGGCGGGCGAGCTGGCTGGGGTGGTGCTGAACGCCGGTGCCTACACCCACACCAGCATTGCGCTGCATGACGCCATCAAGGGCACGGGCATCACCCTGATCGAGCTGCACATCAGCAATGTGCATGCGCGCGAGGCCTACCGCCACCATTCGTACATGGCCGCCGCCGCCAAGGCGGTGATGTGTGGCTTTGGCGTGCTGGGCTATGGCCTGGCGATTGACGGCCTGGCACAACTGCTGGCCCAGCAGCAGCCTGCGGCCTGATGGCCGGGCGCGCGGGCCTTTTCTATTTGTATGGCCCCGCTGCCCCTGCAGGTCTCTGAGGACGAGGTTGAAATCACCGCCATGCGCGCCCAGGGCGCGGGCGGGCAGAACGTCAACAAGGTGTCGAGCGCTGTCCACTTGCGGTTTGACGTGGCGGCCTCGTCGCTGCCCGAGGGCGTGAAAGAGCGCCTGCTGGCCCTGCGCGACACCCGCATCACGCAAGAGGGCGTGGTGGTCATCAAGGCCCAGCAGTTCCGCAGCCAGGAGCAGAACCGCGCCGATGCGCTGGCGCGGCTCAACGCGCTGGTCAACACCGTGGCCGTGCCGCCCCGGGTGCGCCGCGCCACCAAGCCCACCTACGGGTCGCAACAGCGCCGCCTGCAGGGCAAGACCCAGCGCAGCGAGACCAAGGCGCTGCGGGGGCGGGTGCGCGACGGCTCCTGATAGCGTCGGTGGGATGCTGCCAGGGCTTGATTAGCATCACCCGTAGAACAATCTGTCTGCCCCGCAGGGCTTGGTGTGGGCGCCCGTCCGGCCTACAGTGGGGCATTCACGGATGAAACTGCCATGACCGCTGCTGCCCACACCCCTTTGCCCACTGTTCCAGCCCTGTTCGTATCCCACGGCGCGCCGCTGTTTGCGGTGGACGCTGGCACCACCGGCCCCGCGCTCACGCAATGGGGCCAGGGCCTGAAGGCGCAGGTGCCCGGCCTGCGCGGTGTGGTGGTGATGTCGCCGCACTGGATGGTGCGCTCGGTGCAGGTGATGACCGGCCCGCAGCCCGCCACCTGGCACGACTTTGGCGGCTTTCCGCCCGCGCTGTACGAGCTGCAGTACCCCGCCCCCGGCTCGCCCGCGCTGGCGCAGGAGGTGCTGGGCCTGCTGCAGGCGGCCGGTGTGGCCGCGCAGGGCGATGCCGCGCGCCCCTTTGACCATGGCGCCTGGGTGCCGCTGATGCATTTGTTCCCCGAGGCCGATGTGCCCGTGGTGCAGGTGGCCCTGCCCGTGGGTGCGGGCCCGGCCGAGGTGTATGCGCTGGGCGCCGCCTTGCGCAGCCTGCGCGCCCAGGGCGTGCTGGTGGTGGGCTCGGGCAGCATGACGCACAACCTGGCCGAGTTTTTTGGCGGCGAGCGTGCGCCCGCGCCCTATGTGCTGGAGTTCAGCCGCTGGATCGAAGACGCGCTGGCCCGTGGCGACATGGCCGCGCTGCTCAACTATCGCAGCCAGGCGCCCCATGCCCACCGCGCGCACCCCACCGAAGACCACTTTTTGCCCATCTTCTTTGCACTGGGTGCGGCGGGCGACGACCTGCACGCAAACTACTTGAGCCGCGAGGTGATGTACAGCATGCTGTCGATGGATGCGTTTGCGCTGGAGCCGGTGCATTGATGGTGCATCGGTCCTGCATTTTCTAAGTCAAAACTGCCCCTGGCGCCTGTCTATGCTCAATCTACCGCTCACATTTTTGCAGCGCCCCGCTGCTGCCACCACGCCCCGCCCCTGGCTGCTGGTGCTGATGCACGGTGTGGGCAGCAACGAGCAGGACCTGTTCAGCCTGTCGCCGCAGATCCCCGAGCGCTTTCATGTGCTCAGCCTGCGCGCGCCGTTCCGCATGGGGCCGGGCTCGCACGCGTGGTTTGATTTTTCCATCGAGCCCAATGGCGACCGCACTATCAACGAAGAGCAAGAGGCCCAAAGCCGCGCCCTGGTGGCCCAGGCGGTGGAGTCCGCCAGCGCGCAACTGGGCATCCCGCCTGAGCGCGTGGTGGTGGGCGGCTTCAGCCAGGGCGGCATCATGGCGCTGTCGCTGCTGCTGACAAAGCCCGAACTGATGCACGCCGGCCTGGTGTGGCACAGCCGCCTGCTGCCGCAGGTGGTGCCCCTGACGGCCCCGGCCGATGCGCTGCGGGGCAAGCGGCTGTGGCTGAGCCATGGAACGCACGACAACGTGATCCCCCTGGCCAACGCCCAGGCCATTGCGCACCACATGGCGCCCCTGCCGGTGGCGGTGAGCTACCACGAGTTCCCCAGCGCGCACGAGATCCGGCCATCGGAGCTGGCGGCCACGGTGACCTGGCTGGAGTCGCTCTCGACCACGCCCACCGCTTTCTGAGCGAAGGCACCGTCTCGCCGCAGCGCCCCAGCCTCACACCGGCAGCGCCATGGTGCGCTTCACCTCCTTGAGCGAAAAGCTCGTCGAAATCTCGCGCACGCCCGGCAGGCTGCGCACATGGGTGCGCACGTATTCGGCAAACGATTCCAGGTCGGCCGCCACCACTTCCAGCTGGTAGTCGTACCGGCCCGAGAGGTTGTGGCACGACAGCACCTGGGGCATGGCCATCACCTCGCGCTCCAGGGCCGACGTGGTCTCGGCGGTGTGGTCGTGCAGCGCCAGTTGCACAAAACCCAGCACGCCCCAGCCCACGCGCTGGCGGTGCAGGTGGGCGTGGTAGCCCGCAATCACCCCGGCTTCTTCCAGCGCCCGCACGCGCCGCCAGCAGGGTGAGGTGGAAAGTGACACCGCCTCGGCCAGGTCGCCCACGGTGGCGCGGCCGTCGCGCTGCAGGGCGTTGAGCAGGGTTCGGTCCACGGGGTCGAGCGGGTAGGGGTGCATGGTGGTGGGGTGGTGAGGGTTTGGGGCAAATTTTGCCCTTTGGATTGATTTATGAGGCAAAGAAGGCGAAATTTTGCCTGTCGATGAGTTCAAGAATCTCCGCATCCGACCCCCGCATTCCGTCTGTGGTCGGCCCACCAGGAGACAAACATGACCCGCAGCACCGACCGCAGCCCCGCCACCGGCTTCAGCACCCGCGCCATCCACCACGGCTACAACCCGGCCGACCACCAGGGCGCACTGGTGCCGCCCATCCACACCTCGGCCACCTATGCCTTCCCGGATGTGGCCTACGGCGCGCGCTGCTTTGCGGGCCAGGAGCCCGGCTACTTCTACACCCGCATCGCCAACCCCACGCTGGCGCTGCTCGAAGGGCGGCTGGCGGCGCTGGAAGAGGGCGCAGGCGCCGTGGTGTTCGGCTCGGGCATGGGCGCCATCACGGCCACGCTGTGGTCCATGCTGGAGCCGGGCGACGAGATCCTGGCCGACCTCACGCTCTATGGCTGCACCTTCTCGTTTTTGCACCACGGCCTGGGCCGCTTTGGCGTGACGGTGCGCCATGTGGACATGACCGACCCCGCCCGCGTGGCCGAGGCGTTGACCGCCAAGACCCGCGTGCTGTACCTCGAAACCCCCGCCAACCCCAACATGCGCCTAGTGGACATCGCCGCCGTGTCGGCCCTGGCCCATGCCCAGGGCGCCAAGGTGGTGGTGGACAACACCTACTGCACGCCCTACCTGCAGCAGCCGCTGCTGCTGGGGGCGGATGTGAGCGTGCACTCCATGACCAAATACCTCGGCGGCCATGGCGACCTGACCGCAGGCGCAGCGGTGTTTGCCGATGCCGAGCTGGCCCAGCGCGTGCGCCTGTACGGCCTGAAAGACATGACCGGCGCGGTGATGTCGGCGCAAGACGCCCACCTGGTGATGCGCGGCCTGAAAACCCTGGCCCTGCGCATGGACCGCCACTGCCAAAGCGCGCAGAAGGTGGCCGAATTCATCGCCGCCCACCCCGCTGCGGCGGCCGTGCACTACCCCGGTCTGCCCAGCTTTGCGCAGCATGCGCTGGCCAAGCAGCAGATGCGCCAGATGGGCGGCATGATCGCTTTCGAGCTGCGCGGCGGCCTGCAGGCGGGCGTGCGCTTCATGGACGCGCTGCAACTCGTCACCCGCGCCGTGAGCCTGGGCGACGCCGAAACCCTGGCCCAGCACCCGGCCAGCATGACCCATTCCACCTACACCCCCGAGCAGCGTGCCGCCCACGGCATTGCCGAAGGCCTGGTGCGCCTGTCGGTGGGGTTGGAAGACCTGGACGACCTGCTGGCCGACATCGGCCAGGCGTTGGACCTGGCCCACGCCATGGATCTCAGCGCTGGCATCAACGCCGGGCTCAGCTCCGAGCGTGTGGCAGCGGCAGAGCCGTCTTGTAGCGCACCTGCTTGAGCGCGAAGCTGGAGCGGATCTTCTCCAGCCCCGGGATCGGCGAAAGCTGCTCCAGGATGAACCGCTCCAGTGCCGCAATGTCGGGCAGCGCCACGCGGATGAGGTAGTCGGAGTCGCCGCTCATCAGGTAGCACTCCATCACCTCGTCGTGCTCGGCAATGCGCCGCTCGAAGTCGGCCAGCGCCTCCTTGTTCTGCGTCTTCAGGCTGATGCTGATGAACACATTCAGCCCCAGCCCCAGCGCCGCCGCGTTGGCCAGCGCCACATAGCGGGCGATCACGCCCGCCGCCTCCAGCGCCTTCACCCGCGCCAGGCAGGGCGAGGGCGACAGGTGCACGCGCCGCGCCAGCTCCACATTGGAGAGCGAACCGTCGGCCTGCAGCTCGGCCAGAATGCGCAGATCGGTCACGTCAAGCTTCATATGCTGCAATATTTTGTTGGTGCAGCATATTGTGCTTTTAATGGCGCTTGATTGGCGCGTTTCGGCATCACATTTTTGCCCAACCCTTCTACAGTGTGCTCCCATGAACGCCCCACTGCCCCCCCACCTCCTCAGCCCCCAGGACACCCTGGCCGACATCGACCCGCAAGAAACCGCCGAATGGCGCGATGCCTTCCTGGCCCTGGTGGCCACCGAAGGCCCCGAGCGCGCGCGGTTTGTGTTGCAGGAGCTGGTGCGCCTGGCCCGCACCCAGCGCGTGGGCTGGCAGCCGCAGCTCAACACGCCGTATGTGAACACCGTGGCGGCCCAGGCGCAGCCCACCTTCCCGGGCGATCTCGCGATTGAAGAGCGGCTGGCGTCGCTCATGCGCTGGAACGCGCTGGCCATGGTGGTGCGGGCGAATCAAGCCTACGGCGAGCTGGGCGGCCACATCGCCAGCTACGCCAGCGCGGCCGATCTGTTTGAGAGCGGCTTCAACCACTTCTTCCGCGCCCGCGAAGGCGTGGGCGAGGGCCAGCACCGGGGCGATTTGGTGTTCTTTCAGCCGCACAGCGCGCCGGGCGTGTATGCGCGGGCGTTTCTGGAAGGGCATTTGACGGAAAACGACCTGCAGCACTACCGGCAGGAAATCACGGCCCCCAGCGCAGGCGCGCAGGGCCTGTCGAGCTACCCGCACCCCTGGCTGATGCCCGACTTCTGGCAGTTCCCCACCGGTTCGATGGGCATCGGCCCCATCAGCAGCATCTACCACGCGCGCTTTATGCGCTACCTCACGCACCGTAATCTGCTCAACTGTGAGGGCCGCAAGGTGTGGGGCGTGTTTGGCGACGGCGAGATGGACGAGCCCGAGTCGATGAGTGCGCTGACGCTCGCCGCGCGCGAAGGCCTGGACAACCTCGTCTGGGTGGTCAACTGCAACCTGCAGCGCCTGGACGGCCCGGTGCGCGGCAACGGCCGCATCATCGACGAGCTGGAGCGGCTGTTTGCCGGTGCGGGCTGGAACGTGGTCAAGTTGGTGTGGGGCAGCGACTGGGACGGCCTGTTTGCCCGCGACCTGACCGGCGCGCTGGTGCGCACGCTGGAAGGCACGGTGGACGGCCAGATGCAGACCTTTGCCGCCAAGGACGGCCGCTTCAACCGCGACAACTTCTTCGGCCAGAACCCCGAACTGGCCGCGCTGGCCCAGGGCATGACGGACGAGCAGATCGATCGCCTCAAGCGCGGAGGGCACGACCTGGTGAAGATCCACGCCGCCTACGCTGCCGCCGCTGCCCACAAGGGCCAGCCCACGGTGATCCTGGCCCACACCAAAAAGGGCTACGGCATGGGCACGGCGGGGCAGGGCAAGATGACCACGCACAGCCAGAAGAAGCTGGACGACACCGACCTCATCGAATTCCGCAACCGCTTCAACCTGCCGCTCACGGACGCGCAGGCGACCAGCCTAGCGTTCTACAAGCCTGCCGAAGACAGCCCGGAGATGCAGTACCTGCGCCGCCACCGCCAGCAGCTGGGTGGCTACCTGCCGCGCCGCCAGACGGCCTGCGACGTGCTGCCCGTGCCGCCCCTGGCCGGCTACGCCCAGTTTGCGCTGCAGGCCGACGGCAAGGAGATGAGCACCACCATGGCCTTTGTGCGCATGCTGGGCACGCTGCTGAAGGACGCCACGTTAGGCCCCCGCATCGTGCCCATCGTGGCCGACGAGGCGCGCACCTTTGGCATGGCCAACCTGTTCAAGCAGGTCGGCATCTACAGCAGCGTGGGCCAGCGCTACGCGCCGGAGGACATCGGCTCGGTGCTGAGCTACCGCGAGGCGCTGGACGGGCAAATCCTTGAAGAAGGCATCAGCGAGGCGGGTGCGATTGCGAGCTGGACAGCAGCCGCCACCAGCTACAGCGTGCACGGCCTGGCCATGCTGCCGTTCTACATCTACTACTCCATGTTCGGCTTCCAGCGCGTGGGCGACGCCATCTGGGCGGCTGCCGACCAGCGTGCGCGTGGCTTTTTGCTGGGCGCCACCTCGGGCCGCACCACGCTGGGCGGCGAGGGCCTGCAGCACCAGGACGGCACCAGCCACCTCGTGGCCGCCACCATCCCCAACTGCAAGGCCTACGACCCGGCCTACGCGGGCGAGATGGCCGTGATCATCGACGCTGGCATGCGCGAGATGGTGACCGAGCAGCGCGACGTTTTCTACTACGTGACGCTGATGAACGAGAACTACGCGCAGCCCGACCTGCCCGCAGGCGCTGCAGACGGGGTCTTGCGTGGGTGCTATGTTTTCAGGAGCTACCAGGGCAATGTGGACGCGCGCAAAGGCCTTGTTTCTTCTCAAAGTTCCGTCACCCTGATGGGTTCCGGCGCCATCCTGACCGAGGTGGTCAAGGCCGCAGAACAACTCGCCAGCGAAGGCCTGGATGTGACCGTGCTCAGCGTCACCAGCTGGAGCGAACTGGCCCGCGACGGCGTGGCCTGCGAACAGCGCGCGCTGGCGGGTGAAGAAGGGGTGGAGCCCGGCACCCCCTGGCTTGCCGCCCAACTGGCCGCCACCAGCGGGCCCGTGGTGGCCGCCACCGACTACGTGCGCGCCGTGCCCGAGACAGTGCGCGCATTTATCCCCGAAGGGCGCAAGTACATCACCCTGGGCACCGACGGCTTTGGCCGCAGCGACACGCGGGCGGCGCTGCGGGAATTTTTTGGGGTGGATGCGCAGGCCGTGGCGCGTGCTGCCCGCAGCGCAATCGGTCGGCTCAAGGCCTAAGGCAGAAGGCATAAGCCTGCGAGCGAGCCGCGCCCCGCGCGCTGTGCCACCTCGGGCGCCGAAGGACAGGGGCTCAGGAGTCGGGGGGCAGTTGGAGGGGCGCCAGCAACCCCTGCATCAGCACCTGCAGCGCCGCGCGCGTCTGTTGGCTGGCGGCATGGTCAGGCGATAGTGGAGCGGCGGTGGGCGAGCCGATCTCCGCCCCTACACCAGGCGGCTGGCCCAGCAGGTGCCCGCCCTGCAACAGCGCCAAGCCGTGGACCATGGCCCAGCATGCGTGGGCCAGTGCGCGCGGGTCACCTGTGCGGAAGCTGCCGTGCTGCTGGCCCTCGGCCACCAGGGTCTGCAGGTCGTTGAACAGGTCGGCCGCCACGGCGCGCAGGCGCGGTGGCGCTGTGGCCCGGGCTGCAGCGCCGAACATATGGGCCAGTTGCCGGGGGTGCTGGCGCCCGAACTGCACATAGGCCAGACCGCTGGCCAGCAGCCGGTCTGGGCTGCCCTGGGCGGCTGCTATCGCCTCGCTGCTGGCCTGGCGCAGGGCCTCGAAGCCTTGTTCGGCCATGGCGTCCAGCAGGGCCTGCTTGTCGGCAAAGTGGCGGTAGGCCGCTGTGTGCGAAACCCCCACCGCCTTGGCCATCTCGCGCATCGACAGGCCGTCGAGCCCGGCGCCTTCCATCTGCTCCAGCGCGTAGGCCAGCAGGGTGCTTTTGAGGTCGCCGTGGTGGTAGGGGCTGGTCATGGATAGGCGTTGGCGGACACAAAAAGTGCAGAAAAAGAAAACGACAGGAAAACATTGAATGTTGACGGTGGAAACTTTAACACTCTAGAATGTTTCCATTGTTAACATCAAGGTGTCTGCCATGAGTTTTCTGCTGTTGATCATGGGTGCCAGTGCGCTGGCTTGGCTGGTGCGTCGGCTGGCGGGGGGGCGCCCCGGCCTGCGGTGGGCCATGCGCTGGGGCATGGGCCTGGGTTTTGTGTTCACGGGGGTGGACCATTTTGTGAACGCGCAACTGCGCTATGTGCCCATGATTCCCGACCTGCTGGCGGCGCAGGCGCTGTTCTGGGTGTATCTGACGGGGGTGGCCGAACTGGCCGGGGGCTTGGCCCTGCTGCTGCCCCAGCGCCTGCTGGATCGCGTGGGGTTGCCGCGCCTGCACCAACTGGCCGGGCTGGGGCTGGCGGCGCTGCTGGTGTGTGTGGTGGTGGCCAACGTCCATGTGGCGCAGCAGGGCCAGCAGGTGCATGGGCTGCCGTTTGGCGCCTGGTACTACTGGGTGCGGCCTTTGCTGCAGCCGGTGTTCGTTTTGTGGGCGTTGTACTGCTCGGGCGTCTGGGCGGGGTTTGCAAGGGAGGCTGTCCCCGCCGATGGACGCTAGGGTCATCTTTCCGCGTCGGGCGAAGATGGATGCAGAGCGGCGAATTCAATCCTGGTATGGCCTGAGTGCTACATATTTGATAGCTAATGAGGCAATTTGGATGGGCGGAGAAGGCCGTTTTCGCTCTAACTTTTTGCCTTCGTGCACCGAGCCCCGGCCACCGGGCAGTCCCACCTGCCTCCCCTAGGGATCCTCTGCGCAAATCATCGCGCCGTGTGCATCTGCGGTCTCGGGCGGTCTGCGGCGTTGCAAATACTCGCAATAGCTACGGCTATTGCTGCGTTTTGCGCCTTGCAGCCCATCCCGATCCGCAGCGCACACTTACCGCTCGATTCGTGCAGAGGATCCCTAGGGTCGAACACATTGCCCAGCCTGTAACAGCTTCCTAGAATGGGTTGTAACCGAGCAACTGCCGGAGGGCACCATGGCACATGTCAGCTGGGACCACAACCCGCCTACCACCTGGACCGCGATGGTGGACGGGCAAGCGATCTGCTCCGTCAAGCGCAAAGACATCGGCGGATGGACTGCCGCCTGGGAGGACGAGCGCCTCTGGCCCGCACCGGCCCACTTGCCCAAGGCCATGCCCCAGCCGATGCGGTTCTTCAGCAGCCTGGAAGAGGCCCAGGCAGCGGTGGAGCAGGCGCTGTCGGCCTGAGGTGTTTTCAGGCTGGCGGGGCCGGGCGGGGGCCCGTCACCTTGCCACCAAGGCGCAAAACCGTGCCAGGTCCACGTTGCCGCCGCTGATGAGCACGCCCACGCGCTGGCCCTTGAGTTCGCTCTGCATGGCCCGCGCCGCAGCAAAACCCAGGCAACCGGTGGGCTCCACCACCAGCTTCATGCGTTCGGCAAAAAAGCGCATGGCATCCACCAGCTGTTCGTCCGTCACCGTGAGGATGTCGTCCACGTCGCGGCGGATGATGGCGAAGGTGATGTGGCCCAGGTGCTGCGTCTGGGCACCATCGGCAATGGTGGTGGGCGTGTCGATGTGCACGATGGAGCCGCTGCGGAACGACTGCTGCCCATCGTTGCCCGCTGCAGGCTCCACGCCATAGAGTTTGGTCTGGGGCGAGAGTGCGCGCGTGGCCAGGGCCGAGCCTGACAGCAGCCCGCCGCCGCCCAGGCACACAAAGAATGCATCGAGCGGGCTCACCTCCTCGAACAGCTCCTTGGCAGCCGTGCCCTGGCCGGCCAGCACATCGGCATGGTCGTAGGGCGGGATCAGCGTGAGGCCATTCTGCTCCGCCAGGTCGCGGGTGATCTGCTCGCGGTCTTGTGTGTAGCGGTCGTAGAACACCACGGTGGCGCCGTAGCCCTGCGTGGCCGCCACCTTGGCGGCGGGTGCGTCTTGTGGCATGACGATGGTGGCCGGGATGCCCAGCTCGCGCGCGGCCAGCGCAATGCCCTGCGCGTGGTTGCCTGAGGAGAACGCGACCACACCAGCCTTGCGCTGCGCGGGGCTGAATTTTGCGAGCGCGTTGTAAGCCCCCCGGAACTTGAACGCGCCCATGCGCTGCAGGTTCTCGCACTTGAAGAACACCTGGGCGCCAAATTCTTCATTGACGGTGCGCGAGGTGAGCACCGGTGTGCGATGGGCCACGCCCGCAATGCGGCCAGCGGCGGCCACCACGTCGTCGTAGGTGGGAAGGGCGGGGAGGGTTGGGGTCATGGTGAAGTCCGGGTGGGAAGTGAAAAAATCAGATGCGGCGGGTGCGGCAGGCCGGGTTGTGGGGCCGTGTCATTTCACGTCGCCATACACCGTGGCACGCGACACGCCCAGGTGCTGTGCCACCACCTCCATGGCGCGGCGCACTTCCAGGCTGCCCGAGGCTTTGAGTTCGCGCAGCAGCGCGCGCCGCTCGGCCGCCTTGAGGGCGCGCGGTGCCGACGACAGCCGCGCCGCGAACTGGTCAATGCGCTGGCGGATGGCTTCGGCCCCGGCGGGGTCCAGAGATTCCTTGAGCCCTGTGTCGCCGTCCGTGGCGATGAACTGGCCCACCACGCTCTGCAGGCTGCGAAACAGCGTCATGTCCACGTTCAGGCACAGCGCCGCGATGTAGTGGCCCGACGCGTCCTTGATGCCCACCGAGGTGCTCTTGGCCGGGCGGCCGTCAGCGAACTGATTGGCGTAGTTGGCGACCACCTGCGGATAGTCCGGATCCGCGATGCGTGTGAGCCCCATCTCGGTGGTGGGGTCACCCACCATGCGCCCCGACAGGTTGTTGTGGATGGCCAGGATGGAGTGCTTGGGGTCCAGCAGATCGTGCACCACCACCTCGCAGAAGGGGGCAAACGTGGCGGCGAGGCCTTGGGCGACCTGTTCGATCTGGGAGAGAAGGGCGGCTTGTTCGGCGGTGCGCTGTGGAGTCCCCCGGCGGGTGCGGGGACGGGGGTGGGCGGGTGCGGGGACATGTGCAGGCATAGCGGCAATTTATCCAGAATTGTATAAATTGTCAAAATATGGACTTTTTGTCTTGTGGGCAGGCAATTCCATGTCTGCAACGCCCTGGCATCAGCAAGCAGAGGCAATGCCTGCGGGGGCTTCTCGCTCCGCGTGCGGCTTTGCTCGTCAGTTCGCGTGGGCGGGGCGCTGAAAGAAAGTGTCCAGCACCGGCATCAGCCCCGGAAACTCTTGCGCAAACCGCTCGCGGTTCACGAAGTACGCCTCGCAGGCCACAGCGAAGAATTCGGAGGGCGAGGTGGCCCCGTAGGCGTCCAGCCAGGGGCGTTCTGCGCCGAAGCGCTCGGCCTTGATGACGGCCTCGCGGAAGTCCTGGTAGGCGGGCTCCCAGGCGTTCCACCAGGCTTCGTAGGCAGCGCGGCCGGTGCGCGCGCCCATGAAGCCGGCGGGCAGGGGCGGGCAGCCGTTGGGCTCGCCGTTTTTCATGTCGAGTTTGTGCACAAATTCGTGCACCACCACGTTGTGGCCGCGCGCGGTGTTTTCGGTGGCGTTGGCCACATGTTCCCAGCTCAGCATGATGGGGCCGCGCTCCATGGCTTCGCCCAGCAGCACCTGCGTGTGTTCATGCACCACACCGGCTTCGTCCATGGTTTTGCGGCGGGCTACGGCCTCGCCGGGGTGCAGCACGATGCCCACGAAGTCGTCGTACCAGGCCAGCGCCTTGGCAGGATCGCCCCAATGCAGCAGGGGCAGGCAGGCCTGGGCTGCAATGTCGATGGCCATGGCGTCGGTCACCACCAGGCCGTGGGCACCGTGAAACTCCTTGTGGTGCAGGAAGAGGGCGCTGAGCGCGCGCAGCTTGGACTGGTCGTGCAGCGACAGCGCCGCCAGGAAGGGGTAGCGCTGCAGTGTTTGCAGCCACAGCGTGGCGGAGATGTCGGGCACCGGGGCCACGGTGGAGCGCACGTGGCGCCAGAGCCGGTTGAGAAAAGGGGGCATGACGATCAGGCTGCAAGGCGGTCAGGCCCCGCGCAGTTCAGGATCGCTGGTAGCTGGGGGCCAAGGTGACCCGTTCCAAGCCCGCGCCGGACAAACGCAGTGTTTCCAAGCGAGGAGGCAATGCGGCGGCGTCCCAGTCACTGAGCACCACGCGCTGCAAGCCCGGGGCCAGCAGGTGGCTGGCAGGCTTGTGGGTGTGGCCGTGGATGAGCGTGCGGGCGCCTGCGGCCTGCAGCCAGGCAATGGCGGCCGGGCCGTCCACATCGGCATAGCTGGCGCCGGATTGTTTGCGCGCCTCGCTCTCCTGCCGGATGCCGCGTGCCTGCGCACGGCGTGTGGCCAGGGGCTGGGCCAGAAACTGCTGCTGCCATTCGGCGCTGCGCGCCTGCACCCGAAAACGCTGGTAGTCCACATCCTGAAGGCACAGCAGATCGCCATGGCTGAGCACAAAGCGCTGGTCACCAAACGCCAGCACGGTAGGGTCGGCCAGGCCGGTGATGCCGCAATGCGCCAGAAAGGCCGGGCCCGCCAGAAAATCGCGGTTGCCGTGCATGAAGTACACCGGCAGGCGCTGCGCGGCGGCCCGCAGGGTGGCGCAGCATGTGGCCTCGAAGCTGCCGGGCTCCTGCAGGGCATCGTCGCCCACCCACACCTCGAACAGGTCGCCCAGGATGAAGAGGGCGTCGGCCTGCGTGGTCTGCAGGTAGTGCTGCCAGGCGGCCACGGTGGCGGGCTCGCTGGCCTGCAGGTGCAGGTCCGAAATGAATTCGACCGTGCGCCAGTGCGAGGGAGCGGCAAGCTCCTCGAACGGGGGCACGGTCGTCAACGGGGCGGCAGTCAAGGCCCGAGCAGGCTGTGGATTTACAGGGCCACGGCCTTGTCGATCACGACAGCGTCGAATGGCACGTCATCGTGGTAGCCCTTGCGCGTGGTGCGCACGGCCTTGATGGCGTCCACCACGTCCTGGCCCTTCACGACCTTGCCGAACACGGCATAGCCCCAGCCTTGGGCGGTGGGCGAGGTGTGGTTCAGGAAGCCGTTGTCCACCGTGTTGATGAAGAACTGGGCCGTGGCGCTGTGGGGGTCGCCGGTGCGGGCCATGGCCAGGGTGTACTTGTCGTTCTTCAGGCCGTTCTTGGCTTCGTTCTCGATGGGGGCCTGGGTTTCCTTTTGCTTCATGTCGGCTGTCATGCCGCCGCCCTGGATCATGAAGTTCTTGATCACGCGGTGGAACACGGTGCCGCTGTAGAAGCCGCTGTTCACGTAGCTCAGGAAGTTGGCCGTGGACTTGGGCGCGTTCACGGCGTCCAGTTCGATGGTGATCACGCCCTGGGTGGCGGTTTCTGCCACGTTGATGGTCACGTGGAGTTCAACTTGTGGATTGCTCATTGCAGTGCTTTCTTGAAAAAATTCACTTCACCACGGTGGCCGAAGTGATGGTGATGGGGGTGGTGGGCACGTTCTGGTGCGGGCCCTTGTTGCCAGTGGCCACGGCCTTGATCTTGTCCACCACGGCGGTGCCTTCCACGACCTTGCCGAACACGGCATAGCCGTGGCCGTCGGGGCTGGGGGCGTTGAGCATGGCGTTGTCCTTCACGTTGATGAAGAACTGCGAGGTGGCCGAGTCGGGGTTGCCTGTGCGGGCCATGGCGATGGTGTAGGTGTCGTTCTTGAGGCCGTTCTTGGCTTCGAGTGCGATGGGGGCCTTGGTGGGCTTTTGCTGCATGTCGGCCGTGAAGCCGCCGCCCTGGATCATGAAGCCGTCGATCACGCGGTGGAAGATCGTGCCGTCGTAGTGCTTGCTGTTCACATAGGCTAGGAAGTTCTCGACCGTCTTGGGCGCCTTGGCGGCATCGAGCTGCACCACGATGTCACCCATCGAGGTGGCCAGCTTGACCTTGGGGGCTGCGTCTTGCGCGTAGGCGGGTGCTACTGAAAAAATAGCTGCCAGGGCAATGCTGGCAAGCGCCAGGGTCGAATTTCTTCTGGAAATCATCCAATCACTCCTTCGAAAAATATCTGCCAATGTGGGCCACGCCGCGTCCAGTACTGGCGCTTGGTCGGGCCGGTGCGGGCGCCTTCGGCGACTTCGCCGAACGTTACCACCATGGTGTCGGCCGAGTCTGTCCAGCGCAGGTAAGACTTGTCCTTGAGCTGGAGTTCCCGGCCCTTGAGCGCCCGGGTTTCGGCCTGCAGCACCTGGGCCCATTCCTCCAGCGGCTTCTTGCGGTAGCTCTGGAAGTCGGGGGCGTAAAAACTCAAGAGGCGCTTCATGTCGCCTTCGGTCTTGGCGGTGCGCCAGGCGTTGAGCACGGCCTCGAACGATTTGCGTTCGGCCGCCACGCTGTGGGGCAGTACCCATTGCAGCTGGCGTGCAATCACCACGGGCGTGGAGCGGGGCTCCACCGTGCGCAGGATGCGCTCCAGGTCGGGGTTGGCCAGCACCAGGCAGCCGTCGGTGGCCAGGGGCGCGCGCGCGAACTGGTCGGGAGGCGTGCCGTGCAGCCAGATGCCGCTGCCCGTCTTGCCCCGGCTCTGGTCCAGCGGGTTGGGGTAGTTGATGGGCAGGGCGCCCGCGCCGTAGAAATCCTTGAGCGTGGCGGGGTCCAGGCGGCTGGTGATGAAGTACACCCCGAGCGGTGTGCGCTGGTCACCCTCCACCTCTTTTTCGATGCCGAGCTTGCCCACCGACGCGTAGTAGTCGGCCACCAGCTGCAGGCCCTTGGGGGTGTTCTCGAACAGGTACAGGCGCGAGCGCGATGCGTCCACCGCAATGGCGTGGCGCGAGCGGGGGGACAGCTCCAGGAACTGGGCAGGGACGCTGTTCTCCGGCGGGCGGCTGCGTTGTGCGTCCACCCGCTGGCGCGATTCGGTGCGCAGCTCGGTGAGGGTGGCGGCGGCCTGGAGGCTGCGGGCCGAGTCGGGTTCGGGCGCCACATCACCCAGGTGGCGGATGGGGCGCGTGCGCGACATGAGCAGATCGCCCACGGCGAGCTGGGCCAGCTGGAAGTTGGGGTAGTCGCGCGCCAGGCTTTCGGCCTGCACCAGGGCCTCGCGGCCCCGGCCTTCGGCCACGAGCTTGTACACCGCCATCAGGCGGGCTTCGGCCTGGCCGTCGCGGAGGGCTTCGACGGAGACAGGCTGTGGTGCAGAGGCTGTTGCGCGCCGCTTCTTCTTCTCCTTGTCGCCCTGGGACATCGCGGGGGCGGCCAGCAGCAGGCCCGCCAGGCACAGGGCGGCAGTGGCCACCAGGCGGCCTGGTGCGGACAAAGGCACGGACATGCGCGGCATCAGGGTCGGGTCAGGGCAAAAAAAAAGCCCGCGCAAGAGGCGCAGGCGCCGCGCCGGGGTTCACGGTCAACCGCCTGTGGATTCGCGAACAATGGCCCAGCGGCCGTTGCTGTTCACCAGATCCAGGGTCTTGCGGCTGGTCACGTTGAGCGCGTCGGCGCTGTAGGCCTGGCGAAAGCGGGCCGTGGCCTTGTCACCCTGGACCGACACGGCGATGTCGGACAGCTTCACGCTGATCTTGGACTTGCCGACGATGCGGGCTTCGCGCTCTTTCTCCCAGGCGGAGCGGTTCTGGTTGCCCGGTGGATCAAAAGACTTGTCGTAGGCGCCCAGATAGGCCTTCATGTCCTTGGCGGCCCAGGCGGCGGCCCAGGCCTGCACGGCGGCTGTCACGGCCTGGGTGGACGCGTCGCTGGCGGCTACAGGGGCCGGAGCGGGGGCAGCGGCGGGCGCTGCAGCCGCCGGGGTAGCGGCGGGCGCAGGGGCTGCCGCTGCTGCCGGGGCCGGGGTGGGGGCTGCGGGTGCAGGCGCTGCTGCGGCAGGCGCCGGGCGCTGGGTGGCCACCACGGCGGCGGGTGCGGGGGCTGCCGCCGCAGGGCGGCCGGATTTGCTGGCTGCGTCGGCAGAGAACAGTTCGCGGATCAGGGCCAGCTTGGGCTTGACCGAGTTGGCGCTGTTGGCGTCCAGCTGCAGGGCCTTGTTGTAGGCCTGGCTGGCCAGCTTGGCGTAGATGTCGCCCAGGTTTTCGTGCGCGGTGGCGTAGCTGGGGTTGGTGCGGATCGCCATTTCGAGCGCCGTGCGGGCCTTGTCCAGCTGGTTCTGGTTGGCGTAGAGCACAGCCAGGTTGTTGTAGGGCTCGGGCAGCTCGGGGTACTCTTCCGTCAGCTTGGTGAAGGTGGTGATGGCCTCGCCCTGCTTGCCGCTGTCGGCCTGTGCCACGCCGCGCAGAAAGCGCAGCTGCGGGTCGCGCGGGGTGGCGGCCAGGCGCTGGTCGGCCTTCACCAGGGCTTCGGCGGCCTTGCCGGTTTTCAGCAGTTGGGTGATGTCGGAGTAGTCCTCGGCATGGGCCACGCCCGCGCCCAGCAGCGCGGTCAGCGCCACCAGGCGCAGGAGTTGTGGAAGGGTGCGGAGGACTGGCTTCATGGGGGTTCCGGGGTGTTGGGCAGCGGCCCGCCGGGGCGGGGGCTTATACTGCGGCGGATTGTAGCTGAGGGGGTTGTCATGACGGAACGCTGTTGCCGCGGGTGATTTCGCTGTAGGCCCCCTGCCGGGCCAACCCCCGCCGAGGGCTCTGAAAACCTGTTCCAGGCCCTTTGCTACCGGGTGAATCGCTTCACCCAACCACCCCTTCCCCGTGACTGAAATCCCATGAGTTTGCGCATCTACAACACGCTGTCGCGTGCATTGGAGGACTTTTCCCCGCTCGAACCTGGCCATGTGCGCATGTATGTGTGCGGCATGACCATCTACGACCTGTGCCACATCGGCCACGCCCGCATGATGATGGCGTTTGATGTGGTGCAGCGCTGGCTCAAAAGCAGCGGCTTGCGCGTCACCTATGTACGCAACATCACCGACATCGACGACAAGATCATCAAGCGCGCGCTGGAGCGGGGCATCACCATCCGCCAGCTCACCGACGAGATGATTGCCGCGATGCACCAGGACATCGGCCTGCTGGGCATCGAGCCACCCACCGTGGAGCCGCGCGCCACCGAATACGTGCCCCAGATGCTCTCGCTCATCGGCCAGCTCGAAGGCAAAGGCCTCGCCTACCGAGCGAGCAACGGTGATGTGAACTACTCGGTGCGCAAGTTCGACGGCTACGGCAAGCTCTCGGGCAAATCGCTGGACGAGCTGCGTGCCGGCGAGCGCGTGGCCGTGCTCGATGGCAAGGAAGACCCGCTCGACTTCGTGCTGTGGAAGGCCTCCAAGCCCGAGGAGCCGCCCGAGGCCAAGTGGGACAGCGAATTCGGCGCGGGCCGCCCCGGCTGGCACATCGAATGCTCGGCCATGTGCGGCGCCACGCTGGGCGAAACGTTTGACATCCACGGCGGCGGCGCAGACCTGCAGTTCCCCCACCACGAGAACGAGATCGCCCAGAGCGAAGGCGCCACCGGCAAGCCTTTGGCGAAGTTCTGGGTGCACAACGGCTTCGTGCGCGTGGACAACGAGAAGATGTCCAAGAGCCTGGGCAACTTCTTCACCATCCGCGACGTGCTCAAGAGCTACGACGCGGAGACGCTGCGCTTTTTCATGGTGCGCGCCCACTACCGCAGCGCGCTGAACTACAGCGACGCCCACCTGGACGACGCGCGCCAGGCCTTGAAGCGCCTGTACACGGCGCTGAGCCTGGTCGCCCCCGCCGAAGCGGCTGCGATCGACTGGAGCAACCCCTACGCAGCCCGCTTCAAGGCCGCGATGGACGAGGACTTTGGTACCCCCGAGGCCGTGGCCGTGCTGTTCGAGCTGGCGGGCGAGGTCAACAAGACCCGCTCGGCCGAGCTGGCCGGACTGCTCAAGGCGCTGGGTGGTTGCCTGGGGCTGCTGCAGGGTGACCCCAAGGCCTTCCTGCAGGCCGGTGCAGGTGTGAACGAAGCCGACATCCAGGCGCAGATTGCTGCCCGCGCCGCCGCCAAGGCCGCCAAGAACTTCGCCGAGGCCGACCGCATCCGCCAGGCGCTGCTGGCCCAGGGCATCGTGCTCAAGGACTCTGCCGCAGGCACGACATGGGAAGCCGCGCAGTGATCCCCATTTGTATGCAAAAAATGACGCTACGGCGCATGGGGTAAGCCGTGGCAGCTTCAAAAAAAATAGCGGGCGACGCTGCAACGCCGCCGCTGGTGCTGGCCACGCCCGACTACTGGGCCGAGGCGTGCAAGCACCTTGTCAAAAAAGACCGGGTGATGAAGCGCCTGATCCCGCAGTTTGGCGACGCCGCGCTGCAGACCAAAGGCGACCCTTTTATTACGCTGGCGCGCTCCATCGTGGGCCAGCAGGTGTCGGTGGCATCCGCCCAGGCGGTGTGGGAGCGCCTGGTGGCGTTGCTGCCGCGTGGCATGAAGCCCGCCAGCGTGCTCAAGCTCAAGATCGACGACATGCGCGCCGCCGGCCTGTCGGCCCGCAAGGTGGACTACCTGGTGGACCTGGCCATGCACTTCGAGAGTGGCAAGCTGCATGTGAAGGACTGGGCGGCGATGGAGGATGAGGCCATCATTGCCGAGCTGGTGGCCATTCGCGGCATCGGCCGCTGGACGGCTGAGATGTTTTTGATCTTCTATTTGATGCGGCCCAATGTATTGCCCCTGGACGACCCGGGGTTGATCACCGGCATCAGCCAGAATTACTTCTCGGGCGACCCCGTGAGCCGCAGCGACGCCCGCGAGGTGGCCGAGGCCTGGAAGCCCTGGTGCAGTGTGGCGACTTGGTATATTTGGCGGTCGCTCGACCCGCAGCCGGTTGCTTACTGACGCCCTCTGACGCGTTTGACCAAAAATCGTTAACCGTCGGTTACAGTGCGTGCCATTCATCGTGGCAGCCGCCCGGCGCGAGCCCCAAGGAGAACAACGTTGGCGAAAAAGACCTTTCTGGATTTCGAGCAGCCCATCGCAGAGCTGGAGTCCAAAATTGAAGAACTGCGCTACGTGCAGACCGAGAGTGCCGTCGATATCTCGGAAGAGATCGACCAGCTGAGCAAGAAGAGCCAGCAACTCACCAAGGACATCTACAGCGAGCTGTCCCCCTGGCAGATCACCAAGATCGCCCGCCACCCCGAGCGCCCCTACACGCTCGACTACGTGCGCGACATCTTCACCGACTTCGTGGAGCTGCACGGCGACCGTCACTATGCGGATGACCAGTCCATCGTGGGTGGCCTCGCGCGCTTCAATGGCCACGCCTGCATGGTCATCGGCCACCAGAAGGGCCGTGATACCAAAGAGCGCGCCATGCGCAACTTCGGCATGAGCAAGCCCGAGGGCTACCGCAAAGCCCTGCGCCTCATGAAGACGGCCGAGAAGTTCAAGCTGCCCGTGTTCACCTTTGTGGACACGCCCGGCGCCTACCCTGGCATCGATGCCGAGGAGCGTGGTCAGTCCGAGGCCATCGGCCGCAACATTTTCGAGATGGCGCAGCTGGAAGTGCCCATCATCACCACCATCATTGGCGAAGGTGGCTCCGGCGGCGCGCTGGCCATCAGCGTGGCCGACCAGGTCGTGATGCTGCAGTACGCCATCTACTCCGTGATCAGCCCTGAAGGCTGCGCCTCCATCCTCTGGAAGACCAGCGACAAGGCCCAGGAGGCCGCCGATGCGCTGGGCATCACGGCCCACCGCCTCAAGGCGCTGGGCCTGGTGGACAAGATCGTGAGCGAGCCCGTGGGCGGCGCCCACCGCGACCACAAGCAGATGGCCGCCTTCCTCAAGCGCGCGCTGGGCGATGCCTTCCGCCAGGTGGCCGACCTCAAGGTCAAGGACCTGCTGGACCGCCGTTACGAGCGCCTGCAAAGCTACGGCCGCTTCGCCGACACCAAGGCCGATAGCCGCTGAATACCCCTGCTTCCTGAGCCGGTCGCACTGGTGACCTGCTTGCAATGCGGCCCCAACAGGGGCCGTTGTCGTTTCTGGGCCACTTTGGGTTGGGGGCGTGGTGGCGGGCGACATGCCGTCGGCATTTCCCTATGGCGTACATGTTGCAACAAGATGTAGCATGTTTCGATGGCTCGCTGCGGGCCAAAGGAGTGTCGCATGTCGATGTTCAAGTCCCTCAAGGGGCAGATTTTGGTGTTGTCCACAATTTGCCTGGTGCTGGCCCTGCTGGTGCTGACGGTGGCGAACTTTCTGGTGGCGCGCAGCCAAGCGCGCGATGCGCTTCAAGAGGAGAGCCTGGCCACCGCCAAGAGCCATGTGGAAACCATTGAGGAGTGGGGGCGTGCCAAGGCCATGATCGTGGCGGCATCCATCAGCGCTTTTGAAGATCCGGATCCCGTCAAAACTCTGGCCATCCTGCGCGATGCTGGCAAGTTCTCTACCGTGTATTTCGGGTATGCGGACAAGAAGTACGTGTTCTCCGAGCAGCGTAGCCTCCCCCCCGACTACGATCCCACTGCTCGGCCCTGGTACAAGCAGGCGGCGGCGGCCGGTGCATCCGTCATCACGCCGCCCTACATTTCAGCTTCGGACGGCAAGCTGGTCGTCACGTTTGCCACCCCTGTCGGGGCGGGCAGTGCACTCAAAGGCGTGGCGGCCGGGGATGTGTCCATGGAGTCGGTCGTGGCCACCGTAGCGTCTGTCAAGCCCACGCCCACAAGTTTCGGCTTCATGGCCTCCGCCGACGGCAAGATCATTGCGCACCCGGACGCCGCGCTGACGCTGAAACCCCTGTCCGATTTGTCCAAGGATCTGTCCGGCAACAAGCTCACCGCAGCGGTTCAGTCCAAGACGATGGTGCCCGTGGAAATCAATGGACGTCAGCGCCTTCTGACAGTGGCGCCGATCGCGGGCTCCAACTGGATGCTGGTGGTGGCGCTGGATGAGTCGGAAGCCATGGCTCCCATCCGTACCATGCTCACTACCTCGGTGCTGTCGAGCATCGTGGTGCTCGCGATAGCCGTCGCCCTGCTGGCGACGGTACTGACCCAGCGGCTACGCAGACTCACCCAGGTGCGCGACGCCATGCACGAGGTGGGAGCGGGCGATGGCGATCTTTCGCGCCGCATTGACACGCATGGCGAGGACGAACTGGCGCAGATCGCCGCCAGCTTCAACAGCTTTGCAGGCAAGCTCTCGGGTGTGTTGGCGCAGATCCGCGATGCCAGCAGCTCGGTGCGCGTGGCGGCGGAAGAGATCGCCACCGGCAACCACGACCTGAGCGGCCGCACCGAACTCACCGCGTCCAGCTTGCAGGAGACATCGGCCTCCATGCAGCAGCTCACCGAAACCGTGCGCCACAACGCCGATGCGGCCCGCCAGGCCAATCAGCTGGTGGCCCAGGCGTCCAACGTGGCCCAGCACGGCGGCCAGGTGGTTGGCAATGTGGTCACCACCATGGACCAGATCAACGCAGCCTCCCGCAAGATCAACGACATCATCGGGGTGATTGACGGCATTGCCTTCCAGACCAATATCCTCGCGCTGAACGCCGCCGTGGAAGCCGCCCGCGCGGGCGAGCAGGGCCGGGGCTTTGCGGTGGTGGCGGGTGAGGTGCGCAGCCTGGCCCAGCGCAGTGCCGAGGCGGCGCGCGAGATCAAGACGCTGATCAACACCTCGGTGGAGCAGGTCGAGAACGGCTCGCGCCTGGTGCACGACGCAGGCACGACCATGAACGACATCGTCACCTCGGTGCAGCGCGTCACGGACATCATGGCCGAAATCACGGCCTCCACCAACGAGCAGAGCACCAGCATCAACGAGGTCGGCCAGGCCGTGGCACAGCTCGACCAGATGACCCAGCAGAACGCCGCACTGGTGGAGGAAAGCGCCGCAGCCGCGCAAAGCCTCAAGGACCAGTCGGTGCGGTTGTCTGAAGTGGTGGGCACCTTCCGCCTGTCCACCGACGCGTCGCACGCGGCACCGCGTTTGTCGGCGCCCGGCGGTTGAGGCGGTTTTGCTTTTTGGGGCGCGCAGAGCAGGCGAGGGCGCCCGCGATAATCGGCGCCCATGCCCCGCTGCCCTGTTTGTTTTGCTGATGATCCTGCCTCTGCCCCTCGGCTGGTCCCCCGCCCGGCGCGAGGGCTCCTGGCATGACCCAATCCTTCGACGCCGCCCTGCAGGCTTTTGCGCCCGCGTTGCCTCTGGCCGTGGCACTCAGCGGGGGCGCGGATTCCACCGCCCTGCTGCTGGCCTGTGCCCGGCGCTGGCCCGGCCAGGTGCGGGCCATCCATGTGCACCATGGCTTGCAGGCCGCAGCCGATGGTTTTGAGCAGCATTGCACCGCGCTGTGCCAGCGGCTGGACGTGCCGCTGGTGGTGCAGCGCCTCGATGCCCGCCATGTCCCCGGCCAGAGCCCGGAAGACGCGGCGCGGCAGGCCAGATACCAGGCTTTTGAGGCCTTTGCGCGCGACCATATCCAAGGTATTGCTGTCAAATCAATAGCAATTGCGCAACATGCCGACGACCAGGCTGAAACCCTGCTGCTGGCACTGTCGCGCGGCGCGGGCGTGGCGGGCCTGGCCGCGATGCCCGCCCGCTGGGAGCGCGCGGGCATCGTCTGGCACCGCCCCTTGCTGCAGGTGGCAGGGGCGGATGTGCGCCACTGGCTGCGCGCACAGGGCCAGGCCTGGGTAGAAGATCCCACCAACATCGACGAGCGCTTCACGCGCAACCGCATCCGTGCCCAGTTACTGCCTGCGCTGGACGCGGCATTCCCATCCTTTCGCGACACCTTTGCGCGCTCGGCCGACAACGCCGCCCAGGCCGCCGAATTGCTGCACGAGCTGGCGCAGCAGGACCTGGCCCTGGTGGGTGTGCCCCCGCTGATCAAGGCCCTGCAGGGACTCAGCCGTGCAAGGCAGGCCAACGTGCTGCGCCACTGGCTGCGCCAGGCCCATCACACCACGCCCGCTGCGGCGCAATTGGGTGAGTTGCTCGACCAGATCCATGCCTGCACCACGCGTGGCCACCAGATCCATATCAAGGTGGGGCGTGGTTTTGTGGTGCGCTCAGGCCCGGGGATTGATTGGTTCAGCCCATAGGTGGGCCGCCCTGCAGACGCGCAACACGGCGGTGCACAACAAGCCGCCCACCGCAGTACCTTGAGAATCAAAAAAATGGAACAAACCGTCGTCTCCGGCATTGCCGTCAACCGCAACCTGGCCAAGGTCTCCGTGCTCGGTGTGCCCCACCAGCCCGGCATTGCCAGCCATGTTCTGCGCACCATGGCCGATGCCCGCATCGACTCTGGCGCGATCGTCCAGAACTTGGGCAAGGACGGCAAGACCGATCTCAGCTTCACGGTACACCGCAGCGACTGCGTGCGCACCGTAGAGCTGCTGCTGGATCAAGTGCTTCCCGCGCTGGGCGCGCTGGAAGTCGTGGGGGATGCCGGTGTTTGCGAAGTCAGCATCGTCGGCACCGGCACGCGCAGCCAAGTGGGTGTGGCCGGCAAGGTGTTCGGCACGCTCCGTGAAGCGGGCATCCAGGCCCAGATGATCTCCACCTTTGAGGCCAGGACCTCGGTCGTGATCGATGAAACGCAGGCGGAACTGGCTGTGCGCAGCCTGCGCGAGGCCTTCACATTGAAGCCGCAGGCCGCCCAGGCCGCCCAGGCTGCCTGAACCGCCTCCGAAATGAGGCATAATAGAGGGATTGGAAACGTGACCGAGTGGCCGAAGGTGCTCCCCTGCTAAGGGAGTATGGGGTGTAGAGCCTCATCGAGGGTTCGAATCCCTCCGTTTCCGCCAAGATAAGCCTCAAGTGCTCCTCGCACTTGGGGCTTTTTCTTTGGCCGCTTCGGTCAAGCCCTCGGCGTTGGCCTGCAATTGCTCCGTGCCTGCGCATAGGTGATTCCCGCATTGCCAAGCGGTCGGGTTGCGTGCCCAATCAGAGAGTCCTAAGAGCCTTGTCCGATCTCTGTGGACTCCAGGCCCTGCCCGCCGCTTCGGGTGGTGGAGTGGTGAAGTCCTTGAGAGTCTGGCAAGGTTTCAGCCCGCCCTGTGCGGGCTTTTTTTGTGCTGTTGATCTCCTGGCTGCGTTTGCCGCTGTGTTCCTGTTCGGATCAGTGCGGGGATGCAGGGCACTTTTTATGGGCTTGTATGCTGGCGGTTGATGCATGCACCGCACAAGGGCACCCATGACTTCCCTCCGCACAGCGCACCCCCGCGAACTCTGCCTGACACCCAATGACCTGGATTTTTGCTACCTGCCACGGGTTACGAGTTCTGCGCCCTCGCATGGCAGCGAACTGGTGTGCACTGTGGATGCGTCCCGCTTCTTTGCCAAGGGGGGGGGCACCACATCGTGTTCGCGCTCGATTGTGAAGGCGGGCAGGGCAGTTACAACCCGCACTGTGGCCCGATCTTCCGGTATGGCAAGAACCTGTGGGCCACAGCGCGGGGGTTTATCGTTTTTGGCGATGGTGTGGTGATGGCCGAGGGCTGGAACGGCACCGCCATGCCTGCGCTGACCACCATCACCAATACCTCGGGCGCAGTGTTCGATCCGGGGCAGCACCCTGTTTTCGCGCTGCGAATTGTGGCGGGCTATCGGCGGGGTCCTCTGGCCAACAGTATGGGGATCGAGATCCGCGCAGGCGGTTCGGCAGAAGGTGCGCTGCTTTTCGCAGGGGGCATTGAAGGGCCGGAGTGGGGCGGGGACTGGACGGGGGGCTCCAAGGCGGCCATGGGGGGCATTGCGTCGGGTTTTGTGCCTCCCGCAGCCACCGGGTGTGTGGAAGAGTTGCTGCCGCGCAGTGCGCCCCATGCGGTGTTGGTGATGTCCCGGTTCAGGCTGCGGATGCGCCCGTTGAACCGGGTTCCACTTTGTCTGTGAGAGAGGCCCCGCCCACTGCGCAGTGCGATGGCATGGGCCTTTTCGCGCTCCCGCTCACTCGTCGATCGAAGCGCTCCAGCGGCTTCCCCAGTCGCCGCCGCCGGGGCGGCTGACCTTGTCGATCTCGCGGCGGTCGCGTTTGGTGGGGCGGCCTTCTTGCAGGGTGGCGGCGGGCTCGGGGGCGAGGCGGCGCAGCTCGGCGGCTTTTTCACGCGCGGCGATGCTGTCGGCGGTTTCTTCGTACAGTTGTTGCGCGACAGGCGCCGGGCCGCGCGCGCCGCTCAGGCCCAGGACACGCACGGTGCGCGCCACGGGCCCCTGGCGCAGTGCCACGGTGTCGCCGCAGCGCAGGTCGCGTGCGGGCTTGGCCAGTTGGCCGTTGACGGTCACCCGGCCCTTGCCGATTTCGTCGGTTGCGAGGCTGCGGGTCTTGTAGAAGCGGGCGCACCAGAGCCACTTGTCCAGGCGCATTGTCTCCAGGTTGCTCATGGGCGTGATTGTGCCGCTTGTGCCTCGGGTGGGCCATCGGCCGCAGCGCTGGGCAGCGGCAGGCGCACCACAGCGTCCAGGCCCGCCACTCGATGGCCCACCATGCGGTTGGTGAGCGTGATGCTGCCCTCCAGCGCCTGCACGATTTCGTGGCAAATCGCCAGGCCCAGGCCACTGCCTGTGCGCACATCACCCGCCGAGAACGGCTGGAACAGCCGGGCGGCCAGTTCGTCGTCGATGCCGGGGCCGTGGTCGCTGATGGTGAGCGCCACATGCCGTCCGTCGCTGCGCAGGTCCACCGTGAGCTCGCTGCCTGGCGGCGCATGGCGCACTGCGTTGTGCAGCAGGTTGCGGCTCAGCTCGCGCAGCATCCATTCGTGGGACTGCACCAGCGCGGGCTCGGTGTGGATGCCGAAGTCCAGGTCGCGCTGGGCGATCAGGGGCGATATCTCCAGCGCCACGGCGCGCAGGATGTCGTCGAACCGGGTGGCGGGTGGGGCGCTTTGCTGGCGCAGCTGCTCCACCTTGGCCAGGGCCAGCATCTGGTTGGCGAGCTGGGTGGCGCGGTCCACGGTGTCGCTGATCTCGTGCAGGGCCTGGTGCGGTTCCACATCGCCACGCAGGGCCGATTGCACCTGGGTCTTGAGCACGGCCAAGGGCGTGCGCAGCTGGTGCGATGCATCGCGCACAAAACGCTTTTGGTGCCGCAGCAGGTGGCGCAAGCGCTGCATGACTTCGTTGGTGGCATCCACCAGTGGCTGCAGCTCGCGCGGGGCCGTGGGGGCGGCGATGGGGCTCAGGTCGCCCTCGCGCCGGGCCTGCAGCTGCTGGCTGAGCTGGCGCACCGGTCGGGTGGCGCGCTGCACCACCAGCACCACGGTGAAGGCGATCACGGCGATCAGCAGCGCCTGGCGCAGCAGCGTGTTCCACAGGATCTGCAGGGCCAGGGTTTCGCGCACTTCCAGCGTTTCGGCCACCTGGATCACGGCCATGGCCCGGCCTTGCGAGCTGGCCACCGGCTGCAGCAGCACGGCCACGCGCACGTCGCGGTCGCGGAACCGGTCGTCGTAAAAATCCACCAGGGCTGCATAGGGCGGTTTGTCGGGGATGCTGCCGCGCCATACCGGCAGGTCTTCAAAGCCCGACACCATCTCGCCGCCCAGGGTGGAGACGCGGTAGAACATCTGGCTCTGGTTGTCGGCCTCAAAGGCCTCCAGGGCCGAATAGGGCACGATGGCGCGCAGCTGCGCCGCGTCGTCAAAGCCCTTCACATCGAGCTGCTCGCTGATGCTCTTGGCCGATGCCAGCAGGGTGCGGTCGTAGGCAGTGTTGAGCGATGCCAGCGTCTGGCGGTACAGGCTCCAGGTGTTGAAGCCAATGAACAGCGCCACCGGCAGCAGGATGCCCAGCAGCAGCCGCCGCCGCAGCGAGTGGTGGCGTGTCACATTCTGGGTTTTGCCTGGGTTCATGCGTCGGCCCGCAGCAGATAGCCCAGGCCACGCAGCGTCATGAGGGTCAGGCCCGTGCCCGCCAGCTTCTTGCGCAGCCGGTACACCACCACCTCGATGGCTTCGTACTGCACGTCGAGCTGGCCGGGGAACACCAGCTCATACAGCCGCTCCTTGGTCACGGCGTGGCCGGGCTGGGCCAGCAGCGCATGCATCAGCGCCAGCTCGCGGGGGGTGAGTTCCATCACCTCGCCATTCAGGTAGAGCGCGCCGCTGTCCTTGTCGTAGCGGATGGCCCCGATCTGCAGGGTGCTGGGTGCCAGCGGCGCCACGGTGGGGTCGGCGCTGCGCCGCACCAGGGCGCGCAGGCGGGCCTCCAGCTCGTCCAGGTCAAAGGGCTTGGGCAGGTAGTCGTCGGCGCCCGCATTCAGGCCCATCACGCGGTCGCCCACCGTGCCCCGCGCGGTCAGGATCAGCACAGGGGTGCGCAGGCCCCGGTTGCGCGCCTGCTGCAGCACCTGCAGGCCATCCAGGCCGGGCAGGGTCAGGTCCAGGATGATGGCGTCGGGTTGCAGGGCGGCCCATTGGGCGAGGGCTGCTCGGCCATCGCTGACGGCCGTGACCTCCATGCCCCGGCGCGTCAGTGCACGGTGCAGCGTGGCCTGCATGGTGGGATCGTCTTCTACAAGGAGCAATTGCATGCGCGGGACCATATCACTCCCGAGCGGGCGGCGCGCGCTGCGTGCACTCGCCACAGAGGGGACTCCAGATGCTAGTGTTTTCCCTGAGTCCAAGGACAGCCGTTTGACAGGCAGCGCGCGCATCATCGGGCGGTTCGCAAACCTTATCAGGAGACAGACACCATGCGTCGCGATACCTTTCTGAAATCCCTGGCCGCCATGGCCGCTGCGGGTGTGTTGCCCGTCTCGGCCCAGACGGCGTCGGCCATCAAGATGATGATCCCTGCCAACCCGGGCGGGGGCTGGGACACCACCGGCCGTGCGCTGGGCAAGGCCATGCAGGACGCGGGCGCTGCGTCTTCTGTATCCTATGACAACAAGGGCGGTGCGGCCGGTGCGATTGGCCTGGCGCAGTTCGTCAACGCCAGCAAGGGCGACCCGAACGCGATGATGGTGATGGGCGCCGTGATGCTGGGCGGCATCATCACCGGCAAGCCCCCCGTGGGCCTGGACAAGGTCACGCCCCTGGCGCGCCTGACCAGCGAATACAACGTGTTCGTGCTGCCCGCCAACTCGCCCTTCAAGACCATGAAGGACGTGATCGACCAGCTCAAGAAAGACCCCGGCAGCGTGAAGTGGGGCGGTGGTTCGCGTGGCTCCACCGAGCACATCGCCGCCGCCATGATTGCCCGTGACGTGGGCGTGGACCCGGCCAAGATCAACTACGTGGCTTTCCGTGGGGGTGGCGAGGCCACCGCCGCCATCCTGGGTGGCAACGTCACTGTGGGCGGTAGCGGCTACAGCGAGTTTGCCGAGTACATCGCTGCCGGCAAGATGCGCCCCGTGGGCGTGACGTCGGGCACCCGCCTCAAGGGCGTGAACGTGCCCACGCTCAAGGAGCAGGGCATCAACGTGGAGATCGGCAACTGGCGCGGCGTGTATGGCGCCCCTGGCATCACGCCCGAGCAGCGCAAGACCCTCATCGATGCACTGGCCAAGACCTTCAAGCACAAGGCCTGGCAGGACGCGATGGAGAAGAACGGCTGGACCCCCGCATGGATGGCGGGCGACGAGTTTGCCAACTTCGTGGATGCCGAGTTCGCCAGCATGCGCGCCACGATGGCCAAGTCCGGGATGATCTGATCGGGAGCAAGGCTTGGCTGCCGCCCCGCCTGCCGAGCAGGGGCGGCGGCCTGGCATGCTGGTTGGTGCGAAGGAAAAAACATGACACAACAACATTCATCGCGCTCCAAGCCCTTGCAGACCCTGGTGGGTTCGGGCTTGGTGCTGCTCTCGCTGGGCCTGGCCTGGGGGGCCAGTTCTGTCAGCTCCGAGGCGGGCTACAGCGGCGTGGGCCCCAACTTCTTCCCCTGGGTGGTCAGCATCGCTTTGCTGATCTGCGGCGTGCTCTGCGTGGTGCACGCGCTCACGGGCGGGTTCCGCGAACTGGAAGAAGGTTCGGGTGACGCACGGGCCCACTGGAAGGGCTTCATCTGGGTGTCCGCCGGGCTGCTGCTCAATGCGCTGCTCATCACCACGCTGGGTTTCATCCTGAGCTGCGCGCTGTGTTTTGTGCTCTCGGTGCGCGGCTTCAAAAGCTCCGAAGGCGAGCTGGACCTGCGCTTGCAGGCCTGGATCAAGGATTCCTTCATCGGCCTCGCAGTGGCGGCGCCGGTGTACTGGATGTTTACAAAAATGCTGGCCATCAACTTGCCCGGCTTGACCAATACCGGTTGGCTGTAAGGCCTGCACACCATGGAAACCTTAAATCTCCTCATGCAGGGTTTTGCCACCGCGGCAACACCCATCAACCTGCTGTGGGCCTTTGTGGGCTGCATGATCGGCACCGCCGTGGGCGTGTTGCCCGGCATCGGCCCGGCCGTGGCCGTGGCCATGCTGCTGCCCATCACCGTCAAGGTCGAGGCCACTGCTTCGATGATCTTCTTTGCGGGCATCTACTACGGCGCCATGTACGGTGGCTCCACCACCTCCATCCTGCTCAACACCCCTGGTGAGGCGGGCTCCATGGTCACAGCCATGGAGGGCAACAAGATGGCCAAGAGCGGTCGCGCTGGCGCCGCGCTGGCCACGGCCGCCATCGGCTCGTTTGTGGCGGGCACCATTGCCACGGTGCTGGTCACCTTCTTTGCGCCGCTGGTCGCTGAATACGCCGTGCGCCTGGGCCCGCCCGAATACTTCATGCTGATGGTGCTGGCCTTCACCACGGTGAGCGCGGTGCTGGGCAAGAGCACGCTGCGTGGCATGGTGGCCCTGTTTGTCGGCCTGGCCATGGGGCTCATCGGCATCGACCAGATCACGGGCCAGGCCCGCTACACCGGTGGCGTGCCCGAGCTGATGGATGGCATCGAGGTCGTGCTGATCGCCGTGGGCCTGTTTGCCGTGGGCGAGGCGCTGTATAACGTGATGTACGAGGGCCGGGTGGACGAAACCCAGAACCGCCTGACCAGCACCCACATGACCAAGGAAGAGTGGAAGCGCTCCTGGCCCGCCTGGATTCGCGCCACGTTCATTGGCTTCCCGTTTGGCACTGTGCCTGCGGGCGGCAGCGAGATCCCGACCTTCCTGAGCTACGCGGCCGAGAAGAAGCTGAGCAAGAACAAGGAAGAGTTCGGCACCACCGGCGCCATCGAAGGCGTGGCGGGCCCCGAGGCGGCCAACAATGCGGCCATCACGGCCACGCTGATTCCGCTGCTCACGCTGGGCATCCCCACGTCGAACACCACGGCCATCCTGCTGGGCGCGTTCCAGAACTACGGCATCCAGCCCGGCCCGCAACTGTTTGACACCAATGGTGCGCTGGTGTGGGCGCTGATCGCGTCGATGTACATCGGCAACGTGATGCTGCTGATCCTGAACCTGCCGCTGGTGGGCCTGTGGGTCAAGCTCCTGAACATCCCCAAGTCGTACCTGTATGCAGGCATTCTGGTGTTCTCCACACTGGGGGTGTATGGCATGCGCCAGAGCGCGTTCGACCTGGTGCTGCTGTATGCGATTGGCCTGCTGGGCGTGGTGATGCGCCGCTTCGACTTCCCGGCCGCGCCGGTGGTGGTGGGCATGATCCTGGGCCCCCTGGCCGAGGCGCAAATGCGCAACGCCGTTGCGATTGGTGAAGGCAAGTGGAGCATCTTCCTGGAGCGCCCGGGATCGGTGACCCTGATCATCCTCGTGCTGGCCGTGCTGATCGTGCCGCGCCTGCTGCGCCGCTGGGCGGCGCGCAAGATGGCGCTGGCGCAAGCCTGAGCCTGGCAGCCTTCACCAACAAAAAAACCGCGCTGCAAAGCGCGGTTTTTTTATGGGTCAGCGGCAGTGTCATCACAAGCCAGACACCCAAGGCCCTGACGCCCTTCGATGCCCTTCCCACCAGGATGGCTTGCTCAACGGGGGCTGATTCTATCATAAAATGCGAATAGTTCTTATTTGCAAGGATGGTGCATGGTCTCACTTCCGCAGGAGTTTCTGGCGCTGTGCCGCCAACTGGGGGATGCCCAGCAGCGCTGCAGCACCGCCATGCAGGCACAGGCCCGGCAGATCGAGGCCCTGACGGCCGAGGTGGTGCGCCTGCGCGGCGCCGTCATCGTGCGCGACACCCACCTGGCGCTGGCATGGGACGAGCTGGAGCAACTGCGGGCCGCCAGCCCCGGCCTGCCGCGCCGCCAGGCCATGGCGCGGCACATCGGCCTGTTGGCCGAGCGCATCACGACCTTGTCGCGCGAATGCCTGCGCTGGCGCCAGGCGGCGGCAGGGCAGGGGATTGCGGCCAATGCGCAGCGGCAGGGTGACGGCGCTGCGCTGCGGGCCACTGCGTCTTCCGCGCAGACGCCGCAGGCGCAGTTGCTGCCACCGATGCCGCTGGAGCATTACGTCAGCGACCATCGCCCGCAGCGTGCGCAGGCCGGGGAGGGCGATGCGATTGGCGGCGCAGGCTTGGACGCCAGCCTGGCCGCCGCCGACCTGGTGATCTGCCAGACGGGCTGCATCAGCCACGACGACTACTGGCGTGTGCAGGACCACTGCCGCCGCACGGGCAAGCCCTGCATCTTGGTCGATCAGCCCCTGGCCGTGCGCGAGGCGCAGGCGCTGGCCGCCCTCCAGCCCATGGTGGTACTGCGCATGGCCTCAGTCGCCCTGCCTGCGGCGTCTACACAGCCTGAAGACGCAAAAATCTGAATCAAAATGGCCGTTGCCGCGCGGTGGTATTGCCTTTTTTGCTATTGAAATAGTAGCAACCAATGCCCCGAGCGCAGCCTCTGCCCACGTGCGCAGGCGGGTGCCGGGCGCCTGCGCCGCGCTACCATCCGCAGATGCCCTTGCTTGTTGACGACGCCCCCGCCCTGCCGCTGGATGCCCAGGGCATTCTCGAACTAGCGGCACGCTCCATGTTTCAGCTGTTCTCCAGCGTCAGCCAGGGCATGTTCCTGGTGGACCGCAGCGGGCGCATCGTGTGGGTGAACGAGGGCTACCAGCGCTTTCTGCCCGACCTGGGGTTTTCGTCGGTCGATCAATTCGTGGGCCGCACGGTGGAAGAGGTGATCCCCAACACCCAGATGCGCCGCGTGCTCGAAACCGGCCAGCCCGTGCTCATCGACCTGCTCACCAACAAGGCAGGCACTTTCGTCGTCAGTCGCATCCCGCTGCGCGACGATGCCGACCGCGTGATCGGCGCCATCGGTATCGTGCTGTTCGACCACCCCGAAACCACACTCCAGCCCCTCATCAGCAAGTTTGCGCTGCTGCAGCGCGACCTGGACGACGCCCGCCGCGAACTGGCCAGCCAGCGCCGCCGCAGCTTGGCGGTGGCGGGCGATGGTGAGCGCCGGTCCAAATACACCTTTGCCAGCTTCATCGGGTCGAGCCCCGCTGCGGCCGAGGTCAAGCGCCAAGCGCGGCGTGCGGCGCAGTCCACCAGCCCCGTGCTGCTGCTGGGTGAAACCGGCACCGGCAAAGAGCTGCTGGCCCACGCGATCCACGCCGCATCAAGCCGCGCCAGCGGCCCGTTTGTGAGCGTGAACATCGCCGCCGTGCCCGACACGCTGCTCGAAGCCGAGTTCTTTGGCGTGGCGCCCGGCGCCTACACCGGCGCAGACCGCAAGGGCCGCGATGGCAAGTTCAAGCTGGCCGACGGCGGCACGCTGTTCCTCGACGAAATCGGCGACATGCCGCAGAGCCTGCAGGCCAAGCTGCTGCGGGCGCTGCAAGAGGGCGAGATCGAGCCGCTGGGCAGCAACAAGCTCGTGCCCTTCAACGTGCGCATCCTGGCCGCCACCTCGCGCGACCTGGCTACGCTAGTGCGCGAAGGCAGGTTCCGCGAGGATTTGTTCTACCGCCTGCATGTGCTGCCCGTGCGCGTGCCACCGCTGCGTGTGCGGCGCGGCGACATCCCCGCACTGGTCGAAGCCCTGGGCGAAGACCTGGCGCTGCGCAACGGCACGCCGCCGCCCGAGCTGCTGCCCGACGCCATGGCCCTGCTGGCGGGCCAGCCCTGGCGCGGCAACATCCGCGAGCTGCGCAATGTGCTGGAGCAGGCGGTGATGCGCGGCGAAGGCCAGTCCATCGACGCCGCGCAGCTGGAGCGCATCCTGCGCGAGGCGGGCGTGGAGCCCGCCGCCCCCGCCCCGGTGCAGGACCCGGGCCACGCGGCCGACGCCGAGGACGAAAGCCGCTACCTGCGCCCGCTGGCCGAGCAGGTGGCCGAGCTGGAGCGCAAGGCCATCGCCGCCACCCTGAAGGCCCACGGCGGCAACAAGCTGGCAACCGCGCGGCAACTGGGCATCTCGCGCGCCACACTCTATGGACGTCTGGAAAACCCTGAATAAATTTCAGGCAAATGTCTGAAATTCAGGCATTTGTTGTGTATTTATTTCAGACAGTGTCACTGAGGTGTCAGTAAAAGTATCTTTGAAATCAAGCACTTGGATGCTGGCACAGACTGTGCAATAAAGAAGCATCACAACAGGAGACATCGCCATGCACCGTCGCACTCTGGTCACCCTCGCCACCGCAGCCGTTACCGCCGCCACGCTTTCCGCCCCCGCGTTCGCCCAGACCGGCGAAATCCGCATTGCCCACGTGTACAGCAAGACCGGCCCGCTGGAGGCCTACGGCAAGCAGACGCAAACGGGCCTGATGATGGGCCTGAACTACGCCACCGGCGGCAGCATGACCGTCAACGGCAAGAAGCTCGTCGTGATCGAGAAGGACGACCAGGGCAAGCCCGACCTGGGCAAGAGCCTGCTGGCCTCGGCCTACTCGGATGACAAGGCCGACATCGCTGTGGGCCCCACCTCCAGCGGCGTGGCGCTGGCCCTGCTGCCCGTGGCCGAGGAATACAAGAAGATCCTGCTGGTGGAGCCCGCCGTGGCCGACGCGATCACCGGCGACAAGTGGAACAAGTACATCTTCCGCACCGGCCGCAACAGCAGCCAGGACGCGATCAGCAACGCCGTGGCCATCGACAAGGCGGGCGTGACGGTGGCCACGCTGGCGCAGGACTACGCCTTTGGCCGCGACGGTGTGAAGGCCTTCAAGGACGCGCTGAAGAACGCCAAGCTGGTGCACGAGGAATACCTGCCCACCACCACCACCGACTTCACCGCCGGTGCCCAGCGCCTGATCGACAAGCTCAAGGACGTGCCCGGCCGCAAGGTGATCTTCATCATCTGGGCCGGCGCCGGCAACCCCTTCAAGATCGCAGACCTCGACCTCAAGCGTTACGGCATCGAGATCGCCACGGGCGGCAACATCCTGCCTGCCATGGCTGCGTACAAGAACTTCCCCGGCATGGAAGGCGCCACGTACTACTACTTTGGCATCCCCAAGAACCCCGTGAACGAAGCCCTGGTGGCCGCGCACTACAAGGAGTTCAAGACCCCGCCGGACTTCTTCACGGCCGGTGGTTTCAGCTCGGCCATGGCCCTGGTCACGGCGCTGAAGGCCACCAATGGCGACACCAACACCAACAAGCTCATCAAGACCATGGAAGGCATGAGTTTTGATACGCCCAAGGGCAAGATGACCTTCCGCAAGGAAGACCACCAGGCCATGCAGAGCATGTACCACTTCAAGATCAAGGTGGACCCGGCGTTTGCCTGGGGCGTGCCCGAGCTGGTGCGCGAGATCAAGCCTGAAGAGATGCAAGTTCCGATTCGCAACAAGCGATAAACGGTTTGCGTGGCCCCGCTGGCTGACGATTGTTCAGCCCAGCGGGGATCCATCCTCGCGGGGGCGGCCGCCCCTTTTTTTCCAGTGAATTGATGCATGAACCCCCGGATTACACGGGGGCTGGGTCGGTTTTTCTCAAAAATTATTTGGAGACAAGACAACATGGCTTTCAATTTCATCCGGGCGGCTGCAGCAGGGGCTGCGATGGCACTGTGTGGCACGGGCGGCGCCCTGGCTGCCGTCAACTTGCCCGCACTCAAGATCGATAAGACGCAGACCACGGTATCCGGCCTGTCCTCGGGCGGCTTCATGGCGGTGCAGCTGCACGTGGCGTACTCGGCCACGTTCGCCAAGGGCGCGGGCGTGGTCGCGGGCGGCCCCTTCTATTGCGCTGAAGGCTCGGTCGTCAACGCCACCGGGCGTTGCATGGCCAGCCCCGCAGGCATCCCCACCAGCACGCTGGTCAGCACCACCAACACCTGGGCCAGCCAGGGCACCATCGACCCGGTGGCCAACCTGCAAAACTCCAAGGTCTACCTGTTCTCGGGCACGCTCGACAGCGTGGTCAAGACCGGCGCCATGGACGCGCTGCGCATCTACTACAACAGCTTCGTGCCCACCGCCAACGTGGTCTACAAAAAAGACATCGCGGCCGAACACGCGATGGTGACGGATGACTACGGCAACGGCTGCTCCACCAAGGGTGCGCCCTACATCAGTGACTGCAACTTCGACCTGGCTGGGGCCATGCTGCAGCACCTGTACGGCACGTTGAACGCTCGCAACAACGCCACGCTGCCCACCGGCAACTACATCGAGTTCAACCAGAGCGAATTCATCACCAACCACGGCATGGCCACCACCGGCTGGGCCTATGTGCCCCAGGCCTGCCAGGCGGGCGGCAGCGCCACTTGCAAGCTGCACGTGGTGCTGCATGGCTGCAAGCAGAACGTGAACGACGTGCAGCAGCAGTACGTGCGCAACACCGGCTACAACCGCTGGGCCGACAGCAACAACATCGTGATGCTGTACCCGCAGACCAGCCTGGCCGCCACCAACAGCTGCTGGGACTGGTGGGGCTATGACAGCGCCAACTACTCCAAGAAGTCCGGCCCGCAGATGGCTGCCATCAAGGCCATGGTGGACCGCGTCTCCAGCGGAACGGGTGGCACCACGCCCCCGGCGGCCCTGCCTGCCCCCACGGGCGTGAGCACCTCGGGCGCCACGGCCAGCAGCATGGCCGTGGGCTGGGCTGCCGTCAGCGGCGCTGCCAGCTACAACGTGTACCGCAATGCCAACAAGGTCAACGCGCTGCCCGTCACGGCCACCAGCTACACCGACACCGGCCTGGCCGCATCCACCACCTATAGCTGGACGGTGCGCGCCGCCGATGCCAACGGGGCCGAGGGCGCCACATCGGCCGCCGCCTCGGGCACCACGCTGGCGGGCTCGGGCGGCACCGCCACCTGCACCACCGCCAGCAACTATGCCCACACGCTGGCTGGGCGCGCCTATGCCGCCGGGGGCTACACCTATGCGCTGGGCTCCAACCAGAACATGGGCCTGTGGAACGTGTTCGTCACCAACACCTTGAAGCAGACCAGCACCAACTACTACGTCATCGGCACTTGTCCTTAAAGTGCCGGGGCGCGCTGCCGCAGGGCAGGGCGCCCCACCGTTTCCACCGACTGACCCAGACCGTGAAAGTGAACCACCACCCATGAGCACCTTGGCTACCAAGGACTTGACCATCCGCTTCGGCGGCCACGTGGCGGTCAATGGCGTGACCTGCTCTTTCGAGCCCGGCACGCTGACCGCCATCGTGGGCCCCAACGGCGCAGGCAAGACCACCTATTTCAACCTGATCTCCGGGCAGCTGCGTGCCACCAGTGGCACCGTCACGCTGGGCGGGCAAGACCTCACGGGCCAGTCCGTCTCTGCGCGCACCCATGCGGGCCTGGGTCGGGCGTTCCAGCTCACCAACCTGTTCCCCAACCTCAGCGTGCTCGAAAACGTGCGCCTGGCCGTGCAGGCCACGCAAGAGGGCAAGCACCGCCGGGGCCTGAACCTGTGGAGCATCTGGAGCGACCACACCGCGCTCACCCAGCGTGCCCGCGTGATCTTGCAGGCCGTGGCCATGACCGACCGTGCCGACACCCCCGTGGCCAGCCTGCCGCATGGTGACCAGCGCAAGCTCGAAGTGGCGCTGCTCATGGCGCTGGAGCCACAGGTCTACATGTTCGACGAGCCCACCGCAGGCATGAGCCACGACGAAGCGCCCGTGATCCTGAACCTGATCCGTGAGCTGAAGAAAGACAAGACCAAGATCATCCTCTTGGTGGAGCACAAGATGGACGTGGTGCGCGAGCTGGCCGACCGCATCATCGTGCTGACCAACGGCACGCTGGTGGCCGACGGCCCGCCGGCCGAGGTGATTGCATCGCCCGTGGTGCAAGAGGCCTACCTGGGTGTGACCAAGGAGGCCGCATGAGCACCAGCAACACAAGCACCACCAACCTGCTTGAACTCAAGGGCGTGCACACGCACATCGGCGCGTACCACATCCTGCACGGCGTGGATCTGGCCGTGCCCAAGGCCCAGCTCACCATGCTGCTGGGCCGCAACGGCGCGGGCAAGACCACGACGCTGCGCACCATCATGGGCCTGTGGCATGCGTCGCAGGGCTCCATCCACTTTGGTGGCAAAGACATCACCGCGATGAACACCCCCGCCATTGCGGGGCTGAACATCGCCTACGTGCCCGAGAACATGGGCATCTTTGCCGACCTCACGGTGAAGGAAAACATGCTGCTGGCCGCGCGCAGCGCAAGCAACGCCGCGCAGATGGACGAGGCGCGGCTGCAGTGGATCTTCAAGCTCTTCCCGGCGGTGGAGAAGTTCTGGAACCACCCCGCTGGCAAGCTCAGCGGCGGCCAAAAGCAGATGGTGGCCGTGAGCCGCGCCATCGTCGAGCCACGCGATCTGCTCATCGTGGACGAGCCCAGCAAGGGCCTCGCGCCCGCCATCATCAACAACATGATCGATGCGTTCGACCAGCTCAAGAAGAGCGGCGTGACCATCCTGCTGGTGGAGCAGAACATCAACTTTGCCAAGCGGCTGGGCGACACCGTGGCCGTGATGGACAACGGCCAGGTGGTGCACGCGGGCAGCATGGCCGCGCTGGCGGCGGACGAGGAACTGCAGCGCTCGCTGCTGGGGCTGGCGCTATGAGTTTCACCCTTGGTTTCAAGCTTTTTAGGCCGTCTGCGCTCGTCCATCAAGCGGTTATAGCTATCAAAAGCATAGTGATGGCACATCCCCCCACCCCCCAACAAGGAGGCCTGGCATGAGCATGGCCCGCGACTTCGACTGGAAACCCCTGGCCCTGGTGCCCGCGCTGGCGCTGCTGGTGCTGCCTTTCATCGGTTCACCCAGCACCTGGCTCACGCTCACCGTGGCGGGGCTGGCCATGGGCATGATCATCTTCATCATCGCCTCGGGCCTCACGCTGGTGTTCGGCCTCATGGACGTGCTGAACTTCGGCCACGGCGTGTTCATTGCACTGGGCGCCTTTGTGGCCACCAGCGTGCTGGGCGCCATGGGCGACTACACACAAAGCGCCGAACTGTGGCGCAACCTGATGGCCGTGCTGCCCGCGATGCTGGTGGCCATGGCTGTGGCCGGGGCTGTGGGCCTGGCGTTCGAGCGTTTCATCGTGCGGCCCGTGTACGGCCAGCACCTCAAGCAGATCCTCATCACCATGGGCGGCATGATCATTGGTGAAGAATTCATCAAGGTCATCTGGGGCCCGCAGCAGATCCCGCTGCCGCTGCCCGAAGGCATGCGCGGCTCGCTGCTGGTGGGTGATGCCGCCATCGAGAAGTACCGCCTGGTGGCGGTGGCCGTGGGCCTGCTGGTGTTTGGCGTGCTGGCCTGGACGCTGTCGCGCACCAAGGTCGGCCTGCTGATCCGCGCTGGCGTGCAAGACCGCGAGATGGTCGAAAGCCTGGGCTACCGCATCCGCCGCCTGTTCATTGGCGTGTTTGTGGTGGGCTCGGCCCTCGCGGGCCTGGGCGGCGTGATGTGGGGCCTGTACCAGCAGAACGTGGTGCCCCAGATGGGCGCGCAGGTCAACGTGCTGATCTTCATCGTCATCATCATCGGCGGCCTGGGCAGCACGGGCGGCGCGCTCATCGGTGCGCTGCTGGTGGGGCTGATGGCCAACTACACCGGCTTCCTGGTGCCAAAAGTGGCGCTGTTCTCCAACATCGCGTTGATGGTGGCCATTCTCTTGTGGCGTCCGCAGGGCGTCTATCCCGTGGCCAACCGCTGATGAGGAGCCGACTGACATGCTGAACCGACTTCTCTCTGGCGACTATCCGCGCAGCAAGGTGCTGGCGGTGATTCTGGTGGCCATCTTTTTGGGGCTGGCGTTTGCGCCCTTCCTCTTCCCGGGTGTTAAGGCGCTGTCTGTGGCGGCCAAGGTGCTCATCTTCGTGGTGTTGGTCGCCAGCTTCGACCTGCTGCTGGGCTACACCGGCATCGTGAGCTTTGCGCACACCATGTTCTTTGGCATCGGCGCC
Source organism: Acidovorax kalamii (assembly GCF_002245625.1). Classification (GTDB taxonomy): domain Bacteria; phylum Pseudomonadota; class Gammaproteobacteria; order Burkholderiales; family Burkholderiaceae_C; genus Acidovorax; species Acidovorax kalamii. The sequence continues at coordinate 631,862 of NZ_NOIG01000004.1, forward strand.
TATGGCATCGCGGTGGCCACCACGCGCCTGGGCCCCACCTGGATGGCGCTCGGCGTGGGCATGGGCGGCGCGCTGCTGCTGTCGCTGCTGCTGTCGCTCGCGGTGGGGCTGTTCTCGCTGCGTGTGCGCGCCATCTTCTTTGCCATGATCACGCTGGCCGTGGCGGCGGCGTTCCAGACGCTGGCCTCGCAGCTGTCGGACATCACCGGCGGCGAGGACGGCCTGACCTTCAAGGTGCCCGAAATCCTCTCGCCCAGCTTCGAGCCGTTTGAGGAGCCCTTCCTGGGCGTGAGCATCGATGGGAGGCTGATCTGCTACTACCTGCTGTTCGTCACGGCCGTGGCGCTGATGCTGGCGCTGCTGCGCATCGTCAATTCACCGTTCGGCCGCGTTCTGCAGGCCATCCGCGAGAACGAGTTCCGCGCCGAAGCCATTGGCTACCGCGTGGTGGTGTACCGCACTACGTCCAGCGTGCTGTCGGCGCTGTTCGCCACCATGGCAGGCGCCATGCTCGCGCTCTGGCTGCGCTACAACGGGCCAGACACGTCCCTGAGCTTCGAAATCATGATGGACTGCCTGCTCATCGTGGTGATCGGCGGCATGGGCACGATCTACGGTTCGGCCATCGGCGCCGTGCTGTTCCTGGTGGCGCAAAGCTACCTGCAGGATCTGCTGCGCCTGGGCCATGAGGCCACGGCGGGCCTGCCCTGGCTGTCTGCACTGCTCTCGCCCGACCGCTGGTTGCTGTGGCTGGGCGTGCTCTTCGTCCTTTCGGTCTATTACTTCCCTACCGGTGTGGTGGGGCGCCTGCGCGCGGCAGCTGCGCGCAAGGCGGGGTGAATGCCCCGGCCGCGCCGGGTGACCGGCGTGGCCTGGGTGTGTGGGTGAGCTGTGCAACAAGACGCAAAGAAAAAATCCAGGAGACAAGCACATGAAGATGAACATCAAGACCCCCCGTTTCCGTCCCGTTTCTCGTCCCCTTTCCCGTCCGTTCCTGCCCGCAGCGCTGGCCGCTGCGGTGCTGGCTGCCTGCGGCGGCAGCAACGGCGACAGCGCCGCCCCCAACACCAAGCCCGGCTACCTGGGCGCCATCAGCGAGACCACGTACGACGGCGCCAGCAATGACCTGCTCACGGCGGGCCTGGGCGCCTCGGGCCTGGCCGCTGCCGTGCCCCCCGCGTTTGCCGACCCCCTCAAGCCCACGGCGGCCGAGCTGCGCCGCACCGCCATCCACACCAACTACCGCGCCATGCTCGACATGACGGCGGCCGGCGGCTACGGAACGCTCTACGGCCCCAATGTGGATGCTCAGGGCAAGGTCACCACCGGTGAGGGCAAGGTGCCCGGCACCGAATACATCGCGTTTGCCGATGACGGTACGGGCCGCAAGAACGTCACCCTCATGGTGCAGGTGCCCGCCAGCTTCGACCCCAAGAAGCCCTGCATGATCACCGCCACCACCTCGGGCTCGCGCGGCGTGTATGGCGGCATCTCCACGGGCGAGTGGGGCCTCAAGAAGGGCTGCGCTGTGGCGTACTCCGACAAGGGCACGGGCGGCGCGCCGCACGACCTCATGAACGACACCGTGCCGCTGATCGACGGCACGCGCACCACGGCCGCCGCAGCGGGCAAGGCCGCAGCCTTCAATGCGGGCCTCACGGCCACCGAGCTGGCCGCCTTCAACACCGCCACACCCAACCGCTTTGCGTTCAAGCACGCGCACTCGGGCCAGAACTCCGAGAAGGATTGGGGCACCACCACCTTGCAGGCTGTGGAGTTTGGCTACTACGTGCTCAACCAGCGCTATGGCGCCACCGACGCAGCGGGCCAGCGCCTCAAGACGCTGACCCCGGCCAACACCATCGTGATTGCGTCCAGCATCTCCAACGGCGGTGGCGCTGCCATTGCGGCGGCCGAGCTGGACACGCAGGGCCTGATCAGCGGCGTGGCCGTGTCCGAGCCCGCCATCGAGATGCCCGCCAATCCTGGCATTACGGTGCGCCGTGGCAGCGCCGATGTGGCCGTCACCGGCAAGACGCTGGTGGACTTCACCACCTATGCCAACCTCTACCAGGCCTGCGCATCGCTCGCGCCCTCGGTCAGCACCAGCCCTTTTGCGGCGGCGTTTGCGGCCGGGTTTGCCAGCGCTGCATTGCCCATCGCGCCCAACCGCTGCGCGTCGCTCAAGGCGGCAGGTTTGCTCACAGCCAGCACCACGGCCGCGCAGGCCGAAGAGGCTTTGCAAAAGCTGCGCGCCTATGGCTGGGAACCCGAGTCCAACGACCTGCATGCCTCCATGGCCGCGTTTGAAGTGTCTCCCGCCGTGGCCGTGACCTTTGCCAATGGCCTCTCGCGTGCCAGCGTGCAAGACAACCTCTGCGGCTTCAGCTACGCCGCCACGGCGGCCACTGGCGGTGTCACCCCGCTCGCCGCCGCTGCATTGCCCGGCATGTTTGCCACCGGCAACGGCGTGCCTCCCTCGGGCGGCATCAACCTGGTCAACAACCTCGGCAAGCTGGGCCCGGCGCGCGACTTCCTCTCGGTGTCGGACGCCGGTGTAGCCGACTGGAACCTGAGCGGCGCGCTGTGCCTGCGCAACCTCGTCACCGGCAATGACGCCGCCGCCAAGAAGCTGCAGGCTGGTGTTCAGGAAACCCGCCGCAACGGCAACCTGCGCGGCAAGCCCGCTGTGATCGTGCATGGCCGTGCCGATGCGCTGCTGCCTGTGAGCCACACCTCGCGCCCCTATGCCGCGCTGAACAAGAAGGTCGAAGGCGCCGCCGGCAAGCTCAGCTATGTGGAAGTGGCCAACGCCCAGCACTTCGACAGCTTCATTGGGCTGCCCACCGTGCTGCCGGGCTACGACAGCCGCTACGTGCCGTTGCATGTGTACCTGAACCACGCGCTCGACGCGGTGTACGACCACCTCGCCAGCGGCAAGGCGCTGCCCGCCAGCCAGGTGGTGCGCACGGTGCCACGCGGTGGCACACCGGGCAGCGCCCCGGCCATCACGGCCGCCAACGTGCCGCCACTGGCCACCACGCCCGCTGCCGCCAATGCCATCGCCATCACGGCGGGCGCCATTGCCATCCCCGACTGACCCAAGGAGCTTTGCCAGACGACACACCGTCACCGCCGCCTGCCGGGCACGCGTGGGGGCCAACGCCCCATGCGCCGCCCGTGGGCGCGGCTGCAAGCCACTCAACCAGGGGATGAACCGACATGGACAAAGTCAAGACATGGAGTCGCCGCGCGGCGGCAGCGCTGGCGGTGTTGTGGGGCGGGGTCACTGCGCCCTCGCTGCACGCCGCCGAGATTGTGGTGGGGCAGGTTGCGCCGCTCACCGGCGTGCTGGCCAGCACCGGCGCGCAGATGGTGCTGGGCGGCAAGATCTACTTTGACTGGGTGAATGCCCAGGGCGGCGTGCATGGCGCCAGCATCCGCCAGGCGGTGGCCGACGATGCCTACAAGGTCGCTGACACCGTGAAGCTGACCCGCGAGTTGCTGGCCAAGCCCGAGGTGGTGGCGCTGTACGGCTTTGCGGGCACGGCCAACATCACGCAGCTGCTGTCCGACGGTGTGCTGGAGCAGGGTGGCGCTGCGCTGGTGGCACCCTACACGGGGGGCGAGTCGCTACGCAACCCGTTCAACCCCTGGATCTTCCACGTGCGCGCGGGCTACGCCGACGAGGCCGAGCACATGGTGCAGCAGCTCACCACGCTGGGCATGAACCGCGTGGCCGTGATGTACCAGGACGACGGTTTTGGCAAGGCGGGTCTGGCAGGGGTGGAGGCGGCCTTGGCCAAGCGCAACCTCAAGCTGGTAGTGTCTGCGGGCTACGAACGCAACACCGACAAGGTGGATGAGGCCGTCAAGGCCATCAAGGCCGCCGATGTGCACGCGGTCATCATGATCGCGGTGAACAAGCCCGCAGCGGCCTTCATCCAGCGCTACCGCGAGCAGGGCGGGGGTGCGCAGCTCTACAACATCTCGGTGGTGGACCCGACCGAGCTGGTCAAGCTCGCGGGCCTGAAAAACGCGCATGGTCTGGGCATCAGCCAGGTGGTGCCGTACCCCTACCGGCCGCAACTGCCCGTGGTGCGCGAATACCAGTCGCTGCTCAAGAAATATGCCCCCGAGGCCGAGGTCAACTACACCAGCTTCGAGCAGTTTCTGGGCGCCAAGGTGCTGGTCGAGGCCCTGCGCCGTGCCGGGCCCGCGCCCACGCGCGCCAAGGTCGTCAAGGCGCTCGAATCGCTGCAGAGCTACGACCTCGGCGGCATCACCCTGGGCTATTCGCCCACCAACCGCATCGGCTCACGGTATGTCGAGGTCACCGTCATTGGCAGCAATGGCCGCCTCATGAAGTGAGCCGCCGGTCCCTCTCAATTTTTTCTGTTCCACAAGGTCGCCATCATGTCCCCCACCTCACGCTACGCCACCTGCGCTGGCTATGAAATCCACTACACGGAATGGGGTGCGCAGGACGCCCCGGTGGTGATTGCATGGCACGGCCTGGCGCGCACCGGGCGCGACATGGACCCGCTGGCGGCCCACCTCGCGTCGCGCTACCGCGTGATCTGCCCGGACACCCTGGGCCGGGGCCTGAGCCAGTGGGCGCGTGCCCCGCAGGACGAGTACCGCCTGTCGTTCTACGCACGCATTGCGGCCGATCTGTTCGACCAATTGGGTGTTGAGAAAGCGCACTGGGTGGGCACGTCGATGGGCGGCGCCATCGGCACCGTGTGTGCTTCGGGCCTGTTCCAGCCGCAGCTCAAGGGCCGCATCCAGAGCCTGCTGCTCAACGACAACGCCCCGCGCCTGGCCGACGCCGCGCTGGAGCGCATCAAGGCCTATGCAGGCCACCCGCCCGCGTTCGACACCGTGCGGGAGCTGGAGGCGTTCTTCCGTCAGGTCTACACGCCCTACGGCTGGCTCAGCGATGCGCAGTGGTGCCTGCTGACCGAGAGCAGCACGCGCCGCCTGCCCGACGGCCGCGTGACGCCGCACTACGACCCGGCCATGGTGCAGCAGTTCACCCACCACACCAACGACTACCTGATCTGGGACCACTACGACGCACTCGACATCCCCGTGTTGTGCCTGCGTGGCGAAGAGTCTGACCTGGTGCTGCGCGACACCACGGCCGAGATGCTGACCCGGGGCCCCGGCGCGCGCGGCCTGGCGCAGGTGGTGGAGGTGCCCGGCTGCGGCCACGCGCCCGCGCTCAATGTGCCGGAGCACTACGCACTGGTGGATGGCTTCCTGGCCCGCGCATCCTGAGCGGACAGCGGGGAGCTGCGCAGCGTTGAACGCGAGGGCGCGGCGCAGTACATTGGGCTCAGTCCACTGAACCCGTTGCCATGAAACCTCTGCTGCTCATCGCCTCGCACCTGCTTACCCTGGTCATCGGGTTTGCGCTGGGTGTGTATGTGCTGCCGATCCTGATCGCGCCCGACGCCCCCACGCTGCAGCAAATCCAGTCAAGCCAGCCCGCTGCGCAATGGACTGCCACGTTCCGCCGTGACCTGAAAGACAGCGACGCCCTGCACTGGGGCGAAGGCGCCGTGTCCATCAGCCCGCAGGCCATCAGCCTGGTGGGCAAGCTGGCCCCGGGGCCGGACTACAAGCTTTACCTGTCGCCCGAGTTTGTCGAGACCGAGGCAGACTTCAAACGCCTCAAGCCCCAGATGCTGCGCGTGGGCGATGTGAAAACGTTCAACAACTTCATCGTCCCGCTGCCGCAGGGCGTGGACCCGGCCAAGTTCAACACGGTGATTGTGTGGTGCGAAACTTTCAGCGAGTTCATCACCGCTGCGAAGTACCAATAACCAGGGGAGGGACGAAAGCGGGTGTCACTGGCCGATCTGCGCCAGCGCAGCCTGCAGCCCCGCCAGCCCACCCACGCGCTGGTTGTTGATGAAGATCTGCGGCATCTGCCGCACCGAAGGCCCGCACTTGGCATAAAACGCCAGGCGCTCTGCCTCGTCGTCGATCTTGATTTCCTCAAAAGGCAGCGAACGCGACTGCAGCAGCTTCTTGGCTGAATCGCATTGGGGGCAGGCGGATTTGGAGTAAACGGTGATTTGAAAAGTCATGGGCAGAGTTTACGGGCGGGCCATGGCACCCGCTGCTGCCGGGCTTTGGGCACAACAGCGTTTGCGGTGGCAGAATACCAATTGGTTTGTTTTGTGACTAATTGGTAATTTATGCCCTTCTTCCTATCCTGCTTCCGCCGCTGCGCCTGGCTCGGGCTGGCCGTGGCGGCGCTTGCCTTGAGCGGCTGCTCGTCCACCCGCCCACCCGAGGGCATCACCCCCGTCACTCCGTTTGACCTGGCCCGCTATGAGGGCCGCTGGTACGAAGTGGCCCGGCTGGACCATTCGTTTGAACGTGGCATGACAGACGTGAGCGCCACCTACCAGCGCCAGGCGGACGGCAGCGTGCGCGTGCTCAACCGGGGTTTTGACACCGGCAAGAACGACTGGCGCCAGGCCGAGGGCAAGGCCCTGTTCACGGGCGATGCCAACACGGCCTCGCTCAAGGTGTCGTTCTTTGGTCCGTTCTACGGCGGCTACCACGTGGCCGCGCTGGACGCCAACTACCAGTGGGCGCTGGTGGTTGGGCCGGACCGCAGCTACTGCTGGATCCTGTCGCGCACCACGCAACTGCCCCCTGGCGTGCGCGAACAACTCATCGCCCGCGCACAGGCCCTGGGCATCGACACCCAGGCGCTGATCTGGGTGACCCATGAACGAACCGACCCACAACCATGAGCCTTGCTACGCCACAAACCATCGCCGTCATTGGCGCAGGCCTGGCAGGCTTGTCGTGCGCGCAGGCGCTGCTGCAGGCAGGCCACACGGTGCATGTGTTCGACAAATCCCGTGGCCCGTCTGGCCGCATGAGCACCCGCCGCGCCGAAGACGACAACGGCCCCTGGCAGTGCGACCACGGCGCCCAATACTTCACCGCCCGCGACCCTGCCTTTCGCGCCGAGGTGGCCCGCTGGCAGCAGGCCGGAGTGGCTGCGTTGTGGAATGCCCGGCTGGCCAGCTTTGACGGCACCGCCTGGACCACCCCGGCCACCCCGCTGGAGCGATTTGTGGGCACACCGCGCATGACTTCGCCCGCCGCCTGGCTGGTGCAGCACTTGGGCGCGCCTGCGCTGGCGCAGTGGCAAACCACCGTGCAGCGGCTGGACCACGCCGAGGGCGGTTGGACCATCACCTCGTCAGAGCACGGCCTGCACAGCCCGCGTTACAGCGCCGTGCTGCTGGCCGTGCCCGCCCCGCAGACCGTGCCCTTGCTTGCCGCCGTGGCCCCTGCAGGCGCCGCCTTGGCCGCCAGCGCCCGCATGCGTGGCAGCTGGGCTGTGATGCTGCGCTACGCCAGCCCTGTGGCCCTGCCATGGGAGGGCGCGTTCATCAACACCGGCCCGCTGCGCTGGGTGGCGCGCGACAGCAGCAAACCCGGCCGCACGGGGCAAGAGACCTGGCTGCTGCATGCCAGCGCCGAGTGGAGCGAGGCCCATATCGAAGACAGTGCCGAGGCCGTCACGGCCGCATTGCTCGCCGCCTTTGCCGCCCTGGGTGGCCCCGCACCTTTGGCCGCCACCGCCCACCGTTGGCGCTATGCCGACACCGAACCCGCGCTCACGCAGGGCAGCTGGTGGGATGCGCAAATGCGCCTGGGCCTGTGTGGCGACTGGCTCCATGGCGGCAAGGTCGAAGGTGCGTGGCTCAGCGGGCGTGCGCTGGCCCAGCAGGTGTTGAAGCCTGCGTAGCCCACCCACAGGCCCGCCATGCGCATGCGCAAAAAATCAGACCTTCCGCAGAAGACCTGCCAACACTGCGGCCTGCCCTTCACCTGGCGCAAGAAGTGGGAGAAGGTGTGGGACGAGGTGAAATATTGCTCCGACCGCTGCCGCAACGAACGCAAGCGCAGCAGCACTTCGCAAGGCGTGGCAGGGGAGGGCACCGCATGAGCACCGTGCTGTTCTGGTTTCGCAACGACCTGCGGCTGCACGACCAGCCCGCGCTGCACGCAGCGCTCACCAGCGGGGCTACCCATCTGCTGCCCGTGGTGTGCCTGCCCGCGCCCGATGAACGCACGCCCTGGGGTTTTGCCCGCGTCGGCCCACACCGCCGCGCCTTCACCGCTGCCGCGCTGCGCGGTCTGCATCAACAGACGAGTGTATTGGGCAACCCGCTGCTGATCTGTCAGACCCCACCCGCCACCGCCTTGCCGCAACTGGCCCAGGCCTTGGGGGCCACCACCGTGGTGTGCGAAGACATTCCCGTCCCTTACGAACAGGCGGAAGTCGCCGCCCTGCGCGCGGCAGGCCTGCAGGTGCGTAGCGTATGGCACAGCAGTCTGCTGCACCCGGCCGACATGCCCTGGCCTGCCTCTGACCTGCCCGGTGTGTTTACCAGCTTCCGGCAGAAGGTCGAGCGCGCAGGCATCACCCCCGCTGTACCACTGCCAGCACCCGCCCGGCTGCTGCCGCCGCCCCAAGTGCCTGCACCCGTGTTGCAGGCCGTGGGCGCAGAGCAGGGCGCTGCCAGCATCCAGCAACCCACACCGCCCCAGGGCAGCGATGCGCGCTCGTCCTTCCCCTACGGAACGCCTGCTTGCGATGGCAGCGAGGCCGCCGCGTTGGCCCACCTGGCGCAGTACCTTGCCCGCAAGCTGCCCCACAGCTACAAGGCCACGCGCAACGGACTCACGGGGCTGGACTACTCCAGCAAGTTCTCGCCCTGGGTGGCCACGGGGGCGCTCTCGCCGCGCCAGATCTATGCGGATCTGAAAACCTTTGAGCGCGACCACGGTGCCAACGATGGCACCTACTGGCTGTGGTTTGAGCTGCTGTGGCGCGACTACTTTCGGCTGCTGCACCTGCAATACGGCGCAGCGCTGTACCGGGCGCGGGGGCTGTCAGAACTGCCACCCGCCCCACATAACCCGCGCGACTTTGAACGCTGGTGCCGGGGCGAGACGGGCGAGCCGCTGGTCGATGCCGCCATGCGTGAGCTGGCTGCCACCGGGTATCTGAGCAACCGCCTGCGCCAGGTGGTGGCCAGCTACCTCATCTACGACCTGCACAGCGACTGGCGCGCTGGCGCCGCGTGGTTTGAATCGCAACTGGTGGACTACGACGTGTACAGCAACCAGGCCAACTGGCTCTACATCGCCGGGCGCGGCACCGACCCGCGCGGGGGGCGCCGCTTCAACCCCATCAAGCAGGCGCAAGACCACGATGCCGATGGCAGCTACCGCCGCCTGTGGGGCACGGCATGACCACGCCGCCGTCCCGCACTCACATCCTGCGACTGCTGCTGGGCGACCAGCTCAACCCCGAGCATTCGTGGTTCGCCGCGCAGGACGAAGGCGTGGTCTACGTGCTGATGGAAGTGCGGCAAGAGACGGACTATGTGCTGCACCACGCGCAAAAAATCCTCGCCATCTTTGCCGCCATGCGAGACCTGGCCCGCCACCTGCGCGAGGCCGGGCACCGCGTGCGCTACGTGGCGATTGATGACGCCAGCAACCGCCAGTCCATCCCCGCCAACCTGGCCGCCCTCATGGCGCACTACGGCGCGCAGACGCTGCAATACCAGCACCCCGACGAATGGCGGCTGGACGAGCAACTGTGCACCTGGGGTGCAGAGCAGACGTTTGCCGTGCAGGCCATCAGCAGCGAGCACTTCTACACCACCCGCACCGAAATGGCCGAGGTGTTCCAAGGCCGCAAGCAGTGGCTGATGGAGCATTTCTACCGCCGCATGCGCCAGCGCCACAGCGTGCTGATCGACGAGGCTGGCGAACCCGAAGGCGGCCAGTGGAACTACGACCACGACAACCGCAAGCCCTGGCCCGGCACACCGGCATTGCCGCCCGACGCCCGTCCCACGCACGACCACAGCGCCCTGTGGGCCACCATTCAGGCCGCAGGCGTGCAAAGCTTTGGCCACCCGCAGGCCCACGCGCTGCGCTGGCCGCTGAACCGGGCCGAGGCACTGGCGTGGCTGGACCATTTCATCACCACCACGCTGCCGGACTTTGGTGCGTATGAGGACGCCATGAGCACGAAGAGCAGCAGGCTTTTTCACTCCCTGCTGTCCTTCGCACTCAACACCAAAATGCTGCGCCCGCATGAGGTGGTGCAACGCGCCCAGGCCGCTTACCACGCAGGCACTGCGCCCCTGCCTGCCGTGGAGGGCTTTGTCCGCCAGATCCTCGGCTGGCGCGAATACGTGCGCGGTATCTACTGGGCCCATATGCCCGGCTATGACGAGCGCAACGCCCTGGGCCACAGCACGCCGCTGCCTGACTGGTTCTGGACGGGCAAGACCCGCATGCGCTGCATGCAGCACGCCGTGGGCCAGTCGTTAGAGCATGCGTACGCCCACCACATCCAGCGCCTCATGGTCATCGGCAACTTTGCGCTGCTGGCGGGGTTGGACCCTGCCGCCGTGCACCGCTGGTATCTGGGCGTGTACATCGACGCCTTTGAATGGGTGGAAGTGCCCAACACCGTGGGCATGAGCCAGTTTGCCGACGGCGGCCTGCTGGCCACCAAACCCTATGTGAGCAGCGCCGCCTACATCGACCGCATGAGCGACTACTGCAGCGGTTGTCACTACGACAAAAAGCAAAAGGTAGGCGTCCGCGCTTGTCCGTACAACGCCCTGTACTGGGACTTCTTTGCGCGCAACGAAGGCACGCTGGGCAGCAACTTCCGCCTCGGCATGGTGTACCGCCAGTTGCAGAAGATGCAGGGCCCGCAGCTCGATGCGCTGCGCGAGCATGCGGCCAGCCTGCGCACGCGGCTGGATGCGCTGTAGCCTGCCTGCCCATCACCCCACGACACCCCCACCGCAGGACCGCGCTATGTCTAACCCACAGCCACCCGCCTCGCCGTTCGCGTCCCTGCAGTCCCTGCCCGAGGGATACCGCGCCCTGGTCATCGGCTCCACCGGCGCCATCGGCAACGCCTTCCTCGCCCACCTGCAGGCCGATCCGCGCTGCGCACTGGCCGTGGGCCTGGGCCGCCACACCAGCCCGGCGGTCGATCTGGATGACGAAGCTACCATCGCCGCCGCCGCCCAGCAGCTCAAGGCCCAAGGCCCGTGGCACTGCATCATCCACGCCGCAGGCCTGTTGCACGGCCCCCACGGCATGCCTGAAAAGCGCTTGGGCCAGTTGAACTACACGCAGATGGAAGCCACCTTCCGCACCAACACCTTCGGCCCCGCTCTCGTGCTGGCCCACTTTGCACCGCTGTTGCCCAAACAGGGGCGCGGCCTGCTGGCCGTGCTCTCGGCAAAGGTGGGCAGCATTGGCGACAACCGCCTGGGCGGCTGGTACAGCTACCGCGCCAGCAAGGCCGCGCTCAACATGCTGGTCAAAACGGCTGCCATCGAAGTGGCCCGCACCCACCCGCAGGCCGTGCTGGTGGCGCTGCACCCGGGCACCGTCAACTCGGCCTTGTCGGCCCCGTTCAATGGCGCAGAAATCGGCCGTCCCGCTGCAGATGCGGCGGGCGACATGCTGCGGGTGCTGGATGGGTTGCCGGTGGAGGAAACGGGGTGCTTTTACGCCTACAGCGGCGACAAGCTGCCGTGGTGATGGCGACGTGGATTGCTATGGTTTTGATACCGATGGTGCAATGCCATCGGGCGGTAGCAGCCTTTTTAAGCATTTTCTAGTGATGTAGCTGTTTTCCCGCTAGTACCAGCCTGGGGGGAGCGACAACGTCTGGGTGCAAGCCCATCGAACCACGTCGCACGGGTGTTTCATGCTGCATCCATGGAGAATGCCGCATGCTTTCACCAACATCGCATGACCTCAGCCCGATTGCCTCGCACACCACAGCCGCTGCCTCTGCCGTGAGTGTTTGGGTGGCGCAGCACTACGGCCTGCCAGTGCAGCAGTGTTACCTGATCCGCCGCAACCTCAATGACAACTACGCCGTGCGGGCCACGGATGGCAGCCGCTATGTGGCGCGGCTTTGCGCCATCCGGCCGCGCGGTCCGTTCAATGTGGATTTCGAGGTCGCGCTGCTGGCCCATCTGCACGCACAGGGTGTGGGCGTGGCCACACCGGTCCTGGCTGCGAATGGTGCTGCCAGCGTTACCCTGCCGTTCCCAGAGGGGCCGCGTGCGCTGGTCCTGTTTCGCCACTGCGATGGTGCCGTGCCCGATACGCCAGAAGAACTGCACCTGACCGGCGCCACGCTGGCGCAGATTCACAGCGCCGCGCAAAGCTTCACAGGCCCCGCAAGCCGCTATGTGCTGGACGGCCACCACCTTGCAGGCCGCACGCTGGACTACCTTGCCGCCCATCCCGAGATCGACCCTTCCGTGCTGGATGCCTACCGGCAACTGATTGAGCGCCTTCTGAGCGAGCTGGCGGAAGTTGAGGGCACCTTGACCCGCGTGATGTGCCACGGCGACACGCATGGCTTCAACAACCATGTGACCACCGATGCCGATGGTGTGCAGCGCGCCGCCTTCTTTGACTTTGACGACGCCGGGCCAGGGTTCCTGACCTATGACCTGTGTGTGTGGCTGTGGTCGAACCTGCCGCGCAAGGCCCCCATGGAGCCTGACGACGCCTTGCTCAAGCGCTGGCAGCAGTACTTGGCTGGCTACCGCGCAGGGGGCGGCCTTGTCACCGATGCCGACCTCGCCGCCTTGCCGCTCTTCGTGCAGTTGCGGCATCTGTGGAACATGGGGGAGGGCGTGGCGCGCATCCACCACTGGGGCGCCAACATGATGTCTGCCGACTGGATCAAGAAGCAGCTCGATGTGATGGCCGCTTGGGCCCGGCTGCAATTGCCCAGCGCCTGATGTTCCCTTGCCTATTAAGGGCGCCAGGCTTTGCCCCCACTTTGCAGCGCCGGTTTGGCTACACCGCCGGATAAGCCCCAGTGCCCCCGGGCCACGCCGTCAGCACCTCATAGCCGCTGTCCGTCACCGCCACCATGTGCTCCCACTGGGCCGAGAGCGACCGGTCCTTGGTCACCACCGTCCAGCCATCGGCCAGCTCCTTGGTCTCGCGCTGGCCTGCGTTCAGCATGGGCTCGATGGTGAAGACCATGCCCGCCTCCAGCCGCAGCCCCTGGCCGCGCCGCCCGTAGTGCAGCACCTGCGGCTCATCGTGGTACACGGTACCAATGCCGTGGCCGCAATACTCGCGCACCACGCTGAAGTTCTCACGCTGCGCCACCGTGGCAATCGCGTGGCCCACATCGCCCAGCGTGGCTCCCGGCTTCACCGTGCGGATGCCTGCGCACAGCGCCTCATACGTGGTGCGCACCAGCCGGTGTGCCAGCACGCTGGGCGTGCCCACGCAGAACATGCGGCTGGTGTCGCCATACCAGCCGTCTTTTTCCACCGCCACATCAATGTTCACGATGTCGCCCTTCTTCAGCATCTGCTGGGGCGAGGGGATGCCATGGCACACGACATGGTTCACCGAGGTCAGCACCGTCTTGGGGTAGCCCAGGTAGCCCACATTGGCAGGCCGTGCGCCCTGCACGTTCACGATGTGGTCGTGGCACAGGCGGTCCAACGCGTCGGTGGTCACGCCCGGCACCACATGCGGCTCGATCATCGCTAGCACCTCGGCGGCCAGTTGTGCGGCCCGCCGCGCCATCACCAGTTCTTCGGCCGAGCGGATCGGCACCCCACGGTCAGCGCGGGCCATCAGTGCGGCTGCTTTCTGGCGCGTGCGGTGGGAGCGTCTGCAGCAGGCTTGCTGTCCAGCTCACCCCGCGCCGCCAGCGCCACATCCAGCCCACCCGCCAGCTCGGCCCGCACCAGCATCTGGCAAATCTCACGGTGGTCCAGGTCGGGGTACATCTCGGCCAGCATGCCGACACGCATCCAGTGCTCGGCCTGGGAGTTGATGGAACGGCTCAGCGCCGTGCTGGCCAGACGCAGGTTTTCGTGCATCTGGTCGGAAATTTTGACTATGCCCATGGGATGCTGACTTTATGCGAAACGTATTCGAATTGTATATGTTTCGTCTGTCTATCTTGTGCCCGCTCCTTTGGTGGAGACGCTCACCGGCACATGAAGTTGGCGGTGTTGGCTCGGTTCAACGGCGTTAAGGCGGTCAGCTAGGCCGACGACGCGCAGGGGGAGCTGCAGGAGCGCTGGATGAGCTGCTGGTAGAGGAAATGGCTAGCTTGTGCCCAGAGGGGAACTATCGTGGTGGGGATCGGGCGAAGGCGGTTGCCCAGGTTCTGCGACCCGAGATCGAACGGGGGCGCATAGGTAAAAGAGGCTCTTTTAAAGCTTAGGTGCCGAGTTGCAACTAGCAGCACTTGGTGCTCAAAGCTTCATTACTCGCGTGTGTTTGCGCTTCCTTTTTGACTCTCGCCATACCTCAATTCTCAGCTGTAGTGCAGGACCAAGAACAGGTGCGGGGCGAGGAGACTTCGGCTTGGACGGCAATTCGAGAGGCTGGAAACGCGGGGCATCCGGTTCATCGACGAAGGGAAGCTGCTGTTGTTCATGGTGACGCGGGCAGCGGTCAAACGCGTTTCTTAAGTCTTCGAGAAATTGGGGAGTACTCGCAGCTTCAGTTCCAAGAATCTTTTCTGCCCGAGCAGTTGCTTCTTCGGCTGAGAGTTCGCCGCGTTGGACTTTGGTAAACAGGTGTTGAAGCGACTTAATTGTTCCGCCTCGTCTGCGGGTCGTCACTTTCGAATCCGGGCAGGAGAAAACTCGGCTTGCGTGCTGTGTTACGAACTCGGATGTGGCGCCGATCTGCTCACCGATCGTCTTCACGCCAGATACGAAGTCTCCATAGTTGCCTATGCCTATATAGAGAATTCCCAGCGCAGCACCAATTTTTGCGATGCCGCCGACAGAGCCTTCCTCGACCTGCAACAACAACGAGTAGTCTCGCAGTGCCAGTGCGGTATCAACGTACTCTTCCCATGTATCGAAGAGTTTGGAGGAAAGGTGTTTGAGTTCCGCTTCAGGAAAACTTGGAATTGCTAGATGAAATTCCGTTGAGCCGAGTTCAAGCATGGTTATCAAAAAATTACGCCACGGGCGCACTGGGACGTTCGGGAAGAAATTGAGACCCAGCGATCACGGCAAAGTGCTTTCTATGGGGATAGTGGCCGTGCATTGATAGCGCTTTTGGTGCCGATACTCGTTGCCAAATTTCATTCCTAAAAAGCCTATCGCAACTCCAATTGCCAGTCGAGTTTTCAATTTCATAGATCCCTAATCGAAAATTTCCTCACCCGATAAGCCATCGTCGCCCGGCTAATCCCCAGCAACCGCCCAGCCAGCGCCACATTCCCCCCCGCGCTTTGCAACGCCTGCCGCAGCATTTGCTCTTCCGCCTGGTGCAG
Organism: Acidovorax kalamii; assembly: GCF_002245625.1. Lineage (GTDB taxonomy): Bacteria > Pseudomonadota > Gammaproteobacteria > Burkholderiales > Burkholderiaceae_C > Acidovorax > Acidovorax kalamii. The sequence continues at coordinate 647,241 of NZ_NOIG01000004.1, forward strand.
CGGTGCCACCACCGGCGCAGCGGCTGGCGGTAGCGCCACACCAGCCCGCGCACTCGCTGCGGCTTGCGGAACCTGCATCGCAGCAGCCCCCACACCCGCCACTCCCTGCGCATGCAACGTCCCCCCGCTGTTCCCCTGCAAGTGCAGCGACATCACCCCGCCGCCACTTTGCTCACCGCCTGCAAACAGGTGGTGCGGCTCAATGGGTTCGCCATCCGTCGCCAAGATCACCGCCCGCTCAATCAGGTTCTGCAGCTCGCGGATGTTGCCGGGGAAGGGGTAGTGAAACATCGCCTTCACGGCCGCCTGGCTAAAGCCGGGCACCTGCCGCTGGTGCTTGCGCTGGTAGTGGGCCAAGAAGTGGCTCATCAGCAGGGGGATGTCGTCGCGTCGGTCGCGCAGCGGGGGCAGGTGGATGGGGAAGACGTTGAGGCGGTAGAACAGGTCTTCGCGGAACGTGCCTTCGCGCACGGCCTGGCGCAGGTCCACGTTGGTGGCGGCCACCAGGCGCACATCCACGCGCACGGTGCGGGTGCCGCCCACGCGCTCTACCTCGCCTTCTTGCAGGGCGCGCAGCAGCTTGCCCTGGGCGACCAGGCTGAGCGTGCCGATTTCGTCGAGGAAGAGGGTGCCGCCGTGGGCGCGCTCAAACCGGCCGGGGCGCGATGTGCCTGCGCCGGTGTAGGCGCCGCGCTCCACGCCAAAGAGTTCGCTCTCTACCAGCGTCTCGGGGATGGCCGCGCAGTTGATGGCCACAAAGGGCTGGCTGCTGCGGGGGCTGATGCGGTGGAGCATGCTGGCAAACATCTCCTTGCCCACGCCCGATTCCCCGGTGAACAACACGGTGGCAGCGGTGGGGGCCACGCGCTGCAGCATGTGGCAGGCGGCGTTGAAGGCGGATGACGCGCCGACCATGGTGGCGTTTGCCGTGGGGTCGGCGGCGGTGCCTGCGTTGCCGGATGCCGCCTTGCCCGGTGGCACGCCCAGGTAGGTGGTGCGTGTCTTGGCCCGCGCGCCTTCTGGCATGGAGGGGGGCAGCGTTGCGGGCGGGGTGCCCACAAAGTCCTGGGCGTTCAGGTAGAACAGGTCTTGCTCGGGGTCGTCCCACAGTTCGGCCGATTTGCCCACCACGCGGCAGTGCGCTGCGCCGGAGGATCGGCACTCCACCTCACGAAAGACGATCATGCGGCCGAACAGGGTGCTGACGTAGCCTGTGGCGTAGCCCACCTGCATCCAGCACGCGGGCGAGCCGCCCACGCCATAGGCGGCGATGTGCTCGTCGTCTTCGCTGGAGTTGTGCCAGATGAACTCGCCGTCGTATTCGCCCAGCTCGGCGTTGTAGCGGGCATGCACCACCTCCACCTGCACCACGCCCTCCAGCGCGTGCAGGCGGGTGCCTGCCATGGCTGCGGCGGTGGGTTCGGCGTCGGGCCATTGCTGGCGCACCAGGCGGGCGTCGCGCGCGCCGCTCACATAGCCCGCACGGGTGAGCAGGCCGCGTGCCTTGTCCAGGCCAATGCTGTCGATCAGCTCGCGCCGCAGTGAGCCCAGGGCCTCGGAGTGCAGCAGGATCATGCGCTGGTCTTGCAGCCAGATGCGCCCGTCGCCGGGCGAGAAGAACAGGCATTCGCTGATGTCGGCCACCGTGGGGTGGGTGTGCTGGCTGATGCCATGGGTGTCAAACCCGCCCAGGGCGCGGGGGGCTTCGGCAGGCACGGTGCCCAGCAAGGCCTGGCCTTGGCCCACGGCGGTGCGGTGCAGGTCGGCCAGAGAGACGCGGCGCTTCGGCATGGGGTTCTCCGGTGGTGAATCAGAAATTGATCAAAAAGTGATCATTTGATCAATCTTTGCAGTGCCATTTGTTTATGAATGATAACTATTTGGTGGCAAAAAGTCGCCCATACCAGGCGTGTTTGGGCCTAGGGAAAGTCCGTAGCGCGCCCTCTCAAAAAGCCCGTGTTTCAGGCGTTTTGGGGCTTGGTGGCAGGCGGGGCTGGTACGCCCGTTGCAATTTGAGGTCACACCGCCGCAGCCATGCGGTGGGTTTTGATTTCAACCAAGGAGCAATGCAATGGGTGTTTCAGAAAAACCAGGCCTGCTGGACAACCGCCTCTGGGCGGGCAAGGCCTTTGATGGTGCATGGTCTACCGCGCTGAGCACGGCGCGTGATGCGGTGGAGCCTGCCACGGGCCAGGTGCTCAGCCGCGTGGGCATTGCCAGTGCGGCCGACATGCAGGCCGCCATTGGCCGTGCGCAGCAGGCGCAGGCCGCGTGGGCGGCCACGGGGCCGCGCGAGCGTGCAGCCGTGTTCCACCGTGCGGCCAGCATTTTTGAGCAGCACTTTGACGAGTTGGCCATGGCGGTAGCCCGCGAAACCGGCGGCATCGTGCCCAAGGGCCAGCACGAGGTGCGCGAGGCCATTACGCTGTGCCACCTGGCCGCAGCCTTGCCCATGCAGGCCCAGGGCCAGGTGCTGCCCAGCACGCCAGGGCGCCTGTCGATTGCGCGGCGCGTGCCGCACGGAGTGGTGGGCGTGATCTCGCCGTTCAACTTCCCGCTCATCCTGGGCCTGCGCTCGGTGGCCCCGGCGCTGGCGCTGGGCAATGCAGTGGTGCTCAAGCCCGACACGCGCACGCCGGTAAGTGGCGGCTTCATCATGGCCCGCGTATTTGAAGAGGCCGGCCTGCCCAAGGGCCTGCTGCAAGTGCTGCCGGGCGATGCCGAGGCGGGCGAGGCGCTGGTGGTGGACGAGCGCGTGCCCATGATCGCCTTCACCGGCTCGCCCGCGGTAGGCCGCCGCATTGGCGCGCTGGCGGGGCAGCGCCTCAAGAAGGTGTCGCTGGAGCTGGGCGGGGCCAACAACCTCATCATTTTGGAAGACGCTGATCTGGACGCCGCCGCCAGCGCTGCCGCATTTGGCGCGTGGTTCCACCAGGGGCAGATCTGCATGGCATCCAACCGCATCCTGGTGCACGAATCAATTGCCGAAGGCATCCTGCAACGCATGGTGGGCAAGGCCACGCACCTGCCCGTGGGCGATGGTGCCAGCGGCCAAGTGGCCCTGGGGCCGATGATCGATGCCAAGCAACTGCAGCGCTTTGACCAGGTCATCAAAGACAGCGTGGCCCAGGGCGCCAAGCTCGAAGCGGGCGGCACCTACGAAGGGCTTTGCTACAAGCCCACGGTGCTCTCGGGCGTCAAGCCCGGCATCCGTTCGTTTGACGAAGAGCCTTTTGGCCCGGTGGCCAACCTCGTCACCTTCCGCACCGACGACGAGGCCGTGCAGCTGGCCAACACCAGCCAGGGCGGCCTGGCTGCTGCCGTCATCAGTCCTAGCGTGGGCCGCGCCATGGTCATCGGCCAGCGCCTGCGCGCAGGCATGGTCCACATCAACGACCAGACCGTGAACGACGAGTGCACCAACCCCTTTGGCGGCCCCGGTGTGGGTGGCAACGGGGGCAGCGTGGGCGGGCCTGCTGACATTGATGAATACACGCAGTGGCAGTGGATCACCGTGAAGGACGCACCACCCGCATTCCCGTTCTGACATCGCAAGCCCTCGGTGCGGTTGGGCCGCTCCGAGGGCTTGTGCCCCCCCCCACAAAAATCAGGAGACAACTTTCATGACCCTACACAACAAAACCATCGTCGTCACCGGCTGCTGCTCCGGCATCGGCGCAGACTTTGCCAAGCTTGCCCGCCAGCAGGGCGCCCGCGTGATCGGTGTGGACCGCAATGCGCCCACGCTCACGCTCGACGGCTTTGTGCAGGTGGACCTGGGCGACCCGGCCGCCATCAACGATGCCGTGGCGCAACTGCCTGCCAAGGTGGATGCGCTGGCCAACATTGCGGGCGTGCCCGGCACATCGCCCGCCGAGCTGGTCGGCCGCGTCAACTACCTGGGCCTGCGCCACTTCATGCACCGCGTGCTGGAGCGCATGGGCGAGGGTGGTTCCATCGTCAATATCTCCTCCATCCTGGGGGCCGAGTGGCCCCAGCGCCTGGAGCTGCACCGCGCACTGGGTGCCACCACCAGCTTTGAAGAAGGCGCCAAGTGGCTGGCCGCCCACCCCGTGCAACAAGAGACCTGCTACCAGTACTTCAAAGAAGCGCTGATCGTATGGACGTACACCCAGTCGCAAAAGATTTTCATGGAGCGTGGTGTGCGCATGAACTGCGTGGCCCCGGGCCCGGTGTTCACGCCCATCCTGGGCGACTTTGTGCAGATGCTGGGCCAGGAGCGGGTGGAGAAAGACGCTCACCGCATGAAGCGCCCGGCGTTCAGCGACGAAGTGGCGCCCGTCATCGCCTTCCTGTGCAGCGACGCGGCACGCTGGGTGAGCGGCATCAACCTGCCGGTGGATGGCGGGCTCGCTTCCACCTACCTCTGAGCGAAGGGGCCGCACATGTCCGCACAACAGCTTGAGGCCATCTTGCAGATGGCCGCACAAAACCCACCGCCACCGCAAGCCACCCCCGCGCAGCTGCGTGCGTGGTTTGACGCCAGCAACTCGCAAATGCCCCTGGCCCAGGGGCTGCCCATTCAGGCGCTGCGCATCCCCAACGGCGCAGGCGGCACCATGGCAGCCGAGTTGCTGAGCACCTTGCAGGCCAACCCGCGCAAGCTGGTCATCTACTACCACGCGGGCGGCTTTGTGTTCGGCTCGCTCACATCACACAGGGCGCTGTGCTCGTACCTCGCGCAGTTCTGCGGCGCGCAGGTGCTCAATGTGGACTACCGCCTGGCGCCCGAGCACCCGGCCCCCGCTGCGCACGACGACGCGCTGGCCGCGTACCAGTGGGCGCTGGACCAGGGCTATGCCGCGTCGGCCATCGCGCTGATGGGCGATTCGGCGGGCGGCAACCTGGCCTTGTCCACGGCAGTGCATGCCCGCAACCTGGGCCTGCCCCTGCCTGCAGCCATCGTGGCCCTGTCGCCCGCGCTGGACCTGGCGTCCGAAGGCGCGTCCCACCACGCGGTGGACGACCCGTTCATCACGCGCGAACTCATGGGGTTTTTCAACGCCATGTATGTGCCCGGTGGCGATGTGCGTTCGCCCACCGTCACCCCGTTCTACAGAGCCGATCTGCAGGGGCTGCCACCCGTGCAACTGCAGGTGGGTGGCCGCGAGCGCCTGCGCGACGATGCCGTGACCATGGCCGCGCGCTTGAAGGCGGCGGGCGTGGACGCGGACTGCACCGTGTGGGACGGCATGGTGCATTGCTGGCAGCTGTTCGCGCCCGCGCTGGATGAAGCGCTGGCCTCGCTGGAGCAGGCGGGCCGGTTCATTGCCGCGCACCAGCGCACGGCAGTGGCTGCGGCTGCATAGCGCAGCGGCGCCCATCCCCCACCACCCCAAAGGCCGACGCGTTGGCCGCGCCCCACCGGTACAGGCCGGGGCGTGAGCCTGCGCACCGTACAGGCCGACGACTGATCTCATCTGATTGAAGGAATCTCCATGAAAAACGTACTTCCTCCCACCGTGACCGCTACACAGGTCGAGCTGACCGATCAGACCATCCACGCAGCACAGGCCGCATCCCCCACCATCTCGCGCCGTGGGCTGATCACCGCTGCAGGCGCTGGCGGCCTGGCGCTGGGTGCCGGCCCGCTGTGGGCGCAGGCGGCCAGCGCTGCGCCCGTGCTCAAGGTGGGCTTCATCAGCCCGCGCACCGGCCCGCTGGGCGCCCTGGGCGAGACCGACACCTTCATCCTGGCCCAGGTGCGCAAGACGCTGGCTGCGGGCCTGACCATTGGTGGCGTGAAGTACGCGGTGGAGATCCTGGACCGCGACACGCAGTCCGACCCGGCCCGCGCCAGCCAGCTGGCCAAGGCGCTGATCAACAGCGACAAGATCGACCTGATGCTCACCACCACCACACCCGAAACGGTGAACCCGGTGTCGGATGCGTGCGAGGCGGCAGGCGTGCCCTGCCTGTCCACCGTGATGCCGTGGGAGGCCTGGTACTTTGGCCGGGGTGCCAAGCCCGGCGCGCCGTCGCCTTTCAAGTGGACGTACCACTTCTCGTTTGGCGGCGGCAGCTTCACCACGTCGTACACCTCGCAGTTTGCGGCGCTGCCCACCAACAAGAAGATTGGCGTGCTGTACCCCAACGATGCCGATGGCAACGCGATTCGCGCCACGCTGGCGCCCGAGCTGGCCAAGGCGGGTTTCACCGTGGTGGACGCAGGGCCGTACGAGAACGGCACCACCGACTATTCGGCGCAGATCGCCAAGTTCAAGGCCGAGCGCTGCGAGATCTTCAACACCTTTCCCATACCGCCAGACTTCGCCACCTTCTGGCGGCAGGCAGCGCAGCAGGGCTACACGCGCATGGTGAAGATCGCGCAGATAGCCAAGACGGGCCTCGTGCCCTCGCAGGTAGAGGCACTGGGCCCGCTGGCGATCAACCTGGGTGCAGGGTGTTTCTGGCACAAGACCTTCCCCTATGCCTCACCACTGACGGGGCTCAGCGGCGTGCAGCTGGCCGATGCGTATGAGGCCAGCACCGGCAAGCAGTGGACACAGATGCTGGGCTCCACCATGTCGCTGTTTGATGCAGGCACCGAGGCGCTCAAAGCCAGCACCAACCCGCGCGACAAGGCGGCGCTGGCCAAGGCCATCAGCACGCTCAAGGCCACCGCCATGCAAGGCCCGGTGGACTTTGCCAAGGGGCCTGTGCCCAACGTGTCGGTGACACCGGTGGTGGGCGCGCAGTGGGTCAAGCCCGCAGCGGGCAGCAAGTTCAAGCTCGACCTGCTCGTCACCGAAAACGCCACCGACCGCAACATCCCCGTGGCGGCGGCGCTCAAGTCCTACAGCTGATCTCCATGCGACATCCACAACCCCTTGGGAGCCCGCCAGCGGGCGGGGCACAGCAGCAGCCGTTACTGCTGCAGGCGCAGGGCATCGACATGCGATTTGGTGCGCTCAAAGTGCTGGATCAGCTCGATTTTTCAGTGGGCAGTGACGAGGCCGTGGGCATCGTCGGGCCCAACGGTGCGGGCAAGACCACGCTGCTGAACGTGCTGGCCGGAGCGTTTGCGCCAAGCCAGGGTGCCGTCTGGTTCCAGGGGGTGGATGTGAGCGCCCGCAGCGCGGCAGACCGCTGCCGTGCGGGCATCGCGCGCACCCACCAGGTGCCCCGGCCGTTTCTGGGCATGACGGTGTTTGAAAACGTGCTCACCGGCGCCACCCACGGCGCAGGCCTGCATGCTCGCGACGCGGGTGACCGGGCCATGGAGTGCCTGCGCCTGTGTGGCATGGAGGCGCTGGCCAATCGCCGTGCAGAAACGCTGGGTTTGCTGGGCCGCAAGCGGCTGGAACTGGTGCGTGCGCTGGCCACCGGCCCCGAGGTGCTGCTGCTCGACGAGATCGGCGGCGGCCTGACCGATGCCGAGGCCAGCGAGCTGGTGGACCTGGTGCGCACCCTTCGCAGCCAGCGCATCGCCATCGTCTGGATCGAACACATGGTGCATGTGCTGCTGCAAGTGGCAACGCGCCTGGTGTGCATGGACGGCGGACGGATCATTGCCAGCGGCGACCCGCAGGCCGTGCTGAACGATGCCACCGTGGTCGAGGCCTATCTGGGCGGGGTGGCGGCATGAGCGTGTTGTTGAGTATTGACAACCTGAACGCCCACCATGGCCAGCTGCCCGCTGTGCGCAATGTGTCGCTGCAGGTGCGCCAGGGCGACATCCTGGCCCTGGTGGGGGCCAATGGTGCGGGCAAGACCACGCTGCTGCGCACGCTGGCCGGTGCACACCGCGCCAGCAGCGGCACCGTGCGGTGGGACGGGGTGGACATCACCCGTATGCCTGCCCAGGAGCGTGTGGCCGAAGGCCTGGCCCTGGTGCCCGAGGGGCGACGCCTGTTTGCAGGCATGACGGTGCGCGAGAACCTGCTCGTGGCGAGTGCAGCGGGCAGACGGGGGCAGTGGAGTTTTGACACCGTGCTGGACGCTTTCCCGCAGCTTGCGCCCAAGCTGAACGCCCACGCGGGCGAGCTGTCGGGCGGGCAGCAGCAGGCCGTGGCCATTGGCCGCGCGCTCATGACCAACCCGCGCGTGTTGCTGCTCGACGAGGTCTCGCTGGGCCTGTCGCCCCTGGCCGTGCAGGGCGTGTACGACGCGCTGCGTGGCGTGGTGGGGCAGGGCACTACGCTGGTATTGGTAGAGCAGGATTTGCAGCGCGTGCAGGCCGTCGCCAGTCGCATTGTCTGCATGCTCGAAGGCAGCGTGGTGGCCGACGCGCCCGCCGACCAGCTCACCCGTGCGCAGATCACCGCGTTTTACTTTGGCGCGCAGCGGCCCGAAGCTGCGCCCGGCAGCCACGCCACTGGCAATGCCGATGGCGAAGCTGCCAACAACGCGACCCACTTCCACCCTGCCCACAAGGAGGCCGCATGAACCTTCTCAATCAGATCGTCCAGGGCCTATTGCTCGGCGGCTACTACGCCTTGCTCGCCTGCGGCCTGTCGTTCATGTTCGGGGTGATGCGCATCATCAACCTGGCCCACGGCAGCCTGACGGTGGTGGCGGCCTACCTGCTGTGGGTGCTGGCCGAACCGATGGGCTGGCATCCGCTGCTGGCCCTGCTGGCGGTGGTGCCTGCCATGGCACTGCTGGGCTGGCTGCTGCACAAGCTGGTGCTGGAGCGCAGCGCGCGCCTGGGCGCGCTGGTGCCCCTGCTGGCCACGTTTGGCCTGGCGAGCGTGATCGACAACGTGCTGTTCCAGCACTTTGGTGCCGACACGCGTTCGCTGGCCACCTCCATCGGCACGCTGGCCTACGACAGCTGGGAGCTGCCCGGCGGCCTGTATGTGGGGCAGCTGCCCACGCTGGTGCTGGTGCTGGCGGTGCTGCTGCTGGGCGGTCTGCACGCCATGCTGGCGCACACGGCGCTGGGGCGGCAGATCCGCGCAGCGTCGGAGGATGCCGACACCGCGCGCCTGGTGGGCGTGCGCACCGGCACGGTGTTCGCGGCGGCTTCGGCCATCACCATGGTCACCGTCACGCTGGCCGGGGCATCGCTGGCCCTGCGGGCCACGTTCGATCCGTTCTCGGGCCCGCAGCAGCTGATCTTTGCGTTTGAGGCCGTGATCATCGGCGGTGCCGGTTCGCTGTGGGGCACCTTGCTGGGCGGCGTGGTGCTGGGCGTGGCGCAGAACCTGGGGGCGCAGGTGCATCCCCAGGGTTTTCTGATCGCAGGGCACGCCACCTTTTTGGTCATCCTGCTGGCCCGGCTCTACGCGAGCGGCGCGCTGCGCAGGTTCTTCTCTTCCCGCCGCAGGGCCGCGCCATGACTGCTCCCATCACTTCTGCACCTTTCGTACCCACGGGTGCATCCCCCTTGGTCATCGAACGCTGGACGCGCGCGTCCATCGCCTTCGCCAGCGCCACCGCGCTGCTGCTGGCCGTGCTCTGCCTGGGACCGCTGTGGCTGCAGGCGGGCACGGTGGACAGGCTCACCACACTGTTCATCTACGTGATCCTGGCCGTGATGTGGAACGCTTTGGCGGGTTACGCCGGGCTGGTGTCGATTGGCCACCAGGCGTTCTTCGGCCTGGGCGCCTATGCCATGGTGCGGCTGGCCGATGCGGGCCTGGGGCCGTACCCTGCGCTGCTGGTGGGTGCCATGCTGGTAGCCGTGGTGGCAGTGCCGCTGGCCGTTTTCATGCTGCGGCTGCAGGGCGGCGAATTTGCCATCGGCATGTGGGTGGTGGCCGCGCTGGCCCACCTGTGCGTCAACCTCGATAGCCTGGTGCAGGGCGAGACGGGCACCTCGATGATTGCGCTGCAGCAGTACGCGGCCGACGACCGGCGCGCATACACCTACTGGGCTGCGCTGGCTACCATGGCGGGGCTGAGCGGGGTGGTCTTCCTGCTTCTGCGCAGCAAGGTGGGCACAGCCGTGCAGGCCATCCGCGACAACGAGACCGCCGCCATCTCCCTCGGTGTGCGCGTGGTCGCCATCAAACGGCTGGTGTTTGTGCTGTCGGCGTTGGGCTGCGCACTGGCCGGGGGGCTGTGGCTGGCCACGTCCATCAGCTTTCAGCCCAAGACCTATTTCAGCGTGCAGTGGACGGCCTACATGATCTTCATGGTGTTGGTGGGGGGCATAGGCACCATGGAAGGCCCCATCCTCGGCGCGCTGCTTTTCTTTGCGGTAGAGACGCTGTGGGGCGGGCAGGGCGTGCTCTACCTCATCGGCCTGGGCGCCATTGCCATGCTGTTTGCGCTGTTTTTGCCCAAGGGCATCTGGGGGGCGGTGCAGCAGCGCTGGGATGTGCACCTGCTATCGGCGGGGTACCAAGTGCGCTCGCGGGCGCCGCACAAGGTCGATGCGGATCGGGCCGCCGCAGGAGCGGGTACGAGTGAGGGGCACACATAGCCACTGACCGCTGAGCTTTGGCCCGTGCCGCGCTCAGCGCTCGTCCTGCGACTCCCCGTTGGACAGCCCCTCCGCCAGCGCCTCAAACACCACACGGATCCGCCGCGAGGTGCGCAGCTCGCGGTGCGACACCAGCCAGATCGGAAAGCGCACTGGCGGCAGGTCCTCCAGCACGCGGACGACGCCTGGGGTGTGGCGTGCGATGTTGTCCATCATGGCCCCAATGCCCATGCCCTGGCACACCAGCGCCCAGTGGGCCACGGTGTGGTCGGAGTAGCAGCTGAAGTTGTCTTCGCTCAGATGCAGGCCGTACTGGCGCAGGTACTCCAGATACCGGCCCGCGCGGTCCGAGCCCACGAACGGCACCTGGATTGCGTCCTGCGCGGTGCGCGGGTGGCCATAGGTTTTCACCCAGCCTTCGGATGCATAGAAGTAGGCAGTGGCCTCGCGCACCAGGCGGGCGATCAGGTCAGGCTGCTCGGGCTTCACATGGCGGATGGCAATGTCGGCCTCGCGGCGCAGCAGGTCGCTCAGCGCGTTGGACGAGATCACTTCGACGGCAATGCCCGGCTCCTGGGCGCGCAGCCGCTGCACGATGGGCGGCAGCAGGTAGGCCGCCACGGCGTCGCTGGCCGACACTGACACCACACCGCCCACTGCCTCAGACCGGCCCGTGGCCGCTAGGCCCAGGGCCTCGGCGGCTGCGCCCATGGCGCGGGCGTGTTCCAGCAGGTCGAGCCCGGTGGGGGTGAGCGCCATGGCCTTGCCCACACGCTCGAACAGGGTCACGCCCATGTGCTGTTCGATGGCGGCCACCTGGCGGCTCAGCGTGGGCTGGGTCAGGCCCAGTTTGCGGGCGGCGGCCGAGAGCGAGCCGGTTTCTGCGGTCTCCAGAAACGCCTTGAGCTGGTTCCAGTCGAGGTTGTCCATGCGTAAATGTATATGTTCACTGCAATAAAGGCCGTTCCCTGCGGGGTTTTGCATGGATAGCATTCCGGTATCGCTCAACGCCCGATGCCCCACCCGCCCATGCCAACGCCTTCCATTGCCCCGGCCCTCCATGCCACGCCACATGCCGAGGCGGGTGCCGCTCCCTTTGCCCGCAAGGCCCGCTTCTGGGACCGTATAGCGCCCAAATACGCCGCCGAGCCGATTGCCGACATGGCGGGCTACGAGGCCACGCTGCAGCGCGTGCAGGCGTTGCTGCCTCCCTCAGCGGATGTGCTGGAGGTCGGTTGCGGCACCGGCAGCACCGCCATGCGCCTGGCGCCTTTCACGGGGCGCATGCTGGCCACCGATGTCGCGCCGGGGATGATTGCCATCGCCCGGGAGCGGCTGGCCGCCCAGCCCGTGCCGCAGCTGGGCTTTGCGCTGGCCGATGCCGACGCACCGGGGCAGGGGCAAGGTGCCTACGACGTGGTGCTGGCCTTCAGCATGCTGCACCTGGTGGAAGACCTGGACCATGCGCTCAAGCTGCTGGTGCAGGCCCTGCGGCCCGGCGGTTTGCTGATCTCCAAGACGCCGTGCATCAACGAGATGAACCCGCTCATCCCCCGCCTGGCGCTGCCCCTGATGCAGGCCATTGGCAAGGCGCCGCAGGTGCTGTGTTTCGACGCGCAGCAGCTGCAGGCAGCCCTGGTGCGGCAAGGGCTGGAGATTGTCTCCGTCGAACGCCATGGCACCCGGGGCAAGGACATCCGGGTCTTCATCGTGGCCCGCAAGCCGGGCTGACCGCCCTCTCTTTTCCCGTCTAGACAGACCGTGACCACGACCGGGCCCGAAGGGCTGGGCCGGTGGCGGGCTGCTGCGCGCCTGGTTTCTTCCTTCTTCCTTTTGCCCTATCCACCAAGGAGCCGTGTATGACTGCGTTGTGCCCATTGCCTCCTTCGCTGCCTTTGCTTGCTTCGTTGCACCGTGCAGCCGTGGTGCCTGCAGCCCTCATCACCTTGGCCCTGGGGCTTACCCTGCCTCTGGGGGCGTGCAGCGGGCGCAGCGGTGGTGACGGCGACGTGGCTGTGTCCGATGGGGGATGGGGCGGGGGCTCAGCAGGCATGGCGCCAATGACTGCCATCAGCGCGCTGGAGGGCGACTGGGTGCAGAAGGGCTGCATCACGGTGGGTGTGCAGTCGTTCAAAAAGACGCTGCGGGCGCGCACCACCGGGCAGGCCACGCTCGACTACTACGAAGGCGTTTTGGTCTTCGCGGGCAACGACTGTGCGGGCGCTTCCCAGCTGGTGGGCCCGAGCAAGCTGGGGGTGGTGCGCTTCGCCCGGTCTGACGCCAACCCGGCGCTGGCCGCCCGTTGGGGCGAGCTGCACACCATCACGGGCACGCGCTCTGGCGCCATCTGGGCCCTGCCGTCTGCTCGCCAGTTGTGCCTGCTGGGCGATGAGATACCCAGCAGCAGGCCATCGCTTTCGGCCGTGGCCGCGAGCGTGGCAAACCTTCCCGCAGACAACTGCTTTGTTCGATGAAACCCATGACACCAAGGAACCCCATGAAGTCTTCTACACGCCCTGCGCTTTTGTGGGCCGCCCCAGCCATTGCGGCATTAGCCCTGCTCAGCGGCTGCGCGTCCACCCTCGACCAGCGGGGCCTGGAGCAGCGCACGGCGCAGGCCATCGGGCGGTCCGTGGGCCAGTTCTCCATCACCGACCGCGCAGAGGAAACCGGTGGCCGCATCAACTACACCGTCAACACCCTGGACGGCATGGCCTACCGGTGCTACCTGTACGGCGCCACGGGCTTCCAGAAAGCCATGAGCTTTGGGCAGACGCCGCACTCCGACGCCATCTGCACCGCCATGGTGGCCAGCAAAAGCGGCAGCAGCAGCCCTGCGGCCGCAGCACCCGCAGCAGCCCCAGCGCCTGCCGCCCGTGGCCGCAGTGCAGGCCCCGAGTGCAACGCCTTGCTGAAGGCGGCCGGGCGGTGCTGAAGCGCGGCCTGCCCAACGCTGCACGGAGCACCCCCATGAAGTCGATCCACACCATCCTGACAATTGCTGCGGCCTGGCTGCCCCTGGCGGCCAGCGCGGCCGACCTGCGGGTTGCTGTGACCGACGGCCCCGCTGCGCCAGCCACGCTTTACCTGGCCGTGTTTGACTCGGCCGATGCGTTTGCCAGCAACCAGGCGGTGGTCTCGCAGAAGATCGAACTGCGCGACGGTGCCGCGCAGCTGGTGTTCAGCGGCTTGCCCGCCGGGCGCTATGTGGTCAAGTCGTTTGCCGACGAAAACGGCAACGCCAAGCTGGACACCAACCTGCTGGGCCTGCCCACAGAGCGGTATGGCTTCTCCAACGACGCCCGGGGTCGCATGGGCCCGCCCAGTTTTGATGCTGCCGCCGTGCCGCTGGATGCTGACCACAGCATCACCATCCGCCTGCGCTAGTCCTTTTTGAGGCGTCTTCATGTCCATCCATCGCCGTGATCTGGTGCTGCGGCTCATGGCCGCTGGCGGCGGCCCCCTGCTTGCGTCCCTGGCATCCCAGGTGCCCCATGCGGCGCACGCACAAGCATCGTCCACCAGCTGGCACGCTCAGTTCGAAGCGTCCCAGGCGCCGTGGAAGCCGGCGTTTGCCACTGCGGCGGCAGACATTCCTCTGACAGCAGCCTCGGTGCGCGGGCGCTTCCCGGATGCCGTGGCGGGCACGTTGTACCGCGTGGGCCCGGCGGGCCACGACCTGGGCGGAGAGCGTTACCAGCACTGGTTTGACGGCGACGGGATGGCCCACCGTTTTGTGATCGGCGGCAACACGGTGCACCACCAGGGCCGCTATGTGGCCACCGCCAAGCGGTTGGCCGAAGCGCAGGCGGGCCGCAGGCTGACCGAAGGCTTTGGCACCGTGTTCCCGGGCCGCGAGCCACCCAGCTCGCCCGACAGCATGAACACCGCCAACATCAGCATGCTGCCTGTGGGCGACGATGTGCTGGCGCTGTGGGAGGGCGGCTCGGCCACGCGCCTGGACCCCCGCACGCTGGAGACCCGGGGCCTTAAGACCTGGCGCGCAGACCTGGCAGGCGTGCCCTTCTCGGCCCACCCCCGGGTGGAGCCCGACGGCACGATCTGGAACTTCGGCGTGGACGCCCACCACGGCCTGTTGTTGCTGTACGAGATCGCTCCAGCAGGAGCGCTGCGGCGCGCCGATGCGTTCCCGCTCAGCCACATGCCCATGGTGCACGACTTTGCGGTCACGGCCGGGCACCTCGTCTTCCTGCTGCCCCCGCTGGTGTACGACGCGCAGCGCCGCCTGGCCGGTGCGAGTGTGCTGGACGCGCACCAATGGCGCCCCGAGCTGGGCATGCGTGTGCTGGTGGTCAACAAACAGGACTGGAAGCGGCAGCAGATGTTCCACCTGCCTGCGGGCTTCCTGTTCCACCTGGGCAACGCGTGGGAGGAGCAAACCGCCAGCGGCACGGTGATTCATCTCGACTACGCGCGCGCCACCGACGCATCCGGCGTCCTCACCGACACGCGCGAGGTGATGCGCGCCCGGCTGGCGGGCTCGGCAGGCCCGGTGCTGACGGTGGCCCGCCTGGACTTGCGCACCGGCCAGGCCACGCAGGCCAGCCTGGGTGTGGAGGCGGAGTTTCCGCGCATCGACCCCCAGCGGGTCGGGCAGCGGCACCGCCAGGTCGTCCATGCCACCGGCACGCAGGGCGGCCTGCCGCTGTGGGGCGCCATTGCCTCCACCAACGTAGAGACCGGGGTCTCGCAGCGCTACCGCTACGGCCCCCACACCATCGTGGAAGAACATGTCTGGGTGCCCGACGCGCGCGGCCCCGGCTGGGTGCTGGGCACCGCGCTGGACTACGCCCGCAAGCAAACCCTGCTGTCGTGTTTTGCCGCCGACGCGCTGGCCGACGGCCCCGTGGCGCAGGCCACGCTGCCGTATGCACTGCCGCTGGGGCTGCACGGCGTGTTTATGGCGGCGTGATGCGGCTTGATGCGCTGCCTTGGCGCGCCCCCGGCAGGTTTTCAAAGGCCCTGGCTTGCACCGGCAGGTGGGGCGGCTTCACTCAACAAAATGGTCAAGGCGAAATGAAAAGATGGCGGTGGGTGGGCTTGTGGTTGTCCGTGTGTCTGGCGGGCTGTGCCACCGTGCCGGGCGTGGTCACCGACACGGCGGGCGGCCGCACGGTGGAACATGCCCTGGCCGGGCAGGGCGCACCGGTGGTGGTGTTCGAGAACGGGCTGGGGGCGAGCCTCGATTGGTGGGCCAAGGTCTGGCCCGACACCGTGCAGGAGACCACCGCGCTGGCATACAACCGCGCAGGCTACGGCCACAGCGAGGCATCGCCAGGCCCCCGCGACGGCGCCCATGTGGTGGAGGAACTGCGGGCGCTGCTCCAGGCACGCAAGCTGCCGCCACCCTACGTGCTGGTGGGCCATTCGCTGGGCGGCTTGTACATGCAGCTGTTTGCGCGCCAATACCCCGGCGAAGTGGCGGCGCTGGTGCTGGTGGACTCCACCCACCCTGACCAGATGCGCGGCGCGGGCAACCCAGACCTGTGGCCCACGTGGCTCAAAGTGGCCTTTCGCCTGGGCACCTCTGACGTGGTCAAACAGGAGCTGGCAGCGCTGGATGCCGCCGGGCAACGCGTTGCCAGCCTGCCGGTGGACCCCGCCGTGCCCGTGTTTGTGCTCAGCGCAATGCGCACCCCGGGTGCTTCGCCTGCGCTGGCAGACGATGTGCAACGAAAACGCGCCGATTTCGCCCATCTCTACCCCGGCTCTACCCAGGTGTGGGTGGACAGCGGGCACGGCATCCCCCTGGAGAAGCCCGAGGTGGTGGTGCAGGCGATTCGCGATGCGGTGCAGGCCGCCCGCGCGGCTCAGGCGACCCGCGCTGCGCCGCCGAGGTGTGCACCTGCGGTTGGCGGGCTGCCGGGTGCGTGCGCGCAGGGCGTGCAATCTGGTGGGTAATCTGTTTGCTACAAATTGAATAGCTAACAATGAGTGCAGACGGGCGGAGAGAGCCATTTTGATTCAAGAAAAAAGCCCCGTGCGTTGCCCCAGCCGGTAGGCAAGGCGCACACGGGCGGGGGCGGGCCATGGGTTGCCGCTGATCTCAAAACGCGTGTTGCTGAGTTGGACTGCGGGAAACTCTGGAGGCCACACCCATGGCAATTTCATCGTGGCGCGCTGGCCAAACCCCGTGCCAGAATGAAACGATGAGCACCACCACCTCCTCCTTTAAGTCCAACGCAGACGGCACCCAGGTCACCACCTACACCTGGGCCCAAACCCAGGGCCAGCCTGTGGGCGTCGTTCAAATCTCCCACGGCCTTGCCGAGCATGGCGAGCGCTACGACCGCTTTGCGCGGGCGCTGAACGCCGCAGGCTTCATCGTCCACGCCGTGGACCATCGCGGCCACGGGCGCACTGCCGGTGGCAAGTTGGGCGACTTTGGCAGCGCAGGCTTCGGCGGCCTCATTGCCGACGTGGCCCAGTTCGGCGCGCTGCTGCGTGCGCAGCACGGGCCGCAGCAGCTTCCGCTCTTTTTGTTCGGCCACTCCATGGGCTCGTTCGCAGCGCAGGCGGCCATCCTGGACCATTCATCCACCTGGTCCGGCGTCATCCTGTCAGGCTCCACCGCCCTCGACCTGTTCGCCGCCGGCATGGCCAACGCCCCTGCCGACGCACCCGCCGGGCTCGCTGCCTTCAATGCAGGCTTTGAACACCGCACCGGCTACGAATGGCTGTCGCGCGATGCTGCCGAGGTCGATGCCTACGTGGCCGACCCATGGTGTGGCTGGGATGTGCCGCCCGACGTGATCCCCTCACTCTTCGCCCCCGCGCCCCGCCTGGCCGACCCCGTGCAGCTCGCACGCATCCGCAGCGATTTGCCCATCCTCATCGCGTCCGGCGACGCAGACCCGCTGGCCGCAGGCGGGGTCTTGTTGGAGCAACTGGGGCAGCGGTATCGGGATGCCGGTGTGGCCGATGTGACGGTCAAGCTATACCCGGCGGCGCGGCATGAAATCCTGAATGAGACGAATCGGGATGAGGTGACGGGGGATGTGGTGGCGTGGCTGAAGGCGCGTGCGAACGTAGCCTAGGCAAGCCGCGGTTCCACAGCGGCAATTTGGCTGGTCTACGCCTGCTTTCAACAGTACTTGTGGATGCAGGTTGACGAGGCCGACTGTCAACGTTTCGCACAAAGGAGAGGCTTGGACTTCGCTGTGCGATCGGTTTTTTCCCGATGTTTTTTTCAGAGCCGCTTGAATGACTGCGTCAGCGATAGGCGTAGAGCTTTATCTCTTTGTCACTGCGCTCCAGCTCGAAATTGCCAATAGCCTTCAGTTTGAGAACGATGGATTCAGCATTCTCGCCCTCTGCAGAAAGCTCAATCCACTCAACCTCTTTGTACTTATAAAAACCGCGCGGTGTTCCAGAGATCATTCCCTCCATCGAACTCCGATAGTAAGAAAAGCCGAACGAACTGGACGATGGAATCCACATGTCTCTCGTGGATTCATCCCACACAAGTTTTACTTTGCAGAGTTCGAAGAGAAAACGAACGCTGACAAGTGCTTCGAGCAAACGAACCCATTTTGCGTCGCTCATGAAAGACGAGTTGAAGCGTTCGCGTATGAGAGCGTCTGTGCGGTCTCTTGAAAATTGCACAGAAATGCTGAAAGTCTTACTGGACATTGAAATGCATCTCGATTAAAAACATCACCAACCGCCAGCATCCCTAGCAGTGGGACAGAATTCGCCCGCTACTAGACGTTTGCCTGCAGCGTAAAATCCGAATAGCTGCAGAAATTTCTAATAGGCAAAAATTTGTGGGTTCAAAAACCAGATTTGCTAGCGATGGCTTTTGTAACGAATTTGCTCAAGAATTTGGTTCGACAACCGTGTGGCGTGCAATAATGGGGTGGCTGGTTTTGTGGCGGCATTGAAATTTATTTTTATACGGTTTACGTGCCATCAAGCTAGACTAAAAGCACCTTCCCATGTTTTTCCGTGCCAATTTGGACAGGGAATGGCGGATATGGCCTGCGGGTTGGTGCGGCCCACATTACATTAACCTAATTTCGCATTAATCATGAGCATTCAGTGGAACGAAGAAAACCTCTCTCTTTTGGGTAAGAATTTTCTTTCAAATGTCATTGGTAATATGCGATTTGAAGGTTCAGTAGTCAGATTCGGCGAGACTGGCACAGGGGCTCAGCCAAACTATCAAATCACTTTTCCTAACGAAAGAATTTGGACAATTCGTGGTTCTTCACACGAAACCTACGAAGATGCAGAGAAATTCAACACCGATAGGATTTCTGACCCATTTTCCTTTGCCGTGATACGTGCTGCGCTACAAAAATGCTAACTCGGTGCTCAAGCCGCACAGTATGCTGCGGTTGACCTAGCTTTTTCGTTAGACCCCACACACGGCATGCCTGAAGTAAGTAAACATCATCAACCCGACATTGCGCACCACGTCCGTCAGGCTGTGGCTTGGCTGTCAACTAGCGCAGAGGGTGAAAATACCGCTGCGCTCTCGTATGCAGCCTTTGAACTACGCTTTGCCGTAGAACGTCTGGCGATTCACTACTGGGCGGCATTGCTAGATCGAAAACCAGAGGAGCAAGACCTGCGGGATATCGAGTCATTCAAGCGGGTCGAGCGTCGAATCTACGAGCTCGGTGGGCACCAACGAGAGATAGACGGGCACTTTGCCTTTATGCGCATTGTGTTCGGCGCCGTAAAAATCGAAATCCCGTTCCTCACTCCAGAGATTGGAGCGCTATCTAGGTACTGGCACGAGTGCAGCGAGCTCTGCCACATTGCATGGCCGTTGTCTTGCGCGGTTCCAGAGGTCCGGAAGACTGCCTTCGCTGCACTTACTGAAATCTCCGAGACACTGTCCGCTCATGTTCAGAGTCTCGGATGGCCGGTTCTCAAAGACGCTGCGTTTGCCGATCTTCGCAACCGATTTATTGCAGGTGAGGCAACGGCAGATGATGTTCTTGCTCACGTGCAACGGACCGGCCTCTGGGCGAGGGCGGAGTTCCCTGATGGCAGGGCACCGCAATTCGTCGGTGAGCCTCTGCCGCCAAGTGAAACTAATGCGGCACGATGAACCGCCGTCCTGGGCCGAGCCCACCCTTCCAGGGGGCCGCCAACCTGCGGCGCTTCGCTTGCTGGTCGCTGGCACTTGAAGCTAAACGTTGAGCGTCTGCTTTCATCTGCGGCCACTGGCCGCTGCTGGCCGATAGTACGCAGTTGATGCATTGCTTCGTGGAGACCTATCGCTGCGCAGAGGTTAGAACACTGGGAATTCGATTTCGTGGTCCACCAATCAATCTATCGACCCCGAACCCCTCGCCCCCTCCGCGCACCTCCCGCGACCTGACAAGCCCTCCGATAAGCCCGCAGCGTCACCTCCGCCCGCTGCATCACCGTGTCTTCCACCGTAGCAGCCCCCCCGGCCAGCTCATCCGCCTGTGCCTGCAGCAACTCCGCCGGGCTCATGCCCGACGCCTCGCCCGTCAGCAGCGCAATCCCCTCGCTCACATGCCCCATGGTGTAGACGTGGAACAGACCGCGCTGCACCGCGTCCAGCACGCTGCGGTCCAGCATCAGGTGGCGCTGGTTGCGGGCGGGGATCAGCACGCCGTGGGTGCCGTCCAGCCCGGCCGTCGCACAGGCGCGGAACCAGCCTTCGATCTTTTCGTTGATGCCGCCCACGGGCAGCACTTCGCCGTGTTGGTTCAATGCGCCGGTCACGGCGATGCCCTGGCGCAGGGGCAGGCCTGACAGGCTGGACAGCAGCGCGTACAACTCTGCGCACGAGGCGGAGTCGCCTTCCACGCCGCTGTATTCCTGCTCGAACACGATGGACGCATTCAGCGCCAGCGGCGCCACGTGGCTGAACAGTGCGGTGAGGTAGCTGTGCAGGATGAGCACGCCCTTGTCGTGGATGGGCCCAGACATATCGACCTCGCGCTCGATGTTGAGCAGGCCCTCTTGCCCGGCAAAGGTGCGCGCGGTGATGCGCACGGGGAAGCCAAACCGGTAGTCGCCCAGGTCGATCTGCGTCATGGCGTTGATCTGGCCGGTGATGGAGCCTGCCAGCGAGATCAGGCGCTCGCCCTCAGTGATGGAGTCGTGCAGCTCTTCTTCGGGCTGGTTGTGGCGCTGGGTGCGGGCGGCCAGGGCGGCCTGCACATCGGTGGCCTGCACCAGCGTGGCGCCGCGCGCCTTGCACAGGGCGGCGCTTTCGATGGCCAGCGCTTCGGTGTGCGCAAAGCGTGCGCTCTGGCGGCGCTGGTCGTCGGCCTCGCGGTGGGTCTGCTCCAGCACCAGGGCCACGGCGTCGGGGCCGAAGTGGGGCAGGCCGCGCTTTTTGCAGACTTGGGCCACCAGGATGGCGGTGGCGTGGTGGGTGGCGGGCGTGGCGGCAAAGTGGTCTGAAAAATCCACCTTCACGCGAAAGCGGCGTGCGGCGTCGGGGTCGGCGTCTTGCAAGGCGTAGTACTCGTCCACCGATCCGATCAGCACGATCTTCACATCCACGTCCACCGGCTCGGGCTGCAGCGCCACGGCGCCGCCGGGGCCGTGGCCCGGGCCGCCGCCGCCTTCCTCAATCTGCAGGCGGCCGCAGCGCAAAAAGCGGCGCAGGCGTTGCCACAGGCCTTCTTCGGCGGCCAGGTCGTGCAGGTGCAGCAGGATGAAGCCGCCGTGCGCCTTGAGCAGGCTGCCCGCGTGGATGCCGGTGTGGTCGGCCTGCACGGTGTCGGCGTCCGATCCATGCTCGATGCTGCCAAACAGCGTGCGCTGGGTGGGGTTGTCTTCCACCACCACGGGTGCGGCGGTGCGGCCGTGGTTGTCTACCACCAGGTTCACCTGGCAGCGGGCCAGCAGGTCGTCGAGCGCGTCCTTGCGGTCGTCTTCGGCGTCGGTGCCCTGGTCGCCACCGCGTTCGGTGTCCAGGGGCTCGAACAGGTCGATGTCGCCCAGCACCGCCTGCTCCACCTGGTCGAGCCAGTGGGTGAGCTTGACGGTGTCCTTGATCTGCTTGCGCAGGCCCTGGCGGATGTCGTGCAGCGCGTGTTCCACCAGGGGCTTGATGGTCTGGCGGCGCAGGGCGGCCAG
Organism: Acidovorax kalamii; assembly: GCF_002245625.1. GTDB lineage: Bacteria > Pseudomonadota > Gammaproteobacteria > Burkholderiales > Burkholderiaceae_C > Acidovorax > Acidovorax kalamii. The sequence continues at coordinate 668,731 of NZ_NOIG01000004.1, forward strand.
GGCGTCGTCGCGGGCGCGCTCCAGCGGGCGGGCGGCTTCCAGAAAGCGGGCGATCTCGGTGCGCAGTTCATGTTCGGCGGCGTCGATCTCTGCGCGGCGCTCGCGCGGCAGGGCGCGGGCTTCGGCTTCGGTCAGCGCCTGGCCTTTGGGGCCGGTGAGGGTGAACACCATCTGCCCGCCGTCGCGCGTCAGGCGGAACTGGCGGGCCTCGGCAAACGCGTCCAGCACGGCAAAGGCCTCGGCCTCTTGCGCCTGCCAGGTTTTTTCGATGCGCTCGGCCTCGGCCTTGAAGTCTGCGGCGGCCAGGCGCTTGGGGATGTCGGCCTGCAGGTTCTTGGCCATGTCGGCCAGGCCTTGGCGCAGCTGGCGGCCCTGGCCCGCTGGCAGGCGCAGTGCGCGGGGGCGGTCGGGCGTGTCGAAGTTGTGCAGGTAGCACAGGTCGGGCGGCACGGCGCGTTCTGCCGCAGCGGTCTGCATGGCCTGGCGCAGCAGCGACGCGCGCCCGCTGCCCACTTCGCCCAGCACGAACAGGTGGTAGTCGGGCTGGTGCAGGCCCAGGCCAAACTGCGCGGCGGCCTGGGCGCGCTCCTGGCCGATCCAGGGCAGGGGCAGGTCTTGCAGCTCGGCCGTGCTGGCAAAGCCCAGCGTGGCGGGGTTGATCGTCAGCCGCAGCTGGTGGGGGGCGAGGGCAAAGGCGGGCATCGGTGCGGAATGTGGGTGGGGGCAGGCCGCAGCGCCGGGCGGTGCACATGGCGCTGTGGTTGGGCGCGGTGGCGGGGAGCTGCAGCCTTCAAAATATGAATAAAAAAGGCCATCTGCGCGCGGTGGGTATGCCTTTTAAGCTATCAAAATAATAGTAAACGATCAATGGGCCACGGGGCAGGCCCCGGCGGGGGCGCCCCCGGCTTGCGCGTGGCTGCGTGCATCGGCCAGCGCTGCAGCGGTGGGGGCCTCGGTGGGCCAGCCCGCCAGGTGCTGCTGGGCCACGCGGCTCAGCGCGGTGATCCAGTGGTTGTTGTCGTTCAGGCAGGGGATGTAGTGAAACTCCTGCCCGCCCGCGTGCAGGAAGGCCTCGCGCACTTCCATGTTGATTTCTTCCAGCGTCTCCAGGCAGTCGCTGGTGAAGCCGGGGCACACCACGTCCACCCGCCGCGTGCCCGCCTTGCCCAGCGCCTCGATGGTGGGCTGGGTGTAGGGCTCCAGCCACTTGGCCTTGCCAAAGCGCGACTGGAAGGTGATGCGGTAGCGCTCCTCGCGCAGGCCCAGGCGTTCGGCCAGCAGGCGGCCGGTTTTGCGCGCCTCGCAGTGGTAGGGGTCGCCCAGGTGCAGGGTGCGCTCGGGCACGCCATGAAAGCTCATCACCAGCTGGTCGGGTTGGCCGTGGTGCTTCCAGTGCGTTTCGATGGTGCGGGCCAGCGCGTCGATGTAGCCGGGGGCGTCGTGGTAGTGGTTGACGAAGCGCAGCTCAGGCACGTTGCGCGTGCGTGCGGCCCAGGTGTAGACGGCGTCAAACACGCTGGCCGTGGTGGTGGCCGAGTATTGCGGGTACAGCGGCAGGATGAGGATGCGCGTGGCGCCCTCGGCCTTCAGGGCATCGAGCTGGCTGGCGATGGACGGGTTGCCGTAGCGCATGGCGTGGCGCACCAGCACCGCGTGGCCTGCCTCGCCCAGCCAGCCGCGCAGCAGTGTGGCCTGCTTGGCCGTCCAGTGCGCCAGGGGCGAGCCCTCGGGCGTCCAGATGCTCGCGTATTTGGCGGCGGATTTGGCGGGCCGGGTACGCAGGATGATGCCGTGCAGGATGGGCCACCACAGCAGCTTGGGGATCTCCACCACGCGGTGGTCGCCCAAAAACTGCGCCAGATAGCGGCGCACGGCCGGGGCCGTGGGTTCGTCGGGCGTGCCCAGGTTGCACAGCAGCACGGCGGTGCGCTCGGCCTGGCCGTGGGTGTATGGGGGTTCGGGGGCAAAGGTGGAGGGCATGGCCCGATTGTGGCAAATGGGCCGGGCCTTGGCGGGCACGCGGGATCTGCGGCACATCCGCTGGTTACCGTCGGGTATTCTTGCCGCACCATGACCGCCCCCCAGCCTCAACCCACCGCGCCTGCGCTGGCATCCGCCCCGCAGCTGGACACCGCCCGCATCCGCGCCATCTCCATCGACCTGGACGACACGCTCTGGCCCATCTGGCCCACCATCACCCGGGCCGAACGCGTGCTGCTGGACTGGCTCACGCACCATGCGCCCGCCACGGCGGCTTTGTTCTCCAGCACCGAGTCGTTGCGCGCCATCCGCAACCAGATGGTGGCGCTGCGGCCCGACCTGCTGCATGACCTGAGCGCGCTGCGGCGCGAGTCCATCCGCCTGGCGCTGACCCAGGCGGGCGACGAGCCCGCGCTGGCCGAACCGGCGTTTGACCTGTTTTTTGCCGAGCGCATGCGCGTGGAGCTGTTTGACGACGCGCACGACACGCTGGCTTTCTTGTCGGCACGCTACCCGGTGGTGGCGGTGTCCAACGGCAATGCCGACGTGCACCGCATCGGCATCGGCCACTACTTTCGCCACAGCATCAGCGCGTCGGAGTTTGGCGTGGCCAAGCCCGATGCGCGCATCTTCCACGCCGCCGCCACCGCCGCCGACGTGTTGCCCCACGAGGTTCTGCACGTGGGCGATGACGCCACACTGGATGCGCAGGGCGCGCTGAACGCGGGCATGCAGGCCGTGTGGATCAACAGCGCCAACCACCCCTGGCCGCACGACGACACGCCGCCGCATGCCACGGTGGACAGCCTCACGGCGCTGTGCAGGCTGTTGGCCTGACGGGCTTCCCTCGGTTCGGTTTCTTGCCTCAGGTCAAGGTTTGGGCGTGCGGTGGTTGAAGCCGCTGCCCGTTGAAGTCACACTCACCCGTCGCTGAGCGACCCCTCCCACCATGCCCCGTAATCCCCCGCCATTGCCCGCCATCCGCACCATCGGCTTGATGCAGCCCATGACCTGGCTGGTGCTGGCCTGGCGCGACATGGCGCGGGCGGGCTGGATCAGCTTTGCGCATGGGCTGGCGCTCACGCTGTTCGGGGCGGCCATCTTTGCGGTGGGGCACCACCGATTCTGGCTGCTGGCGGGGGCGCTGTCGGGCTTTCTGGTGGTGGCGCCGGTGCTGGCCACCAGCCTGTATGCGCTGAGCCGCGCGCTGGAGCGCGGCGAGCCTGCCAACCTGGGCGTGGTGCTCAAGACCTGGTTCAACTGGCAGAACAGCCACGTGAACAAATGGGGCAACGACTACTGGTGCATGGTGCAGTTTGGTGCCCTGCTGGCGCTGGCGGCCTCGGGCTGGGTCATGACTTCGGCGGCGCTCATCACTCTGCTGGCGCCGGTGCCGATCGAGACCCCGCTCGACTTTCTGCGCCACGTGGTCATGGCGCGCGATGGCTGGTTGTTTGAAATCTGGCTGGCCCTGGGCAGCCTGATGGCCGCGCCGATTTTTGCGTCCAGCGTGGTCGCCATGCCGCTGCTGCTGGACCGCCGCGCCACGCTGTTGCAGGCGGTGCTGACAAGCTGGCAGGCCGTGGTGGTCAACCCGCTGCCCATGGCGTTCTGGGCGGCGATCATCCTGGGCTTTACCTTGCTGGGCCTGGGCTCGCTGCTGCTGGGCCTGATCGCCGTGATGCCCATGCTGGGCCACGCCAGCTGGCACGCCTACCGCGACCTGGTGGATGCATCCAGCCTGCCCGAGCGCGACCTGGCTGCACCCGCTGCACCGGCGCGTGCGCCTGGAGGGGCATCGTGATTTTTGGCTTCACCGAGGCACAGATCTCGGGCTTCTTCCTCACCTATGGCGTGGGCGCGTTCATCGCCTACATGCTGTTCATCATCGGGCAGCTGGCGTGGGAATCGAAGGCCGGGCGGTTTGGCACCTTTGTGCTCTTCCTGGGCCTGGGCGTGGGGTTTCTGGGGTTCCTGGCCAAGGTGGTAATCCAGTGGTGGCTGGAGAAGTGAGCGGGCCAGAAATCCACTGAGACCACCGCACGGGCTTAGCAGCAGCCGCCTCAGCGCGGCCAGGACCGCAGGCCCAGCTCCTGCGCCAGCTGGCGGTAGTCGGCCAGACTGCGTTGCACGAACTCCTCCAGCGCCGCGCCAGTGCGCGCAAACGGGTACAGGCCGTACTGGCTGCACAGCGCGGCGTAACCGGGTGCGGCCAGTGCATCGGCAAAAGCCGTCACCCAGGCACGCACGGCGGCATCGGGGGCGGTGGCGGCCATGTACAGGCCGCGCACCGTGGGCCAGACCAGGTCCACGCCCTGCTCGCGCGCCGTGGGCAGGTCGGCCAGGGCGCCGGGCAGGCGGGCCTGTGCCAGCACGGCCAGAAAGCGCAGGGGCGCGCCCTTGTCCAAAGCCTGCCGGGCCTCGGCCGCATCGCCGGTGAAGACGCCGATGTGGCCGCCGCGCAGGGCCTTCAGGGCCTCGCCGCCGCCTTCGAATGACACAAAGCGCATGCGCTTGGGGTCCTGCCCGGCGGCGCGGGTCAGCAGGGCGGCTTTCATCCAGTCCTGGCTACCCAGGGTGCCGCCCGCGCCAAACACCACGCGGGCCGGGTCCTTGCGCAGCGCGGCCACCACGTCTTGCAGGCGCTGGTGGGGCGAATCGCGGTGCACGGCCACCACGCCATAGTCGGTGCCCAGCGTGGCGATCCAGCGCACGGCGCTCACCGGGTGCGGGCCGAAGCGGCCCTGCGCGATGTTGAGCAGCGAGCCGCTGGAGAACGCCACCAGCGTGCCTGGCCCGCCCAGCCGTCCGGTGGCGACCTGGTCAAACGCAACGGCGCCGATGCCGCCGGGCAGGTAGCGTGTGTGCAGCGGCGGGCGTGCGGGGCGCACCACCTGCACCGCCTGGGTGGCCAGGCCGCAGGTCAGGTCGAACCCGCCGCCGGGGCGGGAGGGGGCGATGCATTCCGCGGGCTCCAGCGATGCGTCGGCCGCCCACGCAGCAGGCCCGTGCGCAGCGCCTGAAGTGCCCGCCAGTGCTGCCAGCCACTGCAGGGCGTGGCGGCGGGGCAGGGTGGGGAGGGGGTGTGGTGCGGACGGCATGCGGGGCGAATTCTGGCGGAATCTGGGGTGCTGCGGGATGGGGGTTTTCAGCCCCGGGGCCACCACAGGATGGCCAGCAAGCCGGGCCCACCCGCGCGTTCTTCGAGCCGCAGGCCGCCCCGGTGCCGCTCGGCGATGGAGCGTGCAATCGCCAGCCCCAGGCCTGAGCCGCCTGCCGCCGCCTGCGAGCCACGCCGGTAGCGCTGGCCGAGTGCATCGCGTTCGCTGGCGGGCAGGCCGGGGCCGTTGTCTTCCACGCTGAGGCTCCAGCCCAGGCCGTCGCCCGCAGCCGATACGGTGACCGTGCCGTGCTCGGGTGTGTAGGCAATGGCGTTGGCGGCCAGGTTGGTGAGCGCCTCGCGCAGCAGGCCACTGTCGCCCACGGCCATGAACTCGGGCGTGGGGGTGTGGATGCCAAAGTCGATCTGCCGAGCGCGGGCGCGGGGCAGCAGCTCCAGCGCCACGGCGCGCAGCAGCGCGGCCAGGTCGAACGGGGCCAGCTCCACCGCAGCCGTATCGCTCCGACCCAGGGCCAGCAGCTGCTGGGTGCTGCGCGTGGCGCGCGCGACTTCGCCGCCGATGGCTTCCAGGGTGTGCTGCACCTGGGTGGCGTCGGTCTCGCGCCGGGCGTAGTCGATCTGCATCTGCAGCGTGGTGAGGTGGGTGCGCAGCTGGTGCGAGGCATCGTCCAGAAACTGCCGCTGCTGGGCCACCAGGTCTTGCGTGCGCGCCATCTGCTGGTTGGCGGCAGCCACCAGGGGGCGGATGTCGGCGGGCAGGTCGGTGTCGGCCATGGGGGTCATGTCGTCGGGGCTGCGCGCCTGCACCTCGCGCGCCAGGCGCGCCAGCGGCCGCAGCGCCACGGCCAGCGTGGCGGCTGTGCCCAGCACCATGAGCGCCAGCACCAGCGTGTCGCGCAGCGCGGCCCGGCGCACAAAGCGGCGCGTGAACTCCTGCCGCGAGCGGGTGCTTTCGGCCACCTGCACCAGCACGCTGCTGGCATTGGCCCCGGGCGCGGCGCCTTCCACCGCGCGGCGGTAGGCGGCCAGCCGCACGGATTCGCCGAAATAGGTGGCGTCGTAGAAGCGGGGCACGCCGGGGGTAAGCGTGCCGGGCGGCAGGGGCAGGTCGGCATTGCCAAGTTCCACCAGCCCGTCGGACGAGGCCACGCGGAAGTACACATTGCCGCTGGCCGTGAGTTCAAAAAATTCGAGCATGCTGTAAGGCAGCTCGGCCGACAGACCGCCCGACGCCGTAGAGATGTTGGCGTCGATGGATTTGAGCGCCCCGAGCAGCGATCGGTCGTAGGCCGCGTTGGCCGCCTCCAGCGCGTCGTGCCGCGTCATCCACAGCTCCACGCCCGTCACCACGGCCAGCAGCGGCAGCAGCAGCAGGGCCAGCAGCCGCCACAGGCTGGCGCGGCGCAGGCGCGCGATCAGTGTCATGGTTCAGCCTGTTTCCAGCGCATAGCCCAGGCCGCGCAGCGTAGTGATGCGCACACCGCTGCCATCGAGCCGCTTGCGCAGGCGGTGCACAAACACTTCCACGGCTTCGGGGTGCACGTCCTCGTCGTCAGAGAACACGCGGTCCAGGATCTGCTGCTTGGAAAACGGCTCGCCACTGCGCTGCACCAGCACGCGCAGCACGGCGTGCTCGCGCGGCGACAGGGCCAGGGGCTCGCCATGCAGCATGAACTGCTTGCGCGGGTTGTCGTACACCAGCGCGCCACAGGCCAGACGCGGGTGCTCGTTGCCGCGTGCGCGGCGCACCAGGGCATGCAGGCGGGCCTCCAGCTCGGCCAGCTCGAAAGGCTTGGCCAGAAAGTCGTCAGCCCCCGCGTTGAGCGAGCGCACACGCTCGTCCAGCGAATCGCGGGCCGTGAGGATCAGCGCGGGCAGGCGCTGGTCGCGGTCGCGCAGGCGCTGCAGTACGGCCTGACCGTCCAGCCCGGGCAGACCCAGATCCAGCACCAGCGCGTCGTAGTTGTCGTGCTGCTGCAGCGCACGGTCGGCCAGGCGCCCGTCGTTCACCCATTCCACCTGGATGCCCGCATGCTCCAGCGCGCGGCTGAGCCAGGTGCCCAGGTTGTGGTCGTCTTCGGCCAGGAGGATGCGCATGGGGGAATGCTACTGCGGTGCTTGTTTCGGCTTTTGCTGCGCTTGCTTATGGCGTGCGACTACGATGCGCAGGACAAAAGAGGGAGAGGGTATGGACAAACGTGACAAGCGGCCTTTGCGGGGGCTGTCCCACAGATGGCGCATGGAAGAGAGGGTGAGAGACGCAGGCGGCTGGTGGTCGTCCAGCTTGGTTTTCAAGGTCGCCTGCGCGCTGTTGGGCATTGCCGCAGGGAGCCTTTTGGCGTTGCTGCTCGGCTTTGCGGGGGCTGCGTTGGGCGGCCCCTCTGATGCGATGGGCTCCTTGCTGGCCGCTGGAGCAATGTCGGGCGCCGCGTGTGGCGCGTTGGCGCCCAACATCTTGCTGCATGCCATCACAGGGTTGGCGTACTTTCTTGCAGGACTGATCTCCGCCATGGGAGGAGAAGACATCGCTGACACCCCCTCCCGTGAAGGCTGGTTGAAGGCCTGCGTCATTGTGGGAGCCCTCTATGTGCTGGGGCTTTCCATTGGATGGGGCATCTTGCGCTGAAACGCAACGCCCCCCTTCTCAATCTGGCTTGATCTGCGCGCGCTTGATTACTTTCTGCCAGCGCGCCTGCTCCGCCGCAATGAACTGTGCAAACTGCGCGGGTGTGCCGCCGATGGCTTCGGCGGCGTCACCGTTCAGGCGCTTGAGGGCTTCGGGGGCCTTGACGGCCTTCATGGTTTCGGCGGCCAGCTTGTCCAGGTGTTCTTTGGGCAGGCTCGCGGGGGCCAGCATGCCGTACCACTGCGTCATCTCGAAGCCGGGGAAGCCCTGTTCGGCTACTGTGGGCACGTCGGGCAGCTGCGGCAGGCGCTGGGTGGAGCCGGTGGCGATGCAGCGCACCTTGCCGGACTTGATGAACGGGAGCAGGGCCGCAGCGCCCACCGATGCGGCATCAAGGCGGCCGGAGAGCAGGTCGGTCATCATGGGGCCGGTGCCCCGGTAGGGCACGTGCAGCATGAAGATCTCGGCGGTCATCTTGAGGTATTCAAACGCGAGGTGGCCCGCGCTGCCATTGCCTGCCGAGCCGTAGCTGAGCTTGCCCGGGTTCTTCTTGGCGTAGGCGATGAACTCCTTGAGGTTCTTGGCGGGCACGTCGGGGTGCACCACGTACAGGCTGGGCACCTTGGCCAGCAGGCTCACGGGCTTGAAGTCCTTGTTGGCGTCGTAGGGCAGCTTGTCGAAGATGTAGGGGTTGACGGCCAGCGTGCCGATGTGGCCCAGGATGAGGGTGTGCTGGTCTTCGGCACGGGCCACTTCCTGCATGGCGATGTTGCCTGCGGCGCCGGGCTTGTTGTCCACAAACACGCTCTGGCCCAGGGTCTTGCTCAGCTCGGCCGCTGTGGAGCGCGCCACGATCTCGGAGCTGCCGCCCGGTGCAAAGGGCACCACAAAACGCACAGACTTGGCGGGCCATGCGGCCTGGGCCGACGCAGCGGCGGGCAGCAGGCCGCCCAGTGCCAGGGCGCTGCCTGCGCCCAGCAGGTGGCGGCGGGTGGGGTGGAAGGCGGGGTTGGTGTCGTTGTCGAACAGCATGGGTGTCTCCGTGAAAGCCGTTGTGGCGTTGCCCGGCGTATGGTGTGCGCAGCGTGCTTTCGGAATGCTGTCAGTCGGCCTGGGGTTTACCCGAGGCACCCCGGGCCGTCAAAGCGGGGTTCAGGCTTGTGCCGCTACTGCCGTGCCGCTGAGCACGGCGCCTTCCAGCGTGGCCGGGTAGGGGCCTGCCACATAGTCGCCGCAGGCCGTCAGCCCCGGCAGCACCTGCATGCCGGGCCGCTGCAGGCCAGGGGTGCAGGCAAAGGTGGCGCGTTTTTCCACCACGGTCTGCACGGGCTGCAGGCCGGTCAGGCCCAGCTGGGCGGCGGCCTGCTGCAGCACCTGCTGCTCGATCAATGCGCGGTCCCCATCACTGGCGCTCACCACAAAGGCCAGCAGCCCGTGCTGGCCGTCGAGCTGGCCCCTGTCGAACACAAACTGCGCCGGGTGGGTAGCGGTGTTGCGCAGCGCCAGCATGGGCAGGGGCAGGTGGGCGCCCGGGGCGTGGGCATAGACGGTGGTGATGGCCTCAAACCGCAGGGCGCTGGTGGTGGCGCTCCAGCGGGCTGCACCGGCCAGGCCCGCCGTGCCTGCCAGGCCTTCGACCAGGCGGCTGGCCTCCCAGGACGGGCAGGCCAGGGTGATGTGGTCGAACGCTCCGGGTTCTTCGGTGCCGTTGGCGGCCACTACCGGCTGCCAACGCCCGCCGGGCAATGGTTGCAGGCGCTGAATGCGCTGGCCGGTGAGGACCTGGCCGCCTTGCTGCTGCAGCCAGTGGGCAACGGCTTCGGGAAAGAGGGCGCCTAAGTCCGCACGTGGCAGCAGCAGGTTGGAGCCGCCGCGCCCGCTGAACAGGCTGTCCTGCAGCACGCGCAGAAACACCTGGCCGCTGGCCTGGTTGGCGGGGGTGTTGAGGGCCGACACACACAGCGGGTCGATGAACTCAGCCATGAGCCGGGGCGTGAGCGGCGCGCACAGCGTGGCCACCGATGTGGCGGGCGCGCAGCGAAAGCCGCGCAGCTGCCAGGCCGTGGCTGTGCGCAGCAGTGCCAGCTTGTCGCGCCAGCCCCAGCCCTTGGCGCGGGCAATGCCCAGCAGCGCATCGAGGGGTGGGGGCAGGTCGGGCAGCTGCAGGCCCTGGCCGTCGGGGAACTGCAGCGTGAGCGGCAGGCGCAGCAGCGCAGTATCGATGTCCACGCCCACCAGCCGCATCAGGCGCAGGCTTTCGGCGTAGGCGCCGATCAGGATGTGCTGGCCGTTGTCGAGCGTGGCGGGCGTGCCATCGGGCAGCGCGCCCGGCACGGCGCGCGCCCGGCCGCCCACGGTGCGCGCGGCCTCGAACACGGTGACCTGGCGCCCTGCCTGCACATGGGCAATGGCGGCGGCCATGCCCGCCCAGCCTGCGCCGATGACGGCGACCTTCATGGACGCGGGCCCACGGCTAAGACATCCGGCCCAGGGCTTGCACCTTCCACGCCAGCCAGAACTTGCGCAGCGGCGTGAGGCGGATGCGCTGGTGCAGCACCTGGAAGTTTTCGTGCTCGATCTCGCGCAGCAGGGTGCGGTAGATGTTGGCCATCATCAGGCCGGGTTTCTGGGCGCGGCGGTCGGCATCGGGCAGCAAGGCAAACGCTTCGTCGTACAGCCGGTGCGCGCGCTCGGCCTGAAAGCGCATCAGCGCCGTGAAGCGGTCGGAGTAGGTGCGCTTCAAGATCTCGTGTGCCTTCACATCAAACTGCTGCAGCTCGTTCACCGGCAGGTAAATGCGGCCCAGCATCGCGTCTTCGCCCACGTCGCGGATGATGTTGGTGAGCTGGAAGGCCAGGCCCAGCCTGTGGGCGTATTCGGTGGTGCGCGGGTCGGTCTGGCCGAAGATGCGTGCGGCGACTTCGCCCACGATGCCCGCCACCAGGTGGCAGTAGCCCTTGAGGCCCGCAAAGTCGAGGTAGCGGGTCTGCTCCAGGTCCATCTGGCAGCCGTCGATCACGGCCTGCAGGTGGCGTTGTTCAATGCCATAGTCGGCCGCCAGCGGCATCAGCGCCTGCATCACGGGGTGGGTGGGCTGGCCCGCATAGGCCTTGGCCACCTCGCCCTGCCACCAGGCCAGCTTGGTGCGCGCCACGCCAGGGTCGGAGACTTCGTCCACCACATCGTCCACTTCGCGGCAGAAAGCATAAAACGCCGTGATCGCGGCGCGGCGCGGGGCCGGCAGGAACAGGAAGGCGTAGTAGAAGCTGCTGCCCGAGGCCACGGCTTTTTGCTGTACGTATTGCTGTGGGGTCATGGGGCGCGATTGTCCCATGGCGGACATGGCCCGCCACGGCAACCGGGCAGCTGGCGGAGGCCGCAACTCCGCAGTTTGGCCTGACTGTTCTGCGGCAGGCCGAAGGGCATCAAAAGGCGATTTGTTCCACGCCCACGTCGCTGGGCCGCTTGAGCGCTTCGCGCATGAAGACGCTCATGGGGAGCGTGCCTTGGTCCGAGTGGAACCACTTTTTGTAGAGAGCCGCCATCTCCCCGGTCTGGATCAGGCGGCGGGTGACTTGGTCTACCAGCTCCTTGAAGCGAGGGTCTTGCCTGCGCAGGCCAATGCTGTAGGGCTCTACCGAAAGGCGCTTTTCCAGAAACTGGTAGTCCCCCATGGCCTTGCCCAGCCGGGTCATGGGGCTCCATAGGCCTGCATCGTCTGCAAAAACTGCATCTGCCTCCCGGCGCGTGAGTGCATCCAATCCCTGTGCGGTGCTGTCTACCGGCACGTAGATGAATTTGCGGTGGTAGGTGCGTTCGTTGGTGGCCAGCAGGCCGTCATTGGTGGTTTTCCGTTCGACGGCAATGCGTTTGCCATTCAGATCGTCCACCGTCTTGATGCCCGAGTCCTTGCGCACGAGGAAGGCGGTGGTGGCAATGAAGATGTGGTGGCTGAAGGCGACTTCCTTCTGGCGCTCCAGGGTGTTGGTGGTCGTGCCGCATTCCAGGTCCACTACGTTGTTTTTCAGGTCCGCCAAGCGGTTCTTGCCGTCCACCAGCACATAGGTCAGGCGCAGGTCGGGGCGCTTGAGTTCTTTCTTGAGCTCCTCATAAATCCTGGTGCAGATGTCAACGCTGTAGCCACGCACCTGCCCGGTGGCTGGGTCTTTGTAGGAGAAGGGGTGGGATGCCTCGCGGTGCCCCAGTCGCAATTCGCCGGTCTTGGAAATGTGGGTGAGGGTGTCTTGCGCCCAGGCGCCAGGGGACATGCAGGACAGGGGAAGGATCAGCAGCAGGGCTCGCAGCGCAGAGAAGAGATGCATAGGAAACGGAAAAGGTGACGGGGCCATGCATGCCAGGCGTCCCAGGAAGCGCGCGAGGCTGCACGCCGCGCATTGTGCTGCGGCATCTGCCGTTGTGTCACATTGGTGACAGATTTGTCAGCATTCCACAACATTCACGGCCAGGCCGCCGCGCGAGGTCTCCTTGTATTTGATCTTCATGTCCGCGCCGGTCTGCATCATGGTCTTGATGACCTTGTCGAGCGAGACCACATGCTGGCCGTCGCCACGCAGCGCCATGCGGGCGGCGTTGATGGCCTTGATGGCGCCCATGGCGTTGCGTTCGATGCAGGGGATCTGCACCAGGCCGCCCACGGGGTCGCAGGTCATGCCCAGGTTGTGCTCCATGCCGATCTCGGCGGCGTTCTCAATCTGCTCGGGGCTGCCGCCCATCACGGCTGCGAGCGCGCCTGCCGCCATGGAGCAGGCCACGCCCACCTCGCCCTGGCAGCCTACCTCGGCGCCCGAGAGAGATGCGTTCTCCTTATAGATGATGCCGATGGCACCGGCGGTGAGCAAAAAGGTGGCGATGCCGTCCTCGTTGGCGCCTGGCAAGAAGTTGACGTAGTAATGCAGCACGGCCGGGATCACGCCCGCCGCGCCGTTGGTGGGGGCGGTCACCACGCGGCCGCCAGCGGCGTTCTCCTCGTTCACAGCCATGGCGTAGAGGTTCACCCAGTCCAGCATCGAGAGCGGGTCGCGCAGCGCGGCCTCGGGGGCGCTGCTGAGCTTGTGGTGCAGCTCGGCCGCGCGGCGGCGCACGTGCATGGGGCCGGGCAGGGTGCCGGTGCTGGCGCAGCCGCGCTGCACGGCACCGGCCATGGTTTTCCAGATGGCCATGAGCTGGCGGCGCACCTCGGCGCTGCTGCGCCAGTGTTGTTCGTTGGCGGCCATGAGCTGGGCCGGGGTAAGCCCGGTGGCCTGGCACTGGGCCAGCAGCTCTGCCCCGGTGCGGAAGGGGTGGGGTAGGCCCTGGGCATGGCCGGCCGTATCAGGCCCTGCAGTGGCAGCGCTGTTGAGCACACGCTCGCCCGCCGCGTCGATCACAAAACCACCGCCCACCGAGTAGTACTCACGCGCAGCAATTTCGTTGCCCTGCGCGTCAAACGCGTGAAACGCCATGCCGTTGGGGTGCAGCGGCAGGCTTTTGCGGCGGAACAGCAGGTGCTCTTTTTCAACAAACGGCACCACATGCTCGCCCAGCAGCGCCAGCGTTTGCCGGGTGCGGATGTCGGCGATGGCGGGCTGGATCTGGTCCGGATCGATGTGGTCGGGCTCGTGCCCGGCCAGGCCCAGCAGCACGGCCTTGTCGGTGCCGTGGCCCACGCCGGTGGCAGACAGGGAGCCAAACAGTTCCACCGTGACGTGGTGCACGGCGGCCAGGCCCAGGGTGCCCTGCAATTGGCAGGCAAACTGCCGCGCCGCAATCATGGGCCCCACGGTGTGGGAGCTGGACGGGCCGATACCGATCTTGAAGAGGTCGAAAACGCTGACGGACATGGTGGGTGTGTGACCGGAAGGGCTTCGGGCCAGTGCGCTTGTGGCGCGGGCCCTGGGGTATTGAGTGAAGCCGCTTCGGCGGCGGCAGGTGGCGGCGAGGCTAACCGCACACCGCACCTCCGGCATGCTCGCTATCCCTGCCCTGTGACATCGCGCTGGTCAGGGTTAGGGCAACAAATGGTGGCAATTTGCTATAAAAATAATAGCTTATAGCCTTTGATGGATAGGCGATGGGGGGTGATTTTGTTTGATTTTTAGGCTGGTGCAAGCGCGCGTGTCAGCGCGCCTTGTGGCCCATGAATCTTTCTTCTTACATCACCAGCGCGCGGCCCAGCATCACCACCCAGTCCCAGGCATGCAGGCGTGGGCGGGTGTGCAGGCTGCCGCCTTTGAGGGCCTCGACCTTGTCGAGGATGCGCAAGCCGCCCTGCACCACCAGGCGCAGCTCCCAGCCCGCGCGGCCGGGCAGGCGGTGCACCAGGGGCGCGCCGCTGTACATGGTGGTGCGGGCCCAGTCGGCGCAGTCGGCAATCAGGCGCGCGTTCTCGCGCGTGCTTTGCAGGGCCAGCAGCTCGGCCTGGCAGGCGCCATGGGCAGCGCAGTCGGCGCGCGGCAGGTAGTGGCGGTGGCGGGGGATGTCCACCGACAGGTCCTGCCAGAAGTTGATGAGCTGCAACGCGGTGCAGATCGCATCGCTTTGCCGCAGCGCCTGCGCGTCGCCCACGCCATACAGGTGCAGCAGCAGGCGCCCCACGGGGTTGGCCGAGCGGCGGCAGTAGTCCAGCAGCTCGGCGCGGTCGGCGTAGCCTTCGGCATCGCGGGTTTTTTCCACATCCTGGGCAAAGGCACTGAGCAGGTCTTCGAGCAGCGGCACGGGCAGCTGGTGGCTGCGCAGCACGCCTTGCAGCGGCAGGAACACGCTGGCCCAGCGGGGCGAGGGCGGCTGGCCCTGGGCAATCGCGCGCAGATCGGCCAGGTAGGCCGCAAGGTCGGCCAGGCGGGCGGCCGGTGTGGCGTCACCTTCATCGGCAATGTCGTCGGCCGTGCGGGCAAAGGCGTAGATGGCGGCGATGGGCTGGCGCAGGTGGGGCGGGCACAGCAACGAGGCGACGGGGAAGTTCTCGTAGTGCGTCACGGGGGGGGCTTGGACCATGGCGGGTGCAGGCGCAGTGGACGCACCGGCCGGAGCGGCAATGGGTGCGGCTGCCGGGGGAGTTGGGCTGTAGGGGTTGGAGGGGCTGTGGCGGTCGTTCACACCCCGGATTGTCGCTTGACAAGGTGGGGGCGCTTCTCATAGATTACTAACCGGTCAGTCAGTAATCAAGAGCAATTCTTTTCAGGGACAAGGAGACTGGCCCCCATCCCGTTGCAGCGCAGGTCGCGAGGCCCGTGCTGCGCGTGCTGTTCCGTCGCTTCTTCCTTGTGGCCCTTTTTTTCACCGGATTTCCCATGCGCACACCCTCCGCTTTGCGGCCCCTCCAACGGCAACCCCGGTTCTTGCTGGTGCTGGCCACCGCCTCTTTGCTGGCCGCCTGTTCGCGCCCCGCGCCGCCCGAGGAGCCGGTGCGCTCCGTCAAGCTGCTTACGGTGGGCGTGGGTGCGCTGCAGTCCAGCCTGGAGTATTCGGGCGAGGTGCGGGCGCGGGTCGAGTCGCGCCTGGGCTTTCGGGTGGCGGGCAAGATCGTCAAGCGCCAGGCCGAGCTGGGCCAGCATGTGAAGGCCGGCCAGGTGCTGGCGCAGCTGGACCCGAAGGACTACCAGCTGGCGACCGACGCTGCGCGCGCGCAGCTGGCATCGGCCACCACGCAGCGTGACCTGGCGGCGGCAGACCTCAAGCGCTACCAGACCCTGAAAGACCAGAACTTCATCAGCGGTGCCGAGCTGGAGCGCCGCGAAGCCACGCTGAAAGCCGCGCAGGCCACGCTGGACCAGGCGCGCGCACAGCTGTCGTCGCAGGGTAATCAGGCGGCCTACACCACGCTGGTGGCTGATGTGTCGGGTGTGGTGACCGGCATTGATGCCGAGCCGGGCCAGGTGGTGGCTGCGGGCACGCCGGTGGTGCGCATTGCCCAGGACGGCCCGCGCGATGTGGTGTTTGCGGTGCCCGAGGACAAGGTGGCGCAGATTGCCGTGGGCTCGGAAGTGGCTGTGCGTGGCTGGTCCGGTGGCGCCACGCTGGCGGGCGCGGTGCGCGAGGTGGCGGCCAGCGCCGATGCGGCCACGCGCACCTACCAGGTCAAGGTGGCCATCGATAGCGCTGAAGCCCCCGCGCTTGGCGCCACCGTGTACGTCACGCCCAAGGCACTGAGCCATGCGGGCATCCCGGCCATCAAGCTGCCCACCAGCGCGCTGCGCCAGGAGGGCCAGGCCACGGCCGTGTGGGTGTATGACCCGGCCAGCAGCAGCGTGAAGTCGCAGCCGGTGCAGATCGCCACGGCCGACGGCAACGAAGCCGTGGTGGCGGCGGGCCTCACGCCCGGCATGCAGGTGGTGGCGACGGGCGTGCATGTGCTCTCGCCCGGGCAGAAGGTGATGGTTTATCAGCCAAAAACGGCTTCTCCGCCCGCTGGTAAAACGAAAGCAGCTCCTGAATTGGTAGCAAACCCGGCCTCGGCTGCCAACTGAGGGCCACGCATGTCACAACAACAACCCAAAGAGGGGTTCAACCTCTCCAAATGGGCGCTCGACCATCCCGCGCTCACCCGCTACCTCATGGTGGTGTTGATGCTGCTGGGCTTTGCAGCCTACTTCCAGCTGGGGCAGGACGAAGACCCGCCGTTCACCTTCCGTGCCATGGTGGTGCGCACCTACTGGCCTGGTGCCACGGCGCAGCAGGTGGCCGAGCAGGTCACCGACAAGATCGAGCGCACGCTGCAGGAGGTGCCTTACGCCGACAAGATCCGCAGCTACTCCAAGCCTGGCGAGTCGCAGATCATTTTCCAGATCAAGGACTCGTCCAAACCCGGCGATGTGGCCAATGTCTGGTACACCGTGCGCAAGAAGGTGGGTGACATGCGCTACACCCTGCCACAAGGCATCCAGGGGCCGTTCTTCAATGACGACTTTGGTGATGTGTACGGCGTGATCTATGCGCTGGAGTCCGAGGGCTTCAGCTACGCCGAGCTCAAGCAGTTTGCCGATGATGTGCGCCAGCAGCTGCTGCGCGTGCCCGATGTCGCCAAGGTCGAGCTGTTTGGCGTGCAGGATGAAAAGGTTTTCATCGAAATCTCGCAAAAGCGCCTGTCGCAGCTGGGCTTGGACATGAACCAGGTGCTAGCCCAGCTGGGCCAGCAAAACGCGGTGGAAAGCGCTGGTGCCATCCAGACCCCGCAGGACCAGGTGCAGGTGCGGGTGCAAGGCCAGTTCAACGCCGTGGAAGACTTGGCGGCCATGCCGATCCGGGGGCCCTCGGGTGCGCAGCTGCGCTTGGGCGATATTGCCGAGGTCAAGCGCGGCTATGTGGATCCGGCCACCGTGAAGGTGCGCCACCAGGGCCGCGAGGTGATTGCACTGGGCGTCTCCATGGCCAAGGGCGGCGACATCATTGCGCTGGGCAAGGCGCTGCACACCGCCACCGACCGCATCGGCGGCACGCTGCCAGCGGGCGTCAAGCTCGTGAATGTGCAGGACCAGCCCAAGGCCGTGTCCACCTCGGTGAACGAGTTCGTCCGGGTGCTGATCGAGGCCGTGGTCATCGTGCTGGCGGTGAGCTTCATCAGCCTGGGCTTTCACAAGCGGCCGGGCAAGAACCCGCTGTGGAAGCGCTGGTACATCGACCCGCGCCCCGGCCTGGTGGTGGGCATCACCATCCCCATGGTGCTGGCGGTGACCTTTCTGGCCATGTGGTACTGGGGCATCGGCCTGCACAAGATTTCGCTGGGCTCGCTCATCATTGCGCTCGGCCTGCTGGTGGACGACGCCATCATTGCCGTCGAGATGATGGTGCTCAAGCTCGAAGAGGGCTACGACAAGGTGCGCGCCGCCACCTTTGCCTACGAACTCACGGCCATGCCCATGCTCACGGGCACGCTGATCACGGCGGCCGGGTTCTTGCCCATCGGGCTGGCGAAGTCCACCACGGGCGAGTACACGTTTGCGATTTTTGCCGTGACGGTGATTGCGCTGGTGCTCAGCTGGATCGTGTCGGTGTACTTTGTGCCGTACCTGGGCACGCTGCTGCTCAAGGTGCCGCCGCATGTGCTGGCCGCGCAGGCGAACAAGGGCGTGACGGATGACCCGCACGAGGTGTTCGACAGCCCGTTCTACCGCACCTTCCGCCGTCTGGTGGACTGGTGCGTGCAGCACCGCTGGCTCACCATCGGCGCCACCATCCTCACCTTTGCGCTGGGCATTGTGGGCATGGGCAAGGTGCAGCAGCAGTTCTTCCCGGATTCGAGCCGGCCTGAAATCCTGGTGGACATCTGGTTCCCCGAGGGTACCTCGTTTGCGGGCAACGAAGAGGTCACCAAGCGCGTCGAGCAGCGCCTGCTGGCCGAGCCCGGCGTGACCGCGGTCAGCACCTGGGTGGGTTCGGGTGTGCCGCGTTTCTACCTGCCGCTGGACCAGGTGTTTCCGCAAAGCAACGTGTCGCAGTTCATCGTGTTGCCGCAGGACCTGAAGCTGCGCGAATCGTTGCGCGTGAAGCTGCCCAGCTTGCTGGCCGAGGAGTTCCCCGAGGTGCGCGGCCGTGTCAAGCTGCTGCCCAATGGACCACCGGTGCCGTACCCCGTGCAGTTCCGTGTGGTGGGACCGGACCCGCTGGTGCTGCGCGAGCGCGCTGACGAGGTGAAGGCCCAGCTGCGCCAGAACCCCGACATGCGTGGCGTGAACGACAACTGGAATGAGTCCGTGAAGGTGCTGCGCCTCGAAGTGGACCAGGCCAAGGCGCGCGCGCTGGGCGTCACCAGCCAGTCCATCGCCCAGGCGTCCAAGACCATCCTCTCGGGCACGCAGGTGGGCCAGTTCCGCGAGGGCGACAAGCTCATCGACATCCTGCTGCGCCAGCCGCTGGACGAGCGCAACGCTATCACCGACATTGCCAACGCGTACCTGCCCACGGCCTCGGGCAAGTCGATCCCGCTCACGCAGATCGCCAAGCCCGTGTTCACCTGGGAGCCGGGCGTGATGTGGCGCGAGAACCGCGACTACGCCATCACGGTGCAGGGCGACGTGACCGAGGGCTTGCAGGGTGCCACGGTGACGGCGGCACTGCAGCCAGCGCTGCAGAAGATCGAGGCGCAATGGCGCGCCTCGGGGCAGGGCGCTTACCGCATCGAAGTGGCGGGTGCGGTGGAGGAAAGCTCCAAGGGCTCGGCCTCGATTGCGGCCGGCTTGCCGGTGATGCTGTTCATTACCTTCACCCTGCTTATGCTGCAGTTGCACAGCTTCAGCCGCGCGATGCTCGTCTTCCTGACCGGGCCGCTGGGCCTGGCGGGGGTGGCGGCGGCGCTGCTGGTGCTGAACCGGCCCTTCGGATTTGTGGCGTTGCTGGGAGTGATTGCGCTCATGGGCATGATCCAGCGCAACTCGGTGATCCTGATTGACCAGATCGAACAGGACCGCGCGCGCGGCGTGCCTGCCTGGGATGCGATCGTCGAATCCGCCGTGCGCCGCCTGCGCCCCATCGTGCTCACGGCCGCTGCGGCGGTGCTGGCCATGATCCCCCTGTCACGCAGCGTGTTCTGGGGGCCGATGGCGGTGGCCATCATGGGCGGGCTCATTGTGGCCACCGTGCTCACGCTGCTGGCGCTGCCTGCGATGTACGCCGCCTGGTTCCGGGTCAAACGGCCTGCGCCAGAGGTTCTTGGAGGGGTTTGATTCCCACCCAGCCCGCATCAGGGTAAAATAGAAGGTTGACCGATTTCACGCAGGCGGCAGCTGAGGTTGCCGCCTGTTTGTTTGTTGTAGAACCGCGCGGGTGGCGAAATTGGTAGACGCACCAGGTTTAGGTCCTGACGCCAGCAATGGTGTGGGGGTTCGAGTCCCCCCCCGCGCACCACCCATGTGAGACTTTGCGGAACACGGCGCTGCTGCGCTGCAGCCAGCACGATCCACATTCATAAGAGGAATAGCCATGGCCGTTACTGTTGAAACCCTTGAGAAGCTCGAGCGCAAGATCACGCTGAGCGTGCCCGTCACCCTGATCCAGTCCGAAGTCGATACGCGCCTCAAGCGCCTGGCTCGCACCGTCAAGATGGACGGTTTCCGTCCTGGCAAGGTCCCCATGAACGTGGTGGCCCAGCGTTATGGCTACTCGGTGCAGTACGAAGTGCTCAACGACAAGGTCGGTGAAGCCTTCGCCGTGGCTGCCAACGAAGCCAACCTGCGTGTGGCCGGCCAGCCCCGTATCACCGAAAAGGAAGGCGCTCCCGAAGGCCAGGTGACTTTCGACGCCGTCTTTGAAGTGTTCCCCGAGGTCAAGATCGCCGACCTGTCGGACGCCGAAGTCGAAAAGCTGTCGTCCGAAGTGACCGACTCTGCCATCGACAAGACCATTGACATCCTGCGCAAGCAGCGCCGCAGCTTCGCCCAGCGCGCCCTGGACGCTGCCGCCCAAGACGGTGACCGCGTGACCGTGGATTTCGCCGGCAAGATTGACGGCGAACCCTTTGATGGCGGCAAGGCCGAAGACTTCCAGTTCCTGGTCGGCGAAGGCCAGATGCTCAAGGAATTCGAAGACGCAGTGCGCGGCATGAAGTCGGGCGAAAGCAAGACCTTCCCCCTGGCTTTCCCTGCCGAATACCATGGCAAGGACGTGGCTGGCAAGACTGCCGACTTCCTCGTGACCGTGAAGAAGATCGAAGCGGCCCACCTGCCCGAAGTGAACGACGCACTGGCCAAGTCGCTGGGCATCGCCGACGGTTCCGTGGACGGCCTGCGCGCCGACATCAAGAAGAACCTGGAGCGCGAAGTCAAGTTCCGCCTGCTGGCCCGCAACAAGCAAGCCGTGATGGACGCCCTGGTGGCCAAGGCTGAGTTGGATCTGCCCAACGCCAGCATCCAGGCTGAAATCGCCCGCCTGCTCGAAGGCGCCCGCGCCGAGCTGAAGCAACGCGGCATCAAGGACGCCGACAAGGCCGAGATCCCTGAAGACGTGTTCCGCCCCCAGGCCGAGCGCCGCGTGCGCCTGGGCCTGGTGCTGGCCGAGCTGGTGCGTGCCAACGAACTGCAGGCCAAGCCCGAGCAGCTCAAGGCCCACATCGACGAGCTGGCTGCCAGCTACGAGAAGCCTGAAGACGTGGTGCGCTGGTACTTCGGCGACCGCCAGCGCCTGGCCGAAGTCGAAGCCGTTGTGATCGAAAACAACGTGACCGAATTCGTGCTGGGCAAGGCCAAGGTGGTCGAGAAGACCGTGTCGTTCGACGAACTGATGGCCCAACAGGGCTGATGGGTCTGGCCGGGCGGTTGGTTGCCTAACTGCCCGGTTGTTGCCGTCACACAGGGGCTTGTGCTTTCGTGCACAGGCCCCAATTCATTTCTGGGTACAGTACCTGCTTGACTGGAGAAAACATGAGCGCATTGGAAACACAAGGCCTGGGCATGGTCCCCATGGTCATCGAGCAGTCGGGCCGTGGTGAGCGGTCCTATGACATCTACTCGCGCCTGCTCAAGGAGCGCGTGATTTTTCTGGTGGGTCCGGTCAACGACCAGACCGCCAACCTGGTGGTGGCGCAGCTGCTGTTCCTGGAGAGTGAGAACCCCGACAAGGACATTTCGTTCTACATCAATTCGCCCGGCGGCTCGGTGAGCGCTGGCATGGCGATTTTTGACACCATGAACTTCATCAAGCCCGATGTCTCGACCCTGTGCACGGGCATGGCGGCCAGCATGGGTGCCTTCCTGCTGGCGGCGGGCGCCAAGGGCAAGCGTTTTGCACTGCCCAACTCCAAGGTCATGATCCACCAGCCGCTGGGTGGCATGCAGGGCCAGGCCACCGAGATCGAGATCCACGCGCGCGAGATCCTCAAGACCCGCGAACAGCTCAACAACATCCTGGCTGAGCGCACGGGCCAGTCGCTGGAAAAAATCCAGCGCGACACCGAGCGTGACTACTTCCTCTCGGCCGACGAGGCCAAGGAATACGGCCTGGTGGACCAGGTGATCAGCAAGCGCTCCTGATCGCCACAGGCTCGCACAGCGGCGTTTTCCCCCGGGGAAGACGCCGTTTTTTATTTGGTTATCATCCCGACAACTTTCCGTACGTAACAAGGCATTGCCCCCATGGCCGAGAAAAAAGGCTCTTCCAGCGAAAAAACCCTTTACTGCTCTTTCTGCGGCAAAAGCCAGCATGAAGTGAAGAAGCTGATCGCCGGTCCGTCGGTCTTTATCTGCGACGAGTGCATTGACCTGTGCAACGAGATCATTCGCGATGAACTTCCGGCTGGTGACCTGGCCCGTGAAGGCCGCAGCGACCTGCCCACACCGGTAGAGATCAAAAACAACCTCGACAACTACGTGATTGGCCAGGAAGTGGCCAAACGCACGCTGGCGGTGGCGGTGTACAACCACTACAAACGCCTGCGCCACAAGGACAAGGCCCACAAGGACGATGTGGAGCTGTCCAAGAGCAACATCCTCTTGATCGGCCCCACGGGCTCAGGCAAAACGCTTCTGGCTCAAACGCTCGCGCGCATGCTGGACGTGCCCTTTGTGATGGCCGATGCCACCACGCTGACCGAGGCGGGCTATGTGGGCGAGGACGTGGAGAACATCGTCCAAAAGCTGCTGCAAAGCTGCAACTACGAGGTCGAGCGTGCCCAGCGAGGCATTGTCTACATCGACGAAATCGACAAGATTTCGCGCAAGTCGGACAACCCCAGCATCACGCGTGACGTGTCGGGCGAGGGCGTGCAGCAGGCGCTGCTCAAGCTCATCGAGGGCACCATGGCCAGTGTGCCGCCCCAGGGCGGGCGCAAGCACCCGAACCAGGATTTTCTGCAGATCGACACGACCAACATCCTGTTCATCTGCGGCGGTGCGTTCGCGGGCCTGGAGAAAGTGATCGAGAACCGCACCGAAGCGTCGGGCATCGGTTTTGGTGCATCGGTCAAGAGCAAAAAGCAGCGTTCGCTGACCGAGGTGTTCACCGAGATCGAGCCCGAGGACCTGATCAAGTTCGGCCTGATCCCCGAACTGGTGGGCCGTATGCCCGTGGTCACCGCGCTGGCCGAGTTGAGTGAAGACGCGCTCGTGCAGATCCTGACCGAGCCCAAAAACGCGCTGGTCAAGCAGTACAGCAAGCTGTTGTCGATGGAGGGCGTAGACCTGGAGATCCGCCCTGCAGCACTCAAGGCCATTGCCCGCAAGGCTCTGGCTCGCAAGACTGGCGCGCGGGGATTGCGTTCGATCCTGGAGCAATCGCTGATCGGCACAATGTTCGACCTGCCCAACACCAGCAATGTTGAAAAGGTGGTGGTGGATGAATCCACCATCGAAGAAAACAAGCCGCCGCTGCTCGTTTACCGCGAAGCGGCCAAGAAGGCCTGAAATGACCGGAGCGGGCGCCCTGTTGCTGCCCCTTGCACCATCAACCCTTGCGCCAGTACGGCTGCGCGCAAGGGTTGAAAATCCCCACATGTGGAACCACTTCCACAGAGCACTTTGAGGATTTCCATGTCCGGACATACCCCCCTGCCAGCCACCCCCATTGACCTGCCACTGTTGCCATTGCGCGATGTGGTGGTGTTCCCCCACATGGTGATCCCGCTCTTCGTGGGCCGTCCCAAGAGCATCAAGGCGCTTGAGATGGCCATGGAGGCCGATCGCCGCATCATGCTGGTTGCCCAGAAGGCTGCCGCCAAGGATGAACCCTCGGTGTCGGACATGTTCGACGTCGGCTGCGTATCCACCATCCTGCAGATGCTCAAGCTGCCTGACGGTACGGTGAAGGTGTTGGTGGAGGGGCAGCAGCGCGCGCTGGTGACCTCCATTGACGACACCGAAACGCATTTCATGGCCACCGTCACGCCGGTCGAGGCCACGCCCGAGGCGAACAAGCCCAGTGAGATCGAGGCCCTGCGCCGTGCGGTGATGCAGCAGTTTGACCAATACGTCAAACTCAACAAGAAGATTCCGCCCGAGATCCTCACATCCATCTCCAGCATCGACGATCCCGGCCGCCTGGCCGACACCATTGCCGCGCATCTGCCGCTCAAGCTGGAGAACAAACAGGTGGTGCTGGACCTGTCGGACGTGAAGGCGCGCCTCGAAAACCTGTTCGAGCAGCTCGACCGCGAGGTGGACATCCTCAATGTGGACAAGAAGATCCGGGGCCGCGTGAAGCGCCAGATGGAGAAGAACCAGCGCGACTTCTACCTGAACGAGCAGGTCAAAGCCATCCAGAAGGAACTGGGCGAGGGCGACGAAGGTGCCGACATCGAGGAGATCGAGAAGAAGATCAAGCTCGCCAAGATGCCCGCCGAAGCGCGCAAGAAGGCTGAGGCCGAACTCAAGAAGCTCAAGCTGATGTCGCCCATGTCCGCCGAAGCGACCGTGGTGCGCAATTACATCGACGTGCTCACAGGCCTGCCCTGGAGCAAAAAGACCAAGATCAAGCATGACCTGGTGAATGCCGAGGGCGTGCTCAACGAAGACCATTACGGCCTGGACAAGGTCAAGGACCGCATCCTCGAATATCTCGCGGTACAGCAGCGCGTGGACAAGGTGAAGGCTCCTATCCTGTGCCTGGTGGGGCCGCCGGGTGTGGGCAAGACCTCGCTGGGCCAGTCGATTGCCAAGGCCACGGGTCGCAAGTACGTTCGCATGGCCCTGGGCGGCATGCGCGACGAAGCCGAGATCCGTGGACACCGCCGCACCTACATCGGCGCGCTGCCGGGCAAGGTTCTGCAGAGCCTCTCCAAGGTGGGCACGCGCAATCCGCTGTTCCTGCTCGACGAGATCGACAAGCTGGGCACGGACTTCCGGGGCGATCCATCGAGCGCGCTGCTCGAGGTGCTGGACCCCGAGCAGAACCACACCTTCGGCGACCACTATGTCGAGGTGGACTTCGACCTCTCCGACGTGATGTTCGTGGCCACGTCCAACTCGATGAACATCCCGCCCGCTTTGCTGGATCGGATGGAGGTGATTCGCCTGTCGGGTTACACCGAGGACGAAAAAACCAGCATCGCCATGAAGTACCTGCTGCCCAAGCAGCTCAAGAACAATGGCGTGAAGGACGAGGAACTGCTGATCACCGAAGCCGCCGTGCGCGACATGGTGCGGTACTACACAAGGGAGGCGGGCGTGCGTTCGCTGGAGCGCGAGCTCTCGAAGATCTGCCGCAAGGTGGTGAAGGGCTTGCAGCTCAAGAAGCTCACGCCCCAGGTGGTAGTGACAGCGGACAACCTGCCCGACTTCCTGGGTGTGCGCAAGTACACCTATGGCCGCGCCGAGTTGCAAAACCAGGTGGGGCAGGTCGTGGGCCTGGCCTGGACCGAAGTGGGCGGCGACCTGCTGACCATTGAAGCGGCCATCATGCCCGGCAAGGGCGTGATCACGCGCACCGGCTCGCTGGGCGATGTGATGAAGGAGTCCGTAGAGGCTGCCCGCACGGTGGTGCGCAGCCGTGCGCGCATCCTGGGTATCAAGGATGAAGCGTTCGAGAAGCGCGACATCCACATCCACGTGCCAGACGGCGCCACGCCCAAGGACGGCCCGAGCGCGGGCGCTGCGATGACCACCGCGTTTGTTTCGGCGCTGACGGGCATCCCTGTGCGCGGTGATGTGGCCATGACCGGCGAAATCACGTTGCGGGGTGAAGTCACTGCGATTGGTGGGCTTAAGGAAAAGCTGTTGGCAGCTTTGCGCGGCGGCATCAAGACAGTGTTGATCCCTGAAGAAAACGTGAAGGATCTGCAGGAGATACCCGACAACGTGAAGAGCGGGCTGGAAATCGTGCCCGTGCGCTGGATCGACAAGGTGCTGGAAGTGGCGCTGGAGAGCAAACCCGTGCCCTTGACGGACGAAGAGGTGGCGGTGGCGGTGGTGGCGCCGGCTCCGGCCGAAAAAGCAGCCGCCTCGTCAGCGGTGGCCGATGGTTTGAAACATTGACGCAAAATTTTTTGAAGAGCTCCAAAAATGCGCTACAATTCATTCCATCGCAGCAAACGTTGTACAATGTAAGGCTTCGGTAAATGCGGGAATAGCTCAGTTGGTAGAGCGCAACCTTGCCAAGGTTGAGGTCGAGAGTTCGAGACTCTTTTCCCGCTCCAATTTCCAGAAAAAGGGAAGCAAATGCTTCCCTTTTTTGTCAGAGGAATGTGAATTCCTGGCGCGGTAGCAAAGCGGTTATGCCCCGGATTGCAAATCCGGTTAGTCCGGTTCGACTCCGGACCGCGCCTCCAGATACGGTCTGCACCGTCGATGGCTCAGGATCTTTGGAGATCCTGGTTGTGATGAAGACGGGCAAGGCTGGGTGGTGATTGGAAAATTTTTGGCCAGCAATCGAATGAGGCCAAAAATAGCGATATAATTTGAGGCTTGCTGATAAGCACTAACGGAAACGTTAAGGCGGCAAGCAAATGCGGGAATAGCTCAGTTGGTAGAGCGCAACCTTGCCAAGGTTGAGGTCGAGAGTTCGAGACTCTTTTCCCGCTCCAATTTTGAAAAGGGAAGCCTAGGCTTCCCTTTTTTCTTGGTCCGCCGGGTTGCGTCGTTTTCCAGCGCAAGCCTGTGGACCGAGATGCGACAGGGCATTGCGCGCATGTGCTGCCCGGGTTACGCTGCAATGCAGGTGTGCGCTCAGCGGCCGGCGCCCCGATGGTGAAATTGGTAGACACTGCGGACTTAAAATCCGCCGCTTTCCTGAAAAGGGGCGTGCCGGTTCGACCCCGGCTCGGGGCACCACGAAGAGCCTGTTCAATGTCTTTTTGGAGATCGCATTGGAGTGCAATCGGGATGAGTGGATGCTCCGGCTGCGCAGTATGGGCTCATGCCCATGCAAGCAACCGGGGCGTCCAATCGCCCGATTTCACTCCAACCCTGTGGGCAAGGGACTTGTGCGACTCCAAAAAGACATTGAACAGGCTCTAGGATTCAATCATGTCAAGTTACAACGCTCCCTTTGAAATCCACGTCCACGGACAGGTCCCCTTGCGCGCTGATGTGAGTTTTGACCAGCTCCAGGAAGCGCTCAAGCCTTTGTGGAAGTACGCTGGAGCCCGTTCGCTGGCCGATGGCGCTGCCAGTGCCTACGAGGAAGAGCCAGGCATCAAGTTCGATGCGCAAGAGCACTTGCTGCAAATGTGCTGGACCGTGCGGGGCGATGAAGACTTTCGCCAGTCGCTCGACGAGATGTGCATGAGCCTCAACGAACTGGCCGAGCAGGGGGCCGCGATCGAGGTCACGTTCTACGACGCCGACTTTGACGAGGAAGAGGAAGAGCAGGGCGCCGAGTCGCGCGACGACTTTGTGATGCTCTTCGTGGGGCCCACCCCGGCCGCCATCATGCAGGTGCAGCGTGATTTGCTGGTGCAGGACGTGGTGAACATGATGGAGCGCCATTTTGATGGCGCCGAGCTGGGGGGCGTGGTCGCGGAAATCGACAAGCTTTTCAGCCAACGGTTTGATGCGCTGGTGAACTCGCTGGAAATCGGCAAGCCCCCGCGCGGCCCGGGGGGGCCAGGCAGCAGTGGCCATGGTGGCGGCGGTGGTCGCCGTCCCCGCCACCTGCACTGACATCCTCGCTGCAAGCAAGGCTTTCAACGCCGCAGGTTGGCCGCACTGGCTTGCTGTGGCTCGGGCATCTGCGCGGCTGACCGCCGTCTTGCCACCGCGTTGCAGCCTTGCAGCCACGCTGCTCCCCCATGACCTCCGACCTCCCTTATCTGCGTTCTTACCCTGCGGCCTTGCAGGCGCAGGCGCGCGACCTGCTGGTGCAGGGAAAGCTCGGTGCGGTGCTGCAACGCAAGTACCCCGCTGCCCATGCCGTGCGCAGCGACAAGGCGCTGTACGACTACACGCAGGAGCTGAAGGCGCGCTACCTGCGCAACGCGGGCACAGTCAACAAGGTGCTGTTCGACAACAAGATCCACGTGGTGCGCCACGCGCTGGGTTTGCACACGGCGGTGTCGCGTGTGCAGGGCAATCGCTTGACGGCCAAACACGAGATCCGCATTGCCGCGATGTTCAAGCAGGCGCCGGACGAGTTTCTGCGCATGATCGTGGTCCACGAACTGGCCCACCTGCGTGAGAAGGACCATGGCAAAGCCTTCTACCAGCTGTGCACCCACATGGAGCCGCAGTACCACCAGTACGAGTTCGACCTGCGGCTGTACCTCACGCATGTGGAACACGCGGGCACCCGGTTGTGGGGTGTGGAGCAGCCCTGAGAGCTGTGACATAAGCCGGAATTGCTATTCTTTCGATAGCTATTCAGGCTTGGTGGACGCGCACAGAGGCCGATTTTTGCTTTGAATCAGGGCACTTGCACAGACTGGCAGCAACTCGCGGGCAGGTCCAACCAGCGCTGCGCCGCGGCCTCCAGCATGGCGACGGGGCCTGTGGTCAGCAGTTGCACCGGGGGCGTGGCCTCAGACTGCGGTACGGGGGGCTGGCCCGGCCGAGTTTCTGCGGGCACATGCAGCAGGCCAGCAGCTTCCAGCAGGCGCCGCGTCTGGCGGGCCACGGGCTCGCCGGTCTCGATGAACTGGACGTCAGGCCCCACCAGCGCGCGCAGTTCATGGGCCACAAAGATGTAGTGTGTGCAGCCCAGCACCAGGGTGTCCATCTGCCCAGCGGCGGTGCCAAAACTGCCCATGGCCTGGACATAACGCGCGCACAGCGCGCCAGTCTCGGTGGCTTCGACGGGGCTGTCCGGGGCGGCTATTGGAAGCGCCACGCTGCGCTCGATGGCATGGGCCAGGCCATCGCAGGGCTGCACAACAAACTGCGCCTGGCCTGCCAGTGAAGCCATGAGCTTGCCGAACTTCGCACTGGTCAGCGTGCCCCGCGTGCCGATCACGCCCACGTGCCCGGTCTTGGTGACGGCCAGCGCGGGCTTGATGGCAGGTTCCAGGCCCACCAGGGGCAACGTGGGGTGGCTGCTGCGCACTTCGTGGATGGCGGCTGCCGTGGCGGTGTTGCAGGCCACGACCAGGGCCTTGATGCCATGCTGCTCGCACAGGTACTGTGTGATGGCATGGGTGCGCGCCGCCACATAGGCGTCGCCCCGTTCGCCGTAAGGCGCGTGGGCGCTGTCGGCCAGGTACACAAAACGTTCGTGCGGCATGGCGGCCAGCAGCGCGCGCAGCACGCTCAGCCCGCCGACGCCACTGTCAAAAACACCGATGGGAGAAGAGGCCTGCGGCATCGAGGAACCAAGCTCTGGCTGTTGGACGAAAGCGTGGATTGTAGGAAAGACGCCGCTCCCGTGCTGGAAGG
Source organism: Acidovorax kalamii (assembly GCF_002245625.1). GTDB lineage: Bacteria > Pseudomonadota > Gammaproteobacteria > Burkholderiales > Burkholderiaceae_C > Acidovorax > Acidovorax kalamii. The sequence goes on from NZ_NOIG01000004.1 coordinate 697,679, forward strand.
TGCAAGCGCGCAAGAAAAAACCGCCCGAGGGCGGTTTAGAGAGCCGTTGCCCTGGTGCCGGAACGGAGCCTGGCACGGGGCTCGGTGCAGGGCCGGGGCTCAGGCCGTGGCGACTTCAATGCCCTTGAACTCGCCCGAGGCGATGCGCTTTTGCCACTCGGCCGGGCCGGTGATGTGGGCGCTGGTGCCGCCGGCGTCCACGGCCACGGTCACGGGCATGTCCACCACGTCGAACTCGTAAATGGCTTCCATGCCCAGGTCTTCAAAGCCCACGACCTTGGCGGTCTTGATGGCCTTGGAGACCAGGTAGGCGGCGCCGCCCACGGCCATCAGGTAGGCGCTCTGGTGCTTCTTGATGGCCTCGATGGCGACCGGGCCGCGCTCGGCCTTGCCCACCATGGCGATCAGGCCGGTCTGGGCCAGCATCATCTCGGTGAAGCCGTCCATGCGCGTGGCGGTGGTGGGGCCTGCGGGGCCCACGGCCTCGCCCTTGACGGGGTCCACGGGGCCCACGTAGTAAATGATGCGGTTGGTGAAGTCCACGGGCAGCTTCTCGCCCTTGGCCAGCATGTCCTGGATGCGCTTGTGTGCGGCATCGCGGCCGGTGAGCATCTTGCCGTTGAGCAGCAGCGTGTCGCCCGGCTTCCAGCTGGCCACTTCTTCCTTGGTCAGCGTGTCGAGGTTGACCTTCTTGCTCTTGTTGTAGTCGGGCGCCCAGTCCACGTTGGGCCACAGGTCGAGGCTCGGGGGCGTGAGGTACACGGGGCCCGAGCCGTCCATCACGAAGTGCGCGTGGCGCGTGGCGGCGCAGTTGGGGATCATTGCGATGGGCTTGCTGGCCGCGTGCGTGGGGTACATCTTGATCTTGACGTCCAGCACTGTGGTCAGGCCGCCCAGGCCTTGGGCGCCGATGCCCAGGGCGTTGACCTTTTCAAACAGCTCCAGGCGCAGCTTTTCGACATTGTCGAGTTCGGCCCCGCTGGCTTGCTTGGCCTGCAGTTCGTACATGTCCAGGTCGTCCATCAGGCTTTCCTTGGCCATCAGCACCGCCTTTTCGGCCGTGCCGCCGATGCCAATGCCCAGCATGCCGGGCGGGCACCAGCCAGCGCCCATGGTGGGCACGGTCTTGAGCACCCAGTCCACGACGTTGTCGCCGGGGTTGAGCATGTACATCTTGGACTTGTTCTCCGAGCCGCCGCCCTTGGCCGCCACGGTGATGTCCACGGTGTTGCCGGGCACGATCTCGGTGAAGATCACGGCGGGGGTGTTGTCCTTGGTGTTCTTGCGGGCGAACTGCGGGTCGGCCACGACCGAGGCGCGCAGCGTGTTGTCGGGGTGGTTGTAGCCACGGCGCACGCCTTCGTTGATGGCGTCGTCCAGGCTGCCGCTGAAACCTTCCCAGCGCACGTCCATGCCCACTTTCAGGAAGACGTTGACGATGCCGGTGTCCTGGCAGATGGGGCGCTGGCCGGTGGCGCTCATCTTGCTGTTGGTGAGGATCTGGGCGATCGCATCCTTGGCCGCCGGGCTCTTCTCGCGCTCGTAGGCGCGTGCCAGATGGGCGATGTAGTCGGTGGGGTGGTAGTAGCTGATGTACTGCAGCGCGCCGGCAATGGATTCGATCAGGTCTTCTTGGCGAATGGTCGTCGTGGTCATGGCGGTGGGGGTTTTAGGGAAAACGCGAACCCTTAATTATCCCCTGCCGGGCTTGCGCGGGCCTGTCGGGGGAGAAGAGGGGTGGTGGCGCGCCGTGGCCTGGGGTGGGTATGCTGCGGTCTGGTGTTTCGTTCCACTCCCATTCGCTCGCTGAGCGGCAAGGCCCACCCGTGAAAACCTCCACCCCCGCCCCGACCGCAGTCCGCACCGAAAAAGACACCTTCGGCCCCATCGATGTGCCTGCCGACCGGCTGTGGGGCGCGCAGACGCAGCGCTCGCTGCACCACTTTGCGATCTCGGGCGAGAGGATGGCGCCCGAGCTGATCCGCGCGCTGGCCCAGGTCAAGCGGGCCAGTGCCTATGTGAACAACGCGCTGGGCCTGCTCGACGCCGCCAAGACCACGGCCATCGTGGCGGCGGCGGACGAGGTGATTGGCGGCGGCCACCTGCAGGAGTTCCCGCTGGTGGTGTGGCAGACCGGCTCGGGCACGCAGACCAACATGAACATGAACGAGGTGCTGGCCAACCGCGCCAGCGAGCTGCTGGGTGGCCCGCGCGGCGAAGCGCGCCTGGTGCACCCCAACGACGAGGTGAACAAGAGCCAGTCGAGCAACGATGTGTTCCCCACCGCCATGCACCTGGCGGCGGTGGACGCGCTGATGCACCGCCTGCTGCCCGCGCTGCACGGCCTGCGCACCACGCTGGCGGCCAAGGCGAAGGCGTTTGACGGCATCGTGAAGATCGGCCGCACGCACCTGCAGGACGCCACCCCCCTCACGCTGGGCCAGGAGATCTCGGGCTGGGTGGCGCAGCTGCAGCATGGCGAGCAGCATGTGCGCGCCGCGCTGCCCCACCTGGGCGAGCTGGCCCTGGGGGGCACGGCCGTGGGCACCGGGCTCAATGCGCCTGCCGGTTATGCGCACGCGGTGGCGAAGGAGCTGGCCGACCTGACCGGTCTGCCGCTGGTCACCGCCCCCAACAAGTTCGAGGCCCTGGCCAGCTGCGATGCGCTGGTGCATGCCCACGGTGCGCTCAAGACCCTGGCGGCCAGCCTGATGAAGATTGCCAACGACGTGCGCTGGCTGGCCAGCGGCCCGCGCAGCGGGCTGGGCGAGATCACCATCCCTGAGAACGAGCCGGGCTCGTCCATCATGCCCGGCAAGGTCAACCCCACGCAGTGCGAGGCGCTGACCATGCTGTGCGCGCAGGTGATGGGCAACGACGTGGCCATCAACATCGGCGGGGCCTCGGGCAACTTCGAGCTGAACGTGTTCCGCCCCCTGGTCATCCACAACTTTTTGCAGAGCGTGCGCCTGCTGGCCGATGGCATGGCCAGCTTCAACGAGCATTGCGCCGTGGGCATAGCGCCGAACCAGGCGCGCATCAACGACCTGGTGGAGCAATCGCTGATGCTGGTGACGGCGCTGAACCCCCACATCGGCTACGACAAGGCGGCCTTCATCGCCAAGAAGGCGCACAAGGAAGGCACCCGCCTGCGCGAGGCGGCTGTGGCCTCGGGCCATGTGACGGGCGAGCAGTTTGACCAGTGGGTGGTGCCAGCGCAGATGGTGGGGCGTTGACGCCAGCGTGGGGTGCTGCGCCCCAGTGTGCCCTGTATGCCACTGGATTTATGAAGAAAATAGGCGTTTGCGCGCGTCCATCAAGCGCTGTTTGCTATCAAATTTGATGGTTTGAGGTGTGCCGGGAGAGTGGGGGCTGACGGGGCGGCCTGCCTCCTCACCGGTTCTCAGCGCGGCGAATTGCCCTGGCTGCCGCCCATTGTTTCGGCCCGGGCGTCCGACACCTCCTGCTGCGCCAGTGCTTCGAGCTGGTCCTGCTGGTAGACCACGATGCTGCGCTGGTGGATGCCGATGATGCCCTCGCGCTCCATCCATTTCAGTTCCACATTGATACGCTGGCGCGAGCCGCCCAGCAGCTGCGCCAGCTCATCCTGCACCAGCGACAGCCCGATGGCGCCGCGCTGGCCCGGCATGGCGGCGCGCTCGCCAAAGCGGCGCAGCACATGCAGCAGCTGCTTGGCCAGTCGTGCGCGCAGGGGCAGGGTGGCCATGTCTTCCATCATCCAGTACAGGTAGCGCATGCGCCGTGCCTGCAGCGTGAGCAGCGCTTCGCCAAACTCGGGGTGCGCGCGCAGCAGCTGGCGGAACACGCCCTCGGCCAGGCTGAGCACCGTGGTGGGCCCGTGGGCATGTCCGTCATAGGTGTTCGGCCCGCCGTGCAGCACCTCGGCCTCGCCCACCCAGATGCCGGGCTCTACATAGGCCAGCGTCACCTGCTTGCCTGCGGGTGTGGTGCGCCGAAAGCGGATGGCGCCGCTGGCGCAGGCAAACCAGTCCTGGGCGGGTTCGCCCTGCAGGACGATCGCCTGGCCATGTGCATAGCGTGTGACGCGGCCCAGCCGGAAGATGTCGTGCCGCAGCGAGGGTGTGAGCGCGGCAAACCAGCGGCCCCGGTTGATGGCCTCGCGCTCCGCCGGGCTCAATAAGGGCCGCTGCAGGGGGTGTTCAAGGCTGGCGGCGGACTCGGGCAGGGTGGTGGCATACATGGGCGGGCTCTCTGGGCGCAGGGCCGGGGCGGCCACTGCGCCGTGCAGGGTCGGCAGGGGGCGAAAGCGCCAGTTTAGCGGCGGGCCCCGGCCTGCCGCCCTGCGTCGCTGCACCTGCGCGACACTGCGGCACGCTGGCTCAGTTCGTTGCGCCCGGGTCGAGCGCAAAGCCCACGCCGTACACCGAACGGATCCAGTCGGTGTCATCACCACTGGCGGCCTTGAGCTTTTTGCGCAGGTTCTTGATGTGGCTGTCGATGGCGCGCTCGTTCACGTCCAGCGTGTCGTCATAGGCCTGGTCGAGCAGTTGGGCGCGCGAGAAGATGCGGCCCCGCTGGCGCGCCAGCACCTGCAGCAGCTTGAATTCGCGGCGTGTGAGGTTGAGCGGCGTGCCGTGCAATGTGGCTTGCCAGTGTGATTCGTCGAGCGCCAGCGCTGCCACCGTGGTGGGGGCCGTCGGTGGCTCCTGCGCTGCAGCGCTGCGGCGCAGCACGGCCTTGACGCGGGCCACCACCTCGCGCGGCGAAAACGGCTTGCAGATGTAGTCGTCCGCGCCCAGCTCCAGGCCAATCAGGCGGTCCACCTCTTCCACGCGGGCAGTGAGCATGATGATGGGGTTCTGCGTGTGGCGCCGCGCCTGGCGCAGGATGTCGAGGCCGTCCATGCCGGGCAGCATGATGTCCAGCAGCGTGAGGTCGGGCGGCGCGGCCACGATGCTGGCGAGGGCTGCGCGGCCATCGACCTGGTGCTCGACGGTGTAGCCCGCGTGGCGCAGGTAGTCCACCACGATGGTGGCGATGTCGGGTTCGTCTTCGACGACAAGGATGCGTGGGCTCATGGGGCGGTGTTGTCCAGAAGGGGCAGAGTCAGCGTGATGCGCAGCCCGCCCAGGGGCGATGCCTCGGCCGCCAGCGTGCCGCCATGTGCGAGTACGATGGCACGGCAGATCGCCAGGCCCAGTCCCGAGCCGCCATGGTCGCGGTTGCGCGAGGTCTCGGCGCGGTACAGGCGCTCAAAGATGCGGGGCAGCTCGTGCGCGGGCACGCCGGGCGTGCTGTCGTCCAGTTGCACCTGCAGCATCGGCAGGTGGGCCGCGCTGCCGGGGGCTGCCACTTCGCGCGCCGTGATCTGCAGCAGGCCACCAGCATCGGTGTAGCGCAAGCTGTTCTCCAGCAGGTTCAAAAACACCTGGTGCAATTGCTGCGCGTCGCCTAGCACCAGTGGCGCGGGCACCTGTGCGGCCAGAGCGTCCAGGCCCGTGGTGTCCACATCGATGCCCGCCTGCGCCAGGCGTGGGCGCATCGACGCCAGTGCTTCGCCCAGCAGTGACAGCGGGTGCACGGGCACCTGGGCCGAGGGCGCGCTGGTGCCCGCTGCATCCAGGCTGGCGCGCAGGTCGCCCACCAGCTGGATCAGGCGCATCACCTGCCGGTGCAGGCGCAGCGCGGTCTTGTCGTCAAAGGGGCGGATGCCGTCCTGCACGGCCTCGATCTCGGCGCGCATGGCGGCCAGGGGGGTGCGCAGCTCGTGGGCCACGTCGCCCAGCCACTGGCGGCGGCTGGCCTCGATGCTGCTCAGTTGTTCGGCCATGGTGTTGAAGGTGCGGGCCAGCTGGGCCAGTTCGTCATTGCCGTGCACGGGCACACGGGTGTGCAGGGCGCCTTGTGCAATGCCGCGTGCGCCGGTGGCCAGGGCCTCGACCGGGCCCAGCCAGCGCCGGGCCAGCCAGCCGGACAGCAGCAGCGCCAGCGCCAGCCCGGTCAGGCCCGTCCAGGCCACAAAGCCCAGGTGCTGCGCCAGAAAGGCCTGGTCGGCCTCGCTGCGCACGCCCTGGGGCGGCGCCAGCACCAGGTGGCCGATGGTCTGGCCGCCCTCGCCGCGCAGCGCCAGGCGTGCGCCGCCGGGCTGGGGCGCGGTGCCCACCACCAGGCGCTCCTGCGCGTCGAGCAGGCCCAGGCGGGGGTAGATGTCATCGCGGTGGCGCGGTGGGGGCGGGAAGCTGCCCGGGCCCTGGCTGCGCAGGTCGTCGGGCGGTGGGGGCGGAGGGGCCGACTCTGCCTGGCCCGGGGGCGGGCCGGGGCGTGTGTCGGGCGCACTGCCGGGATCGCCCGAGGGCGGTGGGCCGGGGCGGCGCGGGCCACCGCCGGGGTGGCTGAGGCGGCCCCACAGCGTGGACTGGCTGCGCAGGCTGTCCCATCCGCCCGCCTGGGCGTGGTGGGCCTGCAGGCGCTCGGCCAGCCAGTCCATGCGCGCCAGCTCGATCTCGGCCACATACGGCCCCAGCCCGCGCTGCAGACCCAGGCGCGAGAAGCCCGCAAAGATCAGCAGCAGGGCCACCAGCAGGGCGGCCAGGGCGAGGAAGGCTTTGCGGTGCAGGGTCAGGTGGGGCATGGAGCTGGGGTGGCGTTCAGCGATCAGCGGGCAGGTGGCGGGCCGCCCGCGCCGCCGGGGCCACCAGGCCCGCCTGCGGGCATGGCCACCAGGGTGCCATTCATTGTGCGGCATGTGCCTGTCAGTGATTTCCCGTCGGGCATGGTCAGCGTGACGCTGGCGCCTTCGGCCTTGCCCTTGCAGGCGGCGTACGCCTCGGGCGGTGGTGCGGGCGGGGTGCCGCCACGCTCTGGCTGGGCCCAGGCGGCGACGGTGGTGGCGCCCAGGGCCAGAAGGGCCAGGCGGGCGAGAGAGCTGCGAATCAGGGACATGGGGTTACCTTGTGAAGGAGAGGGGTTGGGGTCAGGCCGCGATCGAGATCGTGATGCTGGCGGCGTAGCCACCGCCGGTGTTGGCCTGCATGGTGGTCATCTCCAGCGCGGTGCCGTCGCTGAACACGTTGTCGGTGGCAAAGGTGATGGCAGCCAGGTTGCGCACGCTGGCGCTGTAGCCCGCATTGCTGCTGTAGATGCTGCTGAGCAGCGCGGTGGGGAAGGCCAGCTGCGTGGTCTTGACCTTGTTGCGTGCGTTGCTGGCGGCGGCGAGGCTGGGGTACACCTCCAGGTGCATGTGGGGCATGCGGCCTGCGTAGCAGCCGGGCACGATGGTGGTGAAGGTGACGGTGCCGCTGGCATCGGTGGCCTGCACGCCGCGCAGGTAGTTGTCGGCGATGTTGTTGGAGGTGTAGACCGAGTAGTTGCCGTCCTGCGTGCAGTGCCACAGATAGATGGCGTAGCCCGCGAGCGGGGCGCAGCTGGCCTGGGTGTTGGTCAGCGTGATGGTGATGGTGAGCGGCACGCCCCCGACCTGGGTGGACGAGCCGATGGAGCTGCGGATGTCCGAGCGCACGATGCCGCTGAGCGCCAGCACGTTGTAGGTGTTGTTGCTGGCCGTGGAGCCGTCGGCGGGGTAGGGGCCGGCGGTTTCCTCGGGCACGACCGAGCAGGTGGTGGTGGTGCCTGTACCCGTCCCGGTGCCGGTTCCCGTTCCGGTCCCGGTTCCAGTGCCTGTTCCCGTACCGGAGGTATCGGTGGTGTCCGTGGCGGCAGTGTCGCTGCCCCCTCCGCCGCAACCCCACAGGGTGGCGACACCCAGCGAGCCCAGGGCGCTCAGGGCAAGACGGCGGTTGGCAGAGGCCTGCGCGGCAGGGGTGAGGGGAGCAGAGGGGAGTGGGTTGTGGAGGCTGTGGTCCATGGATTTCTCCTGCAGGTAGGAACAGTGGGGGGATGGCCTGCACTGTGCCGCCCGATTGGGGAGAAATCTGGGAGCGGGAGGGTGGGGTGTGGTTGCTATATTTTTAATAGCTATCAGGGCATGACTGTTGCGCGGTAAGCACTGTTTTTATTCAAGTTTTTGGTCCTTGCGCCGTTCAACAGCGCCATGCACCGGGCCCGGGCCGGGCCACGGCCTCCCTACGGCGCTGCACGGGTGGACGCGTGGCGGCACTGGAACGGGCGGTCGCTGCGCGCAATGTCGTCGCTGCCACATTGCCATTGGCGGATGTCGGTCTGCTGTTTGCGGGTGCGCAGCAGCGGGGTGTAGACCAGGTGCTTGCCCGCCAGGGCTGCGCCCTCTGTGCCACCCACGCCCTCGGCAATCGTCAGCCGCACCACGCCGCTGGCGGGGTCGATGCTCAGGGCCTGGAAGCCCGCAGGCAGGCGTTCGGTCGGGCCGGACGGACCCAGGCCGATGGCGGCTGCACTGGGCGGAAACTTGCCTGTGCTGCGGTAGTGGTTCTCCACCAGCTGCAGCACCACGCGCGCCGCGCCGTCAAGCTGGCGCACGGTGTCGCGCAACGGGTTGGCGGGCTCGCTGCGGGGGCTCCACAGCACCAACGTCACCACAACGGCCAGGCCCAGCACCGCCAGGCCGCCCAGCACCACCAGCCCTTTGAGGAACCAGCCGGGCCCTGGGGCGTTGGCAATCGCCTCGCGGATGGCCGCATCGTCGGCATCGCGCGCAACCACAAAGGTGCCCGTCATGGAGCTGTGCAGGCCGCGCTCGCCAAACAGCGCTGTAAGCAGGCGGTGCAGCAGAAACGGCACGGCCAGCGTGAGGCCGAGGGTGAGCGAGTATTTCAGGAAGTGTCGCAACGCCGAGCGCGCCACGCCCGGGCGCTCGCCCGTGCGGGTGACCACCCGCAGGCCCAGTACCCGCTTGCCGAAAGAGCCCGCGCCCAGCGCATCCATCAGTCCCGGCAGGAGTAGCCCCAAGGCGCCCAGCGCCAGCGCGGCGGCCAGCAGGGGGCCGGGTGGTGCGCCGTCGAGGGCGCTGCTGGCCAGCGCCCAGGCGGTCAGCAGGGCCGCCGGGACGGCCGCCATGGCCAGGCCATCGATCAGCGTGGCCCCCAGGCGCGCCAGCATGCTGGGGAACACGGCCGCCTGCGCGTGCTGTGCTGGCGATGGGACGGAGGGCGACTGTGGCCGGGGGCGCGCCTTGGCAGTGGCCGCCCCTGCAGTGCGTGGGCCGATCCCCTCACCCGCTGCGGCCAGCGGCGCATTGCAGCTGAAGCAGTGGGTGTACGAGGCCGGGTTCTGCCAGTTGCACTGCGTGCATTGCATGGCGCTGCGGTGGCCGGGGCCTCAGTGGTGGCTTGCAGCGGGGGCCGTGTGCGACATCAGGCGGTCGGTCAGTGCAATGGCCAGCGCGCTGAGCAGGAACACGGTGTGGATGATGGTCTGCCACATCAGCACCTTGACGTCGTAGTTGGCGGCGTTGATGAAGGTCTTGAGCAGGTGGATGGAGCTGATGCCGATGATGGCGGTGGCCAGCTTGACCTTGAGCACCGAGGCGTTCACGTGGCTCAGCCATTCGGGCTGGTCGGGGTGGTCTTCAAGGTGCAGGCGCGAAACAAAGGTTTCGTAGCCGCCCACAATCACCATGATGAGCAGGTTGGAGATCATGACCACGTCGATCAGCGCCAGCACCACCAGCATGATGATGGTCTCATTGAGTGCGGTGACCTCAAAATCGCTCTTGTAACCAATGCTGGAGACCAGACTCTTGAGCGCCCCAGTGTTGCCAAAGGCGGCTTCGATCAGGTGTACCAGCTCCACCCAGAAGTGGAAGACATACACCGCCTGCGCCAGAATCAGGCCCAGGTACAGGGGCAACTGCAGCCAGCGGCTGGCAAAAATCAGCGAGGGCAGGGGGCGCATGGGCGACGGGGAGGCGGGGTTTTTGGGCTGGGTCATAGAGGGATAGGGAAAGATCGGAGGGTCCGGGGTCGCGCGATTTTAGGGGCGTGGTGTGACAGCCCTTCTCCCCAGTGGCCATCCCGACATGGTGCAGGGTGTAGATTCTGTAAGCTTCGCGCCAGTCAGTGGCTTGTAAGTGCTGCGCCCGACAGTACCGCCCAATTTCAATTCCATCAAAACCAGGAGACAACACCATGAGTGCGCCCACATCCGCGATCGAGTCCGTTTTGGTCGAGAACCGCGTGTTCCCGCCGTCCGATGCGGTCGTCAAGGCGGCCCGCGTTTCCGGCATGGCGGGCTACGACGCACTGTGTGCCGAGGCCGACAAGGACTTCGAGGGCTTCTGGGCACGCCTGGCGCGCGAAAACGTGAACTGGAGCAAGCCCTTCACGCGCACGCTGGACACGTCCAACGCCCCGTTCTTCAAATGGTTTGACGATGGCGAGCTGAACGCATCGGCCAACTGCCTGGACCGCCACATCGGCACCCCCACCGAGAACAAGACCGCCATCGTCTTCGAAGCCGACGATGGCGCGGTCACCAAGATCACCTACAAGGAATTGCTGGCCCGCGTGAGCCAGTTTGCCAACGCGCTCAAGGCCCACGGCGTGGCCAAGGGCGACCGCGTGCTGATCTACATGCCCATGACCATCGAGGGCGTGATCGCCATGCAGGCCTGCGCACGCATCGGCGCCACGCACAGCGTGGTGTTCGGCGGCTTTAGCGCCAAGGCGGTGCAGGAGCGCATCATCGACGCGGGCGCGGTGGCCGTGATCACCGCCAATTACCAGATGCGTGGGGGCAAGGAGCTGCCGCTCAAGGCCATCATCGACGAAGCCCTGGCCATGGGCGGCTGCGACACCATCCGCAACGTCTTCGTGTTTGAGCGCACGGCGACGACCTGCAACATGGTGCCTGGGCGCGACAAGACCTTTGGCGAGATTCTGGCCGGGCAGAGCACCGAATGTGCCCCCGTGCCCGTGGGGGCCGAGCACCCGTTGTTCATCCTGTACACCAGCGGCTCCACCGGCAAGCCAAAGGGCGTGCAGCACAGCACCGGTGGCTACCTGCTGTGGGCCAAGCTCACCATGGACTGGACGTTCGACCTGCGGGCCGACGACGTGTTCTGGTGCACGGCCGACATCGGCTGGATCACCGGCCACACCTACGTGGCCTACGGACCGCTGGCAGCGGGCGCCACGCAGATCATCTTTGAAGGCATCCCGACCTTCCCCAACGCCGGTCGCTTCTGGCAGATGATCGAAAAGCACAAGTGCACGATCTTCTACACCGCGCCTACCGCCATCCGTTCGCTCATCAAGGCCGCTGAGGGCGATGCTGCCGTGCACCCCGCGCGTTCGGACCTGTCGAGCCTGCGCATCCTGGGCAGCGTGGGCGAGCCCATCAACCCCGAAGCCTGGATGTGGTACCACAAGAACGTGGGCGGCGAGCGCTGCCCCATCGTGGACACCTTCTGGCAGACCGAAACCGGCGGCCATGTCATCACCCCGCTGCCCGGCGCCACGCCGCTGGTGCCCGGCAGCTGCACGCTGCCTCTGCCCGGCATCGCCGCCGCCATCGTGGATGAAACCGGCAATGATGTCGCCAACGGCGCGGGCGGCATCCTGGTCATCAAGAAGCCCTGGCCCAGCATGATCCGCACCATCTGGAACGACCCCGAGCGCTTCAAGAAGGCCTACTTCCCCGAAGAGCTCAAGGGCTACTACCTGGCCGGTGACGGCGCGGTGCGCAGTGCCGACCGGGGCTACTTCCGCATCACCGGCCGCATCGACGACGTGCTCAACGTCTCGGGTCACCGCATGGGCACGATGGAGATCGAGTCGGCCCTGGTGTCCAAGACCGACTTGGTCGCCGAAGCCGCCGTGGTGGGCCGCCCGGACGATGTGACCGGCGAAGCCATCTGCGCGTTTGTTGTGCTCAAGCGCGCCCGCCCCACCGGCGAAGAAGCCAAGCAGATCGCCAACGAACTGCGCAACTGGGTGGCCAAGGAAATCGGGCCCATCGCCAAGCCCAAGGACATCCGCTTTGGCGACAACCTGCCCAAGACCCGCAGCGGCAAGATCATGCGCCGCCTGCTGCGCAGCATTGCAAAGGGCGAGGCCATCACGCAGGACACCAGCACATTGGAGAACCCTGCAATTCTCGATCAGTTGGCCAAGGCCAACTGATCGAGGAGGGCGCCGAAGGCGCCCGCGCATAGCGCTTGCAGGGTTCGTGGACACTCATATCGCGCAGCGATGTGACGTGGCCACAGAATCCGGCAATTCTGGATCAATTGGCCCAGACCAATTGATCTTGTAGTGCCCTGCGCACGCGGGGTCTGCGCAGCGCTGGCGATTACCCCCAAAAAAGTAAAGCCGCGTCACATACCCTGTGGCGCGGCTTTTTTGTTGCGGCTTTGGGGCGTTGCGCCCAGCGCCGCAGCGGCTTTAACGGTGACTTACTTCTGCGTCAGCACCCAGGCGGCCAGCTTCTTGGCGTCTGCGTCGTTGACCTGTGCGTTGGCAGGCATGGGTACGGGGCCCCACACGCCAGAACCACCCTTGACGATCTTGGCAGCCAGCTTGTCCACGGCGTCTTTCTGGCCTGCGTACTTGGCCGCCACGTCCTTGTACGACGGGCCCACCAGTTTCTTGTCCACCGCATGGCAGGCCATGCAGTTCTTCGATGTCGCCAGGGCCATGTCGGCCATTGCGGGTGCCGCAACCGACAGCGTCATGGCAAGAGTGATCAGGGTACGCTTCATGGTGGGATTTCCTGTGGTTGAGTTACAGTGCTTTTAATGGGATTGTAGTGACTTGGGTTGACAAACCCTTGTCCCGCATCAATCAGGCCTGTGATGGCATTTTCTGGAGATTGCGATGTATCTGCTGGGTCTTTCCCTTCTCATACTGGCACTGAAATATTTCGAAATCGGCCCCGTGGCGGCCTGGTCCTGGTGGTGGGTGCTGGCGCCTTTCGGGGCCACAGCACTGTGGTGGGCCTGGGCCGATTCCACGGGCTACACCAAGCGCAAGGCCATGGAAAAAATGGACCAGCGCAAGCAGGACCGCATCAACAAGCACAAGGAAGCCCTGGGCATTCAGCCGCGCAAGCCGCGCTGAACAGCTGGCGCGCTGGATGCAGCGCTGGTGTGGTTTGCCCACCAACAACAAAAAACGCCCGGAGCATTGCTTTCGGGCGTTTTTTTGTTGTCTGGAGCGGGTGGGGCCGCTGAGCTTGCCCCCCGAACTCACCCGGCCTCATGGCCCACCGATAACGCTTCAAAAAGCATCCAGCACCGCCCCCTTGCTGGCGCTCGATGCATTGAATGCAAACTTGGCCTGCACGCCCCGCGTGTAACGTGGGGCAGGGGCCGTCCAGGCGGCGCGGCGCTGGGCGATCTCTTCGTCGGGCACATTGAGCTGCAGCAGCAGCTGGCGCGCGTCGATGGTGATGCTGTCGCCTTCGTTGACGAAAGCAATCGTGCCGCCCGCCGCGGCCTCGGGCGCAACGTGGCCGACCACCATGCCCCAGGTTCCGCCGGAGAAGCGGCCGTCGGTGATCAGGCCCACGCTCTCGCCCAGGCCCGCGCCGATCAGAGCGCCGGTGGGTGCCAGCATCTCGGGCATGCCGGGGCCGCCCTTGGGGCCCAGGTAGCGCAGCACCATCACGTCGCCGGCCTTGATCTTGCCCGCGAGGATGGCTTCCAGTGCCGACTGCTCGTCGTCAAACACGCGGGCCGGGCCGGTGATCACGGGGTTCTTCAGACCGGTGATCTTGGCCACCGACCCCTCGGGGCTCAGGTTGCCCTTCAGGATGGCCAGGTGACCCTGCGCGTACATGGGGTTGCTGATGGGGCGGATCACGTCCTGGTCGGCGCGCGGCTGGTCCGGCACGTCCTTCAGCACCTCGGCAATCGTCTTGCCCTCGATGGTGAGGCAGTCGCCATGCAGCAGGCCCGCATTCAGCAGGATCTTCATGACCTGCGGGATGCCGCCTGCGCGGTGCAGGTCCACAGCGAGGTACTTGCCGCTGGGCTTCAAGTCGCACAGCACGGGGGTTTTTGCGCGCACGCGCTCAAAGTCGTCAATGCTCCACTCCACGCCTGCTGCGTGGGCAATGGCCAGGAAGTGCAGCACGGCGTTGGTCGATCCGCCCGTGGCCATGATCACGGCCACGGCGTTCTCGATGGACTTCTTGGTCACGATGTCGCGCGGCTTGATGTCCTTCTTGATGGCCTCGATCAGCACCTTGGCCGACTCCTTGGCCGAGTTCATCTTCTCGTCGTGCGGGTTGGCCATGGTGGACGAATACGGCAGGCTGATGCCCAGGGCCTCGAACGCGCTGCTCATCGTGTTGGCGGTGTACATGCCGCCGCAGGAGCCCGTGCCGGGGATGGCACGCTTTTCGATTTCCTTGAGGTCGAAGTCGCTCAGCTTGCCCGCCGCGTTCTCGCCCACGGCCTCGAACACGCTCACGATGTTCAGGTCCTTGCCCTGGTAGTGGCCGGGCAGGATGGTGCCACCGTACACGTAGATGGCGGGCACGTTGGCGCGCAGCATGCCCATCAGGCCGCCGGGCATGTTCTTGTCGCAGCCACCGACCACCAGCACGCCGTCCATCCACTGGCCGCCCACGCAGGTCTCGATGCAGTCGCTGATGACCTCACGGCTCACCAGGCTGTACTTCATGCCTTCGGTGCCCATGGCCATGCCATCGCTGATGGTGGGGGTGCCGAACACCTGGGCGTTGCCACCGGCTTCTTCGATGCCCGCGATGGCTGCGTCGGCCAGCTTCTGCAGGCCGCTGTTGCAGGGGGTGATGGTGCTGTGGCCGTTGGCCACGCCCACCATGGGTTTCACGAAGTCGCCTTCCTCGTAGCCCATGGCGTAGTACATGGAGCGGTTGGGTGCGCGCGACTTGCCCTGGGTGATGTTGGCGCTGCGGCGGTTGATGGGCGCGGAGGGCTTGCTGGAGTCGGTCATCGTGGGGCGTCCTGGTCTCGGGGTTGGGGGCTGGAGCGGAATGGATCATTCTGCCAGCGCCGTCGCGGGGCGTGGGGGCTGCCCCCGCAATCCCCAACGCCGCCGCCCCCGGGCGGGCCCAGAGGGCTGGGCGATAATTGACAGGTTTGCCCCCGGCACGGCTCAAGAGGCTGTTGCGACGGGTGCGAGAGGGGTCTTTATTCCCGTGGCCCGCTTCACTTCCCCGCGATATTCCCTGAGCCAGCACGATGCCCATCTACCGTTCCAAAACCTCCACCGCCGGTCGCAACATGGCAGGAGCCCGCTCCCTGTGGCGCGCCACCGGCATGAAAGACGATGACTTCAGCAAGCCGATCATCGCGGTGGTCAATTCGTTCACCCAGTTCGTGCCCGGCCACGTGCACCTGAAGGACCTGGGCCAGCTGGTGGCCCGCGAGATCGAAGCCGCTGGCGGCGTGGCAAAAGAGTTCAACACCATTGCCGTGGACGACGGCATCGCCATGGGCCACGACGGCATGCTGTATTCGCTGCCCAGCCGCGACATCATTGCCGACTCGGTCGAGTACATGGTCAACGCGCACTGCGCTGATGCCATGGTGTGTATCTCCAACTGCGACAAGATCACCCCCGGCATGCTGATGGCCGCGATGCGCCTGAACATCCCGGTCATTTTCGTCTCCGGCGGCCCGATGGAAGCGGGCAAGACCCGCCTAGCCAACCCGGTCACCAAGGTCATGGAGTTCAAGAAGCTCGACCTGGTGGATGCGATGGTGATTGCCGCCGACACCAACTACTCCGACGCCGACGTGGCCGAGGTCGAGCGCTCGGCCTGCCCCACTTGCGGTTCGTGCTCGGGCATGTTCACCGCCAACTCCATGAACTGCCTGACCGAAGCGCTGGGCCTGTCGCTGCCCGGCAACGGCACGGTGGTGGCCACGCACGCCGACCGCGAGCAACTCTTCAAGCGTGCAGGCCGCCGCATCGTGGACCTGGCCAAGCAGTACTACGAGCAGGACGACGAACGCGTGCTGCCCCGCTCGGTGGGCTTCAAGGCGTTTGAAAACGCCATGACGCTGGACATCGCCATGGGCGGCTCCACCAATACCATCCTGCACCTGCTGGCGATTGCCAAAGAGGCCGAGATCCCTTTCACCATGGCCGACATCGACCGCCTCTCGCGCGTCGTGCCGCAGCTGTGCAAGGTGGCGCCCAACACCAACAAGTACCACATCGAAGACGTGCACCGCGCGGGCGGCATCATGGCCATCCTGGGCGAGCTGGACCGCGCGGGCAAGCTGCACACCGATGTGCCGACTGTGCACGCCCCCACGCTGAAAGACGCGCTGGATCAGTGGGACATCGTGCGCACACAAGACGAAGCCGTGCGCACCTTCTACATGGCAGGCCCCGCAGGCATCCCCACCCAGGTGGCGTTCAGCCAGAACACCCGCTGGCCCAGCCTGGACCTGGACCGCGCCGAGGGCTGCATCCGCTCCTACGACCACGCCTTCAGCAAGGAAGGCGGCCTGGCCGTGCTGACCGGCAACATCGCGGTGGACGGCTGCGTGGTCAAGTCGGCCGGTGTGGACGAAAGCATCCTGGTGTTCGAGGGCACGGCCCATGTCACCGAGTCGCAGGACGAGGCCGTTGCCAACATCCTGGCCGACAAGGTCAAGGCCGGTGACGTGGTCATCGTGCGTTATGAAGGCCCCAAGGGCGGCCCCGGCATGCAGGAAATGCTCTACCCCACCAGCTACATCAAGTCCAAGGGCCTGGGCAAGGCCTGCGCGCTGCTGACGGACGGGCGCTTCTCGGGCGGCACCTCGGGCCTGTCGATTGGCCACTGCTCGCCCGAAGCCGCTGCGGGCGGTGCCATCGGCCTGGTGCAGAACGGCGACCGCATCCGCATCGACATCCCCAACCGCACGATCAATGTGCTGGTGAGCGATGAAGAACTGGCCAAGCGCCGCGAAGCGCAGAACGCCAAGGGCTGGAAGCCCGCCCAGCCGCGCCCACGCAAGGTGTCGGCCGCGCTCAAGGCCTATGCCAAGCTGGTGATGTCGGCCGACAAGGGCGCTGTGCGCGATTTGTCGCTGCTGGAAGACTGACCGGCCGCAGGGGAGGGGCAACGCCCCTCCACCCACAAAAAAGCCGCATCCCGAGGGTGCGGCTTTTTTATGGGTTTTGCTTCTATTTTGATAGCATATCGGGCATGCTGGTCGCGCGCAGAGGCCGATTTTCTTCTGAAGTTTTGAGGTGTATGGCCTACGCCGCCGCGCTGCCCATCTGTGACTGCAGGTAGTTGGGCAGGCCAATCTTGTCGATTAGGCCCAGCTGTTTTTCAAGCCAATAGGCGTGGTCTTCCTCGGTGTCGCGCAGCTGGGCCAGCAGCAGGTCGCGGCTCACGTAGTCGCCCACGCTCTCGCACAGGGCCATGCCTTTTTGCAGCGCGGCGCGCACCTCGTATTCGGTGGCCAGGTCTTTTTGCAGCATCTCGGGCACGGTCTCGCCCGGGGTGAAGGGGTTGGGGCGCATGTCGGGGCGGCCGCCCAGAAAGAGGATGCGGCGCAGCAGCGCGTCGGCGTGCTGGGTTTCTTCCTGCATCTCGTGGTCCAGGCGCGTGTAGAGCTTGATGAAGCCCAGATCCTCATAGGTGCGCGAGTGCACGAAATACTGGTCGCGCGCGGCCAGCTCGCCGCGCAGCAGTTCCTTGAAATACTCGATGACCTGTGGGTTTCCCTGCATGTTTTTGTCCTTTGCTTCTGGGCGGCGAGTATCGCGCGGTCCCGAGCGGCCCAAAGCCAATGTCCCCGCATTCGCGCTCTGCATGCGTACGGTGATCAGACGCGTTCGCATTGAGTGGGTGGATGGCGTGGATTGGACGCATAGCGCCCGGGCCATTCGCGCAAAGGCACAATACCGCCCACCATGCTGACCTACCCCCACATCGACCCCGTCGCCCTGCAGATCGGCCCGCTGGCCATTCACTGGTACGGCCTTACCTATCTGGCGGCCTTTGGCCTGTTCATGCTGCTGGGCATCCGGCGCCTGCAGCACGAGCCCTTCGCCTCCATCACTGGCCCGGGCGCCTGGACGCGCAAGGACGTGGAGGACATCCTCTTCCTGGGCGTGGCCGGTGTGGTCATCGGCGGGCGGCTGGGGTACTGCCTGTTCTACAAACCCGGCTACTACCTGACCCATCCGCTGGAGATTTTTGCCGTGTGGCAGGGCGGTATGGCCTTCCATGGCGGTTTGCTGGGCGTGATCGTGGCCATGCTGTGGTTTGCGCATTCGCGCCAGCGCCCCTGGCTGCAGGTGGCCGACTTTGTGGCGCCCTGCGTGCCCACGGGTCTCGCGGCCGGGCGGGTGGGCAACTTCATCAACGGCGAACTGTGGGGCCGCTTTGCCAGCTCCGATCTGCCCTGGGGCATGGTGTTTGCGCACAGTGGCTCGATGCAGCCACGCCACCCTTCGCAGGTCTACCAGTTCCTGATGGAAGGGTTGCTGCTGTTCATCCTGCTGTGGTTGTACGCGCGCAAGGAGCGCCGCCAGGGCCAGGTGGCAGCTGCCTTCCTGTTCGGCTACGGCGTGTTCCGCTTCATTGCCGAATACTTCCGCGAGCCCGATGCCTTCCTGGGCATCCTGTCGCTGGGCATGAGCATGGGGCAGTGGCTGTGTGTGCCGATGATCGTGGGTGGCATCGCGCTATGGCTGTGGGCTGGCAAGCACGAAGGCGGCACGGGCGCACTCACTGCATCCAAGTCCTGACCTGGTGACATGGCTCTGCCACCGCTGACCCGCCGCCAGCTCCTGCTGGCCAGTGCTGCGGCGTCGCCACTTCTGGCCTCGTGCGCTGCAGACCTGACCCGCTACCAGGGCCGGCCGGTGGTTGAGGTGGCGTCGGAGCTGGGTGTATGCGCTGCCGCATTCGCCACATTGCGTGTCGGCAAGGCACAGCCGACCGAGGTGGCAGGCCGCTGCAGTGTGGCCCCGGACGCCGTGTTCCAGGCGGCCTCGCTGACCAAGCCTGCCGTCGCCTACGGGGCGCTGCGCCTGGTGCTGGCAGGGCAGCTGGACCTGCAGGCGCCCGTCTCGCAGTACCTGCCGCAGGGCTATGTGCACTACCAGCATGCGCTGCGGCGCGCACCGGGCGACGCCAGCGACACGGTTCCCGCCAGCACGCTGGTCCGCATTCCGTTGGCCAGCCTGCTCAACCACACCTCGGGCCTGCCTAACTGGACGGGCGGCGCACTGGCTCCGGCCTTCGATCCCGGCCAGCGCTGGCGCTATTCCGGCGAAGGTTATGTGCTGCTGCAGGCCGTGATGGAGGCCGTCACTGGCGTGCCCATTGCACCGTGGATGGACGCGCAGGTCTTTGCGCCCCTGGGCATGCACGACTCCAGCCTGGTGTGGAAAAGCGCCTACGCAGGCCGGGCAATGCATGCCGATGGCGGCGCCAGTGGGGTGACATGGCGCCAGCCGGTGGCCGCCGCATCCCTGTACACCACGGCCGGCGACTTTGCGCGCTTGCTGGCGGCTTTCGTATCTGACGAGAAGCTGTGTGCACTGGCTCTGTCGGCCCCTGTAGTGGCAGACAAGGATTTGTCATTGGAATGGGGCTATGGCTGGGGCATCGAGCGCACGCAGGCGGGCCCCCTGCTCTGGCAGTGGGGCAACAACCCGGGCTTTCGCAATTTCGCCATGGTCTCGCCCACCACCCGCGATGGCTTCGTGCTGCTGACGAACAGCGACCGGGGGATGGCCCTGGCTGCGCCGCTGGCGCAGCGGGTGCTGCCCGGGGAGCACCCGGTGTTCAGATCGTCCCTGCTGGGCTGACGGCTGCCAGCAAGCTCCTATCTCAACAGGCCGGTTTCGTCCAGCCAGCCCTGCACCTGCTGCCGGATGCCGTCGAGCACGGGGTTGGGTGCGCGCGCCACGCGTTGCACCCACGCGATGTGTGACTCCAGGCCCTGCGTCGGAATGTCCAGTGCCACCAGCTGACCCTGCGCGAGGAGGGGCGCCGCCGGGGCCATGATGCCCAGATAGATCGCGTCGGTGCGGCAGGCCACGTCCAGCAGATCGGCCACCGATTCGCTGCCCAGGGTGATCAGCGTGTCTGGATGCGCCTGCAGGCCCAGGCGCTGCACCAGCAGCCGCCCCATCGCCACGCTCATGCCGGTGCAGGCCACGGGAAACCCCGTGAGGTCGGCAAACATGATCGGATGGCGCTGCGTCAACGGATGGCCGGGGCGCACCATGACGCCAGTGGGCAGCTGTGCCAGCCGATGCACCTCCAGATCGGCATGGGCGCCGGGGATGGAACGCTGGTCCATCACCAGCGCATCCAGCGTGTGGTCCCGCAGAGCCTGTATCTGCTGGGCCTGGGCACCACCGCTCAACTGCAGGCGCATGTGGCCGGTATGCGTGGCGGCCATGTGCAGCAGGTGGCGGCCGAGCAGAGCGTGGGGCGTGGCGGTCATTCCCAGGCGCACCGCGCCCGCTTCGCCACTGACATGGTGGCGCACCACCTGGTGCAACTCGTCGGCCTGCGCCACCACCTGGCGTGCATGTTCCAGCACCGTACGGCCGATGGGCGTGAGCGCGTTGCGGTGGCCGCTGCGCTCGACCAGCGCTGCGCCCAGGTGCGCCTCCAGCATGGCGATGCTGCGGCTGAAGGCGGCCTGCGAGCGCTGGGTGCTGTCGGCCGCTCGCGTGAAGCTGCCGCTGTCGGCCAGGGCGATGAAGTGGCGCAACTGGGCAATGGTGGTTGTCATGCAGAAAACCGAACAAATCGGCCGAAATTATGCATTGGACTAACATTTAGTTACCGCATTAGCATCCGCTTTCTTTTTCGGTGCGCTGCTTGCCAGCGCCCATCCATTTCTGAGAAAGCTGCGACGTCGATGATCAAAAAAATCCTGCTCGGGCTGCTCGCTCTGGTGCTGCTGCTGGCCGCCGCCCTGGGCATCAACACGGCGCGCAAGGGATCGCGCCAACTGGAGGTGCCGCCCATTGCCCGCCTGCCGGTGGACGATGCCGCCGTGGCCCAGCGCCTGGCCGAGGCCGTGCGCCTGCGCACCGAGTCCTCGCGCGACGATGCCCAGGCCAATGTGGGCCAGTTTTTGCAGTTCCACGCGCTGCTGCAGCAGCGTTTTCCGCTGGTGCACGCCAAACTGAAGCGCGAAGTGGTAGGCGACCTGAGCCTGCTCTATACCTGGCCCGGCGGCGATGCTGGCGCCGCGCCGGTAATGCTGATGGCGCACCAGGACGTGGTGCCCGTGGCCCCCGGCACCGAGGGCGATTGGGCGCAACCTCCGTACTCCGGCGCCATCGAGGGCGGCTATGTCTGGGGCCGGGGCTCGTGGGACGACAAGGGCAATCTCATGAGCCAGTTGGAGGCTGTGGAGATGCTGCTGGCCAGCGGCTTCACGCCCCAGCGCACCATCTACCTGGCCTTTGGTGCTGACGAAGAAGTGGGCGGCCTGCGCGGCGCCGCCCAGATCGCCGCGCTGCTGCAACAGCGCAAGGTGCGGCTGGACTTCGTGATCGACGAGGGCCTGCTGATTCTGGACGGCGTGATGCCCGGCCTGTCCAAACCCGCTGCCGTCATCGGCGTGGCCGAGAAGGGCTATATGTCGGTGGTGATGAAAATGTCCGGCACGCCCGGCCATTCGTCCATGCCGCCGCACAAGGGCAGCAGCGCCATCGCCATGATGAGTGACGCGCTCAAGCGCCTGGACGAGGAGCAGATGCCCGGCGGCATCCGGGGCGTGGCGGGCGAGCTGTTTGACACCCTGGCGCCCGAGATGGGCGGCGTGAACCGTGTGGTGCTGTCCAACCTGTGGCTGTTTCGCCCCGTGGTGCAAAAGCAGCTCGAAGGCGCAGCCAGCACCAACGCCATGCTGCGCACCACCACGGCGCTGACCATCGTTCAGGCTGGCAACCGCGACAACGTGGTGCCCGGCCGCGCCGAGGCCACGGTCAACTTCCGCCTGCTGCCCGGCGATACCCAGGAGCATGTGATGGACCATGTGCGCAGCAAGATCAGCGCGCCCGCCGCACAGGTGGAGCTGAGCACCTTGCCCGGCGCGGTCGAGGCGTCCAAGGTGGCGCCTACCGACTCCACCCAGTACCGCCTGCTCAACCAGACCATCCGCGAGGTTTTCCCCGACGTGCTGGTGGCCCCGGGGCTGATGGTGGCGGGCACGGATTCGCAACACTACGGCGCCATCAGCGACCACATCTTCAAGTTCTCGCCCGTGCGTGCCAATTCAGAAGACCTGAAGCGTTTTCATGGCACTGACGAGCGGCTGGAGATTGCCAACTATGCGGATGCGATCCGGTTCTATCACCGGCTGATTGGCCAGGTCAGCCAGACGGCAGCGCCCACCAAGCCGTGATGCGGCCAGGAAGCATCAGGCGGGCGATGGGCTGCGCCGGGCCATGGTCCACAGCGCTGCACCAACGATGAGCGCGCCGCCTAGCCAGGCGGTGGGGCTGAGCTGCTCGCCCAGCCAGAACACCGCAAACAGCGCGCCAAACGCGGGTTCGCTGCCCATGAGCAGGCCCACGCGGGTGGGTGGGCTGTGGCGCAGGGCCCAGTTTTGCACCACAAACGCAAACACCGTACAGCCCAGCACCAGGTAGACGCAGGCCAGCCAGAAGGCGCTGCCATCGGAGAGCGAGGGCAGCGGTGGCAGTGTGCCCGGCAGGGCCAGTGCCAACAGCAGGCTGCCCAGGCCAATCACCCCTGCCTGCACCGCCGTGAGCGCCAGCACGGGTGCGTTGCGGCGGCGGGCGAGCCGGGTGGTCTGGCACACGGTGATGGCGCGCAGCACGGCGGCAGCCAGCATCAGTGCGTCGCCCCAGCCCCACTGGCCCGAAAAGCCGCCGCTGAGCAGCGCAGCGCCTAGCAGCGAGACCGCTGCAAAGGCAAACATCGCGCGGCCGGGCCGCTGGCGCAGCAGCCACCACTCGGCAAACGGGGTAAACACCACACACAGGCTGATCAGAAAAGCCGCATTGCTGGCCTGCGTGAGCGCCAGCCCAAAGGTTTCGCACAGAAAAATGCCCAGCATCAGCGCACCCAGGGGCAGACCCGCCGCCAGGGCATCGCGCCGCTCTGGCGCCGGGGCGCGCAGCAGCGCGGGCAGCAGCAGCGCAAAAGTCAGCAAAAAACGCACGGCCAGAAACCCCAGCACGGGGTAAAACACCAGCGCCCCCTTGGCGACGCCATAGCTGGTGCCCCACACCACGGCGACCAGCAGCAGCGCCAGGTCAGACAGGCGCGGGGCCAGGGGGGATGCGGGGGCGAGCGACAGGGTGGAGTGCATGGGGAAGGTAGGCGGGCCGGTGGGTGGAGGAGGGGGCTCTGCGGCAGTTTTGCAGGGCACTGAAATTATCGATTTGCGCATGCGTGGTGATAATCGCCATCCAGGAACAGAACTTGTGCACGATGAGCATCAATCAACCCCTCGACAGCCTGCCCGACATGGCGGTGTTTGCGCGCGTGGTGGACGCGGGCAGCTTTTCTGAAGCGGCCCGGCAGCTGGGCATCACCCCATCGGCCGTGAGCCGCCAGGTGGCGCGGCTGGAGGGCGCTCTGCGTGTGCGTCTGCTGGAGCGCACCACCCGCAAGCTCAAGCTCACCGACGCTGGGGCCGCCGCCTACAGCCGCTGCCAGGCCATGGTGGCCGCCGCGCGCGAGGTGTGGGCGCTGAGCGACACCCACTCGGCCGCGCCCTCGGGCCTGGTGCGCATGAGCATGCCCAAGGCCGTGGGCCGCCAGCTGGTGCACCCGCTGGTGCTACCGTTTTTGCAAAAGTACCCCGAGGTGGACGTGCAACTGCTCATCACCGACCGCACGGTGGACCTGTTCGAGGAATCCATCGACCTGGCCCTGCGCGTGACCGACACGCCGCCCCCCGGCCTGGCAGGGCGGCCGCTCGCCACCTTGCACCACTGCATCTGCGCCAGCCCGCGTTACCTGGCCGAGCGCGGCCATCCCCAGCACCCGCGCGATCTGGAGCAGCACGCCTGCATCACCCTGGGCGAGGACGAGCGCGACCGGCACTGGCGTTTTGAAGGCGCGGGCGAAGCCGCCACCGTGGCCGTGCGCGGCCGCTACGTGGCCAACCACAGCGAGGTGCGGCTGGAGGCGGCTTTGAGCCACCTGGGCATTGCCAGCCTGCCGGGCTTCACGGCGCGCGCGGCGCTGGAGCGGGGTGATCTGGTGGCCGTGCTGCCGGACTGGCAGCACAAGACCTCGTACGCGGGCACGGCCTGGCTGCTGTACCCGCCGAATCGGTTTTTGCCCGCGAAGCTGCGGGTGTGGATTGACCACCTGGTGTTGGGGTTTGCGGGGGTGGAGTAGGTTGAGCCAGTTCGCCGGGCAGCCAGCTTGCCCTGAGCCAGCAACAAGGTCACATAGGAGTAGCGATGTACAAGGTTGGACAGCAAGTCAAAAGATGGAAGGATGTTTCGCGACAGAACTGGTCCAAGTCTGACGCTCGACCTCTCACTACGGTGATCTGGTATCCGGCAGATGGTGGAGCCGAGGAAGAGGACTTCCTCATCGGGGCGCCGGAGCCATTGTTTCTGTTGCGCGATGTGGCGCGCGACGCGCCTGTTTTGGCAAGTCCTCGCGTTTTTCCCGTAGTGCTGTTGTCGCACGGTACCGGCGGCAGCGCATTCCAGCTGGGGTGGCTTGGCCGTGCTCTCGCGGCCCAAGGCCATATCGCTGTGGCTGTGAATCACCACGGCAACACAAGCATTGAGCCGTACGTGCCACACGGATTTTTGCTGTGGTGGGAGCGCGCGAAGGACTTGACTGCTGCGCTGGATCAGCTTCTGGCGGACCCGCTCTTGGGTGATCGGGTTGATGTTGCTCGTATCGGAGCTGCTGGCTTCTCGCTCGGCGGCTACACGGCTTTGACCGTCGTGGGTGGCCGTTGCAGCCTGGAGCATTTTTTTGCGCTCAGTCGCGCGAACGGTGAATCTGCGCCTGCGGGTCCTCGCGAGTTCCCCGACGTGGGTAAGGTGTGGGACGAACTCATGAACACCGATCCTGCGTTTGTGAACTCCGTTGCAGAGCATGCGCGCTCGTACCGCGACGAGCGGATCAAGGCGGCATTTGTGATGAACCCAGCGCTCGGTGGGGCGTTTGACGCTGGCGGACTGGCCGATATCCGCGTGCCTGTTCATATCGTAGTCACGGCAGGCGACCAAGAGGTGCCGCCGCTATCGAATGGCTCCCGCTATGCGAATCACATCGCTTCGGCTGAACTCACCTGGATTGATGGTCCGGCTGGACACTACGTTTTTTTGGCGGAACCCACAGCTGCTGGCAAGAAACAGCTACCGCTACTCTGTGTAGACGATCCCTTGATCGATCGGAGGGCCATCCAAGATGCAGTTGCAAACTTGGCGTGTTCATTCTTCGAACAGCATCTGGTGTTGCCGTCGCGAAGTTCCGCCGCCTATTGAGGTCGCCATGCGTTCGCACCAGATCCGCTTTTTCTGAATGACGCTCGTACGCACTCTGTGACGCACGTACGGGCAAAGTGAGGCATATGTCACGCTTCGCGGCCTGCAATCTTTGTTGTCTGGCAATTGCGGCCCTACCATCTCGATGCCGTTAATTCTGACGGTTCGATCCCACGAAGCATCGAGATATGCAAGATTTAGCCCGCCCCGTGCGGGCTATTTTTTTGCGCAACGCTGGGGGGGATGTCTGCCGTCAGCGGACTGGGGCGCGATGAGATGGGGTCAGCCCTGTCACCGGGTCGGAGCGCCGTGAGTGGCGTTTTTTGGGCGTCCAGCACCGCCCGCCCAGCGCCCCCACGTTGCTCCGCCGCCGCAATCCCCCACTTTTGTGTAACTGAACCCTTCAATACGCATTTTTTGCTTGTTATTTTGCGTAATTATGAGAAATTACGTGCATGGCGAAGCGATGCACCCGGTAGCCAGCATTTAACGGTGTGTTGCGAGCAGTAAAGGTGGGGCAAGCCGTTGGGTGTCTGCGGCGGCTTCTTCTGATCTGCGCGCCATGGCAATCAAGCGATCAAAAGGTATCTCAGTGGGTCGATGACCCTGGAGCCCAGCCCACCATGCGTCCCGTTCCGAACTCCCTGCACGATGAAGTCGCCTCGCGGCTGCGGGACCTGATTTTTGCGGGGGATCTGCGGCCCGGCAGTTTTCTGGACGAGGCCGCGCTGTGCGAGCGGCTCGAAATCTCGCGCACGCCGCTGCGCGAGGCGCTCAAGGTGCTGGTGGCCGAGGGGCTGCTGCGCCACGAGCCGCGCCGGGGCTGTTTTGTGGCCGAGATCACCGACAAGGACCTGGACGACCTGTTCCCGGTGATTGCGCTGCTGGAAGGCCGCGCAGCGCACGAGGCCACGAACAAGGCGAGCGGGGCCGATGTGGCGGCGCTGGAGCTGCTGCACCAGCGGCTGCAGCAGTGTGCGGCCGAGGGGCGCATCACCGATTACTACGAGGCCAACTACGCCATCCACGAGGCCTTCATCACGCTGGCCGATAACCGCTGGCTGGCCCAGGTGATTGGTGACCTGCGCAAGATCCTGCGCCTGGCGCGCCACCAGACCTTGCACGCCCCGGGCCGCCTGCAGCAAAGCCTGGCCGAGCACCTGGCCGTGTTTGCTGCCCTCAAGGCCCGTGACTCGGAAGCCGCCGAAGAGGCCATGCGCACCCATCTGTTGCGCCAGCGCGATGCGCTGCGCGACATCGCCCGCAATCAGCAATCGAGGTTGACACCATGATGAACAGCACCCCCGAATGGATCACCCGCAGCGTGTCGCGCCTGCGCCCTAGTGCCCCCGCGGCCGACAAGGCCGGTGACAAGCTGGCCAAGTCGGCCCTCGACAAATCCGTGACCGATGTGGTGGCCAAGGTGGCCGTGCCACGTTCCACCAACGAGCGGCTGGCCGCCACGCTGCGCCGGGGGCAGGAGGCACTGTCGCCCCGCGCGCTGCGCCGCCTGCTGGCCGACCTGCAGGAGGTGGTGGCCCCGCAGGTGAGCGAAATCGAAGGCGGGCGCCGCGCGCAGGCCGTGGCCGAGTGGTATGCGAAGGCCGAGCCCGAGGAAAGGCGCGACATGTGGCTGCTGATGTGCGAGCAGTTCGCGCCCGATGCCACGCGCTTCAAGTCGGCCCGCCAGCGTTACGAAGCGGCGGCGGGCACGGCCGAGGAGGGCCAGGCCGAGATCAGCCTGCGCCGTGCTTTGGTGTCGCCGCGCACGCGGCTGCTGCAGCGGTTTTCGGCCTTCCCCGAAGGCATGCGCTTTCTCGTGGACATGCGTGCCGAGATCCTGCCCTTGCTCAAGGCCGACAAGCGCTTGCTGCCGCTCGATGCCGAGCTGGAGCACCTGTTCTCGACCTGGTTCGATGTGGCCTTTCTGGAGCTGCGCCGCCTTTCGTGGGACTCGCCCGCGTCGCTGCTCGAAAAGCTCATCAAGTACGAGGCCGTGCACGACATCCGCAGCTGGGCCGACCTGAAGAACCGCCTGGACAGCGACCGCCGCTGCTACGGCTTCTTCCACCCGCGCCTGCCCAACGAACCGCTGATCTTTGTGGAGGTGGCGTTGCTCGACAAGATCTCGTCCAGCATTACCCCGTTGCTGGATGAGGCCGCTGCGCCCGTGGATATCACACGGGCCACCACCGCCATCTTCTATTCGATCAGCAACACGCAGACGGGCCTGCGCGGCGTGAGCTTTGGCGATTCGCTCATCAAGCATGTGGTGGAAACGCTCACTGCCGAGTTTCCGCGCCTGCGCACCTTTGCCACGTTGTCGCCCATCCCGGGCTTCCGCGCCTGGCTTTCCAAACATGCGGGCGCCATGCTGGAGCGCCTGGACGACAAACGCCGGGCCGAACTGGGCCGCGCCGTGGGCTTTGAGCCGCCGCAGGCCACGCACTTGCTGGGCGCCATCGACAAGGCGCTGGAGCTGGATGCCAGGTCGCCCGTACGCCAGATGCTGCTGGAATGCGCCGCGTACTATCTGGGCCGCGAGATGCAGGAGGGCAAGCCGGTGGACCCGGTGGCCCGCTTCCACCTGGGCAACGGTGCTCGGGTAGAGCGCCTCAACTGGGCGGGCGATCCGTCGTCCAAGGGGCAGAAACAGTCGTACGGACTCATGGTGAATTACCTGTATGACCTGAAACGCATCGACAAGCACCGCAGCCTGCTGGCGCAGGGCAAGGTGCCGGTGTCGGGCGACATCGACAGCCTGTGCCGCGACTGAATGAGGGTGTAGGCGGCCAATGGGGTGAGTGAGTTGTGAGTTGGTCGGTAAGTGCGTGACGGAGTGAATGACGGAGCGTGGCCGGGTGCCCCACATGGCGCCCGGCCTGCGTTGCTGACAATGATTTTTTACAACGACAGGAGACAAGCGAATGAATAGAAACCCATCGCGAATTCAACGCCGGGATGTGCTGCTGGGCGCTGCCGCTGCGGGCTTGGGCCTGGCCAGCGGCAGCAGCTGGGCGCAGGCCTCGGCCTGGCCCGCCAAGCCGGTGAACCTGGTGGTGCCGTTTCCGGCCGGGGGCGGTACCGATGCCTTTGCGCGCCCGCTGGCGGCGCAGTTTTCCAAGGCCACTGGCAAGACGCTGGTGATCGACAACCGGGGTGGCGCGGGCGGCACGGTGGGGGCCAGCTTTGCCTCCAAGGCGGCGCCAGACGGCTACACCCTGTTCATGGGGGCGGTGCACCACGCGATTGCGCCGTCGATGTACCCCAAGCTCGACTACGACATCGAGAAGGACTTCGTGCCGCTGTTCCTGCTGGCCAACGTGCCCCAGGTGGTGGTGGTCAACCCCAAGGCCGTGCCCGTGAACAACTTTCAGCAGTTCATGGACTACGTCAAGCGCAACCCGGCAAAGCTCAACTATGGCTCGGCCGGTGCGGGCACCTCGCACCATCTGGCGGGCGAGCTTTTCAAGCAGCAGACGGGCACCTTCATCACCCACATCCCCTACCGGGGCGCAGGCCCTGCGCTGCAGGACCTGATCGGCGGCCAGGTGGACATGATGTTTGACGGCCTGGGTTCGTCGGCAGCGCATATCAAGGCTGGCCGCATCAAGGCGCTGATGGTGTCGGGCGCCAAGCGCAATGCGGCCTTCCCTGACGTGCCCTGCGCTGCCGAAGTGGGCTTGCCCGACTACACCGTGACCACCTGGTACGGCCTGTGGGCGCCCAAGGGCACACCCGCCGACGTGCAGGCGCGCATCGTGGACGAGGTGCGCAAGCTGGGCAGTGCCGATGAACTCAAGGCCATCTGGGCCAACAACGGCGCGGAGTATGGCGGCATGACGCAGCAGCAGTTTGCGGGCATGGTGAGCAGCGAGGTCAAGCGCTGGGCGGCGGTGGTGAAAGCCTCCGGCGCAAAGCTTGACTAACCCCATGAGGCGCTTCGCGCCATCCCCCCAAGGGGGACGCCACCCGTGGCTTGGCGGAGCCAGTTCCACGGTGGCACTGGCGATGGCGCAGCGCGGGTACGAAGGCCGTGGCGGTATGTGAAGGGAATGGAAACAAAGATGTCGGGTGAAGTGTTGATGAATGCCGGTGAGGGCGGTGTGGTGCATGTCACCCTGCGCCACACCGGGCGGCTGAATGCCATGTCGCGGCCCATGTGGCGGCAGCTGCGTGCGGTGTTTGAAGATGTTCAGCGCCGGGCCGATGCACGCTGCGTGCTCATCACGGGTGAGGGCGGGGCGTTTTGTGCTGGTGGCGATATATCCGAGTACCCCGATTTTCGTTTCGACCCTGCCGCCCTGCGCGACTTCCATGAAAACGACGTGTGGGGCGGGCTCCACGCCATGCTGGCCTGCGATGTACCCATCGTGGCCAGCATCCGTGGGGCTTGCATGGGCGCGGGGGTGGAGATTGCGAGCTGCTGCGACATCCGCATTGCGGGCAGCGCTGCCCGTTTTGGCGCGCCCATTGCCAAGCTCGGCTTTCCCATGGCCCCGCGCGAGGCGCAGCTGGTGGCGGGCGCCGTGGGCGAGGTGGTGGCGCGCCAGATGCTGCTGGAGGCCGCCACCTTCAGTGCTGCCGACATGCTGGTGCGTGGTTTTCTGAGCCGGGTGGTGGCCGACGACATGGTGGCCACCGACGCCCTGGGCAGTGCGCAGCGGGTGGCGGCGCTCGCCCCGCAGGCTGCGCGCCTGAACAAACAGACATTCAGGGCATTAAAAATGCCTTCTGTGCGCGACAGTAAAGAGTTTCCAGCTATCGAAAGGATAGTAAACGGTGCCCCCGACCCCTACGGCTATGCCAACAGCGCCGAGCACCGCGAGGGCATCACCGCGTTCCTGGACAAGCGCCCGCCGGTGTTTTGACCGGACCGCCGCAGGCCCGCCTTTCGCCTTCTTCCTTGTTTCAAAAAAACCAAGCCCAAGCCATGAGCCATCACAACCTCTTCAGCGCCCTGCGCGCAGCCTTCCCTGCCGACCTGTCGAGCACCGCCGTGGAGACCACGGCGCCCGATGGAACGCCCCTGTTCTACACCTGGGGCGACCTGGACCGCGCCAGCGCCCGCATGGCCAACTTGCTGGCATCGCTGAAGCTGCCCGAGGGCAGCCGCGTGGCCGTACAGGTAGAGAAATCGGTCGAGGCCATGGTGCTGTACCTGGCCACGCTGCGCGCGGGTTATGTGTTTTTGCCGCTCAACACGGCCTACCAGAGCGCCGAGATCGAGTACTTCATCGGCAACGCCGAGCCAGGTGTGGTGGTGTGCACGCCCGGCAACTTTGGCTGGGTGAGCAAGATCGCCTTCAACCAGGGCACGGGCCATGTGTTCACGCTCGGCGATGACCGCACGGGCAGCCTGCTGGAGCGCGCGGCGCACCACAGTGACGTGCACCAGCCGGTGCAGAAGTCGGCCGACGACCTGGCCGCCATCCTCTACACCAGCGGCACCACGGGCCGCAGCAAGGGTGCGATGCTCACGCACGGCAACCTGCTGAGCAATGCCGTGACCTTGAAGGACTACTGGGGCTGGACGGCTACCGGAGGGCCTGATGGCCGTGGTGACGTGCTCATCCACGCGCTGCCCATCTTTCACGTTCACGGCCTGTTCGTGGCCATCCACGGCGCGCTCATCAACGGCAGCAAGATGATCTGGTTCGCCAAGTTCGACCCCAAGGCCGTGCTGGCCGCCATGCCACGCGCCACGGTCTTCATGGGCGTGCCCACGCTGTATGTGCGTCTGCTGGCCGAGGCCGGGCTCACCAAGGATGCGGCCAAGAACATGCGCCTGTTCATCGCGGGCTCTGCGCCGCTCTTGATCGAGACCTTCACCGAATGGCAGCGGCGCACCGGCCACACCATCCTGGAGCGCTACGGCATGAGCGAGACCATCATGCTCACCTCCAACCCCTACGCGGCCGACAAGCGCCACGCGGGGCAGTCCGAGCGGCGCGGTGCCACCGTGGGCTTTCCGCTGCCGGGGGTGGGCCTGCGTGTGGTGGACGACGCGAACAAGCCGCTGCCCGTGGGCGAGATCGGCAACATCCAGGTGCAGGGCCCCAACGTGTTCAAGGGCTACTGGCGCATGCCCGAGAAGACCAAGGAAGAGTTCACGGCGGACGGCTGGTTCAAGACCGGCGACGTGGGCAAGGTGGACGAGCGCGACTACGTGAGCATCGTGGGCCGCAGCAAGGACCTGATCATCAGCGGCGGCTACAACGTCTACCCCGCCGAGATCGAGGGCTACATCAACGACATGCCCGGCGTGGCCGAGAGTGCCCTGGTGGGCGTGCCCCACCCCGACTTTGGCGAGGTCGGTGTGGCGGTGGTGATTGCCAAGCCCGGCGCCAGCCTGAACCCCGACGCCATCGTGGCGCAGCTGAAGTCGCAGTTGGCCAACTTCAAGATCCCCAAGAAGTGTTTTGTGGTGCCCGAACTGCCGCGCAACACCATGGGCAAGGTGCAGAAGAACCTGCTGCGCGAGCAGCACAAGGGGCTGTTTGCCTGATAGCCAGACGGCCAGACGGCCGGTGGCAGGACAAGAACAAATGGGGCCGCGCAGGCCCCATTTGTTTTGCTCATTTATTGATAGCTAATACCGCTTTATGGATGAGCGGTAACGGCTGTTTTTGTTCATATTTTCTTATCGCAGCACCAGCACCGGGATGTGCGAGTGCGTCAGCACATGCTGGGTCTCGCTGCCCAGCAGCAGCCGCTTGAGGCCCTTGCGGCCATGTGATGCCATCACGATCACGTCGCACTTGTGCTTCTTGGCGGCAGAGATGATGGCCTCGGCCACCAGGTCGGACTTGGCGATGACGGGCTTGACCGATACGCCCTGGGCTTCGCCTTGGGCCTTCACGCCATCGACCATGGCCTGGGCCGCATCGCCCCACTGCGTTTCGATGCGCTTCACATCGTTGGCATCGACGGGCATGCCGCCTTCAAAGTAGCTGCGGGGGTAGCGGGGCACCACCTTGAGGGCCACCGCAGAGGCGCCGGTGAGGGCGGCCAGCGACAGCCCGTGTTCCACGGCTTTGTCCGAGAGGGGGGAGCCGTCCGTTGCGATCAGGATGCGTTTGTACATAAAGGTCTCCTCAAAACGATGGATCAAGCTTAGGATGAATCATGTTCCGGGACTTGATGCAGGTCAATGTACCTGTCATGGCCCAACGATAGGCTTGAACCATGTCAATGTTTCGACCCGATGCGTCGGTGGCCTCCCCGGCGCATCTGCCTGATGGCGTGGCGGATTCATCGCCCACCGCGCCCACCCAGCTGCTGGACGACCCGCAGGAATGGCTGGCGTTTGGCCGCCCCTGCACACCCGCAGGCAGCCCCTTGCCCGCCCAGGCCGTCGAGGCAGTGCTGGCCTGCCCCGAGGCCGCCACCTGGGATTCGCACGTGGTGCTGGAGGGCATGCATTGCGCCGCCTGTGCCCTCACCATCGAAGACGCCCTGCGCGCCGTGCCCGGCGTGCTGCAGGCCGACGTGAGTGCGGCCACGCGCCGTGCCCGCGTGGTGTGGCAGCCGGGCAGGGTGCTGCCCTCGCAGTGGATGAAGGCCGTGCAGAACGCGGGCTACCGCGCCATGCCGGCCATGGATGCGTTTGCCCGCGCACAGCGCCAGCGTGAAAGCCGCCGTGCCCTGTGGCGCTGGCTGGTGGCGGGCTTTTGCATGATGCAGGTGATGATGTACGCGTGGCCCGCCTATGTGGCGCAGCCCGGCGACCTCTCGGGCGAGATGGAGCAGCTGCTGCGCTGGGCCTCCTGGGTCATCACGCTGCCCATGGTGGTGTTCTCGTGTGGCCCCTTCTTTGCCAGCGCACTGCGCGATGTGCGGCTGCGCCGCGTCAGCATGGACCTGCCGGTGGCGCTGGGCATGGCGATCACCTTTGTGGTCAGCACGGCGGGCACGTTCGACCCGAGTGGCATCTTTGGCAAGGAGGTGTATTACGACTCCCTGACCATGTTCGTGTTTTTCCTGCTCACCGGCCGCTGGCTGGAGCTGCGCCTGCGCGACCGCACAGCCGGTGCGCTGGAGGCGGTGATGAACCGCCTGCCCGACAGCGTGGAGCGGCGTGATGAGGCCACCGGCATTTTTGCCCGCGTGGCCACGCGCCGCCTGGTGGTGGGCGACACCATCCGCGTGTTGCCGGGCGAGGCCTTTCCGGCCGACGGGTGCATCACCGCAGGCAATACACATGCCGACGAGGCGCTGCTGACCGGCGAATCCACCCCCGTGGCACGCCCGCTGGGCAGCCATGTCACGGCGGGCAGCTACAACTTGCAGTCACCTGTTGAAGTGCGGGTGGAGGGCACGGGCGGGCAGACCCGGTTTGCGCAGATCGTGGCGCTGATGGAAAGCGCATCGTTGCAAAAGCCCCGGCTGGCCTTGCTGGCCGACCGCATTGCACGGCCGTTTCTGCTGGCCGTGCTGCTGGCGGCGGGGCTGGCCGCCGCATGGTGGTGGCCGTCGGACCCCGGGCATGCGCTCATGGTGGCGGTGGCTGTGCTCATCGTGACCTGCCCCTGTGCGCTGTCACTGGCCACGCCGGTGGCCATGCTCACGGCGGCGGGCACCCTGGCGCGCCACGGGGTGCTGGTGCGCAACCTGCAGGGGCTGGAGGCGCTGGCCCAGGTGGACACCCTGGTGTTTGACAAGACCGGCACATTGACCCGCGACGGCATGGCTCTGCAGGCCGTGCACACCATGCAGGGCTGGTCGGCCGACGACGTGCTGAGCCTGGCGGCCGCGCTGGCGCGCCACTCCATGCACCCTGCATCGCGTGCGGTGGTGGCTGCCGCCTCGGCATCGGTGCCAGCGCCGCAGGGGCGCTGGCGTGTCGCCAATCTGCAAGAGGACGCGGGCCTGGGTCTGAGCGCTACGGTGTCGGACAACACGGGTGCTGTGCCCGGTTGCAGGGTCTGGCTGGGCTCGGCCCGCCA
The DNA here is from genome assembly GCF_002245625.1 of Acidovorax kalamii. GTDB lineage: Bacteria > Pseudomonadota > Gammaproteobacteria > Burkholderiales > Burkholderiaceae_C > Acidovorax > Acidovorax kalamii. Next base: position 731,949 of record NZ_NOIG01000004.1, read on the forward strand.
CGCCGGGGTGGCAGCGCAGCAGGGCACTGCAGCGTTGCAGGTGGTGCTGTCGGCGCAAGGGCTTGAGCAAGGGGCCGGTGGCGATCTGCTGGAGCTGGCCCGGTTCGATCTGGTGGAAGACCTGCGCAGCGAGGCGCCAGCCGTGGTCGCCACGCTTCAGCAGGAAGGCGTGGCGGTGCAGTTGCTGTCTGGCGACCGATTGGGGGCCGTGCAGCGTGTGGCCGCACAGGCGGGCATTGCGCAGGTGCAGGGCGAGTGCTCGCCCCAGGGCAAGCTGGAGGCCCTGCGGGCGCTGCAGGCGGGCGGGCACCAGGTGGCCATGGTGGGCGATGGCCTCAACGACGGCCCGGTGCTGGCCGGGGCCCATGTGTCGTTTGCGTTTGGCCGTGCCGTGCCGCTGGCGCAGTCGCGGGCAGATTTTGTGGTTCTGGGCGACAGCCTGGCGCTGGTGCCGCAGACCGTGTTGCTGGCGCGCCGCACGCTGCGTGTGGTGCGCCAGAACCTGTGGTGGGCTGCGGGCTACAACGCGCTGTGCGTGCCGCTGGCCGTGGCGGGTTGGATGCCCGCCTGGCTGGCCGGGCTGGGCATGGCACTGAGTTCGCTGCTGGTGGTGCTCAACGCCGCGCGGCTGGCGCGCGGCCTGCCTGTGCTGCCCGCCCTGGCCGGTGTTGATGCGGGTGCAGATGCTGGCATGGATGCCGATGCCCTTGCTGCGGGCAAGGTGCAACAAGCGCCCCTGCCTCTTCCCAACCTTCCCAAGACAACCCTGGAGCCCGCCTGATGGACATCCTTTATCTCCTGATCCCGTTGTCCGTGCTCCTGGTGCTCCTGATCCTGGGCGGGCTGTGGTGGGCGGTCTACCACGGCCAGTTCGAGAGCGTGGAGCAAGAGGGGGAGCGCATTCTCCGAGACGGTTGACTTGTGTCAATGCCCCACTGAGCCGACTGCAACAAACTCTTACTGCAATACAAAGAGGTGCCCGATGGATTCTCAAAAAACTATGACTGCGCACTACAACGATACGGTCGTGCGGCAGTTTTCTATCTTGGCCGTGGTTGTGGGGGTGGTTGGCATGCTGGTGGGCGTTGTGATCGCTGCCCAGCTGGCCTGGCCAGAACTCAACTTTGGCATTCCCTGGCTCAGCTATGGGCGCTTGCGCCCCTTGCACACCAATGCGGTGATCTTCGGTTTTGGCGGCAGTGCCCTGTTCGCCACCAGCTACTACGTGGTGCAGCGCACCTGCCAGGTGCGGCTGTTTGCCGGGCCCCTGGCCGCATTCACTTTCTGGGGCTGGGTGCTGGTCATCGCCGCCGCTGTGGTCAGCTTGCCGATGGGCTACACCTCCGGCAAGGAATACGCCGAGCTGGAGTGGCCCATCGACATCCTGATCACGCTGGTGTGGGTGTCCTACGCCATTGTGTTCTTTGGAACCGTGGGTACCCGCAAGGTCAAGCACATCTACGTGGCCAACTGGTTCTTTGGCGCGTTCATCCTGGCGGTGGCGCTGCTGCACCTGGTCAACAGCGCGGCCATTCCCGCAGGGCTCATGAAGAGCTACTCGGCTTACGCCGGTGTGCAGGACGCCATGGTGCAGTGGTGGTATGGCCACAACGCCGTGGGCTTCTTCCTCACCGCAGGCTTCCTGGGGATGATGTATTACTTCATCCCCAAGCAGGCTGGCCGCCCTGTGTACTCGTACCGCCTGTCGATCGTGCACTTCTGGGCGCTGATCTTCACCTACATGTGGGCGGGCCCCCACCACCTGCACTACACCGCGCTGCCCGACTGGACGCAATCGGTGGGCATGGTGTTCTCGCTCATCCTGCTGGCCCCCAGCTGGGGCGGCATGATCAACGGCATCATGACCCTGTCGGGCGCATGGCACAAACTGCGTGACGACCCCATCCTGCGCTTCCTGATCGTGTCGCTGTCGTTCTACGGCATGTCCACGTTCGAAGGCCCGATGATGTCCATCAAGACCGTCAACGCGCTGAGCCACTACACCGACTGGACCGTGGGCCACGTGCACTCTGGCGCGCTGGGCTGGGTGGGCCTGATCTCCATGGGCTCGCTGTATTACCTGGTGCCGCGCCTGTTTGGCCGCGACAAGATGCACTCCATCAAGGCGATCGAGCTGCACTTCTGGATGGCCACCATCGGCATCGTGCTGTACATCGCCGCCATGTGGATTGCCGGCGTGATGCAGGGTCTGATGTGGCGCGCCATCAACCCCGACGGCACGCTGACCTACACCTTTGTCGAGAGCGTGAAGGCGACCTATCCGTTCTACGTGATCCGTGTGGCCGGTGGCCTGCTGTACCTGGGGGGCATGCTCATCATGGCCTGGAACGTGTGGATGACCGCGATCTCTGGCCGTTCGGTCAAGGTGGCCATTCCTGCCGTGAATGCTGCCCACGCCTGAGCCGAAGGAGTCAATTCATGTCCAATAACAATTCATCTTCTTCCACCGGCTTCTCGCACGAGAAGGTCGAGACCAACAACTTCCTGATGATCGTGCTGATCCTGCTGGTGATCGCCATTGGCGGCCTGGTGGAGATCGTGCCCCTGTTCTTCCAGAAGTCCACCACCGAGGCTGTGAAGGGCGTCGAGCCCTACACCGCCACGCAACTGGTCGGGCGCGATGTGTACATCCGCGAGGGCTGCTACAACTGCCACTCGCAGATGATCCGCCCCTTCCGCGCCGAGACGCTGCGTTACGGCCACTACTCGGTGGCAGGCGAGTTTGTGTACGACCACCCCTTCCAGTGGGGCAGCAAGCGCACGGGGCCGGACCTGCACCGCGTGGGCGGCAAGTACAGCGACGAATGGCATCGCATCCACCTGAACAACCCGCGTGACGTGGTGCCCGAGTCCAACATGCCTGCCTACCCCTGGCTGGAGAAGAGCGTGGTGGACCCCGCCAGCGTGGCGCCCCGCATGAAGGCGCTGCGCACGGTGGGTGTGCCTTATACCGACGAGCAGATCACTGCCGCCGCAGCCGAGGTGAAGGGCAAGACCGAAATGGACGCCCTCATCGCCTACCTGCAAGTCATGGGCCGCGCGCTCAAGTAAAGGAGATTGGCCATGGACATCACGACCATGCGCATCGTCGCCACCCTGGCATCGATGGCCTGCTTCATTGGCATTTGGGTCTGGGCCTACCGGGGCCGCAACAAATCCCGGTTTGACGAGGCGGCACAACTGCCCTTCGAACAAGATTGACCCTCACCAGAACGAGAACATCCCATGAGTGACTTCACCAGCAATTTCTGGTCGGTCTTTGTGACCGCGCTGACACTGGTCGGCATCATCGCCTGCGGCATCCTGCTTTGGATGGCGGGCCGCAAGAAGGTGATGGCCACGGCCGACAACACCACGGGCCATGTCTGGGACGAGGACCTGGTCGAAATGAACAACCCCCTGCCACGGTGGTGGGTGTGGCTGTTCGTCATCACCATCATCTTCGGCCTGGGCTACCTGGCTGCCTATCCGGGCCTGGGCAGTTTCACGGGCAAGCTAAACTGGACCCAGAAGGGTGAGTACGAGGCCGAAATGGCCAAGGCCAAGACCGAGCTGGAGCCGCTGTACGCCCGTTTTGCCTCGATGAAGCCCGAGGACATGGCCAAGGACCCTCAGGCCCACGCCATTGGCGAGCGCCTGTTCATGAACAACTGCGCGCAGTGCCATGGCTCGGATGCGCGTGGCAGCAAGGGCTTCCCCAACCTGGCGGACGGTGACTGGCTGCACGGCGGCACCCCCGAGAAGATCCGCGAGACCCTGGAAAAGGGTCGTATCGGCAACATGCCACCCATGGCGGCGGCTGTGGGCTCGCCAGAAGATGTGCGCAATCTGTCGCACTACGTGCTGAGCCTGTCGGGCAGTCCGCACGACTCGCTGCGCGCTTCGCTGGGCAAGTCCAAGTTCACGGCATGCGCTGCGTGCCACGGCATGGACGGCAAGGGCAACCAGGCCCTGGGCGCCCCCAACCTCACGGACGATATCTGGCTGCATGGCTGGGGCGAGGCGGCGATCACCGCCATGATCAACAACGGCAAGGTCAACCAGATGCCCGCGCAGGCCGACAAGCTGACGGAAGCACAGATCGGGGTCCTGTCGGCCTATGTCTGGGGTTTGTCGAACGGCAAGCAGGCAGCTGCCGCGCGTTGATCGATGCTGCCAGGCGACCGCCTCGGCGGTGGTTGCCTGGCTTCTTTGTTGTTAGGCTGTTTACCTCCCTGTGAGTAGATCGACACCATGAAGCCCCCCAGCGAGCCTGCTCGCAAGGTCATTCCGATTGCACCCGTGGCGTCAGAGCCGTCTGCCCAGGGCGAGATCATCTCGCTGTACGAAGCGCAGAAAAAGATCTATCCGCGCTCCATCAGTGGCCTGTTTGCGCGCTGGCGCTGGGGCATGGTGCTGCTCACGCAGATCGTGTTCTATGGGCTGCCCTGGTTTGAATGGGGGCAGCGCCAGATGGTGCTGTTTGACCTGGGTGCGCGACGCTTTTACATCTTTGGGTTGGTGCTGTACCCGCAGGACTTCATCTACCTCACCGGACTGCTGATCATTTCGGCGTTGTCGCTGTTCCTCTTCACGGCGGTGGCCGGGCGGTTGTGGTGTGGCTTTGCCTGCCCGCAGACGGTCTACACCGAGATGTTCATGTGGATCGAGCACAAGATCGAAGGTGACCGCAGTGCGCGGCTGCGGCTGGACAACGGACCCTGGACCTTCGAGAAGATCCGCAAGAAGTTCTTCAAGCAGCTGGTATGGGTGGCGGTGGCCTTGTGGACCGGATTCACCTTTGTGGGTTATTTCGTGCCCATCCGCGAGCTGGGCAGCGAGTTGCTGGCGCTGCAGGGCGGCTGGCAGATTTTCTGGGTGCTGTTCTATGGCTTTGCCACCTATGGCAACGCGGGCTACATGCGCGAGCAGGTCTGCAAGTACATGTGCCCATACGCACGGTTCCAAAGTGCCATGTTCGACAAGGACACGCTGATCGTGACCTACGACCCCGAACGGGGCGAGCAGCGTGGCCCGCGAAAGAAGAACACCGACTACAAGGCGCAGGGGCTGGGCGACTGCATCGACTGCTCACTGTGTGTGCAGGTCTGCCCGGTGGGCATCGACATTCGCAAGGGGCTGCAGTACGAATGCATCGGCTGCGGCCTGTGCGTGGATGCCTGCAACACGGTCATGGACAAGATGCAGTACCCCCGGGGGCTGATCCGCTATTCCACCCAGAACGGCGTGGCCCAGCGGTGGACCCAGTCGCAGATGCTGCGGCGTGTGCTCCGGCCCCGGGTGCTGATTTACAGCGCAGTGCTGGTGGCTTTGTGCGTCGCCATGCTGGCCAGCCTGGTCGTGCGCACCCCGCTCAAGGTTGATGTGGTGCGAGACCGTGCAGCGCTTTCGCGCATCGTGGCTGGCGGCAAGCTGGAGAACATCTATCGCCTGCAGATCATGAATGCGACAGAAGGTGAACAGCGCTATCGCATCAGCGCGCGGGGCCTGGAGGGGCTGGAGGTGTCTTCGGACGCCGAGGTGGACATCGGCCCCGCAGAGTCGCGCTGGGTGGCGGTGCGTTTGCAGATTCCCTATGGGTCGGCAAGCCCGGGCTCTCATGCCGTTCAGTTCGATGTGCAGGCCGTCGGTGCCGCCGCCCATGTGACAGAAAAATCGGTGTTCCTGGTGCCACGCTGAACGGTGCCCTGGTGCAAGGCCACGCATGGCCTTGTGTTGATTGAGATGATTGTGAAGGAGTAAATCGCCATGTCTTCAAGCCCAGCCATTGCCCCTGTTGCGGCAGCACCCTGGTGGAAATTCGGCCATGTCTGGCTGGTGATTGCCGGCCCGGTCATTGTGATCGTTGCGGGTTTTGTGACCTTGTGGCTGGCGCTGTCCCGTCCAGACCCAGTGGTGGCAGAGGATTACTACCGCAAGGGGATCGAGATCAACAAGACGCTGGAAGCCCCCGAGAAGAGCCTGGCACCTGCCATGAAGGGACGCAACCATGCGGCCACCCCCGTGCAGGATCAGCCGCGTTGAAATACACAAGCATGTGGCTCACCAGTGATGCCACCGTGCCGCCACTGAGCCCCCAGGAGACAGGAACGACGATATGTGGACGCAACGCCTGATGTGGATTGCATGGCCCGCCTTCTTGATGGCGGGGGTGCTGGAGATGCTGGTTTTTGCCATGGTGGACCCCCAGGATCTGCACTGGTTTGGGCAACCGCTGGCGCTGTCGCGGCAGGGTGTCTACACGCTGGCTTTTTTTGCGTTCTGGATCATCACCATGGCAAGCAGTGCGTTGACCACGCTGCTTGCCATGTCACCCTTTGAGTTGAACCGCTGCCCGGTCCCCGAGGGTGAGCGGCCAGACGACTGCCGCAAGACATCGTCCTGTTCCTGAGCAAGGGGGGCGTTACTGGCCAACCGGGACGGCGGCCAGATCAGTGGCAGGCTTGCTGGCTGTTCACAATGCGCTTGAGGGCATCCGTGTCCAGGATGCGGACATGGCGCTGCTTGACTTCCACTATGCCTTCTTCCACAAATTTGGAGAAGGTCCGGCTCACGGTTTCGAGTTTCAGGCCCAGGTAGCTGCCGATTTCTTCGCGGGTCATGCGCAGCACCAGTTCGGACTGCGAGAAGCCGCGTGCATGCAGCCGTTGCACCAGGTTCAGCAAAAAAGCCGCCAGGCGCTCTTCGGCGCGCATGCTGCCCAGCAGCAGCATCACGCCGTGTTCGCGCACGATCTCGCGGCTCATGATTTTGTGCACATGGTGCTGCAGGGCCGTGACCTCGCGCGAGAGTTCCTCGATGCGGTCGAAGGGCATCACGCAGACCTCGGCATCTTCCAGGGCCACCGCGTCACAGGTGTGGTGGTCGTTCACGATGCCATCGAGGCCAATGATCTCGCCCGCCATCTGAAAACCGGTGACCTGGTCGCGGCCGTCTTCGGTAGCCACGCAGGTTTTGAAGAAACCCGTGCGGATGGCGTAAAGCGACGTGAAGGACTCGCCATTGCGGAACAGCGTGCCCCCCCGCTTGACCTTGCGGCGAACGGCAACGACTTCATCGATGCGCTGCAGTTGCTCTTCGTTCAGGCCCACGGGCATGCACAGCTCGCGCAGGTTGCAGTTGGAGCAGGCGACTTTGATGGTGAGCGGGTTCATAGGCACGTGAGCTAGAGGTTGGGTGTCAAGTACATCGCGCCCGATACGAAAAAGCTGGAAGGCCTTCGGGGGGGCGCCGGAGCGACTGACATTTGTCAAATTGTCGCCCGTCGGCCTGGTCGTTCGCTTGATGCAGGTCAAGGACATCGCCGAGAGGGTACGGCACAGTCAGGGTGTACGCAAGGATATTCCCCCATGACCGCTGTTTCGCCCGATCTCCTGCGCCGTTTTGACGTGCCGGGGCCCCGCTACACCTCCTATCCGACAGCCGACCGGTTTGTCGAAGCGTTCGGGCAGGAAGACTATATCCTGGCACTGGAGCAGCGCCGGACAGGCTCGGTGGCCAAGGCCTTGCCCTTGTCCTTGTATGTGCACATTCCGTTCTGCGAGTCGCTGTGCTACTACTGCGCCTGCAACAAGATCATCACCAAGCACCATGACCGCGCAGAAGTCTATCTGCGCTACCTGAGCCGCGAGATCGATCTGCACACCGCACACTGCGGCGTGGGCCAGGTGGTGAGCCAGCTGCACCTGGGTGGGGGGACGCCCACGTTTCTGTCGGATGCGGGTTTGCGTGAACTCATGGCCATGCTCAAGCGCAGCTTCACCTTGGCGCCGGGCGGTGAGTACTCCATCGAGGTGGACCCCCGCACTGTGAACGCCGACAGGCTGGCGCTGCTGGCTGAGCTGGGCTTCAACCGGCTCAGTTTCGGTGTGCAGGATTTTGATGCGGAGGTACAGAAGGCCGTGCACCGCGTCCAGCCTGCCGAACAGGTGTTCGCATTGGTGGAGTCAGCGCGCTCGCTGGGTTTTGATTCGGTGAACGTGGACCTGATCTATGGCCTGCCGCGCCAGACCCCCGAGTCGTTCGACCGTACCCTGGAGCAGGTTGCACAGTTGCGGCCCGACCGCATTGCGCTGTATGCCTACGCACACCTGCCCGAACGTTTCAAGCCCCAGCGCCGCATTGTGTCGGCCGAGCTGCCCACGGCGTCGAGCAAGCTGTCGATGCTGTCGCGCTCGCTCGATGCGTTCATGGACGCGGGTTATGTCTATGTGGGCATGGACCACTTTGCGCTGCCCTCGGATGCCTTGGCTGTGGCCAAACGCCAGGGGCGGTTGCATCGCAACTTCCAGGGCTACAGCACACAGCCCGACTGCGATCTGATCGGACTGGGCGTATCGGCCATCGGCCGCGTGGGTGCGACCTACAGCCAGAACTCCAAGACGCTGGAAGAGTATTACGACTTTCTCGACCAGGGGCGCCTGCCGGTGGTGCGTGGCCTGGCCCTCACGCGCGACGATCTTGTGCGCCGCGCCGCCATCATGGCCCTGATGTGCCAGGGCGAGTTGCTCTATGAATCCATGGAGCAGGCCTGGTTGATCGATGTGCGGCAGTACTTTGCGGCGGAGATTGCCCAGCTCGAAGACATGGCCGAACAGGGGCTGGTGCGGGTGGGACCCGAGGGGATCGAAGTGACGGCCATGGGATGGTTTTTTGTGCGGGGCATTGCCATGGTCTTTGACCGTTATCTGCAGGCAGACCGTAATCGCGCCCGGTTTTCGCGCATCATCTGAGGCCTATGCTCGCAACCGTTGCCTGGACGGCTTTGCTCATGGGACTCGCAGGCGGGTCCCATTGCCTGGTCATGTGTGCTGCGCCCTGTGGTGCCGTGGTGGGGCGGGCTGCGGCCTCAGAGGGGGCGGACAGTCCGGCGCCAGAAGGCACTGCGGTGCAGGTTGTGCAATGGGTGCCACGGGGTGGGGTGGTTTTGCGCACCCTGGCGTTTCATGGGGGGCGGCTGGTGGGCTACGCGGCCGCAGGCGCCCTGGCCGCCCTGGCCATGGACAGCCTGGCTTGGCTTACCCAGCAGACCACGGCCCTGCGCCCGGTGTGGACCCTGATGCATGTGGCTGTCATGGCCTGGGGCCTGATGATGATGGTGCAGTCGCGCCAGCCTGCCTGGGTGGAGCGGGCCGGGCGGGCGGTGTGGGGGCGCGTCCGGCCGCTGGTAGGGGCGCCCGGTGGCGTGCTGGTGGCAGGCGCCCTGTGGGCCTTGATGCCCTGTGGATTGTTGTACTCGGCCCTGCTGGTCGCCGCTCTGAGTGGCGGAGCCTTGGAAGGGGCGCTGACCATGGTGTTGTTTGCCGTGGGTAGCGGGGTGTGGCTGCTGGGTGGCCCCTGGGCGTGGAGCCGACTTCGAAGCCGTCTGAATCAGGTGCGTGCAGAGTGGGGCACCCGGGTCGCGGGGGGGCTGCTCTGTGCGGTGGCAGCCTGGGCACTCTGGATGGACCTGATCTACAAGCCTTCACTCTGGTGCCGCTGAAGCCAGACGCTGCCGGAGGCGGGGCGTATCGGGCCCTTCGAAGGCAGGCCGATCCCAAGACACTTCGCCGCAGGCCCCCATTTTTGGGCTAATTGCCACGGGCTAGGCACTTGTGGGGCAAGTGTTGCCCAAGTGTTGCCGTATCGCCGCGATGGGGTTGTGCTGCTTAGACAAGCCTCCGTAACTGGTGATAATCTGCGTAACTATTGGTGGCATTGATGTCTCCATGTTTCGCGTGCGCCTGAAGTGAACTCTTCCATCCTCATCGACATCAGCCAACTGCGGGTCGGCATGTACATCCAGCTTGATGTGGGCTGGATGCATCATCCATTCCCGACCAGCAGTTTCCGGGTGGCGTCGGCCGAACAGATCGCCACCTTGCGAGGGCTGGGGTTGACCGAGGTGCGTTACCTGCCCAAGAAAAGTGACCCGGCGCTCAAGGAGCTGGTGCCTGCCGCCTGGAGCGTGCCCGAAATGGTGGCGCCCCCCGCCAATGGCCTGGAGGCACCAGGGGTTCCCGCAGCGGTGGACACCGAAGCCCTGCGGCGGCGCCAGTTGCTGGAGGCACAGAACAAGGCTCTGGCCGCCTGCAACCAGCGATTCGCCGAGGCCACCCGGCAGTACCAGGCACTGGAGCGGGCCGTGTCAGAACACCCCGACCTGGCGCGAGACAAAGGCGTGGCGCTGGTGTCCGGGTGTGTTTCCGAGCTGCTCGAAAACGGTGACTCTGTCATCCGGCTGTTGTCGGAAGGCGTGGGCGAACGCAACGCCTTGCACCCTATCAACGTAATGGTTATTTCGCTGTTGCTGGGCCGTGCCTTGGGCATGAAAAGCGAAGAGCTGCAGGGCCTGGGAGTGGCGGCGCTGATTCACGACCTGGGCAAGCTCAAGCTGCCGCCGAACCTGCGGCAGCCCACGCCGTCCATGCCCCTGATGGAGCGGTCGCGGTATGAAACCCATGTGGCGGAATCCGTGGCGATGGCCAAGCGCATGGGGTTTCCTGAGGCTGTGGTGCAGGCGGTGGCCCGGCATCATGAAATGGCCGATGGCAGCGGGTTTCCGCAGCGGCTCACCGGGGTGGACCTGGGGCGGGCGAGCCAGGTGCTGGCGCTTGTCAACCGGTACGACCGCATGTGCAACCCTACTGTTGGTGTGGATGCCCTCACGCCCCACGAGGCGCTCTCGGTCATCTTTGCCCAGCTCAAGGTGAAGTTCGATTCGGTGGTGCTCGGCGCTTTCATCCGCATGATGGGGGTGTATCCGCCGGGCTCCATCGTCCAACTGGTCAATGACCGTTATGCGATTGTGGCCTCGGTGAATTCTTCGCGCCCGTTGCGGCCCAAGGTCATCGTCCACGACTCCAGGGTGCCCAAGGATGAGGCGCCCATCCTGGACCTGGAAACTGTTCCCGAGCTGGGCATACGCCGCAGCCTCAAACCGGCACAGCTGCCGCGCGATGCGCTGGACTACCTGTCGCCCCGGCAGCGCATCTGTTACTTTTTTGAGCGAGCGGTCAGCCCCGGCCCTGAAGAGGCGGGTACGTGACCGACTTGCAATCGCATGGCTGGCTGGATGGGCTGCAGGAAGCCGTCTGGCTGGTCGATGAGACGCACCACCTCATCCTGCATGCCAATACCGCCGCCGAGCGCCTGGTGGGCATGCCTGCAGCCGACATGGCGGGCAAGCCCGTGCTGGGCCTCGCAGCCACCCCGCAAGACCAGGCCTTCTGGGCCGAACCCCCGGAGGTGATTGCGGCAGGAATCCACTCGCACACCAGCCTGGTGCGTGCCAATGGCCAACTGGTGCCTGTGGAGCGCCATGTCGCGCGTGTGCCCTGGGGGCCGGACGGGCGCACGGTCTTCATGCTCACCATGCTCGACCGCAGCGCCCAGGAGGCGACGGAGCGCGAACTGGAAACCCTGTTGTCCGAGCTGCGTGCGACGCTGGATTCAGCGGCCGACGGCATGCTGGTCTGCGGGCTGGACCGCAGTGTGCGCGCCTTTAACCAGAGGCTGGCCCAGCTCTGGGGCTTGCCGCGCCAGTTGCTGGTCGAGCGCGACGATGCAGCCGTCTATGCCTTCATGGCCAGCCAGGTGACCGATGCCCGCGCCTATGCCGAGCGCATGGTGGCTATTGAGCGCGAACCCATGCAGGAGAGCACGGACATCCTGGAACTGCGCAGCGGCATGGTGCTGGAAATGCGGACTGTGCCGCAGTTTCGCCAGGGGCGGGCGGTGGGGCGCGTCTACTCGTACCGGGACATCACCCGGCAGACCGAAATCCAGGCCAGCCTGCGCCTGGCGGCACGCGTGTTCGAGTCCAGCCTGGATGCCATTTTTATTGCCGACAGCCAGCACCGCATCATGCGCATGAACCCGGGCTGTGAGCGCCTGGTGGGGCCCGCTGCCAAAGCCTTTGAGGGCTGCACGGCTGCTTCGCTGTTCGGCGGCGGCTCGGATGCGGCCTTCATGGAGCGCGTGCAGCAGGGCTGGGCCCGTGACGGTTTCTGGGAGGGGGAGCTTTGGCTGCCCCGAGACAACGGGGCCTACTGCGCCGTGCAGCTGTCCTGGGTGGCGCTGCGCGACGACGAAGGGCTGCTGGTGCAGAGCATTGGCTTCATGCGTGACCTGACTCTGCAGCATGCGGCGCAGAAACGCATCGAGGAGCTGGCCTACAGCGACGTGCTCACCGGCTTGCCGAACCGGCTGCTGCTGTCGCAGCGGGTGGACACCGCGATCCAGGGCGCACGCCAGAGTGACACCGGGTTTGCCATCCTCTTCCTGGATCTTGATCGTTTCAAGATCATCAACGATTCCTTGGGGCACCCCTTTGGCGACCGGGTGCTGCAACTGGTGGCCGAGCGCCTGCAGACCTGCCTGCGGCAGACCGACATGCTGTGCAGACTGGGGGGAGATGAGTTCGTCATTTACCTGCATGGCGGTGATGCCCCGGTGGCCGAAAGCGTGGCGCGCCGCATCCTGGACGACATGCTCAAGCCTTTCATGCTCGACAGCATGGGGTTCTCCATCCAGTGCAGCATTGGCATTGCCTTGTATCCGCAGGACGGGGCGACCCTGGACGATCTGATCAAGCAGTCCGACACCGCGATGTACCGGGTCAAGGAGCGGGGGCGCGGCAGCTACGGCTTCTACCAGCCGCAGATGAATGCCAACCTGCTGGCCCGCATGCAGATGGAACACGCCATGCGGCAGGCACTGGGCCTGCAGCGCATGGCTGTGCACTACCAGCCGCAGGTCAACATGGCCACAGGGCGCATTACAGGGGCCGAGGCGTTGATCCGCTGGACCGATCCCGAGTTCGGTGCGGTCTCGCCGGGCGTGTTCATCCCTTTGGCGGAAGAGTCGGGCTACATCGTGACCCTGGGTGCCTGGGTGATGGAGCAGGCGGTGCGCGAGGCGGCGGTGTGGATGCACAGCGGCATGCCGATCATGATTTCCGTGAACGTGTCGGCGCTGGAGTTCCGCCAGCCTGACTTTGTGGACCGGATCACGCGCCTGCTGGCCGTGCACCAGCTGCCGCCGACCTTGCTAGAGCTGGAGCTGACCGAAACCATCCTGCTGCAGGATGCGCAGGAGATGGAGCAGCGCCTGCGGGTGTTGGCAGATCTGGGCATTGGCCTGGCCATTGATGACTTTGGCACGGGCTATTCCAGCCTGGCCTACCTCAAGAAACTGCCGATCCACAAGCTCAAGATCGATCAGTCCTTTGTGCGCGGCTTGCCCGATGACGATGGTGACCGGGCCATCGTGAGCGCTATCATCAGCATGGGCCGCGCCATGCACATCGAGGTGGTGGCGGAAGGTGTGGAAACCGAAACCCAGCAGGCCGTGCTGCAGCAGATGCTGTGCGAGCACTACCAGGGCTTTCTGTGTGCCCCCGGGCTTCCGGCCGACAAGTTCCGCGCCATGCTGCGCGAGCCCTTGCCGCTGAAGGCGCAGGGCAAACACCGGCCGGTCAATTCGTAAGCCCCATTGAGGCAGGGGCTTGCATCAGCAGGCCCGCCTGAGCGTGCGGTTGCGCCTTGGCCTCAATGGGCCGTCACGCCCTTCCACAGCATGTAGGCCGCCAGACCAAACAACAGGTAGGCGAAAACGCGTTTGAGCTGCTTCACAGGCAGGCTGTGCGCGGCCTTGGCACCCAGTGGTGCTGTCAGCACACTGCAGGTGGCGATCACGGCGAGCGCGGGCAGCCAGACGTAGCCCAGCGATGCCGTGGGCAAGCCCGCCACGTTCTGCCCGCCCACCACGTAGCCAACCACGTTCGCCAGAGCAATTGGAAAACCGAGTGCGGCACTGGTGGCCACGGCGTTGTGGATAGGCACGTTGCACCAGGTCATGAACGGCACGCTCACAAAACCGCCACCAGCCCCTACCAGGCCGGACAGGAATCCGATCACGCCGCCTGCTGCCACCTGGCCTGCGCCACCAGGCATCTGGCGCGTGGGGGCGGGCTTCTTGTCCAGAAACATCTGCGTGGCAGAGAAGCTCACGAACAGCGCAAAGAAGATGGCGAGGAAGGAGCCCTTGAGCAGCGCAAACACCCCGAGGCTTGCCAAAAAACCACCCAGCACGATGCCGGGGGCCAGGCGCTTGACGATGTCCCAGCGCACCGCTCCGCGCTTGTGGTGGGCACGTACGCTGGAGATCGACGTGAACATGATGGTGGCCATCGACGTGGCAATTGCCATCTTCACGGCCAGGTCTGGCGCAACTTTTTGTGCTCCCAGAATGTAGGTCAGGAACGGCACCAGCAACATGCCGCCACCAATGCCCAGCAGCCCGGCGAGAAAGCCGGTGGCCAGGCCCAACACACCAAGTTCAACAATCAGGAGAGGGTCCAGCATGGCGCAATGAGAAGAAATGAAAGAGAGGGTCGTGGCCCCGGGGAGAGGGGGCAATGCCCTGCCTGGAGGGGGGCAGCGGTGGCGTGCGATGGCAGGGGCATGGGGAAGAGGGTGTCTGCGAATGCCACCGGACTCTCATCCTGAACCGGGGGTTCAGGTGGGCGAGGGCAGCCAAGCGTTGGGTTCATCTGACGCGAGATGATCACGCTCACCGGGCGATGTACCAAGCCCGAGCTCGTTGAGCATTGGTTCAAGGAAATATAAAGCCCGGCGGCTTCGCAGACCTCGCCATTGTAGGCGCTTGCAACAGGTGCGAAGAGTGGGGCGAGGGAAAAGCCCGCAGGCTTGCTGGCGCATCGCCTGCGGTGGCCCGGTTGCAGCAGCCTCAGAGCAGGCGGCCGTCGTCGCCCAGAGCCTGGTCCAGACGCTGCACCAGGCTCTGCAGGCGCTGGTTCTCGTCTTCGGGCAGCAGGGATTCTTGGTGCCCTGTTGCAGATGCGGGCGCTGCAGGGAGCGCCGCTTTGGCGGCAGAACCCGCCGCCAGGTCAGCGGCTTCACGGTCTGCAATCTCGAAGGCCAGATTCAGGGCGGCCAGCACGGCAATGCGTTCGCGGGCGCGCACCTTGCCGGCATCGCGGATGCGTGTCATGGCGGTGTCCACACGCTCCACAGCGTCCAGCAAGCGGCTCTCTCGGCCCTCGGGGCAGGTCAGCAGGTAGCTTTGCTGCAGGATCTGCACCTCGATTTGCTTCATTCGGCTTCTTTCGTGAGCGGCACGGCGGCGGGAAGGCGTTCGAGCAGGGCATCCACACGGGCACGCGCTGCACTCAGGCGGGATTTGAGCGAGTCCCGCTCCTGGGTGAGGGCGGCCACCTGGTCCGCCAGCAAGGCGTTGGTGCGCTGCAGTTCTGCATGGCGCAGCAGCAGGCGCTCAACGCGGTCGGCGATCTGGTCGGTGGGGGACGGTGTTGCCATACAGCCAGCGATTGTAGGGTTGCGCGTTGTAAACGGTCGTAAAATCCTGCCGTTGGTGCTCGCGGTGTGGTTCACATGCCGCAGTTCAACGGGAAGCAGGGAGGTGCCGCCACACATGGCGCGCCCAGCCTGCGCTGCCCCCGCAACGGTCAGCGGACGAATCTTCGATTCTCTCTCCATCCATAAGCCACTGGGCGCCTTGAACAAGCGCCTGGGAAGGCATTGGAGGGTGTTCCGCCAGCCCGGATACCGGCCAACATGGTGGCTGCGTGCGCCCTTTTTTGGGCGCTGCGCGGCTGTATCACCCACATGCTGGCGGGAGGCCGGCCCCGGGTTGTTTGTTGACGATGATCCCCATGAAAATCCGTACCTTTCGTGCGCGCCCTGTGGCGTCGCTGCGCGTGCCCGCCCAACGCCTGGCCCTGGTGACGCTGGCTGTCGGCAGCGCCTGCGGCGCCCTGGCCCAGACCGCGCCCGGCACTGGTGAACTGCTGGCCCAGAACCTGCGTACTCCATCGCTGGCAGAAACCGTGGTGGCCGCCACACGCACTCCGCAGCCGCTCACCGACCTGATTGCCGACGTGTCCATCGTGGACCGCGAAACCATCGAAACCAGCGGCGCCACCGGCCTGGCCGACCTGCTGGCGCGCTTGCCAGGGGTGGAGTTCTCGCGCAATGGCGGCCCGGGCACGACCACTGGCGTGTTTCTGCGCGGCGCCGAGTCGCGCTTCACGGCGGTGTATATCGACGGCGTGCGCATCGATTCGCAGTCCACCGGCGGTGCGCCCTGGGAGAGCATTCCGCTTGGCCTCATCGACCGCATCGAAGTGCTGCGCGGCCCGGCTGGGGCGGTGTATGGCTCGGACGCCATGGGCGGCGTAGTGCAGATCTTTACCAAGCGTGGCGAGAATGGCACGGCGCCCTATGTGGGCGCGGGCGTGGGCAGCCATGGCACCTCCAAGCTGGAGGCCGGTATCAGCGGTGCCAGCGGCACCCTGGACTACGCGCTGGGCCTGTCCCGCGAGAACAGCAAGGGCTTCAACGCCCGCACTCTCGCCACGCAGAACCCCGACCGCGACGGCTACCGCAATACGGCGGGCCACGCCCGTGTGGGCCTGCAGGTGGATGCCGTGCACCGCCTCGAAGGCACGCTGATGGTCAACGACACCAACAGCGGCTACGACAGCGGCCTGGGCAAGGACGACCGCAACCTGCACACCATGCACGCGCTGGGGCTGAACTGGAACGCGCAGTGGAGCAATGCCTACAAGACGCGCCTGTCCATCACCGACTCGCGCGATGAGTACGAGACTCGTCCCTCGCCCTACCTCAGCGACACGCGCCTGCGTGGCTACTACTTCCAGAATGAGTACCGCCAGGGCGCGCACCTGGTCACCGCGGCCCTGGAGCGCCGCGAAGACCGCCTGGAGAACAAGCCCATCGACGCCAAACGCGCGCAGGATGCACTGGCCCTGGGCTATGGCTACAACGCCGCAGGCCACACGGTGCAGCTCAATCTGCGCCACGACTCCGACAGCGAATTCGGCGGCAAGAGTACCGGCAGCGCGGCCTATGGCTATGCCATCACCCCGCAGTGGCGCGCCACGGCGTCGGTGGGCACGGCCTTCCGTGCGCCCACGCTGTACCACCGCTTCAGTGAATACGGCGTGGCATCGCTGCGCCCCGAAAGCAGCCGCAATGCCGAAGTGGCACTGCGCTATGCCCAAGGCAGCAGCACCTTCTCGGCCACGCTGTTCCGCAACCGCGTGAGCAACCTGATCTCGTTCTCCGGCCCAGGCACCTGCCTGTCGGACTTTGGCTGCTACGCCAACACGGCCCGCGCTGAATACAAGGGTGTGACCTTTGCGGGCTCGCACCGCATGGGCGATGTGCAACTGCATGGCTCCATCGACCTGCAGCGCCCGCGCGACCTGGACACCGGCAAGCAGCTGGCGCGCCGCGCCAAGCAGCACGCCACCTTCGGTGCCGACACGCGCCTGGCGGGCTGGACCGCGGGCGCCGAAGTGCAGGTCTCGGGCCGCCGCTTCGACACCGTGGCCAACACCAACGTGCTGGGTGGCTATGCGCTGGTCAACCTGTACGCCAGCACCCGCATTGCGCGCGACTACACGCTGATTGCCCGCATCGACAACCTGGCCGACAAGGACTACCAGCTGGCCCGCACCTACGCCACTGCTGGCCGCACGGTGTACGTCGGCGTGAAGTGGGCGCCGCAGTGAGTCCACAGCACGCCAGGCTGTCAGACAAGGGAAGAGGAGAAGCGAAATGGTGCAGCCTGCCCGTAGCCCGGCGATCCTGATCGCCGCCCCGGCTTCGGGCCAGGGCAAGACCACCGTCACCGCCGCCCTGGCGCGCTTGCATGCGCGCCAGGGGCGGCGCGTGCGGGTCTTCAAGTGCGGGCCGGACTTTCTGGACCCGCACTGGCACCAGCTCGCCAGCGGTGCACCCGTGCACCAGCTCGACCTGTGGATGAACGGCGAGACAGACTGCGCGCAGCGCCTTCACGACGCTGCACGCGAGTCGGACCTGATCCTCATCGAAGGCGTGATGGGCCTGTTTGACGGCAGCCCCAGCGCGGCCGACCTGGCCCGGCACTTTGGCGTGCCCGTGCTGGCCGTGGTCGATGCCTCGGCCATGGCTGGCACATTTGGCGCGCTGGCCTTTGGCCTGCGCCACTACCGCCCTGGCCTGCCCTGGGCCGGCGTGCTGGCCAACCGCGTGGGCAGTGCGCGCCACGCCGACATGCTGCGGGACGGTCTGCAGGATCCCGACGACTGGATGGGCGCACTGATGCGGGTGCAGGCCACCGCCAAGGCGCCCGCTGCCGCCAAGGCGGCTGCCGCATTGCTGCCCGAGCGCCACCTGGGCCTGGTGGCCGCGCACGAGCTGGACGACAGCCTGCAGCGGCTGGACGCCGCCGCCGACGCGCTGGCTGCCACGCCGCTGGGCCAGATGGACATGGACGACCTGCAGTGCTGGGCTGTGGATTTCCCGGCGCCCGCATCGGCGCCCGCCGTGCCGCGCCTGCTGGCAGGCCGCACGGTGGCTGTGGGGCGCGATGCCGCGTTCTGTTTTATCTATGCCGCCAATGTGCAATGCCTGGAACAGATGGGTGCACGCGTGGTGTTTTTTTCGCCGCTGCACGATGCCGCGCTGCCCGATTGCGATGCAGTGTGGCTGCCCGGCGGCTACCCCGAGCTGCACACCGCGCAGATCGCCGCCAACACCTGCATGCAAACTAGCTTGCACGCCCATGTGGCCGCAGGCAGGCCCCTGTGGGCCGAGTGTGGCGGCATGATGGCGCTGTTGGAATCCATCGCCCTGGCCGATGGCAACAAGGCCCCGCTCTGGGGGCTGTTGCCCGGCCATGTGACCATGCAAAAGCGCCTGGCGGCGCTGGGCCCGCAGCAACTGGCCGTGGCCGGGCACACCCTGCGCGGCCACACTTTCCATTATTCGACCAGCGACAGCAGCGCCCCTGTGGTGGCCCGCACGGCGCGCCCGAACGAGGCGGTTGCGCCGGATGCGGGCGAGGCACTGTACCGGCAGGGCAGCATCCACGCCAGCTACTTCCATGCGTGGTTCCCGTCCAGTCCCGAGGCCGTCGCCCACCTGCTGGGTAGCAAAAACGCATGACGCCCGCACCGCACTCCATCACCACCGAGCTCATCCTCGGTGGTCAGAAAAGCGGCAAGTCCCGCCGCGCCGAGCTGCTGGCGCGCGACTGGCTGGCGCAGTCCGCCGATCACCGCGCGGTGTTGATTGCCACCGGCGAAGCCTGGGACGACGAAATGCGCGAGCGCATCGCCCGCCACCAGCGCGACCGCGCCGAGCGCGTGCCCGGCCTGCAGACGGTGGAAGAGCCGCACGACGTGGCCGCAGCCCTCGCGCGGCTCAGCACACCGCAGACCCTGCTGGTGGTGGACTGCCTCACGCTGTGGCTCACCCACTGGACCATGCCCTTGGGTGTGGAAGCCATGAATTTTGAACAAAAACAGGCCCTTGCGCGCGACTGGAAAGCGCAAGCAGCTATGTTTTTAGGAGCGGTTCGGAAATCCCCTGGCCCCGTTGTTCTGGTGGGCAACGAAATTGGCCTGGGGGTCATCCCGATGGGGCGCGAGGTGCGCGCTTTTGTGGATGCGCTGGGCACGCTGAACCAGCAGGTGGCCCAGGCGTGCTCCCGCGTCACGCTCATGGCCGCCGGGCTCCCCCTCACTTTGAAAGAACCTTGCTGATGAAACCCACCCCCGTGCGCCGCATCCTGTGGGTGATTGCCATCCTGTTGCTGCTGGGCCTGCTCATGGCTGGCCTCGCGCGTGCGCAGCCCGTGCACATCAAGGATGACAAGGGCCGCGAGGTCTCGCTGCCCCGCCCCCCGCAGCGCATCGTGAGCCTGCTGCCATCGCTGACCGAAAGCGTGTGCGAGCTGGAGCAATGCCACCGGCTCGTGGGGGTGGACCGCTACTCCAACTGGCCCGAGGCCGTGATTGGCAAGCTGCCCAAGGTGGGCGGCGGCATCGACCCGAGCATCGAGGCCATCGTGGCGCTCAAGCCGGACCTGGTGCTCATGTCCGTCAGCTCCCGCGCCAGCGACCGGCTGGAGGCGCTGGGCCTCACGGTGGTGCAGCTGGAGCCCAAGACCCACGCCGATGTGCGCCGCGTGCTGGGCACCGTGAGCGACCTGCTGGGCGTGCCCCGCGCGCAGGGCGCTGATCGCCTCTGGCGCGTGATCGACGCGGGCGTGCTCGCGGCGGCCCAGTCCCTGCCGCCCAAGGCCAAGAATGCACGCGTGTACTTCGAGGTGAGCCGCGGGCCCTATGCGGCGGGCGAGGCCTCGTTCATTGGCGAATCGCTCACCCGCCTGGGCGTGCGCAACGTGGTGCCTGCGTCGCTGGGGCCGTTTCCGCGCCTGAACCCCGAGTTCGTGGTGCGCGCCAACCCCGACATCATCATGATCGGCAACCGCAGCATGCAGGCCATGGTGCCGTACCCCGGCTGGGCGACCATGCGCGCAATCCGCGAGAACCGGCTGTGCGTGTTCGGTCCGGGTGATTCGGATGTGGTCGTGCGGCCTGGCCCCCGCATGGCCGAGGCGGCCCGCATCATGGCGCGCTGCCTGGTGGACAAGGCCCCATGACCCACGTTCCCATGGACTTGCCCACCGGTTCTGCCAGCCGCCGCGCTGTGTGGTGTGCCGCCTGGCTGCTGCTGGCCAGCGCCGTGCTGACCCTGTGTGGCGCCAGCGTGGGCAGCACGGGTTTTGACAGCGTGCTGCGCATGCAAGGCGACCCCGTGGCCTGGCAGATCGTGTGGGACATCCGCTTGCCGCGCACGCTGGGCGCCTGGCTGGCGGGTGCGTTGCTGGGCCTGTCGGGCGCGGTGGCGCAGGGGCTGTTCCGCAACCCGCTGGCCGACCCGTACCTGCTGGGCAGCGCCTCGGGCGCAGCGCTGGGCGGGGCTGTCGCCATGGCGCTCTTCGGGGTGTCGCCGGTGGCGGCGCAGTGGATGGCCCGCATCGGCATCACGGGCATGGCATTTTTGGGCGCGGCGGGGGCGGTGGTGCTCACGCTGCTGCTCGCCAGGGGCGTGCAGCACACGCTGCGCTTGTTGCTGGCGGGGGTGATTGTGGGCGTGGTGCTGGGCGCGCTGCGTGACCTGGTGGAACTGGCCTCGCCCGACATCCTGCAGGCCATGCAGGCCTTCACGCTGGGCAGCACGGCTTTTGTGGGCTGGGCGGCCTGCTTGCTCATGGCCGTGGCCTGGGCGCTGTGCTCGGTGGTTGCCTGGATGCTGGCACGTGCGCTGGACGGCCTCACGCTGGGCGAGGCCACGGCCGCCAGCCTGGGCTTGCCACTCATGCCCATGCGTGTGGGGCTGGTGGCTGCCATGGCGCTGGCCACAGGCACGGCGGTGGCGCAGACGGGGCTCATCGCCTTTGTGGGGCTGGCGGCTCCGCACCTGGTGCGTTCCATCGTGCGCGTGACACACGAACGGCACATCGTGCTCTCCAGCCTGATGGGCGCGGTGCTGCTGATGGCGGCCGACATCCTGGCGCGCTGGCTGCTGGCGCCGCAGGAGCTGCCCGTGGGCGTGCTCACGGCGGCGCTGGGCGGCACCTACCTGCTGTGGCTCATGCACCGGCGCACGGTGCAAGGCGGTGCGCTATGAATTCAATAGCTATCAGCGCTCGCCAGATAGGCGCAAGCATCGGAAATCGCTTGATATTGCAGGGCATTGACCTGCAATTGCCCGCCGGGCGCTGGACGAGCATCGTCGGCCCCAACGGCGCGGGCAAGTCCACCCTGCTCAAGGTGCTGGCGGGCTTGCTGCCGCGTGTGGCGGTGCAGGGCGACGTGTTGTTGCTCGGCCGCCCGCTGGTGCAGATTCCTGCGCGCGAACGCGCCCGCCAGCTCGCCTGGCTGGGGCAGAACGAAGGCTCGGCCGACGACCTGACCAGTTATGACGTGGCCATGCTCGGCCGGCTGCCGCACCAGGCCTGGCTGGCACCGCCGAGTGCGGCCGACCACGCAGCGGTGGAACAGGCCCTGCGCATCACGCAGGCCTGGGACTGGCGCCACCGCCCGCTGTCGCAGCTGTCGGGCGGCGAACGCCAGCGCGTGCTGCTGGCCCGCGCTCTGGCGGTGCAGGCGCAGGTGCTGCTGATGGACGAGCCCCTGGCCAACCTCGACCCGCCGCACCAGACCGACTGGCTGCACACCATGCGTGCACTGGTCGATGCGGGGGGCACGGTGGTCAGCGTGCTGCACGAGGTGTCGCTGGCACTGCAATCCGACGACATGGTGGTGATGGCACAGGGCCGCGTGCTGCACCAGGGCGCCTGCGATGCACCCGCCACGCACGCGGCGCTGGAGAGCGTGTTTGACCACCGCATCCACGTGCGGCATCTGGATGGCATGTGGATGGCACTGCCATCGATGCAGCGCAAGCACAGCCAATGAAACAACACATGGATTGAGGGAGTGGAAGCATGAACATCGAATCGGGTTTTTCGCAGGTCGCGCAGTCGTTGCTGTGGCCGGTGCTGGTGCTGGTGGGGTTGGCGTTTGTCTACGCGTTGTGGTCGGGCGGCGCCACGCTCATGGAGGCGTGGCAGCGCTGGCGCCAGCCGCAGTACCGTTCGCTGCGCGTGGCTCCGGGTTTGTCGATGGAAGAGCTGGAGCTGCAACTGGTGCGCCAGGTGGAGCCCGTGCGCCTGCTCAGCCGCCTGTCGCCCATGCTGGGGCTGATCGCCACGATGATCCCACTCGGCCCCGCGCTGCAGAGCGTGGCGGCGGGCAACGGCCAGCAGGCGCTGGCCGTTTTCAGCGGCGCCTTTGCGGGCGTGGTGCTGGCGCTGGCCGCCGCGTCGGTGGGCCTGGTGGTGTACTCGGTGCGCCGCCGCTGGCTGCTGGCCGAGCTGCTGGTGGTGCGCAAGGAGCGCGGGGTGGCGCAATGAGCTTGCGCCACTTGAACGTCCTGGCCGAGGACGATGACGATCCGATGCTGTCGGCCGTGAACCTGGTGGACGTGTTTCTGGTGCTGGTCGTGGCGCTGCTCACGGCCGTGGCCGTGCAGACCCAGACCAGCGCCAATGAAAGCGTCACCATCATCCGCAACCCCGGCCAGCCCGACATGGAAGTGGTCGTGCGCGAGCAGGGCAAGGAAGTGCGCTTCAAGGGCGCTGGCAGCGCAGCGCAAGGGCAGGGCGTGCGCGCGGGCGTGGCATACAAGCTGGAAGACGGCAATATCGTCTACATCCCTGAAACGGGCGCTGCTCCTGCTAGCGCTTCGGCCGGTGGCGCGGGTGGCGCCGCCACGCCGGTACCTGCCAAGCCATGACGGCGCTGATCTTGCGCGCGGCACTGTGGTGCCTGCTGCTGGCTGCGCCGCTGGTGCATGCCGTCCAGGCTGAGAAAGCCTTGGCAGCGGGCGGCGCTGATAAAACAGCGCCGGTGCTGCTCTGGCTCACGTCCGACATCACCACGGCCCCGCGCACGGCCATGGTGCAGCGCCTGGCCTCCGACGCGGGCCTGGGCTTTGTGCACATCGATTACCCGCTGGCCGGCCCGGCGGTACTGGACGCGGCCCAGGCCCAGAAGCTGGAGCGCGCACTGGCAGGCGCCGCCATGGTGTGGGTGGATGCCCCGCATGCCAGCGTGGAGGCGCGCTTGCGCCGCATGGTCGGCGCGCAGCTCGATGCCCGCGCCGCACGCGCCCCGGGCCGCGTGGTCTGGGTGCCTGCGGGCACGCCTGCTGTGGACCTGTCTGCGCTGGAGGCTCCTGCCCGCATGGTGGCTTACCTGCAAGCGGGCGGCCCGCGCAATCTCAAGAACGCCATCGCCCTGGCGCGCGCCACGGTGGCGGGTGTTGCGATGCCGACTTTGCCCGCGCCCGACATCCTGCCCCCCCGGGGCATCTACCACCCCGACGCGCCCCGCCTGCTGCCCAACGCCGCCGCGCTGGAGGCCTGGCGCCAGGGCCAGCCCGCGCTGCGCAGCCTGCCCGCCGTGGCCGTGCTGGTGCACCGCCACCACTTCATCGACGGCAGCACGGAGTGGCTCGATGCCTGGCTGCGCACCTTCCGCCAGCAGGGTCTGTTCGCTTATGCGGCCTTTGGTCAGCAGGTCACGGCGCAGACGCTGGCCGAGGTGCTGGAGTTGCCCGCTGAAGGAGGCTCTGGCCCAGGCCCGGGCCGCCTGCATGCCTCCGCCCTGGTGCTGCACCAGCTGGTGCCCCAGGCCGCCGCGCTGCAGCCGCTGCTGGCCCGCTGGGGCGTGCCGCTGCTGGGCACGCAGCCCTACCGCGCGGGTGATGCCGCTGCGTGGGAGGCCAGCGACACGGGGCTGTCGCTGTCCGATGTGCCGTTCTACCTGGCGCAGCCCGAAGCGGCCGGTGCCATCGATCCGGTCCTGGTCGCCGCCCACGGCGCTGAGGGCCGGGACTTTCGCCTCATCGAGCGCCAAGCCCAGGCTGTGGCCGCGAAGGCGCGGCGGCTGATCGCACTGCAGACCAAACCCGCCGCCGACAAGCGCTTGGTGGCCATGGTCTACAACTACCCGCCGGGTGGCACCAACTTTGGCGCCTCGTTCCTCAACGTGCCGCGCAGCTTGGAGCAGGTGTCGGGCGGTCTGGCCCAGGCAGGCTACCGCACGCAGCAGGTGCCCGAGCAGGGCTGGATCGATGGGCTCAAGCCGCTGCTGGCCGCCTACTACCCTGGCGCTGATGTGCGCGCGCTGCTGCAAAACGGACAGGCCGCGGCGCTGCCACTGGCGCGTTATGAGCAGCACCTGGCCACGCTGCCCAAGGCCGTGCGCGAGCGCATGAACGCGCACTGGGGCGCGCCCGAAAAGAGCCGCTACGTGGTCGATTGGCAGGGCGAAAAGGTGTTCGCCATCCCGCGCCTGCAGGTGGGCAAGCTCTCGGTATTGCCCCAACCCCCGCGCGAGGAAACACTGCGCCTGGGCCAGAACCCGTTCATGCACAAGAGCAAGGCGCCGCTGTCGCACCACTACCTGGCCGTGTACCTGTGGGCGCAGCTGGAGGCCGATGCGCTCATCCACTTTGGCACCCACGGCACGCAGGAATGGGCCGGTGGCAAAGCCCGTGCGCTGGATGTGCACGACGACGCGCTGCTGCCGCTCGGTGACCTGCCCGTGGTCTATCCCTACATCGTGGACAACCTGGGTGAGGCCCTCACGGCCAAGCGCCGGGGCCGCGCTGTGCTGGTGAGCCACCGCACGCCGGTGTTCGCCCCGGCGGGTTTCGAGGCGCGCATGGCACACATGCACGAGGTGATGCACGAGTGGGAAACCGTGGACGAAGGCCCCACGCGCCGCGCGCTCGAAAAGCAGCTGGTGGCGCAGTTTGTAGAGCACCAGCTGCACCGCGACCTGGGCTGGAGCGCCGAGCGCATCACGGCCGACTTCCACGGCTTTCTTGAAATCCTGCACCCCTACCTGGACCAACTCGCGCAAAGCTCGCAGCCCAAGGGCCTGGCCGTGTTCGGCCGCGTGCCCGCGCCCGAGCAGCGGCGCGAGACCATCCTGCAGGCTCTGCGCAAGCCGCTGATCGAAGCGCTGGGCGAGGACATCGACGAGGCCTTTCTCATCAAGCACGACGCCGTGCTGGCCGCGCGCCCCGCACGCTGGCTGGAAGTGGCGCTGACCGACGCGCAGGCTGCCAGCGTGTTGGACCTGCGCCCCGTGCTGCCAGCGCAGGCTGCAACGCCGGGTGCAGCGGGTGCATCCGACGTGGTGCGCGCCGAAGACCATGTGCCCAACCGCGCCGCGCGCCAGCCCATCGACACGCCCGCGCTGCTGCAGCTGGCCCAGCGCGCGCAGGAGCTGGAACGCCTGCTGGCCACCGAGGGCGAGCTGCCCGGCCTGCTGGCTGCGCTGGATGGGCGCTACCTGCCCGCTGCTTACGGTGGCGACCCTATCCGCAACCCCGACAGCCTGCCCACGGGCCGCAACCTCACGGGGCTGGACCCGAGCCGCCTGCCCACACGCCAGGCCTATGCCGTGGCGCAGACGCTGTTCAACGACTGGTTCAAGGACTATCAGGCGCGCCATGGCGGCCGGGCGCCAGAGCGCATGGCGCTGTCGCTGTGGGCGGGTGAAACATTGCGCCACCAGGGCATCATGGAAGCGCAGGCGCTGGTGGCGCTGGGCATGCGCCCGGTGTGGGACGACGCGGGCCGCCCGGTGCGCGTGGAGACCATTGCCGCCGACGCGCTCAAGCGCCCGCGCGTCGATGTGCTCATGAGCATCACCGGCTCGTACCGCGACCAGTTCCCCGCGCTGATGGCCTTGCTCGACCGCGCCGTGGCCCACGCCGCCACGGCCGAGCCCGGCAATGTGATCGCACGAAACACCGCGCAGATTGGCCAGGAGCTGCGCAAGCAGGGCGTGCCGCGCGCGCAGGCCGAGCAGCTGGCGCGCGTGCGGGCATTCGGCAACGCGGTGGGCGACTACGGCACCGGCCTGTCGGACGCGGTGCAGAGCGATGGCCTGCAAACCAACGATGCGCGCCTGGGCCAGATGTTCCTTGAGCGCATGAGCCAGCCCTACCTGGACGGCGAACCCGTGACGGGCATGGCGGGTGGTACGGCGGCGAAGGCATTGGGTGCCCACCTGCGCCGCACCGATGCCGCCATCCTGTCGCGCAGCTCGCACCTGTATGCCATGGTCAGTTCGGACGACCCGTTCCAGTACCTGGGCGGCCTGTCGGCGGCGGCGCGCGTGGCCGGGCGCCCGCAAGGGCTGGAGCTGCATGTGGCCCAGCTGCAGGATGTGGGCGAGCCCACCACCGAGACCGCGCAGCGCGCCATTGCGCTCGAGATGCAGTCGCGCTACCTGCACCCGGGCTGGCTCCAGGCGCAGAAGGCCGAGGGCTATTCGGGCACGCTGCAGGTGCTCAAGGCCGTGCAGTTCGCCTGGGGCTGGCAGGCCGTGGCGCCCGACACGGTGCGCAGCGACCATTGGCAGAGCTTCTACGACGTGCTGGTGCGCGACAAGCACCAGCTGGGCCTGCCCGAGTGGCTCAAAGAGCATCCGCAGGCCTATGCCCAATCGCTGGAGCGCCTGGTGCAGGCGCAGCGCCAGGGCTATTGGCAGGCCGATACCGACACGCAAAAACAACTGGCGCAGATGTACCAGGAGCTCACGCGCGCCGCGCCGCTGGCGGCGGAGCTGCCCAGCGTGCGCCGCTGGGTGGAGCAGGCCGCGCAGGGCAACCCGGCGGCGGACGCCGCACCCGTGGGCTTGGCCGTGGCCACTCCGCAGTCGCCCGCACTGCCGCTACCTGCACCGCCAGCCGCCGACCTGCCTGCACCGCCGCCCCAGGCTGAGGTCCCGCCTGCTGCACCCGCCGTGCCCGCCATGGGCGTGCTGCTGGAGCGCCAGCCCGAGCGCGAAGCCCCCGACTCCGCTCAAGAGCCCAGCCCCGTGGAGCGCATGGCCAGCATTGTGACCCTGCTGGTCATTGCACTGGTGGTGCTGGCAGGTGCTGCATGGCAGGCGCGCCGTCCTTTCTCACTCTCAGTCTTGCCCGGCCTCGCCCGCGCGTGACCCCTCATCTTGAAAGCACACACCATGCAGTTCGAAACCCCACCCACCGAAAAGCGCTACGAAAAGCCCGAGGGCGAGCGCCGGGGCATCGTCATCGTCAACACCGGTGACGGCAAGGGCAAAAGCACGGCGGCTTTTGGCCTGGCGCTGCGCGCCCACGGCCGGGGCAAGGCCGTGAAGATCTACCAGTTCATGAAAGTGCCCACGGCGCGCTTTGGCGAACACCGCATGTTCGAGCAGATCGGCCTGCCCATCGAGGGCCTGGGCGATGGCTTCAGCTGGAAGAGCAAGGACCTGGAGCACTCGGCCCAGCTTGCGCGCGACGGCTGGGAGAAGGCGCGTGCCGCCATCCTGTCGGGCGAGCATTTTCTGGTGGTGCTGGACGAGATCACCTACCCGCTGATCTACGGCTGGCTGCCACTCGACGGCGTGCTGCAGACGCTGCGCGAGCGGCCCAGGGACGTGCATGTGTGCCTTACCGGCCGCCGCTGCCCGCCCGAGATCATTGAGCTGGCCGACACCGTGACCGAGATGCAGCTTGTCAAACACGCGTTCAAGGCGGGCATTCCCGCGCAACGCGGCATCGAGGACTGAAGCCTCCGCTGTTTTCTCTCATTGGCCGTTGGCGGGCCAAGGTTCCGTTTTCGTCTTTCTTCGCTCTTTTCATGCGCAAACACCTCACCCCCCTGTCGCTGGCCGTGCTCGCCTGCACCACGCAGACCGCTGTCGCCCAAGCCATTGCCGAGTTGCCCGCTGTTCAGGTGACCGACACGCCATCTGCACCCGGCAGCACGCTGTCGCTCGACGCGCCCAGCGCCACCGGCTCGCGCCTGGGTCTCACCGCGCGTGAAACCCCGGCCAGCGTGAGCAGCCTGGGCGCAGCCGACATGGCCGAGCGCAGCCTGACGCGCGCGCAGGACGTGGCCGTGCGCATGCCCGGCATGACCGAGGCCCCGGCTCCCGGCAACGGCGGCACCAGCCTGGTGGCGCGCGGCTTTGCGGGCCACAACTCGGTGGCGCAGATGGTGGACGGTACGCGCCTGGTTGTCGCCTCGGGCACCATCACCTACCCGTTCTCGACCTGGCCCATGGAGTCGGTCGAGGTGCTGCGCGGTCCAGCCTCGGTGCTCTATGGCGACGGTGCCATCGGCGCGGCGGTCAACTACGTGACCAAGCGCCCGATCTTTGGTGCCCCGCAGCGCGAGGCGTTTTTGAGCGTGGGCTCCTTCGGCACGGTGCAGGGCGGCGTGGGCCTGCGCGGCCCCATCAACGATGTGCTGGCCTACTCGGTCTACCTCGATGCGGAAAAGAGCGACGGCTACCGCGCGCTGATGGACACGCAGCACCACAACTATGCGCTGGCGCTGGCCGTGCGCGCGAGCCGCGACCTGAACATCACCTTCTCGCTGGATGGCGGCGTGAACGACGATGCGCGCTACTTCGGCACGCCGCTGCGCAATGGTGCACTCGACGAGCGTCTGCGCCGCACCAATTTCAACGTGGCCGACTCGGTGGTCAAGTACGACGACCGCGTCTGGCGCGCCAAGGTGGACTACCAGACCGCCGCCAACGTCCGTCTGCGCAACGAAACCTACCACCTCACCACCGACCGCCAATGGCGCAATGCCGAGGCCTACAGCTTCAACGCCGCCGGCACGGCCGTGAACCGCAGCGACTACCTGGAGATCCTGCACGACCAAGCGCAGACCGGAAACCGCTTCGACGCAACGTTTGACGGCCACCTGGGCGGTATGAAGAACCGCTTCATCGTGGGCCTGGACTGGTACCGCACAGAGCTGGTGCACACCAACAACTCGCCCTATGGCGGCGCGAGCACGGTGGACCCCTTCAACTTCGCGCCGGGCAACTTCATCAGCCCGGTGCCCACCCTGCCGGGTCGGCGCTCCAGGCTGCAGACCACGGCCCTGTTCGCGGAGAACGCCCTCGACCTCACGCCGGAGTGGAAGCTGGTGGCGGGCCTGCGCAGCGACCGCATGGAGCTGGACAACACCGACCTGCGCACCGGCGTGAACCTGATCAAGAAGTATTCACCCGTCACCGGCCGCCTGGGCGCAGTGTGGTCGCCCAGCGATGCACTCTCGCTCTACGGCCAGTTCGGCACCGGCACCGATCCGCTGAGTGGTGCGCTGTCGCTGCCCGGCGGTGGTAACACCCTGGACTTGACCAAGGGCCGCCAGGTGGAAATCGGCGCCAAGGGCGCCGTGCCTGCAGTGCGCGGCGAGTGGACGGTGGCGCTGTACCAGATCGAAAAGCGCAACCTGCTCTCGCGCGACGCGAGCAACCCCACCCTCACGCAGCAGGTTGGCCAGCAGTCCTCCACCGGCATCGAGCTGGCGTTTGCCGCCGAGCCTGTGCGGGGCTGGACCGTCGATGCCAACGCCGCCTTCCTGCGCGCGCGGTATGACAGCTTCAAGGAGCTGGTGTCTGGCGCCCTGGTGTCGCGCGACGGCAACACGCCCACCGGTGTGCCCGAACGCACCGCCAGCATCTGGACGGCCTGGCGCTTCCTGCCGCAGTGGCAGGCTGGCTTTGGCGCCCGCTACGTGGGCGAACGCCAGGGCAACACGGCCAACACCACCAAGCTGCCTTCGTATGTGGTGCTGGATGCATCGCTGGCCTACGACTACTCGCGCAACCTCAAGCTCGGCCTGGCGGTGAAGAACCTGGCCGACCGCGACTATGCGCTGGCCGGCACGGCCAATACACGCTGGCTGCTGGGCGCGCCGCGCACCGTGCAGCTCACGGCCCGCGCCATGTTCTGAGCCTGGCGCAAGGCATGAGGACCCACCCGTGGTGAAGAAGCTCGTCATCTTTGTGCACAAGTGGCTGGGCGTAGTGCTGGCGCTGTTCTTCCTCATGTGGTTTGTGAGCGGGGTCGTGCTGTACTTTGTGCCCTTCCCCAGCCTCACGCAGGCCGAGCGGCTGGCGGCCTTGCCGCCATTGCAACTGCCTGCCGACTGTTGCCTGGGGGCGCCCGAGGCCGCCAGGCGGGCGGGGCTGCGCCCGGGCGGCAGCGAAGCGCGGCTGGGCATGCTGGGCGACACCCCGGTGTGGCGCATGTTGGCCACCGCCGCAGACAGTGCCAGTTTCGATACCCCACCGCGTCCGCGTTGGCACACGGTGGATGCGCGCACGGGCGCGTTGCTGCCGCCCCTCAGCGATACCCAGGCCGCTACCGTAGCCGAGGCCTTCAGCGGGCGCCGTGCCACGGGCACCGAATGGGTGGAGCGCGACCAGTGGACGGTGCCCCAGGGTCTGGATGTACACCGCCCCCTGGTCAAGGTGCTTCTGGATGGCGACGATGGGCTGGAGCTGTACGTGTCGCCCGGCGCGGCCGAGGTGGTGCGTGACACGCGCCGCGCTGAACGCTTCTGGAACTGGCTGGGCGCCGTGCCGCACTGGATCTATCCCACGGTGCTGCGGCAGTTTCCCCAGGCCTGGCACCACGTTGTGGTGTGGCTCTCCGTTCCAGGCGTGCTGCTTGCTGCCACGGGCGTTGTGCTGGGCGTCTGGCAGCTGTTCCTGAACCGGCAGCGCTGGATCCCTTACCGCAAGTTCTGGATGCGCTGGCACCACATCCTGGGCCTGGTGGCTGCGGTGTTCACGCTCACGTGGATGTTCTCGGGCCTGATGTCGATGAACCCGTGGGGTGTGTTCACCAGCCGGGTGGTGGATGCGCAGTCGCGCACGCAATGGGCGGGTGAGGCCCCACGCACCACGCGCGGCCCGGCCGAGGCCGTGGCGCTGGCGGCGGCCGAGGGCCTGGTGCCGCTGGAGGTGGACACCTTGCGCATTGCGGGCCAGGCCTGGTACCGCGTGCGCGGCCAGGGTGCGGGCGCGGTGCAGCGCCTGGTGCGCGCCGATGGGCCGGTGGCTGCCGTGGCCCATGCCGTGCCTGACGCCACGGTGCTGGCGGCGCTGCAGGGCCTGCGCCCTGACGCGCCACCCCCGGCCATAGAGTGGCTCACCCAGTACGACGGGCTGTACTATGCGCGCCACCATGATGCATCCACCGCCTTCAACCGCCCGCTGCCCGTGTGGCGCGCCCACTGGGCCGGAGACGATGTGACGGTGTACGCCGACGCCGCATCGGCCCGCATCGTGATGCGTGCCGATGCCACCACGCCCTGGCAGCGGCTGCTCTACAACGGCCTGCACAGCCTGGACTTTGCGCCGCTGCTGGCGCGCCCGGCATTGCGCACGGGGTTGATTGTGGGACTGTCGTTGTTGGGTGTGGCGCTGTGCGTGACCTCGTGCGTGGTGGCCTGGCGCGTGCTGGTGCCGCGTCGGCGGCGGGTGCCCGCACCCACCGTGCCGATGGGGGAGGGCGCATGGACAGCCTGACCGCCTTGTTGGTCCCCGGCATGGGCGGGGCCCTGTTCTACGTGCTCTTGTGGTGCCCGCTGCTGGCCTTGGCGGTGGACTGGTGGCTGGGGGAGCCGCCTGTGGCCTGGCACCCCGTGGTCTGGATGGGCCAAGCGCTGCAGTGGTCGGGCGACCGGCTGGCGCCCGCCAGCCCCGTGGCCCGGGATTTCAAGGTTTTTTGGCGCTCTGCGCTTGTCTGGTGCGCCTTGGTAGCTATTGTTTTGATAGTCTCTGGGCTGGCGCAGCACCTGGTGCTGATGCTGCACGGGCTTCTGGCGGCAGCATTGTTGGCATTGCTGCTCAAGCCCCTGCTGGCCTGGCGCATGCTGCACGACGAGGTGCTGGCGGTGGAGGTGGCGCTGGGCCAGTCGCTGCCCGCAGGCCGCGCGCAGCTTGCGCGTCTGGTGAGCCGCGATGTGAGCAGCCTGAGCGCTGTGCAGGTGCGTGAGTCCGCCATCGAGTCGCTGGCCGAGAACCTCAACGACTCGGTGGTGGCGCCGCTGTTCTGGTTCGCGCTGCTGGGCTTGCCGGGGGCGGCGCTGTACCGGTTTGCCAACACGGCCGATGCCATGTGGGGCTACCCCGGCATGCGCGGCGGGCGTTACTGGCAGTGGGCGGGTAAATGGGCTGCACGGGCAGACGATGTGATGTCGTGGCTGCCTGCGCGCATCACAGCCCTGCTGCTGGTGCTGGGGGCCCAGGGCCTGCCGCTGCGCACCCTGGCGCGCCAGGCGCGCAAGACACCATCGCCCAACAGCGGCTGGCCCATGGCGGCCATGGCGCTGGTGCTGGGCGTGCGCCTGGCCAAGCCGGGGGTGTACACCCTGCACGGCAAGGGGCGCAGTGCGGGGCCGCTGGATACACGGCGCGCCGCGCGGGTGGGCACCCGGGTGGTGCTGGCCCTGGTGCCGGTGGTGGCGGCCATCCAGTTGCTGGTGGCCATGGTTTTCTCAGCGTGGATGTCCGCATGACGATGCACGAAATCACGCCCGTGTGGGGTTCCATTCACGGCGGCCCGGACGCTGCGGGCGTGCCGCTGTTTGATTTTTCAACCAACAGCAATGCCTGCGGCCCCTGCATAGAAGCGCGTGAGGCAGTGCAGGCGGCCGATGCCACGCGGTATCCCGATCCGGCCTACACGGCCCTGCGCGAGCGCCTGGCCGCCTTCCACGGCGTGGTCCCCGCCCGCATCGTGCTGGCAGCCAGCGCCAGCGAGTTCATCCACCGCATCACCGCGCTGGCGGCGCAGCAGGGCGTGGTGCAGGTGGCCCTGCCTGCGCACAGCTATGGCGACTATGCCCAGGCCGCACAAGTGCGTGGGCTGGACCTGGTGCGAAATGGCGGTGCGGCGGCGGGCTTGCAGTGGGCGTGTGAACCTTCCAGCCCCCTGGGCCTGGCCGACCCGGCGGTGCGGGCCTGGCAGCAGCTGGGCGTGGAGCGTGGTGGTGACGGTGCAGCCGGTGTGCTGCGGGTGCTCGACTGCGCCTATGTGCCCCTGCGCCTGGGGCCTGAGGGCGCGTGGACCGGCACGCCGCCTGCGCATTTGCCATCGGCCTGCTGGCAGCTGTGGACCCCCAACAAGGCCCTGGGGCTGACCGGTGTGCGTGCCGCCTACGCCATTGCGCCCGAGGGCAGCGAGGAACTGGTGCGCGCGCTCGTGGCCCTGGCACCATCGTGGCCGGTGGGCGCGCATGGTGTGGCCTTGCTGCAGGCCTGGGTGTTGCCCGTGGTCCAGCAGTGGCTGGTGTACAGCCTCTCCACCCTGCACGAGTGGAAGTCGCGCCAGCAGACGCTGTGCCTGGACCTGGGATGGGCCGTGCACGCGGGCAGCTTGGCCAACTACTTTTGTGCGCAGCCTGTCAGCATGTCGTTGCCGAATGATTTGGCGGCCTTGCGCGCGGCGGGCATCAAGCTGCGCGATACCACCTCGTTTGGATTGCCGGGCAGCGTGCGCCTGGGGGTGCTGGCGCCCGCAGCGCAGGATGCGTTGCGGCAGGCCTGGAGGGCCGTCGAAAGCAGCCGTACCATCGCCGACAGCCATTCAACCGGTTCAGAGGAAGCCTTGTGAGAACCATCACCGTCAACCGCTATGTCACGCCGCTGCGTGAGGGGGGCTCGATGCCCGCCATCGTCGAGGGCGATGACCTGGGCACCTACGTGCTCAAGTTCCGGGGCGCAGGGCAGGGTGTGCGTGCCCTGCTGGCCGAAATGATTGCGGGTGGCATCGCCCGTGCGCTGGGCCTGCCCGTGCCCGAGATCGTGCTGGCCCAGCTCGACCCCGCCCTGGCGCAGACCGAGCCCGACCCCGAGATACAGGACCTGGTGCGCGCCAGCGGCGGCCTGAACGTGGGGCTGGACTACCTCTCGGGCGCACTGAACTTCGACCCGGCGGTGGATGTGGTGTCGGATGACTTTGCATCGCGCCTCGTTTGGTTCGATGCATTGGTGGGCAATGTGGACCGCACCGCGCGCAACACCAACCTGCTCATGTGGCACCGCCAGCCCTGGCTCATCGACCATGGTGCGGCGCTGACGTTTCACCATGCGTGGAGTGGTGTTGTGGTGCAGCCCGCCAAACCCTTCGCGCCCATTGCGGACCATGTGCTGCTGGCCCGGGCCACGGCGTTGGCGCAGGTGGATGCCGAGCTGGCCGCACGCCTCACGCCCGAGGTGGTTGCGCATGTTCTTGGCGATGTGCCCGATGAGTTTCTGGCACTGGCCGGGGCCGAGCACACCGAGGGCCCGCTGGTGGTGCCTGCAGGCCACCGCCAGGCCTACGTGGACTACTTCTGCGCGCGTCTGGCCGGGCGTGCAGCGTGGGTGAACGCATTGAAGGAGGCTGTTGATGCACGCGCCTGAGGTCTACGACTACGCCATCGTGCGGGTGGTGCCGCGTGTGGAGCGCGAGGAGTTCATCAACGCGGGCGTGATCCTGTCGTGCCAGCGCACCGGTTTTTTGCAGGCGGCCATGGCATTGGACGAAGCTCGACTGCTGGCCATGGACCCGCAGGCCGACATCGACACCGTGCGGCGCCACCTGGCCGCCATCGTGGCCATCTGCGCGGGCGACGCAGGCTGCGGGCCGATTGCACGCCTGCCTTACCGCCAGCGCTTTCACTGGCTCACTGCCAAGCGCAGCGCCATCATCCAGACATCCCCCGTGCACACGGGCCGCTGCACCGATGCGGCAGCGGCGCTTGAACACATCATGGACCGCATGGTCCGCCCTCTGCCTTGACTTCCACCACCTCTTCCAAACGAGCCCGCTGCGTGATGGTGCTGGGCACCACCAGCGGGGCGGGCAAAAGCTGGCTTACCACCGCGCTGTGCCGTTACTACAGCAACCAGGGCCTCAAGGTGGCGCCGTTCAAGGCGCAGAACATGAGCAACAACGCGCGGGTGGTGGCCAGCGGGATGGGCAGCGGCGAGATCGGTTCTGCCCAATACTTTCAGGCCCTTGCGGCCCGCGCCGAGCCCGAGGTGCGCATGAACCCCCTGCTGCTCAAGCCCGAGGCCGACACGCACAGCCAGGTGGTGCTGATGGGGCAGGTGAGTGCGGAGCTGACGGCCATGCCTTGGCGCGGCCGCAGCGAGAAAGTGTGGCCGCAGATTGCCGCTGCGCTGGATGCCCTGCGTGCCGAAAACGATGTGGTGGTGATCGAAGGCGCGGGCTCCCCCGCTGAGATCAACCTGCACGCCAGCGACATCGTCAACATGCGCGTGGCCCGGCATGCGGGTGCGCGCTGCCTGCTGGTGACCGACATCGACCGGGGCGGCGCGTTTGCGCACCTGTACGGCACCTGGGCGCTGCTGCCCCAAGATGAGCGGGCGCTGATCCACGGCTTCGTGCTCAACAAGTTTCGCGGCGATGCCAGCCTGCTGGCCCCCGCCCCGCAGATGCTGCACGATCTGACCGGCGTGCCTACCGTGGCCACCATTCCCATGCAGTGGCGCCACGGCCTGCCCGAAGAGGATGGCGTGTTCGATGACCGTACGCTGGTGGCGGGCGCCGTGCACACCACGGTGGCTGTGGTGGCTTACCCGCGCATCAGCAACCTCGACGAGTTCCAGCCCCTGAAGAACGTGCCTGGCGTGCGCCTGCTGTGGGCGCGCAGTCCAGCGGACCTGGGCGGCCTCAAGCCCTCCGATTGGGTGGTGTTGCCCGGCTCCAAGGCCACCGCCGCCGACCTGGCCTGGCTGCGCGCGCAGGGCCTGGACCAGGCCATTGCCCAGCACGCGGGGCAGGGCGGAGCGGTGCTGGGTGTGTGTGGTGGCCTGCAGATGCTGGGCGAGGCGCTGATCGACACCTCTGGCATCGATGGCAATGCGACGGGCCTGGGCCTGCTGCCCCTGGTCACCACCTTCGAGGTTGCCAAAACCGTGCAGCGCACGCAGGCCCGGTTTGGCGCGGTGTTGGGTGCCTGGGCTGCGCTGGCCGGGGTGCCTGTTACGGGCTACGAAATCCACCACGGCCAGACAGCCCAGCACCCCGCCATGGCCGCCAAGGGGGATGTGTCGCGTGAAGTGATCCCGGGCATCGCGTGGCAAAACCCGGCGGGCAACGTGCTGGGCGTGTATCTGCATGGCCTGCTCGAAGACCCCGCTGTGCTGCAGGCCCTGTTCGGCCGTGGGGGGGCATCCCCTGTTCCCACGCTCGACGCCGTGTTCGACGGCCTGGCCCGCATGGCCGAGGCCAGCTTTGTACCCGGTGCGCTGCAGGCGCTGATCGCGCCAGATTACGCGGCCGCCTGACCGCCAGTCCCTCGTTCCATTTCGTTCTTTCTGCTTCTTTTCCTCACACCATGCAATCCCTCGCCGCATTCACTGTCCCCGCCATTGCCGACATCTCCGACGCACCATTGACTGCCCGCCTGCAGCACCTGCTCGACAACAAGACCAAGCCGTTGGGGTCGCTGGGGCGGCTGGAGGCGTTGGCCCTGCGCATCGGCCAGGTGCTGGGCACCGAGGCCCCCGCGCTGCTGCAGCCGCAGATGCTGGTGTGCGCGGGCGACCATGGCCTGGCGGCCAAGGGGGTCTCGGCCTTCCCGAGCGATGTGACCTGGCAGATGGTGGAAAACTTTCTCGCCGGTGGCGCCGCAGTGAGCGTGCTGGCACGCCAGCATGGGCTGCAGCTCACGGTGGTGGACTGCGGCGTGGCGCGCCCCATCGCGCAGCGCGAGACAGCCCCCGGTGCGCCGCGCCTGCTGGTGCACAAGGTGGCACCCGGCACGGCCGATGCATCGGTGGGCCCGGCCATGACGGCGGAGCAGTGTGCCCAGGCCATCGCCAACGGCATGGAGGTGGTGCGTGGCCTGCCGGGCAATGCATTGCTGCTGGGCGAGATGGGCATTGGCAACACCTCGGTGGCATCGCTGCTGCTGGCGCGGCTGGCAGGGCTGCCGTTGGCCGAGGTGACAGGCGCTGGCACAGGCCTGGACGCAGCAGGCATAGAGCGCAAACGCGCCGTGCTGCAACAGGCGCTGGATGCCAATGCCGATGCCACCACGCCGCTGGCCGCCCTGGCTGCGCTGGGGGGTTACGAGGTGGCGACGCTGGTGGGCGCGGTGCTGCAGGCAGCCCTGGAGCGCCGTGTGATCGTGGTGGACGGCTTCATCACCAGCGCCGCCGTGCTGGTGGCCAGCCGCCTGCAGCCCGCCGTGTTGCAGCGCTGCGTGTTTGCCCACCGCTCGGGCGAGCGGGGCCATGCCCTGATGCTGGCCCAGATGCAGGCCGAGCCGTTGCTGGACCTGGGCCTGCGGCTGGGCGAGGGCTCGGGTGCCGCGTTGGCATGGCCGCTGTTGCAGTCGGCCTGCGCGGTGCTGGCCGAAATGGCGAGCTTTGAGTCCGCCGGGGTGGCGACCCAGACGGCCTGACACGGCTTTGCGCTCAATCGCAGGCGACCGTTTGGGCGGAGCCTGCCTGCGCCGCGCGTGGTGTTTGAACGGGCTCCGAGGCCACCACGGTCCGGTTGCGCCCCTCGTGTTTGGCGCGGTACAACGCCGCGTCGGCGCGTGAGAGCATGGCGTCCAGCGTGTCGTGGGCCCCGGTCCAACTGGTCAGCCCGATGCTGACCTGGCAATCCAGCGCATGGCCGGTGGCCAGCGTGGCGTGGATGCGTTGTGCCACCGCCATGGCGGCATCGGCATCGCTGTCGGGCAGCAGCACCAGAAACTCCTCGCCCCCATAGCGCCCCAGCCGGTCGGCGCGGCGCAGCACCTGGCGCGTGCAGTCGGCAAAATGCACCAGCACCGCGTCGCCATGCTGGTGGCCTCGGGTGTCGTTGACGGCCTTGAAGTTGTCCAGGTCCACCATCATGATGGACAGGCCGTGGCCATAGCGCTGGGCGCGCTCCAGTTCCTCCTCGCAGTGCGCCAGCAGCGCGCGGCGGTTCAGCGTGTTGGTCAGTGAGTCGTGCGTGGCCAGGTGTTCCAGTTCGGTGCGCAGGCGGTCGGTGGCCATCAGCACCGCGCCGATGGAAAGCATGAGCACCATCAATACGTAGGCGCCGATGTAGAGGGTCTGGAACAAGGAAGGCTCCATCAGGTCGGAGCCACCCTTTCCAATGAGGATGGAAAACAGCCGTACGGCCAGTATCAACGTGTGCAACGCCAGCACCACCTGCACCAGCCGCACCGGAAAGCTGTGCTCGCCGTGGCGCAGCATGAAGCGCAACTGAGCCGTGTAGATGCAACCCATCAGCACCGTGAAGAAGCCCACCCGCAGTCCGTAGTTGGGAAACCAGTAGGTGAGCACCACAAACACGGTGGTGCTGCCCGCCATCACCCAGCCCCAGAAGCGCCAGTCAAACGATTGGCCCAGGAAGTGGCGTGTACCCATGTAATAGACGAGGCTGCCCAGCACGAGCAGCTGGTTGGCAAGCACCAGGCTCAGCCAGGCCGGAATGAAGTCCCGCGCACCGAAGAGCACCGTGGACGCCAGCCAGAGCAGGGGGGCGACAGCCCAGGCCCCCACGCCCCGGATGGAGGGCGGGTAGTGGCGCCGCATGAACAGCAGAACGACGGCCATGATGGCGGACATGAAGCCCGCCATGGCAATCATGGAGCGTGGGTCGAGGTTCGTCATCCGTCGTGGGTGGTGGGGTGGCGCGCCTGCGTAAGCAATTGTTTCTTCTGCCCGGGCCCAGTATAGCCACGCGTTGCAGAGGCTTGGTCTATGAGCCCAGGGCCCGTCGCCAGTCGCCCGTGCACCATGAAGGCCCCGGGTGTGGGCCGGGGATGGTGCATGGCGTGCGCCCCGCCGGGGCGGCCGCGCACGGCGTTGGTGCATTTTGTATGCAATGCACTAAAAATATTGTGTACAAAGTTGGCATGGGCTTTGCGTACACCCTGGCCCATGCACGCCACCACTTCTGCGCAGGCTCCTGCCGCCATCGAAATTGTTGCGCTCACCAAGCGCTATGCCAGCGGCAAACCCGCCGTGGATGCCATCAACCTGCGCATTGCCAGCGGCAGCTACTGCTGTCTGCTGGGCCCGTCGGGCTGTGGCAAGAGCACCACCTTGCGCATGATTGCGGGGCACGAGTCGGCGAGCAGCGGCGACATCCTGCTGGAAAACCGCAACATCACCGACCTGCCCGCCGCCGCGCGCGGCACGGCCATGATGTTCCAGAGCTTCGCGCTGTTTCCGCACCTCTCGGCACTGGACAACGTGGCCTTCAGCCTGAAGATGAAAGGTGTGCCCAAGGCCGAGCGCCAGGCCAAGGCACGCGATCTGCTGGAACGCGTGGCCCTGGGCCACCTGGCCGAGCGCAAGCCGGCCGAACTCTCAGGCGGGCAGCAGCAGCGCGTGGCGCTGGCGCGTGCGCTGATCACGCAGCCGCGCGTGCTGCTGCTCGATGAGCCGCTCTCCGCCCTCGACCCTTTCCTGCGCATCCAGATGCGCGCCGAGCTGCGGCGCTGGCAGAAGGAATTGGGCCTGACCTTTATCCATGTGACCCACAGCCAGGAAGAAGCCATGGCCCTGGCCGACACCATGGTGGTGATGAACCATGGCGTGATCGAGCAGGTGGGCAGCCCGCACGAGGTCTACAACCGGCCCGCCAGCGAATTCGTGGCGCGCTTCATGGGGGGGCACAACGTGATCGACACGCCCGAAGGCAAGGTGGGTGTGCGCACCGACCATCTGCAGGTTGCCCTCTTCAACGCAGAACTGCCCTGGGGCACCCAGCGTATGCAGGCCGTGGTCACCGATGTGGAGTACCAGGGCACTTATGTGCTGATCGGCCTGCAGAAGCAGGGCGTGGCCCTGTCGGCCAACGCCACGGCGGCCTATTCGGTGATGGTGCCTGAAGCCGCGTTTGCTGCGCAGCCCTACCAGGTGGGGCAGAGCGTGCAACTGCACTGGACGCCCGACCAGGCGCACCCACTGTCCGTGCCTGCTCCTGCAATGGCCGCAGCCGCCTGATCTGCCGCCGCCCCTCATTTTTCACCTGTCCCCTTCCGCAACCCAAGGAGTTTTCCCATGTCCGATGCTTCCCGTGCTGATTCCCCTGCTGTTGTCTCCGAAGCCACTGGTGTGGCGCGCCGCTCGCTGCTCAAGGGCACGGCGGGCATCCTGGCCGCCGGCATGTTCCCGGCCGTGCATTCGCAGGAAAAGATCGTGCTGCGCTACCTGGGCACGGCGGTGAACCAGGACAAGGCCATTGCCGAGAAATTCAAGGCCGACACCGGCATCGAGATCCAGTACGTGGCCGTGACCACGGACGACGTGACCAAGCGCGCCGTCACCGCGCCCAACAGCTTTGACCTGATCGACACCGAATACTTTTCGCTCAAGAAGATCGTGCCCACGGGCAACCTGAAGGGCATCGACACCAAGAAGATCAAGAACGCCGACAAGATCACCACGCTGTTCACTACCGGCATGGTGGCGGGCAAGGCCGTGGGCGACCAGGGCACGGCCCCCAAGAAGGTGATCTATCTGGAAGGCGAAAAGTCCAAGAAATTCGCGGCCGCACCCACGCAGTTCATGAGCCTGATCCCCACCGTGTACAACGCCGACACGCTGGGCATCCGCCCCGACCTGATCAAGCGCCCCATCAACTCTTGGGCCGAGCTGCTCAACCCCGAGTTCAAGGGCAAGACCGCGATCCTGAACATTCCTTCGATCGGCATCATGGACGCTGCCATGGTGGTCGAGGCCATGGGCATCTACAAGTACCCCGACAAGGGCAACATGACCAAGAAGGAGATTGATCTCACGATCAAGACCCTGATCGAGGCCAAGAAGCAGGGCCAGTTCCGCGCGCTGTGGAAGGATTTCAATGAGTCGGTGAACCTGATGGCCTCGGGCGAGGTGGTGATCCAGTCGATGTGGAGCCCTGCCGTCACGGCCGTGCGCACCAAGGGCATCGCCTGCAACTTCCAGCCCCTGAAAGAAGGCTATCGTGCCTGGGCCGCCGGCTTTGGCCTGCCCGCCACGCTGAGCGGCCGCAAGCTCGATGGCGCGTACGAGTTCATCAACTGGTTCTTGGATGGCTGGGCCGGTGCATACCTGAACCGCCAGGGCTACTACAGCGCCGTGCTGGAGACCGCCAAGTCCAAGATGGAAGCCTACGAGTGGGCCTACTGGATGGAAGGCAAGCCCGCTACGCAGGACATCAAGAGCCCTAACGGCGACGTGCTGGCCAAGGCTGGCGCCGTGCGCGACGGCGGCAGCTACGAGTCGCGCATGGGCGGCATTGCCTGCTGGAACGCGTTGATGGACGAGAACAACTACATGGTGCAGAAGTGGAATGAATTCGTCGCGGCGTAGAAGAGGTGCCACCCCCTGAGGCGCTGCGCGCCTTCCCCCTCTCTCATATTGCTTCGCATCTGGGAGGGGGACGCCCCCGGTGCGGCGGGGCGGCCCTTGCACGGGGGCACTGGTATCGGGCCGCGCCAGTTTTGACGACTGTCGCCCGATGCGATGGATAACTGATTTGCAAACACCATGAGCACCACCACACCGTCCTTACCCGCTGCTGCCGTCCCCGGCCGCAGCATTGCCGCCTGGTGGCAGGCTGCGCCGTTCACACTGGTGTTCGCGCTGTTTTTCCTGATTCCGCTGGCGCTGATCGTGATAGTCAGCTTCTGGGACTTCAATGAGTACGAGCTGTTGCCCGGCTTCACGTTCAAGAACTACGTGTCAATCTTTGCGGGCTGTGGCGATGCGTCGGAGGGGCTGTGCGTCACGCTCAAGACGTATTACTCCACGCTCAAGTTCAGTTTTCTGGTGTGGCTGATCACGCTGGTGATCGGCTTCACCGTGGCCTATTTTTTGGCCTTCCATGTGCGCTCTTCGGGCATGCAGACCCTGTTGTTCGTGCTGTGCACCATCCCGTTCTGGACGTCGAACGTGATCCGCATGATCTCGTGGGTGCCGCTGCTGGGGCGCAATGGGCTGGTCAACCAGACGCTGATGGGCATGAACCTCATCGAGACACCTATTGAGTGGCTGTTGTTCTCCGATTTCTCGGTGGTGCTGGCCTTTGTGCACCTCTACACCATGTTCATGATCGTGCCGATCTTCAACAGCATGATGCGCATCGACCGCAGCCTCATCGAGGCAGCGAGCGACAGCGGCGCGAATGGCTGGCAGACGCTGTGGAATGTGATCGTTCCGCTGTCGCGCACCGGCATCATCATTGGCTCGATCTTTGTCATCACCATCGTGATGGGCGACTTCGTGACGATTGGTGTGATGGGCGGGCAGCAGATTGCGTCCGTCGGCAAGATCATCCAGGTGCAGACCTCGTATCTGCAGTTCCCGCTGGCGGCGGCCAATGCCGTGATTCTGCTGGCCGTGGTGCTCATGATCATCTGGGGCCTCACCCGCCTCGTCGATATCCGCAAGGAGCTGTGAGATGAAAGTGCGCGATTCCCGCCCCGCCAGCTTCTGGCCCCTGGCCGTCGTCTTTGCACTTTTCGTGCTGTTCATGTACGGACCGATGTTCGTCATCTTCATTCTGAGCTTTCAGGGGCCTGAAGGCGGGCTCACCTTTCCGATGCGCGGCGTGTCGCTGCACTGGTTCACCAAGCTGGCCGAGGGCCTGGGCGTGGTGGACATCGGTGCGGCGCTGTGGCGCTCGCTGGGCCTGGGTGTGGCGGTGATGCTGTGCACCGTGGTGTTGTCGGTGCTGGCCGGGCTGGCGTTTCGCAAGCGGCTGGCGGGTGGCAACACGCTGTTCTTCATCGTCGTGGCCAGCCTCATCATGCCGTCCATCATCGTGTCGCTGGGCATCGGGCTGGAGTTCCGGCTCATCGACAACGGCATCAAGGCGGCGCTGGAATGGCTGGGCATGGAGAGTGCGCTGGAGGGCTATGGCACCTCGCTCGGCCTGTTCACCTCGGCCCTGGGCGCCCACCTGACCTGGACGCTGCCGTTTGGCCTGCTCATCATGTTTGCGGTGTTCAACCGCTTCAACCCTGCATACGAAGAAGCCGCACGCGACCTGGGCGCTACGCCATGGCAGGGCTTTGCGCATGTGGTGCTGCCGCTGATCGCTCCCTCGGTCGTGGGCATTGGCATGTTCGGCTTCACGCTGAGCTGGGACGAGATCGCACGCACCTCGCAGGCGATTGGCGACGTGAACACGCTGCCGCTGGAGCTGCAGGGCCTGACCAGCACGGTGACCACTCCGTCCATCTACGCGCTGGGCACCGTCACCACCGTGGTGTCGTTTGCGGTGATGGGCGTCACGCTGCTGCTGGTTTGGGCACTGGGCCGCAGGCGCAAGGGCCGTTCGGGGTAAAAACGGCACCCTTATGACGACCACCCTCCCCAAGCCCCGGCGCACGCGCGCTGCGGTCACCGAACCGCCCGTGCAGCCCGACACGACCGGCCAGCTCAGCGACAACGACATGTACGACCGCATGGTGTCGGCCATCCTCGACCAC
This sequence comes from Acidovorax kalamii, assembly GCF_002245625.1. Taxonomy (GTDB): domain Bacteria; phylum Pseudomonadota; class Gammaproteobacteria; order Burkholderiales; family Burkholderiaceae_C; genus Acidovorax; species Acidovorax kalamii. The sequence goes on from NZ_NOIG01000004.1 coordinate 775,662, forward strand.
CGCCTGCCGCCCGGCACCAAGCTGGTGGAGGACAAGCTGGCAGCGGCTTTCGGTGTCTCGCGCACGCGGGTGCGGCCTGTTCTGGTGCGGCTCGCCAATGAACAGGTGGTCACGCTCACGCCCAACCGGGGCGCCTCCATTGCCCAGCCCACGCCGCAAGAGGCGCTGGAAGTGTTCGAGGCCCGCCGCCTGCTGGAGCCGCGCCTGGTGGAGCTGTTCATCGCCAACGCCACCGACGCTGACATCGCCGCGCTGCGCACCTGCATCGACGACGAAGAGGCCGCCCGCGCCAGCGGCGACATGCGCCGCGCCATCCGCCTCTCGGGCGACTTTCACCTGCACATCGCGCAGGCGGCCGGGCACCAGACGCTAGGGCGCATCCTGCGCGAGCTGGTCTCGCGCACCTCGCTCATCCTGATGACCTACAGCCCCAGCCACGCCCAAACCCGCGAAGAGGCCACGGCCTGCGGCTGCCGCGAACACCGGGCGCTGATCGATGCCATTCGTCTGCGTGACGCGCGCGAGGCGCCCCGGCTGATGCTGGCCCACCTGGCGCGGATCGAGTCGCAGCTGGAGTTCACGCCGCCTGCGGCAGAGGCGCCCGATCTGGCGAGGTTGCTGGGTGGTGTCTGACGGTTTTTCCACACGCTTGCCCATGCGCCAACTGCTCGTCATCAACCCCAACATGTCGACCCATGTCAGTGCCTTGCTGCAGCGGCATGTGCAGGGGGCTGCGGGCTCGCATGTGGCGGTGCGCACTGCCACGGCCCGCTTTGGCGCACCGTACATCGCGTGCGAGGCGAGCTACGCCGTGGCGGCCCACGCCGCGCTCGATGTGTGGGCGCATGAGATCGCACAGCCGCAGCCCGCACCCGACGCGGTGCTGATCGGCTGCTTTGGCGATCCCGGCCTGATGGCGCTGCGCGAGAGCAGCCCCGTGCCCGTCACCGGCCTGGCCGAAGCGTCATTCATCGAGGCCGCGCGCCACGGCCGTTTTGCCATCGTGACGGGCGGCGAGCGCTGGGGCCCCATGCTGCAGCGCCTGGCACAGGCGCTGGGCCACGCCCACGCTCTGGCGGGCATCCACACCGTCGCCCCCACCGGCGCGCAACTGGCGGCGGACCCCGAAGCAGCCCGTGCCTTGCTGGCCCAGGCATGCCGAGATGTGGTGCGCCAGATGGGCGTGCAGGCCGTCATCCTGGGCGGGGCAGGGCTGGCCGGCATGGCCGCTGCGGTGCAGCCCCAGGTGTCGGTGCCCGTGATCGACAGCGTGGTGGCGGGTGCCACCTGGGCGCTGCGCGCACATCCCGTGCCGCCGGAGCGCAAGGTGGCGGGGTTTGATGTGGCGTGGGTGGGGGTGTCGCAGGAGATGGCGGCTTTGGGGCTGGCAGGGGTGGTTTGACTGTACCCAGGGGGAAGTTTAGTATTACGTTTGTAATTACTTGGATGTATGCCATGCACACCCTCAAACTCACCCAGGTCGGTAACTCCGTCGGCGCTATTTTTCCAAAGGAACTGCTGGCGCGATTGCAATTGGAGAAAGGCGATGAGTTGTATGTGACGGAGTCGCCCGACGGCTTGCGCATCACGACCCACAACCCCGAATTTGAAGCCCAAATGCGCGTGGCGCGCGAGATCATGAAAGAGCGCCGTGCCGTGCTGCACGAGCTGGCCAAATGAGCCAGTGGGTCTGGCTGGACCGTGCCGTTATCGTCGCCATCCATGAAATGCAGTTGGCTGAGCACGGTGGCGGTGCGGGTGTGCGGGACGCTGGTTTGCTCGATTCAGCATTGGGCAAACCACTGCATCTGAGCCACTACGGCGAGCCTCCGCCAGATGCTGCGGCGTTAGCAGCCTCTTATGGATACGGCATTTCGCGCAACCATCCGTTCGTCGATGGCAACAAGCGCACGGGCTTCGTAGCAGCAGAGCTTTTTTTGCGCCTGAATGGTTGGGCGCTCACCGCCGACGACGCGTCGTGTGTGCTGACCATGCTCGCCGTCGCCGCAGGCGACATCACCGAAGAGGCGTTTGCCGCCTGGCTGCGGGAGCACGCTGTAGCCCGTTGAGTGAAATTTGAAGCTTTTTTGGGCTCTACCGCCTATCCAGTAAGCGCTATAAGCTATAAAAATAATAGCTAGATGCTGGGCCTGCTGACTCAGGGCACCAGCGTCTTCGGCTTGTAGTCGCAGTACTCACTCACCACACATTCCCAGCAGCGCGGCTTGCGCGCCTGGCACACATAGCGGCCCAGCAGGATGAGCCAGTGGTGCGAGTCCACTGCGTAGGCTTCAGGCACACGCTTCATCAGCTGCAGCTCCACTGCCAACGGGTTTTTGCCCGGCGCCAGACCGGTGCGGTTGCTCACGCGAAAGATGTGCGTGTCCACCGCCATCGTGGGCTGGCCAAAGGCCACGTTCAGCACCACGTTCGCCGTTTTGCGGCCCACGCCGGGCAGGGCCTCCAGCGCTTCGCGCGTACGCGGGACCTGACTGCCGTGCTGCTCCACCAGGATGCGGCAGGTCTCCATCAGGTTCTTGGCCTTGGTGCGGTACAGGCCGATGGTCTTGATGTAGCCCTCCAGTCCCTCCAGACCCAGGTCCAGGATGGCCTGGGGCGTGCCAGCCACGGGGAACAGCTTGCGCGTGGCCTTGTTCACGCCCACGTCGGTGGCCTGGGCCGATAGCAGCACGGCGGCCAGCAGCTCGAACGGGGTGGTGTATTCCAGCTCCGTGTTGGGCATAGGGTTGGCCGCCTTGAGGGTGGCGAAGAAGGGCTCGATCTGGGCGGTTTTCATCATCATCGTTGGCGGGGTGGGGCAGGGGGCTGGCTTCTTTTGGCGGGCGTGGCCGGTGCCGCATTGTCCCGCAGCTGCGCCTGCAGGAACTCCAGGAACATGCGCACGGCAGCGGGCAAGGTGCGGCCGCTCAGGGTCTGCAGCTCTGCGGCGCGGGCGCCCATGCCGGGCTCGCGGATCTGGGCGGCGTGCAACTCGCCGCGCAACACGCGGTCGCGCACCGTCACCTCGCCCGAGATGGACAGGCCGCCACCATGCAGCACAAAGTGCATCAGCGTCTCGAAGTGGTTGCACACCAGTGCGGGCTCAAAGACCAGGCCCCGCTGGCTGCAGCCAATGTCGAACAGCTGGCGCACGGTGTTGTCGCGCTCGGGTAGGGCGATGGGGTAGGCGTGCATCTGCGCCAGCGTGACGGAGTGCAATCGCGCCAGCGCGTGGTCGGGCCGCATGATGGCGATGACGGGTGCGGCCTGACGGTGCTGCACGGTGATGTCCCGCTCGGCCGAGCGGCTGTAGGTCAGGCCAATGTCCGCATCGCCGTTGAGCACCGCCACGGTCACAGCTGCCGGGCTGGCCACGCGCAGGTGGAACTGGATGCCGGGGTACTGCAGGCGGAACTGCGCCATCACGCGCGGCAGGAACTCGATGGCGAAACCCGCAGAGCTGCAGATGCGCACCAGCCCCGTGCGCAGGCCCTGCAGCGCCTGGATGTCGGAGACCACGCGGTCGGCCTCCAGCGCGCCCCGCCGCGCATGGGCAGCCAGCAGCTCGCCCGCTGCGCTGGGCGCCATGCCGCGCGGCCGCCGGTCAAACAGCGGCACGCCCAGCAGGTCTTCGAGGGCGGCGACTTGGCGGCTCACGGCCGAGGGCGACACATTGAGGCGCGTGGCGGCCTCGCTGACCGAGCCGCTGCGCACTACCTCCAGAAAGTAGCGCAGTGCCGTGTCCTGCAAGCGGCTGGAAAGCATGGGGGGCCTTTCGGAGTGTGGATTGCATAAAACGCAAAGATAACCCCAGAAATCGTTGATTGTCGAAACGCAGCGAGCTGCTTATGCTGACTTGCAAATGACACATTCACCGGCCTCAGCCTCCATGCCTTCCGCAAACAGCGTCACCCCGGGTGGCACCCCCAGCCACATCGTGGACTACACGGCCACCGGCCTGTCGCGCGCCATCCATGCGCGGGAGGTCTCCTGCACCGAGGTGCTGGACGCCTACCTGGCCCAGGTGGACCGGCTCAACCCCGTGGTGAATGCATTGGTGGCGATGGCGGACCGCAACGCCCTGCGCACGCAGGCGTCAGAGCGCGATGCGCAACTGGCACGCGGCGAGAGCCTGGGCCCGCTGCATGGCTTTCCGCAGGCGCCCAAGGACATCATGCCCGCTGCGGGCATGGTCACCACGCGGGGTTCACCCATCTTTGCGGGACAGATCTCGGCCACGGATGCGGTGGTGTTCGAGCGGATGCGCGCAGGCGGTGCACTGTTCATCGGCCGCAGCAACTCTCCGGAGTTTGGCCTGGGCGGCCACACCTACAACCCGGTGTATGGCACCACACGCAATGCCCACAACCCGGCCGTGTCGGCGGGCGGCAGCAGTGGCGGCGCAGCGGTGGCCGTGGCGCTGCACATGCTGCCCGTGGCGGATGGATCGGACATGATGGGATCGCTGCGCACGCCAGCGGCTTTCAACAACGTGTATGGGCTGCGTACCTCGTTCGGCCTGGTGCCGCACGGGCCGACGGAAGAAGTGTTCTTCCAGCAGTTCAGCGTGGCCGGGCCCATGGCCCGCAACATCCCGGACCTGGCGCTGCTGCTGTCGGTGCAGGCGGGTTTTGATGCGCGCCTGCCGCTCACGCGGCGCCATGAGGACGTGGCCCTGCTGGGCCAGCCGCTGGAGCGTGATTGGCGCGGCGCCCGCATTGGCTGGCTGGGTGACCTGGGCGGCCATTTGCCCACCGAGCCTGGCGTGTTGGCCACCTGCGAGCAGGCGCTGGAACACTTCCGCACGGTGGGTTGCACCGTGGAATCTGTGGTGCCCGCATTCAATCTGGAACAGCTGTGGAACGCATGGATCGACTTGCGCAGCTTCAGCGTGGCAGGGGCCAATGCGGCCTTGTATCGCAACCCGGCCACGCATGCGCTGCTCAAGCCCGAGGCGGTGTGGGAGATCGAGCGTGGCATGCGCCTGACGGCTCTGCAGGTGTACGACGCGGCCCGCGTGCGCAGCGCGTGGTACCAGGTGCTGCGCGGCCTGTTCGAGCAGTTCGATTTTCTGGTGTTGCCCGCTGCCCAGGTGTTCCCCTTCGATGCCGGGCTGGACTGGCCCTATGAGGTGGGCGGCCGCACCATGGACACCTACCACCGCTGGATGGAGGCCGTGGTGCCCGCCACCATGGCCGGCCTGCCCGCGCTCGCAGCCCCCGCAGGCTTTGGCCCCGGCGGCCTGCCTGCAGGTCTACAGATCATCGGCCCGGCACAGTCGGACGCCGCCGTGCTGCAGATCGGCCATGCCTACGACCAGGCCAGTGGCTATGCCCGTGTGGCGAGCCCGCTGCTGGGTTGATGCGTTCGATGTCCGTCCCGCTTTTCCAGAATTTTTTGACCGGAGAACTCCCCATGCCCTTGCTGCGCTCCCGCTTTATTTCCTGTCTTCTGGCTGGCGCGTGCGCGCTGGCGGCGCCCGCCGTGGCCTGGGCGCAGGCCTTTCCTGAGCGGCCGGTCAAGCTGGTCATACCGTTTGCACCCGGCGGTGCCACCGACATTTTGGGGCGGCTGCTGGCCACGGCCCTGGGCGAGCGCCTGGGCCAGCCCATGGTGGTAGAGAACCGGCCCGGTGCGGGCACGGTGGTGGCGGCCTCGCTGGTGGCAAAGGCACCGGCCGACGGCTACACCCTGCTGCTGGGCGCCAACACCACGCTCACCATGAACCCCGCAATCCGCACCAACCTGCCGTACGACCCCGTGCGCAGCTTTACGCCCATCGGCATGGTGGCGGACATGGGGCTGCTTCTGGTGGCGCACAACGATGTGCAGGGCAGCACGCTCAAGGACATCGTGGCGCAGGCCAAGGCCGCGCCGGACAAGTTCTCGTACGGCTCCTACGGCACGGGCTCATCGGTGCACTTCGGCGCCGAGATGCTCAAGACCACGGCAGGTTTTCCGATGATGCATGTGCCCTTCAACGGCAGCTCGCCCAACCTGACGGCGCTGATGGGCGGGCAGGTGCAGCTGGCGGTGGACACGGTGGTGGCCTCCACCCCGCTCATCAAGGCAGGCAAGATCAAGCCCATCGCCGCGCTGAGCCCGCAGCGCCTGGCGTTGCTGCCGAATGTGCCCACTGTGGCCGAGAGCGGCTACCCGGGTTTCGACATGGGCTCCTGGTTCGCTTTTGTCGGCCCTGCAGGCCTGCCCGCTCCGGTGCAGAAGAAGCTGGAGAAGGCCCTGGCCGACACCATGGCTTCGGCCGAATTCAAGAAGAAGCTGGTGGACATCGGCATGACCCCGGCATGGGGCAACGGCGATGCGCTGCGCGCCCGCATCGAGCGCGAACTGCCACTCATGCGCGCCGTGGCTGCGCGGGCCGATATCCGCGTGGATTGATACGCGGGCGCCGGCGTGTGACTCAGGCCACGCGCTGCACCGCCAGGCACAGCCAGCACGGAAACGCGCCGGTGGCGGGGTTGACGGCGAAGTGCTCGTCATACACCTCGACAGCGGGTCTGGCCGCCACCTCCCAGCCTGCGGGGATCTGCCCCGGGGCCGTCATGCGGGCCCAGGCTGCGCCGATCTCGGGCCCGGTGCCAACAAACTGAAAACAGGCGTAGTCGCCTCCGGGGAAGTCCTGCACCAGGGCCTCGGTGCCCGTACGCAGGCCCACGCCCACCTGCACACAGGCGTCGTAGCGGCACTGAGCAGGCGGTGTGCAGGCGGGGTTGTCCAGGCTGATGCCGTAGAACTTGGGGCGCGGCTCGCTCAGGCCATGGGCCTCGCACCAGCGGCCAAAGCGGTCCCACAGCTGCGTGAGGGAGGGGCCATAGGGGCCGGTCTGGCGCATGTAGGCGAGGCGCATCGGTGGCAGCTGGCGGATTTCGAGGGGCATGGGGGCTCCGTAGCGAGGCGGTGGTTCAGGTTTTGGCCCCCGCAGTCTAAGCCGCAGGAAACCTGCACGCCAATTGGCGACAATGCGGGATCCTTTGCCACCCACTTCTGTCCACGCCATGCAATTTGCCGACCGCCTGAACAACGTAGAAACCTCCGCCATCCGCGAGCTTTTCAAGCTGCTGGGCAAGCCCGGCATCATCAGCTTTGCGGGTGGATTCCCCGACAGCGCGATGTTCGACGTGGAAGGCATCCGCGCCGCCAGCAATGCAGCCCTGGCCGAGGAGCCCGGCGCAGCACTGCAGTACGGCGCCACCGAAGGCTACAACCCGCTGCGCGAGCAACTGGCCGCCTTCATGACGAGCAAGGGCGCCAAGGATGTGGCGGCCGACAACCTCATCGTCACCACCGGCAGCCAGCAGGCGCTGGACCTGCTGGGCAAGACGCTCATCAGCCCCGGCGACAAGGTGATTGTGGAAGGCCCGACCTTCCTGGCGACCATCCAGTGCTTCCGCCTGTACGGCGCCGAGCTCATCAGCGCGCCCATCGACGGCAACGGCGTGAAGACGGATGAACTGGAAAAGCTCATCGCCGAGCACAAGCCCAAGTTCGTCTACCTGATCCCCACCTTCGGCAACCCCAGTGGCGCCATGCTGAGCGCCGAGCGCCGCAAGGCCGTGCTGGAGATGGCCGTGAAGCACAACACCCTGATCGTCGAGGACGACCCCTACGGCGACCTGTACTTTGGCGACGCGCCTCCGCCCAGCCTGCTCAACCTGTCGGCCAGCGTGCCCGGCAGCCGTGAGCTGCTGGTGCACTGCGGCAGCCTGAGCAAGGTCTTGTCGCCCGGCCTGCGCGTGGGCTGGATGATTGCCCCGGCCGAGCTGTTGGGCAAGGCCACCATGTGCAAGCAGTTCAGCGACGCACACACCAGCACCTTTGCCCAGGCCACAGCCGCGCAGTACCTCAAGGCCGGCCGCATGCCTGGCACGCTGGCCAACGTGCGCAAGGTGTATGCCGAGCGCGCCGAGGCCATGGGCGACGCGCTGCGCAAGGAGCTGGGTGATGCCATCGAGTTTGTGCAGCCGCAGGGCGGCCTGTTCGTGTGGGCACGCCTCACAGGGGCAGGTGGCAAGGTGGCCGATGGCAACGTGCTGGCCAAGCGTGCGATTGAAAAGGGCGTGGCCTTTGTGCCCGGCACGCCATTCTTCTGCGCCAACCCCGACCACGCCACCTTCCGCCTGTCGTTCGCCACGGCCGATGTGGACAAGATCCGCGAAGGCGTCGCGCGCCTGGGCCAGGCGATCTGACGCCTCCATGTCTGACGCCAACGATCTCGCCAGCGTTCTCCAGCGCCTCGAAAGCCTGGAGATCAAGGCCAGCTTCACCGAAGACCTGCTGGACCAGCTGAACATGACGATCTACCGCCAGCAGGAGCTGATCGACCGCCTCGCGCAGGAGGTCATCCAGCTGCGCCGCCAGGTGCCCGAGGGCGGCGGCGTGGCGCCGCGCAACCTGCGCGACGAGTTGCCTCCGCACTACTGAACTGGCTCTAGGCTTTCACCGACCGCCACGCCGCGTCTGCCAACTCTGCGCGGTAGGTGGTGGGCGAGGGCAGGCCGCCCTGGGCCGCATTGCCCGACAGCCAGGCCCTGCAATAGCTCTGCACCGGCCCCATCACCAGCGATGGCATCAGCTCGCACGGCAGGTCGCGCACCGCACCGGTGCGGCGGTGGGGCTCGAACCAGGCCACCAGTGCCTGGTTGCGGCGGTGGGCTGCGTCGGCCAGGTCGGGCGTGCGGGGGCCAGCAGCCACCGCGCCGCGTGACTGAAACAGAAAACGCGCCCGCTCGGGCTGCGCCACCACCCAGTCCAGATAGCCCGTGACGAGGGCATGCACGCCCGCCTCCACGCCTTGGGCGGCATCCAGTTGCGCCTGCACGCTGCGCGACTGGTCGTGAAAGATGTCAAAGAACAGTGCCGCCACGATGCCGTCGCGGTTGCCGAAGTGGTGGTAGATGCTACCCACGCTGGCCCCGCAACGCGCGCGCACGCCATCGATGGTGACGGCATCGACCCCGCCTTCGGCCGCGCAGGCCAGGGCGGCGTTCAGGATGTCCTGACGGCGGTCTGCCGTTGCTTCGGCGGGGGATGAGACGGGGGGCGGGGAATTGCGGCTTGCCATGGAACGGGATTCTAGAATAAAGTTCTAGAAAAACCTTCTAGTCCACGATCGTTCCATGCATTCCTCTCCTCCCATGGCTGCTCCTGCCGCCTCTGCAGCCGCTGCCCCCATGCCTGGCGCCGCCTTGTATCCGCACCTGCTCGCCCCCCTTCATCTCGGCTTCACCACCCTGAAGAACCGCGTGCTCATGGGCTCCATGCACACCGGGCTGGAGGACGGGCGCGACCTCTCGCGCATGGCGGCGTACTTCCGTGAGCGGGCAGAAGGTGATGTGGGCTTGATCGTGACGGGCGGCTTCGCTCCCAACATCGCGGGCTGGGCCAAGCCGTTTGCGGGCACCTTGTCCACCTCGGGCGCGGCCAAACGCCACCGGGTGGTGACCGACGCGGTGCATGGCGCGGGCGGCAAGATTGCACTGCAGATCCTGCACACGGGCCGCTACGCCTACCACCCGCTGGCCGTGGCGCCGTCGCGCCTGCAGTCGCCCATTTCACCGTTCACGCCGTTTGCGCTGTCGGCGCGCGGGGTGGAGCGCCAGATCCGCGCCTTCGTCAATTGCGCGGTGAAGGCGCGCGAGGCCGGGTACGACGGTGTGGAGGTGATGGGCTCCGAGGGCTACTTCATCAACCAGTTCCTCTCGCAGGCCACGAACCTGCGGCGCGATGAATGGGGCGGTGACTACAGCCAGCGCATGCGCCTGCCGGTGGAAATTCTGGCCCGCATGCGCGAGGCCGTGGGGCCGGACTTCATCATCATCTACCGCCTGTCGATGATCGACCTGGTGCCCGGCGGCAGCGCGTGGGACGAGATCGTCACCCTGGGCAAGGCCGTGGCCACGGGCGGGGCGAACATCGTCAACACCGGCATCGGCTGGCACGAGGCGCGGGTGCCAACAATAGCCACCAGCGTGCCGCGCGCGGCGTTTGCCTGGGTCACGCAGAAGATGAAGGCCGAGTTTGCCGCGGCAGGCATCGCCACGCCGCTGGTCACGTCCAACCGCATCAACACGCCCGAGGTGGCCGAGCAGGTGCTGGCCGACGGCTGCGCCGACATGGTGTCGATGGCGCGGCCGCTGCTGGCCGATGCCGCGTTTGTGAAGAAGGCGGCGCAGGGCCGGGCCGACCGCATCAACACCTGCATCGCCTGCAACCAGGCCTGCCTGGACCATGTGTTCCAGAACAAGACCAGCAGCTGCCTGGTCAACCCGCGCGCCTGTCATGAGACCGAGCTGGTGTACCGCCCGGTGTCGTCGCGCAAGCGCATCGCCGTGGTGGGTGCCGGGCCTGCGGGCCTGACCGCCGCCACGGTGACGGCGGAACGCGGGCACGAGGTGCACCTGTTCGACGCGGCGCCCGCCATCGGCGGCCAGCTCAACATGGCCAAGGTGATTCCGGGCAAGGAAGAGTTCCACGAAATGCTGCGCTACCTGGGCACGCGCGTGGAGGACACGGGGGTAAAGCTGCACCTCAACCGCAAGGTCGCAGCCGCCGACCTGGCGGGCTTTGACGAGGTCATCGTCGCGACCGGTGTGGAGCCGCGCGACCCGAAGATCCCCGGCCAGGACCACCCCAAGGTGCTGAGCTACATCGATGTGTTGCGCCACGGCAAGCCGGTGGGTGAGCGCGTGGCGATCATCGGTGCGGGCGGCATCGGCTTTGACGTGGCCGAGTTCCTCACGCACGGCGACCACCCCTCCACCACACTCGATTTGCCTGCCTGGAAGGCCGAATGGGGCATCACCGACCCGGCCGAAGCGCGCGGTGGCCTGGCTGCCAGCGGCCCGCGCGTGACACCCCCTGCACGGCAGGTGACGCTGCTGCAGCGCAAGAAGGGCAAGCTGGGCAACGGCCTGGGCAAGACCACGGGCTGGATCCACCGCACGGTGCTCAAGATGAAAGCGGTGGAGATGGTGGGCGGCGTGAACTACGAGCGCATTGCCGACGAAGGGCTGCTGGTCTCGTACGGCGAAAAGCGCGAGGACCCGACCTGGATTCCGTGCGACACCGTGGTGCTGTGCGCGGGCCAGGTGCCCTTGCGCAGTCTGGCGCAGGACCTGGAGGCCCAGGGCCGCAAGCCCCATCTGATCGGCGGTGCGCTGGAGGCGGGCGAGCTGGACGCCAAGCGCGCCATCGACCAGGCCGCGCGGCTGGCGGCGCGCCTGTGAGGCACGGGCAGGGCGTGGTTTACGGCAAAAAAAGGCCGTTACCGCGCTCTGGATATGCCTGAATAGCTATATATTTAATAGCAAATGACGGTTGTGTGCCCTGGCCTGACGCAGGCCCTCAGGTGGCGGCGGGGGCCTGCAGCGCAAGGAACACCCGCAGCGCCGCCCAGGCGTCGTTGGCGGCGTAGACCAGCTGGGCCTCGGTGAGTTTTTCGTTGGCCCAGTTGGAGGTGGCGGCTTTCTTGGATTTGATGAAGCGCCGGTTGAACAGCACGGCCACAGCGCCTTTCACGCCCATGTCCTTGCGGTAGCCGCGTTGGCGGAACACGGTGTTCAGCTCCAGCACGTCGCTGGGTTGCACACCCAGCTTGGCCTGTATGCGCTTGGTGTCGTCGCCCAGCCCAAAACCCGCCTTGGTCACGCCGCGCAGCGCCAGCAGCTCGGCCACACGCGCGCGGCAGCCGGGGTCGTGCAGCTGGAAGACCCAGGCATGGTCGAGTGTCGCCAGCTGCACGACGTGGGGCCCGTCGGACTGCTCGCCCTGCACGAAGGTGGGCTTGGATTCGGTGTCAAACCCCCAGGCGCTGGCAGCGGCCAGGGCATCACAGGCCTTGTCGGCCTGGGTGGGCGTGGAGACGAGTGCTATGCGGTCGGTGCCCAGGCGCTCAAATGGTTCCAGCAGGGCGATCTGGTCTTTGTCCGGGGTGGGGTGGTGGGAGGGGCGTGCACCGGTGTGGTGGCGCCGGGCAGGGGGAGTGGCCGTCATGCGGGCATTGTGCCCTGCTCCCGCCTGCGCACAGTTGTGTGGATGTGCTGCTGTGCGGCTGCGCGCCACCGCTCAGCGCACGCCGCTTTTGCGCAGGCGGGGAGCGTCGGCCAGGTGCGACAGGGCCTGTTCGCAGGCCGCCACCGCCAGGGCCTGGTGCGCCGCCAGCCAGCCCAGGCCAAACCAGGCCACAGGGGCATTGGAGGTGGTTGCCAGGTCGTCATACAGCCCCTGGGCCACGCGCTCGTCGTTCAGCTGGCCCAGGGCCGACAAGGCGGGCTGCAGGCTGTCCAGAAAAGCGGCGCTGTCGGCATCCAGCCCCGGCGCCACGAATTCGGTGAGGTAGCGCAGGCGCTTGAGGCGTTTGCGCAGCCGATGTTGCTTTTGCATGGTCAGTGCGGCAAACCCCTGCGCGTCCTGGCGCACCTGTGTGTGCAGGCGCTTGATGCGTTTTTGCAGCAGGCGGTGGGTGTCTTTCGGCCCCAGGGCTTCCGCTCCGTCCGCGTCTGTGTCTGGCGCGGTGGCAAGGGGCGCGTGGCTCTGGGCCGTGAAGGCCATGAGACCGATCAGCGCGGTCTGGAATGCGGCGGTGCGCACGATGTCGGCTGCACCCGTGCTGGCACCTGCTGCGCTGGCACTGCCCGTGGGCGGTTCGGCCAGGGCAGGGGCACCGGCGGCCTGCATGCGGGCATGGACGGACTGCAGCACCTGGCTTCGGTCGCGCAGCTCGCCCAGACGCCGGAACACGTCCACCAGGGGCGCGTCCCACGCGGGGTCGAAACGGCCGGGGGCCAGCGGCGCCAGCTCGCGCAGGGCCGTGCGCAGGCGGCGAAGGCCAATGCGCAACTGGTGCACATGTTCATCGGTGCCCGTGCCTTCCGCGATCTCGCTGCTGTTGCTCAGCACCTGCTGCAGGCAATAGGCGACCACGGCCCGCTGCAAGGCCGGGCCCTGCCAAAAGGCGGGGCCCGTAGCATGGGCGACCATGGCCCTGGCTTTGGTGGCAGGCCGGGACCATTGCGCTGCCAGCAGCCGCTCGCCGCGCTCGGCCTTGGACACCGTGCTCAGATACAGCCCATGCCGCGTGGCCCAGCGGGTGGCCAGGGCGGCGAGCCCTGCCACGGGCCCGGTGGTGAGTTCCAGTTCCAGCTCGCAGATGCGGGCTTCTTGTTGCTGTGGGGTGCCCCGCCGGGCCACCACCCGCCCGGTGTCCAGAGCCAGCTCCACCACACCCCCTTTGAAAGCGATGTTCCGAGTCACGCGGTCCATCTCTGTGCCGTAGGTTTCTACCAAAGGGCCCTGGGCCGCCTGTAGCGCCGCCACCAGCCGCGCACCAGCGACCGAGCCCGCATGCAACTCGGGGCGCGGCGCCAGGCTCGGAGGAGCATCGCCCAGAACCACGTTGTGTTCTTCCCGGTCCAGCGGGCCCAGGCCCAGGGCTTTGACGGTCTGCACCCACTGCGCGCCCTCGCGGCGCAGCCGCAAGGCAATGCCCCGGGACGACAGGGCCGCGTCGGGCGTGTCGAAGTAGCGCGCCTCCATGCGGATCGGCGTCCACCGGCCCCGGCGCACGGCCGCCTGCACGGCGGCCAGCCGCTCGGGGGGAATGCAGAACTTGAACTCGATTTCCATGGATGACTGCGGCGCTCGCGCTGAATTGTTTTTTGATTAATGAAAATGAATATAAAAATTAATTTTCAGTAATTTGGGATTTGGTTGATTTACTGCTGCAAAGGCGCGGAAGAAGAAATCAAACTCAAGCCCAAGGGCGTTCCTTTTTGGTCGCGAATGGATGTGATGACCTTGAATGCAGTGGCTTGCACCCGGTCGGGCAGGCGCACAAAATTATTTTCACTGACCAGGGTATCGCCATTCACAAAGGACCAGATAATGAATTTAAGCGCCTGGGTGGTTTGCTCCGGGTTGCTGGTGACCTTGGGGAACACCACAAACGTGCCCATGGTAATGGGCCACGCCGATTTGCCGGGCTTCTGCGTCAGCGTGTTGTTGAATGCGCCGGTGGCAGACCATTCGCTGTTGGCCAGTGCGGCCTTGAAAGCATCGATGGAGGGTTTGACAAAAACACCTTCGGCATTCCTCATCTGCACCGAGGCCAAGCCGTACTCGGCCACATAGCCAAAATCCACATAACCAATGGCGCCCACGGTGTCGCGCACGCCCTTGGCCACGCCCTCGCTGCCTTTGAAAGCCAGATGGCCGTCGGGCCATTTGATGCTGGTCTTGACGCCAAAAGACGCCTTCCATGGGGCGCTGACCTTGGCCAGGTAATCCGCGAAGTTGTAGGTGGTGCCCGAGCCGTCGGCGCGCACCACCACCTTGATGGGCAGGTCGGGCAGGGGCGTGTCCGGGTTCAGGGCGTTGATGTCGGGGGCGTTCCAGCGGGTGATTTCGCCCATGAAGATGCGGCTCAGCACTTCGCCCGTCAGACGCAGCTGCGCGTTCTGGACCTTGGGCAGGTTGACGATGGGGCTGATGCCGGTGATGGCCACGGGCAGGGCGATCAGGCCGTGCTCGATCAGATCCTTGTCGGACGGATGCACATCGGTGGCCCCGAAGCCCACGGCCTGCTGCTGGATTTTCTTCATGCCCGCACTGGATCCGACGGGATCGTAGGCCACCCCGGAGCTCGTGGCCTTGGTGTAGGCCTTGGCCCAGCTGCGGTAAATGGGCGCTGCGGCGGAAGACCCTGCACCGGTCACAGTCTGCGCGCCAGCGGCGCCCGCGGTCAGCAGGGCCCATGAGAGGGTCAAAAGGGCGTAGATAGTTTTCATGGATTTTTCTGTTATTTGTTTTGAATATGTTTGTATTTGTCGAAACCCTGCGGGCCCCTGGCCTGCGAGGCCGGTAGCTTATCAAAAAAATATTATCTTTCTTTAAAGCCCGGTGAGGGTGTAATGGTCTTGTTGCTGCGTCATGGTTTTGTCATTTGAAACAAATAGTATCTTTCTCCGACGGCCATACCGTGGCCGGAAATGGTGGCTGAAACAGGGGTGGCACGACCACACCAGGTTTTCGCCACACGGATCGAACGCGATGGTGGTGCCCCCGGGGCCGCCACCGGGACATTGACGAGACCTTCAGATGCTTCAAAAAATCAAAATTGGCACCCGACTGGCCCTGGCATTTGCCGTGCTGCTGCTGTTGATCTCGGCCCTGGCGGCGGGCGGCATCAGCGGTGCCAAGCGCCTGACCGAGCGCAGCGCAGCGCTGTATGGCGACCGCACGGTGCCTTTGGGCGTGCTGTCCGAGATCAGCCACCTCACCCAGCGCAACCGGGTGCTGGTGATGGACATGCTGATGGACCCTGGCACCAGCAACCTGCAGGCCAGCCACACCGAGCTGACGGCGAACGTCGAGCGCATCCGCAGCCTGTGGGCCAGCTACACGGCCAAGCCGCTGGCCGCTCAAGAACAATCCCTGGCCCAGGCCTTTGCCGAGGCCAACACCCAGTACCTGGACAAAGGGCTGCTGCCCGCCGCGCAGGCGCTGGTCTCGGGCAAGTACGACGACGGGTCGGAGCTGTACATCACCCAGATCCGCCCCCAGGCCGCCAAGGTGCAGGCGGCGGTCGAGCAGCTGGTGGGCCTGCAGATCGAGGTGGGCGCAGAAGAGTTTGGTGCCGCCAAGGCGATGAGCGAGACCATCCATGTGTGGATGCTGGCCGCGACCGCGCTGGCACTTCTGGTGGGGGCGGCGATGGCGCTGGTCATCACGCGCTCCATCTCGCGCCCTCTGCAGCAGGCCGTGGCACTGGCCCGCACGGTGGCAGGGGGCGACCTGAGCGCGCAGATTGTGGTGCGCGGAACCGATGAAACCGCCGAACTGCTGGGCGCCCTGCGGGAGATGAACCAGCAGTTGGTGCGCGTGATCACCGAGGTCCGCGACAGCACCGAAACCGTGGCCCGGGATGCCGTGCTGATGGCCGGTGGCGCCGAAGACCTGGCCCGCCGCACCGAGGTGCAGGCCTCCAACCTGCAGGAGACAGCGGCCTCGATGGAGCAGCTCACCATCACCGTGCAACACAACACCGACAACGCCCACCGCGCCACGCAACTGGCGCAAGAGGCCAGCAAGGTGGCCAATGAAGGCGGCAGCGTGATGCGTGACGTGGTGGCCACCATGCAGGAGATCAACCTGCAGTCGCAGAAGATCACCGACATCATCAAGGTGATCGACGACATCGCCTTCCAGACCAACCTGCTGGCCCTCAATGCCGCCGTGGAAGCAGCCCGCGCGGGCGAGCAGGGCCGGGGTTTTGCCGTGGTGGCGGGCGAGGTGCGGGGGCTGTCGCAGCGCAGCAGCACGGCGGCGCGTGAGATCCGGGGCCTGATCGCGGCCAGTGTGCAGGGCGTGGGGCGGGGCTCGGCGCTGGTGGGCCAGGCGGGTGAGCGCGTGGCCAACACCGTGCGGCATGTGAACCAGGTCGTGGCCTTGATTAGCGAGATTCAGAACGCGGGCCAGGAACAGGCCCGGGGCATCGCCCAGATTGGCGAGGCCGTGCGGCAACTGGATGTTGCCACGCAGCAGAACGCCGCCCTGGTGGACGACAGCTCGTCCGCCTCCACCGGTGTGAAGAACCAGGTCCGGCGCCTGCTGGAGGTGATCCACCAGTTCCGGCTGGCGCCCGATGGGGCCCGCCCGGCCGTGGATGCACTGGAGGGGCCCCGACAGGGCGGGTTGCCGCTGCCATCAACAGCGCCAAACGCGCTGGGGGCGGCGCTGCCCGCAGGGGCTACGCCGCGCCAGCCGCAGCTGTCCATGGCGCCGCGCTAGGCCACGGCGTGCCCGCATCTTCCGTGACCATGCACCGGTGGGACGGTGGCGCACCGGTAGCCCGGCGATGAATCACACCGATGTCCTGATCGCCATTGCCGAAGTGGCGCGCAGTGGCGGCGCGTCAGCGCCTGAGGACGCGATTGCGCAACTGGCCATGATCATCGACGGCCTGGAGCTGTCGCAGCAGGGCGCCGAGCAGGTGATGGAAATGCTGCTGGGGATTGCCGCCTGCCTGTGGAACCTGCAGCAGGAGCGGATGCGCTTGTAAAAGTGGCGTGGCCCCGCCTGCCTTGCGGAGACACGGCAGGGGCGGGTCGCCCCGCATCAGTCGCCCGGGGTTTCGAGCGAGGCGATCTGGTCGCGCCCCCGGTGCTTGGCCAGGTAAAGCGCCTGGTCGGCGCGGTCCAGCATGTCGCGCAGGCTGCGGTCGCTCTGGCGGAAGGCGCCCACACCCAGGCTGGTGGTGATGCGGTAGGCCTGGCCCGTGTCGTCGTTCAGCTGCAGCGCGCGCACGCTCTGCAGGATGCGGTGGGCGGCCTCCAGGCCCTCGGCCAGGGTGGTCAGCGGCAGCAGCACACCAAATTCCTCGCCCCCGAGGCGCCCCACGGCATCACTGGCGCGCAGCTGGCTTTTGACGGCCTGGGCAAAGGCCACCAGGGCCCGGTCCCCCTCCAGGTGGCCATAGCGGTCGTTGATGGCCTTGAAATGGTCCAGGTCCAGCATCAGCAGCGTGAGCGGCTCGCCGCTGTGGCATGAGTGGGCGTACGCGGATTCCGCCGTCTCCAGAAACGCGCGTCGGTTGGCAATGCCGGTGAGCATGTCGGTGGTGGCCAGCCGCTGCAGCTCGCGCTCCAGGTTCTTGCGCTGCGTCACGTCGCGGTAGATGCCTTCGACCCCCGCGAAATTGCCCGCATGGTCGTACAGCGCGTGGCTGCTGATGGAGATGTCGATCACCTGGCCGTCGCGCCGCACCATCTGGCCGGGAAAGTCGCTGACCTCACCATCCGCCAGGATCGCGGCCTTGAACGCATCGCGATCGGAGCTGTGCGGGTAGTACGACTCTGCCGTGCGGCCCTCGATCTCGTGCGGTTCGTAGCCCAGCACACGCCGCACCCCAGGCCCCACATGCTGCACCACGCCCTGGGCATTGGTGCGGTAGTACACGTCCTGCAGGCTGTCGAACAGGCGGCGGAAGTTCTGCTCGCTCTCGCGCAGCTGGGCTTCGATCTCGCTCTGGTGGGTCATGTCCAGGCCACACATGAGCACGGCGGGGGCGCCGTCCCACTCCGTCGCCATGCTGCTGATCAGCACCATGCGCAGGTTGCCGCGCGCGGTGCGGATGCGGAACTCGGAGGATTTGTTGGGCCGCCCCGCCTGCCCGGGCACGGCCACCTGCTGGATGCGGTTGCTGGAGCGCACCTGGTCGATGGGGTGCACAAAATCACCCGAGAGGCGGCCGATCAGTCTGTCGGCGCTGGGCGCTTCCAGCAGCTCCACGCTGGCCGCGTTGGCAAAGCGAATGGCGCCATCCTGTGTGACGAGCACAGCCGCTGGCAGCAGGTGCAGCAGACGCAGGTCGTGGGACATGGGGCTTGGTGGTAACCAAAAGTAATGCACCATTGTGGCACCTGGGGGCCTGGCTGGGAACGGGCGGGTGTCACAGGCGGTACCATCGCCCATGAGAAAAACTTTCCAACTCCACGTTGAAGGCAAGAACCGCGACCGCGTTCTGGATGCCGTCAAGCACGAAATCCGCAAGTACATCAAACGCGAACGGCGCCGCGACCTGCCGGAAGGCGCTGACTTCTGGGACTTTGACTGCCGTTTTGGCCGCACCAAGGAAGACGCCGCCGTGGCGCATCTATCGGCCCTGACCGGGCTGATCAATGAAGTCGCGGCCGAGGGCGGGGCGCAGTTCTATGTGGAAATCCTCGCCAAGCCCGGCAAGCGCCAGCCCCGCGCTGCAGGCGCGGCCGAGGTGCATGGCGTGGATGCGGCTGATGGCGATGTCGAAGGGGCCTGACCCCGCCGCTTTTTCCCGCTCCCAGGCTCCGTTCAGGAGCCTTTTTTTTCGGCGATTGACGTTGCAGCGGCCGCAGCCGCAGCGGCGCGCAGCTTGTCCTTTTTGCTCGGCCGTTTGCCTTTGACGCCCCCGGTACCCTGCGGATCGGTGGCGGGGGCTGCGGTTTCGGTGGGCTCGAAGCCCGCAATCTGCTCGCGCGGCAGGGCTAGGTGCTGGCGCTTTTCGATCAGCCGGAAATGCGCCTCGGCATCGGCCGTCACAAAACTCACGGCCATGCCACTCTCACCCGCGCGGCCGGTGCGGCCGATGCGGTGCACGTAGTCCACGGCCGAGCGCGGCAGGTCGTAGTTGACCACCGCAGGCAGCTGCGCAATGTCGATGCCACGCGCGGCCAGGTCGGTGGTCACCACCACCTGCCAGCGCTCGTCCTTGAACTCCTGCAGCACCTGCTTGCGCGCGCCCTGGCTCAGGCCGCCGTGGAAAGGCGATGCATAAATGCCCGCCTTGTACAGCTTCTCGGCCACATGCTCGGCCGCGTACTGCGTGGCCACAAACACCAGCACACGCGACCAGTTGTGCTCCTTGACCAGGTGGCGCAGCAACTGGGTGCGGCGGCTGGCGTCCACCGCAATGGCGCGTTGTTCGATGGCGGGTTCGTTGCCCGGGGTGTGGGGCACCTCCACGCGCACGGGGTTTTTCAGCAGACCATCGGCCAGCGCCTGCACCGCTGCAGGGAAGGTGGCCGAGAAGAACAGGTTCTGCCGCTGTGCGGGCAACAACGCCAGCACACGCTGCAGCTCTTCGGCAAAGCCCAGGTCCAGCAGGCGGTCGGCCTCGTCCAGCACCAGGTGCGCCACGGCCGACAGGCGCAGCGCGTTGTGATCCACCAAATCCAGCAGGCGGCCCGGCGTGGCCACCACAATGTCGGCGCCGCCACGCAGGCCCAGCATCTGCGGGTTGATCGAGACGCCACCAAACACGATGGCCACTTTCAGCGGTTGCTGCAGGTGCTGGGCCAGGCTGCGCAGCACCTCGCCCACCTGGGCCGCCAGCTCGCGCGTGGGCACCAGCACCAGGGCGCGCACCCGGCGCGGGCCGCCAGGCCCTTGCGTCGCGCTAAGCTGCAGTTGCTGCAGCAAAGGCAGGGCAAAAGCCGCTGTTTTGCCGGACCCCGTCTGGGCTGCCCCCAGCAGGTCAGCCCCTTGCAGGATGGCGGGGATGGCGCCTGCCTGGATGGGCGTGGGCGCGACAAAACCCGCTTTTTCTGCAGCGTGGACAAGGGCAGGGGACAGACCGAGGGAGGCAAAGGGCATGGAAGCGGCGCTGGGGCGGCGGCAGGAAGGGCCACACAGCAGCGCGAAACGGGGAAGGAGATGGGGGGATTGTCGCCGCAGTTGCTGTCCTGGCCCCCGCGCGCACCGGGGCGATGGCATTCCGGGCCGCACTGCGGGCCCTGCAAAGGGGCATCGCGCAGATAATCGGAGCCACCGGCGCCCCGCCGGTTTTCCCTTTTTGGTAGCGCCATGGCCCTCACCCTTGACTCTTCTGCCATCACCCACGGCATCCAGCTGGCGGTGGCCCCTGTGTTTTTGCTCACCGCCGTGTCCGGTATGATCGGCGCGGTGGCAGGGCGCCTGGCCCGTATCATCGACCGGGCCCGCGTGGTGGAAGACCGTGCCCGTGCCAGCACCGAGCCCGAGTTTCTGGCCCGCGCCTACAAGGAGCTGGCCGACCTGCGCCTGCGTGGGCGGCTGGCCAACGGCTGCATTGCCCTGCTCACGTTCTGCGCCTTCCTGATCGGCATCACCATCATCCTGCTGTTCCTTGGCGAAACGACCAACTTCCAGTCCAACCGGCTGGCGGTGGCGGGTTTCCTGGCGGGCGTGGCGTCCTTCCTGCTGGCATTGGTGTGCTTCCTCACCGAAACCCTGCTGGCCACCCGCCTGCTGGACTTCCACATGCTGCAAAACGAGGTGGAGCACAAGCGATGAAGTCATTCGCAGACCTGGGTGGCCTCGTCTACTCCACCGAATCGGGCCGCATGTGCCCCGACTGCCGCCAGCCCGTGGCGCAATGCACCTGCAAGCAGAACAAGCCTTTGCCCACCGGCGACGGCATCGTGCGCGTGTCCCGCGAAACCAAGGGCCGGGGCGGCAAGGCCGTGACCCTGGTCAAGGGCGTGCTGGTGGACGAGGCTGCACTCACGCAACTGGGCAAGCAGCTCAAGGCCGCCTGCGGCAGCGGCGGCACGGTGAAAGACGGCGTGATCGAAGTGCAAGGCGACCATGTGGAGCGTGTGATGGCCGCGCTGCAAAAACTCGGCCACAAGGTCAAGCGCGCAGGCGGCTGAGGGGTTGGCGATGGATGCGGACAAGCTGCAGCGCCTGGTCACCACCGAGATGCCCTATGGCAAGCACAAAGGCACGTTGCTGGCCGATTTGCCCGGCAACTACCTGAACTGGTTTGCGCGCGAGGGCTTCCCTAAGGGCGAGCTGGGTCAGTTGCTGGCGCTGATGCATGAGATTGACCACAACGGTTTGTCGGACCTGCTCAAGCCATTGCGCGGAGCGCGCGCTGCAGAACGCTGAGATCCTGAACAGGTCCTGATCTGCCAGTTACCCGCCGTGCCCGGCTGCTTGGGCTGACCCGGGTGCCTGTGCCTTGTCGGGCGCTGGCCACAGACCGCTGGAGCGCCACAGCATGGTGGCGATCATCGCCAGCGCAATCAGCAAGGGGCGCATCACTCCGGCATCCAGTTGTCCGTCGGTCACCGCCTGCAAAGGGCCGACCACGTAGCGCAACACTTCGGGCAGGGCAGCAAGCAGCACGGCTCCCAGGACGACGCCCGGGATATGGCCCATGCCGCCAAACACCACCATGGCCACGATGAGCACTGACTCGTTCAGGCTGAAGGCTTCGGGCGAGACAAAGCCCTGGAAGGCCGCAAACATGGCGCCGGTGACACCGCCAAAACTGGCTCCCACGCCAAAAGCCAGCAGCTTGAGATTGCGGGTGTTGATGCCCATGGAGCGTGCCGCAGTTTCGTCCTCGCGGATGGCCATCCATGCGCGGCCAATGCGCGAATCCTGCAGGCGCTGGCAGGTCCCTATGGTGAGCAGCACCAGGGCCAGGAACAGGTAGTAGTAGAGGGTGACAGAGGCCAGTTCGTGGCCTGCCACGACCAGAGGTTTGCCCAGGTCCACCCCCAGGATGCGGACCGGGTCGATCAGCCCCAGGCCCTGTGCGCCGTGGGTGATGTTGACAGGGTGGCCCATGTTGATGACCAGCAAGCGCACGATCTCGCCAAAGCCCAGCGTGACCACTGCGAGATAGTCGCCGCGCAGTTTCAGGGTGGGTGCCCCCAGCAGCATGCCCAGGATGGCTGCCAGCGCCGCGCCCAACGGGATGGTCACCCACCAGGGGGTGTGCAACCCATTGGGAAACCGTGCTGCGATCCAGGCAAAGTGCTCTGTCAGGTGCGGCGAGGTCAGCAGCGCAAACAGGTAGGCACCCAGAGCGTAGAAGGCAACATACCCCAGGTCGAGCAGGCCCGCATAGCCCACCACGACGTTCAGGCCCAGCGCCAACATCACGTACAGCAGGCTGATGTCCGCCACACGCACCCAGTGGTGGCCCCAGCTCTGCAGCACCAGGGGCAGCAGGAGCAGGCTGGCGGCCAAGCCTGCGCGCCTGGCATGCCGTGCGAAACATGTCCTCATGGGCGGGCGGGAGCGATGCTGCGCTGCATGAAACGCCACTGGCTGTGCCACGCGACAGGCACCTCGGTGCCTTCGTACGCTGCGCAGTCGGTGAACCCGTGGGTGTCGTACAGCCGGTGTGCAGCCTCCATGAAGGGGGCGGTATCCAGGCAGAGGTGAGTGTGGCCCCATCGGTGGGCATCTGCGAGCAGCCTTTGCAGGGCCGACGACCCCAGCTGCATGCCCCGATAGGCGGGGCGGACGTACAGGCGCTTGATCTCGGCGATGTTGCCAGCCAGTCTGCGCAGGCCGCACATGCCAGCGGCCTTGCCGTCCACTTCGATCAGATAAAGCGCGCTGCCCGTTGAGAGCCCGGCGCAGAGCGCCTGAACCACATCCACGTCGCCATTGGCCTGCGGCAGCTCGACTTCGGGAGTGCACCGCGCCATCTCGCGGTGCACCCAGGACAGATATTCCGCTTGCAGGCCAAGCAGTGAATCATGGAGAGCGCTGGGACTTTGGGCGCTCGCGTGAATGAACAACGGGGTGGTCATGCGCTGGGTTTTGAGGGTGGGTTGGAGAAGATTAAACTGGCTTGAATGGTTAAAAAAGTGGTTTCTATTCCTTTCATTGCGGAATGAAACGCTTGAATGGGGCGCATTGCACACACCTAAAACGGCGGGGCATATGGACAAGTTCAGCGGCATGTGGGCCTTTGTCAAAACGGCAGAACTGGGCAGCTTTGTGGCGGCGGGAAGGGCGCTGGCGATCTCCGCGTCTGCCGTGGGCAAGGGCGTGGCGCGGCTGGAGCAGGAGGTGGGTGTGCGGCTTTTGCAGCGCAGCACCCGGCGCATCCAGCTCACGGCAGAGGGGAATTTGTTTTACGAGCGCTGCAGGCGCATCCTGGATGACTTGGACGATGCGCAGGCCATGCTGTCCCTGTCGCGCGAGGCCCCCCGTGGACGGCTGCGGGTGAGCGCGCCCATCGTGGGTTACCACTTCCTGATTCCCCTGGTGCCGGAGTTTCTGGCGCGCCACCCCGAAGTGGAGCTGGACATCAATTTCAGCGACCGTGCGGTCGATCTGATCGACGAAGGCATTGACGTGGCCATCCGCAGCGGCGACCTGCGCGACTCCCGTCTTGTCTCGCGCCCTTTGCAGGCGTTTCGGCTGTTGCTGTGCGCGGCCCCGGCCTACCTGACGCGCCATGGCACCCCCGTTGCCATGCGCGACCTGGAGCTGCACGCCTGCGTGCGTTTTCGCCACCCGGACTCCGGCAAACTGCTCGACTGGCCCTGGCGCGAGAACCTGGACAGCCCCGAGCCGCGCCTGCGCACCGTACTCGCCTGCAACAACATCGAGGCGGTGTTAGGTGCCACGCTGCGCGGGCTTGGCATTGCCTGTCTGCCTGACTTTCTGGTGCGCGATGCCCTGGCCGATGGCCGACTGGTCAGCGTGCTGGAGCAGGACATGGGCCCCAGCCGCCAATTCAGGGCGCTGTGGCCCTCCAGCAGGCATTTGTCACCCAAGGTGCGTGTGTTTGTGGATCACCTGGGGGCCCAGCTCTCCGGCCCGCCATAATCGCGCCCATTCACACAACTACCCGAGGGAATGCACATGAGAGGCCATATCGCTGCGATCGTCCTGGTCGTTTTGGGCGTGTTTTTTCTGCTGACCAACCTGGGGCTGATCAGCATCAGCCTGCGCGAGCTGCTGCGGGTGTGGTGGCCGGTGGCGCTGATTGCGGTGGGCCTGGCGCTGTTCTTCACGCCTGGCGACAAAAAGAAGTAACTGGCCCCGGCCCAATAGGCCGGGCCCTGACTCAATCCCCGCCGTGCTCGCTGCGCGGCGGCACAAACGCCGGGTCGCTGCCAAAGTAGCCCCGGAACAGGTTGCGCGCAATGCCATGCGCCGCCACCTGCAGGCTGTGCGCCACCTCGGGCGCAAACAGGCGGCGGGTGTGCTGCTGCCACAGCCCCACCCAGGCCGCAAAGTGGGCGGGCGTCACGCCCTCTAGCGCCATGTGCTTGCCAAACACGTCGCCCTTGAAGCTGCGCGTGCCCAGCGCCACCGTGCTCCAGAAGTCCACCAGCCGCTGCAGGTGGGTGTCCCACTGGCCGTGCAGGGCCTTTTCAAACACAGGCCCCAGCAGCGGGTCCTGGCGCACATCGCCGTAGAAGCCATGCACCAGCCGCGTAATGCTTTCCACGCTGGGTGGCAGATGGCTCACGGGGCTGTCGGGTAAAGGTGTTTGCTGCGTCATGCCTGCAGTGTGCCCCCGCCGCTGCAGGCGCAGCCTGACGGACCGCAAGCTTGCGACGCAGGTGCCGCGCTGGCCTCGAAAACCGGGAACAACACGTTGTTCTCCAGATGAATGTGGTGGATGAGGTCGTCGCCCAGCTGGGCAATGCCTGCATACAGCGCGCGCCAGGTGTTGCAGGCGCCTTGGGGGGGCGTGGCGTCGTTGGTCAGGGCGTTGAGCTTGTCCAGCGCCTCGCCGTGGTCCACATGTTCGGCGCGCATCATGCCGATGGGCTGGCCCACAAAGGGGTTACCGCCGCTCTTGAGCATGGGGAACAGCACCTGCTCTTCCTTGAGCATGTGCGAGAGCAGCTCCTCGTGCATGGTTTCCAGGTGGTCGGCCAGCCCGGCGGGCACATGGGGGTTGTCGCGGTGCACGGCTTCCACGCGGCGGGCCATGCGGATCAGCTCGGGCAGCTGCTGGCGGTGCACCTCGTGGTAGCGCGCCAGGATGTGGTCGATGAGCGCGCTGGGCGATGCGGCTTCGGGCACGGCGTCGCTGCGTTGCAGGGTGGCCAGCTCGGCCAGCACGGCGTTGGCATCCAGCCCCCTGTCAGCCGCCGCCTGGGCCAGGCTCACCTGGCCGCCGCAGCAAAAGTCGAGCTTGAGCCGACGGAACACCGCCGTGGCGCCGGGCAGTTGCACCGCGATCTGGCCGATCTGCTGGTCGGTGCTGAGGGGCGTAGGGTGGGCGGGAGCAGTATCCAGGTGGTCAACGCGGGCGTTCATGGCGGGTCCTTTTAAAGATTCATTTGGTGTGAATATTTTATTCAATAAAATTCATTCCGCATGCCTCTTTAAATTGACCTGCGGCAAAACCTATGCGCTTGACCCAATGGACCGACTACACGCTGCGCGTGCTCATGTACTGCGCGGCCACCGAAGCCCGCGAGCAGCCGGCGACCATCACCGAAGTGGCCGAGGGCTATGGCATCTCGCGCAGCCACCTGATGAAAATCGTGCAGCAGCTGGCCGCCCAGGGGCTGCTGGAGACCACGCGCGGGCGGGGCGGTGGCATGCGGCTGATGGTGCCTGCGTCGGCCATCAACGTCGGCGCCGTGGTGCGCGCCACCGAGACCGACTTCAACCTGGTGGAGTGTTTTGACCCCGCCACCAACCAGTGCCGCCTGAGCAGCCACTGCCGCCTCAAGGGCGTGTTGTGGCAGGCCATGCAGGCCTATCTGGCGGTGCTGGACGGTGTGACGCTGGCCGACCTGATGGCCCCGGCCGCTGCGGGTGGGGCGGCCGCACGGGCCTTGCTGCCCACGGTGGCACTGCCCCAGGGCGGTGGCGCCACGCGCAGGCGCGCACCCGTGGCCGGGCTGCCGTCCAAAGCCGAGAATCTTGAATGAAAATCGCGGTTTCCGCGCGATGGATATCGGCTATTTGCTATCAAATTGATAGTTTCTGCGGCTCTGCCATGCATTCACCGGCAAACGCCTGCCGGTAGCGCGCCGGGGTCAGGCCCACATGCCGCGCAAATTCGCGTGTGAAGTGGGGCTGGTCGGCAAAGCCGCACGCAAACCCGATTTCAGCCAGGCCATGCGGGCTCTCCAGCAGCCATTGCGCAGCTACCCGCGCACGTGCCTCTGTCACGATGTGGCGGCAGCTCAGGCCGCTTTCGGTCAGCGCCCGCTGCAGGCTGCGGCGGGCCAGGCCCGTGTGCTGGGCCAGTGCATCCACCGTGTGCAGCGCTGCCGGGTCCTGCAGCACATGGCGCGCCAGCTGGTGCGCCAGCGGTGGCCACGGCAGGGCGTCGCACAGGTGGGTGGCGGGCTGGGGCTGCTGGGTGGGGGTTGTGGGTGCGTTGCTGTCGTGATGTTCCCAATGCAAGGTCCAATGGCCTAGCAATTTTTGCGCGGCCAGCGGTGCCAGTTGCGCGTGCAGTTCGGCCGGGGTGGCGACAGGGGCTTCCATCCGCAGGTTCACGCGGTGGCCTGCGGCCTCGGGCGCGCCGATCTCCACCCGCAACCCGCGCACGTCCAGGGCCTGGCTGGCACCCACCAGCACACCCAGCACGGCCAGGCTTTCGGTGGGGTGAGGCTCTTCCGGCACACCGGGGCGCGCGTGGTGGCGCAGTGCCAGTTCGCCGGGGATGCTGGCCGTGATGCTGACCTGGTGGCGCGAATGCACATACCGCTCCAGCCGCTGCCAGCGTGCCATCAGCTCGGGCGGGCTGCTTGCCCCCAGCAGCGCGCGGTGCACCGGGTCGCCCGCCAGCAGGTCCACCCGTTGGGCCAGCTGCAGCAGCGTGCCCAGGCCGCCCTGGTGCAGCACGGCTTCGACCACGCTGCGTTTGTAGGCCAGGGGCACGTGGCTCGCGGCCAGCCCGTCGGCAACCGGTGGGGGCGGTGGCGGCACCAGCCCGTGCGCAGCCATGGCGCGCACCAGCAGGCGGACCATGGCGGCGCTGGCAAAGTCTTGCATGGGCGGATTGTGCCGTTGGTGCGACCCCGCTAAGCCTGCGTGGACAAGGCCTGCAGCACATCAGCACTGCGCACCGGCAGGCGGGCAAAACGCACGCCGGTGGCGTTGCGCAGCGCGTTGGCGATCGCTCCGGCCCCGGCCACCATGGCGGTTTCTCCAGCACCGGTGGGCGGCGCGCTGCTGTCGATCAGGTGCACATGCAGCGGCGGAATGTCGCCCATGCGTGGCAGCGGGTAGTCGGCAAAGCTGGCCGCTGCCACGCCCGAGCGGGCCACGGGCAGTTGCTCGTGCAGCACCATGCCCAGGCACCACACGAGGTTGCCCTCGGTCTGCGCGCGCACGCCGTCGGGCTGCAGCACCAGGCCGCAGTCGTGCGCGCACCACAGCGCCACCACACGCACCTGGCCGGTGGTGCGCTGCACCTCCACATCGGCCACGGCGGCGGCATAGCTCACGCCCTTGTAGATGCCGCCTGCGATGCCGCGCCCGCGCAAGGTGGTGGCATCGCTGGCGGGGCGCTCTGGCCAGCGGGCCTCGGCGGCGGCACGGCGCAGCACCTGGGCCAGGCGTGCATCGGTGGTGTGTTGCAGGCGCCAGTCCAATGGGTCTGCCTCTGCGTGGCGCGCGCATTCGTCCATGGCGCTTTCCACCACCAGGGTGTTGGGCCCCGCGCCCAGGCCGCGCCAGGGGCCGGTGTGCACGGGTAGACGCTGGGCGGTGAACTCGATGCGCTGCTGGGGCACGTCGTACGGCATTTGCGCGCCGCGCGCCACGCCGCTGTCGCCCGCCAGGTCGGCCAGGGTCTGCATCCACACCGGCATCGCGGCGGGCGTGAACAGGATGTGGCTGCTGGCCAGCGCATGCCACCAGTGGGTGATGTGCCCGCCTTGCACGCGGGCCCGCACACGGTGGCTGGAGGGCGGGCGCTGGAAGCCCTGGGCAAACTCCTGCGCGCGGCTCCATTGCACCTTGACGGGCGCGCCCACGGCCTGGGCGAGCACGGTGGCCTCCAGCTCCACCGTGCACAGCGTGCGGCCGCCAAAGCCACCACCGATGCGGCAGGCCTGCACCTCGATGCGTTCGGCATCCAGGCTGAACTGGCGGGCGAGCACGTCGCGCATGTAGAACAGGTCTTGGGTGCCCGCCCATACCTTCAGGGCGATGTCTTTTTTGTCTGCGTCGGCCAGCCACTGCGCCGTGGCGCTGCGGGGCTCGATGGGCGCGTGGGCGGCCAAGGGCACGTCCATGCGCAGGTCTAGCGTCCATGCTGTGTCTGTGGGCAGCTCGTCCTTGCGCAGGCGGTGCTGCAGCGCGCCCCGGCGCAGGTGCGTGTCGATGTCGATGCGCTCGTCGATGGCCGCCTGCTCGAACGCGTTGCCATCGTCCACCTGCCACTGCACCGCCAGCGCGGCCTCGATGCGGTCGAGCGCCGAAGGCGTGCGCGCCACGATGCCCAGGCCCAGGCTGCCCATCTGCAACAGGCGCGGGTGCTGCACCACGGCCATGCAGGCGGGGTCGGCGCGAGCGGCTGTTTCGTCCCACGCCTTGGGGCGCGAGGTGATTTCGGCTGACACCGGTGCGCGCAGCACGCGGCCATACAGCAGGCCGGGCAGGCGCGTGTCGCCCGCAAACAGCGGCTGGCCGGTGACGAGGGCGTGCAGCTGGCCCGGCGCCGCCGCAGCTTCTTTGGTGACCCCCGTGCGCGGCTGCAGGCTGCGCAGCGCGCTGGGCGCAATGTCACGCGCGGCCAGCGTGCCCGTGGTCTGGCCTTGTGCCAGGGCCTCGCGCAAGGTGGCGCAGGCACGGGCCAGGGGCAGGGCAAAGTCCTGCACGCTGGCGCTGCCCACGGTGGCGCGCACGCGGGCGATGTGGCGGGTGCTGGGCAGTTGCAGGTGTACTTGTGCGGGCGGCACACCCAGCTCGGCAGCGGCCAGGCCCTGCAGCGCGGCGCTGATCTGCTGGCCCATTTCGGCACTGGGCAGCCACAGGGTGTAGCGGCCGTTGTCGTGCCGTATCCAGCCCAGCGCGTCATCGGCGGTGGAGGTGGGGCGCTTGGGGATCACCGGCACGAGGCTGCAGCCCGCCAGCGTGACGGTGAGTACCCCGGCGCCTGCCGCTGCCAAAAACTGGCGGCGCTTCATGGCTTTACGCCCCCGGCCGCCTGGTGGATGGCCGCGCGCACCCGGTGCTGGGTGCCGCAGCGGCACAGGTGGGCCGACATGGCGGCGTCGATCTGCGCATCGCTGGGGCGGGGTGTGGCGCGCAGCAGGGCCACCGCGCCCATGATCTGGCCGCTCTGGCAGTAGCCGCACTGGGGCACGCGCAGGTCCAGCCAGGCCTGTTGCACGGGGTGCAGCGTGCCATCGGGCGCCGCCAGGCCTTCGATGGTGGTAATGGAGCGCCCTTGCAGCCCGCGCGCCGTCTGCAGGCAGGCGCGCTGCGCCACGCCGTCGATGAGCACGGTGCAGGCGCCACATTGGCCCATGCCGCAGCCAAAGCGGGTGCCCATGAGGCCCAGCGGCTCGCGCAGCAGCCAGAGCAGGGGTTCGTCCTCCCAGCCGGGGGGCACCGGCTGGGCTTGTTGGTTCAGGGTGATGTGCATGGGGCCTCCGTGGGTGTGACGGGGCCAGTGTGCAAAGGACGGGGGTGGCGGGTCTTGAAGATTTGCGCCACACGCAGCGCGGGGCGCATCAGGGCATGGGGCGCCCGGTGGAACAAAAAATAGTGGTCAAAATAGCCGTCTGCGCGCGTCCATCAAGCGCAAGCAGCTATTGTTTTGGAAGCCATGCTTTCCACTGTGGCATGGTCTGTGCCCACCACAGCCGCAGGCGCATGGCCCACTCGGGCGTGTAGCCCGAGGTGGCAAACCGCACCTGGCCGTGCGTATCGATCACCACCAGCGCGGGCACGGAGCGCACGCCCCAGCTGTGCGACAGGGTGCCCTGTGGGTCCACCGCCGTGGGCCAGGGCATGCCGCGCTGGCGCTGCACCTGGGCCACGCGCTCGGCGTTGCCCGACTGCATGGCCACGCCCAGCACGGGCCAGTGGCCGGACAGGCTGGCAATGCTGGGCTCCTCCAGCTTGCACACCGCACACCATTCGGCCCAGAAGTGCACGGCCACGGCCCGGCCGGGATGCTGGGCGCGCCATGCGGCCAGGGTGGTGGGTGCTGTGGTGGCGGAGGCTCCAGCGGAACCAGCGAGGGAGGCCATCACCAGCGCCACATCGGGCGCAGGGCCCTGGGGCAGGTCGCGCGTGCGCCAGGTGTCCACCGCCACGATGGCGACCCAGGCGAGCACGAGGGTCGTCAGGTGCTGCTTCCAGCTTTTGCGCAAGGACTGCGCGGCGCGGGCGGAAAGGGCCTTCAGCATGGCGGGGCTGTGGTGTTGCGAATCAGCGCAGCACTTCGAGCAGCCGGTCCAGCCCACCCTGGTTGATGGCCACCTTGGCCTGCGCGCGCACGGCGGGCTTGGCGTGGTAGGCCACCGACAGGCCCGCTGCACCCATCATGGGCAAGTCATTGGCGCCGTCGCCCACCGCAATCGCCTGCTGGGGCGAGATGCCCATGAGCGACGCCACTTCCAGCAGCGTGCGGCGCTTCTCGGCGCCGTCGCAGATGTCGCCCCAGGCCTGGTCCACCATGCGGCCGGTGAGCTGGCCATCTTGCACTTCGAGCATGTTGGAGCGGGCGAAATCAATGCCCAGCCCGGC
This sequence comes from Acidovorax kalamii, assembly GCF_002245625.1. Taxonomy (GTDB): domain Bacteria; phylum Pseudomonadota; class Gammaproteobacteria; order Burkholderiales; family Burkholderiaceae_C; genus Acidovorax; species Acidovorax kalamii. The sequence continues at coordinate 806,631 of NZ_NOIG01000004.1, forward strand.
CTTCACGCGGTCGGCGAAAAAGGTGAAACCGCCAGAGACCAGCAGCGTGGTCAGGCCCGCCGCCTTGGCGGCGGTGATCAATTCCTTGGCACCGGGGTTGAAACGCAGGCGCTCGGTGAAGACCTGCTCCATGTGCTGCACTGTCACGCCCTTGAGCAGGGCCACGCGCTGGCGCAGGCTCTCTTTGTAGTCGGTGATGACGCCCTGCATGGCCGCTTCGGTGATGGCGGCCACCTCGGCCTTGCGGCCTGCGGCGTCGGCGATTTCGTCCACACACTCGATGTTGATGAGGGTGGAGTCCATGTCAAAAGCGATGAGCTTGTAGCTCGACAGGGACAGCGGGGGCGTGATGCCCTGGATGACGAGGCCGGGGGCGAATTCGGTAGCGTGGGTCATGGCGCAGGCGACGGGGTGTTTGGTGTGGGGGAGAACAGAACCCGCAATGGTATCGCCCCGCTTCATGCCCCTTCCGTCTGCGCCGGTTGCCCTGCCACCGTGGGTGCGGCGCCCCCGCAGCGCCGCCGCTTCAGCGCGACAGCGGCGGGCCCTTGATGCTGCCACTGCCAGCCCCTGCGCGGCCCGCAGGGTTGGGTGCGGGCGGCTCGTTCATCTTGACCAGGAACATGCGCAGGAAAAATGCAGCCATGCACAGCATGAACCCGATGCCAATGATGCTCATCAGGCCGTAGTCGGTAGAGAAAAGATCGTTCAGCAGATTCATGGTGGGCACTCCTGGTTGGTGTGGTGTCCACTATCGCGCTGCGCCGGGCAATGCCTCTTGCGCTTTGTCAAGCATCGGCTGCAGGCTGGCATGGCCCGAAGCGGGAGGGCCGTGCTCGGCTATGGCGCCGTGTGACTCAGTCCCGTTCCGCCGCCGCCAGCAGGGCGGCGATTCGCTGCAGCAGCGCCAGGGCCGCCAGGGGCTGGGTCTGCAGCCACGCGTGCAGGGCATGGCCCACGCCAGGCAACTGGACCACGTCCACGCTGCGCGCGGCCATGGCGGCCTGGCTGTAGCCCTGGATGACGGTGGGCGGGATCACCGCATCCTCCGCGCCCCAGACCAGCAGCAACCGACCGCGAAAGCGCCGCAATGCTGCCCAGGCCAGGGCATCGGCGAAGTCCGTGGTGGTGCGCAGGGTCTGCTGAAAAGCTGGGCCGAAGGGCTGGTGCTCTGCCGCCGGTGTGTACGCCGCCGGGCAGAACAGCACCAGGGCGCGTGGCTGCAGCGTATCCAGCAGCTGGCACGCCGTGTGGCCGCCCATGCTGGAGGCGATCAAGGCCAAGGGCGGATGTGTTGTCCCCAGGCCCAGGTGTGCAGCTACAGCCTGCGCCTGAGCCTGGCGGTCTGCCAGGCTGGAGCCCAGCAGGCTGCCGCCCGTGGTGCCGTGGCCTACAAAGTCGAAGGCTGCACCGGCCCAGCCTTGGGTGGCCAGAGGCTGGAGCAGGTAGTCCACACGCCGGTGGTTGGTAGCCGCACCGCCGCCATGCAGAGACAGCAGGCGCGGCACCGATGCGGGCATGTGGCTCCAGGTGCAGCCATGCAACTGGTGGGCGCCGTGGGCCACGGCAAAAGGCGTACGCACGGCGACGGGTGCGCTGTGCACTGCGGCCTCTGGGGCGTCGGAGTCAGGGCTTTCGGCCATGCAGGTACAGCCCGTCCGACCAGGTGGCCAGCCACTCGGGTTTGAAGGCCACAAAAATCGCCGCGAGCATGCCGGTGACAAAACCGTCGCCCCAGGCCATCAGCCAGCGCGCCACCAGCGACAGCTCATCGCCCACACCGGGCAGCAGGTGGCCGCTCCACTGGGAAAGCACGCCCGCTGCAAACACGCACACCACGGTGCCCAGAAACGCACGGCCCAGCACATAGACAAACGGCTTTGTCCCCGTGTAGCGTCGCACCAGTGTCCCCAGTCCCAGCGCCAGCGTGGCCGGCACCACGCCCAGCCACACCGTGGCGCCCAGCGCGTCCGCCCAGACCAGCGCGGGCGAGATCACGCAGGCGGCTGTGCCCACGGCGATGAGCACGGGTATCGCCAGCGGCCACCCCAGCATCAGCACCACCAGGCAGGCGCCCGACCATTGCAGTTGCAGCGGCATGGCGTGCAGCGTGGGCAGTGCCCACAGCCAGGGCAGAAAGACCAGGACGGCGAGCAGTGGAGTCCACAGCGCAGAGGGGGTGCCGTGGCTTTCGTGCACCAATGGCTTGTGGTTGGCAAGCATGCGCCAGGGACGCGTTACAAGTGCGGCCACCAGGGCGATAAGGAGAAGAGCGGCTTCAAGCCACATGGTTTTTATTGCTATGCTATTGATAGCTTAATTCGCATGATGGACGCGCGGAGGAGGCCTTTTTTATTCAAAAAATTGCCCTCACGCCGCCGCCAGTGGTTGCCCCAGGCTGCGCAGAATGTCGCGCACCATCTGCGCGCGGTCCTTGGGCTCCTTGAGCTCGCGCTCAATGCGCAGCTTCTCGTTGCCCGCCAGCTTGATGTGCTTGTTCTTCTGGATCAGCTCGATGATGCGCATCGGATCAATCGGCGGCTGCGGTTTGAAGGTGATGTTGATGACTCCGGGGGCGGCATCCACCTTCACCACGCCGTAGGGCTGGCTCAGCACGCGCAGGCGGTGCACGTCGATGAGGGTCTGCGCCTGCGGCGGCAGCTTGCCAAAGCGGTCCACGATCTCTTCGAGCAGGCCGTCAATCTGGTCGGGCGTCTTGGCCGTGGCCAGCTTTTTGTAGAACGACAGGCGCAGGTGCACGTCGCCGCAGTAATCATCGGGCAGCAGGGCGGGGGCGTGCAGGTTGATGTCGGTGGTGACCGAGAGCGGGGAGAGCAGGTCGGGTTCCTTGCCTGCCTTGAGGGCCTTGACGGCCTCGTTCAGCATCTCGTTGTAGAGCTGGAAGCCGACTTCCAGCATGTTGCCGCTCTGGCTCTCGCCCAGCACCTCGCCCGCACCACGGATCTCCAGGTCGTGCATGGCCAGGTAAAAGCCGCTGCCCAGCTCTTCCATCTGCTGGATGGCTTCGAGCCGCTGTTGCGCCTGCTTGGTCAGGCCTTCCACGTCGGGCACCATCAGGTAGGCGTACGCCTGGTGGTGGCTGCGGCCCACGCGCCCGCGCAGCTGGTGCAGCTGCGCCAGGCCGAACTTGTCGGCGCGGCTCATGATGATGGTGTTGGCCGTGGGCACGTCGATGCCGGTCTCAATGATGGTCGAGCACAGCAGGATGTTGTAGCGCTGGGCCACAAAGTCGCGCATCACGCGCTCGAGCTCGCGCTCGGGCATCTGGCCGTGGGCCACGGCGATGCGGGCCTCGGGCAAGATTTCTTCGAGCTTTTGGCGGCGGTTCTCGATGGTTTCCACCTCGTTGTGCAGAAAGTACACCTGCCCGCCGCGCTTCAATTCGCGCAGCACTGCCTCGCGGATCACGCCCGTGCCTTCGTTGCGCACAAAGGTCTTGATCGCCAGGCGCCGCTGCGGCGCGGTGGCGATGACCGACAGGTCGCGCAGGCCTTCGAGCGCCATGCCCAGCGTGCGCGGGATGGGGGTAGCGGTGAGGGTGAGTACATCCACCTCGGCGCGCAGGGCCTTCATTTGCTCCTTGTGGCGCACGCCAAAGCGGTGCTCCTCGTCGATGATGAGCAGGCCCAGGTTGTGGAATTTCGTCGATTCGGACAGCAGCTTGTGCGTGCCCACCACGATGTCCACCGTGCCGTCGCCGATGCCCTTGATGGCGGCGGTGATCTCTTTGCCCGAGCGAAAGCGCGAGACCTCGGCCACCTTCACCGGCCACTTGCTGAAGCGGTCCACCAGCGTCTGGTAGTGCTGCTCGGCCAGCAGCGTGGTGGGCGCTAAAAAGGCCACCTGCTTGCCGCCCGTCACCGCCACGAAGGCCGCGCGCAGGGCGACCTCGGTCTTGCCAAAGCCCACGTCGCCACAGACCAGGCGGTCCATGGGGCGGGGGCTGATCATGTCCTGGATCACCGCGTGGATGGCGGCGTTCTGGTCAGCCGTTTCGTCAAAGCCGAAGTCGTTGGCAAAGGTCTCGTAGTCCTGCGGGCTGTAGCGGAAGGCATGGCCCTCGCGCGCCGCGCGTCGGGCGTAGATGTTGAGCAGCTCGGCGGCGCTGTCGCGCACCTGTTCGGCCGCCTTGCGCTTGGCCTTTTCCCACTGGCCGCTGCCCAGCTTGTGCAGTGGCGCCTCGTCGGCGCTGACGCCGGTATAGCGGCTGATCAGCTGCAGCTGGCTCACGGGCACATACAGCACGGCCTTGTCGGCGTATTCGAGGTGCAAGAACTCCTGCATGGCGGGCGTGCCGTCGGGGTTCTTGTTGCCCACGTCCATATTGATCAGGCCACGGTAGCGACCAATGCCGTGCTGGCTGTGCACCACGGGGTCGCCCACGTTGAGCTCGGCCAGGTCCTTGATCAGCGCCTCGACATCGCTCACCTGCTCCTGCTTCTTGCGGCGGCGCGTGGTGGGGCCTGCGGCAAACAACTCGGTCTCGGTGACGAAGTCGATGCCGTCTTCGATCCAGCTGAAGCCTACGGTGAGGCTTGCGGTGGCAATGCCGATCTTTTCGTCGGCGGTTCCCTGGAACTCGGCCAGCGAATCGAAGGCCGGTGGGTTCACGCCGCTGGCGCGCAGAAAGTCGAGCAGGCTCTCGCGACGGCCATCGCTTTCGGCCAGCAGCAGCACGCGGTGCTGCGTGTTGCGGATGTGGGCGTGCAGGCGGGCCAGTGGGTCTTCCGCACCGCGCACCACCGACAGGTCGCCCAGCTTCTGGAAGTTCGGGTTGTCGTCCACGTCTTCCACGCCGGGGCGGATGGACAACTGGGCATGTTCCTTGGCGCGGGTGTAGAACTGGTCAGCCGACAGGAACAGCGCCTCGGGCGGCAGCACCGGGCGCTCGGGGTCACCCTGCACCAGGCGGAAGCGGTCTTTCGTGTCCTGCCAGAAGCGCTGGAACGCGGGCTCCAGGTCGCCGTGCAGAACCACCGTGGCTTCGCCGCCCAGGTAGTCGAACACGGTGGCCGTGTCGTCAAAAAACAGCGGCAGGTAGTACTCGATACCGGCCGTGGCCACGCCCGTGCCCATGTCCTTGTAGATGCGGCTCTTGGTGGGGTCGCCCTCCAGCATCTCGCGCCAGCGGCTGCGGAATTTGGCGCGCGCGTCGTCGTCCATGGGGAATTCACGCCCGGGCAGCAGGCGCACCTCGGGCACGGGGTACAGGCTGCGCTGGCTGTCGGGGTCAAAGGTGCGGATGCTGTCGATCTCGTCGTCGAACAGATCCACGCGGAAGGGCACCAGCGAGCCCATGGGGAACAGGTCGATCAGCCCGCCGCGCACGGCGTATTCGCCAGGGCTTACCACCTGCGAGACATGGCTGTAGCCCGCCAGCGTGAGCTGGGCCTTGAACTTGGCCTCATCGAGCTTCTGCTTGACCTTGAAGTGGAAGGTGTAGCCCGCGAGGAAGGAGGGCGGGGCGAGGCGGTACAGCGCCGTGGTGGCGGGCACCAGCACCACGTCGGCCCCGGTGTCCTTGTCCTTCTGGCTGATGCGCCACAGCGTGGCCAGCCGCTCGCTGATCAGGTCCTGGTGAGGGCTGAACGTGTCGTAGGGTAGCGTCTCCCAGTCGGGAAATAGCGCGCAGCGCAGCCCGGGAGCAAAGAAGGCCATTTCTTCGATGAGCCGCTGAGCATCGGTGGCGTCGGCGGTGACGATGGCGGTGGTGCGGCCTGCGGCCTTGTCACGTTCGGCCAAGCGGGCCAGCAGCAGGGAGTCTGCGCTGCCCACAGGGCGGGGCAGGGCAAAGCGTTTTCCGGGGGAGAGTTTGGGAAGTTCCATGCGGACGGGTTGGGTCGTCGAGGCCATCGCATCCCCCGGGGCGCGGAGCGCGCACGGGCTGGATCGGGGGCAACGGGGCATTTTAGTGACCCGTGGCGAGGCGTGCTGCAAGCTGTTCCAGATGCCTGTGCAAAGCCACGCGTCGGGTCGCTGTGCAAGGTGCATCCTCCTAAAATGCGCCTCTCATGACCATTGATCCGCTGCTGCAACCTTCTCTCGCTGCCCCCCATGCGCCCACTTCGACGCCGGGGCGTTTGTGGGCGCTGGTGCCCTGCGCCGGGGTGGGATCGCGCGCGGTGGCGCAACCACCGGCGCCGCCCGCAGGCAGCACGCTGTCGGCCTTTGGCGCAATGGCCGCAGCGACTGGCGAGCCCGCGCCGCTGCCCTTGCCCAAGCAGTATCACCTGGTGGCGGGCCACCCCATGGTCATGCATACGCTGGCCGCGTTCGCCGGTGTGGCGCGCCTGGCTGGCACGCTCGTGGCGGTGGCGCCGGGAGATCACTTTCTGGACGCCCATGCCCATCCTTCTTTTTTTGTGGCACCGTGCGGCGGCCCCACGCGTGCAGCCACGGTGCAGGGCGGAATCAAAACCCTTCTGGAGCGTGGCGCCCAGCGCGATGACTGGGTGCTGGTGCACGATGCAGCGCGCTGCCTGATCACGTCCGAGCAGGTCGATCGGCTCATCGACGCCTGTGTGGGGGACTCCGTTGGCGGCCTGCTGGCCCACCAGCTGGCCGACACGCTCAAGACCTCCATCGACGGCCCTGGCGGTGTACGCGTGGCGTCCACCGTAGACCGCAGCAACAAGTGGCTGGCGCAGACGCCACAGATGTTCCGCATCGGCCTGCTGCAGGACGCACTGGCCAAGGTAGGTACCAACGTGACCGACGAGGCCAGTGCGATGGAGGCCATGGGTCTGCACCCGCGCCTGGTGCCGGGCGGTGCACAGAACTTCAAGGTGACCTACCCCGACGACTTCGCTCTGGCCGAAGCCGTGCTGGCCCAGCGTGGCCATGGCACTACGCTGGCCCGTTTTGGCGGCGAACGCGGTCACGGCGCCAGTGAGACAGGGCGCAGGACGATTTATTGATTTACCCCGCAGGGGGAGACGAAGGAACACATGAATTTCAGAATCGGGGAGGGGTGGGACGTGCACGCCCTTGTGCCAGGGCGCCCACTGGTGATCGGCGGCGTGACCATCCCTCACACGATGGGCTTGCTGGGCCATTCGGATGCCGACGTGCTGCTGCACGCGATCACCGATGCCATCCTGGGTGCGGCAGGCCTGGGCGACATCGGGCGGCATTTCCCCGACTCCGATGTCCAGTTCCGCGGTGCCGATTCCGCAGTCCTGCTGGCCGAGGCTGCACGCCGTGTGCGGGCTGCCGGTTACACCATTGGCAATGTGGATAGCACCGTGGTGGCGCAGGCGCCGCGTTTGGCTGCGCACATCCCGGGCATGCGCGAGTGCATCGCCAAGGCCCTGCAAGTGGAGCCCGACCAGGTCAACGTCAAGGCCAAGACAGCAGAGCGCCTGGGGCCCGTGGGGCAGGGGCTGGCCATGGAAGCGCGTGCTACGGCATTGATTTATAAGGCCTGAGCCTTCAGGCGGGCTGCGCAGCCCAGGCTGCCACATAGCTGGGCACGGGCGCTGTGTTCCGCGTGTCAGCAACAGGCGCACCGCGCACCTGCACCAGTGGCAGCACACCCGCCCACACGGGGTGCAGCATGTCCTCAGCGTCGTCCACAGGCGCTCCGCTGCGCACCTTGCAGGCGGCTTCATCGAGGGATATGCGCAGTACGGTGGTGGCCGCAAACTCCTTGTCGTTGCCCGCGCGAATCTCGGCCTGGCGGCCCACTGCGATGTGGTCCATGAGCGCGGCCAGCGCCGCGTGCTTGTCGGCCACGGGTTCGAAGCGGCCATAGACCATGGCCGAGCGGTAGTTCATCGAATGGTTGAAGGCCGAGCGCGCCAGCACCAGGCCATCGAGGTGGGTGATGGTGACGCAGGCCTGCGCACCCTGGAGCAGCCACTTGACCATGCGCCCGCCGTTGGAGCCGTGGATGTACAGGTGCTCGCCCTCGCGCCAGCAGGCGGTGGGGATGTTGTGTGTGCCCTTGTCGTCGGCAAAGGCCACGTGGCACAGGTAGGCGGCGTCGATGATGGCGTGCAGCGTGGCGCGGTCGTAGCGGGCGTTTTCGGCCACGCGGCGGATGCGGGTGCGGTCAGTGGCAGGCAGGGGGGCGGCAGTGTCGTTCACAGTGCGTGGTTCCGATAGGGGAGTGGATGAAGGGGCGCAATGTAGACCCTGCTTGGTGCCAGAATAAGACCCACTCAACTACTATTTTTTAGGGCCACAGATATCCATGGATTTTCAGCTGCTGTTCAGCGCCTTCAAGGCGCAGCCTGCACATGTGCGCTGGCCGCAGCAGCGCCAGCTGCACGAGTGCCTGCGCCAGGGCATCCGCAGCGGCACGCTGGCCAGTGGCACGCGCCTGCCCGCCAGCCGCACGCTGGCCGTCGAGCTGGGCGTGGCGCGCAACAGCGTGCTGTATGCCTACGAGCAGCTCGCCACCGAGGGCTTCATCGTGGCCACCCGGCGCGGCAGTGTGGTGGCACCGCTGGCTGGGCGACTGGTGGCAGGCTCCAAGCCCGTGGCGCCTGCGCTTGAGGGACGCTCGTGTCTGTCGCGGCGCGCGCAGAACATGCCACTGCTGCCCGGATCGGAGACGGCGGCGGCGTTCGCCCCCGGCGTGCCTGCGCTGGGCGACTTCCCGGTGGTGCGCTGGCGGCGCATGCTGGACAAGGCCTGGGCGTCCCTAGCACCTGCACAGCTCAACTATGCCGACCCGGCGGGCGAGCCCGCGCTGCGCGAGGCCATCGCGGGCCACCTGCGCGTGGCACGCGGCGCGCTGGTAGACGCCGCGCAGGTCTTCATTACCGACGGCACACAAAGCAGCCTGGACCTGTGTGCCCGCGCCTTTGCCGATGCAGGCGACAAGCTGTGGATGGAGAACCCCGGCTACCAGGGCGCCGTGGCGGCCTTCCGCGCCGCGCAACTCAAGGCCGTGGGCATTGTGGTGGACGCCGACGGCATGGCCCCCACGGCGAGCGACTGGCTGCGCCAGCGGCCCCGGCTGATCTACACCACACCGTCACACCAGTACCCGGTGGGCTGTGTGATGAGCCTGGCGCGGCGCCTGGCGCTGATCGACGGGGCGCGCCAGGCAGGCGCGCTGGTCATCGAGGACGACTACGACAGCGAATTTCGCCACGACGGGCCTCCCCTGGCCTGCATGCAGGGGCTGGCGCCCGACGCGCCGGTGGTCTATCTGGGCACCTTCAGCAAGACCATGTTCCCCGGCCTGCGCATCGGCTTCATGGTGGTGCCCACGGCCCTGGCGCCCGCGCTGACCCTGCTGCTGGACCGCGCCGCCCCGCGCGGGCGCACGGCCGACCAGCGCGCGCTGGCCGAGTTCATCGTGAGTGGCCAGTTCGCCTTGCACCTGCGGCGCATGCGCCGCCTGTACCGTCAGCGGCGCGATGCACTGGCGGCCGCGCTGGCCCGGCACCTGGGCGATGTAGCCACCGTGCACGGCGGCACGGCGGGTATGCACCTGGCTCTGCGCCTGCATGACGCTGCGGCCGATGATGTGGCGCTGAGCAGGTGCCTCATGGCGCAGCACGGCATCATGGCCCCGGCCCTGAGCCTGCACGCCGTGGGCCTGCGTGCGCAGCCCTGGCGCGGCTTTCTGCTGGGCTATGCGCAGGTGCCGGTGGAGGCGATGGAGCCGCTGGTGAAGAAGCTCGCTGCCGTGGTGCGTGGCGGTGCCTAGGTGCTGTCCCGCTCGATGATGGAAAAGCCGATGTCCACTACGGGTTCTGACACGGGCTGGCCCTCGGCGCGGTCGGCAATCAGCTGCGCCGCCGTCTGGCCCATGCGGGTGCCGTCGATGCGCACAGTGGAGAGGCTGGGGCTCACGGTCTGTGCGAAGTCGATGTCGCCAAATCCCATCACTGCGAGCTGATCGGGCACGGCGATGCCGCGCACGCGCGCTTCGGTCAGCACGCCCAGGGCGAGCATGTCGGAGCTGCAGAACACTGCATCGATGTCGGGAGTATCGGTCAGCAGGGCCACCAACCCCTTGCGACCATCGGCGTGGGTGGTGGGGGATTTGCCCAGCCGTACGGCGGGCGGGCGCAGCCCCAGGCGCAGGGCAGCGGCTTCAAAGCCGCGTGCGCGGCGGGCGGCGCGCTCGTCGCCACCACTGAGCAGCGCCAGGCGCCGCCGCTCTTTGGTAAACAGGTGCTCGCACACGGCCGCGCCCAGCGCTTCATGCCGCAGGCCCACCAGCATGTCGATGGGGGTGTCGGTGAAGTCCCAGGTTTCGACAATAGGGATGCCCGAGGCGGTGAGCAGACGCCGCCCTTCGGGCGAGTGCATCACACCCGTGAGCACGATGCCGTCGGGTCGTCGGCCGACGATGGCGCGCAGCAATTCGTCCTCGCGTGAACGCGCGTAGCCCACTTGGCCCAGCATCACCTGAAAGCCGCGCAGTTCCAGAGCCTCGGTCAGCGCCTGCACCATCTCGCCAAACAAGGGACCTGTGAGTGTGGGCACTAAAGCCGTGACCACATGGCTGCGTGCCGACCGTAACCCGCCCGCCACCAGGTTGGGTACATAACCCAGTGCAGACACGGCCTCCTGCACGCGTTCCCGCGTGCGCTCGGACACCTGCTGCGGCGTATTGATGGCGCGCGAGACGGTGATCATCGACACGCCTGCGCGCTCGGCCACCTCGCGCAGCGTGACGGCGGGGCGGTCGCGGCCAAGGAGAGAGGCAGGGTGGGCCGGGTCGGGTGCGTGCATGGTGGCGGAGTCTAAAGCGGGAAGTCGCTTGACCGATGCCGCAGGCGGCCTCGCGGTACATCCGCGTTCATCGAAGTCAAAACCAAGGGTTTATCCTATGTTGTCTGATGATGTTAACGTTAACATTTGCGTATTCAGGCGAGATTTTTCAGATTTACCGCGAGAAGAACTAGCTTGTACGACCTGTTGGTTTGTTTTCCACCATTCACCGCGCGCCATTCACCATGACCCCCCAAGACCTCAAAACCATCATGGGCTCCGGCCTGCTGTCCTTCCCCATCACGGACTTCGACGCCCAGGGCAACTTCCGCCCCAAGACCTACATCGAGCGCCTGGAGTGGCTCGCCCCCTACGGCGCCAGCGCCCTGTTTGCTGCCGGTGGCACGGGGGAATACTTTTCCCTCTCGGGCCCCGAGTACAGCGAAGTCATCAAGACCGCCGTAGA
>NZ_NOIG01000004.1:817860-980541 GCF_002245625.1 Acidovorax kalamii
AAGTTCGGTGTGATCGTCTACAACCGCGACCGCACCAAGCTCACAGCCGAGTCCCTGGCCATCCTGGCCGAGCGCTGCCCCAACCTGATCGGCTTCAAGGACGGGGTGGGCAACATCGAGACCATGTCTTCCATCTACATGAAGCTGGGCGACCGCTTCTCGTACCTGGGTGGCCTGCCCACGGCCGAGGTGTATGCAGCGGCCTACAAGGCGCTGGGCACGCCGGTGTATTCGTCGGCGGTGTTCAACTTCATCCCGAAGACGGCGATGGAGTTCTACAAGGCCGTGGCGGCCGACGACATGGCCACGCAGCACCGGCTGCTCAAGGAGTTCTTCATGCCGTACCTGGCTATCCGCAACCGGGTGGAGGGCTATGGCGTGTCCATCATCAAGGCGGGGGCGCGCATCGTGGGCCATGACGGCGGGCCGGTGCGGGCGCCGCTGACGGACCTCAAGCCCCATGAGGTGGAAGAGCTGGCTGCGCTGATCAAGAAGCTCGGGCCGCAGTAAGCCTCGCCTTTTTCCCCTAATCAACCCCCGCCCAAGGCCCCGCAGAGGGCCATCGACCATCCCTTTTGGAGACACATCCATGTTCCTTGCCAAGAAACTCCTGTTCATCGCCAGCGCTTGCAGCGTGGCCTTTGCCGCATCAGCGCAGTCAGCCGCCCCCAGTAACTGGCCCGACAAGCCTGTGACCATCGTTGTTCCATTCCCTGCCGGTGGCTCCACCGACATGGTGGCCCGCGCCATGGCACAGCAGATGGGCGACAAGCTGGGGCAGAACTTTGTGGTGGACAACCGTCCTGGCGCCACAGGCACGCTGGGTGCAGGCGCAGTCAAGCGCGCCGCGCCAGATGGGTACACGCTGCTGGTGTCGTCGCTCGGTGCCTTTGTCGTGGCGCCGCACCTGCTCAAGAGCGTGCCTTATGACGCGCTCAAGGACTTCGACTACATCACCGTGCCCGTGCAGGCGCCCAATGTGCTGGTGGCCTCGCCGGGCCAGAAGGCCCGTACGGTGAAGGAGGTGATCGCCCAGCTGAAGGCCAATCCCGGCAAGGTGAGTTTCGCGACGTCTGGCAACGGCTCTTCAGACCACCTTTCAGCCGAAGTGTTCTGGCAGCAAACCGGCACCGAAGGCCTGCACATCCCTTACAAGGGGGGCGCCCCGGCCATCAATGACCTGTTGGGCGGGCAGGTGGACTTTTCGTTCCAGAACGTGAATGCCGTGCTGCAGCACATTCGCGCAGGCAAGCTGCATGCGATCGCAGTGACCGGCGACAAACGCAGCCCTGTGCTGCCCGATGTACCCACGCTGGCCGAAGCGGGTGTAGCTGGTGCCGAGGTGTACTCCTGGCAAGGCATGGCGGCGCCCAAGGGGTTGCCCGCCTCCGTCAAACAAAAGCTGGCAGACGCCGCCATCGCGGCGATCAATGACACCGCAGTCAAGAAGCGCATGCTGGATCTGGGCCTGGAGATTGTGGCCAGCACGCCCGAGGCCTTCACCGCCTACCAGGCGCGCGAGTTCGCACGCTGGAAGACAGTGATTGAGACGCGAAAAATCACTGCTGATTGAGTTTCTCCACGGGGCATTGGCGTGCCCCATCCCGTTTCCCGAACACCATGACCAACTCTTCCATCCCCTCCGCCACCAGCACCCCTGTCATCACCGAACTGCGCGTCGTGCCCGTGGCGGGCCATGACAGCATGCTCATGAACCTGAGCGGCGCGCACGGCCCCTTCTTTACGCGCAACCTGCTCATCCTGCGCGACAGTGCAGGCAACACCGGGGTGGGTGAGGTGCCCGGCGGCGAGAAGATCCGCCAGACCATCGAGGATGCGCGCCCGCTGATTGTGGGCAGCCCCATCGGCCAGCACAACGCCGTGCTCAACGCCATGCGCGCCCAGTTCGCCGACCGCGATGCGGGCGGGCGCGGCCTGCAGACCTTTGACCTGCGCGTCACCATCCATGCCGTGACGGCGGTGGAGTCTGCTTTCCTCGACCTGCTGGGCCAGCATCTCGGGGTGCCCGTGGCCGCGCTGCTGGGCGACGGCGTGCAGCGAACATCGGTGCAAATGCTGGGCTACCTGTTCTACGTGGGCGACCGCGGAAAGACCGACTTGGCCTATCGCACCGAGCCCGGTGCAGACAACGACTGGTTTCGCTTGCGCAACGAGAAGGCCATGACGGCCGAGGGCATCGTGCGCCTGGCCGAGGTCGCGTATGAGCGCTATGGCTTTGCCGACTTCAAGCTCAAGGGCGGTGTGCTGCGGGGCGAGGAAGAGGTCGAGGCCATCCGCGCGCTGCACGAGCGTTTTCCCGAAGCGCGCGTGACGCTGGACCCGAACGGCGGCTGGCTGCTGAAAGACGCGGTCCGTCTCACCCGCGACCTACACGGTGTGATGGCTTATGCCGAAGACCCCTGCGGCGCCGAAGGCGTGTTCTCGGGCCGCGAGGTGATGGCCGAGTTCCGCCGCGCTACGGGGCTCCCCACGGCCACCAACATGGTGGCCACCGACTGGCGCGAAATGGCGCACAGCCTGGCGCTGCAGTCCGTCGATATTCCGCTGGCCGACCCGCACTTCTGGACGATGGCGGGATCGGTGCGCGTGGCGCAGATGTGCCAGGCCTTCGGCCTGACCTGGGGCTCGCACTCCAACAACCATTTCGATGTGTCGCTGGCGATGTTCACGCACGTGGGCGCCGCCGCTCCGGGCCGCGTCACGGCCATCGACACACACTGGATCTGGCAGGACGGCGAGCGTTTGACAAAGCAGCCGTTCCAGATCCGAAACGGCTTCATCGAGCTGCCCAAGGAGCCTGGCCTGGGTGTGGAGTTGGACATGGACCAAGTGGAGCGGGCTCACCGCCTGTACCTGCAGCATGGCCTGGGCGCGCGCGACGACGCGATTGCCATGCAGTACCTGATCCCAGGCTGGAAGTTCAACAACAAGTCGCCTTGCATGGTACGCTGAGCACGCGCCGTTGGTTGTCCCCCTCGTTTCTCAGAGGTTCCGCAGCAGGGCATCCGCACATGGGCGGGTGCCCCCTGATTCTTTTTGAGGGGCATCCCCGGCGCTGCACTCCCGCTCAGGCTGCAGGGTCGCCCAGTATCTCCAGCGCCTCTTTCGCGATCGCCAGCGACAACTGCTCCTGCAGGATGCCGGCCTTGAGCACCAGGTGCTGCAGACGGCGTTCGCGGCTCGGCTCCTTGCCGAGGAAGTCGCGCTGCTCGATGCGCTGGTAAACATCCAGCTTTGCCTGGTGCATGGCTTGGCGTCTGGCAATTTCCTGCGCCAGCCCGGCGGGGCCGATGGCTGCTTCAGCGCGCAAGCGCACCATGAGCTCGTCGCGCAGGGGCGTGGGGTCTTGTTGCTCCGCGATCCAGCGGCGCAGCTCTTTACGGCCTGCGGGCAGCAGGCGGAACTGGCGCTTGCGGCCGCGGCCCGTCTCGGCCGGCAGGGCCTCGATCCAGAGCGCTTCCTCCAGCCGCGCCAGCTCGCGGTAGATCTGCTGGTGCGTGGCGTGCCAGAAGTAGCCGATGGACTTGTCGAAGCGCTCGGCAAGCTCGGAGCCCGAGCAGGGGTGCTCGACCAAGGCGGTGAGGAGGGCGTGGGGAAGGGACATCGGAAGCAGAAAGGCGCGAAGGACGATTCGGAACTTGCCATCTTGCCTGAATCGGGAGTGCTTTCCATTTTTTTATGCAACCGGTTGCATAAACGTGGGATGCTGGCTACATTTGTGCAACTGGTTGCATAAACATAAAGGAGACCCCCGATGAACGCCGTCATGAAACCTGCCTCTGCCGCTCTGTCGGCAGGTCACAGCCCCTACCCACACCTTCATGCACCGCTGGACCTGGGCTTCACCACGCTGAAGAACCGCGTGCTCATGGGATCCATGCATGTGGGGCTGGAAGAGGTGGCTAACGGCTTCGAGCGCATGGCGGCCTTTTATGCCGAGCGGGCGCGCGGTGAGGTGGGACTCATCGTGACCGGCGGCATTGCGCCCAATGAGCGCGGCCGACCCATGCAGGGCGGGGCCATGCTGGTCAACGAGCGCGAGGCCGAGCAGCACCGCAAGGTGACCCAGGCTGTGCACGCCGAGGGCGGCAAGATTGCGATGCAGATCCTGCACTTCGGCCGCTATGCCTACCACCGCGACCTGGTGGCGCCCAGCGCCCTGCGCGCGCCCATCAACCCCCATGTGCCGCATGCACTCACGGCCGACGAGGTCGAGCAGACCATCGAGGACTTCGTGCGCTGCGCTGCGCTGGCCCAGCACGCGGGCTATGACGGCGTGGAGGTGATGGGCTCCGAGGGCTACCTGATCAACGAGTTCATCGCCGAGCGCAGCAACCATCGCGACGACGCGTGGGGCGGCATTTATGCCAACCGGATGCGATTCCCTGTGGAGATCGTGCGGCGTACGCGCGAGCGCGTGGGGCCGAACTTCATCATCATCTACCGCCTGTCCATGCTCGACCTGGTGGAGGGCGGCTCCACCTTGGCCGAGGTGATCGAGCTGGCCCAGGCCATCGAAGCGGCGGGCGCCACCATCCTCAACACCGGCATCGGCTGGCACGAGGCGCGCATCCCTACCATCGCCACCAAGGTGCCGAGGGCGGCCTATGCCTGGGTGACGAAGCAGGTGATGGGGCAGGTGGACATACCGCTCATCACCTCCAACCGCATCAACACGCCCGAGGTGGCCGAGCGCCTGCTGGCCGAGGGTTGCGCCGACATGGTCTCGATGGCGCGGCCGCTGCTGGCCGACCCCGACTTCGTACGCAAGGCGCGCCAGGGCCGGGCCGACGAGATCAACACATGCATTGCCTGCAACCAGGCCTGCCTGGACCACACCTTCGGCGGCAAGATCACCAGCTGCCTGGTGAACCCGCGTGCCTGCCATGAGACGGAACTGGTCATTGCCCCCACCGCCGCCAGGAAGCGCATTGCCGTGGTTGGTGCCGGCCCCGCGGGCCTGAGCTTTGCCGTCACCGCCGCGCAGCGCGGCCATGTCGTGGTGCTGTTCGATGCGGCGGCCGAGATCGGCGGTCAGCTCAACATCGCCAAGCAGGTGCCTGGCAAGGAAGAGTTCTACGAAACCCTGCGCTACTACCGCCGCCAGCTGGAGCTGCATGGCGTGGAGGTGCGCCTGAACTCCCGCGTGCAGGCGAGCGACCTGGCGGGCCAGGGCTACGACGAGGTGGTGGTGGCCACAGGCATACAACCGCGCATACCCGATATCGAAGGCATAACCCACCCCAAGGTGCTGAGCTACCTCGATGTGCTGCGCGACAAGCAGCCCGTGGGCCGGCGCGTGGCCATCATCGGCGCGGGCGGCATCGGTTTCGATGTGGGCGAGTACCTCACGCACGAAGGCGAGAGCGGCGCCCTGGCGCCCGCCAAATTCAATGACGAGTGGGGCATCGACACCGCCTACGCGCAGGTCGGTGGCTTGCGTGCCGCGCAGGTGCAGGCGCCCAAGCGCCAGGTGCACCTGCTGCAGCGCAAGACCAGCAAGGTGGGCGACCAACTGGGCAAGACCACAGGCTGGATCCACCGCACCTCATTGAAGGCGCGCAACGTCGGCATGAGTTCGGGCGTGGCCTACGACCGTGTGGACGACGCGGGCCTGCACGTCACGATCGACGGTGGTGCGCCCCAGGTGCTCGATGTCGACCACATCGTGGTCTGCGCGGGCCAGGAGCCGCTGCGCCAGCTGTACGACGCGCTGGTGGCTGTAGGCCAGAGCGCTCACCTCATCGGCGGTGCCGACGTGGCCGCCGAGCTCGACGCCAAGCGCGCCATCCTGCAGGGCACAACGCTCGCTGCCCACATCTGATTTCCTTCAATCCACTCAGAGGAGACATTCCGTGACCGAAGCCCCGAAGAACATTCACCCCGCCGTCGCCCGATCGCTCGACACCTGGCACCACATGGTGGCCAGCCGCGACCTCTCAAACCTGCTGTCCATCGTGCACCCCGACGCGGTGTTCCGCTCGCCCATGGCGAACACGGCCTACACCTCGGCCCCGGCGTTGATGCTGGCTCTGTCCACCGTGATCCAGGTGTTCGAAGACTTCACCTACCACCGCCAACTGACCACCGATGACGGCCTGAACATCGTGCTGGAGTTCAGCGCCCGTGTGGGCGACAAGCAGCTCAAGGGCATCGACCTCGTGCGCTTCAACGAGCAGGGTCAGATCACAGAGTTCGAAGTCATGGTGCGTCCCCTGAGCGGCCTGCAGGCCCTGGGTACGGAAATGGGCGCGCGCCTAGGGGATAAGTTGCCCGCCTTCAAGGCCAAGGCCTGAAAGGCAAAGGAGGACCGCACCTGGCTGGTGCGGTCCTCCTGCATGGCTTTCTGGTGAATGCCGTATTCCGTGAACGCGGTGTGGTAGCAAGCTAGAGTTTGTCCTCGGCGCGGCGGCGCGGAAGTTGCCGCTTGACGGAGGGGCGTTGCAAGCGCTGTTTGGGGTCCACGCCATCGGGCAGATCCGTGGCGCGCTGCAATTGCAGGTGGGCCACTAGCCCTCCGGTGCTGGAGTTGGCCAGGGCAAAAATCCCTCCCATGCGCTGCACCGTCTTGTCCACGATGGACAAGCCGAGGCCCGCACCCGCAGCCGCCGTACGCGCCGAGTCGCCCCGGAAGAACGGCTTGGTCAGGTTGGACAGCTGCTCGGGGGGAACCCCCGCGCCATGGTCGCGCAGCTTGACCAGTACCCAGCGCTCGCGGCTTTTGGCGACGATGTCCACGCTGGTGATGCCTGTTTCCTCGGTTTTTCCATAGCGTCGGGCGTTTTCCAGCAGGTTGGATATCACGCGGGCCAGCTCCACTTCATCGGCCAGCACGTTCAGGTCCTCGGGCACGTTCATGGTGATCTGCAGTTCCCGGTGGTCCTGCACGGCATACACACAGGACGAAACCACCGCATGCAGATTGATGGGGGTGAGTGTGACGTGGTCGGGCCGCGCGTAGTCGAGGAACTTGTCGATGGTGGCGTCGAGCTGCACGATGTCGGCCACCATGTGCTCGCGGGCCACCTCGTCGGTCACGCTCATCTCGGTTTCCAGCCGCAGGCGCGCCAGTGGCGTACGCAGGTCGTGCGAGATACCGGCCAGCATCACCGCACGGTCTTGCTCCAGCTTGGCGAGTTTCTGGGCCATGCGGTTGAAGCCGATGTTCACCTCGCGGATTTCGCTGGTCACCACCTCTTCGTCCAGATGGCTGGCAGCAAAGTCTCCGTCCTTGACCCGATTGGCCGCATAGGACAGTTGCTTGAGCGGGCGATTGATCAGGCGCGCAATGGCAGCTGCGCCCGCCAGCGAGAGTGCGGCGGCCGTGATCAGCCATATCAGCCAGGTGCGACCACCGGCCGGGCTGAAGCGCGAGCGGTCCATCAGCAACCAGTTGGGGTCGCCGTTGATGTTGAAACCCACCCACAGGCCGTTTTCCCCATTCACGCTCTGGGCCACGATGGTGTCGGGCCCCAGGCGCATGGTCAGCTCGTCGGTCAGCCGGTTGCCCAGGGCGGTCGGGTCCAGCAGCGCATACTTGTCCTTGGGCTCGCGAGGCAGGATGCGCACGCCCTCCTGGTCGGCCATGGTCTTGATGAGGGACACGCGTGCGATGGCGTCGGAGTGCACCAGTGCAGCACGGCTCAGGTTGACAAGCGACGCAATCTGCTGGGCAGTCTGCAGTGTGCGCGGCTCGAATTCAAGCGCGCGCAAGGTCTGCAGCCATGCCAGGATGCTGCCCACCAGCAGCAGCGCCAGCAGGAAAAAAGTGCGCCAGAACAGGTTGAGGCCCACACGTGCGCGCTGCTCCCGCGCCCGGCGGATAGCCTCCAGGGGCGCGGGGCTGGTGGCCTCCGAGGCCGTCACCGATTTGTGAGACGACTGCCTGGGCTTGCCCTCGGTCTTGTACATGGGCAGATCAATCAGCTCGTGCCGTCCGGCACGAACACGTAGCCCACGCCCCACACAGTCTGGATATAGCGCGGCGCTGCGGCATCCACTTCCACCAGTTTGCGCAGGCGCGAGACCTGCACGTCCAGGCTCCGGTCAAAGGGCTCGAACTCGCGGCCACGGGCCAGCAAGGCCAGTTTTTCGCGCGACAGGGGCTGGCGCGGGTGGCGCACCAGGGCCTTGAGCATGGCGAACTCGCCGGTGGTCAGGGGCAGTTCCTCACCATTGCGCTGCAGGGCGCGCGTGCCCAGGTCGAAGGTGAAGGGGCCAAAGGTCACGACCTCGTTGTCGCCCGATGGGGCACCGGGTGCTTCCTGGGCAGGGCGGCGGCGCAGCACTGCGTGGATGCGCGCCAGCAGCTCGCGGGGGTTGAAAGGCTTGCCCAGGTAGTCGTCGGCGCCCACTTCCAGGCCCACGATGCGGTCTACGTCCTCGCCCTTGGCGGTGAGCATGATGATGGGCGTGCGGTCGTTGGCGGCCCGCAGGCGGCGGCAAATCGAGAGGCCATCTTCCCCGGGCATCATCAGGTCCAGCACGATGATGTCCACCGTTTCGCGCAGCAGCAGGCGGTTCAGTGCCTTCCCGTCTTCGGCGACCATGACTTCAAAGCCCTCTTGCGTGAGGTAGCGGCGCAGCAGATCGCGGATTCGCGCGTCATCGTCCACCACCAGTACTTTGTCGGTGCGATTGGTTGTTGTGGCCATGTTGATCCCAAGTCCAATTTGTAACAGAGCCGATTCTGACCACTTGGAACGCCGAAGTTCGGTTTTTGGGGGCTGGTTTGACCAACTGTTACAAGTTTTGCCCGACTTCTCACACTCGCCACTGTGATTTCACGGGGCAGTGCTTTACAGCGGGTAAGGTGGCGGCCTGCGCAATCGGATCATCTGTTGCGCGCTCTTTCGAAAAGGCCATCACCATGAAAATCACGACCCGTCTGGTCACCGCTGCAGCTTTGCTGGCCTGTTTTGGCGCGGCCATGGCGCAGACAGCCACCCCCCAGGAGCCACGCAACGTGGTGCAGCTGTCGGCCTCTGGCACGGTCGAAGCGCAGCAAGACCTGCTGGTGCTCACTCTCTCAGCCGCCAAAGACGGCCCGGACGCCGCAACCGTGCAGGCCCAGCTCAAGCAGGCGCTCGATGCAGCCCTGACCGAAGCCAAGCGCACTGCGCAGCCGGGGCAACTTGATGTGCGCACCGGTCCCTTTGGTCTGTACCCCCGCTATGCCAAGGACGGCAAGATCAATGGCTGGCAGGGCCGGGCAGAGATGGTGCTGGAGGGGCGTGACTTTGCACGCATCACTGCGGCGGCGGGCAAGATTCCATCCATGCCCATCAGCCAGGTCGCTTTTGCACTCTCGCGCGAGGCCCGTGCCAAGGTTGAAACCGAGGCGCAGACCCTGGCCATCGATCAGTTCAAGGCGCGTGCGGCCGAGTTGGCCAAGGGCTTTGGTTTTGCCAACTACAGCCTGCGCGAAGTGGCGGTGAACAGCAACGAGATGTCGCCCGGTCCCCGTCCGCGCATAATGGCGATGGAGGCCAAGACCTCGTCATTCTCTGATGCGGCGGTGCCCGTGGAGGCGGGCAAGGCGCAGGTGGTGGTGACTGTTTCCGGCTCCGTACAAATGCGCTGAGGCTGGCGGCCTTCGATCGCCTGCGACGTCGGTGGAACAGGCCATGCGCCGCGTGGCCTGGAATTCTCAGCTTCGTCGTGTGGTTGCATGCCGCCAGCAGGCCGTGCTCAAAGGGCCTGCCCGCCCGACACCTCAATCCGTTGTGCCGTCACCCAGCGGTTGGCGGGTGCCAGCAGGCCCGCCACCATGGGGCCAATGTCATCGGGCAGGCCCACGCGGCCCAGGGCTGTCATCTGGGCCAGATGCTGGTTGAGTTCGGGGTTGTCGCGCACCACGCCGCCGCCGAAATCGGTTTCGATGGCTCCTGGCGCCACTGTGTTGACGGTGATGCTGCGCGCGCCGAGCTCTTTGGCCAGGTAGCGCGTCAGCACCTCCACGGCCCCCTTGGCTGCCGCGTAGGCCGCATAGCCCGGGAGCGACAGGCGGGTGAGACCAGTCGAAAAATTCACGATGCGTCCCCCATTCGCAATCAGCGGGAGCAGCGCCTGTGTGAGAAAGAACACCCCTTTGAAGTGCACGTTGACGAGGTGATCGAACTGCGCCTCGCTTGTAGTGGCAAACGCCGCATAGTCCCCGTGGCCAGCATTGTTCACAAGGTGATCAAGATCAGTGCGTTGCCAGATTGTCTGCAGCGCAGTGCGCAGGTGCTCGGTAAAGGTGCTGAAGGTGGCAATATGGCCGGTATCGAGCTGCAACGCCACGGCCCGGCGGCCCAGGGCCTGGATTTCGGCCACGGCAGCCTGCGCTTCCTCGGCCTGGCTGCGGTAGGTGATGACCACATCACCACCGCCCCTGGCGATGCTCAGCGCGGTGTTGCGGCCCAGGCCCCGGCTGCCGCCAGTGACCAGCGAGATGGTGGGATTGTGCAAGGTGGTGTTTGGTGTCATGGTGAACTCCTGTGTGTGATGTCATCCAGTGTCCGGTTCCATGGTCCGTGTTGGTTGCCGAAATCGCTCCGGTTTTTGCCTGATTCTCCAAATTCAGCGCCGGAAGATCTACAAACCGGTACGCTTGCGGCATGACGACTCCCTTGTTCGAGGCGGTGAGCCGCTATGCCGAAGCCCATGCCCGCCAGGGCAGCGTGGTGCAGACCCCCATCCCCGGATTGAGCACGGTGCGTGCTACCGAGCCCAGCGGGTTGTTGCATGCGATTGCGCAGCCCCTTGTGTGCCTGGTTCTACAGGGCAGCAAACAGGTAGCGATGGGGGCACAAACCTTTGAGTTCTCAGCGGGCGAGTCTTTGCTGATTACGGCCGATGTGCCTACAGTGAGCCAGATCACCCGTGCCAGTGCTGCAGCGCCGTATCTCTCGATTGCGCTGGAGCTGAGCTTGCCAGTAATTGCCGACTTGTCGGCCCAGATGGGGGTTGTGCCCCGGGGCGACCATGTCCCTGTACACGTGGATCCCACCGATGCGGAAGTGGCCGATGTGGCTCTGCGTCTCATGCGGCTTCTGGAGCGGCCCGAGGCCGTCCCGTTGCTGCATGCGTCCCTGGTACGCGAGTTGCACTACTGGTTGCTGGCGGGGCGGCATGGTGCTGCCATCCGCCGCCTGGGCTGGCCCGGAAGCCACGCCCAGCGGGTGGCGCGCGCCGTTGCCGTGCTGCGTGCCGATTTTGCGCAGCCCCTGCCGGTGGAGAGCCTGGCGGCGCTGGCAGGCATGAGTCCCTCATCTTTTCATCAGCATTTCCGGGCAGTCACCTCGCTGTCGCCGCTGCAGTTTCAGAAGCAGCTGCGTTTGATCGAGGCCCGGCGGTTGATGTTGTCGGAGGGGGCCAGTGCCAGCAGCGCGGCCTTCGCCGTAGGCTATGAAAGCGTGCCCCAGTTCACGCGCGAATACGGTCGGCTGTTCGGTTTGCCGCCGGTCCGCGACACGCAAGTAGCAAGAGACAGGACACGGGCGGTGGGGTGAGCAACCCTCATGGATGTTTTCCGGGCCAATGCACCTATTTGCTGTAGTCGATCAACCCCCATACGATCACAGTGAGCTGGAGCAGGTTGATCAGGATAGCGATGGTGTGGGTTCTGCGGAACCCCGGGATGGCATCCATGTAGTTGGACTGGATCTGCTCCCCGAGCGCATCCATCTTCGGGATGATCCTGCTGCGCAGCGCAACGGCGATTCCGGCCAGCGCGGCCGCACCGCAGGCAATGCCAGGGTGGCCTGCCAGCGCAAAACTGATCGCCGTGGCGGAGGCCGTCACAAAGGCGCAGAGATAGTAGACATGGAAGAACCCGCGCACAAAGCGTGCGTCCAGCGGCGTATCGTGCTTGAGCACCAGCAGCGGGATGGAGCCCATGATGAAGTACGCCGTGGTCACGAGCAGCGCCACGGTGAAGAACATGGCAGCAATCATTGCGGCAGACATCGCGATTTCCTCCCATGGTGGGATGTCGTCCAGGGGCTCGCGAGCAAGAGGCAATGCGCCCCAACGGCTTCCTGCAGGACAACACCATTCTAGGGAAGCCACCTCGGCCATGGTCTGGTGGAATGCGAGACCCGCAGGTGGCGGTAGGTGGGGCCCGCAGGGCAGGAGGGGCCCCGGGGCCGTGGGCCGAGCGCCGCGAGGATGGCTTACTGCGCCGCCCAGCCGCCGTCCATGTTCCAGGCCACGCCGCGCACGTTGTTGGCCGCTGGGGAGCAAAAGAACACGGCCAGCTCACCCAGTTCTTCGGGCGTGGTGAACTGCATCGAGGGCTCTTTCTCGCCCAGCAGCAGTTTCTTGGCATCCTCGTTCGACAGGCCGTGCTCGGCGGCCTTGGCATCGACCTGTTTTTGCACCAGGGGTGTGAGCACCCAGCCGGGGCAGATCGCGTTGCAGGTTACGCCCGTGGTGGCGTTCTCCAGCGCTGTGACCTTGGTCAGGCCTACGACGCCATGTTTCGCGGCCACATAGGCCGCCTTCTGGGCGGAGCCCACCAAGCCATGCACCGATGCCACATTGATGATGCGGCCCCAGTTGGCGCTTTTCATGGCGGGCAGCGCCAGACGCGAGGTGTGGAAGGCGCTGGAGAGGTTGATGGCAATCACGGAGTCCCAGCGCTCAACGGAAAAGTCTTCCACATTGGCCACATGCTGGATGCCCGCGTTGTTCACCAGGATGTCCACGCGCCCGAACTGTGCGGCGCTGGACTTCATCATGTCCTCGATGTCAGCCGCCCGGCTCATGTCGGCGCCGTGGTAGGCCACTTGCACTTCCGCCGCAGCGCCTGCGGCCAGGACTTCGGCACGGGGGCCGTCCACGTCGCCAAAACCATTGAGCACGATGTTCGCACCCTGGCGGGCCAGGGCCTTGGCGATTCCGAGGCCAATGCCACTGGTGGAGCCGGTGACGAGGGCGGTTTTGCCTTTCAGCATGAGAGTCTCTCCGAATGAATTACGATGCCACGCAAGGGAAAGTCGGCAACCATGGCATGCGCCATACGTTCCGAATTCCGCATGCATTATCGAGCGCCGACCCCGGATTTCGCACCCATGAATGAACCTACGCTGAACTACGTACTGTGCCCGGGCCCTGCGGCCCCGCCAGTCGCCCCGGACCGTGCGCCTGCTCCGGCGCAGCAACACCGCATGGCCTACTGGGAGTGGAATGCCACGGGCAATCCGGCACATCCGCATGTGGTGGTCTGCGTGCATGGCCTCTCGCGCCAGGGGCGCGACTTCGACACTTTGGCGCGTGCGTTGAGTGCGCATGCACGGGTGGTCTGCCCCGACGTGGCGGGGCGCGGCCAGAGCGACTGGCTGGCCGACCCCATGGGCTACCAGATTCCGCAGTACGCTGCCGATATGCTGGTTTTGCTGGCGCAGTTGCAGCAGCAGGGGCCCATCACCACGCTGGACTGGGTGGGCACCAGCATGGGCGGGCTGATTGGCATGGGCATTGCAGGCCAGCCAGGGTTGCCATTGCCGGTGCCGGTGCGCAGGCTGGTGCTCAACGATGTGGGGCCGGTCATCCAGTGGGAGGCCTTGCAGCGCATCGGCCAGTACCTGGGTCAACTGGCGCGGTTTGCTTCGCTGCAGCAGGCCGCCGATGCCATGTGGGCTATTTCCACCAGCTTTGGCCCGCACACGCCAGCCCAGTGGCTGGAGCTGTCGCGGGCCATGGTGCGCACGTTGCCTGCGTCGGATGGGGGCGGCATCACGCTGCATTACGACCCCGCCATTGCTGTGCCGTTCAAGACCCTCACTCCGGAGTCCGCCGTTGCGGGCGAGGCTGCGCTGTGGCAGTTGTACGACCATATCCGGGCTCGCACGCTGCTGTTGCGCGGTGCGCAGTCGGATCTGCTCACTCGCGCGACGGCGCAGGCGATGGCGGAGCGCGGCCCGAGGGCGCACGTGGTCGAGTTTGAGGGGGTGGGGCATGCACCCACCCTGGTGGCGGCCGATCAGGTCGCGGCCGTCACGGAGTTCCTGCTGGCGGCAGAAGGTGTTGTGGCCGGATGAAAACCAACCCTCCCGCACTTGCGTCCCTTCCCCTTCAGTCCGACACCGTTCCGCAGCTTATTGCCGCCACCGCGCACACGCTGCCCGAGCAGGTGAACGCGCTGGTGCGTGCGCGCGCTTTTGCCGAGCCTTTGATGGCGGGCGAGACGCTCGACTCGGGCGAGAACACGCTGGCCCACGCGGATGCCGTGGCTGCCATCCTCAAGGGGATCGGCGGCTCGGAGGCGATGCAGGCCGCCAGCTATCTTGTCTATGCGTGCGTACACCTCAACAAGCCGGAAGAGGTGATCGCCAAGGCCTTTGGCGACAACTTTGCGGCGTTGGCGGTAGAAACCACCAAGCTCATGCGCGTGCAGCAGCAGGCCCGAGCCGCCGAGCACCTGGATGACCCGGCGGTGCAGACCGAGAACGTGCGCAAGATGCTGCTTGCCTTCTCGCGCGACCTGCGCGTGGTGATGCTTCGGCTGGCTTCACGCTTGCAGACGCTGCGCTTTCATGCGGCCAGTAAACGCCCCGTGTCCCCCAGCCTGGCCCGCGAGTCGCTGCAGGTGTTTGCGCCGCTGGCCAACCGCCTGGGCATATGGCAGGTGAAGTGGGAGTTGGAAGACCTGTCCTTTCGCTTCCTGGAGCCCGACACTTACAAAGAGGTGGCCCGCCTGCTCGACGAAAAGCGGGGCGAGCGCGAGGTGTACATGGAGCAACTGCGCGCGCGGCTTGAGTCCGACCTGCGTGCACGCAGCATCAGCGCCAGCGTGCAAGGGCGCCCCAAGCACATTTACAGCATCGTCAAGAAGATGCGCGGTAAATCGCTCAACTTCGACCAGGTGTTCGACATCCGTGCGCTGCGCGTGGTGGTGCCCACGGTCAAGGACTGCTATGCCGCCCTGAGCTGGGTGCATGAGCAGTTCAAGCCCATCGTGGAAGAGTTTGACGACTACATCGCAAAGCCCAAGCCCAACGGCTACCAGTCGCTGCACACCATCGTGCGCGACGACAACGGCAAGCCCATAGAGATCCAGATCCGCACCCAGGCCATGCACGAACACGCCGAACACGGCGTGGCGGCGCACTGGGCCTACAAGGAGGCCGGATCCAAGGGCTATGCCGGTGTGTCCGCCACCGGCGAATATGACGCCAAGATTGCGGTGTTGCGCCAACTGCTGGCCTGGGAGCGGGATCTGGCGGGCGCTCTGCCCAACCGGGGCCTGTTTGAGGACCGCATCTATGTACTGACGCCCGATGCAGCCGTGGTCGAGCTACCGCAGGGGGCTACGCCTGTGGACTTTGCCTATGCCGTGCACACCAGCCTGGGCCACCGGTGCCGGGGCGCCAAGGTCGATGGCGCCATGGTGCCGTTGAACACGCCACTGCAGAACGGGCAGACGGTGGAAATTTCCACGGTCAAGGAGGGGCGTCCGTCGCGCGACTGGCTCAATGCCGAACTCGGCTACCTTACCAGCCACCGTGCCAAGGCCAAGGTGCGCGCCTGGTTCAATGCCCAGGCGACCCACGAAACCGTGGCCCGTGGCCGCGAATCGGTCGAGAAACTTTTGCAGCGCGAAGGCAAGACCGCCATCAAGCTCGATGACCTCGCGGTTCAGCTGGGCTTCAAGTCGGCCGACGCCTTGTTCGAGGTCGTGGGCAAGGACGAGTTCTCGCTGCGCAACATCGAAACGGTGCTGCGTCCGCCCGAACCCGTGCTGCAGCCTGACGACTTTCTGCTGCTCAAGAAGACACGCACCAACGAAGCAGCCCCCAAGGGCGGTGTGCTGGTGGTGGGCATCGATTCGCTCATGACGCAGCTGGCCAAATGCTGCAAACCCGCGCCGCCCGATGCCATCCGTGGTTTTGTCACGCGCGGCAAAGGGGTGAGTGTGCACCGCGCCGATTGCAGCAATTTTCGTGAAATGGCCGCCCGCAGTGCCGAGCGTGTGATCGATGTGGAGTGGGGGGCGCCCAAGCAGGCGGCCACTGCCGCTGTGTACCCGGTGGATGTGGCCGTGGAAGCTGCCGACCGGCAGGGCCTGCTGCGCGACATCTCGGAGGTCTTTGCCCGAGAGAAAACCAATGTGATTGGCGTGCAGACCCAGTCGGTCAAAGGCACCGCCTGGATGACGTTCACGGTGGAGGTGGCTGACTCGGGGCGCCTGAACAAGGTGCTGGGGATTGTGGCCAGCGTACAGGGCGTGCGATCTGCACGCCGGCGATGAGATGGGTCGCCTGGGGCATGAGGGCTTCAGGTGGCGGTCATGTTGCCGATTGATATGATTTGTTTGCCGGGCTTTTCAGGACAAGCAATTTTTATGGCTATAATCGTGGTCTAAACAACGACAGGCGCGTAGCTCAGCTGGTTAGAGCACCACCTTGACATGGTGGGGGTCGTTGGTTCGAGTCCAATCGCGCCTACCAAGTTTTTCTGAAAGAAACCAGCTTTCAGTGTTTTCGAAAACTTGGGAAAAAACAAAGCCGCCATTTTTGGCGGCTTTTTTGTTTTTCGGCCCGTGTCTACCGTTGCAATCGATTTGCCTTGACGGTGGTGATAAGCCGCAGGCAACAACGCCCAAGTCCCTCCTTTCTCCCGTTCATTCTTTTACGGCGGTTTATGCGGCGATCGCCGGCGTTACGTCCCGACAGATCTGTTGCGTCTCTTGCCCAGTGTGTGTCTTAAGCGGCTCGTAAGATCTCTCTGTCACGCTCGCTGCGTTGACGACCTCCCTCCCTCTTGCTTCAAGGTAAGAGTTCAGCCCGCCCCGTGCGGGCTTTTTTTTGCCCCGATGGCATCGGCCGCAAAGGGCTCAAGCAGGGGCGGTCATGCTGACGGTCCATGGTGCCGCCATGCCGTGTGAATTTGGGGTGTCGCGATTGCGACATGTGATGCCGGCGCCCCATCAGGGTATTCCTTTGCCGCTGCGGTGGTGCACTCTCCCTAGAATGTGCTGCACTGCAATACATGGGTTTCGAGCCCGAGGAGTTCGTCGTGTCCGAACAGAAAAGTGCCGCGTCCAAGTCGGCCCAGCGCGTCATCAAGAAATACCCCAACCGCCGTCTGTACGACACAGACACCTCCACTTACATCACTTTGGCCGAAGTGCGCCAACTGGTCATGGACCACCAGCAGGTGGTGGTCCGCGATGCCAAGACGGGGGAAGATCTGACACGCAGCATCCTGCTGCAGATCATTCTGGAAGAAGAGGCCGGCGGTGCCCCCATGTTCACCGAGGCGGTGCTGGCCAACATCATTCGTTTCTACGGCCATGCCATGCAAGGCTTCATGGGGGCGTATCTGGAAAAGAACGTGCAGGCCTTCACTGATGTGCAGACCAAGCTAGCCGAACAATCGCAGAGCGTGACGCCCGAGATGTGGGCGCAGTTCATGAACCTGCAATCGCCCATGCTCAAGGGCATGATGGGCAACTACGTGGAGCAGTCGCAGTCCATGCTCACCCAGATGCAGGAGCAGATGCAGAAGCAGACCGAGCAGATGCTGGGTGCTTTTGGTTTGAAGCGGTAAGCCCGTCCTGGGTCATCGCTCGGGGCGCCCTGGGGCTGCCCCGGTGGCCTGGCAACGTTGAGTCCACGGTGTGGCACGGACCTTGTGCCAAGCCGGTCTCCACCGCTGCAAAATGTCGCTCCCGCCTTACTGGAGGGGCTCCCTCACCGCCCAGGCGCCGGAACTGGGACAATACGGGGCTATGAGCGAAGCACTCTCCCCCACGAAAACACCCAAAGTCGGATTCGTCAGCCTGGGCTGTCCCAAGGCGCTGACCGATTCCGAACTCATCCTCACGCAACTGAGCGCCGAGGGCTACGAAACCTCTAAGACCTTCCATGGCGCGGATCTGGTCATTGTCAACACCTGCGGCTTTATTGACGATGCGGTCAAGGAAAGCCTGGACACCATTGGCGAGGCGCTGGCCGAAAACGGCAAGGTGATCGTCACCGGCTGCCTGGGCGCGCGTGCGGGCGAAGGCGGCGGCAACCTGGTGCGCGAGATGCACCCCAGCGTGCTGGCCGTGACCGGGCCACACGCCACGCAGGAGGTGATGGACGCCGTCCACCTGAATCTGCCCAAGCCCCACGATCCCTTCATCGATCTGGTACCCGGCGGTTTCGGCATCGCAGGCATCAAGCTCACGCCCAAGCACTACGCCTACCTGAAGATCAGCGAGGGCTGCAACCACCGCTGCACCTTCTGCATCATCCCCTCAATGCGTGGCGACCTGGTGTCGCGACCCATTGGCGATGTGCTGAGCGAGGCCAAGGCCTTGTTCGAAGGCGGTGTGAAGGAGCTGCTGGTCATCAGCCAGGACACCTCGGCCTATGGTGTGGACGTGAAGTACCGCACGGGTTTCTGGGACGGCAAGCCTGTCAAGACCCGCATGCTGGAGCTGGTGCAGACGCTGGGCGAGATCGCCGAGCCCTATGGCGCCTGGGTACGCCTGCACTATGTGTACCCGTACCCCAGCGTAGATGAGGTCATCCCGCTCATGGCCACAGGCAAGGTGCTGCCGTACCTGGATGTGCCCTTCCAGCACAGCCACCCCGACGTGCTCAAACGCATGAAGCGCCCCGCCAGCGGCGAACGCAATCTGGAGCGCATCCTGCGCTGGCGCGAGGCATGCCCCGAGCTGGTCATCCGCAGCACCTTCATTGCAGGCTTTCCGGGCGAGACGGAAGAAGAGTTCCAGCACCTGCTCGACTTTGTGCGCGAGGCGCAGATCGACCGCGCGGGCTGCTTTGCCTACAGCGACGTGAATGGCGCCGCTGCCAACGAGCTGCCCGGCATGTTGCCCATGGAAGTGCGCGAAGAGCGTCGTGCCCGTTTCATGGCCGTGGCCGAAGAGGTCTCTATTGCCAGGTTGCAGCGCCGTGTGGGTGCGACCATGCAGGTGCTGGTGGACCATGCCCCCGCGCTCGGCAAGAAGGGCGGCCGGGGCCGCAGCTATGCCGATGCGCCCGAGATCGACGGCGTGGTGCACCTGCTGCCGCCCGAGAAGATCAGCAAGCAGCTCAAGGTGGGCGAGTTCACCAAGGCGCGCATCGTGGGCACGCAGGGGCACGATCTGGTGGCCGTACCGGTGTGATGAGGTCTAAGGGGTGTTTGCTATTATTTTTATAGCTTAAAGCGCTTGTCTATCAGGCGCCAGGCCCCAAAAAAACCAGTAAAAAAGGCTTCCCGAGGGAAGCCTTTTTTGTGGGCCGGGGCAGAAGCTGCCTCAGACGCGCTTGCGGTATTCGCCGGTGCGCGTGTCGATTTCGATGCGGTCGCCTTGGCTGACGAACAGCGGCACGGGCACTTCGAAGCCGGTGGCGATCTTGGCGGGCTTCATGACCTTGCCGGAGGTGTCGCCCTTGACGGCGGGTTCCGTCCAGGTGATTTCGCGCTCGACGCTGGTGGGCAGTTCGACCGAGATGGCCTTGCCGTCGTAGAACACCACTTCAACAGCCATGCCGTCTTCCAGGTAGTTCAGCGAGTCGCCCATGTTTTCGGCTTCGACTTCGTACTGGTTGTACTCGGTGTCCATGCACACATACATGGGATCGGCGAAGTAGGAGTAGGTGCATTCCTTCTTGTCCAGGATCACGTTGTCGATCTTGTCGTCGGCCTTGAACACGACTTCGGTGCCGAAGTTGCCGATCAGGCTCTTGAGCTTCATGCGCACGGTGGCTGCACCGCGGCCGCCACGGGCGTATTCGGTCTTCAGGACAACCATGGGGTCCTTGCCGTGCATGATCACGTTGCCGGCGCGGATTTCTTGAGCGATTTTCATAGCGAGTTGCTTGGGTTGGGGCCGCTCAACGCGCGGGCCGGTGGCTTTCTGTTGTCTCGCTGGGGAGGCAGAAGGCGCGCCGTGCCGATGCATGTTCCGCGGCGGGAATGCGCGAGGGCTGGGCACCGGTGTGCCGCACCTCATTTGCGCAAAGCCTCGGATTTTACCGTTTTTCGGCGACAAAGCCCAAAAGTTGCGCCACAAGGTTGTCTTGCGTCAGCAGGCGCGCGCGCGCCGCCACCGTGCAGGCGGTCCATTCGGCCAGGGTGTCATCGCCGGGCCACTGCAGGGGCGCGGTGTTGAGCCCGTTCCAGGTGGCATGGAACTGCCGCAGCGATTCTGGGGCCTGCAGCCAATCCAGAAACGCCCAGAGCTTGTCGTGGTGGGCGTTGTCGTGCTGGGGGTAGATCTGCCAGACCAGGGCCTGCCCGGCCCACAGCGCCCGCACCAGCGAGTCCTCGCCGCGCACAAAGTTCAGGTCACAGGCCCACAGCATGTCGTCAAACGCCGCCTGGGGGCGCGCGGGCAAATATGAAATGTATAGCTGCCCGAGCTTGTCAGGCGCGCCTAGGCAGGCATTTTGAGCATGATTTTTGGCAGCACCAAGCGCGGCCTGCACCGCCGCCGTGGGGCGGCCTGGCGTGACCAGCAACTGCGTGGGCTGGGCCTGGCTGCGCTGCAGCAGCTCGGGCAGGGCTGCGGGTTCGTAGCAGAACAGCGACACCCAGCGCTGCTCTGGGCCGTCGTTGTCCAGGCCAAACGCTTCGGCGTGCGCCTGGCGCCAGGCGGTGCGGTCAAACGCCTGGCGCAAGGCCATCAGGTCGGGCTCGCGCAGCAGCCCGCCCGTGGCGGGCGTGAAGCCGGGGTAGAAGAACCAGCGTGTCCAGCCCGCAGCGGGCCCCGACAGGAGGGGTGACGGCAGCCGGTGGGTGCGCTCCACATAACTTTCCGCCGACAGGTACTCCAGGTTGATCCACACAGGCTTTTTGCCACCTGCGCGCGACTGGCATGCGCTATATGCTATGAATTCAGGAGCAATCTCGCAGCCGAACGCCTCCACCATTACATCGGGCTTCGGCTCGGTGGGGTCGGGCGGGGGCGATCCCCAGGCACGCAACTCCACGCCCGGGCAGCCTGCGGGCGCCATCCACGTGAGGGCCGAGGCGTCGTCCACCCACAGCCGCACGCGGTGGCCCAGACTGGCGAGTTGCGTCACCAGACGCCAACACACGCCGATGTCGCCAAAGTTGTCGATCACGCGGCAGAACACATCCCATTGCAGGGCAGGGAGGGGGGGGCGCGTGGTCATGGGGCGGGTGTAGTTGGTGGCGCACGCAGGTGGTCTACCAGCAACCGCGCCACGCTGGAGAGAGATTCTTCCGAGCGCACGCACAGCACCAGCTGCCGGTGTGCCCAGGTCTCGTTCAGTGTGACCACACGGATGGGCTGCGAGCCCTTGTACAGCGCGGCGCTGCCACGCGGCATTACGCCCACGCCCAGGCCAGCGGCCACCATCAGGCACAGCGCGTCGTAGCTGGTGACCTGCATGCGCAGGCGCAGCGGCAAGCCGGCTTCAGAGGCCGCGCGGGTCAGCTGGTTGTTGATGGCGCTGCCCGGGTGCGCGCCCACAAAGTCATAGGGCAGGGCGTCGGCCAGGCGGGCCGATTTGCGCCGCGCCAGGGGATGGCTTGTGGGCACCACCAGCACCAGCTCGTCGGTGCGGTAGGGCAGTTGCACCACGCGCTCGCCGTACTGGCCCTGGTTGAGGATGCCCACATCGGCCGCGTTTTCGGCCACGGACTGGGCGATGGCCGTGCTGATCTGCTCCTGCAGGCGCACATCCACCTGCGGGTGCAGCGCCATGAAGCTCTGCAACTGTGCGGGCAAAAACTGCGTGATGGCCGAGATGTTGGCCACCACCCGCACGTGGCCGCGTACGCCCGCGCCGTAGTCGCGCATCTGGCTGGCGATGCCGTCCAGGTCGTTGAGCACACCGCGCGCCAAGTTCAGCAGCGCATAGGCGGCAGCCGTGGGCTCGGTGCCCTTGTTGCTGCGCGTGAACAGGGGCACCCGCAGGGCGTCTTCCAGGTCGGCCAGACGGCGGCTCACGGCCGATGCGGCAATGTGCTCGCGCGCAGCGGCGGCGGCGATGGTGCTTTCTTCCATCACGGCCACAAACAGGCGCAGGGAGACGGGGTCGAGTTTCATGAGTTGCTGATGGTAACAAGCGCCGCAACTGCCATGCCGGTTTGCGATGGCATCTTGTTGCTTGAGCGATTTACGGCCCCGCGCGCCCTGCGCATCATTCGCCCCGAGCCACCCCAGCGTGGGGCTGGCCGCAGGAGACAACCCCACCCATGGATTCCATTGCTTCCCCCGCCGCCTTGCAAGGCGTGCGCGTCATCGAAATGGGCCAGCTCATTGCCGGGCCGTTCTGCGGCAAGACGCTGGGCGAGTTTGGCGCCGATGTGATCAAGATCGAAGCCCCCGAGACGGGCGACCCCCTGCGCAACTGGCGTTTGATCAAGGAGGGCACCTCCGTCTGGTGGCAGGTGCAGTCGCGCAACAAGCGTTCGGTGGCGCTGGACCTGCGCCAAAAGGAAGGCCAGGACATTGCCCGCCAACTCATCGCTGAGGCCGACGTGCTGGTCGAGAACTTCCGCCCCGGCACGCTGGAGGGCTGGGGCATGTCGCCCGACGAGCTGCACGCGCTGAACCCTGGCCTCGTCATCTTGCGCATCTCGGGCTACGGCCAGACCGGGCCGTACCGCGACCTGCCGGGTTTTGGCGTGATTGGCGAAGCCATGGGCGGGCTGCGCCACTTGACGGCCGAACCGGGCCGTGTGCCGGTGCGTGTGGGCGTGTCCATAGGCGACACGCTGGCGGCGCTGCACGGCACCATCGGCGTGCTCACGGCGCTGTACCACCGCAAGGTCCACGGCGGCAAAGGCCAGGTGATTGACGTGGCGCTGCACGAAGCCGTGTTCAACGTGATGGAAAGCCTGATCCCTGAATACAGCGCCTTTGGCGCGGTGCGCGAGGCGGCGGGCAGCGCGCTGCCGGGCATTGCGCCCAGCAACGCCTACCCCTGCCAGGACGGCTGGGTGCTGGTGGCGGGCAATGGCGACAGCATCTTCAAGCGGCTGATGACGGCCATCGGCCGCCAGGACCTGGCCGACGCCCCCGACCTGGGCAGCAACACCGGCCGCGTGGCGCGGGTGGGCGAAATCGACGCCGCGATTGGCGCCTGGACGGCCGCCCGCTCGGTACAGCAGGTGATGGAGACCCTGGGCGCAGCCCGTGTGCCCGCAGGCAAGGTCTACACCGCCAAAGACATTGCCGAAGACCCGCACTACCGGGCCCGCGACATGCTGCTGACGCAAGAGACGCGCGATGGCTACAGCGTGGAGGTGCCGGGCATCGTGCCCAAGCTCTCGGCCACGCCGGGCAGCATCCGCCGCAGTGCGCCGCACCTGGGCGATGACACCGATGCGGTGCTGGCTGAGGCTGGTTTGACGGCCGAACAGATTGCGCTGCTGCGCAGCAAGGGGGTGATCCAATGAGTGCATCCAGCACCGTGTGGCAGGGGGCGAACCGCCGCATCCACATGCAGGAAGTCGGCCTGCGCGATGGCCTGCAGATGGAGAAGGCCTTTGTGCCCACGGCCGACAAAATCGCGCTGTGCAATGCGCTGTCGGCAGCGGGCCTGTCCAAGATCGAAGTGACTTCATTCACATCACCCACCGCCATCCCCGCGCTGAAAGACGCCGAGATCGTGATGCGCGAGATCACGCGCCGCCCTGGCACGGTCTACACCGCGCTGGTGCCCAATCTGCGCGGGGCAGAGCGCGCCATCGAGTCGCGCACGGACGAGCTGAATCTGGTGATGTCCGTCAGCGCCACCCACAACCTCGCCAATCTGCGCATGACGCAGGAACAGTCGTTCACCGCACTGGCGCAGGTGGTGGCCCTGGCGCAGGGCGCCAATGTGGCGGTGAATGTGTCGCTGTCCTGTGTTTTCGGTTGCCCCATGGAAGGTGATGTGGCACAGGCCGATGTGTTCGGCTGGGTGCAGCGTTTTGTGGATATGGGCGTGCGTGGCATCACGCTGTGCGACACCACGGGCATGGCTTACCCCACGCAGGTGCACCAGCTCGCGGCGGCCGCCCGCGCACGCTGGCCGGGGGTGGAGTTCACCCTGCATTTCCACAACACGCGGGGCATGGGGCTGGCCAATGTGCTCGCCGCCATCGGCGCGGGGGCAGACCGGTTTGACGCCTCGCTGGGCGGCCTGGGCGGTTGCCCCTACGCGCCGGGCGCCAGCGGCAATGTGTGCAGCGAAGAGATCGTGCACGCGCTGGGGTTGATGGGCTATGACACGGGGGTGGATCTGGCGCAACTGGTGGCCGCCGCGCAGCAGCTGCCTGCGCTCATCGGCCACGACATTCCGAGCCAGATCGCCAAGGCGGGGCCGCGGTTGACGCTGCACCCGGTGCCTGCCGATTTCGATGCCATCCGCGAAAGAGCGCTGTCCCGCTGAAAGCTGGCGCGCCAGCACCCCACCATCACAACAGGAGACAAAAGCCATGACCTTCGCCACCCCACTGTCCCGCCGACTCTTCACGGCCGCCGTGTTCTGCTCTGCCGCCTTCGCGGCGGGCGCGCAGGACAAGTACCCCTCCAAGCCCATCACCGTGGTCGTGCCCCAGGCTGCGGGCGGCGCCAACGACGCCATTGCGCGCGTGGTGGCGCAAAAGCTCGGCGAGCAACTGGGCCAGAGCGTGATCGTGGAGAACCGCCCTGGTGCCGGCGGCACGCTGGCCACGGGCACCACGGCCCGCGCGCGCAACGATGGCTACACCCTGCTGCTGACGGCCGACAGCGCCCATGTGATTGGCCCCGCGCTGTACAAGAACCCCGGCTTTGACCCGGTGAAGGACTTTGCCCCCGTGGCCCCTATCGCCACGGCCGGTTATGTGCTGGTGGCGCACCCGTCATTTCCCGCCAACAACGTGGCCGAGCTGGTGAATTTGGCCAAGGCCAGCCCTGGCAAGTATTCGATTGCCTCGGCGGGCAACGGCACGCTGAATCATCTGATCGGCGAGATGCTGCAAAAGGCCGCAGGCATCCAGCTGCAGCACATCCCGTACAAGGGCTCGGCGGCTGCCGCCACCGACGTGGTGGGCGGGCAGGTGCCGCTGTCGGTGCAAAGCCTGCCGTCGGCCATCGCGTTCATCAAGGCGAGCAAGCTCAAGGTGCTGGGCGTGGTCAATGAAAAGCGCGTGGCCGCGCTGCCCGATGTACCCACGATTGGCGAAACCATCAAGGGCTTTGGCCAGGCGCCCTGGTACGCGCTGTTTGCCCCGGCCGGCACGCCCGCGCCCATCGTGACGCAGCTGCAGGCCGAAGTGGCGCGTGCGCTGGAACACAAGGATGTGGTGGACAAGCTGGCCACCGTGGGCTGCGAGCCCTTCAAGGGCACGGCGGCGCAGCTGGCAGCGCTGGTGCAGTCCGACCTGCCCAAGTGGAGCCGCGTGGTCAAGGACACGGGCGCCACGGTCGATTGACCAGCGCTTCCTCCGCGCCCTCCCGCTCTCGCAATTCAGATTTTTGACAACAACGACAACGGAGACATTCCTTTCATGCAAACCACCCGTAAACAATTCACCACCCTGGCTCTGGTCGCACTGGCCACCGGCTTTGTTGGCCATGCATCGGCGCAGGGCGCCTACCCGTCCAAAAACGTCACCCTGGTGGTGCCCACCGCCGCAGGCGGCACCACCGACCTGTCGGCCCGCATGTTGGCGCAGGCCCTGGCTCCGGTGCTGGGCCAGTCGGTCATCGTGGACAACAAGGGCGGTGGCAACGGCAACATTGCCGCCAGCGCCGTCAAGCGGGCCGAGGCCGATGGCTACACGCTGCTCATGCAGTACTCGGGCTACCACGTCATCTCGCCCCACATCACCAAACAAAAGCAGTGGGAGCAGGCCGACTTCCAGCCCGTGGCCAATGTCATCTCGGCCCCGCAGATCATCGTGGTGCGGGCCGACCTGCCGGTGAAGACGCTGCCCGAGCTGATCGCCTACGCCAAGGCCCACCCCGGCAAGCTCAACTACGCCTCGTCGGGCAACGGCTCGCTGCAGCACGTCACAGGTGCCATGCTGGAGCAGCAGGGTGGCATCAAGATGGTCCACGTGCCCTACAAAGGCACGGGCCCCGCGCTGCAGGATCTGCTGGGCGGCCAGGTGGACCTGACATTCGGCACCGCGCCCCCCTTCATGCCCCACATCGCCAGCGGCAAGCTGCGCGTGCTGGCCGTGACGGGCAAGCAGCGCCTGCCCAGCCTGCCCGATGTGCCCACCACCGCCGAGGCGGGCTACCCCA
The DNA here is from genome assembly GCF_002245625.1 of Acidovorax kalamii. Classification (GTDB taxonomy): domain Bacteria; phylum Pseudomonadota; class Gammaproteobacteria; order Burkholderiales; family Burkholderiaceae_C; genus Acidovorax; species Acidovorax kalamii. Next base: position 844,064 of record NZ_NOIG01000004.1, read on the forward strand.
AGGTGGATGCCACCTCGTGGTTTGCGGTGTTTGCCCCCGCCGCCGTGCCCAAGGCCGTGGTGGACAAGCTCACGGCTGATATCCGCACCGTGGTGCAGAACCCGGCCTTCCAGCAGAAGGCGCAGGAGCAGGGCGCCACGGCCGACTACCAGACCCCGGCGCAGCTGGGCGACAAGGTGAAGGCAGATCTTGCCAACTGGGCGCAGGTGGTGAAAACGTCGAAGATCGAGGCGGAGTGACCCGGAGGGGGCGGGAAATTGGATTAAAAAGCCTGCTACCGCCCGCTAGATATGCGCAAGTAGCTATTTATTTCATAGCGAATGATCCCTGGCGCGCACAAGGCCACAATACGCGCCATGTCTGATGTGCATTCCGAAGAACTCCTGGCGCAGGTGGCTGCGCTGCCTGCGCTGCCGGGCGTGTACCGCTATTTCGACGCGCAGGATGCGCTGCTGTATGTGGGCAAGGCGCTCAACCTCAAGCGCCGGGTGTCCAGCTACTTCCAGAAGAACCATGGCGGCACGCGCATCGGCCACATGGTCAGCAAGATCGTGCGTATGGAGACCACCGTGGTGCGCTCCGAGGCCGAGGCGCTGCTGCTCGAAAACAACCTCATCAAGACGTTGAACCCCAAGTTCAACATCCTGTTCCGAGACGACAAGAGTTACCCCTATCTCAAGATCACTGGCACACCGGGCGCTCACACGCGGGGCGATGCGCCGGGCCAGGTATTTCCGCGCATGGCCTATTACCGGGGCGCGGTTGATAAAAAGCACCGCTACTTCGGCCCATACCCCAGCGCCTGGGCGGTGAAGGAAACCATCCAGCTGCTGCAAAAGGTGTTCCGGCTGCGCACCTGCGAAGACACGGTGTTTGCCAACCGCACGCGGCCCTGCCTGCTGTACCAGATCAAGCGCTGCACCGGGCCCTGTGTGGACTTGATCTCGCCCGAGGCCTATGCCGCCGACGTGCAGCATGCCGAGGCACTGCTGCGTGGTGAAACGCAGGAGCTGCTGCAGGCGCTGGAGGCGCGCATGATGGCGCATTCGGACAAGCTCGAATTCGAGCAGGCGGCCGAAGTGCGCAACCAGATCCAGGCGCTGTCGCGCGTGCTGCACCAGCAGTCCATCGAGACGGTGGATGACAAGGATGTGGACATCCTGGCTGTGCGTGTGCAAGGCGGCCGTGCCTGCGTGAACCTGGCCATGGTGCGCGGTGGCCGCCACTTGGGAGACAGGCCGTACTTTCCGGTGCATGTCGAGGATGCGGCGGCGGTGTATGCGGAAGAGGGGGGCGAGGGCACGGACGCTGTGGAGGGCGTTGAAGGGGAAAACCCCGCGCCTGCTCTGCCTGCCCGGCCCGTGGAAGTGCTGGTGCTTGAAGCCTTCATCGCCCAGCACTACATCGGCGTGCCTGTGCCCCCACTGCTGGTGACCAGCGTGCCGGTGGACAAGGCCCTGCTCGACGCGCTGACCGAGCAAAGCGGCCTGCGCGTGAACGCCATCCACCAGCCCCGCGAACAGCGCCGCGCCTGGCTGGACATGGCCCAGAAGAACGCCGACCTGCAACTCGCCCGCCTTCTGGCTGAGGAGGGCTCGCAGCAAGCACGCACCCGCGCGCTGGCCGAGGCCCTGGATTTGCCGCCCGAAGATCTGGACCAGCTCACCATCGAGTGCTTCGACATCTCGCACACGGCGGGCGAATCCACCCAAGCGTCCTGTGTGGTCTTTCACCACCACAAGATGCAGAGCAGCGAATACCGCCGCTACAAGATCGAGGGCATCACCGGCGGCGACGACTACGCCGCCATGCGCCAGGTGCTCACACGCCGCTACAGCAAGGTGGTGGAGGCGCAGCGTGAGGAGGGGGGCATCGACTATGCGAAGTCTCCCGAAGCGCAAGCCGCAGCCCGCCCCAAGGGCCAGGCGCGCCTGCCCGACCTGGTGCTCATCGACGGAGGCAAGGGCCAGGTGGGCGTGGCGCGCGAGGTGTTCTCCGCGCTGGGGCTGGACCTGACCCGCATCGTGGGGGTGGAGAAGGGCGAGGGCCGCAAAGTGGGCCTGGAAGAGCTGGTGTTTGCCGATGGGCGCGAGAAGGTCTATCTGGGCAAGGATTCGGCCGCGCTGATGCTGGTGGCGCAGATCCGCGACGAGGCGCACCGCTTTGCCATCACGGGAATGCGCGCGGCGCGCGCCAAGGTGCGGGTGGGCGGCGGGCAGCTTGAAGAAATTGCGGGCGTCGGCCCCAAGAAGCGCGCGCGGCTGCTGCAGCGGTTTGGTGGGGTGCGCGGCGTGGCGGCGGCCAGTGTTGAGGACCTGGCCACCGTCGATGGCATCTCGCGCGAGTTGGCAGAAGAAATTTACAAGGCCCTGAGATAAGCCCCGCGCAGTTCCACGGCCGCGCCGTGACACAATCGCCGCCATGTTCTGGACTATCCCCACCTTGATGACCTGGACGCGCATCGTCGCGATACCTTTGATCGTGGGGGTGTTCTATGCGCCACTGGAGCCAGCCACACGCAATCTCATCGCCACCGTGATGTTCGTGGTGTTCGCCGCCACCGACTGGCTGGACGGCTACCTGGCCCGCAAGCTCAACCAGACTTCCTCCTTCGGCGCGTTCCTTGACCCGGTGGCCGACAAGTTCCTGGTGTGTGCATCGCTGCTGGTGCTGGTGCATCTGCAACGTGCCGATGTGTTTGTGGCCCTCATCATCATCGGCCGCGAAATTGCCATCTCGGCGCTGCGCGAGTGGATGGCGCAGATCGGTGCGAGCAAGAGCGTGGCCGTGCACATGATCGGCAAAGTGAAGACCACGGTGCAGATGCTGGCCATCCCCTTCCTGCTGTACGACGGGCGCCTGTTTGGCCTGATCGACACGGGCGTGTGGGGCACCTGGCTCATCTGGGCATCTGCCGTGCTCACGGTCTGGTCCATGGTGTATTACCTGCAGAAGGCGCTCCCCGAAATCCGGGCTCGCGTCAAGTAACTTTCAAGCTTTTTAGGCCGCTTGCGCGCTCTGAGTAAGCGCAGGTAGCTATATTTTCAGGAGCATTCCCGTGGCTAAACATCGCATTGCCGTGGTGGCGGGTGACGGCATTGGCAAAGAGGTCATGCCCGAGGGCCTGCGTGTGCTGGACGTGGCTGCGCGCAAGTTCGGCATCGACTTGCACTTTGACCATTTCGACTTTTCGAGCTGGGACTACTACGAGAAGCACGGCAAGATGCTGCCCGACAACTGGAAGGACCAGATCGGCGGCCATGAGGCCATCTACTTCGGCGCCGTGGGCTGGCCCGAGAAGATTGCCGACCATGTTTCGCTCTGGGGTTCGCTGCTGCTGTTCCGCCGCGAGTTTGACCAGTACATCAACCTGCGCCCCGCACGCCTCATGCCCGGCGTGATCGCGCCTGTGGTGCGCCGCGACGGCAGCCCGCGTCTGCCCGGCGAGATCGACATGCTGATCGTGCGGGAGAACACCGAGGGCGAGTACTCCAGCATCGGTGGCCGCATGTACGAAGGCACGCCGCGCGAGATCGTGATGCAGGAGACGGTGATGTCCCGCCACGGCGTGGACCGCGTGCTGAAGTTTGCCTTCGACCTGGCCCAGTCGCGCCCCAAGAAGCACCTGACCAGCGCCACAAAATCCAACGGCATCGCCATCACCATGCCATATTGGGACGAGCGTGTGGCCGAGATGGCCAAGTCGTATCCGGATGTGAAGGTGGACAAGTTCCACATCGACATCCTTACGGCCCATTTCGTGCAGCGTCCCGACTTTTTCGATGTAGTGGTGGCCAGCAACCTGTTTGGCGACATCCTTTCGGACCTGGGGCCGGCCTGCACGGGCACCATCGGCATCGCGCCCAGCGCCAACCTCAATCCCACGCGCACCATGCCGTCGCTGTTCGAGCCCGTGCATGGCTCGGCGCCCGACATCGCCGGGCAGGGCATTGCCAACCCCATCGGCCAGATCTGGTGTGGCGCGATGATGCTGGACTTCCTGGGTTACCGGGCGGCGCACGATGCGGTGCTGGCCGCGATCGAGGCCGTGCTGGACCCCCAAAGTGGCGGGCCGCGTACCCCTGATCTGGGCGGAAAATCCAGCACGCGGGACGTTGGCAAGGCCATTGCCGAGGCGTTATCGGCCGTTTGAGTGGCGCCAGAATTGGGGTGTCAATACGGGATGCTGCCCATACGGCGTGTTTGAGACAAAACGGCCCGGCAAGCCCTGTCGCTGCGTGAAATACGACTAGAATTCATCGCAACGCTGCGTCAAATCAGCGTGCTGTATTGACACTCTGAAACTCGATGGCTTTAATCTGATGCAGCAGCCACTGCTGTGTATGCCAGTCATTCCCCCGCCTGTTCCCCATCAGCCTTCGGCTGTGCCGTCAGACGTGTGAAGACCAGATATCCGCGAGACATTCCATCAACTCTTTTCCGAGAGGCTTCTTGTGAACAAAACCGAACTGATCGAGCACATCGCTACCAACGCCGACATCTCCAAGGCCGCTGCTGCGCGTGCCCTGGAATCCACGATCGAGGCTGTCAAGAAGACTCTGAAGAAGGGCGGCACGGTGTCGCTCGTCGGTTTTGGCACTTTTGCCGTGGGCAAGCGCGCTGCCCGCACGGGCCGCAATCCCCGTACCGGCGCTACGATTAAAATCAAAGCTGCTAAAGTTCCAAAGTTCCGTCCTGGCAAGGCATTGAAAGATGCCTTGAACTGAGGATCAAGTTTAGGTGGGGTCCTTAGCTCAGTTGGTAGAGCGGCTCCTTTACACGGAGTAGGTCGGCGGTTCGAGACCGTCAGGACCCACCATCACCGAACAAAGGCGAACGCAAGTTCGCCTTTTGTTTTTTGCCTCTTGAAAGATCGACCATGTTTGAATCCATCCGCAAGCACTCCAAGATCGTGATGATCTTCTTGTTCTTGCTGATCATTCCTTCGTTTGTGCTGGTAGGCATTGACAGCAACTACTTCTCTGAAAAGAGCCCGGTGGTGGCGCGTGTCGATGGAGACAATATCAAGCAGACAGACTGGGACAATGCCCACCGCATGGAGACGGACCGCATTCGCGCGCAGTCTCCCACGGTCGATCCCAAGTTGCTGGACTCGCCTAGCGCACGCTACGCCACGCTGGAGCGCCTGGTGCGCGACCGTGTGCTGGCCGCTGCCGCGAAAAAAATGCACCTCGTCACCAGCGATGCGCGCCTGGCACGCAGCCTGCAGGAGATCCCGGCGATCGCCGGTCTCAAGCGCGCGGACGGAACCCTGGACGCCGAAGCCTACCGCGCCCTGGTGGCCGGCCAGGGCCTCACGCCTGCGGGTTTTGAGGCCAATGTGCGCCGCGACATCTCCATCAACCAGGTCATGGGTGGCGTGATGGGCTCGGCTTTTGGTTCGGATGCACAGGTCAAGCTGGCCCTGAACGCCTTGTACGAGCGGCGCGACATCCAGGTGGCACGTTTCAATGCATCCGATTTTGCGAGCAAGGTCACGCCCACGGATGCGGACCTTGAAGCCTATTACAAAGCCCATCCCGCGCAGTTTCAGCAGCTGGAACAGGCGGCCGTGGAGTATGTGGTGCTGGACCTCGACAGTGTCCGCGCCACCATCTCCCTGAGTGAAGACGACCTGCGTACCTATTACAAGGAAAACGTGGCGCGCATGACGGCCAAGGAGGAGCGCCGCGCAAGCCACATCCTCGTCAATGCCGCCAAGGATGCACCGGCTGCAGACCGCGAGAAGGCCAAGGCCCGCGCTGCCGAACTGCTTGCCCAGGTGCGCAAGGCGCCCGCGAGTTTTGCGGACGTGGCGAAGAAATCCTCAGACGACAAGGGCTCGGCCGTGGTCGGCGGAGACCTCAACTTCTTCGCCCGTGGCGCCATGGTCAAGCCTTTCGAAGATGCGGCCTTTGCTCTGAAGAAGGGCGAGATCAGCGATGTGGTGGAGAGCGATTTTGGCTTTCACATCATCCAGTTGACCGACATCAAGACGCCCCGCCAGCCCTCGTTCGAGGAGCTGCGTCCCTCGATGGAAGCTGAACTCAAGCAGCAGCAGGCCCAGCGCAAATTCGCCGAAGTGGCCGAGTCCTTCACCAACGGTGTGTATGAGCAGGCAGACAGCCTGCAGCCGGTGGCCGACAAGCTCAAGCTCAAGGTGCAGACGGCCACGGGCGTCACCCGCACCCCAGCCCCAGGCGCCAAGGGGCCCCTGGCCAATGCCAAGTTCCTGGAGGCACTGTTTGCTTCGGACTCCGTGCAGAACAAGCGCAACACCGAAGCCGTCGAAGTGGGCCCCAGCCAGATGGCCGCAGGCCGCGTGACGACCTACACCCCGGCTCGCACCTTGCCGCTGGACGAAGTGCGGGCCCGCGTGCGCACCCTCTATGTGGCCGAAAAGTCGGCCGAACTGGCGCGCAAGGAAGGCGAGGCCAAGCTGGCCGCCTGGAAGGCAGCGCCTGCTTCGGCCACGGGCCTTTCTGCAGCGACGGAAGTATCGCGTGAACAACCCCAGAACCTGCCCCGCCCAGTGATTGACGCCGCCTTGCGCGCACCTGCCGATGCCTTGCCCGGCTGGACGGGCGTGGACCTGGGGACCGCTGGCTACATGGTGGTCAAGGTCAACCGCGTGGTACCCCGCCAGGCGCCTGATGCGCAGCGTGCCCAGCAGGAGCGCCAGCAGTACGAGCAGTGGCTGACGACCGCAGAAGGCTTGGCTTACTACGAATTGCTGAAGCAGCGCTTCAAGGTGCAGATCAAGGCCCCGCGTCCTGACGCTGCAGCCCAAGTCACTGCAGAAAATTAAGCAATTTAGTCCTGGGGGCAAAAACCCAGGCTATAATACAAAGCTACGGTGGCTGTAGCTCAGTTGGTAGAGTCCAGGATTGTGATTCCTGTTGTCGTGGGTTCGAGCCCCATCAGCCACCCCAAAAATGCAAAGCGCTGCAACGGAGACGTTGCAGCGCTTTTTTGCTTTCTGCAGTGGTTTTCAGGCCCCGGTTCCGACTATCGCGACCTGTTCTCCCACTTAGTTTCTCCAACGGTCGTGTTTCCAGAAGAAGGCAGCGCATACTGCTTGTTTCACTGCTTTCTGGGAGCCCCTGATGAATCTTGTAGTCCGCGATGCGTCGCCGAGTGAGAAGCGTGGCAATGCCATGTCTGCGGCCCTGGCCAAGGAGCAGTTGGAATACGCAGTCAAGATTGTGAAAGAAGTGCTGCCACAGAGTGCGGGAGATTCGGCGTTGATTGGCGCCGTGGTGCAGGCCATCGCAATGAACTATGCGGCCGTACCGCAACCCAACCGCTAACGGCAAGAGCGCAGAATCCCCGGCCGACCATCATGAAGCGAAGATGTGGGTGGGGCGGTTCGCGGCCTGGCCGAAGTGGAATTCTCGGCATTGTTCCCTGGCGCAATCAACGCCAGTCGGATGAGTTTTACCGCGTGAGTATTGGCCCCGGAGGAGTTCACATAGCGCCTTGAAACCCGCATGGATGCTGGGTTTCATGTTTTCGATTTAGAAAAGTACCGTCAAAAGTACCGTCATTTCTGAAAGTGTCCCGCTGCGTTGCGAAAAGTCCACGCCGGATTCGCTGTCGTTCGCCTGCCTACCGGCTCGCGCGCTTATCGCGGCAGCAGGTCAAATTTGATGGGGTCGCATAGGCCGACCATTACGCTACTTTTCTCCACAGTGGCCTGCGGGCCTGTTCTGCTGGTGAGAACGCTGTATCTATTGCGACCGTCTTTTTCCTGAAAGAACGAATAGATCTCAGTAGTTGCGCCAGGGTAGTGCGCAAGCACCGAAATTGATCTGTCGGATGACCTAAGCAACACGAGTTTTGCGCCGTCCTGCGTCATGCTGATAGGCTTGTTGCGTGCATCTATGAACAGCATGTCCAGCGTTCCGTTTGATGTCCGCACGAGTGTCAGCACTCCCTCTGAGATTTTTTCATCTGACCATCCGGCATCTGCCTTTTCCACGATGCCGCTGAAGTGTCGGAACACCTTACCAGCAGGGCTTCTGCATGTTGCAATTTCCGCTTGCTGCGAGCTTGCGCCCGTTGTTGCGAGCAGTGCGCTAAGTGCGCAGATGGCTTTGAAGTACACGCTGTTCCCTAATCTGCATGAGTTCACCGGGGGCATGGTTGATTGGCGAATTTCCGTTTGATTGTTTTCAAACGGATCATTTTTATGTGCGTGAGGAACTGCGGGGTGTCTCCAGTCGATTTCGCTGAGACTTTCTATGGCCCGCCGCCATTGATCTGATTGCTGCACGGGCGTCACTTGCTTACGTCAAGAATGTCGTTTGCGACCACCATTTTTAGGCTGCCATTCCGAGACAGTATGGTGACGGTAGGTCTGTAGGCGTATGAGTATGTGTAGGTTGCGCAAGTTACCGTGTAAGAGTCATCAATGATGATGACTCGCCCATAGTCGCATCCCTCGTAGCTATCTTGGCGCTTTTTTCCCCTATCTTGATATCCGGTAATTGTTCCGCTGTGGATGATCGTGTAACCGGTCAGCCGACCCATATCCGAAGCAAGATCAGCGTATGAATTGGTGGCCAATAGCGCGAAAAGCGTGGCCGCGACGTTAGTTTTTTTCATGTTGCCGTAAACGCATGTGTGCTTGAGTGACTGACTCAGGATGTCTGCATACTCGCGGTAGTTCGTAGGTACAAAAGTGCTGAATGGCTGATCGGACACGAGGATTTATGCGGGCACTATAGCTCCCTAGTCCACCTGAGCTTGGCGCTTCTTGGGCTTATTCCAGCAGTTCGCGCTGGACCCTGAGCGCTCCACGCAGCTCGGTGAAGATCCTTCGCATCTCTTTCCGCTTCGCGCCTTTGTAGGCGTTACGCGCCGCCACCGCTTTTCCTTCGGGGCTTACGGGGCCGGTGGATTGGTTCCAGGGCTTCCACCGTTGGATGGCCTCGCGCTGGCGTTGTCGCTGCTCTGTCGTCCATGTCCGTGCTGCCATGCTGCGGCCCCTCTAATAGTTCGTCTGGCGCGGTTCTCGGTTTTCTCGCGCGCGCGCGGGCGTGCGTATTGGTCTTGAAACCGTCGTTGTTCACCTGCTGCGGCCCGTGGGCAATGTTGGCTTGCTTGGCAAAGATTGCCGGGGGATTCTTGATGGCGGCCAGCGTTTCCAGCGTGGCGCGGCACTGGCCTTGGGCCTTGAGTGCCAGCCGCATATAGCGCTCGGTGGCGTCTAGATACTCGCCCATGTTCAGTGCCGCCCGCCGGGCCATCTCGTTAAAGATTGCGTCCAGCGTTGCAGCCTGCGCCGTGAGGGTGGTTTCTGCGTGCTTCAGGTCGCCGCCGTGGGTGGTGTCCACACGCTTCTTGAGCGTCATCACGCATTCGGTAACGTCCAACGTTCCAAACGTGCCCTTTGCAAAGGTGCGTGCGGTCATCGCGTTGGCCGCAACGCCGCCCAGTGCCATTGCTGCGATCTGGGCGGCATCAGTTTGCGCCGGGTCTTTGTGTAGCTGCAGGCTATTGGGGTCGGTGTTGCCGTTTTGCACCGCCGGGGTCTGGGCCTTCTTGGTCATAGCGTGTGCTCCTTGAATCCTGGGCAGTGTTGGGGCATCACCACCAGCACATGCGCCAGCCCTGCGTCTGCCGGGCGGGTGCAGACGGCTGCTTGTTTCCAGTTGCCGCAGCCCCAGCGGCTCACGCCTTGCAGGTGGGCGCACTCCAGGCACAGTCGGCGGCTGTCGTTTTCCCTGTCCCGCGTCACCAGCTTGTCGGCCAGGGCTTCGGCGTCACCCAAGGGCAGCCCCTTGTCGGTGAATCGCGCCAGCCGCGCCGTGAAGGCGTCAATCTCTTCCGCGTTCATCGCAGAGCCATGGGGCCAGCACCAGCGGTCAGGGTCTGACGTGGCTTCGTTGGCCGGTGGCTGCTCTGGGGCTGTGAAGTTTTCAGAAGCCCCATCGGGGCACGCTATAAAACCTACGTAACCGGGTTCTGTAGGTTTCGAAGCGTCGGCGTTTAGGGTTGGCGCCGATTTCAGGCGCTGAAGCCACTTCATCACACACCACCTTTCACCAGCGCTGGGTGCAAGATGTAACGCTCGCCGGGCCTGCCGCCCTTTGCGCCGCTGGTTGTGGCCTCGCGTTCTAGCCAGCCGTAGTCGGCCAGCAGGTCGGCGGCCTTGCGCACGGCGTCTGGTGTGCCCAGTCCTGCCCAGTGTTTCACCGCGACCTGCCGGGGGGCAAAGGCATCCAGCAAAACGCCGTCACTGTCGGCCAGCTTGCCCGCCTTGATCTTGTCCAGCAGTTGTTTGGCTGCGCTGGTTTCGGGCATCACCGCTGCGGCATACAGGCGTTCGGCATGGGTGCGCAGGTAGTCGGCCCATGCCAATGCGCGGATCAGCTCGCGCTCGTGGATCAGGTGTTCGCTTTCGGGCGTGTCCACCAGGGCAAAGATCAGCGCCAGGGCTGGCACCAGCTTGCGGTACTTGGCAAGGTGCGACACCAGGGCGGGGTGCAGTTCTTCGCCGCGCAGCTCCGTTTCAAACGGGATCAGCCATTCCTCAAACAACGCCTGTGCATCGGGCGTAAAGCGCCATTCCTGCGCGTCGCTATCGGTGGCTGGCTGCAGTTGATTCAAGCGCTCAAACACTGCCCATGCCGCCTGCTTGGCGGGGGTGTCGGGCCACCGATCCACATAGACAAATTCGCGGTTCACATCGGGCCATACTGTCAGCCCAAAGCGCTGCAGCAAGCCATCATCGCCCGCGCCGCCCGCCACGGCGTCGCGCACATAGCTCTGCACCTTGCCGGGCTGGATGCCGCCCAGCATTGCCAGACACACACGGGGCACAAACGATTCACCGCGCCCGATGCGGTCCACGGCGTGGCCCTGGTTGCCGTCGTAGCCCGTCAGGTAGAAGCCGCGTGCGCCTTCTTGCCCCTGCTTGTCCATGCTGCACAGCAGGCCGTGGATTTCATCGCGGTAAACCAGCGTGCCCCATGGGTTCACCGTCAGCAGCTCGGCCAGTTTTTCCACCGTGGCATCGTTGACCACGTAGCGCCGCATGGTGGGCTCTGGTGTCATGTTGTCCACTGGCTGCAGCAGCGCCCGCGCTCTGGCGGGGTCTTTGGCGACCTGGGCTGCGGCCTGCTTTTCGTTGGCCTTGGCTGCCAGCTCGGCCACTTTGCAATCGAGTTGCCAGGCTTCATGCGCTGCCTGCCAATGTTCCCGCTCTGTTTTTTCAAGGCGCTGCAGGGGCTTCAAAACCTCGCTCAGTGCAGGTGACTTCATCACACCGGGGCGGCCTACGATGGCGCCCCACAGGTTGGGGGGCACTGCCCAATCGTCGCGGGCCTTGGGCTTGACCACTGCACGCGCACCGATCAGGCTGGATAAGGCCACCAGAGCCCCCACCGCCGTAAAGTCAGGCGGGCACTGCATACGGTCTGCAATGTCTGCCACCCAGCCCCGCAGCGCCTCGGGCAGCAGCTCTGCATCAAACGGTGCCACGGGCGGCAGGCCGCTGGGCAGGGGCACGGGGTCAGGCCAGCCGCTGTCGGTAGATGCAGTCACGGCGCCATCAATGCACGCCTTCACCGCGTCCAGCCCCAGCAGTTGGTGCAGGTCGTTAAAGTCCGTTGCCTTCTCTGGGCGGTTGTCGCCAAAGTCAGGTTTTGACAGGTCGCCGCCCACCGCTTGCGCCGCCTCGCTGGCTTTGGTCAGGCCTGGGTTTCCATCGGTGTGCCAGTCATCGTCGGCGGCCACGATGATCCGCAGCGCAGGGTACTTGCCGTGCAGTGCCTGGGCCACGGGCAGCAGGTTGCCCGCGTTGAAGGCCACAGCCACCGCGTGCCCCGTGGCCTCATGGATGCTGGCCCCGGTGGCGAAGCCCTCGCACACCACCAGCACTCCCTGGGGCTTTCCCATGGAGTGATAGCAGCCTGCCACGCGCCCGCCGGGCATAAATCGCTTGTCGCCATCCAGTGCAATGGTTTGCAGGCTGTGCAATGTGCCGTCCACATCGCGCAAGGGGATCACCAGCCGCTGCCCGTCACACCGTGCGCCGTGGGGCTGTATGCCTTTGCGTGCCAGGTATTCATGCTGCATGGCCGGTGCTGCGGCCTGCCACAGCGCCGCCGCAGTCTGCCGGGCTTGCTGCTGGCGTTGGGCCTGCTCTGCATCGCGCTGCGCCTTCATGGCATTGATGCGCTGGCGATAGCGCTCCCAATCCGCATCGGAAAGATGCTTCCCTTCGGTTGATTTCCAGTGATGATTTGAGGCTATTGAGTGGTCCCCGAAAAACCCCCCCTTCAGATCGTCAAACAAATAGCACCAGCCAGCGCGATTTCGCGCGCCTTTTTGGGAACCTGGGAACCGATGCCAGCGCCCTGGTTCAATGGTTTCTGGAGGGCACAGCCCTGCGCTCCGGATGGCCGCGCTGAATTGTTCGATGGAGCTATGCATTGCTGCCCCCCTTGGGTTCCAGCACGTAGAGCCCCACGCGGTGTTTGCCACCGCCTTCGGTTTCTACCGTCTGCCAGTGCGTACGGATCACGTCACCGGCATGGCGCAGTTGCATCACCCGTGCGCGCGGGTCGTAGCAGTCCAGATAGCGTGAAGCCTCAAACGTGCTGAGTGCAAAGCGGACCAGCGCAGCCCGTATGCGTGTGCATTGCGCCATGGTGTCGGTGCCCGGATGCGCGGCCAGAATCTCGGCCAGTGCCTGCCGCTTGATTGCGTCGGTGTGCATGGTGTGCCCCCTTACGCATTGGCGGTGTGTTGGTTGATCCATGCGCGCACGTCGCCCACTTTCCAGGCCGTCACACGCTCAGACAGGCGGTGCGGCTTGGGGAACGTGCCCGCCTTCACTTTGCGCCACAGGGTGGGGGCGCTGAAGGGCAGGGGGGCTGGGCTGTCGGGGCGCTTGGGGCTCTGCACCAGTTGCGCTTCGCGGATGAATGCGCTGTCGGGCAGGGCGTCAAAGGTCAGTCGGATTACACCGGTTGTGTTAGCAGATATCTTTTTAGATATCGAGGTTGCAGCAGTAGGGGTGGGGCTAGTAAATTGTGACATTGCTTGCCGTTCTGTGAAGTTACGGAAGCAATTTGATGAAGATTCTCGTGAGTGAAAAAGGTCAAATATTTCTCGGAAGTATATATAAACCTACCCCCCCTGATTTTGGTCTGCCCCCCATTTTTTGCCAGTTCGCAATCAACGCTATTGCATCTTTGGCGCCATCGGAAATGTGAGGGTATCGTTCCGTGACGAACGCTAGAATTCGCTTTTTTGGGGTTGCACTTGTCTGGTGCCTAGCGTGGTCCCATGCGCGAACCGCTATGTGAAGTAGCTCGGGATAGTCTTCGCTATCAGCGTCGAAGAATGGTGGGGCGGTTGCTTCTTCAGTTATTTCTATGTAGCCGTGCTCTCTGGCCCAAGGGGCCCATTCGATTTCAAACCCCCTCGCTTCTGCCTAGCGAACAAAGAACATCGGCGTACGCCGAATTGATGGATCATGATCGCCACTTTCCCATCGTCGCTTAAGGATATAGACCAGCTCAGAACGAAGGGCGAGTGTTTTGCTTTTAAAGATTGATGTCTTATCGTTGGACCATTTCTTCCAATCATCAGCGCGCTTTAGAAGCTTTTGAACTTCTTGGGTTGAGCTCTTGTTTTCAATCAGGTCCTGGGTCGCATTCTCATAATCCTTGGCTGAGTTCTCAAAATCCTCAGGAACTGGGTAGTCATATAGATCAGAGGTCGATGTAAACCAGATGGCATGTTTGATTTGAGGTCTGCCAGTCTCGGCGCCCAGATGATTTTCGGTGTTCCAATCAAGCACGGCCCCTCTTGGGTCTACCCCGGCGAGTATCAAAAGCGCATCGTTGGGGCTCCATGTTTCCTGTTCCAAGAGAACTGGCAGATCTGAAAAGAAAATTGGATTTTTACGTCGTGTATTTAGAGATTCGAAACTGAGCCACATGGAAACGGTGCGGCTCAATTGAGTGTGCCTAAGCTCACCGCATCTGAATTTTTCGACTTCGCAAATTTGATCTGCAGTGAGCTCGATGTTTTCTACGTCGGATTCTTTGGCATTCTGGGCGGAGGCTAGTTCTTGTAACTCCGCCAGTGCGTTTTTAAACCTGAAGACGTCTCTAGGTGTTCTCATGCGGTCCCCACGCTCCCTGAAAAGGTGCCAGCCCAGCCCGTCAGGGGAAACGGGTTTTCGGGGATCAGCCTAGAGCTGGCGAATCGGTCCAAGTTACATCATGCAGCGCCATGCAGTGGGATTACATCGGCCCCCCTGCGCAGCTTGTCCAAGTACTCCGCCCACTCTTTCATCATCCTGCGCCGTTGCTCCATAAATTCCGCCCGGTCATAGGCAGCCCCCAGCGGCCCTGATTTGCCGTGCGCCAGTTGGGCTTCGATCACATCGGCGGATATGCCGTGGATGCGCTCAATCATCAGGGTGCGCGCCATCGCCCGGAACCCGTGGGCGCTCATTTCGTCGGAGGCAAAGCCCATGCGCCGCAGGGCTGCATTGATGGTGTTGTCGCTCATGGCCCGTTCGCCCGTGCGCAGACTGGGGAACACGTAGCGGCCATGGCCCGTGAGGGGCTGGAGCTCTTTCAAGATGGCGATGGCCTGCGGGGCTAGGGGCACAAAGTGCGGTCTGCCATTGATCTTCTGTGCCAGCCGCCGCTTCATGTCCTGGGATGGAATGGTCAACATGGTTTTGTCGAAGTCAATCCACGCCCATTCCATCTGCCGGATGTTGCCGGGGCGCTGAAAGAGCAGGGCAGACAACGCCAGCGCCGCCTTGGTCATGGGCTGGCCGGTGTAGCCGTCAATGGCCCGCAACAGCTCGCCCGCCTTGGCAGGCTCCAGCACGGCAGCCATGTGCTTGACCACGATGGGCTTCAACGCGCCGTGCAAGTCGGTAACGGGGCTGCGCTCGCAGCGCCCGGTCTGCACACCGTAGCGGAAAACCTGCCCGGCGGTCTGGCGCAGGGTGTGGGCGGTTTCGTTGGCCCCGCGTTTCTCTACCTTGCGCAGTGCGTCCAGCAGCACGGGGGCGGTGATGGCGGGCAGTGTCAGCTTGCCGATGTACGGGAACAGGTCTTTCTCCATGCGCTCGATCCACCGCGCCGCATAGCGGGGGCTCCAGCCGCTGGCCTGGGTGGCGTGGAATTCGCGGGCCACTGCTTCGAAGGTGTTGGCTGCGGCTACGCGGGTTGCCAGCTTTTCGGCCTTCTTGGCTGCGCTGGGGTCCAGCCCTTCGGCCAGGAGTTCGCGGGCTTCTTCGCGGCGCTTGCGTGCCTTGGCTAGAGAGACTGCGGGGTACACGCCAATCGCCAGCGTTTTCTGCTTGCCCAGATGGCGGTAACTCATGCGCCAATACTTGCCAGCCGGTTTGACGTGCAGGTACAGGCCCTGCCCATCCGCGTGCTTCTCGCCCGTGGCAGAGCCAGCAGGCTTGACGTTCTTCACAAAGGTGTCTGTAAGTGCCATGAGTACCCCTGTTGTTGGTATCTGCTCCGTTGGTATGCAGAGATACCGGCAGAAGTACCAACTTTTTGTTGGTATGTCATGGTACGCAGTGAAATGGCCTGAGACAACAAAAAACCCGCAATGCTAGGAAACATGCGGGTTCTGAGAGGTTGTGAGACTGTCTGAAATGCTGCTTTGGCCTGCCCGGAGGGACTCGAACCCCCGACCTATAGCTTAGAAGGCTATTGCTCTATCCAGTTGAGCTACGGGCAGAAAGGCTTTCGGCGGTGACGCCTACTGGCTGGGCGGAGTGTCCGCCACTGCGTTTGATGCAGAGGCTGGATCATACCCGCCATGACGGTGCCCTCTTGCAAGAAGCCCTCCGATTTTGCAGTGCAGGGGGGGATGCGGTTATAACGAGGCCATGCGCGGGCGCACGAGGCGCTCTCCCCTCCAGCACACATCCCCATGCCGCACAGCGTTTCCCTTATCCACACCATCGCCGCAGCCCTTGGGCTGGCGCTGGCGCTGGGTTTTCTGGCAACACGTCTGCGTTTGCCGGCGCTGGTGGGCTATCTGTTGGCTGGGGTGGCGATCGGGCCGTTCACCCCGGGGTTTGTGGCGGATGCGGCCATGGCCAGTCAGTTGGCCGAGATTGGTGTGATGCTGCTGATGTTCGGCGTGGGCCTGCATTTCTCGCTGGGGGACCTGCTGGCGGTGCGCAAGATTGCCGTCCCCGGAGCGGTGGTGCAGATGATGGTGGCCACGGCGCTGGGCACGGCATTGGCCACCTGGTGGGGATGGAGCCTGGGCGGGGCACTGGTGCTGGGGCTCTCATTGTCGGTGGCGAGCACGGTGGTGTTGCTGCGGGCCTTGGAGACGCTGGGCATTCTGGACAGCTACACCGGCCGCATTGCCGTGGGCTGGCTGGTGGTGGAAGACCTGGCCATGGTGCTGGTGCTGGTGCTGTTGCCCCCTCTGGCCGGGTGGCTGGGGAACAGCGCTGGCGCGGAGCTGGACGCCGCACAACTGGGGCGTACGGTGGGCTGGACGCTGCTCCAGGTCGGCGGCTTTGTGGCCTTGATGCTGCTGGTGGGGCGCCGCTTGTTCCCCTGGGTGTTGTGGCAGGTGGCGCGCACCGGTTCGCGCGAACTCTTCACCCTGTGCGTGGTGGCAGCGGCGGTGGGGATTGCATTCGGCTCGGCCGCGTTGTTTGGTGTGTCGTTTGCGCTCGGTGCCTTTTTTGCCGGCATGGTGATGCGTGAATCCGAATTTGCCCACCGGGCCGCGCACGAGTCTCTGCCACTGCGCGATGCCTTTGCCGTGCTGTTTTTTGTGTCGGTGGGCATGTTGTTCAACCCTGCCGTGTTGTGGGAGCGGCCTTTGCAGGTGCTGGCGGTGGTGGCGATCATCATGGTGGGCAAAACGCTGGCGGCGGCTGCGCTGGTGCTGGCGTTCCGCTACCCGCTCAACACGGCGCTCACGGTGTCGGCCAGCCTGGCGCAGATTGGCGAGTTTTCATTCATCCTGGTGGCCCTGGGGGCAACGCTGGGCCTGTTGCCGCCCGAAGGCGCCAGCCTGGTGCTGGCAGGGGCGCTGATTTCGATGGCGCTCAACCCCTTGCTCTTTCATGCGATTGCGCCGCTGCAGGACTGGCTGCGGGCCCGCTCGGCCTGGGCGCGCCGGCTGGAGCAGCGCGATGACCCGTTGGCCGAGCTGCCGATGAGCACGGATTCGCGGTATCTTGCCCGCCAGGTGGTGCTGGTGGGGTATGGCCGGGTGGGGCGGCGCGTGGCGAGTGCCCTGGCCGCTCACGACATTCCGTTTGTGGTGGCCGAGCAGAACCGTGAACTGGTGGAGTCGCTGCGGGCGGAGGGCATTGCCGCCGTGTTCGGCGATGCGGTGGAGCCCGCCGTGTTGATCCAGGCACACATCGCCCGTGCCGCCATGCTGGTGATTGCCACGCCCGACTCTCTCAACGTGCGCCAGATCATTGCCACGGCGGTCACGTTGAACCCCGCCATCGAGACCGTGGTGCGCAGCCACAGCGAGGACGAGGCGCGCAGGCTGGTGCAGGAGTGTGATGGCACCGTGGTGTTTCTGGCCGAAGATGCGCTGGCTCAGCTGATGTCGCACCATGTGCTGGAGCGGTCCCGGGCGCGGCAGGTGCGCTCCACCGGTCCTGCCCCCCTGCATGGACCGGTGTGATCCAAGCAAAACAAGTCTCTGCGCGCTACCATAAAGAATTTATTGCTATTAAATATATAGCAATATCATGGTGTCGCGTTTTCCGGGATCACCCAGAGTGTCTGCACCTGTTTTGAAACGGCCCGCAAGTGGCTGGCGGGTCTGCCAAAAAGCGGGCTGGCCATGTCGGCCATCAAACACCTCTCGCCACCACCGGGGCACCTGCACGTTGCGGTGACCGCAGGCCCTCTCTGCGCAGGCGATCTGCCCTGCAGCAGCAGCGGCCGAGGGTGCCGTGCCCCTTCGTTGGGGCGCGGTCTATGAATTACTCGGTTTCTTCAAACACCAAGGCGGGCGTGGCCATGACGCGTGCCAACTGGCCCAGGTCTTCGATCATCCGGTTGGCAAAGTAGCTGTTCTGCGTGTCTGGCTCCAGCGCGGCCACGGCCAGGTTGGCGCGGGGCTGGTTCAGCGGCACATAGAAACTGCCCGCCGGGGCATCCACGGCGCTGCGCACGGTGGACACCTGGACACGCACGATGCCGGTGCCACCTGCAATGGTGCCAATCACGTCCTGGCGGTCGCCGGTTTCGCGCGCGGTTTCCCGGTAGGTTTCGGCCAGCATGGCGCCGGGTTCGGCCACACGCATCACTTGCAGACCCAGCAGCCGCAGGCGCTCAACCGCCGCTGTGGAGCCCGCTGCCAGCCAGTACCCGCAGGGTCGGGCGCGGGACTTGGTGGTCCGCAGGGTGAGCGACGAGTTCCAGTCCACGCGGATGGTGCGGTCTGCACCGGTCTCCGGGTCCAGAAAGTCCAGGTCCCGCTGCGTGGGGGTGGCTGCAGCTTCCACCACCACCTGATCACGGCAGGCCTGGGCACTCACGTCCCGGGTGACAAAAGAGCGTACCTGCTCCAGGTTGGCGGCCCGCTCGGCCGTGCTACGCAGGGCGCTGGAGATGGCTGTGACCTGTGAATGCACACGGCGCTGGATGTGCATGCGGCCAATGCCCACGCCGCGTGTCTCGATGAGCAGGCTGACGGTGTTTTTGAGGCCATGAACATTGCGCCCCGTGTCGGGCTGCGTGCCGCCCATGGAGATGCGTTTGTCTTCCAGGTTGGTCGAGGTGGTGTAGTACCAGTCGCTGGCGATGCCCTGGGCCTTGAGCGCGGCTACCATGGGCTGGTGGTACCACTCCTGCGAGGCCTTGGTCAGAAACTCGGGGTAATTGGCCGTGGTGGTGTACTGCAGCAGGGCGTCGTAGCGCTGGATGGCGTTGAACTTCTGCAGGTAGCGGCCGACCACGGTGTATTCGTGGGCATCCACCACCAGGATGGGACGGTAGTCGTTGATGACCCGGGCCAGCGCGCGGGCCTCGGGGGTGTTGAGCAGCAGGTGGTCGCGGTTCATGTCCGTGCCATTGGCCGTGACACGGGTGCCGACCTCGGCGCCATCGGGGTTGGCGCGGGGCACCACCACCACGTTGATGCGGTCCAGCAGAGGCTCCAGCAGTCCCTGGGCCAGCTCGCTGCTGATGACAAGCAAGGCTTCGCTGCCTGCGGGCTCGTCACCATGCTGCTGGCCGATCAGCACCACCGTGGGGCGGCCGCTGTTGTCCAGGCTGGCAGGGTCTGTGCCTGCTGCGCGGGTGAGCAGCAACCCCTGGATGGGCTCACCGCGCTGCGAGGTGCCGATGTTGAGCAGCTTGGTGCGGGTGGCGCCACGGGGGGCTGCATCCGCCAGGGACCGCAGCCACTGGCCGAGTTCGGCATTGGTGGTGAAGGCCCGGCGATCCTGCCCCAGCCCTGGCGTGTTGTAGGAAATCGGCGGGTTGGGAAAACGTGCGGCCACGGCAGCGCTGTAAGGCGGCGCCATGGGGCCTTCGTTCTGCACCACCAGCGGCGCAGCCGGGGGCAGGGGGGTGGACACCACGGTTGCGCGCTGTGGCGGCTGCTGTGGTGCCAGCTGCTGCTGGCCCAGCGGCGCAGGCACCACCGTGCCCTGCTGCGTGCGCGGCAGCGGGGCTGGCGCAGTCGGCCGTTGGGCGGCTGGAGTGGAGGGCCAGGGGGGCAGCGGTGTGCTGCCGCAGGCCGTGAGCAGCAGGGCAGCGAGGGTGGCAGAGGTTGCCCAGCGCATGGCCCGCAAAGAAGCCGTGATGGGGCGGGCGGTGTCTGTCCCTGCAAGGGGCGTGCGGCGAAGAGATGGGTGCATGGTCATGGGTTTTCTGCCAAGGGATCCTCGCTGGGGGGCGTCAGTGGCGTTGATGTTACCTGTGCAGTTGTGCCCAGCTGTATCGGCGTACATCCCGTTGCAATGCGCTGGTTGACATGGCGAGAGGCCTGCGCTCCAGGCCGAATGGTCTTGTGGCGATGGCTAGGGTGGTGATTGTGGTGTTGCAGGCGGCATCTTGAGCCGCAGCAGCGCACGCACAAACCCGTGGTCGGATCGGGTGCGGTCGCGGCCTTCGTGCAGGTGGTCGTTGAAGTAGTCGACCCGGCGCACATCGCCCACGCTGTTGCGCCCGGTGGCCATGAACTCTTCGCTTACCAGGATCTGGTCGAGCACGGAAGGGGAGCCTTGGTGGATGTGCGAATACGCCACGTCCTTTTTCAGCGTGGCTTCGCCTTGGAGGTCATAGGCGTTGAACAGGGCGACATCCCTGGCCGACCGGTCGTAGGCGATCTCGTTGGTAGCGCAGATGAGCTGCGTGGTCACGCTGTCGGGTGTGTCGTTGAAGTCGCCCAGCACCACCAGCGGGATGTTGGTGCGGTGCAGCAGGTCGATGATCAGACAGCGCAGAGCCATGGCTTCGGAGCCCCGCATGACCAGCGAGCGCAGTGAGGCCAGTGCCATCACCTTGTGGTCGTCGCGGTCCTCCGTGGGGTTGCCCTGCGCATCCTGCAGGAACTTGGGGCGTTTGGACTTGAGGTGAGCGGTCAGCACATTGAGGGTCTGACCATGTTTCATGCGCAGTGTGGCGACCAGGGGCGGGCGCTCGAAGCGGGTGTGTGGTCCCAGACCGGGCACCTCCACCTGGAGGTCTGGGGGAAAGTCAGGAAAAGACTGCAGGGCTTCCACCTTGAGCCGCGTGGCAATGCCCACGCGGGGTGTGCCTTGCGCACCATGGCGCTCGGCGTCGTTCTCGGCCCCGGGGACGGCCACAAAGTCGTAGCGCAGCCCGCTGCGGCCCAGGGCGCCCTTGAAGGCGGCTTCGTCCCAGACCTCCTGCACCGCCAGCACATCGGCGTTGAGCATGCGCAGGCGCTCCCCCAGCCAGTTGAGCTTGCGCTCGAACTCTGCGGCGCTGTAGGGGTCCTGGTTTTGATAGAACATGCGCCCAGGGTTGGCCAGGTTCAACACATTGCAGGTGGCCACCATCAGGGTGGCCAAGGGCTGGGGCGGGTCGTTGGGGCGCATGGGCAGAGGAGTCGGGGAGTCCTTGGGGGTAAAAACTCGCGGGGCAGCCTTCAAGCGCTGGGGCCGGGCAGGCGTCAAGGCTGCTGTAGCGCGCGGCCCGACAGCACCTGCAGCCCGGGCGGGCCTGACTGTACGGCATGGACCAGCGCACGCCCCACATCGGCGCCGGGGCGGGCGCGGTAGTTGTCAGGAATGAGCGGGTCCAGCCATTTGAAGAGCTGGATCGAGAGAGATTCGGCCGGGCGTGCGGTCTGCTGCAAAGCCTGGCGCTCGCCGATCATCAAAGAGGGGCGGGCAATGACCAGGGTGGCAAAGCCCAGGGCCTGCAGGTCGCGCTCGACCTCGCCCTTCACGCGGTTGTAGAAGATGCGTGAGTGCGCGTTTGCGCCCATGGCGGTTACCACGCCACAGCGGCTTGCGCCTGCGGCACGTGCGGCCCGGGCGGTGGCCATCACCGCGTCGTAGTCCACCTTGCGAAAAGCGCTTTGGCTGCCTGCTGCCGCCATGGTGGTGCCCAGGGTGATATAGACATGGTCCACCGCAGGCAATGCGGGCAGGTCGGAAAAATCGACTGCGTGCAGTTGCAGCCGAGGGTGGGCCAGCGCCGGAGGGCGCCGGTCCCGGGCATGCAGCACGTGGATGGTGGCTGCTGTGCCCTGGGGGTCTTCCGAAAGAGGCGGCGAGGTGCCTGCAGCGGTCGCTGGCGTCGCTGCATGGCCCCTCGACGGGGTGGTGTCAGCGGTTAAAAGAGCCGCGAGGACCGCCCGACCCACGAGGCCCGTTGCCCCGGCCACCAGAATTGCCGCCGCCATAGCCGCCACCTCCACCGTTGCCGCCACGATAACCGCCACCACCACGGCGACCACCGCCGCCCATGCTGTCTACGCTGGTGCGCATGGGGTCAGGCTGCCCACCGGCCGAATGGCCTGAGTGGCGGTTGCCGGGGTTGCTGTGGCCCGAGTGTGTACCCAGGTGGGCATTGGCGCGTGGGGGTTGCGAGTCGTCATATCGATTGCCGCCACCCTCGTAACCACCGCCGCCGGAGCGACCGCGTGCAGGGGCCTGCCCACCGGCGCGCGCGCCGCCGCCCTGGCCACCACCACCGGCACGGCCGCCACGTGGGCCGTTGCCGCCGCCATTCGCTGCTGCACCGCCACCGGCGCGCCCACCACGGCCGCCGCCATTGCCGCCACCGGCAGGGCGGGGGCCGCGCTCGCCACCACCGCCGCCCTGGCTGGCTTTGTTGGTGCGGATGCGTTCCATCATCTCGCTGCGGGCGGCCTTGGCAGCTGCCTGCATCACGTCACGGCTCGGAGGCTTGCCTGCACCACCCCAGATGGTCTGGCGGCCCATGGCAATGGGCTCAGCCTTCTCTCCGGGTTCGGGGCCAAAGCCCTCGATGACCTGCACGGGGATCTGCTGTTTGGTGAAACGCTCGATCTCCATCATGAAGCCTTCTTCGTCCATGCAGACCAGGCTCACGGCTTCACCGGTTGCGCCCGCGCGGCCAGTGCGGCCAATGCGGTGCACGTAGTCTTCCGAGACGTTCGGGATTTCGTAGTTCACGACATGGGGCAGGTCGTCGATGTCAATGCCGCGCGCAGCGATGTCGGTCGCCACCAGCGCGCGGATGTCACCGCTCTTGAAGCCTGCCAGGGCCTGCGTGCGGGCGCTCTGGCTCTTGTTGCCGTGCAGGGCCATGGCCGAGACGCCGTTCTTGGTCAGGAACTCGGCCACGTTGTTGGCGCCGAACTTGGTGCGGGTGAACACCAGCACCTGGCTCCAGTTGTGCTGCTGGATGATGTGCAGCAGCACCTGCTTCTTCTTGCCACGGCCCACGGGGTGGATCACCTGGGTGATGCGCTGCACCGTGGTGTTGCGGGGGGTGACCTGGATGCTTTGCGGGTTCTTGAGCAGGGTGTTGGCCAGATCGCGGATCTCGTCGCTGAAGGTGGCCGAGAACAGCAGGCTCTGCTTGTCCTTGGGCACCAGGGCCAGCACCTTCTTCACGTCGTGGATGAAGCCCATGTCCAGCATGCGGTCGGCTTCGTCTAGCACCAGCACTTCCACGGTGGACAGGTCCAGGAAGCCCTGCTGCTGCAGGTCCAGCAGGCGGCCCGGGGTGGCCACCAGGATGTCCACGCCGCGCTTGATGCGGTCGATCTGTGGGTTCATGCCCACGCCGCCAAAGACGACGGTGGAGTTGATGTCGAGGTACTTGCCGTATTCGCGTACGGATTCTTCCACCTGGGCAGCCAGTTCACGGGTGGGTGTCAGCACCAGGGCGCGGATGCCCTTGCCGCCGAACTTGTTCTTGGGGGCCGTGCCTTGCGAGAGGCGGTGCAGCATGGGCAGGGTGAACGCGGCGGTCTTGCCAGTGCCTGTCTGGGCGCCGGCCAGCAGATCGTGGCCTTCCAGAACAGCGGGAATGGCCTGGGCCTGAATGGGCGTGGGGGTCTCGTAGCCCGTTTCGTGCACGGCCTTCAGGATGGCAGGAGCCAGGTTCAGTTCGTCAAATGTCATGTCTTTGGATGCGCCCGTCCGGGGCGCTGGGTATCGGCCTGTCGTGCAACCGGGGGTTGCCGAGCCAGTCTCAAGCCGATGAGGTTCAGGATTGGGAGCCCGGAAGCAGGGTGCTTCTTTCGTCCCCAGCAGTGTGCTGATGCAGCGGGCAACTGGAGCCCGTCGCGGGGCATATTGTCGCATGGCCCGATAATCGGCATTTGAACGCAGAAATTCTTCTGCCCCATTCCCCAGGTTAGAACCCAATGGCCCAATACGTTTATTCGATGAACCGCGTCTCCAAGACCGTGCCGCCCAAGCGGCAGATCTTGAAAGACATCTCCCTGAGCTTCTTCCCCGGCGCCAAGATTGGCGTGCTGGGCCTGAACGGCTCGGGCAAATCCACCCTGCTCAAGATCATGGCCGGCGTGGACAAGGAAATCGAAGGCGAAGCCATCCCCATGCCCGGGATCAAGATCGGCTACCTGCCCCAGGAACCCCAGCTCAACAACGAGCACACCGTCCGCGAGAGCGTGGAAGAGGCCATGGGCGAAGTGTTTGCCGCCAAGGCAAAGCTCGAAGAGGTGTACGCCGCTTATGCCGAGCCCGATGCCGATTTCGACGCCCTGGCCGCCGAGCAGGCCCGCCTGGAAGCCGTGATCGCCACGGCTGGCACCGATTCCGAGCACCAGCTCGAGATCGCCGCCGACGCCCTGCGACTGCCGCCCTGGGAGGCCAAGATCGGCCTGCTGTCCGGTGGCGAAAAGCGCCGCATCGCGCTGTGCCGCCTGCTGCTGTCCAAGCCCGACATGCTGCTGCTTGACGAACCCACCAACCACTTGGATGCCGAGTCGGTGGACTGGCTGGAGCAGTTCCTGCACCGCTTCCCCGGCACCGTGGTGGCCATCACCCACGATCGCTACTTCCTGGACAACGCGGCCGAGTGGATTCTCGAACTGGACCGTGGCTACGGCATTCCCTACAAGGGCAACTACAGCACCTGGCTGGACCAGAAGCAGGCCCGCCTGGAGTCCGAGCAAAAGGGCGAAGAAGCCCGTGCCAAGGCTCTGAAGAAGGAATTGGAGTGGGTGCGCCAGAACGCCAAGGGCCGCCAGGCCAAGAGCAAGGCGCGCATTGCCCGCTTCGAGGAACTCTCCGACTACGAATACCAAAAGCGCAACGAAACGCAGGAAATCTTCATTCCTGTGGCCGACCGCCTGGGCACCCAGGTGATCGAGTTCCACAACGTCACCAAGTCCTTTGGCGACCGCGTGCTCATCGATAACCTGTCCATGACCATCCCGGCGGGCGCGATCGTCGGCATCATCGGCCCGAACGGGGCCGGTAAATCGACGCTGTTCAAGCTGATTGCGGGCCGCGAGCAGCCTGATAGCGGCGAAGTGGTGATCGGCGCCACGGTGAAGATGGCCTTTGTGGACCAGCACCGCGATGCCTTGTCGGACGACAAGACGGTGTGGGAAGACGTGTCTGGCGGGCTGGACATGATCAACATCGGCAAGTTCCAGATGGCCAGCCGCGCCTATTGCGGTCGCTTCAACTTCAACGGCGGCGACCAGCAGAAGAAGGTGGGCATGCTCTCCGGTGGTGAGCGCGGCCGCCTGCACCTGGCCAAGACCCTGATCGCAGGCGGCAACGTGTTGCTGCTGGACGAACCCTCGAACGACCTGGACGTGGAAACCCTGCGTGCCCTGGAAGATGCGCTGCTGGAATACGCTGGCACAGTGTTGGTAATCAGCCACGACCGCTGGTTCCTGGACCGTATCGCCACCCACATCCTGGCGGCCGAAGGTGACAGCCAGTGGACGTTCTTTGACGGCAATTACCAGGAGTACGAGGCCGACAAGAAGAAGCGTCTGGGTGAAGAGGGGGCCAAACCCAAGCGGATGCGTTACAAAGCCCTGAAATAAGCCGCCGGTAGGCGGTTCAAAGACCTGAATCCAGCCTTCAGGTCAAGTAGGATTGCAACTGGAAACCTGTTCGCCGACTCCTCCCCACCATGTCCCAGCCTGCGTCTCGTACGAGAACCGTGTTTCGTGCCTGTGTCGTCAACGCCGTGCGCGGGGGCGAGGCATTGATGCAGCAGCTGGTCAAGGTCACCCAAGGGGCCTTGGCGGAGGAGGAGACGGGCAGCGTCGGCATCCAGCAGCGCAACCTGATCAGTGACAGCCTGCGCTACCTCAATCAGCATGAGGCTGCGCTGGTCAAGGGTTATCCCATGGCCCTGCTGGAGATATTTGCGGAAGGGCCTGCCGTTACCAAGGGGCGCAGTTCTGCCGACGACACCGGGATGGATTTCGGTGAGCTGTCGCTCATGGACGAAAACGAGATGCTGGCGCAGGTGGAACTCTCCAAGGCCCAGCAATCGGCCTTGCATGCCACCGATGCTGTATTGGCTGAACTCAATACCCTGGTCAGCGCGGCACAGGGGTTGCGCAGCGTGCAGCCCGAGCGAAACCCGCTGCGCCCCGAAAGTTACATACGGGCCCTGCAGCGGGTGGTCAGCGATACGGGCGTGTCCCCCGAAGTCCGGCAGCTCTGGATGCAGCACATGCGGGACTTGCTGGGCAAGCTGCTCGTAGAAGAATACAAAAACACCGCCAAGAGCCTGCGCGAGCATGGTGTCCAGCCTGTGGGCTATGCCGTGCTGGGTACGCCATCGGGTGGCGGCCGCAACAGCGGCCCGGGCACGGGCTACGGGCAGGCCTACGGCGGTCCTGGAACAGGCTATGGCACCGGATACTCGGGCTATGGCCACTCCATGAACGCTCCCATGGGCGACTACGGCAACACCGGCTATGGCCGGGGCGTGGGGCCGTCCACGGGCTGGAGTGGAGATTCCCAGCAAGTGCCCGTGTCGGCAGCGGTCGATGCGGCTGAAGAAGCCCTGCTCACGGTGGGCATCCTGCGCCAGATGCTGGCCGGGGGTGATCCGTTTGCCGCCCCGGGTTATGGGGCCGTGGTTGCGCAACCTGTGGCTGGGCAGCCCGGGTGGGTGGATCCCCGCGCAGGCGCGGCCAGTGCGCAGTCTTCGCTGTCCGGGGCTTACTTCCCCTCGGGAGCGGCTGCCGAGGCCATCGAAGACATGGCCCAGCTGGAGCGGCTGGTGGGGCGACTGGCGGGTGGTGCCAGCAGCCAGGGCGGCTCATTGCCGGTGCCCTTGTCCGGCTGGCGTGGCCCAGGGGTAGCGCCGGTGGTGTATGCCTCCATGCCCATGGAGGCTGCGACGCAGTCCACCGCCATGGCGGTGGAGGTGGTGGGGCGCATGATGGCGAACATTGCGCAGGATGCGCGTTTATTGCCTCCTGTCCAGCTGGCGGTCAAGAGCCTGGAGCCCGCTCTCAAGCAACTGGTGCACCACGATGGGCGTTTTTTTACCGATGGCACCCATCCCGCACGTCGCCTGCTTGACGAGCTGACCCAGCGCAGCCTGGCCTTTACTGCCGAGACGGATCAGGGATTCAGCCGTTTCATGCGCTTGGTCACGGAAGCCGTCGAGCACCTGTCCACCAACGAGATCAAGGACGCGGGTCCTTTCGATACCGTGCTCAAGGCCCTGCAGTCGGCCTGGGACAAGCAAGAACAGAAAATCAAGGCAGAGCAGGAGGCCGAGGAGAAAGCCCGTCTGCATGCCGAGCAGCGGGAACTGCTGGCTGAAAAAGTGGCGGCCGATATCCGCAAGCTGCCTGACCTGGAGCAGGTACCCGCCGACATTCTTGACTTTGCCGCAGGCCCTTGGGCTGACGTGATTGCCCTGGCCCAGGTGATGAACAGCGACGGCGGCAAGGACGACCCGGGGGGTTACCTGGCGCTGGTGCCCGTGCTGCTCTGGAGTGCCCAGCCGGACTTGACACGGCAAGAGCCGGACCGGCTCAATGAGGCCATCCCCGGGCTGCTCGCCAAGCTGCGCAAGGGCCTCAAGACCATCAACTACCCGGCGGTCCAGACCAGTGCCTTGCTCCAGCGCCTGGTGGGTTTGCACCAGGAGGCTTTTGAAAAGCCCGCGCCCGTCGTCGCGCCAGAGCCTGTGGTGGAGACGCCCCCTGAGGCCAGTGCCGTTGAAGCGCAGCCCGTGGCGCCCGAAGAGGCCGAGGGCAGCAGCACCCCGCCCGTGGAGCTGCCCGACCCCTACGCCGATTTTGTGATCGGTGCCTGGGTGGAGTTGGTGACCAACGGGCGTGTGGTGCGCACGCAGCTCACCTGGTCTAGTCCCCATGGCACGCTGTTCCTGTTCACCGCCCCAGATGCCAGTACCCAGTCCATGACGCGGCGGATGCGGGACAAGCTGGCGCAGGAGGGGGCTCTGCGCGTGGTGCCTGCACTTCCACCCAAGGGGGCCAGCCGCTCAGCCGATGCCGCAGGCGCGGAGCGCAGACCGTCCGATGGCCGGTCCTCCGGCGCACGGCCAGCGTCCAGCTCCAAGATGGCGCCACTGTCCAAGTCGGCCCCTCTCTCGCCCTCGTCGGGCTCCAAGTCCTCCAAAAGCCGCTGATCCACCCGGCCTGGTTTCCTGCGTTCAGGGAACTGCTGCCTCGGGAAGTGGCCTGGGTTCTCCCGCCTCCGACACCCGAAGGAGTTTTTTGCGGACCAGGTGAATGTGGTTGCGCAGTGCGTACAGCTCGTCGGCATAGGAGAGGGGGACGCTCACTTTTTCGGCCTGGGCTTCCAGTGCGGCCAGGGCCTTGAGCAGCTCGGCCGTGTTGGCCCTGCCGGTTTCCATGTCACTCTCGATCTCGCGCAGGCGGCCATACCAGCGGAACACGCGCGAGCGCACGCGGAATTGGTACAGCGGCGGCACGATGCGCGACAGCGGCAGCATGATCGCCAGCAGAATACCCAGCACCAGCCACATGCGCTCGATCAGGTTGGCAATCCAGAACGGCAGATAGCGCTGCAGCATGGGCACGGCCTCGTTCATGGCGCGATCGGCTTCTTTTGCAATGGGCAATTCGCTGTTGCGCGCGTTGGGGAACTCGCGTGCACGGTTGAACCAGCCGGCGCCGCCGTGCAGCTTCTGGGCATTTTGCGCAAACAGCGTGAACAAAGCCGGGTGGGTGCCCTCGCGGGCGAGCAGCGAGGTGGTGGACGCCACCAATCGCACGTCCCTCACCGGCACATTGCTGGCCAGGTCCACCACGCCGCGCGGCAGGGTGACCGGCGTCAGGAACGGGAAGCGCCGTGCATAGGCCTCGTGCTGCGCGAAGTCCAACAACTGGACTCCGGGGGTTTGCAGCAGCATCTGCACCATCAGGGATTCGGGGGCCGATGCGAACACCAGCGCGTCCAGCTTGCCCGCCAGGAAGTCCACGGTGGCCGGGGTTTGGTCCAGCCGCGAGAGCTTGACGGCCCCCCGCTCGACCTTGTTGGCCTCCAGCAGGCGTTCCATCAGCGTGGGTACACCGCTTCCCTGCGAACCGACATTCACGTGCAGGCCACGCAGTTGCCGCAGACCATCGAGCCGGGGCGTGTTGTACATGCGCTGTGCCGTTTCGGTGCGGTAAAACAGCCAGACAGGCTCCACAAACAGGTTGCCCAGTGACACCAGTTCGTCGGGATCGTCGGGCAGGAGTTCGGCGGTTCCGCCTTGCACAAAGGCCACATCCGCCTTGCCTTCACGCAGCAATTGCAGGTTGTGAGATGAGCCCTCGCTGGGCAGCAGCGTCACCTCGATCCCGTCCGCTGCGAGTGCCTTCTGGTAGCGCTTGCCAAACTCCTCGTAAGCGCTTTGCGCGGGCCCTGTGGCCAGGGTCACGGTTTTGGGTGGATTGGGGTTGAGCCACCAGTAGGCCAGCACCAGCAGCCCCACGGCCAGAAAAGCGAGCGGGCCGGCGGAAACGATCAGATCGCGCAGGGAAAGCAGGGTGTTGCGAAGGGCCTGGGACATGGAATAGGGATGAAGATCTCAAAGGCAGTGGGGCAGGGGCGGCGCGGCACTTGGGCCAAGGCTGCAAGGATGCCCCAGCCCCACCTGCAGAAAGTCTGTTCGGCGGCGCTGTCGATTATCCCGGGCCGTGGAGTGTGTGGCAGGCAGGAATCCTTGCCACCTCAACCCCTGCTGGTACCAGCAAGGTTGTGCGGGCCACGGGGTGGCTAGACAGCCGGCCGCCCTTTGCCCACGGTTTACTGTGGCTGGCTCCGCCGCTGGCGCTCGTACGCAATGCACTCCTGCAGTGACAAGAGGTCGTCTTGGTTGCCGTCAGCGGCTTCGAAAAAGGCCATGCGCGCCTGCACCACCTCGGAGAAGGACAGCTTGCCATCTGCGTCCTTGTCGGCTGCGGCCAGTCGCCGCAGCGCGCCCTTGCCGATGCGGGGCACCTGGCTCAGTTGAGCCAAGTGCACATAGCCCTGTGCATCGGGCCCCAGGCTGTGCCAGCTCTGCACGATGTCCTGGTGAAACTCGTCCAGCGACACATTTCCATCGTGGTTGAAGTCGGCCGATGAGCAAATGGCCTGGAGGCGGTCGGCGAGGGGCCTGGCGGCCTGTTTGGGGCCCGCTTTGGCGGGCCGGGCCGGTGTGGTGGGAGAGGTCACGGGGGCATCGGCTGCGTAGGCTGCGGGGGCAGCCGCCAGGAGGACCAGCGAGGCCAGAGCGCAGGTGACTGCGCAGATGCGGTGAACGGTATTTTTCATCATCATCATCACGCGCTCCTTACCACCACCAGCGCTGGCTGGGGCTGCGGTTGCAGGGCCAGATCATGGTGTGCGCGCCCGGGCGAACCTGACCGGCCTCCACATCCAGGCATTTGCCGGTGAGCTGGCTCACGACCTGCCCGCCCCGGGTGGACCAGCTCTGGCTGCGCGAGCCCGAGCAGGACCACAGCACCACCCGTGCGCCATCGCGCGGGTCGCCCCGGTCCACGTCCACGCACAGGTCGCGCACCCGGATCTCACCGCCACGACCCACTGCGAATCGCTGCGACGCCGTGCCGTTGCATTCGTACACCTGCAGCGTAGTGCCGGGCTGGAACTTGCCGCCGCGCACATCCAGGCAAAGGCCGCCGCCCGCACGGATCTCGCGGCCCCAGTCGCCACCTTGGTGGGGGTAATCCGGGTACTCGGGGCGCTGGTCGTGGTCGTGCCGGTTGTGGTTGGCCAGCAGGGCAATCCCCGCGATGGCGGCGACCGCCGCCACGGCTGCTCCGGCGTTGGAGCCACCGTTGTTGCCGGGGGCGTAGCTGCGCGTGACCTTGAAGCGACCGCCGCAGCCGCCGTTGGTCCACAGCTCGCGGTTGGTCAGGTCGTAGCCCCAGGTGCGGTTGAAGCGGCAGGCGCCTTGGGTTTGTTCCACCAGGTCCACCTGGGTCACATCGTCCGCCAGGCGGTAGGAGGTGTAGCCGCCGCTGGACTGCAGATCCACCACCTGGTCCTGCGCCTGCACCGCCTGGACGCTCATGAGCAATGGCAGGCACAGCAGCCACGCTGGTTTCCGAAAGGCCGGGTCTTTCATGGTTTCTCTCCTCGTTGCGATAAGGGGCGGGGGCTGGCAGGGCTCGCTGCAGGGCACCACCCGCTGTCTGCATCATAGGATGGCCTGCAGCCACCGCGTTGGGTTGTTGTTCGCGCCATCGGTTGAAATCCCGTTGGCCCCACGGCGCCGGTTCGTGCATGATGGCACCGCGCCAGGGCAGGACTGTGTCTGCCTGTGTCACCTCCAACCACTGCCGTGTCCGATGAAACGCTTCTATGTCGTTGCCTCCATCCCACTGCTGCTGGCGGCGCTGATCCCCATTGCAGCATCGCTGTGGGTGGCCCATCGCCAGGCCAAGAACGACCAGATCACCTACCTGACCTCGCTGGCAGACGAGGTTCTGCGGCGCGGCGTAGCGTCGCGCCAGCAGCTGGTGGCTGCGCTCAATGACCTGGACAGGGACCCGCACGCACCCTGCAGCCAGGCCAGCCTCACGCGCATGCAGCAGCTCGTGGGCACCTCGTTTTACCTGCAAGGCATGGGTTCGGTGATGGATGGCACCCTGGTCTGCAGCACGCTCACGCAGGGCAGCGACCTGGTGCCGCTCACCGGCAACCACATGGTCACCGCCACCGGAATTTCGAGCTGGATCGGTGCCCGCCTGCCTTTTGCGCCTGATCAGCCCTTCAACATCTACGCCCGCAACGGCCACGCGGTAATCATCCACCCCGGCATCGTGATCGACATGCCGGTGCTTCACGCCGATGTCTCGCTGGGGTTGTTGATCAGCACGCCGCAGGCGCTGATACGGTCCAAGGGTCCGCTGGATGCGCAGTGGCTGGCTTTGTACACCCCCGATGCCAGCAGCCAGGTCGAAAGCGATACCCACCACATTGTCTTCCGGGCATCGAAAGACAACAACATCGCAGCCGTTGCCGCAGCCCCCAAGGCCCAGGCCTACGGCGGGCTCTGGGCTCAGGCGCTGATTCTGGCGCCGCTGGGCCTGGTGGCCAGCGCCCTGTTTGCGCTGGGCGTGGCAGTGCTCACTCGGTGGCAACTGTCGCCGCGTGTGCGGCTGCGGACAGCCCTGCGTCGGCGCGAGTTCTTCATCCTCTACCAGCCCATCGTCGATCTGCAGACCGGCCAATGGGTGGGTGCCGAGGCGCTGCTGCGCTGGCGCCGCCGCAACGGCACCCTGGTACCACCCGACGAGTTCATTGCTGAAGCCGAGAAGGCCGGGGTCATCGCTCCCATCACACGCTACGTGATCGACGTGGTGCTCGCCGACCTGCCGGAGCTGCTCAAGGCCCGCCCGGGCTTTCATGTGAGCCTGAACCTCTCGCCCCAGGACCTGGTGGCCGACGGACCCGTGCAGTACCTGCAGCGGCGCTTCAGTGCCATGGAGTTTCCGGCAGGCGCGCTGATGCTCGAAGTCACCGAGCGGGGGCTGGTGAACATCGAGGCCGCGCGGCCCGCGCTGCAGGCGGCGCGGCAGATCGGGGCGTCGATTGCGCTGGATGACTTCGGCACGGGCTACTCCAGCCTGTCCATGCTGGAGTCCATCGACATCGACACCCTCAAGATCGACCGCATCTTCATCGCCAGCATCGGGGCGCAGGCCGCCATCAGCCCGGTCACCACCCACATCATCGAAATGGCCCACACGCTCCAACTGGCGCTGATTGCCGAGGGCGTGGAGACGCAGGACCAGGTGGACTTCCTGATTGCGCGGGGCGTGCGCCAGGCCCAGGGCTGGAAGTTCGCCCGCGCAATGCCCTTGGAGGAACTGCTGGCGGGGCTGCGCGTGGCACCGCCCTCCCAACCGCAGTAGCGCCACCCAATCCTTTGCGAACGTGCGCCGGGTTTTCAGCAGCGCCTGCTCGTCTGGTCGTCTGGTCGTCTGCTCATTTGAGCAGCAGTGCCGACCCGCTGCCGTGAATCCTGAAGACCGCCACGGCCTTCACGAGGTCGTCAGCCTGCCCGCGCAGGCTCGATGCGGCTGCCGCCATTTCCTCCACCAGTGCGGCATTCTGCTGCGTCGCCTGGTCCATCAGCGTGACCGCTTCACCCACCTGCGTGACCCCCGCGCTCTGTTCAGAGCTGGCAGCGCTGATCTCGCCCATGATGTGCGTCACATTGCGGATGCTGGCCACCACCTCGGTCATGGTTTGGCCTGCCTTGTCCACCAGGGCGGTGCCATGCTCAACGCGGCCCACGCTCTCTGTAATCAGCTGCTTGATCTCCTTGGCCGCCGCTGCGCTGCGCTGGGCCAGGTTGCGCACCTCGCTGGCCACCACGGCAAAGCCCCGGCCCTGCTCGCCTGCGCGCGCGGCCTCCACGGCGGCATTGAGCGCGAGGATGTTGGTCTGGAACGCAATGCCATCGATCACGCTGATGATGTCGTTGATCTTGCGGCTGGAGTCGTTGATGTCCTTCATGGTGGCCACCACCATGGCCACCACTTCGCCCCCCTGCTGCGCGACGGTCGAGGCCGAATGCGCGAGCCGGTTGGCATTGACCGCGTTGTCCGCGTTCTGCTTCACGGTCGAGCCCAGCTGTTCCATCGACGCCGCGGTTTGCTGCAGCGCACTGGCCTGTTGCTCGGTGCGCATCGACAGGTTCTGGTTGCCCTGCGCGATCTCGGCGCTGGCACTGGAGACACTCTCCGACCCCTGGCGCACCCCTGCCACCAGGTTCGACAGGCTTTGGCGCATGGCCTCCATCGAGGCAACCACCGTGGCGATTTCGTCCTTGCCCTGCGCCACCAGCGGCGTTGCCAGATTGCCCTGCGCAAACTCCTGCGTGGCCCGACTGGCCTCGCTCAGGGGCCTGACGATGGAGCGCATGGTGGCGATGCCCAGTACGCAGGCAAACACCACCATCGCCACACTCAGCGCAATCAGTTGCAGGCGCAGCGATTCAAACTGGCGCATCGACTGCTCGCTGGCCCGTTTGCTGATGGCGTCGCTCTCGGCCAGGAATGCGCCGATGTTGCCCACCAGCTTGGTCAGCAGGGGGCGGCATTCCGCATTGATCTTCTGGATTGCCACGTCCTTCTCGCCCTGGCTGCCCAGCCGAGTGATCTCCAGCGCGATCGGCCCATAGGCGGCTTCCGTCTCCTTGATCTGGGCCAGCAGGCTGCGCAAAGGGGCTGTTTCGGGTGGGGCGGTCTGGAGGGCTTCCTCCACGCTCTTGAGTGCCCGCCCCATGCTGTCGTGCGCCGCCCCGATGAGCCGGAGTTCGGCGGCGGCATCTTCCTTCGACCCGGCAATCATCAGGTTGCGGGCCGAGATGGCGCGTGCGTTGGCCGCATCCAGCACCTGGTTGCCCAGGCTTTTGACCACATTCAGGTGATTGACCTGGTTGTCCAGGCTCTCCTGCGTCTTCGCCTCCCCATGCAGCCCCATGGCAGCCACCAGGATCAAAGCACCGGTGATAACCACATAGCCCATGCCAAGACGCGCCTTGATGCTCAGGTTTTGCAGGACATTCATGCGATAGGCCCTCCAACTGGTGGTAACGATGATGCACTTTTGTGGGCTGAAGCGCCACGTTCTCAAGCTTTTGTGAGCCAGCAGCCACATGCTCACAGGTCGCGCAGGGCGCGCAGGGCGCCACGGCGCGTTCCCGCCGGGGCTGTGGCGTGGTCATTGATGTTGAGCGCCTTTCCAGTCCAGTCAAGGTTTTTTTGACCGCGCACAAAGGATCCCGCGAGCCATGCGCTGCGCTCCTGAATGCCATTTCCATTGGGGCATCGCCGCGCCAAGCGAGTGGTGGAACTGCTGGCCGGGTCGTCGGGCTAGTCAGAAGGGACGGCCCCAATCCCCCATCCATTGACAGGATGGCTGAAGGGCATTTTTCCCGGCTCAACCGGCCTTGAGTCTGAAGCGTGCCACGACCTCGATCAACCGCCCGGCCTGATCGCGCAGCGACTCAGACGCCGCTGCAGATTGCTCCACCAGTGCGGCATTCTGTTGGGTCATGCTGTCCAGTTGAGAGATGGCGGTGTTGACCTCGACCACGCTCTGGGTCTGGTCCTTGATGGCGCTGGCGATTTCGCCAATCAAATGGCTTACCTGCTGTACCGAGCCCACCACTTCATCCATTGTTCGGCCAGCTTCGCCGACCAACTGCGCCCCGCCTTCCACCTGGTCAACCGAGCTTGATATCAGCTCTTTGATCTCCCGCGCTGCCTGCGCGCTGCGCTGCGCGAGCGTTCGCACCTCGGTTGCCACCACCGCAAACCCGCGCCCCTGCTCGCCGGCCCGTGCCGCTTCCACGGCTGCATTCAAGGCCAGGATGTTGGTCTGAAACGCAATGCCGTCAATCACGCCAATGATGTCTCCAATCTTGCGCGATGAGGATTGAATGCCGTCCATGGTGCTCACCACACGTGCCACCACTTCACCGCCCCTGACAGCCACTGTCGAAGCTGCCGACGCCAACTGGTGAGCCTGCTGCGCAGACGTTGAGCTGTGGCGCACTGTTTCGGTGACTTGCTGCAGCGCTGCAGATGTCTCCTCGATGCTGGCGGCCGCCGCCTCGGTGCGTACTGACAAGTCCTGCCCGCCGTTGCTCACCTCTTCACTGGCGGTCGCGATGCTGTCGGCGCTGCGACGCACGTTTGTGACGGATTCGTTCAGGGCCTGTTGCATGCGGGCAAGGGCGCGCAGCAAGTCACCCAACTCATCGCCGCGCGACGAATGCACTTCGCCCGTCAGGTCGCCATCAGCGATGCGATCAGCCGTGCCCGCCGCAAAACTCAGAGGAATGGTGAGCGAACGTGTCAGCACCCAGCCAATGGCGGCACCGAGGGCCAAGGCCACTGCAACCATCAGCCAGATGCCCCAGAGCACCGCGCGGTAACTCTCGGTGCCTTTTTGCTGTGCCTTTTCCACACCTTCATCGTTGCGCTGGTTGAGCTTGCCAATGGCGTCGGTGGTTGCACGAAATGCCTGCCGTGAATCACCCCGCAGGTACGCCAGGGCCTCTTCACCCTTGCCGTCCCGCACCAGGGCCAGCAGTTGGCTCTGGGTGCCTTTGTAGCGTTCGACCGCAGCTTTGAAGGTGTCAAAAAGCTTGCGCTCTGCGTCGTCGTCCAGGGTGTTCGCGTAGGCCTGCAGCAGCTTGGGTACCAGGGTCCACTGCTTGTCTATGCGCGCGCTTTCTTCTTGCAGGGCTTTGTCACCGCCACCCAGGAGCACCTGCAGCTCGGCACGGCGCATTTGATTGAGCGCTTCGTTGAGGCCTGCCAACTGCTGGGTGCTGGGCAACCAGTTGGTGGCAAGGTCTTCCACGCTGCCTTGCACCCGATTGACGCGGTTCACGGCAAACAGCCCCATGGCCAGCACCAATGTCAGCAAAAGGCCAAAACCCAGGCCCATGCGCAAACCGACTCGCAGATTCGACAGTCGCATGCTTTTCTCCTCAAAAAATTGGCTAGATTCAGATCGAGAACATGTTCCTAACAAGTAAGTAGCAAGTAGCGCAAGCACCGGGGGCCTCGGTGCTTACCGCGCAGGGAATGCGCGCTCGGTGCATGAAAAGGCCTGCGAGGAAAAACGGCCACAGCCGCAGCTATTGCGAGTATCGGCAGCGCCGCAGACCACCCCATGCCCCGATTGAACTCGGAACAGCGACATGCGCAAAGGTTGTTTTGCGCACAGTATCCGCCGCCCAGATGGTTTTGGATAGGTGTGGAGGCGTGGGCGCAAAGCAGAAGCCCATGGCCCCGGCTGGATCCGAGGCTGGATAGGGAGGAAGTGGCGCTCAGCGCGAAGGCGATGCCATCGTCCCGGCCTACCGCAGGTCGGCGGCAGCGGGCAGGTACAGGCCTTCGGCCGTGGTGATGGCCTGGGCTGCCCGTGCCGCACGGGCCGTGGCGATGGCCGTGGCCTCGGCCGCCATGGTGGCCAGCACCATCATGCCCAGGCTCTTGCCGCTGCGGCCCGTGCCCAGGCTGAAGAGGGTGTCGCCGTCGGACATGGTGTGCACCGGGTTGATGCTGCGCGCCAGGCCATCGTGTGCGGCCACGGCCAGGCGGTGGGCCTGCACCTTGGTGATGACGGCATCGGTGGCCACCACGCCAATGGTGGTGTTGGTGCCCGCCAGCAGCGGCTGGGGCGGGTCGCCGCGCAGCAGGGCGCGGCGTGTGTCGCGCAGGCGCAGGCCGTCGTCGGTGCGGGCTCCGGCAATGACTTGTGCCGTGTCCGGGTCGATCACATCGCCCAGCGCATTGCAGGCGATGAGGGCGCCCACCGTGACGCCGTCCACGGTGACGGAGGCGGTGCCGATGCCACCCTTCATGGCACGCTGGATGCCGAAGATCTTGCCCAGCGCCGCGCCGGTGCCCGCGCCCACGTTGCCTTCGGCCGGGTCGGCGGTGGAGGCTGCCTCGCACGCCGCGTAGCCCGCTGCCGCATCGGGCCGCACGCGCATGTCGCCCACCAGCAGGTCGAACAGCACGGCGGCAGGCACGATGGGCAGGCGGCCCACGGCCACGTCAAAACCGATACCACGCTCTTCCAGCCAGCGCACAGCGCCCGTGGCGGCGTCCAGCCCCCAGGCGCTGCCACCCGCGAGCATGATGGCGTGCACCTGGTCCACCAGGTTGGAGGGGTGCAGCAGGTCCGTCTCGCGTGTGCCGGGGGCGGCGCCACGCACATCCACGCCAGCCACGGCGCCCTCGCGGGTGATGATGACGGTGCAGCCCGTGGGGCGGCGGGTTTCGGTGAAGTGGCCGACCTCGATGCCGGCCACGCGGGTGATGCTGCCAGCGTCGCCAGCCAGTGTGTTGGAGGAAGTCATGGCCGCTGATTATGGTGCCCGGGCGCCTTGCGGCACTTGCGCAGTATCAGCGCCCCGGTGCCGCGCGCGGAGCCGCTTCAGGGCGCTTTCTCGATCCGCTGGACATGGTAGGCCCCGCTGACCTGTTCGGCCCGAAAGCGCACCTTGTCACCCGGTTTCAGGTCACCGACTACGCTGGCGTCTGCCACGCGGAACACCATGGTCATGGGTGGCATCTCCAGGTTCTTGATCTCTCCGTGTTTGAGGGTGAGGCGCAGGGTGCGCGGGTCCCAGCGGGTGATTTCGCCTTCGCTCAGATCCGCCTGCGGTGTGGGCGCTGCGGTGGCTTCAGTGTGGTGGTTGCTGTGGCTGTCAGAGGCTGCTGCAGCAGGTGCCTGTGCCCAAGCGGTCCCAGTGCCCAGCAAGAGCAGGCTGGCCGCCACCGGGATGGAGAGGAATGTCTTCTTCATGTCGATGCCTTCTTGTTGTAGCTGTTGAATACGCGCGTGCTGCCATCGTGGGCCACCAGCAGCACGTCGTACGGATCACGCCGGTCGCCATACACGGCGCCGTCCATGCCCGGCGAGCCCACAGGCATGCCGGGCACCGCCAGGCCCAGGGCCTTGGGCTTTTGCTGCAACAGCTTGCGCACGTCGCTGGCGGGCACATGGCCTTCGACCACATAGCCGCCGACCAGCGCGGTGTGGCACGAACCCAGTTTTTGCGGCAGGCCCAGGCGGGCGCGCACCGCGTTGTTGCCGGTGGCGTGCACCTTCACGGCAAAGCCATTGGCCTGCATGTGGTCCACCCAGTCCTGGCAGCAGCCGCAGTTCGGGTCTTTCCAGACCTCCAGGGGCGTGGCGGCCGCTGTGGGCGGGGTGGCGCGGGCAGCGGAGGGCAGCAGGGCAATGGCCAGGCCTGCGCCCGCCAGCGGCAGTGCGGTGGCAAGCCATTGGCGGCGGGTGGGCAGGGCAGGCGTGGTGCGTGGTGTGGGGGTCATGGTGTGATTCCTGCGTGGATGGGGGCGGGTCATGGCTTGCGCGGGCGAACGGTGATGGTTCCCGTCATGCCCGCCTGGTAGTGGCCCGCGATGAGGCAGGCAAAGTCAAAACTCCCGGCGCGGTTGAACTGCCACACGATGTCGCCCTTCTTGCCAGCGCCCACATGGGCCATATAGGGCTCGTCGTGTTCCATGCCGGGATGCTTGACCATCATCTCGGCGTGCGCGTCCAGCTCGGCCTTGGTACCGATCACGATCTCGTGCAGCACCTGGCCCTTGTTCTCGGCGCGCAGCCGCACGGTCTCGCCTTCGCGCACTTCGATGTGGCGGGGCGTAAAGCGCATGTCGTCCGTCATGCGGATGGTGATGGTGCGGGCCACGGCCTGGGTGTCGCCTGCTATGCCCCAAGGCTTCTGCTCCTTCACAACGGGGGCATTGCGGTTGTGATGGGGCATGTTTTCATGACCAAAAGAGGCGTTTCCGCCCGCTAGTAAAGCGCAAATAGCTATCAATTTAATAGTATTCATGGTGTGTCCTGTCTCAGTGTTGGTGACCGCTGGCGGCGGGTTTGCGGGCGCTGGCCGCGCCTGGGGCGGTGCCCGGCGCCGTGGTGCGCGCGGGGCGGGGTGTGCTGGCAGGGGCGCCTTGCCATTCGTAGGCCTGCGTGCCCGGTGGCTGGGTGTAGTCGCCGGGGTCGCGGTAGTCGCCTGCCGCCAGCCCCGCACGCACCTTGAAGGTGGTGAACATGCCGCCCATCTCCAGCGGGCCATAGGGGCCGGTGCCTGTCATCATGGGGAAGGTGTTGTCCGGCAGGGGCATCTCCATCGCTCCCATGTCGGCCATGCCGCGCTCCCCCATCACCATGTAGTCGGGCACGATCTTCTGGATCTTGCCGACCAGGCCCCGGTGATCCACGCCGATCATGGTGGGCACGTCGTGCCCCATGGCGCCCATGGTGTGGTGGCTCTTGTGGCAGTGCAGGGCCCAGTCGCCGGGTTCGTCGGCGATCAGCTCGATCTGCCGCATCTGGCCCACGGCCACGTCGGTGGTCACCTCGGGCCAGCGCGCGCTTTTGGGCACGGGGCCGCCGTCGGTGCCGGTCACCTCGAACTCATGGCCGTGGATGTGGATGGGGTGGTTGGTCATGGTGAGGTTGCCCACGCGGATGCGCACGCGCTCGCCCTGGCGCGCCACCAGCGGGCTGATGGCGGGGAACACGCGGCTGTTCCAGCACCAGATGTTGTGGTCCAGCATGGTGTTGACCTTGGGGGTCATGCTGCCGGGCTCCACATCGAAGGCGTTGAGCAAAAACGCGTAGTCGCGCTGCACGGTGGCAATCTGCGGGTGGCTGGCCTTGGGGTGGGTGATCCACAGACCCATCATGCCCATGGCCATCTGCACCATCTCGTCGGCATGCGGGTGGTACATGAAGGTGCCGGGGCGGCGCGCCACGAACTCGTACACAAAGGTCTTGCCCGGTGGAATCGCCGGCTGGTTGAGCCCGCCCACGCCGTCCATGCCATTGGGCAGGCGCTGGCCGTGCCAGTGGATGGTGCTGTGCTCGGGCAGGCGGTTGGTGACGAAGATGCGCACGCGATCACCCTCGACCACCTCGATGGTGGGGCCGGGGCTCTGGCCGTTGTAGCCCCACATGTTGACCATGAAGCCGGGCGCCACCTCGCGCACCACGGGCTCGGCCACCAGGTGGAATTCCTTCACGCCTGCATTCATGCGCCAGGGCGCGGTCCAGCCGTTCAACGTGACCACGGGGTTGTAGGGGCGGCCCGTGGGCGGGTGCAGCGGCGGCGCGGTGTCGGCGCTGGACTGCATTGCGGGCTCGGGCAGTGCGGCCAGGGCCACGCGGCTGACGGAGGCGGCAGCCACGGCCGTGGCAGCGCCGGAGAAGAAATTGCGGCGGTTCATGGTTCAGTGACCTTGTGGGGTGGTGGAGGCGGCGGCGCCGGAGGTCAGGCCCTGCAGGGCGCCCGGCGAGGTGCCGGTGAGGGCCAGTTGCAGGTCGGTCTCCGCCAGCCAGAAGTCGCGTTGCGCTTCGATGGCGTTGGCCACGGCCTGGGTGCTGGTGCGCGCTTCAGCCAGCATGTCCCACACGCTGGCCAGCATGCCGTTGTAGCGCAGCGTGGTTTCGTCGCTGATGAGTTGTCGCAGGGGCACTACTTCGGCCTGTTGCTGGCGCGCCAGGTCCAGGGCGGTGCGGTAGGTCAGCCAGGCGGCGCGCACCTCGCTGCGGGCGCGCACGGCGGTGTCCTGCAGCTGGGCGGCGCTTTGCTCCACCTCGGCCTGCGCGCGGGTGCGTGCGGCGCCGCCCCAGTCGAACAGGGGCAGGGGCAGTTCCAGCTCCCAGCCCCGGGTGATTTCGCGGTGGCCGCTGTCACGCTCGGTGGTGGTGTTGCGGCTGTAGGCCAGGCCGATGTCGCCAAACACCGCGCCCGCGCGGCTCCAGCCCTGGCGCACGGCCTGGGTGTCGAGCTGGCGGCGAGCGGCTTGCACATCGAGCCGCTCGCGCAGGGCGGTGGCTTCGATGCCGTCTGCGGGCAGCGCGCTGGCGGGCAGCGGCGGCAACTGGGCAGCCAACTGGTACTGCGTCTGCAAGCCCCACAGGCCGAGGCGGCGGTGGAGCTCCTCGCGCGCGGTGGCGGCAGCCAGCCGGGCGCGGGCGTGCTGGCTGCGGGCGTCGTGCAGCGTGGCCTGTTCGCGGGCCTGCCGCAGGCGGCTCCAGTTGCCCACCTGCACCATGCGGCGGGCCAGCTCGGCACCGGCCTCGGCGGCTTCCACCATGCGCCCATGCGTGGCGGCCACCTGCTCGGCCGCCACGGCACGCAGCCAGGCGCGGCGCGTGTCGGCGGCCAGCAGCACCACGTCCTGCGCGGCTTGCAGCGTGGCGATCTGCAGGCGCTCGGCCTGGCGCTGGGTTCGCCAGGGCAGGGTGATGAGGTCCAGGAGGCCAAAGGCCAGGGTGCGTTCGATCTCCCGCTCGTGGCTGTTGGCAAAGCGTCCCAGGCTCAGGTGCGGGTTGGGCAGGGTGATGGCCTGCACCCGTTCGGCATCGGCCACGCCCAGCGCGGCCAGACGGGCCTGCAGGCCGGGGTTGTTCAGCAGCGCAATGCGCACGGCTGCATCTTGCGTGAGGGGCTGAGCCAGCCAGCCTTCGATGGATTGCTGCGCTGTGGCGCGGGCAGCGGGGTCGGTGGCGGGCAGGGCTGCCTGCACGCCGCCGGTGCGGCCCTGGGTGAGCGTAGCCACGTCGCCGCGCAGGCCGTCGGGCGACACGCTGGCGCAGCCCGCGAGAGCGAGGGCTGCAGCGAGGGTGGACAAGCGCTGCAGGTGGGGTAGGCGAATCATGGCTTGCCCCCATGCATGGGCTGGTCGCCGTAGTGGCTGCGGTGGTGCTGGTGCATGGGCTTGTGGGCTGCACCGGGGGCCGCTTCAGCGCCACTGTGCTGGTGGGACGAGGATGGGGGCAGGGTGGGTGTGGCGCCCTGCTGCTTCTCCCACACCACGATGTCGGCGTGGCCGCGCGGGAACTGGCCGACCGCGTGGTGGGCGTCCCGCCAGGCCTGCCCCGTGGGCAGCTCGGCCAGGGCGGTGGGGGTTGGGGGTGCGGGGTGACTCAGTGGCGCCGTGGCCGCACCGGGGTCGGCCGCACGGGCGGCAGCGTGGGGGCTTTGGGCAAAGGCGGTGGGCACCGCGATCCATGGGGTGAACAGCGGCGCAAGCAGGGCAAGACAGGCCAGCCGGGTGCGGGGTGGCCGCAGGCATGGGGCTGGGCGGTAAGGGGGGTAAAAAAGGGCGCGCATGGCGATCTCCAGACAGCGAGAAAAAAGGTAATGCGCTGCAACCGGCGCGCCCCAGGTGGGGCGGACCGGCGGTGCAGACGCACTTCGGGCGTCGGAGATCAGGCGATGGGTGGTTTGATGGCCAGTGCCGCCGGGGCACTGTCAAATGGCGCCGTGCTCAGGGCGCGCAGGGGGCCGGGGGGCTGGTGCACCGGGATCAGCGCTGCGGGCACATCCAGCATGGCCGAATGGCAGATCTCGCAGGCCGAACAGGCGCTGGCGTGGTGTTCGTGGGCGGCGCAGCCGGTGCTGGCGCCATTGCACGCGACCGCATCGGCAGCGGCTGGGGCCGCCAAGGCGTGGTCATGGTCGTGATCGTGGTGGTCGTGTTCGGCTTCGGGCTCTGTGGCCGTGCTCTCGGGGGGCGGGGGGCTGCCGTGGTGTGAGCCATGTGCGCCATGGGGGGCAGAGGGAGCCTGATGGGCCTCGGCCGGGGTGTGGGAGGCGGCGGCACGGGCGGTATCGGCCTGGCTGTGGCTGTGTGGTGCGGCTGGGGACTGGAGCGGGGGCAACACCCCGGCGGCCATGGCGGTGCCGGTGAGGCCCCGCAGGACCAGCACCACCATCAGCAAAAGAGAGAGGCCGCGACGCATCTGCCAATGATACGGCGCGCAAAGGGTTGGTTCCCCTGTGCGCGGACTTTTCTCCTCCCGGCAGCGCTGGCCGAACTGCGCAAACAATGGAGGACGGCCGGGGCGGGGGGCGCTAACATGCAACAAAACATGTCCGCTGCGGGGTGCGGCCTACGGGTTGTGGCCTGCGGCGGACCAGCGCGCCAGCCTTCTTTCCTTGTCTAGCACAGAAAGGTCGGTATGCACCCCTGGGTTGCAGGAATGTGGAGCACCTTGCCCGCGCGGATCCGCTGGCTGGTGCTGTGGGCCACGCTGCCAGCCGTGCTGCTGGTCGTCTACCAGGCCCGGGCCCACCGCGCCGACGCGATTGCGGCGGCAGAAGCCCGCGCGCTGCAGACGCTGCATTCGGTGGCTGGCACCCAGCAGCGCCTGATCCAGAACACGCGGCAGTTTCTCCAGCAACTGGCCGCCATGCCGCAGGTGCGCGACCCCGCAGCGCCCGAATGTGGCCGTTACCTGGCCGAGGTGCTGTCGCTCAACACCACGTACGTCAACATCGGTGTGCCGCGTGCAGACGGCGATCTGCTGTGCAATGCCCGCCCGCTGAAGGCACCGGTCAATGTGGCCAACCGCCCGTACTTTCAGCAGACCATCACCGGACGGGACTTTGCCGTGGGCAGCTTCCAGGTGGACCGCGCCGCCCAGGTGGCCAGCGTCAACTTTGCCTACCCGGTGATCCCGGCGGGCACGCAGGACGTGGTGGGGGCGGCCGTGGCCGTGGTGTCGCTGGAATGGTGGAGCCTGCGGCTCACCGACCTGGGCCTGCCCGACGGGGCCGTGGCCCGGGTGTCGGACCCCGATGGCCGCGTGCTGGCCCGCTACCCGCCCGAAGCCAGCGAGCTGGGCGCCCCGTTCGCCGATGGCGAGTTCCGCGCCATGGTGCTGCAAACCCCGCAGGGCCAGCGCCTGCGCACGCGTGCCGACGGCGCCCCAGAGCTGGTGGTGTTCCAGCCCCTCATCGAGGCGGGCGGCAGACCGGTGGCGACCATGAGCCTCACGGTGCCGCTGGAAAACCTGTATGCCGCCGCCAACCAGCGCATGTGGACCGAGATGGCCTTCCTGCTGGCCGGGCTGTTGGTGTCGGTGGTGGTGGCCCAGGTGGGCGTGCAGCGTGGCGTGGTACGGCCCCTGCAGCGCCTGCTGCACGCCACCGACGAGCTGGCCGAGGGGCGTTATGTGTCGCGCGCGCCCGCCACGGGGCTGCAGGAGCTGACCGAGCTGGGCCGCCGCTTCGACCGCATGGCGCTGACCCGCCAGAACGCCGAGGCCGAGCTGCGCCAGAGCGAGGAGAATCTGGCCATCACTCTGCATTCCATTGGTGACGCTGTGGTGGCCACCGATGCGCAGGGCCGCATCACCCGCATGAATGCGGTGGCCGAGCGCCTGACCGGCTGGCCGCTGGCACAGGCCCTGGGCCAGCCACTGGCCGATGTGTTCCGCATCGTCAACGCCAGCAC
This sequence comes from Acidovorax kalamii, assembly GCF_002245625.1. GTDB lineage: Bacteria > Pseudomonadota > Gammaproteobacteria > Burkholderiales > Burkholderiaceae_C > Acidovorax > Acidovorax kalamii. Next base: position 888,788 of record NZ_NOIG01000004.1, read on the forward strand.
GCGCGAACCCCAGGTGGACCCGGTGCAGCAGGTGATGGACAAAGGCCAGGTGGTGGCGCTGAGCAACCACACCACCTTGCTTGCGCGCCACGGGGCCGAGTACCAGATCGCCGACAGCGCAGCCCCCATCCGCAACCCCCAGGGCCAGATCGTGGGCGTGGTGCTGGTCTTCAGCGACGTGAGCGAGTCGTACCGCGTGCGCCGCAAGCTGGAGGACAACGAGGCGCGTTTTCGCACCCTCACGGCGCTGTCGTCCGACTGGTACTGGGAGCAGGACGCGCAGTTTCGCCTCACGCATGTGGAAGGCCGTGCCGATGACCGGCTGGTGCAGGAGGCGTCGCTGCACATGGGCAAGACGCGCTGGGAGCTGGCTGCGCCGGGCATGAGCGATGCGCAGTGGGAAGAGCACCGCGCGCTGCTGGAGCGCCACCAGGAGTTCCGCGACTTCGAGTTCGAGCGCCACGACCGGCAGGGCCACTCGTACTGGGTGTCCATCAGCGGCACGCCGGTGTTTGACGCAGACGGCGTGTTTTGTGGCTACCGGGGCGTGGGCAAGGACATCACCGCCCGCAAGCGCGACGAAAACGAGTTGCGCATTGCCGCCATCGCGTTTGAGTCGCAGGAGGGCATGATCGTCACCGATGCCGACACCCGCATCCTGCGCACGAACCGCGCCTTCAGCCGCATCACCGGCTACAGCGCCGACGAGGTGATGGGCCAGCGCACCCGCCTGCTGGCCTCGGGCCACCATGACAAGGCTTTCTTTGACGCCATGTGGGCCAGCCTGGCTAGCACGGGCGAGTGGAAAGGGGAGCTGTGGAACCGCTGCAAGAGCGGCGAGGTGAACCTGCATTTCATGGCGATTGCCGCCGTGACGGACCGCCACGGGGCGCTGACCCACTACGTGGCCACGCTCAGCGACATCACGCAGCGCGCCGCCGCCGCGCGCGAGATCGAGCACCTGGCTTTCTACGACCCGCTTACGCATTTGCCCAACCGCCGCCTGATGATGGACCGGTTGCAGCAGGCTTTTGCCACTGGCGCCCGCTCTGGCCTGCAAGGGGCCTTGCTGTGCCTGGACCTGGACCATTTCAAGACCCTGAACGACACCCTGGGCCACGATATGGGTGACGTGCTGCTGCAGCAGGTGGCCGAGCGCCTGACCCGCTGTGTGCGCGAAGGCGACACCGTGGCGCGCCTGGGCGGTGATGAGTTTCTGGTGCTGCTGGAAGACCTGGGCGCCCAGGCCACCGACGCGGCCGAACAGGCGCAGACCGTGGGCGAGAAGATACTGGCCGCGCTCAACCAGCCCTACCAGCTGGCATCGCACCATGTGCACAGCACCACCAGCGTGGGCGCCGTGCTGTTCAGCGGCCAGGGGCAGACGGTGGAGGATGTGGTCAAGCACGCCGACCTGGCCATGTATGCCGCCAAGACCGCCGGGCGCAACAGCATCCGCTTTTTTGACCCACGCATGCAGGCTGCCGTCACCGCCCGCGCAACGCTGGAGAACGACCTGCGCACGGCCGTTGAGCAGGGCCAGTTCACGCTGCACTACCAGACCCAGGTGGGGTGCGGCACCCGGGTGGTGGGGGCCGAGGTGCTGATCCGCTGGAACCACCCCACACGCGGCATGGTGTCGCCGTTCGAGTTCATCCCCCTGGCCGAAGAAACCGGCCTGATCCTGCCCATGGGCCTGTGGGTGCTGCAGACCGCCTGCGCGCAGCTGCGCCGCTGGCAGGACCACCCCGCCACCGCCGAGCTGCAGCTGGCCGTGAACGTGAGCGCGCGCCAGTTCCACCAGGACGATTTCATCGAGCAGGTGGTCACGGTGCTGCGCCAGACAGGTGCGCGGCCCGACCGCCTGAAGCTGGAGCTGACCGAAAGCCTGGCGCTGGACAACGTGGACGACACCATCGCCAAGATGAACACTCTGCGTGCGCTGGGCCTGGGGTTTTCGATGGACGACTTTGGCACGGGGCAGTCGTCCCTGTCTTACCTTACGCGGCTGCCGCTGGACCAGCTCAAGATCGACCAGAGTTTTGTGCGCAACATCGGCATACAGCACACGGATGCGCTCATCGTGCAGACCATCATCGGCATGGCGCAGAGCCTGGGCATTGACGTGATCGCAGAAGGGGTGGAGACCGAGGCGCAGCGGGCGTTTCTGGAGCAGCATGGCTGCACGCTGTGGCAGGGCTATTTGTTCAGCCGCCCCGTGCCCATCGAGGTGCTGGAGCACCGCCTGCACAGCGCATTGGGCTGGCGGGTGTCCACCTAGAAGACGTGTTTCTTGGAGTGCTCAACCGCCCTTGGCCGGGGGACTACACCGCCATGTAGCGCCCCGGCCGGTGGTTCATGGCCAGCACCAGGTTCAGCGCCACGGCGCCCGCAATGGACCAGGCCACGCGCAGGGGCTCTACCGTCCACAGCGCCAGCAGCACGATGCAGCAGTCCACGGCCATCTGCACCTTGCCTGCGCGCCAGCCGTAGCGGTCTTGCAGGTACAGCGCGGCAATGCCCACGCCGCCCAGGCTGCAGCGGTGGCGGAACAGCACGAGAAAGCCCGTGCCCGTGATCAGCCCGCCCGCAATGGCCGCATACAGCGGTTGCAGCTGCGCAAACTGCAGGAACTGCGACTGCAGCTCGGTCAGCAGCGACAGCAGCAGCACCGCGATGAAGGTCTTGACGGTGAACGCCCGCCCCAGCTTGCGCAGCGCGAGCCAGTAGAACGGCAGGTTCAGCACAAAGAAGATCTTGCCGAAGCCGATGCCTGTGGCGTAGTGCAGCAAAAACGCCAGCCCCGCCGTGCCCCCGGTGAGCAACCCCGCGCTGGTGAAAAACGCCACCCCCACCGAGATCAGCAGCACCCCGGTGAAGATCGCCACGGCGTCTTCCGTGAGGCTGTGGGGCACCACCACCGGTGCGGCGGGCGCCGCGTTGGGGGTGGACGGGGCAGGGGATGCGGGGGAGCTGGACATGTTCGGCGAAGGAAGGCTGGGGGCTTGCGTGCGCCGCATTGGAGCACGCAAGCCCCATGCCTGGCTTGTCGCGCGTCAAGTTCTGGCGCCGTGCCGGGCGAGGGTCGCAGTGGATCGGGGGCCCCGTTGTGGCATGGGTTTACTCATCATTTGATAGCTGCTTGGGCAAGCTGGTCGAGCGCAGAGGCCATTTTTTATCCAATGTTTCGCTCACCGCCGTGGCGGCCAGCGCTTCGTCGATCAGCGGGGTGATCTCTGGCTGGGGCGCCATGGGTGCGAACGCGCTCACCCGTGCACGGCCGATGTTGCCCATGGGCAGGCGTGCCAGCGCATGGCCCAGCGGCACCAGCGCCAGCCGCAGCAGCTGGCCCGCCGCCTCACGCGCGTCGCGCAGTTGCAGGGCATAGCGCAGCATGGCAGTGTGCGACCGCCAGTGCAGCGACAGCGTGGTCTGCCCCAGCACATGGGCGGCCTCCAGCCAGTGCCAGCGCGTGGTGGGTGGTGCCCCGGCGTCGAGGGCAAAGGCGGCGAGCAGGTGGTCGAATGCGGCCTGTTGTTGCCAAGGCGGGGTGGTGGCGCCTGCCGCGTGCTGCGCGGCCAGCTGGCGCCAGCGCCGCTGGCGGTGCCGGTAGAACAGCTGGGCAAAGGCTGCGCTCAGCGGCGTCATCAGCCAGGGCAGGTGGCGGGCTGCGACCTCGATGTCGTCGGTGTACAGCGTGCGGCCATCGGGCAGGGCCTGCAGGGTGATGCGGTGGTCCCAGCGCCGCATCAGCGCGCCCTCGCCGTTGTCGCGCAGGGTGGGCCAGCCACCGGCCTGCGCGGGTGCCTCGATGGAGATGCGCACGGTTTGCGGCCCCATGGGCAGAAGGCCGAGCAGCCACATCTGCACGCGCAGGTCGCCGGGGGCCCAGTGGGCGGGCCAGGGCGCGCCGCCCGGGCGCTTGAACCGCACCAGCGGCGCGGTGATGTGGCGGAACACGGCGGTGCTTTGCAGTTGTGCGGCCACCCAGTCGGGCGGCGCGTTCAAGGGGGTGGACAGGTGCACGCGCATGGCTCAATACCCCTGCAGTTGTGCACCCGCAGCGGTGCCAGCCAGCTCCTGCCGGGCCTGGCGGACCACGCTCCAGCCCCCGCTGATGGCCAGGCCCGCCATGATGGCGGCCACCACCAGATCGGGCCACGCTGTGCCCGTGCCGAGCACGCCCAGGGCCGCGCCCATCACGGCGAGGTTGCCCAGCGCGTCGTTGCGTGTGCACAGCCACACGCCGCGCATGTTGGCGTCGCCCTCCCGGTAGGCATACAGCAGCACGGCCACGCCCAGGTTGGCGGCCAGCGCCAGCAGGCCCACGCCGCCCATGGTGAAGGGCTCGGGCGGAATGCCCTGCCATGCGCCCCAGGCCACGCGGCCGATCACGAATACGCCGAAGGCCAGCATGCTGGCGCCCTTGATCAGGGCGGCGCGGGCGCGCCAGCTGAGGGCCATGGCCAACACCCACAGCGACAGGCCGTAGTTGGCTGCGTCGCCCAGAAAGTCGATGGCATCGGCCAGCAGCGAGGCCGAGCCCGAGCGCATGCCCGCGCCCAGCTCCAGCACAAACATCGCGGCGTTGACGAGGAGCGCAATCCACAGGATGCGGCGGTAGCGCGGGTCGGCGCCAGCGGGCGCGCCGTGGCTGTGGCCGGGGGCGCCGTGGTCATGGTGGTCGTGATTGCAATGGGCAGACATGGATTTCTTCTCCTGGCGGTTTTTGAAAGCGATGGCATCATTGGAAACCTTGAAGTCACTTGAAGGTCAAGCCCATGCATCAGCATGCCGCACAGTTCCGCATCGGCGAGGCCGCCCAGCAGTCCGGGGTGTCGGCCGCCAACATCCGCTACTACGAAAAAGAGGGTCTCCTTCCCCCCGGCGCACGCGAGGGCAACAGCTACCGCCTCTACAGCAGCGCCGATGTGCACCGGCTGCGCTTTATCCGCCTGTGCCGGGCCATGGACATGTCGCTGGACGAGGTGCGCACCCTGCTGGCGCTGGACTGGGGCCGCAAGGCCGACTGCGACGCCGCGCGCGACACGCTGGATGCCCACCTTCAGCATGTGCGCACCCGCCTGGCCGAGCTCCAGGCGCTGGAGTCTGACCTGCTCGCCCTGCGCAGCCGCTGCGATGGATCGGACGCCACCTGCCACATCATCGAAGCCCTGCACGAGCGGGCCGACGCGCAGCAGGTGGCCCTGCCCACCCCGGCAGTGCCGGGCAAGCGCCATGTGTGAGGGCATGTTTCCTGGGGATGGCAATTGCTATTGTTTTAATAGCTTGAAAGGCATATCCATCAGGCGGAAGAGCCCAAAAAAGCATGTATCCCCGTGCCTGCAGGCGCGCCATGCGCCCGTGTGCAGGCCGCCGCTATGATCCGGCCATGATCTCGCGCCTGCCCGGCCTCTCCCTGCCCGAACGTGTGTGGAACACGGCGCGGCGCTGGGCGGTGGCCTGGTGGCGCATCCTGTACCTGGGGGCTGTGGTGCTGGTGCTGGTGCTGTCGCCGTCCAGCTACGGCAAGGGCACACGCCGGGCCCTGGCCCGCCACTTGTATCTGGACACGGCACCCGTGCTGCTGGGCTTCACGGTGCTGGCGGCGCTCATCAGCCTGGTGCTTACGCGCATCGTGGTGGTCACGGCGCTGAGCTATGGGCTGTCCCGCTACGCGCTGGAGATGGTGATCCGCGTGCTGGTGCTGGAGCTGATTCCGCTCACGGCGGCCCTTTTTGTGGCCATGCGCTGCACCATCCCCAACGGCGCGCAGCTGTCGCGCCTGCGGCAGGCGGGGCGGTTTGATGCGCTGCGCAGCCAGGGCTCCGACCCGGTGCGCATCGAGTTGCTGCCGCGTGTGATTGCCGGGGTGTTTGCCTGCGTCACGCTGGCCGCGCTCAGTTGCGTGGTGGCGCTGGTGCTGGCCTACCTGGGCGTGTATGGTTTCAACATGGCCGGGCTGTCTGGCTACACGCGCATGTTTGGCCAGGTGTTCTCGCCCAGCGTGACCATGGTGTTTGTGCTCAAGACCCTGTTCTTCAGCCTGGCCGTGGCGCTGATCCCCATGGCCGCAGGCCTGTACGACAGCGGCGAGCGCGCCCAGCCCGACTCGGAGCTGGGTGGCCTGGCCCGCATGTTTGCCGTGCTGCTGCTGATCGAGACCGCCTCGCTCATGGGCAACTATTACTGACTGGTTTGTTCCACCCGCATCGATGAACGATCCCACCCCCACGCCCCCCACCGCAGCCGATGGCGTGCCGCCCGTCGAAACCCTGCGCCCCGTGGCCTACCTGGAGCTGAAGGCCGCCGCGCTGCTGCTGTTCACGCTGGCGCTCATCGTGGGTTCGGGCCTGTACCTGCTGTATGCGCGGGGCGCGTTCGAGCCCACCCAGACCCTGGTCCTCACGGCCGACGATTCCGAAGGTGTGGTGGTAGGCATGGACATGACGTTCTCGGGTTTCCCCATTGGCCGGGTGCGCCGCATCGAACTGGCTGATAGCGGCAATGCCCGCATCCTGGTCGATGTGCCCCGCAAGGACGCGCACTGGCTGCGCGTGTCCAGCGTTTTCACGCTGGTGCGGGGGCTGGTGGGGGGCACCAACATCCGGGCGTATTCCGGCATCCTCACCGACGACCCGCTGCCCGATGGCGCCGTGCGGCCCGTGCTGCGCGGCGATGCCACGGCCGAGATCCCTCAGCTCATGGCTACCGCGCGCGAGCTGCTCACCAACCTCAACGCCCTGACCGCTCCGGACGCTGCGCTGGGCAACAGTCTGACCAATGTCAAAGCCCTCACCGACCGCCTCAATGGCCCCGGGGGCGCGCTGGGTGTGCTGATGGGCAACGAGACCGATGCGAAAAAAATCATCGCCACGCTGGAGCGTACCAATGCGCTGCTGGCGCGGCTCGATGGCATGGCCGCGCGGGCCGACCGGCAGGTGTTGGGCAGCGACGGCAGCAAGGACGCGTTGGTGCCCGAAGTGCGCGCGGCCGTTGCGCAGCTCAATGGCCTGCTGGCCGACACCCGCGCCAGCGTCAGGAAGGTGGACGCTGTGCTGGTCGAAGCCCAGGCCGTTGGCGCCAACGCCCGCGAGGCCACCAACGACCTCGGGGCCCTGCGTGCCGAGGTGGAGAGCAACCTGCGCAAGGTGGAAAGCCTGGTCAACGAGATCAACCGCAAATGGCCTTTTGCACGCGACACGGAGCTGAAACTGCCATGAAGCGATATGCCATTCCTCGTCTGCGGGTGCAGGGGCGGCTTGCCGCCGTGGGCTGCGCCTTGCTGCTGGCGGCCTGCTCCAGCAAGCCCCCGGTGCCCGATTGGCAGATGAACGCCCAGGGGGCCGCCACCAAGGCCACCGAGGCCTATCTGTCGGGCAATGCGCGCGTCGAGCAACTGGAGTGGGACCGGGCCCGCGCCGAAGTGGCCCGCACCGGCCGCGCTGACCTGCTGGCTCGGCTGGAGTTGATGCGCTGCGCGGCGCAGGTGGCCAGCCTGGTGGTGACGCCGTGTGATCGGTTTGAAGCGCTGCGCCCGGATGCGTCCGCGCCAGAGCAGGCGTATGCCGACTACCTGGCTGGCCGCGTGTCGCCGCAGCAGGCGCCATTGCTGCCTGAAGCCCAGCGCAAAGTGGCAGCGTCGGGCGAAGCCGCCACGCTGGCGGGCATCGAAGACCCGCTCTCGCGCCTGGTCGCTGCCGGGGTGTTGTTCCAGGCCGGGCGCGCCAGCCCTGCTGTGATCGCTGCTGCGACAGACACAGCATCCGCCCAAGGCTGGCGCAGGCCGTTGCTGGCCTGGTTGCTACTTCAGGTGCAGCGGGCCGAGGCAGCCGGGGATGCGGAAGCCGCCGCAGCACTGCGCCGCCGCGTGGGCATCGTGGAGCAGGGCGCTACGAAGGCGAAGTAGGCGGTGCAGCGGCTCAGCGCAGGCGCGCCTGCAGCTGGCTCTCGATGTCGCTGCGCTCTGCGGCAAATTGCTGGGCGCTGATCTCGTTGGCTTCAAATTTGCGTGCCATCGACAGCAGCAGCACCGTGTTTTCCAGGCGTGTGTCTTGCTGCAGCGACGGTGGCAGGGCCGTGAGGCGGTCAAAGCTTTGTTTGTACAACTCGCTCCAGCTGAGCGCGCCTGCCTGGGCCTGGGCCCGCGCGTTGTCATGCCATCGCGAGAACTCCTCCAGGGCTCCGTCGCGGGGGCTGGAGCAGCCCGCAAGCCCCCCCAGGAGCGCCAGTGCTGCCCAAGGACGGGCGGTGAAGAGTGAGCGAAGAATGTCTGCAGGGATTCGAAAACGTGGGTTCACGATCGTCCTCCATTCCTGAATGCCACCCAAAAATCAAGGTGTGCAGCGCGGAATGGTACTCTGATGCTATCGTTTTTGCTACGGTGTTGCTGTTTTGACCCACACGCCCGCGTGTCGGGCGTGGTGCCCAAGCCGCAAGGGGGGCAGTGGCTCAGTGGCTTACCAAGCCGCTGGACAAAATCTCGTCCAGCCCGGCAGGCAGGTGCAGCATCGAATCCACCGACTGCACGGCCACTTCGGGCATCAGCACGGTGACTGCCGCCAGCACGGCCAACACCACGGTGCCCAGAAAGGCTGCTACGGCGCGTGCTCCAGGTGGAAGGGAATGGCGTTTCATGATGAAGTCCTCGTCATCAAGAGACAAAAAAGGGTGGGCGTCTCAATGACCGCCCAGGTGGCCTCAATGGCTACCAAATAGGATTTCAGCAAGGTGCCGCAGTTCCGTCTGTAAGACAAGGGCGATATCTGGGCGCCACAGGCAGGCTGTTACGGCTAGTTGCCTTCTTTGCGAAGCCGACATGACTGGCGGGGCGATGGGGCGGGCAGGCGATGCGGCGGCCACCGGGTTGGCTCAGTAGTCGAGATCTTGCCCTTGTGTGCTGAGCACGTCGGGGCCGGGGTTCAAGCGCGTCTTTCGGGGCGAGACAGGCAAAGAAAAAGCCTGCAAGTTTTGCAACTTGCAGGCTTTGTATTTGGTGCCCAGGAGAGGACTCGAACCTCCACGATGTTACTCGCTAGTACCTGAAACTAGTGCGTCTACCAATTCCGCCACCTGGGCTTTCAGATCAGCTTTGAATTATAGAGCGTTTTTTGAGGGCTCCGGCCAAGTTGCTCATTTTTTTGAAAATTGTTTGCGGCACTCTTTTGTCATCGTGCACCGTGGTAGCCGGATGGTGCGTCTGCATGAGGCTGCGGTTGGCTCAATGGGCGTGGCTTGCCTGGTGTGCGCACATGGTCTGCGTGCGCAGGTCGCCTGAAAAATAAAAAAGCCGCTGTGTGTGCAGCGGCTTTGATATTTTGAAAACCGTCTCCGGTTCTCGTTAAACTTGGTGCCCAGGAGAGGACTCGAACCTCCACGATGTTACTCGCTAGTACCTGAAACTAGTGCGTCTACCAATTCCGCCACCTGGGCATTTCAGGAAAGACTCAGATTGTATAACAAAAAAACCACCCCCGGCGCGCAACCCGTTGCGCATTTGTCTCAGGAAATTGAAGGCAGCGTGCAGGGGCACCGTGATGGACACGGTTTTGTCATCCGCGACGATGGCGAAGGCGACATCTTTATTCCCCCCAACGAAATGCGCGCCGTGCTGCACAAAGACCGTGTGCGCGTGCGCATCGTGCGCCAGGACCGCCGTGGCCGCCCCGAGGGCCGCGTGGTCGAAATCATCGAACGCCCGCCCCAGCCCATCATTGGCCGCCTGCTGCAGGAAAGCGGCGTGTGGCTGGTGGCGCCAGAAGACAAGCGCTACGGCCAGGATGTGCTGATCCCCAAGGGCGCCACAGGCGCAGCGAAGCCCGGGCAGGTGGTCGTCGTTGAACTGACCGAGCCGCCAGCACTGTTCGGCCAGCCCGTGGGCCGCATCACCGAAGTGCTGGGTGAGGTGGACGATCCCGGCATGGAGATCGAGATCGCCGTGCGCAAGTACGGCGTGCCACACGAGTTCTCGGCCGAGTGCCTGGCCCAGGCCAAGGAGTTGCCCGACAAGGTGCGCGCGCAGGACAAGAAGCGCCGTGTGGACCTGACCGACGTGCCCCTGGTCACCATCGACGGCGAAGACGCGCGCGACTTCGACGATGCCGTGTACTGCGAGCCCGCCAAGGTGGGCCGCAGCAAGGGCTGGCGCCTGCTGGTGGCCATTGCCGATGTGAGCCACTATGTGGAGACCGGCAGCGCCATCGACATCGATGCCTACGACCGCGCCACCAGCGTCTACTTCCCGCGCCGCGTGATCCCCATGCTGCCCGAGAAGCTCAGCAATGGGCTCTGTTCTCTGAACCCTGAGGTGGAGCGCCTGTGCATGGTCTGCGACATGCTGGTCACCGCCAAGGGCGAGGTGCACGCCTACCAGTTCTACCCGGCTGTGATGTTCAGCCACGCGCGCTTCACCTACACCGAGGTGGCGGCCATCCTGGCCAACACGCGCGGCCCCGAGGCCAGCAAGCGCAAGGACCGCGTCAAGGACCTGCTCAACCTGCACGATGTGTACCGCGCGCTGCTGATCGCGCGCCAGGCGCGCGGCGCGGTGGACTTTGAGACCACCGAAACGCAGATTGTCTGCGACGAAAACGGCCGCATTGAAAAGATCGTGCCGCGCACCCGCAACGACGCGCACAAGCTCATCGAAGAGGCCATGCTGGCCGCCAACGTGTGCAGCGCCGACTTCATCGCGCAGGGCGGTCAGCCCGGCTTGTTCCGCGTGCACGAAGGCCCCACGCCCGAGAAGCAGGAGATTCTGCGCAACTACCTCAAGGCCATGGCCGTGGGCATGAGCATCGGCGACGACCCCAAGCCGGGCGACTTCCAGGCGATTGCCACGGCCACCAAAGACCGGCCCGACGCGCAGCAGATCCACACCATGCTGCTGCGCTCCATGCAGCAGGCCATCTACACGCCTACCAACAGCGGCCACTTTGGCTTGGCGTTTGATGCCTACACCCACTTCACCAGCCCGATCCGGCGTTACCCCGACCTGCTGGTGCACCGGGTCATCAAGGCGATTCTGAACAAGACGCAGTACAAGCTGCCTGCGCTGCCCACGCCGGGCGAGGCGCATGCCAAGCTGGCCAAGCGCCTCGCTGCGCGCGTGGCCGCGCCTGGCACCAAGCCACGCAAAGACGTGAAGCCGCCCAGCCGCGAGACGCAGGCCTGGGAAGCCGCTGGCCTGCACTGCAGCGCCAACGAGCGGCGCGCCGACGAGGCGAGCCGCGACGTGGAAGCCTGGCTCAAGTGCAAATACATGCGCGAGCACCTGGGCGAGGAATACAGCGGCGTGGTCAGCGCCGCGACCAGCTTCGGCATCTTCGTGACGCTGGACGCGATGTACGTCGAAGGGCTGGTGCACATCACCGAGTTGGGTGGCGAGTACTTCAAGTTCGACGAGGCGCGCCAGGAGCTGCGTGGCGAGCGCACCGGCATCCGCTATGCCATCGGTGCCCGTGTGCGGGTGCAGGTGAGCCGTGTGGATCTGGACGGCCGCAAGATCGACTTCCGCCTGGTGCGCGAGGGCGAGGAGCTGCTGGGCCGTGCGCTCAAGGACAAGGGGGTGGGCCCTGACGGCGCAGGCGGCGGTGCGCGCAAGGCTGGTGGCCGTGCGGGAGGCCGCAAGGCAGACAAAGGCGCTGCGATGTCGGCCACCGAAAAGGCGGGTCTGACCCGCGAGCGCGCGGCGCGTTCGCCCATCCAGTCGTTGAAGGCCTCGGTCAAGAAAGCGGTGGCGGGCAAGTCCAGCAAGGGCAAGGCGCGCAAGCCACGCCGGGGGTGACCGGCCGCGTCCCCGCGGGCGCTGGTTGTTGAAACCGATTGCTCATTAATTGATAGCTGCTACCGCTTGATGGACGGGCGGTAGCAGCTATTTTTGTTGAATTTTCTGGGGCGCCAGCGCGCTGGGCGGGGCCAGGCCCTCCAGAAAACGCGCATACCGCTGCGCCGTGTCGGCAGGCGCTTCCATCATGGGCAGATGGCCGATGCCGGGCAGGGCTTCCAGTTGCGCCTGGGGCAACAGCTTCTGCAAGGGCGAGAGGCCCGAACGGTCAAACACGCGGTCGCTGTCGCCCCATAGCGCGAGCACGGGGTGATTTTGTAGATCGCCCAACCGCTGTTGCAGCAAATAGCGGTCCTTGAGCTGGGCGTCCCACAGGCGGGTGTTCGACGGCGCGTTGCCCAGCGCTGCCTGCTCGGTGGCGTGCAGGATGGGGTAGGGCAGGAAGGGGCGTCTTTCAAACACCAGGTCCATCATGGCGCGGAAGGCTGCGGCGTCGTGGGCAACCAGCGGGCGCTGGCCTGCGTCGATACGCCGGTCCATGGTGCTGGGCTTGGGCGAGCGGATGCCATGGGGCGCGCCGATGAAAGCCACGCTGGCCACGCGCTCGGGATGCTGCAGCGCAAACAGCGCGGCGATGGTGCCGCCCATGGAGTTGCCCGCGAGGTGGGCCTTTTCGATGCCCAGCGCGTCCAGCAACGCGCCCAGGCGCTGGGTGTGGGCGGCGTAGTCATAGGGCTGGTCCTCCAGCCGCGTGCTCTCGCCAAAACCGGGGAAGTCTGGGGCAACCACCCGGTACTGGCTGGTGAGGGGGCGCGCAAAATCCACCCAATGGTCCTTCTCCGCAAAAATGCCGTGCAGCAGCACCAAGGGGGTGGCGCCAGGGTTGCTGGGCGCCGGCTGAGACGGCGCACCGCTGTCCAGGTAGTGGATGGTGTGCAGCGCTGCGGTGGTGGTTTTTTCTTCCATGCCCGAGAGGCTGCGGTTGAGGTGGAGCAGGGGCTCCTTCAGCAGCGACGGCGCGCCGTAGTAGAAACCCACGCCGCCAATGGCGAGGGCGGCAGCAACAGAAATGAAGGCAATGCGTTTCAAGAACCAGTCTCCAATAGAACGATGGGGTGCCGTGGTGCTGCGCTGTGGGCGCGCGCCGGGGCCGACCAAGGCTACCGAGAACCGTGCCGCAAGACTTGTAGGTTTGGGCTATGCCGCAGCGCAAGAACACCCTGACGCTGGGCGCTGACCGCGCGCTGTATGTGGGCGAGATCCCGGCCACAGGCTGGCATTGCCACGCATCGCCCGTGCTGCTGATGGGGCTTTCGGGCCGGTTTGCGTTGCACTGGGGCACGGGGCCGGTGGAGACCTGCCACAGCGCACTGGTGGATGCGGGGGTGGAGCATCTGTTCGACCCCTGCGGCGAGGTGGTGGCACTGGTGTACCTGGAGCCGGATTCGCCAGAGGCGCGCGGCATGCGCAGCGTGTTCCAGCGGCAGGGTGGCGTGCTGCTGGATGTGGCGGCGCCGGTGGGTGCTCGTGGGGCCATGGAGGGCCATCTGCGCTCCTTTGATCTACCGGCCCTGCTGCACCGCCACCTGCTGCAGGCAGCGCCCCCGCTGGACCCGCGCGTGGCCCACAGCCTGCACGCCCTGCGCCGCCCGCAGCACGAGCAGGGGCGCCTGGCCCGGGCGGGGCTGGCGTCTGCGGCACAGCTGTCGGCCTCCCGCTTCAACCACTTGTTCCGCGCTGAAATGGGCGTGAGCCTGCGCAGCTACCGCGTGTGGTCGCAGGTGCGGCTGGCCATGGCCGGGCTGGCAGCCAGCCCGCGCCTGACGGATGCGGCGCTGCACGGCGACTTTGCGGACTCGGCGCATTTCAGCCGCATGTTCCGTCAGACCTTTGGCATGACGCCGTCGAGCGTGCTCAAGCCGCTCAAGCAGGTCACGCTGTTGGATTGACGCCCGTCACCCGCCCACACGCCGTGCCAGCGCACTGGCGGTCAGGGCCTGGCCTGCGGGCCACGCATCCGCCGCCTGGCCATGCTGGTACACCGCTTCGCTCGCAGCGCGCAGCGCGCTGGCACCAGCGGCCAGATGTGCGCCCACCATGCCCGCCAGCACATCGCCTGTGCCCGCCGTGGCCAGCCGCGCGTTGCCTGTGGGGTTGATGGCGGGGACGCGGCCCGGTGCGGCAATCACGGTGCCCGAACCCTTGAGCACAGCCACGCAGTTGAATTGGTCTGCAAGTTGTTGCGCCGCATCCAGCCGGTCGGCCTGGACCTCGGCGGTGGTCAGGCCCAGCAGGCGGGCAGCCTCCAGCGGGTGGGGGGTGATGACCGTGGGTTGCCCATGCTGGCCGCGCGCCACCACCAGCGCGTGCAGCGCGGCTTCGGTGGCGATGGTGTTGAGCGCGTCGGCATCCAGCACGAGGCGCGCGGCGCGGGGGATGACCTCGGGCAGCACGGCGGCAATGGCCTGGCCACCGCCGCAGCCGCAGACCATGGTGAGCTGTCCCAGTGCCAGCGCATCGAAGCGGCGGAACATCAGCTCCGGCTGCTGCGTGTCGAGTTGCTGGTGGCCGTTGTCGAGCAGCGCCACCAGCACCCGGCCCGCGCCGCTGTGCAGGGCGGCCGACGCGGCCAGCAGCGCGGCGCCTGCCATCCCAAGGCCGCGTGTTGCCAAACCCTCGCCACCCACCACGGCCACATCGCCAAAGCTGCCCTTGTGGCTGGCATGGGCGCGTGGCGCGGGCAATGGCGGGCCGCAGAGCCAGGCCGTGGGCGCCTCATGCCCAGGGTGGGCGCCCAAGTCGTCCCACCACACCTGGCCCGCAGCGTCGCGCCCGGCGGCGGTGAACAGGCCGGGCTTGAGGGTGAGCAGGCTCAGCGTGTGGCGTGCCGGGCCCGGTATGTGTGTGATGTGGGGATGGTGGTGTGGCGCAGCCTGGGGTGCAAAGCCCGCTGCAAACTGGCCGGTGTCGGCATCCAGCCCGCTGGGCAGGTCCACCGCCAGCACGGGCGCCGGGCTGTGTTGCAGGGCGTGTTGGCAGGCCCGCAGTCGCGCATCGGGCACGCGGATGGGGGCGTGGGGCGATGAGGACACGCCGATGCCCAGCAGCGCGTCAATGCACAGATCCTGCGGGCCCAGGTCGGCGGGGGGCGTGTCGGCCCACGCCACGCCCGCAGCCAGGGCGCGTTGCCATGATGCTTTTGCGTCCGCCGGAGCCTTGTCGGGCTGGCCGAGCCAGGTCACCACCACCTGGCGGCCACTGCGCTGCAGGTGCATGGCGGCCTCCAGCCCGTCGCCGCCGTTGTTGCCGGGGCCGCAGGCAATCCAGACCGTGCGCGCGTGGGGCGCCAGGGCCTGGGCCAGCTGCGCCACGGCGAGGCCCGCACGCTGCATCAGGGTGTGCGGGGGCAGGGGGGCCGCCGCCGCCTGCTCGATGCGGCGGGTGGCGGCGGTGTGGAACAGCGGGTGGGGTTGGTGGGGGGTGATGCGGTGCATGGTGGCGGCAGGTGCTGCACGGCGCCATGCCGTGCGCCTGCCATTGTGCGTCGCCACCCCGGGGGCGACAACGCGCCTGCGTCAGAACTGCCGCATGCCCAGGCCGTCCAGCGGCACCTCGGGCGCGCGCTGTGCCATCAGGTCCGCCAGGGCCCGCGCGCTGCCGCAGGCCAGTGCCCAGCCACCCGCGCCGTGGCCGGTGTTGAGCCACAGGCCCGGCACGCCGCTGGCACCCACCACCGGGGCACCGTCGGGCAGCAGGGGGCGTGCGCCCCGCCAGACCTGCACGCCGGACGAGAGCTGCGCACCGCCCGGGAACCAGTCGTTGAGCGTGCGGTACAGGCGCTGCAGCGTAGCGGCGTGGTGCTCGGCGTCGGCACCCGCCAGTTCGGCGCCGCCCGCAATGCGCACACGCTGGCCCAGGCGCGTGATGGAGATCTGCTGGGCCACATCCACCACGCTGCCCTGAGGGGCATGGGTGGATTCGCGCAGTGGGGCGCTAACGGAGTAGCCATACACCGCCGCCATGGGCAGGCGCATACCCAGCGCGGGCAGCAGCGCGGCCGAGGCCGTGCCGGCGCACAGCACCACGGCATCAAAACGCCGCAGGTCGCTCTCGCCCTGCACCACCACGCCGACCGGGGTGGTCCCGATGCGATCGATGCGGGTGTTGAAGGCAAAGTGCACGCCCGAGCCCTGCGTGCCCTGGCGCAGCAGCTGCGCAAACAGGCGGCAGTTGCCAGCGCGGGCATCGGGCAGGTGGATGGCACCGGCCAGTGGCGCCTCGGGCGACAGGCCGGGCTCGATCTGGCGTGCGATGTCGGCATCCACTTCGCGCAGGGCCACGCCGCTGTCGCGCAGCACCTGCAGGGCGGGCTGGATCTGGGCGCGTTCTTGTTCCGTGCGCAGCAGCACCAGGCGGCCTACGCTGGCCTCAAAGTCGAGTTCGTGCCGTTGGGCCAGGGCCTGTAGCCGGCTTTGGCTGTATTGCGCCAGGCGCTCCAGCGCCGCCGCGGGGGCGCTGCTGGCGTGTGTGGCGCTGCGCCAGCGGCTGAGCCAGGCCCAGTTGGCCCGGCTCAGCCCGCCGGAAAGCCGCAGCGTGGCGTGTGGCCCCATCAGCCGCAGGGCGTGGCCGAATCCGGGCACTGCCCAGGGGCTGAGCAGGTGGGGGGCGAGCAGGCCTGCTGTGGCAAAGCTGGCTTCTTCTGCGGCGGCGCTGCGTTGTTCAAAAACGGTGACTTCGTGGCCGTCGCTGGCCAGCTCGTACGCGGTGGTGACGCCGACAATTCCGGCGCCCACGATGGCAATCTTCATGAAATTTGGGTGTTTTTGGCCTCTTGCGCCTGTTGGTAAAGCGCGAGCAGCTATTATTTTTGTAGTGTTTGTTCGATCTGCAGGCCCACGTTGAGCACGGTGTCGTCCCGCAAGGCCCCGTGCCAGACCATCAGGCCCACCGGGAGTTCCCCCGCTGCATGGCAAGGCAGCGACAGCGCGCAGCCGTCCAGCAGGTTGACCACGCTGGTGTTGCGCAGCAGCAGGTTGTTGACGCGGAAGAACTCGGCGTCGCGGGCGGCGTCCTGGGCCTTGTCCACGCCATCTGCGGGGGCGACATCGGCCAGCAGCGGTGCCAGGATGGGCACGGTGGGCGAGAGCAGGGCGTCGTAGGGCGCCATGTCGGCGAGCATGCGGGCGATCCATTGCTCGCGCGCCTGCAGCAGGTCGATGTATTCCCAGGCCATCAGCGTGGCGCCTTTTTCGATGCGCATGCGCACGCGGGGGTCGTAGCGGTCGCCCGCGCGCTGCAGCAGCGCGCGGTGCCAGGCGTAGGCTTCGGGGGCGGCAAAACCATAGGCGGGCTGCTCCAACACGGCGGGCAGGTCGATGGTGTCGATCTGGGCGCCGGCCTGGCGCAAGGCTTCCACGCTGCGCTCAAAGGCGCGCGCCACGGTGGCATCCAGCCCGTCGAGGAAGAGGGTGGACGGCACCGCCAGCCGGTACTGCGACAGCGGCGCCAGGCTGCGCGTCACGCGCCGGGCGGCCAGCACCTCGTGCGCCACGATGGCATCGCGCACGGTACGCGTCATGGCGCAGGCAGTGTCCAGGGTGGTGGACAGCGGCACGGCGCCTGCAGTAGGAACCAGCCGGGCCGTGTTCTTGAAGCCTACGATGCCGTTGAGCGCTGCGGGAATGCGGATGGAGCCCCCGGTGTCCGACCCCAGCCCGATGAACGCCGCCCCGGTGGCCACGGATACCCCCGCGCCAGAGGACGAGCCGCCCGGCACACGCGCTGCGCCGGGCAGCGCGCCGGAGCGCGCATCCCAGGCGGCGGGCGTGCCATGGTGCGGGTTCACGCCCACACCCGAAAAGGCGAACTCGACCATGTTCGTGCGGCCGATCAGGCTGGCCCCGGCTGCGCGCAGGCGGGCGACTGCAGGACAGTCCTGGGTAGCGGCCGGTGCATCGGCCAGAACGGTGGAGCCTGCGGGCGTGGCCTGGCCTGCGATGTCGAACAGGTCCTTGACCGACACCGCCAGTCCCGCCAGGGGCAACTGGGCCAGGCCGGACTGCACCGCCGTGGTGCGTGCCTCGTCGAACATTGTTCGTACAAAGCTGTGGGTGTTGGCGGGGGTCTGGGCGGCGCCGATGCAACGTTCCAGCTCGGCGGGCGCAGTGGTGGCGCCCTCCCGCAGTCGGTCGCGGGTGGTGATCAGGTCAGGCAGCATGGTGTGCTAGAATCTTTGGGTTTTGCTGGGAGCAGCGACGCAGGCGGTGCATGCATCGCAGGTGTGGCGGCTGTCACAAAGCCAATCGCAAAGCAGCCCTGTCAAGGTGTTGCGGCATCCGTGAAGAACACGGCGCCGCAAGTATTGGGGCTGATTTTAGACCTAACCTTTGGAGTATTTTTATGTCCGTTACCATGCGCGAAATGCTGGAAGCCGGTGTCCACTTCGGTCACCAAACCCGCTTCTGGAACCCCAAGATGGCCCCCTACATCTTCGGCCATCGCAACAAGATTCACATCATCAACCTGGAAAAGTCGCTGCCACTGTTCCAGGAGGCACAAAAGTTCGCCAAGCAACTGGCTGCCAACCGCGGCACGATCCTGATGGTCGGCACGAAGCGTCAAGCCCGTGAAATCCTGGCCACCGAAGCGCAACGCGCTGGCGTGCCTTTCGTGGACCAGCGCTGGCTGGGCGGCATGCTGACGAACTTCAAGACCGTGAAGACCTCGATCAAGCGCCTGAAGGACATGAAGGCTCAGCAAGAAGCTGGCCTCGACAGCCTGAGCAAGAAGGAGCAACTGACGTTCTCCCGCGAAATCGAAAAGCTCGAAAAGGACATCGGCGGCATCCAGGACATGGCTGCTCTGCCCGACGCCATCTTCATCATCGACGTGGGCTTCCACAAGATCGCCGTGGCCGAAGCCAAGAAGCTGGGCATCCCGCTGATCGGTGTGGTTGATACCAACCACTCGCCCGAAGGCATCGACTATGTGATCCCCGGCAACGACGACTCGGCCAAGGCTGTGACGCTGTACGCCCGTGGCATCGCTGACGCGATCATCGAAGGCCGTGCCAACGCCGTGAACGAAGTCGTGAAGGCTGCCGCTGGCGAGAGCACCGACGAATTCGTGGAAGTGCAAGAAGCCGCTGCCTGAGCGCCCGGCTGCGCGATCCGTCGCGAACAAAAGCGGGGCCCCTGGTGAGCCCCCTTTTTTTTAGCCCGAATCTGAACCCATTGAACTGAATACTGAAGGAATAAAGATGGCTGCAATTACCGCAAGCATGGTGGCTGAACTGCGTGGCAAGACCGACGCTCCCATGATGGAATGCAAGAAGGCGCTGACCGAAGCCGATGGCGACATGGCCAAGGCCGAAGAGCTGCTGCGCGTCAAGCTCGGCACGAAGGCTGGCAAGGCCGCCTCACGCGTGACGGCTGAAGGCGTGGTCGCCAGCTTCATCAGCGGCAACGTGGGTGCCCTGATCGAAGTCAACAGCGAAACCGACTTCGTTTCCAAGAACGACAGCTTCATCGCCATGGCCAATGCCGCTGCCAAGCTGGTCGCTGAGCACAACCCTGCCGACATCGACGCCTTGGGCGCCCTGGCCTACGAGCAGGACAGCTTCGGCCCCACGCTGGAAGACGTGCGCAAGGGCCTGATCGGCAAGATCGGCGAGAACATGTCGTTCCGCCGCTTCAAGCGCTTCAGCGGCTCCAACCTGGCTGCCTACCTGCACGGTTCGCGCATCGGTGTGGTCGTCGAGTTCGACGGTGACGCCACCGCCGCCAAGGATGTGGCCATGCACGTGGCCGCCATGAAGCCCGTGGCCCTGACCAGCGCCGACGTGCCTGCCGACCTGATCGCCAAGGAGCGCTCGGTGGCCGAAGGCAAGGCCGACGAAGCCAACAAGGAACTAGTGGCCGCTGGCAAGCCTGCGCAGAGCGCCGAAATCACGGCCAAGCGCATTGACGGCGCCGTGCAGAAGTATCTGAAGGAAGTCTCGTTGGCCGACCAGGTCTTCGTGAAGGCTGCCGACGGCAAGCAAACCGTGGCCCAGATGCTCAAGGCTGCCAACACCAACGTGAAGGGCTTCACCCTCTACGTGGTGGGCGAAGGCATCGAGAAGAAGGCTGACGACTTCGCTGCCGAAGTGGCTGCCCAGGTGGCTGCCGCCAAGGCCGCTGCTGCCTGATCGGCTGCACCGCAGCCCCGTCCCCCACTTTTTTTACCGCCGTACCTGCCTTTGGAGAAATCACCCATGTCCCACGCTGCACCAGCCCACAAGCGCATCCTGCTCAAGCTGTCTGGTGAGGCGCTGATGGGGGATGACGCCTTTGGCATCAACCGCGCCACCATCGTTCGCATGGTGGAGGAGATCGCCGAAGTCACCCGTCTGGGTGTGCAGGTGGCGGTGGTGATCGGTGGGGGCAATATTTTCCGTGGTGTCGCGGGCGGCTCGGTCGGCATGGACCGGGCCACCGCCGACTACATGGGCATGCTGGCCACCGTGATGAACGCGCTGGCCCTGGCCGATGCCATGGACAAGCAAGGCCTGGTGGCCCGTGTGATGTCCGCCATCGCCATCGAGCAGGTGGTTGAGCCCTATGTGCGCCCCAAGGCCTTGCAGTACCTCGAAGAGGGCAAGGTGGTTGTGTTTGCCGCTGGCACGGGCAACCCTTTCTTCACCACGGACACGGCAGCAGCCCTGCGCGGTGCCGAGATCGGCGCCGAGCTGGTGCTCAAGGCCACCAAGGTGGACGGCGTTTATACTGCCGACCCCCAGAAGGACCCCACGGCCACGCGCTATACAAAGCTCAGCTTTGACGAGGCCATGTCCCGCAATCTGGGCATTATGGATGCGACCGCCTTTGCCCTGTGCCGCGACCAGAAGCTGCCGGTGAAGGTGTTTTCCATCATCAAGCACGGCGCCCTGAAGCGCGTGGTGATGGGCGAAGACGAAGGTACGCTGGTTTACGCTTGACCACGATGGATGGGCCTGCACCGGATGCAGGCTGGCCGCAGGAGAAAACATGACGATTGCCGACATCAAGAAAACCGCAGAGACCAAGATGGACCAGTCCATCACGGCCTTCAAGAACAACCTGCAGAAGATCCGTACGGGCCGCGCCAACCCAGCACTGCTCGACACGGTGCAGGTGGAGTATTACGGCTCCCTGGTGCCCCTCTCCCAGGTGGCCAATGTGGCTCTCATCGATTCGCGCACTATCAGCGTGCAGCCCTGGGAAAAGGGCATGGGCGCCAAGATCGAAAAGGCCATCCGCGAGAGCGACCTGGGTCTGAACCCGGCCTCCATGGGCGACCTGATCCGCGTGCCCATGCCCCCCATGAGCGAAGAGCGCCGCAAGGAAATGACCAAGCTCGCGCGCAACGAGGGCGAGAGCGCCAAGATTGCCGTGCGCAACCTGCGCCGCGACGCGAACGAATCCGTCAAGAAGCTGGTCAAGGACAAGCTGGCATCCGAAGACGACCAGAAGCGCGCCGAAACCGACGTGCAGAAGTTCACCGACAAGCACATCGCCGAAATCGATGCGCTGGTGGCCGCCAAAGAGCAGGAAATCATGGCGGTTTAAGCCCCCAGGGCTTGATCGTTCCCATGTCTGTTTCTCCGGTGGTGCCACACCACATTGCCATCGTCATGGATGGCAACGGCCGCTGGGCCAAGCGCCGCCTTCTGCCGCGCCTGGCGGGCCACAAGCAAGGGGTTGACTCGCTGCGCCGCTGTGTGCGCGCCTGCGCTGAGCGCGGCGTGGGCGTGTTGACCGTTTTTGCGTTCTCTTCAGAGAACTGGAATCGCCCTGTCGACGAGGTGTCGGGCCTCATGGAACTGCTCGCGCTGGCGCTGGGCCGTGAAGTGCCGCAGCTCAAGAAAGACGGCGTGCGTCTGTACTTTGTGGGTGAGCGTGCGGGTCTCTCGCAGAAAGTCCGCGAGGGGCTGGCGCAGGCAGAAGCCGCCACGGCCGAAAACACGCGCCTGGTGCTCAATGTGTGTTTCAACTACGGCGGTCGCTGGGACATTGCCCAGGCGGCAGCGTCACTGGCGGCGCGCGGCGAGCCCATCACCGAGGCCAGCCTGCACGGGGCGATGGGCATGTCCCATGTGCCCGACCCGGACCTGGTGATCCGCACCGGCGGCGAAATGCGGATCAGCAACTTCCTGCTGTGGCAATCTGCGTACGCCGAGTTTGTGTTCAGTGACCGGCTGTGGCCGGACTTCGATGAGTCGGCGCTGGACGAGGCGATTGCCGCCTTCGGCAGCCGCGAGCGCCGTTTTGGCAAAACTTCCGAACAGATCCTGTCCGCGCATCCCGATCCGATGCCGGGCTGAGAACCCCAGCAGGTTCTTCTGAAAGGCCCCATGCTCAAACAGCGTGTCATCACCGCCCTTGTCCTGCTGGTCATCCTGCTGCCAGCACTTTTTTATCCCTCCACCGTACCCTTTGCTGTGGTGGTGCTGGTGCTCATGGCCGCTGGTGCGTGGGAGTGGGGCCGCCTGAGCGGGCTGGGCCAGGCAGGCTCAGTGGCTGTGGGGGCTGTCTGCACGGCATTGTGCGCGGGGTCCTGGGCGCTGGGCTGGGTGGATCGCCCGCTGACGGCGCTGTGGGTCGCAGGGGGCGGGCTCTGGGTGCTGGCGGCTGCATGGCTGCTCCAGGCCGGCGTGCCGGGCTGGCCCCGCATTCCAGCCGGTGTGCGCCTTGTTGCCGGGGTGCTGGCCCTGTGGCTCGCCTGGCTGGCGGTGGTGCAGGCGCGCAACGTCGGGATCAACTTTTTGCTGTCGGTGCTGCTGCTGGTGTGGGTGGCCGACATCTTTGCCTACTTTGCGGGTCGTGCGTTTGGCCTGCGCTTCACCAAGGGCAAGCTGGCCCCCTCCATCAGCCCGGGCAAAAGCTGGGAAGGCGTGTGGGGCGGGCTGGCGGGTGTGGTGGTCATGGCCTTCGCCTGGGTGGCAGCCGACGCTCACTGGCAGGCCCTGGTGCCCAGCTTCTACAGCCGCATGGCGCAGCAGGGCTGGTGGCTGCTGGTGGTTGCGGCCTTGTTCATGGTGGCCATGAGCGTGTCCGGCGACCTGGTGGAATCGCTCATCAAGCGCAGCGCCGGGGTCAAGGACAGCAGTGGCCTGCTGCCAGGGCACGGTGGTGTTCTCGACCGCGTGGACGCCCTGTTGCCAACCTTGCCCCTGGCCATGATGCTCACGCGCCTCACGACCCCATGATGAAACAAAAAATCACCGTCCTCGGCTCTACCGGCTCCATCGGCACCAGCACCCTCGATGTGGTGGCGCGCCACCCGGATCGTTTTGAGGTGTTTGCACTGAGTGCGGCCACCCAAGTGGATGTGCTGCTGGCCCAGTGCGCGCAGTTCCGGCCTCGTTATGCGGTGATGGCCAGTGCGCCCCATGCGCAGCTGTTGGCTGAAAAAATCAAGGAAAACAGCCTGCCTACGCGCGTCCTGTTTGAGGTTGATGCTATTGAAAATATAGCATTACATCCTGATGTGGATGCCGTCATGGCCGCCATCGTCGGGGCTGCCGGTCTGGCGCCTTGTCTGGCTGCGGCCCGTGCGGGCAAGCGATTGTTGCTGGCCAACAAGGAGGCGCTGGTGGTGGGCGGTGGCTTGTTCATGCAGACGGTGCGCCAGGGCGGCGCCACGCTGCTGCCCATCGACAGCGAGCATTCCGCCATCTTCCAGTGCCTGCCCGAGGATCCGTCCACCTGGCCCGACCGGGTGGACAGTATTTTGCTCACGGCATCCGGCGGGCCTTTCCGCCAGCGTGACCCTGCGACCCTGGCCGAGATCACTCCGGCCCAGGCCTGCGCACACCCCAACTTTTCGATGGGCCGCAAGATCTCGGTCGATTCGGCGACCATGATGAACAAGGCGCTGGAGGTGATCGAGGCGCGGTGGCTGTTTGACCTGCACCCGGACCAGATCAAGGTGGTGATCCATCCGCAGCAGATCATCCATTCGATGGTGCAGTTCAAGGACGCATCCATCCTCGCGCAGCTGGGCACGCCGGACATGCGCGTGCCCATCGCCTGTGGCCTGGCCTGGCCTGAGCGCATTGCCAGCGGTGCCAGCAGGCTGGATTTCTCGACGCTGAGCGCGCTGGCGTTCGAAGAGGCCGACGCCATCCGTTTCCCGGGCCTGCATCTTTCGTGGCAGGCGCTGAAGGCGGCCGAGGGCACGACCGCCGTGCTGAACGCCGCCAATGAAGTGGCCGTGGGGGCATTTTTGTCCGGGCGCCTGCGGTTTGATCACATTCATGCGGTCAACCTTGCAACTTTGGAGGCCGTGATGCCCTCCAAGCCGGATTCGCTCGAAGCCCTGCTGGATCTGGACACCCAGGCCCGCAGCGCTGCAGAGCATGCCGCAGGCCGATTGGCGGCCTGAGCCCTCCCGACCCACGGAACCATTTCGCCATGCTGCTGACCCTTGTTGCTTTTGTCGTGGCCCTCGGTCTTCTGATTGCGGTACATGAGTACGGCCACTATCGGGTGGCTGTGGCCTGTGGGGTGAAGGTGTTGCGCTTCTCCGTGGGTTTTGGCCACCCCCTGCTGCGCTGGCAACCCAAGGGGTCTCCCACGGAGTTTGTGGTTGGTGCTTTTCCGCTCGGCGGCTATGTGCGCATGCTGGACGAGCGCGAGGCGCCTGTGCCGCCCGAAGAGCGCCACCTGGCGTTCAACACCCAGCCTTTGCGCTCGCGGGCAGCCATTGTGGCGGCCGGCCCCCTGGCCAACTTGTTGCTGGCGGTGCTGCTGTATTCCATTGTGAACTGGAATGGCGTGGAAGAGCCCCGCGCCGTGCTGGCGAGTCCCGTGGCCGGATCGGTCGCGCACAAAGCGGGCTTGCGGGGGGGCGAACTGGTGGAACGTGCGGCGCTGGGCGCCGACGAGATGGAGCCCGTCCGCTCGTTCGAGGATCTGCGTTGGCTGCTCACGCGTGGCGCGCTGGAAGGGCAGACGGTGCGTCTGGATGTGAAGCCGCAGGCGGGCGCCGCGCACCGAGAGATTCTGCTGGACATGTCGGGCATCGACAGCCGCGAAGCCGATGCGCAGTTGTTCCGCAAGATCGGGATTCTGGGGCCGTGGACGCGCCCGGTCCTGGGCGAGGTCATGCCCGATGGCGCAGCGGCCCGCGCCGGCTTGCGCGAGGGTGATTTGGTGCTCAAGCTGGGGGCCGCCGACGTGGTGGATGGCCAGCAGTTGCGCGAGTTGATCCGCCAGTCGCTGCGCGGGAATGAGCCCCTGTCGCAGGCCTGGCGCATTGACCGCGCGGGGCAGTTGCTCACACTGGATGTGTTGCCCGAAGCCAAGCAGGAGCAGGGCGCCACGGTGGGGCGCATTGGTGCTTTTGTGGGCGCCCCCCCCGAGTTTGTGACCGTGGATTACGGCCTGTTCGAGGGCGTCTGGGCTGGGATGGTCAAGACCTGGGATGTGTCGGTGCTGACCTTGCGCATGATGGGGCGCATGGTGATCGGCGAGGCATCTCTCAAGAATCTGAGCGGCCCCTTGACGATTGCAGACTACGCCGGGCGTTCGGCCAGCATGGGGTTGACCCAGTACCTCGTGTTTCTTGCCCTCATCAGCGTGAGTCTGGGCGTGCTCAACCTGCTGCCGCTGCCTGTCTTGGACGGTGGGCACCTGATGTATTATCTTTGGGAGGGTGTCACGGGCAGGGGAGTGTCGGACGCATGGATGGAGCGTCTGCAGCGTGGAGGCGTTGCGGTCTTGCTTCTCATGATGTCCATAGCCCTGTTCAACGATATCACCCGGCTCTTTGGCTAACCTTTTGCCGCGATTGCCCTGCAATGGCGGCTCCAGCTTCATTCATGAAAAAACACATCAATCGCCTGGGCGTGCGTACCGCATCGGCCGTTGCCGCCATGGTTTTTGCCGCCAATGCGGCATGGGCTCTGGAGCCTTTCAAGGTGCAGGATATCCGTGTGGAGGGCCTGCAGCGTGTAGAGCCCGGCACCGTGTTTGCCTCCATGCCCCTGCGGGTGGGTGATGACTACAACGACGAGAAGGGCGCTGCTGCCATTCGCGCGTTGTTTGGCCTGGGCCTGTTCAAGGACGTGCGCCTGGAGGCCAGCGGCAACGTGCTGGTGGTGGTAGTCGAAGAGCGCCCCTCCATCGCGGATGTGGACTTTGCGGGCGCCCGCGAGTTCGACAAGGACGCCTTGAAGAAGGCCATGCGTGATGTGGGCCTCGCGGAAGGTCGTCCTTATGACAAGGCCTTGACCGATCGGGCCGAGCAGGAACTCAAGCGCCAGTACATCAACAAGAGCCTGTACGGTGCCGAGGTGGTGACCACCGTGACGCCCATCGAGCGCAACCGTGTGAACCTGACCTTCACGGTTGTGGAGGGGGAGCCCGCACGCATCAAGGAAGTGCGCATCGTAGGCAACAAGGCCTTCAGCGAATCCACCCTCAAGGGGCTGTTCGACCAGGACACGGGCGGCTGGCTCAGCTGGTACACCAAGTCCGACCGCTACTCCCGCGCCAAGCTCAATGCTGACCTGGAGACGCTGCGCTCGTACTACCTGCAGCGCGGCTACCTGGAGTTCCGCGTGGATTCCACGCAGGTGGCGATTTCGCCAGACAAGCAGGACATCTCCATCATCGTCAACGTCACCGAGGGCGAACGGTTTGTGGTGTCGGGGGTGAAGCTGGAGGGCAACTACCTCGACCGTGAGGATGAGTTCAAGTCCCTGGTGACGATCCGCCCCGGCGAGCCCTACAACGCCGACCAGGTGACCGAGACCACCAAGGCATTCTCCGAGTACTTTGCGCGATTCGGTTTTGCATTTGCCCGGGTCGAGGCCGTGCCGGAAATCGACCGCGAAAACAACCGCGCTGTGCTGGTTCTGCAGGCCGAGCCATCGCGCCGCGCCTATGTGCGCCGCATCAACGTGAGCGGCAACAACCGCACGCGGGACGAAGTGATCCGCCGCGAGTTCCGCCAGTACGAAGCTTCATGGTACGACGGCGACAAGATTCGCCTGTCGCGCGACCGCGTGGACCGCCTGGGCTTCTTCACAGAAGTCAATGTCGAGACCCAGGAGGTGCCGGGCGCGCCCGACCAGGTGGATCTGGTGATCAACGTGGCCGAGAAACCCACGGGTTCGCTGCAGATGGGGGTCGGATTCTCCAGTGCTGAAAAGGCCTCGCTTTCGTTTGGTATCAAGCAGGAGAACATCTTCGGCTCCGGCAACTACCTGGGGATCGATGTCAACACCAGCAAATACCGCCGTACGCTGGTGTTCAGCACCACCAATCCCTACTTCACGGCCGACGGCATCTCGCGCACGCTGGACGTGTACTACCGCACCGACAAACCCTATGAGGACCAGGGCGGCAACTACCAGCTGGTCACGACCGGGACTTCGGTGCGTTTTGGGGTACCGTTCAGTGAAACCGATACCGTGTTCTTTGGCGGTGGTCTGGAGCAGACCCAGATCAAGCCCGGAACCAACATTCCCGCGACCTACCTGTACTACGCCGACAAGTTTGGCTACACCAGCACCTCCATTCCATTGACGGTGGGTTGGTCGCGCGACGATCGGGACAGTGCCCTGGCCCCCAACTCAGGCCGTTACCAGCGCCTGAACTCCGAGTGGTCCGTGGCCGGCGATGCGCGTTATGTGCGTGCCAACTACCAGTACCAGCAGTACATACCGCTCAACAAGCGCTTCACGGTGGCCTTCAATGGGGAGGCGGGCATTGGCAAGGGCATGAACGGCCGCCCCTTCCCGGTGTTCAAGAACTTCTATTCGGGCGGCCTGGGTTCCGTGCGTGGCTTCGACCAGGGCACGCTCGGCCCGCGCGACGTGACAGGGGCCTCTCTGGGCGGGCCCAAGAAGGTGACCCTGAATGCGGAGCTGATTGCTCCTTTCCCCGGGGCAGGGAACGACCGGACCTTGCGGGTGTTCACTTTTGTGGACGTGGGGAACGTGTACGGAGAGCATGAAAAAGTCACTTTCAGCGACATGCGTGCCTCCGTGGGCCTGGGGCTGAGCTGGATTTCCCCGCTCGGTCCGCTGCGTTTGGCGTTTGCGCAGCCGGTGCGCAAGTTCGCTGGCGATAAAATCCAAAAATTGCAATTCCAGATCGGAACGTCTTTCTAATGAAATCCTTTTCTCGCCATCTCTCTGTGGCCCTGCTGCTTGGCGTTGTTGCCGTCGCAGCCCCTGCGCAGGCGCAGGAATTCAAAGCCGGTTTTGTCAATACCGATCGCATCTTCCGTGAAGCCAGCACCGCCAAGGCTGCGCAGGCCAAGCTGGAGCAGGAATTCTCCCGCCGCGAGAAAGAACTGGTGGACCTGGGCAACACCCTGAAAACCGCCACCGACAAGTTTGAACGCGAAGCCCCCACCATGGCCGAGAGCCAGCGCACCACGCGCCAACGCCAGCTTGTGGACCAGGACCGCGACTTCCAGCGCAAGCGCCGTGAGTTCCAGGAGGACCTGAGCGCCCGCAAGAACGAAGAGCTGTCCCAGGTGCTGGAGCGCGCCAACAAGGTCGTCAAGCAAGTGGCAGAGGCTGAAAAGTACGACGTGATCCTGCAAGAGGCCGTCTACATCAATCCCAAGCATGACATCACCGACAAGGTGATCAAGGCGTTGAATGCCGCTGCTGGCGCCAAGTAATCAGCCACAGCGCTGGGCAGGTGGCGCGTGAGCGGCTTGCTGCTCGGGCACATTGTGGATGTGCTCGGTGGTTCGCTGGAGGGGGGGGCGCGTGACACCGCCATTGCCCGCATCGCGCCACTGGAGGTTGCAGGCCCCGGGGACCTCAGTTTCCTGAGCAACCCCCGCTACCAACAGCAACTGGCCGCCTCCCGGGCGGCCTGTGTCATTGTGGCGCCTGCCTTGCGCGAGGCCGCTCTGGCGCGTGGCGCCTGCATCGTGGCAGACAACCCCTATGTCTACTTTGCGCGTGCCACCCAGCTGTGGCGGCAGCGCAATGCGCCCGCACGGCCCGCTGGCGTGCATCCCAGTGCCGTGGTGGACCCCACGGCCCAGGTGCACCCCACAGCCACCATCGGCCCGCTGTGTGTGGTCGAGCGCGGTGCGCGCGTGGGAGCCGACACCGTGCTCAAGTCGCGGGTCACCGTGGGTGAGGATTGCCATATCGGCGCGCGCTGCATCGTGCACTCCGGTGTGGTGATCGGTGCCGACGGTTTTGGTTTTGCGCCTGAAAACGGGCAATGGGTCAAGATCGAGCAACTGGGTGCAGTCCGCATCGGCGACGATGTGGAAATCGGCGCCAATACCTGCATCGACCGGGGCGCGCTGCAAGACACCGTGATTGAAGACGGCGTCAAGCTCGACAACCTGATCCAGGTGGGTCACAACGTACGCATCGGCAAGCATGCCGCGATGGCTGGGTGCGTGGGCATTGCGGGCAGCGCCACCATTGGTGCACATTGCACGGTGGGCGGCGGCGCGATTGTGCTGGGGCACCTGGAACTGGCCGACAACGTGCATATCTCGGCGGCGACGGTCGTTACCCGGTCACTGACCCAGCCTGGCCAGTACACGGGCATGTTTCCCATCGACGACAATGCGCGGTGGGAAAAGAACGCTGCGACACTCAAACAACTGCACAGCCTGCGCGAGCGCATCAAGGCGCTGGAGCAGGCCCTCAAAGCAGCATGAACGGAAGAACAACTCGATGATGGATATCCACGCAATTCTCAAGCAACTGCCGCACCGCTACCCCTTTCTGCTGGTGGACAAGGTGATCGAGCTTGAGAGCAACACCCGCATCAAGGCGATCAAGAACGTCACCTTCAACGAGCCGTACTTTGGTGGGCATTTCCCGGGACGCCCCGTGATGCCCGGCGTGCTGATCCTCGAAGCCCTGGCGCAAGCCGCCGGGCTGCTGGCTTTTGATGCCATGGGCAAGGTGCCCGACGAAAACAATATCTACTACTTTGTCGGCATCGATGGCGCGCGCTTCAAGCGTCCCGTGGAGCCGGGCGACCAACTGGTCCTGACCATCACCATTGACCGCGTGCGCGGCGGTATCTGGAAGTTCAAGGGTGTGGCGAGTGTGGGCGATGAGGTGGCCTGCGAGGCCGAACTCATGTGCACCATGCGCAGCGTGGGCTGACCGACTCTGGCCATTGGATCGTGAGCAACATTCATCCCACTGCCATTGTTGAGGCGGGTGCCCGCATCGACCCTTCCGTCACGGTGGGGCCCTATGCGGTGATTGGTTCGCAGGTCGTGATCGGTGCAGGCAGTTCCGTGGGCTCTCACTGCGTGATCCAGGGCCGCACCACCATCGGCCAGGACAACCGGATCTTCCAGTTTGCATCCCTGGGGGCCGAGCCGCAGGACAAAAAGTACAAGGGCGAAGACACCGAGCTGGTCATCGGCGACCGCAACACGGTGCGCGAATTCTGTACCTTCAACCGGGGTGTTCCGGGTGCGGGTGGCAAGACCAGCATCGGCGACGACAACTGGATCATGGCCTACACCCACATCGCGCACGACTGCCATGTGGGCAACCACACGACCATGGCCAACAACACCACGTTGGCCGGCCATGTGCTGATTGGCGACTGGGTCACGGTGGGCGGGCTCACCGGTATCCACCAGTTTGTGAAGATCGGGGCGCACGCCATGATCGGGTTCTCCAGCGCTGTGTCGCAGGACGTGCCGCCTTTCATGATGGTCGATGGCAACCCGTTGTCCGTACGGGGGCTCAATCTGGAAGGCTTGCGCCGCCGGGGGTTCTCGGCCGCACGCGTGGCGGGCATCAAGCAGATGCACCGCGCGTTGTACCGCCAAGGGCTGACACTGGACGCCGCGCGCGCCGCCATGGCCGAGTTGCCCGCCGCCCATCCGGAGGCGGCTGCCGATGTCGCGCTGGTGCTGGCGTTCCTGGATGCGTCCACGCGCGGCATCGCGCGCTGAGGGGCTGCGATGAGTGTTTCCCCCCGCATCGCCATGGTGGCGGGCGAGACGTCGGGCGACTTGCTCGCCGGTCTTTTGATCGACGGCATGCAGGCCCATTGGCCGGGGTTGCAATCCTGCGGCATCGGCGGCCCGCAGATGGCACGCCGGGGCTTCAGCGCCTGGTGGCCCAGCGAAAAGCTGGCCGTGCATGGCTACAGCATGGAAGTGCTGCGCCGCCTGCGCGAGCTGCTG
This sequence comes from Acidovorax kalamii, assembly GCF_002245625.1. GTDB lineage: Bacteria > Pseudomonadota > Gammaproteobacteria > Burkholderiales > Burkholderiaceae_C > Acidovorax > Acidovorax kalamii. Next base: position 919,746 of record NZ_NOIG01000004.1, read on the forward strand.
GGCATCCGCAAACAACTGCGCGAGCGCCTGCTCAAGGACCGCCCCGACGTGTTCATCGGCGTGGACGCGCCCGATTTCAATCTGGGGCTGGAGGCTGATCTGCGTGCCGCCGGCGTCAAGACGGTGCACTTCGTATGCCCGTCGATCTGGGCCTGGCGTGCCGAGCGGGTGGAGAAAATCCGCCGCAGTGCCGACCATGTGCTGTGCATTTTCCCGTTCGAGCCGGAGTTGCTCGCGCAGCATGGCATTGCCGCCACCTACGTGGGCCATCCGCTGGCCGGGGTGATCCCCATGGTGCCTGACCGCGCAGCAGCCCGGGCGCAGCTGGGCCTTCAGGACCGCGACGAAGTCCTGGCCATTCTTCCCGGTAGCCGGTCTTCAGAAATCCAGTACATCGCCCGCCCATTTTTTGAGGCGGCTGCGCTTCTCCGCCAGGCGCGACCAGCCATCAAATTGATAGTTCCTGCTGTCCCGGCGTTGCGCGGCCGCATCGAGCAGGCGGCCCAGGCCTGTGGCCTGGGGGATGCCGTGCAGATCATCACCGGACAGTCCCACACGGTGCTCGCGGCCTGTGACGCCACGCTGATTGCCAGTGGCACCGCCACACTCGAAGCCGCACTGTTCAAGCGCCCCATGGTGATTGGGTACCACATGCACCCGCTGAGCTGGTGGCTGATGCGCCGCAAGCAGCTGCAGCCCTGGGTGGGCCTGCCCAACATTCTGTGCCGTGAGTTTGTGGTGCCCGAGCTGATCCAGGATGCCGCCACACCGCAGGCGCTCTGCGCGGCCACGCTGGAATGGCTGGATGCCCGGCACAACAACCCCGCAAAAATCACTGCGCTGGAGCAGCGCTTTGCAGCGTTGCACCAAAGCCTGCAACGCAATACCCCCCAATTGGCTGCCGATGCGATCCAGAAAATCCTCTCCCCCGCTGCCTGAGCAGGCCTGCCTGCCCTGGCATCCACCCGGCTTGGCGGCTGGCGTGGACGAGGCGGGCCGGGGCCCTCTGGCCGGGCCCGTGGTGGCTGCTGCCGTCATCCTCGATGACCTGCATCCGATTGCAGGCCTGGCCGACTCCAAGAAGCTCACCCCGGCGCGGCGTGAAAAGCTCTATGACGAGATTCGTGCCAAGGCGCTGTGTTTCTGTATTGCCGAGGCCAGCGTGGAAGAGATCGACCGCCTCAACATCCTGCAGGCCACGATGCTGGCCATGCGCCGGGCCGTGATGGGGCTGCGCCTCAAGCCGGTGATGGTGCTGGTGGATGGCAACCGGCTGCCCGTGCTGGATGTGCCGGCCGAGGCCATCGTCAAGGGCGATGCGCTGGTGCCTTCGATCTCGGCGGCGTCCATTCTGGCCAAGGTGCACCGAGACCGCTGGTGCGTGCAGGTGCACGAAGAATTTCCCCAATACGGTTTTGCCGGGCACAAGGGCTACGGCACGGCAGTGCACATGGCCGCCCTGCGCGAGCATGGCGCCTGTGTGCACCACCGGCGCTCGTTCGCACCGGTTGCCCAGAACCTGCCGAGCTGACCGGGCTGCACGAGACTACCGATGACCTCTTCGTCTGTGATTGCCATCCATTCCCGCGACAACGCCTTCGTCAAGGACCTGCGCCGCCTGGCCCAGGACACCACGGCCTACCGCAAGCAAGGCCGCGTGTGGCTGGAGGGGGACCATCTCTGCCGTGCGGCGCTGGCGCGCGGGCTGCGCGCGTCGGTGGCGGTCTTTTCTGAGTCTTTTTGGCCGTCTGCGCGCGTTGAGTATGCCCAAGATGCTATCAAAACAATAGTGTTGGCCGATGCGCTGTTTGCCGACATCAGCGGGCTGGAATCCCCAGCACGCATGGGGTTCATCCTGGACCTGCCGGCCCCAGCTGCCCTGCGTGCCGATGCTGCGACCGTGGTGCTGGACCGGGTGCAGGATGCGGGCAACGTGGGCTCCATCCTGCGCAGTGCCTCGGCGTTCGGGTTTCGGCAGGTAGTAGCCTTCAAGGGCAGTGCTGCGCTGTGGTCGCCCAAGGTCTTGCGTGCCGGGATGGGCGCGCATTTTGCGCTGGACCTGATCGAAGGGGTGGGGCTGGAGGATGTCCAGGCGCTCCAGGTGCCCTTGGTGGTGACCAGTTCGCACGCGGGCGACTATCTGCATCGCGTTGCCTTGCCCTGGCCCTGCGCTTGGGTCATGGGGCATGAGGGCCAGGGTGTTTCTGCCGCTCTGGAGGAGCGGGCCGCCTTGCGCATCCGCATTGCCCAGCCCGGGGGCGAGGAATCGCTGAATGTGGCCGCCGCCGCAGCCATCTGCCTGCACGCCAGCGGCGCGGGCCGCTGAACTCCGGCAAGCGCAGGCACCGCCCCAATTCAGCGCGCATGTGCCAATCCCATGGGCGGGGCGGGCCTCTGGCACAGGCCCCCGTGAGTCCCTCGTGCGTGCGGCTTATTGGTTGCGCAGAAACTGGCGGACAAATTCCTCCTGATTGGGGGCGTCCTTCTCGGTGCTGAACACCACCTGCTGGTTTTCCACCCGGATCTTGAGCCGGGGGCCGAAGTGGCACTGCACCTGGCCCAGGCCTGCTGCCGTTGGTTTGAACTGTGGGGTATTGCGGCAGAGGCTGTCGATCTCCGAGGCCACCACACCGCAAAAACTGGGGATGCTGAGGCTCTGCAGCTTTTCGTCATCGATGCTGGCCCAGTCCACCGTGGTCTTTACGGGGGTGCCACAAGATGCGCTGGCGTCCAGGTCCATCTTGGCGAGTTCTGCCTGGGCGCCTGCCAGCCGCTTGTTGCGGTCGAAGCGGGCCAGTTTCTCCTGTATGCCTTGTTTGAGTTGGCGCTCGTAGCTGGCTTGCAGGTCGGCCAGCTTGAACGCCTTGCTCTTGTCGTCGCTGAAGGCCAGGGCGACGCCATCCCGTTTGCCCGGCAGGTACACCACGTAGTGGTCTCCGCCACGGTAGGTGTGGCTTTGTTTGTGCAGCAAGCCGTAGCTGCGGCCATCGATGCGGGTGGTGTAGACCTCGCGTGCGGAGCCCTGGGGTTCTCGAGTGCTCAGGAACACCACCTGGTCGATGGGGTCATTGATGCCACTCACGCGCACGAGCGCCTGCTTGCCGTCGGCGGTGGGTGCCAGCACCACTTCCACCCCCTGCGGGGCCACAAACACCTGGGGATATTTGGCCAGTTCGATGGCGTGGGATGCCATGGCGGCAAGGCTGCCGACAAAGGCCAATGTCAGAGAGCGGGGGAGGAGGGGGTGCATTGAGACATATCCTTGGGTGGTTGCAGATCAGCGGCGCAGTCTAGGTGGGGCAGCGTGGCCCGTAACACCGGAAGCGTTTGCTTACGTAACAAGGTTATGCAAGACGTGCATTTGATGTGAAGTGCCGGGGCAAGGGTATAATCGGGAGCTTTTCTCGCAACAGCGTCGCCCGACCGCACCCAAAGCAACAACCCATCTGAGAGCAGCCACTGGCACTATCGCACCTTGTGTGTGCGGGTGGCCTGCAGGCGCCGGGCGACCGTAACCATCCGGAGAACCCAGTGCTTTTGTCTCTACAGGGAAGTTTCCCGCCCGCCATCCTGGCGCTCGCAGACGGCACGGTCTTTATCGGCAACTCGATTGGTGCCACCGGCACCACGGTCGGCGAGGTGGTGTTCAACACCGCCATCACCGGCTACCAGGAAATCCTCACCGACCCCAGCTACTGCCAGCAGATCGTGACGCTCACGTATCCGCACATCGGCAACTACGGCGTCAATGCGGAAGACATCGAAGCCGACAAGGTCCATGCCGCAGGCCTGATCATCAAAGACCTGCCCCTTCTGGCCAGCAACTTCCGATCCACGGAAACGCTTTCGCAGTACCTCGTGCGCGAAAAGACGGTGGCCATTGCCAACATCGACACCCGCAAGCTGACCCGTCTGCTGCGCACCCAGGGTGCCCAGAATGGCGCCATCGTGGGCCTGGCCGCAGGGCAGGTGGTGACGCAGGGCCTCATCGATGAAGCCATTGCCAAAGCCAAGGCCGCCCCCAACATGGCCGGGCTGGATCTGGCCAAGGTGGTGACCACGGCATCGCGTTACGAGTGGACGCAGACCGAGTGGCAACTGGGTTCCGGCTACGGCGTTCTCGCGCAGCCCCGCTTTCATGTGGTGGCATACGACTTCGGTGTGAAGAAGAACATCCTGCGCATGCTGGCCGAACGTGGCTGCAAGGTCACCGTGGTGCCCGCACAAACGCCTGCCGCCGACGTGCTGGCCATGAATCCCGATGGGGTCTTCCTGTCCAACGGACCTGGCGATCCTGCGCCCTGCGACTACGCCATCGAAGCCACGCGCCAGATCATCGACGCGGGCGTGCCCACTTTCGGCATCTGCCTGGGCCACCAGATCATGGCCCTGGCCAGCGGCGCCACCACGTTCAAGATGGACAACAGCCACCATGGCGCCAACCACCCCGTGAAGGATCTGGACAACGGCCGCGTGAGCATCACCAGCCAGAACCACGGCTTTGCGGTGGATATGGCCTCGCTGCCTGCCACGCTGCGCGCCACGCACATCAGCCTGTTCGACGGCACGCTGCAAGGCTTGGCCCGCACCGACAAGCCTGCGTTCTGCTTCCAGGGCCACCCTGAAGCATCGCCCGGCCCGCACGACATCGCCTACCTGTTTGACCGCTTCACCGCGCTGATGGAGAAGAAATAATGCCAAAGCGCACAGACCTCAAATCGATCCTCATCATCGGCGCTGGCCCGATCATCATCGGCCAGGCCTGCGAGTTCGACTACTCCGGCGTGCAGGCCTGCAAGGCCCTGCGCGAAGAAGGCTACAAGGTCATCCTGATCAACAGCAACCCTGCGACGATCATGACCGACCCGGCCACGGCCGACGTTACCTACATCGAGCCCATCACCTGGCAGACGGTCGAGAAGATCATCGCCAAGGAACGCCCTGATGCCATCCTGCCCACCATGGGCGGCCAGACCGCACTGAACTGCGCGCTGGACCTGTGGCGCAATGGTGTGCTCGACAAGTACAAGGTCGAGCTGATCGGCGCCACGCCCGAAGCCATCGACAAGGCCGAAGACCGCCTGAAGTTCAAGGATGCCATGACCAAGATCGGTCTGGGTTCCGCGCGGTCGGGCATTGCCCACAGCATGGACGAAGCCTGGGCAGTGCAGAAGAACGTGGGTTTCCCCACGGTGATCCGCCCCAGCTTCACGCTGGGTGGCACGGGCGGTGGCATTGCCTACAACCCTGAAGAGTTCGAGACCATCTGCAAGCGCGGCCTGGAAGCCTCGCCCACCAACGAGCTGCTGATCGAAGAGTCGCTGCTCGGCTGGAAGGAGTATGAGATGGAAGTGGTCCGCGACAAGGCGGACAACTGCATCATCATCTGCTCCATCGAGAATCTGGACCCGATGGGCGTGCACACCGGTGACTCCATCACCGTGGCCCCCGCGCAGACCCTGACCGACAAGGAATACCAGATCATGCGCAACGCGTCGCTGGCGGTGCTGCGCGAGATCGGCGTGGACACGGGCGGCTCCAACGTGCAGTTCTCGGTGAACCCGAAGGACGGCCGCATGATCGTCATCGAGATGAACCCGCGCGTGTCGCGTTCGTCTGCGCTCGCGTCCAAGGCTACGGGCTTCCCGATTGCCAAGGTGGCCGCCAAACTGGCCGTGGGTTATACGCTGGATGAGCTGCGCAACGAAATCACGGGTGGTGCCACGCCCGCGTCGTTCGAGCCTTCGATCGACTACGTGGTCACCAAGATCCCGCGTTTCGCGTTCGAGAAGTTCCCCACGGCCGACAGCCGCCTGACCACACAGATGAAGTCGGTGGGCGAGGTGATGGCCATGGGCCGCACCTTCCAGGAGTCCTTCCAGAAAGCCCTGCGTGGCCTGGAAGTGGGCGTGGACGGCATGAACGAGAAGACCCAGGACCGCGAAGTGCTCGAAAAGGAATTGGGCGAGCCCGGCCCCGAGCGCATCTGGTATGTGGGCGATGCGTTTGCCATGGGCCTGTCGGTGGACGAGGTGTACGACCTCACCAAGATCGACAAGTGGTTCCTGGTGCAGATCGAAGAGATCGTGAAGATCGAACTCGAACTCGACCAACTGGCCGCCGACAAGGGTGAAGGCGCATTGGCCGCCCTGGATGCGGACACGCTGCGCACGCTCAAGAAGAAGGGCTTCTCCGATCGCCGCCTGGCCAAGCTGCTCAAGACCACCGAAAAATCGGTGCGCGAGGCACGCCGTGCCCTGAAGGTGCGCCCCGTGTACAAGCGTGTGGACACCTGTGCCGCCGAGTTTGCGACCAACACCGCCTACATGTACTCGACCTACGAGGAAGAGTGCGAGGCAGAGCCCACCGACAAGAAGAAGATCATGGTGCTGGGCGGTGGCCCGAACCGCATTGGCCAGGGCATCGAGTTCGACTACTGCTGCGTACACGCCGCATTGGCCATGCGCGAAGATGGTTACGAAACCATCATGGTCAACTGCAACCCCGAAACGGTTTCGACCGACTACGACACCTCCGACCGCCTGTACTTCGAGCCGCTGACGCTCGAAGACGTGCTCGAAATCGTGGACAAGGAAAAGCCACACGGCGTGATCGTGCAGTACGGCGGCCAGACGCCGCTCAAGCTTGCGCTGGGCCTGGAAGCCGAAGGCGTGCCGATTATCGGCACCAGCCCCGACATGATCGACGCGGCCGAAGACCGCGAGCGCTTCCAGAAGCTGCTGGGCGACCTCGGCTTGCGCCAGCCGCCCAATGCCACCGCACGGACCGAAGCCGAGGCCCTGGAAAAGGCCGCCACGCTGGGTTACCCCCTGGTGGTGCGCCCCAGCTACGTGCTGGGTGGCCGTGCGATGGAAATCGTGCACGAGCAGCGCGACCTGGAGCGCTACATGCGCGAGGCCGTGAAGGTGAGCAATGACTCACCCGTGCTGCTGGACCGCTTCCTGAACGACGCCATCGAGTGCGATGTGGATTGCCTGCGCGACCCCGAAGGCAAGACCTTCATCGGCGGTGTGATGGAGCACATTGAGCAAGCCGGTGTGCACTCGGGCGACTCGGCCTGTTCGCTGCCCCCGTACTACCTCAAGCAGGCCACGGTGGACGAGCTCAAGCGCCAGTCGGCCGCCATGGCAGAAGGCCTGAACGTGGTGGGCCTGATGAACGTGCAGTTCGCCATTCAGGAGGTGGATGGCAAGGACGTGATCTACGTGCTGGAAGTGAACCCCCGTGCATCGCGCACGGTGCCGTTTGTCTCCAAGGCCACCGGCATCCAGCTGGCCAAGGTCGCCGCACGCTGCATGGCCGGCCAAACGCTGGCTTCGCAAGGCATCACCAAGGAAGTCACGCCGCCTTACTTCAGCGTGAAGGAAGCCGTGTTCCCCTTCGTCAAGTTCCCTGGTGTGGACACCATCCTCGGCCCCGAGATGAAGTCCACCGGCGAGGTGATGGGCGTGGGCAAGACCTTTGGCGAAGCCTTTGTGAAGAGCCAGCTGGGCGCGGGCACCAAGCTGCCAACGTCGGGCAAGGTGTTCCTGACCGTCAAGAACAACGACAAGCCCCGCGCGGTGGACATCGCGCGTCAGCTGGTGGCGTTGGGCTTCGACCTGGTGGCGACCAAGGGCACTGCTGCAGCGATTGCCGAGGCGGGTGTTCCGGTGGTGGTGGTCAACAAGGTCACCGAAGGCCGCCCGCACATCGTGGACATGATCAAGAACAACGAGATCGTGATGGTGATCAACACCGTGGAAGAGCGTCGCAATGCGATTGCCGATTCGCGGGCGATCCGCACCTCGTCCTTGCTCGCCCGTGTGACGACTTTCACGACCATCTTCGGTGCTGAGGCGGCTGTGGAGGGCATGAAGTACCTCGACAAGCTCGACGTGTACTCGGTGCAGGAACTGCACGCCCAGTTGGCTGCTTGATCGTGGCCTGGGGGTGGCTTGCTGCCCGGTAAAAGCGGCATAATCTGCCCCTGACCAGACACCGCCGCGCGGCAACGTGCGGCGGTTTCCTTTTGTAGATTGCCGTTTCACACTGCCCGGCCCGTCCGGGGTGTGACATGGCGGCTGACCGGTGGAAGTGCTTTGCGCTTTCACCGTTTTGATTTGTGGAGTCTCAACAAAATGGCCACTATTCCGATTACCAAACGCGGCGCTGAAAAGCTCAAGGAAGAGCTGCACCGTCTCAAGACCGTGGAGCGGCCCGCCGTGATCACGGCCATCGCTGAAGCACGTGCGCAAGGCGATCTGAGTGAAAACGCCGACTACGACGCGGCCAAGGATCGCCAGGGCTTTATCGAAGGCCGCATTCAGGAGATCGAGGGCAAGCTCTCTGTGGCGCAAGTCATCGACCCCAGCGGTGTAGATGGCGGCGGCAAGGTGGTTTTTGGCGCTACGGTCGAGCTGGAGGATGAGGACTCTGGCGATACCGTGAAGTACCAGATCGTGGGTGAGGATGAGGCCGATCTGAAGCAGGGCCTGATCAATATCTCCAGCCCCATCGCGCGGGCGCTGATCGGCAAGGAAGAGGGCGACACCGCCGAAGTGCAGGCGCCCGGCGGCATCCGCCGCTACGAAGTGGTGGCCGTGAGCTACCTGTGAACGCCGCCGTGCGGCGCATGCGCCACCGTCTTCCTGCCCTGGTGGCTGCCCTCTGGTGGGGCAGTTTGACCACTATCGGCTTTCTGGTAGTGCCTCTGTTGTTTGCATACCTGCCGTCTCCCAGCATCGCTGGCAACATGGCGGCCCGGCTGTTTGCTGCGCAGACCTGGGTGGCAGTGGCATGTTGCCTGGTGCTGTTGTTGATTGCCCGACCCAGGCATGCTGTAGCCCAATACCCGTGGGCACAGGGTGCTATGCTTTTTGTACTGGGTGGCCTGCTGCTGGCATTGGTCAATCAGTACGGTGTGGCTCCTCGCATCGTGGCCCGGCAAGACCTGCGCCTGTGGCACAGCGTGGGGACGGTGACGTACATGCTGCAGTGGGGCTGTGCGCTGGCGGTGTTTTGGCACACCCTGCGCCAGGACGCGGTTTTGATCCAGCCTGAGGTGAATCCAGACAAAGTCTGAGTGGGCTGGCTGGAGCGGGTCAGGATAGCGGTCCAAGATCGCCGGTGCGCCGTAGCGCTGCTAACTCGGGAGTGGCCGAGTTGCTACTGACAAGGCCGCAACAGCAGCTTTCGGTGGGCCTACTCGTACCAGTGCTCCGCAACCCAGGTGGCGGGCCGGATGTAGCGAAAGCGCCGGTTGCGCCGACCGGCCAATGCATCGGGCGGGTTGCATTCACCGTGAAAAATCACGATCCGAGCCCCGGTGGGCACAAAGGGCGCCCTCCAGTAATTGGTGGGCCAGGCCGGGATGCCGTGGTACTTGAAGCTCGGGCACCACTCCGCAGGCCAGTAGGCAAGCTTGCCCTGGCGGTGTAGGAAGTCCGACAAGTAGGCCTGTTCGTTACGGAACTGCGCACGAATCTCTGCAAAATGCCCCCGAAAGTGCTCCAGCACATCGGGGTGCGCGCCCAGCTCAAAGCGGTACACGGACGAATTGCCGGTGATGCGCCAGGGGCGCTTGTAATCGTGGATGATCAGGAATTCGCCGGGCTGGGTGAAGAAGTCATCCAGCGATCCGGTGATCACCACGTCCACATCGAGGAACAGGGCCGTGCCTTTGAGGCCATGCAAGTCCTGGCTGAAAGTGGCCAGCTTGGTCCACCCCCTCTCGGGAATGCCGGGCGGCAGATCGAGTGGAGGGATGGGCAGGCATTGCACCTCGCTGCGTATGCCGGTGTTGTCATCCGTCAGGCAGACAAAGCGGAAGTCGCCGCTCAGGTGCCGACGGACCATGGCGTAAAGCCGGTTGACATACTCGGGGCCGTATTTCGTGCCCCATTTCATGCAGAGGATGTGGCGGACAGGCGCTGCGCCGACCGGGGCTGCAGGTGCTACCGCGCGGTTCATCAGTCGGCCTGGCGCTTTTTGATGGATTTTTGCTTGGGCTTGGCGCGCTTGATCTGGCCACCCGAGGTCAGGCGCTGGTTGCCCAGCACACGCAGTTGCTTGATTTCAGGGCGTTGGCCGCCCCGTTTGCTGAACTTGAGCACCTTGACGTCGCGCGGGCCGGGCATACGGTCTTCGTCCACCGCCTTGGCCTTGGCGGGGATGGGGCGCCAGAGCACCAGCAGCTTGCCAATGTGCTGCACCGGGGCGGCGTTGAGTTCTGCGGCAAGCTCTTGGTACATCAGTTCGCGCGCTGCGCGGTCGTCGCCGAAGACGCGGACCTTGATGAGCCCATGGGCATTGAGGGCAGCATCCACCTCTTTCTTGACGGCGGGAGTCAGGCCATCGCCGCCGATCAGGACCACGGGGTCCAGGTGGTGGGCATTGGCGCGTTGTTCCCGGCGCTCGGCGGGAGTCAGTTGAATTTGGGGCATGGGCCGTATTATCGAGGCTGAAAGAAAAAAGTAATGAAAGTCAAAACCCAGAGCAAGAAGGTCAACAAGGCGTGGCTGAACGACCACGTCAACGACACCTACGTCAAATTGGCGCAGAAAGAGGGATACCGCGCGCGCGCTGCCTACAAGCTCAAGGAAATTGACGAGCAATTGGGCCTCATCAAGCCGGGTTACACCGTGGTGGATCTGGGTTCTACCCCGGGTGCCTGGAGTCAATACCTGCGTCGGCGCTTGTCTCCCACCGGTGCGGCTGCGGGGCAGCTCAATGGCGCGATCATCGCGCTGGACATTCTGCCCATGGAGCCGATCGAGGGTGTAACGTACCTCAATGGCGATTTTCGTGAGCCCGATGTGCTGGAGCGCCTGGAGCAGGCGCTCGATGGCCGTGTGGTGGATGTGGTGGTGTCCGACATGGCGCCCAACCTTTCTGGCATCGGGTCGGCCGATGCGGCCCGTATTGCCCACCTGGTGGAGCTGGCGGTGGATTTTGCTTGCAACCATTTGAAACCGGACGGGGCGCTGGTGGTCAAGCTTTTCCACGGAAGCGGATACAACGATCTGGTGACCTTGTTCAAGCACACCTTCAAAGTGGTCAAGCCGCTCAAACCCAAGGCTTCGCGCGACAAATCGTCAGAGACCTTTCTCGTGGGCATGGGGCTCAAGAAGGCGGCCTGAATTGGCTTGCCACCGGTCAAGAATTCGTGAAATTTGGCAGCAAAGCCCGCGCTGATCCCATGGCCGTCAGTGGGAATATGGGTGGCCCGGCTGCTTGAAAGACCTAAAATGCACCGCACATACGCCGTGACGGCAGTGTGTCCGTTTTCTGTTCCCCGCAACTGGAGCCCCGCTTGAACAATCAGTGGTTTTCAAAAATTGCCGTATGGCTGGTCATCGCCATGGTGCTGTTCACGGTGTTCAAACAGTTTGACACCCGCACTGGCGCCAGTGCCGGACACATCGGCTATTCCGAATTTCTTGACGAAGTCCGGAACAACCGCATCAAGAGCGCGACCATTCCCGAGGGGTTGAGCGGCGGTGAAATCGTGGCGATCACCACCGATGAGCGCAAGATCCGCACGAATGCCTCGGTGCTGGACCGGGGGCTGGTGGGCGACCTGCTCAACCACAACGTCAAATTCGACGTGAAGCCCCGTGAAGAAGGCTCACTTCTCATGACCCTGTTGGTCAGCTGGGGCCCCATGCTGCTGCTGATTGGCGTGTGGGTGTACTTCATGCGCCAGATGCAGGGCGGCGGCAAGGGCGGGGCGTTCAGCTTCGGCAAGAGCAAGGCGCGCATGCTCGACGAGAACAACAACCAGGTCACGTTCGCGGATGTGGCAGGTTGCGACGAAGCCAAGGAAGAAGTCAAGGAAGTCGTGGACTTCCTGAAGGACCCACAGAAGTTCCAGAAGCTCGGCGGCCGTATTCCGCGTGGCCTGCTGCTGGTCGGCCCTCCTGGTACCGGCAAGACCCTGCTGGCCAAGTCCATTGCGGGCGAAGCCAAGGTGCCTTTCTTCAGCATCTCGGGTTCGGACTTTGTGGAAATGTTCGTTGGCGTGGGCGCTGCCCGTGTGCGAGACATGTTCGACAACGCCAAGAAGAACGCCCCTTGCATCATCTTCATCGATGAAATCGACGCCGTGGGCCGCCAGCGTGGCGCTGGCCTGGGTGGCGGCAACGATGAGCGCGAGCAGACGCTGAACCAGATGCTGGTTGAGATGGACGGCTTCGAGACCAACCTAGGCGTGATCGTGGTGGCTGCCACCAACCGCCCTGACATCCTGGACGCGGCTCTTCTACGCCCCGGTCGTTTTGACCGCCAGGTGTATGTGACGCTGCCAGACATCCGTGGCCGCGAACAGATCCTGAATGTGCACATGCGCAAGATTCCGGTCGGTCAGGATGTAGCCCCTGCGATCATTGCCCGTGGCACGCCCGGCATGAGCGGCGCCGATCTGGCCAACCTGTGCAACGAGGCTGCGTTGATGGCGGCCCGCCGCAACGCCCGCACCGTGGAGATGCAGGACTTTGAGAAGGCCAAGGACAAGATCCTCATGGGCCCCGAGCGCAAGAGCATGGTCATGCCCGAGGAAGAGCGCCGCAACACGGCCTACCACGAGGCGGGCCACGCCCTGATTGGCAAGCTGCTGCCCAAGTGCGATCCGGTGCACAAGGTCACGATCATCCCCCGTGGCCGTGCCTTGGGCGTGACGATGAGCCTGCCCGAGCAGGACCGTTACAGCTATGACCGCGAATACATGCTCAACCAGATCAGCATGCTGTTCGGTGGCCGCATCGCCGAAGAAGTGTTCATGAACCAGATGACCACCGGTGCGAGCAACGACTTTGAGCGCGCCACGCACATCGCACGCGACATGGTGACCCGTTACGGCATGACTGCGGCCCTGGGGCCCATGGTCTATGCTGAAAACGAGGGTGAGGTCTTTCTGGGCCGTTCGGTCACCAAGACGACGAACATGAGCGAGCAGACCATGGAAAAGGTCGATAGCGAAGTGCGTCGCATCATCGACGAACAGTACAATCTGGCGCGTCGCCTGATCGAGGAGAACAGCGACAAGATGCACGCCATGGCCAAGGCCTTGCTCGAATGGGAAACCATTGATGCCGAGCAACTGGACGACATCATGGCGGGCAAGGAACCCCGTCCTCCCAAGGACTGGACGCCTCGCACACCGCCCTCGGGTGGTGACAACTCCAGCGGCGGCACCCCTGCAGTGGCGGCAGATACCGCGCCCACGGCGGCTTGAGGGTTTGCCTGTTCAGCCGTTCCCACGGGGCCTTGTGCCCCGTTTTTCGTTGTGTTTGAGGCTGTTGCCTTTCTTCTCCTGCGCTTTCAGGTTCGGCCCATACGCGCCGTATCCACTGGCTCCGCAGGCTCTGTTGTAGTGATTTCATGATCTGGCAAACCTCCCGCTTTTCCATCGATCTGGAGCGGCCCAAGGTCATGGGCATCGTCAATGTGACCCCGGACTCCTTCTCCGATGGTGGGCGCCATGCCTCTACCATCGCAGCGTTGCGGCATTGCGAGCAATTGCTCAAGGACGGAGCCGATATCCTGGACATCGGGGGCGAGTCCACCCGCCCCGGCAGCCCGGCCGTGCCTCTGGACGAAGAGCTGGCCCGTGTGGTGCCGCTGGTGCGCGAGGCGGTGGCGCTGGGCGTTCCAATTTCGGTGGACACGTACAAACCTGCCGTCATGCGGGCTGTGCTGGACCTGGGGGCCGATATCGTCAACGACATCTGGGCCTTGCGGCAACCGGGGGCTGTGGCCGTGGTGGCTACCCACCCGCAATGTGGTGTGTGCCTGATGCACATGCACCGCGACCCCCAGACCATGCAGGCGGCCCCCATGACGGGAGATGTGGTGCCGCAAGTGCTATCATTTTTAGAGCTGCATGCGCATAATCTGCAGGCTCAGGGGGTTAAAAAGGATCAAATTCTCCTGGACCCGGGCATCGGCTTCGGCAAAACGGTGGAGCAGAACTTCGCCTTGCTTGCTCGGCAGAATGACCTGCTGGGGGCCGGTTATCCGCTGCTGGTGGGCTGGTCGCGCAAGTCGTCGTTGGGTGCCGTCGCGGGGCTGGATGTAGACCAGCGCATGGTGCCCAGTGTGGCTGCTGCGGTGCTCGCAGTAGACCGGGGAGCTTCGGTGGTGCGCGTGCACGATGTGCGGGAGACGGTTGCTGCGCTGGCAGTGTGGTCGGCCATGCAGCGGACGGGCTGAAGGGGCAGCGCGCGGGGTATTCATGAGGGCGGTCTTGGAGCCTGTTCACACTAACCAAACAGGTGGGATGGCGTGCTGTCCCGCCAACAACTAGATCAACACGAGGAGACGCAGCAACATGACGCGCCAGTACTTTGGAACCGATGGCATCCGTGGCACGGTGGGGCAGCCACCCATTACGCCGGACTTTGTGTTGCGCCTCGCGCACGCAGTGGGGCGTGTCTTGCGCCAGACGGAAGAGCGCCCCACGGTTCTGATTGGCAAGGACACCCGAATTTCTGGCTACATGCTGGAGAGCGCACTGGAGTCCGGCTTCAATTCCGCAGGCGTGGATGTGGTGCTGCTCGGGCCTTTGCCAACACCCGGTGTGGCCTACCTGACCCGTGCACAGCGGGCCAGCCTGGGCGTGGTCATCAGTGCGAGCCACAACCCGTACCCCGACAACGGCATCAAGTTTTTCAGTGCGCAGGGCACCAAACTGTCCGACGCCTGGGAGCTCGCTGTCGAAGAGGCCCTGGCCCAGCCACCGGTGTGGGCCGACTCGGCCAGCTTGGGCAAGGCGCGGCGGCTGGACGATGCCGCAGGGCGCTACATCGAATTCTGCAAGAGCACCTTCCCGCAAGACCTAACCCTCAAGGGGCTGAAAATCGTGGTGGACGCTGCCCATGGGGCGGCCTATCAAGTGGCTCCCAAGGTGTTTCACGAACTGGGGGCCGAAGTCCTGTCGATCGGATGTGCCCCGGACGGCCTGAACATCAACCATGAGGTGGGTGCCACGCACCCGGACGCCCTGGTGCGCGCAGTGCGTGCCAACCGGGCCGACTACGGGATAGCGCTGGACGGCGATGCGGACCGACTGCAGGTTGTGGATGCCACGGGGCGCCTGTACAACGGCGACGAGTTGCTGTATCTGATGGCCTCCGATCGCATGGGCCGCGACGAGCATGTGCCCGGCGTGGTAGGCACCTTGATGACCAACATGGCGGTGGAGGTGGCTTTGCAGTCCCGTGGGGTGAAGTTCGTGCGTGCCAAGGTGGGGGACCGCTATGTCCTCGAAGAACTGGCACGCCATCGCTGGGTGCTTGGGGGCGAAGGCTCTGGCCACCTGCTGGCGCTGGACCGGCACACCACGGGCGATGGCCTGGTGAGCGCCTTGCAGGTGTTGCAGGCCTGTGTGCGCAGTGGCCAGACGCTAGCCCAATTGCTGGCCGGAGTCACGCTGTATCCCCAGGTGCTGCTCAATGTCCGCCTGGCCCCAGGCCAGGATTGGAAGTCGAACCGCTTGCTGGCGGATGCGACACAGGCTGTGGAGCGCGATCTGGGGGCTTCGGGCCGCGTGCTCATCCGTGCCAGTGGCACGGAGCCTTTGCTGCGCGTGATGGTGGAGGCCCGGGATGCTGAGATGGCGAGCTCCTGCGCGCAGCGGCTGGCCGATGCAGCCCGTGCGGGCTAAGCGGTTGTCTACTCTTGCACAGACCCCGGTGGGGCCGTTCTTCCCCATGCCAATCCTCAGGAGCGGTTTATGACGCCGGCCATAGACTCCGTGCCCCGCATCGCCGTGCGCGCGGTGGACTACGCCAACCCCCGCGATGCAGCCGCACTCGTGGATTTGCTGGACGGCTACGCGCGGGACGTGGCGGGCGGTGGCAAGCCCTTGGAGGCTGAGGTCAAGCAAGGGCTGGTCCAGGCGCTGCGCCAGCGGCAGCCCCAGGCGTTCAGCGTCATGGCCTGGGCCGAGGAGGAGGGGAGCGCCTCCGCGCCCTATGCCGGTGTGGCCGTGGGGCTAGTCAACTGCTTCGAAGGGTTCTCCACCTTTGCCTGCAAGCCCCTGGTCAATGTGCACGATGTGGTTGTGTTGCCGGCGTGGCGTGGCCATCGAATTGCGCAGCGCATGCTGCAAGAGGTCGAAACCCTGGCCCGGGGGCGCGGTGCCTGCAAGCTCACACTGGAGGTCCTGTCTGGCAACCGGGCGGCAATCCAAGCCTATGAGCGTGAAGGTTTTGCTGCCTACGCGCTGGACCCTCGGATGGGATCGGCGCAATTTTTTCAGAAGCTGTTGCTGGACTGAACGGGCGGCGGAGCCATCGCCCTGCCCGCAGGGGGCGCGGGCTCAGGCCAGGGCGTTCGCTGCGGAGGCCTGATGCAGGTGCTGGCGCATGAACACCTCCAGGTCCGCTGCAGGCAGTGGCGTGCTGAAGTGGTAGCCTTGGGCCTCATCGCATCCCTGAGCATGGAGGAAGGCCAACTGACCTTCCGTCTCGACGCCCTCGGCCGTGGTGCGGATGCCCAGCGCCTGCGCCATCCGGATGATGGCGCTCACGATGGCGCGGTCGTTGCTGTCGTTGCCCAGGTCGCGCACGAACGACTGGTCGATCTTGAGCTTGAATATCTGGAACCGCTTGAGTTGGCTCAGCGACGAGTAGCCGGTGCCAAAGTCATCCATGGACATGCGCACCCCTCTTGCATGCAACTGGTCCATGGTCGCTACGGCGGCATGCGGGTCGTCCACGGCCACCCCCTCGGTCAGTTCCAGCTCCAGCGAGTCGGGCGGAAGGTCAAACTCTGCCAGCATGCGGCTGACGAGTTCAGGCAACTGGGGCTGGCGGAACTGGATGGCGGAGAGGTTCACCGCCATCGTCAGCCCCGGGAAGCCGCAAGACCGCCAGGCCTTGAGCTGTGCGAGTGCTGTGCGCAGCACCCATTCCCCAATCTGCAGGATCTGCCCGCTGTCTTCGGCGATGGGGATGAACTCTGCGGGCGAGACCTGCCCGAGTTGTGGGTGTTGCCAGCGCAGCAAGGCCTCCACACTGCGGACATTGCCCGTGGCCAGGCTCATCTGGGGCTGGTAGTGCAGTCGGAACTGGTCGCGCTCCAGCGCACGGCGAAGGGCGTTTTCCAGCTGTAATGCGCGTACCGACTGGGCCTGCATTTCAGGAGTGAAGAAGCGGAATGTGTTGCGGCCATCCAGCTTGGCGCGGTACATCGCCACGTCGGCAGACTGGGTGAGCGTGTCGAAATCGCTCCCGTCCTGCGGGAACAAGGCCACACCCATGGATGGCGCCATGGTCAGCTCGTGGTGGTCAATCTGATAGTGCTGGCGTGATGCCTCTTGCAGCTTGCCTGCCACCCGGGCTGCCCCATGGGCATTGGCGCCTGGCAGCAGCAGGATGAACTCGTCCCCGCCGAGGCGTGCCACGGTGTCCTTTTCGCGCACCACAGCACGCAGCCGTTTGGCAATCTCGACCAGCAGGGCATCGCCCACGCGGTGCCCCAGCGAGTCGTTCACGTGCTTGAAATGGTCCAGGTCCAGGAAGATCACGGCCAGTGGCGTGTTGTGCTCCTGGGCCACCTGAATGGCCTGTTGGGCACGCTCGGCCAGCAGTGCGCGGTTGGGCAGGCCGGTGAGCGCATCGTAGTGGGCCAGCCAGTAGATGCGCTCCTGGTCGGCCTTGCGGTCGTTGATCTCGCGGTGCAGGTTGTCTACCGTTTCGCGCAGCTCTCGGGTGCGGTCCTGCACCTGCTGTTCCAGTTCCTCGTGGGCGCGGGCCAGCGCTGCCTGGGCCTGTTTGCGCTCGGTGATGTCCATCGTGATCCAGATGGAGCCCTGAGAGGGGTCGGCGGGATCGATGGACTTGCTGCGAACCTCGCAGATCACTGGCGTGCCGTCCTTGCGGCAGAGTTCCACCTCGCCTTCATAGGATTGACCGGATGCCAGGCCTGGATAGCAGCGGCGTCCCACCTCCTCCCAGGCCTCGTCGCTGGCGTACCAGCGGCGCGACGAACTGCCCATGAGTTCGCCGGGCTGGAACCCCAGCATTTGCTCGAAATGGTCGTTGCACCGGGTCAGGCGCCTGTCACGCAGAAACACAATGCCCACCATGGCACTGTCGAACAGCAGTTGCTTTTCGCGTTCAGCCGCGTTGAGGGCGGCCTGGGCGCGTTTTTGTTCGTCGATGTCGTCGAGGATCCAGATGGAGCCTTCGGAGGTGTCATGCGGATTGATGAGCCTGCCCGTGAGGCTGCCCCAAAAAAGGGTGCCGTCACGGCGGCGCAACTGGCGTTCCACGCGGAAGGACTGTCCCTGCGCCAATACCGGGTAGGCCGCGCGACCCAACTCGCGGAATGCTTCGCGGTCGGGGTAGAAGGCTTCAGTGTTGAGCCCGACCAGGCGCGCGGGGCTGGGGTAGCCAAAAATCTCCGCATATCGCTGGTTGCAGCGGACCACGCTGCGTTGGCGCAGGAAAACGATACCCACCCCTGCGCTGTCGAGCAGGATTTGTTGTTCACGCAGGGTGCGATGCAGTGGCGGATCAGTAGCTACTCCAGGACGCTGCAATTCCGGAGCGCTGTACAGCGGGGACATAGAGACCAGTACGGGCGGCAGGGCCAGACGGTGGCCTCAAAAAAATTTGTGCCAAAGTGTAGCAGTGCCAGCTTACAACCCTACTGCGGGTATGTCGCAGGGGGGGAGCATGCTGGTTGGTGCAGCCTAGCCGCGCAGGTGTTGGCGCAGGTAGGCCTCGAACTCATCGGCGGGCAGGGGGCGGCTGAAGAGGTAGCCCTGGCCTTCATCGCAGCCTTGTTCTCGCAGGAATTCGAGCTGGCCATCGGTTTCCACTCCCTCGGCCGTGGTCTGCATGCCCAGCGCCTGCGCCATGCGGATGATGGCGCTCACGATGGCACGGTCGTTGGCATCGTCATCGAGATCGCGTACGAACGACTGATCGATTTTCAACTTGTAGATCTGGAAGCGTTTGAGGTAGCTCAGCGAGGAGTAGCCAGTGCCAAAGTCGTCCATCGACAAGCGCACGCCGCGGTCGTGCAACTGGTCCATCATGGCCAGCGCTGCGGCAGGGTCATCCACCGCAGCTCCCTCGGTCAACTCCAGCTCCAGCCGACGGGCGGGCAAACCGGCCTGTTGCAGGCAGCGCGTCACCATTTCTGGCAGTTGCGGATGGCGGAACTGCACGGCAGAGAGGTTGACCGATATCGCTCGCAAGGGCAGTTGCATGTCCAGCCACCGCTTGGCGTCGTGCACGGCGGTGTGGAGTACCCACTCGCCAATCGACACGATCATGCCGCTGCTCTCCGCCACAGGGATGAACTCTGCCGGTGACACCATGCCCAGCTCCGGATGGCGCCAACGCAGCAGTGCTTCGGCGCCCACCACCTGGCGTGTGGCGAGGGACACTTGCGGCTGGTAGTGCAGTTCGAACTGGTTGCGCTCTAGAGCGCGGCGCAGGGCATTTTCGATCTGCAGTGCGCGGGCGGTTCTGGCCTCCAGATCGGCCGTGAAGAACCCATATCGGTTGCGCCCATTTTGTTTGGCACGGTACATGGCGGCATCCGCACGCTGGTACAGCGTGTCAAAGGAATCGCCATCGGCGGGATACATGGCGATGCCTACGGACAAGGTGGTGGTGAGTTCGTAGGGATCGATCTGGAAAGGCTGGGCCACAGCCGTCAGCAACCGGGTGGCCACTTCGGCGGCATGGGCTGCAGAGGCCGAGGGCAGCAGCAGCAGGAACTCATCGCCCCCCAGCCGCGAGACAGTGTCCTGCGGGTTCAGCAGGGACTGCAGGCGGCGTGCCACGGCCACAAGCAGGATGTCGCCAACCCGGTGGCCAAGCGAGTCGTTCACATTCTTGAAGTGGTCCAGGTCCAGGAACAGCATCGCCAGGGTGCCACCTTTGGCCTGCTCGTCAGCGATGTGGCGCCGGGCCCTTTCGGCCAGTAAGGCGCGGTTGGGCAGTTCGGTCAGGGGGTCAAAGTGCGCGAGTCGCTGAATGCGGTCTTGCGCCTCGCGCTGCACCGTAATGTCCCGGAACAGCGTGATCGAATGGGTGGCGCAGCCATTGCCGTCGCGCACGCTGCTCACGGACAGCCATTGGGGGTAGGTGGAACCGTCCTTGCGGCGGCCCCAGGCCTCGCCTTCCCAGTGCCCCTCTTGGGTGAGGCGGGCGTAAACGGCATCGGCATCGAAGTCCGGGGTGGACTCTGCCACGGTGAGCAGGCGCACGGACTGCCCAACAGCTTCGGATTCCTGGTAGCCAGTGATGCGCGTGAAGGCCCGGTTGATGCGCACGATGGTGTGGGATGCATCTGCAACCACGATGGCTTCGCTGCTCTGGTCGAACACCTGGGCGGTCAGCAGCAGCTGTTCTTGCGAGCGTTTGCGTTCCGTGATGTCGCGCGACAAAAGGATGAAGCGGGGTATGGCGCCAGACGAACCTGATTTGCGCGCAGCCGACAGTTCGAACCAGGTGGCACCAAGACCAGGCAGGTCCAGCACAATTTGCCGTCCGGCAGACCAGCCCTGCGCCTGGGCTTCTTTCAACACATCCATCACCGACAGTGCTGCCAGGGCAGGGAGCACATCGGTCACATTGCGCCCAATCAATTGCTCGGCGGGGGCTACAAGCAGCTCGGTACGCGGGCTGTGTACGCTGTAGTAGCGGCCATCGATGTCAAGTTCGAACAGGGGATCGGGAATGGCGTCGATGGTGGCCCGCAACTGCTGCTGAGTGGCCTGGATTTCGGAGGTGCGCTGGGCCACTTGAAAGGCCAGCCCGCGCTCATGCGCTTTCAGGGCTACAAGGAGGCGGGCCAGGAAAGCCATGAGCAGCGCAAACAGCAGGCCCAGGGCACAACGCAGCGCCAGTACGGCTGGTGTACCCCAGCCCTTGGCAGGCGCCAGGCTCAGCGTCCATTGCCCGTTGGGCAGAGTCAGTGCGCGGCCCACTGCATCGGCTCCGGGGGGCGGAGTCGATGCCGCAATGGTCTGTTCTTCGCCAGTGTCGGGCCGCACCCGCCAAAGACGATAGTGGTAGCCGCGTTCGGTGAGTTGGGGCAGCCGGGTGGCTGCCAGTACCTCGGGCAGGCGAATGGTGACATAGGTGAAGCCCCAGAAGCTGCGCTGCCCCTGTTCGCCGTCCAGGTACACCGGCTGGCGGCCCACCACCCCAAGGCCCCCCTGCACAAGCTCGATGGGGCCGGCCAGCGTGAGCAGACCCGTATCGCGCGCGCGGATCGATTCTGCGCTTTGCCTGGGGTCGTTGAGCTGGTCAAACCCGATCAGGCTTTCATTTCCTTGGCGAGGGACAACCTGCTTCACCACTCCTCCGGGCGAGAGGCCCATGGCCGCAATGCCGGGGTAGAACGGCAGCATCTGCGTGCCCACTTCCTCAAATTGGGTGACATTGCCCCGCCCTTGCCGGACCAGCGCTACGAGTGCGTTGTTGGCCGACAGCGCCAGTTCGATCGCGCGTTGCAGCGCCTGCACATGGTCACCCGCCATGTCTGCGGCCTGGGTGCGCTGCTGGGCTCTGTCCTGTTGCTCCAGGGTCCAGATCAGCGCGCCCGCACAGAGTGCGGCCAGCGCAAACACGGCCAGGAAGGCCGTCAGAGCGCGACGGGATGAGGGCGGGGGCTGTGCGGACATGTTGCAGCTTCCTGAACCGATTATGCAGGCCCAGGGATTGCGTGGCACCCGTCGCAAAGGGCCTCTTTGTCATGCTGCGGACATGTCGCCGACACGGTGGCGTCATGCGCCAATTCCACACTCGCGGCCAGGGAAAAGGATTCCCTGAGTGGCTGGCGGCTTCAGCCGGCCCCGTCCTCAAAGAAAGAGACGCTGCACCATGAATGAATTGTCCCGTCTGACCTTGTCGCCCGCTGCCGATGCCCTTGGTGCCGGCGCTTCGCATCGCCCTGCAGCTGTGTCGGGGGCAGCGAAGCCTGGCCAGGAGCGAGGAGCCATTGAGGTGACGTGGGCAAGGCATCTGGATGAGGTGCGCGCGGCGCAGCGACTCCGGTTCGACGTTTTTGCTGCGGAGATGGGCGCTCGATTGACGACCCCCATCGCAGGCCACGACGTTGATCTGTTCGACGACTACTGTGAACACCTTTTGGTGCGCGATGCCCAGAGCCAGCAAGTCATTGGGACTTACCGAGTGCTCACGCCCGCACAGGCCAGGCGGGTGGGCGGTACCTACAGCGATACCGAATTTGACCTGACGCGCTTGCGCACCCTGCGTCCCCGCATGGTAGAGCTGGGTCGCAGCTGCGTGCATCCCGACCACCGCCACGGGGGGGTGATCATGGCCTTGTGGAGCGCCCTGGCGGACTTCATGGTGCGCAACCAGCTCGACACCATGATTGGCTGCGCGAGCATTCCGATGCTGCACAACGGCGTGGTCAGTGGTGATGCCGCCGCGAGCATCTGGCAGCAGGTGCGCAAGACCCATCTTGCCGCGATTGAATACCATGTGCTCCCGCGTCTTCCCTTGCCGGTGGAACACCTGGACAGCTCCATCGCCGTGGAGCCTCCAGCGCTGATCAAGGGCTATCTGCGCCTGGGGGCGCGCGTGCTGGGTGCTCCAGCCTGGGACCCCGATTTCAACACCGCAGACCTGCCCATGCTGATGCGACTGGCAGACCTGCATCCCCGCTATCGCAAGCACTTCCTGGGGGCCTGATGCGCGCCGCGTTCGACGCACTCGGTCCTTGGCTGCATGAGCCCTTGGGGCCGGATGAAACCGAGCCCGACACCCTCTTGTCTGCCAGCGGGCCGCACCGGTACCGCGCCGTTTTCATCTCCGATTTGCACCTCGGTACACCAGGGTGCCAGGCCGTGGCTCTGTTGGACTTTCTCAAGCACCACCCCAGCGATCATCTTTATCTTGTGGGTGACATCGTGGACGGCTGGCAGTTGCGGCGTAAGTGGTTCTGGCCGCAGACCCACAACGATGTGGTGCAGAAGCTGCTGCGTCGGGCGCGCAAGGGGTGCCGGGTGGTGTTTGTGCCGGGCAACCATGATGAATTTGCGCGGGCGTTTGTAGGTCACTCGTTTGGCGGCATCGAGGTCGTGGCGGATGCGGTGCACACCACGGCCGATGGACGCAGCCTCTGGGTTACGCATGGAGACCACTTTGACGGTGTCATCCAGTGCGCCAAGTGGCTCGCATACCTGGGTGACAACCTGTACGAGTTCACGCTCAAGCTCAATCGTCACCTTAACACTTTGCGTGCGCGCTTGGGGCTGCCTTACTGGTCGTTGTCGGCTTACCTCAAAGGCAAGGTGAAGAAGGCCCTCAATTACGTGACGGATTTTGAAGTTGCTGTGGCCACAGAGGCGCGCCGCCGTGGTCACGATGGTGTGGTATGCGGCCACATCCACCGGGCCGAGATGCGGGAGATCGGTGGCACGCTGTACTGCAACGACGGTGATTGGGTGGAAAGCCACACCGCACTGGTAGAGCATTTGGACGGTCGGCTTGAACTGCTGCAGTGGCCCGCTGTGCCTGCGCACAGCACAACATCCTCTGTCAAAGCTGGAGCCTCCGCATGAAAATTGCTCTGCTGACAGACGCGTGGTTGCCACAGGTCAATGGGGTAGTCACGACTTTGCTGGAACTGGTGCGGGAGCTGGAAGGGGTGGGGCACGAAGTGCAGGTGGTGCATCCGGGGCTGTTCACCACGCGGTCTTGCCCTGGCTATGCGGGCATTGATCTGGCGGTGCGTCCAGGTCGCTTGGTGGCCAAGATGCTGGACGACATGCAGCCCGATGCCATCCACCTGGCTACCGAGGGGCCGCTCGGCTGGGCCGGGCGCAGCCATTGCCTGCGGCGCGGGCTGGCGTTCACGACTGCGTTTCATACCAAGTTTCCGGAGATTCTCCATGCGGCGCTGCGGGTTCCGCTGTCGTGGGGGTATGCGCTGTTCCGGCATTTCCACCGGCCTTCGTGCGGCGTGATGGTGCCCACGCATGGGGTGTTGCAGATGCTGGAGCAGCGGGGCTTTCGCAATCTGCGCCCGTGGACGCATGGCGTGGACACCCAGGCTTTCCCATTCCAAGGCGCGGCCTGTCCCAGCCCGCTGACCGGGGCTTTGGCCCACCCTGTGTCCTTGTATGTGGGGCGAATCTCCTACGAAAAGAACATTGAGGCTTTTTTGCAGTTGGACATGCCAGGCACCAAGGTGGTATGTGGCGTCGGGCCGCTGGAGGCGCGGTTCAAGGCAAAGTACCCGCAGGTGCGCTGGCTCGGTATTCTGGACCGTGCGGCTCTGGCGCAGGTGTATGCAGCGGCCGATGTTTTTGTTTTTCCGAGTCGCTCGGAAACTTTTGGACTCGTGATGCTGGAGGCCATGGCTTGCGGGACCCCCGTGGCGGCCTTTCCGGTGGACGGTCCCATGGAGGTGCTGGGGGCTCACCTGGGGCGTGTTCCCCGTGGTGGCGTGCTGCATGACAACTTGCTGACGGCCAGTCAGCAGGCACTGGCGATTCCACGCTCCGAGGCGCGCAGCCGTGCCATGGACTTCACCTGGACCCAGGCCGCGCAGTTGTTCCAGCAATACCTTGTACCTGCCCGCAGTGTGCCTGTGACGGGTTGTGCGACTGTCACAAAATCTGTCACATCACTGTCATCTGGTCGTTAAATACTGGGGCCATCCTGCATTTGTTGCGTTTGCGTATCCATGTTGCCTTTGCTTCCAAATGATGCTGTGTCCGCGCAGCGTGAGCGTTCAGACACTGTGGCAGACGCATTGCGGGCGCCGCTGCCCGGCGAGGGGCGCGCGCCAGAGGTGCCACATGACGGGGCGCCGCCCGCCATGTTCCTCGACCGTGACCACAGCATTCTGGCGTTCAATGAGCGGGTCTTCGACTGGGCAGTGCGCGCGGACGTGCCGTTGCTGGAGCGCCTGCGCTATTTGTGCATTGTGTCGTCCAATCTGGACGAGTTTTTCGAGGTGCGCGCCGCACCCCACATCACCGCTGCCAAAAAGGGCGAAACCAAGGGGCTCTACACCGTAGGCTCCTTTGAGGCGCTCTCTATCAAGGTCCACGATCTGGTGGAGCGGCAGTACACCCTGTACAACGACGCCCTGGTGCCCGCTTTTGCTCAGCATGGCATTCGTATCGTTGGCCATGGTGACAGATCACCCGAGCAGAGGCGCTGGGTGCATGACTACTTTGTGCGCGAAGTGCGTCCTTTGTTGATTCCTGTGGGGCTGGACCCAGCGCACCCCTTTCCGCAGGTGGCCAACAAATCCTTGAACTTCATCGTTCGTCTCAAGGGACACGACGCTTTCGGGCGCGAAAACGAAATTGCCATCGTGAAGGTGCCGCGCGCGCTGCCACGCCTGATCCGCATTCCGGCGAAGGTGGCGCCCAGCGAGGCACTGTTCGTCAGCCTTTCAAGCATCATCCGCGCGCACCTGGAAGACCTTTTCCCAGGCCGGGAAGTCACCGAGTTCTCACAGTTCCGGGTTACGCGCCACTCCGATCTGGCACTGGATGAGGAGGACGTGCGCAACCTGCGCACCGCGCTTCGCCAAGGGTTGCAGCACCGCCACTACGGGCAGGCCGTGCGGCTGGAGGTGTCGGCGGGGTGCTCGAAATTTCTTTCGGATTTTCTGCTGGCGCAGTTCGGCCTTCCGGCCGCTGCGCTGTACCGCGTGCATGGGCCTGTGAACCTGGTGCGGCTGACGCAACTGGTGGACCTCGTCAACGACCCTGCGTTGCTGTTCCCGGCCTGGAGTTCGTCGTGGCCGCGCCAGTTGCAGCCGGGTGTGTCCATCATGGATCAGTTGCGCCAGCGGGACGTGTTGATCCACCAGCCCTTTGAGAGCTTCGATGGCCTGCTGGCCTTCTTGCGCGAGGCAGTGAACGATCCGCAGGTGTTGGTCATCAAGCAGACCATCTACCGCACAGGCGCCGATTCGGAGCTCATGGACCTGTTGTCCGAGGCGGTGCGCCGGGGCAAGGAAGTCATGGCGGTCGTGGAACTGAAAGCGCGTTTTGACGAAGAGGCCAACATCAACTGGGCTGAAGCGTTGGAGTCGATTGGCGCGCAGGTGGTGTACGGCGTGGTGGGGCTCAAGACCCATGCGAAGATGCTGCTGGTCACGCGCAGGGAGGGGCGGCAGCTGCGGCGCTATGGGCATCTCTCCACCGGCAACTACAACGTGCGCACGGCCCGGCTCTACACCGATCTGAGCTACTTGACAGCCGACGAGGAAACCACCGCCGACATGGACGGGGTGTTCAACCACCTGGCAAGCCAGAATCGCCCGCCCAAGCTGCGCAAGCTCATGCTGGCGCCTTTTCATCTGCACCGCCGCATGATCGACAAGATCGAGCAGGTCGGGCAGGCAGCAAGCCGGGGCGAGGACGCGCGGATCGTCGCCAAGATGAATGCACTCACGGATGAGACATTGATTCGCGCACTGATCCTCGCGGGGCAACGCGGAGCGCGCATTGACCTCATTGTGCGCGGTGCCTGCATGCTGGCCGCCCAGGTGCCGGGCGTCACGGACAACATCCGTGTGCGCTCCGTGATTGGCCGTTTTCTCGAACACACGCGTGTCTTCTATTTCCGTGCGGGCGTGGAGGAAGACCTGTATCTATCCAGTGCCGACTGGATGAACCGCAACATGATGCGCCGTGTCGAGCTGGCCTGGCCCGTCACGGACCCTGGCTTGCGTCAGCAGATCGTGGACGAATGCCTGGTTGCCTATCTGCATGATGACCGCGACGCCTGGACCCTCAACGCGCGTGGCACCTATGACCGTGCCCCGCGACCGGCGGATGGACTGGGTGCACAGAATGCCTTGATGGTGCGCTATGGGCCCGCCACGGCCATTTCCCGGGTCGAGCAAAGGGCGGAATGATGGATCTGATTCTGTGGCGTCACGCTGAAGCCGAAGAGGCTCTGGACGGCGGCGATGATCTGGCGCGGGTGCTGACTTCCCGGGGGGAGAAACAGGCTGCGCGCATGGCGGCATGGCTGGATCGGCAACTGCCGGAGGGGTTGCGCGTGCTGGCAAGCCCCGCACGGCGGACCGAGCAGACCGCCAACGCGCTGGGGCGCAAGTTCAAGATGCGGGCGGAGCTGCTTCCCGGCGGAAGTGTCGAGGATCTGCTGGAGCTGGCCCAGTGGCCTCGCGCCAAGGGCGCGGTGCTGATTGTCGGGCACCAGCCTGTGCTCGGGCAGACCATTGCTCAGTTGCTGGAGCTGCAGGCCTCTGAATGTGCAGTCCGAAAAGGCGCCGTGTGGTGGCTGCGTCAGCGCCAGCGGCTGGACCAGAGCCAGACGGTGCTGCTGACGGTGCAATCACCGGAGTTCCTCTAGCTCGCGCGGCGAGAAGAGGAAGCGGCGGGCGGAGCGCTTATTCGCTCTCGCTCGCTCGTCCGCCGGCTGTACGACCGTCGTTGTCTTACTTGCGGGATTTTGTGTTGGCCTTTGTCGCCGGTGCGGCGGCGGGGGCTGGGGCCTCTGCCTTGGGGCGCCCCGTCTTGATGGAGGGCACGGCCTGCAGCGCGCCGCGCAGCGCAGTGTCAGACAGGCCTGCCAATACCTTGAGGCCTGCGCGCAGCAATTCGCTCTTCTTGACTGGCTGCGCCAGGGTGGCAGCGCGCTGCTTGAGCGTTTCGATCACTGCATACTCATCCTTGGGGATGGTGAAGCTGTCGCGCACCAGTTTGGGCTTCTTGGCCTTGACGTCCTTGGCAACGACTGTCGCAGCAGCTTTGGGTGCCTTGGGTGCCACAGTTTTTTTAGTGGCAGGCGCCTTCTTGGTTTCGGCTTTTTTGGCAGGCTCGGTTGCGGCGCTGGCTGCAGGTTTGGCTGCTTTGGCGGGCTTGATGGCCTTGGCAGGTTGTGCCGAAGGGGCGGGGGCTGCCGGAGAGGTCGTAGTACCGGATGTAGAGGTCGCGTTGGTCATGGCAGTAAATCAATAAACGATATAAACAGTTTATATAGTTTATTGCCGATTGCTACGGTAGGTCAATGAGTAGCTCCCAAGGCGTTTTTTGCCAGGCCTGTGCCTCTTCACGCAGAAGGTGTGCGGACTGCGGGTACGCAGCGGCCCAGCCGACCCGTGTGCGGATAAAGAGGCGTTGCCCATTGCACTGCAGCGTCAGGCCGGCGGTGTCTGGGGCGCGGCGCGCGTGGCACAGGGCCACAGCAAGCCGCAGACAGAGTAGTTGAAGCACGAAGATGGGGTCATCCAGGTCCACGCCGAGCTTGCGGACCTTGCCACGCTGACCTTGCACGAGCACGCCGAGCCGGTGCAACTCAGGCACGGCAAAGCCAGCGGCATCGGTGTTGTCGAGGATGTAGGCGCCGTGGCGGTGCGCGTCGCTGTGCGAGATGAGGCAGCCGATCTCGTGCAGGCGGGCTGCCCAGTCCAGTTTGCGCGATGCGCGCTCACTGCCCTGCGGGGCTGCCTGGTCGAACAGCGCGCACGCCGTGCGTGCCACCCGCTCCGCATGTTCCAGGTCCACGCCAAAGCGGTGCATGAGCCCGTTCACGGTGGTGGTTCGAAGATCGGTCTCGGGTTGTTCGCGGTCGAGCAGGTCGTAGAGCGCGCCTTGGCGCAACGCTCCTTGCGCCACCTGCATTTCGTCGATCTCCAGAAGGTCAAAGATGGCGCGCAGCACACTGATGCCGCCCCCGATCACGGCGCGCCGCTCTTCTTTCAGCCCTTCCACGCGCAGGCGGTCGGCGCTTTGTGCGCGCAAGATGCGGTCATGAAGCCAGTTCAAGCCGTCGCGCGTAATCAGGCCTTCGGGCCCACCTGCGGCAGCCAGCACATCTCCCACGGCGCCTGCGGTGCCCGAAGACCCATAGGCGACCTCCCAGGCGTCGGGCCGGAAGGTCGCCAGGGCCTCGTCCAGCACCGCCTTGGCCGCAATTTCTGCCGCCAGGAAGGCCTGGGCCGTGAACTCGCCATGGGCAAAGTAACGCTGGGACCAGGCAACACTTCCCACGCGAAACGAGGCGACGGCATGTGGGGTGAATTGCTGGCCGAGGATGAATTCGGTGGAGCGCCCTCCGATATCCACCACCAGCCGCCGTTCATCCGATTGAGGCAGAAGCCGCGCCACGCCCTGATAGATCAGGCGGGCCTCTTCGGGGCCGGACACCACGTCGATAGGGTAGCCCAGTACCTCGCTGCCGCGCGACAGGAATTCCTCGCGGTTGCGGGCTTCCCGCAGGGTTTGGGTGGCCACAGCCCGGACCTGGGCCCGGGGGAAACCTGCCAGCCGCTCGCCAAATCGCGCCAGACAGGCCCAGCCCCGCTCCATGGCGTCTTGTGTCAAGTTCCGGTTCTCATCCAGTCCGTTGCCCTGGCGCACGGTCTCCTTGAGGTATTCCACCCGTTGTATGTGACCGAACTCATAGCGCCCGATTTCAAGGCGAAAGCTGTTGGAGCCGAGGTCTACCGCGGCGAGGCGTGTGCCGTTCTGCATGGGATTCTGGTGAAAGCGTCGTGCGGCATCGTACCGCGAGCTTCTGAGGGGCTGGGGCAGCAAATCCCCTGTCAGCCGGAGCAGGGGGATTTTTAGAACACTGGAGTGTGTGCCTCATTTATGACGAATGGGTGACTTCCGCAGGGTGTTCGTCGTCACTTGTGTGGCAATAGCCTGAGGGTGGCTATTTGTGTCACTGAATTGTCATCTTGGAGCCCTAGAGTTCAGCCTGTTCCTGTCAACCCTAGCCAAAAGGTACTGAATAATGAAACGCACATTTCTCAAAACCGTCGCTGTAGCCTTGGCCTCCCTGGCCGTTGGCAGCGCTTTCGCGGCGGATATCACCGGTGCGGGTGCCACCTTCCCCTTCCCCATGTACGCCAAGTGGGCGGAAGCCTACAAGAAGGAAACGGGGACAGGTCTCAATTACCAGTCCATCGGTTCTTCCGGTGGCATTCGCCAGATCCGTGCCAAGACCGTTGTTTTTGGTGCCACGGATGCCCCGGTGCCTGGCGCAGAGCTCGACAAGGATGGCATGGTGCAGTTCCCCGCCATCATCGGCGGCACGGTGCCCGTGATCAACCTGGACGGCTTCAAGCCTGGCGAGCTGCGTGTGACCGGCCCCGTGCTGGCCGAAATTTTCCTGGGCAAGATCGCCAAGTGGAATGACGCCAAGCTGGCAGCGTTGAACCCCGGCAAGACCCTGCCCGACCAGAACATCACGGTGGTCCACCGTGCAGATGGTTCCGGCACCACCTTCAACTGGACGGACTACCTGTCTGCCGTCAGCAAGGAGTGGGCGGATTCCGTGGGCAAGGGTGCGGCTGTGAAGTGGCCTGCTGCGTCTTCGGTGGGCGGCAAAGGCAATGAAGGCGTTGCAGCCAATGTGACCCGCGTGAAGGGCGCTGTCGGCTACGTGGAGTACGCCTACGTCAAGAAGAACAACATGAATTTTCTGCAACTGCAGAACGCCGACGGCAAGTATGTGAGCCCGGACGACGCCACGTTTGCCGCCGCTGCCGCCAGCGCCGACTGGTTCAGCGTGCCTGGCATGGGCATTTCGATGGTGAACGCCAAGGGTGCGAACAGCTGGCCGGTCAGCACAGCCTCCTTCATCCTGATGTACAAGGACCCCGCCGACAAGGCCCAGTCGGCCGAAGTGCTGAAGTTCTTTGACTGGGCTTTCAAGAACGGCAAGCAGATGGCTGCCGACCTGGACTACGTGCCCCTGCCCGACAGCCTGACCGCTGAGATCCGTTCCAAGGTGTGGTCGCAAATCAAGAAGTAAGCAGTCTGCTCCAAAATAGCGCCCATCGGTCGGCCTGGCTGGCCGATGGGCGCTGGTTTGTGGGGCCTCCAGAAGCCAGATGGGAGTCAACATGAGCGTGGGAACCACCATGAGTTCACAACCCGCGTCTGTCAAAGTGACAGGCGCCCCCACTAAGTCGATGGTGTCGATTGCCAAGCGGCAGCGACTTCAGGACATCTTTTTCCATCGGCTGACCCAAAGCCTCTCTTTGCTGGTGCTGGCTGCGTTGCTCGGCATCATCGTCTCGCTCTTCATTTACGCGTGGCCAGCGTTTCACAAGTTTGGCGTCCAGTTCATCTGGCGTGTGGAATGGGACATCGTCAATGAAGAATTCGGTGCCGCCATTGCCATCGTCGGCACGCTGGCGAGCGCAGGCATTGCGCTGCTGATTGCGGTGCCGCTGGCCTTCGGTATCGCCCTGTTTCTGACCGAAACCTGCCCGGTGTGGCTGCGCCGCCCACTGGGCACGGCGGTTGAACTGCTGGCGGCCGTGCCGTCCATCATCTACGGCATGTTCGGCCTGTTCGTGTTCGCGCCGCTGTTTGCCGATTACTTCCAGATGCCTGTGCAGAAGCTGCTGGGCTCCATGCCGCTGGTGGGTTTCCTGTTTGGTGGCAGCACCAATGGCTTCGGCATCCTGGCAGCGGGCATCGTGCTCGCCTTCATGGTTTTGCCCTTCGTGGCAGCCGTGATGCGCGACGTGTTCGAGATCGTGCCCCCCATCCTGCGCGAATCGGCCTATGGCCTGGGCTGCACGACCTGGGAGGTGGTGCGCCGCGTGGTGCTGCCTTACACACAGAAGGGCGTGATTGGTGGCGTGATGCTGGGCCTGGGTCGCGCTCTGGGCGAGACCATGGCGGTGACCTTTGTGATTGGCAATGCCAACCGCATGCCGACCTCGCTCTTCTCGCCTGGAACCTCCATCGCATCTACCCTGGCCAACGAGTTTGGCGAAGCGGCGGATTTCCACCTCTCCACGCTGTTTGCCCTGGGCTTCCTGCTCTTTGTGATCACCTTTGTGGTGTTGTCGGCCGCCAAGATCATGCTGCTGCGCGCCGAGAAGGCCAAGGGCCTTTGAGCCCCCATGAAACCCTCTATCGAGACAAGCTCCATGGAATTCAACCAACAACTCTACAAAAAGCGCCAGCGCTCCAATGCCATCGGTCTGACCCTGTCCCTGGGCGCCATGGTGCTGGGCCTGTTTGTGCTGCTCTGGATCCTGAGCGTGCTGCTGACCAACGGCTTCGCTGCGCTGGATTGGAACATGTTCACCCAGTCCACGCCAGCGCCCGGCTCGGAAGGCGGCGGTCTGGCCAATGCCATCGTGGGCAGCCTGCTGATGGTGGGCTTCACCGTGCTGGTGTCTACCCCCATCGGCGTGTTGGCCGGCGTGTACTTGGCCGAATACAGTGAGCAGAGTAAGGTGGCGGAACTGACCCGGTTCGTGACCGACATCATGCTGTCGGCACCGTCCATCGTGCTGGGCCTGTTCGTCTATGCGATTGCCGTGGCCACGGTGGGCAACTTCTCTGGCTGGGCGGGCAGCCTGGCGCTGTCGCTGATCGCTGTGCCCGTGGTCGTTCGCACGACCGAAAACATGCTGCGCCTGGTGCCCGGCAGCCTGCGCGAAGCCGCCTTTGCCCTGGGCGCTCCGCGCTGGAAGGTCTCCACCATGGTCACTCTGCGCGCTGCCCGCAGCGGCGTGATGACCGGCCTGCTGCTGGCCGTGGCCCGCATCAGCGGAGAAACAGCTCCTTTGCTGTTCACGGCGCTGAACAACCAGTTCTTCAGCACCAACATGAATGCGCCCATGGCCAACCTGCCCGTGGTGATCTTCCAGTTTGCGCTGAGCCCATACGAAAACTGGGTGCGCCTGGCGTGGGGCGGCGCGCTGCTGATCACGCTCTCGGTGCTGATTCTCAACATCGTGGCGCGGGTGTTCCTGCGCGAGAAAAACCGCGTCTGACCCGGCCCGCAGACCCCACTGCAGACACTGACAAGACAGTCTCCATCTTCAGGAATTGACATGAACGCCACTGCTACCGCCACTGCCAGCAAGAACGCGCTGGAGCTGCGCAACCTGAGCTTTTTCTACGGCAAGTTCCAGGGCCTGCGCAACGTGAGCCTCAACATCGCAGAACACAAGGTCACCGCTTTCATCGGCCCCTCGGGCTGCGGCAAGTCCACGCTGCTGCGCACGCTGAACCGCATGTACAGCCTGTACCCCGGCCAGCGCGCTGAGGGCTCCATCAACTTCTACGGCCAGGACATCCTGGACCCCAAGCAGGACATCAACCTGCTGCGTGCCCGCATCGGCATGGTGTTCCAGAAGCCCACGCCGTTTCCCATGTCCATCTACGACAACATCGCGTTTGGCGTGAAGCTGTATGAAAGCCTGAGCAAGAGTGAGATGGATGACCGCGTGGAATGGGCGCTGTCCAAGGCCGCGCTGTGGACCGAAGTGAAGGACAAGTTGCACCAGAGCGGCCTGTCGCTGTCCGGCGGCCAGCAGCAGCGCCTGTGCATCGCGCGCAGCGTGGCGGTGAAGCCATCGGTGCTGTTGCTAGACGAGCCCACCTCGGCGCTGGACCCGCTGTCCACCGCCAAGATCGAAGAGCTGATCGACGAACTCAAGCACGACTACACGATCGCCATCGTGACCCACAACATGCAGCAGGCCGCGCGCTGCAGCGACTACACGGCCTACATGTACCTCGGCGAAATGATCGAGTTCGGCGCTACCGAGCAGATCTTCTTCAAGCCCGAGCGCAAGGAAACCGAAGACTACATCACCGGCCGTTTCGGCTAAGGAGACAACGAGATGCCCGATAAACATCTTTCCTCGCAGTTCGACAGCGAACTCAACAGCGTCTCTGCCCGCGTCATGGAGATGGGCGGCCTCGTGGAGTCGCAGATCCGCCAGGCGGTCTACGCGCTTTCGCAGTTCAGCCTGGAAGCCGTGGACACCGTGGCCTCGATGGAGACCCGCATCAATGCGATGGAGGTCGAGATCGACCAGGAGCTGTCTTCCATCATTGCCCGACGCCAGCCCACCGCGCGCGACCTGCGCCTGCTGCTGGCCTTCTCCAAGGCCACGGCCAACCTGGAGCGCATGGGTGACGAGGCCAACAAGATGGCCCGCATGGTGCGTTCCATCATCGAGAGCGGTGCCCCGCGCTCGCTGCCGTCGAGCGACCTGCGCACGGCGGCCGAACTGGCCTCGGGCCTGCTCCGCAAGACGCTGGATGCATTTGCGCGCCTGGATGTGAAGGCTGCCGTGGCCATCCTCAAGGAGGACGACCTCATCGACAAGGAGTTTGACGGCTTCGTGCGCAAGCTCATCACCTACATGATGGAAGACCCCCGCACCATCTCGCCCAGCCTGGACCTGCTGTTCCTGGCCAAGGCGATCGAGCGCATCGGAGACCATTCCAAGAACGTGGCCGAACTCATCATCTATCTGGTCAAGGGCAAGGATGTGCGCCACACTGCCCTCGACGAGATCGAGTCGGCCGTGCTGTAAGAAGAAAGGGCTTTGGCAACACCATGAGAAAGCTCCCACGCGTCCTCATCGTCGAGGACGAACCCGCGATTGCCGAGCTGATCGCCGTCAATCTGCGCCACAACGGATTCCAGCCTTTCTGGGCAGAAGACGGCGACTCCGCCCAGCGCGAGCTCGATGCCGTGCTGCCGGATGTCATCCTGCTTGACTGGATGCTGCCCGGCCAGAGCGGCCTGTCGCTGGCCCGCAAATGGCGCGCCGACAGCCGCACCAAGCCCATCCCCATCCTCATGCTGACCGCCCGTGGCGACGAGCCGGACAAGGTGGCGGGTTTGGACGCCGGTGCCGACGACTACATCACGAAGCCGTTCTCCACGCAGGAGCTGCTGGCCCGCATCCGCGCCGTGCTGCGCCGCCGCGCTCCTGAACAAGTGAGTGACAGCGTGACGATTGGCGAACTGGTGCTCGATGCTGCGACCTACCGCGTGTCCTACCAGGCGCAGCCCCTGAAGGTGGGGCCCACCGAATTCAAGCTGCTGCACTTTCTGATGAAACACGCCGAGCGTGTGCACAGCCGTTCGCAACTGCTGGACAAGGTATGGGGTGACCATGTGTTCATTGAAGAGCGCACGGTGGATGTGCATGTGAAGCGCCTGCGCGAGGCGCTGGGCGGCGCATCGGTGATGGTGGAAACCGTGCGGGGCGCGGGCTACCGGCTCACGGCACAGCCACAGGTGCAATTGCAGCAGGCCTGAAACGGCGTGGACGAACCCGGCGTGCCCGTGCCCCGGACGGGCCGGGGCCTTGCATACCGTCTGAGCTGGTTCTCCTTGTGATGTAAACGGGGCGCACGCGTTGCGCCCCTGGTGTTTTTGAAAAGGCTTTGCTGAGCGCATGCTGTGGCGAATTACGTATTTCCTGCTCTGGCAGATTGCGGGCGGAGGGCTGGGCTGGTGGGAGGGGGGCCCCTGGGGCGCGGCCTTGGGCGCAGCGCTGGCGGGCTGGGCCTGGTTTGTGTGGGACCTGCTGCGCGGCGTGCGGGTGCTGCGCTGGCTGCGCACCGGCGATCTGGTGAATGTGCCCGTGATGCGTGGCATCTGGGGCGAGGCGGCGGACCGCGCCCGGCGCCTGCTGCGCAGGCAGGAGGCGCTTGTCCGCGACAGCCAGGACCGGTTACAGGAGATCCTGGCCGCGCTGCAGGCTTCGCCCAATGGCGTGGTGCTGCTCGATGCGCAGGGCCGCATTGAATGGTGCAACCAGATGGCGGCGAGCCAGTTTGGTTTTGATGCCCAGCGCGATGTGATGCAGTCCATCGGCAACCTGCTGCGCAACCCCGAGTTCACGGCCTACTTCGCGGCCAAGGATTTCTCCAGCGACGTGGTGCTGGAGGGGCGCCTGAGCACGTCGTCGCGCCCGGTGCGCATCTCGGTGCACCTGCACCCGTATGGTGACGGGCGCACCTTGCTGCTCTCGCGCGATGTCACGGCACTGGAGCAGGCCGACGCCATGCGGCGCGACTTTGTGGCCAATGTGTCGCACGAGATCCGCACCCCCCTCACCGTGCTCACGGGTTTTGTCGAAACCCTGCAGACCCTGCCCCTGAGTGCTGATGAGCGCGCCCGCTACCTGGGCATGATGGCGCAGCAGGCCCAGCGCATGCAAAGCGTGGTGCAGGATCTGCTCACCCTGTCGCGCCTGGAGGGCAGCCCGCTGCCCGGCATGGCCGAATGGACCCCCGTGCAGTCGCTGATGCAGCGCTGCGAGGAGGAGGGCCGGGCGCTGTCGGCACTGCTCACGCAGAACCAGCAGCGCACGCATGAGATCCGCTTCCCGACAGCCGAGGCCTTGCGCAGCGAGGGCGAGATTGCCGGTGTGCCCGCCGAGCTGCAAAGCGCCTTGTCCAACCTGGTCAACAACGCCGTGCGCTACACGCCCGCTGGCGGCTCCATCGCCGTGGTGTGGGAGCGCAAGGAAGACGGCGATGCCGTGTTTTCGGTGCAGGACACCGGCCCCGGCATCGCGCCCGAGCACATTCCGCGCCTGACAGAGCGCTTTTACCGTGTGGACCGCAGCCGCTCGCGCGAAACGGGCGGCACGGGCCTGGGCTTGGCCATCGTGAAGCATGTGCTGCAGCGCCACGGCGCCACGCTCGACATATCCAGCACCCTGGGCAAGGGCTCGGTGTTTTCGGTCACCTTCCCTGCAAACCGGCTGCGTGGTTTTGCTCTGCCGGGGTGATGGCCTGCCAGAGCATGGCCATGAACAGGGCGGCCGTGACCGCCAGGGCGGCAGCGCTGGCCGCCCAGAACGGGATGGGCGAAGGGGCCTGCGCCCAGGGGCCGTGGCCAGCGTAGGCCAACCAGTAGCCTCCGCCCAGGCCCGCACCCCAGAGCAGGGTGCAGTACACGGCCAGCGGGGCCAGGGTGATGCGGTAGCAGCGCAGCACAAAAACACACAGGGTTTGCAGCACATCGGCCACGTGGTAGGCGGCAACCCACACCAGCACGCCCCCGGTCATCGCCACCACGCTGGCGTTGGCCGAGTACACGCTTCCAATATGGTCTTTTGCTATCAATAATATAGCTGCAAAGGCAATACCAGCAGGCGCAGAAAGCCTGAAACCTATGAAAACAACCTTGCGCGCCTGCGCCGGGTTACCTGCACCCAGCCAGTAACTTACCCGCGCGCTGGTGGCGATGGCCAATGACAGCGGCACCATGTAGAGCACGGCGGCCAGGTTGGCGGCAATCTGGTGGGCTGCGGATGCCGTAGTGCCCTGGCGCGCGATGAACAAAGCCATCAGCGTGAACGAGGTCACCTCGACCATCACCGCCAGGCCCGCAGGAATGCCCAGCCGCGCGAAGCCCGCAATGGTGGGCCAGTGGGGCGGTTCCATGCGGCGCCACAGGTCCAGGGGTTCGTAGAGGTCTTGCGTGCGCAGCAGCCAGATGGCAAGGGCCAGCATGCTGCAGTTGACGACCAGGGTGGCCCAGGCGCAACCCACCACGCCCTGCGCGGGCAGGCCCGCACCACCAAACGTGAACCACACCGACAGCGGCAGCTTGATGAACAGCGAGCCCACCTGCAGCCAGGTCACCAGCTGGGGCTTGCCCAGAGCCTGGTTCAGCGTGCTGTAGATGCGGAACAGCAGGGCCGGGGGCAGCGCGAGCGCCAGAACGGCCAGGTAGTTCTCCACGTCGGGTTGCAGTGCGGCTGGGACATCGGTCCAGCGCAGGATGGGCCCCGGCGAGAGCAGGATGGCCATGCCCGCCACCGAGGCAGCTCCGCACAGATACAGGGCCTGGCGCAGCGAGCGGCCCACCCCCTCGGTCTCGCGCGCACCGCGCTGCTCGGCCCACACGGGCAGCAGCGCCTGCAGCACACCAATCAGCGCCACATAGACGCTGATGAAAATGGCCGAGCCCACGGATAGCGCGGCGAGCGAGGCTTCGCTGTAGCGGCCAGCCACAATGGTGTCC
The DNA here is from genome assembly GCF_002245625.1 of Acidovorax kalamii. Classification (GTDB taxonomy): domain Bacteria; phylum Pseudomonadota; class Gammaproteobacteria; order Burkholderiales; family Burkholderiaceae_C; genus Acidovorax; species Acidovorax kalamii. The sequence goes on from NZ_NOIG01000004.1 coordinate 957,503, forward strand.
GTCACGCCAAAGGCCATGACAGCCAGTTGCCCGGCCAGCACCGTGAGGGCATGCCGGGTGATGGTGGAGCGTTCCGACATCAGCGCGCCGGGCCTTTGCGGCGCAGCAGCAGCAGGTGGTCGTTCTTGTCCGTCGGGCGGGGCAGGGTGGCCTTGAGCTCCCACAAGGCAGCGTTGACCATGCGTTCAGACGCGGGCCAAGATGCGATGTCTGCCAGCAGCCACTGGCATTCGTCCTGCAGGCCCGCCCGCTGCAGCGAGAGCCGGCCGTGGTACTGCAGCGCGGCCACCTGGGCGCGGCTCAGCCCCACCGTCTGGATGCACCCGGGCTCCGGCCCCATTGCCGCCAACACACTGCGCACCTGCGGGGTGTAGCTGCGCGCATAGTCCAGCAGCGGCAGCCACAGCGTCATCAGCAGCACCCAGCCCAGGGCGGCACCGCCAGCGGGCAGCACCAGGCTTTTCCAGATCGGGGCGCGGTTGCGGGACGCGCGCCACCAGACAAGCCCACACCAGCCCACGGTGGCTGCCAGGGCCACCACCAGGGCCAGGGTTGAAAACTGGGGCTCGAAGCCTGGAGCCAGCTTGGCCACATTGGCGGCGGGCTTGGCGGGCACGCCGGTCTGCATGGCGATCCAGATCACCCAGATCGCCAGCGCGGACACGGTGAAGAACAGCAGTGTGAACCAGTCGATCAGGGCCCCCACGCTGCGGCGCAGGGTGGGCAGTGCAAACGCGGCCAGCGCCGCCATGGCGGGCAGGCCCAGCAACAGGGCGCGGTCTGCAGGCTGGGTGCTGAGGGTGGCGGCAACGGAAACCACCGAGAACCACAGCGGCAGCAGCAGATGCCGGTGGCCCTGGCGGCTCACGATCTGCTTGCGCCAGCGCCACAGGGTCCACAGCGCCAGCGGCCAGGCGGGCCAGCCAAACCATATCAGTAGCCGCACCAGACTCTGCCACTCCTTGGCGCCTGTACCGCCGCCCACAATGCGCCAGCGCCACAGGTCCAGCGCCCAGGCCGCCCAGGCTGCCAGCAGCGTGACGGCCAGTAAGCCCAGCGCCCAGGGCCACCGGCGGTCGGTGCTGCTGCCTGGGGCCAGCGCTACCAGCGCCATGCTGCCAATGCCCAGCATCGCGGCCAGGGCAGGGGCCCCGGCCAGCGTCAGCCCGAGCAGGCCTACCACCAGCGCAATGGCTGGTGCCACGGTGCGGTGGGGCATGGCGGCCACCGCAAAAAAGAGCAGTGCGGTGCAGCTGAGCTGCACCAGATAGCTGGTGGTTTCGTGCGACAGCTGGGCCAGCCCCAGGCAGGCGATCAAGGCCAGCAGCGCGCCATCGGCAATCGCACGGGCATAGTCGAGCGGAGGGGCCTCGCCGCCAAACGCAAACGCCACGGGCTGCGCGCCGGGGCTGCGGGCCAGGTAGTACACGCCGTACCAGGTCGCTATGAGTGTGAGAGCCAGCAGCCCGGCAAACGGAATGCGCACGGCCATCTCGGCCGACAGCCAGGAGGGCGCAATCTGCATCGCCCAGGCGCCCAGCCAGTAGGGCAGCAGCCCCTCTGTTTCGGGTGGCATGCCGCCCAGCAAGGGGGCGAGCCATGGTGTGCGGCCCTGGGCCAGCTCCAGCATGTAACCAAATGCCGTGACATCGGCATTCTTCCAGGGGCCACGCCCGACATAGCCCGGCACCACGTAGGCGATGCACAGCAGCAGCAACGCCCAGCGTGGAAGTGGGCTCACGGCATTCTGGGTAACGATGGCGGGGGTCGGTGGGGTCACGCGTCAGTGGGTAGCAATGCGAAGAGCCACCGAGAATAAGGGCAAAACAAAGAAAAAGGCAGCCCGGTTGCCCGGGCTGCCTTTTTGGCGGGAACGCAGGAAGCGAATTACTTCGCTGCGGTCTTGCCGAAACGGTTGCGGAAGCGCTCCACGCGGCCACCCATGTTGTCCACGGACTTTTGCGTGCCGGTGTAGAAGGGGTGCGATTCAGAGGAGGTGTCCAGCTTGAACAGCGGGTATTCCTTGCCTTCGAAGGTTTCGGTTTCCTTCGTGTTCACGCACGAGCGGGTCACGAACTTGAAGCCGTTGGACAGGTCCACGAACAGAACTTCGCGGTAGTTGGGGTGAATGCCTTCTTTCATGATCTTCCTTTGAGTCAACTGCGGGAGCCGCACCGGCCAGTCCGATGTACTTTCCGCAAGAAAAAGCCCTCTATTATTGCATAGACGGCGATTTCTCCATTTTCAGGTTTCCCGCGTTTGTTCGAAACTGCCACGGCAGCCCATGCGAGAACCGCCGCGCAAGGGTCCCCCGCCGCGCTGGCGGTGTCCCCCTTCCCGAATTGCAGCGCAATTCGAGAGACGGGGGAAGGTGCAAAGCGCCTCAGGGGGATGTCACCCGCCTCTTCGCATCATGTCGAAAAAGTCCACATTGGTCTTGGTGGCCTTCATGTTCTTGATCATCAGCTCCATGGACTCGATCTCGTCCATGTTGTACATGAACTGGCGCAGGATGCGGGTCTTCTGCAGGATCTCGGGCGCCAGCAGCAGCTCTTCGCGGCGCGTGCCGCTCTTGTTCAGTTCGATGGCGGGGAACACACGCTTTTCGTACAGGCGGCGGTTCAGGTGGATTTCGCAGTTGCCCGTGCCCTTGAACTCTTCAAAGATCACTTCGTCCATGCGGCTGCCGGTATCGACCAGCGCAGTGGCGATGATGGTCAGCGAGCCGCCTTCCTCGACCTTGCGCGCGGCGCCAAAGAAGCGCTTGGGGCGCTGCAGTGCAGCAGCGTCCACGCCACCCGACAGCACCTTGCCGCTCGACGGCACGACGTTGTTGTAGGCGCGGGCCAGGCGGGTGATGGAGTCCAGCAGGATCACCACGTCCTTCTTCAGTTCGACCAGACGCTTGGCGCGCTCGATCACCATTTCGGCCACATGCACGTGACGGGCGGCAGGCTCGTCGAAGGTGGAGGCAATGATGTCGCCCTTGACCGTACGCTGCATTTCGGTCACTTCTTCAGGGCGCTCGTCCACCAGCAGCACCATCAGGTGCACGTCAGGGTTGTTGGCCGTGATGGCGTGGGCGATGTGCTGCATCATCACCGTCTTGCCGCTCTTGGGCGGCGCCACGATCAGTGCGCGCTGGCCGCGGCCGATGGGGGCAATGATGTCGATGATGCGACCGGTGATGTTCTCGTCGCCCTTGATCTCGCGTTCCAGGCGCATCTGTTCCTTGGGGAACAGGGGCGTCAGGTTTTCGAACATCACCTTGTGCTTGTTCTGCTCGGGCGGTCCGCCATTGACCGAGTCGAGCTTGGTCAGGGCAAAGTAGCGCTCACCGTCCTTGGGCGTGCGCACTTCGCCTTCGATCATGTCGCCGGTGTGCAGGTTGAAGCGGCGCACCTGGCTGGGGCTGATGTAGATGTCGTCCGTGCTAGCCGTGAAGCTGGTGTCAGGGCTGCGCAAGAAGCCAAATCCGTCGGGCAGGATTTCCAGCACGCCATCCGCAAACACCTGCTCGCCCGCCTTGGCGCGCTTCTTGATGATGGCAAACATCAACTCCTGTTTGCGCATCCGTCCCGTGTTTTCGATTTCGAGTTCTTCGGCTTGCTTCAGGACTTCAGACACGTGCAGTGCCTTGAGTTCGTTTAAGTGCATGGAGTGACTCCTTGGCGGAGCTGGTAAGAATCTTGGGGGAGGGGGCTGGTGCCGGAAGGGCTGCTGTTTGCAGGCCCGGCCCGCCGGGGATCTTGGTCCGGCTGCCAATGCGTGCAGGCCGGTGATCGAGGGGAATTATGACAGGAAAAAAAGCAGGTGCTTCAGGGGTGTGCTATGAGCAGCTGCATGCAGCGCCACTCTGGCACTGCATGCATGCCATATGCACCCAAAAAAATGCCCCGCAGGCAGCGCACCAGCGGGGCTTGGGGGATCAGGCCAGTTGCTGATCGATGAAGGCGGTCAGTTGTGCCTTGCTCATCGCACCGACCTTGGTGGCGGCCAGTTGGCCGTCCTTGAACAGCATCAGGGTGGGGATGCCGCGGATGCCGAACTTGGCGGGGATCTCGCGGTTTTCATCCACATTCATCTTGGCGATCTGCAGCTTGCCCTGGTAGGTGCCTGCGACTTCATCCAGGATGGGGGCAATCATCTTGCAGGGGCCGCACCATTCGGCCCAGTAGTCCACCAGCACGGCGGAGCCGGGTTGGAGCACGTCGGCTTCAAAGCTGGCGTCAGAGACATGTTTGATGAGTTCGCTGGCCATGGCGGAATTCCTTGATCTTGGGCGGGTTGGAACCGGTGTACGTTTAAAGTCAGGGCATTGTGACAGAAACCAATCCCCCATTCACCGGTATGGCCGGGGCTTGCGACGCTATGACTGTCATAGCGAAAAGCGATCAGTGCGCAGGCTGGAGCATGGGCCTGTGGCAGCGCGCATTGGCCCAGGTGGCCGCGCATGCCAGCGCCCAGGGCGCTCACCTAGCACGCACCGTGGTGCTGGTGCCCTACGCGCAGCTCATGCCCTGGGCCCAGCGCCACTGGGCGTTGCAGTTTCCGCAAGGCTTTGCGCCGCGCTTTGAAACCACCCGCAACTGGGCCCGCCAACTGCAGGTGTTTGAGCCTTCGGCCGACGACTTTGCGGGCGACGTGGCGCGCGACACCCTCACGGCCCGCGCGTTGCTCGACCGCGTGGGGCAGGGCGCCCAGCGCGAGATGCTGGCCACGCCCCTGCAAGAAGCCGCCGCCCAGTTGGCCCCCGCCGTGGCCGCTGTGCCCCCCGCGCAGCGCGCCGCCTGGGGCGACGAGGCCCGCAAACTGCTGACCACCGCCGACGAGGGCAGCAGCCTGCATTACGAGGCCCTGGTGGCGCGCCTGGCGCTGGAATGGGTGCTGGCCTCACGCCACGCCACCGATGTGCTGTTCGAGCCCGGTGTGCGCGCGGCGGTGGATGCGCTGGTGGTGCTCGAAGGTTTTCAATCCGACGCGCTGCCCCAGGCCCTGCTGGCCCATTGGGGCGAGCAGGGGGCTTGTGTTGCGCTGCCAGTATTGGTCGATGAAGCTCCCGCGCCGCCAAAACGCGCCCAGCATGCCGCCACCGATGCCGAAGACGAAGCCCACCGCGCCGCTGCCTGCGTGCTGGCCCACGTGCGAGATGGCCGGGTGCCCGTGGCGCTGGCCGCCACCGACCGCGCACTGATCCGCCGCGTGCTCGCCCACCTGGACAGCAGCGGCGTGCTGGTGCGCGATGAAAGTGGCTGGATTCTCTCGACCACACGCGCCGCTTCGCGGGTCATGGCCGCGCTGCAGGCTGCGGCGTGGAACGCTTCATCCAACGCGGTGCTGGACTGGATCAAGCACACCCCTGCGCTGATGCCGGGCGACGTGAATCGGCTGGAGCAATGGCTGCGCAAGGGCGTGGTGCAGCACTGGGCCGCCGCCGCCGCGCGGGATCTGAGCGCGCAGCCCCAGTTGGCTCGCACCGTGGCTACGGTAGAGGCCTGGCGCGAATCCTTGCGCGCCGCGCGCCCGCTGGCGCAGTGGCTGCCCGCCCTGCGCGCCGTGCTGGAGCAAGCCGGCCAGTGGCAAGGCCTGCAGGCCGACCCGGCGGGCATGCGCGTGTCGGCCGCCCTGCGCCTGCAAGACGGCCAGCAGGCCGAGCTGGACGGCTGGGGCGACAGCGCGGGTCGCCGCATGACGCTGGCCGAATTCACCCGCTGGGCCAGGGACGTGCTCGAAGCCGGGCGCTACGTGGCCGCCCAGGCCGCCGATGCGCCCGTGGTCGTGTTGCCGCTGCCCCAGTTGCTTGCCCGCCCCTTTGCCGCCGCCGTGCTGCCGGGCTGCGATGAAAAGCGCCTGCAGGCTGCGCCGGAGCCTGCGGGCGACTGGTCGCAGGCTCAGCGCGAGGCCTGGGGCCTGCCCACACGCCAGTCGCTGGAGGCCGCCCAGCGGGCCGCCTGGGCCCACGCGCTGCGCACGCCCGTGGTGGACGTGCTGTGGCGCACCGGCGATGAGGGCGGCGAGCCCCTGCTGGCCAGCGCCCTGGTGCTGGCCCTGCAACTGGATGGCGCCGCTACACCCGGCACGGACGACCGTGCGGCCCGTGCCGTGGCCGCCACCCCAACGCTGCGTCCCCAGCCCGTGGGCCAGGCGTTGCCGGTGGCGCACCTGTCCTCCACCGCGTATTCCGACCTGCGCCATTGCCCCTACCGCTTCTTTGCACAGCGCCAGCTGGGTCTGCGCGAGGCTGACGAACTGGATGCCGAAGTGGACAAGCGCGACTTTGGCAACTGGCTGCACGCCGTGCTGCAACACTTTCACGAGGCGTTGCTGGCTGAGCCCACCGACCACCCGGACGAGCGCCGCGCCCGCATGGACGCCGCCGCCGAAGCCGTGACCCGCGAGCAACGCCTGCAAGACGGTGACTTTCTGCCCTTCGCCGCAGGCTGGGCGCAACTGCGTGACGGCTACCTGCAATGGCTGGCAGGGCACGAGCAGCGGGGCGCCACCTTCCGCCAGGCCGAGGTCAAGGCCCGCCAGCCGCTGGGCGACTTGGAGCTGGTTGGCACCCTCGACCGAATCGATGGTGTCTCGTCCACTGGCGAGCCCACGGTACTGGTCATTGACTACAAAACCGAAAGCGACAGCGTGACCCGCCAGCGCATCAAGAGCGGAGCGGAGGACACGCAACTGGCCTTCTACGCCGCCCTGCTGAGCCACGACACCCTGCGCGCTGCCTACGTCAACGTGGGCGAGCGCGGTGAAACGAGCATGCACGAGCAGGACGAGGTGGTGCACCTGCGCGATGTGCTCATCGAAGGCATTCAGCACGACATGGCCCGCATTGCCGCCGGGGCTCCGCTGCCCGCGCTGGGCGAGGGCTCGGTGTGCGAGTTTTGCGCCGTGCGGGGCCTGTGCCGCAAAGACATGTGGGCAGACACTGAACAGGCGTTGCCCGCGCAAGAGACGCCATGACCGTCAGCATTTCACAACCCACCCAGGCCGCCTACGAACACAACGGCCGCCCCGTCTCGCGTGAGGCGTTCTACGCCATTGCCTGCGACCCCGCGCGCAGCGTGGCGGTGGAGGCCTGCGCCGGTGCGGGCAAGACCTGGATGCTGGTTTCGCGCATGCTGCGGGCGCTGCTCGACGGCTGCGCGCCGCACGAGATCCTGGCCATCACCTTCACCAAAAAGGCCGCGGGCGAGATGCGCCAGCGCCTGCAAGAATGGTTGGAGCAGTTCAGCCACAAGCCGGTGGAAGAACTGACGGCCGAGCTGATTGCACGCGGAATCAGCCCCCAAGGCGCACTGGACAAGCGCGAGGCGCTACAAAATTTATACCGCCAGTTGCTCGAAGCAGGGCGCCCGGTGCAGATCCGCACCTTCCACAGCTGGTTTGCCGCGCTGTTGGGCACAGCGCCGCTGGCGCTGCTGCAGCAACAGGGCCTGCCCGCGCACTTTGAGCTTCTCGAAGACGATGCCGAGGCCGTGCGCGAGGTCTGGCCCCCGTTCTTGCAGGTCGTGGCCGAAAGCGCCAGCCTGCGTGCCGACTACGAAGCTGTGGTGGCCCGCCACGGCCGCTCGCAAACGCACAAGGCGCTGGCGGCGGCACTGGCCAAGCGGGTGGAATTTGACCTGGCCGACGCGGCAGGCGTGGTGGATGCATCCGTGCCGCCCTTCCAGGAGGCATACCCCGAGCTGGCCGCGTTGGCCGAGCCCGCCGAGGCCCTGCAGACCGAAGCCGCCCTGCAACGCTGGCGCAACCGTGCCAGCGCCCTGGGCGCCGAGGCCAACAAGACCCCCCAGAAGGCGGCCGACGCCATCATTGACGCTCTGGCTTGCCCCGATGTGAATCAGCGGCTCGACATGTTGCGCAAAGCGATATTCGTCGCCAAGGAAGACCGCCTCTCCAAGAACCTGGAGAAATTTCCCCCTGCGCAGGAGGCAGAGCCCGAGTTGCAGCGCCTGCTCACCGCTCGCCGCCAGCACGAGGCCTGGCAGCACCAGCAGCGCATGGCCCGGCTGGCGCGCTGCCTGATTGCGCAGTTTGTGGCCGTCAAGCAGCAGCACGGCTGGGTGGACATGAACGATGTGGAGCGCACGGCCCTGGTCATGCTGGCCGATCCGGTGCTCAGTGGCTGGGTGCAGGAGCGGCTGGACGCGCGCATCCGCCACTTGCTGGTCGATGAGTTCCAGGACACCAACCCGCTGCAGTGGCAGGCACTGCATGCGTGGCTGGCGGGCTATGCGGGCTCGGGCGGCGGGTCTGCCGCGCCCAGCGTGTTCATCGTGGGCGACCCCAAGCAGAGCATCTACCGCTTTCGCCGCGCCGAGCCGCAGGTGTTCATCGCTGCGCAGGCCTTTGTGCGCGACGGGTTGGGCGGCGACCTGCTCAGCTGCGACCACACGCGCCGCAACGCGCAGGGCGTGATTGCCGCCGTCAACGCCGTCATGGGGCAGGCCCAGGCGCAGCACGAGACCAGCGGCTTTCGCGACCACACCACCGAATCCAAGCACCCCGGCCAGCTGCTGCGCCTGCCCGCCATCACCGATGCGGACGACGACAGCCAGGGCGCAGCCCGCGACCCCCTGGCCTGGCGCGACAGCCTGACCGAACCCCGCCACGAGGCCGAAGAAACCCAGCGCATGCGCGAATGCACCCAGGCCGCCGCCTGGGTGGCCGCGCAGATCGCCAGCGGCACCCCACCCAAAGAAGTGCTGGTGCTGGCCCGCAAACGCGACCGCCTGGCCAGCATGCAAGACGCTTTGCGCGCCTTGCACCTGCCCTGCGTGCAGCCTGAAAAGGCGGACCTGTTCGACGCGCCCGAGGTGCAGGACGTTGTGGCGCTGCTCGATGTGCTGGTTTCGCCCACGCACGATCTGTCTTTGGCCCGTGCACTCAAGTCGCCCTTGTTTGGCCTGGGCGACGAGGCCCTGGTGGCCCTGGCCGCGCTGCGCCGTCAGAGCGAGCATGCGAGCAGCAGCTGGTTTTATTTGCTATCAAAAAATGAGCTACTAGGGCATGACCATCAGGCGGTAGGGGCTGTTTTGACCCAATACCAGGCCTGGGTGGATAGCCTGCCGCCGCATGATGCGCTGCATGCCATCTACGAACATGGCGATGTGCTGGCCCGCTTTGCCGCCGCCGCCCCAGTCACCCAGCGCCAGGCAGTGCAGGCCAACTTGCGCGCGCTGCTGGCCGCCGCGCTGCAGCACGATGGCGGCCGCTACCTCACGCCCTATGCGTTTGTGCGGGCCATGAAGAAGGGCGGCGTGCGCGCGCCCGGCCGGGCCGATGCGCAGGCCATTCGCCTGCTGACGGTGCACGGTGCCAAGGGCCTGGAGGCCGACTGCGTGCTGCTGCTCGACACCGATACCCGCCCGCAAAAAGCCGAGACCATGGGCGTGCTGGTGGACTGGCCGGGCGAGCAGCCCGTGCCTGCGGCCTTTGTTTTTCTCGCCAGCGAATCGACCCCCCCGCCCAGCGCCGAAGCCGCGCTGGCTGCTGAGCAGCAGGCCCGCAGCCGCGAAGAACTGAACATGCTCTATGTGGCCATGACGCGTGCCAAGCATTGCTTGGCGCTGTCGTCCGTGTTGCCCAGCAATTCGGCGCCGGGCAGTTGGTGGAACCGGCTGGCACCACTGGTGACCGGGGTGGACGCGGGCGCGGCCCCTGCGCCTTCCGCCGGAGCCGGGGCAACCCCCGACACCTTCACCATCGCCGCGCTGAAACCCTTGCCCGAGGCCCTGCAAAGCGCCCGCACCCAACCGGGTGCAGCAGCCGCCGACCCCAGTGGCGCCACGCCCGTGGCCATGCCCGGCGATGGCGACTCCACGCCGCTGTCCCGCCAGGGCGACGCCATGCACCAGCTGCTGGAGCAGGCCGGTGTGGCCGGTTCCCCGCTGGCCGACCTCCGCGCCAACGGCTGGCCCGCCGCACGCATCGCCCGGCTGGCCAGCGACCACGACATCACCCCCGTCGCCGCCGAGCTGGCCGCGCACATGGCCCAGGGCATCCTGGCCGGGGAGGGCGCCTGGGCCTGGGACCCGGCCCAGGTACAGACCGCCATCAACGAAGCCCCGCTGCACTACCAGGGCCAGAGCCTGCGAATCGACCGCCTGGTGTTGCGCCGCGCGGCGTATGCCGACGACGCAGCGGCAGGCTGGTGGGTGCTGGATTACAAAAGCGCCGCCCAGCCCCAGCGCCAGCAGGCGCTGGTGGCGCAACTGCAGCGCTACCGCGAAGCCGTTTCGGTTCTGATGCCGGGCGAGGCGGTGTACGCCGCCTTTCTCACGGGCGATGGGCGCTTAGTGCCCGTGGGCGAAGTGCCCGGTGCGGCAGGGGCATCGGCAGCCCAGGTGCCTGCGGTGGGGCATACTCTCGCCCCCGCTGCGCCGGTTGTCCCTGCAAAGCCAGAGCGTGCCCGCGCCGCGCCGGGGCCTGCGGATTCTCCGCAAGGCTCCTTGTTCTGACGGGTCCTTACGCCCCCAGGCAGCGCAGCGCTCTCCCTCTTTTTAGCAAGGCCCTTCTGTGTCCCACATCCTTCCTCCTTCCGATGCTCCCACCTTGTCTGCGGAACCGTTGCAGTGCGATGTGGCCGTCGTCGGCGGCGGTCCAGCGGGCCTGATGGCCGCCGAGGTGCTGGCCCAGGCGGGTGTGGCCGTGCATGTGTTCGACGCCATGCCGTCGGTGGGGCGCAAATTTCTGCTGGCGGGCAAAGGCGGGCTCAACCTCACCCATTCCGAGCCGCACGAGCCCTTTGTGGGGCGTTATGCGGAGCGCGAGCAGCAGATCGAGCCGCTGGTCCGCGCCTTTGGCGGCCCCGAACTGCGTGCCTGGGCGCAGGGGCTGGGGGTGGAGACCTTTGTGGGCACCTCGGGCCGTGTGTTCCCCGCCGACATGAAGGCCGCGCCGCTGCTGCGCGTCTGGCTGCAGCGCTTGCGCGGGCAGGGGGTGCTGTTCCACATGCGCCACCGCTGGCTGGGCTGGGCCGAGGAGGGTGCGCTGCGCTTTGCCGCACCGGCAGGCGAGGTGCGGGTGGCCGCCAAGGCCGTAGTGCTCGCGCTGGGCGGCGGCAGCTGGGCACGTCTGGGGTCGGATGGTGCCTGGGTGCCGCTGCTGGCGCAGCGCGGGGTGGCGGTGGCGCCGCTGCGCCCGTCCAACTGCGGTTTTGATGTGCTGCGCGCCGATGCACCTGTGGGCGAAACGCGCCGCGCCTTTCTGCAAGAGCTGCTGGGCCGCACGCCCGCGCCCACGGTGGGCTGGACGCCGCATTTTTCCGAGAAGTTTGTGGGCCAGCCCTTCAAGACCGTGGTGCTCAGCTTCACCGACAGCCAGGGCCGCAGCTTCAGCCGCCGGGGCGAGTTTGTGGTCACCGCCACGGGGGTGGAGGGCAGCCTGGTCTATGCCGTATCGCACCTGCTGCGCGACGAGGTGCAGGCCCATGGCCACGCCACCTTCTACCTGGACCTATTGCCCGACCACAGCCCCGAGTGTGTGCTGGTGGAAGTGCGCCACCCGCGCGGATCACGCTCACTCTCCAGCCACCTCAAGAGCCGCCTGGGCCTGGACGGCATCAAGGCGGGCATCCTGTATGAGCACCTGGGCAAGGACGGCATGAACGACCCCGTGGCCCTGGCCCACGCGATCAAGGCCTTGCCGATCACCGTGGTGGCTGCGCGCCCGCTGGACGAAGCCATCAGCACGGCGGGTGGCGTGGCGTTTGAGGCGCTGGACGCGCACCTCATGGCCACGGCCTTGCCGGGCGTGTTCTGCGCGGGCGAAATGCTGGACTGGGAGGCGCCCACGGGGGGTTACCTGCTCACCGCCAGCATGGCCAGCGGCCGTGTAGCGGGCGAGGGGGCGCTGCGCTGGCTGGGGCAGTCGTCAGGGGCCTGAGCGGTCGCTGAAGCGCACGGCGCGCGATGGAAATACTGGAGAAAGGGGAGTTTTTTGCGCGACCACGCAAAAAGAAAGAAGAAGTTGACGAGCCTTACCCCCGGCACTGACTCCACAGTTAGGGCTGCTTGGTTCCCCACCTGACCCGGTTGGCCGCTTCACCATGCGAGGAGGCCCGTCAGTTCGCATTCTACCCCCTGAACGGCTGCGCCGTTTCCCCCTTCTCTCGAATTGCTGCGCAATTCGGGAAGGGGGACGACACCAGCGCGGCGGGGCGGCCCTTGCGCGGTGTCCCTGGTGGGGAGCGTGCCGTTATCGAAGGGCGGGGGCACTTGGTTGGGCCCTAGAATCACCCCCCATGTCCTACCTCGTGCTCGCCCGCAAGTACCGCCCCCGCAATTTCACCGAGATGGTGGGGCAGGAGCATGTGGTCCAGGCCCTGTCGAATGCGCTGACCCAGCAGCGCCTGCACCACGCCTACCTGTTCACTGGCACGCGCGGCGTGGGCAAGACCACGGTGTCGCGCATTCTGGCCAAGTCGCTCAACTGCCAGGGGCCTGACGGGCAGGGCGGGATCACCGCCACGCCCTGCGGCGTGTGCCAGGCCTGCACCGACATCGACAGCGGCCGGTTTGTGGACTACACCGAGCTGGACGCGGCCTCCAACCGGGGCGTGGACGAGGTGCAGAGCCTGCTGGAGCAGGCGGTCTACAAACCGGTGCAGGGGCGCTTCAAGGTCTTCATGATCGACGAAGTGCACATGCTCACGAACACGGCGTTCAACGCCATGCTCAAGACGCTGGAAGAGCCGCCCGAATACCTCAAGTTTGTGCTCGCCACGACCGACCCGCAGAAGGTGCCGGTCACGGTGCTGAGTCGTTGCCTGCAGTTCAACCTGCGCCCCATGGCGCCCGAAACCGTGCTTTCGCACCTCACGCAGGTGCTGGCAACCGAGAACGTGCCCGCCGAGCCGCAGGCGCTGCGTCTGCTGTCGCGCGCTGCGCGCGGCTCCATGCGCGATGCGCTCTCGCTCACCGACCAGGCCATCGCCTTCGGCAGCGGCCAGCTGCAGGAAGCCGGTGTGCGCCAGATGCTGGGTGCGGTGGACCGCTCCTATGTGTTCCGCCTCATCGAAGCGTTGGCCCAGGGCGATGGGAAGACCGTGGTCGAAACCTCGGACGCACTGCGCATGAACGGCCTGTCCGCTGCGTCCACGCTCGAAGAGATGAGCGCAGTGCTGCAGCGCATGGCTGTGTTCCAGGCCGTGCCGCAGATGGCCGGTGCGGTGGATGCCGACGACCCCGAGGCTGCCGAAACAGCCCGCCTGGCGGCGCTGATGCCCGCCGACGAAACCCAGCTGCTCTACAGCCTGTGCCTGCACGGTCGCGGCGAGTTGGGCCTGGCGCCTGATGAGTACGCGGCGCTGACCATGGTGCTGCTGCGCCTGCTGGCTTTCAAGCCTGCGGGCGGTGTGGGCGGCGCTGGCGAATCGGCTGAAAAAAAAACTCTGACGCGGCCTGAAACTGCATCCACAGGGGCTTCTGCGGCGTCTGCACCGGCCCCCCTGGCGGCGCCTGCAGCGCCGATTCCCCCGGCTGCGCCTCTGGTCGCCGCCGTCCCGGTGGCTCAGCCCACACCGGCGATGCCCGTGCCACCTGCTGTGGCCCCTGTTGCGGCATCTGCCATGCCGACCCCCGCCCCCACAACAGCGGCCGTGTCGGCGCTCGATGATGGCGCTCCGGGCTTTGACGACGCCTCTTCCTCCGAGCCTCCGCCCTGGCCCGGGTCGGAGGACGATGCAGGTCCTGCAGCCGGTGCGCTGATTGCACCTACGGCGCCCGCCGCCGTCACGGCGCTGCCCGTGCGCCAGGCGCGAAATTTTGAACAAAACCAGGCCCCTGCGCTTACTCAGCAAGCGCAGGGTGCTCCTGAATTCGTAGCAATTCCCGTGCGCGTAGCCCCCGAGCCCGGTGCGCGTTTGCAGCCAGCCCCCCATTCGGCTCCTGTGCCCGCGTCGGCCCGGTATACACCCACCGAGGAGGGCGACGTCTGGCATGCCACGGTGCAGCAGATGGTCGCGGCCGAGGCCATCAACGCCCTGGTGCGGGAGCTGGCCCTGCAGTCGCAGCTGGTGGCGCGCGATGGTGGCCACTGGCTGCTGCGCGTGGAGCGCGAGTCGCTCAACCAGCCCACCGCCCGCGAGCGCCTGCGCGCCGCGCTGGAGGCGGCAGGCCATGCCACCCAGATCAGCGTGGAGGTGGGCGTGGTCATTGACAGCCCCGCCCGCCGCAACGCCGCTGCCGCGGCCGAGCGCCAGCGCCGCGCCGAGGAAATCGTGCACAACGACCCCTTCGTGCAATCGCTGATGCGTGACTACGGCGCGAGAATCGTGCCGGGCAGCATAAAACCCGCGTGAAATGGAGCACCCCCTGAGTCGCCTTTGGCGCCTTCCCCCTCTCTCGCTTCGCGGGAGGGGGACGCTCCCAGCGCACGCAAGCGAAGCGCCGCCTACGCGGCTTGGCGGCCCTTGCGCGGGAGCACTGGTCAGGGCTGCGGCAGTTTCGACGGCCACTAACGGTGCAAAGCACAATACCGTGAATTTCGGACACTGAATTTCAGTCCCTTCGTGGGAATCGATCAACCAGAAAGAAAGCAAAGGAAACCACACCATGTTCAACAAAGGACAACTCGCCGGCCTCATGAAGCAAGCCCAGGCCATGCAGGACAACCTCAAGAAGGCGCAGGACGAACTGGCCTTCATCGAGGTGGAGGGTGAATCGGGCGCGGGCCTGGTGAAGGTGGTGATGACCTGCAAGCACGACGTCAAGCGCATCACCATCGATCCCAGCCTGCTGGCGGAAGACAAGGACATGCTGGAAGACCTGGTGGCGGCCGCGTTCAATGCGGCAGTGCGCAAGGCCGAGGAGACTTCGTCGGAGAAGATGGGCAAGCTCACGCAAGGCATGCCAGGCCTCCCCGGCGGCATGAAATTCCCTTTCTGATACTGGCTACCAAGCGGGCCATCTGCGTCGTTGGGCGGTGCTCGCCATCCTCGCGTACTTCAAGTACGTTCCGGTGGCTGTGCTCCGTCCGCCTAGCAGCTGATCCCGCTCGCTACGCCCTTGAGGGCGGGGTGTGAAGGCAAGGACCACATGCCTGTTGTTTTTGCCTGCATCCGTTCGGGCTGAGCTTGTCGAAGCCTTGCCCAGCTCGTTCCTCACATCTTTCCTGCATCGCTCGTTTCCATGTCCACCACCAATTCCCTCGACGTTCTGATCCAGGCGCTGCGCCGGTTGCCGGGGGTGGGGGTGAAGTCTGCGCAGCGCATGGCGTTTCATCTGCTGCAGCACGACCGCGAGGGGGCGCTGGCCCTGTCGCGGGCGCTTTCGGAGGCGGTGGGCACGGTGCACCACTGTGCGCGTTGTCACACGTTCACCGAGGCCGAGGTGTGCAGCACCTGCCTGGACCCGGAGCGTGATGCCACACGGCTGTGTGTGGTCGAAACGCCTGCGGACCAGTCCGCCATGGAGCGTACCGGGGCCTTCAAGGGACTGTACTTCGTGCTCATGGGGCGGCTCAGCCCGCTGGACGGGGTGGGGCCCAAGGACATCGGGCTGCAGAAGCTAATGGAGCGGGCCACCGGTGGCGAGGTGCAGGAGGTGATCCTGGCCACCAATTTCAACGCCGAAGGCGAGGCCACGGCCCATGTGATCAGCGAGGCCCTTAAGAGCCGGGGCGTGCATGTCACGCGCCTTGCACGCGGGGTGCCTGTGGGTAGCGAGCTGGAGTACGTGGACCTGGGCACCATTGCGCATGCACTGGTGGACCGCCGGTGACAGCGCCGCATCGGGGTGCCCACTAGAATACTCACAATTTAATAGCTGCTCGCGCTTGTCCAACAGGCGGTAGCGGCCAAAGAGAGTCGCAAAAATGAATACCACCATGCATGTTGCCCGGTTCACCGCTGCCTATTGGTGCGTGCTGATTGCCGCACTGCTGCCCATGGGCTGCGCCTGGCTGGCCAAGAGCGGCAGCCTGGGCAAGTCGCGCAAAGACGGCGGGTTTGACAACCATGACCCGCGCGCCTGGATGGCCCGGCAGACCGACTGGCGGGCGCGGGCCAACGCGGCGCAGGCCAACAGTTTTGAAGCCCTGCCGTTTTTTATCGGTGCAGTGATCATTGCCCATCTGCTGGGCGCCGGGCAGACGCTGCTCGACATGCTGGCGCTGCTGTTTGTGTTGCTGCGCATCTTCTACGTGATGATGTACGTTGCAGACATGCCCACGGCCCGCAGTGCCGTGTGGGCGGCAGGATTCCTGGTCAACGTGGCGATTCTTTTCATCGGTTACCGCTGACCCTGGCGTGGGCCCAGGCAGGCCGACGCACCCAAGGGGTGCATCGCAGCAAGAGCCCTTCCACATCATTTTTTTGCTTACGTAGAAACCCGCAGGGAATCTCCCTGATGCGGCCTGCCCCCCTTCGGGGCACGATTGTTGCAATGCAGCATTGTCTTTTTGCCTGACTCCATGCCCCAGTCTCTGATCACCCGCCGTGCCTTTGGCACCGTGTCCGCCGTCTCGGTGGCTGCGGTGTGTGCGCCTGCGCTGGTGCGGGCGCAGACCGATGGGGCCATGCTGGGGCGCGTCACGGTGGCGGTGGGGGGGCAGGGGGTGCTTTACCACCTGCCGCTGGCGCTGGCAGATGCACTGGGCTACTTCAGGGTGGAAGGGCTGGAGGTGGTGGTGCGCGATTTTGCGGCAGGTGCGCTCGCGCAGCAGGCCGTGCAGGAGGGGGCGGCCGATGTCTGCTCGGGGGCTTTCGAGCATGTGCTGCGCGCCCACGTGCGGGGCCAGTCCTACCGTGCGCTGGTGCTGCAAGGGCGTGCGCCCCAATTGGCCCTGGGGGTGTCGCTGCGCTCGCTGCCTGCCTACAAGGACCTGGGCGATCTGGCGGGGCGGCGCATCGGTGTGTCGTCGGTTGGCTCATCCACCCACCTGGCGGCGAGCCTGATGCTGGTGCGTGCGGGCCTGTCGCCCCGGGACGTGGCGTTTGTGGGCGTGGGTTCGGGCACCAACGCGATGAATGCGCTGCGCTCGGGCCAGGTGCATGCGCTGTGCCATGCCGACCCGATCATGACGCTGCTGGAGCAGAAGGCCGACACGCGCATCGTGGGCGACCTGCGTTCGCTCAAAGCCGCGCAGGAGCTGGTAGGCAGTGGCACCCTGCCTGCGGGCAGCCTGTATGCGCCCCAGTCGTTTTTGCAAAAGCAGCCTGCCCAGGCCCAGGCGCTGGTCAACGGCATCGTGCATGCGCTCAAGTGGCTGCAGACGGCGGGGCCGGCCGACCTCGTCAAGGCGGTGCCTGCTGCATATTTGATGGGCGATCGGGGGCTGTACCTGGCGGCCTTTGGCCGCGTGCGCGAAACCTTTTCGCCCAACGGCCTGATGCCGGACGACGGTCCGGCCACGGCGTTGCGCATACTGGCGCGCGTGCAGCCCGAGCTGGCCGAAGCCAAGGTAGAGCTGGCACGCACCTACACCAACGACCTGGTGCGCAAGGCGCGCCAGAAGTACAGCGTCTGACCCCAGCGCCCTGCGTTTCGGGCCGCCATGGTGCGGTCTGCGGAATGGGGCTTTTGTACCGGGGGAGTCGCCCGAAACAGGGGCTGGTTTGGACTACAGTGCAGGGGCGTTTGCCAAGGTGCAATCACCGGCGCGTCCCAAGGCAGTTGCGGCCAGTTCACCTGGCCCTTTGTCCCTTCACACCCTCATTGATTTTTCCAAGGACTGACCCATGTCGCTGAGCCTCAGCATCGGCCCGCTTGTTTCCCTGATCGCAGGCATCCTCATTCTGGTGATGCCGCGCCTGCTCAGCACCATCGTGGCGCTGTACCTCATCATCATGGGCATCCTGGGGCTGCTGGGGATGCACACGCTCCGGTTCTAAGCTTCGCCCGGCGGGGTGGCCCATGCCGCCAGGGGCCGCCCTTCGCCATCAACGGCGTTTGACCTTGGAAGGGGTACCGCCCTTGCGGGCGGGGGCGCTTGCGGCGCGTTTGCTGGCGGCTCCGCGGGTATTGGCCTGCGCTTGCCGCACAGGCAGGTACACCACCACCTGCTGCCCCACCTTGAACGCGGCATTGGCGCGCACATCGTTCCAGTCAGCCACGTTGGCGGCGGTGAGCTTGTAGCGCCGTGCAATGCTGGCCACGGTTTCGCCCTTGCCAGCGCGCACCGTGGTGCGGCGGGTGACGATCTCGGGTGTCAGCGCCACCTGCCCGTTGTCGGCAAGGTGCGAAGACACATCCTGCCTTGTGGTGTTGGCGCGCGGCACCATCAGGGCCGAGCCCGCCTTGATCAGCATGCGTGGCGGGATGTTGTTCATGCTGCGCAGGTCGGCCTCGCTCATGCCCACGCGCTGCGCGGCCTCCGCCACGCTCATGGTGGTGGGCACGGACCACACGGTCCAGCTCGCGTACTGGCCCTCGCGGCGGGCTTCGAGGTTGCGCTGGAAGACCTTGGCGTTGTCCCAGGGCAGCAGGATCTGGGGCGTGCCCGCCGCCAGGATCACGGGGCGCTTGTAGGAAGGGTTCAGCGCGCGGAAGTCTTCCTCGCGGATGCCTGCGAGCTGGGCCACCAGGGCCACGTCGATGTCGTGCGTGATGTCCACCGTCTGGAAGTACGGGTGGTTCTCGATGAGCGGCAGCTCGGTGCGGAAGGCATCCGGGTTGGCCACGATGTTCTTCACGGCCTGCAGCTTGGGCACATACATGCGGGTCTCGGCGGGCATGTTGAGGTCGGTGTAGCTGGTGCCCAGGCCTTGCTTCTGGTTGCGCGCGATGGCCCGGCCCACGCTGCCCTCGCCCCAGTTGTAGGCTGCCAGGGCCAGGTGCCAGTCGCCGAACATGTTGTAGAGCTTCTGCAGGTAGTCGAGCGCTGCGCGCGTGGACGCGAGCACATCGCGGCGGTCATCGCGGAAAGCGTTCTGCTTGAGGTCGAAGTAGTTGCCCGTGGCGGGCATGAACTGCCACATGCCCGCCGCCTTGGCGCTGGACACGGCCTGGGGGTTGAACGCGCTCTCGATATAGGGCAGCAGGGCCAGCTCGGTGGGCATGCCACGCCGCTCCAGCTCTTCAACAATGTGGAACAGGTATTTGCTGGAGCGCTCGGTCATGCGCTGCATGTAGTCGGGGCGGGTGGCGTACCACTGCTCGCGGTCCTGCACCAGCTCGTGCTGCAGGTCGGGCATGGCAAAGCCGCGCCGGATGCGGTCCCACAGGTCGGCCGGAGCCGACAGCGAGGCCACTTCGCCGCTGCTGGCCTGGGCGGCCGTGATCGGCTTGAGTGGCCCGTTGGGAATCAGGGGGGTATGGGTGGAAGAGCGTGCAGTGCTGGGGATGGTTTTGGTGTCGGGGTCAGCCTGGTCGGGCGAGGGGCCCCCGGTGGTGGCGCAGCCTGTGAGCCAGAGCAGGCCCGCCAGGCAGGCGATGTGCAGAATTTTCATCGGAATTCGTTCTTCCATTGGCGCAGGGCGGCCAGCACCGCCACGGCATCGTTTTCAGGCACCTGCGCGTCGTGGTCCCGGGCGGCCTGGGCCACCGTGGGTTGCCTGACGCGCAGGAAAGGGTTGATGTCCCGCTCCAGGTCCATGCGGGACGGCAGCGTGGGCTGCTGCTGTGCCCGCAGGGCCTCGCATTGGCTGCTGTAGTGGAGCAGGGCGGCGTTGCCAGGTTCCACAGCCCGCGCAAATTTCAGGTTGGAGAGGGTGTATTCGTGGGTGCAGCACACGCGGGTGTTCCCGGGCAGGGCGGCCAGCTGGTCCAGCGAGTCCAGCATCTGCGCGGGCGTGCCCTCGAACAGGCGGCCGCAGCCACCGGAGAACAGGGTGTCGCCGCAGAACAGCAGGGGCGCGCCGTCCATGGCCTCGCAGTAGTAGGCGATGTGGCCCGCAGTGTGACCGGGCACATCGATCACCGTGAAACGCAGGCCCAGCACATCGGTCCCTTCCACCACATCGCCGTGCGCCAGGCGGACCAGGGGCTCGGGAATGCGCTCGCGCGCCGGGCCGTAGACCCGTGCGCCAGTGGCTTCGCGCAAGGTATCCACGCCGCCGACATGATCGGCATGGTGGTGCGTGACTAGAATGGCCTGCAAGCCCAGGCCCAGTGTGTCCAGGGCCTGCACCACGGGTGCTGCGTCGCCCGGGTCCACAACGATCGCCTGGCGGCCGTCGTGCAGCATCCAGATGTAGTTGTCGGTAAAGGCGGGCAGCGGCAGCAAGTTCATGAGCGATCAAATTATAGGTTTGCACCACTGGTTCGATTCCCCGCCGGGCCGGTACCTGCTGGCGTGGGAGCAGGCGCGCTTTGACGAGGCCGTGGTGGACATTTTTGGCTACCACAGCCTGCAACTGGGCATGCCTCTGCTGGACGGCCTGCGCGCCAACCGCATGCCCTACCAGTGGCTGGCACTGGGGCAGGAGGCGGTGCTGGGCCCTATTGCGTATGCGCAAGCGGGTGACGAAGGGGGCGCCCCTTTGCGACAGCACACCGTGGACCTGCTCGCCGAGTCTGTGGCCCTGCCGTTTGCCGATGCGAGCCTGGACCTCATCGTGTTGCCCCATACCCTGGAGCTGAGTATCGACCCCCATGCCACGCTGCGCGAAGTGGAGCGGGTGCTGATGCCCGAGGGGCGTGTGGTCATCAGCGGGCTCAACCCCACCAGCCTGTGGGGCCTGCGCCAGCGGCGGGCGCGGCTGTACCAGCGCATGGGGCGGGGCACCCTGTATTTGCCCGATGTGGGCGAGTTCATTGGCTACCGGCGCCTTCGGGACTGGCTCAGGCTTTTGAGCTTCGAGGTCGAATCGGCCCGTTTTGGCTGTTATCGTCCCGCGGTGCGCAGCGCCCAGTGGCTGGAGCGCTTTGGCTGGATGGACCCTCTGGGAGAGCGCTGGTGGCCCATCCTGGGCGCGGCCTACTTTCTGGTGGCGGTCAAGCGGGTGCATGGCATGCGCCTGCTGGAGCCCGCATGGCGCAACCAGCGCCAGCGGTCTGCCGCCACGGTGCCTGTGGCCAACCGGGCGGGCGGCCGGGTGCCCGCCGCCCATGTGTCCCCGGTCCGGCGCGACCGAACATAGACAATCCCCCACCGGCCGCCACGGAGCCCCTTGACCGGGCCCTGGTGGCCATGACTGAACTACGAGAGCAGGAACACAGTTTGAACCAGGTAGAGATATACACAGATGGCGCCTGCAAGGGCAACCCGGGCCCCGGCGGATGGGGGGTGCTGCTGCGCGCCGGGCAGGTCGAGAAGGAGCTGTTTGGCGGTGAGCTGGGCACTACCAACAACCGCATGGAACTGATGGCCGTGATCGAGGCGCTGTCGGCCCTCAAGCGCCCCTGTGCGGTGACGCTGTTCCTGGACAGCGAATATGTGCGCAAGGGCATCACCGAGTGGATCCATGGCTGGAAGGCCAAGGGCTGGCGCACCGCCTCCAAGCAGCCCGTCAAGAACGTCGAACTGTGGCAGCGGCTGGATGCCTTGGTGAGCACCGGCGGCCACCGCATCGAGTGGCGCTGGGTCAAGGGCCACTCGGGCGATCCGGGCAACGAGCGCGCCGATGCGCTGGCCAACCGGGGCGTGGACAAGGCCCTGGGGCGCGGATGACCTCGGCGCGGGTTCGGTACCGTAAAAGAGTGCATAGGCGCAGCCACCAGCCCCTTCGGGGGCTTTTTTGTTTTTGGGCGTGTAAAGCCTGCGTAAAACCGCCGCAATTGACCTTGGGGTCTTGCCAAAGTTGGCTGCAGCACAAGACACGCACTGATACATTGTTCGATTGCATTCCCCACACCACCTGGTTTCACTGACCCATGGCGTCCAAGAACAAGTTCATCGTTTTCGCTGTCATCGGCATTGCCGCCGCCTCGGGGGCCGCCTGGTGGCTCCAGAAACCTGCGCAGCCTGCGCGCACCGATGTGTCTGCGGTCGCTGGTGGGGGGGCGCCAGCGGGTGGGGCTGCGCGGGGTGCCAGCGCTGCAGGTGGCGCCGGTGGTGCGGGCCGCCCCGTGGCGGTAGAGGCCGTGGCCGTGCGGCAGATGGCCCTGCGCGACGACGCCGAGGCCGTGGGCAGCCTGCGGTCGCGCCAGAGCGTGATGCTGCGGCCCGAGGTGGGGGGGCGCATCACGCAGCTCAACTTCCGCGACGGCCAGCGCGTGCGGCGCGGGCAGGTGCTGGTGCAGTTTGACGACCAGCTGCCCCGTGCGCAGATCCAGCAAAGCCAGGCGGAGCTGTCCATCGCCCAGGCCAACCACAAGCGCAACCAGGAGCTGGTGGCCCAGGGCTTCATCAGCCAGCGCTCGGTGGATGAAAGCGCGGCCAACCTGGAGGTGGCGCAGGCCAAGCTGGCCCTGGCGCAGGCCACCGCCCAGCGCCTCAAGATCGTGGCCCCCTTCGATGGCATTGCGGGCATCCGGGGTGTGAACGTGGGCGACTACCTCAAGGACGGCGCCGACATCGTCAACATTGAAGACCTGGACGCCGTCTATGTGGACTTCCGCCTGCCCGAGCGCCTGCAAAGCAAGGCACGCACCGGCCAGACCGCCCAGGTGGCGTTTGATGCGCTGCCCGGCGTGCGCTACGCCGCCGTGGTGCAGGCCATCAGCCCGCAGATCGATGCCGACGGCCGGGCCATTGCGGTGCGTGGCTGCATCGACAACCGCCGCCTGCAACTGCGCCCGGGCATGTTCGCCCGCGTGACGGCTGTGTTTGCAGAGCGCAGCGATGCGCGTGTGGTGCCTGAAGAAGCCATCGTGCCCGATGGCAACAGCCCCTATGTGCTGAAGATTGTGGAAGGCAAGGAACCCGGTACCCGCGTGACGCGCCGCACACCCGTGCAACTGGGCGCCCGCGCGCCGGGCCTGGTGGAGGTGGTCGAGGGGCTGAATGCGGGCGACCTGGTGGTCACCGCCGGTCAGCAGCGCATCCGCAAGGACGGCACCGAGGTGCGGGTGGTGGAGCTGGGCAAGCAGGGCGCCGGTGCTGCGCCCTCCGCCGCGCGCCCGGCCTCGGGCCCTCGGGGGGGCAGTGCGGCGGGCGTGGCCGATGCGCCTGCGGCGGGCGCATCGGGTGCGGCCGTTGTGGCGGCC
>NZ_NOIG01000005.1 GCF_002245625.1 Acidovorax kalamii
ATCGACCAGAGCTTCGTGCGGGACGTGCTCTCGGACCCGAACGATGCGGCGATCGTGCGGACCATCCTGGCGCTGGCCAAGAGCCTGGACCTGGAGGTGGTGGCGGAGGGGGTGGAGACGACGGGGCAGCTGAGCTTTCTGAGGCTGCATGGGTGCGAGGGGTTCCAGGGGTATTTGTTTGGACGGCCCACCCCCATGGACATCTTTTTGCGTGAACAGCAACTGGGCCTGATGTCGCAACCCCTGGTGGCTGTGCCGGAAGGGCACAAGCCATGAACAACGTCGGCATCCTGTGGGTGGACATTGACACGCAGCATGCAGCGGCTGCGCGGCGGTTGATTTCCGAGCGTTACCCTGAATGGCGCGTGGTGAACAGCCCCACCCCCGAGACGGCCATGGCGCCTCTGGCCTCGCAGGCCTGGGATGCCGTGGTGATGTGCCTGCGGCCTTCAGAGCAGGAGCTGCCCGGCCTGCTGGAGCTGTGTGCCGGCCGCCCGGTGCTGATGTGCATCGACGCCACGCAGGAGGCGCTGGCCGCGCGGGCCTTCCGCTGCGGGCTGGGAGACTATGTGCTGCGCGAGCCTGACGACGTGTCGCACCTGAGCGAGCTGCTCAACCGCCTGGTGGCCCTGACGCAGGGCACCAAGGGTCAGGGCCAGCCCGTGCGCATGGTGGACGCCCGTATCTGGCAAGAGGCACTGACCATGCTGCAAGAGCAGCGCACGGCCCTGCAGGCCACGCTGGCCAGCATGAGCCAGGGCATCTTCAAGACGGGGCCCGATGGCCGCATCACCGTCTACAACCAGCGCGTGCTGGAGCTGCTGAATCTGCCCGAATCGCTGATGGCCACCCGCCCCACGCTGGCCGACCTGACGCGTGTGCAAGCCGAGCGCGGCGACTTTGGCGCGGGCTACAGCCTGGTGGACCGGCGCGGGCACGACTACGTGGCCCAGGGTGCGGTGGCCGCTGCCCCGGCGCTTTACTGGCGCACCACGCGCGATGGCCGTACCTTCGAGGTGCGCACCACCACGCTGGCCGACGGCAGCCTGGTGCGCACCTTTGCCGATGTGAGTGACTACGTGCGCGTCGAAAACGAGCTGCGCGAGAGTGAGGCGCGCTTCCGGTCACTGAGCGACCTGTCCTCTGACTGGTACTGGGAGCACGACGCCGAAGGCCGCTTTGTGCAGTTGGCGGGGGATCTGAGCGTGAACGGCATCCCGCTGTCGAGCGTGATGGGGCGCACCCGCTGGGAGATTGGTGCCCTCAACATGACCGAGGCCGACTGGGCCGCGCACCGCGCCGTGCTCGCGGCGCACCAGCCGTTTCGCGACCTGGAGCTGCAGCGCAAGCGCCTGGATGGCACCATGCACTGGATTTCGGTCAGCGGTGTGCCGGTGTTCGATGCGAATGGCGCGCTGCGCGGCTACCGGGGCGTGGGCCGCGACATCACCGAACGCAAGCAGGTCGAGAGCCAGATCGAGCGCCTGGCGTTTTACGACTCCCTCACCGGCCTGCCGAACCGCCGCCTGCTGGTGGACCGCCTGCAGCACGCCACGCTGGCCGTGGCGCGTTCAGACACCCAGGGCGCGCTGCTGTTCATCGACTTGGACAACTTCAAGGACCTCAACGACACCCTGGGGCATGACACCGGCGACCAGTTGCTGCTGCAGGTGGCCCAGCGCCTGAAGGCCTGTGTGCGCGAGTCCGACACCGTCGCCCGTTTTGGCGGGGACGAGTTCGTGGTGCTGGTGGAAGGCCTCAGCCCCGATGCGGACCATGCCAGTGCCGAGGCCGCGCTGGTGGCCAGCCACATTGCCACCACCCTCGGCAAGCCCTATGTGCTGGGCGATGCCAGCCACCACAGCTCGCCCAGCATTGGCATTGCGCTGTTTGGCCAGCAGCCGCTCAGTGTGGACGAACTGCTCAAGCACGCCGACCTGGCCATGTACCAGGCCAAAGCAGCGGGGCGCAACACGCAGCGCTTTTTTGACCCCGACATGCAGGCGGCGGTGAGCAACCGCTCGGCGCTGGAGGCTGACCTGCGCCGGGGGCTGCAGGAGAAGGAACTGGTGCTGTATTACCAGCCGGTGGTGGACGGCAAAGGCCGCCTGCAGGGGGCCGAGGCCCTGGTGCGCTGGCGCCATCCGCGCCGGGGCATGGTATCGCCCGCCGAATTCATCCCGCTGGCCGAACAGACCGGGCTCATCCTGCCGCTGGGCCAGTGGGTGATGGAGGCTGCCTGTGCCCAGCTGGTGGCCTGGTCGCGCAGCTCGCTCACGCGGCAGTTTTTCCTGTCCGTCAACGTGAGCGTGCGGCAGTTTCGCCAGCCTGACTTTGTGGAGCAGGTGCTGGGGGCGCTGGACGCCACGGGGGCCAACCCCGAGCGTCTCAAGCTTGAACTTACCGAGAGCCTGCTGTTGGCCGATGTCGAGGACATCATTGCGCGCATGGAACACCTGCGCCGCTACGGCGTGGGCTTTTCGCTCGACGACTTTGGCACCGGTTATTCGAGCTTGAGCTACCTCAAGCGCCTGCCGCTGGACCAGCTCAAGATCGACCAGAGTTTTGTGCGTGACCTGCAGACCGACCCCAATGACGCGGCCATCGTGCGCACCATCCTGGCCCTGGCCGACAGCCTGGACCTGGGCGTGGTGGCCGAGGGCGTGGAGACCACGGGCCAGCTCGAATTCTTGCAGCGCTACGGCTGCAAGGCCTTCCAGGGCTACCTGTTTGGCCGCCCCATGCCGCCCGAGGTGCTGGAACGGGCGTTGCGGCCTGCGCTATGACAAAAGCCACCGCCCTTTTGGGCGCGACAATGAATCCATGAAAAAACAGGTGTTGGTCGCCGGTGGCGGCATCGGCGGCTTGGCCGCTGCGTTGGGCGCCTCGCGCGCGGGCTGGGATGTGCGGCTGTACGAGCGCGCTGCCGCGTTCAGCGAAGTGGGCGCGGGCGTGCAGATCGGGCCCAATGTGGTGCGTCGCCTGCAGGCCTGGGGCTTGCAACAGGCGCTGCAGGCGGTGGCGGCTTTCCCCAGTCGCCTGCAGGTGCGCAATGCCGTGAGCGGCCGCGAGCTGGCGGTGCTGCCGCTGGGCCCCACAGCGGTGGAGCGCTACGGTGCGGCCTACGCCACCATCCACCGCGCCGACCTGCATGGCCTGCTGCTGCAGGGGGTCACCCAGGGCACTGACGCACAGCTGCATCTGGACCATGCCATCGACCGTTTTGCTGACAGCGGCGAAGTCGTCACCGTGCGCACCAGCCGGGGCAAGGAGGTGGAGGGCGATGCGCTGATTGGCGCCGATGGCCTGTGGAGCCGCACCCGCACCCAATTGCTGTGCACCATGCCACCGCGTGTGACGGGCCATCTGGCCTACCGCGCCCTGGTGCCGCAGCAGGCGCTGCCCGAGGCACTGCGCACCATCCAGGTCACCGCCTGGCTGGGCCCACGCCTGCATGCGGTGCAGTACCCCGTGCGCCGGGGCGAGCTGCAGAACATCGTCGTCATCGTGCAGGGCCCTGCACCACAGGACCTGGAGAACTGGGACCATGCCGCCAACGCTGCGGGCCTGGACCACGCGCTACAAGGCACCTGCACCACATTGCAGGACCTGGTGCGCGGTGTGAGTGATCACGCCCCGGCAGGCTGGCGTCTGTGGCCGCTGTGCGACCGCCCGCCCGTGCGCGCCGCCGACGAGATGGCGCGCGGCCTGGTGGGCCTGCTGGGCGATGCCGCCCACCCCATGCGCCCCTACCTGGCCCAGGGCGCGGGCATGGCGATCGAGGATGCCGCCGAGCTGCAGCGGGCGCTGGCCATGCACGACCTGGAGGTGCCGCTGCGCCTCACGCGTTATGCCCTCAACCGCTGGCAGCGCAACGCCCGCGTGCAGGCGCGTTCCATCCGCAATGGGCGCATTTTTCATGCCACAGGGTTGGTGCGGTGGGGGCGGGACGGGGCGCTGCGCCTGCTGGGTGAGCGCTTGCTGGATGTGCCCTGGCTGTACCGCGGCGATGGTGCAGGCGCCAGTGCGCTGTGAGTGCTTGGTGACGGGCAGGACTGCCGCGTGGGCCCTGTTGCAAGCATCGGGTTCAGGGCGCTTTTGAGCGTGTAGGCAGCCCCCGCAGGTTGTCAGGACATTCCCTATCCGGGGCAACCCGTGCAGGCCACGCGCAGGCTGAACTTTGCGCAGTATGCCGTGCTCTACCGCAGTGTGTGCAAAGCGCCAAAAAGGCAACGGATGTGACCACGAATTTGCTGTTCAAGCGCAGGCCGTGGTGCTACAAAGAGCCAAGCCGGTAGCGATTCCCACTGCAACACCGTGGCACTTCCCGAGCCCGCCGGGGGTGCCGCCACAGGAGGTCGTATGGATGCCATCAGCAATTTCGCCGCGCGCTACGCCCGTAGCCGTGAAGAGGAAATGTCGATCGACGAGTACCTCGCCGAGTGCAAGCGCGACCCGATGGCGTTTGCCACGGCCGCCCAGCGCATGCTGGCCGCCATTGGCGAGCCCGAAATGGTGGACACGCGCAACGACCCGCGCCTGTCGCGCCTGTTTGCCAACAAGGTCATCAAACGCTACCCCGCCTTTGCCGAGTTTTACGGCATGGAAGACTCCATCGAGCAGGTGGTGAGCTTCTTCCGCCATGCGGCGCAGGGGCTGGAAGAGCGCAAGCAGATCCTCTACCTGCTCGGCCCCGTGGGCGGCGGCAAAAGCTCGATCGCCGAGCGGCTCAAGTACCTCATGCAGAAGGTGCCGTTCTATGCGCTCAAGGGGTCGCCGGTCAACGAATCACCACTGGGCCTGTTCGATGCGATGGAGGACGGGCCCGTGCTGGAAGAGCAGTTCGGCATCCCCCGGCGCTACCTGCAGCGTGTGCTGTCGCCCTGGGCCGTGAAGCGGCTCGAAGAGTTTGGCGGTGACATCCGCCAGTTCCGGGTGGTCAAGCGCTACCCCAGCATCATGAAGCAGGTGGGCATCGCCAAGACCGAGCCGGGCGACGAGAACAACCAGGACATTTCCAGCCTGGTGGGCAAGGTGGACATCCGCAAGCTCGAAACCTATGCCCAGGACGACACCGATGCCTACAGCTACAGCGGCGGCCTGTGCCTGGCCAACCAGGGGCTGCTCGAATTTGTGGAAATGTTCAAGGCGCCCATCAAGGTGCTGCACCCGCTGCTCACGGCCACGCAGGAGGGCAACTACAAGGGCACGGAAGGCTTTGGCGCCATACCGTTCGATGGCGTGGTGCTGGCCCACAGCAATGAGAGCGAGTGGAAGGCGTTTCGCAACAACAAGAACAACGAGGCGTTTCTCGACCGCATCTACATCGTCAAGGTGCCGTATTGCCTGCGGGTGAGCGAAGAAACCCGCATCTACGAAAAACTCATCCGCGAGTCGTCGCTGGGCAACGCCGTGTGTGCGCCGGGCACGCTCAAGATGATGGCGCAGTTCGCTGTCCTCACACGGCTGAAGGAGCCCGAGAACTCCAGCATCCTCAGCAAGATGCAGGTCTACGACGGCGAGAGCCTGAAGGACACCGACCCCCGCGCCAAGAGCTACCAGGAGTACCGCGACTATGCGGGCGTGGACGAGGGCATGACGGGCATCTCCACCCGCTTTGCGTTCAAGATCCTCTCGAAGGTGTTCAACTTCGACAGCGCCGAGGTGGCTGCCAACCCGGTGCACCTGATGTATGTGCTGGAGCAGCAGATCGAGCGCGAGCAGTTCCCCGCCGAACTGGAGACCAAGTACACCGGCTACATCAAGGAGTTTCTGTCGCCGCGTTATGCCGAGTTCATCGGCAAGGAGATCCAGACCGCCTACCTGGAAAGCTACAGCGAGTACGGCCAGAACATCTTCGACCGCTACGTGACCTACGCCGACTACTGGATCCAGGACAACGAGTACCGCGACACCGACACCGGCGAGGTGTTCGACCGGGGCGCGCTCAATGCCGAGCTGGAGAAGATCGAGAAGCCCGCAGGCATTGCCAACCCCAAGGACTTCCGCAACGAGATCGTCAACTTCGTGCTGCGGGCCCGGGCCAACAACCAGGGCAAGAACCCGAGCTGGACGAGCTACGAAAAACTGCGCCTGGTGATCGAGAAGAAGATGTTCTCGAACACCGAGGAGCTGCTGCCGGTGATCAGCTTCAACGCCAAGGCCAGCGCCGAGGAGGCGCGCAAACACGAGGACTTCGTCACCCGCATGGTGAACAAGGGCTATACGCCCAAGCAGGTGCGCCTGCTGTGCGAGTGGTACCTGCGCGTGCGCAAGAGCAGCTAGTTGATCGATGGGTTGGCCAGCGTGCCGTTCTGGGGCGCCGGTCCATGAAGGGGGCAAGTGGATGGCATTGCAAATCATCGACCGCAGGCTCGCAGGCAAGAACAAGTCCGTCGGCAACCGCGAGCGTTTTGTCCGCCGCTTCAAGGAGCAGATTGCGGACAGCGTGCGCCGCGCCGTGTCGCAGCGCGGCATCCGCGAGATCGAGCAGGCCGAGAACATCACCATCCCCAAGAAGGACATCGGCGAGCCCGTGTTCCACCACGGCCAGGGCGGCATCCGCGACATGGTGCACCCCGGCAATGCCGAGCATGTGCGCGGCGACCGCATCGAGCGGCCCAAGGGCGGCAGTGGCCGTGGCTCGCAGGCCAGCGATGGCGGGGAGGGCGAGGACGACTTCACCTTCACGCTGACCAAGGAAGAGTTCATGCAGCTCTTTTTTGAAGACCTGGCGCTGCCGCACCTGCTGCGCACCCACATCGGCGAGAACCCGCTGTGGAAGTCGCGCCGCGCGGGCTACAGCCAGGACGGAATCCCCAACAACCTGGCCGTGCTGCGCACCATGCGCGGCGCTTTGGGGCGGCGCATTGCGCTGGGCAAGTCCGCGCACCGCGAGCTGCTGGTGCTGCAGGCCGAGCTGGACGCCCTGCTGGCGCAGGACGATGGCACCAGCGAGGCCGTGGCCGCGCTGCAGCGCCGCATTGATGCGCTGCAGGTGCGCATCGGTCGCATCCCTTACCTCGACCCCATCGACCTGCGCTTTCGGGCCCGTATCCAGGTGCCGGTGCCCAACAGCCAGGCGGTGATGTTCTGCCTGATGGATGTCTCGGGCTCCATGGACGAGGCGCGCAAGGACCTGGCCAAGCGCTTCTTCATCCTGCTGTACCTGTTCCTCACGCGGCACTACGAGAAGATCGACATCGTCTTCATCCGCCACCACACCCAGGCCGCCGAGGTGAGCGAGGAGCAGTTCTTCCACTCCACCGAAAGCGGCGGCACGGTGGTGAGCAGCGCGCTGGTGCTGCTCGACCAGATCATCCGCGCGCGCTACCCCAGCGGTGACTGGAACATCTACGTGGCCCAGGCCAGCGATGGCGACAACTTCACCAACGACAGCGGCAACTGCCGCAACCTGCTGGTGGACCGGATCCTGCCGCTGGTGCGCTACTTTGCCTACGTGCAGGTGGCGGAGGAGGAGCAGAACCTGTGGGAGGAATACAGCCAGCTGTTGCCGGAGTTCTCGCACTTCGCCATGCGCAAGGTGTCGCAGCCCAGCGAGATCTACCCGGTGTTCCGCGACCTCTTCAAGAAGGAAGGGGTGCCGCTATGAGCAACATGGCCCAGTACCCGGTGCTGGAGCGCCGCATCCACGACAACCCCTGGAAGGCGGCCGCCGTGGGCGAGCGCCGCCACCATGCCGTGCCCGAGCAGCCTCTGCCCCCCGGGGCGCGGCCTGCCGAGCCGCTGCCTGACCCGAGCGACTGGACGTTCGACCTCATCGAGCGCTACCACGCGGCCATCGCGGCCACAGCCGCGCGTTTTGGCCTCGACACCTATCCCAACCAGCTCGAAATCATCACCGCCGAACAGATGATGGACGCCTACTCCAGCGTGGGCATGCCGGTGAACTACCGCCACTGGAGCTACGGCAAGGAGTTTCTGGCCACCGAGCGGCGCTACCGGCGCGGGCACATGGGGCTGGCGTATGAGATCGTCATCAACTCCAACCCCTGCATCAGCTACCTGATGGAGGAGAACACCACCGCCATGCAGGCGCTGGTGATTGCCCATGCGGCCTACGGGCACAACAGCTTCTTCAAGGGCAACTACCTGTTTCGCATGTGGACGGACGCGTCCAGCATCATCGACTACCTGGTGTATGCCAAGGACTATGTGGCGCAGTGCGAGGAACGCTATGGTTTTGACGAGGTCGAGCGCATCCTTGACTCCTGCCACGCGCTGGCCAACTTCGGGGTGGACCGCTACCGCCGCCCGTCCAAGAAAAACCTGGCGCGCGAGCGGCTGGAGCGCGCGCAGCGCGAGGCCTATGCCCAGCAGCAGATCAACGAGCTGTGGCGCACCCTGCCCACGCGGCCCGGCAAGGACGACGCCGTGCCCGAACACAACCGCTTTCCGCAGGAGCCGCAGGAGAACATCCTGTATTTCATCGAGAAGAATGCGCCCCTGCTGGAGCCCTGGCAGCGTGAGATCGTGCGCATCGTGCGCAAGATCGCGCAGTACTTCTACCCCCAGCGCCAGACGCAGGTCATGAACGAGGGCTGGGCCACCTTCTGGCACTACACGCTGCTCAACACCCTGTATGACGAGGGCTACCTGAGCGACGGCGTAATGATCGAATGGCTGGGCTCGCACACCAACGTGGTCTTTCAGCCGCCCGTGGGCCACCGGGCCTACAGCGGCATCAACCCCTATGCGCTGGGCTTTGCCATGTACCGCGACATCCAGCGCATCTGCCAGAACCCCACGGCCGAAGACCGGCGCTGGTTCCCCGACATCGCGGGCATGCCCTGGCTGCCTGCGCTGGACCATGCCATGCGCAACTTCAAGGACGAGAGCTTCATCGGCCAGTACCTGAGCCCGCACCTGATGCGCGAAATGCGCCTGTTTGCGCTGCACGACGACGCCAGCCAGGGCGACCTGGTGGTCAGCGAGATCCACGACGAGAACGGCTACCGCAACCTGCGCCAGATGCTGTCGCAGCAGTACGACCTGGGCACGCGCGAACCCAACATCCAGGTCTGGAACGTGAACCTGCGCGGCGACCGCAGCCTGACCCTGCGCCACACCCAGTACCAAAGCCGCCCGCTGGCCGACGACACCCAGGAGGTGCTCAGGCATGTGGCCCGCCTGTGGGGCTTTGGCGTGCAGATCGAAGGGGTGGACGCCTATGGCAACCACCCGGTGCTACTGCACGTGGTGCCTGCGCCTGCGGCGTGAGGCCACATACGCCTTGTTTGCTATACATTTAATAGCTAATAAGGTAATGTGGGCGCGCGGTAAGCCCTGTTTTTATTCAAATTTTTGATCTGATCAGGCGGTGTGAAGGCCCCGGGTGTGCAGCGGGCAGTCGGTGGCCACGCGCTCGGCCAGGGTCTGGCGCAGGGCCTGCAGCGCCGCAATGCGCGTGTCGATCTCGCCCAGCTTGCTGGCCAGCACCTGGTTCAGCAGCGGACCGGGTTCGGGGGCGTCCCAGATCATGGGCAGCCGGTCGCCAATCTCGGCCAGCGTAAAGCCCAGCTGTTGCGCCGTGCGGATGTACTGCACCAGCGTCACCACCTCGGGCGGGTAGTCGCGGTAGCCATTGGCCAGGCGCCGCGCACGGATCAGGCCCTGCTGTTCATAAAACCGCAGCGCCTCGCGGCTCAGGCCCGAGGCCGTGGCCAGTTCTCCAATCAGCATCGCGTGCTCCCTCCACAACGTCACAAAGTGCTTGACCCTGAAGCGTACTTCAAGGTGGAAGCTCGGGGCTTCATCCATTCCCTGAGGGTCTTTTTTCCATGCACATCCCCGCCTTGCCTTCTGCCCGTTACCTGCGCATCGTGCGCGCCAGCGGTTGGTACGACCTGCTCGTCACCTGGCCGTTTGCCCTGCCCTGGACCTTTGCCTGGCTCTACGCGCAGCTGAACCTGCTGGCCCAGGCACTTGGCTTGCCCGGCACGCTGCACCCGCTCGACACCACCCACATGCTGCTGGCCAACCTGCTGGGCTCGGTGGTGGTGGTGTGGTCGGTGGCGCGCATCGTGGCGCCCACGCTGCTGCTGGGGCGGCTGGATGGCGTGGCGCGCTTTTTGTTTGCTGCCTGGCAGATCTACGCCGTGGCGCACGGGGCCAATGCCATCGTGCTGGGCTTCACCGCGTTCGAGCTGGTGTTTGGCGTGCTGCAGTGGTGGCGCGTGCAAGGTGCAGGCATGGCCCTGTGCCCGCCGGGCAACACGCGGGTCAGTGAGCGGCTCAGTGCGCAGGGGCCGGTGCGGGCAGGCACCTGAAGGCAATGGCGCCTGTCGCCAGCATGCCCGCAATGGTCAGCATCACTGCCACATACGGGTCCAGGCCCCGCGCGGCGGCCAGCGAGGCGGCCAGGCCCGTCACCCACTGCATCAGCGCCACGCCCAGAAACAGGGCCATGGTGAACACTGCCATGGCCCGCCCGGTCATCGCGGCCGGGTAGGACGAACGCACGTCGGCGTACTGCAGCACCATGTAGCCCGACAGCAGGCCCACAGCAATCGAGCCCGCCACGTCCAGCCATTCGGCGTGCAACAGGCCGATGGCCACAAACAGCACGGCCAGCAGCAGCGTGAAGCCCACCAGCCAGCGCCTGCGCCGGCCAGGCCCGGGGTCAATGCGCCCGAAGTAGGCCGGGGTGAACAGCGACACCAGCGACGAGAGCATGGCCACGTTGCCGCTGGCCAACAGGCTGTAGCCATGCCGCTCGATGAGCAGCGGCCCCAGCCACAGCCCGCGCAGCGTGAGGAAGGAGGCATAGGTCATCAGCCCCAGCAGCATGATGCCGGCCGTGTGCGGCAGCAGGAACAGCGCACCAAAGCCGCGCACTGCGGCACCGACCGATTCGCGCGGCAGCGTGCTGTGTGCATGCTGCACGGGCTCGTGCACCTTCCAGAAGATCAGCAGCCAGGCCAGGGCGGCCAGCCCGGCCAGCACGCCAAACCCCAGGCGCCAGGACGACTGCTGCACCAGCCAGGCCAGCGGCGTGCCGGTGAACAGCATGCCCAGCCCGCCCACGCCCATGGCGATGCCCGACACCATCGCAAACCGGCTGGCCGGAAAGTAGCGCGCAATGAACACGGTGCACACCAGAAAGGCGGGCGCGCAGCCCACCCCAATCAGCACCTGCCCCAGCAGCACCCCGCCATAGCCGGGCGCGAGTGCCGACAGCAGGGCACCCGCAATGGTGAGCGGGAAGGCCACCAGCAGCGTGCGCCGCACGCCATACAGGTCGATGCCGACGCCCATGAACAGCTGCATGGTGCCGAACGCAAACGCGAAAGCCCCGGCAAACACCCCCAGCGCCTCGGCCGACAGCCCGAACTCCGCCCGCAACCCGGTGGCCATGATCGCCGTGATGGTGCGAAACGCCTGGCTCAGCGCAAAGCCCGACACCAGCGCCAGCAGCATGGCCCAGGCGGCGCGGGATGAAAGAAGCGGGGCGGGTTGCGAAGCGGGCGGAGGGGCAGGCAGGGGGGTGGGCACAGGTGCGGGTCTCCAGGGCAGAAGTCAGCGGCTGCCGGCACAGGGGCACTGGCCGCAGGGCCCTGCGAGGTTACCTGCACCTGGAGAAGCGGGCTGTCACCCAGGGACGTGCGGGGTGCGGCTGTGCGGGCACGTGGGGGGCTTGGAGGGGTTTCCTAGGGTATGTCCCAGTCCCCGATGCCTATGCCCCACCAAGACGGTCGGATGCTGATGGTTTTGAGTTGCCCATCACTGTAATCAAATGTTTCTTGCAGTATTGGGTCTTCTGGTGCGATCAATTCAACCTCACTCCGGGGCCCGGGCGCCCGTCATGAGGGCGCCACAGGGCGCGAACAGACTTTAGAGGCAGCTCTCGATGTGGGGATCACCCCAATGACGGGGCTGCAGGGCCTGGGGCACCCTTGGGGTCATGTGCTGCGCCGGGTGTTGTTCACGGCTCTGGAATCGCTGGTTTCGGTCTCTCGCAAGCAGGATGGCGCAGGCAGTGGGTGGTGCCAGATGAATGGCAAGGTTTGTGCTTAGGTGGCTGGCAGGGGCTTTTGAACAGGCCCCGGTGGCCGGTGGCCACAGGCCGTTGGATGGAAGTTGTCGGGCGCACCCAGGGTGCGCTGCGATGTCAGGAGTGACCGATGAAGACGATGGTTTTGCTGGGTTCGGGTGCGTTGGCCACCCTCTTGTTGTCGGGCTGCGCAAGCCAGCCCCCGGCCATGCAGGCGTTCAGCGCTCCGGCAGACGGCAACAGCATGCAGTACGCCTGTGGCAACGGCGAGAAGGTCGAAATGCAGTTCTACCCTGACCAGGGCCGCAGCGTGATGCGCCGCAGTGGCTGGACGGTGGAGCTGCCCCGGCAGGTGGCAGAAACCGGCTACGCCTACAGCAACGGCCCCACCACGGTGCTGGGCAAGGGCAATGAGCTGACCATCCAGATTGGCCACCTGGCACCGATCTGGTGCCGCAGCAACCGTTCCATGATGGTGGCCGAGATCAAGTAACAGGGTTTTCTCTTTTCACCTCCCGGCCGCTGGCCGGTGGGTCGGGTTCCAGGGGCCTGCGCAGTGTGGCTGCGCAGGCCCTTTTCCGTTTCAGGCCGTTTCAGGGCGTGCCCGGTGCGCAGGCCTCGGGGGCCGTGGCAGCGGGGCGCTGCTCCAGGGTCAAGGGCGCAATCAGGTGGTTGCCCTGTGCATCCCGCACGGTGACGGCCACCTCGCGGCTGCTGTCGGCGCGGGTGTCGCTGAACTGCAGGCGCATCTCGGCGGCCACGGTGCGGGTCTGCACCTGGCCGTCGGCCAGCTCCGTGGTTTCCAGGGTGCCGTTCAGCACGGCCAGGCCGGTGGCATCGATCTCCCACGGGCCGGTGAACACAAAGTGGCGGCAGGTGACGGTCAGCTCCACCCGCTCGTTCTCCAGCCGCAACTCGGTGCTGCCGCAATGCTGCGCGCAAGGGGCGCCAACGGCGAAGCCGCTGCCCGAGAAGCCAAGCACACCATTGATGGGCCCGGTGCCCGTGCCCCCGGTGCCAGGCCCGCAGGCGGCCAGCACCAGCAAGGTGGCGGCCGTGGCCAGCAGCCGGGCTGTGCGCTGGGCCATAAGCCGGGCCATGTGGGCCCAGAGTTCAGGAAGGACGTTCATCTTTGTCTGCGGCATAGAAGTAGCTGCCAAAGCGGGCGCGCCGGTTGCGCTCGCCGGGCGGGGTGTTTTTCTGGTCGTGGTCGTAGCGGGCCTGCGCCTCGGTCATCACGGTCTTGAAAGCCTGGCGCCAGGCCCTGGCGGCCACCACGTGCAGGCGGTGGGCGGACTCTGCGCTCAGCTGGTCCACAAACACGGCCTGCTCCAGGTAGTTGTGCTCGCCCTCCAGGTTGAGGCTGGCGGCGGCCAGGTGGTCGTGCAGGTTCTCCTGCATCAGCTGCGCCATCTCGGCAAAGCCCTGGCGCGGCACAAAACCAGCGGCCAGCAGGCGGATCTGGCCGTCCTCGCCTTCCTCGGCCATGCCCAGGCGCACCAGCTCGTCAAGCACCGCGCGGGGCCGCACATCGCTGCTGATGCTGGCCACCAGTCCGTCAAAGTGCGGGGGCTCGCCGCTGCGGGGCAGGGGGCGGGGTTGGCCCTCGTCGTCCAGGCAATCGGTCTGGCTCAGCCAGCGCGCGGCCACCTGGCTGGCCATGTTCAGCGGGGTTTCGCCCGCTTCTTCTTCGGCAGAAGGTTCGGCCAGGCGGCCCAGGTTGCGCACGTCGCGCCGGTGCACGCCCGACATCAGGCTCACCGCGCTGTCGGTGGCCTTCTTGCCCGTGCGCTGCAGCTCGTCGTGCGCGGCGTCCAGAAACACCTTCTTCATCGCCGCTGCAAACGCGGGGTAGGCCACGCCGTTGCGCAGCAGCAGGCGCGCCAACGGGCGCAGCACGTGCAGGGCAGAGGCCAGAACGATGGCGGAGCGGGAGGGCATGAAAACAGAACCGGCGCGCGGTAGGTGTCAGGGTCAGGCCGTGATTGTCATCTGGTTGACGCGTGGAAATTGTGTGGGATATTATCCCACTTATCTGCGAGATGGGATGGGCAAGCTTCCACCCCGCCATGCAGATCACAGGTATCCACAGGGAGAAAAATCACATGACGAACCGAAGGTTGATAAAGAAAGTGGCGGGCATGTCCTATGTCTCGCCCGCATGGCTGGCCGTGGCCACGGCCGCATTCGTGGCGGGTTGCGGCGGGGGGGAGGGCGGCAACCCGCAGACGCCCAACGAGGCGCGGCTGCAGGTGGCGCGGTCGGGCGATCTGGTGGCCTACTTCAAGGCCAAGATCGCGCAGCGGGTGGCGCTGGGTTACCCCGGCACGGCCATCACCGTGCCCACCGTGGGGGGCCTGAGCAGCGCAGGCAGCGTGGTCACCCACACCGGCGCACCTCTGGCAGGTGCGGTGGTGGAGGAAGACGGCCTCATCAAGGCCGAGGGCACCATGCTGTACGGCCTGCACCGCGCCTACGCCACCGACACCGGCCGCGAGCCGCCGCGTCTGACTGCCCAGGCGCGCGCCGCCGACGGCAGCCTGGCCAGCGTGGGCCGCGCCACGCTGGATGCCAAGTTCATCCCCCAGGGCTTTTATGTGGCGGGCGGCGGCACACGCGCCGCCGTGCTGTCGCAGCAAGACCCGTACGCCGACCGCCAGCCCGTGGTGGCTGCGGCCGACGCCAGCATCACCGTGGTGCCCGAATACAGCCGCATGCTGTCGCTCGACCTGTTCGCGATCAGCAAGGACATGGCGCCCGCGCAGCTCAAGCAGATGCGCATCGACGGACTTCTGGTGGGCAGCCGCCTGATCGGCAACACGCTGTACCTGGTCACCACCTGGTCGCCCGACCTCACCCGCTTCACCGTGCATGCGGGCGCCTCGGCATCGGCGGTGCAGACGGCGCTCAAGGACCTGAACACTGCCGCACTGATCCCCACCCTGCGCGTGGACGGCGGCCAGCCCCAGCCGCTGGTGAACGAGGCCGACTGCCTGGTGCAGACAGGCAATG
Source organism: Acidovorax kalamii (assembly GCF_002245625.1). Taxonomy (GTDB): domain Bacteria; phylum Pseudomonadota; class Gammaproteobacteria; order Burkholderiales; family Burkholderiaceae_C; genus Acidovorax; species Acidovorax kalamii. The sequence continues at coordinate 15,026 of NZ_NOIG01000005.1, forward strand.
CCTCGCTGTCGCTGCAGCTCACCTCCATCACGGCCATTGACCTCACCTCGTCCAGCCTGGCGCGCACCAGCCGCTGTTTTGCGGGTGGCAGCGAAGCCGTGCACCTGGGCGCGCGCAGTGTGTATGTGGCCAGCTCGCGCCAGTACCGCTATGGCGGCGACGTGATCAATGCCGTGTTCCCGGCCGACAGCCGCACCGACATCCACAAGTTCAGCTTCCGTGGTGCGCAGGTGGACTACGACGCCTCGGGCAGTGTGGACGGCCACCTGGGCTGGGACCTGCGCCGCATGCCGTCGCGCCTGAACGAGTACCAGAACGACTTGCGCGTGCTGACCTTCACCGGCAAGACGGGCCAAAGTGGCATGCCGCCGGTGACCATCCAGGCCCAGCAGGCCTCCCCCGCGCTGCTGACCGTGCTGCGCGACAGCGGCCGCGACAACCACCTGAGCCCGCAGGCCAAGCTGCCCATCCGGCTGCGCACGGCGCGGGGCGATCAGCAGATCGACAACGTGTTTTTTGCAGGCACCCGGGCCTATGCCACCCCCTTTGCCACCACCGAACCCGTGTGGGTGCTGGACCTGGCCAACCCCGCCAACCCCACGGTGGCGGGCGAGCTGGCGGCGGGCGGCCATGCCGACCACCTGGTGCCGCTGCCAAACGGCCTGCTGCTGGGGGTGGGCAAGGACAGCGCCCTGGGCGGCGTGGCCGACGGCATTCAGCTGGCGGTGTTTGACGTGCGCAATGCCGCGCAGGGCAAGCGCCTGGCCACGCAGACGGTGGGCGGCCGGGGCAGCATCACCACACTCGACAGCACCCGGCCCGTGCTCAACCTACAGGTGGTGGAAGGCAAGGTGCGCCTGGCGTTCCCGGCCCGCGTCTACCAGGCGCCCACCGGGGTGGGCACGCCCCCGCCCGTGCGGGGCTACCAGGGCGCCCTGCGGCTGGAGGTGAACACGACCACCGGCGCGCTCGCCCAGCGCTCCATGGTGGTGTCCACACCCATCCTGAACGGCGACACGCCCGGGCTGTACAGCCGCTTTGACATTGCCAACGAACGCAGCCTGCAGGTGGACAACCTGGCCTACCAGCTCTCGGGCGGGCAGGTGTTTGCCAAGGCCGGAGACTGAAGCGCACGCCGAGTGCAGATCAGGGAGAGAACTATAAAAACCATAGCTGCCAGCGCTTTCCTGTAGGGCGCAGGCAGCAGTTAGAAGGCCTGTTCACCGGGGTGGTGAGCAGGCCTGTTTTTTTTGCGGTGTGCCGCCGTGCTTACAGGTCCGTGCGCAGCTTCCAGATTTCGGGGAACAGCACCACGTCGAGCATCTTGCGCAGGTAGCTCACCCCGCCCGTGCCGCCCGTGCCGCGCTTGAAGCCGATCACGCGCTCCACCGTGGTCACGTGGCGGAAGCGCCAGAGGCGGAAGGCGTCTTCCAGGTCGGTCAGCTCCTCGCCCAGCTGGTACAGGTCCCAGTGCTTCTCGGGGTTGCGGTACACGGTGAGCCAGGCCTGCTCCACCGCATCGTTTTCTACATAAGGCTGTGTCCAGTCGCGTTCGGTGTGGCTGGCGGGCACGGCCAGGCCGCGCCGGGCCATCAGGCGCAGGGCCTCGTCATACAGTGAGGGGGCTTCGTACGTGGCCTGCACCTGGGCCAGCAGGTCGGCGCGGTGCTCGTGGGGCTTGAGCATGGCGCGGTTCTTGTTGCCCATCGAAAACTCGATGCAGCGGTACTGGTAGCTCTGGAACCCGCTGGACTGGCCCAGGTACGGGCGCATGGCGCTGTACTCGGGCGGCGTCATGGTGGCCAGCACGTCCCACGCGTGCACCAGCTGCTCCATGATCTTGCTGACGCGCGCCAGCATCTTGAACGCGGGCGGCAGCTCGTCGCGCGCAATGTGGCCGATGGCTGCGCGCAGCTCGTGCAGCATGAGCTTCATCCACAGTTCGCTGGTCTGGTGCTGCACGATGAACAGCATCTCGTCGTGCGCGGGCGACAGCGGCTTTTGTGCGGTGAGGATGGCGTCGAGCTGCAGGTAGTCGCCGTAGCTCATGCTCTGGCTGAAGTCGAGCTGTGCGCGCTCTTCATGCACGATGGATTCGGGCAGGGCAGATGCTGCGTTGTCGCCTGGGTTGGCGTTGGCCGGTGTGTTGGAGTGGGAGAAGGGGCACATGATCAGGTCACTGCATGGGTCTGGTTGAACTCAGGCTTTCGCCACTCGCCACTCTCCAGCACCTGGCGCAGGTGCTCCACGGCGTTCCACACGTCTTCAAAGCCCAGGTACAGCGGCGTAAAGCCAAAGCGCAGGATGTCCTTGTGGCGGCCCGTGCCGCCGTCGCCCTTGCGGAAGTCGCCAATCACGCCGCGTGCAATCAGCGCCTGCACGATGGCGTAGGCGCCGCTGCCCTGGCCGTTCACGCCCGCGCCTTCGTCGCGCGTCAGGCACACCTGCGAGCCGCGCTGGGCATGGTCACGCGGCGTGGCCAGGCCCAGGCCGTGGCCTGTGCAGCGCTCTTCCACCAACTGGATGAACAGGTCGGTGAGCGCCAGCGACTTGGTGCGCAGCGCGGCCATGCCGCCCAGGCTTTGTGCGGCGGTGAACACATCCAGACCGCATTGCAAGGCCGACAGGCTGATGATGGGTTGCGTGCCGCACAGGTAGCGCGTGATGCCCGGGGCGGGCTGGTAGTCGGGTGTAAAGGCAAACGGTGCGGCATGGCCCCACCAGCCGGACAGCGGCTGCCAGAAGCGGCTGGCATGGCGCGGATGCACCCACACAAAGGCGGGTGCGCCGGGGCCGCCGTTCAAATATTTGTAGCCGCAGCCAATCGAGAAATCTGCGCCTGCGCCGTTCAGATCGACCGGCACCGCGCCCGCGCTGTGTGCCAGGTCCCACACGCACAGAATGCCCTGGGCGTGCGCAGCGGCGGTGATGGCGGCCATGTCGTGCATGGCGCCGGTGCGGTAGTTCACGTGGGTGAGCATCAGCACGGCCACGTCGCTGGTCAGCGCTGCGGTGATCTCTTCAGGCTCCACCAGCACCAGCTCCAGGCCGCGCTCCTTGCACAGGCCTTCGGCAATGTAGAGGTCGGTGGGGAAGTTGCTGCGCTCGCTCACGATGCGCTTGCGCGCGGGGCTGTCTTCGCGCGCAATGTTCAGCGCCGCGCTCAGCACCTTGTAGAGGTTGATGGAGGTGCTGTCGGTGCACACCACTTCATCCTTGCCCGCGCCAATCAGCGGGGCGAGCTGGTTGCCCAGGCGCTGGGGCAGGTCGAACCAGCTGGCGGTGTTCCACGATTTGATGAGGTCGGTGCCCCATTCGCGGGTGACCACATCGGCCACGCGTGCGGCGGCGGCCTTGGGGGCCACGCCCAGTGAATTGCCGTCCAGGTAGATCACGCCCGGGGGCAGGGCGAAGTGGCTGCGCAGCGGCGCCAGGGGGTCTTGCGCGTCGAGCGCGCGGCAGTCTTGCAAGGTGGTGGTCATGGTGTTCAGAGTGGTTTGCTTCTGTTTTAATAGCTACTAGCGCTTGATGGACGCTCGGTAGAGGCCAAAAAAGCTTGAAATTTTTGGGCTACAGCGCCCGCAGCACGGCGCGCACGGGGGATGCATCGGCCGTGGTCAACTTGAGCGGCAGGGCAATGAGTTCGTAGTCGCCCTCGGGCACGGCGTCGAGCACCAGGTTTTCGAGCACGCGCAGACCCCGGCGGCGAATGACCTGATGGCTGTCCAGGGTCTTGCTGTCGGCCGGGTCGATGCTGGCGGTGTCGATGCCCACCAGCAGCACGCCCAGGTCGGCCAGGCGTTCGATGGTGCCGGGCGCATAGGCGGCCAGTTGGGCATCCCAGCGGTCCACAGGCATGTGTTCGTAGGTGCGCACCAGCACGCGCTGGGGCAGGGGGCTGCTCACCGCGTGGGCGATGTGCTCCCAGGTGATGAGCGTGCCGCAGCCGATGGCGTGGATCACGCGGCAGGGGCCCAGAAAAGCATCGAGTGACACATCGCCAATGGTGGCGCCCTTTGCGTCGTAGTGCAGCGGCGCATCGGCATGCGCGCCCACATGGGGCGACATCGTGATCGCGCTCACGTTGACCGGGCAGCCGGGGCCGATGGTGGCGCACCACTGCTGGCTGTAGGCCGTGTCGCCGGGGAACACGGGGCTGCCCGCGTGCACGGGCGGCGAGATGTCCCAAAGCCGGCGGGCGGTGGGGGAGGAGGGCGTTGGCATGGGACAAAGTTTGCATGTCCCGAAAAACCCGTGGTGTCGGTTATTTCCAACACCTGGTCGATTTTTTGTTGAAGCCTAAACTACTTTGATGCGGCAGTAGCCCGGCTGCTGGAGGGTGTCACCTTACAAGCTGGTGCCTTCCGCCAGCGGCGCCAGCCCGTGCCGCGCACGCGCCTTGTGGCAGGCGTAGTCGCCTGCCGAGAACTCCCGGCAGGGCGCCGGGCGCAGTTCGTAGATGCTGCAGGCCACCTGCTGGCCCACCTGGCCGGTCAGCGCGGCGCAGCGGATGGGCACTTGCTCCGTGCCCCGCATGCGGCAGGTGCTGCCGTTCACATCCAGCGCCAGACCGTCGGGCACCGTGCCGCCCATCGCCTGCATCTCGTACACGGCAAAGTCCACGCGAAAGCTGGCGCAGCAGGCGCCGCAGCTCAGGCACGGGTGGGCGGAATCGGCGGTGGTGGCGGCTTCGGACATGCGGGACGGGCGGGATGGGCGCAGGGCCTGCGGCGGGGCCGTCAGGCGCTGTGGGGGAGGGGAATGCTAACGAAAAAACCCACGCCCCGGCCGTTCAGGCCCGCGCCGATCTGCACCTGCCCGCCCATGCGCAGCACCGCCTGCCGCACGATGGCCAGGCCCAGGCCCGAGCCGTTGGCGGCGTGGCCCGTGCCCCGGTAAAAGCGCTCAAACACCCGCTGCTGTTCGGTGGGCGGGATGCCCGGCCCGTCGTCCTGCACCGACAGCCGCAGCGCCGCGTCATCGCGCCGCAGCGTCACCGCCACGTTGCCGCCATGGGGCGTGTAGCGCAGCGCGTTGTCGATGAGGTTGTGGGCGATGGATTCGAACGCAGGCTGGTCCAGCCGCGCGGGCAAGGTGTCGGGTGCGTCCAACGACAGCTCGACCTGCCGCGCCATCGCATCTGGCACGGCCTGCGCCAACGCCCCGCGCAGCCACTGCGCTACGTCCAGGTCGCGCGGTGCGGGGCGTTGCGCGTCGTCCAGCGCAGCCAGGTCCAGCAGCTGCTGCGCCAGGTGCGAGGTGCGGGCGATGGCCTGCTCCAGGTGGGCCTGGGCCTGCGTGCGTTCCTCTTGGCTGGGCGAGCGGGCCATCACATGGGCCTGGGCGGTGATCACGGCCAGCGGTGTGCGGATCTCGTGCGCGGCGTCCTGCACAAAGGCGCGCTCGCGTTCCACCTTTTGCCTCAGTTGGGCGAAGAGGTGGTCCAGCGACTGCTCCAGCGGCTTGAGTTCGCGGTGGCGGGCGTTGAAGCCCACGGATTGCAGGTCGTCCTGCCCGCGCTGGGCGATGCGGCTGGCCAGTTGCTGCAGCGGCCGCAGGCCATGGCGCACCGACAGCCACACCGCCAGCAGCACAAAGGGCGACGCCAGCAGCAGGTAGGGCAGCAGCGCGCGGCCGTTGTACTGCAGGAAGTTGGAGTCGGTGCGCTTGGTCTCGAACACCCGCAGCACCCAGCGCGCATTGCGGCCGGTGTAGATGCGGAACGACCGGCCCTGCAATGCGGCTTCCTGGATGTATGGCTCGGCGTGGGGCGCGGCGGGCGGCAAGGCCGCGTTCTGCAGCCCCGGCGATGCAAATACGCGCTGGCCCGACGCCGCATCCAGCAGCTCGTGCATCTGCACCCCGGGCAGCAGCCCGATCTGGCGGCGGCGGATGTTGGTCCAGTGGTCGGTGGCCGCCACCGCCGTGGCGGCGTGCGCAGGATCGGTAACCTGGGCCAGCGAATCCAGCACCGCATCGCCGTACTTCATCAGGCCCGGGTCGCGGGTGATGGTGTGTTTGTAGTTGACGAAGTTGTAGCCCAGCAGCACTGCCCACACCACCACAAACGCCACCAGCACCGATGCCACGCTCCGGCGCATCAGCGTGGGCTCGGCCAGCCAGCCCCATGTGCTGCGCAACGCGTGTTTCATCGTCGTGGTCATGCTTGCAGCAAATAGCCCACACCGCGCACCGTGCGGATCAGCTCCGCCCCGATCTTGCGACGCAGGTTGGATACATGCACCTCGATGGCGGCAAAGTCCATGGGCTCGCCCAGCGGGTCCAGCCGCTGCGCCAGCACGCTTTTGGAGACCACCGCGCCCGGTTCGCGCGCCAGCTCCAGCAGCAGCTGGAACTCGCGCGGCGACACATCCAGCACTGTGCCGTTGCGCTGCACCGCATGGCGGCGCGGCTCAATCACCAGCTCGCCCAGCACCCAGCGCTCGCTGGCCTGGCGGGCGCTGCGGCGCAGCACGGCGCGGATGCGCGAGAGCAGCTCGGCCGTGGCAAAAGGCTTGACCACGAAGTCATCGGCCCCGCCATCCAGCCCGGCCAGCCGGTCTTCCACGGCCGAGCGCGCCGTGATCACGATGATGGGCACCTGCCCGCCTTGCCCACCCTGGTTGCGCCACCGCGCCAGCAGATCGAAGCCACTGCCGTCGGGCAAGGTCAGGTCGAGCAGCACACAGTCCACCATGGTCGCATCCACCGAGGCGGGCGCGTCCACCGCACGGCGCAGCCACTCGCTGGTCAGGCCCTCCACCTTCAGCGCGGACTGCAGAGCGCGGCCCAGGTCCAGGTCGTCTTCGATGAGCAGGATGTGCATGGGGTGGGATTGTGGCGGGAGCGGTGGCCCTTGCGTGGCGCGGCGGCAGGGGCCTTTGGCTGGCCTTAAGGCAAGGCTTTGCACAATGGCCGCATCCGGCGACTCAACACAGGAACACAGGGAGAGGGTGTATGGCGTATATGACAACAAACAATGCGAATGCGATGCGGCGATGGTGGGGCGGTGCAGCGCTCGCCGCAGTGCTGGCCCTGGCGGGCTGCGCCTCCGGACCCACGCACCCGTCGCTGGCCAATGCACAACTGCCCGAGCTGATCCCCGTGCGCGACTTTGTGACGAGCCGCCAGGCCACCGGGGGCTACCAGGTGTCGCCCGACGGGCAGCGCATTGCCTGGTTTGGTGTCGATGGCGTGGTGCCTGCGATCTGGGTGCGCTCCATCGACGGCAGCGATGCCAAGGCGTTCCGCATCCGTGCGCGCACCGTCCGGTTCAGTGCCGACAGCCGCTGGCTGGCCATTACGGCCGATCCGACCGGGGACGAAAACACGCGCATTCACGTGGGCCTGGCGAATGGGCCCGACACCGGGTTGCGCGAGCTGATGCCCGCGCAAAAGTCGGTGGCGCGCCTGGTGGATGGGGTGGACGGTAGCTCGGACTTCATAGTCACCTCCAACCAGCGCGACAAGAAAGTGTTTGACCTGTACCGCGTGAACCCGGCAGGTGGCGAGCCCGTGCTGCTGGCCACCAACCCGGGCAACGTCACCTGGTGGGGCGTGGACCGCACCGGGCAACTGCGTGCCCGTGCACAGGTGCAAGGCGACCAGGGCCTGCTGGAGCGCCCGGGCGCCGAACCCGGCCAGTGGGTGACCGCCGCGCAGTGGAGCCGCTGGGACACGCTGAATATCTTTGGCCTGCACGACGAGGGGCGCAAGGCCTGGGCGCTGTCCAACCGGGGGCGCGACAAACTGGCGCTGGTGCGGCTGGACCTGGCCACGGGCGCCGAAGAGCTGTTTTACGCATCCCCCGATGTGGACCTGGACAACGTGACCCTGAGCCGCCGCACACGCGAGCCGCTGGTGGCTTATTCGATGCCCGGGTATCCGGCCCGCCAGGTGTTCCATGCGGCGCTGGCCGCCCGGCTGGCGGCCCTGGCGGGCGACCAGCCTGCGGATGTGCGGGTGATGAGCGCCGACCAGTCCGACAGCGTGCTCACCGTGGCCGTGGGCACGGAGCGGGGTGCACGCACCTACTTGTTGCGCGACGGGCACGAGCCGCAGTTTCTGGGTGAAAGCCGGTTGAGCGTGATCGCCCATGCGCTGGTGCCCTCCGAGCCCATCACCTACACCGCGCGGGACGGCCTGCCCATCCATGGCTACCTCACGCTGCCGGTGGGCGTGCAGCGGCCGCAGGCGCTCCCGCTGGTGCTGCTGGTTCACGGCGGGCCCTGGGCGCGTGACCGCTGGGGTGAGGGCATCATGCGGCAGTTTCTGGCCAACCGGGGCTATGCCGTGCTGCAGGTCAACTACCGGGGCTCCAGCGGCTATGGCCGCGCACACATGGAAAAAGCACGGGGCGAGTTTGCAGGCCGCATGCACGACGACCTGGTGGACGGCGTGCGCTGGGCCGTAGAGCGCGGCGTGGCCGACCCCGGGCGTGTGGCGATCTACGGCGCCAGCTACGGCGGCTACTCTGCCCTGGTGGGTGCGACCTTTACCCCCGAGGTGTTTGCCTGCTCGGTGGGCATCGTGGGCGTGACCGACATCGCCCGCCTGCTGGAGGCCGCACCGCCCTACTGGGAGCTGGGCCTGCCCTGGTGGCACCGCTACGTGGGCGACCCCGCCGTGCCCGCCGACCGTGCGCGCATGGATGCCAAATCACCCCTGTACCGCGCCGAGCATGCGCAAAAGCCCATCCTCATCATGCATGGCGTGAACGATGTGCGCGTGAAGCTGGAGCAGTCCGAATGGATGGTGGCCGCCCTGCGCAAGGCGGGCAAAGAGGTGGACTACGTCACCTTCCAGGGCGACGGCCACGGCAACCAGCGCTGGCCCAACAACCTCACGATGTACCGCAAGACAGAGGACTTCCTCGCACGGTGCCTGGGCGGGCGCACCAGCGGGTTTGACTATTACCAGCTGGGGGCGTGGGCGTTTTGAATTGAAACCGGGATGGCTCGAAATGCGCCGTGGAAATGAAGTTGCAACTCACGTAGCAGCGCGGGGCTCCGATAGGGGCCCCATCTGAACTCTGGGGCTAGACTTCTGCTCTCGGCCACAAAAGCGGTTGCCTTGGCAGCACGAGCGATTGCCTAATGACGATGGCCCCTAGATCGGCAGCTGCGGTGGCGAAGGTCGAAACAACAAGACCAAAAGCCAGGGAGCACAGCGATGAATGATGAATGCCTGCCAGGTCGCTCGCAAGAAGTAGACACCGTCATCGGAGGTCAGTTGCTGGAGCGCACCCTCTACGTAGATGCAACCGAAGCCCGCGCTTGCGCGGCACTCTGGAAGTCCGGCCGGTATACCCAACTTGGGCTTTCCGAGGCGCAGAACCCGAATCTGGCCGAGGTGTCGTGCCTCGAGGCGTTTGAAGGCGTGGGCAAGTTGCACCTCATGCTGAATCGGAAAGTGGATCTCGCGCCGCTGCAGCAGCATGCGGGCGACTTGAGAGCCTATTACTGCAATGACGACCTTAACCCGCTGGTGGACTGCGAACGATTCGTGGCGCTCGAGTCCTTGGGCCAGGCCTGGGCCCCCAGCATCCGTTTCGCGCAGACCTACCCGTGCCTGACCCGTTTGAGCTTGACCGGAGCGGCTCCCACGACGGGAGATCTGGGCTTCCTGCGCATGGCCCCGCAACTTCGCGAGCTCAACCTGTTCCGCTCGAAGGTCCGCTCATTGGATGGCTTGGCCGCCTGCCCGCACCTTTCCGCGCTCTCCCTTGTACAACCTCGGGGTTTGCAAGATACGGCGTACCTGGGCCGGTGTGGGGGATTGGTGGAGTTGACCCTGGAGGGCGCTCGCCATATCGAAGGTCTGGCCGATCAGCTTAAGCACCTCGGGATGCTGAAGAAATTGGTCCTCACCGCATCGGCGCCCTTGCCGTCGCTTGGGTTCCTGCGCAATCTGGAGCGGCTGGACTGGTTCGATTTCTCGAATACAGATGTGCTAGATGGGGACCTGCAGCCTCTGATTGAACATCCCTCGCTCAATTTCATTCTGTTCACTGCCAAGAAGCATTTCAGTCACACCGCAACGCAAGTGAAGAAGTCGAGGGGGCGCGCTGAGGCACACACAGGCCATACATGTGAAAACGCGAAGATCGCAATTTGATCGACTGCCCGCTTTTATTTGGTTTAGGGCTGTGGGATACCTGCGCGACGGAACCCCGTGCGACGTTCGTCCTCGACATGAGGGCAGGTGTTGCATAAGTCAATACAAAATTTGCCCCATACAACTGACTTGGGCCGCGCACAGCCCCTGAACTGGGTTTGCTCTGGATCAGACTTAGCAGCCTTGCCCTCAGCAGCAGGGCGGTGATATTGATAAAATTGAGAATCAATATCATTCACAACAAGGCATTCCCCCATGAAAGCCATGGACCATGGCGCGGCTGCGCTGCTGCATCAGCGTGCCGGGTACTCTGCATCCACCGGCCTGGACGCGCTGCCCCTGCGTGCCCAGGCGCTGGTGACCGGGCTGCTGCCCGCCCGCGATGCGCAGGAGCACAGCGTTTTGTTGCGCCTGCTGGAAATCGGTTTTCTGCCTGGTGAAACCGTGCGCGTGGTGGCACGTGGCGGGGTGGGGGGCGACCCCATCGCAGTGCGCGTGGGGCAGGTCACGTTTGCGCTGCGCAGGCAAGAGGCGTCCATGGTGCAGGTGCAGCGGCTGGATGCCGCCGGGCAGGCACTGGAGGAGGCGGCATGAACGCGCCCACGGCAGCGTCCATGCCCTCGGCTGATGCCCCCTTGCGCATTGCGTTGCTGGGCAACCCCAACTGCGGCAAGACCGCGCTGTTCAACCTGCTCACCGGTGCGCGCCAGAAGGTGGCCAACTACGCGGGCGTGACGGTGGAGCGCAAGGAGGGCCTGCTGCAGACTGCTGCGGGCCGCAGCGTGCGGGTGCTGGACCTGCCCGGCGCCTACAGCCTGCATGCGCACAGCCTGGACGAGGCCATCACACGCGACATCGTGCGCGGGCGGCGCGCGGGTGAGCCGGTGCCTGACGTGCTGGTGTGCGTGACCGATGCCACCCACCTGCGCCTGAACCTGCGCCTGGTGCTGGAGGCGCGCGCGCTGGGCCTGCCCATGGTGCTGGTGCTCAACATGATGGACGTGGCCGAGCGCCAGGGCATCGCCATCGACCGCGAGGCACTGTCGCGTGAGCTGGGCATGCCGGTGCTGGCCACCGTGGGCGTGCGCGGCAACGGCGCCCAGGAGCTGGTGCAGTGGTTGGATGGCGCCAACCTGCAGCAACTGCAGCGCCCCGTGGTGGCGCCCGATGCGGCAGCGCGCCTGGACGCGAGCGACCTGGAGGCGCAAAACGACGTCATCCGCACCCACCAGGAGGTGCGGCGCATTCTGGAGCTGGCGGTGCGCGTGCCCATGGTGAGCCTGCGCACCGATGACCGCATCGACGCGGTGGTGCTGCACCCGGTGTGGGGTCTGCTGGTGCTGGCGGCCACGCTGTTCCTGATGTTCCAGGCGGTGTTCAGCTGGGCCGAGCTACCCAAGTCGTGGATCGAGGACGGAATGGCCTGGCTGGCGGCACTTATCAACACCCACATGGCCGATGGCCCCCTGCGCAGCCTGCTGACCGATGGGGTGCTGGCGGGCGCGGGCGGGGTGCTGGTGTTTTTGCCGCAGATTTTGTTTCTGTTCCTGTTCATCCTGGCGCTCGAAGACTCGGGCTATCTGCCGCGCGCGGCGTTCTTGCTGAACCGCGTGATGGGCACGGTGGGCCTGTCGGGCCGCTCGTTCATCCCGCTGTTGTCGAGCTTTGCCTGTGCCGTGCCGGGGGTGATGGCCACACGCTCCATCACCCATTGGCGCGACCGGCTGGTGACCATCATGATCGCCCCGCTCATGACCTGCTCGGCGCGCCTGCCGGTGTATGCGCTGCTGATTGCGGCCTTCATTCCCGAGCGCACGGTGGCGGGGGTGTTCAACCTGCAGGGTGTGGTGCTGTTTGCGCTGTATGTGGCGGGCATCGTCAGCGCCATGGCCGTGGCGGCGGTGGCCAAGCTGGCCCGCAGTGACACGCGGCCCACGCCGCTGATGATGGAGCTGCCCGCCTACCGCTGGCCCAGCGTGCGGGGCCTGGCGTTTGGCCTGTACGAGCGGGCGATGATTTTCATCAAGCGCGTGGGCGGCATCATTTTGGCCGTCACCGTGCTGCTGTGGTTTTTGTCCACCTACCCCGGCGCACCGGACGGCGCCACCCAGGCGGCCATCACCTACAGCTATGCGGGCCAGCTGGGCCGCTGGCTGGAGGTGATCGTGGCGCCCATCGGCTTTAACTGGCAGATCGCCATCGCCCTGGTGCCCGGCATGGCGGCGCGCGAGGTGGCGGTGAGTGCATTGGGCACGGTGTACGCGCTGTCTGCCACGGGCGACGAGGTGGCGAGCCAGCTGGGGTCGCTGATTGCGGGGTCGTGGTCACTGGCCACGGCGCTGTCGCTGATGGCCTGGTATGTGTTTGCGCCCCAGTGCATCTCCACCATCGCCGCCGTGCGGCGCGAGACCAACGGCTGGCGCTACCCGCTGCTCATGGTGGGGTACCTGTTTGCCATGGCGTACGCCGCCAGTTTTGTGACTTACCGCGTGGCGCTGGCGCTGGGCGGCGGCTGAAGGGAAAGGTGCTTATGGCCCAGCAACTCATTGTTGGTTTGATCGTCGCCGCTGCAGCGCTCTATGTGCTGTGGCGTTATCTGCCCGCCCGCTGGCGGCAAGGGTTGGGCAAGGTCCACCCGGGGCTGGCTCAGGCGCCCGGCTGTGGCGGGGGCGATGATGGTGAGTGCCGCAGTTGCGGCACCTGCGGGGTGGCGCCCGGGGCAGGTGCCGAAAAGCCGATGGCCATGCCAGCACCGCGCAGGCCCGTGGTGTAGAGTTTGCTATATATTTAATAGCTATTCGCGCTTTGTGGGTGCGCGGTAAGGCCTGTTTTTCTTCATAAAAGCCCGCGCCTTTGTGGCCTGCTACTGGTACAGCCTGCCTTCGCCCAGCGCGTGCAGCGCCTGCTGCAGATTGGTGCGTGCCTGCGCCTCGTAGCGCTGTGCAAAGTAGCCCGTGCCGTAGATCTGCGGGCGGTCCAGAAAGCCCTGAAGCACGGCGCTGCGCCCCGCCACATAGCGCGGCCAGCGCACAAAGAAATATTCGCGCCGCACATTGCGCTCGAACTGGCGGTACACCGCATCGCTTTGGCCGAGGACGGCCAGGTCGATGTCCACCACCCACAATGCATCGCCCGTGAGCGGGCCCGGGGTATGGCGGGTGTCCATCACATGCTGGTGCACGGCCTCGGCCAATTCCGTGGGTAGCCCCTGGCTCAGGAGAAACTGGCGCGCCCACTCGGCGCTGCGCGCCTCGTTGTGCCCGCTCCACGGCCAGTAGATGGCGTCGTGGTACCACAGGGCCAAGGCGACGGCATGGGGGTTGTGGAGTGCGCCGGGTTGCTGATCCAGCACCGCCTGCATGTGCCGCAGGCAGGCCCGCAGGTGCGTGGTGTCGTGGTAGGCCCGGGGCCAGCGGGCCCAGCTGCGCAGCAGGCGCCGGCCCTCGGCGCGCCAGGCGGGGGTGTCCCGGCCCAGCGCCTGGCCCAGTGCGTTCCAGTGGGCTCGCAGTTCGGCGCTGTGCGCGGGCTGGCGGCGCCAGGGCATGGGGCTGTCAGGCCAGCTTGCCCAGAAGCAGATATTCCATCAGTGCTTTTTGTACGTGCATGCGGTTCTCTGCCTCATCCCACACCACGGACTGCGGCCCGTCGATCACGTCGGCCTCGACCTCTTCGCCCCGGTGCGCGGGCAGGCAGTGCATGAAGAGGGCGTCGGGCTGGGCTGCGGCCATCATTTCGGTGTCCACGCACCAGTCGGCAAAAGCCTTCTTGCGCGCTTCGTTCTCGGCTTCGTAGCCCATGCTGGTCCACACGTCGGTGGTGACCAGGTCGGCGCCTCGGCAGGCTTCCATGGGGTTGCTAAAGAATTGATAGCTGTCGGCGCTGATCCCGTGGGCGCCAGCGGCCAATTTTTCATCAATTTCATAGCCACGGGGTGTGCTCACATGCACCTTGAAGCCCAGCAGCGATGCTGCCTGCACCCAGGTGTTGGCCATGTTGTTGCCGTCGCCCACCCAGGCCACCGTCTTGCCAGCGATGGAGCCCCGGTGCTCGGTGTAGGTGAAGATGTCCGCCAGGATCTGGCAGGGGTGGTACTCGTTGGTCAGGCCGTTGATCACCGGCACGCGCGAGTTGGCAGCAAAACGCTCGATCTTGCTTTGCTCGTAGGTGCGGATCATCACCAGGTCGGTCATGCGGCTGATGACCTTGGCGCTGTCTTCAATCGGCTCGGCGCGGCCCAGCTGGCTGTCACCCGTGGTCAGGTGCACCACGCTGCCGCCCAGCTGGTACATGCCTGCCTCAAAGCTCACGCGCGTGCGGGTGCTGGCCTTCTCGAAGATCATGGCCAGCGTGCGGTCCACCAGCGGGTGGTGCTTTTCGTAGGCCTTGAACTTCTTCTTGATGAGCGCGGCGCGCTCGAACAGGTAGGTGTATTCGTCGGCGGTGAGGTCGGTGAACTGCAGGTAATGTTTCAGCGTCGTCATGACAATCTTGCTTTGCTTCATTCAGCCAGGATGGCTTTGACCAGCGGGGCCAGCTTGGCGACGATTTCGTCGGCCTCGGCCGTGGTCAGGATCAGCGGAGGCACCAGGCGGATCACGCTGTCGGCCGTGACCGACAGCAAGAGGCCCGCTTCGGCTGCGCGGCCAATCAGGGCGCCGCAGGGCTTGTTCAGTTCGATGCCCAGCATCAGGCCCTGGCCCCGGATCTCCTTCACGCCCGGCAGGTTGCCCAGCTCGCGCGTCAGGGCGGCCCGCAGGTGGTCACCCACCTGGGCCGCATTGTGCAGCAGACCGTCTTCTTCCATGATGCGGATGGTTTCGACCCCGGCGCGCATGGCCAGCGGGTTGCCGCCAAAGGTGGTGCCATGGTTGCCGGGCTGCAGCACGCTGGCGGCCTTGGGGCCCGCCACCACCGCGCCAATCGGCACGCCCGAGCCCAGGCCCTTGGCCAGGGGCATCACGTCGGGCACGATACCCGCCCACTGGTGGGCAAACCACTTGCCGGTGCGGCCCATGCCGCACTGCACTTCATCGATCATCATGAGCCAGCCGCGCTCGTCGCACAGCTTGCGCAGCTGCTGCAGGTATTCGATGCGCATGGCGTTGATGCCGCCTTCGCCCTGGATGGTTTCGAAGAACACGGCGACCACGTTGGGGTTGCCTTCGGTCGCCTGCTTGATGGCTTCGATGTCGTTCATCGGGACGCGCACAAAGCCCTCGACCAGCGGGCCAAAGCCGCTGTGGATCTTGGGGTTGCCGGTGGCCGACATGGTGGCGATGGAGCGGCCGTGGAAGGCCTTTTCATAGACCACGATCTCGGGTTTGGCGATGCCTTTGTCCACGCCGAACTTGCGGGCGATCTTCAGGGCCGCCTCGTTGGCCTCCAGGCCCGAGTTGCAGAAGAACACGTTCTGCATGCCCGACAGCTCCACCAGCTTGGCGGCCAGTTGCTCCTGGCCGGGCACGTGGTAGTAGTTGGAGGTGTGGATCAGCTTGGCGATCTGGTCCTGCAGCGCGGGCACGAACTTGGGGTGGTTGTGGCCCAGCGTGTTCACGGCGATGCCGCCCAGGCCGTCCAGGTATTCCTTGCCGTTCACATCCCACACACGGCAGCCCTGGCCACGCTCCAGCGCGATTGGCACGCGGCCGTAGGTGTTCATCACGTGGGGCGAAGCGGCTTCGATGAAAGCGGTCATGCGGGAATCTCCAGACGGTACGGTGGCAAAAAACGAAGCACGATTCTAGGGCGCGCACTGTGATCGTCTGTTGACGATTGCGCATTACTGCAATGAAGGCTGTTACCAGGGATTTGCGCCAGATTCCCGGTGCTGGCGATGGATTAGAGGGGCAGCTCTTATATAAGAGTTAGAATACGCGTTGCGGTGCAGCATGCAGTGATCCTGTGTCTGGCGCGCTCACTACCACTCCAATCCCCGATGGTTTCCCCCTCCTCCAAAGAAGTCTTCATCCAGGGCATCACCCATGACGGGAAAACCTTTCGGCCCAGCGACTGGGCCGAGCGGCTGGCCGGGGTGATGAGCAGCTTCCGCCCCGGTGGAGCCCGGCCCGGCAGCCACCTGAGCTACTCGCCCTGGTGCATTCCCACCACGCTCAATGGCGTGAAATGTGTGGTGGTGCATCGCGACCTGCAGGGGCATGAACCCATGGCCTGGGATTTCGTGATCAACTTCGCCCGCGACAACAACCTGCAGGTGGCCGAGGCCTGCCTGCTGCCCGACCCGCCCGCCGCCAAGGGCTGAGGCGCTCAGTTTCCTTTGCCTGCACCCAGCCGGGGCGCATCGCCAGCGGGGCTCGCGCGCAGCAGCTGGTCGGCCTGCAGCCGGTTCATCCAGGCTTTTTCCACAAACGGGTCCGTCACGCCGTAGTGCCCGTGTTTCACGCGCATGAGCAGGTTGGCCGAGGTCATCGCGCCGATGATGCCCTGCACCTCCTGGGCCGTCACCTCGCGGCCGATCTGCGCCGCATAGGCCTTGAGCGCCTCGCCGGTGAACACGCCCTTCACGTCGCCGCCGATGCTGCAGATGCGTGAGAACACGGCCTCGGCCAGCGGGCCCATGGCCTCCACCTTTTGCAGTTCCACATCGGCCGCCGCAGCGCCCAAAGACTGCGCGATGGTGGGCAGGTGTTCGTCGGGCAGGGCGTCCGGCGGCAGGCTGCGCAACACGTTGAGCGCCTTCATCAGCTCCTCAGGCCGGCTGCCCATGCTGCGAAAAGCGGCTTCGGTGACTTCCGCCGAAGGCAGCATGGCACCCAGCTGGGGGCCGACCTGCGTCAGCACGTAGTCGATGAAATCCCGCCCCAGCACCGGAAATTCGTTGGTCACCGCGCCGTTGAAGGCCTGGTTGCCCTTGAGCGTGAGTTCCTGCACGCGCGCACGGTGCGAGCCGGTGCCGATGAAGAGGAAGTGCCCCGGCGTGCCCGGGCGGGTGTTGATGGCGTCGCGCGCCGCCTTCAGCGCATGCAGCAGGTGGTCGCCATCGGCGCTGCCCAGCGCATGCTGCACCTCGTCCACGATGAGCACCACATCGGTCTGGGCCTGGTCGATCAGCTCCTGGAACGCCTGGGCCAGGCTCACGCCGTCGTCCTTGCCCACATCGGCGAGCTTGAAGCCGAACTTGAAACCCGCTGCGCCCGCTTCGAGGTTGGTGACTTCCTTGAGCCGTTTGAGGAGGCCTGAGCCAGGCAGCTGCAGCTCCTTGAGCGTCTTGCGGATGGCCTCGTGCACCAGATCGGCCGGGTTGGCCTGCGGCTGGCTCCACAGGTCCACATAGACCACGATGGCGCCCAGGGCCTCCAGGGCGGGGATGAGGTCGGTGGCCAGGAAGGTGGTCTTGCCCACGCGCCGCTGGCCCGACAGGAACAGGCCGGAGCGCAGCGAGGTGTCCAGGAACGAGGGCCTGAGCAGCTGATGGGCCATCTGCTCGGCAAGAGCGGTGCGGCGGAAGGTCATGGTTTATTGGATTTTATGGGATTCCAATAATTATGCTGATTCAATAATTTAAGGTAAAGCGTGCTGTGCGAGGCCCGGAAACGAAAAAACCGCCCGAAGGCGGTTTGTTCGTCTTTTTGCTGGCAGCGCACCCGTTACAAACGGCGAACGGCGGGGCCGTCCGGGCTGTTGGCCTGCCGGAGCAGGCGGTGAGTTTTTTAAGCGGCTGCGGGTGCCAGGGCTTTCACCTTGGCAGACAGACGGCTCTTGTCGCGAGCAGCCTTGTTCTTGTGGAAGATGCCCTTGTCGGCCACGGTGTCCACCACGGCTTGCATCTTGGCGAACAGTTCGGTCGCCTTGGTCTTGTCGCCAGCCAGAACAGCCTTCTCGACGTTCTTGACAGCGGTACGGTACTTGGAGCGCAGCGAGGTGTTCGCGGCGTTGATCTTGACGTCCTGACGGACGCGCTTACGGCCCGAAGCGAGGCGGGGGTTCTTCTTTTTTGGTTTAGCGGATGCCATGATGAATATTCCTTGGGTCTGTGGATGTTGCCAGCAAAGCCCGCGATTATAGCCCAGAGAGGGATTTTTGCCACTACCTTGCCGGAAGCCGGTGCGGCGGCGGCGCCAGGGTGCCATGGGGCCGGGCTTGGCCGGGCCACCGGGCGCGCCATCCGGCTGGGGGATCATCCAGGGCTACACTTCTTGCGGTGTCGTTATTCAAAGCCGCCTCCACCGTCTCCCTGCTGACCCTCGCCTCCCGCATCACCGGGCTGGTGCGCGAGTTGCTCATGGCCTCCGTCTTCGGGGTCAGCGCCATGACGGACGCCTTCAACGTGGCGTTCCGCATTCCCAACCTGTTCCGCCGCGTGCTGGGCGAAGGGGCTTTCAGCCAGGCTTTTGTGCCGGTGCTGGCCGCCACCCGCGCTCAGGAGGGCGACGACGGTGCCCGGGCACTGATTGACCATGTGGGCACGCTGCTGGCCTGGACGCTGGTGCTGCTGTGCATCGCCGGGGTGCTGGGCGCGCCGTGGATGGTGTGGGCCATGGCCAGCGGGCTGCAGCCCCAGGGGTTTGATGCCGCCGTCACCATGACGCGCTGGATGTTCCCCTACATCGGCTTCATGTCGCTGGTCGCGCTGGCCGGGGGCATTCTCAATACCTGGAAGAAGTTTGCGGTGCCCGCCGCGTCGCCGGTGCTGCTCAACATCGCGCTCATTCTGTCCATCACGCTGGGCGCGCCCTTGTTTGCACGCCATGGCATCGAGCCCATCTATGCCCAGGCGGCCGGGGTGATGCTGGGCGGCCTGCTGCAACTGGGCATCCAGGTGCCCGCGCTGCTGCGTCTGGGGCTGCTGCCGCGCATCGGTGTGCGCTGGGCGGCCATCCGCACCGCCTGGGCCGACCCCACCACCCGCAAGGTGGCGCGCCTGATGCTGCCCGCGTTGCTGGGCGTGAGCGTGGCGCAGATCTCGCTGCTCATCAACACGCAGATTGCCTCGCACCTGGCCACGGGCAGCGTGAGCTGGATCACCTATGCCGACCGCCTGATGGAGCTGCCCACCGCCTTGCTGGGCGTGGCGCTGGGCGTGGTGTTGATGCCGCAGCTGGCCAGCGCCCGCGCCAAGCAGGACGATGAACGCTACTCGGCCATGCTCGACTGGGGGCTGCGCCTGGTCGTGCTGCTGTCGGTGCCCTGCATGGTGGCCTTGCTGGTGTTCTCCGAGCCGCTGGTGGCGGTGCTGTACCACTACGGCGCGTTCGGCGACGAAGACGTGCGCAAGACCACGCTGGCGCTCACGGGCTATGGTGCGGGCTTGGTGGGCATCGTGGCCATCAAGGTGCTGGCGCCGGGTTTTTATGCCAAGCACGACATGCGCACGCCCATGCTGATTGCCGTGGCGGTGCTGGTGCTCACGCAGCTGATGAACCTTGTGCTCGTGCCCTACCTGCAGCATGCGGCCTTGACGCTGACCATCGGCATCGGAGCGCTCATCAACGCCACCTGGCTGCTGGTGGGGCTGCTGCGGCGCGGCAGCTACAAGCCCCTGCCGGGCTGGGGCAGGTTTGCCCTGCAGGTGATTGCCGCGAGCGCCCTGCTGGCCGTGCTGCTGGTGTGGGGCGCGCAGTATTTCGACTGGGTGGAGATGCGCGGCAAATCCTGGCAGCGCATCGGCCTGCTGGCCGCGCTGATGGTGGCGGCTGCCGTGCTGTACTTTGGTGCGCTGTGGGCGGCGGGCCTCAAGCTGCGCCAGATGCTGCGGCGCTGAAACACCATGGCATGTCCCTCCGAAGGCCACAAATGCCCTGTCAAGACGGGTTTTCTGTCGATTGACGCTGACCGGCGTGACGCTTAAAAATTCACCATGTCCCTGAGCTATTCCGTGCCCACCTCGCTGGAGTACTTTGCATCGCTGGTGCACAGCGATGAGCATTTTCCGCTGCTGGAGGCCGCCGCCAGCCTGGCCCAGGACGAATACCCCGAATTCGACGTGCAGCAACTGCTGGGCGACATGGACCAGCTGCTTGCGCGCATCCAGCGCCGCCTGCCGGCCGATGCCCCTGCGCTGCAGCGCCTGCGCACGCTCAACCAGTTCTTTTTTGCCGACCTGGGCTTTGGCGGCAACATCAACAACTACTACGACCCCGAAAACAGCTACCTCAACGCGGTGCTGCGCACGCGCCGGGGCATTCCCATCAGCCTGGCCGTGCTCTGGATGGAGCTGGCCCAGGGCCTGGGCCTGCATGCGCGGGGCATCGCGTTCCCCGGGCACTTCATGGTCAAGGTGCTGCTGCCCAAGGGGCAGGTGGTGATGGACCCGATCTCGGGCCAGTCATTGAGCCGCGAGGAACTGGCCGAGCGGCTGGAGCCCTACAAGCGCCGCAATGGCCTGGTGGACGACTACGACGTGCCGCTGGGCCTGTACCTGCAGGCCGCCACGCCGCGCGACATCATTGCGCGCATGCTGCGCAACCTGAAGGAAGTGCACCGCACCCAGCAGGACTGGCAGCGCCTGATTGCCGTGCTGGACCGGCTCATCGTGCTGCTGCCCGAGGCCTGGGGCGAGCGGCGCGACCGGGGGCTGGCCCATGCCGAGAGGGGCAACACGGCCGACGCGGTGACCGACCTGGAGGCCTACCTGACCCACGCGGAAGATGGGCTCGACATCGACCTGATCGCCGACCGGCTGAGCGCGCTGCGCAACGCCAGCGGTTGATCTTCAGAATCTTCAGAACGGCGCGCTGCCCTCCGGCAGCGCCGCCTGCAATTGCGCCACCTGCCTGCGCAGCTCGGCATTCTCTGCGGTGAGTTCGGCTACGCGGCTGCGCAGGGTGCGCAGCTCGTCGGCGCCGCCCTCCGCACCCTCGGCACCTGCTGCGGCTTCCACTGCCGGTTTTTCTTCCGACGGCGCTTCGTCGCGCGGCTTGCGCTTGTTCAGTTCGCGCACGCGCTTGGCGGCCTGTTTGAGTTCGTCCTTGCCCGCCACGACGGCTGCCACCTGCTCCTCGGCGGGCAGGGTGGCAACAGCCGCAGCGGCGTTGATGGAGATAGTGCCGGACTTCACGGCGGCCACCAGCTCGGGCGCGGCCTGCTTCTGGATCTTCTCGATCATCACCACCTGGCTGCTGCTCAGGCGCGCTGCCTTGGCAATGGCCTCGCGGCTGCTCAACGGATCGGGTGCGGGCAGGGCGGCAACGGCCTCGGGGGCGGCCGCTGGCAAGTCGGTCATGGCGGCGGCCGTTGCTTCTGCGGGCTCGGCGGCGGTGCTGGCCCGCGCCTTGCGGTCCGCAATGATCTCGCGCTTGCGCAGTGCCAGCACGCCGCGCTGGAAGTCCGACACGCTGCGGCGACCCAGGTGCTGGTCGATCATCCACAGGTGCACGTCTTCCATCGACTTGAAGCGCGGGTTCTGCACGGTCTGGAACGGCAGACCATGTTTCTGGCAGATGCCGTAGCGGTTGTGGCCGTCCACCAGTACATCGCCCCACAGCACCAGCGCGTCGCGGCAGCCCTCGGTCAGGATGCTGCGCTCCAGCGCATCGTGTTCGTCGGGGGTCAGGGGTTCGATGTAGGCTTTGAGTTCTTCGTTGACGACGATGTTCATGGCAGGGGAGGCAATCGGGAGCGGGGAAGGGGCGCGATTGTAGGGCCCCCGCCAGGGCTAGCGCTCCCGCGTGTCCCGCAGCGCCAGCCAGCCCGCCACCGCCGTGAACGCCACCACCACAGCCACGATGATCCAGAAGCCCTGGGGGTCGTCCGACAGCGGCACGCCCCCCACGTTCATGCCAAACAGACCCGCCAGGATGTTGATGGGCAGGGCCAGCACGGTGACCACCGTCAGTACGAACAGGCTGCGGCTGTTGGCCTCTTGCACGCTGGCGGCGATCTCTTCCTGCAGCAGCTTGATGCGCTCTTGCAGTCCCTGCATGTCGCGCAGCACCACCGAGAACTCTTCGGTGGAGTCGCGCAGCTCCTGCGCGTCGTCGGCGCCCATCCACGCGGGCGGGTGCTGCAGCAGGCGGAACAGCGCTGCGGGCTCGGGCGCCAGCAGCCGCTGCAGCCGCACCAGCAGGCGCCGCAGTACGCCCAGCCGCGCGCGTTTGTGGTCCAGGCGGCCCGCCAGCAGCGCGTCTTCCACGTCGTCGATGCGCTGGGTCACGCCGCGCACGATGTCCACCAGGCCCGAGGCCTGCGTGCGCATCAGTTCGGCCAGCAGGGCCACGCTGGAGCAGGGCGCGTTGCCGCTGCGCACCGCCGTGCGCAATGCGTCCACCGAGCGCAGCGGGCGGGTGCGTCCCGTCACCATCAGGTGCGGTGCCACGCTGGTCCACAGAGTGGCGATGTCCGAGGGTTCGAACGCAAAGTCAAAGTGCGCGTCGTTGAGCACGGCAATCAGCGTGTCGTCGTCGCGCTCGATGCGGGTGGAGACGGAGCGGTCCTTGAGCGCATCAAAAAACGCCTCGGGCAGGTCGGCGTGCCGCTCCATCCAGCGCATGGCCTGGGCGTGGCTCAGGTTGAAGTGCAGCCACAGGAACTGCCCCTGCAGCGCTGCGCCCCCGGCCTGAAGGCCCGCCAGCCACTGCGCCGCCTGGGCCGAGTAGATTTCTCGCGGCGCGGCGTCGGCGCCCAGCAGGTAGCCGCAGATCAGCCCGGCGGAGTCGCCCCCGTAGTTCAGGCTGGCGCTTGGGGGCAAGGCGGTGGTGGGAGGGGGAGGGAGGTCAACAGGCGGCACGGGCCTGCATCGTGGCTTGTGGGCATGACAACGCTGTGACAGATCGCGCCGCTGTCACGAAATTTTCACGGCACTGTCACCGCAGCGCGCCACCATGGCGCATCTTTTGCCCTGCCGGATGGCTCCCCATGTTCTACAACAACGCCCTTGACTCCCAGGAGCTGATGCAGCGCATCGCCAATGACCTGATCGACAGCTACGACGAGGAGCTGGAGCTGGAGATCGAAGACCGCGAGGTGGACGACATTGGCGCCCCCACCGCCGCCGACAAGCTCGCACGCCAGCAGTATTTCAAGGAGCTGTTTCGCCTGCAGGGCGAGCTGGTCAAGCTGCAGGACTGGGTGCAGCACAGCCGCGAGAAGGTGGTGATCCTGTTCGAGGGGCGCGATGCGGCGGGCAAGGGCGGCGTGATCAAGCGCATCACCCAGCGTCTGAACCCGCGTGTGGCCCGCGTGGCGGCCTTGCCCGCACCCAACGACCGCGAGCGCACGCAGTGGTACTTCCAGCGCTATGTGGCGCACCTGCCTGCGGCGGGCGAGATCGTGCTGTTTGACCGTAGCTGGTACAACCGCGCGGGCGTCGAACGGGTGATGGGTTTTTGCAGCGACGACGAGTACGAGGAGTTCTTCCGCACCGTGCCCGAGTTTGAAAAGATGCTGGTGCGCTCGGGCATCCGGCTCGTCAAATACTGGTTCTCCATCACTGACGAAGAGCAGCATCTGCGCTTCCTCGGCCGCATCCACGACCCCCTCAAGCAGTGGAAACTCAGCCCCATGGACCTGGAAAGCCGCGTGCGCTGGGAGGCCTACACAAAGGCCAAGGAGACCATGCTGGAGCGCACTCACATCCCCGAGGCGCCCTGGTGGGTGGTGCAGGCGGTGGACAAGAAAAAGGCGCGCCTGAACTGCATTGCCCACCTGCTGGCCCAAATGCCCTACCAGGAGGTGCCACACCCCGCCGTGGTGCTGCCCGACCGTGTGCGCAACCCCGAGTACCTGCGCCAGCCCGTGCCAGCGTCGATGTATGTGCCCGAGGTGTACTGAAGAATTGCTATTAATTAGATAGCTGTAAAGGCAATACTGGAGGGCGCAGGTGGCCTAAAAAGCCTGAAGTCTGGAGGCCTGCATGGGGTCCTGCAGCATCTGGATCGTCGAGATCACGTCCCGCACCTTGAAGGGCTTGAGCAGCACACGCCGCACCTGCAGCGCCTTCATCTTCACGGCCGTGGAGGCATCGACCTGGGCCGTGGTCACGGCCACGGGCACCTGCGCATCAACGGCAAAGCGGGCGTCGCGCACCTGCTCCAGCAGCGCCACGGCAGCCTGTGCTTCTTCCAGCGAGACGATCACCCCCAGAAACGCCTGGGCTGCCAGGTGTTGCTGCGCGGTGCGCACGCTGCTGACCTGGCGTACTGCAGGCAGGTTCAGCTGCCGCGCGGTGGACACGATGATGCTGGCCGTGAGCGAGCTGGGCTCCACCAGCAGAATGGGCGGTGGGGTGGAGGCGGGGCTCATGCGGCGGGCTCCTCGCTGGCACGGCGCACCAGTTCTTCCACCGCCAGGTCGCGCAGCGACGCCAGGATGGCCAGGTCAATGGCGTCGAGCTGGCGCGGCGTGCGGTCAATAAGGCACAGCGTGCCGATGTTCTGGCCGCCCGGCATCTTGAGCGGCGCTCCGGCATAGAACAGGATGTGCGGGTCGCCGGTCACCAGCGGGTTGTCAGCAAACCGCTCGTCCTGCGCCGCATCGGGCACCACCATGGTGTCGTCGTGCAGGATGGCATGGCCACAGAACGAGATGCCGCGCGCCGTCTCGCACACGTCCAGCCCATGGCGCGACTTGAACCATTGCCGCTGCTCGTCAATGAGCGACAGCAGCACGATGGGCATGTCGAACTCTTGCGCGGCAAAGGCCGTGAGCCGGTCGAAACGCTCTTCAGGAGGGGTGTCGAGGATCAGCAACTGGCGCAGGGCCTGCAGGCGGTCGTCCTCGTGGGCGGGGCGCGGTGGCTCTTTCATGGCGGTGTGGGGGCAGTCGCGATGGGCGCCCATTATGGGCCGCGAAGGCCGTCCCCACAGCCCGGGGATCGGCTCAATGGGTGTGGCCCGGGCTCGCCCCCTGGGACGGCGTGCCCCCGCGCCCGAACTGGTGCCAGGCGCGGCGCAACTGGGTGTCGGAGCTGAAGCCCGCCATCAGCGCCGCCTGTGTCACGTTCTGGCCCGAGCGCAGCGCGGCCTCGGCCGTGGCCAGGCGGATGCGGCGCAGGTACTGCAGCGGGGCAATGCCCGCATGCTCCAGAAACAGCCGGGTGAGGTGGCGTGGCGAGGTGTGCGCCACCTCGGCCATCTGGGGCACGCTCCAGTCGGCCTGGGGCTGCTGGCCCACCGCGTCCTGCACGCGGTGCAGGGCGGGGTGCAGGTGATTGCGGTGGTGCAGGAAGGGCGAAAACTCCGGGTCGTTCGGCCCCCGGCGCAGGGCCACCACCATGGCCTGTGCCACCTGGGCCGCCAGTGCAGGGCCGCAGGTGTCCGAGATGCGGTGCAGCAGCAGGTCGATGCCCGTGGTCACGCCCGCGCTGCTGTAGACGGCGCCGTCGGCCACAAACACGCGGTTGGCGACCACATCGCAGCGTGGGTCCACGGCGGCCAGCTCATCCAGGTGCAGGTGGTGCGTGGTGGCGCGGCGGCCCGTGAGCAGGCCGGCGTGGGCGGCCAGCACCGAACCGGCGCACACGGTGACCAGCTCCAGCTGCCCCGCCACCGGCCGCAGCCCGCGCAGCCAGTGCAGCAGCGCACGCGCCTCGTCGCCCGCTACGTCGATGTGTTTGCCCGCCAGCCCCACCAGCACCACCCAGGCGGGCGTGGGCAGGGTGGCGGGCAGGGGCTCCAGCCCCGTCAGCACCGCGCCCACCGAGGTCACGGACTGCGGCGTAGGGCTCACGAAATGCTGCACAAACCGCTCGGGCTGGCCCCGGCCCACCAGCGCCTGGTTGGCGATGCGCAGCGCCTCGGCCGGGCCGGCCCAGTCCAGCACCAGGCTGCCCGGCAGCAGGGCGAAGTACACGTGGATGGGGGAAGAAGGTGGTGTGTCCTGCATCGAAGGTTCTTGCAAACGGGGCGGTCTCAGAGCCTGTTCAAAGGCGTTTCATGGCGCCGTGTTCCACGGGGTGTCCATCTGGCGGGCGGTGCGCTGCGAGAGTGCTGCGCCTGCCAGCCGGGTGACCAGGTGCAGGCTCATGTCGATGCCCGCGCTGATGCCCGCCGATGTGACCAGGGCACCCCGGTCCACCCAGCGCACATTCTCCTGTACCTCCAGCGCCGGAAACTGCGCGCGCAGGTCGGCAATGTCCTCCCAGTGTGTGGTGGCCGGACCTTCGGTGAGCACGCCGGCCGCAGCAAGGATGAAGGCGCCCGTGCAGACCGAGGCCGTGATCTGCGCGCGGCCCGCTGCCTGGGCCACCCAGGCGCGGGTGGCGGGGCAGGCAGCAGCGGCATCGACCACACCGCCGGGCACGATGAGCACATCGGGCGCGGTGGCGCTCACAAAGTCTGCATCGGGCAGCACGCGCAGGCCCGCCCGGGCGCGCACCGGGGCCAGGCTGCGGGCCACGCACTGCACGGCAAACGGCGCGGGGGCGCCGGGGTGCTGGCGCTGGTGCATGCGGCTGGCGGTGGTGAAGACCTCGTAGGGCCCGCCCAGGTCCAGGGCCTCCACGTCGTCGAACACCAGGATGGCGACCTGCAAGGGCTGCTTGCTCACTGGTGTACCTCCGGCTTCGCCTGCGGTGCGAGCTTGCTTGGGGCGGCCCGGCGCGGCGCTCATGCGGCCGCCCGGTCCAGCGCCTGCTGCACGGTGCACAGCGTGGCAAAGCGGCCCTGCAGCACGGTGGCGGTGCGGGTCTTGATGTCGGCCGCCGCCAGCACCTGGCCATCCGGCTGCACCATGTCCCAGGTCAGGGTGGCATCGGTCACGTAGTCCACGGCCCAGCCCAGGTCGGACGCGTGGCGTGTGGTGGTCTCGCAGCACTGTTCGGTGCGGATGCCGCTGATGATGAGGCGCTGGATGCCATGGCGTGTGAGCCACACGTCCAGGCCCGTGCCCACCAGCGCGCTGTGGCGCGACTTGGTGAAGGTGGCGGCCGCGTCGAAGCTGGCCAGGCCCTCCAGGGCGCGCACCTGGCCGGCTGCCTGCGAGAACGGGTTCTCGGCCACCTCGGGGCCCTCGCTGTGGAATACCCGCACCACCGGGATGCCCTGGGCGACACTGCCCGCGATCAGGGCGTTCTGGGCCTGCAGGTAGGCGGGCAGGTCCTTCTCCGTGAAGAACGGGCGGTGGCGGAAGGATTCCTGGACATCAATCACAATCAGACAGGTTTTCATGCGGAAATCTCTGGAGAGGGGTGTTTGGAAGCCCCTATCCTCGCGCCGAAGGCCCTTGTTGTCCGATGCTTGTGGGACAGACTTCGATCAATTTAGGCCATTTTTTCTGGTCCTGTTCTGGTTGCGGTCTGCGCAGGCACCCCGTCCTTTCGCCCTTCCTCTTGCAGTCCCGTCAGCGCAGCTGGCGCGGCGCCGCAGCCGCAGGCAGGACCGCCGGGGCGCCGTCTGGCCCGGCCCCGTGTCCACCTTCGTGCAGCCGGAAGGCCGCCACCACCTGGTTCAGCTCGTGCGCCTGCTGCTGCAGCGCGGCGGCTGCGGCGGTGGCCTGCTCCACCAGGGCAGCGTTTTGCTGGGTGCCCTGGTCCATCTGGGCAACGGCTTCGTTGATCTGCTCGATGCCGTCGGTCTGCTCGCGGCTGGCCTGGCTGATCTCCTCGATCACGGCCGACACGCGCTGCACGCTGGTCACCACCTCCTGCATGGTGCTGCCCGCCTGCTGGGCCAGTTCGGCGCCCGCCTTCACCTGCTCGGCGGAGTTGCCGATCAGCGCCTTGATCTCCTTGGCGGCGGCGGATGAGCGCTGGGCCAGGCTGCGCACCTCGCTGGCCACCACGGCAAAGCCCCGGCCCTGTTCGCCTGCGCGCGCGGCCTCCACAGCCGCGTTCAGCGCGAGGATGTTGGTCTGGAACGCAATGCCTTCGATCACCCCGGTGATGTCGGACACCTTGCGCGAGGACGCATCGATGGAGCCCATGGTCTGCACCACCTGCTCGACCACCGCGCCGCCCTTGCGCGCCACCTCGGAGGCCGACTGCGCCAGGGCACTGGCCTGGCGGGCGTTGTCGGCGTTCTGCTTCACGTTGGAGGTCATCTCCTCCATCGAGGCAGCGGTCTGCTCCAGCGCGCTCGCCTGGGATTCGGTGCGTGCCGACAGGTCGTGGTTGCCCGCTGCAATCTGCTGCGAAGCGCTGGCGATGTGTTCGGTGCCGTTGCGCACCTTCTGCACGATGCGGTGCAGGTTGTCCTGCATGGCCTGCATGTCCCGCATCAGGCTGGAGTGGTCGCCCGCGCGTGTGGCCACGGCCACCGACAGGTTGCCTTCGGAGATGCTGCGGGCAATGCTGCGCGCGTAGTCGGGCTCGCCACCCAGCTGCCGGATCAGGTTGCGTGCGATCAGGGTGCCGATGACCAGCAGGGCCGCGCCCAGCAGCAGCGCCAGCAGGCCAAAGCGGGTGGCGCGCTGCCAGATGGCGGTGTCCACGGTGTCGATGTACACCCCCGAGCCAATGACCCAGCCCCAGGGCGCGAAACCCTTCACGTAGGAGGTTTTTTCGACCGGCGTGTCGCTGCCCGCCTTGGGCCAGAGGTAGGGCACATACCCCGCGCCGCTGGCCTGCACGGTGCGCACAAACTCCACAAACAGCTGCTTGCCGTTCGGGTCCTTGTTGGCGGTGAGGTCCTGCCCATTGAGTTCGGGGCGGATGGGGTGCATCACCATGCGTGGATGCATGTCGTTGATCCACACATATTCGTTGCCGCTGTAGCGCACAGCCTGGATGGCCGCCGCCGCGCGCTTGCGTGCCTCGTCCTCGGGCATGCCGCCCTTGGTGCTGAGGTCATGGAAATGGGCGGCAATGCCATGCGCCGACTCCACCACCTGGCGTACACCGGTCTGGCGCTCTTCCAGGATCAGCTGGCGTTCGGACACCAGGAACCAGGTGGTCAACACGATGATGCCGAGAACAGCGCTCAGCACCAACAGGGCCAGCTTGCGTGCGGTGGTCATGGGGCCTCCTGATACGGAATGGAGGGCGCGTGCTGCAGCGGCGGTTCCCCTGCGGCATGGTCATCCTGCTGGCAGGGTACTGCTGCGTTTTCGCCGGTGGCAGGGCAATTACCCGCATGGGCGGCAACCGGGGGGCTGCGGCAGCAGGGGATGGCACGGCCCGTGCAGACCTGCGGAGCGTGGCGGGGTGCTACACCAGCCGTGTCGCCACCAGTTCCTTCTTGAGGTAAGCGTAGAACAGCGGCGCGGCCACCAGCCCGGCGGGGCCGAACACGGCTTCGGCCACGAACATCACGGAGAGCAACTCCCACACACCCATCTGCGTGCGGCGGCCCACCACCTTGGCGTTGATCACGTATTCGGCCTTGTGGATCAGGATCAGAAAGCCCAGGCAGGCCGCAGCCGCCAGCGGCGACACCGACAGCCCCACGATGGTGAGCACCACGTTGCACACCAGGTTGCCCACGATGGGCACCAGCCCGGCGACAAAGGTGAAGGTGATGAGCACGGGGGTGTAGGGCAGCTCCATGCCCCACAGCGGCAGCACAAACAGCAGGAACAGGGCCGTGAGCAGGGTGTTGAACGCCGCGATCCAGAACTGTGCTGCCACGATCTGGCGGAAAGCCTCG
Source organism: Acidovorax kalamii (assembly GCF_002245625.1). Lineage (GTDB taxonomy): Bacteria > Pseudomonadota > Gammaproteobacteria > Burkholderiales > Burkholderiaceae_C > Acidovorax > Acidovorax kalamii. The sequence goes on from NZ_NOIG01000005.1 coordinate 44,617, forward strand.
CCGAACAGGGTGATGCGCAGCCGCAGCTGGTCGGCCAGCGGGCCCAGGGCGCTGCCCAGGGGGCGCACGGCGGCCAGGGAGCCGATCAGCAGCCCCACATAGGCAAACAGCACCCCGGCCAGCCAGGCGCGCCCGGCCATGGCCAGCGCGCCCGCCTTGGCGCCCAGGTAGTTGGCAATCACGCGCTGCAACTCGACGGCTCCATCGGGCAGGTGGCTGGCCATGTCGGGCGGCAGTTTCAGCCGCAGCTCCAGCACCGTGCGGGCCATGTAGTTGAGCAGTTCCTGGTACTGGTGCGGCGCGGCCACCAGGTAGCCGCGCGAATGCGTCAGCCCCACGCCCAGCAGCACCAGGGGCAGCAGCATCACCAGCGCGGCAGCGGCGATTTGGGCCAGGTGCAGGGTGCGGGGTGTTGCCGATGGCTGGCGCAATGCGCGCGCGGCCAGGGCGCCAAACCACCGCGTGAGCGCCCGGGTGAGCAGAAAGCCCAGGCACACGCACAGCAGGCCAGGCAGCAGGCCGCGCCACATCACCAGCAGCAGCACACCGGCCATCAGCAGGTAACTGGCAATCACGACGCCGCGGGTGGCGGGGCGTGCGGGCGTGGCCGCGTCAAAGTCCGTAGCAGGGGGCACACCGTCCACGGGAACGGGCGGTGTGGGGGTTGCCGCAGGCGGCAAGGCAGGGAGGGTGGGACGCGATGCCATGCGCAGTCACCTCAGGAACGGTCTGGTGGGGCGAACACAATCCAAAGCGCAAGCGGCGCGCACAAGCCAGCGCGCGGCTGGCTGTGGCGGGTTGGGGCGAGGGCCTTCAGGCGACCACCACGGCGGCGCCATCGCCGCGTGCGGCAATCGCACCAATGGTGTAGACCTGCTCACCCGCCGCACGCAGCGTGGCAGCCGTGGCCTCAGCGTTGGCAGCATCCACCACCACCACCATGCCGATGCCGTTGTTGAAGGTGCGGTTCATCTCGATGTCGTCGATGCCGGCGGTCTTCTGCAGCCAGGCGAACAGCTCGGTCTGAGGCCAGCTGCCCTTCTTCAGGTGGGCGGCAGTGCCTTCGGGCAGCACGCGGGGAATGTTTTCCAGCAGGCCGCCGCCGGTGATGTGGGCCAGCGCCTTGATGGGGTGCTGGGCCAGCGCAGCCAGCACGTTCTTCACGTACAGGCGGGTGGGTTCCATGATGGCCTGCTTGAAGGGTTTGCCGTCCAGTGTGGCGGGGGCGCTGTCGCCTGCGCGGTCGATGCACTTGCGCACCAGGCTGAAACCGTTGGAATGCACACCGGCCGAGGCCAGGCCCAGTACCACGTCGCCAGGCTTCACATCCCGGCCGGTCAGGATCTTGGACTTTTCGACCGCGCCCACGGCAAAACCGGCCAGGTCGTATTCGCCTGCGGGGTACATGCCGGGCATTTCAGCGGTTTCGCCGCCGATGAGTGCACAACCAGAGAGTTCGCAGCCCTTGGCGATGCCGCCGACCACGGCAGCGGCGGTGTCCACGTCGAGCTTGCCGCAGGCGAAGTAGTCGAGGAAGAACAGGGGCTCGGCGCCCTGCACCAGCACGTCGTTGACGCTCATGGCCACCAGGTCGATGCCCACGGTGTCGTGCATGTTCCATTCAAACGCCAGCTTGAGCTTGGTGCCCACGCCGTCGGTGCCCGAGACCAGCACCGGCTCCTTGTAGCGCTTGGGCACCTCGAACAGCGCGCCAAAGCCGCCGATGCCTGCCAGCACGCCTTCGCGCATGGTCTTCTTGGCCAGCGGCTTGATGCGCTCGACCAGCGCGTCGCCCGCGTCGATGTCAACGCCGGCGTCTTTGTAGGAGATGGGGGTGGAGGAGGCAGAGGAACTCATGGGAGGTGCTTTGGTGCTGGTAGGCCCGCCGAGCGGGCTGGAATCCGAGGATTTTAAGGGGGCTGGGCCGACCGCCCCGCTCAGCCCTGTGTGAGCGGGGGCTTTGGCGGGGTGGCTTCGGTGCGCGCGTGCCACAGCACACCCAGCAGCGCCAGGGTGCTGAACACGCCTCCGGCCAGGAAGGTGGCGCTGGCGCCCCACTGGTCCCACAGCAGGCCAGCCAGGGCGCTCGCGACCAGCAGCGCCACGCCGCTGGCCAGGTTGAACATGCCAAAGGCCGTGCCGCGCAGGTCGGCGGGCGCGCTGACCGCCACCATGGTGGCCAGCAGCCCCTGGGTCATGGCCATGTGCAGGCCCCACAGCGCAATGCCCAGCCAGGCCGCGATGCCGTGGCCGCGCCAGGCCAGCAGCGCGTCGGCCGCGATCAGCACCACCAGGCCCCAGGCCAGCAGGGTGGTGTGGTTCATCCGGTCGGAGAGCTTGCCCAGGGGGTAGGCGCCCAGGGAGAACACCAGGCTCATGAGCACCAGGGCCAGTGGCGTGAGGGCCAGTGGCAGCCCCCCTTGCTGCAGGCGCAGCACCAGAAACGCCTCACTGAACCGCGCCAGCGTGAAGACTGCGCCCAGGGTCACCACCCACCAGTAGTTTTTCCCCAGGCGGCGCAGGTTTTCGCTGCGGATGGGGTTGGTGCGCGGCTGGCCGCTGGGGCGCTCGGGCTCTTTCACGCCGCACACCAGCACCACGATGCACAGCGCGGCCGGGATCACGGCCACCCAGAACACCGCGCGGAAATCGTTGGCCCACAGCAACATCAGCCCCATGGCCAGCAGGGGGCCCAGGAAGGCGCCCACGGTGTCCAGCGATTGCCGCAGGCCGAACGCAGCCCCCCGCTGGTCGGGCGGTGCCAGGTCGGCCACCAACGCATCGCGTGGCGCCGCCCGGATGCCCTTGCCCACCCGGTCGAGCAACCGGGCCGTGATCACCCAGCCCGCCGTGGACGCCAGGGCAAACAGCGGCTTGGACAGGGCGCCCAGCCCATAGCCCAGAACGGCCAGCGGCTTGCGCTTGCCCCACCAGTCGCTCAGCGCCCCCGAAAACACCTTGAGAACCATGGCCGTGCCCTCGGCCGCGCCTTCGATCAGGCCCACCGTGAGCATGCTCACGCCCAGGGCCGTGACCATGAAGACAGGGAGCAGGCTGTGGATCATCTCGGAGGAAATGTCCATGAGCAGGCTGACAAACCCCAGGGCCCAGATGCCAGCGGGCAGGCGTTTGGAGGGGGCGGCGGGAGGTGTCATGGTGCGGGTTCTTGACAGCGGGGTGCGGCGGCGGCGGCAGGGGGGCTGCGCCAGACTAAAATCGGGTCCATTGTCGCCCAGCCCCCTGCCCAGGGAGCCGGTCGCGCCCCGCGCCGTGAGCCACTTTGCCGCTGCACCCCGCCGCAGCCACCCATGGCCGGGCGCCTTCTTCCCATTCTCCTGTGATGCTGCTGCTGAAACTCTCCTCGCCTGCCGCTCCCGCACCGACCGCCACGGGCCTGCCCTTGCCGCCGGGGGGCCGTGCATGATGATGAAGCAACTGGCGCTGGACATCGGCCTGGCCACGGGGCCTACCCTGGCCCGTTTTTTTGCAGGCCCCAACGAGGCAGCGTTGCAGCACCTGCGTTTGGCCGCTGGCGACGGCAGCAGCCAGGCCACCCGCTCGCCCGTGCCCACCTACCTGTGGGGCGAGCCCGGCAGCGGCAAAACCCACTTGCTCAAGGCCGTGCGCCAGGCCCTGCGCGAGCAGGGCGCCAGCGTGGGCTGGCTGGACCCCTCGGTGGCCGAACCGCCGGATTTCAACGAAGACTGGGCCGCCATCGTCATGGACGATGTGCATCTGTACGACACCGCCCAGCAGGCCACGGCCTTCAACTGGTTCGTCAACGCCATCAGCCCCGCCAGCGGCAGCCAGCGCTGGGTGCTGGCTGCGGGCGACCTGCCCCCCGCCGACCTGCCGCTGCGCGACGACCTGCGCAGCCGCCTGGGCTGGGGCCATGTGTTCCAGCTGCAGCTGCTGGGCGAGGCCGAGCGCCGCTCGGTGCTGCGCCAGGAGGCCGACGCGCGCGGCGTGTTCCTGGGCGACGAGGTGATGGACTACATGCTCAACCGCTTCTCGCGCGACCTGGGCAGCCTGATGCAGCTGCTGGACCAGCTCGATGCGTTTGCCTTGCGCACCCAGCGCGCCATCACGATCCCGCTGCTGAAAACCATGCTGGAGTCGGAGTGAAGCGGTGTTTTTCTTTTGTCTCTTTGTAAATCTCAATGACCTCTGAACCACGCCGCCTGCGGCTTGCGCTGTTCGACCTGGACCACACGCTGCTGCCACTCGACTCCGACTACGAGTGGGGCGAGTTCACCATCCGCATCGGCTGGAACGACCCCGTGGAATTCGCGCGCCGCAACGACGAGTTCTACGCCCACTACCAGGCCGGCACGCTCAACGTGCACGACTACGTGCGTTTTGCCACCGAGGCCGTGCGCCTGCGCGGGCCCGAGGCGGCAGCGGCTGCGCACCAGCAGTTCATGCGCGAGGTCATCACCCCCGCCATACAGCCCCAGGCACTCGACCTCATCCGCCAGCACCAGGCGGCGGGCGACGAGGTGCTGATCGTCACTGCCACCAACGAGTTCGTGACCGGCCCCATCGCCCAGGCGCTGGGCGTGCCGCAGCTGCTGGCCGTGCAGCTGGTGCGTGACGCGAGTGGCTGGTACACCGGCGAGATCGACGGCGTGCCCACCATGCGCGAGGGCAAGGTCACGCGCATGGAGCAATGGCTGGCCGCGCGCCAGCTCACCTGGGCCGATGTGGACAGCACGTTCTACAGCGACTCCATGAACGACGTGCCCCTGCTCGAAAAGGTGAACCGCCCGGTGGCCACCAACCCCGACCCGCGCCTGCGCGCCCTGGCCCAGCAGCGCGGCTGGCGCATACTGGACCTGTTTGCCGAGCCTGCCAGCCAGACGGCCGCTTGACCCCTGCGCTCGCAGCCCCCTGATATTTCTCTACCCATGATCAAGAAGTTCATCGACAAACTGCTGGGCAAATCGACGCCCGGCACCTCGGGCGGCAAGCCCCATTTCGGCAAGCGCGAAGAGGTGCCCGCCTCGGTGCACGGCATCAACCCCGAGCTGGTGGACCGCCGCGCCGCCGAGGTGGTGGCCACCCTCAAGCAGGCAGGTTTTGAGGCTTACATCGTGGGTGGCGCGGTGCGCGACCTGCTGCTGGGCCTGCGCCCCAAGGACTTTGACGTGGCCACCAACGCCACGCCCGAGCAGGTCAAGGGCCTGTTCCGCCGCGCCTTCATCATCGGCAAGCGCTTTCGCATCGTGCACGTGGTGCACGGCCGGGGCCGCGAACATGAGGTGATCGAGGTCTCCACCTTCCGCGCCTACCTTGACAACAGCGCCGCAGGCCAGGTCAGCGGCAACGAAAAGACCTCCAAGGCACAACTGGCGGGCATGCAGCACGCCGTGGACGCCAGCGGCCGCGTGCTGCGCGACAACGTCTGGGGCCCGCAGGACGAAGACGCCACGCGCCGCGACTTCACCGTGAACGCCATGTACTACGACCCGGTCAGCCAGATCGTGGTGGACTACCACAAGGGCATCCAGGACGCGAAGAAGAAGACGCTGCGCATGATTGGCGACCCCGCCACGCGCTACCGCGAAGACCCGGTGCGCATCATCCGCGCCGTGCGTTTTGCGGCCAAGCTCAGCCCGCTGGGCTTCACCATCGACGCCAAGTCGGCCGCACCCCTGGTGCAGTCGCAGGCCCTGCTGGCCGAGGTGCCCCAGAGCCGCATGTTTGACGAAATGCTCAAGCTGCTGCAAACCGGCCACGCGATTGCCACCATCGAGCAGCTCAAGAAGCTGGGCATGGCCAAGGGCATCTACCCGCTGCTCGACGTGGCCGTGGAGCGTGCCGACACCCCGTTTGTGAAAGCCGCCCTGGTGGACACCGACCGCCGCGTGAACGAAGGCAAGCCCGTGGCCCCCAGCTTCCTGCTGGCCTGCGTGCTGTGGGAAGACGTGCGCAATGGCTGGCAAGAGCGCCTGAACCAGCGCCAGCACCCGCTGCCCGCGCTGCAGGAGGCCATCGACGAAGTGTTCGACAAGCGCATTGGCGACGTATCGGGCCGGGGCAAGCTGGCCGCCGACATGCGCGAGATCTGGGTCATGCAGCCGCGCTTTGAAAAGCGCGTGGGCAACACGCCGTTCGGCATGGTCATGCAGCCGCGTTTCCGGGCCGGGTTCGACTTCATGCGCCTGCGCGCCGATGTGGGCGAGGTCGAGGAAGCGCTGGCCGAGTGGTGGCAGGACTTCCAGGCGGCCGACGACGAGCGCCGTGACGACCTGATGGACCAGGCACGCGAAGAGCAGAAGGCGCGCCAGAAGGCGCAGCAGCCAGTGGTCAAGCGCGTGCCGCGCAATGCACCGGCGGCAGCCCCGCGCGCTGCGGCTCCGGCGGAGGGCGCGGATTACCCGGAAGAGGGCATGGAGTTCGCCACCGAAGGCAGCGCCCCCAAAAAGCGCCGCCGCCGTCGCCGCAAGCCCGGTGGCGGGGCGGGCGGTGGTGGCGAAGGCGCAGCGCCTGCCACAGCAGGCGAGTGAGTTCGCAGGACATGGGCGTACCGCCCTCCCTGGTCTATGTGGGCCTGGGCGCCAACCTGGGCGAGCGTGAAGCCGCCCTGCGCAAGGCCCTGGGCGCCCTGGGCCAATCCCCTGGCACCCGCGTGCTGCGGGTGTCGCCGCTGTACGGCAGCGCCCCGGTGGATGCTGGCGGCCCAGACTATCTGAACGCCGTGGCCGAAGTGGCCACCACCCTCGCGCCAGAGGCCCTGCTGCAGGCGCTGCAGGCCATCGAACAATCCGCCGGGCGCGAGCGCCCCTACCGCAATGCGCCGCGCACGCTGGACCTGGACATCCTGTGGTTTGGCGACCGGGTGATCGACACCCCCACCCTCACCGTGCCCCACCCCCGCATGGACGAACGCGCCTTTGTGCTGCGCCCCCTGGCCGACCTGGTGCCCGAACGGGTGAGCGCTGCCGCCTTGCAGGCCGTTGCCGCGCAGAGCATCTACCGGCTGGCCGGTGCGGACTGGGCAGAGGGTGCTGTGGGTGGTGATTGCTCCTGATTTAGGAGCTGCTGGCGCTTGATGGGCGGGCGCAAGAGGCCAAAAAGCCTAAAAAAACCGTGCACTTGACTCCCCCGCACCCTATGACGCGGGTGCGGCCCCATGCCAGCGCCACCGTGGAACCGGCTCTGCCGGGCCACGGGTGGCGTCCCCCCTGGGGCTGAGAGGCCGCAACTCCCAGCCTGCCTGCGCAGGCTTGGACGGCGTCGAAGAGCTGCCGCCTCTGGCAGCGGCGCCGAGTGGGTTGTGGCTCAGGGGGTCAATCCACCTTCGCGCCGGACGCCTTCACCACCTGCTGGTACTTGGCACGCTCGCTGGCCATGAAGCTGTCGAACTGCTGCGGCGTGGTGGCCACGGGTTCGGCCAGCAGGGCGCCGAAGCGGGTCTTGGTCTCGGGTGCGTTCAGCGCTGCGACAAACGCCTTGTTCAGCTTGTCGATGATGGGCTTGGGGGTGGCCGCAGGGGCGACCAGGCCCCACCAGGTGTCGATGGAGAAGCCCTTGAACGTAGCCGACAGCGGGGGCACGCCCGGCAGCGACGCCGAGGCATCCAGCGAGGTCACGGCCAGCGCCTTGAGCTTGCCCGCGCGGATGTTGGGCGCGGCGGCGGCGAGGTTGTCGATGTTGAAGTCCACCTCGCCCGCCAGCAGCGCGAGCTGGGCCGGGTTGGCACCCCGGTAGGGGATGTGCAGCGCGAAGATGCCCGCACGCTGCTTGAACATTTCGCCCGCCAGGTGGCCTGCGCTGCCGTTGCCGCCGCTGCCATAGTTGAGCTTGGCGGGGTTGGCCTTGGCGTAGGCGATCAGGTCGGCCACCGAGTTGATCTTGAGCTGCTCGGCCTTGGCGGCGTTCATGACCAGCACGTTGGGCACGCGCACCATCTGCGTGATGGCTGCAAAGTCCTTGCCTGCGTCATACGGCATGCGCGCATACAGCCAGGGGTTGACCGCATGGGTGGCGGTGGCGGCGATGCCAATGGTCAGGCCGTCGGGTGCAGCCTTGGCAATGGCGTCGGCGCCGATGTTGCCGCCCGCGCCGCCCTTGTTGTCGATGATCACCGTGCCCAGCGAATCGCGCACGCGCTCAGCCAGTGCACGCGCCGTCACGTCGATGGGGCCGCCGGGGGCATACGGCACGATCAGGCGGATGGGTTGGCCCGTGTCCTGCGCCGAAGCGATGGAAGAAGAAAAAACCGTTGCGGCGGCAACGGCACTGGCGAGGAGGATGTTTCTGCGGTTCATGGGTGCATTGTGCTAAAAATTCGTAAGAAGGCTTACGAAAACCTGGACGGAGGGTCTTCGGCAAGTCCCAGTTCTTCCACCAGCTTGCCCAGCTCGTGCGACGAGCGGATGTCCAGCTTTAAAAAGATGGCGGAGCGGTGCGTGTCCACGGTGCGGGGGTCGATGGGGCGGTCGGGGTCGCGCTGCGCCAGGGCGCGGGCGACCTCCTTGCTGCTGATGCCCGTGGCCACCAGGCGTGCCACCTCCTGCTGGCGCGGGCTCAGCGCGTTCCAGCGCTCCAGCAACCAGGCGCGGCGCTGCGCCTCGGCAGCCACCTCGTGCGACAGGTGGGCCGCGCGCTGCACGGCGGTCAGCAAGGTGGCTTCGTCGCAGGGCTTTTCCAGCCAGTCCACCGCGCCTTGCTTGACGGCGGCCACGGCCGAGGCCAGCTCGCCGTGGGCGGACAGGAACACGGTCTTGAGCACCGTGCCGCGCTGGCGCATGGCCTCGAACACCTGCAGGCCACTCATGCCGTCCATGCGCAGGTCCAGCAGCACGCAGCCGGGCTGGGCGAGGTCGGCCTGGGCCAGAAACTCTGCCCCGCTCGCAAACACCTGGGTCTGGTGGCCACGGGCCAGCAGCAGGGCCGCCAGCGAGTGGCGTACGCCTGCGTCGTCGTCCACGATGTAGACCTGATGATGAGGCGGGGCGGAGGGCTGGGCCGTGGGGTGGTCGTTCATGGCAAGGTCGCAGCGGATGTGGAGGTCTGGTGCAGGGGAAGCCTTATCTCGAAGATCGCGCCACCCCCTTCGCGGTTGCGGGCCAGCAGCTCGCCGCCCATGCTCTCGACGATGGAGCGGCAGATGTTCAGGCCCAGGCCCAGGCCGCCTTCGCGGGTGGTGAAAAACGGCTCGAACAGGCGCTCGGCAATCTCGGGCGCGAGGCCGGGGCCCCGGTCCAGCACCTGCAGGGAGGCATGGCCGTCCTCGGCCGCCGTGCGCAGCAGCAGCTCGGTGCCGTGGGCGGGCGCTGCCTGGGACTGCATCGCCTGCAACGCGTTCAGCCCCAGGTTCAGCACCACCTGCTCCAGCAGCACGCGGTCGGCGCTCACCCGCACGGGCTCGCGGGCCAGGTCCAGGCGCACGGCCACGCTGTGTCGACGGGCCTCGGCACGCAGCAGCAGGGCGAGCGACTGGTCCACGGCGGCGTTCAGGTCGCAGGGCTCGCGGGCCGCCGGGTGCTGGCGCACCCAGTGGCGGATGCGGCCCACGATATCGGCCGCGCGCAGTGCCTGGGCCGAGAGCGCGGCCAGGGTCTCGTTCAGCAGCTCGGGCTTGTCCTGTGCAGCCAGGGATTTGGCGGCGGCCGCGTAGTTGACCAGGGCGGCAAGTGGCTGGTTCAGTTCGTGCGCCAGAGTCGAAGCCATCTCGCCCACGGTGATCACACGCTGCACGCGCTGCAGCTGGGCCTCGCGCTGCTGTTGCTGCTCTTCGGCGCGTTTCTGGGCCGTGATGTTCACCACCGAACTCATCCAGCCGATGTGCTGGCCATGGCCGTCGATGAGGCGGGTGGTGTAGAACATGGTGTAGACGTCCGAGCCATCGCGGTGGCGCAGGCGGTTTTCGCGGCCCTGGGGCGATGCCTTGCCGGCCAGCACGGTGTCGCTGTCGTTCCAGTGCCGGTCCAGCTCGTCGGGGTGCCAGTAGGGATAGGGCGGCAATTGGCCGATGAGTTCGTCGGCGCGGTAGCCCACCATGTCGCACATGGCGGCATTCACATAGACGATGCGGCCTTCCAGGTCGCGCGCGCGCATGCCCACCAGCAGCGAGTCTTCCATCGACTGGCGGAAGGCCTGGGCTTGCTGCAGCGCGTGGGTGCGCTCCTGCACGCGCTGCTCCAGCCCGATGCGGGCCTGGTGGTTCTCGGCCAGGCGGCGTTCGCGCAGCTGCCAATACAGTGCGCCCAGCACCAGCAGGCCCGAAGCCAGCGTGGCCAGCGCCCAGGCCTGCTGGCGCGCCACGGTCACCACCCGGCTGTCGGCCGTCACGGTGAGTGTCCAGCCCAGATCGGGCAGCGCTTCCTCGAACGCCAGGTACCGCTTGCCATTGCCCTCCAGGTGCAGTTCGGCGCCAGGCTGGTTGCCTTGCTGGCGCATCATCCAGGGCACGGGGCGGGGCGTCCAGCCGGTGCCATATTGTTCGTTGTGCTGCAGCTGCTGCACGTCGGCGGCGGGTACGGGGCGGCTGGTGCGGTAGAGCCAGCTGGGCTCGGAGCCCAGGAACACGATGCCGCGTGCGTCTGTCACGAACACCGGGTCGCGCAGCTGCTCCCAGGGGTTCGCGATGGGCTCCATGCGCACTTTCACGGCCACCACACCAATCACCCGGCCGTTGTCGTGCACGGGGGCCGACACAAACAGGCCGGGTTCGCCCGTGGTCTTGCCCACGCCGTAAAAGCGCCCGGTGTCGCCGCCCAGTGCATCGTGAAAGTAGGGGCGGTTGCGGTAGTTCTGGTGCACAAAGCTGTTGGGCGTGTCCCAGTTGCTTGATGCAAGGGTGAGGCCCTGCGGGTCCATCACATACAGCATGTCGGAGCCCGCGTGCTCGTTCACGGCCTGAAGGTAGGCGTTGGCGGCGTCGCGCACTTCCTGGGATGCGGGGTGGTGCAGCAGCTGGCGCACCAGTGGGTGCTGGGCGGTGGTGAAGGGCAGGTAGTTGTAGCGCGTGGCCACGCCCCGCAGCGCCAGGGCCTGCACCTCGCCCGAGCGGCGCAGGTTGTCCCACTGGGCATCCCGCTCGTTTTGGGCCGCCCATTCACCGGTCGCCACCACCAGCAGAGCGGCCACACACAGCAGCGCTGCGATGAACCCCGCGCCCCGGCGCAGCCGGGGCAAGCGGTGTGAAGGGCGCGGGGCACCGGCCTCGGCAGAGTCGGCGGGCGCCGCGCGCGGGTACACGGTCAGCCGCCGTGTTTATCGGCTTCGGAGGTGAAGGAGTCGGCGAAGAACTCTTCGGGTGGCAGGCCGCGCTGGGCGCTGTAGGCCGCGCGGGCCGAATCGACCACGATGGGCGCGCCGCAGGCATAGACCTGGTGGCCGGAGAGGTCAGCAAAATCATCCAGCACGGCCTGGTGCACAAAGCCCGTGCGGCCGCTCCAGCCGTCTTCGGGCAGGGCGTTGGAGATGACGGGGATGTAGCGCAGCCAGGGCAGCTCGGCCGCGCGGGCCAGCACCCAGTCATTCATGTAAAGGTCTTCGGGGCGGCGGCCACCCCAATACAGCGCGGTGGGGCGGGTGATGCCCTTGAACTGCAGGTGCTCGATCAGCGCCTTGATGGGCGCAAAGCCCGTGCCCGAGGCCACCAGCACGATGGGCTTTCCCGAGTCCTCGCGCAGGAAGAAACTGCCAAACGGGCCTTCCACACGCAGGATTTCCTTTTCCTTCATCGCGCCGAACACATGGTCGGTGAACTTGCCGCCCGGCATGTGGCGGATGTGCAGTTCCACCCCGGGCGCCTCGGTCTGGGTGTGGGGGGCGTTGGCCATCGAATACGCGCGGCGCGCGCCATCACGCAGGATGAACTCGATGTACTGGCCCGCGTGGTAGCGGAAGGTGTCGGCGGCGGGCAGCTGCAGGCGCACCTGCATCACGTCCGGCGACTTTTTCTCCAGCGTGGACACGCGCACCGGCATCTTCTTGATGGGGTAGGCGCTTTCGTCGGTGACCTGACGCGATTCGAGCACCACGTCCGACAACGGCTCGGCGCAGCAGGTAAGCACCAGGCCTGCGGCTTCTTCGTCGGCGCTGAGCGCCTTGGGCTGGTGCTCGCCGTGGCGCACCGTGCCGCTGATCTTCTTGCACTTGCACGAGCCGCAGGCGCCGTCCTTGCAGCCATAGGGCAGGCCCACGCCGTTCTGGATGGCGGCGCCCAGGATGGTCTGGCCTGTAGTGGCACTGAAAGCGCGGCCGCTTGGCTGCACGGTGATCTGGAACGCTGCGGTGGTGGCAGCCTCGGCGCTGGTCATGTTGTGGGTATCCTCGGGACGTGTTCTATCCAAGCAAACGGCCCCGATTTTGCCTTCAAACCAAAACCCCCTTGGCGCCCTGCCGGCGCGCTTTCGCCGTGAACGCCTGCTCATCGTGGGCTGTGGTGACGTGGGTCAACGTGTGGTGCGTGACCTGAACACCGGCCCGGGTGCGGGGCGCCTGCAGGTGCTGGCGCTCACCTCCAGCCCGTCCCGCGTGGCAGGGCTACGCCGTCTGGGCGCGCGGCCATTGCTCGGCAACCTGGACGATGCCGCCACGCTGCGCCGCCTGTCGGGCGTGGCCACGCGGGTGCTGCACCTGGCGCCGCCGCCCGGTGAAGGCGCAGGCGGCGCTGCCTGGTGGGCCGACCCGCGCACCGTGGCACTGGCCCGGGTGTTGCGGCTGCGCAGCCTGCCGGTGTCGCTGGCGTATGCGTCCACCAGTGGGGTGTATGGCGATTGCCAGGGCGCTTTGGTGCCCGAGACGCGGCCCCTGGCCCCCGCCACGCCCCGTGCGCAGCGCCGGGTGAATGCCGAACGTGCTGTGCGCCACCTGGGCCGTGCCGGGGTACGCGCCAGCGTGCTGCGCATTCCGGGCATTTATGCCCCCGACCGCGAGGGGGGCACGCCCGAGGCCCGTCTGCGGCGCAGAACGCCGGTGCTGGTGCCCGAGGACGATGTGTTCACCAACCACATCCACGCCGACGATCTGGCGCGCGCCAGCGTGGCCGCGTTGTGGAAGGGGCGGCCGCAACGCGCCTACAACGTGAGCGATGCGACCCACATGAAGATGGGTGATTACTTCGATCTGGCGGCCGACCTGTATGGCCTGCCGCGCCCGCCCAGGGTGCCGCGCAGCACGGCGCAGGAGCAGTTGTCCTTGATGCTGCTGAGCTTCATGGGCGAGTCGCGCCGACTGGACAACCGGCGCATGTTGCAGGAGCTGGGGGTGCGGCTGCGCTACCCCAGCGTGGGGCAGGGGCTGCGGGGTTTGCGCGTGGCGGATGTATCGGCAGGCGCTCAGCGCGGGTAGACGTTGCCCTGGCTGTCGTAGCAGCGAAACACGTTGCAGTGCGTGAATTTTTTCGGCTCCGGGGCCGGAGCGGGCTGGGGGGTGGGGCGCACTGGGTGGCGGGGTGGTACGACCACCACCACCGGCGCCGGGGTGGTGTTGACCGTGGTGGGGCGCGATGCACGGGCCTTTTCCACCTCTGCGTAGCCTGCAGGGCCCAGGCAGTCCAGGTCCATCTGCCGCTGGGCGGCCTCCACGCGCTGGCTTTGTTCGTAGCTGCCCCCGCTGCTGCTCAGCACCACATCTAGATTGCGGCGTGAGCGTGCACATTCGGGCGACCGCGCGTAGTCCGGGGTGGCGGGCCGGGCGCTGTCGCGCTGGGCATTTCGCAGGGCTTCGGTTTCTGCGGCCTTGTTCTCGGCCTCCTGGCGTTTTTGCTTGAGCGCCAGTGCTTCGGCGGCCTGCTCACGTTCGCGCTGGATTTCCTCCGGCGTCTTGCGTGCTTCCACCTCACGCGCCGTGGCGCCGCCTGCACATTTGCCATCGGTGTAGGTCACCTTGCCGGTGGCGGGGTCGGTGCAGCGCACCACCTGGGCCTGGGCGGCGGTGCCGATCCAGGCCACACACAGGCATGCGAGGAGATGCTGGGCTCGGGTCATGGGGGCACCGCTCAAAAAGTGGGTTCATTCGACTGCCAAAGCCAGGCGACGCGGCTCAGGGCTGTTCCTGGCTGTTCGAGAACTGGCGCGAGCGCCAGTCCTGCGGATGGGGCGTGTAGCTACCGGGGGCCAACTGCCCGGGGTTGCGGTTGCGCCGGTCTTCTGCGGCGCGGCGGTCGCGCTCGGCCTGCTCGCGGCGGGCCTGGTCGCGCTCGCGGGCGCGGCGGTCGGCGTCGCGGGCCTGTTGTTCGCGTTGGTCCCGCTCGCGGGCCGCACGGTCCCGTTCGGCACGGTCGCGGTCACGCTCCCGTTCGCGCCAGTCGTTGCGGTCGCGGTCCCTGTCCCAGCGGTTGTCATGCCGGTCACGCCCGCCGTAGTAGACGGGGGGCGGTGGCGGGGGCGAGTAGATCACCCCGGGCGCGCGGTATACGGGCGGGGCCTGGTACACCGGCGGTGGGGCGCTGTAGATGTACCCCGGCTGTTCGTACACCTGGTAACGCGGGGGCTCGTAGTACGGATCGCCTGGCACGGTGGCGCACCCCGTTGCAAGAACCCCCAGGGCCGAGGCAGAAAGGATGCGGGCGAGTGTGTAGGTCATGGTGTTCAGACTCCGGCCCGGGGTGCGCGTTCCACCCGGGTCCGTAAAGCCCCTGAAAAACACCCCGGTGGGATGTTACAAATTTCAAAGGCAGGCGTGGGCTGTGCCAAGCCCTTTAGCGTTTGGCGCCGCCATTTGGTTGACCGCTCCGGGGCGCCTGCCGGGCGGTACCTCGGCCCGCACCGGGTCCAACGCTTCGCTGCCTTGTGTGGGTATCAAAATTGATAGCTTAAAAGGCATGCTGGACGCGCGCAAACGGCCAAAAAACATCGAAACATGCGTCTGCCTACTGCCCTTCACGCCGTGCGCGGGCGTGGTGGCGGGCAGCAGGGCGGCGGCCGGGCTTACTTGGGCAGCACGCGGCGGATCGTGTCTGCCAGGTCTTCGGCCACAAACTTGGCCACATAGCCGTCGGCGCCCACGCTGCGCACATGGTCTTCATTGGCCGAGCCCGACAGCGACGAGTGAATGACCACCGGCAGGCCATGGAAGCGCGCGTCCTGCTTGATGTTGCGGGTCAGGGTGAAGCCGTCCATCTCCGGCATTTCCAGGTCGGTCAGCACCATGGCCACACGGTCGAGCACCGTTTTGCCTTCGGCCTCGGCGCTTTTGGCGATGGCGTTGAGCCGGTCCCAGGCTTCCTTGCCCGACTTGACCATCTCGTAGGGGGCGTTGAGCACCTTGAGTTCCTGCTCGATCAGCGAGCGGGCCACGAACGAATCGTCTGCAGCCAGGACGATGGTGCCGGGCTTGAGCTTGAGCTTGGCGCCCACCTTCTCTTCGGTCACCTCATGGCCGTCAGACGGCGACACCATCTGCAGGATGGCTTCCACGTCCAGCACCTGTGCCAGGCGGGACTCGTCGGTGTTGCCGTCCAGCCGGGCGATGCTGGTGACCAGCTTGCCTTTGGCGCCGCTGGTTTCGGCCGACAGCACCTGTTTCCAGTCCAGCCGCACGATGTCTTCCACCGATTCGACCGCAAACGCCTGGGTGGTCCGTGCGTATTCGGTCACCAGCATGATGTTCAGGCCCGTCTGGGGCTTGCAGCCCACGATGGAGGGCAGGTCCAGCACCGGGATCACCTGGCCGCGCAGGTTGACCACCCCGAGCGAATGGGGCGTGGTGCCTGCAATGGGGGTGATGCTGGGCATGGCCACGATCTCGCGGATCTTGAAGACGTTGATGCCGAACAGCTCGGACTTGTTCAAGGCGGTGTCGGTGCCCAGGCGGAACAGCAGCAGCTCAAACTTGTTGGTGCTGGTGAGGTTGGTCCGCTCGTCGATGTCCTGCTGGATGGCTTTCATGATGGGTCCTTCGCGCAGAAATGAAGATACGCGCTTTTACAAATTCTAGGACCCAAACGGCGTGTGCAGTGCGCTAAATCTTCAGGCAATACCCGAATAGTGCGCCGCAGCATGCGGGCGTGGTGGCGCCGTCACATACCGGCCAGCGCCACGGGCTCGAAGTGCACAACCGTGGGGAAGGGGTCATAGAAATGGTGCAGCAGCTGCTTCCACTCCTGGTACTGGGGAGATTTTCGAAACCCCACCTCGTGGTCGGCCAGGGTGGCCCAGCGCACCAGCAATACATAGTCCTGCGGCCGCTCCAGGCAATGACCCAGCTCATGGGAGATGTAGCCGGGCATGGAGGCAATGATGCGCTGCGCCTGGGCAAAAGCCCGTTCAAACGCACTGTTCTGGCCGGGGCGGACGGTGAGGTGGGCAATTTCCAGAATCATGGGGTGGCCAGAGGGGTTGCAACAGGGGTGGATGGGGCGGGGGATCAGACCACATTGCTGCGCTGCATGGGTTCGGGCTGGGCAGCGGCGGCCTTCATTCCGTCCGCCAGGCGGTGCAGCAGCCCGAGCAGGGGCGCGTCCGACGCGTCGCAGGCCAGGCCAATGTGGCGCGAAAAGGCCAGGGGCCCGTCCAGCGGGCGGGTGAGCGCGCGGCGCGCCTGGGCTGCATGCGACTGCGGCACCACGGCCAGGCCCATGCCCGCGTCCACCATGTGCAGCAGCAGCTCCTCGCGCGCAGCGCTGGCCTGCACCTGCAGCGCAATGCCCCGCTCTGCCAGCAGGCGGATGAAGGATTGGTGCAGCGGACAATACGGCCACTCGATGAGGGGCAGGTTCTCAATGTCTGCTAGGCCAAAGCGCTTCTTGAAGCGCAGCGGGTGCTGCTCGGGCACCAGCATCACATAGGGCTCGTACCACAGCGGCACAAAGGTGTCGCCAGGCGGCTTGCAGTGCTCGGCCACCATGCGCAGCCGGGCTTCTTGTGCGCTGGCGGTGAGCCGCACCATGGTGTGGGGCCACTCCTGCGCAATCTGTGTGAACAGGGGGGCAGCGGGCTGCACCATCAGGTCGTCCTGCAGGAAGATGCCCAGCGTTTCGCGCGGTGCATCGCGAAAGTCGCGCACCATGGCGCTGGACTGGGCCAGCAGGCTGCAGGCGCGCGGATACAGCCGGTGCGCGGCGGGCGTGGGCGCCAGGCCCTGGCGGCTGCGCTCGAACAGGGTGGTTTCGAGCGCATCCTCCAGCCCCTTGATAGCCATGCTGATAGACGGCTGCGCCACAAAACAGCGGCGCGATGCGGCAGTGACCGAGCGCTCTTCATAGGCCGCCACAAAGTAGCCCAGGGCGCGCAGGTCAAACAGCATGGTGGCGGGGCCTTTCTTGGATCAGGTTGTCAGACCGGGGTGATGGTGGTGACCGTTTCCCGGAAGTAGTCCACCTGGCCATCGCGCGAATGGCTGGTGATCCAGGTCACGGATTCCACTTCGCGCTGTTGTACCGCATAAAAGAAACGCTGGTGAAAGTGCGTGAGCACCCAGTCGTTGCCCAGCGGCTGGCTGTGGGTGTGCAGGATCTTCGTGCCGCGCGGGAACACCTCCACCCCGAGGCGCTGCACCACGGCCATCGCCTCGGCCTTGTTGCGGGCGATTTGCCAGCTGGTGTCGGCATCGTCGCGGTAGTGGTCGATGCGGAAGTCCACATCATCGGCAATGGTGGCCAGCAGCGTGGGCACGTCCTGCTGTTCAAAGGCGGTCAGCACGCGGTCGATGGGGAAGGTGAGCGGCGGGTTGGTCGTCATGTCAGGTCTCCGGTGGGTGGTGGGGTCAATCCATCAAACAAACCCTGGCCAGGGAGCCGCCACTGTAGGCAGAGCCCGGCGCCCACACAACGATGGAATTTGTGGGTCTGGGCGATAAAAAACCAATGGGAAGGCGGCCAAGACTGGCACTCAGTCAGAGATCCCGGGCACCTGCCGCAGATAGGCATGCAGTGCCGCAATCGACTGGCGCACCTTGGCGGGCTGCGCATCGCGCTGCGGCGTCACGGCCCAGATGTCCAGCGTGCCAAACGACCACTCGGGCAGCAGCCGCACCAGCCGCCCGGCCTGCAGTGCCTCGTGCGCGTCCATGCTGCCCACCAGCGCCAGGCCCAGCCCGGCCTCGCACATCTGCTGAATGGACAGCTGGTTGTTGCTGGCAATGCGGGGCTCCACCCGCAGCGCGCGCGGCTCGCCCGCCGGGCTGCGAAGGTCCAGCAGCAGCCCGCCCCCTTCACGCGCAAAGCCCAGCCAGCTGTGGGTGAGCAGCGCATCGGGGTCGCGCGGCGCGCCATGCTGCGCCAGCCACTGCGGCGACGCCGCCAGGTACCACTGCATGCCACACAGCCTGCGCGCCGCCCAGGTCGAGTCCGACAGCCGCCCGAAGCGCACCGCCAGGTCGATGCGCGCATTGATGAGGTCGATGGGGGAATCGTCCACCAGCAGCCGCAGGCGCAGCGCCGGGTGGGCGGCCAGCAATTCGCCCAGCGCGGGCGCAATGTGGCGCGCAAAACCCACCGTGGCCGACAGGCGCAGCTCGCCGCTGGGTTCGTCGCGCGAGGCCGCCAGCTCGGCCCGCGCCTGCTCGGCGGCGGCCCACATGGCGGCGCAGCGCGCGTGATAGCGCTGGCCCGCCTCGGTCAGCGCCAGCTTGCGGGTGGAGCGGTGCAGCAGCGTCACGCCGCCATCGCTTTCGAGCTTGCGCACCTGCTGGCTCACGGCCGAGGTGCTCATGCCCAGCGCACGCGCGGCGCCGCTCATCGATCCGTGTTGCACCACGGCGGCAAACACGGCCATGCGTTTGAGGTCTTCCATGGGGTAATTGTGAAGTACAGCTTCAAGGAGAAGGCATTTTTAGCCCTCTACCGCGCACTTTGACAAGCCCGTAATCTCACCCCATCGCAACTTTGACCCCAGGAAACCCCATGAACATCGCCCTGATCGGTGCCACCGGCTTTGTCGGCTCGGCCGTGCTGAATGAACTGCTGCAACGCGGCCACCGCGTGACTGTGCTGGCCCGCAACCCCGGCAAGCTCACCACCCGCGGGGGCCTCACGGTGGTGGCTGCCGACGCGCAAGATGCTGCCCAGGTCGCCCAGGCCGCCGCAGGCCACGACGCGGTGGTGAGCGCCTACAACCCCGGCTGGACGGTGCCCGATATCCACGACCAGTTCCTCAAGGGCACCCGCGCCACCATCGACGGCACCAAGCAGGCCGGCGTGCGCCGCTTTCTGATGGTGGGCGGTGCAGGCAGCCTGTTTGTGGCGCCGGGCCTGCAACTGGTGGACACGCCCCAGTTCCCCGCCGAATGGAAGCAGGGCGCCCTGGCCGCCCGCGAGGCGCTGAACTGGATCCGCACCGAAAACACGCTGGACTGGACCTTCCTCTCGCCCCCCATCCTGCTGCAGCCCGGCGAGCGCTCGGGCCAGTACCGCCTGGGCGACGAAGCCCCGCTGATGAACGGCGAGCAGCCCGGCAGCATCAGCGTGGCCGACCTGGCCGTGGCCATCGTGGACGAGCTGGAAACGCCGCGCCATGTGCAAAAGCGGTTCACGGTGGCGAACTGAGCCTTTCCGGATTGACAGGGTCTGCGCCCAGTGGGCGCAGCCTTTTTTTGTTACTTCAGGAAAAAGCCGCCAGGTCGATCAGTGTGTGGCCCAGCACTATGGGCCACAGGGTTCTCCAGTGCAGGAACCAGCGGCACATCACCCCATGCGCAAAGAAGGCCGCGATCACGCCGTGCCTGCCGTGCTCCCAGTGCGCCAGCGCGAAAATGGTTGATACGCAGAGTGTGAAGCGCATTTCTGAAGGATGTTGGCGGGCACTGGCGTACAGCAGCCATGGCAGCCCAATGAAAAAGATGCTCTCCACCAGCCCTGCGCTGACTGCCGCATAGATTTGCAACGCCGCACCCGCCAGGCCCTGAGGGAAAAGTTGCACCAACTGGAAGCTGCCAGGCGACGGGCCGAGCACCCGCCACGACAGGTTTCTCGCCACCAGAAAGGCCAGCCCTGCGGTGACGAACACCATCAGCCCCTGACCTGTAAGCGGCCACAGGTTTTTTCCGAGCGGCACGAGTCCGTAGTGTGATGGGCGCAATGCGGCTTTGTGGGCGAGCAGCCCCAGCAAGAGAGCCGGAAGCACTATCCATTGAAGCCCGTCAACCGCCCAGAAGGTCGGTGCTCCCCGGCTTCCCAGGGCCGGTAGGTAAAAGCCATTGAGTTGCCAGACGAGCAGCACCGGGATCAGGGACCAGCCCACGAGCAGCTGTTGCCTGGTAGTGAGAAAAAACGGCCGTTTCAATGTCGAGATCAAGCGCATCTCCGGGGTCCTGGTGGGGGGGGCATCCCGTTCACCTGTCTCGGAAAGCTTTGACCGGTGCGGGGAGGATCATCTTCTCCGCCGCCGGATGGCCGAGCCGCATCGCCGAACACCTGGGCGTGAAATAGTCCCCAATGCGCCCCCCAGATACATCTGCAGGCGCGTTCGGCGGGATCTCTCACCCGATAAACCACCGCATTGGCACCAGCACGATCGACGGAAACAGCACCATCAGGAACATCATGGCGAACTGCGCTGCCATGAAGGGGATCACTCCGCGCGTGACTTCGTCCATGCGCATTTTGCCCACACCTGCCACCACGTTCAGCACCGTGCCCACGGGTGGGGTGATCAGCCCGATGGCGTTGTTCATGATGAACAGCACGCCGAAGTAGACCGGGTCGATGCCTGCGGCCTTCACCACCGGCATCAGCACCGGGGTCAGGATCAGGATGGTGGGCGTCATGTCCATCGCGGTGCCCACGGCCATCACCAGCACCATGATGGCGATGAGCAGCAGCGTGGGGTGTTCCATCAGCGGCTTGAGCAGGCCCACCAGCTGGCGCGGGATGTCGGCCACGGTGATGAGCCAGGCGCTGACCATCGCGGCGGCCACCAGGAACATGATCACGGCCGTGGTCTTGGCGGCGCTGATGAATACGTCGGTGAGCTGGCGCCAGTGCAGCTCGCGGTAGACCAGCGTGGCCACCAGCAGGGCATACACCGCAGCTACCGCCGCAGCCTCGGTGGGCGTGAAGACGCCCATCTTCAGGCCCACGATCACGATGACCGGCAGGAACAGCGCCCAGGTCGATTCCTTGAGCGCCTGCAGCTTCTCGGCCCTGGACGCCTTGGGCGGCGGCGTGACGTTTTCGCGCTGAGACACCCAGTACCAGGTGATGGCAATGGCCAGGCCCATCAATAGACCCGGAACGATGCCCGCCAGAAAGAGCTTGCTGATCGACACGTTGGCCGCCACGCCAAACACCACAAAGCCGATGGAGGGCGGAATGACCGGCGCGATGATGCCAGCCGAGGCAATCAGCCCGCCCGCGCGCGCCTTGTCGTGCCCGGCTTTCACCATCATGGGTAGCAGCAGGGCCGCCAATGCAGCGGTGTCCGCCACGGCCGAGCCGGAAAGCGCCGCCAAAAGGCAGGCCGCCAGGATGGCCACAAACCCCAGCCCGCCGCGCCGGTGGCCCACCAGCACCAGGGCCAGCCGCACGATGCGCTGCGACAGCCCACCCACATTCATGATCTCGCCGGCGAGCATGAAGAAGGGCACGGCCAGCAGCGGAAAGCTGTCGGCCCCGTTGATGACGTTCTGCGCCAGGATCTGTGCGTCGAACAGATCCAGGTGCCACATGAGGGCGACGCCGGACACGAGCAGTGCATAGGCAATCGGCACGCCGATGGCCATGGCGGCCAGCAGGGAGCCGAGGAAGATGAATACCGTCATGGGTGGGCTCTCCAGGTCATTGCGGTGCAGGGTTCACTTGCGCGATGCGATGGGCGCCGGAGCCTCGTGGGGCACTTGGCTGCCCACGGCCGCCAGCTCCTCGGATTCGGCGATGCGAACCAGCTCGCCGTCCGGCATCTGGCCCGACACGATGCGCCACAGGTCCAGCGCCAGCAGCAAGCCCGCGGCCACGGCAAACACCACGCCCGACGCATAGAAGATGGCCATGGACGCCCCCGTGACCGGTGCATCCACATCCCAGTTGATGCGCGCCTGCGCCAGCGCGCCGCTGAACAGCAGCCAGGTGCACCAGATCATCAGCGCGTAGCTCAGGCCCAAGCAAATGCGCTGGCCCAGCGGCGGCAGGCGCGCCAGCAAAAAGTCCGTGCCCAGGTGGCCCCGCTCACGCACCGCCACGATGGCGCCCAAAAAAGTGATCCACACAAACAGCCAGCGCGAGACCTCCTCGCTGATGGCGATGCCGGAGTTGAACGCATAGCGCAGCACCACGTTGCCGAACACCATCACCACCATCACGGCCAGCGCCAGGGCAATGAGCAGGTTGATGGCGCGGCAGCAGCGGTCGATGAAGGCGTTCAGCATCTTTGTCTCCTGTTTTTCTTTGGGGCGTCAGAGCGTTGAGCCCTGCAGCAGTCCGCGCTGCGCCAGGTTGGCCATGAAGGCACGCAGACCAAAGCGCCACGGCGGCGCGGCCTCGCTGTGCGCCACGCGGTTGTGCAGGCCACCCAGCCAGGCGCTCTGGATGGACACCAGGTCGCCCAGCTTGTGGGTGAAGCCGCTGCCCGGCTGATCGCGGTCTTCGATGGGCGCGAACAGCGTGCCCATGAACAGCATGAAGCCGTCCGGGTACTGGTGCGCGGCCAGTGTCTGCGCCACCAGGTCCGTGGGGTCGCGGCTGATGCTGGCCATGGTGTTGATGCCGCGCAGCTCGAAGCCGTCCGCGCCCGCCACGCGCAGGTGCACCGTCTCCTTGCGCACCTGTTCCAGCCCGAAGCTGCCGTCAAACAGGCGGATGAACGGGCCTAAAGCGCACGATGCGTTGTTGTCCTTGGCCTTGCCCAGCAGCAGGGCGCTGCGGCCCTCGATGTCGCGCAGGTTCACGTCGTTGCCCAGCGTGGCGCCCACGATCTGGCCCCGGCTGTTCACGGCCAGCACCACCTCGGGCTCGGGGTTGTTCCAGGCCGAATCGGAGCGGATGCCGATGTCGTCGCCACAGCCCACCGAGGCCAGCACGGGCGCCTTGGTGAACACCTCGGCGTCTGGGCCGATGCCCACCTCCAGGTACTGCGACCACAGGCCTTTGTCCTGCAGCAGCGCCTTCAGGCGCATGGCCTCGGGCGATCCGGGGCGGATGTCCGCCAGGTTCTCGCCGATGAGGCCGATGACCTGGCTGCGCAGGCCCTGTGCACGGGTGGCGTCGCCGCGCGCCTGTTCTTCGATCACGCGCTCGATCAGGCTGGCGGCAAAGGTCACGCCCGCCGCCTTCACCACCTGCAAGTCGCACGGGGCCAGCAGCCAGGGGCGCGTGGCGTCGCGCGCGCCGGGCAGGCTGTTGGCCAGCAGGTCTTCCACGCTGCACAGGTACTGGCCGGTGGCGCTGCGCGCAGCTTCGGCCGGTGCCAGGGTGTCCAGCAGCGTGCTCACGGTGGGGTAGTGCGCGCTCAGGTCGAACACGCCTTCAGGCCGCAGTGCCACCACCGCAGGGCCAGGAGCGGCACCACTGGGCACCCACACCCTGCCCACCAGCGTGCCTTGCAAGCCGTCGTCGGGAAGCACTTGCAATGTTGCCTGGGGCGCACGGGCCCGTTCGGCAACTGCCGCTGCCGTCATATCGTTCATGGTGAGTCCTTCGAAAAAACGGGCGAGCGCCGGTGGCCCGCCCGTTGGTTGTCAGTGGTTGTGGCGCGGCGTCTTTTCGGAGATGCGCTGAAATGCCAGCGCAAAGTCCAGCGTGGCGCCGTCGGCCAATTGCCCTGTTTTTTCGCGGTACAGCGCCTCCCAGGGCGACTGGCTTGCGGGCACCGGTGGGGCGGGCAGGTCGCGCTGTCGGCGCGCGATCTCTTTGGGTGACACCAGCGCATCGCAGCGTCCGGTGTTGAGGTCGATGCGGATCGTGTCGCCACTTTGCAGCCAACTCAGCCCGCCGCCCACGGCGCTCTCGGGCGATGCGTTGAGGATGGAAGGGCTGTCTGCCGTGCCCGACTGGCGCCCGTCGCCCAGCGTGGGTAGGGTGTTGACGCCGCGCCGGATCAGTGCGTCGGGCGGCTGCATGTTCACCACTTCGGCCGAGCCGGGCCAGCCGATGGGACCCGCGCCGCGCATCACGAGGATGCAGCCTTCGTCGATGTTCAGAGTTGGATCGTTGATGCGCGCGTGGTAGTCGTCCGCGCCCTCGAACACCACGGCACGGGCTTCGAAGATGCCCTCCTGCCCCGGGCGGCTCAGGTAGCGCTGGCGGAAGGCTTCGGAGATCACCGAGGTCTTCATGATCCCGAAGTCGAACAGGTTGCCGCTGAGCACCATGAACCCCGCCTTGTGCATGAGCGGGTTGCTGAACGGGCGGATCACCTCGCGGTCATGGGTCTCGCGGCCTTGCAGGTTCTCGCCCACCGTCTTGCCGGTCACGCTGGCGCAGTCGCCGTGCAGCTTGCCCGCCTGCTGCAGCTCCCACATCAGCGCGGGCACGCCACCGGCGCGGAAGAAACGCTCGCCCAAAAACTGGCCCGCAGGCTGCATGTTCAGCAGCAGGGGCAGGTCGTAGGCGTGGTCGGTCCAGTCCTGCGCGTCCAGCTGCACGCCCGCGTGCCGCGCCATGGCCATGATGTGCACTTGCGCGTTGCTGCTGCCGCCCGCCACGCTGACGACCGACAGCGCGTTCAGGAAACTCTCGCGCGTCAGGATGCGCGAGGGGCGCAGGTCTTCATACGCCATTTCCACGATGCGGCGCCCGGTCTCGTACGCCATCTGCCCGCGCTCGCGGTACGGCGCCGGGATGGCGGCGCAGCCCGGCAGCGACAGGCCCAGCGCCTCGGCCACCGCGTTCATGGTGGAGGCCGTGCCCATGGTGTTGCAGTGCCCGGCCGAGGGCGCGCTGTTGCAGGCGCGCTGCAGAAACTCTTCTTCGTCGATCTCGCCCGCAGCCAGCTGGCGGCGGCTACGCCAGATCACGGTGCCCGAGCCCACCAGCTGCCCTTCGTGCCAACCATCGAGCATCGGTCCGCCCGACAGCACGATGGCCGGGATGTCTACCGTGGACGCGGCCATGATGCCGGCCGGCGTGGTCTTGTCGCAGCCCGTGGTCAGCACCACCGCGTCGATGGGGTAACCGTACAGGATCTCCACCAGCCCCAGGTAGGCCAGGTTGCGGTCCAGCGCGGCGGTGGGGCGGCGGCAGTTTTCAAAGATGGGGTGGACGGGGAACTCCATTGGGATGCCGCCCGCATCGCGGATGCCGTCGCGCACGCGGCGCGCCAGGTCCAGGTGGATGCGATTGCAGGGCGACAGGTCGCTGCCCGTCTGCGCAATGCCGATGATGGGCCGGCCCGAGCGCAGCTCTTCGGGTGTGAGCCCGTAGTTCATGAACCGCTCCAGGTACAGCGCGGTCATGTCCGAGCGCGCGGGTGCGGCAAACCAGTCGCGGGAGCGGAAGGGACGGCGGGGTGTTTTTGTCATGGGGTCGGAGCGTCGCAAAAGAAGGGCCGGGCGCAGCCGGACACTGCGCCCCGGGTAACAAACCAGTGGCTTACTTGCCGCCCCGCGCCTTGGCCAGCTCGCCCATCAGCTCGCTGGTGGTCTCTTCACCAAACTCCTTGCCGTACTTGGCCAGCACGGGTTGCAGCTTGGTGCGCAGCTTGGCCTGCTCGGCGGCGGGCAGCTCGGTGATCTGCATACCGGCCTTCTTCAGCTCGCCCAGGGCGGTTTCGCTGAAGGCGCGGATGGTCTTGCGCTCAAACAGCGTGGCCTCGCGCGCGGCCTCCTGCACGATCTTCCTTTCGTCGGCCGAGAGGCCGTCCCAGGTCTTCTTGGACATCAGCAGCACCCAGGCGCTGTACATGTGGCGCGACAGCACCAGGTGCTTTTGCACTTCATAGAACTTGCTGGCCAGGATGGTGGCGGGCGGGTTTTCCTGGCCGTCGACGGCCTTTTGTTCCATGGCGGTGTACAGCTCGGTGAACGGCATGGGCGTGGCGTTGGTGCCCAGCGCGTTGAAGGTGTCGAGGAACAGGGGGCTCTGGATCACGCGCAGCTTCAGGCCCGCCAGATCGTCGGCCGTGTTGATGGGTCGGCGCGAGTTGGTCACATGGCGGAAGCCGTTTTCCCAGAAGCCCAGGCCGATCAGGCCCTTATCGGGCAGCATGGCCAGCAGCTTCTGGCCGAAGGGGCCGTCGAGCAAGGCGTCGGCTTCGGCCTCGGTGTTGAAAGTGAGAGGCAGGTTCAGCACGCCAAAGGGCTTGATCAGCGACATCAGCGTGGAAGAGTCCGGAATCGTCATCTCCAGCGTGCCGCCGCGCAAGGCCGAGGTCATGCTCACGTCGTTGCCGAGGGCGCCGCTGGCAAACAGCTTGGCGTTCATCTTGCCGCCGCTCTTGGCCTGCAGTCGCTCGGCAAAGTGGCGCACGGCCTGGGCCTGCGGGTGGTCGTCGCTCAGGCCGATGCCGACCTTGAAGGTGTGTTCCTTGACTTGGGCCGCGACGGGGGCGGTGAGGGCGGCCAGCAGCGTAGCGGCAAGCGCCAAGGATTTGGCGAGGGAATTGAATTGCATGGTGTCTTGTCTCCGTTGGAATGGCTGACCCCGTTGGCGAGGCCTTCGGCGCCTGCGGCTTTTTTGGGGCCAGCCGTTATCGACGCAGAGCGAAGGTTAGGTTTCACGCCCCGGCCGGTCCACTGAATGTTTTGCGACAATCCATTCCAATCGCTTATGAGTCCAGACGAATTTCCGGGTAAACCCTTGTCTTTGGCGCAGGCCTGCGCGCGGCTGCGCTTTCGGCATTTGCAGTTTCTGGACATCCTGGGCCGCACGCGCAACCTGCGGCTCACGGCCGAGCAGATGCACGTCACGCAGCCTGCGGCCACCAAGATCCTGATGGACATCGAGGAGATCCTGGAGGCGCGCCTGTTCGACCGCCTCTCGCGCGGCATGCGGCCCAACGAGCTGGGGCTTTTTACGCTGCGCTACGCCAGCGCAGCGCTCGATGGGCAGCGCAAGTTTGTGGACGAGTTCAACGCCCTCAAGCAGGGCGGCCACGGGCACCTGACGGTGGGGGCCATCACCGGCTCGGCCGCGCACGTGCTGGTGGCGTCGGTGGTCGAGATCCAGCGCCTGCGGCCCCTCTTGGTCATCAAGATCCTGGAGCAGAGCAGCGACCAGCTCATCGCCTGGCTGGCCGAACGCAAGATCGACCTGATGATCGGCCGCTTCACCACCGAGGACCAGCGCAGCCAGTTCCATTACGAGCACCTGTCGGCCGAGCCGCTGCATGTGGTGGGCGGGCAGCACCACCCGCTGCGCGGCGCCACCGACCTGTCGCTCACCGAGCTGGCGCACTGGCCGTGGATTCTGTACCCCGCCTCCACGGCGGTACGCAAGGTGTCTGACGACCTGTTTGGCGGCGCGGGCCTGGCGCTCACGGCGGGGGTGGTGGAGACGCCGTCCTTTTTGTTTGCGCTGGAGCTGATGAACACCACCCACATGATGTCGCTGCAGCCCGCCGCGCTGATCCAGAAATACGTGGACCGGGGCCTGCTCTCGCGCATCCCCGTCGAGCTGCCCGACCGCATGCCGAGCTATGGCCTCATCACCCGCCTGGGCGAGCCCCTCACACCCTCGGCCCAGGCCTTCATCGACGTGCTGCGCGAGACGGCGGGCGTGGCGCCGGACGTTTTGGGGGAGTGACCCGGCCCGGGCGACGCATGGTCTTTTCGATAACCAACGGTTATTGAAAATTGGGGCCGCCAAGCCCTGCCGTTATGCTCTGCGCCCTTTCCCGCAATCCAGGCCTTTTTCTCCATGACCGACGCACCCGACATGCCCGACACCATCCAGGAACCCCGCTGCTGGAGCGATGGGCGCTGGACGGCGCAGGTCATCAAGAACGAAGACGACGACGGCTGGGCCGTGGCCATGACACTGAAGGGCGAGGCCGAACCCGCGCTGGTGGGCCCCTGGACCATGGGCCGCGACAAGAAGAACCCCAAGCCGCTCGATGTGTCGGCCTTCCACACCCTGGTCAAGACCGCGAGCGAGGTGGTGCGCCGCCATGAGCAGCAACTGCACGCGCAGCTGAACAAGAGCGTGCACGTCACCACCGCAGACGGCCAGCGCCTGCGCGTGGCGCTGGCCATCGTGCCCGATGAAGAAGGCGCCACGGCCACGCTGAGCGCGCAGGACGAGCTGGGTGAAGAGGTTGCCCGTGCGTCCGCGCCGCCCACCTTCAAGCTCACACCCGCCAGCGCAGCGGCCTGGGCCGAAGGCGGGTTTCAGCGCGTGCGCTGAGCAGACTTCGGCATTCAATACAGCCCACCGCCGCAGAAACCGGCACTGCCAGTGCAGGCAATCGCCTGCGTGACGGCGTGCTGCGTGCCCGCCGCCTAAAATCCCACCTGTCGGCCCCGGATGACCTTCGGGGCCGACAGCGTTCTCAGGGCGGGGCGGAATTCCCCACCGGCGGTATTTGTTGGCTGAAAAGCCCGCAAGAGCCCGCGAGCGCCTGCGGTGCCGTTTTTCGGAACAGGCCTGCAGGGTCAGCAGATCTGGTGCGATGCCAGAGCCGACGGTCACAGTCCGGATGAAAGAGATCGCGAAACCCACAGCTCCCGCCATGGGTGGCTGGGCCTATGGTGTTTGCCTGCGTGTTTTCAAAGCCCGCGTGCAAGCGCCTGAGGCCTGCGCCGCCCTGTGCAGGTGCCGTGCTCGCGCGCGCCCTGATTCTGGTACGACCTGTTTTGAGGAACCCATGAATCAGTCTTCTGCTACTTCTTCCGTCTCTCCCCTGGCCCCCGTCGCCGCCCACCGTGGCGCCCGCGTGGCCATCATCAGTGCCAGCTGGCACCAGGACATCGTGCACCAGGCGCGCGACGCGGCCCTGGCCGAGTTCGACCGCCACGGCCTGCCGCCCGCGCAGGTGGCGCTGTTCGACGTGCCCGGTGCGTTCGAGATTCCGCTTTTGGCCCGCAAGCTCGCGCGCAGCGGGCGCTACGACGCCATCGTGGCCTGTGCGCTGGTGGTCAACGGCGGCATCTACCGCCACGAGTTTGTGACCACCGCCGTCATCGACGGCCTGATGCGCGTGCAACTCGACACCGAGGTGCCCGTGATGTCGGCCGTGCTCACGCCGCGCGACTTCCATGACCACGAAGACCATGTGCGCTTCTTCCGCGAGCATTTTGTGAAGAAGGGCACCGAGGTGGCCCAAGCCTGCTTGCAGACCATGGCCTACCTGCGCAAGCTGGCATCGCCCACGCTGGCCACCCCCCAGCAGGCCACGCCTGCGGCGGTTGAGGCCGTGGCTGCCTGAGCGGGCCTGGCACCGCACCACTGCCGCGCCTGCTAACGCCGTATTGCTATTAAATATATAGCTATATAGGCATGGTGGACGTGCGGTAACGGCCTTTTTTATCCATAAAAAGCCGCTCAGGTCGCGGCCAGCCGGGGCTGGCGGCCCATGGGTGCCGTGGGGTGTGCCAGGGCCGGGGCATCTGTCTCTGCCAGCCGGAACACTGCCACCGCCTGCACCAGCTGCTGCGCCTGCACCTTGAGGCTGTCGGCGGCGGCTGCACTTTGTTCGACCAGCGCCGCGTTCTGCTGCGTGGCCTGGTCCATCTGCATCACCGCTTCACCCACCTGGGCCACGCCCGCGCTCTGTTCGCTGCTGGCCGCGCTGATCTCGCCCACGATGTCGGTCACGCGGCGGATGGAGGCCACCACCTCGGTCATGGTGGCACCCGCCTTGTCCACCAGCGTGGTGCCCAGCTCCACGCGCTCCACGCTGGCGTGGATCAGACCCTTGATCTCCTTGGCGGCTTCGGCGCTGCGCTGCGCGAGGTTGCGCACTTCGCTGGCCACCACGGCAAAGCCCCGGCCTTGTTCACCAGCCCGGGCCGCCTCGACGGCGGCATTCAGCGCCAGGATGTTGGTCTGGAAGGCAATGCCGTCGATCACGCTGATGATGTCGGCGATCTTCTTGCTGCTGTCGTTGATGCCCTTCATGGTGGTCACCACCTCGGCCACCACGTCGCCGCCCTGCACGGCCACGGTGCTGGCGCTCACCGCCAGCTGGTTGGCCTGGCGCGCGTTTTCGGCATTGGCCTGCACGGTGGAACTCAGCTCTTCCATGGATGCCGAGGTCTCTTCCAGCGCGCTGGCCTGCTGCTCGGTGCGCGCACTCAGGTCGTTGTTGCCCTGTGCGATCTCGGTGCTGGCGGCGGCCACGCTGTCGGCGTTGTTGCGCACGTTGCTCACCACGCGCGACAGGCTTTGCTGCATGGCATGCAGTGCGTTGAGCAGCATCGCAATCTCGTCCTTGCCCTGCACATGTGCGGCCACGGTGAGGTCGCCGCTGGCCACGGCCTGCGATACGCGCACCGCGTTGTCCAGCGGGTTCACCACCGTGCGGCTGAAGGCCACGGCCCCCGCAATGCCCAGGGCGCATACCACCAGCATCACGCCCAGGCTGATGGTGGTGGCGCGCTGCGCGGTGGCGGCGGCGCGTTCGGCCACCTCGCTGCTGGCCTTGGCAATCAGGTCGCCCGCCTGGTCCAGCAGCTGCGAGGGCTCGCGGTCCATGCCCGCCACGGCCTTGTCGCCCGCCTGCGGGTCGTGGTCGGCGGCCTTGAAGGCCTCCAGCCCTTTGCGGTAGGCCGCACCCATGCGCTCGTGCGCCTGCGCAAACTGGCTCACGCGCTCGCGCCCGTCGCCAGGGGGCAGGGCGGCCATGAGCTTTTGCGCCTCGTCCTTGATGGCCTTTTCCTGCTTTTCAAATGCGGTCCAGTAGCGCGTGAGCTGGGCCGGGTCCTTGCCGCGCAGCAGCACGTTTTTCCATTCCTGCACCTGCACCTTGAAGCTGTTGAGCATGGACGAGGCCCGCCGCTCGTTTTCATAGCTTTGCGCCACCGTGGTCTGGTAGGTGTCCAGGGCCTGGTTCAGGCGGCTGATGCCAAACAGCGCCGCCGCAAACAGCAGCAGCAAGGCCACTGTGAAGGCGAGGGGGAGCTTGAGGCTGAGCTTCATGGCGGACTCCTTGGTTTTGTGGCAACCAGCGTGGGGGAGTGAAGAAGACTGCAGATAGGCACCAAAAACGCCGCTGGGGCCGCGAAATGGGGGCTTCACCGCATTGTGGAGCGTTTGTAATTTTTTGTACAAACATTTTGCTGGGCGGCGCGGGTAAGATCCCGCCCTGCGCGGAAGCAAGCCGCGCCCGGGCCTGCGGACAGGGTGCAACCCACTTGCCGACTAACTCCTTGAGTTTGTTCATCACTTCCCCTTTGTGCTGCCGGAACTGCAGGCCGTCGGCGTTCGATGCACGGAGGTACTCGTGAAACGTCTTCCCCCCCGGCCCGACCTGGGCCATCTCAAGAAACAAGCCAAAACCCTGCTGGCCGAGGCCCGCGCAGGCGATGCCGCCGCATTGGCGCGCCTGGCGCCACTGGCCTTGCCCGCAGGCACCGACCTGCGTTTGCACCACGCGCAGTGGTGCCTGGCGCGTGAGCACGGCTTTGCCTCGTGGCCGCAGTTCCAGGCCTTTGTGCTGGCGCGCCGTGCGCTGGCAGACGACCCCGCACGTGCCGTGCTGCTGTGGCTGCGCCTAGTCTACGCAGGCGACATCGCCGGTGGCAACCACACGGCGCGGCCCGCGCTGGCCGAGCAGCTCTGGGCCGAGGGCGCCGTGCCGCAGGCGGAGCAGGACATCTGGCTGGCCTGTGCCGTGGGCGATGTGGCCCGGCTGCGCGACCAGGTGGCGCGCGACCCCGCCTGGGTGCACCAGCCCGGCGGGCCGCTGCAGCTGCCGCCGCTGCTCGCCGTCACCCATTCCAGCCTGGCGCGGCTGCCCGCGTTTGCCGACCGGCTGCAGGCCTGCGTGGCCCTGTTGCTGGAGGCAGGCGCCGATGCGAACCAGCGCGTGGGCAGCCGCTGGCCGCCCGCATCGCTGCATGCGCCCGATGCCGCGCACCCGCTGTCGGCCCTGTACGGCGCGGCCGGTGCCCACCACCACGCGGGCATCGCCCGGCTGCTGCTGGATGCGGGCGCCAGCCCCAACGATGGCGAGTCGCTGTACCACGCGCTGGGCAGCCTGGAGTGCACGCGCCTGCTGCTGCAGGCCGGTGCGCGCGTGCCGGGCACCAACGCGCTGCACCGCGTGCTCGACATGGACGACCTGCCTGCACTGCAGCTGCTGCTGGCCCATGGCGCCGACCCCAACGAACCCCTGGGCGGCAGCGCCCCCGGCACCGCGCCGCTGCTGTGGGCGCTGCGCCGCCGCCGGTCGCTCGCGCATGTGCAGGCGCTGGTGGCAGCCGGGGCAGACCCGCAGGTGTGCACGGCCGAAGGCACGCCCGCGCACCTGCAGGCGCTGCGCTACGGCTTGCCGGATGTGGCGGCTTTTTTGCGTGGCGTGCTGGGCGTGGCAGCGCCTCCCGCCGACGAGCGTTTTGTAGCGGCCTGTGCGCAAGGCGACGAAGCCCAGGCGCGCGCACTGCTGGCCGCGCAGCCTGGCCTGGTGCAGGGCTTGTCGCCCGCCCATCAGCGCCTGCTGCCCGAGCTGGCCGCGCAGCCGGACTGCGGCGATGCCGTGCGGCTGATGGTGCGTCTGGGCTGGCCTATCGACACGCCGGGTGGCGACTGGGCGGGCACGGCGCTACACCATGCCATCTTCCGGGGCGATGCGGCGCTCACCCGCTTTGTGCTGGAGCATGGCGCGCGCTGGCAGGCGCAGCACGGTTTTGAGGACAACGCCTGCGGTGCGCTCTCCTGGGGTTCCATCAACACACCGGAGCCAGGCGGCGACTGGGCAGGCTGCGCACAGGCGTTGCTGGACCACGGTCTGCCCCCCGCTGCGCCGGACCCGAATGGATCGGATGCCGTCTGGCTGGACGGCCGCCTGATGCACTTCTCTGACGAGGTGACGGACTGCCTGCTGGCGGCGGCAGAACTGCCGGTGCAGTCCGCGCAGTCCGTGCAATAACCCCGGAAGCACCAACGCCCCGCATCCTGTCGGCGCGGGGCGTTGTGGCGTGGATGGAAAAGCGTGCCGCTACACCACGCCCTGGGCCCGCAGCGCGGCAATGCGCGCCGCATCCAGTCCCATCTCTGCAAGCACTTCATCGGTGTGCTGCCCCAGCGCAGGCGGCGCATTGCGCAGCACCGGCGGCGTGGCCGACAGGCGCAGCGGGCTGGCCACGCCTGTGATCTGCTGCACCTTGTCGGTGGCGGCGTCGCCGTCCTTCCAGCGCGGCAGCGTCACGGCCAGGCCACGGGCCTGCACCTGCGCGTCGTCAAACGCCTGGGCAATGGTGTTGATGGGGCCGCAAGGCACGGCCTTGTCTTCCAGCAGCGTGATCCATTCGGCTGTGGTGCGCGTGCGGGTCACGGCCTCCATGGCGGGGATCAGCGCGGTGCGGTTTTGCACGCGCAGGGTGTTGGTCGCAAAGCGCGGGTCGCTGGCCCACTGGGGCTGCTCGGCGGCGGCACAAAAGCGCTGGAACTGCCCGTCGTTGCCAATGGCCAGCAGCATGTTGCCGTCGGCGGTGGGGAAGTCCTGGTAGGGCGCGAGGCTGGGGTGGCTGTTGCCCATGCGCCCGGGCGCCTTGCCCGTAGCGAGGAATCCCGAGGCCTGGTTGGCCAGCACGGCCATGCCCACGTCGAGCAGGGCCATGTCGATGTGCTGGCCCTGGCCCGTGCCGTTCACCGCGTTGTCGCGCACGTGCAGTGCGGCCAGGATGGCGTTGCTGGCGTACAGGCCGGTGAACAGGTCGATGACGGCCACGCCCACGCGCATCGGGCCGCCGCCGGGCTGGTTGTCTGCCTGGCCGGTGATGCTCATCAGGCCCGTCATGGCCTGCACCATCAGGTCGTAGCCTGCGCGCTCGGCGTAAGGCCCGTCTTGTCCAAAGCCGGTGACGGAGCAGTAGATGAGGCGCGGGTTGAGTGCGCGCAGGCTTTCATGGTCCAGACCGTATTGCTTCAGGCCACCGACCTTGAAGTTCTCCACCACGATGTCCGCCTCCAGCGCCATCTGCTTGATGAGCGCCTGGCCCTCGGGCGAGGCCATGTCGATGGTGACGGAGCGCTTGTTGCGGTTGCAGGCGGTGTAGTAGCTGGCCTGGTTGGTGTCGTTGCCGTCCGCGTCCTTCAAGAAGGGCGGGCCCCACTGGCGCGTGTCGTCGCCCACGCCGGGGCGCTCTACCTTGACCACATCCGCGCCCAGGTCGGCCAGGATCTGCGTGCACCACGGCCCGGCCAGCACGCGGGAGAGGTCGAGCACCTTGATGCCTGCGAGGGCGCCAGCGTTGGAGGGGGAGGTGGTCATGGTTTTGATGAACTATGAATTTGATAGCTGCCAGTGCTTATCCAATAAGCGCTAGCGACCTAAAGTACTGGGAATTTGCGGCGATGCGCCCTGAACGCTCCCTCTCCCCTCGCGGGAGAGGGTTGGGGAGAGGGGCGATGAGGCATAACGTATGCGTCGCTGCCCCCTCTCCCCCTGCCCCTCTCCCGCGAGGGGAGAGGGGAGTTCCATACCTCAGTTCGAGAACGCAGCAATGCCCGTCTGGGCGCGGCCCAAGATCAGCGCGTGCACATCGTGCGTGCCTTCGTAGGTGTTCACCACTTCCAGGTTCACCAGGTGGCGGGCCACGCCAAACTCGTCGCTGATGCCGTTGCCGCCCATCATGTCGCGCGCCAGGCGGGCAATGTCCAGCGCCTTGCCGCAGCTGTTGCGCTTGATGATGGAGGTGCCTTCCACGCTGGCCGTGCCCGCGTCCTTCATGCGGCCGAACTGCAGGCAGGCCTGCAGGCCGATGGCGATCTCGGTCTGCATGTCGGCCAGCTTCTTCTGGATGAGCTGGTTGGCGGCCAGGGGGCGGCCAAACTGTTTGCGGTCCAGCGTGTACTGGCGGGCGGTGTGCCAGCAGAACTCGGCCGCACCCAAGGCACCCCAGGCGATGCCGTAGCGCGCGCTGTTCAGGCAGGTGAACGGGCCCTTCAGACCTTGCACTTCAGGGAAGGCGTTTTCTTCGGGCACGAACACGTCGTCCATCACGATCTCGCCGGTAATCGACGCACGCAGGCCCACCTTGCCGTGGATGGCAGGGGCTGTCAGGCCCTTCATGCCCTTCTCCAGAACGAAGCCGCGAATCGGGCCGACCGCGCCGCCTTCGGACACTTCCTTGGCCCAGACCACGAACACGTCGGCCACGGGGCTGTTGGTGATCCACATCTTGCTGCCCTTGAGCTTGTAGCCGCCGTCCACCTTGTAGGCGCGCGTGGCCATGCTGCCGGGGTCAGAGCCGTGGTCGGGCTCGGTCAGGCCGAAGCAGCCGATCCACTCGCCGCTGGCGAGCTTGGGCAGGTACTTCTGGCGCTGGGCTTCGCTGCCGAATTCATAAATGGGCACCATCACCAGCGACGACTGCACGCTGGCCATCGAGCGGTAGCCCGAATCCACACGCTCCACTTCGCGGGCGATCAGGCCGTAGGCCACATAGCTCAGGCCGGGGCCGCCGTATTGCTCGGGGATGGTGGGGCCCAAGAGGCCCACTTCGCCCATCTCGCGGAAGATGCTCACGTCCATCTTTTCGTGGCGGAAGGCGTCCAGCACGCGGGGTGCCAGCTTGTCCTGGCAATACGCTGCGGCCGCGTCGCGAATGGCGCGCTCGTCGTCGGTCAGTTGCTGGCTCAGAAGGAACGGGTCATCCCATTGAAAAGCGGCGTGGGCCATGTGTGTCTCCAGGTCGGAAAGGGGGTGAGGAAAAAACGAATCTGGGGCGCATCGTAGGCCTGGGGGCAGTGGCCTGCAAGCGAGTTCTTTTCATCCAGACATGCGTTTATGGAATGTATGGAATACTTGCCGCAGCTAGCTTCAAGGGCTGGTGGCTTCTTTACAAGTTCCTCTTCATCATGCGCCGCAACATTCCATCGACCCAAGCCCTGGCCTGTTTTGAAGTCGCCGCCCGCCACGAGAGCTACACCCGCGCCGCGCAGGAGCTGTCGCTCACGCAAAGCGCGGTGTCGCGCCAGATCCAGGCGCTGGAAGAGTTTTTGGGCGTGGCGCTGTTTCGCCGCACGCGCCACGGCGTGGTGCTGACGCCCGCCGGAGCGCACTACGGCCGCCAGGTGGCGCGCTGGCTGCAGGGGCTGGAGCGCGACACGCTCGATGTGATGGCCCACCAGGGCGAGGGCGGCACGATCACGCTGGCGGCAGTGCCCACCTTTGCCACGCGCTGGCTCATCCCCCGCCTGCCGCAGTTGGCACAGGCGCACCCCGACATCGTGGTGCACATCGACACGCAGACGCGGCCTTTTCTGTTTGCCGACACCACGTTTGATGCCGCGCTGTACGCGGGCACGCCCGAGCAGGTGAGCAACTGGCCCGGCGTGCAGGCGCAACTGCTGATGCACGAGGACGTGGTGCCCGTGTGTGCCCCGCGCCTGCTCGAATCGGCCGCGCCCCGGGGCCGGGGCCGCGCCCACCAGCCCGTGGCCGCTGAGGCGCTGGCCGAGCTGCCGCTGCTGCAGCAAAGCACGCGCCCGTATGGCTGGCGGCAGTGGTTTGATGCGATGGGGGTGGATGCGCCGCACGCGCTGGATGGCCCGCGCTACGAGCTGTTCTCCATGCTGGCCGTGGCCGCCACGCACGGCATGGGCGTGGCGCTGATCCCGCCGCTGCTGATCGAGGCCGAACTCGCCAGCGGCGAGCTGGTGGTGGCCTGCAACCGCCCCCTGCGCGGCGAGCGTGCCTACTACCTCATCAGCCCCGCGCAGGCCCAGCCGCCGGTGCTGGCCACCTTTGCGCGCTGGCTGCAGCACATGGCCGAAGCGGGTGGTGCCCCGGTTGCGGGATGACGCGCTTGCATTGCCCCTGGCGCTGAACTAATCTGGTTGCGCGGAAGTCAGTCTTTCTTTCACCAACCCCGTTGGAGAGCGACCACCATGACCACTTACCACGCTCCGCATTTCGATCCCACCGTGGACGAGATCGCAACCCTCAAGCAACTTGAGATGGGCGAAGTCATCACGCTGCCCCACGCGCTCAAGGACCATGTTTCCGGGCGCCTGCTGGAGTGGGGGTTTGTCACCAAGGGACCTGGGGGAGAGCTGTCCATCACGGCCAGCGGCCGCCAACTGATTCGGCGGCAGGACAACTAGGTTTTTTGCGGGGGCGGTCCTCAACAGCCCGGCCCTGCCTTTGGCAGCGCCCGTTCTCTGCCGGATATCACCCGCCCATCAGCCGCCGCAGCCAGGACTTTGGTTTTTCCAGATCGGCCAGGGTTTCGGCGCAGGTCTCTGCGCTGCTGGTTTGCCCCTCCAGCGTGTACAGGTGCTGGGCTTTGAGCAGCAGGGCCCGCGCTTCTTCCTTCTTGCCCAGCCGGCCCAGCGCCTTGCCCCGGCCCCAGTGGCAATAGGGCACGCTGATGCCCCGCGCAATCAACTGTTCAAACCGCTGCGCGGCCTGCGCATGGTCTCCGGCGTCGAGCAGCGCGGTGGCGTAGTTCAGGGCCACGGTGCCGTCGTCGGGGTGGGAGGCGCACCAGGCGTCGAACACCTGCAGCGCCTCCTTGGTGCGGTCCAACGCCAGCAGCGCACGCGCACGGTGCTCGCGAGGCGCCCACTGCGCGGGCTGCAGTGCCATGGCGACCTCTGCCACGGCCAGTGCGCGCGTGGCCTCGCCCTTGTTGGGGCGTCCGTTGTGCAGCAGGCAGAAGGCCAGGTTATTGAGGGCGCGGTAGCTTTCGGGGTCGTCGGCAATGGCCTGCTCGAAATAGGGGCGGGCGGCGTCAAGCTCGCCCATGTTCTTGTAGGTGGCGCCCAGCAGATTGGTCAGGAACTCGCCTTGCAGTTCGTTGGCCTGCTCCAGCGCCTGCAGGGCCTTCAGTGCGGCGGGGTAGTCGGCGCGGTCGAAATGGATCGTGGCCTCCAGCGTCAGGTGCTGGGTGGATGTGGGGTCTGCCTGCTTCAGCCGCTGCAGGTCGGCCAGCGCGGCGTCGAACTGCTCCAGGTCGCGGTAGCAGCGGGCGCGGCCAGCGCGGGGCCAGTCCCAGTCGGGTTCGCGCTCAAGCAGGTCGCTCCACTCGTCGATGGCGTCCTGGTAGCGGTCCAGCTTCTCCAGGCAGGCCGCCCGGTTGTGCTGCACGTTGTTGATGCGCCCCATCTTCTGGCGCGCAATGTCCAGAAACTCGATGGCTTTCCTGGGGCTCTTTTTCATCAGCAGCGTGCCCAGGTTGTATTCGATGGCCATGTGGTAGCTGTGCATGGGCACCTGCGCCGCGCGGATCAGGGCAATGGCCTCGTCCTCGCGGCCCAGCTCGCACAACACCTGCATCAGCAGGTTGTGCGCGCGAAAACTTGCGGGGTGGGCCTGGCAGGCCTGCCGGTAGCAGGCGGCGGCTTCTTCGGGCGCGTCCAGCGCCTTGTGGACCTTGCCCAGCGTGATCAGCGTGTCCAGGTGCGTGGGGTGGGTAGCCAGCACCTGTTGCCCCAGGGTCAGCGCCTCCTGCAGCGCGGCCCCGCCTTCGGCATGTGCAAGCAGGCAGCGCACCCAGGCATTGCCCCAGTGTGTGGCGTCCAGTGCCTGGGCAGCCTGCAGGTCGCTGCGCGCGGCCTCTGCATCTTCCAGCCGCAGGTGGATGCGAGCGCGGGCCTGCAGGGCCTCGCAGGCCGTTGGAAAGCGCTGGACGATAGAGTCCGCCAGCTCCAGGTCGTGGTCGTCGATGTCGTCGGCCGCCATCAGGGTGGCCAGCAATTGTTGAAGTTCGCCCGTTGCGGGTGTGGCGGTGGTGGTCATGGCGATGGAGTTCCCTCTCGGATGGGCGTGGCGCTGAGTGCATCCCTTGGGTCGCAGCCCCTGGTCCGGGGGGGAGGGGTTGCGTAAGGGGGCGAATTCAGCGTTCCCTGGTAGTTGGTCTTGTGCTCTGGGCGCGGCAAGATGGCGCGCGCTGTTTATAGAGGCTGTTGGCCCGTTGCAGCCCGCCAGAGGGCCTGGATTGGTAAGCAGATGTTTTGCGCCCCCTGTTTTGGCGAGGGCGTGGTGGGTGCGGTTGCGGGGCGGCGCACAGTGCCCAATTCAGTGGCACCTGCCGGGGTATTCGCGAGGGCAGGGCAGCCGCCGGGTTCTCGCTCTATCCTGCGGCCTTCTTTGCGAGGTCTGCGCATGTTTCCTCTTCGCACCACCCTGGGTGTGGTTGGCTTGGTGTTGGCCGGCCTGCTGATGGCGGGCTGCAGCACCGTGAAGCTGGCCTACAACCAGGCCCCACAGCTGCTGTCGTGGCAGCTCAACCGGTACCTGGACCTGACGCAGCCGCAGGCCGAGCGGGTGCGCGACGAGCTGGCCGACCTGCACCGCTGGCACCGCGACACCCTGCTGCCCGAGCACGCCGGGCTGCTGCAAAAGCTGCGTCAGCAGCTGCCCGCCCCCATGTCCGCCGAGCAGGCCTGCCGCGCCTATGCCGACCTGCGAACCCAGATCGACCAGCTGCTGGCCCGGGCCGAGCCCTCGCTGGTGTGGCTGGCCTCGGACCTGAGCGAGTCCCAGATCCGCAGCCTGCAGAAAAAGCAGGCCGACAGCAATGCCGATTGGAAAAAAGAGTGGCTGGACCTGCCCCCGGACAAGCTGCGCGAGCACCGCTACCAGCTGCTGCTGTCGCGCACCGAAGACTTCTACGGCACCCTGCAAGAGCCCCAGAAGGCCGCGCTGCGCAGCTACATCGCCCGGTCATCCTTTGACCCGCAGCGCACCTATGCCGAGCGCCAACGCCGCCAGCAAGACCTGGTGCAGGTGCTGCGCAAGATCGCCGCAGAGCGCGGCAACACCGAGCAGGCCCGCACCCTGCTGCGCGGCTACCTGGCCCGCCTCAACACATCCCCCGATGCCGCCTACCAGCGCTACGCCGCCACGCTGGTGGACGAAGGCTGCGCCGGGTTTGCACTGGTGCACAGCGCCATGACCCCCGCCCAGCGTCTGCAGGCTGTGGCCTCCATCGGGGCCTATGAGCAGGACTTCATCGCCCTGGCGGCGCAGCGCGTGGCGCCCTGACTGGGTGCAGCCAGGGTGGCAACCGGGCAACAAACCGATGGCATTGCCCGCCCATTGGAGGGATCATCGGGGCTCTTGGCACCTGCAGGAGACCCCCATGAACCAGGCTGTCTATCTGAAGCTCAAGGGCATCGTGATCCAGGACCTCATCAAAAACCCGCGCCGCGTGTCGTTTCACGAGCGGGAACTCAAGAGCGAAGGGCTGACGCCGGAGTACCGGCGCGCTGTGGAGGAGGCGCTGGAGGAGTTGCGCGCTGCGCAGCGGCGCAGGGGGTAGACACCCAGGCCAATAAAAAAGTCCGCAAGAGGCAGTGCTCTTGCGGACTTGTTCGTGGTGCCCGGGGCCGGAATCGAACCGGCACGCCTTGCGGCGGGGGATTTTGAGTCCCCACCAGAAACGAGCGCTGGCGCGGCCTGCGGGCCTATTTTTGGCGCATGGAGTCGGGAGTTTGTTCGCAGGATGGCGGAGTTTT
Source organism: Acidovorax kalamii (assembly GCF_002245625.1). Taxonomy (GTDB): domain Bacteria; phylum Pseudomonadota; class Gammaproteobacteria; order Burkholderiales; family Burkholderiaceae_C; genus Acidovorax; species Acidovorax kalamii. Next base: position 85,010 of record NZ_NOIG01000005.1, read on the forward strand.
TGCGCCTACGATTTCACCTCACCGCCCGCAGTGTCTGGGGCTTTGTCCGGTAGTGCTTTTCTGTCAGAGCCTTGCTGCTGTGCTGCAGCAGCTTGGCCGCCTGCTCCAGATCCTGCGCCAGGTCGGCGGCGAGCGAACGCATATCTCGCAGGTACATCGCCCTGATCCGTGCGCCCAGTTCCTTGTCCCCAGCCTTCTCGGCTTCCAGCGCGGCGCGGTCCCGGGCATCGTCCCAGCGGTCCCGCAGCATCGTCGGTGAGACCTGCCTCCCGGTGGCGGTGGTCAACAGCATGACGCTGTGCGCCCGCATCGCCTCGCGCCTGGCCGCCAGCGCCGTGAGCACGGGCGACTCTGCTACAACGAACCGCACCTGCTTGCCTGTTTTGCTCGCTCGGTGGGTGATGACGCCATCGACTGGCATGCGCACGGTGCGCGCGTCGGTTATTCGCATCCCCGTGGCAGAAGCAATGTCCATGCAGTCGCGCAGCACCTGGTCGGCCTGCGCATAGACGGCGGCGAACATGGCCCCTGTCACCTCAAACTCCCGGGCCTTCTCCGGGTTCTTCCAGCCCTTCACGTCGGCCGCTGGCCACGGTAGGCGCGTCATTCCCCACAGCTGGGCCTTGCCCCACACCACTCGCAGCAGCGACATTTCCCGGTTCCCCTGGGTCTTTGCGGTGCGGTGGTCAAGGTAGAAGCGCAGCGCGGGCAAATCCACCTCATCCCATACCATCTGCCCGAACACGGGCCGCAGCGCGCGCAGGTTCTTGGTGTAGCCCTTGCGCGTCTCGTCGCTGTCGTATGCCGGCAGCACCTCGTTCTCAAAGCGCGTGAGCGCTTCCTCGATGCGCCCGATGGTCTGCGGCCGCTTGTTGTGCAGCTGCTCCCACTGCTCAATCGCCCGGGCGTAGTCCTTGCCCAGGCGCACATCTGGCTTTCCTTCAGGCCGCATGTCGTACACGTAGTACACATAGGCCTGCCCACCCTTGCCACGGTAGACCTTCGTTCGCAGGCGTGGGTACTTCGTGATCTTGGCCATGGGCCCTCCTACCTGATTGCGGCCACGTTCATGCCAGCACGGGCCAGCACGGGCTTGCCCTCCAGCCACGATTGCACATGGACGCGCGACACGATCACCCGCGAGCCGTCCTGCTTGTGCGGAATGCTGCGGAACTTGAGCCAGGCCGTCTGCTCCGCGCTGCGGGCGTAGCCTGTGAGCTGGTGAAGCTCAGCATTGCTGAGATATTCGCTCATTCCTGACCTCCAAAAAGAAAAGCCCCTTGGCGGGGCTAGTGGGTTGTGGGAATTGGCTCCGGCTCTTCGCGCTCCGGTAGCTCTTCTTCATCCTGGTCGCGCTCATCGCGCCAGTCGGGCTGGAAGTCCCAGCGCTCGCGCTTGTCGCCGCGCTCACGTAGTCGGCGGGACGCCATGTGGTTCTCCTTCGCGCAGCTTCTGTGGATCCACCCCTGCCCAGGCCTTTGCACCGCGCTCGGTGAGCTTCGTGAGATCCGGCTCCGCAGACCGCCGCAGCGTCTCCGCTTCCACCAGCTCCGCGAACTTCTGATCCCGCACTTCCTGCCAGCGGTCATTGCTCAGGAGAGCTTGGCAGGCGTAGGTGCTGGCTTGATGGGCAAGGGCTTGGACTTTGTCAGGTGTCAGCGCCATGCTGGCCTCCTTTGATGCCGTGGTGCCGCTCTGCGAAGCGCACACCAGCCTCAAACAACGCAGCGCCATCCTTGAACACGGAATTCGGCGTCATCATCAAGCCGTCGTGCACGATCTGATGCTCCGTCAGCGGCACCGCCCCGGCCTGCGCCTGTGGTTTGGCGCCATGGTCTTCGCAACACCCGACAGTCCCACGGCTGCAATTGCGCGGCCCATGGTAGAACGGGTTTCTCCTGCATGGCGCCCCGGCCTGCGCCTGGGTGGTGTAGAGCCATTGGATTGGTAGGTTCTCTGCCTCGGCCAGCTTGCGCGCATGCTCAGGCAACCCGCCGACGAACACGCGGCCGCCAACACAGGCGCCCCACGGCTCCCCCGCCACTGCTGGCGGCGTGCCCCGTACAGCCTCCAGATTCGCGCGCACCGTCTCGGAGTCGTGGCACGCCTTGAACATCAGGCACGCTGCGTATGGGTGGTACTCGCCTGGCGTGCACGGCATCCCGCAGGTGCCGCATGGTCGTGTCGGCTCAGTCATGGTTTGCTCCTTGCTTGCACCCAATTGAACCCACTGCCAAATGACTGGACTCGCGCAATTTGCGAAGAAATTGAAAATCGTCCTGCGTCTTCGGGGTGCAGTTGCCGTACCGCAAGCCAACAATCCTTGGTTGGACGACGAGAAACGTAACGTCGCAACCTTCGGATTCGGCGGCCTCCAGCGTGCAATATGTGCCGTGAACTCCGCTTGTGGAAAACAAGACGAAATTCAGATCGTTTGCAGCCCCATCGGGGAACAACTGGCGCAGAGCTTCCATTCCATCGCCAGCGAGGCGCATGACGCCGTAGTAGGGATCGTCCTGCTCCCGGTTGGCGCTTTTTACTCTTTCCCAGAACTGCATCACACACCTCCTTGCTTGCGGGCTGCGAGAAAGGCCTTGGCGCGGACGAAAGCGCAGTTGGCCCGGTGTTCACCGTCCTGTTCGCCGCACTCGGGGCAGATGTAAAGCATCCGCCCGTCGTATTCGGTGCTGTAGTTATCGTGCTCGGCCAGCTCTTCCAGCAAGCCAACAGCTTCTTTCAGCCGTGCCGCATCCTCCAGCACGCTGTCTGCCGCCTGGGCGGGTGGGGTGGTGGCTGCGGCGAGCATGGCCCGGTAGCCTGCGTGGTTGAACGTGTGCGTCCTTAGCGGGTCCGATTCCTTTGCAGCGTCAAGATACGCCCAGCCCATGTGCAAAGTCGGCTCTTTCGGTGCCAATTTCCATCCATCCACCACCCCACCCGCTGGTGCCGTCACGCTGTCTGCCGGGGCACGGGCTGCGCGGTCGGCGTCAACGTAGGCGCGCATGGCGGCATCGCTGTGCCCCTTGCCGCCCATTTGATATTGCGGCTCGGGCAACTGCGGGTAGCCCAGCACGGGCGCTGGCCGGCTGTCTGCCTGGGGCGTGGGGGAGGGCTGGGGTGCTGCAGAGCAGATGACGGCACGGGCGTCTTCTATCAGAGACAGGAAAGAACCCTTGCACCGTATGAGCCCCTGCTTATCGACGTAGTGAGTTCCCTGCGCTTGGTCATCGCCCTCATCGGTTGCGACCGCCAGCCGCTTGGCAATCGCCAGCAGTTCGTCCATGCCTGCCGCAGCCGATGGGGCGGGCTGCTGTGCCTCTACCAGGGCGGCAAGGTGGTCTTCGTAGCGCACCCACGGCCCGTCTTTGTTCGGGATGACGGCAGGAACGTGTTTGCTGTCGATGCAGTCAACAACCTCGTAACGGGTGATGGTGCGCAGCGCTTCTGGCGCCCCTTGTTGGTTTGTCATGATGGGTCTTTCGAATTGACGACATGCCCAAGCCCAGCAGCCCGCAGCACGTCAGCGTTGTGTTTTCCGTAGGCGATCAGGCAGATTGGGGCCCCGCTGTTGAACGCGGCCCGCTCGCCCGATGGGTGGTGAAAATGAGGGCGCCCCCTGATGAACAGGACAGCATCCGCCACGCCCCAAACGCAGGCGTAGAACATGGCGGTTTCCGTCCTGGCCGGGACTAGGGCGATGCCGTTGCCGTGCTGCGCAAGCCGATTGAGCCACTTCACGGCCTCGCGCCCGAAGGGCGGGTTGCACCACACCCGGCCCTGCCATGGCTGGCTTAGGCCATCGTCGTTCACGTTCAGGTGCTTCGCCGCCGTGTCCCAAGGGCGCATGATTGGGGCGCATGGGTCCAGGTCAAACTGACCCAGTGGGCGCAGGATCTCCGGCGGGGTCAGCCATTCATCGTGCTTCATGGCGGCTGATTGATGCCCGGACAATCCCATATCACTCCCCCTTTCCGCTACCAGCGGAAGTGGTGGGTGGGGCGGCGAAAACGTTTTCTTCCGGGTTCATGTACTCCAAGGCAACCTTGGAAACCAGCGACCCATATGTGTGCGTTTCGCACATGTAGTCGGCGGGATTCCTGCTGCGCTTACCGCCAAGGTTGCATCTGTCAAGGTCTGACTGCACGGCCTGCCTGAGCAGCAGCCTCTGCCCTGCGGCAACATCCGCCCACCAGCCCTGCTGCTCTCTGGGAATCTCTCTGTCGATCTGCTTGCGGGACTTGATCTTGCAGCGATAGACCTGCAGCCCTCCCACCATTCCCTCTGGGGGAGAGGGGTGGGTGTAGAGGGGAGTTGGCCGCTCATGGTCTTCAAGGTACTGCTGAGCATCGTGTTGGCTCAGAAACACCATGTCTGGATCGCCCTCCTCAGTGCACACAAGGAACGCCACTGGCTCACTCCCAGCACTTGCTGCGATGGAGGCGACACCATCCCTGAAGCCTTGGGCGCTTGCTGTTGCCATGTCGGCAGCATCGAATCCGGAGGATTGCATGGAGGCGCGGCCCGCTTGGAATGCTGCGTGCCAGGCGCCACCTACGTCTGGAACGATGGCGTTTTCGTCGCAGTCCTTGAGATACGCGGTCAGCGCCTCGCGCTCCTTGCTGTCTGTTTTATCGGTCATGGGGAATCCTAAATAAACGGGCTCTGCGCTTGATGGCAAAGCGCTGGTAGCTATCAATTGCGTAGCGCTATGCGGCCTTGCGCATCACGCCGCTGGCAGTCTCTGAGTAGTTCGCGGCCACGATCAGCCGCATGGGCAGGGGGCTGACGCTGTTGCCCGCCATCCGCACCTGGGCGGTCTTCGTGAGCTTCTTGCCGCTGGAGGTGCGGTCGATCACGTAGTCCGGCGGGAAGTCCTGGGCGTTGTAAAGCTCGCGCGGGGTCAGCATGCGCAGCGTGATGTCCACGATCACCCAGGGCTCGCCCTTGAGCCACACCGTGACGAGCGCCAGGCGGTCGTGCGTGGTGATGGTGGTCACGGGGTCGCGCAGGTCTGCCCACTGGCCGCCGCTGGCGTGGTATCGCATCAGGAAGGCCGCGCAGCGCAGGGCGCCCGCCTCGTCGTCCTTGCCCAGCTCGTACTGCAGCAGGGCGTGGTGCTCGCCACCGGCAGAGACAACGGGCACCGGGTCGCGCGCATCGCGGCCGATGCTGTGCTTGCGCAGCGTGGTGAGGTGGGCCACGGCCAGCTGCTGCTGGCTGCCGCTGGTGGTGATGGTCGATACCCCGTCGCGCAGGTCGCGGGCGTGCACAGTGTTGTGTCCGCCGTTGACCTGCACCATGAAGGCCGTCGCCAGGCTCTGGCCGCCGCCGCTGGCAGTGACAGTGCCCACGGGGCCGGTGACATCGTTCACCCCGTAGCTGCGGCGCTTGCTGTCGCCGGAGCCTTCGCCGTGGCCTGCCTGCACGAGGTAGGCAGACGCAACCGCGTGCTTGATGCCGCCCGCCACCATGGTGCCGATGGCGGATTGGATGTCCATGGCGCGCGGGGCCTGGCCCACTGCCTCACCGTAGCCGGTCTGCACCAGAGTACGGGCCGCACCCTGAACGATGAACGGGTTGTCGCTCTCCAGAACGAAACGCTTCATGCCATAGGCGATGCGCCGCATGGTGGCCTCGGCCAGCTCCTTCTTGCGGCCGAAGATGCTGGTGCCTGGGATGCTCCAGTCGATGCATTCGGCGGCCTGCTTGTACGGCTTGAGCTTGCCCGTGGGGTTCTTGGCGTGGGTCAGTTCGGGCCACACGATGGGCAGGCCATCGCAGCGGGCGATCATGTAGAGCCGCGTGCGGGTGCTGCGGCAGCCCACCTTGGCGTTGCAGATCACCCGCCACTCGACCTTGTAGCCCATGGCCCGCAGACCTTCCACGAAGTGGTCCCAGTTGTGGCCCTTGCGCGTGGGGTCGGGCACCAGGAACTGATTGCCCCGGGGCACCACCTCGCCCGGGTCGGCCACGCGGTAGGTGGGCTTGCCGTTGGCGCCCAGGATCTTGTCCAGCGTGATGACGCGGCCAGTGGCCGGGTCGCGCTTCGCCACCAGCGGGGACCACTGCAGCATCTGCTCCACGTTCTCCAGCGTGATGACATCGGGCCGGGTCTTGCCCGCCCAGCGGTGCACCATCCAGGCCAGTGAGCGGATCTCCTGGCTGCGCGGCTGGCCGCCCAGCGCTTGGCTGTGGTGGGTGCAGTCGGGGGATGCATGCAGCAGGCCCACGGCCTCGCCACGCGTGACGGCCAGAGGATCTACCCGGCGGATGTCCTCCCGGTAGTGCCGGGTCTGCGGGTGGTTGATCTCGTGCATGCCGATGGCGTCGGCATCGTGGTTGATCGCTACATCGACGTGTCGGCCGATGGCCTGCTCGATGCCGGTGCTGGCGCCGCCGCCACCGGCAAAGAGGTCGATCACCAGTTTGGCGGACAGGGCCAGGATGAATTGGGGTGTGAGCATGGTTGTTCCGGTTGGGGCTTGGGCGGGCCAGAAACGAAAGAGCCCGCGTGTTGCGGGCTCTGTGTGGTGGGGTGATCAGTCCTGCAGCGTGTGCCGCCGCACGTTCGGGAACGGGTTGTGTGCGGTGGGCGCGCCCGTAGGCGCTGGCAGTGCTGGAGCATCCTGCTGGTCCCCAAGGAACTTCGACTTGTCGGCGCCTGTAGCTTTCAGGAACTCCACCTCGACCCGGGCCGTGTCCACCAGCACGCCAGCCACCTGGGCCACGGCGCGGGCGCGATCTGGTTCCATGGGGTTATCACGGTCCCGCAGGCTGGTAAGTGTGCCCATCAGGTGTTCGCGCAGTTCATTGATGTGTGGTGTGCTCATGTGGCTTGCTCTCTGACGATTCGGTTGACCTGGCGCGTGATGGCGCCCTTGAGTTGGTAGAGCTTGCGAAGCTCCGGGTCTTTGTTGGCGTGGTTCCTGCGGGCGTTCTCTGCTCGGCTGATGCACTCCACCTTGTCGATGGTGATTTCTTCCAGCGCGGCGGTTTTCATGCCGCGCTTGAACACCACGATATGCCCTGGCGGTACTGGGCCGTTCACCTCAACCCAGACAAGTTCTGAGACGCTACGCCAGCGCTTGCTGTTGCATCCCGGCTCTTCACCGATCTTGCGTTGCAGGGCTCCGTCCTTTGTGATGCGGTAGGAGCCCACCGGCATGGTCTGCATAGGCTTTCCGCCTGGCTTGAACTGGGTGGCCTGGGAGCCCGGCGCAACCCACCCTTTGCGGCCCTTGTTCCACGGCGTCATTCCGGGCGCGAAGCGCTGCCCGTTGTGCCTGCCGTCCTTGAAAAACCGGCCCGCCACATGCGTCTTGAAATACTGCGGTGACTTCTTGAGCCCTACGCTTATGGCGTGCTGGTAGATGGACGAACGCGAGCGCCCGAGGTGTGTTTCCAGTTCCTCCGGCGTACTGTCGGCGTAGTGCTTGCGCAGGTAGTCGTTTTCTTCAGGGGTCCAGGTTCTGCGATTCATGGTGTCGTCTGCCTTCTTTGCATGGGCACCAACCCTGCCCACGGGCTGGCGGTGGTCTGACCGGTGCGAGCCTTGCGCCTGGCCGCCCAAAGCGCGCGATTGCTCTGGTAGTAGCTGCGATCACGATCCCGCTTGTGCTGGGCGCCAAACTCTGGGCGCGGCGCGTCAGGACCAGGACCGGCGACATAGACCGGCGTCTCCCGACCTTTGCTGCCGTGCCGTGTCTGGTAGCGGACGATGCGAAAGAACTTGCCGGGGTGGTTATTCCTCGCGGTGGTCATGGCCGTGTTCACACGGTTGCGCGACCAGCCCAGGTACTCGACAAGCTCCGGAACGGTCATGGGCCCGCACTCTTTCAGCGCTGCGGTGATGGCGTCGCGCGTGATGGGAGGATTTGGCATGGTCAGTGGCCGCAGGGCAGGGCGCCGCCCACGGGCGTGCCGTCCGGGTTGACGGGGTGCATGCGTCCGCACCAGATGCAGCGCCTGTCTTCTGGTTTTGGGGTTGTTTCAGGCTGCGGTGCTTGTTGTGTCATGGTTTGTCGCTATTAAATTGATTGCGAAATGCCGCCACGGCCCGGCGCTGGATGGCCTGCACGACGATCTGCGCCTCTGGCGCGCGGAACCACTGGCGAACCTTGTTCAGGCTCTTGATGGTTTCGGCCTCGATTTCTTCCCGGCCTGGTTTCCCGGCGGGCCAGGTGGCGAAGGCCACGGAGGCCTCAAGCGCGCGGCATCGCCATTCGCGGCGCTTGCGCATCACGCGCAGGGTCTTTGGGTTCAGGCGTGGTTTTTGCGGGGGGGGTGAGCGGCCATGGTGTGGACTCCATGAAAAAGCCCGCACTGGGCGGGCTTGGGGGTTGGGTTGCTGGGTGGGTCAGGCAGCTGCCCTGGCCTGTACGCCCTCGATGTGGCGCACCAGAGCGGCCAGGATCAGCGGAAAGTCGGCCTCGTGGTACAGGCATGCGCCGCGCTCGCGGGCCACAACCTCGAAGCCCAAGGCGCGCAGCCCATCCGCGCTGATGGTGAGCACGCCGCCCAGGCGTTCATTGATCGATCCCAGCTTGAGCGTTGGCGTGCCTGCGCGGTCTGCTGGCGCTGCGGCGGGCAGCGGAACCACCACAGGCCCAGCCGCTGCCGCGCGCTGCGCGGTCCCGATCACCTGCTGCGCATCCAGCCCAGCCACGGCCTCGGCGTGCTGCTCGCGCACCAGGGTGCCCAGGTCGGCAGCCACAGCAGGGTGCAGCGTTTCGGCCTTCGCCGCCTGGGTGATGGCCGCCTGTGCAGCGCGCTCTTCGGCGGCCAGCTTCTCGCGGGCCTCACTGTCGGCGCGGTCTGCTTCTTCCTTGCGGATGCGCTCGCGATCGGCTTCCTGGCGCTGCTGCTCGGCCGTCACGCGGTTGGCGATGATCGCGGCCAGGTCGTCAGGCGCCTTGAGCACCAGGGCGGCGGCATCGTGCACCACCAGCCCGCTGGCCTGCAGCGTTTTGACGTTGGCGTGGATGCGGTTGGCGATCTCGCTGGCGGCGATCTTGGCCCGGGCCAGTTCGTCGTTCACCGCGCTGCGCAGGCTGTCCACGGTGCGCTTGCCCTTGATGGCCCCGGCGAAGTCGGCGGGCACCTGGGGCATGTAGTTCACCGGCATGGCCGCATTGAGCAGGGCGATGTGCTCGCGCAGGGCGGCGATGCCACCGGCCACGATCTCGCCGCGGATCTCTTCCTTGCGGGCCTTCACCAGCTTGTCCAGCTCCAGGCGCGTGCGGCGTGCTTCGGCGCTGATGTCGTCGATGGTGCGGAACAGCTCGTCGATGGTGGCCGTCTGGCTCAGGGCATGCTCCTTCGCGGCGGCCAGGCGGCTTTCCACATCGGCGCACCACTTCACCGTGCTTTCTGCGGTTGCGAAGTCCTGATCGGTGGACAGCGTCCGGTTGATGCCCTTGAACACCTCCAGCGCGTGGGCCTTGTACTCGGGCAGATTGCTGGCCGTCACGGCGCCGGTCACTTGGATCAGCAGGGCGGGCAGGTTGTCGGGGGTCTTGCCAACCACGGGTGCGGGCTTCGCCTCGGCAGGCGCCCAGGCGGCCAGATCGGCAGCGAACTGCTTCCAGCCTGCGATGAGCGCGGCCCGGCGCTCGGGCTTGGACTCGTACCAGACCCAGGCACTGCGCGCGTCGGTGCCGTCGCTGGTGGCGAACATGATGCGCCGGGCGCCTGACACCAGGAGTTGCTGCTCCAGCTGCCAGTAGTGGTGCGGCGCGGGCTCTCCGGTATCCGCAAGCTGGGCCGCCACCTTGCCGGACCACAGCTTGTGCTCGAAACCGATGGTGCGGTCCATGGTCAGGCCATCGAAGCTTGCCAGCAGCGGCAGGCCATCCACATCACGGGTGCCGGTGACGTTGTAGAGGTCGTCGTCGATCTGTGCCTCGGCGATGGGTCGGTAGCCCGCCTCGGCGTCGTGCCCAGCCTGGAACAGTGCCGCTTTGTGGCTATCGATCTCGGCATCCACCAGCCGCAGCGCCTTCTGCTTGAGCAGTTCGTCGCGGGACAGGTAAGGCGAAACGCCCATCATCGCGGGGGCTTCGCTGGCCGTGAAGTGGTCGGCGCGCAGCGAGTGCCATTGGTTCGTGCCTTGCTGCACGTCGTGAACGATCATGGTCATGTTGTTCCTCAGGCGGACATTTCGTCCATGCGGGTTTCGTAGATGGCGTTCAGCTCTGCCTGCTGGGCCGGGTCGGTGATGGAGCCGATCAGGTCGGCGGCCACGTTGAGCGCGTCGGCGTCCACCGCGCTGCGCATCTGGTGTGCAACCTGGTCGAACGTCGGCCCCTGCTGTTGGTCCTGCGGCTTGAGCGCGCGGATGGCTGCTTCCTGCTCGTCTGTGAGTGCGCCCTTGCTGCGGGCAAACTTCACGATCTCTTCGACATCGGAGCCGCTGTTGACTGCGGCCTGCCACTTGGGCAACCGGGCCTTGAACGAGTCATCGGGCCAGGTCGGCGGCGCAGTTGGGTCCACAACCTCGACCATGCCCATTGCCTTCGGGGCTGGCGTAGCCTCTACGATGCGCTCGGCCTCGTCCTGGTCATAGATCCCGCCGTACCCGAAGGCCAGGCGGGCACACTGGATCATGGCCTTGTGGCGCAGCATGCGCTTTGGGTGAGACTGCCACGGGCCAGTGCCACGGGCGCACTCTTCGCGGTACTCCGTCACCTTGATAGGCCGGTTGCGGTCCTTGCGGTAGATGATGCAGGTGCAGCTTTCTGGGCTTTGCTCAAACTCGATGCCGTCGAACTGCGGGTGCGAGTTGATGATCCGGCTCCAGCCGTCCACGCCGACAACGGGCACGATGCCGTTGTTCTTGTCGGGGAATGCGTAGATTTCCTTCGTCCACGGGTTCAGCGCGTACTGGTTGGCAACCACCAGCAGGGCCGTCATTTGCGCGTCGCTGACCTGTCCCTTGAAGGCTGTGGCCTTGAGGGTTCCTATCAGGTCGGCGCCGTCGCCCATGTCGAGCTTGGTGGCCAGGGTGCGTGTGAGGGTGGTAAGTGCGTTGCTCATGTCGTGCTCAAAGAAAAGGTTGATGCACCCAGGCCAGATACAGGGCCAGGGCTGCGGATGTGGTGCCGATCCAGGCGGCGATGGCGATGGCGGCCTTCACAGATTGATCCCTATGCAGAGCCCGAGGCTCAAGCCGATCAGCACGCATAGGGCGATCTCTGTGGTGCGGAGTTCGAAGGGGTTCATGGTTCTTCTCCGGCAAAGATGTACGGATGGCGATAGCCCTTGAGCATCCTTTTGAATGCGGTAGAGGCCATAACGCGCACCTTCGGCTTGCCGAACTGGCGGCCATCAGGGTCGATGAAGCTGCGCAGGTAGAAGGTGCGCTCTGGGTATTTCCCAGGCTTGAAGACGCCAAGCACCTCCAGCACCATGAAGCCCTCGCCATCTGCCACCCATTGCTCGTCTGAGAATTCGTAGTCCCCGTACTCGCAGCGGGTGCCCGGCTTCCAGGTCTGCACTGCGTCAACGAACTCACCGTCAATGGGCCCGCTGTACTCATGGCGGACAAACGGGAACTTGACCCTGTGCGTACTCACGGCCGCTCCCGGTAGCAAACCAGCACATCCCCCTGCCACTCGAAGGCCTGCCCTTGGCAAACCTTGCGGGCGGCGAAGTCCCGGGAGTTCTGGGCCTGCCGCTGTAGCTCTTCGGGCTCTGCGCGGTCCTCGTAGGTGGTGCCCGCCACTGCGGCCATGCCGAAGGCGATCAGCGGGCCCAAGATCCAGACGATCACTACTTTCATGTGGGTTCTCCTGCGGGCTGCTTGATATGTGAAGCAACCCAGTTGCGCATGCGTTCCCATCGGCGCCGGGCAACGATGGCTTGGTCGATCTCGACGCGCACGGTGCGGTTGTGGCGCTCTTTGTAGTAGGGCGGTCGGAAGTGGTCCGGGGGCATGGGCCCGCAGATCACCACGTCCACGTACTCGTAAGTACTGGTGCCCTCGTCGTTCTCCCAGACGATTTCACGGACCATCGCGGGAGCAATGCCAAAGAGGGCAGCCACTGCATCCCAGTCCTCCGGGTCAACGGTGGTCATGTCCAGGCCGCGCTTGGCGCCAAGCACACCCAGCGTGCAGTAGTCGCCATCTGCCGTAACCAGGGACTCGCCAATCAGAGCCTTCTCCGGCATGGCATCCAGCGCGGCCAGCACCTCGCGCAGCGCTGCTTGGCCGCGTTTGCCGTTGATGGCGCTGTTCACAGCGGCGCGCCAGCGGCCCATGGCCAGGGGATCGTCTTCGCCGTAGTCGTCGGTGTATCCGCTCCTGCTCATAGCGGTTCTCCTTGCTCGAGTGCGTCTGGGTCCAGCCCCGCGCCGATGGCCGCAGCCTCGCGCTGGCGCTGGGCGGCCGCCTCGTTGTGGCGCTTGGTCTCGGCCTGGGCTGCTTGGGATGCAGCGAAGGCAAGGACGCGGGCTGTGTGGTCTTGGATGGGGTCGGTCACGCTGCCTCCTTTGCCAATCGGTTGGCGATCAGCGAAACGCGGCGCTTGGCCGCGCCCAGCGCTTTGCGCATGGGCTTGCGCTCCTGAATGAGCTGGTGCGCGCGTAGGGCGTGAGGGCAGTTCTCCGCGAGAAAGCCCTCTATGTCGTCTTCGTGGTTCACGTAGTACCAGCCCTCGTACGGCCCCGCGTACTTCTGCTCGTAGGCGAGCTTGAGCCACTTGTTCCTTCCCTCCCACTTGTCACCGTCAGGGGCGGCCATAAGGCTGTCGCTGAGGGCTTCCCCGATCTGCTTGTCCATCGCTGCAACCGCTGCTTTGGCGCGATACCACTCCACCAGGGCGAGTTCGGTTTTGTTCACGACCACACCCCCATGTGCGCGTTGTGCTGGACCTGATCGGCCAGCGCGCGGTGGCAGCGGCTGGCCTCGCGGTGCTGCTGGTGCTCCAGGTCTGCCGCCACGCGCTGCGCTTCTTCGGGCGGCGTGCCGGGGGCGATGTGCGGCCAGTGCCCGCGCAGGGCTTCGACCATCACGGGATTAACGTGCGCGTTCATACGGGCCACCTCTTTTTTGAACTGGTGTTTTCAGGATTTGCTGATCTGTCCACCCACGCTTCCATCGCGTGGACAGGGTGATGGGGCTTATGCCAATGGCTTCCGCCCATGCCGCGAGCGGCTTTGTGATGCCATCAAGCGTCAGGCGGATGGTGTTTCGCTTGTTTCGCTGCTGCTCTTTGGTAGTGGCCCAGCGGCAGTTATCCGGCGCATATGGACCGTTGTTGTCTATGCGCTCAAGAGACATGCCATCTGGCGGATCGCCCATGTCTGCATAAAAAGCTTCAAAAGAGTTTCGCCACCGCTCGCAGACAAAAATCCCGCGTGTGCCGTAGTTCTGAAACGTCTTGCCGCCCGGGCTGTGACAGCGCTTACGCATCGACACCCAGATCTCATAAACACGGGTTTTGGTCATGCCGTGCGTTGTCTTTGCAGCCATGGTGCTCTCCAGGGAATGAGTGAAATCAGGGCGCGGCGCTTGATGAGTGAGCGCGTGTAGCTATCAATGCGATAGCGATGCAGGTGTAAAAAAGCCCACGCGAGGTGGGCGAACCCCTGCGCAAGGCAGGAGGGGAGGGAGAGGGTGGGCGCACCGGTTGCCCGGCTTTGGTTGCGCTTTCGCGCGGGGCGCCCGTGATGTGATGGCCCCGGCGCTGGTCCGGGACGGTGGTCATATCAAAACCAGCTGCTCAACCACCTGTCGCCCGACAAGCTCCTCGGCCTCGCCGTTGATCCAGCGGTCCCAGTCCTTGCGGTTGATGCGCAAGCCCTTGAACACCTGGGCCCCGCATTGGTGGCAGTGGCTGCGTTCGTGCGGCTTTCCCGGCGAGAACACCGTCACGGCGCCGCCGCAGTCGATACAGGTCATATCCTTGGCGCCCGTGCTTTCATGAACGCCTCGGCCATTTCGCGCAGCGCCTGGATATCGGCGGCCATTTCGTGGAGTGCAGATGGCCCATATGCCGTTTCTACTGCCGCCACCTCGTCGCCGAAAGACTTGGCCAGCCGGAGAACAACTTCAGCGTTGACGCTTCGGTTGTTCTTCCTTGCGGCATCCACCAGCATCCCCTTCAATGACTTGGACATGCGCAGAGGCAATTGGGCATCTCGGGCTTCTGAATAGGACATGTGAGACTCCTACTCGCCCTCAAACTTCCCGGCAGTCGCCTGCAGATACAGGCCGTCATCGTCGAAAGACAAGGCAATGGCGTGCCGCTCAATGGGCATCCCGACCTGGGCCGCATGCATCAGCACTTGCCGCGAGGACTCCATTTGCCGCTCGGCGGCGTGGCGCGCAACCACGGCGATGGCGAGCGTGAGGCCAGCAACGCCTGGGTGCTGTTTGCGCATATCTTCCAGCTCTGTCTGCACGCGTTCGAGCGCCACTGTGGCGCCGGTGTCCAGCAGCAGTTTGTGCGCACGTTTCTGCGGAACCATGCATTTCATCGGCCGCGCGCCGGGGATTTCGAGTTGTTCGTCCATGCTGTCTCTCCTGTTGAAAACCTCAACCGCCTGTCACGCGGCTCAGGTTTCGGCCCTCTGTTGAAGGCCTCCCCCGGTTACTCAATCCGGGTCCACTGCGGGAAGTTCTGACGGTGATTCAGGCCGGGTCTTCCGGCTAAGTTGGGGGTCATTTGTTCTCCTTCGCAGCGCTGGGCTGCCTGGTTGTTCCGGGTGTCCGACCCGTGGCGAATGCTTTTTTGACCTAGCCCAGCAGGGCCTCTGAGTCGCAGGTATTGGTTCATGCGCTCTCTGTCTTTTGCTTCTGCCGACAGGTCGATGGGGCAGGCCACGCGCCTCACGGCGGGTTACGGCTATTCATCCACTCACGGTTTTAAGGAGCCTTCCGTGGTGACCGCCGATCCGCTCACCCTGTCGCTGCGTTTTGCTGCGATGGGTGGATTAAAGCATTCTTTCATAAAAGAAGCAAAGCATTCTTTCAAATATGCTTTACTAAAACTACCTATCCGAATACGTAGGACCGCACAGACAAAAAATAAGCCCACCGCAGTGGGTGGGCTTGAACCTCGCATTTGCAACGAGGAGGGGAGGGCGCCGCCAGAGGGGGTGGCGGCAATTCCATCGTAGGGCGATGGAGGGAGGGCACTTGTCAGACGGCACCCCGTCATGGGGTCAGTCGCCGATCCGCAACCTCCAGGCCTGGGCCACCCAGTTGCCCTCTGGCGTCTTCTCCATGCCATGGACCTCCAGCTCCCCGGCCACCATGTCCACGATGCGCGGCTCGAACAGGCGCTTCGGCGAGGAGCAGGACAGGTGCAGGGCGGGCACGGTGCCGAACCGGCCTTCGATGCGCACCACGGTCAGGTCACCAGAGAACTCATGCATCTTGCTGGCGAACGGCCGCCGACCACCTTTGCAGTAGAGCTGCAGGATGGTGGCCCTGACGGGGTGGGAGATGTGGAGCGGCGACATAAATACTGGATAAATATACAGTGTTTGAGCGATTGGGTGTAGAGTTGAGCCCATGTGCAATCGGTACGTGTCGCCAGAAGAAGCTGCCATTGAGCGAGAGTGGTCGGTGGGCAGCCGCAACCCCATTCGGTGGTGGGATGAAGTGCTGTTCCCGAGAGGGACTGGCGCATTCATTCGCCGCGCGCGGGACGATGCCGGGTACAGCCGAGAACTGGTGACCGGGCAGTGGGGGCTGATCCCCTGGTTCGCCAAGGAGGCAAAGCTGGCGTACCAGACGAACAACGCCCGCAGCGAGGAGCTGGCGGCCAAGGCCAGCTTCAAACTGCCCTGGGCGCGCGGGCAGCGCTGCATCATCCCGGCCGATTCGTTCGATGAGCCGTACTGGGGCCCCTACGACGCCCAGTTCAAGAAATGCGAGTGGTGGCGCTTCCGCCGCGCCGATGGTCGCCCCTGGGGCCTGGCCGGGCTGTGGAACACCTGGACCGACAAGACGACAGGCGAGGTGCACGAGAGCTACACGATGCTGACCATCAACGCCGACGGCCACCCGCTGATGGGGCGCATGCACAAGAACGAACTGGACCCCAAGACCAAGGAGCCGCTGCCGCTGGAGCAGCAGGACAAGCGCAGCGTGATTCCTATCGAGCTGGCGGACGTGGACACCTGGCTGGCTGGCACCCAGCAGGAGGTGGCCGCGCTGCTTCGCGTTCCCCCAGTCAAAATCTTCAACGCAGGACCAGCATCATGAAACTCGTCGTACGGAAACACATTGGCGGCGACGCTTCGCCCGCGCAGCATGAGGCTGTTGAGAAGGCCCTGAGCGCCGTACTGGCGGAAAGCCGGTTCACCTTCGACAACGCCATGTTGGCCATGGACGAGATCATCAGGCGGGCCGAGATTGAAGAGGGCGACCCGGAGGAGTCGTTCGAGCCCTTCCATGAGGAGCGGATGGCGCTATACGACCAGATGATGGACGCCGCCGCCCAGGCCGCAGGGGAGCCGGTCTACTTCTTCAGGATCGAAGACGGCGAGGATCCGGCGCGGTTCCTGTGAGTGGGCATGAAAAAGCCACCCGGAGGTGGCTGGTAGAGCAAAAGAAAACCGCCCCGAAGGGCGGTTTATCTATATGCGCGCCCTAGGCTGCTTTCTTCAGCTCTTCTGGCATTGGCTCTTCGGGGTCAGCTTTCTTCAGGGCCTCAATGCGATGCTCTGCTTGGTCCGCCTTTGCCGTGTGATGCTCCAGAACTTCCTTCATCCCTTCTGGAATGAATCGTTGCAGGATGTCTCGCATCAATGGCTGATACCCGACCCCATGGTGGGCCGCAATCAGCTTGTACGCATCGATCATCCCTTTGGGCATGCGGATCGAGATGGATTGCATCCCGAGCGCATCATCCAGCGCCGCCAGGTGCTCAGCGCTGGCAACTTCCGCGTGGTCCGCACTCGCGCCGAGCGCGCGAGACTCCCATGCTTCTTCAGTGCCTGCGATCTTGGTCATTAAATTCTCCGTTTGAGGTGACTTGAGTAAATTTGGATTTCGTCTTCGTTGGGTTCATAGCAGGTCTTCAAGTAGACCTGTTGACCTCTTTGTATATACGCAACTTTGAGCAGTCGATTCTTGTTCGTCTTGCTGAGGAACCAAAGAGTCTGTGGATCTGTTCTGTGCTCTTCACGGTTGTCAACAAGCAATGGTCCGCTGATGTTTTCGAAGCATTGCTCAACTTCTCGCCTGTCCACGCTGTGCTTGTCGGCCAGCTTTTCAAGCATCGCTTGGGAGATGACTAGATTCCTCATGGCATGAATTATGAGGTCTATTTAATAACCGTGTATATACGTGGTTTGTACTACTGTTGTAAGTTCATCCAATTGTATCGCGTAGGTTGTGGCGCCCAATGGTGGTTGCAATAGCCGTACATTCCGCCCCCCATTCAATACGGCCAGCCCGTGGGGGCATCAGCCGTTGCCCACCTCATGCCCCTCGGGCTTGGCATCAAGTTCAGCCAGGGTGTCCTGCAGCGTCTTGATCAGCTTGGCCACATCCTCTGGGGGCATCTTTACCCAGGCTGTGGATATAGGCAGATCCCCGGCGGCCGTGGCCGTGTGCTTGAGGCCGATGAGGGGGCGACCATTCACCAGGCGGGTCCGCACGCTGGTGAATTTCAGGCGAGCAGCGTTCGTCATGGAGCCTCCTTTGTCCGCGCCTTGCGGCACTCCCTCACATCCACCAGCGTCTTGAACCGGTGGTCTTCCCGAGTGATCCACTGCATGTTGCTGGGCCGGTCGGCGCCGCCAGCGCACAGGGCGATGACGTGATCCACATGCCACCCAGGGCAGGCCCCGCGCGTGCGGCCGGTGGCGGGGCAGGGGTTTTCAGCGCGGAATGCTCGCACCTGGGCGCGGTCACGTTCTGTTCTGGCCTCGGCGGGGGCTGCTGCCAGTAGGGCGATGACGAGGCAGAGGATGGGGCCAGGCGGCGCCACTGCCACTACGTTCCTGTAGAGGCGCAAATCTTCTGAATTTGGGCTGGAGTTACCTTGGCAGCCTTCATTCGACTCAACAGATCAGGGCTGCATGCTGGCTGCTCTTGGGGGGCGAGATTTGGTGAGGCTGCTGGCTCAATTGGTGGAGCAGCGACGGGCTGGGGGATAGGGCATCCGGCCTTCATGTTTGCCACCGCATCTTTGATCCCTGCAAGATCAAGCTCAAAATTTTGGACGCCAGAGATCAGTGTCAACACTTGGACCCGCAGCCTGGAGGAGGAGATGGCTAGATCGTACTCGGCGCCTTCCAGCATTACCGCGCGTACATCCTTTTCAATCTTTCCAGCGAGACGCATTGGCCTCGGAGGGAGGTCATCGAACCGCAAAGTGACCGATGAAATTCCACCCTTGACCGAGATATACAGACCTTCGTCGGAAAGCTGTTTTGCGTAGTCCTGTTGATAGATGCCGGTGCAGGTGACTTTGTCTGTCATCTTGTCCACATCGCGCAGGATCGTCCAATTGCCAAACGTACCCACCTTCGCGGCCTCCTTGAGACTCGCTTGCGCAGTTCCAAGCGCTGTAGCGCACAGCGCAATCGCCAAAATTTTCTTCATCCATCTCTCCCAATTGAAACGCCCTTGGCGTTGGCTATAGTTTTCGTCCGTTCCAGCACCACACCACCCGGCCCAGGATGTCGATGCGGTGGTCACCGTTGAGCACATCCACCGTCTTCACCGTGGCGTTGTCGCTGCTGATCTCCACAACTCCGTCCATGCGCTGGCGCACGCGCTTGATGTAAACGCGGTCGTTGGCGGCCATGACATAGACGCCGTCGATGATTTTGGGATCTTTGATCCCGGTGTCCACCAAAAGAATGTCTCCGTCTTCAAAAGTCGGGCTCATGCTGTCGCCATAGGCGTGGATGAACCGCAGGGCGTTGAGGTTGGTGGGCTGCAGGCGCCTGGCCACCCACTGCTCTGACAGAGCGATCTGCCCTACCAGGATGTCGTCGTGCTGGATGTCGGTGCCCGGGCCCATGCTGCCTGCGTTGGCGAGCAGTGGAACATGGACCACTGGCTGGCCTGGCTGGGGCGCTGGCGTTAGGGGCTGCACTGGAATCAGTTCGCCTTGGCCTGTTGCAAGCCATAGACCGGAGCACCCCAGGGCTTGGACCGCCTTCTCATGGTTCTCGGCCGTCAGCGCCTTGGTCTTCCCGGCGATGACCTGCCCAACGGCCTGCACCGAGATTTCGAGCTGGTCCGCAAGCCACTGACGGGCGGCTTTGTCTGCGGGCCGCTTCGCCATTAAGGCGGCTTCAAGCCTTTCGCCATATGTATTCATGAAAGCAGTCTTTCACGCGTTCGCTGTTTGTGCAAAAAGAATGCTTGCGGCATGTCTTAAAGAATGCTTTAATGGCGCTCATGTTGAAAACACAAGCCATCGAACTTCTCGGCGGTACAGCCAAGAGCGCAGCTGCCGCAATCGGAGTCACGTCTCAGGCCATTTCTGGCTGGCCTGATCAACTCACGCCCGCATTGCGCGACCGAGTACAGGCGGCTCTGTATCGGCAGAAGCAACAACGCACCAAGGCCCGCAAGACCAAGGAGGCCGCACATGGCTGAGTGCATCAACGTGGGCAATGCGAACTTTTGCGCGGTGAAAGCTGCGCTCAACTGCCAAGCAGCCCCTCTTGCAACCCCTCCAGAAACAACCCTGCCTGCACTCCGGTCGGGTCCCCGTCTTCTTCGAGCACTCGACGTGCTGACTGGACGGCTGTTGCGATCTGCTGGTCGTTGATCAAAGCGTCGCGCTTCATGACCGCAATCAATTTCCCCAACAGCGTGTACGACGCCAGTGCAATGGCTCGTGTGTTGTCGATTTCCATTTCTGCCCCTTTCGGCATTGGTTGTGTAGGAGCCGCCAATGTATGCCGGAAGAGGGCGGACACCCCCTCCTTTTTGGCAGCTTGACGCCGCCATCTCCACCAACCCAACCAAAACAAACCCCGGGAGTTTTCCACCATGTACGCCGACCCAGCAGCCATTCGTGTCAAGCGAGTCAATCTGAGCCTCAACGCTGCAGAGATGCGCGTGATCGAGGCTGTGAGCGAGATCAACAACATGCAGCCCAGCACGTTCATTCGTGAGCTGTTGATGGAGGCGTTGGCGAAGCAGATGCATGTGGCGAATTCTGGTGCCGCTGCTACCGAAATGCGAGCAACTGCTTAGTTCCTCTCCCGTTCCAACCTCGTAACGGAAATGAGCAGCTGTGCACACCAACAAACCCACGACAGTGCAGCTGTCGGAGGCAGACGCGCGCATGGTCCAGCAGTACGCGGACCAGAACGGGCTGACGCTGGAGCAAGCCTGCACGCAATTGACCCAGCAGGGCATACAGGCGCGATTCGTTCGTGCCAAGGCCCCTGCTCGGGTTCTCCACTTCACACCTCGCGCCAAGTAAATCCGCCCGCTGCGGCGGCTGAACTTTTGCGTTACGGAAAAGGCGCACACATGCAAGCCCAACACCTGGTTCGCGCCAGCGATCCCCTCTCCAGCGTTCTCGCCGCCGAGGCCGCTATCAAGTTCGCAGGCAACCACTGCGACCGCATCTTGTCAGCCCTGTCCAACGGCCGCCAGGCCACCGCCCACGAACTGCAGAGCATCACCGGATTGACCGTGGTGCAGATCGACCGCCGTCTACCTGAATTGCTCAGGGCTGGCCGTGTCCAGGTTGTGCAGCGTGGCGGCATGGACCTGATCCGTGGTGGTGCGCGGGTTTGGGAGGCGGTATGAGCTATCAAGCCTACGAAGCCGCGAAACGCGCATGGATCGCTGCGCACCCCGGCGCAACACCTGAGCAATACGACGCGGCCATGCGTGCTATTGCTGATCGGCTGGGGGTCTGATGGCGCGAATCCGCACGATCAAACCCGAGTTCTTCACCAGCGAGGACATCGTGAGCCTGTCGCCCTTGGCGCGCCTGCTCTACGTGGCCACCTGGTGCGAAGCCGACAAGGAAGGCCGCCTTGCCTGGAAGCCGCTGACCTTCAAGCTGCGCTACTTCCCTGGCGACGAATGCGACATCAAGGCTCTTTGCCAGGAGCTGGTGGAAGCGAAGCTGGTGGTGCTGTACGGCGACGGCCTGGCCTACATCCCGAAGTTCGGCGCGCATCAACACATCAACCCACGCGAAAGCGCTTCGCAGCTGCCGGAGCCTGACGCGTCGCCACGCGTCGCTACGCGTCAAACACTCGACAGTGACGCACAGGGAGGAAGGGAAGGGAAGGAAGGGAAAGGAACACCCGACGCGTCGCGTCCGGATGAGCCCCCCGGCTTCACCGAATTCTGGAAGACCTGGCCATCCAACGACCGGAAACAAGCCAAGGGCAAATGCCTGGAGGCTTGGAAAAAGGCTCACGCCGAGCGTGATGCTGCGTTGATCCTGGCCCACGTCGAATCCCTGAAAACCTCAGCGGGCTGGCGTGACAAAGGCGGTCAGTTCATCCCGGCCCCGCTGGTCTACCTGAACAACCGGCGTTGGGAGGGAGCCGAGTTGGCCGAGGTCGGAGGCGAATCCAGCATCGGGAGCTTCGTATGACCGGCCAGGACGCAATCCTCAACATGCGCCGCAACGGCAAATCCCCCGGCTATGTGTGGGTTGACGACTGCGCCGCCACCTGCCTGAACGATGGGACGCACGTCACTCTGGCCGCACGCGACGTTCCGGAGCAGCAGGACTGGCGCTTTCTGGTCGGCCTGCAGGTGATGGTGTCCGGGGAAGACCCGGGGCGCGTGGAGCGCATCACCTCCGCCTGCGCCGAGTACGCAAAGCGCGTCATCGCATCCACCCACCTGATCAACCGCGAAAAGATGGACTGGCTGGGCCGCCCGTCCTCGACGGTTGTTCGCATCACCGACACGCAAGGAGTTTTGACATGGCCCAGGTGATCTACGAGGACGAAATCGACTTCGCGAAGTACGAGCGCGAGACGGACGCAAAGCAGAAGGTCAAGCCCGCATCGCAATGGGTGCAGGAGCTGATCGACCGCATCAACAACCCGATCAAGGAGCCGCGCGCCGTCATGCCATGGCGCAAGACCCACAGCATGGTGGCCTTTCGCAAGGGCGAGGTGACCGTATGGGGCGGTGCAAACGGAAACGGCAAGAGCCTGGTTACAGGCCAGATCGCGCTGAGCCTGATCGCCCAGGACGAGAAGGTGTGCATTGCCTCCTTCGAGATGAAGCCCGCCAAGACCCTGGAGCGCATGGGCCGCCAGTATTCCGGCTTCAACGCTGACGATCCCGCCTTCGCTGGCAGCACGGCCGCGAAGATGGAGCTGATCAAGGTCTACGAGGAATTCAAGGAGTGGACCAATGGCCGCCTCTGGCTGTACGACCAGCAGGGCACCGTGACCGCCACCCAGGTGGCCGCCGTGGTTCGCTACTGCGCGAAGGAGAAGGGCATCACCCATTTCTTCGTGGACAGCCTGATGAAGTGCGTGGCCAGCGAGGATGACTACAACGGCCAGAAGATGTTCGTGGACGAGCTGACTGCCATTGCGCGGGACCACGGCATCCATATCCACCTGGTGCACCACATCCGCAAGCCATCGGACGAGAACCACAAGCCCAGCAAGTACGACTACAAGGGCACTGGCGCCATCACCGACCAGGTGGACAACGTGATCAGCGTGTGGCGCAACAAGGCCAAGGAAAAGAAGCGCGACGAGGGCAAGCCCGTCGAGGACAAGGAGCCCGACGCCCTGCTGATCTGCGACAAGCAGCGCAACGGCGAGTGGGAGGGCTCCATTGGCCTCTGGTTCGACCGCCAGTCAATGCAGTACGTGGGCGGCCCCGGCGACGAGCCTCTGATCATGTACCGCCACCCGGAGGACTTCTGACATGCCGCAGAAGCTCCACTGCGCCCGCTGCGGCCGCATCACCCTGCACCCCGTCGTGGTCATCGGCGCCCAGCCATTTGGCCGCGTGTGCGCGCGCAAGGCTGGGCTGGTTGAGCCCAAGCGCCGGGGCCGGGCGTCTGAGGCCTGCCGGGATACCCGGACCCTGGATCTGTTTGGAGGAATCAATGCATGACGGCCTCCCCATCAACCTGCGAATGCTGCAACGACGCCCGCCCGGACCCGGCGGCATACCGCCTTTTCGCAGACGGCTGCTTGCACTGTGCTGCGAGGCGAATCCAGTACATCCAACGCCGTTTGCCTCTTGCCCCAAGCCAGAAGGCGGAACGCTGTCGTTCCGCTCTGGCACAGGCCTTAGAGCTTGGATTGCCAGAGGCGGAAATCAGATCCATGGCGAAGCTGGCCGAGTGGCAGCTGGCTCCGGTCAAACAACCGGCTTCACGGCCAAGGAGTGGTTGAAGTGACCTCCTTGCACCTCACCCTCCCATGGCCGCCAACGGCCCTGAGCCCAAACACCCGCCAGCACTGGTCCGCACACTCGCGCGCCAAGAAGGCCTACCGCCACGCCTGCGCCATCACCGCCCGCCAGCAGGGCGCGGCCCGCTCCGAGGCCAAGAAGCTGCACGTCTCCCTGGTGTTCGTGCCTCCAACGCGGAGGGCCTACGACCTGGACAACCTGCTGGCCCGCATGAAGTCTGGCCTGGATGGCCTGGCCGACGTGCTGGGGGTAGATGACAAGCACTGGGCCCTCACCATCGCCAAGGCGGATGAGGTTGGCGGCATGGTCCGGGTGGAGGTGCGCCATGGCTGAAATCACCCTGGTGCGCCAGGAGCCCGTGCAGATCACCGAGGCCGACAAGGCCGTGGCCCGCCGCGTCATCTTCGGCATCGTGGATGGCCTGGGCGAGCGCGGGAAGAAGCAGTGGCGCCGCCTCTGGAACAACATCCTGCGCCTGGAGCCCGGCGAGATGGTGGAGCTGAAAACCCACCAGGCCCGGGTGGGCTGGTATCACCGCAAGCACATGGCCATGGAGCAGGCGGTCTTCGAGAGCCAGGAGCGCTTCGAGAACTTCGCGGGCTTCCGCGACTGGCTCAAGGTCGGGGCAGGGCACTGCCAGTGGTATCCCGGCCCCAAGGGCGGCGTGTTCCCCGTGCCCGACTCCACTAGCTACGCCAAGCTGGAGCAGGGCGCCATGGAGCAGTTCCACCATGACGCGGTGGAGTTCCTGCGCACTGAGCATGCGGGCAAGACGCTGTGGCGCCACCTGTCACCGGTGGACCGCATCACGATGATCGAGACGATCTTGCAGGGGTTCAACGAATGAAGCGGACCGCCATGAAGCGCACGGCCTGGCTGCGCGTCGCCAGCACCACCGCAGAATCAGAGAGAAATCGCGCACAGCGCCTTGAGGAGCGTGCGCAGCGTGCTATGAAAAACGCAGCTAAAAGCGTACCACTGAAAAATGAGAAAAAACAGGGCGCGGCGCATGCTGCAATTGCCTATGCAGCTATAAAAATTGTAGCTTGCACCAGCACCCCCGCTGCGCGCCCGCAGCCGAAGTCCAAAGCCCAGCGCAATGGGCACCTCCGCGACATGGCCCGAGGCATGCCCTGCCTGCTGCGCGTGCCCGGCATCTGCACCCAGGACCGCGCCACAGTGGTGTGCTGCCACAGCAATCTGAGCATCCACGGCAAGGCAGGGGCCCGCAAGGCAGATGATCAATACAGCGTGTGGGGCTGCGCTGCGTGCCACCGCTGGCTGGATCAGGGACCAGCGCCGTGCGCGCAGAAGGCTGCCGCATTCATGGCCGCCCATCTGGCCCAGGTGCTGGAGTGGCGCGCCATCGCCTTCGACGGGAGCAGCGCGCCGCGCGACCGGGCTGCAGCTGCGTGGGCGCTTGACCGGCTGAACGCCACTCTAGGAGCCCTGCAGCCATGACCACTCGCAACAACCTGGGCGACCAAACCGTCGCCGTCTTCACGGCTCTGGAAGCCATTGGCCCGGCCACCGCCCGCAAGGTCACGGAGGCAACAGGCCTTACCTACAACTCCGTGCACCAGGCGCTGCGCCGCTGGGCCCTGCGTGGGCTGATCGTCGTTGACCGGGATCACCGGTATCCCACCTACGCGGTGAAACCCGCATGGCGCGAGCGCCTGGAGCCGAAGCAGCGCCCGGGCAAAACCAGACCAACGACCGAAACCACGGTGGCCAGGGCCATCGCCCGCGCGCCAGCTCTGCACACGATTTGGATGAACTGAAAGGGAGACCATGTACCAAGACGACCGCCGCACCATTGAGGAGAGCTACGCATCGGCCACTGCCAGCTCGGACTTGCGCTGCGACACCCGCGAGGGTGCACCGCGCTCTGACACGGACCTGCTGATCGCCGCTGGCTGGTCACCAAGCCGCATTGGTGCCGCGCTGCTGCGCCTGCACACCGAGTGGGACGGAGCCGAGCACCTGCGGCCAGCAGCCGGGGCGGATTTCAGCCGTGCAGCCCAGCAGCGCCCAGCCGACACCCAGAAACCGCCGCAGACACCGTCCGCCGCCCGG
Organism: Acidovorax kalamii; assembly: GCF_002245625.1. Classification (GTDB taxonomy): domain Bacteria; phylum Pseudomonadota; class Gammaproteobacteria; order Burkholderiales; family Burkholderiaceae_C; genus Acidovorax; species Acidovorax kalamii. Next base: position 110,430 of record NZ_NOIG01000005.1, read on the forward strand.
GCCCAGGCTGAGAAGCTGGCGGCCGAGCACAACCAGCAGCAGGCCAAGCTGTTGATGTCGCACCTGAAGACCATGCCTGTAGTCCGCGAGCAGCTGACCCTGCAGCTGCTGAAGTGGAAGGTGGAAGACGCCGAGCAGGTGGCCGGAGCCCTGCTGCGCTGGTGGCTGGCGCCGAACTGCCACGCCTGCCACGGCCGCAAGTTCGAGGTGATCCCTGACACCGGCCGCCTGTCGAGCAAGCAATGCAAGCCCTGCGGTGCGACGGGAAAGTTACGGATTCCGCACGGGGAGGCGGGGCGCAGGCTGGCAAATTTTATGGACGATTGCGTCCACCGCGCGCGCCAATCGATCAAGAAACGCTTGCACCCAGCCGCTGTCCGTGTATGATTGCGGTAGAGGGCCGCAGAGAATGCTGATTCTCTCGCACCTCGAAGTTCTGCCGGATGCCCGCAGCCACAGCCTGGCCATCGCCTGTAGCGACTGCGGTAGATGCTGATGGCACAACTCGCCCTGAATTTTTGATACCCACGCCTAGAGCGCATCCTGTGTGTTCTAGGCGTGGGTTTCTGTTGGGCGCCCCATAGGGAAGGTGGAAGCTTATGACCTCCCGTGACCCGCCGTTAGGATGGGTTGAGGCCCTGGCGTGAAATCCAGGGCAAACAGATGACGGCTCGGAAAGACGAGCACAAAGCCCTGCAGCAGCAATGCTCCGGGGCTTTTTTGCGTTCGCTCAGCCAGGCCCCGCCAGACACATCCTCGATTGCCCTGGATCGTCCTGCGCTGATCAACCTATCTCTACCCCTCCGCTCACTGGCAACCAGCGCCGGGCATATGCGGGCGCGGGGTCTCCGCCGAAAGCTCGGTGCTGGGAAGCGAACGGCACAGCCCCTCCCATGGTGGGAGTCCGAAGGGGCTCCTATCTGGAGAAGTGCATGAAGAGCAAGGAATATGAAGGCGCTGTAGCTTTGGCTGCAGTAGTAGGCGTGTTCGCCGTTGTGGCCCTATCCATTGTGTGGGGCGGCTTCTGGGTGGGCCTCACCCTGTCCGTGCTGTGGGGCTGGTTCGCTGTGCCGCTGTTCGGTCTGCCTGTGCTGACTGTGTGGCAAGCCTACGGGCTGGCCTTGATCGTGCGCGCACTGCAGCGCTACAAGGTGGAAAAGAATGGTGACGGCTTCGGTCTGGCGATGGCCAAGGCCCTGGCGGCGCCTCCATTCATCGCGGGCCTGATGCTGGGCGTTGGGTGGTGTGTGAAGGCATGGTCCTGACCATGGCATCCACACGAACCATCCGCAAGCGCGCACAGAAGAAGGTGTCCGATGGGAATGCTGTGCGCTGGTTTATGAAGGCCGCGAGAGCAAGGCTCAGGGCGAAGCACACATATAGCCTGAAAGCATGCAACTGGCCGGAGTCAATAGCTGCAGCGCTCAGAGAGGTTGACAAACCATGAAGCTCCAGCGCATCCCCAACAGGCTGGCATCGGTAGTCACCACGCGACTGCCCACTCTGCAGATCAAGGCAGGCGCAACCCCGCGCATCCGTGGCGATGCCTGGATGGCAACCCGCCGCCAAGTAATGCAGCGTGACAAGTACACCTGCGCAGGATGCGGCATCGTCCGCATGGATCACGAAGTCGACCACCGCGTGCCATTGGAGCAAGGCGGAACGAACGACCTGGAGAATCTTCAGCTGTTGTGTGCCTGGTTCGACGCAAACGGCGTCAAGCAGGGCTGCCACGCGGCGAAGACCAAGGCCGAGGCCAAGGATCGGGCGGGCTGAGACGAAGGGGAGGGGGGGTGTCGAATCTCTGGAGGATGAGGTCGGCCGAAACCCCGCCGTTTCCCACGCGGACAAAAAACCGCCCTGTATGAATCCATCGACAGGGGAAATCAAAAAATCAAAGGAATCAAATGCCCCGTGGTGGTAGCCGTCCCGGTGCTGGCCGGAAGCGGAAAACCACCGCTGAGGCTCCAGCAAGTGCTCCGGTAGTCGATGCGCAAGGCTTCAAGACTGCAGCCGCGCCAGAGAACTGGCCGTTCGGGAAAGCGCCTGTCGCCCCGCCGCCACCAGAGCCGGATCTGTCTGGCCTGATGCCACTGGACTTCCTGCTGCAGATCATGCGGGACCAGGACGAGGACAAGGGACGGCGTATGCAGGCGGCGACCTTGGCCGCGCCTTACTGCCACGCCAAGAAGGGTGAGGGCGGCAAGAAGGAAGAAAAGGCAGCCGCTGCAAAGACGGTGGCCAGCAAGTTCGCTACGGCCACGCCTCCAAAGCTGGTTGCGGCTGGCGGTAAGAAGGTCTGATGCCCGAGTGGTCAACAAGCTGCCCTGACTGGGCGGCGCGGCTTCGCGCGGGCGAATCGATCATCCCGCCGCCGATCTTCCCGGAGCAGGCAAAGCAGGCGCTGGGGATTTTCAAGCAGCTGAAGATCGTGGACGCCCCGGGAAGCCCGACCTTTGGCGAGTCGTGCGCCGAATGGGTGTTCGACCTGGTGCGCTCGATCTTCGGGGCCTACGACGCGGATAGCGGGCGGCGGCTGATCACCGAGTGGTTCATCCTCATCCCGAAGAAGAACAGCAAGAGCACCATCGCAGCCGGGATCATGATGACGGCGGTCATTCTGAACTGGCGCCAGTCGGCCGAGTTCTCCGTCCTGGCCCCCACGGTGGAGGTTGCGAACAACGCATTCGCCCCGGCTCGTGACATGGTGCAGAAGGATGAAGACCTCGAAGTCCTGATGCATGTGCAGACGCACATCAAGACCATCACCCACCGCGAGAGCGGGGCGGCCTTGAAGGTGCTGGCTGCGGACCAGAACACGGTCGGCGGGAAGAAGTCGGTCGGCACCCTGGTGGACGAGCTCCATCTGTTCGGCAAGATGGCCAGCGCCGAGAACATGTTCCGGGAAGCCCTGGGCGGCTTGGCATCGCGGCCCGAGGGATTCGTGATCTGGCTGACCACGCAGTCGGACGAGCCTCCTGCAGGCGTGTTCAAGCAGAAGCTGGACTACGCCCGCGACGTGCGGGACGGAAAGATCATCGACCCCGGCTTCGTGCCGGTGATCTTCGAGCACCCGCCCGAGATGGTGGCGAACGGCGACTGCCTGAAGCTGGAAAACATGGCCATGGTGAACCCCAACATGGGGTTCTCGGTGGACCAGGCATTTCTTGAGCGCGAGTTCAAGAAGGCCGAATTGGCTGGTGGTGACTCGTTCCGAGGCTTCATGGCGAAGCACGCCAACGTCGAAATCGGCCTGAACCTGCGCAGCGACCGCTGGGCTGGTGCCGACTTCTGGGAGGCCCAGGCCAAGGCTCCAGGGTTGACGCTCGACCAGCTGCTCGACCGCTCCGAAGTGGTCGATGTCGGGATTGACGGCGGCGGCCTGGACGACTTGTTGGGCCTGGCCGTAGTGGGCCGGGACAAAGACACGCGCGAGTGGCTGACCTGGACCCATGCATGGGCGCATCCCTCCGTGCTGGAGCGACGCAAGCAAGAGGCCGCCCGGTTTCATGACTTCGCCAAAGAAGGCAACCTGACGCTGGTACAGAACATCGGCGAGGACGTGGAAGACGTGGCCGGGATCTGCGCCCTGATCGAGGCGCGGGGCCTGCTGGACAAGATCGGATGCGACCCGGCCGGGCTAGGAGGCATCGTGGACGCCCTGGCAGAGGCCGGGATCCCCGAAGAGAAGCTGATCGGCGTGTCCCAGGGCTGGAAGCTCACGGGCGCCATCAAGACGGCAGAGCGCAAGCTGGCCGAAGGCGTCATGGTGCACGGTGGCCAGCCCCTCATGGCCTGGTGCGTGGGCAATGCAAAGGTGGAGCCGCGAGGCAACGCCGTGATCATCACGAAACAGGCGGCAGGGTCCGCCAAGATCGACCCGCTGATGGCGCTTTTCAACGCTGTCACCCTCATGTCGCTGAACCCAGCGTCTGAAAAATCCTTCTGGGAAACCGCATGACCATCAAAGACAAATTGCAGACCGCTGCGAGCGCGGCGGCAGGCCTTTTGCCTGATGCGCTCATGCTGGCCGGTGCGGGTGGCATCTCTTATGGTGCCTGGCTGGTGTACGTGCCCGCAGGGTACGTGGTGGGCGGCTTGTTCGCCCTGGCTGCTGGCGTGGTGCTGGCGCGAGGTGCCAAGTAATGGGGTTCCTGGCGCGCGCGGTGGCCGAGCAGAAATCCACGGACCCGCTGGCCGTATGGGCGGAGATGCTGCGCGCAGGCCGGTCTTCCATGGCTGGACCGACGATCACGCTGGAAAACGCGCTCAAGGTGGCGACCATGTTCGCCTGCCTGCGTGTTTTGTCGCAGGGCGTGGCCCAGGTGCCCCTGAAGGTGTTTCGCGAGGTGGAGCAGGGCGGTCTGAAGAAGATCGAGGCCGCCAAAGACCACCGCCTGTACGACCTTCTGGCCTTTGCGCCCAACGACTGGACCACTTCATTCGAGTTTCGCGAAACGCAAACGATTCACGCTGCGCTGGGGAACTCCTACGCCTTCATCAACCGCACTGTAGGCGGCATTTCTGAGCTGATTTTGCTCAACCCTGGACGGGTGAAGAAGACGCAGAAGCCCGATTACAGGGTGGTTTTCGAGGTCACAGGCGAAACTGGGGCCGTGCAAGAGTTCCCAGCCGAGGCAATTTGGCACGTTCGCGGCCCATCGTGGGACGGATTGCTCGGTTTGGACGTTCTGAGCCTGGCGCGTGAGGCCCTGGGTCTGGCCATCGCTACCGAAGAGTCTCATGCAAAGCTGCACGCAAAGGGTGTGCGCACATCTGGCACGTATTCGGTGGAGGGCAAGCTCAACAAGGAGCAGTACGCGGCCCTGAAAGCCTGGATCTTGGCCGAGAACGCAGGCGCAGATAACGCAGGCGTGCCGATGATCCTCGACAACGGCGCGAAGTGGATCTCCGGCGCGCTTTCTGGCGTTGATGCCCAGCACCTTGAGACGCGCAAGCACCAGATCGAAGAAGTTTGCCGGTTCATGGGCGTTCACCCGCAGAAGGTGTTCCACAGCGACAAAACCAGCACCTACGCCAGTGCCGAAGAGTTCTCCAATGCGCACCGCGAAGATACCTTAGCCCCTTGGTACATGCGGATTGAGCAATCTGCTGACCTGCACCTGCTGACCCGCGCGGAGCGCCGAAAAGGGGTGTATTGCAAGCACGTCGCCAATGCCCTCATGCGTGCGTCCGCAAAGGACCGGGCGGACTACTACGCCAAAGCCCTTGGTTCCGGCGGGCATCCTGGCTGGATGACCCCCGACCAGGTGCGCGAACTGGAAGAAATGAACCCCATGGGTGGCGAAGCCGCAAAACTGCCGCCTGGCAGCAGCGCTCAACCACCCGCAGCGCCTACGGCCTGAAAGGAAACCATGACAACCAAGACACTCGACTTTGACTGCGAGCTCAAAGCCACGGGCGACACTGGGACCTTCGAAGGCTACGGCTCAGTTTTCAACATCACAGACCGTGGCGGCGACATCGTTGCGGCAGGGGCTTTCGCTGAAACCCTGGCAGCAGCAAAAGCGGCAGGCCGCCTGCCAGCCATGCTGTGGCAACACCGCCAGGCAGAGCCCATCGGTGTCTATACAGAAATGGAAGAAGACGCCATTGGCCTGAAGGTCAAGGGAAAGCTGGCATTGAAGACGGCGCGCGGCGCCGAGGCCTACGAGCTGATGAAGATGGGGGCAATCAGCGGCCTCTCTATCGGCTACCGCGTGCGCGATGACAGCTGGGACCGTGTTACCGGCGTTCGCACCATCAAAAAGGCTGACCTGCACGAACTTTCGCTGGTCACCATGCCCATGAATGACGCTTCGCGCGTCTCGGCCGTCAAGACCATCGAAGAGCTTGACAGCCTGTCCGAAATCGAGCGCCACCTGCGTGATGTTTGTGGCTTGTCGAAGAGCGAGGCAACCGCCATGGTTTCCCGCATTAAGAGCGTCAGCCGGAGTGATTCCGGGGATCGCGAACCGCTGGCCGCAGATTTTGCGGCTTCCCTGAAAGCCCGCGCCGTCTTCTGACCAAGCGCAATCCCCGTAACAGCCGCCCATTGAGGCGGTTTTTTCATTTCCGAAAGGCAAAACATCATGCAATTCACTCGAAAAAATCTGACGACCGGCTTCTTGCTTGTTGTCGCCGTGCTGGCGCTGTTCGCAGTCGCCGGTCATCCCTTGATCTCGCCCGAGGCCATCGCTGGCTTGGGCATGATTCCCGTCGCCATGAGCGGCGAAGTCACGCTGCTGGAGGTCAAGAGCATTCTTGAAGGCCAGGGCAAGGCCTTCGACGAATTCAAGAAGGCGAACGACGAGCTGATCAAGGCCAAAGCAGACGGTAAAGCCGTTGGCGACCTGGAAGCCAAAGTGGCCAAGCTCAGCGACGAACTGGACAAGTTCGATGAGCTGAAGGCTGTCATTGACGACCTGCAGAAGAAGGCAAATCGCCCTCAAAACGATATCGAAGCCAAGTCCGCCGCCGACCTGGCAGAGGAAACCAAGAACTTCAACATCGCACTGCGCGCCGACTTCCAGATGAAGGGCAAGAGCCACCCAGGCGATCTGTCCGTGGAAGCGTACACGCAGTACAAGTCGGCCTTCTTCAAGCTGGCCGTGGGTGCCACGCTCGAAAGCCTGACCGCCGACGAGCGCAAGGCCATGTCTGCCGGTTCCGACCCAGACGGCGGCTACCTGCTGCCTCACGCCACCGCTGGCCGCATGCTGGGCAAGATCTACGAGCAGTCCACCATGCGCCAGCTGGCCGAGGTGCAGACGATCAGCTCGAACGACATCGAAGGCATCCTCGACAACGACGAAGCCAGCGCAGGCTGGGTGTCTGAGCTGGGCTCCCGTCCTGAGACGAACACTCCCACGGTCGGCAAGTGGCGCATCGAAGCCCACGAGATGTACGCAATGCCAAAGGCATCGCAGCGCATCCTGGACGACGCCGCTACCAATGTTGAAGCCTGGCTGGCTGGCAAGATTGCCGACAAGTTCGCCCGCGTCGAAGGCGCAGCGTTCTGGACTGGCGACGGTGTGGGCAAGCCGAAGGGCCTGGCCGCATATGCCACCGCTGCCACGGGCGACGACACCCGCGCATGGGGCACGTTCGAGCACGTTAAGACTGGCGCCAACGGTGACTTCCACACCACCAAGGCCGACCCGCTGCAAGACCTGATCGGCGCGTTCAAGGACCAGTACCTGCAAAACGCATCGTTCGTGATGCGCCGCGAGGTGCGGACCAAGATCCGCAAGATGAAGGAAGCCACCAGTGACCGCTACCTGTGGGAACCATCCCTGCAAGCCGGTCAGCCAGACCGCCTGCTGGGCTACCCCACCCGCATCGATCAGTACATGCCCGCCCTTGGCACTGGCTCGCTGTCGCTGGCTCTCGGTGACTTCAAGCAGGCCTACCTGATCGTGGATCGCATGGGCATCCGCACGCTGCGCGACCCCTACACCGCCAAGCCATGGGTTCTGTTCTACAGCACCAAGCGCACCGGCGGCGGCGCGCAGAACACCGAAGCGCTGAAGTTCCTGAGCTTCTCCGCTTGATATGCCCAGGGCCCGCCAATTGGCGGGCTCCAACCAACCTTCTTGAAAGAAACACCATGACTTCCATGCTCAAAAACGTGAAGGTCACGCCAGTTGCTGCAGCCGCAGTGGCAGCGCAGACCGAAGTTCTGACCAGTGTCCTCGACATGCAGGGCTACGACGGTGTGATGTTCATCGCCCTGCTGGGTGATGTGACCGCAACCAGCGTCCTCACGCTGACCGCCAAGGGCAACACCGCCAGTTCCACCAGCTCGCCCACTCCGGTGACGCAGGTAGCCACCGCCGCCTTCACCGCTGACGCCACGAGCGGCGACGACAAGGCCCTGGTGGTGGATGTGTACGACCCAGCACTCCGCTACGTGTTCGCCAGCCTGACCCGCACCGTGGCCAACGCAGTGGTGAACGGGATCATCGCCATCCAGTACAAGGCCGAGTACCGCCCAACCACCCAGGCCGCCACTGTCATCGCATCGGCCATGGGCCCCGGCGTCGCTGCCTGATGCGTGAAGCGCCTGCCCACGCGGGCGCTTTGCAGATCACAAGGACACCATGATCGTCACCCAAACCACCCCACCGGCCTACCTGCCGTTGACGCTCGCGGAGGCAAAGCTGCACCTGCGCGAGACAGAAACGGCAGAGGACACGCTGATCACGGCGTTCATCGGTGCAGCCGTGGACACCTGCCAGCAGATCACCGGTCGCAGCCTCATGGCCCAGGCGTGGAAGCTGACGGTTGATGACTTCGCCGACGAAATCAAGCTGCCATGGCCCCAAGTGCAGGCCGTGCAGTCGGTGCAGTACAAGGACGCAGACGGCGCAACGCAGACCCTGGCCAGCACGGTGTACGAGCTTGTCGGAAACAAGGTTTGCCTGGTTCCCGGCCAGGAGTGGCCCGCCGTGCGCGGCGGCACTGGCTCTGTGTCGATCAACTACACCGCAGGCTACGGCGCGGGCGATGAGGCTGCCCAGCAGGCCGCCGTTCCCCGAGGCGTTAAGGCGTGGCTGTTGCTGGCGGTGGGCACCCTCTATGCCAACCGCGAGAGCGTGCAAACGGGCGTGTCTGTGGCAGCGCTGCCTGATCGTTTTGCCGACTCGCTGCTCGACCGGTTCAAGGTGTACTGATGCAAGCCGGGCGGCTCAATCGCAGATGCGTCATCCAGGCGCCAGGCACGGCCCAGGACGAACTGGGCCAGCCCATCCCCGGCTGGACAGACGTTGCCACGGTCTGGGCCGACATCCGCATGAAGTCCGGCCTGGAAGCCATCAAGGCGGGCGCCCCGGTGTCGGTGGTGGCCGCGTCGATCCGCATCCGATACCGCGAGGACGTGAATGCGGGCATGCGCGTGGTGCACAACCTGGTCGCCTACGAAATCAAGGCAGTCATGCCGGATGTGTCGGGGCGGAAGTTTCTTGATCTGGCCTGTGAGGTGGTGAACTGATATGGGCATGGGCGTACGCATGAACGTCGCTGCCTTCAAAGAAGGGCTGCGCGCCGAGGTGGACAAGCTGCACGCAGCCAATCGCCCGGCGGCCCAGGCTGGCGCACAGATCATCTACGAGCGCGCGCGCCTCAATGCGCCGGTTTCGGACGAGAGCCACTTTTTCTACATACGCGGCCAGAAGTACGGTCCCTATCCACCAGGGAACTTACGGGACTCAATCTACCAGGTCTACAGCAAAGAGAACAGCTTCAAGGACGTGAGTACGTACCACATCAGCTTCAACAAGACCGAAGCGCCGTACGGGTTCATTGTGCACAACGGCACCAGCAAGACGCCTGCAGACCCATTCATTAGCAAAGCAGTGGTCGAAACACGCGCTGAAGTTCGTACAGCCATCAAGGCGCGCTATCTGGAAGAGGTCAACAAATGAGCATGGAATCGGACCTCTCGACGCTGCTCAAGACGGTGTGCCCGCGCACGTTCCCGGACGTTGCGGACATCGGAACGGCACCGCCGTTCATCGCCTGGCAGCTGCTGGGTGGTGAATCTCTCAGAGCACTGGACAACACCGCCCTCGACAAGCGAAACAGCTATGTGCAGGTGTCCGTTTACAGCCTGACCCGCGCGGAGTCGCTGGCCAAGATCCGAGCGGCGGAAGAGGCGATGTGCGCAAGTCATGCATTCACCTGCACCCCCATGGGTGAGCCGCTGGCCACCTATGAGCCAGACACCAAGCTCTACGGCGCCATACAGCGATTTTCGATCTGGGCCGCGCGATAGCCCACTGAATTAGGCGAAAGCCAACCAAGCAAGCCCCTCCTGGGAAACCGGGCGGGGCTTTTTTCATGCCCATCACGGGCGTCAACCACCGCTGCAAGGCGGTTTTTTTTCGTCCAAACGAAAGGGCCTCACCATGGCACAAGTACCAACCGGCACCACGATCTTCGTGGCTTCTGTTTTCGCATCGGCACTGTCTTTCAGCGCCGCCAGCAACGCCACCGAGTGCGTTCTCACCATGGCCAGCACCACCGGCCTGGCCAACGGCGACTTCGTTGAAGTCTCCAGTGGGTGGGGCCGTCTGAACCTGCGCGCAGCTCGCATCAAGTCCGTGGTCCTGAACACCAGCATCACGCTGGAGGGCATCGACACTACGTCCACGAACTTCTTCCCGCCTGGCTCTGGCGTCGGCACCGTGCGCAAGGTTTCTACCTGGCAGGAAATCACGCTGGTGACGGCTGTTTCCAGCAACGGCGGCGACCCTATCACGGTGGACTACAAGTACCTGGCCTCCGATGTTCGCTACAAGATGAACGACGGGTTCAACGGCACCGACTACACCCTGACCCTGGACGCCGATGCCATCAGCACCGCTGGCTACACGGCCCTGAAGAACCTGACCGACGTGCAAACCAACACCATCCTGCGTGTGGTCACCCGTTCGGGCCAGATCCAGCTGATCCCCGGCACCGTGGCGCTGAACGAGTCCGTGCAGATGAATGACGGCCAGATCAACACCGTGACGGCCGCCATCACCGGCAACAACCGCACCACGCGCTACGCCTCCTGATCCCCGGCGAAAGCCACCCCAGCACCGACGCATCCACGTTCGTTCCTTCGCAGGGACGGCGTGGGTGCGCACGGGCATTTTCAACCCTGCGAAGAAAGACATTCATGGCCAAGATCACTCTGGGCAAGCGCCCCAAGAACTTCAAGAAGACCATCTCCGTGCAGATGCTGGACGGCACCACGGGCACCGTGGAATGCGTGTTCAAGTACCGCACCAAGAAGGAGTACGGCGAGTTCATCGACGGCATCACAGAAGCCGCCCGCGCCTCGGAAAAGGCAAAGGAAACCACCAAGGTCGAAGAGGCCGAGGTGAAGCCGTTCAGCCTGGCCGAGTACCTGGAGAAGTCGGTGGACGCTGGCGCCGACTACATCCTGCAGATCCTCGAAGGCTGGAACCTGGATGTTGAGCTGTCCAAGGAATCCGTCGAAGACCTGGCGAACGAGTACCCCGGCGCAGCAGCGGCCATCATCGAGACATACCGCACCGCAGTCACTGAAGGCCGCCTGGGAAACTGACCGAGGCCGCCCGCGCGGCCTATTTCGAGGAAGAGGAAGGGGCGATGTTCACCGCCGCCGACTACGGCCTCGACGCGGTGGAGGTATGGCCTGAGAACTGGCAGGCATGGGTTCTGTTCTGCCAGGTTTCCACCCAGTGGCGCATGCGCATGCAGTCGTTCATGGGCGGATCGGTAAGCACCCCTTCGGGCCTTGACTACGGCGCCATTTACCCCTTGCTGGACCGCATCGCGTCAAGCACCGCAGAGTGGCTAGAACTCTTTGAAGACATCCAGCTACTGGAGCGCACGGCGCTCGACCAGATGAGCGAGAACCGCTCAGGCAAATAGCCACCTCCGGGTGGCTTTTTCATTTCCTGGCTCGCCTCGGCGGGCCTTTTTCATTTGGGCACCCATGACATCTGACCTGCGAATTCAGGGCGAGGTAGTCGTCAACTCGGAACAGGCCGAAAGCGCCTTCAACCGTGTTGGCGACAAGGCCCAGCAGATGGCCAATGAGGTAGCCACGTCTGCGACAAAGGCAGGCCAGGCCGTTGACAAGATCGGCGACGGCGCGGGCGCCAGTGCAGAGAAGTTCACCCGGGCGGAAAGCCGCATCTCCGCATCGATCAAGCGCGCCACGAACGAGCTGGAGCTGCTGGGCAAAACGGCAAGCCAGCGCCTGGAATTCAACATCAGCGACAAGGGGCTGGACCCCAAGAAGTTCGAGCCCATGCTGCAGCGGCTGCGCGAGGTGGAGCAGCGGGCCCGCGATGCAGAAGCTGCAGCCACCGGCTCACTGAACAACATGGGCATGTCCGCCAGGGCCACTGCAGCGGCGATGCGTGGCGTTCCTGCGCAGTTCCAAGACATCATCGTGTCGCTGCAGGGTGGCCAGGCACCAATGACCGTGCTGCTGCAACAGGGATCGCAACTGTCGGGCATGTTCGGCGGCGCAGGGAATGCCGCAAGGGCTCTCGGCACGTACATCGTCGGCCTGGTCAACCCTCTCACCGTTGCTGCAGCTGCAGTTGCTGGCCTTGGCTTTGCGATGTACTCGCTGAACGGCAAGGACGCAGCGCTGCGCGACCTGTCGGCCCAGCTGATCGGCACCGGCCGCGCGTCGGCTGCTGCTGTTGGCGACATCAAGGCCCTGGTCAACGAGCTGAACACCGTGCCCGGCGTCAGCAAGGCGGCGGCTACGGCCATCATTGGCGAGTTCGCCAAGGTTAGCGGGCTGGGTTCCAGCCTGTTCAAGGGCCTCGGGTCGTCCGTCGCAGACTTCGCCGCCGCTACTGGCACCGATCTTCCGACCGCAGCCAAGAAGCTGGCAGAGGCATTTGCAGATCCAGCGAAGGGTGCGAAGGCTCTGGAGGAAACGCTCGGCACGCTCACGGCCGCGCAGATCCTCACCATCACCAAGATGGCCGAGATGGGCGACAAGTCCGGCGCGCAGGCTGCGCTGCTGGATGCGCTCAAGCAGGCGACCGAAGGGCTCGCAAAGCAGGGCATGACGCCCCTTGGCGAAGCTACCGACAAGATGAGCAACGCGTGGGACAGGCTCACCACGTCTGTGGGCAACTCCAGCGCATTTCGCACCGCCAACGACTGGCTGGCCAAGCTGATCGAGAAGACAGCCGAACTGACTGTGCGCTTGTCACAGATGCAACCCCCTACGTGGCTGAAGTACATGCCGGGGATTGGCCCGGCGATTGGTGCTGCATCACTGTTCGCTGGTCCAGAGGCAAGCAGCGGAGGAAGCCGATCTGTATCCGGGAAGGTTGGCACGGTTGAAGGAGGTGCCACCGGTTCGTGGGGCCCCACATCCCAAGAGATGGAAAGCCAGGTCAAGGCAGCGCTAGACCTCACCAAATCGTATGAGTCCCAATCGGCCGCCATGGAGAAGCTGCGCGGCGTCGCAAAGGTGGCCAAGGACGCGCTGAAAGAGCTTGAAGCCCAGAACCGAGGCAATAGCGTAGAGGCCAAGGAGCTGCGCGAGCGCATCACTGGCGTCAATGAAAAGCTGGCTGAGATGGCCAAGAAGGGGCAGGGCGATGTCAAGGCGGAACAGAACGCCTATGAAACCTTGATCTCCTCCATCCGCGCCAAGATCGAAGAGAACAAGCAGGAGCTGGCCGGCAATCGCGCGCTCACAGACAGTCAGAAGATCCGCATCAAGCTGGACGAGGATTTGGCTGCGGGTCGGCTCAAACTAACGGCCGTCCGCAAAGCTGAGGTATTGCTCGACCTGGAGTCTTTATCGGTCCAAGAGAAGCTCGCGCTAGCCGCAAAAGACGCCCTCAAAGTGGCGCAGACTCGGCAAGCATTGCGCGAGAAAGAAACGGACAGCATCTCCGCCTGGCTGGCTGCGCAAGATGCCGCCGCCTCTGCCGCTCTGGCTTCTGCCCGTGAGCGCACTACTGGTCTGCAGGACGAAGGCCGGGCTCTCGCCCTGTCCACCTCCGCAAACATCAGCCTTGCCGAGGCGGTGGAGCGCGTCGCACAAGCGCGCCTGCTCGAAAAGCAAGCGCAGTTTGTCGAAGGCTCCGAGGGCTACCTGAACATCCAGCGGGAAATTGACGCGCGCAAAGAGCTGCTAGTCCTGATCCGTAGCAACGAAGCGAACAAGAAGTTCATCAGCGACTGGAAAGACTCCGTCTCTGCGTATGAAGACATCTTCCGTCGCGGCTTTGCCGACATGCTGAACAACGGCAAAGACGGCTGGAAGAGCTTCACTCGCTCGCTGGTGACAACGTTCAAGACCAGCGTAGCTGACCAGATTTACAAGATGTTCGCCCAGCCATTCGTGGTGAACATCGTCGGGAACCTGCTGGGCCTGGTTGGAGGCGGTGCGGCACAGGCAGTGGCAGGGGCTGCGTCTGGCGGCTCTGCGCTGGGCACCATTGGCAACGCTGCCAGCGGCCTGTCGGCTCTGACCGGAACGTTCGGCATGGGCCTGCGTGCTGGCCTGTCCGGCTTGTTCGGAGAGGCTGGGCTGGCAGGCACGATCAGCGCAGGCACAACCGCTATCGGTGCTGGCAACATCGCTGGCGGCCTTGGCACGCTGGCGGGTCCGCTTGCCTTGGTCGGCGGTGGTTTACTGGTGCTCAATTCCTTGCTCAAGGACACCAAGGGCGAAACCCGCACCGGCGGCCAGTTCGGCGTGTCGTTCGACGGCACTGTGACCAACCAGCGCCGTGGTGAAACCTACACCTACCAGGGCCAGCAGTTCGACCGCGATTTCTCCAACGGCCAGCGCAACGCGCTGATCGCGGGCCAGGCCTACCGCCTGGAAGGCGACCCGGTGCAGAACGAGCAAGCCATCCGCGATGCGGTGTCGGGCACGGCCAGCGGCATCAATGCTTTCCTGAAGGCGCTGGGCAGCAAGGCCACGCTGACGGGCTTCTCTGCGGGCCTGGAAACCTCCGGCAAGGGCCGGGGCGGTGTGTTCGCGGGCGGCATCTTGTCCGATGGCACGGCCTTTGGCGAGAGCGGCAAGGGCGATAACTACGCGGGCACGCTGTACGAGAAATTCAGCACCAACAGCCCCGATTTCAAGACCGCGCTGGAGAACTTCACGCTCGATCTGAAGCAGTCCACCATCCAGGCGCTGCAGTCCGTCACCGACATCCCGGAGACGGTCAAGAAGATGCTCAAGGGCGTGGACGCCGAGGGTCTGGGCGAAGAGGCTGCCAACGCGCTGCTGGAGTCCATCAACGCCCAGATCGTGGGGGTGCAGAACCTCACCAGCGCGTTCGAGGCCATGGGCCTGGACAAGCTGGCCGACATGGGCTTCGACGCCGCAGCAGGCCTGGCTGCAGCATCGGGCGGTTTCGACAAGCTGCAGAGCAACCTCAACACCTACTACGACAACTTCACGACAGAAGATCAGAAGCGGGCCAATCTGCAAAAGCAACTGGACAAGCAGTTCGCCGCGCTGGGCATCGATGTGCCCAAGAACCGCGAGGAGTTCAGCCGTCTGGTGGAGAGCACGCTGGAGCAGGCAGAGGTGCAGGACAAAACCCGCGCTGCGCTGTCCAAGCAGATCAACGACGCCATCGCGGGCGCTGGCAAAGACGGCTTCACGCTGGCCGACGCCGGTGCGCGCAGCATCGTGTCGGGCATCAACCCGGCACTGCTTGGCAATGCTGAGGCAGACCCCGCGCTCGCTGGAAAGCTTGATGGGTTCCTGAGTGGTGTCAGCGACTTGGCGGGCAAGGGTCTCGACCCGGCTGCATTTCAGGAGGGGTTGAGCGGCTTGATTGCCGTGAACTCCGAGGTGCTCGGCATCGGCAAGGATGCGTCGCAAACAGCAGCAGCCCTCCTGGCTCTCTCGGGCACGTTTGCAGAGCTGAACGAGTCGGCCGACGACGCTGCGGCCCGCATCGCCAAGGAGCAGGCCGACGCCCGCGACAAGGCCCTGCGCGGCCTGGAGCGTGCCATCGCCAAGGAGAAAGAGGCGCTGCAGACGCAGATCGACGTGGCGCAGGACGTGGCCAGCACCATGGGCGGCCTGTTCGACCTGCTCAAGTCCAATGTGCGCGAGCTGTATGGCGAAGTGGACTCCACCCGCGCCATGCTGGCCGTGCAGGGCAACGACTTCATCACGCAAGCGCTGGCAACTGCCCGCACGACCGGCTACCTGCCCGACGAAACCCAACTGGCCGACGCCATCAGCGCGGCGCGCGGTGGGCTGGACTCCAGCGGCTACGCCAGCCAGTTCGAGATGGATCGCGACCGCCTGGTGCTTGCGGGCAAGCTCTCGGAACTGGAAGGACTGACCGGCAAGCAGCTCACCAGCGCCGAGCGCACGGTAAAAGAGCTGGAGGCCCAAAGCGAGCAGCTGAATCAGACGCTCGACTACTGGAAAGAGCAGATCGAGATCGCAAGCGGCACGTATGAAGCCACGCTCAGCGTGGTGGACGCGATCAAGAATCTTGAGGCGTTGATGTTCCCCAAGACGGCTTCCAGTGATAAGGGCAAGGGCTCAGCGGCGGGAAGTGTTGGTGGAATTACCTGGGGCGGCAGCTCCAACGTTTCGGACAAGTACTTCACACCCGGCTCTTACACGGGCGGCACCTTCTACCAAGGGGTGAGCCTGGAGCAAGAACAGCGCCTCGACAAATACGCAGCTGGGTATCACGCCTTTGACGGCACGGGTGACGCAGCGGGCCTGAACAAGTGGATTGCCGACAACAAGCTCACGCCTGAAGACCTTGCGGGCCTGTCTGGCCTGTACGAATCTGACTGGGAGCGTTGGTACAAGGCCAACAACATTCCGGCTTTCGCCGTGGGCACCAACTACGTGCCGCGCGACATGTTGGCCCAGATCCATGAAGGCGAGGCCATCGTTCCCAAGGCCTACAACCCGGCGGCAAATCCTGGCATGAGTGGCAGTGGGCAGACGGAAGCGCTCTTGACTGCGTTGCTGGAGCAGAACGCGCGGATCGAAACCAGGTTGGCCGCAATTGAGGGTCATGCCCAGGACACCAGCCGCGCTACCAATGGAAACCCGATTTCCCCGGTGCCAGTGGCTCTGGTTGAGGACGAAACCGTATGAACATCCTCGTCCCCATCACCATCACCGATGCCATGGTCGGCGCGGGAACCACCATTGCGGAGCCTGCGGCTGGTGAAACTGCGTGGGTATCAGCAGGCAACTATGTGCTGGGCGACCGTCGCATCCGCGCGACCACGCACCGCGTCTACGAATGCGTGCAGCCGCACACCGGCCGCACGGCTCTGCCGGAGGTTGATACGGCCTACTGGCTTGACGCTGGCCCAACGCAGCGCTACGCGCCGTTCGACACCTACACAAGCACGGCGGCCACAGCTACAGCCAGCATCACCTACGTGCTGAGCCCGGGCTATTTCAACGCCATCAGTTTGTACGGCCTCACCGGCGCGCAAATCGTGGTGTCGGTGAAGGACGTTCCGGGCGGCACGGAGATATACCGTTACCCGGCTTCCGGTGCCGCCAGCCTTACCGAGCCACCCACCGGCTGGTACGACTACATGTTCGGCAAGCGCCGCCCCATCCAGAAACTGGTGCTGAGCAATCTGCCCATCCGTCCAACGGCAGAACTGACCATCACCGTCACTGCGGCCACAGGTGTCGCTGTTGGCATCGGAATGATCAATGTGGGCGACCTCACTCCGCTCCTTGGAGATGCGGAATGGGGCGGGGTGACTGGCGGCGCATCGGCAGAGCCCACCAGCTACAGCTATATCAAGACCAACGACGACGGCACCACCACTATCAAACGACGCGGCAAGTCCACAAACCTCCGCGCAACGGTGGTCATTCCGCGCCAGAAGGCAGACGCCGCACTGGCCACGGTGCAGCAAGTGCTCGATGTGCCCGTGTCGTGGATCGCTACTAATTCCCAGGGGTTCGATGGCCTCAACGTCTTCGGCATTGGCAGCTGCTCCATGAGCTACGACAGCTTCGGCATCGCCACCCTGCAGGTCAATGTGAAAGGACTCATCTAATGGCAATCGTTGCCCCAACCCCGGTCGATGCGCTGCCAACGGCGCCAGACCCAAACGACCGCGCGACCTTCGATTCCAGGGCGTATCCGTTCCAGCAGGCACTCAGTGGCGCCTACCGCACGCAGATGAACGCGCTCGCTGACAACGTCAACAACAATGCGACAGAAACGCAATCGCTGGCAAGCGCTGCGGCATCTGCTGCGGCATCAGCTGCCGACGTGCAGGCCGTAGTGCTGGGCGCGGCCAACTTCAAGGGCCTCTGGTCTAGCCTCTCGGGCCCCCTGGCAAAGCCCGCAACCGTCAAGGACAACGGGCGGTTCTGGCTGCTTCTGGATGACCTTGCCGACGTAACAGCAGCCGTCCCTGGCGTGTCTGCGTCGTGGACTGCGCTGGACGCGGGCATTGCCCCCACCCAGTACATCACCAGCAACACCACCGTGGTGCCGGGCGTGCGCTACATCATCGGCGCCGCTGGCATCACGCTCAACATGACTGGCGTCAGCTGGGCCAAGGGGGATTACTTCGGCATCCGCGAGGCCATCGGGGTGGGGACCTACACCATTGACTTCGGTGCAACCAAGGACCGCACGCAGACACGCGGTGTGGTCCTGATCACGGCGGGCTATCGCCAGCTTGATCGCACCTTTGAGGACGCAACGCGAGGGCTAATTTAATGACCACACTCAATTCACTTGACCACATCGGCGGTGGGAACTACGAACGCGTGTACTGTCCCAGTAGCCGCACTGTGCTTGCCCCTTTCACCGGCACGATGCTGGTTCGGGGCATGGGGGCCGCAGGCGGCGGGAGGTCGTCTGCTACAGGCTCCGGCGCAAATGGCGCCACCGTGGCGTTCAAAGAGGTTCAAGTCACCAAGGGCGATCCGGTGGTAGTGACCGTCCCGGCCCCACCAGCGGCCAATACGGACGGCGGAACCCTGACAGTTACTGGCCCCAACGGCCTCAATTTGAGCATCCCAGGCGGTAAAGCAGGGGTCGCCTCGGGCACTCCTGCGGACAACAGCCCACCTACCGGAGCTGATGAGTATTGGCTCGGCGGGCTAGGTGGTCCGTCTGGCACGGGGCCTGGCGGCGGCGGTAGCGCTCCTCTTCTTAACGGCGTGCCGAAGGGTAAACAAGGCGGGCAAAGTGGCTTCGCAAACGTCGGAGCTGGTGGGGCAGGTGTGGATGGTGTAGGAGGTGCCCCCGCAAGCTCTAGCCGTAGTGGCGGTGGCGGCGGGTCTGGGGGGCCTGGCACAGGGACTGAGCCCGGCCCTAACGTTGCGGGCGACTTCGGCGTAACGGCGCCAGCTCTCACGGACGAAAACCACTGTCGCTTGCTCGTCAACGTATCAGAAGAGGGCGGCGCGACGATTGATGGCGGAACCGGGTTCGACGGCAAGCGAGGGGGCGGTGGTGGCGGCGGCCTGGGGGGGCCGGGAGGTAAGGGCGGTTTTGGTGGCGGCGGTGGCGGCGGCAGCAACGGCGGGCGCGGTGGGCGCGGCGGTGGCGGCGGTGCGGGCGCTACCGGCGGGCAGGGTGGTGCAGGTTTCGTTACGCTCGAATTCAAGGGGGATTGATCATGCGTATCGAAATCCTCAACGAACAAGGCGATGTCATCAATACGATCCTTGCCGATAAGGACTTTGCCGAAGCCAACTACCCCGGCGCTTGGCAAGTGGCCGCAGACCAGGGCATGCCCCCCGGCCCGACAGTTCCAGACCGGGTAACGCGTCGGCAAGCCCTCCAGGCCTTGCTGTTGGCTGGGGTGCTTGACAATGTGCAACCCGCCATCGACGCAATCCCAGACCCGATCCAGAGGCGCATGGCGCAGATCGAGTGGGATGAGTCACAGGTGTTCGAGCGCCGCCGCCCGCTGTTGGTGACTCTCGGCGCCGCTCTGGGCCTTGACTCTGCAGGTCTGGATCAGTTGTTCATCCAGGCCGGGGCCTTGCCTTGATGCGCGCTGCCTTCTACAAGGCCACACGCCCCGGTGTGCAAGGCCTCTACAGCCATGCCGTGCAGTGGGTGGACCGTGGCCCCTACAGCCACTGCGAGCTGGTGTTTTCCGATGGCGTGAGCGCCAGCGCCAGCTGGGTCGATGGCGGTGTGCGCTTCAAGCGCATCGCCTACGACCCGGACCACTGGGACTTCATTGAACTGCCCGACCACCTGGAGGCCGCTGCACGCGCCTGGTTTGAGGCGCACGAGGGCGAGCCCTACGACCTGCCCGGCAACCTGCGCTTCGTGTGCTGGCTGGTGCGCGAGGCGCCCGAGGGCTGGTTCTGCAGCGAGGCCGAGGGCGCAGCGCTCGGCATCCTGGAGCCCTGGCGATTGGGCCCCAATGGGCTGGCGGCGCTGCTGCTCAGCATGTACCCACAGCAACCCGCTTCGGCGGGTTTTTTTACGCCTGAAGGAAACCCATGAACTACATCAAGCACCTGCGGGCGGCCGGTGTGCCAGATCACTACCACCCGGCCGCCATCGCCGCGCTGGAGGGCGCACGCGACCGCGCACGGGGCCTCACCTGGGCAAAGTGGCGCGTGCGCCTATTCAAGGCGGGCAAGATCGCCCGGCTGCTGCCCTGGGCGGCCGAGCGCCTGGTGGACGTGCGCCCCGACCTGGCCGACTGGGACATAGCGCCCATGGTCAACATCACCGCGCACGGCGACAACGTGCCATGGGTGGAGACACCCGAGGGCGGGCGCCCCGCGCCGGGCCAGTGGCTGGACCCTGTAGACGCGCAGGCTGTGGCGGCCAACTACTGGCTGCCAGGCACACACCCTCGATCCACCGAGAGCCGCAAGGCATGGTATAGGCGCAACGCCGGGGAGTACCGCGCCTGGAGCCTCGGCGTCCCGGTTGACCTGTCTACTGGCGTGCAGGTGTGGCGCGGCAACGGTTCCACCGTGTACCGCTGCGGCGACGCATGGCAGGTCATCGCGCAGGACAAGTTCCTACTCATCCCTGTTGTGGTCCGTGTCGGCTATGAAATCAGCAACCTCTGGCGCGAGTCGGACGGTGCGCAACTGTGGCTCCCGATTCCAGGCGCAGACCTGCGGGCGCCGGTGACTTGGTCTGTTTTGCCTGGGAGGGCCTGATGAACGATGAGAACCTGCAACAGATCCACAACGAACTGGCCGAAGGAGACAAGCGCATGGACTCCCTCACAGACGAAGTAACCGCCATCAAATTGGAGCAGGCCCAGTTTCGAGTGGAGCTGGCCGAGAACACCAACGCCACAAAGCGCATTGAGGCCAACACGGCTGAAATGCTGGATGTGTTCGAGAGCTGGAAGGGCGCCATGAAGGTGCTCACATGGATCGGCAAGGCGGCCAAGCCCCTCGGCTACCTCGTTGGCCTTGGGGCGTCCATGGCCGCATTCTGGGCAGCCCTCAAGGGCGGCGTGAGTCCTAAATGACCCCGCGCCAAAGGCTGGCCACCAAAATCGGCGCCGGGGCTTTGGCCCTGGCCGTGCCGCTGATTGCGCACTTTGAGGGCACGGTGTTCCGCACCTACCGCGATCCCATAGGCATCCTCACCAGCTGCACGGGGCACACGGGCCCCGAGTTGATGATGGGGCAGACGTGGACCCAGGAACAGTGCGACCAGCAGCTGTACGGCGACCTGATGAAGCACGCCCCAGCCCTGGATTGCGTGCAGCGCCCCATGACAAACGGCCAGCGTGCCGCCTTCCTGTCGTTCGCCTTCAATGTGGGCAACGGCAATTTCTGCAAGTCCACGCTTGTGCGCAAGGCAAACGCCGGGGACATGCCCGGGGCCTGTGCCGAGTTGTCGCGCTGGACCCTGGCTGGCGGCAAGGAATTGCCCGGCCTGGTGCGGCGCCGCGCCGCTGAGCGTGCAATGTGCGAAGGGAAAACACCATGAACCGCTTCACCCTGATCCTGGCCGCCGTAATCCTTGCTGGCTGCGCCACCACCAAAGGCTTGGAAGTTTCCCCAGAGGACGCCGCTGAATGTGCCGCTGTCGGGTGTACGCCGTGGAGTGAACGGCAGCTTGAGCAGATGGCGCGGCACTTCTTTGGGCTGGGCGTGAAGGCTGGCATCCAGCGCGAGAAGGGGGCGATCTGATGCTCTACACCTACGCCGCCACAGCCCTTGTGGCCCTTGCCGTCGGCTTCGGCAGCGGGTGGAAGACGCAGGGCTGGCGCTGGGACGCAGCCGACAAGCAGCGCATCGAGCAAGAGGCCAAAGAGCGCCAGAAGCAACTGGAGCGCGCCCACGCGTCAAGCGGCGCCTTCGAAGAAAAGAGGACCACCAATGAAACCAAACACCGCACAGTCACGGTCATGCTGGAAAAGATCGTTGAGCGCCCTGTGTATTTGCAGCAGTGCATGGATCTTGATGGGCTGCGCCTCATCAATGCCCAAATCTCCGGCGATCCCAATCCCGGCAAATCTGGACTCAAGCTGCCCGGGTCTTGAGCGGCTGACGGGCGTGACCGGGCGGGAGGTGATTGCATGGGCCACGCACACGATCCGGCTCTACGCCGACTGCCAGGCCAAGGTTGATGCGCTGCGCGAGGCTTGGCCGAGGTAGCCCTTACGCCGTAGGCATCTTGTCGTAGTCGGCCAGCGGCATTTCCGTGCCGTCATTGGCCACCAGGACACCGGCCGTCGTTGCTGACACCTCCACTGGGCGGTCGTTGAACGTGCCTTTCGGGGGCGAGTAGCCAGCGATTGAGACGCTGCCATAGAGCCGAGTCAGCTGCAGATCGTCTGCCTGCTTCTGGGTCAGGACCAGCTTTTGAGGTGTGGCCTTGGGGAACTTGGCCCAGTGCACGCGGAAGGCATTCATCACCCGGCGGTGGAGTTCCGCCATGCCTGGGTGGTGAGGGGGGAAGTCAACGGTGTTTGGAGCTGCCATGGCGGGAGATTGTGGGCATAAAAAAAGCCCCGACGCGTGAAGCGGCAGGGCCTTGATTGTGCGGTTTGCGCCAACGGCTGCGCCAAACATGCGCCTATTGACTCAAAAACCATAGCTAGAAAGCGATGGTGCCCGGGGCCGGAATCGAACCGGCACGCCTTGCGGCGGGGGATTTTGAGTCCCCTGCGTCTACCAATTTCACCACCCGGGCTGGAATTCGTGAAGCCCCAAATTATGGCACAGTAGGGCGCATGAAATATCCGACGATTGAAGACGCGGTGGGCAACACGCCGCTGGTGGCGCTGCAGCGCATTGGGGCGCAGGACAACGCGGCGCGTGGCAATGTGGTGTTGGGCAAGCTGGAGGGCAACAACCCGGCGGGGTCGGTCAAGGACAGGCCCGCGCTGTCGATGATCCGCCGCGCCGAGGAGCGGGGCGACATCCGGCCCGGCGACACGCTGATCGAGGCCACGTCGGGCAACACCGGCATTGCGCTGGCGATGGCGGCGGCGATCAAGGGCTACCGCATGGTGCTGGTGATGCCCGAGGATTTGTCCATCGAGCGTGCGCAGACCATGAAGGCCTTTGGCGCGGAGCTGGTGCTCACGCCCAAGAGCGGTGGCATGGAACACGCCCGCGACCTGGCCGAGGCCATGCAAAAGCGTGGCGAGGGCAAGGTGCTGGACCAGTTTGCCAACCCCGACAACCCGCGCATCCATTACGAAACCACGGGCCCCGAGATCTGGGAGCAGACCGGTGGGCGCATCACCCACTTTGTGAGCGCGATGGGCACCACGGGCACGATCACGGGCGTGTCGCGGTTGCTCAAAGAGAAGAACCCCGGCATCCAGATCATTGGTGCGCAGCCTGAAGAAGGCTCGCGCATTCCGGGCATCCGCAAGTGGCCGCAGGAGTATCTGCCCAAGATTTACGACGCCAGCACCGTGGACGAGCTGGTGTATGTGAGCCAGGACAACGCCGAAGACATGTGCCGCCGCCTGGCGCGCGAAGAGGGCATCTTTGCTGGCATCTCGGCCGCCGGTGCGTGCTGGGTGGCGCAGCAGATTGCCGCGCGCGAGAGCAACGCCACCATCGTGTTTGTGGTGTGTGACCGGGGCGACCGGTATCTGTCCACCGGCGTGTTCCCGGCGTGAAGCAAGGCCCTGGCCACACGCCGCCGGGGCTGAGAATATGAACGAAAATGGCTGCTTGCGCTCGATGAATAAGCGCTGGTAGCTATCAAAATAATAGTAATTCATGCACTACGAAGTTCGCCACTGCACCCACTGCGGCACCGCGCTGCAGCCCATCACCCTGGCCGAAGACGGTGGCGACAAGGAGCGCCTGCGCTGCCCCGCCTGCGGCTGGACCCACTGGAACAATCCCACACCCGTGCTGGCCGCGATTGTGGAGGTGGACGGCAAGGTGCTGCTGGCGCGCAACGCGGCCTGGCCCGTCAAGATGTTTGCGCTGATCACCGGCTTCATGGAGGCGGGCGAGTCGCCCCAGGAGGGCATTGCGCGCGAGGTGAAGGAAGAAACCAACCTTGATGTGCAGGCCACCACGCTGGTGGGCGCGTATGAGTTCCTGCGCATGAACCAGATCATCATTGCCTACCACGTGGTGGCCACGGGGCAAGTCAAGCTGTCGCCCGAGCTGGTGGACTACCGGTTTTACGACCTGCATGAACTCAAATGCTGGCCCGCTGGCACGGGCTACGCGCTGGCCGACTGGCTGCGCACGCGGGGGCACGAGCCCGTGTTCTTCACGGCAGAGGAAAATGAGGAGCGCCGCCGAGGCCTGAACCTGCCGCCCAAGGACTAGAAGAGAACCACACCATGGACATCCACAAAGAAATCGACACCCGGGGCCTGAACTGCCCCCTGCCCATCCTCAAGGCCAAGAAGGCGCTGTCCGACATGGCCAGCGGCCAGCTGCTGAAAGTGGTGGCCACCGATGGCGGCTCGCTGCGCGACTTCCAGGCGTTTGCCAAGCAGACGGGCAATGAGCTGGTGGAGCAGCAGACGGTGGGTGAGGAGTTCATCCACGTCCTGCGTCGGCGCTAGTCCATAAGATAAACAAAAAGTTGGCCAAAAAATAGCTGCCAGCGCGCACTGGGCAAGCGCTGGCAGCTATTGATTTAGAAGCGCTTGACGCGCTCCCATCGTAGGTTGGGGCTGTGGCTTACAGCGCCAGGGCCTTCAGATATTCCCGGAAGTGCGCGCCCACCTGCGGGTGCTGCAAGGCCAGCTCCACGGTCGCTTCCAAAAAACCTTCCTTGCTGCCGCAGTCGTAGCGCTTGCCCTGGTACTGGAAGGCGTACACGGCTTCGTGCTGCATCAGGCGGGCGATGCCGTCGGTGAGCTGGATCTCCCCGCCCACGCCGCGTGGCTGGTTGCGGATCTCGTCGAACACGCCAGGCGTGAGGATGTAGCGGCCTGCCACGCCCATGCGCGAGGGGGCGACATCGGCCTTGGGCTTTTCCACAATGCGTTCAATGCGGATCAGCGGGCCGCCTGCGGGCTCGCCGGCCACGATGCCGTACTTGTGCACCTGGTCTTCCGGCACTTCCTGCACCGCGATGACCGAGCGGCCTTGCTGGCGGAAGGCGGTGGCCATCTGGGCCAGCACGGGCTGGCCGCCGGGGGGGCCGACCATCAGGTCATCGGCCAGCAGCACGGCAAAGGGTTCCTTGCCCACCAGGGGCTCGGCGCACAGCACGGCGTGGCCCAGGCCCAGCGAGCGGGGCTGGCGCACAAAGGCGCAGTCCATGTCGTCGGGCTGGATGGAGCGCACCAGGGTCAGCAGTTCCTTCTTGTTGGCGGCTTCCAGCTCGGCCTCCAGCTCATACGCCGTGTCGAAATGGTCTTCGATGGCGCGCTTGCTGCGGCCGGTCACGAAGATCATGTGGCGGATGCCAGCGGCATAGGCTTCTTCCACGGCGTACTGGATCAGCGGCTTGTCCACCACGGGCAGCATCTCCTTGGGCGATGCCTTGGTGGCGGGCAAAAAGCGCGTGCCCAGGCCGGCAACGGGGAAAACGGCCTTGCGGACGGTGGTGGCAACAGTCATGGGTCTCCTTGATGGCGGGGTGTGGTGTGTTGTTGTCGTCGCGGTTATGCAAGTGTCAGGCCAGGGGATGACTGGCCCGTGTCCTTTTTCAGCCCAGGCGGCCCAGCTGGTCGCGCAGGCGGGTCAGCGTGGCGCCAAAGTCGGCGATGCGCTTCTTCTCCTGGTCGATCACGGCCGGTGGCGCCTTGGCCACAAAGGCTTCGTTCGAGAGCTTGTTGTTGGCCTTGGTGATTTCGCCCTCGATGCGGGCGATTTCCTTGGACAGACGGGCCTTCTCGGCGGCCACGTCGATCTCCATGTACAGCGCCAGGCGGGCCTCGCCCACCACGGCCACGGGCGCGGCCTGTGCGGCGGCGGCCCAGGCGGCCTCGTCGTCAAACACCTTGACCTCGCTCAGCTTGGCCAGCGCCTGCAGCACCGGAGCCACGCCGCGCATGAAGTCGGTGTCGCCCACGGTGTACAGGGGCAGGCGGGTGGAGGGGGACACGTTCATCTCGCCACGCAGTGCGCGGCAAGCGTCCACCAGCCCCTTCACGCGGCCCATGTGGGCAATCGCGGCTTCGTCGATCTTTTCCAGCTGGGCCTGCGGATAGCGGGCGATGCTGACCGACTCGCCGGGGATGCCCGCCACGGGTGCCACCACCTGCCACAGGGCTTCGGTGATGAACGGGATGATGGGGTGGGCCAGGCGCAGGATGGCTTCCAGCGTGCGGATCAGCGTGCGGCGGGTGGCACGTTGCTGCGCCTCGGTGCCGTTCTGGATCTGCACCTTGGCGATCTCCAGGTACCAGTCGCAGTACTCGTTCCAGACAAAGTCGTAGATCGTGTTGGCTACGTTGTCCAGGCGGTACTCTTCAAAGCCCTTGGCCACCTCGGCCTCGGTCTTTTGCAGCAGCGAGGTGATCCAGCGGTCGGCCTGGCTGAACTGCATGTACCCGTGGGCGCTGCCGCCGGGCTGGCATTCTTCCTTGGTGTGCTCTTTCAGGCCGCAGTCCTGGCCTTCGCAGTTCATCAGCACAAAGCGGCTGGCGTTCCAGAGCTTGTTGCAGAAGTTGCGGTAGCCCTCGCAGCGTTTGCTGTCGAAGTTGATGCTGCGGCCCAGCGATGCGAGCGCGGCAAACGTGAAGCGCAGCGCATCGGCACCGTAGGCCGGAATGCCCTCGGGGAATTCCTTTTGCGTGTTCTTGCGCACGGTGGGCGCGGTCTCGGGCTTGCGCAGGCCGGTGGTGCGCTTGTCCAGCAGCGGCTCCAGCGCAATGCCGTCGATCAGGTCCACCGGGTCGAGCACGTTGCCTTCGGACTTGGACATCTTCTTGCCCTGCGCGTCGCGCACCAGGCCGTGGATGTACACATGCTTGAACGGCACGCGGCCCGTGAAGTGCGTGGTCATCATGATCATCCGGGCGACCCAGAAGAAGATGATGTCGTAGCCCGTGACCAGCACGGTGCTGGGCAGGTACAGGTTGAAGTCGTCGGTTTCGGTGGTGCCTTGGTTCGGCCAGCCCATGGTGCTGAAGGGCACGAGGGCGGAGGAGTACCAGGTGTCGAGCACGTCTTCGTCGCGGCGCAGCGTCTTGCCTGGGGCCTTGGCTTGGGCCTCGGCCTCGTTGCGGGCCACGATCACGTTGCCGTCTTCGTCGTACCAGGCCGGAATCTGGTGGCCCCACCACAGCTGGCGGCTGATGCACCAGTCCTGGATGTTGTTCATCCACTGGTTGTAGGTGTTCACCCAGTTCTCGGGCACAAAGGTCACCTCGCCGCTGGCCACGGCGTCGATGGCCTTTTGCGCAATGCTCTTGCCGGTGGGGTCCTGGTCGGACACCTTGCTCATGGCCACGAACCACTGGTCGGTCAACATGGGCTCGACCACCTGGCCGGTGCGGGTGCAGATGGGCACCATGAGCTTGTGCTTCTTCACCTCCACCAGTGCGCCGATGGCTTCCAGGTCGGCCACCACGGCCTTGCGGGCCACGAAGCGGTCCATGCCTTGGTACTTGGCGGGGGCGTTCTCGTTGATGGTGGCCTGCAGCGTCAGCACCACGATCATGGGCAGCTTGTGGCGCTGGCCCACGGCGTAGTCGTTCTGGTCGTGCGCAGGCGTCACCTTCACCACGCCCGTGCCGAATTCCTTGTCCACGTACTCGTCGGCGATCACCGGGATCTGGCGGTCGCACAGCGGCAGGTTGACCATCTTGCCGATGAGGTGGGTGTAGCGTGCATCCTCCGGGTGCACCATCAGCGCCACGTCGCCCAGCATGGTTTCAGGCCGGGTGGTGGCCACCGTCAGGCTGCCCGATCCATCGGCCAGCGGGTAGGCGATGTGCCAGAGCGAGCCGTCTTTTTCCTCGTTTTCGACTTCCAGGTCGGACACGGCGGACTGCAGCTTGGGGTCCCAGTTCACCAGGCGCTTGCCGCGGTAGATCAGGCCCTGCTCGTACAGCTTCACGAAGGTGTCGGTCACTACGGCGCTGAGCTTGTCGTCCATGGTGAAGTATTCGCGGCTCCAGTCCACGCTGTCGCCCATGCGGCGCATCTGCGTGGTGATGGTGTTGCCGGACTTTTCCTTCCACTCCCACACCTTGCTCACAAAGTTCCTGCGCGCCTCGGGCGGGGTGGGGCCCATGTCGTAGCGGCTGATGCCTTGCTCTTGCAGCTGGCGCTCCACCACGATCTGCGTGGCGATGCCCGCGTGGTCGGTGCCGGGCACCCAGACGGTGTTGAAGCCGCGCATGCGGTGGTAACGCGTGAGGCTGTCCATGATCGTCTGGTTGAACGCATGGCCCATGTGCAGCGTGCCCGTCACGTTGGGGGGCGGCAGCTGGATGGAGAACGCGGGCTCGCCCGCTTGCGGCGCGCCCGTGCCACGGTGGCCTGCGGTGCCATATCCGCGCTTTTCCCATTCGGGGCCCCAGTGGGCTTCCAGTGCGGCAGGTTCAAAGGACTTGGACAGGCTGTCGAGGCCGGGTTGTGCTTGGGGCGTGCTCATGGGGTTTGGCAGAAGGAAGAGGCGGGCACAGGGCGCGCCTCAACGGTCAAGAGGGTGGACCGGGCATTTTACGGGAGTGTCGGCGGGTGCCCGGCGGCCTTTTCTCCTCGTCCAGGGCCCTCCGGCGTTCCGCCTGTCGGGCATTTCTCGCCAATTGTTACCTTGTCGCTCGACCGGGCCGCCGGGGCGTCTTGATAATCCCGCCCGGTGGAGCAAGAGGGCCTTCGGAGAGGGAGGCCTGGCTCCATGCTTCGCCCGGGTCAAAAACATATAACCAATCGGTCCCACCCATGCATCTTTCCTCCGCACTTCGCGCGGGCCTTGCCAAGGTCTTTGTTTACGCGCTGCTCGCACTTTTTCTTATCCCGGCGTTGACCTTGGGGTTCAGCGTCTACGCACAGCGCGATCAGGACGCCGATTTTGTGGCCGACGTGGTCCAGCGCATCGACGCCGAAAAGGCCATGCCGCTGGCCGAGAAGCAGGCGCGCAAGGACTACTTCCGCAGCAACCCGCCGTCCACCATTTGCGACAACCACTCGGCCGAGGCGCAGGAGTACCGCGAGGCGCTGTGCGAGCGGTTTTCTGACGTGTGGCAGTTCCACATGGCGCACAAGGTGTCGTTCTGGACCCTGGTGGCCAGCGGCGTGCTGCTGGTGGTGGTGCTGAGCCTGGGTGCGCTGGCCTTTGCCGACCGCACGCTGCAGTACAGCAGCTTTGTGGCGGGCTGGCGCCTGACCACCTGGGCCAGTGCCGCCGCGCTGGTGGTGCAGGGGACGATGGCCGTGTGGCTGTCGTTCTGGGTCACGGCGTTCTTCTTTCACAAGTATTCGCCCAAGCTCATCATCATCGTGGGGCTGGCCGTGGCGGCGGGCGTGTTTGTGGCGGTGGCGGGGATCTTCAAGCGTGTGCAGTCTGACAACCATGCCGTGGGAGAGCTGGTGTCCGAAGACGACGCGCCCCTGCTCTGGAAGCGCATCCGCCACATGGCCCGCCGCCTCAAGACCGACCCGCCGCAGCACATCGTGGCGGGCATCGACGCCAATTTTTTTGTGACCGAGGCACCGCTCACCGTGGGCCAGCAGACGCTCACGGGCCGCACGCTGTTTGTCAGCCTGCCGCTGCTGCGCATCCTCGACCAGGCCGAGGCCGACGCGGTGTTTGGCCACGAGCTGGCCCACCTGCGCGGCGGCGACACCCAGAGCAGCGCCCGGCTGGGCCCGAAGCTGGTGCAGTTTGACCACTACCGCCACGCGATCCGCACGGGCGGGCTGTCGGCCGTGGTGTCGCCAGTGCTGGACTTGTTCCGCACCATCTTCGAATTTGCCCTGGCGCGCGACAGCCGCGAGCGCGAGTTCAAGGCCGACCGCATTGCCGCCAAGCTCATCTCGCCCGCCGCCATTGCGCAGTCGCTGGTCAAGATCGCGGCCTACGCGCAGTACCGTTTCAAGATCGAGGCCGAATTGTTTGGCCGCAACGAGCGGCACGACACCACCACGCTGGGCATCGCCCGCTATGTGGCCCAGGGGTTGGCGCCCTACGCGGCGTCTGACGATTTTCTGGAGGCGATGAAGACGGCCAACGTGCCCCACCCGTTTGACACGCACCCCGCCATGCCCGAGCGCCTGCGCAATGTAGGCATGGCGCTGAAGGAGCGCGACTACGGCGCCATCGCCGTGCGCGCGCCCGCTGCCACCTGGGTGCAGGAGATTTTGACGGCCGACGCGATCGAGCAGCGCCTGTGGAGCGACTACGAACAGCAGTTTGCGCAGGACCACGAGCGCAGCCTGGCCTATCGCTACGAGCCCGCCACTGACGAAGAGCGCGCCCTGGTGCTGCGCTACTTTCCGCCCGTGGTGTTTGCACTCAAGGGGCAGAACACGGTGGAGGTCAGCATCGATGGCATACGCACCTCGGCCGACGAGACCACGGTGTTCTGGGACGCCATCAAGGCGCTGGAATTCAAGGAAAGCAGCCTTGGCAATGCGCTGGTCGTGACGCACCCCGAGAAGAACGCGCTGGGGCTGGGCGCCAAGACCAGCAAGATCAAGCTGTCCGGCCTCACCAAGGAAAAAGACCAGTTCAACGCCGTGGTGGGAGCGTACTGGCAGCGGCACCAGATCATGCGGGCGCAGCAACAGCCGCAACAGCAGTAACAACAGCCGCCGCATTCAGCGGCAGCGTCGCAGCGCCAACAGCGGTTGCTATTAAATGTATAGCTAAAGACGCTTGATAGCCGAGCGGTAGCGGCCATTTTTTCCCATTTTTCTGGGGCTGGCGTCATGTTCCACCCTGCGCGAGGGTGGTGGAACGTGGTGGGGTCAGGGCCAGTCAGCCCTTGACGAACTCTGGACGGTCGTTCTGTTGCGGCTTCAGCGGCGCGGCCACCTTGCCTTCGGCGCGTTCCT
This sequence comes from Acidovorax kalamii, assembly GCF_002245625.1. Classification (GTDB taxonomy): domain Bacteria; phylum Pseudomonadota; class Gammaproteobacteria; order Burkholderiales; family Burkholderiaceae_C; genus Acidovorax; species Acidovorax kalamii. The sequence continues at coordinate 141,325 of NZ_NOIG01000005.1, forward strand.
TGCGCCATTGCTCCTTGCGGGCCGTCCACTCAGCCAGGCGGGCGTGGGCCACGGTGCTGTCCTTGGCCATCTGCTCTTCGTTGGCCAGCTGGGCCGACAGCTCCAGGCGGATGCCGTTCGGGTCGAAGAAGTAGATGCTGTGGAAGATGTGGTGGTCGGTCACGCCCAGCACCTCGATGCCGTGGGCTTCCAGGCGCCGCTTGGTGTTCTCCAGCTCCTGCACCGTGTCCACACGGAAGGCAATGTGGTTGACCCACAGCGGCGTGTTGGGCGAGGGCTCAGCCTTCACGTCGTCGCCCAGGTCAAAGAAGGCGATGAACGAGCCGTCCTTCAGGCGGAAGAAGAAGTGCGTGTAGGGGCAGTATTCGCCCGTGCTGGGCACGTAGTCGCTCTGGATGATGTGGTACAGCGGCAGGCCCAGGATGTCCTCGTAGAACTGGCGCGTCTCCTCGGCATCACGCGCCTTGTAGGCGTAGTGATGCAGCTGCTGGATGGGCGCGGGCGGGGGCAGGGTGGCCAGGTCAGGCTTCTTCAGGGCAGCGTTCATGCGGAGTCTCCTCAAATTGGTGTCTGCAATTCTACTATTCGTAATTGATTTACGTTAAGTTAATTTTCATAAGGGTGTGATTGCGGTAAATTCCGCACTCGTCCTTCTTTGCCCTGAGGTATTCGTCCGATGCGCCTGTAAGCCCCCAAGCCTTTCCTTCCTGCTGGCCCTGTGCCAGGTCAGGCGGTTGTATGTCTTGTCTGGAGTGCTTTGCATGGCGAAATCTTCATCCTGGGGCGACTACGCCCATGGCAGCCGCAGCGCTGCTGCCGCTTCGGCGGCTGCCTTTCCTTTTCATTCTTCCCGGCCTTCAGGGCCTGCTCTCTGCGGCGCTGCGCCCGTTGTGGGCCCGTCTGTTCTCCAGTTCCACGATGTGACCTGGAACCTGCCCAGCGGTGATGCGCTGTGGGCGCAGCCGCTGAACATGGCTGTGGGGCCGGGGATGACCGGTCTGGTGGGCGCCAATGGCAGCGGCAAAAGTGTTTTCTTGCAACTTGCGCAGCGCACGCTGATCCCCGCAAGCGGAGCGGTGAGGGGCCACCCGGCCCTGCACGCGGTGGCGCAGGAAGTGAATGCAGCGCCCTCGGCCACGGTGGCCGACATCGCGGGCCTGGGGCCGGTGCTGGGGGCTTTGGTGCGGCTGGAGGCGGGATTGGGCACGCCCGATGACCTGGTGCTTGCCGACGGACGGTGGGATGTGCCGTTGCGTTGGCAGCAGGCGCTGGTTGCGCTGGGGTTGGGCCACCTGCCCCAGGGTCATGCAGCGCAACGGCTCAGCGGCGGCGAGCGCATGCGCGTGGCGCTGGCAGGGGCATTTCTGTCGGGCGCCGATCTGCTGGTGCTGGACGAGCCGACCAACCACCTGGACCGCCCTGGCAGGCGCTGGTTGATGGAGGCGCTGGCGCAGTGGCCCGGCGCCGTGCTGGTGGCCAGCCACGACCGTGAATTGTTGGGCATGGCGCACCACATCGCTGCGTTGTCGGCAGCGGGGCTGCAGCGTTACGGCGGGGACTGGACCTTGTACCAGGCACAGCGCCAGGCCGAGACCGCTGCCGCCCAGGCCGCGCTGGACCACGCACGCACTGAGCGCGAGCGGGGCCTGCGGGCGCTGCAGCGCGAGCACGATGCCCAGCAGAGCCGCGCCGCGCGGGGGCGCGAAGCCGGCCGCACGGCCAACCAGGCGCCCGTCCTGCTGGACCGCAAGAAGAACAATGCCCAGGTCCATGCGGGCCGGGAGCATGAGCGCCAGCAGCGGGAGCGCCTGCGGCTGAACGATGCGGTGCGCGAGGCCGCTCAGCGTGTTCCTGCGGGGGGCGATACGGCGCTGGTGCTGCCCCAAAGCGCCGTGCCTGCGGGCAAGCAGGTGCTGGCGTTCGAGCAGGTGCATGTGCCGCATGCGCCGCCCGGCTTTCCTCCGCTCCATGGAGTCTGGAATGGGCCCATCCGCATCGCCATCATCGGGCCCAACGGCTGCGGCAAAAGCAGCCTGCTGCGCACCATTGCCAACCCTGCGTTGGCCACTGCGGGGCGGGTGTTGCGGGGTGTGCGGGCCGCCTGGCTGGACCAGCACAACGCCGACCTGCCTCCACCCCAGCACGGTGTGTTCGCTCGCCTGCAGGCGCTCGGCACGCCCCTGCCCGAAGCGGCGCTGCGCACGCACCTGGCGCAGCTTGGCCTGGGTGCGGACAAAGTGCAGCGGCCTGCGGGCGTACTCAGCGGCGGAGAGCGCATCAAGGCCGCCCTGGCCTGCGCCCTGTGGTCGGGCGAGCCCGCGCAAATGCTGCTGCTCGACGAGCCCACCAACCACCTGGATGTGGAAGCCATCGAAGCGCTGCAGTCTGCCTTGCAAGCCTTCACGGGCGCGCTGGTCGTGGTGTCGCACGACGTTACCTTCCTGCGTGCGCTTCGGCCTCATGTGGTGTGGGCCTGGCAGCCGCAAGGCTGGAACCTGGATGCCACGCTGGACGCTGCCTGACACTCCCGGCGAAGTGCGCGTGCATGAAAAAGCCACCCGCTGCATGAACGCAGGGGTGGCCTGTGGGTTCGACGCGCAGCAGCCGCCCTTCCGGGGCGAGCAGCCCGCGTGCCTGCAGATGGTGGCTTACTGCTTCACAGCTTCGATCTGCACCACCAGGCGCACGTTCTTGGGGAAGCCCCATTCCACGCCGTAGTTCATGCCCCACTGGGTGCGGTCAATGGTGGTCTCGAAGTCGCCGCCGCACACTTCGCGCTTGAGCATGGGGCTGTCGTAGCAGTTGAACTGCGTGGCCTTGAGCGTGACGGGTGCCGTCTTGCCCAGCAGTGTGAGCTGGCCGCTCACTTCGCTGACCTTGTCGCCGTTGAAGCTGAACTTGTCGGACACGAACTTGATGCTGGGGTGCTTGGCGGCGTCGAACAGGTCGGCGCTTTGCAGGTGCTTGTCGAACGCAGGCGTGCCCGAGTTCACCGAGGTCGTGTCGATGGAGATGTCCACCTTGCCGGTCTTGGCGGCGCGGTCGAACTCCACCGTGCCTTGCTTCTTGTCGAAGCGGGCGCGGTTGGTGGTGGCGCCAAAGTGGCTGATCTCGAACGTCACAAAGGTGTGCGTGGGGTCGATGCCGTAGTTGGCGGCCTGGGCGGTGCCAGCGGTCATGGCAGTGGCAGCGGCCACGGCGAGCAAAGAGAACAGGGACTTGCGCATGGAAAAGACTCCTAAAAAAGAGGAACTACGAAACGAACCAGGGGAAAGTGGGGGCGAAAGAGGTGGGGCTACCGTCGGCAACCGGTCAAAGCTTGCCGACGCCGGTCAGCGCGAGCTTGAATTTCACGGTCACGTCGTCGGCCACCATCGAGGTGTCGGCCCACTCGTTCTCGCCAATCTTGAAAGCCAGGCGCTTGATGGGCAGCGTGCCGGTGGCTGTGGTGGTGGGGCCGCTTTGCGCGAGTGCCACGGGCACCACCACGTTCTGTGCGTTGCCCTTGATAGTGAGCTTGCCTGCCACTTCAAACTTGCCACCCCCCAGCGCCTTGATGGCCGTGGACTCGAATTGCGCCTGCGGGAACTTGGCCACGTTGAACCAAGTGGGCTTGGGCAGCTCGGCATCGGTCTCGCGCGAGCCCAGTGTGGCGCTGCCGGTGTCTACGGTGAAGGCGATCTTGCTCGTGGCCAGCTTGGCCGGGTCAAACGCCACCTGGGCGCTGAACTTCTTGAAGTGGCCATCCAGAGGCACGCCCATCTGGCGCGCGGTGAACTGCACCTCGCTCTGGGCAGGCACCAGTTGCTGCTGGGCCAGGGCGGCCTGGGCGCTGGCCACCAGGGCGGCGCCGAGCACGACGCGGGACAGGGGAGAGGACAGATTCATGCAGAAACTCCGTTCAAAACACAGCAAAGAGAAGGCGTGGCCCGGCCGAGGTGGGGCGTCTACCAGGGCCGCATGCGCGCAAGCAGGCCGTCGCGATCGATGAGGTGGTGCTTGAGCGCTGCCGCCACATGCAGCAGCACCAGGCCCGCCATCGCAAACGCGGTGATCTGGTGCCAGGGCTTGATGGCCTCGGCCAGTTCCTTGCTCACGGGCACAAAGTCGGGCAGTTGCCACAGGCCCAGGAACACGATGGGGAAACCGGCCGCCGAGCTGTAGGCCCAGCCGATCAGCGGCACGGCGAAAAACAGGGTGTAGAGCAGCCCATGGGTGCCGTGGTGGGCCAGCTTTTGCCAGCCGGGCATGGCGTCTGCCATGGCCGGGGGCAACGCGGGTGGGCGGTGGGTGGCGCGCCACAGCAGGCGCAGCGCCGACAGCACGAGGATGGTGACCCCCGCCCACTTGTGCCAGTTGTAGAGCTTGAGCCGCTGCGGCGAAAAGGGCAGGCCCGTCATGTAGATGCCCATGCCAAACAGTCCGATCAGTGCAAATCCCAGCACCCAGTGCAGCAGCATGGCGGTGCGGGTGTAGCGGCGCGGGGCGGTGGCCGTGGGGGTGGCAGAAGTGGTCATCAAAAGCGTGGGCAGTGAAGGGCGGGGCCTGGTCGCTGGCAGCCCTGGGGCATGCAGGCGTGGAGGCAGTGTAGGAAGCGCCTGCCGGGTTCGGCTTCAGGCAGATTGACGCTTCATTTCAAAAAAAATGAATTGAGGGGGGCTTAGCAATCAAAGTTCCCCAATGCTTTGCGCTTTTTTGCCTGCGCATCGGCCGGTGCGGCGATGCCAGGCGTGCCGGAGCCAGCCCTGTATGGCGGGGGGCGTCAAGCCCTGGGGCTGCGGCGGGAGGAGTGGTGCCGGTGGCGTACACCGGGCCCCCCAGGGGGTGGTTGGGGGGGCGGCAGGCGATGTATCGGCTGGGCAGCTATGGCCAAGCCGCTCTGGCCCAGCGGTTCAGCGGTTCAGCGCGGCCTGCCTCCAGGCGCTGGCAGCAGCACTGTCGTCGCCGCGCTGCTCGGCCAGTTCGGCCAGGCGGCGCCAGGCGCTGGTGCGCAGGTAGGGGTCGGCCAGTTGCTGCGCTGCCTGGGTCAGCAGTTGCTGCGCCTTGCCCCACAGCTGGCGCTTGAGGCAGGCCATGCCCGCCAGGTACTGCAGGCGCGCGTCGCGCGGGTTGGCCTGGTGGGCCGATTCGATGCGGGCCAGCCAGGGGCCGTCGAGTTCGTCCAGCCCGGCTTCGAGTGCACGCACCAGCTTCAGCGCGTGGTGGTCGGCCAGGGCATCGGGCAGGTCCACCATGCGCTCCCACACCGGCAGCAGCCAGGCGCGCACCTGGGTGGCCTCGCCGCCCAGGGCGGCCAGGCGCTGCGCCGCATGGATGGCCAGCTCAGGCATGTTGCGCTCGGCCGTTTCCAGCGACTGCCAGATCTGCTGCAGCTGGGCGGTGTCGTGGGCGCTGTTGATGAGCTCGGTGGCCAGGCCCCGCACGATGCTCTGCGCTGCGGCGGGCGAGAAGGCGCGGTGTTTGCCCAGCAGGCGGGCGGTGTCCAGCGCCTCCTGGGTCTGGCGGTCCAGGCGCGTGGCCTTCAGCCTGATGCGCAGGGCCAGTGTGCGGCGGGCTGCGCCCTGGGGCAGGGCGGCCAGGCGTTCCAGGGCGGCGCTGGCATCGCGGTCGTCCAGCGACCAGCGGGCGGCGCGCATCTGGGCGCCTTCGTGCATTTCCTGTTCGTTCACCGTGCCGCGCATCGGGGCTTCCTGCAGGGCATCCTGCAGGTGGCTTTCGCGGGTAGCCCGGTCTTGCAGCGCGTGCGATGCCTCGGCCGCAATCATGTGGGCCAGTGCACGCAGCTGTTTGCCGTGGGGTACGGCCTCGCCGCTGGCCTCCAGGGCGTGTTCCTGCGACAGCGCTGCCACGGCCGCCTTGCGCGAGCGGATGAAGCGGCCGCCCAGCATGTGGGTGAGCGCGTCGAGCAAGGCCGCGTGCATGGCACGCTCCTTCTGCTGCACGCGCCAGCGGCGGGCCTGGTGGGGCAGTTCGAGCAGCGCAGCCAGGGCGCGCAGGGCGGCATAGAGTGTGACAAACCCGCCCACCAGCAGCAGCAACACCATGTTGAGCGACAGGTCGATGCGGTAGGGCGGCCAGTACAGGGTGATGGTGCCCTGGTTGTTGCCCGCAAACAAAGCCGTGGCCACGGCCACGCCAAACAACGCCAGGAGCCAGAGTGCAGCGCGCATGCGTTCAGCCCTTTACCGGCCTGCGGCGGCCGTGGCCAGCGCAGACAGGGTTTCATCCAGGCGGGGCTGCTCGGCCGCCTTCAGGCTGGCCTGGGCCGTCTGCAGCGTGCTGGCCGCGATCTGGGTGCGCCGTGCGGCCGGGTCAAAGTATTTGTTGAGCGCCACCGTGGCGGCGCCCAGGTCGGCGCGGGCCGAGTCGAACTGGCGTGCCAGCACGGCCAGGCGCGCGTTGAGCAGCTTGAGCTTGAGGTTCTCGCGCAGAAAAAAGGTCTGCTCGGGCGCCAGCAGGATGGCCTCGGGCTGGTCGATGCGGCTCACGCGCACCAGGCCCCGGGCCTCGTCGCGCACCACTTCCCAGCTGCGCTGCAGGGCTGCCTGCCACCAGGCCAGGCCTTCGGTGGGGGCGGGGGTGCTGCCAGGGGTAGCGGGGCCGGTGGACAGGCGTTTGGTGGATGCAGCCTGGGCCACGGCGTTGAGCACGGGCAGCTCGTCCACCTGGCGCACCAGGTCGTCAAGACGGCCCAGCAGGCCCGCGGTGTCGGTCACGGTGGCGCGGGTCAGGCGGTCCAGGTCGCGGCCAATGGCGCGTTGCACGGGCGCCAGGCGGGGCTGTGCTGCGCGTTCGATGCGCTGGTTGGCGCTTTTGAGCGCAGCCACCAGCGGCTCCAGGCTGCCGGTGAGCTGGGCCTGTTGCTGGGCCAGGCGGATGGCGGATTCGATGTCCACCACCAGGTTTTCGTCGCGCGAGCGCGACAGGCTTTGCATCAATTCTTCGAGCTGGCTGCGCTGCAGCGCCACTTCGCTCACCCGGGCTTCGGCCACCGACAGGCGGGCGGCGGTCTCGCGCACCAGCTCTTCGGCCTGGCGGGCCATGGTGCGGGCCTCGATGGCCTGCGCGCCCGAGTCGGCAGTCTGCCGGGCGAGCTGTTCCTGGATGGCGCTGAGCTTTTGCCACAGCATGCCGCTGCTGACCAGCGCGGCAGCGGCCACGGCGCCCAGCAGCAGGGTAACGGCACCACCCCGGCCCGGCGTGGGCGCCACGGCGGCCGGAGCCACAGGTGCAGGGCCTGCTGCAGGCGCGCCCACGGGTGCGGCCACAGGGGCGGCGGTGGGGGCTGGAGGCAGGTCGTTGGGCGGCGCGGAACTCATGCGGCCGATTCTATCGAGGCCACCACGTCTTCCAGCGCCGGACGGCATTCCCCCACGGTGCCAAAGCCCGCTGCACGCGCCGCTTCGGCAATGCGCGGGTGGGTGGCCAGCGCACGCGCTGCGCCCCAGTGCTGACCGGGCAGCGCCTCTGACAGGTGGGCCACGGCTTCGGAGCTGCTCAGCAGCCAGACCGATCCGTCCTGCGCCGCCTGTTGCGCCAGAGCCACCTCGGCGGGGGCCAGCCGGGGCGCGCCGCGTTGGTATGCCACCACAAAATCCACCAGGCCGCCTGCGGCCTCGATCTGCCGTGCCAGCCAGTCGCGGCCACTGCCCTGGGCGGTGTCGTGCACGCCCCCCGAGCGCCCACGCACGATGAGCACCCGGTCGCCAGGCCGGATTTGCCCGGCCACCTGCTGCCACAGCGCTTCCGAGTCGAACTGCGGGGCGTCGGGCGCCGGGCCGTCGATGTGGCCCAGTGGCACCCCGGCCTGCTCCAGCGCACGCGCCGTGGCGGGGCCTGGTGCCCATGCTCTCATTTTTATAGCTGTTGGGGCAAGAGGATCGAGCGCAGAGGCCGGTTTTTGCTCAAAAAAATGAACCACCGCATTGCCACTGACAAACATCAGCGCCCGGTACTGCGCCAGCCGGGCGTGGGCCTGGGCCAGCGCCTGCTGCGCTGCCGTGTCGGTGCATGGCCCGATGTCAATCAACGGCAGGGCCACGGCCGGGATGCCGCGTGCCGCCAGCAGCCCGACCCAGTGCGCAGCCTCGCGGGCGGGCCGCGTGACGATCACCCGGGGCATGGCTGGGCCGATCAATTCAGGGGTTCGGCGCCCCGCGCGCCACCGGCACGCAGGCGCTGTGCAATCGCGTCGCCCAGCGCTTCGGCCTGCGCCAGCGTGGTGACGGGGGCGCTAGCCGCTGCGCGCACCAGGGGGGCCTGCGCATCCACATCGCCCCAGGCGGCGTCGAGCTGCAGCACGCCACCCGTGAAGGTGCCGTGCGCGGCCAGCGGCATCGAGCAGCTGCCGCCCATGGCGCGGCTCACGGCGCGTTCGGCGGCCACGGTGAGCCAGGTGGGCTGGTGGGCCAGCGGCGCCAGCGCGTCGATGAGGTCTTGCCGGTTGCTGCGCACTTCAATGCCCAGGGCACCCTGGCCTGCGGCGGGCAACATGGCGGCGGGCGCGAAGGTGGCGCGGATGCGCGATTCCAGGCCCAGGCGCTTCAGGCCCGCAGCTGCCAGCACGATGGCGTCGTACTGGCCTTCGTCCAGCTTGCGCAGGCGGGTGTCGAGGTTGCCGCGCAGCGGCTCAATCTTCAGGTCGGGCCGCAGGGCCTGCAGCAACACCTGGCGGCGCAGGCTCGAAGTGCCGACCACCGCACCCTGGGGCAGGGCATCTATGTTGGGGTAGTGGGGCGAGACAAACGCATCGCGCGGGTCTTCGCGTTCCATCACGCAGGCCAGCGCAAACCCCTCGGGCAGCTCCATGGGCACGTCCTTGAGCGAATGCACGGCGATGTGCGCGCGACCTTCTTCCAGTGCCACTTCCAGTTCTTTCACAAACAGGCCCTTGCCGCCCACCTTGGACAGCGAGCGGTCCAGGATCTGGTCGCCCTTGGTGGTCATGCCCAGCAGCTCCACCTGGTGGCCGCGCGCGCGCAACAGGGACTGCACATGCTCGGCCTGCCACAGCGCCAGGCGGCTCTCGCGCGTGGCGATCACGATGGAAAGAGGGGCGTTCTGGAGGCTCAAGTTCGTAACCTGTTTGTAATCTTTCAGGGGCGGGCGATGCTAGCATGCGCCCGCACTGGGGCTGGTGCACCCCGGGGGACACGGGGGCAGGCGGCTCCTGGCCACCACCCACCTCCGGAGACTCACGCACCATGAAACGATCCGACAAGGACCAGCCCCTGATCGACGACATCCGCCTGCTCGGGCGCATTCTGGGCGACGTGATCCGAGAACAGGAGGGCGTGGCCGCGTATGAGCTGGTGGAGCAGGTGCGCAAGCTCTCCGTCGCTTTCCGCCGCGACGCCGATCAGGAAGCCGACCGCGCGCTCAAGAAGCTGCTCAAGTCCCTGTCGGGCGACCAGACGGTGAGCGTGATCCGCGCCTTCACCTACTTCAGCCACCTGGCCAACCTCGCCGAAGACCGCCACCACATCCGCCGCCGCGCCGTGCACGAGCGCGCAGGTGACACGCAGGAGGGCAGCATCGAGGTCGCCCTCTCGCGCCTGCGCTGGGCTGGCATTGCGCCCAAGACCATCTCGCAGACGCTGGCAGGCAGCTACGTAGCCCCCGTGCTCACCGCCCACCCCACCGAGGTGCAGCGCAAGAGCATTTTGGATGCCGAACGCGACATCGCCCAACTGCTGGCCACGCGCGACGACATACAGGTGCGCGCGCAGCTCTACAACAGTGCCAAGGACGCGCTCACCCCGCGCGAGCTGGCCGCCAACGAAGCCCTGCTGCGCGCCCGCGTGGCCCAGCTGTGGCAAACGCGCCTGCTGCGCTACAGCAAGCTCACCGTGGCCGACGAGATCGAGAACGCGCTGTCGTATTACGAAGCGACCTTTCTGCGCGAGATCCCCAAGATCTACGCCGACCTCGAAAGCGAACTCGGCCAGTACCCTGTGCACAGCTTCTTGCGCATGGGCCAGTGGATCGGTGGCGACCGCGATGGCAACCCCAACGTCACCGCGCAGACCCTGCAGTACGCGCTGAGCCGACAGGCCGAAGTGGCCCTGCGCCACTACCTGACCGAGGTGCACTACCTGGGCGGTGAACTGTCACTGTCCGCCCGCCTGGTGCAGGTGTCGGCCGAGATGGAGGCCCTGGCCCAGCGCTCGCCCGACACCAACGAGCACCGCGTGGACGAGCCCTACCGCCGCGCACTCACGGGCATCTATGCACGTCTGGCCGCATCGCTGAAAGAGCTGACCGGTGGCGAGGCCGCGCGCCATGCCGTGGCGCCACAAAACGCCTACGCCAGCGCTGAAGAGTTCCTGGCCGACCTGCGGGTGATCGAAGCATCGCTGCAGTCGCACCATGGCCAGGCCCTGGCCGCAGAGCGCCTGCACCCGCTGATCCGCGCCGTGCAGGTGTTTGGCTTCCACCTGGCGACGGTGGACCTGCGCCAAAGCTCCGACAAACACGAGGAGGTGGTGGCCGAGCTGCTGGCCAAGGCGCGCATCGAGCCAAACTATGCGGGCCTGCAGGAAGCCGCCAAGCGTGCGCTGCTGATCAAGTTGCTCAACGACGCGCGCCCGTTGCGCGTGGTGGGCGCCGAGTACTCGGCCCACACGCAGGGTGAGCTTGCCATTTTCGAAACTGCCCGCGTGATGCGCGAGCGCTTCGGCCATGAAGCCATCCGCCACTACATCATCAGCCACACCGAAACGGTGAGCGATTTGCTGGAAGTGCTGCTGCTTCAAAAGGAAGTGGGCCTGATGAGCGGCACGCTCGATGCCGAATCCAAGAACCACCTCATCGTGGTGCCGCTGTTCGAAACCATCGAAGACCTTCGCAACGCCGCGCCCATCATGCGCGAGTTCTACAGCCTGCCCGGCGTGGCGGCCCTGGTGCAGCGCAGCGGTGGCGAGCAGGACATCATGCTCGGCTACAGCGACAGCAACAAGGATGGCGGCATCTTCACCAGCAACTGGGAGCTGTACCGCGCCGAGATCGCCCTCGTCGAACTCTTCGACGAACTCGCCACCACCCACGGCATCCAGCTGCGCATGTTCCATGGCCGGGGTGGCACTGTGGGCCGTGGCGGTGGCCCGAGCTACCAGGCCATCCTGGCGCAGCCCCCCGGCACCGTGCGCGGCCAGATCCGCCTGACGGAGCAGGGCGAGGTGATTGCCTCCAAATACGCCAACCCCGAGATCGGCCGCCGCAACCTCGAAACCCTGGTGGCTGCCACGCTCGAAGCCACGCTGCTACAGCCCACCAAGCCCGCGACCAAGGCCTTTCTGGATGCCGCCGCCCAGCTCTCGCTGGCCAGCATGGGCAGCTACCGCGCGCTGGTGTACGAGACGCCCGGCTTCACCGACTACTTCTTCAACTCCACGCCCATCCGCGAGATCGCTGAGCTGAACATCGGCTCGCGCCCCGCCAGCCGCAAGGCCAGCCAGAAGATCGAAGACCTGCGCGCCATCCCCTGGGGCTTCAGCTGGGGCCAGTGCCGCCTCACACTGCCGGGCTGGTTCGGTTTTGGCTCGGCGGTGGAGGCCTTCATCAACACCGAAGGCAAGGACCCCAAGGCCCAGCTGGCCCTGCTGCAGAAGATGTACCGCCAGTGGCCCTTCTTCCGCACCCTGCTGTCCAACATGGACATGGTGCTGGCCAAGAGCGACCTGGCCCTGGCCTCGCGTTACAGCGAACTCGTGACGGACGCGCGCCTGCGCAAGAAGGTGTTCACCGCCATCGAGGCCGAGTGGCAACGCACGGCCGAGGCGCTGACCCGCATCACGGGCGACAAGCAGCGCCTGACGCACAACACGGCGCTGGCGCGCTCCATCAAGCACCGTTTCCCGTACATCGACCCGCTGCACCACTTGCAGGTGGAGCTGGTGCGCCGCTGGCGCGCCGGGCAGGGCGACGAGCGGGTGCAGACGGGTATCCACATCTCCATCAACGGGATTGCGGCCGGGCTGCGCAATACGGGCTGATCGCCCGCGCTTCTTCATCCGTTTTGCCACCAGCGCCAGCGCGCGCTAGCATGGCCACCGGGGCGCTGTAGTGCCCTTGGCGGGGGCTTGGCAGCAGGCCCCGGCTACCGGCGCGGGGTAGCCACTGTGGTGGCGCGGCCCTGCGGTGCGTTGTCATGGTGGTGGCTCGTCGCTAACGGGCCGGGAGGCATGGCTTTGGGCAGGGATCTGGCGGCCTGGAGGGTGTTGCTGTCGCACCGGCTGGAGGCCGTGGCGCGCGCCGATTCGATGCGGGCCATCCGCGAGGGGTTGCTGTGGGTGTTGCCCTGCCTCATGGTGTCGGCCGTGTTCCTCGTGCTGTCGGTGGTGGCCGGTGTGCTGGGGCTGCCGCCTGCGGTGGGCGACATGCTGGCGGGGCTGCATGGCGAAATCAGTCGCATCCTGCCGCTGCTGATTGCTGCTTCGATTGGCTACATGCTGGCCATTCGCCACCAGTTGCCACGCCTTCCGGTGGCTTTTCTGTGTTTTGTGTACGTGGCGCTTGCGTCATATCAGCTCAGCGGGCAGCCGCGCGCCGCTGCCACACTGGTGCTGTTCATCGCGATTGCCTCGCCGCTCATCAATGTGCCGCTGATGGCCCGGCTGATGCGGTTGCGCTGGCTGCAGGTGTCCCGGGGGGCGCTGGTCAGCGACAACGTCGAGGACGCGGTGAACATGGTGGTGCCCGGCATCGTCACGGCTGCGCTGCTGGCGGCGGTGCTGGCGCTGTTGCAGCAATGGTCGGGCCTGGCGCAGTGGAGCCTGCCCATGGACATGGTCGATCCCGACCGGCCCTACTTCAACGCCGTCGTGCTCACCGGCATGAACTCGCTGCTGTGGTTCTTTGGCATCCACGGCTATCACGCGCTCCAGCCCCTGTTCCAGGTGCTGGAGCAGGCCGTGGGCTGGAACGCCATCGAGCTGCTGACCGACCAGGTGCCCCAGTACCCGCTGAACGCGGGGTTGCTGGGGGCGTTTGCCTTTATCGGGGGCGCGGGTGGCACCTTGTCGCTCGTGGTGGCCGTGCTGTGGCGGGTGCGCAGCCCGGGGCTGCGCCTGTTGGCGGTGGCCAGCCTGCCCATGGCCTTGCTGAATGTGAACGAGCTGCTGCTGTTCGGCATCCCGTTGATCCTGAACCCGCGCCTGCTCGTTCCTTTCATCCTGGTGCCTGCGGTCAACGCCTGCCTGGCGCTGGCGGCCGTGCAGACGGGCTGGGTGCCCATGGCCACCGTGCCCATGCCCCTGAACGCCCCGGTGGTGTTCAATGCCTACGTCAGCACCCAGGGGGCCTGGTCCGCGGTGGCCTTGCAACTGGCCCTGGTGCTGCTCGGGGCCTGTATCTATGCACCGGCTGTGCGTGCGCTGGAGCGCCACCATGCCACCACCGTGCACCTGCCAGGGCTGGACACCACGTTCACGCGGCTGCAGGAGGAGGGGAGCCTCTACGCCCACGACCCCATCGTGGTGGCACAGCAGGGCCAGGCCCGCAGGGACGACCTGGTGGCCCGGGTGCGCCGCATGGGGGACTATGAGTTCTTCCTGGAGTACCAGCCGCAGGTGTCGCCGCGCACGGGCCTGTGTGTGGGGTGCGAGGCGTTGCTGCGCGCCCGCGACTCGCAGGGGCGGATCCAGTCGCCAGGGGCGTTCCTCGCCTGGTTGTCCGAGGCGGGGCTGATGAAGGAGGTGGACCTGTGGGTGGCGGCTGCGGCGCTGCGGCAGTACCGGCGCTGGCGCAATGCGGGCTTTGAGCTGCCGATTTCCATCAACGTCACGGGGCCCACCCTCATGTCGCCCGCCCATTGCCAGCGCCTGGTGGCTTTGATCACGCCTGCGGCGGGGTGTATCAGCATCGAGATCACGGAGGATGCTCTGGCGGCCGATGTGGCGCAGATGCGCGATGCCATTGCCCGGGTGCATGCCGTGGGCGCGAAGGTGTCCATCGACGACTTTGGCACCGGGTACTCGTCACTGAGTTATCTGCACGCCTTTGCGGTAGACACCATCAAGATCGACCGCAGCTTTGTGGTGACCAGTGCCGAGCCACAGGGTGCCCGCGTGCTGGAGGGCCTGCTGCATTTTTGCCAGAGCCTGGGGCTGGGCATGGTGGTGGAGGGCGTGGAGACCGATGAACAGCTGCAGGTGCTGCCCGCCTCCATCGACCTGCGCGTGCAGGGCTGGTATTACAGCCGCGCCCTGGCGGCAGACGACCTGCCGGCGTTTGTGCAGCAGTGCGCGCAGGGGGGGGCAGGCAAGGTGGCACCCGTCGTGCCTACTGCCCCAGCAGTTCGCCCACCGGTTTGAGGTCTTCCACGCGGTCGCACACCGCTTTCACGGCCATCATCACCGGGATGCCTAGCAGCAACCCCCACAGGCCCCAGAGCCAGCCCCAGGCCAGCACGCTCACGAAAACGGCCACGGGGCTCATGCTGCTGGCTCGGCTGGTGAGCCAAGGTGTGAGCAGATTGCCGACGATGGTGTGGATCACCAGCGATGCACCACCAACGGCCAGGGCCATGTCGAGCGTGCCGAACTGCAGGAAAGCCACCAGCGCCGATGCCCCTGTGACCAGGGCCGAGCCGATGTAGGGCGCGAGGTTGAGTACACCGGCTGCCACGCCCCATACCGCCGCGTTTTGCAGGCCCAATGCCCAGTACGCCAGGCCGGTGGCCACGCCCACCAGCACGCTGGTGAACACCTGCAGCAGCAGATAGTGCTGGATCTGGCGGGTGATGTCATCGAGGACATGGGTGGTGACCTTGCGCCTCTCCAGGCTGGTGCCCGCGATGCGCAGCAGCTTGTCGCGCAGCAGGTTGCCCGAAGCCAGGGCGAAGAAGGTCAGGAAGACGACCACCATGAGCTGCCCCAGGGCCGACATAAGCCCCACGGTGCCACTCCAGAGGTAGTCGCGGATGTTGAAGGGCGGGCGCTCGACAATGACCCGTTGCACCCCCCGGCGTGGCGCGGCCGTGGCGCTGCTCTCGTTGGCCGCCTGTTCAAGCTGCGTGGCCGCCTTCTGCATGGTGTCCAGCGGGCTGCTGCCCCCGGCACGGGCCTTGAGGTTGTCGCGTACCTTCTTCGCGGCCACCGGCAATGAGTCCACCAGCTGAGCCGCGCCGTCGCTGAGCGACCAGGCGGCGCTGGCCAGCCCCGAGACCATGGCGATCAGCAGCGCGCCCGCCCCCAGCCAGCGCGGGATGTGCCAGCGGTACAAGATGTCCACTGCCGGCCGCAGCGCGGTGGTCAGCAGCAGGCTGAGCATGATCGGAATGAACACCGCGCTGGCCCAGTGCAGCAGCGCCACCGTTGCAAACAGCGCCAGCAGGGCAAGCGACAGGTTGCGCACGTCCACGGGCATGTGGAGGGTCAGGGGAGTCGATGGGTTGGCGGGAGTGTCTGCCGTGTGCTGCAGCGGTGGGGCTGATGTGACGGGCAGATGAAGATTGTTGCCTGGTAGATCCGCGGCGGGAGGTGTAGGGGTACAGCCGGGAGCGTCAGGGTTGTGCGATGTTGGCGCTGCGGGCGCATGAGGCGGTTCGGTGGGAGATGCTGTCATGGGCAGATTCTGATGCGGCGGAAAAGGGGGCGGCAGGAGCCGGTCGCATGGAGTGTGGTCGGCGAAGTGTCGCGCAAATCCAGCTTTTTTTGACCAATAGGGCCTAGCGTACGGGCATAGCATCGCGACTATGCAATCTCATCATCTTCGCTCAATGCCTTCGCGTTGGGGGCGTAGGCCCTGGTGGCCTCTTTGGGGGCTGGCTTTGCTAGTCACGGGCTGTGCGGGGTTGGATGTGCCGCAGCCAGAGCGGCATGCGGTATCGGGGCAGAAGACATTGCAGGCGGTTCACCACTGGGACGTGCTTGCTGACGATGTTGCTGTGCGCGTTACCGAAAAAGTCCGCGATTGGCCTGTGGGGGAGCATCCGATTTATGTCTCGGCAAAAGCAGACACCCGCTTCAATCAGGCATTTCGCAGGCTGTTGATGAACAAGCTGGCAGATCGCGGAGTTGCTGTGACCACAGAGCCGGGTACGGTGCAATTGGTCGTTGATACGCAGGTGGTGCAGCACATGCAACCCGGATCGAGTGTGTTGGACTGGATACCGTTGGCCTCAGGGGTGAGTGTGGCGCGCGATGGCGTTCATTTCCATGGTGCAAGCTCTTTCTACCCACCTGGCAACGAGAAAGACGTAGGCGACAAAAAAATGGTCGGCAAAGTTGGCGCAGAAGGCGATGTGGTGGTGGCTTCTGGCAGCGCGTTTGGGGCCGCCGTGGCGGCAATGCAGATTCGCAAAACCCCAGCAGAGCCCGAAACACCCGTGGTGTATCCCCGTTTGGGGGCTCCGGCGCGGTCCGAGCTGCTGGTGACTGCATCACTGGAGAGCGGCGGGCGTTTTTTGGGGGGTACATCGAATGTGTACTCCCTGGTGCATGACGATGCTTTGCTGTACCTGCCTGCAGAACCTCGCATGCAGGGAGCCGTGCCTACCTCGATCAAAACCTGGCGGGTGGTGAGCCCATGATGTGGCGTTTGGCACGAAGTGGCTTGGGGTTTGCCGCAGCTGCGACGGCATTTGCGCTGTCGGGTTGTGCCAGCTACTACTACGGTGACAACGGCTCGGGAGGAGGGGGTTCAGGTATGCCCCGAACGTCCATCATCGCGGCGAATCACCACGCGGCAGACATGTTAGTCCAGAACGCGTCGCTGGACCCCCGTCACCCGGTGCTGGTCTCGACGCTGGTGAATGTGGATCGGCTGGGGGAGTCCTCCCGCATGGGCCGGATTTTTTCGGAGCAGATCGCCGGACGTCTTGTGCAAAGAGGTTTGCCTGTCACCGAACTCAAGATGCGCGAAAACCTTGTGATGCAGCGCGAGCAAGGCGAGTTGCTGCTGTCGCGGGAACTACGCGAGGTGAGCAGGGCGCACGATGCGCAAGCGGTGGTGGTGGGGACCTATGCTGTGTCGGCCACCGTCCTGTACGTCAGCATCAAGCTGGTCAAGCCGGACGGGAACCTGGTTGTGGCGGCGCACAACTATGCCGTGCCGATTGACGAAAACGTGCGCGCACTCCTGTTTGGGCGGTAGGCTCATCGCAGCACGCCATGTTGTGCTGTGAAGGCTGGAAGAAGATTTCAAGCAAAAAGGCCGCTTGAGGGCCTTTTGCTTGCGCATCGCGCAATCCGCCTATTTGCCGTTAGTCAGTCAAAGGTGCTTGCCATTCAATGCAACATCAACGCACCCGCCGTCTTGCTCTTGCCCGCGCGCGCTGGCGGGTTGCACAGGCCGCAGGTGAAGTGGCGGTTCTCGTACAGCTCGGTCACAAACTGGCCGCTGCACTGTGCGCACTTGGTGCGGGTCAGCATGCCTGCATCCACAAACTTGACCAGGCGCCAGGCGCGGGTGAAGGACAGCAGAGGCTCGATCTCGGCGGTGGTGACCTGTTCGTTGTAGAGACGGTAGGCCTTGGTCAGCAACTCCACCGAATCCAGGTCCACGCCCTTGGACAGGTATTCGTAGATGTTCAGGAACAGCGAGCTGTGGATATTTTCCTGCCAGGTCAGGAACCAGTCGGTCGAGAACGGGAGCTGCCCCTTCGATGGCGACTTGCCCGCGATCTCCTTGTAGAGACGGATCAGGCGTTCATAAGACAGCGTGGTCTCCGATTCGAGCACCTGCATGCGGGCGCCCATCTGGATCAGCATGGCGGCGCGTTCGATCTGCTTGGATTCGTTCAAGACGCTCTTGACTGGGGCTTTGGCGGAGGTGGACATGGCGGGCTTTCAGGCTGGATGAAGAAGGTTCGGGCTCAGAGCACTTCCGACACACGGCTGGCCATCAAAATGTTGGCGTGCAGCGTGTTGGTGGCTTCGTTGCCTACCTTCTTGGCCGAGTGGTTGGTCAGCAAGCTCCACACCAGGTTGTCGTCCACGCGGAAGCTGCACAGCAGCGTGTTGCGGGAGGCCAGCTTCATCACTTGCGCTGCAGACAGCGACGCGAGAATATCGGCAGACTCTTCATTCATGCCCAAGCGGAACACGGCTTCTGCCTTGTCCTGGCGAATCAGGGTCTGGGCCAGCATCAGGTAGGTGAGGTTGGCTTCGCGGATTTCGGCGAGGAGTTGTTCGTTGGTCATGGCGGCTTCCTTTGTTCCAGTTCCCGGACCCTGCGTTGCCTGCTGGTTGCAGGTTTTGCGTGATCCGTTGAAATGGATTGTGAAACCGCCCCAATCAGAAATTAAGTCGGGGTTTGGCTGTGCCGCGTGTCTGGTTTTGCAGTGGCGCCTGTAGGAATTTACCTTACACGCCAATCAGGTGCCGACTGTCTTTTCATGGGGGCGCACTTGCTGCAATGGCTGGCGCAGGCCCATGCGTTCTGCTCATGGTTTTGATAGCACCCGCAAACCCCTCTTTTTTGCGCTTTTGCAACCCTTGGCGCCTGATAACCGCTGACGCGAGCGCTGCTTAGCCTTTTTCGACGGGGCGCGAAGGGTCGGAACACCACTCGCTCCAGCTGCCGGCAAACAGTGCAGTGGTGCCCAGGCCCGCGACTTCCATGGCCAGCAGATTGGGCACAGCGCTCACGCCGCTGCCGCATTGGTGCACCACCGTGGCGGGGTTGCGGCCCGCCAGCAGGGCGTCGAACTCAGCACGCAGCAGGGCCGCAGGCTTGAAACGACCGTCGGCGCCGATGTTCTCGGCAAAGGGGCGGTTGAGTGCGCCCGGAATATGGCCAGCTACGGGGTCCAGAGGCTCCACTTCGCCCCGGTAGCGGGCACCAGCGCGGGCATCGATCACGGTCTGGCCGGGTTGCTGCAGGTGCGCAAGCACATCGCTGGCCGTGGTCAGTCGGCGCAGGGGCTCAGCCAGTTGGAAGTGGGACTGGAAGTGCGAGGGCTCCTCGCCGCTGTTGACCGCGCCGCCAGCGGCTTGCCAGGCCTGCAGGCCGCCATCGAGCACGGCCACGGCATTGTGGCCCGCCCACTTGAGCATCCACCACAGACGCCCGCAGTAGTTGGCACCCTGGCGGTCGTACACCACGGCCTGCATGTTGTTGGCAAAGCCCACGCTGGACAGCCACATCGCAAAGCGCTCGCGGCTGGGCAGCGGGTGGCGACCGCCGGATGCGGGCTTGTCGGCCTCCTGCGCGGTGACGGTGCCGCCCGCACCCGGCAGGCCATGTTTGGCGCTCAGGTGATTGTTGAGATCGGCGTACACCGCGCCCGGGATGTGGGCCTCTCTGTACTGCTGGGCGCCAGCCGAGGCCTGCATCAGGTCAAAGCTGCAGTCAAACACCATCAGCGGTGCGCCGCTGTCGATCTGGGCCTGCAGTTCGGTGGCAGAGATGAGGGTCGTGTAGGTCATGGTGTGTGCCAGTGCGAAGGAAAAACGGGCTCCATTGTGTCCAACTGCTTACAGCCTCGTGCAGCCACGTTGTATCAATGTTCTTCGGCAGGGGCTCCGGGTGCCGCGCGGGCCCGCAGGATGGTGGCCACAATGCCGCTGCCCACGATGAGGGCCATGCCGATCCAGCCGATGGGGGGAATCTTGTCGCCAAACAGCAGTACGCTGTACAGGCCCGCAAACACGATGCCCGAATACTGCAGGTTGGCCACCACCAGCGTGCCGCGCTGGGTCTTGGCGCTGGCATAGGCCTTGGTCATGCACAGCTGGCCTGCGGCGGCCAGAATGCCGATGGGCAGCAGCCACAGCGCCTGCCAGCCCGGCCAGGGTGAAGTGCCGGTGAACAGCAGGGCGCCACCGCCCGCTACCGCCGAGCCCACCGCAAAATAGAACACAGTGCGCGATTCCGGCTCGCCAATGCGCGACAGCGCCACCACCTGCATGTAGGCAAACGCGGCGGTCAGGCCGGACATCAGCCCGATCAGTCCGGCAAAGGCCTGGTTCTGGTCGAGGCTGGGGCGCAGCATCAGCACCACGCCAATAAAACCAACCAGCACCGTCAGCACCAGCGGGCCCTGTAGCGCCGGGCGGGGGGTGGCGGGCGAGGGGCGCCAGGCCAGCAGCGTGCCACCAATCAGGAAGGCGGCGATCCACACGCTGCTCATGTAGTTGAGCGTCATGGCCGTGGCCAGGGGCAGGTGGGCAATGGCAAAGAACCAGGCCCCCAGCGAGGTCACGCCCACCAGGCTGCGCCAGGCGTGCATGCCGGGGTATTGCGTGGCCAGCGTCACCTTTTGCGAGCGCGCCAGCAGCCACAGGATGGCCATGCCGATGAGGCCCCGGTAGCACACCAGTTCGGCCGAGTTGAAGAAGTCCGATGCGATCTTGACGCACACCCCCATGCTGGCAAACAGGAACGCGGCCAACACCATCCAAAGGGCTTGCATCGGGTTGTGGTCTCTTGAAGTGCGCCACGGGGCGCAGAAATGAAAATAGCTGCTGGCGCTTAATTTTTAAGCACTGGCAGCTATTGTAATGAGAGCAGACCACGGCGGGCCTGCGGATTGGCTGGGATTTGCCGCTGTATTCAGCGCTTTGGGGTGCTGGCGTCCAGCGCGTCGCTGCCCATCGCTTCGCGGTACCACTCATGGAAGTGCTGCATGCCGTCTTCCATGGGGCTTTGGTAGGGGCCCACCTCGTTGTCGCCACGGGCCAGCAAGGCCTTGCGGCCGGCGTCCATGCGCTCGCCGATCTCGTCGTCCTCGATGCAGGTCTCCATATAGGCAGCTTTCTGTGCCTCAACGAATTCGCGCTCGAAGGCGGCTATCTCTTCGGGGTAGTAGAACTCCACCATGTTCAGCGTCTTGGTGGGGCTGACGGGGTGCAGCGTGGACACGGTGAGCACATGCGGGTACCACTCCACCATGATGTGCGGGTACAGCGTGAGCCAGATGGCGCCGTACTGTGGGGGTTTGCCGCTCCGGTAGTCCAGCAGCGCCTTGTGCCAGCGTTCGTACACGGGACTACCCGCCTTGCCCAGGCGGTTGGCTACGCCCACGGTCTGCACCGAATAATTCTTGCCAAACTCCCAGCGCAGGTCGTCGCAGGTCACAAAGCTGCCCAGGCCCGGGTGGAAGGGGCCGACGTGGTAGTCCTCCAGATAGACCTCGATGAAGGTCTTCCAGTTGTAGTTGCACTCGTGCAGCTCTACGTGGTCGAGCACGTAGCCATCAAAGTCCAGGTCGGCGCGCGGGCCCATCTGGGCCAGGTCGGCGGCCACGTCGTAGCCGTTGTCTTCAAACAGCAGGCCGTTCCACTCGCGCAGCTTGTAGTTGTTCAGGTTGAGGCAGGGGTCGTGCGCGAAGTGCGGTGCGCCCAGCAACTCGCCCTGGGGGCTGTAGGTCCAGCGGTGCAGGGGGCAGACGATGTTGCCACCCGCATGGCCCTTGCCCTGGCCCTGCAGCGACCCCTTGCCCTTGAGCATCACGGCCTGGCGATGGCGGCAGACATTGGAGACCAGCTCGATGCCGCCCTGGGCGTTGCGCACCAGCGCGCGGCCCTCGCCCTCCTGGGGCAGGGCGTAATAGTCGCCGGGATTCGGCACGCTCAGCTGGTGCCCCACATAGCGGGGCCCGCGCTGGAAGATGGTGTCCAGCTCGCGCTGGAACAGCGCATCGTCAAAGTAGCTTGAAACTGGTAGTTGGCTTGCGGCCTGCTGCAGTTGAAGACTTAAATCAGACATGGGTGACCTGACCTAAAGACTCCCCACAGGGAGAAAGTGCGGGAGGTGCGCCAAGGCGCATCCAGAAAAAAGAAACCGGCTAGGGTGAGTAGCCGGCTCGACGGGAATGGGATTATAGGTGGTGGGGTTATTCCCGCACCCCCCCTACGTGTATTGAAATTACTGTTCTAGACGCAGGTCAAACAGGCGCTGGGTGGGCTTGTGCCTTTGGCGGCTGCCGGGCGGGTTCTGGGGCGCTGCGTCCATTCGGCGGGCTCCGGTCTCTGCGCCGTGGTGGTGCGCCTAAAATGGCCGGTTTTCTCACCTGCGCTCTGCCGCTTTGCCCATGCCCAAGGCTCCTGCCACCCCTGCACCACCCGCCGAACCCGCCAGCTACGAAGCGGCGCTGGAAGAGCTGGAGCAGCTTGTGGCCCGCATCGAGTCAGGCCAGTTGCCGCTGGACCAGATGCTGGCGGGCTACCAGCGTGGCGCGGCGCTGCTGGCGTTCTGCCGCCAGCGGCTGGAAGCGGTGCAGGACCAGATCAAGGTGCTGGACGATGGCCAGCTCCAACCATGGACCCAGGAATGAGTGCAGTGCCCGCGCCTTCAGACGCAGTGATGAGTCAGCTTTCCCCGTTTGATGTGGTCCCCTGGAGCCACAACCACCTGGCCCGCGTGGAGCAGGCCCTGTCCGGGTGGGTGGGTCATGGTGCCCCTGCCGGGCTGGGCGATGCCATGCGCTACGCCGTGCTCGATGGCGGCAAGCGGCTGCGGCCACTGCTGGTGCTGGCCGCGTACGAGGCGGTGTGCAGCGGCACCCCAGCTGCGGAGGTGTCGGGCGAGGCGGCCCTGCGCGCGGCGTGTGCGGTGGAGCTGATCCATGCCTATTCCCTGGTGCACGACGACATGCCCTGCATGGACAACGACGTGCTGCGCCGGGGCAAGCCCACGGTGCATGTGCAGTTTGGCGAAGCCCAGGCCCTGCTGGCGGGCGATGCGCTGCAGGCCTTCGCGTTCGAGCTGCTCACCCCCGACGACAGCCCCGTGCCTGTTGCCATGCAGGCCACGCTGTGCCGCCTGCTGGCGCGCGCAGCGGGCTCGGCCGGCATGGCGGGCGGCCAGGCGATTGACCTGGCCAGCGTGGGCGTGGCGCTGACCGAAGACCAGCTGCGCCAGATGCACCGGCTCAAGACCGGTGCGCTGCTGCAGGGCAGTGTGCTCATGGGCGCCGTGTGCGGCCAAGCGGCACCGGCGGCCTACCAGGCGCTGTCGGAGTACGGCGCGGCCATGGGCCTTGCGTTCCAGGTGGTGGATGACATCCTGGACGTGGTGGCCGATTCGGCCACGCTGGGCAAGACGGCGGGCAAGGATGCTGCCGCCGACAAGCCCACCTATGTCTCTTTGCTGGGGCTGGAGCGTGCCCAGGCCCACGCGCAGGAACTGCTGCAGGACGCACACGCTGCCCTGGCGCGCAGTGGCTTGCCGGACACCCGTGCCCTGGCTGCGCTGGCCGACATGGTGGTGCGCCGCTCTTACTAGAATTTGAACAAAATTGGCCTCTACCGCCTGTCCATCATGCGTTAGCAGCTATTAAAAGAATAGTAAATGTCCACGACCTCCTTCCCCCTGCTGCAGACCATCAACGACCCGGCAGACCTGCGCCAGCTCGCGCGCGCCGACCTCAAGGCGCTGGCTGCCGAGCTGCGCGAGTTCGTGCTGCACAGCGTCTCCCAGACCGGCGGACACCTCAGCTCCAACCTGGGCACGGTGGAGCTGACCGTGGCCCTGCACCATGTCTTCAACACCCCCGAAGACCGCCTAGTGTGGGATGTGGGCCACCAGACCTACCCGCACAAGATCCTGACCGGCCGCCGCGACCGCATGCACACGCTGCGCCAGCTGGGCGGCATCTCGGGCTTCCCGCAGCGCGCCGAAAGCATCTACGACACCTTTGGCACGGCGCATTCCAGCACCAGCATCTCGGCGGCCCTGGGCATGGCACTGGCCGCCAAGCGCAAGGGCGAAAACCGCCACGCCGTGGCCATCATCGGCGACGGCGCGATGACGGCAGGCATGGCGTTTGAAGCGCTGAACAACGCCGGTGTGGCCGACTGCAACCTGCTGGTGGTGCTCAACGACAACGACATGAGCATCAGCCCGCCCGTAGGCGCGCTCAACCGCTACCTGGCCCAGCTCATGAGCGGCCAGTTCTACGCCGCCGCCAAGAATGTGGGCAAGACCGTGCTCAAGCCCGTGCCGCCCCTGCTGGAGCTGGCCAAGCGTTTCGAGCAGCAGGCCAAGGGCATGGTGGTGCCCGCCACCCTGTTCGAGAAATTCGGCTTCAACTACATCGGCCCCATCGACGGGCATGACCTCGATTCGCTGATCCCCACGCTCGAAAACATCAAGAGCCTCAAGGGCCCGCAGTTCCTGCATGTGGTCACCAAGAAGGGCCAGGGCTACAAGCTGGCCGAGGCCGACCCCATCGCTTACCACGGCCCTGGCAAGTTCGACCCCAGTGTGGGCCTGACCAAGCCCGCCACGCCACCCAAGCAGACCTTTACCCAGGTGTTTGGCCAGTGGCTGTGCGACATGGCCGCGCAGGACCAGCGCCTGGTGGGCATCACGCCTGCCATGCGCGAGGGCTCGGGCATGGTCGAGTTTGAAAAGCGTTTCCCCGAGCGCTACTACGACGTGGGCATTGCCGAGCAGCACGCCGTGACCTTTGCCGCGGGCATGGCCTGCGAGGGCGTGAAGCCCGTGGTGGCGATCTACTCCACCTTCCTGCAGCGCGGCTACGACCAGTTGATCCACGATGTGGCCCTGCAGAACCTGCCCGTGGTGTTTGCGCTCGACCGTGCGGGCCTGGTCGGTGCCGACGGCGCCACCCATGCAGGGGCGTACGACATCCCGTTTGTGCGCTGCATCCCCAACATGGGCATGGCCTGCCCGGCCGATGAGCGCGAATGCCGCCAGCTGCTCACCACGGCCTTCGAGCAGAACCACCCCGTGGCCGTGCGCTACCCGCGTGGCAGCGGAGCAGGTGTGGCCCCGCTGGCGGGGCTGGAGGGGCTGCCGTTCGGCAAGGGCGAGATCCGCCGCGAGCGCCAGGGCACCGATGCCAACGCGCCGCGCATCGCCATCCTGTCGTTTGGCACCTTGCTGTACCCCGCGCTGGAGGCGGCGGAGTCGCTGGATGCCACCGTGGTCAACATGCGCTGGGCCAAGCCCATCGACGAGGCCTTGCTGCGCGACGTGGCCGAGCGCCACGATGCCTTGGTCACGCTCGAAGAAGGTGCGATCCAGGGTGGCGCGGGCAGTGCCGTGACCGAAGCCCTCAACACCATGGGCATCGTGCGCCCCGTGCTGCAGCTGGGCCTGCCCGATGCGTTCATCGAACACGGCGACCCGGCCAAGCTGCTGTCGCTGCAAGGGCTGGATGCGGTGGGGATACGCAAAGCCATCGAGCTTCGGTTTTCGCGCTAGCCAGCTTGCTTTTCGGTTGTCCTCCGGACGGCTCATGCAGCCCGTGTCTCTAGCCCTTTCTAGCCATTGATCGCTGGTGGTGGAGGGGCGGAATTGGGTGTGCTGCGGCGATCCAGTTCCTTGTGAGACCGGGAAAACCAAGAGGGCTCGATGCCCCTCGTACTCCTACAATCGTGACAAAAGGCAATAGGCTAAGGCCTGCGCTGGGCGTCGCGACGGGGTTCTGCTCCATTGCCTGTCACAAACTCACGGAGACTAGTGTTATGGATCGCCGTTCCCTCATCAAACATGCAGGCATCGCCGGGGTGTTGGCCACCGGAGCGGCGCCTGCCGTGTTTGCGCAAGCATCCATACGGTGGCGATTGGCATCCAGTTTCCCCAAGTCGCTGGATACTATTTATGGTGGCGCCGAGGTGTTTGCGAGGGCCGTCAAAACGATGACGAACGGCCGCTTCGATATTTCGGTGCACGCAGGTGGAGAATTGATGCCGGCGTTCGGTGTCGTGGATGCAGTGCAGGGCGGGTCCGTGGAAATGGCGCACACCGTGCCGTACTACTTCTATGGCAAGAGCCCCGCCTTTGCTCTGGGCTCTGCCATCCCCTTTGGTTTCAATTCCCGCCAGATGAGTGCTTGGATGCAGCATGGCAACGGGCGCAAACTCATGAACGAGTTTTACGGAGGCTTCAACATGGTGAGCTTTGCCGGTGGAAACACCGGCACGCAGATGGGGGGGTGGTACCTGCGTGAGATCAAGAGCCCGAGCGACTTCAAGGGCATGAAGATGCGGCTGGGAGGCGGACTGGTCGGAGACGTGATGGCCAAGCTGGGGGCCATTCCGCAGAGCATCCCAGGGGGCGAGATCTACCAGGCGCTGCAGAAAGGCACCATCGATGCTGCTGAATGGGTGGGGCCCTACGATGATCAGAAACTGGGCTTTCACAAAGTGGCGCCTTACTACTACTACCCAGGTTGGTGGGAGGGTGGGCCCGAGGTGGATTTCTTCATCAACCGCAAGGCGTTTGATGGTCTCTCTGCAGACTACAAACTCATCGTGGAGGCCGCCGCCGCCTTGGCGCATTCGGACATGCTCGCCAAGTACGACGCGCTGAATCCCACAGCGCTCAAGCAATTGGTTGCAGCCAAGACCAAGGTGCTGCCTTTTTCACAGGCCGTCATGGACGCATCGTTCAAGGCCTCGATGGATGTCTTTGCAGAGAACGACGCCAAATCTCCCGAGTGGAAGAAGATCTACGGTGACATGCGTAATTTCCAGCGTGACCAGATCCTCTGGTTTCGATTTGCCGAAGCACGCTACGACACTTTTATGTCAGCCCAGAAGATCTGAGTGGGATGGAGGTGGCTGCGGGTTGGCGCAATTGCTTGCAGAAGCCTGAACGCTCGGGTACCTCCGTGATTTTCACGGGAAAACCCGCAAATCTGGCGGGGGGCATCTTCCTACAATCGTTTCCGGTAAAGAGGTCCTTGGGCATCGGGTATTAGCCCTGCGCGCCAAGTTGTGCAATAGAGTTTTCGGAGATAACCACATGGATCGTCGTTCAATCATCAAGCATGCTGGTATTGCTAGCGTGCTGGCTGCGGGTGTTGCTCCTGCCGTTCACGCACAGGCTGCTGTGCGCTGGCGCCTTGCGTCGAGTTTCCCCAAGCCACTCGACACCATTTACGGCGGCGCTGAAGTGTTTGCCAATGCGGTGAAGGCCATGTCGGGCGGCAAGTTCGAAATCTCCGTCCATGCTGGCGGTGAGCTGATGCCAGCCATGGGCGTGGCCGACGGCGTGCAGCAAGGTTCGGTGGAAATGTGCCACACCGTGCCGTACTACTTCTACGGCAAGAACCCCGCTTTCGCGCTGGGCTCGGCGATTCCGTTCGGCATGAACTCGCGCCAGATGAACGCCTGGATGATGCACGGCAACGGCCGCAAGCTGATGGATGAGTTCTATGCCGGCTACGGCATGCTGAGCTTCGCTGGCGGCAACACCGGCACGCAGATGGGCGGCTGGTACCGCAAGGAAATCAAGTCGGTTGCCGACCTCAAGGGCCTGAAGATGCGTCTGGGCGGCGGTCTGGTCGGTGAAGTGATGACCAAGCTGGGCGTGGTTCCGCAAAGCCTGCCTGGTGGCGAAATCTACCAGGCGCTGGAAAAAGGCACCATTGATGCAGCCGAGTGGGTGGGGCCGTACGACGACCAGAAGCTGGGCTTCAACAAGGTCGCCCCGCACTACTACTACCCCGGCTGGTGGGAAGGCGGTCCTGAGGTGGACTTCTTCGTCAACCAGAAAGCCTACGACGCGTTGTCGGCTGAGAACAAGGCCATCATTCAGGCTGCATCGTCGCATGCAGCCGTGGACATGCTGGCCAAGTACGATGCCCGCAACCCCGTGGCACTCAAGCAGCTGATCGGCGCCAAGATCAAGCTGCTGCCGTTCACCAAGGATGTGCTGGACGCTTCGTTCAAGGCATCGCAAGAGGTGTACGCTGCGAACGACGCCAAGAGCCCTGAGTGGAAGAAGATCTACGCCGACTTCCGTGCGTTCCAGCGCGATCAAGTGGCATGGTTCCGTGTGGCTGAAGGCCGGTTTGATAGCTACATGCAAACCGTCAAGCTCTGATCTCGCACTCGCCCAACCCGTTCTGGGGAAACAAAAAAAAACCGCGCTTCGGCGCGGTTTTTTTTGGTCCAGTAGGTTGGGTTCTGCTGGCACAGAGCCTAGCCTGCGGGTTGTTTTGCATGGATGCACCAAGCACCTGGCACGACGCAATGGGCGCGCCGTGCGGCGGTACCATCATGATGGCTTTGGTTTTGCGCAGGTCTTGCAGATATTGCGTCCTGTGCTCACCGCTGAGTCACGGGGGACGACGGCGCGAGAAAAAGAAACCGCGCCAGGGCGCGGTCATTGGGCTGCAGGGTGCAGCGGGTGTGGGAGGTGATGGCTGCTGGCCACCCCCCCAATCAGAACTGGCGAAATGCCTTGAGTTCGGCGCCGATGCGTTCGAACTCGGCGATGAGCTCGGGTGTGGCGCCGTAGAACACAGTGAACTTGCCTGCCAGTGTGCGCACATACAGGCGCGGTGCGATGAGCCAGCTCAGGCCTGGAACGCGGATCACGCGCACGTAGGCCAGATCATCGAAAGCCATGGCCTTGTCCCACACCCAACGTTGGTGCAAGCCGCTCGCATGGATGCGGGTGCGGCTGACCATGATGCTCCACCAGGTCCAGGCCATAAGCACCAGGCCGGCGATGAACCAGCCCGTACCGTTGCTTACGCCGCTACCGAGCGCGCCACGTGACCACAGCTGCGCAAACCAGAGGGTGGAGCCCCCCACGATCACCGTGGCAAAGACCCGGAAGGTGGTGGAGAACGCCGCGCCCGCCACTTCGCCACCTGTGGGGGCGAAGCGGAAGGGCTCCATCATGGGTTGGGGTGTGAAGTTCAACATGCAGATCGATCGTGCCGCAGTGCGCCGGTCACTTGGCGGGTTCGGCCGGTGCAGCGGGCTCCGCCGGAGGCGTTGCCGTATCGCCGAAGGGGTTCTCCCCAGCGCCCGATGTTGATTCTTCGGTGCGCATGTCGTCCACGGGCACTTCGATCTGGACCTTGTCGGTATCGATGATTTCCTGCTTGGGCAGGAACATGGTCACTGTCTGGGGCACGAAGATCACGATGGCGACCAGCAGGATCTGCATCACCACCCAGGGGATTGCCCCCATGTAGATATCGCTGGACAGCACCGGCTTGGGAATCCGCCCTTCCTTGAAAAGTGTGTTGGCAATGCCGCGCAGATAGAACAGCGCGAAGCCGAAGGGCGGGTGCATGAAGCTGGTCTGCATGTTCACGCACAGCAGAACGCCGAACCAGATCAGGTCGATGCCGAGCTTGTCGGCGACGGGGCCCAGCATGGGCAGGATGATGAAGGCGATCTCGAAGAAATCGAGGAAGAACGCCAGGAAGAAGATGAAGATGTTCACAGCGATCAGGAAGCCGATCTGGCCGCCTGGCAGGCCTGCGAGCATGTGCTCGACCCACTTTGCGCCGTCCACGCCCTGGAACACCATCGAGAACACGCGCGCACCAATCAGGATGAACACCACCATGGCCGTCAGGCGCATCGTTCCCTGCATGGCCTCCCACATCAGCGCCCAGTTCAGGCGCTTGTGGATGGCCGCCAGCAGCATGGCACCCACCACGCCCATGGCGCCCGCTTCTGTTGGCGTGGCAATGGCGGTGTCGATGCCGGGCAGGCCGCCCATGGAGCCCAGCACGGCGAAGATCAGCAGGGCCGAGGGGATGATGCCGCGCAGGCATTTGAGCCACAGCTTGGCGCCCGACATGGTGCGTGCTTCCTTGGGGATGCCAGGCACATAGTGGGGCTTGAAAACGCCCAGCAAGAAGGTGTAGCCCGCAAAGATCAGCACTTGCAGGATGGAGGGACCCCAGGCGCCACGGTACATGTCGCCCACCGAGCGGCCGAGCTGGTCGGCCATCACGATCAGCACCAGCGAGGGCGGCACCAGCTGCGTGATGGTGCCCGAGGCCGCCAGCACGCCGGTAGCGTAGCGCATGTTGTAGCCGTAGCGGATCATCACGGGCAGCGAGATCAGCGCCATGGCAATCACCTGGCCCGCCACGGTGCCGGTGATTGCGCCGAGGATGAAGCCAACGATGATCACCGAGTAGCCCAGGCCGCCGCGCACGGTGCCAAACAACTGGCCCATGGAGTCCAGCATGTCTTCAGCCAGGCCGCACTTCTCAAGGATGGCGCCCATGAAGGTGAAGAAGGGGATGGCGAGCAGCAACTCGTTGGAGAGGATGCCGAAGATGTTGATGGGCAGGTTGGCCATGAAGACAGCGGGGAACCAGCCCATCTCGATGGCAAAGAAGCCTGATACGAGCCCCAGCGCTGCCAGTGAGAAGGCGACGGGGAAGCCGATCAGCATCACCACCACCAAGCCCGCGAACATGATCGGGGCAAAGTTTTCCATTTGCATTTTTTTTTCCTGATTTATCCGGAATGGAGATCGCGGCGCGACGCTTTGCAGCTCATTGGCACCGCAGGTTCTTAGTTCAGCCTGGGGTCGGGCTACTGAACCGGCTTCTCGTAGTGGGTGTTCATCTGATAGATGCCACGCAGATAGGCCACGCGCTTGACGATTTCGGCGAGGCCTTGCAGGAACATGAGGACGAAGCCAAGTGGCATGAGCAGGAGTGCGGGCCAGCGGATGAGGCCACCGGCATTCCCGGACATCTCTCCGGAGACGAAGGCGCGCATGAACAGCGGCCAGCTGAAGTAGGCGATCAGTGCCATGGCGGGCAGCAGGAAGATCACCAGGCCCGCGATATCTACATAGACCTGCTTGTTGCCACGCAACTTGCCATAC
Organism: Acidovorax kalamii; assembly: GCF_002245625.1. GTDB lineage: Bacteria > Pseudomonadota > Gammaproteobacteria > Burkholderiales > Burkholderiaceae_C > Acidovorax > Acidovorax kalamii. The sequence continues at coordinate 171,838 of NZ_NOIG01000005.1, forward strand.
ACAATGTCAACACGCACGTGCTCGTTGAGCATCAGTACAAAAGGGGCGCCCAGCATGACCGTGGCGGCGAACAGATACCACTGGATCTCCAGCCAGGCGTTGGAGCTGAGGTCCAACCCGTAGCGGATGAACGCATTGCCTGCGGAAATGAGGGCTGCAGCCAGGACGGTCCAGGTCGCAACTTTGCTGAGCCTGCTGGAAATCCAGTCCATGCCCAGAGCCAATTTGAGTAGTGTTGACACGTGGTGTCTCCTCGAGTTTAGAAACGGATACGCGGGCCCAGTACGCTGCTGGGCCCGAGGGTGTCTGAAAGTAACGCGGATACTACCCCTTCGGCGCTGAAGAAAGCCTGACGCGGAACCATGGGGTTTTCCTCAGGGGGCGGCTGGTCCGTGCCGATTCAGCCGGGCACCCAGGGCACTGTTGCCCGGTGCTTGGTTTGAGGCGAAAACCTGTGCTGTCCCGCAGGCCGCCGGGCTGGAGCTGACAAGGCGGGTCTCTTTGGTCCCTTCCTCAACCCTGCCGGGGCGACTGGTTTGCTAAGCCCTTTTGGACGGAGACCGCTTGGCTCGGGTGAACTGCCACCAGGGCAGCACCATGCTCATGGCCAGCACCTCGCCGCAGCGCAGGGGGGTGTAGCCGGGCAGGGTGGCCATGTGGGCCAGCCATTCGGGGGTTTGCAGCAGGGTGCGCAGGGCGAGCGTGGCGGGTTGGTCCAGGCTGGCTTTCAGGCAGGCCAGGTGGTAGCGCTCGTGCACCAGCGGCACAAAGTCCAGCCCGCGCGCGCGCGCGGCCAGCTCGATGCCCATGCCCACATCGGCGGCCCCGGCGGCCACGGCCTGGGCAATGGCGGTGTGGGATGGCTCATTGAGCGCATAGCCGACGATGCCCTGCGCATCCAGCCCCGCCTGGGCCAGCAGGTCGTCGAGCAGCACCCGCGTGCCCGTGCCCAGGGGCCGGTTCAAGAAGCGTGCGCCGGTGCGGGCCACGTCCTGCAGGCTGTGCAGCCCCAGCGGGTTGCCTGGCGCCACGATGAGGCCCTGCGTACGCTGGGCAAAGCCGATGATCTTGTGCAGGCCCGGCTGCAGCAGGGGCTGGTAGGTATGTGCGGTGAGCGAATCGGCCCCGGCCTGCTCCACGGTGTGGAAGCCAGCCAGCGTGCAGCGCCCTTCGTTCAGCGCGCGGATCGCGTCCACGCTGCCAGTGAAGCGGATGTCGAGGTGCAGTGCGCCCGTATCGGCCTGCGCGGCATGGGTGCGCAGGGCCACCAGGGCGTCGTCGTGGCTGGCGTACAGGGTGAGCACATGGGCGTTGGGGTCGAAGGCCACGGCAAACGCACGTTCCAGGTCGGCGTGCAGCGCCGCAATCTGCGGTGCCAGCCGTGCCTGGGCCTGGCGTTCGGCCCACAGCAGCTTGGCGCCGAACTCGCTGAGCTGGGCCGACTGGCCCTTGCCCCAGATGATCAGCTCGCCGCCCAGCTGGTCCTCCCAGCGCTTGAGTGCACCCCAGACATGGCGGTACGAAAGGTCCAACGCACGTGCGGCACCCGAGATGGAGCCATGTTCTGCCACGGCCTGCAGCAGCTCGGGCAGCGGGTTGCGGATGAGGGCGTTGCCGGCATCCTTGCTGAGTGTGTAGTGAAGTTGGACCCTATGCACGGACGTTCATATCGCTGGATATTGGATGGGTGCCTACGATAGCCCAAACCGATCCTCTGGCCCATGTCCACTCTCACCGAAAGCGCGGTCACAGCGCTGCAACTCACCCTCTCCTCCGACCCCGTCCTCTGGACCATCGTGGGCCGCTCCTTGTCTGTCAGTGCCACGGCCTGTCTGCTGGCCTGTGGCATGGGCCTGGTGCTGGGCGCCTGGCTGGGCGTGGCTCGCTTCACCGGGCGCGGGGCGGCGCTGGCGGTGCTCAACACCCTGCTGGCTGTGCCCTCGGTGGTGGTGGGGCTGGTGGTGTACCTGGTGCTGTCGCGCAGCGGGCCGCTCGGGTCGCTGGGCTGGCTGTTCAGCTTCAAGGCCATGGTGCTGGCGCAGGCCATTCTGGTGTTGCCTGTGGTCACGGCGCTCACGCGCCAGGTGGTGGAAGACGCCGAGCGCGCGCACGGCGAGCAGCTGCGCTCCATGGGCGCAGGCCCGCTGCTGCGGGCCCTGCTGCTGGCCTGGGACGAGCGCTATGCCTTGCTCACGGTGCTGCTGGCCTCGTTCGGCCGCGCCATCTCCGAGGTGGGCGCGGTGATGATCGTGGGCGGCAACATCGACGGCTTCACGCGCGTGATGACCACGGCCATTGCGCTGGAGACCAGCAAGGGCGACCTGCCCCTGGCGCTTGCGCTGGGCATCATCCTGCTGGCCGTGGTGCTGGCGCTCAATGTGCTGATTGCGCTGCTGCGCCGCTGGCGCGAGCGGGTGGACGGCTCGGCAAGCGGCACGGCGGTGGGGGTGGCGGCATGAGCGGCGCACCCAGCACGGCGTGGGCCGACCTGCGGCAGGTGACGGTGCGCTACGGCCGCGTGCCCGCGCTGGAGCAGGTCACGCTGCGCATCACCCCCGGCGAGCGCGTGGCGCTGGTGGGCGCCAACGGCAGCGGCAAAAGCACCTTGCTGCGCGTGCTCAATGGCCTGGCGGGCACCCAGGCAGGCGGCCTGCACTGCGATGCCACCTTGCGCCAGGCCATGCTGTTCCAGCGCCCGCACATGCTGCGCACCAGCGCGCAGAACAACGTGGCGCTGGGCCTGTGGCTGCGCGGTACGCGCTGGCGCGATGCGCGGCTGCAGGCGCTCACGGCGCTGCAGCGCGTGGGCCTGCGCGACATCGCTGCGCAGAACGCCCGCACCTTGTCGGGCGGCCAGCAGCAGCGGGTGGCGCTGGCCCGCGCCTGGGCGCTGCGGCCCGATGTGCTGCTGCTCGACGAGCCCACCGCCAGCCTCGACCCCCATGCCAAGCGCGAGGTCGAAGCCCTGATGGCCGACTTTGCCGCCAGCCACGGCGCGGCGGGCCCGGCCCACCCGGTGACCATGGTGTTCAGCAGCCACAACCTGGGCCAGGTCAAGCGCCTGGCCAGCCGTGTGATCTACCTGGAGCATGGCCGCCTGGTGGCCGATCTGCCGGTGCACGACTTTTTCAACGGCCCCCTGCCAGAGGCCGCCCGTTTGTTTGTCAAGGGAGAACTGGGATGATGGCGATGACGAAAAACTTCAAGCTTTTTAAGCCTCTTGCGCGCGTCCAGTATGTGCTGATAGCTACTGTTTTTGTAGCGTATGGCCCAGCATCCGCCCAGAACATCACCATGGCGTCCACCACGTCCACCGAGCAGTCGGGCCTGTTTGGCCACCTGATGCCCGAGTTCAAGAAGGCCAGTGGCCTGGACGTGAAGGTGGTGGCCCTGGGCACCGGCCAGGCGCTCGACATGGCGCGCCGGGGTGATGCCGATGTGCTGTTTGTGCACGACCAGGTCGCCGAAGAGAAGTTTGTGGCCGACGGCTGGGGCGTGAAGCGCTACCCCGTGATGTACAACGACTTCATCCTGATCGGCCCCAAGGGCGACCCGATGGGCACCAAGGGCAAGGACATCGTGGCCGCTCTGCAGAAGCTGGCCACGGCCAACGGCAACTTTGTCTCGCGCGGCGACAAGAGCGGCACGCACGCGGCCGAGCTGCGCTACTGGAAGCTTGCGGGTGCCGACACGGCCAAGGGCAGCGGCTACAAGGAATGCGGCTGCGGCATGGGCCCGGCGCTCAACATCGCCGCGTCGAGTGGCGCCTACGTGCTGGCCGACCGGGGTACCTGGCTCAACTTCAAGAACCGTGCCGACCTGGCCGTGCTGGTCGAAGGCGACACCAGGCTTTTCAATCAATACGGCGTGATGGTGGTCAACCCCGCCAAGCACCCGCATGTGAAGGCGCAGGACGCGCAGAAGTTTGTGGACTGGGTGGTGTCGCCCGCTGGCCAGCAGGCCATCGCGGGCTACAAGATCGGGGGCGAGCAGCTGTTCTTCCCCAACGCTGGAAAGTAAATCCCCCTGAGTCGCTTCGCGCCATCCCCCAAGGGGACGCCACCGGTGGCCCGGCGGAGCCGGTTCCACGGTGGCACGGGCTTGCGCCGCGCCAGTTTCCAAGCGACAGGGGCTGTGCGGGTTGTCACGTTAGCAAGGCAGGTCGGGCTCGCGCGAAGGGGCGCAACCCAACAGCTGCATGCTCAGTCGTCATCCCGGTGGTGGCTGCTGCGCCAGATGGCCCGCACCAGCCACAGCCCACACACCACGGCGCCAAAGAAGCCCAGAAAACCAAACGCGGGCAGCCCGAACAGCGTGGGCCCGCCCTTCACGGTCATCACGATGGACGAGCCGATGATCAGCGACGCAATCACCAGCGCCATGGCCAAGCGGTTGGCCGAGCGGTCGATCTGGTCACCCACGCGCTTGAGGTGGGCCAGCTCGATGCCTACCTGCAGGTGCCCACGCCGCGCATTGCGCAGCAGCCGCGAGAGGTCGTCCGGCAGCTGCTCCGCCGTGGCCAGCACCCGCCGCAGCGCGGTCCAGGCGCGCCCGGCCAGCGCCTCAGGGCGGTAGCGGTGGCGCACCACCTGCTGGAGCACGGGCAGGGTTTCGGTGGCCATGTGAAAGCCCGGGTCCAGGTTGCGGCCCATGCCTTCGAGCGAGATGAAGGCCTTGATCAGCAGCGCCAGGTCGGGCGGCAGCCCCAGGCGGTGCTCGCGCAGGATGGCGCTCACGTCCGCCAGCATCTGGCCCAGGCTCAGCTGCGCCAGCGGCACGCCGTGGTACTGGTCCACAAAGGCCTCGACCTCGGTTTCGAGCTGGCCCAGGTTCAGGCCCTGGGCGTCGCCCGTCCAGTCCAGCAGCACATCGGCCACCGCCTGGGGCTGGTGCTCCACCAGGCCCAGCAGCAGTTGCAGCAGCTCATCGCGCCGCCGCTGCGACAGCCGCCCCACCATCCCGAAGTCGATGAAGGCAATGCGGTTGCCGGGAAGGTAGAACACGTTGCCCGGGTGCGGATCGGCGTGGAACAGGCCGTCTTCCACAATCATCTTGATCACCGCCTGCGCGCCCCGCTGCGCCAGCACGCGGCGGTTGAAACCCGCCTCGGGCGTGAGCGCGGCCAGCGCGCCGCCAGGTGTGCCGTCGATGAAATCCTGCACGTTGATGCGCTCGCGGGTGTAGGCCCAGTGCACGCGCGGGATCACGATGTGGGGCAGCGCTTCGGCCATGTTGGCGGCGATGCGCTCGGCCTGGCGGCATTCGCCCGCCAGGTCCAGCTCGCGCCGCAGGGAGCGTGCGAATTCGCGCACCAGCTGCTGCGGCCGGTAGGGCTTGAGCGCAGGCAGCTCGGCCTCGGCCAGCGCGGCCAGGCGTTGCAGCAGGCGCAGGTCGGCGTGGATGGTGTCGGCAATGCCGGGGCGGCGGATCTTGACCACCACTTCGGTGCCGCCATGCAGGCGGGCGCGGTGCACCTGGGCGATGGAGGCCGCAGCCAGCGGTGTGGTGTCGAACCACGCGAACACCTCTTCGGGCTCGGCGCCCAGGTCTTCGCGCAGCTGCGGGCGCAGGGCATCGAAGGGCACGGCGGGCACCTGGCTGTGCAGTTTTTCGAACTCGGCAATCCACTCGGGGCCGAACAGATCGGCCCGGCCCGCGAGGATCTGCCCGAACTTGACGAACGCCGGGCCCAGTTCTTCCAGCGCCAGCCGCACCTGCACGGGCGGCTCCACGCGGGCCAGGTCGGCGGCATGCGTCCAGTTCAGCGCCTGGCCCGCGCGCTCCAGCCTGTCGGCCAGGCCCATGCGGCGCACGGTGTCGCCAAAGCCGTGGCGCACCATCACCCCCAGGATTTCCTTCAGGCGCCCGAGGTCGCGGGCCGTGTCCAGCGTTTCGATGAGCATGGGGCCATCATAGGTTCAGAAGCCCAGCGCAGGCTTGTTCACCATCAGGTAGAACACCACGGCCATGGCCACAAAGGCGGGGTAGCCCAGCGCCTCCCACCAGCGGGCGTAGCGCCAGTACAGCGGGGGCAGCACGCCGTCGCCCTGTTCGCTTTGTGCGGCCTGCGCTGCCATGTCGCGCATGCGCAGCTGCAGCCACACCACGGGCAGCCAGCAGGCCCCGGCCACCAGGTACAGCGCGATCGACACAGCCAGCCACGGTGTGCTCCAGGGCAGGCCCGCCATGGCCGCCATGGCCAGCCCCGTGGCGGGCTGGATGAGCACCGTGGGCGCGGTGAACCACCAGTCTGCCCGCACCACCAGGCGCGTGACCACGGCCTGCGCCTGCACATTGCCGCTGCGGTTGGTGAAGAACATGTAGAACGCCGAGCCGAGCCCCGTGCCCACCAGCAGCACGCTGGAGACGATGTGCAGCCACTTGAGGGTGAGGTACAGGCTCATGGGGACTTCGCGCGTTCGTCCTGCAGCAGCACCAGCAGGATGGCGGCAATGGGCAGGTTCTTGGTCAGCGGGCCCAGCGGGTGCAGCCACCAGGACGGGTCGATGGCGCTGGCCAGCAGGGTCATGATCCCCATCAGCACCAGGGCTGCGAGGTAGGCCGCCCGGCCGGGCCGCCAGGCCATCCAGGCGCCCAGCGCCGCATCGGCGGCAGCTCCGGCCAGGATGAGTGAGGGCGCCAATCCTGCAATGCTGCTCCACGCAGGGGGCAGGCTGACCAGCAGTGCGCGGCTTTGCCCGTTCAGCTCCACCACGCTCACCAGGGCCGTGGCCAGCCACACGAAGACAAGGCTCCAGCGCAGCAGCGCATGGGCGGCGGGCGTCATGCCTCCTCCACGGTGTCTGTCACCATGCCCCACTTCGCAAACTCGGGCGCAAATGCTGCCAGCGGCAGCAGGCCGGTGCTGGTATGGGCGCCTGTGGGCAGGGCCTGCCCGGCGGCCAGTTGCCGGGCCAGCAGGATGGCGGCCATGCAGGGGATCTCGGGGCCGTGGTCGTGGTCGGCCGCAATGTGCCACGCGCGCTGGCGCGGCTGGCCCTGGGCGTCGGCACCTGCCACCCGCACCACCATGCCGCCCAAGGGGGTGCCCAGGGCGTCGAGCACGCCGCCGGTGCGGTGCAGCAGCCCCGCCAGCTTTTCGGGGTGGGGCAGCAGCCCCCAGTGGCGCAGGGCGGCCAGGGTGGCAAAGCTGCGCTGCGCGATGCCCACTTCCAGCGCGGCGCGGAACAGGACGCGGTCGCGCACCCGGTAGTGGGCTGGGAAAATCTCCAGGTCCGGGATGTCGCACACTGCCCCCAGGCGTGGCCGCAGGCGGTGGAACCGCACCGGCGTGGGCGCGGCCCAGCCCCGCCGGGGCTGCCAGCGGCCACCTTCCCACACGGGAATTGGCAGCCCGCAATAGCTCAGCACGGCGGCCAGCGTGGCCTCACCGCGCGGCGCGCGCTGTGCAGGGGCGATGCAGATGTCGATGCTGTCGATGTGCTGCCAGTCTGCGCACAGGTGGTCGATGACAGCCGACGACAGTGCGGGCACGGTGCTGGCTCCGGTGACTGCGGTGCGCCCGGCCGCCGCAAAGGGGGCCTGCAGCGCTGCCGGAAAGTCGCACGCAAACCGGCGCCCGTCGGCCAGGTCAATGTAGTGCGCGCCTGCCTCGGCAGCGGCCTGGGCCACGCCGTAGGCCTGTGCCTGGAAGGGGCCTGCCGTGTGGATCACCAGGCCCACGCCCAGCGCGCGCAGCCGGTTGGCCAGGCCGGGTGCCTGGTGGTCCAGCGCGATGCCTTGCGCGCCGTGGTCCAGCGTGTGCGCCAGGGCCTGGGCGCGGGTGGCATCACGGCCTGCCACCAGCAGTTCGATGCCGTGGTGGGTGGCCGGGTCGCCCGCCAGTGCGCGGCAGATGCGTGCGCCAAAGTTGCCGTAGCCGCCCAGGACCAGGGTTTTGAGGGCTGCCATGGCTCAGACCCCGCCCGGCTTGGTGTGCACGCCTTCATGGAGTCGCGCGTGCGTACCGGTCAGTGATCGTCTGCATCGTTTTGTCCACGCCATGGCCACCCTGTCCTCCCCTTTTGGTGTTGTGTGTCTGCGGGCCATCATACGATCGGTGCGGCCTGACTTTGGGCGGGGTCAGTTCACGATGGCAATGCCCTTGATCTGCGCAAAAACAGCCCGACCCGGCGCCAGCGACAGCGCCTGGGCCGACCGCTGGGTGACCCGCGCCAGCAGCCGCGTGGCCCCGGCGTCCAGCGCCACCATGCACTGGCCTGGGCTGTCTTCGGCCAAGGCCACCACGGTGGCGGGCAGGATGTTGAGGATGCTGCTGTCTTCGGGCGCGGCCAGGGCCAGGCTCACGTCGCGCGCCTGCACGCGCAGGCGCAGTGCCTCGCCCGGCGCGTGCGCCGTGGGGCTGACCAGCAGCAGTTGCCCGCCGCTGAACCCCACGGTGGTGATGTGGTCGTGTGCATCATGCTGCTGCACGGTGCTGTCAATCACCGTGGCGGCTGCATCGCCATGGGCTAGGGGCAGGTCCAGGCGGGTGATCAGCTCGCCCGTGGGGCCCTGGGCCAGCACGCGGCCTTCGCGCAGCAGCACCATGTGGCTCGCCAGCCGTGCGACCTCGTCGATGGCGTGGCTCACGTACAGCACGGGGATGTCGAGCGCGCGGTGCAGCGTCTCCAGATAGGGCAGGACCTCGGCCTTGCGCTGTGCGTCCAGCGCGGCCAGGGGCTCGTCCATGAGCAGCAGGCGCGGGCTGGTGGCCAGCGCGCGCGCAATGGCGACACGCTGGCGCTCGCCGCCCGACAGGGCCTGGGGCTTGCGCTCCATCAGATGGCCGATGCCCAGCAGTTCAACGGCCTGCTCCAGCGCCACCTGGCGCCGCGCGGGCGGCGTGCGCTGCAGGCCATAAGCGATGTTGCCGCGCACGTTCAGGTGGTCGAACAGGCTGGCCTCCTGAAACACATAGCCCAGCGCGCGCTCGTGGGTGGCGCGCCAGAGGTGGGCGGCGTCGTCCTGCCAGACCTCGCCATTCACCACCACGCGGCCGGGCCGGGCGCGGGCCAGGCTCGGGTTCGGATGATTGCGGGTCAAGCCCGCGATGCCACGCAGGCAGGTGGTCTTGCCGCAGCCCGAGGGGCCGAACAGCGCCGTCACACCGCGTCCAGGCAGATGCAGGTCCACATCCAGAGTGAAGCCTGGGCGCACCAGGTGCAGGCGGGCGTCGATGAAGGGCAGGGGCGGTGCGGTTTCCATCATTGCCTCACGACACCAGGGGGGCGCGGCGCCGCGTGAGGTTCAGGCCCAGCAGCACCAGGAACGAGAACACCACCATGCCCCCGGCCAGCCAGTGCGCCTGGGCATACTCCAGCGCCTCCACGTGGTCGTAAATCTGCACTGACACCACACGCGTCACGCCAGGGATGTTGCCGCCCAGCATGAGCACCACGCCGAACTCGCCCACCGTGTGCGCAAAGCTCAGGATTGCGGCATGGACAAAACCCGGCCGGGCCAGCGGCAGCGCCACGGTGAAGAACCTGTCCAGTGGGCCCGCTCCCAGGGTGGCGGCGGCCTCCATCGGCCGACTGCCGATGGCCTCGAACGCGTGCTGCAGCGGTTGCACCGCAAACGGCAGCGAATAGATGAGCGAGCCCACCACCAGGCCCCAGAAGGTGAAGGGCAGCGTGCCCAGCCCCAGGCTTTGGGTGAATTGCCCGATAGGGCCTTGGGGCCCCAGGGTGATCAGCAGATAGAAACCGATCACCGTGGGCGGCAGCACCAGGGGCAGCGCCACCACCGCCGACACCGGGCCGCGCCAGCGCGACCGCGTGTGCGCCAGCCACCAGGCCAGCGGCGTGCACAGCACCAGCAGCAGCACCATGGTGGTGCCTGCCAGCCGCAGCGTGAGGCCAATGGCCGCCAGGTCAGCGCTGGAGAAGGGCATGGCAGGGGATGGAGGAGTGTGTGGGCCGCAGGGGGTCAGAAACTGTAGCCGTGCGACCGGATGATGGCCCTGGCCTTGTCGCCACGCAGATAGCTGAGCAATGCTGCCGCCGCTGCGCTGTCCTTGCCGGGCAAAAGCAGGGCGGCATCCTGGCGGATGGGCTCGTGCAGGCCAGCGGGCACCTGCCAGGCCGAGCCGTTCGTAATCTTGCCGTCGGCCATCACCTGCGACAACGCCACAAACCCAAGTTGCGCATTGCCGGTGGCCACAAACTGGTGGGTCTGTGCAATGTTCTCGCCCTGTACCAAACGCGGCTGCAGCCGTGCGGTCACGCCCAGCTTGTCCATGGCCTGCATGGCTGCCATGCCATAGGGCGCGATCTTGGGGTTGGCAATGGCCAGGTGCTTGAAGTCGCCGGTCTTGAGCACGCTGCCCTGGGCGTCCACATAGCCGGGCTGGGCGCTCCACAGCACCAGTGTGCCAATGGCATAGGTAAAGCGCGCGTTGGCCACGGCCTTGCCTTCCTTCTCCAACCGGGCGGGGGTGGTGTCGTCGGCCGACAGCAGGATCTGGAACGGTGCGCCGTTGCTGATCTGCGCGTAGAACTTGCCGGTGGCGCCAAACGACAACTCGGCCTTGTGACCCGTGTCGGTCTGGAAAGCTGCAGCAATCTTCTGCATGGGGGCCGTGAAGTTGGCGGCCACTGCAACAGAGACGGTGTCGGCCTGCGCCGTCTGTACGGAGGCCAGGGCGAGACCGAACCAGCCAACGATGGCGCGAAGCGCGGGGGCGAGGTGCTGGAGCATGGTGGTGGATGCGAGGGAGTCGTTATTCACATTTGGAATAGCGAGTATAGACACCCTGCTGGTGGCCTGTCCGCGAGGGCTTGTTGGGGGATGGGAGCCAGGGGCGCAGGGGCGGAGACCTTGTCGGTGGCACCGCCGTGCCGCCGTGCAGCAGGCCGCCTGATGGACGTCAGTCTTCGGTGCACACCTGGTTGCGTCCTTGGGCCTTGGCCCGGTAGAGCGCCGCATCGGCCCGCTTGAGGGTGGCCTCGATATCGGCATCGCCCGGGCCCCATTGCGCCAGCCCGATGGAAGCCGTGACATGCACGGCGCGCCCATCGCGCAGAGCCACTGGGGTGGTCTGCAGGGCCAGGCGCAGGCGCTCGGCGGCGGTCACTGCTTCGGCCAGCGGGGTGGTAGGCATGAGCACGGCAAACTCTTCTCCGCCGATGCGGGCGGGCAGGTCCACACTGCGCAACTGGGCCACCAGCAACTGCGCCAGCTGCACCAGCACATCGTCGCCCCCGGCATGGCCGTACTCGTCGTTGATCTTCTTGAAAAAGTCCACGTCCAGCATCAGCACGCAGAACACCTGCATGCTGCGGCGACTGCGCGCGATTTCGTGTTCGGCTTTGTCGTAGAAGTCACGCCGGTTGCTCAGGCCGGTCAGTGCATCGCTGCGCGCCATGCGCTCCAGCTGGGCCTGCACACGCTTCTTCTCGGTATGGTCGAACACGGTGGAGCGGCTGGCCACAAAGCGGCCCTGGGCATCGTGGATGGCGGTGGCGCTGATCAGGATGGGCATGGCCTCGCCGGACGCGGTCAGCAGTTCCATCTCCAGGTCCTTGATGTGGCCTTCGGTCATGAACTGGGGAAAGCGGTCCTGGAAGATCTGTTGGCTGGCCGGTGTCAGAAAGTCGGAATAGGCCCGGCCCTGCACCAGTGCCAGCGGCAGGCCCAGCCATTGCAGCTCGGTCTGGTTCATGCGCAACACGCGGCCCTCGTGGTCGAGCGAGTGGTAGCCGCAGGGCGCGTGGTCGTACAAATCCTGCACCTGTTCGCGCGCGCTCACGGCCACGTCGCGGTCGCCGCGCATGGCCGCCTCGCTGCGCCGGGTGGCATCAAACTGCTCGGCAATGGCCGCCAGCTCGGACACCCGCAGGGTCACGGGCCTGCTGCGTGGATCGGCAGACCCGTCCACGGCGTGGGCCACGGCCTTCATCTGGCGCAGCAGGTAGCGCGAAAACGCCATGGCGGTGACTACCGACAGCGCCATCCACAGCAGGCCCAGGCCCGCCATGTGCCACAGCATGTCCGTCAGGGGGCCGTGCAGGATGGTCTGCGGCACCGCCACGCCCAGGTACCAGTCAAAGCCGAACACGGGCCGCACCAGGTTCATGGTGGGCGTGCCTTCCAGCGTGGCGCCCAGGAACGGGGCGGGTTGTCCGGCGGAGAGGATGCCTTGCCGGAACGATGCGCTGGCCGGTTTGCCCACATACCGCGCCGCATCGTGGCTGCGTGCCACCACGGTGCCTTCGGCGTCGGCGATGCCCGCAATCCAGCCTGCGGGCAGGCGTTCAGCGGCCACCAGGCTGTTGAGCGAGTCCACAGCCAGGATGCCGCGCAGCGCATAGGTGGCCTCGCCCTCGCGCGCCAGCGGCACGGTGAGTGCGACCACCTGGATGGGGCTCACCGGGGATAAAAATGGCCCGGACACATTCGGACTCTGGGTACGCAACGCGGTGGCAACGTGGCTGGCGGCGCTCACGGGCAGGTCGGTGCGTCCAAACGGGGCAGCCGTCAGGAAAAGGATGCGGTCCTGGGTGACCAGGGTGATCGCGCGGATGTCGGGGTCGCGGGCAACAACACGCTTGGCGTGGAGGTAGAGGCCGGGCGCATCCAGCGCCAGGGCGGCATCGGATTCGGCCAGCGCATTGAGGGTGCCCAGGGTGCTGTGCAGCTTTTCGGCCACGGTGTGGGCCAGCTCGTCACTGCGGCGTTCCAGCTGCTCCACCAGGGTGCGCTGCTGGAACTCCTTGAACTCCCACACCACCGACAGTGCAAACACCAGCAGCGGCAGGGTCGTCAGCAGCGACAGGCCCAGCAGCCACATGCGCAGGCGCAGGCGCACGGTGCGTGGCGGGAGCGTGGGGGTGTTCATGGCCCGCAGCGTAGCCGCTTTTGGGGCGCTGCGAAACGCGGTTTTTGCTGTGGGCCCCAGGCTGAGGTTGCTACCGCATTTCAGTGGCGGTGCGACCCCTTTGCACCGGGTGTGGTGAGCCGGGCCACGGCCCGGCGGGCCAGCGGGGCCGCCAGCATCACGGCCGGGAACGCCAGCAGCCACGCGGTCAGCCAGGCGCTCATCCACGGGCCCACAAAGCCCTGGTGCGGCGGCAGCGTGCGGTAGGTGGCGATGCCCGACACCAGCAGCGACATCGTGCCCGACAGAATCAGGCTGAACAGCGCGGGGCCATAGCGGGCGGGGATCATGCGGCGATCTCCTCACGGGGCTGTGGCGCAGCAACGGTATCCAGGCGCTGCAAGGTCTGCGCAAAATGTCGGCCAAACATCCGGGCCGTCTTCACATCCCCTGGGGCAAAGGCATCGGCGGGGGACCCGTGGCCTGCCTGCGCCATCAGGCCTGACCACGAGCCCAGCCGGTTGGCGGCCTCGTCGTACGGTACACCGGCATGCTGCTCGGGCAGGATGGGGTTGCCCACCCACACCATGCCGTGCTGCATCGCAAACACAAACATCGACAGCAGCGTGGACTGCTTGTCGCCCGCAGGCAGCGACGACACGGTGAAGCCCGCTGCGAGCCGGTTCTTGAGCTGCTGCGTCTTCCACAGGCGGCCGGTGGCGTCCATGAAGGCCTTGAACGGGCCGGAAACCCCGCCCAGGTAGGTGGGCGAGCCGAGGATCACGCCGTCGTAGCGCAGCAGGGCGTCGGGGGTGTGGGCCAGGTCTTCGGCCCGGACCAGCTCGGCGTGTATGTCGGGTAACCCTTGGGCGCCCTGGCAGACCTGCTGCGCGATGTGGGCGGTGTGGCCGTGGGCGCTGTGATAGATGATGGCGATGTGTTGCATGGTGTGGTTTCCTTGGGTGTTTTCTGGGGGGAGGGCGCGGGAGGCGGTCATCGTGAAACCAGGCCGATGGCCAGCGCGGACAGGTACAGGCCGAAGCCAAAAACGGTGTGGTTGGCCAGGCTGCGCAGGCAGTTCCTGAGCGGCGTGGGCGTGCGCGATGCGGCAAAGCCCGCGCCCATGGCCGGTTGCATCACCAAAAGCGGCGCGGCCACGGTGCCAATGCCCAGGGCCAATGCGGGCAGCAGGGTGGGGCTGCGCACCCAGTCCGTGCCCTGGATGGCCACCAGCACCATGGCAAAACCCACGCCCACGGCGTAGTGCGTGAGCCAGCCCCAGGCCTTCTCACCCCGGATGGGTGCCGCCTCGGCGATGGCCGCGTGGGCGAACTGGCCGCGCAGCAGGTGGCCCACCCAGCGGCCGATGAACGCGAAGTTGAGCGTGGGCACGCCCAGGCGCTGGAGCAGCACCAGCCAGGCGTCCATGACGGCGGTGGCGCCGATGCCGATCAGCAGGGCGAGCGGAAGGTCTTGCCATTGAAAAGCCATAAAAAACTCCTTGGACGGTGGACGTGAAAACGGGTTGAATTCACGGTTGAATGGACTGTAGAAGTTCAAGTCAACTTGAAGTCAAGGGCTTGCTGGAGGTTTTTTATGGACATTGCAGAAGTTGCCAAACGCTCGGGCCTGCGGGCATCGACGCTGCGGTACTACGAAGAAAAGGGCCTGGTGCACTCGGTGGCCCCGCCGGGTGAGCGGCGCCGGTTTGCGCCCGGCGTGCTGGACCAGCTGGCGCTGATTGCGCTCGGGCAGTCGGCGGGGTTCTCGCTGGACGAGATCCGCTCCATGTTCCTGCCTGGTGGCGAGCCCCACATCGACCGGCAACTGCTCTCGGCCAAGGCCGACGAGCTGGATGCCATGGTCAAGCGCCTCAAGGCCATGAGCAACGGTCTGCGCCACGCAGCGGCCTGCCCGGCCGAAAGCCATGCGCAATGCCCGTCCTTCCAGCGGCTGCTGAAGGCGGCGGCGGATGGCGCGCTGGCGCGTCAGCAAAAGTTGGCGAAGCCGGTCAAGGGGCTGCGCCGCAAGGCGGGCTGAAGAGCCTGTGTGGCGGGCCCTGTGAGGCATCATCAGCCCATGCCTGCTTCACTCTCCCTCACCGACGCGCTGGGCCATGCGCTGACCGACAAACGCATCGACATCCTGCGCCAGATTGGCGCCTGTGGCTCCATCTCGCAGGCCGCCCGAGCCGTGGGCGTGAGCTACAAGGCCGCGTGGCAGGCGGTGGACACACTCACCAACCTCGCGGGCACACCGCTGGTGGCCCGGGCCGTGGGCGGGGCGGGCGGCGGCGGCGCGCAGCTGACCCAGGCGGGCCGCCAGCTGCTGGCCGCCGCCGATGCAATGGCGCAGGCGCGCGGCGCCGTGCTGGCGCGCTGGCAGGCCACACCCCACGCGGGCCCGGCACTGGCGCGGCTGGCGGTGCGCACCAGCATGCGCAACCAGCTGCCTTGTGTGGTGGACCGGCTCACGGTGCAGGGGCAGATCGTGTGTGCGCACCTGCGGCTGGAGGGAGCGGGTGCCGTGGGCGACGTCGCAGGTGCCGGGGCGCTGGCCGCACGCATCACCCGCGAGAGCGCCGAGCTGCTGGGCCTGCAGCCGGGGCTGGCCGTGCTGGCGCTGTGCAAGGCCACGGCGGTGCGGGTGGAGCGTGGTGGGCGCGCGGCACCTGCCCCCGCCACTGCGGCGCCCGCTGGCACCCTGCGGCTGCCCGGCCGGGCCACGCGCGTGGTGCGGGGTGAGTCAGGCGACGAGGTGTCGGCCGAGCTGGCGGCGGGCCTGCACATGGTGGGTTTTGCTGCGCCCCACAGCGGGCTGCGCGCGGGCAGCGCCGTGGTGCTGGTCGTGGAGGAAAACGCCGTAGTGCTGGCACTGGCAGAGCTCTAAGCGGCGTTGTTTTGCGGGATGATTGCGCTATATATTTGATAGCTTAAAAGGCAATATGGTCGCGCGCAGAGGCCTTTTTTTATCAAAATTTTGACTCTGATCGACAGCGTGCGGGCAAGGTGGGCTGGCGCGGCGCCGTTCACGGCCCCTTGGGCGTGCCCAGCTTGCGGTACACCGTGGCGCGGCTGATGCCCAGTGCGCGTGCGGCTTCGGCCACGTTGCCCCGGGCGTCCAGCACGGCCTGGCGGATCAGGGCGGTCTCGGCCTCGCGCAGCGGCGCGGCCACTGGCGGGGGGGCAGAAACCAGGGGCGCGGCCCCGGTGGGACTGAAGGGGCTGACGGTGCTGGTGGCGCTGCTGCGGTGGGTGTGCGCGGACCACTGGGCCAGGGCCTGCAGGCGCAGGCCCGACCACAGGGGCAAATCCAGCGGCTGCGCGGGGTGGCGCCGGGCCGCGTCAAACAACATGGTCCAGGGCATGGCCAGCAGGTCGCTGCAGTGGGTGGTTGCACCGGGCGCGCGCAAGGGCTGGGGCACCAGCTGGCGGGCCATGCTGTTGGCGCCCACCACGCAGCCATCGGCGTCGAGTGCGAGCAGGCCATCGCCTTCGCTGCCCAGCGTGCAACCGGGCCAGTTCATGCGCAGCAGCAGCGCGTGGGGGCGCTGCAGCAGCAGGGCGTCTTCCATGGCGCGGGCCGAGCGCGCCACCAGGTGGCGCAGCTCCGGCCGCTCGGGCACATCGATGCCGGTCAAGTCCAGCATGCCCATGCACCGGCCTTCGGGGTCGAACAGCGGTGCGCCCGCGCAGCTGTAGCTGCCGTTGTCGTCCAGAAAATGCTCGCCCCGGTGCAGCCACACGGGCTGCAGCTCGGCCAGCGCCGCACCGATGGCCGTGGTGCCCACGGCGGCTTCCGAGAGATCAATGCCCACGCGGCCGATGCTGCTGGCGCGCGGGTCGCTGGGGTCGCAATGGCCTTGCACCTCGACCACGGTGCCCCGGGCGTCCGTCAGGATGGCGAAGTAGCGCATGCCCGCAATGGCGCGCGTGAGCTGCTCCAGCACGGGGCGGGCCGCGCGCAGCAGGGCCTGGTTCTGCTCCAGGCTGCGGCGCAGCGCCGGGGCGCTCACGGCCTCGAACACCACACGCTGCGTGGGGTCCATACCCTGCGCCAGGCAGCGCTGCCACGACCGCGCGATCCAGGGCTCCACCTCTGCGCGCAGGGGCGCTGCACCCTCCGCCAGCAGGGTCTGGCGGGCCTGCGCAATCAGCGCGTGGCGGTGGGCGGTGGAGGTGGGGGCGGAGGGCAGCATGGTGATCCGGATCCTTGAGCTGCGCATGATGCGCCGGTGTGCGCTGCAACATGTTTCATTTTGAGAATATCCGGCGAGGGCCCCCGGAAATCTAGGGTTGTCCCTAGGGATGGGTGGTGGGGGGCGGCAGAAGATGCGCGAGGTCAGTCCAGCTACAACCTATTCAGGAGACAGCCAGATGCAAGTCCAGTTCACGGTCAACGGGCGCGCTGCCAGTGTTGACGTCCCTCCCAACACCCTGCTTGTCCATGCGCTGCGAGAGCACCTGGCGCTTACCGGCACCCATGTAGGCTGCGACACCAGCCAGTGTGGCGCCTGCACCGTCCACGTGAACGGGCGCGCCGTCAAATCCTGCGCCATGCTGGCCGTGCAGGCCCAGGGGGCCGAGGTGACCACCATCGAAGGCATGGCCGCTGCCGACGGCACCATGCACCCCATGCAGGCCGCGTTCAAGGAGTGCCATGGCCTGCAGTGCGGCTTCTGTACGCCCGGCATGGTGATGAGCGCGGTGGACCTGTGCAAGAACCACCCCGGCGCGAGCGAAGCCGAGATCCGCGAGCTGCTCGAAGGCAACATTTGCCGCTGCACGGGCTACCAGAACATCGTGCGCGCAGTGCAGGTTGGCCAGAAGGCCATGGCATCGGCCTAACCAGGAAAAAGGAGAACGACCATGGGTGCATCCGACTTTTCCAAGCTGCCGCACATTGGCGAATCGCTCAAGCGCAAGGAGGACTACCGCTTCCTCACCGGCGCGGGCCAGTACACCGACGACGTGGTGCTGGCCGCGCAAAGCCATGCGGTGTTTGTGCGTTCGCCGCACGCGCACGCCAAGATCAACAGCATCAACACCAGCGCCGCCAAGGCGGCACCGGGCGTGCTGGGTGTGTTTGTGGGCGCGGACGTGGCCGCCGACAACATCAACGGCCTGCCTTGCGGCTGGCTCATCACCAGCACCAATGGCGAGCCCATGAAGGAGCCGCCGCACCCCATCCTGGCGCAAGGCAAGGTGCGCTATGTGGGCGACCACGTGGCCATGGTTGTGGCCCAGACGCTGCAGCAGGCGCGCGATGCGGCCGAGCTGGTGGAAGTGGACTACGACGTGCTGCCCGCCGTGGTCAACGTGGCCGATGCGGCCGCAGGTGCCGTGCCAGGTGCGGCGCTGCACGACATTGCCCCCGACAACCACTGCTTCAAATGGGCCATTGGCGACAAGGGCGCGGTGGACGCCGCGTTTGCGGGCGCGGCCCATGTCACCCAGCTTGATTTGATCAACAACCGGCTCATTCCCAACGCGATGGAGCCGCGCGCGGCCATCGGCAGCTACAACCGCGCGAGTGACGAGTACACGCTGTACGTGAGCAACCAGAACCCGCACGTCGAGCGCCTGCTGATGACGGCGTTTGTGATGGGTCTGCCCGAGCACAAGGTGCGCGTGATCGCGCCCGATGTGGGTGGCGGCTTCGGCTCCAAGATCTATCTGTATGCCGAGGATGTGTGCCTGACCTGGGCCGCCAAAAAGCTCAACCGCAACATCAAGTGGGTGGCGGACCGCAGCGAGTCTTTTCTGAGCGATGCGCATGGCCGCGACCACATCAGCCACACCGAAATGGCCCTGGACAAGGACGGCAAGTTCCTGGCCATGCGGGTGCACACCCACGCCAACCTGGGCGCCTACCTCAGCACCTTCGCCAGCGCCGTGCCCACCATCCTGTATGCCACGCTGCTGGCGGGCCAGTACACCACGCCGCAGGTCTATGTCGAGGTGGATTCGTGGTTCACCAACACCGCGCCGGTGGATGCCTACCGGGGCGCGGGCCGGCCCGAGGCCACCTACCTGCTGGAGCGCCTGGTTACCCGCTGCGCGTGGGAGCTGGGCCTGGGCCAGGACGAGATCCGCAAGCGCAACTTCATCACCAGCTTTCCGTACCAGACGCCGGTGGCGCTGCAGTACGACATTGGTGACTACCACGCGTGCATGACGCAGGCGCAGCAGCTGGCCGACGTGGCCGGGTTTGCGGCGCGCAAGGCGGCCAGCGAGGCCAAGGGCTTCAAGCGTGGCATCGGCTACAGCAGCTACATCGAGGCCTGCGGTATTGCGCCGTCCAACATCGCAGGCGCCCTGGGCGCACGCGCCGGGCTGTTTGAATGCGGCGAGGTGCGCGTGCACCCCACGGGCAGCGTGACGGTGTTCACCGGCTCGCACAGCCACGGCCAAGGGCATGAGACGACCTTTGCGCAGGTGGTGGCCGCGCGCCTGGGCATCCCGGTGGAGAACGTGGACATCGTGCACGGCGACACGGGCCGCGTTCCGTTTGGCATGGGCACCTACGGTTCGCGCTCCATCAGCGTGGGCGGCGCGGCCATCATGAAGGCGCTAGACAAAATCGAGGCCAAGGCCAAGAAGATCGCGGCGCATTTGATGGAGGCGAGCGACGCCGACATCGACTTCAGCGGCGGCGAGTTCACCGTGCGCGGCACGGACAAGAAGATCCCGTTCGGCCAGGTGGCGCTCACGGCCTATGTGCCGCACAACTACCCGCTGGACAAGCTGGAGCCAGGCCTGAACGAAACCGCGTTCTACGACCCGACCAACTTCACCTTCCCTGCAGGCACCTACATCTGCGAGGTGGAGGTGGACCCCGCCACAGGCGCCACGCGGGTGGACAAGTTCACCGCTGTGGACGACTTCGGCACCATCATCAACCCCATGATCGTGGAAGGCCAGGTGCATGGCGGCCTGGTGCAGGGCATCGGCCAGGCGCTGCTGGAGAACTGCGTGTACGACCGTGAGACAGGCCAGCTGCTCACCGGCAGCTTCATGGACTACGCCATGCCGCGCGCCGATGACTTCCCCGAGTTCAAGCTCGGCCATGTGTGCACCCCTTGCACGCACAACCCGCTGGGCACCAAGGGCTGCGGCGAGGCCGGGGCCATTGGCTCGCCCCCGGCGGTGATCAACGCCGTGCTCGATGCCCTGCGCCCCCTGGGTGTGAAGGACTTCGACATGCCCGCATCGCCGCACCGCGTGTGGGAAGCCATCCAGTCGGCCAAGGCATAAGGAGATTCGACCATGTACGCATTTACCTTTGAAGCGCCTACCTCCGTCGCCGCAGCTGCGCAACACATCGCCCAGGGCGGCAAGCTGCTGGCGGGCGGGCAAAGCCTGTTGCCGTCTATGCGCCTGCGCCTGGCCAACCCCGAGAAGATCGTGGACCTGAATGGTGTGGCCGAACTCGCGGGCATTCGCCGCGAGGGCAATGCCCTCGTCATCGGCGCCATGACACGCCACATGGACGTTGCGAACAGCGCGGACGTGAAGGCCGCCATCCCCGCACTGGCCGACCTGGCTGCCCACATTGGCGACCGGCAGGTGCGCGCACGCGGCACGCTGGGCGGCTCGGTGGCCAACAACGACCCCGCCGCCTGCTACCCCAGCGCCGTGCTGGGCCTGGGCGCTGCGGTCATTACCAACAAACGCGAGATCGCAGCCGACGACTTCTTTGTGGGCATGTACACCACGGCGCTGGAGGAGGGCGAGATCATCACTGCCATCCGCTTCCCCATCCCCCAGCGCGCGGCCTACATGAAGTTCAAGCAGCCCGCGTCGCGCTTCTCGCTGGTGGGAGTGTTTGTGGCGCAGACGGGCAGCGGCGTGCGCGTGGCCATCACCGGCGCGGCGACCAGCGTGTTCCGCCACGCGGGGCTGGAGGCGGCGCTGAGCCAGAGCTTCACGCCTGCAGCGGCTGCGGGGGTGAAGATCGACGCCAGCGAGCTGAACAGCGACATCCACGCCAGCGCTGCCTACCGCGCCAACCTGATCAGCGTGCAGACGCAGCGGGCGGTGCAGAAGATGCTTGGCTGAGCGAGGCGCGCCGCACCGCAGGCCGGGTGTGCCCACCACCAGGGCGTGACCCGATCTGCGACCTGCGGTGCGGGGCATGCCAGCTGTGCGGACAGCACCTGCCAGAGCCCGGGCACAGTGCCGACAACAACGATTTATAGCCAAATCGGCCTCCTGCGCGCGTCCATCATGCGCAAGAAGCTATTAGAAGAGTAGCAATGAGTTTGCCAACCACCGTCGATGCCCTGGTGCAGGCGCTGCAAAGCGTGGGTTACTTTGCCGACCGGCGGCTGGCCACTGCGGTGTTCCTGGCGCTCAGGCTGCAGCGCCCGCTGCTGCTGGAGGGCGAACCCGGCGTGGGCAAGACGGCGCTGGCCAAGGCGCTGTCTGAAGTACTCTCGCGCAGCCTGATCCGCCTGCAGTGCTACGACGGCCTGGAGCAGCGCGAGGCGCTGTACGAATGGAACTACGCCGCCCAGCTCTTGCACATGCGGGCTGCGGAGGGAAAAGGCGGTGCCGACATGGCGCAGGTGGAGCGTGAGGTGTACCAGGACCGCTACCTCATCCGCCGCCCCCTGCTGCAGGCCCTGCAGGCGCCTGCGCCCGGCGCCGTGCTGCTGATCGACGAGGTGGACCGCGCCGACGAGCCCTTCGAGGCCTTCCTGCTGGAGTACCTGGGCGAGTACCAGGTGAGCATCCCCGAGATCGGCACGGTGCGCGCCAGCGCCACGCCCGTCACCATCCTCACCAGCAACCGCACGCGCGACCTGCACGACGCTGTCAAGCGCCGCTGCCTGTACCACTGGCTGGACTACCCTGAGCGTGAGCGCGAGCTGGCCATCGTGCGCGCGCAGGTGCCGGGCGCCAGCGCGGCGCTGGCGCAGCAGGTGGCCGAGTTTGTGGGCCGCCTGCGCAGCCAGCCGTTTGCCAATGCCTTCCAGCGCGCGCCGGGCATTGCCGAAAGCGTGGAATGGGCCAAGGCCCTGGTCGCGCTCGACACCATCTTGGTGGACCCGGAGGTGGTGTCCGACACGGCGGGCATCTTGTTCAAGCAGCGTGAGGACGTGGCGGCGCTCACGCGCGACATGGCGGTGCAGCTGCTGCAGCCCGCCGACACCGATGCATGAGAGCCGTCCCATGGCTGAGGGCGCGGTGCTCTCCCAGCTCGGCGATGCCCGCACCGGCAAGCTCGCCGACAACCTGAGCGGCTTTGGCCGCACCCTGCGTCGCGCCGGTGTGCGGGTGGACGCTGCCCGCATGGCGTTGGCCCAGCAGGCGGTGATGCTCGTGGGCCTGCAGCGAGAGGATTTTTGCGCTGCGCTGGAGGCCGTGCTGGTCAGCCGCGAGCAGGACCGGCTGGTCTTTCGCGAGCTGTTCGATGCCTACTTCAAGAACCCTGACGTTGCCCAGAAGCTGCTGGCACAGATGCTGCCCAGCGCCGAATCGAAGGCCGAGCCCGTCCAACGCCGCCCGCGCGTGAACGAGGCATTGGCTCCGGTACGCGCTGCACGCAATGCGCCGCCTGCGCGCGAAGAAGACAAGATCGAGTTCGATGCCGCCATGACGGCCAGCGACCTGCAGCGCCTGCGGCAGGCTGACTTCAACCAGCTCTCGGCCAGCGAATACATCCTGGTAGAGCGCCTGGCGCGTGACGTGCCTTTGCCCTTGCCGCACTACGCCGCCCGCCGCACCCGGCCGGGCGCACGCGGCAGCCGCCCGCACTGGCCCGGCGCCATGCACCATGCGGCGCGCAGTGGGGGCGAGGTGCTGCATATCCCCTTGCTGCAGCGGCGCCAGCAACCGCTGCCGTTGTTGGTGCTGGTGGACGTATCGGGCTCCATGGAGCGCTACGCCCGCTTGCTACTGGCCTTTTTGCACGCGGCCACCGCACCGCGCCACACCGGCGCCGCCGTGCGCCGCGACGTGTTTGCGTTTGGCACGGGCTTGACCAACCTCACACCCGCCTTCCGCCTCGCCGACACCGACGCCATGCTGCAGGTGGCCAGCCAGGCCATCAACGACTTTGCCGGTGGCACACGCATGGGTGACAGCCTGGCCCAGCTGCGGCAGCAGCATGCGCGGCGCCTGGTGGGGCGGCGCACGCTGGTGCTGCTGATCAGCGACGGATTGGACACCGGCGCGCCCGAGGTGCTGACGCAGGAGCTGGCCTGGCTGCGTCGCCACTGTGGCCGCCTGCTGTGGCTCAACCCCTTGCTGCGCTTTGACGGCTATGCGCCCACGGCGCGGGGCGCTGCCGAGCTGCACCGCCAGGCCCACGGCATGCTTGCCGTGCACAACCTCAGCCGCCTGCAGGACCTGGCCGCCAGCCTGGCCAGCGTGCTGCGGCAATGACCGATTTCAGAGATAACCAGACACCAGGAGGAACCCACCATGGAAATGCAAGCCAGCCGCACCCTTGCCGTGAGCCAGCAGCAGGCCTGGGAAGCGCTCAACGACCCCGAGGTCCTCAAGCTGTGCATCCCCGGTTGCGACAAGGTCGAGGCCACGGGCGACAACCAGTACGCCGTGGCCATGGCCCTCAAGATCGGGCCCGTGTCGGCCAAGTTCGCGGGCAAGATCACGCTGTCGGACATCGTGCCGCCCGAGAGCTACAACATCGCCTTTGACGGCTCGGGCGGCGTGGCGGGGTTTGGCAAGGGCAGCGCCCAGGTCAAGCTGGTGCCCTTGGCTGTAGATGGGGTAGGGCAGGCCAGCTGCGAGCTGCACTACACGGTGCATGCCACCGTGGGCGGCAAGATCGCCCAGCTGGGCCAGCGGCTCATCGACGGTGCCGCCAAGACCATGGCGGAGGATTTTTTCAAGCGCTTCGACGACGAGATGCAGCGCCGCTTTCCGCGCGCCGAGGTCCCGCAGGCCGGTGCGTCGGATACCGTGCAGGCCGATGTCACCACCCCGCCGGATGGGGGAGGCGGAGCCCTTCAGGGTGGGGGTATCCCTGCATGGGCGTGGGGTGTTGGCGCAGGGGCCCTGGTGTTGCTGGCTTGGTGGTTCAATCGCGGCTGAGTGATCCGGGTACCCAGAGGAAGCGAGTCATGGAAAATTTGGACGTTGTGGTGCTGCGCACCCTGCAGGGCTGGCGGGCTGCAGGGCGCCGCGCGCTGCTGGCCACGGTGGTGCGCACCTGGGGCTCGTCGCCCCGGCCGGTGGGTTCCATCATGGCGTTGTGTGAGGATGGTGCGGTGGTGGGCTCGGTGTCGGGTGGGTGCATCGAGGACGACCTGATCGACCGCCACACCCGCGCCTATGCGCAGGCCGCTGCGGCAACAAACGATGGTGCCCACAGCATTCCCAGCGGGCCACCGTCGTTTGTCAAATACGGCATCAGTGCCGACGAAGCGCACCGCTTTGGCCTGCCTTGTGGCGGCACGCTGGAGCTGCTGCTGGAGTACGACCCCGATCCCACCCTGCTGGCCGCGTTGATTGCCCAGCTGGCCGCCGGGCGCCTCATGCAGCGCACGGTGCGCCTGGCCGATGGCGCCGTGACCCTGGCGCCCACGCAGGCGCCAGAAGAACTGGCGGTGGATGCGGTGCAGCTCACCAACACCTTCGGGCCGGAGTACCGCATGCTGCTCATCGGCGCCGGGCAGCTCGCCGAATACCTGGCCACCATGGCCTTGTTCAACGGCTTTGCCGTGACGGTGTGCGACCCGCGCGAGGAATACCGGGGCAGCTGGAGCGTGGCAGGCGCCACGGTGGTGAGCGACATGCCCGACGACGTGGTGCTGGCCTTCAAGCCCGACCGCCGCAGTTGCGTGGTAGCGCTCACGCACGACCCCAAGCTCGACGACCTGGCGCTGCTGGAGGCGCTGAACACCGAGGCGTTTTATGTGGGCGGCATTGGCTCGCGCCGCAACAACGAAGCCCGCCGCGCGCGCATGATCGAGCACTTCGACCAGACCGAGGCCAGCCTGGCGCGCCTGCGCGGCCCGATTGGCATCTACATCGGCAGCAAGACACCGCCCGAGATCGCGGTGAGCGTGATGGCCGAGATCCTGGCCGTGAAGAACGGCGTGACCCTGCCGCGCGACATGGAAGTGGCCCAGGCCAAGAATGAGCGCGAGCTGGCGCACAACGACCCGGGAGCCCGGGTGTGTGGCGTGGGCTGAAGCCGGCCGTCGGTGCGGGTCAGGCCGAGCAGGGAATGTCCTGCAGCACCACGCGGTTGCGTCCGGCCCTCTTGGCCTCGTACAGCGCCTTGTCTGCGGTTTCGATCAAGTGCTGCGGCGTCATGGCCTCGCCCTGATGGATGGCGGCGATGCCGACGCTGATGCTCACGTGCGGGCCGGTGGAGCACTGGCTGTGCGGGATGGACAGCCGTGCCACCGCGCCTTGTGTGGCCGTGGCGATATGCAGCGCACCGTGGCTGTCCGTCTCCGGCAGCACCAGCGCAAACTCCTCGCCGCCGTAGCGGGCCGCCAGGTCTGAAGGGCGTTTGCCGCTGGCCCGCAGCACCTTGGCGATGGTTCGCAGGCACTCGTCGCCCAGCTGGTGTCCGTATTCGTCGTTGTAGGCCTTGAAGTGGTCCACGTCCATCAGCACCAGCGCCAGCGGGCGGTGGTGCCGCGTGGCCAGGGCCAGCTGCTCTGCCAGGTGCAGGTCGAAGGCGCGGCGGTTGGCCAGCTCGGTCAGGCCATCCTGCATCGAAAGGCGCCACAGGCTCGCGTTGGCCGCCTCCAGTGCCGCAGTCACCTGCCGCAACTGCGCCTGGTGCCGCGCGCTTTCGCTGAGCAGCACGATGAGCAAAAAGCCCGCCGCCAGCAGGCCGTAGATGCGCCCCATGTACCAGCCCAGGTCGTAACGTCCCGTGTTGAGCAAGGCGGCCAGGGCAATGTCCAGCAGCCAGACGCACATCACCACCTGCAGCCAGACGTCGAGCAGTGCATGGGGCTTGCGGCGCCACAGCAGCACCAGTGCAGCCAGGCTGAGCAGCCAGATACCAGCCAGCACCAGCTTGCCCGTGGCGGTGGTGCGGTTGCCATCCAGGAACACCGGCAGGTGCGCGTGCCCGGCGGTGGCGAATCCGGTCCACAGGGCCACCACCAGCAGCACCACGCCCACCGTGGCCAGGATGCCCCGGTGGGCGCGGCCGTGCTCCCACCATTGCGGGCCGGGTGGCCTGTGGTGTTTGATCTGGGCGTAGGCCATCACGGCCAGTGGAAAGCCCGCATGCCACAGCATGTACAGCGCGGACGAGGTCTGCGGCCCCGAGCCCAGCAGCCCCGTGGGCGCGAACAGGCCTGGAAAGATCAGTGCATAGGCCGCCGTGGCCGTGGCGGTGAACAGGTAGGCGCCCCCCAGCACCAGCAGCCCCACGGCGCCCAGCGCGCGGTACTGCCCGAACAGCAGCACGGCCGTGATCAGGTCGAAGATCACCAGGGCGGTGACGTAGATGGGAATGAAGGCCGGAAAGGGGACCAGTGCCACCGTGGCGTAGGGCACTGCCAGCATGAACAGCACCACCGACACCAGGATGGTGGCCCCGGCGGCAAAACGTTCCCGGTGCCCTGCCGGTTCATTGGCAAGGTGGGCCGGGGCCGGCCGCTGGATTGGGTTGCTGGGCATGGTGCATCCCCCCAAGGGTCGGGATGGATGCGAAATTTTATGCTTTTGTTACGTGAACAGCTATTTGCTTACATATCTTCCAGGCCCGTCGCCCGTCGCCCGTCGCCCGTCGCCCGTCGCCCGTCGCCCGTCGCCCGTCGCCCGTCGCCCGTCACCCGTCGCCCGTCACCCGTCGCCCGTCACCCGTCACCCGTCACCCGGGGAAGGGGTGGGCCTGGGACTCAGATCGTAAAAAAGACC
Organism: Acidovorax kalamii; assembly: GCF_002245625.1. Lineage (GTDB taxonomy): Bacteria > Pseudomonadota > Gammaproteobacteria > Burkholderiales > Burkholderiaceae_C > Acidovorax > Acidovorax kalamii. Next base: position 198,520 of record NZ_NOIG01000005.1, read on the forward strand.
CTCAGGCACCCATCACCACTGGCCCGCCCTTGGCGATGCCGCGCTGGTACGCCGGGCGGGCTTCCATGCGCTGCTTGTAGGCACGCAGATGCGGACTGCCGCTGGCGTCATTGGCGCGGGACAGCAGGGCCTCCACCGCAAAACTCATCTGGAAGTCGGCCATGGTGAGGTGTTCGCCCGCAAACCAGCGGTGGGTGGCCAGGTGCGCTTCGATGAAGGCCAGCGCGCTGTCCACGTTGGGGTCGATGAGCTTCGTCTGCACCGTGCTGCACAGCTGGCGCGCAATGGGCTTCACGAAGAAGGGCATGGGCTGGGTGGGGATGGTCATGAACACCAGCTTCATCACCAGCCAGTTCATGAGCGATCCTTCGGCGTAGTGCATCCAGAAGCGGCACTGGCGGTGCTCTGGAGTGCGCGGTGCCGGTTGCAGGTGTGCCAGGTCGCCACTGGCCTGGGCGCCATAGGTTTCCACCAGGTATTCGATGATGGCACCCGACTCGGCGATGACCTCGCCACCGTCTGTGATCACAGGGGATTTGCCCAGGGGATGTATTTTCTTGAGTTCCGGCGGGGCCAGCTTGGTGGCCTTGTCGCGCTGGTAGATTTTGAGTTCGTAACGAACGCCCAGTTCTTCTAGCAGCCAAAGAACACGCTGCGAGCGGGAGGTTTCGAGGTGGTGGACAGTGATCATGGCGTGGTCCTGTGCAGCTTGTCAGAGCTGGATCATGAATGCGCGCAGCTTGCTCCAGTGGTCCAGGCATTGGCTGGCGGCGAGTTGGGCGGCGGCGTTCTCCAGCTGTCGCGCCCGCACGCTTTGCGTGGGGTGCCCCAGCGTCAGCAGCACAGTGGCCAGGCTATGTGCCAGGCGACGCAGGGTGGGCCAGTCCTGCGCAGCGCACGCTGCATCGCCCTGGTGCACATCGGCAGGGAACTGCTGCAGGCAACTGGCGCGGTAGGCCCTGAACAGGAACTCGTCGCCCGCAAAGTGGGTGGCTATCGCTTCGGCCTCGGCCTGGGTGGCGGGTGCTGGTGCCTGCGAAGGCTGCGCATCAGCGGATGGGCTCATAGGGAGGGCCAAGGCGTCGCGCACACAGTTTTCCAGTTCCGTCACCGAGGCGGGTTTGGACAGCATGCGCCACACCTTCATGGCACCCAGCTGGTCGCGCACGGCAGGGGTCAGTCCGGCACTGAAGACCGCGACAGGGATCGGATGGCCCAGGCCCGGCTCGTGCAGCAGCCGCTGCACCAGGCCGATGCCAGACTCGCCGGGCAGCATGAGGTCGGTGATGATGAGCCGTGTGTGGCCGGCCTGCAGCGCCAGCAGGGCGTCGCCCACATTGGTGCAGGTGACCAGCTCGATGGGCAGTTCTTCCAGCGCCAGCTCCACGAAGCGAGCGATGGAGGCATCGTCTTCGACCAGCAGCACCCGGGGCAGGTTCATGACGGCTCCTGGCCCTGCGGCAGGCAGGTCGCGAGGACTGCAGGCAACTCTGCCACCAGCCGGGGTTTGTGGATCACCTTCACTCCCTGCAGGGCAAAGGCATAGGGCTCGCGCTGCGCTTCGTCCAGCGATGTGACGACGATGAGGTGGCTGCGCGCAAACTGCGGGTGTGAGCGCAGGGTGGTAATCAGGGTGGCGCCGTCGATGCCCGGCAGCAGGATGTCAACGATCAGCACGTCGGGCTGGATCTGGCCATACAGGGCCAGTCCCGTGATCCCGTCATTGGCCACTTGCAGCACTGCCCCTGGAAAGTGCTGCTTCACGATCAGCCCCACGAGGTTCTGGAAATGGACGGAGTCTTCAATCAGCAGGATCTGCGGCGCATGCACCGATGCCGGTGTCGCTGACTGTGCGGCAGGCGTGGAGGAGCGGGTAGCGGGAGCCGGAGGTGGCGCAGGCGAGATTGGCGCGCTGCCAGCGCCTGCCAAGCCATGGGCGCTGGCCCAGCGTTCTACAGAGGTTCGAGATATTCGCCGGTGCCCTCCGGGGGTTTTCCAGGCTTCCAGCTCGTTGCGGTCCACCATGAGCTGGACCGAGCGCACGGCCATGCCAAGGATCTTGGCCACTTCGAGCGTGGTGTAGTGGTCCGGTGCCTGGCGCTCCGATGGGAATTTGTCAGATTGCATAGATCGCGCATTTTGGACGATTTTTTATGTTGGAGATCTTGTATTTGATAAAAATGATTGATATGATTCAATCAATCGCAAAAAAATCACCTGGCTTGGTGGTTTTCTGCTCCTAATTGATTCATGTCCTGGAAAGGGGCTTGCCGTGAAGAAGATCTTGATCGTTGAAGACCACATGGATATCCGCAAACTGCTGAAGATGACGCTGGAGTTCGATGACTTCGAGATCCATGAAGCCGCCACCGGGGACGCAGGCTGGGCGCTGGCCCGCGAGCTGCAGCCAGACATCGTGCTGCTGGATGTGATGATGCCGGGCACCTTGAACGGCCTGGATGTGTGCCGTCGCATCAAATCCGATCCGGGGATGCGGCACACCAAGGTTGTCATGCTTACGGCGCGGGTGCAGTCCGATGACAGGGCGGCGGGGTTCGTTGCCGGTGCGGATGACTACCTGATGAAGCCTTTCAGCACCTTGCAGGTCCTGGAGACGATCTACCGCATGGAGGCGGCGTTGTGATCATGGGAGCCCTTTCGTACCCTGCGCCTCAGGCCCAAGAGGGGGCGCGCTGTTTCGATGAAGCCGCCGCAGCGCAGATGGAGCGTTTTGTGGACGACTTCGGCCGCATGTACCGCGAGCGCAACGAGGCCCTGCGCGAAGTCACCCGGGCCCACCATGAGGCCTTGCTGCACCTGTCAGCGGCCGCCGATCTCAAGGACGATGACACGGGGATACACATCGTGCGCATCGGCTACCTGGCAGAAGCTCTGGCTTTGGCCTTGGGGCAAACAGTGGGCTTTGCCCGGATGCTGCGCAAGGCAGCGCCTATGCACGATGTCGGCAAGATCGGCACGCCCGACAGCGTGCTCAAGAAACCCGGCAAGCTGACCCCCGAGGAGCGGGAGATCATGAATGGCCATGCTGCTATGGGCGCAGAGATTCTGGGCCGCTCCCGCATTCCGGTGTTTCGCATGGCTGCAGAGGTGGCCTTGACCCACCATGAACGCTATGACGGTGCAGGGTATCCGGCGGGGCTCGCCGGGGAGGCCATTCCGCTGTCGGGTCGCATCACTGCCGTGGTTGATTTTTTTGATGCGCTCACCATGGACCGTGTCTACCGCCCCGCCTTCAGCGTGGAGGAGGCGCTGGAGATGCTGAAGGCAGAGCGGGGCCGTGCCTTCGACCCGGTGGTGGTGGATGCCTTCCTGGCGCATGCCGAGGCCATCAATGCCCTGCGCTGCAGGATCACGCAGGAGTGCCCTTCGTTCGATTCGCTGATTGACTCGCCCTAGGGCGAAAACATGTGCTGGAAAAAGCCGAATTTCAAGGAGTCCGTATGCTGATGTCTTGTCTGAATCGATGGAGCGTGGCCGCAGGCCTGTGCACGGCCTTGGTCGCCACAAGTGCCGCTGCGGGCCCGGTGCTGGATCGTGTGCAGGGCCAGGCCCTGGCGAAGGTCTGCATCTGGCCAGACTACTATGGGGTGACCTATCGCCACCCACGCACCCAGGAGCTGGCGGGTATCGACATTGAGCTGTCGGCAGAGCTGGGGCGCGACCTCAAGGTCAAAGTTGAGTACGTAGAGTCCTCATTCGCAACGCTGATCGAAGACTTGCGTCAAGACCGCTGCGATGTTGCGATGTTTGCCGTTGGCATGCTGCCGCAGCGCATGGAAAAACTCGCTTTCACGCAGCCCTACATGCAAAGCGACATCTATGCTGTCACCACCAAAAGCAACGTGGTGGTCAAACAATGGGCCGATATCGACAAGCCGGGGGTGATGGTGGCCGTTCAGGCTGGTACGTTCATGGAGCCCATCATGGCGCAGCGCCTTAAGAGTGCAACCTTGGTGAAGATCAGCCCCCCCGCAACCCGAGAGCGTGAACTGGTTGCAGGACGCGTGGATGTGTTCATGACCGACTACCCTTACAGCAGACGCTTGCTGGACAACGCGGACTGGGCCCGGCTGATCGAACCTTCGGAGCCCTTCTCCGTGCTCCCTTACGCTTACGCGGTGAAGCAAGGGGATGCCGCCTGGCTCGCTGCTGTGGATGCCTTTGTCTCTCGCATAAAGGCAGACGGTCGGCTGCTACGCGCAGCGGGCCACCATGGCCTCAAATCCATCGTGGTGCGCTGATGGGCCTCATGCGCCATCTGGAGAAGTTGTCCCTGAGGTCTGTTTCGTGGATCTCGCACGCAAGTACCATGGTCCTGGTGGTGGGGGCGCTCGCTGCGCTGGCGAGTCTGCTTGCCGTGGGGGCGTTGGCTGTGAATGACTTTCGAGGAGCCCGGGCCAATGACCTGTCGCATGCCACGATGCTGGCCCGCATCCTGGAGGACCAGGCCACCCGAACCTTCGAGACCGCTGAGTTGGCGCTGGAGGCGCTGGCCATCGCACCCGCGCTGGGTTCGGTGGCGGCAGACCCCCGGCGGATGGAAGAAGCTCTGACCCAGGCTTTGACGGGCTTGTCGTTTCTGCGCAGCCTGGCGGTGGTGGATACCGGCGGCCGCATTGTGGCCAGTACGCAAAAGGGGGATGCAGAAACGTTCGTGGACATGTCCCGGCTTGGAGGCAAGCCCACCCTCGGTCGTAGCGTTCTGGGAACACTAACCCCTGGGCGTGGCTTGCAGGCAATCCGTCTTCATGGAGCTGCTGCACCGGCACCGGCTGGTGTGGCGTTCGTGCCGATGCTGTACAGCTACAAGAACGAAGCCGGGCACGAGTTGACATTGATCGCTTTGGTCAACCCGGATTCGCTCTCAAATTTTCAGCATCTGACGCTGGAGACAGACAGCTTTGATTCGGTGGTGACCTCTTACGGGGGGCAGGTTCTCGCAACGTCCGGGCCCGCAGCCGGATACGTCGGGACCTGGGTCAACCAGCGTGTTCCCGTGTTCACGCATTACCTGCCCGGTCAAGAGCACGCAGCCTATATTGGTGCGGGCGTGTTGGGCGAGAACCAGATCGTCGGCTTTCGCGTTTCGGGTACCAAGCCACTGTTGGTGATGGTTGAAGAGTCCTCGCGCAGTGCTGTACAGCGCTGGTTGCGGGAGGCACGTGCCCTGCTGGGCATTGGCATTGCGCTGGTTTTGCTGGTAGTCGGGTTGACCTTTGTGGTGTGGCGAAGTGTGAGAACCCGCGAGTTCGCGCGCCGTGCAGTGGATGCAGCGCATGCCCGGGTAGCCCGCAATGAGCGAGAACTGTCAGTCCTGATGCGCAGTGTGCAGGAGTTGATCTTTCGCACCGATGCCGATGGTGTCATCACCTATGTCAATGCCCATTGGACGGCTTTTACAGGAGATGCAGCAACGCGGGCCAAGGGGCAGAATCTGCGTGACGTTGTGGCCCCATTGAGCCGAGCGGAGCTTGCCAGGGTGCTGAATCCCACTTCTGCCGATGGGGTGCGTACATGCCAGGTCGTGCTGAACGTAGGCGAGGGCAAGGAGATGATGTTGCAGCTCGCGGTGGTTCCGTTGCTTTCCGAAGGGCGTGTGACAGGCTTTGCTGGCAGCGCAGTGGATGTGACGGAGCGTTGGGTTGCGCAGCAACAGTTGCATTCTCAGTTGGCGTTCCAGGATTTGCTGCTGGAGACCAACCCGCTTCCGATCTCGGTCACCGATGAGCAGGGGCGATTCATGTTGGTCAACAAGGCCTGGGAGCAATACAAAGGGCGGCAGCGCGCAACCGTGCTGGGTCGGGAATTCGTATCCGTCCTTCCACCCGATGAGGCCAAGGTGCACCAGTCCTCCAACGTCCAGTTGTTGCGCTGGGGTGGGCGGGCCTTGTTGGACACCAAGGTTCGCCACGGGGACGGATCGCGGCGTGACACGCGGATCGCCAAGGCGGCGATTGAAGACGAGCATGGCCGGGTGACGGGTGTGCTCAGCATCCTGATGGACGTGAGTGAGTTCCGCGAGGCCGAGCGTGCGACCCAGGAGGCACGTGATGCGGCCGAAGAGGCGTCGCGGGCCAAGTCGGAGTTTGTGGCCAACATGAGCCATGAACTGCGTACCCCACTGCAGTCCATCCTGGGTTTCGCCGAGCTGGGCATGTTGCGCGGGCGTGCGCAGCCCAAGCTAGCGGGAATGTTTGAAGACATTCATCTTGCGGGCAAGCGCATGCTGACGCTGGTCAACGACCTGTTGGAGGTTTCGAAGCTGGAGAGCACGGTGGGGACCTTCCACCTGGAGCGCATCGACCTGCGTGGCGTGGTGCGCCCGGTCATCCGTGAGTTGGAGCCACTTCTGGAACGCAGCCATCTGATGATGGATATGGACATGTCCGAGACGCCCTTGGTGGCCAAGGCCGACCCGCTGCGCTTTCAGCAAGTGATCCGCAATGTGGTGGCCAATGCCATCAAATTTTCGCCACCGGGCAGCACCATCACGCTGCAGGGCTTCATGGACCCGCAAGGCCAGGTGCACCTGGCGGTGCAGGACGAGGGGCCAGGCATTCCGGAGTCCGAACTCGAAACCATATTTGAGGCGTTTGTGCAGTCGAGCAAAACCAAGGACGGTTCAGGGGGGACAGGCCTGGGGCTGGCTATCTGCCGCAAGATTGTGGAGGCTATGGGAGGTCAGATCTATGCCCGCAATGTGCCCGCCAGCGGAGCGGCCTTTCACATCGTCCTGCCCGCAAGGGGGCAAGCGGAAACCATGCCTGCACCCTTGGGGCTGGAGTAGTCGGACCTCGCCAAACTGCGGCAACCAGCCTGCCAACAGGAGTTTTTGCAGAGAGACCGCTTGTAGTAGCTACCCCTATGGCGCGATCGCGTGCGGCGCCACTGGTGCTGCCTGCGGAAACTCTGGTTGAGCCGTTGAGCCTGATCGTCGCACTGCTGAATGCTCCCGGAGGTAGCGTGCAATGGCCTCCAGTACACCGCTGAGATCCCGCTGCACGGCATCGAACTGGGCGCTGCGTTCGCGGCTGGCTTCGTCCATGTAGATCGGCCGCCGGATTTCCACCTGCAAGCTGTGCCGCTGGTGCCCGGGTTGGCCGATCTGTGCGATGAGCTGCACGCCCTTGTAAGGGTTGTTGCGCGCCACCGTGTACCCCCTGGCTTTGAGTTCCTGCTCAACCAGGTCCACGAAAGCTGGCTCACAGGTGGTGCCGTCGCGGTCGCCCAGCACGAAGTCGGCCAGAGGGTGCTCGCTCTGGATCTGCAGCCGTTCGTAGGCGTTGTTGGGCATGGAGTGCAGGTTCAGGTGCCAGACGGCGCCGAATTTTGCATGGGTGTGCTCGATGGCAGTGGCGAGTGCCTCGTGGTAGGGCTGGTAGCAGCGCCTGATGCGCCGCTGTACCTCGGCCACCGGGAGCTTGCGGGCATAGATGGGGGTGGTGGCGTTCACGTTGCGCCAGATAAGGCCATAGCCCAGGCGGGTCTTTTCGCTGGGGGCCAGCGGCGTGGGCCAAGGTGTGTCGAGCAATGCCGGGTCCAGGTCATCGAGCGTGCGGTTGGCATCGATGTAGCTGCGCGGGAAATGCGCTGCCAGCAAAGTGGCGCCCACGTCCGGGGCGGCATGCCACAGGGCCTCCACATGCGTGTCTTCCGCTGCGCGCAGAAGTGCGCGGGGGACTGCGTGGCCGAAATCTTCCGGATAGGTGGTGCCACTGTGCGGGGAGTCGCAGACCAGCGGAATGGCAGGTGCCACCGGGGCGCGCAGGGTGAATGCGGGTTCCCCGCTGTGCAGGTGCGGCGCGCTCATTCTGCAGACAGCTTGGCGACCTTTGCCACGCGCGCATAGCGCTCCAGCGCCTGCTGGATCTGCACCCCGAACTGCGCCGGCGTGCCAGGAATCAGCGTGGCGCCTGCGTCGTCCATCTTCTTGATGAAGTCGGGTTGTTTCATAGCCGCGTGGATCGCCTGGTTGAGCCGGTTGACCACCGGGGCTGGCGTGCCCGCTGGGGCGACGACGCCGAACCAGCCCCCTGAGCCCATTTCCTTGAAACCCAGCTCGCCGTAGGTCGGTACGTCGGGCAGCAGGGCCGAGCGGCTGTCCGACAGCACCGCCAGGGCGCGCAGGCGGCCTGACTTGATGTGGGGCAATGCAGAAGGCAGGTTGTCGGTGATGCCATCGACCTGCCCGGCGACGGCGTCATTGAGTGCCATGCCCGCGCCCTTGTAGGGGACATGCAGCAGCTGGATCTTGGCCAGGCTGGAGAAATGCTCAACGTTTGCATGCCCTAGCGAGCCTGTGCCCGGAGAGCCGAAGGTGTACTTGTTGGGGTTGGCACGGGCCAGTGCGATGAACTCCTGCATGGTCTTGGCGGGGAAGTTCGCGTGCACCGCAAACACGCTGGGGACGGTGGCCACGTTGGAGATGGGGGCAAAGTCCCGCACCGCGTCGTACTTCATGCGGCTGCCATAGGCGGCCGCATTGGAGCCATGCGTGCTCATGGTGGCCATGCCCAGGGTGTAGCCGTCGGCACGCGATTTGGCCACCAGCTCCATGCCCAGCGAGCCGCCAGCCCCCGCCTTGTTCTCCACCACGATGGGCTGACCCAGCTCGCGGCTCGCAAATTCGGCAATCAGCCGGGCCGCCAAGTCGGTGGAGCCGCTGGGCGCAAAGGGCACGATCAGCTTGATGGGCCGGTCTGGGTAGCTTGCCTGCGCGTGGGCCATGCCGCTCCATGGTGCAAAGGCCAGCACCAGCAGCGCGGCCCTGCGGGCGGGTGAAAAGGAGGAGTGGAAGGTTGCCATGGTGGTGGGTTGTCTCGGTGGCCAAAAAGGTGCCGGCAAGTCTCCTGTGAACGGCGCGTGCCCGCAAACGACAGTCTCGCATTGCTGCATTACCATTAGTCATACAGCCGTCATCGCGCCATTGCCTTTGGCGTCCGCTTCTTTTCACGCTTCTGTGCCCTATGCGTCTTCATTCCGCATCCATGTCTGAGCTGCATGCCTTTGTCACGGTGGTACGCACGGGCAGCTTTTCGCGGGCGGCTGAGGAACTGTGTGTGACGCAGGGCGCCATCAGCCGGGCGGTGGCGCGGCTGGAGAGCCACTACGGCAAGGTGCTGCTGCGGCGCAGTGCGCACCAGATGGTGCTTACCCAGTCTGGCGAACAATTGCTGGAGGCCGTGCGGGAACCTTTGGCTGTGATTGAAGCGGCAAGCGAGGCGCTGCGCGTGGGCCCCTCGCAGACCATGGAGCTGGTTCTTTCGGTGGTGCCCACATTGGCCAGTGTGTGGTTGGTGCCGCGCCTGCCGGATTTCCAGGCCCGGCACCCCGAGGTGCGTGTGCGTTTCGTCCCCTACCGCAAGGACGAGGATTTTTCGGGGCCCACACCGCATGCCGCCATCCTGACCGGCTTGGGGCCGTCGCAATGGCCCACCTGGGAGTGCGACTACCTCATCGGCCGCGAAGTGGTGCCCGTGTGCCACCCAGCACGTGCAGCCAGGCAACGCTGGCGGCGCCCCGCAGATCTGGTTGCCGAACCCTTGCTGGCCCATTCCACATCCCCTGGTAACTGGGCTCAGTGGTTACGTGCCGCTGGGGTCGAAGGGATGGAGCCCGAGCTATCGACGGTGTTCGATCAGGTTTCCATCCTGATCCAGGCGGCCCTGGCCGACATGGGCGTGGCGTTGGTGCAGCGCTGCCTGGTGCGTGCGGAGCTGGAGGCGGGCCGCCTTGTCACGCCGTTTGACCTGCCGATCAGCCTGCAGCGTGGCTACTTTTTGTGCCGCCTGCCCGGCCGCCACACGGCGGCCAGCCTGCCCGTGTTTCGCCAGTGGCTGCTGGAGATGGCGCGCCAGGACATTGGGTCGATGCCTGTGTAGGGCCTGGTTGGCAAAGCGTGCACTCAAAACAAAAAGCCCTCTTGCGAGGGCTCTTTTGCAAGGTGCCGGTTTGTGCCACCGGCCTATGACGATCTGGCGATCAGCCGCCCTTCTTGGAGCGCTTGCCAGGGTTCTTCTTGCTGCGGGTTGCCACACCGCGCTCCAGGCTCACGCGCTGGCCACGGCCGGGGGTGGCCAGGGTGTAGCCGGGCAGGGGCGTTGGGCGGGGGGTGCGCTTGCGGTCTGCTTCGGTGACGATCTTGTTGCCCATGGTAGGTCTCAAAGTTGGTGGAAAAGAGAGCGATTTTAGGCCACAGCCGGGTGGCCGGGCGCTGAAAGGTGTTTGGCAGCTGTTTTACAGACTCTCATAGCGTCACAAACTGCGGCCCCCAACAGCACCCGGTGCGCGAGCCAGCCCCTTCGTCAGCCAGGAACCGCAAGACGTGCCAGCACCTCGGTTTTACCTTTGGTGTCCGCCCGCAGGATCAGCGCTTCACCCGAGCTGGTATTGGTGTTTGCCAGGTCGGACAGCACAAACATGTGGGTGAACCACGCCTCGAATCGACCAGGCCGGGACGACGCCGCAACCAGCGCCGCCCGCAGTTCACGCAGGTAGGCCGCGCTGGTGGTCTCCGGGCTGCCCCGGGGGGACCCGAGCGCCGCCCAGACCTGGGGTGGGCCAAAGGCAAGGGTGGCGCTGTCCACGCAGCGGCACCAGGGGCTCGACAAAACCTTGCCTGGTTGCAGTTGGCGCTGCCGAAACCACGCCCCCACGCTGCGCGCCTGGGCGCGGCCTTCGTCGTTCAGGTTGCGCTGGGTGCTGCAGTCACCCAGGCGGAATCCGGGCGGGTCGAACGTGCCGGGGGCCAGCGAATGGCGGAACGCGGCCACCACCCCGCCTTTGCGCAACAAGGCTTCGGCATCCGGGTCTTGTGCTGCCCAACTGCGCAGGCTGGCCAGGGCCAGCCCGGCACCCAGCACCGCACGGCGCGCAACGCGGGGTTCAGGCAGCAGGCTGGAAGGCATAGCCGCTGCCCGAGGCTGCCATGCGGCCAAAGGCCGGGAACGGGAAGTGGAAGCCGCCCAGCATGGCGTTGCTGGCGGTGATGCGCTGGAACACATCGCGCCGCACCTTGCGCGCAGCCTCGGCATCCATGTCAAACGTCACGGCCCAGTCGGGGTTGCGTGCAAACAGCGCGGGCACATTGGTCAGGTCCGCGACGTAGAAGAACTTCTGGCCCGATGAGGTCAGCTCGAACAGCGTGTGCCCCGGCGTATGGCCGTAGGCCGCCACGGACTTGATGCCTGGCGCCAGTTCCGCATCGGCCGCAAACTGCACCAGGGTGTCGGCGGGCATGGTGGCAAAGGTGCGCCGCACGTTCTCGAATGCGCCCTTCATGCCCGCAGGCGCAGCGGCCATGCGGGCGTCGCCCATCCAGAACGCGTGTTCAGCGGCGGGCACCATCACCTTGGCCTTGGGGAACACCCACTCACCGGCCTTGTTGCGGATGCCGTTGATGTGGTCGCCGTGGTAGTGGCTGATCAGCACCGTGTCGATGTCGGCTGCCTGCAGGCCCGCCGCGCGCAGGCTGTCGAGCAGCTTGCCCGTGGTGGCGCCGCCAAACTCCCCCAGGCCCGTGTCGATGAGGATCTTGCGTGCGCCCGCCACCACCAGAAAGGGCGTGTAGGGCACGTCGATGTAGTCGGTGGGCAACCCTTGGGATGCCAGCAGCGCACGCACCTCGGCCAGCGGCGCGTTCTTTACAAACTCCTCTCCCAGCGGGCGGCGCGTGATGCCATCGTTCAGCGCAATCACCTCCACATCGCCCACCTTCATGCGGCGAAAGCCGGGGCTGGGCAAGGTGGGGGTTCCGAAGTTGGGCGCGTTCTGTGCCCATACGGGAACAAAGGAGCCCGCTGCGTAAGCGGTGGTGGCCAGGCTTGCGCCCAGGAAGTGGCGGCGTGACAGCATGAAACTCTCCGGTCTTGAGTTGAACTGGGGAGTCGCAACTGTAGCGGTGCCCGAGAGATTGCCACGTGCCGTTGCACTAACCTGTTAGCAACGTGGGGCTTTTGCTGGTAATTGGGGTTAACCCCGCATCGAGGGCCTAGTCGATCGCGAAAGCCGCGCGCAGTGCATCGCAAAAGGCGGGGCTCCCGCTGACTGTGAGGGTGATCGTGGTCCGGGGTGGGGCAGGGCTGCCTGCCGTCGCGTGAAGTTGCCCGGCGGAGTCGTCAAACCTCAGCGCCAGCGGTGTGCTGACCTCCTGCGTGCCATGCAGGTCGTAGTGCCATTCGCCGCCGTCTTCTGAGGGGCCACAGGCATCGGGCCAATGCTGGTGCGCCCAGGCCAGCACTGCAACGATTTCGGCGTGCAATGTGGGGATCTGCGCGGGCTGCACGCTCGCCATGGCGTCAAACGTACCTACGCCGTCCGCGTCTTCGCTGTAGTCAAAATCCAGGTAGTTCAGGTTCATGGTGTCCGTTAAAGAGATGTCATGTCCAGGTACGGCCCAGCGCCTGGGCGGCTTCGCCCAGGCGGGTCACCTGCTGTAGCGCCTGCGCCAGCGGCATGCGTGCTGCTGGTGCTTGCAGTGCCACGGCGCAGCGTACCTGCCGCCGCCCGCTGCCCAGCACAGGCACGGCCACACAAACGAGACCGTCCACAAACTCTTCGGCGTCTGTGGCGTAACCCTGCCGCAGGATCTGCTCCAGCTCGGCCTCCAGGGCGGCGCGGTCGGTCAAAGTCGTGGCCGTGTGGCGGGTCAGCGGCAGTCCGTCCAGGATCGCCGCCCGGCGCGCGGCCGACAGGTGGGCCAGAAACAGCTTGCCGCTGGCCGAGCAGTGGATCGGCACGCGCGTGCCGGGCCGCAGCTCCATGCGCAGCGGAAAGGCCGACTCCACGCGGTCCAGGTAGATCACCTCGGCGCCGCTGAGCGCCGTGAGGTTGCAGCTCTCGCCAATATCGGCCACCAGCTGGCGCAGCACCGCATGGCGCACGCCATGCTGGGTCCCCGCGCTGAGCGTGCTTTCGGCCAGGCGCAGCAGGCGGGGCGCGGGGGTGTAGCGGCGCCCATCGGGCTCACGTGCCAGCAGGCCACCGCTTTCGAGCTGGCCCAGCATGCGGTGCACGCTGGGTTTGGGCCATCCCGATGCCTCGATGGCATCTGCAAGGCTGAACGGGCGGCCGTGGGCGCACATGATTTCCAGCAGTTCAAACAGGCGCAGGCTGGGGGATGAGTTGGTCATAAATCCCGGAATTCGAGACGAATCCATAAAACATTTCGGGATTATTGAGCATTGTGGCTAAGCTGCAAATCAACATTTCACGGGGTGCTCATGGCGGCGACTTTTCAGAACGCGGTACTCACAGGCGCTTGTGGTGGCCTGGGGCAGGCCCTGGCGCGGGAGCTGATCGGCCAGGGCGCCGCCGTGGCGCTGGTGGGGCTTCACTTGCCCACGTTGCAGGCACTGGCTGCGATGGCGCCTGGGCGCTGCGCGGTGTACACGCCCGATGTGTCCGACAGCATCGCGATGCAGGCCATGGCGGCCGATTGGATGGCGCGCTCGGGCGCGGTGCCCGACCTCGTCATTGCCAACGCGGGCGTGGCGGGCGGCTTTGACACTGCCGAAGCCGACGACCTCGCGGTGCTGCGCCGTATGCTGGAGATCAACCTGCTGGGCGCCGCCACCACCTTCCAGCCGTTTGTGAAAGCCATGCGCGCGCAGCGGCGCGGTGCCCTGGTGGGCGTGGCCAGCATTGCGGGCTGGCGTGGCATGCCGGGCAACGGCGCCTACTGCGCCAGCAAGGGCGGGCTCATCCGCTACCTGGAGAGCCTGCGGGCTGAGTTGCGCGGCGAATCCATTGTGGTCAGCACGGTCAGCCCCGGCTATTTGCGTACCGCGCTCACGGCGGGCAACCGTTTTGCCATGCCGGGCCTGATGGAGCCCGAAGCCGCTGCCCGGGCTCTGCTGGCGGGCGTCGCGCAAGGGCGTACCCACATCGTGCTGCCCGCGCGCATCGGCTGGTTGGCCCGCTTGCTGAACCTGTTGCCCGACGCCCTGCACGACCGACTGCTGCTGGGCCAGCCGCGCAAGCCGCGCGTGGGCGAGGCGGGGGCCACGGCCATTCCGGGCCTGCCGTTGCCTGCAGAGACACCGATACACAACGAAAGCAAAAACGCATGACAACGGAGACAACACCCACTGTGGCAGATACCCGCACCCAGATCGCTCTGATAGGCGCAGGCCCCAGTGGCCTGGCGGCTGCGCGCAACCTGCAAAAGCTGGGCGTGCCCTTCCAGGGCTTTGAGGCGCACATCGACGTGGGCGGTTTGTGGAACATCGAGAACCCGCGCAGCACAGTCTACGAATCGGCACACCTCATCTCCAGCAAACACACCACGGAGTTCACCGAGTTCCCCATGCGCGCCGAGGTGGCCGACTACCCCAGTCACCGCGAGATGCGGCAGTACTTCATGGACTTTGCCGAGCACTTTGGCCTGCGCCCGCACTTCTGGTTTGGCACACGGGTGCTCAAGGTCGAGCCTGTGGGTGAGAGCCCCGCACCGCTGTGGCGCATCACCTGGAGCAAGCACGGCGGACCCGCGCAGACCGCAGAGTTCAAGGGCGTGGTGATTGCCAATGGCACGCTGGCCGAGCCCAACATGCCGCGCTTTGAAGGCCAGTTTGATGGCGAACTGCTGCACACCAGCGCCTACAAAAGTGCGGAGTTGTTCAAAGGCAAACGCGTGTTGGTGGTGGGCGCGGGCAACTCGGGCTGCGACATAGCCGTGGATGCGGTGCATTACGCGCGCAGCGTGGATCTTTCGGTGCGGCGCGGCTACTACTTCGTCCCCAAATACGTGTTCGGCCAGCCCGCTGACACGCTGGGGAGCAAGTTCAAGATGCCGCCCTGGCTCAAGCAGAAGATCGACAGCGTGGTGCTGCAGTGGTTCACCGGCGATCCTGTGCGGTTTGGTTTGCCCAAGCCCGACTACAAGATGTACGAGTCGCACCCGGTGGTCAATTCGCTGGTGTTGCACCACCTGGGCCATGGCGACATTCATGTGAAGCCTGACATCGCACGTTTTGAGGGCCGCACCGTGTTCTTCAAGGACGGCCGCGCACAGGACTACGATCTGGTGCTCTGCGCCACGGGCTACAAGCTGCACTACCCCTTCATCGACCACAGCCTGCTCAACTGGCAGGGCATGGCGCCGCAGCTGTACCTCAACATCCTGTCGCCCCGTTTCGACAACCTGGCGGTGATGGGCATGATCGAGGCGAGTGGCATCGGCTGGCAGGGGCGCTACGAGCAGGCCGAACTGGTGGCGCGCTTCTTCAAGGCGCAGGCCGAGGGGTCGCAGCGCGCCGAGGCCCTGCGACAGGCCAAGGCCGGGCCACCACCCGATCTGTCGGGTGGCTTCAAGTACCTCAAGCTCGAACGCATGGCGTACTACGTGCACAAGGACACCTACCGCAACGCGGTGCGCGCAGCGGCCGCTGCCCTCGCCTGAAAGGACCGCCATGCTGCCCGTGGACGAAATACGCCTGAACTTCAACCCCGCATCGCTGGTGGTGCTCAACGTGGTGCTGGGTTTTCTCATGTTCGGCATCGCACTGGACACGCGCGTTGCCGACTTCAAGCGCGTGCTGCGCATGCCGGGCGCCATGGCGGTGGGCATTGCCGCGCAGTTCATCGTGCTGCCTGCAGTGACCTTTGTGCTCACGCTGCTGCTTCAGCCTGGGCCCAGCATTGCGCTGGGCATGATCCTGGTGGCCTGCTGCCCGCCGGGCAATGTGAGCAACATCCTCACACACCGTGCCGGAGGCAATGTGGCGCTGTCGGTGTCGATGACGGCCATCTCCAACGCGCTGGCCATCGTGCTCATGCCGCTCAACTTCGCCTTCTGGGGGGGCATGCACCCCACGGCGGCGCCGCTGTTGCGCAGCATTGCGCTCGACCCGCTGGAGATGGCGGGCCACATTGTGGCCATCATCGGCATTCCGTTTGTGCTGGGTATTCTCTGTGCCGAAAAGTTGCCGCGCCTCACACAGCGCGTGAACAAGCCCGTGCGCATCCTCAGTTTTGTCTGCCTGATCGGTTTCATCATCGGTGCCGTGGCGGGCAACTGGCGCTACTTTCTGGACTACGTGGGCCTGGTGTTGCTGGCTGTGGCGCTGCACGATGCCTTGGCCTTTGGCACCGGCTATGCCTGCGCGCGCCTGAGCGGCCTGCCGGACTACGACCGGCGCGCAGTGAGCATCGAGGTCGGCATCCGAAACGCCGGGTTGGGCCTGGTGCTGATTTTCAGCTTCTTTGGCGGGCTGGGGGGCATGGCGGTGGTGGCGGGTGTCTGGGGTTTCTGGGACATCATCGCTGGCCTGGCGCTGGCGGGCTGGTGGGGCCGCAGGCCCGCTGCCGTGCCGCCCGCCGATGGCGCCAGGGAGCAGCGCGCATGAGCGGCGCGGCATGGGCAAACCGCCGCATCCTCGTCACCGGCGCCGACGGCTTTCTGGGCCGTAGCGTGGTGGCAGCGCTGGCACGCGAACAGGCGGGCGTGATCGTGGCGGCCGATGTGCGCGAGGTGCCTGCTGAGCGCCGCCTGTCCGGCGTGTCCTATCTGGTGCAGGACGTGCGCGACCCCGCATTGGCGCAGACGCTGGTGGCCCACGCCATCGACAGCGTAGTGCACCTGGCGTCCATCGTCACGCCCGGCAAGGGCTCCAGCCGCGAGTTCGAATATTCGGTGGACGTGCTGGGCAGCCAGAACGTGCTGGATGCCTGTGTGGCCACTGGCGTGAAGCAGCTGGTCGTCAGCTCCAGCGGTGCGGCCTACGGCTACCACGCCGACAACCCCGAATGGCTGCGCGAGACGGATGCGCTGCGGGGCAACGAGGTGTTTGCCTATTCACACCACAAGCGGCTGGTGGAGGAGATGCTGGCGCAATACCGCACGCAGCACCCGGCGCTGGCGCAGACGGTGCTGCGCATTGGCACCATCCTGGGTGAGCGGGTGGACAACCAGATCACCGCCTTGTTTGAAAAGCCGCGCCTGCTTGCCATCCGGGGCAGCGAGAGCCCGTTTGTCTTCATCTGGGACGAAGACGTGACCGGTGCCATCCTGCATGCCTTGCGCACGCAGCTGGCGGGCTGTTTCAACCTGGCGGGTGATGGTGCCTTGCCTTTGCGTGAGATCGCCCGGCGCCTGGGCAAGCCCGTGCTGGAGCTGCCCGCCGGGCTGCTGCGCACCGCGCTGGCGGTGGGCTCTGCGCTCGGTGTGAGCCGCTATGGCCCTGAGCAGCTCGACTTTCTGCGCTACCGGCCGGTGCTGCTGAATACCGCACTCAAGGAGGTGCTGGGCTATGTGCCCGGCAAGACCAGTGCCCAGGCGTTTGAGGCTTTCGTCACTGCACGGGCGCGGCAGGGCCGCCCGGTGGCGGCGGGCGCATCGGTGGCTGCCGCATGAGTGCGCCAGCGGCCTTGAGCCGTGGCGACCTGTTGCGCGCCTTGGCGGTGGTGGTCATCTGGGGGCTGAACTTTGTGGTGATGAAGCTCGGCTTGCAGGGGCTCAGCCCGATGCTGCTGGGCGCGCTGCGCTTTACGGCGGCGTCGCTGCCATTCCTGCTGTTCGTGCCGCGCCCTTCGCTGCCCTGGCGTTTTGTGGTGGGCTACGGGTTGGCGCAGGGCTTGGGGCAGTTTGGTTTTCTGTTTCTGGGGCTGCAGCTGGGCATGACGGCGGGCATGGCGTCGGTGGTGATGCAGACCCAGGCGTTCTTCACCTTGCTGCTGGCCGCGCCGTTGCTGGGGGAGCGCGCCAAGCCCTGGCAGTGGGGCGGCTTGTTGCTGGCGTTCGGCGGCTTGATGACCATCGGCCTCGCGCATGGCGAGGGGCCGGGCCAGATGACGTTGGCGGGGTTTGTGCTCACCCTCGGCGCCGCATTCATGTGGGCGGTGTCCAACCTGGTGGCGCGCCGCGCGGCACAGGCCGGGGCGTATGCGCCGTTTCCCTTCATCGTGTGGAGCAGCGTGGTGCCCATCGGGCCGTTCTTTGCGCTGGCGTTGTGGAGTGAAGGCTCCACCGCCGTGTGGGCACAGCTGCAGTCTTTGAATGGCAAAGGGTTGCTGGCCGTGGCCTACCTGGCCTTTTTGGCCACACTGCTGGCCTACACGCTGTGGACGCAACTGCTGCAACGCCATGCGGCGGGGCGTGTCACACCGTTTTCGCTGCTGGTGCCGGTGGTGGGGCTGTGGGCGGCTTATGCCTTTCTGGGTGAAACCCCGGCGCCTCTGCAGTGGTTGGGCGCAGCCGCAGTGCTCTGCGGGCTGGTGGTGAACCAGGTGGGAGGCTTGTGGTGGGCCCGGCGTGCTGCAGCTTCCTAGAATGGCCGCTTTCCGCATCGAGGAGACAGGGTGGCTGAGAGCGCGTTTTTGTGGGTGAAAGGGTTGCGGTTTGCGTACCCGGAGTGTGCGGTGCTGGACAACCTGTCGCTGGCCTGGCCCCCGGGTCTGGCTTTGGTGCGGGGTGATGAAAGCACCGGCAAAACCACGCTGCTGCGTGTGCTGGCTGGCGAACTGACGGCGCAGGCTGGCCATATCGTGCTGCAAGGGGTGGACCTGAACCAGGCCGCCAAGGCCTCGGCACCACTGGTCTTCTGGGCGGACCCGCGATCCAGCGAGTGGGACCCGCTCACGGCCCGGGGTTGGCTCGACAGTCTGCCGGCGCGCTACCCCCTGTGGGATGCGGCAGCCCTGGTGGAGCACATCGACGGGTTCAGCCTCCACGAGCACCTGGACAAGCCTTTTTATGCCCTGTCTACCGGCAGCAAGCGCAAGGTGCTCATGGCTGGGGCCTTGGCCTCGAACGCACCGCTGACCTTGATCGATGAGCCGGTGGGCGGGCTGGATAAACCTTCCGCCCGCTACCTGGCGCAGGCCCTGGCGTCCCAGGCGGCCCGGCCAGACCGCCTGACCGTGGTGGCGCATTACGAAGCCCTGCCCGATGTGCCCTGGGGCTCGGTGCTGGATCTGTAGCGGTCGTGAGGTGGTAGAGGGCGCCTTGGGGGCATGTACCCTGGGGGCGGTTGTGTAGGCAAGGTCTGCCGTAGACTGCAGCGCTGGCCGTTTCGTTTCCTCTCACACGCCTCACCCTGCAAGGACCGCACCATGGATGCGCTGCTATTTGTTCCGGTTGCCATCGCCATCTCGCTCACCCCCGGGCCCAACAACTTCTGTGGTCTCAACAACGGCATCCGTGCGGGCGTGGGCCCCGCGATGATCGCCACGGTGGGCCGGGCAGCGGCGTTTGCGATCTTTCTGACGGTGTCTGCGGTAGGGCTGGGGGCGATGCTGCTGGCGTCCGAGGCGGCGTTCACGGCCGTGAAATGGGTGGGCGCCGCCTACCTGTTCTGGCTGGGCTGGAAGGCCTGGCACAGCCGCGAGTTCAGCGGTCTGGCGCTGGAGGATGCTCCTGGCGGCGCCCAGGCATCGGGCCAGCCGGCCCAGGTTCATCTGCGTGCGCTCATCACCCAGGAGTTTCTGCTGGGCATCACCAATCCCAAGGCCATCATCCTGTTTGCGGCGATCTTCCCGCAGTTCATCGACCCGGCGCAGCCCGCTGCGCGCCAATTCCTGGTGCTGGGCTCCATTTATCTGGGCAGCGAATTCGTATCGACCGCCGTGTACGCCAGCTTTGGCCGCCAGATCCGCCGCTTCATCCGCACCTCGCGCGGTGTGGCGCGGCTGAACAAGGCCACGGGCGGTTTCTTCATGGGCGCCGGTGGCCTTTTGCTGGCCACCAACCGCTGAATTCGTCCCGAGGCGGGCGCCGCTGCGGCGCCGGTAAACCTCGGCCAAAGCGCGCGTAAATCCTCGGTAAAGGGGGGCTGCAGGTCGGCAGCCGCCGGGGGTGCGCTGGCTACCATTGCTCCTTGCCTATCCATTGTTGCGCTCCACCATGCCACTGACCCGTTTGTTCGCTTGTTCGCAGCGGCCCGCTGTATCGCAATCCGGCAAGCTGCGCCTGTTGCCTGCCGTGTTGTTGGCCGTCCTGGTTGTCGGGGGCGTTGGGGGCGGGGGCTGGTGGTGGAAGCAGCGCCAGGCGGCGTCCGTCCCTGTTTCCGGTGCTGCGGGCCCTGCGGGCAGCAAGCCAGCAGGCGGCCCAGGGCGCTTTGGCGGCGGCAACGTACAGCCCGTGTCGGTAGGCACCGTGCAGCGCGGCGATGTGCGCGTGGTGGTGAGCGCCATCGGCACCATGAGCGCCCGTGCCACCGCCGTGGTGCGCGCCAAGGTGAGTGGCGAGCTGGTGGCGGTGCGCTTCAAGGAAGGTGACGAGGTGCGCGCAGGCCAGGTGCTGGCCGAGATCGACCCCCGCAGCTACCAGGCTGCGCTGTCGCAGGCGCAGGGCACGCTGCAGCGCGACCAGGCGCTGCTCAAGAACGCGCAGCTTGACCTCAAGCGCTACCAAGACCTGCTGGCCCGAGACTCCATCGCCAGCCAGCAGGTGGACACCCAGGCCGCGCTGGTGCGCCAGCTGGAGGGCACCGTGGCATCCGATCAGGCCCAGGTGGATGCCGCACGCCTGCAGCTGAGCTACACCCAGGTCACTGCGCCGTTCGCCGGGCGGCTGGGCCTGCGCCAGGCCGACAAGGGCAATGTGGTGGGGCCGAGCGATGCCAATGGCCTGGTCACCATCAACCAGGTGCGGCCGATGGATGCCGCGTTCTCCGTGCCCGAGGCGCACCTGCCGCAAATGCGCCGCCGCCTGGCCGCCGGTGAAGAACTGCCTGTGGAGCTGTGGGACCGCGACGCCCGCCGCCAACTGGCCAAGGGGCGCGTGGTCGCGCTGGACAACGCCATCGACACCGCCACGGGCACCATCAAGGTCAAGGCCGCCTTTGCCAATGACGACGGCGCGCTGTATCCCAACCAGTTCGTCAATGTGCGCCTGCAGGTCAACCTGCTTGAGGCCGTGCTCACCGTGCCCACCACGGCCGTGCAGAACAACTACGTGTACCTGGTGCAGGAAGACAGTACCGTGACCCAGCGCCGCATCCGGGTGGGCGTGACCGACGGCGAGCGTGTGAGCATCGAAGGCGATCTGCGCGAGGGCGAGCAGGTGGTCACCGATGGCATCGACCGCCTGCGCGAAGGCGCCAAGGTCGCCGTGATCGACGCGGGGGCCGTGACGCGCGCCGACCAGGCGGCCCAGGACCAGGCCGCGCAGCGCCGCGCCTTCATCGCATCGCTGCCGCCCGAGGTGCGCGAAAAGTTGCAGAAGATGAGTCCTGAAGAGCGCCGCGCCTTTTTGCGCGAGCGGCGGGCACAGATGGGTGCGGGCGGCGCAGCGGCTCCAGCGTCGGCGGCCTCTGCTGCTGTCTCTTCCGCGTCGGGTGTGGGTGCTCCCGCTGCTGCCCCTGCGTCCGGCCCGCAGGCCTCGGCAGCACCACAACCGCAGCGCAGTGAAACGCCGGCCCGTGCCGCCGCACCGCAAGCCTCTCCAGGCGCGGCGCCGCCTGCACCGCCTGCAGCCCCCGCAGCGCCTGGTGATCGCGCTGCGGAACCCCCTCGGGGCATTCCTCCGCAGGTGAAGGCACTGCTGGACCAGATGCCCGCCGACGAGCGTGCCCGCGTGATGGCCCTGCCGCAGGACGAACGCCGCGCCTACATCCGCGAGCGGCTGCAACAGCAACCGCCCCAGGGCGGCGCGACCAGCCCGGCACGTTGAGCGCGGCGTCCCCGGTTTCTCCCCTGCCTGTTTTGCCAGCGCCTCCGTCGCCATGAACCTGTCGCGCCTTTTTGTCCTGCGTCCCATCGCCACCGCGCTGCTCATGGTGGCGATCCTGATCGCGGGGCTGATGGCCTACCGGCTGCTGCCCACCTCGGCCCTGCCCGAGGTGGACTACCCCACCATCCAGGTCACCACGCTGTATCCGGGCGCGAGCCCCGATGTGATGACCTCCAACGTCACGGCGCCGCTGGAGCGGCAGTTTGGCCAGATGCCGGGGCTGTCGCAAATGTCGTCCACCAGCTCTGGCGGCGCTTCGGTCATCACGCTGCGGTTTGCGCTTGATATGGCGCTGGATGTGGCCGAGCAGCAGGTGCAGGCGGCCATCAATGCGGGCAGCAACCTGCTGCCCAGCGACCTTCCCATGCCGCCGCTGTACAGCAAGGTCAATCCTGCGGACGCGCCCATCTTGACGCTGGCCATCACCTCGCCCTCGCTGCCCGTGATCCGCGTGAACGACCTGGTGGAAAACCGCCTCGCGCCCAAGCTCTCGCAGGTGCAGGGCGTGGGCCTGGTGGCCATTGCGGGCGGGCGCCGCCCGGCCGTGCGCATCCAGGCCAACCCCACGGCACTGGCGCAGCTGGGCCTCACGCTGGAGGACGTGCGCACCTCCATCGCCGCCGCCAACGTCAAGCAGGCCAAGGGCGGCTTTGATGGCGCTGCACGTGCGTCCACCATTGACGCCAACGACCAACTGCAGTCGGCGGCCGAGTACCGCGACCTCATCATCGCCTTCAAGAACGGCGCCCCGGTGCGCCTGAAGGACGTGGCCGACACGGTGGACGATGCCGAGAACACCCGCCTCGCCGCCTGGGCGGGCACGGCAGACACGGGCGCCAAGCCCGGCGTGATCCTCAATATCCGCCGCCAGCCCGGCGCCAACGTGATCGACACGGTGGACCGCATCAAGGCCCTGCTGCCGCAGCTGCAAAGCACCTTGCCCGCGTCGCTGGATGTGCAGGTGCTGACGGACCGCACGGTGACGGTGCGCGCCTCGGTGCGCGACATGCAGGTAGAGCTGGGCCTGGCCGTGGTGCTGGTGGTGGCAGTGATCTTTGTCTTCCTGCGCAGCCCCTCGGCCACGCTGATCCCGAGCGTGGCCGTGCCGCTGTCGCTCATCGGCACCTGCGGTGTGATGTACCTCGCGGGGTTCTCCATCAACAACCTCACGCTGATGGCGCTGACGATCTCCACCGGCTTTGTGGTGGACGATGCCATCGTGATGATCGAGAACATTGCCCGCTATGTGGAAGAGGGCGAGGCGCCGCTCGCGGCCGCGCTCAAGGGCTCGCAGCAGATCGGCTTCACCATCATCTCGCTCACCATTTCGCTGATTGCGGTGCTGATCCCGCTGCTGTTCATGGGCGATGTGGTGGGGCGGCTGTTCCACGAGTTCGCCATCACGCTGGCCGTGTCCATCCTGATCTCGGCCGTGGTGTCACTCACGCTCACCCCGATGCTGTGCGCGCGGCTGCTGCGCCACACCCCCGAAGACAGCCACGGCCGCCTGTACCAGGCCACGGGCCAGTTCTTTGACCGCACGATTGCGGG
This sequence comes from Acidovorax kalamii, assembly GCF_002245625.1. Taxonomy (GTDB): domain Bacteria; phylum Pseudomonadota; class Gammaproteobacteria; order Burkholderiales; family Burkholderiaceae_C; genus Acidovorax; species Acidovorax kalamii. The sequence goes on from NZ_NOIG01000005.1 coordinate 221,762, forward strand.
CTATGGCCGCATGCTAGCCTGGGTGCTGGACCGGCGAGGCTGGACCTGGCTGGTGTTCCTGGCCACGCTGGCGCTCACCGTGGTGCTTTACCTGTTCATCCCCAAGGGCTTCTTCCCGGTGCAGGACACCGGCACGCTGCAGGCCACCACCGAGGCGGACCAGTCGATCTCGTTTGCGGGCATGGCCGCGCGCCAGCAGGCCGTGGCCGAGCGGCTGCTCGAAGACCCCGCCGTGCGCAGCATCTCGTCGTTCATTGGCGTGGATGGGGCCAACACCACGCTCAATACGGGCCGCCTGCTGATCGACCTGCAGCCGCACGCGCAGCGCGACAAGGCCGATGTGGTGCAGCAGCGCCTGGCCGAGCGCGTACAGAACCTGCCGGGCATCCGTCTGTTCATCCAGCCTGTGCAGGACCTGACCATCGAAGACCGGGTGGCGCGCACGCAGTACCAGTGGCTGCTGTCGTCGCCCGACATGCAGCAACTCACCACCAGCACCACCGAGTTGCTGCGCCGCCTGCGCGCCCTGCCCGAGCTGACCGATGTGGCCAGCGACCTGCAGGACCAGGGCCGCCAAGCCTATGTGCAGATCGACCGCGCCCAGGCCAGTCGCCTGGGCGTGACGGTGGCGGGCATTGACGCGGCGCTGTACAACGCCTTTGGCCAGCGGCTGATCTCGACCATCTTCACCCAGTCCAACCAGTACCGCGTCGTGCTGGAGGTGGCGCCACAGTTCAAGGTGGGGCCCGAGGCACTGCAGAGCATCTATGTGCCGTCGAGCACCGGTGCGCCGGTGCCGCTGTCGTCGGTGGCGCGCATCGAGGAGCGCAACATGCCGCTGGTGGTCAACCACGTGGGCCAGTTGCCGGCTGCGACGATTTCGTTCAACACCGCGCCGGGCGTGTCGCTGGGCAATGCCGTGGCTGCCATCGAGCGCGAGAAGGCTGCCGTGCAGGCCGAGGGGTTGTTGCCGCTGTCGGTGGAGACGAGCTTTCAGGGCGCGGCGCTGGCGTTTCAGGCGTCGTTGTCGAACACGCTGCTGCTGATCCTGGCGGCGGTGGTCACCATGTACATCGTGCTGGGCGTGCTGTACGAGAGCACGGTGCACCCGGTCACGATTTTGTCCACGCTGCCCTCGGCCGGGGTGGGGGCCTTGCTGGCGTTGATGGCAGCGCGGCTGGACCTGGACATCATTGCCATCATCGGCATCGTGCTGCTGATCGGCATCGTAAAGAAGAACGCGATCATGATGATCGACTTTGCGCTGGAGGCGCAGCGGGACGAGGGCTTGAGTGCGCGTGATGCGATTTACCAGGCATGTCTGTTGCGGTTTCGGCCGATTTTGATGACGACGCTGGCGGCTTTGCTGGGGGCGTTGCCGATGATGCTGGGCACGGGGGTGGGCAGCGAGTTGCGGCACCCGCTGGGGGTGACGATGGTGGGGGGGTTGATCCTGAGCCAGTTGCTCACGCTGTTTACGACGCCGGTGATTTACCTCACGTTCGAGGGGTGGGCGCAGCGGTGGCGTGGGCGGCGGGGTGAGGGGGCGTGATGGCATCCGTGGATTGCGCTTTTTCATTCACCGCTCGGGCTGAGCTTGTCGAAGCCTTGGCGTGCTGGTTTGAAAAGCATGCTCGGGTTGAGGGCGGGAGCCGGGTTGTCGCCCCGGCAGGCGACTCACTTTCTTTTGCTTCGCCAAAAGAAAGTAAGCAAAGAAAAGGCGACCCCCAGTCTGCGACCCCTTCGCTGTGCGAAGGGGCAAACCTGCGTCGGGGCGGTTGCGGGGTGCGCCGTGGAACTCGCTTTGCGCTGCGCGCGCCGCTCGGACAACCACGGCGAGTCAGATCACGAGGCATGGGCGCTGCGACGCCCATGCTCACCCCGCAACCGCCCCGCAGCAGGCGCAGCCAGCAGGGGGTGGGGAGCCGAACAGCCGAAAACCCAAACAGCCGAACAGCCGCACGGGCCATCGCTTCGCTCGGCCCCCTCTCGCGGGCGCAAGCGCCTCGCGCTGCGCAGGCGGGGCCGAGCGCAGCGATGGCCCGTGTGGATGTCCGATTCGCGGGTTCCCTTCTGGATGCGCCTGGGGCGCGCAGGGCGCGGGGTGGCACGCGCGTCGGAGCGCGCGTGCTTCGTGAACTGACTCACCGCAGTTGTCCGAGCGGAGCGCCGCAGGCGCGCAGCGAGTTCTGCGGTGCACCCCGTGCCCGAGCACCGCAGGTTGCCCCGCAGCGCAGCGAAGGGGTCGCAGACAGCAGGGTCGCCCTTTCTTTGGTGACTTTCTTTCGGCGAGACGAAAGAAAGTTACTGCGCCGCCGGGCGCACACCCCGGCTCCCGCCCCATGCACAAGCATGCTGAATGCTTCCAAAAACATAGCTGCTAAGGCAATATCAACGAGCGCAAACGCCCAAAAAAGCCTAAAAGAAGAGGCCCGCCCATGAGCCTCTCCACCCCCTTCATCCACCGCCCCATCGGCACCATGCTCCTCACCCTGGGCCTGGCCCTGGCTGGTGCGGTGTCGTACTTCCTGCTGCCCGTCGCCCCACTGCCGCAGGTGGACTACCCCACCATCTCGGTCAGCGCCAGCCTGCCTGGCGCCAGCCCCGACACCATGGCCGCCACCGTCGCCACGCCGCTGGAGCGGTCGCTGGGGGCCATCGCGGGTGTCACCGAGATCACCTCGCGCTCCATCCTGGGCAGCACCTCCATCACGCTGCAGTTCGACCTGGACCGCAATGTAGACAGCGCCGCGCGCGATGTGCAGGCCGCCATCAACGCCGCACGCACGCTGCTGCCCACGGGCATGCCCAGCAACCCGACCTACCGCAAGGTCAACCCGGCGGATTCGCCCATCATGATCCTGGCGCTCACGTCGGACCTGCTCACGCGCGGTCAGATGTACGACGCGGCCTCCACCGTGCTGGCGCAAAAGCTCTCGCAGGTCGAGGGCGTGGGCCAGGCCACGGTGAGCGGCGGCGCGTTGCCTGCCGTGCGCGTGGAGCTGGACCCGGTGCGGCTCGCGTCCAACGGCATTTCGCTGGAGCAGGTGCGCAGTGCCATCGTCACCACCAATGCCAACCGGCCCCTGGGTGCGGTGGAGCGCGAGGACCACTACTGGCAGGTGGCCACCAACGACCAGGCCCGCGTGGCGGCCGACTATGCACCGCTGGTGCTGCGCTGGAAGAACGGCCAGGCCGTACGGCTGCAGGATGTGGCCGAGGTGGTGGATTCGGTGCAGGACGTGCGCAACTTTGGCGTGGCCAATGGCAAGCCCGCCATCCTGCTGCAGGTGTACAAACAGCCCGGCGCCAATATCCTCGAAGCGGTGGAGCGAGTGCGTTCGCTGCTGCCCGCGCTGCAGGCGTCCATCCCGGCGTCCATCGATATCGAGGTGGTGTCCGACCGCACGCCCACGCTGCGCGCTTCGGTCAAGGAGGTGGAGCGTGCGCTGTTCATTGCTGTGGCGCTGGTGGTGCTGGTGGTGTTCCTGTTTCTGCGCAACGGGCGCGCCACGCTCATCCCCAGCGTGGCGGTGCCGGTGTCGCTGGCTGGCACGTTTGGCGTGATGTACCTGGCGGGCTACACGCTCGACAACCTCTCGCTCATGGCGCTCACGGTGGCCACGGGCTTTGTGGTGGACGATGCCATCGTGGTGCTCGAAAACATCATGCGCCACATGGAGCGGGGCAAGACCGCGCTGCAGGCTTCGCTCGACGGCGCGCGCGAGATCGGCTTCACCGTGGTGTCGATGAGCATTTCGCTCATTGCGGTGTTTGTGCCCATTCTGTTCATGGGTGGCATCGTGGGGCGGTTCTTCCGTGAGTTCGCCATCGTCATGTCCTCGGCCATCCTGGTGTCGATGGTGGTATCGCTCACCACCACGCCCATGATGTGCGCCGCGCTGCTCAAGCCCCACCACCTGACCCCTGTGCGGCGCAGCGGCTGGCGAGGTGCCGTGGGCCGGTGGCTGGGGCGGGCCCAGGTGCGGGGCATGCGCCTGTACCGCCGCAGCCTGGCCTGGTGCCTGCGCCACCAGCCGGTGGCCCTGCTGGCGCTGGCCTGCGTGGTGGGGCTCAACGTGTACCTCTACACCGCCATCGACAAGGGCTTCATGCCCGAGCAGGACACGGGCCGCATCTCGGGCTTCATCCGGGCCGACCAGGCCACGTCCTACCAAGCCATGGAACAGCGGCTGCAGCGTTTCCTGGCCATCGTGCAGGCCGACCCGGCCGTGGAGCATGTGACGGGCTTCACCGGCGGCTGGCAGCGCAACGCGGCGGCCATGTTCATGACACTCAAGCGGGGGCCGGGGCAGGAGAGTTCGGAGGTGGTCATCGCACGGCTGCGCGAGCGGCTCAAGAACGAGCCCGGCGCGCGCCTGTTCATGTCGCCGCAGCGCGATGTGCGCATCGGCGGGCGGCAGAGCAGCGGCGCATCGTTCGACTACACGCTGCAGGCCGACGACATTGGCGACCTGCGCACCTGGGAGCCACGCATCCGCCAGGTGCTGAGCCAGCTGCCCGAGCTGGAGGACGTGAACAGCGATGTGCAGGACTACGGCCTGCAGACTTCGCTGGTCATCGACCGCGACGCTGTGGCGCGCCTGGGCCTGACCATGGCGCAGATCGACGCCACGTTGAACGACGCCTTCGGCCAGCGCCAGGTGGGTGTGATCTACAACCCGCTCAACCAGTACCGTGTGGTGATGGAGGCCGAGCCGCGCTTTCTGCAAAGCCCCGAGACACTGCGCGGCTTCTTCTTCGTGAACAACCTGGGCCAGCCGATTCCGCTCACCGCGTTTGCGCGCATTACCACTACCAACACGCCGCTGTCGGTCAACCATGACCGGGGCACGCCTGCCAGCAGCATCAGCTTCAGCCTGGCGCCGGGCGTGTCGCTGTCGCAGGCGTCCGATGCCGTGCGCAATGCGGTGGCCGAGCTGGGCGTGCCGGTGTCGGTGCGGGGCTCGTTCAGCGGCACGGCGGGGGCGTTTCAGGATGCGCTGGCGGGCCAGCCGCTGCTGATCCTGGCGGCCATGGTCACCATCTACCTGGTGCTGGGCATGCTGTACGAGAGCCTGGTGCACCCGGTCACCATCCTGTCCACCCTGCCGTCGGCGGGCGTGGGGGCGCTGTTGGCGCTGATGCTGTTCAAGACCGAGTTCTCGCTCATTGCGCTCATCGGCGTGATCCTGCTGATCGGCATCGTCAAGAAAAACGCGATCCTGATGATCGACTTTGCCCTGACGCGGCAGCGCCAGCGGGGCGGGGCGCATGTGACGGCCGCGCAGGCCATCTACCGCGCCTGCAACCTGCGTCTGCGCCCCATCCTTATGACCACCGTGGCCGCCATCTTTGGCGCGCTGCCGCTGGCCCTGGGCCGGGGCGATGGCGCCGAGCTGCGCCAGCCGCTGGGCATTGCCATCGTGGGCGGCCTGCTGGTGAGCCAGCTGCTCACGCTCTACACCACGCCGGTCATGTATGTGGCGCTGGACCGGCTGCGCACGCGCGTGCTGCGCGCCGTGGGCCGCCGCCGCACGCAGGCGGGCGCCACGCCCGCCGCCCCGGCGGCCTTGCAAGGAAACGACGGATGACCTCTTCCACCTTTTCACGCCGAACCGCCTGGCCGGTGGCGCTGGCCAGCGGCCTGTGGCTGGTGGGTTGCGCACAGACGCCACCCTACGAGCGCCCCGGCATGGACATCCCGGCGGCCTACAAGGAGCAGGCCGCCGCCCAGGCCCAGGGCATCTGGAAGCCCGCACAGCCCCAGGCGACCTCCATGCTACCGCCCACCTGGTGGACGGTGTACGGCGATGCTGTGCTGGACCGCCTGCAGCAGCAGGCTGATGCCAACAGCCCCACGTTGGCGCAAAGCGCCGCCCGCCTGCGCGCCGCCCAGGCAGCGGTGGCCAGCAGCAGCGCTGCCGCACTGCCCACTGTGGGCGCCAATGCCAGCAGCAGCCGCGCGCGCAGCGGCACGCAACTATCCGACGGCAGCAGCACTACGCGCATCAGCACCAGCCATTCGCTGGGCCTGTCTGCCAGCTGGGAGCTGGACCTGTGGGGCCGCATCTCCGCTGGGGTGGGTGCCGCGCAGGCCAGTGCCCAGGCCAGCGCCGACGACCTGGCTGCGGCCCGCCTGTCGCTGCAGGCGGCCGTGGCGCAGACCTATTTTTCGCTGCGCACGGCCGAGGCCCAGGCCGCGCTGCTGGCCGAGACGCTGAAGGCCTACAACAAGAGTTGGGAGCTGACGCGCAACCGCCAGGCAGCGGGTGTGGCGTCCAGCGCCGATGTGGCGCAGGCCGAGGTGCAGTACAAGACCACCCAGGTGCAGCTGCTGGAGGCGCAGACCACGCGCAGCCAGCTGGAGCATGCGCTGGCGGCCCTGCTGGGCCAGGCGCCTGCGGCCTTTGCGCTGGAGGCCACGGCCGCGCTGCCCGCACCGGCGGATGTGCCTCAGGCCCTGCCGTCAGACCTGCTGCAGCGCCGTCCCGACATCGCTGCTGCCGAGCGCCGCGTGGCCGCCGCCAACGCGCAGATTGGCGTGGCGCGCGCGGCGTATTTCCCTGCGCTCACGCTGTCGGCGGCGGGCGGCTACCGGGGCGCGCCCCTGGCCGACCTGTTCAGCGCGCCCAACCTGTTCTGGTCGCTGGGGCCTGCGCTGGCGGCGTCGATTTTTGATGGCGGCGCACGCAGCGCAGCGGTAGAGACCGCCCGCGCCAACCATGCGCAGGTCACGGCCGCCTACCGCCAGACCGTGCTCACGGCGCTGCAGGAGGTGGAGGACAACCTGACTGCCGCCGCCGCATTGGCGCAGGAGGAGCAACTGCAGCGCGAGGCCACCGCCGCTGCGCAGCGCGCGCTGGATGTGGTGGAGAACCAGTACCGCGCGGGCACCGTGGGCTACCTCAATGTGCTGAATGCCCAGACCACGGTGCTGTCGTCGCAGCGCAGCCTGATCGACGTGAAGAGCCGCCGCCTGTCGGCCGTGAATGCGCTCCTCAAGAACGTGGCCGGGCGCTGGGAGGCGCTGCCACCTGCCTGAACTGCAGCCGCAGCTACATCGCCTTGAACAGGTGCGCGTAGAGGCGGCTCACCGGCAGCCGCTCGGGCCGCCCGCGCAGGGTGATGTGCTGCTTGCCCGCTTCATCGCGCGTGACGGTGGCGATGTGGGTGGCGCGCACCAGGGTGCTGCGGTGCACCTGCCAGAACTCCTGCGGGTCCAGCTGCTCGATCAGCTCCTTGAGGGCGGTGCGGATCAGGTACTCGCGCTCGGTGGTCAGCACCCGCACGTACTTGTCGGCGGCTTCGAAATAGACCACCTCGGCCACCGGCACCATGTGGATCTGTGAGCCATGGCTGGCCTGGATCACGCTCAGCCGGGCGGCGGGTTGTGCAGGCTGCGAAGGTGGTGGCGGTGGGGTTGCACCCACGCCCGGCGCCTGCAGCAGCGCACGCAGCTGGGCCATGGTGGCCTCCAGCCCGGGAGGCGTCATGGCCGCTGCCGGGGCTGCGCTGGCGTGGCGCTGTGCCAGAAGGTCCTGTACCTTGGCCACGGTGCGCGCCAGGCGGCGGGCCTCGATGGGTTTGAGCAGATAGTCCACCGCCTGGGCATCGAAGGCCTGCACGGCGTACTGGTCGTAGGCCGTGGCAAACACCAGGGCCGGGAAGGGCGCGTCGGCAGGCCAGGCGTCGGCCAGTTCCACGGCGGCGTCCAGCCCGGTCTGGCCGGGCATGCGGATGTCGAAGAACAGCACATCAGGCCGCAGCGCCAGCGCCTGCTGCACGGCCGAGAGCCCGTCGCCCACGGTGGCCACCACCTCCAGCGCGGGCCAGGCGCGGGCCAGCTCCTGGCGCAGGGCGGCGGCCAGCAGGGGTTCGTCTTCGGCAATCAGGGCACGGGGGGCGGGCGGATTCATGGTGTGGGCGAAAATTTCAAGGGAAAAGTGACGTTTGCGCGCGTTCCACCTGTGTTTTCAGCTATCAATTCAAGAGTGCCTGCGTTGCCGTGCAAGGTGGCCAGCCGCTCGCGGGCCTGGGCCAGGCCAAAGCTCTGGCCGGGGCCGGGTGGGGGCATCTGCTCGGGCAGGCCCACGCCGGTGTCGATCACTTCCAGCACCAGCTGGGGGCCGCTGTCGCCAGGTCGCGTGCTGGCGCGCACGGTGATGTGGCCGCCCTCCACCTGGGGCTCCAGCCCGTGGCGGATCGCGTTTTCGACCAGGGGCTGCAGCAGCAGCGGGGGCACGGGCACGCTGCGCAGGGCATCGGGCAGGTCCAGCGTGTAGGCCAGGCGCGGGCCCATGCGCACCGCCATCAGCTCCAGGTAGTCGCGCAGGCGGTCAAACTCGTTCTCCAGCGGGTGCTGGGTGCTGCGCGACGCGCTGAGCGTGGCACGCAGGTAGGCAATCATGCGGTCCAGCATCTCCTGCGCGCGGGCGGGGTCGGTGCCGATCAGCACCCGCAGGTTGGCCAGGGTGTTGAACAGCATGTGGGGTTCGAGCTGGGTTTCCAGCAGTTTCAGGCGTGCCTCGGTGGCGTGCATGCGCGCCTCGGCCATCTTGTCTTCCAGGTACGCCGATTTGTGGATGGCGTAGAAGTAGTAGCTGCCCACCAGCCCGGCAATGGCCGTGATGAGGATGGAGGTGCGCTGGTCGGCACCGGACAGCGATGCACCCGCCGGGTAGAAGTGGAAGTAGTAGACGCACAGTGCATCGGCCAGCAGCGTGCCCGCCACATAGCCGATGACGATGCCCGCTGCCACCAGTGCGATGCCCTGCCAGCCCTGCGGCCAGCCTGTCTCGGCGGCTGACGGGATCAGCTCGCGGCCCAGGTCGATGATGGCCCAGGTGAAGGTGCCGATCAGCACCGAGTACACCACCGGCGGCCCGTAGGGTTTGTCGGGCATGAAGGCGTACTGGAGGGTGGCAACCACCAGCGTGAAGGCGACCACCTGCAGGTAGTGCCGCAGCTTGCTGACGCCACTGAAATCGCGGCGCAGCGTCATGGCCGGTTCTGGCGCCGCTGCAGGGCTTCGCGTTCGCGCTGCACCATGCGCTCGCGCAGGCCGCCGCCGGTGCCCAGCAAAAACACCGAGATGCCATGCAGCACAAGCCCCAGCCCCCAGCCCAGCAGCGGGTACACCGACCAGGGGCGGCTGCCAAACGCATAGCGCGACATGGCAAAAATCACGGCGTTGACCAGCACGAAGGCCACCGCATGCACATACCAGCCCAGCTTGGCGTTGGCGCGGCGACGGGCCAGCGCGTCCAGTTCTTCGGGGCTCAGAGGGGATTGCATGGTGATGGAGACGGTGGTCGCTTGGAGGGCGGGGAAGGGCGGATTGGGCTGTCAGGATTCTAGGGGGGCGTGCTGCGGCGTCCAGAGGCGTGCAGCAGCGTGTTATGCAGGGCAGGCCTGCCGCGCCACCGTGGCCACGGCCTGCGCATCCAGCGTCAGCCCCATGTGGTTCACGCCGGGGACCAGGGTGACGGGCACGGGCTTGCCTGCCTGGGCAAACAGGTCGGCAAAGCGGTCGGCGTGGAAGAGTTCGTCGTCTGTCCCGGCCACGATGCAGATGGTGCCCCGGGCATTTCGGATGTCGGCCTGGTAGTCGTTGTGGGGGCGAAAGTTGGTGGCCACCGTGTATGAATAGCGGGGCGTGAGCAGTTCGCGGGCTACGCCGTTCAGGGCGAAGCTCAGCACGGGCAGGTGGTTCCACCGGGTGATGCCGAACTGGTTGATCAGCGTGACGGCAATCATGCGCGGCAGGCCCACCGAGACCCAGCCGCCGCTGTCCGGCCGCGACGTAGGCGCGTTGTGGTGCAGGAAAGGCGACAGCAGCACATAGCGGTCAAACAGGCCCTGCCGCGCGCTGCCCGCAAAACGCAGCGCAAAACCGCCGCCTGCCGAGAAGCCCATCAGCGTTTGCGGGCCCGCGTGGGGCACGGCGCGCAAAAAGTCCTCGATGTCGTCTTCCATCTGACCGATATAGGCGGCCTGGCCCCGGGGGCCGGAGGCACCGTGCCCCCGCATGTCCAGGGAGGCCACGGCGTAGCCCGCTGCCGCCAGCGCCTGTGCCAGCACATGGTTGGACTGCCCGCGCGCGGAAGACCCGTGCACCAGCACCACCCGGCGCTGGGGAGCGCTTGCCGAGGCATCCGTGCCCCCTGTGCCCCCCGTGCTCCCTGTGGGGCTGTAGCCGTGCCAGGCCAGCGATGTGCCATCGCGCGCCGTGTAGCGCTGGGCCGGGGGCACATTGCTGTAGTCCACGTCCTTGAACGGGTTGTTGATGCTGGCCAGCGGCGGAATGTCTTTGGGGCCGCCCCAGGCAATGGCAGCGGCAAGCCCTGCGATGGCGGCGGTCAGGAGGAGGGCTGCGATCAACATGGTGTAACGGCGGCGGGGCTGGGGTGTGCGGGTGGGTGTCATGGAGGCGGGCAGGCCGGGGTGACCGTGGAAGTTCGGGAGCATACGGTGGATGGTGGCCAGGGCGCCACCCGCTGGAGGCTCAGCGATGGGGCGCTGGCATTGGCAGCAGGTGCTGCGCCAGGAAGGCCACGATGCGTGCGTCCACCTCCGGCATCTGGCTGCGGTCGAAACCGGGCGGGTCACCCAGCAGCTCCGTCTCCAGGCGGCCCAGCACATGGCTGGGTGGGGGCGGAGACAGGAGCATGCCGTGGCCGGCCTGGGGCAGATCGGCCACCACGGTGCAGGTCTGGCAGGCTTGCAGCACCTTGTCGCTGTGAAAGCGCGGCACCAGCCAGCGGTCCTGGCCCGCTGTCACCAGGCCGAGCGGGACCCTGGGGCGGGCCAGCGACGGAAAGTCGAAATCGGCCGCCGCAGGCACCCCCGCCACGATGGCGTGGATCCGGGGCTCATCGTGTGTTTGCCAGGTGGCGTCGTCAAAGCGCTGGCGGATCACCCCCAGGGCCACGGCTTTCTTGAGGCCATCCAGAAAATTGCCCCGCAGCTGCGTGATGAGGCCGACGCAGGAGGAAAAATCCTCTGCGATGTGGGCTTCGCAGTGCTGCTTGAACAGCGCAGGAGACCAGCGCCCGCCAGCCAGGCTCAGGGCGGTGTGGCCCCCTGCCGACATCCCGTACATGCCGACCTTGTCCAGTTGCAGCAGGGGGGCGAGCTGGGCGTCCTGGGCCACGGCGTCGATGGCGCGGGACACCTCCGCAGGGCGCCGTTTCCAGCTTTCGGGGCCGGGGGTGGAGGGGTTTCTGGCGTTGTCGCCCGCGTGTTCCGGCATGGCCACCACAAAGCCTGCGGACACCAGCGCGCGGGCCAGGTCCGAATGCACCCAGGGGTTGCCGCCTGACCCGTGCGAAATGACCACTAGGCGGCCGTTGCCCCGCATGGGCGCACCCTGGGGCGCAAGCGCCATGTGGAAGGGGCCACGCTGCACTGGCTGGTCTGCCGCGCTGCTGGGGTAGAACACGGTGACGGGGCCGTCGCCCTCCAGGCCGGGCACTTCTTTCAAACCGGTGCCCGCCTGGCTGGCGGTATGGAGGCATGCCGCGATGAGGGCGGCGATCCAGCGGCTTTTCATGGGGGCTCCTCGGGGTGTTGGGGCTCAGGAACGGGTGCCTTGGCGGGCCATGCGGTCGCGCTCGGCCTGCACCATGCGTTCATGCAGGTTGCTGCCGCCCGCCAAGAAAAACACCACCACACCGTGGATGGCCAGGCCGATGCCCCAGCCGACGGCCGGAAACACTGCCCAGTGGCGTCCGCTGCTGGCAGACAGCACGACCAGCAGCAGGTTGACGGCCAGGTACGCCCCGGCATGGGCATACCAGCCCAGCTTGGCGCCTGCGCGCTTGCGGGCCAGGCGCTCTGTGGGGTCGGAGATCAGGGAATGGTGTTGCATGGCAGACGCCTCGGTAATGGTTGGAGACGGACAGGGCGCCAAGGCTCAGGCCGAGGCGGACGATGCGGTTGGTGTGGCGGCAAAGGCGGCACTGCGCCGCACCAGGCGCCACAGGCGCAGGGCGCGGGCGGCAAACAGGCCGTTGAAGACGCCGTACAGCAGGGCGATCTGCAAGGCAAAGCTGCTGTCGCGGGCCAGCGCGGGCTGCAGGGCCAGTTCCACGCCGACGAAGTACTTGGTCAGGAAGATGCCCAGGATCAGTCCCAGGGGCATGGCGCTGCCCGGGATGTAGAAGCTGCGCGAGGTGGCGGCATACAGCGTGCCGCTGGGCGCCGCAGGCTGCAGCCACAGGGCCAACCCCGCGATGGCGCAAGCTGCCACCAGCCAGGCACCCACCGAAGTGCCGACCTGGCCTGCGCTGCCGAAAGCCGATACCAGACCGTACACCGACAGGCCCGTCATGGCCAGGGGCATGACCGTGGCCCGTGCCAGGCTGACATTGCGGCCCACCAGCTGGCTGGCGCCCAGGGCGATCAGGCCGGCAAGCAGGGCCCAGACCCAGTACGGGGTGTTCTGAATGATGGCGCCCAGCATCTGGGGTTGTTGGATGAGCAGGTTGGCGAGCATGGTGGAAGTTCCTGGCTGGAGGTGGATGGAGGAGGGGGGGGTATTCAGATCAGGCCCAGTGCGGACCAGACCGTGTGGCCCAGGAAGCGGTCGGGCAGCAATGTGAAGGCTCCGGCCCCCAGGCAGGCGCCGATGTAGATCCGTTGCATCATCTTGCGGTGGCCCACGATGTTGCGGCGCGCCAGGTAGACGAAGGCCATCACCAGCATGCCCAGCGTCACCGGAATGAACAGGTGGATCAGGCCAAAACTGCCCCAGCGTGGGCCGGGGCCGCCGGTGATGAAGATGGCAGACACGGCGGTGGCCACCATCAGGGTGACCCAGGCATACCCGGCCGCACGGTGCAGGCGGGGGCGCTGCGTGGCGCCCTGGCGGGCCCACAGGGCAATCGGGCCGATGGCCACGGCGGCCAGTGCGGCGGCGAGGTGGATGGCGATGACGGGTGTGATCTGCATGGTGGGGCTCCTGGCGCGTTCGATGGAGTGGACTGTGCCGGGAGCCCCCAGAGGCAGCCAGTGCCTTGCGACGAAATGCAGCCTTCGGGCCGTGGAATGCACGGGCGTGGCGTGAGTTGCGGGCCGTTTTCTGCGCTGAATGTGGCCCGCACCGGCGGCAGGCGGGCTCCGCCGCCCGTAGCGCCAGCACGCCCGGCGGATAATCCTGCTCCTATTTGCAAGGAGTGCGCGTGGACGTTGTATTGCTGGTGAAGGCCGCCATCATGGGGGTCGTCGAAGGGCTGACCGAGTTTTTGCCGATCTCTTCTACCGGGCATCTGATCCTGGCGGGGTCGCTGCTGGGGTTTGACGACGCCAAGGCCAAGGTGTTTGACATTGCGATCCAGACCGGCGCCATCTTTGCGGTGATCCTGGTGTACTGGCAGAAGATCCGCTCCACCCTCGTGGCCCTGCCCACTGAGCGCCAGGCGCAGCGGTTTGCGCTCAACGTGTTCATCGGTTTCCTGCCCGCCGTGGTGCTGGGCCTGCTATTGGGCAAGGCGATCAAGGCGCATCTTTTCACGCCGGTGGTGGTGGCCAGCACTTTCATCATCGGGGGCTTCATCATCCTGTGGGCCGAGCGCCGTCCGGCCTCTGCCACGCGCGTGCACAGCGTGGACGCGATGACGCCGCTGGATGCTCTCAAGGTGGGCCTGGTGCAGTGCCTGGCCATGATTCCCGGCACCAGCCGCAGCGGCTCCACCATCATCGGCGGCATGCTGCTGGGCCTTTCGCGCCAGGCGGCCACCGATTTTTCGTTCTTTCTGGCCATCCCCACGCTCATTGGCGCGGGTGTGTACAGCCTGTACAAGGAGCGGGCGCTGCTGTCCATGGCAGACCTGCCCATGTTCCTCACAGGGTTGGTCTTTTCCTTCCTCAGCGCCTGGCTGTGTGTGCGCTGGTTGTTGCGCTACATCAGCACCCACAGCTTCGTGCCCTTTGCCTATTACCGCATCGTGTTCGGGGTCGTTGTTTTGGTGACCGCGTGGACTGGCTGGGTTCAGTGGGCGGACTGATAATCCGTTCATGCGCAGCTCTACCGGATTGATTTTTTTACGTTCTGGCGTTCTGGCTCTGGTGTCGGGGTGGGCCCTGCTGCCCGCCTGGGCGCAAGACGCTGCGGCCCCGGACGAGCCCGCCGGGCCCAAGCTCCACTACGCCCTGGGGGCCATTGCCAGCAACGGCCCGGACTATGCAGGCGGTGATGGCCGCAAGAGCAGCCTGCGGCCCGCCTGGGCGGTTGAATATGGGCGCTTTCGCCTGAGCACTTCTCGCGGCAGCGCCTTCATGGGGCATGGCTTGGGGACTCCGCGCGAGTCGGGCGCCAGTGCCACCCTGGCACAAAGCGACCGTTTCAGCCTGAGCGCGGCCTTGCGCATCGACAAGGGCCGCGACGGCTCTGACGCCCCCATCCTGGTGGGCTTGCCGTCGGTGCGCTCCACGCTGCGCGCGCGGCTGAGCGCAGGGTATGCCATCACCGATCGCTGGTCGGTGGGCGCAGGGGTGTCGCAGGACATTCTGGGCCGCGATGGCGGCGCCCAGCTGTCCACCAGTGTGGGCTACACCTGGCCCCTCACCGAACAGACCAAGGTCACCATTGGCGCGGGGGCCAGTTTTGGCGATCGCGCTTACCTGCGGGGGCACTTTGGCGTGCCGGCGGGTGGCGCTAGCCCGCTGCCTGCGTTCGATCCGCGTGCGGGCCTCTACAGCGTGGATGGCGGGGTGGAGGTGATGTCGGCCATCAACCGCCACTGGGTGATCCTGGGTTCGGCCCGGGTGTCGCAGCTTCGTGGCGATGCGCGCCGCAGCCCCCTCACCGTGGAGCCGGTGGGTTACTCTGTGTCGGTGGGGCTGGCCTACCGCTGCTGCCGCTGAGGAACGACAAAGCCCGCCGGTCCATGGGGGGCGGGCGTAACTGTTACCGAAAGTGATAAGCTGCGGCAACCCCACTGCCGCGCGTTGCAGGCCGCTGTCGGTGCCCCGGTGGCTGCGGGCCACACGGGGCTGTAGTCTTCCTGTTGATGACCATGCCCCGATGGGCTTTCTCCGCATGATGCAAGACGAGCCAGAGTTGTCACTGCCTTCCGCTGCTGCGCGGAAGGAAACTTGGTCCAAGGCGGAGTTGCTGGACCTGATCTCCCGCAGTGCGGGTGCGACCATGGCGGTCATCGATCGCAGCCTGGTCATGATCTACGTCAACGAGGAATACGCACGCTGGTTTGGCACCGCGCCCGATCGCCTGGTGGGTAAAACGCTGGTGGATGTGTATGGCGAGCAGGACTGCGCCCGCTTCATGCCCTTTGTAGAGCGCGTGCTGCGGGGCGAACGGGTGCAGTACCAGCGCATGCTGCGCACACCTTATGGTTTTGACGAATGGCGCACCATCTGCCTCACACCGTGGCACAACAGCCAGGGCGCCATCGATGGCTTCATCACCACGGCGCTGGATGTGCACGAGCTGCAGGTGACCATGAATGCGCTGCGTGCCGCCAACCAGCGGCTGTCCTCCCACATGGAAAACAGCCCGCTGGCGGTGCTGGAGATGGACCACAAGCTGCAATTGCTGCACTGCTCGCAGCGGGCGGTGCAGCTCATGGGTTGGCTGCATGTAGCGGGGCTGGAGGGGCGGCTGCTGACCGACCTGCTTGACCCCGCTTCCATGGACGACAGCCTGCAGCTGGCCTTGTCGCGCCTGCAGTCGGGTGAAGAATCGCAGAACCGCGCCGAGACCAGCTTTGTGCGCGGCGATGGCACCGAGGTGCATTGCGAGTGGTTCAACTCTGCGCTGACCGACGAAGACGGCCAGGTCACCTCCATCATGGCCCTGGTGCAGGATGTATCGGCCAAGATCCAGATTGCGCGCCAGCAGCATTACCTGGCCAACCACGATTCACTCACGGGTTTGCTCAACCGAGCGGCGTTTCAGGGGCGCCTGGAGCAGTCTCTGCTGCAGGCCCGCCGCAGCGCGGGGGCGGTTGCGCTGTTGTTCATTGACCTGGATGGCTTCAAGCGCGTGAACGATGCCGAAGGCCATCGCGCGGGGGATGAGGTGCTGCGCATCGTGGCCCAGCGCATCGCCAGCACGGTGCGGGTGGGCGACACCCTGGCGCGCCTCGGGGGCGATGAGTTCCTGGTCATGCTGGACCAGGAGGTCACGCGCGACGTGACCGACACCATCGGCCACCGCATCATCGAGGCCCTGCACCTGCCCATGGCGGTGGATGGACGCGATTTGTCCATTGGTGCCAGCATTGGCGTGGCGATGTACCCCCCGATGGAGGGCGACATCGATGCCCTCATGAACCGCGCGGACCAGGCCATGTATGCGGCCAAGCGCGCGGGCAAGGGGCGGCTGCATTACGCCCAGGTCGCTTGATCAAGCAAGGGCGGTGGCGAGGCTCGCCCCGCGCCTTTCTTCAGCCCTGTGGCAGCCGAATGCTCTGCTGGAAGTGGAAGAAGTTGGTGGGGTCGTACCGGGCTTTGACCTGCTGCAGTTGCGGGTAGGCGGGCCCCCAGTAGGCGTTCGCAAAATCCGGCAGGCGTGCGTCCGGGTAGTTCTGGTAGACATGCCCGTTCAGGAAGGGCTTCACCAGCTGCATGAATCCGTCCAGCCAGGCCTCCATCTGGGTGCGCTCCGCAGGGTTACGCCAGAACACATCCACCACCAGGTCGGCATCCACATGGCGATGGATGAAGGCGCTGTCGGCCACCGGGTAGCGATTGATGGCGCCCCCATAGGGCTCCAGGTAGGCCAAGGACCAGGGGTTGGGAGAGGTTTTGAAGTAGTCGATGATGCGCTGCCAGTCGGCGGGCGACAGCGGGGTGTTGATGTAGCCGCTGGCCTTGGTTTCGGCAATGCCATCCGGGAGATTGTCGGGCAGGGTGTAGGGGTGGTCCTCCAGCCAGATGTTCATTTCGGGGTAGGTGCCGGTCTTGTCCACCAGCAGCTGGGCGCTGGGGATGGCCAGCAGCGGCGCAATGGCCTGCAGGCCAGCTTCGCGGGTGCCGCAGAACATGCCCTGCACCATGTAGACCGGCACACCTTGCTGGTAGCCCAGGTTCATCATGTAGCCCAGCGCGTCGGGGGCGCCCGTCTTCATGAAGCTCTTTTGCATCAATGTGAGCACCTGGGCGGCATGGGCCTGGTCCCAACTGATGGCCCAGGCCCACACCTGGTCGAGCCGGTGCATGCGGTAGGTCACCTGCAGAACCACCCCGAAGTTGCCGCCGGTGCCG
Source organism: Acidovorax kalamii (assembly GCF_002245625.1). Classification (GTDB taxonomy): domain Bacteria; phylum Pseudomonadota; class Gammaproteobacteria; order Burkholderiales; family Burkholderiaceae_C; genus Acidovorax; species Acidovorax kalamii. The sequence continues at coordinate 238,991 of NZ_NOIG01000005.1, forward strand.
CCCCGCAAGGCCCAGAAAAGGTCGGGGTGGTCCTGGGCACTGGCCGTGACGATGGTGCCGTTGGCCAGCGCAACGCGGAAGGACTCCACCAGGTCGCTCTGGATGCCAAAGGCCCGCGAGGTGTAGCCATAGCCCCCACCCTGCACGAACCCGCCCACACATACACTGCCGCAGGCCCCCGTGGGCACATGCCAGCCGGTGTGGTTCATCGCGCCGTTGAAATGGTCGAAGTCGGTGCCGGGCAGCACATGCACCCGTTCGCGTGCCGGGTCCAGCACCACACCCTTCATATCGCTCAGGTCCACCACCATGCCGCTGTTGACGGAATAGCCCGCCGTGCTGTGGCCGCCGCAGCGCACGGCAACCCACACCTTGTAGGCGCGTGCCACGGCCAGGCACTCCAGCACGTCGTTCTCGCAGGCGCAGTACACGATGATCTCGGGATAGGCCTGGAAGGCAGGGTTGGACTCTTGCCGGGCCTCGTTGTAGTCGGGGCTGGAGGGCAGGACGATGCGGCCCACCAGCCGGGCCTCTAGCGAAGCGATGGCGTCCCAGGCAAGCGCCGGGCCAGGCGCCGCAGCTGCCTGGAGGGCGGCAGCCTGTGGGGCCGCCAGCGAGCGGAAATGCGCAACACGCGCGTCTTTGGCAATGCGGGCAGGGCTTTTGCGATGGGCCATAGCGAACGATCCTCCGTGAAAAGACGAAGTCCCGTGTGTACTGGATAGGCGGCGGCTTGACCAGCCGGAAATGGCCCGCGTTGCTTTTTGGACCCGTGCCTGGTCTGGGCCGATGTGCGCGTGGGCGTCCCGCCGTGGTCAGGAGGACGACAGCGCCAGGTCGCCCGTGTTGCGCCGCAGGCAGAACTTGCCGCCCTGCTTGCCGCTGTACATGGCGGCGTCCGCCAGCTTGAGCAGGCCGATGGCGTCGTTGCCGTCGTGGGGGGCGATGGCATAGCCGATGGTCAGGCCCACTTCCACGCGCACGTTCTGCAGCGAGAACGGTGCGCGGAACGCATCCAGCAGCTTGTGGCCCAGCTCCTGCGCCTGCTGCAGGCTGTGCAGCTGCCCGGCCATCACCACAAATTCATCGCCACCCAGGCGCGCCACCAGGTCGCTCTGGCGCACATGGCCCTGCAGGCGCCGGGTCACGGCGATCAGCAGCTCGTCGCCCACGTCATGGCCGTGCTGGTCATTCACGGGCTTGAAGCCGTCCAGGTCCATCACATACACCGCCAGCATCCGCTCGGGGCTGCAGCGCGACAGCGCGGACGCCAGCGCAATGTTGAGCCCGCGCCGGTTGGGCAGGCCGGTCAACGGGTCGGTATGGGCCAGGGAGCGCATCACGTCGCGCTCACGGTTGGCATCCAGCGCCTCCAGCCGCAGGGCCTTGGTGCGCAGGCCCAGCACCCGCATGAAGAGCAGCATGTCCAGCGTGGCGCCGAACTGGAAGGAGTGCATGGTCCAGAAGTTCACCGGCACCTTACCGTTGATCACGCCAATGACGATGGCTGTGGCCACAAAATAGACCAGCCAGGCCAGCAGCAGGCTGGTGCCCACCCCGTCGCCCCGCATGGCACGGCGCGCAGCGCCCGGGATGCCCATCAGCGCCGGGACCAGGCCCAGGATGCTCACGATGGCCGCGATGGCACGGGTGGAGATCAGATCCAGCCCATAGGCCACGGCCAGCAGCACACACAACACGGCCCCGCCCCGCATGAAGCGCAGAAAACGGCTGTTGGACTCAGGCTCAGCCAGGGCCTGCCCGATGAAGAGGAACGAGCCACAGGTGGCAAGCAGGGCCGATATTCCCCCCATGTGGACCTCATGCCAGAGGCTGTCGCTCCAGAGGAACTGCCGGCCCACACCGAACAGGTGCATGGAGAACAGCAGGCTGCCGGAGGTGAGCAGCGTGTAGTAGATGAACAGAGGATCACGCAGGCTCAGCCACTGGCCCAGGCTGTACACCAGCAGGCACAGGGCCAGCCCGGTGAGAACACCTTGCAGCATCTGCTCGTTGACGGCCTTGCTGAGCATGGCCGCAGGCTTGTAGAAAGAGATGGGCAGGATCATCGCGCCCCGGGTCTCCACACGCACCAGCAGTTCATACGGCAGCCCGGACATCAGATTCAGCGGGATGGCGTGGGAGCGGCTTTGCAGGGGACGTTGCGTATACGGGTGCAGGCTGCCCAGGGTGGCTTGCTGGACCAGGTACCCGCCGGTCGTGAGGTAGATATCGATGTGGTTCAGGTCGGAATGGTTGATGTCCAGAATCCACTGGGCGTCAGAGGTGGATGCCACCTCGAACGGGATGCGCAGCCACACTGCGTCGGGCCGCACGCCCAGCGTGGCGCCCACGCTGGAGGGAGGGGTGAACTTGTCGGCCAGCGGCAGCACGTCCCGAACGGAAAGCTGGCGGCTGGGGTCGCTCAGCAGCTTGACGGCGGGCCAGGCGTCGATGGCGCGCTTTTCATCGCTGAGCTGCAAGGCGGGACTGCTGGCCCATGCGCCAGGGCAGGCCAGCAAGGCCCACAACAAGGCCAGCCAAAGGGTGTAGCGCAGCTGCAGCCAGGGCTGGTTCGGCATGGGGCGAAGGGCTGGTGTCATGGTGCCAGCGCCAGTTCGCCAGTGTTGCGCCGGATCGATCGCTTGCCCCCTTGCTTGCCCGCGTACATGGCGGCATCGGCCAGGCGGATCAGCCCCTGGGGATCGGCGCTGTCCAGCGGAGCCAGAGCGTAGCCGATGGTCAGGCCCACTTTCAGGCGCAGATTGCCCAGGCCAAACGGCTGGTCGAACGCCCGCAGCAGCGCACGGCCCAGATCCTCTGCCTGCTGTGGCGTTTCGAGATGGCAGGCCATGATGATGAACTCGTCCCCCCCCAGCCGTGCGACCAGGTCGGTCTGCTGGCGGACACTGGCTTGCAGCCGCTGGCCTACGGCCACCAGAAGCTCGTCGCCCACATCGTGGCCATACGAGTCGTTCACGGGCTTGAACCCGTCCAGGTCCATCAGGTACACCGCCACCAGACTGCGTTGTGAGCAGGTGGCCAGCGCAGCATGCAGTGCCTGCTGCAGGCCGCGCCGGTTATTCAGGCCCGTCAGAGGGTCGCTGTGGGCCAGTGAATGCATCAGGTCCCGCTCGTGCAGCGCCTCTTGTGCCTTGAGCCGCATGGCATTGGCACGCAGCCCCATGACCCGCAGGAAGAGCAGCATGTCAACCGTGGCGCCAAGCTGGAACGAGTGCAGCGTCCAGAAGTTGGCGGGCACCCAGCCCTGGACGAGGCACACCATGAGTGCTGCGGCCACCCCGTAGGCGATCCATGCGGCCAGCAGGGTGGCGCCGATCGGGTCCTTCTGCCGTACCCGTGCAATGGCGGCGGGCACGCTGATGATTGAGGGCAGGGGGCCCATCAGGCTCATGAAGGCAATCGCAATGGGCACACTCAGCCAGCCGAGCATGACGGCCGCGCAGACCACCGCAGTGATCGCGGCGCCAGTGCGCATGGCACGGGCGTAGCGGCTTTGCGGGTTGTCTGCCAGGGCGGCGCCCAGGAAGAGGAACGAACCCGCCAGCGCAATCAGCCCAGCGGCCAGTCCTGCATACCGGCTCATCCACAGATTGCCCGGCCATAAAAACTGATCGCCAATGCCGAAGAACTGCAGCGAAAAGCCTGCGCTGCCAAACACCACCAGCGCATAGAAGCCGAACAGCGGCTCGCGTTGCGTGACCCACTGGATCAGGCTGTACATCAGCAGGCAGAGCGCCAGCCCGTTGAGCAGACCCTGCAGCATCTGCTCGCGCAGGGCTTCGTGCATCTGATAAGGCATTTCGCCAACGGTGATGGGCAGGATCAGCGGCCCGGTGGCCTGCACCCGTATCAGCACGTCATACGCCTGCCCGGCCTGCAGGTCGAGGGCCATTGCGGGTGTGCGGCTGGACATCTGTGTCTGGCCGGGCTGGCGCGTACTGACCTGCTTGAGCACCTTGCCGTGGCCGATCAGGTAGATGTCGGCCTGCAGCGAGCTGTAGCCGATGTTGACCACCCAGGGGGTGCGCGGCGCTTCGGGCGCAATGATGGGGATGTGCAGCCACATCGCTGCCTTGTGTACGCCCAGGGAACCACCCCGCTGGGCGGGTGCCTCGAACGCCGGCAACTGGCTCAGCATGTCCTGCACCGAGAGCTGGTATGTGGGGTCTGCCTTGATTGTGATGGCCTCCCAGGCATTCACCTGGGGTCGATCCCGGGTCAGCACCAGGGGCGACGCCGCATTCGCGCCCAAGGGCAGAGCCATGGTGGCGACCAGGCACAGCAGGGTGACTGCTACGCCGCAATGCACGCGCCAATGCCGGGCCAGCATCAGAAGGGCGCAGAGCAGCGGGTACATCGGCCTGACGTAAACAATGGCTATGCGGGTTGCTGCGCCTGGGGGGCGCTTGCGGCCTGCGCCTTGCGCGCCAACCCCGGGCTCCAGCTGCCATGTGTGGTCAACCGGTCTTCGATCCGGTTGAGCCAGCCGGGGGCGTGGGGGTCGTCGCTCCAGCTGTGCACCACCTGGTCCACCTGGTTCAGCAGCTCGGTGGGCAGTTGCAGGGGGCGGGTCTGGCTCATCAGCACGCGGCTCATGAAGTGGTAGCCCAGGATGCGGGTAAGCGTCCGCACGATGGAAAAGCGTGGCAGCACCATCCGCAGCAGCGTATCAATGGCCCGCGCGATCAGCAACACTCCCCAGAACAGCAGCGCCGACGGCCAGGGCGCGCGCTGGGTCAGGCCCAGGTCGCTGGCGGTGTCGCGCCCGCACAGGTAGCGGGTCATGAGTTCGGGGAAAGGTTTCACAATGCTCCAGGGCAGTGAGTTCTCCATGGTCTGCATCAGGGCCCGGCCCAGGGCGGGGCGTGGGTCGGGCACCACGGGTTCGGCGCGGCCCCGGGCCTGCATGCGGGCCATCAACGCGTGGCCCTGGTCCATGGTGTCCACCATCAGGGCCCGGTCAATGCCCAGGATGTGGCCCACCACGTTCCAGGCATGCAGGTAGGCCTCTTCGTCGGCCGGGCGCAAACCGATCCCCAGGCGGCGCAGGCTGCGCAGAAACACGTAGCCAAAGGTAAGCAAGGTGTAGGCCAGCTCCTCCTGGTTGCAGGGCAGGCCATCGCCCTGCAGGTTCCAGCCGCGCGCGTACAGCGTCTTGAACATGGCTTGGCGCCCACCGCCGGCGGGCAGGGCTTGTGCTGCCACCTGCCCGCTGCCCCCGGCCAGCAGCTGCTTCACGGCGTCTTGCGGGCTGCCATGCAGGATCAGGTTGCGAATGGTGGCGTGGATCAGCCGCACCTTGAGCACCTGGGCCACGCCCGCGCCGCGCTGGCCCAGGCCGCCGTGCATCATCACGGGGAAGATCATCGCGGCCGTGGAGCGGATGCGGTACTCGGCGTTCTGCTCCAGCTGGCCCGAGGTGTGCAGCACGCTGGAGAGGTCGGGGATCACATAACACTCTGGCAGGCTGGCACAGAACAGCAGAATGCACGACAGCGCCCCATGCTCCATGAAGAGCTTCTCGGCGCGTTCGATCTTTTTTGCGTCGGCCCAGGGCGGCAGCACCTGGGCGGTCTGCACGTAGTGGTTCAGCGCCCGGGCCATGTCGGCGTCCACCCCGTCGCCCTGGGCGGTCCAGCCCACCAGGCTCCGGTTGTCCGTCCACTCTCCGAACAGACGGTTCACGGTGTCGATGCGTGCCCACTGCGGGGCGTCCACCGCGACATCCCCTGCGGGCCAGTCGCCCAGGATGTCGGCAATGGTCTTGTCTGCCAGCGGATCGGCGTGGTGCTGCATGCCGGCCAGTTCGGCATCCGAAATGGGGTGCGTATGCAAAGCGTTCTGGCTCATACGGGGGCCTTGGCGGGTGCGACCCAGCGCTGGTAGCCCGCCAGCGCACACAGGAGGGGGATGCCCATTGCAAAGGGTGCAATCGAGCGAATTTCGACGGGGTTGCCCAGCATCATCTGAAACACCATGTTGCTCCCATACAGTGCAAGCGGCACCAACGCATGGTGGCGCAAAAACGGGCTGCTGGGCTGCATGGCCAGTGATCGGACCGATAGGCGAAAGCCCAGAATGATCACAAAAGAGACAAACACCCAGCCAAAGAAGCCCTGCACCGTTTCGCCAAACCAGGCGCCATCGGTTTTGGTCATGATCCAGGCTTTGAGGGTGTAGACCATGTAGGGGTCGGCGCCCAGGTCAAACGCCGTGACAATCATCGCAGCCAGAAATGACAACATGACGGTATTGCCCAGCCCGCGCACGCCGTCCACCGGGCTTTGCCAGACGATCAGGTTGGCAATCACATACCCCGCATAGGTCAGCGCAAACCACATTAGCGGTATCACGATGGGCACATCGCCCAGGCGCGGGCCCAGCACATCGGTGTAGGTGTAGTGGCCAAAAAACCAGCCGCGCGACGACCCCATCTGCTCGGCAAACCAGCCAAAACTCACGGCAATCAGCACAAACTGCAGTGCGGGCCGTGCGCCCAGCAGGTGCATGGCGCTGGCCCAGCAGCAGGCAAACATCACCACCGACGCCACCACCAGGGCCATGGTCGTGTCGTTGTGGGTGCGAAACGCAAGGATGACCAGGTAAATCGCCAGGAGCAGATAGCTCAACGCGGGCAGGCGCGAGGCGAGGGAGGACTGTGCAGGCATGTCGGGTGTATCACGCTGTAACAATTCCCCCAGTGTAGGGGATTGCCCGGAGCGCCGCGCTCCCTGTTTGCCCTGATCAACGGCGGTCCCTGCGGCGCTGTTTCAGGCGCTGCACCGGGGGTTTTGGTGATATAGAGAGACCCGCTGGCGGTGGGTCCTGGGGCTCAGCCCTGGGTGAGTGAGGCCATGTTCAACAGCGCGGCCTCGATGGCCGCTGCCGTGGCCTGCGGCTGCTCCATGGGGAAAAGGTGACTGCCGTCCAGCATCATGGTGCGGCCCTCGGTGATGCGCAGCGTCATGGCCATGCCCACCTGTTTCATTTCTTCCGAGTCGCGCCCCCCGATGAAGGCGGCCGGGCACTGCAGCGGGTGGGCGCTGAGCAGGCGGCCCAGGTTGTGCGGCAGGGTGTTGTAGATGGCGGTTTCCACCGCGCGGTCAAAGCCCAGCACACGTTTGCCGTCCTGGTCCTGCAGGCCGTGGATGATGTAGTCCTGCAACACCTCGGGGTGCCAGCGCGCAAAGGCCTTCTTCTTGCGGAAGTGCTCCAGCGCCTCTTCGTTGCTGGCCCAGCTGAAGCGGCGCTGGCGGCTCACGCGGCCGGGCGATATCGAGCCCACCACCTGTGCCCGCTTGGCCACGCCGACCACGTTGGCCTTCCAGCCGCCGATCAGCGGCGAGTCAATCAGCAGCACGCCGCGCACCAGTTCGGGGTGGCGGGCGGCGGCCATCACGCTCAGGAATCCGCCCAGCGAATGTCCCACCAGAAACACCGGCTGACCCAGCCGCTGCACCTGTGCGGTGGCAAAGTCGGCCAGCTGCTGCACTAGGTGGGGCCAGTTGTTGGTCACCGGATACTGTGGGTCGTGGCCATAGCGCTCCACCGCGCTGATCTGGAATCCACGGGCCTTGAGCAGCTTGAACAGCAGGCGGTAGGTACCCGCCGGGAAGCTGTTGGCGTGAGAAAAAACGATGGGGAGCATGGGCAAAGGGCGTACCGGCAGGGCAAGGGGGCAGGGCGGCCCGAGAGGCTTAGATGAGCCGGTCGGTGTGGGTCGTGATCTTCTTGAGCGGCTTGCTGCGTGCGGGGCTCACCATGATGGGCACCTCGGTCGCACCACCGCCCCAGGCCGGGTCCTCGATGCTGTCGAACACCTGGCGCAGCTTCTGGCCCCAGCTGTCGTGCAGCATGCGGAAGTAGGGGTTGTTCTCGTCGATGCAGACCACCTTGTCGGTGGCAAACCGGTCGGCCTCGTACACCACCAGGTCCAGTGGCAGGCCCACCGACAGGTTGGATTTGAGCGTGCTGTCCATGGAGACCAGCGCGCATTTGGCGGCCTCGTCCAGGGGGGTCTCGGGCGTGAGCACGCGGTCCAGCACCGGCTTGCCGTACTTGGATTCGCCCACCTGGAAGTACGGTGTCTCCGACGTGGCTTCAATGAAATTGCCCGCCGAGTAGACCTGGAACAGGCGCATGCCCTCGCCCTTGATCTGGCCGCCAAACACCATGGACACATTGAAGTCCACGCCCGAGCGCTTGAGCGCGGCGCCATCGCGCTCGTGCACATGGCGCACGGCCGAGCCCAGCACGCGGGCCGCATCGAACATGCTCTTGGCGTTCCAGATCGTGATGGCTTCGCCAGAATCACCGTCCTTGATCTGCTCGTTCTGCAGGATCTCGCGCACGGACTGCGAGATCGATAGATTGCCCGCCGACAGCAGCACCATGAAGCGGTCGCCCGCCTTTTCATAGACCATCATCTTGCGGAACGAGCTGATCTGGTCCAGACCGGCGTTGGTGCGGGAATCGGACAGGAAAACCAGCCCGGCGTTGAGTTTGATGGCGACGCAGTACGTCATGGAGCAATGGGGTTCGTTGGATGAAGGTAACCCGCGAGTTTAGTCGCCCGCGACCCCAAGGCCCCTGGCCCCAGCCGGGTGCCCCATCGGTGCGATGGCTGCTATTGGTGCAAAAATGATAGCAATCAGCGCTGTAGAACCAACCCCTGGTACCGCTGAGGCCCGAAAACTACCCTGCACGTTGCGAGGTGTCCCGGAGGCAGCCCGCAGCGCAGCCGGGTCGTGTCGCTTCAGCCTGCCATCTTCTTGAGCTGGTACAGCGCATCCAGTGCCTCGCGCGGGCTCAGGGCATCGGGGTTGATACTGGCCAGCGCCGCCTCGACCGGGCTGGCGCCCGCGCTCTCGGGCACCTCGGGGGCGGCAAACAGGTCCACCTGCAACTCGTCTTCGCCCGCACGTTCTTCGAGCGCCGCGAGCGCGTGGCGCGCGTGGTGCAGCACCGGCGACGGCATGCCCGCTAGTTTTGCAACCTGGATCCCATAGCTGCGGCTGGCGGGGCCGGGCTGGATCTCGTGCAAGAAGACGATGTCCGCGCCGCTCTCGGTCGCGCTCACATGCATGTTGATCGCGTGGCGCGCCTTGGCGGGCAGCTCGGTCAGCTCGAAATAGTGCGTGGCAAACAGCGTGAAGGCGCGCGTCTTGTCGTGCAGGTGGGTGGCAATGCCGCTGGCCAGCGCCAGGCCGTCGAAGGTGCTGGTGCCCCGGCCGATCTCGTCCATCAGCACCAGGCTGTGCGGCGTGGCGGCGTGCAATATTTGCGCGGCCTCGGTCATCTCCAGCATGAAGGTGGACTGCGCATTGGCCAGGTCGTCGGCCGCGCCGATGCGGGTGTGGATGGCATCGATGGGCCCCAGGCGGCAGCTGGTGGCGGGCACATGGCTGCCGATGCTGGCGAGCAGCACGATCAGCGCCACCTGCCGCATGTAGGTCGATTTACCGCCCATGTTGGGGCCGGTGATGACCTGCATGCGCGTGTTGGCGTTCAGCCGCGTGTGGTTGGCGATGAAGCTGCCGCTGGATGTCTCGGCCAGGCGGGCTTCGACCACCGGGTGGCGGCCGCCTTCGATCTCGATGCAGGGCTCGGGCACAAACTGCGGCGCACACCAGTTGAGGGTGAGCGAGCGCTCGGCCAGCGTGCACAGCACATCCAGCGTGGCCAGCGCCTGCGCCAAGCGGGTGAGCGCCGGCACATGCGGCTGCAGCTGGTCCAGGATCTGCTCGTACAGCCATTTCTCGCGGGCCAGGGCGCGCTCGTTGGCGGACAGCGCCTTGTCTTCAAACGCCTTGAGTTCGGGCGTGATGAAGCGCTCGGCGTTCTTCAGCGTCTGGCGGCGGCGGTAGTCGTCGGGTACGCGGTCCAGGTTGCTGCTGGTCACCTCGATGTAGAAGCCATGCACCTTGTTGAACTGCACGCGCAGGTTGGCGATGCCGGTGCGGGCCTTTTCGCGCGTTTCCAGCTCAAGCAAGAAGGCGTCGCAGTTGGTCTGGATGGCGCGCAGTTCGTCCAGCTCGGTGTCAAAGCCCGTGGCGATCACGCCGCCGTCGCGCACCAGGGCGGCGGGCTCTTCGGCAATGGCGGCCTGCAGCAACGCCGTGCAGCCTTCGGGCGGGTGCAGGTGGCCAAAAATTTGAACCAAAAAAGGCTCTGGCGCGCGTCCATTAATCGCTAGTAGCTCTGATTTTTGTAGCGTCTTGCCCAGGCCTACCAGTTCGCGTGGGCGCACCTGGCGCAGCGCAATGCGGGCGGTGATGCGTTCCACATCGCTCACGCCCTTGAGTTCGCCGCGCAGTGTGGCCCAGGGCCCAGAGCCGCCGCCAGCACCCCCCGCTCCGCGCAGGGCTGTGGTGGCTGAGAGGCGCTGGCGTGCCTCGGCACGATCGCGGCGGGGTTCCAGCAGCCAGGTCTTGAGCAGGCGACTGCCCATGCCGGTCATGCAGGTGTCGAGCAGCGAAAACAGCGTGGGCGCATCGTCGCCGCGCAAGGTCTTCACCAGTTCCAGGTTGCGCCGCGTGGTGGCGGGCAGGTCGATGAGGTCGTCGTTGCGCTGCACCTGCACGCTGTGCACATGCGTGAGCGTGCGGCCCTGGGTATGTTCGGCGTAGGTCAGCAGCCCGGCGGCGGCGGCGTGGGCCTCGCCCAGGTCTTGTGCGCCCCAGGCCTGCAGGCTGGCGGCGCCCAGGTTTTCGAGCAGCTTGCGCTCGCCCAGGGCGCTGTCGAACTGCCAGTCGGGGCGGGGGCTCATGGGGCAGGTGAAGGCGCCGCCTTGGCGCAGCACCTGCAATTGCTGCTCGAAGCGTTCGGTTACGCCTGCGCTGTAGATCAGCTCGCTGGGGGCCACGCGCGCCAGCCAGGCGCCCAACTCGTCCAGCGCACATTCGGCCAGGAACACGCGGCCCTGCGTCACGCTGAGCCACGCCAGGCCGCAGCGCGCGCGGGGCGCCTGGTGCACGGCCATCAGCAGCGATTCGGATTTGTCGGACAGCAGCTCGGTATCGGTCAGCGTGCCGGGCGTGACCACGCGCACCACCTTGCGCTCCACCGGGCCCTTCGCCGCGCCCACCTCGCCCACCTGCTCGGCAATGGCCACCGACTCGCCTATCTTGATCAGGCGTGCCAGGTAGTTCTCCAGCGCATGGAAGGGCACGCCCGCCATCACCACCGGCTGGCCGCCCGACTGGCCGCGCTGCGTGAGCGTGATGTCGAGCAGGCGCGCAGCCTTTTCGGCGTCTTGCCAGAAGACTTCGTAGAAGTCGCCCATGCGGTAGAACAGGAGCGTTTCAGGGTACCCGGCCTTGAGGGCCAGGTACTGCTGCATCATGGGCGTGTGGTGTTCGAGCGTGTCGGACATGCAGGGGGCGGGGGGAATGAGGCGTGGACTGTAGCAGCTTGCCCATGGGGTTTCCCCTCAATGATTTGCCGCAGGTTTTGTAGCTTTGTTACGTTTTGACATACTCTTGGCTGTATGCTGGCAGCTTGGCTTTGACCGCAGGCACCTTCCGTTGCGAGGGCGCTTTTCCCAACCCCAGGATTCGAAGGTTTCAGAGCGACCGTGATTTCGTCCGAACTGTTGACCGACCTCCTCGCCCCCGTGGGCGACGGCCTCATCGAGCCCATGGCGCAGGCGCGCCTGCAGGCCCTGGTGGATGCGGTGCCGGTGGCGTTGATGGAGTTCCGGCTGCAGAACGGCCGGTTGGTGCTGCTGGCGGCCAATGCAGCCGCACGCCGTATGCCGGGGCTGGGCGCCGTGCGCGAGCCCGGTGCGGATGCCAGCGAGGTGTTCGACCTGCTGGCGAGCACCTCTTTGCTGGACCAGCTGTATGGCGTGGTGCGCGTAGGGGTGCCGCTGGAGTGCCGCCAGGTGGTGCGCGAGCCCGGGCGCTTGCTGCTGGCCTGGGATCTGTCCGCGCGCCGGGTCACCCACGATTGCATCATGGTCACGGTGCGCGACGCCTCCGAGGCCGAAACCTTGCGTGCTGCGCTGGCCGCGTCCGAGCGCTCGCTCGAAGAAGTGCGGCGTGAGCTGCGCGAGCAGACCGAAGTCTTCAACACCATGGAGAGCCTGGCCCGCACCGGCCATTGGCGCCGCATTGAAGACCCGGGCGAAACCGTGCTGCTGTGGTCGCCCGGCCTGTGCAACATCGCCGGTTTTGAACAACAGGAATGGGTGGACCCGGAGCGTGCCGTGAGCGGCATCCTGCCGGAAGACCGCCATGTGTTCGACAAGATACGCGAGCGCGGATCTGGCCTGGATGTGGAGTACCGCTGGCGCCGGCCCGACGGCGAAGTGCGCTGGATGCGCTCGCGCGTGCAGCGCACGCTGCCGCGCGATGGCGTGCAGGTGGTGATGGGCGTGGTGCAGGACGTGACGGACGAGCACCGTGCGGCCGAGCAGCTGCGCGAACAGCTGTTGTTCATCCAGCGCATTGCCAGCCGCATCCCGGGCTTCATCTACGAATACCGCCTGCATTCCGATGGCAGCACCAGCGTGCAGTACATCAGCGATGCGGTGCGCGAGTTCATGGGTGTCGAGCCCCACGAGGTGACCACCGACCACGGCGTGCTCATGCACCGGGTAGTGCCTGAAGACCTGCCGCAGGTGCAGCGCTCGGCCATGATGTCGGTGCGCAAGCTCGTGCCCTGGCAGTGCGAGTACCGCGTGCGCATGAACGATGGCAGCGTGCGCTGGCACATGACCAACGCGGTGCCCCACCGCGAAGCCGATGGCTCGGTGGTGTCGCATGGTTTCACCATGGACATCACCGACCGCAAGCTGGCAGAGCAGGAAATCGAGCGCCTGGCCTTCTACGACGCGCTCACCGGCCTGCCCAACCGCCGCCTGCTGCTGGACCGCCTGCAACGCTCCATCGCCGCCTGCCA
>NZ_NOIG01000006.1 GCF_002245625.1 Acidovorax kalamii
CCCCGCCACTGTGAACCGATCCCCACGCACGCACCGCAACCCCCGAGGCCGCACGGCCACGGCCGCCGCCCCCCGCCCCGCCTGGGGCTGGGCCCTGGTGGGCGCCGTAGCCGGTGTGCTGCCCGCCGTGGTCGCGTTTGCGCCCGCGCACTGGCTGGCCAGCGGCGTGGCACGCGCCACCCAGGGGCAGGTGCAGCTGCTGCAGGCACGCGGCACGGTCTGGACCGGCTCGGCCCAGCTGGTGCTGACCGGTGGCGCCGCCAGCCGCGACAGCGCCGCCCTGCCCGGCCGCGTGGACTGGCAGCTGCGCCCCAACTTCGATGGCCTGCGCGTGCAGCTGCACGCCGCCTGCTGCACCCCCGCCCCCTTGCAGGCCCGGGTGCAGGCAAGCTGGGCGGGCATGACCCTGAAGGTGGCCGACGGCCAGAGCCAGTGGCCGGCCGCGCTGCTGGCGGGCCTGGGCACCCCCTGGAACACGCTGCAGCCCCAGGGCCAGCTGGCCCTGCAGACCCAGGCGCTTGCCCTGCGCTGGGCAGCGGGCCGCATGCTGCTGTCGGGCCAGGCGCAGCTGGATGCACGCGCCATGTCGTCGCGCCTGTCCACACTGCGCCCCATGGGCAGCTACCGGCTGGCCCTGCAAGGCGGCGAAGCGCCGACCCTCACGCTCAGCACCCTGGACGGCGCGCTGCAGCTCAGCGGCACGGGCCAGTGGGTGGGCCAACGCCTGCGGTTTGCGGGCGAGGCCAGCGCCGCCCCCGAGCGCGAGGCCGCCCTGTCGAATCTTCTGAACATCATCGGACGGCGCAATGGCGCGCGCTCCATCATTACCGTGGGTTGAATCTATGACCTCCTTGTTGTCTCCACGCCTGCGTTTTGCTCTCAAAACAATAGCTGCAAGTGCTTTACTAGCGGGCGGCAGCGGCCAAATTATTGCCCAAACTGCGATCGACACCCGCACTGGCAGCGTGCGCCCGAGCGAACCCGTCACGCTGAACTTCGCCAACGCCGAGATCGAGGCCGTGGCGCGCACCATGGCCACCATCACCGGCCGCAACGTGGTGGTGGACCCGCGCGTGAAAGGCCAGCTCAACCTGGTGACCGAACGCGCCGTCACCCCCGCGGCTGCGTTCCAGCAGTTCCTGGCCGCGCTGCGCCTGCAGGGCTTCACGGTGGTTGAGGCCGCAGGCCTGTACAAGGTGGTGCCCGAGGCCGACGCCAAGCTGCAAGGCGGCAACGTGAGCGTGGTGCAGGGCAGCAGCGGCAACGCGCCCAGCGGTGGGCAGATCGTCACGCAGATCTTCAAGCTCAACTTCGAGAACGCGGCCAACCTGGTGCCGGTGCTGCGCCCACTCATCAGCCCCAACAACACCATCAACGTGAACCCCGGCAACAACTCGCTGGTGATCACCGACTACGCCGACAACCTGCAGCGCCTGGCGCGCATCGTGGCAGCCATGGATGTCTCCAACGCCAGCGACGTGGAAGTGATTCCGCTGCGCAACGCCATCGCCGCCGACATGGCGCCCCTGGTGGCCCGCCTGATCGACGGTGGCAGTGCGCCCGCCGCCACGCCCGGCCAGGCTGACACCTCGTTCAAGACCACGCTGATCGCCGAGCCGCGCAGCAACTCGCTCATCCTGCGCGCAGCCAACCCGGCCCGCGTGGCCCAGGTGCGCGCGCTGGTGGACCGGCTGGACCAGCCGCCCGTGCCAGGCAGCAGCGCCGCCAGCGGCAACATCCATGTGGTCTACCTCAAGAACGCCGATGCCACCAAGCTCGCCACCACCCTGCGCGCGGCCATGGCGGCCATGGGCACGGGCAGCGCTACCGGGGCCGGTGGTGGCGGCAGCCCGGCCGCCGCAGCCCCCAGCACGGGCCTGAGCGGCGGTGGCAGCAGTGGCAACATGCTGTCCACGGGCAGCGGCCTGTCGGGCTCCGGCAGCAACAGCGGGCTCGGTTCTGGCAGCAGCGCCATGGGCACCAGCGCCACCAACAACAACCAGCCCTCCACGGGCGGCCTGATCCAGGCCGACCCCACCACCAACTCGCTCATCATCACGGCCCCCGAGCCGCTGTATCGCCAGCTGCGCGCCGTGATCGACAAGCTCGACGGCCGCCGCGCGCAGGTTCTCGTGGAGAGTCTGATCGTGGAAGTCTCTGCCAACAAGGTGGCTGAGTTCGGCATCCAGTGGCAAGGCCTGCTGGGCAAGCAAGGCGACGGCACGATTGGCGTGATTGGCTCCAACTCGGGCCAGGCGGGCATGAATATCCTAAATGCCACCGCCGCGCTGGCCACGGGCAATTACACCGCGCTCACCGGCAACAGCGGCTTGGGCAACGGCCTGAACCTGGCCCTCGCACCACGCATCAATGGCCAGTACTACCTGGGTGCGCTGGCCAACTTCCTGCAAAACAGCGGCGATGCCAACGTGCTCTCCACCCCCAACCTGATGACGCTGGACAACGAAGAGGCGCGCATCATCATCGGCAACAACGTGCCCTTTGTGACGGGCTCTTACGCCAACAGCTCTGGCAGCAGCACGGTCAACCCGTTCACCACTGTGGAGCGCAAGGACGTGGGCCTGATGCTCAAGGTTCGCCCGCAGATCAGCGAGAACGGCACGGTGAAGATGGCGATCTACCAGGAGGTCTCCAAGATCGACTCCGCGACCCTCAGCAACGCCAACGGCCCCACCACCAGCAAGCGATCCATCGAATCGAACGTGGTGGTGGACGATGGCAGCATCATCGTGATCGGCGGCCTGCTGGAGGACAGTTATTCACAGGGCCAGGACAAGGTGCCGGTGATGGGTGATCTGCCCGTGGTGGGCGGTCTGTTCCGCAGCGAGAACCGGTCGCGCAACAAGACCAACCTGATGGTGTTCCTGCGCCCCATTGTGGTGCGCGATGCTGCGACCAGCGAAGCGCTGATGGCCGACCGCTACGAGGCGATCCGTGCTCTGCAACAAACCACGCAACCTCCCGCCAGCGTAGTGATGAAGTCTGTGTCCGGCGCACCGATCCTGCCAGCGCTCCCCCCGCGCGCTGAACCCGCCGGTGGCACCGCACCCGCCCAGCCCCTGGCTCCTTTGCCCCCTGAGGCCTCGCCACGCTGAAGGGGCCACGACGCATGCGCCACCCCCTGCCCTACGCCTTTGCCCGCACGGCCCAGCTGCTGCTGGAGGATGACGGCCACCAGCTTGTGCTGTGGCATGGCCCCAGCCCCGACGCGGGTGCGCTGTCCGAGGTGCTGCGCAAGCACCCCGTGCAGCAGTTGCTGCCGCTCGATGCCCCCGGCCTGGCCCAGCGCATCAGCGCGGCCTACTCGCACAGCGAATCGAGCGCCGCCACGGTGGTCAGCGAGGTCGAGAGCGATGCCGACCTCTCGCGCATGATGCAGGAGCTGCCCGCCGTCGAGGACTTGCTGGAGTCGGCAGGCGATGCGCCCATCATCCGCATGCTCAACGCGCTACTCACGCAGGCGGCGCGCGACGGCGCAAGCGACATCCACATCGAGCCCTACGAGCGGCATTCGAGCGTGCGCTTTCGGGTGGACGGCACGCTGCGCGAGGTGGTGCAACCCAACCGCGCACTGCACGCCGCCCTGATCTCGCGCCTGAAGATCATGGCCGATCTGGACATCAGCGAAAAGCGCCTGCCACAGGACGGCCGCATCAGCCTGCGCCTGGGCACCCGCGCCATCGACGTGCGCGTGTCCACCCTGCCCAGCGCCCATGGCGAACGCGCGGTGCTGCGCCTGCTGGACAAAAGCGAAAGCAAGCTCAGCCTGGAATCCGTGGGCATGCAGGGTGACACGCTGCAGCGCTTCGAGGGCCTGATCAGCCAGCCACACGGCATCATCCTGGTGACCGGGCCCACGGGCTCGGGCAAGACTACCACGCTGTATGCGGGCCTGGGGCGGCTGGACGCCACGCGCAACAACATCATGACGGTGGAAGACCCCATCGAATACGAGCTGCCGGGCGTGGGCCAGACGCAGGTCAACAGCAAGATCGACCTGACCTTCGCCAAGGCCCTGCGCGCCATCCTGCGCCAGGACCCGGACATCATCATGATCGGCGAAATCCGCGACTTCGAGACCGCGCAGATCGCCATCCAGGCCTCACTGACGGGCCACCTAGTGCTGGCCACGCTGCACACCAACGACGCCGCCAGCGCCGTCACGCGCCTGACCGACATGGGCGTGGAGCCCTTCCTGCTGTCGTCTTCCTTGCTGGGCGTGCTGGCCCAGCGGCTGGTGCGCAAATACTGCACCCACTGCCACGGTGCGGGCTGCGATGCCTGCGGCCACACGGGCTACGCGGGCCGCACGGGCGTGTTCGAGCTGCTGGTGACGAACGACGCCATTCGCGCACAGATCCACAACCAGGCCTCCGAGGCCGACATCCGCGCCGCCGCCATGGCCGATGGCATGGCCCTGATGCGCGAAGATGGCGAGCGCCTGATTGCGGCGGGCATCACCAGCCGCGAAGAAGTGCTGCGGGTGACGCGGGATTGAAGTGAAACACCCCCTGAGTCGCTTCGCGCCTTCCCCCTCTCTCGCCTTGCTGCGCAAGTCGGGAGGGGGACGCCCCCGGTGCAGCGGGGCGGCCCTTGCACGGGGGCGCTGGCCTGGGCCGCGCCGGTTTCACCAGCCATGCGCCCTTCGCTATCGCTTTGATAGCTGCTAGCGCTTGATGGATAAGCGCTAGTGGCCTGAATACCTCAAACCCAAAAACTACCGGATCTGCAGCGCAGGCCGGTGCCCCACCGGGGCCGCTGGGGCTGCGGTCATTTCGAACGCCACAGAGGCGCCATCCTGCAGCTTGAACTGGCTGACCGCATTGGTCAGGTGGTGCGCCTGCTCCCTGAGGGATTCGGACGCGGCCGTGGACTCCTCCACCAGCGCCGCGTTCTGCTGCGTCATCTGGTCAAGCTGGGTGACCGACTGGCTGATCTGGCCGATGTTGTCGCTTTGCTCGGCCGACGAGGCGGTGATCTCGGCAATGATGTCCGACACGCGGCGCACGCTGCTCACGATCTCGGTCATGGTCTGGCCCGCCTGGCTCACCAGGCGCGAGCCGTCTTCCACCCGCTCCACCGACGAACCGATCAGGCCCTTGATCTCCTTGGCCGCCTCGGCGCTGCGCTGCGCGAGGTTGCGCACTTCGCTGGCCACCACCGCAAAACCGCGGCCCTGCTCACCCGCGCGTGCGGCCTCCACGGCGGCGTTGAGCGCGAGGATGTTGGTCTGAAAAGCGATGGAGTCGATCACGCCCGTGATGTCGGCAATCTTGCGCGAGCTGGTGGTGATCTGGTCCATGGTGGTCACCACCTGCGACACCACGGCGCCGCCACGCGCAGCCACTTCGGCGGCCGATGAGGCGAAGTCGCTGGCTTGGCGCGATGACTGGGCGCTTTGCTGCACCGTGCTGGTCAGCACTTCCATCGACGAGGCGGTTTCTTCGAGGTTGGCGGCCGTCTGCTCGGTGCGGTGGCTCAGGTCGTGGTTGCCACTGGCAATCTCGGAGCTGGCCGTGGAGATGTTGCCCGCTGCATCCTGCACTTCGCGCACCAGGCTGCGCAACGCATCCTGCATGCGGCCCATGGCACCCACCAGCTGGCCCACCTCATCCTGGTTCATGGGCGCCACATCGCGCGACAGATCGCCGCTGGCGATGCGTTCGGCCAGTTCCTGGGCTTGGCCCAACGACTTGGTGATGGAGCGCACGCTGAAGAAGGTGAGCGGGATCAGCACCGCCAGCCCCAGCACCAGCCCGATGCCGATCAGCGCCGACATGGTGGAGGTGCGCGACTCGACGCCCGCACGGGCTTCGTCCATCTGCGTGCGGGCCGAGCTGGCCAGGCTGGAGAACAGCTTGTCGGTGGCCTCCATGTGCACCTTGAGGCGGTCGGCATAGGCCCCGCCGCCGGCACCGTCCAGCTGCGCACCCTCGATCTTCTCGAAGATGGGGGAGATGCCGGTTTCGTACTGCTTGATCTCGTCCAGCGACTTGTCGATGGAGGCCACAAACGCCGCGTCGCCCGACTGCACCTGCCGCACCTCGGCCAGGCTCTTGCGCAGCGAAGCCAGGGTCTTGGCCCAGGACTCGCGCAGGGCAGACACCTCGACCGAGTTGTTGAAATTGATGATGATGTCTTTTTCGGTCCGGCGGAGGTCACCCAGGGTGGTGCGCAGCTCGGACATGTCGGTCAGCGTCTGCACCCGCTCGGAGAACAGCACCTGCAGCGTGCCACGCGTGCGGTCCAGGGCCACATAACCCATCGCACCAATGACGACCAGAAGAATCAGGGAAAAGACGGTTCCGAAATAGAGACGCGTGCGGATGGAGAAGCGGCCGAGAGCATTCATGGCTCTTCCTTACAATTTTTAACAGACTACCCAGCATAGCAAATTTGGTGCCACACCCACCAACCGGCCTTCTGGGCCGGACGTTGGGGGAAATATAGGCCCAGCCGCCGCCCCCGCCGCACAGGGTAAGCACGGCCCCATGGCCCTTTTGTAGGGAAACCACGGGGCCAGTAGCCGCTCTTATCCAGCCGTTCAGACGGGCTTGAGGGGAATGTAGAGTTCGCCGCCGCCGCGCTGGAACTCCGCCGCCTTGGACTCCATGCCCTGGGCCAGCGCATCGGCCTCTGCCACGCCCTTCTGCTTGGCGAAGTCGCGCACTTCCTGCGTGATCTTCATCGAGCAGAACTTGGGTCCGCACATGGAGCAGAAATGCGCCACCTTGGCCGAGTCCTTGGGCAGCGTCTCGTCGTGGTACTCCTTGGCCGTCTCGGGGTCCAGGCCCAGGTTGAACTGGTCCTGCCAGCGGAAGTCGAAGCGCGCCTGGCTGAGCGCATCGTCACGCGAGCGGGCGCCGGGGTGGCCCTTCGCCACGTCGGCCGCATGGGCCGCGATCTTGTAGGCAATGATGCCCTGCTTCACGTCGTCACGGTCGGGCAGGCCCAGGTGCTCCTTGGGCGTCACGTAGCACAGCATGGCCGTGCCCATCCAGCCGATCATGGCTGCGCCAATCGCGCTGGCGATGTGGTCGTAGCCGGGGGCGATGTCGATGGTCAGCGGGCCCAGGGTGTAGAACGGCGCTTCGTGACAGGTCTTGAGCTGCTCGGTCATGTTGGCCTGGATCATGTGCATGGGCACGTGGCCAGGGCCTTCGATCATGGTCTGCACGTCGTGCTTCCAGGCCAATTGGGTCAGCTCGCCCAGCGTGTGCAGCTCGGCAAACTGCGCTTCGTCATTGGCGTCCGATGCGCAGCCGGGGCGCAGGCCATCGCCCAGGCTGAACGACACGTCGTACGCCTTCATGATGTCGCAGATGTCCTCGAAGTGCTCGTACAGGAAGCTCTCGCGGTGGTGTGCCATGCACCACTTGGCCATGATGGAGCCGCCGCGCGAGACGATGCCCGTGCGCCGCTGCGCCGTGAGGTGGATGTAGGCCAGGCGCACACCGGCGTGGATGGTGAAGTAGTCCACGCCCTGCTCGGCCTGCTCGATCAGCGTGTCGCGGAAGATCTCCCAGGTCAGGTCTTCGGCCACGCCGCCCACCTTTTCAAGTGCCTGATAGATCGGCACGGTGCCGATGGGCACGGGCGAGTTGCGCACGATCCAGTCGCGTGTGGTGTGGATGTTCTTGCCGGTGGACAGGTCCATCACGTTGTCGGCACCCCAGCGGATCGCCCACACGAGCTTTTCCACTTCCTCTTCAATGCTGGACGTGACAGCCGAGTTGCCGATGTTGGCGTTGATCTTGACCAGGAAGTTGCGACCAATCGCCATCGGCTCCACCTCGGGGTGGTTGATGTTGGCGGGGATGATGGCGCGGCCCCGGGCCACTTCGTCGCGCACGAATTCGGGGGTGATGATGCGCGGGATGCTCGCACCCATCGGGTTGCCCATCAGGCGCTGCTCACGGCCTGCATCGGCCATGTACTGCTCCATCCATTCGCGCTTGCCGTTTTCGCGGAGGGCCACGTATTCCATCTCGGGGGTGATGATGCCCTTCTTGGCGTAGTGCATCTGCGTGACGTTGGCACCGGCCTTGGCGCGCAGGGGCTTGCGCTGCAGGGCTGCGGCCTCGGCACGCAACTGAGCCAGGCGGGCGGCGTCTTCGCTCTTCTGGCCATCGTCCAGCGCCACGGGGGCACGGCCTTCGTAGTGCTCCACGTCGCCACGGCCGGTGATCCAGCCGCCGCGCACACTGGCCAGGCCCTGGCGCACATCGATCACGGCTTCAGGGTCGGTGTAAGGGCCGGAGGTGTCGTACACGCTGACCAGCTCGCCGTTGGTGAGCGCGATGTCGCGCACGGGCACGCGCAGGTCGGTGTGCAACTGGCCGGGGATATAGGCCTTGCGCGATGCAGGAAAAGGTTCGCGTGTGCGTGCCAGCAGCTCGGCAAACTTTTCAGGGGCGGCGAGCTTGGCGTGGGGATCGGGGGCGTTCATGGGCAGGTCTCCTGGTTCCGGTGGCGGTGGGGTCTGCTCCGGAATGGACCTGTGCGCCCCCCAGGTACGGCAGCGCCTGGGGCATGGCGTGCCAGCAAAAATTGCGGGCACGGGGACAAGGAGGTCGGCTCTTCTTCCGCCGGTATGAACCGGATCAAGTTCGTCGGGTTCGCAAGCTCGCCTGAATTCCTTCAGGACCCTTGCATCTCAGCGCATCAGCACACCCCGGAGCAGGCGCGAGTATAGGGCAGAGGAAAACCGGGGTGGCAAAGCACCCGCATCAGGGCATCAGGCTAGGCGGCCAATGAAGATCACTGCAAAGAAGAAGACGGTCGCAATCACCGTCCATTTGAGGATGACCAGCCCCAGGCGCTTGTAGCGCGCCTGCCCGGTACCGGCATAAAACGCAAACGACACGGCCGCCGCCAGAAGCAGCAGCATGGCCAGCCAGCGGAAGATCAGCATCGCAGCACTACCAGGCGCGCACGGGCTGCGCAAAACCGGTGGGGGCCTGGCGTTCGTCCTCGAAGGTGACCACCTCCCAGGCATCGCGCTGGGCCAGCAGCTCGCGCAGCAGCAGGTTGTTCATGGCGTGGCCCGACCGGAACGCGCTGTAGGCCGCCAGCAGGGGCTTGCCAATGAGGTACAGATCGCCCATGGCGTCCAGGATCTTGTGCTTCACAAACTCGTCGTCGTAACGCAGGCCGTCGCTGTTGAGCACCTTGTAGTCGTCCATCACGATGGCGTTGTCCAGCCCGCCGCCCAGCGCCAGGCCGTTGGAGCGCATCATTTCCACATCGCGTGTGAAGCCGAAGGTGCGGGCGCGGGCGATGTCGCGGCTGTAGTTGCCCTTGCCCAGGTCAAACTCCACGCGCTGGCCGGTCGAATCCACGGCCGGGTGGTCAAAGTCGATTTCAAAGCTGAGCTTGTAGCCGTGGTACGGCGTGAGGCGCGCCCACTTGGCGTTGGCGCCTTCACCCTCGCGCACCTCCACGGGCCGGGTGACGCGGATAAAACGCTTGGGGGCGTTCTGCAACTCCACCCCGGCGCTTTGCAGCAGGAACACAAACGAAGCCGAAGACCCGTCGAGGATAGGGACCTCTTCGGCCGTGATGTCCACATACAGGTTGTCGAGCCCCAGGCCCGCGCAGGCCGACATCAGGTGCTCCACCGTGTGCACCTTGGCGTTGCCCACCGCGATGGTGGAGGCCAGCCGCGTGTCCGTGACGGCCTCGGCCCGGATCGGAATGTCCACGGGCTGGGGCAGGTCCACCCGGCGGAAGACGATGCCGGTGTCCGGCTGGGCCGGGCGCAGCGTCAGTTCGACCCGCTGGCCGCTGTGCAGTCCGACGCCGACGGCGCGGGTCAATGTCTTGAGGGTGCGTTGCTGGAGCATCCGCGCATTTTAGTTTCTGCCCCCCTGCCCCGCACACACTGAGGTTTTGCGCGCTCGCGCGTGCCGGGTAGGTAGAGCTACCGCAGCGTTTTCACCTACTGCGCCCGGCCCGGCCTTCGCCGCACAATCCTCTGGCGGCAGCGCCCCGGCGCACCCTGCAAATACAAAGTGACAGCCTACAGAGACCGACAGACGCCGCCCCACCGGAGAAAGCACACCATGAGCAAGCTCAGCTTCAAAATGAAAATCATGCTCATGATCGGCACCGCACTTGCTGCGCTGCTGATCATGGCCATCATGTCCCTGCTGCAGGAGCGCCGGCTCATCAGTGAATCGCGCAAAGACCTGCTGACCACAGCCGTCCAGTCCGCCCACAGCATCGTGGCGGCCTACCAGGCCAAGGCTGCCAGCGGCGCCATGCCGCAGGAAGAAGCCCAGAAGGCCGCCAAGGAGGCCCTGCGCCTGGCGCGCTACGGTGGCCCCGAGGGCAAAACCGAGTACTTCTATATCTGGACCACCGAAGGCGTGGGGGTGATGCACCCCTTCAAGCCCGAATGGGATGGGCAGGACATGCTGGGCAAGGTCAAGGACGGATCGGGCGTGGACATCATCGGCCTGCTTGTGAACGGCATGCGCAGCAGCAAGGATGGCAAGGCGTTTGTGCCCACCATGTTTGCCCGCCCCGGCCAGACCACGGCCGTGCCCAAGCTGCAGTACATCGTGCGGGTGGAAGGATGGAACTGGATGGTGGGCTCGGGCCTGTACACCGATGACGTGGATGTCCTGCTGCAAAAGGCCCTGTGGTCCAGCCTGGCGCTGGTGGTGGTGGTGTTCCTGGTGGTGGGAGCCATCGGCCTGATCGTGTCGCGCTCGGTGCTGCGCCAGATCGGTGGCGAGCCCACCGAGGCCATCGCCATCATGCAGGAAGTGGCCGAAGGGAACCTGGATGCGCAGATCCCGACCTCCCATCCGGGCTCGATGCTCGACGGCCTGGCCCACATGGTCACCTCGCTGCGCAAGCTGGTCACCGAAGTGCGGTCTGCCACGGACAGCATTGCCACGGCGTCGGGCGAAATTGCCCAGGGCAACAACGACCTGGCCCACCGCACCGAAGACACGGCCAGCAACCTGCAGACCACGGCCAGCAGCATGGAAGAGCTGACCAGCACCGTCAAGCAGACCTCGGACTCGGCGCAGACCGCCAACCAGATGGCGACATCCGCTGCCGCCGTGGCGGCACGGGGCGGCGAGGTCGTGTCCCGCGTGGTGTCCACCATGCAGGACATCAACGCCAGCAGCAACAAGATCAGCGACATCATCGGCGTGATCGACGGCATCGCGTTCCAGACCAACATCCTGGCGCTCAACGCCGCCGTCGAGGCCGCCCGCGCAGGCGAACAGGGGCGCGGTTTTGCTGTGGTCGCTAGCGAGGTGCGCAGCCTGGCCCAGCGCAGCGCCGCAGCCGCCAAGGAGATCAAGGCCCTGATCGATGCGTCTGTGGAAAAGGTCGCATCGGGCACGCAGCTGGTGGGCAACGCAGGCGCCACCATGACCGAGATCGTGGACAGCGTGCAACGCGTGACGGACATCATTGGAGAGATCCGCTCGGCCACTTCCGAGCAGAGCCAGGGCATTGCCCAGGTCAACACCGCCGTGAACCAGCTGGACCAGATGACGCAGCAGAATTCGGCGCTGGTGGAGCAGTCTGCTGCAGCCGCCGACAGCCTGCGCGAGCAGGCCATGAAGCTCACCCAGGTGGTGGCGCTGTTCCGCGTGAATGGCAGCACGGCGGCCCCCGCTCCAGCCAGCCGCCCCGCGCCCGCGCCCCGGCCCCCAGCAACCGCCCCTGCCGTGCGTGCCGCCGCGCCCCGCCCGGCCCTGGCCAAAGCCCCGGCAGCGCGCCCCGCAGCCTCGGCGCCCAAACCGGCAGCGGCCCTGCCGCCCAAGGCCAGCAGCCCCAAGCCCGCAGCAGACAACAACGACGACTGGGAATCCTTTTAAAGGTCTGATATTGAACGGCTGAAGCAATGACTTCGCCGCGCGGGTGCCTTCGCCCCCGCAAAGCCAGCCACCGCATCCATCCCGCCGCCACCAAAAGAAAAACCCTGCCAGCGTGAGCTGGCAGGGTTTTTTGATGGAGGCTTGCTCAGCCCCGGAAGCACCGGAGCCGCAGCCCACCAATCAGTCGGCTTGCTTGCGCAGGAAGGCCGGGATCTCCAGGTCATCCATGCCGCCGGACGACAGGGCATCCACGCGGGCTGCTGCCTGCGTGCGGTTGGTGCGCCACACGCTGGGCACCGACATGCTGCCGTAGTCGGCCTGCGCACTGCCTGCATGACCACCTTGCACGCCCACGGCGCCGCCCATCGTGCCCACACCCGCCACGGGCATCTGGTAGGCCATGTTGTCCGTGCCCGTGCGCAGGCCGCCCTGCACCACCGAGATAGGCTGGCGGCGCGCATTGGCGCGCGACAGGCCCGTGGCCACCACGGTCACGCGGATCTCGTCGCCCAGGGTTTCGTCGTAGGCCGCACCGAAGATCACATGTGCGTCGGTCGATGCATAGGCGTTGATGGTGTTCATGGCCTGGCGCGACTCGGACAGCTTGAGGCTGCCCTTGCTCGCCGTGACCAGCACCAGCACGCCCTTGGCGCCCGACAGGTCGATGCCTTCGAGCAGCGGGCAGGCGATGGCCTGCTCGGCGGCGATGCGCGCACGGTCCGGGCCGCTGGCCGTGGCCGTGCCCATCATGGCCTTGCCGGGCTCGCCCATCACGGTGCGCACGTCTTCGAAGTCCACGTTCACCTGGCCGTACTCGTTGATGATTTCAGCGATGCCGCCCACGGCGTTCTTGAGCACGTCGTTGGCGTGCGCAAAGGCCTCGTCCTGGGTGATGTCGTCGCCCAGCACATCGAGCAGCTTCTCGTTGAGCACCACGATCAGCGAGTCCACATTGGCTTCGAGCTCGGCCAGGCCTTCGTCCGCGTTCTTCATGCGGCGGCCGCCTTCCCAGTCGAACGGCTTGGTGACCACACCCACGGTCAGGATGCCCATTTCCTTGGCGATGCGCGCGATCACCGGGGCTGCCCCGGTGCCCGTGCCACCACCCATGCCCGCCGTAATGAACAGCATGTGCGCGCCCGAGATGGCGTCGCGGATGTCTTCCACTCCAGCTTCAGCGGCATCGCGGGCCTTTTCAGGCTTGCCGCCTGCACCCAGGCCACTGTTGCCCAGCTGGATGACCCGGTGGGCCGAGCTGCGCGTGAGCGCCTGCGCGTCGGTGTTGGCACTGACAAACTCCACGCCCTGCACGCTGCGCGAGATCATGTGCTCGACGGCATTGCTGCCGCCGCCGCCCACGCCGATCACCTTGATCTGGGTGCCCTGGTTGAATTCTTCGGCTTCGATCATTTCGATGGTCATCTTGGAGCTCCTGTTTCTAAATTCGTATGCAATTGCCAAATGGGGGTTGGGGTACCGGGTACGGGAGAGCGTGGCGGTCCTGTACATCGCCATCGCTCACGCGGCGTTTGATGGGGACTCCCTCGCGCCAGCCAGAGTGGGTATTTCATGGTCAGAAATTCCCCACGATGAAATCTTTAAAGCGCCCGAACGCAGTCTTCATGGACCCGCTCTTTTGCGCCACCTTGAAGCCGCGCAGGCGCGCCAGCCGGGCTTCTTCCAGGAGCCCCATGACCGTGGCCGCACGGGGCTGGGCCACCATGTCCGCCAGCGCGCTGGAATACTTGGGAATGCCCCGCCGCACGGGCTTGAGGAAGATGTCCTCGCCCAGTTCGATCATGCCGGGCATCACCGAGCTGCCGCCCGTGAGCACGATGCCCGACGACAACACTTCTTCGTAGCCCGACTCGCGCACCACCTGCTGCACGAGCGAGAAGATTTCTTCCACGCGCGGCTCAATCACACCGGCCAGCGCCTGCTTGCTCAGCATGCGCGGGCTGCGGTCGCCCAGGCCCGGCACTTCCACCTGCGCCTCGGGGTCGGCCAGCAATTGCTTGGCATAGCCGCTTTCGACCTTGATGTCTTCGGCGTCCTTGGTGGGGGTGCGCAGCGCCATGGCGATGTCGCTGGTGATGAGATCGCCCGCAATCGGGATCACCGCAGTGTGGCGGATCGCGCCGCCTGTAAAGATGGCCACGTCGGTCGTACCCGCGCCGATGTCCACCACCACCACACCCAGCTCGCGCTCGTCGTCGGTCAGCACGGCCTGGCTGCTGGCCAGCGGGTTCAGCATGAGCTGCTCGACCTCCAGGCCGCAACGGCGCACGCACTTGATGATGTTCTCGGCCGCGCTCTGCGCGCCGGTCACGATGTGGATCTTGGCTTCGAGGCGGATGCCGCTCATGCCGATGGGTTCCTTCACATCCTGCCCGTCGATCACAAACTCTTGCGGCTCCACCAGCAGCAGGCGCTGGTCGCTGCTGATGTTGATGGCCTTGGCGGTTTCGACCACACGCGCCACGTCGGCGGACGTGACTTCCTTGTCCTTCACCGCCACCATGCCGCTGGAGTTGAGCCCCCGGATATGGCTGCCGGTGATGCCGGTGTACACGCGCTGGATCTTGCAGTCGGCCATCAGCTCGGCTTCTTTCAGCGCCTGCTGGATGCTCTGCACCGTGGCGTCGATGTTCACCACCACGCCACGCTTGAGGCCGTTGCTGGGCGCCACGCCCAGGCCAGCCAGTTTCAGCTCGCCCCCGGGCAGCACCTCGGCCACCACGGCCATGACCTTGGCCGTGCCGATGTCGAGCCCCACCACCACGTCTTTGTACTCTCTTGCCATATCAGCCTCTGCCCTTTTCTGTTCTGTCCCGCTGACCATCCCACCGCGTGCTCAACCGCCCGATGGCCTGCCCCGCACTTTGTGTTGCCTTGCTGCACTGCATCGCATCACCTCCTGCGCACACCGCCGGTGGCACCGGCCACGGCCCCTGCGGCGTCCGGGATCACCGTGGTGACACCCCGCAACCGCAGCGCATAACCCCCGGCGTGGCGCAAGTCGGCCGACTCCAGCGCATCCACACGCCGCCCGTACTGCGCCGCCACCTGGGTCAGCGTGCGCGCAAACCGCTGCGTGCGCTGCACCACCTCTTCGGGGGTGCCACCGCCCAGCTCCACCACGGCATCGCTGTCCAGCCGCGCACGCCAGCCACCCCGGCCAGTGAGCTCCAGCTCTTCCACCTCCAGCCCCAGCGGCCGGAAAACGGGCTGCAGCAGCCCCACCATCTTCAGAGCCTCGGCAGATGAGCCCTGGGGGCCGAGCAGCCGCGGCAGTCCCTCCTGCTCGACATCGCCCACGTTGGCCTCGAACACCTCGCCGTGGCTGTTGACCATGGCCGAGCCGGATTCCGGCCCCCAGAACGCCACAGCGTCGTGCTCCTGCAGCTCCACCCGCAGGCTGGCGGGGTACACACGGCGCACCTGGGCGCTGCGCACCCAGGGAACCTGCTCGAAGGCCTCGCGGGCGGTGCGCAAGTCCACCGTGAAGAAGTTGCCCACCAGGTGCGGCCCCACATTGGCCCGCAGCGTGACGGCGTTGTTGTGCACCAGCTCGCCCTGCACCACGATGCGCGCAATCGCAAAGCCCGGATAGCGCAGCACCCACCATGCCCCCGCTGCCAGCACGGCCAGGGCGAAGCCCACGAACAGGACCGACGCGGTCAGGTTCATGAGCTTGACGTCCAGGGGTGCGGGCAGGGTGCTGGTCATCAGACAGCCTTTGGCCTTGCGGGCGTATCCAATGCCGCGCTCGCCAGAATGCGCAGGCACAGTTCTTCGTAGCTGATGCCCGAGGCCCTTGCCGACATGGGCACAAGCGAGTGGCCCGTCATGCCCGGCGAGGTGTTCATCTCCAGCAAGAAAGGCTTGCGGTCGCTGGCGCGGATCATCAGGTCGGCACGGCCCCAGCCCCGGCAGCCAAGCGCGCGGTAGGCCTCCAGCACGATGCGCTGGATCTCGCGCTCCTCGGCTTCGGGCAGGCCGCTCGGGCACTGGTACTTCACATCGTCGGTGAAGTACTTGTTCTGGTAGTCGTAGGCACCATCAGGCGCCACGATGCGGATCACCGGCAACGCGCGGGCACCGGCGCCCTGGCCCAGCACGGGGCAGGTGACTTCTTCACCCTCAATGAATTCCTCGCACAACACGTCGGGGTCGTACCGGGCCGACAGCTGCACGGCCTCTTGCATGTCCGAATAGCCGCGCACCTTGGTCACGCCGATGGACGATCCTTCGCGGGGCGGTTTGACGATGAGCGGCAGGCCCAGCTCATCGGGCACGGTACGCACCACTTCGCGCTGCTGCCGGTCGGGGGCCAGCCACACGTAGCGGGGCGTGGGCAGGCCCTCGGCCAGCCACACCCGCTTGGTCATGACCTTGTCCATGGCGATGCTGGACGCCATCACGCCCGGGCCGGTGTACGGGATACCCAGCAGTTCGAGCGCGCCCTGCACCGTGCCGTCTTCGCCATGGCGACCATGCAGTGCGATGAAGCAGCGCGCATAGCCGTCGCGCTTCAGGTCGCCCAGCGCGTTCTGCGCCGGGTCGAAGGCATGGGCATCCACCCCGCGCGAGCGCAGCGCCTGCAGCACGCCGCTGCCCGACATGAGCGAGACCTCGCGCTCGGCCGAGTCGCCGCCCATGAGCACGGCCACCTTGCCCAGGGATTTCACATCAATATTGGAATCAAAAGAGGTCATACCGCGCTCCCCTTCAGCGCTTTAAGCTCACTATTTTGTAGCAAATCTACCACCTTGCCCGGCACTGCACCGATGGAGCCGGCCCCCATGCACATCACCACGTCGCCATCCTTGGCGTTGTCGGCGATGGCCTGGGGCAGGTCGACCACGTTGTCGATGAATACGGGCTCCACCCGGCCCGCCACGCGCAGCGCGCGCGCCAGCGAACGGCCATCGGCCGCCACCACCGGCGCCTCGCCCGCTGCATACACTTCGGTCAGCAGCACGGCGTCGGCGTTGCCGATGACCTTCACAAAATCTTCGAAACAGTCGCGCGTGCGGCTGTAGCGGTGCGGCTGAAAGGCCAGCACCAGGCGGCGGCCCGGGAATGCACCGCGTGCAGCTGCCAGCGTGGCGGCCATCTCCACCGGGTGGTGGCCGTAGTCGTCGATCACGGTGAACGTACCGCCGTCCTTCGCGGGCAGTTCGCCATAGCTCTGGAAGCGCCGGCCCACGCCCTTGAAGCCTGCCAGCGCGCGCTGCACGGCTTCGTCGGGGATGTTCAGCTCCACCGCCACGGCAATGGCCGACAGCGCATTGAGCACGTTGTGTTCGCCCGCGAGGTTGAGCACGATCTCCATGTCGGGCAGCGTGACGCCGTTGCGCCGCTGCACCGTGAAGCGCATCTGGCCTGCCTCGGCCCGCACGTTGATGGCGCGCACCTGGGCGTCTTCCGAGAAGCCGTAGCTGGTGATCGGGCAGGTCACGCTCTGCAGGATGTCGCGCACGGCAGGGCTGTCCACACACAGGATGGCCGTGCCGTAGAACGGCATGCGGTGCAGGAAATCGACAAACGCGCCCTTGAGTCGGCCGAAGTCGTGGCCGTAGGTCTCCATGTGGTCGGCGTCGATGTTGGTGACCACCGCCATCACAGGCAGCAGGTTCAGGAACGACGCGTCGGACTCATCGGCCTCGACCACGATGTAGTCGCCACTGCCCAGCTTGGCATTGGCGCCCGCGCTGTTGAGCTTGCCGCCGATCACAAAGGTCGGGTCCAGCCCGGCCTCGGCCAGAACGCTGGTCACGAGGCTCGTGGTGGTGGTCTTGCCGTGTGTGCCCGCAATGGCAATGCCCTGCTTGAGGCGCATCAGCTCGGCCAGCATCAGTGCGCGCGGCACCACGGGAATCTTCTTCTCGCGTGCGGCCAGCACTTCGGGGTTGTCGGGTGTGACCGCGGTGGACGTGACCACGGCATCCGCGCCGTCGATGTGCGCCGCAGCATGGCCCAGGCAGGTCTGGATGCCCAGGCCCTGCAGGCGGCGCAGCGTGGCGCTGTCGGCCAGGTCCGAGCCCGAGATGCGGTAGCCCAGGTTGAACAGCACTTCGGCAATGCCACTCATGCCGGCGCCGCCCAGGCCTACGAAATGGATATGTCGAATGGCGTGTTTCATGGTTGGGCCAACTCCTCGCAGGCAGTCACCACTTCGCGGGTGGCGTTGATTTTTTGCATGTTTTTGGCCTTCTGCGCGCTATCCACCAACGTGGAGCGCTCTAAATTCAATAGCATCTGCGACAGCCCTTCGGGCGTGAGGTCGCGCTGCTGCACCAGCCAGCCGCCGCCCGCATCCACGAGGAACTGCGCGTTGGTGGTCTGGTGGTCGTCCACGGCCGAGGGGAAGGGCACAAAAATGGACGCGGCCCCCACGGCGGCAATTTCGGTCACGGTGCTGGCACCGGCACGGCAGACGATGATGTCGGCGGTGGCAAACGCGCTGGCCGTGTCGTCGATGAACGGCGTGCATTCGGCCTCGACCCCGGCCGCCGCATAGTTGGCGCGCAAGGCGTCGATCTGCGTGGCGCCGCTCTGGTGGACCACGGTGGGCCGTTTTTCGGCAGGCATCAACGCCACGGCCTGCGGCACGATCTCGTTGAGCGCACGCGCGCCCAGGCTGCCCCCCACCACCAGCAGGCGCAGCGGGCCGCTGCGGCCCGCAAACCGCTCGGCCGGGCCAGGCTGCTGCGTGAAGGCGGTGCGCAGCGGGTTGCCCACCCACTGCCCCTGCTTGAACACATTGGGAAAGGCGGTGAACACGCGGTCGGCCACTCCAGCCAGCACCTTGTTGGCCATGCCGGCCACCGAGTTCTGCTCGTGCAGCACCAGGGGCTTGCCCGCTAGCACGCCCATCATCCCGCCCGGAAAGGTGATGTAGCCACCCAGGCCCACCACCACATCGGGCTTGACGCGGCGCACCACCTGCAGCGCCTGCCAGAACGCGCGCAGCAGGCGCAGCGGCAGCAGGGCCAGCGTAGCGATGCCTTTGCCGCGCACACCCGAAAAATCGATGAGTTCCAGCGCAAAACCGTGCTGCGGCACGATGCGCGACTCCATGCTGCCAGGCGCGCCCAGCCAGTGCACGCGCCAGCCACGTGCGCGCAGCTCTTCGGCCACGGCAAGGCCGGGGAAGATGTGGCCGCCGGTGCCGCCGGCCATGATGAGGGCGGTCTTCTGCGCGCTCATACGCGACCTCCCCTCATGAGGCACTGCGTGCCTGGCATTGCTTGCGCAATGCACCGCTTGTTTTTGTGAAACAAACTTCTCATACGCGGCCTCCGCGCATCGAATGCTCCGCATTCGGCAGCGTTGAAACGCTGCTGCAGCTTGTTTTGATGAAACAAACTTCTCATACGCGGCCTCCGCGCATGAGAAGCTTGTTTTCATAGTCCACCCTGAGAACCACTGCCAGCGCCACGAGATTCATCAGGATCGCCGACCCGCCAAAACTCATCAGCGGCAGCGTGAGCCCCTTGGTCGGCAAGGCGCCCAGGTTCACGCCCATGTTGATGAAGGCCTGGAAGCCGATCCAGATCGCCACGCCCTGCGCGACGAGGCCGGAGAACACGCGGTCCAGCGCAATCGCCTGGCGGCCGATGTGCATGATGCGGCGGATCATCCAGAAGAACAGCACGATGAGGGCCAGCACACCCACCAGACCAAATTCCTCGCCAATCACGGCCAGCAGGAAGTCGGTGTGGGCCTCTGGCAGCCAGTGCAGCTTTTCCACACTGCCGCCCAGGCCCACGCCAAAAATCTCGCCCCGCCCGATGGCGATCAGCGAGTGCGACAGCTGGTAGCCCTTGCCCAGCGCGTGCTGTTCGCTGAACGGATCGAGGTAGGCAAACACGCGCTCACGCCGCCAGGGCGAGCTGGCGATCATGATGGCGAAAGCGCCCACCAGAACGCCTGCGATCAGGAAGAACATGCGGGCATTGACGCCACCCAGGAACAGGATGCCCATGGCGATCACCGCCACCACCATGAAGGCGCCCATGTCGGGCTCGGCCAGCAGCAGCACCCCCACGATGGCCACGGCCGCGCCCATGGGCAGCACGGCGCGGAAGAAGCGTTCCTTCACTTCCATCTTGCGCACCATGTAGTCGGCGGCGTAGATGAGCACGGCAAACTTGGCCACCTCGGACGGCTGAAAGCCGATGGGCCCGATGGACAGCCAGCGCCGCGCGCCATTGACCACCTTGCCCACGCCGGGGATCAGCACCGCCACCAGCAGCAGCAGCGCCACCACAAACAGCCAGGGCGCGACCCGCTCCCACAGCGCCATGGGCACCTGGAACGCCAGCAGCGCCGCCACAAAACCTACCACCAGATACATCATGTGGCGCGTGAGGAAATGGGTGGGCGAGTAGTTGGCAAACCGGGGGTTGTCCGGCATCGCAATCGACGCCGAATACACCATCACCAGCCCCCAGGCGAGCAATGCCACCACCACCCACAGCAGGGTCTGGTCAAAGCCCAGCACACTCGCGGGCGTACTGGACGACTGGCGGTACTCGGTGCCGCCCACACGCACGGGCAGCACATCGGCCGCCTTGCCGGGCAGGCCGCCGAACCAGCCGGTCAGGCGTTGCAAGAGGTTGCTGGCGGGTGCGGTCATGCCATGCCCTCCGCCGACTGGCCGGCATCGTCGGCCATGGACCGCACCGTGTCGCAGAAAACCTGGGCACGGTGTTCGTAGTCCTTGAACATGTCAAAACTGGCACAGGCGGGCGACATCAGCACCGCGTCGCCCGCATGGGCGCGCTGGGCGGCCAGTGCCACGGCCTCGGGCAGCGTGGAGGCATCCAGCAGCGCCACGCCGGTGTCCTGCAGCGCGGTGCGGATCAGGGGCGCATCGCGGCCGATCAGCACCACGGCGCGCGCATAGCGCGCCACGGGGGCAGCCAGCGGTGCAAAGTCCTGCCCCTTGCCCTCGCCGCCCAGGATGACCACCAGGCGGCGCTCAGCGCCCAGCCCGACCAGGGCGGCCGCCGTGGCGCCCACGTTGGTGCCCTTGCTGTCGTCGAAATACTCGACGCCCTGGATGATGGCCACGGGCTCCACACGGTGGGGTTCGCCCCGGTATTCGCGCAGGCCGTACAGCATAGGCGCCAGCGGGCAGCCGGTGGCCGAGGCCAGGGCCAGCGCAGCGAGTGCATTGGTGGCGTTGTGGCGCCCCCGGATGCGCAGCGCATCGGCGGGCATGAGCCGCTGAATGTGCAGGTCTTCCTCCACCTCATTGCGGCCGCGCTTGCGGGTTTCGTCAGCGTCCATGGCGCGCACCAGCCAGGGCATGCCGCTCACGACCTCGATGCCGAAGTCGCCCGGGCGCCGGGGCATGTCGGCACCAAAGGTGATGTGGGCACGCACCTGGGGCTTTTGCAGCTTGACCTTGACGGGCGGGGGCAGCATGCCCATCACAGCGCTGTCTTCGCGGTTCAGCACCATGAGCCCGGTCTGGCCGAAGATGCGGGCCTTGGCGGCCGCATAGGCCTCGATGCTGCCGTGCCAGTCCAGGTGATCCTGGGTGATGTTGAGCACGGTAGCGGCCGTGGGCTCGAAACCGGTGACGCCATCGAGCTGGAAGCTCGACAGCTCCAGCACCCACACCTCGGGCAGCGTGCCCGCATCCAGGTGCGTGGCCAGCGTGTCCAGCAGCGTGGGGCCGATGTTGCCCGCCACCGCCACGCTTTTGCCGGCGCGCTCCACCAGCTGCCCGGTGAGCGAGGTCACGGTGGTCTTGCCGTTGGTGCCGGTGATGGCCAGCACCGCAGGCGCGTACGCATGCGAGGCGCGCAGCGCGGCCAGCGCATCGGAGTACAAGCTCAATTCGCCCCCTGTGCGCACCCCATTTGCCTCAGCAGCTCCCAAAACAGGAGCAACCTGCTGTGGACTCAGCCCGGGCGAGCGGTAGACGGCCTGCAGGTTCTGCCCCACCACCAGGCTGGCATCAAAGGCGCCTGCCACAAAGCGGACCTGGGGCATCTCCTGCTGCAGCGCAGGCAGTTGGGGTGGGGCGGCGCGGGTGTCGGCCACGGTGACCTGTGCCCCGCAGCGCACACACCAGCGTGCCATGGCCATGCCCGAGGCCCCCAGGCCCAGGATCAGGATGTTCTGGCCCTGCAGCAGCTGGGCCATGGCCTCCGCGGCGCTCACCAGGGGTTCCGCGGGTGCGGCTTCCTCCCCCACGTCCGCGTCTTGCACGGCATCGGGCTCGGCAGCGGCGGGCCCTTCGGGAGCAGACACCTCGGCAAAAATCTGCGCCACAAAATCGGCAGCGGCCTTGGCCGCCGAGACGGCAGGCACGGCCTCAGGGTTCCAGGCGGCGCTGGGGGCTGGGGCCGTGGCGGCAGGGGCCTCGGTGGCGGGCGATGGAGCCTCGGTATCGGAAGAAGGCTTCAGTTCAAGAGCCGGCTCTTCGGGCTGGCCCATGTCCGTATCCACACTGGCATCTACATCCGCTTCGGCGGCCGGAGTTGTGGGTAACTCGGGCGGCGCCATCCCATCGGGCGTGGGCCCGGCGCTTGCAGCACCGGGCGCGCCCACCCCCAGCCCCGCCTCGGTCGGCGTTGCCTCAGGCACATCCGGAGTGCCAGGGACGGTGGAGGGATCGTTCGGGTTCATCGCAGTTTCAGGGTGGACAGGCCAATCAGGCACAGCAGCATGGTGATGATCCAGAAGCGCACGACGACCTGCGTTTCCTTCCAGCCGCTCTTTTCAAAATGGTGGTGCAGCGGCGCCATCTTCAGCAGACGACGGCCTTCGCCATAGCGCTTCTTGGTGTACTTGAACCAGGTCACCTGCAGCATCACCGACAGGGCCTCGACCACAAAGATGCCGCCCATGATGGCCAGCACAATCTCTTGCCGCACGATCACGGCGATGGTGCCCAGCGCGCCGCCCAGCGCCAGCGCGCCCACGTCGCCCATGAACACCTGCGCAGGGTGGGCGTTGAACCACAAAAACGCCAGGCCCGCACCGGCCATGGCGGCGCAGAAGATCAGCAGCTCGCCCGAGCCCGGGATGTGCGGGAAGAACAGGTACTTGGAGTACACCGCGCTGCCGGTGACATAGGCGAACACGCCCAGGGCCGAGCCCACCATCACCACGGGCATGATGGCCAGGCCGTCCAGGCCGTCGGTCAGGTTCACCGCGTTGCTCGAACCCACGATGACAAGGTAGGTCAGGACCACGAAGCCCAGCACGCCCAGCGGGTAGCTGATCTCCTTGAAGAACGGCAGCTGCAACCCGGCCTTGGGGGGCAGGTCGAGAGAAAAGCCCGACTGCACCCAGGCCACGAACAGCTCCCACACCTTGGCGTTGGAGCTTTCAGAAATGCTGAATGCGAGGTACAGCGCAGCGATCAGGCCGATCACCGATTGCCAGAAGTACTTCTCGCGCGAGCGCATGCCCTCGGGGTCCTTGTTGACCACCTTGCGCCAGTCATCCACCCAGCCGATGGCACCGAATCCGAGCGTGACGATGAGCACGATCCAGACAAAGCGGTTGGACAGGTCGAACCACAGCAAAGTGGAGATCGCGATCGACAGCAGGATCAGCACGCCGCCCATGGTGGGCGTGCCGCTCTTGGACAGGTGCGACTGCATCGCATAGCCCCGGATGGGCTGGCCGATCTTGAGCGAAGTGAGGATGCGGATCACCTTGGGGCCCGCCACCAGGCCGATGAGCAGCGCCGTCATGGCCGCCATCACTGCGCGGAAGGTGAGGTACTGGAACACGCGGAAAAAGCCGAACTCGGGCGACAGCCCTTGCAGCCATTGCGACAGCATCAGCAGCATGCGGCACCTCCGGCCAGGGCGGGCACCACGCAGGCAATGTCAATGTGTTGCGCCATGGGGTCCCTCCAGTGATTCCATCGTCTTTTGTTGTTGTTCTGTGGGTGGTGCAGTGGCGGCAACGGCCCCCACCACCTGTTCCATCTTCATGAATCGCGATCCCTTGACCAGCACGCTGCCCACCGTGGGCAGGGCCTGGCGCACCGCATCCAGCAGTGCGCCCATCTCGTTGAAATGCCGGGCGCCGCTGCCGTAGGCCGAAGCCGCGTGCACCGACTGCGCACCCAGCGCAAACAGCAGAGGAATACCCGCCGAGTGGGCGAGTGCCCCGGCCTCTGCGTGGAACTCCGGCCCCTGGTCGCCCACCTCGCCCATGTCGCCCATCACCAGCAACTGCGGGCCGGGCAGTTCGGCCAGCACCTCGATGGCGGCGCGCATGGAGTCGGGGTTGGCGTTGTAGGTGTCATCCACCACCGTGACCTCGCGGCCCGCCACCGCCACGCTGAACGCGCGCGAGCGGCCCTTGACCGGCGTGAAGTCGCGCAGCCCCTGGGCGATGGCGGCCAGCGGTGCGCCCGCGGCCAGCGCGCAGGCGGTGGCGGCCAGGGCGTTGGTCACGTTGTGGCGGCCGGCAATGTGCAGGCGGGTGGCGACTTCACCCCGGGGCGTGGCAATGGCCACCGCCCAGGCGCCACGCTCCCAGACCGCGCGCGCGCAGCGGACATCGCCGCCCTCGCCAAACGTGAGTGCGCGGCGGCCCGGCTGCGCCAATGCCAGCGACTGCCACAGGCCCGTGTAGGCATCGCCCGCCGGGAACACCGCCACGCCATCGGCGGGCAGGCTGGCAAACACCGAGCCGTTCTCGCGTGCCACGGCCTCGACGGTGTGCATGAACTCCAGATGCTCGCGCTGAGCGTTGTTGACCAGTGCCACCGTGGGCCGCGCCATGGCCGCGAGCTGGGCAATTTCGCCCGGGTGGTTCATGCCCATCTCGATCACGGCGGCGCGGTGTACGGGAGTGAGGCGCAGCAGCATCAGCGGCACGCCAATGTCGTTGTTGAAATTGCCCTGGGTGGCAAAGGCTGCCTCGCCCTGCCAGGCGCGCAGGATGAACGCAATCATCTGCGTCACCGTGGTCTTGCCGTTGCTGCCCGTCACACCGATCAGTGGCAGGTTGAACTGCGCGCGCCAGCCCGTGGCCAGCGCCCCCAGGGCGGCCAGGCTGTCGGGCACCTCAATGCCCGGCAGGCCCGCTGCCGCGAGGCCGCCATGGGCAATGGCCGCTGCAGCGCCCCCGGCGCGTGCATCGGCCAGGAAGGCATTGGCGTCAAAGCGCTCGCCCTTGAGCGCCACGAACAAATCGCCCGGCTGCAGGGTGCGCGTGTCGGTGTGCACGCGGGCCAGGGCCGTGGCGCCCTCGCCCACCAGGCGCGCGGCAGGGGTCTGCGGCTGCAGCAGCGCCAGGGCTTGTTGCAGGGTGAGCATGGTGCCGGGGGTGGCGCTCATGGGCGGGCTCCTCGGGCCTGCAGCGCACCAAGCGCATGGGCCATGTCGGAGAACGGCTGGTGCACACCCGCCGTCTCCTGGGTGTTTTCATGACCCTTGCCAGCAATCAGCACCACATCGGCAGGCGCGGCGGCGGCCACGGCCAGGGCGATGGCGGCAGCGCGGTCGGGCTCGGCCTGCACAGCGGTGCTGGCAATGGTGCCTTGCAGGATCTGGTGCAGGATGGCGGCGGGGTCTTCGCTGCGCGGGTTGTCGCTGGTCACGACCACCTGGTCGGCCTGCTGCTGCGCCACGGCGCCCATCAGCGGACGCTTGCCCGCATCGCGGTCGCCACCACAGCCAAAAACGCACCACAGCTGCCCGCCACGCTCGGCAGCGATGGGGCGCAAAGCTTGCAGGGCCTTTTCCAGGGCATCGGGCGTGTGGGCGTAGTCCACAGCCACCAGGGGCTGGCCGCTCTGGTGGATCTGCTCCATGCGGCCCGGCACAGGCGAGAGCTGGGCGCAGGCGTACAGCGCGTGCTCCAGCGGCACGCCCAGCGCGCGCAGCCCGGCAAGCACGCCCAGCAGGTTGGAAACGTTGTACAGCCCGATCACGCGCGTCTGCAGCACATGCGCCTGCACGCCTTCGGCCACGGTGAAGCGCAGGCCACCATCGCCCATGCCGATGTCGCGCGCCGCCAGCCGGGCAGGGCCGGTGATGGAAACACTCCACAGATCCAGGTTGCGCCCGGCGAGCGCGGTGTGCAGCTCGGCCCCGCGTGCATCGTCGATGTTGACCACGGCGGCCTGCAGGCCCGGCCAGTCGAACAGCATGCTCTTGGCCTGCCAGTAGGCGGCCATGCCCGCGTGGTAGTCCAGGTGGTCCTGCGTGAAGTTGGTGAACAACGCCACCCGGATGCGGGTGCCCACCATCCGGTGTTCGGCGAGACCAATGGACGAGGCCTCGATGGCGCAGGCGCCACGGCCCGCATCGGCAAACTGGCGGAACGCGCGCTGCAGGCGGACCGGGTCGGGCGTGGTCATGCCCGTGCTGGTGAGCGCTGGGGGCGTTCCCATGCCCAAAGTGCCTACCAGCGCGCAACCACCTTGTCCGAATAGCTCATTTTTCGATAGCACATTGAGGGCTTCAGCCAGCCACCAGCTGGTGCTGGTCTTGCCGTTGGTACCCGTCACGGCGAGCACGTCCAGGCTCTGCGTGGGGTGCTCGAACCAGTCGGCGGCAATGAGGCCCGTGGCGGCCTTCAGCCCGTGCAGTGCGGCAACGGGCAACCCCGCCAGCGCAAATGCTTCGGCACCTTCGTGCTCCACCAGACAGGCCACGGCCCCGCGTGCCAGCGCATCGCCAATGTGCGCGCGGCCGTCGGTGGCGGCACCGGGCCAGGCGATGAAACCATCGCCCGGGCGGATCTGGCGGCTGTCGGTCTGCAGCGTGCCCGTGACACGCTCGCGCAGCCAGGCCACGGCGTCGTGCACCGAGGTGAGCAGGGGCAGTGGTGTGGCCGTCACAGCGACTCCTCCACCGCGTTGGCCACAATCTGCGGCTTGACGGCCATGTCGGGCTGCACGCCCATCATGCGCAGTGTCTGCTGCACCACTTCGCTGAACACCGGCGCGGCCACGGCGCCGCCGTAGTACACGCCGTTGCTGGGCTCGTCGATCATCACGGCCACCACGATGCGCGGCTTGTCGATGGGCGCCATGCCGGTGAACCAGGCGCGGTACTTGCCCACGGCGTAGTTCTTGCCGACCTGCTTGCGTGCCGTGCCCGACTTGCCGCCCACGGAGTAGCCCACGGTCTGCGCCTTCTGGCCCGTGCCGCCCGGGCCTGCGGCCATCTGCAGCATCTTGCGCACCTGGTCGGCCGTGCGTTCGGAGAACACGGGCACGCCCACGGCAGGCTGCTCGGACTTGAGCATGGTCGCGGGGATCACGCGTCCACTGTTGGCGAACACGGTGTACGAACGCGCCATCTGGAACAGGCTGGCCGACAGGCCGTAGCCATAGGACATGGTGGCCTGCTCCACCGGGCGCCAGGTTTTGTACGGGCGCAGGCGCCCGCTGACCGCACCGGGGAAGTCGATCTGCGGCTTCTGGCCAAAACCTGCGGCCGAGAAGGTCTCCCACATCTCGCGCGCGGGCATCTGCATGGCGAGCTTGGTGGTGCCCACGTTGCTGGATTTCTGGATCACGCCTTCCACCGTGAGCACGCCGTAGTTGTGCGTGTCCGAAATGGTGGAGCCCGTGATGTTGATGCGGCCGGGCGTGGTGTCCACCACGGTCTCGGGCCGCACCCGGCCGCTTTCGAGCGCCAGGCCGATGGTGATGGGCTTCATGGTCGAGCCCGGCTCGAAGGTGTCGGTGAGCGCACGGTTGCGCAGCTGCTCGCCGGTCAGGTTCTGGCGCTTGTCGGGCACGTAGCTGGGGTAGTTGGCCAGTGCCAGCACCTCGCCCGTGTGGGCATCGAGCACCACCACGCTGCCGGCCTTGGCCTTGTGCGCCGTGACCTGGTCGCGCAGCTTCTGGTACGCAAAGAACTGCACCTTGCTGTCGATGGACAGCTGCATGTCCCTGCCGTCCACCGGCGGCACAGTCTCGCCCACGCCCTCGACCACGCGGCCCAGGCGGTCCTTGATCACCCGGCGCGAGCCCGGCTTGCCCGCCAAGTCCTTGTTGAAGGCCAGCTCCATGCCTTCCTGGCCATGGTCTTCCACGTTGGTGAAACCCACCACGTGGGCAGCGGCCTCGCCCTCGGGGTACTGGCGCTTGTATTCCTTGCGCTGGTAGATGCCCTTGATGTCGAGCTTGGCGATCTGCTGGCCCACGTCCCAGTCGAGCTGGCGTTTGACCCAGACGAAGGTCTTGTCCTCGTCGGCCAGCTTTTTCATCAGCTCGGCCTGGGGCATGTCGAGCAGCTTGGCCAGCTGCTTGAGCTTGGCGCGCACCTCGGGCTTGTCCTGGTCTACATCCTCGGGGATGGCCCAGATGCTGGCCGCCGGTACGCTGGACGCCAGGATCAGGCCGTTGCGATCCAGGATCTTGCCGCGGTTGGCGGGCAGCTCCAGCGTGCGGGCAAACCGCACCTCGCCCTGGCGCTGGAAGAAGGCATTGCCGAACACCTGCACATAGGCCGCACGCGCGCCCAGGCCCACAAAGCCCAGCGCGATCATCGCCACGATGAACTTGCTGCGCCAGACAGGTGTCTTGCTGGCCAGCAGGGGGCTTGCGGTGTAGACCACGCTGCGGCTCATGGCTGTGCACTCCCGGGCTGCGCCGCCGCGCTGGCCGCCGCGACCGCCGCACCCTGCGGGTCGGACACGTACTGCGTGATGGCCGGAGTGGCCGTGCGCATTTTCAGCTGGTCGCGGGCAATCTTCTCCACGCGCAGCGGCGTGGCCTGCGCACGTTTTTCCACCTGCAGGCGCTGGTGCTCGGTTTCCAGGCGGCGCGCCTCGGCAATCGCGCGGTCCAGTTCGGTGAACAGGCGGCGCGACTCGTACTGGGTGTGTACCAGATAGATGGCACTGGCCAGCACGGCCAGCAACAGGACGAGGTTGAGCCGGGTCATATCAGACGGTGGCAGTGCGTTCGGCCACGCGCATGATCGCGCTGCGTGCGCGGGGGTTCGCCTCAACCTCGGCGGCAGAGGGCTTGATGCGGTCCAGCGCCACGAGCTTCATGGCCTGCGGCTTGGCAAAAGGCGCACGGCGGTCGTACACCTCCTTGGAGTGCTTGGCGATGAACTGCTTGACGATGCGGTCCTCGAGCGAGTGAAAGCTGATCACCACCAGGCGCCCGCCGGGCTGCAGCACCGAGAGGCTGGCTTCTAGCGCCTGTTGCAACTCTTCAAGCTCGGCGTTGATGAAAATCCGAAGAGCTTGAAATGTGCGCGTTGC
Source organism: Acidovorax kalamii (assembly GCF_002245625.1). Classification (GTDB taxonomy): domain Bacteria; phylum Pseudomonadota; class Gammaproteobacteria; order Burkholderiales; family Burkholderiaceae_C; genus Acidovorax; species Acidovorax kalamii. The sequence goes on from NZ_NOIG01000006.1 coordinate 29,094, forward strand.
AGGGTTCTGGCCCGGCTCGCGGGTTTTGACCGCGCCAGCCACGAGATCGGCCAGTTCGGCGGTGGTTGCAAGAGGGCCCCGCTCTTCGCGCCGAGCAACAATCGCCTTTGCAATGGGGCCAGCAAACCGTTCTTCACCGTAGTCACGTATCACCTCCGCAATCTGACCGACTTCGGCCGTGGCCAACCAATCGGCCACGCTTTCGCCGCGCGTGGTGTCCATGCGCATGTCCAGCGGGCCGTCAAAACGGAAACTGAAGCCCCTCTCGGGGCTGTCGATCTGGGGCGAACTCACGCCCAGGTCCATCAGCACGCCAGCGGCGCTTGCGGGCGGCAAATCGGCCAGATGGCGAAAACCCTCGTGCCGAATGGAAAAACGCGCATCGGTGATGCGCGTTGCTTCGGCGATGGCTTCGGGGTCCTTGTCAAACGCGACAAGACGCCCTTGGGGGCCCAGCCGCAGCAGGATGCGCCGCGAGTGCCCTCCCCGCCCGAAGGTGCCGTCCACCCAGGTTCCCGCAGGCTCGGGGCCCGCGCCGCCCAGCAGGGCGTCCACGGCTTCTTCGAGCAGGACGGTGGTGTGTTGCAAAGGAGTGGATGTCATGGTCAGAAGGAGAAGTCCTTGAAGACATCCGGCATCTCGCCCTGCATTGCCTTGGCCTCCTGCTCGTCGTAGGTGGCCTTGTCCCAGAGTTCGAAGTGGTTGCCCATGCCCAGCAGCATGGTGTCCTTGGAAATACCGGCTGCCTCGCGCAGCTCGGGCGAAATCAGCACGCGGCCGGTGGCGTCCATCTCCACGTCCATCGCATTGCCCAGAAAGATGCGCTTCCACCACTGGGCGGACATGGGCAATTGGGCAATGCGCTCGCGGAACTTCTCCCACTCAGGGCGGGGGAACACCATCAGGCAGCCATGCGGGTGTTTGGTGATCGTGAGCTGGCCCGCTGCGGTGGCCGCGAGCACGTCACGATGCCGGGTCGGCACGGACAGCCGACCCTTCGCATCGAGACTTAGCGACGAGGCACCTTGAAACACGGACAGATTCCCAGTTTGGTTTTGCGCCTCGCAGGCCCGGGAGCGGACTTTGAGGGCACTTTTCACCACTTAATTGCACTTTTTTGCACTGTAGCAGGAAAAGCACACCGAACAAGAGGGTGTCCACCAAACTTTGGTAATGAAATCAACAACTTAGGCGCGACTTTGCAGCCCAAAAAGAGCCAAAAGTTGTTGAAAAAGAAGAACTTACGGAAGCCTATGAAAGTGACCTCTCAAGGCTGGGCCGTATCGTCACAGGATGTAGCGCGACAGGTCTTCGTCCTGGCTCAGGGTCTGCAGGCGGGCATCCACGTAAGCCGCATCCACGGTCACCGTCTGCCCCGACAGGCGCGCCGCATCAAAACTGACCTCGTCAAGCAAGCGCTCCATGACGGTGGACAGCCGGCGCGCACCGATGTTTTCGGTGCGCTCGTTCACCTCGAAGGCAATGTGTGCGAGGCGGGTGATGCCTTCGGGCGCAAACTCCAGCGTGACTCCCTCGGTGGCCAGCAACGCCTGGTACTGCTTGACCAGCGAGGCATGGGTCTGCGTGAGGATGGCCTCGAAGTCCTGGACCGACAACGACTCCAGCTCCACACGGATCGGGAAACGCCCCTGCAGCTCCGGGATCAGGTCGCTGGGCTTGGACAGGTGGAACGCGCCCGAGGCGATGAACAGGATGTGGTCCGTCTTGATCATGCCGTACTTGGTGGAGACCGTGGTGCCCTCCACCAGCGGCAGCAGGTCGCGCTGCACTCCCTGGCGGGACACGTCCGCGCCGCTGCTTTCCTGCCGCGCGGCCACCTTATCGATTTCGTCGATGAAGACAATCCCGTTCTGCTCCGCGTTTGCCACCGCGCGGGTCTTGATCTCTTCCTCATTCACGAGCTTGGCAGCCTCTTCGTCGGTGAGCAGCTTCAGCGCTTCCGCGATCTTGAGCTTGCGCGCGCGGCGCCGGTCCTGGCCCAGCTGGCTGAACATGCCGCGCAGCTGCTCGGTCATTTCTTCCATGCCCTGTGGACCCATGATCTCCAGCGGCGCGCGGGCCTCGGCCACATCGATCTCGATCTCCTTGTCGTTCAAGACACCTTCGCGCAGCTTCTTGCGGAACACCTGCCGGGCGGTGCTGTCGGCCGCAGGCTCGGTGCCCGTGGCGGCACGGGCGGGCGGGATGAGCACGTCCAGGATGCGCTCCTCGGCGGCGTCTTCGGCGCGCATGCGCACCTTCTTCATCTCCGCCTCGCGCGTCTGCTTGACGGCCATTTCGGCCAGGTCGCGGATGATGGAATCCACGTCCTTGCCCACATAGCCCACCTCGGTGAACTTGGTGGCCTCGACCTTTATGAAGGGCGCATCGGCCAGCCGCGCCAGGCGCCGCGCGATCTCGGTCTTGCCCACGCCGGTGGGGCCGATCATGAGAATGTTCTTGGGCGTGATCTCGTGGCGCAGGCTGCCTTCGACCTGCTGGCGGCGCCAACGGTTGCGCAGCGCAATGGCCACGGCGCGCTTGGCGCTGGCCTGGCCCACGATGTGGTGGTCGAGTTCGGAGACGATTTCCTGGGGGGTCATGGAGGACATGCGGTGCCTGCCTTCAAATTCAAAGCAAAATCAGCCGTCTGCGCTCAATGGATAAGCGCAAGCAGCTATCAAAATGTGAGTAAACGCACCTCGCCGCCTTACAGCGTCTCGATGGTGTGGTTCATGTTGGTATAGATGCAGAGTTCGCCCGCGATTTCGAGCGACTTCTTCACGATCTCCTGCGCGGACAGATCTGTGTTCACCAGCAGCGCCTTGGCAGCCGAATGCGCGTAGGCGCCGCCCGAACCGATGGCCACGATGCCCTGCTCGGGCTCCAGCACGTCGCCATTGCCGGTGATGATGAGCGAGGCGCTCGCGTCGGCCACGGCCAGCATGGCTTCGAGACGGCGCAGCACACGGTCGGTGCGCCAGTCCTTGGTGAGTTCGATGGCCGCGCGCGTCAGGTGGCCCTGGTGCTTTTCCAGCTTGGCTTCAAACCGCTCGAACAGCGTGAAGGCATCGGCCGTGGCCCCCGCAAAACCCGCCAGCACCTTGCCGTGATAGAGCTTGCGCACCTTGCGCGCCGTGCCCTTGACCACGATGTTGCCCAGGGTGACCTGGCCGTCGCCGCCAATGGCGACCTGGATGCCTGTGGGCGTCTGGCGGCGCACACTGAGGATGGTGGTGCCGTGGAACACCGGGGATTCGCTGTGATTTTCCATAGCCGCGCAAGTGGGGGCACGGCCACCGTTTGCAAGCCAGCAGCCCGTCAATTTTTGCGTGGAACCACCCAGGCGTGCTCGTTGATGCCGATCACGTTGAAGAAAATCGCCACCAGCCGCTGCAGGTTGTGGAACTGCACCACATGGCCATGGCCTTGTTGCTCGGCCGCCCAGTTGAGCACCGAGCCTGCCGCCGCAAAATCCACGCGGATGAGCTTGTCGCAGGCAATGGTCAGGGGCACGCCGGGCCGCAGGAAGGCCTCGAAGGGCTGCAGCAGGGGCGTGGCATCGCCGTCGATGTGGCCACTGAGTTGGGCCACGGGCCCCGACTCCAGCGGCGCGGGTGCGGACAGCTCACCCAGGTCGGAGGCCATGAAGTCGCTGTCGGCCGCCAGGGGCGCTGCACCGGAGGACACACCTTCGTTATCGGAATATCCGCAACGCGGCGACACCCAGGACGGAGGCGAGACCTCGTAGGTCACGCAGTAGTCCAGCGCCACCAGCTCGAACTCGTCGGGCTTGCCCATGAGCCGCATCATGGCCATGCGCAAACGCCACCACTCAGGGCTGTTGGACCGGTCGCCGGACTGGGTTTTGGCGTCAAGCAGGGCATTGAGCTTTTCCACCCCCGAAAACACCAGCTGGCCTTCGCGGTCGGACCACTGCGAGACCAGGTCCGCCAGCAGCGGCACCGCCGCCTCGTCGATGCCGGTGAGGCGCGACCAGGACAGCGTCCAGGGGGAGGCGGCGCGCGCCAGCGAGGCCTGCAGGGCTGCTACCGATGACACCGCCAGGGTCGGGGGCGCATTCCAGCTGAAATCACGGCGCATGCCGGGCGCTGGCGCGGCCTCTGCCGCAGCGGGCGCGGCCGCTGCCGCCATCCCGAGCATCTCCGGCATCGAGAACCACAGGGGGGCCGAGCGGCTGTACTGGGCCGCAAAGTCGATGGCCAGCGCATCAAAACGGTCGTGTTGCCCGGTGGCGCGGTACAGGTCAAACAGCGTCATCCAGATTTCGAGCTGCTGCTCTGGCTCGTCCTGCTGGTGCTGGGCCAGCACATCCAGCAGGCCAGACTCTGCACCCGCATGGTCACCGTTGGCAAACCGGATGGCGGCTTCTTCTAGATCGGGTTCGTGCACGAATTCCTCCGGTTCGAATGCGGTCGCGGGCGCTGCCGCTGGGGCCGCAGGGCTGAAGGACGCCTCGACAGGCTGGTGGTTACCCCCGAGCATCTGTGCATCGGTGCCGCCAAACTTGCCAATGGCCATGCTGTCGTCGGCAAACAGCGGCTGGACTGCGGCCTTGTTGTCCAGCGGCGCAGGCAGGCTGCCGGGGGCCGTGGGGGCATAGGCCCGGGCGTGCGCGGAGTCGGAGGGCTCCGCGCTGGATTCGGGCATCACACCAGGTTGGGTGGGCGCATCGGCCCCTTGCTTACTCTTCCACCACTGCTGCGACATCTGCGCCTCGATCTCGTCGATCTTCTTGAGCGTGACGGCGCGCTCGTCGGGCGAGGCCATGCTGCTTTGAAAAAACGAGGGGCGACCGGCAGCGTCTTCCACGCGCTGGCCTTGCAACACTTCACGCTGGCGCAGCTTGCGCAGCTGATCGAACTCGCGCCGCCGCACAAAGTCGTTGCGGCGCTTGCGCTCGATCATCTCCTTGAGCATCTGCTTGCTGTACTGGCTCTCCCGGTCATCCTGGATGGAGTCCAGCTCCGTCCAGTTGACCGTGGGATTCTTCACGAACCGAACCACCTTCGATAGCAGGCCGCCGGGGGTGGTTTCTTCCTTGCTCATGGCTCAGGGTACAGGGGAGAGTGCGCAGCGATGATCGTCATCAGGCCGTAGGGCCCGATCAGTCTCCGAACATCTTCTGCTTGAGTTCGCGGCGCTGCTGCGCTTCCAGCGACAGGGTGGCCGTGGGACGGGCGATCAGGCGGCCCACACCGATGGGTTCGCCGGTCTCGTCGCAGTAGCCGTAGTCGCCAGCGTCAATGCGGGCGATGGACTGTTCGATCTTCTTGAGCAGCTTGCGCTCGCGGTCGCGTGTGCGCAATTCCAGGGCATGCTCTTCCTCGATCGTGGCGCGGTCGGCCGGGTCGGGCACCACCACGGTGTCTTCCCGCAGGTGTTCGGTGGTTTCGCCAGCGCTGTTGTGGATGTCCTGCTTGAGCTGAACGAGCTTGAGACGGAAAAACGCCATCTGCTTGTCGTTCATGTACTCGCTGTCGGGCATGGCCATGACTTCAGCGTCGGTCAGCTCGGCGGCGGACTTGGTTTTCCAGTTGTTCGCCAGCTTGGGGTCTTTTTTGGCAGCCGTGAAAGTGGGCTGCGCTTGCGCGGTCGTGGGCATGGTATGTAGATAACTGGCTTTGGCAGCGGTGGACGCCACTGCCTGTGCCATGGATGGTACGGTCAATTGGGCCAATCGGGAAGAAGGCCGGGTTGTGCGCACGGGTACCTGCAACTCGGCCGGTGCGGCAGGGCTGGGCGCCGGTGCTGCCACAGCGGGACTGGCCGCCTTGGCCACAACAGCTTTGGGGGCCGCTGCCGCTTTGGGTGCAGCTGCTGCCACTTTGGCCGCAGCGGCTTTGGCGGCTGGCTTGGGCGCCGCCGCAGGGGCTGCAGCGGCGGGCTTGGTTGCCTTCGTGGCCGCCTTGGGTTTGCTGGTGTCGGCTTTCACTTCCTGGTCTCCTCGCTGTACGGGCGGGCCCTTGGCCGCTCTCACGGCCCGGGACTGGTGGCAAGCCTTGGGTGGTTTTACCGGGGCGCGATTGTATCGACCTGGGCTGACGCAAACAGAAACGTTGCGGATACAACACAGATCGGGCCGAATCGACGCCCCGACACCGGCGAAGGGGGTCAGACCAGGCTCTGCTCCAGCCCCTGCAGGAAGATGTCCTTGGGCAGGTCGATGCCAATGAAGACCATCTTGCTCACCCGTGGCTCGCCCTCCGCCCACTGGGGGCCCAGGTCACTGCCCATGAGCTGGTGCACACCCTGGAAGATCACCTTGCGCTCGGTGCCCTTCATATTAAGCACGCCTTTGTAGCGCAGCATGCGCGGGCCATAAATGTTGACAATCGCCCCGAGAAAGTCTTCGAGCTTGGCCGGGTCGAAGGGGCGCTCCGAGCGGTACACAAAACTCTTCACATCGTCGTCATGGTGATGGTGGTGGCCATGCCCATGGTCGTGCTGGTGCGAGGGGTGGTTGCAGTGCTCGCCATGTTCGTGGTCGTGATCATGGTGGTCATGGCCGTGCTCTTCTTCCTTGAGGAAGTCCGGGTCGATGTCCAGCTTGGCATTGAGGTTGAAGCCGCGCAGATCCAGCACCTCCTTGAGCGGCACTTCGCCAAAATGCACGGCTTTGATAGGCGCGCGCGGGTTCATGTGCTTCAGGCGGTGGATCAGCGCATCGGTTTCCTCGGCGCTGACCAGGTCGGTCTTGGACAGGAAGATCTGGTCCGCGAAGCCCACCTGGCGGCGCGCTTCCTGGCGGTCATTGAGCTGCTGGGGCGCATGCTTGGCGTCCACCAGGGTGATGATGGAGTCAATGAGGTAGGTCTCGGCGATTTCTTCGTCCATGAAGAAGGTCTGCGCCACGGGGCCCGGGTCGGCCACGCCCGTGGTCTCGATCACGATGCGGTCGAACTCCAGCAGGTTCTTGCGCCTCTTGGCGGCCAGCAGCTGCAGGGTTTCGCGCAGGTCTTCGCGGATGGTGCAGCAGATGCAGCCGTTGCTCATCTGCACGATCTGCTCCTTGGACTCGGTCACGAGGATGTCGTTGTCGATGTTTTCTTCACCGAATTCATTCTCGATCACGGCAATCTTCTGGCCATGGGCTTCGCTCAAGAGACGCTTGAGCAGCGTCGTTTTGCCCGAGCCCAGGAAGCCGGTGAGGATGGTGACGGGGATCAGTGCCATAAATCTGTCTTTCAAGGGGGTCAAATACTTGCGCTGCAGCCCGGTGCCGCAGGCTGCAGGGCCCCGCACTGGGGACGTTTTTTCAGTGTACCGAGGCTGTCAAGCCCCTGCCGGGCGTTGCCGGGTTCACCCTTTGCGCATCACGACCAGGCCCTTGAGGTACTCCCCTTCCGGGAACTCCAGCGTCATCGGGTGGTCGGGCGCGCCGCCCAGGCGCTCCAGAATGAAGCCGTCCACGCCCGCATCGGCCCCGGCCGAGGCCACGATCTTGTGGAACAGGTCGGCGCTGATGCCGCCTGAGCAGGAGAAGGTGAACAGCACGCCGCCGGGCGACAGCAGCTGCAGTGCCAGGCGGTTGATGTCCTTGTAAGCCCGTGCCGCACGGTCGGCGTGGGCCGCAGTCGGCGCAAACTTCGGCGGATCCAGGATGATGGCGTCGAACCGCTGGCCTTCCTTGAGGAACTGGCGCAGCGAGGCGTTCACGTCGGCATCGAGGAAGGTGGCCCGGTTCGGATCGAACCCATTGAGCGCCACATGGGCGCGGGCGCGCTCCAGGGCCGGGCCCGAAGAGTCGATGGAGGTCACATGCCCGTCGGCCACGGTGCCTGCCGCGCGCATGCCCGCCAGCGCCGCCACGCTGAAGCCGCCGGTGTAGCAGAAGCAGTTGAGCACATGCTTGAAGCCCAGGCGCTGCGCGTAATCGGCAAACCGCTTGCGGCTGTCGCGCTGGTCCAGGTAGAAGCCGGTCTTGTGGCCCTCGGCGATGTTGAGGGTCAGGCGCCACTGGTGTTCCTGGATGGTGAGCTCCAGCGGCGGCCCTTCGCCGTCGCCCAACGCCCCCGTGGGCCCGCCGCGCAGCCAGCCGGTGGCGGGCTGGAGGCCCTCCAGCGCACGCACGCTCGCGTCCGAGCGCTCGTACAACTTGGTCAGACCCGTCTCGCGCAGCAGCGCATCGGCAATCACGCCTTTCCAGCGCTCGGTGCCCGCACTGGTGAACTGCGCCACCAGCGTGTCGCCATAGCGGTCCACGATGAGCCCGGGCAGGCCGTCGGACTCGCCGTGCACCAGGCGCACGCCGTCGCTTTGAACATCAAAACGGGCTCTGGCGATGATGGAGCGTGCACAAGCAGCTATGAAATACGGAGCATCGATGCGCTGCGCCTCGTCAAAGCTCCACACCCGCGCGCGGATGCGCGAGCTGGGGCTGAAAGCCGCCCAGGCCAGGAACTGGCCCTCGTGCGACTCCACACGCACGGTCTCGCCGCTGTCGCCGCCGCCTTTGGCGATGGCCGATTCAAAGATCCAGGGGTGACGGCGCAAGAGCGAGCGCTCTTTGCCAGGGCGAAGGCGAAGGGTTTTCATGCCCCGGATTGTGCGGGTTGGGAGCCCGCCTCACCCGCTGGGCCGCGCAAAAACAGCGATGCAGCCTCCCAAGCCCACCAAGCCCTGCAACAGCTGGCAGTGCGCTGCGCCTCCTGAATTTATCAATTTTCACCTCCTTATTTGACAAAAATGATTGCCCATACTTAGAATTGCTGAAATTATCATTTTTATCAAAACCATGCCTGCGACCCACACCCAAATTCCCGCCACCCGACTGGCACCTGCGCCCGGCACCGCCCAGGCCACGATGACCGACCTCCGCGAGTTCCTGGCGTTCAAGATCGGGAACGAGGAATACGGGGTGGACATCCTGCGCGTGCAGGAGATCCGTTCGTACGAAAAGCCCACCACCATCGCCAATGCCACAGGCGAACTCCAGGGCGTGATGAACCTGCGCGGCGTGATCGTTCCCATCATCGACCTGCGCCTGAAGCTGGGGCAAACCGCCGTGCAATACGACCCCCTCAAGGTCGTGATCGTGCTGAACATCGGCCAGCGCATGGTGGGCGCGGTGGTGGACGGCGTCTCTGACGTGCTCACGCTGGAGCGTGAACAGATGCGCCCCATGCCCGCCCTGCGTGGCGACATCGCCCCCGAACATCTGCTGGCCATTGGCTCGGTCGGCCAGCGCATGTTGATCCTGCTCGATATCGAAAAATTTCTTGCCAATTCTGTGGCGAGTGGTACACCTGCTGCCTGCCACTGAGCTGCAGCACAACCTACAAGGAACTGCACACCATGAACTTCAACGACCTGAAGATTTCTACCCGGCTCACACTGGGCTTCGGCCTGATGGGCCTGCTCATTGGCATCATGGGCACGCTGTCCATGGGGCTGGCCCACCGCGCGGACAACGCCTTCCACTCCATCATCGACGATCGCTTCCCCAAGGTGCTGAACCTGCACGTGGCCAAGGAAGACGTGACGGCTGTGGAACTGGCCCTCACGCAGATGCTGCTGGATACCCGTCCCGAAAACCTGCAGCGCCACCAGGCCCTGGTCAACAGCAAGCGGCAAGAGATCACACAGCTCCTCGATACCCTGGGCCAGCAGATCACTTCGCCCGAAGGCAAGGCCGCGCTGGCCGAGACCCAGCGTGCGCGCAGCGACTATGCAGCGCAACTGCAACGCTACTCCGAACTGGCCAACGCGGGTCAGCTGGACGAGGCCCGGACCATCCTCACAGGTGCCATGGCGGCGCCACGCGCCACCTACTTTGAGGCGCTGGACAGGCTGATCGCCTACCAGGAGTCGCTGGCCAAGAACGCCCAGGCCGAGGCGGTGGCCGCTGTGTCCACCATGAATGTGTTTGTGCTGTCGCTTACGGGGCTGTCCCTGATCGCGGGCGCCGTGATTGGCCTGCGCATCGTCCGCTCCACCACCGAGCCCCTGCGCCGCGCCGTGGATGCCGCGCGCGCCGTGGCCGCCGGAGACCTGAGCCTGCCCATCACCTACCGGGGCACCAACGAAACCGCACAGCTGCTCAAGTCCCTGCTGGAGATGCAGCAATCGCTGGTGCATCTGGTGGGCCAGGTGCGGCACAACAGTGACAGCGTCTCCAACGCATCGGCCGAAATTGCCCAAGGCAACAACGACCTTTCGGCCCGCACCGAGCAGCAGGCCAGTGCGCTGCAGGAAACCGCCGCGTCCATGGAGCAACTCAACACCGCCGTGCGCAACAACGCCGACAACGCACAGCGGGCCGACGCCATGGCGCGCAGCGCCAGCGAAGTGGCCGCACAGGGCGGCAGCGTGGTGGCCGAGGTGGTCCACACGATGAAAGACATCAATGAAAGCAGCCGCCAGATTGCGGACATCGTGGGCGTGATCGACTCCATCGCTTTCCAGACCAACATCCTGGCGCTCAACGCCGCGGTGGAAGCCGCCCGCGCCGGTGAACAAGGCCGGGGCTTCGCGGTGGTGGCCACCGAGGTGCGCGTACTCGCCAGCCGGTCGGCCGAGGCCTCGCGCGAAATCAAGAGCCTGATCGGCACCAGCGTGGAGCGCGTGGAAGCAGGCACCGCCCTGGTGGACCGCGCCGGGCAGACCATGAGCGAAGTGGTCGCCTCCATCCGCCGCGTGACCGACATCATGGGCGAGATCAGCGCTGCCAGCACCGAGCAGAGCCAGGGCGTGGACCAGATCAACGAGGCCGTCACACAGATGGACCAGGCCACCCAGCAGAACGCCGCCCTGGTCGAGGAAATGGCCGCTGCCGCAGCCAGCCTCAACCACCAGGCCACGGATCTGGTGAACACGGTGGCCACCTTCCGCCTTTCAGCCCAGGACGAAACCACGGCCCTGCCACCGCCCTCCCGGACAAAAGCTCTGGCCCACACTCAGCACACCCCGCAGGCCGCGCAGCCGCGCGCCGCGGCCCGTCCGATGGTGGGCAAGCACGACACCCCACGCCCCACCCTGGGCCACCGGCCCCGTACCACCACCGCCCTGAAGCCCGCAGCCGTTGCGCTGGCAACTGCAAGCGGGGGCGACGCAAACTGGGAAAGCTTCTGACGCGTCACAAGCGCGACATGGCCCCCGGTCCACAGTGGGGACAGCGGTCTTTTTACCAAGGAGGGCGTTCACCATGAACTTCAAGCAGCTGAAAATTTCTACCCGCCTGTCGCTGCTGCTCGCAGCGCTGTGCCTGCTCACCACCGTGATCGGCAGCGTGGGCCTGGCGGGCATGCAACGCGCCAACGCGGGCTTGAACACCGTGTACCAGGACCGGGTGGTGCCTCTCAAGCAGATCAAGTTGGTGTCCGACGCTTACGCCGTGAACGTGGTGGACACGGCCCACAAGGTGCGGGACGGCGCTTTCACGCCCCAGCAGGGGCTGGACTCCATCGCCAAGGCCAAAAAAGAGATCAGCGACAACTGGAGCGCCTACCTGGCCACCGAGCTGGTGGCCGACGAGGTGCGTCTGACCGCGCAGTTCAAGACGCTGCAGCCCCAGGCCGACGGTGCCGTGCGCACCCTGGAAGAACTGATTGGCCGCAAGGACCTGCCCGGCCTCACCGCTTATGCCGCCAAAGAGATGTACCCCGCGCTCGACCCCTTGCAGGACGTGCTGGGCGCGCTGGTACAGGTGCAGCTGGACACGGCCCGCAAGGAATACGACCAGGCCGTGGTGTCGTACGCCAATACCCGGCTGTTTGTGGTCCTGGCGATTGCAGGCGGTGTGCTGTTTGCCCTGGGTTTTGGCACCCTGGTGGCGCGCAGCATCGTGGGCGAGCTGGGCACCGAGCCCGGCACGGCCGCCGAGTTGGCGCGCAGCGTGGCCCATGGCGACCTCACGGTGGCGATCCACCTCAAGCCCGGTGACACCACCAGCCTGATGGCCCAGCTCAAGCGCATGCAGGACAGCCTGGTGGCGATGGTGGCCATGGTGCACCAGAGTTCGGTCAACGTGGCCAGCGCGTCCGAGCAGATTGCCCAGGGCAACAACAGCCTGTCGTCCCGCACCGAGGAGCAGGCCAGCGCGCTGGAGGAAACCGCTGCGTCGATGGAACAGCTCAATGCCACCGTGCGGCAGAACGCCGACAGCTCTCGCCAGGCCAACCAGCTCGCACACAGTGCCACCACCATTGCCATGCAAGGTGGCGCCGTGGTGGCTGACGTGGTGCGCACCATGAAGGACATCAACGACAGCAGCAGCAAGATCACCGAGATCATCGGCGTGATCGACTCCATCGCCTTCCAGACCAACATCCTGGCGCTCAACGCGGCCGTGGAAGCCGCCCGCGCCGGTGAGCAAGGCCGGGGCTTTGCCGTGGTGGCCACCGAGGTGCGGGTGCTCGCCAGCCGCTCGGCCGAGGCCTCGCGGGAAATCAAGGGCCTGATCGGCAACAGCGTGGAGCGCGTGGAAGCAGGCACCGCCCTGGTGGACCGCGCCGGGCAGACCATGAACGAAGTGGTCGCCTCCATCCGCCGCGTGACCGACATCATGGGCGAGATCAGCGCCGCCAGCACCGAGCAGAGCGAGGGCATGGACCAGATCAGCGAAGCCGTCACCCAGATGGACCAGGCCACCCAGCAGAACGCCGCCCTGGTCGAGGAGATGGCCGCTGCCGCCGCCAGCCTGAACCACCAGGCCGGGGAACTGGTGGACACCGTGGCCACCTTCAAGCTGCCCGAGGTGTATGAACACCGCGCCGCCCTGCCCCACCAGCCTTCGCGCCGCAACCTGCTGGGCCACGGCCCGGCGGGCATCGCTGCGGCCTGACGCGCCCCGGCGTGTCCGGCCGCGGCGGCCTTTAGCCGCCTGGCTTTTTCCGGCGAGCGCGGGGATGGGCCGCGTCGTACACCTTGGCCAGGTGCTGAAAGTCGAGCCGTGTATAGACCTGCGTGGTGGTGATGTTGGCGTGGCCCAGCAGCTCCTGCACCGCACGCAAGTCGCCGCTGCTTTGAAGCAGGTGGCTGGCGAATGAATGGCGCAGCATGTGCGGGTGCACCGGCGTGGTCAGCCCGGCCTGCTGGCTGCGCTGGCGCAGGCGCAGCCAGATGGCCTGCGCCGTGAGCCGCGCGCCGCGCTGGCCCACAAACAGCGCGGCATCGAGCCGCGCCGCGCCCTCACCGCCAAACGGCGTGGCGCGGATGGCCAGCCAGGCCTGCAGCGCGGCCGTGGCGGCGGCGCCCACCGGCACGCTGCGGCGCTTGCTGCCCTTGCCAAACACATGGGCCTCGCCCGCCTGCAGATCCACCCAGCCGCGCCCCAGGCGATGGGTGTCGGCGTTGGCAACGGCATCCAGCCCGGCCAGCTCGCCCACGCGCAGGCCACAGCCATACAGCAGCTCGACCATGGCGGCATCGCGCGCCTCCAGCCAGGGGTCGGCGCCGGTGTTGTCAAACTCGGCCAGCCGCACGGCGTCGTCCACTCCCAGGGCCTTGGGCAGGGGTTTGGGCGCCTTGGGGGCGCGCACGTCCTGCACGGGGTTGTGCGGGATCAGCCCCTGCCGCCCGGCCCAGGTGAAGAACCCCCGCCAGCCCGAGAGGATGAGCGCAATGCCCCGCCCACTGCGCCCCGCGCTGTGCATCTGCGCCACAAAGCGGCGGATGTGGGCGCTCGTGAGCTGCAGCAGCGGCACATTCACCGCCGCCGCCAGTTGCACCAACCTTTCCAGGTCCAGGGTGTAGAGCGTGAGGGTGCGCGCGGCCAGCCGCTTTTCAACGCGCACATGCTCCAGGTAGCGCAGGACGTGCGGGTCTGCGGGGATCTGCGTGGGCGGCGCGTCGGGCATGGAGCACTACCCCCGCAACGGGCGCGCCCCCAGGCCAGCGCCACCGTGGAACCGGCTTCGCCGGGCCCGGGGTGGCGACCCCCCGCAAGGGGGAAGCGGCGCAGCCGCACAGGGGGGCATCATTTCAGGCGCAGCAGCGCAGCGCTGGCCAGCTCGGCCATGCGCGACAGGAAGTCGGTGCCCATGGTGGCGTCAAAGCGCTGCGGGTCGTGCGAGCCCAGCACCAGCAGGCCAAACGCAGGCGTGGCGCTATCGATGGCGCCCGCGCGCAGCGGCAGCAGCGCCAGCGACTGGGCGGGCTCGCCGCTTTCCTGCGCCAGCCAGCCTGCGGGCTCAAAGCCCAGGTTGGGGCCGCAGAACGGCATGGTCAGCGACGAGGCGAACGCCCGCGCATCTTCGCTCGCGCCCTGGGTGAAGTCGGCGTCGATGTACGGCGCAGCCACTTCCCACACCCGCACGGCCGCCTGGGGCACGTCGAACAGGGTGCGCACGCCATCGACCACCGCCTGCGGCAGGTCGAACGGGTCGCGCACCTCCAGCAGGCTGCTGGTCCACTGGTGCACCTTGTGGGCAATGGCCGCGTTTTCGTTGCTGTTGCGCACCATCTCCATGATGCGCTGCTCCAGGCCCTTGATCTTCTCGCGCAGCATCTCGGCCTGGCGCTCCTGCAGGCTCACGGCGCGCGCGCCGTGGGGGCTGGTGATCTGCACGCTGGCCAGCACCTCGGCATGCCGCTCGAAGAAGCCGGGGGTGTTGGTCAAAAACTGGGCGATGTCGTCTTCGGTGATCGGTGGGATGTGGGAGGTCGTCATACGAGGGTGTCAGGAATGTCGATCTGGCCTTCGAACACCGTGGTGGCGGGGCCGGTCATGAAAACGGAATCGGCCGCCTGGCCGCTCCAGGCAATGGTGAGGCGGCCGCCGCGCGTGTCCACCTGCACCTCGGGGTCGAGCAGGCCCAGGCGGATGCCCGCCGCCACCGCCGCGCAGGCGCCGGTGCCACAGGCCAGGGTCTCGCCCACGCCACGCTCGAACACGCGCAGCCGCACATGGGCACGGTCCACGATCTGCAGATAACCCACATTCACCCGCTGCGGAAAGCGCGGGTGGCTTTCGATGAGGGGGCCGGTTTCCTGCACGGGCGCAGTGTCCACGTTGTCCACCAGCTGCACGGCATGGGGGTTGCCCATGGACACAACCGCTACCAAAACGATAGCTGAAAGCGCTTTACCATCAGGCGGCAACGGCCATTTTTGCCCCAAACCTTGCGCCACGGGCACCAGGCCGGACGTATCAAAGGGCACCTTGGCAGGGTCGAACTCGGGGCGGCCCATGTCCACGGTGACACGGCCATCGGCCGTAAGACGCGGGGCGATCACGCCGCTTTGGGTCTGCACCCGGATCTGGTCCTTGCCGGTGAGGCCCTTGTCATGCACAAAGCGCGCAAAGCAGCGCGCGCCGTTGCCGCACTGCTCCACCTCGCCGCCATCGGCGTTGTGGATCACGTATTCGAAATCAATGCCCTCTGCCGGGGAGGGACGTACGGTGAGTATCTGGTCGGCACCCACGCCAAAGTGGCGGTCGGCCAGGAAGCGGTACTGCGCCGCAGACAGCCCCAGACGGCCCTGGGTTTCGTCGAGCACCACGAAATCGTTGCCCGCGCCTTGCATTTTGGTAAAGCGAATCTGCATGGGACGGGATTATGGCCCCGCCCCTGCGCCAAACCGCGCGCGGGCGTACGCTTGGCAGCTTCTCTCGATTCCACCGGCTTTTCAGGAACCTCGCATGACCGATCTTTCCGCTTTTGCCATCACCCGCAAGTGGCCCGCTCGGCACCCGGACCGCATCCAGCTGTATTCCCTGCCCACGCCCAACGGCGTGAAGGTGTCCATAGCGCTGGAAGAACTGGGCCTGCCGTACGAGCCCCACCTGGTGAGCTTTGAGACCAACGACCAGACCACGCCCGAATTTCTTTCGCTCAACCCCAACAACAAGATCCCGGCCATCCTGGACCCGAACGGCCCGGACGGCCAGCCGCTGGCGCTGTTCGAATCCGGTGCCATCCTGGTGTACCTGGCCAGCAAGACCGGCCAGCTGCTGCCGCAGGACACCGCCGGGCGCTACGAAACCCTGCAGTGGGTGATGTGGCAGATGGGCGGTGTGGGCCCCATGTTTGGCCAGCTCGGGTTCTTCCACAAGTTTGCAGGCAAGGACTACGAAGACAAGCGCCCACGCGACCGGTATGTCGCTGAATCGAAACGCCTGCTCAAGGTGCTGGACGAGCGCCTCGCGGGCCGCCACTGGGTGATGGGCGACCAGTACACCATCGCCGACATCGCCATCCTGCCCTGGGTGCGCAACCTGGTGGGCTTTTACGGCGCGGGCGACCTGGTGGAGTTTGACCAGTTCAAGGAGGTGCAGCGCGTGCTCGCCGCCTTCGTGGCGCGTCCGGCGGTGGCCCGGGGGCTGGCGATTCCGGCACGCGGCTGACGGCTAGGGCGCCGGGTTTCTCATCCGCCCTTGATCTTGATCATGCCGCGCAGCCCGGCACCCGGGCGCCACGCACCTACCATGGGCCTCCTCAAAAAAACAGGGAGCACCCCATGGGATTGACCGTTGATGTTCTTCAGGATCTGGACCTGCACGACCTGCAGGCTGCCGCCCGCGCAGCGCTGCAGGAAAGCAATGCCATCGCGCTGATCGAGTTGCTGGAGATGATGTGGAGCTGCGAGGTCGATGGCGCCAACGCCGTCATCGACGCCGTGCTGCAGCGCCTGCAGCAACTGCGCGCGTTGCGCTGACGGCAGGCCTGCAAGGCAGGCCTGCTCAGCCCAGACGCTCCTGCAAGAAATCCAGAAAACACGCGATGCGTGCCGCCAGCTGCGTGTTGCGGTAATACACCGCGCTGATGGGCTGGCGCACCTCCACCGTGTCCTTGGCCAGCACCTGCACCAGATCGCCGCGCGCACGGTCAGCGGCCGTCATGAAGTCCGACAGGCACACGATGCCCACCCCTTGCAGCGCGAGCTGGCGCAGTGTCTCGCCGCTCGATGCTGTGAGGCTGGGTACGATGGGCCAGGCATCACCATGCGCGCCCCGCAGCGGCCAGTGGTTGAGCGACTCGGGCTGGTTGAAGCCCAACAGCGTGTGCCGTGCCAGGTCCGCCTCGCTCTTGGGCCTGCCCGTCCGCGCCAGGTAGTCAGGGCTGGCCAGCACCCGCAGGCGGCTGGTGCACAGGGGGCGCGCGTGCAGGGTGGAGTCGGGAAGCTGCCCGATGCGAATGGCCACGTCCGTGCGCCGCTCCAGCAGGTCGATGTATGTCTCGTCCGTGTCCAGCTGCAGCGTGATCTGCG
Organism: Acidovorax kalamii; assembly: GCF_002245625.1. Lineage (GTDB taxonomy): Bacteria > Pseudomonadota > Gammaproteobacteria > Burkholderiales > Burkholderiaceae_C > Acidovorax > Acidovorax kalamii. Next base: position 46,266 of record NZ_NOIG01000006.1, read on the forward strand.
GATAGGCCTTGCGAAACGCTGGCACCAGGGGCACCACGGCATGGAGCATGAACGGCGTGGCCGCATTCACCCGCAGGCGGCCGGCGGGCTGCTGGCGCCGCGCAGCCATGTGTTCCTCGGCGTCGTCGATGGAGGCCAGGATGGCGCGCGTGCGCTGCAAAAAGGCCTGGCCCTCCTCCGTCAGCTCGGTGCGGCGCGTGGTGCGGCGCAGCAGCGTGGTGTCCAGCTTTTTCTCCAGCCGCGCCAGTGCCCGGCTGATGCCCGAGACGGTCTGGCCCAGCGTGTCGGCTGCGGCCGTGATCGAACCGCCGTCCACCACCGCCACAAAGGCCTGCAGTTCTTCCAACGTGGTTTTCATGGGAGCTCCTGGCGCCTGATTGTTGATTTCAAATCAATTATCAATGGCACTTAACGATCTTTTTCTGCAAGACCCAAACGCCCACACTCCAGAGCCCGAAAGCCTGAAAACTGGAGTGTTCCCATGCCCATTGCCTTGCTCGCGCTGACGCTCAGCGCTTTTGCCATCGGCACGACCGAGTTCGTGATCGTTGGCCTGCTGCCCACCGTGGCGGCAGACCTTTCCATCAGCATCCCCTCGGCGGGCCTGCTGGTCAGCCTGTATGCCCTGGGGGTGGCCGTCGGCGCCCCGGTACTCACCGCACTCACCGGCAAGCTGCCGCGCAAGGCGCTGCTGTTGGCGCTGATGGCCTTGTTCACCGCCGGCAACCTGCTGGCCTGGCAGGCCCCCAGCTATGAGACGCTGGTGGCCGCGCGCATCCTGACCGGGCTGGCACATGGCGTGTTCTTCTCGATCGGCTCCACCATCGCCACCGGCCTGGTGCCGCGCGAGAAGGCCGCGAGCGCGATTGCCATCATGTTCACCGGCCTCACGGTGGCCCTGGTCACGGGCGTGCCACTGGGCACTTTCATCGGCCAGCATTTCGGCTGGCGCGAGACCTTCCTGGCCGTGGCGGCGCTGGGCGTAGTGTCGTTCATCGGCAGCGCCCTTTTTGTGCCGCGCCATCTGGCCCACACACCACCCGCCTCGCTGCTGCAGCAGGCCAAGGTGCTGGCCGAGCCGCGCCTGCTGCTGGTATATGCCAAGACGGCCATCGGCTACGGCGGCACCTTCATCCCCTTCACCTTTCTCGCCCCCATCCTCACCGACATCTCGGGCTTCAGTGCCAGTGCAGTGGGCTGGGTGATGCTGGTGTATGGCGCATCGGTGGCTGTGGGCAACCTGTGGGGCGGCAAGCTGGCCGACCGGCTGGGCCCCATCCCGGCGCTGCGCATCATCTTTGCGCTGCTGGCGGCCGTGTTGCTGCTGCTGCAGTTCACCGCGCCCCACCCCTGGCTGGCCGTGGGCACCGTGCTGCTGTGGGGCGCCGTGGCATTCGGCAATGTGCCGGGGCTGCAGGTGTATGTGGTCAAGCAGGCCGAGCGCTTCACGCCGCAAGCGGTGGACGTGGCCTCGGGCCTGAACATTGCCGCCTTCAACCTGGGCATTGCGGGCGCCGCCTGGGCCGGGGGCCTGATCGTGACGCACTGGGGCCTGCAGCACACGCCGTGGATCGGTGCGCTGGTGGTGCTGGTGTCGCTGGCCCTCACGCACTGGAGCGGTGTGCTGGACCGGCGCAGCGGCATCCCCGTGCGTGCCGCTGGTGTGGTGCCTGCGGGGCACTGAGCCCCCTTCAGCCCGCCATCACCCGCACAAAGGCAGGCACCACGCCCAGCAGATCGTCGCGCCGTTGCACCGCATGCACATCGGCGCGCGGTGCCTTGGCGCCCAGGGGCTTGAACACCACGCGCGGCCCGAACAGCATGCCCAGGGACGACGGCACCAGGGCCACGCCCAGCCCAGCCGCCACCAGGCTCAGCACGGCCGCCAGCTCCACCGTGGTCTGCGCCACGCGGGGCGCGAAGCCCGCCTGTACGCAGCACTGCACCATGTGCTCGGCATGGGCCGATGAATCACGGCGCAGCATCACGAAGGGCTCGCTGCGCAGATCCTTCAAAGCCAGCGCCTTGCGCGCTGCCAGCGGGTGGCCGGGCGGCAGGGCCGCGACCACAGGGTCGGGCCACAGCAGGGTGCTGGCGAGCTGGTCGTCATTCACTGCCGTGCGCGAGATGCCCACATCGATGCGCTTGTCGCGCAGTGCCGCCTGCTGCAGCGAGGGCTGCATCTCGTGCAGCACCACGTCCACGCCCGGGTGGCTTTGCCGGTAGCGCGCCAGCGCCGCCGGAAACTGCCCGAGGAAATGTGAGCCCGACAGCCCCACCTCAATGCGCCCGGCCTGCCCCTGGCCGATGGCCGCCACACGCTGGCGCGCCGTGTCCAGCCGCTCCAGCACCGCGCGTGCATCCACCAGATAGGCCTGGCCTGCCAGCGTCAGCTCCACGCGCCGGCTGGTGCGCACGAAGAGCTGGGCGCCCAGTTCTTGTTCCAGCTGGGCGATCTGCAGGCTCAGCGGCGGCTGCGAGACATGCAGGCGCTGCGCGGCACGTGTGAAGCTCAGCTCTTCCGCCAGGGCGACGAAGTAACGCAGGTGGCGCAGTTCCATTGATACTTTTCCGATCTAGATCAAGACCAACAATATATTGGACTGTAAGCCCCGCCGTTTCGACAATACGCCCAGACCACAACAACCCGGCGGAGACACCCATGAAGATTTCACACAGCCTGATGGCAGCCACGCTCGCTCTTTCCAGCCTGGCCATGGCGCAAGACAACTACCCCAGCAAAGCCATCACGCTCACCGTGCCCAACCCGCCCGGCGGTGTGGTGGACACCTCGGCCCGCCTGCTCAACGAGCCGCTGGCCCGTGTGATCGGCCAGCCCGTGGTGATCGACAACAAGGCAGGCGGCAGCGGCAACGTGGCCTATGGCGCCGTGGCCCGCGCCAAGGCCGATGGCTACAACCTGCTGATCTCGTACTCGGCCTACCACGTGGGCAACCCGGCGCTCACCCCCAGTCTGCCCTGGGAGGCCAAGGACTTCGCCCCCATCGCGCTGCTCACCGTGGCCACCAACGTGATTGCCGCTCACCCCTCGGTGCCAGCCAACAACCTCAAGGAATTCATCGCGTACCTCAAGGCCAACCCGGGCAAGGTGAACTACGCCTCGCAGGGCAACGGCTCGCTGTCGCACATCGGCACCGAGATCTTCAAGCAGCAAAGCGGCACCTTCATGACCCACATCCCCTACCGTGGCTCGGGCCCAGCGGTGGCCGATGTGCTGGCAGGCCAGGTGCAGGTGTTCATCACCACGCCACCGTCGGTCATGCAGCATGTGCTGAACGGCAAGCTCAAGGCCTTTGCCGTGACCGGCACCAAGCGCCACCCCGGTCTTCCTAACGTGCCCACCGTGGCCGAGGCCGGAATGCCCGACTTCAAGCTCGAAGCCTGGGTGGGCCTGTTCGCCCCGGCCGCCACGCCACCCGCCGTGGTGGCCAAGCTCACAGCCGATGTGAAGAAGGCGCTGGACATGCCCGAGACACGCCAGCGCGCCGACGCGGCGGGCATCGAACTGCGCTACCTGCCGCCCGACGCGCTGGGTGAGCTGGTGAAGACCGAAACCGCCTACTGGGCCAAGACCATCAAGGCCGCCGGCATCAAGGCCGACTGACCGGCCCGCAAACATCCCCTGCGCACTCCCTTTCCCGGCGCTCTGCGCGCCGGGCGGGCAGCGCTTTGCCCATTGACCTCTGAAAGACCACCATGCAACGCACTTACCGCATCGGGCAGATCGTGCCCAGCTCCAACACCACCATGGAGACCGAGATCCCGGCCATGCTGCGCGCCCGCGAGCAGATCCTGCCAGAGCGCTTCAGCTTCCACGCCAGCCGCATGCGCATGCAAAAGGTCACCAAGGAAGAGCTGGCCGCGATGGACCGCGACTCTGACCGCTGCGCGCTGGAGCTGTCGGACGGCAAGATGGACGTGATGGGCTATGCCTGCCTCGTGGCCATCATGAGCATGGGCCTGGGCTACCACCGCACATCCGAAAAGCGGCTGCACGAGGTCACCGTGGCCAATGGCAAGCCCGCGCCCGTGGTGTCCAGCGCAGGCGCGCTGATCGAAGGGCTCAAGGCCATGGGCGCGAAGAAGGTGTCGGTGCTCACGCCCTATATGAAGCCGCTGACCCAGCTGGTGGTGGACTACATCGAGCACGAGGGCATTGCCGTGCACGACAGCCTGTCGCTGGAAATTGCCGACAACCTGCAGGTGGGCGCGCAGGACCCCGCCGCCCCGGCCCAGCTGGTGCAACGGCTGGACACGCGCGGCGTGGACGTGGTGGTGATCTCGGCCTGCGTGCAGATGCCCTCGCTGGCGTCCGTGCAGATGGCACAGGACCAGTTGGGCATTCCTGTCGTGTCCGCTGCAGCCTGCACCACCTGGGCGATGCTCAAGCGCCTGGGGCTGGAAACGCGGGTGCCCAACGCGGGTGCACTGCTCTCCGGCGCCTACTGATCCCTGCGCGGAGCAAAAGGCTTCGTCTTTGGCGGAAGCCGAAAGCAGCTAGGGCGTGTCATCAATCAATACCCCCACGCGCTGACCCCGCAATGCGGATGGATGCGCGAAGCGGGGCGCAGCCCATAGTCATCTATGGGCAAGCCACGCGACAAAGCTGACGCCGCATTGCGGGGTCAGCCCGGAGGGAAAGCCATCCAGGCCGCGCATTGCGTCTTTGCCCTTCGCTTGTGTAGCCAAGCTACACGGCACTCAGGGCGCCTAGCACTGCACGGCCTGGCTGGCTTTCGCGTGGGGGTATTGATTGATGACACGCCCCAGGGGCAACGCCGGATAATCGCCCGATGCCCCGCTCCACCCAACAGCTTCACCCCTTCCGCGAACCCGTCGCCACCCGCCCTGCCGCCACCGTGCTGCTGCTGCGCGATGCCACCGCCGCTGGCGGCGCCGGGGGGATCGAGGTGCTGATGACGCGGCGCTCCGACAAGGCCAGCTTTGCCCCGGGCGCCTATGTGTTCCCCGGGGGAGGCATCGACACGCTGGACGCGGCCCCCGATACCCACGCCGCCGCAGACCGCCGCCCCTCTCAGAGCGACCTGCACCTGACCCAGGCCATCGCCGCCATCCGCGAGAGTTTTGAAGAGCTGGGTATCCTGCTGGCCCGCCATGCCGGTGGCACGCGCCAGGGGCAGATGGCCGACGCGCAGGACATCGCCGCCATCGACCGCCACCAGCCCTTTGTGGCGCAATGCGCGGCGCGCGGGCTGCGGCTGGCGGCAGACGGCGTGTTTCTGCTCGCGCACTGGATCACCGACCGCGACCTGCCGCGCCGCTTTGACGTGCCTTTTTTGGTGGCCCGCATGCCCGAGGGCCAGGAGCCCGTGGCCGACGAGGCCGAGCAGTTCGAGCCCGTGTGGGTGCGCCCGGCCGACGCGCTCGCGCGGCACGAGGCGGGGCAGTTCTTCATGATCTTCCCGACCATCCGCACCCTGCAGCGGCTGGCCGGATTTGGCTCCACGCAGGCGGTGTTTGATGCGCTGAAAAGCGAAGCGCCGCTGTGGACCAGCTGCCCCCGCGCGGGCACGCTGGCAGGTAAGGAAGCCCGCTATATGGAAAGCGACATGCCCTACGGCGAGCTGGCCCTGGTCTGCCCCGATGGGCAGATCGTGCACCCGCTGGACTGGCAGACCGAGCGCCCGGTGCCGCTGCTGCGCAATGTGATGCGCCTCACCGCCCCCAACCCCGGCGTGATGACCGGCCCCGGCACCAACAGCTACCTGGTGGGCGACCCGGCCACGGGTTTCATCGCCATCGACCCCGGCCCGGCGGATACCGAGCACCTGGACAAGCTCTGGCGCGCAGCGGGTGGCGACATCCGCATGATCGTCTGCACCCACTCGCATCCCGACCATTCGCCGGGCGCCGCGCCGCTGCAGGCACTGTGTGTGCAGGCGGGCAAAGCCCGACCGCCCATCCTGGGCCTGCCATCGGCGCCCACGGCACGCGCAGCCAGCCAGTTCACGCCCGACCGTTCGCTACAAAATGATGAGCTACTCAGGCTTTATGGTAGCGCGGGAGAGGCCAAAATCACTCACACCCTGCAAGCCATCCACACCCCAGGCCATGCCGCCAACCATGTGTGCCTGCTGCTGGTGGAAGACGGCCTGCTCTTCAGCGGCGACCACATCCTGAACGGCAGCACCACGGTGGTGGATCCGCCGGACGGCAACATGGCCGACTACCTGGATTCGCTGGACCGGCTGGATGCCGTCTGTGCCGCGCACGGCGTGGAGTTCATCTTGCCCGCGCACGGCTATGTGCTCGGAGGACCGGTGCACACGGCGCGCGGCGCGATTGCCAAGCTCAAGGCCCACCGTCTGGCGCGCGAGGCCAAGGTGCTGGCCGCCATGCAGGCGCTGCCGCAGGGCAGCATGGAAGACTGGGTGCGCCACGCCTATGACGACGTGCCGCCGCGCATGTGGCCGGTGGCGCAACGCTCGCTGCTGGCGCATGTCGAGCGCATCCGCTCCCAGCGCCCCGGCAACAACTGAACCGAAGAACACCCAACCGCAATCCCCCCGATTCAATGACCGACAAGCACCCCGACCCTACCCACATCCGCCTGGCCAAACGCGTGGCCGAACAACTGAACTGCTCGCGCAGCACGGCCGAGCAATTCATCGAGGGCGGCTTTGTGAGCGTGGACGGCCAGATCGAGGAAGCCCCCGGCGCGCGCGTGCGCCCCGATCAGGCGGTAACGGTCGCACCCGATGCCAGCCTGCTGGAGCTGACACCGGTCACCTTGCTGCTGCACAAGCCCGCAGGGTTTGAAGCTGGCCTGGGCCTGCCAGGCGCCGCCACAGGGCAGGCGGCCCACGCCAGCCGCAGCCAAGGGGCGCAACAGGCGCTCACACTGCTCAGCGCGGCATCCCACCTGCCTGAAGACGCCTCGGGCATCCGTGTGCTGCAACGCCACTTCAAGCAGCTCGAATGCTTCACCCCCCTGCCCACCGAGGCCAGCGGCCTGGTGGTCTACACGCAGGACAAGCGCATTGCGCGCAAGCTGGCCGAAGACATCGAGGTGCTGGAGCAGGAGTGCATCGTGGAGGTGAAAGGCGAGATCGCGCAGAACGGCCTGCAGCGCCTGTGCCATGGCCTGAGCTTCAACGGCCGCCCGCTGCCGCCCATCAAGGTGAGCTGGCAAAACGAGACCAAGCTGCGTTTTGCGCTCAAGGGCATCCGGCCCGGCCAGATCCCCGCCATGTGCGAGGCCGTGGGCCTGGCGGTGGTGGGCATCAAGCGCATCCGCATCGGCCGCGTGCCACTGGCCAAGGTGCCCGAGGGGCAGTGGCGCTACCTGCAGCCGTGGGAGAAGTTCTGATGCGCCGCCGGGACTTTGCCATCGCGCCGCATTCGCTCCTTAAATGATAGCTATCAAGGCATGATGGTCGCGCGATGACGGCCTTTTATTCATGATTCCCTTGCGCGGGGGCCGCTGCTACACTGCGCTGCACTCAGGAGGGAGTTCATGAACCAAGAAAGATCCGGTGGCGCGGCAGGGCCGATGTCCACCTTCATGCCACAGGCCATCGACGCCCACCCCGTCGAATTCACCGGCAGCGGGGGCGAGTATTTCCGGGTGTGGATCGTCAACGTGCTGCTGTCCATCGTCACGCTGGGCATCTACACCCCCTGGGCCCGGCGCCGCACCGCCCAGTATTTCTACAGCCACACCCTGGTGGCGGGCAGCCCCCTCGAATTCACCGCGCAGCAGCGCAAGATGGTGATGGGTTTTGTGATGCTGATGCTGCTCACCATCGCCTACAACATCGCCGTGCGAACCGGGCAGGACACGGCCGTGGGCCTGTTCCTGCTGACGGGTGCGGCGCTGGCCCCCTTCATCTGGGCCAGTGCCATGCGCTTTCGCCTCGCGGCCACACGCTGGCGCGGCCTGCGGCTGCAGTTCACCGCCAGCTGGAAAGAGGTCTACATCGCCAGCTGGCCCGTGTTTGCGCTGGCCCTGGTGTGGTTTGGCGTGTTCTTTGGCATGCAGATGCTGTCGCCCGACTTGGCGCAGGCGCTGGAAGCGGTCGAGGAAGAAAGCAGCAAGGCGCCCATGCCCAGCTTCACCCCCGCCATGGGCGGCTTGCTGCTGCTGGGCCTGGTGCTGTCGATCCTGTGCTTCATCCGGCTGGAGTACAACTTCAAAAGCCTGCTGGTGCTCAAGGCCCAGCTGGGCGCAGAAAAGGGCCGCTGGAAGCCGGTGTACATGGACTTCGTGAAGATCTGGCTGGCCACCGTGGCCGTGTTCATCCTGTGTGTCGTGGGCATCGCCGTGCTGGTCGGCGTGCTCGCGGGCAGCTCCATCGCCTTGATGGCCAGCCAGAGCGAGCGCATGGGCCTGTGGATGATCGTGGTGGGCATCGTGTCGGCCGTGGTGGGCTTCTTCATGCTGATCCTGGCCTCGGCCCCCGCCCGGGCCTACCGCGAGGCGCGCATGTTCCAGCTCATGTGGAACAACATCGGCGTGAGCCATGTGGCCCGCTTCAAAAGCCACCTCAAGAGCGGCAGCTACGTGGGTCTGCGCATCAAGAACATGCTGCTCTCCCTGCTGACGCTGGGCCTGTACCGCCCGTTTGCGCGGGTGAGTGAATACCGCATGAAGGTTGAGTCCGTCACCCTGCACGTCAAGGGCGGCGTGGAACAGGTGGCTGGCGCCATGGTGCGCCAGCAGCAAGGTGCACTGGGCGATGCGCTGGCCGACGCCGCTGGTTTGGACCTTATCGGGTGAAACGGAACATCCCCCTGAGGCGCTTCGCGCCTTCCCCCTTCTCTCGAATCGCTACGCGATTCGGGAAGGGGGACGCCGTCAGCGCGGCGGGGCGGCCCTTGCGCGGCGGCCGCTGGCCTGGGTAGCGCCAGTTTCAACGGCCACGGGCCACCTATCAGGTGATGGACGACTGAGATGAATGCCCCCCTTCACACCGCAACACCAGTCCCCGGGCGCTGGTTTGACGGCCACAGCAGCAAGGCCCGGCATGTGATGGTGAGCCTGCGGCCCACGCCGCAGGGCCCGTCGCTGGTACTGCATCCGCTCTCGCAGGCCGGGGCCGAGCCCGTGGTGTTTGCCTGCAAACAGGTGGGCTGGCCCGAGGCCTGGAACGAGCGCAAGCCCCAGCCCCGCGTGGTGGTGGATCTGCGCGACCACGGCAGTGTCGAGATCGACGCCGTGGCCGAGTGGCGCGCTGCGCTGGCCGCTGCAGGCGATCGCCCCGGCATCGCGCAGCGCATGCAGACCCGCTGGCCCATGTTGCTGGGCGTGACGGCCGCCGCCGTCATCGGCCTTACGCTGTTCTACCGCTACGGCACGCCCTGGGCCGCCACGCAGCTCACGCGGTTTGTGCCCCTGAGCTGGGAAACCAGCGTGGCCGAGAACGTACTCAAGCAGATGGACGACGGCACCCTGAAGCCCAGCAAGCTGCCCCCGGAGCGGCAGGCGCAGCTCAAGGCCCGCTTTGACACGTTGGTGCAGCAGGCGCCCGCAATGCGGCACCGCTACCCCGACTACCGCCCGCCCCTGACGCTGGAGTTCCGCGCGGGCATGGGCGCCAATGCATTCGCATTGCCCGGCGGCAAGATCGTGATGACCGACGGCATCGTGAAAGCTGCATCCGACAAGGGCCTGCCCGACGACGCCCTGGTGGGCGTGCTGGCCCACGAGATCGGCCACGTGGTGCACCGCCACACCACCCGCATGGTGGTGGAGCAAGGCGTGCTCAACATGGGCCTGGGCCTGGCGCTGGGGGACGTGTCGGGCATCGTCTCCACCGGCGCCTCGGTGATGACGGGCCTGGCCTACAGCCGCAGCCACGAGCGCGAGGCCGACTGCTACGCCATCGCCCTCATGCGCCACACCGCGCTGCCCACGGCGCCCATGGGCCAGCTGCTGCTGGCGATTGCGCGTGACGAGGAAGACGAAGAGGGCAAAGGCAGCGACAAGGACAAAAAAGCGCCAGACGGCAACAACCCAGCCGATGCCGCCCACGCCCCCACACCCCAATCCGCCGCCAGCGCTCCCGACGCCGCGCGCAAGCGCAAATTGGGCAAGGAGGCCGAATCCCACCCGGTCTGGTCACTGCTCAGCAGCCACCCCGAAACGGTGAAACGCGCCACCGAGCTGGAACAGGGGCATGCGCCGCACTGCGCCAAAAGCTGAATGGATGGTGGACAGCGGTGCCCAGGGCGGGCACCGCACCCGCGTGCCAGCGCGGGCTAGAAATAAAGTGTGAAGCACGCCGATAAGCCGGATTCTGTGCACTGCGGAAACCCTTGCGGGCCCCCGCAGCGTGACCGCCATTAATCTGGGCCGGGTGTCGCCACCACGGCTCGGTGCTACCTACCCGCCAGCTCTGCGGAACCACATCAACGCTGGCCTACTTGGTATTGCTGCGCGTAGAGATTGCCCGTTTCACCCCCGGTGGTTTGCCTTGCGGCACTCCCCCGGGACTCGTCTCTGTTGCTCTGATCCTCACCTCACGGTGGGCAGCCGTTAGCTGCTACGCTGTCCTGTGCAGTCCGGACGTTCCTCCAGTGCCTGGTTTCCCAGATTGCACCAGCGGCGGTCTGGCGTGCTTCACGGGTGGGATTATCGCCCAGCGGCCACGACGCGATCCCAGTCCAGGCCAAAGCGCACAAGATACTTGCGCAGCCGGTCCGCGTCGTTGACCACCGTGCGCTGCGTGCGCGAGGCCTGGAACAGCAGGCGCCCGGCGTCCGACAGCGTGCGCGACTGGCGGCAGACCTGCAGCACCGCCGCCAGTTGGAGCTGGTCGAAGAGGTCGATGGATTCCACCGCCTCGTCGCCCAGCAAGGCCGCGAGTTCGTCGCGTCCTACCCCGCCTGATGCGGGTGCTAGGCCATGGCGCGCATCGCTGGCGGGCTGCCACAGCCAACGCAAGCGGGCGATCTCGGCCTCGACCAACGGCAGGCCAATGCGGCCGCTGTCGGCCAGCGTGGCCAGGCGGGTCACGCTGGCCGACAGGTCGCGGAAGTTGCCCGTCCACAGCGCGGCGGGCGATTGGGCATAGCGCAGGTAGGCGGTGCGCGCCTCGTTGGAAAAGCGCACGCTGCGGCCCAGCTCTTCGCCCGCGCGCTGCAGCAGATGGTCCACATTGGGCTCGATGTCCTCGGGCCGCTGGGCCAGGCCCGGCAGCACATAGCTCCAGAGGTTGATGCGCGCGAACAGGTCTTCACGAAAGCGCCCGGCCGCCACCTCGGTGCGCAGGTCTCGGTTGGTACCGGCCACCAGTTGAAAGTCGCTCTCCACTTCGCGGTCGCTGCCCAGGGGGTAGAAGCGCTTTTCCTCCACCGCCTTGAGCAGCATGGCCTGCTCGTCGGGGCCCAGCTCGCCGATTTCGTCGAGGAACAGCACGCCCTTGTGCGCGGTGCGCAGCAGGCCCGCGCGGTCGGCCGCGGCGCCGGTGAAGGAACCCTTCTTGTGGCCGAACAGCGTGGACGCCGCGCCGTCGCCGTGCAGCGTGGCGCAGTTCACTTCCACAAACTCACCCTCGACCTGGTGACGGGATTTTTTCAGCTCGTACATGCGCCGCGCCAAGTGCGACTTGCCCGCGCCCGTGGGCCCGGTGAACAGGATGGGCGCACGCGAGCGCACCGCCACCCGCTCCACCTCGTCGATCAGCGCGTTGAAGCGCGCATTGCGCGTGGCGATACCGCTTTTGAGGAACTGGACCGCGTCCTGCTGCTCCGCGCCGAAGCGCTGCGCAATCACGTCGTAGCGCGAGAGGTCCAGGTCGATCAGCGTGTAGCTGCCGGGGTCACCCATCTGCTGGCGCTTGGGCGGTGAGGTCTGCACCAGCACGCCCGGAATGCGGCGCGACTCCACCAGCAAAAAAAGGCAGATCTGCGCGACGTGCGTACCGGTGGTGATGTGGGTCCAGTACTCCTCGCGTTCGGTGTCAAAGCGGTAGGCCTGCGTCCAGTCGTACAGCTGGGCATAGACCTCGCCGAAGTCCCATGGGTCGGCAATGGGCAGCGGCACCAGGTTCACCGTGGTCTCGGGCGAGGCGGTTGCCATGTCCGTGCGCACCTGGTGGGCCAGCTCACGGTGCGGCGGGGTGTAGAGCAGCTCCAGCCGCTCGATTACCACGTCCTCATGCTGCACCAGCGACACGGTGGGGCGCCACTTCTCCCATCGGCCGGCGCCCTTGCCGGAGTCGAGCTGGGTGCCCAGGAATCCGATGACTACTTTGGTTCTGCGCATGATTTTTATCTACTTGGCTAGCTTTCATTCTAGTTATTTTGACAACCACACACCCTATCAAGTTCACTGCAAAGGAAATATTCACATACAAATCAACAACTTGCATGCATTCGACGCCATGCATTGCGAGCTGGCACACATCTGGCAATAGAAGATGCATCCAGCGCAAGCGGTGACCGCTCACAGGCTGGGGTTAGGACAAATGTTCGCCCCACCGGTGCCGGGCGTCCGGGGCCTTCGGGTTCTGTCGATGTTCTGCATGCCGCACATCGCAACCGCTGGGCAACGGCATGGTCGTGGTGACCACTCCGAAAGGAAGTGTCTGGTTCGACTCCAGGCGTGCCACCACTGGTAGCTCAGTCTGGTAGAGCCCCGCCGAAAGGCGGTTGTCGCAGGTTCGATTCCTGCCCACGGTCGCAAGACCTTGTTTGGAAGTACCGGTCGAAGGACCACCCGCCGAACGCGGGGAGAGGCCTCCAGGTTGCGCCGCAACCGCCAGGGCCCCACCCCGTCAGCCGGTGGCGGTTTGTGCCAGCACCCGGCACAGCCCGCGCCCGCAGCCAGCCATGCTGCCGCTCTTCCCGTTGGGGATGGGGGCAGCCACCACGGCGCACTGCACGGCCCAGGCTGCACCCCCTGGCACCCCGCCATCGCTGTAACGGCAACCCGATACGACAACGAAGAAGAGAGAGGAAAAAGAGATGCTGACGAAGATGTTCCAACGCGCCACCGTCAAGAAGAACGAACGCGCCCTGCTGCTGCGCAATGGCAGCTTCGAGCGTGTGCTGCACAGCGGCACCTACTGGCTGTTCGCGGGCACCGACCAGCTGCGCGTGGAGACCTTCGCCCTCGAACAGCCCGCCCTCACCCACGGTCTGGCCGAATACCTGATGGCGCAGGAGCCTGCCGTGGTGGCAGCCGAGTTTGTGCAGGTGAACCTGTCGGAAACTGAAGTGGGCCTGCGCAGCGAAAACGGCGTGCTGGTGGAGATCCTGCCCCCCGGCACCCGCCGCCTGTACTGGAAAGGCCTGGTGGAGGTGAGCGTGCAGGTGGTGGACCTGCAAGCAGGCGCCGAACTGCCTGCCGCACTGGTGGCGCGATTGACGCAAACCCAGCTGCGCCAGCGCAGCGTGACCGGATTGACCGGCGTGCTGCAGGTGCAGGTGCCCGAGGGCCAGTGCGCGCTGTTGACGGTGGACGGCAAGGTGGAGCGCCTGCTGACCACTGGCACCTACGCGTTCTGGAAGTACGGCCGCACTGTGGCCGTGGAGCTGGTGGACCTGCGCCTGCAAGCCGTGGAGGTATCGGGCCAGGACATCATGACCCGCGACAAGGTGAGCCTGCGCCTGAACCTGTGCGCCACCTACCGCTATACCGATGTGCTGCGTGCCTTTGCCCAGTTGCAGAAGCCCGCCGACCACCTGTACCGCGAACTGCAGTTTGCACTGCGTGCCGCCGTGGGCACCCGCACGCTCGATGAGCTGCTGGAGAACAAGACGGTGATCGACGAAGTGGTGACCACGCACATGACCGCCAAGCTGCAGCCCTATGGCATGCAACTGGAAAGCGTGGGCGTGAAGGACATCGTGCTGCCCGGCGAGATGAAAACCATCCTGACCCAGGTGGTGCAGGCGCAGAAGCAGGCCGAGGCCAACGTGATCCGCCGCCGCGAGGAAACTGCCGCCACGCGCTCGCTGCTCAACACCGCCAAGGTGATGGAAGACAACCCCGTCGCCCTGCGCATGAAGGAGCTGGAGACGCTGGAGCGTGTGGCCGAGCGGATCGACAAGATCTCGGTGTTTGGCGGCCTGGACCAGGTGCTGAATGGCCTGGTGAAGATGCGATGAAAGAGAACCATGAAGAAGCAACCGACACCCGCCGCTAACCCACTGGAAGCCGCCACACAGGCGGTCTACCAGGCCTTTGCCAAATACAGCGCACCAGAGGTGGGCACCTTGGATGTCTGCACCGCCTGCTGCATGGACGCTGATGTGGCCCTGCAAATGAGCCGCCTGCCGCTACGCCAACTGACGGAGAAGCACTTCTACCAATACAACACCTCCGCTAAGAGCGAGGTGCAACCGGCGGACGAAATCAAGTATTTCCTGCCCCGAATGCTGGAGTTGCTGGCGCAAGGCGCCAGGTTGCACCACTCTATCGAGTTGTATCTGGACCGAGTGGGCCGTTGTGAGTCGGGGGCGTACTCCGCTGAAGAAGCCGCAGCACTACTGGACTACGCACGGGCGTTTTTCTCCCAAGGCTTGGCGCACTGGCGGCCAGACAGCGAGGGGCTGTTCCAGGCAGAGTACGCATTCAGCATCCTGCTCATGTGGGACTACGCTGGAGTACCGCTGGCACCTTTGCTGGACGACTGGCTGGCGGACAGGCGCGAGGCAGCAACGCTGAACTTTGTCGAGTCGTACTACTGGGAATACTGGATGGACGGCCAAACCATCAACAACGCTTTTGCGGAAGCACCGTTTCAAAAAGTGATGCAAGACTGGTTGAATAACGCAGACAACAAAACTGACTGGGAGCACAAGCTCCTTAGGTTGCTCCATGAAGGACTGCCCAGCGACTGGCGATCTGCCTGCAAAAAATGTGGGAAGACGCACCATCCACTAGCAAAGCGCTTCAACACAGTTCTCGACGCACTGGCGAGCTGATGGCGAATCACCAAACAACACCGACTATGAAAAACAACTACGAACAACTCGAAATCCCGAACGGTGTGCCCGTGAAGATGTGGACGAACGGCGTGCCTGTGGAGGAAGACGCCAAGAACCAGCTGCGCAACATTGCACGCCTGCCCATCGTTTTCAAACACGTGGCGGTGATGCCCGATGTGCACCTGGGAATTGGCGCGACCATCGGCTCGGTGGTGCCCACCCTCAAGGCCATCATCCCTGCTGCGGTGGGGGTGGACCTGGGGTGCGGAATGATGGCGTGCAAAACCACGCTGACCGCGAGCGATCTGCCGGACAACCTGTCTGGCGTGCGCACCGCCATTGAACGCGCCGTGCCCGTGGGGATGACTCCCAAGCGTTTCGGCCGCGACAAGGGGAGCTGGGATACGCCGCCCGCCGAGACCGACCGCGCCTGGGCCGCGCTCGTGGATGAGTTCGACGAGATTTGCGAAGCGCATCCGCGCATCAAGAACACGAACAACTACAAGCACCTGGGAACGCTCGGAACGGGGAACCACTTCATCGAGATCTGCCTGGACGAACACCAGAGCGTTTGGGTGATGCTGCACTCCGGTTCGCGCGGAGTGGGGAACGCCATCGGCACCCACTTCATCGAGCTGGCCAAGAAGGATGCCGAGATGAACCAGCGCAACCTGCCCGATAAAGACCTGGCGTACTTTGAAGAAGGCGCGCAGTACTTTGGCGACTACGTGAAGGCCGTGGGGTGGGCACAAAAGTTTGCCGCCGCCAACCGCGAAGTGATGATGGGCCGTGTGATTGCCGCGCTACGCAAGGTGATCACCAAGCCGTTCGAGACGCACATTGAGGCGGTGAACTGCCACCACAACTACGTGCAGCGCGAAACCCACTTCGGGCAAGACGTGTTCGTGACCCGCAAGGGTGCGGTGAGTGCCGAGCAAGGCAAGCTGGGGATCATCCCGGGGAGCATGGGGGCCAAGAGCTTCATCGTGCGCGGAAAAGGCAACCCCGAGAGCTTCAACAGCTGCAGCCACGGCGCGGGCCGCACCATGAGCCGCACCAAGGCCAAGAAGCTGTTCACCGTAGAAGACCAGATCAAGGCCACCGAAGGGGTGGAATGCCGAAAGGATGCGGATGTGATCGACGAGATTCCGATGGCGTACAAGGACATTGACGCGGTGATGGCGGCGCAGCAGGACCTGGTGGAGGTGGTGTACACGCTCAAGCAGGTGGTGTGTGTAAAAGGGTAGTCCCCCTGAGCCGCTGCGCGGCTTCCCCCCAAGGGGGACGACGCCCTCGCTGCGGGGCGGCCCTTGCTTGGCGTCTCTCGCCTGGGCCGCGCCAGTTGCGAAGGATTGCAGAAATTACTACATTTTTGATAGCTTATTGCGCTTACTCATCAAGCGCTACAGCCCATTTTTATGCATACATCAGAACAAAAAGAAATGCTGCGCTCCGCCCACCCGGTGGAGCCCCACATGCGCACGCAAGTGCTGGAGGCCTTGCGAGACATAGAAGCCCGGCACAACGTAACGGTGCTCTTTGCCTGCGAATCCGGCAGCCGGGGCTGGGGCTTTGCCTCGCCCGACAGCGACTACGACGTGCGATTTATCTACGTGAACCGCCTGCCCTGGTACCTCACGGTCACGCCCGGCCGCGATGTGATTGAGGTGCCCATCAGCGGTGACCTGGACATCAACGGCTGGGATCTGCGCAAAGCCCTGGGCCTGATGCGCGAGTCCAACCCCACGCTGCTCGAATGGTTGCGCTCGCCCATCGTCTACCGAGAAGAGGCCGGCACCATGGCGCAGTTCCGTGCGCTGGCGGGTCAAGTGTTCTCCAACGCCAAGGGCTGGCACCACTACGCGTCGATGGCGAAGAAGAACTTTCGCGAGCATCTGCAAGCCGACGCGGTGCGCTACAAAAAGTACCTGTACGTGCTGCGCCCGCTGCTGGCCGCGCGGTGGATACGCACCCAACCCGGCGTGCCGCCCATGCGCTTTGCCGAGCTGGCCCAGCACACGCTGCACCCGGTGCGCGATGCAGCGCTGATCGATGAGATCAACGCCCTGCTGGAGGTGAAGATGCGCGCGGGCGAAGCCGCCACCAGCCCGCGCTGGCCCGGCATCCATGCGTTCATCGAGGCCGAGCTGGCGCGCAATGCGGCAGAGCCGGTTCAGCCGTTGCCCGTGCCTGGGAACGCCGCGCTGGATGCTTTGCTGCACGACACGGTGCTGCGCTACCAGCGCTGACATGCCCCCATCACAACAAGAACAACACCATGCAAACCGTACACGCCCTGTCCCCGTCGCAACTCACCGAATTTTTGCTGAACGTTGCCATCACCCGTCCCGTCTTCATCTGGGGCCCGCCGGGGGTGGGTAAGTCTGCGCTGGTGGAGCAATTTGCCCGCAGCGTGGGGCTGGATTGCGTGTCTCTGCTGGGCAGCCAGCTCGCGCCGGAGGACTTGATGGGTGTGCCCCAGATTGTGGATGGGGTGAGCCGCTTTTGCCCACCCGCCATGATTGCGCGCAAGGAGCCCTACTGCATCTTTCTGGATGAGCTCAACGCCTGCTCGCAGGATGTGCAAAAGGCCTTCTACAGCCTGATCCATGATCGGCGTGTGGGCGAGTACACCCTGCCCGAGGGCTCCATCGTCATTGGCGCGGGCAACCGCGCGCAGGACTCTGCCATCGTCAAGCCCATGTCATCGGCGCTGATGAACCGCATGGTGCATGTGCACATGAAGGTGTCAGCCTCTGAATGGCTGACCTGGGCCACGGCCAATGCCATTCACCCCCTGGTGCTGGAGTATCTGCAGCAGCGCCCTGATCACCTGTGGAGCGCCCCGCCCAAGCACGAGGAGCCGTTCTCTACGCCCCGCTCGTGGCACATGCTCAGCGATGCGCTGCACGCGTTTGGCGATGCGCCCTCGGCCTCGATGGTGGAGGCGCTGGCCTATGGCTGCCTCACGCCCCAGCATGCGGCGCAGTTCAAGGCGTTTGACAAGCTGGCGGCCGACCGGCACCGGCTGGAAGCCATCTTCAAAGGCGATGCGCGCTGGCCCCACGCGCCTGAAGACCGCGATGTGCTGTACTTTCTGGCACAGGCATTTCGCGCACGGCTCATCAAGGCCCTGCCACAAGACAAGAGCTCGAACACAGGCGAACTGCAAGCCCTGGTGCATCGCTCCAAAGCCATGCTCAAAGACCTGGCCCAGATCAGCCTGGAGATGGCGCAGATTGCCGTGGCCGAAGAGGCCGGGCAGACGCTGCCTGCCTGGTACATGATCGAAGTGGTGCGCGACCTGCCCCGCCTGGTGGAACGCCAGGCCAAAACAGCCTGAGCCCCCATGGCCAAAACCCCCCATAAGCCCAACCCCGCCACCCTGGCTTTTGACGCTGGCATGGCGATGGTGAAGGCGCACCCCATCTTTGGCCCACTGGCGCACCGCGTATCCTGGGTGCGCACTGCGGCATCGCTGTGCCCCGCCGATGGCTGGCTGGTGGTGCTGCGGCACGACGTGATCCACGTCCACCCCAAGCGCCATGCAGAAGCGGCCGAGTGGGCCTTTGTGCTGGCGCGGGGTGTGCTGAGCTACGCCATGGACTTCTTCCAGCGCGACCGGGGCGACTGGGCGGCCTGGAGCGCAGCCTGCGATGTGGCCAGCACCCGCTTTTTGGCCACCGTCAAATTCGGCACTTGTCCGCACGATATGCAGATGCCGGTGGATGCACCCGCATGGGACGAGGACCGCTGGTACCGCCAGTTTGGCGACAACGGGATGCCCGAGTGGGTCGCCGGGCTGGGGTTGGCCGGTGCCCGCGCGACGAGCTTGCAAGCGCCCGAAGACTGGTCACAGGCGCCGCCTGCGCAAAGGCGTTATGGCTTTGCCAGCACACAAGAAACCTGGAGCGAAGTCTTTGCCGCAGGCATTGCCAACTCGGTCACGCAGGCGGTGGAGATTGCGGCAGGCACCCGCACGGCGCTGGGAGCCAACACACGCAGCGCACCGCGCAGCGTGACCGAACGTGCACGCAGCTGGTTCATCAGCAGCTTTCCGCTGTTGGGGTCGATGGTGGCGGCGTTTGAAATTCTGGAAGATGCCGGGCTGTGCCGCCGCGAGGAGGTGATGGTGGCCGCCGTGGATGAAACCCTGCGCACCATCTACCTCAACCCCGCAGCGGACCTGAGCGAGCAGGAAACCCGCTTTGTGCTGGCCCACGAAATTCTGCACGTGGCCCTGCGCCACATGGACCGGCAGCGGGGGCGAGACCACTACCTGTGGAACGTGGCGTGCGACTACGTCATCAACGACTGGCTGATCCAGATGCAGGTGGGCAGCGCCCCGGCGCTGGGCCTGCTGCACGACCTGGCGCTGCGCGGCCTCTCAGCCGAGGAGGTGTACGACCGCATCGTGGTGGACCTGCGGCGCATGCGCAAACTGCAAACCCTGGCGGGCCAGCAGGGCGACATGCTGCAGCGCCGTCTGCGCACCGATCGTGTGCCGTTTACCGATCTGGATGCGTTCTACAAGGAGCAATTAGGCAAAGGCCTGATGCTGCACGAATCGCAAGGCCGTGGCTTACTGCCTGCGGGACTGCTGGAGGAAATCCGCGCGCTGCTGCAGCCGCCCATTCCGTGGGACGTGGAGCTGGCGCGGTGGTTTGACCACCACTTTCCACCCATCGAAACCCGGCGCACCTATGCGCGCCTGAGCCGCCGCCAATCGGCCACGCCGGATATTCCGCGCCCCCATGTGGGCCCTGATAGCCGCTGGCGCGACGGGCGCACGTTTGGCGTGGTGCTCGACACCTCGGACTCGATGGACAAACACATCCTGGCCAAAGCCCTGGGCAGCATTGCCAGCTATGCCGAGGCCAAGGAGGTGCCCGCCGTGCGGGTCGTGTGCTGCGATGCCGCGCCGTATGACCTGGGTTACCTGCCCGCGCAGGACATTGCGCACCGGGTACAGATCCAGGGGCGCGGTGGCACCGTGCTGCAACCTGCCATCAACCTGCTGGAGAACAGCGCGGACTTTCCGAAAGAAGGCCCGCTGCTCATCATTACCGACGCGGACTGCGACCACCTGGATGTGCGCCGCCCGCATGCTTACCTTCTGGCTCCGGGGCGGCGCTTGCCGTTCACGCCCCGGGGCGATGTTTTTTCGATGAACTGATGGAACTGACTGAATCACCAAGCCTGAAGCCGCTGACCCTCGACGGCTCCACCGGCGAAGGCGGAGGCCAGATCCTGCGCACGGGCCTTGCCCTGTCCATGGTCACCGGCCGCCCACTGCACATCACCCGCATCCGCGCCGGGCGGCCCAAGCCGGGGCTGATGCGCCAGCACCTGGCCTGTGTGCAAGCGGCCGTGGCCGTGTGCGGCGGGCAGGCCGAGGGGGCGGAGCTGAACTCACAAACGCTGGTGTTCACGCCCGGCGCGGTGCGTGCGGGCGACTACCGCTTTCAGATCGCCACGGCAGGCAGTTGCCTGCTGGTGCTGCAGACCGTATTGCCCGCGCTGATGCTGGCCGATGGCGACAGCCAGGTGCAGCTGTCGGGCGGCACGCACAACCCGATGGCGCCGCCATTTGATTTTCTGGAGCGGGCGTTTGCGCCGCTGGTGCGGCGCCTGGGCGTGGGGCTGGAGCTGCAATTGCAGCGGCGCGGCTTCTACCCCGCTGGCGGTGGCGAGCTGGTGGCGCGCATCACGCCTACGTCCGCCACCATGCAGCCGCTGGCGCCCGTGGACCTGCTGGAGCGCGGCCCGCTGCACAACGCCTGGGGCGAGGCGCTGGTGCCCGGCCTGACGCGCAACATTGCCACGCGGGAGCTGGAGGCGCTGGGCCAGCGCATGGGCTGGACGTTTGAATCCGGCCAGCTGCGCCAGCCGCCTACGCGCCAGAACGAAGGGCCGGGCAATGCGCTGATCGCCACGCTGGAGCACGCGCACGTGACCGAGGTGTTCTGCCAGTTGGGCGAGCGCCACCTGTCGGCCGAGCAGGTGGCCAAGCGGCTGGTGGACGAGGTGCGCGCCTACCAGCGCAGCAGCGGCGCCCTGGGCCCGCACCTGGCCGACCAGTGGATGCTGCCGCTGGCACTGGCGGTATGGCGCAGCGGGCGGGCCGCGCGCTACACCTGCAGCGAGGTGACGCAGCACACGGCCACCAATGCGCAGACGATTGCACTGGGGCTGCCGGTGCGGGTTCAGATCACGCCGGTGGAGCGTGCGATGCAGGTGGAGATCCAGCCCGCTCCCTGAACGGCGACGCGCCACCTGGATCAATACCCTGGCTATATCCATATCACCAGGGCAGTAGAACAACTGGTTCAGAATGCGCGTCACACCCTTCCCCTTTCGTCCCACCCGACACCTCACAGGAGACGCCATGAAAGTTGACAACATTCTGCAGACCATTGGCAACACGCCCCACGTGCGCATCAACCGCCTGTTCGGCCCGGCGGCCAGCGTGTGGGTGAAGTCCGAGCGCAGCAACCCGGGAGGCTCCATCAAGGACCGCATTGCGCTGTCGATGGTGGAAGACGCCGAGAAGTCGGGCGCGCTCAAACCGGGCGGCACCATCATCGAGCCAACCTCCGGCAACACCGGCATCGGCCTGGCGCTGGTGGCGGCCGTCAAGGGCTACAAGCTGATCCTGGTGATGCCCGACAGCATGAGCATCGAGCGCCGCCGTCTGATGCTGGCCTATGGCGCGCAGTTTGACCTGACCCCGCGCGAGAAGGGCATGAAGGGCGCGATCGCCCGCGCGCAGGAGCTGCAGGCGCAGACGCCGGGCGCGTGGATCCCCCAGCAGTTCGAGAACCCGGCCAACATCGACGTGCATGTGCGCACCACGGCACAGGAGATCCTGGCGGACTTCCCTGACGGCATCGATGTGCTGATCACCGGCGTGGGCACGGGCGGGCACATCACGGGCGTCGCCAAGGTGCTCAAGGCGAAGTTCCCCCAGCTCAAGGTGTTTGCGGTCGAGCCCTCGGCCTCGCCCGTGATCTCGGGCGGCCAGCCCTCGCCCCACCCCATCCAGGGCATTGGCGCGGGCTTCATCCCCAAGAACCTGGACACCAGCCTGCTGGACGGCGTGATCCAGGTCGATGCCGAACCCGCGCGCGAATTTGCGCGCCGCGCCGCGCGCGAAGAAGGCCTGCTGGTGGGCATCTCCTCGGGCGCCACGCTGGCAGCCATTGCGCAGAAGCTGCCCGAGTTGCCTGCGGGTGCGAAGGTGCTGGGCTTCAACTACGACACGGGCGAACGCTACCTGTCGGTGGAAGGCTTCCTGCCCGCATGAGGGCAGAAAATACCAGCCAAAATGGCCGTTTGCGCGCGACCATCAAGCGCCTAAAGCTATTCAATTGATAGCAACCAGGCATTGACAGCTTTGGCCCCAAGGCCCGCCACCCGGCGGGCCTTTTTTCTGGGTACTGGTCAGCGGGGCCACGCCGGTAAAATCATGGCCCCACGACTTTGCACGCCGCCCGATCGACACGGGCCCGCAAGACCATGATCCGACTCTCTGAAATCCGGCTGCCCTTCACCGCTGCCGAAGCCCCCGAGGCGCCCCTGCGCGCTGCTGTCACCCAAATCCTGGGCATCTCCGACGCCGACATCGCCCACCTGCACGTCTTCAAGCGCAGCTTTGACGCGCGCAAGGCCGACCTGCTGGCGGTGTACATCGTGGACATCACGCTGGCCCAGCCTGAACGCGAAGCAGCGCTGCTCGCAAAGTTTGCTGGCAACCCACACATCCAGTCCACGCCCGACATGGCCTGGCACCCCGTGGGCCAGGCGCCTGCCGACCTGCCCCTGCGGCCGGTGGTGGTGGGCTTTGGCCCCTGCGGCATCTTCGCGGCGCTGGTGCTGGCGCAGATGGGCTTCAAGCCCATCGTGCTGGAGCGCGGCAAGACCGTGCGCGAACGCACCAAGGACACCTGGGGCCTGTGGCGCAAGCGCGAGCTGCATGCCGAGAGCAACGTGCAGTTTGGCGAAGGCGGCGCAGGCACCTTCAGCGACGGCAAGCTCTACAGCCAGATCAAGGACCCGCGCCACCTGGGCCGCAAGGTGATGAACGAGTTCGTCAAGGCTGGCGCACCTGAAGAAATCCTCTACGTCGCCCACCCGCACATCGGCACCTTCAAGCTGGTGAAGGTGGTGGAGAACCTGCGCGAGCAGATCATTGCGCTGGGCGGCGAGATCCGCTTTGAGCAGCGCGTGACGGACGTGATCATCGAAGGCCAGGGCGACCAGCGCCACCTGCGCGGTCTGAAGGTGCTGAACCAGGCCACGGGCGACATCACCGAGCTGCGCGCCGACCATGTGGTGATGGCGCTGGGCCACAGCTCGCGCGACACCTTTGCCATGCTGTACCAGCGCGGCGTGGCCATGGAGGCCAAGCCGTTCTCCATCGGTTTCCGCATCGAACACCCGCAGGGCGTGATCGACCGCGCCCGCTGGGGCCGCCACGCCGGCCACCCGCTGCTGGGTGCGGCCGACTACAAGCTGGTGCACCACGCCGCCAACGGCCGTGCGGTGTACAGCTTTTGCATGTGCCCCGGCGGCACCGTGGTGGCCGCCACCAGCGAGCCCAACCGCGTGGTGACCAACGGCATGAGCCAGTATTCGCGCAACGAGCGCAATGCCAACGCGGGCATGGTGGTGGGCATCGACCCGCGCGACTACCCGCAAGACGCGCAGGCGTTTGAAACCCACCTGGGCCAGACCTACGGCGTAGAGGCCCTGCCCGCCGGGCAGTTCCACCCGCTATCGGGCAGCGTGCTGCAGCGCCAGCTCGAATCCAACGCCTTTGTGCTGGGCGGGCGCGACTACAGCGCGCCGGGCCAGCTGGTGGGCGAGTTCATCGCGGGCAAGCCTTCGACCCAGCTGGGCAGCGTGGAGCCTTCGTACAAGCCCGGCGTGGCGCTGGGCGATTTGCACGCCGCCCTGCCCGGCTACGCCATCGAGGCGCTGCGCGAGGCACTGCCCGTGTTCGGCCGCAAGATCAAGGGCTTTGACATGCACGACGCGGTGCTGACGGGCGTGGAGACACGCACCTCGTCGCCGCTCAAGATCGGGCGCGGCGAGAACCTGCAAAGCCTGAACACATCGGGGCTGTACCCGGCGGGTGAAGGCGCCAGCTACGCGGGCGGCATTCTGTCGGCGGGCGTGGATGGCATCAAGGTGGGCGAGGCCGTGGCGCGCAGCCTGCTCGGCGCGGCCGCATGATGCGGGCGCCCAGCCTGGCGCAGTTTGCAGCGGCGGCCCTGGCCATGGCCGCCGTGGTGCTGGCGTCCAACATCCTCGTCCAGTTCCCGCTCAATGACTGGCTCACCTGGGGCGCCATC
Source organism: Acidovorax kalamii (assembly GCF_002245625.1). Classification (GTDB taxonomy): domain Bacteria; phylum Pseudomonadota; class Gammaproteobacteria; order Burkholderiales; family Burkholderiaceae_C; genus Acidovorax; species Acidovorax kalamii. Next base: position 70,541 of record NZ_NOIG01000006.1, read on the forward strand.
ACCTACCCGGTGGCTTTTCTGGTCAGCGAACTGGTGAACCGCGCCCACGGCCCGCAGCAGGCGCGGCGGGTGGCGTGGGTGGGCTTTGCGGTGGCCGTTGCGGCCTCGCTGGTGCTGGCGCCGGTGCGCATTGCCATCGCATCGGGCACCGCGTTTTTGCTCTCGCAGTGGCTGGACATTGCCGTGTTCCACCGCCTGCGGCATGGCACCTGGTGGCGTGCGCCGCTGGTGGCCACAGTGCTCGCAGCGGTGCTGGACACCGCCGTGTTCTGGAGCATTGCGTTTGCGGGCACCAGCGACCCCTGGGTCACCTGGGCGCTGGGTGATCTGGGCGTGAAGCTCGGGCTGGGGGTGGCGCTGCTGCTGCCGTTTCGCCTGCTCATCGGGCGACAGCTGGCAACGCACCACCGCGCGGCCTGAACCGCACGGCGCCCCTCTTCTTTTGGCTTCTTTTTACTTGCGCTGCAAAAAGTCCACGGCCAGGGCAGCCAGGCTGCGAGCCCCATTGGGCAACTGGTCCTCGTCGATGTCGAACAGCGCAGAGTGGTTGGGCGGGGCCTTGGCAAATTCCTTGCCCTTGGGTGGCGCGCCCAGGAAGTAGAAGAAGCCGGGAACGACCTTCTGGAACTCCGAGAAGTCCTCGGAGCCCGCCACCTTGGGGATCACCATGGTCTTGCCGCCCATGGCCAGGTTCAGCGCGGGCAACGAGGCCTGCGTGAGCTGCGCAGGGTTCGTGGTCACGGGGTAGGCCACGGGGCCAAAACGCACGCTGGCCTTGGCGCCGCTGGCGGCAGCGATCGACTCGGCCGTGGTGGTGATGCGCTTGAGGGCCTCCTGGCGCATGTCTTCGTCAAAGGTGCGTAGCGTGCCCATCATCTCCACCTTGTCGGGGATGATGTTGTAGCGGGTGCCGCCTTGGATCTGGCCGATGGTGACCACGGCCGGTTCCTGGCTGATGTTGAGCTGGCGGCTCACCACGGTCTGCAGGCCCATCACCACCTGGCTGGCGGCCACGATGGGGTCGATGGTGGCCCAGGGTGAGGAGCCATGGCCCCCGCGCCCTTCCACATGAATGGTGATGTTGTCCGACCCGGCCATCAGCGGGCCGCTGCGGTAGCCCACCACACCGCCAGGCAGGTTGGAGGTGATGTGCAGGCCGTAGATGGCCTGCACATCCTTGAGCGCACCGGCTTCGATCATGGCCTTGGCGCCGAAGCTGGGCACCTTGCCGTTGGCGTCGGGCTCCACCGGCGCGCCCTCTTCGGCAGGCTGGAAGATGAACTTGACGGTGCCGGGCAGCTGGGCCTTCATGCCCGCCAGCACCTCGGCCGCGCCCATCAGCATGGCGGTGTGGGCGTCGTGGCCGCAGGCGTGCATCACGGGCACCTCCTTGCCCAGGTAGTTGGCCTTGGCCTTGCTCGCAAAGGGCAGGCCGGTGTTCTCCAGCACGGGCAGTGCGTCCATGTCGGCGCGCAGGGCCACCACCTTGCCCGGCAGGCCGCCCTTGAGCGTGCCCACCACGCCGGTGCCGCCCACGCCGGTCTGCACCTCCATGCCCAGCTTCTTCAGGTGCTCGGCCACGAGCTTGGCGGTGCGCACCTCCTGGCCCGAGAGTTCGGGGTGGGCATGGATGTCGCGGCGCCAGTTGACCATCTTGGGCGCCACGGCGTTCACGGCGGCGTCGATGGCCTGCAGGCCGGCGGCATCCAGCGCCTGGGCCTGGGCCGAAGAGACAAAAGTCAGCCCGCAGGCGACGAGGCCGGCGGCAATCGCGATGGCAGAGAGGGGTTTGTGCATGGGCAGATCCGTAGGGAGTGAACAGCCACGAGGGCCTGGGTGGGGAAGCGAAAAGCACATTCATGCTAAAAGCGCACACCACCTTCATGACAAGCGAAAATCGCCATCCACAGAGCCAATATCGCCATGCCACCGTCACCTTTGTCCTTGCCTGCAGCGCCGCCCAAGCCCCCGGTGTTCCGCGTGGACATCCCGCTGCTGCCCGAGTCGGCCGTGGGCAGTGCCCTGCAACTCATCGACCTGCTGCGCGGCGCCAACCTGCTGGCCAGCCTGCGGCTGGGGGCGCAGGCGCCCCGCCTGGCCTGGCGCCTGCTGGACGCCGAGGGCCTGCCGCTGGCACCCCTGCCCGGCCCCCTGGCGGCCTACGTGACCCCGGACGATGGCACAGTGGCCCCAGCGCCCGCCCAGGCACTGCTGATCCCGTCCTTCCACGCGCCCGACATCCCGGCCATCCGCGCCGTGGCGGCCCGGCACCAGGCGTTGTCCCGCCAGCTGGGCATTGCGCTGGACGCGGGACAGAAGCTGCTCACCGTGGGCAACGGCGCCTGGCTGGCCGCACAGAGCGGGCGGCTGAACGGGCGGCAGGCCTGCCTGCCCTGGTTCTACATCGCAGGGTTCGAACGGGACTTCCCGGGCATTGGCCACAGCCTGGGCCAGGACCTGTCGGACGATGGCCCCTGGCTGAGCTGCGCGCTGCCCAGCAACGTGAACCTGCTGGCCATTGCCCTGGTGCGCCAGGCGCTGGGGCCGGAGCTGGCCGCCGCCTGCGAGACCGTGATGGCCCCCGACCACCAGCGCGCCCGCGCGGCGCTGCAGGCCAATGCGCAGCAGCACATCCCCGCCACGCGCGACAGCACACTCGCCCGCGCCATTGCCTGGATGGAGGCACACCTGGACCAGCCTTACTCGCTGGACCGGCTGGCCGAGGCAGCATCGGTGAGCACCCGCACCCTGCTGCGGCATTTTCAGCAGGAGCTGTCGCAGTCGCCGCTGGACCACCTGCACAGCCTGCGCTGCGCACGCGCCAAGGTGCTGCTGGAGGTGACGCTGGAGAGCGTGCCCAGCATCGCGGTCGCCTGCGGATATGCCGACCCGGCGGCGTTCCGGCGCATCTTTGTGCGCTACACCGGCATGGCACCGGCCGAGTACCGCAAGCGCCATGCGCTGCGTGCGCCACGGCGGCGCTGGCGGGTGGAAGTGAAGTAGCGGTCCGGTCGCAATACCTACTGCGCGCGGCTCAGCGCAGCGCGTTGCCCGCAGGCAGGCGGAACGCCTCCACCAGCTCAGCCAGCTGCTGCGCCTGCACGCGCAGGCCCTGGGCGGCGGCGGAGGACTCCTCCACCAGCGCGGCGTTCTGCTGCGTCATCTGGTCGAGTTGCGAGACGGCCTCGCCCACCTGGCTCAGGCCCGTGGTCTGCTCGCGGGCGGCGGTGCTGATCTCGCCAATGATGGTGGCCACCTGCTGCACCGACTGGACGATCTCGCCCATGGTGCTGCCTGCCGCGTGGACCAGTTGCGTGCCCTCGTCCACCTGCCGCACGCTGTCGCTGATCAGGCCCCCAATCTCCTTGGCCGCCGTGGCCGAGCGCTGGGCCAGGCTGCGCACCTCGCCCGCCACCACCGCAAAGCCCCGGCCCTGCTCGCCTGCGCGCGCGGCCTCGACGGCAGCGTTCAGCGCCAGGATGTTGGTCTGGAACGCAATGCCGTCGATCACGCTGGTGATATCGGCAATGCGACGCGAAGACAGCGCAATGCCATCCATGGTGCCCACCACGCGGTCCACGGCCTCACGCCCACGCTGGGCAACGCTGCTGGCACCGGTGGCCAGGGTGCTGGCCTGCGCTGCAGCGTCGGCGCTGTGGCGCACGGTGGCCAGCAGTTCTTCCATGCTGGCGGCGATTTCTTCGAGGTTGGAGGCGGTGTGTTCAGTGCGGGCCGACAAGTCGCTGTTGCCCGCCGCAATCTCGCTGCTCGCGCCCGCCACCGAGGTGCTGGCCTGGCGCATGCCCACCACCAGCCCTGCCAGGCGGGCCTGCATGCCGCCCAGGCGTGACAGCAAGGCCTGCAGCTCGTCGCGGTTGCCCGTGCTCAAGGCGGGGATGGCCGAGGTGAGGTCACCGTCGGCAATGCGGTCCGTCACCTCGGATGCCTGGGCGAGCGGCTGCAGAATGGAACGCGACAGCCACCATGCGCAGGCCAGGCTCAGCAACAACCCCACCACCGAGCCCGCTGCCAGCAGCGTGATGCCCTGGCGTTCGCTGCTGGCGGCGGCCTCGCGGGCCTGGGCCACGCGCTGGCGCTGGTACTCGGCCAGCTTGTTCACGGCCGCTGCATAGGCATCGGCTGCCGGACGCAGCTGGTTGGCCACAGCGTCTGCAGGCAGTGCCTCGCCCGCCTTGCGGCGCTTGACCAGGTCATCGCGCACCGCGCGAAAACCGTTTCCCGCCTTGTCGATGGCGTCGAACAGCGCTTGGGATTCGGGGTCTGCCGCCAGTTCGTCCAGGCGCTTGCGCACTTCGGACGACCGTGCCGAGGTGGTCTTGCGGTCGGCGTCGATGCGCGCTGCATAGGCGGGGTTGTTGTCGATCTCCAGCAGCGTCTCGGCGCGGGCAGAACTGAGCACAACGATGGCGTGAAGCTCCCGCGCCAGCAAAGCGCGCTCGGACGATGCGCCGCCCAGGTCGTCGGCAATGTCCTGCAACCCTGCCAGCCGCCAGATGCCAACGGCCGCCGAAAGCGACATGACAAGACACACAACACCAAAGGCCAGGGCCAGACGAACCGCAACACGTGCGTGGGAGATGGACATAAGAATGGATTCCGTGGGGGGGACAAAAACACCGGGCCGAAGTCGGCCACCGGCCCCGGGGCATGCGCCGGGGCACCGCAGGCGCACACCAGCATATCGACACAAGGTGACACCCACTTGAGTTGGCAAGGTGCCAGCCACGGTGCAAGGGCCGGCGACGGCCCACACCCCCGTTGGTTGGTTGACCCAAAAGGAAACCGCCGCAGGGCGCAAACCCTGCGGCGGTGTCTTGAGGGGCTGCGTGGGGCGAGGCCCCACCCCGTCAGCCCTTATTGCTGCTGCGCATTCTGCAGCGCGGCAATGCGCTCTTCGATGGGCGGGTGGGTGCTGAACAGCTTGCCAATGCCACCGGCAATGCCCATGGCGGCCACGCTCTTGGGCAGCTCGCCGGGGTGCATGCCGCCCAGGCGGGCCAGGGCGTTGATCATGGGCTGGCGGCGGCCCATCAGCTGCGCAGCACCTGCGTCGGCGCGGAATTCGCGCTGGCGGCTGAACCAGGCCACGATGATGGCTGCGGCAAAGCCCAGCACGATGTCGAGCACGATGGTGGTCACGTAGTAGCCGATGCCGGGGCCCGAGCTGTTTTCGTCGTTCTTGCGCAGGAAGCTGTCCACTGCGTAGCCGATGACGCGCGACAGGAACACCACAAAGGTGTTCATCACGCCCTGGATCAGCGTCATGGTGACCATGTCACCGTTGGCAATGTGCGCCACCTCGTGGCCGATGACGGCCTCGACCTCGTCACGCGTCATGCCCTGCAGCAGGCCCGTGGACACGGCCACCAGCGCGGAGTTCTTGAACGCGCCCGTGGCAAAGGCATTCGGGTCGCCTTCAAAGATGCCGACTTCGGGCATGCCGATGCCCGCCTTGTCGGCAAACTTGCGCACGGTCTCGACGATCCAGCGCTCGTCGGGCGAGCCGGAGCCGTCGATCACGCGCACGCCCGAGGTCCACTTGGCCATGGGCTTGCTGATGAGCAGCGAGATGATCGCGCCGCCAAAACCCATGACCAGCGCGAAGCCCAGCAGCGCGCCCAGGTTCAGGCCGTTGGCCGTGAGGTAGCGGTTGACGCCCAGCAGGCTGGCCACCACCCCCAGCACGACAACGACGGCCAGGTTGGTCATCACAAATAACAGGATCCGCTTCATGGCTTGAATTCTCCGTGGGGTAAACAACAACAGGTGTTTGCTGGCTTAGATGGGGGCCGGCGGCCGCTCTTCAAGCGCCGCCCCCTGTGTGGGAACGGCACCCGCCCTCTGGCCGCGATTGCATCGCGCTATGGTAGGTGCAAACCTGCATGCGCCCCTTATCACACAAGCCTTGACGGGAATTAGCGCGGCTCACAAAACGCTTCTGGCGTCGTTGCCGCGTCTTGTCGTACTGCCCGTACTGCCCGTACTGCCTGCGACACAGCGCCTGGCCAGAACCGCTTCGCTGAGTCTTGTTAGCCGCTCCTAGGCCCCTGTCGCTGCGCGGGGTGGCCGGAACACCTGGGCGTCGGCATAAAAACCTGGCGCCTCATTGGCGGGCCACCAGCCGGGCACGCCCAGCACGGGCAGCGGCGAGAAAGGTTTGGCAGCCCAGGGCTGGGGCTGGATCTCCTGCGCCAGCCAGGCATCCAGATTTGCTATTGATTCAATAGCTACCGGGGCTGTATAGACGTGCGCAACCATGGGTTTTCGGGGCGCAACCAGCTTCTCCATCAGCGCATGGCCTACCAACACCAGCCGGGCCTGGGCCCAGAGCGGGCGCAGGTCGATGAACAGCCGCTGCCAGTCGCGCGAGTGCAGCGCCTGCCACAGCGCGTCGGGCGCCTGCAGCAGCGCACCGTTTTCATCAAACACCGTGAGCGCATCGCGCAGCGGCCCGCGCACGGCCTGTACACCGTCGGCGGCGATGGCCTGGGCCTGCAGCTGGTTCAGGCGGCCCTTGGTGCGCGGAAACTGGTGCCACACCAGGCCGTTGAAGAAGTCGTGCAGGTTGTCGCGTGTGGGCACGCGGCGGGTGTCCCAGATGTACTGCTCGTAGGCCGTGCCTTCGGGCAGCTCGGACTGAGGCACAAAACCCACTGGCAACGCTGGCGGCGCTGCGACCTGCAAGGCCCGGTGCACGGCAGGATCGTGCTGCAGCTGCTGCGCCACGGGCTGGCCCAGGGTGCGCCACGGCGCCAGCCAGGGGGCGCTCCAGTCGATGGCGTCGAAGGCTTCGCTTACACCAGCCGCCACGGCAGGGCTTCACCGGCACGCAGGGGCTTGAGTTCGGCTTCGCCAAACGCAAAGCTGTCGGGCGGTGTCCACGACTCGCGGCGCAGGGTGATGGTGCCGGTGTTGCGCGGCAGGCTGTAGAAGTCAGGGCCGTGGAAGCTGGCAAAGCCTTCGAGCTTGTCGAGTGCACCGGCGTTGTCGAACGCCTCGGCATACATCTCGATGGCCGCGTGGGCCGTGTAGCAGCCCGCGCAGCCGCTGGCGTGCTCCTTGAGGTGCGCCGGGTGCGGTGCGCTGTCGGTGCCCAGGAAGAACTTGCTGCTGCCGCTGGTGGCGGCCTGCACCAGGGCCACGCGGTGGGTTTCGCGCTTGAGCACCGGCAGGCAGTAGTAGTGCGGGCGCACGCCGCCCACAAAGATGGCATTGCGGTTGTACAGCAGGTGGTGCGCGGTGATGGTGGCGGCGGTGAAGCGGTCGGCGTCTGCCACGTAGTCGGCCGCGTCCTTGGTGGTGATGTGCTCGAAGACGATCTTCAGCTCGGGGAAGTCGCGGCGCAGCGGGATGAGCTGCTGCTCGATGAACACGGCCTCGCGGTCGAACAGGTCGATGTCGCTGCTGGTCACCTCGCCGTGCACCAGCAGCAGCATCCCTGCCTTCTGCATGGCTTCGAGCGTCTTGTAGGTCTTGCGCAGGTCGGTCACGCCCGCATCGCTGTTGGTGGTGGCGCCGGCGGGGTAGAGCTTGCAGGCCACCACGCCCGCGTCCTTGGCGCGCGCGATCTCGTCGGCGGGCAGGTTGTCGGTGAGGTACAGCGTCATCAGCGGCTCGAAGCTCAGGCCTGCGGGCACGGCGGCCAGGATGCGCTGCTTGTAGGCCAGCGCCTGCTCCGCCGTGGTGACTGGCGGGCGCAGGTTGGGCATGATGATCGCGCGGCCGAACTGGGCGGCGGTGTGGGGCACCACCGTGTGCAGTGGCTCCCCGTCGCGCACGTGCAGGTGCCAGTCGTCGGGGCGGGTGATGGTGAGGGTGGTGGGCGCGGTGGGGGTGTGGAGTGCGGCTGTCATGGGCGACATTGTCCCATTGGCATGATTACTATTATTTTTATAGCTATCAGCGCTTATCCATTGCGCGGAGACAGCCAAAAACACTCATATTCCTGCGGCCCGCACCTTATTCGGCGGTGATGCCCGCCTTGCGCACCACCTCGCCAAACTTCACCAGGCGCTCGGACATCATCTTCTCAAACGCGGCGGGGGTCATCTCTTCGGGCGGGATCACACCGCGCTCCTTGAGGTTGGCCAGCATGGCGGGCGAAGTGGCGACCTCACGCACGGCCTTGTACAGGGTCTGCACCACCGCATCGGGCGTGCCGCCGGGCGCGGCCAGGCCGATCCAGGAGGTGAGGTTGAGCTGGGGGTAGCCCACTTCGGCCAGGGTTGGCACATCGGGCAGCTGGGGCAGGCGCTGGTCGTTGGCCAGGGCCAGCGCACGCACCTTGCCCGCCTGGATGTGCGGCAGCATGATGACCAGGTTGTCGAGGATGAACTGCACCTCGTTGCCCAGCACCGCCGTGATCAGCGGCGTGCCGCCCCGGTAGGGGATGTGAGTGGTGAAGGCGCCGGTGGCGGCCTTGAGCATTTCCACGTTCAGCTGGCCCATGCTGCCCACGCCGCCACTGCCGTAGTTGAGCTTGCCGGGGTTCTTCTTGGCGTAGTCGATGAATTCCTTGAAGGTCTTGAACGGCAGGCTGCTGTGTACCACCAGCGCATTGGGCAGGCGGCCCAGGATGGCGATGTTTTCAAAATCCTTGACCGGGTCGTAGCCCACCTTGGGCTGCGTGAGCGGGTTGGCCAGGTGGCTGCTTTGCGACGACACGACCAGCGTGTAGCCGTCGGCCTTGGCGCGCGCCACATACTGCGCGCCCACCGAGCCGCCCGCGCCCGCGCGGTTCTCCACCACGATGGGCACGCCCAGCAGCTTGGACAGCGGCTCGGAATACTGGCGCGCCATGATGTCCACCGACCCGCCGGGCGGGAACGGCACCACCAGCGTGATGGGGCGCGAGGGGAATTTATCTTGCGCCAGGGCGGGCAAAGCGGCCAGGCCTGCAAGGCCCAGGCCGGTGGAGAGAAGACTGCGGCGGGAAGTGGTGTTCATGGCCATCGAAAAGCTCAAAAAAACAGAAGAACAGGAGAACAGAAGAAGATTGCAAAAGGGCCAAGCCGCTCAGGGGTGTCCCAGCACGGCCAGCGCCACGGCCTGTGCGCGGGGCACGAAGGTGCTCAGCTCACAGTACTCACGCTCGGTGTGCGGGTGGCCGCCGACGGGGCCCGTGGCGCACAGCGTGGGCACGCCCACCGAGGCCGTGAGGCCGCTGTCGGCCGCGCCGCCGGTGAACTCGCCCTGCACCTCAAAGCCCAGCGCACTTGCGCCCTGCTGGTAGAGCGCCAGCAGGTAGTCGGGCGTGGGCTTCATGGGCAGGGTGCGGCGCGCGGTGGTGATGCGGCCCTGGGTGCGGGGCACGGATGCTTCCTCGACGATGGCGCGCACGCGCTCCAGCAGTGCATCGGGGTCGGTGTCGGCGGTAAAGCGCAGGTCCACCTCGGCCTTGGCATGCGGGGCGACCATGTTGGGCACGATGCCGCCCTGCACCACGCCCACGTTGCAGGTCACGCCCGTGGCCGGGTCGGTGAGCGCGTGCAGTGCCAGCGTCTTGCGCGCCAGGGCTTCGATGGCGCTGGCGCCTGCGGCGTGGTTGATGCCTGCGTGCGCGGCCACTCCCGTCACTTCGAACTCCACCACCATCGAGCCCTTGCGGCTGGTGACCACGTTGCCGCTCACGCGGCCGGGCTCGGCATTGAACACGGCACGGGCGCCGCGCACCTTGTCCATGATGAGGTCGCGCGTGGCGGGCGAGCCGATCTCTTCGTCGCACGAGAAGAACAGGTGCAGCGGCGCAGCCAGGCCGCCACAGCGCGCAAAGGCCTCGGCCACAAACACGTTGAGCACCAGGCCGGACTTCATGTCGGCCACGCCGGGGCCGTAGGCGCGTCCGTCTTCCACGCGGAAGGGGCGGCGCGCCACCGTGCCAGCGGGGTAGACCGTGTCCATGTGGCCCATGAGGATGATCGGCGCACCCTTGCCTGCCGCCTCGTCCGGGGTGACCTGGGCGTGCAGCAGCACGCCGTAGCCGGGCACAGGCTCGAACTGCACGGGCACGCCCGCGGCCCGCAGGCGCTCGGCCAGCGCATGGGCCACAGCGGTCACACCCGCTTCGTCGCGGCTGCCGCTGTCGATGTTGACCACTTTTTGCAACAGGTCTTGCATGGCCTGCCCCTGGCCCGTCAGCCAGGCCAGTGCCGGGGCGGTTGGGGCAGATGGCGCCTGGGACGCCGTGTTTTCAAGCGTTTCGTGCATGTTTGTCCTTGGGTCACACCCCGGGCCGGGGCACAATTTGCGCCGCAGTGTTGCACGCGTTTCGGCTGTTTGCAATACATTTTTCATAAATGAGACATAAATGAAATCATCATTGCAATCATCCACCGCACTGCTGACCGAGCGCCTGGCCCGCCAGGGCGGCGAACTCACCGCCAGCGAGCGCGCCCTGGCCGAGGCGCTGGGGCGCGACTACCCCCACGCGCTGCTGGAGTCGGCCACTGCGCTGGCGGCGCGCACCGGCACCAGCGCTTCGACCGTGGTGCGGCTGTTTGCCAAGCTGGGCTACGCGAGTTATGCCGAGGCGCAGCGCGAGGCGCGGGGCGAGGTCACGGCCCTGCTGCAGACCGCCGGGCAGCGTGCGCCCGTCACCATCGGCACCGAGCGCAGCCTGCAGCAATGTGTGGACGACGCCCTGCTGCACGACCAGCACAACATCGCCGCCACACGCGATAGGCTGGACATGGCGGCATTCGAGGCCATCGTCGCGCGCATCGCGCAGAGCCGGGGACGCGTCTTTGTGCTCGCGCAGATCAACAGCGCCCCCGTGGCCGCCTGGCTGGCGCTGCACCTGAACATGTGCCGCCCCGGCGTACACGAGCTGGGCGCGGGCGCCGTGGCCGCCACCGACCAGTTGCTGTGGATCCAGCCCGAGGACACGCTGCTGGTCTTCAGCATCCGGCGCTATGCCAGCGGGCCGGTGAAGGTGGCCCAGCGGTTTCGCGATGCGGGGGCGCAGGTGCTGGCCATCATCGACAGCAACGCCGCACCGCTGGCGGCCCTGGCCCACCACCGCGTGCAGGTGCGTATCTCCAACGCCTCGCCGTTTGACTCGTACACCGCCGCATTTTTTGTGTGCAACGCCCTGGTGTCAGCCGTGGCCCAGCTGCGGCACGAGGCTGTGTCCGAAGCCCTGAAACGGCGCGACGATCTGTGGAAGGATGTGGAAGCCCAGCTTATCGTGGAGGGCCACCCGCCAGCAGGGCGGCGGGGAAGCAAGCGCTAACTGGCGCAGACCGCCTCCGCTGGACCGCCCCAGGTTTTCGGGCGTGCCTGCGCCCATGAAAAAAGCGCTCCGAGGAGCGCTTTTTTCTTTGATCCAACCCCGAGGCTGGGCGGCCCGGGGCGACGCACCATCAATGCGCCAGGATCTTGTTGAGGAAGTCCTTGGTGCGGGGCTGGCGCGCATCGGGGTTGTTGAAGAACTCGTCCTTGGAGCAGTCTTCCAGGATCTTGCCGCCCACGTCCATGAAGATCACGCGGTTGCTCACCTTGCGGGCAAAGCCCATTTCGTGGGTCACGCACATCATGGTCATGCCTTCGTTGGCCAGGCCCACCATCACATCCAGCACTTCGCCCACCATTTCGGGGTCGAGCGCCGACGTGGGTTCGTCAAACAGCATCACGATGGGGTCCATCGACAGCGCGCGCGCAATCGCCACACGTTGCTGCTGACCACCCGAGAGCTGGCCGGGGAACTTGTCCTTGTGGGCAATCAGGCCCACACGCTCCAGCATCTTCAGGCCGCGCTTCTTGGCGTCGTCCGCACTGCGGCCCAGCACCTTGATCTGCGCGATCGTCAGGTTGTCCGTCACCGACAGGTGGGGGAACAGCTCGAAGTGCTGGAACACCATGCCCACGCGGCTGCGCAGCTTGGGCAGGTTGGTGCTTGGGTCGTGCAGCTTCACGCCGTCCACCGTGATCTCGCCCTTCTGGAAGGGTTCGAGCGCATTGATGGTCTTGATGAGCGTGGACTTGCCCGAGCCCGAGGGGCCGCACACCACCACCACTTCGCCCTTGTTGATGGTGGCCGAGCACTCGTTGAGCACCTGCACGGGGCCATACCACTTGGATACGTTCTTGAGTTCGATCATTTCTTTTTCCTCAATCCAATCTCTTTTGCACCAGCGTCGATCAGCGGATGATCGCGATCTTCTGGTGCAGGCGCTTGACCATCCAGGACAGCGCATAGCACATCACGAAGTACAGGACGGCGGCAGCCAGGTAGGCCTCAATGGGGCGGCCGAAGTTCTTGCCCGCCACCTCAAAGCCCTTGAGCATGTCGTAGGCACCAATGGCATACACCAGCGACGTGTCCTGGAACAGGATGATGGTCTGCGTGAGCAGCACCGGCAGCATGTTGCGGAACGCCTGAGGCAGCACCACCAGCTTCATGTTCTGGCCGTAGGTCATCCCGAGCGCCTGGCCGGCATACACCTGGCCGCGTGGGATGGACTGGATGCCGGCGCGCATGATTTCGCTGAAATACGCGGCTTCGAACGCAATGAAGGTGATGACCGCCGACACCTCGGCGCCGATGGGGCGGCCGATGATCGCAGGCACCAGCAGGAAGAACCACAGGATCACCATCACCAGCGGAATGGAGCGCATGCCGTTGACATAGATGGTGGCAGGCACATCCAGCCACTTCTTGCCCGACAGACGCATCAGCGCCAGCAGGGTGCCGAAGAACACGCCACCAATGGTGGCGATCACCGTGAGCATCAGGCTGAAGTACAGCCCCTTGAGCACGAAGTTGGAGATCAGGTCCCAGTTGTAGAAGGAGAAGTCGAGATTCATATCAGTGTCCTCCCCCTGCCGCACCAGCCACCACCATGCCCGGGATGCGCACGCGCTTCTCGACGAACGCCATGATCCGGTTGATGGCGAAAGCCGAGAGGATGTACAGCGTGGTCACGGCGAGGTAGACCTCGATGCCGCGCGAGGTTTCTTCCTGGGCCTGCATGGCGAACATGGTGAGTTCGGCCACCGACACGGCGAACGCCACGGACGAGTTCTTGAAGATGTTCATCGTCTCGCTGGTCAGCGGCGGGATGATGATGCGAAACGCCATGGGCAGCAGCACGTAGCGGTAGGTCTGGAAGGTGGTGAACCCCATGGCCATGCCCGCGTAGCGCTGGCCGCGCGGCAATGCCTGGATACCCGAGCGCACCTGCTCGGCGATACGCGCCGAGGTGAAGAAGCCCAGGGCCAGCACCACCAGTGCAAAGCCGGGCACGCCCTTCATCACAGGAAACAGGCTCGGGATGACGTGGTACCAGAGGAAGATCTGGACCAGCAGCGGAATATTGCGAAACAGCTCGACCCAGGCATTGCCCAGCCGAACGATCATGGGCCGGTCCTGCAAGGTGCGCAGCGTACCGATCAATGAGCCCAACACAAGCGCCAGCACCAGGGCCAGCAACGAAACAGACACCGTCCAGCCCCAGGCCGACAGCATCCAGTCCAGGTAGGTGATGTCGCCGCCCTTGCCAAAGCAGCTCTGCACAACTTCCCGGTCCATGGTGTCCTGGCAGAACACCTGCCAATCCCAACTCATAGGAGCACCCCTTTAATTCTTGGTATTGCGCCGGGCCAGGCGCGTGGCGCCCGGTCCAACAAAAAAGCCCCTTCAAACCGGCTGGCCGAAGGGGCACAAGCGTTGCGAAGATTACTTCTTGGCGTAGTCTTCCATGGGCTTGTCGTTAGGGGCAGCCCAGGCAGCCTTCGTAGCGTCGGAGATGGGCAGGCCGATCTTGGTGTTGGTCGGCGGCACGGGTTGCATGAACCACTTGTCGTACAGCTTGGCCAGCGAACCGTCGGCGATCTGGCGCTTGATGGAGTCGTCCACAGCCTTCTTGAAGGCGGGGTCGTCCTTGCGCAGCATGCAGGCGATGGGTTCCACGTTCAGGACTTCACCCACGATCTTGTAATCGGCAGGGTTCTTGGACTTGGAGATGTTGGCGGCCAGGATGGAGCCGTCCATCACGAAGGCGTCGGCACGGCCGGTTTCCAGCATCAGGAAGCTGTCGGCGTGGTCCTTGCCGAACACTTCCTTGAAGTCCACGCCGCCAGCGCGCTCGTGCTTGCGCAGCGTTTGCACCGAGGTGGTGCCCGTGGTGGTGGCCACGGTCTTGCCGTTCAGGTCCTTGATGGACGTGATGCCCGAGTTGGCCTTGGCGGCAATGCGCACTTCTTCCACGTAAGTGGTCACAGCGAACGCCACATCCTTCTGGCGGGCAGCGTTGTTGGTGGTGGAGCCACACTCCAGGTCCACGGTGCCGTTAGTCACCAGGGGGATGCGGTTCTGCGAGGTCACGGGCTGGTACTTGACTTCCAGCTTGGCCATGCCCAGGGCCTTCTGGATGTCGGCCAGGACGATTTCACCCATTTCGGTGTGGAAGCCCACGTACTTGCCGTTGCCCAGGGTGTAGGAAAGACCCGAAGACTCGCGCACACCCAGCGTCACGCTGCCAGAAGCCTTGATCTTGGCCAGGGTGTCGGTGGCTTGAGCGAACGCGCTGCCTGCGGCCAGGGCGGTCACAGCAATCGCGAGCAAATGTTTCTTCATAGGGATCTCCTTGTGTTGAAAACAGAAAAAAGGGAGGAATTCTAGAGACTGGCCGCAACCCGTCCGGGCTGCAAGCCCAAACGTCTAGAAATGGGGGAGGACTTACCCGAAGATGTTAGTCAGAACGGGACCTGATCGGTAGGGTACTTCCAGAAGTCACGCAACAGATAACTGACTGGCAGGTTCAGCACCGTGTTGTTGGGCGGGATGGGTTTGTTGAACCACTTGTCATATATGGGGTAGATGTCGCGGCTGGTGATCAGGCGGCGCATTTCCTCGTCCACCAGTTTCTTGAACTCGGGGTCGTTCTTGGGCAGCATGATGGCCAGCGGCTCGGTGGTCATGAAGCGGCCCACCACCTTGAGCGCCTTGGGATCGGGCCGGCCGGCGGCCAGGCCATACAGGAGCACATCGTCCATCACAAAGGCATCGGCCTCGCCTTTTTCGACCATCTCGACCGCCTTGGCATGGTCGGGGGCTTCCACGATGGTGATGCCCATCAGGCGCTCGCGGTTGGCCTGGTCGGCCGCCTTGAGGGGGGTGGTGCCCTTGGTGGACACCAGTTTCTTGCCGTTGAGGTCTTCCACCTTGTCGATGGGGCTGGCGGACTTCACCAGCAGCCGTGCGCCGGTGATGAAGTGGGGAATGGTGAACGCCACCTTCTGGCGCCGCTCGGCGTTGTTGGTGGTGGAGCCACATTCCATGTCGGCCTTGCCCTGCTCGATCATGGTGATGCGGTTGGCGGGCGTGACGGCCACGAACTCCACTTCCATGTCTTTCTTGCCGGTCTTCTTGCGCACCACGTCGGCCAGGCGCAGGCACAGGTCCACGGCATAACCCACGGGCTTGCCCGACTGGGAATCGATGTACGAGAACGGTACCGACGACTCCCGGTGGGCAATCACCAGCTTGCCGCCCGCACTCACGCGCTCCAGCACGGTCGCCGCCTGCACGGACGCCGCCAGCAGGCAGCCCAGGGCAACCAGGCCCTTAGCGAATCTCCAGTGCTGAACTTTCATACGACGTCCCGTTAAAAGAAAGGAATCGGGTTTGCAATGTTCGTGCCATCGTGGCAGTTGCAGGCATGTGTTGTTGCCACCGACCCAGCGATGGCGCGAACTGTACGTGTCGTTACTATGAAACTCCAATGCCGTTTGCGGGCGCAACTATGCAAAGTGTTTATATCCGTATTTACCCTTAGCATGACCCGGCCTGGGCCTGGAGGTAGGTCCAGAGCGCCTGGGCCGTGCCCTTGGGGGCTTCCTTGCCCCCCGGTTTCTCGCGGTAGGCCCGCACGTCCATGGTCATCTGCAGGCCCTCGGCCTCGGAGGGCGCCGCGCTGACCAGGCGGCGCGAGCGCAGTTCTTTCTTCACGGCGCTGTGCGGCAAAAAGGCCACGCCGTGGCCTTCAAGCGCCATGGCCTTGAGGCCCTCGGCCATGTCGGTCTCATACACCCGCTCCAGGTGGATGGGCGTGCCCGACTGCTTGAGGATGAGTTCCGTGACCCGCCCCAGGTAGGCACCGGGCGCGTAGCCCAGGTAAGGCAGCGGCTGGCCCGCGCGGCCCGGCAGGCGGTGCACGGGCTGGCCGTCGGCGTCGGCCTTGCTGTAGGGTGAGATCACCTCCTGCCCCAGACTCACCATCTCGTAGCGGTCGGCATCGAGCTGAAAGGGCTGGGAGGGGTGGTGGTAGGCGATGAGCAGGTCGCAGCCGCCTTCCACCAGGCGCATCACAGCATCGTGCACGTTCAGTGCAATCAACCGGCTCTTGAACGGACCAAACTTGTCGGCCAGGCTGGACACCCAGGCCGGGAAGAAGGTGAACGCCAGCGTGTGCGGCACGGCGAACTCGATCATGTCCTTGCCCGCGCTGGTGTGCGCACGCAGCATGGCGCGGGTGTTCTGCAGCGCCTGCAGCATTTCCAGCGCCTGGTCATACAGGGTTTTGCCAGCGGGCGTGAGGCGGGTGGGGTAGGAGCTGCGGTCCACCAGATCGGTGCCCGCCCAGGCTTCGAGCGCCTGGATGCGCCGCGAGAACGCGGGCTGGGTCACATGCCGCAACTGGGCAGAGCGGCTGAAGCTGCGCGTTTCCGCAAGACTGACGAAATCTTCAAGCCACTTGGTTTCCATCGGCGCATTATCCGCGCGCAGGCTGCGCCCTGCTGGCGCCCGGCATGAGGGTTTCTACAGATCATGCGCGGAGCGGGCCTGCATGGTGTGCCACCTGCACGCCCCCGGCCGGGTCCAGCAGCATCGTTTGCCGCACTGCACCAATGCTGTGCATGCTTAGCAGGCAACGCATAATGCGCTGCGCGCCCACCCCGCCGCTCCATCGGTCAACGCCCAGGTGCACAACACCGCCGGGCCACAAGATCGGCATCCGCCCCGTGTGTTTTCTGACTCCCCGCGTCCATGTCCACCTCCACTCCCGATGGCCCGCCCGCTGCGCCCACAGCGCCAGCGGCTGCTGACGCCCCCCGATCCCTGCGCCTGGAAGACTGGCTTATCGTCCTGACGATGGCCGCCCTGGCACTCATCACCTTCGTCAATGTGGTGGTGCGCTATTTCACCGATGCTTCGTTTGCCTGGACCGAGGAGATCTCGGTGTTCCTGATGATCGTGCTGGCCCTGGTGGGCGGCTCGGCGGCAGTGGCGCGGCAGCTGCACATCCGCATCGAGTTCTATGCCGATGGCGGCTCGGAGCGTCGGCGCCAGGTGCTGGCACAGTTCGGCGCGCTCATGGTCGCGCTGTTGTTTGGGCTGATCACGGTGCTGAGCGTGCGCGTGGTGTGGGACGACTACCGGTTTGAAGAAACCTCCCCCGGCATCGGCGTGCCACAGTGGTGGTATTCCGTCTGGCTGCCGGTGCTGTGCGCGCTGACCACGGCCCGGGCACTGCAACTGTGGGCACGCCTGCGGCGTACAGCGGCCCCCTCAGCTGCCACGGAGGCACGCACATGATCGCCACACTGCTGTTTGTGGCCTTCCTGGGCATGATGTTTCTGGGCGTGCCGATTGGCGCCGCCCTGGGCCTGGCGGGCGCTGCCGCCATTGCACTGGCCAATGCCGAGACCCCCTGGTTCGGCCTGCTGGCCGTGCCGCAGAACTTCTATGCCGGGCTTGGCAAATACCCGCTGCTGGCCATCCCCATGTTTGTGCTCGTGGGCTCGATCTTTGACCGCTCGGGCGTGGCGCTGCGGCTGGTGAATTTTGCGGTGTCCATCGTCGGGCGCGGCCCGGGCATGCTGCCGCTGGTGGCGATTGCGGTGGCCATGTTTCTGGGCGGCATCTCGGGATCGGGCCCGGCCACTGCCGCCGCCGTGGGCGGGGTCATGATTGCGGCCATGGCGCGCGCAGGCTATCCCGCCGCCTACTCGGCCAGCGTGGTCGCAGGCGCGGCCGCCACCGACATCCTCATCCCGCCCTCGGTGGCCTTCATCGTGTATTCGGTGCTGGTGCCCGGGGCCTCGGTGCCCGCGCTGTTTGCGGCCGGCATGTTTCCCGGGGTGCTGGCGGGCATTGCCCTGATCGTCCCGGCCGTGTGGCTGGCGCGGCGCCACAAGATGGGCGGCGCCGAAGCCGACATGCCGCGCCCGCCGTTCTGGCGCAGCCTGCGCGAGGCCTCCTGGGGCCTGGCAGCGCCGGTGGTGATCCTGGGCGGCATGCGCGCAGGTTGGTTCACGCCCACCGAGGCCGCCGTCGTCGCGGTGTTCTACGGCCTGTTTGTGGGCATGGTGGTGCACCGCACGATCCAGGTGCGCGACCTGTTCGCCATCCTGCGCGAGGCCGGGGAACTCTCGGCCGTGATCCTGGTGGTGGTCTCGCTGGCGGGCATCTTTGCGTTCTCGCTGTCCACGCTGGGCGTGATCGACCCCGTCACCCGCGCCATCGTGCAGTCGGGCCTGAGCGAGCAAGGCGTGCTGGGCGCGCTGATTGTGGTGCTGCTCGTCGCGGGCATGTTCCTCGACGGCATCTCCATCTTCCTGATCTTCGTGCCCCTGCTCATGCCCATCATGCAGCACTACCAGTGGGACGTGGTGTGGTTCGGCGTTGTGCTGACGCTCACGGTGGCGATTGGCCAGTTCACGCCCCCCATGGCCGTGAACCTCATGGTGTCCAGCAAGATTGCGGGCGTGCGCATGGAGCAGACCACCCGCTGGGTCGTGTGGTTTGTACTGGCCATGACCCTGGCCATGCTGCTGGTCGTCGTGTTCCCGCAGATCGCGCTCTGGCTGCCCCAGCGCCTGGGCTACTGATTTCCTCTCATCGCATACCCATTCAACCAACCATCCAACAAGGAGACAACCCATGAAACTGCGCACCTTCCTCACCTCGGCCGTGGCCGCTGCGGCCGCACTGGCCTTCACCGCGCCTGCCGCCATGGCACAGACCGCGTACAAGAGCGAGTACCGCATGTCGCTGGTGCTGGGCACCGCCTTCCCCTGGGGCAAGGGCGGCGAGCTGTGGGCCAACAAGGTGCGCGAGCGCACCCAGGGCCGCATCAACATCAAGCTGTACCCCGGTGTCTCGCTGATCCAGGGCGACCAGACGCGCGAATTCAGCGCACTGCGCCAGGGCGTGATCGACATGGCCGTGGGCTCCACCATCAACTGGTCGCCCCAGGTCAAGCAGCTCAACCTGTTCTCGCTGCCCTTCCTGTTCCCCGACTACGCCGCCGTGGACGCCGTGACGCAGGGCGATGTGGGCAAGAGCATCTTCGCCACGCTGGACAAGGCCGGCGTGGTGCCCCTGGCCTGGGGCGAGAACGGCTACCGCGAAATCTCCAACTCCAAGAAGGCGATCAAGACCCCTGAAGACCTCAAGGGCCTGAAGATCCGCGTGGTGGGCTCGCCTCTGTTCCTGGACACCTTCACCGCGCTGGGCGCCAACCCAACGCAGATGAGCTGGGCCGACGCACAGCCCGCCTTTGCCAGTGGCGCGGTGGACGGGCAAGAGAACCCCCTGTCCATCTTCACTGCCGCCAAGCTGCACAGCGTGGCGCAAAAGAACATCACGCTGTGGGGCTACGTGAACGACCCGCTGATCTTTGTGGTGAACAAGGAAATCTGGAACAGCTGGACGCCTGCCGACCGCGAGATCGTGAAGCAGGCCGCCATCGACGCGGGCAAGGAAGAAATCGCCATCGCCCGCAAGGGCGTTATCGAGGCCGACAAGCCCCTGCTCAAGGACATCAGCGCCCTGGGCGTGACGGTGACCCAGCTCTCCCCCGCCGAGCGCGCCGCGTTTGTGAAAGCCACCCGCCCCGTGTACGACAAGTGGAAAGGCCAGATCGGCACCGACCTGGTGAACATGGCCGAGAAGGCGATTGCAGCGCGCAAGCAGTAAAAGAAAGCCAACGCCCGCCCGGCCCGCGCCATCAGTTTCCAATTCCTGGTGGCGCTATACAAACAATAGCTGCCAGCGCTTATCCATCAGGCGCAGGCGGCTATTTTTTTATCAAGTCGCCCTCCGGCACCGGGTGCTTGACCGCGTTCTTGCGCAGCTTGTTCTCCACCGCCTGGGCCAGATCCACGCCCGCGTGGTCGGCAATCTGCAGCAGGTAGAGCAGCACATCGGCCACCTCGTCGGCAATGGGCTCCTTGAGCGCCGGATCGCCTGCCACCGCGAGCGACTGCTCGGGCGTCATCCACTGGAAGATCTCGGCCAGCTCGGCGGCCTCCACCATCAGCGCCATGGCCAGGTTCTTGGGCGTGTGGAACGGCTGCCAGTGGCGCTCGGCCGCAAAGACGCGCAGCCGGGCTTGCAAGGCGTCGAGATCGACAGCGGACATCAATACTCCTTATTTGATAGCTAAAAACGCTTACCCATCGCACGCAAGCGGCCTTTTTTATTCAAACTTCAGAGCGGCGACACCGGCGCCTCGCCCGCCAGATGGCGGCGAGCATTCTCCAGGAAGCGGTCCACCGAGGCCTGCACCGCCTCGGGCGACCAGCCCGCCACATGGGGCGTGAGCACCACGTTGTCCAGCCCGATCAGCTCGGCCGGGGGCGCGGGCTCGCTCTCGTACACGTCCAGCCCCGCAGCGGCGATGCGGCCTTCGCGCAGCGCGGCGGCCAGGGCGGCTGTGTCGATCACGCTGCCCCGGGCGATGTTGACCACCACGCCGCGCGGGCCGAGCGCGCTCAACACGGCGGCGTTCACCAGGTGCTGCGTGCCCGCGCCGCCGGGCGTGGCAACCACGAGGAAATCCGCCCAGTCGGCCAGCGCAGTCACGTCGGCAAAGTAGCGGTGGGGCACATCGGTGCGCGCAGTGCGGTTGTGGTAGCCCACCTGCATCTCGAAACCCAGCGCCCGCTGCGCGATCTTCTTGCCGATGGTGCCCAGGCCGATGATGCCCAGGCGCTTGTGCGACACATTGGGCGGCAGCGGCAACGCCGTGCGCCACACGCCCTGGCGCGTGAGCTGGTCCAGCCGGGGGATGCCACGCACGGCGGCAATCAGCAGGCCCAGGGCGTGGTCGGCCACGCAGTCGTCGTTGGTGCCCGCACCGGTCGCCACCACAATGCCGCGCGCCTTGGCGTGCGCCACCGCAATGTTCTCGTAGCCCGCGCCCAGGGCGCAGACGAGGGTGATGTTCGGCAAGGCATCGATCTGCGCGGCCGAGAGGCCCGTGGCGCCGATGGTCAGCACCACCGTGATGCGCGGGCCGTGCTCGGCGATGGCGGCGGCGGCCTGCGCTGCGTCGGGCGCGTAGACCAGCTCGAACGACTGCGCCATCTGGGCACGGTGTTCTTCGGACAGGAACATGAGGGCAAGCAGGACGGGCTTCATGGCACGAGGAAAAGTCGGAAAAAAAGAGAGGGAAAAGAAAGGCGTTCAGGCGCTGGGGTCACTTTGTTGCAGCGTCCACATGTCGGCGTAGCGCCCGCGCTGGGCCAGCAGCTGCGCGTGCGTGCCGCGTTCGATGATGCGGCCCGCGTCCATGACCAGGATTTCGTGCGCGTCCACCACCGTGGACAGGCGGTGGGCAATCACCAGTGTGGTCTTGTTCTGCGCCACGCCCTGCAGTTCGGCCTGGATGGCGCGCTCGTTGGCCGAGTCCAGCGCACTGGTGGCCTCGTCAAAAATCAGGATGGGCGGGTTCTTGAGCAAGGTGCGCGCAATCGCCACGCGCTGCTTCTCACCGCCCGAGAGCTTGAGACCCCGCTCGCCCACCATGGTGGCGTAGCCCTTGGGCGTGCTGGCGATGAAGTCGTGGATGCGCGCGGCGCGGGCAGCGGCCTCGATCTCTTCCTGCGTGGCGCCAGGGCGGCCGTAGGCGATGTTGTAGGCCACGGTGTCGTTGAACAGCACGGTGTCCTGCGGCACGATGCCAATCGCCTGCCGCACGCTGGCCTGCGTCACGCTGCGGATCTCCTGCCCCGCAATGGTGATGCGGCCCTGCTGGATGTCATAGAAGCGGAACAGCAGCCGCGCCAGCGTGCTCTTGCCCGAGCCCGAGGGCCCGACCACCGCCACGGTCTTGCCCGCAGGGATCTCGAAGCTGATGCCTTGCAGGATGGTGCGCCCGCCAGTGCTTACAACGCCTGGATCGTAGGCAAACACGACGTCCTCGAAGCGCACGGTGGGCTGGTCCAGCCCTGCCAGCGGCTGGGCGCCGGGGGCATCGGCCACCTCGCGCTCCTTGTCCATCAGCGTGAACATCTTGTCCAGGTCGGTGAGGCTCTGCTTGATCTCGCGGTAGATCACGCCCAGGAAGTTGAGCGGGATGTACAGCTGGATCATGAACGCGTTGACCATGACCAGATCGCCCAGCGTCATGCGGCCATCGACCACGCCCTGCGTGGCGCGCCAGAGCATGGCCACCAGACCCACGGCAATGATGAGCTGCTGGCCGGTGTTGAGCATGGACAGCGTGGTCTGGCTTTTCAGCCGCGCACGGCGCAGGCGCTCCAGGCTTTCGTCGTAGCGGCGGGCCTCGAAGCCTTCGTTGTTGAAGTACTTCACCGTCTCGTAGTTGAGCAGCGAATCCACGGCCTTGGAATGCGCGGCCGAGTCAAATTCGTTGGCCTCGCGGCGGAATTTTGTCCGCCACTCGGTCACCAGCACCGTGAAGAGGATGTACAACGCCAGCGCCGCCAGCGTGATCCAGGCAAACCAGGCATCGAACTTGATGGCCAGCACCGAGAGCACCAGCACCACCTCGACCAGGGTGGCGACCACGTTGAACAGCGTGAACGAGATCAGCGACTCGATACCGCGCACGCCGCGCTCGATATCGCGCGTCATGCCGCCGGTCTGGCGCTCCAGGTGAAAACGCAGGCTCAGGGCGTGCAGGTGCTCGAAGGTCTGCAGCGCAATCGAGCGCGCCGCGCCCTGGGTGGCCTTGGCAAACACCAGCTCGCGCAGCTCCGTGAACAGCGAGGTGGACAGCCGCAGCGCGCCGTAGGCCAGCAGCAGCCCCACGGGCACCACCAGCAAGGCGGCCGGGTCGCCGGGCTGGATGCTCATGGCATCGACCAGCGTCTTGAGCAGGATGGGCACGCCCACGTTGGCGAACTTGGCGCCCACCATGAAGACGATGGCGGCGATCACGCGCCACTTGTATTGCCAGAGGTAGGGCAGCAGCCGGTGCAGGGTGGCCCAGTCGGACGGGGCGGGCGGGGTGCCAGCGGCGGGGGCCATGGCACCGGCAGCGGTGGGGGCAGTTTCGCCGTGGTGGCGCATGGGGGACAATTCCGGTTGTTGTTTTTTCCGACCTGGCTGATGCCCAGGTGGTTTTTCTCGGGGCGCAAGGCCTGGTGAAACCACCGGTTTCCCCAAGGATTGCCTCAGCCCCAACCGAGATTGTGCCCATGTCTGCCGTTTTCAGCCCACCACCCGCCGCATTGCCCACCGACAAGGAACTGGTGCTCAAGGTCATCCCCATGCCCGCCGACACCAACGGCAATGGCGACATCTTTGGCGGATGGGTGATGGCGCAGGTGGACCTGGCGGGATCCGTGCTGCCCGCCCGCTACATCCAGGGCCGCATGGCCACGGTGGCGGTCAATGAATTCATCTTCAAGCAGCCCGTGCGCGTGGGCGACATCCTGTCGTTCTTCTCGGCCATCACGCGCGTGGGCAACACCTCGGTCACCGTGGAGGTGGAGGTGTATGCCGAACGCTTTTCTGCCCAGGGGCAGTATGTGAAAGTGACCGAAGCACGCCTGACCTATGTGGCCATCGACCACCAGGGCCGCCCGCGCCCGGTGCCCAAGCACAACGCACCGGCCTGAGCACAGCGCGTTCGCGTGACGGCGCCGCAGTGACGCGCCGCTCGCGGCGGCGCGCAGATTCGGGCGTCAGGCCGCCAGTGCGGTGGCCGGTTCGGTGCGCAAAGGCCCGGCCCCGCGCTGCAGATGGCTGCTGCCGGAGGAAGACGATGACGATGAGGCCGAGAACCCCGCCTCGATCTCGCCCGCCAGCTGGCCGCCCTCTTCCACCACCAGCTTGCCGTAGCGGATCTTGCCGTTGACCTTGCCCGAGCTGTAGATCACGAGCTTCTGGCGCACGGTGAGCGTGCCGTTGAATTCGCCGTGGATCTCGGCAATGTCGATCTCGGCCGAGCCCTTGAAGGCGCCGTTTTCCGAGATCTGGATCACGCGCGAATCCATTGTGGCCTCGACGGTGCCCTCGACCACCAGGGTGTCGCAGTCGGTGATCTCCACGCCCTTGAGCTTGATGTTGGGGCCCACCGTGAGCTTGCTGCCCGAGCTGTCGCTGGCGCTGCTGGGCTTGGGGGCTGCCGGTGCGGTCGGCTGCGCCGACACTGCACTGTTCACCCCACTGCCGCCCAACACGGAGCCTGAAGTGGTGCTGCTGCGGGGTTGGAACGACTCGGGTTCACGCTTGCCAAAGAAGGGGTTTTGCACGGCCATCAGATCTCCTTGAAAAGAGGCCATGCTAGGTTTCGCATCCAGTGAAAGATGCCCCTGTTACGCAAGAACGGTAACCAAACGGTTCGGTCGTTGCATGCGCTTGCAGGGCTTGCAAGACCACACAGCGTGACACCCCCTGTCACCTGCGCAAGCCTCGCGCAGCGCGAAGCTTGCTAGTCTGCCACCCATGCAGATATCCGAACTCGCTCGACTCACCGGCGTGACCGTGCATGCGCTGCGCCACTACGAACGCGCCGGGCTGCTGCGCCCAGAACGCCTGCCCAATGGCTACCGCCACTATGCACCCTCGGCGCGGCGCGAGGTGGTGTTCATTGCCATGTCGCGCGCACTCGGGTTTGGCGTGCCGCAGATCCGCAGCCATCTGCTCGCCTGGCGGCGTGGCCGCATTGGCCCCGGTGGCCTGGCCGATGCGGTGCAGGCCCGTGCCGACGACATCCAGGCGCAGATCGCGGCGTTGCAGGCCCAGCACCAGCAGGCGCTGGACCATGTGCAGTGGCTGCGCGCCCGCCAGGCAGAGCAGGAAACACGCCAGCACCCTGCTGCCAACGGCACCCCGCCGCGTGCGCCCTGGCCCCGGGTGCGCCGCGCCCCCACCCCACCTTAACAAGGAGACCGCCCATGACCCCCGACACGTCCACGGCCGACACCCCCGGCACCCTGCCCGCCCTGCAGCGCCTGCAGGCGGCCGTGCTGGCCATGCCCATGGCGCGCACCCTGGGACTGCGCTTCGTGCACACAGCGCCGGGCGCCGTGACGCTGGAGATGCCCATCCTGGAATCGTTCTGCTTTCGCCCCGGCCAGCTGCAGGCCACGGCCGTGTATGCGCTGGGCGACTTCGCCGCCGTGGCCGCCGCAGGCAGCCTGCTGCCGCCCGGCTGGGCCAACGCCACGGTGGATGGCACCGTCAAGCTGTTTGCCCCGGCGCGCGGCGCCTGCCTGCGCGCGCGGGGCCGCGTGGTGGACGCGGGCAGGCTGCTGAGCATCTGCGCCGCCGACGTGCTCGCAGTGGACGCATCGGGCACCGAGACGCTGTGCGCCACCTGGCTGGGCACGGCGCGCAACCTGGAGCCGAGGTCGGTCCCTTGAGATCAGGAAACGATGTAGGCCGCCGCCCCGGCCGACATGATCTGTCCGTCTGGCCCCAGAAACTCCATGCGCGTGGTGGCCACGCGCGAGCCCAGGCGCAGCACCTGGGCGCGCAGCTCGAAGTGGCTGCCAATGCCGGGGCGCAGGTAGTCAATGCGCAGGTCGATGGTGCCCAGCTTGGCAAAGCGGTGCAGGCGCTGCTCGGGCGGCTCGTCCAGGTGTTTGGCGCCAATCGCGGCCATCACGGCCAGACCGCCCATGGCGTCAAGCCCCGCGCTGATCACACCGCCATGGATGCGGTTATAGGCATAGTGGCCCACCAGGTCGGGCTTCATGTCGATGCGCCCCACCACGCCATCGGGCGCCAGCGACGTGATCTTGAGGCCCAGCACCTGGTTGAAAACGATCTTCTCTTCAAAGATGGACTTGAGCCCGGCGATGAAGGCGGGCTCGAAGGCTTGCGGGGCGGGGGGCGCGGATTTGCTCATGGGTCTCCTGGGATGGATGTGGTGTATGGAACAAGGGGCACGGCCCTGAACGCTCCTGATTTTGTAGCTATCAGCGCATGATGGACAGGCGCAAACGGCCATTTTTATCTAAAACTTGCCGTGGCGCCCTTCCCCGGTGGCAAACCGGGTGGCCCCGCGCAGCGCTTCGGCCAGGCATTCGCGCCCACCGGCCCACTCCTGCAGCAGCGCCTGCTGCAGCGGCAAACCCTCGCCCGCCAGCGCACTCGCACGGTCGGCGCGCAGCGTGGCCTGCGGAAAGGCGGTCAGCGTGTGTGCCAGCGCCAGGGCCGCCTGCAGCGCCTGGCCCGCAGGCACCACGCGGTTGCACAGGCCCATGCGCAAAGCCTCGTCGGCCTCGACCTTGCGGCCGGTCAGGATCAGGTCCAGCGCGTGCGACAGGCCCACCAGGCGCGGCAGCCGCACAGTGCCGCCGTCGATCAGGGGCACACCAAAACGGCGGCAGAACACGCCCATGTACGCGTCCTCGGCCATCACACGCAGGTCGCACCACAGCGCCAGCTCCATGCCGCCCGCCACCGCCGCACCTTCAATCGCAGCGATCACAGGCTTGGTCAGCTGCAAGCGGCTCGGGCCCATCGGCCCCGGCGGGTGGACCGCATCGGGGGCGAAATCGAGCGACTGCGCCAGCGCCTCGGGCGCCACACCGTCGGCCAGCAAACGCGCGCCCGATTGCAGATCCCAGCCCGCACAGAAATGCCCGCCTGCTCCGTGGAACACGGCCACGTCTGCCTGCGCGTCCTGGTCAAACGCGACAAATGCGGCGTGCAAGGCCCGCGCTGTGTTTGCGTCCACCGCATTGCGCACATCGGGCCTGCGCAGTGTCACCAGCGTGACACGGCCTTGCGTTTCCACCTCTACGGACATGGGGCTCTCCTGTGGGCGGGTTGTGTGCACCCGACGTAACTCCTATTGCGCGGGGGTTGGTGCTGGGTCAATATCCGCCGCTACCCGATCACGCCCCCCATCAGGGTTAGCCCCGAGTGCGGTGGGCAGCGGTCGCAGGCAGCATTATTTATGCAAAGCAACCGCTTTGTAAAAATCTTCTGGAGAGCCAGGGTGCAATTTGTGCAACTGTTGATCAGCGGTGTCTCCCAGGGGTGCATCTACGGGCTGATCGCGCTGGGTTTTGTCCTCATCTACAAAGCCACCGAAACCGTGAGTTTTGCGCAGGGCGAACTCATGATGCTCGGCGCCTTCTGCGGCCTGGCGCTGATGACCGTGCTGGGCTTTCCCTTCTGGGTGGCGGTGCTGGCCAGCGTGGTGGCCATGGGGCTGTTCGGCGTGCTGGTCGAGCGCGCGGTGATCCGCCCCATCCTTGGCCAGCCTGCGTTCTCCATCGTCATGCTCACCATCGGCATCGGCTATGTGATGCGCGGCCTGGTCACCATGATCCCCAACATCGGCACCGACACGCACACGCTGCCCGTGCCCTACAAGGACCAGTCCCTGCGGCTGGGCGAGCTGGTGGTCAGCGCCGAGCAGCTGGTGGTGATCGGCGCCACGGGCGTGCTGTGCGTGCTGCTGTTTGCGATGTTCCGCTACAGCAAGCTGGGCATTGCGATGCAGGCCGCCTCGCAAAACCAGCTGGCGGCCTACTACATGGGCATCCCGGTGCAACGGCTCAACGGCCTGGCCTGGGGGCTGGCGGCCGTGGTGGCGGCGGTGGCGGGGCTGCTGCTGGCACCCATCACGTTTGTGCACGCCAACATGGGTTTCATCGGGCTCAAGGCGTTTCCGGCCGCCGTGGTGGGGGGCTTCGGCAGCCTGCCGGGCGCCATCGTCGGCGGGCTGGTGATTGGCATCGTCGAATCGCTGTCGGGCTTTTACCTGCCCGACGGTTTCAAGGACACGGCGGCGTACATCGTGGTGCTCATCATGCTGATGGTCAAACCGAATGGACTGTTCGGTGAAAAGCTCCGTAAAAAGGTCTGAAAGACAACCATGCGTTTCATCTTCAAGACCTCGTATGCGCAAGACATCCGCCTGGCCAAACACGGCGGCCACGTGTTCTGGTACAGCCTGCTGGGCCTGGCGCTGGTCGCCGCGCCCTGGGTCGCGCCCGAGTACTGGCTGGCGCAGCTCACCTTTGTGCTCATCTATTCCATCGTCGGCTTGGGGCTGATGCTGCTGGCGGGTTTCACGGGGCTGTTCTCGCTCGGGCACGCGGCCTTTCTGGGTGTGGGGGCGTACACGCAGGCCGTGCTCACGGGCATGGGCTGGCCGTTTGCGTTGTCGCTGGCCTGCGCGGCAGGGCTGTCGGCCGCCGTGGGCGTGGTGGTGGGCCTGCCCGCGCTGCGCGTCAAGGGCATCTACCTGGGCATGGCCACGCTGTCGTTTGGCTTCATCGTCGAAGAGGTGTTTGCGCGCTGGGAGTCGGTGACGGGCGGCAATTCCGGCAAACACCTGGTGCCGCCGCAGATCGGCGGCTATGCGTTCGAGACCACGGAGTCGTTCTACTTCTTGTGCCTCGTGATCACCGTGGTCTGCACGCTGGCCATCCTGAACCTGCTGCGTTCGCCCACAGGGCGCGCGTTTGTCGCCATCCGCGATTCAGAAATTTCGGCGCAGAGCATGGGCATCCACCTCGCGCGCTACAAGACGCTGTCGTTCTCGCTGTCGGCCGCGCTGGCGGGCATCGGCGGCGCGCTGTATGCCCACAAGCTGCAGTTCATCTCGCCCGACCAGTTCAACATCCTGCAGTCCATCGACCTGCTGCTCATGATCGTGATCGGCGGCCTGGGCTCGGTGCACGGGGCGTTCCTGGGCGCGATCTTCCTGATCTCGATGCCGCAGCTCATCTCGCTCAGCAAGGATTGGCTGCCCGCTGCCATCGGCCAGGCGCCAGGGTTGCAGGCCGTGGTGTATGGCGCGGTGCTCATTGCCTTTGTGCTGTTCGAGCCCATGGGCCTGTACGGCCGCTGGCTCAAGGTGCGCACCTGGCTGCAGATGTTCCCGTTCTACCGCCAGGGCATGTTCAAGCGGCAGAAGTCCTTTCAAAAATCCGACAGGTTGAAATGACTGCGATGACCAACGAAGTCCTGCTTTCGGCCAAGAATCTCAGCGTACGCTTTGGCGGTGTGCTGGCCGTCAACAACGTGAGCTTTGACGTGCGGCGTGGCGAGGTGTTCACCCTCATCGGCCCCAACGGCGCGGGCAAGACCACGGTGTTCAACCTCATCAGCCGCATCTACACGCCCACCACCGGCACCATTGCCTATGCAGGCCCGGGCGGCGCCATGCTGCCGCTGACCGACCAGCCCCCCCACAAGGTGGCCAGCCTGGGCATTGCGCGCACCTTCCAGAACATCGAGCTGTTTGAACACGCGAGCGTTTTGCACAACCTGCTGATTGGCCGCCACACGCAGCAGCACAGCAGCCTGTGGGCCGAGATGTTCTTCACCCGCAAGGTGCGCGAAGGGGAAATCCTGGCGCGCGAAAAGGCCGAGCAGATCATCGACTTTCTCGACCTGCAGCACTACCGCGACACCATGGTGGCGGGCCTGCCCTACGGCGTGCGCAAGGTGGTGGAGCTGGCCCGCGCGCTGTGCACCGAGCCAAAGCTGCTGCTGCTCGACGAGCCTTCGTCTGGACTGAACGTGGAGGAGACCGACGACATGGCCTTCTGGATCCAGGACATCCAGCATGAACTGGGCATCACGGTGCTGATGGTGGAACACGACATGTCGCTGGTCTCCAAGGTGTCTGACCGCGTGCTGGCCATGAACCAGGGCGAGGTGGTGGCCATGGGCACACCGCGCGAAGTGCAGACACACCCTGGCGTGGTGGAAGCCTACCTGGGCACGATCGACGATGTGAGCAATCTGCGCCGCCCGGCAGGTTCCAGCATGGGAGTCCGCACATGAGCGCCGTGCTGGCCGCAACCACCCCGTCCGCTGTGGCCGCAGCGGACCAGCCCCTGCTGCGCCTGCAGAACGTGGAGAGCGCCTACGGTCCCATCAAGGCCATCCGGGGCGTGAGCCTGCAAGTGCGGCGCGGCGAGATCGCCGCCGTGCTGGGCAGCAACGGCGCGGGCAAGACCACCATCCTCAAGACCATCAGCGGCATCATCGACCCGCGCAAGGGCTCCATCGAATTCCAGGGCGCCGACATCACTGCCAACGACCCGGCCGCCATCGTGCGCCGGGGCCTGATGCATGTTCCCGAGGGGCGCGAGGTGTTTCCGCTGCTCTCGGTGCGCGACAACCTGCTCATGGGCGCCTACACACGCGCCGACAAGGATGGCGTGGCGCGCGACATCGAAACCGTGTTCGGCTACTTCCCCATCCTGAAGGAACGCGCCGCGCAGGACGCGGGCCTGCTCTCGGGCGGGCAGCAGCAGATGCTGGCCATCTCGCGCGCGCTCATGGCGGCGCCCGAGCTGATCCTGCTGGACGAGCCCAGCCTGGGCCTCAGTCCGAAGCTCACCAAGGAGATCTTCGAGATCGTGGTGCGCATCAACCGCGAGCGCGGTACCACCATCCTGCTGGTGGAGCAGAACGCCAACATGGCGCTCAACGCGTCGGACTACGGCTATGTGCTGGAGAACGGCCGCATCGTGATGGAAGACAGCTGCGAGCGCCTGCGCGAGAAGGACGACATCAAGGAGTTCTACCTCGGCATGAAGGATGAAGGCGTGCGCGGTGAGCGCAGGTGGAAAAAGAAGAAAACATGGCGATGAGGACAACATGAGCAATCTCTGGGACCTCGATCACATCCAGCCCGCAGGCACCGACGTGCTGGCAGGCGACACCATCGCAGCCATGTTCTGGAACGCCGTGGCCGAGCGTGGCCCGCGCGTGTGGATGCGCCAGAAGGAACTGGGCATCTGGAAGAGCTGGACCTGGAACCAGACGGCCGACGCCGTGCGCGAGATTGCGGGCGGCCTGATGTCACTGGGGTTTGCGCCGGGCGAATGTGCATCCATCCTGTCCAACACCAACATCGAATGGGTGCTGGCCGACCTGGCTGTGCTGAGCTGCGGCGGCGTGGCCAACGGCATCTACCCCACCGACGCTGCCGCGCAGGTGCACTACCTGAGCGAAGACTCGCGCACCACCGTGTTGTTTGTGGAGGACGACGAGCAGCTCGACAAGGCGCTGGAGGTGCGCGGCCAGTTGCCGCTGCTGCGCAAGATCGTCGTGTTCGACATGGAGGGCCTGCGCGGCCTGCAAGACGCCGATGTGCTGAGCCTGGCCGCCCTGCGCGAGCTAGGACGCACCTGGAACGCCCAGCACCCCGAGGCGCTGATGCAGCGCGTCAAGGCCTGCCGCCCCGACGATGTGGCCATCCTGGTCTACACCTCGGGCACCACCGGCAAGCCCAAGGGCGCCATGCACACACACGCCGCACTCACCTACACCGTGCGCGGCTACAACACGCTGATATCGCGCAGCGAGGCGGACGAGACCATGTGTTTTCTGCCGCTGTGCCACATTGCCGAGCGCATGGGCGGCGAGTACTTCTCGCTCTACACCGGCGCGCGCCTGAACTTTGTGGAGAACCCCGACACCGTGCCCGAGAACGTGCGCGAGATCGCGCCCACGGTGTTCACGGCCGTGCCGCGCGTGTGGGAGAAGTTCT
The DNA here is from genome assembly GCF_002245625.1 of Acidovorax kalamii. Taxonomy (GTDB): domain Bacteria; phylum Pseudomonadota; class Gammaproteobacteria; order Burkholderiales; family Burkholderiaceae_C; genus Acidovorax; species Acidovorax kalamii. The sequence continues at coordinate 102,235 of NZ_NOIG01000006.1, forward strand.
ACTCCGGCGTGATGATTGCCCTGAAGGAATCCACGCGGCTACAGCAGGCGGCCTATGCCTGGTCCATCGGCGTGGGCACACGCATTGCCGACCTGGTGCTGGCGGGCCAGCCGGTGGGCGGGTTGCTGAAGCTGCAGTTCCAGCTGGCGCGCTGGCTGGCACTCAACAACGTGCGCAAGCTCATCGGCATCCACCGCGCGCGTTTTCTCGTCACCGGCGCCGCGCCCATCTCGCCCGAGCTGGTGAAGTGGTACCTGGCACTGGGTGTGCCCATGCTGGAGGTATGGGGCATGACCGAAACCTGCGGCGCCGCCACCGGCGTGCCTGCAACGCGCATCAAGCCCGGCTCCATCGGCCCGGCCGCCAGCTACAACGAGGTGCGCATCGACCCCGCCACGGGCGAGATCCTGGTGCGCGGCCCCAACGTGTTCAAGGGCTACCTCAACCTGCCTGAAAAGACCGCCGAAACCATCGACGCCGACGGCTGGCTGCACACGGGCGATGTGGGCGCCATCGACGCCGACGGCTACCTGCGCATCACCGACCGCATGAAGGACATCATCATCACGGCGGGCGGCAAGAACATCACGCCCAGCGAGCTGGAGAACGAACTCAAGTTCAGCCCCTACGTGACCGACGCCGTGGTGATTGGCGACAAGCTGCCCTACCTCACGGTGATCATCATGATCGACCAGGAGAACGTGGAGAAGTTTGCGCAGGACCACGACGTGCCCTTCAGCAACTACGCCAGCCTGACCCGTGCGCGCGAGGTGCAGGATTTGATCCAGGCTGAAATCGACCGTGTGAATGCCAAGTTCGCCCGCGTGGAGCAGATCAAGAAGTTCTTCCTGCTCGACACCCAGCTCACGGCCGAGGACGAAGAGCTGACGCCCACCATGAAGCTCAAGCGCAAGCTGGTGCAGCAAAAGTACGCCCCCCAGATCGAGGCCATGTACCGGTAGGCGCGCGCGGCACGCAAGCCCAACCAAACCCAAACCAACCCCGTCAGGATAGGGAAAGTGCTGGTGCCCCACCCCGGGCATCGTTCTATAACGAGCGATCGTTTTTGTTTCGATCCAACCGAAGGAGACGTGCCATGAAGTTTCATCACATCGCCGCGCTGGCCCTCGTGGCCATGGCCGGTGCCTCCGCCCAAGCCCAGCCCAGCCAGGGCGTGAGCAAGGACACCATCACGCTGGGCTCCATCCAGGATCTTTCCGGCCCGCTGGCAGGGTTTGGCAAGCAGGTGCGGCTGGGCATGATGCTGCGCGTGGACGAAGCCAACGAGCAGGGCGGCATCAATGGCCGCAAGCTCGACCTGAAGGTGGAAGACTCGGGCTACGACCCCAAGAAAGCCGTGCTGGCCGCACAGAAGCTGGTCAACCAGGACAAGATTTTCATCATGGTGGGCCACATCGGCACGGCCCAGAACCTGGCGGCCATGCCCGTGCAGTTCAGCAAGAACGTGATCAACTTCTTCCCCATCACCGCCGCGCGGGAAATGTACGAGCCCTTCCACAAGCTCAAGTATTCGTTTGCCGCCACCTACTACGACCAGATCCGCCTGGCCGCACCCAAGCTCATCAAGGAAAAAGGCGCCAAGAAGATCTGCACCATCTACCAGGACGATGAGTTCGGCCTGGAAGTGATGCGCGGCGGCGAAGCTGCGCTCAAGTCCATCGGCATGGAGTTCACCGAGAAGACCTCGTACAAGCGCGGCGCTACCGATTTTTCGTCGCAGGTCGCCAAGATGAAGTCTTCGGAATGCGACTTCGTGATCCTGGGCACCATCATTCGCGAGACCATCGGCACGATTGGCGAGGCGCGCAAGACGGGCTTCAACCCCACCTTCCTGGGCTCCAGCGCTGCCTACACCGACCTCATCCACAAGCTGGGCGGCAAGCCCATGGACGGCCTGTACGCCACCATGACGGTGCAGCACCCCTACCTGGACGAGGCCAGCCAGCCCATCCGCTTCTGGGCCAACAAGTACAAGACCAAGTTCAACGAAGACCCCACCGTCTTCTCGGTCTATGGCTACAACGCGGTCGATGCCTTCATCAAGGCGGCACAGAAGGCGGGCCCCAACCTGAGCACCGACAGCTTCATCAAGGCCATGGACACGATGGTGATTCCGCCCGACATGTTCGGCAGCGCCGAAGCCACCTTTGGCCCGCAAAAGCGCCTGGGCAGCGACCTCTCGCGCCTGTCACAGATCACCGACAGCAAGTGGAAGGTGGTGTCGGACTACGTCAAGCCATGAGGACCTGAGCGCCCTCACCCCAGCCGCCTTCGGGCGGCTTTTTGCATTTCAGGGGGTGCGTTCCGGCGGCGTCGATGGCAAAATGATTTTAACCAAGCAGTAACTTTGCATAAATAGGATCGACCAGCACCATGATCGAACGCACCCTCTTCCAGCCCGACCACCAGGCCTTTGCCGACAGCTTCCGCCGCTTTATCGAGAAAGAGGTGACGCCCCACCACGCCGACTGGGAAGACCAGGGCTATGTGGCGCGCGAGGTGTGGAGCCAGGCGGGCGCCAACGGCTTTCTGTGCATGAGCCTGCCCGAGGAATACGGCGGCGCCGGGGCCGACAAACTGTATTCGGTGGCGCAGATGGAAGAGCTGGCGCGTGCAGGCACCACCGGTATCGGCTTTGGTCTGCACAGCGAGATCGTGGCGCCGTACATCCTGCACTACGGCACCGAGGCACAAAAGCGCAAGTACCTGCCGCAGATGGCCAGCGGCGCCGTGGTGGGCGCCATCGCCATGAGCGAGCCTGCTGCGGGCAGCGACCTGCAGGGCATCAAGACCACGGCCATCAAAAGTGCAGATGGATCGCACTACGTGCTCAACGGCAGCAAGACCTTCATCACCAACGGCTGGCATGCCGACCTGGTGATCGTGGTCGCCAAGACCGACCCGGCCGCAGGCGCCAAGGGCACCAGCCTGTTGTTGGTCGAACGCGGCATGCCCGGCTTTGAAAAGGGCCAGCGCCTCAAGAAGCTGGGCATGAAGGCACAAGACACCTCCGAACTGTTCTTCAACGACGTGAAGGTGCCTGCCGAGAATCTGCTGGGCGGGCCCGCCATGGAAGGGCGCGGCTTTATCTGCCTGATGGAGCAGCTGCCGTGGGAGCGCCTGCAGATCGCCATCACCGCCGTGGCTGCGGCCCAGGCCGCGATTGACTGGACGCTGGACTACGTCAAAGAGCGCAAGGTCTTCGGCCAGCCCGTCGCATCGTTCCAGAACACCCGCTACACCCTGGCCGAACTGCAAACCGAGGTGCAGGTGGCCCGCGTGTTTGTGGACAAGTGCTGCGAGCTGATCGTGAAAGACCAACTCGACACCCAGACCGCCAGCATGGCCAAGTACTGGACGACCGACCTGCAGTGCAAGGTGATGGACGAATGTGTGCAGCTATTCGGCGGCTACGGCTACATGTGGGAATACCCCATCACCCGCGCCTACGCCGACGCGCGCGTGCAGCGCATCTACGGCGGCACCAACGAGATCATGAAAGAAGTCATCTCACGCGGCATGGGCTTGAAATGAGACACCCCCCTGTGGCGCTGCGCGCCTTCCCCCCGCTCTCGCATTGCTGCGCAATGCGGGCAGGGGGACGCAGCCCTCACTGCGGGGCGGCCCTTGCTTGGCTGCCCGCGCCTGGGCCAGTGGAGAAACCACCCACCGCTACTGTATTCATAGCTATCAGCGCTCGATGGACGCGCGCAAACGGCCAATTTCATTCAAATCTGGAGACCACACCATGACCGAAGCCTATGTTTTCGACGCGCTGCGCACCCCGCGCGGCAAGGGCAAGAAGGACGGCACCCTGCACGAAGTCAAGCCCATCGACCTGCTGGTGGGCCTGCTGACGGAGCTGCAAGCGCGCCACCGCTTTGATACGGCGGCGGTGGACGACGTGGTCATGGGCATCGTCTCGCCCGTGGGCGAACAGGGCTCGGTGCTGCCGAAGGTGGCCGCGCTCAAGGCCGGGTGGGACTTTCGCTGTGCGGGCGTGCAGGTCAACCGCTTCTGCGCCTCGGGCCTCGAAGCCGTGAACCTGGCCGCGCAGAAGGTGCGCAGCGGCTGGGAAGACCTGGTGGTGGCGGGCGGCGTGGAGAGCATGAGCCGCGTGCCCATTGGCTCCGACGGCGGCGCCTGGGCGCAAGACCCGGAGACCAACTCCGCCACGCTGTTCGTGCCCCAGGGCATCGGCGCCGACCTGATCGCCACGCTGGACGGATACACCCGCGCCGACGTGGACGCCTTCGCGCTCGAATCCCAACGCCGCGCCACCGCTGCGCGCGCAGCGGGCTACTTCAAGAATTCGGTCGTACCCGTGCGCGACTTCATCGGCCAGACCATCCTGGCGGAAGACGAATTCATCAAACCCAAGACCACGCTGGAGGGCCTGGGTGCCCTCAAGCCCTCGTTCGAGCAACTGGGCGGCATGGGCTTTGACGCCGTGGCGCTGCAACGCTACCCGCAGGTGGAACGCATCCACCACGTGCACCACGCGGGCAACTCGTCGGGCATCGTGGACGGTGCTGCCGCCGTGCTCATCGGCAACGAGGCCGCCGCCAAGGCACATGGCCTCACACCGCGCGCACGCATCGTGGCCACTGCGCTCAGCGGCGCCGACCCCACCATCATGCTCACCGGCCCCGTGCCCGCTGCCAAGAAGGCGCTGGCCCGCGCGGGCATGACCATTGACCAGATCGATCTGTTTGAAGTGAACGAGGCCTTCGCCGCCGTGCCCATGCGCTTCATGCGCGAGCTGGGCGTACCGCACGACAAGGTCAACGTGAACGGCGGCGCCATCGCCATGGGCCACCCGCTGGGCGCCACGGGCGCCATGATCCTCGGCACCCTGATTGACGAACTGCACCGCCGGGGCCAGCGCTATGGCCTGGCCACGCTGTGCGTGGGCGGCGGCATGGGCATTGCCACCATCGTTGAACGTATCTGAACGGGCAGGAGACAAGAACATCATGCAAACCATCCGCTACGAACTCATCCCCGCCCAGGGCACCAACGGCGAAGTTGCCGTCATCACGTTTGACGAAACCAACTCCCCCGTCAACACCATGTGCCGCCAGTGGCAGCAAGAGCTGGGCGAGGTCACGGCGTGGGTAGCAGCCGACCGCGAACGCCTGGGCGCCGCGCTCAAGGGCATCGTGCTCGCGTCGGCCAAGACCAGCTTCTTTGCGGGCGCCGACCTCAAGGCCACCATGCGCCTCACGCCCGCCGATGCACCCAACGCGTTTGGCGAAATCGAGCGCATGAAGAAGCACTTTCGCACGCTCGAAACGCTGGGCATCCCTGTGGTGGCCTGCCTGAATGGCGCGGCACTGGGTGGCGGCTGGGAAGTGGCCCTGGTCGCCCACTACCGCATCGCCGTGGCCGACCCCAAGATCCAGTTCGGCCTGCCCGAGGTGACGCTGGGCCTGATGCCTGGCGCCACCGGCGTGACCAAGATGACGCGCCTGCTGGGCCTGATGGGCGCGCAGCCCTACGTCCTGGAAGGCAAGCTCTTCAACCCCGCCGAGGCGCTGGAGCTGCAACTGGTGCACGAGCTGGTGGCCACGCGCGATCAGCTGCTGCCCGCCGCGCTGGCCCACATCGCCACCCACCCGCACGCGGTGCAGCCGTGGGACGACAAGAACTACAAGATGCCCGGCGGCACGCCCGCCAACCCCAAGATTGCAGGCGCCCTCACCGTCGCGCCCGCCATGCTCAAGAAGACCACGCGCGGCCGCTACCCCGCGCCCGAGGCGGCGCTGGCCGCCATGGTCGAAGGCGCCATGGTGGACTACGACACCGCCCTGCGCATCGAAAGCCGCTACCTCGCCCGCCTGATGACCGGCCCCGTGGCGCGCAACATGATCAACACGTTCTTCTTTGACATGAACGCGATCAAGAGCGGCAAGTCGCGCCCAGGCTCAGCCCCACGCTACAAGCCACAAAAGGTTGGCATCCTCGGCGCCGGCATGATGGGCGCAGGCATCGCCTGGGCCCAGGCCAGCCGGGGCATCGCCACCGTGCTCAAGGACGTGAGCGCGGAGAAGGCCGAGGCCGGCAAGGCCTACAGCGCCCGCCTCACCCAGGCCCGCGTGGACAAGGGCCGCATGACCGCCGAGGCGCAGCAGGCGCTGCTGTCGCGCATCACCCCCACCGCCAGCGCAACCGACCTGGCGGGCTGCGACCTCATCATCGAAGCCGTGTTCGAAAGCCGCGACCTCAAGGCCAAGGTCACACAAGAGGCCGAGCCGCAACTGGCACCCGGCGGCTTCTTCGCCAGCAACACCTCCACCCTGCCCATCAGCGGCCTGGCCAGGGCCAGCAGCCGGCCCGAGAAGTTTGTCGGCATCCACTTCTTCAGCCCCGTGGACAAGATGAAGCTGGTGGAAATCATCCGCGGCCAACAGACGGACGACGAAACCGTGGCCCGCGCCTTCGACTACGTGCAGGCCCTGGGCAAGGTGCCCATCGTGGTCAACGACTCACGCGGCTTCTACACCAGCCGCACCTTTGGCACCTTTGTGATGGAAGGCGCCGCCATGCTGGGCGAAGGCATCCCCGCCGCCGCGATTGAAAACGCCGCCATGCAAGCAGGCCTGCCTGTAGGCCCCCTCGCCGTGCTGGACGAAACCGCGCTGACCCTGAGCGTGCATGTGCTCGACCAGACCCGCGCCGACTACGCGGCCGAAGGCAAGACCTACACCGCAACGCCCGGCGAGCTGCTGGTGGAGCGCATGGTCAAGGAGCTGAAGCGCCCTGGCCGTGCGGGTGGCGGCGGCTTTTACGACTACCCCCCAGGCGCCAAGAAGCACCTGTGGCCGGAGCTGAAACCTCTGTTCGAAAAGCCCGGCGTGGAATGGAGCGTGCAGGAGATCCAGGACCGCCTGCTCTACCGTCAAGCCGTCGAAACCGCGCGCTGTCTGGCCGAGGGCGTGCTGACCAGCGTGCATGACGCGAACATTGGGTCGATTTTTGGGATCGGGTTTCCGGCGTGGACGGGGGGGGCGATGCAGTTCATTTATGGAACGGATGTTGAGACGTTCCTAACACGCGCGGATGAGCTGGCGGCGAAATACGGCTCGGGGTTCACGTTAGAAACAAAAGTCCGAGATGCCATCCGCGAATTTCAGCCACGCTATTGACTGAACCTGGGCCCTTCAAGTCGGATACCTGAAGGAGCTCACTTCGGGCTCCCGCAATGCATCCCCGACCAACTGCCACATATGTAGGTCTGGAGTTGTCGCGAACACGAACCACAACTCTGCAATGTGCAGGGTGGGAAACACAACCTCTTCCAGAGAGAAACGGCCCTCTCTGTTGAGAAAGATAGCAACTATCAAGTCATCGCCGGAATATTTGCTCAAACCATCGACCAATGCCTGGACAGTTGCACCTTCGTTCAAATGCGCTGGCACCAACTCCTTGAGTTGCACCCGCGCAAAGTGCTGAACATCAGCAATCAGCCATGTAGCAACGAAGTCATAGTCACTTGATTCCACAGGAGAAAACAGAACCTGGTGCCCCAGACGCAGGGACATTCCATGGCAAAAAAGCGCAGCATGGCGAAACTCGCGTATGGGCTTCAAGCCGTTGGTTCGTAGATTGCGGACTTGTGGGGACAAGTTTGCGCCTACCATTTGAGACTCGATCTGGCGGAGTTCACGCAGAACCACTGCGGGGTCACGATACGACAGCGCGGCAAATCCCTTGAGGGCCGAGGAGGACTGCGTCACGGACTTTCCCCTTCACCAGCTGTAGAAGACGTTCATGTGATTTGTCCAGTTCGAACGGACTCGTTACGGTCCTGCGTACTCAGTCACCTTAAATGCTCAGTAGAGATGACACCACAAATAGTAAAGAAGCTCGTTTGGGTACTCATTGGCCAAGCAGTTCTCTCTTTCTGTGTAGCGGGCGTGTTCATGGTGTTTCACTCTCCCATGATCAAGACGGACACCATTGGGGCGGTCGAAAACATCGACAGAAATTATGTGCACCGCGACCAGCTGACTCCTGCGCAGATCAGTGAGTTGAACGAATACAAACGCGCCATCCAAACCAACGAAGACGCCCATTGGGGAAGGCATCGCTTTTCTCGGATGGTGGTGATTTACGGATTCTCGCTATCGGCAGCTTTGAGCCTTGTAGTCGCCTGGTTTCTCGCGCGGCGGGTATGTCCAAACCCTTCGCAGAGTTAACGCAGCGCTACCCGAGGCCACTCCAACGCTGGGTAAAGTGCCAACTGGCGCTACCAGCTAACCCAAGCTGCGGCGCTGGGCGCTATTCACGCTCACGGAATGCCCGCGACCTTCAACCCCAACATCCCCCGCGCCTCCTGCGGCGAAGCCACCTCCCGCCCCGCATTGCGCGCGTACTCCGCCAGTTTCTCAATCAACGGCCCGTTCGAATCCGCCTTGGTCCCATCCGGCAGATAGAACGTATCCTCCAGCCCCGTGCGCAGGTGTCCGCCCAGCTCGGCCACGCGCTGGTGCACGGGCCAGATCTCGCTGCGACCGATGACGGTGGCTTGCCAGGGGGCGTCTTTGATCTTTAGCTTGAGCAAAATGGGCAGTAGGTCCGGGTCCGCAGGCATGCCAGATTCGACGCCCATCACAAAGTTGCATTCGCGGCGTACACGCCCCCATCCGAGGCCTTTTATCCACGCTCCCCACGCACCAACAACTCCACCAACGGCGCATTGATGAAATACAAGTGCTTGCCTTGGCTGTGCTCCTGCACCAGCCCCGCTTGGGCCAGTTGTCGCAAGTAACGCGCTGCCGTTTGTCGCGTGATGCCCAGGTCGTTCTGCACGAATTCGATACGCGTGTAGGGGTGGCGAAACAGGTTGTTGAGCAGGTCCTGCGAGTACAGCTTGGGGGTGTCGGTCCGCATGCGGCGCTTGGTTTCTACCATCAGGTCGCGCATGCCCCCCACCAGTTGGACGGCTTGGCGCGCCGTCTGCGCCACGGCATTGAGCATGAAGACCACCCACGCCTGCCAGCTAGCGGCAATGGCTGCCGGGTCGCCTTCCGCATCGCGCACCTCCTGCAGCAAACGGTAGTAGTCACCCTTGTACTGATTGATGTAGCGTGAGAGGTAGAGCACGGGCGTGTCCAGCAAGCCGGTGCGCACCAAATACAGCACACACAGAATCCGCCCGATGCGGCCATTGCCATCACTGAAAGGGTGGATGCTTTCGAACTGGTGGTGAATCAGCGCCATCTTGATGATCGGGTCCAGGTCGCTGGCCGAGTCATCGTTGACGAATTGTTCCAGCGCCTGCATGTGGGCTTGCACCTGCGAGCTGTCTTGCGGTGGCACGAAGACGGTTGCGCCGGTTTTCTCATTCTTGAGCACCGTGCCGCCACCGGTGCGAAACGTCTCGCTGCTGTTCTTCAGCAACTGGAACAGCGCAATCAGCGTGCCATTGCCCAGGATGCCTTGTTGCTCTCGCATGCGGTCGAATCCGTGCCTCAGCGCCTCTCGGTAGCGCGACACCTCCTTGGCGGCGGGCGACACCCATTCGGCGATGTGCAAATCCGCCTGAAACAACTCGTCCTGCGTGGTGACATAGCTTTCCACTTCCGAACTCGCCTTGGCCTCCTGTAATGCCAAGGTGTTGATCAGAATGGCCTGGTTGGGAATGCTGGCGGCGCAGCCTTTGAGTTCTGCCAGATGGCGATGGGCCGCGACCAATGCCCTGAGCAGTTCTGGCGTCTGAAAATCGACACCCAGCGGCGGAAGTTTGGGGATGGAGTAGCTGGGTTGCAACGTCATGGAGTCATTCCGCTCGTGTCTGGATTCACGCAAAAAACGCACATGAGCACCATGATGCGTTAAAAAAACACGACTTTTCTAACATGACTGGGCCGTCATGTTAAATAAATGACGTGCCCATGCGCGGTGTTGATCCTTCCAAGAGATGAACGACCGAAGTGAGCAATTGCCCACCAGCCGCAAGCTAGAGCACCTGTAACCCCAACATCCCCCGCGCCTCCTGCGGCGACGCCACCTCCCGCCCCGCGTTGCGCGCGTACTCCGCCAGCTTCTCAATCAGCGGCCCGTTCGACTCCGCCTTCGCCCCATCCGGCAGATAGAACGTGTCTTCCAGCCCCGTGCGCAGGTGCCCGCCCAGTTCGGCCACGCGCTGGTGCACGGGCCAGATCTCGCTGCGGCCGATGACGGTGGCTTGCCAGGGGGCCTCCTTAATCTTGAGCTTGAGCAGGATGGGCAGCAGGTCGGGGTCCGCAGGCATGCCGGATTCGACGCCCATCACAAAGTTGTATTCGGGCAGGCGTTCGGTGTACATGCCGGTCTGCACATACATCTCCACGCAGCGCACGATGCCCACGTCAAAGCACTCAAACTCGGGCAACGTACAGGTCTCCAGCATCACGTCGATGAAGTCCTTGACCTTGGCGGGCTGGTTGTCGAACAGCATGGGCGGCCAGGCCCAGGTGCCGTTGCTGCGCACCTTCAGGTAGTTGAGAGAGCCGGCGTTGCACGCCGCCATCTCGGGGCGGGTGGCGCGCAGGCAATCCAGCGGGCCCTGGTAGTTGGGGCCGACCACGCCGGTGGTCTGGTTGATGATCAAACCCGGGCAGGCCTCGCGCATGGCCTGCACGCAGTCGCGCGCCACCTGCGGGTCCCAACTGGGCAGGTGGCCTTTGCCGGGCTCCTGGTTGCGAAAGTGCACATGGACCACGGCGGCGCCCGCGTCGTAGGCGCGACGGGCTTCTTTCGCTAGTTGCTCGGGCGTGACGGGCACGTGATGCTGGCCGGGGTCGGTCAGCACGCCGGTGATGGCGCAGGTGATGATGGCTTTGTTGCCGTGGTCGGTGCTGTGCATGGTGCCTGTCTCCTTCAAATGCCTAGCTGGCGTGCAGCCAGGTCTTTCATGATTTCTTCTGCACCGCCGCCGATCATCATGACCTTGACCTCGCGGTAGATGCGCTCGCTGACGGTGCCGCGCATGAAGCCCATGCCGCCCAGGATCTGCACGGCCTGGTCGGCGCAGAACTGCATGGTTTGGGTGGCGTGGTTCTTGAGCAGACACACCTGCGCGACCCACTCGGGGCCGGTGCGGCCCGCGTCGGCCTGCGCGGCCACGGACTCGCACCATGCGGCGGTGGACTGGATGCGCATTTGCATGTCCACCAGCTTGTGGCGGATGACCTGGTGCTCCACCAGCGCGGCGCCAAAGGTCTTGCGCTGGCGGGCCCAGGCCAGGGCTTCGTCGTAGCAGGCCTCGGCAAAGCCCAGGGCCGATGCGGCGAGGCCAAAGCGCTCGCCATTGAAGTTGGCCATGATGATGCGAAAGCCCGCGCCCTCTTCGCCCAGCAGGTAGCGGGCGGGCACGCGCACGTTGTCAAAGCGCAGGTGGGCGGTGTCGGAGCAGAGCCAGCCCATCTTGTCGAGCTTGCTGCGCGACAGGCCTGCGCTGTGGCCGGGGATGAGCAGCATGGAGATGCCGCCACTGCCCTTGCTGCCAGCGTCGCCAATGCGCACAGCCACCGTGATCCAGTCCGCGCGCATGCCGGACGTGATGAACACCTTTTCGCCGTTGACGATGTACTCATCGCCCTCGCGCCGCGCAGTGGTCTTGAGTTGGGCTACGTCGGACCCGCCCCCGGGCTCTGAAATGGCCAGCGCGGCTATCTGCTCGCCTGCCAGCACGGGCGGGATGACCTCGGAACGCACGGCATCGCTGCCATGCGCCAGCACGGGCGGCAGGCCGATGTTGTGCGACAGCAGGCTGGCCAGCACACCGCCGCTGGCGCCGTGGCGGCTGAGCGCGCGCCACAGTGGCAGGCGCAGCTGGTAGCTGGCGGGCGTGCCGCCGTATTGCTCGGGGTAGCCCAGGCCCAGCAGGCCCAGGTCGGCCGCGCGGCGGTACAGGCTGCGGGGGAATTCACCCGCAGCGTCCCACGCGTCCACATGCGGCGCGATCTCGGTGCGGGCAAAGCGGGTGACGGTGTCGGCGAGGGCGGTGCGGTCTTCTTCGCTCGCCGTGATTGCGTCGGACGTGACGGTCATGCGGGCGCTCCTTGCGTGGCGGGTGCAAAGCGGGCCAGCACCTGACCGGGCGACACCTGCTGGCCGGGGGCCACCAGCAGCTCGGCCACGGTGGCGGCTGCGGGGCTGGCCAGGCTGTGTTCGAGCTTCATGGATTCGATGACCACCACGGTGTCGCCCGCCGCCAGCGCCTGGCCTGCAGCCACGGGCAGCGCGACCACCTTGCCGTTGAAGGGGGCGCGCAACTCCGTCGCACCGCCCGCCACACCCGCGCGCACGGCGGGTTCCCACGATGCGTCTTCCACCCAGCCGTCCACGCCGCCGGTTTGCCAGTGCCAGCGCCGGGGGCCCACCGCCACGCAGTGCACACCGCGCTGGGGCAGTTGCAAAGTCACAGGCTCTGCACCGGCCTGCTCCACCTGCAGCCTTCCACCGCCCAGCTCGCGCACGGCAATGGAGTGCACCTCGCCCTGGTGGCGCAGCCGCAGGGGCCGGGCCATGGCACAAGGCAGGTCCGACGTCGGATTTGAAGCAAAAATGGCCGATAGCGCAGGAGGAACAAGCGCTGATAGCTCTTCATTTAATAGCAACTCCTGCAGGCCAGCAGCGTACTCCGCCAGGAACGGCACCAGCGCTTGGCCGCTGGCAAACACGGGGTGCTGCAGGCAGGCCGCCAGAAACGCGCGGTTGGTGGGCAGGCCCAGCACGCGGGTGTTGTGCAACGCACGCACCAGCGCGGCGACGGCCTCGGCCCGCGTAGGCGCGTGCACGATGAGCTTGCCCAGCATGGCGTCGTAGTGAGGCGTGACCTCTGCCCCCTCCTCCAGCGCATGGTCAAAGCGCAGCGCGCCCGGCGCAGCTCGTTCAAACGCGGTGGCGGGCGGCGCGCTGAACCGCAGCACGCGGCCGGTGTGGGGGCGGAAGTGCGCGTCTTCGGCACACAGGCGCACTTCGATGGCGTGGCCTTGCAGATGCACCTGGTCTTGCGTGAGCGGCAGCGGCTCACCCCGCGCCACGCGGATCTGCCATTCAACCAGGTCCAGCCCCGTGAGCGCTTCGGTCACCGGGTGCTCCACCTGCAGGCGGGTGTTCATCTCCATCAGGTAGAAGTCTTTGCCGTCGAGCAAGAACTCCACCGTGCCCGCGCCCACATAGCCAGCAGCCTGAGCCAGCGCCACGGCGCAGGCGCCCATGCGCTCGCGCAGCGCGGCGTCCACGGCGGGGCTGGGGGACTCCTCGATGATCTTCTGGTGGCGGCGCTGTACCGAGCAATCGCGCTCGCCCAGGTGGATGCATCCGCCGTGAGCGTCGGCAAAGATCTGCACCTCCACATGGCGCGGCTGCAACAGTGCGCGTTCGATGAGCAGGTCGCCACAACCAAAACCCGCCAGCGCCTCCGACCGTGCGCTGGCCAGTGCGGCGGGCAACTGCGCCAGGTCGGTGACCAGGCGCATGCCGCGCCCTCCCCCGCCCGCGACGGCCTTGACCATGAGGGGCGTGCCGATGCGCGCAGCCTCGGCTGCAAAACGCTCGTCGCTCTGATCCTCCCCCGCATAGCCGGGCAAGCAGGGCACGCCGTGTGCGACCGCCAACGCCTTCGCACCAGCCTTGCTGCCCAGCGCGCGGATGGCGTCGGGCGGCGGACCGATCCAGGTCAGGCCCGCATCGATAACGGCCCGGGCGAAGTCAGCGTTCTCGCTGAGGAAGCCATAGCCGGGGTGCACGGCATCTGCGCCGCTGGCACGGGCGGCGGCCAGCAGCTTATCGATGCGCAAGTAGGTGTCGGCGCTGGCCGCGCCACTCAGCGCCAGGGCCTGGGTGGCTTCGCGCACATGCAGGGCATTGGCATCGGGATCGGAATAGACCGCGACGGTTTCGATGCCCATGCGGTGGGCGGTGTGAATCACCCGGCGAGTGATCTCGCCGCGATTGGCGATCAGTATCTTTTTCATAGGCTGTGCCCTCGCGGCTCCATCGCCCGCCAGCACGCTGCGCGTGCACGGGCAATCTGCTTCGCCATGCCTGCGGCATGAACAGCCCGATTGGCAATGAGGATTTTCTTCATGAGTTCGCACTCCACGGCGGCGCCTTGCGCGCAGCGAACGCCGCCAGCCCTTGCGGCGCCTCGGGGCCACGCAGCGCTTGCGAAAAAGCAATTGCCGCTTCGTCCAGCAGCGCGGGCAACGGCGTTTCGGGCTGGGCCAGCAACAAACGTTTGGTGGCGGCTACAGCGTGGGGTGCGGCGGCGGCGTGGCGTGCGATGGCAGCCCGTACAGCAGCATCCATGTCGCCCTCCACCACGTCATCGACCAGGCCCAAGCGCTGGGCGGCAGCGGCATCCCAGCGCTCGCCTGTCAGCAAACACCGCCGCGCAGCAGACGGGCCAAGGCGCCGCACCACAAAGGGCGCGATCTGCGCAGGCACGATGCCCAGCGTGACCTCGGGCGTGGCGAACTGCGCGCTGGTATGGGCCAGCACCTGGTCGGCGCAGCACACCAGGCCAAAGCCGCCGCCCATGGCCGCGCCCTCCACCGCCACCACGAGCCACTGCGGCAGCGCGCACAGGGCCTGCAGCAGAGTGCCGAATCGGCGGTTCAGCGGTACCAGCGGGTCAGCCTCGCCGGCGGCCAGGGGCTGTCCAATGGTCTTGGCAAAGCCACCCAGGCTGCCCCCCGCGCAAAAGTGGCCACCGGCACCACGCAGCACCACGCCTCGCAGGTCGGCATCGGCTGCAGCCCGCTCGCACGCGGCCAGCAGGGAGTCCACCATCGCCTCGGACAGCGCATTGCGGCTGGCCGGGTCATTGAGCGTCCAGGTTTCCACACAGCCGCTAGCCAGCGGCGCGCGGGTTATCTGTAAAGGCATGTCAGGTCTCCACCGTGCTGCGCGCTACGCACGACATACGAAACTGGCGCGGCCCAGTGCCAGGGCAGCCGAGCAAGGGCCGCCCCGCAGCGAGGGCTGCGTCCCCCTGCCCGCATTGCGCAGCAATGCGAGAGCGGGGGGTAGCGACGAAGTCGCTCAGGGGGGTGTTGCTCATCTCTTGGCGACGCCCATGAGCTTGGACAGGATGCCCAGCATCACTTCGTCGGCCCCGCCGCCGATGGACGCCAGCCGCCCGTCGCGGTACATGCGCGAGACCTTGTTCTCCAGCGTAAAGCCCATGCCGCCCCAGAACTGCAGGCAGGTGTCGGGCACCTCGCGGTTCAGGCGGCCGGCCTTGAGCTTGGCCATGCTGGCCAGCTCCAGCACGTCCTGCCCGTTCACGTACAGGTCGCAGGCGCGGTAGGTGAGCGCGCGCAGCGCTTCCACCTCGGTCTTGAGTTCGGCCAGCTTGAACTGCACCCACTGCTGGTCGGCCAGCGTGCTGCCAAACAACTTGCGCTCCTGCGCGTAGTCGATGGTCCACTGGATGCAGTGGTTCAGCGATTCGAGCGTGCTGGCGGCGCACCACAGGCGCTCTTCCTGGAACTGCTGCATCTGGTAGATGAAGCCCTGCCCTTCGGCACCGATGCGGTAGCGTTGCGGCACGCGCACCTCGTCGAAGTAGATCAGCCCCGTGTCGCTGCTGTGCATGCCGATCTTGCGGATCTTCTGCGCCACCTCGATGCCCTTGGTGAGCTTGCCGCCCGGGCCATCCCGCATGGGCACCATCACCAGGCTCTTGTTCTTGTGCACGGGGCCTTCGCCCGTGTTGACCAGCATGCACATCCAGTCGGCCTGCAGGCTGTTGGTGATCCACATTTTCTGGCCGGTGATCACGTAGTCGTCGCCGTCCTTGCGCGCCACGCTTTTGATGCCTGACACGTCGCTGCCCGCCGCCGGCTCGCTCACGCCGATGCAGCCCACCATGTCGCCCGCGATGGCGGGGGCCAGAAACTGGCGCTTGAGTTCTTCGCTGCCGTAGCGCGCCAGCGCCGGGGTGCACATGTCGGTCTGCACGCCGATGGCCATGGGCACGCCGCCGCAGTGGATGTGGCCCAGCGCCTCGGCCATAGCCAGGCTGTACGAGTAGTCCAGCCCCTGCCCGCCGTATTCCTCGGGCTTGCACAGGCCCAGCAGGCCCAGGTTGCCCATCTTCTTGAAAACCTCGTGCGCGGGGAAGATCTCGGCCGCCTCCCACTCGTCCACATGGGGGTTGATCTCTTCATCGATGAAACGCTTGAGGGTCTTCTGGATCTCGCGGTGCTCGTGCGTGAACTGCATGGTGCTTGTCTCCTGCTGTTGCGTTTGTGTGTTCGTGTGCCTGCAAACCTCGATCACGAAAGCTGAAACTGCCCCAGCGGCTGTGGCCGCCCGTTGAGCACCAGCTCCACCTGGTGCGCGCCGGGGTAGTGGGTGCGTGTGGTCATCTGCTGCAGCGACAGCGTCTTGCCCACCGCTACGGTGGCGCCGGGCGGTATGTCCAGCGTCTGCAGCTTGAACACCTTGGGCGCCGCGCCGCCGTGGGCCTTGACGTAGTGCACCTTGAGGTCGGCCAGCACGCGCTGGGGCTGGGGTGTGGGGTTGTGCAGTTCGGCCTCGATGCGCACCTTGTCGCCAATGCGTGCGCGGGCGGGCAGCACGCGCGCGGCCCGCACATCCAGCGCCACGGCATGGCCCACGCCCAGGGCATCGAGCGCGCCAGCGTCACCGCGTTTGATAAGAAAACGCAGGCCGTGGCGCACCAGTGCTTCGCGCGGCGCAGGTGCGCTCTGCAGCCAGGCGCGCGCGGTGCCCACGGCGAGATCGGGGTGGTCCTTGGCGATGTCGCCCAGGTGGTTGGCCACGGAGCGACGCACGTAAGACGATGGGTCGTCCTTGAGCGCATCGAGCAACGGCAGGGCCAGTTGCGGGTTCGCCTGGAAGGCAGGCAAACGCGGCGCCCAGGGCAGGCGCGGCCGCGTGCCTTCGCTCACCAGACGGCGCACATGGGCGTTGCCATCCTGCGCCCAGTCGCGCAGCCGCGCGAGTGTGGCGCCCTGGTGGTGCAACAGGTAGGGGCGTATGCAGAACTCGGCGGTAAAGCGCTGGGTGAGCGCGTGCTGCGCGGCCATGGCCGCCTCGAAATGCGGCAGGCCGTGTGTGCCGATGTAGATGCTGTGCGGCAGGTACAGGAAGGCGCTGTAGGGGCGGTCACCCGCGTCGGGCTCGCCCACCGCATCGAGGCCCATGGGTGGGTCCATCGATTCGACCAGCACACCCAGCGCGCGCGGCACGTCTTGCGGCAGGTGGGTCTGCAGGGCCTGCGCAATGCGCTGGCCGCGCGCCATCAGCTCCAGCGATTCGTAGCCGGGCTGTACCTGCTGCAGAAACGCGGTGGTATCGAATTTGCGCCACGCGCGCCGCACCATGGCCGCGATGCGCGGGGGCACGGTGTCGTTCAGCAGGTATTTGAGAGGCTCGGCCATCGTAGGGATTGCGTGCGAAGCGCTTACATCCGCGCCACGCCAAAGCTCAGGGGCCGCAGCGTGCGGGCCTGTGCTTCAGCGCAGGTGTCCAGGCAAAACGCCAGCACGGCGCGCGTGTCGCGCGGGTCGATCACGCCGTCGTCCAGCAGCAGACCGCTGGTGTAGAACGCATCGGCCTGGGCCTCGAACATGGCGACGATCTTGCCGAACTGGGCCTGCGATTCGGCCGGGTCGGGCGTGATGCCTTTGCGCGCCAGCGCCGCTTCGGTCACGATCTGCATGGTGCGCGCGGCTTGCTCGCCGCCCATCACCGCCGTCTTGGCGCCCGGCCAGCTGAACAGGAAGCGCGGCGCATAGCCCCGCCCGCACATGCCGTAGTTGCCCGCGCCAAAGCTGGCGCCGCACTGGATAGTGATCTGCGGCACGGTGGCGTTGGTCACGGCCTGGATCATCTTGCTGCCGTGCTTGATCATGCCGCCCTGCTCGCTGTCCTTGCCCACCATGTAGCCCGTGGTGTTCTGCAGGTAGATGATGGGGTGGCCCAGCTGGCACATCCACTGGATGAAGTGGGTGGCCTTGTTCGCGCCCGCCACGTCGATGGGGCCGTTATTGCTGATGAAGCCCACCGCATGGCCCTGGATGTGGCCCTGTGCGCAGACGGTGGCCATGCCGTAGCGGGCCTTGAATTCGAGCAGTTCCGAGCCGTCCACCAGCCGCGCCATCACCTCGCGCATGTCCACGGGCTGGCGCAGGTCGGAAGACATCAGGGAGAGCAGATCGTCTGCGGGCAAGGTGGGCCCAGGTGCGCTGGGTCGCCGGGGCATGTTCCACCCCAGCTGCGCGACCACATCGCGTGCCAGGCCAATCGCCTCACGGTCGTCCTGCGCTAGGTATTCGCCCAGGCCCGAGACGGCGGTGTGCATCTCGGCCCCGCCCAGCTCTTCCTCCGTCGCTATCTCGCCGGTCGCGGCCTTGAGCAGCGGCGGCCCGGCCAGAAAGGCGCGTGAGCGGCCCTGCACCATGATCACCACGTCCGACAAGCCGGGCATGTAGGCCCCGCCCGCCGTGCCCGAGCCGTGCTGCACGGTGATCACCGGAATGCCCGCCGCCGACAGCAGCGCGAGGTTGCGGAACAGTGTGCCGCCGTGCACGAAGCCCTCCACCCGGTAGCGCATGAGGTTGGCACCTGCGCTCTCCACCAGGTGGATGAACGGCAAGCGGTTTTGCAGCGCGATCTCCTGCACGCGCAGGATCTTTTCCAGGCCCATGGGCTGGATGGCGCCGGCCTCAATGCCCGAGTCGCTGGCCACCACCATGCAGCGCACGCCGCTCACAAAGCCAATGCCCGCGACCATGCCGCCGCCGGGCACGGACTTCCCGGGGTCTTTCACGTCCTGCAGGTAGCCCGCCAGCGTGCACAGCGGCAGCCAGGGCGCACCGGTATCCAGCAGCAGCGCCACACGCTGGCGCGGCAGTAGCTGACCGCGCTTTTCAAACTGGGGCAGCGACCGGGCCGAGGCGGCGGCGGCGCGCTCTTCCAACGCGCGCAGGGCGTCCAGCCGGGCCTGCAGCGCTGCGCGGCGCTGCGTGGCCTCGGCGCTGCCTGGGTTGAATCGGGAAGTGAAGACGGCGGTCATGCGGCCTCGGGCTTGGGGGTATGGGAAGGTGCAAACACCTGCGGCACCTGCGCGCGGTGAAAGCCGTCAAACGGCCGCACGGCCGGGTGTGCTGCGGCGGTGGCACCAGGCGGGCGCTGCGGCCAGCCCATGCGCACCTGGGGCCGTGCGCCGTCCACCCGCAGCGTGGTTCCGCTGATGAAGCTGGCTGCCGGGCTGAGCAAGAAGGTGATGGCCGCCGACACCTCGGCCTCGTTGCCAAAGCGGCCAAGCGGCACCGTGCGCGGCATGGCACGCAGCATGTCGCCCGCCTCGGGCGGGTAGTTGTCCATGCCGCTGGAGGCGATGTAACCCGGCGCCACGGCGTTCACGCGCACGCCGCTGTGCGCCCATTCCAGCGCAGCGGTTTCGGTGAAGCTGACCATGCCAGCGCGCGCAGCCCCGCTGTGCCCCATGCCCGGCATGGAGCCCCACATGTCGGCCACGATGTTGACGATGGAGCCCCCGTGCTGCGCCATCCACTGCCGGTAGCACTCGCGCGCCATCAAGAAGCCACCCGTGAGGTTGGTGTGCAGCACCGCCTCCCAGCCCTTGGCGCTGATGGATTCAAGCGGCGACATGAACTGCCCGCCCGCGTTGTTGACCAGCGCATCGATGCGCCCCTGCGCAGCAACGATCTGCTGCACCAGCGCCACCACGCCTTCTTGAGAGCGGATGTCGCACACCTCACAGGACACAAGGCCGCCATCGGCAGTGATCTCTTCAGCCACGGCCAGCAGCTTTTCAGGCTTGCGCCCCACCAGCACCACATGCGCGCCCAGGTGAGCCAGTTCGTGTGCCGTGCACCGGCCAATGCCGGAGCCGCCGCCGGTGACCACCACCACCTGGCCCAGGAACAGGCCCGGAGCAAACACAGACTGGTAGGCGTTGCGCGCTGTGGGGACCATGGTGACTCTGCCTTGATGGGGTTGTTTGTTATGAACGGATAAACAAGGCGAGTGCCTCGTCGGTGAGCGCGTCGAGCGACTTGCCCTTCTTGGGCGAGAACCATTGCACCGCCCAGTTGAGCGCCCCAAAGATGAACAACCGCGCCACACCGGGCTCGGCCTGCAGTGCGCCCTGCTGTGCCAGCGCTTCCAGCACGGGCATCCAGGTGGCCTCGTAGCTGTCCTTGATGCGGGCAATGCCCTTGCGCTGCGCGGGCGTGAGCGAACGCCACTCGTACAGCATCACCGGGATGAAGCTGCTGCGCGGGCCGAGCAGGATCTCGAAATGGTGGCGAATGAGTGTGTGCAGCTGTTCGCGTGGTGTGGCCTTGGCGGGCAGTGCATCGAGTGCCTGCTGCTGGCTTTGCGCAGCCATGGTCATGCCCTCGCTCATCACGGCATAGAGCAGCGCGCTTTTGCTTTCGAAGTGGTAGAAGGGCGAGCCGCTGTGCATGCCCGCCGCCGCCGCAATGTCGCGCGTGCTGGTGGCGGCAAAGCCCTGGGTGCGGAAGAGTTTGGCAGCGCCGTCCATGAGTTTGCGACGGCGGTTGCCGTCGTCGAGTTCTTCGGCGGTCTTGCGGGGGCGGCCGCGCGGGCGGCGGGTGGGATCTTCGGAGGAAAGGGTTGCTTTGGGTGCGGAATTGGCGCTGGAGGAGGCTGCGGCCTTGCTGCGGGGGCGGGCCGGGGGTTTCTTGGGAGCGGGGGCGATAGCGCTGGTGCGCGGCACGGGTGAATCCATGCGGGCACGATAGCAAAACTGTTTATTTTTAGCAAGCAAGTGCTTTGTAAAAATGGCTGGCTTGTCCCATCATGATTGCTATGGAGTGCTATTCGAGGTGAAGCGCTTGTATCTATTGCCGGGTTTGCTATCCATTTGGAAGCGGATGACATGCCCATGCGAAGAGCGGAGGCCGGGAGTCGCCCGGCATGCGAGTAACTTTCTTTCGCGTCGCCGAAAGAAAGTCACCAAAGAAAGGGCGACTCTACTGCGCGCGTCCCTTCGCTGCGCTACGGGCAACCTGCGATGCTCGCACAGGGGGTGCGCCGCAGAACTCACTGCGCGCTACGCGCTCCGCTCAAACAACTGCGGCAAGTCAGAGCACGAAGTGCGTGTGTCCTTCGGCACACGCACGCACCCCCTGCCCTGCGCTTCTCGGCACGCGCAGAAGGGAACCCGAGGGACATCCACTCGGGCCATTGCTTCGCTACGCTGCGCTCGGCCCCCTCACGCGGGCGCAAGCGCCACACGCTGCGAAAGCTGGGCCGAGCGCAGCGATGGCCCGTGTGGCTGTTCGGCTGTTAGATGTTCGGCTCCTCACCCCTGCTGGCTGCGCCTGCGGCGGGGCGGTTGTGGGGTGAGCATGGGCGTCGAAGCGCCCATGCCTCGTGAACTGACTCGCCGTGGTTGTCCGAGCGGCGCTGCGTAGCAGCAAAGCGAGTTCCACGGCGCACCCCGCAAGCGCCCCGCCGCAGGTTTGCCCCTTCGCACAGCGAAGGGGTCGCAGACTGGGGGTCGCCTTTTCTTTGGTGACTTTCTTTTGGCGAAGCAAAAGAAAGTTACTCGCATGCCGGGCGACTCCCGGCTCCCGCACTCAACACGGGCATGCAGTAGCCACCGCACAAAAGCTTCGACAGGCTCAACCCAAACGGACGGGGCGAGAACGAACTATAAAAACAATAGCTGCCAGCGCTTTGTGTAGAAGCGCAAGCAGCCAAAAACCCCTCAGAACCAACGACTCAAACCGCGCTGAAGTCGGGACGGCGCTTCTCCATAAAAGCCGAAAACGCCTCCCGCGCCGCAGGCTCGCGCAGCATGCGCCCAAAGCTCTCGCCCTCTTCCGCCATCACCTCCAGCACCTTCGCCTGCTGCCCGCCCTTCATCAACCGCTTGGTTTCGATGAGCGACGACAACGGCTTGGCTGCCAGCTTCTTCGCCTGCGCCTGTGCCACCCCATTGCACTCGGTGGGCGGCACCACGCGGTTCACCAGCCCCACTTCCAACGCGGCTTCGGCCATGAACGGCTCGCCCAACAGCAAGGCTTCCGCAGCGCGGTGGTACCCCAGCATCTGCGGCACCAACAGGCTGGATGCGGCCTCGGGGCACAGGCCCAGGTTGACGAACGGCATGGAGAACGCCGCGTTGTCGCCCGCATAGACCAGGTCGCAATGGAACAGCATGGTCGTGCCAATGCCCACGGCCGGGCCGCAGACCGCTGCGATCACGGGCTTGGGGAAGGTGGCGATGCCGCGCAGAAAACGGAACACGGGCGAGTCCTGCGTGGCGGGCGGCTGCTGCAGAAAGTCACCGATGTCGTTGCCTGCGCTGAAGATCGCCACGTCGCCCTGGAACACCACCACGCGCACGCTGGCATCGGCCTTGGCGGCATCGAGCGCATCGGCCATGGCGGCGTACATGTCGCGCGTGATGGAGTTCTTCTTGTCCACACGGTTGAAGGTGATGGTGGTCACGCCCGCTTCGGTGTGGGCAAGAATGTCTTGGGTGGCTTCGGTCATGGTGGTGAAGGCTCCGGGGTCTGATGGATTGGGACAAGAGGAATGCGGTACGGCGCTGAGCAACAGGCCTACGTCCTATTCCTTGTAGTAAACGATCTGGTGGCTGGTGGCCAGCATGGTGCCCGCTTCGTTCCAGAGCTGCACAGTCTGGTCGAAGAAACCGTTGCGGAACTCCTGCCCGCGCGCCTGGCCGAGCAGGAAGCCAGTGCCCGTGGCCTGCAGCTGCTCTGCCGTGGCATGGAAGTACACGGTGATGGACACCGTGCCCGCTGGCACCTGGCGCGCGCGGCGCAGCCACACGCGGGGGAAGAACACATCGGCCAGTGCGGTCAGTGCAACAAAGTCGAGCGGCCGGGCTGGTGTGTCGCGCATCCACAGCTGTGTGAGGCTGTGATCGCCGCTGCCATCCCACTGGCGCGGAATGGCGCCGGTGATGGGGCGCATCTCGTAGCGGTTGAGCCACTCCACGCCAAAACCCGGGGGAATGGCAGGCTGCGCTGAGGGCGCAGGGACTTCGGGCATGGGCACATCGCCCACGCTCCAGGTCTCACGGCGCACCGCCGTGACGGCCGTGGCCGTGGTGGTGACCACCTGTGCGCCGTCGGCACCGGCCTGCAGGATCGACAGCGTCCAGTGCTGGGTGGACCGGTTGGTACGCACGGGCGTCGCCTGCACGGTGAATGCGCCCGAGGTCAGCGCGCCCGCGTAGTTGACGGTGAGCGACAGCGGATCGCCCAGCCGGTCGGGGTGCTGCAGGATGGCCTGCAGCAGCGTGGCGGCGGTGATGCCACCGAACGGGCCCACCATGTTCCAGTAACCGGGGTGGGTCTGCCCTTCGTACTGACCCGTCGCGGCGGACGAGGCCGTCAGTTGCAGCGCTTCGTCCAGCGGGTGGATGGATGAAGACGAAGAAGTGGAAGCAGAGGAGGTCATGCTGCGAGTGTGCCGCGAAACGCCCCCTCAGGCCGTCGTGCCGGAGACTTCGCTGCGGGGCATTCCACCCCCGCCCAGGGCGGCCAGCGCAGCCGCAGCACGCGGCCACAGGCTCTGCTGGAACTGGTCGCGAAAGAACCCGAAATGGCCGATACGCCGCACCTGCAGATCAGCCGGCGTGATGCTCTCCACCCGGCGCTCGGTGTTGGCGTACAGGTTCACCAGGTTGTGTGTGCCGCGCAAGGTCATCAGCTCGTCGTCGGCCATCGACAAGGCGAGCACCGGGAACCGCACCGCACCGTAACTCTGCGCCACCGCTGGCCCTTCGGCGCCGACGCTGTAGGCCGGGTCCAGACACCAGCGCCGCCACTGCAGGATCACCCCCGCAGGCAGGTCGCCCACCTTCTTGAGCGTGCGCCCCGGGAAGTACCCGCACAGCCGCGTGGCCAGCGGCACCAGCACCCACCAGAAGTACGGAACGATGCGCTTGAGCTGCGGCGCGTTGTCGCGCCAGTAGCCACTGCCTGCGGCCACGCTGAGCAGGCCCGCCACCTGCTCAGGCTTCTTGAACAAGCCCGGCAACTGCGCGCCCAGGCTGTGGCCCAGCAAGTACAGCGGCAGCGACGGCAGCGCGGCCTTGGCGGCTGTGATCACCGCCTCGTAGTCCTGCGCCCAGTCAAACAGATCCGCCTTCACATCACGCATGGCGCCCTGCAGCGAGTCGCCGTGGCCCCGGTAGTCGAAGGTGGTGACCCGAAACCCCTGCTGCGCCATCCACAGCGCAAAGGCCTCGTAATACGACTGCCGCACCCCCATCGCGCCGCCGATGACAACGCTGGCGCGCTGCGCGCCCTCGGGTTCGTAGACACGCAGCGCCAAAGACACTGCCCCGTTGACCTGCAAAGTTTGCTTGTTCATGTCTGTCTCCTTGGTTCGAAACCGATCTGCGCCGGCTTGAAAAGAAAACTATCGCTGAGGGGGCAGAACCCTGGCTTCGACAAGCTTAGCCCGAACGGTTTGGGTGAGAGCAATCAAGTGTTGCCCCGCCCGTTCCCCTGCCTCACACCCCACCCTCCAGGGCGTAGCGAGCGGCTTTCAGGCTAGGCGGACGGAGCGCAGCAACCGGAACGTACTTGCGGTACGTGAGGATTGCGAGCACTGCCCAACGACGCCTGAAAGACGCGCAGTAGCCAATTACAACGCCTCGATGATGCCGGAGGCGCCTTGGCCAGTACCTACGCACATCGTGACCATGCCGTACTTCAGCTTGTGCCGACGCAGCGCATGCACCACCGTCGCCGCACGAATCGCACCGGTGGCCCCCAATGGGTGCCCCAATGCAATCGCGCCACCCATCGGATTCACGTTGGCAGGGTTCAGCCCCAGCGTGTTGATCACGGCGAGCGACTGCGCCGCAAACGCTTCGTTCAGCTCATACCAGCCGATGTCATCGCTCTTCAAGCCCGCATAACGCAGCGCCGCAGGAATCGCCTCGATGGGCCCAATGCCCATGATCTCGGGCGGCACGCCCCGCGCGGCATAGCTGACAAAGCGCGCCAGGGGCGTCAGGCCAAACTGCTTCACCGCCTTTTCGCTGGCCACGATGAGGGCACCCGCGCCATCGCTGGTCTGCGAGCTGTTGCCCGCCGTGACGCTGCCCCGTGCCGCAAACACGGGCTTGAGCTTGGCCAGGCCTTCCAGGGATGTGTCAGGGCGAGGGCCTTCGTCCAGGCTCACGGTGCGGCGCTTTTCCACCACTTCGCCGGTGGCGAGGTTGGGCGAGCGCTCCACGATCTCGATGGGGGTGATTTCGTCGCTGAACTCACCAGCCTTTTGCGCCTTGATGGCACGCAGGTGCGATTCGAGGGCGAACGCATCTTGCGCTTCGCGGCTCACCTTCCACTGCTGGGCGACCTTTTCGGCGGTCAGGCCCATGCCGTAGGCGATGCCCACGTCCTCGTCGCGGGCGAACACCTCGGCGTTGAACGAGGGCTTGTTGCCGCCCATGGGCACCAGGCTCATGGACTCGGCGCCACCGGCGATCAACACGTCGGCCTCGCCCACGCGGATGCGGTCGGCAGCCATCTGCAGCGCGGTGATGCCCGATGCGCAAAAGCGGTTCACGGTCACGCCGCCCACGGGGTGGTCGAACGCCAGACCCACGGCAATGCGGGCCATGTTCATGCCCTGCTCGCCCTCGGGGAAGGAGCAGCCGATGATGGCGTCTTCAATCGCCTTGGGGTCCAGCGTGGGCACCTGCAGCATGGCGCTCTTGATGGCGGCGACCAGCAGGTCGTCGGGGCGGGTGTTCTTGAAATATCCGCGGCCCGAGCGCCCGATGGGCGTGCGCGTGGCGGCGACGATGTAGGCGTCCTGGACTTGTTTTTGAGCCATGGTGAAACTCCTTCAATTCTTGGGGGGGCGGCTGGAAGGAACCCAGGCCCACGTAAATACACATTCGACCGGCTCCACGCCGGCTTCGTCGGTCACGGTGACTTTCACCTGCACCTCGCCCTTGTCGCTGGCCAACATGGCGGCGCGCTGCTCGGCGGTGAGCGTGGCCACAGCCTTGAGGCCGCCCGTGGCACGCTTCTTGAACGCCATGGAGAGCTCCTTGGCCAGCGGCAGGCAGTCGTCGCGCACGTTCATGCCCACGACCATGCCGGTGGCCGTTTCGGCCAGCAGGTTCATGGCCGAGGCGTGCACACCGCCGATGTGGTTCTGCACGCGGCGCTCGTTGGCCACGTGCACCTCGACACGCTCGGGCGTGAGCGACACGAACCGCACCCCGGCCGTACCGGTGAAGGGCACAGCGCGGCGCAGGATGATGTTCTGCACGAAGCCGCGCATGAAGGCGGGCGCCTCGTCCAGGCGCATCAGCGAGCGCTGGAGTTTGTTGGGGGCTTGGCTCGTCATGGTGATGCCGATCAATTGCGGACAGGCTTGCCCGTGGAGAGCATTCCGAGAATGCGCTCGTGCGTCTTGGGCTGGGCAATCAGGTGGCAGAACACCTTGCGCTCCAGCGTGAGCAGGTATTCCTCGCTCACCATCGAGCCCGCATCCACATCGCCGCCACAGACCACCTCGGCGATCATGGCGCCGATCTTGAAGTCGTAGGCGCTGATGAAGCCGCCGTCGCGCATGTTCACCAGCTGGGCCTTGATGGTGGCCAGGCCGCTGCGGCCCGCCACGGGGAACAGGCGCTTGTGCGGTGCACGCCATCCGCTCGCAGCCATGGACTTGGCTTCGTTGATGGCGACGAACAGCAGCTCGTCCTTATGGGGCACGATCACGTCGCTGTCCAGCAGGAAGCCCAGCTTGCGCGATTCGATGGCACTGGTACCCACCTTGGCCATGGCCGCGGCGGTGAAGCCTTCGGTCAGGAAAGGCAGGATGTCCTTGCTGGTCGAAGCGGCCATGTTCTCGGCCGCGCGGCGGGCGATGTAGGTCAGGCCGCCCGCGCCGGGCACCAGGCCCACGCCCACTTCGACCAGGCCGATGTAGCTTTCCATGTGCGCCACACGCTTGGCCGAATACACGGCCAGTTCGCAGCCACCGCCCAGCGCCATGCCATGGATGGCAGCCACCACCGGCACCTGGGCGTAGCGGATGCGCAGCATCAGGTTCTGCAGCTCCTGCTCGATGCTTTCCACCGCATCGGCGCCGCCGACCATGAACGCGGGCATCGTGGCTTCCAGGTCGGCCCCCACGCTGAAAGGCGCGTCGCCGGACCAGATGACCATGCCCTGGTACTCAGACTCGGCCAGTTCCAGCGCTTCCATCAGCGCTTCCATCACCTCGGGGCTGATGGCGTGCATCTTGTTCTTGATGCTGGCGATAAGCACTTGGCCATCGAGCGTCCAGGTGCGCAGGGCTTTCGATTCCGCAATGGTGGTGCCAGCGGTGCGCCAGTCGGGCAGGCTGGTCTCGCCCAGCAGGGCCTCGGGGAAGATTTGGCGCTCGTACACGGGCAGCTGGCGGCGGGGCACAAACTTGTTCTGCGATGCACTCCACGAACCTTGCGCGGTGTGCACGCCACCGGCGTCGGCCACGGGGCCCTTGAAGACCCACTCGGGCAGCGGTGCCTTGCACAGCGCTTTGCCAGCGTCGATGTCTTCCTGGATCATCTTCGCCACTTCCAGCCAGCCTGCTTCCTGCCACAGCTCGAAGGGGCCCTGCTTCATGCCGAAGCCCCAGCGCATGGCCTGGTCCACGTCGCGGGCGTTGTCGGCGATGGTGCCCAGGTGCACGGCAGCGTAGTGGAAGCTGTTGCGCAGGATGGCCCAGAGGAACTGGCCGGGCGCACCTTCGGCGTTGCGCAGCAGGCGCAGGCGTTCGGCCGCAGGCTTCTTGAGCATGCGCGCATACACCTCGTCGGCCTTCTGGCCTGCGGGCACGTACTCTTCGCTTTCCAGCTCGAAGCGCATCACGTCGCGGCCGACCTTCTTGAAGAAACCGGCCTTGGTCTTCTGGCCCAGATTGCCCAGCTCCAGCAGCTTCTTCAGCACGGCGGGCGTGCCAAAGCTTTCGTAGAAGGGGTCGGTCTCGATGCTCAGGTTGTCCTGCAGCGTCTTGATCACGTGGGCCATGGTGTCCAGGCCCACCACGTCAGCGGTGCGGAAGGTGCCGCTCGATGCGCGGCCCAGCTTCTTGCCTGTGAGGTCGTCCACCACGTCATAGGTCAGGCCAAAGTTCTCGACTTCCTTCATCGTGGCCAGCATGCCGGCGATGCCGACGCGGTTGGCCACGAAGTTGGGGGTATCGTGCGCGCGCACCACGCCCTTGCCCAGGCCGCTGGTGACGAAGGCTTCGAGCTGGTCCAGCACTTCAGGCTGGGTGGTGGGCGTGTTGATCAGCTCCACCAGCGTCATGTAGCGCGGGGGGTTGAAGAAGTGGATGCCGCAGAAGCGCGGCTTGATGCTCTCGGGCAGCACTTCGGACAGCTTGGTGATCGACAGGCCCGAGGTGTTGGACGCCAGAATGGCGTGCTTGGCCACATGGGGCGCGATCTTGGTGTACAGGTCGAGCTTCCAGTCCATGCGCTCGGCAATGGCCTCGATCACGAGGTCGCATTCCTTGAGCAGGTGCATGTGCTCTTCGTAGTTGGCCTGCTGGATCAGCGCCGCGTCGTCGGCCACACCCAGGGGCGAGGGCTTGAGCTTCTTCAGGCCTTCGACGGCCTTGATGACGATGCCGTTCTTGGGGCCTTCCTTGGCAGGCAGATCGAACAGCACCACGGGCACCTTCACGTTGACGAGGTGGGCGGCGATCTGCGCGCCCATCACGCCTGCGCCGAGCACGGCGACTTTCTTCACTTGGAATCGGGACATGGGTTAGGTTCCTGGTTGGGGCGTTGCGCAACACCGCATGGCGCGCGCAAGGCCACGGGAATGGGGTTTACTGGATGCGGATCCAGGTTTGCGTGCGGCCAAACGGGCCGATGGAGCCCCGCACTTCGAGCTTCTTGCCGCCTTCGACGGGGGTCATGCGCAGGGTGTAGTTGCGGCCGTTCTCGGGGTCGAGAATCTTGCCGCCCTCCCACACCTCTTTGCCGTCAGCCTTCTTGGCGCCACGGATGATCTCCAGGCCCAGGATGGGCTTGCCCTTGCGGTCATCCGAGCATTCGTCGCAGACCTCGTCGGGCTTGGCGTCCTTGGACAGGCGCTTTTCCAGCGCACCGTTCAGCACGCCGCCGCCGATGTCGCGGATGCGGATTTCGGCCTTGGCCTCGCCGGTCTTGTCGTCGATGTTGCGCCACAGGCCTTCGGGCGTCGCCTGCGCCCAGACGGGCGCCGCAGACGCTACAAAAACAATAGCTGCTACCGCTTGATACATAGGCGCTCCGTGCCAAAAAAGCTTGAAATCCGCAGATCTACCGATCAGGCCAGGGCCAGATCGGTATCCATCAGCACCTTGCTGCCAGCACGGGCCGTGCGCATCAGCGTGACGGTCTCGGGGAACAGCTTGGCGAAGTAGAAGCGGGCCGTCTGCAGCTTGGCGCCGTAGAACGGGTCGGTGTTGCCAGCGGCGATCTCGCGCAGGGCCACCTGGGCCATGCGGGCGAACAGGTAGCCGAACACCAGGTGACCGGCCACGCGCAGGTAGTCCACGGCGGCTGCGCCCACTTCGTCGGGGTTCTGCATGCCCTTGAAGCCGATCTCGGTGGTGAACTTGGTCATCTGGTCACCCAGCATGGCCACCGGGTTGATGAACTCGGCCATCTTCTCGTTCACGCCTTCTTCTTCCACCAGCTTGCCGATCAGCTTGCCCAGCTTCTTGAGCGTGGCGCCGTTGTTGCCCAGGATCTTGCGGCCCAGCAGGTCCAGCGACTGCACGGTGTTCGTGCCTTCGTAGATCATGTTGATGCGGTTGTCGCGCACGTACTGCTCCATGCCCCATTCCTTGATGAAGCCGTGGCCGCCGAAGACCTGCATGCAGGCGTTGGTGGAGATGTGGCCGTTGTCGGTGATGAAGGCCTTCACGATGGGGGTGAGCAGCGCCACCATCTCTTCGGATTCGGCACGCACCTTTTCATCGGGGTGGCTGTGCACCTTGTCCAGCAGCAGCGTGCAGAAGATCTGCAGCGCGCGGCCGCCTTCGGCGTAGGCCTTGGCGGTGAGCAGCATCTTGCGCACGTCGGGGTGCACGATGATGGGGTCGGCGTCCTTGTCCTTGGCCTTCACGCCCGACAGGCTGCGCATCTGGATGCGGTCCTTGGCGTAAGCCAGCGCATTTTGGTACGCCACTTCGGTCAGGCCCAGCGACTGGTTGCCCACGCCCAGGCGGGCGGCGTTCATCATGACGAACATGGCAGCCAGGCCCTTGTTGGGCTGGCCCACCATGGTGCCGATGGCGCCGTCGATGGCGATCTGCGCGGTTGCGTTGCCGTGGATGCCCATCTTGTGCTCCAGGCCCGTGCAGAAGATGGGGTTGCGCTCGCCCAGCGAACCGTCGGCCTTGATGTTGAACTTGGGCACCACAAACAGGCTGATGCCCTTGCTGCCCTTGGGCGCGTCGGGGAGGCGGGCCAGCACCAGGTGCACGATGTTGGCGGCCATGTCATGTTCACCCGCGCTGATGAAGATCTTGTTGCCGGTGATCTTGTAGGTGCCGTCGGCCTGGGGTTCGGCCTTGGTGCGCAGCAGGCCCAGGTCGGTGCCGCAGTGGGGTTCGGTCAGGCACATGGTGCCGGTCCACTCGCCGCTGGTCAGCTTGGGCAGGTAGATCTTCTTTTGCTCTTCGGTGCCGTGGGCGTGCAGGGCTTCGTACGCGCCGTGCGACAGGCCGGGGTACATGGTCCAGGCCTGGTTGGCCGAGTTCATCATCTCGTACAGGCACTGGTTCAGCACAAAAGGCAGGCCCTGGCCGCCGTAGGCAGGGTCGCACGACAGTGCCGCCCAGCCACCTTCGACGTACTTGGCATAGGCGTCCTTGAAGCCCGTGGGGGTCTTCACTTCGTGGGTGGCCTTGTTGAGCACGCAGCCTTCGGTGTCGCCGCTGATGTTCAGCGGGAAGGTCACTTCGGCAGTGAACTTGCCGGCTTCTTCGAGCACGGCGTTGATGGTGTCCACATCCACCTCGGCGTGGGGCGGCATGGCCTTGAATTCATCGCTGACCTTGAGCACTTCGTGCATGACGAATTGCATGTCGCGCAGGGGCGGCGTGTACATAGGCATGGGGTTTACTCCTTGGAGGTGGTGGTTTGGTTGGAAACTTTGCGGCGTTTGGCAGCAGCAGCAACGGGTGCTGCTTCTGCGCTGGCGCCTGGTTGTGTGGCGCTGTAGCGCGCCAGGATGTTGTGAAAGCCCTGCACCGCCCGGGCCATGGAGCCCGGGGTCTGCAGGAACCGCGCTTCGTAGTGCAGCGCGAGGATGAGGCCGTGGATCTCGAACAGCATCTGCTCGGCATTGGTGTCTGCGCGCAGCTCTTCCAACACCTTGCACTGCTCGATGGCACGGCGCATGGCAGCGTGCCAGGTCAGCACCGAGCTGGCCAGCGCATCGCGCACGGGGCCGGTGCGGTCATCAAATTCGACGGCGCCGCTGATGTAGATACAACCTGAGTCGATTTCGATGGAGGTGCGCTTCATCCAGTTGTCGAACAGCGCCGACAAACGCGCCACGCCGCGCGGGGCGGACATGGCGGGGTAGAACACTTCCTGCTCGAAGCGGGTGTGGTATTCGCGGATGACGGAGATCTGCAGCTCTTCGCGCGAGCCAAAATGGGCAAACACGCCCGACTTGCTCATGCCCGTGACATCGGCCAACGCGCCAATCGACAGGCCTTCAAGCCCGATGTGCGTGGCCAGGCCCAGCGCCGCCTCGACGATGGCCGCCTTGGTTTGCTGGCCCTTTTGCAGGGCGCGGCCCGTGCTGCTGCGCGCGCGCGGGCTGCGGCTGGCTTGGCTGGATTCTGAGGTGGCGGGCATGCTGACAAATAAAAACGAACGTTCGTTCTATTCTGCAGCAATTTCAGGGCATGGCCAAAACCCCTGGAAAAAATAGGGAGGGCCACCCAAACGCGCGTTGCGGCGGTACCACCGCGCGGCAGGCCACCCTGCCCTGCCCCCTCTGCCTCAGCCCGCAGCGGCGGGCGTGGGCAAAAAGTGCTCTACAAGATCAGCGCCAGGCTGGCATCCAGGTGTTCCGACGGCAGGCGCTTGAACCCCGAGCGCGCATACCGCTGCAGCCGCCCCAGCGCAAACGCCGTGAGCACGCTGGCCGCCACCTGCGCATCCACCGTAGGCGTGGCCGATGCCGCCGTGGCCGGGCGCAGGCACTGGCGCAGCGTGGATTCGATGCGGTCAAAAAACTGGTTCATGCGCTGCTGCAGACGCTCGTGCTCAAACACCAGGGCGTCGCCCACCATCACGCGCACCATGCCGGGGTTGCGCTCGCCAAACTGCAGCAGCAGCGCCACGATGCGCGCCGCCTGCCGGGCGCCCACCTCGGCCGACTGCGCCGGGTCGGGCACCCCGCCCCCGGTATCGCGGCCGGTGATCTGCGCCACCAGGGTGAACACGGTCTGCTCGATGAAGTCGATCAGACCCTCAAACATCTGCGCCTTGCTCGCGAAATGGCGATACAGCGCCGCCTCGCTCACCGACAGGCGCGCGGCCAGTGCGGCGGTGGTGATGCGCTCGGCACCCGGCTGCTCCAGCATGGCCGCCAGCGCCTGCAGGATCTGCACGCGGCGCTCGCCCGGCTTGGGCCGCTTGCGTGCGACGGGGGCATCCCCTGCGTCGTCGGTGGACGCGGGCTCGGGCTGGGGCGAGAGTTCGGACATGCGGGACAGGGGCTCCGGTAAGGCCTGGCGCCCACCACCTGCCAGCAAGGCATGCGCAGGGGCGACGGGGCAGGAAGAATCGTCACGGCTGGTGCAGTCACTGGCAATGGAAGGCAGGCCACCAGCGCCAGGGGAGCACTGTCGCCCCACCTGTTTGCACAAGTCAATCGTGTATGGAAATGATTCTCGCACAGCCCTCCGGGGCCCGGCGGCCCCGGCTTGCCAGGGCGGGCTACAGGGGGAACACGACCGTCACCAGCAGCCCGCGCCCCTGTGGGCCAGCGCCCAGCGTGAGCGCCGCCCGGTGCACGCGCGCGATCTCGTCCGCAATCGCCAGCCCCAGGCCCGTGCCCTCGCCACCCGCACCCGGCACGCGGTAGAAGCGCTGCAGCACCCGGGTGCGCTCGGCCTCGGGCACGCCGGGGCCGTCGTCCTCCACCTCGACATAGGCACGCGGCGGGCCGCCGCGGCCTTGGCGCAGTCCGCAGCGGATGGTGACGACACCGCCCGGCGGCGTGTACTTGATGGCGTTGTCCACCAGGTTGGACAGCAGCTCGCGCAGCAGCCAGCCGTGGCCGGTGACATGGACTAGCTGCACGTCCAGCCCCAGGTCCAGCCCCTTGCCGGTGGCCGCGTCCAGGAAGTTCTCCAGCAGGGATTCGCACAGGTCCTTCAGGTCCACCCGCTGTGGCGGCTGGGCATCGAGGCTGCGTGCATCGGCACGGGACAGTGCCAGCAGCTGGTGCGCCAGCTGCGAGGTGCGGCGCGTGGCGTTGCGCAGCTTCTCGATCTGATCGACTCCTAAAACAATAGCACCTTGCGCCCTGTCCTCGCGCGCAAACGGCATTTTTCGATCGAAATCCGGGAACGAAACCTGCGGTGGAGCCGCCGCCTTGGCCATCATGGCCCAGGCTTCGACCTGCGCCTGCAGCCCCGCCAGCGGCGTGCGCAACTGGTGGGCCGCATCAGCCACAAACCGGCGCTGCCCTTCGGCCTGGGCATTGACCAGGGCAAACAGGCGGTTGAGCGAATGCACCAGCGGACGCACCTCGTCGGGCGAGGCGGCCTCGTCGATGGGGCTCAGGTCGCGCGGCGAGCGGCGCTCCACCGCCTCGGCCAGACCCACCAGAGGCTTGAACGCCTGTCGCACCGCCCAGTGGATCGCAAAACCCGCCGCCAGCAGCAGCACCAGGTTGGGCAACAGCACCCTGAGCAGCAGTTGCTGGGCCCATTTCTGGCGCGGGTCGGAGCCATCGGCCAATGCCACCACCAGCTCGCCCGCGCCCGTGCGGCCGCGCTGCACGGCCACCCGGTAGGTCACACCGCCAAACTCCACGCTGTGGAACTCAGGGGCCTGCGTGGTAGGAACCGCCCCATGCACCCAGCTGTCCCCCAGCAGCAGCCGCCCTGAGGTGTCGCGCACGCTGTAAGCAGAAAACCCGACGTTCTGGCGCAGGAACTCCTCGATTGGCGGCGCGAGCAGCAGCAAGGGCGAAGCGTTGTCGCGGATGGGTGGCGCCAGCACCGAATCGGCCAGCGCGGGCAGCAGGCGCACCAGGCGCTGGTCGTGCTGGACGGCGGCCTCGTCGGCCGAGCGGTAGTCCAGCCAGACACCCACCAGCGCCAGTGCACACAGCGGCAGCACCAGCATCAGCAGCAGGCGGGTCCGCAGGTCGGACGTCATGGCGCGCAAACCGGGCCGCTTGGGGGAAGGGTTCCGAAGCAGCATGGCGGGCGCAGGAGAAGAGGAAAGAGACCGGGGCCGCTGCCCCGTCAAGGGTTCTGGAGTTCGAGCCGGTAGCCGAACCCCCGGATCGACCGCAGCGCCACACCGTGGGGTTCCAGCTTGCCGCGCAGGCGGGAGACATAGACCTCGACCGCGTTGGGCGTGATCTCCTTGTCCCAGCCCGTCAGCGCCTGCAGGAGTTTGTCTTTGCTGGCGGGTTTGGGGGCGTTGATGAGCAGGTACTCCAGCACCGTCCACTCACGCGGCCCCAGCTCGATCACCTGCTCGCCCGCATCGCTGCGGATGCTTGCGCGGCGACCGGCGGTGTCCAGCTCCAGCGGGCCGAAGCTCAGCACCGCCGTGGTGGCGGCCTGCGAGCGGCGCAGCAGGGCCCGCAGGCGCGCCAGCAACTCGGGCAGCTCGAAGGGCTTGACCATGTAGTCGTCTGCGCCCAGATCCAGCCCCTGGACCCGATCATGCAAAGCATCGCGCGCCGTGAGGATGAGCACCGGCATGGCGGGGCTCGCCATGTCCGGGCGCCGCAGGCGGCGCGTCAGCTCCAGGCCGTCCATGGCTGGCAAGCCAATGTCGATGATGGCCGCGTCGAACGACTCGGTGCGCAACACCTCTTCGGCACGCTCACCACTGCCGACCCAGTCCACGGCATAACCCGCATCGGTCAGCCCCAGCTTGATGCCGCTGGCCACCATCACATCGTCTTCGACCAAGAGCAAGCGCATGGCGGGCTGCCGAAGTATCAAAAATCAGTGCGACCGGATCATCGTGCCGTAGGCCTGCTCGGTCAGGATCTCCAGCAGCATGGCATGCGGCACCCGACCGTCGATGATGTGCACGGCGTTGACACCGGCCTTGGCGGCATCCAGCGCACCGGCAATCTTGGGCAGCATGCCGCCGGAGATCGTGCCGTCAGCGAACAGCTCATCAATGCGGCGGGCCGTCAGGTCGGTCAGCAGGTTGCCCGCCTTGTCCAGCACGCCCGGGGTGTTGGTGAGCAGCACCAGCTTCTCGGCCTTGAGCACCTCGGCCAGCTTGCTCGCCACCACGTCGGCGTTGATGTTGTAGCTCTCGTTGTTCTCACCAAAGCCGATGGGGCTGATGACGGGGATGAACGCGTCGTCCTGCAGCGCCTTCACCACGCTCGGGTCAATGGAGACGATGTCGCCCACCTGGCCGACGTCGTGTTCGATGGCGGGGTTCTTGTTGTCCACCATCTTGAGCTTCTGGGCGCGGATCATGCCGCCGTCGCGGCCGGTCAGGCCCACAGCCTTGCCACCCGCCTGGTTGATCAGGCCCACGATGTCCTGCTGCACCTCGCCCGCCAGCACCCATTCGACCACTTCCATGGTCTCGGCATCGGTCACGCGCATGCCCTGAATGAACTCGCCCTTCTTGCCCAGGCGGTTGAGCGCCGTCTCAATCTGCGGGCCGCCACCGTGCACCACCACGGGGTTCATGCCCACCAGCTTGAGCAGCACCACATCCTCGGCAAAGTCCGCCTGCAGGGCCGGGTCAGTCATGGCGTTGCCGCCGTACTTGATGACCATGGTCTTGCCATGGAACTTGCGGATGTAAGGCAGCGCCTGGGCCAGGATTTCAGCCTTGTCGCGCGGGGCAATCGAAAGAAGGTCGGTCATGGGGGCGTGCCATCCGAAAGAAGAAAAACAAACAGGGTGAAACGCAAATTGTGCCGCATTCACGGGGCGCACAGCTGTCGGGAGGTTGAAGAACGCTCCACAAACCCGGTTGCCGGGCGACCGGCAGAAACCGGTGGCTCCGGGCTGGTCAGTGGCGCAGCCAGTGCGGCACCTTGAAGCGCACGATGGCCAGATAGGCCATCACATAGCTGACCACAAACAGCCCACAGAACGCCATCAGCAGCAGCGTGTTGTTCCAGAACAGCACAGCGGGCACCACGGTCAGCAGGGTAAAACCCCACAGGTAGGGCGAAGTGCGGTTGTTGCGCATCAGCATGCGGCGCGACTCATCGTCGTGGAAAACCCCGCGCACAATGCGGCGGTAGATGAGCTGGTGAAAATGCAGGGCATCGGCCACCCCCGGCGACACCCCCCGCACCGCCTTGCGATAGATCGAGAAAATCGTCTCCCAGACGGGGTAGATCAGCAGCAGCATGGGAAACCACGGCGACACATCCGCATTGCGCTGCACCAGGGAAATGCTGGCCATGGCAATCACCACGCCCCATACATAGGCCCCGCCATCCCCCGCAAACAGCATGCCCCGCGGGTAGTTCCAGACCAGGAACCCCCCCGTCGCCGCCGCCGTGGACACCAGCAGCGCAGCCAGCGCGCGGTCCCCCACCTGCAGGGCCACATGGGCCAGCGCGAGGCAGACGATCAGGGCCACCATGCCAGCCAGGCCGTTGTAGCCATCGATGATGTTGAAGGCATGGGGCAGACCGGCAACGGCCAGCACAACAACGCACCATCCCAGCCATGGGGCTATCACCAGCCAGGAATCGAGCCACGGCCACCCTAATCGAGGCAAGGTCAAATCCAACAGAAGCACGGCCAGTGCTCCCGATGCGCCCGTGAGTGCCAGCCGATAACGCACCGACAGGCGCTGCGTCATGTCTTCAGCAATGCCGCCCAGGGCGGCTGGTAGCACCGTCACTAACCAGGCGCCCACCCATGGCCCCAGGCGCAAGGACCCCGGATCACCCCAACCAAGCGTCTGCCAGACACCAAGCCCCCAGCTCACACACATTCCCACCAGTAGCGCACCGCCCCCTATGCGTGGTACGGCACCCAGGTGGAAGCGCTGCGGCATGGCTTCACCATAGACCAGTGCGTGCTCATTCCCCCATCGTACAACGAGGCCTGCAGCCAGCGCCGCCACCAAAAAACCAACTACAGACAACCAGATCATGGAGTTCCGATAGTACCTTTGACGGGCGGGGTCGCCGTTAGCAACTGTTGCGCCTGCCTGTACACCGGCGACATCCACAACCGTAACAGGCTGCGAACATGCCAAGCGAGGTGATTGAGTCGGCGCCCGCTGGCCCGCTGGCCCGCATGAACGATCTTCACGGGCGCTCGGAGCAGCCGCCCCCCCTTCAGCCGGAGACGCAGGCAGAAATCCACATCTTCGCAGTACATAAAGTAGCGCTCATCAAACCCCCCCAAATCCCGCCACACCGAGGTGGGCAGCAGCAAGCAAGCAGCATTGACCCAGTCGACGCGCCGCTCAATGCGTCCGAGCAGCCGCCGACGAAGCAGGGTCCCAGGCGACGGGATTTCGCGTTCGCTATCCTGCACAGAGCCGTTTTCATCCACCTGGACGGGGTATGCACAAGCGGTGGCCTGCCCTGCCAGGGCATGGACCAATGGCGCAAACGGGTCTGCGTTCAGCGTCACGTCCGGGTTGAGCACACAAACAAACTCTTCCTCAGCACCGACCAATGCCTTATTGTGATTGGCGCCGAACCCCAAGGGCAATTCGTTCTGGACGATTTCCAGCGCGAACGGGAGGGATTGCGCCGCCCCCAGTAGCGGCGCAGGCTCCGGGACGTTGAGTGTGAGCACCACCCGCGATACCACCTGGGAATTGAGACGCACCAACGCTTCGAGCAGGGACTGAATTTGGTGGCCGTGCGCGTGACTGACAATGGACACGACGACCGCGGGAGGATGGCTGGGGGCAATGGGTAGCACCTGTCTATTGTCGTTCGGATGCACCCATGGTTGTAACAACATCTGGGGCAAGCCCTGGAGAGGCCGTCATAATCCCGGGATGACGCAAACAATTGAGGACTTGCACGTCTATCTACGTAGCATCCGTCCCGAAGAACGAACCTCGCTTTCCACGCTTGCCGAGATGATCCCCCAGAACTCCAGGGTCCTTGACCTGGGCTGCGGCAGCGGTGCGCTCGGCCAATACCTCGCAGAAACCCGTGCCTGTATCAGCGATGGCGTCACCTGGAGTGAAGCGGAGGCAGCCCACGCCAGGCCTCACTACCGGCAGATCCACGTTGCAGATCTGGAAACTGCTGACTTGCACACCCTGTTCGCAGGCCAGCGCTATGACGCCATCGTCTGTGCAGATGTTCTGGAGCACCTGCGGCACCCTGAGTTCGTGC
This sequence comes from Acidovorax kalamii, assembly GCF_002245625.1. Classification (GTDB taxonomy): domain Bacteria; phylum Pseudomonadota; class Gammaproteobacteria; order Burkholderiales; family Burkholderiaceae_C; genus Acidovorax; species Acidovorax kalamii. Next base: position 140,841 of record NZ_NOIG01000006.1, read on the forward strand.
TCACGGCCTGCCGCAGCATGTTGACGGTCGAAGGGAGGCTGCTCATCTCCGTCCCTAATGCTGGTTACAGCGGCCTGATCGCCGAATTGCTCAAAGGTGAATTCAGGTACCGCAAGGAAGGGCTACTGGATGAGACCCACCTGCGCTTTTTCACGCGCCGGTCGCTGGTGCGCTTCATGACGGAGCAGCGCTGGACCATCGACACACTGGAAGTCATTGAGCGACCAATCCCGGAATCGGAGTTCCAGGTGGAGTTCGACGAACTGCCCCCCTCGGTAGCCCGTTTCATTCTCTCCGGGCAGGATGCCCTGAGCTATCAATTTGTTGGGGCCGCTCGTCCAGTGGAATCTGCGGATGCCGCCGCGGTCGCCCAGGAGTCGTTTCCGGCCGCTGGAAAGGCCCACTTCTCGGCCGAGTTGTACCTGGGGCGCGATGGCCAATACCGCGAAACCGACAAGCTCACCGCGGCTGGGGTCATCGGCCAAGAGCGGCAGACAGTACGCTTTGACATTCCCCCCACTGGAGCGCCCTGCACCCAACTGCGGTTCGATCCCGCAGATCGGGCGGGCTACCTGCATCTTTACAGGATCACCCTGAAGGACGACACCCAGGGCGATGAACTGTGGAAGTGGGACGCGCAGACCAGCCAGCGATCGTTGCTGGCGACAACCCCCCACCACAACATCGTCTGGCAGGCCCCCCTGCCTGCCGCCAGCGGCGCGACCTTGCTGCTGATGTCTGGCGAAGATCCGTGGTTCGAGGTACCCATCCCTGCGGAGATTCTGAAGTCCCGCTCCCGCAGCAGCTTGGCGTTCGAGATTGAGCTGGGCTGGCCGATGTCCACGGATTACTTGGCACTTGCGGCCACGGTGCAGCCGCTGCACGATCGCATTGAACAACTGGAAAATACTGTCAGGAACACGCAAGCCCATCTGCACCAGGTGCAGACCAGCCTGACCATGGATCTGTTGACCGCCCGCAGCCGCAACGCCCTCCTGGAGGAAAGCAACCGCGCCACGACCCACCAACGGGCCACCTGGCAGCTAGAAGCCACGCGCGTGCAGAGGGACTATGACGAGCTGGCCCGACATCTGAAGAACATCGAGGCGTCCACCGTCTTTCGCGCCACCCGCCCCTTGGTACACGCAAAAATGCGCATCGACCGATTGCTAGGCCGTGCGCCCAAGAACAGCAGCGCCGCTGCCGCACCCGTCGCCCAGCCAATTCCCGCACCGGGTCATCCGGTGGACATCATTGTTCCGGTGTACCGCGGGCTCGCTGACACGCGGCTTTGTATCGAGTCGGTGCTGGCCAGTGCGTTCACCACCTCCTACCGCCTCATCGTGATCAATGATGCGAGCCCCGAGCCGGAGGTCACCGAGTGGTTGCGCGAGAAAGCCGCCCAGGACAGCCGCGTCACCCTGCTGGAAAACTCCGAAAACCTGGGTTTTGTAGGAACGGTGAACCGCGGCATGGCGCTCAGCGACACCAACGACGTGCTACTGCTCAACAGCGACACCGAAGTCGCCAACGACTGGCTGGACCGCATCCGCCGAGCCGCTTACGGCGACACCAAGGTGGCATCTGTAACCCCCTTCTCCAACAACGCCACCATCTGCAGCTATCCGCGCTTTTGTGAAGGCAACGACCTTCCCAAAGGCTATGACACCGCCCGGCTGGATGCGCTATGTGCGCAAACCAACCCGGGTGTGGTCGTGGACGTCCCCACCGGCGTGGGCTTTTGCATGTACATCCGCCGGGACTGCCTTGCCGAAATCGGCCTGTTCGACACCGAGAACTTCGGCAAAGGCTATGGCGAAGAAAACGACTTCTGCCAGCGAGCCGCCAGTGCCGGCTGGCGCAACCTGCACCTACTTGACACCTTTGTTCTCCACACCGGTGGGGTCAGTTTTGGCGACAGCAAGAGCCCCAGGGAACGAGCGGCAATGGAGACCCTGCGCCGCCTGCATCCGCGATACGAACGCGACGTAATGGCCTTCGTGCAGTCAGATCCCGCACAACCCTATCGCCTAGCCTTGGACGCTGCTCGCCTTGCCATGGCCGGGTTGCCGATCATCCTGTCGGTGATTCATGACCGTGCTGGCGGCACTTTGCGCCATGTGCGCGAGCTTGCATCGCACCTAGCGCACCAGGCTTCTTTTCTAACTCTCAAGCCCGCGCCGGGACGCAGCGTCTCCTTGCAGCTGGCAGGCAAGGACGAAGGATTTGAACTGATCTTCCGCCTTGTCGATCAATACGCGGATCTGGTAGCTGTGCTGCGCCGACTGGGCGTCCGCCACGTACATTTCCACCATTTGCTGGGCCATGACCCGGTAATCACCGACATTCCGCATCAACTCGGCGTCGCCTACGACTTCACCGCCCACGACTACTACAGCTATTGCACCCATATCAGCCTGACGGGCAAGGACAACAAGTACGTCGAAAGCTCCCGGCCGGGCGAATGCGCCTGTTGCTCCGTCTACGAAGCGGCCCCCGTGGGCCACGGCACCGTGGCAGATTGGCGCCACCGCAATCAACACCTGCTGATGGCGGCGCGCTACGTCTTCACTCCCAGCCACGATACGGCACGACGCATTTCCGCATTCGTGCCGGGCGCGCGGATGCTAGTGGTTCCGCATACCGACCTCGGCGTCGGCCCGGCAGCCAAGCTTCCGGAGCCGCCACCACCCTCAAAGCGCCCGCCCCATGCACCGCTCAAAATAGCCGTGCTGGGAGCCCTGAGCGCCATCAAAGGCGCGGACCTCCTGGAGGCCGTGGCCATGGAGTCCGCCAAGCGCAATGCGCCGGTGGAATTTCACCTTCTGGGCTACGGATACCGGCATCTGCAGAGCCAGCCGCGGGCGCGGTTGACCGTGCATGGGGCATATGATGATCAAGATCTTCCCGGGTTGCTTGAATGGCTGCAGCCCGATCTCGTGTGGTTCCCCGCACAGTGGCCCGAGACGTACAGCTACACCTTGAGTGCGGCCCTGCAGGCAGGACTGCCCGTCGTAGCCCCCAACCTGGGCGCCTTTGCAGAGCGGGTGGCGGGTCGCCCCTGGAGTTGGGTTTTGCCTTGGGACTCTACAAGCACGGAGTGGGTGGATCACTTCGTGCGGCTGCGCGAGGAACATTTCGCCACCGCACACGCCCCTGAGCCGATCCCAGCAAGCGCAGATCAAAGCCCCACCGCTTGGAGCTATGCTGGTGATTACCTAAATGACGACATTGCAGAGAAGCCGATGCCAGCCCCCGATCCGCTCGGCGCCAACGATCTGGCAGCCTTTCTGCCGCAGTCGGCCGATATCCGTAACGCGCGCTCAGGAGCCCTGGGCATGTTGGTGTATTTACGGTCTCACCCACTGCTGCGCGGAATCGCCCGCGCGATACCTGCGTCATTCCAGCGCAGAGTGAAAACTTGGCTTCTGAACTAGATTGGCTGTTGGCGCCGACCGGAATTTGAGCCACTTTTTCGGGTAGTGCCGAAGTAAAGATGAGCCAGGTGCTCAACATACTCTGCTGTTCTTTTATGTAGCGGGTTCAAGGAGTGATCACCATGGACATGATTGGCAAGATCCGGCGACTGCACGCAAAGGACAAGCTGTCGGAGCTGGAAATAGCATGTAAGACGGGGTTGTCGCGCAGCACTCTCTATCCACGTGGCTTCGCGCGCTGGTGAACGAGGCGCCCCACCAGTACACCTGCGCGAGCCACGCCCCAACAAGCTCAGTCCGTATGTAGCGGCCCTCGCGCAGGCCCTGACGGCCGACGCCAGGCGGCCTAAGAACCGAAGGCGCACGGCACTTGCACTGCATGCTGAAATCAAGGCCGTAGGCTATAGCGGTGGGTACTCGGCCATCACCAACTTCGTTCGTGCCTGGTGAATCCCCCCGGTATTCCTAGACACTTTTGAGTTGTTGGGAATGTTGCTGTTCGAACTCTACAGGTGATAGTCACGCTGCCGATGAATGACGGCGCTTTGAGTTGTAGAACATTTCAATGTAGTTGAAGACTTCAGCTCGCGCATCGTCACGGGTGTCGCAGACCCGCCTGCGGATGCGCTCGCGCTTGAGCAGTCCGAAGGAGCCCTCGGCCACTGCGTTGTCGTGGTAGTTGCCACGGCGGCTCATGCTGCTGACCAGGTTGTGGTCGTGCAGGAAGGTCTGCCACTCGTGGCCCGTGAACTAACAGCCCGGATTGGAATGAACCATGACAGGCGCATGCGGCTGGCGGCGCCATAGCGCCATCAGCAGTGCATCGAGGACCAAGCTCGTGTCAATGCGGCTGCCCATGGACCAGCCCACTACTTGGCGCGAGAACAGGTTGACTGTCTAGTTCAATCAGGGCGATTCGGGCAGCTATGCTTTTCGAATCATCCGTTGCGCAAACCGGAGGCAGGGGTGCTCGATCCAATACCACGACAGCCAGGCCAGCGGCAGCACCAGGGTGAGAGCCAACGCCATACAGACCACCAGTGGCCACCCCAGAGCAAGGCACCATTGCGTCATTGCCTGTTGGATTGGGAAGGCATAGATGTACACCCCGTAGGAGATGTCAGTACGCGTCGTGCTCGGGTTCGCAACGCCAGCCGGTTGCCCCCCAAACGCAACAGCCAACGCACCAAAGGCGATGAGAAGCCATACGGCAGCCTGCCGGGCGACCTCACTTCCTGCCCACAGCGCAACGCCGGCTGCCGCCATGGCAATGCCCACCATCCAGGGCCTGAAACGCAGCCCATAGGCCGCAAAGGTACTGCCCAAAAAGAAGGGAACGCCAAATCCGCAGAAGTCCCGCCAGCGGAAAACATCCGTCCACCCTCTGTCGCCCGCAGCCTCCAGTCTGGCGTCCCAGCCTCCAGCACGTGCCAGCAGCCACGTCGCAGCCAACGCTCCGGCCGCCAGCGGATAGACCCAACGCCTTCCGCGAAACGACCAAGCCAGCACCGCCAGCATGCTGTACATCGCCAGCTCATAACGAATCGTCCACAGTGAACCGTTGACCGTCCGAGCAAACGGATTGGACTCGAACACTCCTGGAAGCGTTTGGAGGGTGGCGAGCCCGGCCGCGTTGTTGAGCAAGGCCAACCAGGTTGTCGATGCCCCCCAGTACTGCGCACTGGGCAACGTCGTCGTCGCCCAGCCCACCACCGCTACCGAGAACGCCACAGCCACTACCAGCCCGGGAAAAATACGGGTCAGCCGCTTGATCCAGAATAACCGCCACACAGGTTCTCGCGCCCAACTCTGGCAGACGAGATAGCCGCTGACAAAGAAAAACACATACACCGCCAAAGATCCGAGACTATGGCCTGGGAACGGCACTGGCAGGTGCAAGCGATAGAGAAAGTCGCCGTGCGCGACAAAGACCGCCAGCGCGGCTGCTAGGCGCAACAGATCGAATCGGTTCGCAATGTCTCGGATTGGGGCCATCAGGCTAGCGACGACTGCTCCGCCTCTTTACGCAGCAGCAGGAACACCTCGTTGTTGCAAAGCACTTCAGGGGGGTACCGCTCCAGCAACTCGAGGGGCGGCGGCAGATCTACGCTTCGCCGCTCCTGTCTCTCCACGCTAAATCCTGCGCGCTGCACCACATCCACGAGTTCGTCAGCCGTTAGACGGTTCAGCGCTTGGTATTCCTCGAATACAAACCGCTTGTAGCCATCCACGCCAAAGTCAGCAAATCCGAAGTCAACCTCGGAGGAGTCAAGCGGGCCCTCGTGAGTTTCGATGATCCTCCACAGGTCGTCCTCGCTAGCAAGCAAATGGTGCCATGGCACGTCATCGTACCGGCGCAGATGCGAACCAAAAGGCGAATAGAACAAGGGCTCGATTTGCAGAAAAAACACGCCCCCAGGCCGCAGGCACTGGTGCAGGTCGCGCAGTATGGGGAGCAGTTGATCGCGCTTAACGTGCTCGAAAGTAGACCAGCTCATGATGCCATCCACCTGCTGATGGCGCCCCGCAAGGGGCGCGCAGGGCTCGATGGTCTCGAAGGTCAACGCCGCCGGGATGCGAGCCATGCCCAGTTGCTCACGAGCAATGCGGGGCAACTTGGCATACTCGCGGCGGATGTCCACGCCGTGAATCGAACCTGCACCATGCCGCAACACCAACGCCAGATCGGTAATACCGTCACCGCAGCCAAAGTTCAAGAGCTTGGCGGCACGCAGATCCAGCGCCCCTCCCATCCATTGATGAACCACATCTGCGGCGTACTCAAAGTGGGCCCGAAACCATTCATCCGTGATATACGCAGCATCCCACGGCGCCATCCCGAATACACGCTCCCGGGCTCGAATCATCCAGCGGTTCATGCCGCGCCCTTTCGCAGAACATAAGCATCCTGGTGATTCCAGAAATGCACAGGGGCTTCGTGCACAAGCCTATCAGCCCCCACCGTGCCTGCAATGCATGCGCGCACGAAGCCGGGCGAGGTGAATGTGGTACCGTATTCTTGGACATCGATGGCCTGCGACTCGCTGGACGCCGCAAAGAAGAAGCCTTCGTCGTCCAGAACAACATTGTCAAAGCGCGCGGCTTTGAGACCATGGGTGCTGAACACCAGCAGCCCACCCGGCGCCACAGCCCCATATAGGGCCTGCAGCCAGCGAGCCCATGTCGCTCTAGGCAGGTGGCTAAACAAAGATAGCACAAACACTAGGTCGTACTGCCCCGGCCACCGCACCGCCTCGGGCACGCTGGCCGACTGGAAACCGTCCACGCCAAAGGTAGCCCTGGCGAACTCCACCGCACCCGGCACCACATCCGACACTGCCACCCGCTCCGCTCCCACCGCCTTGACCAGATGGCGCGTGAACCGGCCGTGGCCGCTCGCGAACTCCAGCACTCTGGGCGTGCGCAGCAGAGGCTGGTCCACAGCCTCCAAAAGCAGCATCAGTTCGGAAAGGGTGCGCCAGCCGTCCGCCAGATAGTCCCGCAGCGGGTTGCGGCACGAGTGGTGATTCTGAAAAAAACCAAAGATGTCGTCCTGCGCCGAGATCGTGCAGTCCAATCCCATCACGTTGCGAAAAGAGCCGACCAGATCGTGTGCTTCTATTAGGGCATGGGCATCGAGTACCACATCGCGCTCGTCCCGCGCGCGTACCAGCACCTGCGCCGCCCCCGTACGGTCCCCTCGCGCCAGCAGTGCCCTGCCCTCCTCCAGCAGTTGAGCGCCACGGGACAGGCCCCCATCGGAAATTGCAGTCATATCGTTGTGTATAGGTTGAGAGTAGGCTAATTATCCGGGCCCACGCAGGGTGCCTTGGCAGTCTAGGGCCTGTTCACGCTCTGGAAGGAGATCGCACTAACAAGCCCTAGCTCCAGTGGTGCGGCAGGCGCACGAGCCCAGGCAGCGGCTTGGGAAAGATGAAGCGGAAGTGCTTGAACTGAAACCACTCGTCGTACACAGCCAAACCGGTTTCGTCGAATAGGAACGCACTGATCACATAGTCACCGCTGTGCAGCGGCAGGTCGGGGAAGCGCAGCACGGACCGCCACGTCCCATCACCCAACTTAGTGGGTACGGCACCATCCTCGTGCGTCGCCAAGGACGTGATCCCCACGCCCTTGGACTGCTCGATCATGAAGCCGATGTTGGGCCGCTCGTCCCCCCGCCCCCGGGCGGTGATCGTCACCACCAAATCCTGCCCTTGCAATACCGCAGGCTGGTCGCCCATCGGCTCGGACAGGTCTGCTACCTCAACCGTCAGGATGCAGGCGCCCGCACCAAGGGCGTCGACTTTGCGAGCGGATGAGACAGCCGAGGGCGAGCATTCCGACACAACCCCCTCCACAACTGCAGACGGCTCCTCGGCATCAAATGTTTGCTGTGCCGCGGCCTCGCGTTCTCGGATGTACACGTCATAAGCAGCCAGCACGCCCTCGGTTTCGCCAAACTGCTCCACGCGCCCGGCTTTGAGCCACAGAGCTCTGTCGCACAGATGTCGGATGTGGTAAGGACTGTGCGAACAAAACAAGATGGTGCACCCACTGTTGCGAAACGCCGTGATGCGCTCCACGCACTTCTTCTGGAAATTCTGGTCGCCCACGGCCAGCGCTTCGTCAATGATCAACACATCCGGCTGCACCGCCGTGACCAGCGCAAACGCCAACCGTACCGTCATGCCCGACGAATATGTCTTGACCGGCCTGTCAAGCGCTTCGCCCAACTCGCAAAAGGCGACGATCTCAGGCTCCAGGCGAACCATTTCATCGTGGTCGATACCGATCAGGCTGCCACCGAAGTACAGATTGTCGCGACCACTGAAATCGGGGTGGAAACCCGCTCCCAACTCCAAGATCGCGGTGACACGTCCCACCCGCGCGATATGACCGCGCGATGGGTGCAAGGTACCCGCCAGCAGTTTGAGCAACGTGCTCTTGCCAGCGCCATTGTCTCCAATCACCCCGATGCATTCTCCGCGCCGCAGATCGAACGACACCTCCCGCAGCGCCCAATGGCTGCGGTGCGTAGCGCGCCCTGTGAGCAGCGCCTTCAGGCGTGCGCGAGGGGATGCATAGAGCTTGTACTCTTTGCCCACACTCTGAACACTAAGCACCAGATCCGGATCCACGCTCATCATATCCAGTCCACCAACTGGTCCCGGCTACGCGCCACCAGCACATTCAGCGCACAGGCCAACACGGCAATCCATACCACCGAGACGCCCCATACGCTCGCAGGCGGCCATGCCCCCAGCAGCAGCACCTGCTGGTAGCCCTGCACCAGCCCTGTCATGGGGTTGAGCCACAGCACCCAGCGCCAGTTCTCAGGGAAGAGCGACAAGGGAAACAGAATGGGGGAAAGATAAATGCCCACGGACAGCAGGAACCCCACCATCTGCACCACATCCCGCAGCGCAGCTGCTAGTATGGCAAGCAAATGGGCCAGCACCAGGCACAACAGCAACTGCAGCACCAGCAGGGGCAGCAATGCCAGCACGGCAAGCCGAAGGCCGTGCGCGGGCACATAGGCCAATGCCAGCAACAACAACAAAGGGCCGTAAATCAGCGCGCTCGCCAGCACTGCACGTGCGGAGAACAGCACGGGCGGCAGCGGATTTTTGTGCAAAAGCCCGCCTGCGTCGATCAGACTGGTCATACCGCGCTGCACTGCATCACAAAACGCCATCCAAGGCAGCGCCCCCACAACCAGAAACGCACCTACGGCGCGCGTGGGCGCATGCTCACCCAGGCGCATACCGAACACCACGTCGAACACGAGGTAATACGCCGCCACCGTTAGCAACGGCTGCAGGTAGGGCCATACGATACCCGCCGCCGTGCCAGCGTGGCGGGCAGCAACTTCGCGGCGGGTGAGCACCCATACAAGTGAACGGGCACTCCATAGCGAGCGCAGTTCATGGCTCAATGCTAGCAGCATATCGGTTGTCTGCCTTACGGCTTGCAGTCGGGTTGGTTCGGCAGATGCGCCAAATGGTTGCGTATTACGCCGTTGCCGCGCAATTAGCGTGCATCAAAAGAAGAAACGCCGACCCAGGAAGGGCCGACGTGACCTCAACTTCCATCACCCGCTCAGGGTTTGGCGGGCACAACAGGTGCCAACAGCTTTTCCACTGTACCGAGAATAGCCGACTCATCCAGTTTCATGGTGTCTTCGAGCGTTTTGGCCAATTCGATGCGCCCCCGTTGCTGCTCGGACTGCCGGACCTTGGCCAACAACGCCTCTTTCGCCTCTTCAAACGGCATCGGTCCCGCAGGTTTGCGCGCCACGAGCTGGAGCACATGGTAGCCAAATTGGGTCTTGATCACCTCGGTCAAGTCTCCGGCTTTTTGCAACGCGAAGGCGGCCTCATCGAACTCCGGCACCATGCGCCCCTTAGCAAAAAATCCCAGATCACCCCCCTTGTCAGCACTGCCAGGGTCTGCCGAGTGTTGCTTTGCGAGCGCTGCGAAGTCCGCGCCAGCCCGCAACTTGACCAAGATATCTTGTGCTTTGGCCTTGGCAGTTTCGGCATCACCTTCCCTGGTGGAAACCAGAATGTGGCGAATGTGAACCTGCTCAGGCATATGAAAGTCCGCAGGGCTCGCCTGGTACATCGTGCGCGCCATGCTCAATAGCCGCGCGTCGGAAGGCGTGTTCGACTGATCGACTTCTACCAACAAAGCGTCGGACAACACCTTGTCCCGAGCCAGCGCAAGCGCAGCCACCACTTCAGGCTTTTGTGCAAGGCCCTGCGCTTGCGCGCGCTGCGCCAATGCCCTACGGGTATAGAGATTGGTCACCAACTGCCGCATGGTGTTGGGCTGCTTGACAATCCGGGCGCGTGCGTCCGGCGGAATCCTCTGCACATCCGCCTCCACGTCATCGGCACTCACCCTCACCTCACCCGCGCCTGGCACTGTGCCATGAGCCAATGACGGCCCCGCCGCCTGCGCCTGCGCCATTGCCATGAGAAACGGCATCACGCAAGCCGCAGCGATCCATCGCGGGGCTGTGAATCCAGAAGCAGAAGCGCTCCATTGAGATTGACAAGCTTGAACAATTTGACCTGAATGACGCATATGTACTGAGAAGATAGACACGCCCATTCACCATGGGCCAAAGAACAATAGGGGGAAATAAAAAAAGGCGGGTTACCCCGCCTTTTTTGGTTTCGCATTGCTGCGAAAAGTTCAGCCCGTGATTAGCGGCCGAAACGGTGCGACCAAGTCACGCCGAAGGTGCTGGCGAAGCCCGTACCACCGTTGGTGTTGTTCAGCTTCAGGAACGCGTCGCCAATGATTGGCAGGCCACCCGTGAAGGTGTTGGTGTTGTTTGCACCAGTGAACGCGTTCGTGGTGGTCACAACAGTCCAGCCGTTGACGTATGGGGTCGTCATCGTGGACGCCGTCAGATCGGTGCTGGAGCTCAGCACCTTGCTGCTCGAGAACGACAGCACGCTGGTTTCGCCGCAGAAGCTCAACTGGCTAGCCACGGAAGGCGAGAAGATCGGCGCGTTGCCAGTCGTGGTTTCTTCACGGTCGAAGAAGCGCATCGAATCGGCGTTCACGCAGATGTTGCCGCGGGTGTCCACAGCCGTATTAGCTTGGTGGAACCACTCGTCCACAGCACCAACACCCACAGAAGTAGAACCAGTCACGCTCAGGTCAGAGTACAGACGGTAGGTGGCAGCGCTGGTCGTAGCAGCCTTGTAGTTGGCAGCCACGCTGTAACGACGGGTGGGCATGGAGAACACCCAGTCCGTAGCAGCCGAAATACCAGCATCCAGAGCGTACTGGTTGGACACCGACGTACGCGACAGAGCGTTAGTCAGACGAACAGCTTGCAGCTTAGGCGAATTGGCATCAACAGCTCCAGGCAGGTAAGGCGTGGACATGTCGGGCAGATCGATGAACAGAGGCGTCACCACCGGGCCAGCGACAGCAGCCTTGGCTTGGTCAATAGCCACGGTACGCAGCAGAGGGTCGGCCGTGAAGTTGTCGATCGACGTGCCAGCAAAGAACGTGCCGGAGCCAGCATCGGTCTGAGGGAACTGCACAAAGTTGGCAGCACCTGCAGCGAGACCAGCACCCGTACGAGCTTCAATAGCCGTAGCAGCACCCGAGAAGGCGGTCGATTGCGTCAGGTTCAGAATGTACCAGTCAGCCGACAGACCCGTCGTGGACGAAGCGTAGCCCACCGAAGCGGCTGCACCAGCGTCGGTGAAGTTGTTCATCGCGATGTCGTTCAGCAGCGTGCGAGCGGCAGAACCTTCGGTGTAGCAAGGCGCAGCGCCGGAGGAGTGCTTGATTGCCGAGTACAGAATCGACTTGGCAGTACCTGCAGCACCACCAGCAGAACCGGCAGCGCTCACCGTGCTGCTGTACAGGCTGGTCGATGGGATGTCAGCCATGTTGAAGATTTCAACATAACCTTCACGCGTGCCATTCACATTGCTCACCGTGTTCAGGCGTGCGGTAGAGAAGGCCGTACCCGTGGCAGGAATGGCGGGCACCGTGCAGGTCTTGTCAGCAGAGTACAGCACCGCTGCGCCGTCAGCGCCTTGCAGCACAGCACCAGTCCAAACGTCACCAGGCGACATGAAGATCTGGAAATCCTTCACGTCGTCGGAGTTGGCTGCGCCACGGAAGCGGATCTTCACAGCCTTGCCGTTGGCGCGGTCGGTGTTGCTCAGGTGGATCACGGACATGTTGCCGTTCTGCACGGTGTAGTAGGGCACCACCAGCATATGACCGACGTTGTTGGAATTAACTTCCAGCACCGTGGCGGCAGCAGCGGTAGCACCAACCACATTGGGCTCGCTAGCAACGTTGGTACCCAGAACGGTACCGCTGGCAGCACCACCAGGGGCAGAAATAACGCTAGCCTGGGCGACGCCGGCGAAGCCACCAACCATGGCAGCAATGCTCAGTGCCAATACATTCTTTCTCATGCTTTAACTCCAGTTAAAAAAATAAGCGCAACTACCACGATTGATTACGCCCGCGAATCCTAGCACAGTCTTTTTCAAACCTTCCCAAGATTCCAGCACCCCGGCCCACCTGTTGCCATGCCGCAACACCGAAGACCTAGAACACCGAGTGCAGAGCGCCACCATATGGTGTTTGCGGACTCCTAATCAGCGACTCTCACTATACCCAAGCCCTGCCAAGCCGCCATCACTTTTTTTGACAGAGGCGCACAAGTGTTGTTTCTTGATTGCGAGCCCAGCTCTCATCGCGCCATTCATGGCGCTTCGTGACGCCACCACTGGCCATCGACCAGCAACCAGGTTTCATCCAGATAGGCTGTCACGGTTGGAAGACCCAGCCCGGGAACTACGGGCTTGGTCGTCAAGCCCACGCGCGCTATGCACTTTTCAGCCTCGCACGCGACATTTGTTACCTTGCTTTCCAGCACAGCGATCTGCGCTCCAAACTGCCGCTGAAACGCCTGCTCGTCGCGCAAACTCCGGTAGGCGGGCGTCAACAACGCATAGGCAGCCTTAACGTCCCCCGCAATCCGCGCCCGCCAATATGTCTCCGCGCGGGCTTGCACCTGCTGCTCAGGCGCTCGCGGTGCAATGGACGCGCAAGCTGACAAGGCTGCGATCAAACAAACCACGCCCGTCGATTTGATAGCCCGATGCACCGGGCGATCGCCTCGGTGGAATGAAGCCCCAGAAAAGGAAAAAGTTGCCATGCTCATGGTGTGATAAAAAGTTTTAAACAACTGGTTCGCTGATTGCGCAGGCCCAAATCTCTCAGGCCTGCACATTCATCGGTACCCGCGCGTGCCCACAAGTTCAACTTACATGCGAGCCCAGCAAGAATTCAATCACTGGGATGATGCCGGGGGTTTCGCCTCAGCCCCTTCTGCGGATTTGCGCAGCGATGGGACGCTCAACCCCTTAAGGCGATCGCGAAGATCTTCGCTGACCTCGCGAATGTCAATGTCACTACGAACCACCCTGGGTGTCAGCACGACAAGCAACTCTGTCCGGGTGTTGTTGGCTCGGTTGGTTCCAAAGAGCTTCCCCACCAAGGGGATATCCTGCAATATAGGCACCCCCGTCTTTCCTGAGTTGCTGTTGTCCCGAATCAACCCCCCCAACACAATGGATTCACCCGAGCGAACCGCAACCTTGCTGCTGATTTGCCGCTGCAGAAAGGCTGGCTGCCCATCGGCTCCCGCAACCGCATCACCCACCTCCGTCACGGCCTGATCCACCTGCATCGTGACGAGATTGCCGGAATTGACAGATGGAGTCACAGTCAGGCCAACCCCAGTGTCCTTATATTGAATAGTGCTGGTTGTCGTGCTGTTGGTGTCATTGGCAGTCGTAGCACTGCGAATGGGCTGCTGATTGCCCACCGTGATAGCCGCCGTGTGGTTGTCAAGCACCATCAGGGACGGACTGGAAATCACTTTGAGCTGAGACTTGTCTGACAAGGCCCGAAGAACCGCCCGCGTAGTCCCCCCGTTGCGCAAGATGTACGAAAAACCCTGAGCCACCCCCCCCAGATCACCACCTGTCAAGCTGCTAATATTACCGGCCCCCGTGTAGCTACTCCCCTCTCGACTATCTTTAAAGCCCCATTGGACTCCGTAGTTGAGGTTGTCCCCCAAGGTCACCTCGACAATGGTGGCTTCAATGAGTACCTGCGTGGGGGGCAGGTCGAGACGCTTGAGCGTCGCCTCAATCCTGAGGTAGTCCCCACGCGTACCCCACACCAACACCGCGTTGTTGAGCTCATCAGCCATCACTCTGATGTTGCCAATGGCAGTAACCACCTGACCTACCTGCTGAGCGTTTTGCGAACCTTGAGCAACGCCACCCGACATATTCGTCGTTCGCCCCCCCACCGCCCCCCCCAGTGAGCCCCCCCCCAAAAGGCCAGTGCCAGACCGACCACTAGATGCTCCGCCAAGCAATGACCCCGTGTTTCCGAACGCACTGGCCGCAGCCCCTTGGCCAAAAGTAGAGCCCGTCGTGCTGGAGAGGCCAGGAGCAACGCCACTGTTGCTTCCGGAGGTTGCATTACTCGCTCCGCCAAATATCCCACTCAGAACCGAGGCAAGGTGCCGAGCGTTGCCGTTTTGCACTTTAAAAATATGCAACTGAGCTTCGGCGCCATTGTCACTTGGCTGGTCCAAACGCTCAATCCATCGCCGAGCCTCATCCAGGTAAGACGCCCGAGGCGTTACGACCAAGATACTGTTGATGCTCTCGATCGGCATGATGCGCAATGCACCAAACAGCGGATTTCCCTCCCCCAAGGAAGCCGGCGCCTGGGTTCGCGGTGCCTGCGCCACTGCGCCAGTACCGGGCAAAGATGGAGCAGAAGCCCCCCCCCCACCCCCAACCAACCTCAAGGCCGCTTCAATATCCTTGACGCTGGCATGCTTGAGCGGGAACACCCCCACCGACATTCCTTTAAGAAGGTCCACATCAAAAGTGTTAACGAGCTCAAGCCACCCCTCCGCCTGAGTCCGCGTTCCCGACATCACCAGTAGATTGCGCACGGTGTCAACCCGCACAATGGCATCGCCAGGCACCATAGGCCGCAAGATCGCGGCCATCTCCCCGGCCCCAATGTAGTTGAGTGGGATAACGATTGCCCCAAACCCCGGCGACAGTGGAACTCGCGGGCTGGCCTGCCGGACGTCAGAACCCAAGTTGCGCAACATATCCGCCCGCCCAACGTGGTAAGTGCCGCGCGCATCACGGGCCAGAGCGAGTCCGTTGGCCTGCAAAGCACTCTCAAGCAGGAAAACCGCTTGATCAGGAGGAATTGCACTGCGACTCGCCAAGGTCACTGTGCCCGCTATAGGAGGGTGCATTACGTACGGCACGCCCATGATGTCTCCCAGCACTGTGCGCACAACATCAGCAACCGGTGCATCCTCAAAACTAAATGTTAAAGGACCGCCCGCCGGCACTGTAGCAGGCCGAGCAGTGGCCACGACCTGATCATTCCCCCGAAAAATCCGCGGCTTAGACTGCCTCTCAGCATCAATCGACTCTTCCCGTCTTGGCTCTACGGGAGGCGGGACCACACGGGCTGACGAGGCAGCGCCAGACTCACCGCCTCCTATGGCGGGTTGAGCCCACGCAGTGCTCACGAGCACGTGCAATGCTGCACAGGTAAGCACGGAATGGCCGAAGCGATGGAAAATCATTACGTTATTGAACCTACAAATACTTATTCAAAAAACGACCCCTTGTTGCCTCAAGGGCCAAATCGGGGAGGTGGTGGGCGTGGAAGCGCAGATGCTTGACCAGCCCCAACAGCGGGAGAGGCAGCGCTGCCGCCACTAGAAACTCCGCCGGAAACATCAGCAACTGGCGCCGATTGCGCTTGCGGGACACCCCGTGGAGTCGGCTGCGCAACACCTGCAAACTTGCTAACATCTGCACGCTGCATCGATAGCACCCGGGATTGCTCCCCTTGAACAAACGTTACCTGACGATCACCCAGGCTCTTCAAGGTCCATCCTTCAACACCCTGATTCATCTGGACTCTGCGCTGCTTGCCATTGACCAGCAGTATCACGTAGCCAGTTCCATCCCCCGCCACGATACCAGTCACTCGTGCTGACCCCAGATGATCAGGTGGTGGGGGCGGCGCCTCCGGAGGAGGTGGCGGTGGTGGTCTGCGCGTTGCAGCAAATAGCGGCCTTTCCAACATTGCCAGAAAGCGCCCAACCTCCATAGGCCTATCCCCCAGCACCGACGGCACCAGACCGCGAATGTCCGCCCTGATAGGGGCAGGCTCATGCCAGCCGTTTTCGCGGACGGCTCCGCTAGGCGTGACCCAAAGTAGCGCACACACGCCCATCAGGAGCAGATTGACGACGACTAAAGAAAGTAGTACGCGGTTCCTCATCGACGGTCTTTCAACACGCTGAGAGAGAACTGTGTTGTCAACCTCACCGGAGGCTGTTTACCAGCACTCACCATCTGCAGGCTGCCGATCAACTGAACGTTGAGCGCATCGATCATGACTGAGGGCTTTTGTCTTCCGAGGACCATTAGAACGCTCTGCAATGAAAGCAAATCACCTTCAGCCTGCACCTTAAGCACTATACGGTCATAGCCCTTTTCATCTTGAGGCTGCATTACTTGGCTGCTACTGATTTGCAGACCTGCCGCAGCAAAAATTTCGCGAATCTGCTGCTGCGCAGCATTTCCCGCCTGACTGACATCCATGTCTGCAGGGTAGACATATTGCTGCTGAGCAAGGAGCACACGTGCACTGGATTCACTAAGTTCGATTCTCTGCTGCTCCAAACCAATCAGCCGCGCATATCTGGGTTCAAGCTGAGACAACAGTCCTTGAGCCCAGCGATGCTTCTGATACACATAGACCCCACCAACCAGTAGTGGCAAGAGCAATACGAACACGGACGCACAAACCACAATCACGTCATGATGAACACGCAGTTGCTTCATGGAGCCCCCCTCACGGACGCAGGGGGGCGAGGAGTGGGGGAGACCGTCACGGCAGATGCATCACCTGATGCCCCTCCCTCCGCGGCTTGCAACTCCGACGTGCCAAAATAAGCCGGATCCAGTACAAACTCGATCGAGAAGCTTTCCTTGCTGGAGGTTTGCAGGCGGATAGCTGGAGACGGAGCCTTGACCTCACGAATGCCCGGATGTTGTCCAAGCTTTTGCATGAGTTGAGCAGAGTCCGCCGCCTGACCGCTCATCGACACCTTCGTGCCGCTCAGATGCAACGATTGCAAAGCTGCGTCATCAGGCAGAATCTGCGTCAAAGTATCAATAACACGCAGCGGCTCAATGCGCTCCCTCAGGATGCCAGATAGAGCGTTTAGCTTGCCTGCGGCCTTCACCAAGTTCTCTCGATCACGCAAAACAGGTTCAACACGCCGCATCGTCTCTTCATATTTGGTAGCGGCTTGCAGTGCCTGCATACGCAGTTTGATTGTGGGAGTGATAGCAATCATTGTCGCCAAAACTAGTACACAGAGCAGTAAGGCATAGCCAAAATTGCGCTGACGGCGAATCAAGCGTTCGCGCAAAACTAACCCAGGCCCAGGCAACGAGACATAACTACCAGAGCCCGTCGAAGCCCAAACCTCTGGGAACTGGGGAACTGCCCCTGAAGTCTGTCGCTCGAGCCAGCCCTGAACATATTGGTCGACCTGACTACGAGCGGCCAACACCACTGAAAACCCAACACAGTCCGGCGGAATTTTCACGCCAGACAAAGATGTACTGCCCCATATGAGGTCGCTCTTCGGAAATGGACTGAAAGTGTGAACCTGCAGTTCCAGCGCACTCCGCACATCAATAGGCCTCATCGCGGCCGGCAAGTGCACATCTCGAGTGAGCACCATGCCAGCAGGCAGTTCGAGCGCGGCGAAATTGATCCGCGCGCGCAACGCCCCATTCTTTCGTACCGCAAACCGAGTCGTCAAACTCGCTTGAAAAATCGACTTACTGCCATCTGCTTGAAAAAGCACAACAGGCGGCGAGGGCGTCAGCCAAGAAAAAAGAGGCCAAGTTTGAGCGCGCGACCAAGCTTGGCGAACATCTTGGATCACCATCGTCAGATCAACGCCCAAAAAGCGGGCCTCAGATGAAAGGGCTGGCATGTACGTACAGTGTTTTCAGTTTCTGGAGGGCGCGATCTTCAAGCTGGAGGAGAGGCGAAATGTGACCCAAGGACTGCCATCAGCAGCTACCGTCGCCACATCGACAACACGAGACACATGCGCAAAGCTCACCGAGTCTAGAGGAATGATGGCTGTAAGCTTGGCACGAGAAGAAACCGACGTATCCGTTAGACTGGCATCCAGCCCAGACATGTCAATACCAACGGCCCCTTCGATTCGTTTTGAGTGAATCACTTCAGCGACACGCTGATTGCCATGGGCCAACACAGCAAGAACCGGAACCGGGGCAGCATTGGGATTGACTTTGCTCGATCCCCGCCCCTCCACGGTGAGAAGGGGTATCAGTCTAGCATAGAGGTCGTAAGTGATGCCAGGCACCTTCATTAGATCCTCTTCAGCCTCGAATCGAAACAACGCACCCGCGCTGTCTCGCTGTTGTCGCGCAGCTATGATTGCCTGCGCAGTCGTCAGAGCGCCATCTGGAGATAACCCTCCTGCGACGCTCAGCATGCGCGAGAGCAGTGGAGCATCGGCACGATTGAGGTCAATCAACCCACTCAGAGGGACAATCTGCACCTGCACCTGACGCCCTTCGTACTCCACGGCTACCTGAGCCCACGTATCAGGCGCCCGATCAGCCGCACGAAGCTTCTGAAGCACTAACTGAATGGCAGCATCGCCGAACGCTTGCGCGACCACCATTTCACGCTTTGCAGACATCATCCGAGTTTCTTGGCGCATCGCCGCAGAAAGACTCCCCAACACAATACTGAGGGCCGCCACCAGCCACAGCACAGCAATCAAGGCCATACCACGAAAAGAGTCCCTTATGGTTTCCGGTCGCTTGATTGGGCGAGTGGCCAACAATAGCCCCCTCGCACCTCGATGCGGATAACTCTTGATCAACGAATGCTCCCCCCGAAAATTGGGCCTTGAGCTCGAGGATCGCTGGCGGGCAGGGGGCGCAGCGCCACAACAAGGTCCGGCAATGGGCCGCGCTCCGTTTGCAAGACAATCCGAACACGCTGCGGCACTTGGTCCGCCAACATCCAGACCGGCGACCAGACGGGGGGCTCGGGACGCGCGTCCTGGTATAGGATCTGCAACCGGGTGACCCCGCTCAACAGCACGTGACTGACCGCTTGGCTCCAATCCGGCTCGACCGAAGCCCCCTTGAAGGGAAGATACTGCAGCATGAGGGCAGGACTTCCTTGTTCGGTCACCTCCTGGCGCAGCCGCATAAGGCTGCGCCCGCTCGCCGCGTACCCGGCAGGCATGACTCCAAGCCAAGTCAATTGCGACTCCTGCCCTTCGAAGAAGAACTGGCTTGCTCCCTCCTTGTAGGGATAGCCGCGCCTTTGCATCGATATACGGCCCACAGTAGATTGCAAGAAACCGGACACGATGCGCAAGTCGTCCGAACGAGTCAGCGCGAGATCCACGCGCTCACTGGTCTGCGAGGTGGTCTGAAGCGCCGAGGCCATCGCGAGAATCAGCAGCGACATCAGCGACATCACCACCAAGAGCTCAAGGAGCGTAAAGCCCGCCATCAAGCGCAGCGTTCGAGCGCCCAAGGCGGGGGTCTTCGGCAACAGACGGCAGGACAACCTCATCACGGACGCACTCCCACAGGAGGAAGGCGCTCAGGCCTGAGCGTGCTCAAAGCGAGGGTGCGAACACCTTCTCCCTGACCCCAATTGATGACTATGGAGACCTGGTAAAGAACAGGCACTCTAGGGCCTTGTGCATCGGTCCCGTAGGGCTGCGACTGCACCCGCCAGTGGTACCCGCCGCTGTCACCTTCGTCGTTCCACCCCCCTGCGGGCACCGAGTCGCGCAGAGCAAGGAGTGACTGGCCCAGCACAACGGCGCCCTGATAGCGCTGCACCTGGTCGATTGCTCTGGCGTTGCCGCCCAAGGCGCGGTAGAACAGACCCAAAGACAAGGCCATGATGGAGAAGGCCACCAGGAGTTCCAGCAGCGTGAAACCGGAGGCTGCACGCGTACCGGGTGCGGTGCGTTGCCGCCGTGTGGCACGAACAAGCGTATTCATGGAATAGGGGCCTCCTGCGTGACCCGTCCGGACAACCAATCCACACGCAAGCGGACACCGTCTCCGGACCGGCGCAGTATCTGAACACTGCCGCCAGAAGATCCGCCCGATGGGAGGAACCTGATGCTCAATTTTCCGGTCGACGGCTCATCACCCTCCAACTCGGCTGTCACTGCCTTCATCTGCAAGGTATCAGGCAGCCCATATACTGGATCAACCCCAAGGCCGTAGCGCCGCTGGGCAATGTCTACTGTGAATTGGACATCCTGTCCGGAGGCCACAGCCTGGTCTCGGGCCGACCTCAGTTGACCCATCATGGTCCGTACGACATCACGATACTGAGCGCCTTCGCGCATGCGGTCCATCGCTACTGGCACCAGCCCCACGACGAGCGCCATGACTGCAAAGACAACCAACAGCTCGATCAAAGTGAAGCCGCTCGCGCGGCGGTATGCGCCCATCACTCTTGATTGCCTTCCACAAAGCACCCCGATCCTCCGCTAAAACGGCGCGAGGGGCACTGTGCGTACTACTTGGTGTTGCGCACGTCCGCAGCTTCGCCCTCACCACCTGCAGCGTTGTCGGAGCCCAGCGAGAGGATCTCGATTCCAGCCGACAACGTGGAGTAGCGATAGGCATTGCCCCAGGGGTCCGAGGGCAGTCCACCCTTCAGGTAGGGGCCATTCCAACCATTGGCGGAGGCCGGCTTGGTGACGAGTGCGTTCAGGCCCTCCTCGGTGGTTGGGTAACGTCCGACATCCAGTTTGAAGAGCTCCAACGACTTGTCAAGGTCAGCAATCTGAACAGCAGCCGTCTTGGATTTCGCCCCCCCCAGAGAGCCAAGTACCTTGGGGCCCACCAAGCCGGCGAGCATGGTGAGGATCGCCAAAACCACCAGCAGTTCGATCAGCGTGAACCCTCTGGTTCTCACGCTTTTGCGCATATTGCCCCTCAAATGCTGACGCAAGCCTGCCCAAGCAGTTTGGTAGACCATCAACTTAACCTCCAAAGCAAAAAAATTATACGGCCAAGTCATTGACCGACAGGATCCCCAGCAGGATGGAGACGATGATGGCCGCTATCAATATGCCCAGCACCAGAATGAGTACCGGCTCCACCAGCGTGAGCAGTCGTTTGATGCCGGTTTCGACCTCCCGGTTCAATATATTGGAGAGCTCCAGCATCATGGGGCCGATGCGACCAGTCTCCTCTCCCACACGAATCAGATTGATCGCCAGGGGCTCGAAAATTCCCGTGGCAGAAATGGCCTGCACGACCTTTCCACCCTCCTTGACGATGGGCGCTACTTTCACAAGGGCCTGCTGAAGCACAGCATTCCCCACCGTTTCCGTTGCAATGTGCAGCGCGGTCAGCATCGGAACTCCATTTCCAAGCAGAGTTCCCAAAGAGCGGGAGAATAGTGTGAGCTGGTATTTCAGTGTCAATCGGCCGACCAGTGGCAACCTGAGAAGGCGTGCCTGCCACCAGTGGCGCCCCCCAGGTGAACGCACCCAGCGCCGCAGCACAATGCCCAAACCGAATGCCGCTGCTGCAATTACGACGCCATACTTCTTGAAGGCATGCCCCAAAGCCATGACCCACTGCGTTGGCAACGGCAGTGCATCACCCATGTCGGTGAACAGTTTCTCAAACTGGGGAACCACGAAACCCAGCATCGCGACTAGAGACAGCACAGCAACCGCCAGCAAGATGGCAGGATAGATGGTGGCAGACACCACACTTTCACGCAGCGCACGCTGACGCTCCATGTGCTCCACCAGACGCTCCATCACTGCGGACATCTGGCCGCTGGCCTCTCCGGAGCGGATCATATTGATGTAGAAATCACCAAACAGCTCACGGTGCGCAACCAGCGCGCGGCTCAATGGCGTCCCGCCCTTCACGGCGTCGAGCACCCCTTGAAGCAATGCAGCCACACTTGGCTTGTAGCTCATGTCGATGAGAACGCGCAAGGCGTTGCCCAGAGCGAGGCCGGCCTTGAGCATGATGGACAGCTCGGTCGTCAAGGCCTGCACATCCGACAGCTTGACCGGTCCTTTTTCAACCCGCTTGCCGGAAGATGCGTGAATGATGGAAGCCGCGCCGCCAGCAGCAGGCACGCGGGCTACCGTGCCCACCCCTTCGACCAGGCTAAGCGGCGTCAATCCCTGCTCGCGCAGTTGCTTCAGCGCAGCCGACTCGCTGGCTGCACTCAGTTGCCCCTCTGCGATTTTTCCGGTCGCGGAGGCTGCGCGCCATGCGTAGTCAGGCATCGGACTGGTCCTGCGTTACACGCGCTAATTCATCCAACGTGGTCACGCCTGCAGCCACCTTACGCAATCCGTCCTCGTAAAGATTCAGCATTCCTTGCTGTGCCGCCAAGGCATTCAACGCGTTGGCATCCAAGCCGTCAATGATGGCCCGACGCATGGGCTCGTCGAGAGTGAGCAACTCGTGAATTCCGGTGCGGCCCCGGTAGCCGGTGTTGCGACATTGTTCGCAGCCCCGGGCGCGGTAGATCGGCCTTCCAGGTTCCGAGAAGCGGATTAGCCCCGTGCGTTCGCGTACGTCCGGCCCAGGATCGTAGGTTTCCTTGCAGTTGCCGCAAAGAGTACGCACCAGCCGTTGAGCCAACACCCCATTGACTGCAGAAGTGATCAGGTAGCTCTCCACGCCCATGTCCTGCATCCGTATCACTGCGCCGGCAGCGGTATTGGTGTGGAGCGTCGAGAGGACCAAGTGGCCGGTGAGAGCGGACTGCACGGCAATCTGGGCAGTTTCTCCATCACGCATTTCCCCGATCATGATGATGTCCGGATCTTGCCGAAGAATGGAGCGCAGCGCGTTCGCAAATGTAAGGTTGATCTGGGGATGAACCTGAATCTGGTTGATCCCTTCCAACTGGTATTCCACCGGATCTTCGACCGTGATGATCTTGTTGGAATCCGCATCGATTTTTGAAAGCGCAGCGTAAAGCGTGGTGGTTTTTCCGGAGCCGGTAGGACCGGTGACCAACAGGATGCCATGGGGTTTGGCGAGCAGATGATTAAACCGCTCCAGCGTGTCTTTCTCAAAACCCATCTTTTCCAGGTTCAAGCGAACGCTTGCGCGATCCAGCACCCGCATCACCACGCTCTCGCCATGCACTGTGGGAACGGTGGAGACACGCAGATCAAGCTCCCGCCCCTTAACGCGCGTCTTTATGCGCCCGTCCTGAGGGAGCCGCCGCTCCGCGATATCTAGGTGCGCCAGCAGCTTGACCCGCGAGTTTACCGCTGCGCTTAGCCGCGGAGGGACCAGTTCGCCCGCGTGAATCACGCCATCCACGCGGTAGCGAACGTGCAGGCCGTCGTCGAATGGTTCCAGATGGATGTCGGACGCTCTCAAGTCCGTGACCCGACCAATGATTGTATTGACCAGACGGATCACCGGCGCCTCGCTGGCCAAGTCCTTCAGATGCTCAACAAAGTCGCCGCCATCGGAGCCGTCGCCAAAGCCATCGTTTCCATCCTCCTCAGGCTCCTCAACCGGCTCAGCAAGCGCTTTCTCGATGTCGGATTCCAAAGCCAGATGAGGGTGGATAACATAGCCGGTTGCCAGACGCAGCGCCTTGACCACAAAGGCATCCTGAGGGACAGCCATGGCCACATACAGTTGACCATCCTCCAATCTCAAGGGATAGACGGCATTGGCTTGGAGAAACTCCGGCAACAGCCCTTTAACCTCGGGCATGAGATCGGGGAACCCCTCTGCGAGAACCAGCGGGACATTAAGCTGGATCGACAGCGCCCCCGCCACATCTGCATCGGAGACAAGCCCGAGCCGCACCAGCACCCGCCCGATCATGCCACCCATTTCTTGCTGCGCAGAAAGCGCACGTTCCAGATCGCGGGCGCTCAGTTTCCCGGCCTGCACCAGCAGGTCGCCAATGCGCATGCGCGCATCGGCGTCGGCAAGCGCCTCGGCTGCGAAGGAATGTGTATTGGTGGTGATCATGACTGCTCGGAGAGCGCACTGGACAGCGGGCATGATGCCTGCTGCCGACAACGCCAAAGGCTGAAACAGAAGCGCTGAGTGTATCCGGGAGACATTGCCTCATCCCGAAGCTTGCCCATGGGCCTCACAGACTTGGCCCCTGGGGCGCCGGAACTTTCATTCTTGCCGATGCGCCTCCTACCTCTGCAACGGTGGCAGTGCGCAAAAGTGCAGCAAACGTCCTTTAAAGTCGCACAGTCTATGAATCTCAGCCCGCAAAAAAAGATGGAAACGCCACCGCAAGGCAAAACGGCTCCTGTTGTCATTTACATCGCTGCCGCCGCTGTCTTGCTGGCTGGCTGGGGCGGTACACGTCTGCTGAGCCTCCACGCGCCCGCCGAAAAGCACCGGGTTGGCAGGATGCTGCTGGCGCCCATGATTGCAGTGGCCGACCCCTGCATCATGCAGCCGCAGCAGCCGGCAGCCACAGGTGACGCTCGCGTGGACGCTCTGGCAAGGTCCTGCACAGGCCCCGATGGATCCGCAGCCCAACTTGTGGAGTCCACTCTTTCTACATTGCAGCCCCGCGGAACTACCGTTGCGACAACGCCCCAGCTCCTGGGATATACGCTTGCAGCGCCCTTGCTGCAACTGTTCCGGCCGGAAGACGATAACTGGGCCATAGATACCGAACGGGTCCAGCGCATCGCCCGGACCATACGGGACACGAGCCGCCCAGTCATTCTCTACCTCTTCGCCACGCATTTCGCCACCGATGCGCCCCTGGAGGCTGCACTAGCATCCGATTCAACGAATCTGGCGCAGACGCGCGACGGTCCAATGGCGCAGGGCCGTTACTACGACTCAGCAGTCAACAATTGGTCTCTGGCCAGTACGGCCACAGACCTGACCGCGCGCCGCGTGCAAGCCGCTCGAGCGTTGCTTTCCGAGCTGTGCAGATTACCTGCAGCCGACCTCGCCAAGATCCAGGGTGTCACGCTGCTAGGAGAACTGCACCATTTGTTCCCGGATTTCGAAGCGGGGATGGGGTTTGACCGCCCTTATCGCGTCACGGACTATGGTCCACATTCCACCGCTGGCTTTCAGCAATTCCTGAAACAGGAATTCACCAGCATTGCGCGGTTGAACAGGGTGCTGGGCTCGGAATACCGGTCTTTTGACGAAGTGCTGCCGCCGGGGCGCGACATACGGTCCGAGCCACTGCAGCGTTACACCGAGCACATCGACTCCTTCGCACACGGCACCCTACCTGTTTCCGGCTGGGTGTTTTCAGATGCACCGAAGCGCAGCACATACCCGGCTTGGGTACATGTGTACGCCGATGGTATTTTCATGGGCAAAACACCCGTGGAGCAGGGGCGACAGGACGTATTGGAGGCCAAACCCGAATTCGGCTTTGCAAACACCGGCTGGCGCATGGACCTGGATTTCCGAACTCTGGCCCCTGGTCTTCATCGGATCGATGTGTTTATGGAAAATGCTCCAGGACAGATTTCGCTGATGGGAACACGCCAAATTGCCATCATGGACAGGCAACAGAAAACGCCTGTTCTACATCCTCAAAAGCCACTACCACCACACGCACAGCTCAGCACTTCTGTACAGTTTCACATCGACCAACCTGTGGAACAGGCCTCCTATTACTACAACCCGCTTGTTCCACTGTGGCACACATTTCGCGGGAGACAGGTCACTGAATACCTGCGTTTTTTTGATCAAGTGGTCAATGCATCGTGCCTGAAGGCCGTGCCCCATTACACCCATCAGATCATTCCGTTCACCAATCCCAGTTGGGACGCCAACAAGTTTGCCATTCAAGCGTCATTGCAAAAGCAGACGTCCGGCGGACTCAAGCTGGGGGTGAGTCTATATGGACATGCATCCTATGGAGCCGGGTTTCACAAGTGGTATGCGTCGACTGGCCACCATAGCTATGGAGTGACGGAGTTTCATCCGCTCAAGCCGATGAGCACAGAAGAACTGCGCCAGACACTGGACCGGCACGAGCGGAAGGGCGCAGACTTTCTCTCGTTTTTCATAGAGCCCTATTGGCAAGGAAAGGTGGTGGCACGCGGCCACAACTTGTTCTCATTCGATCCGGAAAATCGAAAATTCGGGGCCGACAAGCTCTACGACGCAATGCGGCAGCATCTCGCGCAGCCTCAGTAATGCGAACCGGCTGGTTCTATCAATCCGGCGTCCGCGACACCGGCTCAGGGGCCTCAGGAAAACAACTCTGCGGCGTCCAACAGCAGGCCCGCTGCATCCTTGCTAGACAGCTGAGGCGTGGCACTTCCCAGACGCCAATCAATCGCTAGGGCCGGGTCGTTCCATGCAATGCAACGCTCGTAGGTGGGGGCATAGTAGTCCGTGGTCTTGTATAGGAATTCTGCGGTTTCGCTGAGCACCACGAAGCCATGTGCAAAGCCCGGCGGTACCCACAGCTGCCGATGGTTGTCCTCGCTCAGCTCTTCGCCAACCCAGCGCCCGAACGTCGGGGAACTGCGCCGAATGTCCACGGCGACGTCAAATACGGCTCCGCGCACCACACGGACCAGCTTTCCTTGAGGTTGCTGTATTTGATAGTGAAGCCCGCGCAGCACACCCCTGGTACTGCGGCTGTGATTGTCTTGCACGAACTGATGATCTGTACCAGTGGCCTCGTTGAAGGCACGTTGGTTGAAGCTCTCAAAAAAAAAGCCACGTGCATCACCGAACACTTTAGGCTCGATCAGCACGACGTCGGGAATGGTCAGTCGGATTGCTTGCATGGCTGGGAAAACGGTGGGTGTCAGTAGATTTTTTCTTTCAGCAGACGCAGCAAGTACTGCCCGTAGCCGCTCTTGAAGAGCGGCTGCGCTAGCCGCTCCAGTTGCGCCTGATCAATCCATTGATGGCGCCAAGCTATCTCTTCCGGGCAAGCGATTTTCAAACCCTGCCGGTGCTCCAGCGTGGCGATGAACTGCCCCGCCTCCAAAAGACTTTCGTGGGTGCCAGTATCCAGCCACGCGTAGCCACGACCCATAATCTCAACGTTCAGTTGTGCCTTCTCCAGATACAGACGATTCAGGTCGGTAATTTCATATTCACCCCGGGCAGAGGGCTTGAGGCTTTTTGCCAGCTCGACCACACGGTGATCGTAGAAGTACAGACCCGTGACAGCGTAGCTTGACTTAGGGACCGAAGGCTTTTCCTCCAGCGAGAGGACCTTGCCCTGCGCATCGAACTCTGCAACGCCGTAACGCTCGGGATCGTGCACGTGATAAGCAAACACACTGGCTCCCTCGGAGCGCCCCATAGCGTGGCCCAGCAACTCGTGGAAATGGTGACCGTAAAAAATGTTGTCGCCCAGCACCAGCGCGCTGGGCGCGTCGCCGAGAAATTCCTCGCCGATGATGAATGCCTGGGCCAGACCTTCAGGACGGGGTTGCACCGCGTATTCGAGGCAAATTCCCCACTGACTGCCATCCCCGAGCAACTGCTCGAAACGTGGCGTGTCCTGCGGGGTGCTGATGATGAGGATGTCGCGGATGCCCGCCAGCATCAGCGTGCTCAGCGGGTAATAGATCATGGGCTTGTCGTACACCGGCAGCAGTTGCTTGCTGATGGCAAGGGTGGCCGGGTGCAGCCGGGTGCCGGAGCCTCCGGCTAGGATGATGCCTTTGCGTTGCGTCATGTGAGGGTGCCGTTCAGAGAATTTCAGCCAGCATGCGCGCCACACCGGCCTGCCAGTGCGGCATCTGCAGACCAAAGGTGGTCTGCAGCTTGGCCGTGCTCAGGCGCGAGTTGTGCGGGCGGGCCGCCGGGGTCGGGAAAGCACTGGTGGGCACAGGCGCCACCTCTTTTGCTATTATTTTAATAGCTGAATTTTCAATATTGGCGCGCGACAGCACGTATTTTGCATACGCATTCCAGGTCGTTTCGCCTGCGGCAACGCAGTGGTACAGGCCCGCGTGCTCGGGGTTCTGCTGCAGGTGGCGGATGGCGTGGGCCGTCACATCGGCCAGCACATCGGCGCCGGTGGGCGCGCCCCACTGGTCATCGATCACCGTCAGGCGTTCACGCTCCTGCGCCAGGCGCAGCATGGTCTTGGCAAAGTTGCCACCGCGTGCGGCGTACACCCAGCTGGTGCGCAGAATCAGGTGCTTGGCGCCGGATTGGGCGATCAGCTGCTCGCCTTCGAGCTTGGTGCGGCCGTACACGCTCAGCGGGGCGGGCGTGTCGGTCTCCACCCAGGGCCGACTGCCGCTGCCATCGAACACGTAGTCGGTGCTGTAGTGCACCAGCCAGGCGCCCAGCTTGGCGGCTTCCTGCGCGATGACGCCGGGGGTGGTGGCGTTCAGCGTGCGGGCGAAGTCGGCCTCGCTCTCGGCCCTGTCCACGGCGGTGTGCGCGGCGGCATTGACGATCACATCGGGGCGCAGGGCGCGCACCGTCTCGGCCACGCCAGCGGGGTTGGCAAAGTCACCACAGTGCTCGGTGCTGTCGTGGTCCAGCGCGGTGACAGTGCCCAGCACCGAAAGGCTGCGCTGCAACTCCCAGCCGACCTGGCCGCCCTTGCCGAAGAGCAGGATGTTCATGCGCTGGCGCCCACTGCGGGGACGGGCTGCTGCTCGTACTGGGTCTCCACCCAGTCGCGGTACGCGCCGGTCTGCACGTTGGCCACCCAGTCGGCATGCTCCAGGTACCACTGCACGGTCTTGCGGATGCCGGTGTCGAAGGTCTCGGCGGGTTTCCAGCCCAGCTCGCGCTCGATCTTGCGGGCGTCGATCGCGTAGCGGCGGTCGTGGCCGGGGCGGTCCTTCACGTAGGTGATCTGGCTGCGGTAGCTCTGGCCGTCGGCGCGGGGGCGCAGCTCGTCGAGCAGGCTGCAGACCATGTTCACGATCTCGATGTTGGGCTTCTCGTTCCAGCCACCCACGTTGTACGTTTCGCCAGGGGCGCCCGCCTCCAGCACGCGGCGGATGGCGCTGCAGTGGTCCTTCACGTACAGCCAGTCGCGCACCTGCATGCCATCGCCATACACCGGCAGGTTCTTGCCAGCCAGGGCGTTGACGATCATCAGCGGGATCAGCTTCTCGGGGAAGTGGTAGGGCCCGTAGTTGTTGCTGCAGTTGGTAGTGAGCACCGGCAGGCCGTAGGTGTGGTGCCAGGCGCGCACCAGGTGGTCGCTGGCGGCCTTGCTGGCGCTGTAGGGGCTGTTGGGCTCGAAGCCGCGCGTCTCAGCGAAGGCCGGGTCGGTCGGTGCGAGCGAACCGTACACCTCGTCGGTGGACACGTGCAGGAAGCGGAAAGCGGCACGGTCGCCCTCGGGCAATACGCCCCAGTAGGCACGCACGGCTTCGAGCAGGCGGAACGATCCGACGATGTTGGTCTGGATGAAGTCCTCGGGCCCGTGGATCGAGCGGTCCACATGCGACTCGGCCGCAAAGTTGACCACGGCGCGGGGCTTGTGCTCGGCCAGCAGCCGGGCGAGCAATGCGGTGTCGCCAATGTCGCCCTGCACAAAGATGTGGCGCGCATCACCCTGCACACTGTCCAGGTTGTGCAGGTTGCCCGCGTAGGTGAGCTTGTCGAGGTTGACCAGGGGCTCGCTGGTAGCAGCGAGCCAGTCAAGAACGAAGTTGGCGCCAATGAAACCTGCGCCGCCAGTTACCAGAATCATAGGGAGGCTGTGTGAAATGCCAACTTGGCAAAGCCTATGATTATCCCTGCCCGCCTAACCTCTGAGTAACAGAGTTCAACACGGGCCGATCCGAGCGAAGCGGCGCAGCTTCAAAAGTGGATACCACGCATCATCTGCTGCAGCGCCACCGCCTCGGCCGAGAGCTGTGGCTTGGCGTCCTTGCCACCGCCCTTGGCGGCCGTGGAATCCGGGAACATCCGAAAACTGGTGTTCATGGTGATCTGCGCCACGCGCGGCACCAGCGCGTGCAGCAGCTGCCCCGTGATGCCCAGGCGTGTGGCGATGCGCACCGGCTTGAAGATGCAGGCCTGGGCGATCATGTCGGCTGCCTCTTCGGGGCTCAGCGTGGGGACATTGTTGTAGATCTTGGTGGGCGCGATCATGGGCGTGCGCACCAGCGGCATATTGATGGTGGTGAAGGTGATGCCCTGGTCGGCAAACTCGCTGGAGGCACAACGCGTCCAGGCGTCCAGCGCCGCCTTGCTGGCCACATAGGCCGAAAAACGCGGCGCGTTGGTCAGCACGCCGATGGAGCTGATGTTGACCACATGGCCCTTGCGCTTTTCCACCATGCCGGGCAGGAAGCCCATGGTCACGCGCAGGCAGCCAAAGTAATTGAGCTGCATGGTGCGCTCGTAGTCGTGGAAGCGGTCGTAGCTCGACTCGATGGCGCGGCGGATGGAGCGGCCTGCGTTGTTGATCAGGAAATCCACACCGCCATGGTTGTCGATGAGCAGCTGCACAAAACGGTCGCAGTCGGCCATGTCGGCAATGTCGGCCGAATAGGCGATGAACTGGTAGCCCTTGGCCTTGGCTTCGGCGCAGGCTTCGTCCAGCTTGTCCTGGTCTCGGCCGCAGATGATGGTGGTGGCGCCCGCCTCGGCAAACTTGTGCGCTGCGGCCAGGCCAATGCCGGACGACCCACCCGTGATCAGCACCACCTTGCCCGCCACCGTGCCCTTGAGCGTGCGGTCGATAAACAGCTCGGGGTCGAGGTTGCGCTCCCAGTAGTCCCACAGGCGCCAGGCGTAGTCCTTGAGGTTGGGGCAGGCCACGCCCGAACCCTTGAGCGCCGCCATGGTTTCGCGGCAATCGAAGCGCGTGGGGTAGTTCACGAAGGTCAGCATGTCCTCGGGCAGGCCCAGGTCCTTCATCACCGCATTGCGCACACGGCGCACGGGCGCCAGCGCCATCAGGCTTTTCTTCACGCTCTTGGGAATGAAGCCCAGCAGCGCAGCGTTGACGAACAGGTTCATGCGCGGTGCATGGGCGGCGCGGCTGAAGATGTCGAGCACATCGCCCACGCGGTAGCCCACCGGGTCCACCAGGTGGTAGCACTTCTTGCCGATGTCCTTCTGGTGGCTGATGACGTTGAGCGCGTTCACCACAAAGTCCACAGGCACGATGTTCACGCGCCCGCCTTCCAGTCCCACCGTGGGCATCCAGGGCGGCAGCAGCTGGCGCAGGCGCTGGATGAGTTTGAAGAAGTAGTAGGGGCCGTCGATCTTGTCCATCTCGCCGGTGGTGCTGTCACCCACCACCATGGCCGGGCGGTACACCGTCCAGGGCACCTTGCAGTCCTGGCGCACGATCTTCTCGCTCTCGTGTTTGGTCTGGAAGTACGGGTGGTCCAGGCCCTCTGCCTCGTCGAACATGTCCTCACGGAACACGCCTTCGTACAGGCCCGCAGCCGCGATGGAAGAGACATGGTGGAAATGCCCGGCATCAATCGCCTTGGCCAGATCCACCGTGTTGCGCGTGCCCTCGATGTTCACGGCCACCTGGGTTTCCTCATCGGCAGCCAGGTCGTACACCGCTGCCAGGTGGTAGAAGTGGTCGATCTGGCCCTTGAGCTTCTTCACATCATCGGCCGCCACGCCTAGCTTCTTGGCGGTAAGGTCGCCAAACACGGGAATCGCACGCGTGGGCCCCACACCCCAGAAGCTGCGCAGGTCGGCCACCTTGTCGGCACTCTCCTTGCGAATCAGGAAGTGGACCACAGCGCCCTTGCGCTCCAGCAGCTTCTTCACAAGCCGCTTGCCAATGAACCCCGTTGCCCCCGTCACGAAATACTGCATGGATAACTCCTCTGAGATAACTTCATTCTTGCGCAAGGCCTGCGCACCCCGATTCAGCAGAAACCCGCGCCGATACTAGGCGGCCAACGATCCACAGGCTAGATGGCACGCTCTACATTTTTAGGAGCGCGCGCCTACACCTTGCGGACCGTGCGGCGTACAGTGCGGCCATGCGTCGAAGGCAAAATCGCCCCGACAACCCCAACCAACCGCACCACGGAGGCCTTATGGTCAAGAAACTGCAGAAACTCAGCGCTGACAAAAAGAAGAGCAACGCCCAACTGTCCAGCACCGTCAAGGACTCCGCACAGCAGATCTGGCTGGCGGGCCTGGGCGCCTTCTCCAAGGCACAGGAAGAAGGCGGCAAGGTGTTTGAAGCCCTGGTCAAGGAAGGCCTGACCATCCAGCGCAAGACCCAGGCCGTGGCCGAAGAAAAGATCACCGAAGCCACCAGCCGCGTAACCACTATGGCCAGCGACATCGGCTCCAAGGCCCAGGGCCAATGGGACAAGCTCGAAAACATCTTTGAAGACCGCGTGGCCAAGGCCCTGGCCAAGCTGGGCGTGCCCTCGGCCCGCGACCTGGAAGCCCTGAGCGCCCGTGTGGACGCCCTGGCCAAGGGCAGCAAGGCAGCTCCCGCCAAGGCTGCAGCCAAGCCAGCCGCCAAGGCCCCTGCCAAGAAAGCCGCAGCCAAGAAGGCCGCTCCTGCCAAGGCAGCCGCCAAGCCCGCAGCCAAGGCACCCGCCAAGAAAGCTGCAGCCAAGAAGCCCGCAGCCCGTGCCGCAGCCGACACCGGCGCCAGCACTCCATCGGCCAGCTGATCGCTCACCACCCACTGGCGCAGGCGGGCAGCAGCCCGCCCGCTGAAAGCGGCCCACGTGCAACAGCGCGCTGGCCGCTTTTCTTTTTTTGGTGAAACCCATGAAGTGCGTTACAAGCAACTGCAGCAAGGGTTTGCCGCAAGACGGCATGCCGCACTGCAGCATGACTGCGTGGGTTAGAGTAGGCATCAGAGAGACACCGAAACAACGAAGCACAACGACGCGAAGGGCCTGCACACATGGTGAAGAAAGCGCCACGCCGCACCGCAGAACGCATTCTGGAAGTCACGCTGGACCTGTTTAACCGGTTCGGCGAACCCAACGTCTCCACCACCCTGATTTCGGCCGAGCTGCGCATCAGCCCCGGCAACCTGTACTACCACTATCCCGCCAAGGACGAGCTGATCAACGCGCTGTTTGATCGCTATGAGCGCTCGCTCACCGAGTTGCTGGCCGCCGCCGACGGCGTGCGCAATGTGGAAGACGCCTGGTTCTTCATGCACACGCTGTTTGAGCTGATCTGGCAGTACCGCTTCCTGTACCGCGACCTCAACGACCTGCTGTCCAAAAACCGGCGCCTGGAGACCCACTTCCAGGCCATCCTCAAGAACAAGACCCGGGCCGTGCGCGCCATGCTCGATGGCATGGGCCGCGCGGAATCCCTGCACATCGACTCGCGCGAGCTGGAGGCCACCGCCACCAGCATGGTGGTGGTGCTGACCTACTGGCTCAGCTTTGAATACGTGCGCGACCCGCGCCGCGCACTGGAGCCCGAAAGCGCCCAGGCCGCATTGCTGCGTGGTGCCCACCATGTGCTGAATCTGCTCATGCCCTACCTCGAAAGCGGCCAGCGGGCCCACCTGCTGCAGCTGGTCGGCGCTTATGCAGCAGCGCCCGGCTGATACCGCCCACCCGCCACAGACATCCACCAACAAGAACTTCCGGAGACACACCATGGCCAAATGGACCCCCTTCCCCCACGCGGGCGACTACCGCTTTGACGCCGCGAGCGTCAAAAAGCACTGGGCCCGGCTGCATGGCGGGGACGCCGAACCCTGCCCCAAGGACACCGCCGTGCTGGAAGCCTGGGCACTGTTCCACAACGGCGACTTTGAAAAGGCCGCCGCTGCAGGCCTGGCCGCCGGTGGCGCAGGCATCACCGTGGCCAACAAGGCCACGTCCATCTACGCCAACTACCTGGAACCCAAAGAGAAAACGCGCCTGGACCTGTTCACCCAGGTGGCCGAGCGTGCCGAGGCCCAGGCGGGCGAAGACCCCAGCAACGCCAACGCCTGGTACTGGCATGCCTACGCGCTGGGCCGCTACAGCCAGGGCATCAGCGTCGCCAAGGCGCTGGCGCAGGGCCTGGGCGGCAAGGTGAAGGAATCGCTGGAGAAAGCCATCGCCCTGTCACCCAAACATGCCGACGCGCGCATCGCACTGGGCGCCTTCCATGCCGAGGTGATCGACAAGGTGGGCTCGCTGATTGGCGGTATGACTTATGGCGCCAAGAAGGACGCGGGCCTCAAGCTGTTCCAGGAAGCCCTCAAGCTCAACCCGGGCTCGGCCATCGCCATGATCGAGTACGCCAACGCCCTCGTGATGCTGGAAGGCGACAAGAAGATGAAGGAAGCCACCGCGCTCTACGAAAAGGCCGCCGCAGCAGAGCCCATGGACGCCATGGAGCGGCTGGATGTGGAAATGGCACGGAGTGAACTAGAGGAAGAGTAAGGGGGCATCCCCCTGAGGCGCTTCGCGCCTTCCCCCTTCTCTCGACTGGCTACGCCATTCGGGAAGGGGGACGACACCCTCGCTGCGGGGCGGCCCTTGCTCGGTGTCCCAGGCGTGGGCAGCGCCAGTTTTGCAGGTCGATGGGCATAGAAAACCGCTTCGCACTGATGCAGCGACTGCGTTGCAAGGCCCTCAGCCCCCAAACCGCCGCGCGGCAATCTCCAGCAAGCCGTCAAAAATCAGGTTGTCCACCAGCTCGAAAGGCCGGGTCATGCTGGGCGCCATCTTCCAGCCCGCCCCGCCCGTCATGATGCAGGCGGGCTCCTGGCCGCAGTGCTGCAGCAGGTGCTGGTACATGCGCTCCACCGCTCCGGCAATGGCATAGGTGCCACCGCTGGTCAACGCGTCGCTGGTGTTGGTCGGGAACAGGCGCACTTCGCCCGTGGGCACATGCAGACCGGCGGTACCGGTCTCCAGCGCCCGCAGCATGATGCCGTGGCCGGGCAGGATGAGGCCCCCCATGAAACGGCCTTCAGCGTCGATGCACTCGACCGTGACGGCCGTGCCCACCATCACCACAATCAGCGGCCGCGCAGGGCCTCGGGCCAGCACATGGTGGCGCGCGCCGATCATGGCCACCCAGCGGTCCGAGCCCAGGCGCGAGGGGTGGTCGTAGCCGTTGGTGAGACCCGCCTCCTGCGCGGATGACACGACCCAGGAGGGTGCCACGTCCCACAGTTCCATTTGCTCCTGCACCCGGCGTTTGACGGCATCGCCCGCCACCACACAACCCAGCATGTGCTCCGGGTGGATCAGCGGGGCCCAGCTGCCTTCGGCCAGGCGGTCAATGTGGTCGAGGAACTCGGCGCCATGCGCCATCAGCGCAGCCCCGGGGCGGGGAGCGTCGTACAACGCCCATTTGAGACGGGTGTTACCGACGTCGATGGCCAGAAAAGTCATGCGGCGGATTATCCCGAGTTTTGGCATCCGGGCTGATCCCGCTGCGACAGCCCTCCAGCCGCCCTGGCGGGATTGTGAAAAATCGTTTCGCGCCGCTGTCTGACACGGGGTGGCCTCGCATTGCCGCTACAGTGGTCGTTCCTTTTTCTTTCTGCAACCTCAGGAGGTACGACATGGGTCTTTTCAGTTTCATCAAGGAAGCCGGTGAAAAGCTGTTTGGCGGCAAGGACGCGCAGGCTGCCACCGCCGCCGCCCCCACGCAGGATGAGCTCAACACCAAGGCCGGCAAGGCCATCGAGACCTACATCGCCGCCCAGAACCTGGGCGCCAGCAACGTGCAGGTGGCCTTCCAGGGCCCCGAAGGCAAGGTCACAGTCAAAGGCGCAGCCCCCACGCAAGCCGCCAAGGAAAAGATCACCCTGTGCTGCGGCAACGTGGCCGGTGTGACCAGCGTCGAGAACCTGATGGAGGTCACCAACCCCGAGCCCGAAGCCCAGTACCACGACGTGGTGCGCGGCGACACGCTCAGCGCGATCGCCAAGAAGTTCTATGGCGATGCCAACAAGTACCCCGTGATCTTCGAGGCCAACAAGCCCATGCTGAGCCACCCCGACAAGATCTACCCCGGCCAGAAGCTGCGCATCCCTGCACTGAAGTAACCCCCCTGAGTCGCCTGCGGCGCCTTCCCCCCAGGGGGACACACCCGGTGGCCCGGCAAAGCCGGTTCCACGGGTGCACCGGCGGGAGCGGGGGGGTATTTGACGCCCGAGTCCGCGCGCAGCGCGCGGCTCCCGCGAATTCAGGAAAAGTAGCTGCTACCGCTTGATAAACAGGCGCTAGCAGCTATTTTTTTAGGAGCATCAACCCTGCTTCCACGGCAGGCCATGAAAGCGCCAGCCGCCCTTCTTGCCGCGCTGGCTTTGCGCATCCGCATCGCCCTCAAACCCCTCAAGAATGTTGTAGGCCGTGATGCCCAGCTCGGTGGCACGGCGCGCGGCGGCAATGGAGCGCACGCCGCTGCGGCACAGCAGCACGGCCCGCGCGCCCTCGGGTACGGCGGCGCGCATCTGGGCATCAAAGTCGGCGTTCATCGCCATGCCCGGCCATTGTTTCCAGGCCACGGCGGCGGCGCCAGGCACGTAGCCGACCCACTCGCGTTCGGCGTCGCTGCGCACGTCCACCAGCACGGCCTGCCCGGCCTGCACCCATTGCCAGGCCTGTTGGGGCGTCACGTCACCGGCGTAGCCGTCGGCGGGAGAAATCTTGGCTTCGGTCATCGTCAAGGTCCTTCTTTCAGTCCCACAAAGGGGCGGGTTCGTCACGGAGATGGCTGCGTAGCTGCGCGTAGTCGGGCACCACGGTGGCCACGGTGTCCCAGAAGCGGGGGCTGTGGTCCATCACGCGCAGGTGGGCCAGTTCGTGCGCCACCACGTAGTCGATGATGGCCGGGCGGTAGTGCAGCAGGCGCCAGTTCAGGCGGATGGAGCCGTCGGCCTTGGCGCTGCCCCAGCGGGTGTTGGCGCTGGACAGGCGCAGGCTGGCCCAGCGCACGCCCAAGAGCGGCGCAAAGTGGTCCAGTCGCTCTGTGAAGTGGCGGCGCGCGTCACGCATGAGCCAGGCCTGCACGGCGTCACGGATCTGCGCGGGGCTGGCGCTGTGGGGCAGGCCGATGTGCAGGCTGGGCTGATCCGTTGCAGTGACCAGCGCCCCGCCCTTGCCCGCAAAGCCGTGGCTCGGGTCCAGCACCACCGTCAAAGGCTCGCCCAGGTAGGGCAGCACGGCACCATGCGCCCACACGATGCGGCCGCCCTCCATGCGCTGCTGGCGCTCGCGCGCCTCGCCCAGCTTGCGCAGGATCCAGTCGGATTTTTCGCGCAGCGCAGAATCCACCGCGCCCAGCGTGACCCAGCTCGGTGCCCGCACCGACAGGCCGTCGGGCCCCACCGAGAAGCCGATGCTGCGGCGCCGCGCGCGCTGCAGCGCGTAGGCCACCACGGCATGGCCCAGCAGCACCTCGCGGTTGGCCTGGGGATGGCGAAACTCGGCGGGGGACAGCAGAGAGGGCAGCGGCACGGCGGGCGCTGCAGGGCGGCTTACTATCGTTTTAGGAGGCACCAACGCTTGCCCATCGGGCGCAGAGGGCATTTTTTGTTTGGTATCGGGCACCCCGGCCGCCGGTGCCACGGGTGCAGGTGCCGCAGCGGCCGGCGGGTCAAACAAGTCCAGCGCCAGTTGCACAAGCCGCTGCATCACGATGGGCTTATTTCCCGCTTTGGGTGGTTGTGTCGGCCGCAGGGGCAGCGGGGGCTTGCGGGTAGGCCCCGGGGTCCAGGCGGCGCATCTCGGCCTCGATCCAGGCTTCGACCTCGCGCATCAGCTCATCGGGCTCGCGCCCCACGCTGGAGATGGGTTGGCCGATCGACACGTCCACCACGCCGGGGCGCTTGATGAAGGCCTTGCGCGGCCACACCTTGGCCGAGGTCACGGCAATCGGAATCACGGGCGCACCCGTGTCGATGGCCAGGCGCGTACCGCCGGTCTTGTACTGGCCCTTTTGCCCGCGCGCGATGCGCGTGCCTTCGGGGAACATGATGATCCAGATGCCCTTGGCCAGCAGGTCCTTGCCCTGCTGCACCACCTTGTTGAAGGCCTGGGTGCGCTGGCTGCGGTCGATGTGGATCATGTCCAAGCGCCCGATGGCCCAGCCGAAGAAGGGCACGTAAAGCAGCTCCTTCTTGAACACGTAGGCCAGGGGGTGCGGCATGATCGTGGGCATCAGAAACGTCTCGAACGTGGACTGGTGCTTGACCAGCAGCACCGCACCTGCGTTGTCGCCCTGCGGCAGATGCTCCATGCCGGAGATCTCCACCCGGATGCCCAGGATGGTCCGCGCACCGCTGATGCACAGCGAAAGCCAGGCCCGCGCGATGCGGTACAGCGGCAGGCCGCGCACCCCCAGCAATGTGCCCAGCATGATGGTCAGGGCGTAAGGCACCACGGTGATGCCCATCCAGAGAAGGTGAATGACAGAACGGAGAAAGGCCATTTTTTGATGGGTTTTAGGCCGCTACCGCCTGTCAATCAAGCGATTACAGCTATTGAATTGATAGTATCAGGAGACCAGCCCACCCACCGCAGGCAAGGGCATTGCCGCCAGCGGTGGCGCCGTGGCGGGCACTGCAGGCAACAGCTGGTCCACAAAATCGCCCAGGCTGGCATGCACGCGCAGGCCCGGTGGCAGCCCTGCAGGCAGCGGCCCCATCGGGTGCACCTGCGCCGACTGCCCCGTGCATACCAGGTGCAACTGCGCACCCAGCGCAGCCCCGGCCTGCAGGTGCGCGGCGCAGCTGCCCACTACCTGCACGTCGTGGCGCTCCACCCCGTAGCGGTCGCTGATCTGCTCCAGCAGGCCGGGAGCGGGTTTGCGGCAGGCGCATTCCTCGTCGGCCGCATGGGGACAGTAAAAAACAGCGTCGATGCGCCCACCCACGGCCGCCACCTGGCGGTGCATTTTGGCGTGGATGGCATTGAGCGCCACCACATCAAACAGCCCGCGCCCCAGCCCCGGCTGATTCGTGGCCACCACCACATGCCAGCCCGCGTGGTTGAGCCGCGCAATCGCTTCGAGCGCGCCGGGCACGGCGGTCCACTCGTCGGCCGAGGTGATGAAGTCCTCCCCCAGCGGGTTGAGGGTGCCGTCGCGGTCCAGGATGACGAGTTTCATAGGAGGGGGTACCTTGTGGAAACAGACCGCCAGCCTATCAGCCCCGGGGTCACACCGCCAAGCGGGACAGGTCGGCCACGCGGTTCATCGCGTTGTGCAACATCTTGAGCAGGCCCAGGCGGTTCATGCGCACGTCCAGTTGCTCGGCGTTGACCATTACATCGTCAAAGAACGCATCCACCGGCGCGCGCAGCACGGCCAGTGTCTGCAGGCTGGCGGTGTAGTCGCCCGCGTCGAACTGCGCATTGGCCTCGGGCACAAAGCGCTGCAGGGCGGCGAACAGGTCCTGCTCGGCCTTTTCCTGCAGCAGCTCGGGGTTGACGTGGGCGTCCACGGGGCCTTCGACCTCGGCTTTTTTCAGGATATTGCCGACGCGTTTGTTGGCTGCGGCCAGTGCAGGCGCTTCGGGCAGCGACGCAAAGGCGCGCACAGCCGCCAGCTGCTTCTCGACCAGGGCCAGGCGCTGCGGGCGCAGGGCCAGCACGGCGTCCACTTCTTGCGCGCTGTAGCCTTGCTCGCGCAGACTGCCAGCGAGGCGGTCATAGATGAATTCAGCCAGGGCTGCCGAGGCGTCGGTGATCTTGTCGCCAAAGGCGGGCACGGCACCGGCCAGCAGTGCCGTCAGATCCAGCGGCAGGTCTTTCTCGACCAGCATGCGGATCACGCCCAGCGCATGGCGGCGCAGCGCGAATGGGTCGCGGTCGCCGGTGGGCAGGTTGCCAATGCCGAACATGCCGACAAGGGTTTCCAGCTTGTCGGCCAGGGCCACCACGACGCCAGCGGTGTTGCGCGGCAGCGCGTCGCCCGCAAAGCGCGGCTTGTAGTGGTCTTCGATCGCGTGCGCCACGGTCTCGCCCAGGCCGTCGTTCAGGGCGTAGTAGCCGCCCATGATGCCCTGCAGCTCAGGAAACTCGCCCACCATGTCGGTCACGAGATCGGTCTTGGCCAGTTGCGCGGCCAGATCGGCATCGGCCACCAGGGCGGCGTCGCCCAGTTGCGTGGCGATGGCCTTGGCAATGGCGCGCACGCGCTCCACGCGCTCGCCCTGCGTGCCCAGCTTGTTGTGGTACACGACCTTGCCCAGACCATCGACGCGCGACGCCAGGGTCTTCTTGCGGTCTTGATCAAAGAAGAACTTGGCATCGGCAAGGCGCGGGCGCACCACGCGCTCGTTGCCGCCGGTGACAAAGCTGGTGTCTTCGGGGCTGATGTTGCTGACCACGAGGAACTTGTTGGTCAGCTTGCCTGCGGCGTCCAGCAGCGGGAAGTACTTCTGGTTGGCCTTCATCGTGAGGATGAGACACTCTTGCGGCACGCCCAGGAACTGCTCTTCAAACTGGCAGATGACCACGTTGGGGCGCTCGACCAGCGCGGTCACTTCGTCCAGCAGGGCATCGTCTTCGATGGGGCGGGCGCCATTGCCCACCTTGGCGGCAGCAGCAGCGAGCTGGCGGGCGATCTCGGCCTTGCGCTCGGCAAAGCTGGCGATCACGGCACCGTCCTTCTTCAGCGTGGCGGCGTAGCTGTCGGCATCGGCCAGCACCACGGGCGACACGGCGGCTTCAAAACGGTGGCCGGTGGTGCTGTTGCCCGCCGTGAGACCCAGCGCCTTGACGGGCACCACGGTGCTGCCATGCAGTGCCACCAGGCCGTGCGCTGGGCGCACAAAGTTCACGCTGGTCCAGCCGGGCAGCTCGCAGTCCGTTTCGAGCTGGTAGCTCATGACCTTGGGGATGGGCAGCTTGGCAATGGCTTCATCCAGCGCCTTTTGCAGGCCCGCCGCCAATGTGGCACCGGGTACCACGCTGTCGTAGAACAGGGCTTCGGCCTTGCCGTCCTGCGCGCGCTTGAGCGCGGCCACTGCGGCTGCGGGGTCGGACACGTCCGCACCCAGCGCCTGCAGCTTTTTCAGTAGCGCGGGCGTGGCGTTGCCGTCCTTGTCCAAGCCCACGGTCACGGGCATCAGCTTTTGCTGCACGGCCTTGTCGGCGGCCTTGTCGGCCACGGCCGTCACATGCGCAGCCAGGCGGCGGGGCGATGCAAAAGGGGTGACCACCGAAGCGGCTGTGGCCAGGCCCTGGGCCTTGAGCTGGTCGCCCAGCACGGTGGCAAAGGCATCGCCCAGCTTCTGCAGCGCCTTGGGAGGCAGCTCTTCGACAAACAGTTCAACGAGGAGGTTTTGGGTTGTCATCGTCATTTCTCTCACGCAGCCTTCTTCGCCATCTGTTCCACCCACTCGCGCGGCGCCATGGGGAAGCCCAGGCGTTCGCGGCTCTCGTAGTAGCTCTGTGCCACGCTGCGGGCCAGGTTGCGGATGCGGCCGATATAGGCAGCGCGTTCCGTCACGCTGATGGCACCGCGCGCATCCAGCAGGTTGAAGCTGTGTGCGGCCTTGAGCACTTGCTCATACGCAGGCAGCGCCAGCTGTTGTTCCATGAGGTACTTGGCCTGCTTTTCGTGTGCGTTGAAGGCGGTAAACAGGAAGTCGGCGTCGCTGTGCTCGAAGTTGTAGGTGGACTGCTCCA
Source organism: Acidovorax kalamii (assembly GCF_002245625.1). GTDB lineage: Bacteria > Pseudomonadota > Gammaproteobacteria > Burkholderiales > Burkholderiaceae_C > Acidovorax > Acidovorax kalamii. The sequence continues at coordinate 182,508 of NZ_NOIG01000006.1, forward strand.
CCTCGTTTTGCTTGTACACGTCACCGTAGCTCAGGGTGTCGGTCCACTTCAGGTTGTAGACGTTGTCCACGCCCTGCAGGTACATGGCCAGGCGCTCCAGGCCGTAGGTGATCTCGCCCGTAGCGGGCTTGCAGTCGATGCCGCCCACTTGCTGGAAGTAGGTGAACTGCGTCACTTCCATGCCGTTGAGCCACACTTCCCAGCCCAGGCCCCAGGCGCCGAGCGTGGGGTTCTCCCAGTCGTCTTCGACAAAGCGGATGTCGTTCTTTTTCAGATCAAAGCCCAGGGCTTCCAGCGAGCCCAGGTACAGCTCCAGGATGTTGGCCGGAGCGGGCTTGAGCACCACCTGGTACTGGTAGTAGTGCTGCAGGCGGTTGGGGTTCTCGCCATAGCGGCCGTCCTTGGGGCGGCGGCTGGGCTGCACGTAGGCGGCCTTCCAGGGCTCGGGGCCGATGGCGCGCAGGAAGGTGGCGGTGTGCGAGGTGCCTGCGCCCACTTCCATGTCATAGGGCTGCAAGAGTGCGCAACCCTGCGCGTCCCAGTAGGACTGCAGCTTCAGGATGATTTGCTGGAAGGTCAACATGAGGTTCGGGGCACTGGCAGGGCCAGGGCCGGGCAATGAGGAAGGTGAAACAACAACGGGATCAAGCCGGTGCCCGGGCCCGCTGTCTCTCAAGAAGAAACGGCGTTGTGCCAGGGCGAAACCAGTGATTTTACGGCGCCCCGCCAAGAACAAAGGCCGGGGCCCTTGTGGAGCCCCGGCCTCGGCAACCGGTATCGCGTGCAGTGCGCTCTGGCGAGCGGTTGGTGCGCAGTTCGGGAGATCAGTATTCCCAGAAAATGCGCTGGAGTTCCTTGCTGTCCTGGGTCTTGGTCAAAGCCACCATGGCAAGGATGCGGGCCTTTTGCGGACGCAGGTCATGCGCCACCACCCAGTCGTATTTGTCGTCAGGCTGCTCGGCATTGCGCAGCACAAAACCATCGGGCACGCGGGCCGAGCGGATGATCTGCACGCCCGAGGCGCGCAGGGCCTTGAGCGATTCCACCGCCTGAGCAGCCACCGAGCCGTTGCCGGTGCCAGCATGGATCAGCGCCTTCACGCCCGCCTTGCCGTAGGCCTCGATGCCGGTGGTGTTCATGTTGCCGTAGCCGTACACGATGTCCACAGCAGGCAGCGCCTTGATGTCGTCGATGTTGAACTCGGATTGCGTAGTGTGGCGCTTGACCGGCGCGCGGAACCAGTAGTTCTTGCCTTCCACCACCATGCCCAGCGGGCCCCACTGGCTCTTGAAGGCCTCGGTCTTGATGTTGATGGTCTTGCTCACGTCGCGACCGCTCTGGATCTCGTCGTTCATCGTGACCAGCACGCCCTTGCCGGCAGCGTCCTTGCTGGCGGCCACGGTCACGGCGTCGTACAGGTTCAGTGCGCCGTCGGCCGACAGGGCTGTGCCGGGGCGCATGGAGCCCACCACCACGATGGGCTTGGCGGTGCGCACGGTGAGGTTCAGGAAGTACGCGGTTTCTTCCAGCGTGTCGGTGCCGTGGGTGATGACGATGCCGTCCACGTCAGCCTGCTTGGACAGGGCGGAGACACGCTGGCCCAGGCGCAGCAGGTGCTCGTTGGTGAAGCTCTCGGAGGCAATCTGGAACACCTGCTCACCAGACACCTTGGCTACATTGGCCAGCTCGGGCAGGCCCGCCAGCAGCTTATCGACCGGCACCTTGGCGGCGGCATAGGTCGCGCTGTTGGCAGCCGAAGCGCCCGCACCGGCAATGGTGCCGCCCGTGGCGAGCACGACCACATGGGGCTTGGCCGCCTGGGCCAGGGCGACCGTGGACAGGGCCGAGAGCACGACGCCCGCAAACCAGCGGCGCGTGATGGACGAGGAAGAAGAAGCAGAAAAAATTCGCATGGTTGTGTCTCCGGGTCATTCTCCGGGCGCTGCGGGGTAGTGCGGCGCCCTGCTGCCGTCCGCCCCGGTGCGCGGGTGTCGGACGGTGCGGCATCCTATGAGAAATCCACACACAGCCAAGTGGAATAATTGCCGCCACCCTGTGAATTGAATTCACACCCCTTCTTCCCGGAATTCCCATGAACCTGCGCCAGCTCGAAGTGTTCCAGGCCGTTTTGCAGACCGGCAGCATGAGCGCGGCAGGCCGTCTGCTGTGCATCACGCCCTCGGCCGTGAGCAAGGCCGTGGCCCACACGGAGCTGCAGCTGGGCTACCGGCTGTTCAACCGCACGCCAGCGGGCCTGACGCCCACGCCCGAGGCGCAGGTGCTGGCCGTGGAATCCGGCAGCATCCACCGCCAGCTGGATGCGCTGCAGCGCACGGCGCGCAACCTGGCGACCACCGAGCTGGGCGATGTGCGGCTGGCAGCCATCCCGTCCATCACCCACGAATTTCTGCCCACGCTGCTGCATCGCCATGCGCAAAAGCACCCACAGGTGGGGGTGGAGGTGCGCACCATCCACCAGGACCAGATGACGCAGGCACTGCTCACGCGCAGCGTGGACTTTGGGCTGGGTTTCTTCGAGCATCCGCACCCGCAGGTGCATAGCGAGCTGCTGGTGAGCGGGCGCCTGTCGCTGGCCGTGGCCCGCACCCTGTGGGACCGCGCTCCACGTGCCGCCAGCACCGCTGCGCGCCTGGCGCAGGTGCCCGCCATCCGGCTGGTGGGCGACGACCCGATGCGGCAATCCATCGACCACACGGCCGACCGCCTGGGCACACCGGGCGGGCCAGGCATCCAGGTGCAGACATCGCGCCTGGCGCTGGAACTGGTGCGGCTGGGCATGGGCTGGACGGTGGTGGACTTCCTCACCGCCATCCGCCTGGACCCGGCGCACATGGTGGCAGTGGAACTGCCCGACCTGCCGCCCATGTCGCTGTACAGCTACCACGCGGGCAACCACCCACCGGGTCTGCAGGCCACGCGCATGCTGGCCATGCTGCCTGCGCTGCTGCATGAGGCGCTGTCGCCCAGGCCGCGCAAGTAGCCCCCGCAGCCACAAAAAAACCCGCCGCCGCAAACGCGGGGGCGGGTTGGGACGCAGCGGCAATGCCTACCGCGTCAGGCGCCCATCCAGCGGCGCAGCACCAGGCTGGCGTTGGTGCCGCCAAAGCCAAAGCTGTTGGACAGCACCGTGGTCAGCTGCGCGTCGCGCGTCTGCGTGACCAGGGGCATGTCGCCCAGGGCCGGATCGGGCGTTTCCACATTGGCCGATCCCGCGATGAAGCCCTGGTTCAGCATGATCATGCAGTAGATCGCCTCCTGCACCCCGGTCGCACCCAGCGAGTGGCCGGTGAGCGATTTGGTGGACGAGAACGGCGGCACCTTGTCGCCGAACAGGGCCTTCATGGCGCGCACTTCCTGCATGTCACCCACCGGCGTGGAAGTGCCATGGGTGTTGATGTAGTCGATGGAGCCGTCCAGGCCTTCCATCGCCTGTTGCATGCACGCAATGGCGCCATCGCCCGACGGAGCCACCATGTCTTCGCCATCACTGGTGGCACCAAAGCCCACCACCTCGGCCAGGATGGTGGCGCCGCGTGCCTGGGCATGCTCCAGGCTCTCCAACACCACCGCGCCACCGCCGCCTGCAATCACAAAACCATCACGGTTCGCGTCGTAGGCGCGCGAGGCTCTCCCGGGCGTTTCGTTGTATTTGCTGGACATCGCGCCCATGCCGTCAAACAGCAGCGACATGCCCCAGCTCAGCTCTTCACCGCCGCCCGCGAACATCACGTCCTGCACGCCCCAGGCGATCTGCTGCGCAGCTGCGCCGATGCAGTGCGCCGAGGTCGAGCAGGCCGAGGTGATGGAGTAGTTGATGCCCTTGACCTTGAAGTTGGTCGCCAGGCAGGCAGAAACCGTGGAGCTCATGCAGCGCGTGACCTGGTACGGCCCCACACGGCGGATGCCCTTTTCGCGCAGCGTGTCGGCCGCTTCGATCTGGTTGGCAGGCGAGCCACCGCCCGAGCCCATGATGAGGCCGGTGCGCGGGTGGCTGACCTGCTCGGGCGTGAGACCGGCTTGCTGGATCGCGTCTTCGAGCGCGATCTGTGCATAGGCCGCCGCGTCGCCCATGAAGCGCAGCTGCTTGCGGTCGATGCGCGCTTCGATGTCGATCTCGGGCGCGCCGCCCACCTGGCTGCGCAGGCCCAGTTCCTTGAACTTTTCCACGGCCTTGATGCCACTGGTGCCCGCACGCAGCGAGGCCTCCACTGTGGCCAGGTCGTTACCGATGCACGAGACGATGCCCGCACCGGTGATGACTACACGCTTCTTGGTCGTCGTCATGCTGCTACGTCCTTGTCGTCGCCCTCGCGCTTGAACAAACCTACGCGCAGGTCGTTGGCGACGTAAATTTCCTTGCCATCGGCCAGCAAGCGGGCGTCGCCAATGGCCATCACCAGCTTGCGCTTGATCACGCGCTTGATGTCGATTTCGTAGGTGACCAGCTTCACGTCCGGGCCCACTTCGCCGGTGAACTTGACCTCACCCGCGCCCAGGGCGCGGCCCCGGCCGGGCAGTTGCAGCCAGGTCAGGTAAAAACCGATGAGCTGCCACATGGCATCGAGCCCCAGGCAGCCGGGCATGACCGGGTCGCCCTGGAAATGGCAGGCAAAAAACCACAGGTCAGGCTTGACATCCAGTTCAGCGCGGATTTTTCCCAGCCCGTGCGCCCCCCCATCACTGTCGATGTGCGTGATGCGGTCAAACATCAGCATGGGTGGCAGCGGCAGACGCCCGCTGTCAGCGCCGAACAGCCGGCCTTCGCCCGAGGCGATCAGTTGTTCGTAGGAAAAGGAATCTGCCATTTTCAGTCGTGCTCCAGAACGGCGGGTTCGCCCGCCTCAAATCATCGTTGTCCGCAAAACAAGCCCCCGCTTGCGGGGCTCTATTATCAAGGCATAGGGAGGAGCCTCTAAAGAAGGGATTGTCCGGCCCTCTGGCGGCTCCACAGGCGGATGACCTAAATCAACCGCCTCGCGCCCTGTGCACACCCCGTGCCAGCAGGGCCGCAACCAGCGCCAGCCCCCCCAGGGCCCACAGCGGCCACAGTCCCCAGCGCGCCACCCACCATGCATAGGGCGTGATCGCCCAGCCGGTTTGTGCGCTGAGCCCGCGGCCTTGCACGTCGCCCCGGAGCACGCCCCGGGTGTGGCGCTCCAGCTGGTGCGTGACCACGCCCCGGTGGTCGATGATGGCCGTGGCGCCTGTGTTGGTGGCACGCACCATGGGGCGCTCGAACTCCAGCGCGCGCATGCGGCTGATGTGCAGGTGCTGGTCAATCGCCACCGAATTGCCAAACCAGCCGATGTTGCTGAAGTTCACGAACACGGTGGGCGCCTGGGCCGGGTCGATGAAACGCGCGCCCAACTCCTCGCCAAACAGATCCTCGTAGCAGATGTTGGGCGCAATCCGCTGCCCCTTCCACACGAAAGACGCCTGACCCACGGAGCCCCGGTTGAAGTCGCCCAGCGGGATGTCCATCATGGCCGTGAACCACTTGAAGAAGGGCGGAATGAATTCGCCAAAAGGCACCAGATGGTGCTTGTCATAGCGGTAGGGCGTGGCCTGGGTGGCGGGCCCCATGCCAAGCACCGAGTTGGTGTAGCCCAGCGTTTCATCCCCCAGCGGAATCCCCACCAACGCGGCCTGCGGGCCTTGTGCGTAGCGCTGCTGGATGCCCTCGAGGTACCCCGGAATGAGCTGCTGCGGCAGCAGCGGAATCGCGGTTTCGGGCGCCACCACCAGGTCGGCCTTGGCATCGCGCAGCACGGCGGCGTACCACTGAAGGGCCACGGGCACACCACTGCCCGGCTGGAATTTCTCGTCCTGCGGGATGTTGCCTTGGAGGAGCTCCAGGCTCAGCGCGGGCGGCTGGGGTTGTGAGGGCGTGTGGCACAGGTTGACCGCACAGAAGCGCTGCGCCGTGGCCCCGGCCAGCACAGCTGCCAGGGCCAGCAGCAGCGCCAAAATGCGCCACCGGCGCAGGTCGGCGAGGCGCAGTTGCACCACCCCCATGGCCAGCGCTGCCGCCACGGCGCCCAGGCCATAGACCCCCACATACCGTGCCAACGGCGCCAGCGGCCCGTCCACATGGGCATAGCCCCCCGCCCCCCAGGGAAAGCCCGTCCACCAAATGCCCCGCGCTAGCTCGGCCAGCAGCCAGAGCGCTCCAAAAAAAAGAGCAGCTCCACCTTGATGGACGGGCGCAAGGCGGCAAAAAAGGCCTAAAACAACGGCGTAGTAGCTGCCCAGAAACGCGGCCAGCGCCAACACGGCGGCCACCGCCAGCGGCGCAGGCAGGCCGCCATAGGTGTGCATGGAAATGAACAGCCACCAGAAGGTGCCCGAAAGCCAGGCCGTGGCAAACACGCCGCCAATCAGCGCCCCCCGCTGCCAGGACACCACCGCCCCCGCACCCGGCCGCACCAGGCGCGCCAGCACGGCCAGAGATAGCAGCTGCAGCCACCACAAGGGCTGGCCATGGCCCGGCCAGGCCAGGGAGGCCGCCTGCGCCAGCCCGGCGGCCAGCGCCATCAGCGCCTGCAGGGGCCAGCGCATCGTCAGGGAAGCCCGCGCCATCAAGCGGCAGCGCTGCCGTCTTCGGCCTTGGACACCTTGAACCAGCGCACGGCGCCGCCCTTGGTGTGCAGCACCACAAACTGCAGGCCACCCAGCTGCAGCTGCTCGCCGCGCTTGGGCACATGGCCCATTTCGTGGGCAATCAGGCCACCAATGGTGTCAAAACTTTCGCCGGGATCGCTGCTCTGGATCAGTACATCAAAGGCTTCACAGACGCGCTCGACCGAGGTGTCGCCGCTCACGCGGTAGGTGCGGTCGGCCAGGCCGAAGATGTCGCCGTCGTCCTCGGGGATGTCGAACTCGTCCTCGATCTCGCCCACGATCTGCTCCAGCACATCCTCGATGGTGACCAGCCCGGCCATGCGGCCAAACTCGTCGATCACGATGGCCAGGTGGTTGCGGTTGCCCCGGAACTCGCGCAGCAGGTCGTTCAGGCCCTTGCTCTCGGGCACAAACACCGCCGGGCGCAGCAGGGCGCGGATGTTCAGCTCAGGCGCGCGCTGCAGCTTGAGCAGGTCCTTGGCCATAAGGATGCCGATGATGTTGTCGCGTTCGCCCTGGTACACCGGAAACCGAGAATGCGCGGTGTTGATGACCAGATGCAGCAAATCGTCGAACGGCGAGTCGATGTTGACCAGATCCATGCGCGGCGCAGCCACCATCACGTCGCCCGCCGTCATGTCGGCCATGCGGATCACACGCTCCAGCATCACGCGCGACTCGGCGCCAATGACCTGGTTGTCCTCGGCTTCGGCCAGGGTCTCGATCAATTCCTGGGTCGAGTCGGGGCCAGGGTGGATGAACTCTGCCACCTTCTGCAGGAAGGTGCGTTTGTCTTCCTTTTCGGGCGGGCGCCCGGGATGCGGATCAGACACTGTCGTGGAGTGCAGGACGTGCGGTAGTGGATCGGGCCCCTAGGATAGCGGATTGTGGTGACAGGGCCCGCACCGGCCCCGCCCCGTGCCCAGCCAGGCCTTACTCGGCCGACTGGTGGCGCGCGTGCTGCACGCCGCTGCGCACTTCCTGCACGTTGGCCAGAAAGTCCCAGAACTGTTTGGCCTGCTTCTTGAGCTGGTAGTCCACCTCGGCAAACTGCTGCTCCACGATCTCGGCCATGCGCGTGTCGAGGCTGGCCGGCGGGATCTGCAGGTAGGCCTCGGACTCTGAGCCATCGCGGCGCACTGTGGCACCCGCGTTGCGCGCGATCTTGAGCATGGCCGTGTTCTCGGACAGCGCATGGATGAACACCATGTTCACGCCTTCATTGCGGGCATGCATCACGGCACGCTCGAACAGGCGGGCGCCAAAACCACGGCCCCGGGCCTGCTTGAGCACCGACACGCCGAACTCGGCGCACTGCTTGTGCTCAGGGTGCTCGGAAAACGCCAAGTGGGCCATGGCGATCAGTTCGAGGCGGCGGTTGTAGATGCCGAAGATTTCGTCACGGTTGAAATCCAGCTGCTCGGCATAGCGGCGGATCTGCTCGTCGTTGGCGGCGTAGCCAAAACGCAGGTAGCGGTCTGCAGGCTCCAGCTGCAGCAGGTGCTGGGTGATCCGCTCCCGATAGGAGGGGCCCAGGGAGCGGATAGGAACCATCACGGGCGTCTCCTGCTGGTGGATGTGAATGTCAGAGGCAGAGGAGCCGCCCGTTACCGGGCGCAGCATGTCCCGGCCTGCGTACCAGGATGCCTTGAGCCAGTCTTTGGTTGCGAACATGCAGCCAAATATAAGGGTTTTCCCTCATTTTTTCCAGTCCAAATTGCTGCGCCGCAGCAAAATAGTGACACTACTCAAAAGGCAAAGGAATCGGCTCCAAGCGCCTGATGAAAAAGCCTCAAAAGCTATCAATTTAAGAGCAATCATGCTCTAAAACTCCTCCGCAGGGGTCGCACATGCGACGGCTGGGTGGCTGGACTGCCGTCTGCACCATGCCCCCTTAGCACCCACCGGAGCGTATAGCGCGGCGCGCCTGGCAGCAACCGCCGCCGCACCGACAGGCACGCAAAGAAATCACGCCTGCGACATGCACAGGCGCATCCGAGGACGAAGGTGCCGGGCTACACCGGCACGGCCGTGGTCGCTTTCACGCGGTCGAGCACAAAGCTGGTCTTGCAATCCTGCACGCTGGGGTGCTTGAGCAGGGTGTCCATGATGAAGCGGCTGTAGTGCGCCATGTCGGCCACGACCACGCGCAGCAGGTAGTCCATCTCGCCGGTCAGCGAGGCGCACTCCACCACCTCGGGCCAGGTCTGCACGCTGGCGCGGAACAGGTCCATGGGGTTGCGCTTGTGGCTTTCGGTGTGTTTTTCGAGGCGCACGTTGAGGTAGGCCGTGAGCCCCAGCCCCACCGCTTCGGGCGGCACCAGGGCCACATAGCGGTCGATCACGCCGCTGTCCTCCAGCCGCTTGACGCGGCGCAGCACGGCGCTGGGCGACAGGCCCACCTGCTCGCCGATCACGTCGTAGGTCTCGCGGCCGTTTTCTTGCAGACGGCGCAGGATGGCGCGATCCAGCTTGTCCAATGCGTCAAAAGCTCTCATGACGCAGGATTTTACGGAACTCAGGCAATTTCCCGCCGACCACATTGCAGGCACGGGTATGTCCCGATAGTGACAGCAGCCATCTCCCCAAAAAATAAACACCGCAAAAACGAACGACCGTTCTATTTTGCAAACATAAGAAATCACATCAACGGAGACAAACACATGACCGGATTTTTCAGCCGCTTGTTGCGGCGACTGGTGCTGGCAGCAACGGCGGGGTTGCTGCTGGTGGGCGGGGGCGCGCAAGCGCAAACGGGCTACACGCAAACGCGGTATCCCATCGTGCTGGTGCACGGGCTTTTTGGCTTTGACTCGGCGCTGGGCATCGATTACTTCTACGGCATTCCCGACGCACTGCGCCAGGGTGGCGCCAAGGTCTACGTGGCCCAGGTGTCAGCCGCCAACAGCACCGAGGTGCGGGGCGAGCAGCTGCTGGCCCAGGTCAAGACCATCCTGGCCATCACCGGCGCGGCCAAAGTGAACCTAGTGGGCCACTCGCACGGCGGCCCCACCACGCGCTATGTGGCGGGTGTGGCGCCGCAGTTGGTGGCCTCGGTCACATCCATCGGGGGCGTGAACCGGGGTTCGCGCGTGGCCGATATCCTGCGCGGCGTGGCGCCTGCAGGCTCGGTGTCCGAGGCCGTGGCCAATGCGGCGGCCAAGGCGCTGGTGGGTTTGATCAACCTGACCTCGGGCGGCACGGGCTTGCCCCAGATGCCCACGGCGGCGCTGGACTCGCTGACCACCGCAGGCTCCGCCAAGTTCAACAGCCGCTTCCCACAGGGGGTGCCCACCTCCGGCTGCGGCAATGGTGCTGAGCTGGTGAATGGCGTGCGCTACTACTCCTGGACCGGCACCCTGCCCCTGACCAACGTGCTCGACGCCAGCGACGCATTGCTGACCACGCTGAGCCTGACCTTTGGCGAAGCCAACGACGGCCTGGTGTCAGCCTGCTCGTCGCGCCTGGGCAAACACCTGGGCGACTACCGCCAGAACCACCTTGATGAAGTGAACCAGTTGCTGGGCCTGCGCGACTGGTTCTCCACCGACCCGGTGACGCTGTACCGCCAGCACGCCAACCGCCTCAAGCAGCAAGGCCTGTAAGCCATGGCCCAACCCTTGCGCACCTGGGCGGTTGCCGCCGCACTCCTGGCCTTCACCACGGCCGCCGTGGTCTGGTGGCTGGGAGGCCCTGCCGGGTTGGGCGCGGGGGATACACATCAGCCACCCGTGGGGGCGATCGCCGCCGCCACCAGTGCCCAGGTACAACCCTCGCCAGCACAGGGCGCGGACAACAGCTTTTTTGCCCGCCGCCGTGCGATTGCCACCGACGGCTCGGCCGACCCGCTGCTGGTGCACGGCCTGCGCGACACGCTGGAAGCCCTGTTGATGGAAGCGGGCGACGCCAGCGACCCGGCCGTGCTCAAGCAGCGCCTGGCCGCACTGGTGAACCAACATTTCCCCGCCACCCTGGCCACCCGTGCGCTGGCCTTGGCCGAGCGCTATGTGGACTATCGCGTGGCCCTGGGCAGCTTGCGCGCGCCGCAGGACCTGACCGACCCACGCGCACTGCGCGACGCACTGGAGGCACGCCACAAGGTGCGCCTGCAGTTTTTTGACGACGCCGAATACGACGCCCTGTTCGCCCGCGAGGCCGACCTGGACCGCTACACCCTGGCACGCCTGGAGATTGAGCGCAACACCCAGCTCAGCCCCGAGCAGCGCGCCCAGGCGCTGCAGGCGGCTGACAACGAACTCTCCGCCGAGCGCCGCGCCGAACGCAGCGCCGCCACCGAACACATGGCTGCCGCCGCGCAGACGGCCGCGTTCAACACCAGCAATGCCGACGAGCGCACCCGCTACGCCGCCCGCAGCGCGCAATACGGCCCGGCAGCCGCCCGGGCCATGGCCCAGCTGGACCGGGAGGAACAGCACTGGAACCAGCGCCTGGACCAGTACAGCCAAGCCCGCACGCAACAGGGCGAAGGCCCTGGCCTGCAGCAATTGCGCCAGCAGCTTTTCTCGCCCGAGGAGCAACAACGCATCGACGCCGCGCTGGCGCTGCGCCGGCTTAGCGCGGGCGCTTCGGGCTCCTAGCGCTCTGCAGGCACCTGGAGACGCCGTATCGGCGCGGCGACCCTCCCTGCCCGAAGCGCCGCCTGATTGCGCGAAATTTTGATCATTCACAAGATTCCTGCAAATCAAGCGGCAAAGCCTCTTGATTTCGCCAGAAACATGAGGCAGGCCACGCCTACAGTCCATGACATTCATCAACGAATGCCGGAGACACCCCATGAACGCCGCCTTGCCGCAAGAAACCACCGCCCAGCTCGCTGCCTGGGACAACCCCATGGGCCTGATGGGCTTCGAGTTCGTCGAATTCACCTCGCCCCAGCCCGGCGTGCTGGAGGCGGTGTTTGAAAAGCTGGGTTTCACGCTGGTCGCCAAGCACCGCTCCAAGGACGTGGTGCTGTACCGCCAGAACGGCATCAACTTCATCCTGAACCGCGAGCCCCACAGCCAGGCGGCTTACTTCGGCGCAGAGCATGGCCCCTCCGCCTGCGGCCTGGCCTTCCGCGTGAAGGATGCGCACAAGGCTTACAACCGCGCACTGGAACTGGGCGCCCAGCCTATTGACATCCCCACCGGCCCCATGGAACTGCGCCTGCCCGCCATCAAGGGCATTGGCGGTGCACCGCTGTACTTGATCGACCGCTTTGAAGACGGCAAGTCCATCTACGACATCGACTTCGAATTCATCGAAGGTGTGGACCGCCGCCCTGTGGGCCATGGCCTGAACCTCATCGACCACCTCACCCACAACGTGTACCGGGGCCGCATGGGCTTCTGGGCCAACTTCTACGAGAAGCTGTTCAACTTCCGTGAGATCCGCTACTTCGACATCCAGGGCGAATACACGGGCCTGACCTCCAAGGCCATGACAGCGCCCGACGGCATGATCCGCATCCCGCTGAACGAAGAAGCCAAGCAGGGCGGCGGCCAGATCGAAGAATTTTTGATGCAGTTCAATGGCGAAGGCATCCAGCACATCGCGCTGATCTGCGACAACCTGCTGGACGTGGTGGACAAGCTGGGCATGGCCGGCGTGCCCCTGGCCACGGCACCCAACGAGGTCTACTACGAAATGCTGGACACCCGTTTGCCCGGTCACGGCCAGCCCGTGCCCGAGCTGCAGTCGCGCGGCATCCTGCTTGATGGATCCACCGCTGACGGCACGCCCCGCCTGCTGCTGCAGATCTTCTCCACGCCCATGCTAGGCCCGGTGTTCTTCGAATTCATCCAGCGCGAAGGCGACTACCGCGACGGCTTTGGCGAAGGCAACTTCAAGGCGCTGTTCGAGTCGCTGGAGCGCGACCAGATCCGCCGTGGCGTGCTGAACACCTAAGTCATCAGACATCCAGGGTTAACCCTGAACAGGTGCCTATACTGCGCGCTCCCCGGAACTCAAAAGGATCCCGATGTCGCTCCGTAGCACCCTGTTCAGTGTTGGCCTGACCTGTGTGGCCACCTTTGCCATGGCCCAAAGCCCCTCTGCCCCGCTCACCATCGTGGTTCCCTACCCCGCTGGTGGTCCGCTGGACACCTCGGCCCGCATCGTGGCCGACGGTGCTGCCGCCCAGTTGGGCTCCATTACCGTGGAGAACAAACCGGGGGCGGGTGGTAGTACCGGCGCCGATCAGGTCGCCAAATCTCCCAAGACCAGCAACCAGGTGCTGATGGGCGCCGTGGCCACCCACGCCGTCAATCCCTGGCTGTACAAGAACTTCCCCTACAACGCACTCAAGGACTTCAAGCCCATCGCCCTCGTGGCGCGCACGCCCAATGTGCTGGTGGTGAGTGCGGCGCAAGCAGCCAAGCTGGGCATCAAGACCACGCCCGACCTGGTGCAGTACCTCAAGAAGAACCCGGACCAGGCCAAGTACGGCTCGGGTGGCAACGGCAGCATCGGCCACATCTCGGCCGAGATGTTCAAGTCGCTCACCAACACCAAGATGGGCCACACGCCCTTCCAGGGCTCCAAGCCCGCGCTGGCCGCACTGGAATCCGGCCAGGTACTGATGGTGTTTGACAACCTGGCCTCGGCGCTGCCGCAGATCCAGTCGGGCAAGCTGCTGGCGCTGGGTGTGACCACGCTCAGCCGCAACGAAGCGCTGCCCAACGTGCCCAGCATCAACGACAGCGTGCAGGGCTTCAATGTGTCCACATGGTTCGGCCTGTTCGCGCCGACCTCGCTGCCTGATGCGGACGCGCGCCGCTATGCCAACGCGTTCAGCGCCGCGATGCACTCGCCCGCTGGCAAGGAGAAGTTCAAGAAGATGGGCGTCACGCCCGAAGAGCTGACGCTCGACGGGTTTGCGCAGTTTGTGCGCTCGGAAAACAGCAAGTACGAATTTCTGATCCGGGCCGCAAAGATCAAGATCGATTAACAGCCGCCGGTCAAATGCGCGCCGGTCGGTGCGCAAGGTCATGGCGGCAAAGGAGAAAAAAATGGGACAAGCCCCTGTCGTCTATGGCCAATCCACCCGCCCACCCCGTGGCGACTATTCGCGTGCCAACGCGGACTACACCTGCCCGCAGGACTATGCGAGCTACACCGACGCCGACCACGACACCTACCGCCGTCTGTACGAGCGCCAGCGCGCCCTGCTGCCGGGTCTGGCCAGCCAGGCGTTCATCGACGCCCTGCCCTCGATGGGCGCCAGCGACCGCATCCCGCGTTTTGAAGAGGTGAACGAGCGCCTCTACAAAGCGACCGGCTGGGAGCTGGTGGGCGTGCCGGGGCTGATCCCCGAGGTGCCCTTTTTCACCCTGCTGGCCAACCGCAAGTTCCCGGTGACGGACTGGATCCGCAAGCCCGAGGAGTTCGAATACATCGTCGAGCCCGACATCTTTCACGACCTGTTCGGGCATGTGCCGCTGCTGTTCAACCCGGTGTTTGCCGACTATGTGCAGCGCTACGGCCAGGGCGGGCTGAAGGCGCAGGGGCTGGGGTCGTGCGAGATGCTCTCTCGCTTGTACTGGTACACGATCGAGTTCGGGCTGATCCGCGAGGCGGGGCAGTTGCGGGCGTATGGCGCGGGCATCCTGAGTTCGTCGGGCGAACTGGCGTACTCGGTGCAGAGCCCGGAGCCGCAGCGCATTCCGCTACAACTGGAGCGCACCATGCGCACGCGCTACAAGATCGATACGTACCAGCAGACGTACTTTGTGATCGATAGTTTTGAGCAGTTGTTTGAGATGACGGCGGCGGACTTTGCGCCGATCTATGAGCGGCTGCGGGGGTTGCCGGAGTTTGCTGCGGATGAGCGGGAGGCTGTGGCGGCTTGATGTTTTGAAAGAAATTGGCTGCCTCCGCCTGTCTAAAAAGCGCTGACAGCTACTATTTTTATAGCACTACAGTGACCGTTCGGGCTGAGCCTGTCGAAGCCTTGGCGTACTGGTTTGAATGGCGTGCTTGGGTTGAGGGCGGAGGCCGAGGTGTGCGCCCGGCGGCGCAGTAACTTTCTTTCGTCTCGCCAAACGAAAGTCACCAAAGAAAGGGCGACCCTGCTGTCTGCGACCCCTTCGCTGCGCTACGGGGCAACCTGGGGTGCTCGGTCACGGGGTGCACCGCAGAACTCGCTGCGCGCCTGCGGCGCTGCGCTCGGACAACTGCGGTGAGTCAGTTCACGAAGCATGCGCGCGAAGGCGCGCATGCCACCCCGCGCCCTGCGCGCCCCAGGCGCATCCAGAAGGGAACCCGCGAATCGGACATCCACACGGGCCATCGCTGCGCTTGGCCCCCTCTCGCGGGCGCAAGCGCCACGCGCTGCGCAGGCGGGGCCGAGCGAAGCAATGGCCCGTGGGGCAGTTCGGCTGTTGGATGTTCGGCTGCCCACCCCCTGCTGGCTGCGCCTGCGGCGGGGCGGTTGCGGGGTGGCATGGGCGTCGAAGCGCCCATGCCTCGTTAACTGACTCGCCGTGGTTGTCCGAGCGGCGCGCGCAGCGCAAAGCGAGTTCCACGGCGCACCCCGCAACCGCCCCGACGCAGGTTTGCCCCGGAGCGCAGCGCAGGGGCCGCAGACTGGGGGGCGCCTTTTCTTTGCTTAATTTCTTTTGGCGAAGCAAAAGAAAGTGAGTCGCCTGCCGGGGCGACAACCCGGCTCCCGCCCGCAACCCAAGCACGCCTTCCAAACCAGCACGCCAAGGCTTCGACAAACCCAGCCCAAACGGGAAATCAAAACTAAGCACAGCTACAAAAAGAAAGCGGCTGGCGCTCCAAAAAACCAAAGAATCACACTCGACCTATCTCCTCCAGACAAGCCTCCATCACCCCAGGGTCAAACGCCATCTGCACGTGCGCAACCCCTTCCACCAACCGGTGCTCCGCCCCCGCCAAAGCCGCCGTGGTCGCAGGAAACACAATGTTGTCGCAGTTCGAATACCAGCAGGTAAACAACGCGGCCCGCCCCGCAGGCTCCGCCCGCTGCAATGCCACCACCCAGTCGCCCGCCAGGCTCATCTGCCGCCCATTCACCGCGCGGCTGAAACGCCCCAGCCACGTGCCGCCATGTGGCGTGCCCAGCGTCAACACCCGGTGCACCCGCCCGTCCGCCTGGTGCGCCCGCAGCCACGCCCGCACCGCCAAGCCCCCCATGCTGTGGCACAACAACACCGGCGCCTGCCCCGTGGCCGCCGTCACTTGGCGCACGGCGTCTTCGATGATGTCCGCATACTCGTCTATCGAGCCCATCACCGGCTCCAGATTGACCGCCACATAGGCATGCCCCCGCGCCTGCAGCTGCGCAAACCACGGTAGCCACAGGCCCCGGTTGCACATGAAGCCATGCACCAGCACCACGCCGCGCTTTTCGGTGGGCTGCGCAGGCAGCCAATCGGGCAATGACTGGTGGCGAAACGGCTGACGCCAGCAGAACACCATCAACGCCACCCACACCTCGGCCCACCAGGCACCCACCACCTGTGACAAGCGAGCACGGGGCGCAGCGTCGGTACGGTTGGTGATGTGCATCAGCACAAACTCCACCGCCATCACCACCAGGTAAATGCTGAGCGGCACCAGTGCCCCCAGCACAGCACGCAACGGTGAATGGGGCCATTGCCACACCAGCCAGGCGGCCATGGCCAGCAAGATGCACAGAAGAAGGATTCGTTGCCAGCGCGCGATCATGGTGGTGATGGCAAATGTTGTAATCGACCAGCCGCATTGTGCGGTCTGACCACCGCCCGACACCGCACCCCGCAGAACGCTGAAAGGACACCACCCCATGGATGCCGCCCAGACCATCCGCGATGCCATTGCCGACGTGACCGCCCTGCGCCTGCACCGCACGGGGGACCCGGCGCTGGGGGCGGCGGTGGGCAGCGTCAAGACCTTTCAGGCGCGGCGCTTTCGCGGCACCTATGCCGACCTGATGGCATCGCCCGCGTTCGGGCCCGCAGCGCGCTTTTTTCTGGAAGAGCTGTACAGCGACACCGACTACACAGACCGCGACCAGCAGTTTGGCCGCATCGCGGGCACGCTGCAGACCATGTTCCCCCAGCCGGTCGTGACCACCGCCGTGGCCCTGGCCGTGCTGCACGCGCAGACCGAGGAACTGGACCAGGACATGGGCCGCGCCTGGCTCGCGCATAAAGGCGTCGATGCGGCCAACGACCCCGCCCGCTACACCGCTGCCTGGCGCACCGTAGGCCAGCGCCACGCGCGCCAGCAGCAGTTACAGCGCGTGCTGGCCATGGGCAATGACCTGGCGCGCCTCACGCGCACGCCCGGCCTGCGGATGATGCTGCGCATGATGCGCGGCCCGGCCAACGCAGCGGGCATGGGCGCACTGCAAAAGTTTCTGGAGGCGGGGTTCGACACCTTCGGCCAGCTCGCTCGCCAGCGCGGCGGGGTGGAGCAGTTCCTGGCCACCATCGAGCAGCGTGAGCGGGCGCTGATGGATTTGCTCTTCGATGCCGACCCTGTCACCTGCGGGACCCAGCTTAACCACACACTAGGACAAGCCCGATAGCCCGCAACGCGCCCGCCTTCCACAATCTGTGCCCACCTATCAATGGCATTTGGCGAGCACAAGGGAAGGAAACACGCGCATGGAAAAGATCTGGCTCAAGAGCTACCCCCCGGGCGTCCCACACGACGTGAAGCCCGAGCAATACCGCTCTGTGGCCCACCTGCTGGAAGAGTCGTTCCGCAAACACGCATCCAGCCCGTTCTCGGTCTGCATGGACCAGTGGATGACCTATGGCGAGCTGGAACGCCGCTCCGCTGCGCTGGGCGCCTATCTGCAAAGCCTGGGGCTGGAGCCCGGTGCGCGCGTTGCCATCATGCTGCCCAACATTCCGCAGTTTGGCGTGACCATGGCCGCCGTGCTGCGCGCGGGCTACACCTGCGTGAACGTGAACCCGCTGTACACCGCGCGCGAGCTGGAGCACCAGCTCAAGGACTCGGGCGCCACCGCCATCGTGATCCTGGAGAACTTTGCCCACACGCTGGCCGATGTGATCGACCACACGGCCGTCAAGCACGTGGTGATGGCCTCCATGGGGGACCTGCTGGGCTTCTGGTTTGGCAAATGGATCACCTTTGCCGTGCGCCACCTGGCCAAGATGGTGCCCGCGTACGACCTGCCGCTGTCCAACGGGCGCAAGGTCGTCACGTTCAAAAAGGCGCTGTCGCTGGGCGAACACAAGTCGCTCGCACCCAGTCAGGCCACGCTGGATTCGATTGCCTTCCTGCAATACACCGGTGGCACCACGGGCCTGTCCAAGGGCGCAGTGCTCACCCACCGCAACATCGTGGCCGCCACGCTGCAGGCCGAGGCGTGGTTCACGCCCGCTCTGTCCAAAGTGGGCGACCTGAGCAAGGCCAACAGCATTGCCGCACTGCCGCTGTACCACATCTTCGCGCTCACGCTGTGCCTGCTGGCCATCCGCCAAGGCTCCAGCATGACGCTGATCCCCAACCCGCGCGACATCCCGAAGTTCGTGGCCGAACTCAAGAAGCGCCCCTTCCACATGCTGCCTGCGGTGAACACGCTGTTCAACGCGCTGCTGCAAAACCCTCAGTTCAAGACGCTGGATTTTTCGCACCTGTGCGTGTCGCAGGCCGGGGGCATGGCAGCCAGCGAGGGCACGGCCAAGCAATGGCAGAAGGTCACCGGCAGCACCATGATCGAAGGCTGGGGCATGAGCGAGACCTGCGCCATCGGCACCAACAACCCGGTGATCAGCACCACCTTCAGCGGCAACATCGGCCTGCCGCTGCCGGGCATCGACATTGCCATCAAGGACGACGAGGGCAACAGCCTGCCCCAGGGCGAGTCGGGCGAGATCTGCATCCGCGGCCCCAATGTGATGACGGGCTACTACAACCAGCCTGAAGAAAACGCCAAGGCCTTCACGCCCGACGGCTTCATGCGCACGGGCGACATCGGCATCATGGACCCGCAGGGCTACACTCGCATCATCGACCGCAAGAAGGACATGATCCTGGTGAGCGGCTTCAACGTGTTCCCCAACGAGCTGGAGCAGGTCATCAGCCTGTGCCCCGGCGTGGTCGAATGCGCGGCCATTGGCGTGCCCGACGAGAAACAGGGCGAGGCCATCAAAGTGTTCATCATCAAGAGCGACCCGGCCCTGACGGAGGACGAAGTGGCGAACTACTGCCACCAGAACCTCACCGGCTACAAGCGCCCCAAGTACATCGAGTTCCGCGACGAGCTGCCCAAGAGCAACGTGGGCAAGATTCTGCGCAGGGAACTGCGCAAGGCCTGACCTTGTTCATGGGTGCGGCGGCCCGAACGCCGCACCCGGCAACCTCCCCCAGGGCGCTTCGGCGCCCTTTTTCTTGGGCGCAAACACTGCAAGCCGCCCGCGCACACCAGGTCCTTCGATGTCTGCATCCCCGGGTTTTTACCAATTAGCAAACGTTTGCGCAAACGTTTGCTTTCGCTATCATCCCGATCGCGACAAGGCACCGGGCATCCGCAGGCGCCCCTTTTGAGGGACGCTGCCGGGGATTTCCCTTCACGCTGTCGGTCGCCTTGGTCCACATTCCAACCTGGAGACAACACCCATGCAGTTCACCCGCCGTTCCGTTCAGACCGCCGCCGCCCTCGCCGTTGTGGGCAGCCTGCTGGCCAGCCCTGCGTTTGCGCAAGACAAGCCCAAGATCGCGCTCATCATGAAGTCGCTGGCCAACGAGTTCTTCCGCACCATGGAAGACGGCGCCAAGGCGCACCAGAAGGCCCACGCCAAGGAATACACGCTGGTGGCCAACGGCATCAAGAACGAGACCGACACGGCGGCGCAGATCAAGATGATCGAGCAGGCCGTGGCGCAGAAGGTCAACGCCATCGTGCTGGCCCCAGCGGATTCGAAGGCGCTGGTGCCCGTGGTCAAGTCCGCCATCGACAAGGGCATCATCGTGGTCAACATCGACAACCAGCTCGATGCCGATGCGCTGAAGGAGAAGAACATCACCGTGCCCTTTGTGGGCCCGGACAACCGTGCAGGCGCCAAGCTGGTGGGCGACCACCTGGCCAAGACGCTGAAGGCGGGCGACAAGGTCGGCATCATCGAAGGCGTGTCCACCACCTTCAATGCGCAGCAGCGCACCCTGGGCTACCAGGATGCCATGAAAGCCGCCAACATCACCGTGGTGGGCGTGCAGTCCGGCAACTGGGAGATCGAAAAGGGCAACACCGTGGCCGCCGGCATGATGCGCGAGCACCCTGACCTGGTGGCCCTGCTGGCCGGTAATGACAGCATGGCCCTGGGCGCCGTGGCCGCCGTGAAGGCTGCAGGCAAGACCGGCAAGGTGCAGGTGGTGGGCTACGACAACATCGGCGCCATCAAGCCCATGCTGGCCGACGGCCGCGTGCTGGCCACCGCCGACCAGTACGCCGCCAAGCAGGCCGTGTTTGGTATCGAACTGGCACAGAAGGCCCTGGCCGCCAAGACGCCACAGAACCAGCTGCCCGCCACGGTGAAGACGGATGTGGTGCTGGTGACGAAAGACAGCAAGTAAATCCGAGAGCGGCGAACAAGGCCCTTCTGGCGTTGTTCGCCGCTCAACCGATAAACCCCGCCCTGCAGCCGCCCACTTCAAGCCCCCATGCCCAGTCGCTCGCCCGCTCCTCAGTCCCCGCCCTTGCTCGCCATCCAGGCCGTGGGCAAGGACTACACCGCCACCGTGCTCGATGGCGTGAACGTGGAGCTGTTTGCGGGCGAGGTGCTGGCGTTGACCGGGGAGAACGGCGCGGGCAAGAGCACGCTGTCCAAGATCCTCTGCGGGCTGGAACAGCCCACACGCGGCGGCATGGCGCTGGCGGGTCAGGCCTACGCCCCCACGTCGCGCCGCGATGCCGAGCGCCACGGCGTGCGCATGGTGATGCAGGAGCTGGGCCTGGTGCCCACGCTCACCGTGGCCGAGAATTTACTGATGGGCCGCCTGCCGCACCGCCTGGGCTGGCTGCAGCGCGATGTGCTGCACGCCGCCGCCCGTGCGCAGCTGGCCAAGATCGGGCTCGACACCATCGACCCCGCCACCCCGGTCTCGCAGCTGGGCATTGGCCAGCAGCAGATGGTGGAGATTGCGCGCAACCTGCAGGACGACACACGCATCCTGGTGCTCGACGAGCCCACGGCCATGCTCACGCCGCGCGAGACCAATTACCTGTTCGAGCAGATCGCCCACCTCACCGCACGCGGCGTGGCCATCATCTATGTGTCACACCGGCTCGAAGAGCTGCGCCGCATTGCCGACCGCGTGGCCGTGCTGCGCGATGGCCGACTGGTGGATGTGCGCCCCATGGCGGGCATGAGCGAAGACGACCTGGTGCAGCGCATGGTGGGCCGCGTGGTGAGCGACCTGGACCACCGCCCGCGCCGCCCCGTCGGCCCCGTGGTGATGAGCGCTGACAACCTGGGCCGGGGCACCGCCGTGCAGGACGTGAGCCTGGAGCTGCGCGCGGGCGAGATCTTTGGCATTGCCGGGCTGGTCGGATCGGGCCGCACCGAGCTGGTCCGCCTGCTGTTCGGCGCCGACCGGGCAGACCGCGGCAGCGTCACATTACACCCGGATTTTGAACAAAAACAGGCCCTACCGCCCGACGGACAAGCGCAAGCAGCTATACATAAGATAGCAAACACACCAAACCCCGCCACGGCTGCACCCCGCACCTGGCAGCGGGGCTTTGCTTCGCCGCTGCAGGCCATCGCCGCCGGAGTCGGCCTGGTCACCGAAGACCGCAAGTCCCAGGGCCTGCTCCTCTCGCAACCCATCCGCATCAACGCCACGCTGTCCGACCTGTCGGCCGTGTCGCGCGGCGGCTGGCTGCAGCGCGGGCTCGAAAGCCGCCTGGTGCAGGGATTCATCCGCACCCTGCGCGTGCGCTGCCACGGCCCGGAACAGCCCGTGGGCCAACTCTCGGGCGGCAATCAGCAAAAGGTGGTCTTCGCCCGATGGCTGCACCGCGAAGGCCGCGTGCTGCTGCTCGACGAACCCACGCGCGGCGTGGACGTGGGCGCGCGCGCCGAGCTGTATGGCGAGCTGGACCGCATGGCCGCAGAAGGCCGCGCGCTGCTCATGGTGTCGTCCGACCTGCGCGAACTCATGGCCATGGCCGACCGCATCGGCGTGATGAGCGCAGGCCGCCTGGTGGCCGTGTTCGAGCGCGGCGAGTGGTCCGAGCAATCGCTGCTGGCGGCCGCGTTCTCCGAGCCCGGCGGGCGCACCAGCACCACCCCTTCAACCCCTTCTCCTGTGACCGCATGAACGTCCCCACCGCACCTGCCGCGCCCGCTGCGGCGCCTTCTTCCGCCTCGGTCTGGCGCAGCCAGCTGGGCACCTACCTGGGCCTGCTGGCCGTGCTGGCGGGCATGGTGGCGCTGTTCTCGTCGCTGTCCGAATACTTCTGGAGCGCCGAGACCTTCATCACCATCGCCAACGAAATCCCGGCCCTGGCGGTGATGGCGGTGGGCATGACCTTTGTGCTCATCATCGCGGGCATCGACCTGTCGGTGGGCTCGGTGATGGCGCTGGCCGCCGCCACCTCGGCCGCCGCCATCCTGCAATGGGGCTGGACGGTACCCGCCGCCGCTGCGCTGGCCCTGGCCACGGGCCTGGTGTGCGGCACCATCACCGGGACCATTTCGGTGGCGTGGCGGTTGCCCTCGTTCATCGTGTCACTGGGCATGCTCGAAGCCGTGCGCGGCAGTGCGTATGTGGTGACCGACTCGCGCACGCAGTACGTGGGCGATGCGATCTCCTGGCTGTCGGCACCCTTCTTTGGCGGCATCTCGTTCGCCTTCTTGCTGGCCGTGGTGCTGGTGGTGGTGGCGCAGCTGGTGCTGTCGCGCACGGTGTTTGGCCGCTGCGTGGTGGGCATTGGCACCAATGAAGAAGCCATGCGCCTGGCCGGTGTGGACCCGCGCCCCATCCGTGTCATCGTGTTTGCCATGACCGGGCTGCTCGCAGGCCTGGCGGGTCTGATGCAGTCGGCCCGGCTGGAAGCCGCCGACCCCAACGCCGGAACCGGCATGGAGCTGCAGGTGATTGCGGCCGTGGTGATTGGCGGCACCAGCCTGATGGGCGGGCGCGGCTCGGTGGTGAACACGGCCTTTGGCGTGCTGATCATCGCGGTGCTCGAAGCGGGCCTGGCCCAGGTGGGCGCCAGCGAGCCCAGCAAGCGCATCATCACGGGTTTTGTGATTGTGGCGGCCGTCATTGTGGACACGCTGCGCCA
This sequence comes from Acidovorax kalamii, assembly GCF_002245625.1. Lineage (GTDB taxonomy): Bacteria > Pseudomonadota > Gammaproteobacteria > Burkholderiales > Burkholderiaceae_C > Acidovorax > Acidovorax kalamii. Next base: position 205,423 of record NZ_NOIG01000006.1, read on the forward strand.
GCGCCGCGCCAAGGTCTGAGAGACTGCCCCCGCATCCAGCCGCCCCACCACCCACGACCTCATTCTTCTTTTTGCATGGCTACTATCAAGGACGTTGCGCGCCACGCCGAGGTGTCGGTCACCACGGTGTCGCACGTGGTCAACGGCACACGCCGCGTGAGCCCCGAGGGGCGCGAGCGGGTCGAGGCCGCCATCCGCGCCCTGGGCTATGTGCCCAGCGCCATTGCGCGCAGCCTCAAGAGCAACAACACGCGCACGCTGGGTATGCTGATCCCCAACAGCTCCAACCCCTACTTTGCCGAGATCGTGCACAGCGTGGAAGACCGCTGCTTTGGCGCGGGCTACAACGTCATCCTGTGCAACACCAACGACGAGGCGCACCGCCAGGGCACCTACCTGCAGGTGCTGGCCGAGCGGCGCATCGACGGGCTCATCGTGGTCTCCACCGGGCATGACGCCACGCTGGCCACGCAGCTCGCGGGCCTGTCCATCCCCACCGTGCTGGTGGACCGCGAAATCGACATCGCCGGACAGCAGCCCTGCGACCTGGTGGAAACCGCCCACATGCAGGGTGGCCTGCTGGCCACGCGCCACCTGCTGTCGCTGGGCCACCGGCGCATTGCCTGCATTGGCGGCCCCGAAGGCATTGCCCCCAGCGAGCAGCGCATTGCCGGCTGGCGCACCGCGCTGGCCGATGCGGGCTGCGGCACCGGCGAGGGCCTGCTGTGGCACGGCAACTTCACCAGCCAGGGCGGCTACGAAGCCATGCACGCCGTGCTGCGCGCTCCCGAGCAGCCCACTGCCGTCTTCGTGTGTAACGACCTCATGGCCATGGGCGCACTGTGTGCCGCGCACGAACGCGACCTGCGCGTGCCCGAGGCACTGTCCATCGTGGGTTTTGACGACATCGAACTCACCGCCTTCACCAGCCCGCCGCTGACCACCGTGGCCCAGCCCAAGCAGCGCATCGGCGCGCTGGCCGTGGACATGCTGCTGGAGCGCATCGACGGCAAGCGCCAGGACGCGCGCAAGGTGATGCTGCAGCCCGAGCTGCGCGTGCGCGCCTCCACGGCCCATGCGCCCGGAGGTGCTGCATGAGCACTAATCACGCTCCCCGCATCGCCGTCGTCGGCAGCCTGAACATGGACCTAGTGCTGCAGGTGCAACACGCGCCGGGCCCTGGCGAGACCGTGCTGGCCGACGCCCTGCACCTGGTGCCCGGCGGCAAAGGCGGCAACCAGGCCGTGGCCTGCGCGCGCCAGGGCGCCCAAGTGGCCTTGTTCGGCCGCGTGGGCGACGACGGCTACGGCCACACGCTGCGCGCCGGGCTCGATGCCGACGGCATCGACCACAGCGGCGTGCAGACCGACACCGACACCACCACCGGCGTCGCCGCCATCACCGTGGAGGCCACAGGGCAGAACCGCATCGTGGTCGTGCCCGGCGCCAATGGCCGCTTTGTGCTGGACGCCGCCGCGCTGGGCGCTGCGCTGCAAGGCGCAGGCGGTCTGGTGCTGCAGTTTGAAACGCCCCTGCCCCAGGTGCTGGCCGCCGCCGCGATGGCCCATGCCGCTGGCTGCCCCGTGGTGCTGAACCCCTCCCCCATCCAGCCCCTGCCCGAAGCGATGTGGCCGCTGGTGCACACACTGGTGGTGAACGAGGTGGAAGCCGCCGCGCTGGCAGGCCAGAACGTGGACACCCCCGCCGATGCCGCGCAGGCCGCACAAGCCCTGCGCGCCAAGGGCCCCGCACAGGTCGTAGTAACTCTGGGCGCTGCGGGCGCCGTGGCCGCCGATGCGGCGGGCAACCGCTACCACCCCGGCCTGGTCGTGAAAGCCGTGGACACCACGGCCGCAGGCGACACCTTCCTGGGGGCACTGGCCGTGGCGCTGGCACGCGGCGAGCCGCTGGACGCCGCCGTGCGCGAAGGCATCCGCGCATCGGCGCTGTGCGTCACCCAACCGGGCGCCCAGCCTTCCATCCCCACCCGCGCCGCCGTGGCGCAAAGCCCCCAACCGCCCGCCTGGAGCCCCCTGTGAAACGCACCGCCCTGCTGCACGCCGAACTCTCCCACGCCATCGCCACCCTGGGCCATGGCGACATGCTGGTGATTGGCGATGTGGGCCTGCCCATCCCCCCCGGCCCGCGCCGCATCGACCTGGCCCTCACGCCCGGCATCCCGGCCGTGGCCGATGTGCTGCGCGTGGTGCTGGAAGAAATGCAGATCGAGAAAGCCGTGATCGCCACGGAGGCGATGGAACGCAACGGGGGCCAGTTGCCCGCCTGGTGCCAGCTACCGGTCACACCGCAGGCGGTTTCGCACGACGAGTTCAAGCGCCTGACCCAGCAGGCCCGCGTGATGGTGCGCACCGGCGAGTGCACGCCGTATGCCAATGTGATCCTGGTGGCGGGCGTCACGTTCTGACACACCACACCCCGACGGGGAGTGTTCGCGTGCGGGTTTTGGAGAACGCCTGACAGTGCCCAGCTGCGGTACGCTGGACTGTCACCGTTTGCCTGCCCCATGCCCAGTTCCGCCCCCCACGACCTGCTCCCCCCCGAAATCACCGTCCTGGAGCGCGGCTGGCTGTCTGCCAACAACATCCTCTTCATCGGCCACCACGACACGGCCATCGTGGACACCGGCTACTGCAGCCATGCCGACCAGACCGTGGACCTGGTGCGTGGCGCCTTGGAAGGGCGCGCGCTGGACCGCGTGCTCAACACCCACCTGCACAGCGACCACTGCGGCGGCAATGCCGCGCTGCAAAAGGCCTGGCCCGGTGTGCTCACCGCCATCCCGCCCGGCCAGGCCGACCATGTGCGCCAGTGGGACGCCTATGCGCTCAGCTACACCCCCACGGGGCAGGAATGCCCGCCGTTTCGGGCCGACACCTTGCTGATGCCGGACTCGTGCGTGCTGCTGGGCGACAAGCCCTGGCAGGTGCATGCCGCGCCTGGGCACGACCCCCACTCGGTGGTGCTGTTCGAGCCCCAGGGCCGGGTGCTGATATCCGCCGATGCGCTGTGGGAAAACGGCTTTGGCGTGGTGTTCCCCGAGCTGGAGGGCGACAAAGCGTTTGCCGAAGTCGCCGCCACGCTGGATGTGATCGAAAAACTGTCACCCCAGGTCGTCATCCCCGGCCACGGCCCCGTGTTTGCCGACGCCCCCCGCGCCATCGACGGCGCCCGCCGCCGCCTGGATGGTTTTGTGCGCAACCCCGGCAAACATGCGCTGTATGCGGCCAAGGTGCTGCTGAAATACAAGCTGCTGGAATGGCAGCAGATCACCATGACCGACCTCACGGCCTGGGCGCAAGGCACGCCGTATTTCGGCATGCTGCACCAGCGCCATTTCGGCGATCAGCCCGAGGGGGAGTGGCTATTGAGCCTGGTGGATGACCTCGTAAGGTCGGGGGCGGCGGTGCGGCAAGGGGATGTGCTGCACAACGTGTGATGTGGCTTGGTCAGGGTGGGGGACAGCGTTGAACCCACAGCGGCGAGTACCTAGGCAGCAAACGGTCCTCTCAAGACTCGGCCAGAACCGACGAGCGTTTGTCCTTCAAGAACGTCGAAATGAGTGCCGACCATCAGCGCAGAATAATCGACACCGGGCTCATAAATCAGCGCAGCTACAGAACGGGCTGTGGACCCGGGACTAACCAGTTGACCATCAACAAACGAGACGCCAAGGTATTCACCACCTTGGACACGCAAGTGTGGACGATAGATGCCGCCGGTGAGGACAGGCATCTTTGTACGACCTTCGATGGTCAACTCCACTTCGATAAGACGTCTCGGCATATGTCCGTTCCTGGCCTCAAGCAGGCGCCGGTGTATGTTTCCAGCCCCCAGCCCCGCATCTCCCCATCAATGCTTGAACTGCTTGTCGCACCCCATCACATGGTTGTAGCTGCTCGACATGCACTGGTAGAACAATTTCTTGTTGCCCGACGACGCCTGGCAGTCTGACACGCTGTATTTGCCCCGGGCCTCGCGGATCTTGGGGGCTGCCTTGTCGTATTCGGCCTGGGCCATGTAGCCGTCGCGCACGTTTTTCTGGCCCACCTCCAGCATCTGGTCGGCCTGGTAGTGGATGTTGTCCACGGCGGCGGCGCAGTTCAGGGGCACCTGTTTGCTGTCCACCTTTTCCAGCGCCTTCTTCATGCCCTGGCCAAACTCCTCCACGTCTTTGGGGATCTTCTTGGTGCCGTCGGGGTTGTACTGCTGGGCGGGCTTGGCGGACTGCGATGCGCTCCGGGTGCTGCCGTTGTTGCTTTGCAGCTTGAGGGGCTCGGCGTCCTGCTTGGCAGGCGGAGGTTGTGATCCGTAGTGGGTCTTGCCGTCGGCATCCACCCACTTGTACACGGGCTGCGCCTGGGCCGTGCCCAGCGCCCAGCACACCATGGCGGCCAGGGCCACCCCACACAGCTTGTTCATGGTTTTCCCTCCAAAAATATGAATCAAATCGGTGCTTTGCGCGCTTCCACCATGCGCTTATAGCTACTCTATTTATAGCAAACACTCGCCCACCCGCTTCCATCTGCAGCAGCGGGTGCTGCGGCAGATGCGGATGGAGGCATCAGGGCAGGTCCTTGTTCACCTCGGGCGCCGATGCATCGCGCGGGCCGATGGTGCCCAGGCGGCCCTTGAGCGACTGGGGCTGGCCGGTGAGCATGGCGGCGTAGTTGGTGGTATTGGCCAGCACCTTCTTCACGTAGTCGCGGGTTTCGGCAAAGGGCACGTTTTCAGCCCAGATGGCGGCGTCCAGCACGGGGCCGTTGCGCCAGCTGCGCGGGCGGCCAGGGCCCGCGTTGTAGGCGGCAGCCGCCATGGGCATGGAGCCTGCAAAGTCGTCCAATGCGAGCTTGAGGTAGGCGGTGCCGATGGTGATGTTGGTGTCGCGGTCGTTGATCTGGTCGGCGGTGAAGTTGTTCAGGCCGATCTTCTTGGCCGTCCAGCGCGCGGTGGCGGGCATGACCTGCATGAGGCCCGAGGCGCCCACATGCGAACGTGCGTCCATGATGAAGCGGCTTTCCTGGCGGATCAGGCCATACACATAGGCCGGGTCCAGCCCAATGCCGTTGGCGCGCTCGACCACTGCGCTGCGGAAGGGGGTGGGAAAGCGCTGCGTGGCATCCACCACGCTTTTGGTGCGCTCGCTGGTGTTGATGCAGCGGTCCCACACCTCGCGCTGGCAGGCGAAGTCGGCAGCGGCCAGCAGTTCGCGGTCGCCCATGCCGCCGCTCTGGTGCAGGTTGGTGGTGTAGTTCCACTCGCGCACGCCTTCGCTGCGCAGGCCCAGCAGGATGGCGTACAGGGCACGGTTCAGGCCCGGGTTGGCGCGGGCACCCGCTTTTTCTTCAGCGGTAAGGGGCGCCGGGGCGGGGGGCGTGGTGATGCGCTGGCCCAGCTCTTCCATGGCCAGCATTTCGTAGAAGCCCCGCGTGCTGGCAATGCCTTCGAGCAGCTGGCGCGCTTCTGCGCGCTCGGCGTCGGTCACGCGGCCCGACAACAGTGCGCGCGCCTTCCAGTACACCCAGGTGCTGTCCTGGCGGGCGTCGGGGCCCATCGCATCGACAGCCTTGCCCACGGCTTTCCACTGCCCGGCGCGCAAGGCCGCGCGCACCTTCCAGCCCAGCAGGTCGTCGTTCAGGTCGGTGTCCTTGGTGACGTTGGCAAAGTAGCCCGCCGCGTTGGACGAGAGCTTTTGTGCGGCCGCCTTGCCGATCACGCCCCAGGCCCAGTTGCGCTCTTCGGCCGAGAGGTGCACGCCCCATTTGTTGTCCAGCTGCTGCGCGGCGCCGTCCGGGTCGCTGCCTGCGAGCTTGATCAGGGCCAGCAGCACCAGCTCTTGCCGGGCGTTGCCGCGTGCCGTGGCGCGTGAGAGCAGGAACTTGGTGGGCGCGTCCAGCACCTCCTTGAGCTGCGGCAGCGCGTCGGGCGAGACGATTTCGACCGCGTTGCGCACCACACGCGGGCGGTTGGCCTCCACGCCCAGTCGCGCCTTGCGCCAGATGTCGAGCGCGCTGAGCTTCTTGTAGCTGTACAGCTCGCTGGCGGCATGGGTGCAGCCGTCGTCGGCATCGCGGATGGCATACCAGTTGCTGCGCACATCGTCGGCCACGGTGGCGGGTGCGGAGCCTTTCAGGGTGTCGATCAGCAGCGCGTAGCAGCGCACTTCACGGTCGTCCGACATGCGGTAGGCGGGGTGCTGCTCGGCAAACTGCGCCCAGTTGCGCCGCTGGCCCAGCAGCAGCAGCCAGTCGTTGCGCATGCGGTCCTCCTGGTAGCTGCCGGCGTAGCGCTGCATGAAGGACTGGATTTCTGCGGGCTGGGCCTCGGCCAGGCGCACGCGCAGTTCCCAGTAGGCGGCCCAGGGCTCCAGCGCATGGCCACGGGCGGAAGGCAGCAGTTGCTCCAGCCGCTTGCGGTCGCCCTTGCGGAAGGCCTGCTGCATCTCCAGCAGGGTGTCGTCCCCCTTGCTGTTTTGCGCCTGGACAAGGGGGGCCGCCATGGCAAGCAGGGCACTGGCGACAAGCGGTGTCAGAATTCGAAACAATTGCATGGGGGAATTATGTGATGGACAAAGCAGCCCTTCGGCGCGCATTGATAGAAGAACGCCTCAATCTGCCCGACCGCCTACAGCGGTCCGACCTGTTACAGCAGGTGATGCGCATCTGGCTGGTGAACCGGCCCGACACCGTGATCGGCGCCTATTGGCCCATCAAGGGCGAGTTCGACCCCCTGCCTGCCCTGCACCGCTGGAAGGAAGACGGCGAACTGCTGGACGAGCCCCAGTTGCGCCGCATCGGCCTGCCGGTGGTCAACAAGCAGCACAAGACGCTCACCTTCCACGCCTGGTACCCCGGCTGCCCCATGGAAGAAGACGCCTACGGCATCCCCAAGCCCAAGGACACCGAAGTCATCGTGCCCACGCTGCTGTTTGTGCCCTGCGTGGGCTACGCGGCTGGAGGCTACCGCCTGGGCTATGGCGGCGGCTTTTACGACCGCACCCTGGCCACGCTGCAGCCCAAGCCGTTCACCGTGGGGCTGGGGTTCACCCACGGCTTCCTGGACGACTTCGAGCCCGAAGAGTTCGACCTGCCGCTCGACGCCATCCTGAACGACAACGGCGTGGTCTGGCCGGTCTGATCCCTCGGAGCCCGTTGGCGACCGCGCGGCAGGCTGCCAACGGGCGCTAGCCGGTCGGCACGAAGGCCTGTGATGCTCGCCGCGCATCATTCGAGCCGGTTTTTCGCATCGCTGGCGCGCTGCGCAGCCGCTAGCATGGCGGGCTGACCTCTTTTTTTCAGGTGTCCACCATGCCAAAGCTCTACATCGGCAACAAGAACTATTCGTCCTGGTCCATGCGCCCCTGGGTGCTGCTCAAGCAGGCCGGCATCCCGTTTGAGGAAGTGCGCGTGCGCTTCGACAGCTTCGAGGCCGACTCGGAGTTCAAGCGTGTCATCGGCCCCGTGAGCCCCACCGGCAAGGTGCCGGTGCTGGTCGATGGCGACCTGGTGGTGTGGGACACCCTGGCGATTGCGGAATATGTGGCCGAGACCTGGGCCGACAAGCAGCTCTGGCCCCAGGACGCCAAGGCCCGTGCGCGCGCCCGCAGCGTCTGCGCCGAAATGCACAGCGGCTTCACCGCCCTGCGCAGTAACTGCCCCATGAACATCGAGGCCGACCTGGCCGACACTGGCGCGCTGATCTGGCGCGACAAGCCCGGCGTGCGCGCCGATGTGCAGCGCCTGGTGGACATGTGGAGCGCTTTGCTGCAGGAACACGGCGGCCCCCTGCTGTTTGGCCAGTTCAGCGTGGCCGACGCCTACTTTGCCCCCGTGTGCATGCGCCTGCACACCTACGCCCTGCCCGTGCCCGCCCACATCACCGCCTATGTGAACCGCGTGCGCGCCCTGCCCGGCGTGCAGGACTGGATCGCCGAAGCCCTGGGCGAGAAGGACTTCCTGGCCTTCGAAGAACCCTACCGCCTGCGCCACACCGAGGACTGAGCACCGCCATGGCCGTCACCATCTACCTGCGCTACGTGCTCAACACGAGCAAGCTCAAGGAGTTTGAGCACTACGGAAAACTGTGGATCCCGCTGGTCGAGAAGTTCGGCGGCCAGCACCACGGCTACTTCCTACCTAGCGAAGGGGCCAACAACATCGCGCTGGCGCTGTTCACGTTCGAGAGCCTCGCGGCCTATGAGCGCTACCGCGAGGCGTCGATGCAGGACGCGGAGTGCCAAGCGGCGTTCCGCTACGCCGAGGAGACGGGGTGCATCGTGAGCTATGAGCGGAGCTTCTTCAGGCCGGTATTCGCCTGAATGAAGCCGCGCACAGGCGGTCCTTTAACGGAACTGCTTGCGCAAAAACGCCTTGTGCCGCGCGATGTGGGCCAGCTGGGCGGGGGCGATGGTGCCGCCCAGGTCTTCGTCCTCGGTGTTGAGCACCTGGTTGGCATAGGCCAGCGCACGGGCCACCACCTCGTCTTCGCTCACGCCCTGCGGGGCCGCGAGGTCCATAGCCACTCGGCGCATGGCGCGCTGCGACAGCATCCACATGGCGCCAAAGGAATCCCACGCGGCCGCCATCTCCTTGAACTTGTCGTGTTCGGCCAGGATGTCGTTGAGCGGTTTGGCCAGGATCTCCTGCAAGCCTTCCACCTGGGCCTTCAGGGCCTCGAACTGCGCTTCGCGCTGCAGGGCCTCGGCGGCCGCGTTGGCGGCGGCGTCAGGTGCCTGGGGCACGGGCACGCTGCCGTCGGGGTTGAGCTGGGCGATGGTGAGGTCGGACGAGAGGGACATGGTGGGTTGAATATACGGCGCAGCACAGGTTCTAAACTAGCCCGATGCAAATCTACATGGTGGGCGGCGCGGTCCGCGACAAGCTGCTGGGTCGGCCGGTGAATGACCGCGACTGGGTGGTGGTGGGCGCCACGCCCGAGCAGATGCTGGCGCTGGGCTACCTGCCCGTGGGGCGCGATTTCCCCGTTTTTTTACACCCCGAAACGCGCGAGGAATACGCCCTGGCCCGCACCGAGCGCAAGAGCGGGCGCGGCTACAGGGGGTTTGTGGTGCACAGCGCGCCGGATGTGACGCTGGAAGAAGACCTCTCTCGCCGTGACCTTACTATCAATGCGATAGCTGAAAGCGTAGACGGGACGAGCGCAGAGGGCGTTTTTGACCCCTATTCTGGTGCCCAGGACATTGAGGCGCGCGTGCTGCGCCATGTGACCGACGCGTTCCGCGAAGACCCTGTGCGCATCCTGCGCGTGGCGCGCTTTGCGGCGCGCTTCACCGACTTCAGCGTGGCGCCCGAAACCATGCAGCTGATGCGCGAGATGGTGGAACACGGCGAGGTGGACCACCTGGTGCCCGAGCGCGTGTGGCAGGAGCTGGCGCGCGGGCTGATGGAGGAACAACCCTCGCGCATGCTCGAGGTGCTGCGCGAATGTGGCGCGCTGCAGGTGCTGCTGCCCGAGGTGGCGCGCCTGTGGGGCGTGCCCCAGCGGGCCGACTACCACCCCGAGGTGGACACCGGCGTGCACCTGATGATGGTGCTGGACATGGCCGCGCGGCTCTCGGCGCCGCTCACCGTGCGGTTTGCCTGCCTGGCGCACGACCTGGGCAAGGGCACCACGCCCGCCGACGTGCTGCCGCGCCACATCGACCACGAAACCCGCAGCGCCGAGTTGCTGAAAGACGTGGCCGAGCGCCTGCGCGTGCCGGTGGACTGCCGCGAGACGGCCGATGTGGTGGCGCGTGAACATGGCCACATCCACCGCAGCACCGAGTTATCCCCCGCCGCGCTGGTGCGCCTGCTGGAGCGTTGCGACGCGATCCGCAAGCCCGCGCGATTTGCCGAGATCCTGCTGGCCTGCGAATGCGACGCACGCGGGCGGCTGGGGTTTGAAGAGTCTGCCTACCCGCAGCGCCCGCGCCTGCTGGCCGTGCTGGGCGCCGTGCAGTCGGTGGTCACGCGCGAGATTGCGGCACAGGCCGCGGCCAAGGGCCAGAGCGGCCCGCAGGTGGGTGCGCTGATCCACCAGGCGCGGGTGGAGGCCGTGGCGCAGTGGCTCAAGGCGCCCACCGCGCTCTGAACCGACCACAGCACGCTGAAAGCGGCTCTTACCAGCGCAGCAGGCGCGGCCCCAGCACGGCGCCCAGCGCGGTGGGGATGGCGATGCCCGCCAGGTACCACACGGCCAGGAAGGGTGTAGCCATCTCAGGGCAGTGCAAGGCATAGACCAAGGCGCCCAGCGCCCCGGCCAGCAGGCCCGCACCGGCGCCCGCCCAGGCCAGGCGGGTGGGGGCTGCGCCCTTGAGCGCCCAGAACCCGGCCACGAACGCGGGCACCGACAGCGCTGCGATGTTGAACGGGCAGGTGCGCCAGGTGCTGCCCAGGATGAGCGGGGCACGCTCTGCCGCAGGCACCTGCGCCAGTGCCACCAGGGCCAGGGCCCAAAGCACCAGCGGCGGCACGGCCAGCCACAGGGCGGCATGGCCGACCTGCATGCCCGGGCGGGCCATGCGGCGCAGCAAGGCCACCCCGGCCGCAGCCAGGGCCGCCGCAAACACCAGCTTGCCCCAGAACATGGGCAGCGCCATGGTCGCCAGCAGGTCGGGGCGCAGGCCAAACAGGGCCAGCATCAGCACCCCGGCACCCGCAATACCCACTGCGGTGGCCACGGCAAACCGCTGCTCGATGGCGGTGCGCTGCACAGGCCGCTCGTCCGCAGCCAGCAGGTGGATCAATTCATCGGTTTTCATGTCATTCCCCCTTGGACTTGCGCACATCAGGATGCAACAACGGCCGTTCGGCGGCCCCCTGCGACTTGCCTGAACCCCTTTGTGCGTAAGTCATGTCCCTGATCCTGGCGGCCAGGGCCTTGAGCCCCCGGTGCACGCCGACTTTGACGGCCGACTCCGACAGCCCCGTAAGGCGCGCCGTCTCGACCACCGACAACCCTTCCAGCTTCACGTACTCGATCGGCAGGCGCTGCTTGTCCGGCAGGGTCTGCAGCAACTGCCCCAGGTCACGCCGCGCCTCGGCGGCCTCGCTATCGCTGCTGGCAAACAGCTCGCTCGCATCGTCCAGCGGGTCGTTGCGCGCCTCTTTGGCGGCGTGCGAGCGCAACCAGTCGATGAGCTTGTAGCGCGCAATCGCGTGCGCCCAGGCCGTCACCGGCATCTCGGGCCGATAGGTGTGGCGCTGGTTGTGCACGGCCAGCAGCGTCTCCTGCACCAGGTCCTCCACCTCGTCGGGCCGCTGCGCGAGGCGGCGGCGCAAAAACGCGCGCAAGTGGGCGCTCAGCTCCCTCAGAAAGCGCTGGTAGGCGGCAGCGTCCGCATCCAGCCCCTGCAGCAGCAAGGCCCGCAAGCGCTCTTCCACAGTCTCCATGGTGTCTCCCTGCAAGGTATTCGTCTCCAGAGGCCCACGGGTTACAGGCAGCGCAGAAAAATTCTTTGCACAACCGCCGCGATCTTTTTTTGCACAGCGTTGTAACCCGCCCGCTGCGCAGCGCGAATTACAACGCAGATCGGGCAGTGCAACGCGGCCTTTGGGCTTCTTCTGTGCAGCACCCCGGTCGGATTCAACCCTTACCCCAACTTCGGAGAACCGTACCATGACCACCCGCTCCCTCAGCCTTGGCGCCCTCGCCCTTGTTGCCCTCACTTCTGGTGCCGCCATGGCCCAGTCCAGCTCCGCCCCCATGGATGGCGCCAAGCCCGCCATGGAGAAATGCTATGGCGTGTCGATGGCAGGCAAGAACGACTGCGCTGCGGGCCCCGGCACCACCTGCGCGGGCTCGTCCAAGGTGGACTACCAGGGCAACGCCTGGAAGTTTGTGCCTGCAGGCACCTGCACCACCATCAAGACGCCCAAGGGCATGGGCTCGCTGGCACCCATCAAGGCCTGACCCATGGCCCCGCACCTTCTCACCGCTGGCCTGGGCCTCAAGCCCCAGCACTACGACGAGGCGCTGCGGTGCACCGCCCCCGGCCTGTGGTGGGAGGTGCACCCCGAGAACTACCTGGCCGACGGCGGCCCGCGCCTGGCCTGGCTGGAGGCCATCCGCGCGCGCCACCCCGTGGCACTGCATGGCGTGTCGCTGTCGCTCGCAGCCGATGCGCCGCCCGATGCCACACACCTGGCGCGGCTGGCCGCCCTGGCAAGGCGCGTGGAGCCGGTGATCGTCTCGGAGCACCTGGCCTGGTCCACCTGGCGCGGGCAGTACCTGCCCGACCTGTTGCCGTTTCCGCGCACGCACGCGGCACTGCACCGCATCGCCGGCAACATCGCCCGCACGCAAGATGTGCTGCAGCGCCCCATCGCCATCGAGAACCCCACGCATTACCTGCACATCGACGGCCACGACTGGGCGGAAACCGATTTTCTGGCCGAGCTGGTGCTGCGCACTGGTTGCACCCTGCTGCTGGACGTGAACAACGTGTACATCAGCGCCAACAACCTGGGATTTAGCGCACAGGCCTACCTCGAAGCTTTCCCCCTGCACGCTGTGGCAGAGATCCACCTGGCAGGCCACCATGCCGACCCGGTGCATGGCAATGCTCTGCTGATCGACAGCCACGATGCGCCCATCGCGCCAGCGGTGTGGGCGCTGTACGAGCAGGTGATGGCGCGCACCGGCCCCGTGCCCACCCTGATCGAACGCGACGACCAGTTGCCTACCTTCAATGAACTGCTGGCCGAGCGGGAGCAGGCCCACCGTGCGCTCGCCCATGCACAGCCCCGGGAGGTTGCATGCAGCTGAGCACCTTTCAGGACGGCTTCTCTGCCGCGTTGCTCGGCCAGGCAGCAGATGCACCGTGGCTGTCTGCATTGGAAGCTCAGCCCGGTTTTGCCGTGTACCGCAACACCGTGCTCAAGGGCTGCATTGATGCGCTGCAGGCCAATTACCCCACGGTGTGCCAGCTGGTGGGCGAAGACTGGTTCCGCGCCGCTGCGGCGGTGTTTGCCCGCGCGCAGCCGCCGCGTGACGGCCTGCTGGTGGACTATGGCGCGGGGTTTGCCGACTTTCTGGCCGGTTTTGCACCGGCGGCCGAACTGCCCTACCTGAGCGCCGTGGCGCACCTGGACCGCTGCTGGACCGCATGCCATCTGGCGGCAGACGCCACCGCCGTGGACCGCCACTGGCTGGCACAGCAGGCCCCTGCCACCTTGCCCCACGCATCACTGCAGCCGCACCCCGCCGCGCGCTGGGCCTGGTGTGAAGACTTTCCCGCCTATGCGCTGTGGCACCACCACCGCGAGGGCCTGGCCCTGCCCGGTGCCTTGGACTGGCACGGCGACGGCGCACTGCTCACCCGGCCCCATGCGGAAGTGATATGGCGGCCCCTGTCCCGCTCCGGCGTGGCGCTTCTGGACGCCTGCGCCCAAGGCCTGCCGCTGGAGACTGCCGCCACCCGCGCCCTGGTGGCCGACCCGGCGACCGACTTTGCCGCCCTGATGACCAGCCTGCTCGACGCGGGCGCCTTGGCGACCATCAACCCACACACCACCCACACCGGCTGAGGAGCCCACCATGCACATCCCCAACACCCCGGCCACCCACGTCCACACGCCCCCCGCCACAGGCCCGCGCATGCTGTGGGCGCGCCTGGCCGATGCAGCCACCTGGCTCACCCCGCACAGCCTGCTGGCACTGGTCAACCGCGTGGCCATTGCAGGCATCTTCTGGCTGTCGGCCCGCACCAAGGTCGAGGGCTGGTTCACCATCTCCGACAGCGCCTACACGCTGTTCCGCGACGAGTACAAACTGCCCGTGCTGCCGCCCGAGCTGGCGGCGCAGATGGCCATCGTGGCCGAGCACCTGTTTCCGGTGCTGCTGGTGCTGGGCCTGTTCACACGCCTGTCGGCCCTGGCGCTGCTGGGCATGACGCTGACAATTCAGCTGTTTGTCTACCCGGACGCCTGGCCCACCCACCTGTCATGGGCGGGGCTGATGCTGTATCTGGTGGGGCGCGGTGCCGGCAACGTGTCGCTGGACCGCGCGTTCGGAGTCCGTTGATCCGTTGAAGCGATAGTCTCTTCAACCACCGGCCGTACGCACCCACCGCACGATGTCTGCCGCCCCCAGCGCGCCCGAAATGCGCGCCACTTCACTCCCTTGCTGGAACAGGATCATGGTCGGAATGCTGCGGACGGCATAGCGCGCCGCAATGGCCTGCTGGTCTTCGGTGTTGAGCTTGGCCAGGCGCACGCGGGGTTCCAGCTCACGGGCAGCCTGCGCAAAGGCGGGCGCCATCTGGCGGCAGGGCCCGCACCACGGGGCCCAGAAGTCCACCAGCACCGGGATGTGGTTGCGCGCCAGCTGCTTGTCGAAGCTGGTGGCATCCAGCTCCAGCGGGGCGCCCACAAACAGGGCGCGGTGGCAGCTGCCGCAGTCGGGCGCGCTGCCCAGCTGGGCGGCCTGCACGCGGTTGGTGGTGTGGCAATGGGGGCAGACGATGTGCAGGGCTTCGGTCATGGGCAGGTCAGGGGTTTTCTGACAAACCACATGGCGTCCACCGCGTGGCGTTTCAAGGGCCGGCAGCAGGCTCTAAAGCAGCTTGGTCAGCAGGCTCACCACAAAACTCAGCAGCAGCGTGGACGCGAGCGGCACATCCCAGTCGCGCCCCAGCCAGCGAAACCGGAAGTCCCCCGGCAGGCGCCCAAAGCCCAGGCGACGCAGCAGTGGCGACAGCCAGCTGATGAGCATCAGGGCCAGGAAGATAACGAGGAGCCAGCGGAACATGGTGCGCCGAGTGTAGGCGCCACCGCATTCGGCTACGCCTTGGCCAGTTCGCCCCGTTCGTCCCGTTTGGCCCGGTCAGCCAGCAGGGCCAGCGCCTGGGCATGCAACTGGGGCGTGGCAGCAGCTACCACCCGCCCATCCGATGCCACCGTGAGCGCGCGGCCCTGCCAGTCGGTAATGCGCCCGCCCGCGCCCTCCACCAGGCAGACCAGCGAGAGGTAGTCGTAGGGCTGCAGCCCCGCCTCCACCACCAGATCCACATGCCCCCCCGCCAGCTGGGCATAGGCATAGCAGTCGCCGCCAAAACGGCGCAGCGCGCACTGGCGGCTCAGCGCGTCAAAACACTGCCAGTCGGCCGCACCAAAGGCGTCCGGCGACGTGGTGTAGATGCGGGCCTGCGTCAGTTGCTCGCACCCGCTGGCCCGCACGGGCTGGCCATTGCACTGCGCCTGCTGGCCTGCCATCCCCGTCCAGCGCTCACCCAGCACCGGCAAATCCATGAGCCCCAGCACGGGCTGGCCCTGGTGCAGCAGGGCCACCAGCGTGCCCCACAGCGGCGATCCGGTGATGAAGCTCTTGGTGCCGTCGATGGGGTCGATCACCCACACGTACTCGGCGTCCAGCCGCTCGCGGCCATGCTCCTCGCCCAGGATGCCGTGCATGGGTGCCTGCGCCTGCAACACCGCGCGCATCGCGGCCTCGGCCTCGCGGTCGGCAATGGTGACCGGGCTCTCGTCCGATTTGGTCAGCACATCCAGCGGGGTGCGGAAGTACCGCAGCGAGTGGACGCGAGCCGCATCGGCCAGGGCGTGCGCCAGGGCCAGGAAGGGGGAAACGGGGGTGGGCAAAGTGGTCATGGGAATGGTCAAGGAAAGAGGTCCGGGCAGTGGTTGGGCAATGAAGAAGGGCCTGCCGCTCGGCATGAACGGGTTGGCATATTTAGTGCTTGTGTATTTTCGTGCAAAAACAATAATTTGCACAAGTGCAATAAAACGCACAATTTTGGTGAACAAATTCCCTGGCCTGCGGCGACCCCGCACTGTTTTTTGGCAACGCACCGTTCTGGAGAAATTCATGCGCACTCGCTCCTCCCTCTTTGCCGCCCTGCGCCTGCTGCCCGTGCTGGGCGCCTTGGCCTGCGGGCTGACCACCGCCCAGGCGGGCACCGTCACGGCCTACACCGCGCTCGAAGAAGACGAGATCAAGGAATACCTGGCGGCGGCCAAAAAGGACTTGCCCGATGTGGATGTGAAGGTGCTGCGCCTGTCCACCGGCGACCTGGGTGCACGCATCCTGGCCGAAGCCGCCAACCCGCAGCACGATGTGATCTGGGGCTGGGCGCTGACCAACACGCTGGACCCACGCATCACCGCCCTGCTGGAGCCCTACAGCCCCAAAGGCAGCGACAGGCTGGCCGCCAAGGACAAGGCCGCCGATGGCAAATGGTTCACGACCACCGGCTACATGGCCGCGTTCTGCGTGAACACCGAGGTGCTCAAGGCCAAGAAGCTGCCCATGCCCACGTCGTGGAAGGACCTTACCAACCCCGTCTACAAGGGCGAGGTCGTCATGCCCAACCCGGTGTCCTCGGGCACGGGCTACCTGCAGATTGCCGCGCTGATTCAGTCGCGTGGCAATGATGAGGGCTGGAAGCTCATCAAGGCCATGGACGGCAACGTGGCGCAGTACATCAAGTCGGGCTCGCGCCCCTGCAAGGCCGCGCGGGCGGGTGAGTTTGCGATTGGTACCTCGCTGGCGTTTGCGGCCATGCAGTCGGTGGACGAGGGCTACCCGGTCAAGATGGTGATCCCCACCGACGGTGCAGGCTATGAATTGGAAGCCTCGGGCCTGATGGCCAGCGCCAAGAACAAGGCCGATGCCAAGCGTTTTCTGGACTGGACGCTGTCGCCCGGCGCGGCGCAGCTCTACACCAAGTACAAGGAAATCGTCACCGTGCCCGGCGTGCCGCAATCCAAGGCCGCTGCGGCAGCAGGCCTGCCCGCCGACCTCTCCAAGGTGCTCTACCCCGTGGACTTTGCCAAGTCCGCCAAGGAACGCGACGCGATCCTGGGCACCTGGCAAAAGACCATCGGCCGCTGAGCCGCATTCCTGAACCGCTGTACTGAACCGCACTCCCCGAGGACCACACACCATGTCCCTGCAGATCACCGACCTGCACAAGAGCTTTGACGGCCAGGTCGCGCTCGAACGCATCCACCTTGCCGTGGGTGCTTCGGAGTTCGTGTGCCTGCTGGGCCCCAGCGGCTGCGGCAAGACCACGCTGCTGCGCATCATCGCTGGGCTGCTGCCTGCCGATGGCGGCCGCATCACGCTGGGCGGCCGCGACCTGGCCACGCTGCCGGCGCGCGACCGGGGCTTTGGCATCGTGTTCCAGTCGTACTCGCTGTTCCCGCACATGACGGTGGCGCAGAACGTGGGCTACGGCCTGGCCATCCGCCGCACACCGCCCGATGTGGTGCAGGCGCGCACGGCCGAGCTGCTGGACATGGTGAAGCTGGCCGACTATGGCACGCGCTACCCGGCGCAGCTGTCGGGCGGCCAGCAGCAGCGTGTGGCCATTGCGCGGGCACTGGCGGTGAACCCTTCGCTGCTGCTGCTCGACGAGCCCCTGTCGGCGCTGGACGCCCGCGTGCGCGCCGACCTGCGCCACGAACTGCGCGAGGTGCAGCGCCGCCTGGGCATTCCCACCATCATGGTCACGCACGACCAGGAAGAAGCCCTGGCCATGGCCGACCGCATCGTCTGCATGCAGGGCGGGCGCATTGCACAGGCGGGCTCGCCGCGCGAGCTGTACCTGGCGCCGCGCACCCGCTTTGTGGCCAACTTCATGGGGCACAGCAACCTGCTGCCGCCTGCCCAGGCACGGCTGCTGCAGCCCGCGCTGGGCGATGCGCCCGAAGGCATGGCGCCCGAATCGGCCCTGCTGTGCATCCGCCCCGAACGGCTGCAACTGCAGGCCAGCGCGCAGGGCACGGGCCGCGTCACCGGCACCACGTTCCTGGGCAGCATCCAGCGGGTGCAATTGCGCTGGAACGACCTGGACCTGCTGGCCGAATCCAGCAGCGCCAGCACCTGGGAGGCAGGCCAGAACGTAGACATCTCGGTGGGCGCACAGGACTGCGCCTGGGTGCACGCATGAGCACCACTGCCTCCCCCCAACTGCCACCCATGCATGCCAGCGAGCGCTGGCTGCTGCGCGCCTGCCTGCTGCTGCCGCTTGCCGCGCTGGTGCTGTTCTTTGGCGTGCCCATGCTGGCCATTGCCTGGCGCAGCCTGGTGCAGGACACGGGTGGCATCGGCTGGGGCAATTACGCCGCGCTGCTCGACACCCCCGGCGTTTGGCGGGCCCTGGCCAACAGCCTGCTGCTGGGTGCCGTGACCACGGCCGTCACGCTGGTGCTGGCCTTTGTGGTGGCGTTTGGGCTGGAGCGCACCGGCATGCCGGGCCGCCGCTTTGTGGCCGGGGCACTGGCCCTGCCCATGCTGGCGCCCTCGCTGGTGCTGGGGCTGGGCTTGATCTTCCTGCTGGGACGCAACGGCATCGTTGGCAAGATGCTGGGTGTGCGGCCCGAGATATATGGCTTTTGGGGCCTGCTGATCGCAGACGTTCTCTATGCGCTGCCGCAGGCCGTGCTCATCGTGCGCACCGCGCTGCGCCAGGGCGATGCCCGGCAGTACGACGCGGCCGAGGTGCTGGGCGCCACGCCGTGGCGGCAGTTTTGCGACATCACGCTGCCGCAGGCCCGCTACGGCCTGCTGAGCGCGGGGTTTGTGGTGTTCACCATCACCATCACCGACTTTGGCAACGCCGTGGTCATTGGCGGCAACTTTGCCGTGCTGGCCACCGAGATCTACAACCAGGTCAGCGGGCAGATGAAGTTTGGCATGGGCGCGGTGGTGGGCATGCTCCTGCTGGCACCTGCCGCGTTGTCGGTGTTCATCGAACGCATGGCCGCACAGCGTGCCGGGGCGGGGGCCGAATCGGCCCTGCCGCCCACACCCGCACGCAGCCCGGGGCGCGACACCGCGTTCTTCATCGCCTGCATGGGCATTGCGGGCAGCATCGTGGCCCTGGTGCTCACGGTGGTGGTGGCCAGCTTCATCCGGCTGTGGCCCTACCGGCTGGACCTCACGCTCAAGCACTACGACATCACCATTGCAGGGGGCTATGCGCCGCTGTGGACCTCCGTCTGGGTGTCGGCCCTGGCCGCCAGTGTGGGCACGGTGATGCTGTTTGTGCTGTGCTTTGGCATCCGCCGCATGCCGGGGCGGCTGGCGCAGGCGGCCACGGCGCTGTCGGCCTTGCCGGTGGGCGTGCCCGGGCTGGTGCTGGGGCTGGCCTATGTGTTCACCTTCAACACGGCCACCTGGCCCTGGGGCATGCTGTATGGCACGGCCATCTTGCTGGCGCTGTGCAACTACTACCACTACCACACGCAGGGCTTCATGACCATGATGACCGGCATGCGCAACGTGCCCACCACGCTGGAAGACGCCACCACCGTGCTGGGCGGCAGCACCGCCCGCGTGCTGCGCGATGTGTACCTGCCCGCGCTGCTGCCCACGCTGCTGGCGGTGCTGGTGTTCTTGTTCATGCGCTCCATGGTCACGCTGTCGGCGGTGATCTTCCTCATCACGCCCTCGCTGCCCATGGGGGCGGTGACGGTGATGCGGCTGGATGAAGCGGGGCTGACCTCGCAGGCGGCAGCGTTCTCTACCTGCATCATGGCGGTGGTGGGGTCGCTGGCGCTGCTGCTGCACGTTGGCACGCAGCGCCGAAAACCAGGTTCCAAGCCCGCCTAACATCGCCACCATGCTGCAAGAAGAACGTTTCCTCCGCATCCGCACCCTGCTGTCCACGCTCTCGCGTGTGAGCACGGAGCGCATTGCACAAGACCTGGATGTGTCGCGCGAGACCGTGCGCCGCGACATCCTGGCCCTGGAGTCGCAGGGCATTTTGCGGCGCGTGCACGGCGGCGTGGTGGCCCAGGGGCCAGAGCCCGAACCCCCGCTGGCCGTGCGCCAGGCGGTGCGCGAGCGCGAAAAACGCGCCATCGCCCGCGCCGCCCTGCAGCTGCTGCAGCCGGGGCAAACGCTGTTCATTGATGCGGGCAGCACCACCACCCTGCTGGCCGAAGCGTTGTCCAGCCTGTCGGGCCTGACCATCATCACCAACGGGCTGAACGTGGCGCTCAAGCTCGCTGCGGCCGACGCCGGGCGCAGCGCACGCAACGACGTGATCCTGCTCGGAGGCCGCACCGACCCTGCCGTACAGGCCACGCACGGCGACACCACCGTGGCCGAAATCCACCGCTACCGCGCCGATGTGGCCCTGCTCTCGCCCGTGGGCATCAGCGTGCACAGTGGCGCCACCAGCTTTGAACACCACGAGGCCGCCGTGGCCCGCGCCATGGCCGCGCAGGCCAAGGAGCTGATCTTGCTGGCCGACCACAGCAAGGTGGGGCAAGCCAGCCGCGTGACCTATGCCAGCCTGGTCGATGTGGGCACACTGGTCACCGACGCAGGCGCCCGCGCCCTGCCCGCCTTCTCGGCACTGCAGGCAGCGGGCTGCCACATCGTGGTGGCCTGATCAATTCAGAAGGGGCGGAGCACACCATGGCCTACCAGCACACGATTGGCGGCGAGCGCTGGCAGTTCAGCGACCTGCGCGAGGTGATGGCCAAGGCCACACCGCTGCGCTCGGGCGATGCCCTGGCGGGCGTGGCAGCCACATCGGCGGTGGAGCGCATGGCCGCGCGCCTGTGCCTGGCCGACATCCCCCTGTCGCGTTTTCTGAGCGAGGCGCTCATCCCCTACGAAAGCGACGAGGTCACGCGCCTCATCCTCGACACCCACAACGCTGCCGCGTTCGCGCCCATCGCGCACCTCACCGTGGGCGACTTCCGCAACTGGCTGCTGGCCCACAGCACCGACAGCGCCCTGCTCGCCGCCGTGGCGCCCGGCATCACACCCGAGATGGCGGCCGCCGTGAGCAAGCTGATGCGCAACCAGGACTTGATCGCCGTGGCGCGCAAATGCCGCGTGGTCACGCGGTTTCGCAACACCATCGGCCTGCCGGGCCACCTGGCCGTGCGGCTGCAGCCCAACCACCCTACGGACGACCTGCGCGGCATTGCGGCGTCGATGATCGACGGCCTGCTGTATGGCGCGGGCGACGCGGTGATTGGCGTGAACCCCGCCACCGACAGCATCGCAGCGCTCACCGGGCTGGTGCACATGCTGGGCGATGTGATCGAGCGGCTGCAGATCCCCACGCAGTCGTGTGTGCTCACGCATGTGACCAACACGATCCAGATGGTGGAGCAAGGCGCGCCGGTGGACCTGGTGTTCCAGTCCATCGCTGGCACCGAGGCGGCCAACGCGAGCTTTGGTATTTCGCTGGCGCTGCTGAAGGAGGCGCGGGAAGCCGCCCTGTCGCTGCACCGCGGAATCCTGGGCGACAACGTGATGTATTTTGAAACTGGCCAGGGCAGTGCCTTGTCGGCCAACGCGCACCATGGCGTGGACCAGCAGACCTGCGAGGCACGCGCCTATGGCGTGGCCCGCGCGTTTGCGCCGCTGCTCACCAACACGGTGGTCGGCTTCATCGGCCCCGAGTATTTGTACGATGGCAAGCAGATCATCCGCGCGGGCCTGGAAGACCACTTCTGCGGCAAGCTGCTGGGCGTGCCGCTGGGTTGCGACGTTTGCTACACCAACCACGCCGAGGCCGACTCGGACGACATGGACACGCTGATGACGCTGCTGGGCACGGCGGGCCTGACCTTCATCATGGGCGTGCCGGGGGCGGACGACATCATGCTCAACTACCAGAGCACGTCGTTCCACGACGCGCTCTATCTGCGCGAGGTGCTGGGCCTGCAGTGCGCGCCCGAGTTTGGCGCCTGGCTGCAGCGCATGCACATCACCGATGTGGGTGGGCGGCTGCTGCCTGCCCACGATCAACATCCAGCACTGGCGCAAATGCGGCAATGGAGGTTGAGCGCATGACACACGAACCAGCGCAACGCGGCATCCCTCCCGACCCGTGGGACGACCTGCGCGCCCATACCCAGGCGCGCCTGGCCCTGGGGCGTGCGGGCGCGGCCCTGCCCACGGCCGAACTGCTGCGCTTTGGCCTGGCCCATGCGCAGGCGCGCGATGCCGTGCACATCCCGCTGGACGCCGAAGCGCTGGCCGCGCAGCTGCAGGCCCAAGGCTGCGCGACGCTCCCCGTGCACAGCGCCGCCCCCGACCGCGCCACCTACCTGTTGCGCCCCGACCTGGGCCGCCGCTTGTGCGATGCCGATGCGCAGGCGCTGCGGGCATCCTCTGCAAACGGAACCACTTCCATCGACCTGCTGCTGGTGGTGGCCGACGGCCTCTCGTCCCTGGCCGTGGCGCGGCAGGCGCCGCCGCTGATCGATGCCATCCGCCAACAGGCGCCCGCAGGCTGGCAGTTGGGCCCTGTGGTGATTGCCCAGCAGGCCCGCGTGGCGCTGGGTGACGAGGTGGGCGCGCTGCTGGGCGCCAGCCTGGTGGCGGTGCTGATCGGCGAGCGGCCGGGCCTCAGCTCGCCCGACAGCCTGGGCATCTACCTCACCTGGCACCCGCAGGTGGGGTGCCACGATGCGCAGCGCAACTGCATCTCCAACGTGCGGCCGGAAGGCCTGCCCCCCGCCGCTGCCGCTGCGCGCCTGTGGTGGCTGTGCCAGGAGGCGCGGCAGCTGGGGCTGACGGGCGTGGGGTTGAAGGACCGCAGCGATGCGGTGACGCTGGCGGCTGACCAGGGCGGTGACGCAGCGCAGCTGCGTTGAGCCCCCCCAAGGCACCGTACAAAGCAGCTCCAAACCGAGCGCCAGCCTCTGAACCCGCGCTGCAACGCCCTCCCATCTCTGCCCCAGGGCGGGACGGCAAGGCCACCAGCGCCGCCTACAGCCGGTGCGAGCGGTCTCCGTGGCTAAACCCCAGCGGCTCCCACGCTTCGCCCGCCCCCACGGCCAGCACCTTGAACAGCTCGCCCATCTCGTGTTCCATGATCAGTTTGGCCGCTGTCGCGCGCTCCTCCTGCGGTAGCTGCTCCATTTTTGGTAGCAACCCACAGTTGATGAGGAAATGCGCCTGCGTGGTGTAACCCAGCACGTTCAGGCCCGCCTCCTGCGCGGCCAGCGCCATGGCGGTGAAGTTGACGTGGGCGGTGATGTCCTTGAGCCCCACCGCCACCAGCGGGTCGCCATCGGTCAGGTGGCCCTGGTGGCACATCACGGTGCCCATGTGGCGCTGGGGGTGGTAGTACTCGTCTTCGCCAAATCCATAGTCCAGCAAGAAGGCTGCACCGCGCGTGAGCCGGTCGGCCAGCATGCGCATGAAGCCTTCCCCCTGCGGGTGGATCTCGGTCAGGTAGTCCTGCGGGCCTTCGATATCGATGGGCGGGCGCAGCTCGGTGGGGCGGTCGGCCCAGGCAAAGCGGCCATCTTCGGCCACCACCACGCCGCGCTCATGCCACACACCGCCCTGCTGGCCGCCGTGGCGGGCGAGCAGTTGCACGGGCATGGCATCGAGCACCTCGTTGCCCACCACCACGCCGCTGAATTTCTCGGGCAGTGCATCCACCCAGCGCAGCTTGTGGGCGTGGGCGACCAGCTTGGCCTGCTGGCGCGCGCGCAGGCTGCCCGACAGATCAACGATGGTGTAGCGCTGCACCTGATCGCCCAACGCATCCAGCAACTGCAGGGCCAGCGCGCCGGAGCCCGCGCCGAACTCCCACACCTCGTCGGTCCCGGTCTGCGCCAGGGCTTCGCCCACCTGCACGGCCAGCGTCTGGCCGAATAGATCTGTCATCTCGGGTGCGGTCACAAAGTCGCTGCCCGATTCGGGCATGGCGCCGA
Organism: Acidovorax kalamii; assembly: GCF_002245625.1. GTDB lineage: Bacteria > Pseudomonadota > Gammaproteobacteria > Burkholderiales > Burkholderiaceae_C > Acidovorax > Acidovorax kalamii. The sequence continues at coordinate 229,101 of NZ_NOIG01000006.1, forward strand.
ACTTGGTGGAATCGTTGGCGTAGTAGCCCAGGCCGGGGGTGTAGAGGGCCAGCGCCATGAAGCGGTCAAACCCCAGCCAGCCCCCTTCGGCGGCAATGGCCTGGGCGATGTGCTGGTGCAGGGCGGTCGTTAAACTGTCGGGTCTTTGGGTCACGGCCCGCATTGTCCCCCAGCTCCCATGCCTCACCCCACCCATCCGCGCACCGTTCTGGTCACAGGCGCCGCCAAGCGCCTGGGCCGCAGCATTGCACTGACGCTGGCGGCAGGGGGATGGCAGGTGGCGGTGCACTACCGCTCATCGCAGCAGGATGCTATGGATACCGTAGCTGCCTGTGCCCAACTGACGGGCGGTAGCGCCCTTTTTGATGCAGATTTTGAAGACGAGACCGCCGTGCGCGCCCTGCTGCCCCGCGTGGTGGCGCACTTTGGCCGCGTGGATGCGGTGGTCAACAGCGCCTCGCTGTTCGAGCACGACAACGCCGAGACCTTCGGTTTTGCCGCACTCGAAAAACACCTGCGCAGCAACACCGCCACCCCCGTGCTGCTGGCCCAGGCGCTGCACCAGCATGTGGCCGATCGCGTGGCGGCGGGCGAGGCCGATGCGCAGGGCGCTGTGGTCAACCTGCTGGACCAGAAGCTCTGGAACCAGAACCCCGACTTTGTGAGCTACACGCTCTCCAAGGCCGCGCTGGAGGCGGCGGGCACCATGCTGGCCCTGGCGCTGGCGCCGCGCGTGCGGGTGGTGGGCGTGGCACCCGGCCTCACGCTCACCAGCCACATGCTCAGCGACGACAAGTTTGCACAGCTGCATGCGCTCTCCCCGCTGGGCCGCTCGTCCACCGCCGAGGACGTCGCCGCCACCGTGAAGTTCGCGCTGGAGAACCGGTCGATCACCGGCACCACGCTGCTGGTGGATGGTGGCCAGCACCTGATGAAGTTTGACCGCGATTTTTCGCTGATGTGAGCGCCCGCACACACGCATATATATACAAACAGGCCCACCCAAGCCAGGACCTCTTTCCATGACCCACGCTGTTGGCACCCAGATCCTCACGCTCACCGGACTGCGCTTTGACGCCAACCTGGGCATCCTCGACCACGAAAAGACCGACCCGCAGCCCATCCAGGTGGATGCCGAACTGAGCCTGGGCGTGCAACCGCTGGCCCCGCGCGACGACGACATCGGCCATGTGCTGGACTACCGGCGTGTGCGCCAGATCATCATCGACGAGTGCACGGCCGAGCATGTGAACCTGCTGGAGAGCCTGATCGGCAAGCTGGCCAACCGCCTGATGCAGCTGCCCGGCGTGCTGGGCGTGCGGGTGAAGATCGCCAAGCTGGAGATTTTTGACGACTGCGAAGTGGCGATCCGCATGGAAACCGGGCAGTGGTAAGCCCCCCTGCCCCTGCCGCCCGAACGGCGGGAATGAGACAATCGGGGGATGAGTACCGTCTGGACAGAAGCCGAATCCCCCGCCGTGGCCGCCCCTGCGCCCGCTACTGCGCCACGCCCTGAGATCAAGATCGAGCGCGAAACCCACAAGCTGGAAAAGCGCCTGTGCCGCGAGGTGGGCAAGGCGATTGTGGACTTCAACATGATCGAAGAGGGCGACAAAGTGATGGTGTGCATGTCCGGCGGCAAGGACAGCTACACCCTGCTGGACATCTTGCTCAAGCTCAGGGCCCGCGCGCCCATCCACTTTGACCTGGTGGCCGTGAACCTGGACCAGAAGCAGCCCGGATTCCCCGAGCATGTGCTGCCCGAGTACCTGAAGAGCACCGGCGTGCCCTTCCACATCGAGAACGAAGACACCTACAGCATCGTCAAGAAGCTGATCCCCGAGGGCAAGACCACCTGCAGCCTGTGCAGCCGCCTGCGCCGGGGCATTCTGTACCGCGTGGCCGATGAGCTGGGCTGCACCAAGATCGCGCTGGGCCACCACCGCGACGACATTTTGCAGACGCTGCTGCTCAACATGTTCTTCGGCGGCAAGATGAAAAGCATGCCACCCAAGCTGGTCAGCGACGACGGCAAGCATGTGGTGATCCGCCCGCTGGCCTACGTGGCCGAGAAGGACACGGCCCGCTGGTCCGCGCACCGCGACTTCCCCATCATCCCCTGCAACCTGTGCGGCAGCCAGGAGAACCTGCAGCGCAAGCAAGTGGGCGAGATGCTGCGCGAGTGGGAGAAAAAATTCCCCGGCCGCGTGGAGAACATGTTCACCGCGCTGCAGAACGTGGTGCCCTCGCACCTGCTGGACGGCAACCTGTACGATTTCAAGAACGCCCGGGCCACGGGCATCGCCAGCGAAGACGGCGACAAGGCGTTCGACAAGGAAGAGTTTGCGGCGCCCTCGCCATCGCTGCCCGGCGTGCAGGTGGTGCAGCTGTCGTGAACTGCTGGGACCAGCGGAACTCTCACAGAGGTCCTTCTTCCAGGAAACTCTGACCATGACACAACGCCGCTGGATTCCCCTTCTTCTACTTGGCCTGGCCACCGCGCTGCTCGCGGGCTGCAGCACCACCCGCGTGGTCGAAGGCCAGGTGCAGAGCTTCTCGACCCTGGCGGCCGTCCCCACACCCGCCACCTACCGCATTGAACGCCTGCCTTCTCAGCAAGCCCCATCGTTTGACGCCATCGCCACACTGGCCGAGCAATCCCTGGCCCGCGCGGGCCTGCAGCGCGACGATGCCGCGCCCCGCCTGCTGGTGCAGCTGGGTGTGCAGGCCGACGCCGTGCCGCGCTATGACCCGTTCCGGCCCTATGGCCCCTACGGCCCCGGCCCCTGGGGCATGGGCGGCTGGTACGGCCGGGGAGGCTGGGGCGTGCATGGCCTGTGGCGCTTTGGCGAGCCCACACCCCTGCACCGCCGAGCCGTCAGCATCGTGATACGCGACGCCGCCAACCAGGCCGTGGTGTACGAAACCTCGGCCGTGCACGAGGACGTGTGGGTGAGCGACCCGGCTGTGTATGGTGTGTTGTTCGACGCCGCGCTCAGCGGCTTTCCAAAGCCGCCCCAGGGGCCCCGCCAGGTGCGTCTGCCCCTCGCACCGCCAGCTCCTTGACACCCTGCAGCCCCCACCAACCTACTGCATGCAAGCCACCCGCATCGTTGCCATCCGCCACGGCGAAACCGCCTGGAACGTGGACACCCGCATCCAGGGCCACCTGGACATTCCGCTCAACGACACCGGCCTGTGGCAGGCCGACCAGGTGGCCCGCGCACTTGCCGACGAGCCCATCGCGGCCATCTACACCAGCGACCTGCAACGCGCCCACGCCACCGCCCAGGCCGTGGCCCGCACCACGGGCGCACCGCTCACCACCCACGCCGGCCTGCGCGAGCGCAGCTTCGGCCATTTCCAGGGCCGCACCTTTGCCGAGATCGAGGCCGAGCTGCCCGAGGACGCCTACCGCTGGCGCAAGCGCGACCCGCACTACGCCCCCGAGGGCGGCGAGTCGCTGGTCACATTGAGAGAACGCATCGAACGCACCGTGGCCCAGCTGGCGCAGCAGCACCTGGGCGAGCAGGTGGTGATGGTGGCGCACGGCGGCGTGCTCGATGTGCTGTACCGCCTGGCCACGCGCCAGGACATCCAGGCGCCGCGCACCTGGCAACTCTCCAACGCGGCCATCAACCGCCTGCTGTGGACACCCGACGGCCTGAGCCTGGTGGGCTGGGCCGACACGCAGCACCTGGACCAACAAGCCGCACGCGATGAAGCCCATTCCTGAAGCCTTGCAGTCCACCGTGGGACAGCGCGTGGACCTGATCGACACCCCCGCCCTGGTGGTGGACCTGGACGCCATGGACCGCAACATCCAGCGCATGGCCGACTTTGCGCGCAAGCACCAGGTGCGCTGGCGCCCCCACGCCAAGATGCACAAAAGTGCCGAGCTGGCCCTGCTGCAGCAGCAGGCGGGCGCCCAGGGCGTGTGTGTGCAAAAAGTGGCCGAGGCCGAGGCCCTGGCCGCCGGGGGCGTGCGAGACATCACCATCACCAACCAGGTGATCGCCATGCCCAAGCTGCACCGCGTGGCGCGGCTGGCTGCCCAGCTGGCGGCGCGCGGCGGGCGCCTGGGCGTGGCGGTGGACCATTCCGAAGGCATCACCCGCCTGGCCGAAGCCATGGCGCAGCATGGCAGCGACGCAGGCATCGACGTGCTGGTGGAGATCGACGTGGGCCAGGGCCGCTGCGGTGTGCCGCCTGGCGAGGCCGCCGTGCCGCTGGCGCTGGCCGTCTCGCGCAGCCCGCGCCTGCGGTTTGCGGGTCTGCAGGCCTACCATGGCCGCGCCCAGCACCTGGGCAGCAGCGTGGGCCGCCGCGAGGCGATCGCCCAGGTGGTGCGCGCCGCCCGCCACACGCGCCAGCTCATCGAGGCCGAGGGACTGACCGTGCCGTTGATCACCGGCTCGGGCACCGGCACCCTGGTGCACGAGGCCGCCAGCGGCGTGTTTGGCGAGTTGCAGGCGGGCTCCTTCATGTTCATGGACGCGGACTACGCCCGTAACGAGCGCGAGCCCGCACAGCCCGCGTTTGAACACGCACTGTTCGTCAAGACCCAGGTGGTGTCGGTGCGCGACACCCACGCGGTGTGCGATGCAGGCCACAAGAGCCACGCCATCGACTCCGGCCTGCCCACCGTGGCCCTGCTGCCCCCCGGGCATGCGCTGCGCTATGGCAACGGCGGCGACGAGCATGGCCTGCTCTACGCCGATGGCCCCGAAGCCCGCCTGCCCACGCTGGGCCGCATGCTGTGGCTGATCCCAGGCCACTGCGACCCGACGGTGAACCTGCACGACTTCCTGATCGGCGTGCGCGGTGGTCTGGTGCAGGGCGTGGTGGAGCGCATCATCCGGGTGGATGCGCGGGGGGCGCTGACGTAGGCGCAGCCCTCTAAACATTGCGGCTCTAGGGGTTCACCTGCCCCGGTGTGGGCTGGTTGCTGGCCCACAATCCGGCGCCATGAGCCCCAGCCAGATCATCGTCCTTGCCACGCCCGTCTTCTTCTTGCTGATCGCCATCGAACTGGCTATCGGCTTCAAACGCCAGCGCAACACCTACCGGCTGGCCGATGCTGTGAGCAGTATCAGCCTGGGCATGCTCAGCCAGACCAGCGCTGTGTTCACGCGGCTGCTGCGCGTCGGCATCTACACAGCGCTGTTCGAGCATATGGCGCTGTGGCGCAACGATGTGTTCTGGACCAGCCTGCCCGGCTGGCTGCTGGCACTGGTGTTCTACGACTTCTGCTACTACTGGCTGCATCGCATGGGGCATGAGTCGGCCGTTCTGTGGGCCGCGCACGCGGTGCACCACCAGAGCCAGGACTACAACCTCAGCACCGCGCTGCGCCAGACCAGCTCGGGCGCGCTGCTGGGCTGGATTTTTTATGTGCCCATGGCGCTTGCCGGTGTGCCGCCGCTGGTGTTTGCAGTGGTGGCGCTCATCGACCTGCTGTACCAGTTCTGGGTGCACACCGAGCAGGTAGGGCGCCTGGGCTGGTTCGACCGCTGGTTCTGCAGCCCGAGCAACCACCGCGTGCACCATGCCGTGAATGACCCGTACCTGGACAAGAACTACGGCGGCATCCTGATCCTGTGGGACCGGATGTTCGGCACCTTCAAGGACGAAGACGACCAGGAGAAATGTGTGTACGGCACGCGCGGTCTGCTCGACAGCTGGGACCCGCTGTGGGCCAACGCCCAGGTGTATGCGGGGCTGGCACACGACAGCTGGCACGCGCGCAGCTGGCTCGACAAACTCAAGGTCTGGATCAAGCCGCCGGGCTGGCGGCCTGCGGATGTGGCGGAGCGTTTTCCCAAGCCCGCCTTCAGCATGGCGCAGATGCAGCTCTACCACCCGCCCATGTCACGGGCCGTGCAGGGGTTTGCGCTGGTGCAGTTCGGCATCCTGCTGGCCGGGGTGGCCGCGTTTCTATGGCAGGCCGACGCGGCGCCGCTGGCGCACAACGCGATCTGGTTTGCGGTGCTGCTGGTCAGCCAGTGGGCGCTGGGCGCCGTGATGCAGGGGCGCATCGGCATGGGGATGGCGCTGATGCTGCAAAGCGCCGCCCTGGCCACGGCCACCAGTGCGCTGGGGCTGACCGAGTGGCACTGGGTCTTCAAGCCCCTGACGATGGCAATAGCTATTATTTTGATAGCGATAAGCGCTTATTCATTGCGCGCAGACGGCCTTTTTGACTCCAAAAACTGGTGGCTGATGGCGGCGGCACTGGCCGGGTCGCTGGCGGGCGACGTGTTTTTGATGTTTTCCGGCTTCTTCATCCCGGGGCTGGTGAGTTTCCTGGTGGCGCACCTGTTCTATGTGGCGCTGTTCAAGAGCGGACAGCGCTGGTTTCCGCACCGGGGTGCGCTGGTGGCCACACTGGGTATTGGCGTGGCGATGTACGCTTTCTTGTGGGCCGCTGGCTTGCCGCCCGCGCTGCGCGCGCCCGTGGCGGCCTATGTGCTGGTGATTGCGCTGATGGCGGCTCAGGCCATCGGGCGTGCCACCGTGCTGCGCGATGGGCCTGCGCTGCTGGTCGCCCTCGGCGCGGGGTTCTTTATGCTGAGCGATTCGCTGCTGGCCACCAACCGTTTTGTGCAGCCCCTGCCCTGGTCGCAGGTGTGGGTCTTGTCCACGTACTACGCGGCGCAGGCGCTCATCGTGGGGGGCTGGCTGCTGGGGCAGCAGGCGGGCGGCAGCGCTCCGGGCCGTTCGCAACCGGCGGCCCCCTCGGCAGCCATCACGGCCTGAGGCCGCCCCGCCGCTGCGGCGGCCCCGCCCTGCATCAAGCCCGTTGCCGCATGGCCTCCAGGGCCACGCGCGGCAGGTGAAAGACGCCCGCCGCAGCCGAGGCCGCCGACAGCCACAGCAATACACCCGTCCACCACAGGGCCCAGACCCAGGCGTGGAAGTCGGCAGGTGCCGCCAGGGCTTCGGCCTGGATGGCAGGAAGGGCCACACCCGCCAGCCCCCGGGCACCCGCGAACCGCACGCAGGCTTCGCCCCAGACCCACGCCGCAAACGCCGCCAGGCTCACGGCCATCAGCACCAGAAACATCCGGGCCTGCCCCAGCCACTTGAGCGCCACCACGCTGACCACCAGCGCACCAAACGCCACCGCGATGGCGGCGCCCGCCAAAGGCTCCCGCGCCAGCGGCAGGCACACTGGCAAGGCCACCTGCACCGGCCACAGCGGCCAGGAAGCCCCCGCCCCCACCAGCCCGCGCCACATAGGCTGCCACGCATCCACCACCGCCAGCCCCACAGCCACCGCTGCCAGGCAGAACCCTCCGCCGTAACGCCAGGCGGAGCGCGGGTCTGCCAGCAAATCCCGCGGCGGGCCCCAGCGCCTGCGCAGCGTGCACACCAGAGCCCAGGCCCAGACACCGTCGGCCGCCAGCCAGACCAGCGCAGGCAGGCCCATCAGGCTGACAGGTGCACCCACAAACACCGGGGCCACGCCGTAGCACAGCGTGATGAACGCGTGCAGGCACACGCTTGCGCAGGCCGACACCAGCGCCAGCTGCTGCACCGTCCACTGGAACGGGCTCAGGCCCATCCTGGCGGCAAAGTCTTCGTCTGCCAGCAGGGGGCTGGGCTTTTTGACGGGAGGGAGGTGTTTGCGGCCACGCCGCCTTTGCCGCGCCATCGCCTGCGCTGCCAGTCTGTGCCTAGAGGGATCAGGCCCCGAACAGATCGGGATTGCCGCGCTGCGCCGGGGGCTGCAGCCCCAGGTGCCGGAACGCCGCCAGCGTGGCGATGCGCCCGCGCGGCGTGCGCTGCAGAAAGCCCTGCTGGATCAGGTAGGGCTCGATCACATCCTCAATCGTGCCCGCCTCTTCGCCAATGCTCGCGGCAATGTTGTCCAGCCCCACGGGGCCGCCATCAAAGCGGTGGATCACGGCTTCGAGCAGCTTGCGGTCCATCACGTCAAAACCTTGCGGGTCCACGTCAAGCATGGCGAGCGCCTTGTCGGCAATGGATTTGGTGATGCGGCCATCGCCCTTGACCTCGGCGTAGTCGCGCACGCGGCGCAATAGCCGGTTGGCAATGCGCGGCGTGCCACGCGAGCGGCGGGCAATCTCAAAGCCGCCTTCGTCGTCCATGGGCGCGTTCAGCAAGCCTGCGCTGCGCTTGACGATGCGCGCCAGCTCTTCGGCCGTGTAGAACTCCAGCCGCGCCACGATGCCAAACCGGTCGCGCAGCGGGTTGGTGAGCATGCCCGCACGCGTGGTGGCGCCCACCAGGGTGAAGGGCTGCAGGTCGAGCTTGATGCTGCGCGCGGCGGGCCCTTCGCCGATCATGATGTCGATCTGGTAGTCCTCCAGCGCCGGGTAGAGGATTTCCTCGACCACGGGCGAGAGGCGGTGGATCTCGTCGATGAAGAGGACGTCGTTTTTCTCCAGGTTGGTCAGCAGCGCCGCCAGGTCCTTGGGCTTTTCCAGCACCGGGCCGCTGGTCTGGCGCAGGTTCACCCCCAGCTCCGCCGCGATGATGTGGCTGAGCGTGGTCTTGCCCAGGCCCGGCGGGCCAAACAGCAGCACATGGTCCAGCGCCTCTTCGCGTTTCCTGGCCGCACCGATGAAGATTTCCAGCTGCTCCCGCGCCTTGGCCTGGCCCACGTACTCCTGCAGCAGCTTGGGCCGCAGGGCCCGCTCGATCGCCTCCTCTTGGGGGGAGCTGGGCGCTGCAGAGACAACGCGCTTGGTGGGGGCGGGGGCGAAATCGTCGGTTTGGATGGTCATGTGGGCTCGAGAATACTCATGGATTGAGCCACTGTTTCAGGGCATTGCGATACGCCACATCAAAGCGCCCATAGTGGTCGAGCCCCGCAGGTGTCTGACAGCTCGAAGCACCGCCGAACAACTGACCCACTACATACCGCTTGTCACCCAATGTGTGGAACAGGCCCGAGCCACTGCTGCCGCCCTCCGTCACGCCTTGCTGCCACCCCACGGTCAAGTACGTTCCATCGGAGGCATCGCTAGAAAAACAGGTGCCATTCGCACACATACTGAAACGCACCATCGTGCCAGAACTGAATTTCTGCAGATCACCCTTGGGGTGGTGAACGCCAGCCAACGTCTGGCCCGCAGTCAGGTTGCCGTAGTACGAACCGGCATAGACCACTCCTGCAGGTGGTGCAACGTTCAGCCGCATAAACGCGGTGTCTGTGGCTGCGGTTGCATGTAGCAGAGTGGCGCCGCCAATGCGGCGTTGCGTATCCGCGCCCACCACACCGGAATTGCATGCCGACGAGCGATAGAACCAGTCGGTCGTCAAGGATGACGCCTCCACCTGATTGGAAATGCAGTGGTTCGCGCTCAAGAGGTATGGTGTTCTGCTTGCGCCGATATCGTTGAGCAAAGTGCCGGTGCACAGGTACGTATTGGCATCGCGAACGAACAGCATGCGCGCCACGGAACGGCTCTGGCTCATGAACTCGGGCTTGCACATCACGTCCACCTCGCAACTCCCCGACTCACCCACCTTGCCAATGCCCTCGTGCGCCTCATCGGGCGAAACCACGTAGTGTGACAGGCGCGGCACAGCCAGCTTCACGCTGGACACTGCAGCCGCAGCGGGGATCTCCACCTCCACTGTCGTCTCGGGACCGCCGAAGTCCGGGCTCCAGTAGGTGCGCGCGGCTTCATCGAGCGCACCTGCCTGCAGATTGCGCTCAATGGAGGCCATCACCTCCTGGCCCGAAACCTCCATCACGGCGCCGCCCGCCTGCGCATAAAAGCGCAGCACGGCACCCGAGGGCAGCTCGCGCACAAGCACCCCCAGTCGCACGCCCCTGGCACCTTCCGAGGTGACGCTAAACGCCGCAGCGCGTGTGCCGCGCCCGGTACTCGTCCACCGCATCAGCGCAGACAGATCGGAGACCCCGACCAGCGCCGGGACATCGCGCGCCACACCAATGCGCGGCACATTCGCGCCAAGCGTCTCGGATTTGGCGAGCAGGCCGCCACCGGCCATCGGGCCCAGCACCACCCGTGCAATATCGCGCCCCGTGGGAACCGCGCGAGCAACAATCATGGCGTGTTTGGCCGCAATATCACCTGTGTCGTAAGGCTCAATTCGATCTGTGGGGGTGGGGGTGGGGGCTGGCGGGGGCGCTTCTGCCGTCCCTCCTCCGCCGCCTCCGCAACTCGCCATGGCCACCGCTGCAGCGGTGGCAGCCGCCAACCAGACAATCCGCGCCATTTGATGCACTTTCATTGAATATCCTCTCTTGTTCAAAAAATGTAGCTACTTCGCCAACGCCTTCAGCGCCATCTTGATCCCCTCACTCACCCCCACCTCCGCAGGCAGCGCCTTGAGCGCCGCAGCAGCCTCCTTGTCGTTGTAGCCCAAAGCCAACAGTGCCTGCAGGATGTCGGCCTGTGCATCACTGGTGGCAGCGTCACGCACTGTGCCCATGTCTGCGCCCAGCTTGCCCTTGAGTTCCAGCAACAGGCGCTCGGCCGTCTTCTTGCCGATGCCGGGCACTTTGACCAGGCGCCCCGCCTCCTGCAGCGAGATGGCCTGGGCCAGGTCGCCCACGCCCATGCCGCTCAGGATGGACAGCGCGGTGCGCGGGCCCACGCCCGATATCTTGATCAACTCCCGGAACGCCTGGCGCTCCTGCGCCGTGCCAAAACCATACAGCAGCTGCGCGTCCTCGCGCACAATGAACTGGGTGAGCAGGCTCACACGTTCGCCCACGGCGGGCAGGTTGTAGAAGGTGCTCATGGGCACATTCACCTCGTAGCCCACACCGTGGCAGTCCAGCAGCACCTCGGGGGGATTCTTCTCCAACAGGGTGCCGGTCAATTTGCCTATCATTGATGTCCTTTTGCCGGCGCCGGCGTGCCGCGCGGCACCGCCGCGTGGCCTCGTCATGTGGCCGTTTCTATTGCCTGACGGGAATTATCAGCGTGATCCTGCGCCACACCTTCACTCCCCACAACAATACCCGGCTCACCTACCTGTGTGGCCCGGCCGATGCGCACCTGCGCACCATCGAAGAGGCGCTGCAGGTCAGCATTGCGCACCGGCACGAACAGTTCAAGGTGGACGGCCCCAAGGCCAAGGCCACGCAGGCCATGGAGCTGCTGCAGGCCCTGTACGAGATCGCCGAGCGCCCCATCCCCGAAGACCATATCCAGCTGATGCTGGCAGGCGACAGCGAGCTGCTGGAAGCGCCGGACGACGCCATCGTGCTCAACACGCGCCGGGCCGACCTGCGCGGGCGCACCCCCACACAGAACCTGTACCTGCAGAACATCGCCACGCACGACATCACCTTCGGCATCGGCCCCGCAGGCACGGGCAAGACCTACCTGGCCGTGGCCAGCGCCGTGGATGCGCTGGAGCGCAGCGGCGTGCAGCGCATCGTGCTGACCCGCCCGGCCGTGGAGGCGGGCGAGCGCCTGGGCTTCCTGCCCGGCGATCTGGCGCAGAAGGTAGACCCCTACCTGCGCCCGCTGTACGACGCGCTGTACGAACTGATGGGGCACGACAAGGTGCAAAAGGCCTTTGAGCGCAACGCCATCGAGATCGCGCCACTGGCCTTTATGCGCGGGCGCACGCTGAACAACGCCTTCGTGATCCTGGACGAGGCCCAGAACACCACGCCCGAGCAGATGAAGATGTTCCTCACCCGCATCGGTTTCGGCTCGCGCGCCGTGGTCACGGGCGACGTAAGCCAGATCGACCTGCCCAAGGGCGCGATGAGCGGCCTGGTGGACGCCGAACGGGTCTTGAAGCGCGTCAAGGGCATCGCCGTCACGCACTTCACCAGCGCCGACGTGGTGCGCCACCCGCTGGTCGCCCGCATCGTGGACGCCTACGATGCCCCGCGCCGCGCTGCAGCTACGCGCAGTCGCGAGTAAAGCTATTATTTTTATAGCTGACAAGCCTTGCCTGTTAGGCGGCAGCAGCCCAAAAATCCTCACAATGCCATTGAACCAACTCTCCCTGTCGCTGCAATTTGGCGCCTTCGACGGCGCGGCAGCACACCGCGCCGTGCTCCCGCGCCACAAGGTCACGCGCTGGATCCGCCACGCCCTGGCCACCGACGCCGAGATCACCGTGCGCATCGTGGGTGCCGACGAAGGCCAGCAGCTCAACCGCGAGTACCGCCACAAGGACTACGCCACCAACGTGCTCACGTTCGACTACACCCAGGAGCCCGTGGTGACGGCCGACCTGGTGCTCTGCGCCCCGGTGATCGAGCGCGAAGCGAAAGAGCAGAACAAGAGCCTGGAAGAGCACTACGCCCACATGCTGGTGCATGGCACGCTGCACGCCCAGGGCTGGGACCACGAAACCAGCGAGGCCGATGCCGAGGAGATGGAGGCGTACGAGACGGCCATCCTGCAAGAGCTTGGGTTTGCAGACCCGTACGCGCAATAGCCATTGCACGTCCATGTGGCCCACACGGCAGGGGGTGACATGGCCATTTTTGCCCCCCTTTTGGGCAAAACACCTTTGTGCGGCGGCGGCCGGTTCCATGCCGGATAGCCGCGCCACAGTCACTAACATCGGAAGGCTAGCGCCTGTGCCGCCATCTTCCGACCCGAGACATGTTCGAAACTGCCCTGCTGCTCACCGCCGCCTTCGTCGCCGGCGCTCTCAATGCCGTCGCCGGTGGCGGCAGTTTTCTGACGCTCCCCGCCCTCGTCTTCACCGGCGTGCCGCCGGTGGTCGCCAATGCCACGGGCACGGTGGCGCTGCTGCCGGGTTACGTGGCGGGGGCCTGGGGGTTCCGGGAGGACACCGCGCCGCCGCCGGGGCTGTCGATGCGGCTGCTGGTGGTGTTGTCGCTCATCGGTGGCGCGGCGGGGGCGGCGCTGCTGCTGGTCACGCCCGATGCCACTTTCCGCCGCGTAGTGCCCTGGCTGCTGCTGGCGGCCACGGCGTTGTTTGCGTTCGGGCCGCAGTTGCGCCGGATGCTGGCGGGCGGCACGCCGTCCGCCGCCAAGGCCACCGTGGGCGTGCTGGCGGTGGCGGCCTATGGCGGGTACTTCAACGGGGGGCTGGGCATCCTGCTGCTGGCGCTGTTCGGCCTGCTGGGGCAGACCAACCTGAACGCCATGAACGGCCTCAAGAACTGGGTGTCGGCACTGCTCACCGCCATTGCCGTCGCGATCTATGCGGCCGGTGGCGTGGTGCAGTGGCCAGCTGCGCTGATGATGATGGCGGCGGCCACCGCAGGCGGCTATGGCGGTGCACGCGTGGCGCGGCGCATTCCGGCCGACTGGCTGCGCGGCGGCATTGTGCTGACGGGGCTGGTGATGGCAGGGCTGTTCTTCTGGCGGCAGTAGCCCCCGGGGCTGGAATAACGGGCCAAAATGGCCGCTACCGCTCGCCCATCAAGCGGTTTCAGCTATCAATTTTGACAACCATCACGCCACTGCAGGCGCGATGCGCAGCGGTATGGTCACCGGCCCGTCGTTGACCAGGTGCACCTGCATGTCGGCCGCAAACTGGCCCGTGGCCACCACGGGGTGGGCCTGGCGGGCCTGGGCCACAAAGTAGTCGTACAGGCGGCGCCCCTCGTCGGGTGCAGCGGCCTGGGTGAAGCTGGGGCGGTTGCCCCCGGTAGTGTCGGCGGCCAGGGTGAACTGGCTCACCAGCAGCAGGCCACCGCCTATGTCCTGCACGCTTTTGTTCATCTTGCCCGCGTCGTCCGAAAAGATGCGCAGCTTGAGGAGCTTGGCCAGCAGCTTGTTGGCCTCGGCCTCGGTGTCGCCGCGTTCGGCACACACCAGCACCAAAAGGCCCGCGCCGATGGCGCCCACGGTCTGCCCGTCCACTTCCACGCGCGCCTCGCGCACACGTTGCACAACACTGATCACTTCACGGCTTCCTTCACATCGTCACGGGGGTCGTCAAAATGCGCTTCCACGTCGCTGGGCAGCAGCTCGATGGTGGCACGCAGGCCGGGCACGGCGGTCATCAGCGCGCGCTCGACCTGGCCACGCAGTTCGGCGGCGTGGCGCAGGGTCCAGTCGGCGGGCATGTGCAGGTGCATGTCCACAAACTGGCGCTGGCCCGCGCGGCGGGTGGAGACATGGTCGAACCGCACGGCGCCCGGTGCCTGGGCCGCCAGAAACTGCTGCAGCGTGGCGTCGATGGTGGCCTGCACCTCAGGCTCGACCGCCGAATCCATGAGGCCCTGGGACGATCTCCACACCAGCTCCACGCCTTCTTTCAGAATGTTCAGGGCCACGGCAATCGCCGCCACGGCATCCAGCCACAGCCAGCCGGTCAGGGCCGCGCCCGCGATGCCCACCAGCACACCGGCCGAGGTCCACACATCCGTGACCAGGTGGCGTGCATCGGCCTCCAGCGCGATGGAGCGGTGCTCGCGCGCCGACCGGAACATCACCCAGGCCAGCAGCCCGTTGAGGGCCGAGCTGAGCACCGACAGGCCCAGGCCCCAGCCCACCTGCTCGATGGGCTGCGGGTCGAACAGGCGGTGCCCCGCCGCCCACAGGATGCCCGCCGACACGCCCATGATGAGGATGCCCTCGAACCCCGAAGAAAAGTATTCGGCCTTGTGGTGGCCGTAGGGGTGGTCGTCATCGGCTGGCCGTGCCGCCACCGTCACCATGGCCAGCGCAAACATGGCGCTGGCCAGGTTCACGAAGGACTCCATCGCGTCCGACAGCAAGCCCACCGAGCCCGTGACCACCCAGGCCAAGGTCTTGAGCGCGATGGTGACCACCGCCACGGCCACCGAGGCCCACAGCAGGTTGCGGGGCGAGAGCCAGGGGTGGGATGTGGGAGCAGCAGCGGACATGAAGGGGGCGCGAAGGAGCGGCAGCTAGTCGTGTCGGGAATTACACCAGAGCCACCTTAAGCTCTGTTCAGCCAGCGATCCACACCCCGGCTGCGGGGGGATGCCCTGAGCAGCCCCCATGCCAGAATCCGCGCATGCTCCCCGCCTGGCGCCCTCTGTTGCGACATACGCCCCACCTGCCCAGCCTGGTGGTGTGGGCGCTGGTCGCCTGCGCGGGGTGCAGCTGGCTGGCGCTCAACCGCCTGCAGCAGCTGCACGCAGCGTTCGAAACCGACGCGCGCATCGTGCACCGGCTGCTGAGTCAGCGTGTGGTGCAGCACGACGCGATCCTCGCCACCCTGGCCCTGCTGCAGCCCTCGGCGCCCGACCAGGGCAGTGCAGCCGATGCCACCCTGCCCCGCCTGCCCTCGGTATACCCGCAGATCCTGTCGGTGCTGCAGCGGCCCGGGGGCGCGGGAAGCTGGCCGGGCACACTGCAGGCGCCGCTCTCGGCGGCCGAGGCCGCCTCACGCCGCTCCGGGCATGCCGAGATGGCGCTGGTGGACCTGCCCGCCGGCCGTTTCCATCTGGTGCTGGCCAGCACCCCGGCCAGCCACGCGCTACAGATCGACCTGCGCACCACCGTGCCGCAGGACGAATGGCCGATGGACATGGCCACCAGCCCGGTGCGGGTCACCCTGGAACAGGGCGGCGCCGCCTTTGTGGTGCAGCCGGGCCGCGTGGGCGAGGGGTTGGGCTGGTCGTATGCCTTCCACAAACTGCTGGCCGCGCCCAGCCAGCCGCTGGACGTGGTGGCGCGGCGCACGGTGGGGCTGGCCGAGCTGCCCTGGCTGGCCATGCTGGGCTGGTGCGTGTTCACCGCCGCGCTGTGGGGCGGTGGCCTGGCCTGGTGGCGCCAGCGCATAGCGCGCCAGCGGGCCGAGGAGCTGCTGCGCCTGGGCCAGGTGGCGCGGCTGAACACGCTGGGCGAGCTGGCTGCGGGCATGGCCCACGAGCTGAACCAGCCGCTGACCGCACTGCTGTCGAGCACGCAGGCCGCCCAGCGCCTGCTGGCCGACGACCCGCCCGATCTCGACACCGCGCAGACCGCCATGGCCCGCGCCGTGGAGCAGGCGCGCCGCGCATCCACCGTGGTGGGCCGCCTGCGCCGCCTGGTGGAGCGCCCTGAACTGGCGGGCCAGGCCCAGCCGCTGGCGCTGGCCACCGCCGTGCAGGATGTGCTGCACCTGCTGGAGCCCGAAATGGCGCAGCGCGGCGTGGTGCCCACGGTCTCCATCGCGCCCGACCTGCCCGCCGTGCTGGCCGAGCCCGTGGCCCTGCAGCAGATCGTGCACAACCTGCTGATGAACGCGCTGCAGGCGCTGGACCAGGTGCCCCAGGCCGAGCGCCAGCTGGCGCTGCGCCTGTGGATGCCGGACGCCGCGCATGGAGCCCTGTCGGTGCGCGACCACGGCCCCGGCGTGCCGCCCGAGGCGCGCGCGCACCTGTTCGAGCCGTTCTACACCACGCGCAGCGGTGGGCTGGGCCTGGGCCTCACGCTGTGCGAGAGCCTGGCCCAGGCCATGGGCGCCAGCCTGGCCCTGGCGCCCGCCGACCCCGCGGTGCGGGGCGCGGAATTCCTGCTCGTGCTGCCTGCGGCGCCCGACACGCCCGCGCCCTCCTCCATGCCATGACCGACGCCGCCCACTCCCTCTCCCCCCTGATCCACCTGGTGGATGACGATGCCGCCGTGCGCGAGGGCCTCTCCCTGCTCATCAGCACCGTGGGCCTGCGCGTGCAGGCCTGGGCCGACCCGCAGTCCTTCATGGCCGGGTTTGACCGCGCCAGCATCGGCGCCATCGTGCTCGATGTGCGCATGCCCGGCATCAGTGGCCTGACGGTGCTGGAGCAGCTGCTGACGCAGGGTGTGGACCAGCCCGTGATCCTGCTCACCGGCCACGGCACGGTGGAGATGTGCCGCCGTGCGTTCAAGACCGGCGCGGCCGAGTTTCTGGAAAAGCCGGTGGACGACGAAGTGCTGATCGAAGCCCTGCAGAATGCCGTGCGCCAGCATGTGCGCTCGCGCGAGCGCCACCAGGCCGACCAGCAGGCGCGCGAGCGTTTTGCGCAGCTCTCGGCCCGTGAGCGCGAGGTGCTGGGGCTGATCGTGGAGGGGCTGACCAACAAGGAAATCGGCCGGGCGCTGGAGCTGTCGCCGCGCACGGTGGAGACGCACCGTGCCAACCTGTTTGCCAAGCTGGGCGCGGAATCGCTGGCGCAGCTGATCCGGCGGTATGCGGCGCTGGTGGATGCGGCATCCTGAATCAGTCTGCAAAGGCCTTCCGTAGTTTTACGGAGGCCCGCGCGTAGCCGCCCGAATGGCTGAAAACGGCGCCAGTTTTTACAGTTCTCCCACGGCGCCACAAAGGGTGGCACCGATCTCAAAAACACCGGAGAACACCATGCACAACCGCCTCGCATCCGCCGCCGCCCTCACCCTGTCCCTGATCGCCACCGCTGCCAGCGCCGAAGGCGTGCGCACCGAAAAGAACATGTCGCTGGACCTGGCCAACCAGATCGCCGCGCAAACCGTGGCCACCTGCACCGCCAACGGCTACAACGTGACCGCCACCGTGGTGGACCGTGCGGGCTCCGTGCGCGCCGTGCAGCGTGCCGACAACGCCGGCCCGCACACGCTGGAAGCCAGCCGCCTGAAGGCCTACACCTCGGCATCGGCCAAGAACACCACGCTGGCCATGATGGAAGGCGCACAGAAGAACCCCGCAGCGGCCAACCTGGTCAACATCCCCGGCTACCTGCTGCTGGGCGGCGGCGTGCCCGTGAAGGTGGGCAACGAAGTCATCGGCGCCGTGGGCGTGGGCGGTGCACCCGGCGGCCACCTGGACGAGCAGTGCGCCGTGGCGGGCATCGCCAAGGTGCAGGACTTGCTGAAGTAATCAGCCGCCCTCACCCGCAACGCGAGTTATCGGAGGCCCCCATGAAGCCGTGGAATCTTGTTTTCGCCCTGGCCGCCGCACTGGCCTGTGCCACCCCGGCCCAGGCCCAGGTGCCTCCCACGGCGGCCGAAACCACTGCCTACCAGGGCCTGCATGCCGCTGCGGCGCGGGGCGATATGCCCGCGCTTGCCAAGCTGATCGCGGCAAGGGCCGACGTGAATGCCCGCGATGGCTACGGCCGCACGCCACTGCATGTGGCGACCTTTGCCCGGCAGGCCGATGCCATCCGCGCCCTTGCCCAGGCCGGGGCCGACCTGAATGCGCTGGAGAACGACCGCTACGACGCCGTGACCATCGCCGCCGTGGCCGACGACGAGGCCACGCTGCGCCTGCTGCTGCAGCTGGGTGCCAGCGCCAAACAGGTGACCAGCCGCTACGACGGCACGGCCCTGATCGCCGCCGCCCACCTGGGGCACGACGGCGTGGTGCGCCAGCTGATTGCCGCCGGGGCGCCGCTGGACCATGTGAACAACCTGCACTGGACGGCGCTCATCGAATCCATCGTGCTGGGCAACGGCGGCCCGCGCCACCAGGCCACGCTGCAGGCGTTGCTGCAGGCGGGCGCCAGCTACGCGCTGACCGACCGGCAGGGCAACACGCCCCTGCAGCTGGCACGCCAGCGGGGCTACGGCGCCATGGTGCAGATGCTGCAGGCGGCGGGCGCGGTCAAGTGAGGGGCAGGGTTGGCGAGAGCACCGGGCCAGCCCGCAGTTCGTGGCCCGACAGGCCCCTGGACCCACGGCCCGCGCACAATCTGTGAACGGCCGCGCTGCACCGCGCCACCCGGCCCAAGCAGTATCAAATCAATAGCTTGTCAGGCTTACTGGACGCGCGGTAACGGCCAATTTCATTCAAAGCTTTCGTTGCCCAGCACCAGGCGCGCCTTCACGCTCTTGCCCTTGACGCGCCCGCTGTTGAGCCGCTGCACGGCCTGTGCGCCAATCGCACGGTCCACGGCCACGTAGGTCGAGAAGTCGTTCACATTGATCTTGCCCACCTGCTCGCGGGTGTAGCCCATGTCGCCGGTCAGCGCACCCAGCACATCGCCCGCGCGGATCTTCTCCTTGCGGCCCCCGATGATCTGGATGGTGATCATGGGCGGCACCAGCGGGCCGTTGCCCGTAGGCGTGAGGTCGGCCAGCGGGAACCAGCGCGACTCGCGGCCCTGCAAGTGCTCGATCTTGCCCACGCTGCCCATCTCGTCCATGCTGGCCAGGTTCAGCGCCAGGCCTTCGGCATCGCCCCGACCGGTGCGGCCGATGCGGTGGATGTGCACTTCGGGGTCGGGCGTCACGTCCACGTTGATCACGGCGGCCAGGTTCGCAATGTCCAGCCCGCGCGCGGCCACATCGGTGGCCACCAGCACCGAGCAACTCTTGTTGGCAAACTGCACCAGCACCTGGTCGCGCTCGCGCTGCTCCAGCTCGCCAAACAACGCCAGCGCGCTGAAACCCTGCGCCTGCAGCACGCCCACCAGGTCGCGGCACTGCTGCTTGGTGTTGCAGAACGCAATGGACGAGTCGGGGCGGAAGTGGTTGAGCAGTTGCGACACCACATGCAGGCGCTCGCTGTTCTTCACCTCGTACCAGCGCTGCTCGATCTTGCCTTCGGCATGCTGCGCCTGCACGGTGATCTGCTGCGGGCTTTTCATGAACTGCGCACTGAGCTTGGCAATGCCCTCGGGGTAGGTGGCCGAGAACAGCAGGGTCTGGCGCTCTTTGGGGCATTGGCGCGCCACGGTCACGATGTCGTCGAAGAAGCCCATGTCCAGCATGCGGTCGGCTTCGTCCAGCACCAGGGTGTTGAGCGCTTCCAGCGTGAGGTGCTGGCGCTCCAGGTGGTCCATCACCCGGCCGGGTGTGCCCACCACGATGTGCGCACCATGCTCCAGGCTCAGCATCTGGCCGCGCAGCGGCACGCCACCGCACAGGGTCACGACCTTGATGTTTTCTTCGGCGCGCGCCAGGCGGCGGATCTCGGTGGTCACCTGGTCGGCCAGCTCGCGCGTGGGGCACAGCACCAGGGCCTGCACCGCAAAACGGCGGGGGTTGAGGTTGGCCAGCAGCGCCAGCGCAAACGCGGCCGTCTTGCCGCTGCCGGTGCTGGCCTGGGCGATCAGGTCCTTGCCGAGCAGCGCGGGAGGCAGGCTGGCGGCCTGGATGGGGGTCATGGTGGTGTAGCCCAGCTGCTGCAGGTTGGCCAGCATGGCGGGGCTCAGGGCCAGCGTGCGGAAATCGGTGCTGGCGGGGGTTTCTTTGGAGGTCATGGCCCGATTATCCGGTCCGGGGTATCCGGGCAACTACCTTACGCCCCCGTCAGGGGTATCGGCTATAACCATTGGACACGCACCGAGTGGGACATGCCAGATTCATCCAACGCAGCCAACGCCCCGGGCCAGGGAGGCTCCAGCGACTCGCTGCTGCGCCTGATCGCCGACTCGGTGCCGGCGCTGATGGCCTACTACGACCTGCCCGGCCTGCGCTGCCAGTTTGCCAACCAGGGCTACGCTGCCTACAACGGCCACAGCACCGAATCCATCCTGGGCCTCACCGTGCAGGAGGCCATTGGCGACAAGGCCTGGCAGGCGATCGAGCCGCATGTGGAGCGCTGCGCGCAGGGCGCGCGCGTGAAGTACACCCGCGAGCAGACCCTGCCCAACGGTGAGACGCGGATGATCGAGGTCACCCTGATCCCGCATTTTGGCGACGCGGGGCAGCAGCTCGGCTCGTTCGTGCTCATCACCGACATCACCGAGCGCTGGCGCGCGGAGCGCGAGGTGCGCCAGAGCGAAGAGCGCATGCGCAAGTTCACCGAGGCCACGGACGAAGCCATCGTGTTCCACCGCGACGGCCTCATCACCGACGGCAACGAGGCACTCACCCGGCTCACGGGCTACAGCCTGCAGGAAGTCATCGGCCTGTCGATCTTCAACTTCATCAGCCCCGAGTGGCGCGCCACTGCGCTCGAATACACCCGCAGCGGCCGCGAAGACCCTTACGAGGTCACCATCCGCCACAAGGACGGCCACGCGATCCCGGTCGAAGTGGTCGGCAAGACCATGCCCCGGCACCATGCGGACTACCGCATCGTGGTGGTGCGCGACATCACCGCCCGGAAGCAGGCCCAGGAGCGCGAGGCCTTCATCGCGCTGCACGACACCCTCACACAGCTGCCCAACCGGCATTTCCTCATGGAGCAGCTGTCGCAGGTGCTGTCGCTCGCCCGCAGGCGCCACGGCCGTGCGGCCGTGCTGTTTGTGAACCTGGACCATTTCAAGACCGTGAACGACTCGCTGGGCCACCACGCAGGCGACCAGCTGCTGCGCAACGTGGCCGAGCGCCTGCGCCAGGGCGTGCGCGATGCCGACGTGGTGGCGCGGCTGGGCGGCGACGAGTTTGTGGTGGTGCTGACCGACGTGCAAAGCCAGGACGACGTGGCCATGGTGGCCGACAAGCTGCTGGCCTCCATGCACGGCGTGTTCACGGTGGACCAGCTGCCGCTCACCATCTCGCCCTCCATCGGCATCAGCCTCTTCCCGGACCATGGCGGCAGCGCCGATGTGCTGCTGCGCTGCGCCGATGCGGCCATGCACCACGCCAAGGAAAGCGGGCGCGGCAACCGCCAGTTCTATGTCTCCAGCATGGATGCCAGCGCACTGGACGTGCTGCAGCAAGAGCGTCAGCTGCGCGAGGCCATTGCCCACAACCACTTCGTTCTGCACTACCAGCCCCAGATCTGCCTAGCCGACGGCACCCTCCAAGGCCTGGAGGCGCTCGTGCGCTGGCGCCACCCGGAGCGCGGGCTGGTGGGCCCGGACGAATTCATCACCTTCTCGGAATCGCGCGGCCTCATCACCCCCATCGGGCGCTGGGTGATGCGCGAGGCCTGCCGCCAGCTCAAGGCCTGGCAGGACCAGGGCCTGGCCCTGGTGCCCATGGCCGTGAACTTCTCGGCCCTGGAATTCCGCCAGCGCGACGTGGCCGCTGAAATCGCCGCCGTCCTGCTCGAAACCGGCCTCGCGCCCCAGTACCTGGAGATCGAGCTGACAGAGTCTGTGCTCATGCATCAGACCGGCCAGGTGCTGGGCACCCTCAACGCCCTCAAGGCCCTGGGCGTCGGCATCTCCATCGACGACTTCGGCACGGGCTATTCATCGCTGGCCTACCTCAAGCGCTACCCCATCGACAAACTCAAGATCGACCGCTCCTTCGTCGCCGACACCCCCGGCAACTCCGACGACGTGGCCATCGTCACCGCCATCATCCAGATGGGCCGCAGCCTGCAGCTCAAAACCGTGGCCGAAGGGGTGGAAACACAGGCACAGATCGATCTGCTGGCGGGGCTGGGGTGTGACCTGATGCAGGGGTTTGTGGTGGCGATGCCGATGGATGGGGAGACGGCGAGGGTGTGGCTGACGAATCACGGGGTCGAGCAATAAGTGCCCAAGTATCTGAGCGTGTTGATCGTCCGGTACTCACGATTTCGCGAAACTTGCTGTTGACCTCGCGCAGTTGAGCAGCTTCAAGGTGATGCACCATCGCAGGGTGATGGTGCGCAGATTTGCGTGGTTGGAGAAAAACAGGAGTATCTGGAAAAACTACGAAAGGTTGTTTAACACAAATCGCCGTCCGCCCACTTCGCGCCCTTAGGGTTGTCCTCCATAACCCTCGCGAGTCAGTGGTAGCGCGGATCGGGATGGGCCGCAAGGCGACTTTTTACAGCCAATAGTGCGGCTATTGGCAAGAAAAGCAACGCAGCGGGCCGCCCAAGACCGCGCTATCACGGACCGCAGGGGGTTATGCAGGACATCCTTAGCACTGCCGCTCAAAAAATTCTGAGAATGATCCAAGGCATCCATCCGAAACATCAACGATGGGAGAAGTAGCTGCGCGGTGGTTGGTCAACAGGGTTGTTCGAAAAAAACTCAACATAATCAGCAGAAGGGGTTTTGCTTGGCAGACATTTTTTATACCAAATGCGCATCGCAATACCTGGCTTTAGATTGTAAAAAACCTCATCCCCTCCGAAGGCGGAGTAAGCCTCCTTCAGCCCTGAAACATCAATGTATTGAATTCGGTCATTTCCATACCCCCTTACAAGAATTCCCGTTCCCCGCCCCCCCACAAGGTACCCAGAATAATTCGGCTGCGACACATCGGAGCCTCCGATATCCGGCAAAGGCAAAACGCACGCAGAAAACACTCCCCCCGAGAAAGCCACAAGAAAGAAAATTAGCATTTGGCGCATAAAGTTCCCGACCCATTACATTCATTGATTTTTTACATCCGTCTTTCCGCCATTTGGAATTTCACCATTTCTAATATAATCAATCGATTTTTGAGGATTATCATTTTTAAATTGCTCGGATTTTTCACAAAGAGTTTTCACGTCTTCATTCTGCGCACGAGTGCAGCCCAATGTTGGATTCCAACCTTGACGATTCGCAAAAGGATCTTTAAGCCCAGACCCTCCACCATGAATCCACCGACCTCGGTCATCCGTCGTTCTCCATTTTGCAACTCCAAACGCCTTATTTGATTTAGGATACTCGCACTGGGTAAACTGCCCACTGTAGGCACCTGCAGCCCCATCTTTTGCCGTGCTCGTGACTTGATTTCTAGTTTCCATCTCCATAATTGTTCTACCATTTGCATCAAGCATTATGGTTTTTCCATTGGAGATGTCAGTATAGACAAGCGCATTTCCCGTCCCGTTGCCAATCGCATCCAAGCCGTCTGGATCGATTAATTGCAGAGGGCTATTGATTGCATACACAGAATTATTCACCCCTCCTGCCAGCCCGATAGGATCCTGAGTCACATACTGCCCCACCCTGGGGTCGTAGTACCTGAAGCGGTTGTAATGCAGCCCCGTCTCCTCATCAAGCTGCTGCCCCTGCAGGCGAATGGGTTGATGGAGGCGGTCGGGGTTGTATTCCAGCTCGATATCGCCCCAGGCTCCATACCTGGCCGCCCAGGCCACTTGCCCTGCCCCCGGTCCATTGGCGTTGACCAGCGCAATGGGCGTACCCAGGTGGTCCGTCAAGATGTGCCGGATGGTCAGTGGGTGGTCTTCCAGCGTTTGAGCTTGGCCGCCTTTGAGGGCGTTGATTGATTCCTGCACTTGCTCTTGCATCTCCTGCGGCAGCAGCGCTGAGAGTTGGTAGCCCGGTTGCAGCACCTCCTTCAAGGCCTGGTGCAGCATTTCTCGCTCGTGGCGCGGAAGTTCCTGTTCCAGGGCGTTGCTGGCTTCATTGCCGCTCAGGCCCAACAAGGTCTTCACCGGATTGGTCTGCCCCTGTTTGTTTCTCTGTATCTGCAGCAGCGGCGCGAAGCTGCCGGGCTCGTACACCGTATGGTGGATGTGCTCCTGCGATTGGGTGTGCACGAGCCGGTCGCCATCCCAGCCGTAGTGCGTTGCTTCGCTTGCCTTGCCAGCCTTCTGGTGTGTCTTGCTCACCCTGCGTCCAAACGCGTCGTAGCGGTAGGTAGTGCAGCTTTGCACTCTCCCTTGAGCGTCGATCTGCTCAACTTGCCTCAGCTGGTGCAGGCTGTCGTACCGCAGGTGGGTGGTGCTGCCATCGGCATTCCGGGCCTCAGTGCGGTTGCCCCAGTCGTCATAGCGATAGTGCGTGGCGCCTTCGTCATATGCGCCCTGGCTCCAGCCGATGCGGTTGTCTCTCCAGCGCTCCACTTCCTGCGCAGCGGGACTGTCCGGGCTGTGTTGAGGCTGCAGCAGGTTAAAGCGCGTGTCATGCAGGTTCTGCTGGACCTGGGCGGTCCAGTTGGCACCAGCGGCGGTCTTGCCCTCCGGATGCTTGCCGGGTGCCTGCTCGGGCAGCCGGTTGCCCGCAGGGTCCAGGCGCCAGCGTTCCTGATGCTCCCCCTGGGCGCTGGCGCTGCGCTGACCTGTGAGCCGTTGGCGCACGTCGTACTGGTAAGCGTCGGCGTGGGTCGGGGTCTGGATACCCACGAGCTGGCCCAGGCTGTCGTAGGTGTAGCGGCGTTGCTGCAGTCCGCCGATGAGAGGGGCGTGGGCAGCAGCGCCTTGTCCGCTGGCCTGGCCGGGCAGGCCTTGCCAGCGCTGTTGCAGCAGACGGCCAAGAGGGTCCATCTGGCGGGTCTGGGCGATGGGGGACTGCGCTTGCTCAATGCCGTTTGGCAGCAGGTGCAGGGTGCGCCCCACTTCGCGGTGCAGCTTGTCGCGCTCCAGCGCCAGAAGCGGGGTCTGGTTAAGTAACACGCCATGCACGTGGCCGGTGCCATAGCTGAGCCAGTCGAGCTGCCCGATGCCCTGCAACTCGCTGGCCTCGCGCTGGCCCAGAGCGCCCAAGCGATGATGGATGCGGTGTTCGAATTCGATCGCAGGTTCGCCGCCAGTGTTCTTGGTTTGTGCGTCTGCGCTGGCAGGACTGCGGTACAGCGTTTGCACCTCTCCAGTGGTGCGCCCCAGGGCGTCGCGCTCAAGGTCCACGCGGCTGCCTTTGTGCAGCCGGTGGGCTTGCAGGTTGTGCAATAGCGGGTCGGCCTTTGCCTGGAGGGCGTGCTGCTGGTCCAGTGCGCTTTGAAGCTGTTGCGCGTTGATCTCCAGCCAGGCCACAATCAGTGCGGCGGGCGGATCACCGAGGGCCAGTTCGGCGGGAGCGTTGAGTTCCCAGCCCTGGGTGCAGAGAAGTTCGCCGCTGTCGCTGTAGCTGAACTGGTGGATTTGCAGGTCGCTGCCAACAGCTGGGTTTGCTTGGGTTGCGGGCGCTGCAGCACCCGCCTTGCCGAACTTGCCGGTCACGCGATAGATCAACCGCCCTGCGCTGTCGTAGTGGTAGCGGCTGCGCACCGTGCCCTGCTCTTCGCTGGGCGCGCCCATGCCGCAGCCTTGGATGTCGGTCTTCTCGATCAGCTGGCCCGCCGTGTCGTAACGGTAACTCTGGCTGCGCCCGTCGAACCCCGTTTCCTGGATCAGCCGGTCCTGGCTGTCGTAGGCGAAGCGGGTGACCGCATGGTTCTCGTTCACCAGCTCGGTCAGGCGCCCGGCCACGTCGTAGCGCAGGTGCAAACTCGCTCCTGCCTGGGTTTGCGCGGTGACGCGGCCCCACAGGTCGTAGTCGTAGGTGACAGTAGTGGTGCAAACAGGTGACCCGGCTGTGGGGCTTGCCAGCGCCCCCAGAGTGATGGCTTGAACCTGTGCGTTGTCGCCCCAACGGTATTGCACCAGGGTGCTGTCGGCCTGGGTGGTCTGCTGCAGGCGCCCCATGGCATCGCGCTGATAGCGTGTGCGCTGGCCCAGGGGGTCGATTTCTTCGATGACTTCACCCCAGGCATCATGGTGCCAGCGGGTAGTGTGACCCGAGCAATCGGTGTAGCGCGTTAGCTGGCCACTGGCGTTGTAGCCCATGGTCTTGCGGCCACCTCGCGGATCTATCAGCGCGATGGGCTGATCCACCCAGGCTCGCGCGTTGCCTGCCGCGGTAGGGGGCGGCCCGGGCAGGTACTCCAGCCGGGTGTTCAGAGAGATGTCGCCCGCGACCACGGTGGTCTGCACCAGGCGCGCCCAGGCGTCGTACTGGTAATAGGTGTGCAGGCCGCAGGCACCGGAGTTGGTGATGGTGCTTTGCAGCAGCAGGCCGTCGGTGGCGGTGCCAGGCAGGCCCCAGCGCTGTTGGCTGCTGCTGCCATCGGGCCCCTGCATGCCCAGCAGGTTGCCCTGGCCGTCGTAGCGCCAATGGGTGGTGCGGCCCAGCGGGTCGGTGGCCGCGATGCGCCGACCTGCACCGTCGTACTGGAAGTGCTCTTCGCTCCCGTCGGGGTTGACCTGCCGGGTGATGCGCTTGAGACCGCTCTGGCCTTCGTGGTGATAGTGCGTGGTGCGGCCCAGGCTGTCGCGCACGGTGACGCGGCTGGTGGCCTTGGGGTCCTGGGGATGGGGGTCTTGATAGTCGAAGTAGTAGCTGAGGCCTTCTTCGTTGTGGTGTTCGATCACGCGCGCGCCGGGCCGTGGCGGCGGATTGCCACCGCCGCTCCGGTCTTCGCGCTGGTCTTCGTAGATGTAGGTGTGCTCGGGGCCGCTGCGCACACGGTGGGCGACCATGCGGTGGGCACCATCGTAGGCAAACTGGCGGGTGCGCTGGCCGTCGCGGGCATGAACCGCGATGAGGTCACCCTGGGGGCTGTAGTGGTAGCGCACCAGGGGGATGGAGGCATGCGCTGGGGATTGGCCGCCCGCGTGGGCGGGATCATGGGGGTTGAAGATGCAGTCCACGCCAATCAGGCGCAGGCCGCTGTCGGGGTTGAGGCGCGGCTGGCCGTGTGTGGACGCGGTGGATGCCGACACAGCTATGCCCGACTGGTTGTACAGCAGGGCATAGCGACGTCCGACCCCATCGGTGATGCCTTGCAGTCGCCCGTGTTCGTCGTGCTGGTAATGCTGGCTGCGCCCGTAGGCGTCCAAGAGGCCGATGAGTCGGCTGGGGCCTTGGGCTTGTACCTTGAAGAGCCAGACGGTGCGGCCGCTCTGGGTGGCTGCCAGCAGGTAGTTGGGATCGGCCTTGGCAGCCGCAGGCACGTGGGCCCAGCGCCGTTGTTGGTGCCAAGGCAGGAGTTCTTCCGCGGTGTTGGGGTGGGGCCCCGAGGGCGGAGGCGGCGCAGAGGAGGCGCCCGCGCCAGCTTCGCCTGTCAGGGCAGACAAGGTCTGCGCCATGCCCATGCCGCCGCCCCGCATGAGCAACAGACCTTCGCTGTCGCTGTGCAGACTCTGGCCCGGATTCATGGGCTCGCCAAAGGTGATGACACGGCCACCTGCGTCACGCATCAGGGTGCGTGTAGCCTGCAATTCGATGCTTATCTCGTGCGGCAGCTTCCAGCCGTAACCCAGCAGGCCGCACTCTGCGCCGTGTTCTGCGTTGACGTAGCTGCTGTACTGGCGCTGCCACACGAGAGGCATGGGACCGGGCAGTGCGAAGTCCAGGTCTTCGGCTCCCATGAGCACCTTGGCGCCAAGCGTGGGATTGACGGGACTGCCGATGGCCTTGCCACCGGGACAACTTGAGCAGGCTATGCCGCCTTGCGAGCCGATCAGCACCGTCAGTGATCCCTGTGTGATCGGACCTCCCGATTCCGTCAGGTCTCCTAGCCTTGCCGCCGGCTTGCCCATGGTGATTCCTTCGTTTCTTTGTAAATGCGTTTTCTTGTTGACCGGGGTGCGCTTGCGTGCACGAGCTCGTCGCAATGGCTGGACAACAAACCGGTGCCGCGTCGCTTTAGCAATTGAGCTTGTCCAGCGGAGACAACACTTCGATCTGACCCGGGGTCAGCTTGATGGTGCTGCTACCACAGGTGAGCAATATCTCGTCCTTGGCGTTGAGATGGATCTTCTTGGACTCCATGAAGATCTGGCTCGCATCGATCTTGATGCAGCTGGCTGCGCCAGCGCCATCGGCCGAGCCGCCCGTCGGAGCGACGATGTGATCGACGCCCCCAGCGGCAGGCGCGGCGGAGCCAGCACCACCGCCAACCTCAAGGACGTAGTCTTTGCCCACGGTAGTCTTCTGGCTCTGCCCAACCTTGGTGGTCTGGGTCATGCCAACGACGGTGGACATCATCGCGCCGATGTTCTGGCTGTAAGCAACGCCGATATTCATCATTCGCACCATGCCCACGTTGAGCATGGACATGATCCCGATGGTGTGCTGCTTGGTAAGCCCGATCTTGACTACCTCGTTCTTGCCGACGGTTTCTTTGCGGTTGTCGCCGATGCTGATCTTCTCGCTGTGGTCCACCCGCTCCGTACGATTGCTGTGGATAGTGATGGTCTCATCCCCATCCACCTCTTCCGTGCGCCAGCCGTGCACGGTGATCTTCTCGTTGCGGTCCACCGTCTCAGTGCGGTCGCGCTTGATGTGGTTGGTCTCGTCCCGATCAATGGTCTTTTTCCGGTCTCGGCCCACCCACTTTTCTTCGTCGTTCTCGACTTCGGTCAGCTGGTCCTTCTGCGCATGCAGCCACAGCTGCTCTTGCCCCGCCTTGTCTTCAAAGCGCAGGGCGTTGGCATCCCCCGGGCCATTCTTCAGGCCTGCGCCAGAGGCTCCGCCTTTGCTTGAGCGTGTCAAGATGCCACTTTGCGTGGCGTTGCCCGGCAGGCTCCACGGGGGCATGTTGACGGCGTTGTAGACGCAGCCGGTGAGGATGGGGTAGTCCGGGTCGCCGTTCAGGTGGTCGATGATGACTTCCATGCCGACGCGCGGGATGAAAACGGCGCCGAACTGCGGGCCCGCCCAACTGGTGGACACGCGCACCCAGCAACTGGAGTTTTCGTCCATGGCGCCGATGCGGTCCCAGTGGAACTGCACTTTGACGCGGCCAAACTTGTCGGTCCATATCTCTTCGCCGGGCGGGCCTACGACCACCGCCGTCTGCGAACCACGGGTGCGCGGCTTGGGCGTGCGGCGCTCAGGACGATAGTCCACGCTGGTGGGCTGCGCTCGCATCTCGAACTGCTGGATGGAGCCCGCCTCCTGCTGGTTTTTGGAAGCGGTAGCGCCGCCGGCACGGCTGCTACTGACCTCGGGGTTTTCTTCAAAGTGATAGTGCACACTGAGCACCAGATACTGGCGGTTCTGGTCTTCGCGCGGGTAGTTTTCCAGGTTGATGGTGTAGCCAGGCGCCAGATTGCGCCGGTTGGCGCGGCCCAGCACGCGGCTTTGCTTGGTCAGGTGCGCTTGCAGGCGGAGCTTGGCATAGGTCTCGCCGTCGGGGAACTCGGTGTAGCCGCCGGGCCACTCGTAGATTTCATACTTGTCATGCTCGTGCCCAGGAGGGTTCTGGCGCATGTTGGAGAGGTCAGCCCTGGGCTTCTTGAAATCGTAGTCGTCGTTGTAGTGCCGCCCGGGTTGCACTTCCTGGGTCAGTTCCCAGGCATGGAAATGCTCCTTCTCACCCACAGCTGCTTTACCAGGTGGGTAAAAAGGTATGACGTGGCCGCCGGGAAGGGGGCTGTGCGAGCCGACGATATCGTCTGCCAGCACCAGGGTGTGGCTGCCCGCACTGTGCGTGAAGTAGTAGTACGCACCCTCATGCTCCAGAAGGCGGGCAACAAAGTTGTAGTCGCTCTCTCCGTACTGGGTGCAATAGTCCCAGGTGCGGTAGGTGCGGGTGAGTTTTTTCTCGATGGGAAAACCGTATTTCCCCAACACTTCCATGATGATGTCCGGCACGGTCATGTGCTGGAAGATTTTGAAGTCGGTCTTGCGTGTGGCCACCCACAACCAGGGGCGCAGGCGCAGCTTGTAAGACGCCCAACGGTGATCCTGCCCCTGCATGCCGAAATGCGTGACCAGGCCGCTGAGGTAGCGTTTTCCCAGCCCTTCGGTCTCTACGACAACAGACACTGCCTTGCCCAGCAGCGCCTTGGGATCTATCCCCTTGCTGGGGCTCACAAGGTCAATGTCCAGCGAGTAAAGCTCGCTGAGCGCCTCGGTGCCGTCGAGCTTGCGAAACTGCAGCTGTTCTCCCAGCGGGGTTTGGATGGTGACGCGGCGGGTCATGACAGGACGTGGTTTTTTGGATCGGCTACCCGCCTGCAGACCTGTTCATTGACGGGTCGCAGACGCGGTTTCAGCGGTACAAATCAGGGGCGCGACCACCGGCACGCGCAAAAAAAGCCGCATCCGTAGACGCGGCTCCAGGCTGCGCAGCCAGTGTGTGCTTGCGCGTGATCTACCGAAGGCCCTGGGGCCCGGGCTATCAGGCTTCCTTGTTTTCCTTGATACTGAAACCCATCTGGCTGGTAGCGCCCTTGCCACCCTGAGCGGTCTGCTCGGAGTACTCGGTCTTGATCTTGGCGGCCTGGAAGGCGTAGTTCACCACCACGGTATCGCCAGAGCTGGTGCCGCTCACGGTGACGTTGGTCACCATGACGTCGGTCAGCGTGATCTTGCCGAACTCGATCTGTGTGCCGCCAGCCTTGCACATCGAGATTTCCACTTGCCCCAAGTGCTTGCCAGTCGCGCAGTGCTTCAGCACGGCGGGGTAGCACTTGTCGATGTTGGCAACGATGTTCAGGTTCTGGAAGTCGGCTTTGCCGGCACCGGCACCACCACCGCTGGCCATGGAGTGGGGCTGGGTCACGCCCCAGGTGAAGGACTCAACATCGGTCCAGTCCTTGTGCGCAGCGTCCTTCGACTCACCGCTGGCACCTTCCACTTTCATAAAAATTGCGACTGTCATCACGTACCTCTTCTTGGTTCAAAAATGCAAAACAACTCGCTCGGGCAAAGTGCCCACATACAAGGCTCCACAGGGAATGCAGAGCCTCACAGACAAGCTGATTGGGAAAGGAATGAAGCCAACGGGGACGTGCGCGTTCGGGCAAAGCAGCCCATTGCCGCCCGCCTTCCGAGACCGCCATGTACACACGGGCCACTGGCGTGGCACACCGCTGGCAAAGGCTTGCTTTGATTCCCCTCCCTCGCAAGCTCGTTTGCGGGCGGATGTTAAGTGGACCGGACGAAAAAAAGGGTTTCAAGTAACAGCAAATGAGCGCAACCGGGCAACATAAGCAACAGTGTGTTTCTTGCCCTCAAAAGCCGCGTTTTGTGACTCTTTTTGCAAAACCTTCACGTTAGACTCGCCCGCGATTTCGCAGTTGGGCCAGCAGCACAAGGCAGCTCCCACGCGTTGCGATGTCTGCTCAAACAACCCCATCGAACAGCACGTCGTTCCGGTGTGCGGCGCAGCGCCAGGACATTGATCATCAGCCAAGCCAAGCGGTCTGGGTGTTTTGATCTCCACGGCGAGTAACAGCGCCGCTCCGCCGGTCCGTTCTTCTGCTGTCGCTAGGGAAATGTCTTTGCCAGCAGACTGAGTCCAGCTGTAAACCAAGAATGAAAGCAGAGGCGTCTCGCCATGAATGACACCGTTGGAGGATCCGCCAATTGCCTGGCGCCTGGCGTGCAGATCGGAGAGTACCGGTTGCTCGACGTCATCGGCGAGGGTGGTTTTGGCATCGTGTACCGGGCGAGAGATATCAGCCTGGACCGTATCGTAGCCATCAAGGAGTACATGCCCGCAACGCTGGCGGGGCGCAAATCGTCCAATGCTATCCACGTGCGCTCCCAACACCGCGGTGCGTTCGATGCTGGTTTGCGCAGCTTCATCAATGAGGCGCGCCTTTTGGCCAAGTTCTCGCACCCCGCCTTGGTGCATGTGTATCGGTTTTTCGAGCTCAACGGCACAGCCTATATGGTGATGCGCCACTACGAGGGGCAAACGCTCCGCGAGTTTCTGAACACGCAACAGGAACGCATGAACCAGCGCATGCTGGCAGCGATCATCGGCCCCGTCCTGGATGTGGTGGAGATGCTGCATGCAGCAGATTGCTACCACCGGGACATCGCACCCGACAATGTTTTCCTGCAGAACTCCGGAATGCCAGTGCTGCTCGATTTCGGCGCGGCACG
This sequence comes from Acidovorax kalamii, assembly GCF_002245625.1. Lineage (GTDB taxonomy): Bacteria > Pseudomonadota > Gammaproteobacteria > Burkholderiales > Burkholderiaceae_C > Acidovorax > Acidovorax kalamii. Next base: position 261,349 of record NZ_NOIG01000006.1, read on the forward strand.
CCGCATCATTGGGGACATGACGCAGGCCCTGACGATGGTGCTCAAGCCCGGATTCGCCCCCATCGAGCAGTATGTGGACGACGGCGCCATGCCCCAGGGCGCATGGACGGACATCTACCAGATCGGTGCCATGCTCTATCTGGCAATCACCGGAAAACCGCCGGCCACATCTGTTGCCCGCATGATCAACGACCCGGTCGCAGCCTTGCAGACTGCGGCTTATCCCGGGTACTCTGCCCAGTTCCTGCAAGGGGTCGGGCGCGCACTGGCGGTAAAGCCCCAAGACCGGCCACAGACGGTCTCAGCCCTCAGGGAACTTCTGGGCATTACGACTTTCACCATACCGATGTCTGCGCCGTGGCAAGCCACACCACCATCCGCCGCTGCGCTTTTGCCCACCTCCCAACCACTGCAACCGCATGCGGCTCCAGTCATGGTGACACCGCAAACATCGGCGCACAACGACGCCGCGGTCGCCGCGAGTTTCGCTGGACCCAATACAAATCTCGCAGCCTGGGATCTGCCGAGTAAAACACCGTCCGCTGGCGCACCTCTGCCGTCTGAAGGGCTCGCAGAATACGCCGCCGCAGCACCCCTTGGAGCAATTCCAGGGTTGCAGGAATCATCCCCCCAAGGGAACATCACCGCCACCAAGGCCTTGGCTGCGCAACCGAATTTCACCACCATCCCAGCGACAGCACCGCCGTATCAAGAAGCCCCCCCGGTCCTGTCTCTTCCCCCAACAGACGCTGCAGCAACACACTCAGCGCCCCCCACCAAGAAAAGGCCTGAAGCCCCGCACCACGACGCCGTAACGCAAGCCGGCCGCCGGCAAGCCGGGCCTCACCCGGCAGCAATACGGTGGACAGCAATCATTGTTGCCCTCGCCGCCGCGGTAACGCTGGCCGCATGGTGGGGCACGCATGGCAATCCAGGGAACAAGGGCGGTGCAGGAGTTGCACTTGATCAAGACAGCCAGCACTGGAACGAAGCACAAGCCAAAGGTACGGTCAGCGCACTGGAAGCCTACCTGAGCGCCCATCCCGCTGGCATGCATCGCAGTGATGCCATGGCCCTCCTCGACCGGATAGAAGTCCAGGAGCCCGCCATCAAGACGCAAGTAACACCTGAGGCAGCCGCGACAGTCACTGCCGCAGCCCCCGCTGTCGAACACCCCGTACCGGCGGCGGACGCGATACAAGCCCCTTCCGCTGTCGCCGCTGCCGCAACGTCCACGGCGCCCAGAACAGCCCTCCCCCCTGCGTCGGCAACAGCCTCCGCAGAACCAGCCCCGCCCGCCAAGACACCGCCTAAGCCTGTAGGCGACGTAGGGCGGGTGGTGCTCCGAATCAGCCCTTGGGGAAGAGTTTCCGTGAATGGCAGCTCGCTGGGCACGACCCCCCCACTCACCCACGTCGAGCTTCCTGAAGGATCCCATCGCATTGAGGTGAACAACCCCGCTGCGGCGCCCATCGTGAAGACCGTGCAGGTGAAAAAAGGCGAACCCGTGGTCATCAGCCACCAGTTCGAGTAGTCCCAGCCCACAGACGACACCTGCTGACATGCGAATGAACGACGCTTTACTGCGATGGGTCGCTTTGTGCTTCTGCGCCAGCGTGGGGGTGGCTGCGGCCTCCACCGACTGCAACGAGCCCCCTGCGGCGGATGCGCGCGGCCCCGACTCTGCGGCTGGGCGTCAGTACCTGGGTCAGGGCATCTCACTCTACGACGCGCGCAAGCTCGACCTGGCGGAGAAGGCCCTGCAGGCATCCTTGTTCGCAGGTCTGCCGGACAGGCGCGAGCGTTCCACCGCGCACAAGTACCTCGCGTTCGTGTACTGCACGAACAAGGAATGGGCGCGATGCGATGCGGCTTTCGATGCAGCCTTCGACGCACGCCCATCGTTTGCGCTGGAAGGGTACGAACTGCAGAACACGCCCTGGCGCGAGGCCTACATCAAAGCGCACGGCAAGCGCGGTGGGCAGTGCAGCCGGCCCGTCGGCCCCCTGAGCGGCAACGAGCGACAGAACCCGGCCCACGCCAACTCCCTCGTCTTTTCCCTCAACAGCACAGTGATCACAGCCATCACGCCCCTGCTGCCGATAGCAGGTGGTTCCTCGCTGCAGGACGTTGCGCCCTCTAGTGCACTGGGTGCGCGCAGGCAGCTCCGCACCGAAAACAATGTACAGCTTCGCATATCCCCCTGGGCCAACGTGACCCTCAACGGAAAGCGGCTTGGCGTCACGCCGCCGCTTACGGAACTCAAGCTCCCGACAGGCTCCCACAGCATCGACTTCAGCAACCCCGGCTTTGAGACCGTTCGCAAGACCCTCAAGGTTGAACCCGACCAAACGATCACGATCACCCATGACTTTGACGCGAGATAAATCCATGCGAACCCGTTACTGGAGCGCCCTGATCATTGCCTGCGCCGGGCTGCTCTTGACTGCTTGCGAGACAGCACCAAAGGCCCCCGAGCCCAAGGTCGAGGCCCCGCCACCGCCACCGCCTCCGCCGCCAGCCCCTGAGCCCGTCGCACCGGTGGATCCGCGCGCGCAGAAGGAGGCAATGCTGACTGAAGCGCTCAACGTGTATGCGGAGGGCCAGTTCGACGAAGCGATTGCCAAGCTGACGCCGCTGGCCGATGCCTCCGAGCTGCCGCTGACCTCACAGATCAAAGCCCGAAAGTTCATGGCATTCAGCCACTGCGCCGCCGGACGGCCGCGCCCCTGCAGACAGCAGTTTGAACTCGCCCTGGAGCAGGACCCGACGTTCCAGCTGACGGAGGCGGAGAAGGGCCACCCTGTCTGGGGCCGCGAGTTCATCAACGCCCGCAATGCCGCGCGATCCAAACGCAATACCCGCAAGACACCCTGACCCGGCCCCGAGACAACGCGAGCGCAGATACGCAATGGACAAAATAGAACTGGTGGTGACGCACCAAGCTGGCAGCCCGGTGGGTCGCCATTGGTCTGCCATCTTTGGGATGGCGGGCGGAACCGTGGGACGCGCAGGGCAGAACAAGCTGGTCCTGCCCGATGACGATGCGATGGTCGCGCGCGTGCATGCCATGGTCCGCCTGGATTCCGACCAAGCCTACATAGCCAACCTGTGCGAACGCCGCTCCGTGCAGGTGGACGGGCTGGAGGTTCTGTCCGGCCAGGAAGTGCCGCTCGTGCCCGGTGCGACCATCGGAATCGGCCCCTACCAGCTGCGTGCACTGGTTCCAGGTCTGCAACTGGATGCGCCGACTGGAAGAGCGTCGACCTCTCATCCTGCAGCCGATGCCATTGCGTGGGGCACGCCAGTGGTTAAGCCTGGCGCGGAGCCGGGGGTATCCACGCCGGGGGCCAGCGCTGCAGCGCCGAGGTTCGATCTCGCGTCCCTGCCCAACCCCTGGGCTGACATTCCGCCCATCGTCGGAGGGGATGTGCATATTCCGGATCTCCTGCTCTCGTCCATGCCCGAGGCGCTGCCGCAGCCGACGACAGACAGCCCTGCAGATGCCAACCCGTTCGCCATGCTGGGCCGAGTGGAAGCCCCCTCTGTCATGGAGCAGTTCCACGAACAGCTGACCGCCGAGCCAACGCTAGGCGATCCTCCAATCGCCGCCTCTTCGGCAACAGCCACCGTGGTCACGGACATGCTGCCGGCGATCAGCCCGGCCGAGCACATGCCGCCCCATCCATTCGAAATTTTGGCCACCAAGGCAGCACCAGCGCAGCCGACCACGCACCGTGCGATGGTCATACCCGACGATTTCGACCCGTTCGCAGCCGACCCCAAGGAGCAGGCCCTCCACCGTGACCCCTGGAGCGGAGACCTTGCCGCCAAGAGCCTGGCCGAAGTGGCGCAGCTCAAGCACGACGACCTGCTCCAGGCCTTGCCCAGGACGGGTGAATTCGCGGGAGAGATGGACAACGCCGCACACACCGGCTTGCCCCAGCAGTTGGACCCAACCATCGAACTCAACCCGCTGAAGCTCTTTCGCGAACCCGGTGAGTCGATGTATGCGGAGCCAGAAGACCATGGCATGTCCCGCGGCTCGGACCTGGCCCAGGTGTTCAACATGCCCCGCGATGCGCAGCAGCGCCGCACCGAGGCAGCCGCAACGCAGGTGACACCGCCCCCCGCAGAGCCTGTGGTGCAGGCCGGTCTTCATGCCATGCAAGGGCTGGACCTGGCCCTGTTCGGCGGCGACGCAGCGCAAGCCATTCCATCTGCGGACTTGCTGGACATCACCAGCATCAACGCGCGGCAAAGCGAAACAGCCTCCGCCAATCCACCCGCTCCAGCACTGCAGACCACAGACATGTCCGACCGGCTCATCGGGACGACCTGCCAGGATATGGTGCAGCCGTCGCAGCGCATCCAAACTCCGACACAGGAACACGCACAGATCCTGGCGGAGACCACACGTTTTTCCCATTCCGCATCGCAGTTGCCGGGCAGCCCGTCGCTGCAAGCCCAGGAAGACCGCGTCACGCCCGCAGCCGCCCATGCCCAGGCGCACATGCCTTCCACGGCCGCTTCGCTGGAAGCGCTCGCAACCGCTTTTCTAGAAGGGGCCGCCATAGAGCCAGGCAAAATCAACTTCGCAATCACGCCGGACTTCATGCGTGCATTTGGCGAAGCGCTGCGCGTGGCGGTGCAAGGCTCCATCGATCTGCTCTCCGCGCGCTCGGAAATCAAGCGCGAGTTCCGTGCGGACGTCACCATCATCGCGTCTGGTGCCAACAACCCGCTCAAGTTCCTACCCACTGCGGACGGCGTGATGCTGCAGCTCGCGGGCCAAACTTTCCCGGGGTTCATGAAACCTGTGCCCGCCATGAAGGAGGCGTACCAGGACCTGGCGGTGCACCAGATTGCGCTGATGGCGGGTATCCGCGCCGCCTACGCTGAGGCTGTCGCACGTCTAAGCCCCGCAGAGCTGGAAAAGGACGCCACGGCGGCCCCTGGCCTGCTAGCCAAGATATCGAGCGTGCACCGCAAAGCCGCGCTGTGGGACGATTTCCAGCAGCGGTACGAATCCGTTCGCCGCCATGCGGAAGACGACCTGATGGCGTTCTCAGGGCAAACCTTTGTGAACGCCTATGAAGCCGCCGCACAGTCTGCAGAGGGGCATTTGTGATCGCTCATATCGCTGGGGATGCGCACCGCCTGCAGCTATCGGTGTCGGCCATTACTGACCAAGGCGGCCGCGCTTCGAATGAAGACTACCTGGGCATGATCGACCTGGGCCCCAAGGGCTTTTGCTGCACCTTGGCCGATGGAGCGGGAGGTCACGGCAATGGAGCGCTGGCCGCACGACTCACAGTGGACGCCGTGCTGGGCGGCTACCGCGAGAACCCCATGTTCGCGCCCGCCAGCCTGGCATCGCTGATCTTCCGTGCGGAACACACAGTGTCCGAAGAACAGCCTACCTCTGCCTCGCGAATGCACATGAGCGCCACCGTGGTGCTGCTGTGCATCGAACCGGTCAGCGGCCGCGCGCTCTGGGCCCACTGGGGCGACTCGCGCCTGTACTGGTTTCGCGACGGCAAAGTCCACCGCATGACCGAAGACCACAGCGTGGTGCAGCAGCTCTTGCACGCAGGCATGTATGCCAACGAAGACCCGCGTTCGCTGCCCAACCGCAGCGTTCTGGCCGGAGCGGTCGGGGCCGAATCCCAAGTGCCTCCCACCGTGCTGCATGAGTCCATCGAACTGATGGAGGGCGACGCCTTTTTGCTTTGCTCCGATGGACTCTGGGAAAACCTGCACGAATCCGCAATGGAGCAGGCGCTTCAGGCCGCAGAGCGGCCCGATGTCTGGCTGCAGGAAATGGCCCATGTCGTCCGCTCCAAGGGCCGCCCCCACCAGGACAACCTGAGCGCTCTGGCCGTGTGGGTGTCCGCGAACCCAACCCCCAACTAAACCGACTGCCCAATCAACGGGAGGATGCCGCCATGCAGATGACCAACAACGCCGTATCAAGGCGCACGATCCTGAGAGCCGCCCCCTGGCTGCCGATGGCTGCGCTTCCGCTGTCCGGGTGTGGCGTGGTGAACACGCTCAACCGCCCGAGCGAGGCGCCCACCGGGGTGCCGCCGGCCACCATCGAGATCATGGCCGAACGCAGCCTGAACCCCGACGTGGACGGGATACCCAAGCCGGTGCTGTTGCGCATCTACGAACTGCGCACCCCCGCCACCTTTGAACGCTCCAGCTTCTTCGACTTGCTGGACAAAGACGAGAGCCAGCTCGGCGGGGACTTCGTGCGGCGCGAAGAAGTACTGATTGCGCCTGGAGAGCGTCGCGTCATCGAACGCAAGGGCAACCCCGACGTGCGCGCCTTTGGCTTTTTCGCAAGCTATCGCGACCTCGAGCGCAGTACCTGGCGCACGCATATTGATGCCCCGAATTCGGTGGAAATGCGCCGGCGCTGGTGGGGGCTCGGCGAGACGCAGCGGCTCAAGCCCGTTCATTACCTGGTCACGGTCTCGCGCGATGCCGTCCGGGTGCAGCATCAAATCACTTCGAGGTAGAACCATGGTTTGGCAACGCAAGGTGGTGTGGGCCGAGGGCATGTTCCTGCGCCCGCAGCACTTTCAACAGCAAGAGCGGTATGTGGACTTCCTGGTCCAGGGGCGCACCCTTCCCGCCCAACCGTTCTACTGGGGGTTTTCGGAACTGACCCTCGACACCCAGATGTTGGCACTGGGCAAGATTGCGCTGGTCTCGGCAAAGGGCGTGCTGCCCGACGGGACACCATTCCAGATACCGCAAGTGGACGAAGCCCCATCGCCGCTCGATCTGGGCAAGGACATCAAGGACGCGCTGATCCACCTGTCGCTCCCCCTACGGCGGCGCAGTGGCGCTGAAGTGACCCTCTCCGACAGTGATACAGGCATGACGCGTTACCAGGCGCAGGTGCTGGAAGTGGCAGATACCAACGATGTGGGAGCACAACCAGCCGAAGTGCAATTGGGTATCGCACGCTTCAGCCTGCGCGCGTCGCAGGATCTGTCCGAGGGCTGGGTCTCCTTGCCCGTTGCCCACGTGGTGGAACGCAAAGCCGACGGCGCAGCGCTGTTGGACAAGAGCTTTATCCCGACGGTGGTCAACAACTCCGAGGTGTCCGCGCTGTTCGCGTTTTGCCGCGAGCTTCACGGGCTGCTGCGCCAGCGGGGCGCCGCACTGGAAGATCGGCTGATCCAGCCCGGGCGAGGCGGCGTCGGCGAGGTAGGCGACTTTCTGATGCTGCAGTTCATCAACCGCTGGGAGCCCGCCGTGGAGCACTGGGTCAGGGTTCGCACCATCCACCCCGAGCGCCTTTTCGACGACCTCCTGAAAATGGCAGGCGAGTTGGCCACCTTCACCCGCGAACAGCGGCGCCCCGCACCGCTGCCCGCCTACGACCACGATGATCTGCGCAGTTGCTTCCCGCCACTGATGCTGGAACTTCGCCGTGGCCTGTCGTCGGTGCTTGAGCAGAATGCGATCCAGATCGAGTTGCAGGAGCGGCAGTACGGCGTACGCGTGGCGATCATCCCATCCACGGAGCTGCTGACCACCTGTGATTTCGTGCTCGCGGTGCATGCGCAAACCACGGTGGAGTTTCTGCGCACCCACTTTCCGACGCAGACGAAGCTGGGGCCTGTCGAGAAGATCCGGGATCTCGTCAACCTTCATTTGCCGGGTGTCACCCTGCGGTCGCTGTCCGTGGCGCCGCGAGAGATTCCCTACCACGCCGGGTACTCCTACTTCGAGGTGGACACCACACACGACCTGTGGCGCCAGCTCAACAGCTCGGGCGGCCTGGCCATGCATGTCTCCGGCGAGTTCCCCGAACTGCAGCTGGAATTCTGGGCGATCCGCAGATAAGAAAAATCCATGTCGATCCCAATGACGGACAACGTCTTCGCTTTCAGCGCCAGTGACCATACCGAGCATGACGCACACAGCATGCCGGACACATCTATGCCCACGCCCACAGCCGATGCCGTGCCGAGAACCAATCTGCCCGATGTGGTCAGCGGTGGCAATCCACTGGTCGCATCTGCCAATGTGCTACTCAACCTCATTCCGCAGATCCGAGCGATGGCGTCGAATGCAGACCCTGAAGGCTTTCAGCGCCTGCTGCTCGCCAACATCCGCGACTTCGAGCGCAGCGCCGGTGTGGCAAGCGTACCTATCGAGACCGTAATCGGCGCCCGGTATTGCCTGTGTACCGTGGTGGATGAGGCTGCCGCACAGACACCGTGGGGCGGCTCCGGCGTCTGGCCCAAGTTCAGCCTGCTGGTGGCTCTGCACAACGAGACCTGGGGCGGAGAGAAGTTCTTCCAGCTGCTCGCCAAGCTGGTGCAGACACCCCACCAGCACATCGACCTGATCGAGCTGATGTACTTTTGCCTGATGCTCGGCTTCGAAGGCCGCTACCGTGTGATCGAGAACGGCCGCAGCCAGTTGGAAACGCTCAAGGCCCGTCTGCTGGCTCTGATAGAAAGCACCCGTGGCAACCGCAGCGGCGCGCTGTCGATCCGCTGGAAGGGCGAAGAGCGCAAGGCTGCGCCCCCCTGGACGATGGTGCCCCTGTGGGTGGCCACAGCACTCACACTGCTGCTCGCCTTTGCTCTGTTCCTTTGGTTCAATTACCGGCTTGCGGCGCAGTCCGACGCGCTCTTCGCCTCCATCAACGCCATCCGGTTCCCCAAAGCCATCGCTGCCGTCGCGAGCGTGGACAAGCCGAGACTGCGCCAGTTCCTTGAACCCGAAATACGAGAAGGCCTGGTCGAGGTCATCGACCAGGCAGACCGAAGCACCATCATCCTGCGCGGTGACGGCCTGTTCGACCTGGGCTCCAACGTGGTCAAGCCCCGCTACGTGCAGGTGATCGAACGTATTGCAGCCGCGCTGAATGAGGTGCCCGGAAAGGTGGTCGTGAACGGTTACACCGACAACTCCCCTATCCGCACTGCCAGGTACCCGTCCAACTGGCACCTGTCGCAAGACCGGGCCCGGTCGGTCTCCGACATGCTGTTGCGCACCGTGCGAGATGGACAGCGCGTCCACGCGGAAGGCCGTGGAGAGGCCGACCCCGTGGCCCCCAACACCACGAGCGAAGGCAAGGCAAGGAACCGGCGCGTGGAGATCGTCCTGCTGGTAGCACCCCAGGTGCGCGACAGCGAATTGCAGCTCAGCGGCAATGCCCCGCAGACTGAAGGCATCAAGAAATGAGCATGCTGAGAAACATGGCAGCGCTGCTGTTCAATCGCTTTACCCTCGCCTTCATCGGGTTGGTCCTGCTGAGCCTGGTGATCTGGTTCATCGGCCCCCTGGTCTACATCAAGCCTTATCAGCCCCTGGAGAGCGAGAGTGTGCGCTGGGCACTGATCGCCACGGTGTTTGTGATCTGGGTGATCAAGCTCTTCTTCCACTGGTGGCGCGCCAAGCGCATGAACGACAAGCTGATGGGGCAGATCGCACGACTCACAGCCGGCCGCGATACGCCCCAGGAGCAGATGCCCGGACAGGAGGAGGTGGCAGAACTGGAAGGGCGCTTCAAGGAGGCCGTCGAAGTCCTGTCCAAGACACGCTTTGGCGCCACCGAAAGCGGCCTCTTCGGCCGTTTCACCAAGCGCTATGTGTATCAGCTGCCCTGGTACCTGATCATCGGCTCACCCGGCTCGGGCAAGACCACCGCACTGGTCAACTCCGGGCTCGACTTCCCGTTGGCTGAGCAGTTCGGCAAGGGCTCCATCCGGGGCGTGGGCGGCACGCGCAACTGTGACTGGTGGTTCACCGACCAGGCGGTGCTGCTCGATACCGCCGGCCGGTACACGACACAGGAAAGCGACGCTGTGCAGGACAAGGCCGCCTGGTCGGGTTTCCTGCAGCTGCTCAAGCGCTTTCGCGGCCGACAGCCCATCAACGGTGTTATCGTCACGCTCAGCGTGCAGGAGCTGCTGAGCAGCACCGAAGGGGAACGCGCACGCTTAGCCAAAACCATCGGCACCCGGCTCGGTGAGCTGTGCGACGAACTGGCGATCAAGTTCCCGGTGTACGTCCTGATCACCAAGGCCGACCTGCTGGCAGGCTTCAATGAGTTCTTTGGCCAGATGACGCGCGACGAGCGCTCGCAGGTGTGGGGCTTTACCCAGCAGTACAAGGAGAATGCGCCCGCAAGCGACCCCACCGCGCAATTCACCGCCGAGTTCGATGCACTGGTCGCGCAGATCAACCGCCTTCTACCGCAACGCCTGCTGGCGGAACCCGATCTTTCACGGCGCGGGCTGATCTATGGGCTGCCCCAGCAGTTCGTGGGTCTGCGCGAGCTTGTGCACCAGACATTGCAGGAGGCATTCTCGTCGTCCCGCTTCAAGGAAAAGCCGCTGTTCCGCGGCGTGTATTTCACCAGCGGAACGCAGGAGGGCATGCCTTTCGACCGGGTGCTGTCGGCACTCAAGCGACGCTTTGCCATCGCCAACCCCATGAGGCCTGGCGCTGGACAACAAGGCAAGAGCTTCTTCATCGAGACCCTTTTCAAGGGGGTGATGTTCAACGAAGCGGGGTTGACTGGCCGCAACGCCAAGAAGGAGCGCCAGCTCAGGCTGTTGCAGGCCGGGGGCCTCATCGGCCTTGCCCTGGCACTGAGCGGCGCAGCGCTGGCCTGGAGCATCAGCCACCAGAACAACCTGGCTTATCTGGAGGAGGTCAAGGCGAGTGCAAGCACCTTGCGCCAGGCCGTCGAAGACGCCAAGACCAGCGACCCGGAAAATCTGGTGGCGCTGCTGCCCCTGCTGGACCATGCCGAATCCCTGGCAGTGAGCGAGCGCTATACAGGCTCTCCACCGCTGAGCTGGCGTTGGGGCCTGCTGCAGGTGCCGAAGGTGGAAACAGCCGCCGACACTACCTACCTGCGCCTGCTGGAAGACGCGTGGCTGCCTGGCATCGTGCGGCAGCTGCGCCGCTCCCTGCAGCAAACCTCGACCAGCAACCCCGAAGCCAGCTACGAAGCGTTGAAGGCCTATCTCATGGTCCATGACGCTGACCGCTTCGACGCACGGACAGTGAAGGCGTGGATCCGTCACGAGTGGGACGCAAGCCTTACGCCACAGTTACTCCAGGCCGGCGTGGGCGACCGCCTTTCGCACCACCTGGACCGGCTCATGGATGATCGTGTGGCACTCTCGCCGACCCCGATCGACACCGCGCTCGTGGCCGATGTGCGCCAGCGCTTGGCTCAGATGTCTCCCGCCCAGCGCGCATACAGCCGTTTGAAGCAACTGCTGATTACGGGCAACAATCTGCCGGCGGATTTCAGCGTGGTGCGCGCCAGCGGCCCCGAGGCGCCGCAGGTGTTCAGTCGCCGCAGCGGCAGACCACTCACGCAGGGGATCTCCGGCCTGTTCACTTACGACGGATACCACGGCGTGTTCCTGCACGAGCTGCCCAAGATCACCACATTGCTGTCCAAGGAGGAGGGCTGGGTACTGGGGCAGGCCGACGGCAAACGCAGTACCACGCAGGAAGTGCTGACCGGTCAGGTGGCCAACGAAGTGAAACGCCTGTACCTGATGGAATACGCCAAGCTCTGGGAAGACTACCTGGCCGACGTGCGGCCCACCCGCATAGGCTCGCTGGACCAGGCGGGGGAGCAAGCGCGCCTGTACTCCTCCGCCAATTCAAGCCTGGAACAGTTCATCCGCGCCGTCTCCAAGGAAACAACGCTCGCGCGGCGGCCTGACGCGGACGCGGACAGCAGTGGCGCCAGCACCAGCAGTTGGCTGGGAGAAAAGCTCAACCGCATCCGTGAAGAGCAGCGGCAGCTCAGCAGGCTGACTGGCAAGCAAGTCAACGTGGGCGGCCTCACGCCCAGCGGAACGCTCGAAGCGGACATCGTGGATTTTCGATTCCGCGAGTACCGACGCCTGGCCACGAGCAATGGCTCGGGTCCGTCACCATTGACGCAAAGCCTACAGGTACTCAACGAGGCATCCGCAGTTATCGCGTCGGCACGGCAGCAGGTGAAATCGGGCGGCACCATCCCGCCGACATTGTCCTCGACCCTGGAAAGAGTGCGTGCCGAGGCCAAGCGCCTGCCCCCTCCACTCAATCTCATGTACACCGACCTGGCTGAAGCGACGTCCACCATGGTCGGACGGGACGTGCGCAGCACCATCGGCGGCAACCTGAATGCGACCATCGGAGACTTTTGCCGCCGTGCTGTGCTCGGCAGGTACCCCTTCACGCGCAGCGCCGGCCGAGACGTCACTGCCGATGATTTCGCCAAGCTGTTCGCCGTGGGCGGTGTCATGGACGATTTCTTCCGCAGCACCCTGCAACCCATGGTCGACATCTCGGCCTCCACCTGGACTTTCAAACAAGGCGTGGACGGCACCCCTGTCGGTGGGTCAGCGTCGCTCGCGTCCTTCCAGAAGGCGGCCACGATCCGCGATGTCTACTTCCGCGCAGGGGGCAAGGCGCCCGGAATCCGCCTGGACATCAAGCCCATCGAGATGGACGCGACTATCTCCCAGATGGTGCTGGACGTGGACGGCGACGTGCTTCGGTACCAGCACGGGCCGCAGATTCCGAAGTCCATGAACTGGCCGGGCACACGCGGCACGGGCCAGGTCAGGCTGCAGATCACGAGTGCCAACGGCGAAAACTCTGGACTGGTCACCGAAGGGCCATGGGCGCTGCACCGGCTGTTCGACCGCGCGCAGATTCTTCCGGGCAACGCGCCGGAGAAATTTGCCGCTGTCTTCAACGTGGACGGACGCAGGGTGCGGTTTGAAGTCACCACCAGCAGCGTCTTCAACCCGTTCCGACTCAAGTCGATGGAGGAGTTCGAATGCCCGAGCAACCTCTAAGCGCTGACCACCGCAGCATGCTGGCGCCGTCCGTCGCCTGGTACGGCAAACTGCCGAGTCTGGGTGATTTTGCGGGCCGACGCATGCCGCATGCACTCACTTCAGAGTGGGATGCCTGGCTGCGCGAGGGATTGGAAGAGCTGCGCCGGGCAGATGACACGGGCTGGCCGGACAGGTTCGTGAACGCTCCGCTGTGGTTCTTCATTGCTCCTGTGGCGGCCCTCGGCTCACCAGCGATTGGCGCGCTGGCGCCCAGCATGGACCGCGTGGGCCGCTACTACCCACTCACCGTGATGGCCACGGCACCGCACGAGGGCTGCCCCTTTGCGGACGACCTGCAGGTCAAAGCCTTTCTGGCTGGTGCGCGTTCGGCCATCGTGGACGCGCGCCGCAGCCCGCTCTCCGTCGATGAGCTCGACTGGAGGATCAGCCAACTACCCAGCCCCTTCGAGATCACACACTCCGGCGAGCGTGAACCGTCCCTCATCGACGACATCCTGTCGGACCTGAATCAGGCCTCGCGCGCCCACCAGGCTGCGGCGAACGACCATGCCGACAACATCGTGCTGCCCACAGGTGACTGGAGAGCACGCACTGCTCCGCTGCGCGAGCAAAGTCTGTGGTGGGTCTCGCCCACGATTCGCCTTGGCTACCAAGAACTACTGCACCAGGGCGCAAGCGACCGCTGGCTCTTCACGCAGCTGTTCTCCAGGCACTGACAAAACAGCCCCCAACGCGCCCAACCGAACCCTCACCATGACAGACATCGACGAGCTCCTGAACGAAGCACCGACTGCGCAGCCCTGCGGTCCGGAAATGACTTATGCAGCGGAGTTTCTGGCGCTGGAGCAACTGGCTCGCGGGAAGATCGAACAGCAGTACGGCGACACCATCATTCCTGCAGAAGACCCGGACTGGCAGTCAGTCGAAAGCAGTGCCTTGCAGCTCCTCAAACAGAGCAAGGACATGCGCGTCGCCGGCTTGCTGTGCAGGTCGTGGACGAACACCGAAGGGTTCGTCGGGCTGGCCTGCGGACTGGAACTGATGGGCGCGTTGCTGGAGAAGTACTGGGATCACATCCACCCCTTGCCCGAGGACGGTGACTACTTCATGCGGATGAACGCCGTTGCCATGCTCAACGACGTCACCGGCCTGCTGCGCGAATTGCGGCAGACGGAACTCCTCGCCTCCAACGTTGGCCACTTCACCGTCCGCGACGCTGAGGCGCTGGCACGCGGACAGCGCGCAGAATCGAATGCTCAGCTGACCTTGGACCAACTGCGCCTGGGCATAGCGCATGCGATGGAACAAGGGCATCCGCCGCTCCTCGCGGTGTCGCGTGCAAAAGAGGCGCTCGAGAAACTGGTGCGGCTGTGCGGCGAAAAGCTGCCCCACCACCAGCAGCCAGATCTGGCCAACATCCAGTCCCTGACAACGCTGCTCAATGCCCAGCTGCCCAAGGAGAAACCAGGGGCCGAGGTTCCCGTCGATCCGGCCGATACGGCCGAAAGCCCCGTTGCCGGCACCACCATGCCGGTAGCTGGGCTGGAAATTAGGAGCCGGGAAGACGCGATCAAGCAATTGGTCAAGATCGCCGAGTTCCTCGAGTCCACCGAGCCCACAAACCCCGCCTCGCTCCTCATCCGCCGGTCCGCAAAACTGATGGGTATGAGCTTCATCGACATCCTGCGCGAACTCGCCCCACAGAGCCTTCAGCAGATCGAGGTGATCACCGGAGTACAGCCCGAACAGACCTCCTGAACTACGAACTGTAACAGTCGATTCACTGGCTGATCGGATACTGAAAGACCGAGGCGACATCACTCTTCGGCGCACCCAGGCCGCATGAAATCATGCGCCCGCCGTGCCCCGAAGGAGATCCTGCACAGCAGGCACCTCAATGTTCATGCCCTGGGCATTTCGCCGTGGCAGGACAGCCCAGGAACGATTCGTTTCGGTCACGACAAACCGTAGCGAATTCACACAACTTTGTAAGCATTTGAACCAGATGCCCGCGTGAGCCCCGGGGCGTCTGTCAGCAGGCCAAAAAACTTGAGAGAGGTAAACCATGTCAATCACCAAAGTGGGAAAAAGCGGACAGAAGTTCATTGCCAGAAACCGGGCACCGCGTGTGCAGATCGAGTACGACGTGGAAATCTACGGCTCGGAGAAGAAGGTGCACATTCCCTTTGTCATGGGGGTGATGGCCGACCTCTCGGGCAAGCCTCTGGAGAACCTGCCTGAGATCGCTGACCGCAAGTTCCTGGACATCGACATCGATAACTTCGATGCCCGCATGAAGTCCATCAAGCCCCGCGCATCGTTCCTGGTACCGAACACTCTCACGGGCGAGGGCTACCTGAGCGTGGACCTTACCTTCGAAAGCATGGATGACTTCTCGCCTGCCGCAGTCGCACGCAACATCGGCCCACTCAACGAACTACTGGAAGCCCGCACGCAGCTGCACAACCTGCTCTCCTACATGGACGGCAAGCAGGGCGCCGAAGAGCTCATCCGCAAGGTGCTGCAAAACCCTGCACTTCTCAAGTCGCTGGCCACCAGCGCCAAACCAGCCACTGAGCCTGCCAACGGCCCAGTCCAGAACGACGCCGCCTGAGACCCCGCGAACGGAGATTACCCATGAGCGCAGTAGCCATCAACGAATCATCCACAGCCCAGTCGCTGGAAGGCCACGACTTTGCAGCCTTGCTGAACAAGGAGTTCAAGCCCAAGACCGACCAGGCACGCGACGCCGTCGAGGCCGCGGTCCAGACGCTGGCGCAACAAGCCCTGGCGTCTGTCGCCACCATTTCCAATGACGCCTACCAGACCGTCCAGGCCATCATCGCGGAGATCGACCGCAAGCTGTCCGAACAGGTCAACCTGGTGATCCACCACGCGGAATTCCAGAAGCTCGAGGGAGCCTGGCGTGGCCTGCAGCATCTGGTGACCAACACCGAGGTGGACGAGATGCTCAAGATCCGCGTGATGAACATCTCGAAGAAAGAGCTGCACCGCAATATGCGCCGCTACAAGGGCGTCGGTTGGGACCAGAGCCCCATCTTCAAGAAGGTCTACGAAGAAGAATACGGACAGTTCGGTGGCGAGCCCTTCGGCTGTCTGGTGGGTGACTACCACTTCGACCACAGCCCGCCGGACGTCGAGCTGCTGGGCGAGATGGCCAAGGTGGCTGCGGCTGCCCACTGCCCCTTCATCTCCGGCGCATCGCCTGCACTGATGCAGATGGATTCGTGGCAGGAGTTGGCCAACCCGCGCGACCTGACCAAGATCTTCACCAACACCGAGTACGCAGCCTGGCGCAGTCTGCGCGAGTCCGACGACTCCAAGTACATCGGCTTGGCCATGCCGCGTTTCCTGGCGCGCCTTCCCTATGGCGCCAAGACCAACCCGGTGGACGAATTCGACTTCGAAGAAGAAACCGCGAGCGGCAACCACAGCAAGTACTGCTGGGCCAACTCGGCCTATGCCATGGCGGTGAACATCAACCGGTCCTTCAAGTACTACGGCTGGTGTACGTCCATCCGAGGTGTGGAGTCTGGCGGGGCGGTGGAGAACCTGCCCGCGCACACCTTCCCGACGGACGATGGCGGCGTGGACATGAAATGCCCCACCGAAATCGCCATCAGCGACCGCCGCGAGGCCGAGTTGGCCAAGAACGGCTTCATGCCCTTGGTCCACCGGAAGAACTCGGACGTTGCAGCCTTCATCGGCGCGCAGTCGCTCAACAAGCCCGCAGAGTACTACGACGCCGACGCAACGGCGAACGCCAACCTCTCAGCACGGCTGCCCTACATGTTCGCGTGCTGCCGCTTCGCCCACTACCTCAAGTGCATCGTGCGCGACAAGATCGGTTCGTTCAAGGAGCGCAGCGACATGGAGCGCTGGCTCAACGACTGGATCATGAACTACGTCGATGGCGATCCGTCGAACTCTTCGCAGGAAACCAAGGCGCGCAAGCCGCTGGCCGCTGCAGAGGTCGAAGTGAATGAAGTGGAGGGCAATCCGGGGTACTACACGTCCAAGTTCTTCCTGCGCCCGCACTACCAGCTCGAAGGCCTGACTGTGTCGCTGCGGCTGGTGTCGAAGCTGCCGTCCGTCAAGGAAGCCAGCAACTGATCCCGGCCAGTTCAGGGGGGGTTCTCTGGCTCCGAGGCATCGCGTCGGCCACTGGTCAGCGCGATGCCCATATCTACAGTGGCAGGCGCCCCGGCGCTCGACCACACACACCTTGAGCAACCCACCGTGCGGACCACATCCGCCAGAAACACGAGCGGATGCCCCAAGGCGCAGCAAAAAAGCGGGCACGCGGTTGCTCAAAAGGGCCAAGCACGGTCGAGCGGACAGCTGCGTGCCAGGCTGCGGCCCCTCCAGCCCCCTTGTCCGCACCTAGTAGTGCCATGCATGCCATCACCTCAACGAGTTTCCAACGTGACTTCTGCTGTACTTTTTGATTCCCAAAGCCCGCTGGACCTTCAGATGAACCGCGTCAAGGAAGCGATCCGGGCGGAACCTGCAAAAGCACCGCTGCGCACGTTCTACTTCCAGTTGCTCGCCGTGCTCGGAGACTGGAACAAGGCACTGGCGCAGCTGCAGATGTGCGCGCAGCTGGACCCCAAAGCCATACCCATGGCTCAGGCCTACCGTGAGGCCTTGCGCTGCGAGCTGCTGCGCAAGGAAGTATTCGAAGGTCAGCGCACGCCCTACATCCTCGGTGAGCCGCCCGCCTGGTTGAGCTACATGGTGGATGCGCTGAAGGCGCAAGCCCAGGGATCGCACGACGCTGCGCTGAAACTGCGCACGCAGGCCTTGGACATGGCGCCTGCCTCGGCAGGTGCCATCAATGGCGATGCGTTCGAATGGCTTTGCGACTCGGACTCTCGACTCGGCCCCGCCTTCGAGCTTTACACCAACGGCTGCTACTACTGGGTGCCTTTCTCCGCCGTGCGCAGCGTGACACTGGACAAGCCGTCAGACCTTCGCGACCTCGTGTGGCAACCCGCCGAACTGGCACTCGCGAACGAGAGCACCCTGCGCGGCCTCATACCGACACGCTATCCAACGCAAGAGGGTGACGACGACAGCCTGCGGCTGGCACGCCGCACCGAATGGACGGAACTCGGCGGCGAACATGTTGCGGGCCGGGGCCAGCGGGTACTGATTTCCGACCAAGGCGACCACGCCTTGCTCGACATCCGCACGATCTCCTTCAACGCCTGACGCGGGTTGCCATGCTGACTAGGCGCCAAAGCGGTTTCGGCACGGAGAAAGATCGCCTGCAGCCAGCTTTGCTGGACCGGCTGACCGACCACGAGCCCACCCGCCGCACCGAGCAGGCCGACGCGGTCTACGTCACCGAGGCGCGTCTGCGCGCCGCACTGCTGCGCGACCTGGGCTGGCTGCTCAATGCAAGCAATGCGTCAGGGCACATCGACTTCGACGGCCTGGCGCACGCAGAGCGGTCCACACTCAATTACGGCATGACCCCCTTGGCGGGCAAACTCCTGTCCGATCTGGACTGGAAGGACGTCGAAGCCAACGTGAGCCGGGCGATCCTCGCGTTCGAGCCCCGCGTGCTACCGGAGTCGCTGACAGTGGCGCTGCTGCCCTCGTTCGATTCACTGAACCACCACAACACCTTGCAGTTCGAGATCAGATGCCAGTTCTGGTCCATGCCCTATCCGCTGGAACTGCTGCTCAAGACCAGCCTGGACCTGGAGACCGGCCAGGTGGTGGTGTCCGACCTCAGAAGCTGAGAGTGAAAGCCGTGCAATGAATCCGCGCCTGGTCGAGTACTACAACCGCGAACTCGCATACCTGCGCGAACTGGGCGCCGAGTTCGCTGCGGCCTTCCCAAAGATCGCAGGGCGCTTGGCGCTGCGCGACCTGGACGTGGCCGACCCGTATGTCGAACGGCTGCTGGAAGGCTTCAGCTTTCTCACGGCCCGAGTGCAGATGAAGATGGATGCGGAGTTTCCGAGGCTTTCGCAGCGCATCCTCGAAATGGTGTGCCCCCACTACCTAGCCCCCACTCCCGCGATGGTCATCGTCCAGATGTCGCCCAGCGAAACCGAAGGCAACGTGGCTGACGGTTACTGCCTGCCAGCGGGCAGCATGCTGAGGACCCGCAAGTCCACCGACGACCAGACGCCGTGCGACTTCCGCACCGGGCACGATGTGACGCTCTGGCCCGTGTCCCTCACACGTGCAGCACTGGGCGGCCCGCCGCTGGATATTCCGCTGGCCCGCTTCGGCCTGCCTCAGGAGCCCGCAGGGCATCTGCGGATGGAATTCGAAACTCAGGGTGCGACCGATTTTTCGCGCCTGCCGATGGACCGGCTCGACTTCTACATCCATGCCACCGACACCGTGGCTTCCCACCTGCAAGAGGTGCTGCACCACGCGCTGCAGGGCATCGTGGTGCATGACGTGCAGGACCCCGGCAAGGTGTACGGCTACCTGCCGGCCCAGGCGTTGCAGGCGGAAGGCTATGAACAGCGACAGGCACTGCTGCCCTACTCGCACCGCGCGTTCCAAGGCCACCGGTTGCTGCACGAGTACTTCGCCTTTCCGCCCCGTTTCCGGTTCTTTTCTATACAGGGCCTGGCCGCTTCGCTCAGGCAGGTTCCCTCGCGGCGGCTAGCAATGACGCTGCTGCTGCGCAAGGCCCGTCCGGACCTGGAGCCAGTCGTGGACGCGCAGAACTTCCTGTTGCATTGCACTCCGGCCATCAACCTCTTCGAACGCATGGCGGACCGCATCCACGTGTCCGCAGATGTGAACGAGTACCACGTGGTGATGGAGCGCACACGACCGCGCGACTTCGAGGTGTACAGCGTTCTCGGGGTCACGGGGCACCAGGAGGGCCAGATCAACGACCGGGAGTTCGTTCCCCTCTACGCCTCCGTGCACGGCATCCGGTCGGAAGACCAGGCGTACTTCGCGGTGCGGCGGGAGCCCCGGCTTTTTTCGGAGCACGCGGTGCGCTTCGGTCCCCGCACCCAGTACCTTGGCAGCGAGGTTTTCCTGTCGCTGGTGGACCAGCAGGCAGCCCCGTTCTCCGACGACCTCAAGCAACTGTCCGTCCGCACGCTGTGCACGAACCGGGACTTGCCGCTGCTCATGTCCACCAACCAGGCTGAGGGCGATTTCATCACGCTCGATTCGGCCCCCATTGGCGCCATCCGCACCATCGCGGGCCCCTCACGGCCCGTGGGCAGCATTGCCGAGAACGAAGTCACTTGGCGGCTGATTTCCCACCTCTCGCTGAACTACCTCGCGATGACAGACCTCTCCGAGCAAGAAGGGGCAGCAACCTTGCGCGAGCTGATGAACCTCTATCTGGCCCTCGGAGACCATGCGCTCGCGGGCCAGGTCGCGGGACTCAAAGAAATGAGCATCCGCCCCATCACCCGACGCCTCACGCAGCACAGGCAGCTGGTGTACGGCCGCGGTGTGGGCGTCACTCTGACGGTGGACGAATCCTCCTTTGCCGGCGTCAGCGCCTGGCCGCTCGCTTGCGTGCTGGAGCGCTTCTTCGCACGCCATGTGGGCGTGAACAGCTTCACGGAGCTGTCTCTGCACTCCCGGCAGCGTGGGCCTGTCGCCACATGGGACGTGCGGCCCGGCCAGAGGCCCAACACATGAGTCGCATGGCACCGCCCACCCTGCCGCAGGCAGGGCAACGCACTGGTGAACCAGTCTTGTGGCGGCGGCTACGCCACGACCCGCATGCTTTCGATCTGTTTTTCACACTGCGCTGGCTCCAGGCTCACCATCCCGAGCAGCCGCGTCTGGGCCGCGCCGCCCGCCCGCAAGCCGAGCCCATCCGCCTGGGACAGGACCCGTCGCTCGCTTTCGCGCCCGCGACCATTGCAGAACTCCTGCCCCCCACCGCAGGCCAGCCAGAGCGCCTGACGGTCTGGAACTTCGGCCTCTACGGCCCCAACGGGCCCATGCCAACGCACCTGACGGAATATGTGCGGGAGCGCCAGCGACAGTACGACGATCCGACGCTTGCACGGTTTTCCGACATCTTCCACCACCGGCTGCTCCTGCTCTTCTTCCGCGCCTGGGCCGATGCCCAGCCCACCGTGTCGCTCGACCGGCCGGGCGACAGCATGTTCAGCCGACACCTGGCCAGCCTCATCGGGATCGGCGAGCCGTCTGCGCGCCAGCGCGACGCCGTGCAAGACCACGCCAAGCTGCACATGGCCGGACACATGACGCGGTCCACCCGCAACCCGGAAGGGCTGCAACGTGCCATCGGCAGCTACTTCGGGGTGCCGGTAGTGATGCAGGAGTACTGCCTTCACTTCCTGGCACTGGAACCATCGCAACAGACCCGCCTGTCGCGACACCCGTGCAACTCCCAACTGGGCGTGGACACGGTGGTCGGTTCACGGGTGCCGGACGCCCAAAGCAAGTTCCGCCTGCGCATTGGTCCCATGACGCTCGCCCAGTACGAGCGTTTCCTGCCCGACCAACCCGATTTCAGGGCCCTGGTGGATTGGGTGCGCAACTACCTGGGCATCGAATACGCCTGGGATTTCGAACTCGTATTGCAGCGGGAGGAAGTGCCTGGCACACGCCTTGGCGGTGGCACCCGGCTAGGCTGGACGAGCTGGATGCTCGATGGCCCCGCGCCCCGCGACGCGGATGACCTCCGCCTGGACCCGGAAAGCTGGCTCCAGTCCCGTGGTCACCGCGTCATCGCCCGAACAGTGCCAGCGGCCACCCGCTAGCGGCCGCCCCACACACAACCCTTCCAGCATTTTTCTCTTCAACGCACCGTCACCACGCCCATGTCAGAGATCAGCCGCCTTGCCCTGTTCGGAAAACTCAACCCCCTGCTTTTCAAGTCGCTCGAAGGCGCCACCGTGTTTTGCAAACTGCGGGGCAACCCTTACGTGGAGCTGGTGCACTGGCTGCACCAGCTGCTGCAGGAGAACGACTCCGACCTGCTGCGGATCTTCCGCCACTTCGAAATCGATGCCGAGCAGCTCGCCGTCGATGTGCTGCGCAGCCTGGACCGGCTTCCCCGGGGCGCTACATCGATCTCCGACTTCTCGGACCAGATCGAAACGTCGATCGAGCGCGGGTGGGTCTATGCCACATTGATGTTCAACGAGTCGCAGATCCGCAGCGCCTACTGGCTGTCGGGCATGCTGCGCACCCGGGCACTGGCCAACGAGCTGCGGTCCATCTCCAAGGAGCTGGAAAAGATCAACGAACCCGCGTTGAGCGATGCATTTCCCAAGGTGCTGCCGCACTCGCCGGAGGCCAAGTTGCAAGCGGCCGATGGCTCAGGTCTGCAAGGAAGCCCCGGCGAGGCCAGCGGTGCGACGCCGTCGCTGGGCGCGGGCAAGCAAGAGGCGCTGCAGCGATACACGGTGGACCTGACTGAGCGCGCCCGCAAAGGCGAGCTTGACCCGGTGACTGGGCGTGACGAGGAGGTGCGCCAGATGATCGACATCCTCATGCGCCGCCGTCAGAACAACCCCATCCTGGTAGGCGAAGCGGGTGTCGGCAAAACCGCCGTGGTGGAAGGCCTGGCACTGCGCATTGCATCGGACGACGTCCCTCCGCCGCTGCGTGGCGTTCAGCTGCGCGTCATGGATGTCGGCCTGCTGCAGGCCGGCGCCAGCATGAAGGGCGAGTTCGAAAACCGCCTGCGCTCGCTGCTGGACGAGGTGCAGGCCAGCACCACACCCATCGTGCTGTTCATCGACGAAGTGCACACGCTGATCGGAGCCGGTGGCCAGGCGGGCACGGGCGACGCTGCCAACCTGCTCAAGCCCGCGCTGGCCCGTGGCGTGCTGCGCACCATCGGCGCCACGACCTGGGCCGAATACAAGAAGTACATCGAAAAAGACCCAGCGCTGACCCGGCGCTTCCAGCTGGTGCACATCCACGAGCCGGATGAGCCCAAGGCCGTCCACATGCTGCGCGGTGTGGCCGCCAAGCTGGAAGCTCACCACAAGGTGCGGATCGCGGACGAGGCCGTGGTGGCTGCCGTTAGCCTTTCGCACCGGTACATCCCTTCGCGCCAGCTCCCGGACAAGGCCGTGAGCCTCATCGACACGGCCTGCTCCCGCGTCGCCATGGCCCTGACAGCGACACCTGCGCGCCTGGAAGCGGTCACCCGGCAGCAAGACGCTCTCCGGCTGGAACTCGACGTCGTGCAGCGCGAAGCGGAACTGGGCCTGGCGGAGGCGGGCCGCCAGGACGAACTGACGACCACATTGGAGCGCCTGGAGCAGGAACGCAGCACGCTGGCCGACCGACTGGGCCGCGAAAGCGAGCTTGCCCAGCGCATCGTCCAGGCAGAGGCTGCGTTGATGGCGGCACGCCTTGCCCGCACGCAGGGCGAAGCCGTCGCCCCGGCAGAGCCTTCCGTCACTGCACCGACCGTCACAGCATCACAGCTGGAAGCGCTGCGCAAGGAGCTTGAGGCCCTGCAAGGTGATGACCCACTGCTGCATCCTGTGGTCGATGCCGGTGTCGTGGCTGCCGTGGTCGCCGAATGGACTGGCATCCCGGTCGGCCGGATGGTGCGCGACGAAGTGAAGTCGGTACTGACGCTCGCACAAACATTGGAAAAACGGGTGATCGGACAGCGCCACGGCCTGGAGGCCATTACGCGCCGCATCCAGACGGCCCGCGCGCAGCTGGACAACCCCAGCAAGCCCATTGGCGTATTCCTGCTCGCGGGCCCGTCCGGTGTGGGCAAGACCGAAACCGCGCTGTCCTTGGCCGAAGCTCTGTATGGCGGCGAGCAAAACCTCATCACCATCAACATGAGCGAGTTCCAGGAAGCGCACACGGTCTCCACACTCAAGGGGGCGCCTCCAGGCTACGTCGGCTACGGCGAAGGCGGCGTGCTGACCGAAGCCGTGCGGCGCAGACCCTACAGCGTGGTGCTGCTCGATGAAATCGAGAAGGCCCACTCCGACGTGCACGAAATGTTCTTCCAGGTGTTCGACAAAGGCTGGATGGAGGACGGCGAGGGTCGCTACATCGACTTCAAGAACACCGTGATCATCCTGACCTCGAATGTCGGCTCGGAGCTGATAGCCGGCATGTGCAGCGACCCGGAGCTGGCCCCCACACCAGAAGCCTTGGCCAAAGCCGTGCGGCAACCCTTGCTCGACAAGTTTCCCGCCGCACTGCTGGGACGCCTTACGGTGGTGCCTTACTACCCCATCTCCGATGCGATGCTCGAGCAGATCATCGGACTGCAGCTGCGCCGTATCCAGGCCCGCATCCAGGCCAACCACGGCGCACAGTTCCAGTTCGACGACCGTGCGGTGCAACTGATCCGCGAGCGCTGCAGCGAAGTCGAATCCGGGGCACGCATGATTGACGCGATCCTGACCCAGAACCTTCTCCCTCGCCTCGCGATGGAGTTCCTGCAGGCCTCGGTGGATGCGAAATGCATCGACCGCATTGACGTGAGCGCTGCCGACAACGACTTTGTGATCCGCTACACCTGATTCCAAAAGCCTTTTCTCGCCAGTCAACGCCACTATGCCCAACGACCGCCTGCTACGCGACCTGTCCCAGATCACCCGCGCCACCAAAGCTTCGCCAGCCAACGCGCTCAAGCAGCGCAGCGGGGTATGCGATATGCACCGACCAAATCGCGAACAGTGCGTACCGCGCAGGCTGTGGGCTGCCGGACTGCTCGCACTGACGCTGACCCCGATCGGACCGGTGCACGCGGGGCTGCTCGACGGTCTGGGTCGGGCGGGCGAGGTCATGAGCCGCGGTGAGGGCGCGGTATCCGCCGGGCAGCAGATGATGTCCACGGGCCAGCAGGTGATGTCAACGGGCCGACAGGCCGTAGACGCAGGGCGCCAGGCCTGGGACAACCGCAACGGCATCCCCTTCCAGCCTCCTTCCGGACCGGCGGTGATGGCACGCGACGAGGGCGGTCCGGTGCGCCTCATCGCGGCGCTGGAGCGGGGTGTCAGTGACCCCATCACGGCGGGCAGCACGCTCGTGGCGTTGCTCGACCAGGGCGCCTACTTCGTGCAACGCCAGGCGGCGCACGTGACGCCGCCTCAGGACCAATTGCTGGCCACGCCCCGCATGGACAGCTCGGCCGTTTCGATTGACCTGCCGCCCACCCCCCCGGGGACACTTTTCGATCTGGGTACGGGCAGGTTGCGTGTGTCGGGCACCGGAGTGAAGATCTTTGCGCTGTCCGTGCACACCCAGCTGCCGCGCCGTGCGGGCCGCCGTGCGCTGGACACGATTGAGCAGCACGCCATGCTGACCACCAGCTCTGTGCAGATGGAATGGCCCCTGCAACCTGACCTGGCCATGGAACCGGTGGGAGGCAAGCTGCTGGTGTGGGCCAGCGAGGCGGGCGCGCCGTTCCCGGCGGGGTTTGGCGCGGATGGCCGACTGTTCACCCCCGATGACCCCATGGTGCGCCTGCCGCGCGGCTACACCGTGGTCACGTTGGACAGCCGCGGCTTCAGCTTCGACCGCAGTCGTGAGGTCGCACTGTCACAGTACGGTGTGCAGTACACCACCGACATCGACCTGACCCGGCTCACGCCCGGCGATGCGTTCAAGGCATTCACCAGCGTGATGCATGAGCGTTACCCCTTTCGTGGCGCCCAGCCCACGGACTGGGTAAGGCTGCAAGCCGAATTGGCCGACAGGATCCGCCAGGCCGGTGACCAGCGGGACCGGCGGGCCATGGCGCAGGTTTATGCCGAGATCGGCACACGCCTGCAGGACGGCCTGTTCCGGGTTGATCTGCGCAGCGCCAACGGACTCCAGCGGCTGGCGGCAGGACTGGACACCGGTCTGGCCGGGCAGTGGGTGCCACGCGGGATCACTCCACTGCCGCAGCAGGGCGTGTGGTGGCTTGCTGATGGCCGCACCATGGTCGGCAGCGTCGCGCCCGGCTCTGCCGCCGACCTCGCTGGTCTGCGGCCGGGGGCAGAAATCATGGAAGTCAATAGCGAAAGCATGTCGCGCTATGTAGGCCGGGCTTCTCGCCACTCCAATCGCCCCACCGAGGCGGGGCGCCGCCACGAAGCGCTCAAGCTCACGGCCTATGACCGGGAGGCCATGGTCCTGAAGGTGCGGCAGGACGGCAAGGACCAGTCCATCGATCTGCGCCAACGCATGGCCGAAAGGCCACAGGCTGCGGGTACCGGGCCCAACAATGAATCCTTGTCGGCGTTCCAGCTGCGCAGCCAGTCGGGCCGTCAGTATGGCTATCTGGCGCTCAGTTCGTTCGCTGACGGCGGCGGCAACCTGGACCTGTGGGAGCGCAGCCTGGCCGCCGCCAATCAGGCGCGGCTGCGGGGTCTGGTGCTCGATCTGCGGGGCGCCAACCATGGGTCCTACCAGCTGGTTCCGCACTATGTGGCCTCATTCTTCTCGTACGACCGCCCCCTCCGGCTGCAAGGCTACGCCCAGCGCCAGGCGGATGCCACCGCCAAGGTCTGGCGCACGCGTGGCAGTCTGGGACTCCCCCCTCAGTTGCCGCTCTTCACGCAAGGCCAGGCGCACTACAGCGGCCCCCTGGTGCTGCTGACGGGCCCGGAATGCATGGGGGCCTGCGAGATGTTCGCCGCCTGGTTGCAAAAGGCAGGCAGGGCACAGGTCGTCGCGACCGAACCCACGCCCGGTGCAGTGGGCATGACGACCCGGATCCTCCTGCCTGGCGACATGGTGGTCCATGCGCCCACCGTGGCAGAACTCGCAGCCAACGGCGAGCACTATGTGTTCGGCAAAGGCGTCGAGCCCGACCTCCGTGTTGCCGTCGATGCCGGGGTCGTGCAGCGCGCCCTGGGCGGAGGCGACCCCGTGCTGGACACGGCCGTGCAGTGGCTGGAGAGCAGATCCCCCGCCCGCTGAGCACCCCAAAAGCCCGCAACGTCCTGAAAAAACCCGCCCGCCCTCCTGCGGGATCGCGGGCAAGCGAAAATAGCGCATGCCCCTCATCCCCGACTTCATCGCCCCCACCCGCCACACCGACCCCGCCGACGCCCTGGCCCAGGTGCAGCGCATCTACCAGCAACAGATCGGCCACCTGCGCGACGCCATGCAGCGTTTTGTGGCAGGAGAGACGCCCGAGGGCCCGGTGCGGGCCTTCTACCCCTTTGTGCGGGTGCACACCACCACCGTGGCGCGGGCCGATACCAAGCTGGCCTATGGCTTTGTGGAGGGCCCCGGGCGCTATGAGACCACGCTGACCCGGCCCGACCTGTTTGCCAACTACTACGCCGAGCAGTTCCGCCTGCTGCGAGCTGCACACAACGTGGACCTGGAAGTGGGCACCAGCACCCACCCCATCCCCATCCATTTCTCGTTTGCCGAGCACGACCACATCGAAGGCACGCTGACCCAGGCCCGCCGCATGCTGATGCGCGATGTGTTCGACCTGCCCGACCTGGCCGCCATGGACGACGGCATTGCCAACGGCACCTGGCAGGCTGCGCCGGGCGAGGCCCAGCCCCTGTCGCTGTTCACCGCACCGCGCGTGGACTACTCGCTGCACCGCCTGCGCCACTACACGGGCACGGCGCCCGAGTGGTTCCAGAACTTTGTGTTGTTCACCAACTACCAGTTCTACATCGACGAATTCGTGCGCCTGGGCCATGCCGAGATGGCCAAGCCCGACAGCGAATACATCGCCTTCATCGAACCCGGCAACGTGGTCACGCGCCGCGTGGGCCTGAGCGCCGAGGCGGGCGACGACCTGGGCGCCGCGCCGCCCCGCCTGCCGCAAATGCCCGCCTACCACCTGGTGCGCAAGGATTCGAGCGGCATCACCATGGTCAACATCGGCGTGGGCCCGGCCAACGCCAAGACCATCACCGACCACATCGCCGTGCTGCGCCCGCACGCCTGGATGATGCTGGGCCACTGCGCGGGCCTGCGCAACAGCCAGCAGCTCGGCGACTACGTGCTGGCCCACGCCTATGTGCGCGAGGACCATGTGCTAGACGAAGACCTGCCGCTGTGGGTGCCCATCCCGGCGCTGGCCGAGATCCAGCTGGCGCTGCAGCAGGCCGTGGCCGATGTCACGCAGATCAGCGGTGCAGACCTGAAGCGCGTGATGCGCACCGGCACCGTGGCCAGCACCGACAACCGCAACTGGGAGCTGCTGCCCGACAACACGCCCCAGCGCCGCTTCAGCCAGAGCCGCGCCGTGGCGCTGGACATGGAAAGCGCCACCATCGCCGCCAACGGTTTCCGCTTCCGCGTGCCCTACGGCACCCTGCTGTGCGTGAGCGACAAGCCCCTGCACGGTGAAATCAAGCTGCCCGGCATGGCCAACCACTTCTACCGCGAGCGCGTGGACCAGCATCTGCGCATTGGCATGCGTGCCATCGAGATCCTGCGCAACGGCGGCGTGGACCGCCTGCACAGCCGCAAGCTGCGCAGCTTTGCCGAAGTCGCCTTCCAGTAAAGAAGATAGAGAGAAAAAAGAAAGAAACGCCACCAAGCACGCAGGGCCGATCTGCCCCATGCCACTGGACTTCCTCACCCTGATGGCCGTCATGGCCACCAACCTGTTCATGATCTCGGCGGCCCTGCCACTGATCATGGGCCGCGGCGTGAGCCGTGCGGCGCGCCATGTGCAGGCCAGCCTGCTGCTGCAGGCCGTGGCCTGGGCGGCCATCATCGCCTCGTCGTCGCTGTGGGACCAGGCCCTGTCCACCCTGTCGATCGCCTGCAACGCAGCGGCCCAGTGGATGCTGTACCGCGCACTGGAGGAGTGGCTGGGCCCGCGCCCGTTGCCCCGCCTGCTGCTGGTGCTGGTGATTGCCGCCCCGCTGGGCTACACGCTGGGCTTTGGTCACTACGCCTGGCGGGTGGGCTGGGCCAACTTTTTGATGGCCGCCATCCTCTGCATCGTGGCACGCGCCACCCTGGCGCCCGTGGTGGAGTCCAGCCTGCGCTGGCGCAGCCTGCTGCTGGGCTGCCTGCTCACTTCGGCGGCCTTCACGCTGGCGCGCGGCATGCTGGGCGCGTTTACCGACCAGTACCCCAGCTTTCGCACGCCCCACCCGGTAAACCTGGCCGCGGCCATGGCCACCAACGTGAGCCTGGTGCTGGGCACCGTGGCCCTGCTGGTGGCCTGGCGTGCAGAGGCCGAGCAGAAACTGCGCACCCTGGCCATGACCGATGGCCTCACGGGCCTGCTCAACCAGCGCAGCTTCGCTCAGCAGGGCGCCAGCCTGCTGGCCCACGCCGCCCGCCACCAGCTGCCCGTGACGGCCTTGATGCTGGATGTGGACCACTTCAAGCAGATCAACGACACCCGGGGCCATGAAGCGGGCGACCGCGCACTGCAGCTGTTTGCACGGCTGCTGGGTGACACCTGCCGCAGCGGCGATCTGATCGGGCGGCTGGGCGGCGAGGAGTTTGGCGTGCTGCTGCTGCACAACAGCGCCCCGGCCGGCATGGCGTTTGACCGGCGCCTGCGTCGGCGGCTGCACGCCGCGAGTGTGGCTGAACTGGGCTTTGCGCTGGACTACAGCGCCGGGTTGGCAACACCAGCGCCTGGCGAAACCGACCTGGCTGCGCTGATGGCGCGGGCCGACCGTGCACTGTACGAGGCCAAGACGGCGGGCCGGGGGCGGCTGGTGGCTGCCAGCTGAATGCGCCGCGCCTCACACACAATCAAACCATGACCGCACTTTTTGAAGCCCTGCACCTGCGCAAACGCTACGGCGAGACCACGGTGGTGGATGACGTGTCGTTTGCCATTGCCCCCGGCGAATGCCTGGGCGTCATCGGCCCCAACGGCGCGGGCAAGACCACCACCATCCGCATGTGCCTGGGCCTCACGGCGCCCGATGGCGGGGCCGTGCATTTCACGCCCACCCCTGGCGCGGCGCCGCTGCACATGCCGCGCGATGCGCTGGCCATCAAGGCGCAGCTGGGGGTGGTCACGCAGTTCGACACGCTGGACCCGGACTTCACCTGCGCCGAGAACCTGCGCGTGTTTGGCCGCTATTTCGGACTCAAGGGCGCGGTGATGGACGAGCGCGTGCCGCAGCTGCTGGAGTTTGGGGCGCTGTCCCACAAGGCCGATGCCAAGCCCGGCGAACTCTCGGGCGGCATGAAGCGGCGCCTGTCGCTGGCGCGTGCCCTCGTCAACAACCCGCGCCTTCTGCTGCTCGACGAGCCCACCACCGGCCTGGACCCGCAGGCGCGCCACCTGATGTGGGAGCGGCTGCAACTGCTGCTGCAGCAGGGCAAGTCCATCCTGTTGACCACCCACTTCATGGACGAGGCCGAGCGCCTGTGCTCGCGCCTGCTGGTGCTGGACCATGGCAAAAAAATCGCCGAAGGCCGCCCGCGCGAGCTGATTGCCCAGCACCTGGAGCGCGAGGTGGTGGAGGTGTTTGGGGTGGGCGCGGTGGCACTCACACAAGACACCACCCTGCGCGCGCTCGCGGCCCGGGTGGAGGTCAGCGGTGAGACGGTGTTTTTCTACACCCAGAACGCCCAGCCGCTGCTGCAGGCGCTGGGGCAGCACAGCCACCTGCGCACCTTGCACCGGCCCGCCAACCTGGAGGATCTGTTCCTCAAGCTCACGGGACGCCAGATCCGCGAGGATGGCTGAGCGTTGGCATCGGCTGGCGCGCCAGCCGATGTTTACTATAAAAACAATAGCTACAAGCGCTTATCCATCGCGCGCAAACGGCCATTTTTTCTTGAAATTCAGGCTTTACGGGGCCTGACCTTGCCCGCCGCGAGCTTGGCGTTGTGGCGCGCAGTGTCCACATCCTCCGCCCGCGCCAGCGCCACGCCCATGCGGCGCTTGGTGAAGCTCTCGGGCTTGCCGAACAGGCGCAGGTCGGTGCCGGGCACGCGCAGGGCTTCGTCCACGCCATCGAACACGATGCCCTGGGCTTCCACACCGCCATAGATCACGGCACTGGCGCCGGGGTTGCGCAGGCGGGTGTCCACCGGCAGGCCCAGGATGGCGCGGGCGTGCAGCTCGAACTCGCTCTGGTGCTGGGTGCACAGGGTGACCAGGCCGGTGTCGTGCGGGCGCGGGCTCACTTCGCTGAACCACACGCTCTCGCCCTTCACGAACAACTCCACACCAAACAATCCCTGGCCACCCAGGTTGTCGGTCACGGCCTTGGCGATCTGGCGTGATTTTTCGAGCGCGGCGGGGTGCATGGGGTGGGGCTGCCAGCTTTCCACATAGTCGCCGCTCACCTGCACATGGCCGATAGGGTCGCAGAAGCTGGTGACGATCTGGTCATCGGCCCCCACCGCACGCACGGTGAGCTGGGTGATTTCGTAGTCAAAGTCGATAAAGCCCTCGACGATCACGCGGCCGTGGCTCACGCGGCCACCGGCCATGGCGTAGTCCCAGGCTTTTTTCACATCGTCCGGGCCGTCGATCTTGCTCTGGCCCTTGCCGGAGCTGCTCATCACGGGTTTGACGATGCAGGGATAGCCAATCCCGCTATCAATCGCAGCCTGCAGCTCTTCGAGCGAATTACAGAATTTATAGGGGCTGGTGGGAAGTCCCAGCGTCTCGGCCGCCAGCACACGGATGCCTTCGCGGTCCATGGTCAGGCGCGCCGCGCGGGCCGTGGGGATCACGCGCACGGTGCCCGCGGCTTCCAGCTCTTCGAGCATGGGGGTGGCGATGGCTTCGATCTCGGGCACGACCAGGTGCGGGCGCTCGGCCTCGATCAACGCCTTGAGCTGGGCCGGGTCGCTCATGGTGATGGTGCGCGCATGGTGGGCCACCTGCTGGCCGGGGGCGTTGTCGTAGCGGTCCACGGCAATGGTTTCGACACCCAGGCGCTGCAGCGCGATCAGCACTTCCTTGCCCAGCTCGCCGGAGCCCAGCAGCATGACTTTGGTGGCGTGGGGGGACAGAGGGGTTCCGAGGGTGGTCATGGGAGGTTTTCCAGAAAAAGAAGACGCAAACGCCACGAAGGACAGGGGGCCTGTCGCAGCAATTCGGCGACTTTAATGCATGGGTAGTGGCCCGGTGCGACCGGGCCCACCAGCACACCAGACAGGGGGGGCGAAGAAATTTTGCCTTGCCCACATCCAATCCGCGCCCGGATGCGTACCCCCTGTTGCAGCAGACCGTTCTTGCGGCGGCTGCACCCTCCAACCCATTCAAGAAAAGGCAACCACCATGCACACCCAGCCCCTGCACACCCGTTTGGCCCCCTGGGCCCTCGCGCTTGCCACCGCCACCTTGCTGACGGCCTGCGGCGCCATGAAGCCCGCATCCAGCCCCATGTACTCGCAGGACAGCCTGCCCGACACCATCAAGGTGCCAGCGGGCCACAAGGTCACCATGGAAACCGTGGGCGTGGGCGAGATCACCTACGAATGCCGCGACAAGGCCAACATGCCCGGCCAGACCGAATGGGTGTTTGTGGGCCCCAAGGCGGTGCTGAACGACCGCAGCGGCAAACAAGTGGGCACCTACTACGGCCCTCCGGCCACCTGGGAGTCGAACGATGGCTCCAAGCTCACCGCCACGCAGCTGGCGGTGGCACCGTCAGGCGCAGGCAATCTGCCCTACCAGCTGGTCAAGGCCAACCCGGCCATGGGCAGCGGCGCCATGGTGGGCGTGACCTACATCCAGCGCGTGGCCCTGAAGGGCGGCGTGGCGCCCGCCACAGCCTGCACCACGGCCAACAAGGGCGCGCGCGAAATCGTGAAGTACCAGGCCGACTACATCTTCTGGAAGGCCGCCTGACGAGGCAGGGGAGCGGGCGACGCCGCCCGCTCCGGATCAGTACTGCTTGTAGGGCAGAAACTTGCCCGACAGGACCACATTCACGCGGTCGCCCTTGGGGTCGGCTTCGCGCGTGATGTCCATGCTGAAGTCGATGGCGCTCATGATGCCGTCGCCGAATTCCTCGTGGATCAGTTCCTTGATGGTCGTGCCGTAGACGCTCACGATCTCGTACCAGCGGTAGATCAGCGGATCGGTAGGCACGGGCGTGGGCAGCGAGCCCTTGTAGGGCACGACCTGCAGCCACTTCTGCTCTTCGGCCTTGAGGCCGAAGATCTTGCCCAGCACCTTGGCCTGTTCGGCCGTGGCGGTCATCTGGCCCAGGCACAGGGCAGTGGTCCATTCCTTGGACTGGCCGACCTTCTTGGCAATGGCTTCCCATTGCAGGCCCTTGGCGACCTTGGTGCTGATGATCTTTTCGGTAACGTCGTTGCGGTTCATGGTGATGGCTCCTTCGGTTGGATGGGTTTTGGAACAGGGAACAGGAACTTCAGGGTGCAGCACTCCCTGCCGCCCCCTGAGGGCAACACGACAGTGCTGGGTTATTCAGGAAATCAGTGGGCTTTGGCGCGCGTCACCAAAAAGTCCACGATGTGGTTGCGCAGCGCGTAGTAGCCGTCCAGGTGGTGCAGGCTGGCGCGCGTGCGTTCGCGTGGCAGCGGGTTGACCACCACCTCGGCGATGCCACCGGGGCGGTAGCCCTCGGGCGTCTCGTTGCCGTTGCTCATGAGCAGGATGCGGTCGGCCAGCAAGATGGCTTCGTCCACATCGTGCGTGATCATGAAGACCGTCTGCTGCGTCTGGCGCACGATGGCCATCAGCTCGTCCTGGATGGTGCCGCGTGTGAGCGCGTCGAGTGCGCCGAAGGGCTCGTCCAGCAGCAGCATCTTGGGCTGGATGGAGAACGCGCGCGCAATGCCCACGCGCTGTTTCATGCCGCCTGAGAGTTGCGAAGGCTTTTTGTCGATGGCAGGGCTCAGGCCCACCAGCGCCACGAACTTCTCCACATGCGTATCCACCTGGCTCTTCTTCCAGTCGGGCCAGCGCGACTTCACGGCGAACGCGATGTTCTGGCGCACCGTGAGCCAGGGCATGAGCGCGTGGCTCTGGAACACCACGCCCCGGTCCAGACTGGGGCCGGCCACTTCGCGCCCGTCCATGATGACGGTGCCCGAGGTGGCGGTGTCCAGCCCCGCCAGCACGTTCAGGATGGTGGTCTTGCCGCAGCCCGAGTGGCCGATGATGCAGACGAATTCGCCCTTGTCGAGCGTGAACGACACATCGGCAAACACGGGCTTGGCGGGCACAAAGGCCTTGCTCAGCCGGTCGATCTGGAGGAAGCCTTGGGTCACGGCAGAGGCCTTTCGTTGCGGTGCGTCAGTGGCATCAGTGGCAAGAGGGGCTGGAACAGCCGGGCGCTGGGCGACATCACTCCACATAGGTCACCACCTTCTGCAGCTGGCCGAAGGCCAGGTCGAGCAACATGCCCACCACGCCAATCACCAGGATGGCAAAGATCACGTTGGTGAGCGACAGGTTGTTCCACTCGTTCCACACGAAGTAGCCAATCCCCGTGCCGCCCACCAGCATCTCGGCCGCCACGATCACCAGCCAGGCGATGCCCATGCTGATGCGCATGCCCGTGAGGATGGTGGGCGCTGCGGCAGGCAGGATCACCAGGAAGGCCTTGCGCAGCGGGTTGACCTGCAGCGTGGCCGACACGTTGAGCCACTCGCGCTTGACCGATGCCACGCCAAACGCCGTGTTCACCAGCATGGGCCACACCGAGCAGATGAAGATCACGAAGATGCCCGAGATCGATGAGTCCTTGATGGTGTAGAGAGCGAGCGGCATCCACGCCAGCGGGCTGATGGGCTTGAGCACCTGAATGAACGGGTCGAACGCACGGCGCAGCAGCGGCGACATGCCGATGACGAAACCGAGCGGTATCGCCACCAGGCAGGCCAGGCCGAACCCTAGCGCGACCCGGCCCAGCGAATGCGCGAGCTGGATGGCGATGCCCTTGTCGTTGGGGCCGTTGTCATAGAACGGGTTGGACACGTGCCCCCACACGGTACGGCCCATCTCTGCCAGTGAGGGGAAGCCGCTGCCCTTGGCGCTGGCGCCTGGGTCCTTGCCCATCATCTTGGCGTACTCGATCTGCTCGGCGGTCATGCCGGCCGTGCTGTTGCCCGCGCCCGAAGAAGCGGTGGCGATGTACCAGATCCCCAGCAGGCCCAGGAAGATGAGCACGGACAACAGGCCCGCGCGCAGGTTGAGGTTCTTGGCGGGAGTCATGTCATGCCGCCTTGCGGATGGGGAAGCTCTTGGCGTACTCGGCCGCCTTCGCCGCATCGAACTCGCGCCCCATGATCTTGAACTTGGGGTACGCGCCGTCGGGCACCTTCTGGTCCAGCGCCTTCATCTGCTTTTTCGCATCGGTAATGAGGAACACCTTTTCGGCGATCTGCTTGTAGTCCACATCGCCCTTGATGTAGCCCCAGCGCTGCATCTGCGTGAGCATCCACACGGCCATGCTCTGCCACGGCATGGGGTCGAAGTCTGCGCGGTCCGGCACGTTCTGGATCTTGCCCAGGCCGTCGGCAAACTTGCCGGTGAGCACCTGGTTGAGCACGGCCTCGGGCTGGTTCAGGTAGGCCTGGGGCGCAATCACCTTGGCGATGAGCTCCCGGTTGGCTGGGTCGCGCGCCATCGCGGCCGAGGTGAGCACCGCGCGGTACAGCGCGGCAAAGGTGTTGGGGTTCTTCTGGATGAACTCGGTGCTGGTGCCGAAGGCGCAGCAGGGGTGGCCGTTCCACAGGTCCTTGGTGAGCAGGTGGATGAAGCCGACTTCCTCGAACACGGCGCGCTGGTTGAAAGGATCGGGGCCGAGGAAGCCGTCGATATTGCCCGCACGCAGATTGGCCACCATCTCGGCGGGTGGCACCACGCGCAGCTGCACGTCGGTGTCGGGGTTCAAGCCCGCCTCGGCCAGGTAGTAGCGCAGCAGGAAGTTGTGCATGCTGTACTCGAAGGGGATGGCGAACTTGAAGCCCTTCCAGTTCTTGGGATCGCGGTTGTCCTTGTGCTTGAGGCTGAGCGTGATGGCCTGGCCGTTCACGTTCTGGATGGTGGCCACGTTCATCGGCGTGGCGTTGGAGCCCAGGCCCATGGAGATCGCCAGCGGCATGGGGCTCAGGAAGTGCGTGGCGTCGTACTCCTTGTTGATCATCTTGTCGCGGATCAGTGCCCAGCCTGCCGTCTTGGTGACTTCGACGCTCAGGCCCTGCTTGCTGTAGAAGCCCAGCGGGTGGGCCATGATCAGCGGGGTGGCGCAGGTGATCGGGATGAAGCCGATCTTGAGGTTGGTCTTCTCCAGTGCGCCCTGTTTCTCTTGCGCCATGGCCTGCATGCTGGCCACGGGCAACACGCTGGCGATGGCCGCCATGGCCGTTCCCTTACCCACCGCCTTGATGAAGCGGCGGCGCACTGCGTCTTGCGGAAACAGCGCCTTGACCAGCGTGGCTTCGATGAACTCGTTGCTGTAGAGCTCGAACTCACGGGTCTCGCTGCGCTGGCGCAGGGTGGCTGCGGCGGCATCGGCCGACACCTCGGTGTGGTGGTCGGCCACCGTGTGGTCGCGGCCACAGCTGCATTTCAGCATCAACGGGCGGTCGGCATCGTAGGGCGAGAAGAATTCGGACATGGCACACCTCGAAGAAGTTGGTGCCAGGCGTTACGCAAAGCGCGGGCCAGTTTTTGCCGGTGTCGGCCCGCTGTCATGAATTCGTGGGTGTGGTGTCTACAGCGTGTAGGGCCAGCACTACAAATCGGTCGTGCAACGCACCGAATTCACTCTGCCGGTGCGCCACGTGCCAGCAGCGCAAGCTCCACATCGTTGCGCGCGCCGGTCTTTTCGAGGATGCGGGCGCGGTAGGTGCTCACCGTGTTGGGCGCGAGCTTAAGCTGCGCACCAATTTCGCTCACGCTCTGCCCGGCAGTGAGCAGGCGGAACACCTGGTGCTCCCGATAGGAGAGCGCGTCCACCCCGGCGGGCGTGCCCTGCTGGGCGGTG
Organism: Acidovorax kalamii; assembly: GCF_002245625.1. GTDB lineage: Bacteria > Pseudomonadota > Gammaproteobacteria > Burkholderiales > Burkholderiaceae_C > Acidovorax > Acidovorax kalamii. The sequence continues at coordinate 298,067 of NZ_NOIG01000006.1, forward strand.
CGCACCACCCCGGTGCGTTCTAGTGCACCTGCCAGGGCTTGCGCGGTCGCTTCCGTCAGGTAGCGCCCGCCAGCGGCCACCTTGCGCACGGCGGCCACCATGTCGTCGGGATCGGCGCTTTTGTGTAGGTAGCCCGCCGCGCCCATCTGGATGCAGCGCACCGCGTACTGTCGCTCGGGGTAGGTGCTCAGCATCAGCACCGGCAATGCAGGCCAGGCCTTGCGCAGCGCCTGCAGCACTTCGAGGCCGTCCATGCCCGGCATGGCGATGTCCAGCAGCACCAGGTCCAGCCCCGGTGTTCCCGTGGGCCCTTGCAAGGCGGCGACCAGCTCCAGCACCTCGTTGCCCTGGGTGGCCTCGGCCACCACAGTGATCTCGGGCACGCCATTGGCCGGGTCGCCCAGCACCTGCTTGAGCCCCTCCCGCACGATGCGGTGGTCATCACCGATCAACACGCGAACCACGGAATTCATGACAGCTCCAGAGGAATCAGCAATTGCAGGCACGAGCCCTGCCCCGGCTCGCTGGTGATGCTCAACCGGCCCCCAAGCTGCCGCGCCCGCTCGCGCATGCCCATCACGCCATAGGCGGTGGGCGCCTCCAGGGCCTGGCGGGTGGCGCCCACGCCGTTGTCGCGCACGCGCAGTTGCAGCATCTCGTCCTGCACATCGATGGCGATGTCGATGGCGCTGGCCTGCGCGTGCCGGCCCACATTGCTCAGCATCTCCTGGAAGATGCGGAACACCGCTATGGCGGCAGGCTCGGGCAAATGCAGGGTGGCAGGCACCTCCATCTGCCACGCCAGCTCCAGTTCGGCCGACTGCACGAACTCCTGTGCCTGCCACTCCAGCGCCGCCCACAGGCCCTGGTGGTCCAGGATGCTGGGGCGCAGGTCGGTGATGATGCGGCCCACGTTGTCCACCGCGTTTTCGATCAGGCGGCTCATGTTCTGGCACTTGCAGCGCATCTGGGTGCGCATGTCGCCTGCGGCCTCGGGCGTGCGCTCGCCCTGCTCGCCCAGGCGCTTGTGCAGCCAGTTGACATCCATCTTCAGCGCCACCAGCAGGCTGCCCAGCTCGTCGTGCACTTCGCGGGCGATGCGGGTGCGTTCGTCTTCGCGCACCTGCTCCGAGTAGGCCGACAGCTCGCGCAGCTGCGCCAGCGCCTGCGACAGCTCTTGTGTGCGTGCTGCCACTCGGCGCTCCAGCTCGTCGTTGGCGCGGGCCAGCTCATCGTGCGCGCGCTGCAGCTCATCGGCGGCACGCTTGCGGCTGGTAATGTCCACAAAAGCGATCACGGCACCCTGCACCTGATCGCCTTCCAAAATGGGGTGGCTCGAGTACTCCACGGCAAACGCCGAGCCATCGCGGCGCCAGAACACCTCGGTGTCCACACGACAGGGCAGGCCCTGACGGAACGCATTGAAGATGGGGCAGTCGCCATCCGCATACGGGCTGCCGTCGGGGTGGCTGTGGTGGGTGAGCGCGTGCATGTTGCGCCCCATCACCTCATCGGCCGCAAAGCCCAGCATCTGCGCGCCCGCCCGGTTGATGAACACGCAGTTGCCCGCCAGATCAATGCCAAACACTCCCTCGCCCGTGGACTCCAGCAGCAGCCCCAGGCGGTTCTGCCAGAGGGCGCTGGCACCGGCGGGCAGGTTCAGGACGTTGGTGGACATAAGGGTACCCAAGCAATGGCCGTGCCCAGGTGGCGACGATGAACACATCGGGGACTGTGCGCCCGCCCGCCAACATCGCACAATAAGCGGATGCAAACCGCTCACCCGCCCTCTGTGGCCACTGTGGCCCCGCCCCCGCCGTCGGTATGGCGCCCGCCCAGCCTGTCCGTGCGCTGGTGGCCCGTGTTCATGCGCAACCTGCTGGTCTGGCGCAAGCTGGCCATCCCCAGCCTGGTGGGCAACATTGCCGAGCCGCTGATGTGGCTGGTGGCCTTTGGCTACGGCATGGGGGCTCTGGTGGGGCAGGTGAACGTGGGCGGCGCGGCGGGCGACACCAAGGTGCCCTACATCCTGTTCCTGGCCAGCGGCTCCATCTGCATGAGCGCCATGAACGCGGCCAGCTTCGAGGCGCTGTACTCGGCCTTCTCGCGCATGCATGTGCAAAAGACTTGGGACGGCATCATGAACGCGCCGGTCAGCCTGGACGACGTGGTGCTGGCCGAAATGCTGTGGGCGGCGTTCAAGGCGCTATTCACCGTCACCGCCATCCTGGGCGTCATGCTGGCCCTCTCCATCAGCCACAGCCCCAAGCTGTTGGTGGCCTGGCCGGTGCTGCTGTTCGTGGGGGTGATGTTCTCCAGCATCGCGCTCATCTTCAATGCGCTGGCCAAGGGGTATGACTTTTTTACCTACTACTTCACGCTGGTGCTCACGCCCATGATGTTTCTCTCGGGCGTGTTCTTCCCGCGCGAGCAGCTGCCTCCCATCGTGCGCACCATCTCCGACTGGCTGCCACTGACCAACGCGGTCGAGCTGGTACGCCCGCTGTTCATGGACCAGTGGCCCGCCCACCCCCTGCGCCACGGCCTGGTGCTGGTGGTGACCACCGTGGTGGCCTTCTGGGTGGCTCTGGCCCTGACCCGCAAGCGCTTCAAGGCATGACCGCGCTGCTCGGCCCCAGCCATATCGCCATGGTGGCCAAGGGCGTGTCGGCCATCGTGGCGTCCCGCGATGCAGCCCTGCGCCCGAGCATCATGCGGGCCGTGGGCAGCCACATCAGCGGCGATGGGCGGGAGGTCACGGTGTACCTGCGGCGCAGCCAGTCCGAACAGTTGCTGCAGGACATTGCGCACACCGGAGAGATTGCCGTGGTGTTCAGCGTGCCGTCCACCCACCAGACGCTGCAGCTCAAGGCCCGCCGTGCCACGCAGCGTCCGGCCCATGACGGCGACTTGCCCGTGTTGCAGGCCTACCTGCAGTCCATGGTGCAAGAGGTGGGCCAGGTCGGCTACGGCCCGCAGTATGTGGCGGCCATGCTGGCAGCGCCGCTGCAGGATGTGGTGGCCGTGAGCTTCACGCCCACCAGCGCGTTCGACCAGACACCGGGCCCGCGCGCCGGCGCGGAGCTGTGTTCACCACCCACGTCACCCTCATCACCTACGCCGCAGCCATGAGCCCCGCAGCGCCGTCCCTGCACAGCATCCGCCCCTGCCTGGAGGGTGCGATTCCCGCCATCATGGCCACCTGTGACCCCGACGGCACGCCCAACGTGGCCTACATCTCGCAGGTGGTCTATGTGGATGCGGCGCATGTGGCGCTGTCGTTCCAGTTCTTCAACAAGACCCGCCAGAACATCCTGCGCAACCCGCGCGCGTCGGTGCTGGTGCTGGACCCAGTCACCGCCCATTTCTACCGCCTGCACCTGCTGTACGAACGCACCGAGGACTGCGGGCCGGTGTTCGAGAGCATGCGCGCGCAGCTGGCGGGCATTGCGTCGCATGCGGGCATGGCCGAGGTGTTTGAGCTCAAGGGCGCCGACATCTACGCCGTGGAGCACATCGAATCGGTGGCGGGCGAAGGCCTGCCGGCACCGGCGCCGCGTTCTGGGCTTCTGCACACGCTGCGGCTGTGCAGCGAAGGCATCGCGCGCTGCACGGGGCTGGACGAATTGCTGCAAGGCGCGCTGCAGGGCCTGCAGCACAAGCTGGGCATCGAACACGCCATGGTGCTGATGCTGGACGCCAGCGCCCAGCAGCTCTACACGGTGGCCAGCTGCGGCTACGCCACGTCGGGCGTGGGTTCAGAAATCCGGCTGGGTCAGGGAGTAATCGGCATGGCCGCGCGCGAGCGCACGCCGGTGCGCATCAGCCACATGACGCACGCCGCGCTGTACAGCCACGCCATCCGCGAGAGCATGGACGCGCATGCCGCGCCCGATGCGCCCCCGCTGCGTGGCCTGGACATCCCCTACCCCGGCCTGCCAGAACCGCACAGCCAAGTGGCAGTGCCACTGCTGTCGGCCGGGCGCCTGCTAGGTGTGCTGTTTGCCGAGAGCCCCGAGGACATGCGCTTTGGCTTCGAGGATGAAGACCTGCTGGTGGCCATTGCGGGCCAGCTGGCGGCCGCCATCGACCTGCTGCAGGCCGCGCCCGATGCGCCCGAGCCGCTGCCTACTCCGACAGCGGCACCGCCAGTGAGCGGCAGCGCGCTGCGGGTGCGCCACTTTGCGGCCAACGACAGCGTGTTCATCAACGACGACTATTTGATCAAGGGGGTGGCGGGCGCCATTGTCTGGAAGCTGCTGCGCGACCACCAGCACACCGGGCGCGTGGACTTCACCAACCGCGAACTGCGGCTGGACCCCGCCCTGCGCCTGCCCGATGTGGCCGACAACCTGGAGGCCCGCCTGCTATTGCTGCAACGCCGCCTGCAGGAGAACTGCCCGCACATCCACATCGAAAAAACAGGGCGCGGACGCTTTCGGCTGTGCGTGCTGCGCCCCGTGGTGCTGGAAGACGCTTGACGCCTTCACGCCACTGATTTCTCAAAGTCAGTGCACCAGACCCGGCACCACCGGCAGGCCCAGGCTGCGCATCAGCTTGGTCCACTCAGGCTGCGTGAGGTGCGGCTGCACTTGCGCCAGCACCGCTGCCAGTACAGGGGCAGGCGCATGCTGCTTCATGTCCGACAGCATGGCCGTGCGCTCGGCGGGTGACATGTAGGGCACCATCCAGCGGGCCACCACCATCATTTCCTGCGGCGGGATCGAGGCCACCAGCGCATCGTGCACGCCCGCCAGTTCCGCGTCGGTGTAGCACTGCCACAGCACGCGGTTGTGGGCGGTTTCTTCCTCATGCATGTGCTCGAAGTTGTGCGCCACAAACAGCGCCAGCTGGCGATACAGGGCCAGGGTGGCTGCAGCTCGTGCGGGCTTGGCACAGGCCATCAGGTGGTTTACGCCGTCTGCCAAAGCGACGATGGCCTGTTCGTGCTCCAGATGTTCACCGGCAATGCTCTGGCTGGAGCCGGGCTGGCGCGCCTCCATGGCGGCGTGCACAAACTGGTTCTCGTGGTGCAGGTGCGCGCGGCACAGGTCCAGCAGCTGCATCACGCGGTCGCAGGTCTGGGCAAACTCCAGGTTGTCGTCCACATCCATGCGGCCCAGGCCCAGCAGCGTGTCGGCCATGAAGGCGCGCAGCGCCTTGTGGATGCTGGCGTACATGTCCATGCGGGGCGCAGCGGGTTGGGCTTGGGTCAGTGCGGCAATTTCGCGGGCATCAATCTTCATGTGCTTCTTTCATGGCCTCGTGGGGCCTCTCGACACCCTGCTTTGAGGGGTGCCGGGCCGGGTGCACCATGCACCCGCTTCCATGAAAAGAAGTCTAGGAACGCGCGGCCGTTTTGCCTGTTAAAAACTCCTTAAGCAGACCTTCTGCGAACCTTAAAAATCGCGTTCAGCGCCGCAAACGTGAATTCCTTCACACCCGCGCACGCAGCAGGTCCACCGCCTTCTCCGCAATCATCACCGTGGGCGCGTTGGTGTTGCCGCTCACGATGCGCGGCATGATGGATGCATCCACCACGCGCAGGCCCGCGAGGCCATGCACACGCAGTTCGGCATCCACCACATCCAGCGGCCCGGGCCCCATGCGGCAGGTGCCCACGGGGTGGTAGATGGTGTCGGCGTACTGGCGGATGAACTGCTCGATCTCGGCATCGGAGCGCGCATTGGCCGAGGCCGCCAGCTCCTTGGCGCCGAACTTCGCGAGCGCTGGTTGCGACAGGATGGCGCGGGTCTGCTTGAAGCCGCGCACCATGCGCGCCATGTCGTCAGGGTCGGCCAGGAAGTTCGGGTCCACCAAGGGCAAGGCCATGGGGTCGCGGCTGGCCAGCGTGACCGAGCCCCGGCTCTTGGGCTGCAGCAGGCACACATGGGCCGAGTAGCCGTGGCCGAACACGGTCTTGCGCCCGTGGTCCACCAGCTTGCCGATCACAAAGTGCAGCTGCAGGTCGGGTTCTGACTCGGATGGGTCGCTCTTGATGAAGCCCCCCGCCTCGGCAAAGTTGGTGGTCAACATGCCGGTGCGGTGCTTGCGCCATTCGATGATGCCGCGCAGCGTCTGCACCATGCCCGACAGCGAAAGGCCAAACAGGTCCTTCAGATCGGGAGCGTCCAGCACCTGCACTACGTCGGGATGGTCGTGCAGATGCTGGCCCACGCCGGGCAGGTCGTGCAGCACCGGGATGCCGTGTTGCTGCAAGTGTGCGGCAGGCCCCACGCCCGACAACATCAGCAGCTGCGGCGACAACAGTGCGCCCGCGCTCAGCAGCACTTCGCGCCCCGCACGCACCTGCTTCAAGGCACCGCCCTGGCGGTATTCGACACCCACGGCGCGCGTGCCCTCGAACAGGATGCGCGTGGCGTGGGCACCGGTGATGACCTGCAGGTTGGAGCGCGCAAGGTGCGGCGTGAGGTAGCCCTTGGCCGCGCTGTGGCGCTCGCCGTTCTTGTGCGTGACCTGGTACAGGCCCACGCCTTCCTGCGTGGCACCGTTGAAGTCGGTGTTGTGCGGATACCCCGCCTGCACACCCGCTTCGGTGAAGTGGTGGCTGAAGCGGTTGGGCGAGCGCAGGTCCGCCACGTTGAAGGGGCCGCCCTGGGCGTGCCAGGCATTAGCACCGCGCTCGTTGTTCTCGGCGCGCAGGAAGTAGGGCTTCACATCCTCCCAGCCCCAGCCCGGGTTGCCCTGCGCAGCCCAGTGGTCGTAGTCGGCATGCTGGCCCCGGATGTAGACCATGGCGTTGATGGAGCTGGAGCCCCCCAGCACCTTGCCGCGTGGCTGATAGCCGCGCCGGTTGTTCAGCGCCGCCTGCGGCGTGGTGTTGAAGCCCCAGCCGTTCAGCTCGAACTTGGCCATCACGGCCAGCCCGGCCGGGCAGTGGATGAGCACGCTGTTGTCGGCAGGCCCCGCCTCCAGCAGGCACACGCGCACGGCGGGGTTCTCAGTCAGGCGCCCGGCCAGCACAGAGCCTGCCGAGCCGCCGCCGATCACGATGTAGTCGAACATGTTGTGGTGTCTCCTCCGCCATGCTGCGCAGCGGTTTGTTGGTTCAGGTTTGACGCACGATAACCGAACGGTCGTGCGATTCGCCTTACCATTCCGTCCATCCGTTTCACTTTGAAGAGGGCTCTCTATATGACGATTCAGACCGTAGGCATCATCGGCGCAGGCACCATGGGCAACGGCATTGCACAGGCCTGTGCGGTGTCGGGCATCAACGTGGTGATGGTCGATATCTCGGATGCTGCAGTGCAAAAAGGCCTGGCCACCGTGGCCGGCAGCCTGGACCGCCTGATCAAGAAGGAAAAGATCAGCGAAGCCGACAAGGCGGCGGCCCTGGCGCGCATCCAAACCTCCACCAGCTACGACGACCTCAAGGCCGCGCAATTGGTGATCGAGGCCGCCACCGAAAACTACGAGCTCAAGCTCAAGATCCTCAAGCAGGTGGACGCCATCGTGGCGCCCGAGGTGATCATTGCCTCCAACACCTCGTCGATCTCCATCACCAAGCTGGCCGCAGCCACCAGCCGCGCCGACCGCTTCATCGGCATGCACTTCTTCAACCCCGTGCCCATGATGGCGCTGGTGGAGATCATCCGCGGCCTACAGACCAGCGATGCCACGCACGACGCCGTGAAGGCCTTGGCCGAGGCGCTGGGCAAGAGCCCCATCACCGTGAAGAACGCGCCCGGCTTTGTGGTCAACCGCATCCTGGTGCCCATGATTAACGAGGCTTTCTTTGTGCTGGCCGAAGGTTTGGCCACGCCCGAGGACATCGACGCCGGCATGAAGCTGGGCTGCAACCAGCCCATCGGCCCGCTGGCGTTGGCCGACATGATTGGTCTGGATGTGTGCCTGGCCGTGATGGATGTGTACCTGACCGAGTTCGGTGACAGCAAATACCGCCCCTGCCCGCTGCTCAAGGAAATGGTGGCTGCGGGCCGCCTGGGCCGCAAGACTGGGCAAGGCGTCTACACCTACTGACGGCCTTCAGTGCGCTGTCCCTCGCGGGACGGCGCGCAGTTTCCATTGCGTTTTCAATCATGGGCCAGGAGACCTGCGCCCATGACAAACATCACCACCACCACGCCCCCGCCCGAGGGCAACATCGACACCCAGGTCATCGGCCATGTGCTGCTGATCGGCATTAACCGGCCTGCCAAGCGCAATGGCTGGACGCCCCCCATGTTCCGCCAGCTGGCCGAGGCCTACACCCGCCTCGATGACGACCCCGCCCTGCGCGTCGGTGTGCTGCATGCGTTTGGCGACCACTTCACCGCCGGGCTGGACCTGCCTGCCGTGAGCGCCTACATGCAGCGCGGCGAGAAAGCCATCCCTGAAGGCTTGGTGGAGCCCCACGACTACGGCCTGCCCGGCTACCGGCGCCGCACCAAGCCCATGGTCGTGGCCGTCAAGGGCATCTGCTTCACGGTGGGCATCGAACTGATGCTGGGCGCCGACATCGTGGTGGCCGCCGACGACTGCCGCTTCTCGCAGATGGAAGTGCAGCGCGGCATCATGGCCACGGGCGGCGCCACGCTGCGCATGGCCGAGCGCGCGGGCACGGGCAATGCGCTGCTGCACCTGCTGACGGCCGACGAGTTCGGCAGCGCTGAGGCGTACCGCCTGAACTTTGTGCAGAAAGTGGTGCCGGCTGGCCAGGAACTGGACGAGGCATTGGCGATTGCCCAGCGCATTGCCGCCCAGGCGCCGCGTGCGGTGGTCGCCACGCGCCTGAATGTGCTCAAGGCCATCGAGCAAGGCCAGGCGGCTGCGGTGGCGGACTTCATCCCGGTGCAGAAGGAACTGGCCAACAGCGAGGATGCGGCCGAAGGCGTGCGCGCGTTTGTCGAGCGACGGCCCGCGCAGTTCAGCGGGCGCTGAGCGGATCCGGGGCGGCTGCGGGCCGCACCACCCCGCCCCCACCCTTCCCAGCAGGGTCGGCGGCATTCATGCGTCTGCAACGCGCAAGAATTCAAGCAGAAACAGCCGTTACCGCTCGTCCATCATGCCAAGTAAGCTATCAAAATAGTAGCACTATTTCTCAGAGACACTCGCAGGCGCGCGTCTACCACCGGGCCAGTCTCCGCACTTCCTCATCCAGCCCGCCCTCGCCTGCAACAAGGTTTTACAAAATTCAATTGCACACAATTTAATAACTCGCCACAATTCACCCCATGCCCAGCCCCAGCACCCCCTTCACTCCCAGCCCCGCCATCCTGCGGCTGGACAACCAGGTCTGCTTTGCGCTGTATTCCGCCTCGCTGGCGATGACCAAGCTCTACAAGCCCCTGCTCGACCAGATCGGCCTGACCTACCCCCAGTACCTCGTGATGCTGGTGCTGTGGGAGCAGGACGGCGTGACGGTGTCCGAGCTGGGCGAGCGCCTGTTCCTCGACTCCGGCACGCTCACGCCGCTGCTCAAGCGCCTGGAGGCGCAGGGCCACATTGCCCGGCTGCGCGATGTGCAGGACGAGCGCCGCGTGCGCATCACCCTCACGTCACAAGGCCGTGCGCTGCGCGACCAGGCCGAGGCCATTCCACCGTGCGTGCTGCAGAGCAGCCAGTGCTCGATTGCCGAGCTGACGGCCCTGACCACCGAACTCAAGCAACTGCGGGACCGGCTCAGCGAGCAACGCTGACGGCCTGCAGACAACACAAACACCGATTCCCTCCACGCCCGCCTGTGGGCAACAACCGCAAGGAAGACACCATGACCAAGCTCGAAAAAGTCCTGTACACCGCCAAGTCGCACGTGACCGGTGGCCGCGATGGCGCAGCCAAGACCGATGACGGCCGCCTTCAAGTGCAGCTGTCCTCGCCCGGCACCTCCGGCACCGGCACCAACCCCGAGCAGCTGTTCGCCTCCGGCTACGCCGCCTGCTTCATCGGCGCCATGAAGGCTGTGGGTGGCAAGATCGGCATCCCCGTGCCGCAGGACGTGTCCATCGACGCCGAAGTGGACCTGGGCCCGATCCCGAACGCCTACGGCATCGCCGCCCGCCTGGCCATCAGCCTGCCCGGCCTGGACAAGGAAACCGCCCAGAAGCTGGTGGACGCAGCCCACCAGGTCTGCCCCTACTCCAACGCCACGCGCGGCAACATCGACGTGACCATCACGCTGGTGTAAGCCATGGGCCGCCAGTTGCTTCCCCGCATCGCGGTGGCCCTGGTGGCCATCGAGCATGTGTACATCCTCGTGCTCGAAATGTTCTTCTGGAACAAGCCGCTGGGCATGAAGACCTTCAACCTGACCCAGGAGCTGGCCGACGCCACCACCACGCTGGCGGCCAACCAGGGGCTGTACAACGGTTTTCTGGCGGCGGGCCTGTTCTTTGGGCTGTTCACCGGCAACCGGGTGTTCAAGATCTTCTTCCTGGCCTGCGTGATCGTGGCCGGGGTGTTTGGCGCCGCCACCGCAGCGCCCAAGATCTTCTTCAGCCAGGCGCTGCCCGCGATCATCGCGCTGGGCCTGGTGCTGGCGCTGGACAAAAAGCCCGCCGCACAGCGCAGCCTCTGAGCTATCAAATCAATAGCTGCTACCACCCTATAGACGGGCGGTAGCAGCTAATTTTGCTTTGAATCCAGGCCAGCACTGCGGCCTGCAAGCTGGCATTCAGCGACACGCGCGATGATGGGGTTGGAGACAACAACATGAAAATCGCCCTGCTGTCCGACATCCACGCCAACCGCCAGGCCCTCACCGCCTGCCTGCAACACGCCCGCGCCCAGGGCGCCGAACAATTTGCGCTGCTGGGCGACCTGGTGGGCTACGGTGGCGAGCCCGTGGCCGTGGTGGAGCAAGTGCGTGACCTGGCCCAGCAAGGTGCCCTGTGCGTGCTGGGCAACCACGACGCCATGGCCCTGGCGCCCCCCGCCAACCCCCGCAACCGCAGCGAGCTGGGCGCGCAGTGGACACACGACCAGCTCGGCAACAGCCACATCGCCTTTTTGCAGTCGCTTCCGCTCACGGCACGGCTCTCCAGCAGCGCCTTGCTGGTGCACGCCAGTGCCGACATGCCCGCGCAGTGGCGGTATGTGGAAGACTCCAACGCCGCCGAGCGCAGCATGACCGCAGCGCAAGGCATCGACCCCGCCATCCGCTATGTGTTCTGCGGCCATGTGCACGAGCAGGTGCTGTACTTCCTCACGCCCACCGCCAAGCTGATGCGTTTTGCGCCCGAGCCCGGCGTGCCCGTGCCCGTGCCAACGCACCGCCAGTGGCTGGGCATCGTAGGCTCGGTGGGCCAGCCGCGCGACGGCGATGCGCGCGCCATGTACGCGCTGTTCGACGACACCGCCAAGCAGATCACCTTCTACCGCGTGCCCTACGACCACCTGGCCGCCGCCGCTGCCATTCGCGCGGCAGGCCTCCCTGGCTTCTATGCCGACCGCTTGGAAAAGGGCCAGTGAGATGAAGCTGCTGGAGCCCGGCACCGAGATTGACGGCTTTCGCGTGGTGGACTGCATCCACGCGGGTGGCATGGCCCACATCTACGCGGTGGAATACGCCCAGGCCGACCGCAGCCCCGGCTTTGCCATGGCGATGAAGATCCCGCGCATGACAGCGGGCGACGGGGCCGAGAACATCGTGAGCTTCGAGGTCGAGCTGCAGATCCTGCCCGTGCTCAGCGGCCCGCATGTGCCGCGTTTTGTGGCGGCGGGCGACCTGGTGCGGCTGCCGTACCTGGTCATGGAATACATCCCCGGCCAGACGCTGCAGCACTGGCTGAACGAAGGGCCTGGCCGCGGCGACACGGCAACCATAGCCCGCCTGGGCGCGGCCACGGCCCACGCTGCGCACAGCCTGCACCAGCAGAACGTGTGCCACCTGGACCTCAAACCGGCCAACGTGCTCATCAAGGACGACGGCACGGCCGTGCTGCTGGACTTTGGCCTCTCATGCCACGCGCATTACCCCGACCTGCTGGCCGAGGAAATGCGCCAGGCCGTGGGCTCGCCCGCCTGGATTGCGCCCGAGCAGGTGGTGGGCGTGCGCGGCGACCCGCGCAGCGACATCTTTGCCATCGGCGTGATGCTGTACGAGCTGGCCACGGGCGAGCTGCCCTTTGGCGCACCCACCACCAGCGGCGGCATGCGCCAGCGCCTGTGGATGACGCCCGCGCCACCGCGCAAGCACCGCGCCGACATCCCGCCCTGGCTGCAGGAGGTCATCCTGCGCTGCCTGGAGCCTGAGGCCTCCCAGCGCTACCCCTCGGCCGCCCACCTGGCCTTCGACCTGTCCCACCCCGAGCAGGTGCTGATGACCGAACGCGGCGAGCGCACCGAGCGCACGCCGCTCTCCACCCATTTCAAGCGCTGGCTGCGCGCGGCGGGCATGCACTACACGCCCAGCCCGCTGCCGTCAGCGCAGATCGAAGACACGCCCATCCTCATGGTCGCCGTGCCCCATGCCGATGTGAGCGACGCCACCCTGTACTCGCTGCGCCAGGCGGTGGCGCGGTCACTGGGCATCCGCCCGGGCGCGCGGCTGGCCTGCGTGACGGTGATCTCGCCCGGCGCCAGCAGCACCAGCGACAGCGAGCGCAGCGAAACCACGCTGCACCGCCAGCACATGGCCCGCCTGCGCCAGTGGGCCCAGGGCCTGGACCTGACCGGGCATGCCGTGAGCTACCACGTGCTCGAAGCGGGCGACGTGGCCCAGGCGCTGGTGCGCTACGCGGCCAGCAACCATGTAAGCATGATGATCCTGGGCGCCGCCACGCACGGGCTGCAGATGCAGCGCTTCATCGACACCGTGCCCATCCGCGTGGCGCGCGACGCGCCCTGCACCGTCATCCTGGTCAAACAGGCGCTGCCGTTCGAGCAACTGGGCCAGACGTTCTCAGGCTAAGCGCCCGTTCAAAGGGTGGGCCCCGCTGTCGCCGAGGTGGCGCGGCCCGCTTGAGCCGCGCCGGGCTTTCGTTTAGCGTGGCGGCATGAGCACCACCACCCTCCTCGTGCGCCAGGACAACCTGGCCAGCACCCGCCTGTTGACCGCCGACGACACCCCGCTGGAAGGCGGCCAGGTCCGCGTGCGGGTCGAGTCGTTTGCCCTCACGGCCAACAACATCACCTACGCCGCGCTGGGCGACATGCTGAACTACTGGCAGTTCTTCCCCACGGGCGAGGCAGGCTGGGGCATCGTGCCCGTGTGGGGCTTTGGCACGGTGACCGAGTCCTTGCACCCCGACGTAGCGGCGGGCGAGCGCCTCTATGGCTACTGGCCCATGGCCAGTCAGGCCGTGCTGTCGCCCCAGCGCGTCAACCCCACGGGCTTCAGTGACGGCGCCGCGCACCGCGCGGGCCTGCATGCGGTCTACAACCACTACCTGCGCACCGGCACCGACGGGCTGTACCGCGCCGACAACGAGGACGTGCAGGCACTGCTGCGGCCGCTGTTCATCACCTCGTGGCTCATCGACGATTTTCTGGCCGACCAGCAGTTCTTTGGCGCCCAGCGCATGCTGCTGTCCAGCGCGTCGAGCAAAACGGCCTACGGCACCGCCTTCCAGCTTGCACAGCGGGAGGGCATCGAGGTCATTGGCCTCACCTCGCCGGGCAATGTGGCGTTTTGCGAAAGCCTGGGCTGCTACCACCGCGTGGTTACCTACGACGCACTGGACAGCATCGACGGTGCCACACCCAGCGTGTACATCGACTTTGCGGGCAGCGTGGGCCTGCGCCAGCGCATCCACGCCCACTTCACGGGCCTGGCCTACAGCTGCTCGGTGGGCGCGAGCCACGTGCAGGACCTGGGCGGCGCCGGCCAGCTGCCCGGCCCGCGCCCGGTGATGTTCTTCGCCCCCGCCCAGGTCAAGAAGCGCCACGCCGACTGGGGTGCCCAGGGCCTGAACGACCGCCTGGTAGCGGCCTGGAACCAGTTCAGCACCGCCGTGTCGGCCGGGCCACAGCCCTGGCTGGTGGTGCAGCGCCATGCGGGGCCCCAGGCCACGCAAACCCTGTTTGCCAGCGTGCTGGCGGGCAGCGGCGACCCGCGCGCCGGGCATATCGCGACGATGCTGCCTGCTTAAAGCCCGCAGCCCGGCGGCCAAGGGCATGGCGGCGACAATGGGGCATGACCCCATTGCCCCCCGATACCGCTGCCAACGCCTCGAACGACCAACACCCCTACGCCCGCCTCACCCCCGACCAGGTGCTGGACGCGCTGGCCAGCGTGGGCCTGTATGGCGATGGTCGCCTCATGGCTCTGTCGTCGTACGAAAACCGGGTGTACCAGGCCACGCTGGAAGACGGCGAGCGCGTGGTGGCCAAGTTCTACCGCCCGGGCCGCTGGAGCGAAGCGCAGATCCTCGAAGAACACGCCTTTGCCGCCGAGCTGATGGCGGCCGAAGTGCCCGCCGTGGGCCCGCTGGTGCTCAATGGCGCCACGCTGCACCAGCACGATGGCTTTGCGTTTTCCGTCAGCCCCTGGCGCGGCGGGCGCCAGCCCGAACTGGATGACTTCGAGGTGCTGGAATGGATCGGCCGCTTTCTGGCGCGCATCCACACCGTGGGCGCGGCCCAGCCGTTTGTGCACCGGCCGGTGCTGGACCTGCAGACCTTCGGCCAGGCCTCGCGCGACTGGCTGCTGGGCAACGACGTCATCCCGCTCGACGTTGCCGCCGCGTGGAAAACGCAGTGCGACATCGCTCTTGAATTGATAGCAAAGAAAAGCCACCAAGAGAGCGGAGAAGGCCATTTTTCCTTGAAAGACGCTACCCCTATCCGCCTGCATGGCGACTGCCACCCCGGCAACATCCTCTGGACCCCGCTGGATGAATGGGGCCGGGGCGGCCCGCATTTTGTGGACCTGGACGACGCGCGCATGGGCCCGGCCGTGCAGGACCTGTGGATGCTGCTGTCGGGAGACCGGCGCCAGCGCACGCACCAGCTCGGCGCGCTGATCGACGGCTACGAGCAGTTCCGCAGCTTCGACCGCCGCGAGCTGGCGCTCATCGAGCCACTGCGCACCTTGCGCCTCATCCACTACAGCGCCTGGCTCGCGCGCCGCTGGCAGGACCCGATCTTCCCTGCCAACTTCCCCT
This sequence comes from Acidovorax kalamii, assembly GCF_002245625.1. GTDB lineage: Bacteria > Pseudomonadota > Gammaproteobacteria > Burkholderiales > Burkholderiaceae_C > Acidovorax > Acidovorax kalamii. Next base: position 313,135 of record NZ_NOIG01000006.1, read on the forward strand.
GGTTTGGCAGCAGCGACTACTGGCGCGGGCAAGTGGACATGCTGATCGAGCAGATCGAGGCGATGCAGGAAGACCCGCTGGTGGCCTGAGCAGGGGTGAGCGAGGCCGGGACAAGCTCGGCCCATTGCAAACGATTGTCAACCCCTGCGCACAGCAGCCTGATGTGGGGCACCATCAAGGCACTCCCTCCCACGGGGGTGTTTTGTAGTTGTTTTTCACGGCCCCCGGCCCCGAGCCCACCACCATGCGCATCGCAGTCCTTGACGACGACCTTCTCCTGCTGGAGCAGATCAAGGGCACCTTGGAATGCCACCACCATGTGTGCCACACCTACGCCGACGGCACCAGCCTGCTCAAGGCCCTGCGGCATGACACCTTCGACCTGCTGATCGTGGACTGGCACCTGCCCGACATGGAAGGCACCGAGGTCGTGCAGACCGTGCGCGACATGGGCGGCATGCAGTTGCCCATCCTCTTCATCACCCGCCGCAACGACGAACGCGACGTGATCGAGGCGCTCTCGCGCGGTGCCGACGACTTCATGAGCAAGCCCCTGCGCATGGGCGAGCTCGTGGCCCGCACCACCGCGCTGCTGCGCCGCGCCTACCCCGAAAGCATGGGCGCACGCATGGCCTTCGGCGCCTACAGTTTTGACGCCGACAAGCGCTCCCTGAGCGTGCACGGCCAGCCCATCGAACTCAAGAACCGCGAGTACGAACTGGCCCTGTTCATGTTCCGCAACGCTGGCCGCCTGCTGTCCCGCACCCACCTGCGCGAAGCCGTCTGGGGCGACGGCGCCGAAACCCCCTCGCGCTCGCTCGACACCCACATGTCTCGCCTGCGCACCAAGCTGGAACTGACCGAGGACAACGGCTACACGATCTCGGCGATTTATGGGATGGGGTACCGGCTGGATCCTGTGGGCGCACCGGCCCTCCACCGCGCCCCAGGGCAGCAACGCGCCGCGACCACCGAAACACTTTCAGGGTAGTGGCCGGCAGTGCCCGTCGGCCAGGCTCAAGGCGAGGACGCAGCAGGCGGCAGCGACTCGCGCCAGCTGCGAATCAGCACATCGTTCACGAACTTGCGGTCCATCCAGAGCCACAGCAGGATAGGCACCAGCGTAGGCAACACCAACGAGCCCAGCTGGTAGCCATACACAATGGTCTCCATTTGCCACTGGGACACCCTCAGCAGGCGGATGTCGGCCTGGGCAGCCAGCACCATTTGCATCAGGGCGCTCATCGTCAGGCTGAACGCCTGGAACGGAAGCAGCAGGGCATACCCTGCGGCCACCCGGCCCAGGCGCCCCCGGCCACGGGCCGCCAGCACCAACGCAATGAAGATCGGCAGCCCGTAGGCATAGCGTGCTGTGCTGACATCAATGGTGATCTCCCCACGTCGCCCACCTGCGTCAGGAACGGGCACGGAGATCGCTGTGTCCACCTCCATGTTGCCCGGCGACAAATGCACCTGCCGCACCCACATGGGCGCACTCTGCTCCAGCGCCATGTGCGAAAGCACCCCCACGGGGTAGGAAGTCCAGGCGGACACCTGCGACCACAGTGCCGTCAGGGCCACGATCCACCCGAAGGCGGACAGCATGAAGATCGTCAAGGGAGAGAGTCGGCGCATGGTCAGTTCGTTCCTTCGCTTTCGGCTCATCGCACCGGCGGCGACAGGTCCAGAGACGCGCTCACCAACGGGCCCGCAGGCTTTGGCGAAGCCGCGGAGTGCGCCGGGGGCGCAGGCGGGTCTTCAGGCGGCGGTGGTGGCACGGACGACTCCTGGGACTTGCTGCCTGCGCGCACCCACAGCAGCCAGACAACCAGCACGTCCAGCATGATGAGTGCTTGCCACAGGTACTCGTGCGCAAAGTTGAACACTTGGGTATTCCACTGCCCCAGGTAGAAGAGGCTGATCACCCGCACCACATTGAGCCCTTGCACCGCCAGAAAGCCGACCAACAGGCCCACCAGCTTGTGGCGCCAGGACGAGGGAAAAGCCAGCACGGCGGCAAACAGCACGATGCAGGCTTCGATGCCGTTGCATCCGGGCTCAATCGAAACACCAAACCCGGTCGCGGTGTTCCACAACACCTTGCCCGCCGCCGCAGCGGTTTCATCGAACAGCATGACCAACGCCACGCAGGCGCGCGCCAGCAACTCCGTCCACGGAAGAACTACATGCTGCTGTACCACGCCCAGCATGTTGATGCCAAAAAGGGAAAGCTGAAGCAGTAAAAAGGTCAGAAAAAAACGCAGCATGGAAATCTTGGACAACAAAGCTGCCTGCAAAGATTCAGGCGAAGCTTCCATTATCGACAAACAAAAAAGCGGCCAGCACGCCTTGGCGCGTGCTGGCCAACACCAGCCTAAGCGCTTGGCAGGTGTGAGAAGCGCCGAGGGGGACTACCGCGAAGCGGTCAGCGACGACGCCCCCGTGCCGCCTGCCCCCAAGCCATCAGGCCCAGCAGGGTGGACAGGATGATCAGCCCCCACTCCGACAAAGTGGGAATGCTGCTGGCACCGCTGGGCGGCACCGACACCGTGGTGGTGGTGGTGCTGGAGTTGTTGCCGGGATTGGTGTCACCCGGCGCATCCAGCGTGGCCGTGTTGACCAGCGGACGTGCGCCGGTATAGGGCGATGCCAGCGCTGTCACCAGCGTGAAGGTCCGCGAAGCCCCCACCGCCAGGGGCCCGATCGCGCACCGCACTGTGCCTGCCGCATTCACGCAGCCAACGGCCGAGACAAAGTTCACCCCCGCAGGCAGCACATCCACCACCTGCGCCCCGTCGCTGGCCAGGGGGCCGTTGTTGGTGACCGTCAGGGTGTAGTTGAGCGATGCGCCGGGCGCCAATGGGCCCGCAGGTGCCGACTTGACCAGCGCCAGATCGGTTGCCACGGTAAAGCGGCGTGCGGTGGTGTCATGCGTGACCACGTTGTTGGCCAGGGTGGTTTCCGTTTCGTCCACGGTCACGCTGGCCTGGTTGAAGGCCGTACCGCTGGTGGCGCCCGCCACCGTGAGCGCTTCCGCACGCATGGCATAAGTGACCGTTGCCGTCTGGCCACTGTTCAAACCAGGAAAGACGCAGCGCAGCGTGCCACTGGTAGCGCCCACGGTCGGCTCAGTACACACGCCCCCCGCATTCACGGTCAATGCACCCTGGTAGCTGAAGTTTGCGGTTGGCGCCGAGCCTGGAGCCGGGAAGATGTCTGTCATCACCACATTGGTCCCATAGGAGGGGCCGCTGTTGTTGATGGTGATGGTGTAGGTGGTTGGTTGCCCCAGGTCCACCGGGTCGGCGCTGTCCACCTTGTTCACCAGGATGTCAAGCTGCGCGGCCGTGACGGGTGTCGTGGTCGTTGCGCTGTTGTTGCTTGTGTTGGACTCGGCAGTGGCCGTGGTTGCGGCAATGCTGTTGACGACGTTGCTGCCCGCAGCGTTGCCCAGGGGCCGCATGCGGTAGGTGGCCGTCTGCTGCGAGCCCGCCGTGATGCTGCTCCAGGTACAGGTGAGGGTTCCTCCGACGGTGCCCGCCGTGATCGGCGAACAGGTCCCGCCGCCGCTGACCGCGACCAGTTCGATGAAGGCGGCATTGGAGGGCAAGGTGTCCACCATCTGCACCGTTTGCGCCGTGGAAGGCCCCGTGTTGCCGATGGTCGCCACAAAGGTGATCGGCGCCCCTGCCGCCACCGAGGCAGGGGTCGCGGTCTTGGAGGCCGTGACATCCACCAGGGCTGTGACCTGGCTGGTCACGCTGCCGCTGTTGTTGGATTGATCAGGATCGCCCACATCGGAGGATCGCACGGTGGCCGTGTTCGTGCGATTGCCGGTAGCTGCGATGTTGGGGCGCACCACCAGGGTCACCGTCGCTTGCGCACCCGCTGCCAGGGTGCCCAGCGAACAGCTCAGGTTCTGCGAAGTCCCGTTGGTCACTCCACTGGGTGTGCAAGAGCCCTGCGAGGCCACAGCCGACTGAAATCCCCCGGTATTGACCAGACTGGCCAAGGTATCCGACACCACCACGTTGGTGGCCGTTGCAGGGCCCAGGTTCTCCACGGTGATGACGTAGGTCAGGTTCTCGCCGGCCACCACGGTGATGGGCGACGCCGTTTTGGACACCACGCGCAAATCGGCCTGTGTGGCCGTCGATGTGACGCCGACCCCCGCACAGTTGTTGGCGGCATTGCTGTCCACCCGCAGGCCTGCCCCCAGGGCCACGCAGGCGTTGTTGGTGGCCGTACCGGTGCCGGTCAGGATGGCAGAGACGGTGACCACAGGCGCGTCGGTGTTGGCCGGCAACGCGGTGGAGCGGGAGCAGTTCCAGGCACCAGGGCCTGCAAATGGCAAAGCATCGCAGGTCCATCCGGTTGCGCTGACGAGGGTGTTGAGGGTCACCCCCGCCGGTACCTGGTCTGTGATGGTGATGGTCTGCCCCGCCGGGATGGCCAAGGGGCCGGTGTTGCGTGCTGTCAGGGTGTAGTTGAACGGCTGGTTGGGCACCACCGGGTTGATGCTGGCCGTTTTGGTCAACCGCATGTCTGCGTCGTTGCTGGACGTGACGTTGGCCGTGGCGCTGTTGTTGCCGGGCACGGGATCGGGCAGTGCGGTGCTGACCCCCGCCGTGTTGGTCAACACCCCGGTGTTGTCCGCCGTGGCTGTCACGGTAATCGCGGGCATGTTGCTGAAGTTGGCGCCCGTGTACTCTGACCGCGTGCAGGTGATGGTGGCATCACATGTCCATCCCGAGCCCGTCGCAGAAACAAAGGTCAGCCCGGCCCCCAAGGTATCGGTCACCGTAATGACCTGCCCCACCAGCGACACACCTCCATTGAGGCGGGGTGTCAGCGTGTACACCACATTGGCACCCTGCGCCACGTTGGAGCTGGCGGCCGTCTTGGTGATCGACACATCCGCCCCGGCGTTGGAGGCCACATCCACGGTGACCGTGTTGTTGGTCAGATCGCCATCTGGCATGGCCGCGCTGTCTGGCTTGCGGCCCGCCACGGCGAATGCGGCTGTCACGGTGCCGTTCACATTGGACACGGCAGGCACGGTCAACACCGATGTGGTGGCGCCGTTCGCCAAGGTGCCCGAACGGGTACAGCTCACGTTGCCGCTGCTCAGCGGGTAGCCGCTGGACGGCGTGCACGACCAACCACCACCCGAGGGCGCAGCGGTGATCGAAGCGCCTGCGGGGACGGTGAAGGTGATGCTCTGGCTGCCATCTGCGGCATCCGGCCCGTGGTTGGTGGCCTGCAACGCATAGCTATAGGCTTGGCCCGCGTTCACGCTGGCAACGGACGGAACTGCCGACAGCGAGAGATCCGCCGCTTGCGTGGCCGTTGTGGCCTGGATGCTGTTGACGTTGTTGCTGGTGTTGGGATCGGTGGTGGTGCTGCCCGCCGTGGCGGTGTTGGTCCACACCCCGGCCGAGGGCAAGCGCACGCGCACCGTCACGGTTTGATTGGCATTGAACGGAATGTCGCCTAAGGCGCAATTGACCGTGCCGCCCGCCTGGTTGCAGGTGCCTGCGGTGGTGTTGACATCCATGAAGACAGAACCTGCGGGCAAGGTGTCTGTCAACGTGACACCCACCGCCCCATTGGGTCCGTTGTTGTCGATGCGCAGTGTGTACGTGAAGATGCCACCGGCCGGCCCCGGGTCCGGAGAGTCCGCGTGGTTCACCACCAGGTCTGCAGACTGCGCCAAGGCCGCGCCTGCGAACATCCCATTCGCCAGCAGCAGCCAGCAAAACCGGCGCATGGCGCGTGATGCCTGGCGGGATACTTCCGCCCAGCGCTGATAAAGCACGCCCTGCCCGGGCGGCTGGGTATCGTCAAATTCCTGTGTACGTTGACTGGGCGGATGCGCGCCCACAAAGAGGCGCGACAAAGGATTGAACATAGATAGATGGTCCTGAAGTGATGAACAGCTCAAGTTTTTTTGGCCACGCCGCAACCTCACCGACCCCTTTCGGGGCGGTAAAAATCGGTGTGAGGGGAGACCGCGAAGACGCCCAGCCTTGGTGGCTGAAAGCAGCGCTCGAATCTATCCACGAAACATTCGCTTTGCGGCAGGGCAACAATCGTTAACCATTGCCGGATGCCATGCGTGTCGTTCGCACCACGCTGGTGCATTGCAGCGTTGTTCGACTCGGCGGGCGACAGTGCAGCGCTTGGTTTCCTTGCCCGATGCAGGCCATCAAGGCTTCAGCGATTCAAGCGTTGGATCGCAGGACATTGCGCGCAGGCCAAAGCGGTGATTTGCGCTGCGAACAGCGGCACCGTGCAGTGCCATGCGGGCCCATGAGGCTTGAGCAAAACCAGCACAGTGGGCTATGCTGCACCAGCTCAACATTCCCCACAGCCCGCCCATGAAGGACTGGATACGCAACGTTTTGTCGATCCGACAGGCACGCCGCCCCGCGCCGGTGGGGCAGGTGCCTGCAGTGGGCACGGACATTCAGCGGGGAGAACTGAAGATGGCCGTCACCCACCGGATTTCAGGGGAGTTGTGGGACTGGCTGGTGCTCTCCGGCTGGCGCAATCTGCCGGTGGCGACCGACCGGCGCCGGGGCGTGCGGCTGCCCGATGAGGCCCTCAAGACCTTGATGGACGCAGCCCCCCAAGAGCGCAACCAAGTCTATGCGCGGCTGCTGGAGCAGGCACAGCCGCAGGAGTGAGTCAGGCACCGCAGCAGCCCGCCACGTTCACCGCATCCAAAGAAAAACCCCGGCGCCATTCAGCCCCGGGGTTTCACTTTTTGATAGCAATCAAACGCCTACCCACGCGCGGTGACGGCATATTTCGCCCCATAAGGACGCACGCCAGTCACCGGCCGGCTCTCAGGCCAGCAGCGCGTTGACCCGCTTGACGTAGGCAGCGGGGTCTTCCGGCAGGCCGCCTTCGGCCAGCAGGGCCTGGTCAAACAGGATGTGGGCCAGGTCGTGGAAGTGCACGCTGCCGTCGAGCTTCTTCACCAGCGCGTGCTCGGCATTCACCTCCAGCACGGGCTTGGACTCGGGCGCCTGCTGCCCAGCCTGCTTGAGCATGCGGGCCAGCTGCGTGCTCATGCCGTCGTCCTGCACCACAAGGCAGGCGGGCGAATCGACCAGGCGGGTGGTCACGCGCACATCTTCGGCCTTGTCCTTGAGCGCTTCTTTCAGCTTGGCCAGCACGGGCTTGAAGGCCTCGGCAGCCTCTTCAGCGGCCTTCTTCTCGGCCTCGTCCTGCAGCTTGCCCAGGTCCACGGCACCCTTGGCCACGCTTTGCAGTGGCGTGCCGTCAAACTCGTGCAGGTAGTTCAGCGCCCACTCGTCCACGCGGTCAGTCATCAAGAGCACTTCGATGCCCTTCTTCTTGAAGACTTCGAGCTGCGGGCTGTTCTTGGCAGCGGCCAGGGTGTCGGCGGTGATGTAGTAGATCGCCTCCTGGCCTTCCTTCATGCGGGCCTTGTAGTCGGCAAAGCCCACGGTCACGGCGTCGCTGGTGGTGGACGCAAAACGCAGCAGCTTGGCCAGGCGCTCGCGGTTGCCAAAGTCTTCGCCCAGGCCTTCCTTCAGCACCGCGCCAAACTCGCTGTAGAACGCGGTGTACTTGCCTTCCTTGGCCTTGTCGTCGGCGTCCACCACATCGGTCACGCCGTCGGCATTGGCGGCGGTGTCGTGCTTGTCGTGTTTGGCCAGGTCTTCCAGCATGCTCAGCACACGCTTGGTGCTGCCCTCGCGGATCGCGCGCACGTCGCGGCTTTCCTGCAGCAGCTCGCGGCTCACGTTCAGTGGCAGGTCGGCCGAGTCGATCACGCCCTTGACGAAGCGCAAGTAGGTGGGCATCAGCGCCTCGGCGTCGTCCATGATGAAGACGCGCTTGACGTAGAGCTTCACGCCCGCCTTCTTGTCGCGGTTCCACAGGTCAAACGGCGCCTTGGCGGGGATGTACAGCAGCTGCGTGTACTCGGTGTTGCCTTCGACGCGGTTGTGCGCCCAGGTCAGCGGGGCCTCGTGGTCGTGGCTGATGGCCTTGTAGAACTCGGCGTACTGTTCTTCGGTGATGTCCTTCTTGGGGCGCGTCCACAGGGCGCTGGCCTTGTTGATGGTTTCCCACTCGCCGGTCTTGACCATGCCACCGGGCTGGCGGCCACCGTTTTCGTCATTGGGGTTGATCAGCTCGCCGTCTTTCCACTCTTCCTTTTCCATCAGGATGGGCAGGCTGATGTGGTCGGAGTATTTGGCGATGACCTGCTTGAGCTTCCAGGCGTTGAGGTATTCCTCGGCGTCGTCGCGCAGGAGCAGGATGATGCTGGTGCCGCGCTGGGCGCGGGTGATGGTTTCGACCTCGAAGTCGCCCGTGCCGCCGCTGATCCAGCGCACGCCCTCTTCGGCCTTCAGGCCCGCGCGGCGCGATTCCACTGTGATCTTGTCGGCCACGATGAAGCCCGAGTAAAAGCCCACGCCGAACTGGCCGATGAGCTGGGCGTCCGCCTTCTGGTCGCCCGAGAGCTTGCCCATGAAGTCCTTGGTGCCGCTCTTGGCAATCGTGCCCAGGTGGTCGATGGCCTCCTGCTGGCTCATGCCGATGCCGTTGTCGGTGATGGTCAGCGTCTTGGCAGCCTTGTCAAAGCTCACACGCACTTCAAGGTTGGGGGCATCCTCGAACAGGGCGGAGTTGTTCAGCCCCTCAAAACGCAGCTTGTCGCAGGCGTCGGACGCGTTGGAGATCAGCTCGCGCAGGAAGATTTCCTGGTTGGAGTACAGCGAGTGGGTGACCAGGTGCAGCAACTGGGCCACTTCGGCCTGGAAAGACAGGGTTTGTTTGGTGCTCATGGTGTCTTGGTCTTGGAATGGGCTACTTCATACGGTCTTGAGAAATGCCTTGGGTGCACCTGCGGTGCAAAAGACATTCGCGCGTGTTCACCTCGGGGCGGATGGCGCGATTTCAAGACCAGCTGAGCGTTAGTCCACTGAATCCGAGAAATCAGCGGTGAACTACCGGCAACCGAGAGGGCACGGACAGCAGTCCCGCCATCTGATGCGGCTTTGACGCGCCAGATGCTCTCCCAGTGCCCAAAAGAGCATTGTTGACAATTTGCGCGCAATTAACGCTTGTTCAGCACATTTTGCCCTCCTAAGATGCCGCATTGGCTGTGGGCTTGCGCCAGCAGCTGCCCCCCTGCTTTTTTGGACAAGCCCATGCCCACCTCATTGCAAAAATGGTCTGCCGAGTTCCTCGGCACGTTCTGGCTCACCTTCGGCGGCTGTGGCAGCGCGGTACTGGCGGCCGCGTTTCCGCAGCTGGGCATCGGGTTTCTGGGCGTGTCCCTGGCGTTTGGCCTGACGGTGCTGACCGGGGCCTATGCGCTGGGGCCCATCTCGGGCGGGCATTTCAACCCGGCGGTGTCCGTGGGCCTGGCACTGGGCGGCCGGTTCAAGGTGTCTGAACTGCCTGGCTATGTGGTGGCGCAGGTGCTGGGCGCGATTGTGGCCGCCGGGGTGCTTTACCTCATCGCCACGGGCAAGCCCGGGGCGGACATTGGCGGGTTTGCCACCAATGGCTACGGCGAACATTCCCCCGGTGGCTACGGGCTGCTGGCGGCTGTGGTGGCCGAGGTCGTGCTCACGGCGGTGTTCCTGATCGTGATCCTGGGCGTGACCTCGCGGCACGCGGCAGAAGGCGTGGGCGGCATGGCCATCGGCCTGTGCCTCACGCTGATCCACCTGATCTCCATCCCGGTGACCAACACCTCGGTCAACCCGGCGCGCAGCACCGGCCCCGCCCTGTTTGGGCCCAGCTATGCGCTGTCGGAGCTGTGGGTGTTCTGGGCCGCGCCCATTGCGGGCGCCTTGCTGGGCGCCGCCATCTACCGGGGGCTGTTCGGCGAAGATTGAGCGATAGACCGCTCAGTTTTCGAGCGTGATGCGCTGCACCAGTGTCTGCAGGATGGCGTCGGCCTTCTCGTTGGACACCTGGCAGGTGCCTGCAGCCGCATGGCCCCCACCGCCAAACTCCAGCATGAGGTTGCCGATGTGCACGTGGCTGCTGCGGTCCAGGATGGACTTGCCTGTGGCAAACACCGTGTTCTGCTTCTGCAGCCCCCACATCACGTGGATGGAGATGTTGCACTCCGGGAACAGCGCATAGATCATGAAGCGGTTGGTGGCCCAGATGGTCTCTTCCTCGCGCAGGTCCAGCACCACCAACTTGCCGATGCGGATGGCGCAGCGCTGCAGCTGCTCCTTGGCCTTCGCCGCATGCTCGCGGTAAAGCTGCACCCGCTCCTGCACGTCGGGCAGGGCCAGGATGTCGTCGATGGTGTGGTCACGGCAATACTGGATCAGGTCCATCATCAGCGCGTAGTTGCTGATGCGGAACTCCCGAAAACGCCCCAGCCCGGTGCGCGAGTCCATCATGTAGTTCAGCAGCACCCAGCCCTGGGGGTCGAGGATGTCTTCGCGCGAGTACTGGGCCGAGTCGGCCTGGTCCACCGCCGCCATCATGTCTTCGGTGATGCGCGGGAAGGCCGCCTTGCCGCCGTAGTGGTTGTAGACCACGCGCGCTGCCGAGGGGGCATGGGCCTCGATGATGTGGTTCTCGTCGCGGCGGCCCGAGTTGCGGATGGTTTCGGACTCGTGGTGATCAAACACCAGGTGCGCCCCGGGCACATAAGGCAGGTTGGTGGTGATGTCGCGGCTGGTGATGGCGACCTTGCCATCCTGCATGTCTTTGGGGTGGACAAAGGTGATTTCGTCAATCAGATCCAGCTCGTTGAGCAGCACGGCGCAGACCAGGCCGTCAAAGTCGCTGCGGGTCACCAGGCGGTATTTCACATCACTCACAAGTTTCTCCTTGTTGTCTATTGCTGCATGAACACATCGTAGCCGCACCCCCGGCACCGGGCCAGCGTCATGTGGGCGCCGCCATCCACTGCTCCAGCTGCCGGGCCACGCCGGCATCGTCCAGCAGCGCCAGATGGCCCAGGCGGTGGAACACCGCCTGCCGTTCCTTGGCAAACCCGAGCCCCCGGCCCGCATCATCGTGGATGCCCAGGGCGCTGTGCAAGGGCACCAACCCGTCCCCCACCAGCCGCTCAGCCAGCGGGCTGCGCCGCGCGGCCAGCGTGGCGGCCACCGCGTAGCAGGCCACCCCGGCGGGCAGGGGCACGGGGGTGCGCTGGTCGGGGCGGGTGCGAAAGCGGTCGCGCCCCTGCCAGTCGGCATCGAGCACATGGCCGTAGCGCAAATCAGTGATGCCCGCGCTGCGCAGCTGCGCCAGCCGGGCAAACGGCCGCGAATAGGGGGTGCTGCCCAGCAGCACGTCCACCCAGCTCCCCGCCCGCTCCAGCGGCGCGCCATGGTGGGGCGTGCCCAGAAAAACCACCTGGCGCAGCCGGGGCAGCCAGCCGCTGGGGGCCGCCGCCTGGGTGGCCGCATGGTGGCAGGCACTGCGCACCACCAGTCCGCCCATGCTGTGGGCCAGCACGGCCAGCTCTGTCACGGGCACGGGCCAGCTGGCCACCAAGGATTCGAGCAGGGCCGACAGCTCGGCGCCGTTGGTCGAGATGTGCTGGCCGGTGTTGTAGCGCAGGTACACCGGCGTGTAGCCCAGCGCCTGGGCCAGGTGGGCGCCATGGTCATGGCCGCCATGCTGCCACTGCAGATCGTTCATGCACAGTCCGTGCACCAGCACCAGCAACTTGCCGGTGGCCGTGCCCGGAGCGCCCAGGGCACGCACATCCAGCGGCAGGCCCTGCTGGTACCAGCCCATGCGGGTGCACAGCGGATTGTTGTCCTGCTGCAGGCGGTCGCCCATCACACCGTTCAGGGCGGCGATGACCGCCTCGCGCTCCCACAGCACCTCGGTGCCGGGCGTACTCGCCGAGAAAAAGGGCTCCAGCCGCGCGAGCCCCGCCTGCAGGCCCGCATCCACGAGTTGCGTCACCCCCCGGATGCTCTGGTAGACCAAGCCGGTCAGCCCCCCGGTACGGCCCGGCTGGGCCCCGCCGGGCAACCCCAGGGTGCCGCGCACGGACTGGTGCACGCCCTCGGCCACGCGGCTGATACCGGTGGTGGCCTGCGTGGCCAGCCGGGCCACACCGCGCAGGTCGGAGACCCGCAGCTGCCGCAGCGGGTTGGATCCGGAAGCCGGTGCGCTGTCGCGTATGCGCGGTGGCCGCGAGGAAGGCATGAGAAGGCTCCGATCCAGAAAAAAGGCGGGGTTGTACGGAGCTCGGCAGCGCTCAGAAGCGCTCGTTAGGCGACAGATAGCGCCACTGCCCCACGGGCAGGTGGCCCAGGGTCACGCGACCGATGCGGATGCGCTTGAGGCCCACGACCTTGAGCCCCACCAGTTCGCACATGCGGCGGATCTGGCGTTTTTTGCCCTCGGTGAGCACAAAACGCAGTTGCTCGGGGTTTTGCCAATCGACCTTGGCGGGCTTGAGTGGCTCGCCGTCCAGGCTCAGGCCGTGGCGCAGGCGTTCCAGCAACTCTTTGGGGAACACCGCCTGCACATTGGTGCTGACCGGGTCACGCTCGTCGATTTCCTGCAGCGGCGCGGAGCGCTCGCCGGGGTGGCGAGCCGTCGTCTGGCCCGGTGCCTGGTAGACCACGCGCACGAGGTACTCCTTTTCCATCTCGGAGTCCTCGCCAATGATCTGCCGGGCCACGCGGCCGTCCTGGGTCAGCACCAAGAGGCCCACCGAGTCGATGTCCAGCCGCCCGCAAGGCGCCAGGCCCCGCAGTTGCGGCGGCGAGAAGCGGTTGCGGCTGGGGTCATCGCGCCAGTGGGTGCGGGGGTTGATCAGCGCCACGGCGGGCGTGTGGCCGTCCTCGGCCTGGCCGCTCACGTAGCCGATGGGCTTGTTCAGCAGGATGGTGACGCGCTGCTCCTGGAAACCCTGGGCAATCTTGTCCACCTCGATGCGGTCGGCCGCCGTGACCTGCTGGCCCATGGTCGCCACCACCCCATTGACCTTGACCCAGCCCTGCTCCACCCAGTCGTCGGCCTCGCGCCGCGAGCACAGGCCCAGCTCGGCCATGCGCTTGTTCAGGCGCGAGGTGGGCAGGCCGCCCACCATGCCGGTGGCAGGTGCAGGCACCTGGCGCACAGGCGCCACAAACGCGCCCGACGCGACGCGGTAGGTGGACGGTGCGGGCGACCGGGCAGGCCGGGGGGCCCGGGGCGGCGGCACAGGCCGCGCAGGTGCAGGCTTGGCCGTCAGGGTGGGGCGGCGCAGCACGGGGCGCGGCGCCGCAGGCGAGGAAGGGCCACCGGCATCGGTGGCCGGGGCGGCAGGGCCCGCAGGCGGGCGAGGAGCAGAAGAAGACATTGCGCGTATTTTCGCCTGTGGGCCGCCAGGGGCCCAAATGAATTTCGGTCGCCCCTGATCTGAAGACCCCGGCGACCGAAAGAACCCGGCGCAGCCTACCCCTGGCGTGCCTGCCAGGCCAGGAAGTCATCGACCGGCAGGGGCCGCGTGATGTGGTAGCCCTGCGCCTCGTCGCAGGCCAGGGTGCGCAGCTGCTCCAGGATGCCAGCGGTCTCCACCCCCTCCGCCACCACGGTGAGCCCCAGGTTGTGCGCCAGGTCGATGGTGGAGCGCACGATCATCGCGTCGTCCTCGCCCGTTTCCATGCCCATCACGAAGGACTTGTCGATCTTGAGTTCGTCCACCGGCAGGCGCTTGAGGTAGGCCAGCGACGAGTAGCCGGTGCCAAAGTCGTCAATCGACAGCTTGAAGCCCTGCTCGGACAGCCGGTTGAGCATGGCCTCGGCGCGCTGCGGGTCGTCCATGATCGCGCTTTCGGTGATCTCCAGGCAGAACGCGCTGGCCGCCACCCCGTGGCGCGCCAGGATGTCGGCCAGCCGGTTGCTCAGCTCCGGGTCCAGCAGGTCGCGGGTCGAGAGGTTGACCGACACCCTGAGCGGCAGGCCCCGCGTGCGCGGGTCGGCCAGCAGCCGCGCGACCTCCTCAAACATCCACAGCGTGAGCTGGCGCACAAAGCCGGTCTGCTCGGCAAACGGGATGAACTGCATGGGCGGCACCAGCCCGCGCTGCGGGTGCTGCCAGCGCACCAGCGCCTCGGCCGCCAAGCCCGCCTGGCCATGCAGCGGCACCTTGGGCTGCAGGTACAGGCGCAGCTCGTGGTGCTCCACCGCGTGGCGCAGCTCGGTCAGCAGCGACAGGGTCTGCGCGCTGGTCGAGTCGAACGCGGCGTCGTACTGCAGCGCCCCGCTGAGCTTGCGCTTGGCCGCATACATGGCGATTTCCGAGCGGCTGAGCAGGGTGTCGGCATCGTCTGCGTCGCCCGGCCAGCAGGCAAAACCGATGCCCGCGCTCAGGTCCACCGTCTGGTCCTCGAACGCGAGCGGCTCCTCGAACGACTGGTTGATGCGCTGGGCGATGTCGTGGGCGGCAGCGGCGTCTGCATTCAGCAGCAGGATGGCGAACTCGTTGCCGCCCAGGCGCGCCACCATGTCGTCGGGCGATCGCACCTGCAGGCTCAGGCGCCCGGCCACGGCCTGCAGCAGGCGGTCGCCAAACGCGTAGCCCAGCACGTCGTTCACATGCTTGAAGCGGTCCAGATCGAGGGTGAGCACCGCCACCGGCTGGGGCGTGGCCGTGCGGCCCGCGCGGCCCGGGTGATCGGGGTGGCCCGCCAGGGCCCGCACCACGGCCTCGCGGAATCGCTCCCGGTTGGGCAGGCCGGTCAGGCGGTCCCAATAGGCCAGGCGGCGGATTTCGGTTTGCTGCGCCGCGATGTCCACGCGCATGTGGTCAAACGAGCGTGCCAGGTTGCCGATCTCGTCCATGCGGCCGGTGTGCTCCAGCGGCACGTCGTATTCGCCGCGCGACAGGCGCTGCGTGGCCGCCAGCAGCGAACGCAGGGGCGTGGTGAGCCGCTGCGCCACCAGCCCGGTGCCCACCGCAAACAGCAGCACACCGGCCACGGTGATGATGGCCAGCAGCACCTGCAGCTGGCGGTAGGGGGCCACCACCTCGTCCACCGACCGCAGCAGCAGCGAGCGCACTTCACCGCCCACGCTGTCGAGCGCGCTGGTGCGCACCAGCAGCGTTCCCTCGGCCGTCTGCAGCTCGCCCACCGCCCCGCCCGCGTTCAGCAGCAGGGTCCGGGCATCGGGGGGCAGCGTGGCCACGGGCAGTTTGACCACGCCGTCGGCCCCCTTCACCACCAGTGCCACATGCACCGCCAGCAGTTGCCGCATCTCGTCGGCGCGCGACTGGTCGATCGGGAAGCCCATCAGCACCCAGCCAATGACCACCGGCGCGCGCATGGGCACCATCACAAACTGGTAGGGCACGCCGTCCATCACCACGGTCTGGCTGCCCTGGGGCTGGCTGGCCAGGCGGGGCACCACCTCGCGCAGCGTGGCGGGGAATTGCTCCATGCCCTCCATCAGGCTGACAGCACGCAATTCCAGGTCGGTGCCCAGCAGGGCCGTCACGGCCGCGCCGATGCGGCTGCCGTGGTTCTCCAGCACCGACTGGATGGTGTCCTCGTCCCCGGAATTGACCGCCGAGCGGAAGCCGTAGTCGGCCGCCAGCAGCGCCGAGCCCTGGCGCAAGCGCTCGGCGTTCTGCTCCAGCAGGCGGCGCCAGATGTTTTCGTCCAGGTCCAGAGCCCGCGCGATCTGGGCGCGTGCATTGCGGTCGATGGAGGCCCGCACCACGGCAAACCCTGCCGCCTGCACGATGAGCAGCAGCAGCAGCGACAACCCCACCAGCCGCAGGATCAGACTGCGCCGGGCCAGGCGCAGCCGCGTCAAGGCTGCAACCCCGTCATGCGCACCGTGGCCGTGGCGACACCGGTGGCGGGCACGGTCAGCGCCTGCTCCAGCGCCGGGGCGCCCACGGGCAGGCGGGTGTGCCAGGTGCGCAGCGTGTAGGTGCCGGGCGGCACGTTGTCCAGCAACACCCGGCCGGTGCCTGCCGCACTGCGTGCGTAGTAGGGGGTGTCGAGCACCAGGATCCAGCCCACCATCTGGTCGTGGATGTTGCAGCCCAGCGCGACCACGCCGGTCTTGTCGAACAGCACGGGGTTGGTCGGCGTGCCGGTGTAGAGCTTGAGTTCGAATTTCTTGGCGGGCGAGAACGAATACACATGGTGCCGCACCGTGTCGCGGTTGGGGAACAGCACCTCGGTACCGGTGGTCACCACCAGCACGCCGGGCACGAACTGGCGCTTTTCCTGCGCCATCTCCACGCCCGCCAGCGGCCGGGCCAGTTTGCGCGCATCGGCCGAGTCCAGAAACACCACGGCGTCGGCCAGCGGCTTGCCCGCCGCATCGGCCACCTCCACCTGCACCGGGCCCGCCTGGGCGGCCAGCCCCCCGCCCACGAGCCCCCATGCGCACAGCAGCGCACGGCCGGAGCGGCCCATGCTGCCAAAGCGGCGTAAGCGGGGCCAGGGACGCAGGGGGCGGGCGCTGCCAGCGGTCATGGCTCGATCGCCATACCCACCAGCGGCGCGCCCTCGCCCACCAGGCCCAGGGGCCGGGTGGCGCCGGTGGCCAGGTCCACCTGGTGCAGGCGGGTCTGGTTGTCGGCCGCCGTGCGCACCGCAATCAGGGCGGTGTTGCCCACGTCGGCAATGTCAAACGCCACGTCGCTCAGCGGCCCCAGGCCCAGCGACCCCACGGTGCGCAACTGCCCGGTGTTGGGCGAGACCACGGGCGTGGTGCCCTCGCGCGAGCCCTGCATGACCAGCACGCCCAGCGCCCGGTCGATGGCGTAGTTGGTGGTGATCTTGCTGTCGTTGGGGTTGTAGGTGTAGGCGGCCCCCGCGATGTCGGGCTTGCGGCGGGCGTTCACGTCGGCCCAGGCATAGCGCAGGGCGGGGTCGGGCTGCACGCCCTCCACGGCCGGGTCGCCGTCCACGGCGGCCCCGGTGTCGGGGTGCAGGCGCAGGTTCTGGCCGGTGTTGGACACCACGCGGATGCGGTCGGCCGCCGGGTTGAAGTCAAAGCCGAACACGCTGCCGACGAGCGGCAGCACCGCTGGCGCAGCCCCCACCGGGCGCAGCGCCCCCGTGGGGATGTCGAGCGTGTACAGGCGCCCGGCCTGCGACAGCGCATACAGCACGCCCTTGGCCACGCGGAAGTCAATGCCCACCAGTCGGTCGCCTGCGGGCAGGCCGGTGACCGGGCGCCGCTCCAGGATGCGGCCGGGCTGGCCCGCATGGAAGGTGATGAGTTCGTGGGCGCTGGTCACCGCCACCACCGCTTCGCGCAGGCCGGTGTCGGGCGCGGGCGTGGCCGCACACCCTGCGAGCAGCGCCACCACCACGGCCGCCGGTACGGCGCGCAGCGCCGAAGAACAAAAAGTGGGATGCATAAAAGACCTCGCAACTGTTACAGGTTTATACCTGATCGCCCTCCGGCCGTCGCCCCCCGGGGCAAACCCGCAGGGCCTTGGAGTGCTATCAATAACAATAGCAATAAAGGCATATCCATTGCGCGGTAGCAGCACTTTTTATGCAAATTCTGCGTCCACGTCCTGTTGCACTTTGGTGCTGCCGCGCCACCACAACAGGGCGA
This sequence comes from Acidovorax kalamii, assembly GCF_002245625.1. Taxonomy (GTDB): domain Bacteria; phylum Pseudomonadota; class Gammaproteobacteria; order Burkholderiales; family Burkholderiaceae_C; genus Acidovorax; species Acidovorax kalamii. The sequence continues at coordinate 330,694 of NZ_NOIG01000006.1, forward strand.
CTCATTTGTAACAAATGCAGCCATGCAATTCGGGCATGTCCCCATCCGCAACGCTCATGACACATTTTGAGATTTCTGCCTACACTGCGTCGAACGTGCAAGGGCCCGGCCTGTCCCTGTGGGCACCGATATTGCTTCGGTCCATGCGCACCGGTCAGTTCGCGCCGACCTGAATCCCCCGATCCCCTGACGCCCACCGAGACACAAGGACTTCCATGCCTGCCGCCGCTTCTCTCAAATCCTTGTCGATCTCCAGCCGGCTCAGCCTGGGCTTTGGCTGCATGCTGGTGCTCATCATCGCGGTGGCGGCCCTGGGCCAGCTGTCGGTGAGCCAGGTCAACGGGCAAATGCACCAGATCACGGGCACCGGGGCCAACAAGGCCAAGCTGGTCAATGGCATGCTGGAGAGCGTGAGCGCCATCGGCATCCAGAGCCGCTCGGCCGCCATGCTCAACGACATCGACCCCAAACAGGCACGCGCGCAGATCGAGGCGGTGGACAAGACGCTCAAGGAGTACGCCACCCAGGAAACCGCCCTGGCCGCGCTGCTCACGCCCGACGGCGCCACCCCGGCCGAGATCAAGCTGCTGGCCGAGGTGCAGGAACTGGGCCGCAAGGCGCGCCCCGAACTCGCCAACGCCATCAAGGCCGCCGACGACGGCGACACCGTGAGCGCCACGCTGGCGCTGATGACCCGCGTAGCCCCGGGCGAAACCGCCTGGCGCGCCAAGCTGCGCGAACTGATCGAGTTGCAGAACAGCCTGAATGCCGAGGCCACGGCGTCCGCAGAGAACACCCAAAGCCAGGCGCGCCTGGTGGGCGGCCTGCTGGTGGCGCTGGCCATTGGCCTGGGCGCCCTGATTGCGTGGCGCATCACCACCAGCATCACCGCGCCCATCGGCCGCGCCGTGGTGGTGGCCGAGCGCATTGCGCGCGGCGACCTCACCTCGCAGGTCGAAGTACGCATCCATGACGAAACCGGCCGCCTGCTCGAAGCGATTGCCGCCATGCAGGAGCGCCTGCGCACCTTGGTGGGCGAGATCGGCCAGACGGCCGACTCCATTCTGGTGGCCAGCTCCGAGGTGGCGTCGGGCAACCTGGACCTGAGCCAGCGCACCGAGCAGACCTCGCACAACCTGCAAAGCGCCGCCAGCTCGCTGGTGGAGCTGACCGGCACCGTGTCGCAAAGCGCCGACTCGGCCCGCCAGGCCAACCAGCTCGCGTCCACCGCATCCGATGCGGCCACACGCGGTGGCGAGGTGGTGGGCCAGGTGGTGCGCACCATGGACACCATCAGCGCCAGCTCGCGCAAGATCGCCGACATCATCAGCGTGATCGACGGCATCGCGTTCCAGACCAACATCCTGGCGCTGAATGCGGCCGTGGAAGCCGCCCGCGCGGGCGAGCAGGGCCGGGGCTTTGCGGTGGTGGCGGGCGAGGTGCGCAACCTGGCCGGCCGTTCGGCCAACGCTGCGCGCGAGATCAAGGCACTGATTGGCACCAGCGTCGATCAGGTGCAGGAAGGCAGCACCCTGGTGAACCACGCGGGCAAGACCATCGAGGAGCTGGTGCTATCGGTGCGCCGCGTGTCCGACATCATGGGCGAGATCACCGCCGCCACGCAGGAGCAGAGCCAGCGCATCGGCCATGTGAGCCAGTCGGTGGGCGCGCTGGAAGAAATGACGCAGCAGAACGCCGCCCTGGTGGAAGAAGGCGCGGCCGCCGCCGACAGCCTCAAGGACCAGGCCGGGCGCCTCACGCAGATGGTGGGCACCTTCCGCCTGTCGCGCAGCGATGGCGGCGGCGAGGACAGCTGGGGCCCGGGCAATCCCACGGCCGCCCCGACCCCGGTGCCTGCCCCGGCCTTGCGCAGCGCGCCACCGCGCGCTCCGGCGCTGAAGCCGCGCGGCAAGCTGCCGTCGCTGCCGCGCTGAGCGCCGGGTGAGGCTTAAAGCAGGCTCTTAGCTCCCCTTGAACTGGAAGATGCTGGAGCGCAGCGCCGCCAGGTCCAGCACCCGCAGGCCGCCATATTCGATGCGGATCGCGCCCTGCGCCTCCAGCGCGGCCAGGGCCTCGTTCACGCGCTGGCGCGACAGCCCCACCAGGTAGGCCAGCTCCTGCTGCGTGATGCGCAGCACCTCGCCCACGCCCGGGTACAGCACGGGGTTGAACAGCGACGCCAGGCTGCGCGCCACACGCACGTCGGGGTTGTTCAGCCGGTCGATCTCGCGCGCGGCGATGAACTGGCCCAGGCGCTCGTTGAGCTGGTTCATCACAAACCGGTTGAAGCCGATGGAGTGGTCCAGCAGCCAGTGGAAGGTGTCGATGGGCAGGCCCGCCACGATGCTCTTGCGCAGCGCCTGGATGTTGTAGCGGTAGGGCTCGCGCTTGATGGTCGTGCCCTCGCCAAACCAGCCGCCGGGCGGCAGGCCGGCATAGGTCATGGTCTGGCCCTGCGCGTCGTCGCTGCTCATCTTCAGCAGCCCCTCCACCACCCCGAACCAGTAGGTCACCGGGCGCCCTACCCGGCACACGTAGTCGCCCGGCTGGGCATCGCCCACCAGCAGCGAGGCCACGGCGCGTTCGCGCTCGGCGGGCTGCAGCTGGTCCAGCCACGGGATGCCGCGCAGTTCGTCGGTGGTGGGGGGGCGCCGCCGCTGGTGCAGCGACAGGTCCTGATTGATGCGGGAGTCCATGGGCGCGGTCCGGTCGATGGGGTCGGGGGATACGGGAAATCCTGATCCGAATTGTCGTCAGAAAGACAAAAAAATGCCAATCTCCACCGGATGATGGCGCCTCCCCCGGCCCTGGAACCTGTGCAAGGTCTTCGCGAAACCGGGGCTACCGAGGAGACAACACATGAACCAACACCGATCCACCGCGCCGGACGCCGCCATCCCCGCCCACGCTGCACAACGCCGTGGCCTGGGGCGGCGCCAGGCCCTGGCCGCCGTGGCCGCCCTGCCCTGGGTGGGGCTGGCGGGCCTGCCCGGGCGCGCTCACGCGCAGGACGGCGCGATCAAGATTGCGCAGTCCACCGCCCTCACCGGCCCGCTGGGCGACCTGGGCTCGGCCATGCACCAGGGCGCCAAGGCGGCGTTTGCGGCCATCAATGCGCGCGGCGGCGTACATGGCAAGGCGATTGAACTGACCACGCTGGACGACACCTACGATGTGCCCAAGGCGCTGGCCAACGTGGAGCAGTTCCTGGCAGACCCGGCCACCTTTGCACTGTTCAACTGCATGGGCACGCCCATGATCGACGCGATGCTGCCCAAGGTGATCGAGAGCGGCATCCCGTTTTTTGCGCCCTTCACCGGCGCGCAGCTCAGCCGCACCAAGGCGCGCAGCGTGTTCAACATCCGCGCCAGCTATGCCGACGAGGCCGAAAAGCTGGTGCAGCACCTGTCCACCATCGGCATCCAGCGCATCGGCATCGTTTACCAGAACAATGCGTTCGGCAAAGAGGTGTTCAGCGCAGCCAAGCAGTCCATGGACCGGCTCAAGCTGCCCGAGGCCCTGACCGTGACGGTGGAGAGCAATGCCTCGGACGCGGGCAGCGCCGCCGCCAAGCTGGCGGGCGGCAACCTGGAGGCCATCGTGATTGGCCTGGCGGGCAAGCCCACGCTGGAGTTTGTGAAGGCGTTCCGGGCACTCAAGCGTGGCGTGACGCTGTATGCGCTGTCGGTGATGGGCACGCCCGCCACCGTCAAGGCCCTGGGCGCCGACGCCACGGGCATGGCGATCTCGCAGGTGGTGCCCCTGCCCTCCAACGTGGTGATGCCGGTGGTGCGCGAGTTTCAGACCGCCTGGAAGGCCTCGGGCGCCACGGCCGAGCCCTCGCACCTGGCGCTGGAGGGCTACATCAACGCCCGCGTGTTTGCCGAAGCCCTGCAGCGTGCAGGCCGCAACCCCACGCGCGCGGCCTTCATCGACGCGACCTGGAACCTCAAGAAATGGGACCTGGGCGGCTTCGAGATCAGCGCCAGCGCACCCGAGCGCAACGCCTCGCGTTTTGTGGAGCTGACGCTGGTGGGGCGCGACGGGCGTTTTATCCGCTGACCTGGCGGGCGCTGACGCAGCGCCCCGCTGAGGCGGAAAAAATGCTACTAAATAGATAGCTTAAAAGGCATACCTATCGCGCGCAGAGGCCGTTTTTTCCTCAAACTTCAGGCCCCGCCAGCGCCCCACCGGGCTACTGCGATGCCAGCCCGTAGCGGTAGCCCTTGAACGACCAGATGGTGCGCCCGGGCTCGATCTTCTCCAGCAACAGCCCCGGGCCGGCCGGGTCGCCCTCGTGCAGCACCTGGCCGTTGACGATGGCCATGCGGTATGCCGGGTTGGCCGAGTAGGTGACGCCCGAAATCTTGAGCGAGGGCAACTGCGCGCGCACGGCCTCGGGCAGGTCGCCCTGGGCGAACACCGTGCCGGTGGCCGTGGTAGGCGCGGGTGCGGCAGCCACGGCGACGGGCTCGGGCGTCCGGGGCGGAACCACCCCACGCGCGGTATCGCGGGCCACGTCACGGGCAGGATCACGGGTGGGCTCGGCACGGGAGCGGGCGGGCGCCGCAGGCGGCTCAGCGACCCGGGGCACAGGCGCGGGTGGTGCAGCTTTTTCGCGTGGCGGCGGCGCCGCGCTGCGTTTTTCGGCGGGACGCGACTCGGGCGCAGGGGCCTCCACCGCAGGTGCCGGGGCCGAAGGCGGCCCAGCGGCCGGTGCCACCTGTGCTGCTGGCGCCGTCGGTGCTGGGGCGATAGCCACCGGGGCAGGCTGGGGCGCTGCGGGCACCGCTGCGGGCGCGGGTCCGGGAGCGGGGGTCGCAGCCACCACCACCGGCGCAGGGGCCGGACGCTGCATCACCCACCAGGTGCCCGCCACGGCCACAGCCGCCACGGCCACCCCGGCGCTGGCCATGAGCCAGGGCGAGGCGGATGTCCGCCCGACCACCGGCGCCGCGCCGGGCACCGGCACCGCCTGCGAATGCAGCCCGGGCACGCCGCCCCGCCCCCGTTCGGCTTCCGCGCGCCGCAGCGCATCAAGGATGTAGGACATGGGGATCAGGCTCCTGTGCGCAGACGGGGTTCGCTCACGCCGTTGACGCGGTTGAGCAGCATGAGAGTGAGCGGACCGGCGCGGCCATCGGGCGTGACACCCTGGGCCAGCTGAAAGCGCTGGATGCGCGCCTGGCGCGCGGCGGGGGTGGTGGCCCGAGCGCGTGCGCCCGTGCCAGCGCCACCTGCGGCGGGCGTGGCCAGTTGCTTGTCGAGCCAGGCGGCACCGGCCGTGCTCTCGGCAATGTCGCCCTTGTCGGGCATGCCGATCGGGGCGCGCCACAGGGTGGCAATGTCGCCGCGCCACACCTGGGCCAGCTCGGCCACGGGCACCTGCAGCGTGCGACCTGCGCCTTCGAGCGTGGCGGTGTCGCCGTCCAGGCCGCGCAGCACGGCGGACACGGCGCTGTCGCCATCGTCCGAGGGGAACAGCGTGAGCAGCACCGGCCGGTCGATCTGGCGCACCAGGTTCAGGCCCGCCCGGCGGTTGCGGTAGCAGCGCAGCCCCTCGCGCGGCAGCGTGGCACAGGCATCGGCCCCCTCAGGCACGCTGGCCCCCCAGCGGGTGGCCAGCGCCTGCCAGGCCGGGCCATCGCTGGCGGGCAGTGCTGCCAGAAACTGCTGCAGTTCAGACAAGGGCGCGCCCACCACCGGTGCCGTAGACGGGGTGGATGCGGCTGCTGTTGCCGTTGTTGCCGTTGTTGCCGCTGCAGCAGCACCCGCTGTCGAAGCCGCACTGGCGGCTGCGGCCGGGGGCTGTGCACGCCCCCCCGCCACCACCGCCGCGCTGGCAGGCAATGCGGGCGCCGTGGCTGCCACCGGCGCACCCGCACCGCGCGGGGCCGGCGTGGGCCAGGCGCCCAGCGCCCAGCCGCCCGCGGCCACCAGCGCGGCCCCCGCCACGGCGCCCAGGCCTGCCACCGCCCAGCGGGGCAGCAGGGGCTGGCCCTGGCGCGCGGCGGCGGCTGACGCCGGGGCATCGAACACTTCACGCGCAGCGCGGTTCACCGTGGAGGCATTCACCTCGCGCACCCCGGCGGCATAGGCGCCCAGCAGGGCCCGGTCACACAGCAGGTTGATGCGCCGGGGCACGCCGCGCGACAGGGCATGCACGCGCGCCATGGCGCGCTGGCTGAAGGGCATGGGGCCCTGCAGGCCCGCCACGGCCAGACGGTGGGCGATGTACTGCTGGGTCTCGCGCGGGCTCAGCGCATCGAGGTGGAAACGCGCAATCACGCGCTGCGCGAGCTGTTCCAGCGCGGGGCTGGCCACCATGGTGCGCAGCTCGGGCTGGCCGATCAGGATGATCTGCAGCAGCTTGCGCTCGCTGGTCTCCAGGTTGGTGAGCAAGCGCAGCTGCTCCAGCACATTGGCCGAGAGGTTCTGCGCCTCGTCGATGATGAGCACGGTGTTGCGCCCCGCCGCGTGCGCGGCCAGCAGCGAGGCGTTGAGCGGGTCGATGTAGTCCTTCACCGTCTCCACACCACCCGGCACCATGGGCTTGTGCGGCACGCCGAACTCGTCGCAGATGGAGCGCAGCAGCTCCCGCACCGTGAGCTTGGGGTTGAAGATGTAGGCCACGTTGCAGTGCGCCGGAATCTGCTCCAGAAAACAGCGGCACACCGTGGTCTTGCCCGCCCCTACCTCGCCGGTGAGCAGCACAAACCCGCCGCCTGCATCCAGCCCATACAGCAGGTGGGCCAGGGCCTCGCGGTGGCGCTCGCTCATGAACAGGTAGCGCGGGTCCGGGGCGATGGAAAACGGGGGATGCTGGAGACCGAAAAACGGGGCGTACATGGCTTGGAGGATACCGCCCACCCGCAGGCAGGGTTTTACCCACCCGGGAGTTACCCCTAAATTGTCGTCGGCAAGACAAGATGGCGTCAAAGTGGGTCCTAGCATTCCCCCATCGCGCAATCACAAGCCTGCGCCCCCGGCTGTCACCGGGCTGACACCTTCTCACTTTCAGGAAGCTGCAATGTTGACCACGTTCCCGCAACTGCTGCTCAAGCATGCCACCGAGCGCCCCACGGCCCCGGCCCTGCGCGAAAAAGAATATGGCATCTGGCAAACCCACAGCTGGGCCGACCTGGTGCGCCTGGTGGAACAGGTGGCCGCCGGCCTGCACCTCGCGGGCCTGAAGCGCCACGAGCACATGGTGGTGATCGGCGCCAACCGCCCCCGCCTATACGCCACCATGCTGGCGGCACAGTCGCTGGGCGCCATCCCCGTACCGCTGTACCAGGACGCAGTGGCGGCCGAGTGCATCTTCCCGCTCAACAACGCCGAGGTGCGCTTTTGCCTGGTGGAAGACCAGGAGCAGGTGGACAAGCTGCTCGAAATCCGCGAGCAGTGCCCGCAGATCTCCAACATCTACTTTGACGATCCGCGCGGCCTGCGCAATTACCAGGAGCAGGGCCTGGCATCGCTCGATTCGCTGATCGAAGCCGGTGCCGCCCATGTCGCCAAGCACCCCCAGTGGTTCCGCGCCGAGGTGGCCAAGGCCAGCCCGGACGACGTGGCCGCGATGTTCTTCACCTCAGGCACCACGGGCAACCCCAAGGGCGTGGTGCACACCCACAGCACCCTGCTGGACCGCGCGAGCGCAGGGGCCGAGTTCGACAAGCTCACCAGCAGCGAAGAGGTGCTGGCCTACCTGCCTCCGGCCTGGATCGGCCAGAACATCTTCAGCTACGCCCAGTGGCTGGCCTGCGGCTACGTGGTCAACTGCCCCGAGTCGGCCAGCACCGTGACGATCGACCTCAAGGAGGTCGGCCCCACGTACTACTTTGCGCCGCCCCGCATTTTTGAAGGCCTGCTCACCAGCGTGATGATCCGCATGGAAGACGCAGGCGCCCTCAAGCGCAAGATGTTCCACGCCTGCATGGCCGTGGCCAAGCGCGTGGGCCCGGCACTGATGGACGGCGAAACCGTGGGCACCCTGGACCGCATCAAGTACGCGCTGGGCAACCTGCTGGTGTACGGCCCGCTGCGCAACAACCTGGGTTTCAGCCGCGTGCGCGTGGCCTACACGGCGGGCGAAGCGATCGGGCCCGACCTGTTCACCTTCTACCGCTCCATCGGCATCAACCTCAAGCAGCTCTACGGTTCCACCGAGACCGCCGTGTTCGTCTGCCTGCAGCCTGACAACCAGGCGCGCGCCGACACGGTGGGCGTGCCCATCCGGGGCGTGCAGATCAAGGTGGCCGACAACGGCGAGATCCTGGTCAAGTCGGCCGGGCTGCTCAAGGAGTACTACAAGAACCCCAAGGCCACGGCCGAGGTGCTCACGGCCGATGGCTGGTACCACACCAGCGATGCGGGCTTCCTCGACGCCCATGGACACCTCAAGATCATCGACCGCGTCAAGGACGTGGGCCGCATCAAGGGCGGCGCCAACGACGGCGCGATGTTTGCGCCCAAGTATGTGGAGAACAAGCTCAAGTTCTTCCCGCACATCAAGGAAGTGGTCGCACTGGGTGACGGCCGCGAGAAGGTGTGCGTGATGGTCAACATCGACTTCGACGCCGTGGGCAACTGGGCCGAGCGCCGCAACCTGCCCTACGCGGGCTACACCGACCTGGCGCAGAAGCCCGAGGTGTACGAGCTGGTGCGTGAGTGCATCGAAAAGGTGAACGCCGACCTGGCGACTGACGCCCTGCTGGCGGGCAGCCAGGTGAGCCGTTTCCTGGTGCTGCACAAGGAGCTGGACGCCGACGACGGCGAGCTGACCCGCACCAACAAGGTCCGCCGGGGCTTCATTGCCGAGAAATACGCGGTGCTGGTGGACGCGCTCTACGCGGGCCGCACCGAGCAATACATCGAAACCCAGGTCAAGTTCGAAGACGGCCGCACGGGCAGCGTGAGCGCCACCCTGAAGCTGTCGGACACCAAAACGTATCCCAGCATGCGGAGGGCCGCATGATGGGATCGTTTCAGAGGAGGCTCACTTGCGCAGCAAGTTACGCCGGAACTAAGACCTACGCACCCGTGAAGGCTGCTGCATGAAGCCCGCGCTCTACCCGCTGGAGAAGCCCCCCACCATGACCACCAAGAAGATCGGCGACGTCATCCTCGACGTCAAGAACATCAGCCTCCGGTTTGGCGGGGTGAAGGCACTCACCGACATCTCGTTCAACGTGAAGGAGCACGAGATCCGCGCCATCATCGGCCCCAACGGCGCGGGCAAAAGCTCCATGCTCAACTGCATCAACGGCGTGTACACACCGCAGGACGGCTCTATCACCTTCCGGGGCAAGACGTTCTCGCACATGAACTCGCGCCAGGTGGCCGAGATGGGCGTGGCGCGCACCTTCCAGAACCTGGCGCTGTTCAAGGGCATGAGCGTGATCGACAACATCATGACCGGCCGCAACCTCAAGATCAAAAGCAACCTGTTCCTGCAGGCGCTGCGCCTGGGCCCCGCCGAGCGCGAGGAGATGGCCCACCGCGAGAAGGTCGAGCACATCATCGACTTCCTGGAGATCCAGGCCCACCGCAAGACCCCCGTGGGCCAGCTGCCCTATGGCCTGCAAAAGCGCGTGGACCTGGGCCGGGCTCTCGCCATGGAGCCGCAGGTGCTGCTGCTCGATGAACCCATGGCCGGCATGAACGTGGAAGAGAAGCAGGACATGTGCCGCTTCATCCTGGACGTGAACGACGAGTTCGGCACCACCATCGTGCTCATCGAGCACGACATGGGCGTGGTGATGGACATCAGCGACCGCGTGGTGGTGCTGGACTACGGCAAGAAGATCGGCGACGGCACGCCCGACGAGGTGCGCAACAACCAGGACGTGATCAGCGCCTATCTGGGCACATCGCACTGAAGCCCCCGAAAGCGCAGGAGACAACAACATGGGATTTTTTCTTGAAACACTGCTGGGCGGCCTCATGGCCGGCATGCTGTATTCGCTGGTGGCGCTGGGCTTTGTGCTGATCTACAAGGCCTCGGGCGTGTTCAACTTTGCGCAGGGCGCGATGGTGCTGTTTGCGGCGCTGGCCATGGCCCGCTTTGCCGAATGGGTGCCCAAGTGGACCGGCCTGGACAACCAGATCGCCGCCAACCTGATCGCCTTTGTGCTCGCAGGCGCGGTGATGTTTGTGGTGGCCTGGGTGATCGAACGCCTGGTGCTGCGCCACCTGGTCAACCAGGAAGGCGCCACGCTGCTCATGGCCACGCTGGGCATTGCCTACTTCATGGAGGGCCTGGGCCAGACGATTTTTGGTGGCGACATCTACAAGATCGACATCGGCATGCCCAAGGACCCGATGTTTGCGCTGGAAAGCCTGTTCCAGGGCGGGATCCTGATCAACAAGGAAGACGTGATTGCCGCCGCCATTGCCGCCGCGCTGGTGGTGGCCCTGTCGCTGTTCTTCCAGAAGACCTCCACCGGCCGTGCGCTGCGCGCCGTGGCCGACGACCACCAGGCCGCCCAGTCCATCGGCATCCCGCTCAACCGCATCTGGGTGATCGTGTGGTGTGTGGCCGGCGTGGTGGCCCTGGTGGCCGGGATGATCTGGGGCAGCAAGCTGGGCGTGCAGTTCTCGCTGGCCACGGTGGCGCTGCGTGCGCTGCCAGTGGTGATCCTGGGCGGCCTCACCTCGGTGCCGGGCGCCATCATCGGCGGGCTGATCATCGGCGTTGGCGAGAAGCTGTCGGAGGTGTACCTGGGCCCCTATGTGGGCGGGGGCATCGAGATCTGGTTTGCGTATGCACTGGCGCTGGTGTTTCTTCTCTTCAGGCCGCAAGGCTTGTTTGGGGAGAAGATCATTGACCGCGTGTAACTCATAACAAGAACAACAGGAGACCTTCCATGCTCTACCGCGAAAACGGCCAGTTCAAGACCAGCTACCGCGCCGACCAGCAGATCTTCCCGATTGCCCAGGACCGCATCGCCATCGCCCTGCTGCTGGCCGTCGCCTTTGTGGCGGTGCCCATGCTCGCCAGCGACTACTTCTTCCGCGCCATCCTGATCCCGTTCGTGATCATGTCGCTGGCGGCCCTGGGGGTGAACATCCTCGTGGGCTATTGCGGCCAGATCTCGCTGGGCTCGGGCGCCTTCATGGCCGTGGGGGCCTATGGCGCCTACAACTTCTTTGTGCGGCTGCCCGGCCTGCCGCTGATTCCCGCACTCATCCTGGGCGGACTGTGCGCCACGTTCTTCGGCATCCTGTTCGGGCTGCCCAGCCTGCGGGTGAAGGGGCTGTACCTGGCGGTGGCCACGCTGGCCGCACAGTTCTTCAGCGACTGGATGTTCCTGCGCATCCGCTGGTTCACGCTCGACACGCCCTCGGGCTCGGTGTCGGTGTCCAACCTGCAGGTCTTCGGCCTGCCAATCGAAAGCGCCACCTCCAAGTACCTGTTTTGCCTGGCGATCCTGGTGGTCATGGCACTGATGGCCAAGAACCTGGTGCGCGGCGCGATTGGCCGTGAGTGGATGGCTATCCGCGACATGGACGTGGCCGCCTCGGTGATCGGCATCCGCCCCATGTACGCCAAGCTCAGCGCATTTGCCGTCAGCTCCTTCATCATCGGCGTGGCCGGTGGCCTGTGGGCCTTTGTGTACCTGGGCGCCTGGGAACCCGGCGCGTTCTCGGTGGACATGTCGTTCCGCCTGCTGTTCATGGTGATCATCGGCGGCATGGGCTCCATCATGGGCAGCTTCTTCGGCGCGGCCTTCATCGTGGTGCTGCCCATTGCGCTGAACCAGTTCCTGCCGCTGTTCCTGGGGCTGTTCGGCATCAGCATCTCCACCGCCGGTGTGTCGCACGCCGAGCTGATGATCTTTGGCGGCCTGATCGTGTGGTTCCTGATCGTGGAACCCCATGGCCTGGCCAAGCTGTGGTCGATGGGCAAGCAGAAGCTGCGCCTGTGGCCCTTCCCGCATTGAGCGGCTGCCCCGACTTTTCCGCATCCACCAAGAGGCTTGCTCGATAACACCGATGCGTTCTGCAGCGATTGTTGTTTGACTGAAGGCCCATGTGATTTCGCAGTGCTTCAACCACTTTATTGACAGGAGACAACCATGAAGCTTCGTACCCTGGTTCTGGCCGTGGCCGCTGTGGCCGCCGGTGCATCGGTCGTATCGACCAGCGCCTTCGCGCAGGCCAAAGAACAGTTCATCCCGGTGCTGTCGTACCGCACGGGCCCCTACGGCCCGAACGGCGCGCCCTGGGCCAATGGCTACGTGGACTACCTCAAGCTGGTGAATGCCCGGGGCGGCATCAATGGCGTGAAGCTCGCGTTTGAAGAATGTGAAACCGGCTACGACACGGCCCGCAGCGTGGAGTGCTACGAACGCCTCAAGGGCAAGGGCGCGTCGTTCGTGCAGCCCCTGTCCACGGGCGCCACGTTTGCCATCACCGAGAAGGCCCCTGCCGACAAGATCCCGGTGGTGACCATCGGCTATGGCCGCTCCGAAAGTGCGGACGGCAGCGTGTTCAAGTGGAACTTCCCGATCGCGGGCACCTACTGGGTGGCGGCCGATGCCATCCTGCAGGCCATTGGCAAGAAAGAAGGCGGCCTGGACAAGCTCAAGGGCAAGAAGATCGCCCTGGTCTACCACGACAGCCCCTATGGCAAAGAGCCCATCCCGCTGATGCAGGAGCGCGCCAAGATGCACGGCTTTGACCTGCAGCTGCTGCCCGTGACGGCGCCCGGCGTGGAGCAAAAGGCCACCTGGCTGCAGATCCGCCAGGCACGCCCCGACTACGTGGCACTGTGGGGCTGGGGCGTGATGAACTCCACCGCCATCAAGGAAGCCCAGGCCACTGGCTACCCGCGCGAGAAGATGTACGGTGTGTGGTGGGCCGGTGCCGAGCCCGACGTGAAGGACGTGGCCGACGGCGCCAAGGGCTACAACGCCGTGACCATGCAACACGGCGCCGAGCCCCAGTCCAAGCTGGTCAAGGACGTGCTGGCCCAGCTGCACGACAAGGGCCAGGGCACAGGCCCCAAGGACGAAGTGGGCCAGGTGCTGTACATGCGCGGCGCCATGAGCGCGATGCTGGGCGTGGAAGGCATCCGCGCTGCGCAAGAGCGTTTTGGCAAGGGCAAGGTCATGAGCGGCGAACAGGTGCGTTGGGGCCTGGAAAACCTGAACCTGACCCAGCCCAAGCTGGATGCGCTGGGCTTTGCGGGTGTGATGCGCCCCATCAGCACGTCGTGCACCGACCACATGGGCGCCGCCTGGGCCCGCATCCACACCTGGGATGGCAAGGCCTGGAAGTTCACATCCGACTGGCTGCAGGCTGACGAACAGATCATCAAGCCGCTGGTGAAGGCAACGGCAGCGAAGTACGCAGCCGAGAAGAAGCTGACGCCGCGTACGCCGGAAGACTGCCAGTCTTGATTCGGTACATCCCCCTGAGGCGCTGACGCGCCTTCCCCCTTCTCTCGAATCGCTGCGCGATTCGGGAAGGGGGACGCCACCGGTGCGGCGGGGCGGCCCTTGCACGGTGGCCCTGGCATTGGGCGGCGACCGTATCAACGGCCGGTGACGAAGCGGTTGCTCCATTTTTGTGAGCAGCCGCCAATCCAAAGAGTTGCCCCTGCAGCAACTTTTTGGATTGGCACAGCGAAGGCAACACCATGGACTCTAAAAACATTGTTCTCAACGTCAACGGCATCGAGGTCATCTACAACCACGTGATCCTGGTGCTCAAGGGTGTGTCCCTGCAGGTGCCGGAAGGCTCCATCGTGGCCATCCTGGGGGGCAACGGCGCGGGCAAGACGACCACGCTGCGCGCCATCTCGAACCTGCTGCAGGGCGAGCGGGGCGCGGTCACCAAGGGCAGCATCGAGCTGCGCGGCGAGCGCATCGAGAATTTGTCGCCCGCCGACCTGGTGCAGCGCGGCGTGGTGCAGGTGATGGAGGGGCGGCACTGCTTTGCCCACCTGACCATTGAAGAGAACCTGATGACGGGCAGCTACACCCGCACCAGCAAGGCCGAGATCGCGGCGAACCTGGAGAAGGTCTACAACTACTTCCCGCGCCTCAAGACGCGCCGCACCTCGCAGGCGGCCTACACCTCGGGCGGCGAGCAGCAGATGTGCGCCATTGGCCGCGCACTGATGGCCAACCCCAGCATGGTGCTGCTGGACGAACCCTCCATGGGTCTGGCGCCGCAGATCGTGGAAGAGGTGTTCAACATCGTGCAGGACCTGAACAAGAAGGAAAAAGTGACCTTCCTGCTGGCCGAGCAGAACACCAACATGGCGCTGAAGTACTCCGACTACGGCTACATCATGGAGAGCGGCCGCGTGGTGATGGACGGCGCCGCGAGCGACCTGGCCAACAACGAGGACGTGAAGGAGTTCTACCTGGGCGTGGGCGGCGGCGAGCGCAAGAGCTTCAAGGATGTGAAGAGCTACAAGCGGCGCAAGCGCTGGCTTGCTTAAGGTGCCCCCTGAGGCGCTGGCGCGCCTTCCCCCTCAGGGGGACGCCACCAGCGCGGCGGGGCGGCCCTAGCGCGGTGGCGCTGGCATCGGCCGCGCCAGTTTTCAAGGCAGCGTCTTTTCGAACCCAGTTTCAACTACTCCTGTTTTTATAGCTGCTTACGCTTGATGCAAAAGCGCTAGAGGCATATTTCACTCAAACAACCTCACAAGGAAACCCAGGCATGAGCACGTTCTATGACGCCCTGGAAACGCGCAGCCCCGCCGAGCGCGAAGCGGCCTTGATGGCGGCGCTGCCGCAGCAGATCGCCCATGCCCAGAAGGCGTCGCCCGCCTTTGCCGGCATCCTCGCGGGTGTGGATGCCAAAACCATCACCAGCCGCGCCGCCTTGGCGCAGCTGCCCGTCACGCGCAAGTACGAGCTGCTGGAGCGCCAGCAGGCAGGCCGCGCCACCAATGTGTTTGGCGGCTTCAGCGCGCTGGGATTTGGCCCCGGCATGACGCGTGTGTTTGCCAGCCCCGGCACCATCTACGAGCCCGAGGGCACACGGCCTGACTACTGGCGCATGGCGCGCGCCATCCACGCCGCTGGCTTTCGCGGCGGGGAGCTGATCCACAACAGCTTCAGCTACCACTTCGTGCCTGCGGGTTCGATGATGGAAACCGGCGCACACGCGCTGGGCTGCACCGTGTTTCCCGGCGGCACGGGCCAGACCGAGCAGCAGGTGCACGCCATGGCCGAGCTGAAGCCTGCGGGCTACATCGGAACGCCCAGCTTTCTGAAAATCATTGTCGAGAAGGCCGCCGAGCTGGGCGTGGCGCTGCCCACCGTCACCAAGGCCCTGGTGTCGGGCGAGGCGTTTCCGCCCTCGTTGCGCGACTGGTTTGCCGAGCGCGGCATTGCGGGCTACCAGTGCTACGCCACCGCCGACCTGGGCCTGATCGCCTATGAAACATCAGCCCGCGAAGGCCTGGTGCTGGACGAAGGCGTGATCGTGGAGATCGTGCGCCCCGGCACCGGCGACCCGGTGCCCGAGGGCGAAGTGGGCGAGCTGGTCATCACCACGCTCAACCCCGACTACCCGCTGATCCGCTTCGGCACCGGCGACCTGTCGGCCGTGCTGCCCGGCCCCTGCCCCACCGGCCGCACCAACACCCGCATCAAGGGCTGGATGGGCCGTGCCGACCAGACCACCAAGGTGCGTGGCATGTTTGTGCACCCTGGGCAGATCGCCACGATTGCGCGGCGCTTTCCGCAGGTGCTGCGCGCGCGCCTGGTGGTCAGCGGCGAAATGGCCAACGACCAGATGGTGCTGCAGGTCGAGACCACCGAGACCGCCGAGGGCCTGGCCCACCAGCTGGGCGACGCCATCCGCGAAGTGACCAAGCTGCGCGGCGAGGTGCAGATGGTGGCGCCGGGCACGCTGCCCAACGACGGCAAGGTGATCGAGGACGCGCGGAGTTATCGGTAACCGGGGCCGCTTGCGACGCCGCCCCCTGGGGAACGCCACCCGTGGCCTGGCAAAGCCGGTTCCACGCTGGCTCTGGCATTGGCAGGTGCCGGTTTCAGGGGCCCGCTGCGGGTTTTCGCCCCGGAGGAGACGGGTTTGCGGCAGCGCAAGACATGTCCACTTCATGCCCATTTGGCGCGCCGGGGAACCGCAGTGTTTACCCTAACAATCGCTATATTATTGATAGCGAACAAAGCAATACAGACGAGCGCAACAGGCCTGTAGAGCTTAAAAACCATGCCACCAGTGTGCTACGTACTATCCGCAATGTTTCCGCAAATCCCCCTCGCTATCATGGCCCGTCATTTACAGGAGAGACCATGAAAAAGATGCTGAAACTCGCACTGATTGCTGCCGCCGCAGCCGCTGCCTTTGGCGCCAGTGCCCAAGAGTTCCCCGCCAAGGACAAGACCGTCACCATCGTGGTGCCCTTTGCCGCCGGTGGCCCCACCGACCGCGTGGCCCGCGACCTGGCCGAAGCACTGCGCAAGCCCCTGGGCGCCACTGTGGTCGTAGACAACACCGCCGGTGCGGGCAGCTCCATCGGCGCCGCCCGCGTAGCCCGCGCCACCCCCGATGGCTACACGCTGCTGCTCAACCACATTGGCATGTCCACCATGCCTGCGCTGTACCGCAAGCTCTCGTTCAGCGTGCCCAACGACTTTGAATACCTGGGCATGGTCAACGAAGTGCCCATGACGCTGATCGCGCGCCCCACCATGCCCGCGAACAACTTCAAGGAACTCACGGCCTGGATCCAGCAGAACAAGGGCAAGATCAACCTGGGCAACGCCGGCCTGGGCGCTGCGTCGCACCTGTGCGGCCTGATGTTCCAGAGCGCCATGCAGGTGGACATGACTGCCGTTCCCTACAAGGGCACCGCCCCCGCGATCACCGACCTGATTGGCGGCCAGATCGACTTGCTGTGCGACCAGACCACCAACACCACCTCGCAGATCGAAGGCAAGAAGGTCAAGGCCTATGCCGTGACCACCGCCAAGCGCCTGACCACGCCCGCCCTGAAGGACTTGCCCACGCTGGCTGAATCGGGCCTGAAGGACTTCAACGTGAGCATCTGGCACGGCCTGTACGCGCCCAAGGGCACGCCTGCCGATGTGCAGAAGAAGATCAATGACGCCCTCAAGACCGCTCTGAAGGACCCCGAGTTCATCAAGAAGCAGGAAGCCCTGGGCGCCGTGGTCGTGACCGACAAGCGCGTGGACGGCCCCGAGCACAAGAAGTTTGTGGCCGCCGAAATCGACAAGTGGGGTGCCGTGATCAAGGCCGCCGGCACCTACGCCGACTGACCTGGCAGCAGCGCTGCCCAACCGGGCGGCGCGGCATCGCATCACCGCCCTCCTCCAGCCACCGCGCCACACGGCCCGGTGGCTTTCTTTTTTTTGACGCCCCGTTGCGGCACCCCGACTGGCCCATCACGGCGACACGCGCGACGACTTGCAAGGCCGCGACACCCTCGGGTAATCCCATCTGCCCGGGCCGCACACACCCGCGTAGAACAGAGGGCAGACACGCCGAACAAGCACAGACAGCGGCGCAGGCTTCCACTGGTTTCAACGAGGAATGGCTTCCATGGCACACGCACACGACTTCCGCACCCCGGCGCGCTCCAGCGCGCAGATCCAGGCCCGCGCCCATGCGCGCAGCCGCCGCAAGGCCGTGGCCCTGGCCTTCACCCTGAGCGCGCTGGGCGCACTGGCCGTGGCCGCCGCCGGTGCGCTGCTGGCACCGGGCACGGCCCATGCCCAGGCGACCGCCCCTACAGGTGCAAGCTGGCCGACCAAGCCCGTGCGCATCGTGGTGCCGTTTGCGCCTGGGGGTACCACCGACATCCTGGCGCGCGCCATGGCGCCGGAGCTGTCCAAGGCCTTCGGTCAGCAGTTCATCGTGGACAACCGCGCGGGCGCCGGTGGCAATGTAGGCGCCGAGGTGGTGGCCAAGTCACCGGGCGACGGCTACACCCTGCTCATGGGCACGGTGGGCACCCACGGCATCAACCGCGCGCTGTATGCCAAGCTGCCCTACGACCCCATCAAGGACTTTGTGCCCATCACCCTGGTGGCCGCCGTGCCCAATGTGATGGTGATGAACACCGACAAGGCCAAGGCCCTGGGCGTGACCAATGTGCAGGACTTCATCCGCGTGGCCAAGGCCAGCCCCGGCAAGATGAACATGGCATCGAGCGGCAACGGCACCTCCATCCATCTGGCAGGCGAGCTGTTCAAGAGCATGACCGGCACCTTCATGCTGCACCTGCCCTACCGGGGCTCGGGACCGGCGCTCCTGGACATGGTGGCGGGCAACGCCGACGTGATGTTCGACAACCTGCCCTCGTCCATGGCGCAGATCAAGGCGGGCAAGCTGGTTGCGCTGGCCGTGACCAGCGCAGAGCGCTCGGGGGCCTTGCCCGACGTGCCCACGGTCGAGCAGGCAGGCGGCCCCACGCTCAAGGGTTATGAGGCCAGCTCCTGGTTCGGCCTGCTGGCCCCGGCAGGCACGCCGCCCGACATCGTGAACCGCATCCAGCAGGAGGTCGCCAAGTCCCTGGCCACACCGGCCATGAAGGAACGGCTGCTGGCCCAGGGCGCCATCCCTGGCGGCAACACCCCGGCCGACTTTGCCAAACACATCGACAACGAACACCGGAAATGGGCGCAGGTGGTAAAGACCTCGGGCGCCAAGGTGGACTGATACAGACAGGGTGCGCGATCAGCCTGCAGGCAGCGCAGGGGGCCCCAGGCGCTTGGCCCCGGTGGCGAACGATGCCCGCTGGATGCGCCCACCCACCACCTCGTAAACACACAACATTTCCACCGTGCCCAGGCCCTCGGGGAAGTTGCGGGTGATCAGCTCGTAGTCCACCACCATGGCGCCCACCAAGGTGCGCGACAGCAGGCGCGCATGCAGGTCGGGCTCGGCAAAGCGCGCCAGAAACCGCTCCCGCATCTGCGCATGGCCCTGGGCCAGACGCTCACCGTGCAGCACATACTGCTCGGCATCGGGGGCATAGGTGGCCAGCAGCGCGTCGATGTCCTTGGCGTTGTAGGCATCCAGCTGCGCCTGCACCACGGCAAGGGGTGGCAAGACCGGGGCCATGGCTACACCCCCCAGACCACATCCACCTGCTCGGCGGCACTGCGGCGCAACATCTCGATGAAGGGCGCCACGCGCTGGCGCAGGCGCACGGCCTCCATGCGCTCTTGTTCGGTCACCTCTTCACCCGCTTCATCCCCCGATGGCTGCGCCTCTTCGGCGGCCACCGCCGCCTCCAGCGCAGCAATGGCCGCAGGAATCTGGGCGGCAGTCACGATTCCGCTCGGCCCGGGGGTCTTGCCCATGATGGTCACGATCTGCCGCCCCTGAGGTTCCAGCATGATCAGATCGGCGGCGGCGCGGGACTTGAATTTGTAAAGCATGGGATAGGAAAGCCTTCTCAGGTCAGGTCACAAAAGGGCGTGCAAACGCATGCCCCCTAGGCCCTTGATTGTGCGCCGGACAGGCCGGGGTGCCCCCAAAGACCCGCACGGGAACCCCCCATTGACAGTAGTTTGTTTAGGTCTAAACTATTTTGACATGAACATCCTCTGCATTGGCGGCGGGCCCGCCGGTCTCTATTTCGCCCTGCTGATGAAGCAGCAGAACCCCGCGCACCGCATCACGGTGGTCGAGCGCAACCGGCCGTTCGATACCTTTGGCTGGGGCGTGGTGCTGTCGGACCAGACGCTGGCCAACCTGCAGGCGGCCGACGCGCCCACGGCAGCCCTGATCGGCGACGCGTTCAACCACTGGGACGATATCGAGGTGTTTTTCAAGGGGCGCAGCGTGCGCTCCACCGGCCACGGCTTCTGCGGCATCGGCCGCAAGCGGCTGCTCAACATCCTGCAGGACCGGTGCCTGGCGCTGGGCGTGGAGCTGGTGTTCGAGACGGACGTGGCCGACGACCAGGCGCTGGCCGCCCAGTACAACGCCGACCTGGTGATCGCGAGCGATGGCCTCAACAGCCGCATCCGCACCCGCTACGCCAGCGTTTACCAGCCCGACATCGACCTGCGCCAGTGCCGCTTCGTGTGGCTGGGCACCAAGAAAAAGTTCGACGCTTTTACGTTTGCTTTCGAGCAGACCGAGCATGGCTGGTTCCAGGCGCACGCCTACCAGTTCGACGCCAACACCTCCACCTTCATCGTCGAGACGCCCGAAGCCGTGTGGAAGGCCCATGGTCTGGACGCCATGGAGCAGCCCGAGGCGATTGCATTTTGCGAAAAGCTCTTCGCGAAGTATCTGGACGGCAACGCCCTCATCAGCAACGCCACACACCTGCGCGGCTCGGCCAACTGGATCCGCTTTCCGCGCGTGATCTGCAACACCTGGGTGCACCGTGAACCCATCGGCGGCAAGCAGGTGCCCATCGTGCTGATGGGCGATGCGGCGCACACGGCGCACTTCTCGATCGGCAGCGGCACCAAGCTCGCGCTCGAAGACGCCATCGACCTCGCCAACGAGTTCGCCACCGGCCTGCCCATCGACGACGTGCTGCAGCACTACGAGGCGCGCCGGAGCGTGGAGGTGCTCAAGATCCAGAATGCGGCGCGCAACTCTACGGAATGGTTTGAAAACGTGGCGCGCTACACCGGCATGCCCATTGAACAGTTCACCTACTCGCTGCTCACGCGCAGCCAGCGCATCAGCCACGAGAACCTGCGGCTGCGCGATGCCGCATGGCTGGAGGGCTATGAGGCCTGGCTCGCGGGTGGCAAGGCCGCGATTCCGCCCATGCTCACGCCTTTCACACTGAAAGCCCTCACGCTCAAGAACCGCATCGTCGTCTCGCCCATGGCCACCTACAGCGCGGTCGAAGGCGTGCCGCAGGACTTCCATCTGGTGCACCTGGGCGCGCGCGCCCTGGGCGGCGCCGCGCTGGTGATGGTGGAGATGACCAGCCCCACACCCGAGGGCCGCATCACCCCCGCCTGCCCGGGCCTGTGGAATGACGAACAGCAAAGCGCCTTTGCACGCATCGTGAGCTTTGTGCACGCCAGCAGCACGGCCAAGATCGGCCTGCAGCTGGGCCACAGCGGCCCCAAGGGCTCCACGCGCGTGGGCTGGAAGGGCACGGACGAGCCACTGGAGGCGGGCAACTGGCCCCTGCTGGCCGCCAGCCCCCTCGCCTACGGCGCGCAGAACCAGACGCCTGCCGCCATGACCCGCGCCGACATGGACCGGCTTACCGCCGCCTTCGTGGACAGCGCCCGCCGCGCCGTGGCCTGCGGCTTTGACTGGCTGGAGCTGCACTGCGCACACGGCTACCTGCTGGCCAGCTTTTTGAGCCCCGCCACCAACCAGCGCACCGATGAATACGGCGGCAGCCTGGAGAACCGTTGCCGCTACCCGCTGGAGGTGCTGACCGCGCTGCGCGCCGTGTGGCCCGCCGACAAGCCGCTCTCTGTGCGCATCTCGGCCCACGACTGGCTCCCCGATGGCAACACCGCCGACGACGCCATTGCCATCGCGCGCTTGTTCAAGGCCGCCGGTGCAGACCTGATCGACGTGTCCTCCGGCCAGACCACGCGCGACTCACGGCCCGTGTATGGCCGCATGTACCAGACACCGTTTGCCGACCGCATCCGCAACGAGGTGGGCATTGCCACCATGGCGGTGGGCGCGATCACCGAGGCCGACCACGCGAACAGCATCATCGCGGCCGGCCGCGCCGACCTGTGTGCCATTGCCCGCCCGCACCTGGCCGACCCGGCCTGGACACTGCACGCCGCCGCACAGCTGAGCCCCCAGGCCGCCGCCCACACCGACTGGCCTGTGCAATACCACAGCGGCCGCGACCAGATGCTGCGCGAGATTGCCAAACAAAAGCAGATGGCCGCGCTGGCCGCACCGGCGCAGGAATCCAGCAAACCCGCAGCCATCGAGTAAACCACCATGGACCTCGAAGCCCGCCTGCACGGCGCCGCCCCCAGTGAACACCCCGAGGCCCTGCGCCTGTGGCTGCGCTTGCTCACCTGCACCCAGCTCATCGAAAAGCAGGTGCGCAGCCACCTGCGTGCGCAGTTCGACACCACCTTGCCGCGTTTTGACCTGATGGCGCAGCTGGAGCGCGCGCCCGATGGCATGAAGATGAAGGAACTCTCGCGCCGCATGATGGTGACGAGCGGCAACATCACCGGCATCACCGACCAGCTCGTGGCCGAAGGACTGGTGGAGCGCATGGATGTGGAGGGTGACCGTCGCGCCTACCTGGTGCGCCTCACACCCCAGGGCCGCGAGCAGTTCAACACCATGGCGCGCCAGCACGAGCAATGGATCGTCGAAGCCTTCGCCTCGCTGGGCGAGCGCGACATCGCCACCTTGTACCGCTTGCTGGGCAAGGTGAAAGAACATACACAGGAGACAGCCGAATGAAGCACTACATCGGGGCAAGCAACCCCATGCGCGAGCAGTTCAACCCGCAAGCTAGCTATGTGGCCGAGCATTTCAGCTGGAGCTTTGCCGATGGCGTGGGCACCATCACGCTCAACCGGCCGGACCGCAAGAACCCGCTCACTTTCCAGAGCTATTCCGAGCTGCGCGACTTCTTCTACGCCCTGCGCTTTGCCACGGATGTGAAAGCCATCGTGGTCACGGGTGCGGGCGGCAACTTCTGCTCGGGCGGCGACGTGCACGAAATCATCGGCCCGCTCACCACCATGACCATGCCCGAGCTGCTGGAGTTCACACGCATGACAGGCGACCTGGTGAAAGCCATGCGCGCCTGCCCGCAGCCCGTGCTGGGCGCCATCGACGGCATCTGCGCCGGCGCGGGCGCGATGATGGCGCTGGCCTGCGACATGCGCTACGGCACCGAGGCCACCAAGACCGCCTTCTTGTTCACCCGCGTGGGCTTGGCTGGGGCCGACATGGGTGCCTGTGCGCTGCTGCCCCGCATGATCGGCCAGGGCCGCGCGAGCGAACTGCTGTTCACCGGCCGCGCGATGACGGCGCACGAAGGCCTGGCCTGGGGGTTCTTCAACGATTTGTACGAAAGTGCCGACCTGCTGGCCAACGTGCAGGCCACCGCGCGCGCGCTGGCCGATGGCCCCACCTTCGCCCACGGTATGACCAAGACCATGCTGAGCCAGGAGTGGAGCATGACCATTGAGCAGGCCATCGAAGCCGAAGCGCAGGCCCAGGCCATCTGTATGCAGACCGAAGACTTCCGCCGCGCCTACGAAGCGTTCGCCGCCAAGCAGAAGCCCGTTTTCCAAGGGGACTAACAACATGCACGTAGCCACGCCGCCCGCCCCTTGCCCACCTTCGACGGCACACCTGGCCCTGCCGTTTTTTGATCACGCCCACCGCGCGCTGGCCGAGGGCCTGGTTCCGTGGGCGGCCACGCAAGAGGTGGATGAAACCGACGACCGCGCCGCCTGCCGCGACTGGGTGCAACGCCTGGGCACGGGCGGCTGGCTGCGCTACTGCGTGCCCGCCGCCCATGGTGGCGCGCTGCCCGCACTCGACTCGCGCGCGCTGGTGCTGCTGCGTGAGACGCTGGCTTACCACTCGCCGCTGGCCGACTTTGCGTTTGCGATGCAGGGGCTGGGCAGCGGTGCGATCACGCTGGCGGGCAGCCCCGCGCAGCAGGCGCACTACCTGCAGGGCGTGGCACGCGGTGAGCTGATCGCCGCGTTTGCGCTCTCCGAACCTGAGGCGGGCTCGGATGTTGGCGCTATGAAAACAGTAGCAGAAAGCGCTTACCCATCAGGCGGTAGCGGCCAAAAAGACTCATATTCCTTGACCGGAACCAAGACCTGGATCAGCAACGGAGGCATTGCCGACTTTTACTGCGTGTTCGCCAAGACCGACCCGGCCGGGGGCACGCGCGGCATCAGCGCCTTCATCGTTGATGCGAACACGCCGGGGCTCGACACCTCGCGCCACATCCATGTGATGGCGCCGCACCCGCTGGCCACGCTGGAGTTCTCCAACTGCAAAGTGCCTGCCACTGCGCTGCTGGGCGAGGAGAACGGCGGCTTCAAGCTGGCCATGCGCACGCTCGACATCTTCCGCGCATCGGTCGCCGCTGCCGCCCTGGGCATGGCCCGCCGCGCGCTGGCCGAGGCGGTGCACCACGCCCGCCAGCGCCGCATGTTCGGCCAGACGCTCGCCGACTTCCAGCTCACGCAGGCCAAGCTGGGCGAGATGGCTGCGCTGGTGGACAGCGCCGCGCTGCTCACCTACCGCGCGGCCTGGCTGCGCGACACCGGCCAGGTGCGCGTGACTGCCGAGGCGGCCATGGCCAAGATGACCGCCACCGAAAACGCCCAGCGCGTCATCGACACGGCGCTGCAGCTGCACGGCGGGCGCGGTGTGGAGGTGGGCAGCAAGGTCGAATCGCTGTACCGCGACATCCGCTCGCTGCGCATTTACGAAGGCGCGACCGAAGTGCAGCAGCTCATCATCGGCAAGGCCGTTCTGCAGGAGTAATCGCATGAAAGCCCCCTCCGCCCAGCCCGACCACTTCGTGCACGACCGCTTGCCGCCGCCCGAGGCCTGGCCCACACTGCGCTACGACCTGCCCGAGCTGCAGATCGCCAACCAGGCCAACCTGGTGCAGGCGCTGTTCGACCAGGCCGAACGTGCGGGCCACATCGACCGCCCCCTGTTGCGCGGCCCGCACCGCACGTACACCTACCGCGACGCCCGCACCGAGGCCGCGCGCATTGCCGAGGTGCTGACGCAGGACCACGGCCTGGTGCCCGGCAACCGCGTGCTGCTGCGCGGTGGCAACACGGTGGAGATGGCGCTGGCCTGGCTGGGTACCGTCTATGCGGGGCTGGTGGCGGTGGCCACCATGCCGCTGCTGCGCGCGGGCGAGCTGGGCAGCATCATCGACCGTGCCCAGCCCACGCTGGCACTGTGCGACGGCCGCCTGTTGGCCGAGCTGCAGGCCGCGCAGACGCAGCACCCCGTGCTCGCCACCATCGTGCCCTTCCACACAGCGCCGGATGCGGCCGACCTGCTGCAGCGCGCGCAGGGCAAGCCCGGCACCACACCGCCCTGCCCCACGTCGGCGGACGACATCGCGCTGATGGCGTTCACCTCGGGCACCACGGGCGCACCCAAGGCCGCCGTGCACACACACCGCGATGTGCTGGCAGGCTGCGAGGCCTGGCCGCGCCATGTACTCAAGGCCACACCTGATGACATCGTGGCAGGCTCGCCGCCCCTGGCGTTCACCTTCGGCCTGGGCGGCTTGCTGGTGTTTCCGATGTGGGCCGGGGCCAGCGTGTACTTCCCCGACCAGCCCTATACACCCGAAACCATGGTGCGGCTGATGCGCGATGCGGGCGTGACCATCTGCTACACCGCGCCCACTTTCTACCGGCAGATGGCACCCTTTGCCAAGCAGATCGGCCTGCCCCAGCTGCGCACCAGCGTGAGCGCGGGCGAGGGTCTGCCGGACGCCACGCGCCAGCTGTGGAAAGAGGCAACCGGCCTGGACATGACGGACGGCATTGGCGCCACCGAAATGTTCCACATCTTCATTTCCTCGCCCGGCGGTGAGAGCCGGCGCGGCGCCATCGGCAAGGTGGTGCCCGGCTATACCGCCAAGGTGGTGGACGATGATGGCAATGAGCTGCCGCGCGGCACCGTGGGCAAGCTCGCGGTGATTGGCCCCACGGGCTGCAAGTACCTCGACGACCCGCGCCAAGCCAAGTATGTGAAGGACGGCTGGAACTACCCCGGCGATGCGTTCACCCAAGACGCCGACGGCTACTTCTTCTACCAGGCGCGCGACGACGACATGATCATCACCGCCGGCTACAACGTGGGCGGCCCCGAGGTCGAAGACGCCCTGTTGCGCCACCCGGCCGTGGCCGAGTGCGGCGTGATCGGCGTGCCCGACGAGGAGCGCGGCATGGTGGTCAAGGCCATCTGCGTCCTGAAGCCCGGGCACACGGGCGACGCCGCCATGGTCAAGACGCTGCAGGACCATGTGAAGGCCACCATTGCTCCGTTCAAATACCCGCGCCTGGTGGAGTTCGTCACGGCCCTGCCCCGCACCGAAACCGGCAAGCTGCAGCGCTTCAAGCTGCGCCAGGGTGCGGCTGCATCACCCTCCGCCGCTTCGCCCAATTCCACAAAAACAACATGACGATGAAAAACACCCTTTTGCAGCCCGAAGGCTGGGTCACCCCCAAGGGCTACGCCAACGGCGTGGCCGCGCGCGGCACGATGGTCTTTACCGGCGGCCAGATCGGCTGGAACGCGCAGCAGCAGTTTGAGAGCGACGACTTCATTGCCCAGACCAAGCAGACGCTGCTGAACGTGCGCGCCGTGCTCGAAGCCGGTGGCGCAGGTCCCGAACACCTGGTGCGGCTGACCTGGTACGTGACCGACCGCAACGAATACAACAGCCGCCTGAAGGAGCTGGGCGCGGTCTACCGCGAGGTGCTGGGCAAGAACTTTCCGGCCATGGCCTGCGTGCAGGTGGCGGGGCTCATGGAAGAGCGCGCGAAGATCGAGATTGAAGCGACGGCAGTGATTCCCCCCTGAGTCGCCTGCGGCGCCTTCCCCCGAGGGGGACGCCACCCGTGGCCTGGCAGAGCCAGCTCCACGGTGGCACTCGCCCAGGTCCTGCCAGTGCTACGCGCTGCGCCACCTGTACTGCGCACGGATGAACCACCGCTGCAAGGCTTGCCCGTACAGGATGAACGCCAGCGCCGCCCCAATCAACGGCAGCGCGGCAAACACCCAGCCCGTGAGCAACTCGCCCCCCAGCGCCACGCCCACCAGCAAAGCCACCGCAGGGTTCACAAACGAATAGCTGCCCGCCAGCGCTGCGGACGTGTTCTGCAGCAGCCACAGGTACGCATTGAGCGCGACCAGCGTGCCAAACACCAGCAGGTAGACCCACGCCGCCCACGACTTCGCGCTGACCTCGCCCAGGGCCGAGAGCGGTTCGAACCACAGCGCCACCACCAGCCCCATCGCGCCGCCCGCAAACCATTGCGCGGCCGAGGCCATGGCAGGTGCGGGCAACGAGAGCTTGCGCGAGGCATACGAACCGACGCTCCAGGCCAGCGGCGCACCAAAGGCCAGCAGCGCACCCAGCCAGGTGGTGGAGAAGTCACCTTCCAGCGCCAGCAGCAGTGCGCCCACCACGCCCAGCGCTAGGCCGATCCAGCTGGTGACCGGCACGCGCTCGCCACCCCAACGCGACCACAGCGCCAGCCACATGGGCATGGTGGTGACCACCGTGGCCATCAGGCCCGAGCCAATGCCCAGCTTTTGCGCAAAGCCCATCAGGTTCATGGCCAGGAACACCATGCAGCCACCCACCACCACCGAGTTGCGCCACTGCCGTGCCGTGGGCAGGGCATGGCCTTGCCACAGCGCGATGAGCAGCATCACCCCCCCGGCACACAGGAACCGGATGGCATTCATGAGCAGAGGCGGCATGGTCTGCACCGCTATGCCGATGGCGAAATAGGTGGTGCCCCAGACGATGTAGACCAGCAGCAGCGCCAGGGCTACTGCCCAGCGGCGCTGTGGTTGGGCTTGCGCGTTGAAAATTGCCGGCATATTCTTCACCTGACCGAATAATTTATGGAAACCGCGAGGTTTTCGGAATTTTTACCAAAATCGAGCGGCTATGCAAGCAAATATTCAGACAGATGACATGGACGCCAGAATTATTTCGGCACTGGGCGCGGATGGCCGACGTTCCTATGCCGATGTGGGGGCCGAAGTGGGACTGTCCACCGCCGCAGTGCACGAGCGCGTGAAGAAGCTGCTGGACAAGGGCGTGATTCGCCGGTTTTCGATCAGCGTGGACCCGGAACGCGTGGGGCTCAACTTCACCGCGTTTGTGGCGATCCGCAACGATGGCGGCGCGCACTGCCGCGACATTGCGCCGCGCCTGCGCGGTATCCCCCAGGTGGAGGAGTTGCACAGCGTGGCTGGCGAGCACGACTTCCTGGCCAAGATCCGCACCACACACGCACGCGGGCTGGAGGACGTGCTCTACCAGATCAAGGCGATTCCCGGCGTGGCGCGCACCACGAGCACCGTGGTCCTGAACACCGAATTCGAGGACCGGCCGCTGGACCTGGGCTGGGTGAATGGCGACAAGGGCGGCTGATGCAGGGCGGTGGCCCCGGTCCCGCCGCGCGGCTGTTTACGCCGCTACCGGAGCGCGGTCCGCCTCAGTGGCAACAGCCGCCGGGGCCTGCACCAGGCGCTGCACCAGCGCCATGTAGTAGCCCAGCGGGGGCGTGACCAACCCCGGCACCTTTGCATGGTCGTCATAGCGGCGCAGGCGGATGGCCTCCTGCGCAAAGGGCTGGGCCGCAAACTGCATCGCCTCTTTGGGCGTGAAGGGCCCGCCCTGCAGCACCAGGCTGTGCTGGGACGCGGGCGAGAGCGTCTCCCAGTACCCCGGCTCCATGGTGCACAGGTAGCGCTTGGCATCCACATGCAGGCGGATGGGCTCCAGCACCGCGTCGGGCAGCAGGCCCCGCAAGAACGGGATGGCCATGTACTGGTGCAGGTCGTCCTGCTCGGCCGTGTCGCCCCCGGGCGCCAGCAGGTGGCCCAGGTCGTGCAGCAGGGCAGCGACGACAGTGGCCGGGGTTTCACCCGATTTTTCGGCCCACTGCGCGCACTGCAGTGCGTGCTCGAGCTGGCTGACCGCCTCGCGGCCGTACTGGTTCACGCCCCGGGTAGCGAGCAGGTGGGCAATGTCTTCAAGGCTCAATGCCATGGTGTGCTCCTTGTCAGACCAGCGCCTTGCGGATGCGGGCCGACACCAGGTCGATGACGCTCACCGTGACCACAATGATGAGCATCACGGCGCAGGTCTCGGCGTACTGGAAGCCCCGGATGATTTCCCACAGCACCACCCCAATGCCCCCGGCGCCCACCATGCCCACCACCGAAGCCGAACGCACGTTGGCCTCGAAGCGGTACAGCGTGTACGAGATCCACAGCGGCATGACCTGCGGGATCACGCCATAGATGATTTCGTGCAGTGCGCTCGCGCCGGTGGAGCGGATGCCTTCCACGGGCTGCGGGTCAATCGCCTCCACGGCTTCGGAGAACAGCTTGGCCAGGGTGCCCGAGGTGTGGATCCACAGGGCCAGGACACCTGCAAAAGGCCCCAGGCCCACGGCCACCACAAACAGCATGGCAAACACCATTTCGTTGATGGCGCGGCACGCGTCCAGCACGCGGCGCACCGGCTGGTAGACCCACCAGGGCACGATGTTGGACGAGGCCAGCAGTGCCAGCGGCACGGCGGTGACCACCGCCAGCGCCGTGCCCCACAGCGCGATCTGCAGCGTGACCAGCATCTCCTGCACATAGATCTGCCACTGCGCAAAATTGGGCGGAAAGAACTCCGCCGCATAGCTGACCATGTTGCCCGAGTCGTTCCACAGATCGAACGGGCGCATGTCGGCGCCCTTCCAGGACGCCGCCAGCAACACCAGCAGGATGCCCCACGACAGGTACCAGGCCAGGCTGCGCTTGGGCGACGAGGTGCCGGCCAGGGTGGCCAGCGAGGGATTCAAAGCAGAGGACATGGAGACACCCGGGTCGCAACAAGAAACCTACGGATTACTTCAACGACGCCAGCTGCTGGTCGATCTCGGCCAGGCGGGTCTTCTTGTCAGCATCGGCCAGCGTCGCGTCGGCCTCGATCTTGTTGCGCTTGCCGAAGAGGTCTAGCTGGCGGATGGGGGTGAGCTGGGCATTGGTCGATGGTTTGAAGCCCGAGAGCTTGGAGATCTTCATCACGATCTCCTTCTCGCGCGCATCGGTCTTGGCGTAGTTGTAGAAGAAGTCGCGGATCTTGGTCTTGGTGGCCTCGGGCAAGTCCTTGCGCATCACCAGCGGGTCCAGCGGAATCAGGGGCGAGGTCCAGACGATCTTGATGTCCTTGAACTTCTCGGGCTGGCGCTCCTTGATCTTCTCCAGGTTCTCGCTGTTGTTGGTGGCCACATCCACCTGCTTGTTGGCCACGGCCAGCGCGTTGGTCTCGTGGTTGGCGCTGCGCGTGATCTTGAAGTGCGTCTTCGCGTCGATCTTGTTCTGTGCAAAGGCGTAGTAGCCGGGCACCAGGAAGCCCGAGGTGGAGTTGGGGTCGCCGTTGCCAAAGCTCAGCGACTTGCCGTTCTTGAGCACGTCATCCAGGGTGGCCAGGGGGCTGTCCTTGTGCACGATGAGGTGCGAGTAGTAGCCCTGCGTGCCGTCTGCGTTCACCATCTGCGCGAAGACTTCGCCATTGGCGCGGTCCACGGCTTCCATGGCCGACTTGTTGCCCAGCCAAGCCACCTGCATCTTGTTGAAGCGCATGGCTTCGATGAGGCCTGCGTAGTCGGACGCAAAGAAGGCATTGATCTTCAGACCGGTCTGCTTGGCCATGTCATCCAGCAGGGGCTGCCAGTCGGCCTTGAGGTTTTGTGAGGCCTCGGTCGAGATCATGCCGAAGTTGATGTCCTGGGCCAACGCGCCCGTGGTCAAACCCAGCCCGATCGTCAGGGCGGCACACAGTTTCTTGAACATGTTGAAAGCTCCAGAGAAAGGAATTGAAAAGAAACAAAAGACCGTTCAGGCGGCCTGGACCATGGCGGGCGTCCACTGCGGGACGGGTGTTGGGGCATGCACGGGTGCTGGTGGGGCACCCGCTGCATCCGACAGAATTTCGTCGGCGTGCACGCCATAGAGGCTGCGCAGCAGTGCGGGCGTGAGGGCCGCCGATGGGCCGTCGTACACCACCTGGCCGTGGTGCAACGCCACCACGCGGGGGCAGTATTTGATGGCCACATCTACCTGGTGCAGCGACACGATGACGGTGCAGCGGTCCTCGCGGTTGATGCGGGCCAGGATGTCCATGACCTTGCGCGAGGATTCGGGGTCCAGCGAGGCGATGGGCTCGTCGGCCAGCACCACCTTGGCGCCCTGCACCAGCGTGCGTGCAATGGCCGCGCGCTGCTGCTGCCCGCCGGACAAGGTGGACGCACGCTGTGCATGGCATTCGGCAATGCCCACGCGGTGCAGCGCCTCCAGCGCCAGCGCACGCTCCTGCGGCTTGAACATGCGCAGCCAGCCGCGCCACCAGGGCGTGCGGTGCAACAGGCCCACCAGCACGTTCATCAGCACGGGCAGTCGGTCCACCAGGTTGAACTGCTGGAACACAAAGCCCACCTGCGAACGCACCTTGCGGATGTCACTGTGAATGCGCCCCGCCTGCTGCACGCAGCGGCCATCCACTTCGATCAGCGAATCGCTGGACGCATCGGCCACCACCAGGCCCGCCACGTGGCGCAGCAAGGTGGACTTGCCCGATCCCGAGGCACCAATCAGCGCCACCATCTCGCCGCGCTGCACGGTGAGGTTGATGTCGCGCAGGGCGTGTTTGCCGTTGGCGAAATGCTTGTTCAGTTGGTGGATGTGCAGTGCGGCGGTCATGGCAGCCTCCTCGGGGTTAAGTCGTCTAGACAACCGGAGTTTGGTTGCGGGGCGTGACAATGCTTTGACAGTTGGGAGAAGTTTGGATGTCAGGAAAGACTTGCACGCGCTCTACAGGACGCGCTGCCCTTCGCGCCACACCCCACGCACCACGGCCTGGCGGCCGCCATCGGGCAGCTCGGCCATGTGCACCTGCACCAGGTCGGCGCGCAGGCCGGGCGCCAGCGCGCCCCGGTCCAGCATGCCCGCCGCCTTGGCCGGGTTGTGGGTGACGGTGGCCACGGCCTGTGGCAGAGGCAGGATGTCGTCCTGCACCAGCCGCATCACCGCGCTCAGCAGGCTGCCGGGCACATAGTCGGACGAGAGGATGTCCAAGAGCCCCCTGCGCGCCAGGTCGGCCGCTGCCACGTTGCCCGAATGCGAACCACCACGCACCACGTTGGGCCCGCCCATCACGGTGAGCAAGCCACGTTCGTGCGCAGCCTGGGCTGCGGCCAGTGTGGTCGGGAACTCCGACATTGCGGCCCCTTCGGCATGGGCCTGCTCCACATGGGCCACCGTGGTGTCGTCGTGGCTGGCCAGCGAGATGCCGTGTGTGCGGCAGTAATCCACGAAGTACGCACGGTGGGGCTCGGCGTACTGCGCCTGCAGCGTGGCCGCGTGCGCCACCTGGCGCTCGAATTTCTCGGCGCTCCAGCCCTTCTTGCCGGTGTAGTAGGTGCGCGCCTGCTCGATGTTCTCCCACTGGCGCTGGCCTGGGGTGTGGTCCATCAGCGAGATCAACGACAGGCGCGGGTGCCCGTGGAAGGGCTCGAACAGGTCGATGGTGTTGGGCGCAGGCAGCTCGCAGCGCACATGCAGGTGGTGGTCGGCCCGCAGCAGGTTGCGTTCGGTGCAGGTGTCGATGGTGTCGAGCACGCGGTTCCAGGCGCTGCCGCGCAGGCTGTCCACGTCGGCCTCGCCCACGCCCAGAGCGTCGAGCACCGTCGTGATGCCTGCGGCCGCAATCTCAGCGTCGTGCGCCAGCAGTGCGGGCATCTCGGCCCATTGCACCTTGGGGCGCGGCATCAGGTGGCGCTCAAAGTTGTCGGTGTGGATTTCGACCAGCCCGGGCAGCAGGTAGTCGCCCCCCAGGTCGATGCCTTGCAAGGCCGCGGTGGCCCCGCTGTCCAGCGACGCAATGCGCCCGCCATCCACGTGCAGGCTGCCCAACACCACTTCGCCTGGCAGCACCATGCGGGCGTTCTTGAACACAGTCGCATTCATGCCGATGCTCCCCGGAAGTCACCCACGTTCACGCGGCGCGTGGCCACGGCGGCGCCCACCTGCGCATCATGAAAGATGCCCACCAGGGCCGCGCCGCGCGCTACGGCCTCGCGAATCATGGCAATCACCGTTTCAGTGTTGGCCGCGTCGAGCGATGCGGTAGGCTCGTCCAGCAGCAACAGAGGCTTGGGCTTGATCATGTTGCGGGCGATGTTGATGCGCTGCTGCTCCCCGCCGGAGAACGTGGCGGGTGGCAGATGCCACAGCCGCTCGGGAATGCGCAGGCGGGTCAGCCACTGGCGGGCGGCCTCGCGCGCGACCTCGATGCCCACAGGGTCGTCTCCGGCGTCTTCCGCCAGTGGTTCGGCCACCACGTCCAGCGCCGACACGCGCGGGATGACCCGCAGGAACTGGCTCACATAGCCCACGGTGTCGCGCCGCAGCTGCACCAGCGCACGCGGCGTGGCCTGCGTCACATCCACCACGGCGCCATTGGCCGAGCGCACGGTGATGCTCCCTGCATTGACCCGGTAGTTGGCGTAGATCATCTTGAGCAGCGTGCTCTTGCCCATCCCCGAGGGGCCGTCCAGCACCACACATTCACCGGGCTGCACGGCCAGGTCCACCTGGGCGAGCACGGGCAGTTCGATGCCGTTCTGGTGGTGCAGGGTGAAGCGCTTGGCCACTCCTTGCATCTGGAGAATGGGCGCAATGGAAGGGGGCTGGTTCATGGCTGCAGTACCGAAGAAACGAGGAGCTGGGTGTAAGGGTGTTGCGGGTCGTCAAGCACCTGGTCGGTCAGGCCAGCCTCCACCACGCGGCCGCGTTGCATGACCACCATGCGGTGGGCCAGCAGGCGTGCCACGGCAAGGTCGTGCGTGACCACAATGGCCGCCAACTGCATCTGCCGCGTGAGCTGGCGCAGCAGGTCCAGCAGGCGCGCCTGCACTGATACATCGAGGCCCGAGGTGGGTTCGTCCATGAACACCAGGCGGGGCTGCGTGACCAGGTTGCGCGCAATCTGCAGGCGCTGGCGCATGCCGCCCGAAAACGTGCGTGGTGCGTCGTCGATGCGCGCCGCGTCGATCTCCACACGCTGCAGCCATTCGGTGGCCGTGGCGCGCAAGCGGCCATAGTGGCGCTCGCCCAGGCCCATCAGGCGCTCGCCCACGTTGGCACCGGCGGACACATCCATGCGCAGGCCGTCTGCCGCGTTCTGGTGCACAAAGCCCCAGTCGGTGCGGGCCAGCAGACGCTGCTGCGCTTCGGTCATGGCATAGATGTCCTGCAGCTCTCCGCTGCGCTGGCGGAACTGCACCGTGCCTTCGTCCGGGGCGCTGCGTGCTGCAATGGCGTTGAGCAGCGTGGACTTGCCGGAGCCCGACTCGCCCACCACGGCGAGTACCTCGCCGGGCCACAGGTCAAAGGACGCGCCTTGCAGCGCCACGCGGTCGCCATAGCGCTTGCTGACGTTGCGCACGCTCAGCAGCGGCGCAGAAGGTTCGGGGTGATTCATGTGAGGGTCTCGACAACAAAGCTCAGGCCATGCTGCGCAAAGCCCAAGGATTCATAGAAGGCATGCGCGCCCTTGCGGCGGGCGTTGGACGAGAGCGCGAGCTTGTAGCAGCCCGCGTCGCGCGCCTGCTGCATGGCGTGGGCCATCATCTGGCGGCCAATGCCTTGGCCCTGCTGGTCCTGTGCCACCACCACGTCTTCCACGATGGCCGAGGGCGTGCCCCGGTGCGCCAGGTTGTGCATGACGAGCAGCGCATAAGTGCCCACCACGGCGCCGTGCTGCGCGGGGTCGCAGGCCACCCACAGGCGGTAGCTGGGGTAGCGGGCGAACTGGGACCACACGGCCTGGGCTTCTTCCAGGGTCAGCACGTCGGCCGGGCTGTCTTCAATGGCGGCATACAGCGCCAGCACGCTCTCCAGGTCTGCCTGCCGGGCTTCGCGGATGTGCACGGTGCTCATGCGGCGCCGCCTTCCACCCGCGCCGTTTCGGCCTTCTGCGCCTGGCGCTCCTGGCAGTAGTCCGAGTCCGAACACACATGCATGCGGCCGCCCTGGTCGTCGGTGATGACCTCGTCCAGAAAGCTGTCGGTGGCGCCACACAGCGCGCACGCAGCATCCCAGCGCTGCACCTCGAACGGGTGATCCTCAAAACCCAGGCTCTCCACCGGCGTGTAGGGCGGCACGGCGTAGATGCGCTTTTCGCGGCCCGCGCCAAACAGCTGCAGCGCGGGGTTCATGTGCATCTTGGGGTTGTCGAACTTGGGGATGGGCGACGGCGCCATCACATAGCGGCCGTTGACCAGCACGGGGTAGTCGTAGGTGGTGGCGATGTGGCCGTAGCGCGCGATGTCTTCGTAGAGCTTGACGTGCATGAGCCCGTACTCGGCCAGGCCGTGCAGGGTGCGTGTCTCGGTCTCGCGCGGCTCCAGGCGCTGCATGGGCTCGGGCACGGGCACCTGGTAGACGATGACCTGGCCTTCGGCCAGCGGCGTCTCGGGGATGCGGTGGCGCGTCTGGATCAGCGTGGCTTCGCGCGTGCGGGTGGTGGTTGCCACGGCCGTGGTGCGCTCGAAGAAGCGGCGGATGTTGACCGCGTTGACCGTGTCGTCCGAACCCTGATCGATGACCTTGAGGCAGTCCTGCGGGCCGATGATGGATGCCGTGACCTGGATGCCGCCTGTGCCCCAGCCGTATGGCAGGGGCATTTCGCGCGAGCCAAACGGCACCTGGTAGCCGGGAATGGCCACCGCCTTGAGGATGGCGCGGCGGATCATGCGCTTGGTGCGCTCGTCCAGGTAGGCAAAGTTGAAGTGGCCGTCCACCGGGGCGGCGTCGGCGGGCAGGCCCATCACGGCGGGTTCCATGGGCGCGTTCATGCGGCATCCTCCTCGGCGGTGGTTGTGGGGTGGGCGGCAGCGGCGCGCATCTTGCGCACCAGCTCCAGCTCGGACTGGAAGTCCACGTAGTGCGGCAGCTTCAGGTGCTGCACAAAGCCCGAGGCTTCGAGGCTGTCGCTATGGCCCAGCACAAATTCCTGCATCTGCGCGGGGGACTCGACGGGTTCGCCCAACTCATCCGCACGCAGGGCGCGGTCCACCAGGCTCATGGCCATGGCCTTGCGCTCGCTGTGGCCAAACGCCAGGCCGTAGCCGCGCGTGAACTGCGGGGGCTGGCTCTTACTGCCCGCAAACTGGTTCACCATTTCGCATTCAGTGATCTCGATGTCGCCAATGTCGATGGCAAAGCCCAGCTCTTCGGGTTCGATCTCCACCGCCACCGTGCCCAAGCGCACCTCACCCACAAACGGGTGCGAGTGCGAGTAGCCGCGCTGTGTGGAATACGCCATGGCGAGCAAGAAGCCCTCATCCCCGCGCGCCAGGTTTTGCAGACGTGTGGCGCGGTTGGCAGGGAAGCGCAGTGGCTCGCGGGTCAGGTCCCTGGGCGCCGGATCGCCCGGGGGCACGGGGCGGGTCTCGATCAGGCCTTCCTGGTTGAGCAGGTCCACCACACGGGGTGTGGGGCAAGGTGGCACCGCAGCTGCCGCAGCGGCTGGCGGCGTCACTGTGCCTTCGGCCAGCAGCTTGAAGTCCAGCAGTCGCTGCGTGTAGTCGTACGTGGGGCCCAGCACCTGCCCGCCGGGCAGGTCCTTGAAGGTCGCGGAGATGCGCCGGTCCAACGCCATGCAGCTGGTATCCAGCGGGCAGGTGGTGCCCAGCCGCGGCAGCGTGGCGCGGTAGGCGCGCAGCAAGAAGATGGCTTCCACCAGGTCGCCCGCTGCCTGCTTGATGGCGAGTGCGGCGAGTTCGGGGTCATACACCGAGCCCTCGGTCATTACCCGGTCCACAGCCAGCTTGAGCTGCTGGCGGATCTGCGCTACCGAGAGTTCAGGCTGTGCGGCATCGCCCCGGCGCTGGCGGGCCAGCAACTGGTAGCTGTTGAGAATGGCGGCTTCTCCGCCTTTGACGGCTACGTACATGCTCAGGCCTCCTGAAGGGCAGTGGCACCGCGCGTTGCCCGCGTGGTGCGTGGCAGACCCACGATGTGGTCTGCAGTGGCCAGCAGCAGATCCACACCGCGTGGAAACACTCCATGGTTGGCCGCCCACTGGGCCTCGAAGTCGTCGGGCAAACCATCCACCTGCAAGGCCGCCACCTCCTGGATGCCGGGGCCACGCAAGTGCCACGCATCACTCGCGTCCACCGTGGTGGCGGCACGCGATACATCGACCACGCAAGTCGCTGACTGATCGGGGTAGATGTCGGTACCCAGGGCCAGACGGTTCAGGGCAGGCAGCGCATCACCCTGCGCCACCCACACAAAACGAGCCTGCGCAGCGTCGGCCACCACAGTGCAGCCTGTGTGAAAGCGCAGCCAGGCACCGGCATCACTGGCTGCCAGCTTGGGCGAGAGCCACAAGGTGCAGTCGCTGTCGAGCAGCGCCAGCAGCACGGCAGCCGATGCGGAATGCCCCACGGCAGGAGCCTGCGCATCGTGTTCGACCGCGACCGTGCGGCCGGGGTGCGACAGCGCCTGCAGCACCGCGCGGAACACCGCCTGGCTGCCAAAGGCTTCATTCGAAAATCCGGCACCCAGCGATGCCAACGGGGTCGTGCTCATTCGGTGTCCTCGTCGTTGTCGGCACCGCTCTCGCGCGCCACGGTAAAGAAGTCCACCTTGGTGCTGGCAGCCCGCGCCTGGCGCTCGGCCTGGGTGTGGCGCAGGTGGTTGCGGATGGGTTCGAGCAGTTGTGCGTCCAGCACCGGCTGCTGAACAGGGTCTTGCAGCAGCGCATCGGCCAGGGCCGCCAGCTGCACCTGGCGGTGCGACCGGCCCAGCACGTAGGCCACGCCCACAGTGGCCTCGGCGGCGTCCGATGCGTCGGCCACGCGCAGCGCGCAGCGGGTGACGGTGACCTCGCCCAGGTTGAAGCGCTCGCCCGTGCCACCGGCGCGGCCCTGCACCATCATCAGGCCGGTCTCTGGTGCACGCAGCCAGCGCGCGGGGCGCGTGGCGTGCTCGTGCAACGCAGATTCGAGCAGCCCCAGCGGCGCCCGGGCCAGCAGCGCCATCCACTGCGCGCGGCCCAGGGGGCGGCCCGGCCCCGGGTTGTCAAAGGCTTGAAACATGGAAGTGGTACCCTGAAAGTTGTATAGACAAATTGAACAACTGGCGCCAGCTTAAAGAGCGCGCATGTAGGTTTCATGACAGCCAGCACCACCTCTCTCACGACCCCGTTGCAGGTCCCGCAAGCACCACCACTGCGCCCTGCGCGCGACAGCTTCTGGACGCGCATAGCCGCCGAGTTGGCCGAGGCCATCGGCAGCGGCGTCTATCCGCCAGGCCAGCGACTGCCCTCGGAACACGCGCTGGCCGAGCAGTTCGGCGTGAACCGCCACACCATCCGCCGCTCGCTCGCCAGCCTGTGCAGCCAGGGGCTGGTGCGCATCACGCAGGGCAGCGGCACCTATGTGGAAGACTTTGCGGTGGACCTGGTGCTGGGCAAGCGCACGCGCCACCAGCAAGGTCTGGCGCAGGCCGGTCTGCGCGGCAGCCTGGTGGTGCTGCAGGCCCAGACCACGCGCGCCACGGCGGCGCTGGCCAAGGCGCTGCAGGTGCCCGCGCGCAGCCCGCTGCTGGCGCTGCGCGTGCGGGGCGACGCCGAGGGCCAGCCCCTGCACATCAGCGAGCGCTACTTTCCCCTGCCCCGCTTCGAGAACCTGGCGGCCGTGGTGCGCGAGACCGGCTCCATCACTGCAGGCTTCACCGCCCATGGCGTGGCCGACTACACGCGCCGCGAAAGCCGCATCACCGCCGAGCTGCCCAGCGCCGAAGTAGCTGCCCAGCTGCGCCAGCCCGCGTCACGCCCCGTGCTGCAGGTGGAGAGCCTGAACGTGGACCTGGCAGGCACGCCCATCGAATGGGCCCGCGCCTGGTTTGCGGGCGACCGCGTGAAACTGACGATTGACCACAATGAACACGCCTGACATGCCACCCACCCACCACCGCTATGCGGTTTACTTTGCGCCCAACCCGGGCAGCCTGGGCTGGCTGGCCGGCAGCCACTGGCTGGGGCGCTGCGCCGCGCTGCTGCAGCCGCTGCAGCAGCTCGCCATCGACGGCGTGGCGGCCGACGCGCTGCACCGCCTGACCGCAGCACCCCGCCGCTACGGCTGGCACGCCACGCTCAAGGCGCCGTTTGCACTGGCGCCCGGCACCGACTGGATCACGCTGCACCAAACCGTGCAGGAGGTGGCGCGCGGGCTGCAACCCTTTGTGCTGCCGCCGCTGCAGGTGCAACGCATCGACGACTTTCTGGCGCTGGTGCCCCCGGCGTTGCACCCCGCCAATGCGCAGATCCAGGAGACCGCCGCCACCTGCGTGACGGCGCTGCAGCCCTTGGCCGCGCCCCTGTCCGAGGATGACCTGGCCCGGCGCCGCGCAGCCGGGCTCACCGCCCGGCAGGACGCGCTGCTGCAGCAATGGGGCTACCCGTTTGTGCTGGACGAGTTCCGCTTTCACATGTCCCTCACCGGCAGCCTGGCGCAGGTAGACGCACCCACGCAGTCGCTGGTGTTCGAGGCCGCGCAGGAATTTTTCTCGGACCTTCCCATCCTGAAGTTCAACAGCCTCGCCTTGTTCGCAGAGCCCACGCCCGGCGCAGACTTTGTGCTGCTAGACCACATGGAGATGGGCGCATGACAGCCGGTCGGCTGGTCTACTGCATGGGCCCCTCGGGCGCGGGCAAGGACAGCCTGCTGGACTGGCTGCGCGCGCACCTGCCCCAGCCCAGCCCCGTGCACTGGGCGCAGCGCACCATCAGCCGTGCTGCCACGTCCGGTGGCGAAGCGCATGAGGGCGTTTCCCCCCAAGCGTTTGTTGCGCTGTGCAGCGAGCACGCCTTTGCCCTGCACTGGCAGGCCAACGGCCTGCGCTACGGCGTGCGGCATGCGCAACTGGCGCCGCTGGCGCAGGGCCACTGGGTGCTGCTCAATGGCTCTCGCGCCTACCTGCCTGAGGCCCTGGTGCGGTTCCCGGACCTGGTGGCCGTGCACATCACCGCCAGCCCGCAGGTGCTGCGCGAGCGCCTGCTGTTGCGCGGCCGCGAGACGCGCGAAGAGGTGAAGGCCCGGGTGCAGCGCGCGCTGGCCTACACCCCGCCCCCGGATGCTGCCAGCCTGGAGGTGCACAACGACGGCGCGCTGGTCGATGCGGGCCAGCGGCTGCTGAACGCGCTGGAAAATTTGCCGGGCTGGCCCCGGCGCAGTGGCAAACTTTCGCCCATCGCTCCCATCCTTTCCAGCACGCCATGACCACCATCACGATCTATCACAACCCGAAGTGCGGCACGTCCCGCAACACCCTCGCCATGATCCGCAACAGCGGCGTGGAGCCCGAGGTCATCGAATACCTGAAAGCCCCGCCCGACCGCGCCACGCTGGTGGCGCTGATTGCGGCGACCGGCGAGCCGGTGATCAACGCTGTGCGGACCAAGGAGGCGATCTTCGCCGAGCTGCAGCTGGACGCACCGGGCGTCACCGACGCCCAGTTCATCGACGCGATGCTGCAGCACCCCATCCTCATCAACCGTCCCATCGTGGTCACGCCCCTGGGCACGCGGCTGTGCCGCCCGTCCGAGAAGGTGCTGGACATCCTGCCCGCACCGCAGCAAGGTGCCTTCACCAAGGAGGATGGCGAAGTCGTCATCAACGCGCAGGGCCAGCGTGCCTGAGGCAATCTCGCGCGCCCCCACCATGGCCCACCGCGCGGCATGAGTGCCGCGTCACAACGCTGGACCGTGGCGCGCCTGGGCACGGCCCAGACGCTGGCCTGGGCCTCGTCCTACTACCTGCCCGCCATGCTGGCCGCGCCCATGGCGCGCGACCTGGGTGTGGCCACGCCCACCGTGTTCGCGGCGTTTTCGGTGGCGCTCATCGTGTCGGCGCTGCTCGGGCCCTTGGCGGGCCGGGCCATCGACCGCCATGGTGGCCGCCCGGTGCTGGTGGGCACCAACCTGTTGTTTGCAGCTGCTCTGGCG
This sequence comes from Acidovorax kalamii, assembly GCF_002245625.1. Taxonomy (GTDB): domain Bacteria; phylum Pseudomonadota; class Gammaproteobacteria; order Burkholderiales; family Burkholderiaceae_C; genus Acidovorax; species Acidovorax kalamii. The sequence continues at coordinate 371,453 of NZ_NOIG01000006.1, forward strand.
GGCATGGCCCTGGCGCAAGGCCCGGTGGGCCTGTTTGCCGCGTGGGTGCTGATGGGCGTGGCCATGGGCTCGGGCCTGTACGAGGCTGCGTTTGCCACGCTGGTGCGGCTGTACGGTCAGGGCGCACGCAGCGCCATTACCGGCATCACGCTGATCGCGGGGTTTGCCAGCACCGTGGGTTGGCCGCTGTCGGCTTGGATGGAGACGCAGTGGGGTTGGCGCGGCGCGTGCGCGGGCTGGGCCGCATTGCACTTGCTGGTGGGCGTGCCGCTCAATGGATGGCTGCCCCGTGCCGACACCGCAAGGAAGCCGCACCTAACTTCGGGGGATGAACCTGTGGCGGACACCTCGGAACCGGCTGCACCCGCCCCGTCCGCTGCCGCTCACCCGCTGCGCACCACCGTGCTGCTGTCGTTTGTGTTTGCGGTCACCTGGTTCACAAGCACCGCCATGGCAGCCCACCTGCCGCGCCTGCTGCAGGCCAGTGGCACATCGCTGCAGGCGGCAGTGGCTATGGCCGCGCTGGTGGGCCCTGCGCAGGTGGCGGCACGCCTGCTGGAGTTTAGTTTTCTGCGCCGCCTGCACCCGCTGCTGTCGGCCCAGCTGGCTGCCGCCACACACCCCGTGGGCGCGGGCCTGCTGATGGTGCTGGGCGGGCCTGCTGCGGCAGTATTTACCGTGCTGCACGGGGCAGGCAACGGGATACTGACCATTGCCAAGGGCACGCTGCCACTGGTGCTGTTTGGGCCAGCAGGCTATGGCGCCCGCCAGGGCCTGATGATGGTGCCCGCCCGCGTGGCACAGGCGTTTGCACCAGTGCTGTTTGGCATGCTGCTGGACAGCGCCGGGGCAGCGGCCCTGTGGCTCACCACACTGCTGGGCCTGGCCGCGTTGGGAGCGCTGTGGCTGCTGCGTCCTGTGGCGCGGGCCTGAACGATCAACCGCGCGGCACCACAAACGCCTTCCGCGCCGCGAGCGCTGCGGGGCGCGAGTGGCAGCCTTCCAGGTGGTCGTTGACCAGACCCATCGCCTGCATGAAGGCGTACACCGTGGTGGGTCCCACAAAGCTCCAGCCGCGCTTTTTCAGGTCCTTGGACATGGCAATGGATGCGGGCGAAGTGGACAGGGTGCGCGCCACTTCGCGCGTGAGCCGCTCGGGCCGGTCAGCAGCGGCCGGCTCGTAGCGCCAGGCGTAGTGCGCCAGCGAGCCGAACTCGCGCCGCAGCTCCAGCACACGGCGCGCGTTGTTGATGGTGGACTCGATCTTGCCCCGGTGGCGCACGATGGCCGTGTCCTGCACCAGGCGCTCGACCTCGGCCGGGCCGAAGGCTGCGACCTGCTCGGCCTCGAAGTTCGCGAGCGCGGCGCGAAAACCCTCGCGCTTGTTCAGGATGGTGAGCCAGCTCAGGCCGGACTGAAAACCCTCCAGGCAGATCTTCTCGAACAGCCTGCGGTCGTCTGCCACCGGAAAGCCCCACTCGGTATCGTGGTAGTGGCGGTACAGCGGCGTGGCCTGGCACCAGGTGCAGCGCGGACAGCCGGCTTCGTCAGCAAACAGGCCGTCAGCCAGTGCGGGTGGGCGAGCAGGATCTTGAGCAGTCGGAGGGGTCATGCGCGGCATTCTAGAAACCACCACAGCCAGGCTGCTGACAGGGCGGGTACAAAGGGCCCGATCTGCCCATAAACTGCACTGCATGCGCCAGCCACTTCCCCGCCTGCGGGCCACCTTCAGCCTGATGTTTTGCCTGGTACTGGGCGGCTGCGCCAGCACCACCGGCCCCTCCAACGCGTGGGGCTACTACTGGCAGTCGCTGCGCGGGCACATGCAGATCCTGCATGCCGCAGAACCCATTGACGACTGGGTGGTGCGCAAAGACATCTCGCCCGCCCTGCGCGAACGGCTGCAGCTGGCGCAACGTGCGCGGGCTTTTGCGGTCACCGAACTCGGCCTGCCCGACAACGCCAGCTACCGCCGCTATGCCGACCTGAAGCGATCCGCCGCCGTATGGAACGTGGTGGCTGCGCCGCCCTATTCGCTGACGCTGCACACCTGGTGCTTTCCGGTGACGGGCTGCATCGGCTACCGGGGCTACTTCACCGAGGCGGCAGCGCAGGCCGAGGGCGCCGAGCTGGCCGCGCAGGGCCTGGAGGTGGAGGTGTACGGCGTGCCTGCCTATTCCACACTGGGCTACATGAACTGGGCGGGCGGCGACCCGCTGCTGTCCACCTTCATCGCCTGGCCCGAGGGCGACTTCGTGCGCCTGCTGTTCCACGAGCTGGCACACCAGGTGGTCTATGCCAAGAACGACACCTTGTTCAACGAATCCTTTGCCACAGCGGTGGAGCGCATCGGCGTGGCGCAGTGGCTGGCCACGCAATCCACCCCCGCAGCGCGCGAAGCCTATGCCACCAGCGAGGCGCGGCGCAGCGCCTTCCGCGCGCTGACCCGGGCCACACGCGCTCACCTGGCTGCCATTTATGAGCAAAAAGAGGCCTCTGCGCGCGATGATCAAGCGTTAGCAGCTATCAAAAGTGAAGCAATGCAGCGTTTCAGAGCGGACTACGCCGCGCTGCGCGAGCGCTGGCTGCAACCACAGGGCGGCACCGCGCCCCAGGCCACCACCGCCCAGGTGGCCGGTTACGACCGCTGGGTGGCACAGGCCAACAACGCCAGCTTTGCGGCCCAGGCCGCCTACGACGAACTGGTGCCCGCATTCGAAGCCTTGTTTGAGCGCGAAGACCGCGACTGGCCCCGGTTTTATGATGCCGTACGACAACTGGCGCAGCAGCCCCAGCCCGAGCGGCACGCGGCGCTGCGCGCCCTTATACCTGACCCCCAACACCTCAAGGAGACAGCCGGTGCCTGACATTCATATCCACCGCGAACACCACCTGGGCTTCAAGGAAGCCCGCAAGGTCGCCTTCTCCTGGGCCGAGAAGGCCGAAGAAAAATTCGACATGGAATGCACCTACGAAGAGGGCGAGAAGGAAGACCTGCTCACCTTCACCCGCACCGGCGTCAAGGGCACGCTGCTGGTGGATGCCCACCAGTTCGAGATGAAGGCCCAACTGGGCTTTTTGCTGGGCGCCTTCAAGGACCGCATCGAGGCCGAGATTGGCGAGCAACTGGACGCGCTGCTCAACGCGCCGCACCCAGCAACCAAGAAGCACGCCGCCGACAAGAAGAAACCGGCGGCAGACACCGAGGCTGGCAAGCCAGCCCCCAAGGCAGCAGCCAAGCCTGCCGCCAAGGCCAAGAAGGCCTAACCACCGCCATGACTTCCACCGCGAACGAGGCCAGCGCCCACGGCCCGGCGTTTGACACCCTCTCCACGCTGCTCCACACCCGCTACAGCTGCCGCGCGTTTCTGCCCGAGCCGCTACCCCGCAGCACCATCGACGCCATCCTGGCCACTGCGCAGCGCACGGCATCGTGGTGCAATGCGCAGCCCTGGCAGCTCACCATTGCCAGCGGCGCCACGCTGGAACGCCTGCGCGGTGCACTCCAGGCGCACATGGCGGCCGCCGCCCCGGCTCCAGATCTGCCCTGGCCCCGCGAATACCGGGGCGTGTACCAGGAACGGCGGCGCGAATGCGGCTGGGGCCTGTACGAGGCTCTGGGCATTGCCAAGGGCGACCGCGAAGCCTCGGCGCGCCAGGCCGCGCAGAACTTCACCATGTTTGGTGCGCCGCATGTGGCCATCGTCACCAGCGACGAGGCCCTCGGCGTGTACGGCGCGGTGGACTGCGGCGCGTATGTGAGCAACTTCATGCTGGCAGCGCACAGCCTGGGCGTGGGCTCCATCGCGCAGGCCGCGCTCGCGTCCTACCCTGGCGTGCTGCGCGAGGTGCTGGGCATTGGCAAGGACCGCAGCATCGTCTGCGGCATTTCGTTTGGCAGGGCCGACCCTGCGCACCCGGCCAACCATTTCCGCACCACCCGTGCCGACCCGGGGAGTAGCGTGGTGTGGAGGGACTGAGAAGGGGTGACCGGACAGCCGTCAGGCCACAACGCACAGCAAGGGGCTGCGCGTGCGCAACAACCCAAACAGGTTCTTGGGGTCTGACAACTCCGGAATGAGTTCAATGGGCTGGCCCATGTCCAGCTCGGCTGCCGCGTCGCGCAAGAAGCGCAGCGCAGAAAAGTCCTCTAGCGCAAAGCCCACGGAGTCGAACACGGTCGCTGCGGTATCGCTGGCGCGCCCGCCGTGCTGCCCTGCCAGCACCTCCCACAACTCGGTCACCGCAAAGTCAGGCGGCAGCTGCTGGATGTCGCCTTCGATGCGCGTCTGCGGCGCGTATTCCACAAACACCTGCGCCTGCCGCAAAACGTCGGCATGCAACTCGGTCTTGCCGGGGCAGTCGCCACCCACCGCGTTGATGTGCATGCCAGGCGCCAGCAGGTCAGGGGTGAGGATAGTGGCGTTGGTCTTGTCGGCCGTTACCGTGGTCACAATGTCGGCGCCACGCACGGCCTCGGCCGTGCTGGAGCAGGCCACGGTACGCAGCCCGGTGCCTTGCAGGTTGGCCTGCAGCTTGGCGGTGGCGGCAGGGTCGGTATCAAACAGGCGAAGGGTGGTGATGCCCAAAAGGTGGTGAAACGCCAGCGCCTGGAACTCGCTCTGTGCGCCGTTGCCAATCAGCGCCATGGTGCGGCTGCCAGGCCGCGCCAGGGCGCGGGCGGCCACGGCCGACATGGCGGCGGTGCGCAAGGCAGTGGTGAGCGTGAGTTCGCTCAGCAGCAGCGGCGCGCCGGTGGCTACATCGGCCAGCACACCAAACGCCATCACGGTAGGCAAACCCCAGCGCGTGTTCTTGGGGTGGCCGTTGACATACTTGAACGCGTAGGTCTGGTCATCGGCAATGGGCATGAGTTCGATCACGCCGTCGCGCGAGTGGCTGGCCACGCGCGCTGATTTGTCGAACGCGCCCCAGCGCAAAAAGTCGGCATGGATGTAATCTGCGATGCCGCGCAGGCAGGGCTCGACGCCCTTGCGCTGCACCAGTGCGATGACATCGGGGGCACTGAGGTAGCGGGTGGAAAAATGCTGAGGGGCAGCCATGGTGTTTGTCTCCGGATGCGAATGAATGTGTCTCCAGGCAGTGTCCCGAAGCGCAAAAACAATAGGAATCGCCCAAACTGCTGCTTATTGCAGGGCTGTTTGCCGGTATGGCAACCCCAGTTGCCACTTTGCTCAAAACTCCCAGACCTTTCCCGGCGCCGCACGCGCTATCCTCTGCGGCTTCATTCGCCGAGCACCATGACGCCTCCAGAAATCCTCATCAGCGAAGTCGGCCCGCGCGATGGCCTGCAGTCCGTCCAGGCCACCATGCCCACGGCCGACAAACTGCGCTGGATCGACGCGCTGGTGGCGGCGGGCCTGCGCGAGATCGAAGTCGGCTCGTTCGTGCCCGCCCGCCTGCTGCCCCAGATGGCCGATGTGGCCGAAGTGGTGCGCCACGCCCTCACCCACCCTGGCATCACCGTGATGGCCCTGGCGCCCAACCTGCGCGGCGCCGAGGCGGCGCTGGCAGCAGGGGTACACAAGGTCACCCTTCCGGTGTCGGCCAGCGCCGCCCATTCGCTGGCCAATGTGCGCAAGACACGCGAGGCCATGGTCGAAGAGGTGCGCGCCGTGGCGCAACTGCGCGACGCGCAGGCGCCCGGCGTGCTGGTGGAGGTGGGTCTGTCCACCGCTTTTGGCTGCACGATACAGGGCACGGTGGCCGAAGACGATGTGATCTGGCTGGCTGGCTTGTGCGCCGAGGCGGGCGCGGACGAAGTGGGCCTGTCGGACACCACCGGCATGGCCAACCCGGCGCAGGTGCGCCGCCTGTTCACGCGCCTGCGGGCCGAGCTCGGCGCCAAGGCCGGGGCGGCCCACATGCACAACACCCGGGGGCTGGGCCTGGCCAATTGCCTGGCGGCCTACGACGTGGGGGTGCGCACCTTTGATGCGTCGCTGGGCGGGCTGGGCGGCTGCCCCTATGCGCCGGGCGCCTCGGGCAATGTGGTGACGGAAGACCTGGTGTTCATGTTCGAAGCCATGGACATCACCACGGGGGTGGACCTGGAGCGCCTGATGGCCGCCCGCGCGCCGCTGCAGGCGGGGCTGCCGGGCGAGCCCATTTACGGCATGACGCCTGAGGCGGGGCTGCCCAAGGGGTGGACCAAGGCATAGCCCCGGGGCAACCAAAGAAAAAGGCGACCTCGGTCGCCTTTTTCTCTGAGGTACTGCCGTATCAGCTCAGCGAGGTGATCAGGTCCACATACTGCTGCTTGGCGTCGTCGGCGCCGGTGCCCTTGAGCTTTTCCCAGGCGTCCCACTTGGCGCGGCCCACCATGTCGGAGAAGCTGGGCTTCTTCTCGGTGTTGTCACCGGCGGTGGCTTGCTTGTACAGCGCGTATATCTTGAGCAGCGTCGCGTTGTCGGGACGCTCGCTCAGGTTCTTGGAATTGGCCACAGCGGCTTCGAAGGTGGCGTTGAGGTCGGCCATGTCAGTGTGCTCCTGGGAATGTTTTGGGGGGAGGGAAAAAACGGTGTCGGCAATGGTTTGCTGCGTTGTATCTTACGGGCTGAGCACGGCCCGGGGCCGCTCAATCCATAGAGGCAAGCCCCCAAAAAATCAAACAATAGGTGTACATCTGATGGTGACCCGCATTCCAGCCCCCCGCAAAGCCGCCCCCGGCCACAGCACGAGTCCCCTGCGCACCCTGCGCGACCAGGGGCCTGAGGTGGCGCGCAAGGCCGCCCAGGCCCTGCCCCCCGCAGCCCGCAAGGCCGCCACCGTGGTCCAGAAGAACGTACGCCGCGCGGCCACCGGCATGCTGGGCCTGTCCGGCGAGCGCATGAGCAAGGTGGATACCGCCTGGCTGCGCATGGATTCGCACAGCAACCTGATGATGATCAACGGCGTGTGGACCCTGTCGCCCGGCATCACCTGGGAGGCCCTGTGCGAACGCGTGCAGCAGCGCTTGCTGCAGTACCCGCGTTTTCGTCAGCGCGTGGTGGAAGACGCGGCGGGCGCCACCTGGGTGGAGGATAAAAATTTCGACATCGCCGCCCATGTGCTGCGCGAAAAGCTGCCCCACCGCAAAGGCCAGAGCATGCAGCGTGCGCTGCAAGACCGCGTGGGTGAGCTGGCCATGCAGCCGCTCGATACCCGCCGCCCGCTGTGGCAGATGCACCTGATCGAAGACTTTGTGGGCGACGACGGAGCAAAGGGCAGCGCGCTCATCGTGCGCATCCACCACTGCATTGCCGACGGCATCGCCCTGATCTCGGTGACCATGTCGCTGGTCGATGGCGGCTCCGAGCCACCCAAGCGCAAACCACGCGCCGACAAGGACGGCGCGACGGCCGAGGACTGGATTGCGGATGCCCTGATCAAGCCCTTCACCGGCCTCACCGTGAAGGCGCTGGACCTGGCGGGCGACAGCGCGGCCAAGTCGTTGCAGATGCTGGGTGACCCAGAGAAAGCCATGCAGCATGGGCTCTCGGGCACGGCCGACATGGCCCGCGTGGCCTACCAGCTCGTCAGTGATGCCGCGGCGCTGGCGCTCATGCCCGACGACTCGCCCACCCGCCTCAAGGGCCAGCCCGGCAGCGCCAAGCGCGTGGCGTGGTGCCCACCGATCCCGCTCGAAGAAGTCAAGGCCATCGGCAAGGCGCTCAACTGCTCCATCAACGATGTGCTGCTGTCCTGCGTGGCCGGCGCCATCGGCGGCTACCTGCGCAGCCAGGGCGACGACCCCACGGGCCAGGAGATCCGCGCCATGATCCCGGTGAACCTGCGCCCCATGGAAGAGGCCTGGAAGCTGGGCAACCGCTTTGGCCTGGTACCGCTGGTGCTGCCGATTGGCGTGGCCAACCCCATCGAGCGCGTGTACGAAGTGCGCAAGCGCATGAACGCACTCAAGGGCAGCACCCAGCCCATCCTGGCGTTTGCCATGCTGGCGGTGGCGGGGCTGATGATCAAGCCCGCGCAGGACGCACTGCTCAACCTGTTTGGCCGCAAGACCACGGCCGTGATGACCAACGTGCCCGGCCCCAAGGAGCAGCTCACGCTGTGCGGGTCGCGCGTCACGCAGTGCATGTTCTGGGTGCCGCAGTCGGGCGACATTGGCCTGGGGGTCTCCATCCTCAGCTACGGCGGTGGCGTGCAGTTTGGCGTGATCACCGACACCACCCTGTGTCCCGAGCCGCAGCAGATCATCGATGCTTTTGCACCCGAGTTTGACCAGCTGTCGCTGCTCACGCTGATGCTGCCCTGGGGCGAGTAGCCGCCTCTGCGCTGCGGCTCAGGGCGCACTGGCGGGCTCGTAGTGCATCCATGAGAGAGAAGACAGCAGGCCTAGGTCATGCGCCCCGGCCCGGCGAGAGTCCATGCGCAGCGCCCAACAGCCCCCGCCTGGAGCGCAAAGGGAATGCAATGGGTCACTGGCTGGACTGAAGTCGCCAACCCCATGGACGGCTTCGTGCCAGCCGCAGTGCTCACACGGCGCGAGGGGATGGCGCTGGCACCAAAGCCTCCACAAGACGGGACACGGTGGCGACCACCACCTTGACGGGCTCGCCCATCTGCACGCGCACGATGGCGCCCTCCACCACCAGGGTGAGCGCCTGCGCATCCTGCGCACGGTGGGCTGGCGCAGGCAACAGGCCCGCCAGCAATGCCGTCATGTCGCGCTTGTGGCGCTGCGCAATCTCCAGCACCTCAGGCACGGTGTCTCCCAGCTCGCTCACGCTGTTGATGAAGGCGCAGCCCCGAAAGTGCTCGCTGCCCAACCATTCCGCCAAGGCGGGCGCCAAGGCCCGCGTGCGGCCCGCACCTGCAGGCAGCGCGTGGGCATGGCGCTGCAGCGCATCGCCAAACCAGGCCATCCAGCCCGTGTGCCGGTACTCCAGATACGCACAGATCAGGTCGTTCTTGCTCGGGAAATGCCGGTAGAAGGTCACCTTGGTCACGCCGGACTCCGCGATCACGCGGTCGATGCCCGTGGCGCGGATGCCGTCCCGGTAGAACAGCGCGTGCGCCGTGTGCAGCAGGCGGTCTCGGGCGGGCAGGTCTTGCCAGCCAGGGGGGAGTGGATCAAAGGTCATTCGCTCATTGTAGACAAACCTGTCTACATAGCCTTATGATAGCGAGTAGACAGACCTGTCTACATCCACCCTTCACCTTCGAGGTCCCCATGGAAACACGCCCACCTTTGCCCCCCTTTACACAACACACCGCCATCCAGAAGGTGCGCCTGGCCGAAGACGGCTGGAACTCGCGCGACCCTGCCCGCGTGGCCCTGGCCTACACCGAAGACACACGCTGGCGCAACCGCGCCGAGTTCCCTGTGGGCCGCGACGCCGCCCGGCAGCTGCTGGAGCGCAAGTGGGCGCGCGAACTGGACTACCGCCTCATCAAGGAGCTGTGGGCGTTCAGCGGCCACCGCATCGCCGTGCGTTTTGCCTACGAATGGCATGACGACGCAGGCCAGTGGTACCGCAGCTATGGCAACGAGAACTGGGAATTCAACGACGACGGTCTGATGGCCGTGCGCCACGCCAGCATCAACGACCGCCCCATCCAGGCCGCAGACCGGTTGTTCTTCTGGCCTCTGGGGCGCCGGCCGGACGACCATCCTGGGTTGAGCGACCTGGGGCTGTGAAACCGCCAAGGCCCCATGCAGCGGCCAAAGGGCGCGCCCCGGTGGGGCACGCCTTTGCTCCACCCAGCGCGCTCAGGTCGCAGAGCAGGTGAAGCTCTCGGCCTTGGCCGGGTCACCCGTGCCGTTGTAGCGTGGGAACTTCGGGTACTCGCACACCGGGCGCTGCGCCACGGGCGTGGTGGTGCCGGGCGCGAACTTGGTGACCACCAGCTTGTCGGGCGCCGTGCCCTTTTCCACCCAGGCGTCCATGGCGGCGAGCAGGTCGATGGAACGGGGTTCGGTGCCCACGCCGTCCAGGTCGTGTCCGTTGGAGGGCGAGGTGACCATGCGTGCAAAGCTCTGCACCTTGCTGGCGCCCAGGCGCTGCTTCACCGAGTCGAAGTATTCCACCGTTCGGTACAGCGACACGCAGGTGTCGCCCAGGCCGTACCAGATCAGCAGCTTGCCGCCGTTGTCGGCAAAGGCGGAGATGTCCGGGTCCGTGCCATCGATCATCTCGGCCAGGCGGCGGTACTGGGCCTGGTACTGGGTCGGATCGTGGGTCAGGATGTTGGCGTTGGGGTTGCCCTCCACCAGGCGCGCGGCTTCGGTCACGGCCATGTGGTTGAACGAATCGGGCGCGTCGAAGCTAGTGCCGAACATGTACGACTGCCAGTCCGACGTGGACGCGCCGCCGCGACCAAAGCGCGGGTAGCCCACTGCGCCGCGCGACAGGGTCACGGGCGTCTTGTGGTCGCTGTAAATGAGGCGGATGGATTCGATCTGGCCGGCCGTCAGGCAGCTGTCGTTGTCGGCGCCCTGGCACAGCAGGTCGGTGGGCACGTAGTTGCATGCCTCGACGTTGCCGATGATGCCGTCCTTGAGGCCGTCCAGGCCGTCGCACGCTGCCGTCTCCGCCTTGGCGTACAGCGCGATCTTGGCGGGGCTCATCCAGTTGTCGCGGCTCTTGAAGATGTGGCGCAGCACCGTAGGGCCCAGGTTGACCTGGTGCGCCTGCTGGCTGATGGCGGGCTCCATGGCCACCACGCCGTCATAGTCCTTGGGGTACTTCTGCGTGGAGATGAGCCCCGAGCGCCCGCCGTTGGAGTGGCCCATGTGGTAGCGCCGCACGGGGCGCTTGCCGTAGAACTCGGTGGCAATGGCGGTGCCCACCTCCAGCACGAAATGGTTGGCGTCGAATGCGTGGTTGCGCAGCGCCACATCACTGTTGCCCCAGGCAAAGCCGCGCACCTGGTGGCCGGAGTCGGAGCTGATCTTCACATACGGATTGGCCGAGGGGCCCACGAGCTGCTGGTACCAAGGGTCGTCGGTGGGGATGAAGCCGTCGAAGCCGCCGCCGCCAATGGTCAGCGTCTTGCCGTTCCACTGCGCCAGCGTGGGCAGTTCCACCGCCCAGTGGATGGTGGACTCGGGCGAGGACACGATCTGGCCGCGCACGATGCACACGTCGGGCAGCGCGGCATCAGCCTTGCGCAGCTCGGTGCGGGTGACCTTGGCGCCATGGGGCAAGGCGGTGGATGCGTAGGCGGCACAGGCCTCAGCCAGGGGTTTGCTGGCCAGCGGTGGGTTGGCGTCGCTGCCGCCGCCGCAGGCGGTCAGGGCCACGGCGACCGCAGCACCCAGGGTGCAGGCCGCGGTCCATCGCCCTGCGTGTGCCAGGGCGTGGCGCCGGGGCGCCGCAGAGAGGGAGTGAGGATGGGGGAACATGCGAGGGTCTCCTGTTATGACGGTTCTTCAGGAGTCCTGGCCGGGTGGCGGTGTGGCGCGCACCGGTGTCTGGACTCCGGTGCGAACGATAGGAAAAGGCGGCGCGATTGCAGCCTCTGCAAATGCAGAGGGAGCGGGAAACTACCAAGCCCGCGCAGCGGCGGGCCACCGCCTTACGCGTTGCGCAGCGCCGCCACCAGCTCCAGCTTGTTGCGCACGCCCAGCGCTGCGTAGGCGGTGCGCAGGTAGGTGCGCACCGTGGCGGGCGTGAGGCCCAGCGTGGCCGCAATGTCCTTGTGCGACTGCCCCTGGGCGTAGAGCATGGCCACGCTCAGCTCGCGCGGGGCCAGCGCCTGCTTGTGCTGGCGGGATGCGATGCTGAGCGCCACCAGCGGGCCGCAGGGCTCCAGCCGCAGGCGGCAGGCCCTGCCCAGCACCAGGTTGCAAGGCGCGCCGGGCAGCGCCTGCACCACGGCCGGGGGCAGGTGGGTGCCCGCCCATTCCGGGTGGGCTGCACGCAGGGCCTGGCTGATGCGCAGACCTGCAAACAGCAGCTCGCCCGTGGGCTGGGCCAGCGCAAAGCTGTCCCAGGGGCGCCGGGGCGAATCATTTTGCAGGCGCTGCAGCCGGTGATGCCAGTGCTGCAGCAGGTGCAGCACAAACTCGCCGAACAGCACGGTTTCGGCATCGGTGAATTCGGTGCGTGTCTGCGGGCGGTAGACCGAGACAAAAAACAGCAGCCCGCTGTGCGGCAGCTCGGCCGTGAGGGCCATGCAGTGGTAAAGGCCATGCCGCTCGGAGAAGGCCACCACCTGCGGGTCCTCGGGCAACACGCCCACCACGTCGCGCTCGCGGATCACCTGGCCCAGTCGGCGCATGGACTGCAGCGCAAAGTCGTCCACGGCCGCCAGGGCATTCCATTCGTCGGCAAAGCCCCGGGCCAGGCCGATGCTGCCGTGCAGCCAGTTGCGTGGTGCGGCCTGCGTTTCCCCCTCTGCGCCAGCCTCGCCCGCCGACACCTCGCCCCACCAGGCGGAATCAAAAGGCACCAGGCTCTGCAAGGTCTGCATGGCCTGGCGCAGCAAGTCCTGCGGGGCAACGTGCTGGGCCTGCTCAGAGAGCCTGAGCAGGCTGCGGCTGAGCGCACGCAGCGGGTCGGCAGGCGGCACCTGCAGGGCTGCGCGCGGGCTCATGGGGCCGCACGTTCGGCGGCCGCCCGGGGGATAGCCCGGTCGCAGGGGGCGTGGGTTGCAAGGGCCATGGTGTCTCCTGGTTTTTTGGGCGATGGTAGCCGCGACCGGGGCACCACCCCACCGCTACCCCGGCATGGGCTGCCTGGGGCACCGGGAGACAATTACTATCTTTTCAGGAGCAAAAAACCCTTTACAGATGCGCGGATACGGCCATTTTTATGTACATCCCGCAGCCATTCAGCCGGCCAGGCCATCCACCGCCTGGAACATCGACTGCCGCGCCTGGCTCACGATCTGGCCCTTCCACACGTCGGTGTCGGTGTAGAAGGCGGCGAGCATCTGGGCCTTGATCTGCGCATGCTGCTCAGAGGGCGCGCCGGGGTGCAGGTTGAGCCATTGCTCGGCGCGGATGGCGTTCATCACGTCGAGCACGGGCACGGTGCCGTACTCCATGGCAATGCCGGTGTACTCGGCGTGGGGGCACTCGTCGTAGATCGAGGTCCACATCAGCCCGGTGAGGAAGGCCGAGGTGGACGAGCCGTCATAGATCGAGGTGACCGGCGTGGCACCGCCGCCGTCCCACCAGGCGCGCGCACGGGCCACGGCCACGGCGTCGTCCTTGCCGGCATAGATGCGCTCGCCATGGCCGCTGGGGCCCAGGCCCGTGTGCAGGTCGATCCAGGCGATCTGCGAAGCAGCCGCACCATGCTGGCGCAGCACCTGGCGCAGCGTGCGGTTGCTCCAGGTGGGCTCAGTACCGCCAAAGAAGATGCCTTGCGGAAACTCGTGCTGCCCCTGCGAGATGGCGGCCTGCCAGGCGGCCTCGCCTTTGGTGTCGATGTACTGCTGCACAGCGGCCAGGTTGTCAGGGCCGGGCGGCCACTGCTCGGGCAGCAGCAGGGGCTGCACCTCGCGGTAGGCGGTGTTCACGGGCAGGGGTTGGCTGAAGTCCTGGAAGTTGCGGTTCAGGTCCACGTTCTCGTGCGTGAAGCGGCGCACATGCGAGAAGCCATAGGGGTTGAGCGCATGGATGTAGAGCGTGGCCACGCCCGCCGCATGCGCCTTGTCGCGCCACTCCTGGTCGTGCAGTGCAAACACCTGCACGCCGCTGCCACAGTAGCCTTCGGCGCCATGGCAGGCGCTGCTCACGACGAGCAGCTTTTTCGCATCCGCCGGGCCGTCGCGCACCACGTCCATCGCCAGGTCTTCTCCGTCCCGGCCCTTGAGCGGGTGGGCGTGCGATTCGATGGGCAGGCCAGCAGCGGCTGCGGCTTCCAGAAACTTTGTGCGCGCCTCGGCGTAGCTGGGCGAGAAGGCTTCAACGATTCCGATCATGGACGGGGCTTTCAGGAGTCAGTGGGGAAAGACAAGAAGAACCCGGGCACGCGCGCAACGTGCGCCCAGGTCGAGCGGGATCGCCGGATATCGGCGGGTATCAGGCCGCCTTGGCGGGCTGGGCCAGCCAGGCCTCGGCCAGCTTGACCCAGTAGGTCGCGCCCAGCGGGATCAGGTCGTCGTTGAAGTCGTAGCTGGGGTTGTGCAGCGTGCAGGGGCCGCCGCCATGGCCCATCTCGCGGTGGGCACCGTCGCCGTTGGCGATGAAGCAGTAGGCACCGGGCTTGGCCTGCAGCATGAAGGCGAAGTCTTCTGCACCCATGGTGGGCTCCTGCACCAGCACGTTGGATTCGCCCACGATGCTGGCCATGACCGCGCGCGCAAACTCGGCCTCGGGGGCCGAATTGACGGTGGGCGGGTAGTTGCGCACAAACTCGAATTCGCACACGGCGTCATGCGCAGCGCAGGTGTGCTCGGCAATCTGCTGCATGCGCTTTTCGATCAGGTCCAGCACCTCCAGCGTGAAGGTGCGCACCGTGCCCTGCAGCTCGCAGCTGTCGGGCACCACGTTGGTGGCCTCTCCCGCGTGGATCATGGTGACCGAGATCACGCCCGCATCCACCGGCTTCTTGTTGCGGCTGATGATGGTCTGGAAGGCCTGCACCATCTGGCAGGCAATCGGCACCGGGTCGATGCCGTTGTGCGGCAGCGCGGCATGGCTGCCCTTGCCCCGGATGGTGATCTTGAACTCGTTGCTCGACGCCATCACCGGGCCGGGGCTCACGGCGAACTGGCCCACGGGCATGCCGGGCCAGTTGTGCATGCCGTACACGGCCTCCATGGGGAATTGCTCGAACAGGCCATCCTTGATCATCTCGCGTGCACCACCACCACCTTCTTCGGCGGGCTGGAAGATCAGGTACACGGTGCCGTCGAAGTTGCGGTGCTTGGCAAAGTGCTGCGCTGCGGCCAGCAGCATGGCCACATGGCCGTCATGGCCGCAGGCGTGCATCTTGCCCTGGTGTTTGCTGGCGTGGGCAAAGGTGTTGAACTCCTGCATGGGCAGCGCGTCCATGTCGGCGCGCAGGCCGATGGCCCGGCCGTTGGCGCCCCCATCGCGCCCCTTCACGATGCCCACCACCCCCGTGGTGCCCATGCCGCGATGGATGGGAATGCCCCACTCGGTGAGCTTTTGCGCTACCACGTCGGCGGTGCGCACCTCTTCAAAGCACAGCTCGGGGTGGGCGTGAATGTCCCGGCGCACCGCTGCAATACTGGCCGCCTGGGTGACGATGGAGTCAATAACGTTCATGATATGTGTCCTTACGATCTCACAGTCTAGCCCGCTGGCCGCCCCTAGCGCCACTCCGGGTTTATTTGCACTGCAACATGACACTCTCCCCGCACGCCCTCGAACTTGCGCAAACCCTGGTGCGCATGAACACCGTCAGCCACCACTCCAACATGGAGCTGATCCATTTCATCCGCGACCACCTCGCCAGGCTGGGCGTAAAAAGCCGCCTCACCTTCAACGAAGACAAGACCAAGGCCAACCTGTTCGCCACGCTGGGCGAGGGCAAACCGGCGGGCATCATCCTCTCGGGCCACACCGACACGGTGCCGTGGGACGGGCAGGACTGGAGCATGGACCCGCTGAGCGCGCTGGTGAAAGACGGCAACCTGTACGGGCGCGGCAGTGCCGACATGAAGGCCTTCATCGGCATTGCCGTGTCGCACGCCGAGCAGTTTCTGAACAGCGACGCACCCTTTGCAGTGCATCTGGCCTTCAGCTACGAGGAAGAGATTGGCTGCTTTGGCGTGAAGGAGCTCATCGCCGACCTGCGCGACGCGAATATCCAGCCCCTGGCCTGCATCGTGGGCGAGCCCACCAGCATGGTCCCCGCCATCGCACACAAGGGCGTGTACCGCTACAAATGCTGCGTGCGCGGCAAGGAAGCGCATTCGTCCCTCACGCCGCATTCGGTCAACGCCATCGAGATGGCTGCCCGCGTGGTGGGTCGGGTGCGCGACATGGCAGAAGACTTTGAAAAGAACGAACCCCGCTTCGAGGGTTTTGACGTGCCGTTCTCGACCAGCAGCGTGGGCCAGTTCCACGGCGGCATTGCCGACAACGTGGTGCCGCGCGACGCCGAGTTCCGCTACGAATTCCGCGACCTGCCCACGGCCAATGCGGCGCAGATGCAGTCCGACGTGGTGGCCTACGCCAAGTCGCTGGAGCCTGCGATGAAGAAGGTGGCGCCTGCCGCCGGCTTCGAGTTCGAGACGATTTGCGAAATCCCGAGCTTTCTGGGCAGCAAGGACGACCCGGTGACGCGGCTCGCGCAAGAACTGTCGGGTGAAAAGAGCACCACGCTGGTGGCCTTTGGCACCGAGGCAGGCCTGTTCAAGAACGCGGGCATCTCCACCGTGGTGTGTGGTCCCGGCAGCATCCAGCAGGCCCACCAGCCGGATGAGTATGTGAGCCTGGAGCAGCTGGCGCGCTGCGAGGCGTTCATGCAGGGGCTGGCGCGCACCAAGTCGTTCGGCTGACGCGCGGCAAGCGGGTCAGGGCAACGCAAGGCGCGCGAGGATCGCTCGGGGCGCGGCCGAGACCAGTGCCACTGTGGAACTGGCTTTGCCAGGCCACCAGTGGCGTCCCCCTCTGGGGGAAGACGCGAAGCGGCTCAGGGGGAGATCAGGTTCTCACCCGGCCGTCCCCGGTCAGCATCGACATTTCCACAAACTTCGACGCCGCATGGCTGGTGGCGCTGAACGACACCGGAAAGCCCGAGATCACCTGACTGCCGATGGACTCGGTGCCGGTGATGAAGCTCTCGCGCGTGATCTTGCCGCTGGCCTGGGCCTGGCGCAGACCCTCGGTGAAAACGCGCGCGGCCAGATAGCCCTCCATGCTGGAGTAGTTGGCCTGCACCTTGTCGCCGCCCTTCTTGATGGCCTCCAGAAACTCGCGCGTGATCTGGCGCGACGGCTGGTAGGGCGAGGGCACGACCTGCGACACCACCACACCGGCACCGTCCTTGCCCAGCTCATCGGCCAGCGCCTGCGTGCCCACAAACGACACGTTGTAGAACGTGCCGCCAAACCCCGCCTTGCGTGCCGCCCGCACAAACGCGGCGGCCGAGGCATAGGCCGTGATCTGCACGATGGCGTCGGGCATGGCGGGCACCAGCTTGTCCACGGCCGCCTTCACGTCCACCGAGTTGCGCTCCACCGTGGCCGTGGCCACGGGGGTGAGCTTGAGTTCGGTGAGGGCCCGGGTCACCCCGTCCAGCCCGGCCTTGCCGTAGGCGTCGTTCTGGTAGAACACCGCAATCTTCTTGAGCCCCAGGTTGGTGAGCTGGCGCACGATGAGTGCGGTTTCGTCATAGTACGAGGCGCGCACATGGAAGATGAGCCGGTTGAACGGCTGGCGCAGTGCCTCGGCGCCCGTGAACGGACCGAAGAACGGCACCTTGGCCTGATTGAACAGCGGCATGGCCGCCAGGCTGGTGGGGGTGCCGATGTAGCCAAACAGCGCAAACACTTCGTCGGCAATCAGTTTCTTGGTGTTCTCGGCGCAGCGGTCGGGCTCGTAGCCATCGTCCAGCGTGCGGATTTCGACCATGCGTTTGCCCACGCCGCCCTGGGCGTTGAGCTGGTCAAAAAACAGCTTGGCGCCCTGGTTGAACTGCACGCCCAGCTGGGCGGCCGGGCCGGTGAAGGCCGCGGACTGGCCCAGCACGATACGGCCCTCGCTCTGCGCCCGGGCCAGATGGAAGCCCCCCAGCGCAGCCGCCCCCAGACCCACGGAAAACTGCCTGCGCCCCAGTGCCATTTGCTTCATGGTGAAATCCTGCTCTCTCTGCTATGAATCGAGGGCGATCCCTCTGCGCTGCCGGTAAGCAGCCTCTTTGGCCCAGCCGCAAGGGTATGCACGCCGGTTCCAACCCCGATGGCAGTTTAACGACCAGCCTGCATATGTCCACGCCTTCTGCCGCCAATCCCATGCAAACCACACCGATTCAGGTGCGCGGCGCCTGCCCGCACGACTGCCCCGACACCTGCGCGCTGCTCACCACGGTGGACGAGCACGGCGTGGCCACCCGCGTGCAGGGCAATCCCGAGCACCGCCACACCGACGGCGCGCTGTGCGCCAAGGTGAGCAAGTACACCGAGCGCAGCTACCACCCCGAGCGTGTGCTCACCCCGCTCAAGCGCAGCGGCCCCAAGGGCAGCGGCCAGTTCACCCCAGTGAGCTGGGACGAAGCCTTGAGCGACATCACCCAGCGCCTGCAGGCCATCGCCGCGCACGCACCCGAGGCCATCCTGCCCTACAGCTACGCGGGCACCATGGGCATGGTGCAGGGCGAGAGCATGGACCGGCGCTTCTTCCACAAGCTCGGCGCCTCGCAGCTGGACCGCACCATCTGCGCATCGGCCGGGGCCGAGGCGCTGATCCAGACCCTGGGCGGCAAGGTGGGCATGAAGGTGGAGTTTTTTGCCGAGTCGCAGCTCATCCTCATCTGGGGCAGCAACTCCATCGGCAGCAACCTGCACTTCTGGCGCTACGCCCAGCAGGCCAAGCGCAATGGCGCCAAGCTGGTGTGCATCGACCCCCGCAAAAGCGAGACGGCCGACAAGTGCCACGAGCACATTGCCCTGCGCCCCGGCACCGATGCCGCGCTGGCGCTGGCACTGATGCATGAACTGATCGCCCACGACTGGCTGGACCACGACTACATCGCCCGTCACACGCTGGGCTGGGCGCAGTTGCGCGAACGCGCCCTGCAATGGCCGCCCGAGCGCGCGGCCGAAATTTGCGGCGTGCCCGTGGAGCAGATCCGCCAGCTCGCCCAGGACTACGGCACCACGAAGCCCGCCGCCATCCGCCTGAACTACGGCATGCAGCGCGTGCGCGGCGGCGGCAATGCGGTGCGCGCCGTGGCCTGCCTGCCCGCGCTCACGGGCGCATGGCGCCACCGCGCGGGGGGTGTGTTGCTGTCCAGCTCGGGCCAGTTTCCGGCGCAGCGCGGCGTGCTGCAGATGCCCGAGCTGATGCCTGCGAAGACTCCGCGCACCATCAACATGTCCACCATTGGCGACGACCTGCTGCGCGCGGCCTCGCCAGCCTTCGGCCCGAAGGTGGAGGCCATCGTGGTCTACAACAGCAACCCCGTGGCCGTGGCGCCGGAGTCGGGCAAGGTGGTGCAGGGCTTCGCGCGCGAGGACCTGTTCACCGTGGTGCTGGAGCACTTCCGCACCGACACGGCCGACTACGCCGACTACATCCTGCCCGCCACCACACAACTCGAACACTGGGACGTGCACCTGAGCTACGGCCACACCGACGTGGTGCTCAACCGCCCCGCGATTGCACCGCAGGGCCAGGCGCGCAGCAATGCGCAGATCTTCCGCGACCTGGCGGCGCACATGGGCTTCACCGAGCCGGGTTTTGCCGACAGCGACGAAGCCCTGTGCCGCCAGGCGTTTGGCGACGCAGTGGACTACGCCTTGCTCGAAACCCAGGGTTTTGCCACGCTGGCCATCCCCGATGCCCCGTTTGCCGAGGGCCACTTCCCCACGCCGTCGGGCAAATGCGAGTTCTACAGCGCCCGCCTGGCCGCGCAGGGCCTGGATGGCCTGCCCGACCACCTGCCCAACTACGAACTGCAGGGCACGGATGCGCGCTACCCCCTGGCCATGATCTCGCCGCCTGCGCGCAACTTCCTGAACTCCACCTTCGTGAACGTGACGAGCCTGCGCAACATCGAAGGCCGCCCGGTGCTGGAGATCCACCCCGACGACGCCGAAGCGCGCGGCATCGCCAACGACGCCGTGGTGCGCGTGTTCAATGACCGGGGCAGCTACCTGTGCCACGCCACCGTGTCGCGCCGTGCGCGGCCGGGCGTGGTCAACGGCCTGGGCATCTGGTGGCGCAAGATGGGGCTGGAAGGCACCAACGTGAACGAGGTGACCAGCCAGGCCCTGACCGACCTGGGTCGCGCGCCGACGTTTTATGACTGTCTGGTGCAGGTGGAGGCGTGCCCCACCGAGGTGGCGCTCCCTGCCTGAGCGGCTGTAGCAGCCCTTAATTTGCTACTATTTTAATAGCAAACGAGGCATATCCATTGCGCGCAGGCGGCCGTTTTTCTCATAATCCGCCGCACTCACCGCCACTGCCGCCCCAGAAACTCCGCCACCTGGTTCTCCAGCGTGGCGTGGTAGGCCACCCGGTCAAAACCCTCGGGGTTGGCGGCGGCGTCGCCTGCGTCCGATGGCAGGGGCCAGGCGGCCTGGGCCATGAAGGCAAAGTGCCCGGCGCTGGGCACGGTGCTCGCATCCACCCCGGGCACATGGGCCGCCACATGCTGGCCGTGGTATTGGCCCTGCAGCACCACGTCGCGCTCGGCCATGACCACCTTCACCGGCACGGCGATGGCGGCCAGGCTCTGGGGCGTCAACACCACCGCCATGGGCGCGAGGGCCACCACGGCGCGGATGCGGGGGTCGGCCACCGAGACCAGCGAGCCATCTTGCGCGCCCGCCGGTGCAGCAGCCGGGGCCACAGGGCGGCTGGCGCCCGGGGCCGGCGTGAGTTTGCCCAGGCTGCAAAAGCCCGGATCGTCCGCCACACTGCGGCAATGCTGTACGGCGCGGGCGGGTTCGGCCTGTGCACCGGCCAGGGCCAGCACGGTGTAGCCGCCGGCCGAGTGCCCCACGGCGCCGATGCGCCCGGCCGGAATGCGGGGGCCCCATTCGGGGTGGGCCAGCAATGCGTCCAGCACGCGGCTCACCTGGCGCGGGCGTTCGCTGAAGTAGCGGCCCGAGGTGATCATCGACCGGTCTTCCCAGTTGTCACCGGGGTGGCGCGGCGCGGCCACCAGATAGCCATCGGCCGCCAGGCGCGTGGCCAGGTTGTGGTGGCCCAGCTCATGGCCGCCCGTACCGTGCGAGATGAGGACCAGGCCCTTGAGGGGCGCGGCGGCCACCGGCGCGCCCGGTGTGACCATGGGCCGCCAGGGGCCCATGGGCTGGGTGCGCGCCACGGCGGGAGTCGGGTAGTAGAGGGCCACGGTCACAGGCTCAGCACCCGGAACCACCAGGGTGCGCAGCCCGGCGTATTGCGCCGATGCGGGGGCAGCCCAGGCCAGCAACGCGACAAACGCAGCCAGCAGCGGAGCACAGGCCAACCGCCATGCGGAGCGGAGGGCCAGGAAGAGAATGAGGGTCACAGTGCGCCTTTCGTCAATGGCCGCCCGGGGTGGCGGCTTGACGGCACTGTAGGCAGCGCCCGCAGCGGGCTCCAGTGCCCTGCGACGAAACGCTGCTGCGCGGCGCGAAATGCAGAACGAAAGGCGGGAGCGGATGCCCGCCCCCCTGCCCGACGGCTTACAGCGCGGCTTCGAGGATGCGGCGGCTCACAGCCGGGGTGATCTCGCGCTGTTCGCCCAGGGTCACCATGCCATGCGCTTCCAGCTGCGCCACCACGGCGCCCACGGTGTCAGCGCCCAGGCCGTAGCCCGACAGGCGCGTAGCGATGCCCATGGCCTCGAAGAAGTCGCGCGTACGCTCGATGGCGGCGGTGATGCGCTCGTCGTCCGTGCCGGTGGTGATGCCCCACACGCGCTCACCGTACTGGAGCAGCTTGGCGCGCTTGGCCACCCGGCGTTCGTTGAGCAGCGCAGGCAGCACGATGGCCAGGGTGCGCGCATGGTCGATGCCGTGCAGGGCCGTCAGCTCGTGGCCGATCATGTGGGTGGCCCAGTCCTGCGGCACGCCCGCGCCGATCAGGCCGTTGAGCGCCATGGTGGCGGCCCACATGAGGTTGGCACGGTCGTCGTACACGGGCTCAGGGGCGGTCAGCAGGCGCGGGCCGATCTCGATCAGCGTCTGCAGGATGCCTTCGGCAAAGCGGTCCTGCACGGGTGCGTTGACGGGGTAGGTGAGGTACTGCTCCACCGTGTGCACAAACGCATCGACCACGCCGTTGGCCAGCTGCTGGGGCGGCAGGGTGTAGGTCTTGGTGGGGTCGAGCACCGAGAACACCGGGTAGGTGTGCACACTGCCAAACGACAGCTTGGCACCCTTGGCACGGTGGGTGATGACGCCACCGTTGTTCATCTCCGAGCCCGTGGCGGGCAGCGTGAGCACGGAACCAAATGGCATGGCGCCCTTGACGTTGCGGCCGTGCTTTTCGAGGATGGCCCACGGGTCACCGCCCTCGAAGCGCACGGCGGCGGCGATGAACTTGGTGGCGTCGATCACCGAGCCGCCGCCCACGGCCAGCAGAAAGTCAAACCCGCCTTCGCGGATCTGCGCCACGGCCTTCATGGAGGTTTCGTAGCTCGGGTTGGGCTCGATGCCACTGAAGGTGGCGTGCTGGCGCTCGCCCAGCGCGGCGCGCACCTCGGCCAGCGTGCCGGTCTTTTCGGCGCTGGCACCGCCCACGAGGATCAGCACCTTGGCGGCAGCGGGCACCAGCTTGGCCAGGTCGGCAATGCGCCCCTGGCCGAAGGCGATGTGGGTGGGGTTGTGGAAGTCGAAATTCAGCATGATCGTCTTTCTCCGTCAAAGGCGTTGCCGCAGCACCGGGCACTTGGCTGCGCAGAGGGTGCGCCGCGCAGGGTGGCGGCAGCAAGGGCGCGATTGTGCGGCGCACGGGTGGGCGGCGCCGGTCGCGTGTGCGATAGCCCTGCTGCTGGCAGAGCCTCGTGCGGCAGGTCGGCGCAGCGCATGCGGTTGCTGCTAGCGCTCAGCGTGGCGCCCGCTCCATGAGCGCCTGCAGGCGCCCGGCCACGAAGTCGCGCAGCACATGGACCAGCGGTGTGAACTGGCGGCGGCTGGGCGCCACCAGAAAGAGCGGCACGGCCTCAGTGGTCCAGCCGGGGCACAGCGGCACCAGCCGCCCGGCGGCCAGGTCGTCGGCCACATCAAAGTACGACTTGTAGGCAATGCCCCGGCCCAGCACCGCCCAGCGGCGCACCACATCGCCATCGTTGGCCACGTTGCGGCTGCGCGCACGCACCACCACCTCCTGGCCGGAAGCGTCCCAGAAGCGCCAGCGGTCGTGCACGTCCTCGCCCAGCATGAAGCACAGGCCCTCGTGCGCGGCCAGTGCGTGGGGCGTTTCGGGCATGCCGTGCGCTGCCAGGTAGGCGGGCGCGGCGCAGAGCACACGCCGGTGGTCGGCGGCCAGCGGCAGTGCGACCAGGCTCGAATCCTGCGGCTTGCCGTAGCGGAAGGCGGCATCCACCGGCTCGCTGTAGACGTTGGCCACGCGGTCGGCCAGCTGCAGGCGGATGTCGATGCCCGGGTGCTCGGTCTGGAAGGCATCGAGCCAGGGCAGCAGCACATTGCGCCCCAGGTCCGACGGCGCGGCCAGCTGCAGCGTGCCGCGAAAGCCTCCGGCGCGCCCACCCGCCAGCTGGCCTTGCACCTGCTGCAGCGCAGCCAGCGCGGGGCGGCAATGCTCCAGAAACAGCGCGCCCTCCTGCGTGAGCCGCAGGCTGCGCGTGGAGCGCACGAACAGCGCCACGCCCAGCTCGGCCTCCAGCCGCTTGAGCGCGGCACTCGCGGCAGCGGGGGTGAGGTCCAGCGCGCGGGCCGTGGCCGAGAGGCTGCCGCTGTCCACGGTGCGCACAAAGATGTCGAGGTCTTGCAGGCTTTTCATGGGGTGCCTTGGGTGCGCAGGGGTTTATTTTCAAACAATGATTGAAGATGGATTCAATCATCAGCCCATTTAAAAACAAACCGGCAAAACCCATGATCTAGGCACCCTTTGTTTGACCCCAGGATCTCTCCATGAAAGCCGTTGGCTACCAAACCGCCCACCCCATCGAGCACCCCGAATCGCTGCTCGACATCACCCAACCCGACCCCGTGGCCACCGGCCGCGACCTGCTGGTGGAAGTGCACGCCGTCTCGGTGAACCCTGTGGACACCAAGGTGCGCAAAAGCAGCTCGCGCAGTGGCGACGGCCCCGACTACAAGGTGCTGGGCTGGGACGCCAGCGGCATCGTGCGCGCCGTGGGGCCGGATGTCACGCTGTTCCAGCCCGGCGACCGCGTCTGGTACGCAGGCTCCATCGCCCGCCCCGGCACCAACAGCGAACTGCACCTGGTGGACGAGCGCATCGTGGGCCACGCACCGAAGTCGCTGGACTTTGCCGAAGCCGCCGCGCTGCCGCTGACCACCATCACCGCGTGGGAGCTGCTGTTTGACCGCCTGCGCGTGGCGCCCGGCAAGCAGCCCACGAACAAGACCCTGCTCATCATCGGCGCGGGCGGCGGCGTGGGCTCCATCCTCACGCAATTGGCAGCGCGGCTCACCAGCCTCACGATCATCGGCACCGCATCGCGCCCCGAAACGCAGCAGTGGGTGCGCGAGCTGGGCGCCCACCACGTCATCGACCACAGCCAGCCGCTCACGCAAGAGCTGGCGCGCATCGGCCACCCCACGGTGGACATCATCGTGAGCCTCACGCAGACCGATGCGCACTTTGACCAGATCGTCGAGGCCATCGCGCCCCAGGGCCAGTTCGCGCTGATCGACGACCCGGTGTCGCTCGACGTGACGAAATTCAAGCGCAAGTCGGTGTCGGTGCACTGGGAGCTGATGTTCACCCGCGCGCTGTTCGGCACCGCCGACATGATCGGCCAGCACCGGCTGCTGACCGAGGTGGCGCAGCTGGTGGATGCGGGGCTGATTCGCACGACGCTGGACCAGCGCTTTGGCACCATCAATGCCGAGAATCTGAAGCGCGCGCATGCGCTGATCGAGAGCGGCAAGGCGCGGGGCAAGCTGGTGCTGGAGGGGTGGAACTGAAGAGCGCCGGTCCGCTGAGTCCGAGGCATGGGCAGGGCGGCCTTTGAGGCTGCGGTGGGTTCTGTATCCAGATGAAAAATACTGTGTTTAATGCCAGTATCTCAGGTATAAAACCGCACACAACAACACCAGGAGCCCCTCCCATGCTGGACCACATGACCTTCCGCGTCACCGACATCGCCCGCACCAAGGCGTTCTACACCGCTGCCCTCGCGCCTTTGGGCTACAGCCTGTGTTTTGAAGGCAACTACGGTTCGAACATGCTGGGCTTTGCCTACCCGGCGCCGTCCGAGCCCGACGGCAAGAAGGCCGATGTGTGGTTCATCGATGGCCCCTCGCCCTACGGCGGCCCGCCCGCGACCACGGGCTGCCACCTGGCGTGGCGCGCCACCACGCGGGCCCAGGTCGATGCCTTCTACCGCGCCGCCATGGAAGCCGGGGGCAAAGACAACGGAGCCCCGGGCCTGCGGCCCGACTACCACCCCCACTATTACGGCGCGTTTGTCATCGACCCCGAGGGCAACAACATCGAGGCGGTGTGCCACCTGCCGGAGTAAGAAACACCGCTGCACCCTCCGCAGAGAGCGCGTCGCCAAGCGAGTGCACCCGTGGAACTGGCTTTGCCAGGCCACCGGGTGCGTCCCCCTGGGGGAAGCGGCGCAGCCGCTCAGGGGGGTCAGTCGAGTTTCACGCCTGCCGCCTTGATGATCTCGCCCCAGCGCTTGGACTCGGCGCGCGCCATGGCGCGGAACTGCTCGGGCGTGCCGGGCAGTGCTTCCATGCCAAAGTCGTTCATGCGCTTGACCACGGCGGGGTTCAGCAGGGCCTTGTTCAGGTCAGTGTTCAAACGCGTGGTGATGGCGGCAGGCAGACCGGCGGGCGCCAGGATGCCCTGGAACGCGAACACCTCGGTGTTGGGCACACCGGCTTCGGCCAGCGTGGGCACGTCCGGCAGCGCGGCCACGCGCTTGGCCGAGCCAATGGCCAGCGCGCGGACCTTGCCCGAGGTGATCACGGGCAGGCCTGCGGCCAGGTCCAGGAACATGCAGGGCACCTGGCCACCCATCACGTCCTGCAGCGCGGGCGCGGCGCCGCGGTAGGGGATGTGGGTGAGGAAGGTCTTGGTGCGGTTCTTGAACATCTCCATCGCCAGGTGGTGTGGCGAGCCGTTGCCGGGCGAGGCGTAGTTGAGCTTGCCGGGATTGGCACGCGCGTAGTCCAGAAACTCCTTCACCGTCTTGGCTTCGAACGACGGGTGCACGACCAGCGCCAGCGGGAAGCGGCTGATGCCGCCCACGTAGGTGAAGTCCTTTTCGGGGTTGAACGGCAGCTTGGTGAACAGGTGTTCGTTGTAGGCCAGGATGGCGTTGTCGGCCGACATGAAGGTGTTGCCGTCGGGCTTGGCCGTGGCCACGGCCTGGCCGCCGATGTTGGTGGAGGCGCCGGGGCGGTTGTCCACCACGATCTGCTGGCCCAGCGTCTGGCGCATGGCCTCGGCCACGGTGCGGGCCAGCACGTCGGTGCCGCCACCGGCGGGGTACGGCACCACCCAGCGCAGGGGCTGGTCGGGCCAGGCGGACTGGGCGGCGGCCCAGGGCGCGGCGGTGGTGGCGCCTGCGGCGGCCAGGGCGGACAAGAGGGTGCGGCGTTGCATGGGGCTGTCTCCTTGATACTACTGATTTGATAGCTGCTTGCGCTTATCCATAGCGCGCAAACAGCCTTTTTTGTTCAAATTTTCTGCCGACCGGGTGCTCAGGCGGCCGGGGCGGCAATCGTCTGGTCGATGGCACCGAAGATGCTGGCGCCGTCCTTGCCCTTGATCTCGATGCGGATGGTGTCGCCGAACTTCATGAATTCGGTGCTGGGCTTGCCGTCCTGGATGGTCTCGATGCAGCGCTTTTCGGCGATGCAGCTGTAGCCCTTGGGCCATTCGGTGCGGCCATTGGCGTCGGTGATGCCCTTGTTGCTCACGGTGCCGCTGCCGATGATGGAGCCCGCGCGCAGGTTGCGCGTCTTGGCCACGTGGGCGATCAGCTGGCCGAAGTGGAAGGTCATTTCAGGGCCGGCGTCGCACATGCCGACCTTGCGGCCGTTCCAGGTGGACTGCACGGTCAGGTTGACGCGGCCGTGGTCCCAGGCGTCGCCCAGCTCGTCCAGCGTCACGGCCACGGGGCCGAAGGCGGTGGCGGGCTTGGATTGGAAGAAACCGAAGCCCTTGGCCAGCTCGGCCGGGATCAGGTTGCGCAGGCTCACGTCGTTGGCAATCATCACCAGGCGGATGCCGTCCAGCGCCTGGTCGGCGTTGGTGCCCATCTTCACGTCGCCCGTGATGACGGCGATCTCGGCCTCGAAGTCGATGCCCATGGCTTCGCTGGGCACCACCACCTCGTCGCAGGGGCCGATAAAGTCGTCGCTGCCACCCTGGTACATCAGCGGGTCGGTGTAGAAACTCTCCGGCACTTCGGAGTTGCGCGCTTTTCGCACCAGTTCAACGTGGTTGATGTAGGCCGAGCCGTCGGCCCACTGGTAGGCGCGAGGCAGCGGGGCCATGCACTGGGCAGGGTCGAACGGGAACGCGTGGCGCGCGCGGCCGCTGTTGAGCTGGTCGTACAGGTCCTGCAGCTGGGGCGAGAGGAAGCCCCAGTCGTCCAGCACCTGCTGGAGCTTGCTGGCAATGCCGGTCGCATAATGGGCTGTGCCCAGGTCGCGGGAGACGACAACCAGTTGGCCGTCGCGCGAGCCGTCTTTGTAGGTAGCGAGTTTCATGGTGGCAGGACCTTTGTCTCAGAAGGGTTGATGGGCACCGCTAGCGAAAATTACGCTTGGGTAAATTGATTTAACTAAACAAAACTCGCAAATTTTAGTGCACATGGACAAAGAACGTGCAGGAATTCAATCGGTCGAGGTGGGTTTTGCCCTGCTGGAGGGGCTGACACGCTCGCGCGGGCCGCTGATGCTCAAGGATGTGGCCGCCTCGGCCGGCATGAGCGCGGCCAAGGCGCACCGGTATCTGGTGAGCTTTCAGCGCCTGGGCCTGGTCACGCAGGACCCGCGCACCGCGCGGTACGACCTGGGCCCGGCGGCGCTCAAGCTGGGCCTGGCGTCGCTGGCGCGGCTGGACGCCGTGCGCCTGGCGCGCGAGCGCATGCCGGAGTTGATGGAAAGCATCGGCCACACGCTGGCACTGGCCGTGTGGGGCAACCACGGCCCGACCATCGTGCACTGGGAGGAGTCGCCCCAGGCCGTCACTGCCAACCTGCGCCTGGGCGATGTGATGCCGCTGCTGTCATCGGCCACGGGACGGTGTTTTGCAGCCTTCATGTCGCCCGATGTGGTGGCGCCGCTGCTGAAAGAAGAACTGGCCCGCGCCGTGAAGATGCGCCGCACCGACCTGCCCGCCACCATGGCCGAAGTGAACACCCTGCTGGCCGAGGTGCGCGAGCGCGGCGCCGCCCGCGTGGTCGATACCCTGCTGCCCGGCATCGTGGCTTTTTGCGCGCCCGTGTTCGACTCGGATGGCCACCTGGAGCTGGGCATCACCACACTGGGCTCGATTGCCACCTTCGACCCCGAGTGGAACGGCGCCATCGACGCACCGCTGCGCGCGGCCGCTGGCCAGCTCTCGCGCGACCTGGGCGCAGGCAGCGCCTGACCCGCGCGCCGCCACCACACCGCATGCCCCGCCGCGCGCTGGTTGCCATCACCGCCCTGGTGCTTGCCCTGCACTGGCTGGTGCTGACCGGTGTGCCGCTGGCCTGGGACAGTCCGGCGCAGCCCACAGGCCAGGTGTTCAGCACCCGCAGCATTGCAGCCCCACCTCCCGCCGCCATGCCCACAGCGGCCGCAGCACCGGCTGCCAAGGCCGCCCCGGCTGCGGCACCACAGCCTGCCGCGCGCAAAAAACCACCGGCCCGCACCACACCCGCGCCCACCTCCACCGCAGCGCCTGTTGCCCCGCCACCGCCTGCCGAAGCCGCGGCCACGGGCACCGAAGTGGGCACTGACACAGCGCCAACCAACGCCACGGATTCAACTGCGCCCCCCGCCGAAGTGGCGGCGGCAGCCCCCGAAGCCCCCGCATCCGCCGCCGCGCCCCCCGCCCCCCCGGCCGAAGCCACCACCGGGGTGGACATCACCCCGCCCGGCGCAGGCACCGGCCAGGCCTCCTCGCAGGCACCGCCCCCCGCCCGCCTGCCGCCGCCCACCCGGCTGGCGTTTGACGTGAGCGGGCAGGCCAAAAAGTTCGCCTACAACGCCCGCGCCGAACTGCTGTGGCAACACGATGGCAGCCGCTACGAGGCGCGGCAGGAGATCAGCGCCTTCCTGGTGGGCTCCCGCACGCAACGCAGCGTGGGCGCCATCACGGCCCAGGGGCTGTTGCCCGAGAAGTTTTCGGACAAATCCCGCAGCGAGCAGGCCGCGCATTTCGACTACGCCCAGGGCCGCATCACCTTCAGCGCCAACACCCCGCAGGCCCCGGCCAGCCCCGGCGTGCAGGACCGCCTGAGCGTGTTCATCCAGCTCGGCGCGCTGCTGGCGGCCGACCCGGGGCGGTTTGTGCCCGGCACCCAGATCACCCTCACCACCGTGAGCGCCCGCAGCGCCGACCGCTGGACCTTCACCATCGAAGGCCCCGAGACGCTGGACCTGCCCTCGGGCGCCACCCCGACCCTCAAGCTGCAGCGCCTGCCCCGCAAGGATTACGACCAGAAGGCCGAGCTGTGGGTGGCCCCGGCACTGGGCTACCTGCCCGTGCGCATCAAGCTCACCCAGGCCAACGGGGACTTTGCCGACCTGCTGCTGCGCGAGCGCGGCACGCCCTGAGCTGCGCCAGACCGGATCGCGCGCCAAGTGTTGCGGCCGCACACCATCGGGGCAAAAAAGCCCCGCGAGCCCGGCGCACTGCGGTTTTCGTGAAATACTGGTCGCAACAGGGTTGATGCGGTGCGGCAGGTGTTCTGGTCGGCAGGCCTTCTCAGGGCCCAACAAGACACCCCCCCCACCGCCGGGATACCCCGCAAGCCGCCCCCGGGGCTTGAACTCTGCGTGACTGGTGTCATCTGAATTTCAAATCAACCAGGGGAACACGATGCACATGCTCTACGACTCTGAATCTTTTGTGGTGGTCCACATGCTGCCCGACGCCGTGGAGACAAAGAGCGCCCAGGCGCTCAACGACACCGCCCCCGCCATTCCCCAGCTCGCTCGGCACGGCTTTGAAATCGTGGACAAGCGCTCGGGCAAGGAGGTGTACCTGGACGGCTCCTGGGCCGAGATGTTCCAGGAGCAGATCCTGGCCTGGCAACGCGACACCCCCACGCAGGAAGAAGTGGAAGACGCGCTGGACCGCTATGCGGGGCTGGCGCAGAACCCGGTGGTGGTGCACTAAGCCCCCCCCTGAGCCGCGCAGCGCGGCTTCCCCCCGCTCTCGCTACGCTGCGCTGCGCTTCGCGGGCAGGGGGATGATGCCCTCGCTGCGGGGCGGCCCTTGCTAGACATCCCTGGCCCTGGGCGCGCCAGTTTTGTCGTGCAGTTCTTCTTTTCAAACCTTGAGTGCCTGGTGTTCGTCCCTGGGATAGATCCGCCGGTACAACGGATCCACCAGCATCAACACCGCAATCAACCGGCACACCTGAAACGCCGTGACCACCGGCACCCCCAGCTGGAGCACCTTGGCCGTGATGGCCATTTCGGTGATGCCACCCGGTGAAGTCCCCAGCAGCAAGGTGACCCAGGGCAGGCCCGTGGCCCAGGCCAGCGCCCCAGCGAACAATGCGCACACCCCCATCAGCCCCAGCGTGCCCACGGCCACCGTGGCCAGCCAGCGTGGCGCGGTGTGCAAGAACTCCCGGCGAAAACGCACGCCCAGACTCACGCCAATCACCAGCTGCGCCGCATTCACCAGCCCCTGTGGCACCGCCGACAGACCCAGGCCCGCCATGGTGAGCCCCATGGACACCAGCATCGCGCCCATGAACCAGGGGTTGGCGCGGCCCAGCCGGTCCATCACCACAGCCCCCACGCCGGTCATCAGCGCCAGCAACGCCAGCCCAGGCCAGCTCACCACCCGCAGCGTGGGCGGCAGGATATCGAGGCCATGCAGGCCGCTCCACTGCAGTGCAAACGGAATCGTCACCGTGACGATGAGCAGGCGCAGGCTGTGGCTCGCCGCCACCAGGTCGGTGCGCGCGTTTTCGCGTTCGGACAGCAACGTCATCTCGGACGCTGCCCCAATCGCGCCCGCAAAGTAGCTGGTGGCGCGCAGCATGGGCGCGGGCACGCCATGCATGCGCGGTGCGTGCACGCGGTACAGCCAGGCGCCAAACAGCCAGCCCAGGAGCAGCGCCCACACAATGCCCAGCACGATGGCCCACCACAGGCCCCCAATCAGCGCCACCACCTCGGGCGTGAAGTACAGGCCCAGGGCCGCGCCAATGGTCCACTGCCCGGCATTGCGCAGCGGGCCCCAGCTTTCGGTGGGCCCGCCAGCGATCGACACCAGCGAGGTGGCCAGCAGAGGGCCGATCATCCAGGGCAGCGGAGTGTGGAGCGCGACGCAGGCAGCGGCTGCCGCCCAGGCCAGGGCCAGCGTGGCAAGGACACGGGCAACAAAAGGGAAACGCATACGGACAGGGCGGTGGGCTGGGGGTGGAAAGCGGACGGTGAGCAGCGAAGCCGCGCTGTGATCCAGAAGCCCCCCTGCCGGGGCCGGTGTCTTCGCGCGCGGCAACCGATGCTCCCAAGTATCGCGCCACAGCCTTGGCACCACCGCTGCCGGGCCCTGCCCAGGCAGCATGGCAGGCATCGCCAGAAAGAAACCGTTGTGGCGCCTGCTTTTCAGGCGGCTACTTCAAGCGAAAACACGCCTCTGCGCGCGACCAACATACCCTTATAGCTATATTTTTTATAGCAAACATCAGGCACCGCGCCGCGCAGCCATCTCCTGCCCCATGGCCCCCAGCGTAGCGGGGGCCAGCAGCGCCTGCGCGGCGGGGTAGGCGGTGCCCTCTTCCGCTGCGATGTGGTCTGCGTAGCGCTGGGCAAACCGGTCGAGTGCCGCCTCGTCCCCGGGCGTGAACGGGGCCACAGCCGACTCGGCCAGCGCCCACAAAGGCACACGCGCCGCCGCCCAGTCGGCCGTCATCGCCAGATGGTCCTGCTGCAGCCGCTGCACCAGCGCCTGCACCTCGGGGCTGGCCTGGGCCCGCAGCAGCGGGAACACATGCAGTTCTTCGTCTTGGTGGTGCAGCGGTGCGGCCATGTCGAAGTAGCGCAGCACATCGCGCGCGGCCTGGCGGGCATCGGTGTCGGCCCCGTGCTGGCGCACATGGGCGCGCAGCCGTGCGAGCAGGGCCAGGGTGCGCTGAACGCGTTCGTGGCAGGCCTCCAGCATGGCGAAAGGCTGCTCGAAACCCACGGCCGGGGCGCTAAAGCCCGGCAGGTGGCGGGAGGTGGGGCCCGAGGGGGTGGCGGACACGGCGTCAGCCCAGCCGCACAGGCTGGCCCTGGCGATTGAACGGGATGTAGCGACCGTGTGCGCCGCCCTTGATCGCATCCACCATGCGCTGCAAGGGGGCCTCGGCATCGGCACTGGTGGGCGCCTGGTTCAAGGTGCCGGGCAACGCCGCCGCAAACACCATGGCCCAGTCGTGGCCTGGGGCGGTGAACTGCTGCGCCTCTTCCACCAGCGCGCTGAACGAGGCCAGCTCCTGCGGCGTCTTGTCCACACACATCAGTGGCACCAGGGCGCCCCCCTGCCCCGCTTCAAAACGCGCGCGCTGCGCGGGGGTTGCGTCGTCGGGCAGCTCGGCGGCGGCAAACACAAACAGCAGGCGCTGGGGCTCGGGCTGCTGGCGCGCGGCCTGTAGCAGGTCGTCAAAGCTGGCAATTTCCATCACAAGGTTGCGTCATCAGAAAAACAGGTCAAAAGCCGGGCACCACGCCCCGGCTGGCATCCAGCGTGCTCACATAGGCACCGGGCGCGGGCCGTGCACGCACGGCCTTGCGCGACAGCACGGTGCCGATGCTCACGAAACACAGGGCCTGCTCGGACGGCGCCAGCTGGAACAGCGCGCGCAGGCTGTCGGCCTTGAGCGCCTTGCCGCTGGTGAGTGCCGAGCCATAGCCCTGCGCCGTGGCCATGAGCAGCATGTTCTGCACCGCACAACCGGCCGACACGGTGCGCTCGGCCAGGTCGATGTCGGCATCGCCACGTTCGGCATCCACCACGGCCAGCAGCAGCACGGGCGAGCGGTAGGCTTTCTCACGCGCCTGCTCGGCCTGCTCAGGGGTGGCGGTGGGGTCGCGCTCCCGCAGGGCCTGGGCAAACACCTCAGCCAGCGGCGTGCGCGACGCCTCGGGCACCAGCACAAAGCGCCAGGGCACCAGTTGGCCGTGGTCGGGGGCGTGCGCGGCAGCGCTCAGGATCTGCGCCAGCTCGGCCGCACTGGGGCCCGGCGCGCCCAGGCGCTTGGGCAGGATGGTCTGGCGCGACTGGATCAGCGCCGCCGCCAGCCCGGCCACATCTTCAGAAGCACGGGCCTGCGCCGCAGCAGGCTGCACACGGGACGTGGGGTTCAACGGCCAGGGGATGACTGACATGGGAAATCCTTCCAATGCTTACCGCATGCGCCCAGAAGCATGCAGCGGGGCCATGGCCTTCATCCACAGCTCCCCAGGTGGCCACACTGCGTGCAGTAGTCGCAGCCGTCCTTGCGGATCACCGCATGGGCGCCACATTCGCTGCACTTCTTGCCTGCCATGGCCTGGGGCACGGCCACGGGCGGCGGTGCGGGTTCGTCCAGCGGCAGTTGCTGCTGCACCGGGTCGGCCACGCGGCGCGCCAGGATGTTCTGGATGGCATAGGCCATGGCCGCCACTTCAGAGTCGTGCCACATGGGCACCAGCGTGCCGTCGTCCTTGCGGTGCTGGCCCAGGCGCACCGGCCCCCGGTCCCAGGCCACCTTGCGCATGTCGCTGAGGGCACGCTCCAGAAAGCCCCCCCGCGCCGCCAGCGAGAGCATGCGCATGCTGGAGGTGATCCACTGCTGCGACTCGCCGCTCTGCCCCACGGGCATGAAGAACTCGATGGCGCGGTCCACCGTGCGGTTGCCCACGCCCGTGGGCACGGGCAGAAAGGACACGATGAGGTACAGGGTCTTATGGCCTTCCTGCGTCCAGTATTCGAGCTTTTCGGCCACGGCCGAGAGCCCGCCCTGCGGACGGCTTTCGATCACCGTGCGCATCGGGTCCACAGGCGGTGCGGCGGGCGCAGGCGCTGCCACTGCAGCAGGCGCTGGTGCGGGTTCTGCATGGGTTTCGAGCACCGAGCCCAGGATGCTGTTGGGCCGGTAAGTGGCCAGCCCCTTGAGCCGCGCGCGCCAGGCCTGCAGGTACAGGTCCTTGAAGTCTTCGTAGGGGTAGTCGGCCGGAATGTTCACGGTCTTGGAAATGGCCGTGTCCACAAAGGGCTGCACGGCCTCCATCATCGCAATGTGCTCCTGCGCAGACATGGCCAGCGCCGAGACAAAGTAGTCGGGCAGCGCCCCTCCATCCACGCCCACATCGCCGCCCAGCTCGCGGTACAGGCGCCAGGCATGGTCTTCCACCGCGTATTCGGTGGTGCTGCCGTCGGACTCGCGCTTCTTGCGCTTGTACATCCACGAGAACGGTGGCTCGATGCCGTTGGAGGCGTTGTCGGCAAACGCCAGGCTCACCGTGCCCGTGGGCGCGATGGACAACAGGTGGCTGTTGCGGATGCCATGCTGGTGGATCGCGGCCTTGAGCGATTCGGGCAACCGGCTCGCAAACGTGCCTTCCGCAAGATAGCCCCGCGCATCGAACTTCGGAAACGCGCCTTTCTCGCGCGCCAGCTCCACCGACGCCGCATAGGCTGCATCGCGCATGCATTCGGCAATGCGCGCCGCCATGGTGCGCCCCTCGGGCAGGTTGTAGCGCAGGCACAGCATGGCCAGCGTGTTGCCCATGCCGGTAAAGCCCACGCCAATGCGCCGCTTGGCCATGGCCTCGTCACGCTGCTGCGGCAGCGGCCAGAAGGTCACATCCAGCACGTTGTCGAGTGCCCGCACCTGCAGCGCCACGGCCTGGGTGAAAGCGTCGAAGTCGAACGCCGCCACGCCGCCGAACCCGAAGGGGTGGCGCACAAAGCGCGTGAGGATGATGGGACCGAGGTCACAGCAGCCGTAGGACGGGAGTGGCTGCTCGCCGCAGGGGTTGGTCGCCGCAATGTCCTCGCAGTAATGCAGGTTGTTGTCTTCGTTGATGCGGCCCAGGAACAGGATGCCCGGTTCGGCGAAGTCGTAGGCCGACTTCATGATCGTGTCCCACAGCTCGCGCGCGAGCACGGTGGCATAGACCCACTGGCCGTCAGCGCGCTGGTGGGCGCCCTGTGCCAGCAGCGCCGCACCGGGCACCGCCTTGTGCACCAGCTCCCAGGGGGCGTCGTTCTGCACCGCCTCGATGAAGGCGTCCGACACGCCCACCGACACATTGAAGTTGTTCCAGCGGCCCGGCGTGCGCTTGGCGGTGATGAATTCCTGCACATCGGGGTGATCGATGCGCAGCACGCCCATCTGCGCGCCCCGGCGTGCGCCCGCGCTCTCCACGGTGGAGCAGGACTGGTCGAACACGTTCATGTAGCTGCAGGGCCCCGAGGCCATGGAGGCCGTGCCCTTGACATGCGCGCCCTTGGGGCGGATGCGCGAGAAGTCGTAGCCCACGCCGCCACCGCGCCGCATGGTCTCAGCCGCTTCGCGCAGCGCTTCGTAGATGCCCGGAACGCCTTCATCGTCCACGCCCTGGATGCAGTCGCCCACGGGCTGCACAAAGCAGTTGATCAGCGTGGCCTGGATGTCGGTGCCTGCCGCGCTCATGATGCGGCCCGCGCCGATGGCGCCGACCTTGAGGTTGGCCAGGAACAGGGCTTCGTACTTTTCGCGCAGCTCCGGCTTTTCGACCGAGGCCAGGGCCCGCGCCACGCGCTGGTACAGCTCGTCGGCCGTGGTTTCGCCGGGTTTGAGGTATTTCTCCCGCAGCACATCCAGGCTGATGGGCTGCAGGGCAGATGCGGTGCTGAGGGGGGGCTGAGGTTCGCGTTTCATGGGGGCCGATGATTTGGGTTTCAGGCTGAAACGGGGTTGCGTTCCGTCAAGGAGCGCTCATTCCACTCCGAATGCAGCGCCATGGCAAGTCGGTGGCCGCTCACTCGTCCACCAGCACCTGCCCATCATGCTCCACGTAGGGCTGGTAGGGGCCCGTGCCGCTGTTGTCCGCACGCGATGCAGGCACAAAACCACCAGTGCTGACATCGAACACATGGACCTCGCCCTCCTCGATCACATAGTGCCAACCGTGCAGGCTGATCTGGCCTGACTGCACCCGGCTGCGCACCATGGGGTACTCCATGAGGCGCTCCAGCTGCAGCACCACCGCGCGCTGCTCGGTGCGACGCAATACCTCGGGGCCCGGCTGCATGGGCAACAGGGCCTCGCGCCCCAGGTCCAGCCAGCGGTTGAGGTTGGGGGCCTCGGGCGAGACCTCACCATACATCGCCTTGATGGCCCCACAGTGGCTGTGGCCGCACACAACGATGCGCCGCACCTGGAGGTTGAGCACGGCAAACTCGATGGCCGCCGTGGTGCCATGGTGGCCGTGCGATCCGTCGTAGGGTGGAACAAAGGCCCCCACATTGCGCACCAGAAACAGCTCGCCCGGCCCCGCACCGGTCAGCAGGTAGGGCACCAGGCGGGAGTCGGAGCAGCCGATGAACAAGGTCGTGGGGTGCTGCCCCTCATCCACCAGCGTCTGGAACTGCTCGCGGTACTGGGGGAAGGCGTCGTCGTGAAAACGGCGCAGGCGATCCAGCAGTTCGTCAGGCATGGTGATGTGACCCGCAAGACAACATGCCGCTACTGCACCAGCGGCGATTCGGCCGCGTCCAGCACCACCCCTTCGACCACCGCAGCACCGGCCAGCAGCTGCAGGTACTGGCGCAGCGCATTCACCCAGGCCTGCTGGCGCAGGGTGAGCGCGATGGCCTGGCGCACGTCCTCGAACGCGGGCTGTGGCCCGGCCTCACGTGCCACCACCTCCACCACATGCAGGCCAAAGCGGCTGTGTACCAGGCGGGCCAGCACGCCGATCTCGGCGCTGCCAAACACCTCGCGGGCGAACTCTGGCGCGCAGTCGGCGCGGGTGAGCCAGCCCAGGTCACCGCCTTGCTGGCCGCTGGGGCAGTTGGACCACTGGGCCGCAGCCTCGGCAAACTTCGCACCCCCATCATCGGCGCAGCGCAGGTTGATCAACAGCGCCTCGGCGCGCAGGCGCAGCTGTTTCACATCCACACCGGGCGTCACGGCAAAGAGCACGTGGCGCAATTGCGCGCGCTCGCCCTGGGCGTGCGCCGCAGGGTGGGCCTCGTGGTAGCGGCGGCAGGCTTCTTCCGACGGGTCGGGGATGGGCAGCTCACGGTCCAGCAACTGCTCGATCGCATCGGACGCCGCGGTGCTGATAGCGCCCAGGTCGCCTGGCACATCGTCGGCCGACAGCAACCCCGCCTGCTGGGCCGCCTGGCGCAGCAGCTCGGTGCAAGCGCGTTGGCGCAGGGCCTCTTCGTCCAGCAACTCGTGCGGGGCGTTGAGGGCTACGCCGTTGATGCGTGCGATGTCAGCCACGGCACCTGGCCCGCTTGCAACGGGTGCTGGCATCGCCTGCACGGGTGCATCGGCCATCGTGGCCATCAGGGCCTCGTAGGCCGCAGTCTGCGTAGGGGTCAGCGTGCTGGCAGGGGCTGCCGCCGCGCTGCTGTCAGTGGAGCCGCATCCGCAGCTCCCGGTTCCACATCCACTCATGGTGTGCTCCTGCATGGTCAGTGGGTTTCAGGCGCGGCGGTCTTGCGACTGCAGGTGGCCAGCGGGCAGGTTCAGGCGGCGCGCACGCACCACCTGGTAGGGGCGCAGCACATAGGCCAGCGTGCCAAAGCCGCTCCACACATGCACCAGGCGGGTGAAAGGGAAGACCAGGAAGATCGTCATGCCCAGGAACATGTGGGCCTTGAAGATCCAGCCGGCCTCAGCCAGCAGCTCCACACCACCGCTGCGGAAGGTGACCACACGTTGGCCCCACTCGGCCAGCTTCATCATCATGGAGCCATCCAGATGCTGCGCAGACAGCGGAATGGTGGCAAGCCCCAGCGCCAGCTGCAGCCAGAGCAGGATCAGCAGCACGATGTCGCTGGTCTTGGACGTGGCGCGGATGCGCGCGTCCGACAGGCGGCGGTGCAGCAGGATGGAGATGCCCACAAAGGCCAGCAGGCCCGCAATGCCGCCGGTGACCATGGCCATCAGCTGCTTGTTGCCCGCGCTGATGAAATGCTCATACACAAAGTGTGGCGTCAGCATGCCAAAGGTGTGCCCGAAAAACAGGAACAGCACGCCCACGTGGAACAGGTTGCTGCCCCAGCGCAGGCTGCCGGTGCGCAGCAGCTGCGACGAGTCGCTTTTCCACGTGTACTGGTCGCGGTCAAACCGCGCCCAGCTGCCGATAAAGAACACGGCCAGGCAGATGTAGGGATAGATGCCAAACAACAGGGTATCGAGCCAGGGGGTAGTCATGCTGAGACTCCTTCGGGGGCCCGCTCGGCGCGGGGGGTACGGACAAAATGCAGGGGTTGCGGCTGGTCAGGCTTGGACTGGCCCTGGGTGCTGCAACCGCCAAACGCTTCGGGCTCGGCCCAGACCTCGTCCATGGGCGGCTCGGGCGTGAGCGCCACCGACTGCACGCGCTGGCCCGAGACTTCGAGCACCGCAGCGATCACGCTGGCGTAAGGGCTGTTGCGCGACACCAGGGCGCTGAACAGCGCATTGAGGATGTGGGCCATTTCGCCCAGGAACTCCTTGGCCACGGCGGGTGGCTGGGTGGAGGCGAACTCCAGCACCACGGGCAGGTGGTCGGGCAGCTCGTCGGCCTCAAACTGCAGGCCCGCCTTTTCGTAGGTCTGCAGCAGGTCGATAAGCGCCGGCCCCCGGTCGCGCGAGTCGCCGTGCACATGCTCGAACAGGTGCAGCGAGGTCTGGCGGCCCCGGTCGAAGTGGTCCACGTAGCGGGCTTCGGCTTCCAGCGGGTCCAGGGCGGCGAGGTGCTGGCACACGGCCTTCAGCTCGTCCATGCGATCAGCCGTAAGGGCCTGCTCGGCCTGCAGCGCATCGATGAGCTGCGGCATCACGCTGCGCAGCTGCGCATCGGGGTAACTCAGCAGGTAGCCCAGGGCGCGCAGGGTCAGGCGCACGGAGGTCGGGTTCTTCTTGAACATGGTGATTCCTTCCGTGTCGCTCAAACAGTGGCTTTGATGGGAATGGTCCGCGGCTTCTTGCCGCCGAACATGCTGACTTCCGTCGCGCCGTCCGAGCAACCATTGCCAAACGAGAAGCCGCAGCCGCCCCGGATGTCGAATGCGTTTTCGGCGTACTCGCGGTGGGCCGACGGGATCACGAAGCGGTCCTCGTAGTTGGCGATCGCCATCACCTGGTACATCTCTTCGACCTCGGCCATCGACAGGCCTGCCTGCTTGAGCACAGCGAGGTTCTGGCGCTGCTCCACATGCTTGTCGCGCTGGTAGGTGCGCATGGCCAGCATGCGTTCCAGCGCGCGCACCACGGGACCGGTGTCACCGGCGGTGAGCAGGTTGGCGAGGTACTGCACGGGGATGCGCAATTGCGACACATCCGGAATCTCACCGTTCACGCCCACATGGCCCGCGTTGGCTGCCGCCGTGATGGGCGAGAGCGGCGGCACATACCAGACCATGGGCAACGTGCGGTACTCGGGGTGCAGCGGCAGGGCCACCTTCCAGTCCACGGCCATCTTGTAGACGGGGCTGTTGCGGGCGGCGTCCATCCAGCTGTCCGGAATGCCGTCGATGCGCGCCTGCTTGATCACATCGGGGTCGTTCGGGTTCAGGAAGATGTCGAGCTGGGCCTGGTACAGGTCGCGGTCGCGCTCCACGCTGGCGGCTTCCTGGATGCGGTCTGCGTCATATAGCAACACGCCCAGGTAACGGATGCGGCCCACGCAGGTTTCCGAGCACACGGTCGGCTGGCCCGCCTCGATGCGGGGGTAGCAGAAGATGCACTTCTCGGCCTTGCCCGACTGCCAGTTGTAGTAAATCTTCTTGTAGGGGCAACCCGAGACGCACATGCGCCAGCCACGGCACTTGTCCTGGTCGATCAGCACGATACCGTCTTCCTCGCGCTTGTAGATCGAGCCGCTGGGGCACGATGCCACGCACGCCGGGTTCAGGCAGTGCTCGCACAGGCGCGGCAGGTACATCATGAAGGTGTTCTCGAACTGGCCGTAGATGTCCTTCTGGACATCGTCGAAGTTCTTGTCCTGGCTGCGCTTGCTGAACTCGCCGCCCAGGATTTCTTCCCAGTTCGGGCCCCACTCGATCTTCTCCATGCGCTGGCCGGTGATCAGGCTGCGCGGGCGGCCCGTGGGGGCGGCCTTGGTTTCAGGCGCCGACTGCAGGTGGTCGTAGTCGAAGGTGAAGGGCTCGTAATAATCGTCGATCTGCGGCAGGTTGGGGTTGGCGAAGATGCGCATGAGCAGCTTCCACTTGCCGCCCTGGCGGGGGGCGATGGAGCCGTCAGGGTTGCGCACCCAGCCGCCGTTCCACTTGTCCTGGTTTTCCCACTCCTTGGGATAGCCGATGCCAGGCTTGGTTTCGACGTTGTTGAACCAGGCGTATTCCACTCCGGGGCGGCTCGTCCAGACGTTCTTGCAGGTGACGGAACAGGTGTGGCAACCAATGCACTTGTCTAGGTTCAGCACCATGCCGATTTGTGCGCGAATTTTCATCGTGTTTCTCCTTGTCCTCGGCTTCAGGCGTGCGTGGTCGCGCTGGCGGCGGGCTCGTCATCGAGCCAGTCCACGCGGTTCATCTTGCGCACCAGCACGAACTCGTCGCGGTTGGTGCCGATGGTTCCGTAGTAGTTGAAGCCGTAGCTGTACTGCGCGTAGCCACCAATCATGTGGGTGGGCTTGAGCACGATGCGGGTGACCGAGTTGTGGATACCGCCACGGGTGCCGGTGATCTCGGAGCCAGGGGTGTTGATGATCTTCTCTTGCGAGTGGTACATCATCACCATGCCCGGGTTCACACGCTGGCTCACCACCGCACGGGCCGCAATGGCACCGTTGGCGTTGAAGAGTTCGACCCAGTCGTTGTCCACAATGCCGGCACGCCGTGCATCGTCTTCACTCAGCCACACCACCGAGCCGCCCCGGTTCAGCGTGAGCATCATCAAGTTGTCGCTGTACGTGCTGTGGATGCCCCACTTCTGGTGCGGCGTGATGAAGTTCAGCTGGATTTCCTTGTTGCCGTTGGGCTTCTTGCCTTCGACCTCATGCAGCGTCTTCAGGTGCACCGGCGGGCGGTAGCTCACGAAGCCTTCGCCGAAGTCGCGCATCCAGGGGTGGTCCTGGTAGAACTGCTGGCGGCCGGTGAGGGTGCGCCATGGGATCAGCTCGTGCACGTTGGTGTAGCCCGCGTTGTAGCTGACCTTCTCGCTTTCCAGGCCCGACCAGGTGGGCGAGCTGATGATCTTGCGCGGCTGTGCCTGGATGTCGCGGAAGCGGATCTTCTCGTCCTCGCGGTGCAGCGCCAGGTGCACGTGGTCACGGCCGGTCTGCTTGCCCAGGGCCTCCCAGGCCTTGCAGGCCACGTGGCCGTTGGTTTCGGGCGCGAGCATCATCACCACTTCGGTGGCGTCGATGTCGCTCACGATGC
Source organism: Acidovorax kalamii (assembly GCF_002245625.1). Lineage (GTDB taxonomy): Bacteria > Pseudomonadota > Gammaproteobacteria > Burkholderiales > Burkholderiaceae_C > Acidovorax > Acidovorax kalamii. The sequence continues at coordinate 412,977 of NZ_NOIG01000006.1, forward strand.
GGGGCATGCCCTGCGTCACGCCCTCTTCCTTCACCCGGCCGTTCAGATCGCCCAGCTGGCCGACCTCGGTCTGCGTGTTCCAGCCGATGCCCTTGCCGCCGTTGCCGGCCTTGTCCATCAAGGGACCCAGGGCGGTGAAGCGCTTGTACAGGTTGGGGTAGTCGCGCTCGACCACGGTGATCTGCGGCGCGGTCTTGCCGGGGATGAGTTCGCACTCGCCCTTCTTCCAGTCGCGCACGCCATAGGGCTGGGCCATTTCGCCCGCCGTGTCGTGCATGATGGGCGTGAGCACCACGTCCTTTTCCACGCCCAGGTGGCCCACGCTGACCTCGCTCACGGCCTTGGCGAAACCCTTGTAGATCTCCCAGTCGCTCTTGGCCTGCCAGGCAGGGTCTACCGCCGTGGACAGCGGGTGGATGAAGGGGTGCATGTCGCTGGTGTTGAGGTCGTTCTTCTCGTACCAGGTGGCGGTGGGCAACACGATGTCGGAGTACAGGCAGGTCGTGCTCATGCGGAAGTCCAGCGTGACCAGCAGGTCCAGCTTGCCTTCCGGGGCCTTGGCGTGCCACTGCACTTCTTCGGGCTTGGCCTCGTCCTGGCCCAAATCCTTGCCCTGCACGCCGTGGGTGGTGCCCAGCAGGTGCTTGAGGAAGTACTCATGCCCCTTGCCCGACGAGCCCAGGATGTTGGAGCGCCACACGAACATGTTGCGCGGCCAGTTGGAGGGATGGTCCGGGTCCTCGCAGCTCATTTGCAGGTTGCCGTTCTTCAGCGACTGCACCACGTAGTCCTTGGCGTCCAGCCCCAAGGCAGCGGCGTCCTTGGCCACCTGCAGCGGGCTGGTCTTGAGCTGGGGGGCCGAAGGCAACCAACCCATGCGCTCGGCGCGCACGTTGTAGTCAATCTGCGCGCCGTGGTAGGCCTTCTTGTCGGCCAGGGGCGAGAGCACTTCTTCCATGCCCAGCTTCTCGTAGCGCCACTGGTCGGTGTGGGCATAAAAGAAGCTCGTGCTGTTCATCTGGCGGGGTGGGCGAATCCAGTCCAGCGCAAACGCCAGGGCCGTCCAGCCGGTTTGGGGCCGGAGCTTTTCCTGGCCCACGTAGTGCGCCCAGCCGCCACCGCTTTGGCCAATGCAGCCACAGAGCATCAGCATGTTGATGATGCCCCGGTAGTTCATGTCACTGTGGTACCAGTGGTTCATGGCCGCGCCGATGATCACCATGGACTTGCCATGGGTCTTGTGCGCGTTGTCGGCAAACTGGCGGGCCACGGTGATGATCTGGTTGCGCGGCACGCCGGTAATCTTTTCCTGCCAGGCGGGCGTGTACGGGCGGTCTGCGTCGTAGCTGCCGCCTGGTTCTTCACCGGGCAGGCCGCGGTCGATGCCGTAGTTGGCGGCCAGCAGGTCGAACACCGTGGCCACCATCACACGGCCCTGGGCCTCGTGGCCGGACAGCTCCAGATGGGACACCGGAACGCGGCGCACCATCACGTCACTGCCCTGCTCATTGGCCGTGAAGTTTGGCGTATGTACGCCGCCGAAATACGGGAAGGCGACATCGGCCACGTCGTGGACCTGCGCGCCATCCTCGATCACCGACAGCTTGAGCTTGACGGTATTGGCGGTGCGTGCGTCCTTGTTTTCCAGGTTCCACAGGCCCTGGTCGGTGCGGCCGTCCGCCCCCCAGCGGAAGCCGATGGAGCCATTGGGCAGCGTGACCTGGCCCAGCTCGTCGTAGCCCACGGTCTTCCAGTCGGGGTTGTTCGACTGGTCGAGCTGGCCGGGGAAGTCGCTGGCGCGCACATAGCGGTCGGGCACCATCACCGTGCGGCCATAGGGCAGCGTCTTTTCCTTGAGCACCACCAGCAGGGGAAGGTCGGTGTAGCGGCGTGCGTAGTCATCAAAGTACGCCGAGCGGCCCTTGCCACCGTCCTTGAAGTAGAACTCCTTGAGGATCACATGGCCCATGGCCATGGCCACGGCAGCATCGGTGCCCTGCTTGGGATGCATCCACAGATCGCCCAGCTTGGCCACTTCGGAGTAGTCGGGCGTGATGGACACCACCTTGGTGCCCTTGTAGCGCACCTCGGTCAGGAAGTGCGCGTCGGGTGTGCGCGTCTGGGGCACGTTGGAACCCCAGGCAATGATGTACGAGCTGTTGTACCAGTCGGCCGACTCGGGCACGTCGGTCTGCTCGCCCCAGGTCTGCGGGCTGCTGGGGGGCAGGTCGCAGTACCAGTCGTAAAAACTCATGCACACGCCGCCGATGAGGCTCAGGTAACGCGAACCCGCTGCATACGAAATCATCGACATGGCCGGGATGGGCGAGAAGCCGATGATGCGGTCCGGGCCGTGTTTCTTGATGGTGTACACGTTGGCCGCAGCGATCATCTGGTTGACTTCTTCCCAGGTGCTGCGCACAAAGCCGCCCAGGCCGCGCTGCTTTTGCCATTCGCTGCGCGAGGCATCGTTCTCGACGATGCTGGCCCAGGCATCGACCGGGCTCTTGGCCAGGGCGATGGCAGCGCGCCAGTGCTTGAGCAGGCGGCCGCGCACCATGGGGTACTTCACGCGGTTGGCGCTGTACAGGTACCAGCTGTAGCTGGCACCGCGCGCGCAACCCCGGGGCTCGTGGTTGGGCAGATCGGGCCGGGTGCGGGGGTAGTCGGTCTGCTGGGTTTCCCAGGTGACGATGCCGCCCTTGACGTAGATCTTCCAGCTGCAGCTGCCGGTGCAGTTCACGCCGTGGGTGCTGCGCACGATCTTGTCGTGCGCCCAGCGGTCGCGGTAGGCGTCTTCCCAGGTGCGGTCTTCACCGTTGGCCTGGCCATGGCCCTGGGCAAAGGTCTCGCGGGGCTGCGAGAAGTAGGAAAGGCGGTCGAGGAAATGGCTCATCGGGGGCTCCTTGTTCTGTTCTGTTCAGGGGTCATCAGCAAGGCATGGCGGCGCTCTTGCGCGCGTAGTGCCACCAGGTGACGACGATGCACACGAGGTAGAAGGCGAAGAACGTCCACAGCGCGGCATGGGGGCTGCCAGTCAGCGCGATGGAGCTGCCGTAGCTCTTGGGAATGAAGAACCCGCCGTAGGCCGCCATGGCGGCCGTGAAGCCCAGCGTGGCGGCGCCCAGGGTGTTGCCTTCCTTGTTGGCCTGGGCCACAGCGGCCGTGTTGCGGGGGTCCACGCCGCGCATGGCTTCGGTCAGGAAGATCACGGGGATCATGCGGAAGGTGGAGCCGTTGCCGATGCCGGTGGTCATGAACAACACCAGGAAGCACACAAAGAAGCCGGCGAACTGGCCCTCATTGCCACCCGATGGCAGGAACACCGTGACACCCATCACGGCCACGGCCATGACGATGAAGTTCCACAGCGTGACGCGGGCACCGCCGAGCTTGTCGGCCAACCAGCCGCCAAAGGGCCGGATCACCGCACCCACCAGCGGGCCGAGCCAGGCATAGGCCAGCGGGTTGATGCCGGGGAACTGGCTCTTGATGAGCAGCGGAAAACCTGCTGCATAACCGATGAAAGAGCCGAAGGTGCCGAGGTACAGCACACACATCAGCCAGTTGTGCTTGCGGCGGAAGATGGCGGCCTGGGCGGCAAACGAGGCCTTGGCGTCAGCAATGTCGTTCATGCCGAACCACGCAGCCAGGGCGGTGATGGCAATCCAGGGCACCCAGATGAACGCGGCGTTCTGCGTCCACACCTGCGCGGTCTGGCCGTTCTTCACGATGGTCTGGGCATCACCCCCAAAAACTCCAAAGATGCCGGCCGTGACGACCAGGGGGCTCAGGAACTGAACCACCGACACGCCCAGGTTGCCCAGGCCCGCATTCACACCCAGCGCCGAGCCTTTGCGCTCCTTCGGAAAGAAGAAGCTGATGTTGGCCATGCTGGAGCTGAAGTTGCCGCCGCCCAGGCCACACAGCAGCGCCAGGATGAGCATGGTGGGGTAGGCCGTGGTGTTGTCCTGCACCGCAAAGCCGATGCCGATGGCGGGGATCAGCAGGCTCGCGGTGGAGATCGCCGTCCAGCGGCGGCCGCCGACCAGCGGCACCATGAACGAATAAAAGATGCGCAGCGTGGCGCCCGAAAGTGCGGGCGCTGCGGCCAGCCAGAACAGCTGGTTGGTCGAATACTTGAAGCCCAGGCCCGGCAGGCTCACGGCGACCACGCTCCAGACCTGCCAGATGGCAAAGGCCAGGAACAGCGCGGGCACCGAGATCCAGAGATTGAGCTTGGCGACGGCTTCGCCCTCGCGCTCCCAGAAGGTCTTGTCCTCCGGCGTCCAGAGGGTGAGCAGGCGCCCCTGGCGCCCGCTGGTGGTGGTGGCAGACATGGTGAGGTCCTTGGATAAAAATCAGCGGGCACCGGCAGCCAATGGCGCGGCGGCTTCCTGCGAGCCCATGACGGGCGTGCGGCGTACTTCGGTGAAGTACATCCAGATGAGCGAGACCCACACCACGCCATACATCAGCATGAAAGCGCTGGAGCGGATGCCGGTGAGGTCCATGAGGGCACCGAACAGGATGGGCAGGACGAAGCCGCCCATGCCACCGGCCAGGCCCACGATGCCGCTGATGGTCCCGATGTTGTGGGGGTAGTCGTCGCTGATGTACTTGAAGACGCTGGCCTTGCCGAAGGCCCAGCAGATGCCCAGCAGGAACATGAGGCCGGTAAAGACGTAGACGTTCAGGCCGATGTGGAAGGTCTGCGGGCCGTTGACGGTGAGGATGGTGAAGTCGGTCTGCGGGTAGCTCAGCAGGAACAGGCAGATCCAGCTCACCCACATCACCCACCAGGTCACGCTGTGGGCGCCGTACTTGTCACTCAACATGCCCCCGATGGCGCGCAGCACGCCGCCGGGCAGCGAGAAGCAGGCAGCCAACAATGCGGCCACACGGATGTCCAGGCCGTATTCGCCCACGTAGTACTGCACCATCCACAGCGACAGCGCTACATAGCCGCCAAACACGATGCTGTAGTACTGGCAGTACTTGAGCACCTTGGGGTCCTTGAGCGCCTTGAGCTGGTCGGTGAACTTGACGTTGCTGGGCACCAGGTGGGCCGGGTCGCTGTAGCTGAACAGCCAGAACAGCACCAGCGTGCCCAGCATGATGGCGGCGTACACCTGCGGCACCATGGTCCAGCCAAAGGCCACGAGGATCACCGGCGCCACGAATTTGTTGACGGCGGCGCCGGAGTTGCCCGCGCCGTACACGCCCATGGCCGTGCCCTGCCGATGCTTGGGAAACCAGCGCGCCACATACGGCGTGCCCACCGAGAACGAGCCGCCCGCCAGGCCCACGAACAGGCCGATGGTGAGGAAGTGCCAGTATTCGGTGGCGTAGCCCATCATCCAGATGGCGGGTACGGTGGTGGCCATCACGGCCGCCATCACGATGCGGCCGCCAAACTTGTCCGTCCAGATGCCCAGCGGCACCCGCACCAGCGAGCCGGTGAGCACGGGCATGGACATAAGCAGCCCGAACTGCGTGGAGTTCAGGTTGAGCATCTTCTTGATGGGGATGCCGATGACGCCGAACATCATCCAGACCATGAAGCAGACGGTGAAGGCGAAGGTGCTGACGATGAGCACCGACCAGGCCTGGCGGGTGCGCTGTGGGCTGTCGCCCGGGGGCAATGTGGTGTGTGCCATTGCGCGGTTCCTCTTCTTCTCTTGGGTATGGCGCTATGGTCGGTTTTCAGCCCCGCGCTGAACATCCTTCACAAGCACAGCCCGGCCACGGCAGAAGGAGTAGTCCCCCGGTGCGGCAGGGGGCGGGGCATCGTTCGAAAGGAGTAGGCGGGGACGCCGCAGCGGACCCGCCCCGGGGCACGAACGCGGGCCGACACACCGGCGGGCGGTGTGAAATACAAGAAAAAATGGGGCCTACCGCGCTATGGACAAGCCTCTTTAGCTATATATTTAATAGCATAAAAGCACCACAGCATGCGTTGCGCTGCGGTGCAGCGCGGCCCGCCCTACTCCGCGCGCTGGCGATCGGAGGCGTAGACCGCCGCCTGCACGCGCGAGCTGAGGCCCAGCTTGCGCAGGATGTGCTGCACATGGATCTTCACCGTGGTCTCGGCGATGTCCAGCGTGCGGGCGATTTCCTTGTTGCTGGCGCCGCGTGCAATCTCGCGCAGCACGTCTTCCTCGCGCGGGGACAGCTGCGCCACGGCGGCTGATGCATCGGGCGGCGCCACCTGCGGCGGCACAGGCATGGCAGGTGGCACCTCGGGCGCGCCCTGCGATTGGAACGCGGCCACCAGCTTGCCCATGAGCTCGGGGCTGACCACGGGCTCGCCCCGCGCTGCGCGGCGGATGGCCTCGGCCAGCAGGTCGCCTTCGATGGTCTTGAGCAGGTAGCCCTGCGCGCCGTTGCGCAGCGCGGCCGCCAGGTCTTGCCCGTCTTCGCTCACGGTGAGCATCAGCACGCGCGAGGCGGGCGCCACCTCGCGCAGGCCCCGGATCGCGTCCACGCCCATCACACCGGGCAGGTGGTTGTCGAGCAGGATCACCTGGGGCAATAGCTGCGGCGCCAGGCGCAGGGCCTCGGCGGCATCGCCCGCCTCACCCACCACCAGCAGGCCCGGGTCCTGCCCCAGCAGGGCGATCAGGCCCCGGCGGAACAGGGTGTGGTCGTCCACCACCAGCAGCGTCACCGGGGGCTGCGGCGCCAGGGCCTGCGGGGGCGTGGCCAGGGGCGTGGGGGCGGTAGAAAAGGGCATGGGCGGCAGATTCAGAAAAAACTAGAGCGCGGGAGCAGCCGCGGGGGTGGTGCCAACCGGGGTGGGGGGCGGCGAGTTGCCCGTGACCGCCCCCGTGGGCAGCTCGATGCATACGCGTGTGCCCTGGCCCGGGGCGGATTCGACCTGCAGCACGGCCCCCACGCGGTGGGCGCGCTCGCGCATGATGCCCAGGCCCACGTGCAGCGAGTCGGGCGGCACGGCGGCGATGTCAAAGCCCTGGCCGTTGTCCTGCACCTCAAAGCGCCAGCGGGGGTGGCGGTGCACGAGCAGGTCCACCCGCGTGGCGGCGGCGTGCTTGCGCACGTTCGACAGCGCCTCCTGCACCATGTGCAGCACCTGGATCTGCACGTCCTGCGCCAGCGGCAGGCCGTGGCCCACCATGCCCAGCGTGGTGACGATGCCGGTCTGGTGCTCGAACTTGGACAGCGTGGCACGCAGCGCCGATTCGATGTCTTCCTCGCTGGTGCGGGTGCGGAAGTGCACCAGCAGCTCGCGCACATCGGCATAACACTCGCGCACGCCCACGTCCAGCTCGCTGATGCTGCGGTCGCGCTTGGCCTCGTCGCCGCGCGACACGGCGTCGCGCAGCAGCTGGGTCTGGATCTTGAGGAAGGCCAGCGACTGGGCAATGGAGTCGTGCAGCTCGCGCGCGAGCAGGCTGCGCTCCTCGGCCACCGCCGCCTCGCGCTCCAGCGCGGTGGCGCGCAGGCCCTCCATGGCGCTGGCCAGGTGGCGGGTCATGGCTTCAAGCAGGTCGCGCAGCTCGTCGGTCATTTCCACCGGCGAGCGGAAGAACAGGTTGACCTCGCCCAACAGGCGCTGCTGCATCTGCACGGGGATGGTGACCATGGTCTCGAACCCCGCATCGCGGCAATGCGGCAGGGCCACCGCCGTGGACGGCGTGATGGGGATGACCCGCGTGCGCGCCTGCTCCTGCGGCTGGCCACACAGGCAGCTGCCGGTGTGCAGGCAATGCTCGCCCTCGGCCATGGCCTGGGGCAGGCCGTCGCCTGCAAGCAGCACATAGCGCTCGTTGGCCTCGTTGGACCAGCGCACGGCGGCGGCGTCGGCACCCGCCACGCGGCGGATCTGCTGCACAAAACCCTGCGCCAGCAGCTCCAGGCTGCCCGCCGTGCTGGCCAGCGCGCTCACCTCGTACAGCGCGGCCAGGCGCTGGTTCTGCACCGCAATGCTGGCGGTCTTCTCCTGCACCTTGTGTTCCAGGTCATCGTGCGACGCCTGCAGCGCGTGGGCCATGAGGTTGAAACCCGCAGAAAGCTGGCCGAACTCGTCGTCGGTGTCCACCGGCAGGCGTGTGCCCAGCTCGCCCTGGCGCAGCCGGGCCTGGGCCTGCTGCAGGCGCGCCACGGGGTTGATGACCAGCAGGTAGCTCACGGCCATGAAGGTGACGGCCGCCACGATGGCCAGCGCCATCATGAACAGCTGGAACAGGTGCAGCGCAGCCGTCCAGCCTGCAATCTGGATCTCGATGGCGTCCACAAAACCGTCCACCTGCTGCACAAACGCATCGGCCTGGGCCAGCGTATGCGCCCGGTCGGGCGGCTGCGGGGCCACCCAGCCGCTGCGTGCCTGGGCCCACTGGTTGCGGATGGAATCAAAGCGGGCGCGGGTCTCGTCGCTCCAGGGCACGAACAGGGGGCGCGAGGGGTCACCCGTGCGCAGCAGCTCCAGGCTGGCGTCGAACAGGCGGGCGCGCTCCTGCACGGCCTCGGCGGGTTCGGTCTGCAGCACCAGCACCATGCGCAGCATATTCATGCGCAAGCGGCCCGCCTCGTTCACGGCGGCGGCGCCGCCTTCGAGCTTCCAGGTCACCCACAGCGTGAGGCTGATGGACGCCAGCGCCACCAGCAAGAAGCCCGCGCCCAGGGCCAGGAGCTTGGTGGTGAGCGTGGGCTGGGTCCGCATCGGCGCAGTGTAGGCAGGGGGTGCTCGGCGTTTCTTGACCTGCGTCAAGCGCGGCCCGCGTAGCATCACCGCATGCAAAGACCCCTCCCTTCTTTCTTGCGCACCCGGCTCACCCGAGGTGCACGCGCCGCCGCCCTGGGCAGCGCCCTGCTGGTGCTGGCGGGTTGTGCGGGCACCCTGCCGCCCGCCGCCACGCGGGCCACCCCCTGGCCCGAGCGCCTGCACACGCTGCTGCCCGCCGATGTGCTGCTGCTGGGCGAGCAGCATGACGCGCCCGACCACCAGCGCCTGCAGCGCGAGGCCGTGCTGTGGCTGGCGGCACGCGGCCAGTTGGCGGCCCTGGTGATGGAGATGGCCGAGAGCGGGCACAGCACCCAGTCTCTGCCGCCGGGCGCCACCGAAGCCCAGGTGCAAGCCGCCCTGCAATGGAACGACGCCGCCTGGCCCTGGAAGGCCTATGGCCCGGTGGTGATGGCCGCCGTGGCGGCGGGGGTGCCCGTGCTGGGCGGCAACCTGCCCCGCGCCCAGATGCGCGCGGCCATGCAGGAGCCCGCCTGGGACCAGCACCTGCCCCCTGCCGCGCTGGCGCGCCAGATCACCGCCCTGCGCGACGGCCATTGCGGCCTGCTGCCCGAGTCACAGCTCGCGCCCATGGCGCGCATCCAGATCGCCCGCGACGCGAGCATGGCCCGCACCGCCCAGCAGGCGCTGCGCCCCGGCCAGACCGTGCTGCTGGTGGCCGGCGGCGGTCATGTGCTGCGCAGCCTGGGCGTGCCCACACACTGGCCTGAAAACTTGAGGTCAAAAGTGGCCCTTGCGCTCGTCCAGAAAGCCCAATCAGCTATCAAAACAGAAGCATCACAAGCTGCAGGCACTGTCGCCAATGCCCCGGCCGACGCCGACGCTGATGTGGTGATCGACACCCCGGCCCTGCCACCCCGCGATGCCTGCGCCGAGCTGCGCGAGCAGTGGCGCACGGCACCACGCGGCCAGCGCTGAGCGCCCGCCCCAGACCTACGGCACCGCAGGTGCAGATGTGTGCAGCGCGGGCTGCGGTGGCTGGGGCGGCTGTGCCCGCAGCAGCGCGGCAAAGCCCTCGGCGGGCAGCGGGCGGCTGCACAGATAGCCCTGGTAGGTGTCACAGCCCCGTTCGCGCAAGAAGGCCAGTTGCCCCTCGGTCTCCACCCCTTCGGCCAGCACCGACAGGCCCATGCTGTGCCCCATGGCGATGATGGCGGCGCTGATCGCCATGTCGTCCTCGCTCTGCGGGATGTCGCGGATGAAGCCCTGATCGATCTTGAGCACGTCGATGGGAAAACGCTTGAGCTGCGCCAGCGACGAGTAGCCCGTGCCGAAGTCATCCACCGCGATGCGCACCCCCAGCTCGCGCAGGCGCACCAGCATCTGGCGGGCCTCCTCGGTGCGCTCGGCCAGCGCGGTTTCGGTGATCTCCAGCTCCAGCAGCCGGGCCGGGAAGCCCGAGTCCGCCAGCGCAGCCGACGCGCAGCCCGCCAGGTCGGTGAGGTGGAACTGGCGCGGCGACACGTTCACGGCCAGCATCAGCTCGGGCAGGCCCGCATCGCGCCACGCCTGGCCCTGGCGGCAGACCTCGCGCAGCACCCATTCGCCCAGCGGGCCGATCACGCCCGAGGTCTCGGCCACGGGGATGAAACGCGCGGGCGAGATCAGCCCCTCCTGCGGGTCGTTCCAGCGCACCAGCGCCTCGGCGCCCAGGATGCGGCCGGTGGCAATGTCCACCTGCGGCTGGTAGTGCATCTGCAGATGGCCCTGCATCAGCGCCAGGCGCAGGCGCGACTCCAGCTCCAGCCGCTCGCGTGCGGCCTGGGTCATGGTCTCATGGAAGAAGCACCAGGCACCCCGCCCCCGGGCCTTGGCGCCATACACGGCCGCATGGGCGCCCTGCAGCAGCAGCTCGGTGGTGCTCGCATGGTCGGGGAACATGCAGATGCCCACACTCACCCCGGCCACCACCTCCAGCCCGTCGGGCGAACGCCAGGGCTCGGCCACGGCCTGGATCAGGTGCCGGGCCATGGCAGCCGCGCCGTCGGCATGGCGCAGGTGGCGCGCCACGACGGCCAGCTCGTCGCCCGCCATGCGGCCCAGCACATCGCCCGGGCGCAGGGCCGACTGCACCTGCCGCGCGATGTGCTTGAGCACTTCGTCGCCGATGGTGTGGCCGTAGCTGTCGTTCACGTCCTTGAAGCGGTCCAGGTTGAGCAGCAACACGGCAATGTTCTCACCGCTGGCGCGCGCCTCCTGCACGGTCAGCTCCAGCTGGTGCCCGAACCAGGTGCGGTTGGACAGGCCGGTGAGCGCGTCGTTGTGCGCCAGAAACTCCAGGCGCCGCTGCTGGGCCTTTTCTTCGGAGATGTCGGTGAACATGCACACGTAGTGCGTGATCTCTCCCGCCGGGTCGCGCACGGCCGACAGCGACATGTGCTCGGGGAAGATCTCGCCGTTCTTGCGGCGGTTCCAGATCTCGCCCTGCCAGTGGCCGGTGTCGAGCAGCGCGGCCCACATGGCCTCGTAAAAAGCTTGGTCGTGGCGGCCCGACTTGAAGACACGCGGGGTCTTGCCCAGCAGCTCTTCCTCGGTGTACCCGAGCAGCCGCGTGAAGGCGGCGTTCACGGACAGGATACGGCTGTGGGCATCGGTCACCACCACGCCCTCCATGGTGTTGTCCACCACGGTGGCGGCCAGCCGCTGGCGCGCCTCGCTGCGCTGCAGCGCGGCGCGCGCGGCCTTGATCTCGTCCAGATCCTGCACCACACACACCAGGTGGGCGGGCTCGTCGCTGTCCATCGGCACCCGGGTCACGGTGCACAACACGGGCACCGTGCGGCCGGTGTCCAGGCGCTGGCACTGGCGCTCGCCCACGTAGTGGTCGATCTCGCCCGCCATCAGGCGCTCCAGCTGGCGCATGGCCCAGTCGCGGTCCTGGGCCACCATCACGTCGCGGAAATTGAGGCTGAGCACCTGCATCAGCGTGCCCCCCAGCATCTCGACCAGGCGGTGGTTGGCCCACAGAAACTGCCCGTCCGGCGCCACACGCGCGATGCCTGCGGGCGCGTGGCGCACGATCTGCGTCAGCTCGCGCGCCATGGCCGTGCGCACCTTCTCGGCGCGGCGCATCCGCCGCAGCAGCCACCAGGCCAGGCCGCTGGTCAGCGCCACATAACCCCAGCCCTTCCAAGTCTGGAAGCGGGTCAGCAGCTCGGGGTCGGTGACCCAGTGGGCCAGCAAGGCGTCGCCCACGAACACCCAGGCCACACCCAGCACCAGGTACAGCAGCATGCCCCGCCAGGGGACCAGTGGTGGGGCATGCCCCTCTTCGCCCATCGAACTCCTTGGCTTGTGTCTACACGGTTCCACGGCGCCGGGCCCTTGCTGCGACAATTGCACAGCTATGACGACCAACGCCTACATCCTTACCCTGTCCTGCCCCGACCGCCTGGGGCTGGTGCACGCTGTCTCCGGCTTTCTGCTGGAGCACGGCGGCAACATCGAAGAAGCCGCACAGTACAACGACCACGCCACCGGCCTGTTCTTCATGCGGGTGCAGTTTGCCTGCGACCAGCACGACCACGCCACCCTCAAGTCCCGCCTGACGGCCTTTGCCGAGCCCTACCAGATGCGCTGGACGCTGCACGCCACGGCAGCCCCCATGAAAACCGTGCTCATGGTCAGCAAGGAAGGCCATTGCCTCAACGACCTGCTGTTCCGCTGGAAGAGTGGCCTGCTGCCCATCGACATCCGCGCCATCATCAGCAACCACCGCGACTTTTACCAGCTCGCGGCCAGCTACAACGTGCCGTTCCACCACATCCCGCTCACCGGCGCGACCAAGGCCCAGGCCGAGGCAAAACAGTTCGAGATTATCGAGGCCGAAGGGGCTGAACTGGTGGTGTTGGCCCGTTACATGCAGATACTTTCTCTTGACCTATGTCAAAAGTTGGCCGGTCGGGCAATCAACATCCACCACAGCTTCCTGCCCAGCTTCAAGGGCGCCAAGCCCTACTACCAGGCGCATGACCGGGGCGTGAAGCTGATTGGCGCCACGGCCCACTACGTGACGGCCGACCTGGACGAAGGCCCGATCATCGAGCAGGACGTGGCCCGCGCCGACCACACCGACACGGTGGAAGACCTCACGGCCCGCGGCCGCGACACCGAAAGCCAGGTGCTGGCCCGCGCCGTGAAGTGGCACAGCGAGCACCGGGTGATCCTGAACGGCCACAAGACCGTGATCTTTCGTTAGCACTCACTCTGCGCAGCCCCATGGCCACGGCACTCCCGTCGTCCTTCCTCAGCAGCGCGGCGCGGCGCATCCCGCCCATCCAGTGCCTGCTGACGTTTGAGGCGCTGGCCCGCCTGCGCAGCGTGACGCAAACAGCCGACGAGCTGTGCGTCACGCCCAGCGCCGTGAGCCACCGCGTCAAGCAGCTCGAACAGATCCTGGGCGTGCAGCTGTTTGGCCGGGCGGATTTTTCGCTCACCACCGAAGGCAGCGCCTACCTCGCCCATGTGCGCGAGGGGCTCACCGCGCTGCAGCGCTTTCCGGGCCAGGCGGCCGCACCCGGGCGGCGGCGGCTCAAGCTGGCCGTCACGCCCACGTTTGCACGCACCATCCTCATCCCGCGCCTGCGCCAGTTCACCGAGGCTTATCCGGAGATCGACCTGGCGCTGCAGGTGTCCATCCCGCTCTTGGACGTGGTGGCCGAAGACGCCGACCTGATGGTGCGCTTTGGCCCCGGCCACTATGCCGATGTGGAGCATGTGGAGCTGGCGCGCGACGTGGTCACGCCCCTGGCATCCCCCGCGTTCGTGCGCGAGCACGGCCCGTTCGACCGCCCCGAGGACCTGGAGGGTGTGCAGCTGCTGCGCAGCCCGCTGGAGCCCTGGCGCACCTGGTTTGCCCCCACGGGCCTGGACTGGGCCGAGCCCAGCGAGGGCTCGCAGTTCAACGACATCGGCCTGATGTGCGACGCCGCCGCTGCGGGCATGGGTGTGGCGCTGGTGCGCCTGAAGCTCGGCGCGCCCTGGCTGGAAAACGGCACGCTGGTGCGCCTGTTTGCCCACGACGCGCCCAGCCCCCACGCGCACTACCTGTGCTGGCGCACCGGCACCATGGACCGGTGGGAATGCGCCGCGTTCGCCGAGTGGCTGCGCAAGACCATGGCGTAACAGAAGCATCCCCCTGAGTCGCCTTTGGCGCCTTCCCCCTTCTGTCTGCTGCGCCGGGAAGGAGGACGCAGCCCTTGCTGCGGGGCGGCCCTTGCTCGGCGGCCCTCGCCCGAGCCGCGCCCTCCTCCACCAAGTTCGGGCGAAATTTGCCTCCAGCGCTTGCCCAACAAGCGCTAGCAGCTATCAATTGGTGAGCATTCAGGTGTTTTTCACAATCCCCTGCAGAAAAGCTCAAGCCCGGGCGCCCGGCCATCCCCTACAGTGGCGGCCATGAACACCGCCTCTTCCGCCCCTGCAGGCCCCACCCCCGCCGAGCGCGCCGCGCGCCAGGCCGAAGTTGTCCAGGCCCTGGGCCAGGCCGTGCCGGCACATGCCCTGCTCTGGCACAGCGAAGACACCACGCCGTATGAATGCGACGGCCTCACCGCCTACCGCCAGCGCCCGCTGGTGGTGTGCCTGCCCGAGACCTATGAAGAAGTGCAGGCCGTACTGCGCGCCTGCCACCGGCTGCAGGTGCCCGTGGTGGCACGGGGCGCGGGCACAGGCCTGTCGGGCGGCGCCATGCCGCACGCGATGGGCGTCACGCTGTCGCTGGCCAAGTTCAACCGCATCCTGAGCCTGAGCCCCGAAAGCCGCACGGCCGTGGTGCAAAGTGGCGTGCGCAACCTCGCCATCAGCGAGGCGGCGGCCCCTTACAACCTGTACTACGCCCCCGACCCCAGCAGCCAGATCGCCTGCACCATCGGGGGCAACGTGGCCGAAAACTCGGGCGGCGTGCACTGCCTCAAATACGGTCTCACCGTGCACAACGTGCTCAAGGTCAAGGGCTTCACGGTGGAAGGCGAGCCCGTGGAGTTTGGCAGCGAGGCGCTGGACAGCCCCGGCTACGACCTGCTGGCCGCCGTGATCGGCAGCGAGGGCATGCTGGCCGTGATCACCGAAGTGACGGTGCGCCTGATCCCCAAGCCCCAGCTCGCGCGCTGCATCATGGCCAGCTTTGACGACGTGCGCAAAGCGGGCGACGCCGTGGCCGCCGTCATCGCCGTCGGCATCATCCCCGCCGGCCTGGAGATGATGGACAAGCCCATGACCGCCGCCGTGGAAGACTTTGTGCATGCGGGCTACGACCTCACGGCCGAAGCCATCCTGCTGTGCGAAAGCGACGGCACGCCCGAAGAGGTGGAAGAAGAAATCGGCCGCATGAGCGAGGTGCTGCGCGCTGCAGGCGCCACCGCCATCAGCGTGAGCCGCGACGAGGCCGAGCGCCTGCGCTTCTGGAGCGGCCGCAAAAACGCCTTCCCCGCCAGCGGCCGCATCAGCCCCGACTACATGTGCATGGACTCGACCATCCCGCGCAAGCGCCTGGCCGACATCCTGCTCGCCATCCAGGAGATGGAAAAGAAGTACCAGCTGCGCTGCGCCAACGTGTTCCATGCGGGCGATGGCAACCTGCATCCTCTCATCCTGTTCGACGCGAACGACGCCGACCAGCTGCGCCGTTGCGAGCTGTTTGGTGCGGAGATTCTGGAAACCAGCGTGGCGATGGGCGGCACGGTGACGGGCGAACATGGCGTGGGCGTGGAGAAACTCAACAGCATGTGTGTGCAGTTTTCTGCGGAGGAGAACGCGCAGATGTTCGGGCTGAAACATGCGTTTGACCCGGCGGGGTTGTTGAACCCCGGGAAGGTGATTCCGACGTTGAACCGGTGTGCGGAGTACGGGAAGATGCTGGTGCGGGGGGGGCAGATCAAACATCCTGATCTACCGAGATTTTGAGGGCCAACGATCTCTACTAGCCGCATTCTTGGCCCGGCTGCGGCACTTCCACAGCGCAATGTTCTTCCGAAATCCTGACCGCGCGGCGCGCTATGACCATCGGGGCCAAACTTACCCCACAGAAAATCGCGCCGGAATCAAGAACCAGAGCGACGAGACCAAAAAAGCCACCAGCAACAACCTATCAAGAAGCGAGTTTCTTCGCAGATAGAAACCCAGGCCCCAAAAAACTCCGGCCAACGCCAATGCCTGCGCCAGCAGCAGCGCTGAAAAAGCCCCAACGATGAAGCGCCCCCCAGCCCAGAGGGGCGCATGGACAGACAATAGATACATATTGACGGCAGCAAGGGTAGCTGCCGCCGCTGCGTAGAAAATCCACCGCGCGCAGTGCAGCGGGGAGGCCACTATCGGAGCCCTCTGGAATAAAGGTATGCCGCTAGCTCCCGCCGCCGACGCTTGCCCTCCTCGGTGTTGGGAGCGTAGTAAAAATGGCCTGACGCTTCGACCATCTGCTTTCCCAAACTCGGTGTAGACAGCAACAACTTTTCACGGCTCATACCTGCATACAACGGATCACCTTGAGCTGTCAGGTCCACGACGATGACGTTTTTGATCGCCGGTGTTGTTTTCACTTGCTGCAGAAACTTCCCACCAATAGGAGAGCCGATCAGGACCAGATGATTGACAACGGTACCCCCAGCTCCGTAATTAATCGCGACCTGCGCGGCCACAAGAGACCCGTAGGAGTAGCCGATGAGGTTGAACTGAGTGCCGCTTTGTGGAAATTTATCGAGCGGCACTTGAATGACAGATTTTCCGGCACGAAAAACATCCACGCCGATGGCGGCATCTGCAAGGGTGCCACCAGACCACTTCCTTGGATCCACGGAAATCAGTTGGACATTTTTCTCTGCAAACGCCCTCACCATGTCCAAGATATAGCCTCCGTCCATTCCAGCGCCCCCAAAAAAAAGATTTCCCGTAATCTTTTCGCCAGGAACGAAGAACCTCGACAGTGAGGCGGCTCCCGCCACTGGAGGGCTCAAATCACGAATTTTCAGAAGGCTTTGGTTTTCTTTGAAGTTCCAGGCATCGAATCCGGCAGCCCCCGGCTCAAGCCCCATCGGGCCAGGGGTCGAACCACGTGGCATGTAGTCTCGCAACAAACACGCGGGTTCGCCCGAGAACGACTCATCCACTAATTTGGTCCCCATCGGACCCGGCACTACGTATTGCGTCAAGGCAGCTCCTAAGTCGAATGGGGCGCTAGCCTAAATTCACCGACGAACATTGGCACGGGTTTTTTGCAACCGAAAGTAGCCTTTACGAGGGGTAACGGCTCGCCCACGCTAGTGCCCCTCCCTTGTACCGGGTGAACAATGTTTACCTTGGGCAAGCAGCGCACCATGACACGGCAACGCTCAACCACCCACCACCGCCCGCCAAATCTCCCCCGCGTGCGAAACCGCAAACAACACCAGCCCGATCAACCCACCCACCACCGTCCCATTGATCCGGATGTACTGCAGATCTTTGCCGATGTTCAGCTCAATCAGCTGCGTCATCTCCTCGGTATCCCACCGCCGCACGGTGTCCTCAATGTGCTGAGCAATGAACGCCGACACGTCCGGCGCCAGGCCCTCTGCCCATCGCTCCAGCCGGTCATTGAAGGACTGCCGCAGCGCCGCATCCCCCGCCAGCGACTCCCCCAGCCACAATCCCAGCTTGCCCACCTGCCGCGCCAGCACCGAATCGGCATTCGCCAGATCACGCTGCAAGACGCCACGCAGGTCCAGCCACAAGGTCTGCACATAGCCGCCCACCGTGGCGTCGGTCTGCAACCAGGTGCGGATCTCCTCGCCCTTGCGCTCCCATTCCGGGTCGCTGCGCAGGCGCTCGAGAAAGCGCTGCACCGCCACATCAAACTGCGCACGCAGTGCGTGCTGCGGGTTGGCGGCCACATCGGCCATCAGGCTCTCCAGCGCGCGGGCCAGCAGGGCCGAGCCCTTGTCGCCCAGCCAATCGCTGGGCAGCAATTTCTCGGTGCGCGGGTGGTCCTTCTTGAGCCAGGCCACGATGGACTGCGCGACCCAGGTGCGGGTTTGCTCGTTCTGCAGCAGTTCGATGAGCTTGGCCAGCACGTCGTCCAGCAGCGCCTGGTGACGGCCGTTGTGGGTCAGGGTGTCGAGCACCGCTGCCAGGGCACGCGACATATCCACCTGCCCGATCAAGGCACGCGCGGCCTTGTGGATGAAGCGCTCCACCTGCGCGTCCTGCACCGTCTCCAGCGCAGCCGATGCCAAGCGCGTGGCCTGGTGGCCCAGCAGCGCGGCGTTGCCTGGCGCCGCGAGCCACTGCGCCAGCCGCTCGGCCGGGTCGTGCCGGCGGATCAAAGACACCAGCGAGGGCACGTCCAGGAACTTGTCGCGCACAAAGGTGGCGAGGTTGCGGCCGATGCGCGCCTGGTTGCGCGCAATGACCGCCGTGTGCGGAATGGGCAGGCCCAGCGGGCGCCGGAACAGCGCCACCACCGCAAACCAGTCCGCCAGCGCACCCACCATGGCGGCCTCGGCCATGGCTTTCACGCAGTTGAGCAGCAGGCCGCGTTCGACCACGCTGGTGGCGATGAATACCGCCGTCACCAGCAGCAACAGTCCCAGCGCCTGCCGTTTGGCACGCCGCAGGGCGACGGTTGCGCCATCAGTCTCTGGCGTCATCCGGGCCAGCCCGCCGACCAAGACCCCAATGCGTCAGGCAGCCGCCGCAATCTGTTCCAGCGCTTTCGACAGATGGCCCACGCTGCGGTCCACGTTGTGCCACTTCTCCAGGCCAAACAGGCCAATGCGGAAGGTCTTGAAGTCCGGCCCCTCATCGCACTGCAGCGGCACGCCCGCAGCAGTCTGCAAGCCGACTTCCAGGAACTTCTTGCCGTTCTGGATGCCCGGGTCAGTGGTGTAGCTCACCACCACGCCAGGCGCCTTCCAGCCCTCGGCGGCCACACTGGGGAAGCCGCGCGATTCGAGCAGCGCGCGCACCTTGGCGCCCAGTTCGATCTGCTCGTCACGCACCTTGGCAAAGCCGTAGGCGCGCGTCTCGGCCATCACCTCGGACAGGCGCACCAGCGCGTCGGTGGGCATGGTGGTGTGGTAGGCGTGCTGGCCCTTTTCGTAGCCCTCGGCAATCTGCATCCACTTCTTGAGGTCGCACGAGAAGCTGCTGCTCGTGGTGCCCTCAATGGCCTCGCGCGCACGCTCGCTCAGCATCACCATGGCGCAGCAGGGCGAGCCGCTCCAGCCCTTTTGCGGCGCACTGATGAGCACGTCCACGCCGGTGGCCTGCATGTCCACCCACATCGCGCCCGAAGCGATGCAGTCAAGCACGAACAGCGCGCCCACCTCATGGGCAGCGGCCGTCAACGTGCGGATGTAGTCGTCCGACAGGATGATGCCGCTGGCCGTCTCCACATGCGGCGCGAACACCACCTTGGGTTTTTCGGCGCGGATGGTGGCCGCCACCTCGTCGGCCGGGCACGGCGCCCAGGGCGCCTGCGGGACATCGCCCTGGCGGCGCGCCTTGCACACCACCGCGCCGCCGCCCAAGCCGGTGTCGGCGTCAAAGATCTGGCTCCAGCGGTAGCTGAACCAGCCGTTGCGCACGATGAGCACCTTCTGCTTGTTGGCGAACTGGCGCGCCACGGCCTCCATGCCGAAGGTGCCGCTGCCGGGCACCAGCACAGCGGTGTGGGCGTGGTAAACCTCTTTGAGCGTGCCCAGAATGTCCTGCATCACGCCGGTAAAGCGCTTGGACATGTGATTGAGCGCGCGGTCGGTGTAAACCACCGAAAATTCGAGCAGGCCATCGGGGTCGATATCGGGCAAAAGGCCGGGCATAGGGGAGTCTCCGCGTGTGAAACTGAGGGGGGAAAAGGGACGATCAGGTCAGCTTATCATGGCCCCGCGCCACCCCAAGGCCGCGCGCCATGCAGCAAAAACCCTTCCGATTCCTGCCCACCGCACTGCCTGGCATCGAAGCGATGCAGGCCGACTCCCGCCTCGTCTTCGGCAGGCACATGCACTTGCAGTTCGGCCTGGGCGTGATCGAGCGGGGTGCGCAGAAATCGGCCAGCGGCCGGGGGATTGTGGAATCGGGCCCAGGCGACACCATCACGGTCAACCCCGGCGAAGTCCACGATGGCATGCCGCTGGATGAGCGTGGACGCGCCTGGCGCATGCTCTACCTGGAGCCCTCCCTGGTGGCGCCGTTGGCGGCCGATGTGCATCCGGGCCCGCTCGGCTCCGCCTTCGAATTCCATGCTCCGACGATGCGCGATGCGCGGCTGGCGGCCCAGGTACTGGCGCTGTTCGACGCGGCCACCCACCGCCCCAACCACTCGGCCGCAACGCTGCATGTGGAGGAATGCTTGTTGCAGGTGCTGGGCGGCCTGCTGCGACCGAAGGGCCACCAACAATCCGCCGCGTCCATCACCAGGGCTCGCACCATGATGGACGACGATCCCACCGCGCCCTGGAGCCTCGCGCAACTGGCCGATGCAGCAAGTTTGAGCCGCTACCAGCTCGTGCGCCAATTTGCCCAGGCCACGGGCCTCACGCCACACGCCTACCTGCTGCAGCGCCGACTGCAGCTTGCGCGCCATCTGATGGGTGCGGGTACGCCCCTCGCCGATGTCGCCGCAGCCAGTGGCTTTGCCGACCAAAGCCACCTGACGCGCCTCTTCACGCGCAGTTTTGGCATCACACCCGGGGCCTACGTTCGCGCACGCGGCTGACAGCCCGGTCCCTGCAATTTCGTTCAAGACCCTTGTGCGGGGGTTGGCGGATGCTGCGGGCATCGCCACTTCACACCGCCGCCGTGCGGCCTCTCGCCATGGGCATCGAATTTCTCATCACCTCTCTCATCGTGGTCGTCTCGCCGGGGCCAGGAGCCCTGCTGACCGTGGCGGCCGGGCTCTCGGGCGGCGCTCGGGCTGCCGCCGTGACGGCGCTGGGCTGCACGCTCGGCATCGTGCCGCACCTGCTGGCGGCGATCACCGGGCTGGCCGCACTTCTCAACGCCAGCGCCACGGCATTCGAAGTCCTGCGCTACGCGGGGGTCGCCTACCTGGTCTACATGGGCTGGGCCACGTGGCGCTCGCCCGCCACACTGGAGGTCCGCACTGACGCGCCCGCACGCGCAGCCGGTGGGCGTATCGCGGAAGCCATGCTGATCAACCTGCTCAACCCCAAGCTGTCGCTGTTCTTCCTCACCTTTCTGCCGCAGTTCATCGCACCGGGTGAAGCGCAGCCCGCGTGGCGCATGCTCCAGCTCTCGCTGGTCTTCATGGCCATGACCTTTGTGGTGTTCTTGGGCTATGGCGTCTTTGCCGCCCGGTTTCGTGACCAGGTGCTGCAGCGCCCCGGCACGCTGGTGTGGCTGCGCCGCGGCTTTGCGGCCGCGTTTGTCGGGCTCGGCGCAAAGCTCGCCCTGATGCACCGATAGGCACCACCGTGTCAGGTGCCGTGCTGCTTCACCAGGTATCGATGCAACGTGGACCCAGCGGCGCCACCTGCGCCGATGCCAACCCCCGCGCCAGCCAGGCCCGCGTGTCCGCCGGGTCGATCACCGCGTCGATCTCCAGCGTGGCGGCCATGTGCATCGCCTCGCCGTTGGCGTAGGACTTGGCCAGCAGCTTGGCAAACAGCGCGTCGCGCTCGGCGCCCTCGGGCAGCGCCTCCAGCTCCTTGCGAAAGCCCAGGCGCACGGCGCCTTCGAGCCCCATGGCGCCGAACTCGCCCGTGGGCCAGGCGACAGTGAACACGGGCGCATGAAAGCCCCCGGCCGTCATGCCCATGGCGCCCAGGCCGTAACCCTTTCGCAGCACCACGCTGAAGGTGGGTACGCGCAGGCTGGCGGCGGTGACGAACAGACGGCTCACATGGCGCACCTGGGCCGTGGCTTCGACCTCGGGGCCGACCATGAAGCCGGGCGTGTCCACCAGGCTCACGATGGGCAGGCCATGCGCGTTGCACAGCTGCATGAAGCGCGCGCCCTTGTCGGCCGCATCGGCGTCGATGGCGCCGCCCAGGTGTTGCGGGTTGTTGGCCAGCAGGCCCACGGGGCGGCCTTCGATGCGCGCCAGCGCGGCGTGGATGCCCGCGCCAAAGCCGGTGCGCAGCAGCAGCAGGCTGCCGTCGTCCACCAGGCCCGCCATCGCCGTGCGGGTGTCGTACACGCGCAGGCGGTTCTCGGGCACCACGGCGCGCAGCAGGCGCTGGTCGGGTGCAGACCACTGCGATGTACGGCCTTGGAAGAACGACAGATAGTGGCGCGCGGCCAGCACCGCTCCAGCCTCGTCATCGACCAGCACGTCGATCACGCCGTTGGCATGCTGCACGCTGCTCGGTCCGATCTGCTCGGGCTTGAAGACGCCCAGCCCACCACCTTCGATCATGGCCGGGCCGCCCATGCCGATGTTGCTGACGCGCGTGGCAATGATCACGTCGCTGCAGCCGAGCAGCGCCGCGTTGCCCGCAAAGCAGCGCCCCGCGGCGATGCCGATGACTGGCACCTGGCCCGACAGCGCCGCGTAGCTCGCAAACGTGTGCACATGCAGCCCCGCCACCACGGGCATGTCGGTGTCGCCCGGGCGCCCGCCGCCGCCCTCGGCGAACAGCACCACCGGCAGCTTCTGCGCCAGCGCGATGCCGAGCATGCGGTCGGTCTTGGCGTGGTTGCGTGCGCCCTGCGTGCCCGCGAGCACGGTGGCGTCGTAGGACATGACCACAGCGCGGGATTTCTCTTCGCCAAACAGTGCACCGTTGATGCCGCCAATGCCCGTGACCATGCCGTCGGCGGGCGTGTTGGCAATGAGGTCTTCCTTGCTGCGGCGGCGCGCCTGTGCGGCGATGGCGAGGGCACCATATTCGATGAAGCTGCCGTCGTCGCACAGGTCGGCAATGTTCTCGCGCGCGGAGCGGCCGCCTTGCGCGTGGCGCTTGGCCATGGCGTCGGGGCGCGCGGCGTCGAGCGTGAAGGCGTGGCGGTCGATCACGCGTTGCAGGTCGGCGCGGATGTGGTCGGGGTCGTGCGCAGCGCTGCCCTGCACTTCGACATCGGCCGCATCATCCACCGCGTCCAGCACCAGCAGCGGCTGCCCCTGCGCGACGTAGCCACCGGCCACGGCCAGCAGCGCGCCGACGCGGCCCGCGTGTGGGGCCAGCAGCACATGCTCCATCTTCATGGCTTCGAGCACGGCCAGCTCGGCGCCGGCAGCGACCACGTCGCCCTCGGCCACGCTCAGCTGCACCAGGCGGGCGGGCATGGGGGCCAGCACGGCACCTTCGGGTGCAGGCATTGAGAAATTTGAGTCTTTTTGGCCGCTAGCGCTTGATAGATAAGCGCTGGAAGCTATGTTTTTGGAAGCACCCAGCAATTCAGGCAACACGGATTCCAGCCAGCGCGTGTGCACCTGCTGGCTCTCCATCTCGGGCCGTGTTGCCAGCGCCTGCAGCAGCGCGAGGTTGGTGGCCACACCGTCGATGCGGCACTCGGCCAGCGCGCGCTGCGAGCGGCGCAGCGCATCCGCAAAGCGCGGGCTGCGCGTGTGCACGATGAGCTTGGCCAGCAGCGTGTCGTAGTGCGGCGACGGCGAGGCGCCTGCTGCGCCGTGCGTGTCCACGCGCACGCCGGGGCCTGCGGGCAGGTCAAAGCGACTGAGCGTGCCGCTGCCTGGGGTGGCGTTGCCCTGTGCGTCCAGCGTTTCGGCGTTGATGCGCCACTGCACGGCAAAGCCCAACACGGCAGGCGGTGCGGCAGGGTCGAGGCCGATGTCCTGCAACGTGCGGCCTGCGGCCAGTGCGATCTGCGCCTGCACCAGGTCCACGCCGGTGACCTCTTCGGTGATGGTGTGCTCCACCTGCAGGCGTGGGTTGCATTCGATGAACACAAACGGCAGGTCGTTCGAGGCCAGGTCCACCAGGAACTCGAACGTGCCCAGGCCCTCGTAGGCCACGGCCCGCGCCATCGACAAGGCAGCGGTGGTGATCCGCTCGCGCAGCGCTGCGGGCAGCGAAGGGCTGGGCGCGATCTCCACCACCTTCTGAAAGCGCCGCTGCAGCGTGCACTCGCGCTCGCCCAGCGCGATCACCTCGCGCCCGTCGCCCAGCACCTGCACCTCGATGTGGCGCGCGTTGTCCATCAGGCGCTCCACGTACACGCCGTCCACACCAAAGGCGGCCTGCGCCTCGCTGCGGCAGCGCGCGTAGGCAGCGGGCAAGTCATCGGCCGACGCCACCGCACGCATGCCCCGCCCGCCGCCGCCACCGATGGCCTTGATGACGATGCCGGCATGGGCGTGCTGCGCGAAGAAGGCCTGGGCCTCCTCCAGAGACACCGCCGCCTGCGTGCCGGGCATGAGCGGCACGCCCTGCTGCTGCGCCAGCGCACGGGCCTGCGCCTTGTCGCCGAACAACGCGAGCTGCGCAGGCGTGGGGCCGATGAAGCGCAGCCCGGCCTCGGCACACGCGCGGGCGAAGTCGGCGCGCTCGCTCAAGAAGCCGTAGCCCGGGTGCACGGCATCGCAGCCCTGCGCCTGGGCAATAGCAATGAGGCGCGCACCGTCCAGGTAGGCGGCCGGGCCGGTGGCGCCCAGCGCCACGGCCGCACTGGCTGCGTGCACATGGGGGCTGGCGGCGTCATCGTCGGCATACACGGCCACGCTGGCAATGCCGAGGTCGTGCAGGGCGCGCACAGTGCGCAGTGCGATTTCGCCCCGGTTGGCAACCAGCACTTTGGTGAACAGAACAGAAGATGGCATGGGGCAGTCGCTCTATTTTTTATAGCTGCCAGCGCATATTCAACTAGCACCGGCAGCCAGTTTTTCACTCATTCAAGCAATATCACGCAGCAGGCGGCGCAACACCTTGCCCGCGCCCGTGGCGGGCAGCGCGTCGATGAAGCGCACCTCGCGCGGGGCTTTGTAGGGCGCCATGTTTTCACGGCACCAGGCCACCAGGCCAGCGGCATCCACGTCCTG
The DNA here is from genome assembly GCF_002245625.1 of Acidovorax kalamii. Lineage (GTDB taxonomy): Bacteria > Pseudomonadota > Gammaproteobacteria > Burkholderiales > Burkholderiaceae_C > Acidovorax > Acidovorax kalamii. The sequence goes on from NZ_NOIG01000006.1 coordinate 437,672, forward strand.
GCCAGGCTTCTTGACGATGAAGGCGCGCACCACCTCGCCCTTTTCCGCATCGGGCACGCCAATCACGGCGGCCTGGGCCACGGCGGGGTGCTTGATGAGCAGGGTCTCGACCTCTTCGGGGAACACGCTGTAGCCCGACACCTTGATCATTTCCTTGAAACGGCCGATGAAGGTGACATAGCCGTCCGCATCGATCTTGCCCATGTCGCCGGTGTAGACCCAGCCGTCCCGCAGCGTCTTGGCCGTGGCCTCGGGCTTGTTCCAGTAGCCCTTGAAGTTGCCGGGGCCGTGGATGGTGATCTCGCCCACCTCGCCAACGGCCAGCGGCGTGCCGGTGTCGGGGTCGACGATGCGGATGGTGTTGCCCGGCACGGGCTTGCCCTGGGTGCCCCAGCGGATGGCGTCCACCGGCATGGCAGTGTCCACGGTGTGAGTTTCGGACAGGCCATAGGCCGCCTCGTGCGAAATGCAGTTCGGCGCGAGCTGCTGCCACTGCTGGGCCAACGCCTCGGTGAAGGTGATGCCAAAGCTGGTGACCGGGTTGCGGCGCAACGCGCTCCAGTCCATGTCGCGTGCGCCGGGCACCTGCATCAGGGCGCCATTCATGGGTGCAATGCTGTACCACCAGGTCACGCGGTGGCGCTCCAGCGCCTGGGCCACGCCCAGCGGGTCAAAGCGGTACAGCAGCACGGCCGTCGCGCCGGTGTAGACCGGCAGGTTCACGCCCATCACCATGCCGGCGATGTGGTACAGCGGTGCCACGGCCAGCAGCGTTTCGTGCGGCGTCATGCCATTGCAGTCCGCCGATGCAGCGGTCTTGAAGGTAGCGTTGCCGTAGCTCAGCATGGCGCCCTTGGGCAGTCCGGTGGTGCCCGAGGTGTAGGTCATGAGCGAGACGTCGTCCATCGCCAACGCCACGGGCACAGGCCGTGCGCCGGTGCGCGTGGCGGCCAGGAAGTCTTCGCAGCCCGCAGGCACCGGCGCCATGGCGGCGCGCATGGCCAGCAGCTCGGCGGGTACGTCGATGCTGGGCGCGCCCTCGGGCAGCAGTTCGGCATAGCGCACCACAAACACCTGCTGCAGCGCGGTCTTGGCGCGCACCTTGTCCACCACGGGCAGCAGCACATCGGCCGCGACGATCACGCGCGCCTGCAGGTCGGTGAGCTGGTATTCCAGCTCGTGCTCCTTGTTCAGCGGCCCACAGGGGCAGACGATGGCGCCGATCTTCTGGATGCCGTAGTGCGCCATCACGTACTGCGGGCAGTTGTTCATGAACAGTGCCACGGGCTCGCCCTTGGCCACACCCAGCGCCTGCAGGCGCGCGGCAAATGCATCGCTGGCCGCATCAAGCTGCGCCCACGTGAGGGGCTGCCCGTACCAGAGGTAGGCGATGCGGTCGGGCGTTTCGCGCGCGTGGCGGCGCAGGTGTTCGTGCAGCGGCAGCTGCGGTGCGGCAGAAGGCATGGCGTTGTCTCCGAGGTGTCTGGAATCGCTGGTTCTTGGCGGCCACTCAGGGTTTTCTCTGAGCGCCCTCACCCGCCAGCGTCTTGCCAATATATACCGCTCGGTAGAACAATGCTACCCATGGGTATAACTTCAACGTCGCGCAAAGGACACCGATGAACCAGCAGCCCCCCGTGCAGGCCAGCGGCCGCCAGAAGGCCGCCACGGCCGGGTCGGACGAGAAGCGCGAGCGCATCTTGCGCGCGGCCGAGGCGCTGTTCGATGCGCAGGGCTACGCCAACACCACCATCGAGCAGATCGTGCAGCAGCTGGGCGTGACCAAGCCCTTTGTCTACTACTACTTCCGCAACAAGCAGGAGATCTTCGAGACGCTGTCGTGGGCGCCTGCCGTGGCGTGCTTCACGGCGATGGACTTTGCGCCGGACGATGACCGCCCCGCGCATGTGAAGGTGACCGAGGGCATCGAGCGGCTGATCCACGCCACGCTGGAGCACCACCCTTCGGCCTTCTTCCCCTACCGCGAGCCGCAGGTGTACCGGCCCGAGTACCTGGCGGCGCAGAAGGATCTGGCAAACCACTTCTACGACAAGCTGTGCGCACTGCTCGAGGAAGGCCGCAAGGACGGCATGTTCGAATTCAACGACACCAAGATCACCGCCCTGGCCGCCTGCAGCCTGCCCGGCTTTCTCTACAACTGGTACCGCCCTGACGGCCGCCTGTCGCAAGACGAGGTGGCGCGGGAGCTGGCGCAGCTGGCCTGGCGCGTGCTGGGGCTGCGGCGCACCCGCAAGCGCAACCCGGCCTGACGCCAGCGGCTGCGTTACGCCCCTTCCCAAGCACGACAACCAACGGAGACAAAACCCATGAAAACCGTGTTTCTCACCCCCCTGGCCGCTGCGGCGGCGTTGCTGATCGGCACGGCCGCCAGCGCGCAGGAAACCTTCAAGGTCGCCTACATCGACCCACTATCCGGCCCGTTTGCCAATGTGGGCGAACTGATGCTCACGCACACGCAATACGCCATCGAGGACATCAACGCCAAGGGCGGCGTGCTCAAAGGCACCAAGCTGCAGTTGCTGCAGTTTGACAGCAAGCTTTCCGCGCAAGAGAGCCAGAGCGCGCTGCAGGCCGCCATCGACCAGGGCGCCAAGGCCATCGTGACGGGCGGCTCGGGCTCGTCCGTGGTCACGGCGCTAGTGCAGGCGGCTGCGCGCCACAACCAGCGCAACCCGGGCAAGGAAATTCTGGTGCTGAACCACTCCTCCATCGACCCCGAGCTGACGGGCAAGGCCTGCAACTTCTGGCACTTCCAGTTCGAGGCCAACACGGCCATGAAGATGAAGGCCATCGCCAACTACATCAAGAAGCAGCCGGACATCAAGAAGGTGTACCTGCTGAACCAGGACTACGCCCATGGCAAGCAGTGGGCGCACTATGGCCGCGAGATGGTGGGCCTGGCGCGGCCCGACATCCAGTTTGTGGGCGAGGCGCTGCACCCCATCGGCCGCGTGAAGGACTTTGCACCCTACCTTGCCAAGGTCAAGAGCACCGAGGCCGACTCGGTCATCACCGGCAACTGGGGGCAGGACATGACGCTACTGCTCAAGGCGGCGGGCGATGCGGGCTACAACCTGCGCTACTTCAACCACAGCGCGGGCTCCATCCCCGGCACGGTGCTGGCCGTGTCACAGGCCAAGCAAGGCCAGCTGACCTGGGTGGCCGAATGGCACCCCGGCCAGGCCGAGACGCCCAAGGTGGATGCGCTGGCCAAGACCTACAAGGCCAAGACAGGCAAGGACTTCCTCGCGCCACGCATCGAGATGACGCCCCGCTTCCTCGCCGCCGCCATCAACAAGGCCCAGTCCACCGACCCGGTGAAGGTGGCCCGCGCGCTGGAAGACCTGACCCTCGAATCGGTGGTGGGCCCCGTGCGCATGCGCGGCGAAGACCACCAGCTGCTGCTGCCCCAGGTGGTCAACACCATTGCGCCGGTGGACGGCAAAGCCGTGAAGGTAGGCTGGGAGGGCACGAACTACGGCTTCCGCACCGATGCGTCCTACACCGGCAATGAGCTGGCGCAAGGCACGGATTGCAAGATGAACAGACCGTAGCCCCCCCCTGAGTCGCCTTCGGCGCCTTCCCCCTCGGGGGACGACGCCCTCGCTGCGGGGCGGCCCTTGCTCGGCGTCCCTGACCGAGGCAGCGCCCATTTCGCCGGCCGAGGGCATTGCAGCCGCAGGGGATGCCAACGCGACTAATATGGCCGGCCATTCATTGACCCGACCCACAAGGACCGCGCCCATGCCCGACTTTCGCAGCGACACCGTCACCCAGCCCACGCCCGCCATGCGCGAGGCCATGTTCAAGGCCCCGCTGGGCGACGATGTGTTTGCCGACGACCCCTCGGTGAACGCACTGCAGGACCATGCGGCCGAGCTGCTGGGTTTTGAGGCCGCACTGTTCGCCCCCTCCGGCACGCAGACCAACCTGATCGCGCTGTGGGGCCACTGCCAGCGCGGCGACGAGGCCATCGTGGGCCAGAGTTGGCACACCTACCGCTGGGAGGCGGGCGGCATGGCCGTGCTGGGCTCCATCCAGCCCCAGCCGGTCGAGACCCAGCCAGACGGCATGCTGCGCGTGGCCGACATCGCGGCCGCCATCAAACCGGACGACCCGCACTTCGCGCGCACCCGCCTCGTGGTGCTGGAGAACACGACCGGCGGCCAGGTGCTGCCGCCCGCCTACATCGCCGAGGTGGCACAACTGGCGCGCAGCCGGGGGCTGGCCATGCACCTGGACGGCGCACGCATGTTCAACGCTGCCACGGCCAATGCCGCGCGCAACGGCACCGACGTGTACGACGAAGCGCGCTCGCTGTGCAGCCACTTTGATTCCGCATCGCTGTGCCTGAGCAAGGGCCTGGGCGCACCCGTGGGCTCGCTGGTGCTGGGCTCGCGCGACTTCATCCGCCAGGCTCGCCGCACCCGCAAGATTTTGGGCGGTGGCATGCGGCAGGCGGGTGTGCTGGCGGCTGCTGGCCACTACGCGCTGCAGCACCATGTTCGGCGCCTGGCGGAAGACCACGCCCGCCTGGACCGGCTGGCGCAAGGGCTGGCTGAAGCCAACCGCAGCCACCCTGTGCTGCAGGGCAAGCTCACCGTGCTGCCGTGGCAGACCAACATCCTCTTCACCGACCTGCACGCAGAGGTGGCCCCAGCCTTCACCGCCTGGCTGGCGCAGCACGGCGTGCGCGTCACCAGCAGCCTGTATGGCGGCGCCACCCGGCTGCGCTGGGTGACGCACCTGGATGTGAGCGAGGCGGACGTGACGGCAGCGCTGGATTGCGTGGCGCGCTTCACGCTGCCGGGCTGAGCCCGCTCAGGCGGCGGGGTAGGTCCGTCCACCAAACACGCCGGTGCCCACGCGCACCAGCGTGCTGCCCGCCTGGATGGCAGCCTCCAGATCGGCCGTCATGCCCAGGGACAGGGTGTCGAACTGTGCCAGGCCCGGCTCCTTCAGTGCGGAAATTGAGTCAAAAAGTGCTTTTGCGCGCATGTGGATTGCCAGTTGCGCTTCAAATTCAGGAGCATGGTCGGGAATAGCCATGAGCCCCCGAACCACCAGCCGTGGCAGTTTTGCGACAGCCCGCACCAGCTCCAGTGCATCGGCGGGCACCACGCCCGATTTGGTGGGGCCGCCGTCGATATTGACCTGGATACATATATGCAACGGTGGCAGTGGCTCCGGGCGCTGGGCCGACAGGCGTTCGGCGATCTTGAGCCGGTCCACCGTGTGCACCCAGTCGAAGTGCTCGGCCACGGGGCGGGTCTTGTTGCTCTGGATGGGGCCGATGCAATGCCACTGCAGTGCCACATCGGGCAGGGCCGCCCGCACGGCGGCGATCTTGTCCACGCCTTCCTGGATGTAGTTTTCGCCAAAGGCGCGCTGGCCAGCGGCCACCGCTTCCAGCACCGCGTCGGCGCCAAAGGTCTTGGAAACGGCCAGCAGGCCGACGCTGGCCGGATCGCGCCCAGCGGCCGTGCACGCCTGCGCCATCCTGCCCAGAACCTGTTGGAGGTTGTTAGCAATCGTGGTCATAATGTTTGGCAAGCGTACCAAACGATAGAGGGACTCCGTGGACATCACCCAACTGCTCGCGTTCAGCGTCAAGAACAAGGCCTCCGACCTGCACCTCTCCGCTGGTCTGCCGCCCATGATCCGGGTCCACGGCGACGTACGGCGCATCAACGTCGATGCGCTGGACCACAAGACAGTGCACGCCATGGTGTACGACATCATGAGCGACTCGCAGCGCAAGACGTATGAAGAGTTCCTGGAGGTGGACTTTTCCTTCGAGATCGAGGGCCTGGCCCGTTTTCGCGTCAACGCCTTCAACCAGAACCGGGGCGCGGCCGCCGTGTTCCGGACGATTCCGAGCAAGATCCTGACGCTGGAGCAGCTCAACGCCCCCAAGATCTTTGGCGATCTGGCCCTGAAGCCACGGGGCCTGGTGCTGGTGACCGGCCCCACGGGCTCGGGCAAGTCCACCACGCTGGCGGCCATGGTCAACTACCTCAACGAATCCGAATACGGCCACATCCTTACGGTGGAAGACCCGATCGAGTTCGTGCACGAGTCCAAGAAGTGCCTGATCAACCAGCGCGAAGTGGGGCCGATGACGCTGTCGTTCGCGGCGGCCCTGAAGTCTGCGTTGCGCGAAGACCCGGACGCCATCCTGGTGGGCGAAATGCGCGACCTCGAAACCATCCGCCTGGCCATGACGGCGGCGGAAACGGGCCACTTGGTCTTTGGCACGCTGCACACGTCCAGCGCCGCCAAGACCATCGACCGGATCATCGACGTGTTCCCCGCCGAGGAAAAGGAAATGGTCCGCGCGATGCTGTCCGAATCGCTGCAGGCCGTGATCTCTCAGACGCTGTGCAAGACCAAGGACGGCTCGGGCCGCGTGGCCGCGCACGAGATCATGCTGGGCACCAGCGCCATCCGCAACCTGATCCGCGAAGCCAAGGTGGCGCAGATGTATTCCACCATCCAGACCAGCAACAGCGTGGGCATGCAGACACTGGACCAGAACCTGACGGACCTCGTCCGGCGCAACATCATCAGCCCGGCCGAGGCGCGTGCCAAGGCCAAGATCCCCGAGAATTTCCCTGGCTGATCCGCGACCATCCATGTACCTTGCGACCCCACCAACGGCCGCATACCGGAGCACCGTATGAAAGGCATTCTGAGCCTTCTGAAAATGAAAACCCGCAGCGGCAAGACGGGGGACGACAACACGGATTCCGTGCTGTTCTCCACCGCGTTTGCGGGCCAGGGCGTGGACGATTCGATGCTGGTGCCCTGGGAGGCCCGCGCCGTCGAAGTGGGTGCCAAGCGCCTGCCCACCAGCCGCGGCGGCAAGCTGCTGCAGGGCCTGTGGGCCAAGGACAAGTACATGGCGCACCTGGACAAGGACGCCGTGGAGCGCATGGAGCGCTTCTTCGAATTTGCCGCCATCCCCTCCAACCGCGACGTGATCCGCCAGGACGAGTACGGCAACTTCATGGTGGTGCTGCTCACCGGCACCATTGCAGTGGACCGGGTTCAGCCCTGGGGCGAGCAACTGCGCCTGGCCGAGACCCGCCCGGGCGACATCCTGGGCGAGATGTCGCTGCTGGACAGCGGCATCCGCTTTTCGGCCTGCACCACACTCACCGACTGCGAGATCGCGGTGCTCTCCGCCGAGGCCATGGACGACATGATGAGCAAGGACCCGCAGCTTGCCGCCAGCCTGATTGCGCTGCTGGCCCGCAAGCTGTCGCTGCGCCTGCGCGTGGTGAGTGCCCGTCTCAGCGACAACCAGAAGTGATGCAGGTGATGCAACAACCCAAGACCCAGACCCATGAGCGTCCGACAGACGACGACCACCCCCGGGAGAAATTCTGATGGAACGCGATCAGGCCAGTAAATTCATCAACGACCTGCTCAAGCTGATGGTCAGCCGCAATGGCAGCGACTTGTTCATCACGGCAGAGTTTCCACCGGCCATCAAGGTCGATGGCAAGGTGACCAAGGTGTCGCCACAACCGCTCACACCCACCCACACGCTCACGCTGGCGCGCTCTGTGATGAGCGACAAGCAAGTGGCCGACTTTGAACGCACCAAGGAGTGCAATTTCGCCATCTCGCCCGCCGGCATCGGCCGCTTCCGCGTCAACGCCTTTGTCCAGCAGGGCCGGGTTGGCATGGTGCTGCGGACGATCCCGCTCACGCTGCCCACCATCGATGGCCTGGGTGTGCCGCAGGTGCTCAAGGAAGTGACGATGACCAAGCGCGGCCTGTGCATCCTGGTGGGTGCCACGGGCTCGGGCAAGTCCACCACGCTGGCCGCCATGGTGGACTGGCGCAACGAGAACTCGTTCGGCCACATCATCACGGTGGAAGACCCGGTGGAATTCGTGCACCCGCACAAGAACTGCGTGGTGACGCAGCGCGAAGTGGGCCTGGACACCGACAGCTGGGAAGCGGCGCTGAAGAACACGCTGCGCCAGGCGCCCGATGTGATCCTGATGGGCGAAATCCGCGACCGCGAGACCATGGAACACGCCGTGGCCTTTGCCGAAACCGGTCACTTGTGCCTGGCCACGCTGCACGCCAACAGCGCCAACCAGGCGCTGGACCGGATCATCAACTTCTTCCCCGAAGAACGCCGTGCGCAGCTGCTGATGGACCTGTCGCTCAACCTGCGCGCCATGGTGTCGCAGCGCCTGATCCCCAAGCAGGACGGAAAGGGCCGTGCGGCTGCAGTGGAGGTCATGCTCAACACGCCGCTGATCTCCGATTTGATCTTCAAGGGCGAGGTCTCCGAGATCAAGGAGATCATGAAAAAGAGCCGCAACCTGGGCATGCAGACCTTCGACCAGGCGCTGTTCGACCTGTACGAGGCCAATGTGATCAGCTACGAAGACGCTCTGCGCAACGCCGACTCGCTCAACGATCTGCGCCTGCAGATCAAGCTCAACAGCCAACGCGCTAAGTCCCCCGACCTGGCCCAGGGCACCGAGCACTTTGCGATTGTCTGACCGGGGCTGCCGCGACTCTCAGGGCCCGTCGCCCCTGCTTCACCCCCTTTTCGCCCGCCCTCTTGGGCGGGTTTTCATTTCACGAACCCGTTAACCCTTCTCCGCTACCGCCATGCCAAGCACCAATCCCCGCACCTACGACGCCACCCCTTCCCGCAAGGTCGCCTTCCTGGGCCTGGGGGTGATGGGCTACCCCATGGCCGGGCACCTCGCCCTGGCCGGACATGAAGTGACGGTGTATAACCGCACCGCTGCTAAATCAGTAGCATGGTGTGCAGAGTACGCAGGCGCAAAGGCCCCAAAACATGCCGCAACGCCGCGCGAGGCGGCTGCGGGCGCCGACATCGTGTTCTGCTGCGTGGGCAACGACAACGACCTGCGCTCGGTGACCCTGGGAGCCGATGGTGCATTTGCGGGCATGCAGCCCGGCGCCATCTTTGTGGACCACACCACGGCCTCGGCCGAAGTGGCGCGCGAGCTGTACGCGGCTGCCAAGGCGCAAGGCCTGCAGTTTGTCGATGCGCCCGTCTCGGGCGGCCAGGCAGGTGCACAGAATGGCCAGCTCACGGTGATGTGTGGTGGCGACGCCGCGGCTTTTGATGCGGCCCAGCCCGTGGCCATGGCGTTTTCGCGCGCCTTCACGCTGCTGGGCGAGAGCGGCTCGGGCCAGCTGGCCAAGATGGTCAACCAGATCTGCATTGCCGGGCTGGTGCAGGGCCTGTCCGAAGCCGTGGCCTTTGGCCAGAACGCGGGGCTGGACATGAAGCAGGTGCTGGACGTGATCGGCAAGGGCGCCGCCCAGAGCTGGCAGATGGACAACCGGGGCAAGACCATGGTGGACGGCAAGTTCGACTTCGGCTTTGCCGTGGACTGGATGCGCAAGGACCTGGGCCTGGTGCTCGACGAGGCCAAGCGCAACGGCTCGCGCCTGCCGGTGACGGCGCTGGTGGACCAGTTCTATGCCGATGTGCAGCAGATGGGCGGCAACCGCTGGGATACCTCCAGCCTGATCAAGCGGTTGAAGTAAGAAGCCCCCCTGAGGCGCTTCGCGCCATCCCCCCAAGGGGGGACGCCCCCGGCGCGGCGGGGCGGCCCTTGCGCGGGGGCACGGGCACTGGTCACGCCAGTTTCATGGTGCAGCGCGCAATGCGAAGCCTCAAGTAAAAAGTCCCGAACTACGCTACGCGGTTCGGGACTTTGGCATTGGAGTCAGATGTTGTCGCCCTCAGCCCTCAGCCTCCTGCGGGCTGGGTGTCCGTCGTCACCGGCGCGGGCTGGGGCGCGATGCGGCGCAGCTCTTCTTCCGACACGATCTCGAACACGCGCACGACCTTGCGCACATCACTCACGCCGCGTGCGATCTCGGTGGCGCGGTTGGCTTCGCGCTGCGACACCCGGCCCATCAGGTACACGATGTTGCGCTCGGTCACCACCTTGAAGGAGTTGGCCGAGATGTCCTGGGCGTCCACCAGGCTGGCGCGCACCTTGCCGGTGATGAAGGTGTCGTTGGAGCGCTGGCCCAGCGTGGTGTTCGGCATCACGGCCAGGTCGTTCACCACCGAGCGGGTGTTCTCCACCTGCGAGACGATCTGCTCCACGGTCTGGCGGTCCTGGGCATTGGGCACCTCGCCGGTCAGCAGCGCCTGGCGGTTGTAGCTGGTCACGTTGACGTGGACGCGGTCGCCCAGGGTTTCGCGGATGCGGTTGGCCGCACGCAGCTCGATGCCCTCGTCTTCGATCTGGGTGCCGGTGGTGCGGCGGTCCACGGCCATCACGCCGCCCACCACAGCACCACCCACGATCAGCGGGGCGCAGGCCGACAAGCCTGCGGCCAGCGCAGCGGCGGCCAGCACCGTGCACACGGTGCGGCGGGTACGGGCCAGGGTTGGGTTGTTCATCACGGAATCTCCTGTTCACCAAGTAACTGGGCATCCACGCCGTCGCACAGGCAGTGCAGCGCCAGGGCATGGACTTCACGCACGCGCGCTGCGCGGTCGTGGGGGACACTGATCAGTACGTCGGTCTCGCGCAGCAAGGCGGCCAGCTTGCCGCCGGTGCGGCCGGTCAGCACCACCACGGTCATGTCGCGCTCATGGGCGGCTTCGGTGGCGGCCAGCAGGTTGGCGTCGTTGCCGGTGACCGACAGGGCCAACAGCACATCGCCCGCCTGGCCCAGCGCCCGCACCTGGCGGGCAAACTGCTGGGCCGCATCCTGGCTGGCCGCTGCGGCAGCCGTCAGCAAGGTGCTGTCGGCGGTCAGCGCCAGGGCGGCCAGCTCCGGCCGCTCCCGCTCAAAACCAGCTACACAGAAGGCGGCAAACTGCTGGGCTTCGGCAGCCGAGGCCCCATTGCCACAGGCCAGCACCTTGCCGCCGCTGGTCACGCAGGCGAGCACGGCCTGCACGGCGGCAGCGATGGGGTGGCTGAGGGCTTGCGCGGCCTGGTACTTCAGGTCGGCGCTGTCGATGAAATGCTGTTGGATGCGTTGCTCAAGCATGAGGGCCCGATGATACCCGCCGCGTGTTACAGCTTTTGTAGCAAACCGTAGCCACCTGCATGGCTCTGGGGCACAACCCCCTGCGCGGCGGTCAGGCCCGGATGCGCGCTACTGCGCATCAAACGCGGCCTGGAGCCACGACACCGATGCGCCTTGCACCAGCACCACATCAAACCGGCAAGGCGGCGGCGATGGCAGGCGCATCAGATACTGCCGCGCCGCAAACACGATGCGCTGCTGCTTGGTGGCGCTGATGCTGGCCCCGGCGCCGCCAAAGGCCTGGCTGCTGCGGCTGCGCACCTCCACAAACACCAGCGTGCCATCCCGCGCGCGCATCACCAGGTCAATCTCGCCCCCGCCGCGCCCGGGCGTCCGATAATTGCGCACCACCAGCTGCAGGCCCGCCGCCTGCAGGTGGGCCAGGGCCTGGTCTTCGGCAGCATTGCCCCGATCCCGCGTCGTGGCGGCTGGGGTGGTCGCAGCGGCTTGGGCAACCCGGCCTGGTGCGCTGTCCGCTTGTCTTTTTTCAAGGAATTTCATTGAGCGCCTCTTTCGCTTCAGCCCTGGGCGCCGCACGCGATGCAGCGGCTGCGCAGCATTATCCCGAGGGCGCGCTGTACATCGTGGCCACGCCCATCGGCAACCTGGCCGACATCACGCTGCGCGCGCTGCATGTGCTGCAGCTGGCCGACACCGTGGCCTGCGAGGACACGCGCCACACCCAGGCGCTGCTGCGCGCCTATGGCATCGACAAAGGCGCGGCCCAGCTGCTGGCCGTGCACCAGCACAACGAGGCCGAGGCCGCACAGGCCGTGGTGCAGCGGCTGCAGCAAGGCCAGCGGGTGGCCTATGTGAGCGACGCAGGCACCCCGGGCGTGAGCGACCCTGGCGCCCGCCTGGTCGCGGCCGTGCACGCTGCGGGCCTGCGCGCCCTGCCCCTGCCCGGCGCCAGCAGCATCACCACGGCCCTCAGTGCGGCCGGTGCCGTGGCCCACAGCGCCGAACATGGCGGTTTTGTGTTTGCCGGTTTTCTGCCCGTGAAGAATGCGGAGCGCGCCAGCGTGATTGCGCAACAGCTGGCCGCCGAGCCCCGCTGCGTGGTGCTGCTCGAAGCCCCCCATCGCATTGGCGAACTGGCCCAGGCCCTGGGCGTGCTGGGCACGCGCCCGGTAACGCTGGCGCGCGAGCTGACCAAGCAGTTTGAAGAAATCACCACCCAGCCCGCCCAGGCCCTGACGGCCTGGCTGGATGGCTCGCCCCAGCGCTCGCGCGGCGAATTCGTGGTGTTGCTGCACCCCGTGCCTGTGGCGGGCAACGACGGCGAAAGCCTGCGGGTGCTGCGCCTGCTGCTGGCCGAGTTGCCGCTGAAAAGCGCTGTGCGCCTGGCGGCCGACATCACCGGCGCGTCGCGCAATGTGCTGTACGACACGGCCCTGGCGTGGAAGCGCGACGGAGCGAACGGCACCGACGCCGAATCCGACGCAGCCGACTGAACCCAACCTCCGGTGTCGGCGGTCGCGGCACCAAAAAATCTTGGTCAAAATGGCCGCCTCCGCGCGACCATCAATCCTTGATAGCTATTTATTTAATAGCAATCAACCCACCAGCAATCCCGCAGCCAAAGCCCCGCCACAGGGGCCTCAGCCCGACACCGCCAGGCCTGCCGCCACACCACCAAACAGATCGCCTTCGACCTGTGGCGTGCTGGGGAAGGCAGCCTTCAGCGCCTGCCGCAACGGCCGCAGCGCCGACGAGCCCCCGGTGAGGTAAATCGCCTGCAGCCCCTGCCCGGCCAGCCCGGCGCTGCGCACACAGTCCTGCGCGCAGGCCACCACCTGCGCCAGCGGCTGTTCCAGGAACTGCGCCAACCCCTGCGACGTCACCGCCGCCGCCAGGTCGGGCTCGATCCAGTCCAGCGGCATGAGCGCATCGGCGTCCGACAGCGAGGCAGCAATCTTGGCCTGTTCCACCGTGTTGGCCAGGCGGTGGCCCAGGCGCTCGTTCAGCACCCACATCAGCCGCCCATGCAGGCGCGCGTCGGCATAGTCGGTGCGCAGGTTCTGCGCGTCGCGCAGGGCCCGGGGCGCATACAGCCACTGGATCAGGTGCCAGGTGGACAGGTCGAAGAACACCCGGCTCGGCACCTCGCGCCCCGTGGGCCCGGTGTGGCGAAAGCCCAGAAGCGGCATGAGCAGGTCCAGGCTCAGGCGGCGGTCAAAGTCCGTGCCGCCGATGTGCACACCCGTGGTGGCCAGCACATCCGCGCTGCGGTCTGCGCGGGCCATGCGCTCGGGGCCCAGGCGCACCACGGTGAAGTCCGACGTGCCCCCGCCAATGTCCACCACCAGCACCAGCGACTCGTGCGCAATGCGCTGCTCGTAGTCCAGCGCCGCCGCAATGGGCTCGAACTGGAACGACACGTTCTCGAAGCCCGCCCCCAGCGCCGCCTGGCGCAGTGCGTCTTCGGCCTGCTGGTCGCGCTCGGCATCGCCGTCCACAAAATGCACGGGGCGACCCATCACCACACGCGCAGGGAGGCCGCCCAGCTCTTCGCGGGCCTTCTGCGCCAGCATGCGCAGGAACAGGCTGATGATGTCCTGGTAGCTCACCATCTTGTTGTGCACGGCCGTCTTGTCCTGCAGCAGCGCGCTGCCCAGCAGGCTCTTGAGCGAGCGCATCAGGCGCCCCTCGGTACCCGCCAGGTACTGCCCCACGGCATCGCGCCCAAAGTGCGTGCTGTGGTCCTCGCCATTGAAGAACAGCGCCGTCGGCAGCGTGTGCGCCGCCCCCTCCAGCGCAATCATCCGCGCAGGGCCCGCGCCTTGTCGCACCGCCATGGCGGAATTGGAAGTGCCAAAGTCGATACCGAGGGTGGTGTCGTGCAGAAGGGGCATGGGAAACGTGCGGGGGATACTGAAGGGAGAACGCGATGCGGCGGACCAGGCCGTCCGCCATGTCTGCGCAGCGAAGGCAACACCGGCCCGATGGCAGGCGACACAAGGAAAAGAGGCCTGCGCCCACCACCGGCACCGTCATGGCGATGCGTGAAATTGAAAAAGCCCTTGATTCTTTCAAATCAAGGGCTTTTGTTTGGTGGCCTGGGGCGGAATCGAACCACCGACACAAGGATTTTCAAGACAACGCCCAGTTTCGGAGTAGCTGCGCCCAAGCCTAAGAATTGTAACGATTTTTCGCAATCCGTCTGTACCTCCCCGGGTGCTTCCGAACTGACCGCCGAACCTTCCGTCCGGCCCACCTGACGAGCCACCATTTTTCCAATCAAATCAATGCGTTGGCGTTGCCGCCTCCGAACCCGCCGACCGAGCACCCTCCGTGACACCGGAGGTTCTCTTCGTGGTAACTCCCGCTGTTCCCTGCTGCATAGGCATCGGGCAGAATTCGGCCAATTGCAGTCATCATCCACCGTCGGTTGTGGAGTAGGGTAGTGCCCGTGCGGCCACGCAACAAGAACTGACTCCTGGAAAGGTAAGCTCAATGGCAACGACGTCTTCGCCTACCACCACCTACCTCCGCAGGTACACGGATCTGCCTGCGCTGCTGCATCTATTGACCGAGCGGAAGCTGACATTGCTTGATCCCAAGACCTGGGACGACAAGAACGATGCCTTCTTCATCTCGCTGTACAAGGAAAAGAAGAAGCTGAAGACGGTTCTAGGCTTATGCTTTTCGCAGACGTCCGAGACGTATCATCATTGGCGCGTTTTTTCCAACGGACCAGCCGGCGTCTGTATTGTGTTTGATCGAGACGCGCTTTTGACGGCAATGAAGAAGGTTCATGGGCTGTCTACTGGCAGCATGAATTACATGACTCTCGCTGACGCCAGGAAGAAGACCGTTAGGATCTCAGAACTACCTTTTCTGAAGCGAAACGGATTCAAGCCAGAGAGAGAGTTCCGGGCAATTTTCGAATCTTCAACGGTCGATCTCCCGGCGCTGAGCGTAGATATTCCCCTCGCCTGCATTCGCAGTGTGTCTCTAAGTCCCTGGATGCACAACAGCTTGTCAGCGTCTACCGTCGCCGCCATCCGATCAATCAATGGCTGTGCCAAGCTTAAGGTCTCTCGATCCACATTGATTTCCAATGAGCAGTGGAAGGCCATTGGAATGGCCGCTACCTAGATGCCTACCAGGCGGCATTGGGCCCGGAGCTGTCTTTCAACCAAGACCTACAAAGCCATCACCTGATGATGTACTTGTATGGCATGGTCCAACTCGTTGCGCAAGCTATAGTAGTTGTAACGAACGCACTCGCAGACCTGATCGCCGCTTGAGGTGGCGTTAGATCTCCGAATTGGTGCCCAACCGAGCATCGGCTGAACCGACGTCGCGAAACGCCGCGACGAAATGGCCTCTCTTGACAATCAGAATGACCGAAGAACGACACAGCACGATGCCTCATAAATGCCGGATTGGAATGCCTTGGCCTATCGGGCCTCGCGTCGAGGATCCGATTCGGATCAAGGAGTTCACTAGTGCTTTAAATGCCCTCCGCTGGGATATCACTATCGCACGCGCGTCACTCGCGACTGTCTTTGACGAACTGGGTCGGCTTGCACACGCTGAAATTCGCTACTACTACGCGCGCAGGAAGGTGGCGGGCTGGAGAGGCGCTTGGTTCAGAGGACTAGCTTGGCTGTTCGGCACCGCTGGAGTATTGGTGCCGGTGATACATCCCATCCTCCTTGATCCGCCAAAGACATTCCTGTCTTTCGGGTATCTCGCCATTGCAGGTGCCGGCGCTCTCCTTGTTGCGGACAGTGTGTTCGGGGGCAGTGCCGCGCACGGGAGGTTTACGACTACTCAGCTAAAGCTTGAGCACGTGTACGAGAAGTTCTCTTTGGAATGGCAGGTGCTATTAGCAGCCTATGACGCTCAACCGGAAGCGCACGCAGCAGTGCGTCTCTTGGAGAGGGCGATTTCATTCGTCGATGCCCTTCATGGCGAGATTGCCTCAGAGACTGCTGCGTGGAAGGTGACCTTGCAAGAAATCAAAGAGGAGCTTGAGCGTCAACAGAAGGCGAAGCCTGCCGACTGAGGGGGGAAGAGGTTGGCGCAGATACGATTTAACTAATCTGTCGCCTTGGGCACGCTTGGCATGAGCGTCTGCATTCTCTAACTGCCACCGGCTGCTTCTGGCCGGCAGCAGGCCGTCAGATCCCGCCAATGGGTGGGCACCCCAGCTCCCAGAGGAAGCCAGGGCACTTCGCCACGCTTACGCGGCCTTCCTGACGATCATCGACCCCGCATTCGCAGCCTCCTGCAGAGCTTTCGATGACAGGTGGGCATACCGCATGGTCACTTTAGGATCGCTGTGCCCAAGTATCTGTTGAACCTCAAACAGACTGCGCCCACGCGAGACCAGGAACGACGCAAAGGTGTGCCGTAGGTCGTGAATGCGGATGTTGACTCCCGCCTTCTTGCGCAGCCGGTACCACGCCCGGGTAATGGCGGTGTACGGCTTGCCTGTCACCGGTGAGGGGAACAGATACTGCGATTGCCCTTGAGACTCCAACTGCTCCAGCACCCACAAGGCCGAGTCGTTCAACGGGATGGAACGTGGCTTCTTGGATTTGGACAAGCTGGCCTCTACCTTCCACATGCCCCGCTCGATATTGATGTTCTTCCAGGTGGCGGTGAGCCCCTCGTTCAGACGGGCACCCGTACTCAGCAAAAACATCAGAATCAGGCAGACCGTGCGATTGCGATCGGTGCGCAACACATGCAGCAGTTGCTCTAGCTGCATTTCGTCGAGGTAGTTCTCGACCTGGTTGTCCACCATGAACAGCTTGATGCCCTTGAGCACGTTCTTTTCGATGAACTCCCATTGCACGGCGAGGTTCAATGCACGGCGCATCAGCTTGATGCAGTGATCCGCTGAGGCAGGGCTTTGTTTTTGCAGGAACGCCCGGTGGAACACCTCCACCTCCCGACGGGAGATCGCATTCAGGGGCATGTCCTTGAACGTGGGCGCAAGGTGCAGGCGGTACAGCTGCTCGTCCTTCTTGGCGGAACGTTTGTGAGAAATCGCATGAGGCATGTAGTGTTCGCGCATGAACACGTCGAGCGTCATCGAGTCCAAAGAGGCTTTGGTTGACGTCTCTGAGATCGAGCGCTTGGGCGCCAACACATGGGCGGCCTTGAGCTGGCGAGCTTGCTTGCGGGCCTGGGCGAGGGTCACGTCTTTGATCGTCCCGAGCTTGGTATAGCTGTTGGTGCCCTTGTCATTCTTTTGACGTAGGTACCAAGCGGGAACAGCAGTGACAGATGCACGGCACTCGACGAACAAGCCGGGCTCGTCCGCAACGCTGTACTCGATCTTGGTTTTCCCGGGAGGGCACACCAGACCGGACGCCATGAAGGCAGGGGTAAAAGTCATGACTGGCATAAAGACTCCTTTCGAGTGGTTGGAAATACGTGCCACGAGGGACTGGGCACAGAGGTGGTATGAGGTGGGTATGCACGAGGACTGCGAATCCCCGTGACAAGCGGCAGACTCAGCGATGCCCCTCGGCTCCTAGGCAGAGGGTGCAAGGTGGTCGTGTTGGAGCAACGTCTGGAAATAGACGACTCGTCAGAGCGGGCAGCCCTCAAGAGATGTGAGAGCCCTGGCCCGATGCGGCGCGGCCTGGAGAGCTGAAATTCCCCGAAACCTGGTGTTCTGGAAACCTGGGCCTCTCCCGGCACCGTGGGTGGTTAGTAGTCGTCGGGATCGACAGGAGCGATCCAAGGCGTCAGTAGCGAGTAGATTTTGGCGCCACGTGCCCCGACACGCACTGACCAGAAATTGCGTGTCTTGTCTGTCCCAGCATATGTGTCGAGCACAATGCCAACAGCTCGGCGGCTTAGGTCCGTTTGTGCCTGCACTTCTTTCAGAAGCTCCATTTTCTGAGAAACACCGTCAGAGATGCATTTCTTGATGATCTCAATGGCTTCGGCGTCACGTGCCATACGCGCCTTATGTTTCATCTCAGCCAGTTCTTCTTCAGGAACAAGACGAACTGCCGCGAGCTTTTCCACATAGGGCACTTTGGGATCACCGGGGTATGTGCAGTACACATACTTCTCGACCGGGCCACGAGACTTCTCGTTTCTGAACTCCACCAACTTGACGCCCTGTTGGCCTTCAGCGTCGGTCGCACTCATGATGTGCGCGCAGTCGAAATCAGAGATGATGTCCGAAGTACCTCCATACTGCGGCCGACCATCAGCACCACGGTTCTTATTGGTGTGTGCCAAGGCAATCACGGTGCCGCCTTTGGACACAAAAGATCTGACCAAGTCGGCAAACTTCGAGCTCTTCGTCTTGTCCATCAAGTCGACGAACTTCTTTAGTGTGTCCAATACCAATACCGTCCCGTTGGCCGTGCCTGTTTCGATCATCTCGAGCATTGCCACGCGAAGGCGTTCCACGCTAAAGCCCTCTTGGTCCCTCGCAAGGTAGTGAAAGCCGTACTTCTGCGCAAAGCCAAGCTTGTCTATGGCTCCGTTGAAGGAGTCATCCACATTGATGTAGTAGACCTTGTCGCCTCGGATGCGCCCACTTTTGATGGCTTCAATAAGAAGCGCAAATGTGATCAGTGTCTTTCCTGTGTTGTGCTCTGCGTACAGCACGGTGGATTCCCCAAGCAGCGCCACACCTTGCATGACATGAACCTGCGCAAGCTTCTGTGTCACGAGCAGCTCGTGCTTTCCCCTCAAAGAGAACTTGTCAAGTGGGTGAGCGATCTCTTCGACTCTTTGTGCCTCAACATTCTGTGCTTCGATTTCTGTAGTGTTCATATCAATCCTCAAGTTGTGTCACGCGCAGCGCATTAGCTCCGCCGTGAGCGGATAGGTATCAATAATTGGTAGGTAGATGTGGGCCGGGCGCCGACGCAACAGCAGCGTCAGGTTCCCAGCTTTTCAGGTTTCCGGGACTTCCCCCGGGCCGGAGAGCAGCCAGAAACTGCAGGTTTCCAGGTTGCCGACACTTCGGTCCCGGAAACTTCGGTGGTGCAGGCCTAGGCGGGCAGTGAGTTCACAGCTGGGCGCTAGTGCACCGACGGTTTAAGGGCATCTCCCGCAGGGCGATCCCAGATGTAGTCTGCCAGCATCGTAAGTCCAACGGCCTGTGGAGTTCCTAACAGCATGAATACTGTACGTTCAAGGGTGCGTTTCAGCTTGCTCCACCGGATGTTTTTGTTCGCCCGCTCAAACGATCGACCTACAAAGCGAGGATGGTCTTCATCGCGCATCCACAGTGAGATCAACGCTTCCAGAACCCGCCTTTCAAAAGGCGCGAAGTCGTCCCCAGCCTCTGCTGCAGCCAGGGCAGCGCCAATGAGTACAGAGTAGTTCTCTTCAGTTTCATAGTAGCCGGACTCATCGACTTCAACGGTCGAATGCATGGCGCGCATCGCACGATCAAGGTCGTTCAACGGCACTCGATTGTTGGCAAACTTGAACCACTCGCTAAAGGCAAGCCAGTGCGCTGAACCCTTGCGGTACTCGGCCGCAAGCGCCTCTAGCACTGGTGGACGGAACGGGGCGAACATGTCTCCGTTGTGGGCGTTCCAGAAAGCTTCCCTGATGAGCGCAGGGTAAGACTCTTTGTTTCGGACCACAATGCCGCCTTGAGGCGCGGTCCTCGTGTACACACGGTTCGAGTACCGTGGCATAGCAGCTAAGGATGCGCTCTTAGTTGGCTCAATCTGTCCAAAGGGCATCTCGTCAAAATTCTTCATCGTTTCCTCAAGTCATTCATGGTCCGCAACTGCGGGATAAAAGACCAAAGACGATGGAAGACGGTCAGACGCGAGCAAGCAAGCGTTGCTTCAAACGATACGATTAGAGGACTGGAAATTTCCACCCGTGACTAGACGCCCACACAAGCAAACTTGTGCAGTAAGACCGCTTCCACAGACTTTTGGTCTGCGAAAAAAACCATCTGAAGCGAACTTCAAATGGCCCCTCAAGCAGGCTTGAGAGCTTGTCTTAGCGATCCGTAATTGCTACTGATCGCGCTTCCCATCAGGGTTTTTAGAGCAGAGTGGTCTGTTCAACCACGGCTCGTACGATTCGGCACTGAATAGCACCTAAAGCTTTTGCGACCGGCTTGGGGCCTTCTGCTTAAGCTCTGTGTGTATTGTCTTCCATCGCGCTTTCCAGTTCCATGATTTCCACAGGTTCCCACTCAGCTTGGTAGGTTGCTCTTGCGCACCAGTGGATGCAATGCTCGATTTCTGGCATAACCGCGCCCCAAAAAAAATAGCTGTGAGGCACCCCGGTGCAGCACCATGCGGCACCACCCCGGGGTATCTCTTTTACGTCCCTCCCTCGATCACCCACGGCAAAGCCTCCGTGTCACACGGCATTCGTCTTCAGGGTTTTCTTGGGGAGGGTGTTCCGGCAGGCCAGCGCGCGAGGGCCGGGTCCGGGAGGCGGGCAAGAGCTGCCCAGGTTGGCCGCAGGCGGGCCGGTGGCTGCGGGGTGATAGGTCGGGGTATCAGTCCCAGGCCGGGGTGCCCAGGCGCTCCGCCTCCCACCCGAGCAGACCTGCTGCATGGCTGGTGATGGCCAAGGGCAGAAGTTCGACGGGGATATCCCGGTCCAGCATGGCAGTGGCGGCAGTCAGAACGCAGTCTTGATAAGTCATGGGTTACTTCTTTCTATGGGTGTCGAGGTAGAACACAAGCCCCGCAGCGATCAGCACGATCACGAGGAAGTGCAGCGGAAAGGCATAGACCAACAGGCCCAGTCCGACCAGGCACAACCAGCGGGCGCCGGAGGCCATGAGGTGAAGGACGAGCACAGTGGTCAGGGAAGCGGCAAGCAAAGCGGCCATGAAGACTCCTAAAGCAAGGCAGAGGTAATAGGTCCTGGCGAGGGTGTCGCCGGTGGGTGGACTTACCGCTTGCAATGAGGGGGTCTGCAGGTGTTCGCAGGAGCTGGCTTATGGAGCGGCCAAGGCCCCTGCCCGCTTGCCGCGAGCCTTGTCATCCTTCACAGGGCGGGTGGTGGGCTGATTGGCGGGCTCTTTGGCGGACGGAGTGGTGGGCGGATTGGGCGCCTGCAGCCGGGCCTTCCAATCGACTCCTTCCACATACTGGTAGGCATGCCGTTTGTCCGTCACCGCTTGCAGAACACCCAGGTGCTTGAGAACCGCCATCACAAAGCCAGCGGTGTTCACAGAGGTGCCCGCAAAGAGCATTGCCAGGGCCGATGCCGACAGCGTCGGCGCCGCCATCAACAAAGGCTCTACAACGTCATAGGCGACCCAGGAAGGGTTGTGGTGCCCCTTGCCGGTGTTGTGGGTCACACGCAGGTGCAGGCGGCCTTCGGGGTCGTTTCCCAGCTCGTAGGTGAGCGTGGAGCGGCCGGACAAGGAGGGGCATTGGTCGGTGCGCAGGGTAGTGATGGTGATGGTTTCTGGAGTGGCATCTGGCTGGGTGGCATCTGTCATTGGTGATCCTTTTGATGGGTTGTCGAGGAACATTCCTCATTTCAGATACGCGGTTTTTCTCAGTTTGGAATGGGCAAAAAAATGCCACCCGAAGGTGGCTTGGTGGTCGCTGTGAGATGGTTCCAGCAGGTGTTGCAGTAGGGGATGCTTTGTCATCGGGGGTGGCCCTCGTGGGCATAGCGATCGCAGAGCAACGCCAGTGCATGGGGGATGCCCCGGGGCATGAACACCACAATGCCGAAACCGTCGTCGCTCAGGATGAAGGTCAGCACATACCAGTATTCGTACACCTCCAGGGCATCCCAAGACGGTGTGAAGTCGGGGTGATCGTTCGCCAGTCCATTCCAGCGGTTATGAAGGACGGTGAAGCCCAGTTGCTGCTCCAGGGCCTGTGGGGTGTCGTCCCGATCCATCACCACGACATGCAGCAAGGATGCCCAGTCGTCTATTTCGGTGAAGGCTTCTTCTGACACCCGTTCCGCCACCAGAGTGTGAAGGCCCAGGACATTCTCGGTACTTGCCAGTCGGTTCAAGGCGTCGTGGTCTCGGTAGGTTTGCATAGGCAGCTTTCCTTTTGATGAAGTGGTCAGACAAAGAAAAAGCGCCCGAGGATTGCTCCAGGGGCGCCCGGTGGGGTGCGATACATCACGAGTTGAGTTGGTCGAATTCCTAGAAGGTAGTTCTCTGCTTTAGCGTCCCCGGGTCTTTCGGTTGCAGGGGGGAGCTGTGGCGGGGTTGGCGTTTATTCCGGCATGCTGGACCTTTTGATGTCCTCGATGTGGGTACCGAGCGTGAATGCGATGTACCCGAGTGCACACACAGCCCAGAAGACCGCCATCAGGATGTCTTTGCTCAGCCCGATCAGAGCGAGCACAGCCATGGCACAGAAGATGGCAACTTGCTTCTTGGTGGTGCGTTCAACGGCATCCCTGAGCAACTCCACCCCTTCATCCATGTCCACGGCTTTCTTTGCGGGTGTCTGCAAGGTCATGGGGTCGGGCGATGGTGGTTCCGCTGCAGCCTTGGCCTGTGCAGCCTGGCGGGCGGCCTCCAGTTCTGCCTGGCGTGCCTTATCTGCTTCCCTGCGGGCTCGATCTGCTTCGTCGGCGAGTTCTTTTCTGCGGGCTGCCAGTCGTTCGTTCAAGTCCATAGGTCTCCTTATGAATGGGATGTTGACGATCTAGACGACTACTCGCCCTCTTGCAGGTGGTCAGCGATTGCATGCAGGACGGCGCCACCCAAGACTGCGCCTGCAGCACCAGCGACGGCCTTGCGCCCTACCCGCTTGGCTTGCTCTTCGGCTGCGATGACGTCATCGATGCAGCGGGCGGCTCGGGCGGCTCTTTCTGATTCAGGGACACGGCGCTCGAAGGTGACCATGAGGGTTTCTCGGTCGGACACCAGCAGGTGGCGCTGCATTACCTTGGTCATGAACACCATGCGCCAGCCTTCGGAGGCCATGGCGTTGATGTAGGCCTCCAGCACGCCGGTTTCGATGCGGCCTTCGCCCAGCAGGGCTGAGCTGATGGCACAGTCGGCCACGTCGATGACCTTGTATTCGTATTCCATGGGTGTCCTCCTTGGTTGATGTTGATGGTGACGGGGTCGGTTGATTGGGGGTGGTCACTTGCTCCAGCGAGACCGCTCGAACACGCTGGGCAGCGCAATGCTTCCCTTGTCCTTGTCGTACACGCACAGGTGGCTGGTGTACTTGCTCGCGTCTTCGCTGACCTTTTCAGACAGCTCCACGACGATGTGGCCATCCTTGGTCCAGTGGTCGATGGGTTTGACGATGGCGCCGTATTTGGCTCGCTCCTGTTTGTGGAAGCTGGCGCATTCGGATTTGACGCGGGCAAGTTCTTCCCGGCTGGGGCCGGAGCAGCCGGATATCAGGGTCAGTGAGGCCAAGACGAGAACGGGAAAGGCAGATTTCATGGGTTGCATAGGTGGACTAAGGCTCCTTGGTTGGGGGTTGGGATGACTGGCAAATGACTTTTTCAAAGGGCACATCCCCGCTGAGCGTGGCCGCCCGCACGGTTATGTAGCGAATTTCGTGACGACGAATTATCACCACGTCACGAGACTCGTGACATGCCATCCGAGCCTTTGGAGTCCCCCAACGTTGTGGGCCGCCGCATGCGGTCACTACGAGAGGGTTTAGGGTGGTCTCAGGAGAAAGTTGGGGTACTGATCGGCATTGATGAGTCGTCAAGCCGCGCTCGAATTAGTCGATATGAGTTGGGGACGCATGAGCCACCGGTGAAGACCGCTCGGCAGATTGCAGAGGCCTTGGGCGCACCGCTTGAGTATCTGTATTGCGAAGATGATGACCTCGCCACAGTTCTGTTGGGGCTGTCAAAGCTGAAGCCGGATGCCCGCAAGCAGGTTGTTTCTAAGTGGCTCGCGGAGATGGCGGAATAGACGGGTAAAAATTTTCTTGCCCACCACCGGGGATGCCGAACTACGGACATGAGGCCCATGCTTCCAAACTGGCCTTCCCTAATCATGCTTGGGCTCCTTACCATTGCTCCACCAGCCCTCACCGCGATCTTTGCGCTCGCTTGTAGGCCTGCGCGCAGCTTTCTCGGTATAGAAGATGGGCTGGTGACCTTCCGCCAATTTGATTTTCCTGGGGATAACTATAGCGGCTCAGCTTGTAATCCGAGTCTTGGTTAAAGCACGTCTGCACAAGGTTTGTGCTCCAGCTATAGGGCCCAGAGCCGCCCTGGAAATATTGATTATCGATACAGGGGTATGCAAATCATCAAGTTGGACTGACCGGCTTCAATTTCTCAATTCAGAGAAATACGCCCTCGAGGCGCGACTCAAATATTCCCGACTAGTGTGGTTAGTAATCGGCCAAACAGGTGACGAGTCAAATGGATCACGATGAACTTAAGTAACAACTTCGGTGTGGCTTCCTTCAATCCCATTGAAGGTCCGGGGTACGAAATCGCCCAACTCCGAAGACACCTATCACTCACATCGAAATGGGATAGCGAGCTTGTATCGCCTCAACGTTTCGGGCAAATTGCCAGCGACCGTGGTATAGGGCAATTTGCAAAGGACGACATACTTGGCCTGTGGCGTATCGGGTTACTCCGCGCTGATTGTGTTGAGGGCGAAAACTCCCCGCAAATTGACCGATTGACTTTATTCAATTTTGATTCACGACATCTCAACTTGCGCACCATAGTCACAAAGCAAAACGATCCGGAAGCTCAACCTCCAAAAAGCCGAGAGGTGGAAATTCCGCTGACGCCCCGCTACCCAATGTGGGTTTTTATCCGACGCGGGTCTATATTTTGACGCTCGCTTCGAAAACTAGCCACTGTCAATATTTAATCTACAGACTAGGATTGGCTAACATTGCGCACTTTGAGGTTAAAACCTTGATAGGTGGACAAGTAGCCCAGAATTTTCCGACCGCTTTGACTAGCTGCAGCATGTTCCGTTGTTCTGTGGCTTCCGCCAGAAGATCATTAGGTTGGAGCTCCAGCCCTAGCTGACGTGACAACGGCGTCCGTCGACGAAGCGGCGCCAGTGCTTCGATGATCGAGCATCAACGCATGCCGACCTGACTCCCATTTAATGCGAAGCGACGTAGCAAACATCGGCTGTGCGCACCAGCCAATTTCGAAAGCTTGCGACACCGTATTTCGTCGGCCACCACCGGTACGCGAGAATGACAAAAGTTCGTGCGTGGGCTCAGCGACATCGTGTTGCGCATTTACAACAAAAAGCACTCCACAGCGGCGATCCAGCCTGCGAGGGTCTTCGCTGAGCGGGCTCGCGGAAATGCGCCCCAGCCTGGACGCGACGCCCTGTTCCCGATACGCTACGCGTCAACCAAAGTTTCATGAATCCTCCCTTGATGATCCGCCTGCCATCGGCTTCCGCCCCTATTCCTAGCACTTTTGACTACACCGGCACAGTAGAACGGGTTCGCGTAAAGGCGGACGGCAAGACATTGACCCTGACCGGAGGCGTCGAGCTCGACGTTCATCGGTCATGCTGCGTCGGCGTGAACGACGAGCTTCGCGTCACGAAGCGATCGGGCGCGCTCAGGGCGGAGGCAATATGCGAAAACGGCACAGCCACGGTGTTGCCCGCCTTCAGCGTCGCCCACGCGTTGCCTGACCTCGGCGGCCGCCTTGTTGTGCGGGAGGCCCGGGATGCATCCGACGCCGATGGCTACGAGCGCCTCGCTTCCTACCACTATCGAGCCCATCAGAGCTTCGGGCGAAAGGCGATGCTGGTCGCCACTCTGGAAAGAGACGGTGTGGAGACACTCGTCGGGTATCTTGAGCTCAACAACACTTTCGCCGGCAACAAGCCACGGAACGACCTGTTGGATGCCCAGTTCGACGACGCGTCCGGCATCTCGTGGGCTCGGTGGGACATGAAGGTTCGCGGCCGCTACCTGAATGCGATCGCGCGCATCGGACGTTGCGTCGTGCACCCAGAGTTTCGGGGCGCCGGCATCGGCGTGCTCCTTTGCTCAGGAGCGCTTGAGTATTGCAAGACTCACTGGCACATCTCCCGAATCAAGCCGCTCTTCATCGAAATCACTGCAGATATGCTTAAGTTCGTCCCGTTCGCGCAGAGCGCCGGGATGACCTATGTTGGAACGACCTCCGGCAACATCGACCGTGTCAAGCGGGATCAGAAATACCTCAATCGAGTCTTCGCCGACATCGAGAGCGGAGCTCGTGACCGGGAGAGCCATTCGGTCTTCTCGGTGAATGCAAAGTCGATGCTCCAAAAGCAGAGGGGCGACGTCGAACGCATCCGCAAAATCGCATCCGATCAGAATCTGGACGTGGAACAGATGCTGTCGGTCTTCTTGTCCGCGGACACTCCCGACGGGATGTCTCCGACGGCCTACGAACTGCTTTCGACTCTGCTGAGGTTTCCCAAGCCCACATACATGGCCGGACTGACGAAAGACGCCAGCGCCTTCCTGTCGAAGCGTCTTTCCGAGGTTCGGCCTGACGAACCGGCTTTGGTCACTGAGGAGATGCGCCCGGCGAAACTTTCGAACACTATCAGGATCACCGACCTGTCGATCGCCTACGAATACAACGTGGCATCCAGCTCGTGGGCAAACGCGATACAAGAGGCCTTCGGAATCGACAAGACGATCAAGTCGATCACAGGAGTGAGCGCGCTCACCTTGGACGTGCAGCCCATGCAAATCGTCTACGTCTGGGGGCCGTCGGGCTCAGGAAAGACAGGCTTCCTCGAGGCGCTCGACGGAAGCCGGAAGCCGTCTTCAGGAACGGTGAAGGGGCTGACGCCCAAGGACTGCGCGCTCTTCTCCCTCGACTTCGAAGACGCCCCCGCGATCGAGCAGGTGGGTTCGCAGGATCTTGCCCACTGCCTTTTCAGCATGAATGCGGCCGGTCTGTCCGAAGCGGCCCTCTATTTCAAGCATCCGAAGATGCTCAGCACCGGCCAAAGACATCGACTAGGCATCGCAAGGCTGATCGCATCGCGGAAGCCGGTATGGATCATCGACGAATTCTGTTCGGTCTTGGATGACACGACTGCGGCGATCGTGTCGAAGAATGTTGGACGCACTGCGCGAGCGCTCGGCGTGACAGCGTTTATCGCAGGGCCTCGCAGAGAGCCGGTGCTATCCGCGTTGAAGCCGTCGTTCATACTGAATCTTGATTCCCTCGGACGATGGAACACCGAGGCGTTGAAGACTGCCTAAGGAACTGCACATGAGCGACCATCTCAAGCCAATCGGCGGCAACGCCTATCGCGGAAAAGAGCCGATCGAAGGGGTCTTCGTCGATTCGGTCGGCAAGCATCTCGTCGTAGGGCAACGCGATCAGTCCAAGAGGTCTGGAGCGTCGATCTTTCTTGGCAAGGTCGGTGAGCGAGTTCCATCCACCGAATACTTCGACTACAACGTCTGGCTGGACGCTGAGTTCCCTCATGTCGTCTTCGTCGCCGGCAAGCGTGGTAGCGGCAAGAGCTACGACTTGGGAATCGTGTTGGAAGGGCTGAGCGCCACCGACGGTAATTTCTCGATGAAGCCCTCGGGATTCTCGTCCGTGCTGTTCGACTTGCAGAGTCAGTTTTGGGCTCTAGGGGGAACGCTCAATGGCCAACTCGCGGCAGATGTCGCACAGGTGGACAAGCTGGCGAAATGGAATGTCAAAGGTGCCGTGAAGCCGCCAGTCCTGTTCCTTCCCGTCGGCTCCAACCCGATTACGGGAACCGAGCGGCCTATGACCGTTCCTCCAAGCTCCCTTGAGCTTGAAGACTGGCTTTCGTTGCTGGGCACGAAGCGATTTGAAGCCATGGGGCAAGCCATCGCCACGTGTCGACAAGTGGCCGTGCGAACCAAGCCGAACTTTGAGATCGCAGACCTCGTCGCCATCCTTCAACGGCCGCAACAGTATCAAGACCTTGCCACTTTTCAGCAGTCGACCTTCGACGCCGTCTTGTGGCGCCTCATGGCTCTCGACGAGACGGGCCTGTTCAAGGGCGGCCAGTCGGTGCTGGACGACATACTCACGCCGGACAGATGCTCGATCGTCTTGATGCGTGACCTTCCGGAAGATCTGAAAGCTGTCACGGTGGCTGTTCTCATGCGACAGATCGAAAGGGCAATGTCTCGACACCACCAGCAACGCAAGGTGGCGGCGAGAACTGGCGCGCCGGAAGATCGCAGCAAACCTAGCCGCATCTGGGTCATGATCGACGAGGCTCATCTGGTCTGCCCCGCCGGCGACAAGACTTCCGCCAATGAGGTGATCGTCGACTATGTGAAGCGTGGGCGAGATGCGGGCCTATCGCTCGTCCTCGCCACTCAACAGCCGTCGGCGATCGATGCCTCAGCGATCAGCCAAGTCGATGTGACGATTCTCCACAAGCTGACCATCGACGCCGACATCGCCGCGGCGACTGCGAGGCTTCCCGCCCCACTTCCGAGCAGCACTCGCGTCCGCGAGAAGGACATTTCGGATCCCAAGTTGCTGGTGCGTGAGTTGGCGCCCGGCGAGGCGCTCATTTCGGATTCAGAGGCCAGCCGGACATTTGTCTTGCGGCTGCGGCCCCGCGTCTCCCCACACGGCGGCGGGGAGCCGATGTTGTGAAGACAGCATTCGATCCCTTGCAAAAGCTCACGACGCAGGAATCGATCCGCTTCGTCGGCACCATCGGGGGCGTCTCCACGAATGTGCCGGAGCACTTTTCAAGCTTGTTGCAGTTATTCATCGGACGCGAAGTCCGCACGGCATCGGAGCTCGTCGAGCGGATCATCGCCGACACAAAGTGCACGCAAAAGGTCGCAGCGGTCAGCGTTGAGGAGGCGTCGGCGCTCGGCTTGATAGCCTCCATTCCCGGGCCGACATTGACGCACAAGAAGTATCTTCTTGATGATCAGGGCCGTGTCGTGAATGCCATGCGTAAGCATCCGGGGTGGAGCAATCCGGCCCGGCGGAGACTCGTCTTCCTCCGCCCGATGTTCGAGGCGAACGGCGACTACTTGCTTCAAGCGATGAGCGTGCTCGACGGCGGCACTGAGCCCGAGCTGGTCGTGGACGCCTTTCGAACGCTGGTTCAAAAGATGGCGCTCGCGAAAGTCGCGGAACTTCCAGCGAACCAATCGGGATCGAAATGGGATACGTTCCGACAGGCCGTCGTGTCTCGGCAAAGATCAATTTTCGGAGAGCGTAGCGCTATCGGCGATGGCAACCTCACTCTGGAGGCATTGCAAAAGCAAAAGCGCTTAGCTTCCGAAGCTGCTCTGAACGCACTGCGGAAAAAGGCGCCTCCTGCCGCGACCGAGTCTAGCCAAGGCGGGGCCGGTGGCACGCGAACCTTGGAACATCATTTCTCACGATGCCGCGCATGGCTCGATTCGCTAGGGCTCTTGGAGCACCGCTCTGGGCGCCCATTCCGATTGAACGAATCGGGCCAGACGCTCCTGAACTATTTCCGAAGTCGGCTCCGACGCGGATCTCTGAATATCCCTCCAAGCTTGGCTACGTTGTCCGACTGCTTCCGTATGGACGCGGAAGAGGCTGCGGACGTGTGGGGCGCAGTGATCGACGACCTGTTTTGGGAGGGAGCGATCTTGGCGCTGGACGGAGGAGGCTCCTACACCCCGACGCGGGCTGAACTGAAGACGCGCTTCGACGCCGCCTTCAACTTGGTGCGAGTCACCGGCATCACAGAGGCGATGCTCACTCCATTGCGGCAGACGCTTTTCTTTGGCTTCCTCTGGGATGGAAAGCCGATCAGGGATCTGACTCCTGTGATCAGTGGCGACGAATCCATCCCTGCCGAGTATCCAAACGAATATGGATTCGGGAGAAATCGGCAGGGACGACTGGCCTATCTGTTCAAAAAAAGCTAGAGCATCACGTCAAGCCGTGAATGCCTCCGACGTCTTCGGCGCCGATGGTGCCCCCGTCGATCACAAGCTGAGCGGCGCCCTGCCAAACGCGGTTGGCGTTTTGGATCAACTTTCTTGCGGTACGCGGGGCAGTCGTCCTCTCCACAATTTCCTTCAGCGCGTCCGGAGTGAATGGATGCTCTGGGCTAGGAGCTTGCGCGCCGTTTCGCGCATAGGTCATCAGCTCCGTGAGGAACCGCGCGCCGTCATCCACCTCGTCGTGCGAGCTCATGTGGATCGGATTCGCGGTCACACGCACCATGATCGCTTCTTCCAGAATGCCGTGGAACAAGCTCGCGTTCTCCGCGGTCGCGCTTAGGAAGAGCGCGAAATGCTCAGTGCAGCTATTGAAAAGATCTCGCAAGCCCGTTCGAATGCTGATGAACTCGTCGGACTTCATTTCCAAAAACTGCTCCATTTCGTCGATGAGCAAATACGCTCCATCAAACACTGGCGTCCCGGGAATCTCCGGATATTTCTTGGTCAGCACCGTGTAGATTGCAGCGAGCGCTCCTAAAGCGTCGTGATCGTCCTCGATTCCGGAATTGAGTTCAAACGCCTTCAGCGCGGCTGGCGCGGCTTTCGAAGAAAAATAGTTCCACGCCTCGCCATTGTCTTCGACCAGACCTTCAAAGACATTGAAGATTTCAGGGAAACGCGGATACAGCGTCTCTTGCAGGCGCCTCTTGCTTTCAGCCTGCGCACGCTTCCCGAATGCGCCGAGGTCTTTGGCCTCTTCTGGACTGGCCTTGGCAAAGAGCTGTGGAAGTTCTCGGCCGACTTCGGCTTGTATATATCGAACGATCGGTTCAACCGCAGTTCGTAACGGCCCGCGCCCAATTTGCTTGATCACTTCTTTGACAATGCCATGGAACGAGCCTTTTTTCTCGACCTTGGGCTTGTCGAGGTAGGCGACGAGGGAGCGCCCCTCTCGCTTCAGAAAGTCACGAATGTATTTCAGCGCATGGGTCTTTCCTGAACCGTATTCGCCATAGATCAGCGCCAGATGAGAAAGCTCCAGCTGCGAGTGGCGAACCTCGCGGACGATTCGGAGCAGCTCATTTTTGGCATCGGTCGACCCAGCCCAACTGATGTTGTTGTCGACGGGAACCACGTGGAACGGAGCACGCGAAAAGCCGCTCTTGGAGAGAAGTTGTAGATTGTCCATGTTGTCCTTACGAAGGAAGGCTGTCGGCATTTAGCCGTTTGGTGGTCCAAGCGTCGAAGTTCAGCGTATCCGCATGCCTTCGCGCCTTCTCGAACGATGTTTGGGCTTCTTCGAATTCTTGTTTTCTGTAACCAACCATCGAGGTCTCTAAGCTCTGGCCGGCGTGAGCGAAGTTCGTCATGTTGTGCGATCCAACAGCCCAGAACTTGCGCTCTGCCTCGCGCTCGAACAGGTAGACCTTCGCATGCAGCTTAGGGTTCAAGTAGAGCTCGATTTGCTCGTCGTGCAGCAGTTGAAGAAGCCTCTTCTTTGACGTGACGTCGGCATCGCCCGCGGCGGGCGGCCTTGTGATCAGGCAAACCCGGCAGCCCCTCTTTTTCGCGTCGATCATGGCAGTCGAAATCAACCCGAGCGCGCCGCCGTCGAGATCCGTCGCAAAGGGCGCGACGATCCTAGCCACTTTGAGTTGCGGGTCGCGCATCTGGCCGAACAACATCGGACCGAGCTTGTCGTCGTGCACCGCGTGAGCTGCGACGACTGCGCTGACCGCGGCCGCTCTGCGATGCCGTCGCGCCCCGGGCCTCAGTAGTCGATTTAGCTTGGCGGCGATGGCGTCTTCAAAGGTCGCGAGCACCGCGACCCGGTCTGAACGACCGAACACCCTTAGCGCGTCCCCCTGCAATGAGGCCTCGATCCTCGATTCTTCGAGACGGTGGGAAATGAGCAGTAGCGGAACGATGGCGTTGCGCTCGCACGCGACCAAAGAACTGCTCAGAGCCGTCAACTCTCCCTCGCTCATCGAACCCGGCGACGTCGATGCTACGACGATCACGCAGTTCTGTATCTCTCCTCCCGTCGCATCGAACTGTCCTCCCGGCAAGAGGTCGCTGACGATCCCGCAATCCACTGACGCGCCTGATATGGCAAGGCATCGCTTAGCAAGATCCAATGCCTCGGTTTCGTCGGATATCCGGATGAGAGTCGCATGCTTGCTGACTAGGTCGATCACGGTTTCACGATGGAGCTCTTCAAGAGCCTTGTGGGCTTCTGGCAATTCCAGCTCAAGGCATACTTTCTTGCAATTCAGCACGCAGAGGAGAAGGGAGTCCGCGTCAATTGGCTCGCTGACATCGTGCGCATTTGGGTCGCGGAATACCTTGATCTGTTGAAGGCACCTCAGCAGCCCCTTCTTCCTGTCTGCGAAAACGGCAACTTCTTCGGCGGCTGGAGCTGGGCGGCCCAAATCAGCGAAGAATTTGTCGAACAGGTTGTAGAAGTCCGAGATGCCCAGCAGCTCGAAGTCGTCAGTAACGGCTGTCGAAACTTCCGGGCTGGCTCGCGCTCGATCCGCATTGATCTTCATGCGCTGCCACTGGGTGACGTCTGAACCCGCTTCCTTCTTGCCAAACAGAGCCGCAACCTCTGCTTCGGCAGTCGCGCCAAACCTCGCCCGCAGGCGCTCGCGGATGCGTCCCACGATCGCGTTCCGAAAGACGCGAAGCACGCGCTTGAGGTTGACCTCGTTGTCGATGTTGCTTCCTGCCACGTATGACTTCCTTGACCATCGTGATGAGTGCGAAGTGATTTCGCTTGACTGGGACGTTTGCCGTGAGCCGCGCTGCCTGTCAATCTTGAGTGCATGAGAATACTAACCTCGAATCTGGGCGCGGCGCGTAGCCCTGCCGTGGACGAGGCATCCGACTTGGGGCGTTGTCTCTCACCTTGTCAATGCAACCCAACTTGCCGAGATCGTCGAAGCGGCTGGCCGCGCGTGACCGCACGAGTGCTGAGAGTCGGCGCTAAAACAGCCGCGCGAGAATCGAGCAGCTTCGACGAAGTGACATTTGTCTCGTCTGAGGTCTTAGAACCTGTTTACGATCTTCTGAGTTGCAGCCCCAGGAACGCCATGTGAACGAACTGCAGGCTGGTATTGAGCAAGCGCTCGCAGTTCTTCCACAGCCCCCTGTTCTTGTCCAGCCACGCAAAGTTGCGCTCGACGATCCAGTGCTTGGGCATGACCTTGAACGTGTGCAGTTCGCTTCGCTTAGCGATCTGCACCGTGACGTGCTCGCCCAGAATCTCCTGCACGCCTTGTCAGTCTGCTACCGGCCTAAAACAGATGTCGGTCAAACCGCAAAGGCACCATCCAGACATGGAGGGGGTCGAGCCAGCGAGCATGACCGAACCGCACCGAACAGCGCTCTACCTAATCCAAGTTGCGAACAACATCTAACAAAGCAAAAGCCCCTGGCTCCGTAAAGAACCAAGGGCTTTTATTTGGTGGCCTGGGGCGGAATCGAACCACCGACACAAGGATTTTCAATCCTCTGCTCTACCGACTGAGCTACCGGGCCTGAGCCTCAAATTATAGCCAGAAAATTGGAGGCTTTTGGAAGTTTGCAGAAATTAATTGCGCTTGCCCCGGCCCAGGTCCACGCCCAGCTGGCGCAGCTTGCGGTACAGGTGGGTGCGCTCCAGGCCGGTCTTCTCGGCCACGCGGGTCATGGAGCCGCCTTCGCGGGCGAGGTGAAACTCGAAGTAGGCCTTCTCGAAGCCATCGCGCGCCTCGCGCAAGGGGCGGTCCAGGTCGAAGCCTTGGTGTGCATGAGGGCCTGCGTCCACACCGGCCATGGCGGTTGCAACGGCGGGCATCTGTGCAAAGGTGGGGTCGGCTGGTGCAGCGGCGGGTGCCTGGGCCGCAGCCACGGGGGCGGCCTGGTGGGCGGCGTTGCGGGCCAGGCCCTGCTCTACGGCCTTCAGGAGCTTTTGCAGGGTGATGGGTTTCTCGAGGAACGAGAACGCCCCGATGCGAGTGGCTTCTACAGCGGTGTCGATGGTGGCGTGGCCGCTCATCATGATCACGGGCATGGTGAGCACGCCTGCGGTCGCCCACTCCTTGAGCAGCGAGACGCCGTCGGTGTCGGGCATCCAGATGTCCAGCAGCACCAGGTCGTAGCTGTTGCCAGCGCGGGCGCTTCGGGCCTGGGTCGCATTTTCTGCGAGGTCTACGCTGTGACCTTCGTCGTTCAGGATTTCCGACAACAGATCACGAATGCCGAGCTCATCATCGACCACCAGAATGTTTGCCATGTGTGTTGAAGCGCCTTGGGGAGGGACTGCGGGGCGGTGTTGTTATCACGCCACCGCTGGTACAGGGGCGAATGATAACGACACTTGGGCCCCGCGCACCACGCCGTCGTCGGTGCGGTTGGACAGGTCGATGCGCGCACCGTGCTCATCTGCGATCTTTTTCACCACGGCCAGACCCAGGCCGGTGCCCCGGGGTTTGGTGGTGACATAGGGCTCGAAGGCGCGCTGCAGGATGTGGGCCGGAAACCCCCCGCCGCTGTCCGTCACGGTGAGCCGCACACGCCGCGAGGACTCGCTCCAGCGGGTGCTGATGCGCACCGGTTGCAGCGCCGCCTCGGCGGCATCGGTGCGTGCCTGCTCGGTAGCGTCCTGCGCGTTTTGCAGCAGGTTGTGCACCACCTGGCGCAGCTGCTGCGCGTCACCGGCAATCCAGGGGCAGCGCGGGTCCAGCTCGGCTTCTACAGGGACTGTGGCGTTTTCTTCGCCATACAAATGCAGTACATCGGCCACCAGGGCATTGAGGTCCAGCGCGTGCAGTTCTGCTGCGGGCAGGCGGGCGTAGTCGCGGAACTCGTTGACCAGCCGCTTCATGGCATCGACCTGGTCCACGATGGTCTTGACGGACTTGGCGAGGATGGCCTGTTCGGGCCCGGGCAGCTTGCCCGAGAGCTTCATTTCCAGCCGCTCGGCCGACAGCTGGATGGGGGTCAGGGGGTTCTTGATTTCGTGGGCAAGGCGCCGCGCGACCTCGCCCCAGGCCTGCGCGCGCTGGGCAGAAACGATTTCAGAAATGTCGTCAAAAACCAACAGTCGGGCCGAATCGGGCAGCTCCGCGCCCCGCGCGACGAGGCTGGTGGCGTGTTGCCCGGCCCCGCCTGCCGAGGCGTGCAGCTCAAACGGCTGCTGCCAGTGGTCCAGGCCATGGCGTTCGTGGTCGCCCAGGAAGGCATCGAAATGCCGCTGCACGGCGGCGGCAAACTCGGCCAGGCCCGGCACCTCGGACAGCGGGCGGCCCTCGAACGCCGCCATGGGTGCGCGCAGGATGCGGGTGGCGCCGGGGTTGGAGGAATGGATCAGCCCCTGGGCATCGAGCACGATGACCCCGGCCGTGAGGTTGTCCAGGATGGTCTGCAGGTTGGCGCGGGCAGCGTCCACCTCACCCATGCTTTGCTCCACCGCCTGGCGCGCGTCGGCCAGCTGCTGGGTCATGAGCGCAAACGAACGCGTGAGGCCGCCCAGCTCGTCCTTGCCCTGCAAGGCCGCCTTGGGGCTGAGGTTGCCAGCGGCCACCTCGCGCACGCCTTCAGCCAGCACCAACAGTGGCCGCACCAGCTGGTTGCCCAGCAGCACGGCCAGCAGCACGGCACCAAACACCGCGAGGAACAGGCTGAGCGTGAGCGTGCCCACATACATGCGCCGCAAGCCGCCACGCGCCAGTGCGCGCTCCTGGTACTCGCGGTTCGCCTCCTGCACCGCAATCGCGTTGGCCACCAGCGCGGGCGGCAGCGGCAGCGTGGCCTGCAGGTAGCGGGGCTCCACCAGCAGCCCCACGCTGGGGCTGGCCACCAGCGCCAGCACTTTCACGCGTGCATTTTGCGCGGCCGCCGGGTCGGCGATGTCGTCCAGCCCTTCGATCTGCGCCGTAGCGCGCTGCTGGCGCACGGTGCGCAGCAGCGATGCCCCCGGCCGCTCGGGGTTGAGGCTGAAGCGCGATTGCCCGGCACTGGCCACGGCCTGGCCTGCGGCATTCCAGAGCACCACGTCGGTTGCGCCCAGCTGGTCGCGGATGCGCTCCAGCACCAGGCCCGCCGTGGCGTCGGGCACCTGGGCCACCTGGGTGCTGGCGTTGCGGGTCTTGGCTGCCATGTCGGCGGCCAGCGAATCCAGCGACACGCGGGCCAGGCTGACCCCGGCCGAGAGCGCTCCTTCGACCTTCACGTCAAACCAGCTTTCGATCGAGCGCGTGACGAACTGGTAAGACACCACATAGATCAGCAGGCCCGGCATGAGCCCGACCACCGCAAAGATCGCGGCCAGCTTGACCAGCAAGCGGCTGCCAAACCGCCCCTTGCGCAGCCGCATGCCCAGCCGTACGGCCACCCAGACCAGCACACCCAGCAGCAGCAGGGCCACAAACACGTTCACGCCAAACAGCCAGGCGTAGTTGCGCTCGTACAAAGCCCGGTTGTTGGTGGCCAAGGTCAGCAGGAACATCAGCACCAGCCCGATGGCCGACATGATGGCCGCCCCCACGCCCACAGCCCAGCGCACGGCGCGGGACTGGCGCGCGGTGGTGTGGGTGGACGGTGGTGCGCCCGCCGGGGTGCCGCCCGTGCTCACCTGGCCGGCTCCGCGCCCAGGCGCTGGCTGCGGGACACCAGCAGGTTCCAGCCCGAGCGCCCCACGGCGCCGATCTGGAAGGGACGGGGCAGCTGGGACATGTCGAGCCGGAAGCGGAAGTTGACCGTGTGCACGGCATCGGCCTCGATCACATCACGTTCTGCAATCTTCCAGCGCGAAAATCGCTGAATGGACGCCATCGCCTCATCGTAACTGTCAAAGTTCTGCCCCAGGACCACCCCCAGGCCGCTGTTGGTGAAAGGCACGGCAGAGATGTTGAGGCGCCAGCGGCGGGTCAGCGGCTGGTAGCTCAACCGGAAGTAGCGCGTGGTTTCGGCCACAAGGCGGTCGGACCAGTACCAGCGGTCGCGCAGCACCTGCGCATCGGCCACAAAAAACATCGGGATGCCTTTGTAGAGCGCATCTTCGGCCAGATCTGGCAGGTCAAACTGGAGGTTGGCCCCGAGGTAGAGGCCGTCTTCGGCGCGCTCCAGGCGCAGCTCGCCCACTTCGGCATTGGCGGCCTGGGCGGCCGTGGCGGGGGGGGCCAGCAGCCCGCCCCACAGGCACAGCGACAAAACTGCGGCGCAAAACAGCAACCAATGGACCCCAGCGGGCCCATTACGGCGATTTTTGCAACAGTGCGTAAAAAAATCCGTCGTGGTCACCGATCTGATTGTCCGGGACTGCCCCGCCCTTGTCCGCGTTGCCGGGAATTAAATGGCCCGGCGAAGGCTGCAATTGCGCATCGGTGTTGTGCGCAAGAAACGTTTGCACCTGGGCGTCGCCTTCTGCGCGGAACACCGAGCAGGTGCAGTACAGCAGGCGCCCACCGGGGCGCAGCAGGGGCCACAGGGCCTTCAGCAGCTGCGCCTGCAAAGTGGCGAGTTGGGCAATGTCGCTCTCCCGGCGCAGCCAGCGCA
The DNA here is from genome assembly GCF_002245625.1 of Acidovorax kalamii. Classification (GTDB taxonomy): domain Bacteria; phylum Pseudomonadota; class Gammaproteobacteria; order Burkholderiales; family Burkholderiaceae_C; genus Acidovorax; species Acidovorax kalamii. The sequence goes on from NZ_NOIG01000006.1 coordinate 475,117, forward strand.
CATCGGGGTGGCGGCGCACGATGCCGGATGCGGTGCAGGGTGCGTCGAGCAAGATGGCATCGAACAGAGCACCACCACAATGCGCCTGCCACCAGTCCTGCGGGCGTGCAGCATCGGCCACCAGCACCTGGGCGCTCAGCCCCAGTCGCTGCAGCGTGTCGCCAATGCGGGCGCTGCGGGTGGCATCAACCTCCAGCGCCGTGACATGCATCGGCGCGCCGGGGGCGGCCATCTCCAGCAGGTGCGCGGTTTTGCCGCCGGGGGCGGCGCAGGCGTCCAGCACCCGCAGGGGCTGGGCCAGGTCCAACCCCTGCAGCAGCAAGGGCGCCGCCATCTGGGCGGCGGCGTCCTGCACCGACGCCCAGCCCTCGGCAAAACCGGGCAGCGATGGCACGGGTACCGGGTGCTGCAAGGCCAGGCCCATGTCACCGGCGGGAAATGCTTCTAAATTGATAGCACTCAACGCTTTCTGATAGCGCGGTAGCGTGCATTTTTGCTGATTAATCCGCAACGTCATGGGCGCGTGGGCGTTGTTGGCCCGCAGGATCTGCTCCCACTGCTGCGGATGGTCCTTGCGCAGGCGCTGGATCCACCACGCCGGGTGATTGAAGCGGGCCACCGGGTCGTTGTCGGTGGCGGCCACCAGGGCGTCGCGCTCCCGCAGAAAGCGGCGCAAGCAGCCATTGATGAACGACGCCTGGGCCCGCGTGGAGGGGTGGTGCTTGGCAGCCTCCACGGCCTGGTTGACCAGGGTGAAGGCTTCGTAGGGCGCTTCGTCCGGGTTCCAGCCCAGCGCCAGTGCCGTGCACAACAGCGCATCGGCAGCGGGTGGCGGCGTGCGGGTGGCCAGCTGCCGGCGCAGGGCGTCGGCGCGGCCCAGTTGCCGCAGCACCTGGAACAGCAGGGACTGCACCCCGGGGCGCAGTCCCGCATCGACTGCCGCGAGGGCCGCCGTGCCGGACTGGCCGCTGCGAATGGCCTGCAAGGCCCCCGCAACAGCGGTCAACTGCTGCCACAGTGCCACCGAGCCAGGCGGCGTGGCGCTCAGCGCCCCCGAAGGCACTCCATTGCTACGCGGACGTGGCGGGCGGGAGGGGTGGCTGCCGCCAGGGCGACCTGGTCGGTGGGAAGAAGGAGGATTCATCGTGGTCCTGAAAACCGGCTGCGGCGACCGCGCTACAGCGCGCGCGCCGCCTTGAAGCCAAAGACCCATGCCAGCAGGCTGGCCGGGAACTGCGCAATGGCTGCGTTGTAATGCCGCACCGCATCGTTGAACACTTGGATGGCCTGGGTGTTTTGCTGCTGGTGCTCGTCCCAGCGGATCTGCCAGATCGACAGGGCCGTGAGGGCGGGCTCCGCCGCTGCCTCGGGCGCGGGGGCCACGTCTAGCGCTCTTGTGGGGGGTTGCACCACGCCCACGGCGCCCAGCCAGGTGGCCAGCAACACATCGCGCGCAGCCGCCAGGGCCGCCACGGCTTCGGGCTGCAGCGGGCGCGCGCGCGCCACAGCCAGCGAGGCACTGAGCTGAGTGGTGGCCCCTTGTAAGGCCGCCACCTCCTGCTCGCCCGCACCGGCCAGCAAGCGCCCCCGCTGCACGGCGATGGCGGCATCAAACTCGCCCAGCAGCGCCACCAGACGCACCATGTGGGCGTCGAAGCTGCCAAACGACTGCACCACCGCCGAGCGCAGCCGCATCAGGCGGTTGTAGGCCCCAAGGGCCCAAAACAGGAGGACGGCAAAAGCGATCCAGAAAAGGGGCGATGACCACAACATGCGCAGTTGCTGGTGGCGCGGGTTGCACGCGCTCCAGCCCGGGAAAAGGGGTGAGAAAAAAAAGGAAAGAACCTGGGCGTTCCGGCGTTCCATGAAAAACGCCCCCGGCCTGCCAGGGGACAGGGCGGGAGCGTTTCAGTGACAGCCGGAAGGCTTAGTCGGCCGCTGCGTCGGTCGCGGTGACGCTGCTGCCGTCGGCCTCGGAGGCGTCAGACTGGGCAGCCATTTCAGCCGCTTCGGCTTCGGCAATGGCGCGGCGCTCGGCGTCGTCCATGGCGTCCTTGGCCTTGCGTGCCTGGTGGTAAGCCAAGCCGGTACCGGCAGGGATCAGACGGCCCACGATCACGTTTTCCTTCAGGCCACGCAGCTCGTCGCGCTTGCCCATGATGGCAGCCTCGGTGAGCACGCGGGTCGTTTCCTGGAAGGAAGCGGCCGAGATGAACGAGTCGGTGGACAGCGATGCCTTCGTGATACCCAGCAGCAGGTTGCTGTAGGTCGCGGGGATCTTGCCTTCGGACTGCAGAGCCTCGTTGGTGTTGAGGATCTCGGAGCGCTCGACCTGTTCGCCAGCGATGTAGTTCGACTCGCCGACATTCTCGACCACAACGCGGCGCAGCATCTGGCGAACGATCACCTCGATGTGCTTGTCGTTGATCTTCACGCCCTGCAAGCGGTACACGTCCTGCACTTCATCGACGATGTAGCGCGAGAGTTCCTCGATCCCCAGCAAACGCAGGATGTCTTGTGGGTCGGCTGGGCCGTCCACAATCGATTCGCCCTTGTTCACCACCTGGCCTTCGTGCACCAGGATGTTCTTTTCCTTGGGCACGAGTTCTTCGAACACGCGGCCTTCGGGGTCAGTGATCTGCAGGCGGACCTTGCCCTTGGTTTCCTTGCCGAACGACACCGTGCCGGTCATTTCGGCCAGCGTGCCCTTGTCCTTCGGCGTACGGGCTTCGAACAGCTCGGCCACGCGGGGCAGACCGCCGGTAATGTCGCGGGTCTTCTGGCCTTCGACCGGAATACGCGCCAGCACTTCGCCGGGGCCCACGTCCTGGCCGTCGCGCACCTGGATCAGCGCGCCGACCTGGAAGCCGATGGTCACCGAGTGGTCGGTGCCAGGGATCTTCACTTCGTTGCCTTGGGCATCGATCAGCTTCACCTGCGGACGCACGACCTTGGCTGCGCCACGGCGCTTGGGGTCGATCACCACCAGCGTGGACAGGCCGGTCACTTCATCGACCTGCTTGGCCACCGTCAGGCCTTCTTCGACGTTCTCGAACTTGGTCTGACCGGCGAACTCGGTGATGATGGGGCGCGTCAGCGGATCCCAGTTGGCGAGGATGGTGCCAGCCTTGATGGTCTGGTCGGCCTTCACCGTCAGCGTCGCGCCGTAAGGCACCTTGTGGCGTTCGCGTTCGCGGCCATGCTCGTCCTGGATGATGATTTCACCAGAACGCGCAATCACCACGAGCTCGCCCTTGGTGTTGCTCACGTAGCGCATCGTGGCGTTGAAGCCGATCACGCCGTTGGACTTGGCTTCCACGCTCGATGCGATGGCAGCGCGCGAAGCGGCACCACCGATGTGGAAGGTACGCATGGTCAGCTGCGTGCCGGGCTCACCGATGGACTGGGCAGCGATCACACCCACGGCTTCGCCGAGGTTGATCAGGCCGCCGCGGCCCAGGTCGCGGCCATAGCACTTGGCACACAGGCCGTAGCGGGTTTCGCAGGTCAGCGCGGTGCGCACCTTCACCTCGTCCACACCAGCGGCTTCGAGTTCCTCGATGAGGTCTTCTTCCAGCATCACACCGGCAGACACCAGCACGGCGCGGGTTTCGGGGTGCAGCACGTCTTCGGCTGCGGTGCGGCCCAGGATACGGTCGCGCAGCGATTCGATCACTTCACCGCCTTCAACGATGGCGCGCATCAGCGAGCCATTGGCGGTGCCGCAATCTTCTTCCGTCACGACCAGGTCCTGCGTCACGTCCACCAGACGGCGCGTCAGGTAACCGGAGTTGGCGGTCTTCAACGCCGTGTCGGCCAGACCCTTACGGGCACCGTGGGTGGAGATGAAGTACTCCAGCACGTTCAGACCTTCGCGGAAGTTCGCGGTGATAGGCGTTTCGATGATCGAGCCGTCTGGCTTGGCCATCAGACCCCGCATACCGGCCACCTGGCGAATCTGCGCAGCAGAACCCCGGGCACCGGAGTCGGCCATCATGTAGATGGAGTTGAAGGACTCCTGATCCACTTCCTTGCCATGGCGGTCCACGACCTTCTGCTTGGACAGCTGGGCCATCATCACCTTGGACACTTCGTCGCCGGCCTTGCCCCAGATGTCCACCACCTTGTTGTAGCGCTCGCCAGAGGTGACCAGACCGGACACGTACTGCTGCTCGATCTCCTTCACTTCCTTCTCGGAGCGCTCGATGATGCCGGCCTTTTGGGGCGGCACCAGCATGTCGTCAATGGCGATGGAAATACCGGCGCGCGTGGCCAGACGGAAGCCGTTTTGCAGCAGCTTGTCGGCAAACACCACCGTCTCCTTCAACCCGCACTTGCGGAAGGACACGTTGATCAGGCGCGAGATTTCCTTCTTCTTGAGCGCCTTGTTCATGTTGGAGAACGGCAGGCCCTTGGGCAGGATCTCGGACAGCAGCGCACGGCCCACGGTGGTTTCCACCAGCGAAGTCGATGGCTCGAACTCGCCGGTTTCCTTGTTCTTGCTCCACTCGGTCATGCGCACCGTGATCTTGGCGGCCAGTTCGACCTGGCCTGCGTCCAACGCGCGCTGCACTTCACCGGTGTCCGCAAACACCAGGCCTTCGCCCTTGCCGTTGATGCGGTCGCGGGTGGCGTAGTACAAGCCCAGCACCACGTCCTGCGAAGGCACGATGGAGGGTTCGCCCGAAGCGGGGAACAGCACGTTGTTGGAGGCCAGCATCAGCGTGCGGGCTTCCATCTGCGCTTCCACCGACAGCGGGACGTGGACAGCCATCTGGTCACCGTCGAAGTCGGCGTTGAAGGCCGCGCAAACGAGGGGGTGCAGCTGGATGGCCTTGCCTTCGATCAGGATGGGCTCAAAGGCCTGGATGCCCAGACGGTGCAGCGTAGGCGCACGGTTCAGCATCACGGGGTGTTCCTTGATGACCTCTTCCAGGATGTCCCACACCACGGGGGTGCCGGATTCGACTTCCTTCTTGGCGGCCTTGATCGTCGTCGCGATGCCCATGGCTTCGAGGCGCGAGAAGATGAAAGGCTTGAACAGCTCCAGAGCCATCAGCTTGGGCAGACCGCACTGGTGCAGCTTGAGCGTTGGGCCCACGGTAATCACGGAACGACCAGAGTAGTCCACGCGCTTGCCCAGCAAGTTCTGGCGGAAGCGACCGCTCTTGCCCTTGATCATGTCGGCCAGGGACTTCAGCGCACGCTTGTTGGCGCCCGTCATGGCCTTGCCACGGCGGCCGTTGTCCAGCAGCGAGTCAACAGCTTCCTGCAGCATCCGCTTTTCGTTGCGCGCGATGATTTCTGGGGCCTTGAGCTCCAGCAGGCGGCGCAGACGCGAATTGCGGTTGATGACGCGGCGGTACAGGTCGTTCAGGTCGGAGGTCGCAAAGCGGCCGCCGTCCAGTGGCACCAGCGGACGCAGGTCCGGTGGCAGAACGGGCAGCACTTCGAGCACCATCCACTCGGGCTTGATGCCGGACTTCTTGAACGCTTCCAGCACCTTCAGGCGCTTCGCGTTCTTCTTGACCTTGACTTCGGAGCCGGTCAGGTCGCCGCGCAGCTTCTCGATCGACAGGTCGATGTCGATGGATTCGAGCAGGTCCTTGATACCTTCCGCGCCCATCTTGGCGATGAACTCGTCACCGTATTCCTTGCGCTTCGCGTCGTAGTCGTCCTCGGACATGATGCTGAACTTCTTCAGCGGGGTCATGCCGGGATCGGTCACCACGTAGGCTTCGAAATACAGCACGCGTTCGATGTCGCGCAGCGTCATGTCGAGCACCAGGCCCAGGCGCGAAGGCAGCGACTTCAGGAACCAGATGTGGGCGCAAGGCGCGGCCAGGTCGATGTGGCCCATGCGCTCGCGGCGCACCTTGGTCTGCGTGACTTCCACGCCGCACTTCTCGCAGATCACACCACGGTGCTTCAGGCGCTTGTACTTGCCGCACAGGCACTCGTAGTCCTTGATGGGGCCGAAGATCTTGGCGCAAAACAGGCCGTCACGCTCGGGCTTGAACGTGCGGTAGTTGATGGTCTCGGGCTTCTTCACTTCGCCGAAAGACCACGAACGGATCTTCTCGGGCGAAGCCATGCCGATGCGGATGGCATCGAAATGCTCGTCCGGCGTGAATTGCTTGAACAGGTCGAGTAGCGATTTCATAGTGACTCTTTCCTTTTCTGCTTAGGAGCGTTCCAGCTCGATGTCCAGGCCCAGCGAACGGATTTCCTTGACCAGCACGTTGAACGATTCCGGCATGCCGGCTTCGATGGCGTGTTCGCCCTTGACGATGGATTCGTATACCTTGGTACGGCCCACCACGTCGTCGGACTTGACGGTAAGCATTTCCTGCAGCACATAGGCGGCGCCGTAAGCTTCCAGCGCCCACACTTCCATTTCCCCGAAACGCTGGCCACCGAACTGGGCCTTGCCGCCCAGCGGCTGCTGCGTGACGAGCGAGTACGGGCCGGTGGAGCGGGCATGCATCTTGTCGTCCACCAAGTGGTGCAGCTTCAGGTAGTGCATGTAGCCGATGGTCGTCGGGCGCTCAAAGCGCTCGCCCGTGCGGCCGTCGAACAGGTACGCCTGGGTGCGCGTGGACGTGAGGCCCTTGCGTTCGGCGATGTCGTCCGGGTAGGCGATCTTGAGCATGTCCTTGATTTCTTCTTCCGAAGCACCATCGAACACAGGCGTTGCGTAAGGCACACCGTTGGTCAAGTTTTCCGCCATGGCCATCAGGTCGTCGTCGCTGAGCTGCGACAGATCTTCCTTACGGCCACGCGAGTTGTAGACCTCTTCGAGGAACTTGCGCAGCTCAGCCGCCTTGGCCTGCTCGCGCAGCATGTCGCCAATGCGCTGGCCAATGCCCTTGCCGGCCCAGCCCAGGTGGACTTCCAGCACTTGGCCGATGTTCATCCGCGAAGGCACGCCCAGCGGGTTCAGAACGATGTCGGCAGGCGTGCCGTCGGCCATGTAAGGCATGTCTTCGACCGGAACGATCTTGGACACCACACCCTTGTTGCCGTGGCGGCCGGCCATCTTGTCACCAGGCTGCAGGCGGCGCTTGACGGCCAGGTACACCTTGACCATCTTGAGCACGCCCGCAGGCAGCTCGTCGCCTTGCGTGAGCTTCTTGCGCTTTTCTTCGAAAGCCAGGTCGAAGCTGTGGCGCGTCTGCTCCAGCGCGTTCTTGATGGATTCGAGCTGGGTGGCCACTTCGTCTTCCGCAGGGCGGATGTCGAACCAGTGGAACTTCTCGACGGAGGCCAGGTAGGCCTTGTCGATCTTCGTGCCCTTGGCCAGCTTTTGCGGGCCGCCATTGGCCACGCGGCCGGTCAGCAGCTTTTCGATACGGTCGAAGGCATCGGCCTCGACGATGCGCAGCTGGTCGTTCAGGTCCAGGCGGAAGCGCTTGAGTTCGTCATCAATGATCTGCTGGGCGCGCTTGTCGCGCTGGATGCCTTCGCGGGTGAAGACCTGCACGTCGATCACGGTGCCCGACGAGCCCTGGTCCACGCGCAGCGAGGTGTCCTTCACGTCGGAAGCCTTCTCGCCGAAGATGGCGCGCAGCAGCTTCTCTTCAGGCGTGAGGGTGGTCTCGCCCTTGGGCGTGACCTTGCCGACCAGCGTGTCGCCGGGTTGCACTTCGGCGCCCACGTAGATGATGCCGGACTCGTCCAGGCGGTTCAGCTGCTGTTCCGACAGGTTCGGAATGTCGCGCGTGATTTCTTCGGCGCCCAGCTTCGTGTCGCGGGCCATGACCACCAGTTCCTCGATGTGGATCGAGGTGTACCGGTCTTCGGCCACTACGCGTTCAGAGATCAGGATCGAGTCTTCGAAGTTGTAGCCGTTCCAGGGCATGAAGGCGATCAGCATGTTCTGGCCGATGGCGATTTCGCCAAAGTCCGTCGATGCGCCATCGGCCACCACGTCACCCTTGACCAGCTTGTCGCCCTTCTTGACGATGGGGCGCTGGTGGATGTTCGTGTTCTGGTTGGAACGCTGGTACTTGATGAGGTTGTAGATGTCCACACCCACTTCACCGGCCACGGCTTCGTCGTCGTTCACGCGCACCACGATGCGGGTGGCATCCACGTAGTCCACGATACCGCCACGGTTGGCGGTGACCACGGTGCCCGAGTCCACAGCAGCCACGCGCTCGATACCCGTGCCCACCAGGGGCTTTTCGGGGCGCAGCACAGGCACGGCCTGGCGCGACATGTTGGCGCCCATCAGCGCGCGGTTCGCGTCGTCGTGCTCCAGGAACGGAACCAGCGATGCGGCCACCGACACGATCTGTGCAGGCGACACGTCCATGTACTGCACGCGATCGGCGCCGCACAGGATGGATTCACCCTTTTCACGGGCAGAGACCAGCTCACCCGTCAGGCGGCCATCCTTGTCCAGGGTGGCGTTGGCCTGCGCGATCACGTACTTGCCTTCTTCGATGGCCGACAGGTAGTCGATCTCGTTCGTCACCTTGCCATCGGCCACGCGGCGGTACGGCGTTTCGATGAAACCGTACTCGTTCAAGCGGGCGTACAAGGCCAGCGAGTTGATCAGGCCGATGTTCGGGCCTTCAGGCGTTTCGATGGGGCAGACACGGCCGTAGTGGGTCACGTGCACGTCGCGCACTTCGAAGCCTGCGCGTTCGCGGGTCAGACCGCCTGGGCCCAGGGCCGAGACGCGGCGCTTGTGCGTGATTTCGGCCAGTGGGTTGGTCTGGTCCATGAACTGCGACAGCTGCGAGGCGCCGAAGAATTCCTTCAGGGCGGCCGAGATCGGCTTGCTGTTGATCAGGTCGTGGGGCATGAGCGGTTCTTGCTCGGCCTGGCCCAGACGTTCCTTCACGGCCTTCTCGATACGTGCCAGGCCGGTGCGGTACTGGTTCTCGGCCAGTTCGCCCACGCAGCGCACGCGGCGGTTGCCCAAGTGGTCGATGTCATCGACTTCGCCGTTGCCGTTGCGCAGGTCCACCAGGATCTTGACCACGGCCAAGATGTCTTCATTGGACAGCACCATGGGGCCGGTGGATTCGTCGCGGCCGATCTTGGCGTTGAACTTCATACGGCCCACGCGCGACAGGTCGTAGGTGTCGGGGTTGTAGAACAGGCGCTGGAACAGGGCCTGCACGGCGTCTTCCGTTGGCGGCTCGCCGGGGCGCATCATGCGGTAGATGGCCACGCGCGCAGCGAACTCGTCCACCGTTTCGTCGATGCGCAGGGTCTGCGACATGTACGCGCCCTGGTCGAGTTCGTTGGTGTAGATGCACTGCACATCCTGCACACCGGCGCTGCGCAGCTTCTTGAGCAGCGCTTCGGTCAGCTCATCATTCGCCTTGGCGATGATTTCACCGGTGTCGGCATCCACAATGTTGCGGGCCACCACGCGGCCGATCAGGAAGTCTTCGGGCACGCTGATGTGCGTGGTACCGGACTGCTCCAGTTCGCGGGTGTGGCGGGCCGTGACGCGCTTGTCCTTGGCCACGACGACCTTGCCCGACTTGTCGGTGATGTCAAAACGGGCCACTTCACCCCGCAGGCGCTCGGAGACAAACTCCATCTGCGCGCCGCTGTCCATCAGACGGAAGTTGTCGTTGACGAAGAAGTTCGCCAGGATGGACTCGGGGTTCAGGCCAATGGCCTTGAGCAGGATCGTGACCGGCATCTTGCGGCGACGGTCCACGCGGAAATACAGGATGTCCTTCGGATCGAATTCGAAGTCGAGCCACGAACCACGGTAGGGGATGATCCGCGCCGAGAACAGCAGCTTGCCCGAGCTGTGCGTCTTGCCCTTGTCGTGTTCGAAGAACACGCCTGGCGAGCGGTGCAGCTGCGAGACGATCACACGCTCGGTGCCGTTGATGATGAAGGAACCCTTGTCGGTCATCAGGGGCACTTCGCCCATGTAGACCTCTTGCTCCTTCACTTCCTTGACCACCTTGGACTGCGACGTGGAAGACTCGCGGTCATAGATGATCAGCTGGACCTTGGCACGCACCGCCGAAGCGAAGGTCAGACCACGGGTCTGGCACTCGCGCACGTCGAAGGCGGGCTTGGCCAGGTTGTATTCGATGAACTTCATCTCCACAAAACCGTTGTGGGAGACGATGGGGAAGGCAGCGTCGAATGCAGCCTGAAGGCCTTCGATGGTTCTTTTCTGGGGTGCTTTATCAGCCTGCAGGAAAGCGGTGTATGCGTCCTTCTGCATCTGCAGCAGATAGGGAACTTCGAGCACGCTATCGCGGGTGCCGAAACTTTTGCGAATTCGCTTGCGTTCGGTGTAGGAATAGGCCATGAGATCTCCGGGCAAAGACATGAGTCCTGGGTCTTCGACGACTGACCCGCAAGGAGCGCTGTCTTTGCGGGCTTGGCGGTTGGCCACTACCAACCATGGCGGACGGTGATGCGTTGCACATCACCCGAACCAAGGCGTCTTCTGCTGTCGGGATTGACAGAAGACACTCGCAAACCCCAACAATGGGCGGGGCTTGCGGGTGCGCTCTGAAAGCACCAAAGGCTGGAGGCCCTTTGAGGAGCACTCCAGCCCTTGAGCGGGACCGAATTACTTGAGTTCGGCCTTGGCGCCAGCTTCCACCAGCTTCTTGACGGCAGCTTCGGCGTCAGCCTTGGCAATGCCTTCCTTGACGTTCTTGGGAGCGCCGTCCACCAGGTCCTTGGCTTCCTTGAGGCCCAGACCCGTGATTTCACGCACTGCCTTGATGACGGACACCTTGTTGGCGCCAGCGTCGGTCAGCACCACGTTGAATTCCGTCTTTTCTTCAGCAGCAGCAGCGCCAGCGCCACCACCGGCAGCAGCAGGAGCAGCCATGGCTGCAGCGCTCACACCAAACTTCTCTTCAATGGCCTTCACCAGGTCATTGAGTTCCAGGACCGTCATGCTGTCCAGCGCGGTCAAGAATGCGTCTTTGTCGAATGCCATTTTGATTTCCTAACAATTTTGTTGGTTAACTGCCGAGCGTTCAAGCCGCGACAGGTTCGGCGGCCGGAGCGGCTGCGCCTTCGCCTTTTTTCGCCGCCAGTGCGCCCAGCACAACGGCCGTACGCGACATGGGGGACATAAGCAAGCCACAAATCTGAGCCAGCAGCACTTCCTTGGAAGGGATGTTGGCCAGTTGCTTAACGCCGTTGACGTCCAGGGCTTTACCACCGAAAGCGCCACCACGAATCACCAGCTTGTCGTTGGTCTTCGAGAAATCGGCCACCACTTTCGCGGCTGCCACGGCGTCTTCGGAGAAGCCATAGATCAGAGGACCGGTCATCTGGTCTGCTACCACGTCGAACTGGCTGCCAGCCACAGCACGGCGGGCCAGGGTGTTCTTCAGAACACTCAGGCTCACGCCCTTGCTGCGAGCTTCCACGCGCAGTTTGGTCATGTCGGCGACCGTGATGCCACGGTATTCCGCGATCACAAGCGTTTGAGCTTTAGCGGCGAGGCTGGTCACTTCACTGATGACCGCTTCTTTCTCACTGCGATTAAGACTCAAGGTCTACTCCTTAAATTGCGCACTTGGGTTTTCACCCTCATGCGCGCTCTTGTTGCAGCGACCAACTGTTTCGGAACGGATTCCATCTGCAGCGGGATCGCCATCTGCGTTGGCCCCAGAGGGATTAAGCACAAACAAGTTGCACACCAACGGTCTTGGATGGCCTGAAGGCACCTGTAACAGCACCACCAGCCCACCACATCAGGCCTTTTGACAGACCTGAAGATTTCTTATCGCAATTACGCTGCGATGGATTGCGTATCCACGCGGACGCCAACGCCCATCGTGGAGGACACAGCGACCTTGCGCAGGTACAGGCCCTTGCTGGTTGCGGGCTTTGCCTTGTTCAGAGCTTCGATCAGTGCAGCCAGATTGCCTTGCAGCTTTTCGTTGTCGAACGAGCGACGACCGATCGTGCTGTGCACGATGCCGGCCTTGTCCACGCGGAACTGCACTTGACCTGCCTTGGCGTTCTTCACAGCCGTAGCAACGTCAGGCGTCACGGTGCCCACCTTGGGGTTAGGCATCAGGCCACGTGGGCCCAGGATCTGACCCAGCGTACCCACAACGCGCATTGCGTCAGGGGCGGCGATCACCACGTCGAAAGGCATGTCACCAGCCTTGACCTGGGCAGCCAGGTCGTCCATGCCAACGATGTCGGCGCCAGCGGCCTTTGCTTCTTCCGCCTTGGCACCTTGTGCGAACACGGCTACGCGGGTCGTCTTGCCGGTACCGTTAGGCAGCACCACGGCGCCACGAACCACTTGGTCGGACTTCTTGGCATCGATGCCCAGCTGAACGGCTACATCGATGGATTCGTCGAACTTGGCCGTAGCGGCTTCCTTCACGATTGCAACTGCGTCGGCGAATGCGTACAGCTTGGTGCTGTCAACCTTGCCTTGCAGGGCTTTTTGCTTCTTGGTCAGCTTGGCCATCTTACAAACCCTCCACCGTCACGCCCATCGAGCGTGCAGAGCCAGCCAGCGTGCGCACAGCGGCGTCGACGTTGGCAGCATTCATGTCTTTCATCTTGGTCTTGGCGATCTCTTCGAGCTGTTCGCGCGTGATCTTGCCGACCTTGACCTTCAGTGCGTTGGAAGAACCCTTTTCGAGCTTGATGGCCTTCTTGATCAGAGTCGTCGCAGGCGGCGTCTTGATGATGAAGGTGAAGCTCTTGTCTGCAAAAGCCGTGATGACCACAGGCAGCGGCAGGCCGGGCTCGACACCCTGGGTCTGGGCATTGAATGCCTTGCAGAACTCCATGATGTTGAGGCCACGCTGGCCCAGTGCGGGACCGATTGGTGGGGATGGATTGGCCTTACCAGCTGGAACTTGCAGCTTGATAAAACCGACGATTTTCTTCGCCATGTTTTACTCCTTACGGGTCATAACGCCTGCGCTACACCATGCAGCCACCGGCTCCCCGGGGTTAACGACTCACCTTCGCGATGTCCGCACCGAGTCGAAAAGTGCGGCATCCATTTTTTGGACACGAAAACCTGAAAAGCCAGGCTTCAGATCAAAGGCTCAGGTCTTCTCGACCTGCCCAAATTCCAGCTCAACCGGCGTAGAGCGGCCAAAGATCATGACGGAGACGCGCACGCGGCTCTTTTCGTAGTTGACTTCTTCGACAGAGCCATTGAAGTCCGTGAACGGACCTTCCTTGACGCGAACCAGCTCACCGACCATGAATTCGATCTTGTGGCGGGGCTTGTCGGTACCTTCCTGCATCTGGCTGACGATCTTTTGCACTTCGTCTTCCGAGATCGGGGCGGGGCGATTCTTGGCCCCCCCCACAAAACCCGTCACCTTGTTGGTGTGCTTCACCAAGTGCCAGGTGTCGTCGTCCATGATCATTTCAACGAACACATAGCCAGGGAACAAACGACGCTCTGTCGTCTTGCGCTGGCCGTTCTTCATTTCAACGACCTCTTCGGTCGGCACCAGAATGCGGCCAAACTTGTCCTGCATCCCCGAGCGGCTGATGCGCTCCTGGATGTTGCGCTCCACCGCTTTCTCCATACCAGAGTAGGCGTGAACAATGTACCAACGCAAATCGGGATTTGCCGAAGCAGAAGCGCCTGCAGGAGCTTCTGCTCCAGTGATTTCCGCAGCGGTCGTCATGACTTTCTCCAGCCCAAAATCAAGTCGTACAAAACCCACTCCAGGGTCTTGTCAGTGAACCACAGGAACAGCGCCATGATCACCACAAAGGCGAACACATACGCGGTCATCTGCAGGGTTTCCTTGCGCGTCGGCCAGACAACCTTCTTGACTTCACGCCATGCATCTTTCGCAAAAGCGACAAATTGACGCCCCGACTCCGACACCAGAAAAACACCCGCCGCCGCAATCAAGCCCACGATCAGCGCAGCCCACTGCACCACCGCACCTTGCTTGCCCAGCAAATAAAAGCCCGCTACCGATGCAATGACCAAGGCCACCACCGCTGCGAGCTTGGCCTTGTCTGCGCCTGTATTGACAGTTTCAACCTGTGATGTGGCCATCTTTGAGTGTTTCCTGCTTCCGATTCACGGCATCACTTAAGACACCGAAGCCCGCCAGGGTCTGGCGGGCTTGTTGTGGGCCACTTTCAAGTGGCAGGGGCAGTAGGAATCGAACCTACAACCTTCGGTTTTGGAGACCGACGCTCTGCCAATTGAGCTATACCCCTATATACCTTGCCAATTAGGCAATGATCTTGGCCACGACGCCAGCGCCCACCGTGCGGCCGCC
>NZ_NOIG01000007.1 GCF_002245625.1 Acidovorax kalamii
TGGCCCCGGCGGCAGCGCCCGCTGCGGCCCCGGCTGAGGTGCCCAGGGCCAGGGCTGTGCCGTCGATGCGGCGCGGCGCGGGCAGCGGTGGGGCCAACTGCGCCGACGGCATGGCAGGCGCGGCGGGCTCGCCATGCAGGGCGCGCAGCGTGGCGTCCAGCGCGCGCACCTGGTCTGCGTACTGCGCAGCGGCGGCATCTGGCGGCAGGCGGGTGAGTGCGGCGCAGGCGCGCAGGTGCTGCGCCAGCGCCTGCAGGGCCTGGCCAAAACGCAGTTCATTGCGTTCCACCCAGGCGGCGCGCAGGCGGGCCAGGGCATGGTGCTGGGCGGGCAAGGCAGGGCTGAGCCGGTTGAACAGCGTGGGCTCCAGCACCCAGCTGGCGCCAAAGTCTTCCCAGCGCAGCGCCACGTGAGGGGCGGCCTGCCAAGCGGGCGGGAGTGGGTCGGCGGTCCAGGCCAGCACGGCGTCCACGGGCTGCCCCGTGTGGTCGGTGAACCGCAGGTGGTCGCCTTCCGGGGTCTGCAGGCTGGAGCCCAGCAGCACCTGGGCTTGTGCCTGCGGGCCGTGCAGGCCGATCACCAGGTCGCCCGGCAGGCTGGCGCGCAGCGTGTCGAAGGCGGGGCCTTGCGGGTCGATGTGGCCCTGCCACCGGAGTTCGCGCCAGCGCGCCCAGGCGGCCAGGGCCAGGCGCGGCAGCACCACGGCCAACAGCAGCAGGCCCACGTACATGCCGACCCAGCGGCTGCCAGCGGCACCGCCCATGCCTGCCGCGCTGCTTTCGCCCGCAAAGTTCTGCGTGGCCGCGATCTCTTGCAGCGTGAAGGGCGCCAGGCCCAGCAGCAGGGTCAGCGGCGCAAACAGCACCGAGACGATAGCGTGCACCTGCGTGGCGTCGAGAAAGGTGCTCTCCCAGCCAAACTGGTAGCGCACCACCAGCCCGCGCAGCAGCAGCGACAGCGCAATGCCCGCGCCCCAGGCGGCGGCGCACAGGTGCAGCACCCGCGCGGCGCGCTGCTGCAGCAGGTCGGCCGCATGGGCCCACCAGCGCTGGTGAAAGTCGGCCGCAATGCGCGCGGCCAGCCCGCGCCCCTGCTCGGCACGGCCAAAGGGATGGTGGAGGGGGCGCAGCGCCTGCCGCAGCCATGCGCCGTGCGCCTGGGGCGGGCGCATGGCGCGCCAGGCGATCAGCAGGTAGACGGCGAGGTTCCAGGCCAGCACGGTGAGCAGCGGGGGCGAGAGCAGGTCTACCCGGTGCGCGTTGCTGATGCGGTCGGTGGCCAGGCCCAGCAGCAGCGCTGCCAGCGGCAGGCCACGCGCCACCCAGGGCCCCAGCCCGCCTGTGCCGGGCTTCTGTGGGTGCAGCGCGGCCACGGTGCTGTCGCGGCCGCTGGCGTGGTCGGCGATGGTGGTGGCGCGTTCCAGCATCACCTCGGCCACCCCCACGCGGGGCAGCCCGCGCGCCCGGGCAGCAGCCATGGCGCTGCGCGTGGCGTCCTGCAGCTCCACCGCGCTGACCAGGGTGTGCCGGGCGTCGGTCTGCTCGATGGCCTGGGCCAGCAGCAGGGTGCGCAGCTGGGGCTCGGTCACGCGCATGGATGCTCCTGATTCAATAGCTATCAGCGCATGGTGGACGCGCGCAGAAGGGCATTTTTAACCTTACTTTGGCCACAGCGCCCACAGCCGCAGGTTCTGCTTGAGGCGCCCGGCAATGTCGCCCGCCTCGGGGCCCCAGCCGGTGAAGTAGTCGGCCCGCACCGCGCCCAGGATGGCGCTGCCCGTGTCCTGCGCCAGCACCATGCGGCTGAGCTGCACCTGCGGGCCGCTGGAGGCCAGCCACACGGGCGTGCCATAGGGGATGCTCTGGCGGTCCACCGCAATCGAGCGGCCGGGGGTGAGCGGCACGCCCTGTGCGCCCTTGGGGCCAAAGCTGGCATCCATGCCCACCAGGGGTTCCTCCTTGAAGAACACGTAGCGCGGGTTGGTCCACATCAGCTCGTTGGTGCGCTGGGGGTTGGCCGCCAGCCAGGCGCGGATGCCGGGCCAGGTGGCGTCGCGGGTGTAGCCCTGGTCCAGCAGCCAGCGGCCGATGCTCTGGTAAGGCTGGTCATTGGTGCCCGCGTAGGCCACGCGCACGGTGGTGGTGCTGCCGTCGGCCTCGGTGATGCGCAGGCGGCCCGAGCCCTGGATGTGCAGCACCATGGATTCCACCGGGTCGCGCAGCCAGGCGATGGCGCGGCCCGCGAGTGCGGCCTGGGCTTCGGGCAGGGTCTCGATCTGCTGGCGCGTGTACCAGGGCTTGCGTGCGCCAAAACCGGCGGGCAGGCGGTAAACAGGCACGGTGAAGCCGTTGCCGGGCTGGCGCGCGGCGTCCATCATGGGTTCGTAATAGGCGGTGAGCAGGCCCTCGGCATTGCCGTCGGTGGCCTCGACGCGGTAGGGCTGCAGGCGCGCGACGAGCCAGGCGCGCTGCTCGTCGGCGGTGGCAATGCTCAGCTGGCGCACGTCGCTGCACAGCGCGGTGAAGGGCGGTACGGGCCGCTCGCAGCTCTTGATCCACGCGTTCCAGGCTTCGTGCAGGGCGTCTTCGGTGAAGCCCGGCAGTTCGGCCCAGCGCACGGGCACCCAGCGGCTTTTGGGTTGCGCCAGCGGCGGCGGCAGCGGGCCGGTGTCGCCGGGCAGCACCACGGAGCTGGCGGGCGGCGGGGGCGGGATGGCCCCGGGGCGGGAGGGGCTTGGGGCGGGCGGCGTGGAGCAGGCGGCCAGCGTTCCTACAATCAGCGCCGTCACAACAAGGCGCAGGGGGTTCAAGGTCATGGGGCTGATTTTGCTTGAAGCGCTGCTGGCGCTGGTGCTGCTGGTGGCCATCGTCTGGTGGACCATGTTCTCGGGCCGCAAGAAGGGTGAGCTGCCAAGCGACGATGCCGATCAGCCACCCAAGTAACTCATTTATTTATAGCTACAAAGCGCCACTGGATGAGCGCAAACGGCCTGAAAAGCTCTGAGCCCGCAGTCCAGGGCCGATGAAGGTCAGCCCGCCCCCCGCAGCAGGTTGGCCAGCTCCACGGCCGACTTCACCTGCATCTTGTCGAACACGCGCGAGCGGTGCACTTCCACCGTGCGCACACTGATGTCGAGCTGGTCGGCGATCAGCTTGTTGGGCAGGCCCGCCACCACCAGGTCCATCACATCGCGTTCGCGGTCGGTCAGCTCGCCCAGGCGCACCTGCAGACCACTGCGCGCACGCAACTGGTTGAGGCGTTCGGTGGACTGGGCCAGCGCCTGCTCGATGCGGTCCACCAGCGCGTTGTCGGAGAAGGGCTTTTCGCAGAAGTCGAACGCGCCGCGCTTGACAGTGTCCACCGCCGTGGGCACGTCGGCATGGCCGGTGAGAAAAATCACCGGCATGGTGGCCAGGTCGCCGCGCGCGGCCAGCAGGTCGAACAGTGCCAGCCCGCTCATGCCGGGCATGCGCACGTCCAGCAGCAGGCAGCAGGGCTGGCGCTGGGCCGGGCGGCTTTGCAGCATGGCGTCAAAGGCTTCGGCGCTGTCGTAGGACTCGCTGGGCAGCCTGCGCGAGCGCAGCAGCCAGGCCAGGGCTTCGCGCACGCTGGCATCGTCGTCCACGATGTACACGGTGGCGTTGGTGATGGGTTCCATCAGGGTCTTGAATCAGGTTGGGACGCAGGCAGCGTAAAAGTGAACACCGTACCACGGGGCTCATTCGGTGCGAACCCGAGAAAACCGCCGTGCTGTTCGATCACCGTGCGGCACATGCTCAGGCCCAGGCCCATGCCCTCGGGGCGGGTGGTGAAGAAGGGGGTGAAGAGCTTGGCGGCCACCTCGGGCGGGATACCGGTGCCCTGGTCGGTCACGGTGAATTCGATCCAGCCGCTGGATTTGCTGGAGGCCGCGTGCCGCACCCGGATGTCGAGCACGCGGGTGCGCACGGCCGGGTCGTCCATGGCCTGCATGGCGTTGCGCGCCAGGTTCAGCAGCACCTGCTCGACCATGGTGCGGTCGCACAGCGTGGGGGACAGGCCGGGCTCCACGGTGGTGTGCACGCGCACGCCCAGCTTGCGCGCCTGCAGGCTCACCAGCGGCAGGATGGCGTCGAGCAGCTGCTGCGCGTGCACCGCCTCGCGCGCCTGGTCGCGGCGGCGCACGAAGTCGTGCACGCTCTTGATCACGCGGCCCGCGCGTTCGGCCTGGCGCGCAATCTGCCGCATGGCCATGCGCACGTCATCGAGCGCATCGGGGGTGGGCGCGGCGGCGGTCCCCGAGGAGGCAGACGCAGATGCCAGGGCGGGCGTGGCCTGCTGCTCCAGCAGGTTCAGCGAGCCGTTGGCGTAGCTGGAGATGGCGGCCAGCGGCTGGTTCAGTTCGTGGCTGAGCAGCGATGCCATCTCGCCCACTGTGGCCAGCCGGGCCGTGGCCTGCAGCCGCTCCTGTGAGGCGCGCGAGAGTTCCTCGACGCGCCGCTGCTCGCTGATGTCCAGGAAGGCGCTCATCCAGCCGGTGTGCTGGCCCTGGGCGTTGATCAGCGGCGCCTCGATGATGAGCACCGGGAAGCGCGTGCCGTCCTTGCGCATAAATTCAGACTCGAAGCCCTCGCGCGGTGGCATATAGCCCGCAAAACGGATGGCCTGGCGCTGCTGGTATTCCTCCACCCGTTCGGGCGGCCAGTAAGGCGCCGACATGCTCAGGCCCAGCAGTTCCTGCGGGCTGAAGCCCACCATCTCGCAAAAGGCCGGGTTCACATAGGTGATGCGGCCCTGCAGGTCACGTGCGCGCAGGCCGGTGACGAGCGAGTCCTCCATGGCCTTGCGAAACGCCAGCGCGTCGGCCAGGTCACGTTCGGCGCGCAGGCGGCGGCGGTTGTCGCGCACCAGCACCACCATCACCGTCACCAGCGCAATTGACATGGCAGTGACCAGTGCCGTGAGCACGTTGGGGAACACGCTGGGCGCGGTGTGCCAGCCGTCCATGCGCAGCACCAGGGTGGCGCCGGGCAGGTCCAACAGATGCTGGGCGGTGAACATGCGCGAGCCCCGGCGGGCCGCGCCCATCACGGCCAAACGGGTGCCGTCGGGTTCGGTGAACGAGGCCTCCTGGCTGCGCGTGAGGTTGTGCGCCACCAGGTTCAGCAGGATGTCCTGCAGCCCGTAGGTGGCCACCAGGAAGCCGGTAGTGCGTCCGCCAGCGGTCAGGGGCACGCACAGCTCCATCATCTCGGAGCCCAGGCCGTCACCGTGCGGCTGGAAGTAGCTGGTGGAATAGGCGGGGCTGCCCAGGCGCCGGGCGTTGGTGCAGGCGATGGTCAGGTCGGACTGGCTGCTGTCGCGCAGCCGCATGTCCCAGGCCACGGGGCGGTAGGGGGATTGCACATGGGTGCGCAGCTTCAGGTGGGCGTCGCGCCACTCGATGCGCACCAGTTCGCGGCGGATGCGCAGCAGCTCCGAGGCTTCGACCTCCCAGGCAAGCTGCCCCGGCGCATCGGCGGGCAGGGCCTGCAGGCTCTGCAGGTTGTGTGTGAGGGCGGTGCGGATGTCGGACACCGCATCGGCCGCGTCGCGCTCCAGGCGCGTCTGCACCTGGCTGGCCTCGTAGCGCCCTGCCAGCCACACCATGGTGGCCAGCATCGACACCACTAGCAGCACCAGCGCCGTCCACAGCGACCAGCGGCGCCAGGCGCCGCGCCAGCGCTGCAGCAGGGTGCGGGGGGGGCGTGGGGCGCGCGGGTCGGTCACGGCAGCACGCGGTGCGTGAGCGCGGGCAGCTGGGCGCGCACAGCGCGCAGCCGCTCGGCGTCGAGCACCCCGGCCACGGTGCCGGGGCCCTGGTCCTGCTGCGCCAGCACGGTGCCCCAGGGGTCCACCAGCATGCTGTGGCCCCAGGTGTGGCGCCCGTTCTCGTGCACGCCGCCCTGGGCGGGGGCCAGCACATAGGCCAGGTTTTCGATGGCGCGGGCGCGCAGCAGCACCTCCCAGTGCGCCTGCCCCGTGGTGTGCGTGAAGGCGCTGGGCACCAGCAGCAGGTCGGCCCCCGCGCGGGCATGGGCGCGGTACAGCTCGGGAAAGCGCAGGTCGTAGCACACCGACAGGCCCACGCGCCAGCGCCGGCCGTTGCGTGCCTGCAGGTCAAACTGCACCAGGGTGTTGCCCGCCTCGATCACGCGGCCTTCGTCGTACAGCTCGCGCCCGTTGTCGAAGTGGAACAGGTGGATCTTGTCGTAGCGCGCCACGCAGGCGCCGGTGGGGTTGAAGACCAGCGTGGTGTTGCGCACGCGATCCGGGGCGGTGGTCTGCAGCGGCAGGGTGCCGCCCACGATCCACATCTGCAGCGCGCGCGCCGTGTCGGCCAGAAAGCGCTGGATCACCCCGTCGCCGTCGGCCTCGCGCAGCGCGAGCTTGTCGGTGTCCTTGTGGCCCATCACGCAGAAGTATTCGGGCAGCACGGCCAGCTCGGCGCCGCCCTGCGCGGCTTCTTCCAGCAGTGCACGCGCCGCGCGCAGGTTGTCGTCGCGCAGGGTGCCGGACACCATCTGGATGGCGGCTACTTTCATGAGGGCTCTCCGGTCTTGGGGGGGCTGCTGCGGGGCGGGGCGTCGGTGGTGGGGTTGGCTTCGCGGCCCCGGCGCGCCACGCGCACCACGCGCGGGTCGGCCCAGGTGCCGTCCACGCGGAACTCCTGCGTGGCGGCCTCGATGAGCGGGCCGCGCAGGAACACCTGGGCCAGGAAGCTGCCCAGCCCGATCACGGGGTTGATGGCCGTGGCCACCAGCGAGGCCGTCATGGCATTGATCTCGGGCACCACCACCACGCGCAGGTCCTGGGTTTCGTGGTCGATGTTGGCGTGGCCTTCCATCAGCACGGCGGCGTTCACGCCCTTCATCTGCAGGTTGTTGGTGGTGGCCACGCCCTGCTCGATGCGCAGGTCGCCGCGCACGAAGTCGAACGCAAAACCTTCGCTGAACACGTCGCGGAAGTCGAGCGTGAGGCGGCGCGGCAGCGACTGCAGGCTCAGCACGCCCAGCAGCTTGGCCAGGC
Source organism: Acidovorax kalamii (assembly GCF_002245625.1). Classification (GTDB taxonomy): domain Bacteria; phylum Pseudomonadota; class Gammaproteobacteria; order Burkholderiales; family Burkholderiaceae_C; genus Acidovorax; species Acidovorax kalamii. The sequence continues at coordinate 7,048 of NZ_NOIG01000007.1, forward strand.
CCGGGTCGGCCTTGAGGAACTGGCCGGACTCGATGTTGAGGTTGATCTGCCCGGTCATGCTGCGGTAGTCGGGGCTGAAAGGCGCGCCGATCCAGGCCACCTGCCCCTCCATGCGGCCCTTGCCGCGCCGCACCACATTGGCCATGCCCATGCGGCCCAGCAGGTCGCCCGAGTCGCGGATATCAAGCTTGAAGTTCAGCACCGTGCGCCGCTCTGCCGCGCGCGGGGTGGCCCCTGCCGCATTGAGCACGGCCCAGTTGCCGTTGGCCGTGAGGCTGGCTTCGGGTGCGGTGATGTTGAACTTGGCGAGGCGCCACTCGCGCTGGGCGCCCTCGCCGCCCCGGTTCTGGGCCTCCATCTCGACCCGGCCCAGGCGTTTGCCGCGCAGCTCGAAGTCGTCCACCACGATGTCGAGCGCGGGCAAGGTGCCGGGCTGTTCGTCCAGCAGCGCCTCGACCTGGGTCACGTCGCTTTGTGGCATGTTCACGCGCGAGAGCCGTGCAAACAGGCGCCCGTTCGGATGGTCGGCGCTGCCCGGCTGGCGGTACTCCAGATAGCCATTGAGTTCGGTGGCGTCCAGGTTGGCGCGCCAGGTCGTACCGTCGCGCAGGGCCCCAGCCACCACGTTGTGCAGGGTGCGGCCCTGCAGCGTCAGCTCGCGCGCGCGCAGTGCCAGGGTGGTGGGCAGGTAGTCCTGCGCCATGGCTGGGCCGGAGGGGCCGGGCGTGGCGCTAGCGGCTGGGGCCGTGCGGGCGGGGGGCTCGGCCGTGGTGGCCTGCGTCAACACCGCCTCCCAGGCGTCCACATCCACCTTGCCCTGGCTGATGTTGGCGGCCACGCCCTGCACAGGCACTGGCGCTGATTCACCGCCGCTCAGCCCCAGACCAATGGCGCCGCGCAGCACGCGGGGCTGGGGGCCGCTCAGGTCACGCAGGTAGGTGGCCGAGCCCAGGGCGCCCAGGTCCAGGGTGATCTGGTCGCGCAGTGGGGGCGCGTTGTTGCCATTGCCATTGCCGTTGGCGGCCAGGCCGGTGAGGGATTCGCGCGCCACCTGGGTCTCGAAGCGCAGGGGCAGGCTGCTGTCGGCGGGTTTACCCAGCGGCGGCGGCAGCGCCAGCGCCAGGCCCTGCAGCGTGGTGCTTACCTGCAGTTCTGGCACACCCCGGCGGAACGCCAGGGCCAGGGTGTAGGGCGTGCTGCCGGTGGCACGGCGCGCCAGCTGCGCCAGCGTGCCCAGCTGCGGCGTCTGCTGCAGGCCTTCGGCGGTGGCTGTGCCCTGGGCGCGCAGCTGCACGGCCGATTCGGTGGCGGGCGCGTTGGGCGCCAGCGCCCGCATGCCGCCTTCCAGCCGCACGTTGCCGCCCAGCGCCTGGGCCTGCACGTTGGTCAGCGAGAACCCGGTTTCGCTGAACTGCACGGCACCCCGCACCCGGCTCAGCGCGGGCGTGTCGGGGGTGATGCGCAGCTCGTTGCCCGCCAGCGTGACGGTACCCTGCACCTTGGATTTGGTGATGTCGCTGATGGGCAGGGCGAGGCGCAGCTGGAAGTCGGCATTGCCGGTACCGCTGGCCTGGTCGAGCGCGTGGCCGGTCATGCCCCCCAGGGGCGAGGTGGTCATGAGCGCGAGCAGCTCGGCCAGCGGGCCACGCGCGTCGGCGTTCACGGCCACCACGGTGTGTTCCAGGTCGGGGATCTTGGCGTCCACCTTGGACAGCCGCAGGCCTTTGCTGCCCGCAAAGCTGCCGCTGGCGCCGCGCACCATCATCGAGGAACGCTCAAAGATCAGCTCGCCGCCCAGTTCCGTGAGCGCGGGCCAGGGCAGGGTGCCCGCTGGCTGGAGCGAAGAGGGCACATAGGCGTAGGTCACATCCTTGACCCGCGCGGCGATGCGGAATTCGCCCAGCTTGGGGTCGTTGAAGGGCAGGTCGTGCAGATCGCCCTTGACGCGGAACTGCACGTTGCTGGCGCTGCCTGCCACCACCGCATCGCGCACATAGTGGCGCGACTCGGCAGGGATGGACAGGGGCAGGTAGCGGTGCACGCGCGTGCCGTCGGCACGGTTGAGCGTGCCGGTGAGGTCCAGCACCCCGGGGAAGCGCGATTTGTGGGGCGCCTTGCTGGCATCGCTGGTGTGCCAGGTGGCGCGGGCCTCGCCCTGCGCATCGGCGTTGGCAAACTGCACGTCGTTGGCCTGCACGGCGATGCGGCTGCCTTCGATCTGCCAGCGCAGATCGGCGCTCAGCCGGTCCAGCGGCAGCAGCGGGTCTTCGAACACGCCCGGCAGCACCAGCGCCCCCGAGGCCATCGTGAGCGCGGCCTTGCCACCTGCCTGGGTCATGTCGATGTCCACCGTGGCGCCGCGCAGGCCCAGGTGGGTGGGTGCCGTCCCTGTGGGGGCTCCGGCCAGGGCCAGGCCCCGGATGCGGCCCTTGACCTGGTACTGCTGCAGAGCATCGAGCGGGCCCTTCCAGGTGGCCTGGATTTCATCGACCAGGCCCTCGGGGGTGTAGGTACGCACGGCATCGTGGGCCGTGGGCCCCAGGGGCAGGCGGCTGGCGATTTGTGCCAGCGCGGCCAGGTCCAGGCGGTCGGCACGGAACTCGCCCTGCTCCGGGGCCTTGCCCGTGGCCGCCGTGTGAATGAGTCGCAGGTTGCCGCCGGGCCAGGTCAGGCCGTCGTCGGTCCGGAACTGCAGGCCCTGCGTGGAGAACTCGAACCCGCCGTTCAGCCGCCGTCCGCCCAGGCGCCCCTGGACGGAGGGCAGCACCAGCGCCTGCAGGTCGGGGCTGAGGGTGGTGTTCACATCGGCCAGCGCCAGGTCGGCAGTGCCACCCACAATCTGCCCGCCCCGTACATCGGCCCATGCACGCAGCGCGCCTCGGCCCTGTGCTACTTGAATGCCCAGGTCGGCGTGGTGGCGCAGCTGCGAGACATCGACCCGCGCGAAATCGGCAAAAACCTGGCCGTTCCAGTGTTTCCAGTTGCCGTCGCCAGCGCGCAGCAGCGGCGCGCGGAACAGGCCCACCACCGTGAAGCGGTCGCCCCAGGCCGGCGGGGGGGTGGCATCCAGGCGCATGTGGTGGTGCCAGTTGCCGTTGCGCAGCACCAGGTTGACCTTCTCCAGCGCCAGCGCGGGGGCGCCGCGCTGCTCGTCGGTCCAGCGCACGGTGCCGTCCTGGATGAACACTTCGCCCTGCGAAAAAAGCCAGTCGGCCGCGTCGTTGTTGTCTCCCTGGTTCTGGGCAAACTCCAGCCCCGCCACGTAGATGCGGCCGTCGGTGGCGCGGCGCACGTCCAGCTCCGGCCCCTGCACATAGAGCTGCTCGAACCCGCCCTTGAGCAGCGAGCGGGGCGACAGCGCCACTACCACCCGGGGCAGTTGCAGGGCGGCGCGGCCCGATGCGTCCAGCAGCGCCACATCTGTCAGTTCAATCGACGGCACCAGCCCCTCGGTGCGGGCCGCGATGGCGCCGATCTGGACGGGAACCCCCAGAGCCCGTGCGGCATGCGCCTCCAGCTGTGGGCGGAAGTCCCCGATTCGCGGCACAATCCAGCCATGAAGGGCCCCCCACGCGATGGCCAGCAGCAGCCAGAAGGCCAGCAGCAACCCCAGTGACCACCGCGCAAAACCTGCCACGATTTTGAGCAGGCGTGAGGGGTGCGTGGTGGGATCGATCATGGTGGGATTGAATGTGGCAGGAATTATGACCCGCGTGCCTCACGTGGGTTCACTACAAACTCAGTACGCAGCCTCGGGCTTCCCGCGCCTTGTCCACCATGACCGCACCGTCCTCTGACCCCCGCTGCAACCAGCCCTTCCCCGAGGGGCCGCTGGCCGAACACTCGCGCTTCTACCAGCGCCTGCACCGCCGCTACGCGAACGACCTGACTTTGCTGCCGCCCGGTTTTCCGGTGTTGGCCACCATGGAGCAGGCCTACGATGCGCTGTGCGCCCGGGGCTGCGACACCGGCACTGCCCTGCGCATGTTGCGCCAGCTGGTCATGGAACGGCTCATCCGGCTCGATTGCGAGGCACAGGCCCCGCTGGCCTACATCACCCGTGCCGTGACCGAACTGGCCGAGCTGGCCCTGGACCGCGCCTGCGCCCAGGCGCGCCGCGAACTCGACGAACGCCATGGCGCGCCCTGCGGGCCGCAGGGCCAGCCCGTGCAGCTCTGGATCATCGGCATGGGCAAGCTGGGAGCCCGCGAGCTGAACGTGTCCAGCGACATCGATCTGATCTACGTGTACGAGCACGACGGCGAAACGGCGGGCGTGGAGGGTGGCCGGGGCCGCATCTCCAACCACGAATACTTTGCGCGCGCCGTCAAGGCCATCTACAGCCTGGTGGGCGACACGACCGAGCACGGGTTTGTGTTCCGTGTGGACCTGGCGCTGCGGCCCAACGGCAATTCGGGCCCGGCCTCGGTCTCGCTGGCCGCGCTGGAGGAATACCTGCAGATCCAGGGCCGGGAGTGGGAGCGGTTTGCCTGGCTCAAGAGCCGGGTGGTGGCCCCGCGCGACTGCATTGGTCGCCCCGAGGTGCAGGCGCTGCGCGGGGTGGTGCTGCCCTTTGTGTTCCGCCGCTATCTGGACTACAGCGTGTTCGATGCGCTGCGCTCCCTGCACAGCCAGATCCGCGACCATGCGTCCAAACGCAGCGCCGGGCACCCCGAGCGCGCCAACGACGTGAAGCTCTCGCGCGGCGGCATCCGCGAGATCGAGTTCACCGTGCAGCTGCTGCAGGTGGTGCGTGGTGGTCAGTTCCCCGAGCTGCGCCGCCGCCCCACGCTCGACGCCCTGCAGCGGCTCGCCCACGCAGGCCTCATGCCGCAGGCAACGGCCGACGCGCTGGCCCAGGCCTATGTGTTTTTGCGCCGGGTGGAGCATCGCATCCAGTACCTGGACGACCAGCAGACCCATGTGCTGCCCACCCGCGACGACGACCTGGCCTGGATCGCCCAGACCCTGGGCTTCAAGGACTGCTGCGCGTTCTTGCATGAGCTGGACGCCCACCGCGAGCTGGTGGCGCAAGAGTTCGACACCCTGCTGGGTGGGGCGGGCAAAAAACAGTGCAACGGTGGCGGCTGTGGTGGCCCCCGCGCCGCCGCGCCCCCACCGCCCGAGCTGGAGGCCCTGCTGGAGCAACTGCCCGGGGGCTTCCGCGAACGCGTGGCCGAATGGCGCAGCCACCCGCGCGTGGAGGGTTTGCGCGACGAGGCGCGCGCGCGGCTGTTCCGCCTGGTGCAGCGCACCGCGCAGTGGCTGAAAGAAGGCCGCGTGACCGAAGAGGCCGCTGTGCGCCTGGCCAACTGGCTGGAGCCCCTGCTGCGCCGCGAGAGCTATCTGGCGTTGCTGCTGGAGCGCCCCTCGGTGCACGAACAGCTGTTGCACCTGCTGGGCGCCGCCAAATGGCCCGCGCGCTATTTGCTGCAACACCCGGGCGTGATCGACGAACTGGTGGGTGACCACCTGCTGTCCGAGCGTTTTGTGGTGGCCGACTTCGAGCGGGAGCTGGGCATGCGCCTGGCCTCGCTGCGGTCCACTGGCGAGGACGACGACGAAACCCTGCTCAACCTGCTGCGCCGCGCGCAGCACGCCGAAACCTTCCGCACCCTGGCGCGCGATGTGGAACGCCGCATCACCGTCGAACAGGTGGCTGACGACCTCAGCGCCCTGGCCGACAGCGTGCTGCGCATCACCAGCCAGTGGTGCTGGAGCCGCCTCAAGAACCGCCACCGCGACGAACCCCAGTTCGCCATCATTGGCTACGGCAAGCTGGGCGGCAAGGAGCTGGGCTATGGCAGCGACCTCGACATCGTGTTTGTGTTCGACGACGACGATGACCGCGCGCCCGAGGTCTATGCGGCCTTTGTGCGCAAGCTCATCAACTGGCTCACCGTCAAGACTGGCGAAGGCGACCTGTACGAGATCGACACCGCACTGCGGCCCAACGGCAACTCCGGCCTGCTGGTGACGAGCTTCGAGGCCTATGCCAACTACCAGCAGCAGCGTGGCAGCAACACCGCCTGGACCTGGGAACACCAGGCCATGACACGTGCGCGGTTTGTGATGGGCAGCGAGGCCTTGCGCGAGCGCTTCGACGTCGTGCGCGAAGCCGTGATCACCTCCGCCCGCGACCCGCTGGCGTTGCAAGGCGAGATCGTGACCATGCGCGAGCGGGTACGCTCGGCCCACCCCACGCCCGCCGGGCGCTTCGATGTGAAGCACAGCCCGGGCGGTATGGTGGATGCCGAATTCGCCGTGCAGTACCTGGTGCTGTCGCAGTCGGCGGCGCACCCCGAGCTGCGCGGCAACCTGGGCAACATTGCGCTGCTGCAACGCGCCGAGCAGGTGGGCCTGCTGCCCTCCGGTGTGGGCGTGGCGGCCGCTGATGCCTACCGCGAGCTGCGCCGCGTGCAGCACGTGGCGCGTCTGGACGAAGCCCCGACCCAGGTGACCCCTCCCGCCCTGCAGGCCGAGCGCGATGCGGTGCTGGCGCTGTGGCGGGCGGTGTTTGGCGCGGAGGCATAGGGCCTTCGGGGGGCGACGGTGACAAATGGTTGCATCTTGGTGCGGCACCGCTTCATGAAAATTTCATTAATTCAAACAACTGTTTGAATTCTGGTGGTTTAATCCGGGGCCATGAGTTCCGGTGCCCTCCCTTCCATCATTCCTGCCTCCCAGCGCACGGCCCGCAGTGACGGCGAAGACACGCGCGCGCGCCTGCTGCAGGCTGCGCTGCAGCTCTTTTCTGAAAAGGGGTTTGCCCAGACTTCCGTGCGGGCCATCGCCCAGGCGGCGGGCACCAATGTGGCGGCCATTGCCTACCACTTTGGCGACAAGGCGCAGCTCTACACCGCCACGTTCTACGAGCCCTTTGGCAGCGGCAGTGACCTGATCCCGGTGTTTGCCGACCCGGCGCTGGATCTGGCGGGTGCGCTGCGCCAGTACTTCGCAGGCTTTCTGGAGCCGCTCAAGCACGATGACCTGGTGACCCAGTCGCTGCGCCTGCATGTGCGCGAGCTGCTGGACCCCACCCATGTCTGGCCCGAACTCATCGAACGCGAGTGCCGTGCCCCCCACATGGCACTCATCCAGGTCCTGTGCCGACACATGGGTGTCTCGGTGGTGGACGACGATATGCACCGCCTCGCCTTCTCTCTGGCGGGTCTGATCATGCAGCTGTGGACACAGCGCGACCCCTTGCAGGCCATTGCCCCCCAGCTGGCGATAGCGGCGGCGGTGGACCAGTGGGTGGAGCGGCTCACCGGCTACGCATTGAGCATGGTGCACGGGGAAATCACGCGGCGGAAGGCCACACAAGGGCCTGCGCGCCACGCTTCCAGGACTTCGCACAAAAAGGAATCCAACGCATGACATTGAGCACGACCTTGCGCACCCGCCAATGGGCGTGGGCGGCCTGGGCTGTCTGGATGCCCCTGGCCCTGGGCGCCTGCGCAACCACCGCGCCGCCTGCCCAGGTGCCTGCAGCACCTCCGGCGGGCTGGCAGGCCCCGCTGCCGCACCAGGGCTCGCTGGGTGATATGGCCCGCTGGTGGACCCAACTGCAAGACCCCCTGCTGGTCGAGCTGATCGACGCCGCCCAGGCCGTGAGCCCCGGCATTGCCCAGGCCCAGGCGCGCCTGGTGCAGGCCCGCGCCACGCAGGTCAGCAGCCGCGCCGCGCTGCTGCCGTCGCTGGATGCGCAGGCGAGCGCGAGCCGGGGCTTGAATGAGCAACTGGCACGCGTAGCCACCACGGCGCAGGCTGGGCTGCAGGCGAGCTGGGAGATCGATCTGTTCGGAGCAAACCGGGCCACCAGGACCGCCGCCGACGAGCGGCTGGCGGGCGCGCAGGCGCTGTGGCACGAAGCCCGCGTGAGCGTGGCGGCCGAGGTGGCGCTGCAGACCAGCAGCCTGCGCACCTGCCTGGCGCAGCTGCAGGTGGCCGAGCGCGATGCGCAGTCGCGCGGCGAGACCGCGCGCCTCTCCGATCTGAGCGAGCGTGCGGGTTTCACAGCGCCTGCCACGGCGGCCCTGGCCCGCGCCAGTGCGGCCGAGGCCCAGGCCCGCGCGTCGCAGCAGCGCATGCTGTGCGATGTGGACGTGAAGACCCTGGTGGCGCTCACGGGCTGGGAGGAACCCACCCTGCGTACCCGCCTGGCCGCGCCCGTGGCGGCAGCGCCCGACACTCTGTTTGCGATTGCCGCATTGCCCGCCCAGGTGCTGGCCCAGCGCCCCGACGTGTACAACGCCGAGCGCGAAGTGGCCGCCGCCAGTGCCGAGGTGGGCAGCGCGCAGGCGCAGCGCTACCCACGCCTGTCGCTGAGTGGCTCGGTAGGCAGCGCCTGGGTGCGCGCCAACGGCGTGACGACCGACCTGAACACCTGGACCATCGGCCCGCTGGCGCTGAGCGTGCCCCTGTTTGACGGCGGCCGCCGTGCCGCGCTGACCGATGCCGCGCAGGCCCGCTACGACGAGGCCGCCACGCTGTACCGCGCCAAGGTGCGCCAGGCCGTGAGCGAGGTGGAGCAGGCACTGGTGCGGCTGCAGAGCACGGCCGAGCGCAACGCGAGCGCGCGCACGGCGGCCGAGGGCTACCGCGCCTCGTTCGACGCGACCGAGGCGCGCTGGCGCGGTGGACTGGCCAGCCTGGTGGAGCTGGAGGACGCGCGGCGCACTGCGCTCGCTGCCGAGAATGCCCTGGTTGCTTTGCAGCACGAGCGCCAGGCCGCCTGGATTGCGCTGTACCGCGCTGCGGGCGGAGGCTGGGACGGTTCAGCGGCCGTCGCCTCCGCCGCCCCCTCTGCGGCAGCCACCGCTGCACGCTGAACCAAACCCCGGGGGCCAGGCCGATCGCCGGCCTCCATTTCCTGACACCGACTGGATGAACGGATAGACAACATGCCAACGCAACGCTTTCAATTTTCTGCCACTGCCTTCGCCGTGATCACCGCCTGTGTGCTGGCCACGGGGGGCGCCCTGGTGTACTCCGGCGCATCGCGCGCAGCCGACGAACCCAAGGCGGGCCAGCCTCGCCCCGCGCTCACGGTGAGCACGGCCCAGCCGCAGCGCACCGCCGTGCCCGTGCGTCTGGCCGCCAACGGCAATGTGGCCGCGTGGCAGGAGGCCAGCATCGGCGCCGAGAGCAATGGCCTGCGCCTGACCGATGTGCGTGTGAACGTGGGCGACGTGGTCAAGGCCGGCCAGGTGCTGGCCACCTTCTCGGCCGAGACGGTGCAGGCCGATGTGGCGCAGGTGCGCGCCAGCCTGCTCGAAGCCCAGGCCAACGCAGCCGAGGCTGCCGCCAACGCCGACCGGGCCCGCGCGCTGCAGGCCACGGGCGCATTGAGCCAGCAGCAGATCCAGCAGTTCACCACGGCCGAGAAGACGGCCCAGGCGCGGGTGGAGGCGGCCCAGGCCACCCTCAACGCACAGCAGCTGCGGCTGAAGTACACCCAGGTCGTGGCGCCCGACAGCGGCGTGATCTCGGCGCGCACGGCCACGGTGGGCGCGGTGGTGGGGGCGGGCACCGAGCTGTTCCGCATGGTGCGCAAGGGCCGCCTGGAGTGGCGCGCCGAAGTCACCTCCACCGAGCTGCGCCGCATTGCGCCCGGTGCCAAGGTCAGCGTGACGGCGGCCAGCGGCGCAACGGCCGAAGGCACGGTGCGCATGGTCGCGCCCACGGTGGACCCGCAGACGCGCAACGCCTTGGTCTACGTCGATCTGCCCGCCAACGCCGACTTCCGTGCGGGCATGTTTGCGCGCGGCGAATTTGCGCTGGGCAACAGCGATGCCCTCACCGTGCCGCAAGAGGCGCTGGTCGTGCGCGATGGCTTCTCGTACGTGTTTGTGGTGGGCCCCGAACAGCGCGTGCAGCAGCGCAAGGTGCAGGCAGGCCGCCGCGTGGCCGACCGCGTGGAAGTGCTCACGGGCCTGGACGCCAATGCCTCAGTGGCCGTGCGCGGGGCGGGTTTCCTCAACGACGGCGATCTGGTGCGCGTGGCCGCAGCCCCTGCAACCCCCGGTGCGCCCCTGCAGACGTCCGCCGTGGGAGATTTAAAGCAAAAACAGCCTTCACCGCGCGATGGTAAAGCGCTGAATGCTATCAATTGAGGAGTATCAGGATGAATCTATCCACCTGGTCCATCAAGAACCCGATACCGGCGCTGATGCTGTTTGTGCTGCTGACCTTCGGCGGCCTGCTGTCCTTCAATGCCATGAAGGTGCAGAACTTCCCGGACATCGACCTGCCCACCATCTCGGTGACCGTGGCGCTGCCGGGCGCATCGCCCGCGCAGCTCGAAAACGACGTGGCGCGCAAGATCGAGAACAGCATCGCCACGCTGCAGGGCCTCAAGCACATCTACACCAAGGTGCAGGATGGCGGGGCCACCATCACCGCCGAGTTCCGCCTGGAGAAGCCCACGCAGGAGGCGCTGGACGATGTGCGCTCGGCCGTGGCGCGTGTGCGTGGCGAGCTGCCCGGCGATGTGCGCGACCCCATCGTGACCAAGATGGATCTGGCCGCGCAGCCCGTGCTGGCGTTCACCATCGCCTCGACGCGCATGGACGACGAGGCGCTGTCCTGGTTTGTGGACGATGCCGTGGCCAAGAAGTTGCTCACGGTGCGCGGCGTGGGCGCGGTCAACCGCGTGGGCGGTGTGCAGCGCGAGGTGCATGTGGCGCTCGACCCGGTCAAGCTGCAGGCCCTGGGCGCCACGGCCGCTGATGTGTCGCGCCAGCTGCGCCAGGTGCAGACCGAAAGCGCTGGCGGCCGCACCGACCTGGGCGGCAGCGAGCAGCCCGTGCGCACGCTGGCCACCGTGCAGTCGGCGCAAGAATTGGCGGGCCTCACGCTGGCCTTGTCCGACGGGCGGCATATCCGTCTGGACCAGGTCGCCACGGTGTCCGACACCATTGCCGAGCCGCGTGCGCTGGCGCTGCTCAACGGCAAGCCGGTAGTGGGCTTTGAGGTGGCGCGCAGCAAGGGCGCGAGCGAGGTCGAGGTGGGCGCCGCCGTGCAGGCGGCGCTGCAGGAGATGCGCGCGCAGCACCCCGATCTGGAGATCACCGAGGCCTTCAACTTCGTGTTGCCGGTGCAGGAGGAATACGACGGCTCCATGCACCTGCTGTACGAAGGCGCGCTGCTGGCCGTGCTGGTGGTGTGGCTCTTTCTGCGCGACTGGCGCGCGACCTTTGTCTCGGCCGTGGCGCTGCCGCTGTCGGTGATACCGGCGTTCATTGGCATGCATCTGCTGGGTTTTTCCATCAACGTGATCACGCTGCTGGCGATGTCGCTGGTGGTGGGCATCCTGGTGGACGACGCCATCGTGGAGGTGGAGAACATCGTGCGCCACCTGCGCATGGGCAAGACGCCCTACCAGGCGGCCATGGAAGCCGCCGACGAAATTGGCCTGGCCGTGGTGGCCACCACCTTCACGCTGATTGCGGTGTTTTTGCCCACCGCGTTCATGAGCGGCATTGCGGGCAAGTTCTTCAAGCAGTTTGGCTGGACGGCGTCGCTCGCGGTGTTTGCCAGCCTGGTGGTGGCGCGCCTGCTCACGCCCATGATGGCGGCCTACATCCTCAAGCCCATCGTGGGCGACCACAAGGACCCGCGCTGGATGACGACCTATCTGCGCTGGGCGGCCTGGTGCATCAAGCACCGCTGGATCACCTTCCTGGGCACGGCGGCGTTCTTCATCGGCTCGCTGGCGCTGATCCCGCTGCTGCCCACGGGCTTCATCCCGCCGGACGACAACTCGCAGACCCAGGTGTACCTGGAGCTGCCACCCGGCGCCACGCTGGCGCGGACGCGTGCTGCGGCCGAGGATGCGCGTGAGCGCATCGCCAAGGTGGACCACGTGAAGAGCGTCTACACCACCATTGGCGGTGGCACGGCCGGGGGCGACCCGTTCATGGGCAGTGCCAACGCCGAGACGCGCAAGGCCACGCTCACCATCCTGCTGGCCGAGCGCGGCGACCGCCCGCGCAAGCAGGGCATCGAGAACCAGATCCGCGCTGCGCTGGAAACCTTGCCCGGTGTGCGCAGCAAGGTGGGCCTGGGCGGCTCGGGCGAGAAGTACGTGCTGGTGCTCACCGGCGACGACCCGCAGGCGCTGACCACGGCCGCACTCGCGGTCGAGAAGGACCTGCGCACCATCCCCGGCCTGGGCAGCGTGTCGTCCACTGCCAGCCTGGTGCGGTCCGAGATCGCCGTGCGCCCCGACTTCGCGCGCGCCGCCGACCTGGGCGTGACCAGCAGCGCGATTGCCGAGACGCTGCGCATCGCCACCGTGGGTGACTACGACGTGTCGCTGCCCAAGCTCAACCTCGCCTCGCGCCAGGTGCCCATCGTGGTCAAGCTGCGAGACGAGGCGCGCAAGGACCTCGCGCTGCTGGAGCGCCTGCCGGTGCAGGGCAGCAAGGGCCCGGTCATGCTGGGCCAGGTGGCCACGCTGGAGTTCAGCGGCGGCCCGGCCGTGGTGGACCGCTACGACCGTGCGCGCAACGTGAACTTCGAGATCGAACTCTCGGGCCAGCCCCTGGGCGATGTGACCAAGGCCGTCGCGGCCCTGCCCTCCATCCAGAACCTGCCGCCGGGCGTGCGCCAGATCACGATTGGCGATGCGGAGATGATGGGCGAGCTGTTTGCGAGCTTCGGCCTGGCCATGCTCACCGGCGTGCTCTGCATCTACATCGTGCTGGTGCTGCTGTTCAAGGACTTCCTGCACCCGGTCACCATCCTGGCGGCGCTGCCGCTGTCGCTGGGGGGCGCGTTTGTGGGCCTGCTGGTGGCGCAAAAGAGCTTCTCGATGCCCTCGCTCATCGGGCTCATCATGCTCATGGGCATTGCCACCAAGAACTCCATCCTGCTGGTGGAGTACGCCATCCTGGCGCGGCGCGAGCACGGCATGACGCGCTTCGAGGCGCTCATCGACGCCTGCCACAAGCGCGCGCGGCCCATCATCATGACCACGCTGGCCATGGGCGCGGGCATGCTGCCAATCGCCATCGGTTTTGGCGCGGCGGATGCGAGCTTCCGCTCGCCCATGGCGGTGGCGGTGATCGGGGGGCTCATCACCTCCACGCTGCTGAGCCTGCTGGTGATTCCGCCGGTATTCACCAGCGTGGACGACCTGGGCCAGTGGTTCGGGCGCATGCTGCGCCGGTTGCGGGGGCTGCACCCGGTGCGTGCGCCAGCCGAAGCCCTGCCGTCCACGCCACCTGCAGCGCATTGACCACCTGCCAGGCCGTGAGGGCCTGGCGGCGAGCTGGGGGTTTCGTCGGCTGAAAAGCCGGGAAATCACCCGGCAGGCAAAGGGTTTGGCGGGGGCAGGGCGTTAGATAATGTAACGAGCACCATGAACCTCGTCAGCCTCAACATCGAATCCATCCAGCTCGGCCACCCGCTGCCTTTTGTGCTGCGGGGCTCCGACGGTGTCCTGCTGGCCCAAAAAGGCTACGTGATCCGCACCCGCGAGGAACTGGCCAAGATGGTGGCCCGGGGGCGCCAGCTGTGTGTGGACACCGACGAGTCGGGCGAAAGCCACCGCGCTTACCTGGCCCAGCTGCAGCGCATGCTGATCGCCGACACCAACCTGGGCGAGATCGCATCGATGAAGATGAAGGCCGCCGAGGAGACCGCGAGCCGGGCCCGCGCCGCGGCAGCCCGGGCCCAGGCGGACTGGCCCGAACTGCAACTGCGCGCCACGCAGCTGCTGCGTTCGCCCTCGCCCAGCGACTTTGGCGGGCGTTTCCAGGCGCTGCACGACGAACTGGTGCGCCACTGCGAGCAGACACCCGATGCCACCCTGCTGGCGCTGATCTACCTGTCGGCCCAGGAAACCCGCATGTACAGCGCCACGCATTCGATGCTGGTGAGCTGCGTGTGCATGGTGGTGGCGCGTGAGATGCTGCGCTGGCCCGCAGGCCGAGTGCAGCAGGTGGGGCATGCGGCCCTCAGCATGAACATCGCCATGACCGAGCTGCAGGACCAGCTGGCCCAGCAAACCCACCCGCTGACCGCCGCCCAGATTGCGGCAGTGGAGGACCATGCCGCGCGCTCCGAGGCGCTGCTGCGCCACCTGGGCGTGGCCGACCCCGTGTGGCTGGAGGCCGTGCGCTGCCACCACCACCGCACGCCCGGCCCGCTGGACAAGAAAACCGAGGCCCAGCAGATGGCGCGCCTGGTGCAGCGTGCCGACATCTTTGGCGCCCGCCTGGCGCCCCGCGCCGCCCGCTGGCCCATGCCCGTCACGGCGGCCATGCAGGCCAGCTACTACGATGAAGAGCAGCAGGCCGACGAAGCCGGTGCGGCACTGGTCAAGACCCTGGGGGTGTACCCGCCGGGCGCCTTTGTGCGGCTGGCGAGCCGCGAGGTGGGCGTGGTGATCCGCCGGGGCACCACGGCCACCACGCCCAAGGTGGCCGTGGTGACCAACCGCGACGGCATGCCCACCGGCGAGCCCATCCCGCGCGACACGGGCATGCCGCCCTGGAAGGTCACCGGCGTGGTGGCTTTCAAGGATGTGCGCGTCAAGCTGTCGCTGGACCGCCTGCTGCAGATGGTCTGACCCCTGGCCATGCCCCGGGTGTGCGGGGTGTGGCCAGCCGTTTCTCCCCTCCTTCCCCTTTTTTTCTCTGCCCTGCCTGCCGGCCCTGTGCGCCCTGCGGGCATGGCCTGCGTGCGCCTGCCTGACCGCGGGCAGTTCGGCGGGCAGGCCCGCCCATGCCGCCATGTCGGAAATCTGAATCCAAACGCTGTGATGCTGCGTATACCGTTCAGTACAAATAAAAACTCATGTGGACAAAAAATAATGAAGCGGTTAAATTGCCTCCATCGCCCGCTTGCCGCCGCACACACCATGAACACACTGTCTCGCTGTTTCCCTCTGGCCGCCCTGATGGCGGCGGGGCTGTTGCTGTCGCCCGCCGCCCAGGCGGCCGATGCGCCCGCCAATTGCCCGGCCACGCTGCAGCACAGCTTTCCGCGCCTGCAGGACGAAAAGCCCCAGTCGCTGTGCCAGTACAGCGGAAAAGTGGTGCTGGTGGTCAACACGGCCAGCTTCTGCGGCTTTACCGGCCAGTACAAGGGGCTGGAGGAGCTGTATGCGCGCTACAAGGACAAGGGCCTGGTGGTGCTGGGCTTCCCATCCAACGACTTTGCCCAGGAAAAAGGCAGCAACAAGGAAATCGCGGACTTCTGCGAAAACACCTTCGGGGTGAAGTTCCCCATGTTCGCCAAGAGCAGCGTGAAGGGCCCCGAGGCTTCGCCGCTGTTCCAGCAGCTGGCACAGCTGTCGGGCACCGCGCCACGCTGGAACTTTCACAAGTACCTGCTGGGGCGTGACGGCCAGGTGGTGGACAACTATTCCAGCCTGACCAGCCCCGACAACAAGGGCCTGGTGCGGGCCATCGAACAGCAACTGGCCCGGCCCGTCCCCCGGTGAGCGCCATGGTTTCTTTACGTTTCTTTAAAAAAAATCCGGGCGGGCCCTGGAACTTCGCGGAAATGGCACCACTCTATCCATTGCGCAAGACGATTGCGCGGCGTACAGTTTTAACGTTGCGAAGCCTTTCGGGCCCCTGGGTTCCGACTGACCTCCTGGAGCGCTTCTCCTCCCTCCCTCTCTTATTCGTTTCGGGACGCTTCGCAACCTTTTTATTCCAGGCGCCGGCCAGAGGGGGCCGGCCATGAAAATCGCCATCATCGGCTCCGGCATCTCCGGGCTGTCGGTCGCGCACCAGTTGCGCGGCCAGGCGGACATCACACTCTTTGAGGCGGGCGACTACTTCGGCGGTCACACCCACACGGTGGATGTGACGCTGCCCGACGCCTCGGGCACCCCCGTCACCCATGGCGTGGACACCGGCTTTCTGGTGTTCAACGAGCGCACCTACCCCCATCTCATCCGCCTGCTGGCCGAGCTGGGCGTGGAGACGGCCAAATCCGACATGTCGTTTTCGGTGCAGGTGCCCGCGGCCCTCGGCGGTGGCCGCGCGCTGGAGTGGAGTGGCACCAACCTCAGCACCGTGTTTGCCCAGCGCTCCAATCTGGTCAACCCGCGCTTTCTGGGCATGCTGCGCGACCTGCTGCGTTTCAACAAGCTTTGCACGCGCATTGCCGAAAAGCAGGCCGAGGCCGCGCTGATGCAGCCGCTGGGCGACTTCCTGCGCGAGCACCGCTTTGGCGACGCGTTCCGTGACTGGTACTTCCTGCCCATGCTGGGCTGCATCTGGAGCTGCCCCACCGACCAGATGCTGAAGTTCCCCGTGGCCACCATGATCCGCTTCTGCCACAACCACGGCCTGATCCAGGTGAGCAACCGCCCCCAGTGGTGGACGGTGTCCGGTGGCGCACGCCACTATGTGGACAAGATCGTCGCGGGCATTGCCGACAAGCGCCTGAACACCCCCGTGCGCCGCATCGAACGCGACGCCGCCGGTGTGCGCGTGGTGACTGCAGACCGCACAGAACACTTCGACAAGGTGGTGCTGGCCACGCACTCCGACCAGTCGCTCGCGCTGCTGGCCCAGCCCACCAGTCAGGAGCGCGCGGTGCTCGGCGCCATCCGCTACCAGGCCAACCGCGCCGTGCTGCACACCGATACGTCTGTGCTGCCCCAGCGCCGCGCCGCCTGGGCCGCCTGGAACTACGAGCGCGCCCAGCAGCGCAGCCGCGAGTCGGCCCGCGTGTGCCTGCACTACCTCATCAACCAGCTGCAGCCCGTGCCGTTTGCGCAACCCGTGGTCGTGTCGCTGAACCCGGTGCGCGACATTGCGCCCGAGCATGTGATCGGCGGCTACGAATACGCCCATCCGGTGTTCGACATGGCCGCCATCCGTGCCCAGCAGCAGGTGGGCAAGCTGCAAGGGCAGCAGCACACCTGGTTCTGTGGCGCCTGGACGGGCTATGGCTTCCATGAAGACGGCCTGAAATCCGGGTTGGCGGTGGCCGAGCAATTGCGGGCGGCCCTGCCCGCTCCCCTGGCGGAGGCCGCGTGAGCCACGCCCCGGCCCCCACCGCAGCGCCCCTCATCGGCTTCGGCCAAGTGCGCCACACGCGGCTGCGGCCCCGGCGGCATGCATTTGCCTACCCCACGTTTTTTCTGATGCTGCCGATGCGCAGCCTGTCGGGCGCGGAGACGCCCCTGGCCGTGAACCGCAGCGGTGCCATCAGCTTCCATGACGTGGACCACGGCGACGGCCGCAGCGCCGCGCAGGGCGGTGCGCTGGCCTGGCTGGACGAGCTTCTGCACACCGAAGGCATCACCGACGCCACGGGCGAGGTCTGGCTGCACTGCTACCCGCGTGTGCTGGGCTACACCTTCAAGCCCGTGAGCTTCTGGTATTGCCACCGCGCGGACGGCCCCCTGCGTGCCATCGTGGTGGAGGTCAACAACACCTTCGGCGAGCGCCATTGCTACCTGCTGGATGCGCCGCAGTACGGCGTGGAACAGCAGGCACGCAAGGTGTTCCATGTGTCGCCGTTCTGCGCGGTGAGTGGCGGCTACCGCTTTCGCTTCATGCGCACCGAGGCCAGCGCGCAGGATGCAGGCCGCACCGTGGTGCGCATCGACCACGACGACGACACAGGCCCGCTCATCCAGACCAGCGTGAGCGGCACCCTGCAGGCCATCACCGCACAGACCCTGCGCCAGGCACTCTGGGGCTACCCCGCGATGACGCTCGCCATCATTGCCCGCATCCACTGGCACGCGCTGCAGCTGTGGCTCAAGCGCGTGCGTTTCCACCGCAAGCCCGAGGCGCCTGCATCCATCGTGACCCGCTGAATTCCATGACGAACGAGAACGCCGCCATGAACTCCACCACCGCCCCCCGCACCGCTCTGGCCTTGCCTGCAGGCACACCGGCTGCCGCCCGCACGGCGCTCAAGCTGCTGCAGCGCCTGCAGCACGGCCACCTCACGGTGCAGCTGCCCGACGGCACCTTGCAGCATTTCGGCCATGGTGAGGGCCCCTCGGCCGCGATCACGCTCAAGAACTGGAACGTGTGCAGCGCCGCGCTCAAGTCCGGCGACATCGGCTTTGCTGAGAGCTACATCGCGGGCGACTGGACCACGCCGCACCTCACCGACCTGCTCAAGCTCTTCATCGCCAACCGCCAGCAGGTGGAAGGCGTGATCTATGGCACCTGGGCGGGCCGGCTGCTGTACCGCATCAAGCACCTGCTCAACCGCAACACCCGCGCCAACAGCCAGAAAAACATCCACGCCCACTACGACCTGGGCAACGCGTTCTACGAACTCTGGCTGGACGACACGATGAACTATTCGTCCGCCTGGTTTGAGGGCGATGCGGGCGGCGACATGCGCAAGGCCCAGCACGCCAAGGTGCGCCGCGCGCTGCGCATGGCGGGGGTGGAACCAGGCTCGCGGGTGCTGGAGATCGGCTGCGGCTGGGGTGCGCTGGCCGAGATGGCGACGGTCGAATTTGGCGCGAATCTGACGGGGGTGACGCTCTCCACCGAGCAGCTCGCATTCGCGCAAAAGCGCATGGCCCAGCAGGGGGTGGCTGAGCGTGCTGACCTGCGCCTGCAGGACTACCGCGACATCCAGGACGGCCCGTACGACGCCATCTGCTCCATCGAGATGGTCGAGGCCGTGGGCCGCGAATACTGGCCCACCTACTTCCAGTCGGTGAACCGCCTGCTCAAGCCCGGTGGCAAGGCCTGCATCCAGAGCATCGTGATCGACGACAGCCTGTTCGAGCGCTACATCAGCTCCACCGACTTCATCCAGCAATACATCTTCCCCGGCGGATGCCTGCCCTGCCCGCGCGAGTTCCGCCGCGAGGCCGAAGCGGCGGGCCTGCGCGTGGTGGATGAATTTGCGTTTGGCCAGGACTATGCCGAAACCCTCAAACGCTGGCGCGAGCGTTTTCTGGCGCAGCGCGCGCAGATCCTGCAGCTGGGGTTTGACGAGCGTTTCATGCACATCTGGGAGTTCTACCTCGCCTACTGCGAGGCCGCGTTTGCGATGCGCAACATCGACCTGGTGCAGTACACGCTGGTGAAAGCATGAATGCTATAAAAAAGATAGCTATCAGCGCTCTGCTAGCGGGCGCAGGGGCCGTTTTTTGCTCAAATTTTGCTATGGCGCAAGGGGCAGAAGGGGCGGTGAGCGCGTCGCCAGCCGCCAGCACACCGCTGGCGGGCGCGCGCCTGGTGGGCCAGGGCACCATGCGC
Source organism: Acidovorax kalamii (assembly GCF_002245625.1). Lineage (GTDB taxonomy): Bacteria > Pseudomonadota > Gammaproteobacteria > Burkholderiales > Burkholderiaceae_C > Acidovorax > Acidovorax kalamii. Next base: position 26,262 of record NZ_NOIG01000007.1, read on the forward strand.
TTCCTGGGGTTCGAGGTGTACCGCGCGCGCCTGTGGGCCCAGCCCGGTTTTGACGCCGACCAGTACAGCGCCCACCCGCTGGCGCTGGAGCTGACCTATCAGCGCAACTTCACGGCCGAGGCGATTGCCAAACGCTCCATCGAAGAGATGCGCCGCGTGGGCAGTTTCACGCCGCAGCAGGCCACCCGCTGGCAGCAGGCGCTGCAGGCCGCGTTGCCGGATGTGAAACCCGGCGACCGCTTGCTCGGCTTGTACCAGCCCGGCGCGGGCGCCGTGTTCAAGATGGGCGGCCGCGTCGTGGGCGAGGTGCCCGACGCCGAGTTCTCGCGCCTATTCTTTGGCATCTGGCTATCGCCCCAGACCTCCGAGCCCGGGCTGCGGCAAGAACTGATCGCAGCCACCCGCACCGCAGGCCAAGGGCAGCCATGACCACCACCACGCCCATGCGCGCCGGCCACGGCCTGGCCTATGGGCTGCTGGGCCTGCCCCTGGCGTTTGTGGCGCTGCCGCTGTATGTGCTGCTGCCCAACCACTACGCGCGCGAATTCGGCATGCCGCTGGCCACGCTGGGCGCCGTGCTGCTGGCCGCGCGGCTGTTCGATGCGTTCACCGACCCGCTGCTGGGCCGCCTGGCCGACCACCTGTTTGGCCGCTCGGTGCGCGCCGTGCTGGCGGTGGGTGCGGTGTCGGCGGCGGTGCTGGCACTGGGGTTGACCAGCTTGTTTTTTCCCCTGGTGCGCGGGGCCGATGCGCTCGTCGCCTGGGCGCTGGTGGCGCTGCTCATCACCTACACCGCCTACAGCCAGCTCAGCATTGCGCACCAGTCCTGGGGCGCTCGGCTGGGCGGCGACGAGCTGCAGCGTAGCCGCATCGTGGCCTGGCGCGAGGGTGCTGCACTGGTCGGCGTGGTGCTGGCATCGGTGCTGCCCGCGCTGCTGGGCCTGCCGGTGATGCTCAGTGTGTTTGCCATCACCCTGCTGCTAGGCTGGTGGGCCTGGACCAGAGCCCCTCGCCCCGCAGCGCATGCGGGTGTCGCCGTGGCCGGTGTGTACCGCCCCCCGCAGCGCGCCAGCCTGTGGCGGCCCTGGGGCCGCCCTGCCTTCCGCCGCCTGCTGGCGGTGTTCATGCTCAACGGCATTGCCAGCGCCATACCGGCCACACTGGTGCTGTTTTTTATTCAGGACCGGCTGCAGGCCCCGCCCGCGCAGGAGCCCATGTTCCTCGCGGCCTATTTCGTGTGCGCTGCGCTGTCCATCCCGCTGTGGCTGCGTGCCGTGGCGCGCTGGGGCCTGGCGCGCACCTGGTTGTCGGGCATGCTGCTGGCGATTGCCGTGTTTGTGTGGACCGCGTTTCTGGGCGCGGGTGATGTGGTGCCGTTCCTCGTCGTCTGTGCGCTGTCCGGCGTGGCCCTGGGCACCGACCTGGCCCTGCCCAGCGCCCTGCTGGCGGGCGTGATCGCCGCCGAGGGCGACAGCGGCCAGCACGAAGGCGCCTACTTTGGCTGGTGGAACTTTGCCACCAAGCTCAACCTGGCTTTGGCCGCAGGCCTCGCGCTGCCCCTGCTGGGCTGTTGGGGCTACACCCCCGGCACACGCAGCGAAGAAGGCCTGCAGACCCTGAACTGGGCCTATGCCGTGCTGCCCTGCGTGCTCAAGCTGCTGGCAGCAGGGGCGCTGTATGGGCTGGTGCTCCGGCCTGCACGCGGCCTGGCCAGCGCCTGATTTTTCAAGGGATGCCCAATATGCAAAGACGCCTTCTTCTCTCCGCCGCCGTGGCCACACCCGTGGCTCTGTCTGGCTGCGCCAGCCAGAGCATTGACGGCTACGCCAGCGAAAAACCGGTGCTGGACCTGGCCCAGTATTTCAACGGCAAGATCGACGCCTACGGCATCTTCCAGGACCGCAGCGGCCAGATCGTCAAACGCTTCACCGTGGTGATGGACTGCAGCTGGAAGGGCAACGAGGGCGTGCTGGACGAAGCCTTCACCTATTCCGACGGCACCACACAGCGCCGCATCTGGCGCCTGACGAAACATGCCGACGGCCGATACACCGGCACCGCCGACGATGTGGTGGGCACTGCGGGCGGCCAGACGCGCGGCAACGCCTTCCGCTGGAACTACACGCTGGCCCTGCCCGTGGACGGCAAGGTCTACCACGTGGACCTGGACGACTGGATGTACCTCATCGACGACCGCGTGATGCTCAACCGCGCGACCATGAGCAAGTTCGGCGTGCGTCTAGGCGAGATCACCCTGTCCTTCACCAAGCGCGCACCATGAAACTCAACCCACCCTTGCGCGACTGGCAGGGCCGCCGGGCCTGGCTCATCGGGGCCAGCAGCGGCATTGGCCGGGCCACGGCGGCAGCGCTGCATGCGCGCGGCGCGCAGGTCATCGTCTCGGCCCGGAACAGCGATGCACTGAACGCCTTTGTGGTGCAGCACCCCGGCAGCACGGCGCTGGCTTTTGACACCGCCGAACCGGCCCAGGTGCAGGCCGCCTCCGCGCAGGTGCTGGCGGGTGGTGCACCCGACCTGGTGTGCTACTGCGCGGGTTACTACCGCGACATGCGCGCCACCGACTTCGATCTGGCCGTGATGCTGAGGCATGAGCAGATCAACTACAACGGCGCACTGCATGTGCTGGCCGCCGTGCTGCCCGCCATGCTCACTGCCGCCCAGGCGGGGCGCCCGGGCCATGTGAGCCTGATCAGCAGCGTGGCGGGGTTCCGGGGTCTGCCCAAGAGCTTGGCCTACGGCCCCACCAAGGCTGCGCTCATCAACCTGGCCGAGGCGCTGTACCTGGACCTGCACGACCTGGGCATGGGCGTGAGCGTGATCAACCCCGGCTTTGTGGCCACGCCGCTCACGGCGGGCAACGACTTCACCATGCCTGCGCTCATCTCCCCCGAAGCGGCAGCCGACGCCATCCTGCAGGGCTGGGCGCGGGGGCAGTTCGACATCCACTTCCCCAAGCGCTTCACGCGCGTGATGAAGCTGCTGCGGCTGCTGCCGTATCGGTGGTACTTTCCTGCCGTCCGCAAGTTCACGGGACTCTGAGTTTCCATGCAGCCCCCTTACACCGCCCCCGCCACCGAAGAAGCCGTCACGCGCATCATTGCGTTCTTTGAAAACTTGTCGCCCGCCGACGTGGCGACCATCGGCCGGTTCTACGCGCCCCAGGCGCGCTTCAAGGACCCGTTCAACGAGGTGGTGGGCGTGCCCGCCATCCAGGGCATCTTTGCCCACATGTTCGAGGCACTGGAGCAGCCGCGTTTTGTGGTCACGGGCCGCGTGGTGCAGGGGCAGCAGTGCTTCTTGACCTGGGACTTCCTGTTCGCCTTCAAGGACTTCCACAAGGGCGTGACGCAGACCGTGCGCGGTGCCTCGCACCTGGTGCTGGATGCCCAGGGCCAGGTGACCTTGCACCGCGATTACTGGGACGCGGCCGAAGAGTTGTATGAGAAGCTGCCGGTGGTGGGCGCGCTGATGCGCTGGCTCAAGAAACGCGCCAACAGTTGATCGTTGGCGGATGGCGGATCACGCCAGGGTTTTGATGCGCGGATGCCCCGGCAGCGGCACCGCGCGCTGCAGCACCCCTTCGGCCAGCCACAGTGCACTGTTCCACGCCCGCTGCGCCACGTAGGGCAGGGGCAGCTGCTGGTAGTCGTCGTTGAAGACCTCAAAGCTGTAGTCGCCCTGGTAGCCCATGCCGTCCAGCGTGCGCACCAGCTCGGCCAGGGCCTGGCTGTGCACGCCTTCGCCGGGGAACACGCGAAAGTGCCGCGCGGTCTCGATGCGCTCCTGCACCGTGCGGGTCTCCTGCCACATGAAGTCCGACAGCTGCACGAGGTAGATCTTCTCGGGGTCTACATCTTCCAGGGCCGAGAGCGGCGTGCTGGTGGCGAACTGGTGGTACGAGTCGATGGCCAACCCGAGGTTGGGGCAATCGGCCTGCTCTACGGCGGCCCAAGCCTGGTGCACCTCGTTGATGTGGCGGCCCCACGAGAGTCCTTCAAACGCCACACGGATGCCGTGGGGCAGCGCCAGCAGGGCCAGCTTGCGCAGGTCGCGCGCAATGGCCTCGGCATCCGCCGTGGCGTGCGATGACGTGGAGCTGCAGGCCAGCAGCACGGGCGCGCCCAGGTCGCGCGCCATCAGGATCATCTGCTTGGCAATGTCCACCTTGTAGCTGTGCAGGTGGCCCGACAAGCCCTCGAAGTCGCGCAGCACCTGAAAGCCTGTGACGCGCAGGCCGCTGCTGCGCACCGCGTGCACGGCGGCCTCGATGCCCTGCGGGTGGCCCACGATATCGCGCGCGGCCAGCATGATCTGGCCAAAGCCGGCGGCTTTCACGGCGGCCAGCTTGGCCTCCAGTGGGCCCGCCAGGCTGATGGTGTCCATGCCGAAATCGGCGACGTTGCGTTGCATGGTGGATTGGCGCATGGGCGGTCTCCTGGCTCAGCGGGCGCTGCGCACCAGCTCGAAGCTGGGCGAGGCCGCATCGGCACGCGTCAATGCGCCGCGCGTGCCGGTGTGCACGCCCGTGGGCGATTCGACAAACTCCACACCGCGCGCACGCAGCGCCTGCACCGTGGCCAGCACATCGGGTGTGCCAAAGGCCACGCGCTGCAGCAGCTCCTCTGGGTCGGCATCCAGCGCATCGACCAGCGGCTCGATCAGCTGCCAGTGCAGCGTGCCACAGGGGCTGGCCAGGATGCGGCCATGGGTGAGCACGCCAAACGACTGATCCGGCGCCAGCTCGGCAAAGCCGAACAGTTCGCTGTAGAAGTGGATCCAGTCCGCCCCCCGGCCCAGGCCGATGTACTGCACCACGCCAAACAGGTGCAGACCCTGCAGCGCGGGCGGGCGGGGGTTGACGGTGGGGATGGGCACAAAGTCCACGTCGTAGATCGAAAACTCCTTCCAGCGGTCCACAAAGTAGATGCGGCTCGCGCCCACGCCGTGGATGGCGGGGATGTTCAGCTCCATCACCTCGACCTCGGTGTGCACGGCCCACGCGCCCAATTCCAGCACGCGGCGAAATGCTGCGGCCGCATTGCCCACGCGGAAGGCGATGGCGGCCAGCACCGGTGTTTCGGTGAGTGCGGGCGGCGCATGCACGCCGGTGCGTTCGGTGTCCTGGTGGGCGTTGACGATGATGTTCATGTCGCCCTGGCGGTACAGCAGCACCTCGCGCGAGCGGTGGCGTGCCACGGGCTGAAAGCCCATGCGCTCCAGCGCCTGACCCAGCGCCTGCGGGCGGCTGGTGGCGTATTCGATGAACTCGATGCCCTGCAGGCCCAGGGGGTTGGGCATGTCGCCCAGCGCTTCGCGGGTGGCCACCATCGGGGTGCTCATGGGTTCAGTTCCTTGTGTTGTCGTGCACGGAAGGGGTCAGCGGGCGCTGCTGACCAGGCGGCGAAAATGCGCGTCCATGCGGGCGGCGTCGGGCGCCTCGCCAGTGAACAGCTCGAACGCGCCCACGGCCTGGCCCACGGCCATGCCACCGCCGTCCGACACCCGGCAGCCCAGCGCGCGTGCGGCCTGGACCAGGGCGGTGTCGAGCGGGAAGTAAACGACTTCGGACACCCACATCGCGGGCCGCAGCAGGCCCACATCCAGCGGCAGGCCGGGCAGCTTGTCCATGCCCGTGGGCGTGGCGTGGATCAGCCCGGTGGCGTGGGCCATGGCCGAGCGGATTTCACCGGCCTCGGCGCGCGCGCCGTAAAGCGCATTCACGTCGGCCGCCAGTTGTGCGGCGCGTTCGGGTTGTGCATCCACGATGCTCAGGTGCTGTGCCCCCAGGCGCAGCACGGCATGCGCAATGGCGGCGCCTGCACCGCCCGCGCCCAGCAGCACCACGCGGCTGAGGTCGGCACCGGGCAGCGCGCGGGTGAAGCCCCAGGCCCAGCCCGATCCGTCGGTGTTGTGACCTACCAGTTTTCCGCCCTGGATGACCACGGTGTTCACGGCGCCCATGGCGCGCGCTTCTTCCGACAGGCTGTCGAGGTGCGGGATCACCGCCTGCTTGCAGGGGTAGGTCACATTGCAGCCTGCATAGCCCATGATGCGCGCCGCCGACAGCAGCGTGGGCAGTTGCTCGGGTGAAGACGCCGAGCGGTCCAGGTCGATGAGCTGGTAGTGCAGGCGCATGCCGTGGTGGCGCGCCTCTTCCTCGTGCAGGGCGGGCGACAGCGACTTCTGGATGCCGGCACCGATCAGCCCGATCAGCACCTTGCGGGGGCTAGTGGAAGACATGGTGGAGGTAGTGGGGATGACCGGGGGATCGAGGAGCTGGAGGCTCATGGGGCGGGCGGGATGCGGGGTGGGCGCGCTGCCGGTGGGTGTGTTCACCGCCCGGCAGCACAGGGGTGGCGGCGGTGGCTTACTTGCCGCCGCGCAGTTTTGCCAGCGTGGAATAGACCTCTTGCACGGTCTCGGCGCCGACCTTGTCGCTGTGTTTTTCAACCACGGGCTTGACCTTGGCGCGCAGCTTGTCCAGCTCGGCGGGCGAGAACTCGGACACCTGCATGCCTGCCTTCTTGAGGTCTTCCAGCGCCACGTTGGCCTGCACGCGCGACACACCGCGCTGGAAGGTGGTGGCCTCGGCCATGGCGTCGTTCAACGCCTTCTGGTCGGCGGGGTTGAGGCTGTCCCAGAACTTCTTGCTCACGATGACGGCCTGGGGGTTATACATGTGGCGCGTCACAGTGAGGTACTTCTGCACCTCGGCAAACTTGGACGACAGGATGGTGGAGAAAGGGTTCTCCTGGCCGTCCACGGCCTTTTGCTCCATGGCGGTGTACAGCTCGGGGAACGGCATGGGCACGGCATTGGCGCCCAGCGCGTTGAAGAGGTCGATGTAGATCGGCGACTGGATCACGCGGATCTTCAGGCCCGCAATGTCCTCGGCCTTGGTGATGGGTTTCTTGCTGTTGGTGAGGTTGCGAAAACCCAGCTCCCAGTAGCCCAGGCCCACCAGGTTTTTGGCCTGCAGCTTGTCGAGCAGTTTCTTGCCGAAGGGGCCGTCGGTCACGGCATCGGCCTCTTGCGGCGTGGCGAACAGGAACGGGAAGTCGTAGATGCCGAACTCTTTGGACTGCGCGGCCAGGATCCCCGCGTTCAGCACGGTCATCTCCACGGTGCCGCCCTGTAGGGCCGACACGGTCTGCAGGTCGCCGCCCAGCGTGCCGCCGGGGAAGAGCTTGACGGCAATGCGGCCGCCGGTCTTGGCGGCCACCAGGTCGGCGAACTTCTGTGCACCCTGGGCCTGCGGGTGGTCTTTTTGGTTCTGGAAGGCGAACTTGATGGTGCGTTCCTGGGCGTGTGCAGCGGGCAGCAGCGACGCGGCCACCAGGGCCGTGGCGAGCAAGGTTTTGAGCAGCTTCATGGAAATGTCTCCTTGGGTTCTTGGGGCGGACAAAAAAAGGGGCGAGAAACCTTGGGTGCGGTTCAGCCACCCAGCCAGCGCAGCGGCACGGTGACGATGGAAGGGAACAGCACCAGCAGGAACATCACGGCCAGCTGGGCCAGCATGAAGGGCATGACACCGCGGGTGACCTGCGACATCGAGATGCGGCCGACACCCGCCACCACGTTGAGCACCGTGCCCACGGGCGGGGTGATGAGCCCGATGGCGTTGTTGATGATGAAGAGCACGCCGAAGTACACCGGGTCGATGCCTGCGGCCTTGACCACTGGCATCAGCACGGGCGTAAGGATCAGGATGGTCGGCGTCATGTCCATGGCCGTGCCCACCACCATGACCAGCAGCATGATGGCGATCAGTAGCAGCGTTGGGTTGCCCATGAAGGGCTCCAGCATGCCGATGACCTTGGAGGGCAGGTCGGCCACGGTGATCAGCCAGGCGGACACCATGGCGGCAGCCACCAGGAACATCACCACCGCGCTGGTGCGGGCCGAGGCGCGGAAGATGTCGGCCAGTTGGTGCCAGCTCAGCTCGCGGTAGACCACCATGGACACGAACAGCGCATACACGGCGGCCACCACGGCGGCTTCGGTGGGGGTGAAGACACCCATGCGCAGCCCCACCAGGATGATGATGGGCAGGCCCAGCGCCCACACGGCCTCTCGCAGGGCCACGGCCAGTTCGGCACGGGTGGCCCGCTTGGGGGGCGCCACATCCTCGCGCCGCACCAGCCACCACCAGGTGAGGGCCAGCGCCACCCCCAGCAGGATGCCGGGAACAATACCGGCCAGAAACAGCTTGCTGATAGACACGTTGGCCGCCACGCCAAAGATCACGAAACCGATGGACGGCGGGATCACCGGGGCGATGATGCCGGCGGACGCGATGAGCCCGGCCGAGCGTTCCTTGTTGTGGCCCGCAGCCACCATCATGGGCAGCAATAAAGAGGCCAGCGCTGCAGCATCGGCCACGGCCGAGCCCGACACGGCGGCCAGGATCACCGCCGCCATGATGGCCACATAGCCGAGGCCGCCGGGCACATGGCCGACCAGCGTGAGCGCCAGCTTCACGATGCGCTTGGACAGGCCGCCCACATTCATGATCTCGCCCGCCAGCATGAAGAAGGGCACGGCCAGCAGCGGAAAGCTGTCGGCGCCGTTGATCACGTTCTGCGCCAGGATCTGCGCATCGAACAGGTCCAGGTGCCACATCAGCGCCACGCCGCTGATGAGCAGCGCAAACGCGATGGGAATGCCGATCGCCATGGCGAGCAGCAGGGAGCCGAGGAAGATGGTGACGGTCATGGTGGAGTGCCTGTGCGGAGGGGTCAGGGGCGGCGGCTGCCGGGCGCTTCGTGGGATGTTTCGGCGCCCGCAGGGCGGTGCGCCAGGGCCGCCAGTTCTTCGCTTTCCTGCACCATGACCAGCTCATGCTCCGCCAGCGGAACGAACAGGGTGCGCAGCAGGTCGTGCAGCAGAATGGCCATGCCCGACCCGCCCATCAGCACGCCGCTGGCGTAGAAGATGCCCACCGAGGCGCCGGTCACGGGCGCTTCGGTTTCCCAGTTGATGAGCATCTGAGCCCAGCTGCCACTCAGCAGCAACCACGACACATACAGCATGGCGATCTGAGCCAGCACCAGGCAGGCCTTCTTGCCCACGGCGGGCAGGCGCGACACCAGCGCATCCGTGCCCAGGTGGCCGTGTTCGCGCAGCGCCACCACGGCGCCCATGAAGGTCAGCCACACAAACAGCCAGCGCGAGAGTTCTTCCGACACCGTGATGCCGGAGTTCAGGGTGTAGCGCAGCACCACATTGCCAAACACCAGCACCACCATCACCGCCAGACACAGGCCGGACAGTACATCCAGCACGCGGGTGTATCCCCGCAGCACGCGGTCGGCCAGTGCAAACATGGTGTCTCCAGTCGTTGTATTGAAACGCTGAAAGAATTTTGTACGAACTGGTTAGTATTTGATCTAGGTGCAAACCCTGCATGGTTTGTCATGGCAGGACGCAGCCATGCACGGCGCGCGCCCAGGGTGCCGATGAGGAGCTTTTTGGCGCGGGACCGGGGTGTGCCCGGGCCGGGAGGGTCAGGGCCGCAGAAAGCGCACGATCATCTCGATGATCGATTCACGGCGTTGCGCCGTGGCGGCAGGGGTGTCGAGCGAGCGCTTGAAGATCGCGCCAAAGGTGTGGCGGTTGGCCTCGTTGAAGAAGCACAGCGCCGAGATGGACATGTGCAGGTCCACCGGGTCTACATCGGGGCGGAACGCGCCCGCCGCCACGCCACGCTGGTAGACATCGCGCACGGCATGGATGACGGGGATGTTCAGTTCCTGGATCGTGGCCGACTTGCTGATGAATTCGCCCCGGTGCATGTTCTCGTTCATCACCAGGCGGATGAAGTCGGGGTTGGCAAGCTGGTAGTCCACCGTGAACCCCACCAGCGTGCGCAGGGCCTGCTCGGGTGCCAGGTCTTCCAGGTGCAACTCCGATTCGATGCGCCGGATGCGCCGGTAGGCCTCCTCCAGCACCGCGACGTACAGACCTTCCTTGCTACCGAAGTAGTAGTAGATCATGCGCTTGCTGGTGCTGGTCAGCGCCGCGATCTCGTCAATGCGTGCCCCGGCTAGGCCCTTGTCCGCAAACTCTGCCGTGGCCACCTGCAGGATGTTGGCCATCGTGCGGTCGGGGTCGTTGACGCGGACCCGGTCCGCCCCGGGCGTGGTGGCGGCCTCGCGCGCCGCGCGCTGGCGGGTGGCGCGTTCATCGCCGGGTTTCGAAGGTTTTTGAACCATTTCGTTCATAAGCGCCCAAGCATACGGCAAGCCCGGCGCGGGGTCTTTACCAAACCCGGGCTGCCTGCGCCCGCCGCTCAGGACGGCTTGGTGTCTGCAAAGCTCGGGCGTAGCATCAGCTTGTCAAGCAGCTTGCCCAGGTTGGGGTACTCGTTGCGCCAGGCGATGTCGGGGAAGCGGAACTCCAGCCAGCCCAGGGCGCAGCCCACGGCGATGTCGGACAGACTGAGGTGAATGCCGCTGCAATACGGCTTGTCGCCCAGGCCCTGGCTCATGGACTTGAGGCCGTCGTTCACCTTGACCAGTTGGCGGTCGATCCAGGCCTGGCTGCGTTCGCTGTCCTTGCGGTGGGCCCAGGTGGCTTCCAGGCGGGCCAGGATGGCGGCGTCCATCACGCCGTCGGCCAGGGCCTCCCAGGTCTTGACTTCGGCACGCTCGCGGCCCTGCGACGGGATCAGCTTGCCCACGGGCGACAGGGTATCCAGGTACTCGACGATCACACGGGAGTCAAACACCGCTTCGCCGCCTTCCATCACCAGGCAGGGCACCTTGCCCAGAGGGTTGGATGTGGCGATGTGGGTGTCGTCAGCCCAGACGTTTTCCTGCACGAACTGGTAGTCGAGCTTTTTCTCAGCCATCACGATACGTACCTTGCGCACGTAGGGGCTGGCGGTGGCTCCGATCAATTTCATGGTGTGTCTTCCAGTGCGCGGGGATGCTGAACAATTCGGGTTGGATTCTATCGACAGCGACCCGGCGTGAGCCTGACTGATGCGTGGCGCCTACACACCCCGCCTACAATTGCGCGCCATGAGCCTGTCCACCATCACCGCCCTGTCGCCGCTTGACGGCCGTTACGCCACCAAACTTGCCGCCCTGCGCCCGATCATGAGCGAGCACGGCTACATGCACCGCCGCGTGCAGGTGGAGGTGGCCTGGTTCATCGCGCTGTCGGATGCAGGTTTTGCTGAATTCAAGCCGCTCACGACCGGAGCGCGTGCTTACTTGCTGGGCTTGGTCAAGAACTTCTCCGAGGCCGACGCGGCCGCCATCAAGGAGATCGAAAAGACCACCAACCACGACGTCAAGGCGGTCGAATACTGGATCAAGAGCAAGTTCGAAGCCCGTCCCGAGCTGGAAAAGGCCTCTGAATTTGTGCACTTTGCTTGCACCAGCGAAGACATCAACAACACCAGCCATGCGCTGCAGCTGCGCTCGGGCCGCGACCAGGTCATCCTGCCGGGCCTGGACCGCATCGTGCTCAAGCTGCGCGAAATGGCCCACGCCTTTGCCGACGTGCCCATGCTCAGCCGCACCCACGGCCAGACCGCCAGCCCCACCACCGTGGGCAAGGAAATGGCCAACGTGGTGATGCGCCTGCAGACGGCCTGCGAGAAGATCGCCGCCGTCAAGATCATGGGCAAGATGAACGGCGCCGTGGGCAACTACAACGCCCACCTGTCCGCTTGGCCCGAGTTTGACTGGGAAGCCTTCAGCAAGAAGGTCATCGAAACGCCCGAGCCCCTGGGCCTGGGCCTGACCTTCCAGCCCTACAGCATCCAGATCGAGCCACACGACTACATGGCCGAGCTGTTCGACGCCGTGGCACGCGCCAACACCATCCTGATCGACCTCTCGCGCGACATCTGGGGCTATGTGAGCCTGGGCTACTTCAAGCAGCGCCTGAAGGCGGGCGAGATTGGTTCGTCCACCATGCCGCACAAGGTCAACCCCATCGACTTCGAGAACGCCGAAGGCAACCTGGGTCTGGCCAACGCGCTGCTCAAGCACCTGTCCGAAAAGCTGCCCATCAGCCGCTGGCAGCGCGACCTGACCGACAGCACCGTGCTGCGCAACATGGGCGTGGCCCTGGGTTACGCCACGCTGGCCTATGCCTCGCTGCTTACGGGCCTGAACAAGCTGGAAATCAACGAAGAGGCCCTGGCCGAAGACCTGGACGCCGCCTGGGAAGTGCTGGCCGAACCCATCCAGACGGTGATGCGCCGCTTTGGTGTGCAAGGCGCCTACGAAAAGCTCAAGGAAGTGACCCGCGGCAAGACCGTGACGGCCGAAGCGCTGCACGGCCTGATCAACTCGCTGGAAATCCCCCAGGCCGAAAAAGACCGCCTGCTGGCCATGACGCCTGGCAGCTACGTCGGCAAGGCGGCCGAACTCGCACGCCGGGCCTGACAGCGGTCATTCCAAGCCATTTTGGCCTCCAGCGCTTTTCCATTAAGCGCTGGCAGCTATCTATTTAGTAGTGAGGCTGCATGGCCATCAAATCCACCATCTTCAAGGCGAACGTCCAGATCGCCGATATCGACCACGGCTACTACGCCGACCACGCCCTGACCCTGGCCCGCCACCCGAGCGAGACCGACGAGCGCATGATGGTCCGTCTGGCCGCCCTGGCCATCCAGGCGCACCAGCTCAACGACCTGTGCAATGGCGACGCCACCCTGGCGTTTGGCGCGGGGCTGTCGGACCCGGATGACCCGGATGCGTCCCTTACCGACTTCACGGGCCGCAAGCGCGTGTGGATCGAAGTGGGTCAGCCCGAGGACAAGCCGCTGACCAAGGCCTGCAGCAAGGCCGATTCCGTGATCGTCTACTGCTTCAACCACGCCTCGGAAATCTGGTGGAAGGGCATCGAAAGCAAGCTGTCGCGGCTGGACAAGCTGCAGGTCTGGCGCATTCCCACCGAGGCATCGCAGGCACTGGCACAGTTGGCCGAGCGCAGCATGCAGCTGCAGGCCACGGTGCAGGAAGGGGCCATCACCCTGAGCAGCACCTTGGGCAGCGTGCACGTGGAGCCCGTGCGCTGGAAGTAGATTGTTCAGGCCGAAAAGGCCTTCTCCGCGCAATAGTCATACCCTTTTGGCTATTGAATTAATAGCATTGGTGGCATGTCTGCATGCCCAGTTGCCTGCATGCGTGGACAGGCGTTTCAGTTTCAGTCCCGCGGCATGAGTGCGCCACATTGCCAGCACTGCTCGAAGCCGCCCTCCACAATTTCGCCGCATCGGCAGGCCCAGTGGCGCTGCGGCAGGGCCTGCAACTCTTGCAGCAGCGTGCGAGCGCGGGTCGCGTGTTCCTCGTGGTCCAGCCAGATCTCGGGCAGGCATTGGTCGGGCGGCAGGTGCCCGGCAGCGGCACCCAGGTACTGGCGCTGCACCGACGCCGTCATGCCCGCCTCGCACAGGAGGTCGGCCCACAGCGTGGCGATGGCGATGTTCGGGGCTTGGGTCAGGCGCAGCATGGCTCCACCATAGCCGCTGCCGGGGTTGGCGTACAGCCCCTGCCTTTGTCGGCCTCAGGGCGCGGGTGATGGGGGTGTCGAGGCACCCTCGGCCGCACGTTCGGCGTAGCGGTTGAAGCGCCACGCAGAGTGCTCCAGGGTGATGCGGCGCCACACCACACGCTTTTCCACAGGGCTCATGGCCGGCCAGTGCTGCACTTCATCGAAGGTGCGCCCGCAGCCTTTGCAAAGGTCGTCCCCCTGGCTGGTGGAGCAGATGGCGATGCACGGGGTGTCGGGGGTCGTGTCGTACCAGGCATGCCATGCGGCCAACGCGCGCGCAGGCAGGTCGCCTTCACCGATGGTGGTCTGGTGGTGGTAAACCATCAGCGCATAGGCCTCTCCCAGGGCCTCGATCTCGGGCGCCAGCGCCACGCCATCCGGCGAGGGCGCGCGATGGCGCCAGTGGTTGATGGCGGCTTCGATGTCGGTGATGTGGATGGCGGCCATGGATGGGCGAGACACAAGGGGGCTGGATCATAGCCGCCCGCCCGGGGGATGCTGGCGGTGGTGTTATCCACAAAGGCTTATCGCGCAGGAACGTTCATACGCAGTAACCACAACATGCCGACCCTTGCGCGGCCGCGCTGGCGATGTTCCAATCGAGGGCTCGAAGGGGAGTAGCTCCCGACTTGTATTGCAGCGGGGCCCGGCCCTGATGGTCGCAGTGCAAGGCATCGGATTCGTCGTCAATACGAAGCATCGCTTCCGGCGTTCCGGGCTCCACGCACATGCTCCATGTGCAGAGCCGAGCAAGACCTTTGATGGGCCCACTGTGGGCTGATCAAGGCTGCCTCTTCGCGTGCCGCGCCCCCGCAGCGCGGTGGCAAGTCCCTGATCCTCCGACCGCAGGCCCTCTATCCCTGGGATGGACTCGGCGCTACAGTGGCGGCGCGGTCCTCCCTTCGCGCTCTTGATACTGAGGAATTTATGGACTTTTTGGCATCGCCCGAATTCTGGCTCGCACTGGGCCAGATCATCATCATCGACATCCTGCTGGGTGGCGACAACGCTGTGGTCATTGCGCTGGCTTGCCGCAAGTTGCCCCCTGCACAGCGCACCAAGGGCATCATCTGGGGCACGGCGGGCGCTATCGTCTTGCGGGTGATTCTGATCGCCTTTGCGATGACCCTGCTGGCCTTGCCGTTCCTCAAGTTCGTGGGTGCCATCCTGCTGGTGTGGATTGGTGTCAAGCTGCTGGCCCCCGATGAAGAAGGCCATGGCGACGTGCAGGGCAGCGACAAGCTGTTGGCCGCCATCAAGACCATCATCGTGGCCGACCTGGTGATGAGCGTGGACAACGTGATCGCCATTGCTGGTGCAGCACAGAACGCGGGCGAACACCAGTTCCTGCTGGTCGTGCTGGGCCTCTTGATCTCCATCCCGATCATCGTCTGGGGCAGCCAGCTGGTCATCAAGCTGATGGAGCGCTTCCCGATGATCATCACGCTGGGCGGCATGCTGCTGGGCTGGATCGCAGGTGGCATGCTGGTCACCGACCCCGCACTGGCCAACCCCGACAAGTGGCAGTGGATGCTGAAGATGCCTCTGGACGCTTCGGGCGACGTGCTCGACACGGTCAAGTACGGTGCCAGCGTGGCGGGTGCACTGTTGGTGCTGCTGGCCGGGAAAATCATTCTCGCGCGCCGCGCCGCTGCAGCGCCTGCCGAACAACAGCATTGATCTGATCGGTGCCCCGGGGGAGTGTTTCACGCCCCGGGGCCTTGGGGCTTTCACAGGAGGCGGTATGGACAGAGTCATCGTGTACGTGGACGACGCAGCGTATGCCCAGCAGGTGCTTGCACCCCTGTTTGCCCGTGAGGCAGCGGCACCGACCCAGTGGGTGCTGGTGGCCTGCGCCCCGCGGATGACCCACCGCATCAGCAAATGGGTGAGCCACAGCGCCCGCGAGAACTGGCGTACCAAGTGGGCGGACAAACTGTTTGCCCAGATACTCCCCGGCCTGCGGGCCCCCGCCAACAGCGTGACCACGGTGGTGGCCAAGGGTCCGTTGGTGGAGCTGACGGAGCAGCTGCAGGCGGCCCAGCCCTCTGCGGCCCAGGTGGTGGATGCCCGCCGCCCCAAATCCGATGCCCCGGAGGATGCGGAGAAAGGCCAGAAGGCGGGCCGCCGCTGGCCAACGCCCCGGCCTGGCACCCTCATGGGCAGCCTGCTCACGGGTTTTGGCACCCTGTGGGTGCTGGCGCTGGAGTGACTGGGCGCGTCGAAAGACGCCAAAGGGCCTGTCTGCTGATCGGAGCAGGTGCTGTGACAAAAAAGGGCCTGCAAGGCCCTTTTTTGCGGATCACTGGCCGGTGCTATTCTTTGGCCATGAAACTTCTTCTCAAATGGCTGCTCAGTGCAGCCGCGCTGTTGTTCGTGGCGTATATCTACAGCGGTGTCGAGGTGAAGAGCTTTCCCTCGGCATTGATCGCGGCCTTTGTGATCGGGCTGTTCAATGTGGTGCTGCGGCCGGTGCTGGTGGTGCTGACGCTGCCGGTCACCATCGTCACGGTGGGGCTGTTCCTTTTTGTGATCAACGCGCTCATGTTCTGGGCCGCCGCCAGCGTGCTCGACGGCTTCCATGTCGCGGGTTTTGGCGCAGCCCTGCTGGGCTCGCTCATTTATTCGGTGCTGGGCGTGGTGATCGAGTCAGCGCTCGGCGGCCTGTTCGCGAAGAAGTGACTCCGTGGCACGCAGCCGGGTGTCGATGATTGACGCCTCGATGTGGTCCGCTGCGGCGCCACCTCGGCGGGCCAGATCCTGGCCCGCTTTGAACCGGTCCACCGCCGCCGCATAGTCATACCGCGCGGCATGGGCCTCGGCCTCCGCGCGGACGGCGCGCAGCCCCTGGCCCTGGGCCTGCCACACGGCCGCCAGCAGCTGCCATGCGCTGGCATCCTTGGGGTGGTTCGCCACCCAGGTCTGCAATGAACTCACCGCCGCGCTGGCCTGGCCCGCCTGGAGCAGGATCCGGGTGCGCAGCAGCAGTTCCGGCCTGCGTGTAGTGGCGCCAAGACCAGTGCCTTTGGCTTCTAGCATTGCTGCCTGTGCCATAGAGGCATCACCGGCGGCCAGTTCAATCTCGGCGCGCAGCAAGCGCACGAGACGCAGCGCCGCAGGGTCGGCCTGCGCCAGCGTTTCGAGTTTCTGCACAGCCGACCGTGCACCTGCGGTGTCCCGCAGCTGCTGCGCCCCCAGGGCAGAGGCATACAGTGCCGCCGCACGCCGTTGCGGCGGCTGCGCCGCGAACCCGATGCCTTGGGGCTCTTGGATCCATTGGCGCAAGGTGTCTACCCCGGGGTTGGAGAGCACCCGGGCGCGCGCGGCCACCATGGCGTGCTCCAGCGAGGTGACCCCTGTCGCTTGGCCAGGGTTGGCGGCGGGTGGGTGGCGTGACTGCATGTCTGCCATGCGCTCGCTGGTCAGCGGATGGCTGCGCAGATAGGGCCACGAGCCATTGTCATTGAGTCGATTGGCTTGCTGCAGCTTGTCAAACATGCTCACAAATCCCAGAGGCGAGAACCCGGCGGGTGCCATCAGCCCGTAGCCGATGCGGTCCGCCTCCCGCTCCATGTCGCGCGAAAAATTCAGCTGGTTCTGCATGGCCAGGGCCTGGCCGCCCACCACCAGGGCCTGCGTGGCACCGGGGTTCTTGCTCGCCGCCAGGGCGCCCAGCACCAGCGCCCCTAGCAGCAGCGGGGTCTGCTTGCTCTGCTGCGTGATCAGGCGCGAGATGTGGCGCTGGGTCACATGGCTGAGTTCGTGCGCCAGCACTGACGCGAGTTCGTCACGCGTCGTCACCACCCCCACCAGGCCCAGGTGCACGCCCAGGTAGCCACCGGGCAAGGCAAACGCGTTCACCGTGCGGTCGCGTCCCAGCAGAATCTCCCAGGCGAAGCGCTCATCCAGCTCGGCAGAAAGCTCACCCCGCACCCGGGCCGCTTCCATCAGCGGCTGCCAGATGCCCTGCACATAGTCCGCGATGACCGGGTCGTCGATGTAGTCGGGATCCCGGTACAGTTCGCGAATGATGCGGTCGCCCAGGCGGCGCTCGGCGCTGGTGGTGAGGTCGCCGCTTTCGCCGAGGGTGGGCAGCTGCGACTGGGCATGAGCTGGGAAAGTTAAGCAAATTGCCGCAATATTGATAGCAACAAAGGCTTGACTAGCGCGCCAGAAAGGCGATTTTTTGCTAAAAATAGCGAGGGGATGGGGCCGCAACAAGGCGGCGAGCCCTCGGGGCCAAAAGCGATTCCGCATGCCCGTATGATGCCCTGAGCCACCGATTGTTTCGTAACAACAACCATTGCCGACCCACTGCCATGTCTTCCCTCACCCACTTCGACGCCCAAGGCCAAGCCCACATGGTGGACGTAGGCGCTAAACCCGCCACCCACCGCATCGCCGTAGCAACTGGCCGCATCGAGATGCAACCAGAAACCCTGGCCATCATCGAAAGCGGCACGGCCAAGAAGGGGGATGTGCTGGGCATTGCCCGCATCGCAGGCATCATGGCTGCGAAAAAAACCAGCGATTTGATTCCGCTGTGCCATCCGCTGGCGCTGACGCGGGTGGCGGTGGAGCTGGAGTCAGTGCCCGCCGATAACGCTATTCAATGCACGGCCACTGTTGAGACGGTGGGCCCCACCGGTGTGGAGATGGAGGCGCTGACGGCGGTGCAGGTCGCCTTGCTGACTGTGTATGACATGTGCAAGGCGGTGGATCGAGGGATGAAGATCCAAGGGGTAGAGGTGCTTGAAAAGCATGGCGGCAAGTCCGGAAGCTACCAAGCAAGAGGGGATCGCCACTGAAGGTGAGGCCCGGAGTCCAAAACGCTTTTAGAAAGAGTCTAGCGGCAAAAATCCCAGAGGCTTCGCCGTGTCGGGGTCAATCCACGCAGTCCATGCCTCTTTGCGCCCGACCATTGGAAGATACCGCAGTGTAGTCACAGGATGCCCCGTTTTTGCGATGGATCTGTCAATACGTTCAGCTTCGGCGGGAAAGCGGGCACGCAACTCAGACACGCTGCGCGATGCATGCAATATGGCCTCTTTTGAGGCTTCATAAGGCTGCCACAAATCGCTGCGAGCTGCCAAAGGCGCGCCACCCAATGCAGCCATCGTGAACTGAAACTGCTCATCCGCATCTTTGAAGGGACGCAAGGCGATCAGTGTTGGTCCCATCAATGGCAGGGCATGAAGCGCAGGCGGTGCCTTAGCCAGCAATTCCGGCTCAATATCAACCGCATGGACCACGCTCAGCCGAGAGTATTCGAAAACCAAGTGCACCGGCCGCGCTACGAAGACTGTCCATAGCCCGTAACCCAACGCCGCCAACTGAAGCATCCCCACGACGGTGAAGTCCATCACCAGTTCGCGCCGAGGCTTGGAACGATTAAAAATCGCCAAAGTGATCAGCGGCCCCATGGCGACATCCACTGCGACGACCAGAAAAAAAAGGCCGCGGCCACCGGAGATTTCACGGTAGGGGTAGGGGTACCAGAGGCCAAAAACCAAGAGGGCAGCCAGTGTTGCTACGAGAAGGCTGATGCACAAATGGATTCCGCTGGCACGCAGGCGGTTTTTGAAATCGATGTGAAATTTCGTCATGGTGTCAGAACCGCTTTGAGTTCTGGATATTGCTCATTCTCCATCGAGCGCAGAACGTCGATAGCCGCTTGATAGTAGTAGTCACCATACATTCCACGGATGACTTGCATCTGTTTTGACGCGGCTTGCGGTTGCCCATTGAGACCCAGGGACAGCGCATAGCGTACAGCAAGTGCACCGTATGCAAACCGTAGGGAAGCCGTTCGTAGCTTCTCTATGTCGGCTGGGTCCATGTTTCGTACTGGGCGCAGCCGAGAGGCATCCAGCATAGTGCCCAGTTGCGACAAAAGGTAGATGTCATTGGGTGGTTGGTATTCTGCTGGAGTGCGCCCAATGCGCAGATTTTCAAAGCGGACTACGCGAAAATCCTCCTCTACTTGCATGTACTCGTAGACTATCCGACAGCCCAAGGCGAGCCAGGCTGCGATAAAGATTGCCAGGAGGGGGCGTGGTAGCAGGACAAACCGCTTCTTAGTTTGCGGGTGGTGAGCTTCGGTGATTCCTACCATTAGCGCGCCGGCCACCAGGAAGTAGGCGTAGGCAAACGGATACTCCAAAAGGCTGTGAATGCCTATCGGAATGAGCGAGGCTAGTGCGTAGATTCCATTGGGCTCTGACGCGCGAAGGAGACGGGATGCGAGCCAGTAAGTACACATCAAAGTCAGCAGCAAGCCGAGTGGGATCCCGTTCCATGCAATCAGATCCAGGACGACATTGTGTGCATTGGTGTAGGTGAGGCTTCCAGGAAACGCAATTGCCCCAGCTGCGTGAGCGGTCGGTGTCTGGTTCCAGCCAAATCCAAACCAGGGGGATTCCAAAGTACCGGCCAGCACTTGTTTCCAGATGGTGATACGACCGTTGTCGCGTATCAGGCTCATGTCACGCCGGCCTGCCATCATCAGAAGCTCATGAACCCATGGAAGCAACTGCAGCGCGACCAGATACGACGCTGTCCAAATTGCAATCTGCTTTGGCCTTAGTCGCATTGCGCTTCGCGAGGCTTTCCAGGTTAGATACACAGCAACGGCCAGACCGCTCACAACCCCGGCACGGGATTGACTCAAGACCAGCACCAAGGTCAGGAATCCCGCGCCAAAGGCCAGCCCTAGGCCGCCGATATGTTTACGCTCATATATCCACACCAGAGCGGCAAGCCCCATGAGCAGAAGGGTGGCCAATTGGTTGGGTTGGCCGAGATTGCCCATCGCCCGATCGCCAAAATCGGTCTGGACCACGTACATCGCAAGGGCCTCTTGCAGTCCCAGCCATTGGAGTAATCCGATGACGGCGGAAATCAGAGCGACAACCCATACGAGAAAAAAAATGGATGTTAGGTCGCTGTCACGTTCGTCCCTTGCATACGTGTAACCCAAGGCCACTGCCACCGCAAACGCGCACAGGTACAAAGATGCGAGCAGTGCATCGCCAGCAAACAATGAAACCCCAGCCAACCACTGCAACCAGGGAATCACTGCAAGGGCAATCAATATCCAAAACCAGAAGGGTGAGGTCGTGGGAGCTTGCCCCGTTGGTCGCGACAAGCGGCTAAATGCAAATAGCCCTATGCTGAAAATTGCCAATGCTTCGGAGTGAAAGTTGACCCATGGACGGTAGTGGTCGTAAGACAGCCAAGCGCTAGCAAAGATCAACAAACCAAAAACATGAAGCAGCGATGTGTGCATGAAAAGAAATAAAAAAGGCGGCCGAAGCCGCCTTTAGGTCCGAAAGAAAATTAGCCTGCTCGGCAAGAGCCGGGGAGGAACTTTGCTGCAACAGGAGTGCCGGTGGCACCGGGGCCGCAGAGCCAGCTGTTAACCGCCGCACCGAATGTTGGCTGCACGCAAGTAGCAAACGTAGTTTGCGTGGCTGCCGAGCAAGGAGCCATGCGAATCGTGCCATCCGCCCCTGGGGCAATAGCTTGTGTTGTGACAATGATGTTCACGCCACCGCCAGCAGCTGCACCGGAAGCTGTAGTTGCAACGGAGCTGACGTACTTGGTGCCGCTACCCGTGGAAACTTCACAGCCCCAGTTATCTGCGGCAATCGCTGTGCCGGACGAGGCAGATTGGATGGTTTCAGTAATGCTGGTGCGGCAAGAAGATGCGGCCAAAATGGCTTCAGAAATTTTTGCGCGGGCCGTGTAGTCCTGGTAGGCCGGCAGCGCGACGGCAGCCAAGATGCCGATGATCGCAACCACGATCATCAGTTCGATCAGGGTAAAACCCTTTTGGATAGAGCGCTTCATGAAAAACTCCTAGGAAAAGTTGCAAATGCGCAATCGTTATGCAAGCTGCGTGCCTGCTAGGTTCGCCGCTGGACTGCGGTGCCCAGCCTCGCAACAGGCAACTTGCACCCTCGTAAAGAGGGTGGCGAATCAGCAAAGTCAAGCACTTAACGAACAAACCTCGGTAAAGAAGCGTGTTCGTCAACATTGTTCACAAGTCTCCTGGGAGGTCGGTGCTTGAGCGATCTGCTGCGCGTCAAAAAAAGCCCCTTCAAATCCTGTTGGATTACATTTTTGTCATCCAGTATTGTCAAGCTGGCACCTCACACCTCCAGCGTTTGACCGGCGCTCAGCCACCGGATGTCATGCGGGCCCAAGGAGCCGCTTGTGCCATCCAGCTGCCGAATCTCCTCCATGATGAGTTCGGTCTCTGATGGCTTGGTGTGTGTGATGTAGATGGGATAGCGGTTTGCCGGGTGGATGTGTGCCAGTTCCTGGGCCAGGGTGTCGGGTGACAGATGCAGGCTGCGGCGGGCAAGATCGCGCTCGCGGTTGCTGAAAGCGGTCTCTATGACGAGGTTGGTCACGGGCAGCGTGTTAACGCGGTCCCAGAAGGCTTGGTTGCGTTCGGTGTCGCCACTGAACACCCACCAGCCCGAGTCTCCACGCACGGCGAAGCCTACCGCAGGAACGGTGTGGCGTGCAGGGAGAACTTCGATTTCGAACCCGTCTATCGCTAGCAACTCGCCAGTCGAGAAGGTTTGATACTGCAGAAATGGCGATGCTTGCGATGGAATGGCGCTGAAGTCTGGCCAGATGATGTTGTTGAACACATGTGCCTGAAGCGCCTCAATGGTGGCGGGCAGTGCATGAACCTGCACGGGGCTGCGGCGCAGGGACGAGACGGCGTCCAGCATCAGCGGCAGTGCAGCAATGTGGTCGAGGTGGGAGTGGGTGAGAAGCACATGGTCGATACGGCCCATTTCCTCCAGGGTCAGGTCGCCCACGCCGGTGCCCGCATCGATCAGGATGCGGTCTCCAACCAAGAACGATGTCGTGCGACAGTCCTTGGCGATGGCGCCGGAGCAGCCCAGCACACGAATCTGCATGTGAAGCCTTCCCGCTTTTGCTTGCTCGTCTACTTGGTATCGAAGTTGGTGGCGCTGTCCCAGTCTGGGTTGTAAGGCAACAACCGAAGACTGGCCACGCGCTCGGCGTACAGCGCGTGCAGCACGGAATGGGGTTTGAATTCTTTCAAGCGTGCCAGCAGTGCATCACATTGTGCCCATTCCTGTGCGGCGTAGGCGGCCAGAAATTGGCCCCATAGTTCGAGCTCTTCAGCTTGCCGAGGTGCTAGCTGGCCCAGTTTTGCCAACGGCTGGTAGATTGGAACCGCCTGGGCCTTGCCTTTGACGCGGACACGGTCCATCTGTTGCCAGGCGAATTGGGGGGCGAGTGATTTGGCGCTTTCACTCACCACAATGGCGGTGCCGTAGTGTTTGGACAGGCCTTCCAGCCGTGAGCCCAGGTTCACGGCGTCGCCGATGACGGTGTAGGCGCGCCGGATGTCCGAGCCCATGTCGCCCACGCACATGACACCGGTGTTGAGCCCGATGCCTACCCCGATTTCGGGCAAGCCACGCTGCCGGTGGTCGGCATTGATCTGCCCTATGGCCTGGGCCATCTCCATCGCGGCCGATACGGCCAGGTGTGCGTGGTCCGGGGTAGCAACGGGTGCGCCCCAGAAGGCCATGACGCAATCGCCCATGTACTTGTCGATCGTGCCCCGATGGCTGCGGATGATGTGGGTGAGCTTGCTGAACACCTCGTTGAGCAGCGCCTGCAACTGCAGCGGCTCCATGCGTTCCGACATGGCGGTGAAGCCGCGCATGTCGCAGAACATCACTGTCAGCTCGCGGTTGGTGGCCTGCATGCTGTAGTGCTCGGGCTGCTTGACCATCTCGGCCACCAGCTCGGGCGGGACATAGGCGCTGAACAGGGTGGCCAACTCGCGTTTGGAGCGACTTTCCACAAAGTAGCCGTAGGCCATGTTCAGTGCAAACGCCAGCAGCGCCATCACCACGGCGGTGGCGAGTGGCAAAGCCAGCCCGTGGGCGAGATAGAGCCAGAGGTTCAGGCCCACCAGTGATGCCACGACGCCGCCGCTGAGCAGCACCGCTGCGGAGGCTGACAGCAGGGGCAATGCCACGGCCAGCAGCAATCCCGCACACAGCAGTTGCAAGGCATCGAATCCGACGGCGTAGTCGGGCCGCACGATGTTCTTGCCGTCCAGAAAGGCCGAGAGCACATTGGCGTGCGCCTCTACGCCCGGATAGGTTCTTCCGACCGGGGTCACCCGCAGGTCCAGCAGGCCCGGGGCGGTGGAGCCCACCAGCACCAGCTGGTCTTTGAGTTGGCCGGGTGCAAGCTTGCCTTCCAGAACATCCGAAGCCGAGACGTACCGGAACGAGCCGCCCCGGGCGTCGCCCGGGCCCCGGTAGGGGATGAGGGTGGCCAGTTGATCGTCCACCGGCAGGGCCAAGGAACGCCCATCGGCGCGCAGCACAATGCTCTGCAGGGCGTCATGCGAACCATTGGGGACCGGGTTGGCGAAGCCCGGGTAGATGTCTGGCGAACCAATGACGGCGCGGAACATGGCCAGGGCCAGGGATTCGTAATACCGCCCCTGGTACTCGGCCAGTAGCGGGAGGGAGCGCACCACGCCATCTTCATCGGTGATCGAATTGAAGAACCCGGCGGTGGGTGCGGCGGCGGACAGACTTTCGATGTTGCTGCTGTAGCCTTTCCACGATGTGGCGATCAGCGGCAGGCCACGCAGGCGGTCCAGCGGCAGCGCGGGTGCGGGGAGGGCCCCCTTGGTAATGCCGTCGCGGTCATCGCCGGATAGGTAGTAACCCAGAACCACTGGGCGGCCTTGCAGTGATTGTGCAAACAGTGCGTCGTAGTTCAGCGAGGGGGCGAGGCGTTCCAGCTGCTCCTGAAACACGGGTTGATTGCGCAACGGCCCCTGGGCCAGCTCACGCAATGTGGACAGGCCCGAGCTTTCGTCCGCCTCGGCGAACACCACATCGAACCCCAGCACGGACACCTGCTGCCGCTCGAACAGTTCGCGTGCCAGGGCCGCCAGCTTGTCACGCCTCCAGGGCCATTGCCCGACCTGGCCCAGGCTTTTTTCGTCGATGTCGATGATGACGATGCGCTCGTCCAGCGTGCGGGGCATGGTGACCCGCAAGCGCGTGTCATAGATGATGTTGTCCAGCCGCTCCAACACCTGGAGGTGGAGCACATCCGAGATGTGCAGCAGCGCAAAAACCAGCGGTATCAGGGTGACGGCGATGCGCCGCCAGCGGCGCAGAAACAGGTGCGAGAGCTGCTGTCGCATGGGCCTGGCCGCATGGGGGTGTCAATGGGAGATGGCAGCGCTGGGGCAACCGCCGACAGGGCGCCGCACCATGCGCAGACCGTCAACCTTGTTCGAACTGCATCTCGGTGCCGGCCAGTTCCAGCCGGTCTCCATGCTTGAGCGGCACAGGAGACGTGCCGATGGAGGCGCCGTTGAGCAGCGGCATTTCTGGGCCCTCCACATGGGCCAGCACAAAGCCATGATGGCGCTTGGTAATAGACGCAACGGCCACGCCGGGTTTGCCAATGGTTGTGACGACCTTTTGCAGAGATACTTCACGCCCTGCTGCTGCACCTGACATGACGCGGATCACGGCGGCGATGGGCGCCGGAGCGGGCGCTGCCGGGGCAGGCCGTGTCGCCCCGCCCACAGGGGGCACCATGCCCGGCTTGAAGATCATGGTCTTTTCGAAGTTCTGGCCTTCGGCTTCCTGCAGAAAACGAATCTTGTACTTGCCCACTTCAATCGTGTCGCCATTGCGCAAATCCTGGCGCTTGACGGCTTTGGCATTCACATAGGTGCCGTTGGTGCTGCCCAGGTCTTCGATCTCGACCTCGTGTTCTGCCATGTGGATCACGGCGTGTTCCCCGCTCACGGCGAGGTTGTCGATCACGATGTCGTTGTACGGGCGTCGGCCGAGCGTGGTCCGCTCCTTGGTCAGTTGCACTTCCTTGATGACGACCCCGTCGATTGAAACGATCATTCTCGGCATGATCCACTCCTGATGTGATGAATTGTTGTGGTTTGGGCCATTCAGACGGCCCCTAGCAATCGGGACATAAGGCCGCGCTTCTTGCCTCCCGCAGCGGCCTGCACCAGCAGCACGCTCACGTTATCACGCCCGCCGTTCGCGTTGGCGGTGTCGATGAGCAATGTGGCTTTTTCTTCCAGTGGGAGTGGCGCGCGCACCATCTCCGCCAGGTCGGGGTCGGGCACCATGTCCGTGAGGCCATCCGAGCACAGCAGAAAGAGATCATTCGCAGCCACCTGGAACTCGTTGACTTCCATCATGACGTTGGGCTCCACGCCCAGGGCACGGGTCACCAGATTGCGGTTGGAAGACAGCGCCGCCTGCTGGGCTGTCAGCAGACCGGCATCGATCTGCTCCTGCAACCACGAGTGGTCCCGCGTGATTTGCTGCAATGCGCCATCTCTCAGCCGGTAGCAGCGCGAATCGCCAATGTGCCCGAGGATGAGGCGGCTGCCATGGAACACGGCGACCACCAGCGTGGTTCCCATGCCGGCATATTGGGGGTTCGACAGCGATGCACCCAGGATGGCGTGGTTGGCATTCTCCACGCAGATTTCGAGCGCACGCCGCACATCGGTGGATTGGGGCGTGGTGCCCGCCTGGGCCAGCCAGCGGGCCATTTCGGTGCGGATGAAGGTGGTGGCCATGCCGCTGGCGACCTCCCCGGCGTTGTAGCCACCCATGCCGTCTGCGAGTATGGCGACTTGCGCTTCGCGATCGACCGCCACCGCATCTTCATTGTTGGTGCGCACCCGGCCCTTGTCGGTCCGCGCGAAAAATTCGTAGGTCATGGGTGTGTGGGCGAGCGTCATTGGGCGCCTGAAACGGGCGGGGCTGACGCTCCCCGCACGGCGGGGGGATCCATCACGGTTTCCTGAAAATCCGTCATCTCATGCCCTGTTGCATCGCGGTCCGCATCATAGACCACTGTTTCGGGCGCGGGCGGGCTCTCGGCGCCGGCTGCTCCAGCGGCAGCCTGCCGCAGATCGGCGGCAAACTGGCGGCCTGTCTGGTAACGGGCCTCCGGGCGTTTTTGCAGGGCCAGCGCCACCACCCGGGCGACGGCGGGAGAGAGTTCGGGGCGCAACTCGCGGATATCTGGCGCGTCCACGCTGGCAATCTTGTGCATCAGCTCAGTCATGGAGGCGCCCCGCAGCGGAAGGGTGCCGGTCAGCAACTGGAACAGCGAGATACCCAGCGAGTACAGGTCCGACCGGCCATCCACCTTTTTCCCGGCGAGCTGCTCTGGCGACATGAAGCTGGGGGTGCCCAGCACCAGCCCCGTGCGGGTCTTGCTGGAGTCGGTAATGCGCGCAATGCCAAAGTCCGTCACCTTCACCGCGTGGGTGCTGCTGTCAAACATGATGTTGGCGGGCTTGATGTCGCGGTGCACCACGTTGTGCGCATGGGCATAGTCCAGCGCATCAGCCACACACGCGGCAATGGACAGCACGGTGGGCACGGGAAGCAAATGTTCCTTCGCGCAGGCATGGGCCAGGTCCCTGCCTTTGAGGAATTCCATGGCGATGTAGGCCAGATCATGCTCTTCGCCCGCATCGAAGATGGTCACGATGTGGGGGTGCTGCAGGCGCCCGGCCGTCTCGGCTTCGCGGAAGAACCTGGCCCGCGCATCGATCAGCGCATCGCCCTCGAACTCCTGGCCCAGGGCCAGGGTCTTGATGGCGACGATACGCCCGATCTTGGGGTCCCGCCCCAGGTAGACGACGCCCATGGCCCCTTTGCCAATTTCCCGGTCGATCTGGTAGCGCCCCAGCATGGGCATGCCCAGCGTGGCGTCGCCGGGGAGCCGTGGGCTGGCAGGGGTGCCCTGTGGGGGAACGGACGCAGGCTGGCTGTTGGGGCCGCCGCTGTCGGCCTTGGCGCGTGCCCGCTTGTAGCGGCTGCGCGTGTCTTTGTACTGCCGGTTGTGCCGCAGGATGTGCTCGTACACCGCCTTGGCCTTGGCAAAGTTGCGTTTGCGTTCAAAGTCTTCGGCCAGGTGGTACAGGTTGTCCAGCAAGGCGTCGCTGGCGGGCACTTTGCGCAGGCGCTCGAATGCCATGTCCAGCTGACCTTGCCCGTGCAGGGCCAACCCCATCATCCGGTCTGCTTCTGCGGCTTCCGCCGACGGTGCGCGGCCCCGGCCGTTTTTCCATCCGAGCAGCAGGCTCGCGACGATCCCCGCCGCGAGCCCGGTGGCAGGCAGCGCCAGCGCAACCCACAGGCCCGCGTAGTGCAGCAGCCCCCACCCGGCGCCTGCGAGTGCCAGCACCAGCGCTGCGCCCACACCCAGCGCAACAGGCGCGCGCGCCCGGTGGGCCAGCAAGGCCACGTACAACAGCGCGCCTGCCGCCACCAGCCCCGATGCCCAGGGGCCCCAGGTGGGTTGCTGCACGCCCAGGCCCAGCCGGATCGACGACACGGTGCGCGCCAGCGTCTCGACGGGGTACAGCGGGCCCTGCCCCCCCTGCGGCGCCAGTGACTCAGTGGTGCTGCCCACCAGCACAATCTTGCCCTTGAAGCTGCTGGCGGGCGTTTTGCCGTCGAGCACGCTGCTGAAGGAATGCGTGGGGAACGCCGGGTTGTCGCCCGGCACCGCTTGCACGCGCGGGCGCATGACAGCGGTGGCATCTGTTGCAATGTGCAGCCCGCCCAGGCGCAGCCCGGGAGGGCTGTCCTGGATGTGCACATCACTCGCACCGAGGTGAAGGCTGTGCTGGGCCGCCAGCAGGGCCAGCGCAGGAATCCCGGCGTTGTCGTAGCGCAAAAGCAGAGGCACCCGGCGGGTTTTGCCATCCTCATCCACCTTCGGAAAAAGGTGGCCCACGGCGGCAGCAGAGGCCCCCAGGTTTCCAACGGGGTGTTGCGCGGACTGGACGGGCGTGGCGAAGGTGCCGGGGTCGGGCAGCGTGCTGCGGCGCACCTGGGACGGCAGCGCTGTGGGCGTTCCCGCAGAGGCGTAGCGCGATGCCAGCAGCACGTTGCCCGCACGCTGAATGGCACTTGCCAGGCGGGCATCCGTGTCGAGCGCCTGGTCGGCGTCGGCCGCGATGCGGCTGAGTTCGGTGGCCAACGGGCTGTTGTCGCCGGAAGCGGCGAGCAATTCCCGGATCTTGCGCACATGGCCCAGGCCCCGGTCACTCTGGGGTTCTGTGAAGTAGGCGGTGTGGACGATGGTCTTGGCGCCGCTGGCTGCAAGCTGATCGATCAGCCGCGCGTGGATGTCACGGGACCAGGGCCAGGGGCCCAGCGCGGCCAGGCTTGCGTCGTCGATGTTGACGATGGCGATTTCAGGCAGGGGGGCGGAAGTGGTGGTGCGGATGGCCGCGTCATACAGCGCAAGGTCCAGCCGCTGGACAAGGCCCGTGACCACGCACAGGGCCACTGCCGCCAGCCCCGCCAATGCGCTCCAGAAGCCATCGGTACGCCACACATTCAGTCGCCGTGCCGAGGATTTTCTGCCCACTTGCTCTTGTTCCACTCAGGTATTGAACCGTCATTTAAGCAATAACTGCGCCCAGGTCTTGGGGCTGAAATTTTGCGAATTTTTGTAACGAACAACGCTGTGGGAATGCTGCCTGTGCCGTTCTTGTCGCGTCTGTGGCTTGATGTTCAGCGGAGATGCCATTTTTGTCACATTGAATGATGCTTGCTCCCGGTGTGGGAGAACCTGCCGCCACGTTGGCTTGGGCGCAAAAAGGGCAGAAAAAAGCGCCCGGAACCGAGGTTCCGGGCGCCTGGAGCCACTGCGCATTCGCCCCTTTGGCGGCGGCCATGCAGAGCGCATGGCCGTTGCCGTGGGCGAAGCGTGACTTACTTCAGCTGGGCCTTCAGCAGCTTGCCCAGTTCCGATGGGTTCCGTGTGATCACGAAACCGGACTCTTCCATGATGGCCAGCTTGGCGTCGGCCGTGTCGGCGCCGCCAGAAATCAGGGCGCCTGCGTGGCCCATGCGCTTGCCGGGAGGAGCGGTCACGCCAGCGATGAAGCCCACCACGGGCTTCTTCATGTTGGCCTTGCACCATTGGGCGGCTTCGGCTTCGTCCGGGCCACCGATTTCGCCAATCATGATCACGGCATCGGTGTCTGGATCGTCATTGAAGGCCTTCATCACGTCGATGTGCTTGAGGCCGTTGATGGGGTCGCCACCAATGCCCACGGCACTCGACTGGCCCAGGCCGACTTCGGTCAGCATGGCCACGGCTTCGTACGTCAGCGTGCCCGAGCGGGACACCACGCCGATACGGCCCTTGCGGTGAATGTGACCGGGCATGATGCCGATCTTGATTTCGTCAGGCGTGATCAGGCCGGGGCAGTTGGGGCCCAGCAGCAGGGTCTTCTTGCCGCCAGCAGCTTCCTTGGCCTTCATCTTGTTGCGCACCATCAGCATGTCCTTGACGGGAATGCCTTCGGTGATGCAGATGGCCAAGTCCAGGTCGGCTTCCACGGCTTCCCAGATGGCGTCCGCAGCACCTGCTGGAGGCACATAGATTACCGACACGGTAGCGCCGGTCTGCTGGGCAGCTTCCTTGACGGAGGCATAGATCGGGATGTTGAAGATGGACTCGCCAGCCTTCTTGGGGTTCACGCCTGCCACGAAGGCATTCTTGCCGTTCGCGTATTCCTGGCACTTCTCGGTGTGGAACTGGCCCGTCTTGCCCGTGATGCCCTGGGTGATGACCTTGGTGTCTTTGTTGATGTAGATCGACATGTGTGTTCTCCGGGCTTACTTGACGGCAGCAACGATCTTGGTCGCAGCTTCGGCCATGGTGTCTGCAGCGATGATGGGCAGGCCGGACTCGGCCAGCATCTTCTTGCCCAGCTCTTCGTTCGTACCCTTCATGCGCACGACCAGCGGCACATTCAGGTTCACGGCCTTGCAGGCGGTGATCACGCCGGTGGCGATGGTGTCGCACTTCATGATGCCGCCGAAGATGTTGACCAGAATGCCCTTGACCTTGGGGTTCTTGAGCATGATCTTGAAGGCTTCGGTCACCTTCTCGGGGGTGGCGCCGCCGCCCACGTCGAGGAAGTTGGCGGGCTCGCCGCCGAACAGCTTGATGGTGTCCATGGTGGCCATGGCCAGGCCAGCGCCGTTCACCAGGCAGCCGATGTTGCCGTCCAGGCTGATGTAAGCCAGGTCGAACTTGGAGGCTTCCACTTCGGCGGGATCTTCTTCGTCCAGATCGCGGAAGGCGACGATTTCGGGGTGGCGGAACAGGGCGTTGGCGTCAAAGTTGAACTTCGCGTCCAGGGCCATCAGGTTGCCCTTGGAGTCGCAGTTCAGCGGGTTGATTTCCACCAGCGACGCGTCTGTGTCCATGTAGCACTTGTAGATCTTGGCGAAGATGTCTACGGCCTGGTCGATGGAAGCGCCGGTCAGGCCGATGGCTGCTGCCACCTTGCGGGACTGCGCTTCGGTGATGCCGACCAGCGGATCGATCATCTCGGTAACGATCTTCTCGGGCGTGGAGTGGGCCACTTCCTCGATGTCCATGCCGCCTTCGCTCGAAGCGATCAGGGCGACCTTCTGCGTGGCGCGGTCGGTGACCAGCGACACATACAGCTCGTTCTTGATGTCGGCGCCGTCTTCGATGTACAGGCGGCGGACCTTCTGGCCCTCAGCGCCCGTCTGGTGCGTGACCAGTTGCATGCCCAGGATTTCGCTGGCGCGTGCCTTGACGTCGTCAATGGTCTTGGCAACCTTCACGCCGCCGCCCTTGCCACGGCCACCGGCGTGGATCTGGGCCTTCACGACCCACACGGGGCCGCCGAGCTTCTGGGCTGCTTCGACGGCTTCTTGCACCGTGAATGCGGGAATGCCACGCGGAACGGGCACACCAAAATTGCGCAAGATTTCCTTGCCTTGGTATTCGTGAATCTTCATGAGGTCTCTCTCAGGGAAGGGTGGTAGTTACCCGTTTACCATGAACAGTTGTCTGGCCGCGGGCTTGGGACATGGCAACCCGCGACTGTATCATGTTGCAACGCACCATCCCATGTGCTTAGTACGTACATCCCCTTACCATCGGGCCGCAGCCCGGTTGTTGCACACGAAGGAACACCCATGTCCAAAGTCTTTATTGATGGCGAAGCCGGCACCACGGGCCTGCAGATCCGCGAGCGCCTGCAGGCCATGCCGCAGATCGAGCTGGTCAGCATTGCACCCGAGCTGCGCAAAGACCCGGTCGCCAAGCGCGACCTGATCGCGGGTGTGGATCTGGTGGTGCTGTGCCTGCACGATGATGCCGCGCGCGACACCGTGGCCATGGTCGACGAGATCGAACGCAGCTCGGGCCGCACAGTCAAAGTGATCGATGCCAGCACCGCCCACCGCACAGCCGATGGCTGGGTGTACGGGTTTCCAGAACTGGCGGCATCGCAGGCGCAAGCCGTGCGCGACGCCAGCCGCGTGTCCAACCCCGGCTGCTACGCCACGGGCGCGATTGCCATCCTGCGTCCGCTGGTCGATGCGGGCCTGATCCCTGCGGACTACCCCTTGAGCCTGCCCTCGGTGTCGGGCTACTCCGGCGGCGGCCGCACGATGATCGAAGCCTACGAGGCAGGCACTGCAGCGCCTTATGAGGCCTATGCGCTGGGCCTGTCGCACAAGCACATTCCCGAAATCCTGCGCTACACCGGCCTCACACGCCGCCCCGTGTTCATTCCTGCCGTGGGCAACTTCCGCCAGGGCATGCTGGTGCAGTTGCCGCTGCACCTGGACCTGCTGCCGGGCGCGCCCAAGGCCAGTGACCTGCACGACGCACTGGCCAGCCACTACAGCCGCACCAATACGCCCGAGCAGTGGGTGAGCGTGTTGCCCCCCACTGATGACCTGAAACTGGCCGCCGACACGCTGACCGACACCAACAAGCTGGAACTGCGCGTGTTTGCCAGCGAGCAATACCGGCAGGCCGTGGTCATTGCGCGCCTGGACAACCTGGGCAAGGGCGCCAGCGGCGCAGCGGTGCAAAACCTGCAGCTGATGCTGGGCGTGTAAGTCCCTGGGATGTTCTGAACAACTCGGATTTGCGAGTGATACAGGGCACGTATTTTCAGATCACGCCCTTTCGGGCCATCTGCATCGCTTTCGAGGCCCTCTGCCTGTTTTCAGGCGCACCTACCCCTGCGCCGCTAGCAATTGATGGCACGCCATCCCCAGATTGGTCAGCGCAAACAGCGTCTTGAGCTGGAGCGGTTTTTTCTTCAAACCCCGGTAGCGCACCTTCGCATCTCCAAGCTGCCGTTTGATCACCCGTAAGGGGTTCTCTGACTTGGCTCGGATACTCGCCTTGATCTTCTCCACTTGGTTTATGAGCGTGTTAACGGGGTTGTTCTCTTTGTCCAGGTCTTTGCGGTTGTCCGGGCGCATCGCCATGTGCCACGTCAGCCCGCCCTGGCATCCGGGCGCTTGCGCACGCCCTGATAGCCCGCGTCACCAAACCCGTATTTCTCTTGCCCGTGCAGCAAGCTGTTGTCTTCTCCAATGTCGGTCACGTTGTCCAAGGCTCCGGCGACGGTGTGCGCCAACCCTGAATCCGCATCCACGCCAATGTGGGCCTTCATGCCAAAGTGCCATTCATTGCCCTTTTGGCTGGAGCGCATCTCTGGATCGCGCTTTTTGTCCTTGTTCTTGGTAGAACTGGGTATTGAGATCAAGGTGGCATCCATCGCAGTGCCAGCCTTGATCAGCAAGCCCTGCGCTGCCAGCAGTTCGTTGGCGGTAGCCAGATATGCTTGGCCAACTTGTGCTTCTACAGCCGATGGTGGAACCTCAAAATGGTGCTCTTGTCAGGCACTCTGCCATTGGCATTGAGCCCGGCAAACTCCCTGTAGATAGGGGTGTCAAAGAAGGCTTCTTCCATCGCCGGATCCGGCAAAGTTAACCACTGCTACTGGGATGGACCCGATGCTACCCCGGCAGGAAACAGGGCATTCTTCACAACTTGCCGCTACCGGAGGCCTACGTGGAATTTGTGATTCTGGGCATCGACTTGGCCAAGCGCGTGTTTCAGTTGCACGGCGCCGATCGTCGCGGCCGTGCACTGCATCGAGCTACGGTCACTCGAGCGGGGTTGCTGGAGTCCGTCCGGCAACTTCATCCGCTAACCATCACGACGAAAAGCTTGTTCTCCTTGTGCGGACCATGTAGGGCAATTCAACTCCAAGCCTAGAGCGGTAAGCCATTGAATGTTCCATTGATCAGGGCGTGCACCGTGCCTCTGGACTCCTGGCGGACCACTACTCCGCGATGCAGCCATTGCGTAACGGAAACGCCAGTGCTCTGGGTGAAGGTGGTGTAACGACAAGCTTGGTAAACACCGGCGGGCACACTTACGCTCTCCTGCCCTACAAAAGTAACCGTAACAAAATCACTAAATGGGGTTACGACAGGCCCTCCTGCGGAGCCCATGGCCGTACGCTCACCCTGCTTCGGGTAGGTGGCCGATTCGCCCGTACGCAGTTCTGCACGCGCATCGACAAACGGGGGGGCGTAGCGTTCGACCACAGACGACAACAACGGCGCGACGCTGTTGTAGCGAGTCTCTCCATGCCGCGCGACGACACCAGCGGAGAGCAGCTTTTCAGAGGTAAACACGTGGCGCGTAGACAAGCCTTCGGGCGTATGCTCTTCGCGCCGCTGCACGAGCCCACTCACTCCGTCTAGGGTTGCGTTGACACTGGTCACGGTGGACGACCAAGCTTCCTTGCCACTTGACGAACCACTGAGCTCATACACGATCTTGATCTGCGCACCTTCGGCATAGAAGGTATTGTCGAAGCACACCGCCTCATGCGCATCAGAGCCTCCATTGCCACAGCCGACCAATGCGAACACAAGCCCACCCAAACCTACGAGATACTTCAACGACATTGAGCGCTTCCTTTAAAGAGGTTTTCATTGCGCATCATAGATCGCATGCTTTACTGTCAATCTCATCGCGTCTGGTCTTGCTCGCCCGGCGGCTCAACATCGCTGCGCACGGCGCGCCGCACAACATCCCCTGAGAACCCCCGCGCCAGCAAAAAGCGCATCTGCTTGGCGCGGGCCTGCGGGTCTGCGGCGGGCTCGCCAAACTTGCGGCGCCACACTTCGCGGGCGCGCTCCAGTTCACTGTCCTGCAACTGGGCCATGGCCTGCTGCACTGCGTCGGCACCCAGGCCTTTGGACTGCAGCTCCTGCCGGATGCGCGTTGCGCCCAGGCGGCCTGCGCGGCGGTTCAGCACCGACTCCACCACCCGCGCCTCGCTGATGAAATCGCGTGCCTGCAGGTCGTCAAGCAGGGCGTGGAGGTCATCGCCCGCCTCCGCATGCGGGGCCAGCTTGCGCAGCAACTCGGCGCGCGAGTGTTCGCGCTGGCTCAGCAGCCGCAGTGCGCGCCCTTTGAGCGACAGCGTGGTGAAGCCCATGGTGATGGATTATCAAAATTGATAGCAAACAGTGCTTTGCTATTGGGCGGTGAAGCCCTTTTGGGGCTCAATTTTTTGATGTCTGACTTGCCGCCAAACCCTTGCGGGCCTCGTTCTGGCGGCATGGCAGCTGTGTTTGACTTACGCCTCGTCTGCAGCGCTGGCTTGTGTCAGTGCTGCAGGCAACAGGGCGATGCCCAGTTGCTCCCGCACTTTGTTTTCGATTTCTCGGGCCAGGTCCGGGTTCTCGCGCAGAAACTCGCGCGCGTTGTCGCGGCCCTGGCCGATCTTCTCGCCGTTGTAGGCATACCAGGCACCGCTCTTCTCCACGATCTTGGCGGTGACGCCCATGTCGATGATCTCGCCCTCGCGGCTGATGCCCTCACCGAACAGGATGTCGAACTCGGCCGTCTTGAAGGGCGGGCTCACCTTGTTCTTGACCACCTTGACCTTGGTTTCGTTGCCGATGGCTTCGTCGCCCTTCTTGATGGTGCCGGTGCGGCGGATATCGAGGCGCACCGAGGCGTAGAACTTGAGCGCGTTGCCGCCGGTGGTGGTTTCGGGGCTGCCGAACATCACGCCAATCTTCATGCGGATCTGGTTGATGAAGATGACCATGCAGTTGGTCTTCTTAATGGTGGCGGTGAGCTTGCGCAGCGCCTGGCTCATCAGACGGGCTTGCAGGCCGGGCAGCGCGTCGCCCATCTCGCCTTCAATTTCGGCCTTGGGCGTGAGGGCGGCCACCGAGTCCACGATGATCAGGTCCACGGCGCCCGAGCGCACCAGGCTGTCCACGATTTCGAGCGCTTGCTCGCCCGTGTCGGGCTGGCTGATCAGCAGGTCGGACAGCTGCACGCCGAGCTTCTGGGCGTATTGCACGTCGAGGGCGTGTTCCGCATCGACGAAGGCGCAGGTGCCGCCCTGCTTTTGCATCTCGGCCACCACCTGCAGCGTGAGCGTGGTCTTGCCCGACGATTCCGGGCCATAAATTTCCACCACGCGGCCCCGGGGCAGGCCGCCCACGCCCAGGGCAATGTCCAGGCCCAGCGAGCCGGTGGACACCACCTGGATGTCCTCAATCACCTCGCCTTCACCCAGGCGCATGATGGTGCCCTTGCCGAACTGCTTCTCGATCTGGGCGAGCGCAGCGGCCAGGGCCTTGGCCTTTTCGGTGTTCACGGGCAATGCGGGGTTGGTGCCTTTGACTGCGAGGTCCATGGGAAAACTCCTTGAGAAACAATGGGTTGGGTGTTTGCATGGCTCTGCAATTAATCACAGGCTGGATGCTTGAACAGTAGTTTATGCGAGCCGTCTTTTGTTCTTCAAGGATAATTTGGTCAGTTTGCCTGACAATTTGGGAATGCTTGATTCGCTCGCTTCATCCCCTGCCGAAGACGGCTGGCGCCAGACCCACCTGGGGCGCCTGCTGGGCCACGCCATGCGCCGCTTCGACGCGCGGGTGCTGCAGCTCATGGCGCACAACGTGGAGGTGCCGCTGGCCCTGTCCAACCTGGCCGCGCGCGACCAGGTGACGGCCGCCCACGTGCACATCACGCGCCACCTGGCGCTCTCGGGTGACCGGCTGACCGACCTGGCCCAGCGCGCGGGCATGACCAAGCAGGCCATGGCCAACCTGGTGGACCAGTGCGAGGCCTGGGGGCTGGTCACGCGCGAAGCCGACCCGCTGGACGCCCGTGCGCGCCGCGTGTGCTTCACACCCGTGGGGCTGGCCTGGCTGCAGGCCTTCCGCGATGCCGTGGCGCAGGCCGAAGCCGAGTTCCGCGCCGAGGTCGGCAACGAGGTGGCCACCGTTGTCACCATCGGGCTGGAGGCCTACGCGGGGGGGTAGGCGCTTTCGCGCCGCGCGGCCTGTACCAGTGCTGCCGGGTCCAGGCGCAGCGCCTTCAGCGTGCGCGTAGCCACGCCTTGTGGCGCGGCTGCGACCAGCGCCACCACATGCGCGCCTAGCAAGGGGCCCGGCTGGCCTTTGCGTGCGTGGGCCAGTGCCTGCACTAGGCTCTGGCCAGAGGGCTGGGCGTGGAAGGCCCGGGGCTGTGGCGCCGTCAGAGGGCTGGCGGGCGGCATATCGGCCTGGATGCCCGCCTGGGCCAATGCGTCGCGGTACTGCTGCTCGATCGCCGCAGGGATGGCATCGGGATTGGCGCCGATGCGCTCGAAGGCGCGGCGTGCGGTGCCATCGGGCAGTTCGATGGCTGCCAGCAGGAAGTGCTCAGCGCCCGGCCGTGGCTGCCCCTGGGCCCGGGCGTGGTGCTCGGCGCGTGTGAATAGCTGGCGCAGGGTGCGCATGTCCTGCAGGCGTTGGCGGATGCGTTGCAGCATGGAGAGGCTCCTTCAATGCGATCAAGGGTGGGTGGGGCGCGCGACCTGGGCGGCCAGGCGCTTGTGGGCCGCCTGTTTGCTCACGCCCAGCGCCTGGGCGATCTGCGCCCATGACCAGCCCTGCTCCAGCGCAGCGGCCACTGCACTGGATTCCAGCCGGTCGGCCATGAGGCGCAAAGCCACCACGGCCGCCAATGCGGCCTCGGGGTGGTCGGGCGAGGGAAGCGGGGATGGGGGCGGCGCTTGCATTTGTCAACTATAGTTGACGAGTGCAAAGTGTGTCAACTTTGGTTGACGAGCTGCGCGCTGTGGTCTGGACCCGGAGAGGGACGCGGCCTCGTTTCCCGGCACTGATCCTGTCCCCTTTCAATCAGGGGCTGTCGCTGGCGCTCAACAACGGTGCTGCCGGGGGCGCCACCGGCTGCGCACAGGCCAGCAGCCACTGCCGAAAACACTGCAGCGCGTGCAGCTGCGTGCGCCCCTCGGGGTAGCAGAGCCAGTAGCCCACGGTGCTGGAGTAGCCGCCGCGCTGCGGTGCATCGGCCAGGGGCTCGCGCACCAGGCCGGCGGTGATCTCGTCCTGCACCAGGCAGCGCGGCACCAGCGCCAGGCCCATGCCCGCCATCACTGCGCGGATCATGGTCTGGAACTGGTCGAACTGCGGCCCGGCCAGCGGGTCGATGTGGCCCGGAACGCCATGGGTTTCGCTCCAGCGCAGCCAGGCTTCGGGTACGGTCACATGGCGCAGCAGGGCGTGGCGTGCCACGTCGCGCGGGGTGTGGATGGGCCAGTCGGCCACCTTGCTGCGGGGGGCAATCAGCGCCACGTCGTGGCCCGTGATGTAGTGCGCGTGGGCACCGGGCCAATGGCCGTCGCCGAACAGGATGGCACAGTCCAGCTCGGGCCGGTCGAAGTTGTAGCTGTGCATGTAGGGCACAAAATGCAGCGTGACCTGCGGGTGCTGCTGCTGGAACTGCGGCAGGCGCGGGATCAGCCACTTGGCGGCGAAGGTGGGCAGGCTGGACAGGTGCAACGCGCCACCGCCGTCGTCGCTGGTGATCAGCTCCAGAGTGGCCGCCTCCAGCTGCGCCAGAACCGCGCGCACGGCCTTCTCGTAGCGCTCGCCTGCAGGGGTCAGCGCCAGGCGCTTGCGGCTGCGCTCGAACAGCGGCACGCCCACCCAGCCCTCCAGCTCCTTGATCTGCTTGCTCACTGCGCTTTGTGTGAGGTGCAGGGCTTCAGCAGCACGCGACACGCCGCCAAACCGCGTCACGGTGGAGAACGCCCGCAGCAGGTGCAGGGGCGGGGCAAGGCGGCGCAGGGACGACATCGTAAGTAATCAAATCATTCCAATTTGGAATGTTATCAGGCATATCCATTGCTTGGTAGAGCGCACCAATTCACTTAACCTCAATGCACCTCATAGGAGAATTTTCAATGCAACGCCGTCGCCTGCTTTCTGCAATGGCCGCCCTATCTTTCGCTCCAGGAATATCCTTGGCGCAGGAGGGCAAGCCACTGCGCCTGGTCGTGCCCTTCCCTCCCGGCGGCGCGACCGACATCACGGCCCGCAGCCTGCAGGAATCGCTGGCCCGCATCCTCAAGCAGCCCGTGGTGCTCGACAACCGGGGCGGAGCCGGGGGCTCCATCGGCATGGCCGAAGTCGCGCGCGCCCCGGCCGACGGCCTCACCATCGGTGTGGCCACGCTCTCCACCCACGGCGTGAACCCCGCTGTGTACAGCAAGCTGCCCTACCACCCCACCAAGGACTTCGTGGGCGTGACCGAGATCGTGAAGGCCCCTGGCGTGATCGTGGTCAACCCGGCCGTGCTGCCGGTCAAGGACTTTGCCGACCTCGTCAAATACCTCAAGGCCAACCCCGGCAAGGTGTCGTACGCCACGCCGGGTAACGGCACCATCGGCCACATGTGGGGCGAGCTGTTCAAGAGCAGCACGGGCACCTCGATGGTGCACATTCCCTACCGGGGCGCAGGCCCGGCCGTCAACGACGTGCTGGCGGGCCAGGTGGCGGTGTATTTCGACCAGGTGGCCTCGTCGCTGCCGCATGTGAAATCGGGCAAGCTCAAGGCGCTGGCCGTGTCCTGGCCTGAGCGGCTGGACGTGCTGCCCGAGGTGCCCACCTATGCCGAGCTGGGCTACAAGCAGGCCAACGAACCCTCGTGGTTTGGCCTGGTGGCCCCGGCCGCCACCCCCGCCGCAGCGGTTGACCGCATCCAGCAGGCCGTGGCCCAGGCCCTGAAGGAGCCCGCCGTGCGCGAGCGCCTGGCAGGCCAGGGCCTGTACCCCTCGGGCACCACGCCCAAGGAGTTCACGGCCCAGATCGGCAGCGAGATCGACAAGATGAAACGCGTGGCGGCCTACGCCAAGATCGCCCTGGATTGATCCGGGACTGGCCTTGTTCCGCAGGGACAAGGCCGCCCGGTGGGCAGGGGTTGCCCCTGCCCGGCCGTGAGCCGGATGCCCTGGTCCCTGAGGGATAACCATGGCCTGATTCCGGTCTGGGTGGCTAGGCCAGCCGCCCCACTTTGCGCACACTCTGCCTATGCATGCAGCCTTGAGACTGATCCACCACCGATTCCAGCAAGCCCAGCCCGGCGTCACCGGTTCGCCGGGGCTTGCCTCTACGCCATCCGCTGCCACCGTCACGGCAGTGCCCGGCAGCACCCCGCTGGTGCTCGACTCGCCCCACAGCGGCACGCAGTACCCGGCCGACTTTGGCTCCGCCTGCGACCTGCCCACGCTGCGCCGGGCGGAAGACACGCACGTCGAAAAGATTTACGCCTTTGCCCCCGCGCTGGGCGTGGCCTGGGTCGAGGCGCATTTCCCCCGCATCTACCTCGATGCCAACCGCGACACGACCGAGCTGGACACCAGCCTGCTCGACGGCGACTGGCCCGACCCCATCTCCACCGACCCCAAGGTGCTCAGCAAGGTGCGCCTGGGCAAGGGGCTGATCTGGAAGTTCACCGATGAAGGCGAGCCCATCTACAAGCGCCTGCTCACCGTGGCCGAGGTGCGCGCGCGCATCGACCGCTGCTGGCGCCCCTACCACGCGGCCGTGGCGCAGGCCATTGACGCGGCCCATGCGCGCCATGGCTACAGCATCCACCTCAACTGCCACTCCATGCCCGCCGTGGCCGGGCGCTTTGCCACCGAGTTCCCGGGGCTGGAGCACGCGGACTTTGTGATCGGCGACCGCGACGGCAGCACGGCCAGCCCGGCGCTGTCGGCGCTGATCTGCGAGCACCTGCGCGCGTGTGGCTACAGTGTGGAATACAACCACCCCTACAAGGGCGTGGAGCTGGTGCGCCGCTACGGCCACCCGGCGCAGCACCGCCACAGCATCCAGGTCGAGATCAACCGCAAGCTCTACATGGACGAGACCACGCTCGCCCAGCACCCCGAGGGCATGGCCCGCCTGCAGGCCGACCTGCAAGCCCTGGTGCACAAGCTGCTGGCGCACGACCCCCGCTGAGCACCCGGCGCGGGCCCGGCGGGCTCAGGCCACCAGCGTGGAGACCCCTTCGTAGAGCAGGCCCATGCTGTCCGCCGTGGCGATGTTGCTGTGGGCCAGGCCCGCGCGCGAACCATCGAGTGCGACCACCGACATGGCCTGAAAACCCGCGTCCTGGCCGTTGTGCAGCAGCCAACCTGTGCCGTGCGCCGCATGCACCAGCCAGCCCAGGCCATAGCGGCCTGCGGGGGCGTGCCCCAGGTCCTGCAGGCCCTTCACGTAGCTGCGCGGCAAGGGGGTGGCGTCGCCGCGCAACGCCCGCAGATGCCACTGCAGCCACCGTGCGTCCTCCTCCACTGTCAGGCTCACGGCGCCCGCCGGGTCCAGGACTTCCAGCCACACGCGTTCCGGCGCCTCGGCCAGGGGCAGGGGCTGCAGCCGCCCGTCCAGGATTTCATGCCCGGCGGGCTGCTGGCTGCCGGCACGCATCGGTTCTCCCACAAAGAGCGAAAGGCCCAGGGGCTGGGCCACGCGCTGGCGCAGCAGATCCGCCCACCCCAGGCCCGTGGCCGCGCGCAGCATGCGGGCCGCCAGCGCATAGCCTGCGTTGGAGTAGGCAAAGCCCGGGTCCGCGCCCGTCCCGCGAACGGGCGGCTGGCGCAGCAGCCACTGCAGGAAGAACGCCTCTGCCTCCGCAGGTTGCTGCAAGCGCGCCAGCACCTCGGGGCCCACTGCATTCACGAACAGGTCCACGTCTTCGATGGCTGAAAACCCCATCACCCCGGCACGGTGGTCCAGCAGGTCGCGCAGCGTGATCTGCTGGTAGGCGGACAGGGCGCTCCGCGCCAGCTCGGGCAGCGTCTGGGCCAGCGTGCTGTCCCAGCGCAGCAGGCCCTGGTCCACCACACTCGCTGCCGCGCAGGCCGTCATGGCCTTGGTGTTGGATCCGATGGCCATCAGGTCGCCGGTGGCCAGGGGCGCATTGCCCCCCAGGCGGCGCAGCCCCGCGACGGCTGTGCGGACCTGGCGCGGGTCTGCCCACCCGGCTGCGGCGCCCACCACGCCCTGCTTCACCAGCCCTTGCGCCAGAGTCTGCACCCGCTTGTGGGCTTCACGGGGGTCGTCGTCGTCGCCCCCACCGCAGGCGGTGAGCACACTGCCCAGCGCGGACAGGCCTGCAGCGGCCAGCCAGTGGCGGCGCGAGAGGAGGAAGGCGCTGCGCGCCGTGGACGGGGTAACAAGGTGGGTAGGGTTCATGGCATCTCGTGAAGTGAAGAAGATGCCGGGATTGTTGAAACGCGAACCTTGGGCGAACCCAAAGATCTGCGCTGGGCGTGGAGGTGCCGGGTACGGGTTGTCAGCCCGCCACCGGCCAGCGCAGCGTGAAGCCCACGCCCCGCCCGTGCAGCCCCGGCCCCAGGCGGACCTGCCCGCCCAGGTGGCCGATGGCCTGCTGCGCAATGGTGAGCCCCAGGCCCGATCCGCTGCTGCGCGCGCGTGGCGAGCGCCAGAAGCGCTCGAACACCCGTTCTTGCTCGCCGGCCGCTATGCCCGGGCCGTCGTCCGCAATCCAGACCACCACGTCGCCACC
The DNA here is from genome assembly GCF_002245625.1 of Acidovorax kalamii. GTDB lineage: Bacteria > Pseudomonadota > Gammaproteobacteria > Burkholderiales > Burkholderiaceae_C > Acidovorax > Acidovorax kalamii. Next base: position 68,619 of record NZ_NOIG01000007.1, read on the forward strand.
CTCCTGCCGCACCCGCAACTGCACCTCGCGCCCCGCGCCCGGGCCACAGCCGTGCTTGAGCGCGTTGTCCAGCACATTGCCCAGGGCGGACCAGAGCAGCTGGCGGTCCAACGGCAGTTCCAGGGTGTCCGGGCCGTCAAGCGACAGCTCCACGCCCAGACCCTCGGCCCAGCCCGCGCGCTCGGCCAGGCAGTCCTGCAGCAGCGCCATCAGGTCCTGGGGCGCGGCGGGGTGCAGCGCGGGGGCTTCTTCCAGGGCTGCCAGCGTGAGCAGCTGTTCGCTCAGGTGCGCGGCGCGCTGCACGGCGCGCGTCAGCGCCTCGCTGGCCTGCGCGCGTGCGGGGCCTTCGGGGGCTTGCGCCAGCACATGGGCCTGGGTGGCGATGACGGCCATGGGCGTGCGCAGCTCGTGGGCCGCGTCGTGCACCAGGGCCTTTTCGCGCGCCAGGTGGGCCCGCAGGCGGGCCAGCAGCTGGTCGAACGACTGGGCCAGGCCGTGCAGCTCGCGCTGGGGTGGCAGGTGCTGCAGCGGCCGCAGGTCATGGGCCGAGCGCGCGGCGATCTGGGCATCCAGCCGCGCCAGCGGGCGCAGCCCGGTGCGCACGGCCAGCCACAGCGGCAGGCCCACCAGCGGCAGCGCCAGCAGCACCGAGGCCGCCAGGTCTTCGCCCATGAAGCCCAGCAGGCGCGCATCGGCCAGGCGGGGCTCGGCCACCACCACGCGCCAGGGGCCCGTGCTTTCCCACGCCACCCAATGGGGTGTGCCAGCCACGTCCATCGCGGCATGGCCTGCGTCGCCTGCCAGCACCACCGCGTGCACACCGGCCGTGCTGCTGTGCAGCAGTTGGCCTGTGCGGTCCTGCAGCTGCAGCAGCAACGAAGTGCCCTGCAGCAGATCCACCTCTGCGCGCATGGCGTTGAGGGTGTGGGCCATGCCGTGCACCAGCGCCCGGGCCTCGGCGGGCTGGTCCAGCGCGGCCAGCGCCCCTGCCAGCCCCTGCGCGAGCTGGCGCACGCCGGGGTTGGTGTCCATGGCGCGGTAGTGGGTGATGGCCGCCTGGCCCAGCAGCACCAGCCACACCAGCGCCATGGCCGCGAGCAGCGCCAGCAGAGTGCGGCGCATGAGGCTCGGGCCCCACCAGCCGCGTGGGGGCGCGGGGGTTTCGGTCGGTGGTGTCATGGCTGCAGCCGGTAGCCCACGCCACGCACCGTGACCACGCGCTCTGCGCCGATCTTCTTGCGCAGGTTGGAGACATGCACCTCCAGCGTGGCGGCGTCCAGCGCGTCGCCCAGGGGTTCGAGCCGCTGGGCAAGCACGTTCTTGGCCACCACCTTGCCGGGTTCTCGCGCCAGCTCCACCAGCAGCCGGAACTCGCGCGGCGACAGCGCCAGGGGCTCGTCGCCCACCCAGGCCTCGTGCCGACGGGGCATCAGGCGCAGTGCGCCCAGCGTCCACTCCTCGCTGGCCTGGCGCGCACTGCGCCGCAGCACGGCGTGCAGGCGCGACAGCAACTCGGGCACGTCGAAAGGCTTGAGCACGTAGTCGTCGGCCCCGCCATCCAGGCCGTCGAGCCGGTCCTGCAAGGCGGTGCGGGCCGTGATCACGATCACCGGCAGGCTGAGGCCCGCGCGGCGCCAGCGGCGCAGCAGCGCCATGCCCTGGCCGTCGGGCAGGGTCAGGTCCAGCAGCACGGCGGCGACCTCGTTGGCGTCAGGCAGGGGCGGCGTGGCGGCCACGCTGCGCAGCCATTGCACCGTGAAGCCGCCCTGCTGCAGGGCTTGCAGCAGGGCCTGGCCCAGGTCCAGGTCGTCTTCGATGAGCAGGATGTGCATGGCCGCCATTTTCCGTGCCCCCAGCTTGCAGCCAGCCAAAGGCGCCGGACAGGGAGTTGGCGTCTTGGGCGCCCTAAAATCCTCGCACAGGCAGACAATGACGACACAGGCCCGCCCACGGGCCGCACCACCCAAGGAGACAGTCCGCATGCGCATCCTCATTGCCGAAGACGACCAGGTGCTGGCCGATGGCCTGCTGCGCACCCTGCGGGCCTCGGGCGCCGTGGTGGACCATGTCGCCAGCGGCACCGAGGCCGACGCGGCCCTGATGACCAACAACGAGTTCGACCTGCTCATCCTGGACCTGGGCCTGCCCAAGATGCATGGGTTGGAAGTGCTGAAAAAGTTGCGCAGCCGGGGCTCGGCGCTGCCGGTGCTCATCCTCACCGCCGCCGACAGCGTGGAAGAGCGCGTGAAGGGCCTGGACTTTGGCGCCGACGACTACATGGCCAAGCCCTTCAGCCTGCAGGAGCTGGAAGCGCGTGTGCGCGCCCTCACGCGCCGGGGCATGGGCGGCACCAGCAGTTCCATCAAGCACGGCCCGCTGGTGTACGACCAGGCCGGCCGCGTGGCCACCATCGACGGCAAGATGATTGAGCTGTCGGCGCGCGAGCTGGGCCTGCTGGAGGTGCTGCTGCAGCGCGCGGGCCGCCTGGTGAGCAAGGAGCAGCTGGTGGAGCGCCTGTGCGAGTGGGGCGAAGAGGTGAGCAACAACGCCATCGAGGTCTACATCCACCGCCTGCGCAAGAAGATCGAGGGCGGCCCCATCCGTATCGCCACCGTGCGCGGTCTGGGCTACTGCCTCGAAAAAATCCCTGGGTAGTATGAAATTGATAGCTATCAAGGCATGATGGATGCGCGGTAGCGGCCAATTTTCTTCATAAAACCAGCACGGCAAACGCCTTGAAGATCTTTCAGCGAGAGCAGCGCTCCCTGTTCGGCGAGATCCTCGACTGGATGCTCACGCCGCTGCTGCTGCTGTGGCCCGTGAGCCTTGCGCTGACCTGGCTGGTGGCGCAGGGCCTGGCCAACAAGCCGTTCGACCGTGCGCTCGAATACAACGCCCACGCGCTTGCTCAGCTGGTCACCGTGGCGGGCGATGCCGTCCAGTTCAACCTGCCCCAGCCCGCCAGCGAGATCCTGCGCGCCGACGACTCCGACATCGTCTACTACCAGGTCATCGGGCCGGGCGGCGAGTTCCTGTCGGGCGAACGCGAGCTGCCCGAGCCCGCGGCCGACGAGGTGCCCCTGTCGGGCGAGGTGCGCCTGCGCGACGCCGAGATGCGTGGCATCGAGATCCGCGTGGCCTACATCTGGGTGCGGCTGCCGCTGCCCGGCACCCCCATGGCGCTGGTGCAGGTGGCCGAAACGCGCGAAAAACGCAGCGTGCTGGCCACCGAAATCATCAAGGGCGTGATGCTGCCGCAGTTCGTCATCCTGCCGCTGGCCGTGCTGCTGGTGTGGCTGGCGCTGGCGCGCGGCATCCAGCCGCTGAACCAGCTGGAGCAGCGCATCCGCGCGCGCAAGCCCGACGACCTCTCGCCGCTGGACGACCGCACCGTGCCCCTGGAGGTGGCGCCGCTGGTGGCGTCGGTGAACGACCTGCTCCAGCGGCTGAGTGACTCCCTGGCCACGCAAAAGCGCTTTCTGGCCGACGCTGCGCACCAGCTCAAGACCCCGCTGGCGGGCCTGCGCATGCAGGCCGACCTGGCCCAGCGCGAAGGCACCAGCACTGAAGAACTCAAGCGCTCGCTGCAGCAGATCGGCCGCTCCAGCATCCGCGCCACCCACACCGTCAACCAGCTGCTGGCCCTGGCACGCGCCGAAGGCGGCGGCGTGGCGTTTGCGCGCCAGCCCTGCGACCTGGCGCGCCTGACCATCGAGGTGGTGCGCGACTCCGTGCCGCGTGCGCTCGACAAACACATCGACCTGGGCTACGACGGCGCCGAACCCGGCACCCCTGGCGTGGCCCTGGACGGCAACCCCACGCTGCTCAAGGAGCTGGTGCGCAACCTGCTCGACAACGCCATCAACTACACCCCCTCCACGGCCGAGAAACCCGGCGTGGTCACCGCCCGCGTGCTGGCCGACACCTTTGGCCAGGTGCTGCTGCTGCAGGTCGAAGACTCCGGCCCCGGCGTCCCCGAGGCCGAGCGCGAGCTGGTGTTCCAGCCCTTCTACCGCGCGCTGGGCAGCGAGGCCGACGGTTCCGGCCTGGGCCTGCCCATCGTGCTGGAGATCGCACGCCAGCATGGCGCCGAGGTCACGCTCGAAGACGCGCGCCCCGGCCAGCAGCCGCCGGGGGCGCGCTTCAGCGTGCGTTTTGTGGCGCGGGATGTGGTGGCGGAGGGCTGACCTGGCGGAGGGCCGGGCCTGTGCCGCCGCGGCGATGCCCTGGCCACCCGCCACGGAACCGGCCATCCGGCATCATGCGACCTCACCGCACTGACGCAGCACCCCCATGACGCCACCGCCCCGCCGCTTTGCCAACACCCACCCTGCCGTGGTGATCGGCAACTTCCCCTGGTACGAAATGGTCTGGCGCTCGCTGCGCGGCGATTTCAAGCCGCGCAGCGAACCGGCGGGCGGCTACGAGGCCTTTGCCCGGCAGTGGACGCAGCCCGTGTACCCGGCGCGCCTGGCACAGCGCCAGCAGGCGCCCGTGATCACCTGGCTGGGCCATGTCTCCATGCTGCTGCAGGTGGCGGGCCTGAACGTGCTGATGGACCCCACGCTGTGCGATTTTGCGGGCCCCCTGGGCCGCTTCGGCGCCCCGCGCCGCGTGCCCGCGCCCCTGGCGCCCGAGGAGCTGCCGCCCATTGACGTGGTGCTGATCTCGCACAACCACTACGACCACCTGTGCTACGGCACCTTGCGCCGCCTGCGCGACGCGGGCCAGTCGCCCCGCTTTGTGGTGCCGCTGGGGCTGGCCGACTGGTTCACCCAGCGGGGCATGGGCCCCGTCACCGCGCTGAACTGGTGGGAGCACGCCGACCTCGCCCCCGGCGTGCGCGTGGTGTTCACGCCGTCCCAGCACTGGAGCCGCCGCACCCCGTGGGACACGAATGCCTCGCTGTGGGGCGGGTATCTGCTGGAATGGGCGCGCCCGCAGGCGGCTGCGCCCTGGCGCTTTCTGTTCCCGGGCGACACGGGCTACAGCGACGACTTCAAGGCCATCCGCCAGCGCCTGGGGCCCGTGGACTTTCTGGCCCTGCCCATCGGTGCCTACCTGCCCCGCGACTTCATGAAGCCCATGCACGTAAACCCCGAGGACGCCGTGCAGCTGATGCTGGATGTGGAAGCCAGGCAGGCCATGGGCGTGCACTGGGGCACGTTCATGCTGACGCAGGAGGCCTTCGACCACCCGCCGCGCGACCTGGCCGCCGCACTGGCGCAGCGTGGCCTGCCGCAGGGCGAGACGCGCGCCATACCTTTGATGTAGCGCTGCGCTGACGTAGTGGCGGTGCTTACGCCACCTTCTGTACCGACATCAGTGCCATGTACAGAAAGCCCCGGGCCGTGGGCACGCGGTACACGCCCTGGGCGCCCAGCACCTGCGCGGCCACACCTGCCAGCTCCCAGCCATCGGTGGCATCGCCCTTCCACAGCGGCACCGTGAGGTGCGGGAAGCCCTGGGCTTCGCCAAACTCCCGCACCGCCGCGATGCGCGATACCACCGGGGCCTCGTTGTGGAAATTGGCCCAGGCCCACAGCCAGGTGCCGCTGGCCTCCGACACCGAGCCGATGAACTCGATGTCGGCCACCACACGGGGCACACCGCCGTCCGAGAAGGTCAAGGTGCCAGCGGACTGATCGTAGTCCCAGCGCTCAAAGCGCGAGATGCCGTGGTCCTGTTCCAGCGCGCGCTGCTTGTCCCGCAGCGTGTGGTGGCCCTGCGTCACCGCATCAATCCAGGCTGCTTCGGCATCGCCGTCCAGTGCCTCCACGCTGCGCGCCATGGCGTCCTGGTAGCAGTGGTGGCACAGGATCTGAAGGTCCAGGCATTGCGCGTTGTGTTCGTTCCACTCACCCCCATGCCCCATCAGCTCGGCGTTGCAGCTGGCGCACCAAGCGTCCGGGTAGGGGGTGTCTGGCGAGGGTGCATCGCAAAACCAGCGCTGCACCGGGTGGCGGCACAGGTGGCCGCAGACGTAGGTGGGCGCCGCTTCGCCGTGCTCGCCGCACTGGATGGATGTCGGCTCTTCGCTCATGGTGGCGCGGTGGGGATGAGGGGGCCTGGAGCAGGTTCTCAGCCGCAGGTGCGCAGCGTCTTGCCCGCCATGGCGCTGCGCAGGGCGTCCAGCTGGGGGCGCAGGGCATCGTTCACGGCGGGCAGGCGCAGTGTGAAGCCAGGGGCGTCGGGGCGCTCCTGCACCACGCGGGCCGTGCGCACGCCCTTGGTGCCCAGGTTGGCCAGCTCGCGCTCGGCGGCCTCTTTGGTGGTGAAGCGGCCCAGCGACAGGCCCAGTTCGAGCGTGCCCCCGGCGCGGTCGTGGTCCACCTTGCGGGCGCGCAGTTCGGCCCGCTTGCGGTCCAGCGTTTCCTGGTCTTCAAAGCGGCCCATGTAGACCATCCAGCGGCCTGCAATGGGTGTGGGCTCCAGCGCCCAGCTGCCCTGGGGCAGGGTTGCAGCGGCGGTGCGCAGGGCCTCGGCCTGGCGCTCGTCAAACACACCGGCCTGCAGGCACTCGCCGGGGTCAGCGGCCGGGGCGGCGGCGGATGCGGGATTGTCGGCGGCAGTGGTGGTGCTTGCGGTGGGCGCAGACGGTGCGGCAGGGGCGGGCACGGGCGCGCCCGAGGAGGTCTTGCTCGCATTCACCTTCAGGATCTGCAGCGTTTCGGGCCGGATCTGCTGGTTCATGCGCTGGGGCTCGGCCTGCTCCTGCGGGGCCCAGCCCCAGGGGCGCAGATGGCCCTGCGACCACGCGAAGTAGCCCGCGTTGGCCAGCAGCAGCACGATCACGGCGAGTCGGAGCATGGGGGAGGGCCTTTCTGCGGGCGTTCTTAAACCGGCGGCACGGCGCTGGGCCGGACGCTGATTTCGGAGCTAGTGATGGCCTGCATGCCGCCCGCCGTGTGCACCAGCAGGGCGCCATCGTCGCCCACGCCGTGCGCGGTGCCTGTGTGGCCATCGCTCAAGGTCACAGCACGGCCTTGCAGTACATCGCGCGCGGCGAACCGGGGCTGCATGGGCGCAAAGCCATAGCCTTCAAACGCCTGCAGCATGGCCGCCAGCGGTGGCACGATGCGCAGCAGGGCGGTGGGGGCATCCAGGCCCGGCTCCACGTCCTGCAGGCTGCCAGGGGGCATGCTCATGCCCTCGGCGCTGCGCGGCAGCACATTGATGCCGATGCCCACCACCACATAGCGTGTGGTGGCCGCGCCCGTCTGGGCAGAGATCGCCTGGGGCGCCACAAAACTCGCGGTCTCCACCAGGATGCCGCCCAGCTTGCGGTCGCCTGCGGCTCCGCCCAGCCAGAGGTCGTTGGGCCACTTCAGGCCGACGCGCGCGGGCTGGTTGGCGCCCAGTGGCGGCAGCACGGGCTGCAGGCTCTCGGCCACGCTCACACCCACAGCCAGCGAGAGGCCGGACCAATCCTTGGGCGCCAGCGGCAGGCCCAAAGACATCATCAGCGAAGCCCCCACATCGCTTTGCCATACCCGCCCCAGCCGCCCGCGCCCGGCGGTCTGCTGCTCGGCCACCAGCAGGGTGGGATCGCACCGGCCTGCGCGCGCGCGGCGCATGAGTTCGGTGTTGGTGGAGTCGATGGTGGGCAGCACCTCGACGGTGAAGCCCGGCAGCAGCGGTGACACCGCCTCCCAGATGGCCTCGGCGGGCCAGCGGATGGGGGCATTCATCGCCGGGCCTTTTTTGCGGCCTTGGCGGAAGGTTTGGACGGCGGCAGCGGCACCGGCGGCGCCCAGCCGCGCTTGGGCGCGAGCAGCGTGCCCCGGCAGTTGGGGCTGCCGCACCAGCAGGGATACTCGGCCTTGAGTTTCGGGGTGTAGCGCTCTTCGATGATCAGGCCGTAGTCGTAGTTCAGCTCTTCGCCCGCCTTGATGTTGCGCAGCGCGGTGATGAAAATGCGGCCGTCCCGCTCGTCGGCGTAGCAGTTGGGGTTGCAGCTGTGGTTGATCCAGCGCGACGAATTGCCGCCGAACTTTGCGTCGATCACATGGTCTTCATCCACATGGAAGTAGAACGTGTGGTTGGGCTGCAAGGGGTCGTGCGGGTGCCGGTCCTGCGCTTCCTGCCAGCCGATCACTTCGCCCGTGTATTCGACAAGGACTTCGCCCTCTGCAATATCCTGCACGGCAAACACGCCCTTGCCGTGCACGCCCGAGCGCCGCGTCTGGATGCGGCGGCCTGGTGCAACAGTGGGGGCAGCGGGCGGTGCGGTGCGGGGCATGGCAAAAACTCTGTTAACTTGAATATGCACACACATGCGCGTGCGCGTGTACGCGTGAGGCAACGGATTGTAGAAGCGACCGGCCGGATGCCGGACAGCCAGACTGGCGAGAAACCAAAAAATGACCAAGACCCTGGTAATTGCAGAAAAACCCTCGGTGGCGCAAGACATCGTGCGCGCACTGACCCCCGTGGCGGGCAAGTTCGAGAAGCACGAAGACCACTTCGAGAACGACCGCTATGTCGTCACCAGCGCCGTGGGCCACCTGGTGGAGATCCAGGCCCCCGAGCAGTTCGATGTGAAGCGCGGCAAGTGGAGCTTTGCGCACCTGCCGGTGATCCCGCCGTACTTTGACCTGAAGCCCGTGGACAAGACCAAGAGCCGCCTGAACGCGGTGGTCAAGCAGGCCAAGCGCAAGGACGTGACCGAACTCATCAACGCCTGTGACGCGGGCCGCGAGGGGGAGCTGATCTTCCGCCTGATCGAGCAGTACGCCGGTGGCGCCAAGCCCCTGGGCAAACCCGTCAAGCGCCTGTGGCTGCAAAGCATGACGCCGCAGGCCATCCGCGAGGGCTTTGACGCGCTGCGCTCCGAGCAGCAAATGGCGGGCTTGGCCAGCGCGGCGCGCAGCCGCTCCGAGGCCGACTGGCTGGTGGGCATCAACGGCACACGCGCCATGACTGCGTTCAACTCGCGCGACGGAGGTTTCTTCCTGACCACCGTGGGCCGGGTGCAGACGCCCACGCTGTCGCTGGTGGTGGAGCGCGAAGAAAAAATCCGCAAGTTCGTGAGCCGCGACTACTGGGAAATCCACGCCACCTTCGGCGCTGAAGCGGGTGAGTACCCTGCCAAGTGGTTCGACCCCAAGTGGAAGAAGGGCGAAGATGCGGAGGCCAAGGCCGACCGCGTGTGGTCTGCCGCAGAAGCCCAGGCGATTGCCAGTGCCGTGCGCGGCAAGCAAGCCACCGTCACCGAAGAGAGCAAGCCCACCACCCAGGCGTCGCCCCTGCTGTTCGACCTGACCAGCCTGCAGCGCGAGGCCAACGGCAAGTTCGGCTTCAGTGCCAAGACCACGCTGGCCCTGGCGCAAAGCCTGTACGAGCGCCACAAGGCCCTGACCTACCCGCGTACCGACTCGCGCGCGCTGCCCGAAGACTATTTGCCTGTCGCCAAGCAAACCTTTGAAATGCTGGCCGACAGCGGCATGCGCCACCTGGCGCCGCACGCGCTCACCGCGCTGAACAACAACTACGTGCGCCCGTCCAAGCGCATCTTCGACAACAGCAAGGTCAGCGATCACTTTGCCATCATCCCCACGCTGCAGGCACCGAGCGGCCTGAGCGAAGCCGAGCAAAAGCTGTACGACCTGGTCGTGCGCCGCTTCATGGCGGTGTTCTTCCCGAGCGCGGAATACACGGTGACCACGCGCATCAGCACCGTGGCCCCGCACAGCTTCAAGACCGAAGGTAAGGTGCTGGTCAAGCCCGGCTGGCTGGCCATCTATGGCAAGGAAGCGGCCGACGAAGTCGAAGGCGGCAAGGACGGCGACAAGGGCCAGAACCTGGTGCCGGTGAAACCCGGCGAAATGGTCAACACCCTGGCGGCGGATCCCAAGGGCCTCAAGACCAAGCCGCCCGCCCGCTACTCCGAAGCCACGCTGCTGGGCGCCATGGAAAGCGCGGGCAAGCAGATCGACGACGACGAGCTGCGCGAAGCCATGCAGGAAAAAGGCCTGGGCACGCCTGCCACGCGTGCGGCCATCATCGAAGGCCTGCTGACTGAAAAGTACATGCTGCGCGAAGGCCGCGAGATCATCCCCACGGCCAAGGCCTTCCAGCTCATGACGCTGCTGCGCGGGCTGGAGGTCGAGGAACTCTGCCGCGCCGACCTGACCGGCGAGTGGGAGTACAAGCTCTCGCAGATGGAAAAGGGCCAGCTCAGCCGCGAAGCCTTCATGGCCGAGATCGCCGCCATGACCGAGCGCATGGTCAAGAAGGCCAAGGAATACGACCGCGACACCATCCCCGGCGACTACGCCACGCTCGAATCGCCCTGCCCCAACTGTGGCGGCGTGGTGAAGGAGAACTACCGCCGTTTTGCCTGTGTGGGCAAGCCGGGTGCGGAAGGCTGCGGCTTCAGCTTCGGCAAGTCGCCCGCAGGCCGCACCTTTGAAACCGCCGAGGCCAACGCCCTGCTGCGCGACAAGAAGATCGGCCCGCTGGAGGGCTTCCGCTCCAAGGCAGGCTGGCCCTTCACGTCCGAGATCGTCATCAAATACGACGACGAGGCGCACAACTACAAGCTTGAATTCGACTTTGGCGACGACAAGAAGGGCGAAGAGTCCGGCGAGATTGTGGAGTTTGAAGACGCCGCGCTGGGCGCCTGCCCCATCTGCGGATCGGACGTGCACGAGCACGGCAGCAACTACGTGTGCAGCAAGGCCGTGCCCACCGCCGCGCAGCCCACGCCCAGCTGCACCTTCAAGAGCGGCAAGATCATCCTGCAGCAGCCCGTGGAGCGCGAGCAGATGACCAAGCTGCTCGACACCGGCAAGACCGACCTGCTCGACAAGTTTGTGAGCATGCGCACGCGCCGCAACTTCAAGGCCCACCTGGCGTGGGACAAGGAGGCGGGCAAGGTCAACTTTGAATTTGCGCCCAGCAAATTCCCCCCACGCCCGGGTGCTGCTGCAAAAACAGTAGCTGCCAAGGCAGGCAAGACGGGCGCAGCGGCCAAAAAAGCCCCTGCAAAGAAGGCTGCCGCCAAAACCACCGCCGCCAAAGCCCCGCGCAAGGCCGCCGCAGGCAAGGCGCCCAGCGCCGCCCTGGCCGCCGTGATCGGTAACGAGCCGGTGGCCCGCCCTGAGGCCGTCAAGAAGATGTGGGAATACATCAAGACCCACAACCTGCAGGACCCCAAGGACAAGCGCACCATCGTGGCCGATGACAAGCTGCGCGCCGTGTTCGGCAAGGACAGCGCAGGCATGTTCGAGCTGGCAGGCATCCTCGGCAACCACCTGGGCGGCGAAGGATGACGCCCCACGGCGCCAGGCCCGTCGCATCGCCCGCCTTGGGCGTGTGGCGCACCGTGCTGGTGGTCGTTGCTGTTGCTGCTGTGCTGGGCGGTTGCAGCAGCACACCGGGCTCCGCACGGTCCAGCGACCCCGCCAGCCCGCAGCCATCGCAGGGCGCCAGCGGCGTGTCCGTGTTTGGCGACATCGATGTGGGCGTGACGCGCGAGCGCACGCGCTGACGGCACCCCGCGCCCGCGCGAAGCCTGCCGCCGCCCAGTGCAGCGCGATGGATGGAGCGGGCGCCGCACGGGAGAGAGAGATGATGGAACCCGCACTGTCCCTGCAGATCGCCACCGCCGTCCACCACCGCATCCACACCGTCACGGTGCGCATGGATTCGGTGGGCTGGGTGGTGTCGGGCACCAAGCACCTGGTAACGCCCGACGGCGGGCATCGCTACCCCAGCGGGCGCGTGTTTGTGCTGCCGCGCGGCGCGCAGTGGGAAATCGTCAACGACCCCGCCCCGCAGGGCCGCTACGTGGCGCGGCTCCTGTGTTTTGCGCCCGAGCTGGTGGAGCAGTTCCACCGCCAGTTCGGCCAGTTTGTGGCCGTGCCCGCAGTGCAAGGCTGCGCGGGCCTGGCGGCCGATGCGGCGTTTGAAGACAGCTACATGCGTGCCGTGGCGGCGCTGGAGAGCGAGGCCAGCTCGCAGGCCCTGCGCGAACACCGCGCGCTCGAAGTGCTGCTGATGCTGGCCGAGGCGGGCATCGTGTTTGCCTCGCCGGGCGAGCTGGGCTGGGCCGAGCGTGTGCGCCGCCTCATCGGCCCCAGCCCCCAGGCCAACTGGACGCTGGAGCGCATCGCCGCCGCGTTTGCGATGAGCGCCAGCACCTTGCAGCGCCGCCTGGCGCAAGAGGGCGAAACCGTGAGCCAGTGCCTGCGCGATGTGCGGCTGGAGACGGGGCTCATGCTGCTGCAAAGCTCCGCGCTGCAGGTGTCCGAGATCGCGGCCCGCTGTGGCTACGAATCACACAGCCGCTTCAGCGCCGCGTTCCGCGAGCGTTTTGGTTTTTCGCCCTCGCAGCTGCGCCCCTGACGCTGCGGCTGACGCGCCGCGCACAACCTTTGACGCCGACGGGCGAGTGCAATGGCCCGCCGCACCGCACCATCAAGCCCTTGTTTCACCCCGCAATCGCAAGGAGCCTTTCTGATGTCGTTTCCTCTTTCGCGCCCCCTTCGCGCCCTCACCGCCGCCGCCGCCCTGGGCCTTGCACTGGCCGCCCCAGCCCAGGCCTTCACCCTCACCAGCCCCGACTTTGCCGAAGGCAGTACGCTGCCCCAGCGCTTCGAGTTCAAGGGCTTTGGCTGCGCGGGTGACAACCAGTCGCCCGCCCTGCGCTGGAGCGGCGCACCCGCAGGCACGCAGAGCTTTGCCATCACCGCCTACGACCCCGACGCGCCCACGGGCTCGGGCTGGTGGCACTGGTCGGTGGTCAACATCCCCGCCAGCGTGACCGAGCTGCGGACCGACGCTGGCGCTGCGGGCGGCGCCAAGCTGCCCGCAGGCGCCAGCCATGTGCGCATTGACTACGGCGTGGCTGCCTGGGGCGGCACCTGCCCGCCCGAGGGCGATGCGCCGCACCGCTACATCTTCACGGTGCATGCGCTCAAGGTGCCGCGCCTGGACCTGCCTGCCGACGCCACTGCTGCGTTGGCGGGGTACATGATCAACGCCAACAGCCTGGGCAAGGCCACGCTCACGGCACGCTACGGGCGCCCTGCGGCCAAAGGCAAGCAGCAGTGACCGTGTGGGCTGGGGCGCTGTGATGTTTTAAGCTTGGTGGTCATCCATCCCGCCGCAGGCCCACCCATGCGCAGCCCCCGCGAACGAGCCCTTTGGTCCCTTCTGGCCGCACTGCTGCTGGCCGCTGCCGCCGCAGCCTGGTGGACCGCCGACCAGTGGCTGCCCCAGGCCGGGCCCTGGACCGAACAGGCCTGGAAAAAGATCACCCGCCCCGGGCCCGAGTCCCTGCCGCCCGACAAGCGCCCCGCTGCTGCGCAGGCCCGCCCCGCGCAGACGGGCGCATCCCAGCCCGTGGCCCCGCAGCCGCGCAAATGTGTGCGGGACGGCCGCACCACTTACACCGACCAGCCCTGCCCCAAGGGCAGCCAGGAGCTGCCGGTGGATGGCGCAGTCACGTCGCTGCCGCCTGCGCAGTAAGCGGCTGGCGGCGAGCTGTGGCGGTGTATGGGACCGTGGTGGGCATGTCGCTTTTTTCCTAGCCCGCGAGGGGGCCGCGCGGATTCAATCGGTGCCTTGATTCACTGCCCCAGGCCTTTCTCAATTCTGGAGGGCCGCTTGCACCGATGCACCACCACCAACCCCTGCGCGTTTTTCTTTTCCTGCTGGCCGCCCTGGGCCTGGCCATCCCCTGGTACTTCAACACCCTGTACTTTCTGGCCGGTGGCAGCGTGATGCCCGGTGTCTTCTGGCGCGACGCCTTTGCCAACGCGCTCACCACCGGCATCACCTGCGACGTGTACCTGGCCGCCGTGGCGTTCTCGGCCTGGGTGGCGGCCGACCGCCGCCTGGGCGCGTGGCGCTGGGCCTATATCGCGGCGTGCTTTGGTATCGGGCTCGCGTTTGTGATGCCGCTGTACCTGGCTCAGCGCTTGCGGATGGACGCAGCCCGCTCCAGCGGCTGACCCGGCTGCGCCAGCGCACCCACCTGCAGGGGCCAGTGTTCGCTGACCGGGCTGCGGCTGCCCTGCACCAGGGCCTGCAGCGGCTGGCCCGCCAGCCTGCGCACATCGCGGGCCATGTGCGACTGGTCGTAGTAGCCCTGGTCCACCGCCAGGCCCACCACCGGGTCGCCGGGCGCGGCCAGGGCGTTGCCCAGCGTGCTGTTCAGCCGCGCAATCACCTGAAACTGCTTGGGCGCCATGCCCCAGTGCGCCACAAAGCGGCGTTCAAACTGCCGCTGGCTCAGGCCCAGACGCTGGCCCGCGTCTGTTGCATCGTCGCTGGCCGCGTGCAGCAAAGCCAGCGCCTGATGCCGCCGCGCCTCACAAAGCGATGGCGGAGCAACCCACTGGCGGATGAACTGGCACAGCACCTGCAGCCGCGCACCATCGTCCGCCGCCGCGCGCACTGCGTGTTCCACCTCGGCCCAAGCGGGGCCCACCAGTTCAGCCAGCGGCCGCAGCGTGTTCACCAGCCCGCGCGCGCTGGCAAACAGCGCCGCTGCGGCCTCGGGCTGCAGCACCAGCCCCACTGCCCGCACTGGCCCGCTGTGTTCATACACCGTGGCCGTAGCGCTGGCGCTCATCCAGGCCGATGGCGGCACGGGCTCACCCCGGCACACCACCTGGCCTGCCAGCCGCACCACCAGCATGCTCGACACCATGGCCGGGAAATGCGACTGTGCCAGCGCCGCCGGGGCATCGACCACCACGGCGGCCATCAGCCAGGGCTGTAAATCGGGGGGGACGGGCACCAAACGCTGCATGCCTGGATTCTGCACACCTGCGTGCAAGGAGCGGTGGCCCATGTCACGGTCATTTGCCAAGGCGCCAGCCACCCGCGCGACACGCGTCTGCCGCACGCCCCGACTATGCTTTGCGCTTCGCCCACCGGCCCACGCACACCCGCGCCCCGCACCATGCAGCCAACCCCTACCCGATCCCTGCCCATGGCGGGCGCCACCAACTTCCGCGACCTAGGCGGCTACACCGGCCACGGCGGGCGGCCCGTGAAGTGGCGGCGCATCTTCCGCTCTGACCACCTGGCGGGCCTGACCGCGCAGGACCAGGCCCTGCTGGCCGAGCTGGGCGTGGCCCGCGCGGTGGACTTTCGCGGCCAGGCCGAAAGCGCCGCCTACGCTTACGCATTGCCCGGCGTGGCCTAC
This sequence comes from Acidovorax kalamii, assembly GCF_002245625.1. GTDB lineage: Bacteria > Pseudomonadota > Gammaproteobacteria > Burkholderiales > Burkholderiaceae_C > Acidovorax > Acidovorax kalamii. The sequence goes on from NZ_NOIG01000007.1 coordinate 83,782, forward strand.
CATCCGCTGCACATCGAGCCCACCGTGGTGCAGCGCGCGCTGGAGCTGCAGCGCACCGGCCGCCAGCTCACCGCCCAAGATGCCGTGGGGCTCATGCAAGACACCTACCGGGGCTTTGTGCACGACAACGCCCCGCGTTTTGCCGAACTGTTCCGCCTGCTGCTGGCCAGCGACGCGCCCATGGTGTTCCACTGCACCGCTGGCAAAGACCGCACCGGCTTTGCCGCCGCCCTCATCCTGCTCACGCTGGGCGTGCCGCGCGACGTGGTCATGCACGACTACTTGCTCACCAACAGCCTCTACCGCCGCCCCGAAGGCATGGGCAGCCACGCCCCCGAAGAAGTGCTGGCCGTGCTGTGGCGCGTGCAGGAGGAGTTTCTGGACGCCGCCCTGCACATGGTGGACAACGACTTTGGCGGGCTGCAGGCGTATCTGGTGGACGTGCTGGGCGTGGATGCCGCCGCGCAGAAGGAATTGGCGGGGCGGTACCTGCAGGCAGAGTAGGGTTCGTGCAGGTCGCAGACATGCAAGGGTCGCTAATGTCTGCGCACAAGTGGTTTCCAATGTCACGTTTTGCGGCTGTGTGGCGCTCCTAGAATTCGGCCGCCCCAAGCGCCTGGACGAGCCCCGACAGGTGTGTTTGTGCGGCTTTGCCAGCAAACGAATGTCATACATCTACGACAACCCAGAGTCATTGGCCAAGCAACCGCTCGTGGGCACGCACCACTGCGTTGCACTTGTTAAGCACTACGCCAAAGCGCCCGCCGCATCGCTCTGGAGAGAAGGGGGCTCTGTGAAAGGCAATATGCTGCTCAAAAAGGGCACCGCCATCGCAACCTTCGTCAATGGAAAGTACCCAAACCAAGGCACTGGCAACCATGCGGCGTTGTATGTGTCCCAGGATGCATCGGGAATCACGGTCGTCGATCAATGGTCCGGCAGCGGCACGATCCGCTTGCGTCGTTTGATGTTTCTCGGCAAGGACAAGACAGGGAAGTACGTGGACCCCAGCAACAATGGCGACGCCTTTTCGGTGGTGGAGTAATCGGTATGACGCATAAATTTGGCCTGAGTCTTTTACTGACTGTTTTGGGCGCGAACGGCGTCGCCATTGCGCAAGAGGCCTCAGGTACCGCAGCGACGCCCATGGCAATCGCTTGCCCGCCATCAATCCAGGTCCAGCAGACGCCAACCCCCGCCCTTGCTTCAGGATGGAAAACCCGCGGCAGCAACGACACACATCCTCTTGCCAACATTGCCTTCTACGCGGGGCCACCAGAAGAGATGGCCCAACTGGCGCCTGGCAGCCAGCAGCGCAAAGGCAAGACGCTCACCTCGCGATGGCTGCTCGCTCCGACCGACCGCGTTTACTGGGTGGCTTGTGAGTACGCAGGGACATCGGCCACCGTTACCAAGCCGCTCGAAAAAAACATTACGTCTTGTGTTGCCGAGCACGACATGAACAGCGCGCCACCGGTGCTTAAACGATGGAGCTGCCGCGGCGGGCCAGCGGGGTAGCAGGCTGCTGAAATGCCTCCTGGCAACACCAAAAACGGCGTTCCCGATGGTCGCTTGCCCCTTGGGTGCCTCAGAAAGATCGCCTCAGGCCGTTTTATGAGGTCGAACTTTTGCGGTTGGCATCAGCAAACCAGTATTTCAGCAGCCTGGTAGGCAGGAGTGAGCCGTACTACGACTCTCTGAGAGAGAGTGCCTTTTAATAAAAATTCTAATAATGGCCGAAATTAAAATTACTTCGCCAATTGGGAAAACCGTTGGAAATAACCCTCATGAGGTACAAGCGGTTCAGCGAGCTCTCAATCGCCATATGAACTGCAAGATCGGCTATCAGCCCATTAAAGAGGATGGTCGGATTTCCCCTGAAACACTCCAAGCGATCTATGTTTTTCAAAGAATGCTTGGCATAACACCTGCAGACTCTATCATTCTCCCCAACGGTTCGACGCATAGGGCCCTTGATCAAGATATTATAAGAATTCTCAATCCCACCGCAGCATGCGTTGTTGCCGATCAAGAAAAAATAAGACAAGTAATTATTGATCGAGTAAATATTGTTGAGCGCAAAACGTGGCAGGCTTTGAATCCTGCCAAGATTCCCCAGAATGACTGGAGCTACCAGTCCATCGCCATTCATCATGCGGGTAATTCGTTTTCATGTGGTGCAAGCGGTGTTGATGCCCTTAAGCAAGCCGAGAAGATCGATATCAGTAGCTTCGGACAAATTAGCTATCACTACGCTATCGATTGTCGAGGGGTGGTTTATGAAGCGCTCGATATTCGCCATAAGGGCGCGCACATTGAAAGAGGAAACACGGGCGTCATCGGAGTGGTTTTCTTGGCTGACTTGAGCGTTCGAGGTGAAGCATCCCGCTACGGTCCTGGTGTCGCAAACGTCACGCGTAACAGGGGAGTACGAGCCGGGGTGTCTGAGTTCTTGGGAGTGCAAAAGGATCAACTGGCGGTTAATCACGATGAGCCATCTGAGCTGCAAATGTCCAAAGCGGAAAAATTAGTTGGAACTCTGACCGAATTTTTCCCTATTAAGCGTCTTGGAGGGCATCGGGAATTTGCGCAAGCTGCGGGCAGTAGCAGGGCATGCCCGGGAATTTACGGAATGATCATTGCGGAGCAACTGCGTACAAAGTTTGGTTTTATTAAGCCTTGATATGACAAAAAAAATCGCCTTTTTTGTCGGTGGACTTTCTTTGTTTCTGGTTGCATGGCTTTTTGTTGGGTTTGATCGATACGTTGGGGACCATGAGGTGGGGAGTGGATGGAATCCTTTTATAAAGACAGATCCAACGTTCCAAGTTCTTTTTAGGAACCCTGCGCAATATACACTCGATCGTGATTCGTTTGATTCACTTGACAACACGCGAAAAGATCAATTCCTGGCGTATTGTAGTATTCGATATGGAATTCACGATCCTTATCGCTGCGAGGAATATATTGAAGAAGCGCGGGTCAGGTAATAGCTAGACGAATGCCATCCAAATAGGCATACAGCATTCAGTGCAGACGACTGGAACACCATTGATCGGAGAATCGGACGGCTGCACTGGATAACGTGGTGCGGACCGGCCAGCTTAAGGCCGGGGCCCCGCAACAATGCAGAAGTGCAGCTCGCCCGTGTATTACAAGAAGGCTGCTTTACCAGTGCCTACATTGCTGCCCACGCCGCAGCTTTGGCCGCATTGCGCTGGCACAGCTACCGCAGCGGAACCGGTTCACCGTGTTCCAGCGTCTGGCTCACACATTGAACTGCCGGCTCACGCGCTGGGGAGTACTGGACGCCGTCCGGCAAAAGCGTAACCTCGCCGAATACGAAGGCTACCTTGAGGTGGAAGAAGCCGCGATCTCAGCGATGAGCACACTAGCCGTGCAACTGATTGCCGAGGTGTGCACATTGCTCGGGCCAGCGACGCGCCCATGGTGTTCCACTGCACCGCTGGCAAAGACCGCACCGGCTTTGCCGCCGCCCTCATCCTGCTCACGCTGGGCGTGCCGCGCGACGTGGTCATGCACGACTACCTGCTCACCAACGCGCTCTACCAACGCCCGCCCGGCATGGGCAGCCACGCCCCCGAAGAAGTGCTGGCCGTGCTGTGGCGCGTGCAGGAGGAGTTTCTGGACGCCGCCCTGCACATGGTGGACAACGACTTTGGCGGGCTGCAGGCGTATCTGGTGGACGTGCTGGGCGTGGATGCCGCAGCGCAGAAGGAATTGGCGGGGCGGTACCTGCAGGCGGTGTGACGCCCTGATGTGCCTTGCTGGTTGGCGTGCCCGCAGCCCACCGACCACGGCGCACTGTTGCTTGTGCGCTGCAGGCTCCCGCTTTTTTCTGTGGCGCGGGGCCGATGCCCCGGATTCAGCCGGCCCCGGTGGGTAGCATGCCCAGCTTTACTTTTCTGCGGCGCTTTGATGCGCCCTTGCTCTCATGATCCGACTGGTACTGATCGCCCTGGTGTTGCTGGGTGGCTTTTATGCGCATGGCCGTTTGACGTTTTCCGAACCACGCGTGATGGGCTGGATGACACAGCACGCCGCGCGCAGCATGCAGGGCGACAGCGTGGCCTGTGACGACTACGCCGACGACCTCAAGGTCGAGCTGACCGCCAAGGGCCAGCGCGGGCGCTGGGAGGTCGAGGGCGGCAAGGCAGAGATGTGTGGCTACCTCAAGCAATCGGCCGCCGCGTTGACGGTGCTGCAGGCCACCACACAGACCGAGTTCGACAACGTGCGCATCACACGCGGCGGCTTTCCGTGGACCACCGCCCGGCTGCAGTACACCCAGCGCACCACGGTGCAGGCAGGCGGCCTGCCCAGCATGACGGTGACCAGCGAAGACGCGATGGTGCTGGCCCGCACCCCCGGCGGCCTGCGCATTCGGGAGCTGCAGTCGCAGTCGTCGGGCGGGCTGTGAGGGCTGCGGGAGCGGCGGTGGGGCTCAGCGGACCCGCACCGACGCCCCCGTCGCATAAAACTGCCCCCCCGCCACATAGTGCAGCGTGCGCAGCTCCTCCGGCGCAGTGTCGAACTCCCAGTGCCCTTGGCGGAACACGCGCTCATCCGCCCAGGCGGCCACGACTTCGCCAATGAACAGGTCGTAGGCCTGCTGGTTGTGGGGCTCGGGCAGCACGCGGCACAGGAGCCAGGCGGCGCAGCCTTGCACCAGCGGGGGCGTGGTGTGCGCGGGGTGGCCAGGGGCGCTGAACAGTTCCACGCCATGGCGCTGGAGCTTGTCGGGCTGGGTCTTGGCGCTGTCGGTGCCCAGGGCGACGGTGAGGGCGGCCAGGGGCACGGTGGGCAGCTGCAGAGCGAACTGGCCGCTGGCCTCCACCAGCTCGCGGGTGCGTGTGGCCTTGTCGAGCACCACCGTGACCTTGGGCGGCGCAAAGTCCAGCGCGCAGGCCCAGGATGCCGCCATCACGTTGTGCTGGCCCGCGTGGGCGGCCGACACCAGCACGGTGGGGCCGTGGTTGAGTAGGCGGTAGGCCTTGTCGAGGGGGACGGGGCAGGCGTGGGGCGGGGTGGGCATGTGGGGCGAGGCGTTGGGCGCTGTGGTTGGGGGGGTATTTGCTATGCATTTCATAGCTTTTGGCGCTTGATGGTCGCGCGCAGACGGCCATTTTGGCTTGAAAAACCGGGGCGAGACAGTCGCAGGGTTTTGGAGAATGCCGCGCACCCCGGGGCGGCGTAGTCCCGCTGCTACCAGCAAGTAACATGCTCCTGCTTCTCAGCGTTTATCAACTGCCCCCCGGGGCCCTATGGAGACAACACGATGTTCAGTCATGTGATGGTCGGCGTGAACGACCTGGAGGTGTCGAAGGTGTTCTACGACGCACTGCTCGGCACGCTGGGTGTGCCGCCCGGTGTGGCCAACAAGAACCGCTATTTCTACCGGGGCCCGCACGGCACCTTTGGCATCACCACGCCCATCAACGGCGAGCCCGCCACGTTTGCCAATGGCGGCACCATCGGGTTTGCGATGCAGTCGCCCGAGCAAGCCGATGCCTTCCACGCCGCCGGGGTGGCGCATGGCGGCACCACCTGCGAAGACCCGCCGGGCTGGCGCGAAGGCCCGGGCGGTCGGCTCTACCTGGCCTATGTGCGCGACCCGGACGGCAACAAGCTCTGCGCGCTGCACCGCCCGCCCAAGTGATGCGGGTTCAGGCGCTCTGGCCTTGGGCGCCGGGCCGCCGCACGGCGCGCACCTTGCCGCTGCCACCGCCACCGCAGTAGAAGAGGCCTGCCCCGTCGGACTCAAGCCCGCTCACGCCCACGCCTGCGGGCATGTCCAGCTGCTGCAGCACGGCGCCGCTGGTGGGGTCTATGTGGCGCAGGCTGCTTTCTTCGCCCTCCCAGGTGCCGTGCCACAGCTCGCCATCCACCCAGGTCACGCCGGTGACGAAGCGGTTGGATTCGATGGTGCGGCGGATCGCGCCCGTGGCGGGGTCGATCTGGTGGATCTTGCGGTCACGGTACTGCCCCACCCACAGGCTGCCTTCGGCCCAGGTCAGGCCCGAGTCATTGCCGCCGCCCGGCGCGGGGATGGTGGCCAGTACCTGGCCCGTGGCCGGGTCGATCTTGTCGATGCGCGACTCGGCGATCTGGTAGAGGTGCGTGCCATCAAACGCCGTGCCCGCGTCACACAACACGTTCAGCGTGCGGGTGGTGGCGCCGCTGGCCGGGTCAAAGCCCACCAGTTGCTCGCCCGTGGCGGCCCACACGCGCTGGCCGTCGTGTGTCACGCCGTGGATGGTGCTGGCTCCGTGGAAGGGGCCGTACTCGCGCACGACCTCGGCGGGGCGGCGCGAGGCAATGGGCAGCTGCAGGTGCGATGGGGGCGTGTCGCCCAACTGGCTGCCGCAGGCGGTGTCGTGGGTGGATGTTGCAAGCGTGGTGTCGGTCATGTCGATGGCTCCTTGCGGGGGGTGCCCGGTGCACGCTGATGGGGTGGTGCGGTGGGCGGTGTGGCCACTTTAGGGATTTGGCTGTGTGGTGGGGAGTAACAAGATCGTCGTGAATCCCACCAGCGGCGCGGCCACCCAGCGGCGGGCGCGGGCCTGGCCGATGGCGCGCACCTGGCTGCTGGCCTCCAGCTCGGCCAGCGCGCGCTGCACGGTGCGCTGGCTGTCGCCCAGGGCCAGTGCCAGGGCCGATGTGGACCAGGCCGCACCGTCGGCCAGCAGCGCCAGCAGCGCGCCCTGATCGCCATCCACCGGGGGGGCGAGCACGGCCACGGTGCGGCCCGCCAAAGGCCGCAGCACAAAGCCGCGCGCCGTGGCCTCCACGCCCGCCAGCGGCGCGATGAGTTTGCGCAGGCGGCCCATCTCCACGCGCAGCCGGGCGCGGTGCGTCTCGTCGGGGTGGCGGGTGCGGAACACGCTCGCAATCAGCGCCTCGCGGTCCACATCGTCGGGCCAGGCCTGGGCCAGCGCGCGCACCAGCGCAAACAGCACGGGGCGGCGCGCCAGGGGCAGCGCCACGCCACCCGCAAGCACCGCGTGGCGGCAGGCATCGACCACCAGCGTATGGCTGGATGCGCGCAACGCGGCCACGTCCTGCAGCCGCAGTGCCTGTTCGCTGCCCGGTGCCAGCAGGCGCGCAGCGGGCTGGGCCAGCAGCGCACGCGCGTGGGCCACCTCGGCCTGCAGGGCGGGCACACCGGCATGTTGTGCGGCCCGCTCGGCATGTTGCAGGGCGGCGTGGGCGGCGTCGATGTGCAGGGCGCGCAGCGCCAGTTCTGCGCGGGTGAGTCCGGCCACGGCGGCCAGCGGGGCGGGCAGGTGAGTGGGCAGGGGCACACCGTCGGCCGGGTGGGCTGCCAGCATGTCGGATGCCTCTGCCAGGCGCCCCAGCAGCACCAGCCTGCGCGCCGCCACCAGCCGGGCCTGCAGCGCGTTGGTGGTGTCGCCGTGGGCCTGCAGCGTGTGGGCCGCTGCCAGCAGGGCTGCGGGGCCCTTGCTGCCATCGCCGCCCAGGTCGCGCTGGGCCAGGGCCACCTCGGCCTCGGCCACCACACAGCGGGCGCGGGCCACGGGCTCGTGGGCGCCAAACGCGCGGGCGGCGCGGCGCAGCAGTTCGCGGGCGCGCGGGTGTTCGCCCAGCTGGGCCATGGCGATGCCGCGCAGGGCCAGCGCGGGCGGGTCGT
>NZ_NOIG01000008.1 GCF_002245625.1 Acidovorax kalamii
CTGCGTTTTGGCCAGGCCCTGCAGGCGCTGGCGCAGCACCTGCGCGCCTGCGCCGCACTCACCCGCCTGCCGCCAGATGCCGCCGCTGCGCAGTACGCAGACCAGGTGCGCGCGCTGGACGCCACGCTGCGCGCCCTGCATGGCGAGCCCGCCGCGCCTGCCATGCCGTCGGCGCAGTTGGCCCCACCGCTGCCCGCGCCGCGCCGCATCGACGGCACAGCCCTGGCCCTGGGCACCTCAGCCGGGGCCGCAGCGGGCGCTGCCGCCGGGGCCAAGGCGGGCGCACTGATCGACCTGGGCACGGGCGGCCTGACCCTGGGCGCAGGCACAGCCCTGGGCGCGCTGCTGGGCGGCACCACGGCCTGGGTGGTGCGATCGCTGCAGAAGAAAGACGAAGGGCGGCAGGACCTGCTGCAACACGCCGCCGAAGCGGCCTGCAGCCACTACCTTGCCATCGCCCACCAGCAGCGCATGCCGCCGGGCGATGCTGCCCCCAGGGCCGCGCGCTGGCACGCCGAGGTCACCGGCACGGTGGCCGCCCATGGCGCGGCGCTGGCTGCCGCGCTGCAGGACGGCCCAAACGCTGAGGCCCTGACGCCGCTGTTGCGCACGGTGCTGATGGGGATCCTTCAACGCAGTTGTGCGGCAGAGGGGGCTGGCGCCGCCCCCGCAAGCCCACCGGTGGTTTGACTAATGGCCTTTTTGGCCACTAACGCCTGTTGGTATTGCCTTGTTAGCTATCAAAACAGGAGTTATCCACTGCCTTTACGGGCAGGCCACCCGGGCCGCCTCAGTCTCCACGCGGGGGGCCGCAGCCGCCGCCGCAAACGCCATGGCCGGGGGCACGGTCACGGTGCGCAGCCGGTCGCCGTCGAGGCGGTATTCGTATTCACGCGTCGAGCCCACCATCTCGGTGCGAAAACTGCTGCTGGCCATGGTGGCCGCATACACCTGGGGCCGCACCACCTGGTAGCGGTAGGTGGTGGTGGACACACCGCTGGTGGTCTTGCAGACGGAGTCGAACTGGTCGTCCTTGAACTGCAGCGTGCAGCGGCCCGAGCTGTCTTCAGCCTTCTCGCCATCCGGCGTGTGCAGCACGATCTTGGTGGCGCGCCAGCAGCCAAGCAGGGCGGGATCGGGGGCGGCGGCATGGATGGCAGGGGCCCCGAGGGCCAGGGTCCAGAGGACAGAACGCAGATAGCTCGGCATGCGGAAGGGGCGGGCCCGCCAAGGGCACGCGGTCAGGCTGGGAAGGCCGCCATGGTAGGCGAAGCCGGGGAGGCCCCCTACAGGCAGGCGCCTATTCCACCGTCCACCGCGTCACGCGCGGCGGCGCATCGCCCACATGGAAGGCCAGCTTGCGGTCGCGCAGCGCCACGTCCGAGGCCGTCACGCGGTCAAACCGCCGCAGGTGCTCGGTCCACGACTCATCCTCGATGCGCTCCACATACCGCGCGGGCTGGCTGATGTCGTGCAGCAGCTGCCAGCCCAGGGCGCCCTGGCGCAGACGGCTGCGGCGGCTTTCCTGCATCACGGCGCGGAATTCGGCGGCGCGGGCGGGGTCGATGAAGTATTCGATGGTGACCACCAGGTGCCCCGATCCGGGCGGTGTGTCGGCCACCGGGGCCTTGAAGGCGCGTGAGGGGCTCAGGTCCTCCTCCATGCTGCGGTCGGCCACCAGGCGCTGCACCAGCAGCATGGCCACCACGCCGGTGGCGGCGGCAATGCCCAGGCTCACATGCACATCGGTGACCGTGGCCACCTGGCCCCACACGGCGGCGCCCAGCGCGGTGGCGCCCATGATGGACATCTGGTAGATGGACATGCCGCGCGCGCGCACCCAGTTGGGCAGCGCGAGCTGGGCCGACACGCTGAGCGAGTTGGCCGTGGTGATCCACGCCATGCCCGCCACGAACATCGCGGGCACGGCCACGTACACATTGGGCGCCACGGCCATCACGCCCGTGGCGGCGGCCTGCAGCGCCGTGCCGCGGATCACCAGCACATCGCGCGCCATGGCCTGGCGCAGGCGCGGCAGGAACATGGCCGCCGTGATGGCGCCCGCGCCCATGCTGGCCAGCAGCAGCGTGAAGGTGCCCGCGCCGCCGCCTTCGAGCCCCTTGGCGAGCAGCGGCAGCAGGGCCAGCAGCGCGGTGGCGTGCAGAAAGAAGATGGAGATGCGCCACAGCACGGCCCGCATGCGCGGCGACTGGCGCACAAACTGCAGGCCCACGCGCATGGCGCTGGTCAGCTTTTCGCGCCCCAGCGGGCTGGGCGTGTGCACCCGCTTCCAGCGCATGATGGTGAAGCCGGAAATGAGGGACAGCACGGCGTTGAGCACAAACACCCAGGCACTGCCCGCGCTGGCGATGATGGCGCCCGCCAGCAGAGGGCCGATGATGCGCGAGGCGTTCATGGCCACCCCGTTGAGTGCCAGCGCGGCGGGCAGCTGCGGGCGGCTGACCAGCTCGGGCACGATGGCCGCAAACACCGGCCAGCGCATGGCCAGGCCAATGCCGTTGGCAAAGGTCAGCGCCAGCAGCAGCGGCGCCGTCATGCCCCCGGCCAGGATGGCCACACACAGCACCAGCGCCACGGCCGCCACCCAGAACTGCGTGGCGATGAAGTAGCGGCGCCGGTCCAGGATGTCGGCCAGCGCGCCGCTGGGCAGGCCCAGCAGGAACACCGGCAGCGTGGAAGCGGTCTGCACCAGCGCCACCAGCACGGGCGAGGTGGTGAGCGTGGTCATGAGCCAGGCGGCCGCCACGTCGTTCATCCACATGCAGGTGTTGGCCGCCACCCAGGTGAGCCAGAGCATGCGGAACACGGGCACCGACAAGGGAGCAAACGGTGAGAGCGAAGCCGCCTGGTTCAGCGCCGCGCTGTCCCCCAACTGGGCGGCAACGGACTCTTCGGTGCCATGCGCCAGATCCGCACGCGCGGCACGGTCTGCAGCCGCATCGCTTTGCGGCGGGGCGCCCGGGCTCAGGTCCGGGGCATCAGGGGAGGGCGGGGGCGCAACGCTGCGCGTGCTTTCGTGGGACGGCAATGGCGGCATGTCTGCGCATTGTGCGACGGTTGGCGCGGCCGTGGTGGCCCAGCGCCCAATAGCCCACTGCGGGCCTGCGCCAAACATCGCGCCTTTTCACGTCTCGTCACGCCGCATCGGTCGGCGCAGCCGGGGCCTGGTGGCCCGCCTGTTTGGTTTGCCGCAGCAGCAGCCAGGCCATGAGTCCGAGTGCCGCCACGCCCGCCAGCAGCACGCCCCACAGCACGGCGCTGCGCGTGGAGATACCGCCGCTGGCCGCCGCAGCGGGCACCATCGCGCCGTCTGCGGGCTGGCCGCCGGTGATGTCGGCCCGGGCCACATCGGCCAGCGCCACGGGCAGCTGGTTCTCCTTCGCGGGCTGGTAGCCCGGCACCAGGCTGGCCAGGGGCAGGAAGGCGCTGGCCGCCGCCGTGGCCCCGGGCAGCCCGGCCGCCAGCGTGAAGGGCCCCTGTCCGCTGGCCAGGAACACCAGCTGCGCGGGCTCGAACTGCAGCGCCAAAGCGGGCGCGGCAGCAAAACCGGGGGTCTTGGGGTCGGCTTCGATCTTGATCTCGCGCACCGAGGCGCCGCCCAGCTCCACGGGCCCGCTGGCCTGCTCCTTGCCGCCGGTTGCCATCTTGTAGACCACGGCACTGGCCAGTGGCGACCAGGGCTGCTCGCGGTGGTTGCGGCCCAGCACGCGCACCGGAATCAGCACATTGCTGCCGGGCGGCGTGATGGCGAGCGCGGCGACCGGCGTGGCAAACGGCAGCGCAAACACCAGCTCGCGCGGGTTGGCCAGGGCGGGCGCGGCCATGCTGGCGCTGACGCGCTCGCGCGGGCCCGTGCTGCGCGCGGTGGCCAGCGCGGCGCCACGCAGGGTGACTGCAGCGTCGCCCCAGGTCACGCGCAGGTAGTGGCCCTTCAGATCGGCGCGCTGCAGGTCGATCTGCTCGTTTCCCAGGCGGCCTGGCGCAGTGGACACCGTGGGTGCCGCTGCAGCGTCGGCACGGTAGAGCACGGTCTCGGTCAGCGGCTGCCAATGTTTGAGGTCCTTGCTGGCCTGCACCCGGAACGTCACGGGCTGGCCCGCAGGCAGATCGGCGTCCAGGGCTATGCGGGCCACGGGCAGCTGCACATTGCGCGCGTCGAGCAGCGCGCCGCGCACGGCTTGCGGGGTGGCAGGGCCTGCCGTGGTGGTCGTGGCGGCCGTGTCGATCTGCACCACACGCTGGCCCTGGCGCTCCTCGATGCGCAGCGACAGCCCCTCCAGCCCGGCCGTGCCCGTGCTGGCGGCGCCCAGGATGGGATACGCGGGTAGGGTCACCGATTCCTCGGGCGCGCTGGCCGCCGCCACACCGGCCAGGGCCATCGGCACGGGCTGGCCCGCGCCGTTGAAGAGGCGCACATCGGCATAGCCCGGGCTTTGCAGGCGCACCAGCACCTCGGCGGGCAGCATCACGCGCTGCAGCGGCGCATCGGCCGCGAGCGTGACGGGGATGCGGATGGCGTAGGCCGCAGGGCTGTTGGCATCGGCCGCCGCCTGGGCCACACCGGCGCACAGGGATAGGGCGGCTGCGGCCAGCACTAGGGGCAGGTTCAGGGCGACAGGCTTCTTCATGGCAGTGTCTCTGGTTGCGACGGCGCCAGCGGTGGCGCGGCAGGCTCCGCAGGGGCGGCTGCCTTGGGTGGCAACTTGGGAGTTAACTTGGGCGGTAAAGGCGCAAAGTAGCCCACCACCAGCATGAGCACGCCCACGGCGATAAAGGCAATGATGCGTTCGGCCCCCCCCGCGTTGGACAGATCGATCAGCAGCAGCTTGACCACCACCACGCCCAGCAGGCACGCGCCCACCAGCCACAACGGCCGCTGCGCACGGCGGTGCGCCAGCACCATCATGGTAAGTGCCAGCAGCGTCCACAGGATGGCGTAGCCGGTCTGCACCACAAAGCTGTTGAACAGCGCCGAGGCATCCCAGCGCACGCCAAAGAAGTGGTGGGCTACCCGCAGCCACACGGTGTTGATCACGATGAACGCGAGCAGCGCCAAGGCCACCAGCGCATGGCGCCCGGTGACCCCGCCCGAGCGGACCGGGGGCGGCAGCGCTGCGAGCAGCACCCGCCGCCAGAACACCAGACCGCCCAGCGCGAGCGCGAGCGTGAGGTCGGTGGGGTTAAGCAAAGGGATGTAAGGCAGCGGCGCCGTGTGTCCGGACGAATGCACGGCGGCCAGCAGCGCGCCCCCGAACACCAGCACCGCAAGAGGCAGAGCCGCCAACCAGTAGTAGGCCTCGGCATGGGGGTTCAACGGCCAGGGCAGCGCCGCGCGTGCCGCAGGCTGGTTGCCACGGCCCGCCCAGAGCGCGAGCAGCATCAGCACCGCAATCGCGCTGACCAGCAGGACCACACCGGCCCACGAGGTGCGCCACAGCTCGGCCTTGCCAATGCCGGACCAGAGGCAGTCGGCCAGCAGCAAGGTCACCAGCCAGGCCGTGGCGGCGTGGAACCAACCGAAGCGCGGCGCGCTGTGGGCGGACGGGCCCTCAGCGCCCGCCGCCTGCCAGCGATCGGTCTGCCACAGCATCCACCCATGCAGCGCCAGCACGATGGGCCACACGGCCCAGGCGGGCGTAGTCAGCACGCGGTGGCCGTCCACCACCTGCGCGACAAAACCCAGCGCCAGCACGCCGATGGTGGCGCGCGCAGGCCAGGTGGCCACGGCCCAGCGCGTGCGCAGGCCGAGCACCATCGACAGCGCGGCGCTGAGCACCACGGCCAGCATGCCCAGCAGTTCGGCAACGCGGCCCGAGAACACCGGGACGGGCCACTGATTCGCCTCGGTGGCTGGCACGCTGCGCGTGATCTCCAGCCACCAGGCCAGGCACCAGAAGACAAAGCCGTAGAGGTAGGCCGGGTTGGGCAGCAGCACCTCCACCCGGGCATAGCCCTGGGCCCAGGCCGAACCGCTGTGGGGCAGCGGCTGGCGCAGCCACCAGGCCAGCAGCAGCGCGGGCAACGCAATCAGCATCGCGCCCAGGAAGGCCGGGTTGGCCAGCGGCAGGGGCGAGACCTGCAGGCCACCACCGTCCACGCCACCCATGAACGCCAGCATGGCCACGACCTGCAGCACCAGGCCAAAGGCACGCGGCATCCAGCGCGCCTGGCGCATGCCGACCCAGAAGGCGCCCGCGCCTTCGAGCGCCCACACCGCCGAGGTCCACTGCGCATCCAGCGCCAGCGGCACGGCCAGCGTGGCAAAACCCACGCCGATGGCAATGAAACATTCGGTGAGCAGGCGCCAGCTGGCTTGCGCGCGGCGCGCCAGCATGGTCGCGGTCAGCAGGTAGACCGCCGCAAAGGCGAGTGCCGAGAAGGCCGCGCCCAGCTCAAACGGCTGCACCAGCCCGGCCTGCAGCCCAAAGCCCACCAGCGGCGTGCCGAAGACCAGCATGCTGTCCACCGTCTTGCCCAGCTTCGTGGGCGTGTTGCGCGCATAGAGGATGGCTGTGAACAAGTAGATCAGCACAAAGCCAGCGAGAAAGGGCTGCGTGCTGGCGTAGTGATCGGGCACATATTTGAGCGCCCCCCAGGCCGTGGCCACGCCGAAGGTGGCGACAAAACCCACCACGTTGAGCACGCGCCAGGAGCGCTTGTGGGCGATGAAGAGAATCGCCAGGTTGAGCAGGGTGTAGTAGCTGAACAGGCCCACGTGGCTGCCCTGGCCTGTGGACAGCAGGATGGGCGCAGCGAAGCCGCCGGCGAACGCCGCCACCGCGAGCGCGCGCGAATCCTGCAGCAGCGCCAGCGCACAGCTGGCCGCGCAGACCGCGATCATCAGCCCGAAGGCCCAGAGCGGCGGCAGCAGCCCATAGAGCCGGAAGGCCGCAAACACGGTGAGGTACATCACCGCCACGCCGCCGCCCTGCAGGGCCAGCGCAAAGCCGGGTTTGTCGGTGCGCTTGCGGAAACCCACCCCCAGCAGCGCAATGCCCACCGCTGCAACCGCCGCCAGGCGGAACTCCACCGGCAACAGCCCTGCCGAGGCGGCGTAGCGCGCAAGGAAGGACAGGCCGATGAACAGAATCACCAGGCCCACACGCACGATGGTGTTGCCGCCCAGGAGCCAGTTCTTGGCTGCAAGCACGGCCAGCTCGACGGGGTTGGGTTGGGCGGGCTGGGTTGTTGTCTTCCGGGACTCGGCGAGCGCAGCAGGCGCGTCAGGCGCATCCATGCGGGCGGCTACCGGGGCCGCCGCCGGGGCCACCGACGGGACGCGCGGCAGGCCTTGGGACGTGAGTTCGCCAGTCCAGAAAGCGTCGTCCGCATCCCGGGGGTTGTCGCTGGGGGTAGGTGGTGAAGGGGGTGCGTGTGGCACGGGCCCTTGCGGCACGGGCGCCGCCGCCTCAGGCCGGTCTTCGGCAACCGCCGCCGCCTGCGGTGCCCGCGTGGGCTGGGCGGTGGCCTTGGTGGCGTGCGCCTGCAGCTCGGTGCGGATGGCCGAGCGGATCGCCCAGCGCAGCGACAGCCCGGCGAAAAAGCCCAGAATGCCGCCCACAAACGGCCCGAAATCGCCGTAGCCGCCGAACCACGAGCCCAGCACCGCGCCCCAGAAAATGCCCCAGATGATCATGCCGCCCTCGCCCTCTTTTTTAGGCTCCGGTCGGCAGGCCCTGGGGCTTTGCGCGAAAGGAGCCGTCGTATTGGTAGACCCACCGGCAACCGCTCGCGCAGCCGCCTTGCGAACCAACACCCCGGTCAGGGACACGAGGTGCAGGGCCTTGCAGGCGCGTGGCGGAGAGGTTGCGTGCGGCAGCTTGGCAGCCCCGCTGTGGTTCCGCAGGCTTATACAGCACACCCTGCGCAGGAACCATGCCCTAACGCCTTGTTACCTTGCTGCAGGGCGCCCAGCCACATCGCGCCCCTTGCCCCGGGAGGGGCTTGTGCTGCCCGGATTTGAGGCCAAAACTGGCCTCTGCGCCCGTCCATCAAGCCACAATAGCTATTAAATTAGTAGCAATTATCCTTTAACCCGCGCCAGGTGCGTGAGTGGCAGCGCCCCACTGGCCTTCACCTCGCCCAGCGAGAAGCTGGTGTGCATGTCTTTCACATTGGGCAGGTTCAGCAGCACGTCGCGCGCGAACTGCGAAAAGCTGTCCAGGTCGCGCGCCACCACCTGCAGTTCGAAGGTGCCGGTGCCGCTGATGTAGTGGCAGGACACGACCTCGGGGATCTGGCGAATGGCTTCCTCCATCTTGCGTGTGAGGTTGCCGGTGCTGCGGTCGGCATCGAGCCGCACAAAGGCCAGCACCCCCAGCCCAATCTTGTGCCGGTCGATCTCGGCGCGGTAGCCCTTGATGAAGCCTTGCTCCTCCAGGGCCCGCACGCGGCGCCAGCAGGGCGCGGCCGACAGGCCCACGCGCTGGGCCAGCTCGGCATTCGTCAGGCGCGCGTCAGCCTGCAGCTCGTTGAGGATGGCGATATCGAATTTGTCGAGAGTGTTCACAAAATGGCGGAAAAGAGAAAGATCCTTTCTCAGAATAGCCTAAACACGGCACACAAAGCAAAGACATATCAGCGGCGCAGACATACACTTACCTCCACATTGGAGCCGCCGCCCTAAACGGGCGGATGGCTCCTGCCCCACCGGCCCACAAGGCCCGGCCCCACAAAGAAGCCATTGGAGACATAGCCATGAATGCCCCGTTGCCCGAATCCGTCCGCAAGGCGCTGGAAACCGTCACGCTCGACGACAAATATTCCCTGGACCACGGCCGGGCCTTCATGAGCGGGGTGCAGGCCCTGGTGCGCCTGCCCATGCTGCAGCGCCAGCGCGATGCCGTGGCCGGGCTGAACACGGCGGGTTTCATCAGCGGCTACCGGGGCTCCCCGCTGGGCACGTATGACCAGGCGCTCTGGGCGGCCAAGAAGCACCTGGCGGCCAACAACATCGTCTTCCAACCCGGTGTGAACGAAGAACTGGGCGCCACGGCCGTGTGGGGCACGCAGCAGCTCGACCTGTACCCGCAGAGCAAGAAGTTCGACGGCGTGTTCGGCATCTGGTACGGCAAGGGCCCGGGCGTGGACCGCTGCTCGGACGTGTTCAAGCACGCCAACATGGCGGGCACCGCCAAGCACGGCGGCGTGATCGCGATTGCGGGCGACGACCACATCAGCAAGAGCAGCACGGCCGCACACCAGAGCGACCACATCTTCAAGGCCTGCGGCACGCCGGTGTTCTTCCCGAGCAGCGTGCAAGAGATTCTGGACATGGGCCTGCACGCGTTTGCCATGAGCCGCTTCTCGGGCGTGTGGTCGGGCATGAAGACCATTCAGGAGGTGGTGGAGTCGTCGAGCAGCATCAACATCGATCCGGACCGCGTGAAGATCATCCTGCCCGAGGACTTCGTGATGCCGCCCGGCGGCCTGCATATCCGCTGGCCCGACGCGCCGCTGGAGCAGGAAGCGCGCCTGATGGACTACAAGTGGTACGCGGCCCTGGCGTACATCCGCGCCAACAAGCTCAACTACAACGTGGTGCAAGGCCCGCAGGACCGCTTCGGCATCATCGCCAGCGGCAAGGCCTACAACGACATGCGCCAGGCGCTGGTGGACCTGGGCCTGGACGACGACACCTGCCGCCAGCTGGGCATCCGCGTGCACAAGGTCAATGTGGTGTGGCCGCTCGAAGCCACCATCACCCGCGACTTTGCGCAGGGCCTGCAAGAGATTCTGGTGGTCGAGGAAAAGCGCCAAGTCATCGAATACCAGCTGAAAGAAGAGCTGTACAACTGGCGCCCCGATGTGCGCCCCAATGTGCTGGGCAAATTCGATGAGCCCGAGGGCGATGCGACGGGCGGCGAGTGGAGCATGCCCAACCCCAGCCAGAACTGGCTGCTGCGCGCCAAGGCCGACCTCACGCCGGCCATCATCGCCAAGGCCATCGCCAAGCGCCTGAAGAAGCTGGGCGTGCCGGACGACGTGGTGGCCCGCATGGACGCACGCCTGGCCGTGATTGAGGCCGCCGAGCGCGGCATGGCCGAGCTGAAAGTGGAAACCGGCGACCGCACGCCCTGGTTCTGCAGCGGCTGCCCGCACAACACCAGCACCCGCGTGCCCGAAGGCTCGCGCGCCGTGGCCGGCATTGGCTGCCACTACATGGTCAACTGGATGCCGGACCGCAAGACCAGCACCTTCACGCAGATGGGCGGCGAGGGCGTGACCTGGGTGGGCCAGCAGCCCTTCACCACCGACGCGCACATCTTTGCCAACCTGGGCGACGGCACCTACTTCCACAGCGGCCTGCTGGCCATCCGCCAGAGCATCGCGGCGGGCGTGAACATCACCTACAAGGTGCTCTACAACGATGCGGTGGCGATGACCGGCGGCCAGACCGTGGGTGAGCGGCCCGAGGGCCACTCGGTGCTGCAGATCATGAACAGCCTGAAGTCCGAGGGCGTGGCCAAGCTGATCATCGTGACCGATGAGCCGCAGAAGTACGACGGCGTGGCGCTGGCCGAGGGCGTGACGGTGCACCACCGCGACGAACTCGACACGCTGCAGCGCCAGTTCCGCGAGATCAAGGGCTGCACGGTCATCATCTACGACCAGACCTGCGCCACCGAAAAGCGCCGCCGCCGCAAGCGCGGCACCCTGGCCACGCCCGACAAGACCGTGGTCATCAACGAGCTGGTGTGCGAGGGCTGCGGCGACTGCTCGACCAAGTCCAACTGCCTCTCCGTGGAGCCGGTGGAGACCGAATTCGGCCGCAAGCGCCGCATCAACCAGAGCACCTGCAACAAGGATTATTCCTGCGTCAACGGCTTCTGCCCGAGCTTTGTGACGGTGGAAGGCGGCAAGCTCAAGAAGCCCAAGAAGGAGAAGAAGGGCGACCTCTCGTCGCTGCCCAACATCCCCGAGCCCGTGCTGCCCGTGGCCGAAAGCGCCTGGGGCATCGTGGTCGGCGGCGTGGGCGGCACGGGCGTGATCACCATCGGCTCGCTGCTGGGCATGGCCGCGCACCTGGACGGCAAGGGCGTGATCACGCAGGACGCCGGGGGGCTGGCCCAGAAGGGCGGCGCTACCTGGAGCCACATCCAGATCGCCAACCGGCCCGACGCCATCTACACCACCAAGGTCGATACCGCCAAGGCCGACCTGGTGATCGGCTGCGACGCCATCGTGGCCGCGCACAAGTACACCCTGGCCGTGATGCAGCCCGGCCGCACCTTTGTGGCGCTCAACACCCACAGCACGCCCACGGCAGCGTTTGTGAACAACCCGGACTGGCAGTTCCCTGGCGGCAACTGCGATGCAGCCATTGCCACCGCCGTGGGCGCGGGTGGCGTCGGCAGCTTCGATGCCGAACAGGTGGCCACCCAGCTGCTGGGCGACAGCATCTATACCAACCCGCTGATGCTGGGCTACGCCTGGCAAAAGGGCCGCGTGCCGCTCACCCACGCATCACTGATGCGCGCCATGGAATTGAACGGCGTGCAGGTCGAGAACAACAAGGCCGCCTTTGAATGGGGCCGTCGCTGCGCGCACGACCTGGCGGCCGTGCAGGCCTTGTTCCAGGCGGCGCAGGTGATCCAGTTCGTGAAGAAACCTTCGCTGGCCGAGATGGTGGCCAAGCGCGTCGAGTTCCTCACCGGCTACCAGAACGCGGCCTACGCCTCTGAGTACCAGGCCTTCGTCGAAAAGGTGAAGGCAGCGGAAGCGAAACTGGGCACCAGCACGAAGTTGTCCGAGGCCGTGGCCCGCTACCTGTTCAAGCTCATGGCCTACAAGGACGAGTACGAGGTGGCGCGCCTGCACACCGACCAGGCCTTCACCGACAAGATCGCCAACATGTTCGAAGGCGACTACAAGCTGGTGCACCACCTCGCGCCACCCCTGACCGCCAAGAAGAACGACAAGGGTGAGCTGGTCAAGCAGCCCTTCGGCCCCTGGATGCGAAGCGCGTTCGGCCTACTGGCCAAGATGAAGGGCCTGCGCGGCACGGCACTGGACATCTTCGGCAAGACCGAGGAGCGCCGCATGGAGCGCGCGCTGATCGTCGAGTACCGCGCCTGCATCGACGAGCTGCTGGCCCGCCTGAACACCGACAACCTGGCCCTGGCCGTGGAGATCGCGCGCATCCCCGAAGAGATCCGCGGCTACGGCCATGTGAAGGAGCGCCACCTGAAAGCGGCGCGTCCCAAGTGGGACGGCCTGATGGCCCAGTGGCGCAGCGGCAAGGCGGCGACCGGCCAGCGCCAGGCGGCTTGAAGTTCTGCGAACCAGCAGCACCTTGAAGGAGAAAGCCCGCGCTTGCGCGGGCTTTTTACTATCAAAAACATAGCTACCTGCGCTCATCAAATGTGCGCAGAAGCCGATTTTTGATGGATTTTTCGCCCCCTGTCTGCCGCACCTGTGTGCCTGGGCAAACACCCGCCGCAGGCCTGGGTCTTACCCCTTGGGGCGCGGGCAGGGCGCCGCATACAATGTCCTGTTCCGCCCTGGCGGGCGCTTTGGCGCTGGCCGTTGGCGGTTTTTGTGTATTTTGACCATCCGTTGTGGAGTCCAGTCCGTGTTTATTTCTTCCGCTTTTGCCCAAACCGCACCTGCCGCAGCCGCTGGTGGCGGTGACATGATGTCCACGCTCACGGGCATGCTGCCCCTGGTGCTCATGTTTGTGGTGCTGTACTTCGTCATGATCCGCCCCCAGATGAAGCGCCAGAAGGAACACCGCGCCATGATCGACGCCATCGCCAAGGGCGATGAAGTGGCCACCGCCGGGGGCATTCTGGGCAAGGTGACTCGCCTGTCCGAGGGCTTCCTGCACATCGAGATCGCCAGCAACGTGGAAGTGCAGATCCAGCGCAGCGCCGTGGTGCAGGTCCTGCCCAAGGGCTCCGTCAAGTAATCAATGAACAGCCCCTGCGGGCGCTGCACACCGCCTCCCGTCGCTCGCGCTGCGTGCAGACCGGGTGACGGCGGGGCCAGCGCAGCGGGGCGGCCCTTGCACGGCATCGGCTGGCAGGGCGTGGAAAAGGCGTAAACATGAACCGTTATCCGGTCTGGAAGTACGCGATCCTGGTGATCGTGCTGCTGGTGGGGGCCTTGTACACCCTGCCCAATTTCTTTGGCGAAGCCCCTGCCGTACAGGTGTCATCGGCCAAAGCCACCGTCAAGGTGGACACCGCCGTGCAGCAGCGGGTGGAAGAGGCCCTCAAGGCCGCTGGCGTCACGCCCGACTTTGTGGCGCTGGAAGGCAACTCGGTGCGTGCGCGCTTTGACACGCCCGACACCCAGCTCAAGGCCAAGGACGCCATCCAGAAGGCCCTGGTGCCCGATGCCAACGACGCCTCGTACATCGTGGCGCTGAACCTGGTGTCGCGCTCGCCGCTGTGGCTCAAGGCCCTGCACGCCAACCCCATGTACCTGGGCCTGGACCTGCGTGGCGGTGTGCACTTCATGCTGCAGGTGGACATGCAGGCCGCGCTGACCAAGAAGGCCGAGTCGTATGCCGGTGACATCCGCACCGCGCTGCGCGACAAGAGCATCCGCCACGGTGGCATCAGCCGCGAAGGCCAGAACATCGACATCAAGGTGCGCGACGAAGCCACGCTCACAGCCACCCGCAACCTGATTGCCGACCAGTTCACCGACCTGCAGGTCACCAGCACGCCCGAAGGCACCGAATTCAAGCTGCGCGCCTCCATCAAGCCCGAGGCCACACGCCGCGTGCAGGAGCAGGCCCTCAAGCAGAACATCGTCACGCTGCACAACCGGATCAACGAACTGGGCGTGGCCGAGCCGGTGATCCAGCAGCAGGGCCTGGACCGCATCGTGGTGCAGCTGCCCGGCGTGCAGGACACTGCCAAGGCCAAGGACATTCTGGGCCGCACCGCCACGCTGGAAGTGCGCCTGGTGGACGAGGGCACCGAAGCCCGTGCTGCAGAAACCGGCCGCGGCCCGGTGCCGTTTGGCTCCGAGCGCTATCTGGAACGCAGCGGCCAGCCCGTGATCGTGAAGAAGCAGGTCATCCTGACCGGCGAGAACCTGACCGACGCCCAGCCCGGCTTTGACGGCCAGACGCAGGAACCCACGGTGAACCTCACGCTGGACGCCAAGGGCTCGCGCATCTTCAAGGACATCACGCGCGAGAACATCGGCAAGCGCATGGCCATCGTGCTGTTCGAAAAGGGCAAGGGCGAAGTGGTCACGGCCCCCGTGATCCGCAGCGAAATCGGCGGTGGCCGCGTGCAGATCTCCGGCCGCATGACCACGGCCGAGGCCAATGACACCGCGCTGCTGCTGCGCGCCGGTTCGCTGGCTGCGCCCATGGAAATCATCGAGGAATACACCATCGGCCCCAGCCTGGGCGCCGACAACATCGAGCGCGGCATCCACAGCGTGGTCTGGGGCATGGTGGCGATTGCCGTCTTCATGTGCATCTACTACGCACTGTTCGGCGTGTTCTCTACCGTGGCACTGGCCGTAAACGTGCTGCTGCTGCTGGCCATCCTGTCCATGCTGCAGGCCACGCTGACCTTGCCCGGCATTGCCGCCATGGCGCTGGCACTGGGGGTAGCCATCGACTCCAACGTGCTGATCAACGAACGCATCCGCGAGGAGCTGCGCGACGGGGTCTCGCCGCAGGCGGCCATCCACGCGGGTTATGAACGCGCCTGGGCCACCATCCTGGACTCGAACGTGACCACGCTGATCGCGGGCCTGGCGCTGCTGGCTTTCGGCTCCGGCCCGGTGCGCGGCTTTGCCGTGGTGCACTGCATCGGCATCCTGACCAGCATGTTCTCGGCCGTGTTCTTCTCGCGTGGCCTGGTGAACCTGTGGTACGGCCGCCAGAAGAAGCTCAAGAGCGTGTCGATCGGCCAGGTGTGGAAGCCCGACGCCGGTACCTCCGTGACCAAGACGAACTAAAGGAGGAAGACCATGGAATTCTTCCGCATCCGAAAAGACATCCCCTTCATGAAGCACGCGTTGGTCTTCAACGCGATTTCCTTCATCACCTTCGCACTGGCCGTGTTCTTCCTGGTCACGCGCGGACTGCACCTGTCGGTGGAGTTCACGGGCGGCACCGTGATGGAAGTGGCCTACAGCCAGCCCGCCGAACTGGCCAAGGTCCGCGAGACCGTCTCCGGCCTGGGCTATACCGACGTGCAGGTGCAGAACTTCGGCACGGCGCGCGACGTGATGATCCGCCTGCCCGTGCAGAAGGGCGTGACCTCTGCGCAGCAAAGCGAGCAGGTTCTGGGCGCCCTGAAGGCGGCAGACCCCGAAGTCACGCTGCGCCGCACCGAATTTGTGGGACCGCAGGTGGGCGAGGAGCTGGTGCATGGCGGCCTCATGGCGCTGGCCATGGTGGTCGTGGGCATCGTGATCTACCTGGCCTTCCGCTTCGAGTGGAAGTTCGGCGTGGCAGCCATCATTGCCAACCTGCACGACGTGGTGATCATCCTGGGCTTCTTCGCGTTCTTCCAGTGGGAGTTCTCGCTGGCCGTGCTGGCGGGCGTGCTGGCCGTGCTGGGCTACTCGGTCAACGAGTCGGTGGTGATCTTCGACCGGATCCGCGAGGCTTTCCGCAGGTACCGCAAGATGACCACCCACGAGGTGATCGACCACGCCATCACCAGCACGATGAGCCGCACGATCATCACCCACGCCTCGACCGAAGCAATGGTGCTGTCGATGCTCTTTTTTGGGGGCCCCAGCCTGCACTACTTCGCGATGGCGCTGACCATCGGGATTCTGTTCGGCATCTATTCCTCGGTGTTTGTCGCGGCCGCCATCGCCATGTGGCTCGGGGTCAAGCGCGAGGATCTTGTCAAGCCTGCCAAAAAGGAAGGGGATCCCAACGATCCCCACGCCGGAGCGACCGTTTGACCCGCTAATATCTGCTTATGCAGCCCACGCCCTCTTCCGTTCCACAGCGTCGCCTGGCCCGCCAGGCGCGCCAGAAGTTCGTAGAGGGCCTGTGCTCCGGACTCCCGGAGTTGGGCAAGACAGTCCAGGAGTTCCTGGCCGCCTTGATGGCCCAGACGGGCACGGCGCGCGAAATGCAATCGCGCCGGGATGCGTGGATGCAGTACCAGCAGCTCCATGCCACCTGGACCCAGCGCACGGCCAAGGCCTGGCAGGAAGCCCTGGCACCCCATGCCATCAGCGCCCGGGGGCCCCTTGCCGGAGGGGTTGTCGGCAACCAGTTCGAGCTGCTCAGCGACGACGTGGTGGAAAACAAGATCCTGGCCTCGCGCATGGCCCTGACGATCACTGAGCAGGTTGGGCCCCAGTTCGACACCCTGCGCCAGCGCACCCAGTCCCTGGAGGGCCAGGAACTCGACAGCAACGACATCCTTCGGCCCGACACCGTGTGCCTGCTGCTGGTGGAGCAGTGGGTGGAATCCGGCCTCTCCCGTACCGACCTGCAGACCGTGGTGGACCCTCTGCAGCGCGACCTGGCCAATCTGCTCCAGAAGCATTACCAAGCCGTCAATGTGTTCTATGTGGAGCAGGGCATCACCCCGCAGACGGACCTGAAGTCCCGGGTGCGGCGCACCAGCGGAGGGACAGCCACAGGCGGCAGCGATTCAGGCGCCGGTGGCCTCGCATCGCAGGCCCTTGCGCAGACCCGTGAAGCCATGGCTGCAGCGCGCGGCAACCCGCCCTTTCCGGCGCAGATGCCGCGAATGCCCCAGTATCCGCCCGGCTACCCCCGGCATGGGCATGGCATGCATACCGCCTTCGCGACGGGCATGACCCCGCTCGCACGTGCCCGCCAGCGGGCGCAAGGGGTCATGGGCCAACTGCGCCGCCTGCTCACCCAGCCCGCTACCGGGTTCGATATGGTCAACGCCCCGCCGGCGTCGGCGGCGCTGGCCCATGCACTCACCGCCCACCGCGTGCATGCCGATACCTTCTACACCAATGTCGCCACGCTGATAGAAGACTACAGCCCGGCCGCTGTGGTGCAGCTGGCGGGCACGGTGCGGGAGCGGTCCACGGAACTCAAGAAAAAGGCCGCTACCACGGGCGAAAAGGCCATCATCGAGGTGGTGGCGCTGATGTTCCAGAGCATCCTCGCCGAAGACCGTATTCCCCCGGCGGTGCGCGTGTGGTTTGCGCGCCTGCAGGTGCCTGTGCTGCGCGTGGCGCTCGCAGAACCCGAGTTTTTCAGCAATCTCGACCATCCCGCCCGCAAGCTGATCGACCGCATGGGCGCCTGTGTGCTGGGCTTTGACTCCACCAGCATCAACGGCAGCGCCCTGGAAACAGAGATCCGCCGCGTAGTGCAGGTGATCGAGCAGTACCCTGAAACCGGCCGACGGGTGTTCCAGCTCGTGTACGACGAGTTCGAGAAATTTCTGTCCAAGTTCCTCACCGAAAAGCAGGCCACCTCCCGCCTTGTCAGCGTGGCCCAGCAGGTGGAGCAGCGGGAAACCCTGGCCATCCAGTACACCATCGAGCTGCGCACCATGCTGCGCGACATGCCGGTGCGCGACGAAATCCGCGAGTTCCTGTTCAAGACCTGGGCCGAGGTGCTGGCCCTGTCGGCCGTGCGCGATGGCCCGCAGCATGCCGACACGGTGGCGTTCAAACGCACGGCAGCCGACCTGGTCTGGGCGGCCAGCGCCAAACCCAACCGCAGCGACCGGGCCCAGGTGATCCAGAACCTGCCGGGCTTGCTGCAGCGCCTGCGCCAGGGCCTGGCGCTGCTCGGCGTCAATGGGCCCGAGCAGGATATACAGGTCAAAACCCTCACCGACACGCTGGCGGATGCCTTCCTGTCCAAAACCGCCTCGATCCCGCAGGCGCACATCGAGGCCATGGCCAAACGTCTGGCCAACCTCGAAGACTTCATGAGCGACGCCACCCTGGGCGACATGCCGCTCAACGCCGACAACATCGAAATGATGCTGGGCATTGATGCCTCGTCCATCCATGTGGTGGCCGATAATGGCGCGCCGGTGGACGACGCCATGGTGGTGTGGGCGCAGGAGCTGCAGCCCGGCACCTGGTACACGCTGGACCACAACGGCGCGTCGACCCAGGTGCAGTACGCCTGGCAGAGCCAGCGCAAGCAGCTGCACCTGTTCGCAGCAGTCGATGGCAGCAGCTACCTGATCCAGCTGCGCCGCCTGGCCGCTTACCTGCAGGCGGGCCTGCTCGTGGCCCAGGACGAAGAGGGCCTGACCCTGCGCGCCACGCGCGACGCCCTGGCCAAGCTGGACGCCAACCCCGAACGCTTGCTCGGCTGACAGCAGAGCAGTTTCTGGCCACCCGGGCAAAGGGCCCGGGGCGTCGTCGCTCTGGCCTGAAGATTTCGGCTTCAGCCGTGCCCCAGACGCTGGAACAGCCCCCCGGGCAGGCGCGCCACGCGGCCATCCAGTTCCAGCTCCAGCAGCATCACCTGCAAGGAAGCCGTGTCCATGCCGGTGCGTGCCACCAAGGCGTCCAGGCCCAAAGGATCAAACCCCAGCGCGGTGAGCACGGGGTTGTTTTCCGACCCGGCTTCTGCGCGCTCCTCCAGCGCTGCCCCCTCTTCGGCGGGCGCCTCCGGCAAGCCCGGTACCGTGGTGGCCGGGAGCCGCAACTCCTCCAGCACATCTTGCGCCGACTCGACCAGTTTGGCCCCCTGGCGGATCAGTGCATGGCAGCCCCGCGACTGGGGAGCATGGATGGACCCCGGGATCGCAAAAACCTCCCGGCCCTGCTCGACCGCCATCCGGGCCGTGATCAGGGAACCCGAGGCGAGCGCGGCCTCAACAACCAATGTCCCCTGGGACAGGCCCGAGATGATGCGGTTTCGCTTGGGGAAGTTGGCCGCGAGCGGGGGCGTTCCCAGTGGGTACTCGCTGACCAGCAGCCCCCGGGCTGCAATGCGGCGCGCCAGATCCAGGTTCTTGCGGGGGTACACCCGGTCCAGGCCAGTCCCCACCACGGCAATGGTGGCTGCCGCCGAAACGTCTGCTACAGAGGCATCCAGTGCACCTTCATGTGCCGCTGCATCCACGCCCAGTGCCAGCCCCGACACGATGGTCAGCCCAGCGCCGTGCAATGCCCGCGAGAACAAGCGGGCGTTCTCTGCGCCCTGGGCGGTCGGGTTGCGGCTGCCGACCACTGCCAGACACCGGTCGCTGGGAAAAGGCTGGTGCGCGAGCAGCTGTGCTGGGCCGGTGAGGTACAGCAGCAACGGAGGATCTTCCGTGTCCAGCAAGGACTGCGGGTAGCGGACGTCGCCCAGCGTGACGATGGTGCGTGCCGGGCCCTCGGGCCCCGCTCCGGACAGCCACTGGGCAGTGGTGTCCCACAAGGCCTGCCAGGCGGCAGGAATCTCACACAAAGCCCGCGCCTGGGCATTGGTCACACATTGCTGCAACGCCGCCTCGGGCTGCTGAAAAATCGCCTGCGGAAGCCCGAAGCGGGAAAGCAGCCGCCGCGCAGCGCCGTTGCCCACGCCAGGGGACAGCGTCAAACGCAGCCAAGCCCCCAGCTCTTCATGGTCCATGGGTTTCAGGCCGCCCACGCACAGTCTGGTGCCGCAGCCTCCTGCCGAGAGCAGCGGCCCCTCCGTACGGAGGCGTGCACGACTTACTTGGGGTTGACGAGGCGATCGCCTACGCGCACGCCGTTGCGGATTTCAAGGAGCAACGCATAAGACACGCGCTCAAAGGTGCGGAACACCATGGCCGTGCCATTGATTTCGCTGGGCAGCTTGACCATGGCCTTGGCCTTGTCGGTCGTGTCCTTGATGCGGTCACCCTTGGTCATCAGGCTGAGCACATGGCCGGGCTCCACGCCGTCTTCCGAACCCATGTTGATGGCCACCACCTGGTTCTGGGCGCCATAAGCCACGGCCGAGCTGCCGTAGATGGAGACCACGCGCGCATCGACCTCGACCTCAGGGGCGCGCGGCGTGTAGCTCATGAACGCGCGCGCAGGTGCGGGCAGCAGACGGTCACCGGCCTGGACTTCTTCCTTGGTGGCCGACAGGTCCACGGTGGCGGGCACGTACTCGGCGTTGTAGCCGCCCTTGCCATTGGGCGTTTCCTCGAAGGATTCACCGCGCACCAGTTCGGCCTTGCCCACGTACTGGGCCTCGTAGCCCAGCACCTCGCCCGTCATCGGATCCTTGAGGGCCACTGCGTTGCGGAAAACACGGTAGAAGCGCGGCTCCCCGGCCTCGGCCAGCATGGGCGAGGCGGTGTCACCGCGCACATAGACGCGGTCGCCCGCGCCCATCAACACGCGCTCGTCGGTCGTGGCGATCACCCGCGGGGCGCGCAGCAGCGTTTGCTCGTCCACCACCAGGGGCTCGACCAGGAAGGGTTCGATCAGGTGGGGTTTGAGGGTCGGCAGTGCTGAATCCACCAGGCTGTCGCTGCGTGTGCGCGGCGACACGCGCACGGTTTCGGGCTCGCCCGTGGTGCCGGGGCGGCTGGTGCGCAGGCGGGCGTAGCCACCGTCTTTTTCCAGATACAGGGTCTGGCCCGGGAAGATCAGGTGCGGGTTGGGAATGGCCTTGAGGTTCATGCCCCACAGCTCGGGCCAGCGCCAGGGGCGCTTGAGGTACATGCCCGAAATGCCCCAGAGCGTGTCACCGCGCTTGACGGTGTAGCTGTCGGGCGCGTTGGGCGCCAGCTCCTCCAGGGGCACGCCCCGCTCGGACACCTGCTGCGCGGTGGCGCGCTGGCCGCTGGAAATGGGGTAGTTTTGCGCCTGAGCCGGCATGACCAGCAGGGCGCCAGCGATGATGGTGAGCGCGCCCAGGGCGGTCCGCCGCACGCTGGTGAATGCCGTCATGTTGTTCCTTTTCTCATGCATTGTGAAACGCCCCCTCACTGGCAACCCGGCACCTGCAGCATGCGGGCACCCGGGTAACTACGTTACAAACCTTCTTAGATTCTCTGCTCAAGCCCTTGATTCGGCAACGATTATTGGCCTGCAACCCTGCGGCAGGCAGCAAAAGTGGCGAAAATAGCGACATCTTTTACCTGCAGCCATGGCAATCCTTCCCATTCTCTGTTACCCGGACCCCCGGCTCCACAAGGTCGCACGCCCCATAGCGGTGGTGGACGACCGCATCCGTGCGCTGGTGGCCGACATGCTGGCCACCATGTACGACGCCCATGGGATCGGCCTGGCCGCCACCCAGGTGGACGTGCACGAACGGCTGGTGGTGATCGACGTGTCCGAAGAACGCGACCAGCCCCTGGTGCTGATCAACCCCGAACTCGTCTGGACCAGTGCAGAAAAGCATGTGAACGACGAAGGCTGCCTGTCCGTCCCCGGCATCTACGATGGCGTGGAACGTTTTGACGCTGTGCACGTGAAGGCGCTCGACGCCCAGGGCGAGTCGCGTGTCATCGAGGCGGACGGCCTGCTGGCCGTGTGCATCCAGCACGAGATGGACCACCTGATGGGCAAGGTGTTTGTGGAATACCTCTCGCCCCTCAAGCGCAACCGCATCAAGACCAAGATGATCAAGCAGCAGCGGGAGGCCCGCGAGTGAGGCCTCCAGCGCTCTGCGCCTTGCGGGGCGGCGGAGTGCTGGCGCGGGCAGCGCTCGGGGCGCTGCTCATCCACCTTGCCGGGTGCGCGCTGCCTGCCCGCGAGCAGCCCGGTGCACTGCGCGCCGACGTGCGGACCCGCCTGGGCCCGCCCAGCGCGACCTTTGCGCTGGCGCAGGGCGAGCGGTGGCTCTATTCCGAACTGCCCGCAGGCTTTGAGGCCCACGCCCTCGATTTCGACGCCAGTGGTCGGCTGCTGCGCAACGAACAGGTGTTGACCCAGGCGCGTTTCGAGAGCCTTCCGCTCGGCACCTGGACCGCCGCCGATGTGCAGCGCAGCTTTGGCCCCCCCTTGCGGGTGGAGCGCGTCGCGCGGTTTGATGGCGACATCTGGACCTACCGCTTCCGCCAGAACTCAGACCTGCGCCTGGCCCATGTGCACCTGGACCGGCAGGGCGTGGTGCGGCAGGTGCTGTTCACCGACGAACTCCCCTTTTTCGACAATGCGCGCGACTGAGCGGTTGCGCCATTGAACGCTCCTCAGACACCCGCATGCAGCCATCCATGAGAGTCATTTTTGCCGGTACCCCCGAATTTGCCCGCGTGGCGCTGGAGCGGCTGCTGGCCGCAGGCTTCACCGTTCCGCTGGTGCTCACCCAGCCTGACCGCCCGGCGGGCCGGGGCATGAAGCTGCAGGCATCGCCCGTCAAACAATGTGCGCTGGACCACGGCATTCCCGTGGCGCAACCGCGCAGCCTGCGCCTGGATGGCAAGTACCCCGAGGAAGCCGCCGCCGCGCGCGATGCACTGCTGGCCGCCCAGGCAGATGTGATGGTCGTGGCCGCCTACGGGCTGATCCTGCCGCAGTGGACCCTGGACATGCCGCGCCTAGGCTGCCTGAACATCCACGCCAGCCTGCTCCCACGCTGGCGCGGCGCGGCCCCCATCCACCGCGCCATCGAGGCGGGCGACGCCGACACCGGCGTCACCATCATGCAGATGGACGCGGGGCTGGACACCGGCGACATGCTGCTCACCGAGCGCCTGGCCATCACCGCCGACGACACCACGGCGACGCTGCACGACCGGCTGGCCCACCTGGGTGGCCGCATGATCGTGGAAGCGCTGGAGCTGGCGGCCTGCGGCGGCCTGCAGCCTGTGCCCCAGCCTGCCGAGGGCGTCACTTACGCCCACAAGATCGAGAAGGCCGAAAGCAGCATCGACTGGTCCCAACCCGCCAGCGTGATTGGCCAGCGCATCCGCGCGTTCGACCCGTTTCCGGGCGCCAGCACCGAGTGCAGCGGCGAGACCATCAAAGTATGGAGCTATGCTATTGATAGCGCAAAAGGCAATACAGACGCGCGCAAAGGCCTTGTTTTATCTGCAAATGACACCGGTGTGCTGGTGGCCTGTGGCGCGGGCACGGCGCTGCGCCTGACCACGCTGCAGCGCGCGGGAGGCAAACGGCTGCCTGCGGCCGATTTCCTGCGCGGCTTCGATCTGCAGCCCGGCATGGTGCTGGGCGCCCCCGCCGCATGAGCGTGCTCGCCTCCCTGCGCAGCACCGTGCGCCACCCTTCGTTCCGGCTCGCCGCGACCGACATGGCGGGCACCTCGCTGGGCATTGCCGCCTGGGGCCTGGTCACGGGCGTGGCCATGGTCAAGAGCGGCATGCCGGTGGGCATGGCGGTGTTCATGTCGCTGCTGGTCTATGCGGGCAGCGCGCAGCTGGCGGTCATCCCGCTGCTGTCCGTGGGCGCGCCACTGTGGGTCATCTGGCTCACCGCCGCCTGCGTGAACCTGCGTTTTGTGATCTTCAGCAGCATGTGGCGCAGCTACTTCGCCCACCTGCCGCTGCGCCAGCGGCTGGCGCTGGGGTACTTCAGCGGCGACGTGATCTATGTGGCCTTCATGAAACGGTTCCCCGAACCCCGCCCCGCGCCCGAGCAGGTGCCGTATTTCTGGGGCGCCGCCAGCACCAACTGGCTGGCCTGGCAGGTGCCATCCATCGCGGGCATCCTGCTGGCCAACGCCGTGCCGTTGTCCTGGGGGCTGGGGTTTGCCGGGGTGCTGGCGCTGCTGGGCGTGCTGCTGTCGCTGCTGTTCGACCGCGCCACCTGGCTGGCCACGGGCGTGGCGGCCACGGCGGCGATTGCCGCGTTTGCGCTGCCGCTCAAGCTCAACATTCTGGTGGCCCTGGCTGCGGCCGTGGCCGCCGGGCTGCTGATGGAAGCGGTGGACCGCCGTCGCCACAAGCCCGAGCTGCTGCTGGTGCCCGCCGACAGCGTGATGCCACCCGAAGAACGCGAGCATGTCGCGGCGGGCGATGTGGTGCCGCTGCGCGAGGAGCGCCATCCATGATGAACGGATCCTGGATCGAACCGGTGCTGGCCATCGTGGGCCTGGCGGTCATCACCGTGGTGTCGCGCTCCTTCTTCATGATCCCCGAGCGCGAGCTGCCGCTGCCCGGCTGGCTCAAGCGCGGGCTCAAGTACGCCCCCCTGGCCGCCCTCACCGCCGTGATCGCGCCCGAGATCCTCATGACCCAGGGCGAACTCATCGACACCTTCATGGACGCCCGCCTGCCCGCCGTGGTGTGCGCCAGCGCCTACTATTTCTGGCGTCGGGGCATCCTGGGCACGATCCTGGTGGGCATGGCGGTGTACCTGCCGCTGCACATAGGTTGGGGCTGGTAGCGCCAGGGCAGGCGCGTGGTGCGCGCCGCCTAAAATGGCGGCCCTGATCCACGAGCCATTCCCGGAAGCCCTCCCCCATGAACATCCTCCGCTTTTCCGATCTGTGTGCCCAAGGCAAGGCCCAAGGCCAGCGTGTCTTCATCCGTGCGGACATGAACGTCCCGCAGGATGACGCAGGCGAGATCACCGAAGACACCCGCATCCGCGCCTCGATCCCCTGCATCCGCATGGCACTGGATGCCGGTGCCGCCGTGATGGTCACCAGCCACCTGGGCCGCCCGACCGAAGGCGAATTCAAGCCTGAGGATTCCCTGGCCCCTGTGGCCAAACGTCTGTCCGAGCTGCTGGGCCGCGATGTGCCATTGGTGGCGAACTGGGTGGATGGCGTCACCGTGGCCCCCGGCCAGGTCGTGCTGCTGGAGAACTGCCGCCTGAACGTGGGTGAAAAGAAGAACAAGGAAGAGCTGGCGCGCAAACTGGCCGCGCTGTGCGACATCTTCGTGAACGATGCGTTCGGCACCGCCCACCGCGCCGAAGGCACGACCTACGGCATCGCCCAGTTTGCCCCTGTGGCCTGCGCGGGCCCGTTGCTGTCGGCCGAGATCGACGCCCTGACCAAGGCCCTGGCCCAGCCCCAGCGCCCGCTGGCCGCCATCGTGGCGGGCTCCAAGGTATCCACCAAGCTCACCATCCTGCAAAGCCTGGCCGACAAGGTGGACCAGCTCATCGTGGGCGGCGGCATTGCCAACACCTTCATGCTGGCCGCAGGCCTGCCCATCGGCAAAAGCTTGGCCGAGCCCGACCTGCTGGACGCCGCCAAGGCCGTGATGGCCGCGATGAAGGCCCGGGGCGCCGAAGTGCCGATCCCCACCGATGTGGTCGTGGCCAAGGCCTTTGCCGCGGATGCGCCCGCCACCGTGAAGGCCGCCGCCGACGTGGCGCCCGACGACCTGATCCTGGACATCGGCCCCGACACCGCCGCGCGCCTGGCCGCCCAGCTCAAGTCGGCAGGCACCATCGTCTGGAACGGCCCCGTGGGCGTGTTCGAGTTTGCCGCGTTCGAAAACGGCACCCGCACCCTCGCCGCTGCCATTGCCGAATCACCCGCGTTCAGCATTGCGGGGGGTGGCGACACACTGGCTGCCATCGCCAAGTACGGCATCGAGAAACAGGTGGGTTACATCTCGACCGGCGGCGGCGCCTTCCTGGAGGTGCTGGAAGGCAAAAAACTGCCTGCTTTCGACATCCTGGAGCAGCGCGCAGCGGCTTCCGTGTAAGCAAATGCAAGGCAAACCGGGCTATTGGGCCCTGCGTGCCTTGCAGCAGCACACAACTGTGACCAAAAACAACGAACTGTGTACGGCGAAGCGCAGT
Source organism: Acidovorax kalamii (assembly GCF_002245625.1). Taxonomy (GTDB): domain Bacteria; phylum Pseudomonadota; class Gammaproteobacteria; order Burkholderiales; family Burkholderiaceae_C; genus Acidovorax; species Acidovorax kalamii. The sequence goes on from NZ_NOIG01000008.1 coordinate 25,609, forward strand.
TAGCGTAATTTTTTCTTGTTTTTGTTGAGGAACCCGCCCAGAATTATTTTCAATCGTGCGGGCTGTATCTGTCCAGATCCTCGCAAATCTAGTCCGTAGGAGGGAATCATGTCGTTTTCAAAGGCAATCAGCTTGGCCGTTCTGGCTGGCGCTGTAGCAACCTTGGTTGGGTGCGCACAGAAAGCGCCTATTCCCGTTGCGGAAAATTTTGAATACACCTCGCAACCCAAGGTCCGCTCTGCAGGCCATTGGGACCTGGTATCGCGTGATGTGGTGAGCCAGACCCTGGGCACGTTGGACAAGGCCGGTGTCGCTCCCAATACCCCGCTGCACGTGACCTTGCCCGCCAATGCCACGCAGTTTGAAACCGGGTTCCGCGAGTTCCTGATCACCAAACTGGTTCAGAACGGCGCCGTGGTGCACCAAAGCCCAGGCCAAGCCCTGGAGGTTTCCTATGGCATCCAGGTGGTGCGCCACAACAGCGACCGCCCCCATTTCATCCCTGGCGCTTTCACCATGCTGGCTGCGGGCCTTTTTGCCGCGCACGGCCTGCGCCATGAGCACATCGACGCACAGCTGGCTGCCGGCCTGGGCCTGGCAATCGCCGCCGACTATGCCAACAGCATCAACTCGGGCGGCCCCACCAACACCGAGCTGATCCTGACCACCACCGTCACGCGCGGTGGCCAGTACCTGGCCCGAAAGACCGACGTGTACTACCTGGAAAACGCTGACACCCCGCTGTTCACGCGTCCCTCGTACAAGAACGTCAACATGAAGGTTGTCTCGCAATGAAAACCCCCGCACTTCTTCTGACGGTGCTGGCCGGCGTGGTTCTGGCCGGTTGTGCCAACAACGCTGCGCCCACGCGCGTCGAGCCCACCTACCAGGAAGCCGCCAGCAGCCAGTTCATCCAGACCAGCCGCGATGCCGTGGCCAAGCTGACCACCGGCTTTGACATGAACGCCCTGGGCGCAGGCCCGGTGCTCGTGGCCACCGTGGTCAACGTGAACGACCTGAGCCGCGCAGCCCCCCTGGGCCGCACGCTGTCCGAGCAGTACGCCACCAGCATGGCCGCCAGCGGTTTCAACGTGAAGGAAATCAAGCTGCGCGGCGACGTGTTCGTGCGCGAAGGCCAGGGCGAGTTGCTGCTGTCGCGTGAGATCAAGGACATTGCCCGCAACCACAACGCCTCCCTGGTGCTGGTGGGTACCTACTCGGCGGCTGCCAATTACACCTACGTGAGCCTGAAGCTGGTGCGCACCGAAGACAGCCGCATCGTGCGCGGCTACGACTACGCGCTGCCCAACGACCGCGACGTGCAGCGCCTGCTGGCCGTGCCACGCTGAGCGCTTGGTTTGATGCACCCGCAGGCGCCGCCTGCAACAACGACAAAAGGCCGTCTCGACGGCCTTTTTTCATGCCCGCACAATCGCAGCCCCCGCTGCGGGCACCGCGAACCACAGCCCCCAGATGAACCCGTGGGGGAGGCGGCAAAGGCCGCCCACTAAAATCACGCCCCATGAACTTCACCGACATGCTGCGCGGCGCCACGGCGCAGAACAACTCCCTGCTGTGCGTGGGCCTGGACCCCGAACCCACCCGCTTCCCTGCGGGCATGCAGGGCGACCCGCGCAAGATCTATGACTTTTGCGCCGCCATCGTGGACGCCACGGCCGACCTGGTCTGCGCCTTCAAGCCCCAGATCGCCTACTTTGCCGCCCACAGCGCCGAAGACCAGCTGGAGCGCCTGATGCAGCACATGCGCGCCAATGCCCCCCAGGTGCCGGTGATCCTGGATGCCAAACGCGGCGACATCGGCTCCACCGCCGAGCAGTACGCCAAGGAGGCCTTCGAGCGCTATGGCGCCGATGCCGTCACGCTGTCGCCCTTCATGGGCTTTGACTCCATCGAACCCTACCTGGCCTACCACGGCAAGGGCGCCTTCCTGCTGTGCCGCACCTCCAACCCGGGCGGGGACGACCTGCAGAACCAGCGTCTGGCCAGCATCGAAGGCCAGCCGCTGATGTACGAGCATGTGGCGCGCCTGGCGCAAGGCCCCTGGAACAAAAACGGCCAGCTCGGCCTGGTGGTGGGCGCGACCTACCCGCAAGAGATCGAGCGCGTGCGTGCCATCGCCCCCACGCTGCCCCTGCTGATCCCCGGTGTGGGCGCCCAGGGGGGCGACGCAGCCGCCACGGTGCGCGCCGGGCTGCGCAACGACGGCCCCATCATCGTGAACTCCTCGCGCGCCGTGTTGTACGCCTCCCAGGGTGCGGACTTTGCGGCCGCCGCCCGCACGGCCGCCCAGCACACCCGCGCGGTGCTCGAAGCCTCGCGCAGCCGCTAGCAGCGCCCCACGCGCAGCCCTCCCAGCCCCTCAGCCACACCGCACGCCCATGCAGCTCAAGTGGCTGGAGGACTTCATCGTGCTGGCGCAGGAGCGCAGCTTCACCCGTGCCGCCGAGCTGCGGCACGTGACACACCCCGCCTTTGGCCGCCGCATCCGCGCGCTGGAGGCCTGGGCGGGCACGCCGCTGGTCGAGCGGGGCGGGGGGCCTGTCACCCTCACGCCTGCGGGGCAGAGTTTTCTGGACACCGCCGGGCAGATGGTGCGCAACCTCACGCAGTCGCACGAGGAGCTGCAGAGCCTGGCCGGACGCCAGGCCCGCACCGTGACACTGGCCACGGGCCGCACGCTGGCGCGCACCGTGGTGGCCGACTGGCTGGTGCGCCTGCAGCCCATCCTGCAGGGCGGCGAGCTGTGCATCCGCACGCGGGCACTGGCCGACACCGTGGCCATGCTGGAGCGCAGCGAGGCCGACTTCTCCCTCGTCTACCACCACCCCACACTCGCCGTGCGCCTGGATGCGCGCCAGTTCATGCATGTGACCGTGGCCTCGGACCGGCTGGTGCCCGTGTCACGCGCCACCGCGCAGGGGCAGGCGCTGCACCGCTTCGGGCCCGACGCCACGCGCGTGCCCTACCTGGCCTACGCCCCGCAGCTGGCACTGGGCCGCCTGGTGGAAGACCACCTGGCCCAGAACCCGCACGCGCCCCGGCTACAGCGGGTGGTGGAATGCGACTCGGCCGACGCGCACTACGAATACGTGCAAAAAGGCCTGGGCGTGGCCTGGCTGCCCTGGTCCATGGTGCACGCCGACTGCCAGGCGCAGCGCATGGCGCTGGCAGGCGATGCGCGCATGGAGGTACGGTTTGACGTGCGCCTGTACCGCCCCAAACGCCGCCTGGGCCCGCTGGCCGAGGCGCTGTGGAAGGCACTGGCGCAGCGCTGAACCTGGGCGGGTGCTCCCAGCCGGGCACAGGGTTTTCATCAGGGCACCGAACCGTATTGGCACTAACTGGTGCCACTTCAGCACCAGGCCAGCGGCTGGGGCTTCGCACAATCGGGCCACAACCCCCCGATCCACGACGAGGACCTCTCCATGCAACCCACACTTCCCCTGCGCCGCGCGGCACTCCTGTGCGGCCTGGCGCTGCTCGGCGCCACCCCTGCACTGGCGCAGGACACCTACCCCAGCAAGCCCATCACCATCGTCGTGGGCTACCCGCCCGGCGGCAGCACCGACCTGACCGCCCGCACCGTGGCCACCGAGCTGGGCAACAAGCTCGGCGTGCCGGTGGTGATCGAGAACGTGGGCGGCGCGGGCGGTGCCATCGGGGCGCAGAAGGTGGCCAGCAGTGCACCCGATGGCTACACGCTGCTGGTGGGCGCCAGCAACGAGATCGCCATCAACAAGCTGGTGACCAAGAAGGTGAAGTACGACATCAAGGACTTCACCGCCATCGGCCTGATTGCCTCGCAGCCGCTGGTGCTGGTGGCGTCCACGGGCACGGGCGTGAAGACCCTGGCCGAGTTCACGCAGAAGGTGTCCAAGAACCCCGGCAAGTTCAGCTACGGCAGCTCGGGCGTGGGCACCTCGCTGCACCTGGCGGGCGAGATGGTCAAGGAGCAGGGCAAGCTGTTCATGACGCACATCCCCTACCGGGGCGTGGCGCCGCTCACCAACGACCTAGTGGGCAACAACCTCGAATACGGCGTATTCGTGCTCTCCAGCGGCCTGCCGCACATCAAGAGCGGCAAGGTGATCGCCCTGGGCACCACCGAGGCCAAGCGCTCGGCCGTGACCCCCGACATCCCCGCACTGGCCGAAACGCCGCAGTACAAGAACGTGGACATCGGCACCTGGTTTGCGCTGATGGCGCCCGCCAACCTGCCCAAGCCCGTGTTCGACAAGCTCAAGAAAGCGCTGGCCGACAGCCTGCAGTCGCCCGACTTCAAGAAAAAGATGGAAGCCAGCGGCTCCACCGTGGCCGCCCCCACCGTGAACATCGACCAGTTCCTGGCGACCGAAGTGGCCAAGTACAAGAAGATTGTTGAATTCGCCAAGATCGAAGAATGAACCCCACCGACCTCGCCCCCACCGCCGTGCCCCCCCTGGCGTTTGAACTGCCCGCCCCCGACATCAGCGCCTGGCGCGCGGGCAACACCGGCACCGAAGGCGTGTGGCATTTCGACTCGGGCCAACCCGGCCGCCACGTGATGATCAGCGCCCTGGTGCACGGCAACGAGCTGTGCGGCGCCTGGGCGCTCAAGGGTCTGCTCGACGCCGGTGTGCGCCCGCAGCAGGGCACGCTCACGCTGGCGTTCTGCAACCTTGACGCGTTCGACCGTTTCGATCCGGCCAACCACGATGCCTCGCGCTTCACCGACGAAGACCTCAACCGCCAGTGGCTGGATGAGCGCATCGATGCCCTTGATACCAACGAACGCCGCCGCGCCGCCGCGCTGCGCCCGTGGGTGACGCAGGCCGACTGGCTGCTCGACATCCACTCCATGCACGAGCCCTCGGCACCGCTGCTGCTCACCGGCATCCAGCCGCGCAACCGGGCGCTGGCGCGTGCCATGCGCTCGCCCGAACACATCGTGGTGGACGCGGGCCACAAGGATGGCGTGCGCATGCGCGACTACGGCCGCTTTGGCCTGCCCGATGGAAACGGCGAAGGTGAGGGCGGCGACACCCGCTCGCTGCTCATCGAATGTGGCTTCCACGGCGACCCCGCCAGCCGCACGGTGGCGCAGGACCAGTGTGTGCGTTTCCTCGAACAGTCCGGTGTGCTGGACGCTGGCACCCTCGCGCAGCAGCTGCCCGGCTGGCGCCAGCCCGACGCCCCCCGCCAATGGGCGCTGGAGGTGACCGGCCCCGTGGTCGCCACCAGCAGCGCCTTCCGCTTTGTGGCGCCCTATACGGGGCTGGAGCTGTTTGAGCAAGCTGGCACAGTGATCGGTGACAACGATGGGGTGCCGGTGGCCACGCCCTACGACGGGTGCGTGCTGGTCATGCCCTCAGTACGGCAGGCGCGCGCGGGCGTGACGGTGGTGCGGTTTGCGCGCCGCCAGGTGCTGTAGACCCGGCCCCAAGGCCTGTTCAAGGTGGCGCCTCGAATGCTATTACATTGATAGCTTAAAAGACATGCCTATAGCGCGCAGAGGCTTGTTACATCTTCAAAAACTCGCCCTAACGCTGCCCCGGCGCTGCCATAGCGCTCACTGCGCGGCACGCGCCGCGTCGATGTGGGCCTTGACCCGCTGGGCCAGCGCGATGTCGCCCGGGGTGTCTGGGCTCCAGGCGTCCACCGGGCGGGGCAGTTCCTGCGCATCCACGGCGGTGTAGGCCACCACGCAGTGCGCCACATCCTCCAGTGGCGCGCCCTGCACGCCGCCGCTGCGCACCTCCACCGCCAGGCACATGCTGGAGTCGGAGGTGTAGGCCAGGCGCGCATGCACCTCCACCAGATCCCCTGGGCGAATGGGCCGCACAAAGTGGGCGCCGCCCACAAACTCGGTGACGCAAGCGCCCCGGGCCCAGGCGCTGGCACAGGCAAACCCGGCCTCGTCCACCCAGCGCAACACGGTGCCGCCCGCCACGCGGCCCGCCTGGGGCTGGGCGCCTTGCGGGGCCAGAAATCGGAGGGTGATGGACTGCATGCCGAAGCTCCCGAGGAAAGGGTGAACTGGAATTATTCCCCAGCCACCCGGGTGCGCGTGTACCGCCGTGAAGGCACGACATGGTCGAAATTGACTTGAGTCAAAACCCTACTGCCCGTAGAAACCTACATTGCGTTACACACCACGCGGCCTGAGATCCCGTTCCGACGAAGGCCGCACCCCGTCGGCGGGTGCCGACACCCCGCCCGCTGAGGGTTTCCTATTGCCGCACGGCCCGCCCGTGCGCCCATTGCCATGTCACTTTTGCACCGGTTGAACCTGCTCGAAAAGTTCCTGATCCTGGGAACGCTGGGGCTCATGATGAGCGCCCTGCCCACCTACCTCACCGTCAGCGATTCGCTGCACGCTATCGGCCATGCGCGCCAGGAGGCACGCGGCGTGCCCCCCGTCCAGGCGCTCACCCGCCTGGTGCAGCACATGCAGGTGCACCGGGGCCTGTCGGTGGGCATGCTGGGGGGCGATGAGACCCTGGCCGCGCGCCGACCTGCCGCACGCGACGCGGTGAACGCCGCGCTGTCCGATGTCACCGCCCGCTTTGCCGCCGCCCAGGTGCCCGCCGCCCAGATGGCCACCTGGACCCAGGCCCAGCAGACCTGGCGCACGCTGGAGCAGGCCGTGGGCGCGCGCAGCATCGAGCAGGCGCAGAGCACGGCGCAGCATACGCAGCTGATTGCCAGCCTGCTGCAGCTGAACGAAGCCCTGGTGCACGCCTATGGCCTGCAGATCGACCCTGAGGCCGACACCCATGCGCTGATCCAGGCGTCTCTCGCCCAGGCGCCCATGCTGGGCGAAAAGCTGGGCATGCTGCGCGCCCAGGGCGCCAGCGCTTTGGGCAAACGCGAACTGACGCCCCAGGGCAAGGGCCAGCTGCTGGTGCTGCAGCAGCGCGTGGCCGAGCTGCAGGCCGACACCTTCCGCGGCCTGGACCGCGCCCTGCAGGGCAACCCCGACCTGCAGCGCGCGCTGGGCAGCAGCGTGCAGACGGTGCAGGGCCAGATCCAGCAGTCGCTGCAGATGGCTGAGCGCGACGTAATCAACGCCACCGAGCTGCAGCTCGCGTCCAAAGACTACTTCGACGCCTTCACCCGCACCATCGAGGCGCTGAACGCACTCAACAACCTGTCGATGGCGAGCCTGGACCAGGCGCTGCAGGCCCGCGTGTCCGACTTGCAACGTGGCCTGCTGTGGGTGGCGCTGGCCATGGTGCTCACGCTGTCGGCCACCAGCGCCATGGCCCTGGTGTTTGTGCGCTCCATGACCGGGCCGCTGTCGCAGGCCGTGGCGCTGTCGCGCGCCGTGGCGCAGGGCGACCTGAGCGGTGCGCCCATTGCCCATGGCACCAACGAAGTCGGCCAGCTGCTGCAGGCACTGCAGCAGATGCGCAGCCAGCTCACGCAGGTGGTGCGCCAGGTGCGCAGCGGGTCGGAGAGTGTGGCCACGGCCAGCGTGCAGATTGCACAGGGCAATACCGATCTGTCGGCCCGCACCGAAAGCCAGGCCAGTTCACTCGAAGAAACCGCTGCGTCGATGGAGCAGCTCAACGCCACCGTGCGCCAGAACGCCGACAGCGCCCAGCAGGCCAGCCAGCTCGCGGCCAGCGCCAGCACCGTGGCCACCCAGGGTGGCGAGGTGGTGGCGCAGGTGGTCCACACCATGCAGGGCATCAACGCCGCATCGCAGAAGATCTCGGACATCATCGGCGTGATCGACTCCATCGCCTTCCAGACCAACATCCTGGCGCTGAACGCAGCCGTGGAAGCGGCCCGCGCGGGCGAGCAGGGCCGGGGCTTTGCGGTGGTGGCCAGCGAAGTGCGCAGCCTGGCCGGGCGCAGTGCCGAGGCCGCGCGCGAGATCAAGGCCCTGATCAGCGCCAGCGTGGAGCGCGTGGAGCAGGGCACGGCCCTGGTGGACCGCGCCGGCAGCACCATGACCGAGGTGGTCGCGTCCATCCGCCGCGTGACCGACATCGTGGGCGAGATCAGCGCAGCCAGCCACGAACAGTCCCTGGGTGTGGCCCAGGTGGGCGAGGCCGTGACGCAGATGGACCAGGTCACGCAGCAGAACGCCGCGCTGGTCGAGGAGATGGCCGCCGCCGCCAGCAGCCTGCAGAACCAGGCCCAGGACCTGGTGCAGGTGGTGTCGGTGTTCCGCCTGGGGGGCGATGGCAGCCACAGCGGCAGCAGCGTTGGTAGCGCTGCAACGCTACGACTTCAATAGCTACCAAGGCATACTGGTCGCGCGCAAACGGCTATTTTTCTTGTAATTTTTCAGGCCGCAGGCGGGGCGATGCCCAGCACATCCAGCTCCGCCGCCGTGAACACGCGCGAGCGGGTGTGGAAGGCCTTGCCCTCGGGCCCTTCGAGCGAGAACGTGCCGCCCGTGCCCTCGATCACATCAATGATGAGCTGCGTGTGCTTCCAGGTCTCGTACTGCGCGCGCCCGATGTAGAACGGGCAGCCGCCGATGTCACCCAGGTACACGTCGCCCGCGCCCATGGTGATCTCACCGGGCAGATAGCAATTGGCCGCGCTGTTGTCGCAGCAGCCGCCACTCTGGTGAAACATGAGCGCAGGGCCATGCTTTTCTTGCAGAAAGGCCACCAGCTCCAGCGCGGCAGGGGTGGCGATGACTTTTTCGACCATGGTTGTCTCCTTGTCTCGGCAAAAGGCAAAAAGGGGGTCTGCCGCCAGCCCCCTTTTGCCTTCCTATTTCCATCATCCCGCCCGTTCACGCTGAGCCTGTCGAAGCGCTGCGCAAGGCTTCGACAGGCTCAGCCCGAACGGTTTGGGGCTGTCAACGTGCGCAGACCTGCATCAGAAGAATCCGAGCTTGTTTTCCGAATACGAAACCAGCAGATTTTTCGTTTGCTGGTAGTGGTCCAGCATCATCTTGTGCGTCTCGCGCCCAATGCCCGACTCCTTGTAACCACCGAACGCTGCGTGCGCAGGGTACGCGTGATAGCAGTTGGTCCACACCCGCCCGGCCTTGATCGCGCGGCCCATGCGGTAGGCCACATTGCCGTTGCGGCTCCACACACCCGCGCCCAGGCCGTACAGCGTGTCGTTGGCAATCGCCAGCGCTTCGGCCTCGTCCTTGAAGGTGGTCACGGCCAGCACAGGGCCGAAGATTTCTTCCTGGAAGATGCGCATCTTGTTGTGGCCCTTGAACAGCGTGGGCTGCACGTAGTAGCCGCCTTCCAGGTCGCCGCCCAGGTGGGCCTGGCCGCCGCCGGCCAGCACTTCCGCGCCTTCCTGCTTGCCCAGGTCGAGGTAGCTCAGGATCTTGGTGAGCTGCTCCTTGCTGGCCTGCGCGCCCATCATGCTGTCGGTATCCAGCGGGTTCTGGTGCTTGATGGCGGCCACACGCTTCAAGACACGTTCCATGAATTTGTCGTAGATCGATTCTTGAATCAGTGCGCGGCTGGGGCAGGTGCAGACCTCGCCCTGGTTGAATGCAAACAGCACCAGGCCTTCAATCGCCTTGTCCAGGAAGGCGTCGTCCTTGTCCATCACGTCGGCAAAGAAGATGTTGGGGCTTTTGCCGCCCAGCTCCAGCGTGGCGGGGATCAGGTTGTTGGCAGCCGCCTGCGCGATCACGCGGCCCGTGCTGGTGGAGCCGGTGAAGGCAATCTTGGCGATGCGCTTGCTCTGCGCCAGCGGCATGCCCGCCTCGCGGCCAAAGCCGTTGACGATGTTCAGCACGCCGGGCGGCAGCAGGTCGGCAATCAGCTCCACCAGGATGAGGATGGAAATCGGCGTGGACTCTGCAGGCTTGAGCACCACGCAGTTGCCCGCACCCAGCGCGGGTGCCAGCTTCCAGGCGGCCATCAGGATGGGGAAGTTCCACGGAATGATCTGGCCCACCACGCCCAGCGGCTCCTGGATGTGGTACGCCATGGTGTTCTCGTCGATCTCGCTGATGCCGCCTTCCTGCGCGCGCAGGCAGCCCGCGAAGTAGCGGAAATGGTCCACGGTGAGCGGGATGTCGGCGTTCAGCGTCTCGCGGATGGCCTTGCCGTTGTCCACGGTCTCGGCGTAGGCCAGGCGCTCCAGGTTTTCTTCGATGCGGTTGGCGATCTTGAGCAGGATGTTGGCGCGCGTGGCCGCATCCGTCTTGCCCCAGCTGTCGGAGGCTGCGTGGGCGGCGTCCAGGGCCAGTTCGATGTCTTCAGCGGTAGAGCGCGCGGCCTGGGTGTAGACCTTGCCGCTCACGGGTGTGATGACATCAAAGTACTGGCCCTTGACGGGGGGTACGAATTTGCCGCCGATGAAGTTGTCGTACCGGGGCTTGTAGGTGATCTTGGCGCCAGCGGCGCCGGGGGCTGCGTAAACGGTCATGGTGTTGTCTCCTGCGATGGTTGTGTGCATCGGGCGGACTCGGTGGAGCCTGTCCGATGGCAACCCCTTACTCAAAACACATGCCAGCAGGCCACGGCGCGCGAGGTGTTGATTTCATTGGATTTTTTCGGTGGGCCAGGGCGTACACCTGTTGCAGCCACCCGCATCGCAGTGTGCCGGGCCGCGACACCTGTCACGAAATGGAACAGTTGGCACACCGCTTGCGCCCACACCCTTGCCCCGCGCCGACGAGCCCGCCATACTGGCCCACACACCACAAGCGGGCCGCCCTGAGCCCGCACGGAGACAAAGCGTGCGCCCCAACACCTCCCCCGTCGCCCTGCGACAGGCCCGCCAGCACCTGCTGGACTCTGGCCAGTGCCCCAGCGGCCTGGTGGACGAGCGCCTGGCGCGCTCCTGGTCGCGCAGCATGGCGGCCGGCCTGCTGCCCACCGGGCGGCCCCAGGCCATCGACCACCCCAGCAGCGGCACGCTGCGCCAGGTGCTGGCCAGCAACCCCGAGCTGCTCGCGCATTCGCGGCCGGTGATGGAGTACCTGTTTGAACAAGTGCGCCACAGCCAGAGCGTGGTGGTGCTGGCCGACCGGCGCGGCATGCTCATGCACACACTGGGCGACCCGCACTTTGTGGACAAGGCCGAGCGCGTGGCGCTGACCAGCGGCGCATCCTGGCACGAGGCGCACCGGGGCACCAACGCCATCGGCACGGCGCTGGCCGAGGCCTGCGCGGTGGAGGTGCATGGCGGCGAGCATTTTCTGGAGCGCAACAACTTTCTCACCTGCGCGGCCTCGCCCATCCTGTCGGCCACCGGCGAGTTGCTGGGCATCCTCGACATCTCGGGCGACTACCGCAACGGCCACGCCCACGCGCTGGGCTTGGTGAGCACCGCAGCCCGCATGATCGAAAACCGCCTGCTCGCTGCCACCTGCAAGCGCAACATCCGCCTGCACCTGCACAGCGCGCCCGAGGGGATTGGCAGCGTGGCCGAGGGCATCGTGGCCGTGTCGGCCGACGGCTGGATCGTCGGCGCCAACCGCGTGGCCCTGGCGCAGCTGGGCCTGCATGCGGGGGACGTGGGCGCCACCTTGCTGGAGCGGGTGCTGGACGTGCGGATGGACGACCTGCTCTCGCACCACAAGCGCCGCCCCCAGCAGCCGCAGGCCTTGCGCACACTGCAAGGCGCTTTGCTGTTTGCCCAGGTGCAGATGGACACCGCCTGGGTTGCCACACCCACACGGCCCGCCGCTGCGGCGGCCACAGTGCCCCAGCAAGACGCACTGGCGTTGCTGGACACCGGCGACACCCGCTGGCGCGCTGCCGCCGACAAGGCGCGCCGCGTGGTGGGCAAACCGATTGCGGTGCTGGTGCAGGGCGAGTCGGGCGTGGGCAAGGAGGTGTTTGCGCGCGCGCTGCACGCCAGCGGCCCGCGCCGCGATGCGCCGTTTGTGGCCATCAACTGCGCGGCGATTCCCGAGCACCTGATCGAATCCGAACTGTTCGGCCATGTGGCCGGTGCCTTCACCGGCGCGCGCAAGGAGGGCCACCTGGGCCGCCTGCGCGAAGCCCATGGCGGCACGCTGTTCCTCGACGAAATTGGCGACATGCCGCTGGCCCTGCAGACCCGCCTGCTGCGTGTGCTGCAAGAGCGCAGCGTGACGCCCGTGGGCGCCAGCAAGGCCGTGCCGGTGGACTTTGCACTGGTCTGTGCCACGCACAACCAGCTCATGCAGGCGGCGGAGCAAGGGCGCTTTCGGCAAGACCTGTACTACCGCATCAACGGCCTCACCGTGCAACTGCCCGCGCTGCGCGAGCGCAGCGACTTTGTGGCGCTGCTGCAGCGCCTGCTGGCCCACCTGGCGACGGAACAGGGGCTGGGTTTTGAGGTGCAGGTGGCGCCCGACCTGCTGGCCCGCCTGGCCACCTACCCCTGGCCTGGCAACCTGCGCCAGCTGGCCAATGTGCTGCGCACCGCCTGCGCCATGCTGGCCGAGGGCGAAGACACCCTGGGCTGGGAGCACATGCCGGACGACCTGGTGCAGGCGCTCACGGCCGCCCCAACGCCGACGCCTGCACAGACCGAAACCACCACGCTCCCGATCGCGCTGAACCTGCAGCAACTCTCCCAGGCCGCCATCGACCAGGCCCTGCAGGCCGCGCGCGGCAACATGTCGCAGGCGGCGCGCCAGCTGGGCATCAGCCGGCAGACGCTGTACCGCAAGCTGGGTGGGCGCACCACACATTAGCTACCAATTTGATAGCTAATGAGGCAATACCATCAGGCGGTAGCGGCCATTTTTTCTTGAAACGGCAACACCAGCCGCGCCCGCAGCCCCGCGCCCGGCGCGCTGTGCAGCTCCAGCCGCCCGCCATGGCTGCGTGCCACGCGCTCCACGATGGCCAGGCCCAGGCCTGCACCTGGCGGGCCGGTGCGCGCCGTGCCGCCACCGCGTGCAAAAGGCTGGCGCATGCGGTCGATGTCGTCGGCGCCGATGCCGGGGCCCTGGTCTTGCACCTCCAGCCACACGCTGCTGGCATCGGCCCCGGTGCGCAGCACCACGGGCGGCTGGCCGTGGCGCCAGGCGTTTTCCACCAGGTTGTCCAGCGCGCGGCGCAGGGCCTGGGGCCGCACGGGCACTTCGGGCAAGGCACCCAGCTCCAGCCGCACGGTGCGCCCATGGTCGGCCTGCGCCTCGGCCACGGCCTGGGCCAGGTCGTTGAGCGATGCGGGGGTGGACGCCTCGGCCTCACCGCTGCGCGCGAACTGCAGGAACTGGCCCACGATGCCGTCCATCTCGTCGATGCTGCGCGCCATGCTGGCGGCCAGCGGTGCATCGACCTGCGCACCGGCAATCTCGACACCCAGGCGCAGCTTGGTCAGCGGGGTGCGCAGGTCGTGCGACACGCCCGCCAGCATCAGCGCGCGCTCGTGGTCGGCAGCGGCCAGGCTCTGCGCCATGTGGTTGAAGCTGCGGGCCACGGTGGCGATTTCCTCCGGCCCGGCCTCGGGCAGCACGGCGGGCGTCTGGCCCTGCGCAAGCTGGCGCGCGGCCCCCACCACCTGCGCCAGCGGGCGGTGGATGTGGCGCTGCAGCCACCACGCGCCCAGCAGCGCTAGCAGCATGCTGGCCAGCGTGGCGGCCAGCCAGGCGCCGGTGAAGGTGCGCGTGGGGAACACGCTGGGCAGGTTGAGCCAGTAGCTCTCGGGGCCATCGGCACCCGCGTGTTCCACACGCAGGGCCAGCATGCCGGCGCTGTCGCGGCGCCACAGGGGCTGGGGGGCGGTGGCGGCATCGTCTGCGCCCAGGCGGCGCGCCACGGCCCGCACAAACTGCCGCTCCATGGGCGAGAGCAGTGCGCGCCGCGCAGCGCTCTCGGGCGCCACGGGCGGGGTGGCCGCCACGGCCTGCTGGTTGAACGCATCGACAAACGCCGCCCGCTGCGCCGGGGGCAGCGCCTGCAGCCCCGCACGCAGCGCGGCCACGTTGCGGGCCACGCCATCGGCCACCAGCGCCACGCGGGGCTGGAAGATCATCTGCCGCACCAGCACGGCGGCCACCAGTTGGCCCAGCACGATGAGCGCGGCCATCAGCAGCAGGTTGCGCCCGAGCAGGCTGCGCGGCCAGAGCCCCCGGCGGGCGGTGGCGATGGGCGCCGTCATGGCTGCGCCCCTCCTGCGGGCGCGGCGCCGTCGGGCACAAACACATAGCCCACGCCCCACACGGTGCGGATGTGGCGTGGCTGCGCCGGGTCGGCCTCGATGATCTTGCGCAGCCGCATGATCTGCACGTCGATGCTGCGGTCAGTGGCGGCGTGGTCGGGCCCATAGGCCAGGGCCAGCAGCCGGTCGCGGCCCAGGGGGCGGTGGGGGTTCTGCGCCAGGGCCAGCAGCAGCGCGAATTCGCCGGTGGTCAGGGGCATGTCCTCCCCCCGGCGCTCCAGCCGCCGTTCGGAAGGCCACAGCACAAAGTCGCCAAACGCCAGGCGGCTCAACACGCCCTGCGGCCCGGTGTGCGCGCCCAGCAGGCGCTGGCGCCGCACCATGGCCTGGATGCGTGCCAGCAGCTCGCGCGGGTTGAAGGGCTTGGGCAGGTAGTCGTCCGCGCCCATCTCCAGGCCCACGATGCGGTCCACCGGGTCGCCGCGCGCAGTGAGCATCAGGATGGGAATGGTCTCGCCCTGCGCACGCAGGCGGCGACAGATGGCCAGGCCATCCTCGCCCGGCATCATCACGTCGAGCACCAGCACATCAAAGCGCTCGCGCTGCAGCAGCGCATCGAGCGGGCCTGCGCCCTCGACGGTGCGCACGGTGTAGCCCTGGTCGCTCAGGTAGCGCTGCAGCAGGGCGCGCAGCTCGGGCTCGTCGTCGGCGACCAGGATCTTGGCGAGGGGGGCGGTCATGGGGGCGAAGGTTGGTGGCCAGGCAAGGTGCAGGCCCAGTCCCGATGGTACGGCGCACACCACCCGGGCCACGCCCGCACTCCAGCGCCCCGGTGATGACAGCCTGTGACAACCCCCTGCGCGTTTGTCATGCTTTGTCATGACTTGGCGCCGTGCTGCAACCATTGGCGGGTCTGTGGATGCGACAGTCAGTCATCGGCAGCCCCGCCACGACCTCAGGAGCCTTCCCCATGCCCACCGCCCGTCGCACGCTCACCCGCTTCACCCACCTCACCCTCACGGCCGTGGTCACCCTCGCCCTGGCCGCCCCGGCGTGGGCACAAGCCCCTGCGTCCGAAGGCGCGCAAGGCGGCGGGCGCCTGCGCGCACTCATCGCCCAAAAACAGGCCCAGGCCCAGGCCGCCGCCCTGCCCACCGGCGTGCAGCGCATTGCCGATGTGCCTTACGGCAGCGACCCGCGCCAGCGCATGGACGTGTACCTGCCCACCCCTTCCTCCTCCACCGCCAGCGCCGTGCGCGCGCCGGTGGTCTTCATGGTGCATGGCGGTGGCTGGCGCCATGGCGACAAGGCAATGGGCCGCGTGGTGCAGGAGAAGGTGGCGCGCTGGGTGCCCCGGGGTTTTGTGCTGATCTCGGTGAACTACCGGCTCTTGCCCGACACCCCCGTGGACCAGCAGGAGCGCGACGTGCAGGCCGCGCTGATGGCCGCGCAACAGCGCGCCACCACCTGGGGCGCCGACCCCAGCCGCTTCATCCTCATGGGCCACTCGGCCGGCGCGCACCTGGTGGCGCTGCTCAACGCCCGCGCGCCGCAGGCCCTGCGCGAAGGCGCCTGGCCCTGGCTGGGCACGGTGGTGCTCGACAGTGCGGTGATGAATGTGCCCGCCTACATGCGCGCACCCCACATGCCGCTGTACGACGACGCGTTTGGCGCCGACCCGGCCTACTGGCGGCTGCTGTCGCCCTGGCACCAGTGGACGGCGGGCGCCCCGCCAGTGCAAATGGTGTGCTCCACCGAACGCGCCGACCAGCCCTGCCACCAGGCCGAGGCCCTGGCCCGCCACGTGCACAGCCTGGGCGGCCGCGCCGAGGTGCTGCCGCAGGACCTGAGCCACTGTGAAATCAACGCCCAGCTGGGGCTGGAGAGCCCCTACACCCGGGCCGTGGAGGCCTTCATGGGCTCGCTGGATGCCGAGGTGGCGCGGCGCCTGCCGTGAGAGCCTGCACAATTACTACCAATTTGATAGCACAAAAGGCACACCCATCGCGCGCAAACGGCATTTTTTATTTCATTTTTGACTGCAGGTAGGGCGCCAGATACCGCCCTGTGTGGCTGGCCGGGTTGACCGCCAGCTCCTCGGGTGTGCCCACACCCACCACCGTGCCACCGCCCGCACCGCCCTCGGGCCCCATGTCGATGAGCCAGTCGGCGGTTTTGATCACGTCGAGGTTGTGCTCGATGATGACGATGGTGTTGCCCGCGTCGCGCAGCTGGTGCAGCACCTTGAGCAGCAGGTCAATGTCGGCAAAGTGCAGGCCGGTGGTGGGCTCGTCCAGGATGTAGAGCGTGCGGCCCGTGTCGCGCTTGCTCAGCTCCTGCGCCAGCTTCACGCGCTGCGCCTCGCCGCCTGAGAGCGTGGTGGCGGCCTGGCCCAGGCGGATATAGGAGAGGCCCACATCCAGCAGCGTCTGCAGCTTGCGGGCGATGGTGGGCACGTCCTTGAAGAAGGCCGCCGCGTCTTCCACCGTCAGCTCCAGGATCTGCGCGATGTTCTTGCCCTTCCACAACACTTCGAGCGTCTCGCGGTTGTAGCGCTGGCCGTGGCAAATGTCGCAGGGCACGTACACGTCGGGCAAGAAGTGCATCTCCACCTTCACCACGCCGTCGCCCTGGCAGGCCTCGCAACGGCCGCCACCGGATGACTGCGACACGTTGAAGCTGAAACGACCCGGCCCGTAGCCGCGCTCCTTGGCGGTGTTGGTCTCGGCCATCAGCTCGCGAATGGGGGTGAACAGGCCGGTGTAGGTGGCCGGGTTGCTTCGCGGCGTACGGCCAATGGGGCTCTGGTCGACGTTGATGACCTTGTCGAAATACTCGATGCCCACGATCTCTTCGTGTGCAGCGGGCTCCTCGTGCGCGCGATGAACCTGCCGCGCCACGGCGGCATAGAGCGTGTCGTTTACCAGCGTGCTCTTGCCCGAACCTGAAACCCCCGTCACGCAGGTGAGCAGGCCCACAGGGAAGTCCACTGTCACGCCCTTCAAATTGTTGCCCGTGGCGCCCACCACACGCAGCGCCTGCACGGCGCCCTGGCGCGCATGGTGTTCTGCCATGCGTTCGGCGCGGCGCTTGCTGGCCTCGGTCTGCGGAAAGCGCGACTTGGCTTTGGCCTCGACCACAGGTGCGGGCTGGTCCAGCACCGGCAGCCAGGGCGTGCGGCGCTTTGGTACGGCAATCGTGCGCGTGCCCGACAGGTACTGGCCCGTGAGCGACTGCGCATTGGCGCGCACCTCGTCGTAGGTGCCCTGCGCCATCACGCGCCCGCCGTGCACGCCCGCACCGGGACCCATATCGATCACATGGTCGGCGGCGCGCATCATGTCCTCGTCGTGCTCCACCACGATCACGCTGTTGCCGATGTCGCGCAGGTGCTGCAGCGTGGCGATCAGCCGGTCGTTGTCGCGCTGGTGCAGGCCAATGCTGGGCTCGTCCAGCACATACATCACGCCCGTCAGGCCCGAGCCGATCTGCGATGCCAGGCGAATGCGCTGCGCCTCGCCGCCCGAGAGTGTTTCGGCGCTCCGGTCCAGACTCAGGTAGCTCAGGCCCACGTCGTTCAAGAACTGCAGGCGCGTGGCGATCTCGCGCACTACCTTGTCGGCGATCTCGGCCTTGGCGCCGGTGAGCTGCAGGGCCTTGAACCAGGCATGGGCGTCGCTCAGCGTGGCGTGGCTCACTTCGTAGATGGCGCGGGCCTGTGGGCCTTCGCCCACCTTCACGTGGCGGGCCTCGCGGCGCAGGCGCACGCCATGGCATTCGGGGCAGGGCTGGGTGCTGCGGTAGCGGGCCAGGTCTTCGCGCACCACCACCGAGTCGGTCTCGCGGTAGCGCCGCGCCATGTTGGGCAGGATGCCTTCGAACGGGTGCTTCTTGGTGTAGACCTTGCCCTTGTTGGCGCCGCTGTCCAGGATGTAGCTGAACGCGATCTCGTCCTCGCCCGAGCCGTGCAGCACCGCATGCTGCACAGTGGCCGGCAGCGTCTCAAAGGGCGCCTCCACATCAAAGCCGTAGTGCCGCGCCAGGCTCTCCAGCATCGCAAAGTAGTAGCCGTTGCGCCGGTCCCAGCCCTTGATGGCGCCGCTGGCCAAGCTCAGCGTGGGGAAGGCCACCACACGCGCCGCATCAAACACCTCGCGCTGGCCGATGCCATCACACGCCGGGCACGCACCCATGGGCGAGTTGAAGGAGAACAGGCGCGGCTCCAGCTCGGCCAGCGAGTAGCTGCACACCGGGCACGCGAACTTGCTGCTGAACAGGTGCTCCTGCCCCGTGTCCATCTCCAGCGCGAGCACGCGGCCGTTGCCGTCGTGGCCGCCCACGCGCAGGGCGGCCTCGATGCTCTCGGCCAGGCGCTGCTGCAGGTCGGCGCGCACCTTCACGCGGTCGATCACCACGTCGATGTCGTGCTTCTCGGTCTTCTTGAGTGCGGGCAGGCTCTCGTGTTCGTAGATCTTCCCGTCCACGCGAAAGCGGATGTAGCCCAGCGCCTGCATCTGCGCAAACAGCTCGGTGAACTCGCCCTTCTTCTCGCGCGCCACGGGGGCGAGAATCATGAGCTTGGTGTCCTCGGGCAGGGCCAGCACCGCGTCCACCATCTGGCTCACCGTCTGCGCCGCCAGCGGCAGGCCGTGGTCGGGGCAGAACGGCGTGCCCGCGCGGGCGTACAGCAGGCGCAGGTAGTCGTGGATCTCGGTCACCGTGCCCACGGTGGAGCGCGGGTTGTGGCTGGTCGCCTTCTGCTCGATGCTGATGGCGGGCGACAGCCCTTCAATCAGGTCCACATCGGGCTTGTCCAGCCGCCCCAGGAACTGCCGTGCATAGGCCGACAGGCTTTCCACATAGCGCCGCTGGCCCTCGGCATACAAGGTGTCGAACGCCAGGCTGGACTTGCCCGAGCCCGACAGCCCGGTGATCACCACCAGCTGGTTGCGCGGGATGTCCAGGTCGATGTTCTTGAGGTTGTGCGTGCGCGCCCCCCGGATGCTGATGCGCTGCTCGCGCAGGGCACGGGCGAGGTACACACCATCGGCGGATAGGTCGTCGGCAACGGGGGGAGGGGTCACAGGCGGGCTCGGTGCAGGAAAACCCACCATGATAGGTCACCCGCACTTTGCGCGCAGCCCCCACATAATGGGCGCGCCATGACCACCCCCCAGCCCCTGCCCTCCACCCTGTTCACCACCGACCAGCAGGCCGGAGAAGCACGGTTTGAGGCCTGGCGCCAGAGCATCTCGGTGGTGTTTGACGTGGCGCCGCTCGTGCCCCAAAGCATTGCGGCGTTCCAGGCCACCGTGCATGCCACCCACCTGGGGCATTTGCTGGTGGGCGACCTGCACTTTGCCGAGCAGCAGTTCCTGCGTGCCGAACCCCGGGTGGTGCGCGACGGGCTCGACCATTACCTGGTGCAGTGGTACCGCACCGGCGGCTTTGTGGGCCAGCGCGACGGGGACACCGACATCGAGGTGCGCCCTGGCGACATCGCCATCCTGGACCTGGGCCGCACCCTGCGCACCTTTGCGCGCACCTCGCATGTGATGACCCTGATCGTGCCGCGCGAGCTGCTTCACGAGGCCCTGGGGGTGCGTGACTCGGACCTGCACGGCACGGTGCTGCGCGGTGGCTCCGCACTGGGTGGCCTGCTGAGTGACCACCTGCTGTCGCTGCAGCGCCGCCTGCCCGGTGTTGCGCTGGACGACGCCCCCGCCGTGGCACGCGCCAGCGTGCAGATGCTGGCGGCCTGCGTGTTGCCCAGCGCCCGCACACTGCAGGGCGCTCGGGGTGCCATCGAGGGCGTGACGCTGCAGCGCATCCAGCAGCACATCCACCGCCACCTGGGGGCCGACCTGAGCGCCGACGCCCTGTGCCGCACCTTTGGCCTCTCGCGCAGTGCGCTGTACCGGCTGTTTGAGCCCCTGGGCGGCGTGGCCCACCATGTGCAGCAGCGCCGCCTGCTGGCGGCCTACCAGGCACTGGCCAACCCGGCCAACCACCGCCTGCGCGTGGCCGAGGTGGCCAGCCGGGTAGGTTTTGCCAGCAATGCGCATTTCAGCCGTGCGTTCCGCACGGCGTTTGGCATCGCGCCCTCGGACGTGCGGACGCCCGGTGGCGCGGGTGCTGCGGGACCACACCTGCCCACGGCGCAGGGCAGCTCTGCCGAATACGCCGCCTGGGTGCGCGGCCTGCAGGGGGCGGGCGCCACGGTCGGCTGATTGCCCTTTGCGCGCCCACCGAGGCGGGGGAGGCGCGTGGGACACAAGGTCAACAAAACGCAAACACAGAGGCAAGCCACCGCCGGGGGGCGCCCCTAGCATGGGCCCAGCCCTGCTCCGCTGACCTGCCTCCATGCCCCCCGCCATTGCACTGCCACGCCGCAAACGCCTCACGCACCACACCGCGACCTCCCGCCAGGCCTGGGCTGCGGCGGTGGCCTTGGGCGTGGCCCTGTCGGCGGGGGCCCGGGCTGAAGCCCCACCACCACCCCCTGAAAACACCACCGTGGCCCTGCTGGCCTCCCCGGGGGGGCAAGCGGCCCCGGAGCCCCGCCCCACCCCGGCGCAGGGGCCCCATGCCAGCGGCGCCCCCACATCCCACGATGGCTCCCACATTCCCACCCCCTTCGACAACCCATGGGCGCTGGGGCTGCTGGCCGTCCTTACTGCCTGGGTGTTGTGGATGGATCGCTCCCAAGGCGGGACAAAACCTGAAAGCCCGGAGCCCTCAGATCGGCTCTGACCGGCAGCCCCGGGGGCCAATGGGCGAAAATCCCGCTTTTGCTTTTTTGGGCCTTAGCGCACACCGTGCCGGATTCTTCCTCCCTGCCAGCCGCAGCTGCCCCGCAGCCCTCTGCACCTGCCACCCCCATGACCGCGCTGGAGCGCCGCTCCAGCGTCAGCCTGGCCCTCATTTTTGCGCTGCGCATGCTGGGCCTGTTCCTGGTGCTGCCCGTGTTTGCGCTCGAAGCCCGCAAGTACCCTGGGGGTGACGACCCGGCGCTGGTGGGCCTGGCCATGGGCATCTACGGCCTCACGCAGGCGGTGCTGCAACTGCCACTGGGCATCGCGTCGGACCGCTTCGGCCGCAAGCGGGTGATCGTGCTGGGCCTGCTGGTGTTTGCGGCGGGCAGCCTGCTGGCCGCACTGGCCGATTCGCTCACCGGGCTGCTGGTGGGGCGGGCGCTGCAGGGGGCGGGGGCGGTGTCGGCTGCCGTGACCGCCCTGCTGGCCGACCAGACCCGCGATGCCGTGCGCACCAAGGCCATGGCGCTGGTGGGCGGCAGCATCGGCCTGATGTTTGCCGTGGCGCTGGTGCTGGCCCCCGTGCTCACGGCCCAGGTCGGACTGGCCGGGCTGTTTGGGCTGACCTGCGCGCTGGCGCTGGCCGGTGTGGCGGTGGTGGTGTGGTGGGTGCCCCCCGAACCCGCCCAGCACCAGAACGCGCCCCGGGGACGGCTGGCCGAGGTGTGGACCCAGCCCGACCTGCTGCGCCTGAACCTGGGCGTGTTTGTGCTGCACACCGTGCAGCTGTCCATGTGGGTCGCCGTGCCCGCGCTGCTGGTGCAGGCGGGCCTGGCCAAGGACCAGCACTGGCAGGTCTATCTGCCTGCGGTGGTGCTGTCGTTTGGGGCCATGGGCGGCCTGTTTGCGCTGGAGCGCGCGGGGCGCCTGCGCGCTGCGCTGCTCGGGGCGATTGCCCTGGTGCTGGTGGTGCAGGCGGGTCTGGGGCTGCTCGCGGCCAGCGGGGTGCCGGACACGCTGTGGGTTCTGGGGCCGCTGCTGTTCCTTTTCTTCTGTGGCTTCAATGCGCTGGAGGCCAGCCAGCCCAGCCTAGTGTCGCGCATGGCGCCGCAGCAGCTGCGCGGCGCGGCGCTGGGCACCTACAACACCCTGCAGTCGCTGGGCCTGTTCGCGGGGGGCGCGCTGGGCGGCGCCCTGGTGAAATGGGCCGGGGCCCCGGGGCTGTTTGCCGCCACCGCCGCCCTCACGGCCCTGTGGCTGGTGCTGACCTGGCCTCTGCGCCCGGTGGGGCGCGGCGGGCACTGACACCGGCGCCCACGCCCGGCCAGCGCGTGCCCCTTTCCCCCTCGGTTGCGGCACAATGGCGCGTTTGGCGCCCGGAATCCCTCTCCAAATCCGGCGCTTTTCTCCTTTTAAGGCAAAGACAGCACCATGGCATCCGTAAACAAAGTCATCATCGTCGGCAACCTGGGCCGCGACCCTGAAATGCGCACTTTTCCCAGTGGCGACCAGGTGGCCAACGTGACGATTGCCACCACCGACAAGTGGAAAGACAAGCAGACCGGCGAAATGAAAGAAGCCACCGAGTGGCACCGCGTGGTCTTCAATGGCCGCCTGGCCGAAATCGCCGGTCAGTACCTGCGCAAGGGTTCTCAGGTCTATGTGGAAGGCAGCCTGCGCACACGCAAGTGGACCGACCAGAACGGCGTGGAAAAGTACAGCACCGAGATCCGCGCCGACCAGATGCAGATGCTGGGCAGCCGCCAGGGCATGGGCGGTGGTGGCCAGGGTGGCGGTGGCCAGCAGGGCGGCGGCTACGACGATGGCTACGGTGGCGACCAGGGTGGCTACGACCAGGCCCCGCGCCGTGCGGCCCCCGCACCCCGACCCATGGCAGCGCCCGCGCCACGCCCCGCCCCCGCACCGGTGGCGCAGGCCCCGCGCGCAGCGTCCGGCTTTGACGACATGGACGACGACATTCCGTTCTGATCCCCAGGCAACGCGTCGATTCCCAGGCCCACACCCGCAAGGTGTGGGCCTTTTTCTTTGGGCGCTGCACTTCAAAACGTAGCAACTCGCAACAAGAATCACTTCGCATGGCACGGAAAAACAGCGTGCTCCATGCATCGCCCGCGTGCTTTTACAACGGGGCGCAGGCGCGCCGCTTCTCCGTTTTGTCCAGTGCGACAGCGCCGCCACGGATCAACAACTTCTTACATCCGATACGGAAATTTCGCAGATCATCGCGGCCTTGCTCGCAAAGAGGCGCAAAGCCCGGCGGCAAGCAGTTACCAAAAATCAATATTCCAACTGAAGAGAGAGGGTTGCCATGCCTGGATTCGTCCGCAAGATTCTGATTTTCATCACCGGCTATGCTTGGCTGCTGCTGCTGGCCGGGCCCGGCCTGATCGGGCTGTCGGTGTACAGCGGCTGGAAGGCCGAGGGGGACCACGCCTACGTGGCGCGCGAAAGCCTGCAGACCGTGTCGGGCACCGTGACACAAGCCGCAGAAGTCACCGTCAAGCGCAAGCGCCGCGCCACCAAGAAGTACTACGAAATCAGCGTGCAGCCCGACACCGCCGGTGCCGAGGTGCGCAAGCTGCGCATCGACTACAGCACGCCACAGCAGCTGGTGGGCAATCTGATCGATGAAAAGGTCACCGCCCTGGTGGACAGCAGCGACCACGACCTGGTCTACGAAGTCTCGGCAGGCGGCACACCCGTGATCAGCTACGACACCACCAAGCAACGCCTGCAGGCCGAAGCCACGTCGTCGGCCCAGTCCTTCAGCGGCGCGGGCACCTGGGTCCTGGCGATCCTGCTGACGCTGGTGGGTGCCGCCGGTGTCTGGTCCAACCGCAAGCTGCGCGCCGCCGACGAGGCCCAGCAACTGGCCGCCGCCTGACGGCCACACCCCATAACAAAGAGAGGGAGGGAGGGGCGCCCAGGTGGCGCTCCTCCTGAGTTTTTTGCACACGCAGATCCAAAGGAGGACATCACCATGAACCCCAATGCACTTTCCCCGCAGACCCCGTCCGGCGCGCCCATGGAGCGCCGCGACTTCATCGTCTCGACCTACAAGCACCTGGGCGTGGCCATGCTGGCTTTTGTCGTGCTGTCGGCCGTGCTGATGGCCAGCGGTTTTTCCAACACCACGGCCAAGATGCTGATGGCCAGCGGCAACAAGTTCATCTGGCTGGGCGTGATGGGCGCCTTCATGCTGGTGGGCTGGCTGGCCTCCCACCTGGCCGACAACGCCGAAAACCCGCAGACCCAGCTCATGGGCCTGGGCATCTACGTGCTGGCCGAGGGCCTGATCTTCGCCCCCATGTTCGGCATCGCCCAGCTGGTGGCGCCCGGCGCGATTGGTGCGGCGGGCTTCATCACGCTGCTGCTGGTGGGCGCGCTCACCTGGACGGCGTTCAGCACCAAGACGGACTTTTCCTTTTTGGGCGGCATCCTGAAGGTGGGTGGCCTGGTGGCGCTGGGCACCATCATTGCGGGCGCCATCTTCGGCTTCAAGCTGGGCATCTGGTTCTCGGGGATCATGGTGCTGTTTGCAGGCGCCTGCGTGCTGTACGACACCTCGCGCATCATCCACGACTACCCCGCCGACCGCCCTGCCGGTGCCGCGCTGCACCTGTTTGCGTCGATTGCGCTGATGCTCTGGTATGTGCTGCGCATCCTGATCAGCCTGGCGACCAACGACGATTGATCTGACAGGCTGCTGCCCTTGGTAGTGCAGCCTGCAGACCCCATGAGGCCGGACACATGCAAAGTGTCCGGCCTTTTTCTTTGGCATGCCGCAATGCCCATGCCAAAGTGCTCAGCATCGCTGGATGTGTATCCATTTGTAGCTATTACTTGCATAGCTTTTCGGCGCACCGTCCCGGAGTGTTGGTGCGGGTATGTCAAAGCAGGCGCAACAGGCGTGCGCGCAATGCCTGGAAGCGTTTTCCAAAGGCCTCCCGACCCATAGCTGGCACAATTAGATACAGCGGCTTGGTGCATGCACTCGTGCATGGGCCAAGTGGTCTCTCTGGTTGAATGGCGCGTTCCTCAGCGGCCAGCCGTGCGGGCCGCGCTCGCGCGGCGAGCATCCTGCCCGCCCACACTTCAGAGCGCCATTCCCGAACTCCTGTTATTCCCAGTTTCTTCGTTCTTTCCACTATGCGCAAAAACTCCTGGCTTTCCTTGACCTGTGCGGCCTTGCTCGCCAGCTGCGGTGGCGGCTCCTCCGATGGCGGGGACGTGGGTCCGGCACCCGGCGTACAGCAGTACCCGGGCGGTGTCTGGTCGGGCACGGTGGGCACAGGCGCCCTGCAGCGCCAAGTGTTCGGCTACATCGACCCAGGCCCGCAGGGAACGGGTGGCGAGTTCTACCTGGCCCGTGAGGCAGCCAGTTCTGCGGGATACGACGGGCTCTATGGCCGACTGAACGTGGACCGCACCACGGTGCTGGCCACTGGGGTTACCTACTTCTCAGTGCGGGACGGCAAATTCGCGACCAACGTGACCCTGCGGGGCACTGCATCGGCCAGCACAACCACGGGACGCACCGATGCCATCAGCGGCAACTACAGCGACCCCGTCGCGACGGCTGCAGCCACCGGGTCTACGACCACCTTCAAGCTCAACTACAGCGATCTGAACAACCACCCCGCGCGGCTGTCACTCATGGAAGGCACCTACCGAGGCGGCGGCGTGTTCGGGGGCAGCTGGGTGTTGTCCATTACCGCACAAGGCGCGCTCACCGGGTCAGTCGGCGCCTGCGCGGTCACCGGTACAGTGATTCCGCGTGCCAGCGACTCTGCCGTGTACGGCGTGTCGATGAATCTCTCGGGCAACGAAACGCTGTGCGCCGGCGCCGGCACCACGCAGTCAGGCGTGGCAGTTCTCAAGTTCGACGTGAGTGCCACCGAGCGCAGCGGCATCTGGATGATGACCCGCAACGCCACCGGCCCGGCGAACACATTCGTTCTGGAAGGCAAGGCTGACGGCCCGAACAACCCGACGCCCGCTCCCACGGCCCAGAGCGCGGCAGGCAACTGGACCGGGACGGTCAGCGGTGCGGGTGCGACGTCGGTGTCTGCCGCCGTGCTGCCCGACGGCGGCTACTTCTTCTACCGCCCCATCGGCGCTGGCTACGACGCCCTGTACGGCACGCTGCTGGTGGCCGCCGGCAGCAGTCTCGTCAGCTCAAACGACGGAGCCTACTTCAACCACCAGAACCCGCTGGCAACGCAGTACACCGAGTCGATGGTGCTCAGCGGTGACGCGCGCACTGGCGTGAGCTTCGCCGGCACCTACGCCAACCCCACCCAGGGCAGCGCCGCGACATCGTTCTCGATGGTGCCCGACACCACCTTCCCGTACAACGCGCTGCTGTCCTCGTCGGTCGCACGCCTGGCAGGCACCTACGGCAGCCCATCTATCGGCTTTGGCGGCACGAGCATGACCCTCACGCTCAACGCGCTGGGTGAGATCAAGGGCACCACCAGCAGCGGCTGCGCACTCACCGGCATGGTCGTTCCGTACGAAGGCGGCGGCAACAACCTCTACCGCGTGCAGAACCTGGCCTATACCGGTGGCGGCTGCCCGTTCAACAGCTCGCCCAACCAGTCGGGTGTCGCATCCGCCCGCTTCGACGCTGCGGGCCAGGTTGTGACGGGCCTGCGCGTGCTCACCGCTGCGCGCACCTTGACGGGCCAGCGCTTCCAGACGATCTTCATCGGTACACGCTGAAGGAGGAGACGCCGAGACATCTTGCCCCAGGCCACTGCGCCGCACACGGCACCAAAAAAAGCCCCCCGATACCTCTGGCACTGAGGGGCTTTGCAATGCGCCTATCTGTCCGCACAGCCGACAGGCCACCACCAGGACCGGCCCGGGCAGCGTCTAGTGCTCAGTTCGCGTATGGAGAGCGTAGCGGATTCACCGGGAAAGCCTGCAGGCCGTTGTAGGGCTGGAAGGCATAGCGCACATACAGGCCACCGGCGAACTCGCGGTAGTTGCGTGCGTTGTTGAGCGCCAGGTGCCCCCCCAGGAACACCTGCGGGTGCATCTGGTACTCCATGGCAGCCCCCAGGTTGTAGCCCAGGCCCGTGCGGGACTGGCCAGGGTAGATGGCGGTGGCGCCGGTTTCACCGAACGCCAGCGCATCGCTGGCCGCCGCAACCGCTGCAGCTTGGCGCGAGGGGCTGTTGGGGAAGTAGGGGGCTGCGTCCTCCTTGAAATACTGCACGCCTACTGAACCCTTGAGCTGGTAGGACAGGCGACCATTGCGCTGGGCCCACTCGATGGGGATACCGAATGAGAGGAACTGTTGCGGACTGAAGTACCCGCCATGGCCCACCGTGAAGTAACGCAGATTGCGCTGGTACGACAGCCCCGTGAAACTCAGGCCAGCGGTCAGATCTGCGTTGGGCGTTCGATGCACGTGCCAGTACATGCCACCGCCGGCTTCCACGCGTGCGTTGCTGCGCACGCGGGTACCAGTCAGCCCGTGCAACGAGCCGTATCCGTACACGCCCAGTTCGCCGTCGTCCCAGGTCAGGTCCACACGGCCACCGGTGGCAGACACGCCGCCCCAGCGGTCGCCGGTGCGAGCATCGCGGGCGCCAGCGAAGGACAGCAGGCTGTCGGTCACAGGGCGTCGGGACAGATCCACGGCCATGGTCAACTCGTTGTTGATGGGCATGCGATAGCGCACGCCGCCTGTCACGTCCGCCTGGCCAAAGCCCAGCGGCGTGGTACCGATGTCAGCCTTGAAGTTTCCGGATTCATAACCCACGCTCAGCCCAATCCCACTGTCGCTCTGAGAGCCTGGAGCTCGCTCGGGCATGTCCAGGGCCGTGACTGGCCCGCCCCCGAATCGACTGATCGTCCCGTACGGCGAGCCCGGCGAGCCGGCGCTCGCGCCCGTCGGCGTCACACCCAGGATGAGGTGTCCATCGCCCACGCTCATCTTGAGCTGTACCGGCGCTTCGATCTCGGAAAGCTGGCTCATACCC
Organism: Acidovorax kalamii; assembly: GCF_002245625.1. Taxonomy (GTDB): domain Bacteria; phylum Pseudomonadota; class Gammaproteobacteria; order Burkholderiales; family Burkholderiaceae_C; genus Acidovorax; species Acidovorax kalamii. The sequence continues at coordinate 53,423 of NZ_NOIG01000008.1, forward strand.
GCCTCGCCCTGCCGGGCGCGGGCCGTAGCCCCCACGGAGAAGCTGCTGATCTGGCTTTGCTGCACCTCGCGCAGCTCATCGCGCGCGGTACGCGGGCGCGCGGGGTCCGGCACGGCATTCACTGTGCCTGCGCTGGACCACACGGACGGCTGGGCCGTCGCAGGCGCCCGCTGCATCTGCAGTTGTGCAGAGGGCTGCATGCCCGGGTAGCCTGCAGCGGCATTCTGCTGCGCTGGCACTGCACCGGGGGTATGCACAGGCGCATAGGCAGGCACGATGGCCGCCCCGGTGCCGCCCGTGGCGGTCGCTGAGGAGGCCGATGACACAGGTGCTTGCCGCCGCGTCGGGGCCACGGCCGCGCGGGTAACCGTAGGCGTCGCTGCCGTGCTACTGCGCCGCGCTTCGGCGGACGAAGATGAAGCCGCCTTCTCGGCGGCGGGGGCCTGGCTGGCCACTTCCGGGTAATAGTTGGCCGGGGTCAGGGGCGGCGCGACCGCCATCTGCGGAGCGGGAGCAAACCGGCTGGCCCCGGCCGGATCGGGGATGTAGAGCCCCGCCGTTGCATTGCTGCGTGCCACGGGTTGTGGCGCGTACTGCATGGGCGTGTAGCCCACCGGGGAGCGCGCCACGGCGGCAGCGCCCGGCACGGTCAGCCCGCCACCCACACGCTGCGGCTGCAGCCCGGCGCGTTGGGCAAAGGGGTTGCCCGAGCGTCCGGGCCCTGCTGCCACGCCGCTGGCGGCCAGCACGGCGTCGCGCTGGGCGTTTTCGGCGGCCACGGCGGCGGTGAAGAATTCGGTGGCCTTGGTGTTCTTGCCCTGCGCACGGTACAGGCGCCCAGCCGCCGTCAGCACCTCGGGGTCGCGCGGTGCGCGTGCCAGCGCCACGGACAGCAGCGACTCGGCATAGGCGTAGTCCTTCGCACCGGTGGCCATGGCTGCGGTCTGCAGCAGCAGGGGCACGTCGGTGGGCGAGCGTTCCAGCAGCCGCGCGTACAGCGCCTGCGCGGGCGCATAGTCGTTGTTGGCCGCATACATGCGGGCCAGGGCTGCCATGGCCAGGGGGTCGTCCGGTTGCTCGGCCAGCAGCGGGGCGATGGTGTCGTAGGCGGCCACCAGGTCGCCCGCCTCGCGCAGGCCATCGGCCTGGCGCACGATGTAGGCGCGGCGGATGTCGGCGAAACTGCGGCGCTCGCGCTCGCTCATGGGCGCGTTCTGCAGCTGGCGCAGGATGCCTGACAGCTCCACGTCCTGCTGCGTCTTGAGCAGCGTGGCCGCGTACTGCAGCCGCAGCCCCACATCGGGCCGGGGCGTGCGCGCCAGCACCTGGCGCACCATGCCCAGCGCACGCTGCGGCTCACCCGCATCGGCGTAGGCCAGGGCCAGTGCGCCCAGCAGCTCGGTGTCCTGCGTGGCAAACGATTCGGCCTGGGCCAGGGTGGCCAGGGCTTCGGACTGCCGGCCCTCGGCCGCCAGCGCCGATGCGGCAGCCGCCTGCACATGGACCCAGACGCGCTTTTGCAGTGCGGCGATGTCGCGGGTGCGGTGTTTTTCAGGAATGCGGTCGAGCAGCGCCAGGGCGCCCGGCCAGTCGCTGGCTTCGGACGCCAGCAGCGCGCTGGCATAGAGCGCCTCGGGCATGTTGGGGTTGGAGAGCAGCAAGCCGTCCATCACGCCCCGGGCCTCGGCCACGGCGCCCAGCCGCAGGTACAGGCGGGCGAGGTCGAGGCGCACCCAGGGGCTGGCCGGGTCATTCAGCAGCGCGTCTTCCAGCGCCGCGCGCGCGGCCGCGAGGTCGCCACGCTCCGTGGCGGCCCGGGCCTGGCCCAGGGCCTGCGCAGCGCGCAGACGCCCCAGGGCTCCCACCTTTTCCTGCTGCGAGGGCGAGAGCTTCTCGACCAGAGCCAGCGCCTCGGCGGCCTTGTTGTTCTGGGCCAGCACGCCCACCAGGCCCCGCACGGCGTCGGGGTTGTCGGCCTGCCGCGCGAGCACCCGGCGATAAGCCGCCTCGGCTGCGTCGTACTGACCAGCTTCCACCAGCAGGTCGGCCAGGTCGGTCTCGGCCGTCACTTCTGCGGGGTTGAGGCGCACGGCCTGTTCCAGCGTGCGGCGTGCGGCAGCGGTGTCGCCCCGCTCGCGCTCGCTGGTGGCCTGTTCGACCAGGCTCCAGTAGGTGGCACTGTCCAGCGCCTGCTTCCAGCGCGCGGCCGAGCCGGCGCGCGAGGCGCGCTCCAGCAGCCCCCGGGCATCGGCAAACCGCTCCTGGCGCAGCCGCAGGATGCCCAGGCCACCCAGGGCATCGCCGTCGCTGGGGCGCGTTTCGAGCACCTGCAGGAACGCAGCTTCTGCCGCGTCCAGCTCGCCATCCTCCAGCGCCTGGAACCCGGCCGTGGTGCGCAGGCGCAGCGGGTCTGTCGCCACAGGGCGGCTGGCCACCTGGCTCTGCTTTTGCAGGTTCTGGGCCTGGGCCAGGCGTGTCTGCACGGCGGTGTCGCCGGGGTTTGCGCGCAGGAACTCCTGGTACAGCGGAATGTCGGCCGAGCGGTTGCCCGTCCAGGCCAGCGCCTTGCGCCAGCTCTCGGTGGCAGCCTTGCCCACATCGGGGCGGCCCGCCAGGCGTGCCAGCTGCGCGATGCCATCGCGGCGGGTGGATTCGCGGTAGGTCAGGTGCTGGGCCAGGGCCAGCGCGATCTGCGGGTCTTCGGGGGATTCCTGCGCCAGGCGGCTGAGGCCCCGGCGGGCTTCGTCCCAGCCTCCGGCCGTAGCGCCCAGGGTCTGGTAGTACTCCAGCGCCAGCGGCCCGGTGGGGGGGCGCTCGCCCAGCGCGGCCTGGTAGGTGCTCAGCGCCTGGCTGGCCTGGCCGCTACGGGCCTGCTGGCGTGCGGTCTCGATCTGGGGCGCGCTGCGCCCGGTGCGGATGGATTCCTGCAAACGGCTCACCAGCGGGCTGCGCGGGTGCGCCGCCTGCAGCTGCGTCAGGTAGCGCTGCGCGCTTTCGGGGCGCTGTGCGTTCAGTTCGACCAGCGCCATGCCATACAGCGCCTGGGCGTTCTGCGGGTTCAGGCGCAGCAGCTTCTGCCAGGCTTCACCAGCGCGTTCGGTATCACCGCGCTCCTGCCAGTACTGCCCCTGGTCCAGCAAGGTCTGCTCGGCCCCAGTCTGAGCCCAGGCGGCAGTGGGTGCCATCAGCGAGGCCAGCAGGCCCATGGCGAGTGTGTGGTGGTGACGACGACGTTTGGAGGACATGCCTACCTTCTCCCTGCGAGTCTCCCGGCCGCCAGGGCCGGGAGGGTGTTGCGTGATTCCGAATCAACGGGGCGTGCCACGCACGGCCTCAGCCCTTCTTTTGCTGTTTCAACCGGGCGCGGGCCCGGGCCCGCAGCGACAGGTACATGATGATGGCCACCAGCACCGACGCCGAGACCCCCAGCAGGATCAGCAGCAGCGGATTGCGCGACAGGTACCACTGCGCGTACAGCAGCGGTCCCAGCTGGCCCACATGGTAGTTTTTCTCGGCCACCAGGCTGTCCACCTGCTTGCCACGGATCACCGTGGTGCTCCCCTGCACCTTGGTGACCGCGTCGGCATCCAGCAGCGCATCCATCACCTGGGCCAGGCCCGCAGGCTGGTTGCTGGCCACCAGCACCACGCTGCGGCCGCTGCGCAGGGGCGATTCAAACCCCGCAATGAACGCGTCGGTGCTGCTGCTGGAAAACGCCACCTGGCTGCGGTGCGCGCGGGTGCCCGATTCATCCTCGAAGCCCCACCAGCGCAGCATCCGCTGGGCCAGGTCCGCGAGCTGGAAGCTCTTGGCATCGCCTTGCAGCGCCGCCGGGATGGCGCTGGCCCACTGCTTGAGCAGGGGCTGGTTGCCACCGCCCGAGGAGATGACCAGCAGGTCCTTGTCACCCAGGCGATCAACCTGCTGCGCCTGCGCCACCGTCACGCCCAGGGCCGGGAACCCCGTGACGCGGCCCATGAGGCCCATGAGCCCCAGGTAGGTGCCCAGCTCCTGCACGCCCGGCCTGTCGGGCATGACCACGGCCGACTCCGACAAGTCGGCCATGCGCGTGAACGGAAAACCGGCGTTGCCGAACGCGGCTAGGTCCGGCATGGCGATGAAGTGGGGGAAGCCAGAGATGTCGATGGTGGAGTCGGCCTCCACCGAGCCCCTCACGTTGTCCAGCGGCACGTCCTTGCAGGCGCCCTGCTTGACCACGTCGTAGTAGTAGTGCATTTGCAGCTGCGACTGGGCGGGCAGCTTGAACAGCGGGATGTGGAGCTTCTCGCGCTCGGGCACCGTTTCGCCTGCGGGCATCACCTTGGTGAACCAGCGGTCCAGCGTGCCTTGCTCTTCATGGTTCACGGCCCGCAGGGGCAGTGAGCGCAGGAACTGCTGGTTCACGTTGATGTTGAGCGTGGACTTGTCGGCATTGGGGCGCGGCGTGTAGCGATAGCGCAGGTCCACCGGAATGCCCTTCTGGCGCCAGCCGAACAGGTCGGGCGGCAGGAAGAAGTTCACGCGGATCAGGTCGGGCGAATAGCCGGACACGTTCAGCGCCTGGGCCTCGGCCAGTTCGCCAAATTTCACGGGCCGGTCGCTGGCCAGCCAGTTCGGCGCGTCGTAGGGCTTTCGGGGCTTCAGCTCGGTGACTTCGGTAATGCGTGCGAGCGGGCCGGACAGGGCCGAGGAGCCAATCGCCAGTGCCTTCGCCGCCACAGCCAGCTCGGCATCGTCGCGCCCCATGACCAGCAACAGCTTGCCATTGCGATCGCCGGGGTGGCTGACCACCGCCACGGTGGGGCCGGAGATTTCGGGTAGCGCAAGGCCTGCGGGCGCCTGCGCCCGGCCAGCCACCATCACCACGGCGTTGCCACGCGCAGGCAGCTCGCCAATGAGGGACGGGAACTTCGCGCCACGGAAACCCGCCAGCGCGCCAAACCACGACGACATCGTGCCCGCCGCCTGCAAGGTGCCCGCATTGGGCGCGGCACTGAACACGATGGGGAGTTCCAGCGGCCGCACGTCCCGGCGGTCAAAGAAGGGCTGGGGCAGCAGCGCCAGGTCGTTGGTCTGCGCCACCGGGGCCACCGTCAGCTCCAGCACGCTGTCGTTGCCGATGTTGGCCCACAGGCTGGAGTGCAGCGGGTCTTCACACTCCATGGTGTAGTGGCCGATGAGCTGCAGGTTCAGCCGGTTGAACTCGGTGATGAGGCGCGGCGGGATGGTGATTTCGCGCTGCAGGTTCTCACCGGCCTGCTGGGTGGTCACAGGAATCGTGGCCGCCACCTGTTCGTTCACCAGCACCTTGATATGCGACAGGTTGGTGAGCAGCGCAGGCGAATACGAGTAGTTGAGCTTGAGCTTGGCGCCAATCACCACCTCATCGTTGCGCACGCTGAAGGCCACGCCACTGGTGCCGTCTACCCCCCGCAGCTGCAGCGGAAACAGTGCGCCCAGCTCCTTGAGGCTGGCACGGTGCACACGCACCCCCGACTCGGCAGGCGGCACGGCCACAGGGGCCGGCGCGGCCAGCGGTGCGGGGGCGGCTGCCAGCTGCGAAACGGGCGCTGCGGCCCCCGCCAGCACCAGGGCGAGCATGGCAGGCAGCATGCGCTGGCGTGGCAGCCGCGCTGTCGGACGTCGTGTGGAAATCATGGTGAGGGAGAAGTCTTGGAAAACAGGGAAAGGCTGAGAGCGTGTTGTGCACGCTCTAGCGGGGCTTGAGGGACTTGAAAGCTGTGGCAGTCAGCTGCCCCATGCCACGCAGCCCGATCACGATCACGCTCTTGAGCGAGCGCAGCGGCTTGTCGCGCTGGCCCGTGCCCCAGGTGGCGATCCAGGCGTCGGCGCGCGCAAAGGTGAGCGAGGCCAGTTCGGCCTGCTGGTGCAGGCTGAGGTTGTCGAATTTCACACCCAGGCGACCCTTGCCGCTGAACGTGACAATGGCCGGGAAAACGCCTTCCTCGTCCGAGCGGAACAGCGACACCGCCAGGCGGCTGCCCATGGGGATATCGACATCGGGTGGCACCGCCAGCCCCAGGCCATGCTGCGAGAAGTCTTCGGTCTTGCACACCAGGGTGCGGCCGTTCTCGAAACGGATCACCGCTGGCAGGCTGGCCGCCACGCGCGGCGTGCCCCGGATCTGGCGCGTCTCGCTGGCCACGGCCACACTGGCGCCCAGCAAGATGATGTTGTAGACGGTCCACACCATGTTGATGACCAGCGTGGTGGTTTCGTCGCCGGCCGACGAGAACAACTTCCAGACCCCGACCGCCATGCCGACCAGGTTGATCAGCAACAGCACCACGTAGGGACGGGCGATGGTCCAGTCGAAGTAGGCTTTTTCGATCACCCCGCCTTTGGCCGTGACGTTGAACTTGCCCAGCTTGGGGTTGATGGCAGCCACCAGCACGGGCCGCATGATGTACCAGGCCAGCACCGACTCGTACACCTCATTCCAGAACGAATGGCGAAACCGCCCCTGGATGCGCGAGTTGGTCACGCTGGCATGGGCCAGATGCGGCAGGGCATAGGCCGTGATCATCAGCGCGGAGGCCTGGAACACATGCGCACCAAAAAACAGGTAGGCCAGCGGCGCCGTCAGAAACACTAGGCGTGGCAAGCCGTAGAAGAAGTGCAGCATCGCATTGAGATAGCACAGCCGCTGGCCGAACTTGAGCCCCTTGCCGAACAACGGGTTGTCGGTGCGCGCAATCTGCGCCATGCCCCGCGCCCAGCGGATGCGCTGGCCCACATGGCCCGAGAGGCTCTCGGTGGCCAGGCCTGCAGCCTGCGGCACTTCGAGGTACGCCGTGTTGTAGCCCAGGCGGCTGAGCTTGAGCGCCGTGTGCGCATCCTCGGTCACGGTCTCCACCGCGATGCCGCCCACCTCCAGCAGCTCCTTGCGGCGGATGATGGCGCAGGAACCGCAGAAGAACGACGCGTTCCACAGATCATTGCCGTCCTGCACGATGCCGTAGAACAGCTCGCCCTCGTTGGGCATGCGGTGGAAAGTGTCCAGGTTGCGCTCGAAGGGATCGGGCGAGAAGAAGACGTGGGGCGTCTGCAGCATCACCAGGTTCGTGTCCTTGAAGAACCAGCCCATGCACACCTGCAGAAAGGAGCGCGTGGGGATGTGGTCGCAGTCAAAGATCGCGATGTACTCGGAATGCGTGACCTTGAGCGCCGCATTGATGTTGCCCGCCTTGGCGTGGTGGTTGTTGTCGCGGATCAGGTAGCCCACGCCCAGCTCTTCACAGAACTCGCGGAATTCGGTGCGGCGGCCATCGTCGAGCACGTACACATGCAGACGGTCTTTGGGCCAGTCCAGGCTCATGGCCGAGAACACCGTCTGGCGCACCACTTCCAGCGGCTCGTTGTAGCTGGGGATGAACACATCCACGCTGGGCCAGGTGCTCACGTCCGCCGGCATGGGCACGGGGCGGCGCTGCAGCGGCCAGGCAGTCTGGAAGTAGCCGATGAGCAGCACCGCAAACGCATACAGCTCGGCCAGCACCAGCCCGTAGCCGAAGGCTGCGTCCATCCAGTGCGTAAACCCGATGGTGTCGGTGAAGCGCCAGTAGATGTAACGCGACGATGCCGAAATCGACAGCACGATCATGGCCAGCGTGGACAGGCGTCCCGGGGTCTTGCTCAGCAGCAGCGCGGCCGCAAACGAGCCCAGGGAGAACAGGATCTGCCCCTGCAGGTCCAGCGGCACGCTGATAACCAACCCCATCAGCAGCGCGCTGAACACCACGGCCACCACGCGGGCCGTGGGGTGTTGCCAGATCTCCCAGCCCGTGATGGCATGCACCACCGTGCGCCAATGCGCCTGAGGGCTGTGGGAATCGGCGTCGGCAACTTCGTCGGCCTGGGGCCGCTGGTCCACGCTCATCGCGCTGCCCCCGGCAGTGACAAGCCCAGGCGCTGGGCCAGCACCTGCGCACATTTGCGCAGGTCGTCGGCCGCCTGGCCATGGGTGTCGTACTCCAGCACGCTCTGGTCATAGGCCAGGGCCTCGCGCACCGCCTGGTCTTCGTGGATCACGCCGATCAGCCGGTCGCCCAGGCTGTCCTGCATCACGCGGGTGATGTCCTTGGACAGCTGACGCGCACCATCGGCCTGGTTCAGCACATGCAGGGTTCCGGCAAAGTCGGGGCGTGGTGTGCAGTAGGTGTGTACCAAGCGCTGCATCAGGGCCAGCGCGGCATACGACGCCGCATCGGGCAGGTTGACCACCACCACCACCTGGGCTGCCGTGAGCGCCTGCTGCATATAGGCCGAGGGGCCCGGCGGCGTGTCGATGAACACCAGCGCATCGGGGGGCAGATCCAGGCTTTGCAGCTGCTGCGCAAGCCAGTCGGGATGGGCCTCCAGGTGCCGCTCAAAGGCCACGCGATCGGCCTCGTTCACCACCCCGTAGGGCAGCACATGCACCCCCGAAGGGCTTGGTTGGCAGACCGAAGCCCAGCTGTCACCCGACAGGCTGGCGCGGGAGACCCCGGCAAGGGCCCCCGGGTCGGCTCCGAAATGCAGGCCCAGCGCGTTCTGCGGGTCCAGGTCCACCACCAGCACCGTCGGTGCGCCTTGGTGTTGCAGCGCCGTGGCCAGGTTCGCGGTCAGGGTGGTTTTGCCCACACCGCCTTTGGCAGAAACAACAGCAACCACCTTCATGGCTGGCCCTTGCGAGGCTGCCAGGTCGTAGCGGGCCGGGGTGATGGCTCTCCGGTCAGGCGTGCAAACACCGACGGCAGGTCGGTGGGCAGCGGATCGGGCGCTGCAGCGGGCGCATCGCGCAGGGTGGCTGCGGCAGACGCATGCAGGCCAGCCAGTCCCGCCAGCGGAGAGCGCGCCGCAAGTGCGGGAGAGGAAGCAGAGGGTGCCAGGGGTGCAGATGCCTGGGCCATCGCTGTCGCCGAAACGGGCAGCGGGGCAGGTGCGGCGGCTGGTTGTGGTGCTGCGGCAGCGCCCCACAACGGCGCGGGGCTGTCACCGGCCCTCGGCGCGGCGGGCTGCGTCCAGCCTGCGGGAGCGGGCGCGCTGGCGACTGGCGCAGCCGGGTTCTGGGACGCGGGGGCGGGCAAGCCCCCGGGGCGGCGGTCCACCGCTGGCACGTCCCCGCTCACAGCACCCCGAACGGCGGACACCAATGGCCAGCGTTCACTGGAGCGCTGGTGCTCCTGCTTGCGGGCCAGCTCCTGGTAAGGGTCGGCCTTGCCTCCAAATTGCTGGAAGAGGTTCACGATATCGTCTGATTGCTTCACGGGTCACCGCCAATAGCAAAACGTGGAAAACCGGAGCCCGCAGGGCTCAGCGTGCCAGCTGGAAGTGGATGCAGCCCCAGGCATCCGCCGGGGCGGACTGGGCTACGCGGAGCTGGGCTGCGCCAGCCTGTTCAAACCAGCTTTGGTAGACCCCTTCGAGGAAGCCCCCGGACCATGGCGCATGGCCAGGCCCGAAAGCCGCCGACAAGGGCGAGAGGTCGTGGTGGATATCCAGCTGTGCCGCAGCCTGCTGCAGGCGGACGCCACCCCAGCCGATGCGGTCCCACACGGCCGCCATGCTCCGCTGCAGGTCATCCAGGGTGGCACATGTAGGCAGGGGGTGCTCGGCCGCAAACCGTGTGCCCACCCGGAACATCAGCGCGCGCAGGTCTTCAGCCGGCAGCGCGGCAGCAAACTCGGCCGCCAGGGCCTGCAGGAACCCCCTCCATTGCACGGTGCACTGCTGATCGATAAGGCGTTGGGTGATGTCGGGGTTGGCTGGTAGGGAGGCAGTTGAAAACATGGCGTGCGCACGAGCAAGCTTCGGGCCCGATTCGGCGGCCCTCGCGGGGGTGGACTCAAGGGAGATACCCCATGCATCGACTGATACATGTGGTTTCAAACAGGTTGTGCGGAATTCTAGGAGTCTTGCCCCAAAAAAAGCACTTTCAGCGGCCAGGCCAAAGGTGAACTTCCTTTAACGGCACCCTCCATGCCGGTGTCTGTGGGCACAACACCACACAATATAAGAAAAAACTATTGCAGAATCATTTCAATAGTCAAAACACCTGCTGAAACCACCCAAGAGTCCACCCCTCGGGCACACAGGAATCAGGGCGCGGCGACCTGGATCACCCCACCCCCAAGGCACACCTCCCCGTCATACAGCACCGCACTCTGTCCGGGGGTCACCGCCCACTGGGCCTCGGGGAAACGGAGGGCGAAGCCGTCGGGCGCGGCCTCCAGGGTGCAGGCCGCATCCTGCTGGCGGTAACGTGTCTTGGCAGCATAGGCGCCCGGTACGGGTGCTTGGCCAGCGCACCAGCTCACATCCTGCGCCACCAGGTGGTGCGACAGCAGCCAGGGGTGGTCATGCCCCTGGACCACGCGCAGCGTGTTCTTTTCCAGGTCCTTGCGTGCGACAAACCACGGCTCGTGCGCGCCGCCACCACGTTGCGCCCCTTTTTCCTTCACCCCCCCAATGCCCAGGCCCTGGCGCTGGCCCAGGGTGTAGAAGGAGAGGCCCACATGCTGGCCCAGCTTGCGGCCCCGGTCGTCCAGGATGGGGCCGGGCGCGTGGCTGATGTAGCGGTTCAAAAACTCGCGGAACGGCCGCTCGCCAATGAAGCAGATGCCGGTCGAATCCTTCTTTTTGGCGTTGGGCAGGCCAATTTCCTCGGCGATGCGGCGCACCTCGGTCTTGTGCAGCTCGCCCACAGGGAACAGGGTCTTGGCCAGCTGCGCCTGATTCAGGCGGTGCAGGAAGTAGCTCTGGTCCTTGGAGGGGTCCAGCCCCTTGAGCAGCTCGAACAGGCCGGAAGTCTGGTTCTGGCGCACGCGCGCGTAGTGGCCCGTGGCAATCTTCTCGGCACCCAGGCGCATGGCGTGGTCAAGGAACGCCTTGAACTTGATCTCGGCGTTGCACAGCACGTCCGGGTTGGGCGTGCGGCCGGCCTGGTACTCGCGCAGGAACTCGGCAAACACGCGGTCCTTGTAGTCGGCCGCGAAGTTCACATGCTCGATCTCGATGCCGATCACATCGGCCACAGCGGCGGCATCCACAAAGTCGATGTTGGACGAGCAGTACTCGCTGTCGTCATCGTCTTCCCAGTTTTTCATGAAGATGCCGACCACCTCATGGCCCTGCTTTTTGAGCAGGTAGGCGGTCACGGCCGAGTCCACGCCGCCGGAAAGGCCGACGACAACGCGCTGTTTGGTAGGGGAAGTCATTGCCCCGATTGTATTTTTGATGCCGCCGGGGCACTGCGCGGGCGCGCAGAACGCGTAGCCACCAGCAGGTCATACAGCTGCTGCGCGGCGGGCGACAGGGTTTTGCCCCGGCGCTTGATCAGCCCCATCTGCCGCGTCACGATGGGCTCCACCAGCGGAATGCTGACCAGCGTGGGGTGGTCCTTGCCCGGCATGGCCAGGCTGGGCACGGCCGCCACGCCCAGGCCGGCCTCCACCAGGCCCAGCAGCGTGGTCACGTGCTTGGCTTCGTACAGGCACTGGGGCCGGTCGGGCACGTTGGCCAGCGCCAGGTCCATGAGCAGGCGGTTGCCCGAGGTCTTGCCCACCGACATGAAGTCGTGCTGGCCCAGCTCCGCCCAGGTCACCTTCTTGCGCCGCGCCAGCACGTGGTCGCGCCGGCAGGCGGCCACAAAGCGCTCGGCCAGCACGGGCTTGAACTCGATCTCGGCCTCCTGGCTGCCGATGAAGTTGAGGCCAAAGTCCGCATCGCCCTGCGCCACGGCCACCAGCACCTCGTTGGCGCTGGCGTCATGCACTTTCACGCGGATCTTGGGGAACCGCTCGTGGTAACGCTTGACCACCTGCGGCAGAAAGTAATACACGGCCGAGGGCACGCAGGCAATCGTCACCTCGCCCATGCGCCGCGCGGCCACATCGCCCAAGCCCATCAGCATGCCGTCCAGGTCGTCCAGCCACGCGCGGGTCTTGCGTGCAAAGTCGCGCCCCACGGCAGTGAGCGTGACCTTGCGCGTCGTGCGGTCCAGCAGCCGCACTCCCAGCGCCTCCTCCAGTTTGTCGATTCGGCGGCTGAATGCAGGCTGCGAAAGGTGGATGGCCTCTGCCGCTGCGCGGAAGCTCTGCAGCTCAGCCACGGCCGCAAAGGCCTGGATGTCGGCAAGGTCGAATTTGTTGTTCATCGGGCGTCCTTCCAGTGCGCTTCGGAGTGTTGTCAGTGTTGCAAGCCGTGCATCAAATGATCAGAACATTGCAATTCACGGCCGTGATTGGAGCATGTACAAGCCGCGTGATCCTATTGCACAGCATGCATCAATCATTGCCAACAATGCAATTCACAGATCAGCGAGGGCGTCGCACCATGCTGACCCATGAGCACCAACATTCCTTGCGTTCTGATGCGTGGCGGCACTTCCCGGGGGCCGTTCTTCCTGGCCGACTGGCTGCCGCGTGACCCTGAGGCCCGCGACCGCACGCTGATTGCAGCCCTGGGCTCGCCCCATGAGCTGCAGATTGACGGTCTGGGCGGCGGCAATTCGCTGACCAGCAAGGTCGCCATCGTCTCGCGCTCCACGCAGCCCGACTGTGATGTGGACTACCTGTTTGCCCAGGTCAGCGTGCAGGAAGCCCGTGTGGACACCAGGCCCAACTGCGGCAACATGCTGGCCGGTGTGGGGCCCTTCGCCATCGAGCAGGGGCTGGTCCCTGCAGACCGCGAAGGCCAGACCACCACCGTGCGGGTCTACAACGTCAACACCCGCTCCCGCATCGACGTGCAGGTGTGCACGGCGGGCGGCCAGGTGCACTACGACGGCGATGTGCGCATTGACGGCGTGCAGGGCACGGCCGCCCCCGTGCTGATGAACTTCCTGGACGCCTGGGGCGCCGTCACCGGGCAGATCTTTCCCACCGGCCAGCGCATCGACACCATCCAGGGCCTGCAGGTCACCTGCATCGACGCAGCGCAGGTGATGGTGCTGGTGCGCGCCGCCGACCTGGGCCTGCGCGGCGACGAGACACCCGCCGAGCTGGACGCCAACACCGCCTTGCTCGAACGCCTGGAGGCCCTGCGCCTCGAAGCGGGCCAGCGCATGGGCATGGGCGATGTGACCCACAGCGTGCTGCCCAAGCCGGTGATCGTGTCGCCAGGCACATCGCCAGGCAGCGTGGTGTCGCGCTACTTCACGCCCCACCAATGCCACCGGTCCCACGCGGTGACGGGCGCCATCGGCGTCGCCGCAGCATCGGTGCTGCCCGGGACCGTGGCCACCGACAAACGGCATGCACCCGCCGCCGGGCTGCGCCGTGTGGAGGTGCAGCACCCGGCAGGCCGCATCCAGGTGGAGGTGGAGCTCAGCGAGGTGGATGGCCAGTTCAAGCTGGTGCAGGCCGCACTGGTGCGCACCGCCCGAAAGATTCTGGAAGGCACGCTGTTTGTGCCCGAAAGCGCCCCCGCGCACTGAGCGCCCTTCCAACGGTTTCGACGATTCCAACCATTACGACAGGAGACAAACCATGACCCGTTCCATTCACTCCACCATGCGCCGTACGGCGCTGACCACCGCCGCGCTGGCGCTCGCGTCCAGCGCCCTCTGGGCTGCTGGCGCCGCACACGCAGCGTTTCCAGACAAGCCCATCACGCTGGTCGTTCCCACCGCCGCCGGTGGCGGCAATGACGGCATGGCACGTGTGGTGGCGCTCAAGCTCTCCACCCTGCTGGGGCAGCAGGTCATCGTGGAGAACAAGGCCGGGGCCAATGGCGCCATTGCGGCCGAATACGTGGCCCGTGCGGCACCCGACGGGCACACCATTTTGTTCGGCTACATCGGCACCCATGGCATGAGCCCCGCGCTACAGAAGCTGCGCTACGACCCCATCACGCAGTTCGAGCCGATTGGCATGGTGAGCTATTCGCCCACCCTGATGGTGCTGAACCCCAAGGTGCCCGCCAAGACCGTGAGCGAGCTGGTGGCACTGACCAAGGCCAAGCCCACCGACTTCAACTACGCATCGGCGGGCAACGGCACGGCCCCGCACTTCTCGGCAGAAATCTTCAAGCTGGAAAGCGGCGCCCAGATGGCCCATGTGCCCTACCGGGGCGCTGCACCCGCCATGAACGACACCATGGCCGGGCAGACGCAGGTGATGTTTCCCAGCCTGTTCTCGGCCTACCCGCATGTCAAGAACGGCAAGCTGCGTGCCCTGGCGCTGGCCGGGCCCAAGCGCTCGTCGCTGCTGCCCGATGTGCCCACGCTGGAAGAGGCGGGCGTCAAAGGCGTGGAGATCACCCAGTGGTATGCGCTGTTCGCGCCCGGCAAGACGCCACGCCCGGTGATCGACCTGCTCAACAAGACCCTCAACACCGCACTGGCCGACAAGGACGTGGTGCGCCGCATCGAGGAGCAAGGCGCCGTGGTGGACACCAGCACGCCCGAGCAACTGGCCCTGACCGTGAAGCAGGAACTTGCCAAGTGGAAGGGCGTGGTGCTGAAGGCCCAGCTCACCCCGGACTGACTGGTGCCGAGGGAGGCCCAGCGGGTCGCGTGAGAGCCATGCTGCCCGCCCAAATTTCAACAACAGGAGACATGCATGAAGAAAATTGTGGCAGCGGCTTGCGCTGCATTCGTCGGCCCCTGCGCGATGGCGCAGAACGCGGACGTGACGCTGTACGGCGTGGCAGACCTGGGCCTGCGCAACGGCAGCGGCCTCACCGCATCCAACGCCCCGGCACCGGGCTCCACCCACAGCCTGGGCAGCGGCATCCACACCACCAGCCGCTGGGGCCTGCGGGGCAGCGAAGACCTGGGTGGTGGCGCCAAGGCGCTGTTCAACCTGGAGAGCGGCCTCAACGCTGACACCGGCGCGCCCGCCAACGCCAGCAAGTACTTCGACCGGGCGTCGTGGGTGGGCCTGCAAGGCGGGTGGGGCACGCTGGCCCTGGGCCGCCAGACCACGACGCTGGCCGACGCCATCTCGCCCGTGGATCCGCTGGCTATGCGTTTTGCCAGCTTCAACCCCAACATCGGAGTGACCGCACTGAGCCAGCATGGCCTGGGCATCGAGTACGGCAGCGCAGGCGCCAATTCGGGCTCATACCGGCTCGACAACGCCATCAAATACACGGGCCGTTTCGGCGGCTTCACGGCACGTGCCATGTGGGGCATGGGCGAAGTCGCATCGCAGGCCTCGGCCCTGTCGTCACGCGGAGTGGGCCTGGCCTGGGCTGCGTACGGCTTCGTGGTGTCCGGCGCCCACCAGAGCTTCAACGACACCAACAAGCGCTCGCTGGACGCCACCACGCTGGGCGCCGCCTACCAGTGGGGCAGCGTGCGTCTGGCTGCCAATGCAGGCCGCAACAAGGCCGAGACGGCGGCGGGTCGCTTCACCGTGCAGCGCGTGTTGTCCGCCGGTGGCACCTGGGCGGCCACGCCCTGGGTGGACCTGACAGCGGCGTACTACAAGGTGGACCGCTCGCGCACTGGCGCCGCCGACGACGGCTACGGCCGCCTGGTGGCGTTTGCCGAATACAAGCTCTCGCGCCGCACCAAGGTGTATGCCGAGCTGGACAACACCCGCTGGCGCAACGGCTTCCAGGGTGCAGCCAACAAGGCGACCGCCACCGGTGTCTCTGCAGGCGTGGTGCACACCTTCTGAGGTGCAAGAGCCTGCTTGCTCTGTCATCGGGGGGCGGTTGCACCGGCACTGGTGGGACTGTGCGACCATCGCCCCATGGAACTGCGCCAGCTTCGCTACTTCGTCCGCATCGTCGAACTCGGCTCCATGGGCCGCGCCGCGCTCGACCTGCAAATGGTGCAGTCGGCCCTGAGCCAGCAGATCAGCCGGCTGGAGGGGGAGCTGAGCACGCGGCTCTTGCAGCGCACCAGCAAGGGCACCGTGCCCACCGAGGCCGGGCTGGCCTTTTTCCGCGAGGCGCAGCTCACCCTGCGCCATGCCGACCAGGCGGCGCGCGTCGCGCGCCAAGCCCGGCTGTCAGGCACCGTGACCGTGGGCCTGGCACCCACCACCGCCTCGGTGCTGGGCATCCCCCTGATGCGCGCCATGCGCGAGCGTTACCCCGACGTGCGGCTGCACATGGTCGAGAGCCTGTCGGGCCACCTCTCCAACATGCTCAACGCACGCCAGCTGGACCTGGCCGTGCTGTTCGATACCCAGCCCGCGCGCCGCTGGAGCGTACTGCCGCTGCTGGACGAGCGCCTGTTCCTCATCCGCTGCGCCCACGGCGGCGCCAGCACCCTGCCCGCCAAGCTGCCCAGGCGCCTGCGCCTGGCACAGCTCCAGCACGAGCCGCTGATCCTGCCCACCGGTCCACATGGCCTGCGCAGCCGCATCGACGCCGCCTTCGCCACCGCCAAGGTTACGCCCCAGGTGGCGATGGAGATCGACTCCCTGGCCATGCTGATGGATGCCGTGAATGCGGGCCTGGGCAGCACCCTGCAACCCTGGGCCGCCGTGGGGCGCTACCCGGATGCCGCCACACGTTTTGGCCTGGCCGAACTGGCCGACGCGCCCGCCAGCCGCCCGGCCGCGCTGTGCAGCCTGTCCGACGATGAACTCTCGCCCGCCGCGCTGGCCACCCGCGTGGTGCTGGCCGATTGCGCGCGGACGCTGGTGCAGTCGGGCACCTGGGTCGGGGCCACGCTCGCGCAGGCTCCTGCATAGCCGCTCAAAGCAGCCTCAGGTCATCACGATCCGTGATGGCCCCTTGCCCATTCGGGCCTGCCCACACCGGGGCGAAATTCCTACAGTGGCGGCCACCCCCACGAATGGAAGACCACGGTGCCACATCACCCCACCCCTGCGGAACACACTGCGGTTGACGTGCTTGTCATCGGCGGTGGCAACGCCGCCCTGTGCGCCGCCCTCATGGCGCGCGAAGCGGGCGCCAGCGTGCTGCTGCTTGAATCGGCCCCACGCGCCTGGCGTGGCGGCAACTCCGCCCACACGCGCAACCTGCGCTGCATGCACGACGCGCCGCAGGACGTGCTGGTCGATGCCTACCCCGAGGAAGAATTCTGGCAAGACCTGCTCAAGGTGACGGGCGGCCTCACCAACGAACACCTGGCGCGCCTGGTGATCCGCGAATCCAGCACCTGCCGTCCCTGGATGCGCCGCCATGGCGTGCACTTCCAGCCCGCGCTGGCGGGCACGCTGCATGTGGCGCGCACCAATGCGTTCTTCATGGGTGGCGGCAAGGCGCTGGTCAATGCCTACTACCGCAGCGCGGAGCAGCTGGGCGTGCAGATACGGTACGAGGCGCCCGTCGAGCGCATCGAGATGGAGGGCCGCCGCTTCATTGCCGCGCACCTGGCGAACGGCGAGCGCATTGCCGCCAGAAGCTGCGTGCTGGCCGCTGGCGGGTTTGAATCGAACCGCGAGTGGCTGCGCGAAGCCTGGGGCCAGAACGAGCGCGGCGAGTGGCCGGCCGACAACTTCCTGATCCGTGGCACGGCCTACAACAAGGGGGTGCTGCTCCGGCACCTGCTCGACGACCACGGCGCCGACCGCATCGGCGACCCCACGCAGGCGCACATGGTGGCCATCGACGCGCGCGCGCCGCTGTACGACGGCGGCATCTGCACCCGCATCGACTGCGTGTCGCTGGGCGTGGTGGTCAACCGCAACGGCGAGCGTTTCTACGACGAGGGCGAGGACTTCTGGCCCAAGCGCTATGCCATCTGGGGCCGCCTGGTGGCGCAGCAGCCGGGGCAGATCGGCTACTCCATCATCGACAGCAAGGCCATTGGCCGCTTCATGCCGCCCGTGTTTCCGGGCGTGAAGGCCGACACACTGCCCGAGCTGGCCCAAAAGCTCGACCTGCCCCTGGACACGTTCATGCGCACGCTGACCGACTACAACGCCGCCTGCCGCGTGGGCCAGTTCGACCACACCACTCTGGACGACTGCCATACCAAAGGCGTGGCACCCGCCAAGACGCACTGGGCGCGACCCATCGACACCGGCCCTTTCTACGGCTACGCGCTCAAGCCCGGCGTCACCTTCACCTACCTCGGCCTGCACACCGACGACACGGCCGCCGTGCGCTTCAACAACCAGCCCAGCCCCAACCTGTTTGTGGCGGGCGAAATGATGGCGGGCAACGTGCTGGGCAAGGGCTACACGGCCGGTGTGGGCATGAGCATTGGCACCGCGTTCGGTCGCATCGCGGGCACACAGGCGGCGCGTGCCGCTTCGGTATCAAAAAAGGCCTTACCGCCTGATGGAATTGCCTCAATAGCTATCAATTCAGGAGCAAACAATGCAAACGCTTGAGGCCCTGGCACGCGACGCCCGCGCGCTGGCAAATGGCGACATCGTGCTGTCGGCCCCCGAAACCGAGGTGGCCCGCCAGCTCCAGATCTGCAACGCCTGCCGCTACTGCGAAGGCTTTTGCGCCGTGTTCCCGGCTATGACGCGGCGGCTGGAGTTCGGCAAGGCCGACATCCATTTCATTGCCAACCTGTGCCACAACTGCGGTGCCTGCCTGCACGCCTGCCAGTACGCCCCGCCGCACGAATTTGCGGTGAATGTGCCGCAGGCCATGGCCCAAGTGCGCGGCCAGACCTATGCCGACTACGCCTGGCCGCCCGCGCTGGGCCAGCTCTACCAGCGCAACGGCTTGACCCTGGCCCTGGCGCTGGTGGCCGGGCTCACGCTATTCCTGCTGCTGGCCGTGGTGCTGCACGGGCAAGGGCTGGCGGCGCTGTGGCACGCGCCCGTGGGCGGCTTTTACGGCATCTTCCCGCACAACCTGTTGGTGGGCCTGTTCGCACCGGTGTTCCTGTTCGCCGTGCTCGCGCTGGGCCTGGGCGTGCGCCGCTTCTGGCGCGACGTGACGCCCGCCACCAGCGGCGCACCGCTGACTGCCCCCGCCACGGCCGAAGCCACCGATGCCGTGTTGCGCCTCAAATACCTGGACGGCGGCCACGGCGACGGCTGCCACAACGAGGACGACGCCTACACCCTTTCGCGCAGGCGTTTCCACCACCTCACGTTCTACGGCTTCCTGCTGTGTTTTGCGGCCACCAGCGTGGCCACGCTGTACCACTACCTACTGGGCGCGCCCGCACCCTACGACCTGCCCAGCCTGCCCAAGCTGCTGGGCGGTGTGGGTGGCGTCAGCCTGGCCATTGGCACGGCAGGCCTGTGGCGGCTGAACCAGCGCCGCCATCCGCAACACGGCGACGCCGCGCAAAAGCCCATGGACCGCGCCTTCATCGCCCTGCTGTTCCTCACCGCCACCAGCGGCCTGGCCCTGTGGGCCGCGCGCGGCACCGCCGCCTTGCCGCTGTTGCTGTGCTTGCACCTGGGCGCCGTGATGGCGCTGTTTGCCACCATGCCCTATGGCAAGTTTGCGCACGGCATCTTCCGCACCGCTGCGCTGCTGCGCCACGCAGTGGAAAAGCGCCAGCCCCACCCCATCGGTTTGAGCGCCGACTGAGCCCACGACCACAACACCCCCACGATGAAGGAGACACCCATGAACAAACGCACCCTGCTGCGCAGCGCCCTGGCGCTGGCCAGCGTTCCCTTGGTCTTTGGCGCGGCCGCGCAGGACTTCCCACCCAAGAAGCCCGTCACGCTGGTCGTAGGCTTTGCCGCAGGCGGCGCGGCCGATGCCGCCGCGCGCCTGATCGCCAAGAAACTGGGCGAGAACATCGGTCAGGCGGTGGTGGTGGACAACAAGGGCGGCGCGGGCGGCAACATCGCGCACCAGTTTGTGGCCAATGCGGCGGCCGATGGCACGGTGCTGCTGTTCGGTTCGGTGGGCCCGCTCACCATCGCGCCGCACCTGATGAAGCTGACCTACGACCCGTTCAAGGACCTCGCCGCCGTGTCGGGCGGCGTGAACTTTCCGAACGTGCTGGTGGTGCACAAGGGCGCGGGCGTAAAGACGCTGGCCGAGTTCGTGCAGCTCTCCAAGAAGAAGCCCGGCAGCGTGGACTTTGCCTCCACCGGGGCGGGCTCGGCATCGCACCTGGCGGGGGAATTGTTCAACCAGCGCGCGGGCATCGACATGACGCATGTGCCCTACAAGGGCGGCGCCCCCGCGCTCCAAGACCTGCTGGGCGAGCGCATC
Source organism: Acidovorax kalamii (assembly GCF_002245625.1). Lineage (GTDB taxonomy): Bacteria > Pseudomonadota > Gammaproteobacteria > Burkholderiales > Burkholderiaceae_C > Acidovorax > Acidovorax kalamii. The sequence goes on from NZ_NOIG01000008.1 coordinate 73,496, forward strand.
ACCTCCTACTTTGCGGCGCCGCCCACGGCGCTGCCCCATGTCGAGACAGGCAAGCTGATCCCGCTGGCCACCACCGGCCTCACGCGCCCCGCCTACCTGCCGGGCATCCCCACCGTGGCGGAGTCGGGCTTTCCGGGCTTTGAGGCACTCAACTGGTATGCCTTCGTGGCCCCGGGCAAAACGCCGGTGCCACTGCTGGAGCGCTGGAACCAGGAGATCGTGAAGGTGCTGAACGATGCGGGCGTGAAGGAGGCGCTGAACAAGCATGGCCTCACGCCGCAGCCCACCACACGCGCCGAGCTGACGGCCTTCATGAAGAAGGAGTCGACGCAGTGGGCCACCATCATCAAGGAGCGCAAGCTCACGGCCGAGTGACGGCCTCCTGCACTGCGCCATCTGTCCGCACCAGCCCATCGTCCAGCAGCTGCGCCAGCCACGCGCTGAGCTGGGCGGCATCGCCGTCCCACAGCCCGCTGCCCAGCAAGGCAGTGCAGGCATCGTGCACGGAGGCCCCTGCGTACAGATCGCCCACCCAGCGCGCCTCGGCGGCGTCCAGCGTGCGGAAATGCGGCTGAAAGCCCTTGCGCCACACCAGCAGGCCCAGAGGCGCAGGCAGCGCCACAGCCTCGGGGACTTCAGCGTCGGCATCGATGGCATTCCACAGGCTGACCACGTTGGTGGTCACCGTGCGCAGCAGCGCGCTGGGGTGCAGCACGGCGGGCCGCGTGGTCCAGTCGGTAGCGGCATGGGCCTGGTCTCTGCCGAGCACAGGCTGGTCTGCCCCATCGAAGCGGGTGCGCAGGTCCCAGTCGAGCTGCGCGAGTTCGTGCAGCTCGGGGTTGGCGGGGTACTGCTGGCGCAGCGCGTCCACCAGCCCCTCGCCATAGCGGTTCAGGCTGCGGATGTGCGGTGGGTGGGCAACGGCGTAGGCACGTGCATGGCTGTCAAAGTGATCCGATCCCATGTAGAGCGCCGTTTTGGCATAGGTGTCGGCCAGCACCTCGGCCAGCCGCGCGCGGTAGGCGTGGTGGTAGATGGGCAGGCGGCCAGTCGCCACAAAGTCCTGTGACGCGGCGGCCAATGGTTCCGCCAGCACCCGATCTGCCACCTGCCGCTGCACCGCGGCCAGGCAGGGCGCATCGGCCCCTTCGGAGGGCGGCAGCGCCACGGGGACCACAGCGCTTGGGGGCTGGGCTGTGTGGTCTGCCGCAATGCGCCGGGCGATGCCCATCTCGGCCAGCAGCTCGACCAGCGGCGGGATGTGGTCGTCGCGCTCGATCATCGCGGCCACGGCGCCAAAGCGCGCGCAGGCCTGGGCGTACAGCTCCCATACCGGCTCCGCCACCGGGTGGTCGTGTGTGTCGATGATGTGGTCACCGTTGTCGCTGTGCCCGGCCAGATGGATCTGCTGCACGCGGTGCGCGGGCAGGGCATGCAGGTATTCCAGCGGGTCAAAGCCATGGTTCACGCTGCTCACATGGATGTTGTTCACATCCACCAGCAGCAGGCAGTCGGCCTCTTGCGCGACGTAGGTCAGGAACTGCCATTCACTCGCGCTGTCGTGCCGGTAGCGCAGGTAGCTGGAGACGTTCTCCACCACCAGCCTGCGGCCCAAGACATCCTGCGCGCGGCGGATCTGCGTGATCACGTGCCGCGCTGAGGCATCGGTGTAGGGCAGCGGGTACAGGTCGTGCAACTGCTCGGGGCCAGGGCCCGTCCAGCACAGGTGGTCGGACACCCACAGCGGCTCGATGCGGTCGGCCAGCGCCTTCACGCGCTGCAGGTAGGGCAAGTCCACGCCCTGCGCCGCACCGATGGACATGGCCACGCCATGCATCGCCACGGGGTAGTCGCGCCGCAGCGTATCCAGCACCGCCAGCGGCTTGCCGCCGTCGATGAGGTAGTTGTCGGTGATGATTTCCAGCCAGTCGAGCGGCTGCTTGCGCTCCAGGAAATCGGCGTAGTGCTGCGTGCGCAGGCCCAGACCAAAGCCGGTGCCGCGCGTGGCGATGGGTTCGTTTGCCATGGCGGGCGGACGGCCCCGGCGCTACAACCGCAGCGCCGGGGCTGTCCGAATCTTCAACCTTTGATATCGCCGATGGTGCCCTTGTCCATCAGGCACTGCGCAACCGTCTTGGCCTTGAAGCCGTGGCCCTTGCAGGCGTTCTGGCCCTTGCAGCTGTGCTCGGCGGTGGCGCAGTCGCTGTTGCCCTTGCAGTCGTGGACGTTGTAGCAGTGCACCTTGTCGTTGGCGGCAATGGCCGCACCCTTGGAGCCCTTGGGCGCATCGGCCGCAAAGCTGGTGGATGCCAGTGCCAGCAGGGCGGCAGACAGGGCAAAAGAAGCAGTGGACTTGGCTTGGGTTGACAGCATGGTGGTAACTCCGAAAACGTTGAGGGATGAATGAAGCGGGTAGATCACGCAACACAGTGCCGCGCTCTCTGCCTGGTAATTCGTCCCCCGCACGCTGCGGGTTACATGCAGTCCAAAAAAATCTTGCGGTGCGCCCCGGCGCTATTGCGCAGAGGGTTCAGTCACCGAGATGTCGGTGTGCACCAGTGTGAGCGGAAAGCGCTGGCCTGCCAGGTAGTCCTCCAGGCAGCGCAGCAGCAGCGGGCTGCGGTGGCGCTCGGGGCAGGCGCGGATCTCGTCGGCCGTGAGCCACAACGTGCGCACGATGCCGGTGTCGAGCGTGCGCCAGTCATGGTGCGTGCCCAGCGTGCCCGCAAACGCAAACCGCATGTAAGTGAGGTCGTCACCGGTGCGGGTTTTGGTGAAGCGGTTGAGGTACACACCAATCAGCGCCGTGGGCTCGAAGTCGTGCGCGGTTTCTTCCAGCACCTCGCGCGCGCAGGCCTGGATGGGCGACTCGCCCGGGTCCAGGTGGCCTGCGGGGTTGTTGAGCTTGAGGCCGTCCGTGGTTTCTTCCTCGACCAGCAGAAAGCGGCCATCACGCTCGATGAGCGCGGCCACGGTGACGTTGGGTTTCCAGCGGTGGGGCATGGCGGGCATTATGACCACGCCGTATGACCCGGGGTTTTCAGCGGGCACCCTGCAGCGCCACAGGAGCGGCCGGTACGGGCCGCAGCACCAGCCACAGCGCCGCGCCAATCAGCCCACCGCCCGCCAGATGGGCCCAGGTTGCGGGCTCGCCCAGCAGCAGCCAGCCCCAGGCCACGCCAAACAGCGGGATCAGGAAGGTGACGGTGAGTGCCTTGAGCGGCCCCACATCGGCAATCAGCCGGAAGTACAGCACATAGGCCAGGGCCGTGCACAACAAACCCAGCCCCAGCAGCGCGCCCCACACCGGCGCTGGGGCGGCCAGCCAGGCCGTTGCGGCGGCGGGCTGGCGCAGCAGCTCCCAGGCCACCACCGGCACCAGCACCAGCACCGCCCCCATCTGGCTGCCCAGGGCCACGATGCGGCTGTCGAGCCCCCCGCGCTCGGTGACCCAGCGCTTGGTAAGAAACCCCGCCAGCCCATAACAGGCCGTGGCCACCAGGCAGGCCGCCATGCCGCCCAGCACCTCGGGCGTGAGCGCCACCGGCCCGGCTTGGGCCAGCACCGCCACCCCCGCCATGCCCAGCACCACCCCGCCCACACGCGCGGCCGTGATGCGCTCGCCAAACGCCAGCGCGCCGATGAGCACCCCCATCAACGGTGTGGTGGCATTCAGGATGGCGCTGTAGCCCGCAGGCAGGCTGCGCGCGGCCATGGCAAACATGAGGAAGGGGATGCCCGAGTTCACCACCCCCAGCACCAGAGTGGCGCCCAGCTTGCCCCCAAACTGCGGGCGCAGGCGCAACACCAGCAGCAAGAGCCCAAGCCCCAGAGCGCCAAGCAGCACGCGGGCAAAGGTGGTGGGCAAGGCTCCCAGCACGGGCGCAGCCACGCGCATCAGCAAGAAGCTGCCGCCCCAGAGGGCAGCCAGCAGAAGGAGTCGCAGGAAACTGGGCAATGGCATGTCGGCACCTGAAAGAAAGTTCGGTCAGCGGGAAGCACAAAACATGCGGGGTATTGTTGAAAATGTGTTCAATTCTGGCAAACGATTTATCCTCGACAGCTGTTTAGATTCACTCAACAGACAGAGTCCACGCCGATGAAACTCCCTCCGCTGATTGCGGTGCGCTTTTTCGAGGCTACGGCACGCCACCGCAGCGTGCGCGAGGCCGCACGCGAGCTGCACGTAACCCCCGGTGCGGTGTCACAGCAGGTGCGGCGCCTGGAGGATTTCCTCGGCTGTGCGCTGTTTGATCGCCTCCCGCGTGGCTTGGCCCTCACGCCTGCGGGCATGGACTACCAGGCGGCCTGCGGCGAGGCACTAGCCCGCATCGGCCACGCCACCGCCCGGCTGGCCGCCGGGGCCCGCCGCGTGGTGCGGGTGAGCTGCACGCCCGACTTTGCGGCCCAGTGGCTGGTGCCCCGCCTGCAGCATTTTCTGCAGCACGCGCCCGAGCTGGATGTGCACGTGAACAGCACCCACCGCGCGGTGGACCTGCTGGCCGAGGACATGCATTTCGCGGTGCGCCACGGCCTGGGGCCCTACCCCGGCCTGCATGCCGAGTGGCTGCTGGACGATGACCTGGTGCCCGTGTGCAGCCCGCGCCTGGTGGCACCACGCCCTTGGGCGCAGCTGGCAGACATCACCGGGCCCCGGCTGCTGCACGACGGGACCCGCGACGATTGGCGCCTGTGGTGCCAGGCCCAGGGCCTGGCGCGGGTGGACAGTGGCCAGGGGGTGGTGTTTGCGGGCGCCGGGGGTGCCGTGGAGGCTGCCCTGGCGGGGCAGGGTTTTGCGCTGGTGCAACGGGCTTCGGTCGCGCGCGAGTTGGCCACCCAGGCCCTGGTCGGCCTGCAGGCCCCGGCTGTGAAAACGCCGCTGGGCTATCGCCTGGTCTACCGCCCCGAGGCGTTGATCGACCCTGCGCTGCGGCGCTTTCGCGACTGGGTGGTGGACGAGGGTGCGCAGGCCGGAGGCATCAGCGCGGGCTGACGCGAACAGTGTGGCCGCCCAGCCCCTGCACCAGGCTGCGCACCATGTAGCTCGCGTCCTCCCCGTAGGTGGCCAAGCGCTGGCGCTGTACGGCATCCTCCAACGCCTGCTGGGCATAGCCATAACGTGCCCAGTAGCCCTGCGAGCCCTGCACCGACACCAGCGCCGTGTGGCGCAAACCCTCTTGCTGAGCGCGCTCCCACAGCGGCTGCAGCAATGCATGGGCGAGACCTTGCCCCGCATGGGCAGGCAGCACCGCCATGTCGTGCAGGTACAGCGCATCGGGCTGGGCCGCTACCTCAAAGTCGCCGTGCAGCGGGGTGACCTTGCCGCGCACGCTGCGGTAGGCCGCCAGGTAGGCACACACGGTGCCACCCTGCTCCAGCACCAGCGAGCAGTTGGCCGGGCTGGCGAGACGGCGGGCAAACACCTCGCCACTTTCCACAAACCCCTCGCCATAACAGGCCAGTTGCACGGCCAGCAGGTCGGCCAGATCGCTCAGCGCCAGCGGGCGCACCACCACGGACATGAGTGAGCTTGGTTTTGGTCAATCAGTGCGGCAGCACGGGTGCCTGCACGAAGTCGTCCAGCGACAGGCCCTTTTCCTTCAGCAGCGCCTCCAGCACCGGTTGCAGGCGGCCCAGGCTCTCCTGCACGGCCTCGCGCACGGTGTCCACCACCACCTGGGTGCTGCGCTCGATCTCGATGTTCAGGCGGTCGCCCACCTTTTTGTTTTCAAACACGGTGGCACGGCGCGTCTCGGGGATCATCCAGATCTCGAACCAGCCCTCTTGCCGGTTCACCTCGGCCACCGTGAGGCTGGCGCCGTGGATAGCGATGTAGCCCTTGGCAAAGATGTAGCGGCGAAAAGCCTCGGGCACGGCCACGCGCCACACCAGGTTGTTGTCGAACTCGCGCCGCTCGATGAGCGTGCCAGTGAAGTCCACATGGCCCGACAACGGGTGACCGCCGATCTCGGCACCGTCCTTGGCCGCGCGCTCCACGTTCACACGGTCGCCCTGCGCGTAGCTGCCCAGCGTGGTGATGTTCAGGCTCTGCAGCATCACGTCGAAGTTGGCCTGTGTGGGCGACAGGATCTCGGTGACCGTGAGGCACACGCCATCGGTGGCCACACTGGCGCCAATGGCCAGGTCCTGGCAGAAGCCCTCGGGGAAATCGAGCGTGAACGTGCGCAGCCCTGCGCGGTCGTGGATGGCGGCAATGCCTGCCGTGGCTTGGACGATGCCTGTGAACATAAGCGCAGCTTTGGTGACGGGGGCGCAGAGAGCGGCTAGATGCCACATTACGCTTGGAGTAAGAGTCTCAATTTTGCCAAACTCCTCGCCTTTGACTCAACGATTGGCACGTCGTGTGCGTGACGCTAGCGTCCAATCGCCCGAAAGCCAGAGACTCAACAGGGTCACCCAACGCGCAGCATTGACGAATGCACGACGTACCTTGATCAGATAACGACTCGGGCTGAAGGTGGACTCATACCACGGGCGGCAAGCATATTTGCCTCTCTGCTACCAGGGCGAATACCTACATGGGCAGTCGCCATCCAACGAAATGGCTGATGACCTTGCTCGCGGCAGGCATCGGTCAGCGCCTTCAATTGCGCGAAAGCCGGTTGCTTGAGCTTGGCTTGAAGCCAGTCGAGCTTTGCCAAAACAATTTTGACTTCCCCTAGGCTGGATGCGGAGTGCGGCTCCACCCATACCGCAAACTCTTTCTTTCCTGGTGGGAGCACGCCCAGACCAAAATCCCAACGGTTGGAACGCGCTTCGACCAGCTTGAATGCGAGATCCATGTCCAAACTGCCGGTAAAACGGGTGTTCGCGGATTTGCCTTCGATTTGTCCTCTGTAGCGGTTGTCCACAGCAGTTTTCCCCGTCGCCACAGTCAGTCCAGCGGCAATCACCGCCTTCTCGAACGCAGACTCCGAAGGTATAGGCGCAACAAGAGCTTTCCGTTTGGTGTCAGGTTTCCTCGTGCTCATAGGACCTGAGCCTTAGCCTTGGCGGGCTGAGTCCTACGTTTGCGCTGCGTTTGGCTCTCTACCCGGTTCACTACATCTGCGATTGCTTTGCCTGTACGACTTGCAAATCCAACCAATCCGCCCCATTCGGCCTCAGCGGCTTGTTCAGACAATGGACTCAGCCGAGAAATATCTTCTACTTCGCTATCTCGATTAAAGAAGTACACCCGCAGATCCTTCTTCAAGACTGCTTTGCCAAGCTCATTGGCGTATCCGCTCGCACTCAAATTCAGCAGTTTGCGAACATCAGTCGCGGTTCCTCCCAGTTGCTTGAACTCCTGCAAAGCCCAGACCAAATCCAATACGACAGGAGAATGGGTAGACAAAACTACCTTGTAGCCCCGCTTCATCAATTCCAGCACCAACAGCAGTACGGCCTCAATACCTTGAGGATGCAGGCCCATCTCGGGTTCCTCAACCACAACCCACTCGATCGAATCACGTCGGGTAATCGCGCCACCAGGACACAACCAGTACAGACCCAGCAAAAGTGGAGTGAACTCGCGCTGCCCGGCCGACCAAGCGGTATAAGGCAGTCCCTCTGTGTGCCCAGGCACATTCAAAACCAAGCGCTTGGTGAACTCTTTTGAATCCACCGCCAGCCGCGCCGTACCGTACAGGTGCTGGGTAATGGGCCTACGCAAGGTGTCATTCAGACGGTTGGACTGCGGGAACAATTCACCCTTAGCACCAAACTCGTTCTGCAGAAGATCATGCACCGTATCGCTGAAATAGCGCAGGGTGTAGGGATCCCCGTAATCAAACTGTCCAAAATTCTGCGTCATACCGCGTGTCAGGCTCATTACCCGCTGCGCTGGTATGAAAAACAGCTTTTCTTTGCGCTGCTTGCTTGTACTGGCTTTAGCTAGTTCAGGCAGCGTCACCGGCTTATCGTTCCATCTCAGCCTTGAAGAATCACTCTTCCATGCTGCAGCCATACCTTTGCCGTAGTACCCACCTAGAAAAGCGCCACTGTCCCCGTTAAACACTACGTTATGGCGACGAAAAGTATCGTGGATGTGGTCCCGATCAAGTGCCAACTTGAGTGTTTGCAGGAAGATGCTCTTGCCCGTTGCTTGCGGTCCCACAATGACGGTGAGGTCACCAAATGCCACATCGGCAGATTTGATAGGCCCTACCTGATGAAGGGCCAGACGATTGTGCTGAGCCGCTTTTCCGCTTCTACGTGTTGCCATCACTCACCCCTTGGTGTGGCTGCAGCACATGACCCACGGCAGCTGGGTTGCAGGCCCCAGGCTCAGCAACTAGGCCATGCAACAGCTGCAGTTGTTCGTTGGACATCCGCTCACTCCCTCTGATCTAGAAGGGGGAAGTTATAGCAGGACCCAAACAACTGCCAATACTGCAATCCTGCTCCCGGCTTACAACCGTCCCTTTGTGTGGGGAACAAAGCAGGATCCAATCGACACCCTAGTTATCTCGCCCGCAGCAGCTCGCCCACCTCCAACAGCACCAGCTCGTTGTCATCCGCCTTGTTCGGGTCGCGGCTGCTGCTGAAGGGCAGGTTGTTGTCGTTGCCCACCACGATGTGGGTGCCGTCCACGATGTCCACGTTCTCGATGGTGAAGAACGGGAAGGTCAACACGCCGTTGTTCAGGGGCTTCTTGGCCAGGCGCTTGGGGTCCTGGATGTTCATGAGGTCGATGTAGCCGATCTTGCGGATCTCGCCACCCACGTTGGCGTCGCTCATCTCCACCTTGTAGACGCGCTTGAATTGGGCGAGGTCGTGGAAGCAGTCGGTGCGCTTCTGGCCTTCGGGGCAGGCCTTGTCGGCCGTGCCTTCGCCGTTGTCGCGCTCGATGATCAGGCCCGTGGTCTGGTCGATCATGTTGAAGTCACCGATCGCGTGGTGGTTGGCCTCCAGCACGTATTTCCAGTGGCGGCCGGTCCATTGCTCGGTCTTCACATCGAATTCGAGCACGCGCAGGTATTGCTTGCCGCCCACGTTTTCATAGGCCTTGGCGTCGTCGTTCCACAGCGCGCCTTCGAGCAGCGCGTAGAGCTTGCTGCCGTCCTTGCTGGCGGCCATGCCTTCGTAGCCCTTGGAGCGCTTGACCTCGAACGGTGTGGGTTTCGCATCGGGTGCGCCGGGCATCAGCACGCCGGGGGCGTCGGGCGAGCGCACGACCCTGCCGTCCACCTTGGTCTCGAACACCGCCAGCACCTTGCCGCCCAGGTCGGCCTTGATGAGGAAGGGGCCGAACTCGTCACCGATCCACAACGCACCACCGGCAAACTGGAAGCTTTCGGGGTCGAAGTCGGCGCCCGTGAGGTAGCGCTTTTCAGTGCCTTCGTGGGTGATGCGGAACGGCACCTTCTTGTCGGGGTCGTGCAGGAACACGGTCTGGCGGCGCTGGAACTGGCCGGACTGGAAGTCCACCGCATAGTGGTTCAGGTAGAGCATGAAGTCTGCGGAATTGGCTTTCGCACCGGCGCCGTTGTCGGTGAGGATCCAGAACGACCCATCGGCCATGCGCTTGATGCCCGAGTGGCCCTGGATGGGCTGGCCCTGGAAGGGCAGCGACACGCCCGTGTTGCGCCCGCCGGACTGGCCCATCACCGTGCCCACCGCGTCCACGCGGCGCGGGGTGGTGAACTTGCCGCTGACCTGCAGGTCCTGCGGCGCATCCTTGGGTGCGGGGATGACGGTGAAGGCCGGCAGCACGGCGTGGCCGGCCAGGGTGGCGGGGTAGGCCTGCTGGGCGATGGCAGAGTGGGAAGCGGCGGCGCAGGCCAGCGCGGCGCAGGCGGCCAGGGCAGAGAATGGGGACATGGTGGCAGGGGCAAAAAAGTAAAGCGGCCACGATGCCGCCAGCGCGTGACGGGGCTGTGACGGCCACGCCGCTGGCTTGGTGGGCGGGCTTCGTGATAGCTACTATTTTTATAGCTACCCAGGCTTACCCATCAGGCGCAGGAGCCCTTTTTGATCAGATCAAACCAGCCGCTGCACCGCCTGGCGCCGCCACACGCCATGGAAGTACAGCCCCTGCAACAGCATCGCGCACAGGTAGGTGGCGGGGTAGGCCGCCCAGGTGGCAACCAGGCCAAACTGGCGGCCCAGCACCCAGCCCAGCGGCACGATGAGGCAGGCCAGGCAGCCCAGCGAGATGAGCGTGGGCGCCAGCACCGTGCCGCTGGCGCGCATCACGCCCGAGTACACGCTGGCGCGCCCGAAGAAGAACGCGCCCCACACGGTGATGCCCAGCACGCTCGCGGCGATGTCGATCACCCGCGCGTCGGCCACAAACAGGCCCACCACCCAGGGCGCGGCGGCGAACACCAGCACGGCCAGGCCGCCGGTGAGCCACAGGTTCATGCGCATGCCGGTGCGGGTGACGGCCACCAGCTGCTGCCCCTGGCCCGCACCAATGGCCTGCGCCGCAAACACCGACGACGCCATGGCCACGGCCATCGCCGGGAACAGCACATACGACATGACCTGGCTGGCCGCGCCCCAGGCCGCCGTGGCGGCCGAGCCATGGGCGTTGACCAGGCTGAGCAGGCCCAAGTCGGCCAGCGAGCCGGTGATGAAGAACAGGCCCGCGGGCACACCCAGCCGCACCAGGGTTTGCAGCAAGGCCGCATCCAGCCGCACCTGCGCCAGCAGCGCCCGTGTGGGGGCCAGCACATGGGCGCGGCGTCGCAGGTGCCAGGCCGTGTAGCCCAGCGAGCACAGCGTGGCTAGCAGCAGCGCGGCCACGCCGCCCAGAATGCCCAGCGCGGGCAGCCCGAGGGTGGGCACGCCCTGGATGAACGGCGGCGCACACGCCACCGTGACCGACAGCGACACCAACAGTGCACGCAGCGGCGTGACGGTGTCGCCCGTGCCGCGCAGCAGCGCGGCCGCGAGCATGGAGGTGAACAGCACGGGGAACAGCGCCATCATCCCCCGCGCATAGGCCACCGCCTGGGGCAGCACGTCGGCGGGGGTGCCCAGCAGCCGCATCAAGGGCTGCACGGCCACCATCCCCAGGGCGGCCAGCACCAGGCCCAGCAGCAGCCCCGCGCACAGCGTGGTGCCCGCCACGGCATGCAGCCGGGCGTGGTTGCGCGCACCAACGGCCTGGCCCACCAAGATGGACGCCCCCGTGCCCAGGCCAAAGACGAAGGCGCTGAGCAGCAAGAACAGCGGCATGAACGAGGCCACCGCCGCGAGCGGGCCTGCGCCCAGCAGCCGCCCCACGTAGATGTGGTTCACCGTGCCGGTGAGCGCCTGCAGCATGTTGGTGAGCACCAGCGGGCCCAGGAAGACGAGGAAGCGGCGGTTGAGCGAAGGCGCCGGGCTGGCGGGGTGGGCCGGGCCTGTCATGGCTGCGTGCCCTCCGCGTGCTCTGTGGCACAGGGGCTTGGGGTGCTGTGGATGCACACCCGCGTGCCGACCACCACCCGGTCAAACAGGTCGATCACATCGGCATTGGCCAAACGCACGCAGCCGTGCGACAGCGGCACGCCCATCGCGCAGTCATCTGGACAGCCGTGGATGTAGATGTACCGGCGCAGCGTGTCCACCGCACCACCCCGGTTCAGGCCCGGCTCGCAGCCGGTGAGCCACAGGATGCGGCTCAGGATCCAGTCGCGCCCCGGGTGGGCGGCGGCGAGTTCGGGCGAATACACCTCACCCGTGGCGCGGCGGCCCACAAACACGGTGCCGGGCGCGCAGCCCGCGCCCACCTTGGCGCGCACGCGGTGCTGGCCGCGCGGGGTGCAGCCGCTGCCATGGATCTCGCCCACGCCGTTGAGTGCGGTGGAGATGCGGTAGCTGCGTTCCGTGGCCCCGTCCACCACCAGGGCCAGCCGCTGCTGGGCCACGTCGATGTGCAGTTCGGTGCCCGCCAAGGGGATTCAGCCCGCAGCCACCAGGCCCGCGCCGTGCCCGCGCGTGAAGGCTTCTTCAAACACCGAGTAGCCCGACCAGTCGCTGTGCGCAAACGCCAGGCGCGCGGTGGTGGGGGTGGGGATCCAGGGCGTTTGCTCTGTTTTTGATAGCTTATTGGGCAATCTGGTCGCGCGGTGAAGGCCAATTTTGCTCAAATATTCCAGCACCCCGGGCGTGGGGATGGCCATGGCGTGGCCGTAGCGGGTGATGTCCACGCGCGTGGCGCGTTCGCGCAGGTCGGGGTGGGGCACCGAGAGCGCGGCCAGCGCGGCGTCGGCCCAGTGCTGCCAGGGCTGGGTGGTCAGTTGCTGACGGCCGTCGGCCACGTCGCCAAGTGCCTGGTAATAGGTGAGCACGGTGGGGCCGGTGAGGGTGGCGCGCGGGTCCAGGCCCTGGTGGCCTGCGTTCACATAGCCCAGGCCTCCGGCCGTGGGGTCGGCATACAGCACGTTGTCCCATGCGGGTGCGGCGCCGGGGCGGTCGGCCAGCGGGCTGTTGATGTGGATGTTGGCCACCAGCCAGGGCGCCCACTGCAGGCGTTGCGCTGCGCCCGTGAGGAAGGCAGGCGGCTGCTGCACCACCCGCGCCGCCAGCAGCACGGGCAGCGCCACGATGCACTGCGGCGCCACCCAGCGCTCCACGTTGCCGGTGCGGTGGTTGAGGGCGTCCACCTCCACGCCGTGGCGGCCTTCGGTGATGCGCAGCACGCTGGTGGCGGTGCGCAGCTGGCCGCCACCTGGGGCACTGCTCTGCAGCGGCTCGGCCAGGCGCTGGGTGAGCCAGCCATTGCCTTCGGGCCAGGTGAGCACGCTTTCGCGCGCTTCGTCCACCGCCTCGCCAGGCGCATGAAAACCGTGGCGGCTCGCAAAGTAGTGGATGCCCGCCCAGGCCGACACGCGGGCGGCACCCGCGCCATAGTCGTCGCGGCAGCAGTAGTCGAGGTACCAGCGCAGGTGGGCGTCATCCAGCCCGTTTGCCGCCAGCCATTCTTCAAAAGTAATAGCATCCAGCGCTTGATGGGCGGGCGCAAGCGGCTGTTTCTGGCTCCATAACTTGATCGCAGGCATCGCAAACCGGGCGGCGCGGGCCTCGGCGTCCACGGCGCGGGCAAAGCGGCGGTACTGCGCCAGTGTGGCCTCGCCCACGCCGTGCACGGGCAGCAGGCCCTCTTGCCATTCGCCGTCAAAAAACAGGCGCTCCTGCGGGCTGTGGCACAGGTGGCGTTCGTCGTACTGCCAGCGCCCGGCCACGCGCTGGCGCACGCCCAGTTCTTCGAGCAGGTCCTGCACCTCGCGTGCGTCGTCGCCGGGCACGGGCAGGTAGTGCGCGCCCTGCGGGCAGGGCAGGCCGCCCACCAGGGTGCCCCGGCTGTTGCCGCCGGGGGTGTCTTCCAGCTCCAGCAGGGCAAAGTCGTGCACACCCGCCAGCCGCAGCGCGCGTGCTGCGGCCAGCCCGGCCACGCCACCGCCTGCAATGACCACCTGCGCGCGCCGCACCACGGAAGGCGCGGGCAGGCTGCCGTTTTTCAGCAGGTCGCGCAGCTGGTGGCCCCGGGCCATGTCGATGCCGGTGAAGCCGCCCAGCAAAGGCGGCGTGGTGCGCTCACACCCGCCCAGGGCGGCCGTGGCCAGGGCGGCAGCGCCCGCCGCAACAAACTGGCGGCGCTGCAAAGTCCATGCGGTCATGCCATCGTCCCTTGCACCGGGTCAGTCGGCCCAGCGGGCGCGGACCTCTTGCAGCACGGGCAGCAGCGGCACAAACAACGGCACCAGGGCCGGGTCGAAGTGCTTGCCCGCCTGCGCCGTGATGTGGTCCATGGCCTCGTGCACGGGCCAGGGCTCCTTGTAGGGGCGGCGGGTGGTGAGGGCATCAAACACATCGGCAATGGCCACGATGCGTGCCGACAACGGGATGGCCTCGCCCGCCAGCCCCTGGGGGTAGCCGCTGCCGTCCCACTTTTCGTGGTGGGCCAGCGCAATCTCGCGCGCCAGCTGCAGCACCCCGGCGGGGTGTTCGCCAATGATCTCGGCGCCGATCTCGGGGTGGCGGCGCATGGTGGCCCATTCGTCGGCATCCAGCGGGCCGGGCTTGCGCAGCACGGCGTCGGGAATGCCGATCTTGCCCACGTCGTGCATGGGCGCGGCGTTGAGCAGGTCTTCGGCCCAGGCGGGGCTGCAGCCTGCGGCCAGCGCAAGCTGCTGGGCAAAGTGGCTCATGCGGATCACATGCATGCCGGTTTCGTTGTCTTTGTACTCGGCCGCGCGGCCCAGGCGCAACACGATCTGCAGGCGGGTTTCGCGCAGCTCGTCCAGCCGCACCAGCGACAGGTGGGTGCGCACCCGCGCGCGCACCACGGGCGGGCTGACGGGCTTGGTGATGTAGTCCACCGCGCCCGCATCGAACCCGGCGGTTTCGTCCTGGCTGTCGGTGAGCGCGGTGATGAAGATCACCGGGATGGCCGCCGTGGCCGCGTCGGCCTTGAGCAGGCGGCACACGGCATAGCCGTCCAGGTTCGGCATCATGATGTCGAGCAGGACCAGGTCGGGCCGCTGCTCGCGCGCCACCTGCAGCGCGCGTTCACCGTCGGTGGCAAACAGCAGGCGGTAGTCGGCCTGCAGGATATGGCGCAGCACCTGCAGGTTGGTGGGCTCGTCATCCACCAGCAGCAGGCGGGGCCGCAGGTCGGGGGCGGGGTTCATGCGGGGGTCTCCGTGGGCGCGTCGATCCAGTGCGTGCGCAGCTGCTGCAGCTGCGCCAGCGCCTGGTCGAAGTCAAAGGTGTCGATGGCCTCCTGCAACCGCTCCATGGCATCGGCGGGCAGCAGCTGCGCCAGTTCGTCCAGGGGCGGCTGGGCCAGTTCGGAGCGGGCCAGGGCCTGCTGCAGCGCCTGGGCCGCCGCAGCGGCCTGGGCACGCTGCGCGGGCGCCAGCGGCGCGTGCTGGCCCACACCGGGGGCCGGGGCGGCGGCGGCGTCCAGCTCCTGCGCCAGGGCCTGCTGCACGGCGTGCAGGGCTGCAGGCAGCGCGGCCACCAGCGAGCCCAGGGCGGTACGGTCCAGCGCATGGGCCGCTTCTTCGATGCGCTGGGCCAGCGTCTGCACGGGCGCCAGCGCCAGGTTGCCCGCCGCGCCGCGCAGGCGATGGACCAGGGCGCGGGCACCGTCCATGTCGTGCTGGGCCACCAGGGCCTGCAGCGCGGCGGGTGCGGTGTCGTATTCGCCCACAAACCGCGCAATCGCGTCGCGCAGCAGCGCGCGCTGGCCCCACAGGCGGGTGCCGCGCTCCCAGTCGATGGCGGTGTGCGCATGCGCCGTGGGCACCGGCACGGGGGCCAGGCTGGCCAGCGAGGACGCGGCCGTCAGCGCGCCCCAGCCCGATGTGGCGGGCTCGGGCTGCAGCTTGAGCACGCGGGCGATCTCGCGGAACAGGCGGGCGGGCTCCAGGGGTTTGCTGGCAAAACCGTCCATGCCCGCAGCGCGCGCGTTGCGCCGGTCCTGCTCCAGCACGCTGGCCGACAGCGCGATCACAGGCACGGGCTTGCGGCGCTGTTCCTGCTCAAACGCACGCATGCGGCGCGTGGCCTCCAGGCCGTCCAAACCGGGCATCTGCAGGTCCATCAGCACCAGGTCAAAGCGGCCTGACTGGAAGGCCGCCACGGCCTCTTCACCGTCGCGGGCGATGGTGGTGTGGTGGCGGCCCTTGTCCAGGTGGATCTGCAGCAGCTCGATGTTGGCGGGCACGTCGTCCACCGCCAGGATGCGCAAAGGCGGCAGCTTCACGGCATGGCCGGGGGTGGCCACGGCCTCGGTGGCCTGGCCCAGGGGCAGCGGCAGGCACACGGTGAAGGTGGTACCCACGCCCAGGGTGCTGCGCACGCTGATGTTGCCGCCCATCAGCTCGACCAGCTGGCGCGAGATGGTGGTGCCCAGGCCCGTGCCACCAAACTGCCGGGTGGTGGACGCATCGGCCTGCGCGAAGGGGTCGAAGATGCGGTCCAGGTGCTGGGCGGCGATGCCGATGCCGGTGTCTTCCACCTCCATCACCAAGGTGCCGTCCCGGTAATCCAGGCGCAGCAGCACATGGCCGCGCTGGGTGAACTTGAGCGCATTGCCCAGCAGGTTGAGCAGCACCTGCTGCAGCCGCAGCGCGTCGCCGCGCAGGTAGGGCGGCACCTGTTCGGTGGTGATGCATTGCAGCTCCAGCCGCTTCTTGGCGGCGTGGATGCGCAGCGAGGCCAGGATCTGGTCGCACACCTCGGGCAGGGAGAAGTCGGCGATCTCCAGCTCGACCGCGCCTTTTTCGAGCTTGGCCGTGTCCAGGATGTCGTTGAGCAGGCGCAGCATGGAGCGCGCCGAGTGCTGCACGGTGCCCAGGTGGCGGCGCTGCTGGGCGTCCATGGGGGTGTCGAGCAGGGCCTCGGTGAAGCCGATGATGGCGTTCATGGGCGTGCGGATCTCGTGGCTCATGTTGGCCAGGAAGGTGCTGCGCGCCGCAGCGGCCTGCTCGGCGCGGTCCTTGGCGGCGCGCAGCTCCTGCTCCATCGCGCGGCGCTGGCTCAGGTCGGTGGCAAATTTGACGACCTTGAACGGCCGGCCCTGCGCGTCGAAGATGGGGTTGTAGGTGGCCTGGATCCAGATGCGCCGCCCGCCCTTGCCCAGGCGCTGGTACTCGCCGCCTTCCAGCTTGCCATCGCGCAGTTGTTGCCAGAACGCGGCGTAGGCATCGCTCTGCGCATAGGCGGGCTCGCAGAACATGCGGTGGTGCTGGCCCACGATTTCGTCGAGCCGGTAGTCCATCAGCTCGCGGAAGTTGGCGTTGGCGGTGATCACATGGCCCTGCAGGTCGAACTCGGCCACAGCCAGTGCGCGGTCGATGGCGCGCACGGTGCTCTCGAACTCGGCGTTGCGTTCCTTGAAGACCGTCATGTCCATGATGACGCCGTCGATCCACTGCACCTCACCGTCCGGGCCCACCACGGGGCGCCCGCTTTCGGACACCCAGCGCATGCGGCCCTGGCGGTCCACCAGGCCAAACTCCACGTGGTAGGGGCGGCGCAGCGCAATGGCGGCCGAGACCTCGTTCCACAGGCGCGGCACCTCGTCGGGCACCGTGAGCTGCGTGAAGTTGATGCGGCCCTCCAGAAAGTCCTGCGGCGTCCAGCCCGTGAGCGCTGTCACGGCGTCGCTGACGAACAGCATGGTCCAGTCCGCGTCATGGCGGCAGCGAAAGCTCACGCCCGGGATGTTGCCCATCAGCGAACGCAGGCGCTGCTCGCTGTCGCGCAGCTCCTGCTCCATCGCGCGGTGCTGGCTCAGGTCGCCGATGAAACCCACAAACACCGGGTCGCCATCGAGCTGCACACGCCCCACCGAAATGCGGATGGGCACCGTGCTGCCGTCGCGCCGCAGGGCCAGCACCTCGCGGCTGCTGCCCCCCACCACCCCGCTGCCCTGCCCGGCCAGGTAGCGCTGCAGGTAGCCGTCGTGCCGCGAGCGGTCGGGCTCGGGCATGAGCATGGACAGGTTCTGCCCCAGCACCTCGGCGGCAGACCAGCCCAGGATGCGCTCGGCCGCCGCGTTGAACGACTGCACCACACCCCGGGCGTCGATCATCACGATGCCATCCACCGTGGTTTCGGCAATCGCGCGCAGCCGCGACTCGCTCTGGCGCACCTTCATGAACATCTGCCGGTAGCGCAGGCCAGCGTTGATGGCCACCACCAGCAGGCCGATGGCCACGGCCACCACCGCCACGGCCACGGCGAGCGAGGTGCTTTCGGCGGCAGCCAGCAGCTCCAGTTCGTCGGGTGCATCGGTGAACCTGAGCGCCGCCATGCCCGTGTAGTGCATGCCCGCAATCGCCAGGCCCATCACCGCCCCGGCCGCGCCATTCAGGTACAAGGCACGCCACTGCACCACACGCTCCAGCCCGAAGCGCACCCACAGCGCCACAATGGCCAGCAGCACCGCCACCAGCACCGAGGCCACAAACCCCCAGGGGTCGTAGCGCATCACGCTGGCCCACTGCGATGCCGCCATGCCGATGTAGTGCATGGCGCCAATGCCCGCGCCCACCAGCACACCGCCCACCACCAGGGCCATGCGGCCCACCGTGCGGCGCATCAACAGCCCCAGCGCGATCCACGACGCCAGCACGCTGGGCAGCATGGACACCACCGTGGTCACAGCATCGAACTGCCCGCGCGCGCACACGGCAAACGCCAGCATGCCGATGAAGTGCATGGCCCAGATGCCGCCGCCCAGCGCCAGCGCGCCCGAGCCCCGGGCCATCTGGCGCATGAAGCCGGTGTCTGCCCGCCGGGCCAGGGCCGCCATCTGCAGCGCCAGCACCGAGGCCAGCACCGCCATCAGCACCGACAGCGCCACCAGCCACGGGTCGTGCTGCGCCCACAGCAAGGGGTAGGCCGGCGCGTTGGAGAGAAGAAAGGAGTCCAGCATGAAGTTCGCCCATGGCAACCCGGTGGTTGCCATCATTTGTATCCCATTGTCACGCCCCGGCGCCTTCGGGACTCCCCGCCCCACCGGGCCGCCGGGCGGCAGAGATCAGGGGGCGCCAACGCGTCAGTGGGCCACCACCTTGCCCCATTCGCGCTCGTAGGTGTGCACCAGGGCCTGGTTGGACAGGCGGTTCACCTCGGCGGGCACCCGCGCCATGTCCAGCGGGAAGTCGAACAGCAGCGGCAGCGACGGCCGGCTCAGAAACCGCAGGCCGTCCGGCAGGGCCTCGGGCATGCGCCAGGGCCGGCGGCTGGCCACCACATAGCCCCATTCGCCAAAGCTGGGCACATGGGCGTGGTACGGCGCGGTTTGCAGGCCCACGGATTCCATGGTCTGCACCACCGTCCAGAAGCTCTGGCGCGCCACCAGCGGTGAGGTGGTCTGCACCACGGCATAGCCGCTGGCCGCCAGGCGCTTGTCCAGCAGCGCATAGAAGCTGTTGGTGTAGAGCTTGCCGATCGAGAAGTTGGTGGGGTCCGGAAAGTCCACCACGATCACATCAAAAGTGTCCGCACCTTGCTGCAGCCAGCCAAAGGCGTCGGTGTTGACGATCTTCACCTTGGGGTTCTGCAGCGCGTGGTCGTTCAGGCGCGCGAGCGCGGGGTTCTGGCTGAAGATCTGCGTCATGGCCGGGTCCAGCTCGACCAGGGTGACGGATTCCACCGAGGGGTACTTGAGCACTTCGCGCACGGCCATGCCGTCGCCACCGCCCAGCACGGCCACCCGCTTGGGCGCCCCGTGGGCCGCCATGGCGGGGTGCACCAGGGCCTCGTGGTAGCGGTACTCGTCGCTCTGCGAAAACTGCAGGTTGCCGTTGAGGTAGAGCCGATGCCCCGCGCGCCCCTGGGTCACCACGATGCGCTGGTAGGGCGATGCGGAGGTGAACACGATGCGGTCCTGGTAGAACTTGTCCTCGGCAAAACTCGTGATGTGCTCGGCCCCCGCCAGCGCGGCCAGCAGAATGCCCAGCACCATCACACAGGCCGCCAGATGGGCCTTGAGCCGCCGCAGCTCGTGCCGGAACAGCCACACCGCCCACAGCGCCACGGCCGCGTTCATCACGCCAAACAACAGCCCCGTGCGGATGAGCCCCAGGTGCGGCACCAGCAGCAACGGAAACGCCATCGACACCGCCAGCGCCCCCAGGTAGTCGAAAGTGAGCACCTGCGAGACCAGGTCCTTGAGCGCCACGTTGCGCTTGAGGATGCGCATGACCAGCGGAATCTCCAGCCCCACCAGCGTGCCCACCATGAGCACCATGCCGTACAGCAGAAACCGGAAGGCCCCTGGCGTGTAGGCATTGGCCAGAAACAGCGTGGCAGGCAACAGCCCACCGACCAGCGCGACCAGCAGCTCAATGCGCAAAAAATGCGCAGGCAGCTGCCGCTCAAAGTACCGCGACAGCCACGAGCCCACGCCCATGGCAAACAGGTAGGTGCCGATGATGGTGCTGAACTGCAGCACCGAGTCGCCCAGCACGTACGACGCAAGCGCCCCTGCCGCCAGCTCGTACAGCAGCCCGCAGGCGGCCACGACGAAGACGCTGATGAGCAGGGCGATTTCGATGGGGCGGGGGCCGGTGGCCTGTTCTCCCCCGTTTGCCGATGATGGTTGCACCATAGTCAGTCGAACATCACACTGAAGTGTCGCTGCAGGTCCTCAGTGCCGTGCTGCTCAATCAACCCGCCAGACGCCGCGCGACCACGTCGCTGGGCACACCGCGCCCATGGAACGCTATGCACCAACGGTTCCGCAACGGCCCGCTGGTGACTGACGAAATTGAAGGGATTCATGAATGGCGACGAATGAGGCTCAATCGAAATGAATGGGAATGAATGGGAATGAATGGGAATGAATGGGAATGAATGGGAATGAATGGGAATGAATGGGAATGAATGGGAATGAAAAATCACTGCAACCCATTGATTTCAAAAGCATTTCTCAAAACCCATTGGGGGAAAATCTACTTTGTTTGGGCTTATCCAGGTCTTTTAGGAAGCTTTGGGCGTCGAATGGGACGGCCAGTTGGTGCGGGTGGCTGCTCAGCGCCGACAGAAGCCAAGGCCCAGCGTGCCGCCTTGGTTTTTCCCCCAATATTCCGAATGCGCCCCTCCTTGGACATTTCCTTGAGCAGCGCTTTTACATATTCTTTGCGCTGCGCCAGCTCGGGAATCCATAGCTGCAACTTGGGGAGCAACAGGGCATCCACCTTGGCACGGGGCTGAGGTCCCAGCGCCAGCAACTTGCACAAGGCTGATTTGTAGTCGTCTACATCGGGGCGACGCTGGTTGAGGTACTCCACTTCTTGCCCGGTGGCCACGGCAACCCGTGCTGATATGTGCAGCTTCGGGCTGCGTCCCTCCACAAGCCCCGCTTCCCGCAACTCGGCTATCTGTGTGGTATCCAGCTTGCGCCCTTTCTGCAACCGGTCAAGCCAAAGTACATGTTCGATGGGCAGATCGGTGCGATCCATCAACCAGCGCGTGTAGTTGGCATCGATCTCCTGCCCGTGCACATTGAACACGGTGCGCAGGGGCGTCGAACCTTCGTAGTCTGGCAGCGGCAAAAAGCGCCTGCGCTGCGCTTGCACCATATCGTGGATGCCAAATCCCTGTTTGTCGATCATGCCCACCTCGACCATGGCTTTGGCCAGGCGTTCATTGCGATAGCGCTCCGGTGTGCGTTGGCCGCTGGCATAGTCATCAGGCTGGCCATCGAAAAATCCGCCAAGGTTGATCATCCGGACCATACCGGCGGACTCTTCCACCACAACCCGCCCGCATTGAGCGTAGTCCTGATGCGCAAGACAGTTGTGCAGACCCTCCAGCAACACCGTGTGGGTGTCATACCGTGGCAGGGTCACCGCCAGCAATTCATGGGCGGGGAACAGCTTGATATTGGGGTTTCGGATGTACTGCGCCACCTGGGTGGTCGTCAGCAAAAACGGTGGATGAAAAAGCTCTGCCACGCGCTCCGCCGCCACCTTCCAGGTGATCTCCACCGGATGTGGCGACAGCAGCGCCATCGCTCGCTCGGGCAAGCCCAGCAGCAACAGACAGGCCCGCGTGATCTGCCCATGGACAGTGAGACCGATCTTGTCCAGCAGCTTGGGCACAGGCCACTGCGGAATCTCACTGGCCCGCGGATCGCGTTGATGCTTTTCAAAATACTTGTCCCGGGCTTTAGCAACGGCGGCTGGCTCCAGATCGTCGAGGGTGGCGCCAGACACCACGGCCGCGCTCCAGTCCTCCCCCGCCAAGTGTTCCAGCAAAATCGCCCGACGTCGATCCTCACGCAGGATGGTCAGGCTATCGCCATCGCGCTGCCAAGCTTGGTCGTGCGCCAACACCAACTCACGCGGGCCATGGCGTGGGACATGCACCAACCACACCACGGCACCCGTGTCGCTGGCACGCAGTTCTTCTACCCGCAACCCCATGGACGGCAGCCCCGGCGTCTTGCCCAGCACGCGATGGACCACGTTCTCCACCGTGTAGTCAGCAAAATCCTGAATGCCGGTTACTGCGAGGGTTTTGTCCTGCACGCCAATGACGACGCAACCACCGTCCATGTTGGCCAAAGCCGAGACATAAGACACCAGATCGTCACCTTTGCGACCTGAGATGTTGGATTTGAGGCTTCGCCATTCCTTCCACTCATAGCGCTCATCCTCTTTGGGAAAGCGTGCACGCAGCCAGGTTTGCAGTTCACGCGCGGTCGAATCGGCTGTAGACATGTCAGCGCGCTTTCACTTCATGCAGAAAAGACACGGACATCAGATACACCCACCCAAGGGTCAGGCGCCGCAGCATTTCTTGAACTTTTTGCCGCTGCCGCAGGGGCAGGGGCCGTTACGGCCGACCTTGGGGGTGTCGCGCACGATGGGCAATGTGGCGGGATACGCGGAGCCGGAGCCGTGGGTGCGCCGGTAGCCCTGCCACCAGTCTCGCAAGGCATACACCGAGACGATGAGTGAGGGCAAGAGCTCTTTGCCTTCGGCTTCGAGCTGAAAATCAAGTCGATCCGGGTTGTAGCCCATGGAGTACAGCACCATAGGCCCGAGCAGGTGGATGCTGTCAGGGTCTGCTGTCAGTGGCTCCCAGTCGTCATCGGCGGCTATAGCCAGCCGAAAGCCTTCGGCCCAGTATTTCAGCTCCCACTCTCCCACACGCTCGCCGTTGGCGTTGAGCTGGTAGGGGGTGATGCAGTCGCTCTCTTGCAGCTCGGACGACAGCGGTGTGTAGAGGGCCTCCAAGGAGACTTCGGCGGGACGTATCGCCAGGGCCGCCTGGATGTCTGCGTAGCGGTGCAGCAGCAACTGCAGCAGGCGCTGCTGACGCACGGGATCGTGCGGCAGGGGCAGTGAGGGCTGGGCAAAGATGTCTTCCAGCCAATCGTGCACAGGCAGCGGGGACGGGCCCACGGCGATGGCGGTCAGGTAGCCATCGGCCATGTCGATGCTCATGGCGTCTTCGCCTAGCGACGGGTCGGCCATCAGCGCGAACAGCTCTTCGGTTTCAGCGTCGCTGAGGCGGGGCAGGGTGTCCCGCGGGCGATTGTGGAGCATGTTCCACGAGAAAAATTCGTTCATGGGCTTGGGGGTGTGATGCGGCGCGGGGGCGTGGCGTTGCGTACCGCGTGGGTGCCGCGACGCGGTGGCTGCGCTGCAACTGGCGTACCGCGCCCGGATTTTCACACGGGTGCGGTACCATGCCCGCCGCACCAGCCAGGGTCTTCAGTGAATCGCCGCCGCCACGATGATGCTGATGCCCAGGCACATCGCGGCCACCACCAGGGCCAGGGCCTGGTTCTGTTTTTCGACAATTTCGCGCCACAGGTCGTAGGGCGTGATCTTGTCCACGATGACAAAACACAGCCAGAAGATGATGACGCCAATGATGGCGTAGAGGATGGACCCGAGAAATGCTGCGGGTTTGAGCCATTCGAATCCCATCATGGTGTGATCTCCTTGAAACGTGGTGTCAGTGACAGTGGCTGGTGAACGGTGGACAAGCAGATACGCCGCACTACTTGTGGCTGCCGCCCGACGAATATCCGCCATACGAGCCCCCCGAGCTGCGGTAGCTGGAGGACGAGGAACAGTTTTCGACCCGGGGATCGCAGCTGGAGCAGCGGCTCAGCAAGATGAGCAGGATCAGGATCACGACCGCGAGCAGTATGATGGTGCCGCAGCCCAGGCCCGACTTGGCCACAAAAGGCCCCGGGTCATCGCGCTGCAGCACGTCCTTCTTGTCTTCGAGCTTGAAGGCCTTGGCCACGGTGTCGCTGGAAATCTTGTCGCCCGCAGACCAGGTGATCTCGTTCGGGCTCTGCTCCATCGACAGCAGACCCTTGCTGCTGGCGAAGTCGCGGTTGGTGGTCTTCTGCCCGCGCGTGACCTGCCAGTAGAACTCGCCCAGCACGTAGGTGGTCTCGGCCTCGTAGGTGTACTTGAGGTCGTACTTGGTGCCCATGTACGTGGCCGAGCGGCCCGTGGCCGCCATCTGCGGCGCGCCGGTGGTGGGGCGCACCATGCTCCAGCCTTCTTCGGAATCGACCAGGAACGCAAAACCGCGCTTCTGGTTGTACAGCAGGTACTCGCTCCAGCCAAAGTGTTCGTCGTCGCCGGGCTCCACGCCCATGCGGTGCTGAAAGCCCACCACCTGCCAGTGCACGCCCTGAAGCTGCCCCTTGCTGCCCAGCGGGATGAGGGGCTGCACAGGCTCATCCTGCTCGGCCGAACGCAGCTCGCCACCCACGCCGCTGTCCAGGCTGATGATGCTGGCGCATGAGCCGCAGGTGATGCTCTTGGAGGTGGACAGCTGTACCTGCACCGGCGCACCGCAGTGCGGGCAGCT
This sequence comes from Acidovorax kalamii, assembly GCF_002245625.1. Classification (GTDB taxonomy): domain Bacteria; phylum Pseudomonadota; class Gammaproteobacteria; order Burkholderiales; family Burkholderiaceae_C; genus Acidovorax; species Acidovorax kalamii. The sequence goes on from NZ_NOIG01000008.1 coordinate 97,799, forward strand.
GAACTGGCGGCCTTTTTCGTGCTTGGCCGATTCGTCCTTGAGGCCCTGCAGCTGCAGGTCTTCGAGCAGCACGGCACGGCCGCGCTCGACGTTGGGCGGGGTGTGGCCGTAGTCGATGCTGACCACTTCGCCGTCGCTGCTCCGCAGCTCCACCATGCCAAAGGGCTGGCCCAGCGGTGGCAGCTTGGGCAGCTCGCCCTGGGCCGAAATCAGCTGCGCCTGGCCGGTGTAGGCCACGCTGTAGGGTTTGCCGTTGATGGCCGTGGTGGTGCCGATACGGAAGCGCTCGGGCGCGGGCATCTCGCGGCCGGGGTCGATGGGCCGGGTGAAGACGTAGGCGCCGTTGTCCTCGCCCAGCGTGGCCAGGGTGCCGTCGCTCAGGAAGGCGGCCCATTCGGTCCACACGCCCGCGTCGCCCTTGTACTGCAGGCGGCCGATGAGGGTGAAGGGCACATTCTTGCCATCGAGCTGGATGCGCCCGCTGGCCATGAGCTGCAGCGGGCTGTGGTCGTCGAACAGCTCGGCCATCTTGCCCAGGCGCGTGAGCACCTCGCCACTGCGCACGACCGTGCTCTGGCAGTAGCCACACACGGCGTGCGTGGACTGCGCGCTCTTGAACTCCACCGGCGCGCCGCAGCCGGGGCAGGGCGCGCGGTAGTAGCGCTGGGTGGGGTCGGTGGCCATCGTCTGGAGTGTCCTGCCTGCGCCGCATCACGCGGCTTTGGAGCTTTTTAGGCCCCTTGCGCGCGTCCCTCCTGCGAAGACAGCTATATTTATGATAGCAATTGAGTCAAAAGGTGTGGCACACCTTCTAGACCAGCTTCTTGAGCAGCTCGGCCTTCTTGGTGTCGAACTCTTCCTGCGTAAGGATGCCCTTGGACTTGAGGTCGCCCAGCTTTTCGAGCGTGGCCATCACTTCTTCGGGCTTCACGCCCACCGGAGCAGCTGCAGTCTGCGCTGCTGCCGGGGCCACGGGGGCCTGCAGGCCTTGCTGCAGGTTCTGCGCCAGCACCTGGCCCAGCGCCACGCCCGCACCCAGGCCCATGGCGTCGCCCGCAATGCCGCCACCGCCACCGCTGGCTTCGGCAAACTTGGGGATGGCCTGCGCCGTCTGGTACTGCATGAACTTGGCCATGTCGTTGCCCACCATGCCCATGCCGATCTTCTGGTCGAGGATCTTCTGCAGCTCTTCGGGCAGCGAGACGTTCTGCACCGTGAGGGACTCGATCAGGATGCCCAGCTTGGCGAAGATGGGCGCGAGTTCCTTGGTCAGCGCGTCGGCAAACATGACCTGGTTAGCCGCCAGGTCCAGGAACGGCAGGCCGCTGCCCGCAATCGCGTTGCTGATGTTCTGCAGCACCAGGCCACGCAGCTGGCCTTCCAGGTCGGCCACGGGGTAGGACTCGCGCGTGCCCGATATCTCGGTGTGGAACAGCTTGGGGTCAGCGATGCGGAAGGCGTAGTTGCCGAACGCGCGCAGGCGCACCGCGCCAAAGTCCTTGTCGCGGATCGTGATGGGCTGGGGCGTGCCCCATTTCTGGTCGATCTGCTGGCGCGTGCTGAAGAAGTACACATCGCTCTTGAAGGGGGACTCAAAGAGCTTGTCCCAGTTCTTGAGGTACGTGAGCACCGGCAGCGTCTGCGTGGTGAGCTTGTAGGTGCCGGGGCCAAACACGTCGGCCACCTGGCCTTCGTTCACGAAGATGGCCATCTGCGACTCGCGCACCACCAGCGTGCCGCCGTTCTGGATTTCCATGCCCGCCATGGGGAAGCGCCAGGCCAGCGTGCCGTCCCCCTCTTCGGTCCACTGAATGATGTCAATGAACTGTTTCTTGATGAAGTCCATGAGGGCCATGTGTGCTCCCAAAGCAAAAGAGGGGTTGAAAAGAGCGGCCATCATAGCAACGGGGGCGAGGGCCTGATCGCACTATTTTTGCCCCCTTGTGTGAACCAGTTCACACCCACCAGCCCTGTGTTTGCGATAGGCGCTGCGGGGCACTCGATCACCGCAGCTTGATAGCGACTATCTCCGCTTTAGCAATGATCAATTGGCTTTTGCTATTGCGAATCACTACCATTTCTCCATCGCTGCACATCCCCCCGCAGCCTGCAGAACAAGGAGCCCGCCATGTCCCACATCCGCCGCGCCGCCCGCCAGAACAAGACCATGCTGATGAAGACCGGCAGCTACTACCTCATCCACATCGGCGTGGCAGCGATGGTGGCCTATGCCGTCACGGGCAACCTGTGGGCCTCGCTCACGCTGAGCCTGCTGGAGCCCACGGTGCAGGCCGTGGCCTTCTTCTTCCACGAGAAGGCCTGGGACCGGGTGGCGCGGCGCGATGCCAGCGGTGGCAATACCCCAACCGCCGCCAGCCCGGCCACGATGCAGGCCGCTTGATTGAACCCTCACCCGAAGGAGCCCACCATGTACAGCATCCCTCTGCGCAGCCGCACCAGCACGGGGCTGGCCTTCCAGCGCTGGCTGGTGCACCGGCTGGCTAGTTTGGCATCGGCCGGTTGACCCGCCGAACGCCCTCCAGGGCCAGAAGCAACAATGCCCCGACCAGCGGGGCATTGCATGGGGGACCTGGACGAAGGCTTGCTGCGAATCAGGCCTTCACATCCAGCAGCGAACCCATCATCTCGTCCTGCGTCTTGATGGTCTGCAGGTTGGCCTTGAAGGCGTAGGTGGCCGACATCTGCTCCACCGCCTCTTTCTCCAGTGCCACGCCTTCCGCCTCTTGCTGGCGCTGCACCGTGGCGCGCACACCGGCGCTGTCGGCGGCTTCTTCCTGCGCCACCACCTGGCGGCGGTAGTTGGGCGTGTTCATGTTGGCCACGTTGTTGGCCGAGGCGTCCAGCCGCAACTGGGCGGCCTGCAGGCCTGAACTGCCAATCGAAGAAATGGTTGCCATGGTTATGCCCCGCAAAAAAGCGCCAATGCCAGTGAGACCAGCAAAACCCGAATTGTCCGCCTGCACCGCTGCGCAGGCAAGCCGGGGCGATCAACCATGCGCCTGCAGCAGGCATTGCGCAAACGCCTGCGCCGCACGCGGCGGCTGGGGCGACTTGCGCAGCACGCTCACGAACTGGCAGCGGTAATGGAACTGCGTGGGCGACACCGCCTGCATGAGCCCCTGGCGCTCGAAACCCTCAGCATAGTGGTCGGGCAAAAAACCCAGGTAGCGGCCCGACAGGATCAGCGTGGCGATCGACTCCTGATCGAACCCCGTGGCCTTGCGCGGCAGGCGGGTACTGTGGCTCAGCTCCATGTTGGGGGAGTGGTAGCCCAGGCCCGCAAACTGGTAGGCGCGCAGTGATTCCCAGGTGAGCGCGACGTGGTCTCCGCCAAACAGCGGGTGGCGCGCGCCGCAGTACAGCAGCATGGTTTCGGCGAACAGGTCGGCATAGACCAGGCTTTGTGACGTGCGGTGCGCCGGGATGATGCCCACATGGAAGCTGCCGTCGATGAGCCCGCGCTCGATGGCCGGGATGGACGCGACGTGCATCTGCAGGCTTACCTCCGGCGCCTGGCTGGCAAACAGCGCAATCGCATCGCCGATGTGCGCAGCGGGGTTGCTGGCGGTCTTGTCGAACACCGCCACCTCCAGCCGCCCGCCCATGCGCCGGTGGATGTCGTCGATGCTGCTGCGGAAGCCGTCCACGGCGGACAGCAGGCGCAGGGTTTCGTCGTACACGCGCTGGCCCTCGGCCGTGAGCGCAAACCCGGCCCGGCCCCGGCGGCACAGCGTGAGGCCCAGACGGGTTTCCAGGTCCTTCATGTGGCGGCTCACAGTGCTGGTGCCGATGTTCAGCTCCAGCTCGGCGGCCGACATGCCACCGCACTCGACCACGGCCTTGAACACCTGCAAAAGGCGCAGGTCCATGTCGCTGAGCTGGCCCAGTACGGCGCGGTGTTTGGGGGAAGGGTGGAGCAGAGGTGTTTTTACTTGCATAAACCGTCAAGTAAACATTGATATTGGAGTATTGGAGAGATTAACAGGCAGCGCAACAATGCTTTAGAACCTGTTCAAAGTCTTTTCGGGGGCGCACAAGTACCTTGCCGGGATGGGATGCAAGGCGCAGTGCGCAGTGGATAGCCCGGCTATCCACAAGCGCCGCAACGCCGCAGACCGCCCGGCAAGGCACTTGCCCGAAGGGTTGGAGTGAAATCGGGCGATTGAATGCTCCGGCTGCTTGCATGGGCACGAGCCCATGCGGCGCATCCGAAACATCCACTCATCCCGATTGCACTCCAATGCGATCCCCGAAAAGACTTTGAACAGGTTCTAACGTCAACCCCCAGGCCGCTGGGGTTGTCTGCCTTTTTTCGCCGCCTTTGCACTGGAGAACCCCATGAGCTTCGTCAACATCGAAAAACCCGCCGCCGGTGCCGAAGGCCCCCGCATGGACGCCGAGTGGCTGGACGCGCACTGGATGCCCTACACCGGCAACCGCCAGTTCAAGGCCAACCCGCGCATGATCGTGGAGGGCAGCGGCGCCTACTACACCGACTCCGAAGGCCGCAAGATTTTTGACGGCCTCTCGGGCCTGTGGTGCGCGGGCCTAGGCCATGGCCGCCGCGAGATCGCCGAGGCCATCGGCAAGCAGGCGATGAAGCTCGATTACGCGCCCGCCTTCCAGTTTGGCCACCCGCTGTCGTTCGAGCTGGCCAACCGCGTGAAGGAACTGACGCCTGCAGGGCTGGACTATGTGTTCTTCACCGGCTCGGGCTCCGAGTCGGCCGATACGTCGCTGAAGATGGCCCGCGCCTACTGGCGCGCCAAGGGCCAGGGCACCAAGACGCGCCTGATCGGCCGCGAAAAGGGCTACCACGGCGTGAACTTTGGCGGCATCTCGGTGGGCGGCATCGTGGCCAACCGCAAGCTGTTTGGCCAGGGCGTGGAGGCCGACCACCTGCCCCACACCCAGCCGCCCGCGGGCTCGTTCCACAAGGGCATGCCGCCCACGGGCAAGGAGCTGGCCGACCGCCTGCTGGAAGTGATTGCGCTGCACGATGCATCGAACATTGCGGCCGTCATCGTCGAGCCCTTCTCGGGCTCCGCCGGTGTGGTGATCCCGCCGGTGGGCTACCTGCAGCGCCTGCGCGAGATCTGCACACAAAACAACATCTTGCTGATTTTTGACGAAGTGATCAGCGGTTTTGGCCGCAGCGGCGCCTGGACGGGTGCCGAGGCCTTTGGCGTGACGCCCGACATCCTGAACTTTGCGAAGCAAGTCACCAACGGCGCGCAGCCGTTGGGCGGCGTGGTGGCCACCAAAGAGATCTACGACACGTTCATGGCCGCAGGCGGCCCTGAGTACATGCTGGAGTTTCCGCACGGCTACACCTACTCGGCCCACCCCGTGGCCTGCGCGGCGGGCATTGCGGCGCTCGACATCCTGCAAAAGGAAGACATGATCGGCCGCGTGAAGGCGCTGGCGCCGTACTTTGAGCAGGCCGTGCACAGCCTCAAGGGCGCCAAGCATGTGGCCGACATCCGCAACTTTGGCCTGGCCGCTGGCTTCACGATTGCAGCGCTGCCCGGCGAGCCTGCCCGCCGCCCCTACGAGATTGCGATGAACTGCTGGAAGAAAGGCTTTTACGTGCGCTACGGTGGCGACACCATCCAGCTGGCACCGCCATTCATCAGCACCCAGGCCGAAATCGACCGCCTGATCAGCGCCCTGGGCGACGCCCTGCACGAGACGGCTTAAGGCAAAAGCCCGACCGGCCCATGCGCATTTCCATCCTCACTTTCGACGCCTTCAACGACCTCGACTCGCTCGTGGCGTTTGGCATGCTCAGCCGCATCGCACTGCTGGGCGACACGGACTGGCAGGTGCGCATTGCGAGCCCCACGCCGCGCGTCACGTCCATGAACGGCCTCACCATCGACGCGCATGAAGACCTGAGCCGGTTGGCCCAGGCCGACGCGGTGCTGGTGGGCAGCGGCATGAAGACGCGTGAGGTGGCCAACACCCCGGCGCTGATGGAGCAGCTGCGTGCGTTGAACCCTGAACGCCAGTTGCTGGCGGCGCAGTGCTCGGGCACCTTTTTGCTGAGCCGCCTGGGCCTGCTCAACGGCACGCCGGCCTGCACAGACCTGACCAGCAAACCGTGGGTGGTGGAGTCGGGTGTGGACGTGGTGCCGCGCGCCTTCACCGCCCGTGGCAACGTGGCCACGGCGGGCGGGTGCCTGGCGTCGCAGTATCTGGTGGCGTGGCTGGTTGCACGTCTGAAGGGGCTGGACGCCGCGCGCGAGGTGCTGCACTACTTTGCGCCCGTGGGCGAAAAGCAGGAGTTCATCGACCGCGCGCTGTCCCATGTGGTGCCCACACTGGAACTCCAGGCGGCGGCACAGGCTGCATAGTCACTCATTTTTTTATAGCTGCTTGCGCATACTGGACGAGCGCAAGCGGCATTTTTTACTTGAAACAACCATGAACCACGACAAAAATGTCACCACCACCGTCGGCCACCTGATCGACGGCAAGATCGTTGCCGATTCTGATCGCACGCAGCCCGTGTTCAACCCTGCCACCGGCCAATCGACCACCAGCGTGGCGCTGGCGAGCAAAGCGACGGTGGAGGCTGCGATTGCCTCGGCCGAGGCCGCCTTCCCCGCCTGGCGCAACACGCCGCCTTTGAAGCGCGCCCGCGTGATGAGCAAGCTGAAGGTGCTGCTCGAAGAAAACGCCGACAAGATTGCCGCGATGATCACCGCCGAACACGGCAAGGTGCTGGCCGATGCACATGGCGAGCTGCAGCGCGGCATCGAGAACGTGGAATACGCGAGCTATGCGCCCGAGCTGCTCAAGGGCGAGCACAGCCGCAACGTGGGCCCCAGCATCGACTCTTGGAGTGAGTTCCAGGCGCTGGGCGTCACCGCCGGCATCACGCCGTTCAACTTCCCGGCCATGGTGCCGCTGTGGATGTGGCCCATGGCCGTGGCGTGTGGCAACACCTTTGTGCTCAAGCCTTCGGAGCGCGACCCCTCCTCCACGCTGTTCATCGCCCAGCTGGCCCTCGAAGCCGGCCTGCCCCCCGGCGTGCTGAACGTGGTCAACGGCGACAAGCTGGCCGTCGATACGCTGCTGCAGGACCCCCGCGTGAAAGCCGTGAGCTTTGTGGGCTCCACGCCGATTGCCGAATACATCTACAGCGAAGGCTGCAAGCACGGCAAGCGCGTGCAGGCCCTGGGCGGCGCCAAGAACCACGCGGTGCTCATGCCCGACGCCGATGTGGACAACGCCGTGAGCGCCCTCATGGGAGCGGCCTACGGATCGTGCGGCGAGCGCTGCATGGCCATCCCGCTGCTGGTGGCCGTGGGCGACGCAGTGGGTGACGCCGTGATCGCGGGCCTGACGACCGAAATCGCCAAGATGAAGGTGGGCCCCGGCACCGACAACAGCAATGACATGGGCCCGCTGGTGACCAAGCCGCACTTCGAGAAGGTGAAGGCCTATGTGGACAGCGGCGTGGCCGAAGGCGCCACGCTGGTGGTCGATGGCCGCAGCGTGAAGGTGGCGGGCCACGAGGAAGGCTACTTCCTGGGCGCCTGCCTGTTCGACAACGTCAAGCCCGGCATGAAGATCTACCAAGAAGAAATCTTCGGCCCCGTGCTCGGCGTGGTGCGCGTGAAGACGCTGCAGGAAGCCATGCAGCTCATCAACGACCACGAATACGGCAACGGCACCTGCATCTTCACCCGCGACGGTGAGGCCGCCCGCTACTTCACCGACCACATCCAGGTCGGCATGGTGGGCGTGAACGTGCCTCTGCCCGTGCCGGTGGCCTACCACTCGTTTGGCGGCTGGAAGCGCAGCCTGTTCGGCGACCTGCACGCCTACGGCCCGGACGCCGTGCGCTTTTACACCAAGCGCAAGACCATCACGCAGCGCTGGCCGTCGGCCGGCGTGCGCGAGGGGGCGATGTTCAGCTTCCCGAGCAGCCGCTGAAGCAGCCGTCGGCGTCTACGCTTCAACGACAAAGGCCCCATGCGGGGCCTTTTTTTGTTCCATGCCGCGCCAGAGCATTGGAAGTCAGGCCATCCCAATGACCACGGCCGGCGCGGCATGCACTCTTTTGACGCCAGAAGAGTCCATGAAGCGACCCGTTTCTGGCAAGCGCGGTGTCGCCCCTCAAAAAGCAAAACACCTCATAGCTTTTGTGCATGGATACGGGGGTCTCAAAACCCCGTCCGCACGACACAATGAATGGGCAAACAGCCCCTGAGTAAGCAGATTCGCTTACTAGGGTTTTTACGCACATCCCCCTACAATCGCAGACCCTTACAAAGCTGACAGCCTGCTGCAGACCCGCTGGAGTACGGTTTTGGCCCCTCACCCCCTGAGTTGGAGACACTGAATGCCCGAGAACACCACGGCCGAGAACAACAACAGCAATACCGACAAGCGCGCCCAGTTGCGCCGTGCCGCTCTCGAGTACCACGAGTTTCCCAAACCCGGCAAGCTGGCGATTGCTGCCACCAAGCAGATGATCAACCAGCACGATCTCGCGCTGGCCTACTCGCCGGGCGTGGCCGCGCCCTGCGAAGAGATCGTCAAGGACCCTGCCAACGCCTTCCGCTACACCTCGCGCGGCAATCTTGTCGCCGTGATCTCCAACGGCACGGCCGTGCTGGGCCTGGGCGACATTGGCGCGCTGGCCTCCAAGCCGGTGATGGAAGGCAAGGCCGTCCTGTTCAAGAAGTTTGCGGGCGTCGACGTGTTCGACATCGAGATCGACGAGAAGGACCCAGCCAAGCTGGTGGAAGTGATTGCCGCGCTGGAGCCAACGTTCGGCGCCATCAACCTCGAAGACATCAAGGCCCCCGATTGCTTCTACGTGGAGCGCGAGCTGCGCAAGCGCATGAAGATCCCGGTCTTCCACGACGACCAGCACGGCACGGCCATCACGGTGGCGGCTGCCATCGTGAATGCGCTGAAGGTGGCAGGCAAGAAGATTGAAGACGTGAAGCTGGTCACCAGCGGCGCGGGCGCTGCGGCCCTGGCCTGCCTGAACCTGCTGCTCAAGGTGGGCGTGCAGCGCAAGAACGTGTTCGTTACCGACCTGGCCGGTGTGGTCTATGAGGGCCGCGAAGAGCTGATGGACGACGACAAGCGCCAGTTCATGCAGAAGACCGACGCGCGCAAGCTGGCCGAGGTGATGGTCGGCGCCGACGTGTTCCTGGGCCTGTCGGCTGGCAACGTGCTCAAGCCCGAGATGGTGGCCACGATGGCCGAGCGCCCGGTGATCTTCGCGCTGGCCAACCCCAACCCCGAGATCACGCCCGAGCTGGCACACAGCGTGCGCAGCGACATCATCATGGCCACGGGGCGCTCGGACTACCCCAACCAGGTGAACAACGTGCTGTGCTTCCCCTACATCTTCCGGGGTGCACTGGACTGCGGCGCCACCACCATCACCGATGAGATGGAAATTGCCGCCGTGCACGCGATTGCCGAGCTGGCCCAGGCCGAGCAGAGCGAGGTGGTGGCAGCCGCCTACGTGGGCGAGAAGCTCACCTTCGGCCCCGAGTACCTGATCCCCAAGCCCTTTGACCCACGGCTGATGATGAAGATCGCCCCGGCAGTGGCCCAGGCGGCCATGGACAGCGGCGTGGCGCAGCGCCCCATCGCAGATATGGACGCCTACCGCGAGCGGCTGCAGACCTTTGTGTATGCCTCGGGCACCACGATGAAGCCCATCTTCGACGCGGCGCGCAATGCCGCGAAGAAGCGCGTGGCCTATGCCGAAGGTGAAGAAGAGCGCGTGCTGCGCGCCGCGCAGATCGTGGTGGACGAAAAGGTCGCCCGCCCGACGCTGATCGGCCGTCCCGCCATCATCGCCCAGCGCATCGAAAAGTTTGGCCTGCGCCTGAAGGAAGGCGTGGACTACGACGTGGTCAACACCGACTTCGACCACCGCTACAACGACTTCTGGCAGACCTACCACCGCATGACGGAGCGCAAGGGCATCACCCAGCAGGTCGCCAAGATCGAGATGCGCCGCCGCCTCACGCTGATCGGCGCGATGATGCTGCACAAGGGCGAGGTGGACGGCCTGATCTGCGGCACCTGGGGCACCACCGCCAACCACCTGCTCTACATCGATCAGGTCATCGGCAAGCATGCGGGCGGCGCCGACAGCACGGCGCAGGACGTGCCCGTGTACGCCTGCATGAACGGCCTCATGCTGCCCGGCCGCCAGGTGTTCCTGGTGGACACCCACGTCAACTACGACCCCACCCCCCAGGAGCTGGCCGAGATCACCGCCCTGGCCGCCGAAGAAATGATGCGTTTTGGCATCAAGCCCAAGGCCGCGCTGCTGTCGCACTCCAACTTTGGCACCAGCAACCACCCCAGCGCCGTGAAGATGCGCCAGACGCTGGAGCTGCTGCGCCAGCAGGCGCCCTGGCTGGAAGTGGACGGCGAAATGCACGGCGATGTGGCGCTGGACGGCAAGGCCCGCGCGGCCCTCATGCCCAGCAGTGAACTCACTGGCGATGCCAATCTGCTGGTGTTCCCCAATATTGATGCCGCCAACATTGCCTACAACCTGCTCAAGACCGCAGCCGGTGGCGGCATTGCGATCGGCCCCGTGCTGCTGGGTGCGGCCAAGCCCGTCCATATCCTGACACCCAGCGCCACCGTGCGCCGGATTGTCAATATGACCGCCTTGACGGTGGCCGACGCCAACGTTTCAAGATAAGCCACAAAGCGGTAGCAAGTGCTAACTTAAGGCACTTGATCAACCCTTCAGCGTCTGCCCAATCTTTGTGCAGACGCTTGCTTTTTGGGGGCCGTTGAGCGACACTAGCGGCTCGAAATTTCGGGTTAACCCGTAGTTTCTGAAAGGTTCGTTGATGTTGAAGGCTGTAGCCACCCGGGCGCGCAAAGCAGGGTTTTTGTGTGTTTTGGGTGTTGCGTTCGTGTTGTCCCCGGCAATGGGGCACGCTCGAAACGCCCCGTCTACCGGCGGCGCCATCCCCCCCATCGCATTGGCCGAGTTGCCGCCCCAAGGGCGAGATACCTATGCGCTGATCCGTGAAGGAGGGCCCTTTCCGTATGACAAGGACGGAACAGTTTTCGGCAACCGCGAGCGGCTGTTGCCCGCCCACAAGCGGGGCTACTACCGTGAGTACACCGTCAGAACACCAGGATCGCGCAACCGGGGAGCCCGGCGCATCGTGTGTGGCGGCAAGCCCCGGGTTCCGGATGCCTGCTACTACACCAGCGATCACTACGCCAGTTTTCGCGAAATCGTCGAGTGACACCCGTTGCGCTGCACGCAGGCCAGAGATACGCTGGCAGCGGTCAGTGCGCCCCCTTGAATCCCCCACCCGCAGGCTGCATTCCGCAGCCCTGCGGAGAGCCAGAAGTTTGTGGACTTTCTAAAGAAAGAGTAGCGGAGATGCAGACGCCACTTCGTAAAGACCTGGAAACGCCACTGCGTGGCGTGCGCACCAACATCGTGCAGTCCATTCGCGCGTTCCGCGTGCAGGACCTGCAGGATGCGGCCACCTCCATGGGTCACCATTTCTTGTATGCCAACCTGGCCCACGCGCAGTCCAAACAGGATGTGCTGGACCTGATTGCCGCCCAGTTCACCTTCCCGTCGCATTTCGGCAAGAACTTCGACGCGTTGTACGACTGCATGACGGACCCCTTGCACAAATCGGGCCCGCAGCCAGGATTCATCGTGGTGCTGGAGCAGATCCCCGCCACGGCCAAGTTTGACAAGGAAGCACGCGAGCAGCTGCTCGACATCTTCCGCGACGCGGCGGACTACTGGGGTGATCGCAAGATCCCCTTCCGGTGTTTCTATTCTTTTCTGTAGCCCGTTCTGCATCCACCAGCCAAGCAGAACGGGCGAACGAGGCTACCGGCGCCCAGGAAGTCAAGGGCATCGAGATCCACGCGGAATCCGCCGAGAAGATGCCGACCGACAAGCTCGTGGACGTCTCCCCCATGGCGCTGCGCATGAGCAGCCCTTTCAACGCGGGTTACTGGCTCAGCGCCGCATAACTCGGTACATCCCCCTGAGCGGCTGCGCCGCTTCCCCCTTCTCTCGGCTTCGCCGGGAAGGGGGACGACACCAGCGCGGCGGGGCGGCCCTTGCGCGGTGTCACTGGCCTGGGCTGCGTCAGTTGCTATGGGTTGTGGCGAAGTCAAGCGCTAGCTTGCTCACCGTAGACACACCGCGCATCAATAGTGAAAACACTGCTTTGCGCGCGTCCAGCAAGCACCAACAGCTATCAATTTAAGAGCAAACTTGCGCCAGTGCCACGTATTCGGCCACGGGCACTTCCTCGGCGCGGCGCTGGGTGTCGAAGTGGCCAGCGAACTGGCGGGCTTCCAGCCAGCGGCCCAGGGTGTGGCGCAGCAGCTTGCGGCGCTGGCTGAAGGCGACCTGCACCAGTTCTTCGAGCACGGGCACCGACAGTGGCGCGGGCTCGGCATGGGGCACCATGCGCACCACGGCGCTGTCCACGCGCGGGGGCGGGTCGAAGCTCTCGGGCGGCACGAACAGCACGTTTTCCATGGCATAGCGCCATTGCAGCATCACCGACAGGCGGCCATAGTCGCCCGTCGCGGGGCTGGCCACCATGCGGTCGATGACCTCCTTTTGCAGCATGAAGTGCTGGTCTTCGATGACCTGCACATGCGCGAGCAGGTGGAACAGGATGGGCGTGGAGATGTTGTAGGGCAGGTTGCCCACCACGCGCAGCCGCAGCCCGGGCTGACCGGCCTTCTCGCGCAGGGTCTGCGCGAGGGCCGTGAAATCCACCTTCAGCACGTCAGATTCGATCACGTCGAGCTGGCCATGCAGTCGCAGGCGCAGCGCCAGGTCGCGGTCCAGTTCGATGACGGTGAGGCGCCCCAGGCGCTCCACCAGGGGCTGGGTCAGAGCAGCCAGGCCGGGCCCGATTTCGACCATGGGCTGGCCCGGCAGCGGGGCGATGGCCGAAACGATGCCGTCGATGATGCCGTGGTCGGACAGGAAATGCTGCCCGAAGCGCTTGCGGGGGATGTGTTTCAACGCGGCCTTGCCTGTCTTGTCACGGAAGTGGGGGATGGGTCTGCTGCTACCAATGCTGCTGCAGGTGTTTACTGGGGTGGCTCGCGGTACTCGACATACGCGCGCCCGCGCAGCTCCTGCGCCCAGGTGGCGTAGGCCTCGTCGAGTTTCTTCTCGCGCACGACGCCACGCGCCATCTCACGCTGTTCGCGCTGGGTGAGCTTGGCCTCGCGCCGCTCCAGCAGCTGAACCAGGTGCACACCAAAACGCGACACCAGCGGCTCGCTGATCTCGCCGGGCTTGAGGGTGTCCAGGGCCTGTTCGAACTCGGGCACATACCGGCCGGGGCTGGCCCAGCCCAGGTCGCCGCCGTCCTTGGCGCTGCCGTCCTGCGAATGCTCGCGCGCCAGCGCCGCAAAGTCGGCCTGGCCCGCGAGCACGCGGCGGCGGTAGTCGGCCAGGCGGGCGGCGGCGGCGGTCTCGGACAGCTGGGGGCCGGTGCGCAGCAGGATGTGACGGGCGTGGTTCTGCACCACGGTCGCGGGCATGCCCGCCGTGACCCGCTCCACCACCTTGAGCACGTGGAAACCCGCCGGGGACCGCACGGGGCCCACGATGGAGCCGACGGGCAGGCCCAGCGTGGAGTTCACGAACAGCTCCGGGTAGCGATCGGCCGGACGCAGGCCCAGCAGGCCACCCGCGCGCTGCCCCTCTGCAGCGTCAGAAAACTCGCGCGCCACGGCGGCAAAGTCTTCACCGGCCCGCACCTTGTCGGCCGCGCGCTGGGCTCTGGCCTGGCGCTCGGCCACCTGCACGGGGCTGGCGTTCTCGGGCACCAGCACCAGCACATGGCCCAGGTTGATTTCCATTGCGGCGGGGTCCGTGCCCTTCTGCTCGTCGCGCAGGTACTGGTCCACGTCCAGGTCGGTCACTTTCACCCGCGCTTCCACCTCGCGTTCGCGCAGGCGTTGCTGCAGCAGCTGGTTGCGCAGCTCTTCGCGGAAACGTTCGCGGCTCATGCCGTCGCGGCCCAGGCGCGCATACAGCTGCTCCACGGTCATGTCGTTCTGGCGGGCCACGCCCTGTTCGGCCTGGGCCACCGCCATATCGTCCACCTTGATGCCGGATTCACGCGCCTGCTGGAGCTGCACCTTCTCCAGGATGATGCGTTCCAGCACCTCGCGCGCGAGCAGGTCGCGCGGGGGCATGGCGCCGCCCTGCTTGGCCAGCTGGGCCTCGGCCCGGGCCAGGCGCGAGCGCACTTCGTAGTTGGTCACAGGCTCGGAATTGACCACCGCCACGATGAAGTCGGCCGAGCGGGGCGCCGTGCCCGCGCCAGACTCTGGCAGCGTGATCGACGGCGCCGCCGGTGGGCGTGCCGAGGGCGCGGACAGGCCACTCTTGCCGGACGGCGACGCCCCCGAAGGGCGCAGCCCCTGCGCCGCAGCGCCCTGCATGCTCATGGAGGCCAGGGTGGCAAGGGCCAGTGCAAAAACTCGGTGGTTCATGGCGTTAGTCGTAGTTGCTGAAACGGCTGGGCGTGGAGACCTGCTCGCGCAGGTTCTGGTAGCGCGGCACGTTGTTCTTGAAGGTTTCCAGCGGGCTGGAGCCCAGGCTGAGGCGGGAGAATCCCACAAATTCGATCTGGAACAGCAGGCGGGTGTTGGACGTGGTCACGCTGCTTTGCAGGCGCTCCAGCACCACGCGGCCGATCCAGCAGCAGCTGTCGTACTCGAAGCCCACCACGGTGTCCACGAGCTTGCGGTCCTTGATGCTGTAGTTCAGGCGGCCCACGCTGTACCAGCGCCCGCCGCCCTGGCCCCGGCCTGCGCCCAGGTCCTGGCCCTTGTCGCCCCACAGGTCGTTCAGGGGCCATTGCCAGCCCACATCGACCTGCTCGCTGGTGCCACGCTGCAGGCGGTAGGCCGCGCTCACGGTGCGGTAGTTGCCGGGGCTGTAGCGCGCGCCGATGGTCGAGCGGATGGAGCGGCCTGTCTTGGGGTTGTACTGCACGGTGGAGTCAAAGCCCCACTGCGGTGTCCAGGTGATGCCCGCGCCCAGCAGCAGGTCGGACAGACGCTCGCTCACGGGCGCCACGCCCGGCAGGGTGACCTTCTGGTCCGAAAAGCGCAGGCGCTGGGCCACGCCGAAGCGCACCGCCTCGGCGCCCGAGTTCGGGTCGAGCAGCCGCGTGGTCAGCCCCAGGGTGAGCAGGTTGTTGTCGGCCAGGCGGTCGTTGCCGCCAAAGGCGTTCTCCGTGAAGATGGTGGCGAAGTTGAAGTCATTGGCTGCCGTGTCGTACACCGGCAGGCGGCTCTGGTCGCGGTAGGGCGTGTAGGTGTAGAACGCCCGGGGCTCCAGCGTCTGCAAAAAGGCACGGCCAAAGTAGGCCGCGTCGCGCTCGAACACCAGGCCGCTGTCCAGGCTGAACGTGGGCAGCGTGCGGCTGGCCGAGCGGTCGCCGTTGGACAGGGGGGTGTCGAACTGGTACGTGGTGGCGTGCAGCTGCAGGCGCGGCGTGATGAAACCGCCGGGTGCAAGAAACGGTCGGCTGATCTGCGCCATTGCATAGCTGCGGTCGGCATTGGGCTGACCCGTGAGAGCGCGAGCGGCCTGGAAGCGCGTGGTGTCCAACTCCACGGTCGCGTCGAAACCGCCATCCAGCTGGGTCGGGACGTAGCGCCACTGCAGCTGGGGCATGCGGTCGTAAGGCGGCACGATGGGCGCGTTCACGTCCTGCAGCGTCTGCCATTTCAGGGTGCGGACACTGGCGCTCATGTCGTTGCGGGCCCAGGACAGCGTGGCGTCGCCGGGCAGCAGGCGCTGGCGCAACGGCTCGGAGGCGCGGCCAAAGTCGCGCCAGTAGTTGTCGTCGCTCACGCGGTTGATGTTCAGGTTCAGGCCCAGGCCACCGATGGCGGTGTCAAACGCGCCCTGGTGCTGGCCCGAGAAGCTCCAGCGCAGGCGGTCCCGCAGCCGGTCGGCCGGCATCACGTCCGCGCTGATCTGACCCGAGTACGTGGGCTCCAGGTAACGGAACTCGCCGCCCAGGTTGGCGCCGCGTTTGGTCATGAGCGCGGCGCGCAGCGTGGCATCGCGGTTGGGGGCGATGTTCCAGTAGTAGGGCTGGATGTAGGCCACGCCGTCCCGGCTGTCGAGGCCGATGGTGGGCGGCAGCAGGCCCGACTTGCGCTTGTCCGACAGCGGGAAGGTGATGTAGGGGATGGGCAGCACCGAGATGCCCTTGAACTCCAGCACGGCGTTCTCGGCCGTGCCCACTTCTTCTTCGTTGTCCAGGCGCAGCGTGCCTGCGCGCAGCACCCAGTCGGGCTCCCAGCTGGCTTCGTTGCCGCGCTCGCAGGTGGTGTAGGTGGCGTTGTGCACCACGGCCCGGTAGCGGTCGATGAAGTCCACGCGCGTGGCGTCGCCATGCGCCTGTGTGGCCAGGAACTGGTAACGCGCGTCGCTGAAGAAGCCCTCGAACGCATCCACGCGCAGCTCCAGCGCCGTGCCCTCGTAGACATTGCCCGCGCGGTTGATGCGCACCTTGCCGTTGGCCTTGGCCAGGTCTTCGGGCACGTTGTAGTCCAGCCGGTCGGCGTGGATCACGGTGTCGCCCCGCCGCAGCTCGGCATTGCCCTCAATGAGCGCGTTCAGGTCGGTCTGGCCGCTGATGTGGTCGCCCTTCACAAACACGGGCAGCTGGGGGCGCACGGCGTCCGGGATCTTCTCCTGCAGCAGGGGCGAGGTGCGCAGCGCAGGCGGGGCATCCCAGGCGCTGTGGGCCGGGCCCTGGGCCAGGGCCGTCAGCGGCCAGCTGCAACAGGCCAGTGCGACACCATAGGCCAGGGCACGCGGCACCGGGGCGCGCAGGCGCGCCGCCTGTGCCGTGGCAGGCCGGGGCCGGAGGGAAGGGGGGGTCTGCACGGTGGGGGGCTGGCAGCGTGGCACGTGGGGTGGTGGTTCGGGCGGTGGCAGAGGAAGAAGGCCCGCCCCAGGCTCTGCGGGGATGCGTGCCCAAAGCGGGTTTTAAAATCGGATTATCCATGAGCCACCCCTTCCCCCCATCACCCGCCGGTGCGCCCCTGGGCGCGGCCGCTGCCGCCGCCACATTGCCCCCCGTGACCTGGCCCGACGCCGCCCGCAAAGCGGCCTTCGACGCCTGGCTGGCGCCCCTGGCCGGCCCCCAGCAATTGCTGCCCGCCACGCTGCGCCTCGCCTCGGCCGATGCGAGCTTTCGTCGCTACCTGCGCATCGACACGGCCACGGGCGCCAGCCGCATCGTGATGGATGCCCCGCCCGAAAAGGAAAACTGCAAGCCTTTCGTGCAGGTGCAGGGCCTGATGGCCGCTGCCGGGCTGAACGTGCCGCAGATCCTGGCGTTTGACGAGCCCACCGGCTTCATGTTGCTGTCCGACCTGGGCCACCAGACCGTGATCGAGCGGCTGAACCCCGAAAAACCCCAGGACGCCTACACCTGGTACCAGCAGGCCACCGATGTACTGCTGCAGTGGCAAAAAGCCTCCACCCCCGGCGTGCTGCCCGTGTACGACGACGCGCTGCTGCGCCGCGAACTGGCGCTGTTCCCCGACTGGTACCTCGCCAAGCACCGCGCCATCGCCCTGGACGACAAGCAGCAGGCCACCTTGAGCAGCGCCTTTGACACCATCGTGGCGCACAACCTGGCCGCACCCCAGGTCTATGTGCACCGCGACTTCATGACCCGCAACCTGATGGCGCCTGTGGAAGCTGGTGCACCGCTGGGCGTGCTCGACTTCCAGGACGCGGTCTACGGCCCCATCACCTACGACATCGCCAGCCTGCTGCGCGACGCGTTCATCAGCTGGGAAGAGGAATTCGTCATCGACATCACCGTGCGCTACTGGGAGAAGGCGCGCAAGGCCGGGCTGCTGGGCGCCAACAGCGCCAGCGGCTGGGGCGATGACTTTGGCGAGTTCTACCGTGCGGTGGAATGGATGGGCCTGCAGCGCCACCTCAAGGTCGCGGGCATCTTTGCGCGTCTGACGCTGCGCGACGGCAAGCCCAAGTACCTGGCCGACGCGCCCCGGTTCATGGCCTACATCCGCGCCACCGCCAACCGCTACCGCCAGCTGGGCCCGCTGCTGCAGATGCTCGACCAGATCGAGGGCACCGAACCCGTGGTGGGCTTTGCCTACGGCCGCATGTAGGCAGGCACCGCCGCCCAGACGCCAAAATATTCAAGCAAAAACAGCCCTCTGCGCGCGATCACATTGCCCAGATAGCTATTAAAAACATAGCAAATGCCCCGTTTCCACTGCCCCGCTCCGCTGGCCACGGGCGCCGAGATTGCATTGCCCCCCGGCGCCGCGCGCCATGTGCAGGTGCTGCGCCAGCAGCCCGGCGATGCGCTGACGCTCTTCAACGGCGAAGGCGGCGAGTTCGAGGCCACGGTGCTGAAGATGGGCCGCAGCGATGTGCTGGTGCAGGTGGGCGCCCACCACGCCACCGAGCGCGAGGCGCCGCGCGCCGTGCACCTGCTGGCGGGCATCACCGCCAATGAGCGCATGGACTGGCTCGTGGAAAAAGCCACCGAACTCGGCGTGGCCAGCATCACCCCGCTGGTGGCCGAGCGCAGCGTGCTCAAGCTCAAGGGCGAGCGCGCCGACAAGAAAATCGCCCACTGGCAGGCCGTGGCCGTGGCCGCCTGCGAACAATGTGGCCGCAACCGCGTGCCCGTGGTGCACGATGCCATCGACCTCGCGGGCTGGGCGCGTGCGCAGGCAGGGGCCGCAGCGTCCGACGGGGCCGTGGCAGCGCAGCGCCTGCTGCTGTCGCTGCGCGCAGGCACCTTGCCGCTGCAGCAGGCGGCGGCCCCGGCCGGGCCGGTGCTGTTCCTCTCCGGCCCAGAAGGCGGGCTCAGCGGCGCCGAGGAAGACCTGGCCCTGTTGCATGGCTTTGCCCCCGTCACGCTCGGCCCCCGCGTACTGCGCGCCGAAACCGCGCCGCTGGCGGCCCTGGCGGCGCTGACGCTGCTGTAGGAGCCTGCTCAAAGTCTTTTTGGAGCCGCACAAGTCCCTTGCCGGGATGGGATGCTAGGCGCGGTGCGCAGCCGATAGCCCGTGCTATCGGCAAGCGCCGCAACGCCGCAGACCGCCCGGCAAGGCACTTGCCCGAAGGGTTGGAGTGAAATCGGGCGATTGGACGCCCCGGCTGCTTGCATGGGCACGAGCCCATGCGGCGCATCCGAAGCATCCACTCCTCCCGATTGCACTCCAATGCGATCTCCAAAAAGGCTTTGAACAGGCTCCAAGGATGTACGCGCGGCCCCCTGCGGCCTAAAATGCCCGATCGGCCGCGCCCAGCGCGTGGCCCCACCTCTGGCAGGAGCCCCCACCTTGCGCCCACCTTCCCGCTGGCAGCGCCTCAGGGACGTGATCCTTTCCACTGATCCCCGGCGGCGCACGCTGGTGGGGATGGCGCTGCTGGCCCTGCTGCTGATGGCCGCCAGCGCGGGCGTGATGCTGCTGGTGGCGCATGCCAGTGCTGCGCTGAACGCCACCGCCGTGCACTGGTGGGCCGCCCTCTCGGTGGGCGGGCTGGCCGTGATGACGGCCTTCATCCGGTCCGGCGCCACGCTGGCGCTGCGCGACCCCTCGCTCACCCTGCCCCAGATGGCCTGGACCATCACCAGCGGCGCCGTGGCCTATGTGCTGGCGGGCGAGGCGCGCGGGCTGGTGCCCAGCGTGCTGGCCATGATCCTGTTCTTCGGCACCTTCGGCCTCACGGTGGCCGAGGTGATCGGCATCGGCATCTATGCGCTGGTGGCCTTTGGGTGCGCGATCGGCGTGAGTTCGCGCCTCAGTGCCAACGCCTCGGGCTATCTCGACACGGCCTATGCCCTCATGGTGGTGATCGTGCTCGGCGGCTGTGTGGCGCTGAACCTGCGCATCCACCGCATCCGCGCCCGGCTGCAGCAGCAGCGTGAGGCGCTGGCGCAGGCACTGGACATCAACCGCGAGCTGGCCACACGCGACGAGCTGACCGGGCTCATCAACCGCCGCGCCATGCTCGACCTGATGGAGCTGGAACACCGCCGCAGCCTGCGCAGCGGCCGCCCGCTGCTGCTGGCACAGCTCGACATCGACCACTTCAAGCCCATCAACGACCAGCACGGCCACGCCACCGGCGACCGCGCGCTGCAAGCCTTTGCAGGCACCGTGCGCGCCCATGTGCGCGACACTGACGTGCTGGCCCGCTGGGGCGGCGAGGAGTTTGTGCTGATGCTCTGCGAGACCCAGCTGGACGACGCCCGCGAGCTGCTGGAACGCGTGCGGCTGGCGGTGGAGGCGCTCGAAATCCCCCACGCCACGGGCACGCTGCGCATGTCGGTATCGGCAGGCCTGGCCCTGCATCTGCCGGGCGACACCGTGGTGCACACGCTGGAGCGCGCCGACCAGGCGCTCTACACCGCCAAGGCCCTGGGGCGCAACCGCTGGGTGGTGGCGCCCAGCGGCCCGCAGCACCCGCCGCGCCCCGCTGCGGGCCCGTCCCCCTTCAACGCACGGGTTTGAGCGCGCCGCAGTCGGTGGCCAGCCACTTGCCGGTCTGCGCCATGTCGAGCTGGTCGGGCTTGCCGTTGCTGGTGGTCTTGACCTTGAACTGGCCCGTGTAGGCCGTGGGGCCGTTGAAGGTCATGGTGCCCTCGCCCGTGGTGGGCGGCTGACCCTGCGCGCCCTTGCAGCTGAAGCGCATGGCCACGGTGTTCGGCCCGGTGCGGGTCACGGTCTGCGTGCAACCTTCCTGCGGCGGGATGCGGTCCAGGTCGGCCTGCTCGGGGCTGATGCACACCTTCACGGTGGTGGTGCTGCCCCCCGGCCCCATGGCCACGCCCTGCTGCGCCAGCATCTGCTCCATCTGCTTGCGCTGCGCGGGCGTCATGCTGGCCATGGACTTCTGCATCTGCGCCATGGCCGCTTCCATCTCGCCGCTCTGGCTTTTCATGGCCACGCTGTGTTCCCAAAGGCCGGGGCGCATCTTCTGCACCTGGGCCTGGGCGGGCGCCAGCACACCGGTCAACAACAGGGCCGTGGTCAGGGCGATGGCGGGGTGGTGCATGGTGTGGCTTCTCCAGAGTGGGACATGCGGGAATCCGGCAATGGGCCAGTATCTCCAAGCCGGGCAGCACTGCCAAGTGGCGCCGCCCCATCAGTCAACTACATTTTTCATAGCTAAAAACCTTTACTGGATGCGCGGAAAGGCCGATTTTTATTCATAAACCCAGCCACCACCCGCTACCATCGCCCCATGGCCACCCACTACGAAACCCTGCACCCCGCCGACAGCTACCGCGAGGCCTTTGCCGTGGCGCCGCCCGACACGCCGCTGGACCGCCACCTGCGCCCGCGCAAACCCGGGGCCTGCATCGTGCCCGCCGCCAGCGCCACCGCCCTGGGTGCGGCCCCGCCGACACCAGCGGGCGAGGAGGCCAGCAGCAACAGCGCGGAGCGCGTGCTGGTGCCCGCACAATGGGGCCTGGTGCCCCACTGGGTCAAGTCGGCGTCCGACGCCAGGCTGCGCGCACCCAAGTTGGCCCACGCCAAGTCCGACCTCGCCTCCACCGGCACCGCGTTCCGCGACGCATGGCTGAACGGCCAGCGCTGCATCGTGCCGGTGCAGGCGTTTTTTGAAGACGACTGGCGCACCGGCAAGGCCGTGCCCACCCGCATCGCCCGCGTGGACGGCAAGCCCATGGGCGTGGCGGGCCTGTGGGCGCGCTGGCAAGGGGCGGACGGCGAGGTGATCGTGAGCTACTGCCTGCTCACCGTGAACGCCAACAACCACGCGCTGCTGCAGCGCTACGGCCCGCCGGGCAGCGAGAAGAACATGCCCGCCATCCTGAACGAAGGCGCCTACGACGCCTGGCTGTCGGCCCGACCCGACAAGGCCAAGGAGTTCATGCGGCAGTACGCACCCCAGTGGCTCACGGCCAACCCGGTGGAAAAGAAGGCCGACAAGGTGCCGAAGGGGTGGCTGGATTGAGGGAGCGCTGCGCCCCTCCACACCGTTCACACAGCGCTTTTCGCAGCGCTGCGCCGGGCCTCGACACACTCAGCCCAACCGGGCAGGGAACTGGCCGGTGGGTGCGGGGCCCTTCGCTGGGCTGTTTTCCGGTTCTCTTGTCAGGCCGCTGATGCGGCCTGCTGCTGCGGCTCCCCCAGCGATAGCATCAGCCGATTCGCCCAGTTGAAGAAGGCCGCGCCGTGCAGCGCGTCGGAGATCGCGAAGTCGTCGAACCCCTCGGCGCGCAGGCGCTCGACGTGCGTTCCATCCAGCGCCGTGGGGGTGGCCGTGAGGGCCACGGAGGTTTCCACAATGGCGTTCCAGCGCGGGCCCAGGTCGGCCCGCACGCCTTCGTCCAGCAGGCGCTGCACATCGGCCTCGCGGTGCGAGAAGTGCGAGGCAAACCGCGCATGCACCGATGCGCAGTAAATGCAGCCGTTGGAGCGCGACGTGGCCGTGGCCGAGAGCTCGCGCTCTGCGCGGGGCAGGCCGGCGTCGGGGTTGTAGAAGATGTCCTTGTCGGTGCGGGTGCGCGCCCCCAGCGTGTCCGGGTCGCGCGCCAGCAGACGGAAGTAGGGCGACTTGGCGCGTGCGGCATCCACCAGGCCCGCGTAGTGGCGCTCGGTCAGTTCGTCCTCGGGCAGCGGCGGCAGCCAGGGCAGCCATTCCAGCTGCGCTTGCGTGAAGGCCGTGGGTTCGTGGTTGCCGGGGTGGGTGATGACAGCGGTATTGCTCATGGCTGGGCCTCTGCGGTGCGGGGGGACAACGGTGTGTGGGGCGCCGGGTGGGCGGCCAACGTGCGCAGGCCCACCACCACGCGGATCTGGAACGACAGAAACGCCACCAGCTGCGACAGGATCACGATGTCGGTGGCCGACCAGCCCGCGCTGAGCAGCGCCTGCAAGGCCTCGGGGCTCGCATCGCGCGGGCGAAAGGTGAGCAGGTGCGCATGCGCCAGGCCCGCCGACAGCCGCGCGCCCAGCACCGCGCGCTGCGCCTCGCCCACGGCGTAGGCCAGGCCGTCGGTGTTCTCGCGGCTCAAGGGACCGGCGGGATAGTGACCATAGGGTCCCTGCGCCGCACCCCGGCTCACCTCGGCCGCAATCGCCTGCGCCAGCCCCGCGCCCGCATCTTGCGCCACCAGCGCGGCGGCATAGAACGCAGCAGCATCGGGCTGCTGGTGCAGGCCAGCGACGAACGCGGCGACCGCCAGGCGCTCGGCCAGCGTCACCGCACCGGGCGCGGGGGCCGTGGGCGCAAACAGCGCGCGGTAGCTTTCCTGCGCGTGGGTGCGCGCCTGCAGGCGATGGCGGCGGATGGTGTCGAGGCGGTCGCCGGGCTCGATGCCCACGAGCAGGTCGATCACATCGGGCAGTGTCTGGCCCGGCAAAGAGGAGGGGTTGGCTTGGCTCATGCAAAGGCCTCGGTACGGGTTGCGAAAGTGGGTGCGGCCACGGATGCGGCCGTGGCGTTGCCGGGCAGCTTGCGCACCCAGCCCAGCGCCGGGGCGACGTGGGTGGCCGTGAGTTCGATGGAACGCAGGATGTGCGCGTGTGGCGGGTCCACGGAGTGCACCTGGAACACGATGTCGGTGGTGCGCGCCAGCGCCGTGTCGGCCCGCAGCGAGGCGATCACGTCGTCGGGCGTGCCCACATGCACGTCGTACGCGGCAATCAAGGTGGCGAGCGGTGCATCGGGCCCAGGGCGCGGGGCCTGCCCCGGCGAAACCGCCGCTGCAAAACGTGCGGCAGAACGGCGCAGGCCCACATCGGCCAGGCGCAGCGCCTCGTTGCGGTCATCGGCCACGAACAGGCTGCGCGAGCCCACGATGCGCGGTGTGCTGCCCACAGGCAGTGCCGCCAGGTAGGCATCGATGATGGGATGCTGCAGGTCCGACAGCGACGCGTTGGGCGCATCGGCCGTGCGCGGCTGGGTGCGCGACAGCATGAGCCCGTCACCCGCCTGCCCCGCACGCTCGCCACCCGCCACCGAGAACGTGGCCTGCCAGATGCGGCCCAGCAGCTGCTCGGCGGCCGGGTACAGCCGGTCGCCACCGGGCAATGGCCGCCCGGCCCAGGCCGCGCGCACGGCCGCCAGGTGCCGCGCATAGACAGCGCTGCGGTCTTCGCTGGTGATGCCGAAGGCGGCGAACGATTCGGGCGTGCCGCCCGTGCCCACGCCCAGCTCCAGCCGCCCGCCCGAGAGCAGGTCGAGCACGATGGCGTCCTCGGCCACACGGACCGCGTTTTCCATGGGCAGGGTCACGATGCCGGTCCCCAGCCGGATGCGCCGCGTGCGCGCCGCCACGTGTGCCAGGAACACAAAAGGCGAAGGCAGGCCGCCCTCGTGTTCATGGAAGTGGTGCTGCGCCACCCAGGCGGAGTCGAAGCCGAAGGCCTCGGCGTGGGCGATCTGCTCGGTCACGAGCCGGTAGCGCTCGCCCGCAGGCGCGTCGTCAAGCAGCCTGCTGAAGAAGCCCAGGCGCTTGGTGGGGGTGGGTGGTGTGGGTGTCGAGAGGGTCATGGAGATGGTTCTTCTTTCCGGGAATGGCGGCTATCAGTTCTCGCGTGTAGTCGCTGCCGGGGCGCAGGAACACGTCTTCCACGCGCCCCGCATCCACCTGGCGGCCGCCCTGCAGCACCGACACGGTGTCTGCAATCTGGCGCACCACGGCGAGGTCGTGCGAAATGAAGAGGTAGGTCAGGCCCAGGTCGCGCTGCAAGGTGTCCAGCAGCGCCAGGATCTGCGCCTGCACGGTCACGTCCAGGGCCGAGACGGCCTCGTCAAGCACCAGCACGCGGGGCTGCAGGACGAGGGCGCGCGCAATGGCCACGCGCTGGCGCTGCCCGCCGGACAGGGCCAGCGGCCGACGCTCCAGCACGGCCGCTGGCAGGCCCACGCGCGCCAGGATGTCGTGCACGCGGTGCGCGCGCTCGGCGGCGGGCAGGGGCTCGAAGTTGAGCAGGGGCTCTTCGATGATCTGGAAGATGGTCTGGCGCGGGTCCAGCGAGCTGAAGGGGTTCTGGTAGACCAGCTGCACCGTGCGGCGGAACTGGCGCAGCGCCTCACCGCGCAGGGTGGTGAGGTCCGTGCCCTCGATGACGATGCGGCCCGCCGTGGGCTGGCGAAAGCCCACCACGTCGCGAATGGTGGTGGTCTTGCCCGAGCCCGACTCGCCCACGATGGCGTGCGTGGTGCCGCGCCGCACACGGAAGGACACGCCGTCCACAGCGCGGAACGGCTGTTTCTGCCCCACCACCGGAAAGTCGTGCACCAGGCCTTCGACCACGATGGCGAAGTCCCCGGGCCGCTCGGGCGCATCGTTGGCCGCCAGGACACGGGGCGCGCGGAAGGCAGCACTGGCCAGCGAGGGCGCATCGGCCAGCAGCTTGCGCGTGTAGGCGCTTTGCGGGTTGCGCAGCACGCTGGCCGTCTCGCCCTGCTCCTGGATGCGCCCGCCCTGCAGCACCACCAGCCGGTGGGCGCGGTCGGCCGCCACGCCCAGGTCATGCGTGACCAGCAGCACGGCGGTGCCGAACTCATGGCGCAGTTCGTCGATGAGGTCGAGGATGCGCCGCTGCACCGTCACGTCGAGCGCACTGGTGGGCTCGTCGGCAATGATGAGCGCGGGCTGCAGCGCAATCGCAATGGCGATCAGCACGCGCTGCTTCATGCCGCCCGACAGCTCGTGCGGATACTGCCGCGCGCGCAGCTCGGGCTGCGACAGGCCCACCTTGGCCAGCAGCTCAACCACGCGCTGCGCGATGGCCCAGCGGTCGCCGTAGCGGTGGATCTTCAGGATCTCGCCCACCTGTTCGCCCACCGTGCGCACGGGGTTGAGCGAGCTGGTCGGGTCCTGCGGAATGAGGCTGATCACGCGGCCGCGCACCGTGTCGAAGCGGTCGGGCGACCAAGCTGCAATGTCCGTACCGTTGAGCCGGATCGCCCCTTGCTCCACCCGGCCGTTGTCGGCCAGCAGGCCGATGAGGGCCTGTGCGGTGGTGGTCTTGCCCGAGCCGGACTCGCCCACCAGCGCCACCACCTCGCCGGGCGCGATGGCAAACGACACGCCATGCACCACGCGCTGTTCATGGCCCCGGTCGCGGTAGGCGATGGCGAGGTTCTCCACCTCCAGAAGGGGGATGGGTGCGGGGACCGTGGTGGCCGTCATGTGCGCCCCTGGGTCAGCGCAGCGCTGATGCGGTTGGCCGACAGTACCACGGCCACCACCACCAGCCCGGGCACGGTGGTCAGCCACCAGGCCGTAGCGATGTAGTTGCGCCCCTCCGCAATCAGCAGGCCCCATTCGGGCGTGGGGGGCGGTGCGCCATAGCCCAGAAAGCCGAGGGTGGAAATCGACAGGATCGCGGAGCCGAACTGCAGCGCCGCCATGGCGATCACCGAGGTGAGCGAATTGGGCAGCACATGGCGCCACAGCACCACGCCAAAACGCCCGCCGCTGCCAAAGGCTGCCTCCACATACTCGGAGCGGCGGACCCGCACCACTTCGGAGCGCATGAGCCGTGCAAAGCTGGCCACCGAGGCCACACCCACAGCCACCGCCGCATTCAGCGTGCCAAAGCCCAGGATGATGATGATGGACAGCGACAGCAGCAGCGAAGGCACCGAGAGCAGCACATCGACGGTGCGCATGATCACGTCCTCCACCCAGCCGCCGATGGAGCCCGCCAGCACACCCAGTAGCGTGCCCAGCACCAACCCCACCGCCACGGCCAGGAACGCACCCGAGAGCGAATGCACCGCGCCGAACACCAGGCGCGCATAGCCGTCGCGGCCCAGCGCATCGGTGCCCAGCCAGTGCGCGGCCGACGGCGCCTGCAGCTGCTGGCCGGCCACGCCCACGGTGGCGCTGTAGCCCGTGAACAGGCCCGGCACCATTGCCCAGAGCGCCACCAGCGCGATCACGCCCCAGGCCAGCCACAGGCTGAGGGGGGCGCTGCGCACGTGCTGAATGGCGCGGTGGGCCCATGTGCCACGGCGCGTGCGCGGCGGCGGGGCCGCAGGGATGGGCCCCGTGGGCACCACCACAGCGGCGGGGACGACTGCCGCACGCTCGTAACGTTGCGGTGCAGGCTGTGCGGCGCCAGTGAAGGCGCCCAGGTCGGCGATTGAAGATGTGGTGGTCATGGGAGTCTCCTCAGGCACCCAGGCGGATGCGCAGGCGGGGGTCGAACACGGGGTAGAGCAGGTCCACCACCAGGTTGATGAACACGAAGGCCGTGGCCGAAACCACCACCACGGCCTGTAGCACGGCGGTGTCCTGGTTGCCCACCGCCTGCTGCGTGAGGCTGCCCAGGCCGTTGAGGCCAAAGACCGCCTCGGTCACCACAGCCCCAGCCAGCAGTTCGCCAAACAGCACGCCCGCGATGGTCAGCGTGGGCAGCACGGCGTTGCGCGCCACGTGTTTCCACAGCACCCACTGGCGCGTGGCGCCCTTGGCGCGCGCCACAGCCACGAAAGGCTGGGTCAGCACCTCGTCGATGTTGCGGATCAGGATCTGCGCCAGCGGCGCAGCGATGGGAATGGCCAGCGTGAGCGTGGGCAGCACAAGGCCCTGCCACTTGCCAGGGTTGATCACCGGAATCCACCCCAGGCGGAACGACACCACCTGGATCAGCATGATGCCGAGCCAGAACACCGGCACCGAGATGAACAGCGAGGGCAGCGACTGCAGCGCCGAGCGCAACCAGCCCCAGCGCGTGAGCTGCGACACGAAGGCCAGCACCACCGCCAGCAGCAGCGCTGCAGCGAATCCCAGCCCCGCCAGGCGCAGCGTGGGCGGAAGGTTGGTGGCCAAGCCCTGGCTCACCGGCACGCCCGCCTGCACCGAGTAACCGAAGTTGCCGCTGAGGAAGCCCAGCAGCGTGTGCTGGTACTGCTGCCACACGGACGTGTCTGCACCATAGGCGGCCCGGATGTCCGCGATCTCCTGTGGCCCCAGGCCGAACTCAGGGTTCAGGAACTTGATCAGGATCGCATCGCCCGGCAGCAACTGCAGCAGCACGAACGATGCCGTGAAGGCGGCCCACAGCACCAGCAGGGCCTGGCCCGTGCGGTTGGCAAGGTACTTGAACATGTCGAACTTTCCTTCCACGGCCGAGGGCATCAGGCCAGACAGGCGGGTGGCCTCCAAAGATCAGTGCTTTGCCGCAATCCACGTGCCGTAGAAGCTGGGGCGGCCCACGGCCTCAAAACCGACACCCTTCACCGACGGCGCACCGGCAAAGGCCTGTGGCTCTTCGAACACCGGGATCACATAGGCCTGGTCGATCAGGTAGTTCTGCACATCGGCCGTGAGCGCCAGGCGCTTGGCCGGGTCGGTCTCGGCCGCAATGGCTTCGAGCAAACCGTTGAGCCTGGTGTCCTCGAACGACTTGACCTTGGTGCTCACACCGCCTTTTTGCAGCAGCACGTTGCGGTTGGTGGGGTAGTAGTTGCTCTTGATCACGTCCGGGTCGGCGCGGCCCACCATGCCGGGGGCCACGGGGGTCTTCTCGGGGTCGAGGCTGTCCACGGTACGGCTGCCGGAGTCGCCCGCCAGCACGTTGAGTTTGACGCCCACCTTGGCCCACTGCTGCGCTACAAGCTGCAGGGTTTCCTTGTTCTGCGGCTGCGGCAGCGATTCATAGGCGGCCAGCACCAGCTCCTTGCCATCCTTCTCGCGCAGACCATTGGCATTGAGCTTCCAGCCTGCTTCATCGAGCAGTTGCCTGGCCTTGGCCTCGTCGTAGCCCAGCTTGGCCGACAGGTTCACATAGCCCAGGGCCGTGGACGCGATGACCGAGGTGGCCTGCGGGTAGTTGGCCGAGAACAGGGTCTGCACGATCTCCTTGGTGTTGGTGGCATGCAGCAACGCCTTGCGCACCTTCACATCGGCCACCAGCGCGTTGTCGGGGCGAAAGACCACGCTGTTGTTCACACCGCGCGTGGAGGGCGCGTAGATGGCGAACTTCTGGTCCAGCACGCGATTTTCGTCATAGGCCTGCACCTGGCGGATAAAGCCCGCCTGGCCCGACAGCAGCGCGCCGATGCGCACGCTGTCTTCGGGCGTGACGATGAGCTTGATTTCGTCGAGGCGCGCGCGGCCCTGGTGGGCGTGTTTGGCGGGGCCCCAGGCGTAGTCCTTGCGCGCCGTGAAAACAATTTCCTTGCCCAGCGTCTCGCTGCTCACCACGAAGGGGCCCGAGCCGATGATCTTGGTCGCATCGCCCAGCTCTTCAAACGGCCGTGCCAACGTGGCCACCGACACCAGGCCCGAGCCGATGACCGACGTGCCCTGCAGGAAACCCGGCGAAGGCTTCTTGAAGTAGAACTTGACCGTGAGCGGGTCCACCACCTCGCTGCGTTCGTAGTTGTTGATGACTTCGGACGCGGGCAACTTGAGCTCCTTGTTGCCCAGGCCATAGGTGTCGTAGTTCTTGGCCACGGCGGCGGCATCCAGCGGGGTGCCGTCCGAGAAGGTCACCCCTTTCTTCAGCTTGAAGGTGTACTCGGTGGCGGTAGGGTTCACCTCCCACGACTCGGCGATCCAGGGCTGGATCTCCAGCGTCTTGGGATCCTGGTAGGTGAGCTTGTCGGTGATCTGGTTGAGCACGCCGCCGTTGGGATAGAAGCCCCCAGCCGGCGGGTACAGGTTGGTGTGCGCCTGCTGCTCCAAGTACACCAGCGTGCCGCCCTGCACAGGCTGGTCTGTGGACGCACCGGCCGTGGCGGCTGGCTCGCTGGCCTGCTTGGAGCAGCCCGCCACCAGCACGCCCAGCGCCAGCGCCGACGCACCCCACACCCTCCATCCCATTGATTTCTTCAGAGAAAACACGTTCGTACCTCGTCGCCGGACCGGCATTGACAGACCATGAAACACCGGCCCCAAAGTGGGCCGATTCATGTGTATGCATGCTATCGACGCACCATCCAAACGTGCACCTATTACGTAGCATGCATATTCGGAAAACGACGAAGCAGGTCGCAGCACCCGGCCCCGCCGGGCATATCTGAAACCTGCATATGCGAGCGCAGTTTTGTTTGTTTCCAGCGCGGGTGTGGACTCGAACAATCGGTGTGCAACGCTGCCCTCCCCACGCCCGATGTCCGGGCGCGGAAGGCGTTGGAAAGAGCATTCATGACCCATCTGAACGACTACCTGGCGGAAAAACGTGCCGCCGTGCTGGCACGTAACGCCGCCATTGATGCAGGCACTGCACAACCGGCCGCCCTGAACGCGCGCGTGAGCGCCGAGGGCCGCAGCGGCGTACGCCGCATCCGCATCCGCGACCACCAGGTCATCAGCGACAGCCCGCCCGACTTCGCGGGCTACCACCTGGGCCCCAGCTCGCCCGAGCTGCAACTGGGGGTGCTGGGCAGCTGCGTGACGCACATCTTCCTGATCCAGGCGGCTCTGGGCCAGGTGCCATTGACCAGCCTGGAGGTGGAAGTCAGCGGCGTGATCGACCCGCGCGGCGGCAAGCCCGGGCATGAGGCCACGCCCATCTGGCCACACAACATCGCCTACACGGTGCACATCGACTCGCCCGCCAGCCGGGCCGATATCGACGCGCTGTTCCAGGCGGTCGAGCAGACCTGCCCCATCCTCAACCTGCTGCGCAACCCGCAGCACATCCACGCCGAGGTGAAGCTGGTGAACTCCGCCGCCTCCGCACCCCAACGCGCCACCGCAGACGCGGTGGCGGCCTGAACGCCGAGAAGCCCCCAAGGAACCCCATGGCATTGACACTCGACCACATCGTGATCGCGGTAAAGGATCTGGAGCAGACCATCACCGACTACCGCGCCCTTGGCTTCAACGTGCTGCAGGGCGGCGAGCACCCGGGCCGACCCACCTACAACGCGCTGGTCGTGTTGGCCGATGGCGCCTACTTTGAACTCATCGCCTGGCGCAGCCCCTCGCCCGGCGACCGCTGGTGGGAGCTGCTGAACCAGCATGGCGAAGGCATCGTGGACTTTGCCCTGCTGCCGCCCGGAACGGCGGTCACCGTGAAGGGAGCCAACGAACGGGGCCTGGCCTACAGCGGCCCCCACGACGGAGGCCGCTTGCGGCCCGATGGCGAACGGCTGCAGTGGCAAACCTCCCGCCCGCCATCGACCGACCTGCCATTTCTGTGCGGAGACATCACCCCCCGCGCGCTGCGGGTGCCCGAGGGCGACGCCCGCGTGCACCCCAACGGCGCACGTGCTGTACTCAGCCTGTCGATTGCCGTGCAAGACCTGGACGCCAGCCTGGCCCGCTACCGCGCCTTGCTGGGCGACGCGCAGGGCACACACATTGGCACACCCTTTGTGTTGCCGGGCGCTGCAGCGCGGGTGGCTACCATTGCCCTGGGCGCCACCACCTTGGTGCTGACGCAGCCGATCCCTGGAGCCGCGCCGCACACCACACAGGCGCACCAACTGGCCAAGCGCGGCCCTGGCCCGTTTGCCGTGGTGCTGGGCACCGGTTCACCGGCCGCACAGCCACACCAGGCATGGCATCGGGAGCTGACCCACGGCGCCGCGATTGAACTGGTGGTGGGTTGACCGCGGCTGGCCCCAGCACATCCGCACCGCCATCAAAAAGGGGAAGTGGGCACAACACCCACTTCCCCTTTTTTTGATCGCCAACCGGCTGCCACTGCAACCGGTGTGCGCTCTGGCTAGCGCCGTTGTGCCGCCAGCCTGCGCACCACGGTCGTGAGGCAGTCGATTTCGTCAAACGTGTTGTAGAACGCGAGCGACGGCCGCACCGTGGTCTCCACGCCAAAGCGGCGCAGGATGGGCTGGGCGCAGTGGTGGCCCGTGCGCACGGCAATGCCCTCCTGGTTGAGGGCCTTGCCCACTTCCTCGGTGGTGTAACCCGCGAGAACGAAGGACATCACGCTGGCCTTGTGGGCCGCCGTGCCGATCAAGCGCACGCCCGGGATGGCGCCGAGCTGCTGCATGCCGTACACCAGCAGGTCGTGCTCGTACTGCGCAATGTTCTCGATGCCCACGCGGTTCACGTAGTCGATGGCCGCCCCCAGGCCCACGGCGTCGGCAATGTTGCCGGTGCCTGCCTCGAACTTGTTGGGAATGGGCTGGAACACCGTCTTTTCGAAGGTCACGTCGGCAATCATGTTGCCGCCGCCCTGCCAGGGAGGCATGTCTTCCAGCACCTCGCGCTTGCCCCACACCACGCCAACGCCGGTCGGCCCGAAGACCTTGTGGCCCGAGAACACGAAGAAGTCGGCGCCGATGTCCTGCACGTCCACCCGCATGTGCGAGATGGACTGCGCGCCATCGACCAGCGCCTTGGCCCCTGCGCGGTGCGCCAGGGCCACGATCTCCTTGACGGGCACCACCGTACCGAGCGCGTTCGACACCTGCGTGACGGACACGATCCTGGTGCGGTCGTTCAGGAGCTTCTGGTATTCATCGAGCAGCACCTGGCCCGAGTCGTCCACGGGAATCACGCGCAGCTTGGCGCCCTTGGCGGCCGCAAGCTGCTGCCAGGGAACGATGTTGGCGTGGTGCTCCAGGTGGCTGACGATGATCTCGTCGCCCTCGCCGATGTGCTGCGCCCCCCAGCTCTTGGCCACGAGGTTGATGGCCTCGGTGGTGCCGCGCACAAAGATCACCTCGTTCACATCCGGCGCGTTGATGAAGTTCTTCACGCGCTGGCGGGCGCCTTCGTAGGCGTCGGTGGCGCGTGCGGCCAGTTCATGGGCAGCGCGGTGGATGTTGGAGTTCTCGTGCTCGTAAAAGTAGCTGATGCGGTCGATGACCGCCTTGGGCTTGTGCGTGGTGGCCGCGTTGTCAAACCACACCAGCTGGCGTCCGTTCACGCGCTCGGAGAGCACAGGAAAGTCGCGGCGGATGGCATGCACGTCAAACGGCGGATGCTGCCCCTGCCCCGCCAGCGGCACCGTGGCGTGCGGCGCGGGCTTGGCCGGGGTGACATAGCCGCTGGGCAGCACCACCGCATCGGCAAAGTAGAACTGCGGTGCGGTGCCGGGAGACGCCTGCGCCAAAGGTGCGGACGAAGGCGCAGGTGTGCCGCGCAGGTCCACCCCTTGCAGGTTGGCAAACGGCTGGCGGGCCAGTTCGTCGCTGACACGCGTGGGGCCCAGCGCATTGCCTGGCGTGCCGATGTGGCCACCGGGCGAGGGCTGCCCGTGCTGGGGCGACAGGAAATAGAACGGCGATGCGCTGGCTGCAGGGTCGCTGCCAGCCGATGCACCGCTGGCACCCGCCGCCTCGGGCACACCCAGCACGCCACTGCCAAACCGGGGCTCGTAGCCGGGCACGGCAGTGACCACGGTGTCGGGCACGCCATTGGCTGCGGTGGCGTGGGGCAGCAGTGCAGGCGCCCTGTGCGCCAGCGACAGCACGGGCGTGGGCGAGGCCGGCGCCAGATTGGCGCCCGGCACCTGCCCTTGCGGGAACGGCGTACCGGGCACGCTGGGCCCGAAGCCCGCAGGGCTGGCCAGCGGCGAGCCTGCAGGCGCGATGTTGACCGGTGCCTGCACACCGGCCGGCCCGGGCGATGCCTGGGCAAAGCTCGGGACGGTGGCCGGTGGTGTCGATGGCAACCCCAGGCCAGCCACCGGGCTTGCCGGGCTAGAAGGGTTGCCGGTGGGCAGCTGAGGCGTCTCACCCGGCCGGGCCGAGAAAAACGCCGTGGCCATCTGTGCCAGCAGCGCCGGATGGATCGGCGCCTCCGGCGCGTCAGGCACGCCCACAGAGGTGGAAGGAATGTTGCTCACCGCAGATTACTTGTAGGTGTCAGGGTAGTCGTGGTACTTGTTGACCTCGACGTCATCCAGCACCGCCAGCGCGTCGCTGGTCAGCACGGCGAGCGAGCAGTACAGCGAGATCAGGTACGACGCGATCGCGTGGTTGTTGATGCCCATGAAACGCACCGACAGGCCGGGGCCCTGTTCGCCCGGCAGGCCCGGCTGGAACAGGCCCACCACGCCCTGGCGCTTGTCGCCCACGCGCAGCAGCAGGATCTTGCTCTTGCCATCGGCCACGGGCACCTTGTCCGAAGGGATCAGCGGAATGCCGCGCCAGGTGATGAACTGCGAGCCGAACAGGCTCACGGTGGGGGGCGGCGTGCCACGGCGGGTGGCTTCGCGCCCGAATGCAGCGATCGCCAGGGGGTGCGCCAGGAAGAAGGCGGGCTCTTTCCAGACCTTGGTCAGCAGCTCGTCCAGGTCGTCGGGCGTGGGGGCACCGGTGAGGGGGAAGATGCGCTGCTCTTCCGTCACCTGGGCCAGCAGGCCGTAGTCGGGGTGGTTGATGAGCTCGCTTTCCTGGTTTTCCTTGATCGTTTCGATCGTCAGGCGCAGCTGCTCCTTGATCTGGTCGTGCGGGCTGCTGTACAGGTCCGACACGCGGGTGTGCACGTCGAGCACCGTGCTCACGGCATTCAGGTGGTACTCGCGGGGGGTTTCTTCGTAGTCCACGAAGGTGCGCGGGAGCTGGTTCTCCGACTCCTTGGCGGTGCAGGCCACCTTGATGGCCTCGGGGTTCTTGACCTTGTTGAGGCGGTAGATGCCCGCCTCCACCGGCACCCACTGCAGCAGATGGGTGAGCCAGCGGGGGCTGATGGTCTCCAGTTGGGGGACGGTCTTGGTTGCATTGGCTAGTTGCCGTGCGGCGCTATCGCCAAGTGCGGTCGTGCCGCCCACTGTTGCCGACATAGTGAAACTCCCTGGGGTAAAAAATCAGTGATGAAAAATGGAATGCGCGCAGTGTCCTGTGGCGAGGCAGGTGGCCTCAACAGGCTATAGCCGCCAACTGGATGCCTCGCACCAGCTGGGCCCGCTGGACGGCCTCGCCCCGCACCACCAGGCCCGACGGCGCCACGCCCAGCGCACCGGCCAGCTTTTCGACGGTGGCGAGCGAGGCGATCACACTGCCGCGCTCGATCTCGCCCACATAGGAGCGGTTGAGGTCGGAGTGTTCGGCCAGGCGCTCCTGCGACCAGCCCCGGGCCTCGCGCGACTGCCGCACGGCCAGGCCAAAACCTTGGACCAGCGTGCTCACAGCGCAGCCCCCGCCAGTACCGAGGCAAAACGGTCCGACTCTTGCGAACTGGCCTGCGTGACATGGCTGCCAGCGGGCACGTCGTGCGTGACCCAGACATTGCCGCCAATCACGGCACCCCGACCCAGCGTGACGCGGCCCAGGATGGTGGCGCCCGCATAGATGACCACATCGTCCTGCACCACCGGGTGGCGGGGCAGGCCTTTTTGCAGATGGCCGTCGGCACCGGTGGGAAACCGCTTGGCACCCAGCGTGACGGCCTGGTACACCCGCACGCGCTCGCCGATCACCGCCGTCTCACCAATCACCACGCCGGTGCCGTGGTCGATGAAAAAGCCTGCGCCAATCTGCGCGCCAGGGTGGATGTCGATGCCCGTTTCACTGTGCGCCAGCTCCGCCACGATGCGGGCCAGCAGGGGCAGGCCCAGCTGGTAGAGCCGGTGCGCCAGCCGGTGGTGGATCATGGCCAGGATGCCGGGGTAGCACAGCAGCACCTCATCCACGCTGCGCGCCGCCGGGTCGCCCTGGTAGGCCGCCAGCACATCGCTGTCGAGCAGGCGGCGGATGGCGGGCAGCGACTGCGCAAACGCCTGGGCCGACCGGCGCGCCTGTGCTTCCACATCCGACCCGTCCAGCGCCTGGCGGCGGGCGCTGTAGCGCAGCTCCAGCCCGATCTGCACGTGCAGCGCATGCAAGGCGCTGTCCAGCGTGTGGGCCACATAGAAATCTTCGCTCTCCTGGCGCAGGTCGTAAGGCCCCAACCGCATGGGGAAGAGCGCACCCTTGAGCTGGTGCAGCACCTGGGCGAGGGCGTCGCGCGAGGGGAACTCGCGCTCGCCCGCATCCTGCACGCGGTTGTGCGCATCGCGCCACTCGCGCCGGGCCGCGCTCAGCGATTGCGCGATCTGTTCAATGTCGAAAAGGGCCATGGGGTGTCATGCCGGCTGTGCCGGTCTTTCCAATCTGCAAAAGTTCGGGGGTCCAGCGCGCTGTTCAGTCCTGCACCCAGGGCAACTGGTGAAAGCGCCAGCCATCGCCGCCGCCCCGGTGTTGCAGTTCATCGATCTCGCCCTCAAAGCCTTCGAGCACGTTGAACACGTGGTGAAACCCGGCGGCCGCCGCCGCCTCGGCCGCCAGCACCGAGCGCTTTCCACTGCGGCACAGCAGCAGCACCACGGCGTCCTTGCCGCCGTCCTTGGCCAGCTTGGCTTCCAGCTCGCGCACAAAGCGCGGGTTGCGTGTGAGCGCCGTGCCCGTGGCCCAGGCCACATGCTGGCTGCCGGGCACATGGCCCACAAACTTGCGCTCCTCGGCCGAACGCACGTCCACCAACACGGCCTGGCCCGACTGCACCAGTGCCCACGCCACCGCCGGGCGCACGCCACCGGCGTAGCTCAGCCCCTGGGCAGCGGCATCGGCGCGGGCAGCCTCCAAGGCTTCGGGCAGGGCGATCTCAAGGGCTTCGGCGGACATGGACGGGGTCTCCTGGAACGTGGGGGAAAGCGGTTTTGGGTGGGGATAGCCACCAATTTATGCGGGGGTCCGCAAAAACCAAACGAATAAAAATCGTTTTCTTTACAACCAAATCATCTGATGGGAACGCAGAGAGCGAAAGAAGGGGCCCGGGCTGGCCGCAATCTCTGCGGAGAAAGGACTTGTCTCTTTGCGGCTTGCGCACCAGCAGGGAGCCAGGGGCTTGAAGGCGCCACCGGCGGCGCAAGAGGCCCCGGTGGCGCACACCGACACAGAGCCTGCAGCGAAGGGGGCTTGGAGGTATGGGGCGCCCGTCAGCGGGGGCTGCGGACTGTGTGCCCCGGGCGACGCGTTGAAGCCATCACGTACAAAGCGCTTGAACGTGTGCAGACCCCGCTCCCAGGCGAGAGGGAACGGGGCCCATGCCGACGACGCCCACCAAAGCGTCGCCAGCTTGCCTGCGCAGCGTGCGCGGCGTGCTGCCGAGGGAACGTCTGAGCTACAGGGCGCTTAGGACGGCCGCTTCATCTGGCAGGACGTGGGCTGGGCGCTGATGTAGTTGTCCCATGCCACTTCGGAGCGGAAACCGTAGCCGGTCTTTTCGGCGTCGTACTTCACGCCCTTGCTGCCCTGCTTGGCCCAGATGCCCAGGTACAGCGGGGCTTCGAGCTGGTGGTCGGTCTTGCGCATGCGCACCTCGCCCATGGGGCTCTTGTAGGTCATGTTTTCCAGCGCAAAAGCGACCTTCTTGGCGTCGGTGGACTGGGCCTTGCGCATGGCCTCACGCAGCATGTGCATGCTGTTCCAGTGAGCGGCAAACACAAAGTCGTCGCCTGTCTTCTTCTTGTAGTCCACGTAGATCTTTTCCAGCTCGGGGGTGGGGGCGTTGTGCACCCAGTTCCAGATCACCCCGACCTTGCCTTCGCCCCAGGGCCCGATCTGCGCGGGCGTGCCGGGGTTGTTGGCGTTGAGCGTGAAGTAGTTGATGTTCAGGCCGTAGTCGCGCGAGGACTTGAACAACAGCGTAAGGTCGCTGCCCCAGTTGGAGGTGATGACGGTGTCGGCCTTGGTGGCGGCGATCTTGGCCACGTACGAGGCGAAATCGCGCGTCTGGGCGATGGGGATGAAGTCATCGCCCACGACCTCGATGTCAGGCCGTTTGCGCGCCAAGTATTCCTTGGCGGCCTTGGAAACCTGGCGGCCGTGGGTGTAATCCTGGTTGAGCAGATACACGCGCTTCACGTCCTTGCGGCCTTGCAGGTAGGTGGTCAGCGCCTCCATCTTCATCTCGCTCGACGGATAGAAGCGGAAGTGCCAGAAGCTGCAGCGCTCGTTGGTGAGCTGCGGGTCCATGGCGGCGTAGTTCAGGTACACGGTCGCGCGCTCGGGGTCGCGCTCGGCGAGCTTGTTGAGCGCATCCACCAGCGCCAGCGCCACGCCCGAGCCACCGCCCTGGGTGATGTAGCGCACGCCCCGGTCGGTGGCGGCCTTGAGCGCGTTCAGGCTCTCCTGCGGTGTGCCCTTGTTGTCGAAGTCCATCACCTCGAACTTGGGCTCGTTGGGCCCGGCCTTGGCATTGACCTGCGCCACCACCTCACGCAGCTGGTTGAGCGAGCTTTGGCCGGTGAGCGCGAACGGGCCGGACAGCAGGTCGATAAAGCCGATCTTCACCGTCTCGGCCGCACCGGCATGCGCGGACATCACCAGCGCTGCGGCGCATGCGCCGGCCTTCAACCAATGGCGCGGCCATTTCCGGGGAACCAAATTCATGTCTGTCTCCGTGGGGTGGGTGGTTGGGAAAGAAAGGAAAGCCAAAACCGAAGGCCGTCAGCGCATGGCCGTGTCATTCGCCGCCAAACACCGCGCCATGGCGCTGCCGCAGCTCGTTTTTCTGGACCTTGCCGGTGCCGCCCAGCGGCAGGCTCTCGACAAACAGCACGTCGTCGGGCAGCCACCACTTGGCCACGCGCTGCGCCAGAAAGTCCAGGATCTGCGCCTTGTCCAGCGACTGGCCTGGCTTGCGCACGATGAAGAGCAACGGGCGTTCGTCCCACTTGGGGTGCTTGACGCCGATGACCGCCGCCATGGCCACCGCAGGGTGGGCCACGGCGGCGTTCTCCAGGTCGATGGAGCTGATCCACTCGCCGCCTGACTTGATCACGTCCTTGGTGCGGTCGCGGATCTGCACCACGCCCTGCGGGTTGATGGTGGCGATGTCGCCCGTGGGGAACCAGCCATCGACCAGCGCCGAACGCTCGGCCTTGTGGTACCGGTCCACGATCCACTGGCCGCGCACCATCAGCTCGCCCTGCGCCACGCCGTCGCGCGGCAGGCTGGCGCCGTTTTCATCCACCAGCTTGAGTTCGATGCCGAACACCGACTTGCCCTGCTTGGCCACCAGCGCGTGGCGGTCCTCGGGCGGCAGCTCGGCATCGGCCGCGCCCAGCACGCTCATGGTGGCAATGGCCGTGGTCTCGGTCATGCCCCAGCCGTGGCGCACTTCCACGTCGTACACGTCGTTGAACTTGGCGATCAGCGCCTTGGGCATGGCCGATCCGCCCACGCCCGTGCGCCGCATGGTGGTAAAGCGCAGCCCGTGCTGCTCCACATGCTGGATCAGGCCCATCCAGATGGTGGGCACGCCCGCGCTGACGGTGACGCGCTCGGTCTCCATCAGCTCGTACAGGCTGGCAGCGTCCAGGCGCGGGCCGGGCAGCACCAGCTTGGCGCCGCCGATCAGCGCCGCATAGGGCAGGCACCAGGCGTTGATGTGGAACATGGGCACCACGGGCAGGATGGTCTCCCGCGCGCTGATGCTGAGCACGCCCGGCATGCAGGCCGACAGGGCGCTGAGCACGAGCGCCCGGTGCGAATACAGCACGCCCTTGGGGTTGCCGGTGGTGCCCGACGTGTAGCACAGCGCCGCGCCAGCCTTTTCATCGCACAGGGGCCAAGTGAAGCGGTCGGCCTGGCGGGCCACCAGCGTCTCGTACGCCTCGACGCCGGTGACTCCTTGCAGGTCGATGGAGCCCAGCGTGTCGGCATCACACAGCGCCACCCAGTGCCGCACGCGGGGGCACGACGCCGCAATGGCACGCACCAGCGGCGCAAAGCTGGTGTCAAACAGCACCACCTCATCGTCGGCGTGGTTGACGATGTAGGCGAGCTGCTCGGGGTGCAGGCGCGGGTTGCAGGTGTGCATGACCATGCCGCTGCCCGACACGGCGTAATACGCCTCCAGGTGGCGGTGGTTGTTCCAGGCCAGCGACCCCACCACGCTGCCAGGGCGCAGGCCCAGCGCCTGCAATGCGTTGGCGAGCTGCCGGGCGCGCTGGGCCATGTCAGCAAAGCGGTAACGGTGCAGGCTTCCATCGGTATCGCGCGAGACGATCTGCTGATCGCCGTACTGGTTCTCGCCATGCTCAAGAATGGCCGAAATCAGTAAGGGTCGGTCCATCATGCTGCCGGGCTGGTGCTGCTGCTGCATTGCCGTTGTCTCCTAGGATGTGCGCCTTGCTGCATCGCGGCACCCATAGGGGGCCGGTGCAGAGCCCTCTTTACCGGGGCGGGCACATCGTCGCAAACAACGCGGGGCGGGCTTGTCGTGTGCGCGACTGCAGCGAATGCAGACTGCGCGGCCCCTGCAGCCCACGCTGCCGAAACAAGACGGCGCGCCGCCGCCCGCTTGTGCACAATCGCCCCAGGTGATCCCGCCCTTCGCCGCAGCTTTACGCGGCCCCTCCTGCCCGTGTGGCGCTCTCGCATGAACAGAAACCTGTGGCTGCTGGCCCTGTGCCAAGGCCTTTTTCTCACCAACAACGTCGTCTTCATCGCCATCAACGGGCTGGTGGGCCTGCAGCTCGCGCCGTTTGGCTGGATGGCCACGCTGCCGGTGATGGGCTACGTGGTGGGCGGGGCACTGTCCACCCCGCTGGTGGCGCGCACGCAGTCGCGCTGGGGGCGCAAGGTGTCGTTCCAGATCGGGCTGGCCGTGGCCGTGGCATCGGCCGCCCTGTGTGCCTGGGCGGCGTTCAGCGCCAGCTTCTGGCTGCTGTGCACCGCCACGGTGGTGGCGGGCTACTACAGCGCCAATGGCGGGCTGTACCGCTTTGCCGCGGCCGAACTGGCCACGCCGGACTACCGTGAAAAGGCCGTGTCGCTGGTGCTGGCCGGTGGCCTGCTGGGGGCCGTGGCGGGCCCCAACCTGGCCAGCGCCACGCGCACGCTGTTCCCGGTGCCTTTTGCGGGCGCCTACATTGCGCTGATCGGCGTGGCGCTGTTGTCCATGCTGTGCATGTCGGCCATTCGCTTCGAGGCGCAACCCGTGGTGCTCAATGCAGCGGGCCAGCGCGAGCAGGGCCGCCCCCTCACCGTGCTGATGCGCCAGCCCGCCTTCATCGTGGCCATTGTGGGCGCCGCGCTGGGCTACGGCGTGATGAACCTGCTGATGGCCGCCACGCCGCTGGCCATGCAGGTGTGTGGCTTTGACTTCGACGCCTCGGCGCTGGTGCTGGAATGGCACGTGATCGGCATGTTCGCGCCCGGCTTTGTCACCGGCCACCTCATCAAGCGCTTTGGCGTGCTGCCCGTCATGGGCGTGGGCGTGCTGCTGAACTTTGCCTGCGTGGCCGTGGCGCTGATGGGCCTGGAGCTGCACCACTTCGGCATTGCGCTGTTCTTCCTAGGTGTGGGCTGGAACTTCCTGTTCACCGGCTCCACCACGCTGGCGATGACGGCCTACCGCCCGGAAGAGAAGGACCGCGCCCAGGCAGCCATCAACTTCTGCGTGTACGCCACGCTGGCGCTGAGTGCGTTTTCATCCGGCGTGCTGGTCACCACCCAGGGCTGGACGCTGCTGAACGCCGGGTCGCTGGTGCCCATCACCCTCACCGGGCTGGCGCTGCTGTGGCTGGCGCTGCAGCGCCGCCGCGCTGCGGTGGTGTGACGCCAGCGCCAGAGGCCGCCACCTCGGCCTGCAGCCACTGCGTGAAAGCCGCCACCGTGGGGTCGGGCTCGCGCGCAGGTGGCATGAACAGGCTGTAGCCCCGGGCCCCCGTGTCGGCATGTGGGTGGGCCAGGGCCAGCGTGCCCGCGTCCAGCTCGCGCTGCACAAAATACTGCGGCACCAGGCCCACGCCCAGGTCGGCGCGCACAGCCTCCACCAGCATCGAGAAAAGATCGAACCGGTGGCCGCCCAGCCGGTGTTCCGGCACGCGGGTGATGCCCGCGCGCGCAAACCAGTCGTCCCAAGCACCCAGGCGCGAGCTGAGCTGCAGCAGCGGCGCGGCGCGGAAGTCGCCCCTCGCCATGGCCCGCCGGTGGCGCGCGCCGGGCGCACACACGGCCACCACCACCTCGCGCATCAGCGGCGTGGCCTGGGCGCCGGGCCAGCTCGCATCGTCGTACTGCACGGCCAGGTCGAACGGCAGCTCGGCCATGTAGGTCTGCGTGGGAAACACCTGCAAATGCAGACTGCAGTGGCGGTGCCGGGCCAGAAAGGCAGGCAGGCGCGGCAGCAGCCAGCGCTCGGCAAACACGGGCACGCAGCCCACCAGCAGGCGCGTGCCGTCGGGCCGCTGGGCCATGGCTTCGAGCGTATGGTTCTGCAGCCGCAGCAGGTCGCCCACCACCTGGCCGTGGTAGCGCCGCCCGGCGGGCGTGAGGCGCGAGCCACGCGCGCTGCGCTCGAACAGCAGCACGCCCAGCTGGGCCTCCAGGTGGCGAATCTGCTGGCTGACGGCGCTGTGCGTGATGCACAGCTCCTCGGCCGCCTGGCTCACGCTGTGGTGGCGGGCCACGGCCTCGAAGGCCAGGAGGGCGCGGGTGCTGGGGATGTGGCGGTGCATGGAAGGGGCAGGCAAAGCGGGGAGGTGTAAGAAAAACTTTCAGCCCGCCAAATTAAAGCAAAGCGGGCGCCGCGCACTCGCGCGACGATGCGGGGCATGCAAGCTCCGCGCCCACGGTGGGGAGCTGCGCCTTTCATTGCTGCTTTTGCTTTGCCCTACCTTTCCATGACATCCACTCCCTCCCGCATCCGCCGCCCCCACGCCACCCACGCGCTGTGCGCCATTGCCCTGGCCGCCGCCACCTGGACGGCGCCCGCCGCCGCACAAAGCGCCGTGGCCTCGGCGCCAGAGAAGCTCAGTCCCGCCGTGGAGACGGCCTTCACGCGCCTGCTGGCCGCGCCCCGCATCACCCAGCTGATGGACGCGGTGCGGGCCGACCACACCCGCTCCATCGACGACCTGAAGATGCTCACCGAGATCGAGGCGCCACCCTTCAAGGAGCAAAAACGCGCCGAGGCCTTTCTGGCGCGGCTGCAGGCCCTGGGCCTGACGCACGCCACCATCGACGCCGAAGGCAATGTGGTGGGCCTGCGCAAGGGCACGGGCAAGGGGCCCAAGCTGGTGATCTCGGCCCACCTGGACACGGTGTTCCCTGCGGGCACCGATGTGAAGGTGAAAGAGCAGGACGGCAAGCTAATGGCCCCCGGCATTTCGGACAACACCCGCAGCCTGGCCGTGCTGCTGTCGTGGCTCAAGGTGCTGAACGAGCAGAAGATCGAGACCGTGGGCGACCTGCTGTTTGTGGGCAATGTGGGCGAGGAGGAGCTGGGCAACCTGCGCGGCATGAAACACCTGTTTGCCGAGCACCGCGACATCGACGGCATGGTGGCCCTGGAGCCCGCCGCCGACGGCAACGTGCTGGTGCTGGGCACGGGCAGCCACCGCTACGAGGTCACCTTCAAGGGCCCGGGTGGCCACAGCTACGCCGCATTTGGCCGCGTGCCCAGCGCCATCCACGGCATGGGCCGTGCCATTGCCAAGATCGCCGACATCAAGACCCCCAGCTACCCCAAGACCACCTTCACCGTGGGCACGGTGGGTGGCGGCACCTCGGTGAACACCATTGCGCCCGATGCGCGCATGGCGGTGGACATCCGCTCGGACGCGATGGCGCCGCTGCTGGAGACCGAAAAGAAAATCCTCGCCGCCATCGACGAGGCCGTGGCCGAAGAAAACCAGCGCTGGGGCGTGCAGTCGCTCAGCGTGTCGCACAAGCTGATTGGTGACCGCCCGGGCGGACAGACCGCATCGGACGCCCTCATCGTGCAGGCCGCCGTGCGCGCCAACCGCGCGCACGGCCGCAAGACCACCCTGGGCGGGGCGAGCACTGACGCCAACGTGCCCATGTCGCTGGGCATCCCGGCCATCGTGATGGGCGGCGGCGGCAAGACGGGCGGCTTTCATGCGCTGTCGGAGTGGATCGACCTGACCGACGCCTGGCAAGGCGCGCAGACCTCGCTCATCACCGTTCTGGGCCTGGTGGGTGTGCAGGGGGTGAGCGAGC
Source organism: Acidovorax kalamii (assembly GCF_002245625.1). Lineage (GTDB taxonomy): Bacteria > Pseudomonadota > Gammaproteobacteria > Burkholderiales > Burkholderiaceae_C > Acidovorax > Acidovorax kalamii. Next base: position 141,735 of record NZ_NOIG01000008.1, read on the forward strand.
CGCTGCTGGAAAAACGGAAGAAGTAAAAAGCCCTCCATCCGTTCGGGCTGAGCCCGTCGAAGCCAGGGCACCGCCCCGGCGCAGGTAGTGGAAGAAAAGACCGGAAGAATTCACGTTTGTTGACACAGGGCATCGGCCCGGGTGCGTACCATCCGCCCTGGGGCGCCTGCGGGCGGGTTCCTCTCATCCGTCCTTCTTCCTCCCTTCCCCTTTCTTTTTTCTTCCGCAGGAGATCACCATGGGCTTGCTCGATTCCGTCTTGGGTGCCGTCATCAACAACGCGTCGCAGGGCGGCGCACAGGCCTCGGCCGGCGGGCTGGGCGGGCTGCCGGGTTTGATGGCCAAGTTCCAGCAGGCGGGGCTGGGCAATGTGATTGCCTCGTGGCTGAGCAGCGGGCCCAACCAGGCGATCTCGGGCGAGCAGCTGTCGCAGGTGCTGGGCAGCGGGCCGCTATCACAAATCGCCGCGCAGCTGGGCGTGGGCAGCAGCGCCGCCGCAGGCCAGCTGGCCCAGGTGCTGCCGGGCCTGGTGGACCAGCTCAGCCCCCAGGGCCATGCGCCGCAGGGCGGGTTTGGCAATGCCAGCGACCTGTTGGGGATGCTGGGTGGATTGCTTCAAAAATGATAGCTTCTAGCGCTTGATGGGAGCACGCGAGGAGATTTTTCTCTCTCCAGGCCCCCGCGCACGGACGCCGGTTACCGTTGCAAACAACTCAGAGAACTGCTCACACCCTTTTCCCCGAAGAGTCCCCTAGCATCCCGGGCCACCACCCGGCCAGCGCTGCCTGCCACGAACGGACGCTGCCGGGGTGACCGAGCGCACACACAACACTTCGAGGGAGTTTTCAGCATGAGCAACGGCAACCCGGCAGCCCACGGCACCGATCCCCTGGCTGCGGCCGCAACGGCCATCGCAGGGCCCAACACCGCCACCACCCCCCTGCCACCCGGCCTGCCGGAGGTGTGGAAAAAGCGGTTCGAGCTGATCGAACGCGCTGGCGGCCTGAAGATGACCCGGCTCAAGGACCTGAGTTTTGGCGAGCGCATACGCTGCAACTTCAACCTGCTGGCAGGCCTGTTCGGCCCCATCTACTACGCCACCAAGGGCATGTGGAAGCGGGGACTGGCCTACGTCGGCCTAGGGCTGGCGGGCATCGTGATGCTGGAGACGCTGATCAGCCTGGCGGGCTTTGGTCACCTGCTGGACGGCGTGCATTACACGGGTGGTTGGATTGGCCTGTTCGCCTACCAAGCCAACCGCGACTATTACAAGAAGATTGTGCTGGGCGACAATCGTTGGCTGTGACCCCTGCGCCTGCGGGCGTGCGCTGCATCCGCGCCGCCTGGATCGCTGCGCTGCTCACGGGCTCCATGACTGCGGCCGTCACCCTGGGCGCCAGCCTGGGCACCAATGGCTTCAACTATGTGCCCTGGATGTGGCTGGACGTGGTCCTGATCGCCGCGCTGGGGTGGGGCCTTTACCGGCGCAGCCGTGTGGCGGCGGCGCAGATGCTGCTGTACTTTGCCACGGCCAAGGTGCTGGCAGTGCGGCGCGACTTGCAGACGCTGGACGACCCCAGCTGGAGCGACGCCCTGGAGAGCCTAGACGCCTGCACCGCCGGGGGCTGGGTAGTGGCGCTGGCGTTCACTGCGGTGTATACCCTGGGGCTCTATGGCACGGTGATGTACCGACGGCAGCAGCAGCTGGCGCCAGCGGTCGGTCCAGAGCACGGGTCGTCTCTAAATTGATAGCTATCAGCGCTTTCTCAGTCTCAGTAAGCGCCGCAGCCACTGTTCGCTCAAAAAGTTCCGACAGCCCCCGGCGCCCGCAAATGGGCGCCAAGAAAGCCGCGTTGATTCTTCACCGTGGCAAGGGGCAGTGCTGCACCAGCCAGCCGCGCAGCCTGTCAAAAACGGGCGCGGCCAGCTCAGGGCTTTCATTGAACAGCTCGTGGTATAGCGGCTCGAAACAGTGCGACTGCACCAGGGCCTGGGGCGCGGCAGCGGCAAAGGCACGGCTGCCTGCGGGGTTCACCAGCTTGTCGCTGCCCGCCCAGATCAGCAGCGTGGGCACGCTCCAGTGCGCGGCGCGTGCCACGGTGGCGGGGCCGCCGTCAGCGATGAAGCGCGCCAAGCGGGCGCTGATGCGGTCGTGGCACAGCGGGTCGGCCAGGTAGGCGGCGGGCACGGCCGGGTCGTGCGAGAGGTACTGCGCATCGAGCCCGTTGCCCACGCGCAGGTTGGGAGCCACACGGGGCAGCGTGGCCAGCAGCAGCTTTTGCACGGCGTTCAGGCCCGGGTCCAGCGCGGGGGATGACAGCACCAGCGCATCGACAGGCCGCAGGTGCATGGCCACAAACCGCGCGGCGACCAGGCCACCCATGCTGTGGCCCAGCAGCACCAGGGGCTGGCCTTGCGGCATGCGGGCGCGGGTGGCGTCCACCAGGTCGGTCAGGTCGTCGAGCAGACGCAGGTCGCTGGTGAGGCCGCCACGTGGCCCGGTCGATTCGCCGTGGCCGTAATGGTCGTAGCCACGCACGGCAAACCCCCAGTCGTTCAGCCTGCGCGCCACAGGGTCGTAGCGGCCCACATGCTCGCCCAGGCCATGCACCAGCAGCACGGTGCCCCGGCAGGGTTCGCCCTCGGGCAGAGGCCAGTCCTGCACGGCCAGGGTTTCGCCGTCGCTGGCGGTGAAGGTGGTCAGGGTCGAGGGGGTCAGGTCGTCGGCGTTCATGGGCAGCGGGGCTGTCAGGGGGATGGCACGCAGCATACCCGGCAGGCTTCAAAAGCCCAACGCAAAAAAAAGGGGCTGCATGGACTGCAGCCCCTCAGAGCCTGTTTTCAGGGACGGTGGGTGACCGGGGTCAGGCGGCCTGAGTGGTGGCTGCAGCCTGGTGCTGCGCCATGCCCGCAATCACCTGCGCCACGGCGGCGGTGAGCTTCTTGGCATAGGGCACATGCAGGAACTCGTTGGGGCCGTGCGCGTTGCTCTTGGGGCCCAGCACACCGCAGACCATCATCTGCGCGGTGGGAAAGCCTTCGCTGAGCATGTTCATGAGCGGGATGGTGCCGCCCTGGCCGATGTAGCCGCAGGGTGCGCCAAAGTGCGCCTGCGAGGCCTCGTTGAGCGCCTGTTCGAACCAGGGCGTGGTGCTGGGCGCATTCCAGCCCGTGGCGCCGCTCGTGCCCTGGAAGGTGACCTTGGCCTGGTAGGGCGCGTTGTCTTCGAGCAGGGCTTTGAGCTCCTGCACAGCGGCGGCGGCGTCCACCAGAGGCGGCAGGCGCAGGCTGAGCTTGAAGGCGGTGTAGGGGCGCAGCACGTTGCCTGCGTCCTGCAGCGCGGGGAAGCCCTCGGCACCGGTCACAGAGAGCGTGGGCTCCCAGGTGCGCTTGAGCAGCGCCTGCACCGGATCGGTGGTGGTGGGCAGCGCAAAGGTGGTGGCACCGCCGCAGTCGTAGTGCGCCCAGGGGAAGCGCTTGTACACCTCGTCGCCCAGGATGGCGGCAGTGGCGCGGGCTTGCGCCAGGCGGTCGGCGGGCACTTCGCAGTGGAAGCTGGCGGGCAGCAGGCGGCCGGTGGCGCTGTCTTCCAGGCGGTCGAGCACCTGGCGCATGATGCGGAACGACGAGGGCACCAGGCCCGATGCGTCGCCGGAGTGGATGCCTTCGGTCAGGATCTCGACCTTGAGCGTTCCCGTGGCCATGCCGCGCAGGCTGGTGGTGAGCCACAGCTGGTCGTAGTTGCCCGCGCCCGAATCCAGGCACACCACCAGCGCCACGTTGCCCATGCGGGGCTTCAAGGCCTCGATGTAGGGCAGCAGGTCGCGCGAGCCGCTTTCTTCGCAGGTTTCGATCAGGCCCACGATGCGCGGGTGGGGCACGTTCTGGCGTTTGAGTTCCTGCACGGCGGCGATGCTGGCGTAGACCGCGTAGCCGTCGTCGGCGCCGCCCCGGCCGTAGAGCTTGCCGTCCTCGTACTTGGGCGTCCAGGGGCCGAGGTCGTTGCGCCAGCCGCTGAACTCGGGCTGCTTGTCCAGGTGGCCGTACATGAGCACGGTGTCGGTGGCGCCCGCCTGGGTAGCGTCGATTTCAAAGAACAGCACAGGGGTGCGGCCTTCCAGGCGCACCACTTCAAGCTTCAGGCCTTCGACCTTTTGCGATTCAACCCAGGCGGCGGCGTTGCGCACCACGGTGTCGAGCAGGCCCTGCGCGGCCCAGTCGGGCGAGAACATGGGCGACTTGGCGGGGATGGCGATGTAGTCGGTGAGCTGGCGAACAATGTCGTTGTCCCAGGCCTGGCTGACCCGTTCAAGGGCCAGGGCGGGTTGCAGGGCGTGGGCGGGGACTCGGGCGTTCATGGACAGCTCTCCTGGATGGGGGGAATGGGAGCCTGAGTGCCGTCCCGTTCGGGTTGCGACGGGACGGCCAACAGGTTCTTGTGGGCCAAAACCAGCATTCCAACACAAGCCCCGTGCATATGCCACCGGGCGCGGCCAAACACCTGCAAAGGGCTCTGTTGCGCCGCAGCATGTGCCTGGCGCCGGCGGGGCACCCGCCGGGGTTTCGCGCGGCTCAGTACCGGGAGACGGGATGGGTCTCGGGGTTGTCCAGGTTGGCGCGCTGTGCGGACGGGCGCCGCAGGCCCGTGGCCACCTCCACGCGGTTGCGGCCGTTCTCCTTGGCCTGGTAGAGCGCGCGGTCGGCGGCGGCGATCAGCATGTCCCAGCTGTCGCCCGTTTCCAGGCGGCCGCCGAACACGCCAATGCTCACGGTGACGGCAATGTTGGTGCCGCCGGGCTCGGTGCGGGTGTCGCTGCCCCCTTCGGTGCTGCCAATGCGGCACCGGGACTCGGCCACCGCGCGGCACAGCTCGCGCGCCAGCTGTTCGGCGCCCAGCAGCGTGGTGTCGGGCAGCACCACCATGAACTCCTCGCCACCGTAGCGGCCTACCAGGTCCTGCGCGCGCACCCGGCCACGCAGCACCTCAACCACATGGCACAGCACCTGGTCGCCCACCGGGTGGCCGTAGCGATCATTCACGCGCTTGAAGTGGTCGATGTCCACCATCATGAGTGCGATGGGTTCGCGGGTGCGCACGGCACGCGAGACATCGCGGTCCAGCGCGGAGATCAGCGAGCGGCGGTTGGCCACACCGGTGAGCGGGTCGATGGCGGCCATGATGCGGTTGTTCTCGTCGGCCTGGTCGCGCGCCATGAACACAAAACCCATGGAGCTGATGAGCACCACCGAAAACGTGGCCAGAAAGGTGAGCGTCTGCAGCGCGCTGGCCTGCAGGATGCCGGAGGCCACGGCCGTGCTGCTCAGCGCCAGCAGGGCGCGGCCGCTGAGCACGACGGCCTCCAGCGCCAGCCCCGCCACCAGCAGCCACTGCCCGCGCCCCACCGTGGCATCGCGGCGCTCCAGCGCCGTGGCCAGGGCCCACACGGCCTGCAGGCTGATCACCAGGCCCACAAAACTCACACGGGCCGCAAAGTTGTCGATGAAGGCGATCACAAAGCCGGTGACCAGTGCCGGGGGCACCAGCAGCAGCCCCCACCCGGCCGGGCGGCCCTGGAACTGGCGGATCGCTGCAATCATGCCCACAAACACGCAGGACAGCAGCAGGTTGCCCAGCACCACAGACAGCAGGTCGGGCACCAGGCCGCGCAGCATGATGAGGCCGTGCCCAATGGCGTTGACCAGCAGGGCCGCCGCCCAGCGCCCCAGGCCGTCGCGCCGGCGCCCCCAGCCCACCACCGCCATGGAGGCGGCCATCATCAGCGAGCTGACAATGATCATTGCCAGCATGGTGGGAACGTGGGCAGCCATGGAGCGCGGGGGGCCTGTGGGAGGGGTGGTGGGTCAGCCCAGCATAAACCAAGCGGCGCGGCGCGCGAAACAGCAATGTGCCATCCCCCAGGCGCCCCGGCGGCGGGCTGGCACCATCCGCCCTTTCCGCACTCCGGGGACTGAGGGCACGGTTCAGTGCAGCTGCGCGGGTTCACCCCGGCGGCGGCCACCAGTGGGGGCACTGCCCGGCGCCCGCAGGGCCGGGCCGGGACCGCTGCCAGCCTGTGGCGCGGCCAGGGCTTGCAGGTCCTCATGCCCGTCACCCGCACCGTGGTGCAGCTTGAACACCTGCACCGCGCCCGCCAGCCGCGTCGCCTGCTCCCGCAGGCTTTGTGCGGCAGCGGCCGACTGCTCGACCAGCGCGGCGTTCTGCTGGGTCATCTGGTCGAGCTGGTTCACGGCGGTGTTGACCTGGCCAATGCCGTCCGACTGCTCACCCGAGGCGGCCGTGATCTCGCCAATGATGTCGCCCACGCGTTTGACGGAGCCCACGATCTCGTCCATGGTGCTGCCGGCGTTCTGCACCAGGCGCGCGCCCGATTCCACCCGCTCCACCGAGGCGCCGATGAGCGCCTTGATCTCGCGCGCGGCCTCGGCGCTGCGCCCGGCGAGGTTGCGCACCTCGCTGGCCACCACGGCAAAGCCCCGGCCCTGTTCGCCCGCACGGGCGGCTTCCACGGCCGCGTTGAGCGCGAGGATGTTGGTCTGGAAGGCGATGGAATCAATCACGCCAATGATGTCGGCGATCTTGCGCGAGCTTTGGTTGATGTCGCCCATGGTGGTGACCACCTCGCCCACCACCTGGCCGCCGCGTGCGGCCACCTCGGCGGCGCTGCTGGCCAGCTGGTTGGCCTGGCGCGCTGCGTCGGCCGACTGGCGTACGGTGGCGGTGAGCTGGTCCATGCTCTGCGCGGTCTGGGCCAGGCTGCTGGCCGTGGCCTCGGTGCGGGCCGACAGATCCTGGTTGCCGCTGGCGATCTCGGCGCTGGCGGTGGTGATGCTGTCCACCGCCGTGCGCACCTGCTGCAGCATCTGGGTGTAGCGCTGGCGCATGCCCTCGACCTCCTGCACCAGCGCGCCGATCTCGTCACGCCGCGTGGTGCGGAAGGCCTCGGTCAGGTCGCCCTGGGCCACGAGCGTGATGGCCTGGGTCAGGTCCTGCAGCGGGCGGCTCACGCCCCGGCGCAGCATCACGAACAGGCCGATGGCCAGCAGCACCACGGCCATGGCCATCAGGCCCCACACGGCCAGCGTCACGCGGCGCTGGCTGGCCATGGCCTCGCCATCCGCCACCTCGGCCACCACCCACCAGCCGCCGCCGGTCTTGCGCACCAGTGCCCAGGGGTCCGTGGCGCCCGCGCCCAGCACGGGGGCGGCCTCGCGCACAAAGCCGTCCTGTGACGCGGCCAGGGCTTCAAAGAAGGGGCGGGCCTGCGGGTAGGCCTCCAGCACGCGCTTGCCGCGTGCCGTGGGGTGGTACACAAACACCGCCTTGTCGAGCGAGGTGCCGGGGTTGATCACGTAGGTGCCGCCGTGTTCGAAGAACTTGGTCTGCGTGACCTGCTTTTGCAGCATGGCGTGGAACACGCTGATGTCGTTGCCGATGAACAGCAGCGCAATCACCTTGCCCGAAGCATCCTTGGCGGGCAGGTAGTGGCCCATGTAGGGCTTGCCGCCCGCCACGGTGACGCCGGTGTAGGGTTCGCCCTTGGACACGGTGGCATAGGCCGGGTCGTCCTTGCCCAGCGGTGTGCCCTGCTGGCGCTCGCCCTTGTCGTTCTTCACCGAGGTGGTGATGCGGATGAAGTCGTCGCCCTTCTTGGCGAACACCGTGGCGATACCGCCGGTTTCGTTGGCGAATTTATCGACCGAGCCATAGTCCTCGTTAACCAGCGCGCCGTAGCTGCGCAGCTCGCCCGTGGCCTCGTCAAGCTGCATGGTGGCCTCGAAGTAGCGCTGGAAGCCCTTCATGGTGAGCTGCACCAGCTCGCGGTTGGTGTTGTCGGCCGCGTCCAGCGACTGCGCCACGCTCTGCGCCGTGTCGCCCACGCTGGCCACCACCTGCGCGCGGGTGCTGCGTTCGGTCAGCACCGCAATCGCCAGCCCCACCAGCACCAGCACCAGGGCCACCAGCCCAATGGCGGCCAGCGTGACCTGCCGCGCGACAGAACGGTTGTTGGCCAGGGATGCTGCCATGGGGGATGTCTCCTGCGGGTGAATACAAATGCACAAAGCCGGCTGGGCCGGTCTGCTCTGAATCTACGGCCAGAGTCTTGTTACATTTATTCACGCATTCCCTTACGCAATTGCGCGGACTGGAGGCGCGGGGCGATTGCGCTTAGGCGCTCACTGCTGACACCATCAGTGCCCGATCCCGCCAGCCCAGGCCTTCGGACGTGCCGGCCGCCGGGCGGTATTCACACCCCACCCAGCCGCGGTAGCCCAGCGCGTCCAGCGTCTCGAACAGGAACGGGTAGTGCAGCTCGCCCCGGTCGGGTTCGTGGCGGCCGGGCACGCCCGCGATCTGGACATGCGCCACGCGGCCCGTGGGCAGGTAGCGCTGCAGCTTGGTGGCCACGTCGCCCTCCACGATCTGGCAGTGGTACAGGTCCATCAGCACCTGGAGGTTGTCGGCCTGCACGGCGTCGAGCAGTTCGTGCGCATGGTCCTGGCGGTTCAAGAAATAGCGCGGCACGTCGCGCAGATTGATGGGTTCGATCAACACCTTGCGCCCGGCGCGCGCGGCCTCGGCAGCCGCCCAGCGCAGGTTGCCCGTGCACAGGTCCTTGAGGGATTCACGCTCCACCCCCGGCGGCACGATGCCCGCGAGCACATGGATGTGCGGGCAGTCCAGCGCCTCGGCATAGCGCAGCGCCTCGTGCACGCCCGCGCGGAACTCGGCCTCGCGCCCGGGCAGCGCGGCCGTGCCCCGCGCACCTTGCTCCCAGGCCGTGGCCATGGCGGCGCGGTCGGCGCCACCGGCCGGGGCGTTCATCAGCACCAGCTGCAGGCCGTGGTCCGCCAGCCGCGCGGCCAGCTCGGTGGGCGCGAACGCGTAGGGGAACTGGCATTCCACCGCTGTGAACCGGTCGCGCGCGGCGGCGGCAAAACGGTCTAGGAAGGGCAGCTCGGGGTACATCAGGCTCAGGTTGGCGGCGAACTGGGGCATGGCAGGCGGGGGCGCAAGACAACAAGGAACGCAAGGAGAACGCGGCAGCTTATCCTGCACGGCGCGCACGCCCTCGCACACCACACCCAAAGTGCAAGCAAAAAAGGCCTTCTGCGCGCGATGAACATGCCTTTGTAGCTACAATTTTGATAGCATTACACTCAACCCACAAAACGCCCGCCCACCATGCGCATCGGAGAACTCGCCCGCCGCACCGACACCACGCCCAAGGCCATCCGCCTGTACGAAGCACGCGGCCTGATGGGCGCTGTGGCGCGTGCGGGCAGCTACCGCCACTATGGCGAGGCCGATGTGGCGCGTGTGCTGCTGATCCGCCAGGCCCAGGCGCTGGGTTTTCGGCTGGCGGAGCTGGACGGCCTGCCCCACATCGACACCACCGCGGGCTGGGAGCGCATGGCCCAGCTGGTGGCCCAGCGCCGCGCCGCCGTGGCCCAGGAGCTGGCCCGCCTGGCTGCGCTGGACGCCCAGCTGGCCGTGCTGGAGGCCGAGCTGCACACCTGCGACACGCTAGCCGTACCCGCCACGCCCCAGACCTGCGTGGCGCCCAGCGCGTTGGTGGACCAGCCGCCATCTGCACATTCCGCACGTCGTTCGACACCACATCGGCATCTTTTGACCTGACCGCTTGACTCTGCCCCATGGGGCAAGGTGAGCATGCCTCCATCAACAACTTCTGTGTGATGGAGATTCCGTGACAAAACAACACATCCTGGTCATCCTGGGCCACCCCGCCGCCGACAGCCTGTGCGCGGGCATGGCACACGCCTATGCCGAGGGCGCGCGCCAGACGGGCGCCGACGTGCGCTTTCTGGACCTGGGGCAGCTCGCGTTCAACCCGCTGTTCCAGGGCTATGGCGCGGCGCAGCCGCTGGAGCCCGACCTGCTGGCCGCGCAGGCCGACATCAGCTGGGCGGACCACCTGGTGTGGGTCTACCCCATCTGGTGGGGCGCCATGCCCGCGCTGCTCAAGGGTTTCATCGACCGCGTGCTGCTGCCGGGGTACGCGTTCAAGTACCGCCAGGGTTCGTCGCTGTGGGACAAGCTGCTGGCCGGGCGCTCGGCCGAGCTGCTGGTGACCATGGACTCACCGCCCTGGTACTTCCGCTGGGTCACGCGCATGCCGGGCCACCACCAGATGAAGAAGGCCATCCTGGAGTTCTGCGGCATCCGGCCCGTACGGGTGCACAGCTTTGGCCCGGTGCGCAGCGCCAGCACCGAGCGGCTGGCGCAGTGGGTGAACGCCGCGCGCCAGCTGGGCAACCGGCAGGCCCGGCGCGGGCCACCGGACCGCAGCGCACGGCCGGTGGTGTCGCCCTCGGCTACGGCTACGGCTTCGGCAACAACGACACCTTCGACGCCGACGTGAAGGCCGACACCGCCGCGCGGCCCACGGCCGGGTCGTCGGTGAAGAACCCGTCGATGCCTGCACGCAGGTAGGCCGTGATCTCGGCCACGCTGTCGCCGCGCACCGTGCCGTCGGTGGCGGGTGCCTTTTTCAGCCCGGCGGGTAGGAAGGCGTTTTCGGGCCGCAGCGTCCAGATATGCACGCCCAGGCCTTCGGCACGGGCGCGCGCCACCAGCGGGGTGGATTCGCCCGGCACGCCGTCCTTGACCGGCACCACCAGGGTCTTGAACGGGCCAATGGCATTGGCATAGGTGGCCACCTGCTTCAGGCCTTCGGGCGTGATCAGGTCGGCATAGGCACGCGTGTTGGCCGCACCCTGGGCCACAAAGTCATACGGCCGGCCCGAGGGTGCCACCAGCTGCACCAGGCGCACGCTGCTGAGCTTGCGGATCGCCTGCAGGTTGCTGACCTCGAACGACTGCACGAACACAGGCGCATCCTTGTGGTTCCAGCCGTTCTTCTCCAGCACGGCCAGCAGCGGCGCCTCCAGCGGCAGGCCGATGGACTGGAAGTAGGTGGGGTGTTTGGTCTCGGGGTAGATGCCGATGGTGCGGCCCGTCTTCGCGCTCTGGGCCTTGGCCAGATCGATGACTTCCTGCAGCGTGGGCACCTCGAACTGGCCGTTGTAGGCCACGTTGGCCGGGCGCTGCGCGGGGATGCGCTCGCGGGCGCGCAGGGTCTTGAGTTCGGCCAGCGTGAAGTCTTCGGTGAACCAGCCGGTGATGGCCTGGCCGTCGATGGTCTTGGTGGTCTTGCGGCCCGCGAACTCGGGGCGGTCCACCACGTCGGTGGTGGCTTCCTTCACCGAGCCGTCGGCGTTCAGGATGGCGATGGCGTTCTCGTGCCGGGCCACCAGCACGCCGTCCTTGGTGATGACCAGGTCGGGCTCGATGATGTCGGCGCCGTCGTCAATGGCCTTCTGGTACGCGGCGAGCGTGTGCTCCGGCCGCAGGGCCGAGGCGCCCCGGTGGGCAATGACGGTGGGGGTGGGCGGCCAGGCCTGGGCGACGGCGCCCAGCGCCCAGGTGGTCAGCAGCGCGGCAGCAGTCACGGCGCGCAGTGCAATGCGTTTCATGCGGATCTCCTCTAAACGGAGCCCGCACCTTAGCCGATGCGGTTGACAGCGGCGTGTCGCCGGGGCGTACACCCCGGTAAGCGCTACGCGTGTTCGAAGTGGAAGACAGCCGTGCCCGCGCGCGCGTTGGGCAGCCAGCGCACTTCTTCGCCATCCTGCAGCCCGAAGGAGTCCAGGATGCGCAGGCTGTTCTTGGTGGCCAGCACTTCGAAGTCCTTGTAGGTGCCCACGCGGATGTTGGGCGTGTCGTACCACTGGTAGGGCAGGCGCCGCGTCACGGGCATGCGCCCGCGCAGGATGGACAGACGGTTGGGCCAGTGCGCAAAGTTGGGAAACGCCACCACACCCGTGCGGCCCACGCGCGCCGTTTCGCGCAGCATGGTTTCGGCATTGCGCAGGTGCTGCAGCGTGTCGATCTGCAGCACCACGTCAAAGCTGTTGTCGCCAAACATGGCGAGGCCTTCGTCGAGGTTGAGCTGGATCACATCGACGCCGCGCTGCACGCAGGCCAGCACGTTGGCGTCGTCAATCTCCACGCCGTAGCCGCTGCAGCCTCTGCTGCGCTGCAGGTAGTCGAGCATGGCGCCGTTGCCACAACCCAGGTCGAGCACGCGCGAGCCGGGGGGCACCAGGCGCGCCAGGGCTTGCATCGCCGCTTTGTCCGTCATGCTTGCAACTCCTTGGCAATGCTATCGAAGTAAGAGCGCATTACGCCCATGTAGCGGGCGTCATCGAGCAAAAAGGCATCGTGCCCGTGGGGCGCGTCGATCTCGGCATAGCTCACGCGGCGGCGGTTGTCGAGCAGGGCCTTGACGATCTCGCGGCTGCGCTGGGGCGAGAAGCGCCAGTCGGTGGTGAAGCTCACGAGCAGAAACTTCGCCGTGGCGCGGGCCAGGGCGCGCGTGAGATTGCCACCGTGCTTGCGGGCGGGGTCGAAGTAGTCGAGCGCGCGCGTGATCAGCAAATAGGTGTTGGCGTCAAAGTAGTCGCTGAACTTGTCGCCCTGGTAGCGCAGGTAGCTTTCGATCTGGAATTCAATATCCTGGGTGCTGTATTTCAGCTCCAGGCCTTCTCTCAGTTGACGCCCGAACTTCTCGTTCATCACGTCGTCGCTGAGGTACGTGATGTGGCCGATCATGCGCGCGATGCGCAGGCCGCGCTTGGGGATCACGCCGTGGCGGTAAAAGTGGCCGCCGTGGAAGTCCGGGTCGGTCACGATGGCGCGGCGGGCCACTTCGTTGAAGGCGATGTTCTCGGCCGTGAGGTTGGGCGCGCTGGCCACCACCACGGCGTGGCGCATGCGCTCGGGGTATTGCAACGTCCAACTCAATGCCTGCATGCCGCCCAGGCTGCCACCCAGCACGGCGGCCAGCTGCTGGATGCCAAGGCGGTCGAGCAGGCGGGCCTGGGCATTGACCCAGTCCTCCACCGTGACCACGGGGAAGTCCGCACCATAAACCTCGCCCGTATCGGGATGGTTGTGCATGGGGCCGGTGGAGCCAAAACAGGAGCCCAGGTTGTTCACGCCGACCACGAAGAATCGGTCGGTGTCCACGGGCTTGCCCGGGCCGATCATGTTGTCCCACCAGCCCTCGCTCTTGTCCTGCCCGGCATACACGCCCGCCACATGGTGAGAGGCGTTGAGGGCATGGCACACGAGCACGGCGTTGGAGCGGTCGGCATTGAGCGTGCCGTAGGTCTCGTAGGCCAGGTGGTAGTCGCGGATGGACGCTCCGCTTTGCAGCGGGAGCACCTCCGGAAAATGCATGGACTGGGGCGTGGCAAAAAAAGACATAAAAAAACCCGGCGTCGCTAAAAACGAGGCCGGGCAGATGTGTCGGACGGGTCTTTAGCAGGATTTATAAAGCGCCCGCAAGCTGTGGCAAATCGGCGCGTCCGGCAAATATACCAAAAGCGCCTGCCGCTGTGACCATGTCCGTGTCCGTCAGTTGCCGGTGGGCGCGAAGATCGCCAGCAACCCCAGCACCAGGAAGATCACCGCCGACACCACGTGCACCGCACGGATCGGCACGCGGCGCGTGATGCGCTCGCCCAGCCAGACCACGGGCGCGTTGGCGATCATCATCCCGAGCGTGGTGCCCGCCACCACCCACAGGTAGGCGTTGTACTGCGCGGCCAGCATGACGGTGGCGATCTGCGTCTTGTCGCCCATCTCGGCCAGGAAGAAAGCGACCACGGTGGTGCCAAACACGCCCCAGCGCGGCGATCCATCGGCCTCGCCCTCGTCGAGCTTGTCGGGGATCAGCATCCAGATGGCCATCGCGATGAACGACGCGCCCAGGATCCAGCGCAGCACCTGCGGCCCCACGAAGGTGGTGACCCACGCGCCCACAGCCCCGGCCAGGCCGTGGTTGACCAGCGTGGCGACCAGGATGCCGAGCACGATGGGCCAGGGTTTGCGAAAGCGGGCGGCGAGCACCAGCGCCAGAAGCTGCGTCTTGTCGCCCATTTCGGCGAGCGCGACGATGGCGGTGGAGATAAAAAACGGTTCCATGTGGGGGTCCTATCCGGCCGGATGGGTGGAAAACGCATTGACTGCACCCCGACTCCGGCCATTTGGATCGGCATGCAGTCAATGGTCTCGCCCAGCTCAAAAACCGCATACGCCATAGGCCCACCGGGCCCAAGTTTGTTGACGCATGCCCCCGGCGCATTGCACAGCCGGGCGGGCTACTCCCCAAAGACCCGGCGATTTTACCCTATGGTTTGTCCGGAGATTGGCCTCAAAACCACGCAAATCGCCTGTTTTGGGGCATCCGGCCCAGAAATAAACACCCACACTGCCCATAAAGTGATTGATAATGGGTTCGCTTTTCTGCTTGCAGAGGGGCAGCTAACTTAGCGGTGATTGGTCAGTTTCGCGTCTTTGAAGTCGTCACAGGTTTGTTGATTGCGTCGGGCTCCATCGCGTTTTCATGTTTTTTCAGGAGTCCTTCATGGGCAACAAACTCTACGTGGGCAACCTGCCCTATTCCTTCCGCGACCAAGATCTGGAGCAAACCTTCAGCCAGTTCGGCTCTGTGGGTAGCGCCAAGGTCATGATGGAGCGCGACACCGGCCGTTCTAAGGGTTTCGGCTTTGTCGAAATGGGCAGCGATGCCGAAGCACAAGCCGCCATCCAAGGCGTGCATGGTCAAAATTTTGGCGGCCGTGACCTCGTGGTCAACGAAGCCCGTCCTATGGAGCCCCGCGCTCCCCGTAGCGGTGGCTTCGGTGGCGGCAATGGCGGCGGCGGCGGTTACGGCGGTGGCCGTAGCGGTGGCGGCGGCTATGGTGGCGGTGGTTACGGCGGTGGCCGTGAAGGCGGCGGTGGCGGCTACGGCGGTGGCCGCGGCGGTTACTAAAAAGACCTTTTCTGCAGGCGCTCGCGTCTGCAGATGGCAAAACAAGGAGCCTTCGGGCTCCTTTTTTTATTGTTGAACCGTCCTGCGGAACAGTTCCTTCCCCGGGGTCGCAGGCCTGCGTGGAACTGGCGCCCGGGGGCATTTCCGGCGCCCGCGCAGCATGGGCGCCACAGCGCACATTGCCGCTTGCTTTTTCCACAAAAGTGTGGCGCATAATGGGTCGGCGGGGTGTTCCCGCTTTCCAAGTTTGCGGTGATCCGTCAGTTTCGCGCTGAGAGCGTCATTGAGATTAGCTGGCTGCGTTTTCGGGACTCCATCGCTTTATTCATGTGTTTTTGAGGAGTCCCTCGATGGGCAACAAACTCTACGTCGGCAACCTGCCGTACTCGGTGCGCGACAACGATCTGGAACAGGCTTTTGGCCAATTCGGCGCGGTCACCAGTGCCAAGGTCATGATGGAGCGCGACACAGGCCGTTCCAAGGGCTTTGGCTTTGTGGAAATGGGCAGCGACGCAGAAGCCCAGGCGGCCATCAATGGCATGAACGGCCAGCCTCTGGGCGGCCGCAGCATCGTGGTCAATGAAGCCCGTCCCATGGAGCCCCGGCCGCCCCGCAGTGGCGGTTTTGGCGGCGGTGGTGGTGGCTACGGCGGCGGTGGCCGCAGTGGCGGTGGTTACGGCGGTGGCCGTGAAGGCGGCGGTGGTGGCTACGGTGGCGGTGGCCGCGATGGCGGCGGCGGTTACGGTGGCGGCGGCCGTGGCGAAGGCGGTTTCCGCAGCCCCTACGGCTCCGGCTCGCGCAACGGCGGTGGCGGCGGTCGCAATGGTGGCGGCGGCTACGGCGGTGGCGGCAACGGCGGCTACTGAGTCTTCCACCATCCGGTTCTCTTGCAAAAAGCCCCTTCGGGGGCTTTTTTCATGCCGCGATGTGAAAGGCATTCAGTCCTGCCCAACCTGGGCGAAGCTGAGACGGCCCACCGCCTGCAAAGCTGGCGCTGCACCGGCCAGCGCTCCTGCGCAAGGGCCGTCGAGCAGCGCCTCAGAGTGCTACTCGTCTATCCGGCGTTTGCGCGGGCGCCCAGCCAGCACCTTGTCGAACACGACATTGGGCAGCATGCGCAGCAGTTTGGCCACCACACCCATCTGCCAAGGGATGACCCGGTAGCTCACGCCCGCCGTGATGGCCCGGTAGGCGCGGTCGGCAAAATCCCCGGGCTGCATCAGGAAAGGCATGCCGTAGCGGTTTTTCTGGGTGAGCGGCGTGTCGATGTAGCCCGGCGAAATGGTGACCACCCGCACCCCATGCGGGCGCATTTCGCCACGCAGGCTTTCGCAGTAGCTGATGACGGCCGCCTTGCTGGCGCAATAGGCGCCGTGCCCCGGCAGGCCCCGGATGCCCGCCACGCTCCCAATGCCCACCAGCGTGCCGCTGCCGCGCTGCACCATGCCGTCCACAAAGGGCTGGAAGGTGGCGGCCATGCCGATGTTGTTGGTGGCAAAGGTGCGCGCCATCACATCGATATCGCCGCGCACGGCCGTGTCCATGCCCACGCTGATGCCCGCATTGGCAATCACCACGTCGGGCACCCCCTGGCGCGCCAGGCAGGCCTGGCCTGCGGCCACGATGCTGTCAGCCACCGCCACGTCAGCACTATAAATTTCATAGCTATCAGCGCTTATCCCTTGGGCGGCAGCCCATGTTTTGACCTCTTCTGTGCGGCGCGCAGCCAGGGCCAGCCGGTATCCGGCCTGGTGAAAGCGCAGGGCCAGTGCCTGGCCAATGCCGCTGGACGCGCCGGTGATGAAAACAAGGGGGGTGGCCATCTCAGTTATCCGTTGTGCCGTGAATCACCCGCAGCGCGTGAAACTGGCGAGCACCATGCACGGGCAGCCGCGCAAGGGGGGCCGCCGCGCTGGCTGCATCCCCCATCCCTTGGCGCGAAGCGCGTAGAGAGACGGGGGGGAAGGCGCGAAGCGACTCAGGGGGTTGTCTCATTTTTTGCCCGGCAGGATCATGCCGCGCACGCGCCCGCGCAGTTGCAGCACCTGGTCGAGGTTGTCGTAGTCCATGCCATCGGCCGTGAAGCGGTCGTTGCCCCGCGTGAGGGTCACAGGCTGGTCCGACCGCACGCGCTCGGTGTTGGTGAAGGCATGCAAGAACTCGCCCCGGAACTCCATGCGCGGCTGCGCTGGCGCCCCGGGTTTGGCGGGCAGGGGCTCGCGGGTGACGATGGCGTTGCCAAACAGCTGCACCTCCGAGCCATCGGCATTGCTCAGGGCGCGATCGGCCGTGGCCACCGTGAGGCGGCCATCGGGGCCAATGGAGCGCATGCGGACCCGGTCGATCTCCAGCGTGTCCGTGTCGGGGTAGTGCCGCGCCTCAACGCCCTGCACCTCGCTCTGCAGGCGGCCCGTGGCGTCAAAACTCTTCACCGAAAAATTCTTCATGAAGTAGTCGGGCTGGTGCTTCACGGGGCGGTCGATGGCGGGCAATTGCGGCATGGGCGCATTGCGCACCAGCCACCAGGTGCCCAGGGCCAGCAGGCCCATCAGCAGCACGGGCAGGTAGATCGAGAGCTGGTCCCAGCCCTGGCGGATCACACGGATCATGCGGTGTAGTCCGCCAGCAGCGCGGCATAGCGGCCCGTGGCCACGAGCAGCAGGTCGCACAGCTCGCGCGCCGCGCCGTCGCCGCCGCGCGCCTGGGTGACGAAATGCGCAGCGTGGCGCACCTCGGTCTGGGCATTGGCGGGCGCGCAGGCAAAGGCACTGCGGCGCATCACGGGCAGATCGGGCCAGTCGTCGCCCATGGCGGCGGCCTGGGCCCAGGTCAGGCCCAGGGCGGCCAGAATCTGCTCGGCGGCGGGGCGTTTGTCTTCGGTGCCGAACACCGCGTGCTCCACGCCCAAAGCCTTCAGGCGCACGCGCAGCGGCGCAGAGTCGCGCCCCGTGATCACGGCAGGCGTGATGCCCGCCTTTTGCAGCAGCTTGAGGCCGTGGCCGTCCAGCGTGTTGAAGCGCTTGATGGTCTCGCCCGCTTCGCTGAAGTACAGCCCGCCGTCGGTGAGCACGCCGTCCACGTCGAAAAAGGCCACGCGCACGCCCTGGGCGCGCAGCAGCAGCTCGGGGTCGATCTGCAGGACAGGGGAGGAAGAGGTCTGCGGGGACAGCGCCATCGTCAGATCACTTTCGCGCGCATCAAGTCGCCGATGTGCACCACGCCCACCAGGACGCCCGCTGCGTCCACCACCAGCACGCTGGTGATGGCGTGGGCTTCCATCATTTCGGCGGCGTCCACGGCCAGGGCGTCGGGGGCAATCCGGCGCGGGTTGGCGTGCATGACCTCGCGGGCGGTGGCGGCGCGCAAGTCGGCTCCGGCCTCGATCCGGCGGCGCAGGTCGCCGTCGGTGAAGATGCCCAGCACCTGCCCGGCGGCGTCCACGATGGCCGAGGCGCCCAGGCCTTTGGCGCTCATCTCGCGCATGAGGTCGCTGAACGAGGCCTCGGGCGCCACGCGCGGCACTTCGCTGCCCGAGCGCATCACGTCGCTCACATGGGTGAGCAGCTTGCGGCCCAGCGCACCGCCGGGGTGCGAGCGGGCAAAGTCTTCGGGGCGAAAGCCCCGGGCGTCCAGCAGGGCCACGGCCAGCGCGTCGCCCATGGCCAGCTGGGCCGTGGTGCTGGCGGTGGGGGCCAGGTTCAGGGGGCAGGCTTCGCGCTCCACGCTGCAGTCGAGCACCAGGTCGGCATAACGCGCCAGGGTGGACTGCAGGCCGCCGGTCATGGCGATCAGCGGGGCTCCCAGGCGCCGCAGCACGGGCAGGATGGCCGTGAGTTCGCCGCTTTCGCCGCTGTTGGAGATGGCCAGCACCAGGTCGTCGCCAGTGACCATGCCCAGGTCGCCATGGCTGGCTTCGGCAGGGTGCACAAAAAAGGCGGGGGTGCCGGTGGATGCGAGCGTGGCAGCAATCTTGCGGCCCACATGGCCACTTTTGCCCATGCCCATCACCACCACACGGCCCCGGGCCTGCAGCACCATGTGTACGGCCTGGGCAAACACGCCATCGACGCGGGCCGCCAGTCCGGTCAGGGCCGCAGCCTCGATGTCGAAGGTTTCGCGGGCCAGGCGCAGGGCCTGGTCGGCATCAAAAGGGGGCAGCGCGGCGGGGGCGGGAGTCATCCGGGGATTCTATCGACCGGGCACGCCCGGCGGGCCCTGCCAACGGATGCCCTCTGGCACGGACCGTGCATCGCCTGCAGAAAACATCCTTGCTGGCACACAAGCCTCGGATAGCATCGAACCCATGTCTTCTCTTGCCCTCACCCTGCTTTACCTGCTGGCCGCAGTGCTGGGCGTGGTGACCTGCCGCAGCCTCAAGCTGCCGCCCATGCTGGGCTACCTGGCGGCCGGAGTGCTGATTGGCCCGCATGCGCTGGCGCTGGCGCAGAACTCCGAAGGCGTGCGCCACCTGGGCGAGTTTGGCGTGGTGTTCCTGATGTTCGCCATCGGGCTTGAATTCAGCCTGCCCAAGCTGCGCGCCATGCGCAAACAGGTATTTGGCCTGGGGCTGATGCAGGTGGTGCTGACCATGGTGGTGCTGACGGTGCTGGCCCTGGTGCTGTCGCGCTGGGCGGGCGGGGTGTGGGACATGGGCTGGCAGACGGCGCTGGCGCTGTCGGGTGTGATGGCCATGAGCAGCACGGCGATTGTGGTGAAGCTGATGGCCGAACGGGCCGAGCTGGAGAGCGAACATGGCCGCCGCGTGATGGGCATCCTGCTGTTCCAGGACCTGGCCGTGGTGCCGCTGCTGGTGCTGATTCCGGCCCTCGGATCTTCGCCCGACCAGCTGCTCACCTCCCTGGGCTGGGCACTGATCAAGGCCACGGTGCTGGTGGGCCTGCTGCTCACCGGCGGGCAGCGGCTGATGCGCTGGTGGCTCACGCTGGTGGCGCGGCGCAAGAGCGACGAGCTGTTCATGCTCAACCTGCTGCTGATCACGCTGGGGCTGGCCTGGCTGACCGAGGTGGCGGGCCTGAGCCTCGCGCTGGGCGCCTTCATCGCCGGGGTGCTGGTGTCCGAGACGGAATACAAGCACCAGGTGGGCACGGACATCCGGCCCTTCCACGACGTGCTGCTGGGCCTGTTTTTCATCACCATCGGCATGATGCTGGACTGGCACATCCTGGTGGACCGGTGGGCGCTGGTGCTGGCGCTGCTGGTGGTGCCGCTGCTGCTCAAGCTGGGGATCATCCTGGTGCTGGCGCGCGGCATGGGTGCCACCACGGGCGTGGCGCTGCGCACGGGGCTGTACCTGGCGCAGGCGGGCGAGTTCGGGTTTGTGCTGCTGTCGCTCACGCAGGGCAACGGGCTGGTGCAGCCTGCACTGATGAACCCCATCCTCGCGGCCATGGTGCTGTCGATGCTGGCCACGCCCTTCCTCATCATGTACAGCAACCGCATCGTGATGAAGCTGGTGGCCAGCGACTGGCTGCAGCAGTCGCTGCAGATGACGTCGATTGCGCGCAAGTCCATCAACACCAGCAAACACGTGATCATCTGCGGCTACGGCCGCTGCGGCCAGAACCTGGCGCGCATGCTGGAGCATGAGGGCATCCCCTATATGGCGCTGGACCTGGACCCGGACCGTGTGCGCCAGGCCGCCGCCGCCGGGGATTCGGTGGTCTACGGCGATGCGACCCGCCTGCAGGCGCTGATGGCCGCCGGCCTGGTGCGCGCGAGCGCCGTGGCCGTGACCTACATCGACGTGCCCGCCGCGCTGAAGGTGCTGGCCAATGCGCGCTCGCACGCGCCGCAGGTGCCGGTGGTGGTGCGCACGCAGGACGACGCCCACCTCGACAAACTGCAGGAAGCCGGTGCGACCGAGGTGGTGCCCGAGGCGATTGAAGGATCGCTGATGCTGGCCAGCCATGCCCTGGCGCTGGTGGGCGTGCCCATGCGCCGCGTGCTGCGCCTGGTGCAGGACCAGCGCGATGCGCGCTACAACCTGTTGCGCGGCTACTTCCACGGCGCGGACGATGACACGGTGAACGAGCGCGACCAGGAGCGCCTGTCCACCTTGAACCTGCCCCCCGGCGCCACCGCCCTGGGCCACAGCCTGGGCCAGTTGGCCCTGCCCGCGATGGGCGTGCGCGTGGTCAACCTGCGGCGCGGCAACGGCCACATGAGTGCCGCCGTGGACGAGGCCCTGCTGGCCGAGGGCGACACGCTGGTGCTTTCGGGGCACCCGGCGGCGCTGGCGTTGGCGGAAGACAAACTGCTCCGAGGGTGACCCCCTGGGCGGTTGCGGGGCTGCCCTTGCTCAGCAGCCCTGGCCAGGGGCGCACCGGTTGCAGGGAGCGTGCAAAACCTTGAATAAAAACGACCTCACCGCGCGTCCATCCTGCCTTTGTAGCTATATATTTAATAGCAATCAGAGCAGAGCGGCAGGCCCGGGCCGCCCGAACAGGTAGCCCTGGAAGCGCTGGCAGCCGTTGCGCAGCAAGAACGCGCGCTGGCCTTCGGTTTCCACGCCCTCGGCCACCACGTCCAGGGCCAGGCTGTGGGCCAGGGTGATGATGGTGCAGGCGATGGCGGCGTCGTTGGGGTCGGTGAGCACGTCGCGCACAAAGCTCTGGTCGATCTTGAGCTGGTCGAGCGGCAGGCGCTTGAGGTAGCTCAGCGACGAGTAGCCCGTGCCAAAGTCGTCCAGCGCAAACCCCACGCCCAGCGTGCGCAGGGCCTGCATCTTGAGGATGCTGTCCTCCACGTCGTGCAGCAGCAGGCTTTCGGTGAGTTCCAGCTTGAGCCGCCGCGCATCCGCGCCCGAGTCGCGCAGCACGGCCAGCACGTCCTGCACAAACTCGCTCTGGCGAAACTCCTGCGCGCTCACGTTCACGGACAGGGTCCAGCTGGCCCTCGCGGGGTCGGCCGCCCACAGCGCGAGCTGGTGGCAGGCCATGGCCAGCACCTGCCGACCCAGGGGCAGGATGAGGCCGGTCTGCTCGGCCAGCGGGATGAACTCGGCGGGCGGCACCATGCCGCGCTGCGGGTGGTTCCAGCGCACCAGGGCCTCAGCGCCCAGCAGCTGGCCGGTGGCGTCCACCACCGGCTGGTAGTGCAGGAGGAACTCGGCGCGCGCAAGCCCCAGGCGGATGTCGCCCTCCAGCGCCGAACGCGCGGACGCGGCTGCCTGCATGGCGGGATCGAAGAAACACAGCATGTTGCGCCCCTGGGCCTTGGCCTGGTACATGGCCAGGTCAGCGCGCTTGAGCAGCTCCTGCACCGGCTGCTGCGCGTCCCGGAACAGCGCGATGCCGATGCTGGGCGTGCTGTGCATCTCGCAGCCCTCGATCTGGTAGGGCTGGTTGAG
Source organism: Acidovorax kalamii (assembly GCF_002245625.1). GTDB lineage: Bacteria > Pseudomonadota > Gammaproteobacteria > Burkholderiales > Burkholderiaceae_C > Acidovorax > Acidovorax kalamii. The sequence goes on from NZ_NOIG01000008.1 coordinate 163,989, forward strand.
CGCAGCCAGCACCTTCTGCGCCACGGCTTCGGCCTCGGCGGCGGCCTCGGCCTCTTCGGCATGCAGGCCCTCGATCACCACCACAAACTCGTCGCCCCCCAGGCGTGCCACGGTGTCGGTGGCGCGCACGCAGGCGCTCACGCGGGCGCCCACCTGCACCAGCAGCCGGTCGCCCCATTCGTGGCCCAGGGTGTCGTTGATGCCCTTGAAGTTGTCCAGGTCGAGGAACAGCAGGGCGCCGTGGCAGCCCTCGCGGGTGCTGGCGGCCACGGCGCGCTCCAGCCGGTCCATCAGCAGGCGCCGGTTGGGCAGGCCAGTGAGTTCGTCATAAAACGCCAGGCGCTGGATCTGGGCCTCGGCCAGCTTGCGCTCGGTGATGTCGCGCGCCACGCCCCGGTAGCCGGTGAAGGTGCCTTCGGCATCGAAGATGGGCTCGCCGCTGATCGACACCCAGATGGGCTGGCCGTCGTGGGTCACCCGCTGCATTTCGAAATCGTGGAACACCTGGTGCGCCTCCAGCACTGCGCGGTGGTCACGCCACTGGCCTTCGTCCACAAAGGTGTCGGGCAGCTCCCAGCGCGTGAGGCCGTAGTGCACCTCGTCGGGCACGCCGGTTTTCTGCTGGGCATTGCCGTCCAGCCGCACAAAGCGGTACTGCGCATCCTGCTCCCAGTACCAGTCTGACGAGAGCTGCGTGAGGCTGCGCCAGCGCGCCTCGCTCAGGCGCAGGGCCTCCAGGGTGCTGAGGTAGTCGGTGACGTCGGTGAAGGTGCGCACCCGCCCGCCGGGCTCCAGCGCGCGGGTGCGCACCTCGATGTAGCGACCGCTGTGCGTGCGCCGCACATACGAGTCGGGCATGGTGAGCTGCCCGCCATGCGCTGCATATTCCGAGGCCACGTAGTTGCGCGCCATGGGCTCGATGAGCTGGAACTGCGGGCCGAAGTCGCCCCGCTCGGTCTGGAAGCGCACCACATCCTCCACCTTGGGCTGGCTGGCCAGCAGGTCCTCGGGCAGGTCGAGCAGCTCCAGGTAGCGCCGGTTGTAGACGCGGATGCGCCCTTCGGCATCCACGTTGGTGATGCCCTGGGAGATGTTGGCGAGCGTGGCCTCCAGCGCCTGGGTTTTCTCGCCCAGCAGGTCGCTGGTGCGCAGCAGCTCGGCCTCGACCGTGCTGCGGGCCAGCTCGGCGCGGCGTGCGGTCTCCAGCTGGCCCACGGTATTGAGCAGGGGCTGCAGAAACGCCACATCCGCCTGCGAGTAGCCCTCGGCGCGGTTGGCCAGGCCCACCATGGCCACCAGTTCGCCCGCCGCGTGGATGGGCAGGCCCAGGTAGGTGTGCAGCGTGGGGTGGCCCGGCGGGGTGCCTGCGGCGCGTGGGTCGTGGCAGGCGTCGTTGCTGATCACGGGCTCGCCGGACACCAGGGCCGCGCCCACCAGCGAGTGCAGGCTGTCAAACACCATGCCCTCCTCGGCGTGCTGCGCGTACAGCGCGCGGGAGGCGGCGTCCCAGCTGATGTCGGTCATGGCGTGCACCCGCAAGAAGGGGTGCCCGTCGGCCGCGCGCTGCACCTGGCCCACCAAGCCAAACGCGCTCTGGCTGAGCGACATCAGTTCTTCGAGCAAGGCCTCGAACGCCGCCCGGGGCCCGGAGCTGGCGATGAACATGGCCTGGGCGCGCGAGATGGCCTGCAGCAGCCGGTGCTGGCGCGCCAGCATGGCCTCGGCCGCCAGCCGCGCACGGTCGCTGGAGCTGCGTTCAAGCACCGCATCGATCTGCGCGGGCAATGTGAGCAGGTAGTCCAGGGCCGGGTCCTGCACGGCAAAGTCGTCAAAACCATGCCGCATGGCCTGCGCAGCATGGGTTTCGGCCCCCATGCGCACGATGATGATGGCGGGCACACCGGCCAGCAGCTGCAGCAAATCGAAGGCCGTGCCCCCCAGGGTGTTCTGGGCAGCCAGCACGATGTCGGGCCGCCGATGCGGTTGCTGCAGGTGTTCACGCGCATGTGCCAGCGACGCACAGACCTCCACCTGCCAGCCGGACCAGGGGTCTGCCAAAGCGCCCGCCACCGCCTGGGCATGGGTGTGGTCGCTTTCAATCAGCAGGATGGAGATGGGCATGGGCCAATCTTCTGTGGGGGGCGCCGCCTGCAATGCAGCCGTGCCGGAGGGTGTAACAGCAGTGAAACATTATGGGGGCTGGCGGTGGCCCCGGGAGCGCAGAAAAGCGCACGCAGGCGGCTGATTACACTTCAGCCCTTCGCGCGGAAATGCCGTTGTCCGGCTCACCCACACCTGCGCCCCTTGATCCCCTTCTCTTTTCCCATGCAGCCACTCAGCGTCAACGACTACCTCCGCCAGCACATCCGCACCGTGCCCGACTGGCCCGCAGCGGGCGTGCAGTTCCGCGACATCACGCCACTGCTGCAGGACCCCAAGGTGTTCCGCGTGCTCATCGACGCCTTTGTGCACCGCTACATGGACAAGGCCCTGCGCCCCGATGTGGTGGCCGGGCTGGATGCGCGCGGCTTCATCCTGGGTGCGGTGGTGGCCTATGAACTCAACGTGGGCTTCGTGCCCATCCGCAAGAAGGGCAAGCTGCCCTTCACCACGGTGGAGGAGACCTACGAGCTGGAGTACGGCAGCGCCACCGTGGAGCTGCACACCGACGCCGTGAAGGCGGGCGACCGCGTGCTGCTGATCGACGACCTCATCGCCACCGGCGGCACCATGATGGCCGGTCGGCGCCTGCTGGAGAAGCTGGGCGCCACGGTGACCGAAGGCGCGGCCATCGTGGATCTGCCCGAGCTGGGCGGCTCGGAGCGCCTGCGCGCATCGGGCCTGCCGCTGTACACGCTGGTGGATTTTGCGGGGCACTGAATCACTTCCTGGCTGACGCGCCAGGCGGGACCGCGCCGCAATCCCGGCCCTGCAGCACCCGCCACAAGCAAAGAAGCCCTCCGCATGGAGGGCTTCTTTTGTTGGGAGGCCGCGCCCGGCGCTCAGCGCAGCTCGCCGTACTGGGTGCTGCTCAGGTCGGGCGAAGGGCTGTCTGCCCCAGGCATTTCGGTGTCTTCAAACCCGGTGGGCTGCGCCGGAGGCAGCAGGGGGCCGGAGCGCACAGGCACACCCGGCTTGGCAGCCGCTGCCGGGGCCGCCGTGGCGCCTGCGGCGTTGGCCAGGGCGCGCTTGAAGGCAGCCACTTCGTCGGCCTCGATGGGTTCGAACCGGGGGGCTGGGCGCGGCTCGCCCACCGGCGCCGCCACGGGGGGCCGGGACGGCGCAGCGGCGACCAGGGGAGGGGCCGGGCGCTGGGGTGCTGCGGCGGCGGGTGCGGCCGTGGGTGCAGGCGCTGGCGCTGACGCTATGGGGAAGATGGGGTTGGCAGGTGCCACTACTGGGGCGGGCGCCGCCACGGGCGGCTTGCGCAGCGGTGCTGCGGCCACCGGCGCCGGTGGCACAGGCAGCGCCGCCCCCTGGGGCGCCACGCCCTTTTGGGGAATGCCCACGGCCACGTGGTCGTTGATGCGCCAGTACACGGCCGTCACCAGGATGTCGTAGCGGGTCTTGGCGGTCTGGGCGATCAGCGCCTCGATCTCGGAGAGGCGCACCGTCTCGCCGCCATATTCGCGCGCCAGGTCCATCATCACCAGGAACTGCCGGCCACGCTGGTCCAGCGACAGCACCTTGAACTTGTAGCTGGCCGACAGCACCCCAGCGCGCACCATGGCATCGCGCACCACGGTGTAGAGCAGCTCGCGGCGCTCCATGCGCTCGTTCTTGCGATTGGCCGCGTGTTCGAGGGGTGGGGGCTCGACCAGGGGTTTGCCCGAGCGGCCAGGGTGCAGCGGCACGGTGGCGTCGGCATTCAACAGACCCGACGGTTCTGCGGCTGGCCGGGGCTTGGGGGGGGCGGGTTTGCGGCTGAACCAGCTGAACAGGGACATGGCTTGCTTTCTTCGGATGGTGCCTGGACAAAATCCAAATCGAGTGTAACTTGCTGTACCCCTTGCACAGCCCCGAACAAGCCCGCAAATCCCGCGTCTGCGGGGCGCCTGTCAGGTCGCCGCAACGCGGCGGCGGCGGTTGCCCAGGCGCTTGGCCAGCACCGCCCCGGCAGCCATCGCCAGGCCCAGGGCTATGGCGGGCTGGCGGTTGGTGAGTTCGGTGAAGCGGATGGCCGTGAGGCTCCAGAGCTTGCAGGGCGCGCTGGCCTGCACGGTGGCACTGCGCGCGCGGTGCGAGAAAAACGCTCCTTCGCCCACCACGGAGCCCGCGCCCACGATGGCCAGGCGCAGGCGTTCTTTTTCGTCCTGGTAGTGCACGCTCAGGCTGCCGCTCTCCACCAGGTACAGGGTGCGGTCGGTGGCCCCCTGGCTGAAAAGCACCTGCCCGGCGGGCAGCACCACGGGCAGCAGGTAGGACGAGAGCACCTCCCACTGCGCGGGGGAGAGGGGGTTGGTCATGCTGTCGTCAGCGGTGGTTTGCGCAATGGCGTCCAGCAAACCTTTGAGGTCAACCTTGATGGCAGCGGGGGTGGGGGCATTCATGATGCGTCGAAAGTACCGTTGTTACAGATCAGACACAAGCGCTGTTTACGTCCGTTTACAACATAAGCGACAGGCGGCGGCGCGGGCACCCTGGCCGGGCGCCAGAACTACTTGCCGATGCAGAAGCTGGAGAAGATCACGCCCAGCAGGTCGTCGGAGCTGAACTCGCCGGTGATGGCGCTCAGGGCGTTCTGGGCCAGGCGCAGCTCCTCGGCCAGCAGATCGAGGGCCGGGCCCTGGGCCTGCAGCTGGTCGGCGGCCTCCTGCAGGTGGGCCGATACGGCGCGCAGCGCCTCGATGTGGCGCGCGCGCGCGATGTAGAGGCCTTCGGGCGCAGACTGCCAGCCCGCCACCTCCAGCAGGATGCGCCGCAGCCCGTCCAGCCCCTCGCCCGTGCGAGCAGACAACCACACGCCCCGCCGGGTTTCGGCCTGCCCGGCCCCTTCTGCGGCGATGGCCGCCGCCGCCGGGGCGCGGTCCAGCTTGTTCCAGACATCGATCACCGGGATGGTTTGGGGCAGTTTTTGGGCCAGTGCGCTCGCTATTTCTGCCTCAGCAGCTATGTATTCCATAGCATCCTGGCGCGACAGGTCGTGCAGGAACAACACCGCATCGGCACCCGCAATCTCGTCCCAGGCGCGGGCGATGCCGATGCGCTCCACCTCGTCCTCGCTGTCGCGCAGGCCCGCAGTGTCGATGATGTGCAGGGGCACACCCTCGATCTGGATGGTCTGCTGCACCTTGTCCCGCGTAGTGCCGGCAATGGGGGTGACGATGGCCAGCTCGGCCCCGGCCAGGGCATTGAGCAGCGAGCTTTTGCCCGCATTGGGCTGCCCGGCAATCACCACCTTGATGCCCTCGCGCAGCAAGGCGCCCTGGCGCGCCCGCTGCATGACCGAGGCCAGTGTTTGCTGCAAGTTCGATAGCTGCCCGTGCGCATCCGCCTTGCGCAGGAAGTCAATTTCTTCTTCAGGAAAGTCCAGCGTGGCCTCCACCAGCATGCGCAGGTGGATGAGCGCGTCGCGCAGTGTGTGGATCTCGGCCGAGAACGCGCCGGTGAGCGAGCGGCTGGCGCTGCGGGCTGCGGCCTCGGTGCTCGCGTCGATCAGGTCGGCAATCGCCTCGGCCTGGGCCAGGTCGATCTTGTCGTTCAGGAAAGCCCGTTCGGTGAACTCGCCCGGCTGGGCCACGCGCAGGCCCGGCAGGCAGGGCTGGCCCGTGGCCGGGTCGGTGGCGGCACCTGCCTCCAGGCAGCGCGCCAGCAGCAGTTGCAGCACCACGGGGCCGCCGTGGGCCTGCAGCTCCAGCACGTCCTCGCCGGTGTAGCTGTGCGGGCCGGGGAAATACAGCGCCAGCCCCTGGTCGATGGCCTGGCCCTGCGCATCCCGAAACGGCAGGTAGGTCGCCTCGCGGGGCTTGAGGGTGCGGCCGCACAGCGCCTGCACTAGCGCTGCCAGCCCTTTGCCCGACACCCGCACGATACCGACGGCCCCGCGCCCGGGGGCAGTGGCGATGGCAACGATGGGGTCGTGGTGGCGGGCAAGCATGGGGCGACTGTACAGGGTGGGTGGGCAAGAAAAAGGCCGCTTGCGCGGCCTTTTTGGGTCAGTTCGGTGGCGTCAAGCGTTGCCGCAGCACCATCACTTGAAACTGGGCAGATTGAACTGCGGTGGCACGCCCATGCGGGTGTTAATGATCCACTGCTGTGCAATCGACAGGATGTTGTTCGTCAGCCAGTACAGCACCAGACCGGCCGGGAAGAAGAAGAACATCACGCTGAAGATCAGCGGCATGAACCACATCATCTTGGCCTGCATCGGGTCGGGCGGTGCGGGGTTCAGGGCCGTCTGCAGCAGCGAGCTGAGCGTCATCAGCAGGGGCAGGATGAAGAACGGGTCGGGCGTGGACAGGTCATGGATCCAGCCGATCCAGGGCGCATTGCGCATCTCGACGCTGGACAGCAGCACCCAGTACAGCGCAATGAACACAGGGATCTGGATCATGATGGGGAAGCAGCCACCCATGGGGTTGACCTTTTCCTCGCGGTAGATGCGCATCATCTCCTGCTGCATCTGCTGCGGCTTGTCCTTGAGGCGCTCGCGCATCTCCATGATCTTGGGGTTGATGGCCTTCATCTTGGCCATGCTCGCGTAGGCCTTGGCGTTGAGCCAGTAGAACGCGATCTTGAGCAGCAGCACCAGGCCCACAATCGCCCAGCCCCAGTTGCCCAGCAGCTTGTGCAGCTGGTCCAGCAGCCAGTACAGCGGCTTGGACAGGATGGTGAGCCAGCCGTAGTCCTTGACCAGTTCCAGGCCGGGGTAGAGCTTCTCCATCATGGTCTCGACCTGTGGGCCCGCAAACAGGCGCGCGTCCACGGTCTTGCTCGTGCCGGGCTCGATGGCACCCAGGGAAGTCAGCATGCCCACCGAGTACAGGTTGGTGTCCACCTTGCGGGTGAACAGCTCGCGCTGGGTGCCGTCGGCCAGCAGCCAGGCGGCGGCAAAGTAATGCTGCACCATGGCCACATAACCATTGGGCGAATCGCGGGGGATATCGACCTTGCCGTTCTCGATGTCCTTGAACTCGATCTTCTGGTACTTCTTGGCGTCGGTGTACACGGCCGGGCCGGTGAAGGTGGAATAGAACGACGACTCGCCCGGAGGCTTGTTGCCATCACGCACCAGCTGCAGGTACAGCTGGGGCGACACGGCAGCGCTGCCGGTGTTGACGATGTCGTGCTTGACGGCGATGTCATAGGCGCCGCGCTTGATGGTCCAGGTCTTGACCAGCTTCACGCCACCCTGGTCGGGCGACTCGAAGCGGATGCTCAGCTCGTCCTGCCCGTCCTTGAGTTCGCGCGGGCCGGGCACGGCGGTCATCACGGTCTTGTGCGTGGGGAAATTGCCGCCGATCAGGCCGGTCTGCGCCACGTAGACACGCTGGGCGCTTTCGTCCAGCAGCAGGAAGTTGCGGTTCTTGTCGGTCAGGTCGGCGTGCTTGAGCAGTTCGGCATGGGTGAGCGAGCCGCCTTCGCTGTCGAAGGTGAGGCGGTACAGGTCGGTCTTGACCTCGATGCGCTCACGCGCGGCTGCGGGTGCAGTGGCCGCTGCGGGCTGGCCCGGGACGGCCGCAGCGCCCTGGACAGCAGCCGCTGCCACGGGCGCAGAGGACACAGGGACGCTGGCCGCGCCCGTGGCACCGGACGCTGCACCTGCAGCGGCAGGCGCGGTCACGGCCGGGGTGGTAGGGAAAAACGTGGCCTTGTTGCCGTTGTGCAGTTGCCACTTGTCCCACAGCAGAACCATGGAAAAGCCAAAAATCACCCACAGGATGGTGCGGCGAATGTCGTTCATGAAGACTTCTTTGGTGAGGGTGGTTGGGTGGTGGTGGAGGATTGTTGCAGCCGCGAAAAAAGCCTCATGCCGCGCGGCAGTTCTCGGGGGACCGGATCGTGGCCCCCATCACACCAGGGGTGGCAGCGTACCAGCCTGCGCACCGTGAGATAGCTGCCTGCCGCCGCGCCATGCCATTCCAGCGCTTGCAGTGAATAGGCCGAACAGGTGGGCTCGAACCGGCAGGCCGACCCCAGCCAGGGGCTGAGGAAAAACCGGTAGCCCTTGACCAAGCCCATCAGCAGGCGCTGCATGATCATGGCGCCACCTCGTGGGCAGGCCGGACCTGCGGGACAGGCGCCGGTGCGGGCACTGCAGCCCCGCCACCCGCACGCCGGGCGGCATGGCCAAACAGCTGCAGCAGCTCTGCACGCACGGCCTGCTTGAGCTGGTCGGACGTAGCGCTCACAAACTGTTTGCGGTCAAACGCCGTGCGCAGCCGCACCACATGGGCTGCCTGGGGCAGGCGCGCTTCAAATGCCGCGCCCACGGTGTAGATCTGCCGCTTGATGGTGTTGCGTGTCACGGCACGGCGCGCCCAGCGCTTGGGCACCATGGCACCCAGCCAGACATCCGGCACGGCAAACAGGGCCTGCGGCCCTTGCGTTGATGGCAAGGAACCGGGCCCTGTGGGTGCAGCACTGGCGGGGGGGTTGGCAGCAGCGCTGCCAGCCGCATCCAGCACCAGACGGTGCAGCGCAAAATGCGCTGTGCGGGAGACTGTGCCCCCAGCCATGGCGGCCTGGAACTGCGGACGGGTTTTTAGCCGTTGCATGCAGGCACCCCGTTTGGAACCTGACGGTACAAACCGGGGGCAGGCGGGGAGCAGACCGTAGACCGGGACGGCCTTAGACGGCCAGGCGCTTGCGGCCCTTGGCGCGGCGTGCGTTGATAACGGCACGGCCGCCGCGGGTCTTCATGCGGACGAGGAAACCGTGGGTGCGCGCGCGGCGCGTCTTGGAGGGCTGGTAAGTACGTTTCATGGTGCTATTCCTTGAGGTTCAGTTCCGGACTGCTGCTCTTGAACCCCTGCCTTGCCCAGCTGAAAACCAGCCAAACAGAAGCAGAAATAACGGCGCGCCGGGTCAAATCACCCTGAACACATTCAGGGAAACCCAAAATTATCGCAGGCTTGTTGCCCTCTGGCAATGCCTTTCGGCTGGCAGGCCTATCCGCAAGCCGCCCGGCGGAGCCAACACAGCTCCTTTCGCCCCGCGCCAAGCGGGCCTTCGACGATCACCAGGTGCCCGTTTTGACACCCCAAGGATGCCAGTCCATCAACCCCGGAATCCCCCGATGACAGCAGCCACCAAAATGTGGATAACTCCTTGACAAGCTACAATCCGCCGCCCAGCACCGTTCCTCCTATCCACAACAAGAATTCCCGATAAATGACCGAGGAACCCACCCGCAGCGCCCAACCATCCCCCGGAGCCGATGCCGGCCAAGGCCTGTGGCAAGCCTGCGTAGAACAACTGGCGCAAGACCTGCCGGAACAACAATTCAACACCTGGATCAAGCCCCTGGTCGCCCAGGTGGCCGAGGATTTCTCCAAAGTCACCCTGCTGGTGGCCAACCGCTTCAAGCTGGACTGGATCCGTGCCCAGTACGCAGGCCGCATCGCCTCCCTACTGGAGGGCCTGTACGGCCAGCCGGTCTCACTGGAGTTAGCGCTCGCTCAGCGGGAATCCGTGACCCGTACTTATGTGCGCCCCGCGTCGCCCGAGCCCTCCAGCACCCCGGCACCGGCAGAATCCCCGGCCGCCAGCATCGACGAGGCCCCGGCCGGCGCCTTCCGTAACCGGCTGAATGCCGCGCTCACGTTCGAGACCCTGGTGGAGGGCACGGCCAACCGCATGGCACGCTCGGCCGCCATGCACGTGGCGGGCATGCCCGGGCACCTGTACAACCCTTTGTTCATCTACGGCGGCGTGGGTCTGGGCAAGACCCACCTGATGCACGCTGTGGGTAACCGCCTGCTGCAGGACAAGCCCGACGCCAAAGTTCTCTACATCCATGCGGAGCAGTTCGTGTCGGATGTGGTTAAGGCCTACCAGCGCCGCACCTTCGACGAGTTCAAGGAACGCTACCACTCGCTGGACCTGCTGCTCATCGACGATGTGCAGTTCTTTGCCAACAAGGACCGCACGCAGGAAGAATTCTTCAACGCGTTCGAGGCCTTGCTGACCAAGAAGAGCCACATCGTGATGACGTCGGACACCTACCCCAAGGGCCTGACCAACATCCACGACCGCCTGGTGTCGCGCTTCGATTCGGGCCTGACGGTGGCGCTGGAACCGCCCGAGCTGGAAATGCGCGTGGCGATTCTGATCAACAAGGCCCGCGCCGAAGGCACCGAGATGCCCGAAGAGGTCGCCTTCTTCGTCGCCAAGAACGTGCGCTCCAACGTGCGCGAACTCGAAGGCGCACTGCGCAAGATCCTGGCGTATTCGCGCTTCAACCAAAAGGAAATCTCCATCCAGCTCGCCCGCGAGGCGCTGCGTGATCTGCTGTCCATCCAGAACCGGCAGATTTCTGTGGAAAACATTCAGAAGACGGTGGCCGACTATTACAAGATCAAGGTCGCCGACATGTACAGCAAGAAGCGCCCGGCCAGCATTGCCCGCCCGCGACAGATTGCGATGTACCTGGCCAAGGAGCTGACGCAAAAGAGCCTTCCGGAGATTGGAGAATTGTTCGGCGGGCGCGACCACACCACGGTTTTGCACGCGGTGCGCAAGATTTCGGGCGAGCGCCAGCAGCTGACCGAGTTGAACCAGCAGTTGCATGTGCTGGAGCAAACGCTCAAGGGCTGAACCTGCGTGATCGAGGTGCCCCAGAGAAAAGGCCCCTTTAAGGGGCAAAATGATGGGTTGTGCAGCAGGGGGAGGCACAACCCGTGCCGCTGTCCAAGCTCCGTTCCAAAAACCACAAGAGGTTGAAGACATGATCGTCCTGAAGGCAACACAAGACAAGGTTCTCGCGGTACTGCAGTCCGTGGCTGGCATCGTCGAGCGCCGGCACACGCTGCCCATCCTGGCCAATGTGCTGATCCGCAAGACGGGCAATGCCCTGCAGCTGACGACCAGCGACCTCGAAATCCAGATCCGCACCACCGCCGAGCTGGGCGGCGACACCGGCGACTTCACCACCACCGTGGGTGCGCGCAAGCTCATCGACATCCTGCGCACCATGCCCGGCGACCAGACCGTGAGCCTGGAGTCGCAGCAGTCCAAGCTGGTGCTCAAGGGTGGCAAAAGCCGCTTCACGCTGCAAAGCCTGCCCGCCGAAGACTTCCCGCTGGTGCAGGAATCCGCCGCGTTCGGCCCCGTGTTTGCCGTGCCCCAAAAGACGCTGAAGGACCTGCTGGGTCAGGTGTCGTTTGCGATGGCCGTGCAGGACATCCGCTACTACTTGAACGGCATCCTGTTTGTGGCCGAAGGCAAGCAGCTCAGCCTGGTCGCCACCGACGGCCACCGCCTGGCCTTTGCCAGCGCCACGCTGGATGTGGAAGTGCCCAAGCAGGAGGTCATCCTGCCGCGCAAGACCGTGATCGAGCTGCAGCGCCTGCTGAGTGACGCGGGCGGCGAAAACCAGCCGCACATCGAGATGCAGTTTGCCAACAACCAGGCGAAGTTCACCTTTGGCGGCATGGAGTTCGTCACCAAGCTGGTCGAGGGCAAGTTCCCCGACTACAACCGCGTGATCCCCAAGAACCACAAGAACAGCATTACCCTGGGCCGTGCGCCGCTGCTGGCCAGCCTGCAGCGCACCGCCATCATGACCAGCGACAAGTTCAAGGGCGTGCGCCTGAACCTGGAGCCCGGCACCCTGCGCGTGGCGTCCAACAACGCCGAGCAGGAAGAGGCTGTGGACGAACTCGATATCGACTACGGTGGCGACACCATCGAGATCGGCTTCAACGTGACCTACCTCATCGACGCACTGGCCAACATGGGCCAGGACATGGTGAAGGTGGAACTGTCGGACGGCAACAGCTCTGCGCTGATGACCATCCCCGACAACGACAGCTTCAAGTATGTGGTGATGCCCATGCGCATCTGAGGCGCCCCTCCCACCTGCCGCACAGCCACGCAGCCGAACCCTGTTTACTATCGTATTGATAGCTACTAGCGCTTACTGGATAGGCGGTAGAGCCCAATTTGACCATTGAAACTATTGGAAACCCACCGGTTTCCACGGACCCCAAGGCCCACCATGACCGCTGATAACAACCTGCCCGAGCAAGAACCTACCGGCACGGGTGAGCCTGTTCCCAACAAGATCGACACCAACCAGGCCGGTGCGAGCGAAAGCTATGGCGAAGGCGCCATCACCATCCTCGAAGGCCTGGAGGCCGTGCGCAAGCGCCCCGGCATGTACATCGGCGACACGAGTGACGGCACCGGCCTGCACCACCTGGTGTTCGAGGTGGTGGACAACTCCATCGACGAAGCACTGGCCGGCCACTGCGACGACATCGTCGTCACCATTCACACCGACAACTCCATCAGCGTCACCGACAACGGCCGTGGCATCCCCACCGGCGTGAAGATGGACGACAAGCACGAGCCCAAGCGCAGTGCCGCCGAAATTGCCCTGACCGAGCTGCACGCGGGCGGCAAGTTCAACCAGAACAGCTACAAGGTGTCCGGCGGCCTGCACGGCGTGGGCGTGAGCTGCGTGAACGCGCTCAGCAAATGGCTGCGCCTGACCGTGCGCCGCGAAGGCAAGGTGCACCAGATCGAATTCGCACGCGGCTTTGTGCAAGACCGCCTGCTGTCCACCGTGGACGGCTTTGAAGTCAGCCCCATGAAGGTGACCGGCGAGACCGAAAAGCGCGGCACCGAAGTGCACTTTTTGCCCGACACCGAGATCTTCAAAGAAAACAACGACTTCCACTACGAGATCCTGGCCAAGCGCCTGCGCGAACTCTCGTTTTTGAACAACGGCGTGCGCATTCGCCTCAAGGACGAGCGCAGCGGCAAAGAAGACGACTTCTCGGGCGCTGGCGGTGTACGCGGCTTTGTGGAGTTCATCAACAAGGGCAAGACCGTCCTGCACCCCACCTCGTTCTACGCAGCCGGTGAACGCCCGGCCGAGACGTATGGCGGCATCCCCGGCACGCACATCGGCGTCGAAGTCGCCATGCAGTGGAACAGCGCGTACACCGAGCAAGTGCTGTGCTTCACCAACAACATTCCCCAGCGTGACGGCGGCACCCACCTGACCGGCCTGCGCGCCGCGATGACCCGCGTCATCAACAAGTACATCGAAGAAAACGAGCTGGCCAAGAAGGCCAAGGTCGAAGTCACTGGCGACGACATGCGCGAAGGCCTGTGCTGCGTGCTGAGCGTGAAGGTGCCCGAGCCCAAGTTCAGCAGCCAGACCAAGGACAAGCTGGTCTCGAGCGAAGTGCGCGCGCCGGTGGAAGACATCGTGGGCAAGCTGCTCACCGACTACCTGCAGGAAAAGCCCAACGACGCCAAGATCATCTGCGGCAAGATCGTCGAGGCCGCCCGCGCCCGCGAAGCCGCCCGCAAGGCCCGCGAAATGACGCGCCGCAAGGGCGTGCTCGACGGCATGGGCCTGCCCGGCAAGCTGGCCGACTGCCAGGAAAAAGACCCCGCGATGTGCGAGATCTACATCGTGGAGGGTGACTCCGCCGGAGGCTCTGCCAAGCAGGGCCGCGACCGCAAATTCCAGGCCATCCTGCCCCTGCGCGGCAAGATCCTGAACGTGGAAAAAGCCCGCTACGAAAAGCTGCTGACCAGCAACGAAATCCTCACGCTGATCACGGCCCTGGGCACCGGCATCGGCAAGGCGGGCGGCACCACCGGAGGCGACGACTTCGACGTGGCAAAGCTGCGCTACCACCGCATCATCATCATGACCGACGCCGACGTGGACGGCGCCCACATCCGCACCCTGCTGCTCACCTTCTTCTACCGCCAGATGCCCGAGCTGGTCGAGCGCGGCCACATCTACATCGCCCAGCCGCCGCTGTACAAGGTGAAGGCGGGCAAGGAAGAGCTGTATTTGAAGGACGGCCCCGCGCTTGACGGCTTCCTGCTGCGCATTGCGCTGAACCACGCGAGCGTGAGCACCGGCGGCGCCAACCCACAGGTGCTGACAGGCGACACCCTGGCCGAACTGGCGCGCAAGCACCAGGTGGCCGAGAGCGTGATCCACCGCCTGTCCAACTTCATGGACCAGGAGGCCCTGCGCGCCGTGGCCGACGGCGTGAGCCTGAAGCTCGACACCGTGGCCGAGGCCGAAGCCAGCGCCGTGGCCCTGCAGATCAAGCTGCGCGAGCTGAACACCACCGGCACCCCCGCCGAAGTGGCGGGTGAGTTCGACGCCCGCACCGACAAACCCATCCTGCGCATCAGCCGCCGCCACCACGGCAACGTCAAGAGCAGCGTCATCACGCAAGACTTTGTGCACGGCGCCGACTACGCCGCCCTGGCCGAAGCCGCCGACACCTTCCGTGGCCTGCTGGGCGAGGGCGCCAAGGCCCTGCGCGGTGAAGGCGACAAGCAGAAGGAAGAAAAGGTGGGCGACTTCCGCCAGGCCATGAAGTGGCTCATCAGCGAAGCCGAACGCACCACCAGCCGCCAGCGCTACAAGGGCCTGGGCGAAATGAACCCCGAGCAGCTCTGGGAAACAACGATGGACCCCAATGTGCGCCGCCTGCTGCGCGTGCAGATCGACGATGCGATCGAGGCGGACCGCGTGTTCACGATGCTGATGGGGGATGAGGTGGAGCCGCGCCGGGATTTCATTGAGACGAATGCGCTGCGGGCGGGAAATATTGACGTTTGATGTAGCTAGCCAACTTGGTTAAACCAGCCATGGACTGGTCTCGGGCCGAGGTTGAGGTGGTTGTTGCCGACTACCTCAAGATGCTCAGTCTTGAACTGGCTGGTCAGACCTACAGCAAGGCTGCGCACCGTCGCGTCTTGCTTGAAAAGCTCAATGGCCGCTCCGAAGGTTCTGTTGAATTCAAGCACTGCAATATCAGCGCAGTGCTGATCCATCTGGGTTGCCCGTATCTGCGCGGATATCAACCACGAGCCAACTACCAACGTCTGCTGCGTGAAGTAGTGGAGCTACAAGTTGACCAGTCCACTGTCCTGGATTCACTAGCGCTTGCGGCTGCGCACTTGCCCGCAATACCCCCAGAGATTGTCGATTTCTCCAGAGTTGAAACCGAAGCGCCGCTAAAGCAACATCGTGTCGGCGAGACAAGTCCACACTACGGCAACCCACCCGTCAAACGGGACTACCTTGCGATCGAGTCCCGCAATCGCTCGTTAGGTCAAGCTGGCGAAGAGTTCGTTTTTCGGTACGAGCAATGGAGACTGGCGCATATCGGCAAGCGCGATTTGGCTGAACGGGTGGAGCATGTCTCGCAAACAAAGGGGGATGGCCTTGGCTACGACATCCTGTCTTTCGATGCGAATGGTCGCGAGCGATTCATTGAAGTGAAAACCACTGCGTTTGGCAAGGACACACCGTTTTTCATATCCAAGAATGAATTGCATTTCTCCCGAAACGCGGGTACTGACTTCACCCTATGCCGCCTGTTTGAATTTCGGCAGACTCCAAAGTTGTTCTCTTTGAAGGGCGCACTGGATCAGCACTGTGACCTGGACCCTGTCACATATCGCGCTAGCTTTTCTTAGTCCTACCGCACGCCGCACGCCATTTGCCTCACCCCCATGCGCTCCCCCATCTCCATCGTTGACGTAGACCGCCTGGACACCTGGACCCGCTACCGCGCAGACCTGTGCGACACCTGCGCGGCCAACTGCTGCACGATGCCGCTGGAGGTGCAGCTCTCGGACCTGGTGCGGCTGGAGCTGGTGGACCCGTTCGAGGCCGAGCATGAAGAAATCCGCCACATTGCCAAGCGGCTGCAGAAGGCGCGGTTGATCGACCACTTCAACCACAAGAACGCCATCTTCACGATGGCGCGGCGGGCCAGTGGGGACTGCAACTTTCTCGACCCCACAACGCGGCTGTGCACGGTGTATGACAAGCGGCCGGAAACCTGCCGCCTGCACCCGCAGAAGAAGAGCCCCAAGCCGGGCTACTGCGCCTATGGGGCGCGGGATTTGCAGCGGCGGGGCTGACTACAGACACGCGCTGAGGTGTCTCGCAACTCTCATCTGCGCAAGCCCACCGCTGTCTGAAACTGTGCCCCCGCGCTCACGCCATGTCGCGCAGCTCGCGGCGCAGGATCTTGCCGACGCTGGACTTGGGCAGGGCCTCCACAAACACGATCTGCCGGGGCACCTTGTAGGCAGTGAGCGCTGCGCGGCAATGGGCTGCGATGTGGTCTGCATCCACCGGTGGCGCAGTGCCCGCCGCGCGCACCACATACAGCCGCAGCGCCTCGCCCGTTTTCTCGTCCGGCACGCCGATGCAGGCGCACTCCAGCACGCCGGGGCAGGCGGTGGCCACGGCTTCGACTTCGTTGGGAAAGACGTTGAAGCCCGAGACGATGACCATGTCCTTCTTGCGGTCCACGATCTTGAGGAAGCCGCGCTCGTCCAGCTGGCCGATGTCGCCGGTGCGGAAGTAGCCGTCGGGCGTGAAGGCGGCGGCGTTGGCCTCGGGCTGCTGCCAGTAGCCGCCCATGACCTGGGGGCCTTTCACGCAGACCTCGCCGGGCTGGCCCAGGGGCACGGGGTGGCCCTGGTCGTCCAGCAGCAGAACGTCGGTGGAAGGCAGGGGCAGGCCGGTGCTACCGCTGAAGGCAGTGACCGATGCGGGGTTGAAGGCCACCACAGGGCTGGTCTCGCTCAGGCCGTAGCCTTCGCGGATGAACTGGCCGGTGATGGCCTGCCAGCGGGCGGATACCGAGGGCAGGATGGCGGCGCCACCGCCGCCCGCCAGCCGCAGGTTGGAGAAATCCACGCCCTGCGTGCCGGGGTGCGCCGCCAGCCCGGCGTACAGCGTGTTGACGCCCATGAACACGCTGGGGCGTGCGGCGTTCAGCATGTCGATCAACCCGTCCAGGTCACGCGGGTTGGGCACCAGCCAGTTGCGCGCACCCACCGCAAAGTAGCTGATCAGGTTCACCATCAGCGCGAAGATGTGATACAGCGGAATGGCCGTGACGATGACCTCTTGCGCGGGGCGCAGGGCATCGGGCACGAAGGCCTTGAACTGCTCCACGTTGGCCACCAGGTTGCGGTGCGTGAGCATGGCGCCCTTGGACAGGCCTGTGGTGCCCCCGGTGTACTGCAGGAACAGCAGGTCGCTTCCCTCCAGCACGGGCGGCGCAAAGGGCAGGGTGGCGCCTTCGGCCAGGGCGCGCGCAAACGAGGTGGTGGTGTGCAGGTGGGCATCCACCGGCGGCCCGGGCAGGTCGGCTGCGGTGCCGTCGCCGGGCGCCACGGTGATGATGCTGTGCAGCTCTACCCGGTCCTGGATGGCGGCCAGGGTCGCAGTAGACCCTACATAGATCACCATCACCCTCGCTCCTGCGTCCTGGAGCTGGTACTCCAGCTCGCGCGGGGTGTACAGGGGGTTCACATTGACCTGCACACAGCCCGCGCGCGCAATGCCGAGCATGGCGATGGGAAACGCCATCAGGTTCGGGCACATCACGGCAATGCGGTCGCCCTTGCGCACGCTCAGCACGTTCTGCAGGTAGGCCGCAAACGCGCGGGATTGCTGGTCTACATGCGCATAGGTCAGCGTCTGGCCCAGGCAGGTGAATGCTGGCCGGTGCGCGTAGCGCTGCATGGCGGCACACAGCAGGTGCACGATGCTGGGATGGCTGTCGGGATCGATGTGGGCAGGGATGGCGCCGTAGCTGGCCAGCCAGGGTTGGGGGGACATGGTGAAACGGTCCTCGATGAGGGTGGAGCAACTACGTGCGGGCAGGCTCAGCGCACGGCCTTGGCCAGTGCGGCAAAGGCTTGCCGGTCCAGCGCGTGGGTGAAGGCGGTGTTGGGCACGGGGTGGGTGGAGAGCTTCACCACCACCAGCTCGGCCGCCGGGTTGATGTGGATGTGCTGGCCCATCAGGCCCTTGGCTTCGAAGCTGCCATCGGCATCGTGGGGAATCCACCACTGGTTGTGGTACGAGTAGCCCGCGCGCATGGCGGTGCCGGGGGCCTTGCTGAACTTGGCGGGGTCGGCGCCCTTGCGCAGCTCGGCAATGGTGGCGGGCGAGACGATCTGCTGCCCGTTGAAGCGGCCGTTGGAGCGCAGCATCTCGCCCAGGCGACCCAGGTCGCGCAGGGTAGCGTTCACGCCCACGCTGGTGGACTGGCCGCCGTTGGCGTCGGCAAACACATACGCGTCCTCCTGCGCGCCCAGCTTGGACCAGATGCGCTCGGACAACAGCGTGGCGTAGCTCTTGCCGGTGACGCGCTGCAGCAGCCAGCCCAGAACTTCCGTGTCCACTGATTTATAGGCAAACGCGGTGCCGTGCTCGCCTTCCTTCTGCACGGTGGGCAGGTGCTCGACCATGCTCTTGGCCACGGTGATGCCGGGGGGCGCGGGCTGCAGGCCGGCAGCGGCCAGGTACTGGAACACGCCCGAGGTGGGGTCGGCAAAGTTCTCGGCGTATTTCACGCCGGTGGTCATGTCCAGCGCCTGCTGCACGGTGGCATCGGCCCAGGCGCTGGTGGCCAGCTCGGGCAGGTAGCGCGGGATGAGTGCGCTGGCGTCAATGGCGCCTTCCTGGATGAGTTCGGTCACCAGCAGGCCCACCAGCGACTTGCTCATGGACCACAGCACATGCGGCTGCTGGGGCTGCATGCCGATGTGATAACGCTCGTACACCACGCGGCCCCGGTGCAGCACCAGCAGGGCGTCGGTGTAGGTGGATTTCTGCCAGTCGGCCAACGTGGTGGGCGCACCCTTGTCGTCGGCAAACGCCAGGGTGTCGGGCAGGGCACGCGGCGCAGCGGGCAGTGCGCTGGGCGCTGCCGCACCGCGCCAGATGGTGGCTGTGGGCCCCAGTTCGCGGAGGTGCTGCGCGGCCCAGCGCACGTTGGGGTATTTGAGGATGTTGGCCAGCCGTACGATCTTGTCGGGTGCCGGAGGGAAGCCCTGCATCAGCTGCAGGGTCACGGGGTTGGTGGCGTCTGGCGGCGGCAGCTGAGGGGCCTGGGCCTGGCTGGCCGGGGCCACACCCAGCAGAGTGCAGGCCAGGGCGAAGGCAGAAAACGAGTGGGTCAGGTGGCGAGGAAAGGGGCGCATGGTGAGAAGACCTCTGTCAAAAAAATTGTGGGAGACGGAAGAACAAACAAGCAGACGGAATCCATCGGGCGGCTCAGCCCCTGGCCGCCAGCAGCGTGCGGATCACGCTCTCGGTGCGCTCGTACTCGCCTTCGCCAAAGTGCTTGTAGCGAATGCGGCCCTGCGCATCGATGAGGTAGGTGGCAGGCCAGTACTGGTTGCTGTAGGCCTTCCAGGTGCCGTAGCGGTTGTCCTGTGCCACGGGGTGCTTCACGCCATAGCGGCGCATGGCCGCCTCGACGTTGCTGGCCGAGCGCTCGAACGGAAACTCGGGCGTGTGCACGCCCACCACCGTGAGGCCCTGGGGGGTGTACCGTTCGGCCCAGCGGTTCACATGGGGCAGGGTGCGGATGCAGTTGATGCAGGCGTACGTCCAGAAGTCCACCAGCACCACACGGCCGCGCAGCTGGGCCAGGCTCAGCGGTTCGGAGTTGAGCCAGCGCTCAATGCCGGTGAACTCGGGCGCAGCGCCAAAGTCGGGCAATGCAGCGGCGGGGCTGGTGGGACCCGTGGCGCTGGCCAGGCCAGGCGCCGCCCATACTGCGGCCAGCGACGCCAGAAACGCGCGGCGCTCAGCAAAAAGGAATGAAGAGGGGTGCGATGCCATGGTGAAAACTCCTTGCAATCGAAGACGGGGCGATGGGGGTGATGGGCTACAGGCCGCCCCAGCCCGAGGGATAGAACTGCGTGAGCCAGGCGGTGATCTGCCCGTCCACCTCCCACAACATGGCCAGCGCAATGGCGATGACCACCACGCCAAACACCTGCTGCACGCGGTGTGCGTGGCGCGCAATGCGGCGCACGTGGGTGGCAGCAGCCTGGCCGCCGTAGGCAATGGCCAGCATGGGCAGTGCTGCGCCGGTGGAATACGCGAGCAGCAGTACGGCGGTGCCCACCCCCGGTGGCTCGGTGGCGATGAGGGTGAGGATGGAGGCGAGCACAGGCCCGGCACAGGGTGTCCAGACCGCGCCCAGGCTCAGGCCCAGCAGCAGCCCGCCCCAGTTACCGCCCCCGCTGCCCATGCCCAGGCTGACCAGGCGGCTGAGCACGCCGCCCGCATATTGGCTGAGCCACTGGAACGGCCGGGGCCACACCGTGAGCACGCCAAACGCCAGCAGCATCACGGCGGCAAACCGGCGCAGGCCTTCTTGCGACACACCGAGCACCTGCGTGAAGCTGCTGAACAGCAGCGCCACCGCAGCGAACGACAGCGCAAAACCCAACGCGATGAACAGCGGGCGTGTGCGCTGCGCAGCACCACCGCCGCCCACCGACGCACCCAGCACCACCGGCAGCATGGGCAGCACGCAGGGCGCGCCCACGGTGAGCATGCCGGCGGCCACGGCCAGCCAGGGTGAGGTGGTGGAGATGGCCATCGTCATTGCGCGCCCCCGTGCTCGGCGGCCGGGCGGCGCCACACCTGTGTCTTACCAAACAGCGGGATGCCCACGTAGGCGCGCACCAGCAACTGGTCGGGCTCGGCCGGGGTGAGGTGGGCGCGGTAGGTCTTGGCGTTCTCGCGGTTGTAGATCTCGCCCTGGTATTCGCTGTTGCCGCCTTCGGCTGCGCGCAGGCCCGACAGCAGCGTCATGCCCAGTGCAGGCCGCGCGTCGGCTGCCGCCATGTCGGTGCCCGGCGCGCTCATGGAGCGGTTGGCCAGCACACGCACCACCTTGCCACACAGGGTGTTGCCCCCGCCAGCGTTGCACGGGGCGATGTTCACCTCCAGGTTGCCGCTTTCGGTGATCCAGCGGCCCAGCGGAGCCTTAGACGGGGATGCAGGCTCAGAGGTGGGTTGGGATGTGGGTTGTGCGGCAGCGGTGGGCCGCGCCTTGGTGGCCTCTTGCGCGCTGGCGGCGTGCGCCAGGCCCAGGGCCAGCAAGGCGGCCACGGCGATGGATGGTTTCATGGCAAGGTCCTCGTGATGTTCAGGAAGACCACATTGAAGCCAGCGCAGGTATCGGCGATTTGTCTGACCAGGGGCTTTTGGTATGCGCGCTTGTCGATGCACCGGGCAGACAAGTTGAGATACATATCTGCCCACCCAGCCCATACCGCTGCACCACCAAAGCCCGGACAATGGCCGCCATGACGACGCCCGCTCCCGACCACATCCTGATCGTCGATGACGACGCCGGCATCCGCGAACTGGCTGCCGAGTACCTGCAGCGCCAGGGCCTGCAGGTGAGTGTGGCCGCCGACGGGCGGCAAATGCGCGAGGTGCTGGCCACGCAGCGCATCGACCTGCTGGTGCTGGACCTGATGCTGCCAGGCACCGACGGCATCGCACTGTGCCGCGAGCTGCGCAGCCCTGGCGCGCCGCCACTGCCCATCATCATGCTCACCGCACGCAGCGACGAAGCGGACCGCATCCTGGGCCTGGAGCTGGGTGCGGACGACTACCTGACCAAACCCTTCGCCGCGCGCGAGCTGCTGGCACGCATCCACGCCGTGCTGCGGCGCACGCGCATGCTGCCGCCCAATCTGGCCAAGGCCGAACCCGCGCGCCAGCTTGCGTTTGGCGACTGGCGGCTGGACACCACCGCACGCCACCTGCTCGATGCTACGGGCGCAGTGGTGGCACTGTCGGGCGCCGAATACCGTCTGCTGCGCGTGCTGCTGGACCACCCGCAGCGCATCCTCACGCGCGACCAGTTGCTGCAGCTCACGCAGGGGCGCGATGCCGATGTGTTCGACCGCTCCATCGACCTGCTGGTGAGCCGTGTGCGCCAGCGGCTGGGCGATGGTGCGCGCGGCTCGCGCTACATCAAGACCGTGCGCAACGAGGGCTATGTGTTCTGCGCCGACGTGCACGCTGCACCAGCGCCCCAGGAGACTGCGCCATGACGCTGCGCGGGTGGCCGCGCTCGCTGTTCGGGCGCATTCTGCTGGTGCTGGCGCTGGGCCTGGCGTTGGCGCATGCGCTGACGTTTGTGCTGGCGTTCACCGAGCGCAGCATGACCATGCGGCGGGCCATGGTGTCGTATTTCGCCAGCGACGTGGCCAGCTCGGTCGCCATGCTGGAACGCCTGCCTGCCACCGAGCGCGCACAGTGGGTGGACCGGCTGGCGCGCCGCAACTACCGCTTTGCACTGGCCGAACCCCTGGACGCACCTGCCGACCCGTCCCAGCTGGCCCGCCTCGTTGCCAGCGCTGTGGCGGCCACACTGCCCACTGACCGCCCGGTGCAGGTGATCGACCCCCATGTGCCGGGCATCGAGCTGCGGCTGCAACTGCGCCTAGCCGACGGTACGCCCCTGGCCGTGGACATGGACGAGCCCCGGCTGCAGATATCGCCCTGGGTGCTGGGCGCGCTGGCGCTGCAGCTGGCGCTGCTGGTGGGCCTGTGCGCCTGGGCCGTGCGTGCAGCCACGCGGCCCCTGAACACGCTGGCCGATGCGGCCGATGCGCTCGGCGCCGACCGCCCCACCGTGCCGCTGGTTGAAGACGGCCCGCGCGAAGTGGTGCGCGCCGCCGTTGCCTTCAACCATATGCAGCAGCGCATTCAGGCGCACCTGCAAGAGCGCATGCAGATCCTGGCCGCCGTCTCGCACGACCTGCAGACCCCCATCACCCGGCTGCGCCTGCGCGCCGACCTGCTGGACGACCCCGTGCTGCAGGGCAAGCTGCACGCCGATCTGGCCGAGATGCAGTCGCTGGTGGAGGAGGGCATTGCCTACGCACGCTCATCCCAGGCCGTGCGCGAGCCCCCGCAGCGTGTGGATCTGCGCGCGCTGGTGGAGAGCATTGCGTGCGACTACGCCGATGCGGGCCTGCCGGTGCAGCTGCTGCACGCCGTGGACGTGATCTGCGACACCCGCCCGCAGGCGCTGCGCCGCCTGCTGTGCAACCTGGTGGACAACGCGCTCAAGTTTGCAGGCGCCGCCGAGCTGACGCTGGAGGCGGGCGCGCCGGGCCAGTGGCTGGTGCGTGTGCTGGACCACGGCCCGGGCATCCCGCCCGCAGCGCTGTCGGCCGTGCTGCAGCCCTACGTGCGGCTGGAGGATTCGCGCAACCGGGGCACGGGCGGCACCGGCCTGGGCCTGGCGATTGCGAACGAGCTGGCCCAGGCCCTGGGCGGGCGGCTGGCGCTGGGGCCACGCGCGGACGGCGCGCAGGGACTGGAGGCGCGGGTGGAGCTGCCAGGCACGCCGCTGCTACAGTGACCGCTCCGTGGACTCCTGAAGGACAACACCGTGGACATCTCTGCCAGCAACCGCGAGCCCAGCGACAGCAACCCACGCATCTGCGTTGGCATTGGCGGCTGGACCTTCGAGCCTTGGCGCAACAACTTCTACCCCGCAGGGCTGGCGCACAGCAAGGAGCTGCAATACGCCAGCCGACAACTCACGGCGATCGAGGTCAACGGCACCTACTACAGCACCTTCAAACCACTCACCTTTGCCAAGTGGCGCGATGAAACGCCCGAAGGCTTTGTGTTCTCACTCAAGGCCAACCGCTTTGCCACGCACCGGCGCGTGCTGGCCGAGGCGGGCGATTCGATCGCACGGTTTGTCGACAGTGGCATCTCGGAACTGAAGGACAAGCTCGGGCCCATCGTGTGGCAGTTCATGCCGACCAAGGCGTTTGAGCCGGGCGACTTCGAGGCCTTTCTGGCCCTGCTGCCGCAGCAGGTGGGTGACCTGCAGCTGCACCACGCGCTGGATGTGCGCCACCCGAGTTTTGCGACGCCAGCGTTTGTGGCGCTGGCGCGCCGCTATGGCTGCGTGCCTGTGTACACCGACTCCGACCAATTTCCCGCCATCGCGGATGCAGAGGCCGACTTTGCCTACCTGCGGCTGATGCGCAGCCAGGCCGATGTGCCCACGGGCTACACGCCCGAGGCGATTGCGCAATGGGCGCATGGCGTGCGCACCTGGACCAGCGGCGAGCGGCCGCGCGATGTGTTTGTGTACTTCATCAACGGCGCCAAAGAGCGGGCGCCGGCAGGGGCGATGGAGTTGCTCAGGCAGCTGGGCGCTACACCGTCTCGCGCTGAGTGAAGCCCTGCGGCGCCTCGCCGCCATCAGGCACATTGCCTACCACCACGCGGTCCACGCGCGCGTGGTCAGGTCCCTGGTGTGCCCAGTCGATGAGGGCCCGCACGGCGGGTTCCGGGCCCCAGGCGCAGGCCTCCACGCGGCCATCCTGGCGGTTGCGCACCCAGCCCGTCACGCCCAGTCGATTGGCGGCCTGCGCCATGGACCAGCGGTAGCCCACGCCCTGCACATGGCCGGTGATCAACAGATGGCTGGTGATGGTGGCGTGGGGTTCTGCGTTCATGGGGGCACTGTAGCGCGCTCCTTGTGGGGAGCCCGCTCCAGGGGCACACTGACAGCACCACCGCACCCCATGACCACCACCCCCAAGGCCCTGCCCACCATCGACCCCCAGCGCTGCACCGGCTGCGGCTGGTGCATTGCGGTGTGCCCGCCGCATGTGCTGTCGCTACAGGTGTTGGGCGCGGGGCCCTGGGGCCCCAAGTGCTCCACCCTGCACGACGCGCCGGGCTGTACCGGGTGTGCGCTGTGCGCGGTGCGCTGCCCGTTCGATGCGATCCGCATGGTGCGGGTGGCGGCCACCCAGGCCCGGTGAGGCCGTTACGCCACGGGTCAACAAAGGCGCGTAAAGGCGGGTTGACAGGCCCCGGCCTGCATCCGGTACACTGCGCCCTTCATGTCGTTCACCTCCCTCCCTATCACCACCGCACGCGCCGCTGCCTTCCAAGGCATGGGCATGATGCCGCCCGCACTCACGCGGGCCAATGGTGAACAGCGGGCACTGGGTGCACGAATGATTACCACCATTACCACCGCGGCCACCTGAGCACGCGCAGGTGGCCGTTTCGGCAGCCACCTGGTGATCGCTCTCTTCTCCCCCAAGACGAATGCACGAAACCCAGCTCTGGCAGCTGGGTTTTTTTGTTTGTTCGTTAGCCGGAGAAGTCCATGTACCGCGATCCCGTCCAGTCCCTCGAAGCCCCATCGTTGCCGTCGTCCGCCACGGCCATGCGCCCTCTGCGCGTGGGCATGATTGGCATTGGCACCGTGGGCGCAGGCACCTTCCGCGTGCTGACGCGCAACCAGGCGCTGATTGCAGGCCGCGCAGGGCGGGGCATCAAGATGGTGGTAGTCTGCGCCCGCAGCCTGGCCCGCGCCATGAGCGTGGTGGGCAAGGATGTGGCCCTGACCAACGACCCGATGCAGGTCGCCACGCACCCCGACGTGGATGTGCTGGTGGAGGCCGCAGGCGGCACCGGCCCCGCACGCGACTGGGTGCTGGCCGCCATCCGTGCGGGCAAGCATGTGGTCACCGCCAACAAGGCGCTGCTGGCCGAGCACGGCAATGAGATCTTTGCCGCCGCGCGCCAGCACGGCGTGGCCGTGGCGTACGAAGGCGCGGTGGCAGTGAGCATCCCCATCGTGAAGGCGCTGCGCGAGGGCCTCACGGCCAACCGCATCGAGTGGGTGGCAGGCATCATCAACGGCACCACCAACTTCATCCTGAGCAAGATGCGCGATGAAGGCGTGGGCTTTGCCGAGGCCTTGGCCCAGGCCCAGGCGCTGGGCTATGCCGAGGCCGACCCGACGTTTGACATCGAGGGCCTGGACGCGGCCCACAAGATCTCGCTGCTGGCGGCCAATGCGTTTGGCATGCCGGTGCGGTTTGCCGATGCGCAGGTGGAGGGCATCACTGCGCTGCAGGGTCTGGACGTGACCTGCGCCGAGCAGCTGGGCTATCGCATCAAGCTGCTGGGCGTGGCCAAGCGGCGACAGGACGGTGACGCCGAAGGGGTGGAGCTGCGCGTGCAGCCCGCGCTGGTGCCCGCCACGCATTTGCTGGCGCATGTGAACGGGTCCATGAACGCCGTGATGGTCAAGGGCGATGCCTCGGGCGTGACGATGTACTACGGCGCGGGGGCGGGGTCGGAGCAGACCGCGTCGGCCGTGATTGCCGACCTGGTGGATGTGGCACGGCTGCAGGGCACCCACGCCGCGCAGCGGGTGCCGCACCTGGGATTTCACGCTGACGCGGTCAACGACAACTTGGCCGTGTTGCCGCGCGCCGCCGTGCACACGCGCCACTACCTGCGTGTGCCCGTGCACCAGGCCCAGCAGATCGAGGCCGTGGGCGCCTGGCTGGCGGCGCAGCAGGTGCCGGTGCTGCGTGTGGAGCTGGCCTGCGAAAAAGCCGCGCCCAACGGCATGGGCCCGCAGGTGCTGGTGCTGACGGACGCGGTGACGCAAAGCACCGTGGACCTGGCCGTGCACGCGCTGGCCGCACACCCCGCCGTGGCCGGGCCCGTGGCGGCACTGCGGGTGGAGATGCTGGAGGGCTGAGGGACAGCGGCGGGAGAGTTTTGAACAAAATAGGCCGCTTGCGCGCGTCCATCATGCGCAACAAGCTACATATTTGATAGCAATCAATCCCTGCCAACCAGCTAGGCCGTCAGCCCACCCTGCACCAGCGCCGCCATGCCCTTGGCGGCAGGGGTGCCCTCGGCCATCAGGCCCTGCACCACACCGGCGCGGTCGGTGTCGGTGCGGTTCTGGCTCACCTTCCAGATGCCCTCCCAGCGCTCCACTGCGAGCTCGATGCCCACGATGGCGCGCAGCAGCTTGTCGATGTAGTCGGGCGGCGCGTCGTCAATGCGCCAGGGGTCGGGGCGGTGGGCTTCGTGCCGCTCGCTGAGCGTGTGCAGAATGGCGCGCAGGCGCACCGGGTCGTCCACCGCGCTCAAGGTGCCGTGGGCGTGCACGGCGGCGTAGTTCCAGGTAGGCACCTGCTTGCCGTCGATGGCCTTGGACGGATACCAGCTGGGCGACACATAGGCCTGCGGGCCGTGGAACACCGCCACCGCCGTTTGCGGCAGCAGCGGCCACACACCATTGGCGCGGGCCACATGGCCAACCAGGGTGCCGTGGGGGCCGCGCGCGGGGTCCAGGTACAGCGGGATGTGGTTGACGTGTTGCGCACCGGCGTGCGCGATCACCAGCGTGGCCAGGGGCTGCGCCTGCACCAGCGCGTGCAGGGTGGCCGGTTCGGTGACTTGGAATTGCCGGTTGGGGTTGGCCATGGTCAGGCGCCTTCCACTTCGAGCACGGGCGCACAGTCGATCTGCGTCTTGACCGAGTTGGCCAGAAAACACGACGCGTGCGCGCGGTGGTGCAGGTCGTCCAGCTGGGCAGCGCTGGGCGCGTGGGCCGCGTCAAAGCATGTGACGGGGCGCAACTGCACGTGGGTGACGACCAGCTGGCCCTCTGCGTTCTTGGCCATGGTGCCCACGGCCGCGTCGGTGTAGCGGTTGAGCCGATAGCCCGCGCGGCTGGCGAAGTCCATGAACCACAGCATGTGGCAGCTCGACAGCGCCGCGACATAGGCTTCTTCGGGGTCCACCGCCGCCGCGTCGGAATACGGCAACGGCACCACATGGGGCGACGACGACGCGGCCACGGTGGCCCCGCCATCGAACTGCCAGCGGTGGGCGCGGTGGTAGCGCTTGTCCAGGAAATCGTCGGTGCCACGGGTCCAGATGATGGTGGCGAGGTGCTCGGCCATGGTGGGAGGTCTTTCTACAATGGTTCTTCAGTTTATGGCGGTACAGCCCCATCAAAGGAACCAATTCATGCCCGTTGCCAGAGCCAATACCCCCGGCGGCCCCACCGGTCTGCTGCGCCAGCAGGTGTACGAGCAGCTGCGCGGCGCCATCGAGCAGGGCCGCCTGCCTGCGGGCACGCGCCTGCCACCCTCGCGCGAGCAGGCGGCCAGCTTGGGCGTGGCGCGCAACACGGTGCTGTGGGCTGTACAGCGCCTGCAGGCCGAGGGCTATGTGGAGGCGCGTGTGGGCGACGGCACCTATGTCTCGCAGGCCGCAGGGACACCGCCCCTGCAAGGGCTGGTCGCACCGCCGCGCGGGCTGTCGCGGCGCGGGCAGCTCATTGCCGAGACAGCCGCGCGCTGGCGCCCGCCGCATGTGGCGGCGCGCGCGTTCCGCATCGGCGCGCCCGAGGTGGACAGCTTTCCGTTTGCGCTGTGGGACCGCCTGGCGCGCCAGGCCAGCCCCGCCCAGCGCAGTGCCCGCGCGCAGTACCTGGACCCGGCGGGCGACCCCGACCTGCGCCAGGCCATTGCGCTGTGGTTGTGGGCCTCGCGCGGCATCCGCTGCGACGCGGCGCAGGTGGTGGTGTGCTCGGGTTCGCAGCAGGGCATCGACCTGATCGCGCGGCTGCTGCTGGACGCGGGCGACGAGGTGCTGGTGGAAGACCCCGGTTACCCCGGCATCCGCGCCAGCCTGCTGGCCCATGGCGCCCTGGCGCGGCCCGTGGCGCTGGATGCGCAGGGCCTGTGCATCGCCGAAGGCGCCACGTTGTGGCCCGGTGCACGCATGGCCGTGGTCACGCCCACGCACCAGTTCCCCACCGGCGTAGGCATGGGCCTGGCACGGCGCCAGGCGCTGCTGCACTGGGCGCGCGCACACGATGCCTGGGTGGTGGAGGACGACTACGACGGCGAATTCCAATACGGCAGTGCAGCCCAGCGGGTGCCCGCCTTGTGCAGCCTGCCGGGCTCGGAACGGGTGCTGTATGTGGGCACCTTCAGCAAGACCCTTCACCCCGGCCTGCGCCTGGGTTTTGTGGTGGTGCCGCCCGCGCTGGTGGAGGCCTTTGCCATGGCCCGCGCCATCACCGACCGGCACGCACCGGGCGATGCGCAGGCCGTGCTCGCGCGCTTCATTGCCGACGGCCACCTGCTGCGCCACCTGCGGCAGATGCGCGAGCTGTACCAGGTGCGCCAGCAGGTGCTGATCCATGCCCTGGCCGACGCGAGCGATGGTGCCCTGCAAATCACCCCCAGCGACCGGGGCATGCACCTGCTGCACGAGGCCGCGCCGGGCAGTGACGACGAGACCCTGAGCCGCAAGGCACTCACGGCCGGGGTGATGCTGGCGCCGCTGTCGCGTTACGCCATGCAATCACAGCGGCGCGGGTGGCTGTTTGGCTACGCGGGCTACAGCGAGGCCGAGATCGTGGGCGCCGCGCGTGTAGTGGCGCGGCTGGCGCAAGGGCTTTGAAGCAAGTCCTTTGAAGCAAAGGCCTTGGTGCCTCAGGACTGCGCAGGCACGCGGGCGGCCACGCCATTGCCCTCGGTCATCACCGCAGGGCGCGCCAGCGGCTGCGTGCCCTTCCACCATTGCTTCGACAACGCAGGCTGGCGGATGTCCAGGCGCTCGCCCATCACCGGAGCGACCAGGGGCACACCGGCTTTATCAGCCAGGGCCGTGATGCGGTCGAACGGGTCGGTCCAAGCGTGCAGCGCCAGGTCGAAGGTGCCGTTGTGGATGGGCATCAGGTGGCGGCCCTTCACATCCAGGTGGGCCTGCAGGCTTTCCTCGGGCTGCATGTGCACGTCGGGCCACTGGGCGTCGTAGGCGCCGGTTTCGATCAGGGTCAGGTCGAACGGGCCAAAGCGTTCGCCAATGGCCTTGAAGCCGTCGAAGTAACCCGTGTCGCCGCTGAAGAAAATGCGGGTGTCACCGGACTGGATCACCCACGATGCCCACAGCGTGCGGTTGCCGTCCGACAGGCTGCGGCCCGAGAAATGCTGGGCGGGCGTGGCCACCAGCTTCACACCGGCGATGGTGGTGCCCTGCCACCAGTCGAACTGCTGCACCTTGGCAGCGGGCACGCCCCAGCCAATGAGGCGGTCGCCCACGCCCAGCGGCGTCACGAAGTGCGCCACCTTGGGGGCGAGCTTCTGGATGGCGTCGTAGTCCAGGTGGTCGTAGTGGTCGTGCGACAGCACCACGCCGGTGATGGGCGGCAGCTCGTCGATGGCGATGGGCGGCGCGTGGAAGCGCTTGGGGCCCATGAAGGTAAACGGCGAGGCGCGCTCGGAGAACACCGGGTCGGTCAGCCAGAACTGGCCCTGCAGCTTGAGCAGCATGGTCGAGTGGCCCAGGCGCCACAGGCTCAGGTCGGGGGCCTTGAGCAGGTCTGCCTGCGTGAGCGGCAGCACCTGGGGCGGCTCTGCAGGCACGGCATCGGCAGGCTTCTCGGTCATGAAGCGCCACATGATGGCCAGGGTCTTGGCAAAACCTGGCGCCTGGCGCGGCGCGGCGTTGCGGAACTTGCCTTCGGTGTACTGGGGCGACTGCTCGTAGGAGCTTGCCGGCAGGGTGGTGCACGAAAGAATGCTGTAGGCCATGGCGATCAGGACAGTGAGGAGGACGAGGGTTCGGAGCATGGAGATGCCCTTGGAAAATTACACTGCACAGTGTAGTTCACTTTTCAGAAAAGTAAACTACTCAGTGTAAAATTTTGTCTATGACCGAGGCCCCCACCGCTCCCCCCACCCGCCTGACCGACCGCAAGCGCGACGCCATCGTGCAGGCCGCCATTGCCGAGTTCCGCGAGCATGGCTTCAGCGGCACCAGCATGGACCGCGTGGCCGCTGCGGCAGATGTGTCCAAGCGCACGGTGTACAACCACTTTCCCAGCAAGGACGAGCTGTTCGAGGCCATCCTGGACCACCTGTGGGACCGTAGCCATTCGCTGGCCGATGTGGCCTACGACGCCGCCCGCCCGCTGCGCACGCAGCTGCTGGCGGTGCTGGAGCAGAAGATGGAGCTGCTGAACGACGCGAGCTTCATCGACCTCTCGCGCGTGGCCATCGCCGAGATGATGCACACGCCAGAGCGCGCCCAGGCCATGGTGGCGCGCCTGTCCGAAAAGGAAGAGGGCCTGCCGCGCTGGATCCGCGCCGCCCAGCAGGACGGCGCCCTGCGCGCGGGCGTAGACCCGCAGTACGCCGCACACCAGCTGCACGGCATGGTCAAGTCGTTCGCCTTCTGGCCCCAGCTGGCCATGGGGCAAGCCCCCCTTACCACCGCCGAGCAGCAGCAGGTGCTGGGCGATGCGGTGGACATGTTTCTGGGGTTCTACGCCGTGCGACCCGCCATGGATGCCACCGGCACCACAGCCGCCCCCGCCAAGCGCGCGGCCCGGCGGCGCTGACTGCACCGCCCGCGCCCCGGGCAGCAGCACTGCACTCGCCGAACCCTCTCGTTTTCTCTTCCTGGGCCCCGAGCCCCACACCCCATGCCCATCGCTCCCTACCTCGATACCCAACCCACACTGGACACCGGCGTTTTTGTCCACGATTCCGCCCAGGTCATCGGCGACGTCACCCTGGGCCGCGACAGCTCGGTCTGGTGCAACGCCGTGCTGCGCGGCGACGTGAACCGCATCACCGTGGGCATGTGCAGCAACGTGCAGGACCTCACCATGGGCCATGTCTCGCACCGCAACGCCAGCAAGCCCGAGGGCTCGCCGCTGGTCATCGGCGACTACGTCACCATCGGCCATTCGGTGATCCTGCACGGCTGCCGCATCGGCAACGAATGCCTCATCGGCATGGGCTCCATCGTGATGGACGACGCGGTGATCGAAGACCGCGTGATGCTGGGCGCGGGCAGCCTGGTGTCGCCCGGCAAGGTGCTGGAAAGCGGCTACCTCTACATCGGCCGCCCTGCGGTGCGCCAGCGCGCGCTCACCGAGGCCGAGATCGCCTACCTGAAGTATTCGGCCGAGCACTATGTGCGCGTCAAGAACAACTACCTGGCCCCACCCGCGCCCGGTCTTTGAACCCGGCCCTGCGGCGCGCACCATGGCCCAGGCCATAATTTCCGGCGTATGAGCGAAATTCTTGAGCAACTCTCCGAATCCGTCTCTGTGGCCCGCTCCGTCGAGGAGCTGACGCGGCCGCTGCTGGAAATGCTGGAGGCGGTGACGGGGCTGGAGTCCACCTACCTCACCTCCATCGACGAGGCCCGGGGGGTGCAGCATGTGCTGTACGCCCGCAACACCAGCGCCATGCAGATCCCCGAGGGACTCGTGGTGCCGTGGAACGACACGCTGTGCAAGCGCGCGCTGGAAGAGGGGCGCACCTTCACCGACGATGTGCCCGCCTGCTGGGGCGATTCGGGAGCCGCGCGCGACCTGGGCATCCGCACCTATGTGAGCAAGCCTGTGCGCATGGGCGACGGCGCGCTGTACGGCACGCTGTGTGCGGCCAGCACCCATGCCCGCCCGCGCACGCCCGAGGCCGAACGCATCCTCACGCTGTTCGCCTACCTCATCGGCCAGCAGGTGGAGCGCGAACGGCTGATCCAGAAACTGCTGTCCGCCAACGAGCAGCTGGCCACAGCCGCCGCCACCGACCCGCTCACCGGGCTGCCCAACCGCCGCGCACTCATGGAGGCGCTGGAGCGCATGCTGGCGCAGGGGCTGCGGCGCAAGATGGGCGTGCAGATCGCGTTCATCGACCTGGATGGATTCAAGGCGATCAACGACACCCACGGCCACGCGGTCGGCGATCAGTTCCTGGTGGCCATTGCGCAGCGCCTGAGGGGCGTGCTGCGCGCCGAGGACCTGGCCGCACGCCTGGGCGGCGACGAGTTTGTGGTGATCAGCCTGAGCGCCCATGCGGGCGACGCCGCGCAGTCTGCGCAGGATATGCTCAGCCAGCGCATCACCCAGGCCACCCAGGGCCACTTTGTGCTGCCAGGCGTGGCCCTGGACTACGCTGGCGCCAGCGTGGGCGTGACCACCATCGCGCCCGGCCAGTACCACCGGGCAGAGGATGCCCTGCGCACAGCCGACCAGACCATGTACCAGGTCAAACACGCACGCCGCCAGGCCCTGGACGCATTGGCCCAGGCGCGCAGCGGAACCGCCCCCCACGGCTGACCCCGGCAACCGCCGCGCGCAAGCGGCAGTAGCCACACCCCCCGCGCAGAACCGGGGGCCCGGGATAATCGGGGCATACCACCCCCGAGATTCCATGGCCTCTTCCCCGTGCCGCGTGCTCTCCGTCATCCCGCCGATGACGCAGCTGAACACGCCTTACCCCTCCACCGCCTACCTCACGGGCTTTCTGCGCTCGCGGGGGATCACGGCGTTCCAGGAAGACCTGGCGCTGGCGCTGGTGCTGCGGCTGCTGTCCCCCGAGGGCCTGCAGGATGTGGCGGCGCGCGTACAAGCCTTGCCCGCCAAGCAGCGCAGCCCTGCCGTGCAGTCCTTTGCCGCGCAGCAGGACCGCTACCTCGCCACCATCGGCCCCGCCATTGCCTTCCTGCAAGGGCGCGACAGCACCCTGGCGCACCGCATCACGGGCCGCCACTACCTGCCCGAAGGGCCGCGCTTCGCGTCACTGGACGTGTATGTGGACGACGAGGGCGGCGACCCGCTGGGCTGGGCCTTTGGCGCCCTGGGCCTGCACGACAAGGCCAAGCACCTGGCCACGCTGTACCTGAACGACCTGGCCGACGTGCTGCGCGACGCGGTGGACGAGCGTTTCGAGTTTGTGCGCTATGCCGAATCGCTGGCAGGCAGCCAGCCCACGTTCGACCCGCTGGCGAATGCCTTGGCCGCACCGCCCACGCTGGTGGACGCGCTGCTGGAGCAGCTCACGCACGAGGCCGTCGCCCGCCACCAGCCCACCGTGGTGCTGCTGTCGGTGCCCTTCCCCGGCTCGGTGTACGCCGCGTTCCGCATCGCGCAGGCCATCAAGGCGCGCCACCCGCACATCGCCACCGTGCTGGGCGGCGGCTTTGTGAACACCGAACTGCGCGAGCTGGCCGACCCGCGCGTGTTCGACCACTTCGACTACGTGACCCTGGACGCGGGCGAGCGCCCATTGCTGGCGCTGCTGGAACACCTGCGCGGCGAGCGCGGCCGCCAGCGCTTGGTGCGTACCTTCGTGCGCGGTGACGATGGCGCGGTCCAGTACATCAACATGATGGAGGCCGATGTGGCCTTTGCCGAGGTGGGCACCCCCACCTGGGACGGCCTGCCGCTGGACCGCTACCTGTCGCTGCTGGACATGCTCAACCCCATGCACCGCCTGTGGAGCGACGGGCGCTGGAACAAGCTCACCGTGGCGCACGGCTGCTACTGGAAGAAGTGCAGCTTCTGCGACGTGAGCCTGGACTACATCAGCCGCTACGAGGGCGCGAGTGCTGCTGTGCTGGCCGACCGCATCGAGGAGATCGTGCGCGAGACAGGGCAGACGGGCTTTCACTTTGTGGACGAGGCTGCACCGCCCAAGGCGCTCAAGGCGCTGGCCACCGAGCTGATTGCGCGCAACGCGGGCATCAGCTGGTGGGGCAATGTGCGGTTTGAAAAAACCTTTACGCCCGAACTGGCCGATCTGCTGGCCGACAGCGGCTGCATTGCCATCTCCGGCGGGCTGGAGGTCGCGTCCGACCGGCTGCTCAACCTCATGAAAAAAGGCGTGTCGGTGGACCAGGTGGCGCGCGTGACCCGGGCCTTCACCGACGCGGGCATCCTGGTGCATGCGTACCTGATGTACGGCTTTCCCACGCAGACCGTGCAGGACACCGTGGACGCGCTCGAATACGTGCGCCAGCTGTTCGCCAACGGCTGCATCCAGAGCGGGTTCTTCCACCGCTTTGCCTGCACAGTGCACTCACCGGTTGGCAAGAATCCCGAGGAATACGGTGTGACGCTGGCGCCACTGCCGCCCGGTGACTTCGCCAAGAACGACGTGGCCTTCATCGACCCCACGGGCGTGGACCACGACGCGCTGGGCGGCGCGCTCAAGAAGGCCATCTACAACTACATGCACGGCATCGGCCTGGAGGAAGACGTGCGCAGCTGGTTCCCGTTCAAGGTGCCCAAGACCACTGTGCGGCGCGACCGGATTGAGCGGGCGTTGCGCGAGCGGGGATAAGCACCGGCTCACATCCCGCTGACATTTGTGTCGGCAAATTTCATGCAAAAAGTGGCCTCTGCGCCTGATGGACAAGCGCTAGTAGCTATTATTTCAGGAGCATATAGCACCCGATCTGCCCGGCGCTTTCAGGACGTCTTGGGCGCTTTTTTCTGCTTTTGAGCCACCGCAGAGTCCCTCCACTCCGCGCCACCGGCAGCCCCGCGTTGCAGGCCCAGGCCCTTCGCTGCTGCGCGCGTGCGGAGCCTGCTGTCACCAGAACAACCACCGCTCCAGCGCATGGACCACTATGACCACGATCACGCCGACCAAGAAGAGGATCGCCTTGCGGCGCGCCCGCTCGCTCACCACCAGCTTGTAGACCGTGTACGCGGCGAGCGTGCCCACAAAAGGCGCTGCGATGGCGGCCCCGGACAGGACGATGGCCACAAGCTTGCCCCAGCCGTCGGTCCCGCCCATGGTCCAGATCGAGTGCAGAAGGATCGCGCTCGGAATCGCCAGGCCCCACCACAGCACCCCGGACGCCACCGCCACGCTGAAGTGGTGCGCGAGCAGGCCATACAGCACCATTGCGCCCACCACCCCGCCCAGGAACATCAGCCGCTTGAGCCAGAGCGGCAGCGACTCGCCAGAGCGGCGCGCTGGCGTGGCTTCACGGGCCTTCTTGGCCGCCTGGGCCTGTTCTTTGTGTAGTTGTTGCTGCTTCTCGGTGGATTCACGGGCACCACGCAGAAAGTTGTCCACCGCCGGGTTGTCCACCTGCACAAGGATGCGGGCGGTGCGCGACAAGGCCTGGTCTTGCTGGGGAATGACGGTCTGCAGCGCCGCCCCCTGGCTGAACCAGTGCCCCATCTGCGCCAGCCAGCTGACGCCGGCAGGTGGCAGTCCGAAACCGCCCTCGACCGCACTGCACAGGTAGTGCTGGGTGCTTTGCGGCGGCACCCACTGGCGCGTGCTGTAGCGGGGCAGCGCGCATTGCATCAGCGGCGCCGCCGGTTGCAGGCCGGGGCGGCCCAGCTGCAGCGCGAATTCCGGCAGGGGCAGGGGTTCGGCCAGCATGTTGCGCACGCCCACCCACAGGTACAGCCCCCGAAGCCGCCCGTCCTGCGCCCGCCGCACCCACAAGCCTGGCCCTTCCTGCACCAGCTCGGCCCCCAGCGCATCCAGCTCGGGCGGGCGGGGCACCTCGGGGCCATCGCGATCCCACTCGGCCCGCAGCTGCTGCGCCTGCAGGATGGCGGGCCACACGGCCCGGGCGCGGCGCTCCAGAAACGATGGGTCCACCGCCCGGCCATGGGCGATGGCGGCTTCGATGCTGCTCCCCGCTGGCGCTGGGCCGCCTTCCAGCGCCCGCAGCCAGTCGTCCACCAAGGCCAGCCGCAGATGAATCGCATCCGCCCCCTGGCCCACGGCCTCGGCCGCGCGCACCCAGGCAAACCGTGCCGGGTCGGTAGGGACCAGCTGCTGCGCGAGCAAACGCTGGCGCTCCTGGGTTTTGTCTGCCTGCGCCACTGCGGGCGAGGTTTTGGATTGCGCCCCGGCCCCCGCGCTGGCCGCCAGGCACATCGCCAGCACCGCCCAGCCCAGCCATTGCGCCAAGACTTGCTGCCATGCCATGGTCCCGTGCAGGCCAAGGCCTGCAGCCCGCGCTGTTCTCCCTCGCATCGCATCCCCTTTTTTTGGTGTCGTCGTGCGCGGATTGTGCGACCAAGGGGTTGCTGCGGGGCCAGAATTCAACCGCACCGCGCGGTCGGCCGCCACACCGTCTGGAGCATGCGACACTACTGTATGTCTCAACAGGTGTGGGCCGCGCAGGCCCTTGAATCTTTCGATGCGGTGGTGCAGGCCACCGAGGGTTTTCGCAGCCGCGCTGGCCAGCGGCTGATGGCCGAGCAGGTGGCGCGCACCTTCAGCAGCGCCACGCTGGGCAAGGTGGATGAAGAAGGCGGCGAGGCCGCACCCACGCGGTCCATCGCCGTCATCCAGGCGGGCACAGGCGTGGGCAAGTCGCTGGCGTATTGCGCACCCGCCATTGCGCTGGCGCTGTCGCGCGGCACGCGGGTGTTGATCTCCACGGCCACGGTGGCGCTGCAGGAGCAACTGGTCAACAAGGACCTGCCCGCACTGGCCGCGCTGATGCCGCAGCCCTTCAAATTTGCGCTGGCCAAGGGGCGCGGGCGCTATGTGTGCAAGCTCAAGCTCGACCGCCTGGCGGGCACGGGCGAGGCCGAGGAAGAGGCCGACGACGACCTGTTTGCCGAGGAAGAAGCCGCCGCCCGCGCCAAACGCCCCCGGCACGAGACCGAGGCGCGCATCCAGTTCTATTCCACGATGGCGCAGACGCTGTCGAAGGGCGCGTGGGATGGCGACCGCGACAGCCTGGACACGCCGCCCGAGCCCGAGGTGTGGAGCCCCGTGGCGGCCGAGGGCGCATCGTGCACCGGCAAACACTGCCCCGCCTTCAGCCAGTGCACTTATTACGACAAACGCAAGGAGCTGGTGGGCGCGCAGGTGATCGTGGCCAACCACGATCTGCTGCTGTCGTCGCTGGGCGCGCGCGTGCTGCCTGAGCTGGACAACTGCCTGCTGGTGCTGGACGAAGCCCACCACCTGCCCGCCACGGCCCTCGACCAGTTCGCGTGCAGCATGGACCTGTCGCGCATCACCTGGATCGAGCGGCTGGCCAGCCGGGGCCTGCGCATTGGCGCGCTGCTGGAAGTGGAGGAGATTGCCGACATCCCCAAGCACTCGGCCCAGCTGCGGCAAACGCTGCAGGACCTGGCGCGCATCGTGATGGACGTGTACGGCGCCCAGCTCAAGAGCCAGCCCAGCGCCTGGGGCCCAGCGCGCGTGCGTGTGCCACGGGGCGAGCTGCCAGAACAACTCATCGCCCCGTTGGGCCTGCTGGCCGCGAGTGCCGAAGGCTTCCTCGATGCGCTGCGCGCCATCAGCAAGGCCCTGCGTGCCGAGATGCGTGACAAGCCCGACGAGGCCAAGCGCCTGTCCACGCTGTACGCGCAGATCGGCATGCTGGCCCCGCGCCTGGAAGAGCTGCACGCCACCGCACAACTGCTGCTGCAGGATGCGCCCGAAGGCGCGGTGCCAGCGGCCAAGTGGTTCACGCTGGAGGTAGACGGCGACTTCATCGTGGTCAAGGCGCACGCCAGCCCCATCCTGCCTGGCACCACGCTGCGCAACCACCTGTGGAGCGCGGTGCGCGGCGCGGTGCTCACCTCAGCCACGCTCACCAGTTGCGGGCACTTCGACTTCTTCTTGCGCGAGGCGGGCCTGCATGGTGACGAGGCCACCACCACGCTGGAGGTGCCCAGCCCCTTCAACTACGCCGCGCAGGGCACGCTGATTGCGGCCGAGACGCGCGCCGACCCCAAGAACGCCGCGCAGTTCACCACCGAGATGGTCGATGCACTGCTGCACGACATTGCCCGCGTGGAATACGGCGCGCTGGTGCTGTTCACCTCACGCGAACAGATGCGCCAAGCGGTGGACGCGCTGCCCACCGCCATGCGCAGCGTGGTGCTGGTGCAGAACGCGCTGCCGCGCACACAGCTGCTGCGCCGCCACCGCGAGCGGGTGGAGAACGGCGAGCCCTCGGTCATCTTTGGCATGCAGTCATTTGGCGAGGGGCTGGATTTGCCAGGGCGCCTGTGCGAATCGGTCTTCATCACCAAGCTGCCCTTCGCCCCGCCCGACGACCCCGTGGGCGAGGCCCGTGCCGAATGGCTGCGCGCCGTGGGCCGCGACCCCTTCAGCGAACTGGTGGTGCCCGCCACCGCCATTCGCCTGGCGCAATGGGTGGGCCGCGCCATCCGCACCGAGGAAGACCAGGCCCATGTGTACTGCTACGACAAACGCCTGGTGCGCACCAGCTACGGGCAGCGCCTGCTCAAGGGCTTGCCACCGTTTGCGCTGGAGCAACGCGCGCCGCTGTGAAGCGGTGATACTTTGCCCCCTTCGATTTCATAACCACTACAACAACCCCAGAGAGGACCCCCATGCCCCACACCGTACCTGCCTGCCCCCAATGTGGCCTGGAGAACACCTACCCCGACGGCAGCAACTACGTGTGCCCCGACTGCGCGTTTGAATGGCCGCAAGTGGCCGATACTGCGGAGACCGACGCCGATGCAGGCGACGGCATCGTCCGGGATGCGAATGGCAACCCTCTGGCCGATGGCGACGCGGTGATCCTGGTGAAAGACCTCAAGGTCAAGGGTTCTTCTTCCACGCTCAAGAAGGGCACCAAGATCAAGGGCATCCGCCTGGTCGATGGCGCCGATGGCCACAACGTGGACTGCAAGACGGACCTGGGCAGCATGCTGCTCAAGTCGGAGTTCTTGAAGAAGGCCTGACCGAGCGACGGAGCCCGCTCAGCGGGGCGACTGCGCGAGATCGCGCACCACCCCCTCCAGGCCCTGCACCACGCGGGCCAGGCGGTCGTAGTCCACCTTGTCGGGCGTGTCCTCGCGCGTGTGGTAGTGCGGGTAGCGGTAGGGGGCGGTGTCGGTCACCATCAGCGCGGGGTAGCCCGCGTCGATGTAGGCCGCATGGTCCGAATAGTCCACGCCAGGGATGAAACGCGGCGCCGCGATCCCCTCGGACGGGAACGCCGCATGCGAGCGGAACGACCGGACCACCCGGCGCGCCAGCCCCAGGTCGGGCGTGGTTGCGACGAAGGCGATGAAATCACCCTGCGTGGGGTAGAACTGGTTCAGCGGCCAGGGGTACTTCTGCGACCCTCCGGCGTTCGAGAAATACCCCATGGTCTCCAGCGACAGCATCGCCACCACCGGCGCACCACGGGCCCGCAAGGCCTGGGCGTGCACCTGGCTGCCCATCTGCGGGGTCTTGAAAAAAGGCGGCTCTTCGTTGGTATAGAGCACAAACATCACATCCGCCTGCGCGGTGGCGCCCAGGTGCTTGAGGCTTTTGGCCAGGGCCAGCACGGCGGCGGTGCCCGTGGCGTTGTCGTTGGCGCCGGGTGTTTCGTGCGCCGAGTCGTAGTGGGCGCCAACCACCACCAGGCGCTGCCCCGGTGCGCTCTGGCTGGGCACCGTGACCTCCAGGTTGCGCACCGCCACGCCGCGCGCCTTGAACTCGTCGCGCCGCACCTGGTAACCATACGAGACCAGCTCTGACTCCAGGTAGGTCGCCACGGTCTCCAGAGCCGCAGGGTGCTGGGCGTTGTGCTCCTGCGCTGCAATCACGGCCACATGCCGGTGCAACTGCTGCGCCAGCGCCTGCTGCTCGGAGGTGGCGGGCGGGAGCGCGCCGCGGTGCGGGCTGCCGGGCATGGTGGTAACTGCCAGGACTGTCGCCAGCAGCAGGCCCAACACGGTGGCGAGGGCGCCGGTGATGCGCATCAGGCTTCGCCCCAGGCGCAGGGCGATCTGTGAAATTCTCATGGCGTTGGTTTTATCGGCGCTGCATGCGCATTACCAATGCATATGTCCCGAGCGCATCCGTCACTTTGATAGAGCACTGCGGCGTGGGCGCGCCTTGCGATAGCGCTGGGTGGCCTCGGCCAGTATGGCGTCCTTGGGCACCAGCTGGGCGCCGCCCACCCACAGCTCGGCCGGTGTGCCGCTGGCATCGCGCACGCGGCGCACTGGCTGGCCCGGGCTGGCGTAGGCAGAGGCTTTCTGGACCACACCGGTGTCGCGCCCGGTGATGGCCAGCTCGGTGGTGGCAGCGTTGAAGGGCACAAACATGGCGGGCGCCACCTGGCAGACCACCTTGCCCATGGGCACCAGGTCGCTCGCGCCCCACAGGCTCCACCAGCGCCCCGCCCAGGCGGCTTCCTTTTTACCCGGCGCACCATGCTGCTGGAACGCAAACAAGATGCTGGCAATGCCTTCCCCCCACTCGGTGGACAGTCCATCCTGCGCGTTGGTGAGCACGGTCACCGTCAGGTCCAGCGCGGGGTAGCGCGCGGTGCGCGACAGAAACCCCTGCAGGCCGCCGGTGTGGCCCATCCATTCACGCGGGCCCGGCGCGCTGAGCATGGTGCCCAGACCGTAGTGGGACTCGAACAGGTTGCAGGGGTCGCGCCAGCGGCGCTGTGCCATCTCGCGGCGGCTGGCGGGCGAAAGGATGCTGTGCGGGCTGTCCGGCGCCAGTTGCGAAAAGAAGCGGGCCACATCCGACGCGGTGGACACAAAACCGGCAGCGGGGGCCATCGCACCACACACGTTGTCGCCCGGCACGATCAGGCGCTGGCCAAACGGAAACTCGCTGCTGTGGCCCTGGGCCAGGGGC
The DNA here is from genome assembly GCF_002245625.1 of Acidovorax kalamii. Taxonomy (GTDB): domain Bacteria; phylum Pseudomonadota; class Gammaproteobacteria; order Burkholderiales; family Burkholderiaceae_C; genus Acidovorax; species Acidovorax kalamii. The sequence goes on from NZ_NOIG01000008.1 coordinate 205,224, forward strand.
GCGCGCCGGGGCAGGTAGGGCATGTCGGGGGCGGTCTCTTCCAGGCCAGCGGCGGCGATCACGTGGCGCTGCATCCAGCGGGCGTAGTCCGTGCCCGTGACCTGCTCCATCATCAGCCCCAGCAGGCCATAGCCGTGGTTGGAATACTTAAGCTGTACCCCTGCCTCCAGCGGCGGCTTGGCGCGCAAGTCGGCCAGCAGCTCGGCGCGGGAGAGATAGGGCCGCCGGTCCAGGAACTGGCCCGCATCGGGCCCGTCACGCGTCACGCCTGCGCTGTGCGACAGCAGCTCGCCAACGCGCGCCCGGGCCAGGTCCTTGTGCAGGCCATCAACATAGCGGCCAATGGGGTCGTCCAGCCCAACCTTCCCCTGCTCGCGCAGCAGCATGACACCCGCTGCTGTGAAGCTCTTGGAGTGCGACGCAATGCGCAAGCGGTGCCGGGGCGTGAGGGGTTGGTGGGTGCGCAGGTCGGCCACACCCAGCGCCAGTTCTGCCACCGTTTTGCCGCCGCGTGCGATGGCCACGGAACAACCGGGCTGGCGGTAGCGCTCCAGTTGCAGATCCAGCCATTGCGGCAGGTAGTCCAGGGCAGCGTTGATCCAGGCCGAATCGGCGGTGCTTTTCTTCATGGGTTGCTCGGCTCCATGCATCCAGAAACAGGGTGGGCAGTGTAGGCCACACATTGCGAAGGGCACGCGGACACACAAGGCAGGCAGCACTGCGGTCGGGTGCGGCGGCACAATCCTTTCTTTTCACACCCGCCCCCATGCCCCCCATCGCCGTCATCGACTTCGAAACCACCGGCATCTCGCCCGGCCAGGGCGCGCGCGCCACCGAGGTGGCGATCGTGCTGCTGGAGCAAGGCCAGGTGGTGGACCGGTTCCAGAGCCTGATGAAGACCGGGGTGTGGATTCCATCGTTCATCACCCAGCTCACCGGCATCACCAACGCAATGGTCAACGCCGCGCCCGACGCGGCGCAGGTGATGCAAGACGCCGCGCGCTTTGTGGGCAACGCGCCCATGGTGGCGCACAACGCGTCGTTTGACAGCAAGTTCTGGCAGGCCGAGCTGGCGCTGGCGGGGCTGCCCGCACCGCAGCCGTTTGCGTGCACGGTGCTGCTGTCGCGGCGGCTGTACCCCGACGCGCCCAGCCACCAACTGGGCACGCTGGTGGACTACCACGGCCTGCCGCGCACGGGCCAGGCGCACCGGGCGCTGGCCGATGCGGAGATGGCGGCCGCGCTGCTGGCGCGCATGCAGCACGACCTGCGCACGCGCTGGCGCGTGGCCGAGCCCAGCTACGCGCTGCTGCAAACACTGCAGCGCTGCGCCAAGCCCAAGGTGGGAGCGCTGCTGGCACGGCACGCGGTGGCCTAGCCAAGCCCGTGGGGGGCGCGCCAAACGGCGCATCAATACTATCAATTTGATAGCTATCAGGGCATGATGGACGCGCGGAGAAGGCCTTTTTTATTCAAACTTCTTGCATACTGGGGCCGCGACAGCCCCACACAAGGGGGCTGCGCCCACAACAACCCCGATGAAAGGTTTTGCCATGGGAATTCTGGTTTTGGGACTGGTGCTGTTTCTGGGTGTGCACTCGGTGCGCATCGTGGCCGATGGCTGGCGCACGCAAACGCTGGCGCGCATGGGCGAGATGCCGTGGAAGGGGCTGTATTCGCTGGTGTCGGGCGTGGGCCTGGCGCTCATCGTGTGGGGCTATGGCCTGGCGCGGCAGCAGCCCGTGGTGCTGTGGGTGCCGCCCATCGGCATGCGGCACGCCGCTGCGCTGCTGACGCTGATCGCCTTTGTGCTGCTGGCCGCCACCTATGTGCCGCGCAATGCCCTCAAGGCCCGGCTGCACCACCCGATGGTGCTGGGGGTGAAGGTGTGGGCACTGGCGCATCTGCTGTCCAACGGCAACCTGGCCGATGTGCTGCTGTTTGGCAGCTTCTTGCTGTGGGCGGTGCTGAGCTTTCGCGCCGCGCGCCAGCGCGACCGTGCCCAGGGCACGGTGTACGCCGCAGGCAGTTCTGCGGGCACGGCCGTTGCCCTGGTGGTGGGCCTGGTGGCCTGGGCGGGCTTTGCGTTCTGGGGCCATGCGTGGTTGATTGGCGTGGCGCCGCTGGGGCGGTGACCGGGCGCCGGGAAGCAAGCGCCCCAAATGCCGGAGAATCCGCGCTTTGCGTTTTCTCCTTTCTCGCTGAGACCTCTATGACCGAAGCCACCACCCCCAACACCCCCGCCCAGCCGCCCCTGCCCGACCACCTGTCGGTCAACCCCCGCAGCCCGCACCATGTGGCCGCCGTGTTCGAGCACGACATCGGCATCCGCCTGAACGGCAAGGAGCGTTTTGATGTGGAGGAATACTGCATCAGCGAAGGCTGGGTGAAGGTGCCCGCAGGCAAGACGGTGGACCGCAAGGGCCAGCCGCTGCTCATCAAGATCAAGGGCACGGTCGAAGCGTTCTACAAGTGACCGCTGCACGGGCGGCCGCGCCGCTCTCCCCCGGCACCTGGGTGATCCACTGCGACGGCAGTGCCTGGCCCAACCCGGGGCGCATGGGCCTGGGAGCGGTTCTGACGGGCCCCGACGGGACTTTGCAGCACCAGATCTCCGAAGCCACCACCTTCACCGGCTGCAACAACGAGGCCGAGCTGCGCGCGCTGATGTTGGCGCTGCAGTGGCTCGCGCAGCAGGGCATTGCCACATCAACCCCGGTGCACGTGTTCAGCGACAACAGCGTGCTGGTGGAACAGCTGGGCGGCCCACCCACGGCACCGATTGCGCGGCTGGCAGTGTTGTTTGATGAGGCGCGCCGCGCTTTGCAAGCCTTCCACCACGTTCGCCTGCAGTGGATTCCGCGCCACCGCAACGGCGCCGCCGATACCCTGGCACGCGCTGCGCTGGGGCTGGCGCCCAAGGCGGCCCTACCGCCGGGGCACCGCGAGAAGAAGAAAAAGCGGCGCTGAACACGCCCCCCTCAATCCCCCGCCGCACGGGCCAGCAGCAAGGCCTTTTCCTGCGCATTGCGCGTGAGGCCCGCCGCGCGCTCAAACTCGGCCCGCGCTTCCGCCCCCCGGCCCAGCTTGGCCAGCAGATCGCCGCGCACGCTGGGCAGCCAGTGGTAATGGCGCAGCGTCGGGTCGCGCACCAGCGCATCCACCAGCACGAGCGCAGCGCCGGGCCCCTCGGCCATGCCCACCGCCACCGCGCGGTTCAGCGCCACCACGGGCGAGGGCGCGACCTGCAGCAGTGCGTCGTACAGCGCCACGATGTGGGGCCAGTCGGTGTCTTGCGCCTGCCGGGCGCGTGCATGGCAGGCGGCAATGGCGCCCTGCAGCGCGTATGGCCCCCAGGGCTTGCCGGTGCGCGCGAGCTGCTCGGCCTTGTCGAGCGCAGCCAGGCCGCGGCGCACCAGCAGGTGGTCCCAGCGCGCGCGGTCCTGGTCCATGAGCAGCACGGGCTGGCCCTGCGCATCGGTGCGTGCGGGCAGGCGCGAGGCCTGGATTTCGAGCAGCGCCACCAGGCCTTGCACCTCGGGCTCGTCGGGCGCCAGACTGGCCAGCACGCGCACCAGGCGCTGGGCCTCGCCGCACAGTGCGGGGCGCATCCAGTCGTCGCCCGCCGTGGCGGCATAACCTTCGTTAAAGATGAGGTAGATCACCTCCAGCACCGAGGCCAGGCGTGGTGCACGCTCGGCCGCACCGGGCACCTCAAACGGCACATGGGCGGCCGTGAGGCTGCGCTTGGCGCGCACGATGCGCTGCGCGATGGTGGGCTCGGGCACCAGGAAGGCGCGCGCGATCTCGGCCGTGGTGAGGCCACCCAGCAGCCGCAGCGTGAGCGCCACACGCGCCTCGGTGGGCAGCACGGGGTGGCAGGCGGTGAACATGAGGCGCAGCAGGTCGTCGCCGATGTCGTCCTGCTCGGCATGCATCAGGGTGTCCACCACGTCGGGCGCGTACTGCGCCTCGAGCGCTTCGAGGTCGTGGCCCAGGGCTTCGTGCTCGCGCTGGTGCAGGGCCTGCTGGCGCAGGTGGTCGATGGCGCGGCGTTTGGCCGTGGTCATGAGCCAGGCGGCCGGGTTGGCGGGCAGGCCGGTTTGCGGCCAGTGCTCCAGCGCGGCCAGCAGCGCATCCTGCGCCAGCTCTTCGGCCCGACCCACGTCGCGCGTCATGCGCGCCACGCTGGCGATGATGCGTGCGGCCTCGATACGCCACACGGAGTCGATGCTGCGGTGCAGGGCATCACGGTCGGGCAGGGCGGGCGCGCTCACCGGCAGTCAGCCCAGGGCTTGGCTTGCATCCACCATGTGCACAAATTCCCAGGTGTGGCCATCGAGGTCATCAAAGCTGCGCGAGTACATGAAGCCCAGGTCCTGCGCGGGGCGGGGGGTGGTGCCACCTGCGGCCACGGCCTTGTCCACCAGGGCATCGACCTCTGCACGGCTGCCGCATGAGAAGCACACCAGCACTTCGGAGGTGGTGCGTGCGTCGGCAATCGTTTTGCTGGTGAAGGTCTGGTAGAAGTCTTTCACCAGCAGCATCACGAAGAGGTTCTCGCCCACCACCAGGCAGGCGCCCTGGTCGTTGGTGAACTGGGGGTTGAATTCATAGCCCAGCGCGCGAAAGAAGGCCTGCGAGCGGGCCATGTTCTCGATGGGCAGGTTCACGAAGATCTGTTGGTGCATGAAGTGCTCCTGAAGGAAGGGGAAGGTATAGGGAAAACGGGGGGTTTGCAAAGCAGGTCGCTCAGCCCGCAGGCTTTTGCACCACGGCCTGCAGGTTGGCCAGGCCGTCCTCGAAGTCCTGCCCCACCATGCGGTCCATGTTGAAGAACAGGTGGGCGATCTTGGCGAGGTAGGGCACGGGGCCCTGCATGGCCCAGGTGACGCGGGTGGCGCCGGCGCCCTCGGGCAGCAGCGTGAACTCGACCTGGTTGTGGGCTTCGAAGGGTTTCACAAAGTCGAGCTTCATGCCCACGCGGCGGGGGGCCGTGGCGTCCACGATCTCCATGCTGCCGGTGCCCACCTTGTCGCCCTGCCAGGCGTAGCGTGCGCCGGGGCCGGTGGTGGTGGCGCTGTACTCGCCCTTGATGGCGGGGTCCTTGCGTTCGTAGGGGTTCCAGGTGTTGAACTGGCGCAGGTCGTGGATGAGGCCATAGAGCTGCTCGGGCGGGGCCGCAATCACACGGCTGCGTTCCACGCGGAAGGTGTCGGGGCGTGTGGCGGCATAGGCCAGCAGCAGGGCCAGGGCGGCGAGCAGCACGAGGGCAACGGTCTTGATCATGGTGGGGTCTCCTGTGTCACAAGGCAGCAGGGCTCAGCCGCGCGCGGCGTCGAGGTCGCGAAAACGCTGCACGGCCTCGCCGGGTGCGAAGTCGTCCAGCTCAAAAACCGGGCGCACCTCGATCTCTGCCTCCAGGCCTTCGCCGCGCGGGTTAGGGAAGCGCCGCGCCCATTCCATGGCCTCTTCACGGGAGCGCACCTGGATCAGCGTGTAGCCCGCCAGCAGCTCCTTGGTTTCGGTGAACGGGCCATCGACGACCGTGCGCTCGCCCCCCTTGCCGTAGCGCACCCGCCAGCCCTGGGCACTGGCCTTCAGGCCCACGCCGTCCAGCAGCACGCCCGCGCGGGCCAGTTCCTCGTGGTAGGCGCCCATGGCGGCCAGCAGGTCCTCACCGGGCATGACACCGGCTTCGCTCTCGGGGCTGGCCTTGACCAAAATCATGAATCGCATGGCATTTCTCCTGTGGTGGTGAACAAGTGGATGTGTGAGACGGCAGGTTTTTGCCGCTCTCATCCACCACGACGAACGGGGGTCGCCAGATTCGACATGTTTTTCGACAAACAAGGGTTTTCACCTAGAAAAATCGGTACGCCGAGGGAAAGGCTGCGCCCACGCAAGCCCAAAACCAGCCGCTTGTGCGCATGCCCCTCGCGATTACGTCCTATTACGTGTGTGTGGTGGTGCGTGGCTACGATCCGCGGCGGAGGAAACGGAGCCCATGCACAACACACAACAACACACCCAGAGCCCAGCCGCGCCCCCGCGCATCGCCAACATCCCGCTGTCGCCCGACGGTGCCCGCCATGCCTGTGTGATCGTGCACGGCCCCGGCCGCGCCAGCAGCCCGCCCGAGGGCCTGCAGATGGTGTTTCGCTTCAGCGCCGACGGGCAGGGCGGCTGGATTGCGGCCGCCATGGCCGACGACGGCCGCTGGGGCTACATCGACGGCGAGGCCCGCTGGCGCACGCCCCCCACACTGGACAGCGCGCGCAGCCACTCGGACGATGGCATGGCGCGTTTTCTGCAGGACGGGCACTGGGGCTTTGTGAACCGGGCGGGCGAGGTGGTGATCCCGCCCCGGTTTGAGGACACGCGGCCTTTTCACGACGGCCTGTGCGCCGTGAAGGTGGGCCCCAATGCCTGGCGCATCATCGACCGTGAAGGGCGCTTTACCTGCGAGGACAGCTTCCACGACCTGAGCCTGTTCGGCGCCGAGGGCCTGGCCCGTGCTGTGGTCTGGAAGAAGGACAAGAACCAGCGCCGCCAGGGTTTTGTGAACCGCCACGGCCAGTGGGTGATCGAGCCCCGCTTCAAGGCTGTCGAACCCTTTGGTGAGCTGCCGGTCACCCCGGCATCGCTGGACGCGGAGACCTGGGGCCTGATCGACACCCGGGGCGAGTGGGTGCTGGAACCCCGCTACCCCCGCATCGATGCCTTCAACAGCGAAGGCCTGGCCTTTTTTGACGAACCCGACGCCTGGAACAACGGCCATGGCTACCTGGATGCGAAGGGCCACGTGGTGGTCAAGGGCGAACGCCATCTGTCGCACTACATGGCCTGTGGCTTGGCCGCCAACACCTACAACGGCACGGATTTTCTGCGCGCCGATGGCACCACCCTGCCCACACCGCCCCTGGCGTTTGGCAGCCACTTCCGCACCGAAGGCCACTTTGCCGTGGCGCGCACCGCAGTGCGCCGGGGCGACACGAGCCCGCCCACCTGGGCGCTGCTGCACACCGATGGCCAGCTCATCCCGCTGGGTGACCCGCTGCTGGAGCCGCTGACCAACAGCGACGGATGGCTGGTGGAGGAGCAGCCCGACACTCCGCTGGTGCCCTTTCTCACCCGCGATGGCCAGGTGGCCTGGATCGACAAGGACGGCGCCATGGTCTGGCGCGCCACTTACGACGGCCAGCACGCCACGCTGCAGGACGCCGATGGCACGGCCCTGTGGCGCAGCGGCGCCGGGGCCCCCTGCCAACCCCCCCGGCCTTTCTTTGAGCCCCCAGTGACGGAACACCTGGAGGGCATCGCCACGCTGGATGGCATCGCGCCCCTGGCCCAGTCAATGCTGGCCGACGCCGAAGCCCGCCTGCACCGGCTGGCGGCGGGCGAGACCCTGGAGCCCGAGACCGCATCGGACGAAGACGATGATGATGACGACGAAGAGGAAGACGAAGACACCGTGCAGGCCCACCGCGCGGTGGTGGTGCGGCGCGTGATGCGCACCTACATCAGCGAAGAGCACAACGGGCCCTACGAGTTCTTGTGCGGCCAGCTCAGCGACACGGTGGAACAGGCGCGCACGGCGATGGTCCGGGCCCTCACGGAGCCATACGGCACGCCCGACCCCGACCCGGAGCATGCCGCGCCCACCCAGTACAGCACCAGCCACACCCTGGCCTGGGCCGTGCCCCTGGCCCAGGCCCTGCCGGGCGACAGCGGCGTGCTGCGCGAAACGCGCGAGCAGTGGCTGAGCCTGTACCAACACGCCGACTCGGGCGATGGCGACGCCTGGTGGGAACTGTGGCTGATGGCCGCCCCCAGCCTGGATGCACTGGAAACCGCCCAGCGCGCCCGCCGCCAGGCCATCGCCCGGCACGCCAACGCAGAAGGCGCCGACAATGCCGCCAAGAACGGCGAGGACAGCGAGGGGGGCGCCCCCCCGCAGGCCGAACGCCCGCTGCCCCAGACCCGCGAAGAATGGTTGCAGGCCGTGGCCAGCGACCGCTATGCCATCGCCCAGGTGCCCGCGCCCTGGTGCGACGATGCCATGGTGGATGCGGCACTGGCCAGCGACGTGGAGGCGCTCGCCTGGGTGCCCGCCGCCTTCCAGACCCCCGAGCGGCTGTCGGCCTTGATTCGCCGGGGCGCAGAGGTTGCCGCCAACATCCCGCCCCAGTGCATGACGACCGAGGGCCTGGCACTGGCGCGCGCACTGTATGCGGGCCAGCACGAATGGGACTGGCGCGACGAGCGCAACAGCCGCCTGCCCACCGAGTGGGACCACAACAGCCTGTACGACCTGTGGGGCTGCCTGCTGACCCCCGCGCTGGCGCTCCAGGCCGTGCGGGCCGGGACCCCGCTGCGCGCCCTGGCGCACTGGCTGCGCACCGACGCCGTGGAGCAGGCCGCCCTCAAGGCCGACATCTACAACATCAGCTACATCGACAAAAGCCGGATCACGCCGGAGCTGGCCGCGCTGGCGGTGCGGCACGACTATGGCTGCCTGATTGAAGAGATTCCGCCCGCACTCATCACGCCTGCGCTGTGCCTGGCATCGGCCCGCACCAACGGCCTGTCGCTGGCCAAAATCCCCGCGCCGCTGCGCAGCGTGGAGGTCTGTGTGGCTGCGCTGCAGGACCGCTCGGACATGTTCCCGCACGTGCCCGAGCCCCTGCGCCTGGAGGTGACCACGCGGCTGATCGAGGACGACCTGGCCGACGCCCGCAAAGAGGGCGATGCCCGCGAAGGCAGCCACTGGCATGGCACCCGCGCCTGGGTGAAGCTCTGGGCCGGGGACTGCGAAGGTGCCCTTGCCGACGCGCAGCGGGGCCGCCCAGAGATGCGCTACGAGCAACACGCGCACTACGTGATGGCCAGCGCCCACCGCGCGCTGGGCAACCACCAGGCTGCGGCGCTGGAGGCCTCCACGGTGCTGTCGCTGGATTCGACCTACCGCGCGCAGTGGGACGAGGCCGAAGACACCCGCTGGCTGCAGGCACTGGCCCAGGGCCAGACTGCAGCGGCCGACGATGCCACGCTGGTGGCGCAGCTGCACACACACCCGCGCACGCTGGCCGACATTCCGCGCGAACGCATCACCCATGCCATGGTCGATGCAGCCCTGGCTGCCGATGAAGACACGGTGCGTTTTGTGCCGCGCCGCCTGATGACCCCGGCACGCTATGCAGCCGCCCTGCGCCAGAACGTGAAGGAGTTCGGGCAGATTCCGCCCGCCATGCTGAGCGAAGAGGCCTGCATCGAGCATGTGCGCAGCGGGGGCTGGCGGCTGGAATCGGTGCCGCAGGCCCAGCGCACGCTCACCGTGTGCGCCTGGGCCGTGCGAAGCAACGGAAGCGCCATCGAGCATGTGCCCGAAGCCCTGCGCAGCCAGGTGCCGGGCGCCATCCGGCAGTTGCCGCCCGAGGACGACGACGATTCCAGCAGCACCACATCCGGCAGCGACTGGCTCACGCGCAAGCTCGCGGATTCGCTGATGGGCAGCCACGAGACGGCTACGGGGCGGCTGCGGCAAAAAGGCCTCTTCACGGCCTTTGCGCTCAAGACCATGCTGGGCGCCAAGTCGGCAGACACGCCCACGCTGGGTGGGCTGGCCGGCTGGTTCGAGGTGCGGCCCTTCCTGGCCATGGTGACCCACCTGGTGCTGGGGCTGGCCGCCCTCGTGGCCCATGCCTTCGTGTCGGTGGCCGCCTGGCGCGCCGAGGGCCCCTGGATCGGGCTGGGCACGGCGCTGCTGATGGGCTTTTCGGAGCTGTACTGGGCCTGGCGCTTCCTGTTTTCCGCACCGCTGAGCCCCTGGCTGGGCGCCGCCTGCGCGGTGGTGCTGCTCTACACCTTTGGCTGGCGCGGGCTGTACCGGCGGGTGGGCCTGGTCTATGCCGCCCGGGCCCGGGAACGGGGAGAGGACTGAGGGCTTTCCTAGGGACATCACCGATCCCGGGCCCTGTGATCTGTACCTCTGGCTGGATACAATTTGTAAAGACCTGATCCACGCTTGACGCGCCTCCCGCACGCCAGCCTCGAACGACAGAGCGCCAGCCAGCCACACACGGAGCCCAGCCCATGGCACGAGGATCGAGCAACCCGCAGCCGCCACCAAGGCCCCTGGTGGCCAGGGCGCTTTGGGCCCCCCGGGTGCTGGCCTGGCTGTGTGCTGCCGCTGCGGCCAATGTGTCTGCGCAAACCCAGGTGGCCGTGGCCGACCTGCCGCTGGAGCAGCTCATGCAGATGCAGGTCACCACGGCCAGCCGCTATGCACAGACCGCACTCGAAGCCCCCGCCGCCGTGAGCGTGGTCACGGCCGACGACATCCGGCTGTTTGGCTACCGCACGCTGGCCGAGGTGCTGGGCAGCATGCGCGGGCTGTACATCTCCTACGACCGCGCCTACCACTACCTGGGCATGCGGGGTTTTGCCACCCCGGGCGACTACAACACGCGCGTGCTGCTGCTGGTCAACGGGGTGCGTTTCAACGACAACCTCTACGACCAGGCGGGCATTGGCACCGACTTTCCGCTGGACCTGGACCTGGTGGACCGGGTGGAATTTGTGCCCGGGCCCGGGTCGGCGGTGTATGGGGCCAACGCCTTTTTTGGGGTGGTCAATGTGATCACGCGCAATGGCCGCCAGATTGCCGGGCCGCAGGTGAGCGCCGAAGCAGGCAGCCATGGCAGTGCCAAGCTGCGGTTGTCGGTGGGCACGGTGGATGCACTGGGCGCCGACTGGCTGGTCTCGGCCACGCGGGCCACCACGCGCGGCGCCGACCAGTATTCCCCCGCCTTCGACACGCCCGGGAACCCCGGCGGCCTGGCGCAGCGGCTGGACTATGACCGCAGCACCCAGCTGTTCGTGCGCCGGGCGCACGGGGGGCTGGCGCTCACGCTGGCCCATGGCGAGCGCACCAAGGGCGTGCCCACGGCGGCGTTTTCGCAGGTCTTCAACGACCCGCGTTCGCGCTTCATCGACCAAACCACGCTGCTGGCGGCCGAATACACCACGCAGCTGCAGCCCACGCTGGCCTTCACCGGGCGGCTGCATGCAGGCCGCTACCAGTTCGTGGGCGACTATGTGTACGACTACCCGCCCATCACGCAGAACCGCGATGTGGGCACCGGCCAGTGGTGGGGCACCGAGTGGCAGTGGGTGAGCACGGCGCTGGCGCGCCACAAGCTGTCCTGGGGCCTGGACTACCGGCGCGACACACGCATCGACCAGACCAACATCGACCTTGCGCCGCCCGCCCAGTACCTGGATGCCCGCCGCAAGGGTGACGTGCTGGGCCTGTACTTCCAGGACGAGTTCGCGCTCAGTGCCGACCTCACGCTCCATGCCGGGCTGCGCTGGGGCAAGCAGTCGGGCAGCGCAAGCGCCGTCCACCCCCGCCTGGGGCTGGTGTATTGGTGGAACCCCGCCACCGCCGTCAAGCTGCTGCACGGCACGGCCTACCGCCCCCCCAACGCCTACGAGCGCGACTACCGCGTGGACCTGCCGGGTGGGGTGGTGGAGGGTGCTGGGCTGCGCCCGGAGCGCGTGCGCACCACCGAGCTGGCGCTGGAGCACGCACCCACCGGCGCCAGCCGCTGGCTGCTCACGGCATTCCGCTCTTCGGTGACCGATCTGATCGTGCTGGACGCTGCGGGCCATGTGGACCGGCTCACGGTGGGCAACACCCGCGCCGTGCAGGTGCACGGCCTGGAGGCCGAGGCCGAACAGCGCTGGCAGGGCGGCCAGCGCCTGCGCGTGGCCTACGGCTGGCAGCGGGCGCGCGACCCCTCGCAGGCCGGGCCGCTGACCAATGCCCCCCGGCACCTGCTCAAGCTGCAATGGTCGGACACCCTGCGCTGGGGCGCGGTGCCGGGTGTCGGCACGGGGCGCTATGCCATCGAGGCCATCGGCATCGGCCCGCGCAGCACGCTGCGCGGCACGCGCCTGCCAGGGCACGTGCTGGCCAATGCCACCTACACCACCCGCGTGGCCGATGTCGATGTGTCGGTGGGGGTCTACAACCTGTTCAACCGCCAGCATGCCGATCCGGCCTCGTTCGAGATCCGCGACGACACCGTGCGCCAGGACGGGCGGACCTACCGCATCAAGCTCACCTACGCTTTCTGAGCCATGTGCCCCCCCCTGCGCCTACACACAAAGCTGGTGGCCTGGCTGTGGGTGGCGCTGTGCGCGGTGGGTGGAGGCGCCAGCCACGCCAATGAACCCGTGGGCGAGCTGGAGCTGAAGGCCGCCTACATCTTCAACTTCATCCAGTTCATCGAGTGGCCCGACAGCGAGGCGGACTCGCCCCAGGAGATAGGCCTGTGCGTGTCACCCTTCAGCCCGCTCAAGCGCCCCCTGAGTGCGCTGGAGGGCAAACCCGCCAGCAAGGGCCGCACCCTGCGGGTGAAGCTGCTGGAACCCGCCAGCCTGCGCCAGTGCCGGGTGGTGGTGCTGAGCAATGCAGATGTCGAGCCCGCGCTGCGCGCGCTGCGTGCCCTGCCTGCGGCGCACGGCGTGCTCACGGTCTCTGATGAGCTGACCTTCGTCAACCCCGAAATCGTCATCGCACTGGCCCAGCGCGATGGCCGCATCGTGTTTGGCATCAACCCCGATGCGGCCGCGAAAGCGGGGCTCACCATCAGCTCCAGGCTGTTGCGCCTGGCCCGGGCGGGCAAATGACCCCCCTGCAGCCCACACCCGCCCCCCAGGCACCGGCTCCGCTGCTGCCGCCCATCCTGCTGTCCTCGCGGCTGGTGGCCACGGGCATCCTGTCGGCGGGCCTGGCGCTGCTGACCGTGGTGCTGGCGCTCACGGCCATGGACTACTGGAGCACCCGCAGCTCCATGCTGCAGGACAGCCGCGTGGAGGCCGCCATCGTGGCCGACAACATCTCGGCAGCCGTGATGTTCCGCGACACGGGCACGGCCAATGAGATGCTGGGTGCGCTGCGCTCGTCGTCGATGGTGCTGGCGGCGGGTGTGTACGACAACAACGGCGTGCTGTTTGCCCACTATGTGCGCGAGCGCGACCCGGAGTTTCCGACCACGCTGCGCGCGGCGGGCATGCATGGTGCGCTGGAGCGCTCCAGCTGGGAGAGGCTGGAGATCGCCCGCGCCATCCCGGGTGCGGTGGGCACGGCGAATCCCCTGGGCACGCTGTACATCCGCAAGTCGATGCGCGAGCTGCACACCCGGCTGGCCCTGCGTTTTGTCAGCGCACTGCTGGTGGCCGTGTGTGCGATGGGGGTGGCCACGGCCATGGTGCTGCGCAGCCGCGCCGCGGTGCGCGAGGCCGAGCACCGGCTGCACACGCTGGCCCACACCGACGCCGTCACCGGCACTGGCAACCGCCATGCGTTCAACGAACGGCTGGCCGCCGAGCTGGAGCAGGCCCGCAGTCAGGGGCACCGGGTGGCGCTGGTCTACATCGACCTGGACAACTTCAAGACGCTCAACGACACCTTCGGGCATGCGGCGGGCGACGGCCTGCTGCGCCAGGTGGCGCAGCGCCTGCAGTCCGTGGTGCGCAGCGACGACACCATCGCACGCCTGGGGGGCGACGAGTTTGCGCTGATCCTGCGGCTGGACATGGACGATGCCGCGCTGCAGAAGTACGCGCAGCGCATCATCGGCGTCTTCCAGGCCGCCTACACCGAGGTGGGACAGCAGATGAATGTCACGGGCAGCGCGGGCATTGCGACTTTTCCCGACGATGCGCCCGACGTCAACGCCCTGGTCAGCAACGCCGACACCGCCATGTACCGCGCCAAGGAGATGGGCAAGAACCGCTGCGTGCGCTTCGAGCCGTCGATGAACCAGGCCGTGGTGCGCCGCCAGGCCATCGAACATGCGCTGCGCGCCGAGCTTGAGCAGCAGGGCGGCGGGCTGGCACTGCATTACCAGCCGCTGTTTTCCGCGCGTGGCCAGGCCCTGGTGGGGGCCGAGGCGCTGCTGCGCTGGACGCACGCCGAGCTGGGCCCTGTGTCGCCACTCGAAGCCGTGTCGGTGGCCGAGGACTGCGGCCTCATCGTGCCGCTGGGCTACTGGGTGCTGCGCACCGCCTGCCGCGACGCCGCGCGCTGGACCGCGCCCGGGCCGCTGCGGGTGGCCGTCAACATCTCGGCGCGCCAGCTGGGCGACCCACAGTTTCTGGAGCGCGTGATGGATATCCTGCGCGAAGAAGGCCTGCCTGCCCACCTGCTCGAAATCGAACTCACCGAAACCGTGCTCATGGAAAACATGGAGGCCGGTGCCCACACGCTGCACCGCCTGAGCCAGCTGGGCATCCACCTGGCCATCGACGATTTCGGCACGGGCTACTCATCGCTGGCCTACCTGCGCCAGTTGCCGATGCGGCGCCTGAAGATCGACCGCAGCTTTGTGCGCGACCTGCCCGAGCAGGAACACAGCCGCACCATCGTCACCGCCATCGTGGCGCTGGCGCATGGCCTGGGGCTGCAGGTGACTGCCGAGGGCGTGGAAACCCCGCAGCAGGCCGACTACCTGGTGCAGCAAGGTTGCGATGTGCTGCAGGGTTATGTGTTTGCGCGACCCATGCCGGTGGCGCAGTTTCTGGCACTGCAGGCGGGCACCACGGCGTAGCGCGCAGGGCGCAGGGCTGCTCAGGCCTCGGCGCCGTGGTAGCAGGGGGCGACCTCGCGCACTTCCACGGTGGCCCATTCGGCGGCCGGGCATGCACGTGCAATGGCCACAGCCTCGTCGCGGGTGGCGCAGTCCAGCAGATAGAAGCCGCCCACCATTTCCTTGGTCTCGGCAAACGGGCCATCCACCAGCCGGGTCTGGCCCTCGCGCACCTGCAGGCGCACGGCCTGGTCGGTGGAAGCCAGCGACTCGGAGGCACGCAACAGGCCCCGCGCCTGCAGCCCTTCGCCAAACCGCTGCATGCGCGCATAGGCCTCCTGCCCCCCCGCCAGCCCCCGCTCGGCGCGTTGGCCGTGGGGTTCCATGATGAGCAGCATGTAGGGCATGGGGTGTCTCCTGAGCAGAAGGAAAAAAGGGGTAGGGCCCGCGTGGGCCGCCATTTGCGGGCGGTTTTAGCTATCATATAAATAGCTTAAAGTGCTTATCCGTCGAGCGGTAGCGGCCATTTTTTATCATATTCTTGCGCGCTGCAGCAGGCCTGTGCTATCTTTGGCCCCCTATGCAACGCAGCATGCTCCTATCCACCCTATCGCTAGGCCTAGTGCCTGGCCGGGGTCTGCCTGCGTTCGCTACCCTCGTTGCCTGACTCGCTCAGCGCAGCACCTGATCTCCCCCTGACCCCGGCCCGCGAACCAGCCTTTGCACACGCAAAGGGCTGCAGGGGATGTCATTCGTTTTGATTTCGTTTGACCCGTGCACCGTGCGTGATTTGCGCACCGCACACACCGTTCGTGGAGCCCCTCATGATTGCCAAACCCGCCACCAAGTACCAGCCCATCGCCCCCATTGCGCTCGCCGACCGCCAATGGCCCAGCCGCAGCATCACCCGCGCCCCTGTGTGGCTCTCCACCGATCTGCGCGACGGCAACCAGGCCTTGTTCGAGCCGATGAGTGGCGAGCGCAAGATGAAGCTCTTCCACGAGCTGGTGCGCATCGGCTTCAAGGAGATCGAGGTCGGCTTTCCCGCCGCGTCGCAGACCGACTTTGACTTCGTGCGCCGCCTCATTGACGAAAACCTCATCCCCGACGACGTGACCATCATGGTCATGACCCAGTCGCGCGAAGACCTCATCGCGCGCACCGTCGAGGCCGTGCAGGGCGCCCCCCGCGCCATCGTGCACCTCTACAACGCCACCGCGCCCGCGTGGCGGCGCATCGTATTCGGCATGAACGTGACGCAGGTGATGCAGCTGATTGCGCACCACGTGGGCTACCTCAAGCAGCTGACCGACGCGCAGCCCGAAACGCAGTGGACCTTGCAGTACTCGCCCGAGACCTTCAGCGCCACCGAACTCAGCGTGTCCCTCAAGGCCTGCCAGACCGCAATTGCCGCATGGAACGCCGGCCCCGGCCGCCCCATCATCATCAACCTGCCCACCACGGTGGAGAACGCCACGCCCAACGTGTTTGCCGACCAGATCGAGTGGATGGACCGGCACCTTGCACCCCGCGAGCACATCGTGCTGTCGGTGCACCCGCACAACGACCGGGGCACGGGCGTGGCGGCGGCAGAACTCGCGATGATGGCCGGTGCCGACCGCGTGGAAGGCTGCCTCTTCGGCAACGGCGAGCGCTGCGGCAACGTGGACATCGTGACCCTGGCGCTCAACATGTACACGCAGGGCGTGCACCCGGGCCTCGATTTTTCGGACATTACCTCGGTTGCGCGCATTGCGGAGGAATGCACGGCACTGCCCGTGCACCCGCGCCACCCCTATGCGGGCGATCTGGTGTTCACCGCGTTCTCGGGTTCGCACCAGGATGCGATCAAGAAGGGCTTTGCCGCGCAGGACCCGAATGCCTTGTGGGAAGTGCCGTACTTGCCCATCGACCCGGCGGACCTCGGCCGCACGTACGACAGCGTGATCCGCGTGAACAGCCAGTCAGGCAAGGGCGGCATTGCCTTCTTGCTGGAGCGCGAACACGGCGTGGTGATGCCGCGCCGCATGCAGGTGGAGTTCAGCGCCGTGGTGCAGCGCCAAACCGATGCGAGCGAAGGCGAGATGACGGGCGATGCGCTGTGGAGCCTGTTCCAGGCCACCTACCTGCAGGCCCCCGCGCAGGCCGCCATCACCTGCCATAGCCACAAGCTGGATGAAGACGGGCAGGGCATCGAGCTGGACGTGACCATCGACGGCACACGCCAGACGCTGCGCGGCCAGGGCAACGGCCCGATTGCCGCCACGGTGGATGCGCTCGGCCTGCCGCTGCGGGTAGACCACTACGAGGAACGCGCCACCGGCACGGGCGCCAACGCGCAGGCGCTGGCCATTGTGGAAGCCGCGATGGAGGGTGTGGCGGGTGCCACCTTTGGCGCGGGGGCCAGCCACAACATCGTGACCGCCTCGGTGCTGGCCATTGTGGGCGTGGCCAACCGTTTGATGGCGCGGCGCACCGCATCCCATCCAACGGATTCCGCCATGGCAGCATGAGCGGGGCCATGGAGATTCGCCCCGCTTTGGCCCGTGATGCGCCAGCCATCAGCGCTCTGGCATTGTCAGTGGCGCACTTTTTTACGCTCGACCGGAAGGGGCGGGGTGCCGAGGAGTTTTTGCAAACCTTGCGGCCCGAGGCGGTGGCACTGCGGCTGGCGACACCATCGTTCACGAACTGGGTGGGATGGGGGCCCGGGAATACTCTGGCGGGCGTGGTGGTGGTGCGGGATGGCACCCACCTGTTTCACCTGTTTGTGGCCGAGTCCTTCCAGGGCCGCGGCTGGGCGCGGCAACTGTGGCAGCACGCGCTCTTCCACATCGCCACCGGCCCCGCACCCGACGTGACCGTCAACGCGACGCTCCGTGCCCGGGGTTTTTACGAACGCTTGGGGTTTGTGGCGACAGGTCCCGCTGTGGAAACCCGGGGGGTTGCCTTCGTTCCGATGCGCCGCCCTGGCGACGCATCAGGCAGTGCGCTCTGGCAAACCACGTAAGGTGCTTCTTCCTGCCAAGGACCAGCCGGTTGTCTCGCGCTGGCAGCGGTGCATGCAAAACCTGTTGTCAAAGACCTTGTGTCGCCTCGGGAAACTGCAGCGTGCCGCGCCAGTCCATTAACCTCGGGCCCATGCGCGTTTTTCACCGCCTGGCTCTTGCCACCTGCACCGCCGCCCTGCTGGTCCTTGCCGGATGTGGCACCTCTCGGCCCCCGCCGTCGCCCGTATCCAGCGCGCCCTTGCGCACCACGCCGCCGCTCACGGCCGAGCAGGCGCACGACATCGCCATCCACGCGCTGGGCCTGGTGGGCACACCGTACCGCTATGGCGGCAACACGCCGGACTCGGGTTTTGACTGCAGCGGCCTCATCGGCTACGTGTACCGCAACCAGGTGGGCACGCCGCCACCGCGCACGGTGGCCCAGCTCAACACCTGGGGTACCCCCATCGACAGCAGCGAGCTGCGCACGGGCGACCTGGTGGTGTTCGGCACGGGCCGCCAGCCCAGCCATGCGGGCATCTATGTGGGTGAGGGGCGGTTTGTGCACGCGCCGTCCACGGGCGGCACGGTGCGGCTGGATCACCTGCAGTCGCGCCACTGGGCGCGGCAGAATGCGGCGTTCCGCAGACCGTAGAGGCTCCCCCTGAGTCGCCTTCGGCGCCTTCCCCCTGAGGGGGACGACGCAC
The DNA here is from genome assembly GCF_002245625.1 of Acidovorax kalamii. Classification (GTDB taxonomy): domain Bacteria; phylum Pseudomonadota; class Gammaproteobacteria; order Burkholderiales; family Burkholderiaceae_C; genus Acidovorax; species Acidovorax kalamii. Next base: position 223,521 of record NZ_NOIG01000008.1, read on the forward strand.
TCGCTGCGGGGCGGCCCTTGCTCTGCGTCACTGGCCTGGGCCGCGCCAGTTCCGGGCCGTGTGACCACATCCTTGGCCAGTAGGCAACGGCGGCTCCGCGACAATCGGGGCCACCATGACCCACGCACACCGCTCCGCCACCCCCATCTCCACCCACGACACGACGCGCATCGATGACACGCGCATCAAGGCCGTGCGGCCGCTGATCACGCCTGCGCTGCTGCAGGAATGGCTGCCCACGCCCGATGCGGCGCAGGCCCTGGTCGAATCCAGCCGCGCCGCCATTTCGCGCATCCTGCACGGGCTGGACGACCGGCTCATCGTGGTGGTGGGGCCTTGCTCCATCCACGACCATGGCCAGGCCATGGACTATGCGCGCCAGCTGAAAGCACAGGCCGATGCACTGCAGGGCGACCTGCTCATCGTGATGCGCGTGTATTTTGAAAAGCCGCGCACCACCGTGGGCTGGAAGGGTTACATCAACGACCCGCACCTCGATGGCAGCTTTGCCATCAACGAAGGGCTGGAGCTGGCGCGCCAGCTGCTGCTGGACGTGCTGGCGCTGGGGCTGCCGGTGGGCACCGAGTTCCTGGACCTGCTCTCACCGCAGTTCATCAGTGACCTGGTGAGCTGGGGCGCGATTGGCGCGCGCACCACCGAGAGCCAGAGCCACCGGCAGCTGGCCAGCGGCCTGTCGTGCCCCGTGGGGTTCAAGAACGGCACCGACGGCGGCGTGAAGGTAGCGAGCGATGCCATCCTGGCGGCCAGCGCCGCGCATGCGTTCATGGGCATGACCAAGATGGGCCAGGCCGCGATCTTCGAGACGCGTGGCAACAACGACTGCCACGTGATCCTGCGCGGTGGCAAGCAGCCCAACTACAGCGCCGCCGATGTGGATGCGACCTGCGCCGTGCTCAAGGCCGCCGGCCTGCGCGAGCAGGTGATGATCGACGTGAGCCACGCCAACAGCAGCAAGCAGCACCAGCGCCAGATCACCGTGGCCGAAGATGTGGCACAACAGATTGCTGCGGGCGATGCACGCATCACCGGCCTGATGATCGAAAGCCACCTGCAGGAAGGCCGCCAGGACATCGTGGCGGGCCAGCCGCTCACGCCCGGCGTGTCAGTGACGGATGCCTGCATCAGCCTGGCGCAGACCGTGCCGGTGCTCGGAAGCCTGGCCGCCGCCGTGCGCGCCCGCCGCGCCCGCCCCTGACCGCAAACGGCAAGCACCGAGGGCGGGCGGGGCCTGCGGGGCATAGGAATGCAGGGGCCCGTTTCATTTGGGGCAAACCCCCATGCAGTGCCCCGGCGGGGGGTGCCTGTGCGGTGTAGCATTGCCCTTTCGACCCTTGGGGCTCCCCCCCTGGATTTTTCACTGCGGTGCTGGCATTGAGCCAGTGCCCACTTGCTGCCCGACTGCCTTGTTGTTCCCGCTGCCCTGCGCCTGCCTACTCACCCCGGTCGCCCTGGCCCGGCGGTGCCAGTGCACGCGCCTGGGCACCGTGGTTGCCTGACCACCATGCCACCAGCGCAAGCCACCGCAGAAGCCGCCAGGCTCCAGGCACTGCAGTCTTACGCCATCCTCGACACCCCGGCCGAAGAAAGTTTTGACCAGCTGGCCAAGCTGGCGGCACAGGTGTGCCGCTGCCCCATGGCGGTGGTCAACTTTGTGGACCATGAGCGCCAGTGGTTCAAGGCCACCGTGGGTGTGCCTTTTCGCGAGACCGACCGCGCGATTGCGTTCTGCGCCCATGCCCTGAGCGGCAGCCGCGAGCCCCGCGTGGTGCCCGACACCACCCTGGACCCCAGCTTTGCCCACAACCCGCTGGTGCTGGAGGAACCCCATGTGCGGTTCTACGCCTGCGTGCCCCTGGTGACGAACGAGGGGTTTGCGCTGGGCACCCTGGCGGTGCTGGACTCCGTGCCACGCAACCTGTCGCCCGAGCAGCTGGAGGGCCTGCGCATCCTCGCCGAGCAGACCATGATGCAGCTGGAGCTGCGGCGCCAGAAGCAATTGCTGGGCGAGCTGGTGCAGCAACGCGACCAGATGCACGCCGAGCTGGCCGCTCAGGGCGAGGCGCTGCGCGTGACGGGGCAGATTGCGCGGGTCGGTGGCTGGACGGTCGAGCTGCCCGGCATGCAGCTGAGCTGGTCGGACGAAATCGTTGCCACCTATGGCATTGCACAGCGCACGGGCTCGGCCACCCAGCTGCTGCAGCTGTACACCCTGCCGCACCGCGCGGCGGTACAGAAGGCGTTTGACGACTGCGTGCTGAAGGGCACGCCGTTTGACATCGAGGCCGAGGTTGTGATGCCCGGCGACCGGCATTTCTGGGTGCGCACGGCGGGCCAGGCGGTGCGGGATGCCAACGGCCACATCGTGCGCGTGCAGGGTGCGTTCCAGGACATCTCGGCACAGCACCAGGCCCACCAGGCGCGGCAGTTCAGCGAAGAGCGCTTTCACCTGGTGTCGCGCGCCACGGCCGATGCCGTGTGGGACTGGAACCTGCACACCGATGCGATGTGGTGGAACGAGGGTATGCAGAACCTGTTTGGCGTGCCGCTGGATCAGCTGCCGCCCGACAGCACCTCGTGGACCTTGCGGCTGCACCCCGACGACAGTGATGCGGTGCTGGACGGGATCCACGCCGCCATCGAAGGCACGGCCAACCACTGGTCGGACGAATACCGCTTTCGCCGCAGCGACGGCAGCTATGCCTGGGTGCTGGACCGGGGTTTCCTGATCCGCGACCTGCAGGGCAAGGCCGTGCGCATGGTGGGCGGCATGACCGACATCAGCGCCCAGAAGCTGGCCGACCTGGACGCCCAGCGCGATGCGCAGAACCATGCCGAGCTGCTGCGGGTGCAGCAGCGCATCTCGTCGCTGGACATGCCCTTGCCCGAGGTGCTGCAGCTGGTGGCCAGCACAGTGCTGCGCCAAACCGGGGCGCGCGGCGCGATGGTGGAGCTGCTGCAGGGCCGCCAGCTGGTGGCGCAGGCCTCGGCGGGCGACCATGTGCGGCCCGTGGGCAATCTGCTGCCGGTGGACCAGAGCCTGCTCTGGCCCGCGCTCAGCCAGGGCCAGACCGTGGTGTGCAACGACACTGAGGCCGAGGGCTGGGACATGGCGTCGATGCCACACCGCCACGGCGTGCGGTCGGTGATGGCCGTGCCGCTGCGCAGCGGCGATGCCATCGTGGGCTCGCTCAAGGTGACTTCGGACAAGACCAATGCGTTCTCGCGCCGCGACGTGGCCCACCTGGAGATCCTTACCGAGTCGCTGGGCGCCATGGTGCAGCTGCGCCATGTGGCCGGGCAGTTGCACGCGTCCGAGCTGCAGTACCGCATGCTGTTTGACGAGCACCCGCACCCGATGTGGGTGTACGACAAGGAGACGCAGCGGTTGCAGGCGGTCAACCGGTCGATGGAAACCCACTACGGCTATACCGAGGCCGAGCTGCTGACCATGCAGATGACCGACCTGTGGCCGGCCGAACGGCGCGACGCCATCCGCGCGTCCATCGACGCCATCCCCATGAGCCAGCGCAACAAGCCGGTGATCAGCCGCCATGTCAAGAAGGACGGCACGTTCATGGACGTGGAGATCACGGCGGGCAGCATCAGCTTCAACGGCCGCCCGGCGCGGCAGGTGCTGGCCACCGACGTGACCGAGCGCCTGCGCACCGAGCGCGAGCTCGCACGCATGGGGCGCGCGCAGCGCCTCTTGAGCGCCTGCAACGAAACCCTGGTGCGCGCCACCTCCGAAACCGCCCTGCTGCAGGCTGTCTGCCAGATTGCGGTGGACATCGGCGGCTACCGCATGGGCTGGGTGGGGCTGGCGCTGGACGATGAACGCAAGTCCATCCAGCCCGTGGCCCACGCGGGCTACAACGAGAACTACCTGGAGAACCTGCACCTGTCCTGGTCGGCCGACGACCCCTACGGGCGCGGCCCGGCGGGCATGGCCATCCGCTCGGGCCAGCCGGTGATCGTGCAGGACATCCGCACCGAAGGCGACTTTGCCGACTGGACCGAACGCATGCTGGGCCATGGTTTCCATGGCGTGATCTGCCTGCCCCTGCAGCACCGCGACCAGGACCGCGCGTTTGGCCTGCTCTACCTGTACGCGCCCGACATCCTGCAGATCAGCCCCGAGGAAGCCGCGCTGCTGCAGGAGCTGGCCAGCGACCTGGCCTTTGGCATCACCAGCCTGCGCGCGCACAAGGCGCAGCAGCGGCTGCAGGCCTCGGTGCTCAAGGTGGCGGCGGCCGTGTCGGCCAGCACCGGCACCGAGTTTTTTGTGCAGCTGGTGCGCAACATGGCCGACGCCCTCGATGCCCAAGGGGGCTGCGTGGTGCGGCTGCTGCCTGCCACGGCGCGGGACCAGGCCCCCCGCGTGGTGACGCTGGCGGCTGTGCTCGATGGCCAGATGCTGCCGAACGACGAATACACCCTGGCCGGCACCCCCAGCCTGCTGCTGATGTCGCAGCGCACCCATGTAGTGACCGACAAGGCGCAGCAGCTCTACCCCGAGGCGCCCATCCTCGCCAAGGTGGGCGCGCAGGCCTATGCGGGCCAGCAGCTGTGCAATGCCGATGGCGAGGTGGTGGGCATCGTGTTCGTGCTGTTCCGCCAGGCGATCGCCGAGACCGACTTCATCACCTCCACGCTGCAGATCTTTGCCTCGCGCGCCTCGGCCGAGATCGAACGCCAACTGGCCGATGCCCGCATCCGCCACCAGGCCTCGCTGCTGGACAAGGCGCAGGACGCCATCGTGGTGCGCGACCTGGAGCACCGCGTGATCTTCTGGAACAAAAGCGCCGAGCGCCTGTACGGCTGGTCGCAGCTGCAGGCGCTGGGCCAGTCCATCGAGACCCTGCTCTACGACGACCCCACCCATTTCCGCCACGCCACGCAGACGGTGCTGGAGCAGGGCGAGTGGACGGGTGAGCTGGTGCAGCGCCACCGCAACGGCGGCACCATCGAGGTCGAGGGCCGCTGGACCCTGGTGCGCGGCGACGACGGCCGCCCGCAGTCCATCCTGGCCATCAACACCGACATCAGCCAGCGCAAGGCCAACGAGCGCGAGATCCAGCGCCTGGCGTTTTACGACGCGCTCACCGGCCTGCCCAACCGCATGCTGCTCATGGACCGCATGCACCAGGCCCTGGCCACGGCGCAGCGGCGCCACCAGGGTGGGGCGCTGCTGTTCATCGACCTGGACAACTTCAAGCAGCTCAACGACACCCTGGGTCACGATCAGGGCGACCTGCTGCTGCAGCAGGTGGCGCAGCGCCTGAACACCTGCGTGCGGGCGGTGGACACCGTGGCGCGCCTGGGCGGCGACGAGTTTGTGGTGATGCTCGAAGAACTCAGCCCCAAGCCGCACGAACTGGCCATGCATGCCCGCAGCGTGGGTGAAAAGATCCTGACCATGCTGGCCGTGCCCTATGCGCTGGCAGGCTACCAGTACCGCAGCACACCCAGCATCGGCATTGCGCCGTTTGCGGGCGAGCTGACCAGCGTGGGCGAACTGCTCAAGCAGGCCGACCTGGCCATGTACCAGGCCAAGACCGCCGGGCGCAACACGCTGCGCTTTTTCGACCCCGACATGCAGGCCGTGGTCACGGCCCGCGCCGCGCTGGAGGCCGACCTGCGCTCGGCCCTGGCGCAGGAAGAATTTTTGCTGCACTTCCAGCCGCAGATGCGCCACACCGGCCAGTGTGTGGGGGTGGAGGCGCTGGTGCGCTGGGCCCATCCGCAGCGCGGCATGGTCTCGCCCGCGCAGTTCATTCCGCTGGCCGAAGAAACCGGGCTCATCCTGCCCCTGGGCCGCTGGGTGCTGCACAACGCCTGCCAGCTGCTGGCCAGCTGGCAGCAGGACCCGGCCCTGGCCCACCTGACCATGGCCGTGAACGTGAGTTCGCGCCAGTTCCGCCACGCCAGTTTTGTGGACGACGTGGCCCGGGTGCTGGCCATCACGGGTGCGCCGTCGGGCCAGCTCAAGCTGGAGCTGACCGAAAGTGTGCTGGTGGAGGACATGGAAACCACCATCGCCACCATGGAGGCGCTGCGCAGCTACGGCGTGGGTTTCTCGCTGGACGACTTCGGCACGGGCTATTCGAGCCTGAGCTACCTGAAGCGCATGCCGCTGAACCAGCTCAAGATCGACCAGAGTTTTGTGCGCGACCTGCTCACCGACCCCAACGATGCCGCGATTGTGGACACCATCATCGGCCTGTCGCGCAGCCTGGGCCTGGAAGTGATCGCCGAGGGCGTGGAAAGCACCGAGCAGCGCGAGCTGCTGGCCCGCGCAGGCTGCCAGCTCTACCAGGGCTACCTGTTCAGCCGCCCCCTGTCGGTGGACCTCCTAGACGCCTTCCTGCGCACTCCGGCCGCTTAGGTGGCCTGCCCTCGGGGCAGTCCCCTCACTTTTCCTTTTTTACAAACTGGACAAAACCACAGCCAAGGCTGTGGTTTTTTGTTTTCCGAGGGCGCCGGGGCCATCGCCAGGCCGACGGCCGACCATCCATGGGCTGCGAAGGCCCTTGGGTTGGGCCCACACAGCACCTCCCGAGCGGCCCGGGAGTTGTTCCCTGTCTTTCTTCTTATATCTTTTATAAATACATAGTCGTAGTAGTAAGGGGTGGCCCTTGCTGTGGACAACTGGTTTTTCTGCAGCCTGGGCGCGCACTTAGCCATCTGCCAACTCTGTGCACCGATCCCTGCTCCTGCTGTCACGGCAACGGGGACAAAAGCCAGCCGTCGCCTTTTTCTGTGGATAACCCTGCGCTTGTGCCAGAACTATCCCCAGTTTTACGCACCGGGTGCCGGGGTGGCAAAAAACCTACTCAAAACGGCCTTCCGCGCTCAATGGATAAGCGCTTTAAGCTATCTATTTGATAGCTATTAGAGTTTCTTGCGCAGCGGAACACCACGCATTCGACCGGGCCAGGCTTCCGTCTCCCTGATCGGCTCCCCACCAATCGGATTGCCGGCGGAACCCGTTCCCGCTTTTTTCGCCACCAGTCGGCGGGCACTGCTGCCTTCCCATGTGCAGGGATGTCCGAGGGGCCCCGGAGTCGGGGTTCTGGTTATTCTTTGATAGCTCTATATATAAATAGCAGTAGTAATAGAGTCGCCCCCTTTCTGTGGACAAGCGCTTTTTCCTGAATGCTGGCGCGGGCTTGCGTCGCCGCAAAGTCTGTGCGGCGGGCTGCACAAAGCGCGGGGCCCAGGTACAACAACTTTTCGGCAGCGGCTGTTCGTGTGGATAACTGCCCGGTTGTGCCAGAACTCTTCCCAGACTTATCCACAATCCGGGGTGCTGGCCTCGATTTTTTTGGGGCTCCCGGGACCTGAGAGGCGTCTGCAGGGCGAAAAAAAGCCCGGCGTCTGCGGAAAGACGCCGGGCGGGTGGGGATGCAGCGGCTGGCCGCTGATTCGTGTCTTACTGGGCGGGTGCCGGGCCGGGCTTGCCGCCCGCGCCGCCGTGGTGGCGTTCGCCAGGGCCACCGTGACCGCCATGGTGGCGGCCTTCGCCCCCCTTCATGTCACCCATGCGGTGTCCTCGGTGCGCCTGGGCGTCAAAGGTCTTTTGCTGCTCGGGCGTCAGCGCGGCGTAGAAGGCCTTGGTGGCCTCGCCCCGGCGGTCGGCCTCGGCGGCATGCTGGGCGCGCAGGGCCCGCATGCGGTCGATGCGCTCGGGGGTGGTGAGCTTGTCCATGTCCTGGCGGTCCAGGCGCGCGGGGCGCTCGCCGGGCTGCATCGCAGTGGTGAAGGTGGTCCAGGCGGGTTCCTGGGCGGCGGTCAGCTTGAGCTGGGCCTTGAGTTCGGCCAGATGCTTGGCATGGCGCTGGGCGTGGTCGCCGTGGCGGCGCTCGTGCCCGCCTTCGGGGGCCTTCGCCGAAGCGGCCGGTGGTGTAGCGGGTGGTTGCTGCGCCAGAACGGGCAGGGCCATGGCCGCCAGAAGGGCGGTGGCTGCAAAGCGGCGTTGGAAGGGGGATGCCATGGTGGGAGTCCTTTCATGGGGGGGTTGGCTCGCTGCAACGACCGTTTCAGCGATTGAGGGCCAGTGTCTGCCCCGCATGTAACGCCGCCGTGCGTGTTGGATGAGGCTGTGTAAAGTTGTGACAAGAAGCTCCATCGGTGGGCGGCTTCTTCCCCTGGCCAATCATGGTAAAAATGCCGCCTCCCGCTCTATGGGTAAGTCTTTATAGCTATCAAACTAATAGCTTTTGACAAGCGTCAAGCTGCCGCCCCCGCAGGCGGGCGACTGGCCCGGGGTGGCGACCGCCGACAATGGCGGGTTCCGAGCCCGTTGGCTTGTTTTTTATTCACCAACGCCCCCAACAAAAGGTTTTCCGTGTTCAAGAACATGATCGTGTACCGCATTGCTCCGCAATGGCAGGTGGAATTGACGCAGGTCGAAGAGGCGCTGGCCAAGGCACCCTTTATGGAATGTGGCGCCACGCAGGAAAAATCCCTGGGCTGGGTGCCGCCGCGCGGCGAACCGCATGGCCCGTTGGCCGAGTCGGTCGGGGGCCAGTGGATCCTGCGCTTCATGGTCGAATCCAAGGTGCTGCCCGGCAGCGTGCTGGCGCGCAAGGTCAAGGAAAAAGCCGAACGCATCGAACAGGAAACCGGCCGCAAGCCCGGCAAGAAGGAAAGCAAGGAGCTCAAAGACGAGGCCAAACTGGACCTGCTGCCCATGGCCTTCACCAAGCAGGGCTCGATGTGGGTGTGGATCGACACCGCCTCGCGCCTGCTGGTGCTGGACACCTCCAGCCAGGGCCGCGCCGACGAGGTGGTCACCCTGCTGGTCGAATCCCTGCCCGGCCTGTCGGTGTCGCTCATCAACACCCAGACCAGCCCGCAGGCGGCCATGTCCCACTGGCTCAAGGAACAGGAGCCGCCCGTGGGCTTCACGGTGGACCGCGAGTGCGAACTCAAAAGCGCCAACGAAGAAAAAGCGGTGGTGCGCTACGCCCGCCACCCGCTGGACATCGAGGAGGTGCGGGCCCACATCGACGCGGGCAAGCTGCCCACCAAACTCGCCCTCACCTGGGACGACCGCGTGAGCTTCATGCTCACCGAAGGCCTGCAGATCAAGAAGGTGTCGTTTCTTGACACCGTGTTCGAAGGCACCAAGGCCGACGACGGCGGTTTTGACACCGACGTGGCGATTGCCACGGGCGAGCTGGTGAAGCTGATCCCCGATCTGATCGAGGCACTGGGGGGCGAGGCGGAGAGTGGGGTGGCCAGCGCGGCCGATGCCGTGGCAGCCGCTGCCCCAGCCACGGCCGCGCCACGGGCTGCGGCACCTTCTGCGCCCATCGCACCTGCACGCAAATCAGCGGGCGGCGGCGTGGTGACCGGGCCCCGGGAGGCCCCGGTGGATACGGATCCGGGGGCGGCGCCGTTTTGAGTTGATCACGTCCGCAGCAAGGTATGCCCGGCAGGCGCTCAGGTGCAGGGTTCAGAGGGCATCGCTGCAGGCCATGGCACGCACCAGCGCTGCCAGCTCGTGCACATACCCATCCCTGATCCCCAGCACCTCGCACTGCCGCACCAGCTGCTCCAGATAGTCCCGGTTGCTGCCAACGCGCCCGCAGGCCGTTGCAATGGTCGCTGCGGTGGCCTGCATCGACAGGTCGCCCCGGTAGAGGGGGTGGGTGGTGTTGGCCACCAGAACCAGCGCCTGCACATCACCCTGGGGTGTGGGCAGTGCAAGCAGTTGTGGGCAGTAGGCGCCGGTGATCATCTCGCGGCGCCAGAGCAGGCGGGATTCGGCATCGACCAGCGGGGCGGGGATCCGGAACGCCAGGCCTTCGCAGATCTGGCTGGCGTCCGGCTCCAGCGTCAGCACCAGCCCGGGGCAGTCGGGCGTGCCCCGGCCAATGGTGGTGCCGAGGGCGAAGCGGCGCCCATACCCGGGCAGGCAGGCCCGGCGCACTTCGTCGAAATGAAAACCCGGGTTCCACATCAGCGAACCATAGGCAAACACCCACAGGTCAAGCGAGTGCGCGGTGATGGTGGCGAGCACCTCGCGGCGCGAGCGTTCTACCTCGCTGTCGGGCAGGCGCCAGTGGGCAGGCAGGCCCTGGCTGCGGGCCTGGGCGTCCCATTCGGCCAAGGCCTCATCGGTCAGGCGCAGGCCCGAGTCGTGGGCCGGGGTGAGCCGGCCTTGCAGCTCGGGCAGGTGGAGGAAGGCGTTGGGGCGGGGCATGGTGGCGGGTTGCAGCTTACCGGCGGGCCAGGTCGAACACCAGCACGTCGGCGCCGGTGCCATGTTGCAGGGTCAGCTGGTTTTCATCCTCCAGCAGCGCACCGTCGCCTGCGGCCAGTGGCACGCCGTTGACCAGCACAGTGCCCTGTGCCACATGCACATACGCCAGGCGCTGGGGGTAGAGGGCCTGCGTGGCGGTTTCGGCATCGCCGTCGAACAGGCCTGCCCAGAGGGTGGCGTCGGCATTCATGCTGAGTGAACCATCGACCCCTTTGCGCGACGCAAGGCGCACCAGCCGGCCCCGCCGGTCTGCGGCCGGAAAGTGCTTTTGTTCGTAGCTGGGGCGGATGCCGGTGAACAAGGGTTTGAACCAGATCTGCAGGAAGTGGGTGTCCTGATCCTGCAACGCGTTGAATTCGCTGTGCTGAACGCCCCAGCCTGCGCTCATGCGCTGCACATCGCCGGGGCGCAGGATGCCGGTGGGGGGTGTTGGCGCAGGGGGGGCGCCGTCCGGATGGCTGCGCTGCGGCAGGTTGTCCTGGTGGGCCAATGCGCCGCTGAGCACATAGCTCACGATCTCCATGTCGCGGTGGCCGTGGCTGCCAAAGCCCTGGCCGGGGGCCACCGTGTCGTCGTTGAGTACCAGCAGGTTGCCATGGCCCTGGTGGCGCAGGTCAAAGTAGCTGCCAAACGAGAAGCTGTGGGCGCTGTGCAGCCAGCCGGTGGAGGAGCGGCCCCGGTCTGCGGCTGCGCGGACGGTGATCACAGTGAAGGTGTCCTGCTGTTGGAGAAAGGGTTGTGCACATCGGGCGATGGCATGCACCCACTGTAGAGGGCGGAGCGGCCCGGATAAACGGGCCGCATGCAAACGGAGTGTTCCGTAAACGGGGCTAATAGGGGCCCGTGAGAATGGTGCGCAAGCTGGCGCGTGTCCTGCGTTGGAAATTTTGTGTAGAACGAGTTGTCAATTCAGGACACCAGGCGCTACCGCCCCGCGAATGACGGGCTCTGGCGCTGGTGAAACGCCTCCACCCCCGCACGAAAGTCCTCCGTGCCCGCGCACTGCACAAAGGCGTCTTTTTCGGCCGCCAGCTGTTCGGGCAGGGTGCGCTCCATCGAGTCGCGCATCAGGCGCTTCATCGCGCCGTAGGCCAGGGTGGGTCCAGAAGCCAGACGCTGGGCCAGGGCCGTGGTGCTGCTCTCCAGCTCGGCGGCGCGCACCACGCGGTTGATGAGGCCCAGGCGCAGCGCGTCGTCAGCGGTGAAGGCATCGCCCAGCAGCGCAATCTCCAGCGCCTGGCGCAGGCCCACGATGCGCGGCAGCGCCCATGAGGCACCCACATCGCAGCTGGTGCCCAGGTGGATGTAGGCCAGGTTGAAGCGTGTGCCTTCGGCAGCGATCACGTAGTCGGCCATGAGCAGCAAACTCAAACCTGCACCGGCGGCCGCGCCGTGCACCTGCGCGATGACGGGGGCGTTCATCTGCGTGAGCAGCAGCAGGGCCTGGTTCAGCGGCGTGAGGATGTCGATGGCGCCCTGCACGGGCGCAGCGCGCAGCGTGGCCAGGTCGCCTCCGGCCATGAAGCCCCGGCCGTTGCCGGCCAGCACCACGGCGCGCACACCCGGGTCGGCGGCGATGGCCTGCACGGCGGCGAGGAAGGCGTTGGCCATGGGCACGTCGATGGCGTTGAGTGCTTCGGGCCGGTTGAAGCGCAGGGTGGCGATGGCGCCGTTGCGCTCCATCAGCAGGGGCTGTGTGGCAGGGTGGGTGGCGGTGTTTTTCATGTCAATTTGGCCCTCTGCGCGCAACAGTAAAGCGTTTTTAGCTCTTGTTTTTATAGTGAATGGCCTGGGTGGGGCTGCCAAAGCGATTCGGATCGCCTCAAGAACTCTCAGTGGTACAGCGCCTCGATCTCGGCCGCGTAGGTCTTGTAGATGCTTGCGCGGCGCACCTTCATGGTCGCTGTCACCTCGCCGTCGTCGTGGTCCAGCTCCTTGGTGAGCAGGTGGAACTTGCGGATCTGCGACACCTGCGCGAGGCGCTGGTTGCCCTGGTTGATTTCGGCATCGATGAGGCCGCGCACCTCGGGGTGTTCCACCAGCGAGCGAAAGTGCGTGAACGGTATGCGCCGCGCCTCGGCCCATTTGCCCACGGTCTCGTAGTCGATCATCACCAGCGCGCCCACAAACTTGCGCGCCTCGGCGACGATGATGCATTCCTTGATGAAGGGGCTGCCCTTCATCGTGTTCTCGATCTCGGACGGCGTGAGGTTCTTGCCGCCGGCGGTGATCATGATGTCCTTGAGGCGGTCCACGATCTTGATCTGGCCTTGCTCTTCGCGCACCACGTCGCCCGTGTGCAGCCAGCCGCCCACGATGCTGCTGGCCGTGGCTTCGGGGTTCTTGTAGTAGCCCGCAAACACCATGTCGCCTTTGAGCTGCAGTTCGCCGTTGTCGGCAATGCGGTGCTCCACGCCCAGCGTGGGCACGCCCACCGTGCCCACCACTACATGGTCCAACCGGTGGCCCGTGACCATGCCGGTGGATTCCGTCAGGCCATACACCTCGATGAGTGGCACGCCCAGCACGCGGAAGAAGCGCACCACATCGGGCGGAATGGGCGCGGCACCGGTGAGCGCCACCTGCGCATTGCGCAGGCCGATGAAGTTCTGCAGCGCGCGGAACACCAGCCAGTAGCTCGCGGCATAAGTGAGCTTGTCGCCCACGCTCCAGGCACTGCGCGGCTTCTCGGCCAGCGGCTTGCAGGCGTTGTAGGCCTTGTGGAACAGCGCGCGGCGCAGGCCACCCGTTTCCTGCAGCTTGATGTGGATGGCCGCGTGCAGCTTCTCCCAGATGCGGGGCACGCCCAGGAACATGGTGGGTGCGACTTCGCGCAGGTCCTCCTGCACGGTGCGGATGGACTCGCCAAAGTTCACCTGCGAGCCGATGTACACGGGCACAAAGCTGGTCAGCATCTGCTCGGCCACATGGCACAGCGGCAGGTACGACAGGTGGGTGGTACCTTGCGACAGTTCCAGCCGGTCCACGATGCCGGGCACCACGCCCCGGATGTTGCGGTACGAAATCATCGCGCCCTTGGGCTTGCCGGTGGAGCCCGAGGTGTAGATCATCAGGCCCACGTCATCCAGCCGCTGGCGTGCGAGGGCTTCGTCGATGATGGATTGTTGGCCCGACGCCGCGCCCAGCTGCTCGACCTCGTCAAAGGTGGTGATGAACTGCCGCACCTCGTGCGCAAAGCTGCGCAGGCCCTTGGTCTCCATGACCACGATCTTTTTCAGACGTGGCAGATCGGGCAGCGCGGCCAGCAGCTTGTCGGTCTGCTCCTGGTCTTCGCAGACCATGATCTCGATGTCGGCATGGCCCACCACATAGGCCACCTCGTTGGTGGGGCTGGTGGGGTACACGCCCACCGTCACGGCGCCCACCAGGCCTGCGCCCATCTGGGCCAGCACCCATTCGATGCGGTTCTCGGCGATCACGCCCACATGCCCGCCCGCAGGCAGGCCCAGTGCCTTGAGGCCCAGGCCAAAGTGGCTGGCGCGCTGGTGGTACTGCGCCCAGGTGAAAGGCTTCCAGATGCCGAAGTCCTTTTGCCGGATGGCGATGCGCTGCGCGTCGGTGCGCGCGCGCTCGCGCAGCATCTGGGGCAGGGTGAGGTCGGGGAGCGTCATGACAGCCATCTTTTGCGGCGCTTGTAGTGCTTGATGTCCTTGAAGCTTTTCGCCTCGCCACCACCGCCCATGCCGAGGTAGAACTCGCGCACGTCCGGGTCATTGGCCAGGCGTTCGGCCGTGCCGTCGATCACGATCTTGCCGTTCTCCATGATGTAGCCCCGGTGCGCCACGGCCAGCGCCACGGTGGCGTTCTGCTCCACCAGCAGCATGCTGGTGCCCCGCTCGGCGTTGATGCGCGCGATGATGGTGAAGATGTCTTCGACCAGCTTGGGAGATAAGCCCAGCGAGGGCTCGTCGAGCAGGATGAGCTGGGGCTGCGCGATGAGCGCGCGGCCAATGGCCAGCATCTGCTGCTCACCGCCCGACAGATACCCCGCCAGGCCCTTGCGCCGCTCATGCAGACGCGGGAAGTAGCTGTAGACCAGGTCGAAGTCCGGCGTCGCATCCTTGCGTCCTGTGAGCGCATAGGTCGCTGCCACCAGGTTCTCTTCGACCGTGAGGTCTTCGAACACGCGGCGGCCTTCCATCACATGGCTCAGGCCGTTGCGCACCAGCTGCTGCGGTGCCACGGCGGCCGTGGGCTGGCCGTTGAAGTGGATGCTGCCGCTTTCCACCACACCATCCTCCAGCGCCAGCAGGCCCGAGATGGCCTTGAGCGTGGTGCTTTTGCCTGCCCCGTTGCTGCCCAGCAGCGCCACGATCTGCCCCCGCGGAACGGCCAGCGACAGGCCGCGCAGGGCCTGCACCACCTTGTTGTAGATGACCTCGATGTTGTTGACTTCGAGGACGTGGGCCGGGGTTGGCTGGGTCATGGCAGCAGCAGGGTCAGAGCTTGATCCAGTCGGAGGCGGCGACCATCTTCTGGGCCTTCATGTCGGCGCGGTACACGCGGCCCACGGGGATCGAATTGCCGCTGATGGTGATCGGCACACCAATCAGGCCGCCCGTGTCGAAGTCCTTGATGGAGTTGAGCGCGGCCTTGAGGTTGGGGCCGGTGAGCGGTTTGCCTGCATCCAGGCAGCGCTTGGCCGATTCGGTGAACAGCATGGCGGCCAGAAAGCCCTGGATGTAGGCCGTGCTCTGGTACTCGGGGCGCAGGGCACGGATCTTCTCCAGCATGGGCGCTTTCTCGGTGTCGTAGTAGTAGCGGTAGGGCATCACGCCCATGAAGCCGTCGGCGGCCTCGCCCATCTTCATGACGGTGGAGCTGTCCATGGTCCAGAAGGTGCCCATCCACTTGCTGGTCATGCCCTGCTGTTTGCCCTGGGTGATGAACTCGGGGATGGGCGCGAGGATGTAGCCGTGGAAGATGGTGTAGTCGGGCGCTGCGCGGCGCAGCTTGATGACTTCGCCCGACACGTCCACGCTGCCAGCGGGCGTCATGATCTTGATGGGCACCGACAGGCCGAGCTTCTTGGCCATGGCTTCGCTGGACTCGATGGGGTCGCGGCCGAATTCCGAATCGGAGTACACGAAGGCCACCTTGGCACCAGGCTTTTCCTTGGCGATGTGCTTGAGCAGGATGCCGAACATCTCGGTGTAGTCGGGGCCCACGAGGAACTGGTTGGGGTACTTCTTGGGGTCGTTGAGTTCGGTGGCAAACGATGCGCCCGCCATCAGGATGTTGCCGTTGCGGTCCAGCTCGGGGTTGATGGTTTTGGAGAAGCCGGTGGAGTCGCCGTAGTACAGGTTGACCTTGTTCTGGCTGGTGATCTTCTTGAACGCAGCCACCGACACATCGACCTTGTAGCCCGTGTCTTCGGGCACGTACTTGACCTTGCGGCCCTTGATGCCGCCCGCGTCGTTGAGCATCTTCACGTAGTCGCCCATGCCAGCGTTGATGCCAACCCCCGCAAACGCGAACACGCCGGTGAGCGGGATGGAGCCGCCGATCACGATCTCTTCAGCGCCTTGGGCCAGTACCGACAGCGGGCTGGTGAGGGCAGCGGCGCCAGCGGCTCCGAGCAAGAGTTGGCGGCGCTGGAAGGAAGTGCGTTGTGTGTCCATGGTTGTCTCCTATAGGTTTAGTTGCGGAAAGGCCAGAGATGGAAGAAACGACGGACGCGCCGCCACACTTCGGCCAGGCCATGGGGCTCGAAGACGAGAAAACCGATGATGAGCAGGCCAAAGATGACCGTGCGCACGGGCGAGAGAAACACGGTGAGTTCGCTGCCGCCGGGCAGCATGTCCACCACGAGCTTGAGCAGCTCGGGCACCATGGTCATGAACACGGCGCCCAGGATGCCGCCCAGGATGGAGCCCATGCCGCCGACGATGATGGCCGCGAGGAAGAAGATGGACATGAGCAGCGGAAAGCTCTCGGGCGTGACCACGCGAAAGAAGTACGCCCACAGCCCGCCTGCCACCCCCGCATAGAACGACGACAGCCCAAACGACAGCAGCTTGTAGCGCAGCAGCGGTATGCCCAGCACCTCGGCCGAGATGTCGCGGTCGCGGATGGCGATGAACGCGCGGCCCACGCGCGTGCGGAACAGGTTGGCTGCACCCAGCAGCATGAGGATGGTGACGGGCACGATGAGCCAGTACAGGCGGAACGAGGTGTCGAGCGCCATGCCAAACAGCTTGGCGGGCGGCACGCTCAGGCCCCCAGTGCCGCCGGTGAACTTCCAGTTGGCAAAGATGAAGTGCGCGATGAACGATGCGGCAATGGTGGCAATGGCCAAGTACAGCCCTTTCACGCGCAGCGAAGGAATGCCCACCACGATGCCGCCCAGCATGGCGACAAAGCCACCTGCCAGCAGGTTGAGCACAAAGGGCGTGCCCACCTTGGTTTCCAGCACGGCCACCGTGTAAGCCCCCAGGCCCATGAAGGCCGCCTGCCCCAGGCTGACCAGCCCCGTGTAGCCTGTGAGGATGTTGAGCCCCGTGGCACTGGCCACATTGATGCTGACCAGGCAGGCCAGGTAGAGCCAGTAGTCGCTGGCCATGAAGGGGAACAACACCAGCAGCGCAGCGCCCACGGCCAGCCACACTTTTTGCGTGCGCGAGTCGAACAGCGCCGCGTCGGCGATGTAGGTTTCCTTGAGGGTTCCGATGCGCATGGGTCAGGCCTGCCGCCGGGCCGCCCCAAGGGAGGCCTGCGCCCCCTTGGGGGGCAGTGAATACACGAGGTGATGAACGTGGGGGTTCATGTTTTTACAGTCTCTCGATTTCGTGGGTGCCGAACAGGCCGTAAGGCCGCACCAGCAGCACGGCCACCAGCACGATGAACGTGGCCAGCAGCTTGTATTCGCCGCCCAGGTAGGCCCCGGCCAGCGCCTCGATCAGGCCGATGAGGATGCCGCCGACGAGCGCGCCCAGCACGCTGTCGAGCCCGCCCACGATGACCACCACCAGCACCGACAGTCCGAACACGCCCATGCTGGAAGAGATGCCGCCAATCGAGCCGACGATGATCCCGGAGATGGCTGCCAGCATGGCAGAGGCCACCCAGGCCAGCGAGAACACACGCGGCACGTTGATGCCCACCGAATACGCGGCGGCCTGGTCGCTGGCCGTGGCACGCAGGGCCACGCCGCCGCGCCAGAAGCGGAACACCACCAGCACCGCTGCAATGAACACGATGGCAATCACGGCGCCCCAGAACACCTTGGGCGCGAGGAAGGCATCGCCCACCATGATGGGCTGCGTGGGCATGAAGTCTGGCAGGCGGCGCTGGTCGGCCGTCCAGATCATCTCCACCAGGCCCACCAGCACCGAGGCCAGGCCCACGGTGACCATGAAGACCGAGATCGGCGGCTCGCCCAGCAGCGGGCGGATCATGGTGCGCTCGATCACCGCGCCCAGCAGGCCCGTGCCCAGCACGGCGGCGGGGATGGCCAGCCACAGCGGCAGCGCGAACATCGATGCAAAGGTGAAGAACAGGTAGGCGCCCACCATCAGCAGCTCGCCAATGGCAATGTTGACTACGCGGGTGGCCTTGTAGACCATGACGAAAGCCAGTGCGGCCAGCGCATACAGCCCGCCCCCGGCGATGCCGGTGAGGCTGACCTCAAACAGGTAGGCCCAGTCGAAGTTGCCGGTCATGCGGTGGTCACTCCCTGCAGCTTGGCACGCAGGTCGCCCACGTCGCCCGCGCCCAGGTAGGCGCGGATGACTTCGGGATTGGCCTGCACAGCGGCGGGCGTACCCTGGGCGATGACCTGGCCGAAGTTGAGCACCACTACGTGGTCCGACAGGTCCATCACCATGCCCATGTCGTGCTCCACCATCAGCACCGTCGCGCCCCATTCCTCGCGCACATCGAGGATGAAGCGCGCCATGTCTTCGGTCTCTTCACGGTTCATGCCGGCCACGGGCTCGTCCAGCATCAGGATCTGCGGCTGCATGGCGAGCGCGCGCGCCATCTCCACGCGCTTTTGCAGGCCGTAGGGCAGGGCCGAAACTGGGGCGTGGCGGATGTGGTCGATTTCGAGAAAGTCGATGATGCGCTCCTCGATGTCACGGCGCAGTTCGGCCTCTTCGCGGCGGGCGCGGCCCAGGTAGAACAGCGCGTCGAGCACGTTGGTCTTGAGGTGTGCGTGGCGGCCGAGCTTGATGTTGTCCAGCACCGTCATGCCGCGAAACAGCGCAATGTTCTGAAAGCTGCGGCCCAGGCCCAGCTTGGCGCGCTGCGGTGCAGGCACGCGGGTGATGTCTTGCCCCTGAAAGCGGATGGAGCCCTGGCTGGGCCGGTAAAAGCCCGAGATGGTGTTGAACAGCGAGGTCTTGCCCGCACCGTTGGGGCCGATGACGGCGGTGATCGAACCGGGCAACACATCAAACCCTACGCCGGTCAGCGCCTTGACGCCACCGAACGCCAGGGTTACGCCCTGCACCTGCAGCAGGGGCGTGGCAGCAGCGGGGCCGGAAGGGGTTGTCTCCATTGGCTTTCTAATACGGGTTGTTCGCAGCTTCTGAGCAGAAATTTCTTGCAGACCCTGCAGAAAATTCCTACTTGTGCGTAAACTGTTTACTCGTGAGTAGATTCTGGAAGCCGCCACCCCGTTCAGCATCCGTACTTTCCCGAGGAATCGCCCCCCATGCCCCAGGCCAAAGCGGCATCGACCCGACGCAGCAGCAATAGCAGCACGAGCAGCGGCAGCAGCCGCCAGCGCGCGGCCCCCAAGCCCTCTTCCGCAGTCGCGACAGCTGGGCCCGAAGACGCCCCCGATGCCGCCTCCTCACCGTGGGCCCCTGTGTCGCACCGTGAGCGACAGCGCGAAGCCAAGCGCAACGCGGTGTTGCAGGCTGCCGCCCAGCTGTTCAACGAGCGCGGCTTTCACGCCACCTCGCTCGACGACATCGCCGCGCGCCTGAACGTGACCAAGCCCACGCTGTACTACTACGTGAAGAACAAGGACGAGATCCTGTTGCAGTGCGTGGGCAAGGGGCTGGCGATGATGCTCGAAGGCATCGACGCATCCCGCGCCGCAGGCGGCAAGGCCATCGACCAGCTCATGACCTGCATGCAGGTGTATGCGCGCATCGTCACCATGGACTTCGGCATGTGCCTGATCCGCGTGGGCGACGAGCAGGTGCCCCCCGAAAGCCGCAAAGAGCTGCGCCGCCTCAAATCCGCCATCGACCAGGAGTTCCGCCGCCTGGTGGCTGAGGGCGTGGCCGAGGGCTCGATCCAGCCCTGCGACCCCAAGATCACGGCCTTTGTGATTGCAGGTGCGCTCAGCTGGATCGGCCGCTGGTACCAGCCCGGCGGCGAGTACACGGCCGAGCAGGTCGCGCAGCAGTGCATTGCGACGCTGTGTGACGGGGTGTTGCGACGGCCAGCTGACAGCACTGCGCTGGACGCCGCTGCCGTGCCCGCCCCCAAGCCCAGGGCGGCGAGAGGCACAGCTAAGAACGCTGCCCGGCCTACCGAAAGCTGATATTTCGCCTTAGTCCAGAAGCGAAGTGAAATTGGCCGCTAGCGCCCGATGATCAGGCGCTAGCAGCTATATCTTTGATAGTGATTGATGGCGTTTGGTGCGCTGTACTTAAGCTGCAGCCTGCTGCAGTTCCAGACCCTGCAGCGCCTGGAAAAGTTGCTCTACCTTGTTGCCATCAAACACGCCATCCGGCCCTTGGGCATGGATATCGGTGAACGGTGACTCATACAGCCGCGCAGCGGGCATGGCGCCGTGCTCGGTCAGGTGCTGCACGATTTCTTCGATGAACTGCAACTGGCTGGCGCTAGCCTGGCCCGCGCCAATCAGAGTCGAGAACGCTGCCATGGCCGCCTCGCGGTCCAGCCCGACCAGCGAGCGCACAAACACCGGCAGGCTGGTGTGCAGCGTACGCGCACGCTCAATGTCGCCATTGGTACCGCCGGCCTCGTGGAGCAGGGCTTCCAGCTCTTGCAGGTCGGCGGCCGTTAGGGGCTGGTTGCGGCGCAGCTTGTGTAGCGCCAGTCGGTCTTCGTGGGCGCGCAGAAAGACCTTGGCCTTGGCGCGAAAGCGATCAAAGTCCACCGCACTGGCGACCAGGGGCAAATCGACTTCGGCGGTTTCGCCGATGGCGTCTTCAAAGTCGGTGTAGACCACCTTGCGGCTGCTTTTTTCGATGAGTTTGATCAGGCTGCGCAGCTTGCGCCGCGCCTGTTCCAGCATGGGCAGGGTCACGTCTTGCCACCACTCATCGCCCGCCACGGCCTCGATCAGCAGCAGGTGCTCGCGCACCACCGGGATGTTGGCTTTCTCCAGCAAGCCATTGGCAACTTGCTGCACCTTGGTTTGTAGCCGCGCCAGGGCTGGTTCGCTGCGCAGCAGGGCCAACTCGGTGTTTAGCAGCAGGGCATCAAAGCGTTTGGCGTCTTCGTCATCGTCGCGTACGGCGGTGGGCAGGCCCGACAGGTGCGTGGACACCTCGGCCAGTTGTTCGGGGCTGGGGCGCTTCCATGCATCCGGCTGCGCCCACGCCTCTACCCAGCGGCGCTGCGGGCGCACCACAAAGTTGTCGAGCGACATGCCCGCCACCATGCTGTGCAGCAGATCAGCGGTGTCGCGGCGAATGGCGGCCTCGGTCAGCACGGGCGATTGCTGTGCCTCATCGGCCACGCCGTTGCTGCTCAAACGCTTGTCCAGCACTTCAAGCAACTCCAGCCGCGCATTGAACAGGCGCTGTGACAGTGGCTGAGCCACCGCGCCTTCACTGCCCTCCAGCTCCTGGCTGAAAAACTCCAGGTTCTGGCAGAAGTCGAAGATGAAAAAGTCTTTCTTGTCCTGCCCCGGCCCGTACAGCTCAGGGCACAACCGCGTGCCGCGCCCCACCATCTGCCAGAACTTGGCCTTGGAGCGCACGATCTTGAAGAACACCAGATTCACCACCTCGGGCACGTCAATGCCGGTGTCCAGCATGTCCACCGAGATGGCGATGTGCGGGGCATCGTTCTTTTTGGAGAAGTCATCGATGAGCGACTGCACGTACTCCGTCTTGAAGGTGATGGTGCGCGCGAACAGGCCTTTGTATTCGGGGTAGTTCGCGTCAAAGCGCTGCTGGATGAACTCGGCGTGCCGCTGGTTCTTGGCAAAGATGATGGTCTTGCCCAGTCGGTCGCAGCCCGCCACCTTGTGGCCGCGCTCCATCAGCAGGGCCAGCATCTTGTCGACCGTGTCGATGTTGAACAGCCACTGGTTCACTGCCTCGGCGCTCACTTCGTCGGGGGCCTCACCGCCTTCTTCGTCCCACTCCAGTGCGTCCCACTGGTCTTTTTCGTCATCGCTCAGCTCGTCGTAGCGAATGCCCTGGCGCTGGAACTTCAGCGGCACCGACACCGCGCGGGGCGGGGCCAGGTAGCCCTCGGCAATCGCATCGTCCAGGCCATACGCATCCGTGGGCACGCCGCTTTCCAGGCCAAACAGGCTGTAGGTGTTGCGGTCGATCTCGTCCTTGGGCGTGGCAGTCAGGCCCACCAGCAGCGCGTCAAAGTAGCTGAAGATGGCGCGGTACTTTTGGTAGATGGAGCGGTGCGCCTCGTCCACCACAATCAAATCAAAGTACCCCACGCCAAAGCGGCGCTGTCCGCTGCCTGCGGCTTCATTGATAAGCCCCATCATCGTCGGGTAGGTGGACACATACACCCGCCCCTCGGTGGCGCGGTCGGTCACCAGGTTCACCGGGGCGGCGTCGGGCAGGTGGGCCTTGAAGGCGTTGATGGCCTGGTTCACCAGTGCCACGCGGTCGGCCAGAAACAGCACGCGCTTGGCCCAGCCTGCGCGCATGAGCAAGTCCACCAGCGCAATCACCGTTCGGGTTTTGCCTGCGCCCGTGGCCATCACCACCAGGGCCTTGCGGTGCTGGTCGCGTTCAAAGGTTTCGGCAATGCGGCGGATGGCGCGCTGCTGGTAGTGGCGCTCCACAATGCCCGCCGCAATCGGCAGGCTGGCCAGCGGCTTGCGCGTGGTGCGGCGCTGCGCCATCAGCTCCAGCTCGTCTCGCGTATGAAAGCCTTGCACCGGGCGTGGTGGGCTGGTGGTGTCGTCCCACATCCAGTGCTCGTAGCCATTGGTGCCATAGATCACCGGGCGGTGGCCGGTGCTTTTTTCCAGGCAGTCGGCATACAGGCGGGCTTGCTGCTGGCCCTCTTGGGCGCTGCGGTGGGTGCGCTTGGCTTCCACCAGGGCCAAGGGCCGCTCGCCGCTCCACAGCACATAGTCCACAAAACCTTTGCCTTCGTTGTTGGGCATGCCTTGCACTGCAAACTCGCGGTCGCGCTTCTGGTCCAGCGCCCAGCCAGCTTCTTTGAGCAGCAGGTCAATGAACAGGTCGCGCGTGGCGGCCTCGTTGTAGTCGTGCGCGGTGGCGGGCTGCGCTGCGTTGGCGGCCTTGGCTGCGGCAATCTCGGCGCGGTAGCGGGCTAGTTCGGCGTCCAGCGCGGCATTGCGGGCGGCGGCCTCGCGCAGCGCAGCGTCGCGCTCTGCAAGGGCTTGAGCTTGCTTGGCCAGAGCCTCTTGGGCTGCCACTTGGGCGGCGCGGCTGGCGGCTTGCTCTGCAGTGGTGTCGATAGCAGTTGGCTTGGGCAACAGGTCCACACGAAACTGCAGCCCCGCAGCAGGCCGGTCGCCCACGCGGCGCGCATAGTGCTGCGCCAGCCAGAAGGCCACATGGAACAGCTCGCGCAACGCGGCCAGCGCATCTTGCGGCGGCACCGGGCGGGCGTGGTGCACGGCCTGGTTGCCCAGTCGGCGAATCACATCCATCTTGGCGTGCACCGCCGTGCCTACCAGTTGCTGAAAGCTGGGTTCAAACAAAAACGCCGACAAATCCGCCTTGTACGGCATGCGCAGGCTGCCACTGCGGCCGCCTTCGGCCTGGTAGAGCCAGGCCACCGCAAGCTCCAGCGTGCGGCGGGCGTAAAAGCAGGCGGTGCGCGGGTCGCTGTGGGCAGCGGCCTCGGCGCGGCGGGCTTCTGCCAGCAGGTCGGGCCAGTCGGGTTGCAGGAAGGTGAAGTTGGATGGCACTGTGCTCATGCACTCTCTCCCTGTTCGTTGTTTGCGGGTGGTTTAGACCAACCCTCGATGTTCAGCGTCAACCCCAGCCCGCACACCAGCAAAACCAATTTTTGCAGCGAACAACTTTCTGGGTGGCTCTCTGCATCACGAATGAACGACGGGCTGACATTGCACACGGCGGCTGTTTGTGAACGTGTCATGCCTTGGCGCTTGCGTTCAGTGGCAAGGGCTTGGGCCAGTTGGGCAGAGTTGGTAGGCGTGAGGTTCATTTTTGTCCCTATGAGAGCAATCTCAACACCGAATCAGCTTTTTTTGGTCGCTTTTGCTCTTATGAGGACACTTTAAGTGATGGGCTTGCTTCACAAGCCATGGGTAGTTTTTTTGTTGCGAAGGCTCACCCGGTGACAACGCTCAGTGCTTGTGTCGGTTTCATGAAGGCTGCTGCCATACTGCGCTGTGGTCCCATCTCAAGAATTGGCGACCGAATATGCAATCTGGAAACTGTGGAGAGAGATGAACTTGCGAGACCAAAATTACTTGCGCAGTTTGGTACTTGAGTTTGCGGCCATGCCATCTGAAACGGGCTGGCTGGAGTTCAAGGAAAACAAGGCCGAACCGCAAGACATTGGCGAGTACATCTCTGCACTGGCCAACAGTGCTGCTTTGGAAGGCAGGGCCCATGCTTACATGCTTTGGGGCGTTGCCGACGACGGGCACGCCATCGTGGGTACGAGTTTTGACCCGCGAACTGCTCGGCAAGGTAACGAAGAGCTGGAAAGCTGGTTGTTGCGGCTGTTGAGTCCGCGCATCGGGTTTCATTTCCACAACATTGAGATCGATGGGCGTTCGGTCGTTTTGCTGGAGATTGATTCTGCGTTTCGGCACCCAGTGAAATTTCAAGGGGTGGAGTACATCAGAGTCGGCACTTACAAGAAGCCACTCAAGGACTTTCCTGAAAAAGAGCGCACGTTATGGCGGATGCTGGACGCCACACCGTTCGAGATGTTGGCTGCCGCTGAGAAGCTCAGCGCCGATGAAGTTTTGAAACTCATCGACTACCCGGCATTTTTTGAGTTGCTGGACAAACCAGTTCCCAATCACCGCGACGGCATGCTGGCCGGTTTGCAAGCACATCGCTTAGTGGAACCCATGGGTGGCGGTCATTGGCGCATCTTCAATCTTGGGGCATTGCTATTTGCCAAGCGCTTGGCTGACTTTCCGCGCCTGCAACGCAAGGCCGTGCGCGTGGTGGTTTACGAAGGGACCGGGCGCGTCAAAACCCTGCGGGAGCAAGAAGGCATGCGCGGCTACGCGGCGGGCTTTGAAGGGTTGGTGGGATTTGTGAACAACCTGCTGCCCATCAATGAAGTGATCGGTCAGGCATTGCGCAAGTCGGTGCGTATGTACCCCGAATTGGCCATTCGTGAACTGGTTGCCAACGCACTGATCCATCAGGACTTGAGCGTTACGGGCAGTGGCCCCATGGTCGAAATTTTTGATGACCGCATGGAAATCACCAACCCGGGCAAGCCGCTCATGGAGCCCCAGCGCATGCTCGATCACCCGCCCCGGTCGCGCAATGAGAGCCTGGCCTCCATCATGCGATTGGTGGGCATTTGTGAGGAGCGCGGCAGCGGTGTGGACAAGGTGGTGTCTGAGGCCGAGCTGTACCAACTCCCTGCCCCTGCGTTTGACGTGGTGGGCGAATCCACTCGCGCCACCCTGTTTGCTCCCCGCCCCCTGGCGGGCATGGATCGGGAGGACCGGGTGCGCGCCGTTTATCTGCACGCTTGCCTGCGCTATGTGCAGCGTGAATACATGACCAACACCACGCTGCGCCAGCGCTTTGGCATTGACCCCAAAAACAGCGCCATAGCCTCCCGTTTGCTCAAGGATGCGCTGGCGGCTGGCGTCATCCGCCTGGAGGATGAAGCTGCGGCGCCCAAGCTGCGCCGCTATGTGCCGCACTGGGCCTGATTTGTTTGATGGGTATTTGATGAAAGGGCGTCACCGAAGCGCTTTTTTCAAAAATTCCCTTTATTGACAACAAGTTAGCAAAAGCTGCTTATTTGACGGGTACTTGATGGAGGTGCCCATTGCTCGTCCGGAGCGCTGGGCGTGTTGCGCCTGCTGCTGTCCCTGCCCAACACTAAAAAGGCCAAGCTTTGGTGCCCTCACGAATGAGGGCACCACCGGCTAAGTCATTGAATCTATTGGAAAGTCAGGGATTTTCCCTTTACCGTAGGTCGTGGCCGTCCTTCACAACTGCCCCGCAAACGCTCGCTGCTGCAGCGAGGCAAAGAGCGCATCCAGCGCGGTCAGGGCGTGGCGGTGGGAGGCTTTGAGGGCTTCGATGCAGGCGATGCGGGTAGCGAAGGTTTGTTGGAGGGGGAGGGGGGGCAGGGGTATCTGAAGCGCGCGCAACTCCTTCACGTTCAGATGTTGTGACGTTGATCCGACCATAAGCTGGCTAATCCTTGAAGGGGAGAGGACGTACAGCAGATGTCTCAGCAGGTATCCAGGTGCAAGTACCTCAGCGTCGGGCCGGAGCTGTACCAGCCTTTGACCCATGCACAGCGCCATTCCGGTTTGCACTATTGCCGCAATACCAACAGTTCCTTCGCGACTGAGAACGATGTCACCAGGGCGTAGGTAACCTCGTTTCGATCGTTCATGGAACGTATCTTCTGAGACATAACGCGTGTCTCTCCAGTCCCAATCGCCCGCTGTGAGGTTTGATGTTCTCAGGCATACCATGCCTGATTCTGTCCACTCCGGGGTTGAGTGAGGACAGTCGTTGATTGCCTCGCAAATGGTTTGTAGCGCGTGCTTTTCCCACCCCTTCGGATTTACCACCGGGTCCCCAAACATATCGAGAAAGAGGGACTGGGTGAGGCCGTCGAGCAGGGCCAGGGCGGTGCGGCGTTGGGTTCGGAGGGTTTCGGCTTGGTCGAGGATGGCGGCGATGCGGCGTTGTTCTTCCAGCGGTGGAAGTGCGATCTTTATCTTCGCCAAATTGCCTCTAGAAATACGCTGCCGCGTAGTGCCAGTCGTGTACTCGTCAATCTGATTTCTGCTTTGGGGTGAGTTAATGCAATGCATCAACCAAGGCGGGTGAACGGTATTCGAATCAGGGCGGATGATGCAGACGTCAACAACAGTCACTGTTCGTTTTGAGTCACCGGGGAAAATGCACGCGCGCCCCAGTGGGTCTGGCATTCGGGCAATGAGTAAATCGCCTGTCTCAAGAAAAGTGCATTTGAGCCTTCGCGCAGCGTCGGAGGTCAAAAACCTGTTTGACTTGTTAACGTAGTAGCCGTCACCAATGTCTGCAAGTTGAATGAGGCGAACATCGCCGTCCGGGTCTTGGTCTTTGGACTCGACCCAGTCCCCATCAACGAAAACGAGGGCCGAATTAAGCGCGTTTTCGAGTGGAACTACGGGCCAAGTCACTTCAACATCCCTTCCAACGAATCCATCCCCCGCGCAATCTCGTCTTCCAGCGCCCGCAGCTCCGCCAATATCTCCCCCGGCGCGCGGTGCTGCACCTGCTCATGCACCACTTCCTTGTAGCGGTTGATGCTCAGGTCATACCCATTGGCCTCAATGTCGGCCTTGGGCACACAAAAGCTCTGCGCGGTGCGGGGGCGCTCGCGTTCGCTGCCGCTCCTCTGCCCCCAGCGTTCCAGCACGTCGGGCAGGTTGTTTTTGGTGTGCTCTGATTCTGATAGCTGGCTGCGCCCGCCAGTAAAGCGCTGCAGGCCTAAAAGGCTTGCATCCAGCAGGGGCTGGCGTTTGTCGTCCAGGCTCCAGCCGTCGGCTTGCATGTCGTAGAACCACACGTTATCCGTGCCGCCGCTCATGGTTTTGGTGAAGAGCAGGATGGCGGTGCTGACGCCCGCGTAGGGCTTGAACACGCCGCCGGGCAGGCTGATGACGGCGTCGAGTTTTTGCTCTTCGACCAGCTTGCGGCGCAGTTCCTTGTGGGCCTTGCTGCTGCCAAAGAGCACGCCATCGGGGACGATGACGGCGGCGCGCCCGCCGGTTTTGAGCAGGCGCAGGAACAGGGCGAGGAAGAGCAGCTCGGTCTTCTTGGTCTTGACGGTCTGCTGCAGATCCTTGGCGGTGTTTTCGTAGTCCAGGCTGCCCGCAAAGGGCGGGTTGGCCAGGATGAGGCTGTAGGCCTCGGCATCGCCTGCCGCGCCTTCGGCCAGCGAGTCGCGGTATTCAATGGCGGGGTGCTCTACGCCGTGCAGCACCATGTTCATGCTGCCGATGCGCAGCATGGTGTTGTCAAAGTCATACCCGTGGAACATGCCGTGGTGGAAGTGCGTGTTTTGCGCGGGCACGCGCAGCATGTCGGGGTAGGTGCGGCGCAGGTATTCGCCTGCGGCCACCAAAAATCCGCAGGTGCCCGATGCGGGGTCGCAAATGGTGTCTTGCGGTGTGGGGGCTGTGAGGGCCACCATCAGGTCGATGATGTGGCGCGGGGTGCGGAACTGGCCGTTTTGCCCGGCAGAGGCGATCTTGCCGAGCATGTATTCGTACAGATCGCCCTTGGTGTCGCGGTCGTCCAGGGGAATGGTGTCGAGCAAATCGACCACTTTGGCCAGCAGGCCGGGCGTGGGGATGGTGAAGCGGGCGTCGCGCATGTGGTGCGCAAAGGCGGTTTCGGCAGCAGGGCCACCGGACATCTGCAAGCCGCGCAGGAAGGGGAAGACCTGGTTGCTGAGCACGTCGAACATCTCGGCGGGTGCCATGTTCTTGAAGCGCGACCAGCGCATGTCTTCCAGCGGCCTGCCGTTGGGGTCCAGCCCCGTGGGGATGATGCGCACTGGCGCTGTCTTAAGGCGCAGGGCCTTGTTGTCTTCGCGGGTCTGGTCGCTGTCGAGGGCGCGCAGAAAGAGCAGGTAGGTGATCTGCTCGATGACTTCAATGGGGTTGGCGATGCCGCCGGACCAGAAGGCGTTCCAGACTTGATCGACTTTGTTGCGCAGGTCACCGGTGAGCATGGGGGCAGGCAGTAGCAGGCTGTGAGAAAGCCTGAGAGTCTGCCATGGGGTGCTTGCCGCAGAGGTGCGGGCCGCGTGGTGGGCAGGAGTTTGAAGGTTTTCTGGCCCCTGCCGCGCGATGGATATGCCTTTGCAGCTATTTATTTGATAGCGTTTTGCGTGGTGCTGGGCTGCCGGACTCGCTGTGCCCCGCCGCCAGGTCGTCCAGGATGGGGCAGTCCGGCCGGTCGTTGCCTTTGCAGCAGGAGACCAGCGTTTGCAGGCTGCGCTGCATGGCCTGCATCTGGGCGATGCGTTCGCTCAGGTCGTCGATGTGTTGCTGCGCGATGCGCTTGACCTGGCTGCTGGCGCGGCTGCGGTCGTGCCACAGGCCCAGCAGTTCGGCGATTTCTTCCATCGAGAAACCCAGGTCGCGGCTGCGGCGGATGAAGTGCAGGGCGTGCACGTCGGCCTCGGTGTACTGGCGGTAGCCGCTGTCGGTGCGCGCCACGCCGTTGATGAGGCCCAGCGATTCGTAGTGCCGCACCATGCGCGCCGAGATGCCAGCGCGCCGGGCGGCGACGCCAATGGGCACGGGCCAGGTGGTGGCGCGGGGTGCAGCGGCCTTGGCGCGCGCGGTTGGCGCCACATGCGAGGCATGGGGGGAGTGGGGCGTGGTCATGGTGTGGCCCTTGCTGGGTGTGTGGTGGCGTGGCGCTCAGAGGCTGAGAGTTTTTTGCCAGTGCCCGAAAGGTGCGCCAAAACGCCGCTGATCGAGGCGCAAAGCACAGCCATAGCTCGGGCTATGGCGCGCATTTGCAACGACGAGCAGCGGTGTTATGGCGTGCAAGGCGGGCATAGGCAAAAGACTCTCAGCCTCTCAAGCCGCGACGGTGTAGCCTTCTTCGGCAATGGCGGCAGCCAGGGCCTCGCGGGGGGCGGTGCTGTCCACGTCCACCTTGCCGCTGGCGCGGTCGATGCGGACCTGGGCGTCGGGGTCTACCTGCTGCAATGCCTGGGTGACGGCGCGTTCGCAGTGGCCGCAGGTCATGCCCTGCACTTGGAAAGTTGTGGTGGTTGTCATGGGGTGTCCTCGGGTTGGTTTTCAAGAGGGCCGTTGAAGCGACCCAAGTGAATGTTGAAGCTTGACATCGTGGCAGAGTCAAACGCCGTTCAAGACACTCATGATGTGAGGGTTGATCAATGTCAATGCTTGACCTTGCCATCACGTCAAGGATCAGCATCCCGGCCATGAACACTCCAACTCTCAATTCCTCAGAGGCAGTCCATTCGCTGGACCTCGGTATCTCCGGCATGACCTGCGCAAGCTGCGTGGGCCGCGTGGAGCGTGCGCTGCGCAAGGTGCAGGGCGTGCAGGAGGCCTCGGTCAACCTGGCGACCGAGTCTGCGCGCATTGCCTTTGTCACGCAGGTGGGCGCTGATGCTGCCGCCATGGAGGCGGTGCTGCGCCGCGCGGTGCGCAACGCGGGCTACGAGCCGCGTGCGGTGGGGCAGGAGGACGCGCCCGAGGACTTGTCACCCTGGGCGGGCTTCATGCCCGTGGGCATTGGCCTGCTGCTGTCGGTGCCGCTGGTGCTGCCCATGATCGGTGACCTGTTCGGCCAGCACTGGATGCTGCCCGCCTGGGTGCAGTTCATGCTGGCCACGCCGGTGCAGTTCATCCTGGGGGCGCGGTTTTACAAGGCGGGGTGGCATGCGGCCAAGGCGTTGAGCGGCAACATGGATTTGCTGGTGGCACTGGGCACCAGCGCGGGCTGGGGCCTGTCGATGTGGTTGTGGCTGACGGCGCCCACGGACCATCCGGGGCATGTGCCGCACCTGTACTTCGAGGCCTCGGCCGTGGTGGTCACGCTGGTGCTGCTGGGCAAGTGGCTGGAGGCGCGCGCCAAGCGCCAGACCACGGCGGCCATCCGTGCGCTGCATGCGCTGCGGCCGGATGTGGTGCATTTGCTCACCAAGCAGGGCGAGGTGGATGTGCCGGTGGCCGAGGTGCTGGTGGGCGACCAGCTGGTGGTGCGGCCGGGTGAGCGCATTCCCGTGGATGGCCGGGTGCACGAGGGCCATACGCAGGTGGATGAATCCATGCTGACCGGCGAGCCGCTGCCCGTGGCGCGTGATGCGGGCGCGGCGCTGACGGGTGGCTCGATCAACGGCGATGGCCGCATCGTGATGGCGGTAACGGCCGTGGGCGCCGAGACGGTACTGGCCCAGATCATCCGGCTGGTGGAGGACGCCCAGGCCGCCAAGGCGCCCATCCAGCGGCTGGTGGACCAGGTGTCGGCCATTTTTGTGCCGGTGGTGCTGGTGGTGGCGCTGGTGACCCTGGCGGGCTGGCTGGCCATGGGCGCAGGGCTGGAGGCGGCGCTGATCCACGCGGTGGCGGTGATGGTGATTGCGTGCCCCTGTGCGCTGGGGCTGGCCACGCCGGCGGCCATCATGGCGGGCACGGGGGTGGCGGCCAAGAACGGCATCCTGATCAAGGACGTGCAGGCGCTGGAGCTGGCGCACAAGGTGGACACGGTGGCCTTTGACAAGACCGGCACGCTGACCGTGGGCCAGCCCCGGCTCACGGCGTTTGAGGTGGTGCCTGGCCTGGACGACGCTGCGGTGATGGCGGCTGTGGCGGCGGTGCAAAGTGGCAGCGAGCACCCGCTGGCGCGCGCGGTGGTGGCGGCTGCGGGCGAGCGGCAGATCCACGTGGCCACCGCGCAGGACGTGCGCGCTGTGCCCGGGCGCGGCACCGAGGGCGAGGTGGACGGCCAGAGCTACCTGGTGGGCAGCCTGCGCTGGATGCAGGAGCTGGGGGTGGGCCTGGGCCCGCTGTCTGACCGCGCGGAGGCGTTGCAACGCGAAGGCGCCACGGTGTCCGCCGTGGCCCAGCGTGTGGCTGAGGGATTGGCATTGCGCGCGGTCATGGCCTTTGGCGACGAACCCAAACCTGGCGCGCGCGAGGCGCTGGCGGCACTGAAGGCGCGCGGCATCCGCACGGTGATGGTGTCGGGCGACAACCGGGGCGCGGCCGAGGCCATGGCGCGCAGACTGGGCTTGGACCCGGCGGCGGGCGAGGTGATGGCCGAGGTGCTGCCGGGGGACAAGGCGGCCAAGGTGGCTGCGTTGCAACAGGGGAGCGACGGCAAGCGCCATCATGTTGCGATGGTGGGCGACGGCGTTAACGATGCCCCGGCATTGGCTGCAGCGGATGTGGGCATGGCCATGGGCAACGGAACCGATGTGGCCATGCATGCAGCGGGCATCACGCTGATGCGTGGCGATCCGATGCTGGTGGCGGCGGCGCTGGATATTTCGCACCGAACGGTGATGAAGATCCGCCAGAACCTGTTCTGGGCCTTTGCCTACAACGTGGCGGGCATTCCGCTGGCGGCGCTGGGGTATCTGAACCCGGTGGTGGCAGGGGCGGCCATGGCGCTCAGCTCGGTCAGCGTCATGGCGAATGCCCTCTTACTCAAGCGGTGGCGCATGTGATAAATACGTACAGCACGGTCATCGATGTCTGGCAAACTGCAACGTTTTGTTGCATATCCGTGGCCTCGGGGGAGGTGCGGCGACCGCATTGGCATAGCTATATCAAGGACGACAGATCATGAATCTCTTCTCGCTCATGCGGCAGTTCACCATACGTTTGCGCATGCTGGGCGCCATTGGCGTGGTTCTGGGGCTGCTGGGGCTGCTGGGGGGCGCGGGCATGCTGGGCATGTTCCGCATCCATGACATGAGCCAGAACTTCATGGACAACTCGTTCGCCAAGGTGAGCAACATGGCCGAGCTGCGCGGCGAGATGGGCGCCATCCGCCAGTATGAGAAGGACATGATCATTGGTTACGAGAAGCCCGAAGCCGTGAAGGCCGCCCACACCAAGTGGCTGGCCAGCCACGACAAGGCCAAGAAGATTGCGGGCAAGTTCCTGGAAGGGGGCGAGGATGCCGACAACGTGGTGGTGCGCAACATCATCACCAAACTCGACAGCTACAAGGACCTGTTTGCCCATGTGGCGCGCCAGCTCGAAGCCAGCGGCTACGACACGGCCACCATTGCCAACCGCATGAGCGGCAAGGCCGTGGCCGAGTTCGATCAGGCGGACAAGCTGATGCTGGAGCTGGACACGGTGTTGCGCAACGAGGTCACGCAATCGGTGGCGCAGCAGGGTGAGGTGTCCAACCAGACCAAGTGGCTGTTTGTGCTGGCCGTGCTGATCACGGTGGTGGTGGTGGTGCCTACCACGCTGATGAACATGAACTCCATCTGCAAGCCCCTGGAAGAAGCGCGCAAGATGGCGCAGGCCATTGCGGGCGGTGACCTGTCGCAGCACATTGCGGCTGAGGGCAAGGACGAAGTGGCCGACCTGCAGCGCGCACTGCGCGAGATGCAGCAGGGTCTGGGCGCGCTGGTGGCGCAAGTGCGCGATGCCAGCGGCAACATCGCCACGGCCAGCCAGGAGATCGCCACGGGCAACCAGGACCTGTCGCAGCGCACCGAACAGACAGCCAGCAACGCGCAGGAGGCCGTGGCCTCGCTGTCGCAGCTGACCTCCACCGTGCAACAAACCGCATCGTCGTCGCAGATGGCCAACCAGCTGGCAGCATCGGCCTCACAGATCGCCACACACGGCGGCGGTGTGGTGCAGCAGGCCGTGGCCAGCATGCATGAAATCTCGGCATCGAGCCGCAAGATCGGCGACATCATCGGCCTGATCGACTCCATTGCTTTCCAGACCAACATCCTGGCGCTGAACGCGGCCGTGGAGGCCGCCCGCGCAGGCGAGCAGGGCCGGGGCTTTGCCGTGGTGGCCAGCGAGGTGCGCAGCCTGGCGCAGCGCAGTGCCGCAGCGGCCAGCGACATCAAGGGCCTGATCCAGAGCAGCGTGACGGCGGTGGATGGCGGCGTGCGCCATGTGGAAGAAGCGGGCACGGCCATGAAGGACATCGTGAGCAGCGTGCAGCGCGTGGGCGACATCATTGGGGAGATCACGGCGGCTGCGTCCGAGCAGTCGGCCGGCATCGGCCAGGTGAACAGCTCGGTGGGCGAGATCGACCGCATGACGCAGCAAAACGCCGCGCTGGTGGAAGAGTCTGCCGCCGCCGCCGAGTCGCTGCGTGAGCAGGCCGCGCGCTTGTCGCAGGTGGTGCAGCAGTTCCGCCTGGCCGAGGCCATGGGGCATGGCCAGCACCACGCCTCCCGCAGCGTGGCCGCGCCGTACCAGGAAGAGCCCCAGGCACTGGCGGCGGGCCCTGCCCAGGCCCGGCTGACGCGCTGAGTCCGCCCACCCATCCCCCTGGCGCCCTGTGCGCCCAAGGCCCCGCAGGCTTGGCTTGCGGGGCCTTTGTTTTGGGCGGGTTGCGCCGCGCCGCCATGCACCGGGTTTGTTGACCTGCGTCATGGGCGCAGCCACCCTGCCGTGGCACCCTTGGCTTCCCGTTGTTTATTCTGGAGCGCGCGCCATGCCATCGATCAGCCTGCGAACCATTCGCGAAGAGCATGCGTCGCTGTCGGCCATGCTCCACTCCCTGCGCCTGATGCTGGACCAGGGCCCGGGCGACGAGCCCGCCGCTTTTTTTGATGTGATGCGGGCGATGCTGTTCTACATCGACGAGTTTCCCGAGCGACAGCACCACCCCAAGGAATCGCAGTGGCTGTTCCCCCGGGTGGCCGAGCGCTCGCCCCAGGCCGCCGAAGCCATTGCGCAGCTGGAGCGCGAACACGCGGGCGGCGAGGCGGCCGTGCGTGAACTGCAGCACCTGCTGCTGGGCTGGGAACTGATGGGCGATGCGCGGCGTGAGGTGTTTGCCCAGGCGCTGCAGAAGTACGTCCGCTTCTACCTGGACCACATGCGGCTGGAAGAATCCGTGGTGTTGCCTGCGGCCCAGGAATGCCTGCAGCCGGGCGACTGGGTGGCCATCGACGCGGCCTTTGCCAGCAACACCAACCCGCTGGCCCCCGGCAAGCCGCGCGATGCGGCGTATGACAGGCTGTTTACCCGCATCGTGATGCGGGCTCCCAGTCCGATAGGGTTGGGGTGAGTTGACTGCGCACGCCGCCAATGCAAAACCGTTCACGCTGAGCTTGTCGAAGCGCTGCGCGAGGCTTCGACTGGCTCAGCCCGAACGGTCGGGAAGGGCGGAGCGCGAGGGCACATGGCTGCGCCCCGCGACGCGATCTCAGGCGCTCAGCGCGGGGTAGTCCGTATACCCCTCGGCCCCACCACCGTACAGCGTGGCCCGGTTCACCTCGTTGAGCGGTGCGTTGGCGTGCAGGCGCGCCACCAGGTCGGGGTTGGCGATGAAGGGGCGGCCAAAGGCCACGATGTCGGCGCCGTGGGCCAGGGCGGTGTCGGCCAGCTCACGGGTGTAGGCGTTGTTGACCATCCACGCACCCTGGCCGCCCGCTGCGCGGTAGGCGGCCTTGAGGGCAGCGTAGTCAAACGGGCGGCCTTCCACTTCGCGCGGGCCGCCGGTGGCGCCTTCGATGAGGTGGAGATAAGACAGGCCCAGGGGACCGAGCTGGTGCACCACGTAGTCGAACAGCGGTTGCGGGTCGGCATCGACGATGTCGTTGGCGGGCGTGACGGGCGAGAGGCGGATGCCGGTGCGGCCGCCGCCGATGTCGGAGGTGATGGCGCGGGTCACTTCCAGCAGCAGGCGGGCGCGGTTCTCGATGCTGCCGCCATAGGCGTCGGTGCGCTGGTTGGCGCCGGTCTTGAGGAACTGGTCGATGAGGTAGCCGTTGGCGGCGTGGATCTCGACGCCGTCAAAACCCGCCTCGATGGCGGCGCGGGCTGCGCGGCGGTAGTCGGCCACGATGCCGGGGATCTCGGCCAGCTCCAGCGCGCGGGGCATGGAGGTGGGCGTGAAGGTGGGCACGCCGTCCTTGATGAGCACGGTCTTGGTGTTGGCCTGGATGGCCGAGGGCGCCACGGGTGCAGCGTTGCCGGGCTGCAGGTCAGTGTGCGAGACGCGGCCCACATGCCACAGCTGCACCACGATCTTGCCGCCTGCGGCGTGCACGGAGGACGTCACCTTCTTCCAGCCCGCGATCTGCTCGGGCGCATACAGGCCGGGCACGTCGGCATAGCCCTGGCCCTGGTGGCTGATGGCCGTGGCCTCTGAAATGATCAGGCCCGCACTAGCGCGTTGGGTGTAGTAGGTGGCGACCAGGTCGGTGGGGATGGCGTTGGGCGAACGGTTGCGCGTGAGCGGCGCCATGGCGATGCGGTTGGCCAGTTGCAGGTCACCGGCTTGGACGGGGTCAGACAGAAAAGGCATGGGTCGAGGCTTTCGGAAAAAGGGTTGCAGACCAACGATGGAACGGGCGCAAGCGTAATGCTGCAGCGCAAAATCTGCAGCGCACATGCGTCAACAAGGCTTCTGTTTTTGTGATAGCCGCACGGCCAGGTTGGCGGGCCGGGCGCAGGCCCCGGCACGCTCTGCCGGGCTGCGGCAGAATCAAAACGCCATGCCCACACGCCCCGCCTCCCTTGACGTTTCCGTCGCCCCCACCGCGCCCCTTCCCGCCCTGTGGCTGGCCGCGGCGCTGTCCATGGGGGCGGCGATTTCGCTGGGCATTACGCGCTTTTCCTATGCCTTGCTGCTGCCGCCCATGCGCGAGGACCTGGGCTGGTCGTACACCCTGGCCGGGGGCATGAACACGGCCAATGCGCTGGGCTACCTGCTGGGCGCGCTGGTCACGCCGCTGCTGCTGCGGCGGGTGGCGCCGGGCCAGGTGCTGCTGGTGGGGGCGGTGCTGGCCTCGGTGTTCATGGGGCTCAGCGGGTTTTTTACCGCCGCGCCCTGGCTGCTGCTGCAGCGCCTGCTGGCGGGGGTGGCCAGTGCGCTCGTTTTCATCGCCGGGGGGCTGCTGGCCGCGCGGCTGGGCGCGCACGAGCCGGGGCGCAGCGGCCTGCTGCTGGGGCTGTACTACGGGGGCACGGGCTGGGGCATCAGCCTGTCGGCGCTGCTGGTGCCGGGCGTGCTGGCGGCAGCGGGGCCCATGCCGCACCCCTGGGCATGGGCCTGGTGGGCGCTGGCGCTGGCCTGTGCAGCGGCCACGGCGGTGTTGTGGTGGCCCGCGCAGGCGCTGCAGGTGCTGGCGCCGCCACCGGTCAGCCCCACAGCATTCAACATTACGCCGCCGCCCGCCAGGCTGCGCTGGCGGGCCCTGGCCCCTGCGCTGCTGGGCTACGGGCTGTTTGGCGTGGGCTACATCGGCTACATGACCTTTGTGGTGGCGCTGCTGCGCGAGCAGGGCGCCAGCGGGGGGGCGATCACGGCCTTTTATGCGCTGCTGGGTCTGGCCGTGGTGCTGTCGTCGCGCATCTGGGCCGGGCTGCTGGACCGCAGCCGGGGCGGCGAGGCGCTGGCGCGGCTCAATGCGCTGCTGGGCCTGGCCACGGTGCTGCCTGCCGTCACGGGCGCCTGGCCGGTGGTGCTGGCCTCGGGGCTGCTGTTTGGCGGGGTGTTTCTGTCGGTGGTGGCATCCACCACAGCGCTGGTGCGCCACAACCTGCCGCAGGCGCTGTGGGCCAGCGGCATCAGCGCGTTCACCATCGTGTTTGCGGCCGGGCAGATCGTGGGGCCCACGGTGGTGGGCTGGATCGCCGATGGGCCCGGAGGCCTGGCGCGCGGGCTGGTGTTCTCGGCCTGCGCGCTGTGGGTGGGGGCGCTGGTGGCGTGGCGGCAGAAGCCGCTGTAGCGCATCTGAAGTTTTGGCCGCGTGGAGCTACGCGCTCCCAATCGATACTGGCGCGGCCCAGGCCAGGAACGCCGAGCAAGGGCCGCCCCACAGTGAGGGCGGGGGGAAGACGCGCAGCGCCTCAGGAGGGTGTCCCTATTTCAGCAGCCCTTCGGCCTTCATGGCCGCCTGTACTGCGGGGCGGGCACCCACGCGTTCGCGGTAGGCCGCCAGGTTCGCCAGGCCGGAGATGTCCAGGTTGGTCGGCTTGGCCCAGTTGGTCACGGTGAACAGGTAGCCGTCGGCCACCGTGAACTGGTCGCCCGTCAGGTATTGCTTGCCAGCGAGCTGGCCATCCACCCACTGCAGGCGCTGCAGCAGCCGCTCGCGCACCAGGGGCTTGTAGTCGTCGGGCGTGGCGGGGTTGAACAGGGGGCTGAAGCCCTTGTGCAGCTCGGTGCCGATGAAGGTCAGCCACTCTTGCAGGCGGTAGCGCGCCAGGGTGCCGTTGGCGGGGGCCAGCTGCTTGTCGGGCACCTGGTCGGCGATGTACTGCACGATGGCCGGACCTTCGCGCAGGCGCTCGCCGCTGTCCAGCTCCAGCAGGGGCACATAGCCCAGCGGGTTGATGGTGTAGTAGTCGGTGCCGTCCTGCAGCTTGTGGCTCTTGGTGCTGGCCAGCACGGGGGTGTAGGCCAGGCCGGCCTCTTGCAGGGCGATGTGGGGGGAGAGGGAGCAGGCGCCGGGGGAGTAGTACAGCTTCATGGATCGGTCCTTGAAAACAGTCGGGAATCGCTGATCCTATGCGCTGCGCAGCTTTCTTGCTGGCCGCCTACGCTGCACAGGCCGCCGGAGGCGGAAACTGGCACGGCCCAAGTCAGTGCCGCCATGCAAGGGCCGCCCCGCCGCACGGGCGGCGTCCCCCTGGGGGGAGGGCGCCGAAGGCGACACAGGGGGGTTAGGTGTCGTAGCCTGGCATTTCGCGCTGCACCTTGCGCAGCAGCGCAGGCCAGGCAAACGCGCCGCCCAGGCCGCCGGTCTGCACGCGCATGGCCTGGGCCACGCCGCTCACGATCTGGGGATTCACGTTCGTCAGTGCGCCGCCGGCCTGGGCGTCGATCTGGATGCGGCAGGTGTTCTCGAAGGTGTACATCGACAGGAAGGCGTCGGCAATCGTCTTGCCCACCGTCAGCAGCCCGTGGTTGCGCAGCATGAGGAAGTTGGCGTCGCCCAGGTCGGCCTGCAGGCGCGGCTTTTCCTCGTCGCGGAAGGCCACGCCCTCGTACTCGTGGTACGCCAGCGAGCCCAGCACGAAGGTGCTTTGCTGGCTGATGGGCAACACGCCGCCTTGCTGCGCGCTCACGGCCACGCCCGCGCGCGTGTGGGTGTGCAGCACGCAGCCCGCCTCGGGCCGCGCCTCGTGCACGGCGCTGTGGATCACAAAGCCCGCCGGGTTCACGGGGAAGGGCGAGTCGTGCAGCTTGTTGCACGCCATGTCCACCTTGATCAGGCTGGACGCCGTGATCTCGTCGAACATCAGGCCGTAGGGGTTGATGAGGAAATGGTGCTCGCCCGGGCCCGATACCGACTCGGGCAGCTTGGCGCTGATGTGGGTGAAGACCAGGTCGCTCCAGCCGTACAGCGCCACGAGCCGGTAGCAGGCGGCCAGGTCGCAGCGCAGCTGCCATTCTTCGGGGCTGACGCTGTCTTGCAGCGAGGGGATGGTGAGCATGGGGTGGTGTCTCCGCTGTAGTGGGTTTTGGGAGGCACCACTGTAGGCCGCCTGCGCGCGGGTGACTGTCAGCCAGGCTACACAGGCGGGGTGTGGTCTGGTACAGGTGTGCTATATAAATAATAGCTATTGGGGCAATACAGTCGCGCGGTAACGGCCTTTTTTGCTTGAAATTACACCGCTGGTGTCTCCGGAATCGGCGCGCGCATGCCTGCATTGATCAGGTTCCAGCCGTTGATGACCGCAATGGCGAAACCCAGGTCGGAGATTTCCGCATCGCTGAACACGTCCTTCAGCTGGGCGAATTCTGCGTCGCTTGCATCGCTGTGGGGTGTGGCGGTGATGATCTCGGCCCAGCGCAGCGCGGCGCGCTCGCGCTCGCTGAAAAACGGCGCCTCGCGCCAGCCCGCCACCGCGTTCAGGTGGCGCGGCGCCACGCCGTCCTTCACCAGCACATGCCAGTGCATGTCCATGCAGTAGGCGCAGCCGTTGATCTGCGAGACGCGCAAAAACACCAGCTCGGTCAGGCGCAGGCCCAGCGGGCCCTTCTTGATGGTTTCGGACAGGCTCACAAGGCCCATGAAGGCCTTGGACGACAGCTGGTGGTAGGGGAGGCGGGCGGTGTGCTGGGACATGGAAAACTCCTGAAGGGGTGGAAAGAAAACAAACTGCTCTGGAAGAAGCCGCACTGAACGGGTTGCTGCTGCCTTCCATACCCTTCAAGACGGTGCGCGGTGCGTGGTTGTGACAGATTGGCCCGCAAAACCGTCGCTTCTTTGGCCTCAGCGTTGGTCCAGCACCGCCGGCACCCCCACCAGCTTGTCCGGGTTGCGCACCGCATAGATCGCCACGATCCGCTCGCCGTCCGTCACCAACGCCTGGGCCGACTCGATGCGGCCGTTCACATAGCGCAGCAGCCCGGGCTCGCCGTTGATGAGCGCCATGCGGTAGGCCACCTGCGTGCCCAGGCGGCGGAACAGCGCCCAGTACAGGTTGGCAATGCGGAACGGCCCCACCAGCGGCTTGGGGAACGAAGGCACCTTGCCGCCACCATCGCCAATGAGCTGCGCGTCTTCGCTCAGCAGCGCTTCGATGGCATTGCGGTCGCCACTTTTCGCGGCCAGCATGAAGCGCTGCAGCAGCTGGTGGTGCACGTTGCGTGGCACCTCAAAACGCGTGCGCGACTGCTGCACGCGCTCGCTCGCGCGGTGCACCATCTGGCGGCAGGCGGCCTCGGTCTTGCCCAGCTGCGCGGCGATCTCGGGGTAGTCGTAGTCGAACACCTGGCGCAGCAAAAACGCCGCGCGTTCCTCGGGCCCCAGGCGCTCCAGCACATACAAGAAGGCCACCGACAGCTCGCCCGCCAGCTCGGCAGCGGCCTCGGGCGTGTGGTGGTGCTGCGCGTCGCCGGTGCTGGGGTCGTGCAGTTGCACCAGCGGCTCGGGCAACCACCAGCCCACATAGGCCTCACGCTCGGCCTTGAGTGCGCGCAGCCGGTCGATGGACAGGCGCGTAACCACCGTCACCAGCCAGGCCTCGGCCGACTGCAGCGCGGTGGGGTCCTGGCGGCTCCAGCGCAGCCAGGCGTCCTGCAGCACATCCTCGGCATCGGCGCGCACGCCCAGCATGCGATAGGCAATGCCGAACAGGCGCGGCCGCAGGGTGGTGAAGGGGTCGGCGGGGGCGGGGGCAGAAAGCGTCATGGCAGCGGAGCGAGGGAGGTAGAGTGTGCGCCCAAAGCACCAAATCGGGCGGGGCCTGGGCATAGACGCGCGGGGCCGCCGCTGTGTGACACCAGAGTATCAAGCGCTTCTGTTTTGATAGCTATCAGGGCATGATGGAAGCGCCGAAGAGCCCATTTTTCTTCCAATTCAGAGAGAACCACCCATGCCACCCATCTCCACCCCGCTGCGGCGCCACGCCCGCCCTCTGGCGCTGGGCGCCACGCTGCTGGCTTGCGCCGTGGCCGCCATGGCCCAAAACACTGCTGTGCCATCGACCAGCCGCGCCGCCCCGCTCGAAAACCGCTGCGGCTGGTTCCACAACCCCACCCCCGGCAATGCCACCCTGACCGACCGCGACGGCGAGTGGGTGATCTCCACCCAAGGCGGCGCCAGCGCCGAGGGCGACTGGCCCGTGTTCACCGACGCGCAATGGAAAAAGACCAACGGCCACTATGGCCACGGCTGCGCCTGCATGAAGGTGGTGGTGGACCGCAGCGAGCAGCGGGTGCTGCGCATTGCGTCGGCCACGGCCAAGCCGCTGAAGGCGTGCCGGGAGGATCGGGCGTTGCCGAGGCCGTGAATCGGCGCAGGCACAGGTTTGGTGACGGTCTTGTTTGCAGCTCGAAGCTGGGTCAACATCGGCAGGTTTTCTTTTCTTCCACCCATTCCAGGAGCCACCCATGCCCCACACCCTGAACTGGTTCGAAATCCCCGTGACTGACTTTGCCCGCGCCAAGGCCTTCTACGAGACGGTGCTGGGCGTCACCATCACGCCCATGGCCATGGGCCCGACCATGATGGGCATGTTGTCCACCGACCCTGAGGCCGTGGGCGGTGCCATTGTGCAGGGCGAGGGCGGCGTGCCGTCGCAGAACGGGACCATGGTGTACCTGAACGGCGGCGATGACCTGGCCCCCCTGCTGGCGCGTGTGGCGCAGGCCGGTGGCCAGGTGGTGGTGCCCAAGACGGAGATTGGGAGTGACTTCGGGTTTTTTGCCCACTTTGTGGACACCGAGGGCAACAAGGTAGGTCTGCACTCGATGAAGTAGCAGTCACCTGGTCAGGCGGTAAGAGGAGGAAGACCGGCTATGCCACCGGTTCGCCCACACTTCCCGGTTGAGTCAGTCGCTCCAGCCGCGTCAGATACACCAGCGCTTGCTCGTTGCTGGCGCCGCACATTTCAGTGGAAGGCATCAACCCGCCGCACACCGCCGGGCGCTCGAGTTGCCCAAAAATAAGGCAGCGTGCATCCTCCCCCAGCTGGATGCAGCGCACCCCCGCCGGTTTGCCCTGGGGCATGCCCGGGATGGGCGAACTGATGGAGGGGGCGGTGCAGCAGGCGCCGCAGCCGGGGCGGCAGTCCATGGGTGTTTGCTCTTGTTTGTATAGCTATCGAGGCATACGGGGTGCGCGCAAGGGCTTATTTTGACTCTTGTTTTTATGCTCACTGGCCTGTGGCCGCCTCAGCATTCAGCCGGGTCGATGCCCACAGCACCTGGTCCACCACGGCGCGCACGCGGTCGCGGTGGGTTTGCTGGATCAAGGCGCCGCTGTCGTCGAACGCGCTGCCCGCCGAGCCCAGCGCAAACGCCTTGGGCGCGAGCCAGCATTCGGCGTTGATCAGCAGGGGTGCCAGGTGGCTTTGCGAGCGCAGGCCGCCCAGGGCGCCGGGCGAGGCGCTGAGCATGCCCACGACCTTGCCGCGAAAGCTCTTGCCGCCGTCTTGCCAGTCGGGGTTGCCCTTGACCGGGCTGGAGGCCCAGTCGATGGTGTTTTTGAGCAGGGCGGTGTAGCTGCCGTTGTATTCGGGAGAGCAGATCACCCAGGCCGGGTGCTGCCACAGGATTTCCTTGAGGCGGATCACGTCGGCGGGTGTGCCCTGGGCTTCGAGGTCGGCGTTGTACAGCGGGATGTCGAAGTCGGACAGCTCCAGCAGCGTGACGCTGGCACCCGCATCGCGCGCGATGGCGGCGGTGGCATGGGCCAGTTTGCGGTTGAAGGATTGCTGGCGCGTGCTGCCGGCAAAGACGAGGAGGGAGGAGGGGGTGGTGGTGTTGGGCATGGTGCCTTCGATTGAATCACAGGCGGGCGGCAGGAATCCTGCATGCGGGGAGCGCGGTGCGGTTTTTTGGCTCGGTGCTGCGCGGGGGATGACGGCGGCCACCGCTGACCACGTCAGCCCGGCATGCGGCGACCGGCCAGGCGCCCCACCAGCGTGCCCAGCGCCGCCGCAAAACACCCCAGGCTGAGCCACGCCCGCCACAGGTTGGCGGCATTCCACTGGTCGCGCACCCGGCTCCAGTCGGCGGGCAGGGCCTGGGGGTTCCAGGCTTCTGTCGTGTGGTTTAGGGGCAGGTTGACCTGCTGGGTGAAGAACACGATGCCCAGCAGGTAGGCCACACCGACCAGGGCCAGCAGGCGCCACCACAGCCTGCGGTGTTCACGCCAGGCCGTGCCTATGGCGAGCGCACACCACAAGGGCGGGCCAAAGAACAGACCAAAGAACAGGGCGTGCCGCACGTTGCGGTTGAAGGCGGACTGCACGGTGGCGTAGGTCGCGCCGTCCATCTGCAGCAGGGCCAGGTTGACGTTGGCGCTGTAGGTGCCGAAAAACCCGGCCATGAGGCCGAGCCAGAGCACGGCGAGTGTGTGGGGGATCAGGGCGAGCGGGGCGGGCGTGGGTTGGGCACGTAGGGCAGTTGTCATGGGCGCGGGCATTTGGTGAGATGCCCGCAGTCTGCCGATGAGCCGCCCCCAGCGCCTTATCCTTTGATAAGCCCCATCTCGCTGCGCAGGCGCGATAGCGACACATCGGTCACGCCAAGATAGGACGCGAGATGCCTGAGTGCGATGCGTTCGGCCCAGGCCGGGTGTTGCTCCAGCAAGCGGGCGTAGCGCTGGCGGGCGCTGAGCTGCAGGAACTCCTGCTCGCGCTGCATCTTGCCGTCGAGCAGGGCGCCGAGCACCCGGTGCTCCAGCGCGGCCCAGGGTGCCCAGCCCGCGCTGGGCAGCGGCGCACCGGGGTCGACGGGCAAGGGCAGCGCCCACACCACGCTGTCTTCCAATGGTTCCACGTGAAACATCACCGGTTG
This sequence comes from Acidovorax kalamii, assembly GCF_002245625.1. GTDB lineage: Bacteria > Pseudomonadota > Gammaproteobacteria > Burkholderiales > Burkholderiaceae_C > Acidovorax > Acidovorax kalamii. The sequence goes on from NZ_NOIG01000008.1 coordinate 267,135, forward strand.
CTGACGCAGTGAGGGGGTGATGGGCCAGCACAGGGCGCTGTCCAAAAAGAAGTTCTTGTTGGACTCTGCGCCGTCGCGGTCCAGGTAATACAGCCGCAGCGCGCCGCGCTCCACCCACCACAGGTGCCGCCAGTGTTCGCCTGCACGCAGCAGGGGCTGACCACGCTCCAGCACGCGCCGCTCGGCGTGTGCCCACCAGGCCTCTATGGCTGGGGGCGGGGCGCCAAGCAACTCGGTCAGGAAGAGGGTGAGGGGGCTAGAAACAGACACGGCCTGCGCAAAGTGGGAAAATCGCGGGTTGCCTGCTGGGGCGCCAAGTGCGCCCGCCACCAGCAGGGCCGGTATGCGGCGCCTTTGACAGGGTGCCCGCGTGTACCGGGTGTTTTGATTATCGGGCCCGCCAGGCCCCGGAGTGTCCCCATGTTGTATCCCCAGGAATTTGATGTGATCGTTGTCGGCGGTGGCCATGCAGGCACCGAGGCCGCGCTGGCCGCTGCGCGCATGGGCAGCAAAACGCTGCTGCTGACCCACAACATCGAGACGCTGGGGCAGATGAGCTGTAACCCCAGCATCGGTGGCATCGGCAAGGGCCACCTGGTGAAAGAGGTGGATGCGCTCGGCGGCGCCATGGCGCTGGCCACGGACGAGGGCGGCATCCAGTTCCGCATCCTCAACAGCTCCAAAGGCCCTGCGGTGCGTGCTACGCGGGCGCAGGCCGACCGCATTCTGTACAAGGCCGCCATCCGCCGCATGCTGGAGAACCAGCCGAACCTCTGGTTGTTCCAACAGGCGGTGGACGACCTGATGGTGGAAGGCGACCGCGTGGTGGGCGCCGTGACGCAGGTGGGTATCCGCTTCCGCAGCCGCACCGTGGTGCTGACGGCGGGCACCTTCCTCGACGGCAAGATCCACGTGGGGCTGAACAACTACGCGGCGGGCCGGGCGGGGGACCCACCGGCGGTGTCGCTGTCGGCGCGCCTGAAGGAGCTGAAGCTGCCCCAGGGGCGCCTCAAGACCGGCACGCCGCCCCGCATCGACGGGCGCAGCATCGACTTCTCGAAGTGCACCGAGCAGCCCGGCGACGGCATGCCCGGTGGCGTGAACGAGGGCACGGTGCCGGTGTTCAGCTTCATGGGCAATGCGCAGATGCACCCCCAGCAGGTGCCCTGCTGGATCACCCACACCAACGAACGCACGCACGAGATCATCCGCAGCGGCTTCGACCGCAGCCCCATGTTCACCGGCAAGATCGAGGGCGTGGGCCCGCGCTACTGCCCGAGTGTGGAAGACAAGATCAACCGCTTTGCGGACAAGGACAGCCACCAGATCTTTCTGGAGCCCGAAGGCCTGACCACGCACGAGTTCTACCCCAACGGCATCAGTACCAGCCTGCCGTTCGACATCCAGTACGACCTGGTGCGCAGCATGCCGGGGCTGGAGAACGCGCACATCCTGCGCCCCGGCTACGCCATCGAATACGACTACTTCGACCCGCGCTCGCTCAAGAGCAGCTTCGAGACGCGCCAGATCCAGGGTCTGTTCTTTGCCGGCCAGATCAACGGCACCACTGGTTATGAAGAGGCGGCGGCCCAGGGTCTGTTTGCCGGCATCAACGCCGCGCTGCAGTGCCGGGGCGATGCGCCCTGGCTGCCCGGCCGCGACGAGGCTTACCTGGGTGTGCTGGTGGATGACCTGATCACCAAGGGCGTGACCGAGCCCTACCGCATGTTCACCAGCCGCGCCGAGTTCCGCCTGCAGCTGCGCGAGGACAACGCAGACATGCGCCTGACGGAAGTGGGGCGCCAGATGGGCCTGGTAGACGACGCGCGCTGGGATGCCTTCAGCCGCAAGCGCGATGCGGTTTCACGTGAAACAGAACGCCTGAAGGCCACCTGGGTGAACCCCCGCAACCTGCCTGCGGCGGAATCGGAGCGCGTGCTGGGCAAGAGCATCGAGCATGAATACAACCTGTTCGAGCTGCTGCGCCGCCCCGATGTGAACTACGCCAACCTGGTGTCGATGGACGGCGGCAAGTACGCATCGGCCGATGTTTCACGTGAAACCCTTGGTGACCTGAGCGACCCTGTGCTGGAGCAGGTGGAGATTGCCGCCAAGTACGCAGGCTACATCGACCGCCAGAAGGGCGAGGTGGAGCGCGCTGCGCACTTCGAGAAGCTGCGCCTGCCGCCCGACCTGGACTACATGCAGGTGACGGCACTGAGCATCGAGGCCCGACAGGTTCTGAACCGCCACCGTCCGGAGACTCTGGGCCATGCCTCGCGCATCACGGGCATCACGCCTGCGTCGATCTCGCTGCTGATGGTGCATCTGAAGAAGGGTGGGTTCAAGGAGTTTGCCGTGGCACCGGCAACGCCCACCAAGGCAGAAGGCGAAGTGGCAGCATGACGATGACCGTGAGCAACGACAGCCTGCGCCAGCAACTGCAAGCCGGGGCCGACGCGCTGGCGCTGGGCCTGAGCGACGCACAGGTCTCCCTGTTGATGGATTTTCTGGCGCTGCTGCAGAAGTGGAACAAGGTCTACAACCTGACGGCCGTGCGCGACCCGCAGGAGATGATGACGCACCATTTGCTGGACAGCCTGGCCGCCGTGGCGCCGCTGCGCAGGCATGTGGCGGGCCTGCAGCAGGGTGGGGCGGCGGCGGTGAAGCTGCTGGATGTTGGGTCGGGCGGTGGCCTGCCCGGCGTGGTGTTCGCCATCTGCTGCCCGGATGTGGATGTGAGCTGCGTAGACACCGTGGGCAAGAAGGCGGCGTTCATTCAGCAGGCAGCGGTGGCGCTGAAGCTGCGTAACCTGCATGGCGTGCACGCGCGGGTCGAGACGCTGACCACGCCGTTCGACATCATCAGCTGTCGCGCGTTTGCCTCGTTGCCAGACTTTGTGAACTGGTCCCGCAGCGCACTGGCCGCGCCCCATGGCGCGTGGCTGGCCATGAAGGGCAAACACCCCGAGGACGAAATCGCCGCCCTGCCTGCGGATGTGGCGGTGTTTCACGTGGAACAGCTCACGGTGCCGGGTCTGGACGCGGAGCGCTGCATCATTTGGATGAAGCCCGCCTGATGGCTCTGTCCTCAGTGCACCGACTTCTCGGCGGGTGGGGCAGGGGGCTCGCGTAAACTCGGCTCCTCACCCGGGTGCATCTTCCCATCGCACCCTCCCCGCGCACCAGGAGAAACCATGTTCGGCATCGCAGACTACGGCGCCTTTGTCGCCGCCATCGTGTTGTTCCTGCTCATTCCGGGCCCTGGCAATCTGGCGCTCATCACCTCCACCAGCAAGGGTGGCGTGCGCGGTGGCATGGCGGCCACCATGGGTGTGATTGCGGGCGACCAGGTGCTGATGTGGGCGGCGGTGGCCGGTGTGGCCGCGCTGCTGGCCACCTACCCGGCAGCCTTCAATGCGGTGCAGTGGCTGGGCGCGGCCTACCTCGCGTGGCTGGGCTTCAAGATGGTCACGGCCAAGCCGGGCGCCCAGCCCATCCTGAACATCGAGCCGCGCCACTACTTCAAGCAGGCCGGGCTCATCACCTTGCTCAACCCCAAGGCCATCGTGTTCTACATGGCGTTCTTCCCGCTGTTTGTGGACCCGGCCCGGCACCAGGGCATGCTGACTTTTGGCGTGATGGCGGCGACGGTGGCGGCATTGACGTTTCTCTATGGCCTGGTCGCCGTGCTGCTCACGCACCACCTGGCCGAGCGCATGCGCGCCAACCCGCGCATCGGCCGCGTGCTGGAAAAGATCGCGGGCGTCTTCCTGATCGGCTTTGGCATCAAGCTGGCCATCTCCAAATAACACCACACGAACTGCAGCACCCACATGGCCAAGATCTTTTGCGTTGCCAATCAAAAGGGTGGGGTGGGCAAGACCACCACCACCGTCAACCTCGCTGCCGGCCTGGCCAAGATCGGCCAGCGCGTGCTGATGGTGGACCTGGACCCGCAGGGCAACGCCACCATGGGCTCGGGGGTGGACAAGCGCAGTCTTCAGCTGTCGGTGTACGACGTGCTGCTCGAATCCGCTTCGGTCAAAGAGGCGGCCGTGCTGTCGGACAAATGTGGCTACTGGGTGCTGGGCGCCAACCGTGAACTGGCCGGGGCTGAGGTGGAGCTGGTGACTTTGGAGCACCGCGAAAAGCGCCTCAAGGCCGCGCTGGCCGAGGCGGATGCCGACTTCGACTTCGTGCTCATCGACTGCCCGCCGTCCTTGAGCATGCTCACCCTCAACGGCCTGTGCAGCGCCCACGGCGTGATCGTGCCCATGCAGTGCGAGTACTTTGCGCTGGAAGGCCTGACCGATCTGGTCAACACCATCAAGCAGGTGCACGCCAACCTCAATGCCGACCTGCAGATCATCGGCCTGCTGCGCGTGATGTTCGACCCCCGCATCACGCTGCAGCAGCAGGTGAGCGACCAGCTCAAGGGCCACTTTGGCGACAAGGTGTTCAACAGCGTGATCCCGCGCAACGTGCGCCTGGCCGAGGCGCCCAGCTACGGGCTGCCCGGTGTGGTGTTTGACCCGGCCGCCAAGGGCAGCCAGGCTTTCGTCGAGTTTGCCGAGGAGATGGTTGCGCGTGTGAAGAACATGCCCGCTGCGGCCTCTTCCATGGCAAAAATGCCTGCTTCCGCCTGATGGGTAAGCGTCAATAGCTATTAAATTGATAGTAATGAAGGCTTCCAACGTCTTGCTGCTGCCCGGCTGGCAGAACTCCGGCCCCGACCACTGGCAAAGCCTGTGGGAGGCCGCGCATGGCTACCACCGCGTGGAGCAGCACGACTGGATGCGCCCGCTGCGTGGCGACTGGTCGGCCCGCCTCGAAGAAACCGTGCTTGACGCCGATGGCCCGGTGGTGCTGGCAGCGCACAGCCTGGGCTGCATCCTCACCGCCTGGTGGGCGGCGCACACCCGCCATGCGGCCAAGGTGCGTGGCGCGCTGCTGGTGGCGCCGGGCGATGTGGAGCGGCCTGACCTGGCGGCGCAGATCCATGGCTGGGTGCCCCTTGCGCGCCAGCCGCTTCCGTTCCCCGCCGTGCTGGTGGGCAGCCGCAATGATCCGTACTGCAGCTTCGAGCGCGCCGAAGGGCTGGCGCAGGCCTGGGGCACGCGCTTCATCGATTACGGCGAGCGCGGCCACATCAACGCTGAATCTGGTCTGGGCGAGTGGGTCGAAGGCCACGCCTGGCTGCGCGAACTGGCGGGTGATGCCGCATGAAGCTGCGGGCGTTCTGGCGCAATCCCGCATCGGCTGAGCCGCTCGCAGCACCACCGCCGCGAAGGCTCGATCCCGTCTGGATCGAGGCGCCGCTCACCATGCTCTCCTGGTTCCTGCCGGGCGGTGCGGTGGTGGTGGGCGCGCTGGGGCAGTTCATGCTGGCCCTGGTGCTGCTGATGGTGGCGTTCGGTGTGTGGTTGCGCCTGTGGCGCAGCCGCAAGAAGCGCCGCGCCATGGGCCGCGCTGCGGGCGGCCATACCCCGCGTTGATAACCCTCTGTTCCGTTTCGCATCCATGTCCAAAATCCCTCTCACTGCCATTGCCGACCAACTGCCCCGCGCCTGGAACTCCACGGTGGTGGGCCGGGCCGCAGGCGCCAACCTCAAGGTGCTGCGCATGGACGACGCGGCCTACCCCGACGAATCGCACGACTTTGACGAGGCGCTGCTGGTGCTGGACGGCTGCATGCGCCTGGACCTGCAAGGGCAGGTCACCGAGGTGAATGCGGGCGAGGTGTTCATCGTCCCGGCGGGTGTGCCCCATGCCGTGGCGCCTGGCAGCCACGGCACGCTGGTCATCATCGACCGCTGAAGATTTCCCTCTCCCCATTCATTTTCGAGAAGAAGACATCGCATGGTCACCAAAAAACCCAAGGGCCTCGGCCGAGGCCTGGAAGCCCTGCTGGGCCCCAAGGTCGAAGACAAAGTGGAGCAGGCCCAGGCCGCCGAGGCGGGCTTGCCCAGCAGCCTGCCGCTGAGCGAACTGGTGCCCGGCGTGTACCAGCCGCGCACGCGCATGGACGAAGGCGCGCTGTACGAGCTGGCCGAGTCCATCAAGGCCCAGGGCATCATGCAACCCATCCTGGTACGGCGCCTGGTGGATGGCGAGCACGCGGGCAAGTACGAAATCATTGCGGGCGAGCGGCGCTTTCGGGCGTCGCGCCTGGCGGGCCTGGCCGAGGTGCCGGTGCTGGTGCGCGACGTGCCCAACGAGTCCGCTGCTGCCATGGCGCTCATCGAGAACATCCAGCGCGAAGACCTGAACCCGCTGGAAGAAGCCCAGGGCCTGCAGCGTCTGGTGCGCGAGTTCGGCCTCACGCACGAGCTGGCCGCGCAGGCCGTGGGCCGCTCGCGCAGCGCCGCCAGCAACCTGCTGCGCCTCTTGAACCTGGCCGAGCCGGTGCAGACCATGCTGATGGCGGGCGACATCGACATGGGCCACGCGCGGGCCCTGCTGGCGCTGGACCGCGCCGCGCAGATCACTGCGGGCAACCAGATCGCGGCCAAGAAGCTGTCGGTGCGCGAAGCCGAGGCGCTGGTGAAAAAGCTCAGCGCCGAGTTCAGCCTGGTGCCCCAGAAGCCCAAGAAGGAAAAGTCGCGCGACCTCAAGCGCGTGGAGGAGGAACTCTCGGACCTGCTCATGGCCGAGGTCGAGGTGCGCGTCAAAAAACGCGTCAAACGCCATGGCCGCGTGGAAGACATGGGAGAGCTGGCGATTCAGTTCGGCTCGCTGGAGGCCCTGAACGGGTTGATCGACCGCCTGCGCGGCTGATCCACCGCCGGGGGCGGGGCGCGGTGCTGTCGCCGCGCAAACATGCGTGAAATAGCGCACAGAAACGGTTTCCAGCCGTAACTTGCGCAGGCAAAATGCGTCAGTGCGGGGCCTACACTGCGCTGCGTTCAACACACCCGGGTTGACCGCAAGGCCTTGGCAGCGAGCATGTAATGCTGCGCTGCGGCCCACGATGGTTTGCCGGGTGATTCCTGTATCTCCTGGAACAGACCACCATGACTCCTTTGCGCTTTGTCCTGACCCCCGCCTGCCTGGCCGTTGGCCTGAGCATCGCCAGCCTGGGCGCCCAGGCCCAGAACACCAAAACCCCCAAGGTCCAGCTGTGGATGGACCTGTCCACCGGCACCATGGCGGGCATGCCCGAGATGGACAGCCTGCCCGGTGGCGGCGGTTTGCTCGGCGGCCTCATGGGCGGTATGGGTGGCGGCGCCGCGCAGGGCAGGGCGGGCAGCGGCAACACGGCCTATGGCCACGCCCGCGCCATGTCCATCATGCCCCCGCGTGTCATCGACCTCGCCTTGCACAACAGCCTGCGCCCCGGCGTGGAGGCCAGCCAGGCCATTCCGGCTGGCATGCGCATGGGCGAATCCCTGCCGCTGATCCCGCCGCGTGCGCAGCCCACCCAGACCGAGCCGGGCGAGGTGCCCCAGGAATACCAGCAGCACCAGCCCAAGGGCCGCATCCTGCTGTACTGGGGCTGCAGTGCCACGGTGCGTGCGGGCCAGCCCCGCGTGATCGATCTGGCGCGTGCCAAGCCCTCCGACTACGCCCAGGCCTTTGCCGGCCGCGCCGTGCCCGACCGGGGCCCGCGTGTGGGCCCGGCCTATGCGCTGTACCCCAACGAACGCAACCAGGTGAGCCTGTCGCGGGACAGCTCGGTGGTGGGCGAGCACCAGGTGCGTGGCGACGGCGTGCCCGCCTCCATGAAGTTCACGCTGGGTGCCGCGCAAGATTTGATGCCCGCCATCGACCTGCGCACCAGCGGCAAGCCGCAGGACAGCATGGGCACGAGCTGGCAGCCCGTGCGCAACGCGCGTGCCTACTACCTGCATGCCATGTCACAGAGCGGGGACGACCTCATCATGTGGTCCAGCGCCGAAACGCCCGACACGGGCATGGGCCTGTTCGACTACCTGTCGCCCGCCACCATCGACCGCTGGCTCAAGGAGCGGGTGCTTCTGCAGCCCGAGACCACACAGTGCGCCATCCCCCAGGGCATTTTTGCGGGCGGCGGGCGCGATGCCACGCCCATGCTGCGCATGATGGCCTACGGCGGTGAAAGCCACATCGTGCACCCTCCGCGCCCGGCCGACCCCAAGGCCGCGTGGGAGCCTGAATGGTCGGTGCGCGTGCGTGTGAAGTCGCACACCATGGCCATGCTGGGCGAGGAGATGCAAGGGCAGCGCGGGGGCATGGGCGCTGCGACCCCGGCAGGCACTGGCACCGGTGGCGGGGCCTATTCGAGTGGCATGGGCAACAGCGGCCAGTCTTCGGGCGGCACACCGCCAGATACGGCCACCCCCGGCGAGGTGGTGAACCCCGTGAACCTGCTGCGCGGCCTGTTCGGTCGCTGAGCCGAGAGATAAGACACCCCATGCTCGCTCTGCGCATGCCCTGGCCCTTGCCCGCGTTGATGGCGTGGGCGGGCGCGTGGCTGGTATTTGTGGCGCTGCAACGCGCCGCCGTGCCGCCCGTGGGGGCCTTGCTGGTCGCCTGCCTGTTGGGCACGGCCGCCAGTGTGCTGGGCGGCAGCTGGTGGCGGCGCGGGTTGATTGCGGCGGGGTTCCCTTTGTCGCTGGCGCTGCTGGGCGCGGCCAGCCTGCCCACTTGGGCGTGGCTGGTGCCGCTGGCGCTGCTGCTGCTGGTGTACCCGCTCAATGCCTGGCGCGATGCGCCGCTGTTCCCCACCCCGCGCCATGCGCTGCAGGCCCTGGCCGTGCAGGCACCGCTGCCGCTGGGCGCGCGCGTGCTTGATGCGGGCTGTGGCCTGGGCGATGGCCTCAAGGCCCTGCGCCACGCCTACCCTGCGGCCCAGCTCGAAGGGCTGGAGTGGAGCTGGCCGCTGCGCCTGGCCTGCGCTGCGCTGTGCCCCTGGGCCCAGGTGCGGCGCGCCGACATGTGGAAGGCCGACTGGAGCCCCTACCGCATGGTCTATTTGTTTCAACGCCCCGAAAGCATGGCCCGCGCCGCTGCCAAGGCCCAGGCGGAACTGGCCCCGGGTGCCTGGCTGGTGAGCCTGGAGTTTGCCGTGCCCGGCTGGTTGCCCAGCGCCCAGCTGCGCGCGCCCGGTGGGCGGGTGGTGTGGCTGTACCGCATGCCGCAGAACCGGGTGGAGGCATGACATGCACCGCGCTCGGCTTTGTGTGTCTGCCTGTGTCAGAGGCCCCGAACGGTTACAGAAAAGATACAAGCTTTTGCTACATTGCGCCCCTGGCTACAACCCCATACACAAGAACCAAGAAACTCACAGCCAGAGGGGGACGCACAGAGCGCCGCTGCGCATCGGGAGGGATGCAGGCGGGCTGTCGGCAACTTCCTTGTCCGGACTTCCTACGCCACACCCTGCAGCGCTGCAGACACGGTGTGTTGCCTTGCTGCTGGCCAACAGGCCCGGCAGCCGCAGGGTGCGTGGGCCACGCCGGGGTTTTTCTGGTGCCTAACCGATCGTCGTGCAAGGAGCATCCATGACCACCCCCCTGTCCCGTTTCCGTCCCCGCCTGCTGTGGGTGCTGACGCTGAGCGCCGCCCTGACCGGCTGCGCCACCATGCAAAGCCACGACAAGCTGGCCACCGACATGCAGACGGCCGGGCGCAGTGGCGGCATTCCTGCCGCCATCGCCCAGCTCGAAAGCACGGCCAAGACCGAAGAAGAAAAAACCGCGCTGCTCTACAACATGGAACGCGGCGAGCTGCTGCGCATGGACCGCCGCTACCCCGACAGCACCAACGCCTTCCTGCTGGCCGACAACAAGGTCAAGGAATGGGAAGAAACCGCCAAGACCAACCCCAGCAAACTCATGGGCACCGTGGGCGCCGCGCTGATCAGCGAACGCCTGAAGGTCTACGAAGGCCAGGATTACGAAAAGGTGTGGGTGACCACGCGCCTGGCCCTGAACCGCATGGCCGTGGGCGATTTTGAAAACGCCCGTGTGGACATCAAGCGCACGCACGAGCGCGAAGCCATCATTGCCGAGTTCCGCGCCAAGGAAACCCTGGCGGCCGAAGAAGAGGCCAAGTCCAAGGGCGCCACATCGGGCGGCAAGGAGCTGAATGGCTACCCGGTCGAAACGCTCAACGACCCCGAAGTGCTGGCCCTCAAGAACGGCTACTCCAACGCGCTGTCCCACTACCTGGCTGGCTTCCTGTACGAAATGCTCAACGAGCCTGGCCTGGCTGCGCCCGGCTACCGCAAGGCCATCGAGCTCAAGCCCGACACCCCCGTGCTGGAAGAAGGCCTGCGCGGCCTGGACAACCGCACCGGTTTCACCTGGAAGCGCCGCCAGCGCATGACCGACGTGCTCTTTATCGTCGAGGCCGGTGACGCGCCTGCACGCAAGCCCAAGGCCTTCACCATCCCCGTGCCCACCGGCCGGGGCATGGTCACCGCCAGCATCTCCTACCCCGTGATCGAGCCGTCCAAGGACGCGTTGCTGACCACCATTTCTGCTGCGGGCACCGACCTCAAGCTCGAAAAAGTGGTGGACGTGAACGTGATGGCGCGCCGCGCGCTCAAGGATGAAATGCCCGGCATGGTGCTGCGTGGCTTCACTCGTGCCGTGGCCAAGGGCGTGCTGCAGAACGAGCTGCAAAAGCGCGGCGGCCTGATCGGCGGCATCATCGGCGCGGCCGCCTCGGTGGCCACCGAGCAGGCCGATGACCGCATGTGGCGCATGCTGCCCGGCCGTGTGTACGTGGCCCGTGGCTACCTGCCACCCGGTGAACACCTGGTGAGCGTGAACGGCCGCCAACTGCCCCAGCCGATCAAGATCGACGGCCAGTACGCCCTGGTGCCCCTGCGCATGTACGACAACAGCGTGCTGACCGGCGACGTGGCCATGCTGGGCCAGCTGCCCACCGTGGCCGCTGCACCGCAGCCCGCCGCCGCCGAACCCGCCGCCACCGTGCGCACGACGACGACGACAACCACCACCAGCCGCACGCGTGTGGTGCCCAAGGCAGCGGTCAAGTCCACGTCCACCGCGCCGGCCGCCAAGAACTGAAACCGAACCTGTCCCATTTTCAAGGAGCCTCTGGCATGAGAACCCGTTTTGCCCTTGCCGCCGCCGCACCCGCCGCTGCGTGTGCCGTCCTCGCGATGACCCTGGCCTCCGCGGCCCAGGCCCAGCTGCACGACCCGGCCACTCCGCTGGCCGTGGCCGCCAAGGTCGCCCTGCGTGGCGAGGCCAACAGCATCGCCGTGCGCGAGATGCGCATCGTGCGCAAGAACGACATCCTCGTCGTGCAGGCCGACATGGCCAACATGGGCCGCACCGACCGCACCGTGTTCTACCGCTTCAAGTGGCTGGACAACGTGGGCAACCAGGTGGGCGATGGCGAGTCCTGGAAGCAGATGAGTGTGCTCGGCCTGGGCCAGCAGACCGTGAAAAGCGTGGCGCCCACCAGCGCCGCCGTGGACCTGCGCCTGGAAATGAATGTGGAGCCGCGCTGATCGCGCCGCACCAATCCCTGTTTGAGTGAGGAGTAAACCAACATGAACACCAAGAACCGCATCCAGCGCAGCGCGCTGGTCCTGGCCTTTGCGGCCAGCACCCTGGCCCTGTCGGCCTGCCAGAACCTGTCCTCGCCCACCGTGCGTTTTGACCGCCAGGTCAACTACGGCGATGCCAAGGCCGTCGAGCTGGTGACCAACGAGTTCGGCTCCACCGACCTGCAGATGATTGCCGAGAAGATGACCGGCGGCTTGCTCGAAACCGGCATCTTCCAGGGCCGCCCCACGGTGACGATCTCCACTGTCAAGAACAAGACGAGCGAGTACATCGACACTACCAACGTGATGAACTCGATCCAGACCGCGCTGGTCAAGTCGGGCAAGGTGCGTTTTGTGCGCTCCATCAACGAGATGCAGGCCGGTGTGGACGAGCTGCAGCGTCAGAACCAGAGCGGCCTGTACAAGCAAGGCACCACCGCCAAGGTCGGCCAGATGACGGCCGCCAAGTACAGCATGGAAGGCGAGCTGACCAGCATCGTCAAGCAGAACAACAACACCAAGGACGTGTACTACAAGTTCACGCTCAAGCTGTTTGATGTGCAGGAAGGCACGATCGAGTGGCAGGACGAAAAGGAAATCCGGAAGACCAGCAAGCGCTGAAGCAGGACATCCCCCTGAGGCGCTGCGCGCCTTCCCCCTTCTCTCGGCTTCGCCGGGAAGGGGGACGACGCCCTCGCTGCGGGGCGGCCCTTGCTCGGCGTCCCTCGCCTTCGGGCGCGCCAGTTTTTACCGGCATGAGCCGCTGCTTGGGCCGGTCGATTGATTCATGAATTCCCGTTAGCTCACAAGGAGCATCACATGCAACGCAGAACCACATTGCACACGGCCCTGGCCGTGATCGCGGCCACCACGCTGGCCTGGGACACGGGCGCGCAGGCGCAGCAGCCGGGCGCGGCGCCCAAGATTGCCGTGACCGACCTGGCCTATGCCCAGCGCGTGTCCGAATACTTCATGGCCGGCACCTACCAGCGCAGCAGCCAGATGAGCGCGGGCGGCAGCCACAGCGGCGGCTACAGCCACGGCCCCTATGGCGGCGGCGGCTCGCACTCGGGCAGCCACTCGATGCAGGCCTCCGAGCAGGCCAGCGGCACCTATGTGGCCGGGCGCTACAGCTACATCGAGCAGCGCGAGCTCGGTGGCTACACCAACGACATCAAGGGCGCCATCCTGCAGGGCACCTACTTCCGCCTGATCCAGGGCAAGGGCTTCGACGCAGGCAAGCCCCAGCCCAGCAAGGCCGAGCAGGTGCTCAACCAGGTGCAGGGCGGCAAGATGGCCACGCCGCAGGCGCAGCCCCAGGTGGCCGATGTGATCAGCCGCATCAAGAAGGGCGAGTTCAACGGCGCCGACTACGTGCTGTTTGGCGTGGTGTCGAGCATCGACTTCACCGACGCGCTCTCGCCCCTGCAAGGCACGACCAGTGCCACGCGCCAGTACGGCCTGCAGCTGCTGGCCGACTTCTCGCTCATCAACACCAAAACCTACGAGATCAAGGCCGCGTTCTCCGCCCAGGGCGAAGGCAACGACACCAAGATCCTGTCGGTCCGTGGTGACATCGCGCCGCCCAACCGCGCCAAGGTGATGCGCGAGACCTCGCTGTCGCTGGCGCAGGACGTGTACCACCAGCTCGCCGGGCAACTGGGCTACACCGACGCCAACCTGGCGCGCGGCGTGCGCCCGCCGCCGGTGTACCAGCAGGGTGGCCAGCCTATGCCCGTGCCGCAGCCCCAGCAGCCCGAGCAGGTGCTGATCCTCAAGTAAACACAGCTCTTTGGGGGTGATACGCCGTGGCGCACTGCTTCGTCGCTGTACCCCCATCGCGCCAGGCCAGCCGCGTGCTGGCCTTTTTGGTGGGCGCACGGCGGTGGGCCACAGGGGCGGTTCTGGCCGCTGCCTTCGGGGCGGTTGCGGCCCAGCCCACGGACTCGCCGCTGTCTCCGGTGCTGGCCGAGCCTCCGCACGCGGCCCCCTCGGGCCGCTTTGAGCCCCTGGTTTTGCCCGGCGAGCGCGGCGTAGTGCTGCAAGCCCTGCAGCGCAGCGAACGGGTGCCGCCCCTGCGCTACCGGGTGATTGTGGTGCCCGGCTCTGGCTGTGCGGGCCTGGGATCGTTTGCTGACCGCTACTTTGCCGGACTGCTGCACGCCCAGGTGCTGGTACTGCACAAGCCCGGGGTGAGCCCTGGCGACCGCACCGCCCCCGCCGACTGCCCGCACAGTTTTGTGTCGCGCGATCGGCATTCCACCTGGCTCGCGCACGCCCGCGCGGCCCTGCGTGCCGATGCCCTGCAACGCCAGGGGCAGCCCGCGCTGCCGCAGCTGCTTGTGGGCATCTCCGAAGGGGCAGAACTGCTGCCCGCGCTGGCGCCCGAGGTGCCCCAGCTCGCCGGCCTGGTGCTCATCGGCTCCAGCGGGTTGGATCCGCAAGAGGCCGGGGCCCTGCAGGCCCGCCGCCTGGGCGTGCAGGACGACTGGGCCGCGCTGGCGCAGATCGTGGCGGGTGCTCCGCACGACAGCGTGGTGGTGCAGGGGCGCAGCCTGGGCTACTGGCGCGACCTGTGGAACTGGCCCCTGACCCTGCCCCTGCTGCGCAGCCCCTGGCCGCTGCTGCAGGTGTGGGGCAGCGACGATGCGCTGGTGCCCGCCGTGGCCTACACGCGGTTTGAAGCGCTGGCGGCCTTGCGCACCGCGCCCTATTGCGCGCGACGCATGGAGGGTGCCGACCACGGCCTGCAGCGCCCCGCATCGGGCGTGGACGGCGTGCAGCAGGTGTGGGTCTGGACCGAGCAATGGGCCCGTCAACCGGCCGCCGGGCTGTGTGCTCCGTTGCGACTGTTGCGAGAGCAGCAGCAGGCTCCTAGCGCGGCCGGAACATCCTGAACAACTGCTCCGGCCCCACCGTGAAATAGTCCGCCGGGCCGCCGCCGCGCAGGATGTGGCCAGCGTTGGCGGTGTCGTACACGCCGTTTTTCAGCAGTGCGGTGTCGATGTGCACGGCCACCACCTCGCCCAGCACCAGCCAGGTGTCCACCTGCGCGCCATCCACCCCCTGCAACTGCAGGCTCTGCGTGCTGCGGCATTCAAAGGTGACCGGGCTTTCGGCCACACGCGGGGGGCGCACGCGGGTGGAGGGCAGGGGGGTGAGGCCGGTCAGGTCGAACTCGCTCACTTCGGGGGGCACAGCGGCGCAGCTCTGGTTCATCACCTCGGCCAGGTCGCGCGTGGCCAGGTTCCACACAAACTCGCCTGTGGCCTGCACGTTGCGCACTGTGTCTTTGAAGCCGATGCTGGCAAATCCCACGATGGGCGGCACGTAGTTGAACGCGTTGAAGAAGCTGTAGGGCGCCAGGTTGGTGGTGCCTGTGGCGTTCTGTGTGGAAATCCAGCCGATGGGGCGCGGCCCCACGATGGCGTTGAACGGGTCGTGCGGCAGGCCATGGCCCAGGCGGGGTTCGTAGCTGTGGAAGGTGCGCGGGGGCTGTGGGGTGGTCATGGGGCTTTGCGGGCAGGAGCAGACAGCCAGCACCTTAGCGGCAGACGCAGCACGCTGCGGTCACGGGGGTATCAAAACGCTCACTTTTTAATAGCTGTTCAAGCTTATTGGATGCGCGGGGAGGGGTTGTTGGAGTGCTGAAGCACCGTCCCTTGGCTCAGCGGGGCGGGCTGGGCGTAGCGCAAATGCCGGGGGTGGCGGGCGGAGGCACCGCACACACCATGCGCAGCAGGGCAGAGAACGAGCCCTGGCCAATGCCATAGCTCGATGCCGTCAACCAGGGTATCTGCTGGCGCACGCGCTCCAGCGCCGCGCGGACCTCTGCCTCGCTGCCGCCTCCCTCCAGCTCGACAAGCTGGCCGCGCTTGCCGTCGCGCAGCACCAGCTTGGTCAGGGTCACCCCGTTGCCCAGCACCGGGCGCAGAGCGTCTTCCACCTGCTGTTGGGTGTAGGCGCTGCCCGTGGCTGGCAGGCACACGCTGCGCTCGCCCGGCGCCGCGCACAGAAAGTTGACGAGCACGCGGTAGGCCACCTGCTCACCCTCGCGCCGGACCCAGGCCACCTGCGGGTTGCGGACTTCGCCCGAGCGCTCCAGCACCTGCACCCACTGGCGCACGGCCGCGTCGTCGGGCGCTCGGCCCTCCAGCGCTGCGCCGTCCTTCCACAGGTCGATCTTGCCCAGGGTCATGCCGCTGGGCAGCAGCGGCTGCAGCACATTGCTGACCCGCTGGCGCGGCGAGACGGGCTCACCGCTGGCAGCCTGCGCCCCTGGGGGCGGCGCAGAGCCCGGGTCAGGCGCTGGCAGCACCGGTCGACGGCCCGCAAGGCCCATCACGTCCTGCTGCAGCGCGCGGGTTTCATCGCGCAGGGCGCTGGTCAGGGGCATGGGGTTCACGCGGCCCGCAGGCACTTTGAGCGCGCTGACGGGGCCGTCGATCCAGATCGGGTACTCCAGTGCGATCTTGCCCGGCGCGCTGGCCGGTTGGTAGTAGCCTGCGTCTGTCTCTGCGCCAATGCGGATGGAAAACCGTGCCCGGGTGGTGGTGGCGGTCACGCCCGCGTGGCGCACGTCCATGTCGTGGAACAGCAGCGCTGTGTTTCTTTGCGAGCTGGCCAGCTGCAGCCACTGCACCTGGCCCGTGCCACCCGCCACGACCGATGCGTTCGAGCTCACGCTCAGCAGGCCCAGGCGCACGTCGTGAAACCACAGCTTCACGCCATGGCTGGGGTTGACGTACATGCGCAGCACCGGCAAGTCCACCCGGTCAAACAGCACTTTGAGGTTGTCCCCGCGCAGCAACAGTTCGTGGGCCGTGGCCAGCTGCAGCGTGAAGCACACGGCTGCGTTGTCAGCGCCCACGCGCGGGATGGCCGACGCGCCCTGCGCGGCGCTGATCGTCACGTCGTACGGCCGCAGCCTGGCAGTGCGCTGGCGGTCCCCGCTATAGGTGCTGTCGGCTGCCCGAAAGGTGCCACTGCCCAGGAACAGCCGGTTCTCCGCGCCGGACACCACGCGCACCGTGCAGTCGTTGGCGATGATGTGCACGTGCCGCAAGTTTCCCAGTCGGCCGGTGTCAGGGTCCCAGGGGCGCTCGCGTGCGTCGCGCAGGAGGTTGGCGCGCTCGATCAGCGTGTCGGGCGTCACGTCCAGTGGCGCGGCGTGGGCCAGCGAAGCCGCTACGCACCCCAGTGCGGCCAGCAGAGCTGAAAGATGGGGGCGTGGGTTGCGGTGGTTCGTCATGCTCAACGCATCGTATCGGCGTCGGCACGCTTTGCCCAGGTTATGGCGCCGGCCCCGGGTGCTGCTGCCCCAGAAACCGCCCCGGCGGCTGCCCCACCGACTTGCGCACCATGGCGCTGAAGGCGCTCGCGCTGTAGCCCAGCTCGGCGGCGATCTGGCCCATGGGCATGCGCCCGGCGGCCAGCGACACGGCCTTGGCCAAAATGACCTGCTGGCGCCACTGGGTGAAGGTGCTGCCCAGTTCGGAGCGGAACAGCCGCGCCACGGTACGCGGGCTGGCACCCGTGTCCTGCGCCCAGTCGGCCAGGGTTTCGTGGCGCGTGGGGTCGGCCAGCACGGCCTCGCACAGGTGGCGCAGGCGCTTGTCCTGGGGCAGGTCCACGCCCAGCTTCACGGCGGCGGCGCGGGCCAGTTCGCCCCTGACCAGGGCGCTCAAATGCTGTTCACGCCGCAGGTCGGCGGGGCTGATCGCGGGGCCGCCGTCGGGCGCGGTGGGCATCTCGCGCACCAGGGCGCGCAGCAGGTCGGACACCTCCAGCACGCGGCACTGGCGCCAGGCGTCTTCCTGGTCGCGCGGCACGCCGGGGCCGCAGCGACCCCGGGGCTGGTGGAAGTACAGCGTGCGCAGGTCGGCGTCTTCGACCATGGTCACGGCATGTTCCACGCCGGGCGGAATCCACAGCGCGCGCGAAGGCGGCACTATGTAGGTGCCGTGGTTCACCGTGAGCCGGATCACACCCGTGGTCGATATCGCCACCTGCGCCCAGGGGTGGCTGTGCGGCATCACCTGCGTGTCGGCGGCCAGCCAGCGCAGCTTGGCGCGCACCGGGCGCGCTGCGGTGGGCACAAACAGCTCGGGCGTGAGCGAGTCCACATACGACAGGCCGCGCGGCTTTCCGGCCTGCGCACGCGGCACGACCTGGGCGGCAAAGTGTTCCACCGTCGGTTCGGTGGGCGCCGTAGGCACGGCGGGTCGGGTGCGCGGGTTTGGCATGTTTGCGACAAAAGTTGTCTGCCTATCGTAAACCTGCCGGGGCCACCCTGCCTAAGATCAGCCCCATGACCGCTTCCTCTTCCTCTGGCACCCTCGCCAACCCTGTCCCGTTGCGACAGGACGCCCGCACCATCGGCCTCGTCGGCCTGGCCCATGGCAGCTCGCATTTCTTCCACATGCTGCTTCCGCCGCTGTTTCCGTGGCTGATCGGCGAGTTCGGCTTCAGCTACTCCGAGCTGGGCCTGCTGGTGTCGGTGTTTTTTGTGATCTCGGGCGTGGGCCAGGCGCTGTCAGGCTTCATCGTGGACCGCGTGGGCGCGCGGCCGGTGATGTTTTTTGCGCTGTCGAGTTTTGCGGCGGCAGGCCTTGCGGCGGGCACGGCGCAGGGCTACTGGGGGCTGCTGCTGGCGGCCGCGCTGGCTGGGCTGGGCAACGCGCCGTTCCACCCGGTGGACTTCACGATCCTGAACAAACGCGTGTCGCCCCAGCGCCTGGGGCACGGCTTTTCGGTGCACGGCATCAGCGGCAACCTGGGCTGGGCCACGGCGCCGGTGTTCATGGCGGGCATTGCCACGGCCACGGGCTCGTGGCGCACGGCCTGCCTGTGCGGGGGGCTGTTCGCCCTGGTGGTGCTGGCCATCATGGTCTGGAACCGCGATGCGCTGGACGACCGCCAGGGTGTCTGGGCGCACCAGGGCAAAGGCGGGGCAGGGGCGGCCAAGCCCGAGCACCCCATGGCCTTCCTCAAGCTGCCTTCGGTGTGGCTGTGTTTCTCGTTCTTTTTCTGGAGCACCTGCGCGCTGAGCGCCATCCAGAGTTTCGCCAGCCCCGCGCTGCAGTCCATGTACGGCCTGCCGCTCAACATCACGGCCATGGTGGTCACGGGCTACATGCTGTGTGGCGCGGCCGGCATGCTGGTGGGTGGGTTCCTGGTGGGGCGTGTGCAGCGGCTGGAGAAGATCATCTCGGTGTGCCTGCTGGGCTCGGCCGCGCTGCTGGTGCTGGTGGCCCTGGGCTTCCTGCCCGGCATGGCGGCGGTGGTGGTGGCCTCGGTGGCCGGGCTGGGCACGGGCCTGGCGGGCCCCTCGCGCGACATGCTCATCAAGCGCGCTGCCCCGCCCGGCGCCACGGGCCGGGTGTATGGCACGGTGTATTCGGGCCTGGACCTGGGCTTTTGCCTCGCAGCCCCCGCGTTTGGCGCCATGCTGGACCATGGCATGACCTCGGGCATCTTCTACGGCTCGGCCTTCACGCTGGTGCTGAGTGTGGTGTCGGCAGCGCTGGTGGGTGTGGGCGTGGCGGCACGGGCCGCGCGGCCCTTGGCAACCGCTGCCTGATCGGGAGAGGTGAAGCGCTCTCTCGTTGGTGGATCGTCGGTGGGGCATCCATCAATGGGCCGGGTGTGCCGGGGCTTCTGCGTGCGCGCCAACAGGCTTGGCGGGCTTGTGTTGCAATCGCTGCGACTGCGCGGGGGCCTTTGCATGGCCTGCAACGCGCAGCCCTCACACCACTTCCAGGACCCCCCATGACCTCACCCCTCTACAACGCCAGCATTCCCGTGTTCCGCCAGATGCTGGGCTCGCTCAAAGACATCCTGGCCAAGACCGAGGCCCATGCCACGGCGCGCAAGATCGAGCCCGATGCCTTGCTGCAGGCGCGGCTGTTCCCCGACATGTTCCCCCTGGCGCGCCAGGTGCTGATTGCCTGCGACTTCGCCAAGGGCGTGGCCGCGCGCCTGGCCGGGGTGGAGGTGCCGTCCTTCCCCGACGCCGAGCGCCCCGGTTTTGCCGAGCTGAATGAGCGCATCGCCACCGTGCTGGCGTTCATCGAAGGCCTGCCGCAGGCTGCATTTGCCGATGCCGCCACGCGCGCCATCACCATCCAGCCCGGCACGCCGCGCGAAAAGCAGTTTGTGGGCGAGCACTACCTGCTGCACTACGGCCTGCCGCAGTTCTTCTTCCACGTGAACGCGACCTACGCCATTGCGCGGCATAACGGCGTGGAACTGGGCAAGCGCGACTACATGGGCCAGTATTGATCCGGGCCATCGCGCAGGCGGCCACGACCCGGTGTGGCTACTGCGCGTAGTTCAGCGGCAGCGCGGTGGTGAACTTGATTTCCTCCATCGCAAAACTCGAACTCACGTCCGACAGCGCCACCGCCTGCGTGAGCCGCTTGTAGACCGCGTCGTAGGCGCGGATGTCGGGCACCACCACGCGCAGCAGGTAGTCCACGTCGCCGCTCATGCGGTAGAACTCCACGATCTCGGGGATGCCCATCACCACGTCGCGCAGGGTGTCGAACCACTGCTGGTGGTGTTGGCTGGTTTTCACGGCCACAAATACCGTCACGCCCACATTCACCTTGCGCGGGTCCACCAGGGCCACATGGCGGGTGATATAGCCCTTCTCCCGCAGCCACTGGATGCGCCGCCAGCAGGGTGTGTTGGAAAGGTGCACGGCATCGGCCAACTCGGCCAGCGGCGTCTCGGCGTTCTGCTGCAGCATCGCCAGCAGCTGGCGGTCAATGGAATCCAGATTCTGTTTCACGGCAAATAAGAAAAATCGTTTCTCGTATTTGGCGATATACGGGGCATAAAAGCAAAATGATTTTCATGCCTGTGTCACATACTGGACGGGCGTTTCTGGCACGGAATCTGCGGTCTGTGCCTGCAGCTCCGGGGCCTGCATCCACCGTGGTGCGGCGTGTTTTGCGCCCGATGGCCCGTGTTCCCCTCCCCTTCCTTTTCTTCCAAGGACTTCATCCATGACGGCTTCTGTTTTTCGACGCAAACCCTATGCCCTGGGCCTGAGCATCGCCGCACTGGCGGTGCTGGCGGCCTGTGGCGGCAGCGATGGCCCCAACACGCCGGTGGCGACGCCCGAACCCGTCGAGCAGTACGTGCCGCCCGAGCCGCCCTCGGGCTACACGCCCAAGGCCATCAGCTATGCCAACAAGGACATGGTGGCGGCGGCGAACCCGCTGGCGGTGAAGGCGGGCGTGGACATCCTGGCCAAGGGCGGCACGGCCACCGACGCTGCGATTGCCGTGCAGATGGTGCTGAACCTGGTGGAGCCGCAGTCGTCGGGCATTGGGGGCGGCGCCTTCATGCTGCACTTTGACAAGGGCGCCAACAAGCTGCTGGCCTACGATGGCCGCGAGACCGCCCCCAAGGCCGCCACGCCCAACCTCTTCATCGGCGCCGATGGGAAGCCGCTGGCGTTTCTGGCGGCGGTGGACGGTGGCCTGTCGGTGGGCACGCCGGGTGTGCTGCGCATGCTCGAAGCCGCCCACAAGGCCCATGGCAAGCTGCCGTGGAAGGACCTGTTCGAGCCCGCCATCAAGCTCAGCGAAGAAGGCTTTGCGATCTCGCCGCGCATGAGCGTGTCGATTGCCGGGTCGGCAGCGCGCATCAAGGCCCAGGGCGAGCCCGGTGCGAGCTACTTCCTCAACGCCGACGGCACGGCCAAGGCGGCGGGCACCTTGCTCAAGAACCCCGAACTCGCGGCCACCCTCCGGGCCATTGCAGCGGGCGGTGCCGACGCGTTCTACAAGGGCGATATTGCCAAGGACATCGTGGCCAAGGTCAGCGGCCACCCCACCAACCCCGGCAAGCTCGCGCTCGATGACCTGAGCGGCTACACCCCCAAGGTGCGCGAGCCCGTGTGCGGCGTCTACCGCGTGCAATACCGCGTGTGTGGCATGCCCGCGCCCAGCTCGGGCGGCATTGCGGTGCTGCAGACCCTGGGCCTGCTGCAGGGCTTTGACCTGGCGGCCATGAAGCCCAACACGCTGGACTCGGTGCACCTGGTGTCCGAGGCCTATCGCCTGGCCTATGCCGACCGCGCGCTGTATGTGGCCGACCCCGACTTCGTGAGCGTGCCCCAGGCCGGCCTGATCAACGCCGACTACCTCAAGGAGCGCGCCAAGCTCATCAGCATGAGCAAGAGCATCGGCACGCCCGTGGCGGGCACACCACCGGGTGTGAGTGGCGCCAAGGGGCGGGACAACTCGCTGGCCCTGCCATCGACCACCCACCTGTCCATCATCGACAACGCAGGCAATGCGGTGTCCATGACCACCACGATCGAAAACGGCTTTGGCAGCCTGCAGATGGTGCGCGGCTTCTTGTTGAACAACCAGCTCACCGACTTCTCGTTCACGGCCACCGATGCGGCGGGCAACCCCATTGCCAACAGCGTGCAGCCCGGCAAGCGCCCGCGCAGCTCCATGGCGCCCACCATCATCTTCAATGCCGCTACAGGTGATCTGGAGGGTGTGGTTGGCTCGCCCGGCGGCAGCGCCATCATCCAGTACACCACCAAGACCATCCTGGGCATGACGGACTGGGGCCTGAATGTGCAGCAAGCCATCAACCTGCCCAACTTTGGCGCGCAGACCAATGCCACCACATCCGTCGAAAAGGGCTCGGTGATCGACACCGCCGCCATCCGCGACGGCCTGAAGGCGCGCGGCCACACCGTGGCGCAGACCGACACCTTCACCAGCGGCCTGCATGGCGCGGTGTTCAACGGCCTGCGGTCCAATGGCAATGCGGGCCTGCTGTCGCGCAACCCAGGTGCAGGCACCTATGCCGGTGGCGCCGACCCCCGCCGCGAGGGGATTGCGCAGGGCAACAACTGACCCGCGCTGTGGTGATGTTGTGATGATTGGCGGCCGCACCCGAACCGGTGCAGCGCCGATGCAGGAAGAGGCTGCCGGGTGGACTACCGGGCAGCCTTTTTTTGTGGAGGCTCCGTGACCGCCACCGGGTGTGGTTCGCCTGCCAGTGCGCGCAGCAGGGTGGTGAACGTCGCCGTGGGGCCCACGTTGTCCTCGGCGCGGTAGACCAGGGTCAGCGGCACATCCAGTCGCCCGCCATCCACCAGCGGCCGGTAGGCAATCGCATGCCGGTGCACGCCCAGCATGGACGACGGCACCACGGAGATGCCCGTGCCTGCCGCCACCAGGTTCAGGTTGGTCAGCATGCGCGCCACCTCGGCCACCACGCGGGGGCGCACGCCTTGCTCGGCACACAGCGCCAGCAGGTTGGCATACAGGCCGGGCGCGCCCGGGCGGCGCACCAGGATCATGGGCTCGCCCTCCAGGTCGGCAATCTCAACAGGCAGCGGTTTTCCGCGTCGCTGGCGTTGTGCCAGTGGGTGATCGATGGGCAGGGCCACCATGGCGGGCTCGTGCTGCAGGGTCTCGAACACCAGGCCCGCAGGCCGCGCCACGGGCACGCGCAGCAGGCCACAGTGCAGGCGGCCATCGGCCACGGCCTCGGTGATTTCGGCGGCGTTGTTTTCGCCAATCTCCAATACGAGGCCGGGGTGGCGCGCGCGGCACTCCCGCAGGGCGAACGGGGTGAATTCATGGGCGGCGGCCGAGCTGGTGAAGGCGATCACGAGCCGCCCGGTCTTGCCCTCGGCCAGCAGCTGCATGCGGCTTTGCAGTGCGTCGAAGTCATGCACCAGTCGGGCGGCATCCGCCTGGAGGGCATGCCCGGCCTCGGTCAGGGTGACGCCCTTGGCGTGGCGCTTGAACAGCACCAGGCCCACCGTGTTTTCCAGGGCCTTGATCTGTTGGCTCAGCGGCGGCTGGGCCATGCCCAGCAGCTCGGCCGCACGGGTCATGTGCCCGGCCTCGGCCACGGCCAGAAAGTAGCGCAACTGGCGGATGTCCATGTCAGTGCCTGCGGGTGGCTGGGAGGGTGGTCATATGCAAATCGTATCGCCAGGGCCATTTTTGCCTATTTGACGTATTGGAAGCCGGTTTCTACGATGCAGCGGCATCCGGCTCGCACCCCAAGAACTTTTCAGGAGACACCCCCGCCATGACTGCACTGCAGCCCCATTCCCTGCCACCCCTTTTGCCTCTTTTGCCCCGAGGGCCCCGCTGGGCCCTCGCGGGCCTGGCCTGCCTGGCGATGGCGGCCTGCGCACCCATGGCCACCACCCCCCCGCCTGCCACCACAGCCGAGGCAGCGCCCGTGGCGGCGGCCTGCCCCAAGGATGTGGCTGCCATCGCCCGCTGCCTTGCGGGCCAGGACTCGGCCGGGGCCTACTACCTCATCGCCATTCCGCAGAAGTGGAACGGCCACCTGGTGCTGCACGCGCACGGCGGGCCCACGCTGGGCGCGCCCAAGGCCGAGCGTGCGGTGGAGGACCTGGAGCGTTGGTCCATCATGGTCCGCGCGGGGTATGCCTGGGCGGGCAGCACCTTCCGCCAGGGCGGGGTGGAAGTGCGTTCCGCTGCCGAGGACACCGAGCGCCTGCGCCAGATCTTTGTGCAGCATGTGGCCCAGCCGCAGCGCACCGTTTTGCACGGCCAGTCGTGGGGCGCCAGTGTGGCGGCCAAAGGGGCCGAGATGTTCCAGCGCACGGCCGATGGAAAACGCCCCTACGACGCCGTGCTGCTGACCAGCGGCGTGCTCGCGGGCGGCACGCGCTCGTACGACTTCCGCACCGACCTGCGCGTGGTCTACCAGTACCTCTGCAACAACCACCCGCGGCCCACCGAGGCGCAGTACCCGCTGAACACCGGCCTGCCGCGCGATGCCGCAATGACCCAGGCTGACCTGGCGGCGCGCATCAACGAATGCCTGGCGCTGAACAAGCCCGTGGCCGAGCGCACGTCCGAGCAGCAGCGCAGGGTGCAGACCCTCGTCGATGTGATCCGCATCCCGGCCAGTTCCATCCCGGGCCACATGAACTGGGCGACCTTCCACTACCGCGACGTGGTGCAGCACCGCACCGGGGGCGCGAGTCCGTTTGGCAATGTGGGAGCGGTCTACAAGGGCTCGCCGGACGATGCGGCGCTCAATGCGGGTGTGCTGCGCTACCGCGCCGACCCGCAGGCCGTGGCGCGTTTTGCCGCAGACACGGACCCGACGGGCCAGATCCCCGTGCCCGTGCTCACCGTGAAAGGCGTGGACGACCCCACGGCCTTTGTCGAGCTGGATGCGCAGTTCAAGGCCACGATGGACAAGGCGGGCAGCGGCGCGCGCCTGGTGCAGACCTTCACGCGCCACAGCGGCCACAGCTACCTGAGCGACCCCACCTATCCCACGCTGATGGCGGCGCTGCTGCGCTGGGTAAATGAAGGCGAGGGCGCCAAGCCCACGCCCGCAGGCATCGCCCAGCAATGCCCTGCCTACGAGGCCGAATTTGGCAAGGGCTGCGCCTTCTTGCCTGCCTATGTGCCAGCGCCGCTGGCCAGCCGGGTGGTGGACCGCGACCGGCCGTGACGCCTCCGGCCTAAAGGGCCGACCGGTGGCCGCAACGGTGCCAACGACCCCATCGGTGCCACCCAAAAGAAAGGGGCCCCGCATTGCGGCGGGGCCCTTTTGTTGTTTGCTATTGAATATATAGCTATATGGGCAATGTGGTCGCGCGGTGGGGGCCATTTTGATGCCTGAAACCCACCAGCGGACCCCTTGCGCTGTTGCTGAGCGCCTCCGGCAAGCCCAGGCGCCCAGCAACCCAGCGGCTCACGCCACCGCTCACTTCACCGTGTTGAGCGCCTCGTTCAGCGTCTTGCTGGGGCGCATCACGGCGTCCAGCTTGGTGACATCGGGCATGTAGTAGCCACCGATGTCGGTGGGCTGGCCCTGCACGGCGTTCAGCTCGTCCACGATCTTCTGCTCGTTCGCGGTGAGCAGCTTGGCCAGGGGCGCGAACTTGGCGGCCAGGTCAGCATCTGCCGTTTGCGCGGCCAGTTCCTGGGCCCAGTACATGGCCAGGTAGAACTGGCTGCCCCGGTTGTCCAGCTGGCCGGTCTTGGGCGAGGGGTTCTTGTTGTTGTCGAGCAGCTTGCCCGTGGCGGCGTCCAGCGTCTGGGCGAGGATCTTGGCCTTGGCGTTGCCCGTTTTCAGGCCCAGGTCTTCCAGCGACACGGCCAGCGCGAGGAACTCACCCAGCGAATCCCAGCGCAGGTGGTTTTCTTCCACCAGCTGCTGCACATGCTTGGGGGCCGAGCCGCCCGCACCCGTTTCGTACATGCCGCCACCGGCCATCAGCGGCACGATGGACAGCATCTTGGCCGAGGTGCCCAGTTCCATGATGGGGAACAGGTCGGTCAGGTAGTCGCGCAGGATGTTGCCGGTGGCGCTGATAGTGTCCAGGCCACGGATCACGCGCTCCAGCGTGTAGCGCATTGCACGCACCTGGCTCATGATCTGGATGTCCAGGCCGGTGGTGTTGTGCTCGTGCAGGTACATCTTGACCTTGGTGATCAGCTGCGCTTCGTGCGGACGGTACGAGTCGAGCCAGAACACCACGGGCATGCCGGAGTTGCGCGCGCGGTTCACGGCCAGCTTCACCCAGTCGCGGATCGCGGCGTCCTTCACCTGGCACATGCGCCAGATGTCGCCTTGCTCCACGTTCTGGCTCAGCAGCACTTCGCCCGTGGCCAGGTCGGTGATGTTGGCCACGCCGTCTTCGGGGATCTCGAAGGTCTTGTCGTGCGAACCGTACTCTTCGGCCTGCTGCGCCATCAGGCCCACGTTGGGCACCGTGCCCATGGTCTTGGGGTCGAACGCGCCGTGCCACTTGCAGAAGTTGATGATCTCCTGGTAGATGCGGGCGAAGGTGGATTCGGGCATCACGGCCTTCACATCCTTCAGGCGGCCGTTGGCGTCCCACATCTTGCCGCCGTTGCGGATCATCGCGGGCATGGAGGCGTCCACGATGATGTCGTTGGGCGAGTGGAAGTTGGTGATGCCCTTGGCGGAATCGACCATGGCCAGCTCGGGGCGGTGCTCGTGGCAGGCGTGCAGGTCGCGCTTGATCTCGTCGCGCTGGCTTTGGGGCAGCGTTTCGATCTTGCTGTACAGATCGACCATGCCGTTGTTCACGTTCACGCCCAGCTCCTCAAAGGTCTTGGCGTGTTTGGCGAACGCATCCTTGTAGAAGATGCGCACGCAGTGGCCGAACACGATGGGGTGCGACACCTTCATCATCGTGGCCTTCACGTGCAGCGAGAACATCACGCCGGTCTTGCGCGCGTCTTCGATCTCCTTTTCGTAGAAGGCCAGCAGCGCCTTCTTGCTCATGAACATGCTGTCGATCACTTCGCGGTCGAGCAGGCTGACCTTGGGCTTGAGGATGATGGTCTTGCCGCTCTTGGTGATCAGCTCCATCTTCACGTCACGGGCGCGGTCCAGCGTCATGGACTTTTCGCCGTGGTAGAAGTCGCCCGCGTGCATGTGCGACACATGCGAGCGCGATGCCTGGCTCCACTCGGCCATGCTGTGCGGGTTCTTGCGTGCGTATTCCTTCACGGCCTTGGGGGCGCGGCGGTCGGAGTTGCCTTCGCGCAGCACGGGGTTCACGGCGGAGCCGATGCACTTGCCGTAGCGCGCCTTGATTTCCTTTTCCTTGTCGTCCTTGGGCTGATCGGGGTAGTCGGGCAGGGCATAGCCCTTGGCCTGCAGTTCGGCGATGGCCGCCTTGAGCTGCGAGACAGATGCGCTGATGTTGGGCAGCTTGATGATGTTGGCATCGGGCTGCAGCGTCTTCTTGCCCAGCTCGGCCAGGGTGTTGGGCACGCGCTGATCTTCCTTTAGGAACTCGGGGAATTCACCCAGCACACGGGCGGCCACCGAGATGTCGGACTCCACCACGTTGATGCCCGCTGGCGCGGCAAACGTGCGGATCAGGGGCAGGAAGGAAGCCGTGGCCAGACGGGGGGCTTCGTCGGTCAGGGTGTAGATGATGGTGGGTTGCTGGGTCGTCATGGCTTGTCTCACGAAACAGAGTATGTAAATGCCCCCGGCTGGGTCACAGCGGGGCCAAACGCGGATGCTCTCTGATTCTCCTTGCTCGGGGCTGTCTGGAACCCCTGTTTTTGCAATCGAATCTCACAATGCAAAATTATCATAAGCCCGGGGCACTTTTTTTCACCAAATAGGTGGTAATCACCCTGCGGCGCTCTGCAGTTTGACCGCGTTGGCGGCAGCGCGCCACCCCCTGTACACCCTATGAAAGGCCCCCTGGAACAGCCACCACGCGGCCAGGCAGGACGGCAAACCGCGCCCAGCGCGTGGGCAGCGTATCGGGCGCCGTGCCGGTGAAGGCCCCGAAGGCGGGCAGGACCAACTGCCCATCTCCCCAGCCAAAGCAGGGCGCCCGCAGCGCATCCCGCGCCGGGCCGCGCAGCCGCAGCGTGGGGTGCAGGTGCCCGGCGATCACCGTGTGCCCTGCCACCGCCTGCGGGTGGTGGCAGGCCAGCACCGGCGCATCGGCACAGGGCAACCAGGGCTCGTTGACCAGCGCCAGAGCCAGCGCGGCCGGCGGGTCGCCCGCGTGCTGGTCGTGGTTGCCGCGCACCAGGGTCATCGCCACATGCGCATGGCGTTGGCGCCAGGGCAGCAACTGCTGCCACAGCGCATCGGCCGCGCCGCTGCGCGCGTGCAGAAAGTCGCCCAGAAACACCAGGTGGTCGGCACCGGTGGCAGCGAGCACCGCATCCAGCCGCGCCAGGTTGTCGGCCGTGGTGCCGTGTGGCACGGGCTGGCCCGCGCGGCGGAAGGTGGCCGCCTTGCCGAAATGCACATCCGCCACCATCACCATGCGCGCCGCGGGCCACCACAGCGCACGCTGGGGCAGCAGCTGCAGGGCGGTGCCGCAGGGCAGGGTGATGGCGTGCGCACCGGCGGGGGGTATGGGGAGGGCCAGCGAGGTCATGGGGCTCAGAATCCGTGGCGTCTGCGGGTGCGGCGAGGGCTGTCCCCGGCCGGGTCTCGGCGCGTGCGCCGTGCCGAGGTGGCGGAGCCTTCAGGGAGGTCCCACGCCATGTCCGTGGATTGCACAGGGTGCTGCGCCAGGTGGGTGCCCGTGGTGGCGTCGGCCGCCTGCTCCAGCGCCTGCACCATGCGCGCCAGCCGGTCGGCCAGGGTCTCGGTGCTCAGCCGCTCGCGAAAGCGCTCCACCATCAGCGGCAGGGCGAATGGGGTGGGGCGTTCCAGCGCGTGGATGGACAGGGTCTGTGCCTGCATGCCGCGCAGCGTGTGCGCCAGGCGGTCCATGTCCAGTTCGTTGGTCAGCAGCTCGGCACGGGCCTGGGCCAGCAGCAGGTTGCCCGGGTCGTACTGCGCAAACACGTCGTAGTACAGCGACGACGAGGCCTGCAGCTGGCGGCTGCTGCGCTGCTCGCCCGGGTGGCTTTGAAAGATGAGCCCGGCAATGCGCGCGATCTCGCGAAAGCGCCGGCGCGCCATCTCGGTCGCGTTCAGGCTGGCCAGCACTTCCTCTTCGAGCCCGCTACCAATCGTGGTGTGCGTGCCCTCGCCGATCAGGCGCGGCAGCAGCGTGGGCCAGTCCACGGGCTTGGCCGACAGCAGCTCCAGACCGTAGTCATTGACCGCGATGGAGAAGGTGTTGGGAACCTGCTGCGACGCGCGCCAGCCCAGCAGCCCGGCCAGGCCCAGGTGCACCAGGCGCCCCGCCAGCGGGTACAGGTACAGGTGCCAGCCCTCGCGCGTGTGCAGGGTCTCGGCCACCAGGCGGCTGGGTGTGGGCAGGGCCGACCAGGCCTGCTGCAGCGCCAGCAGCGGCTGGGCGCTGCGCATCTCGGGCGTGGAGAACTCGCCGCGCTCGGCCTGCGCCAGCTGCTCCAGCATCGCATCGGCCAGCGTGTTCGACAGCGGCATGCGCCCGCCGCTCCAGCGCGGCAGGGCGGCGCTGCCCTTGGGGGCGATGCGCACATAGGCCGTCATCTGCTGGGTGCGCACCAGCTCCAGCAGCCGGCCTGCAAACATGAACACATCGCCCTTGCGCAGCCGCGCGATGAAACTCTCTTCGACCGAGCCCAGGCGCCCACCGCTCACAAACTGCACCTGCATGGCGGCGTCGCTCACGATGGTGCCGATGTTGCTGCGGTGGCGGCGCGCCAGGCGCGCATCGGGCACGCGCCACACGCCCTCGTCGTCCGGCACCACGCGGTGAAAGTCCGGGTAGGTGGCCAGCGATGCGCCGCCCTGGCGCACGAACTGCAGCGCCCACTGCCAGTCGCTGTCGGCCAAGGCAGCGTAGGCCGGGGCGCGGCGCACTTCGGCCAGCAGCACATCGGGCACAAAGCCGCCGCCCAGCGCCATGGTCACCAGGTGCTGCACCAGCACATCGAGCGGCGCACGCGGCGTGTGCCGGTCCTCAATGCGGCCCTGCGCCAGTGCGTGGCGCGCAGCGGCTGCCTCCACCAGCTCCAGGCTGTGCGTGGGCACCAGCGTGATGCTGGAGCTGCGCCCCGGCGCATGGCCCGAGCGGCCCGCACGCTGCACCAGCCGCGCCACGCCCTTGGCCGAACCGATCTGCAGCACCTGCTCCACCGGCAAAAAGTCCACGCCCAGGTCCAGGCTCGATGTGCACACCACGGCCTTGAGCTGCCCGGCCTTGAGGCCTTGCTCCACCCAGTCGCGCACCTCATGCCCCAGCGACCCGTGGTGCAGTGCGATGGTGCCGGCCCAGTCGGGCCGTGCCTCCAGCAGCGCCTGGTACCACCGCTCCGCTTGCGACCGGGTGTTGGTGAACACCAAGGTGGACGCCGCCGCTTCGATCGACTGCACCACCTGCGGCAGCAGGCTCAGCCCCATGTGGCCCGCCCACGCAAAGCGGTCGGCTCGCGCGGGCAGCATCACCTGCACCTCCAGCCGTTTGTCGATGCGGCCCTGCACCAGCACGGCGGGCGGTGGCTGTGGCGCACCCGCCGCGCTGGGCACGGGCTGCGGCAGCAAGGTGTGCAGGGCCTCCTCCAGGTTGCCCAGCGTGGCCGACATGCCCCACACCTGCAGCGCTGGGTTCCAGCCCGACAGGCGCGCAAGCGCCAGCTGCACCTGCACGCCGCGTTTGTTGCCCACCAGCTCGTGCCACTCGTCCACCACCACCAGCCGCACGCTGGCCAGGCGCTCACGCGCATCGGCGCGCGCCAGTAGCAGCGACACGCTTTCGGGCGTGGTCACCAGCAGCGTGGGCAGACGGCGGTCTTGCGCAGCGCGCTCGCCGCTGGCGGTGTCGCCCGTGCGCAGCCCGCTGCTCCAGGTGGGGGCTAGATCGGGCAGTGGGACCTGCAGGGCGCGCAGCGAATCAGCCGCCAATGCGCGCATGGGCGTGATCCAGAGCACCGTGAGGGGTGGTGCCGCAGCGCGGCGCGTTCGGGCACTGAAGGTCGCCGCTGGAGCCCGTAGCGCTCGTTCAGCCGATCGCCCTGAGCCTGTCGAAGGGCTTGTTTCCGAGGGTGCCCCGGCTTCGACAGGCTCAGCCCGAACGGGTAGGAGGGGCGCCCAATGCTGCAGCGCGCCCAGCCACACCGCATAGGTCTTGCCCGCGCCCGTGGTGGCATGCAGCAGACCCGAGCGGCCCTCGCCCATCGCGCGCCACACGTCTTGCTGGAAGCCAAAGGGCTGCCAGCCCCGCGCCGCCATCCAGGCGGCTGCGGCACTCGGTGCCACCGGGGGCAGGGGCTTGCGCGGGCGGCGGGTGGTGCTCATGCCGCAACGTCCTGCCCTGGCAACAACGCCATCAGCGTTTGCAGGGTATCGGCCTCGGCCACGGGCTTGTCCTGTCGCCAGCGCAGCATGCGCGGAAAGCGCACCGCAATGCCGCTCTTGTGGCGCGGGCTCTTCGCAATGCCTTCAAAGCCCAGCTCAAACACCAGCGTCGCGTCCACGCTGCGCACGGGCCCGAAGCTCTCGCGCGTGGTCTTGCGGATGATGGCGTCCACCTGCGCAATCTCGGCATCCGTCAGGCCCGAATAGGCCTTGGCAAAAGGCACCAGTTGCCGCTGCGGGTCGTCCTGCGGCCCGGTCCACACGGCAAAGGTGTAGTCGGTGTAGAGGCTCGCACGGCGGCCGTGGCCGCGCTGGGCGTAGATGAGCACGGCGTCCACGCTCATGGGGTCGATCTTCCACTTCCACCACACGCCCACATCCTTGGTGCGGCCCACACCGTACTGCGCGCTGCGGTGCTTGAGCATGAAGCCCTCGGTGCCCATGCTGCGCGCGGCCTCGCGTTGGCGTGCCAGGTTGTGCCAGTCGGCGCCCTGCAGCAACTCGCTCAGGCGCAGGGCCTGGTGCGGTGCGGGTGCGATGGTGGTGTCATCAGGCTGTTGCAGCGTGGCCTCCAGCAGCGTACGGCGGGCCTGCTGCGGCTCTTGGCGCAGGTCCTGCCCGGCGTGTTCGAGCAGGTCGTAGGCCACCAGCACCACGGGCAGCTCGCGCAGCAGCTTGGGGGTCAGCGTCTTGCGACCCAGGCGCTTTTGCAGGTCGGCAAAGGGGCGGGGCTGGGGCTCGCCCGGCAGCCACACCAGGATCTCGCCATCGACCACTGTGCCGTCAGGGAGCTGCTCCATCGCGGCCTCGGCCAGTTCGGGGAAGCGGTCGGTCACCAGTTCCTCGCCGCGCGACCAGATCCACACCGCGCCCGCACGCCGCACGATCTGCGCGCGGATGCCGTCCCACTTCCACTCCACCAGCCAGTCGCCGGGCGTGCCCAGCAGTGCGGGCATCTCAGCCACAGGCTGGTTGAACGGGTGGGCCAGGAAGAACGGGTAGGGCTGGCCTGTATCGGCAGCATCTTGCGTACTGGCATCGTCGTCCACCGGCGCGATCAGCGCCTGGTAGTCGCTGGCCTGCGGCTGCCGGCCGATCTGCGTGTAGCCCATCAGCCGGTGGGCGATGCGCTTGGGGTCCAGCGCGCTCACCGTGGCCAGCGCTTGTGTCACCTGCAGGCGCGACACCCCCACGCGGAAGTTGCCGGTGATGAGCTTGAAGTACACAAAGCGCTGCTCGGGCGCCAGCCTGTCCCACTGCGTGCGCAGGCGGGCGTCGGCCTCATCGGGCGGCAGGGCGCGCAGGGGCAGCAGCTGGGCCATCCATTCGGCCAGCGTCAGTTCGGTGGGCTGGGCGGGCGGTGGCAGCAGCAACGCCAGGGTTTCGGCCAGGTCGCCCACGGCCTGGTAGCTCTCTTCAAACAGCCACTCGGGCAGGCCTGCAGCCTCTTGCGCCAGCGCCTTCAGGCGCTTCGTGGGCACCATCTGGCGGGGCTTGCCGCCTGAGAGAAAGTAGGTGGCCCAGGCCGCATCGGCGGGCGGCGCCACGCGCAGGTAAGCCACCAGCGCCGCGAGCTTGGCCGACTGCGCGGTGGTGGCGTCCAGCGCCTGGAACAGCTGGGCAAAGGCCTTCATGCCGTCCCCTCGGGTGCGGGTTCGCTGTCTGGCTCGGGTGCAGCCCCTGCATCGTCTTCGTTGTCATCGGCACCGTATTCGGTCGCGAACACCTGGGCGTCCAGCCCCTGCTCGCACAGCCAGCGAACCATCACCGTTGTGCTGCCATGGGTCACGATGATGCGCTCCGCGCCCGTGGCGCCAATGGCTTTCTGCAAGCTG
Organism: Acidovorax kalamii; assembly: GCF_002245625.1. Lineage (GTDB taxonomy): Bacteria > Pseudomonadota > Gammaproteobacteria > Burkholderiales > Burkholderiaceae_C > Acidovorax > Acidovorax kalamii. The sequence continues at coordinate 300,270 of NZ_NOIG01000008.1, forward strand.
GGCCAGTCGGCGTGGTCGCTCATCACAAAGCCCCGGTCCACGCCCCGGCGGCGGCGTGCGCCGCGCACCAGCATCCAGCCGCTGGCAAACGCGTCGGAGTGTTCGCCAAACCGCTTGAGCCACGGCGTGCCCGCTGCCGAGGGCGGGGCCAGCACGAGCGCGCGTTTCAGGTCGGCCTTGGTCAGGCCCGGGTCCGTCACGCGCAGCGTGGGCGGCAGGTCCACGCCCGCCGCGCGGTACACGGCGTTGAGCGGCTCCACCGCCCCATGCACCACGATGGGCCCGATGCTGGCGTCCACGCCATGCAGCAGCCGCTGCGCTTTGCCGAAGGCGTAGGCATACAGCACGCTGGCCTTGCCCGCCGCTGCATTGGCAGCCCACCAGGCATTGATGTCGGCGAACAGCACGGGTTGCGACGGCCAGCGGTAGATAGGCAGGCCGAAGGTGGATTCGGTAATGAAGGTGTGGCAGCGCACGGGCTCGAACGGCGGGCAGGTGCCATCGTCTTCCAGCTTGTAGTCGCCCGAGGCCACCCACACCTGGCCGCCATGTTCCACGCGCACCTGGGCCGACCCCAGCACATGCCCGGCCGGGTGCAGCGAAACGCGCACGCCATGGTGGTCGATGGCCTCGCCATAGGCCAGCGTCTGCAGCGCGATGTCCGCCCCCAGCCGGTTGCGCAGCGTGCCTGCGCTGCCCTCGTGCGCCAGGTAGCGGGCCGAGCCCATGCGTGCGTGGTCTGAATGGGCATGCGTGATCACGGCCCGCTCCACCGGCCGCCAGGGGTCGATGTAGAAGTCGCCGGGCGGGCAATACAGGCCTTCGGGGCGGTGGACGATGAGGTCGTTGCGGTGCATGTGGGTGGGATCGTAGGCGCCCCGCCAAAGCCGAGGTGCCACTTGGGATATCTGTGGCGCACCGGCAAAAATATGGAAGAAAATGGCCGTCTCCACGCGTCCTTTTTTGCTTATTTGCTATTTATTCAATAGCATTTTGCGCCGCAGTCTTGCTGGCCGGGCGCGCGGTGCATCGTTGGGCGGTTCACGATGGGAGGAGGGCTCTGCATGCACAGTGTCGAATCGGGCGGGTTGCGGGGTGCGCTCCTGTCCCTGCTGACTGTTCTCGCTGTGTCGTCGGCCAGTGCCCAGCATGGCGCTGCTGTGCAGGCGCGCACCAACGCCTTCAACGACCCCTTCGTGCAGGTCACCCGCGCCATCCCGCACTGCCCCGTGCCCGAAGGCCCGCTCTACACCGAGGCCGAGGTGCGTGAGCTCGCCCATGTGCGATCACAGCACGGCGGCAGCTGCCACCGCGTGGGGCGCTGCCGCCTGCCCAACTCCTACCTGTACGACGCCGAGATCATCCCGCGCGTGCAGCGCTACATCCAGCAGGATGGCCGCTTTGACGACACCAGCGTGTGGGTGCTGGGCGAGCGGCGGCTGGTGACGCTGATGGGTTGTGTGCAGTCGCAGGCGCAGGCCGAGGCGCTGGAGAAAGCCGTGTGGCTGGTGGACGACGTGATGGGGGTGATCAACCTGCTGCAGGTGGGCGCTGAGCGCGATGGCGTGCGTTACCCGGTCTTACCGCCGTAGTGCTGGCGGTAGGGCTGGACAGCGCAATCGTGGCGATGGAGCACGACGGGGCGTGGCGCAGCGCGACCAGGCACCATGACCCTTCAGACAAACAAAGTAGACAGCATGTGCACCGGCACAGGCAGGCCGGGCGTGGCCTCCGTTGCTTCGAAGAAGTCCGCGCCTTGCTGGGCTGGACGAATGGACGAAAAAATGGGCGGAAACTGAGGCTGGGTGATGTGGTGCTTGGTCTTGCACTCTTCGCAGGCATGTAGCTTGGGAACAAACTGGCGGTTCTTGCGTGAACCCACGGGCCCCAGGGTGTCCCAGACGACGCGGGAAGCTTCTGCCGACACTGGCTTGCAATGGTTGCGCCAATCCACATTGCCCAAGACAGCCACATAGAAGCCAAGAAGGTTTGACACCAGATCCTCTTCGCTGAAACCACTGTCTGTAAAGGCAGAGAGCGAGGCCTGGACATCCTCGAATCCCATCGACACTTCTTTGAAGATGGCCAGCGCCACCGAGCGCTGGGTGGCCAGCGGCAGACCCTTGCGGATGAAGTAGAACTTCGTGAAGTCGCGAGAGAGGCCGAACTTTCGCATTCCCTGCCGGTACATCACGAGATGGTGATCCGGCCGGCCTGCGACCTGCAGGCCTCGCTCGAGCGAGACGTCCTTCCAAAGATAGCTTGCACTCGCATGGCGGTTCGCCGGTTTCTCGACCGAAACCAGGTGACCTATGTCGATCCAGCCGCAATTGCACGTATAGATGAGGCGATTGGGAATGTCCGATCGAGATGACATGGATGTTCAACGAGGAGGTAAAAGGGAAGAGGGGTGCCGCGTGTCACCTGCGTCTAGAGCGAATCAATCAAAGTGAGTGATTTCAAAGCGGATCGATGGTGTGCCTGCATCGTTGTCCTGGTAGGTGGTCAGCAAGATCAGGTCATGCTTTTCGGAGGTGTACTGTGCTTCCCGGATTCCCGGGGAGACGGTGTTCTTGTTGTTGACAACAGCCGTTGATTCATTGCCCGCCGTACTCACGGAATGCAGTGCCAGCTTCTGTAGTTGCTGAGTCATCTGGTCCCAGACCGCGTCGGCGGCTTCAGGCTGTACCTTGAAGCTCAGCTGTGATTGGGCTGGCTTGTTCCCGTCGCCGACAGAGCCGAAATACTCGCGGCTCTGAGCGCCATCCGGCACCTGTATGTCGCGGACCAGCGAAGAGATTCCCAGGTAGTAAACAGGCGAGCCAGGCCTTGTCACGTAGTCCTCCTCGGAGAAGAGGTAGCCCAGCGTGGCAATCCCAGCAAGAAGAAGTGCGGCGGCCGCAATGGCGGTCAATCGAAAGACAGTGCGGAGGGGATGCCCAGGCATGGTGGGGTTGAGGTCGTGCGGCGGGAGGAGCGGCGATTCTGGCCGTGAAACCCCTTGGTCAGGGTGTAAGAGATGTAATGGGCCGTATGGCGCGTTGGTTGAGGGCATGTAGATGCCACCAGAGACCCTTCCACCCTCACCAGGTAGCACCAACCGAGGGATTTCCATATCTGCAGGAGAGGAGAGATATTGCACATTGCGTGCTACTAACATTTTGGAGCCTTGTATGCCCTTGCGTTTTGATTTTTCCTCACTGCTATCTGCCCCCGCACTGGTGGCAGCCCTGGTGTGCATGATGCCCGCCATAGGGTCGGCAAAACCGTTCAAGTGGGCAGGCTCCAGCGACATCCAGACCATGGACATCCATTCGCAGAACAGCGCCTTGGGCAACGGCATCCATGCGGCGGTGTACGAGTCGCTGGTGATGTTCAACAGCCGCACCCTCAAGGTCGAGCCGCTGCTGGCCACCTCGTGGCAGCAGGTCAGCCCCACGCAGTTGCGCGTGAAGCTGCGCCAGGGGGTGAAGTTCAGCGACGGCTCGGCCATGACGGCCGATGACGTGGTCTATTCGCTGCAGCGCGCGATGAGCCGGACCTCCACGTACTCCATCTACACCCAGGGCATGGACCGCATCGCCAAGGTGGACGGCGAGACCATCGACATCTTCCTGAAGAACCCCAACCCGGTCATCCTGAACCAGCTCACCGAGCTGCGCGTGATGAGCAAGGCCTGGGCGGAGAAGAACAACTCGGTGGAGCCCAAGGACATCAAGGCCAAGGAGGAAACCTTCTCCCACCGCAATGCCATGGGCACCGGGCCCTTTGTGCTCAAGGAATGGGTGCCCGACCAGAAGCTCGTGTTCACGGCCAACCCCCACTGGTGGAATGCGGGCAAGGCCGAGGGCAACGTCACAGAGATCACCTACACCCCCATCAAGTCCGAAGCCACGCGCATCGCCGCGCTGCTGTCGGGCGAGGTGGACATGGTGCGTGACACCAGCATCCAGGACCTGGCCCGCATCAAGGCCAACCCCAATCTCAAGGTCATGGAGATGGTGGAGAACCGCACCGTGTACCTCGCCATGGACCAGTTCCGCGACGAGCTGGTGGGCAGCAACATCAAGGGCAAGAACCCGCTCAAGGACCTGCGCGTGCGCAAGGCGCTCTACCAGGCCATCGACAGTGCCACCCTGCAGCGCGTGACCATGCGCGGCATGTCCAAGCCCACCGGGGCCATGGTGTCGCCGCTGGTCAATGGCTGGACGGAAGCCGTGGACAAGCGTCTGCCCTTTGACGCCAATGCCGCGAAGGCCTTGCTGGCCGAGGCGGGCTACAAGGACGGCTTCGAGGTGGACTTTGCCTGCAGCAACAACGCCATCGTGCAGGACGAAGAGCTGTGCCAGGCGATCACCTCCATGTGGTCGCGCATCGGCGTGAAGGCCAAGCTGCGCACGCTGCCAGCGGTCACCTACTACCCCATGGCCCAGCGGCACGAGGCCAGCATTGCACTGCTCAGCTGGGGGGTGCCCACCTTCGACGCGCTGTACACCCTGCAGTCCCTCGTCCGCACCAAGACCACCGGCGGTGACGGCAACTACAACCTGGGTCGCTACAGCAACGAGCGCATGGACTACATCGTGGACCGCGTGAAGACCGAAACCGACCAGCCCGTGCGCAACCGCCTGCTGACCGAAGGCCTGCAGCTGCAGAACGACACCGTGGCCCACATCCCCCTGCACAACCAGATGTTGGCCTGGGCCATGAAGAAAAACGTGGAGCTGGTGCAGCGGCCGGACAACCGCATTGACTGGCGCCTTATCAAGGTGAACTGAGGCCCGGGTGCTGCAGCATTCGAGACTGGCGCGGTGCAGGCCCGTGCCCTCTCCCGCAGGCGGGGCGGAGGCGCCGAAGGCGACTCAGGGGGTGTTCACTCCATGGGTTGGAACATGATGATCGCCATGCCCGCCAGCGCCACCAGCACGCCCGCCACATCCCACGGTGTGGGCCGGATGCCATCCACGGCCCACAGCCACGCCAGCGCCACGCCGACGTAGACGCCGCCATAGGCCGCATACACGCGGCCTGCCCCGGCGGTGTCGTGCAGCGTGAGCAGCCAGGCAAACAGCGCCAGGCTCACAGCCGCAGGCAGCAGCAGCCACACCGGCTTGCCCTGGCGCAGCCAGAGCCACGGCAGATAGCAGCCCACGATCTCGGCCAGGGCGGTGGCCAGAAAAAGTGCCAAGGTTTTCATCGGCCGGACCGGCCTCGCGCCGCAAGGGGGCGGGGTGGTTCATTGCTGGCGGCCTCGCCCGCAGCGGGCGCGAGCCAGGCGCGCAGGGCCAGCTCGCCCTCGGCGGAGAAATGCAGCACCCGCGAATCCTTGTCGCGCCGTGCCCAGCCGCGCTCCAGCAGGCGCTGCAGCAATGCCGCGCCCAAGGCGCCGCCCAGGTGGTGGCGCCGCTCGCTCCAGTCCAGGCAGGGGCGGCACAGCATGCGCCGCTGGCGTGCGGCTGCGGTGGTGTCGATGCCCTGGTGGGCGAACCACTCGGCGCCCGCTGGCGTCACGGCCAGGCCCTCGTCGGCAGCGTGCAGGTAGCCCTGGCGCAGCAGCGCCTCGTGCAACTGCACGCCCACCTCGCCTGCCAGGTGGTCGTAGCACACGCGGGCACGCCGCAGGGCCGGCTCGCGCGGGCTGGCGCGCAGGCGCACGGCACCGGCGCGGAAGGCCACGTTCATCAGGGACTCCAGCAGCTGCGCCACATCACGGCCTGCCAGCCGGAAGTAGCGGTGCCGGCCCTGGTTTTCCACCGCCAGCAAACCGGCATCGAGCAGCTTGGCCAGGTGGGCGCTGATGGTCTGTTTGGTCACGCCCGCGATGTCGGCCAGTTCGGTGGCCGTGAGTGCGCGGTCGGCCATCAGTGCGGTGAGGACTTCGGCGCGTGCGCTGTCGCCGATGAGCGCGGCAATACGCGCGATGTGGGGGCCGTCTTTCATGGTTCGATCTTGGGCGAACCATCTGTGCCCGTCAACGGCCTATCGTGAAGCCCTTGCCAACACCAGACTTTGGAACACCATGATCACCTGCTTCATCCGCTACGACATCGATCCCTTCCAGCGCGAGGCATTTGCCGAATACGCACGCCGCTGGGGCCAGATCATTCCCCGCTGCGGCGGCCACCTGCTGGGCTACTTCCTGCCGCACGAAGGCAGCAACTACGAGGCCTGGGGCCTGATCGGCTTTGATTCGCTGGCCGCCTACGAGGCCTACCGCGCCCGCCTGCGCGCCGACCCCGAAGGCCGCGCCAACTTTGCGATGGCGCAGGAGAAACGCTTCATCCTGCGCGAGGAGCGCACCTTCACCCAGGCCGTGGAAGGCACGCTGGGCCTGCCTGCCCATCCGCAAGGGGCCGCCACATGATGGCCGTGATCTTCGAGGTGACGCCCGCGCCGGGCCAGCGCAGTGCCTATCTGGATGCAGCCGCAGCGCTCAAGCCGCTGCTGGCGCAGATCGACGGCTTTGTTTCCATCGAGCGCTTCGAGAGCCTGAGCGCGCCTGGCAAGCTGCTGTCGCTGTCCTTCTGGCGCGACGAGGAGGCCTTGGCCCGCTGGCGCCAGCAGGAGGCGCACCGCAGCACCCAGGCGGCTGGGCGCGACCATGTGTTTGCCGACTACCGGCTGCGCGTGGCGGGGGTGGTGCGTGACTACGGCATGAACAACCGGGCGCAGGCGCCCGCTGATTCCCGTGCGCTGCACGGCTGACCGCGCGCAACTCTTCACACAGGCATGAGTCCCGTGCGCAGCGCGTGGGCCCACTCCGGTCTGCCATTCTTTTGCGCCAGCACTGCCATGGGCTCGTGGTTGTAAGGCACCCGGTGGTGCGCCACCTGCCAGCCCTGGGCTGTGCGCTCCGCAATGGCGTAGCACGCATCCGGCGTGCCGTTCTCTACCTTGTGCGCCACAGGGTGGTCGTCGCCATAGGCCTGCAGGCCCACGCTGCCGGGGTTGATCAGCAAGATGCCTGCCCCCAGCCGCACCTGCCGCGGCACATGGGTGTGGCCGCAGGCCACCAGCGGCGCATAGTGGCCTGCCAGGCGCTCGTCGATCTCGGCCGTTGTGGCAGCGCGCACCGTGGGGCCGTCCAGCGTTTCGAGCAGGTACTCATGGTCGCTGCGCGGCGAGCCGTGGCACAGCAGCACGTCTTCGTCCAGGCGCAGGGTGTGCGTCAGGCTGCGCATCCAGGTGAACTCCGCCTCGGTGAGCTGCGCATGCGCGTACTGGTCCGATGGGCCGCCGTGGCCAGGGCGCAGCTGCAGCACCTGGCGCTCGTGGTTGCCCGCCAGCGAGAGCCAGTCCGAGGCCATGAGCCACTGCGCCGTCTCGCGGGGCAGCAGCGGGCCCGAGAGGTTGTCGCCCAGGTTCACCACGCGGTCGGCACCGTGCAGGGCGATGTCGGCCGCCACAGCTTCAAGGGCCGCGAGGTTGCCGTGGATGTCGGAGACAAAAGCGATGCGCATGGGAAAGCCGTGTGTGGGTGGTTGATGGGTTGGCACGCCGATGTGCTGCCGCCTGTACCGCTGCAAGCGTGCAGCAGCGTCCTCATCCTATGTGTTTGCTCGCGCGGCTTCCAGCGCCAGCGGCAGGTACTGTGCCAGCTGCTTGTGCGCCAGGTCGTCGATGGAGCGCAGTTTGAGGTGCCTGCGCCCCTTGCCCGCGCCCTCCAGGTGGCCGAAGGGGTCGCTGATGCGCGCACCCTGTCCGAACTCCACCGACACATGCGCCTGGTAGGCGAACACGCCGCAGAACGACACCCCCTGCGCGGCAAACAGGATGCCGCCGTATTTCACCTCTTCCGTGGGCGCCTCAAAAGGCGGCTGCAGCAACAGGGCGCGCACGGCCTGCACGATGGCGTACTGGGTCTCTCCGAGGAAACGGATGTCTTCGAGCAATGCGGGGACAGAGCGTGTGGCCATGGGGTGCGTGTGCGGGCTGCGGACAGGGCGCAGCGTAGGCGAAGTTGCTGACAAGGGGGTGGCAGCAGCGGGCGCACGCCAAAGCACTCCGCTCCCGCAGAACCCTGTCAGAACCTCAATAAAAATGGCCGCTTCCGCCTGTTGGTATTAGACTTTTTGCTATCGATATAGCAGCAATTAAAGGGCGAAGATCTTCCCCGGATTCAGGATGTTCTTCGGGTCCAGTGCCCGCTTGATCGCGCGCATCATGTCCACCGCGCCCGTGCCGGTCTCGTCCAGCAAAAAGCCCATCTTGTGCACGCCCACGCCATGCTCGCCCGTGCAGGTGCCGCCCATGCTGAGGGCGCGGGCCACCAGCGTGTGGTTCATCGCTTCGGCCTTGGTGCGTTCTTCGGCGCTGTTGGGGTCGATGAGGTAGCCGAAGTGGAAGTTGCCGTCGCCCACGTGGCCGACGAGGAAGTAGGGGATGCCGCTGGCTTCGACTTCGTCCACGGATTCAAGCAGGCAGTCGGCCAGGCGGCTGATGGGCACGCAGGTGTCGGTGCTGATGGCGCGGCAGCCAGGGCGGCTTTGCACGGCGGCGAAGTAGGCGTTGTGCCGGGCCGTCCACAGGCGGGTGCGCTCTTCGGGTGTGCTGGCCCATTCAAAAGCCTGGCCGCCAAATTCGCTGGCAATGTCCTGCACCATCTCGGCCTGCTCCTTCACGCTGGCGGGTGAGCCGTGGAACTCCATGAGCAGCATGGGTTCTTCGCGCAGATTGAGCTTGCTGTGTGCGTTCACCATGCGCACCGTGTGGTGGTCGATCAGTTCCACGCGGGCAATCGGCACGCCGATCTGGATGGTCTGGATGGTGGTGCGCACTGCGGCCTCGATGCTCGGGAACGAGCAGATCGCGGCGCTCACCGCCTCGGGCAGCGGGTACAGGCGCACGGTGATCTCGGTCATGACGCCCAGCGTGCCTTCGCTGCCCACCATCAGGCGGGTCAGGTCGTAGCCCGCGCTGCTTTTCTTGGCGCGCGTGCCGGTGTGGATGACTTCGCCGCTGGCCGTCACCACCTCCAGCGCCAGCACGTTTTCGCGCATGGTGCCGTAGCGCACGGCGTTGGTGCCGCTGGCGCGTGTGGCGCACATGCCGCCGATGCTGGCGTCGGCACCGGGGTCGATGGGGAAGAAAAGGCCGGTGTCCTTGATGGCGTCGTTAAGCGCCTTGCGCGTGATGCCAGGCTGCACCGTCACCGTGAGGTCTTCGGCGTTGATGCTCAGCACCTGGTTCATGCGGCTCACGTCGATGCTGATGCCGCCCTGCACGGCCAGCAGGTGGCCTTCGAGCGACGAGCCCGCGCCGTAGGGGATCACAGGCACTTCGTACTGGCTGGCCAGCTTCACCGCATCGGCCACATCCTGCGTGCTTTCGGCAAACACCACGGCGCTGGGCGGCGGGGCCTGCAGCGAGCCTTCGTCGCGCCCGTGCTGCTCGCGCACGGCCTGGGCCAGCGAGCACTGCGCGCCAAAGCGGGCCTGCAGCGCATCGATGAGGGCCTGGGGTACGTCGCGCAGCTTGATTTCGGGCAGCAGGTGGGCGGCAGCGGTGGGGGCGTTCATGGTGTGTGTCTCCGGTGGGTGCGGTCAGTGAGAAGCATTCTAGGTTCGGCCCCGTGCAAGGGCTCTGGGTGATCCAACTTGGGCCTGTGCGGGGATGCGGGTATTCACGGGCTTGTTGGTCGGCGCATGCATAAATACATTACGTTCGAAATGTATATTGTGAAAGCGCCATGAACCACCGTGTTTCCCCCAAGGCCGGGGTGCGCCGCACCCATGCCGAGCGCAGCGCCGCCACGCGCCAGCACCTGATCGCCACCGCCATCGACGTGATCCAGCACCGCAGCCTGGAGGAGATGTCCATCCACGAGCTGGCCAAGTCGGCGGGCATGACCTCGGGCGCGGTGCAGCACCACTTCGAGTCGAAGGCGGTGCTGATGATGAATGTGCTGAGCGAGCTGATCGAGTCCACCGTGCGCTCGGGCGAACTCTGGCCCAGCCCCGCGCTGCCCGCGCGCGAGCGCGCTGCGAAGTTTGTGCAGGCGGTGTGGGGCCTGGTCTATGCGCAGCCGCGCTTCATCGTGGCCTGGAACATCTACCTGGGCTGCCGCAACCAGCCCGAGGTGCTGGGCCACATTGCCGAGCTGCGCCAGAGTGTGCAGGCGCGCATGCACGAAGGCTTCTTCACGGCCTTCCCCGAGCTGGCGGCAGAGCCCGACCGCGACGGCCTGCTGGGCCTGGTGCTGTCGTCGCTGCGCGGGCTGGGGCTGCTGCAGCTGTTTGCGCCCGCACAGCCATCAGCGCCCGATGCCGTCCATCAGGCGCAGCTGGCCTGCCTGGCCGACTGGATTGCCACCCGGTGCGAGGCCGCAGCAGCCTCTGCGGGCACGCCCACGAAGGTGCGCACGCGCCGCCGCTGACCCGTCTTTGCTGACCCCTATTTGCCTGCACGCCGCGCCGATCAGGCATCCCTCGCCTAAAACATCACCAGGAGACACACCATGACTTCGGCTTCCACGCGCGCTCCGCGCCTCCTCGCGCTCGCCGCACTGGCCTGCGCTGCTGGCAGCGCCCTGGCACAGCAGTCTGCGGCCTACCCGGCCAAGCCCATCCAGCTCATCGCCCAGCAACCGCCCGGCAGTGGCTCGGACGCGATGACGCGCGTGTGGGCCGACTGCGCTGCGCGCGAGCTGGGCCAGGCCGTGGTGGTGCAGAACAAGCCCGGGGCCAATGGCATCCTGGCCATCAACTACCTCAAGTCCCAGCCGGCCGACGGCTACAGCCTGCTGAGCATCGGCATGTCGCAGATGACGATCACGCCCTATGTCTACAAGCAGCCGCCGTATGACCCGCAACACGACTTTGACGGTGTGGCCGTGCTGGGCACCTCGCCCCTGGTGCTGGCCGTGCCGCCCGGCATGGGCATTGCCAGCCTGGCTGACCTGCAGAAGCTGGCGCGGTCCACGCCCGGCGGCATCAACTTTGGCTCACCGGGCAAAGGCAGCCCTGCGCACCTGCTCACCTCGGCGCTGGTGGACAAGCTGGGTGTGCCCGGCACCCATGTGCCCTTCGTGGGCGAGGGTGCGGGCCTGACTGCGCTCATGGGCCAGCAGATCCATGCGATGACGCTGGTCATTGGCACGGCGGCGGCGCAGGTCAAGGCGGGCAAGCTGGTGCCGCTGGCGCTGTTTGGTGCGCAGCGCTCGGCGCTGCTGCCCGATGTGCCCACCATCGCCGAGGCCCTGCCCGCCGCCAGCGATCTGGCGCGCCCCGCGTGGATTGCGGTGGTGGCCAAGGCAGGCACGCCGCCCGAGCTGCTGCACCGGCTCAATGCCGTCACCGAAAAATGCCGTGGTGGTGATGCGCAGTACAAGTCCCGCCTGGAAGCCATGAACGTCACACTGACCACTTCCACACCCGGCGATGCCCGCACCTGGGCGGCCCGCGATGCGGCCGTGTGGCGCCCGCTGATCGACAAGCTGGGCCTGGCCACGGAATGAGTGCGAGCACAGCGGCGCCGCTGGTCACGCTGCCTCACGGCGGGCAGCTGCGCGGCCTGTGGGAGCAGGGTGTGCGTGTGTTCCGGGGTGTGCCATATGCGCAGGCGCCGAGCGGCACTTTGCGCTTTGCGGCGCCGGTGCCAGCGCTACCGTGGCCTGGCGTGCGCGATGCCACCGGGTTTGCGCCGATGGCACCGCAGCTGGCCCGCACCGCGCGTGCAGATGCGCCCATGCTGGGTGGCGAAGACTGCCTGGCCGTGAACGTATGGGCCCCGCCTGCCGAGCCCGGCGCCCGTCTGCCCGTGATGGTCTGGGTGCATGGCGGCGGGTTCTTTCGCGGCGCGGCCAGCGAGCTGTTGTACGACGGGGCGTCGTTTGCGCGCCAGGGCGTGGTGTTTGTGTCGCTGCAGTACCGCTTGGGCATCGACGGCTTCCTGCATTTCGAGGACGAGGGTGAGGCTGGTTCGCGGGGCGGCGCAGCGCCCGCCAATCGCGGCCTGCTGGACCTGTTGGCCGCGCTGCAATGGGTGCGCGAGCATATCTCCGCCTGGGGCGGCGACCCGTCGCAGGTCACGGTGTTCGGTCAGTCGGCCGGTGCGGGCGCACTGGCCTGTGTGCTGGGCATGCCCGCATCGCGTGGGCTCTTGTTACGCGCCATCTTGCAAAGCCCCAGCGTGGCCTGCCAGACGCTGCAAGAGGCCGCCGCTGCACGCCGCGCCGTGGCTGCGCTGGTGGGGGTGGCGCCCACCCTGGCTGCGCTGGGTGCGGCAGCCCGGCCTGCCGTGCTGCACGCGGTGCACCGCCTCGCGGCAGACCCGGCCCTGCGGCAGCAGCACGGCCTGGGCATCCGCAACTTCTTTCCCCTGCGGCCCGTGGTGGACGGGCAGGTGCTTGTTGCGCCACCGCTGCAGGCGCTGGCGCAGCAGTGGGCAGCGCACCCGCCAGACTTGCAGGTGCTGGTGGGCAGCAATGCCGAGGAGATGCGCCTGTACCACGTGCCGGGCGGCGCGATGGACCGCGTGACCGAGGCGCAGATGCTGGCCTTTGCGCAGGAGGTGGGTTTGGGCGCGCACGCGGTGTATGCCCTGCGCGCCACATTGCCGCCCACACATGAAACGCCCGGCGAACTGCTGTGTGCCCTGCAGTCCGACTTTTACTACCGCGTGCCCGCCCAGCGCATTGCAGCGCTGGCCAGCCGCTGGGCCCGCAGTGCCCATGCCTACGAATTCGCCTGGCCTTCGCCGCAGTGGCGGGGGCGCCTGGGGGCGGCGCATGGGGTAGAGCTGCCATTTGTGTTCGGCAACCTCCACACCACCACGGGGCAGGAACTGACAGGGCCCAAGCCACCCACCGCGCTGGCTGCGGCCATGCACCAGGGCTGGGTGGCGTTTGCACAAAGGGGCGACCCCGGATGGGCGCCGTCCGCGGGCGCACAACCGCTGGTTCGGCGGTTCGATGTGGCGTCGCCTGCGTATGCGCCCCACCCGGAGCCTGTGCGGCTCTCGCTGTGGGACGGTCTTCTCTGACAAAGTAGCCGCCGAGGTGGCTGCAGAGGTAGATGCCAAAGCGGTAGCTCGCTACACTGGTCCGGCGTCTTGTTGACGACTTCAAACAGAGGGGGTTGCCATGGCTTCAGCCAATGTGGGGGACTGCCTGTCGGGTGCCTGGGGCATCTTCAAGAACAACGCCATCACCCATGTGGTGTGTACCTTGCTGGTGATGGTGGTGGCCAGCATCAGCGCGGGCCTGCTGGCCGGGCCCATGGTGGTGGGCTATATGCGCATGATCGATCGCGAGACGCGCGGTGAGGCGGTGCAGATCGGCGACATCTTCCGGGGTTTTGACGACTTTGTGCCCGCGTTCGTGGCGGGGCTCATCAGCTCGCTGGTGGTGTCGCTGGGCTTCATGCTGTGCTTCATTCCCGGCCTGCTGGTCATGGCGCTGCCCCCGGTGGCGCTGTTCCTCGTGGCGCGCGGCGAGCGCGATGGTGTTGCCGCCTTCAACCAGGCCTGGGGCATCGTGACGAAGAACCTGGGCTCGGCGTTTTTCTGTTCGCTGGTGCTGGGCATCGTGGGTTCGCTGGGCTTTTTGCTCTGCGGGGTGGGCGCGCTGCTGACGCTGCCGCTGTCCACCATCGGCTCTTACTACATGGCGCGCCAGCTGGTGGGCGATGAACCGGTGGCACTCCCTCCCCTCTGAGCCACGCCCGGTGATGGCGCCAGTGGGCAGCCCGCCCGCCTGGCAGCCGCTGGACGGGAGCGCGCGGCGGCTGCGGCTGGCGTGGGGCCTGGGCTGGCCTTTGGCCATGGCCGCCACACCCTGGTGGCTGGGGCAGGATGGGCTGGGCCTGGGCTGCGGGTTTCGCGCGCTGACGGGCATGCCCTGCCCGCTGTGCGGCGGCACACATGCGTGTGCAGCCCTGGTCCAGGGCGATTGGGCGGCCGCCTGGGCCGCCAACCCGGGCGCGCTGTTGCTGCTGCTGTGGCTGGTGCTGCTGGCGGGCCAGGCGGTGGTCGAAGGCGCCCAGGGCCGCCGCCGCGTGGCGCGCTGGCCGTGGTGGCATCCGACAGTGCTGGCGGCGGTGGGAGGCGGGCTGTTGTTGTTCTGGGTCTTGCGCCTGGCTGGGCTTGCATAACGGCTTGTTAGCCCGGGAGGGCTTTGTTGCTTCCCTCCAGGCAAAAGCGATAGCTTTCTGCGGTCGTCGGGTCGTCGCACGTATGTAGCGGCCCGCCAACGCCTGCACCACATCCATGCACCAGCATCCCCTTGGGTCGGCCCTGCGCATCGTTGCGGGGCAGGCTCCCCCGATGGTGCACAGCCTCCGTGCGCCAGGCTGGTGCATTCGGCTTGTATACCAGTTGGCACGGAACCTGCGATACCGCAGGCAATGACCACCGCCACCGAGATCAGCAACCGCATCATCGAAGCCGTGATGGCGCAAAAGCTCGCGCCCGGCTCCCGCCTGGGCGAGCAGCAGCTGGCCATGCTGTTCGACTGCAGCCGCACCATCGTGCGCGAGGCGCTCACCCGGCTCGCCACACGCGGCATCGTCACCGTCAGCGCCCGGCGCGGCTGGTATGTGATCGAGCCGTCGCAAGACGAAGCGCGCGAGGCCTTCGAGGCGCGCCGCGTGATCGAACTGGGCCTGCTGCACCAGCTCAAGGTGGTGGACAAGACGGCGCTGCGCCAGCTCAAAAGCCACCTGCAGCGCGAAAAGGCTGCGCTGGCGGGCACTGATGTGGGCATGCGTAGCTTCTTGCTGGGCGACTTTCATGTGTGCCTGGCCGAATGCCTAGGCAACAGCCTGCTGGCCGACACGCTGCGCGATTTCACGGCGCGCACCACGCTCATCGCCATGCTCTACCAGTCGTCGCACGATGCGGCGCAGAGCTGCGCCGACCATGTGCGCATCGTCGAGGCGCTGGAGGCGGGCGACATTGCCCGCGCCGAGGCGCTGATGTCCGAACACATCGGCACCGTGCAGTCGGCCCTGCGCCTGCAGGCCAGCAGCGATCCGCTGGCCGGGCTGCGCGATGCGCTGGCACCGGTGCGCAAGAGCCCCGCACAAGCCACCCCACCGGCTCGCGCGCGCAAGCCCCGCGCTGCCCCCAAGAGTTCCACCCCCCCAGCGTCTGACCCAGACGCGCCTGCCGACGCATCCACCTACCTAGGAGCCCTGCTATGACCACCGTCCGCACCGTCACTTCGTCCACCCGCCGCCTGACCCTGGGCGTGCTCGCCGCCACCGGCCTCGCAGCGGCATTGATGGCGCCCGCCGCCCACGCGCAGAACGCGCTGGACAACATCCTCAAGGCCAAGGAAATCAAGATCGCCATCCCCACCGACTACCCGCCCTACGGCTTTGTCGGCACCGACCTCAAGCCCCAGGGCCTGGACGTGGAGATGGCCCACTACATCGGCGCCAAACTGGGCGTGAAGGTCGAGCTGATCCCCGTGACCAGCGCCAACCGCATCCCCTACCTGCAAACGCAGAAGGCCGACCTGGTGATCTCCACGCTGGGCAAGAACCCCGAGCGCGAGAAGGTGATCGACTTCACTGCGGCCTACGCACCGTTCTTCCAGGCCGTGTTTGCGAGCAAGAGCCTGAACATCAAGAGCTTTGCCGACTTGACCGGCAAGTCGGTGGCCGTGACGCGTGGCGCCATGGAAGACCAGGAGCTGGCCAAGGTCGCGCCTCCCGGCGTGGACGTGAAGCGTTTTGAAGACCACGCGGCCAGCATTGCGGCCTTCGTGTCGGGCCAGACGCAGGCGATTGCCACCAGCGCATCGACGGCCGGGACCATCATGGTCAAGAACCCCAACCTGCAGACCGAATACAAGCTGCTGCTCAAGGACAGCCCCAACTTCATCGGCGTGGCCAAGGGCGAAGACAAGCTGCGCCTGCGCGTGAACGAAATCATTGCCGAGGCGCGCAAATCCGGCGACATCGACAAGATGTCCAGCAAGTGGCTGGGCCGCCCTGCGGGCGATCTGCCCCTGTGATGCGGTGCACAGGATGAATTGCTGAAACCCAAGGGCCTGCGGCGCGACAAGCGGCGCAGGGCACAAGCATGCTGATTGCGCTCGATTTTTCTGCCGTCCTCGCGTCGTGGCCATTGCTGGTGCGCGGCGTGGTCTGGACCATTGGCCTCACCATCGTGGGCACCGTGCTGGGCCTGCTGCTGGGCACGGCCTGCGCCTGGGCGCGTGCGCGCAACCTGGGCCACCGGCCCACTGCGCTGCGCTGGGCTGTGGCCAGCTATGTGGAGTTGGTGCGCAACACGCCCTTCATCGTGCAGCTGTTCTTCCTGTTCTTTGGCCTGCCCGCGCTGGGGCTCAAGCTCACGCCCGAGTTCGCGTCGGTGCTGGCCATGGTGATCAACCTGGGCGCGTACTCGGCCGAGATCATCCGCGCGGGCATCGAGGCCACGCCACGTGGCCAGATCGAAGCCGCGCACAGCCTGGCGCTCACGCCGGGCCAGACCTTCCGGCGTGTGGTGCTGCCGCCCGCGCTGCAAAAGGTGTGGCCCGCCATGGTCAGCCAGATCATCATCGTGATGCTGGGCTCGGCCGTGTGCGGGCAGATCTCCACGCCCGAGCTGAGCTATGCGGCCAACCTCATTTCCAGCAACACCTTCCGCGCTTTTGAGGCCTTCATCCTGGCCACAGCGGTGTACCTGGTGCTGTCCATGGCCACGCGCCGATTGCTGATGTGGATCGGCGCACGTTTTCTGGTGGGGAGATAAGCCATGGTGGACTTTTCCTTGTGGGACATCCTGCGCAACCTGCTGCTGGCAGCGCGCTGGACGGTGTCCCTGTCCCTCATCGCCTTCATCGGTGGCGGCCTCGTAGGCCTGGTGCTGCTGGTGCTGCGCCTGTCCAAAGTGCGTGGCGTGGACCGCGCGGTGGGCGCCTATGTGCAGGTGTTCCAGGGCACGCCGCTGCTCATGCAGCTGTTCCTGGCGTACTTCGGCATTGCGCTCTTTGGCATCAAGACCTCGCCGTGGACAGCCGCCGCCGTGGCGCTCACGCTCTATACCAGCGCCTACCTCACCGAGATCTGGCGCGGCTGTGTGGCCTCCATCCCCAAGGGGCAGTGGGAGGCCGCGCAGAGCCTGGCGCTCAACTTTGGCGAGCAGCTGCGCCATGTGGTGCTGCCGCAGGCACTGCGCATTGCGGTGCCACCCACGGTGGGTTTTCTGGTGCAGGTCATCAAGGGCACGGCGCTGGCCTCGGTCATCGGCTTTGTGGAACTGACCAAGGCGGGCAGCATGATCTCCAACGCCACCTACCAGCCCTTCCTCGTCTACGCCTGCGTGGCGTTGCTCTACTTTGCCCTGTGCTTCCCCGTGAGCCTGGTGGCGCAATCGCTTGAAAGGAAACTCCATGGCAACCGCCGTTGAAACCACCCCGGTCCCCGCGCACGACGGCATCGTGGTGGGTGATCCGCCCATCGTGGACATTACGGCCTTGCGCAAGTCCTACGGCAGTAACGAGGTGCTCAAGGGCATTGACCTCAAGGTGCAGCGCGGCGAGGTGATTGCCATCATCGGCAAAAGCGGCTCGGGCAAAAGCACGCTGCTGCGCTGCGTGAACGGTCTGGAAGAGTTCCAGGAAGGCGCGCTTAGCGTCAACGGCCAAAAGCTGTTGCACGACAGCCCCACGGCCATGCGCGCGCTGCGCCAGCAGGTGGGCATGATCTTCCAGAGCTTCAACCTGTTTCCGCACCTCTCTGTGGGCCGCAACATCATGCTGGCGCCCACGCTGGTGAAGGCGCGTGACGCCAAGGCGGCCGAGGCGCAGGCGCGCCAGCTGCTGGCCCGCGTGGGCCTGGCCGAAAAGTTTGACGCCATGCCCGACCAGCTCTCGGGCGGCCAGCAGCAGCGCGTGGCCATTGCGCGCGCGCTGGCCATGGAGCCGCAGGTGCTGCTGTGCGACGAGATCACCTCGGCGCTGGACCCCGAACTGGTGGGCGAAGTGCTGCGCGTGGTGGAGTCGCTGGCGCAGGAAGGCATGACGCTGATGATGGTCACGCACGAGATGGCGTTTGCCCGCAAGGTGAGCGACCGCGTGATCTTCATGCACCAGGGGCGGGTGCACGAGACCGGAGCGCCCGCCGCGCTGTTTGGCAATCCGCAGACGCCGGAGCTGCAGCAGTTCTTGTCGTCGCTGCACGATTGACCGGGCTGCGCAGAACGCGAGAAACGCGAGAAACGCGAGAAAAGCGCAAAGGCCTGTCCACGCCCTGGAGGTCCGGCGCAGGCAGGCCTTGCGTTAGGTAGTTGCACCCGCGCTGGTGCGCGGCTCAGCGCGGGCTGGGGAGAGTGGTCAGGATTGAACGCCCTTGTCGAACTCGGCACGCGACAGCGCACCGTTTTTGTCGGTGTCCAGCTCCTTGAAGCGCTGGCTGATGGCAGGCAGGGTGGCGGCTTCCTGCGCACTCAATTGACCGTCCTTGTTGGTGTCGGCCCGTTCAAAGGCCGCAGCAGCTGTGGTGGAAGCGCTGCTGCCGGGCCCGACAGTGAAACCCGAGCCCGCCTGGGTTGTGCCCTTGCCCTGTGGGCCGAACTGCGGGGGAGACGAAGACGTGGCAGTCTGCGCATGCAATGCACCCATGCCGCCCAGGGAGAGGGCCGCAAAAAGCATCACGCTGCGGGTATCGAACGAATAAGTGCGTCGTTGCAGTGCTTTCATGGGAAGCGAAGCTCCTTCAAAATTGAACAGGGTTTCATTGCACCGCAGCCGGGCCCTGCACGCCAGCACTCTTGCCTGCTGTTGCCTGGGCCAACATTTGCCTGCGCCATGTAACGGTGGGGGCCCGCTTTGTGTGGTTGTGTGGCCGGGATGTGCCAAGACGTAGCTCAGCGGTCCTGTGGTGCTGGCGCGGCTGGCGGAGAATCACGCTTCTCTCTCTTCCACGTTTTCAGCAAGGCACCGCCATGGCCAACCGACTCTCACAGATCGCCACGCGCACCGGCGACGCAGGCACCACGGGCCTGGGCAACAACCAGCGCGTCCCCAAGAACAGCTTGCGCATCCACGCCATGGGGGATGTGGATGAACTCAATTCCCACATCGGCCTGCTGCTGTGCGAGCCCATGCCCGATGGTGTCCGCATCCTGCTGGTCGAGGTGCAGCACCAGCTTTTCAACCTGGGCGGCGAGCTGTCGATTCCGGGCTTTGAACTGCTCAAGGCCGACGCGGTGCTGGCACTGGACGAAGCCCTGGCCCACCACAACGCCGCGCTGCCGCGCCTGCAGGAGTTCATCCTGCCCGCGGGCACGCGCGCTGCATCGCAAGCGCACATCTGCCGCACCGTGGCCCGCCGCGCTGAACGCGCCGTGGTCGCCCTGGGCAACGAAGAGGCCCTGAACGACGCTCCACGCCAGTACCTCAACCGCCTCTCCGACCTGATGTTCGTGCTCGCCCGCGTGCTCAACCGCATGGACGGCGGCGACGATGTGTACTGGAAAAGCGAGCGCTTGGCGCAGCAGAATGCTGCTGAATAGATAGCTATTAAGGCATGATGATCGCGCGGTAGCGGCTAATTCCACTCGAGTTTCCAGCAACCGTTTGAAACCGGCGCGCCCCAGACCAGGGATGCCGAGCAAGGGCCGCCCCGCAGCGAGGGCATCGTCCCCCTTCCCGAATCGCGCCAGCGATTCGAGAGAAGGGGGAAGCGGCGCAGCCGCTCAGGGGGAAGTCCTCTACCGGGGTGCGAGGATTGCCATCGTCAGCCGCGACACACAGGTCAGCTCCCCCGCCTCGTTGTGCAGATCGATGTGCCACACATGCGTGGTGCGGCCGATGTGTACCGGCTTGGCTGTGCCGGTCACCCAGCCGCTGGTGGCAGAGCGAAGGTGGTTGGCGTTGATGTCCAGGCCCACGGCGCGGTAGCCCTCGGGCAGGGCGTAGTAGGCGCCGGTGGAGCCCATGGACTCGGCCAGCACCACGCTCACGCCGCCGTGCAGCAGGCCAAAAGGCTGGATGGTGCGGTGGTCCACCGGCACCCGGGCGCGCAGAAAGTCGTCACCCACCTCGACAAATTCGATGCCCAGGTGCTCTACGGCGGTGTTGCGGTTGGCGGCCTTCAGCAGGGCCAGATCGATGGGTTTTTTCCAGATAGGCATGGTGGTCTCGAAAAGGGGGCGGGGTAGAGTCAGCACACTACTGCGCCGCAAGCGGGCTCCATAGAATGCCGGGTTCCCCCGGGGGTCGGCGGCTTGCCGGGTCAGCGTGCAGTGAGTGTCTCACTGGCACACCCGGGTTGTGCATTGTGCTTTTTCCCGGAGTCGGTTTCCCATCATGCAGCGTCGCCAGTTTGTCACCCTTGCCTCCCACACCACGGCCGTCCTGGCTGCCCCCGTCTTCATGCGCAATGCCTGGGCGCAAGAGGGCGGCATCACCGGCAAGACGCTGACCATCGGCTGCTCGGCCGCACTCAGCGGCCCGCTCGCGGGCTTTGGGCAGGACATCAAGCAGGGTGCCGAAGCGGCGCTCGCGCACATCAACAGCCGGGGTGGCGTGCATGGCCGCACGCTGCAGTTCAACATGGTGGACGATGGTTACATGCCCCAGCGCACCACCGACAACGTCAAGCAGATGATTGGCCAGGGCAGCGCCTTTGCGCTGCTGTCGTGTGTGGGCACACCCAACAACACGGCCATCCTGCCGCTGATCGAAGAGGCGGGCATCCCTTACGTGGCGCCGCTCACGGGCGCGTCGTCGCTGCGCAAGGGCGGGCGCAACGTGTTCCATGTGCGCGCCAGCTACACCGACGAAGTGCGCCGCCTGGTGCAGCGCCTGGCGGGCATGGGGCTCAAGGGCATCGGCGTGGTGTACCTGGATAACGGCTACGGCCGCGAAATGCTGGAAGACGCCACGCGCTCGCTGGCTGAGCAGAACATCCAACCCACCGTGCAGGCTGCGCTGGCCACCGACGGCAAGAACCTGGCCGACGTGCTGGCCAAGGTGGCCGAAGCCCGGCCCGCCGCCGTGCTGCTGGCCACGGCGGGTGCGGCCTCGGTGGAGCTGGTGCGCGGCGTCAAGAAAACCGTGCCGGGCGTGCTGATGGCCGGTGTGAGCGTGACGCTGACCAGCGACGGCCTCAAGCAGCTGGGCGATGCAGGCAGCGGCATTGCCGTGACCATGGTCATGCCCGACCCCAACCGCGCCAAGACGCAACTGGTGCGCGACTACCAGGCCGCCATGCGGGCCAAGGGCCACCAGGACTTCACGCTGGGCAGCCTGGAGGCCTACGTCAACATGCGCGTGCTGGCCGAGGGCCTGGAGCGCGCAGGCTCGGACCCCAGCCGCGCCAAGCTGCGCACAGCATTGGCGGGTATCCGCAACTGGGACATGGGCGGTTTTGTGGTCGATTACAGCGGCCAGTCGCCCTATGTGGGCTCGCGCTTCATCGACCTCGGGGTGCTCAACGGCGCGGGCCGTTTCCTGGGCTGATGCCGCAGCCATGGCCCGCCTGGCGGCGGGCATGGCACCGGGTCAGCCGATAAATCGACCGTTGGCGCCCATCACGCCCAGGTCCAGAAAACGCGATCCCACATAGGGCGCACCGCCTGCGTAGTCGATGGACAGGCCGCCCAGGTCGTTGCTGCGGATGCCTGCGAGGGCGTTGCGCAGCTTGGCGCGCGTCAGCTCGCGGCCGGCGCGCTCCAGGCCCTCGGCCAGCACGCGGGCGTTCACATAGCCTTCAAAGCTGCGGGCCGAAAACTCCTGGTAGCCCAGTGCGCGCATGGCCTTCTGGTAGTCGCGCACCACGGCAAAGCTCGTGCGGGCCGCGTCGGGCAGCACCATCGACAGCGCAATGCCCGATGCCTTGCCACCCAGCTGGCGCAGGTTGTCACCCGACAGCGCCACGCTGGTGGCGGCCAGCGGCGTGCTGGGCGAGACCTTCTTGAACTCGTTGACCAGGGTGGCGGTGATGTCGCCCGCCGTGCCCAGCAGCACCGTGTTGGGCTTGGCGGCCACCGCCTGCTTGACCACTTCGGCGGTCTGCGCGCCTTGGGCGTCGAGCTTGAAAGCCTTGGGCGCAGGCTGCTTGGCCGCTGCCATGGCCTTGTTCACGTCGGCCAGAAACTCGCGGCCAAAGGCCGTGTCCTGGTACACGACGGCCAGCTCGGTGATGCCCATGGACACCAGCTTTTGCGCCAGGCGCTGGGCTTCGTCGGTGTAGCTGGCGCGCACGTGGAACACCGAGCGGTACTCTGCCTTGCGCAGCGACGTGGCGCCGCTTTGCGGGGCCACGTAGGGGATCTGCGCCTCGTCCACCAGCGGCAGGATGCGCTGGTTGTTGGCCGTGCCCATGCAGGAGATCAGCGACACCACATTGGCGTCGGCAATCAGCTTGCGCACGTTGTCTTCGGAGCGCGCCGCGTCGTAGCCATCGTCCATGGCCAGCAGCTTGATCTCGCGGCCGTGGATGCCCTTGGCGTTGGCCTGCGCAAAACCTGCGTCCAGCCCCTGCTTCAGTTCCTTGCCCAGGCTGGCCAGGGCGCCGCTGGTGCCCAGCGAGCAGCCAATGGTCACGCTCTTGGCGTCCATGGGGTCTTGCACGCCCACGGCGCGCGACGATGTGGCAAGCAGCAGGCCGGTGCTGGCGGCCACGAGGGATTGGGTGAATTGACGGCGTTGCATGGTGAAAACGGACAGGCAAAAAAACCACCAGCCCCGGGCAGGGGCTGGTGGAAGTTGAACAGGGGAGGTTGTGAAGCCTAGGGTTAACCCTTATTTTATCTGCCCAAGCTGCCATTTGGCTGTCAAAGGCCTGCGGGCCGTGGGGCAACCTTTACGCCGGGCCGGCGGGGCTGGCAGGGCCCGCTGGCGCGCGCATGCTGCCCGTCTCCACATACCGCTGGTGCCATGACAGCGCCTCGTTCAGCAGGTGCGGCGTGTGCTGGCCCACGGCGCTCCGTTTGGCGCGGGCCACGTAGTCGTGCAGAGCCGAGCGGAAATCGGGGTGTGCGCAGCGGTCGATGATGATTTCGGCGCGTTGCGAGGGCGAATGGCCGCGCAGGTCGGCCAAACCCTGCTCGGTCACAAGGATCTGCACATCGTGCTCGGTGTGGTCCACATGCGAGGCCATGGGCACGATGCACGAGATGGCGCCATTCTTGGCCAGCGACGGCGTCATGAAGATCGACAAATAGGCATTGCGCGCAAAATCGCCCGAGCCGCCAATGCCGTTCATGATGGCCGAGCCCATGACGTGCGTGCTGTTCACGTTGCCGTAGATGTCGGCCTCGATCATGCCGTTCATCGCAATCAGGCCCATGCGGCGGATCAGCTCGGGGTGGTTGCTGATCTCCTGCGGGCGCAGCACGATGCGCTGCTTGTAGTAGTCGATGCGGTCGTTGAAGTCTTGCATCGCCGTGGGGCTGAGCGACAGCGCCGTGGCCGAGGCGCTGGCCAGCGTGCCCGAGCGCAGCATGTCCAGCATGCCGTCCTGCAGCACCTCGGTGTAGGCCGTGAGGTTCTCGAACGGGCCGTTGTTCAGCCCCGCGAGCACCGCATTGGCGATATTGCCCACGCCCGACTGCAGCGGCAGCAGGTCTTTGGGCAGGCGGCCCTTCTTCACCTCGTGCTGCAAGAACTCGATGATGTGGCCCGCGATGCGGTTGGAGGTGTCGTCCGGCGCGGCATACACACTGTTGCGATCGGGCTGGTTGGTCATCACCACCGCAATCACCTTGTTCGGGTCGCAGCGCAGATAAGGTTCGCCAATGCGCTCGTCAGGCCGCGTCATGGGGATGGGCTTGCGGTGCGGCGGCAGGTCGGTGCCGTAGTAGATGTCGTGCATGCCTTCGAGCTGCGGGTTGTGCCAGGCATTCACTTCCAGGATGATCTTGTCGGCCTGGTCCAGCCAGGTCTTGTTGTTGCCCACCGAGGATGATGGGATCAGCCGCCCGTCGGGCAACACGCCCGCCACCTCGACCACCGCCACATCCAGCTTGCCCAAAAAGCCAAACCACACAAACTGCGCCACGTGCGACAGGTGGATGTCCACATACTGCATGTGCCCCGCATTGATCTGGCGGCGCACCGTGGGGTCGGATTGGTAGGGCAGGCGCATCTCGATGCCGTCCACCTGGGCCAGCGCGCCGTCCAGCTCGGGCGCGGTGCTGGCCCCTGTCCACAGCCCGATCTTGAAACCATGGCCCTGCGCGTTCAGGCTCTCGATGCGGCGGGCCAGCGCGCCCGGCACGGCCTTGGGGTAGCCCGCGCCGGTGAATCCGCTCATGCCCACATGGGCACCGGCAGGAATCAGGGCGGCCGCCTCGTCGGCAGACATCGTGCGGGAGAGAAAGTCGGGGTACAGCACCCGATCGGCCAGGGACATGAACAAACTCCGCAAAAAGAAAAAGGCCACCCGCCCGGTGAGCGGATGGCCCTGTGGACAAAACCCAGGATGCTAGCGGTCGTTGCTTACAGAATCAGGGTTAACCCTTACATTGTTCATTGGCCTTTGCGATTGAGCAAGGCATACAGCAGGATCGCGCCAAACGTGGCCGTGCCGATGCCGCCCAACGCAAACTGGCCGAACTTGAGCGTGAAGTCGCCCGTGCCCAGGATCAGGGTGATGGCCGCCACGATGAGGTTCTTGTTCTGCGAAAAATCCACCTTGTTGTCCACCCAGATCTTGGCCCCCGCCACCGCGATCAGGCCAAACACCACGATGGACACGCCGCCCATCACCGGCAGCGGAATCGTCTGGATCAGCGCGCCGAACTTGGGGGAAAAGCCCAGCACCAGCGCAAACACCCCCGCCAGCAAAAACACGGCGGTGGAGTAAATCTTGGTCGCCGCCATCACGCCAATGTTCTCGGCATAGGTCGTTACGCCCGTGCCGCCCGCGCCGCCGCTCACCATGGTGGCCACGCCGTCGCCGATGAACGCGCGGCCCATGTAGCGGTCCAGGTCCTGGCCCGTCATGGCCGTCACGGCCTTGATGTGGCCCAGGTTCTCGGCCACCAGGATGATGGCCACGGGCGCGATCAGCAGCATGGCGTTGGCCTCGAACACCGGCGCGGCAAAGTTGGGCAAACCAAACCACGCGGCGTTGGCGAGGATGGAGAAGTCCATCGGCTTGCCCAGCCCCAGGCCGTTGGTCAGCACCGCGTAGATGATGCTCGCCACGATCAAGCCCACCAGAATCAGCAGGCGCTGCACCATGCCGCGCGTGAGCACGGCCACCAGGCCCACGCTCACAAAGGTCACCACCTGCATCCAGCTGTCGAAGTTGCTGGCCGCCATGTTCTTGATGGGGATGCCCGCCAGGTTCAGGCCGATCACCGCCACCACCGAGCCCGTGACCACGGGCGGCATGAAGCGCTCGATCCAGCCCGTGCCCACCGCCTGCACCAGCGCGCCAATCAGCGTGTAGAGCAAGCCGCAGGCGATGATGCCGCCCAGCGCCACGGCAATGTTGGCATTGGCCCCCTGGCCCGCATAGCCTGTGGCCGCAATCACCACGCCAATGAACGCAAAGCTCGACCCCAGGTAACTGGGCACCTTGCCGCCCGTGACCAGGAAGAAGATCAGCGTGCCGATGCCGCTCATCAAGATCGCCACGTTGGGGTCAAAGCCCATCAGGATGGGCGCCAGCACCGTGGCGCCAAACATCGCAATCACGTGCTGCACCCCCATCACCGCCGTCTGCGGCCAGGGCAGCCGCTCATCGGGCGCAATCACCCCGCCTTGTTGCAGCACATCGGCGCTTTTTGTGCGCCAGTTCATGAATCCCATCTTGTTGGTTCCTTGTTGTTGAGGCGCGAATGCTAGTGGATGGGCATGGCGTTGCCGTGAACCTGCGCGTCATGCGCCCGGCGTCCGCCCTGTGCCGGGTTAGCATTTGCGCCAATCCCCGCTCTGCCTCCTACAGGCACCGCCGCCATGCACCCTCTGCCGTCCTGCCCCTCCTGCCGCCAGCCCATGGAGGCCCACCGGTTCACCAGCAACCAGGGGCACGTGCTGGAGCTGGACATCTGTTTTGCCTGCCAGGGCCTGTGGTTCGACCGGCACGAAAACCTCAAGCTCGCGCCCCAGTCGGTGGTCGAGCTGTTCCGCCTGTTGCACGAACACCGCACCGACCAGCACCAGCCCCTGGCAGAACGCATGGCCTGCCCGCGCTGCAACACCAGCCTGGCCAAGGGTTTTGACGTGGTGCGCAGCGGCCGCTACATGATCTACCGCTGCGGGCGCCAGCACGGCCGCTTCAGCAGCTTCTCGTCCTTCATGGTCGAAAAAGGCTTTGTGCGCCACATGACGCGCCCCGAGATCGACGACCTGGCCAAACGCGTGGGCGCCATCTACTGCACCAGCTGTGGCGCCCCCGTGGACATCCGCAAGGACCACGCCTGCCCCTACTGCCGCGCCGCGTTCTCCCTCATCGACCCCGACGCTGTGGTGCGAGCCATGGAGGGCTACGCCAAGGCCAGCAGCGAGCGCACCACCCACGCCACCCCCTCGGTGGACATCGGCGACGCCCTGGTAGCCCTGGAGCGCGACCGCAGCCGCGCCGAGCGCGAGCGGCAAAAGCGTGCATTCACCAGCAGCAGCGATGCTGCCGACAGCTCATTCACGGGCGACCTGGTGGCGGCGGGGGTGGCGCTGGTGTGGGCGCTGGTGAAGGACTAGTGGGCACCAGGGCCTGGCATGCAAGCCGGGACTGGTCAGCACCAGGGCGTGTGAGGCTGAATGCGCTGGCGGCCCCACAGCCGCGCTGGTCTTGCTGGGTTTGGAGCCAAATTGGGCGTCCCCGCCTGATGGGTAAGCGCTGATAGCTATCAATTTAGGAGCTTCTGAGAGCCGCAAGCCCGCACTTGGGAGTGGGCTGTACTTCAGCGTGCATCCTCCGCTTCGGGATGCGACAGCTACCTTCACGTCCCTGACACGTTCCGTCGGCGCAGATCGTCAACAAATGTCATGCCTCCTTCTCACAGGTGTTGGGCAGAGGTATCTTTCAAATCGCACTTCCCGATCCTTTGCAGGCAGTCAAAAAGCGACAACGCGTTGCATAGGGTTCAGCCAGATGGCCCAATGGGGAGTCCTCAAAACACATCCAAACATTCATCCCAATCAACCCACCAGCAGCATGACCGTCGAACACAGAAGAGGCGCGGAGCGGCGCAGCGGCAAAGATCGCCGCCAGATCGACAATGGCCCTCCCACCAATTTCGAGCGCCGCCGCGCAGTCGAAGCGAGGCAGCCAGAGCTGATAGAGGTGCATATGAGCGAGGACGAGATCCGCGCGCTGGGGTTCGTGTTTGAACAAGCCACGGCTTCAGTGCGCGGCTGAGGCCGGTACACCCTGTTGTGTCATGGGATAGTGCGCGCGCTCAAGCTCAAGGCACTGCGCAGTGCAGCGTGGACATCGGCGACGCCCTGGTGGCGGCGGGCGTAGCGCTGGTGTGGGCGTTGGTGAAGATGGTGGAGGACTAGTGCGCTGCACCGTCAGTCGCTGAGCACTGGTGGGCCACAATGTCTTGACATACCGCAGCGCGTGTTGCGGCCATTCGCCACGTTGCGTAACGGAGCGATCAGAATGGCGTGGCAAGCCGTTCAAGGGCCCAGATTCCGGGCCTCCCGCATCCCACCCCACCGTGGCGCCCGCTGCCACAGGAGGAGCGCCCGTGCCGCAGACCCCCGCCCGACGCCGTGTTCGACCGCCGCGCAGCCCCGTGCCGCATGTGGCCCCGGCCAGCCGCCCTCCTGCCAACAACCTGCTGCAGAGCGCCCACCTGCACCCCGTGCCCAGCACCCTGCTGATCCCGCTGGCGGCGCGGGCGCGGGGGGCGCGCTACTTTCCGTGGCTGGACTGCCGCGATGCCGTGGCGGGCGAGCTGCTGCAGCGCCTGGGCGCCGATGTGGATGCGCTGCTGGACGACCTGCCTACGGTGTTCCAGGTGCTGTGGCGCACCGGGGCCGTCAAGGCGGCGGGGCGCGCTTTTTTTGCGGCGCACCCGCAGGGCCTGGGGGCCAACCTGGGGTGTGGGCTCACGCAGCATTTCCAGTGGCTGGATGCGGGTGCCAACCGGTGGCTGGATGCCGACCTGCCCGAGGTGATGGCGCTGCGCCAGCAACTGCTGCCGGTGCAAGGCCCGCGCATGCGGCAGGCCGATGTGGACCTTGCCCAGCCTGGCTGGTGGCAGCGCCTGCGGTTGCCGTCGCGCAGCAACGCACAGCCGGTGCTGCTGGTGTGCGAAGGTGTGCTGATGTACCTGCAGCCCGCGCAGGTGCAGGCCGTGCTGGCCGAGTTTGCGCAGTGCGCGCCCCCGGGCTCGCGCATGGTGCTGGATGTGCTGACGCGCCAGGCCGTGGGCCGGGCCGCCCGGCACCCCAGCGTGGGGCCCACGGGGGCCGAATTCTGCTGGGGCGTGGGCCGCATGGCCGAGCTGGCCGCTGCGCATCCGCGCCTGCGTCTGCTGCGCGAGCAGAGCGTGGCCGAGGCTTACGGTTGGGCGGGGCTCGGTTTAGATGCGCTGTGGCAGCACTGGCTGGGGGCTCCGCCGTATGGGGTGGCAACGCTGGCGGTAGGGGATGGCGCCCCCTGAGCCGCAGTAGCTAGTTTTTTCGCAATTCTGCCAACTGCCCGGGCGCCAGCACCCGCATCCACGCGGGGGCCTTGCCCGTGAGCTGCCCCACGATGGCCGCCTGCAGCGGGGGCAGGCGCCGCGCGCCCTGCAGCACCAGCTGGCGCAGCAGGCGCGGCATCGGGCGGGCGTCGGTGTACAGGCGCACGATGGCGTTGGTGCCCTGGTAGATGGGCCAGGCGTGGCGGTGGTGGCCCTGGGCGTAGGGCGCGAGTGCGTCGGCGTTGCCAATGTCCTGCCCGCGCTGGCGCGCGCTGACCAGTGCGGCCGTGAGCCGCTCCACCCCGGCCAGGCCCAGGTTGTAGCCGTGGGCCGTCACGGGGTGCATGCCCACGGCGGCGTCGCCCAGCAGCGCACAGCGGTGGCCCGCAAAGCGCTGCGCATACACGGCGACCAGCGGATAGGCATGGCGTTCGCCCACCAGGGCCATGGGGCCCAGCCGGTTGTTGAACTGGGCCTGCACCTGGGCGGTGAAGGCCTCGGGGGTCTGCGCCATCAGCGCGGCGGCGTCGGCCGCACCCGCCGTAACCACCACCGAGCACAGCGCATGCCCTTCGTGTGGGTCGTCCGGCAGCGGCAGCACGGCCAGGGTGCGGTCGTAGCCAAAACATTCGTGCGCCACGCCGCCGTGGGGCTGCGTGTGGCGCATGCGGCAGACGATGACGGTGCGGCCAAAGTCGGTCATCTGTGCGCCGATGCCCAGCTGGCGGCGTGTGGCCGAGAAGCGGCTGTCGGCGGCCACCAGCAGCGGTGCCGTCAGGCGCTGGGGCGTGGTGGGGTCGCCGGGGGCTGTGCTGGCAGGTACGCAGTCCAGCTCGGCATGGCCGGGCAGTGTGGCCACGCGGGTGACCTGGGTGCCGGTGAGCAGGCGCACGCCCGGCATGTGTGCCGCCACGGTGTGGGCCGTGCGGCGCAGTGCGTGGTTGGGCACGATAAAGCCCAGCGAGCCGGGGGCTGCGGCACCAGAAGCGCCACCCTGGGCGCCGCTGGCTGCATTCAGCTGCAGCGCACTGTGGCGGCCCAGCGGGCCGTCGTGCACCTGGGCCTCCACGATCTGGCCCACTTCGTGGTCTGCCAGATGGGCCCAGGTGCCCAGCCGCTGCAGCGTGGCCCGGCTGGGGTGGGTGAGGGCGATCTCGCGGCCATCGGGCGCGGGCTGGGCCAGAGCGCTGTCGCTCTGCTGCTCCACCACCGTGGCGGTGAAACCGGCCTGGGCCAGGGAGATGGCCAGCGACAGGCCCGCCGGGCCTGCGCCGACGATGAGCACGTCGCTGTGGTGGGTGGTGGTCATGGCAGGGGGAAACCTAACGGGGCCGAACAAGAGCCCAAGCGCCTGCGATTGTGGGCGCAGCCCGTGCGGCGGGGTTTGCCCTGGGTCAAGCGGCCGTGCAGGTGATTGCTATTGAAATAATAGCTATCTGGGCAATGCCAGTGCGCGGTAGCGGCCCAAAAACCTTCAAATTTCTGAACCCCGGGCCTGCGTTGCGCAAGGTGGGCTCGTCCCCACCGTCACCACCGCTCAGCCGTTCAGTCCTTGGCGACCTTGCGCGTGCCCCTGGCCGGTTTCTTCTTGGCCGTGCCTGCCTTCTTGCCGCGCAGGTGCAGCCCCCAGGTCACCAGCAGCCACAGATAGGACGCGGGGATGCTGTACGCAGCAAAGGCGGCCAGCGACAGCGGCGGTGCGGTGATGGAGCGCGGGTTGGCAATGGTCGCCAGCAGCTGGCGTGTGCCCGTGCCCACCTCGGGCGTGGTGTGCTGGCTGCCCGAACGTGCCATGAGCGCGCCCATGAAGGTGAAGAACTCCATGAGCAGTGCGCCGATCAGAAAACACGCGGCCAGGGCCAGCAGCTGCGCAAACGCCCCGCGGTTGCCCTTGGCCAGAAAAACGATGGCCGACACCAGCACCAGGGCGGGCAGCACAAGGACCACGGCGGGCCAGGCGGACAGGAGCAGGGGCATGGGAGTCGGTACCGGTATCAGCCGCGAAGCAACAAGAGGAGACAGAAGGACGCTGGGGCGGGTGTGGCTGCGGATGATAGACGCATGCACACCGCCCCTCGCGCCCATGGTGCCCGTCTACGGCTGCGGCGGCGTGGCCGGGCCCGCCATTTCGCGCAGGCGGCGGCGCAGTGCGCGGTCGCGGCGGTCTTCGGCCTCCCAGTCGGCTTTCACGCCGCGCCACAGCGCCAGCGCCATGAGCAGGATCACCGCGGTGAAGGGCAGGGCGAACACGATGGTGGCGGTCTGCACTGCCTTCACGCCCCCGGCCAGCAGCAGGCTCACGGCAATGCCCGAGATCAGCAGGCCCCAGACCACCTTGACGCGCGCGGACGGGTTCTCGTTGCCCCGGGTGCTCATCATGCCCAGCACCAACACGGCCGAGTCGCCCGAGGTGACGAAGAACACCACCACCAGCACCGTGGCCACCCCCGACATCAGCGCGCCCCAGGGCAGCGCGTGGAACAGCGAGAACAGCGCGGTGGAGACATCGGCGTTGACCGCATCGGCAATGGGCACGCCCTGCATGATCTGCAGGTGCAGCGCTGTGCCGCCAAACACCGAGAACCACACAAACGCCGCCAGCGTGGGCGCCAGCACCGTGCCCAGGATGAATTCGCGGATGCTGCGCCCGCGCGAGACGCGTGCGATGAACAGGCCCACAAATGGCGACCAGCTCACCCACCAGGCCCAGTAGAACACCGTCCAGCCGCTCACCCAGCCGCTGTCGCGGAAGGGCGTCATGCGCAGGCTCATGCGCACAAACTCGCTCAGGTAGCTGCCTAGCGTGTTGGTAAAGGTGTCGATGATGACCACCGTGGGCCCCAGCGTGAACACCGCCAGCGCCAGCAGCGCCGCAATGATGAGGTTGAAGGTGGACAGCCACTTGATGCCGCGCGCCACGCCCGACACCGCCGAGGCGAGGAACAGCACCGTGGTCACCCCGATGATGCCCACCTGCCAGGCTTCATTCACCGGCACGCCCATCGTGGCGGCCAGGCCGCTGTTGATCTGCAGCGCTCCCATGCCCAGCGATGCCGCCACGCCGAACGCAGTGGCGATCACCGCGAGCACATTGACTACCGGGCCGATGCGCTGCAGCGGCGCCCAGGGCAGGGCCATCACGGCGGTGCTGACCAGCGCCGAGCCGCCTTTGCGGAACTGAAAGAACGCAATCGCCAGCGCCACGATGCTGTACACCGCCCAGGGGTGCAGCCCCCAGTGGAAGAAGCTGTAGCGCATGGCCGCGTTGGCGGCTTCGGGCGTGTGCGGCGCGATGCCGGGCGGCGGCGTGCCGTAGTGCGAGATGGGCTCGGCCACGCCCCAGAACACCAGGCCAATGCCCATGCCCGCCGCAAACAGCATGGCAAACCACGCGCCGATGGAGAACTCGGGCTCGTCGTCCTCCTGGCCCAGCTTCAGGTCGCCGTAGCGGCTGAACGCCAGGATGAGCGCCATCACCACCAGGCCCAGCACCACCCACAGGTAGAACCAGCCGAAGTTGCGCGTGATGGCCGCCAGGGCCGTGTCGAACACGGCGCCGAGCGAGTCCGGCGCCGCCACGCCCCAGAGCACGATGGCGAGGATCAGCCCCGCCGAGATGAGAAGTTCCATGGATCACCTTTCTTCTGCTGAATCGACAAGGAGATGCGCGGAGCCTTGTGCCGGGCTTTGCCTGGCGTGCGGCGAGCGGTGTGCGAGACACGCCATGCCGCATTGGCGCTCCAGCAGCGTGCCACCGGGCACGCCCGGCGGTCAATGCGCCTGTGGCACCCGTGCGCCATGCACGAATGAAGCACAGGTACGCAGGTGCCGACCGCAGCGGTGGCTGCACATCTCGGAAGGAAAGACGGGCCGGCCTGGCGGATGGCAGGCCCACCGCAGGGGTGGCTTGCCACAACGCCGCATCGCAAGGATGAAGAGAAGGCCGGGCCCGGAGCCGATGCGCGCGTGGGAGCCAGCGGCGCGGCAAGGCGGGGCGTTTGCGCGGCACCGTCCGTGGACGGCGCCAGAGGGTTGGCGCAAACGGGGAAAAAGGGCGCCAGTGTAGGCAATGGCTGCGCTACGGCACCGGCAATACCGCAGTCAAGCCAGGGGTTGTGGGCGGTGTGATGGCGCGGGGCCTGCGTTGGCGGGTGTCTGCGCATGTGCTGGTGCAAACGTTGTTGCAAGCGCTGGCACGGCCACAAAGTCCGCCACGGCCTGCAGCACTTCGGCCTGCTGCAGGATCTTGCGGTGGCCCAGGCCCTCGGTGGCCAGCAGCGTGGCGCCCGCGATGTGGTCGCGGTAGGCCTCGCCGTCGGCAAAGCGGTTGATGCGGTCGCCCCGGTCGTGCACCACCAGCGTGGGCAGGGCGATGCGTGGGCCCACGGCCGGGGGCTCGAACTGGCGCATCAGGATGCCTTCGCGCGCCTCGATGCGTCGCTGCATGGCCGCGCGGGTGCGCTCGGTCAGGCCAAACACCTGCGCGAACAGGCGCGTGTACTCGTGCGGCGAGGCGGGTGGCGCCAGCAGCACCAGCCGCCCGGTGGCCAGGCCCCGGCTGGCTGCGTGCGCGGCAGCGTTGGCCGCGAGCGAATGGGCCACCACGGCGTGGGGCGCCGAGTCCTGCGCGTGCAGGCGGGCGGTGGTGTATTCGATGGCGCGGGCGAACTGCGGCAGGTTGCTCACGCGGCCCCGGCTGCCGCCGTGGGCGGGCAGATCCACCAGCACCGGGCGCAGGCCGCGCGCGGTCAGGGCATCGGCCAGCGGCAGCATCTGGCGCGCATGGCCGCCCCAGCCGTGCAGCAGCAGCACCGTGGGGCCATGCGGCTGGGCCTGGGGCAGGTAGAGCGTGATCTCCGCGTCTTCAAATGCCAGGCGCTCGGTGCGCCAGTGGCCGGGGGGCACGGCAGGGCGGCCGGGTTTGCGCAAGGGCAGCGGCGTGCCAAACAGGCGCGAGGCCACGCGCACGGCCAGCGCGGGCCACAGGCGCTCGGTGGTGCCCAGCGCCAGGCGCAGCAGGCGCATGCCGGGGTGTTCGCCGTAGAAGCTGGACGTGGCCTGCAGCGCGGTGGAGGGGGAGGTGTTCATGGTGGGGCTCCTGAAGGAATGGAGTGGGGCGAGCGCGGCGCCCGCTTCAGAAAAAGACCCAGTCCCGGTTGCTGCGCGGGAGGCTGGTGAGGGTGCTGCGCAGCGCCCGGATGGCGCCCGCTGCGGCCGCAATGGCGGCAATGCCCAGGATGATCAACATGGTGTTTCCTTTCTTCGCACGATTGTGCGAAATTGGGGCATAAAAAAACAAGAGGTCTCCATGGCACACCACCGCGTCTCAGAGGCTGGGAGTTTTTTAGCCGTGCCCGAAAGGTGCGTCAAAACACCCCGGCTCTAGGCGCAAAGCGCAGCCATAGCTCGGGCTATGGCGAGCATTTGCAACGACGAGCTGGGGTGTTTTGGCGTGCAAGGCGGACATGGATAAAAGACTCTCAGTCTCTCAGGCGGGGGAGGGGAGGTAACTCTTGACGAGGCGCGCCCAGGACGCCTCGGTGCGCTGCGCCGCCTGCGGATCGCGCAGGAAGCGAACGTCGTGCAACAGACCCATGATCAGGGAATACATCTCGGCCACCAGCTGGTCGGGCGGCGTGTCGGGGGGCAGGTGCCCGGCCTCGATGGCCTGCAGCACCGTGCGGCGCAAGGCGGCGCGCCAACGGGTGATTTCGGAATGCAGCAGGTCGCGCAGCTCGCCCTCGCGGTCGTCCAGCTCGAACGCGCCAGCGGTATAGATGCAGCCGGTGAAAGCCTCCACGTCGCGCGTGCGGGCAATCCAGCGGCGCATGATCTCCTGCAGGCGCGGCAGGCCCTTGGGGTGCTGCATGGCGGGCACAAACACATCGGCCAGAAAGCGGCGGCCAAACTCTTCGATCACCGCCTTCTGCAGCGCCTCGCGCGAGCCGGCACGTGAGAACACACCGCTCTTGGACAGCCCCACGCGGTCGGCCACAGCCTGCAGCGTGATCGACTCCAGCCCCTCGGCCGCAGCCAAGTCCAGCGCCGCGCCGACAATGGCGGCGCGGGTGAGTTCTGCTTTCTGGGTTTTGGCGTCCATGGGGCGAAATTTAGCACGAATGTGCGAAATGCGCATTTCACCCTGCTGTCAACCGGGTGACGGGGGTGGCTGGCCTGCACCCCGTGCCACTGGTACGCTGCGTCGCCATGGAGACAATACACACAACCCCGCCCTACATCCCCCAGATCCGCCTGTACCAGAACTGGCTGCGCGACCAGCACGGCCTGCAGTTCGACAGCTACGACGCGCTGTGGCGCTGGTCTACCACCGAGCTGGATGCGTTCTGGCAAAGCGTGTGGGACTACTTCCGGATCGAGTCGCCCACGCCCCACACCGCCGTTCTGGGCAAGAACACCATGCCCGGTGCACAGTGGTTCCCGGGTGCCCAGGTCAACTACGCGCGCCAGGCGCTGCGGCATGTGGATGCGGCGCACGCTGCGGGCCTGCCGGCCATCATCAGCCGCAATGAAAAGGGCAACCACCGCGAGCTGACCTGGCCCGCGCTGCGCCGCCAGGTCGCGTCCCTGGCGCTGCACCTCAAGGCGCAGGGGCTTGAACCCGGCGACCGCGTGGCCGCCTACCTGCCCAACGTGCCCGAGGCCATGGTCGCCTTCCTGGCCACGGTCAGCATCGGCGGGGTGTGGAGCATCTGCGCACCCGACATGGGCACGCATGCGGTGCTCGACCGTTTCCGCCAGATCGCACCCAAGGTGCTGATTGGCGTGGACGGCGTGAGCTACGGGGGGCGCGACCACGACCGAACCGCTGTGCTGGCCGAGCTGCGAGCGGCATTGCCCAGCGTGCAGCACGCGGTGCTGCTGGGCAATCTGGATGCTTCTGTTTCGATAGCTGGTTGGGCAAGCTGGACGGGCGCAACGGCCCGAAATGACGCTGAAACCACGGCGTTCGAGCCCATGTGGCTGCCGTTTGACCACCCGCTGTGGATCGTCTACTCCAGCGGCACCACCGGCCTGCCCAAACCCATCGTGCACGGCCACGGCGGCACGGTGCTGGTGGCGTTGCAACTCAAGGTGCTGCACAACGACATCGGCTGCAGCTACGAGCCCAACAGCTTTGGCGAGCGCTACCACTGGTACAGCTCCACCGGCTGGGTGATGTGGAACGCGCAGCTCAGCGGCCTGCTCTCGGGCACCACCTGCGTGATCTACGACGGCAACCCCGGCGGCAGCAAGGAGAACCCCGACTGGGGCGTGCTGTGGCGCTTTGCGGCCGAGACGGGGGTGACCTTCTTCGGCGCGGGCGCGGCGTTTTTTGCCAACTGCATGAAGGCGGGCATCACGCTCGCGGACTATGGCGACTTGACGCGCATCCGCGCGCTGGGCACCACGGGCTCGCCGCTGTCGCCCGAGGTGCAGGAATGGGGCACGGGGCAGTTCGAGGCCATTGGTACGCACGATATCTGGTGGAACAACATCTCGGGCGGCACCGACTTCTGCGGCGCATTCATCGGCGGCAACCGAGAGATGCCGCAGGTGCCCGGCGAGATGCAATGCCGCATGCTGGGCGCTGCAGTGGAGTCGTGGGATGCGGAAGGCCGCCCCGTGCAGGACGCGGTGGGTGAGCTGGTCTGCGCGCAGCCGATTCCGTCGATGCCTTTGTTTCTGTGGGGCGACAAGGATGGCAGCCGCTACCTGTCGAGCTACTTCGACATGTACCCCGCAGGCCACGGCCGCCAGCCCGGCGGTGGCGACGGCCCCGCCGCGATGGGTGCGGTCTGGCGCCATGGCGACTGGCTCAAGATCGGCGCCAATGGCGGCTGCGTCATCTACGGCCGCAGCGACGCCACCATCAACCGCCACGGCCTGCGCATGGGCACGAGCGAGATCTACAGCGCGGTGGAGGCGCTGCCCGAAGTGCTCGACAGCCTGGTGGTGGACCTGGAGTACCTGGGCCGTGAAAGCTACATGCCGCTGTTTGTGGTGCTGCGCCCGGGCTACGCGCTGGACGATGCCCTGCGCGCCCGCATCAACGGCGCCGTGCGCACGGCCTTGAGCCCACGCTTTGTGCCCGACGACATCTTTGCCGTGGCCGAGGTGCCGCGCACGCTGAGCGGCAAGAAGCAGGAGCTGCCCATCAAGAAGCTGCTGCTGGGCCAGCCCATCGAAAAGGTGGTGAACAAGGACGCGATGGCCAACCCGGGGTGTCTGGACTGGTATGTGGCGTTTGCGGCGCAGCGGGCTGAAAAGCTACAAAATGCATAGCTATTCAGGCATGCTGGACGCGCGGTAACGGCCATTTCTGCTTGAATTTTTGCATGGCCACGCTTTTGAATCAGGCCCCAGCCACTCGGGCACCAGCGGCGCATCGGTGTGGCTTCCTCTCCCGCGAGGGGAGAGGGAGTATTCAGGAGCGCCATGACCGAGCGGGGCGGTAGACGGCTGCCCCGCCCCTCGGTCTGTCAACCGTCCGTCAATCCAGCTTCGCCCCCGACGCCTTGATCAAGCGCTCCCACACCGGCCGCTCCTTGGCAATCGCTGCGGCGAAGAGCGCGGGCGAGCTGCTCTGCACATCGAACCCCATGGCCGCAATGCGCTGGGCCACATCGGGCAGCTGCGTGGCCTTGCGCACCTCGTCGGCAATGCGCTCCAGGATGGCGGGCGGTGTGCCTGCGGGCGCGCCAAACGCCAGCCAGCCCGCCACGCGGTAGGCCTCGTCGTTCAGGCCCTGTTCGGCCAGGCTGGGCACGTTGGGCAGCGTGCCCATGCGGCGCTCGCCGCTCACGCCAATGGCCTTGAGCTTGCCCGCCTCGATGTGGGGCTTGGCCTGCAGCGCGCTGGCAAACGCGATCTGGATCTGGCCGCCCAGCAGGTCCTGCACCATGGGCGCCTCACCCCGGTAGGCCACGTGGCTCATGTCGGCATTCTGCGTGAGGCTCATGTACGCCCCGGCCAGGTGCGGGTAGGCGCCCGTGCCGTACGAGCCATAGGCCACCTTGCCCTTGTTCGCGGCCACGTACTTCAGCAGCTCGGGGCCGGTGGATACGGGCACGCTGGGGTGGGCCACCAGCACCAGCGGCGCAATCGCGATCTGGTAGATGGGCGCAATGTCCTTCTCGGGGCTGTAGGGCAGCTTGGTGTAGAGGAACTGGTTGGTGAGCATGGAGTTGCTCAGGCCCAGCAGCAGGGTGTAGCCGTCGGGCGCGGCCTTGGCCACCGCGTCGGTGCCGATGATGCCGGCCGCGCCGGGCTTGTTGTCGATGACCATGGGCTGGCCCAGGCCCACGGCCATCTTTTCTGCCAGCACCCGCGCCAGCACATCGGTGGCGCCACCTGCGGCAAAGGGCACCACGATCTTGATGGGCTTGTTGGGGTAGGCCTGCGCAAAGGCCGACGTGCCGGTGAAGGCAGCGGCCAGTGCAGCGGCGCCGAGCCAGGTGCGGCGGGACATCAGGGGGTGGAAGGGCATCGGTTTGTCTCCTGTCATGGTTATCAAAATTTACTCAGCGGGCTCCGCATGCATGGTGGCGGGCCGGTGCCTGGCTGTCACGCCATGGGCTTATGCGGTCTGGGGGCTCCCTGCGGCGGGGGCGGTGGTGATGCGCACGGTCAGGGGCAGAGGCGCAAGCACCTCGCGCAGGCGGGCGGCCAGTGCGTCTGCCTGCGCACCGGGGGGGACGGTCACGCGCACCGCGTTGTCGCCTTCGGGCTGCACCTGGGGGCGGGGCTGGCCTGCGGCTTCGGCGGCACACACGCCATCCACCAGCGCCTGCACCGTGTGGCAGGCGGCGCGCTGGCGCAGCTCGGGCTTGTAGATCTTGCCCACGTTGGTCACGGGCATGGTCTCCAGCACCTGCACCCAGCGCGGGCGGGCCACGGCCTCGTCCACACGTTCGGCGGTGAAGGTCAGCAGTTCGGCCTCGGTCACGGCCTGTGCACCGGGCACCAGCGTGGCGTAGACCACGGGCAGCTCGCCCGCATAGGCGTCGGGCGCACCCACGGCGGCAGCAAGCTGCACGGCGGGGTGGGCGCCCAGCGCGTCTTCGATCACCTTGGGGTCGATGTTATGACCGCTGCGGATGATGAGGTCCTTGGAGCGGCCGCTCAGGTGCAGGCGGCCCTGGTCGTCCACAAAGCCCAGGTCGCCCGTGGCCAGCCAGCCGTCGGGCGTGAACGCCCTGGCCGTGTCAGCCGCGTCCAGAAAACCCGAGAACAGGTTGGGCGACTGGAACAGCACCATGCCCGGCTGGCCGGGTGGCAGGTCCTGGTCCGACGCATTGCCCTGCGCATCCAGCGCCACCACACGCAGCTGGGTGTACGGCAGCCGCCAGCCCACGCAGCCTGCGGGCGCGTTGACGCCGGGCGGGGTGATGGTGGAGATGCCCGCCATCTCCGTCATGCCCAGGCTTTCGTGGATGTGCAGTCCAAACAGCCGCTCAAACCGCGCCGCCAGCTCGGGCGCCAGGATGGCCGCGCCCGTGCGGCAGTAGCGCAGCGTGGAAATGTCGGCGCCGTTCAGCGGCACATTGGCCAGCGCAGCCAGCACCGTGGGCACGGCAGACAGGTAGGTGCAGCGGTAGCGCTCCACCAGCCGCCAGTAGTTGGCAATCACCTCGCGGTTGCGGAACAGGCCGGTGGTGGGGATGATGGTCTCCACCCCCGCCGACAGTGCCGCCAGCGAGCCCGGCAACACGCCCGCCACATGGAACAGCGGGTAGCCGTTGATGCCCACGTCCTGCGGCGTGATGCCCTGCATCTGCACGCTGCCCCAGGCGGTGAACACCTGCGCGCCGTGGCTGTGGCGCGCGAGCTTGGGCGCGCCGGTGGTGCCACCGGTGTGGAAGTACGCAGCAATGTCGGTGGATGCAATGCGGCGGCCGCTCACCAGGTGGTCGCCAGGGTGCTGGTGGCGTTCGGCCAGATCCACCACACCGGCAGGCAGCGGGCCCGCCACTCCGGGGGCTTCCGTGTGCGGGGCCACACGCAGCACGGTGGTGAGTGTGGGCACCAGGGCGCGCAGGCGCAGCGCCTTGCTCCAGTAGCCCACATCACCTTCGCCGCCATAGGCAATCAGCACCCTGGCACCCGCCAGGGTCATCATGGCCGCGATTTTCTCGTCGGTGAGCATGGGGTTGAGCGGCTGCACGATGCCCGCCGCCTCGCCACCCCACAGGGCCAGGTGGTATTCCAGGCAGCCGGGCAGCAGCACGGCCACGGCATCCTGCGGCCCCACGCCCATGTGGTGCAGCAGGTTGGCCGTCTGGTGGATGCCGGTGAGCAGCTGCGCATACGACCAGCGGATGGGTTCGGCGGCAGGGTCGGCCGTGGGCAGAAAGGTGAGTGCCGTCTTGTCGCCAAACGCCGCTGCCGCGTTCAAAAAAATTTCGTAGGTGCTCTGCACCGGCAGTGCCTCGGCCAGGGGCCGGGCTTCGAGCTGCTGCACGTCCTGCAGGCTGCGGATGGGGGCGGACCGGGTGAACGGGGGGTGGAGACGGGGAAGCAGTTGCTGAGCAGGGGTCGTGGCCATGGACGCATCAGGGGGAGCAGAACAGCCATTGTTGTGGCGACAGGATTTCTTGACAATCCCATGAAGCATTGACACTCTGTATGAAAAATTTTGACAAACCGTCGGCTGCCGACCGCCTGGACCTCTCGGCCCTGACCCTGCTGGTGGAGATCCTGGACGCAGGCAATCTCAGCCTGGCGGCACGCAAGCTCAAGATGAGCCGCGCCAACGTGAGCTACCACCTCGCCCAGCTCGAAAAGTCGGTGGGCGTGCAGCTGGTGCGCCGCACCACGCGGCGTGTGGAGCCCACCGAGGTGGGGCTGCGCCTGTACGACCATGGCCGCAGCATCGTCAACGAGATACTGGCCGCGCAGGAGACCATTGCCACCCTGGGCAAGAGCCTGCAGGGCCGCGTGGGGCTGAGCATGCCCGTGGGCTATGGCCAGGTGGTCATGGCCGGGTGGCTGATCGAGTTCAAGCGCCTGTACCCCGGCATCCTGCTGGAGGTGATGTTCGAGAACCGCGTGAGCGACCTGGTGCGCGAGGACGTGGATATCGCCATCCGCATCATGACCGAGCCCCCGCCCGCGCTGGTGGCCCGCCCGCTGGGGGCCGTGCGCTATGTGGTCTGCGCCTCCAGCGACTATGCCCAGGTGCAGGGCCTGCCCCGGCAGCTCAGCGACCTGGGGGCGGTGCCCCTCATCTCCGCAGGGTTCATCGGCCGCGAGCTGCGCGTGGCCGCCTACCGCAACGGCCAGCGCGAGGAAGTGCTGCCCCGGCCCACGCTGCTGTCCGAGAACATGCTGTTCCTGCGCGACGCCGTGCTGGCGGGCCTGGGCGTGGGCCTGATGCCCGACTACGTGGTGCAGGACCTGGTGGACCGGGGCCAGCTGGTGACCGCGCTCGACGACTACCGCCTGAGCGTTTTCGGTACGCAGATGTTCTTGCTCTACATGCCCAACCGCTACCAGACCAGCTCGGTGCGCACGCTGATCGATTTCATCCTGGCCAAGGTGGGCGAGGGCCGCACGGCCCACCCCGGCGGCGCGCCCATAATGCCGCTGATGTCCACTGCGCGCACCCCAGCGCCCCTTTCATGAACACACCCAACCCCCCCAAACGTTTTTCGATGATCCGTGAATTCCACCTGGCGGACTGGTTCACGCTGGGCAACGCGTTTTGCGGCGTGGGGGCCCTGTTCTCGGTGATGTCGTACCTGGAGACCGGCGACATCGTGCACATCTACTTCGCCTGCGCCCTGGTGCTGGCCGCGCTGGTGTTCGACGTGCTCGACGGCCGCATCGCCCGCTGGCGCCAGAAAAGCTCTGCCATGGGCCGCGAACTGGACTCGCTGGCCGACGTGATCTCCTTCGGCGTCGCCCCGGCCATCATCGCCTACGGCTGCGGCATGCAGGGCCTGTACGACCGCATCGTGCTGGCCTACTTCGTGGCCTGCGGCGTCTCGCGCCTGGCGCGCTACAACGTCACCGCCGAAACGCTGTCCGAAGGCACGGGCAAGGTGAAGTATTTCGAGGGCACGCCCATCCCCACCTCCATCGTGCTGGTGGGCCTGATGGCGCTGGCGGGATCCATGGGCGCGGTGCGCGAGCACCTGTGGTTTGGCAAGGTGCTGATCGGCGGCTTCACGCTGCACCCGCTGGTGCTGGTGTTCGCGGTGTCGGGGTCGTTGATG
The DNA here is from genome assembly GCF_002245625.1 of Acidovorax kalamii. Taxonomy (GTDB): domain Bacteria; phylum Pseudomonadota; class Gammaproteobacteria; order Burkholderiales; family Burkholderiaceae_C; genus Acidovorax; species Acidovorax kalamii. Next base: position 342,032 of record NZ_NOIG01000008.1, read on the forward strand.
ATCAGCCGAATCAAGATTCCGAAGTTTTGATTGCTATAAAATTAGTAGCTAAAATTTAATACGGTTGCGCGCAGACGGCCTTTTTTCTTTGTACTTCACGGTGCAGTTGACCTCCGGTTGACCAGCACAATGCCCGCCGCCACCAGCACCAGGGCCACCACCAGCCCGGGCGTGACCGGCTCACCCAGCCACCAGGCGCCAAACAGCAGGGCGAACACGGGGGTGAGAAACACAAACACCGAAATCTTGGTGGCCGGGTAGTGCGCCAGCATCCACATCCAGGCCAGGTAGCTCACAAACGCCCCCACCAGTGCCTGCGCCAGCAGCGAGCCCCAGGCAAACGCGCTGAACTGCCAGACCCAGGCCTCACCTAGCCCCAGCGAAAGCACCGGCAGCACCGCAGTGCTCACCGCCACTTGATAGAAAAGTTGCTTGGCGGGGGCCACACGCGCCAGCGGCGTGGTGCGGATGACCACCGTGGTCAGCGCCCACATCAGCCCGGCTGCCAGCCCGAGCAGATCGCCCAGCCAGGCCTGGGGCAGGGCGGCATTGGCAGGGCCCAGCAACCCGTCCCCCAGCGCCAGCCCCACGCCCACAAACGCGGCGGCCAGGCCCAGCCACTGCCAGCCTTGCAACCGCTCGCCGGGGATGAAACGCGGCAGCAGCAGTGCCACCCAGAAGGGCGAGGCATACAAGAACACCGTTAGCCGCGACGCACTGGTGTACTGCAAGCCCAGGTAGATGCACACGAACTCGCCTGCAAACAGCGCACCGGCCAGCAGCCCGGCGCGTGCGGCCCCGGCGGGCTCTGCCGCGGCCGACAGCCGCACGCCACGCCACAGGCACCACACAGCCACCGCCACCGTGGCCAGCGCAAAGCGCACAAAGGCCTGGAACACCGGAGCCACCTCGGCCACCGTGGCCTTGACCAGCACCTGCTGGAAGCCCCAGAACATGCAGCAGGCGAGCAGCAGGGAGATGGCGAGGGCGTCGAGGTGGGTTTTGCGGGCGGAAGGCATCGGGGGATTATCAAAGGGGTGCTGCGCCCGAGTGGTCGCCTGTGTGGCGCGGCCGGTTGCAACCCTGCTTTTGCGCACCCATAGCGCCGGAACAGGCGCTTACACGGGCCCACGGTACACTTTGCGCCTTCTGAAACAGCTTCCCGCACCCCTTTCCACGCCCTCCATTCATGGCCCTTACGACGGCGGCCCAGGCCCGCACCAGCTTTGACCTCAAGAGCGCCTCGCTGCCCGTGGTGGCCGTGTTGCTCAAGACCACCGACGCCGCGCAGTTTGCGGCCGATCTGGCCGAGCGCGTGGCCGATGCCCCGGGCTTTTTCGACAACGACCCGGTGCTGATCGACCTGGCCCCCGTGCGCGAGGCCGAAGCGCCCATCGATTTTGTCGCCATCGTGGCCGAGCTGCGCCGTCACAGCACCCTGCCCGTGGCCGTGCGTGGCGGCAGCCCCGCCCAGATGGAGGCGGCACGCACTGCAGGCCTGGCCGCAGCGCCCGACGCGCCCCCCGTTCGCGCCGAGGCACCCGCGCCGGTGCAGGAGGTGGTGCGCGAGGTGATCCGCGAGGTCGAGGTGGAAGTGGTGCGTGAAGTCCCGGTGCAGGTGCCCATGCCCGGCCCCGGCACGGTGGTGGTGGACAAGCCCCTGCGCTCCGGCCAGCAGGTGTATGCGCGCGGCGCTGACCTGGTGGTGATGGCCGTGGTGAGTTTTGGCGCCGAGGTGATTGCCGACGGCAACATCCATGTCTATGCCCCGCTGCGTGGCCGCGCGATTGCCGGTGCGCGGGGCAACACCGAAGCCCGTATTTTTTCGACCTGCCTGGAGCCGCAACTGGTTTCCATCGCAGGCATCTACCGCACCACCGAGACCGAACTGCCCGCCGACGTGCGTGGCAAACCCGCCCAGGTGCGGCTGGAGGGCGAGAAGCTCCTCATCGAGCCGCTGGCCTGACACAGACGGAACCCCTCTTCATTCGTATCAACCCCACAGAGAATCAGCAACACATGGCCAAAATCGTCGTCGTGACCTCCGGTAAGGGTGGCGTGGGCAAGACCACCACCAGCGCCAGCTTCGCCTCCGGCCTCGCCCTGCGCGGCCACAAGACTGCCGTGATCGACTTTGACGTCGGCCTGCGCAACCTGGACCTCATCATGGGCTGCGAACGCCGCGTGGTGTATGACCTGATCAATGTGATCCAGGGCGAGGCCAACCTGAACCAGGCCCTCATCAAGGACAAGCAGTGCGACAACCTGTTCGTGCTGGCCGCCAGCCAGACGCGCGACAAGGATGCGCTGACGCAAGACGGCGTGGAGAAGATCCTCAAGGACCTGGCCGAGATGGGTTTTGAGTACATCGTGTGTGACTCCCCCGCTGGCATCGAAAGCGGCGCGCTCATGGCCATGCACTTTGCCGACGAGGCGCTGCTGGTGACCAACCCCGAGGTGTCCAGCGTGCGCGACTCCGACCGCATCCTGGGCATGCTGGGCAGCAAGACCAAACGCGCCATCGAAGGCGGCGAGCCCATCAAGGAACACCTGCTCATCACACGCTACAACCCCAGCCGCGTGGAAGACGGCCAGATGCTGAGCCTGGAGGACATCCAGGACATCCTGCGCATCAAGCTGATCGGCGTGATCCCGGAATCGGAAGTGGTGCTGCAGTCGTCCAACCAGGGCACGCCCGCGATCCATTCGCAAGGCAGCGATGTGAGCGAGGCCTACAAGGATGTGATCGACCGCTTTCTGGGCGCCACCGACAAGCCGCTGCGCTTCATCGAGGCGGAAAAGCCCGGTTTCTTCAAACGCCTGTTCGGGAGCAAATAAGCCATGGCTTCTTTCCTCTCCTTCCTGCTCGGCGAAAAGAAAAAGACGGCCAGTGTGGCCAAGGAGCGCCTGCAGATCATCCTGGCACACGAACGCAACGGTCGCAATGCCTCCGAGCCCGACTACCTGCCCGCGCTGCAGCGCGAACTGGTGGCTGTGATCTCGAAGTACGTGAAGATCAACCCCGAAGACCTCAAGGTGCACCTGGAGCGCCAGGACAATCTGGAAGTGCTCGAAGTCAAGATCGAGCTGCCGGATACGGTACGTTGAAGCGCTGCGCGTCAAGTGCCGTGCGAAAGGCCCTGCCATGCTGTCTCATGTGTTCATCGGCGTGAACGACTTTGACCGGGCGATGGCGTTCTACAGCCCCGTGCTGGAGCGCCTCGGGCTGGTGCTGCGTTTTGCCGAGTCCGATCGCCCCTGGGCCGGGTGGCAGACCCCCGGGGTGGCCCGCCCACTGTTCCTTGTCGGCCGGCCCTTTGACGGTCAGCCCGCCGCGCCGGGCAACGGCGCCATGAACGCGCTGCTGGCTGCTGACCGTGCCACGGTGGACGCCGTGCACGCGCTGGCCCTGCAGCATGGCGGCCGCTGCGAAGGCCCGCCCGGCCTGCGGCCCGAGTACCACGCGAACTATTACGGGGCGTACTTTCGCGACCCGGAGGGCAACAAGCTCTGCGTCTGCTGTCACAGCGACGCCTGAGCCTGCGGAACCGCTGTTGTCAGCGCGCGTGTTTGGCGAACTTGCCCGCAAACGCCTGGGCGATGCTCAGCCCGCGCTGCCCGGGTACCACCGTGGCGGTCTGTCCGGCGGCGATGGTGCCGGGCCGCTCCACCGCCAAGTAGTAGCCACAGCAGCCTGCCACCGCCATGGCGCGGCCTGCCTGGACAAAGCCCATGATGGTTGTGAACTTGAAACAGGGCTCGCGTGGGGCCGTCACGCGCAGCACGCAATCGGGGAAATGCCACTCGTCGCCCACAAACACATCGTGCTCCAGCGGGCCGTCGATGGTGAGGTTCTCGCCCACGAAACCCGGCGGCAGTGCCTCGTCAAACAGACTCACCCCACGCTCGCGGCGCTGGGTCTGCCAGAACGCGTAGTGCGCGGCAGGGTAGGCGTACACCGCCTTGGACAGGCCGCCGTGCACGCTCAGGTCGGCCTGCTCGTCGCCTGCCAGGCCCAGCGGGCCCACGGCCACGGGGCCGGTGGCGGGCGCTTTGCCGATGGCGCTGAGGATGGAGCGCTCGCCCATCTTCAGGCGCCGGGCTGTGCCGATATTCACGTGGCGCACCACCACGGGGGCGGTGGTCACAGCGGGTGCTCGGTGTAGAACTTGCCGCCGTGGTACAGCAGCGGCGATGCGCCTGCGCGGTGCTCGCAGCGCTCCACCTCGCCCACGAAGATGGTGTGGTCGCCCTCCTTGTACTGGCTGCGGTTGAAGCACTCGAAGGTGGCGGCGGCACCGGCCAGCAACGGGGCGCCGCTGATGCCGGGGCGGTGCTCCAGCCCGGCCCAGCGGTCGATGCCGCGTGTGGCAAACCGCTCGGCCAGCGTTCGTTGGTCTGCGGCCAGCACATGGATGGCGTAGTGTGAGCCATCGGCAAAGGCGGGCATGGAGCTGGCGCCGTGCGACAGGCTCCACAGCACCAGCGGGGGCTCCAGCGACACCGAATTGAACGAGCTGGCCGTGAGCCCCACCAGCTCACCCGCCGCGTTGCGGGCGGTGACGATGGTCACGCCCGTGGCAAACATGCCCAGCGCATTGCGGAACTCGCGCGTGGAAAAGCTCGGGGGCAGGGCAAGGGCGGGGCGGGGGTGCGAGGGGTTCACGAAGGGCGGCGCCCGCAGGGGCAGCAATGGGGCAATGGAAGGGAGCAACTATTATCAGGCGGCTCCCACCACCGCGCTGTTGCGGGGTTTACTGGTTCCACTGCATGGCCGTCCTTCCTACCTTCACCACCCTGGGCTCGGGCCCCACCGTGCTCATGCTGCACGACGCCGACGGCGACCACCTCACTTTCGCCCCCCAGGTCGAGACCCTGGCCACCGCCGGTTACCGTGCCGTAGCCTGGGACATGCCCGGCTATGGCCGCAGCGCCCCCGTGGAGCCCTACACCTTCAAGGCGCTGGCGCAGAGCTGCCTGGCCTTGATCGACGCGCTGCAGGGCGGCCCCGTGGCGTTGGTGGGCCACGGCATGGGCGCCATGGTGGCGCTGGAGGCCGCTGTTCGCGACCCGTCCAAGGTGCGCCGCCTGGTGCTGTGCGCGGGTGGGCCTGCGCTGGATGCACAGGCGGTGGAGGACTGGGTGGCGCCCCGCCTGCGTGCCCTGGAGGCGCTGGACGCAGGTGGCAGCATGGAGCAGCTGGCGCAGACGCTGGTGCCCCAGTTCATCGGTACCGGCGCATTGCCCGAAGGCGTGCGGCTGGCCAGCCATGCGCTGGCCCAGGTCTACCCGGGGGCCTATCGGCGTGCGCTGGCGGCCCTGCCCACGTTCGACCGGGGCGCCGCCGCCCTGGCGCAGCTGACCATGCCCGCCCTGCTGGTCGGTGGCGACCTGGACCGCTGCACGCCGCCGGTGGCCCTGGAAGCCCTGGCCCAGGTGCTGCCCGATGCGGCAACGCTGCGGCTGCCCCATGTCGGGCACTGGCCGCAGCTGGAGGACCCCGAGGGGTTTGACGCTGCGCTGCTGGACTTTCTGGCCCGGCGCCGCTGGCTGCACTGACCAGCGGGTGGCTGCCGCCCGGGCAGGGACCGGCCGCTGCGTGCTGGCATGATCGCCGCCTCGGATGTGACCCCTATGCTGTTTGCCCTCAAGAAAATCCTGTCCGCACTGCTGATGCCGCCGGTGTTCAGCATCCTGCTCGCGTTTGTGGGCCTGTGGCTCGCGCGCTACCACCGCCGCACGGGCACGGCCGTGGTGGTGCTGTCGCTGTTGTCTGTGCTGGCGCTGTCGTGGCCGCCCGTGGCCGATGCGCTGGTGCGCAGCCTGGAGCGCCACCCCGCCGTGGCGCCCAAACAGTTGCCCCAGGCGCAGGTCCAGGCCATTGTGGTGCTGGGCGGCGGGGCCGACACCGTGGCCCCCGAGTACGGGGTGGACGTGCTCAGCCGGGGCGCCCGCGAGCGGGTGCGCTACGCCGTGTACCTGCAGCAGCAGACGGGGCTGCCCATCCTGGCCACGGGGGGCTCGACGGGTGGCATGCGCGCCGAGGCGCTCGTGATGAAGGACGTGGTGGAGCGCGAGTTCAAGGGCCGGGTGCGCTGGACCGAGGTGGAATCGCTCGACACCCGCAGCAACGCCGAAAAATCGGCCGTGCAGCTCAAGGCGGCGGGTATCGAGCGCATTGCGCTGGTGACCCATGCCTGGCATATGGTGCGCGCAACGCGCGACTTTGAGCGCGCCGGGCTGCAGGTGCTGCCAGCTCCCATGGGCTTCAAGGGCGGTCAGGCGCGCAAGCTGTACCGGCTGCTGCCCCGGGCGTCCGCGCTGGCCGACAGCAGCCTGGCGCTGCATGAATGGCTGGGCATCCTGGCCCAGCACTGGTCGCTCGATCGCTGACGCGATCAGGCTGCGGCAGGCGCCGTCAGAAAGCGGCTGGCCGCCGCCACGGCCTGCGCATCATTCTGCACCGCTCCCGGTGGCCCGCCCTTGCCCCACAGTGCGCCGCCCCAGGTCATCGACAGAAACTGCGCGCACAGCGCCACCGAGTCGATCATGGGCTGGGCCTTGGTGCGGTCGCCGCTGGTGGTGATCAGTGCCAGCGTCTTCGCGCCCATGGGTTCCTTGAAGGCCAGGCCGGGCACGCGCATCCAGGCGCTCCAGTGGTCCAGGTAGGTCTTGAGCGGCGAGGGGATGCTGTACCAGTAAACCGGGGCCACAAAAACGATGTGTGTGGCCGCCAGGGTGGCGTCGAGCAGGGTTTTCATGTCGCCCTCGGGCGGCGCGTAGGTGCCGGAGGTGTGGCGCTGGTCCACAAAAGGCGGCAGGTCCATGCGGGCCAGGTGGTGCCAGGTTTGTGGGGTACCCGCTGGCAGTGCGGCGGCGGCTTGCCGGGCCAGCCATTCGGTGTTGCCGACATGGCCCGGTTCGCGGGTGGAAGTGGTGAGGAACAGGTAGTGAGCAGCGGTGGGTGTGGTCATGGCGCCATCGTAGCGCTGGCCTGCATGGGCTGCAGGTACGCCAGGCACAGCGCGACCAGTGCATCCTCAAACTCTGCGCTGTCCAGCAGCGGCGACTGCTCCAGCGACGCAGCCCGCACCGCCCCCATGAAGGCGCGCGTGAGCACGAACAGCTGCGCGGCCGATGGCGCTTGCAGATGGTGCTCGTCGGCCATGCGCTGCAGGTGCAGGGCGATGCGTTCGCTGCTGCCCCGCACCGACACCAGCATGGTCGCGCGGTAGTCCTGTTTCCACGACAGACGGGCGAGAGCCCGCAGCTCCTGCGGTCCGCCGCCAAACGCCTGCAGGTAGTGGCGCACATAGCGGCGCACCTGCTGCTCGGGGGGCCAGCCCTCGGTGCGCGCCTGGGCCAGCAGTGCATCCAACTCCAGCATCACACGGTCGCAGTGCTGGTCCAGCATGGCCACCAGGATGGCCTCCTTGCTCGGAAAGTACTGGTAGAGCGAACCCACGGACACACCTGCCAGTTCGGCAATGCGGTTGGTGGTCAGGGCGCCCTCGCCTTGCGTGGCCACGATGCGGGCCACGGCTTCAAAGATGGCATCCACCGTGAACTGGGAGCGTTCCTGCCGGGGCGTGCGCCTGGGGGATGAAACGGCTTTGGACATGGGCAAACCTGAGCGCAATGCGAGTAGCCGGCAAGGCCGGGGCTGCCTATTCTGCCGCCATCCAACCACCCAACTCACCACCTGGAGAACCCCGCCATGAACGACACCAGCCAACTCGCCTTGGGCGCCACTGCCCTGGGACTTGCCGGCACCTGGGTGTGGCGCCAGCGCCCAGCCCTGCGCACCCTGCACCGGGGCAGTGCCCTGGCGCTGGCGCTGTTCCTGGTGGCGCATGTGCTCGGCCATTTGGCGGGCCTGGCGGGGGTGGCCGTGCACCAGGGGGTGCTGGAGGTGCTGCGCAGTGTCTACCGGCAGCCGGTGGTCGAGGGGTTGCTGCTGGCGGGAGTGCTGTTCCAGGCGGTCAGCGGCCTCACCTTGCTGTGGCGTGGTTGGCGCCAGTGCCGAGGTGCTGTGGCGTGGGCGCAGGCGGTGTCGGGGGGCTATCTGTCACTGTTCCTGCTGATCCATGTGACGGCGGTGCTGGTGGCGCGCCTGTATGGGGTGGATACCAACCTGCAGTTTGCGGCGGCGGGCATGCACCGGCCACCCTGGCAGTGGTTCTTCGGGCCTTACTACTTTCTGGCGGTGCTGGCGCTGTGCACCCATGTGGGCTGTGCGCTCTACTGGAACCTGCCCCCCAGGCTGCGCGCCCCGGTTCTGGCGGCGGCCCTGGTGGTGGGGGTGTTGCTGGCGGCCACGTTGGTGGTGATGCTGGCGGGGGTGCCTCCGGTGCAGGGCGCCGGTGGCTGGCTGACGGGGGCCACCCTGCCTCCGAAGTGAAACCGTGCGCCCATGGCGCAGCGTGTTTGCCGATCAGGCCGCCTTGGCCGTCAAGGTGCGATGGCCCTGTTCCATGCCGCAGAACCCGAAGTTCATTGCTGGCACCTGGCCGCTGATCAGCTCTGCCAGCGCTTTGCCCGAGCCTGCACCGTGCGTCCAGCCCAGCGTGCCATGGCCTGCGTTCACCCATAGCTTGCCCACGCGCGTGCGGCCGATGAACGGGATGTTGGTGGGCGTGGCCGGGCGCAGGCCGGTCCAGTACTGGGGGTTGCCGCCTTCCTCGGGGGTGCGGGTGTCGCACACGCCGGGCAGGATAGCTTCGATGCGGCGCGAAAGCATGTGGCAGCGGGCGCGGGCCAGGGAGCTGTCGAGTGTCAGGTCCCAGCCGTTGAGCTCGATGGTGCCCGCCACGCGCAGGAAGTTGCCCAGGCGGCTCATGGCGATCTTCTTGCCGTCGTCGATGGTGGAGACCATGGGCGCCCCTTCGGGCCGCAGCAGCGGGAAGGTCGCGCTGTAGCCCTTGCCGGGGTAGATGGGCAGATCCACGCCCACGCTGCGCAGCAGCGGCGCGCTGTAGGAACCGCAGGCCACCACGACGGCATCGGCCTTCAATATGAAGTCTTTTTTGCCTCTACCGCCCGGCTGGCATGCCATGACAGCTACAGAATCAATAGCATTTCCGATCTTGTTCAGGCGCAGCACATCGTGGCCGTACAGGAACTGCGCGCCCCGTGCCGCGCAGCGGCGCGCCAGCTCTTGCGTGAAGACACGGGCATCGCCGCTTTCGTCGGTGCTGGTGTAGGTGCCGCCAGTGATCTTGTCGCCGTAGGCCTTGAAGGCGGGCTCGATCTTGAGCAGCTCGTCGCGGCTCACCAGGCGGCGCTGCACGCCATGCTTGCGCATCAGCTCCACGGCGTGGCCTGCGGCGTCGAACGACTTCTGGTCGGTGTAGAAGTGGGCAATGCCGCGTTCGAGCCGGTTGTATTCAATTCCGGTGGTGCTCACCAGATCCTTCAGCGCCGCATGGCTGTAGGCGCCCAGCGCCACGATCTGGGCCACATTGCGCTCGAACGCCGCGTCGTTGCACTGCGCGAGGAACTGCAGGCCCCAGCGCCATTGCTGCCAGTCCATCTGCGGACGAAACAGCAGTGGCGCCTCCTTGTCGAACATCCACTTGAGCGCCTTGAGCGGCGCCTCGCGGTTGGCCCAGGGCTCGCAGTAGCTCACCGAGATCTGCGCGGCGTTGGCAAAACTGGTTTCGAGTGCTGCATCGGGCTGGCGGTCGATCACGATGACTTCGTGACCGCGTTCCAGCAGGTGCCACGCCGTGCTGATGCCGATGATGCCGGCGCCGAGAACAATGGTTTTCATATGCGGAATGCCTTGTGAGCCTTTGCGTGCCACACGCCCCAGTGCGGGACACGATGGGGCGCAGTGTGCGCGACATTGCATTCAACTAAAAGCAAAATTAAACTTACTCCAAAAACATCAGAGTGCCTAATAAAGTGCGCACTCTGGCACCGCCTTGTTGGAGACCCTTGCCATGAGCACCTACGACCCCGCCGCCCTGGAATGCCTTGCCGCCATCGTTGAAGAGGGTGGCTTCGAGCGCGCTGCGCAGCGCCTCAACGTCACGCAGTCGGCCGTGTCGCAGCGCCTGCGCGCGCTCGAAGCGCAGGTGGGCTCGGTGCTCATCGTGCGCAGCCGGCCACTGCGGCCCACGTCGGCGGGGCAACTCTTGCTCAAGCACACGAAGCAGATGCGCCTCTTGCGCGCCGACCTGGAGCGCGATCTGCAGGAGCTGGCGCCCAGCGCGCCTGGCGGTACGCGCGAGGACGAGCGCATCTCGATTGCCATCAACGCAGACAGCATCGCGACCTGGGCCATGGGCGCGCTGCACGACCTGGTGCGCGAACGTCTGCCGCTCGAAATCATCGTGGACGACCAGGACTTCACGCAGGAATGGTTGCGTTCGGGCCAGGTGCTGGGCTGTGTGACCACGCTCAAGCAGGCGCTGCGCGGCTGCAAGATGGTGCCGCTCGGGGCCATGCACTACGTGGCCGTGGCCTCGGCCAGCTATGCCGAGCAGCATCTGCCGCAAGGGCTCACGCCGCACAACTTCCGCGACGTGTCGTTCCTGTCGTTCAACCGCAAGGACGACATGGCGGCCGAGTTTGTGGCGCGCGCCTTCGGGCTCAAGCGCGTGGCGCTCAACCACCTGTTCGTGCCCGGCTCCGAGGCCCAGATGCGTGCCGTGGCCGCAGGCTGGGCTGTGGGCGTGGTGCCCGAGTTGCTGGCGCGGGGCGCGATTGCCGACGGCAGCATGGTGGACCTGGCGCCCGGTCGGTCCCTGCCCATCCAGCTCTACTGGCATTGCTGGAACCTGGAGTCCGAACTGCTCGATGCGCTGTCGGCCGCGCTGACCGGTGCCGCCGCCCAGTCGCTCGTGTCCTGAACGCACCTGCGTGCACTCCCTCAGCGCACGGTGGAAGGCACACTTTGTGCTGGTTAAAACGTGAACGGCGTAGTTGCATTGCAACTTAGTCATTTATTTTTTTACCGCAATGTATAAAATATAGGCCATGCAAACCCAGCCCCCCAAAGTCTCGTTCAAGGAGCAGATGCACCAGGCGCGCGAGGAGGCCATCCTCCAGTCGGCCTGCCGTCTGCTGGGCGAAAAGGCCTTTGACGCCATGACCATGGACGATGTCGCCAATGCCGTGGGCATTGCGAAGGCCAGCCTGTACAAGCACTTCTGCAGCAAGGAAGAGCTGTGCAGCGCCGCCATGGTGCAGATCCTGGGGCGTGTGCAGACCTACCTGGCAGGCCTGCCCGCTGAGATGCCGCCCCTGGACAAGCTGCGCGCCCTGGTGCGCTGGTCGCTGGAGCGCCTGCTGACCAACGAGATGCCACTGCTGCCCAGCCGCAACTCCACGCTGCGCGCGGTGCTGATGGCCAACAAGGACTACCTCAACGGCCTGGTGGGCGTGAGTGACCAGATCGGCGAATGGATCACCGAGGCCCAGGCCCAGGGCGGGATTAGCCCCAGCCTGCCGCCCATCGTGGTGCTGTACACCCTCTATGCCCGCGCCTGCGACCCGGTGGTGAGTTTTCTCAAGGAAAGCGGCCAGTATTCGGACGCGGAGATCGTGGACCTGGTGGTGCGTACCTGTTTTGACGGGTTGGCGGCGCGTTAGGCCATTTCCTGGTCTCACCTGACAAACAAGAAAACCCGGCATGCCGGGCTTTCTTGCGTGTGGGGGCAACCCCGGGGATCACTTGGGCAGGATCACCTTGTCCACCACGTGGATCACGCCATTGCTGGTGAACACATCGGCGGCCGTGATGTTGCTGGTGCGCATGTTTTGGTCAGTGATCACGAGGTTGGAGTTGATGGTGAACGTCTGACCCTGCACGGTGGTGATGGCAGTGTTCACGGGCACTTCGGCCTTGAGCACGCGTGCGGGCACCACATGGTAGGTCAGCACCTTGGTCAGCAACGCGGTATTGGCCAGCAGCTCGGCCTTGCTCACGCCCAGCTCGGTCAACAGGGCGGCAAAGGCGGCATTGGTGGGGGCGAACACCGTGAACGGGCCGGTGCCCTGCAAGGTGGTCACCAGCCCTGCAGCCACCACGGCCTCGACCAGGATGCTGAAGTCCGGCAGGGCCGAAGCCGTGGCGACGATGTCCTTGTCGGCGGGTAGCAGCACCTTGTCCACCAGATGCACCACGCCGTTGCTGGCCTGGATGTCGGTGCTGGTGATGGTGCTCATGCGGTTGCGGCCGTCGGTGATCTTGAGGCCGTTGTTCGACTCGATCTTGAAGAAGCCGCCTGACACCGGTGTGATCGCCTTGCCCAGCGGCACATCGGCCCGCATTACCTTGCTTCCCAGCACGTGGTAGGTCAGCACGGCGGTCAATAGGGGCTTGTTGGCCAGCAGCGCTTCCTTGGTCACGCCCAGCTCGGTCAGCAGCGCCGCAAAGGCGGCGTTGGTGGGGGCAAACACGGTGAGCATGCCGGTGCTCAGGGTGTTGGCCAGCCCGGCAGCCGTGACGGCCTCGACCAGGATGCTCAGGTCGGGAGTGTTCTGCGCCAGTTCGACGATGTTGCGCTGGGGCTCGTCATCGCTGCCCCCACAGGCTTGCAACAGGGTGGTGCCCGCGCCCAGGGCGGCGGCCATCAGCACGGTGCGGCGGTTGAATGCGGTGTTCATGGGTCGCTCCTCTCGGTATCGATGGAAATGACACGCCAGGATGGGCGCGGAGCGAATTTATAACCAATCGGTGCAAAAGTAAACCAATCAGTTATTTGTGGACCGATTGGTATTGGATGGGCAAAAAAATGCCCTGCGCAGGCAGGGCGGAGGCAGCGGGACGGGAGAGTTCCCGGCGAGGGAGCCCGGCCAGTCGCTCAGCGCACGATCAAAAGAGGCACCTTGCTGTGGGCCAGCACCTGGGTGGTGACCGAGCCCATCACCAGCGTGGCAATGGCGCCATGGCCATGCGAGCCCATGACCAGCAGATCGAACTTGCCGGTGTCGGCCACCTTGGCAATGGTTTCGCCCACGGTGCCCACCTTGACGCTGCGCTTGGCATCCACGCCATGGCGGCCCAGGAACTTGCAGACGGGCGCGAGGATTTTTTCGGCCTCTTCGGCGTGGTAGGCGTCCACCACTTCCTTGCCCAGGGCCGCGCGGGCGCGGGCGGGCAGCGGGGCCTGCACGGTCAGTACGGTGTAGGTGTGGGTGCCGCCCAGCAGTTCTTCGTGGGTGGCCAGGTAGGCCAGCATTTTCTTGGTGTAGGCGCTGCCATCGACAGCAAGCAGGATGTTCATGGTGTTCTCCGAGAAGGGATAAGGCAGACTACTCTGCGCAGGTGCCTGTTGTCTTGACCTGGGTCATGCTTTTTTGTCCGGCGCGTGGCGAATTCACAAGAACCGCGCGCTGGATCATACGGTGACCGTCCAGCAAGGCCGGAAGGTGGCCTGTTCCCCCTTGCGGGCATAGCCCAGCGGGTTGGCGACCACGCGGCACTTCCAGGCAGAACCATCACCGTGCGCGCCTTCCACGAGGTAGTCGCTGGGCGCGTGCAGGTGGCCATGCAGCCACAGCTGCGCATGGGGCAGCAGGTGGTCCAGAGCGTTGCAGAAGCCTGCCGTGCCGGGCACCAGGCCATAGCGCGGGTCGGCACTTTTCAGGCTGGGCGCAAAGTGGGTGACGGCCACCGTCGGCCCATCAAACGGCTGCTGCAGTGCGGCGGCCAGCCACTCCTGGCAGGCCAGGGCCTGCTCGCGCAGGGGTTCGGCCAGGAACGGCTCGCCATGCCGCGTGCCGCCGGTCTTGCGCAGGTAGAAATTGGCGGCGCGGAAGGCCTTGTCGCGCAGCTTCAGCCGCCGGGCCAGGTCGGTGCTGCCTTCGTGGTCGGCCAGGGCGTCAAAGTCGCTCCAGAGCGTGGTGCCCACGAAGCGGACGCCCTGCAGCACCATGGTTTCGCGCTCCAGCCAGACGATGTCCAGGCGGTCGCAGGTTTGGCGCAGGCGCAAGTGTGCGGCGTCGAAGTCCTGCGCGTCGTATTCGTGGTTGCCGGGCACAAACAGCACGGGCGTGGGCCAGCCCGCGTTCTGGGGCAGCGGCGAAAAGCGCGCCAGGCCAAAGTCGTCGTCGGCCAACTGCGAGCCGGGCTGGTAGGAGCCCACATCCCCCGCCAGCACCAGCACGTCGGCACCGGGGGCGGGTTCGGGAACAAAGTGGGGATGGGCCTCCAGGTGGAGGTCGGACAGGAGCTGGATGTTCATGCAGCACACAGTCTACGGGCTCTCCTGTTCCGGGAAAGTGCGCCGCGCAGAGCGCGCCAGTGCATGCAGCAGCCAGGTCATGGCCGCCTGCTGCGGGCCCCGGCGCCGCCACAGTGCGTCCACGTGCACCGGGGGCACATCCAGCGGCAAAGCCCTTTGCACCAGCTTGTCGGCAATGCCGGTCACGGGCACAAAGTGGCGTGGCAGCACGGTGAGCAGATCCGAGCCCGACACCACCCGCCCCGCTGTGAAGAACTGGTTCACGGTGATCACCACCTTGCGCTCACGCCCCAGCGAGGCGAGGGCCTCGTCAATGAAACCAAAGGGTCGGCCCGAGAAGCTGACCAGCATGTGGCGCGCCTGGCAGTAGGCGTCCAGCGTCAGGGGGGCATCCGCCAGCGGATGGCCCTGGCGCATCACGCACACATATTCGCCGTCGTAGAGGCGGCGGCTTTCAAACGCCACCACGCCGCCCGACTGGGCGCGGGCCGTCAGGTCGGCCAGTGCAGCCGGGAAGTAGCCCACGGCCATGTCGGCGGCTTCTTCGTCCAGCAGGCGGCGCGGGTCGCGCGTGGTCAGTGGCAGCACGCGGATGGCAATGCCGGGCGCTTCGCGCTCAATGATCTCGACCAGGGCAGGCACCAGCGTGGCGGCCGTGGCATCGGCCATGGCCAGCACAAAGGTGGATTCGGCGGTGGCCGGGTCGAAAAGGCCTGGTGCCAGGGACTCCTGCAGATGGGCCAGGGCCTCGCGCACTGGCGGCCACAGCGCCAACGCCCGGGGGGTGGGCTCCACCCCCTGGCCGCTGCGCACCAGCAGCTCATCCCCCAGCACCTCGCGCAGGCGCCGCATGGCGTTGCTTACGGCGGGCTGGGTGATTGAGAGCTTGTGTGCCGCGCGCGTGAGGCTGCGCTCCGCCATCACCTCGTCGAAAACGCGCAGCAGGTTCAGGTCCAGGGTGCAGAAGTTCAGGGGCGTCATGGTTAGTCATCACCATTGTGAATATCTATGATTCAAAATATAAACTTGAACATGCAAAGGGTAAACCCTAATATCACCCCATCGCCCGGCAATCTCGCCACAAGCGTTAGAAAAGGGAAACCGAAATGACCGCCTTTGCACACGTTGAATACCCCACTGAACACCCCGGCGTTGTCCGCGCCGAAAACGCCGCTGCAGCCCTGAAGGGCGCTGCTGCCCGCTTTGATGGCGCCCGCGGCGCTGCCTCCCTCCTGCTCGCGGCCGTGGTGTCCGCACTGCTGGTGGTGGCCAACCAGGTGATCGACACCTGGAGCGAAGGCCACCTGCTGGCCGCCTGGATGGTGCTGTGGCTGGTGGCGTTTGCCGCCTTGGCCCTGCTCACCGCCCCCGCACGCCGCGCCGGCGTTGCCCTGCGCGCTGGTGTGCAGGCATGGGCCGAGAGCCGCCGCCGCGCCGCCGAAGACGAGCGCACCTGGCAAGTCGCCATGAAGGACCCCCGCATCATGGCCGAACTGAACCACGCGATGGGCATCCCCACGGTGGAAGACATCCGCAAGTACTACTGACCACCGAACCCGCCGCACTGGTGGGCGGCGAGGAAGCAATTCATTGAAAGCCGTGGCCTGCCACGGCTTTTTTTATGCCTTTTTCCTGGCGACTGGGGCTTGTCGTGCCCCGCAAGCCAGGCGCAAAAAAAGCCGCTCTGCCAGAAAGCAGAGCGACTTTGAAGGGAAAGCTTCTTAGGTACTAGTACAGCAATATCAGGCTGCCAGGCGCTTTTCCAGAGCGGCCTTGGTGTCCAGCAGGGCTTGGGGCAGGTGGTACGCCAGCTGCTGGAAGTGCGCATCGTGCAGCTTGAACTCCTCGGCCCAGGCGGCCTTGTCGATGCTGGTCACGGCGTCGAACTTCTGGGCGCTGAAGTCCAGGCCCGTCCAGTTGATTTCGGCGTACTGAGGGGCCACACCAAACATGGTTTCCTGGCCCTGGGCCTGGCCTTCGATGCGGTCGATCATCCACTTGAGCACACGCATGTTGTCGCCATAACCGGGCCAGACAAACTTGCCCGCCTCGTCCTTGCGGAACCAGTTCACGCAGAACACCTTGGGCAGCGCCTTGCCAGTGGCGGCAATCTTGCCTTCCATGTTCAGCCAATGCTGGAAGTAGTCGCTCATGTTGTAGCCGCAGAAAGGCAGCATGGCGAACGGGTCGCGGCGCACCACGCCCTGGGCGCCAAAAGCGGCGGCGGTGGTTTCGGAACCCATGGTGGCGGCCATGTACACGCCTTCGGTCCAGGTGCGGGCTTCGGTCACCAGCGGCACGGTGGTGGAGCGGCGGCCGCCGAAGATGAAGGCATCGATGGCCACGCCGTTGGCGTCGTCCCACTGTGCATCGAGGGCAGGGTTGTTGGTGGCAGCCACGGTGAAGCGCGAGTTGGGGTGGGCCGCCTTGGCGCCGGTTTCCTTGGCGATCTGGGGCGTCCAGTCCTTGCCTTGCCAGTCGATCAGGTGGTCCGGCAGCTTGCCGGTGTCCTTTTCCATGCCTTCCCACCACACGTCGCCGTCGTCCGTCAGGGCCACATTGGTGAAGATCACGTCCTTGTCCAGGCTGCGCATGCAGTTGGGGTTGGTGTGCATGTTGGTGCCGGGGGCCACGCCGAAGTAGCCGGCCTCGGGGTTGATGGCGTACATCTTGCCGTCGGCATTGGGCTTGATCCAGGCGATGTCGTCACCGATGGTGGTGACCTTCCAGCCCGCAAAGCCCGCCTCGGGCGGCACCAGCATCGAGAAGTTGGTCTTGCCGCAGGCGCTGGGGAAGGCCGCTGCCACGTGGTACTTCTTGCCTTCGGGGTTGGTCACGCCCAGGATAAGCATGTGTTCGGCCAGCCAGCCCTGGTCGCGGCCCATGGTGGACGCGATGCGCAGTGCGAGGCACTTCTTGCCCAGCAGCGCGTTGCCGCCGTAGCCCGAGCCATACGACCAGATTTCGCGCGTTTCGGGGTAATGGACGATGTACTTGACCTTGGGGTTGCAAGGCCAGCTGGTGGTGTCCTTTTCGCCTTCAGCCAGCGGCGCGCCCACGGTGTGCATGCAGGGCACGAACTCGCCTTCCACGCCCAGCACGTCGTACACGGCCTTGCCCATGCGGGTCATCAGGCGCTGGTTCACGGCCACATAGGCGCTGTCGGTCAGTTCCACGCCGATGTGGGCAATGTGGCTGCCCAGCGGGCCCATGCTGAAGGGCACCACGTACATGGTGCGGCCCTTCATGCAGCCGTCAAACAGGGGCTGCAGCGTGGCGCGCATCTCGGCGGGGGCCATCCAGTTGTTGGTGGGGCCGGCGTCTTCCTTGGCGGCCGAGCAGATGTAGGTGCGGTCTTCCACGCGCGCCACGTCCGATGGGTCAGACCAGGCCAGGAAGCTGCCCGGGCGCTTGGCGGGGTTGAGCTTCTTGAAGGTGCCAGCATCGACCAGCTGCTGGCACAGGCGGTCGTACTCTTCCTTCGTGCCGTCGCACCAGTAGATGCTCTCGGGCTTGCACAGGGCGGCCATATCGGCCACCCAGGCGAGCAGCCGGGCGTTTTTGACGTAGGACGGGGCGTTGAGATTCAGGCCCTGCATGGTGGGTGCGTTCATCGGGGGAGCTTCCTAAGTTGAAAAACAGTTTTTTCAAAGGAAGCGGACCGGGCGGGACGCGGCAAGGCCTGGCGCAGTTGCGGTGCTGAGCGCTGCCTTTGAAAAAACGGCTTTCGTGCTCAGTCGGCGGGCGGGAGCGTGTGTCAGCCCCACGGTGTGGAGGCTATTCCACGGAATCCGCGGGTCGGCTGGGATGTCAATTTTATGAATCTGCCGCCCGTTTGTCTGTCAGACAGGGGTCAAAACCATGCAAAAAAAACATGGGGTTATGCGTTGTGGATTTCCTCCCTCACGGGCTGGTCGGGCTGCCTTTCCAGCGCTCATAGCCGCTTTTGCGCAGCGCGCAGGCCGGGCAGGTGCCGCAGCCATAACCCCAGGCATGCAGCGTGTCGCGCACGCCGTGGTAGCAGGTGTGCGAGTCGTTCACGATCAGATCGACCAGTGCCTGCCCACCGAGGGCCCGGGCCAGTTCCCAGGTCTCGGCCTTGTCCAGCCACATCAGCGGGGTATCGAAGGTGAAGCGCTGTCCCATGCCCAGGGACACGGCCACTTGCAGGGCCTTGAGCGTGTCGTCGCGGCAATCGGGGTAGCCCGAAAAGTCGGTCTCGCACATGCCGCCCACGAGGGTGTGCAGACCCCGCCGGTAGCCCACGGCCGCCGCCAGCTGGAAGAACAGCAGGTTGCGCCCCGGCACAAAGGTGTTGGGCAGGCCGGCGGCGGTCATCTGGATCTCGGCGTCGCTGGTCAGCGCGGTGTCGCTGATGTGGCCCAGCACCGCCAGATCCAGCATGTGGTCGTCGCCCAGCCGGGCGTTCCACTGTGGAAACCGCGCGCGCAGCGATGTCAGCACCGTCTGCCGCGCCTGCAGTTCGATGTGGTGGCGCTGGCCGTAGTCGAAGCCGATGGTTTCCACATGGGTGAAGTTTTCCAGCGCCCAGGCCAGGCAGGTGGTGGAGTCCTGGCCTCCAGAAAAAAGAACAAGTGCGTGTCCGGGTCGCATGGGGGGGCTCCTGGTCTAAGGGGGAACGGGGAAGGCGGGGGCAAAAAAAAGCCCCGCAGCGCGGGGCGTTTGGCAGCCTTGCGTGCGGATCAGGCCATGAACACGGCGATGAAGGCCAGCAGGAAAATCAGCACGCCACCGACCACGGGGAGCACCAGGGGCATCATGGGCACAACGTTTTCCACGGGATCGTGCGCTGCGGTCTGAGGGGCGTGAGAAGTGTTGTGGTCGGACATGGTGGGGCTCCAGATGCTGAAAACTTGCGCAATTCTAGCCGCCTGCATGCCAGGGCGGCCAGCAGGCCATAGGGGTCACATCAGCGCGGCTTCCATGCCCGCCGTGCGCAGCCGCTCCAGCACCTCGTCCACATGGGCCTTGCTGCGGGTTTGCAGCACCAGCTCGATCTCGACGTTCTGCGCGGCTAGCATGGTGAATGCGCGCTGGTGGTGCACCTCGCCGATGTTGGCGCCCGCGTCGGCCACGGTGGCTGTGATGCGCGCCAGCACCCCCGGCACGTCGCGCGCGCTGACCTTGATGCGTGCGAGGCGGCCAGACCGCACCATGCCGCGCTCGATGATGGCTGCCAGCAGCAGCGGGTCGATGTTGCCGCCACACAGCACCAGGCCCACGCGCTTGCCCCGGAAGCGCTCGGGGTAGCGCACCAGCGCCGCCAGGCCAGCAGCCCCTGCGCCTTCGACCAGCGTCTTTTCAATCTCCAGCAGCATCAGCACGGCCTGCTCGATGTCGCCTTCGTCCACCAGCACCAGGTCGTCCACCAGGCGCTTGACGATCTCCTGCGTGATCTTGCCCGGCGTGCCCACGGCAATGCCTTCGGCAATGGTCGAGGTGCCCTGCGGGTGGTGCGTGCCCTTGACCGCGTTCACCATGGCCGGGAAGCGCGCGGTCTGCACGCCCACAATCTCGATGCCGGGCTTGATGGCCTTGGCGGCCGTAGCCACGCCCGAGATCAGCCCGCCGCCGCCCACGGCGATCACCAGCGTGTCCAGGTCGGGCACGGCCTGCAGCATCTCCAGGCCCAGCGTGCCCTGGCCTGCGGCCACGCCCTCGTCGTCGTAGGGGTGCACAAAGGTCAGGCCCTGCGCATCGGCCAGCGCGTAGGCGTGGGCGCGGGCTTCCTCCAGCGTGTCGCCGTGCAGGACCACCTCGGCGCCAAAGCCGCGCGTGCGCTCCACCTTCACGGCGGGCGTGAAGCGTGGCATCACGATCACTGCGCGCAGGCCCAGGCGCTGCGCGTGATAGGCCACGCCCTGCGCATGGTTGCCCGCGCTCATGGCCACCACGCCCCGGGCGCGTTCGTCCTCGGACAGCAGCGTGAGCCGGTTGCAGGCGCCACGTTCCTTGAACGAAGCGGTGAACTGCAGGTTCTCGAACTTGAGGAACACCTGCGCGCCCACGATCTGCGAGAGTGTCTTGGATTCGACACAGGGGGTGTCCAGCACCTGGCCTTGTAGGCGGGTGGCGGCGTCGCGGATGTCTTGAAGGGTCAGCATGGCGCCATTGTGGCGCACGGCTGCATAGGGCCGCCACAGGGTTGCACAGGGGGCGTGGACTGGCACCGGTTGGCTTTACTGCGGACTATTGGAATCAGGAAGGCCGTCACCATATCCAATAGGCACTGATAGCTATAAAACCATAGTGTTCAGACTCAAAGTGCGTGCCCTGAGTCACTCTTTCCCTGCAGAAGATTCTGCCCTAACCGCCGTCAGCTCAACGGTGACGAGCGCCAGCCCTGCGAGGCCTTGCCCGCGTGACGGGGTACCACCACCCCATGGCCAGCTTCAGCACTTGCAAGCAGGACAAGCACAACGGAAGCTGTGTTTCTCGAAAACTTTGACTGCCGTAACAACGCCGAGGTGATCTGCTGGACGCCGCCGTGCCTCCGCCAGTTGCCCTGGGTTTGTGCGTTGGCCTCCTGCAAAGCTGCCGGGGTTTGCCCGACGGCGTGGTGTTTTCCAGCCTGAGCCCACCCTAGAAGCAGGCGTGTGCATCGCGCAAGCCGAAGTCCATGCTATGGGCGTTGCAGCAGGCCTGCACACAGGGGCATGTGCCCGGCACGCTCTATGGCCCTGCTACCTCTGCTTGATGGGCACGGCTGGGCGTCAGAAGTGGGAAGAATCGGCGCGATGCGACGCTGGGTACCCCGGCAGCAGCGCCAAAGCAATTCAGCCATTGCGCCATCTGCTTGAAGGTGGAGTGGCGCATGGGTGCAGCGCGGCATGGCATGCCGGGCTTTTGATCAAGACGACTTACGGGTTTTCGGTCGATTTCTGGCGGCTCGGCCTGTCGAGGACTGGGTGGTCAAGAGTACCGTCCAGCCGATGGCGCGCTTTGGTGGCACACCCTGCCGTGCGGTCTGCGGTTCCTATCGACCCACATCTGCAGGGTATGGACCTGTAGTGCCCTGTGGTATGGGCCCCAGGAGCGTTTACTGCGTCATACCGAAACGGGAGATATGTTCGATCTGCTGCCGAAGAGCGCTCGGACCCGAGCCCTGTTCAGCATCCTTGTAGAACAGCCCCGTGCCAACACCTTTAGGCGTCGTAATGCGTCGCACTTGCAGGGACTGCTGGGTGCTGGTGGCAGAGGCTTGCGAGTACCCTTCACCTTCATTCACGCTGTAGATCAGTACGTAGGTGCGCAGCAATTGGCCACTGCCGTTGATTTTGGCGCACAGCACGTTGCCAGCTAGGGAGCCCCGCACTTGGTGTTCACAGCCAAAGGTCTCCCCTGCATTGGCCATCAGGCCATTGCCATTGGCTGTGGCGCCCAGGTTCCTGGAGAGCTCCACCAGATCCGACTGCAGGCCTTCAGACCCAATCGAATTCAATGTCCAGAATCCACGCAGGCTTTCAGCAACGGCACCATAGCCGAAGTTGAAACGAGAAATTGCAATCTCGCCTTCGTTGGGGAATTTGATGAATCCGGTGGTTCCGGACGTAAAACGAATGCTCACGTTGCCCGCACTGCCCGCATCAGTTCCAGATCGAGCGCCGCTACCAAAATAGCGACCTCCGTTGTATTTGTTCAGTGATGCAGTCACTTTGTTGTCAATGACCTCTCCCACAGCAAGATAAAAGGTGGATTGGCCGCTGCTTTCGTACGCGTACATCTGCATCACCATCGTGGAGTTCTGTACATCAATGCCGAAGCCACGGCCTGGCTTGCCATCCATCTCGGATGTCACGATCCAAGTGCCTGCTTGGGGTGCGAATGCTTGCGCCAGGCCCGCCCCGGTGAGCAGTGCTGCAGCCACCAATTTCTTAAAAAACATCTACATACCCTCTCTTGAATGAATGTGTGAACTGACTGTTGAAATGAAATGCCGAGTTGAATGTATCCCGGGCCAACAGGTTTGTAACGCATTTGTTCGCAAGGCGTCGTGATGATTTACTGATCGTCCGCGGGCCACCCCTGACTAGTTGTTTCCAACCACCCGCAGCACCTCCGCCCCATACGCCTCCAGTTTCTTCGCCCCCATGCCGCTGATGCCCTGCAGGTCGTCCAGCGACGCGGGGTTGCGCTCGGCAATGGCGGCCAGTGTGGCGTCGTGGAAGATCACATACGCGGGCAGGTTGTGCTCCCGCGCCACCTCGGCGCGCCAGGACTTGAGGTTGATGAAGCGCACCTGTGCATCCGGGCCCAGATTCGCGGCAGCGGCCGGTGGGGCGCTCCCTGTGCCCTTGCGGGTGCGCGCGCGTTTGGCGGGTGCGGCGGCGGTGGATTCGCGCAGCTGCACCGGCACCTCGCCCTTGAGCACGGCGCGCGAGCCTTCGGTGAGGCTCAGGGTGTCAAAACTGTGGCCGCTCTCCAGCATCACCTTGCGCAGGCCCACGGCGCCCGTGGCCAGCAGCTGGCGCAGCACGCCGCGCAGCTGCGCTTCGGAATACTCCTTGCCCACGCCAAAGGTCGAGAGCTTGTCGTGCCCGAACTGCTGGACTTTCTCGGTGTCCTTGCCGCGCACGATGTCCATGATGTGGCCTGTGCCAAAGGTCAGCCCGCTGGCCGCGTGCACGCGGTAGATGGTGGACAGCAGCTTGCGTGCGGCGTCCGTGCCGTCCCATACCGCCGGTGGGTTCAGGCAGTTGTCGCAGTTGCCGCACGGCGTGGACTGCTCGCCAAAGTAGGCCAGCAGCCGCACCCGGCGGCAGTCGGTGGCCTCGGCCAGCGCCAGCAGAGCGTCGAGCTTGCCGCGCAGCGCCTGCTTGAACTCCTCGCCCGCCGGGCTTTCGTCGATCATGCGGCGCTGGTTGACCACGTCGTTCAGGCCATAGGCCATCCAGGCGTCGGCATTCAGCCCGTCGCGGCCTGCGCGGCCGGTCTCCTGGTAGTAGCCCTCGATGTTCTTGGGCATGTCCACATGCGCCACAAAGCGCACGTCGGGCTTGTCGATGCCCATGCCGAACGCAATGGTGGCCACCATCACGATGCCTTCCTCGCGCAGAAAGCGGTCCTGGTTCTTCTGGCGCACCTTGGTGTCCAGCCCTGCGTGGTAGGGCAGGGCCGTGAGGCCCGCGTCGCACAGCGTGGCGGCCAGCTCTTCCACCCGCTTGCGCGACTGGCAATACACCACGCCTGCCTCGCCTGCATGCTCGCGCTCGATGAAGCGCAGCAGCTGGGTGGTGGCGTCCTTCTTCTCGACAATCGTGTAGCGGATGTTGGGCCGGTCAAAGCTGCTGACGAACAGGCGAGCGTCCTGCAGCTGCAGCCGCTCGACGATGTCCTCGCGCGTGAGCGCATCGGCCGTGGCCGTGAGTGCGATGCGCGGCACCTGCGGGTAGCGCTCGTGCAGCAGCGTGAGCGCCCGGTACTCGGGGCGGAAGTCGTGGCCCCACTGGCTCACGCAATGCGCCTCGTCAATCGCAAACAGGCTCAGGTGGCCGCCCTCGTACAGGCTGTCGAGCAGGCCGAGGAAACGTGGCGTGTTCAGCCGCTCGGGCGCGGCATACAGCAGCGTGATCTCGCCCGTCTGCAGGCGAAACTCCACGTCCTGCGCCTCGTCGTAGCTCAGTGTGGAGTTGAGGAACGCCGCCTCCACCCCCGCCTCGTGCAGTGCGCCCACCTGGTCGTGCATCAGCGCGATCAGCGGCGAGATCACGATGCTCACCCCGCGTCCCTGCTGCTGGCGCACGATGGCGGGCACCTGGTAGCACAGGCTCTTGCCGCCGCCGGTGGGCATCAGCACCAGTGCGTCGCCGCCATTGCTCACATGCGTGACGATCTCTGCCTGCGCACCCCGGAAGGCCTTGTAACCGAAAACTTCGTGCAGAACGGCGGAGCAGGCCGACAGTGTCTCGCCCGGGGCAGAAATTTCGATCACATTCATCCCCGGTATTGTCCATGAGCGCCGATGCGCTCCAGCGCACGCGCTGCCGCATCAATGGCTTCGGGCGGGAGGGCCGCAAAGCCCAGACGCCAGCCTGCGATGGCAGGCGCCGTGTGGTACAGCGCGCTCAGGCTGGGGGTGGCAATGCCCAGGGCTGCCGCCTGGCGGGTGTACGCCTGCTCGCTTCCTTCGGGAAGGCGCACGGCCATCTGCAGGCCGCCCCGGCTGTCCATAGGGGTGGCCCAGGGCAGGTGGCTGTGCAGCGCCTGCAGCAGCACGTCGCGGCGGCTGCGGTAAAGCTGCCGCATCAGCCGCAGGTGGGCCGCAAAGTGGCCCTGGTTCATGAAATCTGCCGCCACCGCCTGCATGGGCTGCGCGGGGTGGCCATCGTAGATGGTGCGCGCCGTCACCAGCGGGGCGACCAGCGCCTCGGGCAGCACCATGTAGGCCAGCCGCACCGACGGAAACAGTGATTTGGAGAAGGTGCCGATGTAGACCACCTGGCCTTGGTCGTCCAGCCCCTGCAGCGCCGGGGTGGGTTGGTGGTCGTACAGAAATTCGCTGTCGTAGTCATCCTCGACCAGCCAGGCCCCGGTGGCCCGGGCGTGGGCGATGAAGGCCAGCCGCCGCGCCAGCGACATGGCCTGGCCCGTGGGGAACTGGTGCGAGGGCGTGAGGTAGATCAGCCGGGGGGCAGGGCGCGCCGGGTCCAGCGTGGCGCCTTCGCCGTCCAGGGGCATGTCCACCAGGCGGGCCCCGCTGGCGCTGAAGGCCGTGCGGGCGCCCGCGTAGCCCGGGTCTTCCATCCACACCGCATCGCCGTCGTCCAGCAGCGTGGCCGACAGCAGCTGCAGCGCCTGCTGCGAACTCGTGAGCACCAGCACCTGCCCCGCGTGGCAACGCACCCCGCGCGACTGGCCGAGGTAGCGCGCAATGGCCTCGCGCAGCGCGGGCAGGCCCTGGGGGTCGCCATAGAACATCAACGCCGCCGCGTCCTGCCGCAGCCGTCGCTGCAGCAACTGGCGCCACAGGCCTGTGGGAAAGGCCTGCAGGTCCGGGCTGCCTGCCACAAAGGCGCGCGGACGCTCGGGCTCGTGGCAGCCCCCGGTGTCCACCATGCGCTGGCCCCGGGCCGACAGCCGCAGCGCGCCCGCAGCGCCCGCCGGGCGGAGGGCGCCACTGGCCTGGCGCGGCGCAGCGGCCTCCATGTCGATGGCCACAAAACTGCCCTGGCCCACCTGGCGGCGCAGGTAGCCCTCGGTTTCCAGCTGGGCATAGGCGGCCTCCACCGTCACGCGCGACAGGCCCAAGTCCTGTGCGAGGTGGCGGCTGGACGGCAGCCGCTCGCCCAGCACGGCCTGGCCGCTGCGCACTGCCTCGCGCAGGGCGGCGCACAGGCGTGCCCGCCGCCCGCCGTCGGCCTGGTTTTCCATCAGCGCCAACAAAAGACGGGGTTTGATCGTGGCCATGGAAACAGATTGGTCTTATGTTCATCGATAAATTGGCCTCATTTATAAGGCCAAAGCAGCGCACACTGGCAGCCATCGGTACATCACCACTGCATCACTCAAGGAGCCCCATGACCCATCCCGCCCCCGCCTCCAGCGTTCTGGCCTTTCCCGCCCCCACCCCCGCGCAGTCGTGCGACTACATGGCCGCCAAGCTCAGCTTTCATGCCGATGCCTGGGATGTAGCCGAAGACCTGCGCAACGGCATCGATGCCATCGTGGTGATCGACACCCGCTCGCCCGCGCACTACGAACAAGGCCATGTGCCTGGCGCCGTGAGTTTTCCCCACCGCACCATGGACGCGGACAGCACGGCCCACCTGGACCGCAGCAAGGTCTACGTGACCTATTGCGACGGCATCGGCTGCAACGGCTCGACCAAGGGCGCCTACAAGCTCGCGCGCCTGGGCTTCACGGTCAAGGAGATGCTGGGCGGCCTGGACTTCTGGATCCGCGATGGCCAGCCCGTGGCCACCGGCCCCGAACGCGGCACCATGCCCGCCGCCCGGCCCGCCATCGAGTGCGCATGTTGACCGCCACGGCTACCAGCCCGCCCCCTGCGGGCTGGGCCCTGCGCCCCGCGCTGGCGGCCGATGCCGAAGTGCTGGCCCGCCTGTGCGCTGCGCATGCGGCCTACGAGCAGATTCCGCACTGCGCCGACGGCCACGCCGAGCGGCTTGCGCACGGGCTCGAAGCCGGGCGGCTGAACGCCTGGCTGGGTTTTCTCCATGGGTGCGCCGTGGGCTACGCCAGTGCCACCCTGGACTACGCCACCCTGGCGGCGCAGCCCTTTCTGCACCTGGACTGCCTGTACCTGGACCCGCCGGCACGGGGCCTGGGGCTGGGCCGCGCATTGCTGGACGCTGCCGTGTGCCGCGCGCGCTCTCTGGGCTGCGCGCAGCTGCAGTGGCAAACCCCCGTGTGGAACGAAGGCGCGATCCGCTTTTATGACCGGCTGGGGGCCACGCGGCTGGCCAAGCAACGTTACACCCTGGTTTGTGGCGAGGTTGTGCCGAAGGCGCCGAAACCCCTGGCGAGCCCGGCTGCTGAGCGGGTTTCTACAATCGGGGGATGAAAACGCCTGCCTACACGCGCGCCGCGCAACTGCCCGACATCCTCGCCCAACGCATCGTCATCCTCGACGGCGCCATGGGCACCATGATCCAGCGCTTCAAGCTGGGCGAGGCGCAGTACCGGGGCGAGGGCTACACCGGGCCCGATGGCGCGGGCGACCGGTTCAAGGACTTTGCGTACGACGTGAAGGGCAACAACGAGCTGCTCAGCATCACCCGGCCCGACGTGATCCGCGACATCCACGAGCGGTACCTGGCGGCCGGGGCCGACCTCATCGAGACCAACACCTTCGGCGCAACCACCGTGGCGCAGGAGGACTACCACATGGCCGAGCTGGCGCGCGAGATGAACCTGCGCTCTGCCCAGCTGGCGCGCGCTGCCTGCGACAAGTATTCGACGCCCGACAAGCCCCGCTTTGTGGCGGGCGCCCTGGGCCCCACGCCCAAGACGGCCAGTATCAGCCCCGATGTGAATGACCCCGGCGCGCGCAACATCGACTTCGAAACCCTGCGCGCTGCCTACTACGAGCAGACTGAGGCGCTGGTCGAAGGCGGCGCCGACGTGCTGCTGGTCGAGACCATCTTCGACACCCTGAACGCCAAGGCTGCGCTGTTCGCCATCGACGAGTATTTTGAGAACAGCGGCCAGCGCCTGCCCCTCATCATCAGCGGCACCGTCACCGACGCCTCGGGCCGCATCCTGTCGGGCCAGACCGTCACGGCCTTCTGGCACAGCGTGCGCCATTCGCGCCCGTTGGCCATCGGCCTGAACTGTGCCCTGGGCGCCACGCTGATGCGCCCCTACATCCAGGAGCTGAACCGCGTGGCCGAGGACACCTTCATCAGCTGCTACCCCAACGCCGGGCTGCCTAATCCGATGAGCGACACCGGCTTTGACGAAACGCCCGAGATCACCAGCCGCCTGGTGCACGAGTTCGCGGCCGAGGGGCTGGTCAACATCCTGGGCGGCTGCTGCGGCACCACGCCGGACCATATCGGCGCCATTGCCAAGGCGGTGGCCGATGTGCCCACGCGCAAGATGTTTTACCCTGGAGAAGCCTGAAAATTTGAGAAAAATTGGCCGCTTGCGCGCGACCATCAAGCGCTTGTAGCTACTAAATATGTAGCAATTAATGCGCCACCGCCCTGCGGTAGCGCATTGCGTGCCGCCGGAAGCTGCGGCACCCTTGCGCCTTTCCGCTGAAGTCTTTTCCGTACCCTCTGTCAGCCCCGGTCTGTTTGCCATGTCCGTTATCGCCACCTTGCCCGACACCCCCTCTGCGGAGGCTGCCGAGAAAGCCGCCGCCCACGCCGCGCTCAAGCTCGAAAAGCGCCTGGTGCGCCAAGTGGCCCAGGCCATTGGCGACTTTGGCCTCATCGAAGACGGCGACAAGGTGATGGTGTGCTTGTCGGGCGGCAAGGACAGCTACGCCATGCTGGACGTGCTGCGTTTGCTGCAGCAGCGCAACGGCAATCGGTTCGAGCTGATCGCCGTCAATCTGGACCAGAAGCAGCCCGGCTTTCCGGCCCATGTGCTGCCTGAATACCTGACCCAGGTGGGTGTGCCCTTCCACATCGAAACGCAGGACACCTACAGCGTCGTCAAGGAGCACATCCCCGAGGGCAAGACCATGTGCAGCCTGTGCAGCCGCCTGCGCCGGGGCATTCTGTACCGCGTGGCCGACGAGCTGGGCTGCACCAAAATCGCGCTCGGCCACCACCGCGACGACATGCTGCAGACCTTCTTTTTGAACATGTTCTTCGGCGGCAAGCTCAAGGGCATGCCACCCAAAGTGCAAAGCGACCGGGGCGACCACCTCATCATCCGCCCGCTGGCCTATGTGGCCGAGGACGACCTCACGCGCTGGGCCGAGATTCGCAACTTCCCCATCATCCCTTGCACCCTGTGCGGCAGCCAGGAGAACCTGCAGCGCAAGCAGATCGGCCAGATGCTGCGCGACTGGCAGCAGCTCTACCCGGGCCGCATCGAGAACATGGCCGTGGCGCTGCGCAACCTGGTGCCCTCGCACTTCATGGACACGCGCCAGTTCGACTTCAAGGGCCTGGTGCCCAACGGCGTGCAGGACGCCGATGGCGACAAGGCGTTTGATGCCGAAGAGTTTCCAGCACAGGCCGTGGGCATGCTGGGCGGCCTGCCCCTGATGCCCCGCTGACCTGACACCGACGTTTTTTAGATTGGGCCACCCCATGACCACGCTCAAAGCCCCCGAACTCCTCCTGCCCGCAGGCTCGCTCGACAAGATGCGCGCTGCCTACGACTTTGGCGCCGACGCGGTGTACGCCGGGCAGCCGCGCTATTCCCTGCGCGCGCGCAACAACGAGTTCAAGCTGGAGCAGATCCGCCAAGGCATTACAGAAGCCCACGCACGCGGCAAGAAGTTCTTCGTCACCAGCAACCTGATTGCGCACAACGACAAGATCCGCACCTACCTGCGCGACATCGAGCCCGTGATCGATTGCAAGCCCGACGCCCTCATCATGGCCGACGCGGGCCTGATCATGATGGTCAAGGAAAAATGGCCCGAGCAGGTGGTGCACCTCTCGGTGCAGGCCAACACCACCAACTGGGCGGCGGTGAAGTTCTGGCAGAAGATGGGCGTGGAGCGCATCATCCTCTCGCGCGAGCTCGCCCTGGACGAGATCGAAAAAATCCGCCAGGAATGCCCCGACATGGAGCTGGAAGTGTTCGTGCACGGCGCGCTGTGCATCGCGTACTCGGGCCGTTGCCTGCTCAGCGGCTACTTCAACCACCGCGACCCCAACCAGGGCACCTGCACCAACGCCTGCCGCTGGAACTACGCCACACACGACGCTGACATCGACCCCACCACGGGCGAAGCCATTGCGCAGAAGATGGAAGGCGACTTCAACTTCGAGGCCGCGCAGCAGAAGGCCGAGCAATCGTTCTCCACCACCGGCAGCGGCCAGCGCCACCCCAAGGCCGACAAGGTCTACCTGATCGAAGAAGCCGGCCGCCCCGGTCAGCTCATGCCCATCATGGAGGACGAGCACGGCACCTACATCATGAACAGCAAGGACCTGCGCGCGGTGGAGCACGTGGCCCGCCTGACGCAGATCGGTGTCGATTCGCTCAAGATCGAAGGCCGCACCAAGAGCCTGTACTACGTGGCCCGCACCGCCCAGGTGTACCGCCGCGCCATCGACGATGCCGTGGCCGGCCGCCCGTTCAACCCCGAGCTGCTGATCGAGCTGGAAGGCCTGTCCAACCGCGGCTACACCGGCGGTCTGCTGGAGCGCCGCCCCAGCAACGACTACCAGAACTACATCAGCGGCCACTCGGCAACCCAGCGCAGCCAGTACGTGGGCGAGGTGCTGGGAGCTGAAGGTCAGTCGGGAGTGGGCCTGCAAGGCGACTGGGTGCAGGTCGAAACCAAGAACCACTTTGCCGTGGGCGACTTGATCGAGGTCGTGCACCCCAGCGGCAACACCACCGTGCGCCTGCACGAGATGCGCAACGTGGAAGGCCAACCCGTACAGGTGGCGCAAGGCAGCCCGGTGCGGGTGTGGATCCCGCTGCCTGCACGCTACAGCGGCGCGCTGCTGGCACGCGTCATCGAATCGCAGCCGCCTGCGGCGGCGGCAGAGCCTGCGCTGGCCGCCTGATTTTTTGATAACGACCCCGGGGGCTCCCGCATGACAACTTTTTTTGAATGCAGCCCCCACCGGGTCGTTGCGGCTGCTGTGCTTGGTGTGGTTTTGTCTGGCGGTGCCAGCGCCCAGGCCCCCACCGTCGCCCCCGCCAAGCAGCGCTATGTGCAGGGCTCCTGGGTCAACCTGCGCGAGTCGGCCCAGTCACAGGCGCGCGTGGTGGCCCAGGTGCCTGCCAACACCGTGCTGCAACAGCTCACCGAGCGCGACGGCTGGTGTGCCGTGCTCTACGCAGGCGATGCCCGCCTGGGCCCGCCGTTGGCCGAGCCCCTGCAAGCCCATGTGGCCTGCAACCTCCTGGCCGACCAGCCCCTCACCCTGGCCCAGGCGGGCAAGGACGCCGCCCGCGCCTTCTGGGTCGCTCCGTCACCCAACCGCCTGCGCGCATACGGCAACGCCCTGCCGCGTCCGCCGGCCCTGCAACTGCCCGCGCTGGCCAAGAGCCACGCGCATGAAATGCCGGTGCAGTACCCCACCCGAGCTGAGTGGGAAGCCGCCAAGAAGCTCATGCGCGCTGGCGTGGTGCTGCGGCCCGAGCAGGAGATCGACCGGGGCAGCCCCATCAACCCGCTGGACGACCTGAAGCTGGCCACCCGTGCCGTGGACCACATTCCCGCCGTGACCCCTTTGGCCTCCAAGCCTAACTTGCCAGCGATTGCCCCGTCGTACTTCCGCAGCCACACCAGCGTGGCCCTGCTGCACGAGACCGACGCCGATGGCCTGGCCGCCGTGGCAGGCACCCGCATCAGCGTCATCCCCACGGGCGCTCCGGTGGGCCGGTTCAACCGCCACAGCGGGCCCGAAATCGAATACGTCACCGGTTTCTGGGACGTGGGCACTGCCGACCAGGCCTTTGCCCCTGCGCTGACCCTCTATGCCATTACCCACCAGGGCCTGGTGGGGGGGCACACCGTGCGCCAGCGCTATTGGGACATCAGCAATGAAGAGCACTACTGCGGTGGCCACTACCCCGGCCGGGGGTTCAATGACCCCGGCGAGGAAGCCCAGCCCTTGCGCGGCTACGCCCGGCTGCCGGAAAGCGCCGAGGTGCTGGCCCGCCTGGTGGTGCCCGGCAAGCTGCCGCCCGATGCGGTGAAGGTAAAGACCCGGCGCTACGCCACCAGCTGGATGCAGCCCGCCGACCCGCCCATCCGGGACAAGCCCCAGCGCAAGAACACCGCCGTGCTGGTGCACGAGATCGACCTGGACCGCGATGGCGTGGCCGACATCCTGCGCATCGACACGCCTTCGCCCGGTGGCATGAGTTTTGAGCCCATCTTTGAATGGCGCTGGTACCTCAACATCAACGGCCAGTGGTTCCGGGCCGGGCATTGGGTGGATCAGGAGTGCACCTGAGCGGCCCCTGAGGAGGGGCGCTGTGGCCTGCAACCTGCCAACGGCCCGAGCAGGTCCCCCGCCCCCGGTGGTTTTGGGTAGCATCGTTTCGGAGATCGCCCATGGGGTTTGCCAGCCAGCGCCTGGCACGCAGCCCCGACCCCCACGAAAGGCCCGCCCATGTCCGTTGAGTCCCATCCCCCCTGCGTGCGGGAGTTGCGCCAGGTTTTGTTGTGGCCGCTGCGCCTGATGCCGGTGCGGGGCTCCGAGGGGCGGCACGCCAAGCCCTGGGAGGTGCTGGCGGACATGGGCGAGGCCTCGCCCTGGCGCGAGGTGGTGGATGAATTCACGGGCGACAGCCAGCGGTTTCACGAGCGGCATTACAACGAGTTCGTGACCTTTCTGCCCTATGTGCAGCGCTTCCTGTACGGCGAGGGGCGCAGCCAGAAAGGTGGCAGCGCCACGGGCTCGCCGATGCGGGTGTTCCGGCGCAGCGATGTCAGCGCCGTGCGGGCGGTGCTGCACCCCGGCGCGGCGCCGATCACGCTCGATATCGTCCATGTGGACCTGTACTTTTTTCTTGACCTGGACCTGGTGCTGCTGAATGTCGAGGTCAGCGCCCGCGACCTGGCGCTGCCCCAGGCGCAGGAGCTGCTGTACCGCTTTGGCCGGGGCTACCCCGCCGGCTGGGACGCGGACGGCCACGCCCAGCACTGCCTGTTCAGCGCCGAGTGGCTGGACGCCGCCGGGCAGGTGCTGGCCCAGTCCGACGCCAACCAGCGCGACCTCTTCATGGCCCATGTCAGCAGCCACCGCGCCCCGCGCATCGCGGCCCACTGGGCGTGGCTGCTGGAGCCGCTGGTGAGCGATCATTCCGAGCGCAGCGGCCCCCTGCGCTACCGGCAGATCGAGTACTACCGCATGCCGCAACTGGCGTTTCTGGCGCTGGACGACCCGCGCGCCTTGAGCCGCAGCGACTTTGTGCGCCTGGGGCTGGTGACCGGCGCGGCCCGGCCGGGCGACGACCCCTGCCTGCCCTATGCCGAAGATCACCTGGCCGACTTTGAACAGCGGTTCTGCTACGACCGCTTCTGGAGCAGCAGCGGCGCCGCCCCCTACACGCGCTATCTGTGCAGCGGCCATTCACTGCTGGTGCTGGGCGACGCCAACAGCCCGTTTTTTGTCTGCCGCGACCGGGGTGTGCTCGCGCAGTTCCGGCACCAGCATTTTTTGCTGTTCCTGATTGCGCATTTCCAGAAAGCGGCGCTGCTGATGTTCTCGGACAGGCTGGCCGAGGCCCTGAAAAACCTGGACATTGCCGACGCTGCCAGCGTGCGCCGCTTCAAGCGCACCATCCGCGACAGCTTTGCGAGTTTTCTGCGCTTCACGCACCGGTACTGGTTCCATGAGGTGTCCGAGCAGGCCCAGGTGCGCGCGCTGTTCCGCATGTGCTCCAGCCACTTGGGGCTCGACCCGCTCTACACCGAGGTCAAGGAGCGCATCGGCGAGATGAACCAGTACCTGGACGCCGACAGCCTGCGCCGCCAGGCCAACACCGTGGTGCGGCTGACGGTGGTGACCATCTTTGGCCTGATCGGCACCGTGACCACGGGCTTTCTGGGCATGAACCTGCTGGCCGAGGCCGATGCGCCGGTGGGGCAGAAGCTGGGCATCTTTGCGCTGGTGTTTGTGTTCACCACCGCGCTCACGGTCTACACCATGGTCAAGTCCAAGCGTCTGTCGGACTTTCTGGACGTGCTCTCGGACGAGCGCGCCAGCGCCTGGCAAAAAGTCAGGGCGCTGGGGCTGGTGTGGCGGCGCACGGGGGAGTGATACGGCTTCGCCTTCAACCGCATCACGTCGTTGGTTTGGCTTGCCGTGCTGCAGCACGGTCTGCGGCTTACCGCCTGGTTTTGCGGTCGAATGCAAATCCGCAGTACGCGCCCGCGCTTCACCGTGCCCCCGGCTGCCGCAGCAACGCTGCCAGCACCAGCGCCTCGGCCAGCACCTCCAGCGCTTCTTCCAACACCGCCAGCCACTGCGGCAGCGCTGGCAGCCAGGGCCCGTGGGGCTGCAGCGCGGGCCACTGGTCCACGGCAATCGCCGCCAGACCCACGGCAAACCCGGCCCACAGCAGGCAGCGGGTGCTGCGGTGGCCCAGGGCCTGGTGCAGCCACACCAGCATGGCCCCACCCACCACGGCCACTGCCAGCATCGGCGCCTCGCGCACGGGGCCCCAGCGGCAGGCATCTGTCCATTCGTGGCAGCGGAACTTCCACAGCTCGTGCAGCATGAACTGTTCATCCACCGCGAGCACTGCAAACGCCAGCGCCAGGCACGCGCCCAGTCGCCAGGGCAGGCAGCGCTCGGCCGTGAGGCGCAGCGCGGTGGTGCACAGCGCCAGCAGCAAGGCGCTGGAGAGCCAGGCTGCAGGCGAATGGTCGGAGCGAAAGGCGCGCTCCCAGCCCGGTGCAAACAACCAGGCGGCCAGCAGCAGATAGCCCAGCACCGCACACAGCAGGGCGCTGGCCACCCACCGGTGGGGCGGGGGCAGGGCGCTGCGGGAGGGGGCGGGAACAGGTTCTGAGGCCATGGCGGGCGGAGCGGGCGTGAGGGGTGCCCGGATTTTGAGTCAAAAACGGCCTCTGCGCGCTATGGATATGCCTTATAAGCTATGTAAATGATAGCAATTGCAGCCTACATGCAGTGCAAGCGCTGCACAGGCTCCAGGACTGGTCATGCGCAGGGAATGGCGACAGAATCCGGCATCCTCCCGCTTGCCCTGTATGGCCCTCCCCATCGACCCTTCGCGCAGCGCCTTGCCCCCCGTGGCCCAGTTTCTGGCCGAGGCCGCGCTGCAGCGGCAGACGGCGCTGCTGGGGCTGGACAAGAAGCCCGGCGTGGCCCCCGCGCCGCTGCCCCCGGCCGATGCCAGTGCGCCGCCGCCCACGGCCACCTCGCCCAGCCCGGCGGCCGGGCCTTTGCCGGTACCGGCCGACAAGGCCAGCATCTCGCCCCAGGCGCGCGAGCAGCTGGGGGCCGGGTTTGAGCCCCGGCGCGAAGCGGCGGGCCCCGGTGCGGGTGCCGTGGGGGCTGCGCCGGGCACGCGGCCGGGGCTGGCTGCGCGCGGGCCCCTGCCACCCCCGCCGCTGCCCGTGGGGGCACCCGCCCCCGCAGCGGGTGCGGCTCCCGTGCGGGGCGCAGACTGGCCTGCCACCGGCCTCGGCGCACCGCAGATGGGCATGGTGCGTGCGCTGGTGGAGCAGCTCACGGCAGGCAGTGGTGCCCCGCAGCGGGTGGTGGCCGCGCAGCCCTGGCCCGTGGGGCTGGCGCAGGCCCTGGAGCGTGGGGCGCTGGACGCAGACACACCGCCGCTGCAGACCTGGCTGGTGCGCCAGGGCGCGGTGCTGACCCCCGAAGGGCCGCGCAGTTTTGCGCTGACCTTGCGCGTGCCGGTCCCCTGGATCGCATCGCAGCCGCCAGCGCCCACGCCTGCATCTGCGCAGGGGGCTGCGGGCCCCTCGGCGGCCATGCCGCTGCAGGTGCCGTTTGCAGGCCCCGCGCAGGCGCTGCAGTCGGGCGTGCTGGCCTTGGTGCTGCAAGGGGCCGACGCTGCTGCGCCGCGCACCAGTGCGCTGCTGGTGCTGGACTTTCAGCCCCAGCTGGCGGCCACCGTCTATGGCCGCGACATGCTGCAGCAGGCCACGGGCCGCCTCGACCCGTGGACGCAGATGGCCGTGCTGCAGGCCAGCGGCCAGGTGCCCCGCGAGGAAGACCGCGCGCGCAACGGCGCATCGGGTTTGTGCGAAACGGTGGGCTGCCCCTATGCGGCACGGGCAGCCTGTGTGCAGCCGTTCTGCCTGGCGATGCGGGGTGTGCTGCCGCCCGAGCCGGTGGGGCCGGTGCCCAGTGCCTGATGTACGGAACCGCGAAATTGAAGTTGGGGGGGCGCCGCACACCGGTCTTTGCGCAGGGCCTTTTGCAACCGGCGGCCCGTGCGAGGTCAAATCCTGCAACCCTGTCTGTCTTGTGAATCGAACGGAGAATCGGATCCATGCGCGTGCTTCCCCTCTCCCCGTCCAACCCCGCCTTCCCTGCGGATTTTGTGCCGCTGGGTGGCACGCCCCGTGACTGCGATGACTGCGGCAAGGCCGTGGGCCTGGGCTTTCAGTTTGACTATGCCTACCAGCCCATCGTGGACGTTGGGCGCCGCGTGGTCTTTGCGCACGAAGCCCTGGTGCGGGGCCCCAACGGCGAGGGCGCTGCGACCGTGCTGTCGCAGGTCAACGACCACAACCGCTACCGCTTCGACCAGGCCTGCCGGGTCAAGGCCATCAAGGGCGCGGCCGAGCTGGGACTGACGCAGCCGGTGTCGATCAACTTCCTGCCCAATGCGATCTACAAGCCCGAGGTGTGCATCCGCACCACGCTGGAGGCGGCCCGGGCCCATGGTTTTCCACTGTCTCAGATCATCTTCGAAGTGACCGAGGGCGAGCGCATCGAGGACGGCCCCTGGTTTGCCCAGATCCTGCGCGAGTACAAGCGCTGCGGATTCCAGACCGCCATTGACGACTTTGGCGCCGGTTTTGCAGGCTTGAAGCTGCTGTCGGATTTTCAGCCCGACATCATCAAGATCGACATGGACCTGATCCGCAACGTCGATACCAACCGCGCCCGCCAGGCCATCGTGCGCAACCTGGTGCAACTGTGTGAAGACATGGGCATCCAGGTCGTGGCCGAGGGCATCGAGACACCCGCAGAGCGGGATTTCCTGTTCGACGCGGGCATCCGCCTGATGCAGGGCTATCTGTTTGCCAAACCGGCCTTTCGCTCGGTGGCCACGGTGGACGCCTTGGCGCTCGACATCCCGCCCCGCTGAGCGTCCGGGGGCGCGGCGCCTACCCTGCCACCACGCGGTTGCGCCCGGACCTTTTGGCGGCGTACAGCGCGGCGTCTGCCCGCGCATACAGGCTGCAGGCGGTCTCGGCAGTGCGCAGGCTGGCGGCGCCAATGCTGATGGTGGTGGGCTGGCTCAGCCAGCTTGCCTGGGCCACTGCGGCGCGCATGCGCTGGGCCACCTCGTGGGCGCCTTGCGCGTCGGTGTGGGGCAGGATCACCGCAAATTCTTCGCCGCCCACCCGCGCCACGATGTCGATGATCCGCACGCAGCCGCTGAGCACCTGGGCGATGGAGCGCAGCACCTTGTCCCCGGCGTCGTGGCCGAAGCTGTCATTGATCTGCTTGAAATGGTCCAAGTCCAGCACCAGCAGGCTCAGGGGTGACCGCGTGCGTTCGACGGCGGCGATTTCCAGCCCCAGGCTGTCGTCAAAAGCACGCCGGTTGCGCAGGCCGGTGAGCGGGTCGGTCCGGGCCAGCTCGTGGAGTGCCTGGTTCAGCTCGTCCACCTTGCGCAGCTGCTGCACCAGCTGCTGGTTGAGCGCCTCGGCGTCGTGCAATGCGCGCCGCAGCCGGATTTCGCGCATGGCCGAGTGCGCCAGCTCCTGCAAGATGTCGATGTCCTGCTCGGTCCACTGCTTGGCCTTGAAATCCACTGCGCAAAAGCTGCCTAGCACCTGGCCTGCCTCGGTTTTCAGGGGAATGCCCGCATAGGCCCGCACCCCCAGGGACGCCACGGTGGGCACGTCGCGGAACACCGGCAGCTGCGTGGCGTCTTCCAGCACCAGGGGCCCGTCGGACACCAGGGAATAGTGGCAGAAGGTGCGCCCTGTGAGTTGCCGCAGGGTGCTCAATGGCGCGTCCATGCCGAACGTGCTTTTGTAGAAGTCGCGGTGTGCATCCAGCAACGAGACGAAGGCGACGGGCGCCCCGGTGATCTTGGCGGCCAGCCGGGTCAGCCGGTCAAAGCTCTCTTCCGCAATGCTGTCCAGCAAGCCGGTGTCCTGCACCGCTGCCAGCCGCTCGGGATCAAGGAGCGCCGCCTGGATGCGGGCGTTGTCAGCGGGTGGGGGCGGCGGCCATTCCGTCATGGGTGTGGTGCGGGGAACCGGTTTGGGTTGCAGGTCCGCTGGAAGGTACACGATCCCCGCAGGCGGCGGCGCCCCTGCACGCAAAGACCCTCCAGCCAGGCTTTGCGCAGGATCAGCGCATGCCGGTGTGGCCCCGAATCTCGGCGTGGCGCGAGCGCGTGATGGGGTATGCCAGCAGCAGCGGAATCGCCAGCACCAGGCACAGCCCGGGCAGCACGCCGGTCATCAGGGTGATGCCCTGCAGCGCATCGGCCGACTGCGCCACGTTGGGCACATAGCCCGTCACGTCCAGCATGCCTGCCACCAGCACCGTCGCGAGTGTGCGCGCGAGTTTGTCCATCAGGCCGTAGAGCCCGTAGTACATGCCGGTCTGACGCTCGCCCGCCTGCATGTGGCCGTGGTCGATGGTGTCGGGCACCATGGCAAAGGGCACGATCCAGTGCGCGCCCATGCCAATGCCCACCACCACCAGGATCGCGGTCATCAGGTGCCGGTCACCGGGTTTCACCCAGTACAGCGCCAGCAGCCCGGCTGCGCACAAGACCAGCCCGAGGATGTAGGCCCGGTTCTTCTCCCAGCGG
Source organism: Acidovorax kalamii (assembly GCF_002245625.1). GTDB lineage: Bacteria > Pseudomonadota > Gammaproteobacteria > Burkholderiales > Burkholderiaceae_C > Acidovorax > Acidovorax kalamii. The sequence goes on from NZ_NOIG01000008.1 coordinate 380,359, forward strand.
TCTACCACGACCTTCCACACAAACAGCGACAGCCCCACCACCCCGAGCAGGATGCCCATGAAGCGGGGCAGGTCGCTCTTGTCGCCCTGCAGCTGGTAGATCACGAAGTAGGCCAGCGAGGCCTGCACCAGCGTGAGGCCCAGGCGCACCAGGGTGGCGGCACTCATCAGCAGCAGAAAAGGGCGGTTGTGCAGCGTGGTGCCCAGCGTGGCGCGCACGCTGGCCCACAGGGGCGCTGCGTGGGCCTCGGCAGCTGCGGGTGCACTGGTTGCGGGTTCGCGCACGCGCCAGGCCACCACGGCCACGGCCATGCCGGCCACCAGGCCAAACACGGCGCCCGCCAGCGCGTAGCCCGTGCGCGCATCGGGTGCGGCGCGCACCAGCACGGGCATGAGCACGCTGCCCGCAAAAAAGCCCAGCAGTGCACCCATCGACGCAAAGGCCGTGAGGCTGGTGCGCTCGTCGTAGTCCTGCGTCATGTTCGCGGCCATGGCCTGGTATGGCAGCTGCACCAGGGTCATCATGGTGTCGAACACGGTGTAGGTAATGGCGATCCACAGGAAGGCGGCCACGGGCGAGAGGCCTGGCGGCACCATCCACACGGCGGCCGCCGCCAGCCCCAGCGGGATGGCGCCGTAGATCAGGTACACGCGGTGGCGGCCATGGCGCGAGCGGGTGCGGTCGGTCATCCAGCCAAACAGCGGGTCGTTGATGGTGTCCCACACCTTGCCCACCAGCAGCGCCGCGCCCGCCACGGCGGGCGGCACCAGGGCCACGTCGGTGTAGAAGATCATGAGAAGAAAACTCATGGCGGCAATCAGCATCTGCAGGCCGACATTGCCCACGGCGTAGCCGAGTTTGGTGCCCATGCTCAGGCGGTTCGCGGAGAGACTCATGGGTGCGCGGCAGCGGGTTGGCCGGGGATCTGGTCAGCGACCGCAGGGGCCGGTGTGCGGGGCGGTGTGGCTTCCAGCATCAGGCGCACTTCGCGGCGCAGCATCTTGTTGAGGAAGCTGCGCGGGATCTCGGGCACCACCCGCACATCGTCGGGCTGCATCTGCACCGGCAGGTGCTGCACGAGGAATTCCGCCAGGTCATGCTCCAGCGGCTGCGTGCTGCGGTCGCTGCGCCAGCTTTGCCGCAGGCTCACCACCAGCACGGCGGCACTGCCGTGCTGCACCAGGCAGGCCTCCTTCACGGCGGGGTGGCAATGCGCCACCTCCTCGATCTCGCGCGGGTTGAGCGCGTGGCCATTGCGCGTCACGCGGTCGGCGCTGCGGCCCAGCACATGCAGGTAGCCTGCGGCGTCGAAATAACCCACATCGCCCATCACCACCCAGCCATCGCGCAGGGTTTCGCTGGTCTTTTCGGGGTCCAGCCAGTAGCCCTCAAACCGCACGGGTGTCATCACGGTGATCAGGCCCATCTGGCCCGGGGGCAGCGGCGCAAACTGATCGTCGCGGATCACCACCTCCACCCCCGGCATCACGCGGCCCACGGTCGAGAGGATGTCGTTGCCCAGCGGGTTGCCCTGCGCGTCCACATGTTCGTGCGGCAGCAGCCAGGTGATGGGGGGCAGCGCCTCCAGGCAGCCGTAGCCCTGCTGGAAGATGGGCCCGAAGCGGCGGATGGCTTCAGCGATCTTGGGTGCGGGCATCATCTCCGAGCCATAGGGCACATGGGTCAGGGACGACAGGTCGTAGCGGTCCAGTGTGGGCTCGTCCAGCAGGTCGATGATGGCCGAGGGCGACAGGAAAGCGCGCGACACGCGGTGCTTCTGGATCAGCCCGGCCAGCGTGGTGGCGCGGAAGTCCTCGGGCATCAACAGCGCCGCGCCTGCCAGCAGTGTGGGCAGCACCAGGCCCGAGCCCGGGCCGGTGAGCGGCAGGCCCAGCATGTTCACGTCCGGCCCGTTGGCGGGCGGCTTGAAGTCGATGGCGCGCGAGATCAGGCGCACGCTGTCCAGGTACTTGCGGTTGCTGTAGCCGATGGACTTGGGCAGGCCCGTGGTGCCAGAGGTCATGTGCAGCGCGAACACATCGTCCTCGTGCACATCGGCCGTGCCCGCTGCGGGCGCATGCTGTGCCAGGGCCTGTTCGTATTCGTCGCCCAGCGCCAGTGTGCGCAGACCGGGCAGCTGTTCGCGCACGGCCTGCAGGATGGGGGCGCTCAGCAGCGGGTCGTGGATGAACACCGTGGGCTTGACGCGGCCCATGGTGGTGAGCGCCGCATCGGCGGGCAGATGCTTGTGAAAGCTGGCAAAGATCGTGCCGTTCTCGAAGGTGGCCAGGCGGGTTTCGTACTGCTCGCCAGTCTCGGGCAACCAGGTGAAGACCACGTCCCCTTTTTTAACGCCCTGCGCCTGCATCCAGGCCTGCAGGCGGTACACGCGGTCCTGCAGCTGGGCGTAGGTGAGGGTGCCGCGCCGGTCAATCAGCGCAGGCTTGTGGGCATGGCGCCGGTAGGCCAGGCGCGCCACCGAGCGCGCGGTGCGCAGGCGGTTGAGCAGAAAACGCGCAACAAGGCTGCGCAAGGATGGGAAAGCCATCGGAGTCTCCCTGGAGAGGGCTTGTTGAAACTGTGTCCAGGAAGTTTTTCACGCCGAGGCGTGTCAAGAGATGACCATTTGTATGTGTACGTATCTTTGTGTTTCGGATTCGCCTGCGCGGTCGTTCTGGCTCCCCAAACGGCGGGCATGCATCGGGGTTCGCGTCGCCGCAGCACAACAAATTCCAGATCGGCCGCTGGATGCCTGGCGATGTACCGGCCAGAAAAAAACCGCCAGGGCTGGATCGCAGCGGCTGGCGGTGGGTTTGACGGCCTGCCCCGGGTAGGAGCGGGCCGAAGGTGCGGGCGATGGCTTATGGGTACAGGCCACGCATTTCGCGGGCGTGCAGGATGCGCTGGCAGGCCACGATGAAGGTGGCGGTGCGCAGGCTCACCTTGTGCTCTTGCGCCACCTGCCAGATGCCCGCAAAGGCCTCTTGCATGATGCGCACCAGGCGGGCGTTGATCTCGTCCTCGCTCCAGAAGAAGCTGGAGAAGTCCTGCACCCACTCAAAGTAGCTCACCGTCACGCCGCCGGCGTTGGCGATCACGTCGGGCAGCACCAGCACGCCCTTGTCGTGCAGGATGTCGTCGGCCTCGGTGGTCGTGGGGCCGTTGGCGCCTTCGATCACCAGCTTGGCCTTGATCTGGCCCGCGTTGTCCTTGGTGATCTGGCCTTCGAGGGCGGCAGGGATCAGGATCTCGCAATCCACGCCCCAGAACTCCTCGGCCTTCATCACGTCGGCACCCGCAAAGCCGCCCACGCCACCGCGTGCCTTCACATGCGCCAGCAGTGCGGGCACATCCACGCCCTTGCTGTTGAAGATGGTGCCGGTGTGGTCTTGCACAGCCACCACCTTGGCGCCTGCTTCGGCAAACAGCTTGGCAGCAATGCCGCCCACATTGCCAAAGCCCTGCACGGCCACGCGGGCGCCGTCCAGATGCAGGCCGGTCAGCTTGGCGGCTTCCACGCCCACGGTGAACACGCCGCGGCCGGTGGCTTCGACACGGCCCAGCGAGCCGCCCAGGTCCACGGGCTTGCCGGTGACCACACCGGTGGCCGTGGCGCCCACGTTCATCGAGTACGTGTCCATCATCCAGGCCATGACCTGGCCGTTGGTGTTCACGTCGGGGGCAGGGATGTCCTTGGAGGGGCCGATGAGCAGGCCGATTTCGCTGGTGTAGCGGCGCGTGAGGCGCTCCAGCTCACCCATCGACAGCTTCTTGGGGTCCACGCGGATGCCGCCCTTGGCACCGCCGTAAGGCACGTTCACCGCCGCGTTCTTCACCGACATCCAGGCCGACAGGGCCATCACCTCGGACAGCGTCACGTCCTGGTGAAAACGCACGCCACCCTTGCCGGGGCCCCGGCTCAGGTTGTGCTGCACGCGGTAGCCTTCGTAGTGGGCGATGGTGCCGTTGTCCAGCTCGATCGGCACATCCACGATCAGGATGCGCTTGGGGCGCTTGAGCGTTTCCACCCAACGCGCCAGGCTGCCCAGGTAAGGGGTGACGCGGTCCACCTGCTGCAGGTAGTTGCCCCAGGGGCCGAGGTGGTCGGCCTGCAGGTACGAGGGCAGGGAGTGGGTGGGGCTGGCAGCGCCAGTGGGTGAAGACATGGTGAATTCCTTGTGGGATCAGTTCAAGCCGCGAAGCTTATGCCTGTGTCCGCACGCTGTCTAAGGCCGGAGTGTTTCAGTGCTATGCAAACTGTGCATAACCATCGGAAAGCGCCTGTTTATGCGGCACTGCAGCAAGATGAGGGCTGCAGCGCGGGCTCAAAAGCGCGTTTCGCGACCTGCCGTCCGGATCTGCCCGGGCCCCGGTGCACAGGGCTACTCGACGGTGAAATGCGCCAGCGCCGGGTCGCCCGTCGGGTAGCGCAGGTCCAGGTTCTGCAGCACCGCACGCAGCACCGTGGCAACCATCAGGTTGCGGTGCGTCTTGGAGTCGGCGGGCACGATGGTCCAGGGCGCCCAGGGCGTGTGGGTGGCGGCCAGCAGCGTGTTGTAGGCACGGCGGTAGTCGGCCCACTGCTTGCGTGCGTCGATGTCGCCCATGCTGAACTTCCAGTGTTTGGCGGGGTCGTCCAGCCGCTCCTGCAGGCGCTCGCGCTGCTCGTCCTTGCCGATGTGCAGCAAGAACTTCAGCACGATGGTGCCCGTCTCGCTGAGCATGCGCTCGAAGTCGTTGATGTGCGCCAGTCGCTGCTGGTGCTGCTCTGGCGTGACCCAGCCATTGACCACAGGCACCAGCACATCTTCGTAATGACTGCGGTTGAACACGGTGATGTCGCCCGCCTGCGGCACCTGCTGGTGGATGCGCCAGAGGTAGTCGTGGGCGCGCTCGGTCTCGGTGGGTGCCTTCCAGCCCACGGCGTGCACGCCCAGGGCGCTCATGCGGCCGAACACGCCGCGGATCGTGCCGTCCTTCCCCGAGGTATCAGTGCCCTGCAGCACCACCAGCAGCTTGTAGCGCTTGTCGGCGTAGAACAGGTTCTGCAGCGCATCCAGCTCCACCGCCAGCTCCTCCACCGCTGCCTTGTCGCGGGCCTTGTCGCCCAGCGAGAACGGTTTGGCGCCGGGGTCGATGTCGTCCAGCGACATGTGCTTGCCCGGCGGTTGCCAGGGCTGCAGGCGCTGCTGCAGGGAGGGCGGGGTGGTGGCAAAAGGTGAAGGCACGGGCGGGCTCCTGGCAGGGCGGCGCGATGCGCCGGGAATTTCAACCGGAACTCAAAGATACCCGCTGTGCGCCGGTGCCTGCTGCCACTGGTCGTGCAGCCCGTCCACCCGCACGACGGCCAGGCGCGCGAGGTCTTCGTCCGTCAGGCCATTGATGCAGCCCACGTTCACGCCATACATCTCGCCCATGGGCGTGTCGGTGCCGTGGCCAAACACGCGCACGCCGCAGTGGCGGCAGAAGTAATGGTGGTTCTTGTGCGTGCCAAAGGTGTAGCGCGTGAGGTCGCTTTGCCCCCGCACGATGCGAAAGCCCCCGGGCAGGGCCACCGCAGGCCAGAAGCGCGTGCGGCGGCAGATGCTGCAGTTGCAGCGGTAGGTGGGCTGGCTGAGGTCCAGCGTGGCCTCGACTTCGACGGCGCCGCAGTGGCAGGTGGCGGTGTGGGTGGTGGGCATGGGTTCACTCCTGAGCATGGCAGCCAGCGGACATGATCGCAAAGGATGGCCCGGCAGTCATCGTTGGGATGAACGATGTGGGGCGTGGGCCGCTTCCATGGCCGCAGCGGCGTTCAGCCATGGGCCATGCGGTAGGCCAGCGGCGTTTGCCCCGTGGCCTGCTGGAACGCGCGGTGCAGGCCCGCCTCGCTGGCAAAGCCCAAATCTTCGGCAATGCGCTTGAGCGGCAGGGGCGTGTCGCACAGCGCCTCGCCCACCTGGCGCAGCTTGATACGCCGCATCCACAATGCGGCCGACAGCCCCGTATGCGCCTGCACCCGGCGCGCCAGCGTGCGGGGCGACAAGGCCAGTGCCTCGGCCAGAGCGGGCAGGCGCAGCGCGGTGGCCGGGCAACGCTGCACCCACAGCAGTGCACGGCGCAGGGTGGGATCGGTCACAGCCATCAGGTCGTGCTCCGCAAACGCGGGGTGGGTGGTGCGCGGGCGCGGCAGCATCAGCAGCGACTGCAGGTCGCCCAGCGCGACGGCATCGAGCCGCTGGGCCAGGGCGTGCAGCATCAGGGGCAGGTGGCCGTTGGCGCCTGCGGCGGTGGTGGCGGGGCCGTCTTCCACCAGGGGCTCGTCAAAGCGCCAGTGCACGGCGCCAAACTGCTGCTCCAGCGCAGCGCGCAGCCACCAGGTGGCCGTGGCACCGCGCCCGCGCAAGCGGCCGCTGGCGGCGGCCAGCGCCACCCCGGCGCAGTAGCTCCATACCCGGGTGCGACGGGGCAGGGCGCGCAACGCCGCCACGGCGGGCGCCAGCTGTTGCTGCAGCGCGGGCGTCTGCCAGCCGTCGGGCGACGACAGCCACAGGCCGGGCACCAGCACCGCGTCCACCTCGGCCTGCGCCAGTGCCACGCCGGGCGTGAGGGCCGGGCCCTGCCAGGTGGGCACGGGCTGCAGGTCCACCCCCGCCCAGCAGGTGGTGACCACGGTGCGCTGCGCACGCAGGTTGGCGGCACGTGCGAGGTCGGCCGTGGCAAACAGGCCGGCGGGCATGCAGCCGGGGTACAGCAGCAGCGCCAGGCGCAGGGGGGGCGGGGGGGATGAGGGCATGGCAGTCGCTTCAGCGCAGGTGGCCTGAAATGGAAAGAAGTTGTCAAAACCAGCCATTTTCTCTGCACCCCAGAATCCCAACAATCCATGGCATTCCCACCGCCCCTGGAGCCCCGCCATGCAAATCACCCAGTTGCGCAACGCCACCGTGTTGCTTGAATTCACCTCCGCCGAGGGCCGCCCCGTGGGCCTGCTGGTGGACCCCATGCTCGCGCCCCGGGGCAGCCTGCCCGCGCTGCGTTACCTGGGCGCGGGCCGCCAGCGCAACCCCATCGTGGCGCTGCCCGAGGGCACCGACGCGCTGCTGCAGCGCGTGACCCACGCCCTCATCACCCACTGCCAGCGCGGCCATTTCGACCACCTGGACCGGCCGGGCAAGCGCTTTCTGCGCGAACGGCAGATCCCCGTGCTGTGCATGCCGCGCGATGCGGCGTACCTCGCGCAGCGGGGCCTGCAGGTGGTGCCGCTGGCAGGGCCCGGGCGCCAGCCGCTGGTGCTGGGCGGCCACATCACGCCCATCCCCTGCGTGCACGGCCGGGGCTGGGTGGGCCGCCTGATGGAGCACGGCCACGGCTACCTGCTGGAGCTGCCGGGCGAGCCCAGCGTCTATCTGGCGGGCGACACCGTGCTCACGCCCACGGTGCGCGACTGCCTGGCGCGCCTGCAGCCCGAGGTGTCCGTGTTGCCTGCGGGCGGGGCGCGGTTCGATGTGGGGGCAGAAATCCTGATGGACGCCGCCGACATGGCCGAGGCCGCGCAGCTGACCCCCGGGGCATTGGTGGTGAACCACCTGGAAGCGCTGGACCACTGCCCCACCACCCGCGCTGCCGTGCGCCAGCGGGCGCTGGACGGCGGCTGGGCCCACCGCCTGTGGGTGCCGGAGGACGGCGAGTGCCGGGAGTACCAGGCTGTGACGGCGCAGGTTGCTATACAAATAATAGCTAATGAGACAATATGGACGCGCGCAGAGGCCGGTTTTGACTCCTTTTTATGGCCCTGAATGCGTTACCGGGCCGCGCCCTGCGGCGTGGCGCTGTCGCGCATCAGCGCCACAAACCGCGCCGCGCCCAGGCCCAGGGGCCGCTCCTTGGACCACACCACATCCACCCACAGCGCCGTGCCGTTGCTGAGGTTTTCAAACGGCATCTCCACCAGCGTGCCCGCCGCAATGCGCGGCTGCACCAGCGCACGCGGCTGCCAGCCCCAGCCCAGCCCGGCCTCGATCAGGCCCAGCGCGGCCAGGTGGTTGTCGGTGCGCCAGTGGTGGCGAGCAAACACAAAGCGTGGATCGGTCTGGCCCAGGTCGCGGCTGGCCACCACGATCTGCCGCGTGGTGGTGAGGTGCTCCTCGCGCAGCATGGCGCGCTCGGGCGGCTCGCCGCGCGCCTGGGCGGCCGCTCGGGCCCCGGCCAGCACGGGGTGATCGGGAGCTATCACGGCCACCAGGGTTTCGGTGCCCACCTCCTGAAAACCCTCGCGCCCGTCGATGCTGGGTCGCTCGAACACCAGCGCCAGCTGCGCGCGCCCGCTGTGCAGCAGTGCCAGCGCGTCCACCTGCGGCGCGGCCAGCACCTCGACCTGCAGCAGCGGGTATTCGTGCGCCAGCGCCGCCAGCGGGCCGCGCCAGCGTGCGGCCAGCAGCTCGGGGGCGATGGCCAGGGTCAGGCGTTCTTCCAGTCCCTGGGTCAGCGCCAGCGCCTGGGCGTTGAGCTGCTGCAGCTGCTGGGCCAGCAGCCGCGCCTGGGGTTCCAGCGCGCGTGCGGCGGCGGTGGGGCGGGGCTCGCGGCCGCTGCGGTCAAAAAGCTGGATGTCCAGCTCGGCCTCCAGGTGCGCCATCGTCATGCTCACCGCCGACGGCACGCGCGACAACGCCCGCGCGGCGGCCGAAAACGAGCCCTGGTCGAGCACGGTCAGAAACACCTGCACGCTGTCGGAGTTGAAGGCCATGGTGGTTTGATCTGTCAAAAAAACTGAAACAAGCTGACTTTATGTGTCAGTGTGACGAATATAAAGTACCCGCCATGGACAAGAAACCTTCTCTTTTTGGCCTGCAGGGCGTCAAGCGCCGCGTGATCTACGTCACCCTGTACGAGCTGATCGCCATCGGCGCCGCCACGGTGGGCCTGGCGCTGCTCACGGGCCAGGGCGCGGGGCATTCGAGCGTGGTGGCGGTGGCGGCCTCGGTGATTGCCATCGTCTGGAACATTGTCTTCAACTGGGCGTTCGAGCGCTGGGAGGCGCGCCAGCCCGTGCGCGGGCGCAGTGTGGCGCGGCGCGTGGCGCACGCCATCGGGTTTGAGGGCGGCCTGGTGTTCACGCTGGTGCCGCTGTTTGCCTGGTGGTTTGGCGTGAGCCTTTGGCACGCGTTTGTGATGGACCTGGGGCTGATCGTGTTCTTCCTTTGCTACACCTTCGTCTTCAACTGGGTGTTTGACCACCTGTTCGGCCTGCCCGCATCGGCCATGGCAGCGTAGTAACAACAGCCCCGAGCGCGCTTCTTCAAACAATGTCAACCGCAGTTCGGCGGCGGGCAGGGGCGCTCAGTCGCCACCCATAATCGGCCCCATGCGTGGGCCGTTTTTATTGCTGCTGCTGCGGGGATTGCCGGGCCGGTGGGCTGGCGTGGCAGTGTTCTGCTGCATGCTGGCAGGCTGCGCCAGCAACGCCCCCACGCCGCGCGGCGAGGTGAAGGGTGCGCCCACCCATGCGGCCGAGCTGGCCCAGTCCGACGCCAACCGCATGGCCACCCTGGCCATGCAAGAGAACCTGGACGGCCTGCTGCGCCTGGCCGACAAGCTCTACCGCCGCAACCCCGCCGAATGGCGCAAGGGCAGCGCCACCAGCCGCGAGCAGGCGCTGGAGCAACTGCGCACCGCCGTGCTGCAGCGCCAGCCCTGGGCCCCACTGCAGGGCCGCCGTGACATCGCCGCTATGGCGCTGGCCCTGGCGCCCGAGTTTGCAGGCGACCGCGTGGCGGCCTTCATCCATGCCACGGCCGACATGGTCATCACGGCCCACGGCGGCAAAACGGAGTTCTTCTTGCTCGATGGCGTGGACGCCCAGCACCTCTACAACGCCGCGCGCAACGTCGAGACCGCCGCCTGGCTGCTCGCGCAGCGCCGCAATGCCCAGGGCCAGCCGCTGCTGCTGGCCGACGAGATCGGCGCCCAGGGCCGCAACCTGAGCTTCGAGCGTGAGTTCGGAAAGATCATTGCGCGGCTGGACCTGCTGGCCACTTTCACCACCGAAAAGTACCGCCGCGCCGCCATCAGCTATGTGCAGGGCATTGTGGGCGGTACCTTTTTGCAATTCCTGCCCGTGCGCTGAGGCGGCGAACGCCTGCTTGTATCACCCGGTAAAATCCGCACCTGCCCAAGGAGCGTTGCAGCGGCCTCTCACCACGACGGGGCCGTCAGGCTTGGGTACCCAAAAGCTGTAAAGCCCCACCGCAACGACGCTCACCTGTTTTTCTGCTGTCCCTGCACAGGTGAGTCCTATGTCCGCGTCTGCCCCGTCCCTGCCCCCCATGAAGCTGTCCGGCCTGGAGCCCGTCTCCATTGGCGAGGGCACGCTGTTCGTCAACATCGGCGAGCGCACCAACGTCACCGGCTCCAAGGCGTTCGCGCGCATGATCCTGAACGGCCAGTACGAAGAGGCCCTGGCCGTGGCGCGCCAGCAGGTGGAAAACGGCGCGCAGGTCATCGACATCAACATGGACGAGGCCATGCTCGACAGCAAGGCCGCCATGGTGCGGTTTCTGCAGCTCATCGCGTCCGAGCCCGACATCGCCCGCGTGCCCATCATGGTCGATAGCTCCAAGTGGGATGTGATCGAGGCCGGGCTGCGTTGCATCCAGGGCAAGGGCATCGTCAACTCCATCAGCATGAAAGAGGGCGTGGAGAAGTTCAAGCACGAGGCGCGCCTTGTGAAGCGCTACGGCGCTGCCGCCGTGGTGATGGCGTTTGACGAGGTGGGCCAGGCCGACACTTATGCCCGCAAGATCGAGATCTGCGAACGCGCCTACCGCGTGCTGGTGGATGAGGTGGGCTTCCCACCCGAGGACATCATCTTCGACCCCAACATCTTTGCCGTGGCGACCGGCATTGAAGAGCACAACAACTACGCGGTCGATTTCATCGAGGCCACGCGCTGGATCAAGCAGAACCTGCCGGGTGCCAAGGTCTCGGGCGGCGTTTCCAACGTGTCGTTCAGCTTCCGTGGCAACGACCCGGTGCGCGAGGCGATCCACACCGTGTTTTTGTACCACGCCATCAAGGCCGGCATGGACATGGGCATCGTCAACGCGGGGATGGTGGGCGTGTACGACGACCTGGAGCCCACGCTGCGCGAGCGCGTGGAGGACGTGGTGCTCAACCGCCGTCCCGACGCTGGCGAGCGCCTGGTCGAGATTGCCGAAACCGCCAAGAGCGGCGCCAAGGACGAGAGCAAGAAGCTTGAATGGCGCGGCACGCCAGAGCACCCCAAGACCGTGGGCGAGCGCCTGTCGCACGCGCTGGTGCACGGCATCACCGACTTCATCACCGAAGACACCGAAGAGGCCTACCGCGAGATCCTGGCCAAGGGCGGGCGTCCGCTGCACGTGATCGAAGGCCCGCTCATGGACGGCATGAACGTGGTGGGCGACCTGTTTGGCGCGGGCAAGATGTTCTTGCCCCAGGTGGTGAAAAGCGCGCGCGTGATGAAGCAGGCCGTGGCCCACCTGATTCCCTACATCGAGGAAGAAAAGCGCCAGGACGAACTGGCCGGGCGCGACGTGCGCAGCAAGGGCAAGATCGTCATCGCCACCGTCAAGGGCGACGTGCACGACATCGGCAAGAACATCGTCACTGTCGTTCTCCAGTGCAACAACTTCGAGGTGGTGAACATGGGCGTGATGGTGCCCTGCCACGAGATCCTGGCCAAGGCCAAGGTCGAGGGGGCGGACATCGTGGGTCTGTCGGGCCTCATCACCCCCAGCCTCGAAGAGATGCAGTACGTGGCCGGCGAGATGCAGAAGGACGACCACTTCCGCATCAAGAAGATCCCGCTGCTCATCGGCGGCGCCACCACCAGCCGCGTGCACACCGCCGTCAAGATCGCGCCGCACTACGAAGGCCCCGTGGTCTATGTGCCCGACGCCTCGCGCAGCGTGAGCGTGGCGCAAAGCCTGCTGGGCGACGGCGTGCAGAGCTACGTCGATGAGCTGAACGCCGACTACGAAAAAGTGCGCACCCAGCACGCCAACAAAAAGGCCACACCCCTGTGGCCCCTGGCCAAGATCCGCGCCAACAAGACGCCGATCGACTGGTCGGCCTACCAGCCCACCGTGCCCCGCGCGCTGGGCCGCCGCGTGTTCAAGAACTTCGATCTGGCCGAACTGGCCAAGTACATCGACTGGGGCCCGTTCTTCCAGACCTGGGACTTGGCCGGCCCCTACCCCGCTATCCTCACCGACGAAGTGGTGGGTGTGGAAGCCACGCGCGTGTTTGCCGACGGCCAGGCCATGCTGAAAAAGATCATCGAAGGCCGTTGGCTTACGGCCAGCGGCGTGCTGGCGCTGCTGCCCGCCAACAGCGTGGGCGACGACATCGAGTTCTACACCGACGACACCCGCACCGAGGTGGCCATGACCTGGTACGGCCTGCGCCAGCAGGCCGAAAAACACACCATCGACGGCGTGACCCGCCCCAGCCGCTGCCTGGCCGACTTTGTGGCGCCCAAAGACAGCGGCATTGCCGACTACGCGGGCCTGTTCGCCGTCACCGCCGGGCTGGGTGTGGAGAAGAAGGAAAAAGCCTTCATCGACGCGCTGGACGACTACTCCGCCATCATGTTCAAGAGCCTGGCCGACCGCCTGGCCGAAGCCTTTGCCGAATGCCTGCACCACCGCGTGCGCACCGACCTGTGGGGCTACGCAGCGGGCGAGCAGTTGAGCAACGACGACATGATTGCTGAGAAGTACCGCGGCATCCGCCCCGCGCCGGGCTACCCCGCCTGCCCGGACCACAGCGCCAAGACCGACCTGTTCCGCGTGCTGAACGCCGAAGAGATCGGCATGGGCCTCACCGAAAGCCTGGCCATGACTCCTGCGGCCAGCGTGAGCGGCTTCTACATCGGCCACCCCGACGCGGTGTATTTCAATGTCGGCAAGATCGGCGAAGACCAGCTGCACGACATGGCCCAGCGCCGGGGCATGGACGAGAAGGTGCTGGAGCGGCTGCTGGCGCCGAATCTGTGATGCTATGAATTAGATAGCTGCTAGCGCTTGATCAAAAAGCTCTAGCAGCCTATTTGATTCGAAAAATTGACCATCAACCTGCGCTGCCCGGCAGCTTCGCAATCACCTTGATCTCGAACTGAAAGCCATACAGCCAGGTCACGCCGATGCCGGTGAGCGTGGGGTGGGGCGCCTCGCCCCAGAACTCTGGCACGACGCCCCAGACGGTCTCGAAGTTCGCTTCGGGGTTGACTACAAACATCGTCACGTCCACTACATCGTCAAACGTGCAGCCCGCTGCCTGCAGCACGGCATTGAGGTTACTGAACGCCAGGCGCACCTGAGTGGCCAGGTCGGGCTCGGGCGAGCCGTCCTCACGGCTGCCCACTTGGCCGGACACAAACAAGAAGCCGTTTGAGCGCACGGCGGGCGAATAGCGGTTGCGCTCGTACAGCGCCTGGCGGCCTGCGGGGAAGACAACATCACGGTGGGGCATGGAAATCCTTTCGTTCTGCAGGGCAGATGATTGCGATGAAGGCACTGTAGAAGCGCGCGTTGTTCTGATAAACAGGCTAATCTGCGCACCACTGTTCCTAATTGCCAAACAATGGCGGGCACGCTGCCCCTTCGGCATGCCTCAACTACCTCTACGCCATGGACCGTTTTGACGCCCTGCAGGCCTTCGCCCGCGTTGTGGAATCCGGCAGCTTCACCAAGGCCGCCCTCACCCTGCACCTGAGCCGCACCACCGTCACACAGCTGGTGCAGCAGCTCGAAGCCCGCTTGCGCGTGAAGCTCCTGCACCGCACCACCCGGCGCGTGCAGGTCACGCCCGACGGCGCCGCCTACTACGAGCGCGTGGTGCGCCTGCTGGCCGACCTGGACGATGCCGATGCCAGCGTTTCCACCGCCGCCGCCGCGCCCCGGGGCCGCCTGCGGGTGGATGTACCCAGCCCCCTGGCGCGCCTGGTCCTCATTCCCGCGCTGCCCGCGTTCCATGCGCAGTACCCCGACATCCTCCTGCACATGGGCGTGAGCGACCGCCCCGTGGACATGGTGGGCGACAACGTGGACTGCGTGGTGCGCGGCGGCGCCCTCACCAACCCCGCGCTCGTCGCACGCCATGTGGGCGACCTGCAATTGCGCGTGTACGTCGCCCCCAGCTACCTGCTGCGTGCGGGTACGCCCGAGCACCCGTTGGCATTGGAAGGCCCGCACCACCGCACCGTGGGTTTTCTGTGGGCGCGCACCGGCCAGCCTCTGCCTTTCGAGATGCGCCGTGGCACCGAACACGTGCGCGCCCAGGGCCACGACATCTGCGCTGTGGACGACGGCAACGCCTACCTGGCCGCAGGCCTGGCGGGCCTGGGCGTGCTCTGGCTGCCGGACTACATGGCACGCCCCCATGTGGCGACTGGCGAGCTGGTGCCCCTGCTGCAGGACTGGACGCTGGCGCCGATGCCGCTGTACGTGGCCTACCCACCCCAAAGGCATGTGAGCGCCAAGGTGCGGGTGTTCATTGAATGGGTGGCAGGGTTGATGGCGCTGCATGCGCCGGTGCAGCGGTAAGCGCTGCGCAGCAGAACCATGTCGGCTCTTGAGAAGAGGCACGCGTTGGGAACGAGTACCCCTCGTGCTCCTGCCTTTCCGAGGCCTACTGTAAGAGTTGGCAACAGCTGCCTTTTTCGAGTATCGGATTTATACAATCCCTCGAAAAAAAGGAGTTGCATAAATGGCCGATTCTTCACCATTGCCTCAGGATAAACGTGGTTATTTCATGCTTCCGCAAATGCCGGAAGAATCGGGTTATTACACCTATGGGACTCCGTCGGGTGGAAGAGGCCAATATGCTCACGTGCAAATGTTGAACTTCATTTTCAAGCTAGAGCATGGCTGGAGCATCACGGAAGAAAGAAAAATTGGGATTGGAAACATTAGCCTGGCCGAAGGGAAGAAATTTCCACCCCATATTAGCCATCGTAGTGGGCTGGAGGTGGATATTCGGCCTATTCGCAAAGATGGATTGAAACAGCCAGTCCGATGGTCCAGCAAGGAATACGATCAGGTCGCAACACAGAAATTAGTAAACCTGATCTGGCAGACTGGCATGGTGAAGAAAGTCGGGTTCAATGATCCGAAAATAGCTAATGCCACCTACATGAATGGGCATGACGACCATTTGCATGTTGAAGTAATAGTTTGATGAGCTTTCAAAAAAATTCAACGGCCTACTGATTGACTGCTTGATTCAATGGGCGGGGCGATCAGCTGGATTTTTAGCCGCCAAGAAAAAAGAAAAGGTCTTGGGATGAAAAAAGGTATTGCTGTCATCGGAGTACTGCTTGTTGCGTGCGTTACCGCCATTGCTGCAGACTGGGCATGGGAGTTCAAGCCAATCAACGCGCAAATGGCGATCTACTCGGGCGGTTTGGGTGACCCGATAGCGCCAACGCCCCAAGACGCCAAAGTGTCGTTCCACGTCCAGGGCAAAGCGGCCCGCGACTTGTTCGACCACATGGGTCCAGACGCCAAGAATGAATGTGGATCCGATCCCAAAGTTCGAGTGCGCGCGCGGGAGCGCCTGCAGTGCATCCGCTACTCCAAGTCAGACTACAGCTGCTACTTCGGTTTCGATCTAAAGGACGGAAAGAGCATTGGCGGCAGCATTTGCTGAGCAGGGTCAAGCGGCCTGCACCTCGTCCTCGATGCTTTGTTTGACTTGGGCGGCGTCTTGGCTGACTTCTCGACGTTGCCGGTTCGCGGCACTCCAGGTTAATCACCCACGCCACGCCGCCTCAATCGCCGCCACATCAATCTTGCGCATGCCCATCATCGCATCAAAGGCCCGCTTGGCCGCCGCGCGGTCGGGGTCATTGATGGCCTGCGTCAGCACCCGTGGCGTGATCTGCCACGACAGCCCCCACCGGTCCTTGCACCAGCCGCAGGCGCTCTCCTGCCCGCCGTTGCCCACAATCGCGTTCCACAGTCGGTCGGTCTCTGCTTGGTCGTCCGTCGCGATCTGGAACGAAAACGCCTCGCTGTGCGTGAAGGCGGGGCCGCCGTTCAGCCCCAGACACGGAATGCCCAGCACCGTGAACTCCACCGTCAGCACATCGCCCTGATGCCCTGCGGGGTAGTCGCCGGGCGCATGCATCACCTGCCCCACGGCGCTGTCGGGAAAGGTGGCCGCGTAGAACGTCGCCGCCTCCAGCGCCGTGCCGTTGAACCAGAGGCAGAGGGTGGTTTTGGGGGGCATGAGGTGATCCTGTTGGGAACCGGAGGATGATCGGGCTGAGCGGGATGGAGTCGAGATTTTGGCAGTTTGTGCGGTGTCGAATAGCTCTTTGAGATTGGGCTGGAATGGGCCCATAAGAGACATCCATCCCGCTCCGAAGCAGTCATCTAATCGAGTGCTTTGCGCAGGTAAATGGTTGCTAGAAACTCAATTCCGTAACTGGCAGCTGCTTCCACAAACGCGGAAAAATTTGGCGATACACGCGTGCCCTGAGCCGCTGGACCGAGCACGAAGACACCACTATTGTCTGACCTTGGCGCGCACGCCAGAAAGAACCGGTGATCCATGCCATCGTCGGAAATTTGCACCCATCCCGAAGGCACGCAGGGCGGTGACTTTCGCAGGAACGAACGGATGTCGCTCCAGGTCGGAGCCTCACCATCAGTGTGCGAAGCTACCAAACCAAAGACTTCAAAGCCGGGCATTAGCGCTGCTCCGTATTTCAAGAGGAATGCTCTGTAGTCGGATGGGAATGTCAGCCTGTATTGCTGCTCCACGCTCAAAATCAACGCTTCAGGCGCCGGGCCAGGGACGCTGCCCTGCTCCAAGTGCGCTATGACTTCAGGCGAGATAGAGCTGTTCATGTTGAAGGCTGTATGAAATGTCCGCTGTTGGCCGACTCCTGCCTGATGTTCAACGGGCGGCCTCAAGCGCCGCAATATAGGGCACCACGCGCGGGTGTTCATGAACCCATTGGTTGCCCAAGTATGAGAACACGGAGCCTGAGCCAATGACGGTCGCAAGCGAACCGGATTTGCTCGCCTGCAGCAGGTCGTGGGCCGAATGCATGACTGCCTCGCTCACGGCCGACTCCGGCAGCCCAGCTTCAGAATGCCACTCCTTTTGAATTGCACTTATGAGTCTGCCCGCCGCAGCCTCAAGCTCAGTTCGCGAATTTGTCATTGGGGCGAAGGTCCGGTTGTGGCCGTTATCTGCCGTTGGTTGTCTGAACCAATAGGCCTTTACCGTGCTTGGAGCCGCAAATTGTCTTGCCCCTCAGCGCGACCCCACCCCACCCGCACTCTCCGCCATCTCCAACTGCATCATCACCATGTTGACCAGCGTGTGCACCGACGGCCGTCCGGTCTCGATCACGTAGTGGGCGGTCTCGCGGTACAGGTGGTCGCGCTGGGCGTACAGGTCGCGCAGCTTGTCCATGGGGTTGCCGCCTTGCAGCAGGGGGCGGGTCTTGTCGTGTTTGACGCGCTTGAAAATTTCTTCGGGCGAGGCACGCAGGTACAGCACGTTGCCGAACTGGCGCAGCACCTCGCGGTTCTCGGGGCGCAGCACGGCGCCGCCGCCGGTGGAGAGCACCATGCCGCCGGGCTGGCGGGCCACGTCGGCCAGCACTTGGGATTCGATGTCGCGAAAGCGGGCTTCGCCTTCGGCCTCGAAGAAGCTGCGGATGGTGGTGCCCAGGGTCTGTTCCAGCCGGTGGTCCAGGTCGATGAAGGGCACGCCCGCGCGGTGGGCCAGTTGCCGGCCGACGGTGGATTTGCCCGAGCCGGGCATGCCGACCAGTGCGCAGCGAATCTGCATAGGTTCAAGAAAGAGGTCTGGGGGACGGGTTTGCGTGCTGCGGGTGGCGCTGCGCCGCGTGCCGTGATTGGACGCCGAGTGTAAGCCTGCCCCTGCGCACCGCATGTCAGGCACGCCCTTAGCAACTGGCGCGACCCAGACCAGTGGACGCCGAGCAAGGGCCGCCCCGCAGCGAGGGCGTCGTCCCCCTGCCCGCGCGCAGCGCGAGAGCGGGGGGAAGCGGCGAAGCCGCTCAGGGGGGTGTCCTAGTCACAGTGCGGCGTACACCAGCGCCGGATACAGCTCGCACAGATACCGCAATTGGCCGGGCGCCTGGGTGAGCAGGATGGCAAACAGGTCTTCCGCCGGGTCCACAAAAAAGAAGGTGCCGCCCAGGCCGCTCCAGCTGTAGTGCCCGGCCGATCCGGGGCGGGTGGCCTGGCCGGTGGCGGTGCGCACGGCCACGCCCAGGCCAAAACCGTAGCCGGTGGGCAGGATGTCGCCTGCCACGGGCAGGCTGCCCAGGTGGTCGGCGGTCATGAAGTCCACCGTGGCGCGGCCCAGCAGGCGAACGGGGGCGCCAAGGCCATCGGGCCCGGGGGCCGTGCCCCGGCCCAGCATGAGCTGCAAGAAGCGCGCGTAGTCGCTGGCGGTAGACACCAGCCCGCCACCGGCCGACTCGAACACGGGCGGCGCGGTCACGTCGATCAGCGGCATGCCGATGCCGGTCTGCGGGTCGCGTTCAAAGGCTTCGGCCAGGCGGTGCTGCTGCGCGGCGGGCACCGCAAAGCCCGTTTCGTGCATGCCCAGCGGGCCGAACACGCGGCGCTGCAGGATGCCGCCCAGGCTCTCGCCCTCGATCACCTCCAGCACCGCGCCCAGCACGTCGGTGGCGCGGCTGTATTCCCAGCGGGTGCCGGGCTGGTGGACCAGGGGCAAGGGGCCCAGCGCGGCGGCCAGCTCGGCATTGCTGTGGCGGCGCGAGCCGATGCGCGCGGCGCGGTAGGCGTCGGGCACCGTGCCCGCCTCCCACGCGTAGCTCAGGCCGGCGGTGTGGCGCAGCAGGTCGTGCACCGTGGCCTCGCGTTGCACCGGGGCGGTGGTGCCGGTGGCTTCGTCGTACACACGTTGGCCTGCAAACGCGGGCAGGTAGTGCGACACGGGGTGCGACAGCAGCAGGCGGCCTTCTTCCATGAGCATCATCGCCACCAGCGAGGCGATGGGCTTGGTCATGGAGTAGATGCGGAACACCGTGTCGGGCGCCATCGCGGGCACCGCCGACTCGGCGCTGGGCGGGCGCTGGTGGCCCACCGCCGTGTGCAGCACGGTGTGGCCCTGGTGATGGACCAGGGCCACGGCACCGGGCAGCAGGCCCTGGTCCACATGGGTTTGCAGCACGGAGCGCAGGCGGGCGAGGGCAGAGGGGTTCATGGCAGATGGAGGCGGGTTTTGAGGCAATTTAGGCCGGTAGCGCTAGTGCATATTGCGCTGGTAGCTATCAAAAAAGAGCGCATGGGGTAGGCCTTTAATGGGGCTCAGGACGCCGTGCCAGCGGCATGGCTGCGTTCTTGCTCCTGCAGCTCGCGCCACTGCACCTTGCCCGTGCCGGACTTGGGCAGGCTGTCCACCAGCTGCACGATGCGTGGGCTTTTGTAGGCGGCCATGTGTTCGTGGCTCCAGTCGATGATGGACTGCTCGCTCACCTGGCCCTTGAAGGCGTCGCGCAGCACGACCAGGGCCTTCACCGTCTCGCCCCGGCGCTCGTCGTGGGCGGCGATCACGCACACCTCCTGGATCGCAGGGTGGGCGTACATCATGGCCTCGACCTCGGCGGGCCAGACCTTGAAGCCCGAGGCGTTGATCATGCGCTTGAGCCGGTCCACCATGAAGAAGTAGCCATCTTCATCCACCTGCGCCAGGTCGCCCGTGCGCAAAAAACGCTTGCCGTCCAGCGTGATAAAGCTGTCGACCGAGGCCTGCGGGTTGTTCCAGTAGCCCAGCATGACCTGCGGGCCGTGCACCACGATCTCGCCAATCTCGCCCGGGGGCAGTTCGGCGAACGTGGCCGGGTCCACCACGCGGGAGTCCACGTCGAACACCGGGATGCCCAGGCACTGTGGCTTGGGGCGGTGGGGCGGGTTGATGTGGGTGGCGGCCATGGTTTCGGACATGCCGTAGCCCTCCACATAGTCGAGCCCGGTCAGGTCCTTCAGGCGCTGCGCCACGGCCTTGGGCATGGCGGCGCCACCGCCGCGCATGGCCTGCAGGCTGCTGATGTCGTAGTCGGCGATGCGCGGGTTGGCCAGAAAGTCCACCACCATGGTTGAGATGGCCTGCCAGATGGTGACCCGGTAGCGCTGGATGAGCTGGGCGGCCGCGTCACGGTCCCAGCGCGGCAGCACGACCACCGTGGCGCCCACAAACAGCGGCCCGTTCATGCTGCCCGACATGCCGGTGACGTGGAACAGCGGCAGCACCGTGAGGTAGGTCGAATCCTGCGTGCGCGCAAACCACTGCACGCCGCCCACCAGCGTGCTCATGGCGCTGCGGTGCGTGTGCATGCAGCCCTTGGGGTGGCCCGTGGTGCCCGAGGTGTAGGGCATCACGCACAGGTCGTCCGGCCCGGTGGTGATGGGGCCGGGGGTGCGCTGCTGCGCCAGCATGTCGCTCCACAGCGTGACGCCCGGGGCATCAATGGCCTCGCGTGGTGCGCTGACGAACGCGGGCACGGGCAGGTCGGTGGGGACCTGCAGGTAGTCGCTGTAGGCGGCCACGATGAGGTGCTGGAGTTGGCCTTCATCGCCCGCCACATCCACCAGCGGCTGCGCCTGCGCATGCAGGTCCTGCGGTACAAAGGCCACGGTGGCGCCGCTGTCGTGCACGTAGTGGCGCAGCTCGTCGGTGCGGTTCATGGGGTTCACCGGCACCACCACCGCGTTGGCGCGCAGGATGCCGTAGAACGCCAGAATCCACTGCGGGCTGTTCTGCATGTACAGCAGCACGCGGTCGCCCGCCTTCACGCCACACACCTGCTGCAAGAAGCCCGCGATGTGCTCCGCCTGCTGCTGGAACTGGCGGAAGGTCACCAGCGTGTCGTAGAACACCAGAAAAGGCTTGTCCGGGTAGCGCGCGGCCGACACCTCGGCGTTGTGGAACAGGTGCGTCTGCGGCAGCGTGAGGTGGCGCGGCAGGCCGGGTGGCCAGTGGGCGAGGTGGCGGTCGGACATGGGATACGGAACGCTGGGTTGGTTCGTGCGGGGCGCAGACCTGACGAAGCAGGTCGCGCCCCAGGGGGCGTTAAATCAAGCTAGCGCCACCATCCACCACGATGCTTTCGCCTGTGATGTGCCGCGAGGCGTTGGACGCCAGAAACACTACCGCGCCCTTGAGGTCCTCTTCGCCGCCAATGCGGCGCAGGGGGGTGCGCTCGATCATCGCAGGGCCCAGCTTTTCGATCAGGCCGCTGGCCATCTTGCTCGGGAAGAAGCCGGGGCAGATCGCATTGACGCGAACGCCGTAGTGCCCCCATTCGGACGCCAGCGTGCGCGCAAAGTGCAGCGCGGCGGCCTTGGAGGTGTTGTAGGCAATGGTGTTCATGCCCGGGGGCGTGCCCTTGAGCGCGGCCACCGAGGCCGTGACGATGATCGAGCCCTTGCCGCGCGGGATCATGCAGCGCTTGCCCACTTCGCGTGACAGGAAGAACGGCGCGCTCACGTTCAGGTCCATCACCTTGTGCCAAGCGGCATCGGGGTAGTCCTCGGCCTTGGCGCCCCAGGTGGCACCTGCGTTGTTGACCAGGATGTCGATGGTGCCAAAGCGCTCGACCACCTGGTCCACCAGGCCGGGGATGCCCTCGGTCTTTTGCAGGTCGTTCACCACGGTCAGCACCTCGTAGCCCATGCCTTCCAGATGCCTTTTGGCCTCGGCCAGCTCATCGGCCTTGCGCGCGGTGATGGCGAGTTTGGCGCCCATTTCGCCCAGGGCCTCGGCCATCTGCAGGCCCAGGCCGCGCGAGCCGCCGGTGACCAGGGCGACCTGGCCGGTGAGATCGAAGAGTTGCTTGACGCTCATGGGAATCGCTTTCGTGAAGAGAGAAAAAGAAGAAAGTATGGGGACTTGCCACGCGCTGCCGGGGCTGCTGCTTGGGCCTGGGGGAGAAGAGCGGGCGCAGGTGTGTGGTGCGGTGGCGGGGCAGGCTGCCTGGCGCTGCACGGTGGCGGTGGGTCAGGCATCAGTGCTTCATGCTAGTCGCGGCCCGGGCCCCTGTAAAACCTGTGCTGTCACCTGCGAGATCGTGCGCCGGGTGGCGGTTGCGGGCACCGGTGAGGCTGCCCGGTTGTAAACATTGGCAAGTCTGTGCGCAGTGGTGTGGCCCGGGCCCGCGCGGCGGCGCTTGCGCTGAGCCCAGAAACGCGACATCTGCGCTCCAAAACAATGCAACAGGCGTTTACGGCTCTTTACAAAGCCGCAGCGTGGCGGGGGCATGGCCTGTGTACCTTCGGACGCTTCGGGGCGTTGGTGGGGGATTGCTGCTGAGCCCACCACCCGCCACCCACCTGCAAGGACATCACCATGAACCTGACCGTACGACCCTCCACCCCCCTGGCCCCCGGTGCCGCCATCGCCCCTGCCGGGCCCGCCCTGAAATGGATGTGGGCCGCCATTGGCGTGCTGAGCGTGAGCGTGCTGGCGCTCGGCGCCACCCTGGTGTGGCAGCAACAACGCGCGCCCGCTGTAGCCACCAACCCGGCCATGGCCCCCGCGCAGCTGGCCGCCGCGCCCCGTACGCCCGAGGCAGAAATTATTGAAGAAAAAAGGCCTTCAGCGCGCGACCAGTATGCCCAGTCAGCTATCAATAAAGTAGCAAACGGCCAGGCACCCCAGGGCCAGGCTGCGCAGCGCCCAGCAGAGATGCCGGGCGGCCAGGGTGCCCCCTTGGGCACTGGCCCCGCGCAGCCCGTGCGGGCTGCCGCACCGATGTGCCGCAGCTGCGGCCGGGTCGAATCGGTGCAGGCCGTGCAACAAGCCGCCCCCGCCACGGGCGTCGGCGCCGTGGCCGGTGGCGTGCTGGGCGCCGTGGTGGGTAACCAGATCGGCAAGGGCAGCGGCCGCACCGCTGCCACCGTGCTGGGCGCTGTGGGCGGCGGTTATGTGGGCCACAAGGTGGAAGAGCGCACGCGCACCACCACCGTGTACCAGGTCGCCGTGCGCATGGAGGATGGCTCGCTGCGCCACTTTCAGCGCGCAGAACCCACTGCCGTAGGCACGCCCGTGGTGCTGCAGGGCAAGGGCTTCCGCGTGGACCAGGGCGGCTCGGCCCGTGCTGCAGACCCCTATGCCCAGCCGCAGCCGGGCACGGTGCGGGTGTCAGACACCTACTGAGCCAAGTACGGAAAAAACAAAGCCCGCTTTCGCGGGCTTTGTTTTTTTGTGTGCGGCGTGGGTTACAGAACCACCGGGATCTCGGTCGCGGGTGGTGTATTGCGGCTGCGTCCACAGCGCACCAGGCCGTCGATCATCACCATGCCGATGCCCGGGATGTCGCCCAGCTGCACGCTCTCCAGCAGCGTGGCGCCAGCCGTGTGCTGGGCGCGGTCCATGAACACAAAGTCCGCCGCGCGGCCCACCTCGATCAGGCCGCAGTTCAGGTTGCGGATGCGCGCCGTGTTGCCCGTGGCAAAGCAGAACACCAGTTCGGCGGGGATGTCGGCAAAGCTGGAGATGAGCGCAATCATGCGCAGCATGCCCAGTGGCTGCACGCCCGAGCCTGCAGGGCCGTCGGTGCCCAGAATCACGCGGTGCGGGCACTTGAGCTCGATGGCGGCGCGCGCGGCCTGGATGGCGATCTTCTCGTTGCCGTTGTGCACCAGCTCGATGGCACGCGACGACTTCTCGCACAGCTCGCACACATGCTTCCAGGGCAGCGAGGTGTGGCCGCCGTTGATGTGGCCGATCACGTCGGCATCGGCCTCCAGCACCACGTCCTTGTCGATCAGGCCCGAGCCCGGGATGGACGGGCCCCCCGTGTGGATGGTGCTCTGGATGCCGTGCTTGCGCGCCCACGCCACCATCTCTTTGGCCTCGTAGCCTGCCTTGACGGAACCCAGGCCCACTTCGCCCAGCAGCGTCACGCCGGCGTCGGCCAGGTCCTTGAAGTCCTGCTCGGTCATGCCTTTCTCGATGACCGGGGCGCCTGCAATCACCTTCACGCCACCGGGGCGGAAGTTGTCGAACGAGCGCTGCGCGGTGATGGCCAGCGCCTTCAGGCCCACGATGTCCTTGGGCCGGCCAGGCAGGTGCACTTCACCGGCCGAGACCATGGTGGTCACGCCGCCGTTCATGGTCGAGTCGATCCAGCCGATCTGGTTCTGGCGCGGCGTCCAGTCTCCGAACACAGGGTGTACATGGCTGTCGATCAGGCCCGGCGCCACGCAGGTCTGGCGTGCGTCGATCACGGTTTGCGCATGCTCGGTATCGCAGTCCTTGTAGCGGCCCACGGCCACGATCAGGCCGTCATTCACCACGATGGTGTCGGCGTCGAGGATGGGCCGGTCCAGGTCGCCCGACAACAAAAGACCGATGTTCTGGATGACGACCTTGCCCGATTTGCCGCCTGCTGCTGCTTCTGCCATGGATTCTCCTCGTGGGGTGGTGGGCAGGGCGCCACGCGGCCCCCCGCTTGTGAAAATCTGGTGTTCAGGCGGGGGCCTTGCCCTTGGGCAGGCTGGGGCCGGGCGCCACGGTGCGCAGGACGCTGTCGATGACGAAGGATTCCCAGTGCGCCAGCGCGTCGGGCGTTTCCAGGTCTTCGCCCAGAAAAGCCGACAGCGTGTGCCGGTTGGACATGTAGAAGTAGCCCGTGGCGGCAATCAGCAGGTACACATCACGCGCCGACACGTCTTTGCGGAACAGGCCCTGCGCCTGGCCGCTGTCGAGCACGCGGCGGATCACCTCGATGGCGGGTGACGAGTATTCACGGGCGCGCATCGACTTGGAGATGTGCTTGCCCTTGTGCAGGTTCTCGGTGTTGAGCAGCGTGATGAACTCGGGGTTCTTGCGGTAGTAGCCCACCACAAAGCGGATCACGGCCTGCAGCGCTTCCACCGGTTTGGCGGTGTCCAGGTCCAGTTTGGACTCCGCGTCGTTCATACGCCGGTAGGTTTCCTCCAGCACCTCGATGAACAGGCCTTCCTTGCTGCCGAAGTAGTAGTAAATCATCCGGTCGAAGGACTTGGCCGCCTTGGAGATCTTCTCCACGCTGCCGCCTTCGTAGCCGTAGCGGGCGAACACCTTGGTCGCCGCCTTCAGGATGTTGTCGCGCGTGGTCTGTGCGGCTTGCTCGCGCACGCCCGTCTTGCGGGCAGAGGCTGCGCGGGGGGACGCGGTCCGGGTCTTGGGTGGAGTGGCAGACATGGCGGATCCTGGTGGATGGGGCGGGCCCCCAGGGCGGGGGCCGCCGGGGGTCACTGCTCTGCGAACGCGCGTTCGATCACGAAGTCACCCGGCTTCGTGGTGTTGCCTTCCTTGAAGCCACGCTCTTCCATCATGTGCTTGAGGTCGCGCAGCATCTCGGGGCTGCCGCAGATCATCACGCGGTCTTCCGCCGGGTTCAGCGCGGGCAGGCCCAGGTCGCGCGCCAGCTGGCCGTTTTCGATCACGGTGGTCACGCGGCCCTGGTTCTTGAAGGGCTCGCGTGTCACGGTGGGGTAGTACTTGAGCTGCTTGCTGACCATCTCGCCCAGGAACTCGTGCTTGGGCAGCTCCTCGGTGATGTAGTCGTGGTAGGCCAGTTCCTTCACCTCGCGCACGCCGTGCACCAGGATGACTTCCTCGAACTTCTCGTAGGTCTCGGGGTCGCGCATCAGGCTCAGGAACGGGGCCACGCCCGTGCCGGTGGAGAGCATGTACAGGCGCTTGGCGGGCAGCAGGTAGTCGATCAGCAGGGTGCCCGTGGGCTTCTTGCCGACCACGATCGTGTCACCCACCTTGATGTGCTGCAGGCGCGAGGTCAGCGGGCCGTCGGGCACCTTGATCGACAGAAATTCGAGGTGCTCTTCGTAGTTGGCGCTGGCGATGCTGTAGGCGCGCAGCAGGGGTTTGCCGTTTTCGCCACGCAGGCCAATCATCGTGAAATGGCCGTTGGAGAAGCGCAGCGCGGTGTCGCGCGTGGTGGTGAAGGAGAAAAGGCGGTCCGTCCAGTGGTGGACGGACAGGACGCGTTCTTCAAGAAAGGCGCTCATGGTGCGTTAGATGGAAAAGTTGGAAACAAATAAGAAATCTGGCTGAAGCTGGCTCAGATTCAGGGCCTCAAACGCTCTAAAGCGCAATGTTCAGGCCTGAAAGCTTGTGGCTCACAACCCTCCATTGTTCCGCATCTGGCAAAGCCGCTTTTCTTTTGGTGATTGTGGGCAGCGTGGGCGCCAGTTTTTTGTTGAACTGCAGAAAGATTTCCATGCCCTTGGGCAGGTCGTCTTCGGCATAGATGGCGTTGGCCGGGCACTCCGGAATGCACACCGCGCAGTCGATGCATTCGTCGGGGTCAATCACCAGGTACTCCGGCCCTTCTTTGAAGCAATCGACCGGGCACACATCGACGCAGTCGGTGTACTTGCACCGAATGCATGCGTCCGTCACAACGTGCGTCATTTTGGGGCTCCTCGTGCACCGTTTTTGGGGGTGCGAAAACACCATTGCAGAGTCTGGTTGATTCCGCTACATTGACATCAAATGTAGTGTTCACAACATTTAAGTTAAGTGAATGCTACACAAAATGCAAAGCGCATACAAGCACTTGCAGCAAAGCAATGAATGGGTTGCCACGATGACTGAACACACCAAGACCGATGGGCTGCCGGGCATGGATGCGCCGGAGCTGCCGCAGGTGCTGGAGCGCGCCCGGCCGCGCAATGAGCGCATGAACGCTGCCAAGGTCGAGTGCAATGCGTGCCCGGTGCTGTGCCAGATCTCCGAAGGCCGCGCAGGCGCTTGCGACCGCTACGCCAACCAGGCGGGCGTGCTGGTGCGGCTGGACCCGGTGGTGTTGCTGCGCAAGACGCTGGAAGCGGGCGAGGCCACGCTGGTGCCATTTGCGGGCGGCGCCACAGCAGCAGGGGGTGCAGAAACCGAAGCGGCTCCAGAATCCGCATGGAACGGCGACCTGCTGCTGTCGGAAGAGGTGTTCGTGACGGGCGTGGGTTCGTCCACCACCTACCCCGACTACAAGCCTGCGCCCTTCATCGTGGGCTCCCAAACCGATGGCGTGGACATGGTGACGGTGGTCACCGAGGGCATCTTCAGCTACTGCAGCTTCAAGGTGAAGATCGACACCGACCGCTTCCTTGGCTCCGAGCAGGCCAACGTGCGCTGCAAGGGCGAGGTGGTGGGCCATGTGACCACGGCGGAATATGGCTCACAGATGCTGTCGCTGGGCGGCGTGCACCACCTCACGGGTGGCACCAAAAAAGAAGGCCGCATCACCGCCGAGATGATGCAGGCTCTGGGCAACAAGCAGGCGGTGGAGTTCACCATCGACGGCGGCTCGCAGCTCGTGATCCAGGCGGGGCGTGCGCCCATCGTCAACGGTGTGGCCGAGCAGCGCATGCGCGTGGGCTGCGGCTCGGCGGCCATTGGTATCTTTGCGCGCCAGTTCTTCGGCCATGCCGACGAGGTGGTGGTGGTGGACGACCACATCACCGGTGTGCTCACCGAACACCAGGCGGGCCGTTGCCTGGACATGAAGCCCTCGGGCATCCAGATGCGCGGACGCAAGTCCACGCCGGGCCGCTACTTTCAGGTGGCCAACCCGGGCACCGGCTGGGGCGGCACCGACATTGCCGACCCGCTGTCCATCATCGAGGGCTGGGACGAATCCGTCGCCTGGCCGGGGCTGCGCCTGTTGATGACCTCCACCACCGGGGAGCATGCCTCCTGGTACGTGCTGGACGCGCAGCTCCATCCGGTCGAAGCCGAAATGCCGGCCGAGGTGCGCCGCATCGTGGACCGCATCGGCGAAAACTGCGAGCCCTCATTGGCTTCCGTGCTGTTCCTTGGCGGAGCCGGCGGTAGTCTGCGCGCAGGGGTCACCGAGAACCCGGTGCTGCTCACGCGCTCCATCAAGAACGCGCTGGTCAATGTGACCTGTGGCGGTGCCCCCGCCTATGTGTGGCCAGGCGGCGGTATCACCGTGATGGCCGACGTGCTGCGCATGCCCGACAACAGCTTTGGCACTGTGCCCACGCCCGCCATCGTGGCGCCCATCGAGTTCAGCATGCGCCGCGCGGACTACGAAGCGCTTGGCGGGCACACCGAACAAATTCGCAGCCTGCGCGACGTGCTGGAGCGCGGTGCATGGCACAACGACGGTGCGCCGCAGGCGCGCGTGTGGCAGACCTTGCCCGCCGCCAACCCCTGGCCGCTGGGTCGCCCACCTCTGCTGGGTTGAGTGGGGCGCGCCGTGAACGCTTGCCGCAAGCTCCTGTCCGACGGCCGCTGGCATTTCCAGCACGGGCCGATGGACCTCATCCTGGAGGCCGAAGGGGCGCGCGACGCCGTGGCCCAGGCGCATGAGCGCGCGTGGCAACGTTTTGAAGGGCTGCTGCAGGAGCTGGTGAATGAACTCCCCGGCCTGCGGGCGCCGGTGGGTGCGCGCTGCGCGGTGCAGGGCGTGGTGGCGCGCCGCATGTGGGCCGCCTGCAGCCCTTATCGCGCAGGCTTCATCACGCCGATGGCGGCGGTGGCGGGTGCGGTGGCGCAGGAGATTCTGGACTGCTACGACCAGCAGGGCATAGACCGCGCCTGGGTCAATAACGGGGGCGACATTGCGCTGCACCTGGCGCCCGGCCAGTCGGTCGAGGTGGGGGTTTACGCGGATATCGCTGCACTGAACGCTGCACAGTTGCGCAATGGTTTGGTGCTGAATGGGCAGATCCGCATCGACAGCGCCATGCCGGTGCGCGGTGTGGCCACCAGCGGCTGGCGGGGGCGCAGCCAGTCGCTGGGCATTGCCGACAGCGTGACGGTGCTGGCGCGCACGGCGGCGCAGGCTGATGCGGCGGCGACCATTGTGGCGAACGCGGTGGATGTGGCCGATGCGCGGATTGTCCGCAGGCCCGCGTGGCAGGTGCGGGACGACAGTGACCTGGGGGCCATTCCTGTCACCGTGGATGTCCCTGCCTTGCCTGAAGAGTTGGTGCGCCGCGCCCTGCACCAGGGGCTGCAAAAAGCGCAAGAATTGCAGTCCAGCGGCCTGTTGTGGTTTGCGCTGCTGGCATGCCAGGGGCAGTGGGTGGCGACCTCCGCGCCCCAGACGCTGGCGGATACGGTGTGGCCCCAGCGGGCAGCGGTGGAATCGGAAGTTGGTTCAGTATTTGCTTAACGAATTGCACAGGTCTCCAGAATGATCCAGATACGACGCGTTTTCACCCATCTTGAGGAAATCCGGCACGAATTCGGGCCGGTGGCCGATGTGCCGCTGCTGCGTGGTGCCATCGGCGCGGTGCTGACCAACCCGTTTGCGGGGCGGTACGAGCCTGACATCCTCCCCATGATGGACGCGCTGCAGGACGTGGGGCTGGACATGGCCCAGCGCCTCCTGAAGGCCATGGCCGTGCCCGCCGAGCGCATCGAGACCTATGGCAAGGGCGCCATCGTGGGCGCGGCCGGTGAGCTGGAGCATGGCGCGTTGTGGCATGTGCCCGGTGGCTACGCCATGCGCGAACTGCTGGGCTGGAAGGGCGACCGCAACGCCTACGCCAAGGGCCAGGCCGAAGAGAAGACAGGGCAGCCCGCCAACGCGCTGTCCATCGTGCCCTCCACCAAGAAAGTGGGCGGCCCCGGTGCAGCGCTGGATGTGCCGCTCACGCACATCAACGCCAGCTATGTGCGCAGCCATTTCGATGCGATCGAGGTGCGCGTGCCCGGTGCGCCCGCATCGGACGAAATCGTCTTCATCCTGGCCATGTCCACAGGTGCCCGCATCCATGCCCGCGTTGGCGGCCTCAAGGCTGCAGACATCAGCCAGTGGAACGGCCTGCGCTGACCGGCTGCCCCCTAAGACTCAAGGAGACCCCCACATGTCCGCCAAGATCCGCAAGATCATTGTTCAAACCGACGAAATCCGCGTGGAGATGGGCCGCGAGGTGGTGCCGCCCGTGCGCAAGGCGCTGGCCATGGCCGTCATCGAGAACCCCTGCGCAGGCCGCTATGTCGAGAACCTCGACGAACTGGTTGCCATCGGCGAAGAGCTGGGCGCGCTACTGGGCGCACGCTGCGTTGCCGCCCTGGGCATTGAACCTGGCCAGGCCCATAGCTACGGCAAGGCCGCCATCGTGGGCGAGGCGGGCGAGCTGGAACATGCCGCAGCCATCCTGCACCCCAAGCTGGGCGCGCCCTTGCGCGTGGCGGTTGAGAAGGGCGCCGCCCTGGTGCCGTCCAGCAAGAAGATCGGCGGCCTGGGCACGGCCATCGACGTGCCCCTGGGCCACAAAGATGCCGCCTATGTGCGCAGCCACTTCGACGCCATGGAGGCCCGTGTGGCCGACGCACCCCGTGCCAACGAAATCGTGGTGGCCATCGTCGTGACCGACAGCGGTCGCCCGCTGGCCCGCATTGGCGGCCTCCAGGTTTCCGAGATCAAAGGTGTGGATGGCCTGCGCTGAGCTGAACACAGAGCACGCACTACCATCCCGAGCAGTCTTTTCCACCCCCTCACCAACCCACCCTTCAGGAGTTTCCCCATGACGATGCGACGAAACCTCATGCGTGCCACGGCCGCAGCCGCGCTGGCACTCACGCTGGCCCCTGTGGTGCACGCCCAGGATGTCATCAAGATTGGCGAGATCAACAGCTACAAGGCGCAGCCCGCCTTCCTGGAGCCCTACAAGAAGGGCATGGAACTGGCGGTGGACGAGATCAACGCATCGGGCGGCGTGCTGGGAAAGAAGGTGCAGCTCGTCATCCGCGATGACAACGCCAACCCCGGCGATGCCGTGCGCGCTGCCGAAGAGCTGGTGTCGCGCGAAAAGGTCGATGTGCTCACCGGCTCGTTCCTCTCGCACATCGGGCTGGCGCTGACTGACTTTGCCAAGCAAAAGAAGTTCTTCTTCCTGGCCGGCGAGCCGCTGACGGACAAGATCGTCTGGCAGAACGGCAACCGCTACACCTACCGCCTGCGCCCCTCCACCTACATGCAGGTGTCGATGATGGTGCCCGACGCTGCAGCGCTCAAGAAAAAGCGCTGGGCCCTGGTGTTCCCCAACTACGAATACGGCCAGTCGGCTGTCGCCACGTTCAAGCAACTGCTCAAGGCCGCACAGCCCGATGTGGAGTTTGTGGCCGAGCAGGCGCCGCCCCTGGGCAAGGTCGATGCGGGCAGCGTGGTGCAGGCTTTGGCCGATGCGAAGCCCGACGCGATCTTCAACGTGCTGTTTGGTGCGGACCTGTCCAAGTTCGTGCGCGAAGGCAACACGCGCGGCCTGTTCCAGGGCCGTGAGGTGGTCAGCCTGCTGACCGGCGAGCCCGAATACATGGACCCGCTCAAGGACGAAGCGCCCAACGGCTGGATCGTCACCGGCTACCCCTGGTACGGCATCCAGACGCCTGAGCACAAGGCCTTCCAGACCGCCTACCAGGCCAAGTTCAATGACTACCCGCGCCTGGGCTCCATCGTGGGCTACAGCGCCATCAAGTCGCTGGCCGAAGGCATGAAGAAGGCGGGCTCTACCGACACCGAAAAGCTCGTAGCCGCGTTCAAGGGCCTGCAAGTGCCCACACCGTTTGGCCCCATCGTGTACCGGCCTGAAGACAACCAGTCCACCATGGGCGGTTATGTGGGCCGCACCAAGAACGAAGGTGGCAAGGGCGTGATGGTGAACTACCGCTACGTGGATGGCGCGAAGGTCCAGCCCTCGAACGACGAAGTCAAGAAAATGCGCCCCGCCGACTGACGGCCGCGCAAGGCCGGGGAGGGTGTCCTCCCCGCCCACTGCCCCTGATCTCTGAACCATAGCGCAGGCGCCGACCTGCAGGGATGGACCTTGCCGTGACCCCGAAGGATGTGGAATGAGTTTTTCGAGTTTTATCGTTCAGCTGCTCAACGGACTGGCGGGGGCCTCCTCGCTGTTCCTGGTGGGGGCCGGGCTCTCGCTGATCTTCGGTGTCACGCGCATCGTCAACTTTGCGCATGGCTCGTTCTTCATGGTCGGCATCTATGTGGCCTATTCGCTCGTGGCCAAGCTGGGCACCGGCCTGGGCTTCTGGCCCGCGCTGCTGCTCGCGGCCGTGGCCGTGGGGGTGCTCGGTGCGGTGGTGGAGGTAGTGCTGCTGCGTCGCATCTACAAGGCGCCCGAGCTGTTCCAGCTGCTGGCCACGTTT
Source organism: Acidovorax kalamii (assembly GCF_002245625.1). Lineage (GTDB taxonomy): Bacteria > Pseudomonadota > Gammaproteobacteria > Burkholderiales > Burkholderiaceae_C > Acidovorax > Acidovorax kalamii. The sequence goes on from NZ_NOIG01000008.1 coordinate 412,534, forward strand.
GCGCTGGTGCTGGTCATCAAGGATGCCGCGCTGTGGTTCTGGGGGCCGGAAGAACTGCTGGGCCCGCGCGCGCCGGGGCTGTCGGGCTCGGTCAACATCCTGGGGCGGCAGTTCCCTTCGTATGACCTGTTCCTGATCGTCGTGGGCCCGGTGGTGCTGGGCCTGTTGTGGCTGCTGCTCACCCGCACGCGCTGGGGCACGCTGGTGCGCGCTGCTACGCAAGACCGCGAAATGGTGAGTGCCCTGGGCGTGAACCAGGCCTGGCTGTTCACGGCGGTGTTTGCCCTGGGCGCGCTGCTGGCGGGCCTGGGCGGTGCGTTGCAGCTGCCGCGCGAGCCCGCCACACTGGAGATGGACCTCAACACCATCGGCGCCGCGTTTGTGGTGGTTGTGGTGGGGGGCATGGGCTCCATTCCGGGTGCCTATGTTGCGGCCTTGCTGATTGCCGAGATCAAGGCCATCTGCATCTGGCTGGGTGTGGTGGACATCTTTGGCGTCAGCGTGTCGTTCTCCAAGCTCACGCTGGTGGTGGAGTTTCTGGTGATGGCGGTGGTGTTGGTCTGGCGCCCCTGGGGGCTCATGGGCAAGCCGCAGGGCGTGAGCCGCAACACCGGCCTGCCCGAGGCGCCGCTGCGCCAGCCCGAGCGCTGGTTCAAGCTGGGTGGCGCAGCCCTGGTGGCCGTGCTGGTGGTGCTGCCGCTGCTGACCACGGGCTCGCCATACCTCACCGTGCTGATGATCGACCTGCTGATTGCCGCGCTGTTTGCGGCCAGCCTGCACTTCATCATGGGCCCGGCGGGCATGCACTCGTTCGGCCACGCAGCCTACTTTGGCCTGGGTGCCTATGCCGCAGCGCTGCTGGTGCGTTCGGCGGGCCTCCCGATGGAGCTGGCGCTGGTGCTGGCGCCGCTGGCGGCGGCGGCGGGCGCGCTGCTCTATGGCTGGTTCTGCGTGCGCCTGTCGGGTGTGTACCTGGCCATGCTGACGCTGGCGTTTGCCCAGATCACCTGGGCCATCTGCTACCAGTGGGACGGCTTCACGGGCGGCAGCAACGGCCTCACGGGCGTGTGGCCGGCCGAGTGGCTGTCGGACAAGCGCAACTACTACTACCTCACGCTGGCCCTGGTGGTGGGCTGCGTGCTGCTGTTGCGCCGCGTGCTGTTCTCGCCCTTTGGTTATGCGCTGCGCGCCGGGCGGGATTCGGTGCTGCGGGCCGATGCCATTGGCATTGATGTGAAGCGCATGCAGTGGACGGCCTTTGTAATCGCCGGGCTGTTTGCGGGTCTGGGCGGCGCACTGTTCGCGTTCTCCAAGGGCAGCATCTCGCCCGAGACGCTGCATGTGGGGCGCTCGGTGGATGGCTTGGTGATGGTGCTGCTGGGCGGCATCCAGACGCTGGCGGGCCCCGTGGTGGGCGCCGTCACCTTCACCTGGCTGCACGACACCGTGGCGCGCAACACCGACTACTGGCGCGCCATGCTGGGCGCCATCATCCTGATCCTGGTGCTGCTGTTCCCGCAGGGTATTGCGGGGGCCATCAAGCAGATCTTCGACAACAAGCGCGAAGCCAAGAACATGAAGGAGGGCACGCCATGAGCCTGCTCAAAGTCTCTGGCCTGGGCAAGTCCTTTGGCGGCGTGAAGGCGGTGGATGGCATCCACTTCGAGCTGGCTGCCGGCGAGCTGCTGGCGCTGATCGGCCCCAACGGCGCGGGCAAGTCCACCACCTTCAACATGGTCAACGGCCAGCTGCCTGCCGATGCAGGCTCCATCCAGCTCAATGGCCAGGAGCTGGTGGGCCGCAAGCCGCGCGACATCTGGCGCATGGGCGTGGGCCGCACTTTTCAGATCGCTGAAACCTTTGCATCGCTCACGGTGGTAGAGAACGTGCAAATGGCACTGATCTCCAACGACAACCGCCTGTTTGCGATGTGGCGCAAGGCGGCAGACCACAAGCGCGACGAGGCCCTGGCGCTGCTGGACCAGGTGGGCATGAAGTCGCAGGCCGACCGCCCCTGCAGCGTGCTGGCCTATGGCGATGTGAAGCGCGTGGAGCTGGCCATCGCGATGGCCAACGCGCCGAAGCTGCTGCTCATGGACGAGCCCACCGCCGGCATGGCGCCCAAGGAGCGCAACGAGCTGATGGCGCTCACCAAGCAGCTGGTGATCGACCGCAACATGGCTGTGCTCTTCACCGAACACAGCATGGACGTGGTGTTTGCCTATGCCGACCGCATGATCGTGCTGGCGCGCGGGCGCCTCATTGCCGAGGGCAAGCCACTGGAGCTGCGCGACCACCCCAAGGTGCAGGAGGTGTACTTCGGCACCGGCAAGACCTTCGAGAAAAAAACGGCAGCCGCTGCTGCAGAGGCCGCATGAGCATGACGACCAACGAACCCAAAGAGCTGCTGCTGCAGGCCAAGGGGCTGCAGGCCTGGTATGGCGCGGCGCAAATCCTGTATGACGTGGACCTGGATGTGCGTCGGGGCGAAGTCGTGGCCCTGATGGGCCGCAACGGCGCAGGCAAATCCACCACGCTCAAGACGCTGATGGGCATGCTGGCCAAACGCAAGGGCCAGATCCAGTTCATGGGCCGGGACATCTCCAAAAGCGACCCGCACGATGCCGCGCGCCTGGGCCTGGGCTTTGTGCCCGAAGACCGCCGCGTGTTCACCGACCTCACGGTGATGGAGAACCTGGAGGTAGGCCGCCAACCCGCCCGCACCTGGCCCGACGGCACGGCCGCCCCGGTGTGGACGCCAGAGCGCCTGTTCAAGCTCTTCCCCAACCTGGGCGAAATGCCCCAGCGCCCCGGCGGTCGCATGAGTGGCGGCGAGCAGCAGATGCTCACCGTGGCGCGCACGCTCATGGGTAACCCCTATCTGGTGCTGCTGGATGAGCCCTCCGAAGGCGTGGCCCCCGTCATCGTGGAGCAGATGGCGCACATGATCCTGGAGCTGAAGGAGCAGGGCGTGAGCATTCTGCTGTCCGAGCAAAACATGCACTTTGCCGAACTGGTCTCCGACCGCGCCTATGTGCTCGAAAAGGGCCAGATCCGCTACCAGGCCAGCATGGCCGAGCTGGCCGCCAACGACGAGGTGCGGCGCGCCTACCTCAGCGTCTGACCCCCGCTGCCAACGCGCACCTGTGGTGTGTGGCCCACGTGTGCCGTTGGTTACAAAAAACACCTCTGCAAGCACTTGCACGAAGTTTGTGCTCCCACGGAAACTTTGCCTTTTGATGTAAGGAGCACTACATGAAGTGTCGAGGAGTGGAGGATGGATGCATCGACCGCCGCACCGCCATGGTGGGCCTGGCGGTGGCAGGGGTGGCATGGGCAGGCCCGGCAGCTGCCGAAACCGGGGTGACGGACACCCGCATCAAGGTAGGCCAGTCGGCCGTGTTCACCGGCCCGGCCAAGGATTTCGGGGTGGACTACAAGGCGGGCATTGCGCTGGCGTTCGACAAGGTGAACAAGACCGGCGGCGTGAACGGGCGCACGCTGGAGCTGGTGTCGCACGACGACGCCTACGAGCCCAAGAAGACGGCCGAAAACACCGCCAAGCTCATTGACGAAGACAAGGTCTTCGCCCTGATCGGCTACGTGGCCACCGGCAACCTCATCGCCGCCATGCCCCTGGCAGAGAAGGCCGGCGTGCCCATGTTCGCGCCGCTGGTGGGCACCACGTCCTTCCGCACCACGCACAACCGCTACCTGTTCCACGTGCGCGCCAGCTACGAGACTGAGCTGCGCAAGATCGTGGGCCACCTCGCCACGCTGGGCATCAACAACATCGCCGTCATCTACCAGAACAGCGCATTCGGCAAATCCAACCTCGACACCTGCCTGCAGATCGCCCAGGGCCTGAAGGTCAAGGTGGTCGATTCCGTGCCCATGGAGATCGCCGCCACCGACGCCAAGCCCCAGGTGGCGCAGCTCACCAAGGCCCAGCCGGGCGCGGTGGTGATGATCATGGCGGGCAAGATGGTGGAGGTGTTCCTGCGCGACTACCGGGCGGCGGGCGCGGCATCGCCGCTGTACACCATCTCGGTGGGCATCACTGACGCACCGGGCTCGGCGCAGCGCCTGAACGGCGGCATCGAAGGGCTGGTCACGGCCAGCATCGTGCCCTCGCCGCAGGCCAGCCGCATGGGTATCGTGGCCGACTACCGCAAGGACCGTGCGGACGCGGGCGAGAAGATCGACAGCTACACCATGCTGGAGGGCTATATCGCCGCGCGCGTGTTTGTGGAAGGCGTCAAACGCGCAGGCAAAGCGCTCACGCGTGAAGGCTTCATCAAGGCCATGGAAGACATGGGCACCACCAAGATCGGCGATTTTCCGTTGCAGTACGGCCCGAACAACCACAATGGCTCCAACTTTGTGGACCTGGAGATGTACACGCGCAGCGGGTCGCTGCGACGTTGACTGAGAACAACCCACCGAGACATGCACGCGCCCGCTTCACTCTCCCCGGTCGTCGTCAATGGCCAGCCGTTTGCCCTGCCGCAGAGCACCTTGGCCAGCGCCACGCTGCTGCACGTGTTGCGCAATGACCTGTCGCTCAACGGCCCCAAATACGGCTGCGGCCTGGGGCAGTGCGGGGCGTGCACGGTGCTGGTGGATGGCATTGCCGCGCGGGCCTGCGTGATCCCGGCGCAGGGCGTGGCGGGCCGCGAGGTGACCACGCTGGAAGGGCTGCCCGGGCGCTGCAGCCGCGCCGAAAGACTTCACCCGGTGCAGCAGGCCTTTGTGGATGAGCAGGCCGCGCAGTGCGGCTACTGCCTCAACGGCATGGTGATGATGGCCGTGGCCTTGCTGGAGCGCAATCCAGACCCCGACGAGGCCGCCGTGCGCCGCGAGCTGTCGGGCAACCTGTGCCGCTGCGGCACGCATGTCGAAATCATCCGCGCCGTGCTGCGCGCGGCGGTGCTGATGCGCGAGGCCCAGGCATGAACACGCATTCATCCCTGCGCGCCCACAGCCCGCTCACCCGCGCCGACTTCCATGCCGCCCAGGGCGTGCTGCTGGTAGTGCGCAACCCGCCGCCTGCGCCGCCCCCCGTCAAGGGCCAGCCCGCGCTGGTGGCGGGCAACCCGGCCGAGGGCGTGGAGATACTGATCGCCGTGTGGGACGACGGCAGCGTGACCGCGCTCAACGGCCATGTGGACCTGGGCACCGGCATCCGCACCGCACTCGCGCAGATCGTGGCCGAAGAGCTGGATGTGCCTTTGGCCCAGGTGAACATGGTGCTGGGCGACACCACCCGCGCGCCCAACCAGGGCGCCACCATCGCCAGTGCGTCCATCCAGATCCACGCCAAGCCCCTGCGCACCGCTGCCGCGCAGGCACGCCACTGGCTGGTGGCCCAGGCCGCAGAGCGGTTGGGCGTGCCGGTGGAGGCACTGCAGGTGCGCGCGGGGGTGGTGCAGGTCACTGCAGACCCATCGCGCCAACTCGCCTACGGCGCGCTGCTGGCGGGCGCACACACCACGCTGGAGCTGGTGGATGCCACGCCCACCAAGGCCGCCGCCGATTACACCGTGGTCGGCCAGTCCGTGCCGCGCGTGGACATCCCCGCCAAGGTCAGCGGCGAGCTGGTGTTTGTGCACGACATGCGCGTGCCCGGCATGCTGCATGGCCGCGTGGTGCGTCCGCCGTATGCGGGGGCGGACCATGGCGACTTCATCGGCAACACGCTGGAGTCGGTAGACCAGCAGTCCATCGCCCACATCCCCGGCATCCGCGCCGTGGTGGTGATCCGCGACTTTGTGGGCATCGTCGCCGAGCGCGAGGAACAGGCCGAGCAGGCCCTGCGCGACTTGAAAGTGCGCTGGAAAGACTGGCCCGGCTTCCCGCGCCAGGACAGCGCCGAGGCGCTGGAACAGGCCATCCGCGCCAACCCCGCCACGCAGCGCCGCCTGGTCGATGAGGGCGATGTGGAGGGCGCCCTGGCCGCGCTGTCTGCCGACGGCCAGCCCATGCCGCGCACCTATGTGTGGCCGTACCAGATGCATGGCTCCATCGGCCCATCGTGCGCGGTGGCCGAATGGCGCAGTGACGACAGCACAGGCCGCCCGCGCATGACGGTGTGGGCGGGCACCCAAAACCCCCATGTGCTGCGCGCCGACCTGGCCCGCCTGATGGGCTTGGCCGATGTGGACATCGACCTCATCCGCATGGAGGCCGCAGGCTGCTACGGCCGCAACGGTGCCGATGACGTGGCCGCCGATGCCGCGCTGCTCTCGCGCGCCGTGGGCGCCCCGGTGCGCGTGCAGCTCACGCGTGAGCAGGAGCATTTGTGGGAGCCCAAGGGCACGGCCCAGCTCATGCAGGTGCGCGGCGGGCTCAAGGCCGATGGCACCGTGGCGGCGTACGACTTCGAAACGTCCTACCCGTCCAACGGCGCGCCCACGCTGGCCCTGCTGCTCACCCGCACCATCGAGCCCGTGGCCCAGGCCTACGAGATGGGCGACCGCACCGCGCGCCCGCCCTACCAGTACGACAACCTGCGCGTGGCCGTCAACGACATGCCGCCCATCGTGCGCGCATCGTGGTTGCGCGGCGTGTCGGCGCTGCCCAACTCGTTTGCGCACGAATCGTATGTGGACGAACTGGCTACTGCTGCGGGTGTGGACCCGGTGCAGTTTCGCCTGCAATTGCTGAACGACCCGCGCGCCGCCGAGCTGGTGCAGGCCACCGCCGAAAAGGCGGGCTGGATTCGCCGCACCGGCCCGCAGCAGCGCCCCTTGGACGCTGACAACAAAGGTGACTGGGTGCAGGGCCAGGGCTTTGCCTATGCCCGCTACATCCACAGCAAATGGCCCGGCTTTGGCGCCGCCTGGGCGGCCTGGGTGGCCGATGTGGAGGTCAACAAGAAGACCGGCGAGGTGCACGTGCGCCGCGTGGTCGTGGGCCACGACGCGGGCCTGATGGTGAACCCCGCCGGTGTGGAGCAGCAGGTGCACGGCAACGTGCTGCAGACCACCAGCCGCGCGCTCAAGGAGCAGGTGACGTTCGAGCCCGTCAAGCAGGCCGTGGACAACCGCGAGTGGGGCAGTTACCCCATCCTGAGCTTTCGCGAGGTGCCGGTCATCGAGGTCATGCACATGCCCCGGCAGGACGAGGCGCCGCTGGGCTCGGGTGAGTCGTCTTCCGTGCCGGGCACAGCCGCCATCGCCAACGCGATCTTTGATGCGACCGGCGTGCGCTTCCGTGCGCCGCCGTTCACGCCCGAGGTGGTGCGCGCCGGGCTCAACCCCTTGCCCGGCGGCGCAGGCGAGGCGGCTGCAGGCAGCACCGCACCCACCGAGCAGGCCGAGGTATTGCCCACGCTGGAGCTGCCCGCGCCCACCGTGCCCGCCAGCGCCACATGGCCCGCCAAACGCAGCCCCTGGGCCCGCGCGCTCGCTCTTGTCGCTGGTGGTATCGCCATGGGCGCAGCGCTGCTGGGCTGGCGCCCCTCCATCGCGCCCGTGGTGCAGACGGCGGGCGTGTCGGTCTACAACGCCGCCACCATCGAGCGCGGCCGCCTGCTGGCCGCTGCGGGTGACTGCGCGGTGTGCCACACCGCCCCCGGCGGCACGCCCAACACGGGCGGCCGCGCCATGGACACACCGTTCGGCAAGGTCTACACCTCCAACCTCACGCCCGACGCCGAGACCGGCATCGGCCAGTGGTCCTTCAGCGCTTTCCAGCGTGCCATGCGCGAAGGCATCTCGCGCGACGGCAGGCACCTGTACCCCGCGTTCCCCTACACCTCGTTCGCCAAGATGAGCGACGACGACCTGACCGCGCTGTACGCCTACCTCATGGCGCAGCCCGCCGTGCGGGCCGAGGTGCCGAAGACCGCGTTGACCTTCCCGTTCAGCGCGCGCCCCCTCATGGCGGGCTGGAACGCGCTGTTTCACGACGCCACGCCGTTCAAGCCCGACCCGACCCGCCTCCCCGACTGGAACCGGGGCGCCTACCTGGTGCAGGGCGTAGGCCACTGCGGTGCCTGCCACACGCCGCGCAATGCGCTGGGGGCCGAGTTGGGTGGGGCTGCATTCCTCTCGGGCGCCATGGTGGATGGCTGGGAGGCGCCTGCGCTCACGGGCCTGTCGAAGGCGCCCGTGCCCTGGACGGCCGATGCGTTGTATGGCTACCTGCGCCACGGCCACAGCCCGCAGCACGGCAGCGCCTCCGGCCCCATGGCGCCCGTGGTGCGCGAGCTGGCCCACTTGCCCGACGACGACATCCGCGCCATGGCAAGCTACCTGGCCTCTTTCAATGCCACGGAGCCCGGCACCCAGTCCGAGACCCCGGCTGTGTCAGACCCACAACAACGCGCCCAAACCGCCGTGGCCCAGGCCGCCGCGCTGGCCCCCCAGCCCGGCCAGGCCCAGCGCCTGTTCGACGGTGCCTGTGCGGCCTGCCACCACGACGGCGACGGCCCGAAGCTGCTGGGCGTGAACGTGCCCCTGGCGCTCAACAGCAACCTGCACAGCGACCGGCCCGACAACCTGCTGCAGGTCATCGTGCACGGCATCCGCGAGCCCGCCGCGCGGGACATCGGCTTCATGCCCGGCTTCGGCCACGCGCTCAGCGATGCGCAGATCACCGAGCTGGCGGGCTACATGCGCCAGCGCTACGCCCCCGGCCGCCCGGCGTGGCGCGATGTGCCCGAGGCGCTGGCACGAGTGCGGGCGCGGCCTGCGCATCCTTAGCACAGTCTTTTAGAGCCTTTTGAGGCCATAGCGCAGGTGGGATAGGCGCAAACTGCTATCAAAAATGCAGCAACTGCAGGCAACGTGTTCAGCCCGACAATCGGGCTGCACCACCGCCCAGACACCATGACAGCTGCCGCTCCCTTGCCATCACACAGCGCCTTGCCTGCACCGCACCGGCGCGTGCAGCGCACAGGCGGCGCCGCAACGCTGGCCCTGTGTTGCCTGGCCCTCACAGCCTGCGGGCCGGATGTGCAGGGGTCGCCCAAGCCGCCCCCGGCGTTTGGCCCCGTGCAGAGCAGCTGGTTCGGCTGCCCGTCCCTGCAAGGGGTGTACGCCTGGCCGCCGGTGGAGCCCGGTGGTGTGCAGGGCAGCCTGCCGTTTTTCACCGGCTCGGCCGAGATGCAGGTCTGGGTGCAGCAGCAGCGCGGCGAAACCACGCTGCGCACACGCACCATCAACCGCGCGCGCAACGTGCGCAACTCGCTCACCCGGCAGTGGAGCCTGGTCACCTACAGCGGCGCGCAGACCCGCTGCAGCTCCGGCATGCTCGACCTGGTTCCGCAGCCCGTGTCGCCGGACAAGGAGCCTGGGGCCTCTGGCGTGCTGCAGGGGTTCAGGCTGGCGCTGCTCAAAGACGGCGGCCTGGCCGTGGGCAAGCGCACGCTCACCACGGGTAACAAGGGCTCGTACTTCTCGTGGGGTGGGCAGTCCTACGGCAGCTACGACGCGCCCGATGTGGAGACCTGGACCTGGTTCAAGCTGGCCCGCACCGCAGCGGGGGACAGCGAACCGCCGGTCATCGACGCCTACGTGCCCGGGGCGAGCTCCCCCTAGGCTTTTTGATTGCGGAGCGGCGCGCGAAAAAAGCCGCGAACTTCCCCTTTTATCGCGCCACCGCCTGCGCTGCCACCTCGGCACAGTGGCTTCGGGGCTTGGTCCATGGTGGGGCAGGCCCGGGCGCCCGCATTGTTGTGGCAGGCGCTCACGTCATCGGCCTGCCCCTGCGGCGGCCGCCCACTGTTGTCCGTTCAAGGAGAAGACCATGCCCGCTAGTGAACTGGAAGTCCACGAGATCGTGCTGCGACTGCTGCGTGAGGGCTATGCCGCCCTGACCGCCGCCCAACGCCGGGTGGTGGACACGCTGATGGCGGTGTGCTGACGCCCGCCTGCGGGTTGTTCGTGGGCATCACAGGGTTGTTTTGAAGCTTTTTTGGCCGCTTGCGCCCGTACCTATTGCCCAAGGCGCTATCAAAAATGTAGTGATTGCAGCTCGGCCTGCATCGCCCGCGCAATCATGCGCATGTCGTGGTCGCTGACGGCCAACAGCCCAAAGCGGAACTTGCTGCCCCAGCGCTGGCGGTCGTCCACAAACTCCAGCGCGTCCAGCAGCGGCGCAATCGCCGCCTCACGTGCAGGCACATAGGCCACGTCCCGCCGCGACGGCACAAACCCGCCACCCATATCAAACGCATACGGCGACCCCGGCAACACGATGCCGATGGAGACAAACGCCTGCAGCCGGTCCTTGCCGCCCATGGTCACCGTCGGCGCGTAGTACGCCACACGGTCGCCAGGCCGTATGCGCTGCAGCGGCGCCACCTTGCCATGGCACACCTGCATATAGCCCGCGCCCGGCGTGGCGCAGCCCCGGCGGGCGTGCTGGGCGCAGGCCACGGCGATCCAGTTGCGGCGCGCGGTGGCCGCAGAGGTCGCTGCCGACAGGGGCATGTCGCCGCGCGCAGGCGCGGCATCCGGCCAAAGGGGGTGTTGCAGCACGGCGTCGGTCATGAGAAAAGCTCCGGGTCAAAGAAGCCACCGATGGTGCGGGCCTGCTGCTGACACCGCAGTGTCAGTACCTTTGCAGCATCCTTGTCTGCAGCGCACGGGTTCTCAGACCAACTGCCCCCACTGCCACAACGCAAACCCGCCCAGCAGCAGGGCCGACGCCCGGTTGATGCGCTGGCGCCAGGCGGGTGTAAAGCGCTGCCGCTGGTAGGCAATTGCGCCGGTCAGCAGCAGCCACCAGGCGGCAGAGCCCACCAGCACGCCCGCCACCATCCACAGCGGCGACGGCAGGCTGGGCCGACCTGCCCCCAGCGAGCCGAACACCGCAATGAACGACACGATGGTGGCCGGGTTGGTCAGCGTCAGCGCAAACGTGCCTGCCGCCAGGCCCAGCAGCCCCCGCGCATCGCGGGCCGGGGCTGCGCTGTGGGCCACCGGCGCGTGCCAGGTGCGCCAGGCCAGCACCAGCAGCAGTGCGCCACCGCCCAGTGCCAGCGGCGTCCTGGCCTGCGTCAGCCCGTCAATCAGCCAGCGCACGCTGAACGCGCCCACGGCGCCATACACCGCATCGGCCGCAGCGGCGCCCAGGCCCGTGGCCAGCCCGGCCGCCAGGCCCCGCTCCAGGGTGCGTTGCATCGTCAGCAGGCCAATGGGGCCCACAGGGGCCGCGATGAGCACGCCGATGACGGCGGCTTGCAGAAACACGGTGAGTGAGGTGAAGTCCATGCACCAATGCTAGGGCGGCGGCTGGCGGTGGAGAATGCAGGAAATTCGGCGAATCCAGAAATTGGTTTCGTTTTTTTCTGTGCCAATCGATAAAGGCTTTTATGGAAGTCGATGACAAAGCCTGGCGCCTGATCAGCGCGCTGCAGGCCGATGGCCGCGCCTCGCTCAAGGAACTGGCCGAGGCCGTGGGCCTGTCGGTGCCCGCCACGCTGGAGCGCCTGCGCCGCCTGCAAGAGGCGGGCGTGGTGCGCGGCGTGCATGCCGATATCGACCCCGCCAAGGTCGGCTACGGCGTGCGCGCCGTGGTGGGCATCAATGTGCCGCAGCCCGGCAAGAAGGCGCTGATCGACAAGCTGCGCCAGTCGCCCCAGGTGCTCGAATGCCACCACGTCAGCGGCAATGACTCGTATGTGATGCAGGTCGTAGCGCGCGACCTGCCCGATCTGGAGCGCTTTCTGGGCGACATCAACGGCTATGGCGAAACACGCACATCCATCGTGTTCTCCACGCCCATCCCGCTGCGCGGCCTGACCCGGCCGGAGGCGGGCTGACTCACCCCTCAGAACGTGATCTTCACCGACGCCGCACTGCGCCGCGCGTCGCCATGGAACACCGCCTCGATGTTGTTGCCGTCCGGGTCCAGCACAAACGCCGCGTAGTAGCCGGGGTGGTACGCGCGCTCGCCCGGCCCGCCGTTGTCGGTGCCGCCGTGGGCCAGTGCGGCACGGTAGAACGCATCCACCATCGCCCGGTCCCGGGCCTGAAACGCCAGGTGCGTGCGGCCTGTCAGGTGGCCCTGCGCGGCAGGGCTGTCGGCCGACGACACAAACAGCTCGTCCGCCCAGAAGTAACCCTCGTCCGCCCCGCCCATGGGCACCTGCAGGGCCTGCAGCACCGCCGTGTAGAAGGCCTGGCTGGCCGCCAGGTCGCGCACGACGAGCTGCACATGGTCAAACAGCCTGCCCCGGTGGATTTCTTGCGCTTCCATGGTGTGCTCCTTTTGTAGACCGTTAGTGCGTTCTGGCTTCAAGACAGTGCGTGCAAACCCACGCGGTTGCCATCCAGGTCGTGGATGTGCGCAAAGAACCCCATGCCCGGTGGCAGCGCCTGGCGCGGCAGGGCCACGCGGCCGCCCTGGGCCACCGCGCGGTCCAGCGCGGCGTCGAGCGATGGCGATGCGTCCAGGTACACCAGTGTGCCGCTGCCCGATACCTGCGGTGCCGTTGGGCCCATCATCAGCGCACCGCCCACGCCGTCTGCTGCGCCGTTGTAGGGAAACACAGCACCTTCGCTGGGCCCCATGTTCTCGCGGCGCAGGGTCTGGCCCAGCACGGCTTCATAAAAAGTCTGGGCGCGGTCGAGCTGGGTGGTGGGGATTTCAAACCAGGCGATGGCGTTTTTCATGGAGGCTCCTTGTGTGTGAAAGAAAGAAGCCTCGATGGTGAATCGGGGCTACTGACAGCGGCGTGTCAGCAGCCTGTCACGCGGCATCACACCGCCGGAGCGGGCGAAGACGCCGCCACCTGTGCCCGAAATGCCCTTGGCGACAGCCCCGCATCGCGCGTGAAGGCGCGGGTGAAGTACGCCGGGTCGGCATAGCCCAGCGTGTAGGCAATGGTGGCCACGCCCAGGTGGGTGTAGGCCAGGTTGCGCCGCGCCTCGCGCATCAGCCGCGCCTCAATCAGCCGCTGGGCCGATACGCCCGTGGTGGCCCGCGCCACGCGGCTTAGGTGCGTGGGCGACACGGCCAGCGCGCGCGCATAGTCCGCCACCTGCCAGTGCTCCAGAAAGTGCGCCTCGATCAGCGCCTCCAGCCGCTGCACCAGGCTGGACTCTGGTGCAGCGGTGTCGCTCGGGCTGTGATCCTCAATGGCCCGCGCCACCCAGCCCAGCAGCGTGGCGCTTAGGCCCCGCAGCACCAGCGCGCGCGCCTTGGCGCGGCCCGAGAACTCCTGCCAGATCTGCCCCATGGCCTGGCTGATCGGCGGGCTGGCGGTGACCACGGCGGGCCGGGCCAGGTCGCGCCGCACATCGCCCACGCGCACAAAAATTTCGTCCATCAATTCATCGGCCAGCGTGGCCACCCAGCCCTGCGTGTGCTGTGTGAACCGAAACGCGTGCACATGGCCCGGCGGCACGTTGATGAGCGCGCCAGCGGCCAGCGCGTGCTGTTCGCCATCCAGGTGCGCCACGCCGCCGCCCGATTCGATCAGCAACACCTGGTGCAGCCGCGTGTGCCGGTGCGGGGCCAGCTCCCAGTCGTGCAGCACCGATCGCTCGGCAATCGTCTCGCAGTGCAGCACATCGGGCAGGTGCTGCGACTCGCCGAAAAGGCTGTACGAGCGGATGCCATCGATGTTCGAAAAGTGCATGTTCTGGCTCCATCCGTCCATTCAACGCGGCGACTGTGCCACGTATCTTTGGGTGGTCCGTTTGACCCATGTCATGAACGCACCAACCACCACAGGAGACGCTATGAAAACCCAGGTTTGCATCATCGGCGGAGGCCCCTCGGGCCTCATGCTCTCGCAGCTCTTGCACCTCAAGGGCATCGACACCATCGTGCTGGAGCGCCAAAGCCGCGAATACGTGCTCGGCCGCATCCGCGCCGGCGTGCTCGAGCACGGCTTTGCCGCGCTCATGCGCGAGGCCCAGTGCGGCGAGCGCATGGACCGTGAAGGCGAGATCCACGACGGGTTCATCATTGCCCACGACGGCAAGATGGACCGGGTCGATTTGCACAAGTACAGCGGCGGCAGCTCGGTGGTGGTCTACGGCCAGACCGAGCTGACACGCGACCTGTACGAAGCGCGCGACCGCATGAAGGGCATCGTCATCCACAACGCCGAAGACGTGCAGCCGCACGACCTCAAAAGCGCCAACCCGTATGTGACCTACCGCAGTGGCGACGAGGTGGTGCGCATCGACTGCGACTTCGTCATCGGCGCCGACGGCTTCCACGGCGTGAGCCGCAAGTCCATCCCCCGCGACGTGCTCAAGGAATATGAAAAGGTCTACCCCTTCGGCTGGCTGGGCGTGCTCTCGCGCACCAAGCCCGTCTCGCCCGAGCTGATCTACGCCAAGCACGAACGCGGCTTCGCGCTGTGCTCGCTGCGCTCGCAGGTGCTGAGCCGCTACTACATCCAGGTGCCGCTGACCGACACCGTGGAAGACTGGTCCGACGATGCCTTCTGGGCCGAACTCAAGCGCCGCCTGCCCGCCGAGGTGGCCGCCCAACTCATCACCGGCCCCTCCATCGAAAAGTCCATTGCCCCCCTGCGCTCCTTCGTGGCCGAGCCCATGCGCTACGGCAACCTGTTCTTGGCCGGCGACGCCGCCCACATCGTGCCGCCCACCGGCGCACGGGGCCTGAACAGCGCCGCATCCGACATCTACTACCTGTACCACGCCATGGTGGCCCACTACCAAAACGGCGACAGCACCGGCCTCGACAAATACTCCGAGAAGGCCCTGGCCCGCGTGTGGAAGGCCCAGCGCTTCTCATGGTGGATGACGACCATGCTGCACACCTTCCCGGATTCCATCGCGTACGACCAGAAGCTGCAGGACACGGACCTGGCGTATCTGTTCTCGTCGGAGAAGGCGCTGGGGTCGCTGGCGGAGAACTATGTGGGGTTGCCGTTCTGAGCATCTGGCATTAGCACTGCTACCCAGTCAAAGGCTTGCATGGGGTTCCCTCATGCAGGCCTTTTTGGTGTGCCCGCATCGGCGTTGATTGCAACCTGCGGTCCGTCCGCACACTCCCGGCGCGCACTATGGCCTGCGCAATGCGGTCACATACGGCCCCCATGACAAAGCCGCTTTCCAGGCAGCTGCCCTGCACAGCGATCTCCATCTGCTACGGAAAATTTAGGCAGAACTGATGCTTACGCCCGAACAGCAGGCCCGATAGCATCGCACCAAGTTTTCAGATCATTTGCCCAGTGCTGTCGATGTGCGATTCGACGATGGCATGAACACGATGGAGCTGCAGACGCAGCGTTTTAGGCAGTGCACTTCGCGTTAGAGAGTGCCCATCAACAGCCAGGAAAGTCTCAACAATGGATTGGGTCCCGATAGTCTTCATTGTGTTCAAGGTGGCCGTGTTCGGCACCGGCATGTTCTTCGCCATCAAGTGGCATTACGACCAAGGGAAGAAGGCGAAGGAAGAAGCCAGTAGGTCGTCCATGCCAACGGAACGCAAGCCTGACACGTCGGAGTAGGCGGCTGATTTCCGAGATGGTTTGGGCTGTATCAGCCCAGGTGCGCAGCCTTGCCGAAGCCAAAGTTAGCTGGACCTCAGTACTCCAAACTGCATACACGTTCCAAGTAGCGCGCGCGTGATGTGCTGTATATTTGTACAGCATGTCGAAGGTCTCAACACTACATCGAAGCTGTCATGTCGGCGCAAGGCTCGACCGGAGCAGTAGTGTGCCCTGCCGCCCCCCCCATTTGATAGGTGACACGACTGAGGGACGTGCACGCGAAAGTCTGATAGAAACAGGTCTCGCGCAATCCGGGGGGAGTAACACAACAACCATGGACATCATCCATGAAAAGACACCGCGCGAAACTGCTGGACGGGACACCATGGTGCGGTTTCGCATGCAGTTTCAAGCAGCTGCGTTCGCGGCGCTCGAAATTCTGAGCGGTAAAGAAGTCGACCGCGTCTACTGTGACTACCACGACGACTTCGTCGTGCGCAGAATCGTTGACGGCGCCGTCGAATACCACTTCTTTCAGGTCAAGACTAAAGGTCGGGCCAACCAACAGTGGGACGTCGACGGAGTTTTCTCTCTGAAGAAGACCGGCCAGCTCGACACGCCCGAGAAGTTGGAGGCCATCCGCAGCAGCATCGCGGGCAAGCTGTTCGTGCACACAGTCGAGTTCGGCGAGCAGTGCCGCGAAGTCACCGTTTTAAGCAACGTGCACTTCAAGGACGAAGTTCATGAGCTCGTCGCAGACTTAGCAGCGGGCACGTCCAGCAAGAAGTACATCCGCCAGCTCATCGAGAAGTTCGCGGCCGTCATATCGCCCGAAAAGCCTATGACGCCTGAGGAGGTCGAAGCGGCTCGAAGGAAGCTGACGTTGCGGCCCAACGTTCAATACATCGGTGACGCGCTCGAAGCCTTCGGCGTCGCCGCGCACAACGCCATCTGGAAGCACTCGGAGATTGAGCTGCACCAGCACGAGGTTGAGCGAATCGCCAAGAGCTTGGTGATGCTAGTTGAAGATAAGTCCTGTACGCCAATTAGCGGTCTTTCCAAGTCGGACATCGAGTTGGCGACAGGAGTCGGTTTGGAGGACCTACTCAAGGTTCTGAGCATATCGACCCAGGTGTACCAGACGCTACTGCAAGGTGGTGATCCCGCTGCTATCAAGTCAGCCTCTATCCTGCAACGGAAACTGAAGGAGATTGGAACGCCTGAAAACATGATCGAGTCAGCCTCGCGTGCGAAGGTGTCGTGGGACGTATGGATGCGAAAGGCGCGCCACACATTTCCCGAGTTCACTTTGGACCGGCTGCTTGAGGAAATCGATAAGAAGTGCAAGGCCTGGCTGCTGGCTGGAGGCGAACTCGCTGACCTTGAGAAATGCATCAACGAGCTCATGCAGTCCCCCATTGGCAAGCAGTTCCCGACCCTAGGAATTGACTTGTTGTTCGGCGCGCTCTGCGCAGCCATCGTTCGGAAAGCTGCGCGATGAGCACCGCCGACTTCTTCTCCGAAGCCAGGCGGCTCGGCCTGAAGCTGAATGTTTCTGGCGAAGGCCCTTCGCCTGCGCACGCGCTCGACAACGAAGCCCTGTTCCAGTTGCCTCTGCTTGCCATGACCATCTTGGCCCTCTGCAAGGGGCGATCAAAGCCGGAATTGCCTGAGATTGGCCAGCTAGTTGGAGAATGCCTTGAGCGAACCGTGGCTGGCTTTAAAGGTTCCTCGCAGGACATCGGATGGTCCGGCAACTTGCGCATCAGGACTATCAAGGCCTTGACGTTCCTTGAGTCGACCGGGCAAATCGTCATCGACAAGGCAACGCGCGAAATCTCTGCCACCGACTTGGGCAAAAAGGTCTACTCCGGCGCCGTGCAGGGGGAGAGTCTGCTGGCGCACTCCATGAGAACCATCGAGCTCAGTTACCAATACATCAGGGAAGAAGCTCGAGTCAAAGGGGAAGTCAATTGAGATTGAAGTCACTGCAGGTTGAGCCCTTGGGCGAAGAGGGCTGGGAAACCCCGCTCCTTGAGCTTGGGCACCGAACCACAATGCTGTTCGCTGCAAACGGCAGCGGAAAGTCGCCTGTTGTTCGAATGCTGGCTTCAGCGCTGGGATTTCCCAACAACTTCAGGGCAGAGATTCTGGAGAAGTGCAGTGCGGTTGTCTTGCACGCAGAAGTGGACAAGAAACCGCTCAAAATCCGGCGTGCTCTTGAGGCAAAAAATGGAGACTTCTATGCCACGATTGATTTTGATGGCACGCAGACTGAGCACTATTCTGAGGCGTCTTTTTCAGTCGCACTTTTCCAGTTGCTTGGACTCAAGCCACCCCGGCTTGTGTCGAACAAGGGCACAGAGGCGCAGCCCTACATTGCTACCCTGCTACCGCTCTTTTACTTGATCCAGGGTCACGGATACTCTGCGGCCTACCGTGCGCCCAGCTCGTTCATCGCCGACCAGTTCGCAGAGATGGTGCGGTTTGCCTTCGGTCTGAATCCGAAGCACTCTTTCGAAATAAAGAAGTCGCTCATAGAAGAGAAGGGTGCGCTGGAGGCGCAAACCCGCAAGATCGTCGCGGCCCAGCGTGTGCTCGAGTATCAGAGTCGCGGCGTAGATGACAGCGATGCAAACAAGGCGGCGCTACAACTGACTTCTGAGAGTCTGACGCAGCAGATCGAGGGACTTCGTGCATCGGTGGACGCTAAGGGCACCGCGAGTTCTACCCTGACGGAGCTCCTACGTCAGAAGGATGCGCAAATTCAGACTCGTCAACTGGAGCTTTTCGAACTGAAGACCCGAGTTGCGGGCATCGAAACCATCCGCGCAGAGATTGATGGCGAAGTCAAGACTCTCGGCCTGAACGAGGAGGCGTTAGGCGTCTTTAAGTCGTTCCAGGAAATCTGCCGTGTTCCGAACTGCGGCCTTTTCCTCGGAAGCTCCGAGTCCTATGGGAAGAATCTGCTGTACCTCAAGGACCAAATTAAAGACCTTGAACGGAACAGTCGCCGCGCTGAGATTCGCGCTGAGCAGTTGGCGGAGCGGCTTGAGGAATTGGAGGAGGAACGCCAGACTCTCGCTAAGAGCCTTGAATCGCCTACTACTTCCGGCGTTGACCAACTGGTGACGGCAGTGCAGTCTTTGACCAAGCAACTTGTCAGCGTCGAGAGTGCGCTAGCCCAAATATCGGGCTTAAAGGACTCGCGCTCGAAGCTTTTCAAACTAGAGCAAGAGCGCGACCGCATTCAGGACCGTATCGAAGGTCTTACAAATACTGGAAGGGCCGACCACGCTTTCAACGATCTCCGCCGGAAACTCCGTGAGCTGACCGTTAAATGGATGGACATGCTGGAAACGACTAGTGTGTCGAGAAACGTAGACATTGACTTGAATCTGAGGTTTACCTTCGGAGGGGAAACGCTGGAGACCATCGGCAGCGGGGGCACCAGCAGTACCACGAGCCGTCTAGTGCTTGCGATTCACGCAGCACTATTGGAGGCCTACCTCGCAGACGGGACTCGTCCGTTCCGCTTCCTAATTCTCGATACACCGAAGCAGGATGAGCTCCACACTGCTGACTTGGCAAGGTACCTCACAGAGCTCGAGAAAATGTGCGAGGCTAACGATGCGCAGCTTCTCTTCTCCTCCACCGAATACGAACACCCGATAGCGAAGCAAGACAAGCGCTGGCTTCCGTCGTACCGCGGGCCGGAGAAACCGATGTACCTCGGGAGGCGGTCCGATTTGTTGCCTGAAACGGAGGCTGCTTCCGATCCTGGCGACGGGGCGTAGGCCTCAAGGTTGGGAGCTGAGTGACTGCTTTCGCCGCAATACCGGTAGCGAATCGCTTCTCACCAGCGTGCGTCTTTGCTCGTTCAGGCGGTAATCACTTGCAGTTAAAACTGCTCGCACTCTCCACATCCCCTGTGCCGTTGTAGCGTGCCACCTTGGGGTACACACACAGCGGCCGGGTGCGGTTGGCAGACCAGCTGGCAGGCAGTTCGGCGTTGACCACCTTGGCCCCCGCGCCACGCGCGTTCGCCGTCACGCTGTCGGGCGCCTTGCCCTGTTCCACCCACGCCACCAGCGGGGCCAGCATGTCGAACTGGTCGGTGGCGGGGCCGCCGGAGCAGTGGTTCATGCCTGGCACCAGGTACAGACGAGCGAAGTCGTCGGCCTTGCCGCCGTGGTTTGCTTGCACGCGTTCCATCCAGTTCGCGGTGTCGATGGGCGAGAACACGCCGTCGGCCACGCCGTGGTAGACCATCATCTTGGCGCCCCGGTTGCGCAGGGCGCTCAGGTCTGCGGGGTTGGGCGGCGTCATGTACGACCACGATGACTCGGTGTAGACCGGTGTGGTGGCGAACATCTTGGGGTAGTCCGCGTCCAGGCTGAAGTTCAGCGCGTACTGCAGGCCGGTGGTGGCCTTGAAGGCGTCCAGGGTGGAGGGCGGCGTGGTGAACAAGAAGGCCACGGCACCTGCGTCGCGCGTGGTGGGGGCGTTGAAGTGCCAGAACGCAAAGTTGCTGCCTGCCACGCCGGGGTCGAACCAGGTGCCGGTGTACAGGGCTTCGCCCTTGCTGTTTTGGGGCCCGGCGAAGATGCTGGCCAGCACGTTCTTTTGCTCGGCAGAGATGCACGATCCATCCCGCGCAGTATCGGCAGCGGTACAGGTGGGCACGTCGCGTTGCAGGTTGAACGCTGCCTGGCAGGCCTGCACGTCGTTCACCTGGCCGTCGGTGGCGCCGTCCAGCGCGTCGCAGCGTTCCACGATCTTGCGGCCGATGAGCTGGAACTCGGCGGGGCTCACGGCCTTGGTCAGGTCGGGCTGGCCGTTGGCGTCCTTGGTGGCCACTTTGGCGTACTGCTGGGCCTTCCACAGCTGCGCGGTGGCAGCCTTGGGCAGACTGAAGCCGGGGTTGCCCGCCAGGATGCCGTCGTACTGGTCGGCATAGCGCGATGCGGCCACCATGGCGTGGCGTCCGCCGTTGGAGCAGCCTGCGATGTACGAGCGGTCGGGGCCCTTGCCGTAGGCGCCTTTGATCAGGTCTTTGGCCATGGGGGTGAGGGTGCCCACGGCCTGGTAGCCATAGTCGCGCCGGGCCTGGGGGTCCAGCCCGAAGAAGGGCGTGGGCGCGCCGTGGCCCGCGTCGGAGCTGAGCACCGCAAAGCCTTGCACCAGGCCGGGGGCCACGGGCGCAGCGCCGCTCACCGCACCGAGCGCGGTCACCACGCTGCCGTCCAGCCCGCCGTTGGCCTGGTGCAGAAAGCGGCCGTTCCAGTGGACGGGCAGACGGATCTCAAAACCGATGGCGTAGCTGGCGCCATCCACGGGGCCGGTGCGCTCTTTCATCTTGCCTTTGACGAGGCAGTGCGCGGGCGCCTGGGTGGTGTTGCCCTGCAGGGTGATCGGGCCTTCGGCCACCATTTCTGCCGAGGTGATGCGCGTGTTGGGCAGCGCGAGGCTCTGGGCCAGCGTGGTGCAGTTTTTCAGCGTGGCTGGGGTGGCGGCGCCCAGCTGCGGTGGGGGCGCGGTGCGCGGTGCGCTGGCGCAGCCCGCCAGCAGCATGGCGGTGCCGACCAGGGCCATGGCCAGGGCCGACAGGGGGAGGGGGCGCGGGAGAGGGTGTGGCATGCGGTGTCTCCGAAGGGTGGAGGGTGTGCTCCCGCGCTCTGGGCGAGGGGGGCACACCCGAAGAAAAAAGGCCCGGGCCGCAAGGGCCGGGGCCTGGGCGCGCTACTTGCAGCTGAAGCTGCTGGCGCTTTCGATGTCACCCGTGCCGTTGTAGCGTGCGACCTGGGGGTAGGGGCACAGGGGGCGGGTGCGGGTGGCCGACCAGCTGGCGGGCACGTCGGCGTTGGCGCCGGCAGCGTTGCCCTTGCCGCGCACACTGGCCAGCACGGTGGCGGGGGCTTCTCCCTTTTCCACCCAGTTCACCAGCGGGGTCAGCATGTCGAACTGGTCGGTGGCGGGGCCGCCGGAGCAGTGGTTCATGCCGGGCACGCGGTAGAAGCGGGCGAAGTTGCTGGCGTCGCCATTGTTGGCGGCGCGCACGCTGTCATACCAGGCGGTGGTGTCGTCGCTGGAGAAGATCGGGTCGCTGGTGCCGTGGTAGACCATCATCTTGGCGCCCCGGTTCTTCATGGCCGACAGGTTGCTGGGGTTGGGCGGTGTCATGAACGACATGGCGCTTTCGGTGTACACGGCGCTGGTGGCGTTCACACGGGCCAGCATGGTGTCCACGTTGCCGGTCAGGGCGAACACGGGGCCGTTGAAGGTGGCGGGGTCCTCGGGGGGCACCGACCAGATCAGGCCCACGCCGCCCGAGTCCAGCACCAGCGGTGCCGTGAACTCCCAGAAGCCATAGCCTGCGCCTGCCAGCCCTGCGTCGTAGGGGAAGCTGGTGTAGATCTTGTTGCCCGCGCTGGTGGTGGGGCCGCTGAAGATCTTGGCAATCCCTGCCTTCTGGTCGGCAGACAGGCAGGTGCCGTCGCGGCCGCCGCTGCAGGTGGGCACGTCGCGTTGCAGGTTGAAAGCGGCCTGGCAGGCGCCGGTGTCCTGCACCAGCCCGTCGGTGCTGCCATCCAGCGCATCGCACTTGGCCAGCACGGCGTTGGAGACCAGCGCGCGCTCGGCCGTGGTGAAGCCGGTGGACAGGTCGCCAGGCGTGCTGGCCAGCGACGCATAGATCTTGCCGCTGGCAATGTTGGCGATGGCCGCCTTGGGCAGGTTGAAGCCGGGGTTGCCCACCAGGTAGCCGTCGTACTGGTCGGCAAACCGCGACGCGGCCACCATGGTGTGGCGCCCGCCGTTGGAGCAGCCGCCAAAGTACGAACGGTCGGGGCCCTTGCCATAGGCGGTCTGGATGGCGCTCTTGGCCATGGGGGTGAGTTTGGCCACGGCCTGGTAGCCGTAGTCCAGCCGTGCCTGCGGGTCGATGCCGAAGTTGGGGCCCATGGCGGCTTCGTGGCCCGCGTCGGAGCTGATGACGGCAAAGCCCATGTTCAAGGCGTTGTTCAAACCCGCCCCGCCGTTGACGGCGCCAGTGGCTGCAACGATGTTGCCGTCGATGCCCCCGTTGCCCTGGTAGAAGAAGCGGCCGTTCCAGGTGTTGGGCAGGCGCATTTCAAAACCGATTGCGTAGCTCTTGCCGTCCACCGAGCTCACACGCTGGTGCATCTTGCCGGTGATCTGGCAGTGCGCGCGCACTGCCGTGCCTGCGACGGTCAGCGTGCCTTCTGCAATCGGGTTGGCGGCGGTGATGGTGGTGTTGGGGAAGTTGATGCGCGTCGCCAGCTCACTGCACGACTGCAAGGAACCCGGTGTGGCGGCTGCCAGCTGGGGCAATCCGGGTTCGGACGATCCGCCGCAGGCGACAAGCAGTGCGGCGGGCAACGCTGCCATGGCCGCTAGGGTCGCCCGAGAGGCTCGGGACTGGGGGTGTGCACGCATTCCTGACTTTTTTCTTCTGAAGTTCATGCTGTTGTCTCCGGTTTTTCGAGGCGCAAGGAATCCCGCAGCGCGGCCTCAACACGCTGTGGGAGGGAGATCGTTCAGATGGGTGTTGCTACTATTTCTGTAGCTATAGGTGCTTGTCCATCAGGCGGTAGCGGCCATTTTTGGCTTGATTTCCAGTGCCTGTGCAATGCGCTGGCGCAGCATGGCCGCGCGCATCTCGAACTCGGGCAGCACCCACTGGGCCAGTGCCTGGGCCGGGGTGCTCCAGCGTTCGGGAGCTTGGGTCGGCTCGCTCCCTCGCTCGCCTTGGGCCACGGCGCTGATCTCGCCCCAGGCCCAGTCCAGCAGCACCAGCGCCACGGCGCGCA
Source organism: Acidovorax kalamii (assembly GCF_002245625.1). Lineage (GTDB taxonomy): Bacteria > Pseudomonadota > Gammaproteobacteria > Burkholderiales > Burkholderiaceae_C > Acidovorax > Acidovorax kalamii. The sequence goes on from NZ_NOIG01000008.1 coordinate 435,793, forward strand.
GGTAGTCGTCGGCCACCCAGTAGGGCAGTTCGGGGTCGGTCTGCGCGGCAATCGCCAGGGTCTGTGTGATCTCGACCAGCGCATGGCGGCGTGCGCTGGCAGCAGGGCTGGGCGCTGCGCCGGGCAGCGTGGCCAGCAGCGCGGCCAGGCCCTGGCCGCCATCGGCCAGCACCTTGCGCACCAGCAGGTCAATCGCCTGGATCTCGTTGGTGCCTTCGTAGATCATGGCCACGCGCGCGTCGCGCACGATCTGCTCGATGCCCCATTCGCTCACGTAGCCATGGCCGCCAAACACCTGCAGGCAGGCACTGGCGCCGTGGAAGCCCTGGTCGGTGAGCGCTGCCTTGAGCACGGGCGTGACCAGCGCACACCAGCGCTGGGCGGCGGCGCGCGCAGCGGCGTCGGTGCTGTGCTTGGCCACATCGAGTTGCAGGGCCGTGTGGTAGGCCAGCACGCGGCCGCCGTCGATCCAGGCGCGCTGGGTGTGCAGCGTGCGGCGGATGGCGGGATGGTCCTGGATGAGGCTGGTGTCCTTGGCGCCGGGGGCGCGCATCTGGCGGCGCTCCGCGGCGTAGGCGCTGGCCTTTTGCCATGCGGCCTCCAGCAGGCCGATGCCTTGCAGGCCCACATGCAGGCGGGCGGCGTTCATCATCACGAACATGGCGGCGAGGCCCTTGTTGGGCTCGCCCACCAGCCAGCCGGTGGCGTCGTCAAACCGCATCACGCAGGTGGGGCTGCCGTGCAGGCCCATCTTTTCTTCGATGCGTTCGCAAACGACCGCATTGCGGCCGCCGTCCTGAAGCACCTTGGGCACCAGGAACAGCGACAGCCCCTTGGGGCCCGCAGGTGCATCGGGCAAACGCGCCAGCACCAGGTGCACGATGTTGTCCGTCAGGTCGTGCTCGCCGCCCGAGATAAAAATCTTGCTGCCGTTCACCCGCGCGCTGCCGTCGGGCTGCGGCACACCGCGTGTGCGCACCAGGCCCAGGTCGCTACCCGCGTGGGCTTCGGTCAGGCACATGGTGGCCAGCCATTCGCCGGTGGCCACCTTCTCCAGGTACTGCGCCTTCAGGGCATCGCTGGCGTGGTGCTTGATGCATTCGTACGCGCCATGCAGCAGGCCGGGCGCCATGGTCCAGCCATGGTTGGCACCGGCCAGCCATTCAAACAGCACACATTCGAGCACCGCAGGCAGGCCCTGGCCGCCGTCCTCGGGCGCGCAGGCCAGCGCGGGCCAGCCGCCTTGCCAGAAGGCCTGGTAGGCGTCGCGAAAGCCGGGTGGCGTGTGCACCTGGCCTGCGTCAAACCGGCAACCCACCTCGTCGCCCGTGCGCTGCAGCGGCGCCACGGCGCTGTCCACAAACTTGGCGGCTTCCTCCAGCACCTGCGCAGCCAGCTCGCCATCGGTGTCCCCGAACGGCGCCAGCGCCTGCCACTGCGCGGGGGCCTGCAGCACCTCGGTCAGCAGGAACTGGATGTCGGTGAGGGCCTGGCGTGCTTGCATGGTTTGCTCTTGATTTGATAGCTATCGGTGCTTGATGGACGCGCGGTAACGGTTTTTTTCTTTCAAATTTCGCCGGAAGAAACCGGGTGGCCGTGTGCGCCCTGGTTTCGACAGGCTCAGCCCGAACGGGTGGGGCGAGGGTTGCGCCCGCTGTGCGTCGATACCGGCGCGCTGGCGGCGTCCCCCCCCAGGGGGGAAGGCGCGCCAGCGCCTCAGGGGGGAGCTTAGGAATCTGCAGTAAAGCCAATCTTCTTGATCAGCGGGCCCCAGGTGTCGTACTCGGCCTTCTGCCAGCGGGCTTGCTCTTCGGGCGTCGAGCCGTGGGGCATCAGGCCCACGATGGCCAGGCTGTCGATGACCGACTTTTCCTTCAGCGCAGCGTTGATGGCAGCGTTGGCAGCGGCAATCACGGGCTTGGGCGTGGCGGCCGGGGCGTAGAAGCCAAACCATTCTTCGGTGGTCAGCTCGGGGAAGCCCTGCTCGGCAAACGTGGGCACGTCGGGCACATACTGCGAGCGCTTGGGGCCCGAGGTGGCCAGGATGCGCAGCTTGCCCGCCTTGTAGTTGGCGATGAAGTCACCGTGCGGCGTGACCATGGCAGCCACCTGGCCGCCCACCACGTCCGTCACGCCAGGGATGGAGCCTCGGTAGGGCACATGGCGCAGGTCCACACCGCTGTTGATGCCCAAGAGCGCGCCCAGGAAGTGGGGCGTGGAGCCCGCACCGGGCGAGCCGTAGCTCGCGTCCTTGGGGTTGGCCTTGGCCCAGGCCAGAAAGTCCTTCACGTTCTTCACGCTGGCGGGCACCATGGGGCCCACGGCCAGGCCGTGGTGCATCACGGCGGCAATCGACACGGGCGCGAAGTCCTTGTCGGTGTAGTTCATCTTGCTGTAGATGTGCGGGTAGTTGGCAATGGCCGAGACCTGCGCCAGCGCCAGCACCGAGCCGTCGGCGGGCGCGGCCTTCAGCGTCTCCAGCGCAATGCGGCCGCCCGCGCCGGGCTTGTTTTCCACCACACCCGCGTTCTTGCTGAAGGCGCTGCCGCCCCATTTTTCTGCCACGCGGCGGGCCACGGTGTCGCCCGAGCTGCCAGCGGGGAAGCCGAAGTACACCTTCACTTGCTCCACCTGGGCGTGGGCAGCAAAGGGATGCAGGGCGCCCAGCGCGGCGCTGGCGCCAAAGGCCTGGACGAGTTGTCGGCGGGTGATGGTCATGGTGTTGTCTCCTGTGTGTCGTTGAAAGCTCTGGGGGCGGTGAAAAGAAAAATGGATCAGCGTGGCGCCATGCGCAGGGCGCCGTCGAGGCGGATGACTTCGCCGTTGAGATGGCCGTTGGTCACGATGTGGCAGGCCAGCTCGGCAAACTCCTCGGGCTTGCCCAGGCGCGGCGGGAAGGGGATGCTGGCCGCCAGCGACTGCTGCACGGCCTCGGGCAGTTCCTTCATCAGCGGCGTGGCAAACAGGCCGGGCGCCACGGTGCACACGCGGATCGCGTGCTGTGCCAGGTCGCGCGCCATGGGCAGCGTCATGCCGGCCAGGCCCGCCTTCGATGCGCTGTAGGCCTGCTGGCCCACCTGGCCGTCAAAGGCCGCGACGGAGGCGGTGAACATCATCACGCCGCGTTCGCCGTTGTCCAGCACGTTGAGCTTGCTGCAGGCGGCGGCAAACAGGCGGCTCACGTTGTAGGTGCCGATCAGGTTGATGTTGACCACGCGCACAAAGTCTTCCAGCGGCGCGGCGCTGCCGTCGCGCTGCACCACGCGCTTGGCGCTGCCGATGCCTGCCACGTTCATCAGGATGCGCGCGGGACCGTGGGCGGCGGCGGCCTTGTCGATGGCGGCCTGCACGCTGGCGGCGTCGGTGATGTCGCAGGGGCAGGCCACGCCGCCGATTTCGCTGGCCACTTTCTCGGCCAGTTCGGCATTGCGGTCCAGCACCGCGACCTTGGCGCCCTGGGCGGCCAGTGCGCGTGCGGTGGCTTCACCGAGGCCCGATGCGCCGCCGGTCACGAGGGCGGCTTGTCCTTGAATCTGCATGGTGGTGTCCTTGTTGCTTCGGTTCAATGTTGGGGAACGATGGTGAACGGCAGGCTGCCGTCGTGCAGCGCGTTCACCAGGTCGGCGCGGTGCTTGAGCACGGCGCGCTGGTTGATGGAGCCCTTGTCGGTGATCTCGCCCTTGTCCAGCGAAGGCGGCTCGGCCATCAGGTGGGCGCGGGCCACGCGCGTGGCGCTGCCGGTGGCCTGCGCGGCCAGCTGGTTGATCACTTTCTGGAAGTGCTGTTGCACGGGCGCGCTCTCCAGCACCTGCTGCAGGCTGGCGCCGTCCGGCAGGCCCGCCAGTGCGCGGATGCTTTGCGTGGGGATCAGCAGCGCGCCCACCTCCTTGAGGTTGATGCCGGTGATGACTGCGTCCTGCACATAGGGCGCGCAGGCGGCGATGACCTTGGCACGCATCGGGCCCACGCTCACAAAGGTGCCGGTGCTGAGCTTGAAGTCTTCGGCAATGCGGCCGTCAAACTTCAGGCCCTTGTTCAGGTCGTTCTCGTCGATCCACTTCACGGCGTCGCCCGAGCAGTAGAAACCTTCTTCGTCGAACGCCTCGCGCGTGGCCTCGGCATTGCGCCAGTAGCCTTGGGTGATGTTGGGGCCGCGATAACGCACCTCGGTCTTGCCATCCACGGGCACCAGCTTCAGCTCCAGCCCCGGCGTGGGCACGCCGATGTCGCCCGCCTGCACGTTGGGGCTGTTCACGGCCACACAGAAGGGGCAGCCCTCGGTCATGCCCAGGCCGGTGTTCATCACGATGCGCTCGCCCACTTCGCGCTCGGCGCTTTCAAACAGCGAGTCCCAGATGGGCTGAGAGAGTGCGGCGGCGGCAAAGAAGAACATCTGCACACGGCTGAGCAGGTTCTTGCGCAGCTGGTCGTCGGTCTTCATGGTGTGCGCGATCACCTCGAAACCCGTGGGCACGTTGAAGTACACCGTGGGCGCGATCTCGCGCAGGTTGCGGATGGTCTCGACCATGCCGGCGGGTGTGGGTTTGCCTTCGTCCAGGTACAGCGTGCCGCCGTTGTAGATGACGATGCCGAAGTTGTGGTTGCCGCCAAAGGTGTGGTTCCACGGCAGCCAGTCCACCAGCACCAGGTCCTGCTCCACCAGCACGGGCATGGACTGGTTCATCTGCTGCAGGTTGGCGGCCCACATGCCGTGCGTGATGATCACCGCCTTGGGTGCCTTGGTGGAGCCCGAGGTGAACATGAACTTGGCGATGCTGTCGCCCGTGATGGCGGCGTGTGCGGCATCCACGGCAGGCGTGGCCTCGGTGGCCAGCAGCGCGCTGAAGGGGGTGGTGCTGCGGCCCGGCAGCGTGCCCTGGCCCAGCACCACATGCACATCAGCGCCCACGGTGGCGCTGATGGCGGCGGCATAGCGCTCGGCATTGCTCGCGAACACCAGGCCGGGCGTGAGGGTGTCGATGGCGTGGCGCAGCTTGTCGTAGTCCTTGCTCACGGTGGAGTAGGCCGACGACACCGTGCACTGCGGCACACCGGCCACCAAGCAGCCCAGCGATAGCAGGGCGTGGTCCAGGTCGTTTTCGCTCAGGATGGCCACGGGGCGGTCGGCGCTGAGTTGGCGGTCCAGCAGCGCCTGGGCAATGCGGCGTGCGCTGTCCCATGCCTCGCGGTAGCTGATGTGGCGCCAGTCGCCCAGGCTGCCGTCGGCGTTTTTCACGCGCTGGGCCATCCACGTGCGGTCGGGCGTCGTCTGCGCCCAGTGCGCCAGGCGGTCGGTCAGGCGCACGGGGTGGGGCTGCAGGTCTTGGGTGGCGCGCACATAGACCACGCCGTTGTCGCCCTGGCGGGTGGTGACCTCGGTCACGCCAAAGCGCAGCGGCCGGTAGCGGGGGGAGGGGAGGTTTGCCGTCATGGAGCTTGTCTCGGGGCTGGTGCTGGCGCGTGAACGGAAGGCGTTTGGCTCAGTCTTGTTTCTTGACCTTGGCGGCCTTGCCGTCCAGGAAGGCGCGCACGCGGGCCTTGGCCTCGGGCGCGCTCTGGGCGATGGCGGCCATCATGGCCTCGGCCATCAGGCCCTGGTCGGCGGGCTGCTCGGCAATGCGGGGCAGGGCGTGCATCAGCGCGTAGTTGGTCAGCGGCGCGTTCTGTGCGATGCGCTGGGCCAGCTCGAAGGCCTTGTCGAACGCCGTGCCGGTGGGCACGAGGTATTGCGCAAAGCCCACTTTTTCGCCGTCCACGGCGTTGTAGACGCGGCCGGTCATCATCATGTCGGTCATGCGCGCCGTGCCGATCAGGCGCGGAATGCGCACCGCGCCGCCGCCGCCCACGAAGATGCCGCGCGAGCCTTCGGGCAGCGCATAGAAGGTGGTCTCGTCGGCCACGCGGATGTGGCAGGCGCTGGCCAGCTCCAGCCCGCCGCCCACCACTGCACCGTGCAGCGCAGCCACCACGGGCACAGGGCCGAACTGCACGCGGTCCAGCGCCGCATGCCACATGCGCGAGTGGTGCAGGCCCTGGCCTGCGTCGCGCTCTTTCAGCTCCGAGAGGTCCAGGCCCGAGCAGAAGTGCTCGCCCTCGCCGTCGATCACGGCGGCGCCCACGCTGGCGGGCAGGTTGTCCATCACGTCGCGCAGCGCCAGGATCAGTCCGTCGTTGAGCGCATTGCGCTTGGCGGGGCGGGTGAGCCGGATGACCGCGATTTCCTCGCGTTCGCCACGGATTTCTAGGGAGATGTCGGAGGTCTTGGTCATGGTGGTGTGAGTGAGTTGGAGAAATTATGGTTATCAAAAATAACTAAAACAAGGCCATCCCGCCGGTCTTTGCTAGGGGGTTTCCCTAGCTTTTCGGGATTGTCATTTGGTTATGATAAATAACTAAAATTGCCGCTCAACCGCTGCCAAGGATCTGCCATGAACGCCTTCATCCCCTACGGTATCTACTGGTCGTCCCCGTTTGCCAAGTGGCAGGGCACGCTGGCCAACCTCAACGCGCTGCCGCTGGCGGCCGCCGTGGGCAAGCAGGCGCTCGCTGCGCGCGGCTACGACCTGGCGGCGGTGGACCTGGCCATCCTCGGGATCACCAACCCGCAAAAGGGCAGCTTCTATGGCCTGCCCTGGGTCACGGGCCTGATGGGCATCGACCGCGTGGCGGGCCCCACGGTGCAGCAGGCCTGCGCCACCAGCGTGCGCGCGCTGCAGATGGCCGCGCAGGAGGTGGCGTGCGGCACGGCCACCAGCGCGCTCCTGGTGATGGCTGATCGCCAGTCCAACGGCCCGGTGGTGTACTACCCGGATTCGAGCGGCACCGGCGGCTACGGCATTACCGAGCACTGGGTGCCCGACAACATGGGCCACGACCCGTACGCCAAGAACCCCATGCTGCAGACCGGCGAGAACGTGGCCGCGCGCTATGGCATCAGCACCGAAGAGCAGCACGCCCTCAAGCTGCACCGCTACCACCAGTACCAGGAGGCGCTTGCCAACGACCGTGCCTTCCAGAAGCGGTACATGGCCGATGTGCCCGTCACCGACTCCAAGTTCCGCAAGCAGACGGGCACGCTGAGCACCGACGAAGGCATCTTCCCGACCACGGCCGAGGGCCTGGCCAAGCTCAAGCCCGTGAAGGAAGGCGGCACGGTGACCTTTGGCGGCCAGACGCACCCGGCCGACGGCAACGCGGGTGCCATTGTCACCACCCGCGAACGCGCGCGCGCCGTGGCCACCGACCCCGGCATCGAAGTGGAGATCCTGGGCTTTGGCATGGCGCGCGTGGAGGCGGGCTACATGCCCATGGCGCCGTCGCCTGCCGCATTCAACGCGCTCAAGAACGCGGGCCTTTCCATCAGCGACGTGGTGGCCATCAAGACGCACAACCCCTTTGCCGTGAACGACATCGCCCTGGCGCGCGACACCGGCTTTGCCTGGGAGCGCATGAACAACTACGGCAGTTCCATCATCTGGGGCCACCCCCAGGCACCCACCGGCATGCGCGCCATCATCGAACTCATCGAAGAACTGGTGCTGCGCGGCGGCGGCGTGGGCTTGTTCACCGGCTGCGCGGCGGGCGACACGGGCTATGCCACGGTGATCCGCGTGACCGACAGCAAAACCACCTCCAAGGCCCGAACATGACCGCAGCAACCAACTCCTTCTCCGCCCCCCTGAACGCGTGGCTCGTGGACGGCGTGCGTACGCCGCTGGTGGACTACTGCGGCGCACTGGGCCATGTGTCGCCCACCGACATGGGCATCAAGGTGGCGCGTGCCGTGCTGGAGAAGAGCGGCGTGCCCGCTACCGATGTGGGCTCGGTCATCACCGGCTCCATGGCGCAGGCCGACTTTGACGCCTATGTGCTGCCGCGCCACATCGGCCTTTATGCGGGCGTTCCCTTGGAAGTGCCCTCCATCCTGGTGCAGCGCATTTGCGGCACGGGCTTTGAGCTGTTCCGCCAGGCGGCCGACCAGATTGCGCTGGGCTACACCGATGTGGCGCTGGTGGTGGGCACCGAGTCCATGACGCGCAACCCGATTGCGGCGTACACGCACCGCACCGGCTTCAAGCTGGGCGCGCCGGTAGAGTTCAAGGACTTCCTGATGGAGGCGTTGATCGACACGGCCGGCCCCGTGACGATGATCGAGACGGCCGAGAACCTGGCCAAGAAGTACGGCATTACGCGCGAAGACGTGGACGCCTACGCATCGCAATCCTTCGCCCGCGCGCTCAAGGCGCAGGAAGATGGCTTTCTGGCGGGCGAGATCGTGCCAGTGACCAGCGAGAAGTTTGAACTGGAAGGCTACGCCACGCGCGGCATCACGCTGCCCCGCAAGGTGGCGCAGCTGGACCGCGACACCCATCCGCGCCCCTCGCCGGTGGAAGCGCTGGCGGGTCTGCGCACCGTGTACCCCGGTGGCGTGCAGACGGCGGGCAACAGCTCGGCCCTGGTCGATGGCGCGGTGGGCGCCGTGGTGGCCAGCGACGCCTATGTGCAGCAGCGCGGCTTGAAGCCCCTGGCGCGCCTGCGTGGCGTCGCGGCGGTGGGCGTGGCGCCCGAATACATGGGCATCGGCCCCGCCCCGGCCATCCGCGCGCTGCTGGCACGCACCGGCCTCACGCTGGATGACATCGGCCTGTTCGAAATCAACGAAGCCCAGGGCGCACAGACCCTGGCCGTGGGGCGCGAGCTGGGGCTGGACCTCAACAAGCTCAACGTGAACGGCGGTGCGATTGCGCTGGGCCACCCGCTGGCCGCCACCGGCGTGCGCCTGACCGTGACGCTGGCGCGCGAACTGCGCCGCCGTGGCCTGCGCTACGGCATCTCCAGCGCCTGCGTGGGCGGCGGTCAGGGCATTGCGCTGCTGATCGAGAACCCCGACGCCTGAACCCTGAACCCACATTTTGCAAAGCACACCATGAAAATCATCACCGCAGCCCAGGCCGGGGCCCTGATCCCCGACAACGCCACCATCTTTCTGGGCGGTCTGGCCGTCTCCAGCCTGCCCGAGGAGGTGCTCAAGGGCATCGAGAAAAATTTCCTCGAACACGGCAGTCCGAAGAACGTGACCACCTGGGCCTGCGGCGCCATCGGCAACAGCAAGGACGCGGGCATGGTGCACTTTGCCCACCCCGGCATGATCAAGCGCACGGTGGCCGGCCACTTCGGCCAGACCGGCGCCGAGATGATGAAGATGGTGTTTGACGGCGAGGTGGAGGCCTACAACTTCCCGCAGGGCAGCCTCTCGCACCTCACGCGCCACATCGCCAGCCGCAGCCCCGGGCTGCTGACCAAGGTGGGCCTGGGCACGTTTGTGGACCCGCGCATCGAAGGCGGTAAGCTCAACAGCAAGTCCACCGAAGACCTCGTGAAGCTGGTGGAATTCAACGGCGAGGAGTGGCTGTTCTACCCCTCGCCCAAGATCGACGTGGCCATCATCCGCGGCACGCTGGCCGATGAGAACGGCAACCTCACGCTGGACAAGGAAGGCGTGCTGCTGGAGCAGATCAACATCGCCCACGCGGCCAAGGCCTGCGGCGGCATCGTGATCGCGCAGGTGGAGCGCATCGTCAAGGCCGGCAGCCTGCACCCCAAGTCGGTCAAGGTGCCGGGCGTGTCGGTGGACTACGTGGTGGTCAGCCAGCCCGAGAACCACATGCAGACCATCACCACGCAGTTCAACGCCGCACTGTGCGGCGATGTGCGCGTGCCGGTGAACTCGCTGGCGCCCATGGCGCTGGATGAGCGCAAGGTCATCGCACGCCGCACTGCGCTGGAGCTGAAGCCGGGCGCCATCACCAACCTGGGCATTGGCATCCCGGCCGGTGTGCCGTCGGTGGCGGCGGAAGAGGGCGTGGCGGACCAGTTCACGCTGAGCGTGGAAAGCGGCATCACCGGCGGTATCCCGGCGCAGCTGGGCGACTTTGGCACGGCCTACAACGCCGACGCAATCATCGAGCAGTCGCTGCAGTTCGACTTCTACGATGGTGGCGGGCTGGACGCGAGCTTCCTGGGCCTGGCGCAGGCCGACAACCACGGCAACGTGAACGTGAGCAAGTTCAACGGCCGGCCCGTGGGCTGCGGCGGCTTTGTGAACATCACGCGCGCCACCAAGAACCTGGTGTTCTGCGGCACCTTCACCGCCGGCGGGCTGGAGGTGAAGGTGGCCGACGGCCAGCTCACCATCGTCAAGGAAGGCCGCTCGCGCAAGTTCATCGAGAAGGTCGAGCAGATCACCTTCAACGGCCTGGATGCGGCCCAGCGGGAGCAGAACGTGCTCTTCGTCACCGAGCGCGCCGTGTTCCACCTGACCACCGAAGGGCTGGAGCTGACCGAGATTGCGCCCGGCATCGACCTGGAGCGCGACGTGCTGGCGCACATGGGCTTCAAGCCGATCATGCGCAATGTGAAGACCATGGACGCGGGCCTGTTCCACGAAAAGTGGGGCGGGCTGGCGGCGGCCATGGCGGCGAAGTCTGAGGCCGTGGCACCGGCGGCCGCAGGCCAGTAAACGGGGCGCAGAAGCGGCCCGAAGCCGGACACAAAACCAAGGACCAAGGGGCGCTGGCTGTCGCGCCCCTTTTCCCATTTTCTTTGTCAGGCCCCGTCGCGGGCGTAGACCTTTTGCAGCAGGCGGATCAGCGTCTTGCGTTCGGTGGCCGTGAGGCCGGCGGTGGCGTCCACCTCCAGCTGCGCGGCGGTCTGCTCGGCCTGGGCCGTCAGCTCCACACCGGCGGGCGTCAGGTGCAGGCCCATGGCGCGCCCGTCGCTGGGGTGGGGGCGGCGCTCGATCAGGCCGCGCCGCTCCAGCGCAGCCACCAGGCCCACCAGATTGGGTGGCAACACGCCCAGCGTCACGCACAGCTGGCGCGAGGTCACGCCCGGGTTGTGCGCCACCAGCGACAGCACCGAAAAATCCACCACCTTGAGCCGGTACACCGCCATGCGCTCCATGAACACCTCGATCACGGCCAGCGACGCGCGCCGCGCGTTGTAGCCCACCAGGGTGCGCAGAAACCCGGTGTCCACCGATTCAGGCGCGGGCGTGGCAGGGGTGTCGAGCGTGGCGACGGCGGTCTTCTTGGATGTGCGGGGGCTGGGCATGGGGCGATTGTGGCGGCGCAGGTTGGAGATGGGTGCAAGACAGCAGAAAATTTGATTCAAATCAGCCGTCTGCGCCTGTCTGTATTGCCTATTTAGCTATAAAAATGATAGTTGGCAAAGGGTGAAAACCCGCAGCGGCGCACCCGTGGCGTGCGCCTCAGGCGGGGTGGCGCAGCACGCGGCGGTACTGCACGGCCTCGGCCACATGGCCCACCTCGGTGTCGGCAGCGCCTGCCAGGTCGGCAATGGTGCGGGCCACCTTGAGCGCGCGGTGGGTGCTGCGCGCCGACCAGCCCAGGCGGGCGGCAGCGGTGTTCAGGAACTTCGCTGCCGCGTCCTGCAGCTGCAGATGGGCGTCGATCTCCTGGCCCTGCAGCGCCTGGTTGGCCTTGCCCTGGCGGGCGAGTGCGCGCTGGCGGGCCTGCTCGACCCGCATGCGCACGGCGGTGGTGGATTCACCCGCCGGGGCCTGCACCAGCTGTTCGGCGGGCAGGGCGGGCACCTCCACATGCAGGTCGATGCGGTCCAGCAGCGGGCCGCTGAGCTTGGCCTGGTAGCGGTTCACCTGGTCGGGTGTGCAGCGGCACGCGCGCTGCGTGGAGCCCAGAAACCCGCAGGGGCAGGGGTTCATGGCCGCAATCATCTGAAAGCGCGCCGGAAACTCCGCGCGCTGCGCGGCGCGGGCGATGGTGATGTGCCCGGTCTCCAGCGGCTCGCGCAGGGCCTCCAGCGCGGCCCTGGGGAATTCCGGGAGTTCGTCCAAAAAAAGGACCCCCTGATGGGCCAGGGAGATTTCGCCCGGGCGCGGGGGCGACCCGCCACCCACCAGCGCCACCGCGCTGGCCGTGTGGTGCGGCTGGCCGGTCGGCCGCTGGCCCCAGGCCTCGGGGCGAAAGCGCCCGGCCAGGCTGGCAATGGCGGCGCTTTCCAGCGCTTCTTCCACCGTCATCGCAGGCAGCAGGCCCGCAAAACGCTGGGCCAGCATCGATTTGCCCGAGCCCGGTGGTCCGGCCATCAGCACGCTGTGGCCGCCCGCCGCGGCAATCTCCAGCGCGCGTTTGGCGCCGGCCTGGCCCTTCACGTCGGCCATGTCGGGGCCGGTGGTGCGGGTGGCCAGGGGCGTGGCCGCCAGGCGGGTCCAGCCGTCGTTGGCCACGTCGGCATCGCCGCCCGCCACGCTGCCCGGGGGCAGAAAGGCGCGCACCACGTCCAGCAGGTGGCGCGCGCGCACCACCTGGGCAGCGGGAACCAGGGCTGCTTCTTCGGCGCTGCCGGGTGGCAGCACCAGCTGGGTGTCGATCTGCTGCGTCTGCAGTGCCAGGCTGGTGGCCAGCGCGCCGCGCACGGGGCGCAGTTCGCCCGACAGCGACAGTTCGCCCGCAAATTCGTAGCCTGCCAGGCGGCTGGCGTCCACCTGGCCGCTGGCGGCAAGGATGCCCAGGGCAATCGGCAAATCGAAGCGGCCCGAGTCCTTGGGCAGATCGGCGGGTGCGAGATTGACCGTGATGCGTTTGTTGGTGGGGAACTCCAGCCCCGCGTTCTGCAGCGCCGAGCGCACGCGCTCACGGGCCTCCTTGACCTCCACCTCGGCCAGCCCCACCAGCGTGAAGCTGGGCAGGCCGTTGGCCAGATGCACTTCCACGGTGACAGAAGGCGCCGACATCCCCAGAAGGGCGCGGCTTTGCACCAAAGCAAGACTCATGAAGCGGTTTCTCCCCAGATGGGTGCGTTTGTGGGTGTTTTGGCGCGGGCTTGTGGGTTTTTGCACCAGATGGGTGCGTTGTGCCCGGCGCGATCCCCACCACTGTACTGGGGATTGTTGTAACCCAACGCAACCGCGCCCGGGCCGCATGCGCTGGGCCTGTGGAGGCAATGGCACGGTCCGTGCTTAAAGCGCTTGTCCCTACTTTGTCCAACCGGAGGAAACATGACCCGCGCCATCATCAAGACCCTGGGCGTTGCCCTTGTTGCAACCCTTCCCATGCTGGCCAGTGCCCAGCTCACCGGCAACGTCAGCCTGACCACCAACTACAAGTTCCGTGGCCAGGACCAGGACGCCACCAAGGCCAAGGCCGTCAAGCCCGCCCTGCAAGGCGGCTTTGACTACGCCTTCGGCGAGTCCGGCTGGTACGTGGGCAACTGGAACTCCAGCGTGGACTGGCTGACCAACAACTCGCTCGAATCCGACCTGTATGGCGGCTACAAGTTCAAGGCCGCAGGCGCTGACTTCGATGTGGGCGCGCTGACCTACATCTACCCCGGCAACAGCAATGGCAACACCACCGAGCTGTATGGCGCGGCCACCCTGGGCCCCTTCACTGCCAAGTACTCGCACACCATCTCCAAGGACTACTTCGGCTTTGCCGGTGCCAAGTCCGGCTCGGGCCTGAAGGGCCGCAACACGGGCTACCTGAACTTCGCGTTTGCCCAGGAAGTGGCTCCCAGCGTCACGGTGAAGGCCTCGGTGGGCTTCACGCGCTTTGCCAGCGACATCAAGGACACCGGTGTGCCCAACTACATGGACTACAGCCTGGGTGGCGCGTATGACTTCGGCGGTGGCCTGTCGCTGGGTGCGGCCGTGGTCGGCGCCAACAAGAAGGCCTTCTTCGGCCACGTGAACAAGTCGCGCGTGATCGTCACGCTGACTAAAACCCTGTAAATCTCAATGGGCGCCCCGGGCGCCCATTCCGGAGGAATCCAAAATGAAAATGGTGACAGCCATCATCAAGCCCTTCAAGCTGGACGAAGTGCGCGAAGCGCTTTCGGACATCGGCGTGCAAGGCATCACGGTCACTGAGGTCAAGGGTTTTGGCCGCCAGAAGGGCCACACCGAGCTGTACCGTGGTGCAGAGTACGTGGTGGACTTCCTGCCCAAGGTCAAGATCGAAGCCGCCATCGCGGACGACCTGGTGGACCGCGTGATCGAGTCCATCGAGACCGCTGCGCGCACCGGCAAGATCGGTGACGGCAAGATCTTTGTGACCCACCTGGAGCAGGTGGTGCGCATCCGCACGGGCGAAACCGGCAAGGAAGCCCTGTAAGGGCCCGGTCGCAACAGACACAAGAGAAGAAATGCCATGAAAAAACTGCTTGCTTCCTTCATTCTGGGGCTGGGTCTGCTGACCATGGGCAATCTGTCCCTGGCCCAGGCCCCAGCCGCCGAACCGGCAGCCGCCACCGCCGCTGCCCCGGCTGCTGACGCCGCTGCACCCGCAGCTGCACCCGCAGCTGCTGCCGCACCGGCCGCAGCACCCGCCGCTGCTCCTGCTGCTGCAGCAGAAGCGCCAGCGCCCGTCCCCAACAAGGGGGACACGGCCTGGATGATGACGTCCACCCTGCTGGTGATCCTGATGGTTCTGCCCGGCCTGGCGCTGTTCTACGGCGGCCTGGTGCGCAGCAAGAACATGCTGTCCGTGCTCATGCAGGTTATGGTCACGTTCTCGCTGATCGTGGTGCTGTGGTTCATCTACGGCTACAGCCTGGCCTTCACTGAAGGCGGTGCCTTCATCGGTGGTTTCGACCGCCTCTTCATGAAGGGCATCTGGGACAACGCGGCAGGCACGTTCGCCAACGCGGCCACGTTCAGCAAGGGTGTCGTGATTCCGGAAGTGGTGTTCGCCGCCTTCCAGGCCACGTTCGCCGGCATCACCTGTGCCCTGATCGTCGGTGCGTTCGCCGAGCGCATCAAGTTCAGCGCTGTCATGCTGTTCATGGTGCTGTGGTTCACCTTCAGCTACCTGCCGATCGCCCACATGGTGTGGTTCTGGATGGGCCCTGACGCCTATGCCTCCAAGGAAGTGGCCGACGCCATGACCGGCAAGGCCGGCCAGATCTGGCAGTGGGGTGCTCTGGACTTCGCTGGCGGTACCGTGGTGCACATCAACGCCGCTGTGGCGGGCCTGGTGGGCGCGTTCATGGTGGGCAAGCGCATCGGCTACGGCAAGGAAGCCATGGCGCCTCACAGCCTGACGCTGACCATGGTGGGCGCCTCGCTGCTGTGGGTGGGCTGGTTCGGTTTCAACGCCGGTTCTGCCCTGGAAGCCAACGGCTTTGCCGCCCTGGCCTTCATCAACACGCTGGTGGCCACCGCCGCTGCCGTGCTGGCATGGTGCATCGGTGAAGCGCTGATGCGTGGCAAGGCGTCGATGCTGGGTGCCGCTTCGGGTGCCGTGGCGGGCCTGGTGGCCGTCACGCCGGCTGCTGGCAACGTCGGCATCGGCGGTGCACTGGTGATCGGCCTGGTGGGTGGTTTTGCCTGCCTGTGGGGTGTCAATGGCCTCAAGAAGCTGCTGGGTGCAGACGACTCGCTCGACGTGTTCGGCGTGCACGGCATCGGCGGCATCGTGGGTGCCCTGCTGACCGGCGTGTTCAACTCGCCTTCCCTTGGCGGCCCCGGCTACGTGGCTGACTGGGTGACCGCTTCCATGGTCACGGCGGCCGACTACTCCATCGCTGCTCAGGTGTGGACACAGGCCAAGGCCGTGCTGCTGACCATCGTGTGGTCGGGTGTGGTGTCCTTCGTGGCCTACAAGATTGTGGACCTGACCCTGGGCCTGCGTGTCACGGAAGAAGACGAACGCGAAGGTCTGGACATCACATCGCACGGCGAAACGGCGTACAACCGCTGATCTTCGACCCTGCGCCCCACGCGCTGCGGTGTCTGGTGGCACCGTGGCGTGGTAGCAAGAAAAACAAGCGAGTTACTCCTCTGGGTTCTTTGGCCCGCCGACCACCGGCGGGCCATTTTTGCGCCAGCAGGAGGCTCGCTTGGCTTGTTCTGGAGCAGGGGCGTCGCGCCCCTTGCTGTCCCCTTCCACCAGACCGCTGTCCTTCACAAGCGCTGTTCAAAAAATTCACGCGCCCCGCCTGCCGTGCCGCACACCGCTGCCGCTACGATGCACGGATGGACTTTTCCCTTGCCCCGATTGCCGAGCGTGTGCGTGCCGCTGCGGCCGACCAAACCCCGTTGCGCATCCGTGGCGGGGGCACCAAGGACTTCCACGGCCTGGCCCTGCACGGCGAGGTGCTCGACACCCGGGGGCTGCGCGGCATCGTGAGCTACGAGCCCAGCGAGCTGGTCGTTACCGTGCGCGCCGGCACCCCGCTGGCCGAGCTGGAGGCCGCGCTGGCCGAGCGTGGCCAGTGCCTGCCGTTTGAGCCACCCCATTTCGCCAAGACCTCTTCGGACGCTGCCACCGTGGGCGGCATGGTGGCGGCGGGTCTGTCGGGCCCCGCCCGCGCCAGCGTGGGCGCCGTGCGCGACTACCTGCTGGGCATGACGGTGCTCAACGGCAAGGGCGAGCTGCTGACCTTTGGCGGCCAGGTCATGAAGAACGTGGCGGGGTACGACGTGTCACGCCTCATGGCGGGCGCCTGGGGCACGCTGGGCCTGCTGACCGAGGTGAGCCTCAAGGTGCTGCCCGTGGCGCCCGGCGAAGCCACGCTGCGCTTTGACGACATTGCCCAGGCCAACGCCCTGCGCCAGCTGCACGCATGGGGCGGCCAGCCGCTGCCCCTGAACGCGAGCTGCTGGGTGCAAGACGGTGGCGTGGGCACGCTCTATGTGCGCCTGCGCGGCGCCGTGGCGGCGGTGGAGGCCGCGTGCAAGACCATGGGTGGCACGCGCATGGACGACAACGCCGTCGTGGCCGCCGACTGGGCCGCCTGCCGCGAGCAGACCCTGCCGTGGTTCACCGATCGCGCGCAGCGCCCCGACCACGCGCTGTGGCGCCTGTCCGTGCCCGCCACCGCCCCGGTGCTGGCCCTGCCGGGCGGTGCCGAGCCGCTGGTGGAGTGGCACGGCGCACTGCGCTGGGTGCAGGCCCCTGAATCGGCGGGCGAGGCCCTGCGCGAAGCCGCACGGGCTGTGGGTGGAAATGCTTCTGTTTTTGTAGCTGCAAGCGCAGGTGGGACAGGCGCAAAAGGCCTTTTTGACCTCAAATCCGCAGCACTGGAGCAGATCCACGCCCGGCTCAAGCACAGCTTTGACCCGGCAGGCATCTTCAACCCCGGCCGCGTGGCACGGGCCTGGTAAGCGCAGCCGCCCGACTCTCGTCCCGCCCCCGCATGCGACGCCTTCGCCACCTCACCGGACACCGCCGCACGGTGGCCAGCAACCGGGTGCTGGGCCTGCTGCTGGCGTTCAATGCGGGCGCCGTGAATGCCGGGGGCTTCCTGGTCGTGCATCTCTACACCTCGCACATGACCGGCTTTCTGTCCTCGCTGGCCGACAACCTGGTGCTGGGCCAGATGAAGCTGGTGCTGGGGGCCATTGGAGCGCTGTGGGCCTTCCTGTCCGGCGCGGGCACCACGGCCATCATGGTCAACTGGGCGCGCCAGCGCAGGCTGCGCAGCACCTTTGCGCTGCCGCTGCTGCTGGTGGCCGTGCTCATGCTGCTGTTTGGCCTGGTGGGCGCCATCACCCTGAGCTGGCCCACGCCGTTTGCAGTGCCACTCACAGTGCTGCTGCTGTCCTTCATCATGGGCCTGCAGAACGCCACGGTGACCAAGATGTCCTCGTCCCAGATCCGCACCACGCACATGACCGGCGTGGTGACCGACCTGGGCATCGAGATGGGCAAGATGCTCTACTGGAACCGCACCGGCACTGCGCCCGAGTCGCAGGTGCGCGCCAACCAGGCCCGGCTGCGGCTTTTTGCCGGGCTGCTGGGGATGTTCCTGGTGGGCGGCATTGCGGGTGCGGCGGGCTTCAAGCATGTGGGCTTTGTGTTTGTGGTGCCGCTGGCGCTGGTGCTGCTGGCCCTGTCGCTGCCCCCGCTGTGGGCCGACCGCGCCCGGCTGCGCCAGCCCTGGCGCAAGGCGCTGGCGCTGCAGGCGCCGCTGGATCCGCCCCTGGACCCTCCGACCGCGCGCTGAATCCGTTCTGACATTTTTTCTGCTTCCTCCGCCCAGGCATGCACCATGCAAACCCAGCTCTCTCCTGAATACCGCGCCCGTGCCGACGGCCTCGCGGCCGAAGCCATCCTGCGCAAATGTGTGCACTGCGGCTTTTGCACCGCCACCTGCCCCACCTACCAGCTGTTGGGCGACGAGCTGGACGGCCCGCGCGGCCGCATCTACCTCATCAAGCAGGTGCTCGAAGGCGAGACGCCCACGCGCAAGACCCAGATGCACCTGGACCGGTGCCTGACCTGTCGCAACTGCGAAAGCACCTGCCCGAGCGGCGTGCAGTACGGCCACCTGGTGGACATCGGTCGCAAGATCGTCGATGAAAAAGTGCCCCGCCCCGTGGGCGAAAAAGCCCTGCGCTGGGCGCTGAAGGAAGGCCTGCCATCGCCCCTGTTTGCCCCCGCCATGAAGGCCGGGCAACTGGTGCGCGGCCTGCTGCCCGAGGCCCTGAAGGCCAAGGTGCCCGCACCGCAGGACGCTGGCGCCTGGCCCACCCGCGAACATGCGCGCAAGGTGCTCATGCTGGCGGGCTGCGTGCAGCCGGCCATGATGCCCAACATCAACACCGCCACGGCGCGCGTTCTCGACGCGGTGGGCATCCAGACCGTGATCGCGCCCAAGGCAGGCTGCTGCGGCGCCGTCAAGTTCCACCTCAACGACCAGGCAGGGGGCATGGCCGAGATGCGCGCCAACATCGACGCCTGGTGGCCGCTGGTCGAAGCAGGCGGGGTCGAGGCCATCGTCATGAACGCTTCGGGCTGCGGCGTCACCGTCAAGGAATACGGCCACATCCTGAAGGACGATGCGCAGTACGCCGCCAAGGCCGAGCGCATCAGCGCCCTCACGCGCGACCTGTCGGAACTGCTGCCCGCCCTGCTGCCCGAGCTGGCCACCAAGCTGCAGGGCCGGGTCAACCAGCCGGACACCCTGTATGCCTACCACCCCCCTTGCACGCTGCAGCACGGCCAGAAGCTGCGCGGCGGGGTGGAGGCGCACCTGAACCAGCTGGGCTTCCAGCTGCGCACTGCGCGCAACGACGCCCACCTGTGCTGCGGCTCGGCCGGCACGTACTCAGTGCTCAACCCTGAGCTGTCCTACCAGCTGCGCGACCGCAAGCTCGGCGTGCTGGCCGAGGCCTTTGGCGAGCAACCACCCGATGTGATCCTGTCGGCCAACATCGGCTGCATCACCCACCTGCAAAGCGGCACGGGCACAGCGGTGCGGCACTGGGTGGAGGTGCTGGACGAGGCGCTGAGCACCTCCTGACAGGGGCTGGCCGGGGCGCCGTCCGCCCTTGCACACAGCCCCTCGTTCCGGGCCTCCGATGGCTTGCGGGTGCAACACTGGCATGATCGAGGGTTTTGTCGCTTCCCATTCGCCCCCGAACCGCATTGCCATGACCGACTCCGCGTCCGCACAAGAACAACCCCACGCAGCCCCTGCCGCCCCCGTGGCCGCGCCTGTGGTGGCCGAATCTGCCGCCGCTGTGGCCACCGCTGCGCCTGCCGATGAAGCCGGTGCGGCCCAGCCGCAGCGCAAGGGCGGGTCCCGCCGGGGTGGCCGCAACCGCCGCAAGCCCGAGGGGCGCCCGGCGCCCGAAGGGGCGGCCGAGGCTGCCGCACTTGGTGCAGCCCCGCGTGCGCCCCAGCGCGTGCATCCGGCGCTGGAGCAACTCGCGGCGCTGTACCCGCACCTGTTTGGCGCGGTGTTCCGTCCGCTCAAGCGCGGCATCTTCCAGGACATCCTGGCCGCCCATCCCGAACTGTTCGAGCGCGAGGCGCTCAAGGTGGCGCTGGGCCTGCACACCCGCTCCACGCGCTACCTGCAAAGCGTGGCGGCGGGCGACAAGCGCCACGATCTGCAAGGCCAGCCGGTGGAGGCCATGGCGCCCGAGCATGTGCACCACGCGCTGCTGGAGGTCTACCGCCGCAAGAAGGCCCGCGCCACCGAAGACCTGCTGCCCAAGCTGCGCAACCGCATGATTGCTGCGTTCGAAGCCTCGGGCCTCACGCGCGAGGACTACACCGCCCGGGTAGCAAGCCGCGACGAATCGGCCAACGCCCTGCTCGAAGAAGCCTTTGCCGACTGGGCCGCCCGCAACGCCAAGGACGAAGCCTTGCTGCGTGCGTTTGAAGCCAGTGGCCAGACGCTGGATGCCTTTGCTGACATGTACGGCCTGGTGCCCCGCACCGTGGGCCAGCAGATCGAACGTGCGCGCCGCCTGGCCGCCGCACGGGCGCAGGCCAGCGGGGCTGCGGAGCCTGTTGTGTCTGCAGGCCACAGCGACTAAGCCCAAAGCGACCAAGGCCGACCCGGCCTAGAATCGCCCCCGCGACCCGGTTCATGGGTTGCCGTAAGCGTTTACGTCAATCAACGTGCCAACCAACACCGGCCCTGCCGGGGTGGTGGCCCCCAGCCTGCCGATGCCGCAGGGCGGGGGCGGCACCTTGCTTGGCCGGTTTGCTTTCTGGAACTTCAATGAACCAACCTTCCTCGCTTCCCCCGTCTTCCCGCCAGACCTTCCTCGGTCTGCCCAAGCTGCCCGCACGCTCGGCGGCCTGGGTCATGCCGCTGCTGTTGTCGCTGCTCATGACCTTCATCGTGTCCCTGATCAGCACGGTGCGCGTCGCGGGCCTCACGCTGGAGCTTCCGCGCCTGTGGCTCAGTGCCTGGGCGCTGTCCTGGGTGGTGGCCTTCCCCACGCTGCTGCTGGTGCTGCCGGTGGTCCGCCGCGCCACGGCGGCCATCGTCGCGCAGCCCGACTGACCGGTGGTGGAGGCGGGCGCCTGGTGCCTCCCCGCCTCGGCCATTGCGCCCATGCCGGGCCACCGGGGTGGGCGCAGGCTACTGACATCAGGCTGTCAGCAGCGTGCAAGCACCATGCCTCTCTCGCACGGCGCCCTGTGGCCCGTGCACCGATTTCATTCACTGAAGACGAGAGAGAGGACTTGCCATGACCCAGACCACCACCCCTACCCCCTTGCGGATCCCCGCGTTCAGCGTGGCCGGCATTGCTGTGCGCACGCGCAACAGCGAAGAGATGAACCCCGCCGTTGCACGCCTGGGCGGCCTGTGGAACCGTTTTTTCAGCCAGAGCTGGGAGCGCAAGCTGCCCAGCCGGGGCGACGATGGCCGCATCTTCGGCGTGTACAGCGGCTATGAGTCCAACGAGCATGGCGCCTTCGACGTGACCGCCGGTGTGGCCGTTGCCGAGCCAGAGCTGGTGCAGAAGACCGTGCCCGGCGCGCACCGCGTTGACATCGAGGCGGGTGACTACCTCGTGTTCAGCGGCGAGGGCGACATGCCGCAGATGGTGATCGACACCTGGGTCCGCATCTGGCATTACTTTGCCGAAAATCCCCAGGTGCGGCGCCGTTTTGGCACGGATTTCGAGGCCTACGAAGGGCCCGACAAGGTGGCCATCCATGTAGGTGTTGTGCTATAAATAATATAGCTATAAGTGCTTGATGGACAGGCGGTAGAGCCTTAAAACACTGGTATTCTCCGCCTATGCGCCGTGCCGACCGCCTGTTCCAGATTGTTCAGCTCATCCGTGGGCGGCGCCTGTCCACGGCCGCCTTTCTGGCCGATCGGCTCGAAGTCTCGGCCCGCACCATCTACCGCGACGTGGCGGACCTCCAGCACCAGGGCGTGCCCATTGAGGGCGAGGCCGGTGTGGGCTACCGCCTGGGTGCGGGTTTCGAGCTGCCGCCGCTGATGTTCAGCCAGGGCGAGGCCAATGCGCTGGTGGCTGCCGCGCGGCTGGCCCAGGCCTGGCTCGACGCCGGGCTGGCGCGCGAGGTGGAGGGCGCCCTGGGCAAGATTCTGTCGGTGCTGCCCCCGGCCGCGCGTGTGGCGGCCGAGGCCCAGGCGCTTTATGCGCCGTCCGTGGGGCTGGACCCGCGCGCCCAGGCCACGCTGCAGGCGCTGCGCGAGGCGGTGCACAGCCGCCATGTGGTGCAGATCGACTACGCCGATGTGCACGGCCGCCCCAGCCTGCGCCGCCTGCGGCCGCTGGGCTGCTTCTACTGGGGCAAGGTCTGGACGCTGTCGGCCTGGTGCGAGCTGCGCAATGACTTCCGGGGCTTTCGCATCGACCGCATCGTGGACCTGGTGGTGCTCGAAGAACAGTTCCGCCAGGAGCCCGGCAAGACGCTCGCCGACATGCTGCGCAAGGTGGAGGCCGAGATGGCCGCCTGCCCGCCCGAGTGGGCACCAGCGCGGACACCGGGTCTCACTGCCTGAGGGGCCGCTCTCAGCCCACGCGGGGCGCCAGCCCATCCCGATAGCGGCGGCTGCAGGGCACGGTGCTGCCGTCCTTCATCACCAGGCGCGCATCGCCGCTGTCCAGCGGCTCGATCATGGCGATGGCGTCCAGGTTGACGGCGTAGCTGCGGTGCACGCGCACGAAGCGCGCCGGGTCCAGCTGGGCCAGAAAATCGGTGAGCGTGGAGCGCAGCAGGTAGTCGTGCCCGTTCACATGCAGGCCCACGTAGTTGGCCTCGGCCTGCAGCCAGGCGATGTCGGCGGCAGCGATCAGGAATTCGCGCCGCAGCTTGCGTACCAGAAAGCGCTCGGGCCGTGCCGGGGTGGGCGGTGGCGCAGGGGGGATGTCCGGCTCTGGTGCAGCCGGGGCCACGGGCGGCGGCGCAGGCTGGGGCTCTGCAGGGCCTGGGGCGGTAGCGGCCAGGGCCGGGGCCGGGGCCGGTTCGGGCGCATCCAGCACGCGCGCCTCGCCCTGCAGGCGCAGCAGCAAGAAGCGGTAGCCCACCAGCGTGCTCACGATGAGCACATAGGTGCGCACGTCCTTGAGGTATTCATAGCCCCAGGCGGCCCACCAGGTCCCGGGGCGGTAGGGTGTGTCCAGCATGGCGTAGGCGGCGTGGCGCAGCGCCAACATCCCGGCCAGGTGCAGGGTGCAATAGACCACGCTGCCCAGCACATGCCAGGGCAGGTGGCGCGCCAGGGTGTCCCAGTGCAGCCCAAAGCGCCGCTCGAACGCCACCACGGCCGGGATCAGTGCCGCCACCACGACCACGCTGGAGACCTCCCACACCCAGGGCTCCCAGGCCAGCACCTGCCGCCCGGCGCCGGCCAGGTCGAGCGAGGTCACCACCGCGTTGAACACCGCCTGCACCAGCAGCACCGTGGCCCAGAAGCCTACCTCGGCGCGGCGGCGCAGCGCCGGGTTGCGCAGGTAGCGGTCGGGCCAGGTGGGGGCGACAGAGGTCATGCCCTAGTGTAGGCAGCCGGGGTGGGACGGGCCCTAGTGGCCGCCGCCGCTCGTCCCGTGGGGCCACCGCTGGTCCCAGGCAAGGGTGGGGCCATCCCATCACCGGGCCGCCCGCACGGTGCCCGGCCCACCATGGCGCATCTTTTGTCCCGGAGCCCCTCATCCCATGTCCCCCCGCCGCCACGACATCGACGCCCTGCGCGCCCTGGCCTTTGCCCTAGTCATCCTGTACCACGTTGCCATGTTTTATGTGGCCGACTGGCACTGGCACCTCAAAAGCCCCCATGCGGCCGAGTGGCTGCAGGCGCCCATGCGCGCGCTCAACCTGTGGCGCATGGATCTGGTGTTCCTCATCTCCGGCCTGGCCTTCGGGCTGGTGGCCCGGGGGCAGACCCCGGCGGGCCTCATCCGCCAGCGCAGCCTGCGCCTGCTGCTGCCCCTGGCCTTTGGCATGGCCGTGGTGGTGCCCTACCAGGCCTATGCGCAGGGCGTGGCCAACGGCCTGATCGCGCCGGGGTTTGGCGCGTTTTTGCTGCGTTACCACCCCGGCAGCCGCTGGCCCGCCGGGGCGTTCGATGGCTGGGAGGTGGGCATCACCTGGAACCATCTCTGGTACCTGGCCTACCTCTGGGTCTACACCGTGGTGCTGGCGCTGCTGCTGCCCCTGGCCGAGTCCGACGTCGGCCAGCGTCTGCGCCAGGCCTTCGCCCGGCTGCGGGGCGCGCGGCTGGTCGTGGTGCCCGTGCTGCCGCTGGCGCTGTACTCGGTGCTGCTGTGGCCGCATTTCCCGCCCACCCATGACCTGGTCCAGGATGCCTGGTTGCACGCCGTGTACTTCACCGTGTTCGTCTATGGCTACTGGATCGGGCTGGATGCGGGCCTGTGGGCCGAGCTGGTGCACCAGCGCTGGCGCACCCTGGGCCTGGCGCTGGGCTTGCTGGTGCTGTACCTGGGGCTGCTGGGCCTGGCGCAGCAACACAGCGTGCGCGCTGCACGCCTGCCGCTGCGTGTGCTGGCGGATGCCTACCTCTGGGCTGCGCTGCTGGCCATCCTGGGCTGGGCCCACCACCGGCTCAACCGCCCCTGGTCGTGGCTGCGCTGGGCAAACGCATCGGTCTACCCTTGGTACGTGCTGCACCAGACGGTGATCATCGTGCTGGTGGTGGTTTTTTCACCCTGGCACCTGGGTCCTGTGGCGGAGCCCGTGCTGCTGGTGGCGGGCACGGTGGCGCTGTGCTGGGGGATCACAGCGGTAGTGCAGCGTGTGTGGTGGCTGCGGCCGCTGTTCGGGCTGGCGCGCAATGTCCCGAATAGCACCCCTGCCAGCGCGCTGCACAAGGGTACAGGTGAAGCCAGCGCCGTGGTGCATGACCGCGCCGCTCGTACAACGAGTCCATGACCTGCGCTTCAGCAATCCGGCGCCCACTGTGGCGCAGCACCCCGCTGCCGGCGTAGATCGGCCGCGAGCCGGTGCTGCGCCGCCAGGCGGATGGCCGGCGTGAACGAAATCGTTGGAACTTGGTTGCGTGCTGAATTCAGCGGGTTACACAGCCGGTTTGGTTGCAAATAGTCTCTTTTATTCCAGCCTGGTTACCGTGGTTACTTTTTGCGGTAATTTTGTGAATTTCAAAGGAGGGCCTGACAACTGAAAATACCCCTTCGATAGCTATCATGCCCAGCCATCCAAACCAACGGGCTCGATAGTCAGCAGCACATGGAACGCCGCGTCACCATTCAAACGCCCTTGGGCGAACAACTCAAGTTCAGGCAGCTGCAAGGCACGGAAGAAATCAGCCAGCTGTTCGCTCTGGATGTGGATTTGCTGAGCGATAGCAAAAGCATCGATCCCAAGGCGCTGCTGGGCAAGAATGCCACGATCGTGGTCGAGACAGAAGGCGGGGGCAAGCGCCATATCGATGGCATCGTCACCCGGTTCGGCATGCAGGGCCAGGACCACCGGATGTATTCCTACCGCGCCCGCCTGAGCCCGTGGCTGTGGCTGGCCACACGGAAAAGCGATTTCAAGATATTCCAGAACAAAACGGTTCCGGAGATTATTGAAGAGGTCCTGGGAAAATATGGGCAGCCATTCGATAAGAAATTGACGCGCACTTATCGCACTTGGGATTATTGCGTTCAATATAACGAAACAGATTGCCAGTTCGTATCTCGTCTCATGGAGCACGAGGGAATCTATTACTACCACCAGCATTCCCCTGGGCAGCATGTGCTCACGCTGGCGGACGACATTGTTGCGTCGCACAGCGCCTTGCCCGGTGCCGCCACCATTCCCTTCTACCCGCCCGAAAAAGCCGCGATTTCCGACCGTGAATGCATCTTCGCGTGGGAGTCGGCGGAAGAGATCAAATCGGGTCGCCACTACAACGACGATTACGATTTCAAGAAGCCCAAAGCCGACCTGTCGAATATGCGCAAGATGCCGGCCGGCCACGCGCACGACAGCCATGAGATCTACGAGTGGCCCGGCGGCTACACCGAGTATGGCGATGGCGAGACGTATGTGCGTGTTCGCCTGCAGGAGAACCTCACCCGCGAGAGCGTCGTGCAAGGCAAGTCGAGTTGCCGCGCGCTGGTGCCCGGCTACACCTTCAGCCTGGAGAACTACCCGCGCGGCGACCAGAACCAGCAGTACCTCATCACGGCCGTCCAGTACCACTTTCAGGAAAATCCGGAAGTGAGCAGCGTTGCCAAACCGACGCCGAAAACCACCAAGGATGAGGTGGGCTCCATCCAGCGCTTCGTGCTGAAGGCTCAGCCCACCAGCATGGCCTTCACGCCGCCCCGTGTGACCCCAAAGCCTCGCAGCCAGGGCCCGCAAACTGCGGTGGTCGTGGGACCGCCGGGAGAGGAAATCTGGACCGACAAGTTCGGCCGCGTGAAGGTGCAGTTCCACTGGGACCGCATCGGAGCGATGGACGAGAACTCCAGCTGCTGGATCCGCGTGTCCCATCCCTGGGCGGGCGCGAAATACGGCGGCATCTTCACGCCACGCATTGGCCAGGAAGTGATCGTCGATTTCCTCAACGGCGACCCGGACTACCCCATCATCACCGGGCGTGTCTACAACGCGGACCAGATGCCGCCATGGGAGTTGCCCAAACACAAGACGCAGTCCGGCTTCCAGACCAACTGGAGCAAAGGCGGTGGCGGCAAGCACATGCTGCGGTTTGAGGACCAAAGAGGCATCGAGCACATCGAGCTCTCTACCGACCATGGCAATACGCACTTGCACATGGGTTACCTGATGAACCAAAGCACCGAGGCCAAGCGCAGCTATGGCTTTGAGCTGCGCACCAATGAGTGGGGTGCCATCCGGGCGGACAAGGGGCTGCTGATCACGACGTATACGCAGGATTTCAAGCAAAAGCTGGCGCACGACAACCCGGACGGCTTCGACGGCCTGGGTGAAGGCCTGGCCAATACGGCTTCGCTGATGGAGGAAGCAGGCGAGGCCGTCGCTGCCATGAACGGTGCCATCGAGGCCATCAATGGCCTCAAGACATCGCACATGATGGAGCTGAGTTCGGGAATCGCCGCGATGACCGGTGGCAAGGCTGCCATGGCCACCTTGTCGAAAGCGGCGGCTGCCATTGCTGCGCTCGCCGGCGACGGAGGAGGGGGGGGTGCAGGGGCCGAAACGCTCATGCCCACGAATACCGACCCGGCGATGCCGCAGTCGCAGGCGCTGCGAGAGCTTTCCAAGGACATCAGCAAGCCGGTGGTTTCGATCGTGAGCCCCGAAGGGCATTCGATGATCAGCCCCAAGCCCATCGTGATCAGCTCCGGGCAGAGCGCCTCCATGCATGCCAAACAGCACATCACGCTGTCCAGCGGCGCGCAGCTCACCCAACTGGCCAAGAGCGGCATGCTGACCCACGTGTCCGAAGGTGGTCAGCGCAACACCGTGTCCAAGGGCGACATTGCTTCGGAAGCCCAGACGGGCAACATGAACCTCACCGCCCAGCAGAACATCACCCTGGCTTCCAAGCAGGACACCGCCACCGTCGTCGGTGACCAGAACGTGAACATCCAGGCCACGAAGGATTCTGTGCTGGTGAAGGCGGCCAAGCACATCCGGTTGCAGGCGGGCGAGAGCATTACGCTGACCATCGGTGAGGGAGAAGGCGTCGCTTCGCTCAAGCTCACCGACAAAGGCGAAGTCGTCATCAAGGGCAAGAACGGCCTGATCAAGCTGAGCGAGTTGCTGGACGTTCACGGGGCGCCTATCCAGCTCAACTGCTGAATCAACCCCCTGCGCAGCAGATTTTTTTCGCCAGTACGACTGCATCACCACCAAAGAACCTTCGCATGCAATTCCACCTCAACGAAGGCAGCTTCACGCTGCCTGACGGCCTTCGGGACAACAGCATGAACATGCTGCTGACGGGCCGCAGTGGCCTGGACCTGAGCCTGATCATCACCCGGGACAGGCTGGAGCCTGGCGAATCCTTCGAGGCCTTCGTAGACCGCCAGATCAAGGCGGTGACGCTGCAGGTCAGCAAGTTTTCCATCCAGGAAAAACACGCGCAGAAGGCTCCCGACAGGGACCAAACCATTGCCGTGGAACTAGCCCAGCAGTTCACGCAGAACGGCCAGGTCATCTACCAGCGGCAACGCACGTGGCTGTTGCCGGACGCCGCCAGCGTGCTGGTGCTTACGGCGGCGTCTGCCGCGCCCATCACCGACGCGCAAAAGAATGCCTGGCTGGCCATCTGCGCAAGCTTCCAGCCGCGCCACTGAACCTGGCAGCGCCGGGTTGCGAGCCCGCGTCCCGGGAGCCGCTCTGACGCACATCGACGGACATCGGCACTCGTTGACGCCGCAGCACCCCATGGCGCAATCCTCCAGCCGCCACCACCCCTCGTTCCACGACCTCCTTCGCCCATGAGTCAGTTTCCACCAGCGGCCCGACTGGGCGACCCCATTGCCCACAGCAACGCCAACGCACGCCTGCTGGCCAAGGTGGTGGGCATAGCCGCAGGCGCTGCCGCGCTTGGTGCGCTGTGCGCTGGCACCATCGCGGCGGGGGTGACAGCGGGTGTTGCGGCCGTGGGCACCGTGGTCACGGGTGGGCTGGCGGCGCCGATCCTCGCGGGAGCCGTCGTGCTGACCGGAGCGCTGGCCACCCTCGCGGTCAGCATGGCGGGGGGCGCCATCGGAGAAAAAATTGCCGATTGGCTGGTCCCTGAAACCTGGGATGTGACCGGGGCCATCACGACCGGCTCACCCGATGTGTTCGTCAACAGCATTCCCGCTGCGCGGGCCACCAACGCGGTACCGCTGGACGAAGTGGTTTGCGGCAAGCACACCATCACGCCCGTCAACCTGATCGCGCAGGGCGCTGCGGTCGGACCCAAGCAGACCGTCATCAATGAAGCCCTGGCTGCCCGCAAGGGCGACAAGGTCGTGTGCGGGGCCACCATTCATGCAGGCTCGCCCAACGTCTTTATTGGCGGGGCTCCTGAGACGGTGCGTGACTACGACGACGAGGTCAATCCACTGCTGCGGGCGGCACTATTCATTGCGGAGGCCCGAAATCTCCTGAAGAACATCAAATGTCTCTGGAAACTGGTCAAGGATCCGAAGGCGCTCGTCAAAAACGCGGAATGCATGTTGAAGGCTGCGCAAGCCGCAGGCTCAGCGGCCATGACCGTGCCGGCCATCCTGGGCAACCCTGTGCACATCGCCACGGGCGCCAAGCTCCTGGCCGATGGGAGCGACCTGGACTTCGTGCTGCCAGGCGTGCTGCCCGTGGCGTGGCAGCGCATCTACAACAGCCTGGACGAGCGCAGCGACGGCCCGCTGGGCCGCGGCTGGAGCACACCCTACACGGTGCAGCTGCACCTGGACCACGATCCGCAGGGCCGGCCCGCCGTCACCTACTACGACGCAGATGGGCGCGACATACAGTTCACCCGCCCGGCGCCGGGGCAAGGCCTGTTCAGCGTCGCTGAGGGGATCGGCGTGCTGTGCAGTGAAGGCGGTGACTACGTCGTCGTCACAGCCGAAGGCACGTACCAATGGTTCGGCCAGACGCCCGCCGGGAGCGTGGGTGATGCTGCGGCGGTGGGCGTATTGCACCTGCAGCGCATCGAGGACCGCAACGGCAATTACCACGCGCTGCGCTACGGTGACCACGGTGTGCTCACCCATGTGGCGGACAGCGCAGGCCGGCTCCTGGAGTTTCTGTATGTTCCGGGCACTGCCCGGCTTCAGCAGATTCATCTGCGCGTGGGCGCTGATGGCGAGGCTGCGCAGGCGCTGGTGAACTACTGCTACGACGCCGCAGGCCAACTGGCCGAAGTGAGAGACCGCGCAGGGCAGACGACGCGCAGGTTTACCTATGCAAATGGCCGCATGGCGAGCCACCAGCTGCCCGGTGGCTTGCTGTGCAGCTACGAATGGCAGGAGTTTGCCCAAGGCATCGGCAATCGCCCTGGCCCCCATGCGCGCGTGGTGCGGCACTGGACGGGCGACGGCGAAGCGTATGCCTTTGAATACGGCCTGCATGGCGACGGCAGCGGCAGCACCCAGGTCACCGACGGCCTGGGCCGCCGTCAGCAGTGGCACTGGAATGCCGACCATGAGATCACCCGCCACACGGACGCTCTGGGCCACACCACCACGCAGGTGTGGGGCACCACCAAAGAGCTGCTGGGCCATACGGATGCGCTGGGGCGATCCACCACGTACACCTACGACGACGCTGGCAACCTCACCTCAGAAACGGACGCCCTGGGACGCACGCACCGCCAGCGCTGGAGCCCCGGCCCGGCCAGCCTGCTGGTCGCGACGGAAGACCCCGGCGGCGGAACCTGGCGCTACCAGTACGACGACCACGGCAATCTGGTGGCGGAGACCGACCCTCTGGGCCACGTGACCCGCTACGCGAACGACGACCGAGGCCTGCCCGTTCTGGTGACCGATGCCCACGGCGGGCGCAAGCAGCTGCGCTGGGATGCCAGGGGCCTGCTGACCGCCTACACCGATTGCAGCGGCAAGACCACCCGCTACACGTACGACGCGCAGGGCCACCTTCACCAGGAAATCGACACCCTGGGCCAGTCCACCGTCTTCGAGCGCGACCCGCTGGGCCGGCTGTTGCAGCTGACCCTGCCGGACGGAGCGCAGCA
The DNA here is from genome assembly GCF_002245625.1 of Acidovorax kalamii. GTDB lineage: Bacteria > Pseudomonadota > Gammaproteobacteria > Burkholderiales > Burkholderiaceae_C > Acidovorax > Acidovorax kalamii. The sequence goes on from NZ_NOIG01000008.1 coordinate 466,201, forward strand.
CCAGTACCGCTATGACGCGGCGGGCCAGTGCGTGATTGCCACCGACGCGCTGGGCCATACCACCAGCTACAGCTACAACCAGCGCGGCCAGCTGACTGGGCGCTCCAAAGCGGTTGGTGCACTCACCAGCAACATCCAGCTGGGGTATGACGCGGCACGGCGCTTGTCGGCGCTGGTCAATGAAAACCGCCAAGCGTACCGGTTCTCGTACGACGCGGCGGACCGCCTGGTGGCCGAGACCCGCATCGACGGCACCCGGCAAGTGCTGCACTACGATGCAGCCCACCAAGTCGTCGGCGTGACCGAACACCCCATGCCCCTGGGCCAGGGCGACGCCGTGCCGGGCCACGCCGAGGTGCAGCCCATCCACACCCAGTTGGTGCGCGATGCCGCGGGCCATCTGGTTCAGAAGAACGTCTACACACCCGGTGCGGCAGCGCAGGCGGGCGCAGCCGCAACGCAGGCGCCGCCCGAGCTGCAAGCCCGGATCGACTATGCATACAGCCCCACCGGCGACTTGCTGACGGCGCAACACAGCACGCCTCTGGGCGAAGTCGTTGCACAGCACACCTGGCAATACGACGCTTTGGGCCAGGTACTGCAGGAAACCGCCGGGCACGCCGTACAAGGTCAGCAGCGCAGCAGCGCGCTGCACCACCAATACGACGCATTGGGCAACCGCATCGGCACCAGGCTGCCGGACGGGCGCGCGCTGAACCACCTGTACTACGGCAGCGGCCACCTGCACCAGATCAACCTGGACGGTGCCGTGCTGGCCGACATCGAGCGCGACGACCTGCACCGCGAGGTGCTGCGCACGCAAGGCCGTCTGGCCAGCCGTTTTGCCTACGACAGTGTTGGTCGCAAAGCGGCGGCCTGGGTGCGGCCAGCCATGCTGCGGGTAGGGCGCGGCATCGGCACCGACCCAGGTGCCGATGGCCCGTGGAGCCCCCACAGCGCAGACTGGAGCCAGCGCTTGCAGCAGCGGCACAACGCCGAAGACGTGCTGCTCAAACGCTACAGCTACGACAGGAACGGAGAACTCACCAGCGTGGAGCACAGCCAGCAGGGGCATACCCTGCACCGCTACGACCAGGGCGGGCGCATCACGCAGACGCTGTCGAACCAGCCCGAGCGCAACGAAAACTTTCACTACGACCTGGCGGGCAACCGCATCAGCGCGCTGGAAGAAAGCAGCCTCAGCAGCCAGGGCCGAGGCTGGGTGCAAAACAACCGCGTCAAGGTGCTGCAGGACAAGCGCTACGACTACGACGGCTTCGGCCGGCTGATCAGAAAACGCATCGGCAGCCACACGGAGCAGCACTACCGCTATGACCACCAGCACAGGCTGACCCAGGTGGCGGTGGTGCGGGCGGGCAAAGACGGTCAGCCGCAAAGCCAGGTCTTCAGCTACCAGTACGACGCACTGGGCAGGCGCATCGCCAAGACCGACAGCTTTGGCACCACGCACTTCATCTGGGAAGGGATGCGGCTGCTGCAGGAAAGCCGGGGTGAGCAGGCGAGTACCTACATCTACGAGCCAGGTGGCTACGTGCCCCTGGCGCGCATCGACGGAAGTGGCGCCATAGAGCCACACGCTGCGGCGGCGCATGCGCTGGGCGGAGGATCAGACAAGGCACAAGGCAAGCAAGCCAGCGTGCCCATGACCAACCCGGGCTGGAGCGACCGGTTCAACGTGGGGGCGGCTGCGAACGATGGGCCCACCGATGGCTTTGCCAGAGCGGATGCAAAGACCACGGCCGCAGCCGCAACTCCAACGGCGCAGGCAGCGCAGGTGTATTACTTCCACACGCAGCCCAACGGCCTGCCGGAAGAACTCAGCGACACCAGCGGCCACCTGGTGTGGACAGCGCTGTACAGCACATGGGGCAGTACGGTCCGGGAGGAATGGCAAAGCTACGACGAAGCGGGAAGACCTGTTCAGCGGCTGCAACAGCAGTCAGCGAACCAGACAGTGCAGCTTCAGCAGAACCTGCGGATGCAGGGGCAGTACCTGGACAGGGAAACGGGGCTGCACTACAACACGTTCCGGTACTACGACGCGGACCTGGGGGCGTTTACGACGCCGGATCCGATTGGGCTGTCGGGCGGGTTGAACCTGCACCAGTATGCGCCCAACCCCATAGCATGGATTGATCCTTGGGGGTGGGCGTCTAAGGGTTATGACGTGTCAGGGCAGACTGCCGGTCACGACACTGTTAGTAGAGGGGCGCACGTGAACGTTCACGGTCCCGGGCTGCCCAACGGCGGGGGCCATGTGGGCTTCGTCCCCAATCAGAAAGGTACTGGACTAACGATGACGCGAGAAGACGCAGCGACTCGAAATCTCAATGACAAACAGTGGGCTAAGGTCCAGGAAGCTGTCGGTAAGCATTTGGACAACCCCAAGGAAGTAGATCGCCTTTCAAAGATCGCACAGATGGGAGTTGATAATAATCCTAAAGGCAATCGTGCTAATGAGATGGCAAAGGTTAGAGATATAGCACGACAGCACCACACTGCGGGTACGAATCCATGTCGCTGAAAGAGAAAATGTTAGCGGTTGTAGAGGAAATTTCTGGTGAATACTCTTCTAAATTGTTTTTGCCAGGTGTGCAATGCCTGGATGTTGAAAATGAGTCGTATATTATTTATACCGTCAAAAATGACGTTCGGCCGAGCTTGAGCCGATTCTCCGGGTCTCGGTTGGAAATCATTTTTGATGTGCAGCGTGGTTTTGCGTTAAATGGCCATTTTCTAAAATTTCAAGGAGTACATACCAAAATCGGTTATCTCTTGAAAAGGCTGACACTATCTTTAACGAAGTGCAATTTGTATTTTTCTGATGATTTCGAGTATTTGTATGCTGTTGATGCCGCTTCGGATTTGGTTGTGGAGTTTCATTTTAGGGTGAGAAATTATTATGTTGGAGCCATTTCTTTGAAAACAAAATTTGGTAATGAGGTGCAATCTTCACTAGTAAAATCACTTGAAGGCAAGTATTTGAGATTTGAAGATTTGACGAAGTACGCCTCAAAAAAACAGTTCGACGCGGTTTCTAAAATATTGGATGCAGTAAAGCGCAGCCGGAAGGCTGAGATATAGCATTGGCCTCCAAATGCAAATGACTCAGCAAAGATGCAGCTGCTGCAAAAGATTGACAGCAACGCAATTAAAGCGATAAAGCAAGAAGTGGAGCGACAACGACGCGAGCGGCGTGTGCAACTTAGCAACTAGATCGGACATATCGTTCTCAAGTGGTGAGGGATTTGGACGCCGCTTAGCACCAATTGGCTAGCTGTCACATCCCGAGCGCAACGAAAACTTTCACTACGACCTGGCGGGCAGCTTCAGCAGAATCTGCGGATGCAGGGGCAGTACCTGGACAGGGAAACGGGGCTGCACTACAACGCGCGATGGAGGTCCGTCGCCGCCATGGAGTACCAAACCCCGCAGTCTCAGGGTGTGGGCGGGGTGCATGAAAGTAGAGCGTGTCCCATCCTGCGAGTCCAAGGTCATGTGCGCGATCTGGAACAGCAGCGCAATTGAAGGCCGTTCTGAGGCCCAGGCTTCATTTGGATCGAGTAGGAGATACCCTGCCCTAGTTCGAAATGATTTTCACCGCATGCAGTGCCTGCGTGGTGTTGAACTTCACCCGGATGGACTTGGCGGGCACGCCTTGCTTGACCAGTTCGTTGCGCACGGCCATGGCACGCATCAATGCGATCTCACGGGCATCTACCGGTGCGTCTTTGCGGTGGCAGTAGCCGGTGATCTCCAAGCGTTCTGTGGGCTCGCGGGTGGCGGCCAGGCGGGTCAAGATGGCCTGTGTCTCGGGCGACAGCTTGACTTGGGTAGCTTTGAACTGGGCCACCATGCCATCCTCAGGCAGGCGCGGCTCCTCCGGCACCGGTGCGGGCGCGGGTTCAGCCGGGGGGGGAGGGGCAACGGGGGTGGGCGCGGCAGCCACTTCGGGCTCGGGCGGCGGGGGCGGAGTGTCGGCACAACCTGCAAGCAGCAGTGCGGCGGCGGTCAGCAAACCAACGGGGGCGAAGCGTGTGTGAAAGAGCATGGACATCCCTTGGGGTAGAACAATGGTGATGGAAAACACGTGTGTTGAAACGACGACTTTTGGCGCCTGGAACTGAGCAGCAAGTCCTTGCCAACTGGTGCGGAGATCCTCAGAGGGCCACTGGCGCGGCGGCCTGCGACCGGCGGGACTCATTTCGCGGCCAGCCAGATAGCGACTGGCTGAGGCGTCACCTTTGTGGCGCAAATCCCGCCACAGAAGATCGAAGACGAGACTGGGTGCTGTGGCAGTGCCAGAGCCGCACAGCGGCCCTGTCCGCTATTGCACCAGTTGCCAGAAGGTGACCTGCGCGAATTTGGCGTCGTTGGCCCAAGGGTCCCAGATGGTTTTGTCCCCCCGGCTTTTGGCACCTGGCCACGAGCCCAATGAGGTGGACATGGCCGGTGCGTAACTGCCCCGTGTGCGCAGGGTCTCCGCTCTGCCGTCGCGGGTATAGCTGTAGCCGCCCGCCGTCGTGTCGGGCCCAGGGTAGACAACGATCACGTGCCCGTTGGTGGCCTCTGACTTGCCGCCCACCACCAGCGCACCTTCGCGCGCCAGGCGGCCCACCTGTCCTGCCGGGACGATCTTCCAGTGCGCCTGCCCGCGCATGTGCTCGACCAGTGCGTTGGCGCTCATCCATGCCTGGTTGGGCAGGTATTGCTTGATCACATGCCAGACGGCATGGCTGCATGAGTTGGGATACAGCGCATAGGCAGCATCGCAAGCCTGCTTGAGCTTGCTGACGGACTGCGTGGTTTCGGCTACGTCTGTGGGCACGAGGTCTTGTCCTGTGAAGGGTTGGTGTTCTTGGGGGTATAGGTCCCCTTGCGAGGATTCCAGTGCAGGCTGGGCAGCGTGGAGTCACCGCCCACGGCAGGGGACTGCACCTTCAGGCGCAGTTCGTGCGGGACACCGCGCTGCCATCGCCCGGCGCTGATGGTCAACTCCTGCGGGGGATCGACTGGGAAGAGGTGCGGGATGCGGCCCAGGCAGCGGCCCGTTGCGTCAACGAGCATGGGCAGAGGAAAGTCGCGCCACGGCGCATCAGCGGGCAAGGTTTTGTAATAGTCGTCGGTGAACACGCTGAGCAGGCGCACACTGGCAGCAACCGGCACAGCCTTGGAAGGGGGCTGCTGTGCGATGGCACAAATACGCACTGCGGCACGGTAGGGCTCCATGTCGGCAGGCAGACCCACGCTGCGGTCCACCGGCACGCACAAGGCTGGTGGGATGTTCACAAAGTCATGGGCTTGAGCAGCGCAGGCGGCGACAAGAAATGACGCAGCGGCAAAGCACGCTCGCCATTCAGCGAAAGCAGACATGAAGAGGGGCCTCCCAAACAGCAGAAGATGCGGCCGAGTGGTCTCTGCCACTCTGAAACGACGCCGAGTGTCGCCGGTGTTTTCTGCTGTTTTGACGTCAATGCGTCTGTAGGCAACTGCTTGATTCAGCTTTCACAAATGCCTACATGGCGCATCAATTGGTAACGCCGGGCATGCGTCCGAAGCGTGATGAGATCCGACAAGCCAACCGTCGTGTGTTACGGCACGGCGCAGTGGACGGTGCTGCCCGCACCGACCCCAGGTTGCAGGCTCAGGCCAACGCCGCCTCAATATCCCCCGCCAGCTTCTTCGGCGCATCCTGCGGCGCATAGCGGCGGATCACCTGGCCGTCCTTGCCGACCAGGAACTTGGTGAAGTTCCACTTGATGGCCTTGCTGCCCAGCAGGCCGGGGGCCTCGGCGGTGAGCCATTGATAGAGAGGAGAGGCATTGGCGCCGTTCACGTCGATCTTGGCCATCATCGGGAAGCTCACGCCGTAGTTGAGCTGGCAAAAGCTGGCGATTTCGTCGTTGCTGCCGGGGTCCTGGGCGCCGAACTGGTTGCAGGGGAAGCCCAGCACGACAAGGCCCTGGTCGGCGTATTGCTTGTGCAGCTCTTCCAGCCCGCCGAACTGGGGGGTGAAGCCGCAGGCGCTGGCGGTGTTCACGATGAGCAATACCTTGCCCCGGTATTGCGACAGGGGCACGGACTGGCCGTTGATCTGCAGGGCTTCAAAGTCGTAGATGCTGGTGGGCATGCGGGTTCTCCGGGTGGGGATGACGGGCCATCGTAGCCCCAGCCGCCCATGCCTGTGCACACGCGGGTCAATGACCCGCAGCACCCGGGCGGCGGAACTGCAGCGCCGCCAGCAGCGAGGCCAACAGGATCAGCGCGCCGCCCAGCACGGTGCGCGTGTTCAGCGTGGATGCGCCCAGCAGGGCCGAGGACACGCTGGCAAACATCACCTCCGACAGCATCACCAGCGCCGTGGTGCCCGCCGCCAGGCGGGCGGCGCCGAACTGCAGCGCCCAGTTGCCCAACATCAGCACGCCGGCCAGCAGAAGACCGGTGGTGAGCCAGGTGGCGTTCACGGCCGGGAACGGTTCCACCACGCCCACCTGCAGCCCCACGCAGGCCACGGCCAGCGCCATCAGCATGCAGCCGCCAAACATGGTGAACATGCGCGCGGGCCCTGGCACGGCGTGCAGGCGGCGCAGCGTGACGTTGGTGAGCGCAAACATGAAGCCGCCCAGCAGCGCCAGCCCATCGGCCAGCGACAGGTTCTGCAGCAGGCGCGATGCGGGCGCGCCCTCGGGCAGCAGCACCAGCACCACGCCCGTGAAGGCCAGCGCCAGGCGCAGCAGCGCCGCCGGGGTGGGGCGCTCGCCCAGCACCTTCCAGGCCAGCAGCACGGCCCAGGCGGGCATCAGATAGAACAGCAGGATCACGCGCACCACGTCGCCGATGGTCACAGCCCAGTTGAAGGCCACATTGTTCAGCCCCGAGGCCAGCGCCAACAGCCACAGCTCGGGGTGCTGGCGCACCTGGGTCCAGAGCGTGGGCCGCCAGGCCAGCAGCGCCAGCAGCACCACCGCATACATGAACGCCGTGGCCCACAGCGGGTGCAGCCCCGCCTGGTGCATGTGCTGGAACGGCCACCACGCCAGCCCCCAGACAAAGGCGTTGAACAGCAGGGTGGCGAAGGGCAGGGGCGATTGCATTGAAGAAAAAATGGCCGCTACCGCGTAACAGGTAAGCGCTGATAGCTATGAAAATGATAGTAAATGGCGCAGCGCCAGAAACTGGCACACCGTCCTGCCAGCGCACCCGTGGAACTGGCTCTGCCAAGCCACCGGGTGCGTCCCCCCTCGGGGGAAGGCGCCGCAGGCGACTCAGGGGGGCTCAGTGATGCGTGTCGTGCCGCGCAATGTGCAGCAGATGCTCCACTTCGTCGTGGTGCTGCACGCAGTTGTTCTGGTGCCAGCGCTGGATCAGCCACATCACGCCCGCCACCACCAGCCCGAAGGCCGTGATGGCGCCGAACACTGACAGGCCGAACTTGAGCGACAGGCTGTAGAACGCGCCCAGCGCCAGGATGCAGGCCTGCTCATTGAAGTTCTGCACGGCAATGGAGCGGCCTGCGCCCATGAGATTGTGGCCCCGGTGCTGCAGCAGCGCGTTCATGGGCACGACCAGGTAGCCGCCCAGGCCGCCCAGGATGATGAGGAAGGGGATGGCTACCCAGATGTTGCTGATGAACACCATCAGGATCAGCAGCAGCCCCATGGCAATGCCCAGCGGGATCACCTTGGTGGCCATGTCCAGGCGCATGCGCATCGAGGCCACCACGGCGCCCACGGCCGTACCGATGGCCACCACGCCCGTGAGGGCCGAGGCCTGCGTGGTGTTGTAGCCCAGCGCCACGGCGGCCCAGGCCAGCACGATGAACTTGAGGTTGCCGCCCGCGCCCCAGAACAGCGTGGTGGTGGACAGCGAGATCTGGCCCAGCTTGTCGCGCCACAGGCGGCTGTTGCAGGCCCAGAAGTCGGGCAGCAGGCTCAATGTGTTGGAGACGATGCTGCGCGCAGGGTCGGCACGCAGCGGGCGCATTTCCACGCCGGTGTGCGGGATGCGGGTGTTGAACCAGGCGGCCACGGCATACACCACGATCAGCGCGGCAATCGCAGACTCGGCGGGCGTGTCCACGCCGGTGTTGATCATCGGGATGTCGATGCCCAGCAGCAGGGCCGACATGTGCTGCCCCACCAGCTGGCCGCCCAGCAGCACGCCCAGGATGATGGAGGCAATGGTGAGCCCCTCGATCCAGCCGTTGGCCTTGACCAGCTGCGACGCGGGCAGCAACTCGGTAAGGATGCCGTACTTGGCGGGCGAGTAGGCCGCCGCGCCCAGGCCCACCACCGCGTAGGCAATCAGCGGGTGCGAGCCGAACAGCATCATCAGGCAGCCCACCACCTTGATGGCATTGCTGATGAACATCACCTTGCCCTTGGGCAGCGCATCGGCAAAGGCCCCGACAAAGGGCGCGAGCACCACATAGAACAGCGCAAACATGGGCACCAGGGCGGCGCGCTGCCATTCGGGGGCGCCCTCAGAGCGCAGGAGTTCCACGGCGGCCACGAAAAGTGCGTTGTCGGCCAGCGAGCTGAAAAACTGCGCCGACATGATGGTGTAGAAACCGCGCTTCATCGAATGGCTGGTGGTGCATCAGTTGGGCTGATGCACTGTTAATTGTGAGTAACCGTAGCAGGAGACAGGCGGTTATATCACGCGGATAAACGGCTGCAGTGCCAGAATCCTGCAGGTATTCCCCGGTAGATTTCCCCGCCCCAACTGCTTCGTTCCATGCCCCGTCCCATCACCGCCACCATCCACACCGCCGCTTTGCACAACAACCTTGCGCGCGTGCGCCAGTCGGTGCCCGACGCCAAGGTGTGGGCGGTGGTCAAGGCCAACGCCTATGGCCACGGCATCGAGCGCGTGTTTGAGGGCCTGCGCGGCGCCGACGGTTTTGCGCTGCTGGACCTGGCCGAAGCCGAACGCGTGCGCCACCTGGGCTGGCGCGGGCCCATCCTGCTGCTCGAAGGCGTGTTCGAGCCGCGCGACCTGGAGCTGTGCTCGCGCCTGGGCCTGTGGCATGCGGTGCACTGCGACGAGCAGATCGACATGCTGGCCGCGCACAAGACGCAGGTGCCGCACCGGGTGTTCCTCAAGATGAATTCAGGCATGAACCGCCTGGGCTTCGCGCCCGAGCGCTACCGCGCCGCGTGGGCCCGGCTCAATGCGCTGCCGCAGGTGGACGAGATTTCGTTCATGACCCACTTCAGCGACGCCGACGGCCCGCGTGGCATTGCGCACCAGATGGCCGCCTTCAACGCCGCCGCGCAGGACCTGCCCGGCGAGCGCAGCCTGAGCAACAGCGCCGCCACGCTGCGCCACGCGCAGGATGCGGGCGTGCGTGCCGACTGGGTGCGCGCGGGCATCGTGGTGTACGGCAGCGCCCCCGACTTCCCAGAGCACAACGCCAGCCACTGGGGGTTGCAACCCACCATGACGCTGTCCACACGCCTCATTGCCACCCAGCAGCTGCAGGCCGGCGACACCGTGGGTTACGGATCGCGCTTCACGGCCGACGGCCCGCTCACCATCGGCATCGCCGCCTGTGGCTACGCAGACGGCTACCCGCGCCACTGCGACACCGGCACGCCGGTGCTGGTGAACGGTGTGCGCACGCGCCTGGTGGGGCGGGTGAGCATGGACATGGTGACCGTGGACCTTACGCCGTTGCAGCAGGCCGGTGTGGACGTGGGCTTTGGCAGCGAAGTCACGCTGTGGGGCCGGGCCAGCAACGGTGTGGCGTTGTCCATCGACGAGGTGGCGCAGGCGGCAGGTACCGTGGGCTACGAGCTGATGTGTGCACTGGCGCAGCGCGTGCCGGTGGTGGTGGACGGCGTGGCCTGACGCCAACGCCTGCGGCAGCGGTTCGCGCAGAAGTTCACGCAGCGGGGGCCGACTGCGCGAAGGGTGGCTTGAAACTGGTGTGAAATGGCGCCGTCTGTTTGCCACCACGCGCAGCGCGCTCCTTCCATGGCCACACCCCGCAGCAACTCCTCTGCCTCCAAGAAAAAAAGCAGCTCCACCTGGCGCTCGGTGCGCATGCCGCACCATGGTGCGGTGGCGCGCACCCTGCAGCAGCGCTACAGCCTGCGCTGGCACGGGTTGCTGATCGGCAGCTTCACGCTGCTGCTGATGTGGGCCACCTCGCACCTGCAGATGGTGCTGGGCGTGGATTCGCTGGCGCTGCGGTATCTGGTCACGCTGTCGGTGGGCTACATCGGCTATCTGCTGGTGCTGCGCGCGTGGGCGGCGCGGCTGGTGCGTCGGGACGGGTCGTCGGGCGACGGCAGCAGTGTGGAATTGCCCGACATCTCCTGGCCCAGCGGCAACGGCCCTTCCGGGGGCGGCCAGGTGCCCCTGCCGCGCACCGGTGGGGGCGACTTTGGTGGCGGTGGCGCCTCGGGGGACTTTGCGGGCGGGTGGACGCAAGGCCTGTCCAGCGGGGGCTCCAGCAGCGACTCCAGTGTGCTGGGCGACATTGCCGGGGGCGCGGCCGATGCGCTGGGCAGCGCCGACGAGGGCGCGGTGGTGGTCGTGCCCGTGGTGGCCATCTTTCTCATCGGCGCGGCGCTGATCCTGGGTGCGGGCTCGCTCGCCATGCTGTTCTTTGGCTGGGATGTGCTGCTCACCGTGGCGGTGGAGATTGCCTTCTCGGTGGCCACGGCCCGCGCCGCCGTGGGGGTGGAGCGCGAGGGCTGGCTCAGCGCCGCCGTGCGGCTGACCTGGAAGCCGCTGCTCGGCGCGCTGGTCTGCGCCGTGCTGCTGGGTGCCACCATCGACCACTTCCTGCCCCATGTGCATTCGCTGCCCGAGGCGTTGCGGGTGATCCAGGGGCGCTGATTTGCTCTTCATTTGATAGCTGCCGGGGCATATTGCACTGGCGCTTGGGGCAAAAATCCCTTCAAAAGCGTCGGACGCGTCTCCGCGGTGCCCCTAGCGCGAGGACCGGCCCCTGCCGTGGCCGCAGTCCTCGCCAGTCTCCAGCGGCGGCAGCGCATCCAGGTTGGCCCGCACCCGCGCCACCAGCGCCAGCAGCTGCGCCTGGGTGGCGTCGTCGCAGCCCGCCAGCACCTGGGCCGACAGGGTCTGCCGCGCGGTCTGCAGCGCCTGGTACAGCGCCTGGCCCTCGGCGCTCAGCGTGAGGCACAGGCTGCGCCGGTCCTCGGCGTGCGGCTGGCGCTCCAGCCAGCCCTTGTCCTGCAGCAGGCCCAACATGCGCGCTACCTGGGCCTTGTCGGCGCCACTGTGGCGCACCAGCTCTTTCTGCGTGGCGCCGGGGTGGCGCCCAATGAAGTTCAGCGCGCGCACCTCGTTGAAGGTCAGGTCCGGATGCACGGAGGTCATCGCGCGCACCATGCGCGCCCGGTAGGCATGCATCAGGTCGTGCAGGGCTTCAAACACATCGGGGCGGGCGCGTGGGGGCATGGCGTGGCTATCTGTTGACAAAGTCAACTGAATGGCGGATGATTTGGTTGATTAAATCAACATTTTACGCCATGAACGCACCTCTGCCCCTGGCCACCACGGCCCCCTCCCTCGCCATCGAGCGCATTCGCCACCCTTTGCAGGGCCGCCACCTCCAGGTGGTGCGCCGCACCCAGGTCAGCCCCGGTTTCGTGCGGCTGACCCTGGCCGGCCCCGAGCTGGCGGGCTTTGTGAGCGCCGGGTTTGACGACCACCTCAAGCTCATCCTTCCCTCACCCGGGCAGGACCGCCCCACCTTGCCCGCGCTGCAGGACGGTCGCCCCGTGTTTGACGGCCCCCGCCCCGTGCTGCGCGACTACACCCCCGCGCGCTTTGACGCCGCTGCGGGCGAGCTGGACATTGAAGTGGCCCTGCACGACGCAGGCCCCGTCACCGACTGGGCCGCCAGCGCCGCCGTGGGTCAGTGGGTGGGCATTGCCGGGCCGCGCGGCAGCATGGTCGTGCCCACGGGCTTCGACTGGCACTGGCTGCTGGGCGACGAAACCGCGCTGCCCGCCATCGCCCGCCGCCTGGCCGAGCTGCCCGCCAGCGCGGTGGCCACCGTGCGCATCCAGCTGAGCAACCCGGCCGACCAGCGGGTGTTGACCAGCGCGGCGCAGGTGGATCTTCAGTGGGTGAGCGCGCTGCCTGCCGCTGTGATGGCGTTGTCGCTCCCCACCGGCGCTGGCTTTGTCTGGGCTGCTGGCGAACACAGCGACATGGCCGCCGTGCGCCGCGTCGTGCTGGCCAAGCCGGGCGTGGACCCGAAACGCATGCGCATCTCCGCCTACTGGAAGCGCGGGGCGGCAGACCACCACGAGGACCTGGCGAACGCCGCGTAACTGGCGCTCGCGGCTTCACTCGCCGCCTTTCTTTCAGCGCAGCAGCGTCAGCGCCGCCGCCTTCTGCACTGCCTGCGTCATGTGCTGCAACGCCTGCACATTCAGGCGCCAGCATTGCCAGTAAAGCGGCACATCCACGGGCTTGTTCGCAATCAGCTCGACCAGGGCACCAGTCTTCAGGTCATCCTCGACCAGTGGGTCGGGCGTCATGCCCCAGCCCAGGCTGGCGCGCGTGGCTTTGACGAAGGCATGCGCCTCGGGCAGCCAGTGCACGGGCGGTGCGAGCTTGCGGCGCGTGATGCGGCTCACAAAACGCGCCTGCAGCGCATCCTTGCGGTTGAACACCAGCATGGGCGCCTGCGCCAGCGTGGTGGCGTTCACCCCTTGCGCAAAGTGGCGCTGCATGAAGGTGGGGCTGGCCAGCGCGCGGTAGCGCAGCGTGCCCAGCGGCAGCACCTGGCAACCCTGCACGGGCTGCGGGTCGGCCGTCACGGCTGCCATCACGCGGCCCTCGCGCAGTAGGTTGGCCGAATGGTCCTGGTCCTCCACATGGATGTCGAAGGTGATGGCCTGCCCCTCGGCCGCCTGCGCCATGGCGTGGGGGAACCAGGTGGCCAGCGAGTCGGCATTCACGCCAATCGCCAGCCGCGTGGTGCTGTGCTGCCCGCCACCAATGGTGGCCAGCGCGTCCGCCTCGCTCAGCGCCACCTCGCGCGCATGGCGGTACAGCGCCTGGCCCGCCTCGGTGGGCGTGCAGGGCGTGGCTCGGCGCACCAGCACCTGGCCCACACGCTCTTCCAGCAGCTTGATGCGTTGCGACACCGCCGAGCGCGTGACATGCAGCACGGCCGCCGCCCGCTCGAAGCTGCCCTCATCGATCACCGTGGCAAAGGCGTTGAGCTGGGCGGAGTCGAGTTGCATAGGTGGTTAGCCATTCTGACGGATCGTTAAAAAGTATAGCTGGCGTCAACGCATGCGCTTGGCCAGAATTCGTGCCCATGGTCTCCACTGCCTTCGTTCACGGTTTCACATCCACCGCCATGCTCATCATGGCCATCGGCGCGCAAAACGCGTTTGTTCTGCGCCAGGGCCTGCGGCGCGAGCATGTGATGCCCGTGGTGCTGGTGTGTGCGCTGTCGGACGCGGTGCTGCTGCAGGTGGGCGTGTGGGGCATGGGCGGCGTGCTGCTGGCCCGGCCCGAATGGGCGCAGTTCATGCGCTGGGCGGGCGCCTTGTTTTTGCTGGTCTACGCCGCACAGACCGCCGCGCGTGCCTTGCGCCCCGGCCAGTTGCTGGTCGCCACCAGCGGCCCCGGCACCAGCCTGCGCAGCACGCTGGCCACGGTGGTGGCGCTCACCTGGCTCAACCCGCATGTGTACCTGGACACCGTGGTGCTGCTGGGCACCATGGCCACGCCGTACCCGGCCTGGGGGCGTGCGCTATTCGCTGCAGGGGGCTCGCTGGCCAGCGCGTTGTGGTTCTTGTTGATCGGCCTGGGTGCCCGCTGGCTGGCGCCGCTGTTTGCCACCCCGGCGGCGTGGCGGGTGCTGGATGGGGTGACGGCGACCACCATGCTGGTGCTGGCGGGGGTGATGGCTCTAAGCTAAGAACGATAAATTCGTTCCCGTGTGGTGCAGCTTGGGGGATAGTCAGCCGATTCAGTACTTTGGCCATCGCGTCCCATTCCCCTCCATGCGCTTCAAACACCTCCTGCTCGCCGCCGCCATTGTTGCGGCACTGCCCCTGGCCGCCCAGGCCAAGACCTTCCGCTGGTCCCGCTCGGTGGACATCTCCACCTGGGACATCCACACCCAGAACGTGGGCGTGAACAACACCATGCACGGCGCGGTGTACGACACGCTGGTGGAATACAACAGCAAGACCTTCAAGCCCGAGCCGTCGCTCGCCACCGAGTGGAAACTCATCAAGCCCACGCAACTGCGCCTGACCCTGCGCAAGGGCGTGAAGTTCAGCGATGGCAGCGAGTTCACGGCCGACGACGCCAAGTTCTCGCTGGAGCGCGCCAAGGCCAAGACCTCCAACTTCGCCGTCTACACGCAGGGCATCGACCGGGTCGAGAAGATCGATGCCTACACCATCGACATCCACTCCGACCTGCCCAACCCCGTGCTGGTGAACCAGCTCACCGAGCTGCGCATTTTGAGCAAGGCCTGGGCCGAGAAGAACAAGTCGGTCGAGCCCAAGGACATCAAGACCAAGGACGAAAACTTTGCCCACCGCAACGCGCTGGGCACCGGCCCCTACCAGCTCAAGCAGTGGACGCCCGACCAGCGCGTGGTGCTGGAGCCCAACCCCCACTGGTGGGGCAAGGGCAAGTACCCCACCAACCTGACCGAGATCGTCTACACCCCCATCAAGGCCGACGCCACACGCACGGCAGCGCTTCTGTCGGGTGAGGTGGACTTTGTGATCGACCCCAGTCTGCAAGACCTGGCACGCATCAAGCAGACGCCCACCCTGCAGGTGCTGGAAGGGCCGGAGTACCGCACCATCTTCCTGGGCCTGGACCAGTTCCGCGACGAGCTGCCCGGCTCGGACGTGAAGGGCAAGAACCCGCTCAAGGACCTGCGCGTGCGCAAGGCGCTGTACCAGGCCATCGACATCCAGTCCATCCAGCGTGTGGTGCTGCGTGGCCTGGCCCAGCCCACGGGCACACTCATCGCGAACCAGGTCAACGGCTGGACCAAGAAGGCTGACGTGCGCTACCCCTACGACCCCAAGGCCGCGCAGAAGCTGCTGGCCGATGCGGGCTACCCCAATGGGTTTGAAGTGGACTTTGCGTGCAGCGCGGGCCGCTACATCAACGACGAGCAGCTGTGCCAGGCCATCACCGCGCACTGGGCCAAGGTGGGCGTGAAGGCCAAGCTGCGCTCGCTGCCGTTTGCCACCTACTTCCCGATGATCCAGCGCAACGAAGCCAGCATCTACCTGCTGGGCTGGGGTGTGCCCACATTCGACGCGTTCTACAGCCTGCAGTCGCTGGTGCGCTCGCCCGGTGCGGGTGGAGATGGCAACTTCAACCTGGGCCGCTTCTCCGACCCGCAGATCGACGCGCTGGTCGAGCGCGTGAAGAAGGAAACGGACACGGCCACGCGCAACGGCCTGATCGAGCAGGCGCTGATCAAGGAGCATGAGCTGGTCTCGCACATCCCGCTGTACAACCAGGTGATCCCGTGGGCGGGGACGAAGAAGGTGGAGATCATCCACCGCGCGGACAACCGCATCGACTGGCGGTATCTCAAGGTGAACTGATCCAATTTGCCAACAAAAAGCCCCGGCGCTTCTGACCCGAAGCACCGGGGCTTTTTTGCTTCCGCGGGCGGCGTATCAGGCCAGTGCGCGCTGCACGGCCGGGCGCTGCAGCATGCGCTGCGTGTGTGCAAACACCTTCGGGAACTGGGTTATATCCACGCCGTCGCTGTGCAGCCAGGTGCCGATGGTGAACAGGTAGCCGTCAGCCACCGTGTACTGCTCGCCCATCACCCAGGGGCCCTGGTCCGCGTTCGGCAGGTAGTGGCTTTCGATGAGGTTGAAGCACTCCGTCATGTTTTGCGGCACCTTGCGCTGCATCGCGGCCTGGGCCTCGGGCTCGTCGGCCCAGCGGCTGGCGCGGGGGCGGTGGGCGTGGGCAATGTGCACGGTGGACGCGAGGTAGCTGTGGAACTCCTGCAGGCGCGCAAAGCCATGCGCGTCGGCGGGCGCCAGGCGCGCCTCTGGAAAACTCTGCGCCACAAAGGCCAGCAGGGCCGGGGTTTCGGTCAGCGTGCCCTGCGGCGTGGCCAGCGCGGGCACGCGGCCCTTGGGGTTCACCGCCAGGTATTCGGGCGTGCGCTGCTGGCCTGCGGCGAAGTCCACGCGGACCAGTTCGTAGGCAGCGCCCGCTTCTTCCAAAGCGATGCGCACGGCCTGCGCGCAGGTGCCGGGGGTGTAATACAGCGTGAGTGTGGTCATGGTTAGGTTGCTATTAAATGTGTAGCTTATAAGGCAATAGGGTTGCGCGCAGACGGCCTTTTTTGGCTTGAAGTTTTTAGTACAGGCCGCGCGTGCGGGCCATCAGCCGCACCAGGCCCAGCAGCGCGTCGGTGTGCGGGGTGGGCACGGCAGTGATCTGGCCCAGCTCGCGCACGGCGCCCACCAGGGCGTCGATCTCCATGGGCTTGCCCGCTTCCACGTCCTGCAGCATCGAGGTCTTGAACGCGCCCAGCTTGCGCGTGACGGCGTGGCGGTCCTCGGGCTGCTGGTCAATCGGCAGGCCCAGCTTTTCGCCAATCGCCTTGGCTTCGAGCATCACGTGCGACACAAAACCCCGCACCAGCTCGTCGTCCAGGATGCGGTCGGTGGTGGCGCCGGTGAGGGCGCTGATGGGGTTCATGGTGAGGTTGCCCCAGAGCTTGAACCAGATGTCCTTCTGGATGCAGTCGCTCACCTCCACGTCGATGCCGCCGCGCTGCAGCGTCTCTGCCAGGGCCTGCAGGCGTGTGCTGCGGTGGCCGCCCGGCTCGCCGACGATGAGGCGGTTGCCAAAGTGTTGCTTCACGAAGCCCGGCGCCTCCAGCGAGCAGCTGGTGTGCACCACACTGCCCACCACATGGGGCGTGGGGATGGCGCTGGCGATCACGCCGCCCGCGTCCACGGATTCGAGCGCACGGCCCTGCGCGGCGCCGCCAAAACCGTCGAGGAACCACCAGGGCACGCCGTTCATGGCCGTGAGCACGATGGTGTCCGGCCCGATCAGTGGGGCCATGGCGCGCGCCACATCGGGCAGGCCGGGCGCTTTCACGGCCACCACCACCAGGTCCTGCACGCCCAGGGCCGCCGGGTCGGCCGCCGCCGTCACCGTCACCTGGGCCACCGTGCCGTCGGGGCGCCGCAGGCGCAGGCCGTCGGACTGCAACGCCGCCAGCGTGGCACCGCGCGCCACCAGGCTGACCGGGTTGCCCGCCTGCGCCAGGGCCACACCGAGCCAGCCGCCGATGGCACCCGCGCCGTAGATACATGCTTTCATGCTTGTCGATCCTTGCTTGTTGTTGTGTCTTGTCTGGAAGAGAAGGGCTAGTAGCCTGCGGGCCGTGGTGCGGCAGCGGCATCCGTGCCGGTGCGAAAGCGCGCCAGCAGATTCTGCGCAGCGCTGGTCAGCAGCATGGTGTCCACGCCCACGGCCACAAACAGCGCACCGGCCGCCAGCCACTGGCGCGCCTGCGCCTCGTTGGTGGCCAGGATGCCCGGCGCCTTGCCCGCGCGCAGGATGCGCGTTATGCCGTCTTGGATGGCGGCTTGCACATCGGGGTGCGCCGGGTTGCCCGGGTGGCCCATCGAGGCCGACAGGTCGGCCGGGCCGATGAACACGCCGTCCACGCCGGGGGTGGCGGCAATCGCGTCGAGGTTCGCCATTGCTTCTACCGTCTCGGCCTGCACCAGCAGGCAGATTTGCTGGTTCGCCTCGTGCACATAGCGGGGGTAGGCTTGCCAGCGCGACGAGCGGGCGAGCGCGCTGCCCATGCCGCGCACGCCTTCGGGCGCATAGCGCGTGGCGCGCACCAACTGCTGGGCCTGCTCGGGTGTGTCCACCATGGGCACCAGCAGGGTTTGCGCGCCGATGTCGAGGTACTGCTTGATGAGGGCGGTGTCGCCCACCGGCACCCGCGCAATGGCGTGGGGCGCGCGGGCCCCCGGTGGCAGGGCGCTGGTGGCGCTGGCAATGGCCTGCAGCTGGTGCAGGATGGAGCGCAGGTCGTTGGGCGCATGTTCGCCATCGACCAGCAGCCAGTCGTAGCCGGTGCCTGCGAGGATTTCTGCGGTGTAGGCATCGGCCAGGCCCAGCCACAGGCCGATCTGTGCCTCGCTCCGGGCCAGGGCCTGTTTGAAGGAATTGGTGGGTGTGTGCATGGCGTGCATTCTTGCCGAAGCCAGAGAACAAAGCGGATGGGTGGCCATCGTAGGGGCGCAGCGCCTGGGGTCTATAGGTGCTTGGTAGGGGGGCGCCGACTCCCGGGCCTGCGCCGCTATAGTCGGCCACCCACGCCTGTGCCCACCGACCATCCCCTTTCCATGGCCAAAGACAAAACCATCTTCACCTGCACCGAATGCGGCGGCACCAGCCCGCGCTGGCTGGGCAAGTGCCCGGCCTGCGGCGCCTGGAACACGCTGATCGAGCAGGTGGCCGAGGCCGGGCCGGGCAAGAACCGCCTGAGCGCGCCGCAAGGCTATGCAGGCCTGGCCCACGCGCAGCCCGTGATGCCGCTGGCGGCCATCGAGGCCCAGGACGTGGCCCGCACCCCCAGCAGCATCGACGAGCTGGACCGCGTGCTCGGCGGCGGCATTGTGGAGGGCGGCGTGGTGCTCATCGGGGGCGACCCGGGCATTGGTAAATCCACCCTGCTGCTGCAGGCCATGGACGCACTGCAGCGCGCGGGCCTGCCCACGCTGTACGTGACAGGCGAGGAAAGTGGTGCCCAGGTGGCGCTGCGCTCGCGCCGCCTGGGCATCGAGGGCAGCCAGGTGAAGCTGCTGGCCGAGATCCAGCTCGAAAAGATCCTGGCCACGGTCGAAGCCACCCAACCGGCCGTGGTCGTGATCGACTCCATCCAGACCACCTACTCCGACCAGCTCACCAGCGCGCCGGGTTCGGTCGCCCAGGTGCGTGAATGTGCGGCGCACCTCACGCGCATGGCCAAGGGCACGGGCATCGCCGTGATTCTGGTGGGCCATGTGACCAAGGAGGGCGCGTTGGCGGGCCCGCGCGTGCTGGAGCACATGGTGGACACGGTGCTGTACTTCGAAGGCGACACCCACAGCCAGTTCCGCCTGGTGCGCGCCATCAAGAACCGCTTTGGCGCGGTGAACGAGATCGGCGTGTTTGCCATGACCGAGAAGGGCCTCAAGGGCGTGAGCAACCCCAGCGCCATCTTCCTCTCCCAGCACAGCGAGCCGGTGCCCGGCAGCTGCGTGATGGTCACGCTGGAAGGCACGCGCCCCATGCTGGTCGAGATCCAGGCGCTGGTGGACAGCGGCGGCCCCAGCCCCCGGCGCCTGTCGGTGGGCCTGGACAAGGACCGCCTGGCCATGCTGCTGGCCGTGCTGCACCGCCACGCGGGCGTGGCCTGCATGGACCAGGATGTGTTTGTGAACGCGGTGGGCGGTGTGCGCATCAGCGAGCCGGCCGCCGACCTGGCCGTCATGCTGTCCATTACGTCCAGCCTGCGTGGCAAGCCACTGCCCAAGGGCTTCATCGCTTTTGGCGAGGTGGGGCTGGCGGGCGAGGTGCGCCCCGCACCGCGCGGCCAGGAACGCCTGAAAGAGGCCGCCAAACTGGGCTTCAGTGTGGCCGTGGTGCCCAAGGCCAATGCGCCCAAAAAGCCCATCGAGGGCCTCACCATCCACGCGGTGGAGCGGGTGGAAGAGGCGATGAACGTGGTGCGGGGCTTGTAAGCAATGCCCACAGCCACACGCGGTTGATGCCGTAAGACAATCCCAGCCTATGAATCTGCGCAATATCCTGGTGCCCCTGGGGGCGGTGGCCCTGGTCGGGTTTGGTTTTACAGCCTACGGCTGGGCCGGTGTGGCGGCGGTGGTGGGCGGGCTGGTCATGTGGGCCCTGCTGCATTTCACGCGGCTGGTGAATGTGATGAAGAAGGCCGCCAAGCGGCCCATCGGCTATGTGGGCAGTGCGGTCATGCTCAATGCCCGGCTGGCCGAGGGCGTGAACCTGATGCATGTGGTGGCCATGACGCAGGCGCTGGGCGAGCTGCGGTCTGCCGAAGGCGCGGACCCGGAGATTTACCGCTGGACCGATGGCACGCGCTCGCATGTGACCTGCGAATTCCGGCAGGGCAAGCTGGTGAAGTGGACGCTGGAGCGGCCTGGGGCGGATGCCGACACGCCGCCGCAGGCCGGATGACATCCCGGTCCTGATCGGGCAGATTTGCTGCACTGCACCCTCGGGCGGCGCTTCCCGGTGGGCTGGGGGCCCGTAAAATCCCGGTTTTGCGACCCACAGCAACCAAAGGATTCCCATGAGCCCCGTAGTTCCCTCGATGGCCGACCGTGACGGCAAGATCTGGATGGACGGCCAGATGGTCGATTGGCGCGACGCCAAGATCCATGTGCTGACCCACACCCTGCATTACGGCTGCGGCGCCTTCGAAGGCGTGCGCGCCTACAACACCGCCAACGGCACGGCGATCTTCCGCCTGGAAGAGCACACCGATCGCCTCTTCAACAGCGCCAAGATCCTGCGCATGAAGATCCCGTTCACCAAGGAAGAAGTGAACGAGGCCCAGAAGGCTGTGGTGCGTGAAAACAAGCTCGAATCCTGCTATCTGCGTCCATTGACCTGGATCGGCTCGCAAAAGCTGGGTGTTTCGCCCAAGGGCAACCAGATCCACCTGATGGTCGCGGCCTGGGCCTGGGGCGCCTACCTGGGCGAGGAAGGCCTCAAGCGCGGCATCCGCGTCAAGACCAGCAGCTACACCCGCCACCACGTCAACATCACGATGACGCAGGCCAAGGCGGTGAGCAACTACACCAACTCCATCCTGGCCAACATGGAAGCCACGGACGACGGCTACGACGAAGCCCTGCTGCTGGACAGCTCGGGTTTTGTGTCCGAAGGCGCGGGCGAGAACATTTTTGTCATCAAGAACGGCGTGATCTACACGCCCGACCTCTCGGCTGGTGCCCTCAACGGCATTACCCGCAACACGGTGTTCCACATCGCGAAGGACCTGGGCCTGGAGATCGTGCAAAAGCGCATCACGCGCGACGAGGTCTACATCGCCGACGAAGCCTTCTTCACCGGCACGGCCGCTGAAGTCACGCCCATCCGCGAACTCGACCGCATCGAGTTGGGCAGCGGATCGCGCGGCCCGATCACCGAAAAAATCCAGAGCGCCTTCTTCGACATCGTCGGCGGCCGCAATCCCAAATACGCCCACTGGCTCACCAAGGTCTGAAGAACATGTCGCAAGCTCCCGTAGAACTCCTGGCCAAGGACCTGAACGCCCAGGGCGGCGTTTTCTGCCCCAGCCCCAAGGCCGACATGAAGCTCTGGAACAGCCACCCCAAGGTGTACCTGGACGTGGCCCGTACCGGCGAGGCCAAGTGCCCGTACTGCGGCACGGTGTACCGCCTGAAGGCTGGTGAGCACGTACACGCTGGTCATTGATTGATGCCCGCAGGAACCGGCGGCGCATCGGCGCCGCCTACGTTGACCGTGGCGGTGTTGACCCACAACGAGGCGCACCGCATTGAGGCCTGCCTGAAAAGTGCCGCGTTTGCCGACCAGCTCCTGGTGGTGGACAGCGGCAGCACGGACAACACCGTGGCCCTTGCCCGGGGCCTGGGTGCTGAAGTCCACAGCCACCCCGACTGGCAGGGTTTTGCCGTGCAGCGCAACCGGCTGCTTGCGCATTCACGCGGCGACTACGTGTTTTTTCTCGACGCCGACGAGGTGATGACGCCTGCGTTCGCCCAGGAGCTGCAGGCCATCGTGCGCTCGGGCGAACAGGCTGTCTGGAGCATCCGCTGGCGCATGGTGGCCTACGGGCACGAACTGAAGTATTTCCGCTCGCAGTCGCAGATCGAGCGCCTGTTCGTGCGCGCGCTGGTCAAGGAGTTCACCGGGGTGGTGCACGAGCAGGCAGAACTGCTCCCGCTGCCCGGCGGCGGGGCGGTGCCGCGTCGCTTGATCCGGGCGCGGCTGCTGCATTACTCCCGCACCACGGTGCGGGGCAGCCTGGAAAAGCTCACGCAGTACGTGATGCTGGGCGCCGCCAAGCGCGCCGAGAAGGGCCAGCGTGGCGGCGTGCTGCGTGGCCTGGCGTCGGGGCTCTCCATGTTCCTGCGGCTGTATGTGTTCCGCCTGGGGTTTCTGTGTGGCGGGGCCGGGTTTCTGTATTGCCTGTTTGTGGCGCTGGAGGGCTTCTTTCGCTACGCCGCCCTGCACTATGACCGTGACAGCCTGACCGACAAGGTGATCCGTTGAAGGGTGCACAACACTGGTGGGGGCGCTGCGCGAGCATCGGGGCCTTCATGGTTCCGGGCTTGGCGCTGTGTGTGCCCTCGGGGTATTCGTACGGCGCAGCCCTGCTGCTGCTGGCCGCGCTGGCAAGCGCCCCGGTGTGGTGGCGTCGCCCGGCACCGCGCACCGCATGGTGGCTCACGGCCGCGTTTTCCTGCATGGCAGCGCTGTGGCTCCTGGACGTGGGGGCCGCCTGGGGCTGGGGCAGCATGGACCGGCCGGTCAAGTACCTGCTGGCCCTGCCCTGCATTTTTTATCTGATGACCTTCCAGCCCCGTGCTGCCTGGCTGTGGATGGGCATTGCGGTGGGGGCCGTGGGCAGCGGGCTCGTGGGGCTCTACCAGACCTATGTCATGGGCCTGCCGCGCGCCAACGGTTTCACCAACGCCATCCAGTACGGCAACCTGAGCATGCTGCTGGCCGTGATGAGCGGCCTGCTGCTGGTGGCGCAGTGGCGGCGCTGGGTGCTGTGGCAGCGCCTGTTGCTGGCCAGTGCCATCGCGCTGGGGGTGGCCGGATCGGTGCTGTCGCAGTCGCGCGGTGGCTGGCTGGCGCTGGTGCTGCTGCTGCCAGCGTGTGCCTGGCTGCTGGTGCGCACCACCGGGCAGCGCCGGGTGTACTGGGGCCTGTGTGCGCTGTTCGTGGCGGCGGCAGCGTTGTCGCAGGTGCCGGCGGTGGAATTGCGGGTGGACGAAGCACGCCAGGAAATGCAGACCTACCAGCAGCATGGCGATGGCCGCAGTTCGGTGGGCCAGCGCCTGGCGCACTGGGGCCTGGCCTGGCAGATGGGCTGGGACCGCCCCCTCACCGGCTGGGGCCGGGCGGGCTACGCTGAAGAGAAGGCCCGGCGCGTGGCGGCCGGGCAAGCGCACCCCGTGGTGCTCGAATTTGGCCACGCACACAACGAAATCCTGGACCTGTTTGCCAAGCGCGGCCTGCCCGGCGTGCTGCTGCTGATGGCTTTTTATGGCATTCCGCTGGCGATGTTCTGGCCCACGGCGCAGCGCATCCGCGATGCCCAGGGCAAGATGGACCGCGAATCGCTGTCGCTGTGCCTGGTGGGTGTGCTGCTGCCGCTGTCGTACATCGGCTTTGGCCTCACGCAGGTGTTCCTGGCCCACAACAGCGGCAACATGTTCTACCTGTTCATGTGCCCCCTGGTGCTGGCGGCGCTGCACCAGCGCCGCGCCCGCCTGGGCTGCCCCCGTCCTCTGTGAGATGAAGCGACACCCCCCTGAGCCGCTTCGCGCCTTCCCCCCGCTCTCGCATTGCTGCGCAATGCGGGCAGGGGGACGCAGCCCTCGCTGCGGGGCGGACCTTGGCTTGCTGCCCTGGCTTGGTGCGCGCCAGTTTCATGGGCGGCGGATAGCGGGCAGCGCCCTGGAATACCCAGACGAGAGGTCTTTTTGATGCACATCCTGCTGGTCAACAACTCCCCCATCCCCGTCTACGGCTACGGCGGCACAGAGCGCGTGATCTGGGACCTGGGCAAGACCCTGGTGCAGCAGGGCCACCGCGTGAGCTACCTGGTGCCCGAGGGCTCGACTTGCGACTTTGGCCAGGTGCTGCCCATCCGGCCCGACGAACCCTGGGAGGGCCAGATCCCGGCCGACGTGGACATCACGCATTTCCAGTTCAACCCGCGCACCGAGCTGGCCAAGCCTTACCTGGTGACCGAACATGGCAATGCGCGCAAGCCCAAGCCGCTGCCGCGCAACACGGTGTTCCTCTCGCGCGACCATGCAGCGCGGTATGGCTCCAGCGAGTTTGTTTACAACGGGCTGGACTGGTCGGGCTACGGCCCGGTCGATTTCAGCCTGCCGCGCCCGCGCTACCACTTTCTGGGCAAGGCGGCCTGGGGCGTGAAGAACGTGCGCGGCGCCATCAAGGTGGCCAAGCTCGCGGGCGTGGAGCTGGACGTGCTGGGCGGCGACCGCATCAACTTCAAGCGCGGCTTCCGCTGGACGCTGTCGCGCAAGATCCACTTCCACGGCATGGTGGGCGGCACGCAGAAAACGGGCCTGCTCAACGCCTCGCGCGGGCTGATCTTTCCCGTGCGCTGGCACGAGCCTTTCGGGCTGGCGGTGATCGAGAGCCTGTACTTCGGCTGCCCGGTGTTCTCCACGCCTTACGGGGCGCTGCCCGAGCTGGTGCCCTTGCACTGCGGCGTGCTGTCGGCCGAAGCCGCCGTGCTGGCCGAGGCGGTGCGCAACAACCGCTTTGATGCCCGCGCCTGCCACCAGCATGTGGTGGAGCACTTTGGCGCCGAGCGCATGGCACGCAACTACCTGCGCATGTACGAGCGCGTGCTGGCGGGCGAAACCCTGAATGCCCAGGCGCCGGTCATTCAGGGGCCCGCACGCGAGCTGCCCTGGAAAAACTGACGGGGCAGGTCCAAAAATCGTGGCCAAAACGGCCGCTTGCGCGCGATGGATAAGCGCTGCGAGCTATTAAAAATATAGCAAATCTCAGGCGCTGGCTGCCTGTAGCTCCTGCGCCAGCACCGCCACCAGCTCGGCCGCAGGCATGGGCCGCACCTGGGCCACGCCCTGGCCTGCCCACAGCGACAAATGATCGGCCCGGCCCGCCTGGGCTGCGGCGCGGCGCAGTGCGCCCGTGAGCGCGTTCTGCACGGGGTAGGGGGGCACGCTGCGCTCGTCGGCCCGCAGGGCATCCATCATGGTGTTGACAATGCCCCGCGCGGGCCGTCCCGAAAAGATGCGCGTGGTGCGGGTGTCCGTGGGCCCCGCCTGCGTCAGCGCCTGGCGGTAGGCGGGGCCGATGCCCGACTCGGGGCAGGTCAGAAACGCCGTGCCCATCTGCACCGCCTGGGCGCCCAGGGCCAGCGCACCGGCAATGCCGCGCCCGTCCATGATGCCGCCCGCCGCGATGATGGGCGTGGACGGCAGCGCGGCCACACACTGGCGCACCAGCGTCAGCGTGCCCAGCATGCTGGCCTCGAAGTCGTCCACCGACGGCCCGCCCGCAGGCGGCGCCTCGTGGCCGGGCGACAGGAAGGTGCCCCGGTGCCCGCCCGATTCCATGCCCGAGGCGCAGACCGCATCCGCCCCCACGGCGGCCCAGGCGCGGGCCTCGGCCACGGTGGTGGCTGTGCCGATGACGGTGCTGCCCACGGCCTGCAGCCGCGCCACCTGCGTGGCCGAGAGGATGCCGAAGGTGAAGCTGGCCACCGCCGGGCGTGCGGCCACCAGAGCCTCGAACTGCGCGCCGAAGTCCTCGCACCACTGCGCGGGCCGCTCAGGCACCAGTCCGAATTCGGCATAGAACGGCGCCAGGCGCTGCAGCGCGGCCAACACCGTGGCCTCGTCGGGGGTGGGCGTGGCCTGCACGAACAGGTTCATGCCAAAGGGCCGGTCGGTGCGGCGGCGCACCTCGGCGGCGGCCTCGGCCATGGCGGCGGGCGAGCGCATGCCGCAGCCCAGCATGCCCAGGCCGCCAGCCTGGGACACGGCAGCCGCGAGTGCAGGCGTGTCCGAGCCCGTCATGGGGCCCTGGATGATGGGCAGGGCAAGGCCCAGGCGGGTGGTGAGAGGGAACGAAGGCATGGGCAACTCCTGGTGAGATGGTTCAGGCGATGGAAGGGGCAGGGCGGGCTACGCTGGCCCACAGCGCCGCCCGCAGGGCCTGCAGCGCAGGCGACTGGTAGCCGCGCCGCGTGACCAGCACCGTGTCGCAACGGCCCAGCGGCACCCACCGCAGGGCGGGCGGCTCGCGCATCAGGTCGATCACGGCCTGTGGCACCACGCCCGCGCAGCGCCCGGCAGCCACACAGGCCAGGATGGCGTGGTACGAGGCCAGTTCCAGCACGCGGGGCGGGCTGCCGCTTTTTTGCTGCAAGAAGGACTCGCCCATGCGGCGGTAGGTGCAGCCGTTGCTGAACGCGGCCAGGGTGTCCAGTTGCAGGTCCTGCGGCGTGTGCACAGGCGGGTGGTCGGCGGGCAGTGCCAGCAGCAGGGGTTCGGTGAACACGGCGGTGTGTTCCACGGGCGCGTCGGTGTCAATGCCCGGCGGCGGCCAGGCCACCAGCGCACAGTCGATCTGGTGGGCCAGCACCTGCTCCACCAGCTGGCGCGAAGGGGCGGTGGACAGCTCCAGCACCAGCCCCGGCCACTGCGCGTGCAGCTGCGCCAGCGGCTGGGGCAGGCGCGCGGCGGCTGTGCTTTCCATGGCGCCCAGGCGCAGGCGGCCGCCGGGCTCGTGGGGGTGTACCGACTGGCGGGCCTCCTCGGCCAGCGCCAGCAGGCGGTCGGCATAGCCGCGCAGCGATTCGCCCGCAGGCGTGGGCACCATGCGCTTGCCCTCGCGCAGGAACAGCGTGGCACCCAGCTGTTCTTCGAGCTGCTGCACGCGCGTGGTCACGTTGGACTGCACCCGGCCCAGCCGCTCGGCGGCGCGGGTCACGCTGCCTTCCTGCGCCACGGCGCGGAAAATCTCCAGGGCGGTGAGGTCCATGAATATTCTCTTTGTGAGATGATTTAAAGAAAATATATCTCAAAAAAGAATCGTATGCACGAACCTGACCGCCTGGAACCCCCCACCGCCTTGCCCCCGCCGCAGCGCCCGCTGGCGGTGGCACTGGCAGGCATGGCCGCGCTGGCCGTGGCCATGGGCATCGGGCGGTTTGCATTCACGCCGCTGCTGCCCATGATGCTGCACGATGGTGTGGTGACGCTCGCGGGCGGCAGCTGGCTGGCCACGGCCAACTACCTGGGCTACCTGATCGGGGCGCTGGCCTGCATGGCCCTGCCCTGGGTGGCGCCGCGCGCGCGGCAGCGGTGGCATGCGGTACGGCTGGCGCGCTGGGGGCTGGCGGCCACGGTGCTGCTCACGCTGGGCATGGCGTTGCCGTTGCCGGGCGCCTGGCCCGCGCTGCGCTTTGCGGCGGGCGTGGCCAGTGCGCTGGTGTTCCTCAATGTCTCGGTGTGGTGCATGGTGCGGCTGGTGGCGCTGGGCCATGCTGCCCTGGGCGGCCTGATCTTTTGTGGGCCCGGGCTGGGCATTGTGCTCACGGGGCTGTCGGCCAGTGCCATGGTGGCGCTGGGCTGGCCCGCCGCCGCCGGGTGGGCCGTGTTTGGTGTGCTGAGCGTGGGCCTGTGCACCGCCATCTGGCCCGTGCTGCAGGGCCTGGCCTTGCCCGCACCAGCGGCGGCCGCGCTCACACCGGGCTTTGCCCAGCCGGGACAGGGGCCACTGGCGCGCACGGGGCTCACGCTGGCCTATGGATTGGCGGGGCTGGGCTATATCGTCACGGCCACTTTTCTGCCCGTGATTGCGCGCGCCGCACTGCCTGCGGGGTCGCCCTGGCCCGACCTCTTCTGGCCGCTGTTTGGCGCGGGTGTGGCGCTGGGGGCGTTGCTATCCACGCGCACGCCCGCCGCGTGGGACCGGCGCTGGCTGCTCATGGCAGCCTATGCGGTGCAGGCCGGGGCCATTGCGCTCAGCCTGGTGTGGCCAGGGCCGATGGGTTTTGCGCTGGGCAGCCTGCTGCTGGGCCTGCCGTTCACGGCCATCACCTTCTATGCCTTGCAAGAAGCGCGGCGGGTGTGGCCCGCAGCGGGCGACAGCTTTCCGGGCCTGCTCACCGCCGCCTATGGCATCGGCCAGATCGTGGGCCCGCCCATGGTGGCCTGGATGCTGCACCACGCGGCCACGCAGGGCCAGGGGTTTATGTATGGGCTGGCCGCGGCGGCGGCGGCGCTGGGGGTGGGCGCAGTGGTGTACGCGGCCATGGCCTGGCGCTGGCCATTGCCCACGGGGCACTGAACGCGCCCAGAGCCTGCGTACATCAGTGGGCGCCAGGCGCCAGCGGCAGGGTCAGCACAAAACAGGCGCCGTGCTCGCCATCGGGCCGGTCCTGGCAGTGCACGGTGCCCTGGTGGCGCCCGGCAATCGAGCGCACCAGCGACAGCCCCAGGCCTACGCCGCCTGCGCGTTCGCTGGCGCCCGGCAGGCGGTAGAAGGGCTCGAAGATGCGCTCGCGCTGGCTGGGCGGTACGCCCGGGCCGTGGTCGCACACATGCACCTCGGCGCGGCCCTGACGGCGGTGCACCACCACCGTGATCTCGCCGGTGCTGTAGCGGCGCGCGTTTTCCAGCAGGTTGCGCAGGGCCCGGCGCAGCAGCTTGGCCACACCGCGCACCTCCAGCGAATCGGGGCTCGCGCTCACGTCCAGGTCGGCGTCCACGCGGGCGCATTCCTCGGCGGCCAGGCCAATCAGGTCCACCAGCTCCACCGTGCCCACATCGGCCTCGCGCGCATCGAGGCGGCTGGCCAGCAGGATCTCGTCCACCAGCTGGTCCAGCTCGGCGATGTTGCGCAAGATCTCGGCGCGGAATGCGGGCGAGGGCTGCTGGCCACCCATCAGCTCCAGCCCCATGCGGATGCGGGTGAGCGGCGAGCGCAGCTCGTGCGAGGCATTGGCCAGCAGCGACTTGTGCGACTTGACCAGGTTTTCCACCCGCTCGGCGGCGGCGTTGAACTGGCGCGCCAGGTCGGCCACCTCGTCCTGCCCCTGCTCGGGCACACGCACCGAGAGGTCGCCCTCGCCAAACTTCTGCACGCTGCGCTGCAGGGCTTCGAGCCGCTGCGTGAGGCGGCGGATGATGGGGTACACCCCCACCGCCACTGCCAGGCTCACGATGCCCAGGAGCCACAAGAAACCAAACGGCGGGCGCGTCCAGAACGCGGCCCAGCCCTGGTTGGGACCGCCGCCCGGCCGCCCGCCTGCCCATTCGCCGCGCGGCTGGCGGGGCGCCATCTGCAGGGTGTAGGTCTGGCCGGTGTCGGATTCGATGCGGAATTCCACGCCTTCCCCGGGCTCGGCGGGCTGGCGCGTGGCCATGCCGCGCAGCAGCAGTTTGCCCGAGGGGTCGCGCAGCGCCATCTCGCGCGAGGGGGGCACAAAAGGCTGGTTGGTCTGTGCCTTCTGCTCCTCCGCCATGCGCCAGGCCCAGCCCACGGTCAGGGTCAGCACCGCAATGCCGCCGACCACAGCCAGCCAGATGCGCAGGTACAGGCGGCGGGAGAAGGGGGTGGACAGGGACACCCGGCTAGTCCTGCTGTTTGGCAAAGACATAACCCACGCCGCGCACCGTGAGGATGCGCCGGGGGTTCTTGGCGTCCTGCTCGATGGCTGCACGGATGCGGCCCATGTGCACGTCGATGCTGCGGTCAAACGCCTCCAGCTCGCGGCCGCGCACGGCCTCCATGATCTGGTCGCGCGTGAGCACGCGGCCCGCGCGTTCGGCCAGGGCCACCAGCAGGTCGAACTGGTAGGAGGTCAGGTCGGCCGGTTCGCCCGCTACCGTGACCGTGCGTGCGTCGCGGTCGATCTCCAGCGTGCCGAAGCGCAGCACCTGTGTGGCCGCCGCTGCACTGCCGCCATCGGTGCGGCGGCGCAGGATGGCGCGGATGCGGGCCAGCAGCTCGCGCGGTTCAAAAGGCTTGGGCAGGTAGTCGTCGGCGCCCAGTTCCAGGCCAATGATGCGGTCCATGGGGTCGCCCTTGGCAGTGAGCATGAGCACCGGCACCTGCGCCGCATGGCCCTGCAGCGAGCGGATGCGGCGGCACACCTCCAGCCCGTCCATGTCGGGCAGCATCAGGTCCAGGATCACCAGATCAGGCAACGGCCCGGCATCGGGCCCCTGCAACTGCGCCAGGCCACTTTTGCCGTCCGCACGGTGCGTGACCTGCAGGCCCGACTGGCCCAGGTACTCGCCCACCATCTGCGCGAGGCGGGCATCGTCTTCGATCATCAGCAGTTGGGAACTCATGGATTCATGCTCTCCGTGGGGCGTCTCGCCGTGTTGTCGCTTCCGTAAAGTTTGGGTAAACGGATTGCTCCAAAATTGATAGCTATAAGCGCTTGGTCATGGCGCGGAGGAGGCTGTTTTGACTCTGGACGCCAGCCACACCAGCACCAGCACCGGCAGCCCCAGCAGCGCCGTTGATGTGAAGAAGTGGGCGTAGCCAAACGCATCCACATAGTCGCCCGAGAAGCCCGCCACAAACTTCGGCAGCAGCAGCATCATGGAGCTGAACAGCGCGTACTGCGTAGCCGAGTAGCTCACGTTGGTCAGGCTCGACAGGTAGGCGATGAACGCGGCCGAGGCGATGCCACTGGCCAGGTTGTCGGCCGAGACCACGGCAATCAGCGCCGTCACGTCGTGCCCGTGGCCCGCCAGCCACGCAAACAGCAGGTTGCTGCCCGCGCTCAGGATCGCGCCCAGCATCAGGATGCGCATCACGCCGAAGCGCATCGACAACACGCCGCCCACAAAGGCGCCTGCCAACGTCATGATCACGCCGTAGACCTTGGTCACGGCGGCCACCTCGTCCTTGGTGAAGCCCATGTCCACATAGAACGGGTTGGCCATGATGCCCATGACCACATCGCTGATGCGGTAGACGGCGATGAGCGCGAGGATGAGGATGGCTTGTTTGCCATAGCGCCGAACGAAGTCCTTGAAGGGGTTAAACACCGCGATTTCCAGCCAGGCCAACGAAGGGCGCAGCGCCGCTGGTGCGGGCACCCGAACGTTCTTGCGTGCCAGAGAGCGCAGCAGATATCCGAGCACAAGCAGGGTCAAACCGGTGCTGGCAACGTCCGCCACTAGCCCAAGCCACCGGGGCGGCGCCAATGAATACACCAGCAGCATTGGCAACTTTCCAAACCTG
Organism: Acidovorax kalamii; assembly: GCF_002245625.1. Lineage (GTDB taxonomy): Bacteria > Pseudomonadota > Gammaproteobacteria > Burkholderiales > Burkholderiaceae_C > Acidovorax > Acidovorax kalamii. The sequence goes on from NZ_NOIG01000008.1 coordinate 497,272, forward strand.
ATCGCTACCGCCACCATGGGCACCACCAATAGGGCCCAAAGCGGCACGCCCTTGAGCGCCAGCCGCGTGATGGCCTGACTCAGCTCCAGTCGTTCTTCGGAGGCGGCCCGCGGCGCTGGCTCGCGCGAGAACAGGACCGTAACCACGCCCACGGCCATGGAGGCGGCCATCACGAGGTAGGCCTTCAGCCATGCGCTGTTCTGGTACGCCGCCGCGCCCTGCAGCACGGCCTGGCCCACGGCGGGAGCCACCTCGGCGCGTGCCGCGATCCACAGCACCCCCGCACCGGCCCAGATCATCGCCAGCCGGTAGCCTGTCTGGTACGACGCCGCCAGCGCCGCCTGGTGGTTGGCATCGGCCGACTCGATGCGAAAGGCGTCGAGCGCAATGTCCTGCGTGGCCGAGCCAAACGCCACCGCCAGCGCGCACCACACAATGGGCCCGAGTGTGTGGCGCGGGTCGGCCAGCGCCATGCCCACCAGGCCCGCCACGATCACCAGCTGCGCCAGCAGCAGCCAGCTGCGCCGCCGCCCCAGCGTGGGTGTGAGCAGGGGGATGGGCATGCGGTCCACCAGCGGCGCCCACACCCACTTGAAGCCGTAGGCCAGGCCCACCCAGCTGAGGTAGCCGATGGTGCTGCGGTCGATGCCCGCCTCGCGCAGGCGGAACGAGAGCGTGCCCAGTACCAGCAGCAGCGGCAGCCCGGCCGAGAACCCGAGCGTGAGCATGCGCAGGCTGGCGGGCTCCAGGTACACGCGCAGCGTTTGCAGCCAGGGGGTGCGGGCGGGTTTTTCGGGCGAAATGCCGGGGGAGGAGGACGTGGAGGTGTCTGACATGGGCGGGCGGGGGTTTTGTCTATCATCGCCGACACCCTTGTCGCCCAGCCCCGTTGCCTCCATCTGGGTGGCAGACGCTGCTGCAAACCACAGGGTCGGTCAGCGCCGCCCATTATTCCTTCAGGTGTTCCTGGTATGTGCCTCTTTTGCCCCACCCCTTCTGTCGCACCCTCGTCCCCCTGGTCCGCACGCCGGGCCTTTTTGCTGGCGGCGGGTGCAGCCGCCGCCACGCCGGTGATGGCGCAGGTGGACGTGGGCTCGTCCTCCAGCCTGCGCAAGCTGGTGCCCGCCGAGACGCTCGAAAACTCCGCCGCCCAGCAGTACCGCCAGATGCTGGAGCAGGCCCGCGCCAAACGTGCGCTGGCCCCCGACAACCACCCCCAGCTGCAGCGCCTGCACGCCATCGCCAAGCGGCTGATCCCGTTCACCACGCCGTGGAACGACCGTGCCAAGCAATGGCGCTGGGAGGTCAACCTCATCGGTAGCCAGCAGATCAATGCGTTCTGCATGCCCGGCGGCAAGATCGCGTTCTATACCGGCATCCTTGACCAGCTCAAGCTCACCGACGACGAGGCCGCGATGATCATGGGCCACGAAATGGCCCATGCGCTGCGCGAACACGCGCGCGAGCGCATTGCCAAGACGCAGGGCACCAACCTGGCACTGCGCCTGGGCTCGCAGCTGCTGGGCCTGGGCGACCTGGGCCAGGCGGCGGCCGGGCTGGGCGGGCAACTGCTCACGCTGCAGTTCAGCCGCTCGGACGAGAGCGAGGCCGACCTGGTGGGCCTGGAGCTGGCCGCGCGCGGCGGCTACCAGCCGTCGGCGGCCGTCAGCCTGTGGCAGAAGATGGGCAACGCCACCGGCAGCAAGCAGGGCGGGCTGGCGTTCCTGTCCACCCACCCCTCGGGGCCTGCGCGCATCAAGGAACTGGAGCAGAACGTGCCCAAGGTGCAGGGGCTGTACGAAGCGGCACGCAGGAACGGCTGACCCAGGATCGGCGGCACCGCAGGCGCAGGCCGGGGCGCGGTGCCAACCACCGGGCGTCAGCCCACCGTGACGCGGTTGCGGCCGCCGTGTTTGCTTTGGTACAGCGCCTTGTCGGCCCGTGCAATGGCGGCCTGCAGGTCGTCGCCGCTGGCCACCTGCACCACCCCGAAAGACATGGTCAGCGGCACCGGGTTGTTCTGGTGGTGCACGGTGGTCTGTTCGATGGCCACCCGGATGCGCTCTGCCACCTCCAGCGCAGAGGCCAGGGGGCTGGCAGGCATCAGCGCCAGAAACTCCTCGCCGCCCCAGCGGGCGATCACATCGCTCTCGCGCAGGTTGCGAGAGAGCACCCCCGCCACCGTCACCAGCACCTGGTCGCCCGTGGCATGGCCATGGCGGTCGTTGACCTGCTTGAAGTGGTCGATGTCGCACAGCAGCAGCGCGACCGGCTCGCCCGTGCGCTGGATGCGCGCCAGCGTATGCCCTGCCAGGGTGTAGAAATGGGCGCGGTTGTTCAGCCCGGTCAGGGCATCCAGCGTGGCCTGTTTGAGCAAGCGGTTTTCGGCGATGAGGATGGTGCGACGGTAGAACGCGGCCAGCGCCGCAAACATGCCAAACACCACGCAGACGTGGATGGCGTTGACGATCTGCTGCCCCTTGCCCGCCAGCGGCGCCAGGGCGCCCCAGTGGTCGCAGGCCCAGCGTAGGCCCAGGTAATAGGCCAGCAACGCCAGCACGATTGGCGCGGCATAGCGGCCAGAGTTGGCAATCACGACGGCCGGGATGAACAGCAGCAGGTAGTAGTGAAAACCGCTGTCCCAACCCACCAGCAGCGAACCCAGCGCCGAATGGGCAACCACCTCCAGCCAGATCAGCAGGATGCCCGCCGTGTTGTGCCGCCGCTGGATGAGCGCATGCGCGACCAGGTACATCGCGATGCTGCCCACGTTGACCAGCGCCAGCGGCAGCGATCCCAGCCAGAGGAAAAGCGCGATGTACCCACAGTCGATGGCCGCTGCCGTCAAGGCCACCCTTTGCGCCATGGCCCAGTAGGCCTTGCCAGCCACGCTGGAGCCGCGCTGTGGAACGGCAAAGGGGCGCGGCGGGTGGGCTGTGGGGGCGGTGGTGCTTGCGGAGGATGCCATGGCGTGACGGGGCCCGGTGCGCTCCTTTGCACGCGGGTTATTAACAAAATGTCACATCCTAGAAAGCTGGCGGGTTGGCCATCTGCCGATCTGGCAGGTCAAAGCCTGCCATTTGCGGTATCGGGCGACCCCAGGCCGCCCTTCGGACCCGAAGGCCCGGCGCATGGCTACCCGGCCTGCACGGGCTGCCAGTCCACGGCCACAGGGCTCTTGCGCGAGAACAGCTCCACATGCGAGTCGATGGCGAACTGCACCCGCGCCAGGCTGGCATCGTCCTCGGCGCTGCAGTCGAAGTGCAGCGCTTCGCTGTCGGCGCGCAGCACACACAGGCCCCAGGGGAAGTGGGCCTCGCCCCGGTGCTCGTCGTAGTCCACGCGGATCTTGCGGGTGAAGTGGTAGCACAGGCGCTGCAGGTAGCGGCTGGCCTCGGGGGTGGGCACATGGCCCTGGCGTCTCATCATGGGTGGGTGTCGTTGTTGTGCGAAAAATGAAGGGGCTACTGCGGCAGCGCCGCATCGGCCAGCACCAGCAGATAGCCCTCGGAACAGCGCTCTACGCGGGCCCGTACGCCATAGGCGCGCTGCAGCAGCGCGGGGGTGAGCACCTCGGCCGGGTCGCCTGCCGCCAGCACGTTGCCGCCGCCCAGCACCAGCACATGCTGGCAAAACCGCAGGGCCAGGTTCAGGTCGTGCACGGCCACCAGGCCGATGGCGCCCTGTTGCCGCACCAGGGCGCGCACGGCCTGCAGCACCTGCAACTGCCAGCGCAGGTCGAGCGCGCTGGTGGGTTCGTCCAGCAGCAAGAGGCGCGGCGCACGCACGATGACCTGGGCCAGGCCCACCATCTGGCGCTGCCCGCCCGAGAGTTCGTCCAGCCGCCGCAGCGCCAGCGCCTGCAGGCCCAGCGTGGCCACCACTGACTCGATGGCCGCCTCGCGCTGGGCGGTGCTCCATTCGTTGCGGCTGGCGCGCAGCGCGCTCTGCCAGGTTTCGTAGGCCATGAGCGAGGTGCTCTGCGGCAGCGCCTGGGGCAGGTAGCCCACGCGGTACAGGCGCTCGCGCGGCGCGAGCGTGGCCAGGTCGGTGCCTTCCAGCCACACGCGGCCCTGCGCAGGCCGCAGCCCAGCCACGGCCTTGAGCAGCGTGGACTTGCCCACGGCATTGGGGCCCACGACCGCCACCAGCGTGCCAGCGGGCACGCCGGGCAGGGTCACGCCCTGCAGCACGGGGCGGCTGGGGTAGCCTGCGGTGAGTTGTTCAAGGGCAAAGCCGGTCGTGCTCATCACGCAGTCCTTCTTTGGCGCAGAACGAGCACCATGAACAGCGGCACGCCCACCAGCGCGGTGATGATGCCAATCGGCAGCACCACGCCGGGCACCAGCGCCTTGCTCAGGATGGACGCGAGCGAAAGCATCAGCGCCCCGGCCAGCGCGCTGCCGGGCAGGTAGTAGCGGTGGTCCTCGCCCAGCAGCATGCGCGCGATGTGCGGCCCCACCAGGCCCACAAAGCCGATGGTGCCCACAAACGACAGGGCGGTGGCCGCCAGCAGGCTTACGCGCAGCAGCGTCTCCAGGCGCAGCCGCTCCACCGCGATGCCGAAGCTGCGCGCCTGGTCCTCGCCCGCGCGCAGCGCCGTGAGGGCCCAGGCCTGGTGCGCCGACCACAGCAGGCATAGCAAAAGCACCGTGCCCACAATGCCGATCTTGGTCCAGGTGGCGCGGCCCAGGCTGCCCATGGTCCAGAACACGATCTGCTGCAGCGCGTTGCTGTCCGCGATGAACTGCAGCAGCCACAGCAGGGCCTCAAAGCTGAACAACAGCGCAATACCGAACAGCACCACCGTGTCCACCGTGGCTCCCTGGCGCCAGGCCAGCAGCTGGATCAGCGCCGTGGCGCAGGCCGCGCCCCCAAAGGCGCACAGCGGCACGGCCAGGTTCTCGCCCCAGGCCAGCAGCGTGAAGCCGCTGACCACGGCGGCCGATGCGCCCACGGCCGCAGCGGCCGACACGCCCAGGGTGAACGGGCTGGCCAGCGGGTTGTTCAGCGCAGTCTGCATCTCGGCGCCCGCCAGGCCCAGGCTGGCGCCCACCAGCACGGCCATCACCGCATAGGGCAGGCGCACCTCCCACAGGATCACCTGCTGCGCCTGCGGCAGCGCGCCGGGCGTGAACAGGCCGCGCAGCACATCGGCAAACGCGAAGGTGGAGGGCCCCAGCGCAATGTCGGCCACCACGCTGGCGCACAGCACGGCCAGCAGCGTGGCCAGCAGCAGCAGGCGCCTGCGCACGAAGTGCCGGTAGCGCTGTGCGAGCGGGCCAGCGGGCTGCGGGGTGGTGGAGGGCGGGGCCAAGGCGGTTGCGGAATCAGGCACGGCAGACATTGCAAAAAGAGGGGTGAAAGGCTCAGCGTGCCTGCTGCGCCAGGGCCAGGGCATCGACCAGGCCGGGCAGCATCACGCTGCCATGGTCCAGGCCGGGCAACACGGCCATCTGCACATGTAGCTCGGGCCATGCCAGGGTGGTGAGCTGGTTCGCCAGCGTTGTGGTGCGGTCCAGCAGGCGGCGCTCGGCCTGCACAACGGCGCGCGCAGGGGTGGCGGCGGCTTGCGCATGCTCCAGGCTGCCCACGCGCAGATGCAGCCGGGCGCTGAAGGCGCGGGGCGCCGTGGCATGCGCCTGCATGAACTGCTGGGCCGTCTGCAGCACCTGGCCCTGGTTCCACCATACCGATGGGCTGGTGGCTGCGTAGCGGGTGAACAACGCCGGGCGCGTGAACAGTGCGTGCAGCACACAGAGGCCCCCGAAGGAATGGCCGGTGATCGTCTGGCGCTGGGCATCGACGGGAAAAGCCTGTGCAACGCGCGGCTGCAGCTCGCGCGCGATGAAGTCGAGCAGCCGGTCGGCGCCGCCCGCCTGGGGCGTGGCGCTGCCGCCCGGCGGCGGTGGGGTGTAGTCGCGCTGGCGCTCGGCGGGGTGGATCACCGCGTCGCCGGGGTGGCCAATGCCCACCACGATGGCCGCATCCGGCCGCAGCTCGGGCGGGCGCGCGGCGTCGTTGCGCGCCAGCTGCGCGGCCAGCGCAAAGGCGGCGTTGCCGTCCAGCACATACAGCACCGGGTGGCCCGTGGCGGGCGCGGGGCCTGCGGGGCGCTGCACCCAGATGCGCCAGGTATTGCCGCTGGCCGGGTCGCGCAGGTCTTGCTGGTGGGTGCCGGGCAGCGCTGCGGCGGGGGCCTGCAGCAGCTGCGCAGGCACCGCCGGGCTGCCGGTGGCGCAACCACCCAGCAGGCCCAGGCTGGTGCCAGCACCGGCGGCGAGCAGCGCGCGGCGCGTGCTGCCCTGCGCGGGGTGGGGCGCGGGCATCAGAGGCTGGTCCAGTACACACCCGCCAGCGGGATCGGCTGGAACTGGGTGAACATCGTCTGCAGCGTGGCGCGCGGGTCCAGGTCGGCAAACAGTTCGGGGTGCAGCCATTTGGCAAACACCTGCACGGCCACCACGTTGAACGGCGAGTTGTAGTAGTGGTGCCAGATGGCGTGTGCGCGGCCGGGCTGTTGCACGGCCTGCAGCTGGGCGATGCCCCGGCGCTGTGTGGCGCGCAGCAGCGAGGCGCGGGCCGCCTCGGGCGTGGCGTCGGCGCCCAGCACGATGCGCAGGGGCGACTTCTCGGCCGTGGCCATGCTGCCAATGCCGGTGCCGATGTACAGGCGGGGCTGCGTGGCGATCAGAAACTCGGGGTTCAGCGTGCCGTGTTCGCCCGGGATGCGGCCGCGCGCCACGTTGTCGGCGCCCGCCGCATCCAGCAGCATGCCCACCAGGCCCACCATGGTGGCGCAGCATTCGTCGGTCAGGCCCACGCGGTTTTCCAGAAACGCGGCCGGGTGGCGCGTGCCGGCCGGCAAGGTGCGCAGGCGCGATTCGACGCGCTCCAACTGGGTTCGCCAATAGGTGTTGAAGGCCTGGGCCTCCTTGCGCTTGCCCAGCACGGCGCCCAGCAGCTCCATGCTGCGGGGGGTGTTCTTGAGCGGGTCGTGGCGGAAGTCCACAAACACCACGGCTACACCTGCCGCTTCCAGGCGGGCCAGGGTCTCGCGGTCGTTCTTGCTGGGCCCATGGCCGCCCGCCAGGCCCAGGACGGCCACCTGCGGGCGCAGCGCAATTGCCTGCTCGTCGCTGAAGCTGCCCGCATTGTTGCGGCCCACGCGCGGCACCTTGTCCAGCTGCGGGAAGCGGCTGCGCCACTGGGCGTAGCCTGCGGCGTCCAGGGTTTCGTAGTCACCCATCATGCCCACCAGGCGGCGGGCTACATCGTCCCGCTCGAACACGCCCAGCGCGGGCAAAAGGCGGCCCTCGCCGAGCAGGATGCGGTCCACTTGAGCGGGCAGGGTCACGGTGCGCCCGGCCAGGTCGGTCACGGTGTGGGTGGTGGTTTGCGCTTGCGCGGGGGCGGTGGCCGCAGCGGCCAGGGCGCACAGGAACGTGGCCAATACGCGGCGGGCTGCCTGGGTGGGCCGCCAGCGGGAAAGGGTCAAGGTCATGGATGGCAGGGTGCTTGCAGCCCAGCCCGATGGCGGACCGGATAAAAAGCACTATTGAGAATCATTTGCATTTATTATCGCAAGTTGCTAGCATCCCACGGGCCGGTGCCTGCCGTGTTTGCTGGGTGGAGAAAAACCTTTGCGCCACCGCCTGCTGCGGCCAGTACCTCCCCGTCCCCATCCTCCGGCGCCATCGGAACCCCGCCGCTCTGCCACCGTCGTCTGCCGAAACGCCTGTCTGCCTTCCCATGTCCGTTGTCAGCCCCTTGAACGTCCAACCCTCGGCCCCGCCGACGGAAGGCATGCAGGCGTCGCTGCAGCGCCATCTGCAGCGCGTGCGGGTGCTGCGCCCCGGGCTGCACCTGCATGCCGACGACACGGCCGACGTGCAGGACTTCACCGCCAGCGGCGAGATGGAGGCGGGCCTGCGCATCGTGCTGCTGCTGGAGGGCTCGGTGGACGTGAGCTACGGCCCGCGCCGCGTGGCCTTGTCGTCCGGCGCCGTCAGCCAGCGTGCGCGCGGGCCTGGCCTGCCGCGTGCACTGCTGGTGTCGGTGGCCGAGCCTGAACGGTTTGAGCGGCGCGGCCGCCGGGGCGCCTATGCGCGCCGGGTGAGCGTGGGTCTGGGCGGTGAATGGCTGGAGCAGGTGGCAGGCTCGTCGGCGTCGGACGCCATGGAGGCCTTTCGCCGCCAGCATCTGGCCATGCACCACTGGCAGCCCTCGGCCCGCATTGCGGCCGTGGCCGAGCAGATCACCCGCGCGCCCGACCTCAGCCCCCTGCTGCTGCACCTGTACCTGGAAAGCCGCGCGCTGGAACTGGTGGGCGAGGCGCTGGCCAGCCTGTCGCAGCACGCGCCCGGGCCTGCACCGGCGCCCGCTCCGGCACCGGCCCCCGCTGCCGCCGCGCTGCGCCTGCTGCCCCATGAACACCAGCGCATGCGCGCGCTGCACGCCTTCTTGCAGACCGACGGCGCCATGGACATGTCTCTGGACGCCCTGGCGCGCCAGGCGGGCACCAATGCCAACACGCTGCAGCGCCACTTCCGCGCGGTGTACGGCACCACGGTGTTCGACTTTGTGCGCGAGCACCGCCTGCAGCGTGCGCGCCATGCGCTGGAGCAGGACGGGCTGACCGTGGGGCAGGCGGCGCTGGTGGCGGGCTACAACAGCGCCGCCAACTTTGCGACGGCGTACCGCAAGCGGTTCGGGATGCCGCCGAAGCTGGCCCGAGCGAGGATCTGAAGCCCCCCTGAGCCGCTTCGCGGCTTCCCCCCAGGGGGACGCCACCCGTGGCCTGGCAAAGCCAGCTCCGCGGTGGCACTGGCGGGGGCGTGCCCATTGCGGGCGCTTAGGGAGATTGGACGCTCCCGATTCCTTTGCGGCGCGTTTCCCCCGGGAAGGCGCCTCCAACGTAGCCTGGTGGTGCGCTCTTTGCGGGCGGCGCAGGTGCTGCAAACATCTTTGTTTGCCGTGCAAACACAGGCCCATGGGCCGCGTGGAACCATCGCTGCATGCCGGATGAACGCGTCGGCACGCCTCGCAGCACATCCTGGGCGCCGCTTTTGCGCAGCTCCGTCAAGGAGCGGGTTTGCGTCTTGTATGGAATCGCACTCATTCTTGTTTGTAATCCGTTGACGGGGCGGCTTTCCCATTTCTTTCCTCCCGCTTTTGATTCAGGACTTTCTCTATGCAGACTCGCCGCCCATCCCGGGGTGCCACCCCGGCCCATCCTTTTGCCCTGCGCCAGATCGCCCAGGCCTGTGCGTGGACCTTGCTGGCCGGGGCTGGCGCGGCACTGGCACAAAGCCCGGCCGCCCCGGTGGCGCTGAAGGAAGTGACCGTGAACGCGGCGGCCGAAACGCCCGAGAGCCTGCCCGCCGCAGCGCCCGGCGGCAAGGTGGCCCAGGGCACGCGCCTGGGGGTGCTGGGCAATGTGGGCGTGATGGACACGCCATTCAACATGACGGGCTACACCGCCGAAGGCATTGCCGACCAGCAGGCGCAGACGGTGGGCGCGGTGCTCAAGAACGACCCCTCGGTGCGCACCACCACCAATGAAGGTCACATCGTCGAGAACTTCATCATTCGTGGCTTCGGGGTCTCTGCCAACTCGTTGGCCATCAACGGAGCGTTTGGCCTGGCGCCCGAGCAGAACACGCCCACCGAGCTCTTCGAGCGGGTGGAAGTGCTCAAGGGCCCCGGCGCCATGATGCTGGGGCTGCCACCTGCGGGCGATGTGGGCGGCGCCATCAACCTCGTGCCCAAGCGCGCGGGCAAGACGCCGCTCACGCGCGTGACCACCACGTACTCGTCCCAATCCAACCTGGGCGTGCATGCCGACGTGGCGCGCCGTTTTGGCGCGGACCAGCGCCTGGGCGTGCGCGTCAATGGCGTGTTGTCGGGCGGCGAAACCTGGCTCAACCACCAGACCAAGGCGCGCGAGATCGGCCACCTGGCGCTCGATTACCAGGGCGAGGGCTGGAACGTGGAGGCCGATGCCTATTCGCTGAAAAACAAGGTGCGCAAGGGCTCGCCCATGCAGCCCATCCTCACCGGCTGGACCACCGTGCCCAGGGCACCCGACGGCTCCACCAACTTCTTCTACGGCGAAGGGGTGTACAGCAACACACAGACGCAGGGCCTCATCTTGCGTGGCCAGGCCAAGCTCAATGCGGGCTGGACGGCGTTTGCATCGGCGGGCAAGGCGCAGCACGCGTACGACGGCTTTATCTTCGGCACCCGGCCCGTGTGGACCCCGGCCAATGCCGCCACCGGCAATGCCACGGGCACGGCCTACAACTCCTGGGGCGAGTACACCACCACCACGGCCGAGCTGGGCCTGCGCGGCCAGTTCAGCACCGGCGCCGTGGCCCACAAGCTCACCCTGGCCGCCAATGTGATGAGCTACGAAGGCGGCAGCCGCGCCAACGGCACGGCCGCCATCAACAGCAACATCTACCACCCCCGGCCCATCACCATGCCGGCGGGTGGTGCCGCATCCACCTACAACAAGCTCAACGACGACGTGATGACGGCGCTGAGCGTGGCGGACACCCTCGCGTTTGCCGATGACAGGCTGCAGCTCACGCTGGGCCTGCGCGCGCAGCAGGTGGAGCAAAAGCTCAGCCGATACAAGGAAAGCGCCGTGACCCCCCTGGTGGGCCTGGTCGCCAAGCCCTGGGGCGAGAACGTCTCGCTCTATGGCAACTACGTGGAAGGCCTGAGCGCGGGCACCACCGTGAAGGCGCCCTATGCCAACGAGGGCGAAACCTTCAAGCCCTATAAAAGCAAGCAGATGGAGGTGGGCGTGAAGTGGGTGAGCGGCAGCCTCACGCAAACGGTGAGCCTGTTCCAGATCAGCAAGCCTGCCCTCATCGAGGCCAACAACCGCCAGGTGCTGGACGGTGAGCAGCGCAACCGGGGCGTGGAGTGGAATGTATTCGGCCAGCTGACCCCGGCGCTCAGCCTGCTGGGCGGCGTGGCCTACACCGAGGCCGACCAGACCCAAACCACCAAGGGCGTGAACCAGGGCCGTGCGCAGTTTGGCGTGCCCAAGCTCACGCTCAACCTGGGCGCCGACTGGGCCATCCCTGGTGTGCAGGGCCTGTCGGTCAACGGCCGGGTGAACCACACGGGCGCCCAGTGGCTCACGGGCGACAACAGCGTCAAGCTGCCCGCCTGGACCACGCTGGACGTGGGCGCGCGCTACGCCACGCGCTTTGGTGCACAGCCGGTGGTGCTGCGCGCCACAGTCACCAACCTGGCCAACCGCGCGTACTTCGACAGCATCTGGGGTGCGGGCCGGGTGAACGTGGGCGCGCCGCGTGCCGTGCGCCTGTCGGCCGCGTTTGACTTTTAAGGTGGGGAGCGGCCCTTGTCACGGAGACCGGCGCGCGACCTGGTGGGCGCGCCGGGCTTCAGGGCAGGGGGCTATTGCTCAAAATTTGATAGCTGTTGCGGCTTATCCAGTGCGCGGAAGCGGCCAAAAAAACACAAATTTCAGCGCGCGGGCGCGCCGCCTCAGGTGCCGCCCACGTAGGGATTGCTCTTGCGCTCGCGGCCAAAGCTGCTCTCCGGTCCATGCCCGGGGATGAACACCGTCTGGTCGCCCATGGGCCACAGGCGCTGGGTGATGCTGTCGATCAAATCCTGGTGGTTGCCCATCGGGAAATCCGTGCGCCCGATGCTGCCCGCAAACAGCACATCGCCCACAAAGGCCCGGTCGATCTGCGGCGCATGGAACACCACATGCCCCGGCGTGTGCCCGGGGCAGTGGCGCACGGCCAGCGTCTCATTGCCAATCTGTACCTGGTCGCCATCCGCCAGCCAGCGCGTGGGCGTGAAATGCTGCGCGGGCGGAAAGCCGAACATCGCGCTTTGCTGCGGCAGGCCATCAATCCAGAACTGGTCGCCCGGGTGTGGCCCCACGATGGGCAGCCCCAAACGCGTGGCCAGCTCGCCCGTGCCCCCCGCATGGTCGATGTGCGCGTGCGTGAGCCAGATCTGCGACAGCGTGAGGCCCAGCCGCTGGACTTCAGCCAGCAGCACATCCAGATCGCCCCCGGGGTCGATCACGGCGGCCTGCTGGGTGGCATCGCACCAGACAAGGGAGCAGTTCTGTTGGAACGCGGTCACGGGGACGGTGAGGTAGCGGAGCATGCGGGGTGGGAGGTGGAGTCCAGGGCGCGCCAGCCGCAATGGGGTGGCGCAACGGAGGTGGCGGCGAGTGTCGCACAGCGCGCCGCGCGGGCCTCGGCGTCAGTCCATCTCCGCCGGCCGCCCCAGCAGCCGGTTCACCGCCGCACGCAGGCCTTCCAGCGAGGTGGTGTTGAGCACAAACACCACAAACCCCTCGATCTGGCTGCTCAGCAGCTCGAAGCGGATGTGCAGGAAGACCACCAGGTGGTTCTGGATGCGGGTGCCCAGGATGGTGCGGCTGTCGCCCACGTCGATGCTGGGGGGGCTGAGCTGGAATTCGTTGCCCAGCAGGTCGGACAGGGCGGCGATGCAGGCGTTGAGCATGACGTTGCCCACCTCGGTCATCGCGTCCTGCTCGATGGCGCTGAGGTCTTCGCCGGGCACGCTCTGGCCTGCGACGATGCGCACGATCTCCAGGCTCTTGTGGCCGGGAAAGATCAGCAGGGCGTCGCCGTTGAAAGTGCCGCGAAACGGCTGGCGCACGCCGTACATGGTGCTGCCTGCGGCCCCCAGCTGCTGGGCGGCTTCGCTCACGGTGAAGATGCTCACATGGGGCACCGACAGCAGCACTTCGTCGTGCATGAGTGCGCCCATGGCGGCGGCGGCCTTGCCGACGCCGATGTTGAAGATTTCGCTGAGCGCGTCGATTTGTTCGGCATCTAGCTGCACCGTCATGTCAGGCTCCTGCCAGCGCTGCGAGCTGGGCGGCTGCGCTGGCGGTAATGGGCTTGGCGATGAACACCATGCCGGCTTCCTCGATGCGTCCCTGCACGGCAGCCTGCACGTTGGCCGTGAGGATGGCAATCGGCACGGCGGGCAGGATCTCGCGCAGCGCAAGGGCGGCCTCCAGGCCGTTCATGCCCGCCATGTTGAAGTCCATGGACACCAGGTCCACGGGGTTTTCGCGCACCAGCTGCAGGGCTTCTTCGCCGCTGCTGGCATGCACGATGGTCCATTGGGGGTGGGTCTGCAGGATCAGGCCCTGCAGGATCAGGCGCGACATGCGGCTGTCGTCAACGATCATTAGGCGCAGGCTCATGGTGTGTGGGGCAGGCGGTGGGGTCAAGATTGTCCGATAGCGACTTCGTAGGCAAGCACTTTGTTGCGGCCTGTGGCCTTGGCGCGATACAGCGCCTGGTCGGCATCCACCAGCAGGGGCTCGATGCCCGCATGGTGCGCCGCCATTTCGGCCACGCCGATCGAGATGGTGAACGAGAGCGGCTGGCCCTGGGGCGACACGATGTTCATCTGGGCCATGCCGCTGCGGATGCGTTCGGCCACCACCATCGCGCTGTCGGCCGTGGCGTGGGGCAGCAGCACGGCAAATTCTTCGCCCCCCAGGCGGCCCAGCAGGTCGGCGTCGCGCAGGGCGTGGCCAATGGCCTCGGCGCAGGTGCGGATGGCCACGTCGCCCATCTGGTGGCCGTGCCGGTCGTTGATGCGTTTGAAGTGGTCGATGTCGATCATCAGCACGGCGCAGGGCTGGCCGTGGCGGCGGCAATGGTCGAACAGGGCGGTGCTGCGCTCCAGGAACGCTCGCCGGTTGAGCAGTCCGCTGAGCGCGTCGCGGGTGGCCAGCTCGCGCAGCTGGCCTTCCAGCGCCTTGTGGGCGCTGATGTCAAAGCCCCACAGCAGGTGCGCCAGTTGCCCCTCCACCTCGATCAGGCGGGCCGACAGCGAACTCCAGCAGGGGTCATGTTCGCCAATCAGCGCTTCCATGGCATCGACCTGGCCATACCGGTCCAGGGCCTGGGTGAAGCGTTCGCGGGTTTCGGGGTCGTGCAGCAGCTCGGGCAGGAACAGGGTCTCGGGTGCGGCCTTGAGCCCCAGGCGCTCGGTGAGGCGGCGGTTGATGAAATGCACGCGGCCGCTTTCGACCTCGGCCAGCACAACGTCGCTCGGGCTGGTGTCCAGGATGAAGCTCAGCAGCGCGCGGCCTTCTTCGATCTTGCGGGTGCGGCTGGCCACCCGCACTTCGAGCTGGCGGTTGGCCTGCACCAGCTGCTGCGACGCGGCGCGGACGAGGCGGGTGTCGCGCACCAGCTTGGCAATCAGCAGGGCCGTGCCCAGCAGCAGCCCACCCAGCACGGCACTGAGCAACAAAAAGCGCTGGGACAGTTGCTGGCGTGCCTGGCTGGCCTCCTGGGCGCTGAAGAGGTGGACGGTGGCAACCACCTTGCGCAGGCGGTCCAGCAGGGTGTCGGACTGCCGCACGATGTCGGCGGTGATGGCCGCAGCCTTGCCGTTGCCATTGCCGTTCTGGGTGGCGAGGGGGGCCAGCTGGGTGGACCAGCGCTCGACCAGCGGGCGCAGGCTGTCCAGGTCCTGGGCGGCTTCGGGCAATGCCTCGCGCAGCTGGGTGCTGACGCGGGGCCCCCGGCCGGAGGTGTCGAGTGTGCCGAGCAGCACTTCCAGCCGCTCCTGCAGGTCTTGTGTGCTGGCCTCGCGGGCCCGCACCTTGCGCGCCAGCAGGCTGACCCGGGCCAGCTCGTTGTGCACGCTGGACACGTACCACAGGTCGTTCTGCTGGTGGGGCTGCGCCAGCACATGGGTCTGGCGCAGCGTCCACCACAGGGTGGCGGCCGTGGCCAGCGCCATGGCCGCCACCATGGCCAGCAGCCAGTAGGTGGCATGCGGGCGGGGCTGGCCGGGGGGGATGTCGTTGGCCGCCCGGCGGGGCAGCGGTTTACCGGAGGGCGACTGCATGGACCTGCCAGATGGATCGGTTGATGTAGTCCTGGCCCTGAAGCTGGGGGTGGGTGCCAAATGGGTAGATCAGGATCAGCGGCCCCTTGTCGCGGATGCTGATGTGCTCGCCATCGCGGCTGTACGCCAGGATGGGGTCGAAGCGCACGAGGTCGCTCCAGGGGATTTCGATGGCGTAGTCGTTCAGTGCAGTCAGCAGGATCTGGCTGCGTTCACCCCCACCCATCTGCTCGACCAGGTAGCGCAGCGAAACGCCCCGCCAGCGGTGCTCGCCTGCCAGGCCGAGCGCGGCAGGGAGCGTGGCCACGATCTCTTTGGCTGGCAGCTTGGCCAGGCCCTTGAGGTCGCAGGCCTGGGGCTTGCTGCTCTGGGATGCGTGCAGCTGCAGCACCCGCCGACTTTCGAGGCCGGGGCACACCGGGCCCGCATGTGCCCACTGCGGGCCGCAGAAGGCCATCAGGGAAATCAAGGCGGCGCCTGCGCGGGGTAGGACGGCAGTGGCTCTGAACATCATCACAACTTTCACGTCTTCCGTTTCCGCCGATGCAAGGGCCGGGGCTGGTGCGGGTCTTTCATCGAAGCCCCGGCCGCAGGGGCAGGGGGGCGGGCACAGGGTGACTATGCAGGGGAAAGCACGAAATCCGACAGGTCCAAAACGGAAAATCGCCACAAATGGGGCGTCTTGACAATTGTTGACGTTG
Organism: Acidovorax kalamii; assembly: GCF_002245625.1. GTDB lineage: Bacteria > Pseudomonadota > Gammaproteobacteria > Burkholderiales > Burkholderiaceae_C > Acidovorax > Acidovorax kalamii. The sequence goes on from NZ_NOIG01000008.1 coordinate 512,883, forward strand.
CTTGCGACGTTTTTGGTGCGTGCGCCCCGGTGGGGTCGCAGTGGTTGCACTTGCTTACATGGTCCCACCGGGCTCCGGGGTGTGCAACCCCGGCTTACCCGCACACCGGGCCCAGTGCGTGGTGAAGCGCTTGCGCCCGCAGTGCGCTACAGGTTGGTGGCGGCCACCACTTCGGCCATGTCGGTCAGGCCCTGCAGCACTTTCTCGATGCCGTCCTGGCGCAGGGTGCGCATGCCGGCCGCCAGCGCCGAGTGGCGGATGTCCGAGGCCGGTGCACGGCGGCGGATGTGCTGGCGGATGGCCTCGTCGCTCAGCATGAGTTCGTGGATGCCCAGCCGCCCGTGGTAGCCGTGGTTGTCACATTGTTTGCAGCCTACATGGCGCCACAGCCGCAGCTCGCCCTGGGGCCCGCCGTATTGCTGGCGCCAGCGCGCGATCTGCGCCTCGCGGGCATCGGTGGTGTTGTTGGTGCCGCTGTCCAGGTACTGCGATGCCAGCCCCAGCAGCGTGTCGTGGTCAGCCACACGCGGCTCACGGCAGGCGGGGCACAGGCGGCGCACCAGGCGCTGGGCCAGGATCGCGAGGAGTGAGTCGGAAAAGTTGAACGGGTCCAGGCCGATTTCGAGCAGGCGCGCAATGCTCTCGGGTGCCGAGTTGGTGTGCAGGGTGGACAGCACCAGGTGCCCGGTGAGTGAGGCCTCGATGGCGATGCGCGCGGTTTCCTCGTCGCGCATCTCGCCGATCATGATCACGTCCGGATCGGCGCGCAAAAAGGTGCGCATGGCGGCGGCAAAGGTCCAGCCGATGCGCGGGTTCACCTGCACCTGGCGCAGGCCCTCCTGCGTGATCTCGATGGGGTCTTCGGCCGTCCAGATCTTGCGGCCTGCGGTGTTGATGTCGCGCACCACCGAGTGCAGCGTGGTCGTCTTGCCGCAGCCCGTGGGGCCGCACACCAGCACCAGGCCATAGCTTTTCTGCACCACGGAGCGCAGCGCCAGCAGGTTGGGTTGGCTCAGGCCAATGTTCTCCAGCGGCAGGGGCTTGGCGCCTGCCAGCAGGCGCAGCACCACGTCCTCCAGCCCGCGCGAGGTGGGCACGGTGACCACGCGCAGCTCCACCGGCGGGCCGCCAAAGCGCGCGAAGTCGATCTTGCCGTCCTGGGGCTTGCGGTGCTCCGAGATGTCCATGCTGGCCATGATCTTGATGCGCGCCACCATCGCAAAGCGGTAGCGCGCAGGCAACTCCAGATAGGGCACCAGATCGCCGTCAATGCGCAGGCGCACGCGCACATTGCGCGGGGCGGGCTCAGTCTCGATGTGGATGTCGGAGGCGCGGTGGTTGATGGCCTCGTCGATCACCGAGTTGATGAGCCGCACCAGGGTGTTGTCCGACTCGCTGATCACATCGGCCTGTTCGGCATCGGCGTCCGGCGCGGCACTGCTCAGGTTGGTCAGCAGCTCCTGCGAGGTGGCGCGGGCACCTGCGCTGGCGTTGCCCGGCGCTGCGGAGGTGGTGCGGTAGGCCTTGTGGATGGCGGGCATCAGGGTGCCCGGCGCAGCCTGCAGCGGGATCAGGCGCCGCTGGGTCAGAAAGCGCATCTCGTCCACCAGGACCCGGTCCCAGGGGTCGGCCATGAGCAGCACCAGCGCGTCCTCGCGCGCAATCAGCGGCAGCACGGACTCGCGCTCGGCCACGGCGCGGGGGATCAGGGCCAGCGCCGACGGCTCGGGGGTGATGTCGCCGGGGTGCACCGTGTACTCACCGAGCCAGGTGGCGATCACGTTGCGCAGCTGCTCCTGGGTCAGGGCCCCCCGGTCCACCAGGATCTGGCCGATGGGACGGTGCTGGCCCTGGCTGCGTTCCGCCTGCTGCGCCTGCAGGCCCTCGGACAACGCGGGGGTGGCCAGCAGCCCGGCATGCACCAGCGCCTCGCCCAGGTGCCGCGCCTTCCCCACTGTGGGGTGGGGGGTGGAAATCTGCTTCCACAAGGCCTCCGCACTGGGGGGGCGAAAGCTGTGGGCGGGTGGGGGTGCGGAGGCAGCGGCGTCGGTCATCGGGTCAGCGGGGCCGGGTCATAGACGGAATTCGTAGTCCACCGTGATCGGTGCGTGGTCGGAGAATTTCTCGCCCTTGTAGATGGATTCGGTGCGTGCCAGCGCCGCCAGCGTGGGGGTGGCCAGGTGGTAGTCCAGACGCCATCCCACGTTGTTGGCATAGGCCTGGCCGCGGTTGCTCCACCAGGTGTAGGCGGTGTCGGTCGCGGTCGGTTGTAGCTGACGGTACACGTCGATGATGCCGCCGCCTTCATCAGTTGTGTGCAACAACTTTGTCATCCACGCACGTTCTTCGGGCAAAAAACCACTGTTTTTCTGGTTGCTGCGCCAGTTTTTGAGGTCTATTTGCTGGTGCGCAATGTTGATGTCACCACACAGGATGAACTCGCGTTCGGCCTTCAGGCGCATGAGATGCGGGTGGAACTCGGCCAGAAAGCGGAACTTGGCCTGCTGGCGTTCTTCGCCCGAGGAGCCACTGGGGAAATAGGCGCTGATGATGGACAGCTTGCGGGCGGGCGTGTCAAAGCGCAGCTCCACATAGCGGCCTTCTGCATCAAACTCTTCAGATCCATAGCCAACCACTATGTCGGAAGGCTCGTGCCGGGTGTACACCCCTACACCGGAATACCCCTTTTTCTGGGCGAAGTGGAAGTGGCCCTGCAGGTCGGCCAGCCGTTCAAAGCGGTTGGCCATGTCGGGCGCCTGTGCCTTGACTTCCTGCACACAAATACAATCCGGCCGCGTGGCTGCCATCCAGCTTTCCACGCCTTTGCTGGTGGCCGAGCGGATGCCATTGAGATTGAGGCTGGTTAATTTGAACAAGGATTTCCCCATGGTGGATGTTGGCGCGCAAACCTCGGAGCAGGGCCAGCTGGCGCAGGATTTTGTCCGTTTTGCCGTTGAATCGGGCGTGCTGCGGTTTGGTGAATTCAAGACCAAGGCCGGGCGCCTGAGCCCCTATTTCTTCAATGCCGGTCTGTTTGACGACGGCCGCAAGATCGGCCGCCTCGCGGAATTCTATGCAAAAGCCCTGCTGGCCAGCGGCATCGAATTCGACATGGTGTTCGGCCCTGCATACAAGGGCATTCCCCTGGCTGCGACGGTGGCGGTGGAGCTGGCCCGCCTGGGCCGCAACGTGCCGTTTGCCTACAACCGCAAGGAGGCCAAGGACCATGGCGAAGGTGGCACCCTGGTGGGCGCGCCCCTGAAGGGCCGGGTGCTGATCGTGGACGATGTGATGTCGGCCGGCACTGCCGCCCGCGAGTCCATCGCCATCATCAAGGCGGCAGGCGCCACGCCCCATGCGGTGGCCATTGCGCTGGACCGCCAGGAAAAAGCCACAGAAAATGGCCAGGACGTAGACCACAGCGCCGTGCAGTACGTGCGCCACCAGCTAGGCATGCAGGTGTGCGCCATTGCGCGTCTGGCAGACTTATTGCTCTATCTGGAGCATAACGGGGAGGACGCAATGCGTTCCCACCATGACAAAGTGCTGGCCTACCGCCAGCGGTATGGCGTCAACGAGGGGTAGACAACTTTGAGCGGCAGCAAATCGGCGTGGATCATGGGCGGGGTTCTGCTGGCCACCCTGGCCGCCGATTTGGCGCGGGCGCAGGCAGGAGGTATCTACACCTGTGTGGACCGCAATGGCCGACGCCTGACTGCCGACCGCCCCATCCCCGAATGCCTGGACCGTGAGCAGCGCGAGCTGAGCCCCTCGGGCACTGTGCGCCGACAGATCGGCCCCTCCCTCACCGAACAGGAGCGCAGCGCCCAGGAGGCCCAGCAGCGCAAAGAGGCCGAGGCCCGCGCCCGCGAAGTGGAGGAGCGCCGCCGCGAGCGCGTGCTCACCACCCGCTACCCCGACAAGGCGGCCCACGATGTGGAGCGCGCGGCGGCCATCCAGATGGTCGATGACGTGACCGCCACCGCAGAAAAACGCATTGCCGAACTCAAGCAGCAGCACAAGGCGTTTGAGGTGGAAATGGAGTTCTACAAACGCGACCCGAACAAGGCGCCCATGGCGCTGCGCCGCAAGATCGCCGAGAACGAGGACAGCATCGCCGAGCAGCAGCGCTTCATCGCCGGGCAGGACCAGGAAAAGCGGCGCGTGCACCAGCGCTTTGATGCCGAGCTGGCCCAGTTGCGCAAGCTGTGGGAGTCGCAGCGCCTGCCTGCTGCGGCCGCCGGTGCTGCGGCAGAAACGCCCGCCGCCAGCCGGTAAATTCGGGCCATTGCAAAGCACGAAAAAAACAAAGGGGCCGCGAGGCCCCTTGTGTTTTGGTCGTTGCTGGGTTCAGTCCATCAAGCCATCAACCTGCGAGCTTGGCGCGCAGCAGCTCGTTCACCTGCGTCGGGTTCGCCTTGCCCTTGCTGGCCTTCATGATCTGGCCCACCAGCGCATTGAAGGCTTTGTCCTTGCCCGCACGGAACTGCGCCACGTTGTCGGCGTTGGCGGCGATCACCTCATCGATGATCTTTTCGAGCGCGCCGGAATCGTTCATCTGCTTGAGGCCCTTGGCCTCGATGACGGCGTCCACGTCCTGCCCCTCACCAGTCCACAGCGCGTCGAACACCTGCTTGGCTGCGTTGTTGGAGATGGTGCCGTCGGCAATGCGCGCGATCAGCGCGGCCAGCTGAGCCGACGACACGGGCGCCTGCTCGATGCCGATCTCGGCCATGTTCAGGCGGCGCGAGACTTCGCCCATGATCCAGTTGCTGGCCAGCTTGGCCTGGCCGCAGGCCTTGGCCACGGCTTCGAAGTAGGCGGCCATCGCCTTGCTTTGCGTGAGCGTTGTCGCGTCGTACTCGGGCAAGCCGTAGTCCGCCACAAAACGTGCGGCCATGGTGCGAGGCAATTCGGCCATCTGCGCTCGCTGCTCCTCGATCCATTGCTCCGAAATGTGTAGCGGAGGCAGGTCCGGATCGGGGAAGTAACGGTAGTCCGCTGCATCTTCCTTGGTGCGCATCGCACGCGTTTCGCCCGTGTCGGGGTCGAACAGCACGGTGGCCTGCTGGATCGCATGGCCGTCTTCGATCTGCTCGATCTGCCAGCGGATCTCGTAGTCGATGGCCTGCTGCATGAACTTGAACGAGTTCAGGTTCTTGATCTCGCGGCGCGTGCCCAGCGGCTGGCCCGGCTTGCGCACCGACACGTTGGCGTCGCAGCGGAAACTGCCTTCCTGCATGTTGCCGTCGCAGATGCCGATCCAGGTGACGATCTTGTGCAGCTCCTTGGCATAGGCCACGGCTTCTTCGCTGCTGCGAATGTCGGGCTCGGTCACGATCTCCAGCAGGGGGGTGCCGGCACGGTTCAGGTCGATGCCCGACTGGCCGATGAAGTCTTCATGCAGCGACTTGCCCGCGTCTTCTTCGAGGTGGGCGCGCACCAGGCGCACGGTCTTCTTTTCATCGCCCAGAAAGAACGACACCTCACCGCCTTGCACCACCGGGATCTCGAACTGGCTGATCTGGTAGCCCTTGGGCAGATCCGGGTAGAAGTAATTCTTGCGCGCAAAAATACTCACGGGCGCAATGTGGGAGCCAAGGGCCAGTCCTAATTTGATAGCACAGGCCACGGCTTCGCGGTTCATCACGGGCAGGGTGCCGGGCAGGGCCAGGTCCACCGCGCAGGCCTGGGTGTTGGGCTCTGCGCCAAACGCGGTGGCGGCGCGGCTGAAAATCTTGCTCTTTGTCGCGAGTTGGGTGTGGGTTTCGAAGCCGATGACGACTTCGTAGCCGTGGATCAGTTTGGCGGTCATGTCAGAAGCCCTCCGGACGGCGGAGGTGGAAGTCGGTTGCTTGCTGCAGGCGGTGCGCAGCGTTCAGAAGGCGGGCTTCCTGGAAGTAGTTGCCGATCAGCTGCAGGCCCACGGGCAAACCGCCCTCGCCAAAGCCAGCGGGCACGCTCATGCCGGGCAGGCCGGCCAGCGAGCCGGGCAGGGTGAAGATGTCGGCCAGGTAGTCGGCCAGCGGGTCGTTGCCGTGGTCGCCCAGCTTCCAGGCCACGGTGGGGGCCACGGGGCCGGCGATCACATCGCATGCCTTAAAGGCGTTCTGGAAGTCGTCGGCGATCATGCGGCGAATCTTCTGTGCCTGCAGGTAGTAGGCATCGTAGTAGCCGTGCGAGAGCACATAGGCGCCGATCATGATGCGGCGCTTGACCTCGTCGCCAAAACCTTCGGCGCGGGTCTTCTTGTACATGTCCACCAGATCGGTGTAGTCCTTGGCGCGGTGGCCGAACTTCACGCCGTCAAAGCGGGAGAGGTTGGACGACGCCTCGGCCGGAGCAATGATGTAGTAGACCGGAATGGACAGCTGCGTGCGCGGCAGGCTGATGGGCACGAGCTTGGCGCCGAGCTTTTCGTATTCCTTGAGGGCGCCATCCACGGCGGCGCGCACATCGGGCGCCAGGCCTTCGCCAAAGAACTCGGCGGGGATACCGATGCGCAGGCCGTCGATGCTGTCGTTGAGCTGGGCGCTGAAGTTCTCGGCGGGCACATCCAGGCTGGTGGAGTCGCGGTCTGGGTCGGGGCCGCACATGGCGGACAGCAGCAGCGCGCAGTCTTCGGCCGAGCGGGCCATGGGCCCCGCCTGGTCGAGGCTGGAGGCGAAAGCAATCATGCCGTAGCGGCTGGCGCGGCCATAGGTGGGCTTGATGCCGGTGATGCCGCAGAACGATGCGGGCTGGCGGATGGAGCCGCCGGTGTCGGTGCCGGTGACGGCCGGGGCCAGGCGCGCAGCCACGGCCACGGCGCTGCCGCCGGACGAGCCGCCCGGGATGCGGTCGGTGTCCCAGGGGTTGCGCACGGGGGCTGGGGCATCGGCGCCTACGGGGGCGACGGCGGAGTTTTCGTTGGCCGAGCCCATGGCGAACTCGTCGCAGTTGAGCTTGCCCAGGGTCACGGCGCCCGCGTCGGCCAGTTTGGTGACCACGGTGGCGTCAAAGGGCGACTGGTAGCCCGCGAGCATCTTGGAGCCCGCAGTGCTGGGGAAGCCCTTGGTGACAAAGATGTCCTTGTGCGCAATCGGCACGCCGGCCAGGGGGCCTGCCGTGCCTGCTGCAAGGGCGGCGTCCTGGGCGCGGGCCTGGGCCAGGGTGATGTCGGGGTTCACGGCCACGTAGGCGCCCAGGTTCTGGTGGGCCTGTGCGCGGGCGAGGAAATGCTGAGCGGCCTCGACGGCCGAGACGCGGCGCTCGCGCAGCTCGGTGGCCAGCTGGGCCACGCCCAGGTCATGCAGTGCGGTGGAAGTCATGCGGCGAAAGTCAGTTCTTACTTACTCGATCACTTTGGGCACGAGGAACAGACCTCGTTCGACGGCGGGGGCGCTTTGCTGGTTGGCTTCGCGCTGGTTGGGCTCGCTGGCCACGTCCTCGCGCAGGCGCAGCTGCACGTCCTGGATGGCGGCCACGGGGTGGGCCAGGGGCGTGACGCCCGAGGTATCCACAGCCCGCATCTGTTCCACGATGTCAAAGAAGCCGTTGAGCTGCGTGAGCATGCGCTCACTTTCGGAGGGTGTCAGCTCAAGCCGCGCCAAGTTGGCAATGCGGCCGATGTCCTGGGGGGTCAGTGCCATAGGGAGGAGAATCTAGAGAAACCAGAAGTAAAGCTGTGATCCGGGGCTCGCCGGAGGGAGTTATTCACAGGGGATGGGGTATTATCCCGGCTTTGCCGCAAAGCTCCCGGAATGGGAGTCAATTGCGTGAAAAAAGCCAATAAACACCCCCTGAAATACCTGGCGATGGCAGGCCGACGTGCATGCCGTGCCCGAGAGGACTTTTGAATGTTCGGAGCTTTCCGTCGGTACTTCTCCACCGACCTTGCCATTGACCTTGGCACAGCCAACACCCTCATCTTCGCCCGCGACAAAGGCATCGTCCTCGACGAACCTTCCGTGGTCGCCATCCGCCACGAGGGCGGTCCCCACGGCAAAAAAGTCATCCAGGCCGTAGGCCACGAGGCCAAGGCCATGCTGGGCAAGGTGCCTGGCAACATCGAAGCCATCCGCCCGATGAAGGACGGCGTGATCGCCGACTTCGTGATCACCGAGCAGATGATCAAGCAGTTCATCAAGATGGTGCATCCGCGTACGCTGTTCACTCCCAGCCCGCGCATCATCATCTGCGTGCCCTGCGGCTCCACCCAGGTCGAGCGCCGCGCCATCAAGGACGCGGCCGAGGCTGCAGGCGCCACCGCCGTCTACCTGATTGAGGAACCCATGGCCGCCGGCATTGGCGCGGGACTGCCCGTGTCGGAAGCCTCGGGCTCCATGGTGGTGGACATCGGCGGCGGCACCACCGAAGTGGGCGTGATCTCGCTCGGCGGCATGGTCTACAAGGGCAGCGTGCGCGTGGGCGGCGACAAGTTCGACGAAGCCATCATCAGCTACATCCGCCGCAACTACGGCATGCTGATTGGTGAGCCCACCGCCGAAGCCATCAAGAAGAACATCGGTTCGGCCTTCCCCGGCTCCGAAGTGCGCGAGATGGAAGTCAAGGGCCGCAACCTGTCCGAAGGCGTTCCGCGCAGCTTCACCATTTCTTCCAACGAAGTGCTGGAAGCCCTGACCGACCCGCTCAACCAGATCGTCTCGGCCGTGAAGAACGCGCTGGAACAAACCCCTCCGGAACTCGGCGCCGACATTGCCGACCGCGGCATGATGCTCACCGGCGGCGGCGCGCTGCTGCGCGACCTGGACCGCCTGCTGGCCGAGGAAACCGGCCTGCCCGTGCTGGTGGCCGAAGACCCGCTGACCTGTGTGGTGCGCGGCTGCGGCATTGCGCTGGAGCGCATGGACCGCCTGGGCAGCATCTTTACCAGCGAGTAATCCGGGGATGCCTGTCATGCCACAGGCACGCGACCACTTCATTGACCGCATGCGCCGCACATGCCACTGGGTACTTTAGAGCGCAGCGCTCCCCCTTTCTTCAAACAGGGCCCTTCGGCCCTGTCGCGTTTGGCCGTGTTCAGTGCGCTGGCGCTGTTCCTCATGGTGGCCGACGCGCGCTTCCACATCACAGACCCGCTGCGCAAGGTGGTGGCCACCGTGCTCTACCCGGTGCAGTGGCTCATGCTCAAGCCGGTGGAATTCGCTAGCCAGGGCGCTGGCTACTTCCAGTCGCTGCAGACCGCGCAGCAGGACCTGGACACCGCCCGCAAGAAGATGACCGAGATGGGCCAGCGCGCCAACCAGGCCGATCAGCTGGCCCTGGAAAACGGCCGCCTGCGCAAGCTGCTGGAACTGCGCGACCGGCTGCAGACCCCGGCCCAGGCGGCCGAGGTGATCTATGACACCGCCGACCCCTACACCCGCCGCGTGGTGCTGGACAGGGGCCAGCTGGGCGGCGTGGAGTTGGGCGCACCGGTCATGGACGAGGCCGGGGTGCTGGGTCAGGTCACGCGCGTGTTCCCCCTGGTCAGCGAGGTCACCCTGCTGGTGGACCGCGACCAGGCGATCCCTGTTTTGAACATCCGTACTGGCGTGCGGGGTGTGGCTTACGGCGACCCCGTGGCGGGGCATGGCGGTGGCATGGAGCTGCGCTTCATGCCCGCCAATGCCGACATCCGCGAAGACGACCTGCTGACCACCAGCGGTGTGGACGGCCTCTACCCCCCGGGCCTGCCCGTGGCGCGGGTGGTGCGGGTGGAGCGCCGGGCCGACTCGGCGTTTGCCCGCATCTACTGCGCGCCCCTGGCCCAGGTGCAGGGCGCGCGCCACGTGGTGGTGCTCAAGCCGCTGGCCGAGCACGAACTGCAGCGCCCCGAACCAGCGCACCCGGTGCCGTCGAACAAGCGCGGAGGCCGCAAGTGAGCCGCTGCGTCATCCCCCGCATCCACACGAAAGGGCCCACGCCATGATCATGCCGCGTGGTGAACCCCTGCTGATGCCGGTGAACCCGGTGTTCATGTGGTTCAGCCTGGTGGCGGGCCTGGCCATCAACATGCTGCCGCTGGGCCGCATCGTCTGGACGCCCGACCTGCTCATGGTGCTGCTCGTGTTCTGGGGCGTGCACCAGCCGCTGCGCATTGGCATGGGCGCGGCCTTTGTGCTGGGCCTGTGCATGGACGTGAGCCAGTCGGCGCTGCTGGGCCAGCATGCGCTGTCGTACACCGTGCTGTCGTTTGGTGCCATTGCCATCCACCGCCGCCTGCTGTGGTTCAGCGTGCCGTCGCAGGCGCTGCAGGTGTTCCCGCTGTTTGCGCTGGCCCATGCCATCGAGCTGTTGCTGCGCATGGCGGCGGGCGGGATCTTTCCGGGCCTGTGGAGCCTGCTGGCGCCGCTGATCGAGGCGCTGCTCTGGCCCCTGGCTAGCTGGGTGCTGCTGGCGCCCCAGCGCCGCCCGCCCGACAGCGACCAGAACCGCCCGTTGTGAACATGAGGCAACCCCCTGAGCGGCTGCGCCGCTTCCCCCTTCTCTCGCAGTGCTGCGCACTGCGGGAAGGGGGACGACGCCCTCGCGGCGGGGCGGCCCTGGCTCGGCGTCCTCTGGCCTGGGCCGTGCCAGTCGCACAGGCCGCGAGCGTCTGCTCCGTTCCTGTGGGGGCGCAGCCATGACCGAACTGCGCAGCAGCGAAGCCGACGCATCGCGTTTTCGCCTGCGGGCCGTGGTGGTGGGCCTGGTGGTGTTTGCCGCGTTCTGCCTGGTGGTGGCGAGGCTGATTTTTCTGCAGGTCGTGCGCCACGACGACCTCGCGGCCCAGGCCGAGAGCAACCGCACGGCGGTCGCGCCCATCGTGCCCAACCGGGGCCTGATCCTGGACCGCAACGGGGTGGTGCTGGCCACCAACTACTCGGCCTACACGCTGGAGATCACGCCCTCGCGCGCCGGGGTGCTCGACGAAACCATTGACGCGCTGTCCAAGGTGGTGGACATCCAGACGCGGGACCGTCGGCGCTTCAAGCGGCTCATGGACGAGTCGCGCAACTTTGAATCCCTGCCCATCCGCACCCGCCTGACCGACCAGGAGGTGGCGCGCTTCACCGCCCAGCGCTACCGCTTTCCGGGGGTGGACATCAAGGCGCGGCTGTTCCGCAACTACCCGCTGGGCGATGTGGGCAGCCATGCCATTGGCTACATCGGCCGTATCAACCAGACCGAGAAGGCGCGCATCCAGGACTCGGAGGACGAGGCCAACTACCGGGGCACGGAATACATCGGCAAGCTGGGTGTGGAGCAGAGCTTCGAGGCGGCGCTGCACGGCGTGACCGGCTTCGAGCAGATGGAAACCTCGGCGGGCGGGCGGGCCGTGCGCAAGCTGTCCAGCCACGCGGCCACGCCGGGCGACAGCGTGATGCTGTCCATCGACGTCAAGCTGCAAAAACTCATCGAAGAGCTGTATGGCAGCCGCCGGGGCGCGCTGGTGGCCATCGACCCGCGCAACGGCGAAATCCTGGCGCTGGTGAGCAAGCCCACCTTCGACCCCAACCTGTTCGTCGAGGGCATTGATGCCGAAAACTGGGCGGCGCTCAACGAGTCCATCGACAAGCCGCTGCTCAACCGCGCCCTGCGCGGCACCTACCCACCCGGCTCCACCTACAAGCCCTTCATGGCGCTGGCCGCGCTGCAGCTGAACAAGCGCTCGCCCAGCCTGGTGGTCAACGACCCGGGGTTCTACACCTTTGGCGGCCACACCTTCCGCAGCCACGAGGGCGGGCTGGGCGGGGTGGACATGCACCGCGCCATCCAGCAGTCGAGCAACACCTATTTCTATTCGCTGGCGGTGGAGATGGGCGTGGACGCCATCCACGACTTCATGAAGCCGCTGGGTTTTGGCCAGTCCACGGGCATTGACCTGAACGGCGAAGTGCGCGGCACCCTGCCCAGCACCGAATGGAAGCGCAACGCCTACAAGCGCCCCGAGATGAAGCGCTGGTTCCCGGGCGAAACCGTGTCGCTGGGCATTGGCCAGGGCTACAACAACTTCACCATGCTGCAGCTGGCGCTGGCCCAGGCCACGATGGCCAACGGGGGCACCCGCTACCGCCCGCACCTGGCCAAGGCGGTGAAGAACTCCGTCACGGGGGCGATCACCGAGATCGCCCAGCCGCCCGGCGAGAACCTGGGCTATTTGCCCAAAAACGTGGAAATCGTGCGCAACGCCATGGTGGCCGTGAACAAGGGCGGCACCGGCACCCGCGTGTTCGCCGGTGCGCCCTACACCGCCGGTGGCAAGACCGGCACGGCGCAGGCGGTGAGCCTGGGCCAGAACGTGAAGTACAACGCCAAGGCGCTGGAAGAGCACCAGCGCGACCACTCGCTGTTTGCCGCGTTTGCCCCGGCCGAGAACCCGACCATCGCCGTCGCTGCGATCGTGGAGAACGCCGGTTTTGGCGCCGCCCACGCAGCGCCCATTGTGCGGCGGGTGTTCGACTACTGGCTGCAAGGCGAATACCCCAGCGAGGAAGACATCGCCGCCGTGCAGAAGGGCCAGGCCGCAGCCCCCATTGGCAAGCCCCGCCGGGCTGCCGAGGTGACCCTGCCCTTGCCTTGATGGCCGGGGGCGTGTGCTGGTCTGCCCCCGCAGCCCACCCCGCGAACATCTTCTAACAGGCCGCGCCCAGCTTCTGCGGCAGAATCCGCCCGCCCCCGCTGGATCACCGGAAACCAGATTCCGGCCCTGCCCCGGGGCCGCGCCCGATCGCCACGCACCGGAGACAAGCACCATGCAACGCCAACGCCGCCGGGCCCTGGGAGCCCTTCCTGTTCTGTTGCTCACGGCGTGTGGAGGCGGCGGTGGTGGCGATGCCCCGGCCAGCACCGCTCCGGCGCCATCCCCATCACCGTCGCCCCTGCCCCCACCACCGCCCGGCAGCGTGGCCTATGGCAACCTATCGCGCGCCAGCCTGGGGGCCGGTGCGGCGCTCAATGGCGCCATCCCCTTCCCGGCCGACAACCCCTGGAACACCGACATCAGCGGCGCCGATGTGGACCCGGCCTCCGACCGCCTCATCGCCAGCATCGGTGCTGACAAGGGCCTGTACCGCGACTTTGGCTCCGGCCTGTGGGAGGGCGCACCCATCGGCATTCCCTACCAGGTGGTCTCGGGCCAGCAGGCGCGGCTGGCCATCGAGTACCAGGCTTACGGCGACGAAAGCGACCCCGGCCCGTTTCCCATCCCGCTCGACGCGCCCGTGGAAGGTGCGCCAGGGCAGAACGGCGACCGCCATGTGCTGGTGATCGACCGCGACAACCAGCGGCTGTATGAACTGGGGCGCGCCTTTGCGCGCGGCGACCGCTGGGCGGCCGATGTGGGTGCGGCCTTCCATCTCGACAACAACCATGTGCGCCCCACGGCCAAACCCGGCTGGACCAGTGCTGACGCCGCCGGGCTGCCCATCTTCCCGGGGCTGGTGCGGTATGACGAGGCATCCCAGGGCGCGGGTGGCATCCGCCATGCGCTGCGCTTCACCGCAGCGCGCACACGCCGCGCGTTTGTGCACCCGGCCACACACTATGCGTCGTCCAATACCGACGCCAACCTGCCGCCCATGGGCATGCGTGTGCGCCTGAAGACCGCCTACGCCATCCCCGCCAGCTTCAGCCCCGAGGCCCAGGCCATCCTGGCGGCGCTCAAGACCTACGGCATGTTCCTGGCCGACAACGGCTCGGACTGGTTCCTCAGCGGTGCCCCCGATGCGCGCTGGAACAACGACCGCCTGCGCGCCGAGCTGGCCTCGGTGAAGGGGCGTGACCTGGAGGTGGTGAAGATGGTGGGGCTGGTCACGCAGGTATAGCGCCGCGCCCCGCGCCGCATGGGGCATGTGTCCGTACTGTAAGCGGTGATATTGCTATCATTTGGATAGCTGCAAAGGCATAATGGTCGAGCGGAAAAGCCTGTTTTTCCTTGAAATTCCAGATCAAGCGGGCTGTGCCCGCGCCGACGGCGGGATCTGGCTGAACACCAGTGCCGCCACGATCAGCGCCGCGCCCGCCAGGCCCGCCCAGCCCAGTCGCTCGCCCAGCAGCGCCCAGGCCGTGAGTGCGGCAAACACCGGCTCCAGCCCGAACACGATGGCGCTGCGCATGGCGTCCACGCGCTGCTGGCCCCAGGCCTGCAGCGTGACCACCACCACACTGGCCAGCAGGCCCAGGTAGAGCAGGGCGACCCAGGCATCGGTGGGCAGGTGGGCGGTGGCCTGCAACCAGCCCATGCCCCCGTCGCGGCCCAGCAGCAGCAGGGTGGATGCCACCGCCATCACCAGGGCCTGCGCCGCCGCCATGCGCGTGGCGCGCAGGGGGCGCGCGACCGTGCGGCGCGCGCACTCCTCCAGCGCCAGGATGTAGAGCGCATAGAACACGGTGCTGGCCAGCGTCAGCGTATCGCCCAGGTTCCAGGGCTCGTTCTCGTGGAACATCAGGGTCATGCCCAGCAGGGCCATCCCGCAGGCCGCCCACAACCGCCAGCCGTAGCGGCGGCCCATGGCAGCCATGGCAATCAGCGGCACCACCAGCACATTGAGGCCCGTCACAAACGCATTGCGGTTGCTGCTGGTGCGCGCCAGCCCCTCGATCTGCAGCCAGAACGCCAGGAACAGCAGCGCGCCCAGGGCGCAGCCCCACAGGCGCTCATGGCGCCACATGCCCCACCACAGTGGCGCCAGCACCGCCAGCGCAATCACAAACCGCAGCCAGATGATCTGCAGCGCATCAAGCTGGGTGGACAGCAGCTTCATGGCCGGGAAGGTGGTGCCCCACACCACGGTCACGGCCAGCAGGGCCATCAGGCCAAAACGTTCGGGTTTCATCGACAGGTAAAGAGGCAATGCAGTAAACAAAAAAGGCTGGCCGGTTGCCCGGCCAGCCTGCTTCAACGCGGCGAAGGCTTAGTTGAAGAGATAACGGGCCTGCAGGTTCAGGCGCAGCATGTCGCCCTGCTGGCCGTCGAACGTCGTGCGGCGGCCACCGATCAACTCGCCGCCCAGTTCCACGTTCTTGATCGGCAGGTAGTACATGCCGGCATGCCATTGGTAGAGTTTGTGGTTGCCTTCGGCGCCATAGGCGTTCACGTAGGCGTCGCCCAGGTGGTTGCGCGAGCGCACCAGGCCCAGCGATACGGTGCCGCGCAGTTTTTCGCTGAACACGTTGGACAGGCCCAGCACCAGGCCGTGCGACTTGTCCAGGCGCACCGTGCCGCCGTCCAGCACCGGGTAGTTGGTGCCCACCAGGTAGGCGCCGTCGCCATCACCGTCCAGGCGCGTGTACTGCGCCATCAGCGTGGTGGTGCCGGTGATCTTGTAGCCCGCGCCCAGGCCAAAGCCGGTGCCGCGCTTGGACACGCCCGAGACGCGTTGCTCGTGCGACAGCAGGCGGGCGTTCACGTTGCCCCAGTCATAGGCCTTGTCCACGCGGGCCACCAGGTTGGGGCTGCGCGCGCCGTCCGTGGGCTCTTCCACGGCGAACTGGAACTTGGCGAGGCTGGGGTTGTTGTAGGTGTAGCGGATCTGCGTGGGGCGGCGGAACGTGGCGCCGGGCGGGCCGTTGAAGTCCACGGTCTCAGGCAGGTTGTCCGTGTCCATGAAGGTGGACCAGGTCTGGCCGATCAGCCAGCCCGCGTATTCGCCGTAGGCATGGCGCAGGCGCAGGCGGTTGCGGTTGCACTCGGCGCCGCAGTAGGCATAAAAGTCGGCTTCGATCTTGGTGTTGAAGGTGCCCACGGCGGTGGGCGTGGAGGTCTCGAAACCAAAGCGCGAGGTCTGCGCGGTCAGGCTGGTCTTGCCGCTCTTGGAGCTGCCCAGGGGCTGCTCCATCAGGTTGGTGAAGGTGTCGCCCGGGGCGGTGCCCTTGAAGTCCTTGACCATGTTGGCTTCGGCAAAGCCATAGATGCGGATCGAGGTTTCGCTGCCCGGCAGGCGGAAGCTGCCAGGGATGTCGCCCAGCACCACGGCGTCCTTCTGCTTGAGTTCCACCGCTTCGATGCGGTCGTTCCAGCCCGATGCCGAGGCGGCGGGCGCTGCGGCCGGTGCCTGGGCCTTGAGCGCGTTCAGCTCGGCGCGCAGGGCCTTCAGCTCATTGCGCATGTCTTCGAAATCCTTGGCGGTCTGGGCAAAGGCTGCGGGTGGCAGGCTGCACAGGCCGGCGGCCATCAGGGCGAGGAACGTGTGGTTCAGTTTCATGGTCACTCCGGTAGGGGTTGTTGGCTTTTGTTATGCGGTGCGCATGGACCTGGATCTCAGGCCCCCATGCGGCCGATGAAGGCGCGGATGCGGTCGTTGGCGGGGTTGTTGAAGAACTCGGCAGGGGGGGCGTCGTGCGCGATGCGGCCCTGGTCGAAGAACATCACGCGGTCGGACACCTCGCGCGCAAAACCCATTTCGTGGGTCACCACAATCATGGTCATGCCGCCACGGGCCAGCTCGCGCATCACGTCCAGCACCTCCTGCACCATTTCGGGGTCCAGGGCCGAGGTGGGTTCGTCGAACAGCATCACCTTGGGTTGCATGGCCAGCGCGCGTGCAATGGCCACCCGCTGCTGCTGGCCGCCCGAGAGCTGCCAGGGGTACTTGTGGGCGTGGTCCTGCATGCCCACGCGGCGCAGCAGCGCCATGGCCTGCTCGTTGGCCTGCGCGCGCTGCGTGTGGCGGATGCGGCGCGGCGCCAGTGTCACGTTGTCCAGCACGCTCATGTGGCCGAACAGGTTGAACTGCTGGAACACCATGCCGACCTCGCTGCGCTGCTTTTGCAGCAGGTGATGGTCGTCGCCCACCGGCTCGCCGCCGATGGTGATGGTGCCGCTGTCGTGGGGCTCCAGCCGGTTGATCGCGCGCAGCAAGGTGCTCTTGCCCGAGCCCGAGGCGCCGATGATCACGGTCACCTCGCCGGTGTTGAAGGTGGTCGAGACGTCCTTGAGCACCTGGTGGGCGCCGAACGACTTGCAGACCCGGTCCACGACGATGAAAGGAGTGGCTTGGCCCGTCATCATTTGTTGCGGCCTTCCACGTCGAAGCGGTATTCCACTGCGTTCGAGATCTGCGTGACCAGGGTGGTCAGCAGCAGGTAGGTGATGGCCACGGTGGAGAGCGTGGCAATGGGCTGGAAGGTGGCCGACTGGATGCGGTTGCCCACGTTGGTCAGCTCCACCACGCCAATCGCATAGGCCAGCGACGAGTCCTTGAGCAGCGCCACAAAGTTGCTTACCAGTGGCGGCAGCGAGATCTTGAACGCCTGGGGGAACACCACGTCAAAAAAGACATGCATGCGGCCTAGGCCCAGGGCCTTGGCGGCCTCGGTCTGGCCGCGCGGCACGGCCAGCAGCCCGGCGCGGATGGCCTCGGCGTTGTAGGCGCCCACGTTCAGGCCCAGGGCCAGCACGGCGGCGGCAAAGTCGGGCAAATTCAGCCCCGGCACCAGCACCGGCAGCGCGAAGTACACAAACAGGATCTGCACCAGGAGGGGCGTGCCCCGGATGACCCAGATGTAGAAGCTGGCTGCCCAGCGCACCACCGCCCAGCGTGCGGTGCGCGCCAGGGCCGCGCCGGTGCCCAGCACCAGTCCGACGCTGCCGCTGATCAGCGTGAGCCACAGCGTGGTGCGCGCGCCGTCAGAAAAAGCCTGGGCGTTGGAGCCAATGGGCTCGGGCAGGAAGGAGAGCAGCTGGCCCAGCAGCGCCAGCGCCAGCACCATCAGGATGACGGCGGAGACGAGCGTGGCGTTGCTGCGCTGCTGGCGGGACCAGCGCTGCGGCCAAAAGGCAGTGAGCATGAAGAAATATCCCGGGCGTGCCGCTTACTGGCAGCGCACGTCTTCGTTGAAATACTTCTTGGACAGTGCGGCGTAGCTGCCATCGGCCATGACTTCGGCCAGGGCCTTGTTCCAGCCAGCGGCCAGCGAGCTGTTGCCCTTGGCCACGGCGGCAGCAATGCGCTCGATGAACAGCATGTCGCCGAGCTTGAAGCCCGCGCCGGGGTTCTTCTCGGCCACGGCCTTGGCCACGAAGCGGTCGGTCACCCAGGCGTCCACGCGGCGCGAGTTCAGGGCGCTGCGGGCATCCACGTCGGTGGGGAAGTTCTTCATTTCCTTGATGGACGAGACCTTCTGCACGTTCTCGAGGTAGCTGGTGCCGGTCTGCACGGCCACGATCTTGCCGGCCAGGTCCTTGGCGCCCTTGATGGCGGGGTCCATGGCGATGATCATGCCGCCCGAGCAGTAGTGGGGCTCGGTGAAGGTCACGGCCTTGGCGCGCTCTTCGGTGATGCCGTGCGAGGCGATCACGAGGTCCCAGCGGTCCTGGCGCAGGCCGGTCAGCAGGGCGTCGAAGCCCAGCGTCTTCCACTGGATGGTCAGGCCCATCTTCTTGGCCACGAGTTCGGCCACTTCCACTTCAAAGCCGGTCAGCGTGGTGCCGTTGAAGAAATTGAACGGGGCGAACTGCCCTTCGGTGGCGATGAGGATCTTGCCGTCCTTCTTCACCTCGTCCAGTGTCCGGGCCTGGGCGGCGAATGCGGCGCAAAGCGCGAGGGCGGTGGCGACAGCCTTGAACAATTTCATGGGATGGGTCCTGTACGGGGTATTTCAGGTACAAAAAATCCGGCATGCGGGTAAGCAGGCCGGAGGCTCGGGGAACAAGAACAGGGTCATCGCCAATGGCGAAGCCTGCCGTCATCAAATGGACACGATTATAAAGATGCGAATTTTTTCCTTGACACTGCGGACAACCCCCAGCGCGCGCTTGTGTGCCTATTCACAACAGGTTTAGACGGGGCTCCCAAACTTTCAGGAGCAGTTTTCGGGCCCGGTGTCAGCGCAAGAACGCGTCGTAGCCCGTCTTCAGGATCAGCGTGCTCACCACCAGGATGAAGATGCCGCGCACAAAGCCGGTGCCATGCTTGAGCGCCATGTGGGTGCCCAGCAGGCTGCCTGCGACGTTGGCCACGGCCAGCGTCACGGCAAAGTGCCACCACACGTGGCCCTTGGCCGCAAACAGCACGATGGCCGCGATGTTGGTGGCGCAGTTGAGCAGCTTGGCCGATGCCGAGGCGTTCAGGAAGTCGTAGCCCAGCAGCCGCACGAACAGGAACACAAAGAAGCTGCCAGTGCCCGGGCCGAAGAAGCCGTCATAAAACCCGATGAGCACGCCGATCAGCCCGGCCACCAGCACTTCGGTGCGGCCCGCAAAACGTGGGGTGTGGTGCCGGCCCAGTTCCTTTTTGGCCAGGGTGTAGACCAGCACGGCCAGCAGCACCAGGGGCAGCAGCTTGCGCAGGAAGTCGGCCGAGATCACCGTGACGGCCCAGGCGCCCGCAAACGACCCCGCAAAACCGGCGGCCGCAGCGGGCAACATGGCCTGCCAGCGGATCTGCACGCGGCGGCTGTATTGCCAGGTGGCCATGGCCGTGCCCCACACGGACGCCGCCTTGTTGGTGCCCAGCAGGGTGGCCGGTGGCGCCCCCGGAAACGCTGCAAACAATGCGGGCACCATCACCAGCCCCCCACCCCCCACGATCGCATCCACAAAGCCTGCGAGCAGCGAGGCCAGGGTCATCAAAATCCATTCCATGGCGCTATTTTCGCACCTGGAGTGCTATCAATTCAGGACTGAATTTGCGCGCTGGGCGCCTGGGTCACTTTTCGAACAGGCAAGAAAAAGGCGCTGGGATCGCCAGCGCCTGGAAAGTGATGCACCTCGTTGGGTGCTTTGAATTGGGTTGTTGGTAGAAAGAGTGTCTCCTCGGGCCCCTCGCTTGGCACACCGAAGCGCGCTTTCGAGTGCCGCAACTGTAACGGCTGCACCCCGGTGGTGCATTGGGGGTTTCCCGCCCCCCTTTGTTGGGCGCGTGGCCCGGTGCGGGCCCCGAAACGGGGGGCGCCGCCTGGCATGGCTCGTGCAATGCGCTGTAACAAATTGCGAAAGGGAGCCTTCATGCGGGGAGTCTTGCACCGGTTCGTGGCGGTTGTGGGGTTGTGTCTGGGGCTGTATGCCAGTGCGCTGGCGCAGAGCCCGCCCGAGGCAGTGGCCGGTGGGGTGGCCCCGGCAGCTGCGGCGGTGGCACTCACGCGGCCATCCCTGGCCGCGCAGGACACCGTGAATGCCGCCCACACCGGCTGGATGATGACCTCCACCGCGCTGGTGCTGCTCATGACTCTGCCGGGCATTGCGCTGTTCTATGCAGGCATGGTGCGCAAGAAGAACGTGCTCAACACCATGGCTAGCGTGGTGGCGATTGCGGCACTGGTGAGCCTGCTGTGGTTTGCGGCAGGGTACTCCCTCGCCTTCACGCCCGGCAATGCCTGGCTGGGGGGCTGGGAGCGCGCGGGCTTTGCGGGGCTGGACTTTGACCTGGTGGGCGGCAAGCTCGCCGTGAGCCATGTGGCGCCCCACATCCCCGAATCGGTGTACGCCATGTTCCAGCTCACGTTTGCCATCATCACCGCCGCGTTGCTGGTGGGTGCGCTGGTGGAACGCATGCGGTTTTCGGCCATGCTGGTTTTCATCGGCCTGTGGACCCTGGTGGTCTACGCCCCGGTGGCGCACTGGGTGTGGGAGCCCGGTGGCTGGCTGGCCCAGATGGGCGCGCTCGACTTTGCAGGCGGCTCGGTGGTGCACGTGAATGCGGGCGTGGCCGGGCTGGTGTGCGCCTGGTTCCTGGGCCGCCGCACGGGCTACGGCCGCGAGCCCTTTGAGCCCTACAGCCTGGGGCTCACCATGGCGGGCGCGGGCCTGTTGTGGGTGGGCTGGTTCGGCTTCAACGCGGGTTCGGCCGTGGCCGCCGACGGGCGTGCCGGGCTGGCCATGGCGGTGACGCACCTGGCCGCTGCGGCCGGGGCGCTGGCGTGGATGCTGGGCGAATGGGTGGTGCGTGGACGCCCGTCGCTGCTGGGGCTGTGCTCCGGTCTGGTGGCGGGGCTGGTGGCCATCACACCCGCTGCCGGTTTTGTCACGCTGCGCTCGGCCGTGGTGATTGGCCTGGTGGCCGGGCTGGCCTGCTACTGGGGCGCCACGGGGCTCAAGCGTCTGCTGCGGGTGGACGACTCACTGGACGTATTTGGCGTGCATGGCATTGGCGGCATCGTGGGCTCGCTGCTCACGGGCGTGCTGGCCAGTCGCACGGTGGGTGGTGTGCCGGGCAGCCTGCTCACCCAGGCCATTGGTGTGGGCGCCGTGATGGCCTACAGCCTGGTGGTGACGGCCGCGCTGCTGTGGCTTGTCAACTTTGCGATGGGCCTGCGGGTGGACGAACAAAGCGAGCAGACCGGGCTCGACATCGCCCAGCACCGCGAGCACCTTGGGGGGTGACCCACAGTTCCCTAGATGACTGAAATGCCGTAAGGAGCCGACCATGCCCGATTCCGACAAGCTTGCCATTGCCGCCCATCTGCACGTGCTGCTGCGCCGCAAGACGGGGCGCGTGACCGACACCGAATGGATGGCGGCCAATGCCGAGTACGCGCTGGAGATCGTGCGCTTTGCGCGCCTGCGTGCGCAGGAGGACAACGTGCCCGAGCTGGCCGAGTGGGCCGACCGGCTCGACCACGCCGTGCACCAGGAACCTGCGCCCGCAGCGCGCAAGCCCTTGCTGGATGTGGCCGCGCAGGCGGTGCGCCAGCGCCTCGCTCCACCACCGCCTCCGCCCGAAGTGCCGCGCTACGTGGGCGGCATCCGCTGACCGGGCTTGCGCGATCCCTTGAGGGTCAGGCCTTCCGCGCGGCGATGATCCACTCCGCCGCTTTCTCCGCCATCATCAGCGTGGGCGAGTTGGTGTTGCCGCTGGTGATGGTGGGCATGGCGCCCGCATCCACCACGCGCAGGCCGGCCACCACGCCGCCGCGCCCGTCGCGCACGCGCAGCTGCGCGTCCAGCACGGCCATCGGGTCGCCGTCGCGGCCCATCTTGGTGGTGCCCACGGGGTGGAAGATGGTGGTGGCAATGTCGCCCGCCAGGCGTGCCAGGTCTTCGTCGCTTTCAAACTGCACGCCGGGCTTCCACTCTTGCGGCTGGTACCTGGCCAGCGCGGGCTGGGCCACGATGCGGCGCGTCACACGCAGGCTGTCGGCCGCCACCTGGCGGTCTTCGGGCGTGCTGAGGTAGTTGGGCGCAATGGCGGGGGCGGCCTTGAAGTCGGCGCTCTTGATATTCACCGTGCCCCGGCTCGTGGGGTTGAGGTTGCACACGCTGGCGGTAAAGGCCGGAAAGCTGTGCAGCGGCTCGCCAAACGCATCCAGCGACAGCGGCTGCACGTGGTATTCGATGTTCGGGTAGGGCTGGTCGGGGCTGCTGCGGGTGAACGCGCCCAGCTGCGAGGGCGCCATGCTCATGGGCCCGCTGCGCTTGAGCGCGTATTCAAGCCCGATCTTGGCCTTGCCGACCAGCGAGCTGGCCATGGTGTTGAGCGTCTGCACGCCCTGCACCTTGAACACTGCGCGGATCTGCAGGTGGTCTTGCAGGTTGGCACCCACGCCGGGCAGGTCCACCTTCACCTCCACGCCGTGCTGGCGCAGCAATGCGGCGGGTCCGATGCCCGACAGCTGCAGCAGCTGGGGCGAGTTGACCGCGCCCGCGCTCAGGATCACCTCGCCCGTGGCGCGGGCGGTGACCATCTCCTGGCCGTCCCACACCAGCACACCGGTGCAGCGCTGGCTGCCGTCGGGCTGGGTTTCGAGTATGAGCTTGGAGGCCTGTGCACTGGTCCACATCTCGAAGTTGGGGCGGCCATAGCAGGTGGGCCGCAAAAAGGCCTTGGCGGTGTTCCAGCGCCAGCCGCTCTTCTGGTTGACCTCGAAGTAGCCCACGCCTTCGTTGCTGCCACTGTTGAAGTCGTCGGTGGCGGGGATGCCGGCCTGCTGCGCGGCGTGGGCAAAGGCGTCGAGCACGTCCCAGCGCAGGCGCTGTTTTTCCACCCGCCACTCGCCGGTGCTGCCGGTGGCCTTGTTGCCGTGCAGGCGTTTGAAATTTTCGTTCACACCCCCGGGCTGGTCCAGGCGCCAGTGGTCTTCGTGGCGGCGGAAGTAGGGCAGGGCGTTGTCCCAGCGCCAGCTGGCGTCGCCGGTCAGCTCGGCCCACTGGTCGTAGTCGCGCGCCTGGCCGCGCATGTAGATCATGCCGTTGATGCTGCTGCAGCCGCCCAGCGTCTTGCCGCGCGGGTAGCGCAGGGTGCGGCCGTTCAGGCCCGCGTCGGGTTCGGTGTTGTAGAGCCAGTCGGTGCGCGGGTTGCCGATGCAGTACAGGTAGCCCACGGGGATGTGGATCCAGTGGTAGTCGTCCTTGCGGCCCGCCTCGATCAGCAGCACGCGGTGGCGGCCGTCGGCGCTCAGGCGGTTGGCGAGCAGGGCACCGGCCGTGCCCCCGCCGATGATGATGGTGTCAAACGTGGTGTCGCTCATGGGTGAAGGGGCGGGCAATGAGGGGGTTGTAACGGTGGGCCATTGTGCGGATCGCCCAAGCCCTGTCGATAGGGTGTGTGCGGGTTGCTACATATTTGGTAGCTGTTGGGGTTTGCTGGTAGCGCGCTGGGCCCTGTTTTGATAATAATTACATGCCATCGGGGCTGGCCTGTGCTTGGCGCCCGCTTGCCCGGTGGGGCGGGCAGGGTGGGGTCCGCTACCATGCACCCTCTTCCTTGCTGCTTCTTGACTGTCACCTACCTCTGGCTGCTTGCGCAGCCCGGCCCATGACCGACCACACCCCCCGCATTGTTCGCACCGAGACGCCCCAGGGGCCATGTGCGCAGCTGCGCGGGCGCTGGGGCGCGGCCGAGCTGGGTTCCGAGTCGCAGTGGGAGGCCGTGTCCGAGCAGTTGCGCGGCTGCCCTGCAGAGCCTGCCCTGGGCTGGGACCTGCGGGAGCTGCAGTGGCTGGACCATGTGGGCGCGCAGCTGCTGTGGAACCACTGGCAGCACGCCTGGCCCGCACAGCTGGCCTGCACCGAGGGCCAGCGCACCATGCTGTCGCGCGTGGCGCAGTTCACCTGCATGGCCCCCCCGCCCGAGCCCTGGCGCCTGGGAGACCAGATCGACCACCTGGGCGTGCTGGTGCTGCATGGTGTGGACCATGCCCGCCACCTGCTGGAGATGGTGGGCCAGCTGGTGCTGGACCTCGTGCGCCTGGCGCGCGCCCCGCGCAAGGGGCCGTGGCGCGATGTGTCCGGCCACCTGTACCGCATGGGCGCCACGGCGCTGCCCATCACGGCGCTGGTGGGTTTTTTGATCGGTGTGGTGCTGGCCTACCTCATGAGCTTGCAGCTGCGGCAGTTTGGTGCCGAGTCCTTCATCGTCAACATCCTGGGCATTTCGCTGATCCGCGAGCTGGGCCCAATGCTCGCTGCCATCCTGGTGGCAGGGCGTTCGGGCTCGGCCATCACGGCCCAGATCGGCGTGATGCGCGTGACCGAAGAGCTGGACGCCATGCGCGTGATGGGCATCCCGCACGGTTTCCGGCTGGTGATGCCACGCACGCTGGCGCTGGCGCTGGCCATGCCGCTCATCAGCGTGTGGACCACGCTGGCCGCGCTGGCGGGCGGCATGCTGGCGGCCGACATTGCCATGGATATCTCGCCGTCGTACTTTGTGCAGGCACTGCCCGCCGCCGTGAAGGTGGGCAACCTCGGGCTGGCCATGGCCAAGTCGGTGGTGTTTGGGGCGTTCATCGCCCTCATCGGCTGCCACTGGGGCCTGCGCGTCAAGCCCAATACACAAAGCCTGGGCGAGGGCACGACGGCCTCGGTGGTGTCGTCCATCACCATGGTGATCATCGTGGACGCACTGTTTGCGGTCGCCTTCAAAAACATTGGTATCTGATGATGACGGCCCGTACCGCGCTTCCCGAGCACATCCCCGTCGCCGCGCACGAGCCGCCCATTGTGGACGTGCGTGGCCTGTGGTCGCAGTTTGGCAAGGGCAGCGAAACCTTCACCGTGCACCAGGACCTGAACTTCAGCGTGCAGCGTGGAGAGATGCTGTCGCTGGTGGGGGGCTCGGGCACGGGCAAGACGGTGCTGCTGCGCCAGATCCTGGGCCTGGCCCGGCCTGCGCGCGGCAGCGTCACGGTGCTGGGCCGCCCCGCGTCGGAGATGGGGCGCGAGGGCGCGGCCAGCCGGGTGGGCATGCTGTTCCAGCATGGCGCGCTGTTCTCTGCCTTCAACGTGCTCGACAACGTGGCCTTTGCGCTGCGCGAGCAGGGCACCTTGCCCGATGAGCTGGTGCGCGATGCCGCCCTGGTCAAGCTGCAGATGGTCGGCCTCAAGCCCGAGCACGCCACGCGCATGCCGGCCGACCTGTCGGGCGGCATGGTCAAGCGCGTGTCGCTGGCGCGCGCGCTCATCATGGACCCGCCGCTGCTGTTGCTCGACGAGCCCACGGCGGGGCTCGACCCGAGCAGCTCCGACGATTTCTGTGCCCTGCTGCGCGAGCTGCGCGCGGCATTGGGGCTGACGGTGGTGATGGTCACGCACGACCTGGATACGCTGTTTGCGCTCAGCACTCGCGTGGCCGTGCTGGCCGATAAAAAGGTCATCGTCACCGGCCCGCCCCACGAGGTGGCGCATTTCAGGCACCCGTTCATCGAACATTTCTTCCTGGGCGAACGTGGCCAGCGTGCCATGGCCCCGGTGCAATCCGTGGAGCCCGCCGTCGCGCCCACGCCCGCAAAGGAACCCCGCTGATGGAAAACAAATCCCACGCCCTCGCTGCCGGCATCTTTGTGCTGGTGGTGGCCGCCATGCTGGCGGGCCTGGCCGTCTGGCTCACCCGCGACAACGCCAACTACGAGCAGTACGAACTCTCCACCCGCGACGGCGTGAGCGGCCTGCAGCCCCAGGCCGCCGTGCGCTACAAAGGCGTGGCCGTGGGCAAGGTCACCCGCATCGGCTTTGACCCGCAGGTCACCGGCAATGTGCTGATCCGCATCGCCGTCAACGAGCAGGCGCCCATCAGCCCCACCACCTTTGCGGTGCTGGGCTACCAGGGCGTCACGGGGCTGGCCCATGTCCTGCTCGACGACGCCGAAAAGCCCTACCCCGAACTGCCCCCTGGCCCCAGCGGCCTGCCGCGCCTGCCACTCAAGCCCTCGCCCTTTGGCAAGCTGGCCGAGCAGGCCCCCGCCATCCTCACTCAGGTGGAAGAGGCCACGCGCCGCATCAACCAGCTGCTGGGTGATGGCAACCAGCAAAAACTCACGGAGGCGCTGTCGAACATTGGCCAGGCTGCGGGCAGCGTCAACACCCTGACTCAGCGGCTGGATGCCACTGTGACCCAGCGCCTGGACCCGGCCCTGGCCGCGCTGCCGCCTCTGGCCAGCGACGCGCGCCAGACCCTGCAGTCACTGCAGCAGGCGGGCGCCGGGGTGTCGGCCCTGGCGGCAGATCTGGGCAAGACCACCCAGCGCCTCAACGCCGAAGGCGGCGCCATCGACCAGATCACCCTCGGCACCCAGTCGCTCGCCCGCGCGGCCGACCAGTTCAGCAACACCACGCTGCCCCGCGTGAACCGAGCCGCCGACGACACCTCGCGCGCCGCCCGCCAGCTGGGGCGCGCGGCCGGGGGCATCACTGACAACCCGCAGCTGTTCATCTACGGCTCGGGCCGTGTCCCGCCCGGCCCGGGCGAGGCCGGGTTTGCGCCTTGAGATGAAGCACCCCCTGAGTCGCCTGCGGAGCCTCCGTGCAGCCACCAGAGGAGGCAACCCTTCGGGGCCGTCCAAGCCTGCGCAGGCAGACTTGGAGCCGCGGCCCTCAGCCCCTTTCCTTCGGGAGGGGGACGCACCCGGTGGCCTGGCGAAGCCAGTTCCACGGGTGCACTGGGATGTGCCGCGCCCGTTGCGCGCGATGACGGCGAGGCGGGCGTGGCATGGGTCACTGAGAAATGGATGGGTACTATGAAAAATATAGCTAAAAGGTCATATGCAGCAGGCGTAAGCGGCATTTTTTGCTTGATTCTGGCGGGCTGCTCGGCCCTGCCCGCCCCACCCGCGCGCCCGGCGCTGTACGACTTTGGTCCCGGCGCCGTGGCCCCGGCGCCCACCGACCGCCGTGCGCCCTTGCCGCCGCTGGCCCTGGCCGACGTGGAGGCCACCGGCCTGCCCGAGGGCAGCAACGCCGTGCTCTACCGCCTGGCCTATGCCGACGGCCAGCAGCTGCGCCCCTACAGCCAGGCCCGCTGGAGCCAGCCGCCCGCCCAGCTGGTGCAGCAGCGCCTGCGCGAACAGCTGGGCCAGCGCCGCGCCATCCTGAAAGCCGACGACGGCGCCGCCCAGGCCCGCGACCCGGCCCAGGGCGGCAAGCTGCCGCTGGTGCTGCGCGTGGAGCTGGAGGAATTCAGCCACCTGTTCGCCCGCCCCACCGAGAGCAGCGGCGTGGTGCGCCTGCGCGCCACCGTGGTCGAACTGACCCCGGCAGGCGAATCCCTGCGCGGCCAGCGCGTGTTCATCGCCCAGCAGCCCGCACGCTCTGCGGATGCGGCGGGTGGTGTGGCGGCACTGGCCGAGGCCTCGGGCCGTGTGGCGCAGGAGCTGGCGGAGTGGGTGGAGCAGGTGGGGCGGTAGGTCGGGGGCTCAGCCGGGCGGCTTTGCCGAAGAGGGGGCGGGAGGCTGGTGCGGTCCCCCCTCGATCCCCGTCACCACCCGTGCATAGCGCGCAAAGCTCCAGTACGCCCAGGCCCAGTCCAGCAGCACCACCAGGCGGTTGCGAAAGCCGATGAGGAAATACACGTGCGCAAACAGCCAGAACAGCCAGGCAAAGTAGCCTGAAAACCGCACCGGCCCGGCGGGCGAGGTGAGGTCCACCACGGCCGAGTTGCGGCCGATGGTGGCCAGGTTGCCGTAGTCGCGGTAACGAAACGGCTGGGTGGGCTGCCCGGCCAGTCGGCGCAGGATGTTGGCGGCCGTTGCGCGGCCCATCTGCTTGGCGCCGGGCGATACGCCGGGCACGGGGGTGGGTTCGTGGCCGGGCCTGTGGCTTTTGGCAGCAGCCAGGTCGCCGATCACGCTGATCTCGGGGTGGCCGGGCAGGGCCAGGTCGGGCGCAACCACCACGCGGCCTGCGCGGTCGGTGGTGGCGCCGGTGGCCTCGGCCAGGTGGCGGCCCAAGGGGGAGGCGGCCACACCCGCCGCCCAGACAATGCATTTGCTATTTATTTGATAGCTGTTGGGGTTTGATGGTTGCGCGGGAGAGGCCGATTCGACCCTCAAACCCTGCGCGTCGATGGCCGTCACGCGGGCGTTCAGGCGCACGTCCACGCCCAGTTTCTCGAGCTGTTCCTTGGCGCGCTGGCTCAGAGCCTCGGGCATGGCCTGCAGCACACGGGCGCCGCCTTCGAGCAGGATGATTTTTGCGCTGGCCGGATCGATGTGGCGGAACTCGCCGGGCAGCGTGTGGCGCGCGATCTCGGCCAAGGTGCCCGCCATCTCCACGCCCGTGGGGCCTGCGCCCACGACCACAAAGTTGAGCCAGTCTGCGCGGCGCGCCGGGTCGGGCTCTTTCTCGGCGGCTTCGAAGGCCAGCAGCACGCGGCGGCGGATCTCGAACGCGTCGTCCAGGGTCTTGAGGCCGGGGGCGTAGGCCGCCCAGTCGTCGCGGCCGAAGTAGCTGTGGGTGGCGCCTGCGGCGACGATGAGGTGGTCGTAGGGGAGGTGGCTCCCGTCCGCGAGGTGCACGTCGCGCCGGGCCACATCGATGCATGTGACCTCGCCCAGCAAGGTGGTCACATTGGACTGGCGGCGAAACAGGTGGCGGATGGGCGCCGCAATCGCCGGGGCCGACAGCCCGGCCGTGGCCACCTGGTAGAGCAGGGGCTGGAAAAGGTGGTGGTTGGTCTTGTCCACCAGGGTCACGTCCACCGCCGCACCCTGCAGTGCCCGGGCCGCTTCGAGGCCGCCAAAGCCGCAGCCGATGATGACGATGCGGGGGCGTTGCGGGGTGTGTCCTGTGGGGATGGAAGGCGTTGTCATGCCGCCATTATTGGGGCTGCTGCGCCCGCTCCGCCGCAGAGGTGGGGGTCGGGGCGTTGGGGAGGCAGGGCACGCTCCAGCGTGCCCTGCGCTCAGGCCATTCAGGCCATGAAGCCCAGGTTGGTGGGGTAATCGGCCCCGCCAAAGTGGCTCAGGTTGGGCAGCACGCCCGCGAGTTCGCTGTTGCTCACGCCAAACCAGCTGGCCAGTGTGGCGGCGTACTGGTCCACCGAGGTGCTGGGCAGCAGGCGGCCCTGGCCCACATGCCACTGGTCGTTGGGGTCGCCCGTGTTGTTGGTGATGCTCACCGGGGGCGCCTTGCCGTAGAACGCCTTGCCCTTGACGGCGCCGC
This sequence comes from Acidovorax kalamii, assembly GCF_002245625.1. Lineage (GTDB taxonomy): Bacteria > Pseudomonadota > Gammaproteobacteria > Burkholderiales > Burkholderiaceae_C > Acidovorax > Acidovorax kalamii. The sequence goes on from NZ_NOIG01000008.1 coordinate 542,161, forward strand.
CCACCATGAGGTGGTGGCCACCCCAGCCGTGGTCCGATCCGTCGCCGTTGGAGCTGAGCGTGCGGCCGAAGTCCGAGGCCGTAAAGGCGGTGACCTTGTCGGCCACGCCCAGCTCGACGGTGGCGTCGTAGAACGCGGTCATGGCCTCGCTCACGCGCTGCATCAGCACGGGTTGTTGCGAGATCAGGTTGTCGTGCAGGTCGAAGCCGCCCAGCGACACCAAGAACACCTGGCGCTTGCTGCCCAGCGCCGAGCGTGCCCCGATGAGGCGCGCCACCATCTTCATCTGGTTGGCCAGCGAGTTGTTGCTGGGGAAGGGGGTGGCCAGCGTGACGGCGGACAGGCCGTTGGTGATCTGGCTTTCGGCCGCGACGGCGCGGGTGGTGACCCGGGTGTACTCGTTCTCCAGCGTCTGCGTGCTGCCTTGCTGGATGAGCGAAGTGAGGGCGGCGCGCACAGCCGAGGAGCCGTAGACATTGTTTTTTACGCCATTGATGGCCACTGCGCCGTTGGTGCTGACCTGGTATTGCAGGGCCGAGTCGCCCGACAGGAACACTGCATTGCCCGTGACCGAGATGCAGGTGAACAGCGAGTTGCCATTGGACGACAGCGCCAGGTCACCGATGTTGCCGCCCCAGCCCACGGTGGAGCCTTCGGGCGACGACGACTGCCACACCGATTGCTGGTCGTTGTGCGAAAACAGCTTGGGCGGGATGGGGTAGGTGGTGCGGTCGGCGCTGTTGTACTGGGTGCGGGTCAGCGGCACGATCAGCGGGCCCACGTTGAGCTGCACCGCCGCCTTGCCGCTGTTGAACAGGCCTGCGAGCCCCGTCATGGCCGGGTGCAGCGCGTACTGGCGGCCTCCGGGCAGGGCGGTGGTGGGCGTGAGCAGCGTGGGGGTCAGGTCGGCTTTGGCCAGCGCGATGCCCCCCGCTGTCTGGCCCGAGCCGCCACCCCGGATGGTGTTGTAGCGGTTGTAGCTGTCGTCGTCGTAGGTGACCACGGTGTTGGCGTAGTCGTTGCCGCCATACAGGAAGACGCAGACCAGGGCCTTGTAGTCGGTGGCAGTGAAGGCGGCGGCCTCGCCCATGGCGGCCAGGTTCAGGGCAAAGGGCAGGGCGGTGCCTGCCAGGCCCAGTTGGGTGGAGCGGCGCAGGAAGGCGCGGCGCGTGTGGAGTTCGGGTTGAAGCAGGTGCATGGCTGGGCTTCTTGGGTTCTGTCGGCGGAGTGGACGGGGCTTACTTTTGAATGAGGTACTCGGCCGAGGCCATCACCAGGAAGACGGCGGCCGCCACGCGGTCCAGCTTGGCGTTGTCCGAACTGGTGGCGGTGACGGCCGTGGCCTTCAGTGCATCGGAGATGAGCTTGACCGTGGCCGCCGAGAGCTGGCCTGCACACATCAGCAGGTTGATGCGTGCGACCAGGGCATCGGCATCGGCCACGATGGCCAGTTCGTTGGCGTAGGTGGCCTTGATGTCGTAGCCGTTGTTGGCGTTGCTGCCACTGTTGGGCTGGTCGGGTGCGGTCACAAAAATGCCATTGCGGATCACGCCTTGCATGTAATTGAGGTAGCCGCCCACGCTGCTTTCGTTGACCAGCTGGAACTCGGGCGCTACGGCCCCGGTGGCCGCCAGCGCGGTGGACGGGGGGACATACCCCGGGCGGAAGAAGTTGAACACCGAGGGCGAGCGCAGCGGGCTTTGCCCCAGGCGGGAGCCAGGGTCGGTCAGGTCGCCGATTTTCCAGCTGCCCTGGGCCGAGTTCAGCCCGAAGGTGCGACCCCACTGCACGAAGCGCAGCATGGGCTCGCGCAGCTTGCCGAAACCAGGCTGGCTGAGGCCGGCGGGCGAGCGGGCTTCGTCGTCCAGCAGGATGGCCTGGACCACGGCGCGCAGGTCACCCCGCACCCCCGCCCCGTTGTTGTTGAAGGCCGCCGTCACGCGCGCCACATAGGCGGGCGAGGGGTTGCTGGTCACCAGGCGCTGGATGAGCTGCTTGCCGATGAACGGACCCACGTTGGGGTGGTTGAACAGGGTGTCCAGCGCCATCTGGAGCGCCGCCGCCCCGGGCGTGTTGGCGGGCACCGTGGTGCCGAGGAAGGTGGCCGCCAGAGTGGAGTGGCGCGATGCATTGAGCGCCATGGGCAGGCGTGCAAAGGTGGTGTTGGACACCACCCGCGAGGTGCCTGGCACCGTGGTGGGTACGTTCTGCGTCTGGTCGTAGTCGTAGCCGGTGAACACCCGAGCAAGGTTGGTCACATCGTCCATCGTGTAGCTGTCGATGGGTTTGCCCGCGCCATCCTTCTTGATCGTCCCATCAGGGTTGAGTGCCACCAGCCCAATGGACATCAGCTGCATGATTTCGCGGGCGTAGTTCTCGTCCGGCTGGCGGCCGGTGGCCGCGTTTTCCTTCTGGTTGCCCCGGGTGTTGAGGTAGTAGCCCATGGCCGCGTTCAGCGTGACGTTTTCCAGCACAGAGCGGTAGTTGCCAAACGCGTTGCTGACCAGCTGGTCCCAGTACCAGGCCATGGCATGGCAGCGCCAGGTGATGTCCACCCCGGTGAGCGAGACCACGCAGATTTCGGACAGCGCCAGGGCCACCCGCTTGCGCAGGCCGTCGGGGGAGGTCATGAGCTGCTTCCAGATCATGTAGTCCGCCGGGTAGGAGTTGTCGTAGTAGGCCGTGCTGTCGCTGATGGCCGCGTAGCCACGCTGGTTCAGCCAGTCCCAGCCTGTCTGGCTGGTGGGGCCGCTGAACTGGCTGCTGAGCCAGTCGGCATAGGTGGTGGAGCGCAGGGCTGCAATCTCGGCCGTGGAGGCGGAGAACTGCGCTTGCAGCAGGAAGCGCGCGGCTTCCTGGTCGGTGGTGGCTGCGGGGTAGGCGTAGTTGCCTGGAGGAGCGCTGGGTGCAGGGGAAGGCCCCGGCGCTGGAGAAGGCGCGGGGCCTTGACTTGGCGCAGGGGCGGGTGTGGGAGATGGTGCCGGGGGGGGCATGACGCCGGGGGACGGTGTTCCCGCAGCGGGCGGCAGTGTCACGGGCGTGTAGACGGGGGATTGGCCTCCGCCGTCTCCGCCTCCGCATGCTGCAAGGGCAGTTGAGGCAAAAAGCGTGGCCAGCAGCGGGGCAGGGCTTCTGCTGGCAGTGTCTTGTTGCTCGGTGGAGACGGGTTTTTCCTCTACTGCCTCTGCGCCCTGCGTGGCCAGAGGTCCCTCGTGCGTATTTTTCATGAATGCCTGTGTGGAGTCTTGCGCGGTCCAAAGTGCGCAGCCGTGACTAAATCACACCAGGCGCGTTGCTCGGTGGTGCAAGTGTTACCAGGGGAAACGGCCCTCAGGAGGAGGCAGTCCGTCACCCTTGCAGATGATGGGCGATTGCAACACTTTGTGCGCAGACGCAGCCCCGCCACCACGTGTTCTGGGGCTCTGTGCGGCGCCCGTCGGCCCCGTCCGTCAACCCCGTAGGCCTGGGCCCACGCACACCGCTTGGCATGGACTACGGCCCGCTGACTGATTCGTTTTTACAGTGAACCCATCGCCCCACGCAGTGTTTCCACGCATTCCGGGTGGATGGCCAGGGCGAGGTTTTTGAAGGATGCAACCATGAATGAAGACACCATCAAGGGCAATTGGAAGCAGTTCAAGGGCAAGCTGATCGAGCAGTGGGGCAAGCTCACCAACGATGACCTGGATGTCATCGACGGCAAGCGTGAGCAGTTCCTGGGCAAGCTGCAGGAGCGCCAGGGTCTGGCCCGCGAAGCGGCCGAAAAGCAGCTCAAGGAATGGCAGGAACGCCACCCGGACTTCCGCTTCAACGATTGACGGGCGGGGCTGCACAACCCGGGTTGTGCGGCCCGCCCATCGCCGCCGCAGGAGCAGCAGGCATGCCCTGCTGCACGCGCACTGCACTGTCTACCCCCGATGCCGAGGAGAACCCCATGCCAATCCCATCCGCACGCACGCTGATCGCCGCCGTGGCTGCCGGTCTGGTAGCGACATCCGCCTTTGCCATGACACCGGCCGAGCACAGGGCCGCCAAGGACAGCATTGAAGCGACCTACAAGGCCGACAAGGAAAAATGCGATGCCTTGACCGCCAACGCCAAGGACATCTGCCAGAAGGAAGCCAAGGGCAAGGAAAAGGTTGCCCAGGCCGAACTGGAAGCCCAGTACAAACCCAGCCCTAGAAACACGCAAAAGGTAGCCGAAGCGCGCGCTGACGCTGCCTACGAAGTCGCCAAGGAAAAATGCGACGACCTCAAGGGCAATGAAAAGGACGTCTGCGAAAAAGACGCCAAGGCCGCCCGCGTGAAGGCCAAGGCGGACGCCAAGGTGGCTGCTGTGCAGGCCAAGCCCGCAGACAATCCGGCCGAGAAGGCGGCCGACGTGGCGGAGGCCCGCAAGGACGCCAACGCCGAGAAGAACGACGCCAACTACCAGGCGGCCAAGGAGCGCTGCGATGCGTTGTCGGGCAACGCCAAGTCGGCCTGTGTGGACGACATCAAGCGCATGTACGGCAAGAGCTGATCACTGCCACCGTGCAGTTTTTCTACAACGCCCCGCTCTGGCGGGGCTTTTTCCGTGTGCAGGCGGGATTTGCCTGACCTGCATCAATACGCGGTGCCAGGGCGGCTTCTAAGCTGGGCTTTCCATTGTTCCCATTGTTTTGCTGCCGGACGGCAGAGGGATTGATACCCATGGCCCAACTCGAATGGTCGGACGCGCTGAACCTGGACCTGCCCCTGATGGACGACACCCACCGGGAGTTCGTCGATCTGCTGGCGGTTGTGGCGCAGGCGGACGACGCGCAACTGCAGCCGGCCTGGCAGGCGCTGGTGGAGCACACTGAGCAGCACTTTGGCCAGGAAGACGCCTGGATGGCCTCCACCCGGTTTGCCTCGGGCAACTGCCACAGCATGCAGCACCGCGTGGTGCTGCAGGTGATGCGCGAAGGCGCCGCACGGGCCGCGCAGGGCGACCTGCAGGTGCTGCGCGTGATGGCCAGCGAGCTGGCCCTGTGGTTCCCCCAGCATGCGCAGAGCATGGACGCGGCGCTGGCCCTGCACCTGCGCCGTGTCGGGTTTGACCCCGCCACCGGCGTGGTGCACGCACCGCAGGCGCTGCCCGGTGAGCTGATCCACGGCTGCGGTGGCGCCACCTGCTCGGACGCGGGTGATGAGCCTGTGGCGGACAGCACAGACAACGCGCGGCAGGCCGCAGTGGCCTGAAGTCTCCGGCTTGCGAGGGCCTTCGCGCAGCGCGACTGTGCGAATGAAGGATGTGCGTTGCGCGGCCGCAAGCGTGCTTTTACCCGTGCGCGGGCACCGCTTGTGTGGCATGCTGCCTTTTCTTTAGGCAAGTGTGGGCGGCATGGCCGCTGTGCTCCATGGCCGCAACCTCTTCCCTCGAAGCCCTGGTCGATGACACCGAGCGCCTGCAGGCCCTGCAGCGCTACGGGATTCTCGACACCCCCATGGAGCCCGCCTACGACGAGCTGGCCGACATTGCGGGCCATGTGTGCGAGGCGCCCGTGGCCCTGGTGAGTTTTGTGGACCGCGACCGCCAGTGGTTCAAGTCGGCGCAAGGGTTGCCCAATCGGGAGACGCCGCTCGATCAGTCCGTGTGCCGCTACGCCCTCCGGCAGCCGAACGTGTTCATCGTGCCCGACCTGGCCCAGGACGTGCGGTTTGCGCACTACGGCATCGTCACCCAGAAACACCCGCTGCGCTTTTATGCGGGCGCCCCCCTGATCACGCCCGATGGCTACGCCCTGGGCACCCTGTGCGTGCTGGACCACCGGCCGCGCCAGCTGTCGCCGCGTGCGCAGGAGCTGCTCAGCGCCCTGGCGCGCCAGGTAGTCCGGCTGCTGGAACTGCACCGCGCCAACGACCGCCAGGGCCAGATGCTGGCCGAGCTGGACGCCGCCCGCCAGCAGATGGCTGTGCTGGCCCACACCGATGTGCTGACCGGGCTGGCCAACCGACGGTCATTCACCGAACGCCTGCGGCAGGAGCAGGCCCTGCTGCAGCGGGGCAATGAACCCGCCTGCCTGTTGATGATGGACCTGGACCACTTCAAGCGCATCAACGACGTGCATGGCCACCATGTGGGGGACCAGGCGCTGCAGCTGTTTGCCGACCTGTGCCGCAGTGTGTTCCGGGCCGCCGATGTGGTGGGGCGGTGGGGCGGCGAGGAGTTTCTGGCCCTGCTGCCCGCCACCGGGGTGGAGCAAGCCCAGGCCGTGGCGCAGCGTGTGCATGTTGCGCTCGCCCAGCAGCCCCTGCCCGGCATCGAGCCCCCGCAGCAGCTGTCGGTCAGCATGGGGCTGACGCTGTTTGACCCGTTGCGCCCGCTCGACGTGACCCTGCGCCTGCTCGATTCCGCGCTGTACACCGCCAAACGCGAGGGCCGCAGCCGCACGGTGGTGGTGTAGAGGAATAGTTTGCTCATTTATTGATAGCTATTTCCGCTTGATGGGCAAGCGAAAAGCCTCTTTTTGATCATTGTTTTTGAGGTTCCGAGGCATGTAAAAGCCCGGCATGTCCAGGCGGGCATGCCGGGCTCTGCCACGCGGGCGCGGGCAAACGACCTCCAGCCTTTCAGCAACCAGGGCTACGTGGCAGCAACAGCGCCGCCATGCGCCACGACAGATCGCGCAGCGCGCGGCGCAGGGCGGGCGACGGCGCTGCGGCTGCACCGGCCGTGCCCGGCACTTCGTGGGGGCAGAAGGCTGCCTCCAGCACCTGCTGCTTCGCGCTGACCAGCGCCACCCGGTCCCGGGCGCGCAGCGCGCTCATCAGCTGGTCGCGGTGGCGCTGCACGCGGGCGGCCTCGGCCGCCGTCAGCGTCGTCGCCAATGCCGCCGGGGTGAGGGGGCCTGCGCCCCCTGGGCCCTGGGCCAGGTGTGCGGCCCAGGTGCGAAGGGCTGGTGGGATGCCGTGCTGCGGGCCCAGGGCTCCGGGTGTCATGCGGCCTCCGCGCTTGGGGTGACAGGGCGGGCCGGTGCGGTGGGCGCGGCTGGTGTGGGTGGCATGGGCGAGGTGGGTGGTGTGGACGGTGGCTTGGGCGGCATGGGGCGGCCCGGCGTGCCACCGCTCTGCGACAGCCCATACCAGTTCACCTTGCGCGTCAGCACCATCACCGCCGCCAGCACCAGGAAGAGTGCAATCGCGCCCACCACCAGCGCCGTCTGCTCCAGCTGCAGCAGCACATACAGCAGGCCATAGAGCAGCGCAATGCCCGCCCCCAACGGAATGCCCCGCGCCAGGCTGCCCAGCATGTGGCTGGCGTAATAGGCCAGCAGCAGCACACAGGCCGTGGCGGCCACCGCGTACGAAATGCCAAACGGCAGGTGCTCCGACAGGCTCACCAGCAGCAGGAAGAAGCTGCACAGCGCGCTGCCCACCAGCAGGTACTGCACCGGGTGCACGCGCAGCTTTTTCATCAGCTCGAACAGGCCCACGGCCACGAAGGTGAGGGCAATGAACAACACGCCGTACTTGGTGGCGCGGTCCGAGAGGGAATAGGGATTCACCGGGTCGATGAAGGCCACGCTGAAGCTGTCGGCGCAGTCGCCCGCGTTGCTGCCGGGGGTATGGCCGATGCCGTCCTCTGCGCCTGCCAGGCACACGCGTTTGCCGCTGGCCACGTCGGCCTGCGCCGTGGTGGCCAGCGACGACAGGCGCCACTGGGCCGAGAAGCCGGTCTTCTTGACCTCACGCTCCGACGGCAGAAAGCGCCCGGCAAACGAAGGGTGCGGCCAGCTGCTGGTCATCAGCACCTCGGTGTTGCCGCCCAGCGGGACGATGCCCAGGCGTTCCGTTCCCACCAGCTCCAGGTCCAGCGTGGCTGTCAGGCCGTCGGCCTTGCCACGCACAGACTCCGGCAGCATCGCGTGCAGGCCCCGGCTGTACGTAGGGTGGAAGGTGCCGGGCTTGAGGGCCATGGCCTGGTTGCCCAGCGTGAGCTGCGCGGTGCGAATGCCGCGCGCATCGCCCACCGCCATCATCACCACGGGGGCACCACACACCATGCGCGAATTCTTCATGGTGGTTTGTGGCAGCAGACTGGTCAGCGGCCCCCATTGCGCCGTCACATGAGCCTTGAGGTTGTAGGTGTTCACCTTGTGCAGGCCGCGCGCCCGCTCTTCCATCGCGGCGCCGGAGCTGAGCTTGAGCTGCTCGGGCATGGCCGTGAGCAAGAACTCGCGGCGCTGCTCCACCATGCGGCGCTCATCGCCCTTGCCGGTCTCCACCTCCCAGCTCTCCACGCAGGCGCTGTGGATCATGGGGCCCATCAGCGTCTGTGGCCCGGCCAGGCTCTCGGCCACGCTTTGTGCGGTGATGCTGCGGTAGCGCAGCCGGTCGCGCACCACATCTTCGATCAGCCCGAGGCCAAAAAGCAGCAGCACGGTGATGGCGGCCAGCGCCGCCAGTTTGGTGAACAAGGGGTGTTTGAGCAAAAGATCCTCCACAAGTGAATGTTGTGGGGGCAGTGTTGTGGCGCGCTGTGAGGGCGCTATGAAGTTTGTGAGGTCAGTGTGAAGTCGCCCTGCTTCGGGCGGGTAGCATGGGGGCAGAAGAGGGGGATCGCCATGTCATATCGACCTGACAACCGGCTTGGCCGGACCGTGGGCAGCCTGCTCCCGTTGCTGCTCCTGGCAGCGTGCGGAACGCCGGCTTACCCCGACGATGACGCCGTGCGCGAGCGCTTCCAGATGGAGTACCGCAACGCGAAGTGCGAGTTGGCCAAGATCCATGCGGCCAAGCGCCAGCCCGACCATGCGGGCTACCGGATCATCCATGTCCGCATTGAGGCGCGTTGCAAAAGCCCTGAGGAAACCCTGGTGCGCAAGCAAATCTGGCAGCTCAGCCGCGAGCGGCCCACAATGCTGCAGGGGGCCTGGCGCTGGGAGCCGGGAGGAGAAATTTCCGATTGAACGCTGGTCGCCAGCTCATCCCGCTCATCCCGCCGATTCGAACTCCAGCACGACCCGGAACCCCGGCGGCGTGTTGCGCGCCACCATGCGGCCCCCGTGCAGGGTCATCACCCGCCGCACAATCGCCAGCCCCAGCCCTGATCCACTGCGCTCGCCGCCCGGCCGTGCGGTGGTGAAAAAGCGCTCGCCCAGGCGCGGCAGTGCGTAGTCGGGCACACCGGGGCCACTGTCCTGCACGGCCACCGCGGCGCCGTCCAGTTCCACCCGCACCGTGCTGCCTGCGGGCGCAAAGTCGATGGCGTTGTCCAGCAGGTTGGTCAGCGCCAGCGTCACCAGTTCGGCCTCCCACGGGCCGCTGGTGCCGTGCCCTTGCAGCGCCAGGGTGATGCCACGTTGGCCCGCGCGGGCGCGGGTCTGGGCAATGGCGGCCTCGGCGCAGTCGTGCAGCGCCACGGGCGCGCGGCCTTCGGCGTGCTGGCGCTGCTCCAGCTTGGACAGCTCCAGCAGCCGGTCGATGATGCGCTGCAGGCGCTCGCTTTGCTGCACCACCTGGGTCGCAAACTCGGCGCGGTCGGCGGTGGGCAGCTCGTCCTGCAGCAGCTCGCCCGCGCCCCGGATGGCGGCCACGGGGCTTTTGAGCTCGTGCGTGAGCGCGCGCACATAGCCCTCGATGTAGTCGCGCCCTTCCAGCCGCGCGCGCATGCGGTCCATGGCGCGGGCCAGGTCGCCCAGCTCGCCGGGTACCTCTGGCACGGCCAGGGCCGTGGGGGGCGGCAGGTTCGGGTCGTGGCGTTCGCCGTCGGCCGGGCCCTGCACGCTCAGGGCGTAGTCGCGCAGGCGGCGCACGTTCCACACCATCCACAGCGTCACCGCCACGCCCACGGCGGCCGACAGCGCCAGCAGCAGCAGCCCGCCCATGAACACCTTGCGCTCGGCCCGGTCGATAAAGCGCTGCACCGTGCGCGTAGGCTTGGCCACGGTCAGCACGCCCGCGATCTGGCTGTTCACATAGATGGGCGCGGCCACATGCATCACGCCGCTGGTGTCGTCGTCCTCCACATCGCGGGTGGAGCGTGCGCCGTACTCGCCGCGCAGCGTGCGCGCCACATCGCGCCAGCGCGAGTAGTCGGCGCCCACGGCGCGGTTTTCCGAGTCGAACAGCACGCGGCCGGTGGTGTCGGTCACATAGATGCGGTAGTCGAGCGACTGCTTGGAAAAGCCCCAGATCGCCGCATCAATGGGCCGCGTGGCATAGCGGCGCACATGCTGGGCAAACGGGCTGGTGCTGCTGTTGTCGGCCCCCGCCGCCAGCCGCCCAGCCGCCAGGTCTTCGCTGGCCAGCTCGGCCAGGATGTTGGCCGTGTCCACCATCATGTCCTCCATCACCTCGCGCACGCTGGGCTTGATCTCGGCCATAAACACGCGCAGCACAAAAAACGCGGCGATGCCGTTGATGAGGAAGAAGGCAAACAGCAGTCGGATGCCGAGGCGCATGGTGTTACTTCAAAAACAATAGCTGTCTGCGCTTTATGGACAGGCGGTAGTGGCCAATTTGGCGTTAGATGTCCAGGCAGTAACCCATGCCTCGGTGCGTGCTGATGTATTCACGCCCCGGGTCCAGCTCGCGCAGCTTGGCGCGCAGGGTCTTGATGTGGGTGTCCACCGTGCGGTCGGTGCTTTCGCTGTCGTCGCCCCAGGCGGCGGCCAGCAGGGCGTCGCGCGAGTGGATGCGGCCTGCACCGCGCAGCAGGTGGGACAGCAGGCGGTACTCGCGCCGGGTCAGTGGCAGGGCCTGGCCGCGCAGGCTGATGCGCTGGCCGGCCTCGTCGTCGTGGAAGGGTGCAGCGGGTGAGGCGGCGGGTGCTGCGGCCGGGTGGCCGTTGCCGTTTCCGTGACCCGCGCGGCGCAGCAGCGCCTTCACGCGCGCGGCCAGTTCGCGCGGGCTGAAGGGTTTGGTGAGGTAGTCGTCCGCGCCCAGCTCCAGGCCCAGCACGCGGTCGATCTCTTCGCCGTGGGCGCTGAGCATCAGCACGGGCAGGGCGGCTGTGGGCGGCGCATTGCGCACGTCGCGCAGCAGGTCCAGCCCGCTGCCGTCGGGCAGGCCCACGTCCAGCACCAGCAGGTCAAAACGTGCGCGCTGCAGCTGCTGGCGCGCGTCGTGCACCAGCAGGCTGTGCGTCACCAGCAGCCCGTCGCGTTCCAGCGCGTAGGCCACGGTGCGGGCAATGGCGGGGTCGTCTTCGAGCAGCAGCAGGCGGGCAGACATGGACGGTCAGCGCGCGATCAGTACGGGGAAAATCTTGCCCAGCCCGTCCGCCATCACCTCCACCGCCAGCGCGGCCAGGATCAAGCCCATCAGGCGGGTCATCACGTTGATGCCGGTCTTGCCCAGCACGCGTGCAATCGGGTCGGCCAGCGAAAAACACACGGCGGTGGCCAGCGCGATGACCACGCCGTAACCCACCAGCGTGGCGGTCTGCCACACGCCCTGGGCGCGGTCGGCGTAGATCACCACGGTGGACATGCTGGCCGGGCCGGTGAGCAGCGGGATGGTGAGTGGCACCACGGCAATGCTGCTGCCCGCTGCGGCTTTCTCTGCCCCTTCTTCATACTCGTTGGTGCTGGGCTTGGCCTCGGCGGGCTGGGCGTTGAGCATGTTCATCGCGCTGATGAGCAGCAGCATGCCGCCACCCACCTGGAAGCTCTGCAGCGAGATGTTGAAAAAATCCAGAATCTGCAGGCCCAGCAGCGCACAGGCCGCAATCACGCAGAACACGCTGAAGCTGGCCACCTGGATGGTGCGGCGCCGCTGCGCGTAGGAGAAGCCCTGGGTGTAGTGGATGAAAAACGGGACGATGGCCAGCGGGTTCACGATGGCCAGCAGGGTGATAAGAGGTTTCAGGTCCATCAGCGTCCTCCAGAGACTTCAAGCAATGACATGGTGGTGTAAGGCGAAGCATCCGACATCAGCCACACGATGGCCTCGGCCACTTCCTCGGCGGTGCCGCCGCGCAACATGGGCACCTGGTGGGCCAGGTCGCGCACGCGGTCCGGCAGGCCGCCGCTGGCGTGGATGTCGGTTTCGATGAGGCCCGGGCGCACGGCATTCACGCGGATGCCTTCTGCCGCCACCTCACGCGCCAGGCCCACGGTGAAGGTGTCGATGGCGCCCTTGGCCGCCGCGTAGTCCACATACTGGTGGGCCGCGCCCAGCCGCGCGGCGGCGCTGGAGACGTTGACGATGCTGCCACCCGCTCCGCCGTGTTTCGCGCTCATGCGGCGCACGGCTTCGCGTGCGCAGATGAAACTGCCGATCACGTTGATGTCGAACATGCGGCGCAGGCGCGCCACGCTCATCTCGTCCACCCGCTGGGTGGTGTCCACCACGCCCGCGTTGTTCACCAGTGCCGTGATGCGGCCCAGTTGCGCGTCGATGGTGGCAAACATGGCCAGCACCTGGGCCTCGTCGGCCACATCGGCCTGCACGGCCAGGGCGGTGCCGCCTGCGGCGCGGATCTGCTGCACCACCGCATCGGCGGCGGCCTGGTTGCCCTGGTAGTTCACCGCTACCGCCCATCCCTGGCGTGCCGCCAGCAGGGCGGTAGCGGCGCCAATGCCTCGGCTGGCACCGGTGATTAAGGCGATCTTGTCCATGAAATCGGGGTCTCCTGCAAGAATGGCGCATTGGAACAGGTTCTGCGTGCTGCGGGCAGCGGTTTGCAGCAGGCACACCGCCACTTCGGCGCATTTTTTATCAAGGAGATTGCAGCATGGGACAGTTTGTCGATCTGACTTCGGGTGACGGTTTTGTATTTCCGGCCTGGGTGGCCCAGCCCGATGCCGCACCGCGCGGCGCCGTGGTGGTGCTGCAGGAGATTTTTGGCGTGAACTCCCACATCCGCGCCGTGGCCGACCGCTTTGCGGCGCGTGGCTACCTGGCGGTGGCGCCTTCGACCTTCCACCGCGTGAAACCGGGCGTGGAGCTGGGCTACACCGGTGAAGACATGCAGGCCGGCATGGGCCTGAAGGCTGCTGTGGAGGCGCTGCCCGCCCCCGGCGTGATGCCCGACATCCAGGCCGCCATCGACTACGCCGCCGCGCAAAGCGGCCGCAAGGTGGGCATCGTGGGCTTTTGCTGGGGCGGGCTGCTGACCTGGCGCGCGGCCTGTACGCTCAACGGTCTGTCGGCCGCCGTGCCCTACTACGGCGGCGGCATGACCAGCCCCGACGAAGCCGCCCGCCAGCCCCGCGTGCCCGTGCTGGCGCACTTTGGCGAGCGCGACCATTGGATCCCCGTGGACAGCGTGCAGGCCTTTGCCCGCGCCCAGCCGGGTGCCGAGGTGCACATCTACGCCGCCGACCACGGCTTCAACTGCGACCAGCGCGGCAGCTACGACGAGCCCTCGGCCATGACCGCACGCGACCGCACCCTGGCGTTCTTCGACAAGCACTTGGCCTGATACAACCAACACCCACCTACCAACGCATCTACCGGGGGTTGCCATGGAAAAATTCAAGCTTTTTGGACCCCTGGCGTGCATCCAGCAAACGCTGATAGCTATCTTTTTGGTAGCAATTGGCGCCAGCGCCCACGCGGCCGACTACGCCGGCCCCTTGTTCGATGCCCACCTGCACTACAACGAGGAGGCCTGGGACGGCAAAACCGGCCCGCATCCGCCCGCCGATGTGCTCGCGCGCATGAAGGCCAGCGGTGTGCGCGCCATCGTGGCCAATTCGCGGCCCAACGCGGGTTCGCTCACGCTGGCGGGCCTGCCGCAGACACGCGAGGCAGGCGTCACCGTCGTGCCCTTTGTGCGGCTGTACCGCAACCGGGCCGACTACTCCGGCTGGTTTGCCGACGAGAGCATCTACACCATGGTGCAGACCGAACTGGCGCGCGGCACGGCGGCCGGGCCGTATCGGGGCATTGGCGAATTCCACCTGTACGACAGCGCCAATGCCAACGGCCCCGTGGCCCAGAAGCTCATGGCCCTGGCCGAAGAGCGCGACCTGGTAGTGCTGGCCCATGTGGACGATGTGGCCATCGACCTGCTCATGGCCAACACGCCGTCGAAGGGCCAGAAGGTGCGCCTGATCTGGGCACACACCGGCATCGGCGGCGCGCCGGTGGAGCGGGTGGACGCACTGATGGCGCGCTACCCCGGCCTGGTGGGCGAACTCTCGTACCGCCCCGGCCTGGTGTGTGACGACAACCAGCTGTGCCCCGCCTGGCGTGCGCTGCTGCTCAAGTACCCCACGCGCTTCGTGATCGGCTCGGACACCTGGGTGAATCAGCGCTGGCAACACTACGAAAGCCTGATGCAGGGCTACCGCCAGTGGCTGGGCGGCCTGCCTGCCGATGTGGCGCGCAAGATTGCGTGGGACAACGGGGCGGGGTTGTTCGGGGTGGCCAGGCCGTGAGCTGACAATTGCTGGGGTATGGGGCTCGTCCCCTCGCTGCCGTTTCGCTGGCAGCCATTGAAACCGGCGCAGCCGCTCAGGGGGTTGTCACCGAGTTCTGGCCAAATACCGCTTGCGCCAGAACACCAGCACCAGCGCCAGCGCGATGAACACCATCGACCCCAGCGCCCACCAGAAGCCGTCGGCCTTGTGGATGAGCGGGATGAAGTCGAAGTTCATGCCAAAAATCCCCGCAATCAGGTTCAGCGGCAGGAACACGGCGGTGAGCGCGGTGAGCGTGCGCATGATGTCGTTGGTGCGGTTGCTCTGCACCGAAAAGTGCATCTGCACGGCGGTTTCGGTGCTCTGCTCCAGCCGCCGCACATGGTGCACCACGCGCTCGATGTGCTCCAGCACGTCGCGGCTGCGCACCTTGAGCAGGTCCAGCTCGCGCAGGCCTGCGGGGGTGTCGGGCAGGGTCCAGGTTTCCAGCGCGTCGATCCAGTCCTGCACGGCGGTGCGCTGGTCCTCGCAGATCTCGTCGAGCATGTGCAGCGACAGGCGCGCTTCGAGCAGCGAGTTCCAGTTGACGTAGCGCGCGCGGGGCTTGAGCAGCTCGGTCTGCCAGTGGTCCAGCTGGCGCGTGAGTTCGCGGCGCAGGTCCAGGTAGCCGTCCACCATCTGGTTGACCACGCGCAGCATGAGGTCGGCCGGGCTGGTGGGCACGCGGGCACCGGCCGCCGGGTTGCTGCGGCCCTCGCCGTTGGTGCTGGCGGCGGGTGCCGATGCCAGCAGCCGCGTGGCATAGGCATCGCGCACGGCGCAGTCGCTGGGGTGCACGGTCAGCAGCAACTGGTCGAACACGGCAAAACCCACAGGGCTGGTGTCGATGCGGCGCAGCACGGGTGGGCCGTTGCGCCGCGCGGGGCTCTCCGCCGGGGCCACAGGCGAAGGCGCAGGAACTGGCGCCGGGGGCTGGGCCGCCCCGTCGCCCTGTGCCGTGGCCAGGCGGCGGAACACCAGCAGGTCGTACTGCGAGGTGTAGTCGTAGTGCGAGGGCAGCTGGGCGTTGAGCAGGTCGGACACATGCAGGTCCACCAGCTGCAGCCCCACCAGGGCCTGCAGGCTCGCCTGGATCTCGGCCAGCCGCGCCTGGAACACCGGGCGCGCGCAGGCGATCCAGACAAAACCCTGGGCGGGCATGTGTGTGGGCAGCTCGGCCAGCTCCTGCACGCTGCCGCTGTGGATGTGGAAGATGCGCATGAACAACAAGGCCCCGGATTTTTGCCAAAAAATGGCTTCTGCGCGCGCTGGGTAAGCGCGGGTAGCTACTATTTTTGAAGCTTACGGGCCACGTCGCGCGCAAAGTAGGTCAGCACGCCATCGGCGCCTGCGCGCTTGAAGGCCAGCAGGCTTTCCATCATCACGGCGTCGTGGTCCAGCCAGCCGTTGGCGGCGGCGGCCTTGATCATGGCGTATTCGCCGCTGACCTGGTAGGCGAAGGTGGGCACCTTGAACTCGTCCTTCACGCGGCGCACGATGTCCAGGTAGGGCATGCCGGGTTTGACCATCACCATGTCGGCGCCTTCGGCAATGTCAATGGCCACTTCGCGCAGGGCCTCGTCGCTGTTGCCGGGGTCCATCTGGTAGACGTTCTTGTCGGCCTTGCCCAGGGCGCCGCGGGTGCCCACCGCGTCGCGGAAGGGGCCGTAGAAGGCGCTGGCGTACTTGGCGCTGTAGGCCATGATGCGGGTGTGGATGTGGCCTTGCACCTCCAGCGCCTCGCGGATGGCGCCGATGCGGCCGTCCATCATGTCGCTGGGCGCGACAATGTCCACGCCCGCCTCGGCATGCGTGAGCGCCTGGCCGGTGAGGATCTCCACCGTCTCGTCGTTGATGATGTAGCCGGTCTCGTCCAGCACGCCGTCCTGGCCGTGGCTGGTGTACGGGTCCAGCGCCACGTCGGTCATCACGCCCAGGTCGGGGAATTCTTTCTTCAGCGCCCGCACCACGCGCGGGATCAGGCCGTCGGGGTTCAGGGCCTCCTTGCCGTCGGGCGTCTTGAGCGCGGGGTCAATCGCCGGGAACAGTGCCAGCACCGGGATGCCCAGCTTCACGCAGTCTTCGGCCACGGGCAGCAGCAGGTCGAGGCTCAGACGGTCCACGCCGGGCATGGAGGCCACGGCCTCGCTGCGCTTGGTGCCCTCGTGCACGAACACGGGGTAGATCAGGTCGTCGGCGGTGACCAGGTTCTCGCGCACCAGACGGCGGGTGAAGGCATCGCGGCGCAGGCGGCGGGGGCGGTTCTGGGGGAAGGGGGCGGGGCTTTGGAGGTGCATCATTGGATTATGAAGCCCCCCTGTGGCGCCTGTCGGCGCCTTCCCCCGAGGGGGACGCACCCCTTGGACCGGCGAAGCCGGATCCACGGGTGCACTGGCTTGGCGCGTGCCAGTCTCGGGCCGCAGTGCTTCGCACACCCACCCTGGTATTGCCGCTTGTAACACGCTGTGCCCGGTGCTAAATTGGCGCCGGGCGGCTTGCTGCCCCCCGCTTTCCTCCCTGAGCGGGGCCTCGGATTGCAGCAATGCAAAAACAGGCTTTCCTGGCCCGGCGGACAGCCGGGCTTTTTTTGTCCGGGCCTGGGCCGTGGCAAAGCTTGCTGGAACGTAAACTGCACCCATGCTCTGGGTCAAAGCCTTTCACATCGTCTTCGTGGCCAGCTGGTTTGCTGGCCTTTTCTATTTGCCACGCATCTTCGTGAACCTGCAGATGGTGGCGCCGGGCTCGGTGGCCGAGCGCGACCGGCTGCTCTTGATGGCGCGCAAGCTGCTGCGCTTTACCACCTTGCTGGCGGTGCCCGCGCTGGCCCTGGGGGTGTGGCTGTGGATGGGCTATGGCATCGGCCGAGGCCCGGGCAACGGCTGGATGCACGCCAAGCTGGCCGTGGTGGTGCTGGTGATCGGTTACCACCATGCCTGCGCCGTGCTGCTGCGCAAGCTGGGCGATGGCACATGCCGCAAGAGCCATGTCTGGTTCCGCTGGTTCAACGAGGTGCCTGTGCTGCTGCTGCTGGTGGCGGTGGTGCTGGTGGTGGTCAAGCCCTTCTGATGGTGCAGGGCTGACGCTGGTGCACAAGACCTCCGCCTGGCCGCTTGCGCTGATCTACACGGCGCTCATCGTTTTTGCGAGCCTTTTTCCGTTTGACGGCTGGCGCGCTCAGGGCATTGACCCGCTGGTGTTCCTGCTCGCCCGCCTGCCCCCGCCGTACTGGACAGGCTTCGACGTGGTCACCAATGCGGCCGGGTATGCGCCGCTGGGCTTTTTGCTGGTGCTGGGCATGTTGCGCTCGGGCTGGCGGCGTGTGCTGGTGGCCGTGGCATTGGCCACGGTGGCGGGCGCACTGCTGTCGCTGGCGCTGGAGTTTCTGCAGATCTACCTGCCCCGGCGGGTGCCATCCAACCTGGACCTGCTGCTCAATATGGGCGGCACCCTGGCGGGCGCCCTGAGTGCCGCCCTGCTGGAGCGCCTGGGCGCGCTGGACCGCTGGAGCGACTTCCGCTCGCGCTGGTTTGTCTCGGACGCTTCGGGCGGCATGGTGCTGCTGGCACTGTGGCCGCTGGCGCTGCTGTTCCCGGCGGCCGTGCCCTTTGGCCTGGGCCAGGTGCTGGAGCGGCTGGAGGCGGCGCTCATCGAGCTGCTGGCCGACACGCCATTTCTTGACTGGCTGCCCCTGCGCGAGGCCGCGCTGGATCCGCTTTCGCCCAGTGGCGAGCTGCTGTGTGTCACGCTGGGCCTGCTCATCCCCTGCCTGCTGGGCTACTGCGTGATCCGCCAGATGGGGCGGCGCGCATTGTTTGCGCTGGGGGTGGTGGTGGTGGGCGTGGTCCTCACGGCGCTGTCGGCCGCGCTGAGCTGGGGCCCGGTGCATGCCTGGGAATGGATGAGCCTGCCCGTGCGCGTGGGTGTGTGGGGGGCGCTGGCGCTGGCGCTGCTGCTGCTGGCCCTGCCACGCCGGGCCTGCGCTGCCGTGCTGCTGCTGGCGCTGGCCTGGCACCTGGCGCTGCTCAACCAGGCGCCCACCAGCGCTTATTTTGCTCAGACCCTGCAGATCTGGGAGCAGGGCCGGTTCATCCGCTTTTATGGCCTGGGGCAGTGGCTGGGCTGGCTCTGGCCCTATGCCACGCTGCTGTATGTGCTTTTGCGGGTGTCCCGGCGGGATGGGCAAACTTAAAATGCCCGGATGAGTGACACCTCCTCCGCACCGGCCGCAGCGCCCGGCTACTACCAGCGCCACATCTTCTTCTGCCTGAACGATCGCACCAACGGCGAAGACAGCTGCGCCCACCACAACGCCCAGGCGGGTTTTGACCGCTGCAAGGCCCAGGTCAAGGCGGCCGGGCTGGCGGGCGCCGGCAAGGTGCGCGTGAACAAGGCGGGCTGCCTGGACCGCTGCGCGGGCGGCCCCGTCGCCGTGGTCTACCCGGAGGGCACCTGGTACACCTATGTGGACGCCGCCGACATCGACGAGATCGTCGAATCGCACCTCAAGAACGGCCAGGTGGTGGAGCGCCTGGTCACCCCAGCGGAACTTGGCCGCTGACACGGGCTCCATCCTTTTCTTTTTTGAATGATTTTGGCTGCTTGCGCCTGATGGATAAGCGCTTGAAGCTATTAATAGGATAGCAATCCCGTGAATGCCCAGACCGAACGCCTGACCTTGTCGGGCCCCGCAGGCGCCATCGAGGCCGTGCGCGACAGCGCCGCGCTGGCCGACGGTGCCAGCCCCCGGGGCGTGGCCATCATTGCCCATCCCCATCCGCTGTTTGGCGGCACCATGGACAACAAAGTGGTGCAGACCCTGGCGCGCGCCTTTGTGCAGTGCGGCTACACGGCCGTGCGCTTCAACTTCCGGGGGGTGGGCGGCACGGCGGGTGTGCACGACGACGGCCGGGGTGAGTTGCAGGACCTGCTGGCCGTGGTGGAGCAGGTCGCGCCTGCGGCAGATGGCCAGCGCATTGCGCTGGCAGGTTTTTCGTTTGGCGCCTTTGTCACCAGCCACGCGCTGGAGGCGCTCTGGCCCACGGGCCGTGTGGACAAAACCGTGCTGGTCGGCACCGCCGCCAGCCGATTCACCGTGGCCCCCGTGCCGCCCGACGCCCACCTGCGCACCCTGGTGGTGCACGGCGAGGCGGACGACACCGTGCCGCTGGCTGCCGTCATGGACTGGGCGCGGCCCCAGATACTGCCTGTCACAGTGATCCCGGCGGGCGGGCATTTCTTTCACGGACAATTGCCGCTTTTGAAGAATCTGGTGGTGCGCCACCTGCAATCGGGCGCCTGAGGGGGCGGCCCGGGCTCTCCGGACCTTCTTCCCCTCTCTGCGCGTTTTTCTTTTCCTCTTTTTCCGAGCCTCCCCAGCCCCCTATTGCCCCATGAAACGAATCCTGTCTGCGTTGCGATCCCTGGCCGTCTTTGCTGCGGTGGCCCCGGCTGCCTTCGGCGCCCTGGCCCAGGCACCCCAGCCCCCCGAAATCGCCGCGCGCACCTACATGCTGGTGGATGTCACCGCGGGCCAGGTGCTGGCCGCCAAGGACATCGACGCGCCGGTGGAGCAGGCCTCGCTCACCAAGCTCATGACGGGCTACCTGGTGTTTGACGCGCTGCGCGCCAAGAAGATTGCGCTGGACCAGAAGCTGCCCGTGAGCGTGCGCGCCTGGAAGATGCCCGGCTCGCGCATGTTCATCGACCCCAAGATGCAGGTGCCGGTCGAAGACCTCATCAAGGGCATGATCGTGCAGTCCGGCAACGACGCCACCATGGCCCTGGCCGAAGGCGTGGGCGGCACAGCCGAGAATTTCGTCAAGCTCATGAACGACCAGGCCAAGGCCCTGGGAATGAACGGCACGAGCTACAAGAACCCCGAAGGCCTGACCGAACCCGGCCACACCACCACGGCGCGCGACCTCTCCGTGCTGGCCATGCGCCTGATGAAGGACTTCCCGGAGTACATGCACTATTACTCCACCAAGCAGTACAGCTACCCCGGCACGCCCGCATCGAACGGCAACAACCGCAATTCGCTGCTGTTCCGCGATCCGACCGTGGACGGCCTCAAGACCGGCCACACTGCTGCGGCGGGCTACTGCCTGGTGGCCACGTCCAAGCGTGAATTCCCCGGTGTGGGCCAGCGCCGCCTGCTGTCCATCGTGCTGGGCGCTGCGAGTGAAAACGCGCGCGCGAACGAAAGCCAGAAGCTGCTGAACTGGGGTTACACCGCGTTCGAAGCCGTCAAGCTGTTCGACGCCGGCAAGCCCGTGGCCACCCCCGCTGTCTGGAAGGGCAAGGACAGTGTGCTGAAAATCGGCCGGGAAGAGGCCATTGTTGTGGCGGTGCCTGCGGGCAGCGCCGGCAAGGTCACCACCCAGATTTCCCGCCCCGACCCGCTGGTGGCGCCCTACACCAAGGGCCAGCCCATCGGCTCCCTCAAGGTGATGCTGGGCGAACAGGTGGTGGGCGAGGTGCCTCTGCTGGCGCTGGAGGGGGTGGAGCAGGCGGGCATCCTGGGCCGGGCCTGGGATGCGATCCGCCTCTGGATTAAGTAACCAGGCCATCCCCCTGAGGCGCTACTGCGCCTTCACCCCTTCTCTCGAATGGCTGCGCCGTTCGGGAAGGGGGACACCGCCAGCGCTGCGGGGCGGCCCTTGCGCGGCGGTCCTGGCATTGGCAGCGCGCTTTTGCAGGTTGTGGCGGTGCTTCGCGCTGGAGCCTGCGGAAAAGGGGGGGGCTGTGTTCACGGGGGAAAGCTCGCAACGCTTGCCCGTTCAGGGGCTTGCTGCTACATTAGAAGGCTTTTCGGAATTTCCGAAGGGTTTCACGTTTTCGTTTTTTACGTTTAGGGACGTATTTCATGCCAACCATCAATCAACTGGTCCGTCAGGGGCGCGAGGTCGAAAAGACCAAGTCCAAGAGCCCTGCGATGGAAAACTCTCCACAGCGCCGCGGCGTGTGCACCCGTGTGTACACCACGACGCCCAAGAAGCCTAACTCCGCTCTGCGTAAGGTTGCCAAGGTGCGCCTGACCAACGGTTTTGAGGTGATCTCCTACATCGGCGGTGAAGGCCACAACCTGCAGGAACACAGCGTGGTGCTGGTTCGCGGCGGTCGTGTCAAGGACTTGCCCGGTGTGCGTTACCACATCGTGCGTGGTTCGCTCGACTTGCAAGGCGTGAAAGACCGCAAGCAAGCGCGCTCCAAGTACGGTGCCAAGAAGCCCAAGGCCAAGTAAGCCCTGCGTTTTTTTGCAAAGAATTTTCGGTGCTGTTTCCCGCGTGGCGCGGTGATGCAGCGTAGTGACCCCAAACGCAGATAGTCTGCGCGGGTCGAGTAAGTGGGAGTTTCAATGACTCTCGCGGTGTCTGAAAAGACGCCAACTGAAGCAAAGATAGAGGTAAAAAATGCCACGTCGTCGCGAAGTCCCCAAACGTGAAATCCTGCCGGATCCCAAGTTCGGCAATGTAGAGCTGTCCAAATTCATGAACGTGATCATGGAAGGCGGCAAGAAGGCAGTTGCAGAGCGCATCATTTACGGCGCCCTGGAACTGATCGAGAAGAAGCACCCCGATAAGGACCCTCTGGAAGCCTTCACCGTTGCCATCAACAACGTGAAGCCCATGGTGGAAGTGAAGTCCCGCCGCGTCGGCGGTGCCAACTACCAGGTGCCTGTGGAAGTGCGCCCCGTCCGCCGCCTGGCCCTGTCCATGCGCTGGATCAAGGAAGCCGCCCGCAAGCGTGGTGAAAAGTCGATGGCCCAACGCCTGGCCAACGAACTGCTGGAAGCCACCGAAGGCCGTGGCGGCGCCATGAAGAAGCGTGACGAAGTGCACCGCATGGCCGAAGCCAACAAGGCATTCAGCCACTTCCGCTTCTAAATCGACGAGCCGTTTTCGTCGCCAGACGCAAGGCTGCAAGCATTTTTGCCTGCAGCCTTGTGGCGATTGAGGCGGTCACAAAATTGACGGGTTGCAGCGCAACAATGCTGGCCCGTCCCCCGAATAACACGACCCATCCAAGGATCCACCATGGCTCGCAAGACCCCCCTCGAGCGTTACCGCAACATCGGTATCTCGGCCCACATCGACGCCGGCAAGACCACCACGACCGAGCGTATTCTTTTCTACACCGGCGTGAACCACAAGATTGGTGAAGTGCACGACGGCGCGGCCACCATGGACTGGATGGAGCAAGAGCAAGAGCGTGGCATCACGATCACCTCGGCTGCCACGACCTGCTTCTGGAAGGGCATGGACATGTCCTTCCCCGAGCACCGCATCAACATCATCGACACCCCCGGCCACGTGGACTTCACCATCGAGGTGGAGCGTTCCATGCGCGTGCTGGACGGTGCTTGCATGGTGTACTGCGCTGTGGGTGGCGTGCAGCCCCAGTCGGAAACCGTGTGGCGTCAGGCCAACAAGTACAAAGTGCCCCGTCTGGCCTTTGTGAACAAGATGGACCGTACCGGTGCCAACTTCTTCAAGGTCGTGGACCAGATGAAGCTGCGCCTGAAGGCCAACCCCGTGCCGATCGTGATCCCGATCGGTGCTGAAGACAACTTCAAGGGCGTGGTCGATCTGCGCAAGATGAAGGCCATCATCTGGGACGAAGCATCCCAGGGCATGAAGTTCACCTTTGAAGACATCCCGGCTGACCTGGTTGAAGTGGCCAAGGAATGGCGTGAAAAGATGGTCGAAGCGGCTGCTGAAGCCTCCGAAGACCTGATGAACAAGTACCTGGAAGAGGGCGATCTGTCGGAGGAAGAGATCACCCAGGGCCTGCGTACGCGCACCATCAACGGTGAAATCCAGCCCATGCTGTGCGGCACGGCGTTCAAGAACAAGGGTGTGCAGCGCATGCTGGACGCCGTGATCGAACTCATGCCTTCGCCCCTGGACGTGCCTCCCGTGCCCGGCTTCGACGAAGACGACAAGGAAGTCACCCGCAAAGCGGACGACAACGAGAAGTTCTCGGCCCTGGCGTTCAAGCTGATGACCGACCCGTTCGTGGGCCAGCTGACGTTTGTGCGCGTGTACTCCGGCGTGCTCTCCAAGGGCGACACCGTGTACAACCCCGTGCGTGGCAAGAAGGAACGTATCGGCCGTATCGTGCAGATGCACGC
Source organism: Acidovorax kalamii (assembly GCF_002245625.1). Classification (GTDB taxonomy): domain Bacteria; phylum Pseudomonadota; class Gammaproteobacteria; order Burkholderiales; family Burkholderiaceae_C; genus Acidovorax; species Acidovorax kalamii. The sequence continues at coordinate 565,669 of NZ_NOIG01000008.1, forward strand.
CAACGAGCGCCAGGAAGTGGACGAAATCCGCGCCGGTGACATCGCTGCCTGCGTGGGTCTGAAGGACGTGACGACCGGTGAAACCCTGTGCGATCCCGCCGCCGTGGTGACGCTGGAGCGCATGGTGTTCCCCGAGCCCGTGATCCGTCAGGCTGTGGAGCCCAAGTCCAAGGCCGACCAGGAAAAGATGGGCATCGCCCTGTCGCGCCTGGCTGCTGAAGATCCATCGTTCCGCGTGCAGACCGACGAAGAATCCGGCCAGACCATCATCGGTGGTATGGGCGAGCTGCACCTCGAAATCATCGTGGACCGCATGAAGCGTGAATTCGGCGTGGAAGCCAACGTGGGCAAGCCCCAGGTGGCATACCGCGAAACCATCCGCAAGACGGTGGAAGAAGCCGAAGGCAAGTTCGTGCGCCAGTCCGGTGGTAAGGGCCAGTACGGCCACGTCGTGCTCAAGATCGAACCCAACGAAGCCGGCAAGGGCATCGAGTTCGTGGACGCGATCAAAGGCGGTGTGGTGCCTCGCGAATTCATCCCAGCGGTGGAAAAGGGTATCAACGAAGCCGTGACGCAAGGCGTGCTCGCTGGCTACCCCGTGGTGGACGTCAAGGTCACGCTGCACTTCGGTTCGTACCACGATGTGGACTCGAACGAACTGGCGTTCAAGATGGCTGCCATCTTCGGCTTCAAGGAAGGTTGCAAGAAGGCCGGTCCGGTCATTCTGGAACCCATGATGGCCGTGGAAGTGGAAACGCCTGAAGACTATGCCGGTAACGTGATGGGCGACCTGTCCAGCCGTCGCGGCATGGTGCAAGGCATGGACGACATGGTCGGTGGCGGCAAGGCCATCAAGGCCGAAGTGCCCCTGTCCGAAATGTTCGGCTACTCCACGACCCTGCGCTCGATGTCGCAAGGCCGCGCCACCTACACGATGGAATTCAAGCACTACAGCGAAGCACCTCGCAACGTGTCTGAAGCCATCATGGCAGCACGCGCCAAGTAAGTAAGCACTTCGCCCGGGCCTTTGTGGTCCGGGCTTTGTTTTGTCTGCGATCCGGTGCCACTCTGTCCCCTGTGCGGAGTGAATCAGCAACCAGATGCAGACGTAAAACCACTACACAGGGATTGCTCTTTGGAGAATTGAAATGGCAAAAGGTAAGTTTGAACGCACCAAGCCCCACGTGAACGTGGGCACGATCGGCCACGTGGACCA
>NZ_NOIG01000009.1 GCF_002245625.1 Acidovorax kalamii
TTCGGGCAAGTGCTTCAGAAGCGAAGCCCTCGACTATAGCACGGTTTAAAGGGGGCTGGAGTGAGCCCCGCCACTTTTCCCGTCTATGCCATCTGGCGTCATGCCAACGCCCCAGTCGGCCTCAAGCGATCCACGGTCAACAGCCCCCCCCCCCTCTCATTGAGGTCAAGCAGGTGGCGACAAAGGGGGCTGAACGTCCCTCTTTGCACTCGCCACCGATAATCCAGCCCCTATGGCACTTATCACCCTACTGGACGCCCAACTCGCATTTGGGCATGTTGCACTGCTGGACCACGCCGGCTTTTCTTTGGAGACTGCGGAGCGTGTTGGCCTGATTGGCCGCAATGGCGCGGGCAAGTCTTCGCTTCTCAAGATCCTGGGAGGCCTGGCCAAGCCTGACGATGGGGCACTGCAAGTACAGCAAGGGGTGCGAATTGCCTTTGTCGCGCAGGAGCCCACCCTGGACCCCGCAGCCACGATCTTCAAGGCAGCATCCGAAGGTCTGCAACGGGTGATCGGCATCCGCGATCAGTATCTCTCTGGGGCCGAGGGACTGGATCTGGACGCCTTGCAATCCGAGATCGAAGCTTATGACGCGTGGAACTGGGAGCAACGCGTCGAGGAAACACTGCAACGTTTGCACCTGGACCCGGAAGCTGTGGTCGGCACCTTGTCTGGGGGAACCAAGAAGCGGGTCGCCTTGGCCCAGGCACTGGTTGCCCGGCCTGATGTTCTGCTGCTGGATGAGCCCACCAACCACCTGGACCTGGATTCCATCGAATGGCTGGAAGACCTGCTGCTGGATTTTCCGGGCAGCGTTGTCACGATCACCCATGACCGCTCATTTCTGGACCGTGTCGCCACCCGGATCGTTGAACTGGACCGTGGCCAATTGCGTTCGTACCCAGGCAACTTTGCGCAGTACCAGATTCAGAAGGAAGAGCAACTGGCCCAGGAGGCAGTGATCGCCGCCAAGGCCGACAAGCTGTTGGCACAGGAAGAGGTCTGGATACGCAAGGGGGTGGAGGCTCGCCGCACGCGCAGCCAGAGCCGCATCAGCCGGCTGGAACAGCTGCGAGCCCGCCGCGAGGCCCGCCGCGATGTGGTGGGGAGCGTGCGCATGGATGTCGCCACCGGCGGCGCGAACGGCTACCAGGGCAAGATCGTGGCGGAATTGACGGGGGTGAGCAAAGCCTTCGGCGAGAAGACGATTGTTCGCAACTTCACGGGCACCATCCTGCGGGGCGACAAGGTGGGCTTGATTGGCCCCAATGGCGCAGGCAAAACGACCTTGCTCAAGATGATCCTGGGAGAGCTGCCCGCCGACAAGGGCACGATCCGCCAGGGGGCGAACCTGCAGGTCGCCTATTTCGACCAGATGCGCCATGCCGTGAACCTCGATGCCACGCTGGAGGATTTCATCAGCCCCGGCAGCGAGTGGATTGAAATCGGCAACCAGCGCAAGCACGTCAAGAGCTACCTGAGCGACTTTCTTTTCTCACCGGCCCGTGCGCACTCGCCCGTGCGCTCCCTGTCGGGCGGCGAGCGCAACCGGCTGCTGCTGGCTCGTTTGTTCGCACGCCCTGCCAATGTGCTGGTGCTGGACGAGCCAACCAACGACCTGGACATCGACACCCTGGATTTGCTGGAAGAGCTGCTGGAAAACTACGAAGGCACCGTGTTCCTGGTCAGCCACGACCGGACCTTCCTAGATAACGTGGTGACCAGCACCATCGCCTTTGAAGGTGACGGCCTGTGGCGCGAATATGAAGGGGGCGTGCAGGACTGGCTGGAGCAATCCAAGCGCAGCAAGGCCATTCAGGCCTCGGCAGCCGCTGCGGCAACCACGCCCAAAGCATCCGCTGCTGAAAATTCAAGCAAAAATAGCCCTTTGCGCGCACCAGACAAGCCTGAGCAGCTATCAAAAAAGAAGCTTTCTTACAAAGAACAGCGCGAACTGGAACAGCTCCCCGCCCAGATCACCGCCCTGGAGACGGAACAACAGGTGCTGCAAGAGGCGCTGGCCGATGGGAGCCTGTACAGCAAAGACCCAGCGCGCGCCGCCGAGATGGCGACCCGTGCTGCCACCATTGACGACGAACTGATGGCTGCTTTGGAGCGCTGGACAGAACTGTCTGCCTGAAGGTGGCGCGCCCCGACCGGGGGGCCACATGCAAGCCGCTGATGGCTCCCGGTGACAGCCCGCGCCGGGGCTGAACATCCGTCAGATGCGGTGGTGCAGACGGTCTGTTGCGCCGCGCAAGCGCGTGATCAATGCCGGAGCGATCTGGCCGAGGGGCAGAACTTCATCGGCAGCGCCATGGGCAATGGCCTCGCGCGGCATGCCGAACACGATGCAGGTGGCTTCATCCTGTACGTAGTTGTAGCTGCCTGCATCCTTCATCTCGCGCATGGCGGCGGCACCATCGTTGCCCATGCCCGTCAGCATGATGCCGAAGGCATTGCGCCCCACCACCGCAGCGGCAGACTTGAACAGCACCTCGACCGATGGCTTGTGGCGGTTGACCGGGGGGCCGTCATCGACCACCGCCACATAGTTGGCGCCACTGCGTGCCACATGGAACTGGGTGCCACCCGGCGCAATGTAGGCATGGCCCGGCAAGATGCGCTCGCCATTGACGGCTTCTTTCACCGTGATCTGGCACAGCCCATTCAAGCGCGCGGCAAAGCTGGTGGTGAAACCAGGCGGCATGTGCTGGGTGATCACGATGGCGGGCGAGTCGGCCGGCATCTGGACCAGCACTTCCTTGATGGCCTCGGTCCCACCGGTAGAGGCGCCAATGCAGATCAGTTTTTCGGTTGACAGGCGGCCCAACAGGGCAGAGGCAGGTGCAGGCGCATGTGCGCCCCCCCCCCCGGCAGGCGCCGCATCCCGCACCGGAGCACGGCGAACCTGCGCCACCGCCGCCACGCGGATCTTGTCCACGATCTGGGCGGCCAGATCGTTGAGCCCGCTGGCCAGGCCCACACGCGGCTTGGCGACAAAATCGATGGCGCCAAGCTCCAGCGCCTTCATCGTGACTTCAGCCCCACGCTCGGTCAGCGTGGAGATCATCACCACCGGCATGGGGCGCAGCCGCATGAGGCGGCCGAGAAAATCGATGCCATCCATGCGGGGCATCTCGACGTCCAGCGTGATGACATCCGGATTCAGCTCACGGATCATCTCGCGCGCTACCAAAGGGTCATTGGCCGTGCCAATGCACTCCATGTCGCGCTGCCGGTTGATGATCTCGGACAGCAGACTGCGGACCAACGCCGAATCGTCCACCACGATCACCCGGATTTTCCTGCTCATTAACGCGAACCTTCCTCAAAACAGATCAACAGAACCACCGGCAGTGGACTTGACCACCGTAACAGCGTTGCCACGCGCTTCCTGGGCCAAGGCATCGGGATGGGCATGCGCCAGCCGCTTGACCATGGCCTTTCCCGTCACCGGGAAGAAGACCACCTTGCGCGGGTAGATATCGAGCACATCCTCGGAGACGATGGGAATGCGCTCGGTGTGCAGGTAGTTGAGCACAAAATTGGTGTTCCTCTCACCGACATTCATCGTGGTGAAGTTGTGCATCACCTGCGCACCGCCAAAAATCTTGGCCTGCATGGTTTCACGGCGGGCGCCCAGTTTCAGCATCTCGTTGATGAGCAACTCCATGGCGTAGGAGCCATACCGCCCCGACGCGTCGGCCAGGTCGCCATCGGGCAGCATGAAGTGGTTCATGCCCCCCACACGCGCGCGGCTGTCCCACAGGCAGGCCGCAATGCACGAGCCCAGCACGGTCATGATGACCAGGCTCTCGTCCGCCACGAAATACTCCCCGGGCAGCACTTTCACGGCGTTGTGCTGGAAATGGTGGTCCAGGTAGAAGAAGGACGCCTCACCCGGCTTGCGGCTTTGCGCCTTGAGTTCCTGCAAAGAAGACTCGCGCGCAGGCGCCGCACCCGCTGCATAGATATCAGCACTCAGAGGCGCAATACGCGGTGCGCGGCGCCGTTCGGGTGAGCCTGGGGTGGTGGCCATGGAGGAAGAGGTGCCTGCTTGGATGTTGGTCATGGGTGCTTTTTGCAAGACAACATGGACAGGTCAACGGCGCTCGTACACCGTCTTGCCACGCAGGGTAAACAGATCGCGGGATTCACTGAAATTCTCGGCATGGCCGACAAACAACATGCCCCCCGGCTTGAGTACCCGGTGGATACGCTCCAACACCTTCCGCTGCGTGGGCGCATCGAAGTAGATCATCACGTTGCGGCAGAAGACCACATCGAAGGGCTCCTTGAAAGGCCAATCATCGCGGATGAGGTTCACGCTCATGAAGTCAATGACGCGGCGCAGCTCAGGCTTCGCGCGCACCATTCCCGCATTGCCGCCTTTGCCCCGCAAAAAGAATTTTTGCAGGCGCTCAGGGCTCACCCCTTTCAGGCCATCGAGCCGGTAAACACCTTGCGCGGCCGTGGCCAGCACCCGCGAGTCGATGTCGCTGGCCGTGAGCTTGAACGAGGCGTTGGCCCCTAGCGCTTCGAACGCCGTCATCACAATCGAGTACGGCTCTTCGCCTGTGGACGCGGCATTGCACCAGACCTTCCAGTTGGCCGAAGGTTTGGAGCGCAGGTGCGAAGCAAAAATCTCGAAGTGGTGCTGTTCGCGGAAAAAGGCCGTCAGGTTGGTGGTGAGTGCATTGACGAACTCCTGCCACTCTGGCCCGTCGTGGTTTTCGAGCCAGCTGAGGTAGTCGTGAAAACTGGTGTGCCCGGTATCGCGCAGCCGCCGCGACAGTCGGCTGTACACCATCGCGTGTTTGCCGTCATGCAGGCTGATGCCGGCGCGCTGGTAGATCAGCGCCTGGACCCGGGCAAAATCTGCGTTGGTCCAGACAAATTCACGCCCCTGGGCCAAGGGCCCCGAGGGAGCCTCCGCCGCAGCATAGGCCGGATCCACCCGTGGCGGGGCAGACCGGGCTGAAACGGAGGCACTGGTGGTGTGGGCCATATTGATCGTCCGAAGGGAAATCCTGTTCGCTCCAACAGGCCCGCAAGCCCTGCTTGCGGCCTGACATGTGCCTGGGCCACCAATGGTTGTTGACCGTCGTTGCGCCCTATTCGTTGGCAGTAACCAATCCCATATCCACGCTCGACATGAGTTTCTCGATGTCGAGCAGGATCAGCATGCGCTCACCCACCGAGCCCAGCCCCAGGATGCAGCTGTTGTCGATGGCACTTTCGATGTCGGGGGCCGAGCGGATGCTCTCGGGCGTCAGCTCCATCACATCGCTGACAGAGTCCACCACGATCCCGACCACCCGGTTGCGCAGGTTGAGGATGATGACCACCGTAAAGCTGTTGTAGTCGGCCTGCGCGCAGTTGAACTTCAGGCGCATGTCCACAATGGGAACAATCGTCCCGCGCAGGTTGGTCACGCCCTTGATGAACTCGGGCGCATTGGCAATGCGGGTCGGAGGTTCGTAGCCCCGGATCTCCTGCACCTTCAGGATGTCGATGCCGTACTCTTCCTGATCCAGGCGGAATGTCAGATATTCACGTGCACCCGTCGGCGCAGCGTCTGCCGTCTTACCAATCACACTCATGGTGCATTCTCCTTTCATGACAGCGCCCAGCCCCTGACGGACCGGGGCGCTTGAATCCTCAGTGGCGCGCCCGGCGCACCAGACCGCCCGTGTCCAGAATCAGGGCCACCGTGCCGTCGCCCAGGATGGTGGCGCCCGACACATTGGGCACCTTGCGGTAGTTCGACTCCAGGTTCTTGACCACCACTTGGTGCTGCCCGAGCAGTTCATCGACTAGCAGCGCCACACGGCTGCCGTCCGCCTCGACCACCACCATGATGTTGCTGGACTTGTTGAGGTCGAAACGGGGCACCTGGAAAATTTTCTCCAGCGCGATCACGGGCATGTATTCGTCGCGCACCTTTACCAGCTGCGAGCCCTGCGCCACCGTGCTCACGTCGTCGGCATTGACCTGGAACGACTCGACCACGGAAGACAGGGGCAGGATGTACACCTCGTCGCCGACTCCCACCGACATGCCGTCCATGATGGCCAGTGTGAGCGGCAGGCGCACAGACACCTTCATGCCATAGCCTTCGGCCGAGTCGATTTCCACCGACCCGTTGAGTGCCGCGATGTTGCGCTTGACCACGTCCATGCCCACACCGCGCCCGGACACATCCGTGACCTCGTCCGCCGTGGAGAAGCCCGGGGCAAAGATCAGCTGCCACACTTCGGCGTCGCTCATCTGCTCGGACACTTCGATGCCCCGCTCCTGGGCCTTGCTCAGGATCTTTTCGCGCGACAGGCCTCGGCCATCGTCGCGCACCTCGATCACGATCGAGCCGCCTTGGTGAGAGGCCGACAGCGTGATGGTGCCGTGCTCAGACTTGCCTTTGGCCAAACGGTCTGCGGGCATCTCAATGCCATGGTCGCAGCTGTTGCGCACGAGGTGGGTCAAGGGGTCGGTGATCTTCTCGACCAGGCCCTTGTCCAGCTCGGTGGCTTCGCCCAGGGTGACCAGCTCCACCTTCTTGCCCAGCTTGTTGGCCAAGTCCCGCAGCATGCGCGGAAAGCGGCTGAAGACGATGGACATCGGGATCATGCGAATCGACATCACCGACTCTTGCAGGTCCCGGGTGTTGCGGTCGAGATCGGCCAGACCCGCGAGCAGCTGCTGGTAGGCACCAGCATCCAGTCCACGGCTGTTTTGGGCCAGCATGGCCTGCGTGATCACCAACTCGCCCACCAGGTTGATGAGCTGATCGACCTTCTTGACGTCCACCCGGATGGTCGTGGACTCCATCTGCGCTTGCGCAGCGGCCTTGGGCTCCGCTTTGGGAGCGGTCGCCTTGGGGGCCTGGGCAGGGGCTTGTGAGGCGGCCTGCGCGGCCTCGGTAGGAGCCCCTGGTGCCCCGTTGAAGAAGCCATAAGGCGTCTCGCCACCGGATGTATCCACTGCCATCGTGGCTTCGTCGTCCACCGGTTCTGCACCAGGCTCGGCCGCGGCAGCTCCAGCGTCCCGAATGAGCACCTGCTCCTTGGACACGTGGAAGGCAAACAGGTCCAGCAGATCGTCGTTGGTGGAATTGGTCTCCACCCCAAAGAGGCGCGTATTGGGCTCGGTCGCGGTCAGGTCGCGGATGGCACCGAGGCCAGGAATGTCGCGGAACAGCTCCTTGATAGCGTCCGCCTGTTCCGGCCGCTCAAGGGGGCCGATCTGGATTTCGAGCTGCCGCGCTTGTCCGGCCACCGACGGGGCGGCGGCCTTGGGAGCGGGCGCGGGCGCAGCGGCTGCAGGTGGGGGCGGCGGTGGCGGTGGGGCGGCGACAGCAGGCGCATCGCTGGGCACCAGGCCCGCAGCCAGGTCGCTGATGCGGCGAACCAGGGAGGTGGTGGACACCGCCTCGCCCTGGCCACCCGCCTGGTGCCGGGCCAGGAGGCTGCGCGACGCATCGGCGGACTCCAGCAGCACATCCACCATCTGCGGAATCGGCTGCAGCTCATGGCGGCGCAGACGGTCCAGCAACGACTCCATCTGGTGGGTCAGCTCGGCGACGTCAGAGAACCCAAAGGTGGCAGAGCCGCCCTTGATCGAATGCGCGCAGCGGAAGATGCCATTGAGTTCTTCATCATTGGCACTGCTCAGATCCAAGTCCAGGAGCATCTGCTCCATCTGGTCGAGGTTCTCGCCCGCTTCCTCGAAAAATATCTGATAGAACTGGCTCAGGTCGAAGTCAGCGCCTGCACCCGATCCTTCTTGGTAGCTTTCCGCCATGGTGGGCTCCTGTGTACTTGATGGTCTCAGTCAACCCGGCTCAGCGGATCACCTTCTGGATGACTTCGATCAAACGATTGGGATCGAAAGGCTTCACCAGCCAGCCCGTCGCACCGGCGGTGCGCCCGGCCTGCTTCATCTGGTCACTCGACTCCGTCGTCAGGATCAGGATGGGGATGGTCTTGAACTTGGGGTGCTCGCGCAGCTTGCGGGTCAGGCCAATGCCGTCGAGCCGGGGCATGTTCTGGTCTGCCAGCACCAGATCGATGTTGTGCGTCTCGGCTTTTTCAAGGGCGTCTTGCCCATCCACTGCCTCCACGACGTGATAGCCGGCGCCCGTGAGGGTGAACGACACCATTTTCCGCATGGAAGGTGAATCATCTACGGCAAGGATCGATTGCATGTATGGCTCCAACTGACTTGAATATATAGGCTAACCAATGATGTGAAGGTCAAAACAGGTCCACGGAACCTGCATCCATCTCGCTCTGCGTAACAGGGTTCGGCCTGTCGGGCGCCATCTCTGCAAAGGGCGCGGCGTCCTCGCCTTCTTCATGGCCCATGGCTTCCGATGCCAGGCGGAAGGCACACCCCTGCAGCACCTTGGTGGTGTGCCAGATCAGTTGGGAGGCCATATCCTGAAACTGCAACTCGGTCACGGCACTGCGCAGCGCAGCGCGTGCGGCCACCAGTTCGGGAGAATCCGAGACCACCGCGTCCGTCAGCATCGCATTGGCCTCGCCAAAGCGCTCGAGCAGGTTGTCCGTCGCGTGGTTCAACAGCCCCTCCAGGCGGTGCAGGTCGTGCATCACCACCAGCAAGGAGTCCTGCAGTTCCGCCGCCACCATGACGGGAACCTGGACTGCAGGCCCTCCAGGCGTTGTTAGCGTAGATTGCATCGTTTCTCCATCGCAGCACGTAGCAGCAAAGCACGCAAAAACACGGGACTACGATACATGCCTCAAAGACTTCCGGGCTTTGTGCACACCGTAGCATCCGCGCCCATTGGACGCCGACGCCGGAACCACCCCAACGGGACAAACACCCTTGTTTGTTCCAATTTGTATCCTATGATAGCGCTCCTATGGTCACTGCAACACCAGACCAGACCCTTGAAATCCTGCATCTTGAAGATTCACAGGCTGACCATGAACTTGCAGCGAGAACGCTGCGGCGGTCAGGGCTCCAGTGCCAGTTGCACCAGGTAGACACCCTCTCTGAATTCCAGCGCCTCACCGACTCCGGGGCATTCGACATCATCCTGGCAGATTACCGCCTGCCCGGCTTCACGGCACTGGATGCGTGGGCGCATGTGGCGCAAAAGCCTCAGCATCCGCCGTTTGTCCTGCTCTCAGGCGCCATTGGCGAGGCGGCAGCAGTAGACGCCATGCGCCTGGGCGTGGCCGACTACCTGCTCAAGGACGATATCCAGCGCCTGCCCCACGTGATCGCGCGCGCGCTGGAGGTGCACGAAGCCCGGCGCATGCGCGAACACGCCATGGCCGAGCTGGCCAGCTCCGAGCGCAGGCTCGCAGAGCTGGCAGAACACCTGCAAACCTCCATCGAGCAGGAGCGCGCCTCGATCGCGCGCGAGATCCACGACGACATTGGCGGCGCACTGACGGCCGTGCGTTTTGATGTGGCCTGGATCGGCCGCCACAGCACCGACCCGGCCATGCAGGAACATGCCAACTCTGCCGCCGACATGCTGCAGCACGCCATCGGCGCCAGCCAGCGCATCATGATGAACCTGCGCCCCCCCATCCTGGAACAAGGCCTGGTGGCAGCCGTGCAGTGGCTCGCGGCGGGTTTTGAGCGGCGCACGGGGGTCCCCACCCGCGTTCAGAGCAGTAGCGACAGCATCGACACGCCTGCAGACATCCAGCTCGTGGCCTACCGCACCGCCCAGGAAGCCCTGACCAACATCTCCAAACACGCCCAGCCCAGCAAGGTGGACATCGAGCTCTCTGACAAGGAAGGGGTGCTGACCCTCGAAGTGGCAGACAACGGCCGGGGCATTGCGCCGGAGATGCGGGACAAACCCAAGGCCTTCGGCCTCAAGGGCCTGCAGGAAAGGGCGCGCACCGTGGGGGGCTGGCTGGACATCAGCAGTCGGCCGGGCCAGGGCACATCGGTCATCCTGTCCATCCCGCTACCATCGGCCCCACCAACAGCCCCAGGAGATGCGACGTGATTCATGTGGTCCTGTGCGACGACCACGCCGTTTTGCGGCGCGGGATACGCGACACCCTCACCGAAGCGACCGATATCCAGGTCACCGGCGAAGCGGGGGGCTACTCCGAGCTGCGCGAGGTTCTGCGCACCGCCGCCTGCGATGTGCTGCTGCTGGACCTGAACATGCCGGGCCGCAGTGGGCTGGAAGTGCTCACCAGCCTGCGGGAGACCCATTCCGCCATCAAGGTGCTGGTGGTGTCCATGTACCCCGAGGACCAGTATGCGCTGCGCTGCCTCAAAGCGGGTGCGCAGGGCTATGCCAACAAGGCGGGGGACCCGGTCGAGCTGATTGCCGCCGTGCGCACGGTGATGCAGGGCCGCAAATACCTCACCGCAGAAGTGGCGCAGATGCTGGCGGACAGCCTGGCCCAGCCGACCCCTGAAGCCCTGCACACCACGTTGTCGGAGCGGGAGCTGCAGACGCTGATCAAGATCGCCTCCGGGCGGCGGCTGTCGGACATTGCCGAAGAACTGATGCTGAGCCCCAAGACCGTGAGCGTGTACCGATCGCGCGTGCTGGAAAAGCTCAAGCTGTCCAACAACGCCGAACTCACCGTCTACGCCATCCGCAACCAGCTGGTCTGAGCCTGCAGGGGCAGCCGCTGCACCGCCCTACCGCTGCGCGGCAAACAGGTCCACGGCCTGCTGCATCAGTGCCAGCACGGGCTGCTCCAGCATGGGCAGGGTGGCGGCAATGCCCAGCATGCCCACCGTGAGCGTGACGGGGAAGCCCACCGCGTAAATGTTCATCTGCGGCGCCACGCGGGAGATGATGCCCATCGTGAGGTTGACGAACAGCAGCAGCGCAATCATGGGCAAGGCAATCCAGAGTGCGCTGGAGAAAAGCGACGCGCCCAGCTCGTGCAGCCGCATCTGCGCCAGCGACTGCAGGAAGTTGCCGTTGACCGGGAAACGGTCAAAGCTCTTGACCACCGCCATCAGGATCAGCAGGTGGCCGTTGATGACCACAAACAGCAACATGGCCATATGGCCAAAAAAGCGCGCCACGGCGCTGATCTGCGCATTGGACGAGGGGTCGAAAAAAGAGGCAAAGTTCAGCCCCATCTGCAACCCAATGATTTCCCCGGCCAGCTCCACTGCCGCGAACACCAGCCGCACCGAGAACCCGATGGCCAGCCCCACCGCCACCTGCTGCGCCACGGCGCCCAGGGCCTCGCGGCCATTGACGCTGATGACCGGCTGCTCTCCCAGCACCCCCTGGGCACACAGCGCCACCAGGAAGGCCAGCCCGATCTTCACGCGCATGGGGATCACCCGCATCGAGAACACCGGTGCCACCGAGAACAGGGCCAGGACCCGCAGAAAGGGCCACAGGATGGGCGAGAGCCAGGCCATGATCTGCGCTTCGCTGAAAGTGATCATGGCATCAGATTGCTATATAAAACATAGCACATAGCGCTTGATGGAAGCGCGCAGAAGGCCTTTTTTATAAACAAACCCTAGCCAATCATCGACGGAATCGACTCGATGGTTCGGCGGATGAAGTCCACCAGCGTGCTGAGCATCCACGGCCCGGCAATGGCAAACACCACCATCGCAGCGATCAACTTGGGCACAAAGGCCAGCGTGGCTTCGTGGATCTGCGTGACCGCCTGGAAGATGCTCACGATCAGCCCCACCGCCATGACCACCCCGAGCACCGGCATGGAGATCATCAGCAGCAGGGTCAGGGCGTCGCGCCCGATGGTCAATACCACTTGTGGAGTCATCGCATGCTCCTCCCTCAGGTTACAAAGCTGGCGGCCAGGGAGCCGATCAGCAGGTTCCAGCCGTCGGCCAGCACAAACAGCATGAGCTTGAACGGCAAGGCCACCAGCACCGGCGACAGCATCATCATGCCCAGGGACATCAGGATGCTCGACACCACCATGTCGATCACCAGGAAGGGAATGAAGATCATGAAACCGATCTGGAACGCCGACTTCAGCTCGCTGGTCACAAACGCCGGGACCAGCACCCGCATCGGCGCGGTTTCTGCCGTCACATTCGGGTCCAGGCGGGCCAACCGCGAGAACAGCGCAAAGTCGGACTGCCGGGTCTGCTTGAGCATGAAACCGCGCATGGGCGCCTCGGCCTTGTCCAGCGCCTGCTCGAATGTGATGGTGTTGTTGGTGTAGGGCACATACGCCTCCTGGTACACACGGTCCAGGGTGGGGCCCATCACAAAAAAGGTCAGGAACAGCGACAAACCGATGATGACCTGGTTGGGCGGTGCGGACTGCGTTCCCAACGCCTGGCGCAGCAGGGACAACACAATCACGATACGGGTGAAGCCCGTCATCATGAGCAGCACGGCAGGCAAAAAGGACAGCGCCGTGAAGAACAGCAGTGTCTGGATCGGCACCGAGTAGCTGGTGCCCGAGGGGCCGCTGCCCACCACCAGGGGCAGGCTGCCAGCCGCCTGCGCAAAGGCGGGGCCTTGCACGGCCAGCACCGCCAGGCCCATCAAAACAGCCAGCAGCCACCGGTGACCAGCGCTCCGTCCCTTGACTGGGGCGGGCAAGGGCAGTCTGTCAGCCATGGCTTGCCTTTTCCGGCACCCCGGCCACGGCAGCCATCTGCTGCGCAAACGAAGGCCCCTCAACCACCGTGGCCACACCCGCGCTGGCCGGCGATGGCGCGGGTGACACCGGCAGCACATGCAGGCAACTCACCTGCTGGGCCGTCACGCCCAGCACCAGCCAGGTGCGCGCATGCTCGGGGCCGACCTCGACCGTGACCACCCGCTGCTGCGGCCCCACCGCTACCGCGGACACCACGCGTGACGCGCCCCCCGCAGCCGAGGTGCCGCCCGCATGGCGTTGCTGCAGGCGCCGCACCAGCCAGGGCAGCGCCGCCATGGCCCCCACAAAGAGCACCACGATAAGCAAGGTCTGGGTCATGCTCCCACTATCCACGGCTGACCCGGCGCAGGCGTTCGGACGGGGTCACCACGTCGGTGAGACGGATACCAAACTTGTCGTTCACCACCACCACCTCGCCCTGGGCGATGAGGTAGCCATTGACCAGCACGTCCATGGGCTCGCCCGCGAGCGCATCCAGCTCCACCACCGAGCCTTGCGCCAGCTGGAGGATGTACTTGATGGGCACCTTGGTGCGCCCCAGCTCCACCGACAGCTGGACAGGGATGTCCAGCACCATGTTGATGTCGTTGACAGTTCCATCCGCACCTGCAGAGCTGGAAAACGGCCGCACGGGCTCGCCGGACAGCGGGCCGCCCTGCTCTGCATCCGCCGGCTTGTCGTCGGTGCGTTTTTGCTCTTCCAGCGCCTCCGCCCAACCCGCAAACGGGTCGTCCGCGCCTGCGTCCTTGTTGTCTTCTTCAGTTGCCATTTTTCTCTCCCAGCCAGCTCATGTCCGAATTACGCAGGCATTCTTCAATGCGGATGGCGTACTTGGAGTTGTGGGTTCCATACTGGCATTCAAAAATAGGAACCCCTCCGATCGATGCCCGGATGCGGGGCTCTCGGTCCAGCTCGATGAAGTCGCCTGGCTTCATGGCCAGCAACTGCTCCACCGTGGCGTCGGCCTTGGCCAGCTCTGCCACCAGCGTGACTTCTGCAGACTGGATTTCGCGCTTGAGCACGTTCACCCAGCGGCGGTCCACCTCGATGGAATCCCCCTGCGTGGACGAATACAGCACATCGCGGATCGGCTCCAGCGTGGCATACGGCATGCAGACATGGATGGCACCGGAGAGATCTCCGATTTCCAGCTGGAAGGCCGTGGACACCACAATTTCACTGGGCGTGGCGATGTTGGCAAACTGGGGCTGCATTTCCGAGCGCTGGTATTCCAGCTCCAGCGGGTAGATGCCCTGCCAGGCCTTCTTGTATTCGGCACAGATCACATCCACCAGGCGGTTGATGACACGCTGCTCGGTGGGCGAAAAATCGCGCCCTTCGATCCGGGTCTGGAACTTGCCGACCCCGCCATACAGCGTGTCGATGATGCCGAACACCAGCGAAGGCTCGCACACGATGAGCCCGCTGCCACGCAGGGGACGGATCGCCACGATGTTGAAGTTGGTCGGCACTGCCAGCTCGCGCAGAAAAGCGCTGTAGCGCTGCACGGACACCGTGCCGACCGAAATTTCGGGACTGCGCCGGATGAAGTTGAACAGCCCGATGCGGAAGTTGCGCGCAAACCGCTCGTTGACGATTTCCATCGTCGGCATGCGGCCACGGACGATGCGTTCCTGGCTGGAGATGTCGTAGTTGCGTACGGACCCCGCCTCGGCCACTTCCTCGACCGACTTCTGGCTCTCGCCAGTGACCCCTTCGAGAAGGGCATCAACCTCTTCCTGCGAAAGAAATGAATCACTCATGGCTGGTCCTTGCCCCGGTTCACTGAATGATGAAGTTGGAGAAGAGCACGCGCAGCACGGGGTTGCGTTCAGTGCGCTTGCGCGCTGGGCGGTCTTCGGCGTCTCCGTCCTGCTCGGCCTCTGCCACGCGTGCACGCTCACGTTCCGTTGGCACCGAATATCCCAGGGGGCGGGAAACTTCGCGGCGGATGTCGGCGGCCAGCTTCTCCTTGCCTTCGCGCACCAGCAGTTCAGCAGACGTGCGCTGGGACACCAGCATCAGGATGCCACTGCGGATGGTGGGCAGGTACAGCTTGACCTGCTCGGCGGTTTTGGCGTCTTCCAGCTCCAGGGTGATGCCAATCTGGGCAAAGCGGTCGCCGCCGGGGTCGGCCAGGTTGACCACCATGTTTTCCATGGGCAGAAAGGTCGGGGCCACCTTGGGCGCCTCTTTGCGGGCGGCCGGTGCACCGCCGCCTTCCTCCTCGTCCCCGTGCGAACGGGTCAGGAACCAGGCCGCCGCCCCGCCCCCGATCACCAGCACCGCCACAACGACGCCAATGATGATGATGAGCATCTTCTTGCTTTTCGCCGGAGCAGCTGCGGGTGGTGGGGCTGACACGATGGATGTTCCTTGCGGTAGGGAGCAGGCCGCGCCTGCGCTATCAAAGTGCAAGCAAAGCCGGATGGCCCATTATTGGACGGAGGTGTAACCAATAATAGCCAGAATAAAAGCCCAAAACCATGGCATTCACCGCGCTCTCCCCCTTGCCATTGGGATCCTCTGCGCGCATCGAGCGGCAAGGGGGCGCCGCAGATCGGGGTGGGTTGATTGCGCATATCGGCAACAACGCAGGCCCCCCGAGGCCGCAGCCTTCTTGAAAGGGCACACAGCTGATACCCGTCAGTGTCAGCGCCCAGTCCACCGGGCGCTAGCCGGTCACACGAAGATGTCCACGGTGCGGTCGGGCCCGCTGCCGTCCCGCGCCAGCGATGCGGTGCCCACCGGTGCACTGGACAGCACCTGCGCCTGGCGGGCGCCATCGGGGCCACGGGGCTGCCCCGCGTCACCGCCCTGCGCACCTGCGCCATCCCGCGCAGAAGTCCCCACCGACATGCCGGACAGCACCAGGCCCTCGCTGCGCAGCAAATCCCTGAGCTGGGCCATGCTCTGGTCGAGCAGTTCGCGGGTCTGCGCCTGGTCACTGCGGAACGTGACATGCGCCTCATTGCCCGACAAGGACACGGAAACCTCGACGGGCTGGCCATCGCGATTGAGCGTCAACTCCGCGTTCTGCGTTTTCTGGTTCACCCAGTACGCCACCTGGTCGGCCACCTGCTCTTCTGCTCCGGCAGCACCGGGGTCCACAAACACGGCAGGGCTGTCGGTGTTGCCGGGCTCCACAGGGGACAGGCCCGCACTGCCATCGGACCAAGCGCCCCCGCCAGCATGCCCCTCGCCAGAGCGGCCTCCCGCTGAGGGCTCGGCCCCCCGCGCCATCGCAGCCCCCGTGAACAACCCGTCGGCCAGCGCAGCAAAACCGCCCTCAGTCGCAGCGGGCGCACCGACGCCGCGCTCCACCGTGGCGCCACTGGCCATCACTCCTAAGGCCGGACGCTCATTGCCGGCGGCCTGGGTGAGTGCTGCTGCCGCCCCCTGGGCCACCGACAGGCGCTGCGTTGCGTCCCCAGCGGGGCTCGCCGTGGACAGCTCCGCGCCCCCCGCACCTCCTGCCCGCTGGGCCTGGGTGTTCTGCAGGCGCGCGAAGCTGCGGCCGAACCCGGCCACCGTGCTCTGAATGGCCCCGTCTTTGGTGTCCTTGAAATCTGCTGCGGTATCGAGTTTTGCGGTTTCCGCCACCAGCCCCTGGGGCAGCCCTCCGTTGGCCATCGTGCCATTCAGCGCCATGTCACCCAACGCTCCCGTGGCCATGGAGGCTGCGCGCAATGTTCCATCGGCCTGCCGCACCAGTCCGGTGGCATCGCTCTGGGCAGAGGCAAACAAACCCTGCCAGGCCGCCAGGGCCGCAGCATCCGCTTCGCCCTTCACGGCATCCGCCGAGATGTCGGCAGGGCTTGCCTCAGCCCCTGTCAGTTCCAGCGATCCGGTGTCCACAGACACCTCATCCAGCGCAGCCAGCAGAGCCAGAAACCCCCCTGCCGCTGCTGCGTCACTGGCATCCGCCCCTTGCTGCGCAGGCGCTTTGGCCCGTGTGGCGTGGGCCGCATGAGTGCCGCCTTGCGAGGAGGAAATTTTTCCCTGTTCCATGGTCAATACTCCTGGCCCTGGGGCCCTTGGCTCGCGGTGCGGTACTGCAGCGCGGCCCGTTCATCGGTCTGTTTTTGGTCTCTGCGCATTTGCTGCAGCTCCAGGTCGTGGCGCCGCTTGTCCACCACCTTGCGCAGGCTGGTGAGGCGCAATTCGGCCTCCAGCAACGCGCGCTGTGCGTTCTCCACACGCCCCGCCTGATCGCTGACCACCCCCGTCTGGATGCTGGCCGCATGCCCCAGGCGGTTCATGAACTGGTAGTGGTGGTACATCACCTCGGGCTGCATTGCGGTGTCGGCCTTCATCCCCCAGCGCGACTCGGTTTCACGGGCGTAGTCCTCCAGCTGGTCAAGCTGCGCACGCGCCGCTTGCTGTGCGGCCAGCGCGTCCTGCAGCACCTTGCGCGCGGCGTCCCGTTTGCGGGAGGCCACATCCACGGCAACGGTGAGGGAGTTCAGGCTGGACATGATGGGCTACCGGCAGGTATCAACGGTCCAGCACCGAGGCCATGGCGGTCACGCTCTGGTCCATGGAGGCGGCCTCGAACATGTCCTGCTGCAAAAAGCCCGCCATCTGCGGCTGCAGACGGATCGCTTCGTCGAGCGCGGGGTCCGAGCCGCTCATGTACGCGCCCACCTGCACCAGGTCGCGGCTCTTCTGGTAGCGCGAATACACGGCGCGGAAGTTGCGCGCCAGATCAAAATGCCCGCGCGACACCACGTTGTGCATCACCCGCGAGGCCGACTGCTCGATGTCGATGGCCGGGAAATGCCCCGTCTCGGCCAGCGCCCGCGACAACACGATGTGCCCGTCCAAAATGGCGCGTGCCGCGTCGGCAATCGGGTCCTGCTGGTCGTCCCCCTCGGACAACACCGTGTAGAACGCGGTGATGGAGCCCACCCCGTGCAGGCCATTGCCGCTGCGCTCCACCAAGGCGGGCAGCTTGGCAAAACATGAGGGTGGGTAGCCCTTGGTGGCAGGCGGCTCGCCAATGGCCAGGGCGATTTCGCGCTGGGCCATGGCATAGCGCGTGAGCGAATCCATGAGCAGCAGCACATGCTGCCCCTTGTCGCGGAAATGTTCCGCCACGGCCGTGGCATACGCAGCGCCTTGCATGCGCAACAGCGGCGGCGCATCGGCCGGTGCCGCCACCACCACGGAGCGCGCGCGGCCCTCAGCGCCCAGGATGTCTTCCACGAACTCCTTGACCTCGCGGCCCCGTTCGCCGATGAGACCGACCACGATCACGTCGGCCTGGGTGTAGCGGGCCATCATGCCCAGCAGCACACTCTTGCCCACCCCCGAGCCCGCAAACAGCCCCAGGCGCTGGCCGCGCCCCACGGTCAACAGGGCATTGATGGCACGCACGCCCGTGTCGAGCGGCTCGCGGACCGGGTCGCGGTCCATGGCATTGATCTGCCGGCGGCCCATGGGCTCAGCCACCACGTCTTGCACCGGGCCACCATGGTCCAGCGGCAGGCCCTGGGCATCCACCACACGCCCCAGCAGCCCATCGCCCATGGGCAGGCGCAGCACACCGGCGCGCTGCACAGGCCGTGGCGGCTCACCCAGACGGGGGACGGGGATGTAGGGCGCAGCAGGAAACACCCTAGCGCCACTCGACAGGCCATGGATGTCGCCCGCAGGCATCAAGAACGCGCGGTCGGCAGAGAAGCCCACCACCTCGGCCAGCACCGGTTCACGGCCCGGCATCTGCACCATGCACTGCGAGCCCACCGGCACCTTGATGCCCACGGCCTCCAGCACCAGGCCCGTCAGCCGGGTGAGCGTGCCCCGGGTTTCCAGCGGCACTCCTTCGGCCACGCGCTCGCGCGCGTCGTCCATGAAGCGCGTCCAGGCCGAGGGCGCCTCAACGCTCATCGCCTTCTCCTTCGCTCCAGGGCGACTGCAGGCCCAGGGCCGCAATGGCGCGCTGCCAGCGTTTGTCCAGGCTGCCATCCACCACCGTTCCGGCAGACTCCACCAGGCAGCCGCCGGCAGGCACGGCGGCATCCGCCATCCACTGCACGCCGGGTCCATCCAGTTCCTCGCGCAGGGGCTGCGCCATCGCTTCCATGTCGATCGGATTCAGGCGCACCGTGGCGGGCCGCCCCTCGGTCACCAGCATGCCCACGGCCTCGCGCACCACCGGCTGCAAGGCATTGGGGTTGACCGACAGCTCCTGGCGCACCACCTGGCGGGCGATGTCGCACGCCAGCTCCAGCAGTTGCTGGGCCATCTGCTGCTGCATGTCGATCAGGCTTGCGTCCAGCGTCTGAAGCACCGCTTGCAGGCGCTGCGCGGCCTCTTGCCCCTGCTGGGCGATGTAGTCGTCCATGCGGCGCTGCCACTCCAGGGCAGTCTGCGCCTGCCCCTGGGCAAAGCCCTCGGCATAGGCGTCGTCGCAGGCCTGCTGCTGCAGCAGCGCCTGCTGGGCCTGCAGCTCGGCTTCATCGACCTCGACAGGGATCTCTGCCACCGGCTCCGGCGTGGGCTCGACCAGGTCCGAGCCATCCACCGCGCTGAACTTCCACTGCTTGAAGTCGCCCACTTCCTCGCTGGGGATGAAGCGCGAGTACGACCGCTGGTTGTTAGACGAAGGCATCATCACCACCGCCTCCGATCACGATCTGGCCTTCGTCGGACAGGCGCCGGATCGTCTTGAGAATTTCCTTCTGCTGCGCTTCCACTTCGGACAGCCGCATCGGGCCACGGGATTCGAGGTCTTCGCGCAGCGCCTCGGCAGCACGCGAGGACATGTTGGACAGGAATTTCTCCCGCAACTCGGGCACGGCACCCTTGAGCGCCACGATGAGGGTCTCGGACGCCACTTCCTTGAGCACGGACTGGATGGCGGCGTTGTCGAGCTTGAGAACATCCTCGAACACGAACATCTTGTCCATGATCTTCTGGGCCAGGTCCGGGTCGTAGCCCCGGATGGATTCGAGCACCACTGCGTCCATGTTGCCACCCAGCAGGTTGATGATTTCTGCGGCCGCCTTGACACCTCCGAGCGAACTCTTGCGGATCTTGTCGCCACCCGCCAGCACCTTGAAGAGCACCTCGTTGAGGTCCTTGAGCGCCGTGGGCTGAATGCCTTCGAGCGTGGCCACACGCAGCAAGATTTCGCTGCGCTGGCGGTCTGTCAGGTGCATCAGGATGCCCGAGGCCTGGTCGCTGTCCAGATGCACCAGGATCGCCGCGACGATCTGCGGGTGCTCGTTGCGCAACAGTTCGGCCACCGACAGCGGGTCCATCCACTTGAGGCTTTCGATGCCCGAAACATCGCCGCCCTGCAAGATGCGGTCGATCAGCAGACCGGCCTTGTCATCGCCCAGGGCGCGCTTGAGCACGGCACGCACATAGTTGCCCGTGTCGGACACCAAGAGGCTTTGGGCCGCTGCCGCGTTGGAGAACTTGTTGATGACCTCGTCCACCTTCTCGCGCGACACCGAGCGCATGCGCGCGATGGTTTCGCCCAGCTTCTGCACCTCCTTGGGCGAGAAGTGCTTGAAAACTTCGGCCGCCTCCTCTTCGCCGAGGGACATCAGCATGATGGCGGCATCGTGAAGGCCTTGGTCGTCCATGGTGGGTGTCCGTGCAATCGGTGGCTAGGCGGCGGAGTCGCCGTTGAGCCAGGTCTTGAGAATGTTCGCCACGGCCACCGGGTTCTCCTTGGCGAGCACGCGGGCGTCTTCCAGGCGCAGCTGCTCGGGCGTCGCGGGCAACGCTTCGTCCTTCTTGGACGGCGCAGGCAGCGCGGGGCGCTCGGGCGTGTCGGCCTCCAGGGCGTCGAGCTGGCCACCGGGTACCGGTGCGGCGCTGGCCTTGGCCGGGGCAGGAGCCTTGAGGGCGGGCCGCACCAAGCCCAGCAGCACCAGCGCAGCAAACAGCACCGCCCCCACAGGCCACGCAAAGGTCTTGGCCAGGTCGATCACTTCGGGCTGCTTCCACAGCGGAACGTCGGTCGATGGCGCTGCCGTCACCTGGAACGGCGTGTTCATGAGGTTGACCGAGTCACCGCGGTCCTTGTTGAAGCCAATGGTCTCGCGCACCAGGGCCGTCATCTGCTCGATCTGCTCGGGCGTGAGCGCCTTGGTGATGGGCTTGCCCTTGTCTTCGCCAGACTGGTAGTTCACCACCACGGCCGCGCTCAGGCGCTTGACGGCACCGGTGCTGCCCCGCGTCACGCGCACGGTCTTGTCCACTTCGTAGTTGGTGGTGGACTCGCGCTTGTTGGTCTGCTCCTCGGTGCCCTGCTGGCCACCGGCATTGGGCGCAGGGTTGGCGCCATTGATGGGTGCGGTCGATGGTGCAGGCGGCTGGTTGGCCACGGCGCCGGGCACGCCCGTTGCGGTTTTGCTGGAGCTTCCCCGGCTCTCCAGCACCTGCTGGCTGCGCACCGCGCTGGAGTCGGGCGTCTGGTTGGGGCGGAACTGCTCGGACGTGGATTCCGTCTGCGTGAAATCCACTTCGGCCGTGACCTGGGCCTTGACGTTGTCGCGGCCCACCACCGGCTCCAGGATGTCCATGATGCGGCGGGTGTACTGCTGCTCGATCTGCTGCACATACAGCAGCTGCTGGGCGTTCACCTCGGCCCCGGCAGTGCTGTCGGTGGTCTGCGACAGCAGCTTGCCGGTGTCGTCCAGCACGCTCACGGCCGACGGGGCCAGCTCGGGCACGCTGGACGCCACCAGGTGCACGATGCCCGCCAGCTGGGCGCGGTCCAGGATGCGACCGGGATGCAGGCTCACCAGCACCGAGGCCGATGGTTTTTGCTGCTCGCGGAAGAACCCGTTCTGGTTGGGAAGCGCCAGGTGCACGCGCGCACCCTGCACCGACGACAGCGCCTGGATGGAGCGGGTCAGTTCGCCCTCCAGGCCACGCTGGAAGTTCAGGCGCTCCTGGAACTGCGTCATCCCGAACTTGCTGGACTCCATCAATTCAAAACCGGCCACTGAGCCCTTGGGCAGGCCCTGGGTGGCCAGACGCAGGCGCACATCGTGCACGCGGTCCGCCGGGATCAGGATGGCGCCACCGCCTTCGGCATGCTTGTAGGGCACATTCATCTGCGACAGCTGGGCCACGATGGCGCCGCCGTCCTTGTCGTTCAGATTGGCGAACAGCACCCGGTAGTCTGGCTGGCGCCCCATGACGATGGCCGCCACGGCAGCGGCCACCAGCAGCGCCACGCCCACGCCCAGCCGCATGCGCTGCGCCCGGTCGAGGGCAGACAGCCGCTGCAACCAGTTGGGGCTGGCGGGCGGCGGGAGCGGATTGAGAGGGACTTCAGCAACAGCAGACATCTTGCTTTTCCAGTAAAGCAGGTCCGGCAACAGACCTGGCGTGGTGTCGATTATTCGGTCACGCCTCCACCATGTTCGCTGGATAAGCCGCCCGTTTGACCATCATTTCAGGGGGATGGGCGCCTGGGCGGTGGCTAGGATACGCAGCATACCGCCATTCCCTACGGATACAGCCATGGACCTTCGCATCTCAAGCTCTACCGCCCCCCTCACGGGCGCAGGCGTGGCGCGCCGTGCTGCAGCGCCCCAGGAAACCGGTAACGAAGTAGGATTCTCCAGCGCCCTCAAAGGCGCCCTGCAGTCGGTGAGTGCGGCGCAAAACCGTTCGTCCGAACTGCAAAGAGAGGTTCAGCTGGAAAACCCCTCGGTGAGCCTGGAAGAAACCATGGTGGCCATCCAGAAGGCCCAGATCGGCTTTCAGGCCACGCTGCACGTGCGCAACCGCATGGTGCAGGCCTACACCGACATCATGAACATGCAGGTATAGGCAGTGTCACCCCCCTGAGGCGCTGCGCGCTTTCCCCCCCCGCTCTCGCAACGCTGCGCGCTGCGGGCAAGGGGACGCAGCCCTCGCTGCGGGGCGGCCCTTGCTTGGCTGCCCTGGCACTGGTAAGCGCCCGCATCTAGCGCCTGCCCCTGCGCCTGCGCAATACTCCCGATTTGATAGCAAAAAGCGCTTATTGGGCGCGCGGAGAAGCCCATTTTTTCCACAAAAAAGCCGACCTCACAGGGTCGGCTTTGTCTTGAGGCTTGTTGCGCGCCTCAGTGCATCATCTGCGGCTGCCCTTCGAACAGATGTTCGAACTGTGCCAGCCAGGGTTCGGCCAGGCAGCGGATCTGTGCGTCGTTGCGCAGGATGCGCTGCATGATGCGGGTCTTTTCGCGGCGGTGCTCGGGCAGCAACTCGTGTTCCTGCGACTTGAAACGCAACTGCTCGATCAGCACCGCACAGGCGCCTTCGTAGCGCACCACGCCGTCCCAGTCCTTGAGCCGGGCAGCCTCCAGCATCTTGGCGCTGCTGTCTTCAATCGCCTTGTAATAGTCAATCAGCATGTGGGACATGGTTCAGGCCTCCACCAGCACAGGCTGGCCAGTGGCGGCAGGCGCGTCGGCAGAAGCCGCTGCAGCGCCGGATTTCTTGATGTCATTCCAGCCCTGGGCCACGGGCTCGATCAGGCGCATGACTTCCTGCATCATCGCGTCGTCGTTGCGGGCATTGGCCAGGATCAGGCGGCGCATGCAGTAGTCGTAGAGCGCGCCCAGGTTCTCGGCCAGCTCACCGCCGTCCACCTTGTCCAGCGAAGTGCTCAGGCCTTCTTCAAGAATGCGCACCGCCTTGGAGATGGCATTGACCTTGCCCAGCACGTCACCCCGTGCCATGGCGCCACGCGCCGTGGCGATGGAGTTCAGAACGCCTTCATACAACAGGCTGACCAGTTGGTGCTGGTCGATCGTGTGCATGCTGGTCTCTACATTGATGCGCTGGTACGCGTTGGCTGCACGGGGGCTGTAGGCGCTGAACATGCTGACAATCCTTCCGAGGTATTACCTAAGTTATCGGCTCGCGCCAGAAAAACTGAAGCCTCTGTTTATTTAGCCCGTCGATTTGTTCCAGGCCGCCACCTGCTGCGAGATATAGGCGTTCAGGCCGTTCAGGCTGCTCAACTGGGTGTCCAGCGCGTTATAGCGCCGCGTGATGCGTTTTTCAAATGCGTCAACCTTTTCGTTCACGCGGGTTTGGTCCTGGGCATTGCGCTTGAGGCTTAGCTGCAGGGTGTCGTCCTTGGATTTGAAGAAACCATCGTTGGCCAGCAAGTTGGTGGTCAGCGCCTTCAGCTGTACCGCAATGCCGTCGGCCGATCCGCCTCCGGTGTTGCGGAACAGGTTCTTCACGTCGTCGGGGTTTTCCGTCAGGGCCTTGTTCAGCTTGGTGGAGTCCACAGCCAGGTTCCCGCCCAGCTGCTGCGTGATGCCGACATCTGCCAGACGCTGGAAGGCCCCGCCGCCCGTCGAGATCGACTGGATCGCGTTGCGCAGAGAGTTCTGCAGCGCCACAGCGGTCGAATCCCCTTGCAAAAGCCCCGCCGAACCGGTCTTTGCGTCGTATTTCGTCGCCTCTTGCAGCAGCTCGTTGACGGCGTTGTAGGCCTTCACGAACCCGTCGATGTTGGACTTGATGGCCGACTCGTCCTTGCCCACGGTGATATCGATCGGCGCCGTGGTGATTTGCTCCGCCTTGAAAGTCACACCCGAAATCGTGGAAGCAAAGGTGTTGGTGGCAGAAGACACCGCAATACCGTTGACCGTGGCCTTGGCATTGGCTGCCGCCTGCGTGACCGTGGCGCCATTGACCAAACGCGACAGGCCGGTCGCATCGGTGTTGCCTGCGCTCTGGGGATCGGTGTCCCCATCTTCCATCACGCTCAGCCGGAAGCCGAACTCCTCACCGGTGCTCTTGCTGCGCAGCAACAAACGCTCGCCGGAGGCATCCGAGAGGATCGAGGCCGTCACCCCAGCATTGGAGCCATTGATCTTGCTGGCCACGTCCGAGAGCTTGTCGCTTGCGCTGATCGCGATATCCACCGGCTGGCCGCTGCCCGGCGTGAAGGACGAGGGCGCCACACTCCACTTGCCCAGTTCCAGCCGCAGCGTCCCGGAGCCCAGCGCGCCGCCTACAGGCAAGAGCGCCGCCGACGCGGTGGCCTGCGCCTTGGCCAGGCCCTGCACCTCCACACTGAAGGTAGTTGGCAGGGTTCCTCCCACAGCAGTGGCGGAGACAAACTTGGAATCAGAGGAGGTGGTGGTCACACCATTCCAGCCGGTCACGCTGGTCAGCTTGCTGGCGGCGTCCTGTAGCGTGGAGACCAGCGACTTGATCTGCCCAAAGGCAGATATCTTGGTTTTGACCGTCGCGGCCTGCACCGTGAGCTTGTTCAGCGGCTCTTTTTCCAGTTCGACCAACTTGGCAATGATGTTTTTGACATCAAGCCCGTTTGTGCCGACACCTACGGATGAAATCGTGGCCATACCAACCTCCTGAACTGGTTCAACGGAAATTATCGCGCCGAACGGCGATCAAGAACGTCCGTAAACACGCCAGGAAACCCGTCTTATCCAGCGGTCCTGGCACCCGCTGCTCCAAAAAGCCAAAGGGCGGCGACAGAAACCTGCCGCCGCCTGGGCCACTTCAGGGCGCTGCAACACCCTGACTGCCTTGCCCGCTGCTTGTTAACGCAGCAGGGCCAACACACCTTGCGGCAGCTGATTGGCCTGGGCCACCATCGCCGTGCCGGCCTGTTGCAGGATCTGCGAGCGCGACAGGTTGGCCGTTTCTGCGGCGAAGTCGGCGTCCAGGATGCGTGAACGCGAGGAAGACAGGTTTTCCGACGTCACTTGCAGGTTGCTGATCGAGGTTTCAAAGCGCGATTGCAGAGCACCGAGCTTGGCGCGCTCACCGTTGATGAAGGCCAGGGCCGAGTCCACGGTCTTGAGCGCGTTGGTCGCGTTGCTGAACGTGGTCACATCCAGGTTGGCCACCGTTTGCAGGGCCGAGCCACCGTTGTCCAGCTGGTTGCTGGTGGAGGTCAGGGCGAAGGACTTTTCCGAGTCCAGCGTGATGTAGCCGCCCGTGTTGACGAACTCCACCGAGGCAGCGGCAGAACTCAGCGTGGTCGTGGCACCGTTGGCTGCGCCAGCTGCGTCGTAGCCCGTCACGGTCACGTTGGCCGCGTTGGCATTGGCAGTGTCGCCCACCACGATGTTGTTGCCGGTGGCGTTGGTCAGGATGATCTGGCTACCGTCGGAGCTGAGCGAGGCATTGATACCGGTCTTGGCGGACTGGTCATTGATCGCGGACACGGCAGCCGACAGGCGGTCCGTACCCGTGGCAGAGGTCAGCGTGAAGGACACGGTGCGGGCGGCGCCCACGTTGTCGCCTTCCAGCGTCAGCGAGTACGAACCCGCCGCCGCCATGCCGCCCAGACGCACTTCGGTGCGGGCCGTGGCGGTCACGCCAGTGTCGGCCTTCAGTGCGTTGATCTGGTCTGCCGTGGCCTTGGCAGAGGCGCTCACAGCCACCGTCAGGGTGCCGGTGCCCAGGTAGCCAGCGATGGCCACGGAGCCCGTGGTCACACCGTTGGTGCCCGCCGTGGCCTGGGTGGCCGATGCACCGATGCCCGAACCGTTGGAGGCGACGTTCTGGTTGTTGCCATACACGCTGGTGCGCAGGTTGGCCGTGGCCGCCACGATGGTCTGGTTGGCGTTGGCGCCCACCTGGAACTGTTGCGTACCGAACGTGCCGTCCAGCAGCTTGGAGCCGTTGAATTCCGTGGTCTGCGAGATGCGGTCCAGTTCGGACACCAGCTGACCCACTTCCTGTTGCAGGGCCTGGCGGTCGCCAGCGCTGTTGGAGGCGTTGGCCGACTGCACCGCCAGTTCACGCACACGCTGCAGGATGTCGCCGGAAGCCTTCAAGGCGCCTTCTGCGGTTTGCGCCAGGGAGATACCGTCATTGGCATTGCGAACCGCCTGGTTCAGACCCCGGATCTGGCTGGTGAAACGCTCAGAAATGGCCAAGCCAGCAGCATCGTCCTTGGCGCTGTTGATGCGCAGACCCGACGACAGGCGCTGGATGGAGGTGTTCAGCGAAGTCTGGCTCATGCCCAGGTTGCGCTGGGCGGTAAGCGAGCTGATGTTGGTATTGATGGTGGAAGCCATTGCAAATCTCCAGAAAAGAACTGACTGAATATGGCGTTGCCGCCAGCCGGGGCGCCAGCACCACGCTGGCCTCCTGGGTTCCCAGCGCTGCAGGCCATCTGGTGAACGGCGGGCCACTCACGGTCCGTTGAGAGTGTTTTCGGGTGGCCGCCGGAAAACTTGAGGGGCAAACGCACAAGTTGTAGGACTTTTTGGCCGCTTATCCACCTAACACCAAAAAACGGCATCTCCACAATTCATCCATCGTTCCCCCATTGACAGCCGGACGGGTGCGCTTGAACCGGCAAACAGATCCGTCTCGCGACGTTAAGGAGTTTCGCCATGGCAGCAACCATCAACACCAACATCAGCTCGCTGACCGCGCAGCGCAATCTGGGCACCAGCCAGATGTCGCTCAACACCGCCATCCAGCGCCTGTCGTCGGGCCTGCGCATCAACAGCGCCAAGGACGATGCCGCCGGCCTGGCGATCTCCGAGCGCTTCACCAGCCAGATCCGGGGCCTGAACCAAGCTGTTCGCAATGCGAACGACGGGATTTCGCTGGCCCAGGTGGCGGAAGGTGCGATGGGGTCGGCGGGCAACATCCTGCAACGGGTGCGGGAGCTGGCCGTGCAGTCGGCCAACGCCTCCAACAGCGCCGGCGACCGCCAGGCCCTGCAGCAGGAAGTCGGCCAATTGGTGGCAGAACTGGACCGGATTTCACAAACCACCGAGTTCAACGGCCAGAAACTGCTGGACGGCACCTTTGGTACGCAGCAGTTCCAAGTGGGCGCCAACGCCAACCAGACCATTGTGGCCGCCACAGCCAACCTGCGCACCAATGTCTATGGTAACAACCAGAACATTGCGTCCAACGGCTCGGGCATCGGCGCATCGGCCACCCAGGCCACGGCAGGCACCAACGGCGTGACCACCGGCACGGTGGCCATCAGCGGCTACCTGGGCACCGGCACCATGACGGTGGCCGCCAGCGCCACGGCCAAGGCCACAGCCGACCAGATCAACGCCTTGCAGTCCACCACCGGCGTCACGGCCACGGCCCGCACCGAAGTGCGTCTGGGCGGCATGGCCGCGGCGGGTTCGTACTCGCTGACACTGGAAGGCGACAACGTCGCCAGCCCCCGCACCATTTCCTTCACGCTGGTGGCTGGCACCGGTACCGACCGCCTCTCCCCCGCCGTGTCGGCCATCAATGAACAAGCGGCCAAGACGGGCATCAATGCCTCGCTCAACTCCGACGGCACGCAGATCATCCTGACCAACGCCACCGGCAACAACATTGTGATCGGCGACACCGTGAACGCCAATGCGGGTGCGGTCACCGTCACCGGCTACGACGCGGCAGGTGCCAGCAACGGCGCGACCCAGACGCTGGCGGCCGATGCGAACGTGGAATTCATCAACACCGGCGGCTACATCACGCTGGACTCCGAAAAGTCCTTCGCCGTGACCTCGGCCAGCAACCAGCTGGACAACGGAGGCTCCTCGCTGCACACCGTGGCCAACCTGGATGTGACCACCTTCACCAACGCCACCGACGCGCTCAAGACCGTGGACTCGGCCCTGGCCTTCATCAACGGCGAACGTGCCAAGCTGGGCGCCCTGCAATCGCGCTTCGAGACCAGCATCTCCAGCCTGCAGATCACCTCCGAGAACCTGTCCGCATCGCGCTCGCGGATCCAGGACGCAGACTTCGCGGCCGAAACCGCCAACCTGTCGCGCGCCCAGATCCTGCAGCAGGCCGGCACGGCCATGGTGGCCCAGGCCAACCAGATCCCGCAGGGCGTGCTGTCGCTGCTCAAGTAAATCTGCCCGGCCCACCGCTGCGCAGTGGAACAGCAAGACAAAGGGGCCCATCGGGCCCCTTTGCACATGGCACACTGCCACCACACCCTGCCCCTCTTTTTGCTCGTAGATCGGCGCCAACGTGCAATCCAAACACACTGAACAGGACACGCCCCGCCTGCAGGCAGCGCTGGCCGCTGCCGACTGGCCCCTTCTCACCCGCCTGTGCCGCCAGGTGCTGCGCAAGAACGGCCGCCACCTCAGCGCCCACCGGCTGCTGGGCTTCTCCCTGAACAAACAGCGCGAGTTCGATGCAGCGCTCCAGGCCTACCGGCAGGCCTATGTGTACTGGCCGGGCGACGCCGAGCTGCTGGTCAACTACGCCAACGTGCTGATCGAGCAGGCGCGCAACATCGACGCCCTGCCCCTGCTCGAAAAAGTGTGCGAGCTGCGCCCCCAGCAGGCCATTGGCTGGATCAAGCTGGCCGAGTGCTGCTACCTCCTGAGCCTGCACGACAAGGGGTTTGAGGCCAGCCAGAAGGCCGCCGCCCTGGCCGAGACCCTGCACGACCGCGTGGCCGCGCTCATGCAAAGCTCCATCCACCGGCGCGAGCTGGGCCAGGTGCGCGAGGCCGTCAAGGACTGCGAAACCGCCATCGGGCTGCGCCCCAACGACCCGGGCAACTACACCAACAAGCTGCTGTTCATGCTGGCCGACCCCGAGGTGGACGCCGCCCAGCTGTCAGCAGCGGCGCGGCAGTACGGCGCCACCTTCGAGCCCCCGCTGCAGCCCGAGTGGCCGAGTTTTGCCGAGCACCGGGGATCGCCCTGGAAGCGCCTGAAGATCGGTTTCCTCTCGCCCGACTTCCGCGTGCATTCGGTCATGTACTTTGTGGAGGGGCTGCTGGCGCAGCTGGACCGGCGGCAATTCGAGGTGTTTGCGTTCTACCTCTTCCCCCGCGACGACCATGTGACCGAGCGTGTGCAGCGCCACGCCGACCACTTTGTGCCCCTGGCGGGTTTCAGCCCCCAGCACCAGGCCGAGGCCATCCGCGCCGAAGGCATTGACATCCTGATCGACCTGGCAGGCCACACCGGCAACAACGGCCTGCTGGCCCTCGCGCACAAGGCGGCGCCCGTGCAGGTGTCATGGCTGGGGTTCCCGGCCACCACCGGGCTCACGGCCGTGGACTACAAGTTCACCGACGAGATCACCGACCCGCCCGGCGCCGAAGCGCAGTACACCGAACAGCTCTACCGCCTGCCCACGCTGTTTGCCTGCTACCGCCCCATGAGCCGCAACCCGCTGTGGCGCTACCAGCCGCGCTACCAGGTGCGCCCGGCGCCCGCGCTCGCCAACGGTTTCATCACCTTCGGCTCCTGCAACAACCTGGGCAAACTCACCGACGAGGTGCTGGCCCTGTGGGGCCAAGTGCTGGCCGCCGTGCCGGGGTCGCGCCTGCTGATCGAAGGCAAGAACTTCGACCGCCCCGATTTTGCGCAAGCCTACCGAGAGCGCTGCGAGCGCCTGGGCCTGCCCCCGGCACAGCTGGACCTGGTGGCGCAGCGCACCGACAACCAGTACCTCACCTACCACCGCATCGACATTGCGCTGGACCCCTTCCCGCTCACGGGCGGCACCACCACCTTCGACGTGCTGTGGATGGGCCTGCCCATCGTGTCGATGGTGGGCGAAAGCTTCAAGAGCCGCATGGGCGTGGGCCTGCTGGCCTACCTGGGCCGCACCGAATGGCTGGCCGAGACGCCCGAGGACTATGTGCGCATCGCCACCAGCCTGGCGGCCGACGCACAGGCGCTGAACACCCTGCGGCAGGGGCTGCGCGCCGAGGTGGAGGCCTCCGCCCTGATGCGCGAGGACATCTTCAACCACCACTTTGCCGAAGGCCTGCGGGTGATGTGGCTGCAATGGCTGGCCCGCGCCGAACACCCGGACGACCCCGCCGCCCAGGCCCAGGCGATCCAGGACTGGCTGCCCCAGCTGCCCGAGGCCTGGACCCAGCCGCCCGTGCCCGGCGTGGGCCTGAAACCCGGCCAGCGCGTCAGCCTGCACGAGGCCCACCAGCGCCTGCAGGAGCTGGTGGACAAGGCCAAGGCCGCCCCGCCGCCCACACCCGCCACTGACTCAGACACCAGCGCGGGCCCGGCCCTCAAGGACCGCCACTGGATCGCCGTGACCGAACTGGCCGAAACCGTGCTCAGCGCCATGCCCAACGACCCGGTGGCCCTGGCCTGCCTGGCCGAGGTGGAACATGCCCACGGCCACACCGAGTTTGCCGTGACCTACCTGCGGCACGCCACGCAGGCGATGGGCCTGGACATGGGGGCGAGCCCCGCTGCGTGATGCCTTGGTGTGCAGCCATCGGGCTGCACCGCGTCATCTGCTACTAAAAATATAGCAATAAATGCAAGCCTACCGCGCGAAAGGCAGCATTTTTATCCATATTTTCTGTACCCATCACCCCTTGCGGCGCAGAAACCCGTGTGGCGCCACAGTGACCTGCAGGCGCTGCTCCATCTCGGTATCGATCTCGAACTCGGCGTGCCCGGCCAGCCACTGGTGCACTGCCGTCTTGGGGTTGTTGCCCACGTCCCAGGGGCGGTCGGCAAAGAACTTGGGCGGCATGTCTTCCACGAAGGTGTCAAACACCACGCAGTAGCTGCCGGGCGTGACCAGCGGCGCGTAGGCATTGAGTTCGCCCAGCACATGGTCGTGGGTGTGCATGGAATCCAGGCACACCAGCACACGCTGGTAGCCCTGGGCAAAGTCGCGCACCTGCTGCACCACCTCGGGTGCAATGGCCGATCCCTGGATCATCGCAATGCGGCTGGCCATGGGGTGGGCTTCGATGGCGGCGCGGTTGTGGGCGCGGATGTCGATGTCCACCCCCAGCACCTTGCGGCGCGAGGCGCGCGGATCGAGCGTAGTGCCGGCTTCGATCGCGTCGCTCATGTCCAGCAAGGCCAGCAGCGAGGCGCTGAGCACCAGCGAGCCACCGTGGGCGATGCCGGTCTCGATGATCAGGTCCGGGCGCACGCGCCACACCAGCTCCTGCATGGCCACCATGTCCTGCGGGTACTGGATGATGGGCCGGCCCATCCAGTCGAAGTTGTAGACGTACTGCCGCTGCATTGAGGCCTGCAGCCAGTCGCGCGACAGGGTCTGGAAGGCGGTGTCCTGGGCATAGCCCGCGAGGCGGTCGCGGCGTTCCTGGGCGAATTGGTCAACGGGGTTCATGGCAGGTACTCCAACGGGGTCGTCATTCATTCAATAGCAGCCAGCAAGCTGTCGTCCCAGAGGGGGCGGGGCACAACGCCCCACTCGCCCTGCAGGCGCGACACGGCAATCGGGGGAAACGGCTGCAGCGGCCCGCCGGGCAACACCTCTACCGCGCAGCCGGTGCGGGCCTGCAGCCAGTCCAGCCACTGTGCATGGGAGGTCTGGCAGCCACTGGCCAGGTTGTAGACCGTGGCCCGGCCTTGCAGCGCAATGCGCGGCAACCAGTCCAGAATATCGGCCACCTGCACGTAGTCCTTGGCAGACTGCGGATCGGAACGCAGCACCACCCGGCCCTGCCGCGCCTGGTGCAGCAGGTCGGCCACCAGATTGCCCGATGCAGCGTCCAACCCCGGCCCCACCACGTTCGACAGCCGCGCCACACGCACGCCGGTGCGGCCGCTGGCGTGGCACAGGGATTCGCCGGTGAGCTTGGTGAGGTTGTAGAGGTACGAGGGGTCGCCCGGCAGCACGGACAGGGGCGCGTCTTCGTCGGTGCGGGTGGCGCCCATGTAGACCCGGGTGGACGACAGGTACAGCAGCGAGTCGAACTGCGCGCGCCGCAGCACCTCGGCCAGCAGGCCCACATGGGCGTCCACCGTGTCGAACGGGCGCGTGCGGAAGTCGGCGGTGAGCCCCACGCAATGGATCACATGACCCAGCGGGCGGGCGAACACCTCGGCATCGCCGCGCGCAGGCGCCCACACGGTGTGGCCCTGGGCCCGCAGGTGCACCACCAGGCGGCTGCCGATGTAGCCCGAGGCGCCCAGTACCGTAAACGTCGAAGGGGGCAGGCCCGTCACCGGCGCTCCCCCACAGCGGCCAGCGGTTGCCCGGCATACACGGTGTACGCCAGCAACTCGCCGCGCACGATGGAGCCCGCGCCCACCACGCAGCCGCGCCGCAGCACGGCGCCGTCGAGCAGCACGCAGTTGGCACCGATCCACACGTCGTCCTCGATCACGATGCCGCCCTTGCTGGGCAGAAAGCCCTGCTCGCGGATCAGGCGGCTGCGGTCGGCATAGGCATGGTTGACGGGCGCGAAGGTGCAGTTGGCGGCAATCGCCACGTAATTGCCGATGTGGATGCCGTTGCCCGTGTAGAGCACGCAGCCCGCGTTGATGACCACATGTTCGCCCACCACCAGGTCGCCGCTCCCACCCGCAGGCTTGACCTTGACGAAGCTGTCGATCACCGAATGCGCGCCCACCACGATGCGGGAGCCGCGCACCGAGTCTTCGATGTCGGCCAGGTGCGAGAGCTTCGCGGTGGGATGGATCTCGATCACCTAGAACACCTCCAGCCGGGGCACGGCCACCACCATCTGCGCGCCCCAGCTGCGCGTGTAGTCCAGCTGGTCGGCCACCTCGCTGCGCAGGTTCCAGGGCAGGATCAGGATGCGCTGCGGTTTGTGGGCGCGCAGGTGCGCCTCGCTCACCACGGGGATGTGGCTGCCGGGCAGGTACTGGCCCTGCTTGGCCGGGTTCTTGTCCACCACATAGGGCAGCAGGTCGGGCCGCACGCCCGCAAAGTTGAGCAGGGTGTTGCCCTTGGCGGCCGCGCCGTAGGCACCCACGGTGACACCCTCGGCCTGGCATTGCAACAAAAATGTGAGCAGCTCGCGCTTGACCCGTATGGCCTGGGCCTGGAAATCGCTGTAAAAACTGGCGCCCAGCATGCCCGCCGCTGCCTCGGTGGCCAGCAGTCGCTGCACGCGGGCGGCGCCTTCAGCCGTTGCCTGGGGATGGTCCATGGCATCAGTGCGGGCGGCAAACACGCGCAGGCTGCCGCCATGCGTGGGCAGCTCTTGCACGTCAATCACCACGAGGCCATTGGCCGCAAAGATGCGCTGCACCGCCGTGAGAGACAGATAGGAGTAGTGCTCGTGGTAGGCCGTGTCGAACTGGCAGCCCTCCACCATGCGCAGCAGGTGCGGAAACTCGAAAGTGGCCACACCATGGGGCTTGAGCAGCCGGGCAAAGCCGCCCACGAAATCATTGATGTCGGGCACATGGGCCAGCACGTTGTTGGCGGCGATCAGGTCGGCCTGGCGGTCGGCGGCTGCCAGCTCGTCGGCCAGCGCCACGCCAAAGAACCGATCCACCACCTCAATGCCCTTGGCGCGGGCTGCGGCTGCCGTGCTGGCGGTGGGCTCCACGCCGTAGCAAGGAATGCCCGCAGCTTGCACGTACTGCAGCAGGTAACCATCGTTGGACGCGACCTCGACCACGCGGCTGGCGGCAGTCAGGCCCAGGCGTTCACGCATTGCCTCGACATAGGCCTTGGCGTGGGCCAGCCAAGACGATGAGAACGAGCTGAAATACGCGTAGTCGTCGGTGAACAGCGCCTCGCGCCCGGCGTGGTCTTCGGTCTGCACCAGCCAGCAGGTTTCGCAGACCAAGAGGCGCAGCGGGAACCAGGTCTCGGGCGCGCGCAGCGCGGCCTCGCTCAGGTAGGCGTTGGACGGGGGCGCGCTGCCCAGGTCCAGGAACGAGCGTTGCAGCGGGCTGCCGCAGTGTCGGCACTTCACAGGCGCACTCCTTCGAATTCTTCGGTCATCCAGGGCTGGCCTGCGTCGCGGGGCGACATTTGCCCCACCGGCAGCGGCCAAGCAATGGCCAGGCGCTGGTCTGCCGGGTGCAGCCCCGCTTCGGCGGCGGGCGCATAGGCCGCAGAGTGGCAATACAGCAGCTCGGCATGGTCGGTCAGCGCCTGGAAGCCGTGCGCAAAACCGGGGGGGATGAGCAACGCGCTGCCGTTATCGGCCGAGAGGTGCTCGGCGTGCCAGTGCAAAAAGGTGGGCGAGCCCTGGCGCAAGTCCACGGCCACATCCCAGACCTCGCCGCGCAGGCAGCTCACGAGTTTCATCTCGGCGTGTGGCGGCTTTTGGTAGTGCATGCCGCGCACGGTGCCGGTGAGCGCTGTGTAGCTCTGGTTGATCTGGGCGATGGGGCCCGTCCAGCCCGCACCCGCCAGTTCGTCGGCGCAGAACAGGCGCGAAAAAAAGCCGCGCTCGTCCACCAGCGGCTGGCGTTGCACGCGGAACAGCCCCGCCAGTGGCAGCGGCGCCAGGGCGAGGCGGCTCATGGCCGCGCCTCCCAGGCGTCAATGTCGGCCAGGCACAGCGCGCGAGCGTCGGCGCCGCCATGTTGCTGGCGGTACCAGTTCATGGTGCGGGCCACGGCGGTGTTCAGCGACCAGTGCGGGGCCACGCCCAGCACCTGGCGGGCATGGGCGGTTTCGAGCGCGAGCCAGCCGGCTTCGTGCGGGCCTTCGCTCTCGTTTTCATAGCTGATAGCGCTTGCTGGATAGGCAGCGGAGGCCAATTCAATGACATTTTTGACCGTGGCGGCCTCGTGCGGCAGAGGGCCGAAGTTGTAGGCACCGGCCAAGGCGGCCGAATCCCACAGGCGCTGGGCCAGGCGCAAGTAGGCGGCCAGCGGCTCCAGCACATGCTGCCAGGGGCGCGTGGCCTGGGGGCGGCGGATGTGCAGGGTGGCGCCCTTCTCCCAGGCGCGCACGGCGTCGGGCAGCAGGCGGTCTTGCGCCCAGTCGCCGCCGCCAATCACGTTGCCCGCCCGGGCGGTGGCCACGGCCACGCCTTGGGCGGCCAGAAAGGAATCGCGGTAGCTGGCCGTGACCAGCTCGGTGGCGGCCTTGCTGGCGCTGTAGGGGTCGTGCCCGCCCAGCGGGTCGTCTTCGCGGTAGGGGTAGGCCCATTCGCGGTTGCGGTAGACCTTGTCGGTGGTCACCACCAGGGCCACGCGCACTTCGGGCAGGCCGCGCAGCGCATCCAGCACATGGGCCGTGCCCATGATGTTGGTGGCAAAGGTGTCCAGCGGCGCGGCGTAGGCGGGGCGCACCAGCGCCTGCGCAGCCAGGTGCAGTACCACCTCGGGCCGGGCGGCGCGCACGCGCATGGCCAGGGCCTGGGTATTGCGGATGTCGCAGAAATGGCTTTCCATGCCCGGGCCGCCTTGCCCCAGCTGGGCCAGGGTGAACAGGTTGGGCTCGGTGGCGGGCGGCAGCGCCACGCCGGTGACCTGGGCGCCCAGGCGTTGCAGCCACAGGGCCAGCCAGGCGCCCTTGAAGCCGGTGTGGCCGGTGAGCAACACGCGCTTGCCGCGCCAGAAGTCGGGATCAGGGCGCATCGTGCTTACCAGCATTTCCAGGGCGCGCGGCCCGATTGCCACAGGTCTTCGAGCAGGTTTTTCTCGCGCAGTGTGTCCATGGGCTGCCAGAAGCCGGTGTGCTCAAAGGCGCGCAGCTGGTCGCTGCTGGCCAGGCGGGCCATGGGTTCCAGCTCCCAGCTGGTGGCGTCGCTGTCGATGTAGTCAATGACCTCGGGCTGCAGCACAAAAAAACCGCCGTTGATCCACCCGCCATCGCCACGCGGTTTTTCCACAAAACCGTCCACCCGGTCGCCGTCGCGCATCAGGGCGCCATAGCGGCCTGGGGGCAACACGGCCGTTACCGTGGCCTGACGGCCGTGGGCGCGGTGGAAGGCAAACTGCGCGGTCATGTCCAGGTCGGCCACACCGTCGCCATAGGTAAAGCAGAAGGGCTCGCCTTCGGGCAGGTACTCCTGCACACGGCGCAAGCGCCCGCCGGTCATGGTGCTTTCGCCGGTGTCCACCAGCGTCACGCGCCAGGGCTCGGCGTGGCGGTGGTGCACTTCCATGCGGTTGTTGGCCATGTCAAAGGTCACGTCCGACATGTGCAGGAAGTAGTTGGCGAAGTATTCCTTGATGACGTAGCCCTTGTAGCCCAGGCAGATGATGAAGTCGTTGACGCCATGGGCGGCATACATCTTCATGATGTGCCACAGGATGGGCCGCCCCCCGATCTCGATCATGGGCTTGGGACGCAGGTGCGACTCTTCCGAGATGCGGGTGCCCAGGCCCCCCGCGAGCAGTACGGCTTTCATGCCCGCAGCATAGTCCAGCCCCCGTGCCGCCAAAAGGCCCTGTGGCTGCGGAAAAACGGGCCAAATGCAGCGATTGCCCCGACGGCGCGGCGCTGTGCGCGATGCGTGCAGACACCAGATTGCTACACATTAAATAGCAACAAATCCTTTTCCATCAGGCGCATATGGCCGATTTGATGCCGAAATTGATGACATGACACACCCTCCACCCAGCGAGTGCAGCGCCAAAGCCATTCCTCCAAGAAGCCCTGGTTTGGCCGCTCTCTTGTGGCATTTCTCGCTCAGCAATCCGATACATTTGCAGTAACCTTCGGTAAACCCGCGACTGCGGTCCTGGAACAAGCGCTGCCGTTCTTGCTCCGGTTACCGCCCAACACGTCTAAAGCATGTTCGTCATCATCGGTTACGTCGTCTGCCTGGGCTGCATCTTCGGTGTGTACATCATGCACGGCGGGAATATCAGCGTGATCCTCAAGGCCCTGCCCTTCGAGATCGTCACCATTCTGGGTGGCGCGCTGGGCGCCTTTGTGGTGAACAACCAGCCCAAGGTCATCAAGGCCACCCTGGCTGCGTTGCCCATGGCGCTCAAGGGGTCCAAGTACACCAAGGCCCGCTACATGGAGCTGATGGCCATGCTCTACGACATCCTGCAGAAGGCCCGCAAGGAAGGGCTGATGGCGATCGAAAAGGATGTCGAGGCGCCCCACGAGTCCGAGATCTTCAAGAAGTACCCCACGGTGGGCAACGACCACCATGTGATCGAGTTCACCACCGACTACCTGCGCATGATGGTGTCGGGCAACCTCAACTCGCACGAGATCGAAGCGCTGATGGACAGCGAGATCGACACCCACCACCAGGAGGCCCACGCCCCCGTGGCAGCGCTGGCCCGGCTGGCGGGTGCCCTGCCCGCTTTTGGCATTGTGGCCGCGGTGCTGGGCGTGGTGAACACCATGGGCTCGGTGGGCCAGCCGCCCTCGGTGCTGGGCGGCATGATCGGCTCGGCGCTGGTGGGCACGTTCCTCGGGATCTTGCTGGCCTACGGTGTGGTCGAACCCCTGGGCGGTCTGGTCGAGCAAAAGACCGAAGACGCAGCCAAGGAATTGCAGTGCATCAAGTCCACCCTGCTGGCCAGCATGCAGGGCTACAACCCGGCCACCGCCATCGAATTTGGCCGCAAAGTGCTTTTCTCAGACGTCCGCCCCAGCTTCACCGAGCTGGAGGGGCATGTGAAAGGCAAGAAGTAGCGCCGCCAGCGCCCCTTGGCCCGCAACACCATGGCAGAAAAGAAACTCCAGCCCATCATCATCAAGCGCATCAAGAAAGGCGGTCATGCCGTGCACGGTGGCGCCTGGAAGATTGCCTATGCCGACTTCGTGACGGCCATGATGGCGTTCTTCCTGCTGATGTGGCTGCTGGGCTCCACGGCCAAGGGCGAGTTGCAGGGGATTGCGGCGTATTTCGCGTCGCCGCTCAAAGTGGCGATGACCGGCGGCGACGGGGCGGGCAACAGCTCCAGCGTGATCCCGGGCGGCGGCAACGATCTGTCGAAGGTGCACGGGCAAGTGCGGCGTTCTGACGTGGAAGAGGCCAAGCAGCGCCGCATGAGCATCGACGCCCAGCGCGCCGAGCGCGCCAAGCAGGACCTGGACCGCATCAAGGCACTCGAAGCCAAGATCGATGCGCTCATCACCGAAAACCCGCGCCTGAACGAATACAAGTCGCAGATCCGCATCGACATCACGCCCGACGGCCTGCAGATCCAGATCATTGACGACCAGAACCGCCCCATGTTCGACAGTGGCAGCGCGTTGGTAAAACCCTACATGCGCGACATCCTGCGCGAAATCGGCTCCGCGCTCGGTGGCGTGGAAAACCGCATCAGCCTGGCAGGCCACACCGACGCCGTGCCCTATGGCAACAGCGAGCGTGGCTACAGCAACTGGGAGCTGTCGGCCGACCGCGCCAACGCCACGCGGCGCGAGCTGGTCTCGGCCGGCATGCCAGACGCTAAACTGGGCCGCGTGGTGGGCCTGGC
Source organism: Acidovorax kalamii (assembly GCF_002245625.1). GTDB lineage: Bacteria > Pseudomonadota > Gammaproteobacteria > Burkholderiales > Burkholderiaceae_C > Acidovorax > Acidovorax kalamii. The sequence goes on from NZ_NOIG01000009.1 coordinate 38,705, forward strand.
GGCCAGCGACCTGCTGGAGCCAAACAACCCGCGCGCACCCGCCAACCGGCGCATCACCATCACGGTGCTGACCCGCGAGGCCGAAGAACGACTCATGGGCAAAGGGATCCCCGAAATCACTTCCACAGAACTGCTGAATGAAAAGCGGGAAAATCCCCCCCCAAGCAGGTAACAGTTACGACTTGTCACCTAACCTGCCACCCATGACAATGCCTACAGTAATTCTCGACCGAAAGGGTCCCAAGTGACCACAGCCCTTCGTTTTCTGATCGTTGACGACTTCTCCACCATGCGACGCATCGTGCGCAACCTGCTCAAGGAAAGCGGGTTCTCCGATGCCGACGAGGCGGAAGATGGCGTGGCAGCCCTCAACAAGCTGCGCAACAGCAAGTTCGACTTCGTGGTGACCGACATCAACATGCCCAACATGAACGGGTTCCAGTTGCTGGCCGAGATCAAGAAGGACGACAAGCTCAAACACCTGCCGGTGCTGATGGTGACCGCCGAGGCCCGCAAGGAAGACATCGTTGCCGCCGCCCAGGGCGGCGCTGCAGGCTACATCGTCAAACCCTTCACCAAGGCAACTCTCGAAGAGAAGGTGACCTTGATTCTGAAGAAGATGGGGTTATGAGACCATGGACGCCACACCGGACAACAGCCAGCCGGCCGACGTACACCACAAGATCGGCCAACTGACCCGCCAGCTGCACGACTCGCTGAACGAACTGGGCTACGCCGACAAGTTGCGGGGATCGATGGGCGAGCTGCCCGACGCCCAGAGCCGCCTGTCCTACATCGCCCGCCTGACCGGCGAAGCGGCCGAGAAGGTGCTGGGCCGTGTGGAACAGGCCAAGGCGCAGCACGACTACATTGCGGCCGAGACGCGCCGGGTGGTCAGTTCGCTGGTGGCCGACCCGGTGGCCGCCGTGGCCAAGGGCGAGATCTTCAACTTCCTGACCGATGTGGAGCGCGTGACCAAGGAGGCCGACGCGCACCTCACCGAGATCATGATGGCGCAGGACTTCCACGACCTCACCGGCCAGGTGATTGCGCGGGTGGTAAACCTCGCGGCCACCATCGAAGAGCAACTGGTGCAGCTGCTCATCCAGACCGCACCACCCAACGCCCATGTACCAGCGGTTGAAGCCAAGCCCGCCCACCTGCAAGGCCCGGTGGTGGACCCCGAGAACACGCCCGACGTGGTCACCGACCAGTCCCAGGTGGACGACCTGCTGGCCAGCCTAGGGTTCTGACCGCCTGCGGGCTTTTGGCCCAGCCTTCACGGTCAAAATGGCTGCTTGCGCGCACCCACCAAGCGCTTTCAGCTATCATTTTTGAGAAAACCCTCCCTGCTTGAGCACCCCGCTGCGGGTGTCCGTGCGCCGCTGAAAACGCTGGTGGCAGCAGGGAAAAGAGGGGGCCGCAGCCCCCTTATCCAGCTTTAGATTTCCGGGTCGCTCACGACAATGGCATGACACCAGCGCCGTCATGCCACCATGGAATCCAGCCAAGAAAAAAGCCTCCCCGCGTCAGAGCGCAAGCTGCAGAAAGCGCGCGAAGACGGCCAAGGGGCACGCTCGCGCGACCTGTCGCACCTGGCCATCCTGGGGGCGGGTGCGGCCTGCATGCTCCTGCTGACACCCCAGCTCATGGACCACCTGCAAAAGGCCATGAGCCAGCAACTGGCCTTTGACTCCGCCACCGTCATGGCGCCGGGCACCATGCTCCAACGCCTGCAGAGCATGGTGGTGGTGGGCGCGGCGGCCAGCGTGGCGTTTGCACTGCTCACCAGTGCTGCCGCACTCCTCAGCGCCATTGGCGCGGGCGGCTGGATCCTCAGCACCAAACCCATCGCCCCCCAGTTCAACCGACTGAACCCCATCTCGGGCCTGGCCAACCTGTTCTCCAAGCAGCAGATGGCCAACGTGGCCAAGATGGTGCTCATGAGCGCGATCCTGACCTGGGTGGCCTGGAGGTTCATCGGCAACAGCATCGAGGCCGTGGCCATGCTGGTGTTGCAACCCTCGCCCCTGGCCCTGCGGCAGGTGGCCGACTGGCTGACCTCGGGCATGAGCCTCCTGCTGCTGGTCGTGTTCCTGGCCGCGCTGGTGGACGTGCCCCTGCAGGCGTTCTTCTTCAAGGACCGCCTGAAGATGTCGCACGAAGAGGTCAAGCAGGAACACAAGGAATCGGATGGCAACCCCCACACCAAGGGCCGCATCCGCCAGAAGCAGCGCGAGATTGCCGACCGCGCCAGCGTGGCCGCCGTGCCCAAGGCCGACTTCGTGGTCATGAACCCCACCCACTATGCGGTGGCGCTCAAGTACGACGACAAGACCATGAGCGCCCCCCAGGTCATCTCGCGCGGCACCGACCTCATCGCCATGAAGATCCGCGACGTGGCCCGGGAGCACAACGTGCCCGTGCTGCAGTCACCCATGCTGGCCCGCGCGCTCTATGCCCACGCCGAGCTGGACCAGGCCATCCCCGCCACGCTCTACACCGCCGTGGCACAGGTGCTGGCCTATGTGTACCGCCTCAAGGCCGCGCTGCGCGGCGAAGGCCGCATGCCCGACAGCCTGGTGGAGCCCTATGTGCCGCCTGAGCTCGATCCGCTGAACCGCACTTCCGTGCAAGGTGCTGCCGTATGAACACCTCCGTAAAGTCTTTGCAGCAATGGGCGGGCTCCAATGCCGGCGCCCTCCAGGGGCTGTCGGCCCCGTTGCTGGTGGTGGCCATCCTGGCGCTCATGGTGCTGCCCATCCCGCCCTGGATGCTGGACGCGTTCTTCACGCTCAACATCGCGGTGGCGCTGATGGTGATGATGGTCGCGGCCTACATGCTGCGCCCGCTGGATTTCGCCGCGTTTCCTTCGGTGCTGCTGCTCACCACGCTGATGCGCCTGTCGCTGAACGTGGCTTCGACCCGTGTGGTGCTGCTGGAGGGCCACACCGGCCCGGGCGCCGCCGGTGCAGTGATCGAGGCCTTCGGCCACTTCCTGATCGGCGGCAACTTTGCCGTGGGCCTGATCGTGTTCGCCATCCTGGTGGTGATCAACTTTGTGGTGATCACCAAGGGCGCCGAGCGCATTGCCGAGGTGTCGGCGCGCTTCACCCTGGACGCCATGCCCGGCAAGCAGATGGCCGTGGACGCCGACCTGAACGCAGGCCTGATCGATGAAAAAGAAGCCAAACGCCGCCGCGCCGAGGTGGCGGAAGAAGCCAACTTCTTCGGCTCAATGGACGGTGCCTCCAAGTTCGTGCGCGGCGATGCCATCGCGGGCATCCTGATCCTGCTGATCAACATCGTGGGTGGCTTTGCCATCGGCATGCTGCAGCACGGCCTGTCGGCGGGCAAGGCGGCCGACAGCTACATCCTGCTGGCCGTGGGCGATGCGCTGGTGGCACAGATTCCCGGCCTGCTGATCTCGGTGGCGGCAGCCATGGTGATCTCGCGCGTGGGCAAGGACCACGACATGGGCCGCCAGATCGTGCAGCAGCTGTTCATGTCGCCCCGCGTGCTGGGCGTCACGGCGGGCATCCTGGTGCTGCTGGGCCTGATCCCCGGCATGCCTCACGTGGTGTTCCTGACCATGGGCGGCCTGCTGGGCTACGGCGCCTGGCTGCTGCACGAACGCCAGAAGGTACCGCCGGAAGTCGAAGCGCCCCCGGCCCCCGTGGGCGACGGCGAAGCCACCTGGGATGACCTGCAGCCCGTGGACCTGCTGGGCCTGGAGCTGGGCTACCGCCTCATCAGCCTGGTGGACAAGAGCCGCCAGGGCGACCTGCTGACCCGCATCAAGGGCGTGCGCCGCAAATTTGCACAGGAGGTGGGCTTCCTGCCCCCCGCCGTGCATGTGCGCGACAACCTCGAACTCAAGCCCAGCGGCTACCGCATCACGCTGCGCGGTGTGGTGGTGGGCGAAGGCGAGGCCTTCCCCGGCATGTTCCTGGCCATCAACCCCGGCGGCATCACCACGCCGCTGATCGGCACACCCACCACCGACCCTGCATTTGGCCTGCCAGCACACTGGATCGACGACCGGCAGAAGGAAGCCGCACAAATGGCGGGTTTTACGGTCGTTGATTCCGAAACCGTGATGGCCACCCATTTGTCACACTTGATGCAAGTGCAGGCCGCCAAGCTCCTCAGTCGCACGGAAACGCAGCAACTGGTGGAACACGTGGCCAAGCTGGCTCCCAAGCTCATCGAAGAAGTGGTCCCGAAAATGGTCTCCATCGCAACGTTCCAGAAGGTCCTCCAGCTGCTGCTGGAAGAGTCTGTGCACATCCGAGATATCCGCACCATCATCGAGACGCTGGCCGAGCATGCCGGTGCGGTCTCCGACCCGGTCGAGCTGGCCCGCCGCGTGCGCATTGCGCTCTCGCCCGCCATCGTTCAGCAGATCTACGGCCCCACGCGCGAACTCAACGTCATTGCCATCGAACCCGGCCTGGAGCGCCTTCTGGTGCAGGCCCTGGGCAACACGGCAGGCCCTGCGCTCGACCCCGGTGTGGCCGACATCCTCACGCAGAAGGCCGCCGAGGTGGCCCTCAAGCAGGAAGAGATGGGCTTGCCCGCCTGTCTGCTGGTTCCCGACCAGATCCGCAACGCCATCTCCCGCCTGGTGCGCCGCGTCGCACCCCGCCTGCAGGTGCTTGCGCACAGTGAAATCCCAGAGACCCACACCATCCGTATTGGGCCGATCCTTAAAGGTGCATCAGCATGAACATCAAACGCTTTACCGCCCCCACCTCCCGGGAGGCTCTGGCCAAGGCGCGCATGGCCTTTGGCGACGGCACACTGATCCTGTCCAACCGCCCGACCGCCAACGGCGTCGAAGTGGTGGCGACGGCCGAAGACACGCTGTCGGCGCTGGACGGCGGTGGTGCAGGCAACACCTCCAGCGCACCGCTGCTGGCACCCAGCGCCCCACGCAGCAGCACGCAGCCCGCCCGCTCCAGCCTGGCGAGCCAGGCGGCGGCAGGCCTGGGCCGCAACCCGGTGGAGGAAGACACCGAACAGCTGGCGATGAGCACGCTGTCCTTCCAGGACTATGTGCGCGAGCGCATGCTGCGCCGCCGCCACGAGGCCCTGCACGGCGCGGCGGAAGCCCCGACGCTGTCGGAGCGCAGCCGCGACCAGGAACCTGAACGGGAGCGCGAACGCATGCCCGCCCCGGCCGTGGCCGTGGCGCGCCACAACCCGCTGCGCACCATCCCCATGGACATCCCGCCCGAGCCCCCGCGCCGTCGGCAGGAAGCGGCCAGCGCCCACCTGATTCAGTCGAACAACCAGCAAAGCCTGATGAACGAGCTGCACTCCATGAAGGAGCTGATCGAGGACCGCTTCAACACGTTGGCCTGGCTGGGCCAGGCGCGCCAGAACCCGATCCAGTCCAACCTGATGCTCAAGATGATCCGCGCGGGCTACTCGCCCTCGCTGGCCCGTGCTGTACTCGAACGCATGCCCGAGGATCTGTCGGCGGGCGAATCGGTGCGCTGGTTGATGGAAGTGCTGGAACGCAACCTCAAGACCGACCAGGCCGAGCCCCCGCTGTACGAACAAGGCGGCATCTTTGCCATGGTGGGCTCCACCGGCGTCGGCAAGACCACCACCACGGCCAAGCTGGCCGCCATGTGCGCGCGCATCCACGGCCCCGGCAGCGTGGGCCTGATCACACTCGACACCTACCGCGTAGGTGCCCATGAACAGCTGCGCACCTACGGCCGCATGCTGGGCATCGTGGCCCACCTGGCGCACGACCGCGCCGCACTGCAGGACCTGCTGGGCCTGCTCAGCGGCAAGAAAATGGTCCTGATCGACACCACCGGCGTGGCCCCCCGCGACCCGCGCAAGCGCGACATGCTGGACGTGCTGGACCTGCCCCACGTGAACCGCCTCTTGGTGCTCAACGCGGGCTGCCATGGCGACACGCTGGACGACGTGCTCACCGCGTTCAAGACCGACGGCTCGCAGCAGGCCATCCTGTCCAAGGTGGACGAGGCCGTGAAGCTCGGCCCCGCGATCGATGCGCTGATCCGCCACCAGATGGTGCTGCGCGGCGTGACCAACGGCCAGCGTGTGCCCGAGGACTGGGAGCGTGCCAATGCGCACCAGCTCATCAGCACGTCGATGCGCGCCCCTGCCAAGTCGGCGTTCGACCCCAAGGCCACCGACCTGAATTTCTTCTTCTCGCACTCCCCCGACACCATCACCGAAGGGGGGCTGGTCGATGCTTGATCTGGGTTTTCACCAAGCCGCTGGCCTGCACAGTTTCACGCCACAGGCCGAGTTGCGCATGCTGGCGGTGGTGAGCCAGGGCAACGCCGGCAGCGGGCTGGAAACACTCTGGCAGATCTGTGCCAGCCTGCAGCGGCTGGGCTACCCCGTGGTGGTGCTGGACGGCACGGCCCAGGAGACAGACAACAGCCCGGGCCTGTTGCACCTGCTGCAGCACGCCTCGTGGAACGACGGTGCGCAGCTGAACTTGGGAGCCACCGCGTCCTCGCTGGCCGTGATCCCAGCCGCCAAGGGCCTGCAGCACCTCAGCCGCAAGGCGGGCGACACCACGCGCTCCCCCATGGAGAACCTGCTGCCCTACTTCAGGACCTACGGCCTGATGGTGATCCACGCGCCCGCTTCCACACTCGGGCCCTTGCTGACCCATACGGCCACAGTGCCCCTGGTGGTCATGGGTGGCGGTTCCGCGGGCGTGATGACCAGCTACAAGAGCCTCAAGCAGATTGCCCTGCACACCGGGCTGCCCTGCATGGTGGCCGCTTTGCTGCACAGCAACACGGCAACCGAGCGCCACAAGGCCCAGTCGCAGTTGATGGCGCTGCAGGCCTGTGCCGAGCGCCATTTGGGGGGGCCGGTGCGGACCACCACCATCGCCACGCAGAACCCGCAGGAGCTTCAACGCCTGGCCTTGCAACTGCTGGAAAATGCGGGCACCATGAACGGATCGCTGAGTGCGCTGCCATCCAGCACCTTGGCAGACATGCCTGCGCATTTTGTCCGGAGCCATTGAGTTGATTTTTCCGGAGAAGTTGATCTGATGTACACCGCCAAAGGCCAGCTCGATCGTGACGCGATGATCCGCCAGCATGTGCCGCTGGTCCGGAGAATTGCGCACCACATGATCGCCAAGCTGCCGCCCAATGTGGAGCTGGACGACTTGATCCAGGTCGGGATGATGGGCCTGGCCGATGCGCTCTCGCGCTATGAAGTGGCCCAGGGTGTGCAGTTCGAGACCTTTGCCACCCAGCGCATCCGGGGCGCCATGCTCGACGAGCTGCGCGAGGGCGACTGGATGAGCCGCAGCTCGCGCAAGAGCCAGAAAGACATCGAGCATGCCGTGCACCGGCTGGAGCAGAAGCTGGGCCGCAGCCCGCTCGAATCAGAAATCGCCAGCGAAATGGGCATGAGCCTGCCCGACTACCAGAACCTGCTGGGGAAGGTGCGGGGCACCCAGCTGGTGTACCTGGAGGACATGACCCACGGCAACGACGACGAGGACGGGTTTCTGGACCGCCATGTTGCCGACGCCGACGCTGATCCGGTCGAACTGCTGCGCGACCAGCGCCTCAAGACCTCACTGGTCAATGCCATCAAGAGCCTGCCCGAACGCGAGCAGCACATCATGGGCATGTACTACGAGCACGACATGAATCTCAAAGAGATCGCGGCCGTGCTGGGCGTGACGGAGTCACGGGTGTGCCAGCTGCACAGCCAATCCATCGCCCGCCTGCGCGCCAAGATGCGCGCGCATTGACCTTGCATTGACCTTGTTTTCCCGCCGCCCTACAAGGCGCGCCGGGCCAAGGTCTCCCCCCAAGTCAGCCTGCAGAACGGTAGATGCGCGCCACGCCCGGCTTGGCCGCGCGCGTCGAGAGCCCGTCGCCGTAGGTCGATGCGGCATTGGAGGGCGGCAGCAGGCCCGCAGCCTGGCGGTCAGTCACGGCCGACAGGCGAGCAAGGTTGTCGCGCTGCACCGCCAGCATGCCGCTGATGGTTTCCACCCGCTTTTGCACCGCAGCAGGCAAAGGCGTCCCGTGCGCCGTGGATTGCTCCAGCGCGCGCGCAAACAGGGCCGCTGCGTCACGCAGGGCCACACTGTGTTGTTCCAGGGATTGGGGATCTGCCGCGAGAAGGGCGGCGGTGACTTTATCGATCAGCTGCTCGACAGCCGAGAGGGATTCTTCCAGCGACATGGCGCATTGTGCGATGGATCGCGCCAGTCTGCAAAGCGGGTTCAACCCCGCGAGCGGGTCAGGATCTCCTGGGCGTTGGACAGCATCTTGTCGGCGATGGCTTCGGCATCGACAGAAAACTCACCCTTTTCGATGGCAGCGCGGACTGCCTTGACCTTGCCGGCATCAAAATCACCAGCCACACGGGAGGCAGGGTTCAGGCTTTGGGCGGCGATCGAGACCGTGACGGGCACACCGGCGGTTGACGCTGCAGCCAGGGCGTCCTTGGTGGCTCCTTCAGCAGCGCTGGCAGGCGTCTTGGCTTGCTTGGCAAGCCCCGTCTGCGGCAATGCGCCCGGGAGTTCCGGTTTTTGACCTATCTTCATCGCTCTCTCCACCACCCCGCATGATGTGGGGCACAGTAGCAATGTTTTCGACCCGTTTGGCCCGGACTTTAGCCATTTATCACCTGGGCGTCATCAAAGAGTGACGTCTACTGTTCCGCTTTCGTTCACTATTCCACTGACGATGCGACCATTGTCCATGCGGATACGCACAGTTTGCCCCACAGCCCCGGCCGACAGCGCCTGCCCTGCCGACGTGACCGCGTAGCCGGGCCCCTGGGCCACCACCTTCACCTGGGCCCCTGCGCGGAACAGCTGCGGGGCCCGCACCATGCTCTGGCGCAATGCCTGGCCCGCCACCAGCTGGCGTGCGGCTACCTGCCCGACCCACAGGTCTGGGTTCGCCATGACAGGAGCGGTCTCGGCGGCCCAGTCCACCTCGGCCTCGGTGGCATCGCTGGCGGTCAGGACAGCGCCGGGCGCCACATTGCCGGTCAGCACCCAGGCCGGGCCAAACGCCTTGACGGTGACTGGCAGGAACACATTCCAGGCGGTGGGCCCCTCAACACAACGCAGCCCGAGGCGGGTACGGCCCCACAGACGGGAGCCCACCGGCAAATAAGGCTCCACGCGCGCGCAAGGCGCCAGCCGCAATCGCGAATCCAGTGAGCCAACACTCACTTCCATGCGCAGGGGGAGTCCGGTGGGGGCGCTGCGCGCCAGGGTGTCGTCCAGCCAGCGCTGCGTCAGCGGCCCCAGGTCCACCGAGGGATCGCCCGCCGCCTGGGCCCGGGCCGTGCCACTGGCGCCCACAGCCAGCGCGCCCAGCACCACCAGGCACAGGGCCTGCCAAGCGGCACCTGCGGGGCGCTGCGCGGGGGAGCGGCCGGACACAACCGGGAGGGAAAACAAGAAACGGGGGGAAGTGGACATGGGACCTCCTGGGCATCGGGTGGCTGGCCCGCAGGGGGCAAGGGCCATTTCACACCAATAACTATAGGCAGGCAGCGCCCGCCCAAAACCCGGAACTGCCCATCCATTTCCACGCTCTTCGCGCTTTAGAAAAAAGCGGCGGTTTCCATAATCAGGCAACGCCAAAAAGCCCCTGGGGCTGGCGACTTTGCAAACAACGGTGTGAGGCAAACATGCTTGACAAGATGACCAACCAGCTGAGTTTTCACAGCAACGCCTTGGTGCTGCGTGCGGAACGTCAGCGCGCCATCGCCAGCAACATTGCCAATGCCGACACCCCCGGCTATGTGGCGCGCGACTTCAAGTTTGGCGATGCGCTGCGGGAAGCCACAGGCATAGGCTCCTCGGGCACGGGTTCGGGTGTCACCCGCCTGGCCACCGGCGGGTCGCATGGCACGGCAGGCACCACCGATCCACGCCACATTCCCTTGCCCACAGTGCCCACCACCGCCAGCATCGACCGGCAGGGCGCCCTGGGCTACACGGTGCAGACGCAGCCCAGCCTGGACAACAACTCGGTGGACCTGGACCGCGAACGCGCGAACTTCGTGGACAACTCCGTGCGGTATGAGGCCACGCTGCGCTTCATCAACGGCGGCGCCAAAACCATGCTCAGCGCCATCCAGGGGCAGTAAGCCAGCAGCGCAGCATAGAAAGCGAGCCACACCATGTCCATGTTCTCCATCTTCAACGTCTCCGGCAGCGCCATCAGCGCGCAGTCGCAGCGGCTCAACGTGGTGGCCAGCAACCTGGCCAACGTCGATGCGGTGGCAGGCCCCGATGGCAAGGCCTACAAAGCCCGCCAGGTGATTTTCCAGACGGCCGAGATGGGGGCAGAAAGCGCTGCCGGCGTGCGCGTGAGCGGGATGAGCGAGAGCAACGTGCCCGGCCGCCGTGTGCACGACCCCGCCCACCCCTCGGCCGACGAGCAGGGCTATGTCACGCATTCGAACGTCAACGCGGTCGAGGAGATGGTCAACATGATCTCGGCCTCACGCTCGTACCAGAACAACGTCGAGGTCATGAACACGGCCAAGTCGCTGCTCCTCAAGACCCTGCAGATGGGCCAATAACTTCAGGACGGACTCCGCCATGATTCTCAACTCCGCCACCAGCGCCCCCACGGTCACGGACGCGACCGGCACAAAAGCCAACGCTGCCACCGACCCCGCTGCCGCGCAAGACCGGTTCCTGAAGCTGCTCGTTGCGCAGCTCAACAACCAGGACCCGATGAACCCGCTGGACAACGCCCAGATGACCTCGCAAATTGCGCAGATCAACACGGTGACCGGCATCCAGCAGCTCAACCAGACCATGCAGAGCATGGCCGAGCAGTTCAACTCGCTGCAGGTCATGCAGGGCACGGCACTCATCGGGCGCAATGTGATGACCGAAGGCTCCAGCCTGGCCGTGGCCGACAAGGCGGGCAAGGGCGGCTTCGAGTTGCCGTCTGCCGCCACCAACGTGAAGATCGAGGTCACGACCGCAGGCGGCCAGGTGGTGGACACCATCGACCTGGGCGCCAAGGCCGCAGGCCGCCACACCTTCGAGTGGGACGCCAGCAAGTACACCGGCACCACCGATGCACTGCAGTTCCGCGTCACAGCCGTCAACGGCTCCACCAAGCTGTCGAGCACGCCGCTGGCCCTGTCCAAGGTCACAGCCGCAGGCGCCGAAGACGGCCAGCTCAAGCTGACGCTGGCCAACGGCAAAACCATCAACTACAGCCAGATCAAGGCCCTGGTCTAAACCGGCCGAACCCTTTCCTCGCCCCCATCAGGAGAACACCATGAGTTTTCAGCAAGGCCTGTCGGGCTTGAACGCCGCCAGCAAGAACCTCGACGTCATCGGGCACAACATTGCCAACTCCAACACCGTGGGGTTCAAGGCCTCGCGGGCCGAGTTTGCGGAGATGGTGGCCTCGGCCATTGGCTCCTCCGGCGGCACCAACGCCGGCATCGGCGTGGAAGTGGCTGCGGTGGCGCAGCAGTTCACCCAGGGCAACCTCACGATCACGGGCAACAGCCTGGACGTGGCCATCAACGGCAACGGCTTCTTCACGCTCACGCTGCCCGATGGCACGCCTGCCTACACCCGCTCCGGCAACTTCAAGCTGGACAAGGAAGGCAACATGATCACCAACGACAACGCCTCGGTGATGGGCTACCCGGTGGACCCCGTCACGGGCCTGCGCACGGGCACCGACCCCATCCCCATGGTGTTCCCGACGGCCGAGCCCATCCCCGCCAAGCAGACCACCACCATCACGGCGGCGTTCAACCTGGATGCGCGCGCCACCGATGCAGCGGGCGACCCCACGGCCACGCCCCCCATCCCGGCCACCCCCCGTGCCACCTATGGCACCTCGATCAATGTGTTCGACAGCCAGGGCGTGGCCAAGCCTGTGAGTCTTTACTTCCAGAAGACCGCCACCGCCAACACCTGGGACGTGTACGACCAGCTGGACGACCCCACGGCCGTGCCGCCCGTGGTGGCCACGCCCATCGGCCAGATCACGTTTGACAACAACGGCGCCATCACCGGCCCGGTGGCCACGCCACCTGCCACCGGCTTTTCGCTGCCACTCACCGTCAACCCCACGCCGCCCAACCCCAACAACCTGCCCACCTACACCGTGGACGTGAACCTGGACAAGGTGACGCAGTTCGGCACCAAATTTGCCGTCTCCAACCTGAGCCAGGACGGCTACACCTCGGGCGAACTCACGGGCATCAACATCGAGAACAACGGGATGATCATGACCCGTTACTCCAATGGCGTGACCCGTGCCGAAGGCCAGCTGGCGCTGTCGAGCTTCCGCAACACGCAAGGCCTGGCCTCGGTGGGCAGCAACAACTGGGTGGCCACGTTCGAATCGGGCCAGCCCGTGGCGGGCACCGCCACCGACGGCAACTTCGGCTCGCTGCGCTCGGGGGCGCTGGAGGACTCCAACGTGGACCTCACCGCCGAGCTGGTCAACATGATGACCGCCCAGCGCGCCTACCAGGCCAACGCCCAGACCATCAAGACGCAAGACCAGGTGATGTCCACCCTGGTGAACCTGCGCTGATGTGCGCCTGAATCTTCACTGACCCCACCCAGGACCCCGGAGAGCCCCCATGGACCGCATCATCTACACCGCGATGACGGGCGCAAACGCTGCTGCCCATCGGCAGGCCGTGCTGTCCAACAACCTGGCCAACGCGTCCACGGGCGGGTTCCGTGCCGAGATGTCCACCTTCCGGTCCGTGCCGCTGCAGGGCGACGGCGCCAAGACCCGCGTGTTCGCGCTGGAAGCCACCTCCGGCTACGTCAACACCCCCGGCCCCGTGCAGCGCACCGGCCGCAACCTCGATGCGATGGCTGCGGGCAACGCCTGGTTTGCCGTGCAGGGCCTGGACGGCACCGAGGCCTACACCCGCGCGGGGAGCTTCGAGGTGTCGGCGGGCGGCCAGCTGCTCACGCCCACCGGCCTGCCGGTGCTGTCCGATGGCGGGGCCCCCATCGATGTGCCCCCCGGGGCCGATGTCTCGCTGGGCTCCGATGGCACCATCACCGCCAAGACTGCAGGCCAGCCTGCGCAGGCAATTGGCCGCCTGAAACTCGCCACCCCCACCGCCGAAGACCCGCTCAAGCGCGGCGACGACGGCCTGTTCCGCACCGCGTCGGGCGACCCCATGCCCAACGACGCCAACGCCCGCATGCTGTCGGGCGCGCTGGAGGGCTCCAACGTGAACCCGGTGGAAAGCATGGTGGGGATGATTGCCGCAGCGCGGCAGTTCGAGCAGCAGATGCGCCTGCTGCAGAACGCCGAGACCAATGACAAGACCGCCAGCCAGTTGCTGAGCATGAACGGCTGAGGCCGCGCCCCACGCTGCCACGCCAAAAGGAAGCACCATGATCAACTCCCTCTGGATCGCCAAGACCGGCATGTCTGCGCAGCAGACCCAGCTCGACGTCATCTCGCACAACCTGGCCAACGTCTCCACCACCGGCTACAAGCGCAACAACGCGGTGTTCGAAGACCTGATCTACCAGAACCTGCGCCAGGTGGGCGCCAACACCACCGAGCAAAACCAGCTGCCCACCGGCCTGCACCTGGGCCTGGGCGTGCGCACCGTGGCCACCAGCCGCAACTTCGTGCAGGGCAGCCTGCAGGAATCCAAGAACAACCTGGACGTGGCCATCAACGGCAATGGCTTCCTGGAAGTGACCATGCCCGACGGCACCATCGGCTACACGCGCGACGGCTCGTTCCAGGTCGATGCCCAGGGCCGCCTGGTCAACTCCAGCGGCCTGCCCGTGGCCAACGGCATCACCGTGCCCGCCAACGCCACCAGCGTGAGCATCAGCGCCGACGGCGTGGTGTCAGCCACCGTGCCGGGAAACACCCAGCCCCAGCCGCTGGGCAACCTGGCCATGTCCTCCTTCATCAACCCGGCGGGCCTGGAGCCCATCGGCCAGAACCTGTTCAAGGAATCGGCCGCCTCGGGCCAGCCCCAGCAGGGCACGCCCGGCACCAACGGCCTGGGCATCCTCAAGCAGGGTTTTCTGGAAGCCTCGAACGTGAACGTGGTGGAAGAGCTGGTCACCATGATCCAGACCCAGCGCGCCTACGAGATGAATTCCAAGGCCATCCAAACCTCGGACCAGATGCTGGCCAAGCTGTCGCAGCTGTGATGGCCAGGAAGGACACCGCCATGAAGCACCTGATCGCATCCACCGCCCTGGCCTTGCTGGCCACGGGCTGCGCCACCCTGTCGCCGCCGCCGCCCGTGGACATCCTGCCCACCACGCCGCCGCCCATTGCGACCACGACGCCGCGCACACCACCGCCGGTCACCGGCAGCCTGTTCCACAACGCCAGCTACCGCCCCGCATTCGAGGACCGCCGCGCGCGCATGGTGGGCGACAACGTGACCATCAATATCGTGGAGAACGTCACGGCCAGCCAGAAGTCTTCGTCCACGGTGGACCGCACCTCCGAAGCCTCGGGCGGCATCACCAGCCTGCCGTTTGTGAAACGCTCGCTGGCCGACCGCACCACCCTCGCGGCGGGCTCGGAAAGCACCTTCTCGGGCAAGGGTGGCACCGAAAGTACCAACACTTTCACCGGCTCGATCACCACCACCGTGGTGGACGTGCTGCCCAACGGCCATCTGGTCGTGACCGGCGAGAAGCAGATCGGCGTGAACCAGAACGTGGACGTGCTGCGCTTCTCGGGCACCGTCGATCCGCGCGTGATGCAGCCCGGCAGCATCGTCAACTCCACCCAGGTCGCCAATGTGCGGGTCGAGTCGCGGGGCCGGGGCGCCCAGAACGAGGCCCAGGCCATGGGCTGGATGAACCGGTTCTTCAACACCATCACGCCGTTCTAGACTCCCCCCTGAGGCGCTGCGCGCCTTCCCCCTTAGGGGGGACGCCGCCAGCGCGGCGGGGCAGCCCTTGCGCGGCGGCCCGCGCCGGGGCCGCGCCAGTTTTGACGGACACCGGGCTCTGGGACGGTTGTGGCTGCAGTAGCAGTCTGAGTCAATTGCTATATTGTTTATAGCAATAAACACTTACCGATAGCGCGGTAACGGCCATTTTTTCTTATATTTTCCGCAGCAGAACAGCCTTGGCGCCTGTCCGGCGCGCTGCAGGCTGCCGGCCGCTTTCCCTCTGCCCCGAAACCCACGCAATAAGCTGGTGAACCGGCTGCTTTTCGGGTTTTAGTTTCTGGCGGGGCCGCCCACAATCGGTGCCATGAAAGCCTTGTCCCACCTCCCCCTGCAGCGCATGGCGCGCGCGCTGTGGCTGCTGCTGGCCCTGGGGGCCGCCTGCCTGGCCGGGCCCGCACAGGCCCTGCGTATCAAGGAAGTGGCGGCCGTGCAGGGTGTGCGCTCCAACCAGCTGACGGGCTATGGTCTGATCGTGGGCCTGGACGGCACGGGCGACCAGACGACGCAGATGCCCTACACCACGCAGGCGATGTCGAACTACCTGCAGCAGATGGGCATCAGCCTGCCGCCGGGCTCGGCGAACCAGCTGCAACTCAAGAACGTGGCGGCGGTGATCGTCACCGCCCAGCTCCCCGCATTTGCCCAGCCCGGGCAACTGATCGATGTGAACGTGTCCTCCATGGGCAACGCCAAGTCGCTCAAGGGCGGCACGCTCATCGTCACCCCGCTGCGCGGCGCCGATGGCGAGATCTATGCGCTGGCCCAGGGCAATGTGGTGGTGGGCGGCGCAGGCGCGTCGTCCGGCGGCAGCAAGGTGCAGATCAACCACCTGAGCGCAGGCCGCGTTCCGCAAGGCGCGCAGGTCGAGCGCGCCGTGCCCACGCCGCTCAACGAAGGCGACACCATCAGCCTGGGCCTGAACGCCTCCGACTTCCAGACCGCGCGGCGCGTGGTGCAGGCCATCAACACCAAGCTGGGCAATGGCGTGGCCACCGCGCTGGACGGCCGCACCGTGCAGGTGCGTGCCCCCACCGACCCCGGTGCCCGCGTGGGCTTTATCGCCGACCTGGAGGAGCTGCAGCTGGACGCCATGACCCCTGCGGCCAAGGTGGTCATCAATGCCCGCACCGGCTCGGTGGTGCTGAACCAGGCCGTCACGCTGGGGCCGTGCGCCATTGCGCACGGCAACCTGTCCATCACCATCAGCAGCACGCCCGTCATCAGCCAGCCCGCGCCGTTCTCGCAAGGGCAGACGGTGGTGGCGCAGCAAAGCGACATCCGCATCAACCAGGAGCCGGGCAACATCATCCAGGTGCCGGCCTCGCCCCAGCTGGCCGACGTGGTCAAGGCGCTCAACGCGCTGGGGGCCACGCCGGGCGACCTGCTGGCCATCCTGCAGGCCATCAAGGCCGCCGGCGCGCTCAACGCCGAGCTGGAAGTGATCTAACCCGGAGGCGCAACCATGGCCCTCACCCTGCCTTCATCCAGCACCACCAGCAGCACCTCGAATGCGCTGGCGGTGGACATCCGCTCGCTAAATGCGCTTAAGTACGACGCGGGCACGGCCAACAACGCGCAGACCACGCGCGAGGTGGCCAAGCAGTTCGAATCGCTGTTCATGCGCGAGCTGATCAAGAGCATGCGTGACGCCACGATGAAATCCGGCCTCATGGAAGGCGAGCAGGCCAACCTGGGCCAGGACCTGCTCGACCAGCAGCTGTCGGTGAACATGGCGGGCCAGCAGGGCGGGCTGTCTGAAGCCATTGCACGCCAGCTCTCGCGCCAGATGGGCGGTGCGGACACCACGTTCTCGGTGCCCTCGACCCTGAGCCTGCAGTCCGCCCTGCCCCGCGCCACGGCACCAGCGGCCAGCGGCAGCGCGCTCCCCGAAGCCACCCAGCAAGCCCCCAAGGGCCGCGACGGCTTTGTGCAGCACCTCTCTGGCACCGCCGAACGGGTGGCGCAGGAAAGCGGCATCCCCGCCAGCTTCATGCTGGGCCAGGCGGGCCACGAAACCGGCTGGGGCAAGAGCGAGATCAAGCACAAGGACGGATCCAACTCGTTCAACCTGTTCGGCATCAAGGCGGGCAAGGGCTGGACGGGCAAGGTGGCCGAGATCACCACCACCGAGTACATCAACGGCAAGGCCCAGAAGGTGACGGCGAAGTTCCGCGCCTACGACTCGTACGAGGATTCGTTCCGCGACTACGCAAAGCTCATCAAGGAAAGCCCGCGCTACGAGCAGGCCGAATCCGTCGCCCAGTCCGGCTCGGCCATGGCCTACGCCTCTGCGCTGCAAAAGGCGGGCTACGCCACCGACCCCGAATACGCCAAGAAGCTCAGTGGCGCCATCAACAGCGTGCTGCGCACCCAGCGTGCGCAGGCATGAGAACGCGAGGTAAGCCATGAGTCTTCTCAACGTCGGCGCCCGCGCCCTGCTGGCCAACCAGGTGGCCCTGCAGACGGCAGGCCACAACATTGCCAATGTCAACACACCCGGCTATTCGCGCCAGACGGTGGTGCTGCAGACCGTGCAGGGCCAGTTCACCGGTGGCGGCTACATCGGCCAGGGTGTGGATGTGCAGACCATTCTGCGCAACCAGAGCGAGCTGCTCACGCGCCAGTCGGCCGCAGCAGGTTCGACCCAGGCCGCAGACATCGTGCGGTCCGAGCGCCTGCGGCAACTGCAGGAGGTCTTCAGCGGCGGCACGGCCGGGCTGGGTGCGGCCATCAACGACATGATGAACGCGTTCTCCGACGTGGTGAGCTCGCCCACCGACATCACGGCACGCACGGTGGTGCTCACCCGGCTGGACGAAACCGCCGCCCGCATGCGCACGGCCGGGGAGCGCCTGAACGAGCTGCAGTACACCGTCACCGAGCAGCTGGAAAGCAGCGTCACGGCCATCAACAGCCTGGCCAAGCAGATGGCGAACATCAACGAGCAGATCGCGCGCGCCAACGGCAATGGCCAGAGCCCCAATGATCTGCTGGACCAGCGCGACCAGATCATCCGCGAGATCAACCAGTATGTGCAGACCACGCAGATCCCGGCCGACGATGGCACGGTGGGCCTGTTCGTGGCAGGCAGCCAGCCGCTGGTGCTGGGTACGACAGCCTCCAGCCTGTCCATCGACGATGCCACCCAGTTCCCTGCCAGCGGCCAGATCAAGCTGTTCTTCAACCGCCCGGGCGCGCCTCCGGTGGAGATGGACGAGAACGTGCTGGGTGGCGGCTCGGTCTCGGGCCTGCTGCGCTTCAACAACAACGACCTGACGGAAGGGCGCAACCTGCTCGGCCGCATGGCCATGGCCATTGGCATGACCATGAACGACCAGCAGAACCTGGGCCTGACGCTCGATGGCGTCCCGGGCAAGGACCTGTTTGCGCTGCCCACCAGCATGCCGGGCTACACCAATGGCGCGGGCGTTGGCACCGTCTCGTTCACGGGTCCCACGCAGTTTGCAGCCTCGGACTACGAGATCCGCTTCACCACCGGCACGGCAGGCCAGGTCGTGCGCCTATCCGATGGCAAGGCCACCCCGTTCACCGATGCCGCCAACCTGGCCACGCTGCAGATCGACGGGCTCAACTTCAACCTGACCACGCCCGGCAACCCGGGCGAGCGCATGCTGTTCAAGCCGTTCAGCACAGCGGCCAACAATATCCAGGCGCTGGTGTATTCGCCGCGCGACCTGGCCGTGGCCAACCCCATCAACGCGGCCATGGGCACCGCCAACGGCGGCACCATGCAGCTGGCGGGGCTCAAGGCCACGGGCCTGCCCAACCCGCCCGGCCTGGTGCTGCCCGCCAATGCCAACCCCGCTGCCCTTCCGCCCATCCTGGGGGGCGTGCAGCTGCAGTTCACCGCCGGCCCACCCACCACCTACGACGTGCTCGACCGGGGCACGGCACCGCCCACGGTGCTGGCCGCCGCGCAGCCCTATACCTCGGGCGCGCCGATTTCCATCAACGGGTGGGAGATCAAGCTGCAGGGCAGCCCCAAGACGGGCGACACCGTGGTCATCGGCAATGCGCTGGACCCGCAGTACGGTGACGCCTTCACCCGCAACGCGGGCAATGCCAGCGCGCTGATGAGCCTGCGCGACGTGAAGATGTTCGACGAGTCCACGCTCTCCGACGGCTATGCCAGCGCAATTGCCCAGGTGGGCACACGCACGCAGAGTGCGCTGTTTGCGGCCGAAATGTCCACCACCATCGCCGCCAACCTGGAGCGCGACCGCACGGCCGTGTCGGGCGTGAACCTGGACGAAGAGGCCGCCCGGCTGATCCAGTACCAGCAGGCCTACCAGGCATCGTCCAAAATGATCCAGATTGCGCAGAATATCTTTGACTCGCTGCTGCAGGGCATGGGCCGCTGACCGCCGTTCAGGAGCTAGGAGTTCGACATGAGCAACAGCATCTACCGCCTTGGCACTGCCAATATGTACGACAACGCCCTGCGCAACCTGGGCGCGCGGCAGACCAACCTGTCCAACCTGCAGGAGAACCTCACCTCGGGCAAACGGGTGGTGCGGGCCAGCGACGACCCCGTGTCGGCCGCGCAGGCCGAGCGGGCGCTCAACCGCCTGGCGCGCATCCAGACCGAGCAGCGCGCGCTGGAGACCCAGCGCAACGCCATCGTCCAGGGCGAATCCTCGCTGGGCGATGCGGTGGACCTGGTCCAGCGATTCCGCGAGCTGGTGGTGAGCGCTGGTGACGCGGCCATGACGCCCAACGACCGCGTCACGGTGGCCAACCAGCTGCAGGGCCTGCGCGAGCAACTGCTGGAGGTGGCCAACCGCAAGGACACCAATGGCATTCCGTTGCTGAGTGCCCTGGGCAGTGCGCTGGCCCCCTTCCTGGGCCCGCTCAGCGGCTCGCCCGACTACAGCTTCCAGGGCCTGCCCGGCCAGACGGCCAGCACCGGCGTGACCGTGCCCGGCGCGCTGGATGGCGATTCGGCCTTCATGTTCGACCCCAACCGCGATGGCGTCTACACCGCCGGTGTGAGCGCCATTCCGGTGGGCCGCCAGCTCACCACCACCGCCATCACCCCGGCCAACCTGGCCCTGGTGACGGGCGACAACTACAGCATCGCCTTCAGCGCCGTGGGCCCGGGCGCCACACCCGGCACCAGCACGGCCACCTACACCATCACCAACACCACCACCGGCGCCGTGTCCGCCCCTGTGGTGGTGCCTGACTACCCCAGCGACAAGCCGGTGACCATCTCCGTCGCGGGCATTCCGGGGCTGACCTTCGACATCAAGGGCAACCCCGCCAACGGCGACACCATCACCCTGCAACCCAGCGCCAGCATGTTCAGCACGCTGGACAGCGCGATCAACGGCATCCGCAATGCCCCCAACAACAACGCAGCCATCCAGGCTGTTGGGCAGGCGCTGGCCAATATCGATATCGGGCTGGAGCGCGTGCACAACATGCGCAGCTATGCCGGTGAGCTGCTCAACCGTGCCGACCGCATCACGGGCGACCAGGAAAAGCGCTCCATCCAGCTCGAAGGCGACCGCTCGCGCGCCGAGGATCTCGATATGATCAAGGGCATTTCGGACTTCCAGAACCAGCAGGTGGGCTACGAGGCAGCACTCAAGTCCTATGCCCAGGTTCAGAAGTTGTCGCTGTTCAATTTCATCAGTTAAAGCGGGTCTTCCCACGCCGCGCAGCCCAGGCGGGGCAGGCCCCAACGACGAGACAACCGCCTGAGAGCACATGGTCCAATCTGTCCTTGGCAGCCTGATTCTGGGCTACCGCCCTTTGTGGAACCGGGCCCGCAAGCTCGCGGGCGTCCAGCTGTATGCGCACAACGAGGCCACAGCGGTGGTCGATGCCGGTCACCTGCTGCGCACCCTGCAGGAGCTGTGGTCTGCCAGCTCCCCGCCCCTGCTGATCTCGGCCCAGACGCGCCAGCTGCTGTGCGACCTGCTCGAACACGCACCACGTGGCGCGCCCTGGATCGAGGTGCGTGGCGACTGGCTTTCGGATTCGGCCATCTATGCACGCGTCAAGGCCGCGCACCAGCGCGGCCTCAAGCTGGTGTGGCGCGGCGATGCCAGCAAGCTCCCAGAGCCCGAGATTGCGCGCTGTTTTGACAACAGCCTGCTGACCCTGCGCCCCGAAGACGCGGTGGCGGCCCTGCAGACAGCGCCCGCGCGCCCCGGCGCCCCGGCCGCGCCTGCGCCCCGGGCCACCAGCCCCGTGCTGGCCGGGCAGATGTACGAAAACGTGGCCAGCCGCGCGCTCATGGAACATTGCCTGGACCAGGGCAACGCCATGGCCCTTGCGGGCTGGCCGTCGGAAGACGTGCTTTACAGCCTGCGCCACCATCCACAGCAGCCCTCGCACGCCGTGATCTTCAAGCTCATGAAGGCCATCGATGCGGAGCAGTCGCTGGAGACCTTCGAAGACATCATGGGCGAAGACCCGCTGCTCGCGTACCGCTTCATGGTGTACACCAACTCGGCCGCCCTGGGCCTGCGCACCGGCATCGACTCGCTGCGCCGGGGACTGGTGATGATGGGCTACAGCTCCATCAAGCGCTGGCTGTCCGACCAGTTGCCGCACGCCAGCACCGACCCCAACATGCTGCCCGTGCGCGCCGCCATGCTGATCCGCGCGCAGCTCACTGCCCACCTGCTGGACGCAGGCATCGAGAACGACTTGCGCCGCGAGATCTACCTGTGTGGCCTGTTCTCGCAGCTCGATGACCTGCTGGGCGAGCCCCTGGGCACCATCCTGCGCCGCCTGCCGCTGTCCGAGCGCATTTACGACGCCACGGTGCTGCGCACCGGCCCTTACACCAGCGGCCTGCAGATGGCCTGTGCGCTGGAAACCGACGACGCCAGCGCGATCCGCCAGCTCTGCGAGACCTATGAGATGGACCTGGAGGAGGTCAACCGTGCGCTGCTGCGGGTGTTGGCCGACCTGGAAGTGGAACGCCCCGCTGCCGGGCGCTGAGCCCCCTAGTCGCCGCGCCTGCTCACCGCTCCTGCTCAGCCCGCACGCGCTCAAAGATGCGCCAGAACGCTGCGTCCTGCGTGGTCGCAAAGTTGATGCGCATGAGCGTGCTGGGCTTGCGCTCGGCATGGAACAAGGCGCCGGGCGCGAGCAGGTAGCCCTCGTCCAGCATGCGCTGCGACAGCGCATCGGTGTCCACCCCCGTCTCCACCCAGCCAAACAGGCCCACGGGCTCGGCCGCGAAGCTGCAGCCCGCAGCCAGCGCCAGCTTGACGCTGCGCGCGCGCGCCGCATCCAGCCGGGTGCGGATGCGCTCGGAATGGCGGCGCAGCTGGCCCTGCTCAATGCACAGGGCCAGGGCCTTTTCGAGCAGCGCGGGGGTGGTGAGCGTGGCCAGCAGCTTGGTGTCCAGCAACTGCTCCACCAGCGTGGGCGGCGCGGCCAGGTAGCCAATGCGCCAGTTGGGCGCGAGGATCTTGGCAAATCCGCTCACGTAGATGGTGCGCTGCAGGCCATCAAGCGCGGTGAGGCGCGTGGCATGCTCGGGCGCGATGTGGCTGTAGGTGTCGTCTTCCACCACATGGAAGTTGTGCTGGTTGGCCAGTTGCAGGATGCGGTGGGCGCTGCCCGGCGTGAGGCAGTAGCCCGTGGGGTTGTGGAACACGCTCACGCTCACATAGAGCTTGGGCTTGTGCACCTCGCAATACCGGGCCATCACCTCCAGATCCGGCCCGTCCGCGCGGCGCGGCACGGGCAGGATGTGCATGCCCAGGGCGGCCAGGCGCGCAAACTCCACGGCCCAGCCGGGCTCTTCCACCATCACCGGGTCGCCCGGGCGTAGCAGGGTGCGGCTCACGATATCGAGCGCATGCGTGGCGCCCACGGTGGTGATGATGTGCTCGGGCGCAGTGTGCACATTGAGCGTGGCCAGCTTCTTGGCCAGCAAGCGGCGCAGGCCTGCGTCGCCCAGGGGTTCGCCGTACTGCAGTGAAAAATCCTGCAGGCTGCGCGAGCTGGTCACCTTGCGCACGGCTGCGGGCATGAACGTGGACTCCAGCCAGTCCGGCGGAAACACGCCCATGCCGGGCTGGGGCTTGTCGCTGACCTTGTGGAACATGCCGCGTATGAGCGCCGTGGCATTGACGGGCGACACCCCTCTGCGCCCAGCGGCCCGCGCGGCGAACCAGTGGGCCGTGCTCCAGTTGGCGGCGGCGCTCTCCAGCCCGGGGTCCACGGGGTGGGCGTCCTCTTCGTCTGCAGCAGCGGCCGAGCGGCCACTTTCGCGCACGAAGAAGCCCCGGTTCTTGCGCGCCTCCACCAGGCCCTGGGCCAGCAGCTGGTCATAGGCCGCCACCACGGTGGACGGGCTCACCCCGTTTTGCTGCGCGCACTGGCGCACCGACGGCAGGCGCGCTCCCGGCGCCAGCAGGCGGTTGCGGATGCGCTCGGAGATCCGGGCCGACAACTGCTCGGTGAGCGACTGGGTAGAAGATTTCATCAGCATGGCAAGGCCCCGGGCGGTGTACTGTCTTCACAACCAATACAGTTTCAACACTGCGCTGACTGACTGTACTGGTGATGTACTGGTTTGCAAGATTACATTGAACCCACACAACCGACAAGAACCCCCCTGCAAATCCCCATGAGCGCTGCCGAACTCACTGCCCTGCTGCTGTTTTGCACCGCCATGAGCTTTTCGCCGGGGCCCAACACCACCTTGTCGACCGCGCTGGCCGCCAACCTGGGCCTCAAGCGCGCGCTGCACTTTTGCCTGGCCGTGCCAGCGGGCTGGACGCTGCTCATGCTGGGCAGCGGCCTGGGCCTGGGCGCCCTCATCACCGGCGTGCCCGCCCTGCGCTGGGCCGTGACCTTGCTGGGCGTGATCTACATGCTCTGGCTGGCTTTCAAGCTCAGCCGCGCCGGGCAGCTGACCGAAGTGGACAGCAACCGCCTGAACGTGACCTTCTGGCAGGGCGTGGGCCTGCAGTTCGTGAACATCAAGGCCTGGATGCTGGCGCTCACGCTCAGCGCAGGCTGGGTGGTGAATGCCGCTGGGCAGCCCGCCGCCAACCCGGGCGAGCGCCTGGCCATCATCTGCGGCGTGATGATGGTGTTTGCCTTCACCAGCAACTTTGTCTATGCGCTGGTGGGCTCGCTGCTGCGCCAGTGGCTGGCTCAAGGCGCACGCCTGCTGTGGTTCAACCGCGCGCTGGCGCTCGTGCTGGTGCTCACTGCGTATTGGATGCTCACCCTATGAACCGCTCACAGGAAAAAGAAGCCCTGCTCTGGGGCCTGGTCGGCGTCACGCTGTTTGCCGCCACCCTGCCCATGACACGGCTGGCGGTGGGCTCCACTGACGCGCCCCAGCTGTCCCCCTGGTTCGTCACCTTCGGGCGCGCCGCCGTGGCGGGCTTGCTGTCCATCGGCTACCTGTGGTGGCAGCGCGCGCAAGGGCGCCTGAACTTGCCCACCCGCGCCGAATGGCCCCTGCTGGGCATCACGGCCTTTGGCGTGATCGTGGGCTTCCCGCTGTTCCTGGCGCTGGCACTGCGCCATGTGCCCAGCACCCACGGCGCCGTGGTCACCGCCCTGCTGCCGCTGTCCACCGCCCTGCTTGGCGCGCTGTGGTACCGGCAGCGGCCCTCGGCAGGCTTCTGGGCCTGCGCCGTGCTGGGCAGCGGGCTGGTGCTGGGGTTCATGGTGTGGCGCGCGGGTGGCCTGTACCTGGGCGCGGCCAACATCTACCTGCTGATCGCCATGACCACGGGCGCCCTGGGCTACATCGGCGGCGCCCGCCTCACGCCCCGCCTGGGGGCTGAGCAGGTCATCTGCTGGGTGCTGGTGTGCAGCCTGCCGCTGACTTTGCCCGTGGCTTGGTGGTTTGCCCCGGCAGAGCCGTCCCGCATTGGCGCGATGAGCTGGGTCGGCTTCCTGTACGTAGCCCTGTTCTCGATGTGGATCGGCTTTTTTGCGTGGTACCGCGCCTTGGCGCTGGGGGCCGTGCGGGTCAGCCAGATCCAGCTCATCCAGCCTTTTTTGAGCCTGCTGTTTGCCGTGCCGCTGCTGGGTGAACACCTGGATGCGGTCACCCTGGTGTTTGCTGTGGCCGTGATTGCCACGGTGTTCGTTGGCAAGCGCATGCCCATTCAACAAGGAGCCCCCGCATGAATGCCACCACCCCGGAGCAGCGACTGCAACAGCTGGGCCTGGTACTGCCCGCCGTGGTTGCCCCGCGCGGCAACTTCGATGCCTATGTGCTGGACGGGAATACCCTGTACATCTCGGGCAAGGGGTCTCCCCTGCGCAACGACATGGCGGTGGTGCCCAAGGTGGGCCGCGAGATCAGCGCCGACGAGGCACGCCAGCATGCGCGCGACGTGGGCCTGCACCTGATTGCCACCATGCAGGCAGCACTGGGCGACCTGTCGCGCGTGCGCCGCGTGGTCAAGGTGCTGGGCATGGTGAACGCGGTGCCCGACTTCATGCAGCACACCGAGGTCATCAACGGCTGCTCCGACCTGTTGGTGGAAGTGTTTGGCGACGCGGGGCGGCATGCGCGCTCGGCCGTCGGCGTCGGCTCCTTGCCGCGCGGCTTCGCGGTCGAGATCGAGGCCGTGGTGTCGATCAAGGACTGAAAACCATGCATTTGCAGAACATCCCCTTTGCCACCACCGACTGGGCCAGCATTCCGCGCGAAGAAAAAACCGCCGAAGCGGGCCAGGCTTTCTGGCGCACCCAGACATTTGGTGACGTGCGCGTGCGCATGGTCGAGTACACGCCCGGTTACGTGTCAGACCACTGGTGCGTCAAAGGCCATGTGCTGCTGTGCCTGAGTGGCGAGCTGCACACCGAGCTGCAGGATGGCCGCCAGTTCACCCTGACGCCCGGCATGAGCTACCAGGTGTCGGACAATGCGGAACCCCATCGATCCACCTCCCCACAGGGTGCCACCCTGTTTGTGGTGGACTGAAGGAACCCCATGCACACCTCTGTGGAACGAGGACTGCGGCAACTGCCCGGCCCGGACGGCGAACGCTTTGCAGCGCTGATGGCGCATGGCAGCATGCGCACCGAGCTGTATGCGCCGCGCGGCCACGACCCGCAGCAGCCCCATGCGCAGGATGAGCTGTATTTCATCCAGTGCGGCCAGGGCGAGTTTGTGCAAGGCGACACACGCCGCCGCTTTCAGGCGGGGGATGCGTTTTTTGTGCCTGCGGGGCAAGTGCACCGCTTTGAGCATTTTTCGGACGATTTTGTAACGTGGGTGGTCTTTTGGGGACCATCCGGAGGAGAACGAGAGTGAAACTGAACGACCTTCCACAGACCAGCACCTGGACCCTGGCACGCCGTGCCGAGCGCATGAACCCCTCGGTCATCCGCGAAATCCTGAAGGTCACGGAGAAGCCCGGCATCATCAGCCTAGCAGGGGGCCTGCCCTCGCCCAAGACTTTCCCGGTGTCGGCCTTTGCCGCCGCTTCGGCCGCCGTGCTGGCCCAGGACGGCCCCGGCGCCCTGCAATACGCCGCCAGCGAAGGCTACGGCCCGCTGCGCCAGGCGATTGCCGACTTCCTGCCCTGGGATGTGAACCCCGACCAGATCCTGATCACCACCGGCTCGCAGCAGGCGCTGGACCTGATTGCCAAGGTGCTCATCGACGAAAACAGCCGCGTGCTGGTCGAAACCCCCACCTACCTGGGCGCGCTGCAGGCCTTCACCCCCATGGAACCCAGCGTGGTGGCCGTGGCCAGTGACGACGAAGGCGTGCTCATCGACGACCTGCGCGCCAAGGTGGGCACGGGCGCCGACAAGGCGCGCTTCCTGTACGTGCTGCCCAACTTCCAGAACCCCACGGGCCGCACCATGAGCGAAGCCCGCCGCGCCGCGCTGGTCAAGGCTGCTGCCGAGCTGAACCTGCCGCTGGTGGAAGACAACCCCTACGGCGACCTGTGGTTTGACAACCCACCGCCCCCACCGCTCACGGCCCGCAACCCCGAAGGCTGCATCTACATGGGCTCGTTCTCCAAGGTGCTGGCCCCCGGCCTGCGCCTGGGCTTTGTGGTGGCCCCCAAGGCCGTGTACCCCAAGCTGCTGCAGGCCAAGCAGGCTGCCGACCTGCACACCCCCGGCTACAACCAGCGCCTGGTGGCTGAGGTGATGAAGGGCAACTTCCTGGACCGCCATGTGCCCACCATTCGCGCGCTGTACAAGCAGCAGTGCGAAGCCATGCTGGCCGCGTTGACCAAGGAAATGGCGGGCCTGGGCGTCGAATGGAACCGCCCCGACGGCGGCATGTTCCTGTGGGTGCGCCTGCCCGAAGGCATGAGTGCCATCGAGCTGCTGCCCCAGGCGGTGGAACGCAACGTGGCCTTTGTGCCCGGCGCGGCGTTCTACGCCGACAACGCCGACCCGCGCACGCTGCGCCTGTCGTTCGTCACCTCCACGGTGGAACAGATCGCCACAGGCATCGCCGCGCTGGCGGATGCAATCCGTAGCCACAAGGCCTGATCCGGCATGCTGAGGCTATGGGGTCGCCTGTCGTCCATCAACGTGCGCAAGGTCGTGTGGGCCGTGCAGGAGCTGGGCCTGCCTTCTGTGCAGCGTACCGACGCGGGCGGCCAGTACGGCATCGTGCGCGAGGCGCGCTTTCTGGGCCTCAACCCCAACGGCCTGGTGCCGCTGATCGAGGACGGGGACACAGGCGTGACGCTGTGGGAGTCCAACGCCATCGTGCGCTACTTGTGCGCCCGGCATTCGCTGGGCAACCTGTACCCCGAAGACCTGCCCACGCGTTTTACCGCCGAGCAGTGGATGGACTGGCAGCAGACCACGCTGAACCCCGCCGGGCGCGATGCGTTCCTGCAGTGGGTCCGCACGCCTGCCATGCAGCGCAATGAGGCGCTCATCGCCGCATCGGTCGCCCTGACCGAGCCGCTGATGGCGATGCTGGACGCGCACCTGGCGCGCCAGCCCTTCATGGCGGGCGAGCGCTTCACCATGGCCGACATCCCGGTGGGCTGCGAAATCCACCGCTGGTGGGGCCTGCCCCAGGCGCGCCCGGCACGGCCGCACCTGGAGCGGTGGTACAACACGGTCAGCACCCGTCCCGGCGCCCGGGGCGTGTTGGACCAGCCCCTTGCGTGAGCCTCACCATGCACCAGCGCCCCTTCAAGCAGATCGACGTTTTCAGCGACCGCCCCGGCTACGGCAACCCTGTGGCCGTGGTGCTGGATGCCGATGGCCTGAGCGACAGCGACATGCGCCGCTTTGCGGCGTGGACCAACCTGTCGGAAACCACCTTTCTGATGCCGCCCACCGACGCCGGGCGCGCTGCCGGAGCCGACTACCGCCTGCGCATCTTCAGCCCCAATGGAGAGCTGCCTTTTGCGGGCCACCCCACCCTGGGCACCTGCCATGCCTGGCTGCAGGCGGGCAATGCCCCCCGCCAAGGTGGCATGGTGATACAGGAATGTGCACTGGGCTTGGTACGCATTGCACATGCCAACGGCACCCTGGCCTTTGCCGCGCCGCCGCTCAAGCGCAGCGCCCCCAGCCCTGCGCTGGTGCCGCTGATCGCGAGCGCCCTGGGCCTGCGCCCGCAGCAGATTCTGGGCGCGCAGCTGCTCGACAACGGCCCCGTGTGGCTGGGCCTGCTGCTCGACAGCGCCGACACCGTGCTGGGCCTGCACCCCGACCACGCACGCCTGAAGGACCTGGGCCAGGACGTGGGCGTGATCCACGTCAGCCCCACGGCCAGCAACACCAGCCAGCCCGGGGCCGTGGTGCGCGCGTTTGCCGCGCCCATGGGCAACCCCGAAGACCCGGTGACGGGCACCCTCAACGCCAGCTTGGCCGAATGGCTGATTGCCGACGGTCTGGCCCCCCGCAGCTACCTGGTGGCCCAGGGCGAATGCCTGGGCCGCGCGGGCCGCGTGCACATCCGCCAGGACGACGACCACCAGCTGTGGGTGGGCGGGCACGCAGTGACCTGCATCGAAGGCACGGTGTTGCTATGAACCTGCGCTGCCCTGCCCCGCGCCCCAGCGGCTGATTTCCCCCTCGGCCTCGCCAGAGCGCCGTGCCGCAACAACCCATTTACCCACCGGTCCATACCCCGGTGAGCCCCCGGCGTGCCCAACCGCCGCCACCTTCGCCACCATTTTTGACCTCAAGGACTCTGACCACCATGCACCAGCGCCCCTTCCAGCAAGTCGATGTTTTCACCGCCACCCCCTACCGGGGCAACCCGCTGGCCGTGGTGCTGGACGGCTCCGGCCTCAGCACCGAAGCCATGCAGGACTTCACCAACTGGACCAACCTGTCCGAAGCCACCTTCCTGCTGCCCCCCACACCCGAAGGCCGCGCCGCCGGGGCCGACTACCGCGTGCGCATCTTCTGCCCCGGGCGCGAGCTGCCCTTTGCAGGCCACCCCACGCTGGGCAGCTGCCACGCCTGGCTGAAGGCCGGCGGCCAGCCCCAGGTGGCGGGCAAGGTCGTGCAGGAATGTGGCGTGGGCCTGGTCACGCTGCGGCAGGACGGCGAGCGCCTGGCCTTTGCCGCGCCGCCCCTGATCAAGAGCGGCCCCCTCGCGGAAGAGGACGTCGTGCTGATCGCCAAGGGCCTGGGGGTGGCACGCAGCGACATCCTGCACCACGCCTGGTGCGACAACGGCCCCAACTGGCGCGGCGTGATGCTGGCGAACAGCGAGCAGGTGCTGGCGCTCCAACCCGACGCCAGCATCCTCGGCCAGCTGGACGTGGGCGTGGTGGGCCCGCGTGGCAAGGTGGGCGTCATCGGCAGCACCGATGCCGACGGCATTGCGTTTGAAGTGCGCGCCTTTTTCCCCGGCAACAACGGCCTGGCCGAAGACCCCGTGACCGGCAGCCTGAACGCCGCGCTGGCCCAGTGGCTCATCGGCGCCGGGCTGGCCCCCAAGCAGTACGTGGCCAGCCAGGGCACCCGCCTGGGCCGCGCGGGGCGCGTGTTTGTGGAGCAGGACGGCGACACCATCTGGGTGGGCGGCAGCAGCGTGACCTGCATGGCGGGCGAGGTGCTGCTGTGACCAGCGCCCCCCACGCGCCCTGCGTGGACCACCTGGTGGTGCTGGCGACCGACCTGGCCAGCGGCGTGGCCTGGTGCGAACGCACGCTGGGCGTGGCCCCCACCGCAGGCGGCGAACACCCGCTGATGGGCACGCACAACCGCATCTTCAACATCTCCGGTCCCGTGCACCCCCGCGCCTACCTGGAGATCATTGCTATCAACTCAATAGCTGCCACCGCAATACCAGCAGGCGCAAGGCGCTGGTTTGACATGGATGATGCCGCCCTGCAGCAGCAAGTGGCGCAGCACGGGCCCCAGCTCATCCACTGGGTGGCCAGCGTGCCCGATGTGGCCGAGCGCTGCGCCGCCCTGGCGGCGCTGGACGTAGAGCGCGGCGCCGTGATCACCGCCAGCCGCCCCACGCCGAACGGCCTGCTGCAGTGGCAGATCACGGTGCGCAGCGACGGCCTGCGCCTGATGGACGGCTGCCTGCCCACCCTCATCCAGTGGGGCCCCGTGCACCCCTGCGACAGCCTGCCCGCCAGCGGCGTGCAGCTGCAGCGGCTCGCGCTGCAGCACCCCCAGGCCGCCACGTTGCTAACGGTCTGCGAGGCCATCGGCGTAGCGGACAAGGTGGCCATTGCGGCGGGCGACGCCCCCAACCTCACCGCACAGCTCATCACCCCCCGCGGCCCTGTCGCCCTGTCGTCACGCACCCCGGAGTAAACACCATGCTGTTTTCACCGCAAGAACTGGCCCTCTTTGCCATCGCCGCTCTGGTGCTGGTGCTCACACCCGGGCCCAACATGGTGTACTGCGTCTCGCGCAGCCTCACCCAGGGACCACGCGCCGGACTGATTTCGCTTTCAGGCGTGGTGTTGGGTTTTGTCGTGCACCTGCTGGCGGCAGCCCTCGGCCTCACCGCATTGCTGGCTGCCGTTCCGCTCGCGTTTGACGCCATCCGCTACGCCGGCGCCGCCTACCTGCTGTGGATGGCCTGGCAAGCCGTCAAGCCCGGGGGCGCCGCGCCGTTTGAAGCGCGCAACCTGCCGCACGACAGCCCGCGCACGCTGTTCCTCATGGGCTTCATGACCAACCTCCTGAATCCCAAGGTGGCCATGTTCTACCTGTCGTTCTTCCCGCAGTTCCTGCACCCCGAGCGCGGCCAGCTGCTGCAACAAAGCCTGACGCTGGGCGCCGTGCAGATCAGCACCAGCGCCGCCGTGAACGCCCTGCTAGTGCTGGGCGCCGCACGTGTGGCGCTGCTCCTCAACCGCAATGCCGCATGGATGCGCGCCCAGCGCTACTTCATGGGCACCGTCCTCGGTCTGCTCGCCCTCAAACTGTTGACTGAAAAGAAAGCCGCCGCATGAACACCCGCCTCGACCCCACCGCCCTGCTGCCCACCCTGGCCGACATCGAAACCGCTGCCGAGGTGGTGTACCGCGACTTCGCCGCCACGCCCCAGTACCGCTGGGGCCTGCTCAGCCAGCGGCTGGGCACCGACTGCTGGCTCAAGCACGAGAACCACACGCCCGTGGGCGCATTCAAGATTCGCGGCGGCCTGACCTACTTCGACCAGCTCGCCCAGCGCGGTGCCCTGCCCATGGAAGTGATCAGCGCCACACGCGGCAACCACGGCCAGAGCATGGGCTGGGCCGCGCGCCGCCACGGCGTGGCCTGCACCATCGTCGTGCCGCGTGGCAACTCGCTGGAGAAGAACGCGGCCATGCGCGCTTTAGGCGTCACGCTCATCGAACACGGCGACGACTTCCAGGAAGCGCGCGAACACGCCATCCAGCTCGCGGCCCAGCGCGGCGCCCACATGGTGCCCAGCTTTCACCCCGACCTGCTGCGCGGCGTGAGCACGTATTGGTGGGAGTTTTTGCGCGCTGTGCCGCAGCTCGACGTGGTGTATGTGCCCATCGGCCAAGGCTCGGGCGCGTGCTCGGCCATTGCGGCCAAACTGGCGCTGCAGCACCCCGTGCGCGTGGTGGGCGTGGTGAGCAGCCATGCCACCACCTACGCCGATTCGCTGGCCGCAGGCCATGTGGTCGAGGCGCCCGTCACCACCCAGCTCGCCGACGGCATGGCCTGCCGCGTGGCCGACGCCGAGGCGCTGGCCGTGATGGCCCCGCACATCGACCACATCGTGCAGGTGAGCGACGCCGAGGTGGCCGACGCCATGCGCGCCCTGTTCACCGACACGCACAACGTGGCCGAAGGCGCGGGCGCTGCGGCCCTGGCGGCAGCGCTGCAGGAGCGCGACGCCCTGCAGGGCCAGAACGTGGGCCTGGCGTTGACGGGTGGCAACGTGGACGCGCCCATGTTTGCAAATACCCTCGCCAAGCACTGACAGTCTGCTGGACAATGCCCCTCGCACAGCCGCCGCCACGGCGGCCGTGACATAACAAATCCGTTGAGGGAGTGTCCATGGCAAGCCAAGCACCGTCCGGCTACCGCTGGGGCCTGCGCGCGGTCATCGCGTTGCAGTGTCTGCTGATTCTCGCGTTCGTCTACCGGGGCGTGTCCGCCCCCGGCCCCTTCGGCCCCCGGCTGCCCGCCGTGCAGGGCGAGACACTGTGGCTCGAAAGCCACGGCTCGTTCCACCAGTTCGATGCGGCGGGCAAGCGGCTGCAGCAGATCCCCCTGGCCGCGCTGAAGCTGTCCGACAGCCCGACCAGCCTGCAGTTCACGCAGGAGCAGGTGGCCTGGGTGCACGATGACAGCCGCGTGCACCGCTGCGACCTGCGGCAACGCCTGTGCCTGCCCGTGGAGCTGGCCGAGCTGGACAGCCGCCGGGGCTACCGCTGGGTGCGGGTGAGTGACGACGAATCGGAAATCGTCGTCTCCGACGCCTCCCACCACCGGGTGCTGGTGTACCGGCGCGATGCGATCACGGACCGCTACGCCCTCGCGCGCACCGAGGCCCAGGGCATGCGCTTTCCCAACCAGACCCTGCAGGTCAAAGACGCGATGTGGGTGGCCAACACCAACCGCCACGAAATCCTGCAGCTGCGCACCGGCCCGGACGGCAAGACGGTGCGGCAGCAGCACCCCATCGCCCACCCCGACCTGCGGCCCGGGCGCACGTTCCCGTTTGCCATGGCGCAGGACCCGCGCGGGCAGCTGTGGGTGCTGGTGGCGGGCACCAGCATGCAGAACGCCGACCTGCTGCTCATGAACCCGCAGCTCCAGCCCGACCGCGTGATTCCTCTCGCCGCCAAACAGGACCCCAACGCCATCACCCTGTTCCAGCAGCACATGCTGCTCACCGACATGAGCAACTTCCTGGTGCGCAGGCTGGACCTGCATGGCCGCGTGCTGGGGCCCTTTGGTGACGCGGCCTTCCAGGCAGAGCTGGCGACGGCGCGCAACCAAGCCACCTGGTCGCGGCGCATGCCCGCGCTGCTGCTGGGCAGCGTTGCCGTGCTGATGCTGGTGGCCCTGTGGCTGGCCTGGAAGGCGGGCGAGCTGCGGCAGCTGCGCGGCGCCGCATGGCGGGCCGAGCCCGAGGACAGCCCGCAGGACGAGACGGCCCCTGCGCCGGTGTTCGCGACCACCACCACTGCCGCCAAGGATGCAGCGGCCGCCGCTTTCGCAGGCGCCACCCTCCCCATCCCGCCCGGCCGGGTGACCATGGTCAAGGCGCTGCCCGGCAGCACCCGCACGCGGCGGCGCCTGCTGCTGGCCACCAGCGCCCTGGCGCTGTTGGTCATGAGCGCCCTGCTGTACTGGATATGGCCCATGTTCTACCAGCACGACTGCGCCCCGGGCGCCGCCTGCCCAGCGTGGCTGCCGTATGGCCTGGCAGTGCTGGCCCTGGTGCCGATGATCCTGCCCATGGTTCTGTGGCGCAGGCTGAAGGCGCTGGAAAACATCCGCATCGGCACCGATGGTCAGCAGGTGCAGGCCCGGGTGGGCAACAGGCGCTACCAGGCCCCTGCGCACCAGGTCACCTGCACGCGCCAGCAGCTGCTGATCGGCCTGGGGGTGGTGCCACTGCGCCTCAACGGCGAAGCCCTGTTTGACGAAGCACTGCTGCGCCGCGACTTCATCCACCGCTTGCCCCAGATGCAAATGCACAACAGCCCCTGGAGCGCCGGGCTGCTGGGCCACTGGTGGAAAAACGGCGGCTGGCAGGGACGCGCCATCGTGATCGGGTTCGGCGCTCTGTTTGCGCTGCTGGCGTGGTTGCTGGTAGGGCTGCTGGTGCTGCGCGGGCTGTTCTTCTGGCTGACAACGCTGGTCTGAGCCAAACACCGCCCCGCTGCTGCAACGCAGCATCACCAACTCTCAAATTGATAGCACCGGTCGCACTAGCGACAAGCGCGCTGCGCCGGGTTGATCACAATCCGGCGCATGGGAACCCTCTACCTCGTGCGCCATGGCCAGGCCTCGTTTGGCGCAGAAAACTACGACCAGCTCAGCCCCGTCGGCCACCAGCAGGCGGTGCGGCTGGGCCAGTTCTGGCGCGAACGCGGCCAGCGCTTTGACGCCGTGATCACCGGCACGCTGCAGCGCCATGTGCAGACGTTGGACGGCATCGTGGAAGGCCTGGGCGCGGCCCCCGAGGCGCTGCGCCTGCCCGGCCTCAACGAGTACGACAGCCACGCGCTGATTGCCGCCATCCACCCCCAGCCGCTGGGCCCCGCCGACACACCCGAGCGCTACCGCGCGCACTTCCGCATCCTGTGCGACGCGCTGGCGCAGTGGATGGCCGGTGTCATCAGCCCCCAGGGCATGCCCAGCTGGAACGATTTTTCCGCCGGTGTGCGCAGCGCGCTCGACCATGTGCGCCACCACCACGCAGGCCAGAACGTGTTGCTGGTGAGCAGCGGCGGCCCCATCTCCACGGCAGTAGGCGAGGTGCTGGGCACCGCGCCCGAGGTGACGATTGCGCTGAACATGCGCATTCGCAACAGCGCGGTGACGGAGTTCTCGATTTCGCCCAAGCGCCTGATGCTGCAGACCTTCAACACGCTGCCGCACCTGAACGAGGTGGAGCATGCGGACTGGGTGACACACGCCTGAAAATTTGAGATTTTTTGGCCGTTACCGCACTATGGACAAGCCTTTATAGCTATATTTTTTTATAGCAAATCAGTCATTCACTGTGCAGCCGCCGCCCGAACGCGCGGCCGCCGATGCCGTGGCGGCGGTGGCATCACACCATCGTGCGCTATGGTGGGTGTTTTAGCCGCTCGCTGCCACCCCATGCGCTTCACCACCCCACCCGTTCTCGCCCTGCTGGCAGTCCTCTGGATGCCCATTCCCGCACTCGCGCAGGACGAGCCTCCGTCCAAGGCTGGGCAGAACCTCCTCTGGAAAGGCATGGACGCAGTGCTGGCAGGGTGCGTCGGCGCCCGCCCCGCCCCGCAGCAGTGCCCGGCCGGGCGCGTTGCCAAGGCATCCAGGCCCCAGACAATGGAGCGCTCCGATGGCAGCGGCAAGATCACCCTGCAGGCGGTGGAGTACCCGGGCCTGTCCATGTCGCTGCGCAACCGGCAGGTGGTGGGGCTGGAGATCACCCAGGCGTCGTGGCCCGTGCCCCACGATTTGCGCGTGGGCACGGCCGCATCCAGGGTGCGCCAGGTGTTGGGCGCCCCCACGATGGAGGGCCCGGGGCCGGACGGGGTCCAGGGGCTGTCGTACTGCGAGAAGGAAAATTGCGTGCAGTTTCTGGTGCACGTCCCTACCGGGACAATCCGCCGGGTCCGGTGGAGCTTCTACTACGACTGACAGCAGCTGACCGCCACTGACAGGACGGTGGCCACCGGCACCGCTGCCAAGCGCGAACGGCTCAGCGCAGCGGATGCTCGTGCAAGGTGCTGAGCGGCAGCGCCTGCAACTCGTGCAGCAGCGCCACCAGTTGCTGCGCTGCGGCCTGCACTACCGCCTGACCTTTCTCTGCCGTGGCGGCGGCGGCATCGCCCACGGCACCAGCCGGGTGGTAGTCCTGCATCTGCCAGCCCAGCTTGGCGGTCTTGCCGTTGCCCAGGATGGCGTAGCGCTCGGCGCGGTCCTGCGAGGCGGAGCGGAAGTTCTGCGCATGCGCCATGTGCACCGTGGCGGGCGCGAGGTGCAGCATCATGGATGTCTCGATCTCGCCCGCGTGGATGCCAAAGCGGTGCTCCTGCGCGCTGAACTGCCCCGCCACCGCGTCGGGCAGCGGCAGGCTGAACCAGCTGGCGCTGTAGACGATAAGGTCGCAGCGCGTGCGCAGCTCGCGCGCCACGATGTCCATCACGCTCACCTGGCCACCGTGGCCGTTGAACAGCAGCAGCTTCTTGACGCCTGCACGGGCCACAGATTCGCCGATCTCGGTCCACAGCGCGATCACCGTGGCGGGCGACAGCGTGAGCGTGCCGGGGAAACGGATGTGCTCCGGGCTCAGACCCACGTTCTGCGGGGGCAGGAACAACACAGGCAAATCGGCGGGCAGCTGCGGCAGCGCGGCGTCGATCACGCCCTGCAGCAGCGTCGCATCCACCGACAACGGCAGGTGCGGGCCATGCTGCTCAACGGCCGCCACGGGCAGCACGGCCACCACCTGTTCGGCCTGGCCCGCGCCTTGCAGCGCGGCAAAGTCGCGGGTGGAGAGGTCGGCCCAGAAGCGCGATGGCAAGGTGGGGCAGGCGGGTGGGGGCGCAATGGCAGCGGTCATGGCGTGATGGTAGTCGCAGCAGGCCGCACCACCCAGGGGCACCTAACGCAGGACTGTATTGACCAGCCAATAAAACACATGCCCGGCGCCCATCAGCGACATCAGTGCGAAAGCCAGATCGCTGGCACGGGTCCCGAGGCCACGGCGGCGCTGCCACACGCGCACCACCAGCGCCACCAACCAGCCCACGGTGGCAAACACGGCCCACAGCATCCACATCAGCCCCACGCCGATGCAGCCGAAGCTCTCGCAATGCAGCGTGAAGCTGTAGTACGACAGTGCCACCAGCAGCGCGCACAGGCCCAGCAGCAACACGTTGAACAGGCGCGATGCCCAGACCGCCGCGCGCGAGATCGGTGCCGGAGATGGCAACAACGAAGATGAAGGCAAAGGCGTATCCATGGCAAGCCGTGGGCAGAGTGGTGCGGGATGGGGCGGCAGGCCCCCTGCAGTCCAGCATAGCGTCCGCCGCTGCCCCACGTGCTGCCGTCCATCCCGCTACCATCACCGCATGACCCACGACCTCTTCCGCCAAGACGCCTACCTGCGCGAATGCAGCGCCCACATCACTGCCACCGCCGATGCCGGCATCGTGCTGGACCAGACCGTGTTCTACCCCCTGGGCGGCGGCCAGGCGGGCGACAGCGGCGTGCTGGTGCTGGCTGACGGCACGCAGATCACCATTGCCGACACCCGCAAGGGCAAGGACGCCGACGGCAACCCCACCAGCGATATCGTGCACATCCCAGCCCCCGGGCAAGAAGACCGCGTGGCGCAGCTCACGCCCGGCACCACCGTCACGGCCTGCATCGACTGGGAGCGCCGCCACCGCATGATGCGCCTGCACACCACCAGCCACCTGCTGTGCCACGTGGTGCCTCAGCTGGTCAACGGCTGCTCCATCACGCCCGACTACGCGCGGCTGGACTTTGCCATGACCGACCCGCTGGACAAGGAGCAACTGACCGCCGCCATCGCCACCCTGGTGGCCGCCGCGCACCCGCTCACCGTGGCCTCGATCAGCGACGAAGAACTGGACGCGAACCCCGCGCTGGTCAAAAGCATGAGCGTGCAGCCCCCGCGCGGCACCGGGCGCATCCGCACCATCCGCATCGGCGGTGACGGCGACGCGCCACTGATCGACCTGCAGCCCTGTGGTGGCACGCATGTGGCCAATACGTCGGAGATTGGCGGTATCGTCGTCACAAAGATCGAGAAAAAAAGCGCCACCACCCGCAGGGTGGTGCTCGGCTTCGCCCCGTGAGCGCAGCGCAAAGCGCCGCACCTCACTGTCAACAATCTTGAACCACCGTCCCCCACCTGTTGCAATGGCTTACCTCGACTGACGCACAACGGGGACAATAGCGGCTCGCGCGCGACCCCTCTGGTTTTTCGCCAGCCCTCCCGGGGCCGCAGCGCCCACCCCTTGCCTGCCGCCATGCCGATCTCCCTGCGCTCCGTCTCTTTCGCCTCCCTGCGCCAGCACCGCTGGTTCCGTCCTGCTGCCCGCGCCCTGGCAGGCTTGATCGGTTTGTGGCTGCTCACCTGGCTCGCTCTCCCGCCGCTGCTCAAGGGCCCGCTGGAGCGCATCGCGTCCGAGCAACTGGGCCGCACCGTGACCGTGGGCGGCATCGACTTCCAGCCCTGGAGCCTGGAATTTGCCCTGCGCGACGTGGCCGTGGCGAGTGCCAACGGCTCCCCCCCGCAGCTCACCATTGGTCGCATCTACGCCGATGGCGAGCTGCAGTCGCTGCTGCGCCTGGCGCCCGTGGTGGACGCCTTCACCATCGACAACCCCGTGCTGCGCATCACCCACCTGGGCGACGGCCGCTACGACGTGGACGACATCATCGCCAAGGTCACCGCGCCCAAGAGTGAACCCGAGCCCGACCAAGGCCCTGCACGCCTGGCGCTGTACAACCTGGCGCTCACGGGCGGCAGCATCGACTTCATCGACAACACCGTCAGCGAGACCCACGAGGTGCGCGCGCTGGCGCTGAAAGTGCCGTTCATCAGCACCCTGCCTTCGCAGCGCGAGGTGAAGGTCGAGCCCCACCTGGCGTTCACGCTCGACGGCAGCCGGTTTGATTCCTCGGCCGAGGGCACACCGTTCGCGCAGACCGGCAAAACCGACGCGCAGATCCGGCTGGATGGCCTGAACCTTGCGCCCTACCTGGGCTACCTGCCCGCCAATTTGCCTGTCAAGGTGTTGGGCGCCACGCTGGATGCAGATGTGAAAGTCGCCTTTGAGCAGCACCCGCGCATGGCCGTGAAGCTGACCGGCACCGTGCAGGCCAGCGGGGTGCACATTGCCGACCGCCAGGGCGCCGACCTGCTGAGCTACGAGCGCCTGAAGATCGATATGGCCGATGTGCGCCCGCTGGAGCAGATCGTGCGCCTGCAGCATGTGGAGCTGACAGCGCCGGTGGTCACGGCAACACGCGATGCGGCAGGCCAGATCAACTTGGCGCAACTGGCGGCGCCTGCGCAGCCTTCAACGCCCGCTAAGGGCAAGACCACCGCACCTGCAGCGCCAGCATCTGCCGACGCGGCATCTTCGCCACTGGCCAGCGCCAGCACAGCCTCCGCCCCTGCGTCCTCCGCCTCCACAGGCAAGGCCAAGGCAACCGCCCCTGCCTGGGCGGTCGAAGTCGCCACCGCCGCCGTGCGCGGCGGCACCCTGCGCTGGGCCGACGCCACCACGCGCCCCGCTGCTGCCCTGCAGGCCACCGAATTTGCACTGGAGGCCGCCGACATCGCCCTGCCCTTTGCCAAAGACAACGCCAAGCCGTTCACCTTCAAGGGCGGGCTCCAACTGCAGGGCAGCACGCTCAGCTTCACCGGCGAAGCCACGGACCAGAAAGCCCAGGTCAACACCACCCTGAACGCCCTGGCCCTGCAACTGGCGGCGCCCTACCTGGCCCAGACGCTGGAGCCCACGGTGACCGGCCAGCTCAGTGGCGATGTGGGCGTGCTGTGGCAAGCCCCCACCGCAGCGGCCGCCCAGGCAGGCGCCACGGGCGTCACCCTCAAGGCAGGCCCCCTGGCGCTGGAGCAGCTCGCCGTCAAGCAGGGCAAGACCACCTTGGCCAGCCTGGGCAAGCTGGAGATTGCAGGTGCCGAAGTGCCCCTGGACGCGCGCAGCGCCACGCTGGAGCGCCTGGCCATCAGCCAGCCGCAACTGGCGGTGGAGCGCGGCGCGGATGGCCGCTGGATGTTTGAACGCTGGCTGAAGGTGCCCCCCGCTGCGCAAGGCGGCACAACGGCAACGGGGGCAACAGCGGATGCAGCCCCCGCCAGCAACGCCGCACCCTGGAAGCTGCGCGTGGCCGATTTCTCGGTGCAGGGCGGCACGGTCTCGCTGGCCGACAACGCCCAGCCGCGCCCCGTGGCGCTGGACGTGACAGCCCTGGGCATCACCGCCCGCAACCTGGCCAGCGACGGCAGCAAGCCCGAGGCCTTGACGCTCACCGCCCGCGCCGCTGCACCGGGCAAGGGCGGCAACAAAGCTACGCCCGGCAAGATCGACTACCAGGGCACGCTGGCCCTGCAACCGCTGGCCGCCCAGGGCCAGCTGGAGGCCACGCGCCTGCCACTGCACGCGCTGGACGGCTACCTGGCAAGCCAGCTGTCGGTGGAGCTGCTGCGCGCCAACGTGGGCTACCGGGGCCAGGTGGCACTGGCGCAGTCCGACAAGGGCGTCAGCCTGCGCCTGGCGGGCGATGCCGTGGTCGAAGACCTGCAGGCCAACAGCACGGCCGCCTTCACGCCCAAGACCGAGGCGCAGGTGGGCGAGGAACTGCTGGCCTGGAAGAGCCTGAACCTGCGCGGCCTGGCCGTGGCCACCGCCCCCGGCACCGCGCCGCGCGTGGAGGTGAAGGAAACCAGCCTGGTGGACTTTTTTGCGCGCGTCACCGTGAACGAGGTGGGCCGCATCAACCTGAGCGACATCGCTAAAACGCCTGAAGAAGCACGCGCCGCCAATGCGGCCAGTGCGTCGGCCAATACCAGCAGCGCCGCCGCCGCTGCATCCCCCCAGGCAGCGGCAAGCGCTGCGCCTGCAGCGCCAGCCGCCACTGCCCCGGCCTCCGCCGCCATCGCCCAGGCCAACCCGCTCGCCCCCGTGGTGCAGTTCGGCCCTGTGAGCCTGGTCAATGGCCGGGTGGCGTTTTCGGACTTTTTCATCAAGCCCAATTACGCAGCCAACCTCTCGGAGCTGACCGGCAAGCTCAGCGCGTTCTCGTCGCAGGCGCCCGGTGGCGATCCCGTGCTGGCCGACCTGGAACTGCGCGGTCGCGCCGAAGGCTCGGCCTCGCTCGAAATCACCGGCAAGCTCAACCCCCTGGCACAGCCCCTGGCGCTCGATATCACCGGCAAGGTGCGCGACCTGGAGCTGCCCCCGCTCACGCCCTATGCCGTCAAGTACGCCGGGCATGGCATCGAACGCGGCAAGCTCAGCGTGGATGTGAACTACAAGGTGCTGCCGAACGGCCAGCTCACCGCCAGCAACCGGCTGGTGCTCAACCAGCTGACCTTTGGCGAGCCTGTGGAGGGCGCCCCCAACAGCCTGCCCGTGAAGCTGGCCGTGGCCCTGCTGGCCGACCGCCAGGGCGTGATCGACCTGGACCTGCCCATCAGCGGCTCGCTCAACGACCCGCAGTTCCGCATCGGCCCGGTGATCTTCAAGATCATCGTCAACCTCATCGGCAAGGCGCTGACCTCACCCTTCAGCCTGCTGGCCAGCGCCTTTGGCGGTGGCGACGAGATGAGCCATGTGCCCTTTGCCCCCGGCAGCGCCACCCTCACGCCCGAGGCGCAGCAGAACCTGGACAAGGTGGCCAAGGCGCTGGCTGATCGCCCCGCGCTCAAGATCACCGTGACCGGAACGGCCAACCTGCAGGAAGAGCGCGAAGGCCTGCAACGCGAGAGCCTGCAGCAGCGGGTGCTGGCCGAAAAACGCCGTGCCAACCCGGCGGACACCAGCCCCGTATCGGCCGCCGAATACCCCGCCCTGCTCAAGGAGGTGTACCGCCGTGCCGACATGCCCAAGCCGCGCAACCTGGTCGGCCTGGCCAAGGAGCTCACCGTGCCCGAGATGGAAGCCCTGCTGCTGGCCAACCAGGCCGCCACCGAGGCCATGGCCGCCGAGCTGGCCACGCAGCGCGGCCAGGCGATCCGCGCCTATCTGGTGGCGCAAAAGCTGCCAGTAGAGCGGTTGTTTGTAGCGGCCCCCAAGGCTGGCAAACAGCCCGAAAAGTGGACCCCGCGTGCGGATTTGAGCCTGGCGACACAATAGGCGGCTGGCTGGCGGAAGGTTCCGGGGAATCCCCCTCCCGCCAGTCCGATCGCCCCGCAGGCAGAGCACAGGGGCGCTGGAACCAAACCCGCCCTGCCCGCTCCCACACTGCACCATGCCTTCACGCCCGCTTTACCGCCTCGCAGTTACTCTGTTTTTGATAGCTGCAAGCGCTTTATGGACGGGCGCAAACGCCCAATTTAGCCCAAAAACCACCGGCCAGGGCACCAGCGTGGTCACCACGCCCTATGTGCGGGCCGAGCTGCTGGCCCATGCGCCCCAGGGCGTGGCGCCCGGCCAGCCGCTGTGGCTGGGCCTGCAGATCACCCACCAGCCCGAGTGGCACACCTACTGGAAAAACCCCGGCGACTCGGGCCTGCCCACCGACCTGGCCTGGACCTTGCCCGCCGGGCTGGACGCGGGCGAAATCGCCTGGCCCCTGCCCAAGAAGATCCCTATCGGCACGCTGGCCAACTACGGCTACGAAGGCACGGTGCTGCTGCCCGTGCCCGTGACGGTGGCCAGTACCTACGCCCCCGGCCCGCTGGCCAAGGACGCGACGATCAAATTGCGCGCCTCCTGGCTGGTATGCCGCAAGGAGTGCATTCCCGAAGAAGGCGAATTCACGCTGCAGTTGCCCATCCAGAGCACCACCGCGCTGAACGGCGCTGCATTCGACGCCGCCGCAAAGGCCCACCCCGGGCCCGTGCTGGCGGGTACCAACGGCATCGTGCCTGACAGCCAGGCGCAGCTCGCCGCCGAGGGCAACACCTTGGACGTCAGCGTGCAGGGCCTGCCCGTGGCGCTGCGTGGCAAGACGCTGGACCTGTTCCCCGAGACCGCCGAGGTCATCGACAACGCGGCCAGCTGGAAGCAGAGCTGGAACGGCAGCGTGTGGACCGCGCAGATTCCCCTGTCCACCCAGCGCAGCGCCAGCCCCAGCCTGATGCCCGTGGTGCTGGCCGAGCAGTCGCCCGCACATGCCAACGGCCCCGACACCCGCACCGGCTACCGCGCCGAGTTGAAGGTGCTGGGCACCTGGCCGCCGGTTGCGTCAATGACGGCGGTATCGCCCGCACTGGAGGCTGCGCTCAAGGCCAATGCGGCGCAAGCAGGCGGCGCGGCAACCTCGGCTGCGGGCTCGGGTGCCTCCGCCCTCACCCTCACCGCCGCGCTGCTGGGCGCCTTGCTCGGCGGGCTCATCCTCAACCTCATGCCCTGCGTGTTCCCGGTGCTGGCGATCAAGGTGGTGGGCTTCACCCAGCATGCGCAAGACCGGCGCGCGCACCGCATCAGCGGCATCGCCTACACGGCGGGGGTGGTGCTGTCGTTCATGCTGCTGGGCGCGCTCATGCTGGGCCTGCGCGCGGCGGGCGAGGCGGTGGGCTGGGGCTTTCAGCTGCAGTCCCCCGCCGTGGTGGCCTCGCTGGCGGCGCTGTTCACGCTGATCGCGCTCAACCTCGCGGGCGTGTTCGAGTTCGGGCATTTCCTGCCGTCCTCGGTCGCCAGCCTGCAGGCGCGCCACCCGGTGGCCGACAGCTTTCTCACCGGCGTGCTGGCCGTGGCCGTGGCATCACCCTGCACCGCGCCGTTCATGGGCGCATCCCTGGGCCTCACGGCCACGCTGCCCGCGCCCCAGGCGCTGGCCGTGTTTGCGGCGCTGGGGCTGGGGCTGGCGCTGCCGTATCTGGTGGCCAGTTTTGTGCCCGCCGTGGCGCGCGCCCTGCCCCGCCCCGGCGCGTGGATGGACACCTTCCGCAAGCTGATGGCCTTCCCCATGCTGGCCACCGTGGTCTGGCTGGTGTGGGTGCTGGGCCAGCAAAGCGGCATCGACGGCGCGGGGGCGCTGCTGATCCTGCTGGTGGGCCTGTCGCTGGTGGTGTGGGCCCTGTCGCTGGCAGGCCGC
Organism: Acidovorax kalamii; assembly: GCF_002245625.1. Lineage (GTDB taxonomy): Bacteria > Pseudomonadota > Gammaproteobacteria > Burkholderiales > Burkholderiaceae_C > Acidovorax > Acidovorax kalamii. The sequence continues at coordinate 82,544 of NZ_NOIG01000009.1, forward strand.
GCGCGGGTGTGGATGGCCACGGTGTCCATCGCGGCCATGGCCTTGCTGGTCTGGGCCTTTGCGCCGCACATCACCCACATTCCCACCGCGCAGGCCGCCACGCCCTCCACGCAGGCCTCGGCCACTGGCTGGCAACCCTGGGCACCCGGCGCGGCCGAGCAGATCGTGGCCGGGGGCCGCCCCGTGTTTGTGGACTTCACCGCCGCCTGGTGCGTAACCTGCCAGTACAACAAGAAGACCACGCTGGCCGACGCCGACGTGCTGGCCGACCTGCAAGCCAAGAACGTCGCCCTGCTGCGCGCCGACTGGACGCGCCGCGACCCCGCCATCACGGCCGCCCTGGCATCACTGGGCCGCAGCGGCGTGCCCGTGTACGTGTTCTACCGCCCCGGCAAACCGCCGGTGGTGCTGACCGAAGTGCTCAGCGTGGACGAGGTGCGCGCCACCATCGCCCAGCTGTAGCCCGCCCTGCTTTCGACCACCCGCCAACCCTTCAGGAGGCCCCGCCATGAAGCTGCTTCGCCGTACGTTGATCGCCACCGCTGCCCTCGTCGCCCTGAGCGCCCAGGCCGCCGCCACCGTGGGCCAGCCCGCGCCCGACTTCACGCTCAAGGACACATCGGGCAAAACCGTGCGCCTGTCGGACTTCAAGGGCAAGCATGTGGTGCTGGAATGGACCAACCCCGGCTGCCCCTTTGTGCGCAAACACTACGACAGCGGCAACATGCCCGCCACGCAAAAGGACGCCACGAGTAAGGGCGTGGTCTGGCTGTCCATCAACTCCACCGAAAAAGCCAGCAGCGACTACCTGGAGCCCGCCAAGCTCATGGCCTGGAAGCAGGAGCGCAAATCCGCCCCCACCGCCGTGCTGATGGACGAGGAAGGCACCGTGGGCAAGAGCTACGGCGCGCGCACCACACCGCACATGTACATCGTCAACCCACAGGGCATGCTGGTGTACGCAGGCGGCATCGACAGCATCCCCTCGGCCCGCCCGGCCGACATCGAAAAGGCCACCAACTATGTGAAGGTGGGGCTGGCCGAGGCACTGGCGGGCAAGCCGATTTCGGCGGCGACGACGGCGCCGTATGGGTGCAGCATCAAGTACAAATCGCCGGCCTGACCCTCCGCTGTGAACCCGGGGGCATGCGTACACTGTTTGCATGCTCCACACCCCCGACACCATCAGCACTCTGCGCCATCTGCTCACCGCGTGCCGCACCATTGCGGTGGTGGGCCTCTCGCCGCAGTGGCACCGCCCTAGCTACTTTGCCGCCAAGTACATGCAGGCCCATGGCTACCGCATCGTGCCGGTCAACCCGCTGGTGGCACGCGAGGGCGGGCAGATTTTGGGCGAGACGGCCTACGCCAGCGTGACCGAGGCGGCGGCGGCGCTGGCAGCGCAGGGGCTGAAGATCGACATGGTGGACTGCTTTCGCAAGAGCGAGGACATCCCGCCACTGGCCGAGGAGGCCATCGCCATCGGCGCCCAATGCCTGTGGCTGCAACTGGGCGTGTTCAACGAAGCGGCAGGCCAGCGCGCCGAGGCCGCCGGGCTGCAGGTGATCCAGAACCGCTGCGTGAAGATCGAACACGCGCGGCTGTTTGGCGGCCTGGGCTGGATGGGCGTGAACACGCGCGTGATCAGCGCCAAGCGCTTGCGGCAGCTTCCTTACTAGCAAATTGATAGCTGCAACCGCTTACCCATCGAGCGCAAACGGCCTTTTTTATTCATAAACCATGTCTTCCAACCCACCCTCCGGCGCCGACCGCGCCTTTGGCTTTGGCACCCGCGCCATCCACGCCGGTGCCCAGCCCGACCCGGTGACCGGCGCGCGCGCCACGCCCATCCACCAGACGACCAGCTTTGTGTTCGATAACGCAAAGCACGCCAGCAGCCTGTTCAACTTGCAGACCTTTGGCAACGTCTACAGCCGCATCAGCAACCCTACGGTGGCGGTGTTCGAGGAGCGCATCGCGAGCCTCGAAAACGGCCGCGCGGCCCTGGCCTGCGCCAGCGGCATGGCCGCGCAGATGGCGGCGCTGCTGGCCATCCTGAAGACCGGCGACCACATCGTGGCGGCCAGCACGCTCTACGGTGGTACGGTGGGGCAGCTGGGCGTGGGCTTCTCTCGCCTGGGCATTGGGACCACATTCGTGGACCCGGCCGACCCCGCAAACTTTGCGCGCGCCATGCGCCCCAACACCCGCGCCGTGTATGGCGAGACCATCGGCAACCCGCTGGTCAACGTGCTCGACATCGCGGCCGTGGCCGAGGTGGCGCATGCGCATGGCTTGCCGCTCATCATCGACAACACGGTGGCCAGCCCTTATCTGTGCAACCCGCTGGACCTAGGCGCTGACATCGTGGTGCACAGCGCCACCAAGTACATCGGCGGGCATGGCACGACCATGGGCGGCGTGGTGGTGGAGGGCGGCAAGTTTCCGTGGGACAACGGCAAATTCCCCGAGATGGTGGAGCCCAGCCGCGCCTACCACGGCGTGAAGTTCTACGAGACCTTTGGCGACTTCGGCTACACCATGAAGGCGCGCATGGAGGTCAACCGCACCTTCGGCGGCGTGCTCTCGCCCATGAACGCGTGGCAGCTGCTGCAGGGCGCCGAAACCCTGCACCTGCGCATGCGCGAGCACTGCCGCAATGCACTGGCCGTGGCGAAGTTTCTGCAAAGCCACCCGCAGGTGGCGTGGGTCAACTACCCGGGTCTGGCGGATTCGCCGTACTACAACCTGGCACAAAAGCAGTTCCGCGCGGTGGATGGCGCGCCGGGCGCCTCGGGCATCCTCACGTTTGGCGTGAAGGGCGGTGCAGCGGCGGGCGAGAAGTTCATCGACGCCTGCGAATTCTTAAGCCACCTGGCCAACATCGGCGACGCGAAGACGCTGGTGATTCACCCTGCATCGACCACGCACCGCCAGCTGAACGAAGAGGAGCTGGCCCGCGCGGGCGTGAGCGCGGACATGGTGCGGCTGTCGGTGGGGATTGAAGACCTGGACGACATCCTGTGGGACATCGACCAGGCGCTGGGGCGCGCAGCGGGCTGATCGCCCAACCGCCTACACAGGGCCGACCGGCGCCCCCAGGCGCTGCGACAAACTCCGCGCCGCCTCCCGCAGATGCTGCGCCGCCGGGCTGGCGGGCCCGGTCTGCAGCGTGGCGCTGGGGCCGATCACGGCGATGCACAGCACCAGCTGCCCGAACCCGTCGAACACCGGCGTTGCCAGCGCGCTGATCCCGGGCAGCAGCTGGTCAGTCACTTCGCTGATCTGGTGCTGGCGCACAGCCTCCAGCTCGGCCGCAAATGCGGGCTCATCCAGCGCGCCCGCAAACCCTTCGGACGCCAGCGCAGCCGCAGCGCGCTCGCGCGGGCCGAAGGCCGCAAACACCTTGCCCGTGGCCGTGTGCCGCACCGAGGCCGTGGTGCCGTGGCGCATGGCCACGTACACCGGCGTGGGGCCTTCTTCCACACGGATGATGGTGGGGCCGTTGTCGCCCCAGACCGAGGCCGACACGGTGTAGCCAATGCGCTGCGCCAGCGCGGGCAGCTCGGCAATGGCCAGGCGCACCGGGTCCACCTGCTGCAGGCTGATCAGGCCCAGCTGCATGGCCAAGGGGCCCAGGCCGTAATGGCCGCTCACGGCGTCCTGCTCGATGAGGCCCAGCTTGCCAAAGCTCACCAGGTAGGGATGCGCCTTGGCGGCCGTCATGTCTGCCGCGCGGGCCAGGTCCTTGAGCGCCATGCGGCGGCCGGTGCGCGCCAGCACTTTCAGCAGCTGGCCGCCCACCTCCACGCTCTGGATGCCGCGCGGGCCGCGGGGCGTGTCTTCGTCGTCGGCGGGGGGCAGGTCGGGGGTCATGGTGGCCATGTAGCGATTGTCCATGCAGCGCGACACCGCCCAGCCCTTCGGGTTTACACCTAAACAAATGCGTTAGACATTAACGAATTTCTTGCCTAACATCAACACATTCCGTTTAGATAAACGCATTCACCATTAACAAATCACCACCATGAGCACCGTCAAAACCTTTGCCTCCGCCGCCGACCTCGAAGTGAAGAAGGTGAGCTTCGACAAGCTCTCCGACCACGCCTATGCCTACACGGCCGAGGGGGACCCCAACACCGGCATCATCATTGGCGACGACGCGGTGATGGTGATCGACACCCAGGCCACGCCCGTCATGGCGCAGGACGTGATCCGCCGCATCCGCGAAGTGACGGACAAGCCCATCAAGTACGTGCTGCTGAGCCACTACCACGCCGTGCGCGTGCTGGGGGCCAGCGCCTACGGTGCCGAGCACATCATTGCCAGCGAGGACACGCGCGACCTGATCGTGGAGCGTGGCCAGTTCGACAAGGACAGCGAGATCGGGCGCTTTCCGCGCCTGTTCCAGAACGTGGAGAGCGTGCCCGACGGCCTGACCTGGCCGACCATGACCTTCAACCAAAAGATGACCCTGTGGCTGGGCAAGCTGGAAGTGCAGATCCTGCAACTGGGCCGGGGCCACACCAAGGGCGACACGGTGGCCTGGCTGCCGCAGGAAAAGATCCTGTTCAGCGGCGACCTGGTGGAGTTCGACGCCACGCCGTATGCGGGCGACGCGTACTTCCAGGACTGGCCGCAGACCCTGGACAACATCGCTGCGCTGAAGCCCGAGAAGCTGGTGCCCGGCCGGGGCGCCGCGCTGCAGACGCCCGATCAGGTGCAGGCGGGCCTGGCGGGCACACGCGCCTTCATCAGCGACCTGTACGAGAGCGTGAAGGCCAGTGCGGCCAAGGGCGAAGACCTGCGCAAGGTCTACGAAGCCACGTTTGCCAAGCTGCAGCCCAAGTACGGCCACTGGGTCATCTTCAACCACTGCATGCCGTTTGACGTGACCCGTGCGTACGACGAGGCCACGCAATACCCCGACCCACGCATCTGGACCGCCGAGCGCGACATCCAAATGTGGAAGGCTTTGGAAGGCTGAGCCGCCGAGGCTGGAGGAGACAAAAGATATGAACCCCAGAGACATTCCCACCGAAGCATTCCACGCCAGTGGCGCCGAGGTGCAGGCCATCGACTTCGGCTACGTGCGCTCGCCCGACCAGGACCGGGCGACGCTCGCACAACACCCCATCGTGGTCATCGGCGCGGGCCCCGTGGGCCTGTCGCTGGCCATCGACCTGGCCCAGCGCGGCCAGCGCGTGGTGGTGCTGGACAACGACCACAAGCTCTCCATCGGCTCGCGCGCCATCTGTTTCGCCAAGCGCACGCTGGAGATCTGGGACCGCCTGGGCGTGGGCCAGCGCATGGTGGACAAGGGCGTGTCGTGGAACCTGGGCAAGGTGTTCCTCAAAGACGAGCAGTTGTACGAGTTCAATCTGCTGCCCGAAGAGGGCCACGAGCGCCCCGCCTTCATCAACCTGCAGCAGTACTACGCCGAGGCCTACCTGGTGGAGCGTGCGCTGCAGTTGCCAGGCATCGACATCCGCTGGCACAACAAGGTGACGGCGGTGCAAAGCCGCGCGGACGGCGCGCTGCTGAGCATCGACACCCCCGAGGGCGCCTACCAGATCGACGCGCAATGGCTGGTGGCCTGCGACGGCGCACGCTCGCCCACGCGGCAGATGCTGGGGCTGGAGAGCAAGGGGCGCATCTTTCAGGACCGCTTCCTGATCGCAGACGTGAAGCTGGCGGATGAGGCGAACTTCCCCACCGAGCGCTGGTTCTGGTTCGACCCACCCTTTCATCCCAACCAGAGCGTGCTGCTGCACCGCCAGCCCGACAACGTGTGGCGCATCGACTTCCAGCTGGGCTGGGACGCCGACCCTGAAGAAGAGAAAAAGCCCGAGAACATCATCCCGCGCGTGAAGGCGCTGCTGGGTGCGGATGCACAGTTTGAGCTGGACTGGGCCAGCGTCTACACCTTTGCCTGCCTGCGCATGGACCAGTTCGTGCACGACCGCGTCGTCTTTGCGGGCGACAGCGCCCATGGCGTCTCGCCCTTTGGCGCACGGGGCGCCAACAGCGGCGTGCAGGACGCGGAGAACCTGGCCTGGAAGCTCGATTGGGTGCTCCAGGGCCGCGCCAGCCCCGCGCTGGTGAGCACCTATGGCCCCGAGCGTGAATACGCGGCGGACGAGAACCTGTGCAACTCCACCCGCGCCACCGACTTCATCACGCCCAAGAGCGAGGTGAGCCGTCTGTTCCGCGACGCGGCGCTGCATCTGGCGCGCGAACATGCGTTTGCAAGGCGCATCGTCAACAGCGGCCGCCTGTCGGTGCCCGCCACGCTGCACCAGTCGCCGCTGAACACGCCGGATACCGATCACTTCGCAGGCACCCAGGTGCCCGGTGCCGTGCTGCTGGATGCACCGTTGACGAAACAGGGCCAGCCCACCTGGCTGCTGCGCGAGCTGGGGCCGGACTTCACGCTGCTGGTGTTTGGCCCAGCCCCCACCTGGACGCGCGACCTGCCCGGTGTGAAGGTGCTGCAGATCGGCATCGACGTGATCGACCACCAGGCGCTGGCCGCCCAGCGGCTGGATGCGCTGCCGCGCACCGTGTACCTGGTGCGGCCCGACCAGCATGTGTGCGCGCGCTGGCGCACGCCTACCGAAGCAGCGGTGCGCAGCGCCCTGGCGCGTGCAACGGTCGCAGCGGCCTGACCAGGAAGACGACAAGGAACATGCCCATGCTGAACACCCAACCCAACCTGCAGGCCTGCGACGACTTTTATGAAGCGCTGATTGCGGCGCACCAGGGCCTGTCCACGCCCGAGAGCCACGCCATGAACGCACGCCTGGTGCTGCTGCTGGCCAACCACATCGGCGACCAGGCCACGCTGCAGCACGCGCTGCAGCTGGCGCGCGGCAGTGCCGTGCCCACGGCCGACCGGCGTACCACCCCGGCGATCACGCCGGTGGTGCCCACCCACGCGGTGGCGGCCTAGCCCGTCCCTTCTGCAATCACCACGACAGCACCGCGCAGACGGTGCGGGGTCCGACTCGACTTGAACTTTCACAACCACGGAGACAACACCACCATGCAGCGCAAACATTTCCTCACCACCCTTGCGGGCCTGGCACTGGCCACCACACTGCCCCTGGCCCATGCCCAGGACACCAAACCGCTCGAATGGGTGGTGGGCTACGCCGCTGGCGGCGGCTCGGACATCGTGGCGCGCACGATTGCCGAATCGATGTCGGCCACGCTGGGCCGCCCCATCGTCATCAACAACAAGCCCGGCGCGGGCACCAACATCGCCGCCGAGTACAGCGCGCGCAACAAGGACTACGGCAACCTCATTTTCTCGGCCGACTTCGCCACGCTGGCGGCCAACCCGTTTTTGTTCAGCAAGCTGAGCTACAACGCCGAGAAGGACTTCCAGCCCGTGGGCCTGCTGGTGCGCTTTCCCATGTTCCTGGTGGTGTCCAACAATGTGCCCGCCAAGAACTTGAAGGAGTTCATGGCCTGGGCCAAAGGGATGCCCGATGGGGTGAACTGGGCGTCCGCCGGGCCGGGCAGCCCGCACCACCTGGTGGGCGAGCTGTTCCACGAGCAGAGCGGACTCAAGCTCACGCATGTGCCGTATCGCGGCGCAGCACCGGCCATCCAGGATGTGATCGGTGGCCAGGTGCCCGCGATGTGGATCGACAGCGCCACGGTGTACCCGTTCCTCAACACCGGCAAAGTGAAGGCCATTGGCGTGGCCAGCCCGCAGCGCGTGGGCACCATGCCGGAGGTGGCCACGATTTCCGAGCAAGGGCTGCAAGGGTTTGAGGGGTTCGCGTGGCAGGGCATCGTCACCCCCACAGGCACACCGGCCGATGTGGCAGCGAACTTCAGCAAGGCCCTGCAGACCGCGCTGGCCGACACCCGCACCAAGGCCCGGCTGCAGGCCCTGGGGGTGGAGCCCATGCCCGGCACGGCGGCGCAGATGGGCAGCTTTGCGCGCGCCGAGCGCGAGAAATGGGGGCGGGTCATCACCAAGGTGGGCGTCAAGCTGGACTAACCCCCTGAGCGGCTGCGCCGCGTCCCCCCTGAAGGGGGACGCCACCCGTGGCCTGGCAAAGCCAGTTCCACGGTGGCACTGGCGGGCGCTGCGCCTGCACTGCGCGGCCCTGCCGCTGAACGGCACTCAGCGGCTGCGTGCCAGGCGCCGCTTGCGCTGCAGGGCAGGCGCCAGCCACAGCAGTTGCACCGTGGCATAGCCCAGCACCGCCATCACCAGGCCCAGCGTGGGCAGGCCCACCAGCAGCGGTGCGCCCAGGGCCTGCATCCAGGTGCCCAGCGCCTGCACCGAGAAGTCTCCGCCCGGCACCACGCTGCCCCATGCAGGCAGGGTGTGGGTGCCAGGCATGACCAGCGCGCCCAGGTAGAACGCCAGCACATACAGCGGCACGGTGGTGAGCGGGTTGGTATAGAACGTGGCCACCCCACCCGCCACGATGTTGCCGCGCAGCCAGGCGCAGACCAGCAGCGTGCCCGGGATCTGCAGCGGCCCGGGGATCAGCCCGCAGAACATGCCCGCCGCCACCCCGCGCGCCAGTGGCTGGCGCTGAAAGCGGAACAGCGCACGCTGCTCCAGCCAGGGCTGGTAGCGCGCCAACCAGCCGCGCTCCAGGTGGGCGCGCGCCCGGGGTTCCAGCCCGCGCAGCCAGCGGCGCAAAGTGCAGAGCATCTGCATCGTCAGCCCCAGGCCAGCGCAGCGGCGGCACCGGCGCCGCACAGGGCCGACAGCCCCATCAGCAGCCGCACGTCGCGCCGTTCGTTGCCCGCCCGGTGGGCGATGACGGTGGCCGCGACCAGGCCCGCCAGCAGGAAAAGCAAAACAGAGTCGAAGAGTTCCATGGCGGGTGGCCTTGCGTCAGTCTTTGCGTGGCAGGGCCGGGGCGCCGTGGGCGCTTTCGCCCGAGCTGCGCAGCGACAGGAAGATGGAGCCTGCGATCAACGACGCCGTCACCAGCAGCGCATAGCCGATCGGGATCTTCACAAAGTCGATGAGCAGCATCTTGCCGCCGATGAACACCAGCACCAGCGCCAGGCCATAGGCCAGCAGGTGGAAGCGGTTGGCCAGGTCGGCCAGCAGGAAGTACAGCGCACGCAGGCCCAGGATGGCAAAGATGTTGGCCGTGAGCACGATGAACGGGTCGCTGGTGATCGCGAAGATGGCCGGGATGCTGTCCACCGCAAAGATGATGTCGGTGGTGCCGATGAGCACCAGCACCACAAACAGCGGCGTGAAATGCTTGACGCCGTTGATCATGGTCGAGAGCTTTTCGCCATCGAACTGGTCGGTGATGCGGATGCGCTTCTTCAGGAACTTGAGCACCGGGTTGGTGGCGATGTCGGGCTCCTGGCCCGCAGCAAACCACATCTTCACGCCCGTGATGACCAGGAACGCACCGAACACATACAGCAGCCAGTGGAAGGTGGCCAGCAGCCAGGCACCGGCCAGGATCAGCAGCGTGCGCAGCACGATGGCGCCGATGATGCCGATGATGAGCGCACGCTTCTGGTACTGCGGCGGCACCGCGAAGTAGCTGAACAGCATCAGGAAGACGAAGATGTTGTCCACCGACAGGCTCTTCTCGACCAGGTAGCCGGTGATGAACTGCATCGACACCGTGTTGGCCACCTCGCGGCCCTGGCTGCCGTCCAGGTACCACCACAGGATGGCGACGAACACAAAGGCCAGCGAGAACCACAGCAGGCTCCAGCGCAGAGCTTCTTTCATCGTGACCTTGTGTGCGCCCTGGCGCTCCATCACCAAGAGGTCGATGGCAATGGCCACCACCACAAAGACGGCAAAACCCGTCCACATCCACCAGGTGCCTATTGTTTCCATGATCTTTCTCCAAAGGGGAATGCGTGGCCGGGCGCCCCACCCGGCAACAGACCCGCACTGTAGGGATGCAGTGGATTCTTAAAAACCTGTCATATTGGTAGCATTGGTTCGGTTTTTACGAACCAAACCTGTTTCTCCCCCGAAAGGCGCCCATGAGCCAGAGCTTCAACTACCGCCACCTTTTCTACTTCTGGGTGGTGGCCAAGGAGGGCGGCATTGCCCGCGCCGCCGAGCGGCTGGACATGGCCGTGCAGACCATCAGTGCCCAGGTGCGCGAACTGGAGAAGGCCCTGGGCGTGAGCCTGCTGCGCACCGAGGGCCGCAACCTGGTGCTGACCGACGCGGGCGTGGCTGCGCTGCACGAGGCCGACCACATCTTCGCTTTAGGCGAGCTGCTGCCCGTGCGCGTGCGCGAGGCCGCCAGCGGCCAGACGCTGCGCCTGAACCTGGGCATCTCCGACGGCATCGCCAAGCTGGCCGTGCACCGGCTGCTGACTCCCGTGCTGGACGAGCCGCACCTGCGCCTGCTGTGCCACGAGGGCGAGTTTCAGCCCCTCTTGGGCGAGCTGGCGCTGCACAAATTGGACGCCGTGCTGGCCGACCGCGCCGCGCCCCCCAACCCCGCCCTGCGCACCACCAGCCAGTTGCTGGGCAGCAGCGCCATCGCCTGGTACGCGCCACCGCTGTGGGCCGAGGCGGCGGCCAACAACTTCCCGCACAGCCTGGCCGTGGTGCCCGTGCTGCTGCCCACCGACCACGCCGCCATGCGCGCGCGCATCGACCACTGGCTGGAGCGCGAACGCATCCGCCCGCGCATCGCTGGCGAGTTTGAAGACAGCGCGCTGCTGAGCACCTTTGCCGCCACCGGCATGGGCGTGATGCCCGCGCCCGTGTCGCTGGGCGAGCACCTAGCCACCACACACGGCCTGGTGCAGGTGGGCACCACGCCCGACGTGCAGGAGCAGTTTCACCTGATCTACAGCGCCCGCAAGGTGATGCACCCGCTGCTCACGCGGCTGCTGGAGGCAGGGAAAAGTGGAATGCTATTAAATTTATAGCATAAAAGGCATAGCCATCAGGCGGTGAAGGCCAAAAATTGCCACAACACTGGCCCCTGCGGACGAACATGCACAGCGGCCCGGGGACTCACCGGCCCGGCATGTCCTTGACCGAGTAGCCCAGGCTCACGGTCGCATCGTCCGGGATGGCGGGCATGGATGCATTCCACGCCTCCCACGCGGCGCGCATGGCCTGCAGGCGCTCGGGCTCCACGGGCGCACGGTTGGCGCGCTCGCGTTCGTCGTCGGCCAGGTTGAACAGGTAGTCGTTGCCATCCACGCGCAGGTACTTCCAGTCGCCCTGGCGCATGGCGCGCTGGCCCCGGTGGTTCATGCGCCAGAACAGCGGGGGCTCATCCTGCACGCTGACATCGCGCAGCAGCGGCATCAGCGAGCGGCCGTCCAGCGGGTAGTCCGCATGCGCGGCGGCCCCGCCGGCGTCGAGCATGGTGGCCGACCAGTCCATGGTCATGCAGGTCTGCGCACTCACGCCGCCGGGGGCGATCACGGCGGGCCAGTGCGCGATCCAGGGCACGCGGATGCCGCCTTCGGTCAGGTCCATCTTGCCGCCCACCAGGGGCCAGTTGTCCGAGAAGCGCTCGCCGCCGTTATCGCTGGTGAACACGACCAGCGTGTCGCGCGCCAGGCCCTGCTTTTCCAGCAGCGCCATGATGCGGCCGATGCCTTCGTCCATGTGGTGGATCATGCGGCGGTAGGTCTCGATGTTGCCGCCGTGCAGATGGAACAGGTTGCCCTTGACCTCCTGCGCCAGCGCCTCGTCGTCGCGGGTCTCCCACGGCCAGTGGGGCGCGGTGTAGTGCAGGCTCAGAAAGAACGGCGTGCCGTCCTTGGCGCCCTCCGCCATGCGCTGCACATAGTCGAGCGCATGGTCGGTGATGAGGTCGGTGAGGTAGCCGTCCTGCTGCTTTTCTTCTTCGCCCAGGTACAGGTCGTGCGTGCCGTTGGAACTGCAGTGGGTGAAGTAATCCACCCCGCCCGACATGGGGCCGAAGAACTCCTCGTAGCCCGAGCGCAGCGGCCCGAACGCGGGTGGGTAGCCCAGGTGCCACTTGCCCATCAGCGCCGTGCGGTAGCCCGCTGCACGCAGCAGCGAGGGTAGCGTGGGGTGCTCGGGCGGCAGGCCCAGCGTGGTGCTGCCCCGGCTCTTGCTGTTGATGGGCTCCTCTGCTGCGCCACGCAGGCGGTACTGGTAGCGCGCCGTCATCAGCGCAAAACGCGTGGGCGAGCAGACGGGGGAATTGGAGTAGCCCTGCGTGAGCTTGAGGCCGTTGGCCGCCAGCTGATCGAGCACCGGCGACACCGGGCCAAACGCCGCGTCGCGCCCGCCGTAGCAGCCCAGGTCGGCATAGCCAAGGTCGTCGGCAACGATGAAGATGATGTTCGGGCGGGTGGTCATGGTTTGAAGCCCGAGCGCTGCACCACCGGCGCCCATTGCGCGCGGTAGGCCTTGAGCATGGCTTCGGTCTGCGCCATGGTCGCCACCACGGGCTCCATCTTGGCGGTCACAAACTTGCGCTGGGTGTCGGGGTCCTTCATCACTTCATGGATCAGACCCGCCAGGCGCTCGGCCTGCGCCTTGGGCATGCCCATGGGCGCAAAGAACGTGTTCCAACCGGTGGCGGCCAGGTCCAGGCCGCTTTCCTTGAAGGTGGGGATCTTTCCATCCAGCGCGCTGCGCTTGGCACCCGACACCGCCAGGATGCGGATCTTGCCCGCCTCGTGCTGCGGCAGCAGGGTGTCAAACGTGTCAAACGCCACAGGCACCTGGCCGCCCAGCAGGTCGTTGAGCAGCGGCGCGGAGCCCCGGTAGCCCACCACCTCCGCGCGCACCTTGGCGGCGTCGCCCACCATCAGGCCAAAAAAGTGCGGCAGGCTGCCGGTGGCGGGCACGCCGAAGTTGGCCTTGTCGGGGTTGGCGCGCAGCCAGGCCATGAGGTGTGGCAGTTCCTTGACGGGCACGGCGCTGGCCACGGCCACGCCGAACTCGTAGCTGTTGACATGGCTCACGGGGCGGAAGTCGCGCTCAGGGTCATAGCCCGCGTCGGGGAACACCAGGGGTGCCACCAGCATCACGGCGGGGTTGGCCAGCAGCAGCGTGGGCTGGTTGGCAGGCGCGGCTTTGACGGCCTGGGCCGAGAGGCGGCCGCCCGCGCCGGTCTTGTTCTCCACGATCACGGGCGTGCCAAGCTTGCTGCCCAGCTTGTCGGCCACGATGCGGGCCACGCGGTCGGTGGAGCCGCCGGGGGCGTAGCCCACCACGATGCGCAGCGGGGCTTCCTGTGCCTGGGCCAGTGTGGCGCACAGGGCGAGTGTGGCGGTCAGCACAAAAGCAAGGGGTTTGCGCATGGTCGAAATCTCCAGGGGCGATGGCAGGGCCCGCGCAGCCGCGCAGGGGGATGGATGGCCGGACTGTATTGGCCACACAATCAATTGATCTAATCAATTGATGCCCGGAAATACCCTGATGCCCGCGCCTGCTCCGGCCCCCTCACCCCCCACCCCATCCACTCCGCCCGGCCACCGGTTGGCCCACCCGCAGGCGGCCAACGACCTGCTCATGTACCGCCTCAACCGCCTGCTGGCTGTGGCAGGCAGCCTGGTGGTGCGGCTGTGCGAGGGCGGCTACGGCATCACCCGGCGCGAGTGGGGGTTGCTCATGATGCTGGCGCAACACCCCGGCATGCCCCCGGCCGAACTGGCCCAGCGCCTGGGCCTGGACCGCGCCCGCACCTCGCGTGCCATTACCTCGCTGCTGGCCAAGAAGCTCATCACCCGCAATGCCATGCCCGGCGACCGGCGCCAGGCCGTGCTGAGCCTCACGCCCGCAGGCCAGACGGTGCACGACGGCCTGTTCCCGCAGGTCAAGGCGCTCAACCAGGATCTGCTGGCCGGGCTCAGCGCCGAGGCGGTGGCGGGCCTGGACCAGGCCCTGGCCGACATGCAGCAGCGCGCCGAGGCGCTGGTCGCCACCCGCACCGATGTGCCGCGCACCTACCGGCTGCGCGGCGGCCGGCATGTGGATTGAGGGGCATCTCCCACAGGCCGCCCCAAAACGGGGAACCGGCGATATCCTCCAACACGCCCTGCAACACCCCTGCAGGGTTGCCCCCGCGCTTCCCGTCCGACCACGACCCACGCCCTACCGCCCGCCCCATGTCCCAGCACTCGACCTCTTTGTGGAGCCCCCTGCGCCAACCCGCGTTCCGGGGCCTGTGGATTTGTGGCGGCATCTTTTTTGTGGGCAGCGGCATGCAGACCATGGCAGCCGCCTGGCTCATGGTGGAGCTGACGGGCTCGTCCTTTCTGGCCGCGCTGGTGCAGACGGCCGTGTTCATGCCCATGTTCCTGCTCGCATTGCCCGCCGGGGTGCTGGCCGATACCACCGACCGGCGGCGCCTGGTCTCGGGCGCGCTGCTGGCGCAGGCGGGGGCCAGTGCGCTGCTCACGCTGCTGGTGCTCGGCGGCTGGGGCGGGTCGGCCTCGGTGCTGTTTTTGGTGTTTGTGTGCGGCTGCTGCACGGCGGTGCTCACGCCCGCGTGGAATTCCTCGGTCATTGACCCCGTGCCACGTGACGAGTGGCCCCAGGCCATCACCGCCGTGAGCATTGCCTACAACGCAGCGCGTGCCGTGGGCCCCACGCTGGCGGGTCTGGTGTTTGCACAGCTGGGCGCGGGCTGGGTGTTTGCCATCACCGTGACCACTACGCTGGTGATGTGGGACTCCATCCGCCGCTGGCCGCCCAAGGCGCACCCGCCCTCCAAGCTGCCCGCCGAGCGCCTGTGGGGCGGCACCCTGAGCGGGCTGCGCTTTGCCTGGCACTCCCGCATGATCCTGGCGCAACTGGTGCGCGTGATGGCCTTCAGCGCCGCAGGCTCGGCCCTTTGGGCGCTGCTGCCGGTGATTGCGCAGCGCCTGGGCACGGGGGCGCCGGGCTTTGGGCTGCTGATGGGCTGCCTGGGCACGGGGGCCGTGGCCGTGGGCCTGGTGCTGGGGCGGCTGCGCGCGCGTTTTGGCATGGAAGCCATCGTGGGCGCAGGCGGCATCGTGTTTGGCGCGGCCATGCTGGTGGCGGCACTCACCAAGATCACGGCGGTGGTCTATATCGCCATGCTGTTTGCGGGCGCGGCCTGGATGTCGGCCATGTCCACCTTCAACACCGCCACCCAGGCCAGCGCGCCGCAGTGGGTGCGCTCGCGCGCCGTGGCCATGCACATGGTGGCGGCGCTGGGTGCATTTGCGATGGGCTCGGCGTTCTGGGGCGCGGCGTCGGACATCCTGGGCCTCACGCCCACGCTGTGTGTGGCCGCCGCGCTCATGGGCGTGGGCCTGCTGCTGGCGCGCCCCATGCCGCTGCGCATGGGGGCCCTGCACGAGGTGACCCAGGCCACGCCCTGGGATGAACTCTTCATCGAGGCCGAACCCCTGCCCGAAGCAGGCCCCGTGGCCGTGGAGGTGGGCTACCGCATCGCGCCCGGCACCGACGCCGCCTTCCTCGACACCATCAGCCGCATGAAGGCCCCGCGCCGCCGCGACGGCGCCACCTTCTGGCGTGTGTACAAGGACCTGGGCGAGCCCTCGCGCTATGTGGAGCGCTTCATCGTCGAGTCCTGGGCCGACTACCTGCACCAGCGCGCCCGCGCCACCATGGCCGACCAGGCGCTGGAGACGGAAGTGCGGGCGTTTTTGGCACCGGGCGAAGTGGTGCGGATGTCGCACTACATCGCAGAACGTTAAAAGCCCTGAGCCGATCCACCGTGGTTCCGGCTTGATGCGCGTCAATTTCTGCCGCTAGGCCGGCTACCGAAGCCCGCGGTCGGCCTGCGACAATCGCCAGATGACCTTCGCCCCCCTTGCCAACGACACCTTCCTGCGTGCCTGCCGCCGCCAGGCCACCGACTACACGCCCCTGTGGCTCATGCGCCAGGCGGGGCGCTATCTGCCGGAGTACAAGGCCACGCGTGCCCAGGCGGGCAGCTTCATGGGGCTGGCTACCAATGTTCAGTACGCCACCGAAGTGACCCTGCAGCCGCTGGAGCGTTTTCCGCTCGACGCGGCCATCCTGTTCAGCGACATCCTCACCGTGCCCGACGCCATGGGCCTGGGCCTGTCGTTTGCCGAGGGCGAAGGCCCGCGCTTTGCAAAACAAGTGCGTGACGAAGCCGCCGTGGCCGAACTCGCCGTGCCCGACATGGACAAGCTGCGCTACGTGTTCGATGCGGTCACCAGCATCCGCAAGGCGCTCAATGGCCGCGTGCCGCTCATCGGCTTCTCGGGCAGCCCCTGGACCCTGGCCTGCTACATGGTCGAAGGCAAGGGATCGGACGACTACCGCCTGGTCAAGACGCTGATGTACAGCCGCCCCGACCTGATGCACCGCATCCTGGCCGTGAATGCCGACAGCGTGGCCGCGTACCTCAACGCCCAGATCGACGCGGGCGCCCAGGCCGTGATGATCTTTGACAGCTGGGGCGGCGTGCTGGCCGACGGCGCCTTCCAGGAATTCAGCCTGGCCTATACCAAGCGGGTGCTGGCGCAACTGAAGCGCACGGGCGTGGATGGCACGGACGTGCCGCGCATCGTGTTCACCAAGGGCGGCGGCATCTGGCTGCCGGACATGAAGGACCTGGACTGCGAGGTGCTGGGCCTGGACTGGACGGCCAACCTGGGCCAGGCGCGCGCCATCGTCGGCGGCCAGGTCGGCGGCCCCGGCAAGGCGCTGCAGGGCAACATCGACCCCAATGTGCTGTTTGCACCGCCTGCGCAGATTGCACAACAGGTGCGCCATGTGCTCGACAGCTTTGGCACACCCCACACCGATCGCAGCACCACCGGCCCCACGCACATCTTCAACCTGGGCCACGGCATCAGCCAGTTCACCCCACCCGAGCATGTGGCGGCGTTGGTGGAGGCGGTGCACAGCCACTCGCGGGCGCAGCGCCAGCCGCGCTAAAGGCAGGCTGGGGCCTGCGCAGCCGCCGCAGCTGCGTGCCATTCTCTGCAAGCAAAAGGCGAGCAGGCCCCATGCACCAAAACCCCACAGCCCCGCACCCGAAGGGCTGACTTATGCACAAAACTGGAGCAGCACCGCCACCCGATGGCGCACCATGCATGGCACCATGGCGGCACCGGAAAGATTCGCAACAAACGCGTAAGTGATTGATTTCAAAGGATCTGCATCCCCTGCTTTTTTGATGGGCATTCCAGCCAAACCGCCGTCTTTCAAGGACTTGCGTGACAAACGCAGGGGATATCAACAAAGTTATCCACAGAAATTCTGAATTTCTTGCAAATCCCTTGTCAAATCAAGCACTTGCAGGCCAAACCGCAAAAATACCTGAACACGCAGGGCACCGGCTAGCACAAATTTGGGGCTGATCCGGGTCTTGACGCCAAAGTGATGTTCGACTTATGCACACAAATCTTGATGCGGCGCAACATTTCCCCGCCACCTGGCCCTAGCACAGAAAATGCACACAAATTTCTTCAGATGATTGATTCATAAGGATTTTTTCACGCTGCCAGTTTTGTGGGCATTCTGTTCGGCGCCAGTATTCATGCGGGTTGGCGGGGTGTGCAGACAGGATGTCAACAAAGTTATCCACAGAAAGACGGGATTACTCACAGCACACGCCAAATCAAGCACTTAGCCACCAAACCTCTACAGCACCTCCACAAGCCCCCGTAACTGCCATAGCCAGTGCCTATCCACACCGCCATCGTCCACGTTGCATTGCATACCCCGTCGCACAGCGGCGTGGGGGACCTGCTCAGCTACGCCAGCGCGCAGCCCCTGCCGCCGGGCACGCTGGTGCGGGTGCCGCTGGGCAAACGCGAGGTGCTGGGCGTGGTGTGGGATGCCGCCGAGGCCACGGGCGAGTTGCCCGAAGGCGCGGCCATGCGGCCGGTGGCAGGCGTGCTGGAGGGGGTGGCGCCGCTCGCGCTGCCCTGGCGCCGCCTGGTGGCCTTTGCCGCACGCTACTACCAGCGCGCCCTGGGCGAGGTGGCGCTGGCCGCCCTGCCCCCCCAGCTGCGCGACCTGCAGCCCGACCAGCTGGCGCGGCGGCTCAAGCGCCCCGCCAAGGCACTGGACCAGGATGGCAGCGAAAACGCTATTCAAACAATAGCACTCACCGCAGAACAGGAGCGCGCAAGGGCCCGAATTTCCTCTGAATCCGGCCCCTTCCTGCTGTTTGGCAGCACCGGCAGCGGCAAGACCGAGGTCTACCTGCGCTGCGTGCAGGAGGCGCTGGAGGCCGACCCCACCGCGCAGGCGCTGGTGATGGTGCCTGAGATCAACCTCACGCCGCAGCTTGAAGAGCGCTTCACCACCCGCTTCGCGCCGCGCTTTGGCAGCCAGGCCGTGGTCTCGCTGCACAGCGGCATGACCAACCCCCAGCGCCTCAAAAGCTGGCTGGCCGCCCACAGCGGCGCGGCGCGCATCGTGCTGGGCACGCGCATGGCGGTGTTTGCCAGCCTGCCGGGCCTGAAGATCATCGTGGTGGACGAGGAGCACGACCCGAGCTACAAGCAGCAGGAGGGCGCGCGGTATTCGGCGCGCGACCTGGCCATCTGGCGCGGGCGCGAGCAAGGCGCCAAGGTGCTGCTGGGTTCGGCCACGCCCTCGCTGGAGACCTGGCACGCCAGCCGCCCGCCCACGCCCGAAGACCCCGAAGGCGGGCGCTACGTGCGGCTGGCCATGCCCAGCCGCATCGGCGCGGGCGCCCTGGCCCGCGTGCGCCGTGTGGACATGAACCAGCAGCCGCGCCGCGCCATCTTCAGCGCGCCGCTGCTGGCCGCCATCTCCGAGCGCGTGGCGCGCGGCGAGCAGAGCATGGTGCTGCTCAACCGCCGGGGCTATGCCCCCGTGCTGCACTGCGCCGACTGCGGCTGGAAAAGCGACTGCCCGCACTGCAGCGCGCACCAGGTGTTCCACAAGACCGACCGCACCCTGCGCTGCCACCACTGCGGCTACACCGTGCGCGTGCCACGCGCCTGCCCCACCTGCGGCAGCCCCGACATCCACTCCATGGGCCGGGGTACCGAGCAGCTCGAAGAACAGCTCGGCGATTTGTTGTCCGAGGTGCTGCGACCTGACCGCACGCCCGCGCGTATCGCCCGCATCGACGCCGACACCACCAAGGCCAAGGGCGCGCTGGAGGCGCAGCTGGCCCAGGTGCATGCGGGCGAGGTGGATGTGCTCGTGGGCACGCAGATGATTGCCAAGGGCCACGACTTCCGGCGCATCACGCTGGTGGCCGCCGTGCAGCCCGACGGGGCGTTGTTCAGCAGCGACTTCCGCGCGCCCGAGCGGCTGTTTGCGCTGCTCATGCAGGCGGCAGGCCGCGCCGGGCGCGACGCCGCGTACATGGCTGCCCAGGGTACGCAGTGCGAGATGTGGGTGCAGACCTTCCACCCCCAGCACACCGTGTACGAGGCGCTGCGCAAACACGACTACGAGGCTTTCGCCGCCCAGCAGCTCAAGGAGCGCGAAGAGGCCGCCATGCCCCCGTTCGCCTACCAGGCCCTGGTACGCGCCGACGCACGCACGCAGGAGGTGGCCCAGGGCTTCCTCACCGCCGCCACGGCCGCTGCACACGCGGCAGGCCTGCCGGGTCTGGACGCGGTGACCCTGTTCCCCCCCGTGCCGCTGACCATCCAGCGCGTGGCCAACGTGGAGCGCGCCCAGATGCTGATGGAGAGCGGGAGCCGCACCGCCCTGCAGCGTTTTCTGGCCGCCTGGCAGCCCGTGCTGCAGGCCACACGCAGTGCGCCCGAGCACAAGGGGCTGGTGCGCTGGCTGGTGGATGTGGATCCGCTCGTGATTTGAGGCTTTTTGGCGCCCTGCCGCGCATTACACAAGCGCAATCAGCTATCAAATGGAGAGCACTCAGTCCCTGGAGCGAAGGGCTTGCAGAGCCCCGAACACCCAATTTTTAAAACCAAAAATAATATTAATTTGAATTTAAATATAAATTCGAATATGCTTCAGACTGTTGCAGTCATGGGCCTTGCTTCGGCCAGTCACCGCAACGTCTGCCCCGGGTGCATTCCGCCCCTTGCAGGCGCTTCCTTGGCGACCTTCGTCGCCCCGTGGGTCTGTAGAGCTGCAGCCCACCGCGTTCCTTGCTGCTCACGCAGGCCACCGTTGCGGCCCGCGATCCTGATTGATCCAGATTTCACAGCCTGCCATTTCCATGGGCGCCTACGTCGTTTCGCCCACGACACACCCTACCGACTGCGGCCGCTTTCGCGCCTCCTTCTCGGTCCATCGCTCCCAGGGCAACGGCAGTTATTGCCGCGTGTTCCGTTTTGACAAAGCCTTCGCCTCGCGCGAAGCCGCACGGCTTTTTGCCGTCACGCAGGGCTGGCTGCAAACCAGCATGCAGCACCCACCCCAATGCTGATGGCCTGCGGCCTGACGCACCTGCCATCCCCCATGCCTCCGCTGCGGATTTCCCTTCCGCAGCGCAGAACCCCAACGGTGCGCGAATCGTTGCGCGCCATTTTCAGAAAGGCTCTTCCATGAGCAGCAAAATCTATGTGGGCAACCTGCCCTATTCCGTGACCGATGCCAGCCTGAACAGCAACTTTGCCGAGTTCGGCGGCGTGTCGTCTGCCAAGGTCATGATGGACCGTGACACGGGTCGCTCCAAAGGCTTCGGCTTTGTGGAGATGGCCAATGCCGACGTGGCCCAGGCCGCCATCAAGGCGCTGCACGGCATGTCCGTGGACGGCCGCTCGATCGTGGTGAACCTGGCCCGCCCCCGCGAAGAGCGCGGTGACACCGGTGGCTACACCGCCAGCAAGCGCGCAGATGTGGGCTACGGCACGGGTGGCCACGGTGGCGGCCGCTACTGAACCCGGCAGCCCCAACAAAAAAACCGGCTCACCTGAGCCGGTTTTTTTTTCGCCCCAGCGCAAGATATCAGGCTTTTTCAGGCCTCTGCGCGCATGGGGTGGGCGCGAGCAGCTACAAAATCAGTAGCAATCAGGTCAGCAACGCCACCGCTGCCGAAAAGCTCAAGAACGCCAGCGCCGTGCTCACCAGGATGATGCGCGCCACGCGCCCGTTGTTGGCGCCGAACTTCTCGGCCAGCAGCGACACATTGCTGGCACTGGGCAATGCGGCCAGCAGCACCAGCACCGTGAGCGCAAACGGAGTGAGCGGCACACCCACCGCGATGGCAGCCGTGCCCACGGCCCACACCAGCAGCGGGTGCACCAAGAGCTTGGCCAGCGCCACGGGCACGTAATCGCGCGCGGGCACCTGCTCGTGCTGGTTCATCTGTGAACGCGCCAGCACGGCGCCAATGGTGAACAGCGCCACGGGCGATGCCGCGTCGGCCAGCATGGCAATGGTCTTGTCCACCGGGCCAGGCAACTGGAACTGCAGGGCCGAGGCCAGCGCCCCCAGGGCAATCGACCAGGGCATGGGATTGGTCGCCATGCCCTTGAAGGCATTCTTCAGCGCCACCCCCACGCCATGCGTGCCTGCGCCATCCAGGCGCGAGAGCGCAATGCACAGCGAGCTGGTGATGACCATGTCCACCACGATGGTGACGATGGCCGGGCCCGCACTCTGCGCGCCCAGCAGCGCCACCAAGAGCGGCACGCCCATGAAGCCGGTGTTGGGGAAGGCAGCGACGAGTGCGCCAAAAGCCGCGTCGTTCCAGCCGATGTGCGCCTTGCGCGTGAGCGCCACCGTGGCCCCCACCATCACCAGCGCACACAGCACATAGACGCCCGCCACGGCCGGGTCGAGCAGCTGGGCGATGGGTGTGCTCGCGCCGAAGCGGTACAGCATGCAGGGCAGCGCAAAGTACAGCACGAAGGCATTGAGCCCCGGGATGGCCGGTTGCGGCAGCACGCCGCGCCGTGCGGCGAGATAGCCGCAGAGCACGAGCGCGAAGAAGGGGAAGGTGATGAGGAGGACGGAGAGCACGGCACGATTGTCCTGGCTGCGACTGCAGCCAGGGCCTGCGGCGCCCGGCGTGGTCAGCGCAAAGTCAGGTGGGTGGGCTCGCGGGTCGCGAGCGCAGGCACCCGTTTTTTTGTTATTGCTTGCGCTGGATGATCAGGTTGCGCTTGGCATCCTCGGGGTAGGCAAAGGTGATGGCACCGTTCTTGACCATGCCCATGACCAGCATGTTGCGCGTGATCGCGTCCTTGTCCTGCGCGCTGAAGGGCTTGTCGTAGGTGGTGACCACGCCGTAGTAGGTCTTCATCTTGCCCTCCAGCGATTCCTTGATGGCCTTGCCGTTCAGGTTGCCGTCGCGGATGCCGAGGAAGGAGTACATCAGCAGGTAGGTGGCGTCGTAGGCATTGGCCGCCGCCATGGGCACGGCCACCTTGCCCTGGAACTTGCGGGTGTAGCCCGACAGGAAAGACGCACGGCGCTCGTTGCTGGGCTCGGCGATGAAGGTCTGCACCATGAGCGCGCCCTCGGCCGCATCCTTGGCGCCTTCGAGGAAGAACGGGAAGGACAGCGGCCACGGCCCGACCTGCGGCACCTTCCAGCCCAGCGCCTTCTTGCCGTTGGCGATGGTGGCGTTCTCCGGCCCCACGGTGTAGCTGTAGACCACGTTGGCGCCCGCGTTGCGCGCCGCCGTGAGCTCGGCCGTGAGGTCCTTCACCCCCAGGTCAAAACGCGCCACATGCACGGGCTTGAGGTTCTTGGCCGCCAGCGCGGCCACCACGTCGTTGTAGCCGCCTTCGCCATAGCCAGTCTTGTCGGCAAAGATGGCGACCTTGTCCCAACCGCGTTTGACGATGTCGTCCACCAGGAAAGGTGCCTGGATCGCGTCGCGCGCCTGCACGCGGAAGATGTAGCTGTCGGGCGCGGGGTACTTGGCCGTCACGGCCGTGCCCGTGGAGCAAGGCACGATGAGCGGGCTCTTGGCGTCCTGGAACAGGTCGATGGCCTTGAGCGCCACGCCGGTGTTGCAAAAGCCGATGGTGGCGACCACCTTCTCGGCCAGCAGCTCCTGCGAGACCTTGCGGCCCTGGTCGGGATTGGCCGTGTCGTCCTTGACGACCAGCTCCAGCGGGCGGCCCAGGTAGCCGCCCACGGCGTTGATCTCGTCCACCGCCAGCTTGATGCCGTTGAGCATGGGCACGCCAAAGTCGGCCGACGGCCCGGTGAACGGCCCCACCACGCCGATGCGCACGGGCGCGGTGCTGCCGATCTGGGCCTGCGCCGGGGCCAGGGCCCCACCGGCCAGCAGGACTGTGGCCACCACCGCCGCAACCGCCACCGGCCGCCAGGCGCGGGCGGGCGGGCGGCCGGGGCCCGATGGCGCAAACGGAATGGCGGCGGAAAAAGCGAAAGAGATCATGGGCGTGCGACCGGGGGCATGGAGTGGGGGAAACACCGCCCGGGGAGCGGGCGGGGGGTCGCAGCCAGTATCAAATTGCAAAAACAAAGCCCCTAGCGGGGTTTCCCGGAGCGTCGGGGCCCCGTGCCCTGCGGCGCCCCCGGCCCGTCAGCGCCTTGTCAGCCCGGCACAGAGCCCCCGGGCCGGTGGCTGGCAAGGGAATGGGTACGGGCGCGCCGGTATCATTGCGCGCTTCGCCGCCGGGCCCGCCCCTGTGGCCGCCGTCCCGGCCCGCCCCCCGACTCCCCTCTTTCCTTTTTCTGCGTCCCGCGCCCCCTGCCCCCATGTCTGCCGGTCTCAATCTCGCCCAGCTCCAGGCTGTCCACTACACCGACGGGGCCTGCCTGGTGCTGGCGGGCGCGGGCTCGGGCAAGACGCGGGTGATCACCATGAAGATAGCCCACATGATCGAAAAAGGCATGGACCCCAAGCGCATTGCGGCCATCACCTTCACGAACAAGGCGGCGTCGGAAATGCGCGAGCGCGCCGGGCACTTGATCGGCAAGCGCGCCAAGGATGTGCTGATTTGCACTTTCCACGCGCTGGGCGTGCGCATGGTGCGCGAAGACGGCCATGTGCTGGGCCTCAAGCCGCAGTTCAGCATCCTGGATGCCGACGACGTGACGGGCATCCTGAAAGAGGCCTCAGGCGGCACCACCGACATGGCCACCGCGCGCCAGTGGCAGTGGGTGATCAGCAAGTGGAAGAACATGGGCCTGACCTCGGCCGAGGCGCTGGCCCAGGCAGCGGACGACAACGAGCGCATCATCGCCACGCTGATGGCGCGCTATGAAGAGCGCCTGGCGGCCTACCAGAGCGTGGACTTTGACGACCTGATCGGCATGCCGCTGCGCCTGCTGCGCGACTTCCCCGAAGTGCGCGCCAAGTGGCAGGCGGCGCTCTCGCATGTGCTGGTGGACGAATACCAGGACACCAACGCCACGCAGTACGAGCTGCTCAAGCTGCTGGTGGGCCCCAACGGCCACTTCACCGCCGTGGGCGACGATGACCAGTCCATCTACGGCTGGCGCGGTGCGACGCTGGACAACCTCAAGAAGCTGCCGGTCGATTACCCGCACCTCAAGGTCATCAAGCTGGAGCAGAACTACCGCTCCACCAGCGCCATCCTGCGCGCGGCCAACAACGTGATCGGGCCCAACCCCAAGCTCTTCCCCAAGACGCTGTTCAGCGAGCTGGGCGAGGGCGAGCCGGTGCGCGTGATCGACGCCGACAACGAGGAGCACGAGGCCGAGCGCGCCGTGGCCCGCATCCAGAGCCTGCGCGCGGCCAGCAACCCGCCGCCGGACTGGAAGAACTTCGCCATCCTGTACCGCGCCAACCACCAGGCCAAGCCGTTTGAAAAAGCGCTGCGCAAGGCCAACATCCCCTACAAGGTCTCGGGCGGCACGAGCTTTTTCGACCGCGCGGAAATCAAGGACCTGTGCGCATGGTTCCGGCTGTGGATCAACAACGACGACGACCCGGCGTTTCTGCGCGCCATCACCACACCCAAGCGTGGCATCGGCCACACCACGCTGGCGGCGCTGGGCGCATTTGCCACGCAGCACAAGCAGAGCATGTTCGGCGCGCTGTTCAACGGCATGCTGCCCGCCGCTGTCCCGAAGCGCGCGATGGACGGCCTGCACGAGTTCGGCCGCTACATCAACTACCTGGAATACAGCGCGCGCCGCGTGCATGGCGCCGAGGAGTCGCGCACCTTTTTGAACGACTGGCTCAAGGAGATCGGCTACGAGCAGCACCTCTATGACAACGAGGACAGCGAGAAGGTGGCCGCAGCCCGCTGGAGCAACGTGATGGAGTTCTGCGACTGGATGGCCCAGCGCGCGGGCGGGCAGATCGACGACACGGCTGGCGCCGTGGTCGCCAAGGAGACCAAGAGCCTGCTGGAGGTGTCGCAGACCATCGCCCTGCTCTCCACCATCAGCGAGCGCGAGAAGGAGCAGGACATGGTCGTGCTCTCGACCCTGCACGCCAGCAAGGGGCTGGAGTGGCCCCATGTGGTGCTGGTGGGCGTGACCGAGGGCATGCTGCCCTTCAAGCTCGACGACGACGAAGGCCGCCAGCAGAAGGTGAGCGACGACACGCTGCAGCGCCTGCAGGAAGAGCGCCGCCTGATGTACGTGGGCATCACCCGCGCCCAGCGTACCCTGGCCGTGAGCTGGACCAAGAAGCGCAAGAAGGGCCGTGAGATGGTGTCTGCCCAGCCCAGCCGCTTCATTGCCGAAATGGGCCTGGACAAGACCACCGCGCGCGAAGACCCGCGCGAAAAACTCAAGGCCCTGCGCGCCGAGTTTGCCGCCAAGAAGGCGCTGGCCGCTGGCGCGCCCCCTGCTGCCTGAGAAGGTATGAACGAACCCGCCATGCCCCGCACACGCCCCTCCCTCAAACCGCAGCTTGCCCTGCCAATAGCTATTATTTTGATAGCTATCAGCGCTTATCCAGCGCGCGCAGATGGCAAAAAAGACTCAAAGACCAGCACCGCCTGCCCGGCCGCCGCCGACATGGACCACCAGCACCTGCAAGGCCGCTGGCTGGCCGAGCTGCGGGCCCCGGCCGCAGAGGGCGCCACCCCGCCACCACCCACCACCGCCGTGCTGCAGCTGGGCCCCCATCCCGAGCTGGCACAGAGTGTGCGGGGCACCACGCAGCGCGGCAGCACCACGGCCCAGGTCAGCGGCGACGTGGACGATGGCGACCTGACTCTGGAAGAATCGATCAACGGCACGAACATCAGCGCCACCTGGACAGGCCGGGTGGTGGATGGAAGTTGCGGCAAGGAAATACGCGGAACATGGAACAACGCCCACCCCACGCCCCCGGCTCCCGCAGCCATTCCGTTTGTGATGCGCCGGCAGGCGGGGTGGCAGTGATGTCCACCATCCACACGCCCAGCCGGGCAGCCACCGCCTTGGGCCCCCTGCACCACACGGCAGCCCTGGTGCTTTCGGCCTTGGCCGCCCTGGCCCCTGCGGGCGCCGTGTGGGCGCAGGCTGCGCCCGCCCCGGGTGCCGACAGCGCCTGGCGCCGCTGCACCGCGCTGCCCGGCGACAACCAGGCGCGCCTGGCCTGTTTTGACCAGTGGGCCGCCGAGCAGACCTGGAAAGCGCCCGGCGCCTCGGCAGCCGACGCCGCCGCCACCACAACCGCCGTGCCCACCCCCGTGGACACCACGCTGCCCGCCACCCGCATCATCGAAGTGGCGCGCACCGAAGGCTGCCGCGACCCGCAGTACAGCGACCTCTCGCGCTTCTGGGAGCTGGAGTCGGGCAGCGACTGCGGCACCTTCAGCTTCCGGGGTTACCGCCCGATCACGGTGTCGGTGGTGGCATCCAGCAATGTGAACCGCCAGCCCACGTCGGACGCGCCCGACCATTCGGCCCTGACCTCCACGCCCTACCGCCGCACCGAGAACCGCATCCAGCTGTCGGTGCGCACCAAGATTGCCCAGGGCCTGCTCACGCAGGGGCATCCCACGCTCAAGGATTCGGTGTGGTTTGGCTATTCGCAGCAGTCGTACTGGCAGCTGTTCACGCCCCAGATCTCACGCCCCTTCCGCACCACCGACCACGAGCCCGAGGTGATGTATGTCTACCCCACCACGGCGCAGCTGCCGCTGGGCTGGAAGTGGCGCTACAGCGGCGTTGGCCTGGTGCACCAGTCCAACGGCCAGAGCAACCCGCTGTCGCGCAGCTGGAACCGCGTCTACCTGATGACCGGCATGGAGCTGGACAACCGCTGGAGCGTGAACGCCAAGGTCTGGAAGCGTTTGTCTGAAAGCGCCGACAGCGACGACAACCCCGGCATCAGCGACTACGTCGGCCGGGGCGAGCTGGCGGTGTTCTGGAACGCCAACAAGGACAACACCCTGGGCGCCACCGTGCGCCACACCCTCGCGCGCAGCGACCGGGGCTCGGTGCGGCTGGAATGGATGCAGACCCTGGGCAGTGGCCTGTGGGGCGGCAAGAGCAACCTGCGCCTGCACACCGCGCTGTTCAGCGGCTATGGCGACAGCATGATCGACTACAACCGCAAGCGCACGGTGTTCAGTGTGGGGTTGAGTCTGGTGGATTTCTAGAGGTCATCCCCCTGAGGCGCTGCGCGCCTTCCCCCTTCTCTCGAATGGCTGCGCCATTCGGGAAGGGGGACGCAGCCCTCGCTGCGGGGCGGCCCTTGCTTGGCTGCCCTCGCTTGGTGCGTGCCGGTTTCGGAGACTGCGTGCACTGCCGAGAGCGGCAGAACAGCCTTCGGGCGCCGCTCACAACTCGTTACGACATCATCCTCAAGTTTTTCAAAACGGCGCCGACGCGCCGCCACAATGGCACGCGCAACGACACCGGCAGGGCGCAGCCGCCACACACCCGATAAGCGCGGCTTTTTGGCCGCAATACCGGCCATTGCCTTGTGCGTGCACCCTCGAAAATGCGCCCAGAGAGGAACACACCCATGGACATGCAATACCAGCTCAAGGCAGGCAGCTACTACCTGTATGACATGCGCGAGGCGCCCAGCGCCGTCACGGGTGAACGCCGCTTCAAGCTCAAGACCGACACTGTGGCGATTGCGTTCGACAAGCACACGGGCGAGGTGCACCAGCATGGCAGCCCCACGCGCATCCAGTCGTGGGCCAACAACACGCGCCGCCGCCTGCGCGCCGCCGGGGCGCAGGACGTGGCCAACGACATCGTGGTGGTGTCGGGCCCGCTGCCCGTGGACGAACTCAACAAATGCCTGTGGGTGCGTGGCTATGTGCGCCGCATGTTCTCGCGCCTGGCCACCCTGCCCCATGGCAAGCTGCAGCGGCCGGCGACCGAGCCGTTCCGCAAGGCGGCCTGAGCCTCCCGCTTTTTATCCGTTCCCCCTCAGGGCCGCACACAGCGGCCCTCGTCGTTTTGGAGGCACCGAAGCGCCTCAGGCCTCGGCGTCCTCGGCCACGTCGCTGTCCACGGCCTCCAGCACCTCGGCATGTTTGACGATGGTCACGGGCACCGGGCTGGCGTGGGCCACCTCCTGCGACACCGACCCCAGCAGCGCGCTGGTGATGGCACCCTGGCCCTTGGCACCAATGACCACCATGTCGCAGCCCGAGCGCTCGATCATGTCCACCAGCGTGTGCGCCACATCGCCCACCCCCACATCGGTTTCGTAGGGCACGCCCGCCGCCTCCAGCAGCGCGCGCGCCGGGGCCATCAGGTGTTCGCCCGCCTCCAGGCTGGCGGCGGCGATCAGATCGGGGTCGCGCGTGGTGACCAGCTCGTACAGCGTGGCAGGCTCCTGCACGTTGGCCAGCACCATGGTGGCCTGCAGGCCCTGGCGCACCAGGGTCAGTGCGTGGTGCACGCCGTCCAGGGAGAGTTCAGAGCCATCCACTGCGATGAGGATCTTGAGCATGGTGTTCTCCTTGAGTGAGTCAGTGCAGACCAGTGTAGCGACGGCCTGCGCAAACGCCAGTCCATACCCTTGAAGCAGACCAGGCAAGCCCGTCTGGGACAATGCGCCCCATCATGCTGCAGTTCGAACTCCTCAAAACCGACCCCTCCAGCCACGCACGCCGTGGCCAGCTCACGCTCAACCACGGCGTGGTGCA
Organism: Acidovorax kalamii; assembly: GCF_002245625.1. Taxonomy (GTDB): domain Bacteria; phylum Pseudomonadota; class Gammaproteobacteria; order Burkholderiales; family Burkholderiaceae_C; genus Acidovorax; species Acidovorax kalamii. The sequence continues at coordinate 111,452 of NZ_NOIG01000009.1, forward strand.
GACCCCCATCTTCATGCCCGTGGGCACCTATGGCACCGTCAAGGGCGTGATGCCGCGCAGCCTGCACGACATGGGCGCGCAGATCATTTTGGGCAACACCTTCCACCTGTGGATGCGCCCGGGCCTGGACGTGATGCAGAGCTTTGGCGGCCTGCACGGCTTTGAAAAATGGGACAAGCCCATCCTCACCGACTCGGGCGGTTTCCAGGTCTGGAGCCTGGGCGCCATGCGCAAGATCACCGAAGAAGGCGTGACCTTTGCCAGCCCCGTCAACGGCGACAAGCTCTTCATGTCGCCCGAGGTGAGCATGCAGATCCAGACCACGCTCAACTCCGACATCGTGATGCAGCTCGACGAGTGCACGCCTTACGAAACCAAGGGCCACAAGACCACCGAAGCCGAGGCGCGCAAGAGCATGGAAATGAGCCTGCGCTGGGCCAAGCGCAGCCAGGACGAGTTCCACCGCCTGAACAACCCCAACGCGCTCTTCGGCATCGTGCAGGGCGGCATGTACAAGAACCTGCGCCAGGAGTCGCTGGAGCGCCTGGTCGAGATGGATTTCCCCGGCTATGCCGTGGGCGGCGTGAGCGTGGGCGAGCCCAAGGACGAGATGCTGGACATCATGGCCCACACGCCGCACCGCCTGCCTGCGCACAAGCCCCGCTACCTGATGGGCGTAGGCACGCCCGAAGACCTGGTCCAGGGCGTGGCCGACGGCGTGGACATGTTCGACTGCGTGATGCCCACCCGCAACGCGCGCAACGGCACCATGTTCACGCGCTTTGGCGACCTGAAGATCCGCAACGCCCGCCACAAGGCCGACCACAAGCCCATGGACACCAGCTGCACCTGCTACGCCTGCGCGGGCAGCTCGGGCGTGTCGTGGGACAACGGCGGGCGCGAAGGCTTCAGTCGTGCCTACCTGCACCACCTGGACCGCTGCGGCGAGATGCTGGGTCCCATGCTCACCACCGTGCACAACCTGCACTACTACCTGAACCTGATGCGCGAGGTGCGCGAGTCACTGGAGGCGGGCACTTTTGCCCAGTTCCGCGCGCAGTTCAAGGCCGACCGGGCGCGTGGCGTGTAAGGGCGCAGCCTGGGATGCAATAGCTATATATTTGATAGCTTAAAAGGCAATCCCAACAGGCGCATAAGGCCAAAATCATTCAGAAAATACTGCACTCCCTGCTGCGCTGGCCCGGTCGCGTGGCGGCGGGCCTGGCCAGTGGCGTGCTGGCGCTTCTCATCCTGTTCGAAGAATGGGGCTGGGTCCCGCTGCAGCAGCTGCTGGCGCGCATCGGCCGCTGGCCGGGTCTGCGCTGGATCGAGGGCCGCGTGCGCGCCCTGCCGCCCTGGGCGGCCGTGGCGCTGTTTGTGCTGCCCACCTTGCTGCTATTGCCCGTCAAGCTGCTCGCGCTGTGGGCCATCGGGCGCGGGCATGTGGTGCTGGGCATGCTCGTGATCGTGCTGGCCAAGGTGGTCGGCACGGCGGTGGTGGCGCGGCTGTTCACCCTCACCCAGCCCGCGCTGATGCAGCTGCGCTGGTTCGCCTGGGCCTATGCGCAGGGGATGCGCGCCAAGCACGCGGTGCTGGCCCGCGCCCGCGCCACCTGGGCCTGGCGCATGGCGCGGGTGGTCCAGCGGCAGTGGAAGAAGCGGTGGCGCCTGCGCTGAGGCCCCGCCCCCGGAACCCGCACTGCGCGGCGCTGGCGCCTGTCACCTCCTTCGGTCACCATACGGGAGACCGGGCCCGCACGGCCTGATCCGCCCCTACCACTGCCACCACACCACCGCCACGCAGCGCCATGGGTTTACAGCTTGACCTCCCCACCGTCCTCCTGCTCTACAAGACCGCCCTGGTGGCAGGGGCGCTGAGCATTTTTCACGTCAGCCGCCATTCGTGCCGCCCCCGGGGGTTCAGGCCCCTGGCGGCGGCCTATCTGCTGCTGGCCATTGGCGCCGAGCTGGCGGGCCAGGGCGAGTACCAGATGCTGCCCCTGTGGCTGTGGACACACACCAGCCTGCTGCTGGGCACGCTGGGCTATGCACTCTTCTGGGCCGGTGTGCGGGCTTTGAGCGGGCGCCGGCGGATCCCGCTGCCGGTGCTGGCCGCCGTCCCCGGCGGCTGGCTGGCGCTGGGCATCAGCACGCAGTTTCCGCTCGACAACCTGCTGCGCGCAGGCGCATTCCACCTGACTGCGGCCGTGGCCCTGCTCGCATCCGCCCATGAGGTATGGCGCGACCGCCACACCGAGCCGCTGCCCTCGCGGGGGCTGCTGGCCGGGCTGTTGCTGGCCAGCGCGGGCATCTTTGCGCTGCAGCTGTTCCTGATTGCCACGCAGGCCACCAGCCCGCTGGGGTTTGCCCGCGCGTTCTATGCGCTGATGTTCTGCCACTTCGGGGTGGCGCTTGTGGTGTCATCCCTGTCCAACGAGCGCGCCGAGGTGCGGCTGCAGAAGGTGGCGCAGACCGACACGCTCACCGGCATCGGCAATCGCCGCTGGGCCATGTCCATGCTGCCCGCGCAGTTGCCGGTGGGCAGCGCCATTGCGCAGCTCGACCTGGACCACTTCAAGCACATCAACGACCACTTCGGCCATGCGGCGGGCGACCGCGTGCTGCAGGCGGCGGCCGAGGCGCTGGGCAACCAGTTGCGCGGGTCGGACCTGCTGGCCCGCTGGGGCGGCGAAGAGTTCCTGGTCTACCTGCCAGACGCCCCCACCGAGCACGCCACCGCCGTGGCCCAGCGCCTGTGCTCCGCCGTGGCGCAGATCGAGCTGTCAGAGCGGGGCGAGAGGATCCCCGTCACCGTGAGCATCGGCCTGGCCTGCGTGACCCGCAGCGGCGGCCCCTGGGCCGACTGGCTGGGCGCGGCCGACCAGGCGCTGTACGACGCCAAACGCGCAGGCCGCAACCGGGTGGTGGTGGCGCCAGAGCGCCGCGCCTGAACCCGGCTGCAGCCGTGCGCCGGGCTGCGATTGATCTAATTTTGATAGCAACACAACCAATACCATCGGGCGCAAGCGGCCGAAAAATCGCCACAAACACACGACAAAACCACAAGGCAAGGCCCGCAGGCTGTTGGCAATTGTCAACAAATGTTTCAACATACCAAGGCGCCCAGCAGCCCGCCCACCGGCTGCGGAGACAATCCACCACCGCTCAGCGCCCGCCCCTCCCCCTGCCACCATGCTCCGCACCCTTGCTCCCTCCCGGCCCATAGCGCCCGCGCTGGCCTGGCTGGCCCTGGGGCTGCTGATTTTTGGCGCCTGCCTGGTGGGCATCTTTGCGCGGCCCATCGGGTTCCTGTCAGCGTTCTGGCCCGCCAATGCGCTGCTGCTGGGCCTGCTGGTGCGCTACCCCCACCTGGCCCGGCCACCCGCCTGGGCGGCGGCGGCGGTGGGCTACGTGGCCGCCGACCTGGTGACCGGCAGCGCCTGGGGCATGGCCCTGTGGCTCAATGCTGCCAACCTGCTGGGCGCCACGGCGGGCTGGCTGGTGCTGCGGGGGCTGGACGAACGCATCCGGCGCCTGCAGCGCACGGTGTCGGCGCTGTACCTGCTGCTGGCAGCGCTGGTGGCCAGCACCGTGGGGGCACTGGCGGGCTGCGGCGCCGCGCCGGTGTATTTCAACGCGCCCTGGACGGACCTGCTCTCCCTGTGGTTCAGCACCGAGCTGATGAACTACATGCTCATCGTGCCCGTGGTGCTGGCCGCACCGCGCGCCGACGACCCTCCCCAAGCCACGCAGGGCGGCCTGCAGGGCATGTCGCTGCTCTGGCGCGCGGCGCCCATCAGCTCGCTGCTGCTGGCCGAAGGCATCCGCACCGTGATCGGCGGGCCGGGCATGCTGGCCTTTGTGGTGCCGGGGCTGCTCTGGTGCGCGCTCAGCTACAGCGCCTTCACCGCCAGCCTCTTGTCGCTGGTGGTGTGCCTGTGGACCATGGCGGGCGTGGCCACGGGTGTGCTCAACTTCACGCCCGCCCATGCGGGCGATGTGTTCTCGCTGCGCGTGGGCGTCACCCTGCTGGCGCTGGGGCCGCTGGCCGTGGCCTGCGCCAGCGCTGCGCGCGCCGAGGCCCTGCGCCGCCTGGACCACGCGGTGCGCCACGACGACCTGACCGGCGTGCTCGCGCGCCGTGCGCTGCTCAAGCAGGGCGCGCGCCTGCTGGCCAGCCACCAGCACGAGTCCGCCGGGGCGGCGGTGCTGATGCTGGACGTGGACCATTTCAAGCAGGTGAACGACCAGCACGGGCATGGCGCGGGCGACCAGTTGCTCATCGGCATTGCCCAGGCCATGGCGCGCGAGCTGCGCCCGCAAGACCTGCTGGGCCGCCTGGGCGGCGAGGAGTTTGCGGCAGTGCTGCCCGAGGTGTCGCCCGCCGAAGCCCACGCCATGGCCGAGCGCCTGCGCAGCGCGGTGGAGCAGCAGCCTTTTGCCACCGCCCCCGGCGGCCAGGGCCCCACCCAGCGCGCCACGGTGAGCATTGGCCTGGTGCACAGCGCCACCATGGGCGGCAACGCCGACATGGACACGCTGCTGCTGGCCGCCGACGCCGCGCTCTACCGCGCCAAGGCCGAGGGGCGCAACCGGGTGGCGCTGGCCTGAACGCCTGCATCGCCACCCACAACCACCGTCCGCCGCCCTAAAGGTACTGCGCCCAGAGCATGTTGCGCATACGCCCCTGTGGGTCCCACACCGCCTTGGTGGCGCGAAACCGGTCGGCCTGCGGGTAGGCCGCTGCAAACTGCGCCGGTGTGGCATGGCGCTGGTACGGCAGGTAGTAGGTGCCGCCGTGCTGCAGGGCCAGGTCGATCAGCGCACGCGTCCACAGGCCCACGCCCTCCTGCGCCTCGGCGCTGGTGCCCTGCTTGAAATACAGCACCCACGAAAACACCTCCTCACGCGCCCAGGCCATCACGGCATCCGGGTCGGGCGGCGCGTGGCGCACCGAGATGTTGAGCACCTGCGCCCCATGCTGCTGCAGGATGCGGGCCAGGCCCCGCGTGAAGGCCGCGAAGCGGGCCACCGGCACAAAATACTCCTGCAGCACATAGGTGGACTGCGCGCGGCTGGCGGGCTCCAGCGAGGCGGCGTCCAGGCTGGCCTCGCGGTTGCGCCACACCACCGGCTGGCCGCGCAGCAGCGCCGGGCGCACCACCTTGTGCTGCAGCTGGTCACCACCCGGCAGCTCGGTCAGGGCCCAGATCACGGTTCTGTCCAGGTCATAGCGCTGGCCACGCGGCACCAAGCGTTCGGGCACCGTCACGGGCTTGTCGGTGGTCGCCCAGGTCACGGCGGTGGCGCGGTCGAAGTGCGGGGGCAGCAGGTCGGCGTTGTGCATCACGGCGCGGGCGTTGGCGCGCACCTTGGCGGCGAAGAAGCCGGGGTAGTCGTCCAGCGCCACCTGGGCCACGCTGCGCTCCATCGCGGTGTTGGGGTCCAGGTCCAGCTCCACCTCGGTGATCACACCCAGCCCGCCATAGCCGCCCAGGGCCGCGCGGAACAGGTCGGGGTGCTGCTGGCGGCTGGCTTCGCGCACCTCGCCGCTGGCCAGCACGATCTGCAGCGCCCGCACCGATGCGCCGATGGGGCCATGCCCCACGTAGCGCCCATGCACATTGACCGACACCGACCCGCCCACGGTGAAGTTCGAATAACTTTGCATGGTCCGCACCGCGAGGTCGTGCGGGTCCAGGTGGTCCTGCAGATCGCGCCAGCGCATGCCCGCCTGCACGCGCACCGTGCGGGCAGGGGCGTCCAGCCACACCAGGGCGTTCATGCGGCGCATGTCGATGTGCAGGCCACCCTCCACTCCAATCTGCCCGCCCATGCTGTAGCGCCCGCCCCCCACGGCCACGGCACCGGGCCAGTGCTGCACGGCCTGCACCACCTCCTGCACCTGGGTGGGCACCACCACCCGCGCCACCCGCACGGGGTACAGGCGGGTCACGTTCTCGATGAGTGTGCCGGGGGCGCCGTGGGCGGACCAGGGCACAGCACCCAGCAGGCCTGCAGCGGCCAATGCGCCCAGCAGTTCACGGCGGCGCAGCCCCTGGGGCACGGTGCCCACCACCGCCTCAGTCTTCGCGCGCCAGCTTGACGCCGGCACCTGTGCCACAAGCGTGGCAAAACCGTGCGAACGCGCTCTTGCGGGTGCTGCAATGGCCGCAGTGGTCAAACAGGCCGATGCCGCAGTGCGGGCAGAAGTCGATCTTCTCGTTCTTCAAATCCACGGGCCGCTCGCAGCCCGGGCAGACGTTCTTCGCCAGGCGGGCCAGGGCCACGTCATAGCTCAGCTCCTTGCGGCGCTCCTGGTCGGGCAAGGCCTCGGCCAGCTTCTGGCGCTCCAGGTAGCGGTTGAGCGCCTGGATGGCATAGCGCCCCACCACGGCCGTCACCGCAATGCCCACCACGTAGCGCACGTAGCCGCCATAGCTGGGCAGGTAGGGCACCAGTTCGACGAAGAAGGCAAACAGCGCAAAGAAGATGAAGCCCCACACAAATGGCCAGTAGGTGCTTTTGCGCTGCTTGGCAAACAGCCAGCCCGCAATCGCCAGCAGCGGCAGCGTGAGCGCCAGCCGGTAGAGGAACACGCGCAGCTCGACCTTGCGGCGCTCGGCGTTGAGCTTGACGTAGCCATCGGACTCCATGCGGCTCAGCTGCTCCTGCCGGGCGGCGGCGGCCTGGCGGGCATCGAGCGCTGCCTGCTGCTGGGCCTCGACCGCCTGCTGGGTCTTGCGTTCGGCGAGCTTGAGCACGTCCAGCGCCTGGGTGCGCGCCAGCACCTCAGGATCCTGGTCAGCGCGCTGCGTGGCACTGCGCGTGGACAGCCAGTTGTTGAAGCTGTCCCTCTCGGCCTGCACCTCGCTGCGCACCTTGCTGCGCTGCAGCTGGGCCTGCTCCAGCGCGGTCTGCGCGTCCTGCTCGGCCTGGCGCGCGGCCTTGACCTCGGCGCGCAGCTTGTCGGCAGCGGTTTTGTCGAGGAAGTCATCCACCCGCAGCGGGGTTTCGACCTTGGGCAGATCGCCCACGATGGTGCCGCCCAGGCCGATGAGAAAGCTGGCAAACACCAGCGCCACCAGCCACAGGCCCCGGCGGAACCATTTTTCGGACAAACGCAGTGATTTGCTCATGGCAACTGCTCTCCTCAAATACTACTGATTTGATAGCCAAAACCGCTTACCAGGCAGGCGCAGACGCCGGTTTTTACTCAGTTTTTCTGCACCAGCACCACCGCAGGCGCTGCCAGCTGGGTGCGCTGCAGCCAGGCCAGCACCGAGTCCACAGTGACGGTCTCGATGCGGTCCGAGAAGCGCTTCTCGCCCGGATGGTCGTCAAATGCAATGTTGGCCGACCCGACCCGCCCGCCCATGCGCGTGAGCGGCCCGAGCTTGAGCGCCGTGGGCTCATAGCCCTTGAACTGCAGCCAGGCCTGTGCCTGGTCGCGCGCACGCACGGTGGTGGGCTCCATGGCCATCGCCAGTGTCTCCAGCGCCCACTGGTTGGACTGCTGGTACTTGCGGCCCCAGGCATAGCTGACCATGCTGTAGGGCTGGTGCTGCAGCGCCTTGGTGCGGCCCTTGTCCTGCAGCACGGCCAGCAGGCGCTGCTGCACCTCGGGCGTGGGCACGGCGTACACGGCCTCGTAGCGCCACAGGTCGTCCAGGAAGAACTCGCCCAGGCCCTGGCGGTACAGATAGCCCACCGCCGTGCCACATTCGTTGAGCTTGTGCGCCACGCGCCAAGGGCCTTCGGCCGTCTTGTAGGCCCAGCCCATGTGCGAGTAGCGCAGGCCATATTTGGAGAGGTCCTGCCCCGCACGGGCCAGCGCCACCACCTGCGCGCCCGACCTGGCATGCTCGGCATCGAGCGCGGCCGAGGTCTGCTCGGCCAGCTTCATGCCACGCTCGATCACCTGCGGGGGCACGGGCTTGCGGGATTCGCACGAGCGGCCCGCATGGGCCGGGGTGGCGGCCAGCAGCGCGACCCCAGCGAGGAACACCATGCCCACCACGGCAGGGATGCGCTGCGCTGGACTGCGGCCAAAGGTCAAGGTTTTCACCATCGTGCCACTCCTCAAAGACGTTCGTTGTGCAGCAACGCACGGCCGATGGCGTTGGGCACAAAGGCAATCGCCTCGCCCGCTGCCGACAGGATCACACCCGTGCCGATCACGCTGCAGGTGACCACCGTGCCCACAGCGTAGGCCGAGCCCGCCACGCCACGGCCGACCACTTCCACGCTCACCTGGGCGCCGTCCGAGGCGCGCTCCAGCAGGTACACCGTGCCCACGGCCGAGGCCTCCAGCGCCCGCACCGTCAGCACCGCGCCGCCCACCGACAGCGCCGCCGGCACTGTCACCACCGCACCGGCGGCGGCCGAAGCCACCGACGCCGTGCCCACCACCGAGGCCACCGGCAGCATCGACAGCGCGGCAGAAGCCTCGCTCTGGGCCCGGGCCGGAGCGGCCACCACCAGCGTCGCACACACCACACCGGCCACCAGCAGGGCGCGGGACAGTCGGGCGGCGCCCCACGAAGAAAACACCGTGTTCATCATCATTCACTCCTCAAAATGCGGCCCCACCACGCACCCAGGATGCGGGAGAAACCGGGTCGAAAACCAGAAAGAAAATTTGCCGGTACAGGCAGCGATGCGCCGCCTGCGTACATCCGATGCGATCAGTTCGCGCTGTTGCCGTTGGCGGCTGCCTGGGCCGCTTCTCGGCGGCCCTGCAGACGGGCTTCCATCAGGTCCGCCTCGTGGCGGTCGCGCAGCATCTTGGCCAGCGTGAAGGCAGTGGTGATCAGGTAGAGCCAGCTCACGCCCAGAAACGCCTTGTAGGTCACGTTGATGTCCATGCTCAGCAGGCCCCAGCCCGTGAGGCCCATGGCCACCGCAAAGCCACCCCACACCACCAGCTTCCACAGGGGGGTGTCGCCACCGCCCCGGCGCGAAGCGCCTGCGTTGTCCCGCACAAACTTGGCCAGCACAAACGCGGCCGAGAGGCAGAACACATACCCCATCACCATGAACGCCTGCTCCAGCTGTTCGCCGGGCAGCCATGCCAGGCCCACGGCGCACAGAAAAACCGCGATGCCAAACGAGACCCACACCTGCAGCTGCCAGGCCTTGGTGTCACGCTGAACAACGATGGGAGAAGAAGACATTGCTGTGGTGCCCCGGGGGGGCGTTGGTTGAACACGGGGCGAATGGTGCCCAGACGTAACTTGCGTGTCTGCATTGAACCGTAACAGTGGCTACCCGCAGCCTGACCGGTATCGTTTAGCGGTACTTTTTCTCAGTTTGGCCGCAAAAATCCGTTGTTTACGCCCTACGGATGAGCAACCCCGCACCTGCGCGACACGGGCCGCCGCCCCTGCCCAAGACAATGGCAGCACCCTGCGTGGCAGCCCTGAATGCCATGCGCGCCTGCTTGTTTTGATGGACGGAGACCCACCCCATGACCAAACCCTTTGACCTCGTCGTGCACGGCGCCACCGGCTTCACCGGCCGCCTGGTGATCGAATACCTGCTGCAACGCTACCCCGCAGGCAGTGGCCTGCGCTGGGCCATGGGCGGGCGCAATGCCGACAAGCTGGCCGCCGTGCGTGATGAAGTGGGCGCGCCGGCCGACACCCCGCTGGTCGTGACCGACACCAGCAACCCCGCCAGCCTGCAGGCACTGATGGACACCACGCGCCTGGTGCTGACCACCGTGGGCCCGTACCAGTTGTATGGCAACGAACTCGTGGCCGCCTGCGCGAAGGCCGGTGTGGACTATGTGGACCTGTGTGGCGAGCCCGCCTGGATGCGCCAGATGATCGACGCGCACGAAGCCACCGCCAAGGCCAGTGGCGCACGCATCGTGTTCTCGTGCGGGTTCGACTCCATTCCGTTCGACCTGGGCGTGTTCCTGCTGCAAAAGGAGTTTGCCCAGCGCTTCGGCCACCCCGCCCCGCGCGTGCGCGGCCGGGTGCGCAAGATGAAGGGCACCTTCTCTGGGGGCACGGCCGCCAGCCTCAAGGCCACCATGGCCGCAGCCGCCACCAACCCCGCAGTGCTGGATTTGCTGAAGAACCCGTTCTCTCTCACGCCCGGGTTTGAAGGGCCGCGCCAGCCCACCGGCCACAAGCCCATGGTGGACGAGGCGCTCGGCGATGGCGTCTGGGTGGCGCCGTTCGTGATGGCCGCCATCAACACGCGCAATGTGCACCGCTCCAACTTCCTGCTGCGGCACGCCTACGGCACCGACTTTGTCTACGACGAAATGCTCATCACCGGCCCCGGCGAAAAGGGCGAGGCCATCGCCAACGCGGTGGCGGGCGACAAGTCGCTGGGCTCGGACAAAGGTCCCAAGCCCGGCGAAGGCCCATCGCGCGAAGAGCGTGAGAACGGCTTTTACGACGTACTGTTCCTGGGCACCGACGCCGCAGGCAACACCCTGCGCGTGGGCGTGAAGGGCGACCGCGACCCGGGCTATGGCTCCACATCCAAGATGATCACCGAGGCCGCCGTATGCCTGCTGCAGGATGCCACGGCGACACCGGGTGGCATCTGGACCACGGCGCCTGCGCTGGGTGACAAGCTGATCGCGCGGCTGCAGGCCAACGCGGGGCTGGGCTTCGCGGTCGAATCGGCATAACGCCCCAGACGCCGCCGGTTTGTCTTTTTTTGCATCAGGGCGGTCCTGAAACGCACGGCTGCCCGCCCTGCAGTCCCGCAAAATGCAGGGCATGAACACCGCCCTGCGCCCCCGCGACCTTACCCTGGCCCTGCTCGTCATCGTGGTCTGGGGCCTCAACTTCGCCGTCATCAAAGTCGGAGTGGCCGATGTGCCGCCCATGCTGCTGGGTGCTCTGCGCTACCTGCTCGCGGCCTTCCCGGCGCTGCTGTTCGTCAAGCCGCCCAAGGTGCCGCTCCGGCTGTACCTGCTGTACGGCATGACCATGGCCGTGGGCCAGTTTGCGCTGCTGTTCACGGCCATCCACATCGGCATGCCTTCGGGCCTTGCCTCGCTGGTGCTGCAAGCGCAGTCGTTTTTCACGCTGCTGCTGGCCGCTTGGTGGCTGCGCGAGAAATGGCAGGGCAACCAGGTGGCAGGCCTGGCGTTGGCGGGTGTGGGGCTGGTGTTGATCGGCAGCGCGCATGGCGCCTCGATGCCGCTGGCGGGTTTTGCGCTGACCGTGGCGGCCGCTGCGCTGTGGGGCTGCGGCAATATCGTCACGCGCGCCGTGGGGCGCTATGGGCCGATGAACCAGTTTGCCTTCATCGTCTGGTCCAGCGTGGTGGCTCCGCTGCCGTTTGTGGCCCTGGCGCTGGTGATGGACGGCCCCGGCGCCGTGCTGGCAGCGGTGCAGCACCTGTCGCTCACATCGATGGCTGCCGTGGCCTACATCGCCTGGATCTCCACGTTGCTGGGCTTTGGCCTGTGGACCTCTCTCATGTCGCGCTACCCCGTGAACCGCGTGGCGCCCTTCACGCTGCTGGTGCCGGTGGTGGGGCTGACCACGGGCTGGGTGGTGTTTGGCGAGCAGCTGCTGCCCGTGCACTTTGCGGGCGCCGGGCTCTTGATGGCAGGGCTGGTGGTCAACGTGTTTGGCGGCCCGGCCTGGGCGGCCGTGATGGGGCGGCTGCGCGGGGCGCAGTAAGACCGGCTCAAGAAAAGTGGCATTGCGCTACACCGCCAGCGGCAGCTCGGTGGTCGAAAGGACATTGCGCAACACCATGAACGAGCGCACCTGCCGCACCCCCGGCAGGTAGAGCAACTGCTCGGCATGCAGACGGTTGAAGCTGTCGTTGTCGCGCGTGCGCACCAGCATGAAGTAGTCGAACTCACCGGTGACCACATGGCATTCCATGCAGCCGGACACCTTGGCCGCCGCCTTTTCAAACTCGGCAAATGAATCGGGCGTGGAGCGGTCCAGCACCACGCCAATCATCACCAGCATGCCCGCGCCCACGGCCTGGGGGTTGAGCAACGCCACCACCTTGTCGATGAGCCCCAGGCGCCTGAGGCGTTCCACGCGGCGCAGGCAGGCAGGGGGGCTCAGGTGCACCTTCTCGGCCAGTGCCACATTGGACAGCGACGCGTCGCGCTGCAACTGGCGCAGGATGGCTTTGTCGGTGCGGTCCAGCTCGGCCGAGACATCGGCCTGCGGCACATTCTTGGGACAAACTTTTGTTGTGCACATTTTGTGTTTCAAGAAATATTGATCGCCATCATTTTGGTCTATAAACAAATATCTCCGAAATTTGACCAAACTTTGCAACCACGAGATGCGCGTGTTTTTCTACGATGAAGGCACTGCAAGCCCTGTGCTTGCACCCCTTCTTCATCGACCGGAACACCGCCATGAACCTGCAGAAATTTGCCTGCCACCCACTGACCTTTGGTCCCTCCCCCATCACGCCCCTCAACCGCCTGTCGGCCCACCTGGGCGGCAAGGTGCACCTGTATGCCAAGCGCGAGGACTGCAACTCCGGCCTGGCCTTTGGCGGCAACAAGACGCGCAAGCTCGAATACCTGATCCCTGAAGCCATCGCGGGCGGCTACGACACGCTGGTGTCCATCGGCGGCATCCAGTCCAACCAGACGCGCCAGGTGGCCGCCGTGGCCGCGCACTTGGGGCTCAAGTGCGTGCTGGTGCAGGAGAACTGGGTCAACTACTCTGACGCCGTGTACGACCGCGTGGGCAACATCGAGATGAGCCGCATCATGGGCGCCGATGTGCGCCTGGACGCTGCGGGCTTCGACATCGGCATCCGCCCCAGCTGGGAGCAGGCCATGGAGGACGTGAAGAAGGCCGGTGGCAAGCCCTTCCCCATCCCCGCAGGCTGCTCCGAGCACCCGTACGGCGGCCTGGGCTTCGTAGGCTTTGCCGAAGAAGTGCGCCAGCAAGAGAAGGAGCTGGGCTTCCAGTTCGACTACATCGTCGTGTGCTCGGTCACGGGCAGCACGCAGGCGGGCATGGTGGTGGGCTTTGCGGCCGACGGCCGGGCGCGCAAGGTGATCGGCATCGACGCGTCGGCCAAGCCCGCGCAGACCCATGCGCAGATCCTGCGCATCGCCCAGAACACCGCCAAGCTCGTGGAGCTGGGCCAGGAACTCACCGCCGAGGACGTAGTGCTGGACACGCGCTACGGCGGCCCCGAGTACGGCCTGCCGAGCGAAGGCACGCTCGAAGCCATCCGCCTGTGCGCACGCCAGGAAGGCATGCTCACCGACCCGGTGTACGAAGGCAAGTCCATGCACGGCATGATCGACATGGTGCGCAACGGCGAATTCCCTGACGGCTCCCGCGTGCTGTACGCGCACCTGGGAGGGGTGCCGGCGCTCAACGCCTACAGCTTTCTTTTTCGCAACGGCTGATCACCCCCACACCACGGCGGGTGAAGAGCAGGAGCGCCTGGCTCGGCTGGCCGGGCTCTCGCTGATCTGAAACGCCCCGCACTGGGGCTGGCGTCTCAGGCCGTGAGCAGCTTCTGCACCCGCTCGCGCAGCAGCGTGGGCTGCACCTCGGTTGGGGCCACGGCAGAGCCCACATTCAGGCCCACCCGGCTGTAAAAGCCCCGGCGGAACGGTCGCACCATCGCGCCGCCTTGTTCAATGCGACTGAAGTAGGAGCCCCACAGGTTGGTCAGCGCCATGGGGATCACCGGGGCCTCGACCCCCTCGGCCTTCGCCCGCTCGATGATCTTCATGATGCCGCCCTTGAACTCCTGCAGCTGCCCGTCCTTGGTGATGCCGCCTTCGGGGAAGATGGCGAGCAGGTCGCCCTCGCGCAGCACCTGGGCGGCCCGGTCAAAGGCGGCTTCGTAGGTCTTCGGGTCTTCCTTGTAGGGCGCAATCGGGATCGCCTTGGCCAGGCGGAACAGCCAGCCCAGCACCGGCACGCGGAAGATGCGGTGGTCCATCACGAAGTAGATGGGGCGGGGGCTGGCCGCCATGAGCAGCACGGCATCGACAAAACTCACGTGGTTGCAGGCCAGGATGGCCGCGCCCGCCGAAGGCAGGTTCTCGTCGCCCTGCACCTTGAAGCGGTACACAAACCGCGACGACACCCAGGCGATGAAGCGCAGCAGGTACTCGGGCACCAGCATGAAGATGTAGAACGCCACCACCGCGTTGGCGATGCCGGTGAACAGGAAGATCTGCGGCACCGTGAAGCCCGCGCCCAGCAAGGCGCCCGCGATGAGCGAGCTGGCGATCATGAACAGCGCGTTAAGGATGTTGTTGGCCGCGATGATGCGCGCGCGGTGTGTGGGCTGGCTGCGCATCTGGATCAGTGCGTACATTGGCACGCTGTACAGGCCCGCAAACAGGCTGAGCAGCAGCAGGTCCATCATCACGCGCCAGTGGGCGCCCTGCGCCATGAAGGCGGCCAGGCCCATGATGTCAGACGGAGGCAGGCTGCGCGACGCAAAGTACAGGTCAATGGAAAACACGCTCATGCCGATGGCGCCCAGCGGCACCAGGCCGATCTCCACATGGCGGCGCGACAACACCTCGCACAGCAGCGAGCCGATGCCGATGCCAATCGAGAACACCACCAGCAGCAGGGACGCCACTTGCTCGTTGCCATGCAGCACGTTCTTGGCCAGGCTCGGGAACTGGCTCAGGAACACCGCGCCAAAGAACCACATCCAGCTGATGCCCAGCAGCGAGCGGAACACCACGATGTTGCCGTGCGCGAGCTTGAGGTTGCGCCAGGTTTCGGTGAAGGGGTTCCAGTTGATGGTGAGGCCCGGATCGGTGGCGGGCACCGAGGGGATGAAATGCGCCACCGCCCGCCCGGCCAGCGCCGCCAGCACGCAGGCCACCGCCACCGTGGTGTGGCCGATGCCGGGGATGGCCACCAGCAGGCCGCCCGCCACATTGCCCAGCAGGATGGCCACAAAGGTGCCCATCTCGACCATGCCGTTGCCCCCCGTAAGTTCGCGCTCGCTGAGCACCTGGGGCATGTAGGCGAACTTGACGGGGCCAAACAACGTGGAATGCACGCCCATGAGAAAGGTGCACAGCAGCAGCACAGGCACATTGTTCGCAATGAAGCCCACGGCCGCCACCAGCATGATGGCGATCTCCATGTTCTTCACGAAGCGGATCATCTTCGTCTTGTCGTATTTGTCGGTGAGCTGGCCCGAGGTGGCCGAGAACAGCAAGAACGGCAGGATAAACAGCGCACCGATCACCAGCCCGGCCATGGCGGGTGGCAGCCAGTCCACGCTGAGCTGGTAGGTCACCATCACGGTGAACGCAAACTTGAACAGGTTGTCGTTGGCCGCGCCGGAGAATTGTGTCCAGAAGAACGGGGCGAACCGCCGCTGGCGCAGCAGGGCAAACTGGTTCGGGTCCTCATGCGTGGACGCTGGCGCCAGGCTGGTGGACGGGGTTTCGGGGTGCATGCGTTTCTCCTCGTTTCCGATGGGTTGGCTTGTTGGAATTTTCCGCGCCCGCGCTTCACACCCGTGAACTGCGGGCGACACCCACGGCGTGGGCGCCATTCTGCACAAACAACGTGACCTGCGGCCCGCCCGGTGCCCGGCGCGGGTGCCACGCCGCGAGGGCCGTCAGCACGGGCCAGGCCGCGCCTGCGGCAAACAGGTGCTTGAGGCTGTGCCCCGACACCGCCTGGTAGGTAGCGTCAAACACAGCGTGGTCTGCCGCCTCGAACAGCTTGGCCACGGCATACAGGCCGATGACCGCGCCCAGGTGCATCGCCAGCGCGCCATCGCGCCGGGGCCTACACGCCAGGGCCAGCACCACCAGCATGCCGCCCAGCTGCACCACAGCCCAGGGCAGCAGGTTGCCGGTGTGCGCCCACCAGGCCACGGCCAGCGGCCCGGCCAGCAGCACCACACCGGCAGCGGCCCACCCGGCGCGCGCACTCACGCGGCCTGTGGCCGCCAGCCCCAGCAGGCCCGCAAACGGCAGCACCATGCCCAGCCGGTCCCACAGCAGGCCCGCGTCGTGCGGCTGCCCGTGGTACAGCATGGAGCCTGCTGCAGTGCACAGCAGTCCCGCAAAAAACAGCCCGGCCAGCCACCGCGACGCCACATCCACGCCCACCGCCCGGCGCAGCATCACCAGCCCCCACACACCCGCCAGGGCAAAGGGCAGATTGCTCAGCACATCAAGCGCGCAAGGGATGCCCAGCCACGCACGCTGGTCTGCAAACGCGTGCTGATGTTCGCTGGCGGGCAGCACCGGCCCCCAGACGGCCAGGGCGAACAAGGCAGCGGCGCCCAGTAACAGGCCAGTCTCGGCCCGGTTGAGAGGAGTTGCGGAAGAAAACAACGGCATGGCGGAATTCCTGCGGAGTTGGAATGCCGCGCAGTGTGGGCAGGCCATCGCGTCCGGGCCCGTCAAAAGTCGCACAAAGGGCTACCCACGCCACTTTGGGTATTGATAATTGATACCCAACACCCACCCATACCCGCCAACCGCCCCCAGCCATGAGCACCACCGCCGACCTCGTCACCGCCCTGAAAAAAGAACTCAAGACCGCGCAGATGACCTACGCCGACCTGGCCCAGGCGCTGGGCATGGCCGAGTCCAGCGTCAAGCGCATGCTGGCCAAGGGCGACATGCCGCTGTCACGCATCGACGCCATCTGTCGCGCGCTGGCGCTGGACTTTGCCGACCTGGCGCGGCGCGTGGCCGATGCGCAGCCGCTGCTCAAGGAACTGAGCCAGGAGCAGGAAAAAGCCGTGGTGGGCGACAAGAAGCTGCTGCTGATGGCGATCTGCGTGCTCAGCCAGTGGACGCTGGAGCAGGTCGTGGCCACCTATCGCCTCACCGAGGCCGAGGGCATCAAATACCTCGCGCAGCTCGACCGCATCGGCATCATCGAGCTGCGGCCGCTCAACCGCTACCGCCTCAAGCTGGCCAAGACCTTCCGCTGGCGCCCGCATGGCCCGGTGATGAACTACTTCCGCGAGCACGCGCTGCTCGACTACTTTGCGGGCGGCTTTGACGGCACGGGCGAAGGCGTGCTGCTGGTGCACGGCAACATCAGCCGCAGCCTGGCCCCGGCTTTCATGGAGCGCATGCAGCGCGTAGCCCAGGACTTTGCCCAGCAGCACCTGGCCGACCAGAAGCTGCCCGAACGCGAGCGCGAGGGCTACACCCTGCTGCTGGCCATGCGCAGCTGGGAGTTCGAGGCGTTCTCCAGCATGCGCAGATAGCCAGATGCTCACTTATTGATAGCATAACCCGCTTTACCACCGCGCGGAGAAGGCCAAAAAAGGCAAGAAAAGGAGCCCACAGACTGTCTAAAGAAGCCACAGCGCTCCACAAGACTTGACGCCACAAAGAGAAAAAACTATTCTTTAAATAACAAATTTTGTTAATTTAAAGATAGTCAAATGAAAACTACCCGCCAGCAACAAGACGCCACGCGCCGCCAGATCGTGGCCAGCGCGGTGGATCTCATGACCCGCCAGGGCTTTGATGGCACGACGATGAAGGACATCGCGCGCGCCGCAGGCATTGGCGATGCGACCATCTACAAATACTTCCCCACCAAGGACCGCATCGTGGTCGGCTACCTGGACGACACCGTCCAGCAGGCGCTGGCCGACACACTGCAGACCCCGGGGTTTGACGGCTACGGCCTGCAGGAAAAGCTGCAGCGCCTGACCGACGCGGTGCTGGAGCGCCTGCTGGCCGACCGCGAGTTCGTGGCCCAGGTGCGCGGCCTGGCGCGGCGCTCGCCGCTGTCGATGCTGGCCGAGCCCCTGGCGGCGCGCCAGGGCCTGCGCGATGCGGTGAGCAGTTTTCTGGAAGCCGCCGAGGCCAGCGGCGAGATCGAGCCCTGCGACTTCAAGGGCCTGGCGGGCAGCCTCTACACCGACTACCTTGCGGGCGTGGTGAGCTACTGGCTGGCCGACACCTCCGACGAGTTCGCCGACACCACGCAGCTGGTGGACCTGTCGCTGGGTGTGCTGGTGCAGGCGCTGCGTGTGGGCCTGGTCAACCGCGTGGCGCAGCTGGGCGGCTTTGTGCTGCGCAGCCAGATGGCGCGCATGGCCCAGCACGGCAGCGGCCTGCTGGGCATGCTGCAACTGGCGCGGCAGACGCTGGGCAGCGCCCCAACCGCACGCAGCCCCGAGCCCCCGGCGCCGCCCCCACGCCGCGCCAAACGTGCACCCAGCGCCCCGACCGCAACGAAGCCCGCCACGCCCCGCAAGAAGAAGAGCGCCCCATGACCTCGCCCACCGCCCCCGCCGCCCCCACCACCGCGCGCGCCACCCAGGTGCCACCCGGCACGGCCATCCACGCCACCCTGCCCGGGGCCGATTTTTTTGATGCCTACGAGGTGGCCGACCGGCACCCCGCGCGCTCGGCCCTGCAGTCGTGGCTGGACGTGGCGGCCCGCACCCCGGCATGGACGCGCGCCCTCATGTTCGTGCGCAACAAGGCCGTGCGCCTGGTGGGCCTGAAGGACCTGGGTCAGTTGGACGACGGCTACCCGCCCGCCAGCGGCCGCCCTCTGCGCGACGCGCGCAGCTACCGCGTGGGCGACCGCGTGGGCATCTTCCGCATCCGGCACCTGAGCGACACCGAGGTGGTGATGGGCCAGGACGACAAGCACCTGGACGTGCAGGTGTCCATCTGCAAACAGCCCGCCACCCCCGGCGCTGCGCCCCGGGTGGTGCTGAGCACGGTGGTGCACATCCACAACACACTGGGCCATGCCTACATGGCGGTGATCACGCCCATCCACCGCGTCATTGCACGCGGCACGGCGCAGCGCCTGGCAGACCATGGCCAAAGCTAAAGCGGAGGCCCCGCGCACCGGCAAGCTGGCGCGCAGCGCCATCACCGGGCTGGCAGCGGCACGCATCGGCATGGCCGAGCTTTCGCACCGCACACGCAAGCGCTCGGCCCAGGCGCAGGCCGAGCACGAGGCCGCGCTGGGCCGCATCCTGTTTGGCGCGCTGGGGCAGTTGCGGGGCTCGGCGCTCAAGGTGTCGCAGTTGCTCAGCATGCACCCGCAGCTGCTGCCCGAGGGCGTGCGGCGCGAGCTGGCCCGCGCCCACCACCAGGCTCCGCCGCTCAACCGCGCGCTGGTCGGCCGCGTGTTCCGCCAGGCGTTCGGGCAAGAGCCCGAGGCGCTGTTCGAGCACTTCGAGCCCACCGCATTTGCCGCAGCCAGCCTGGGCCAGGTGCACCGCGCACAGCTGGCGGGCCACGGCACGGTGGCCGTGAAGGTGCAGTACCCCGGCATCGCCGCCACCATTGCCAGCGACATGCAGCTCATGCGCGCCGCGCTGCGCGCGCTGGCCTACACCGACCTGCCCCTGCCCACCGACACGGTGATGGACAGCGTGATGACCGAGATCGAGGCCACGCTGCTGCGCGAGGTGGACTACCTGCAGGAGGCCGAACAGCTGCAGTGGTTTGCCCAGCACGCCGCGCGGCCGGGGGTGATGATGGCGCAACCCATCCTCTCGCACACCCGCGCCCAAGTGCTCACACAGCAGTTTGTGCCCGGCCAGCCGCTGCAGGCCTGGCTGGCCACCCAGCCCACGCAGGCGCAGCGCGACCAGGCCGGGCAGCACCTGTGGGACTGGTTCATGCACTGCATTTTTGTACTGGGCCGGGTGCATGCAGACCCCCACCCGGGCAACTTTGTGTTTGCGCCTGATGGCACGGTGGGCGTGCTGGACTTTGGCTGCACACGCAGCCTGTCCGCAGGGTTTCGCGCGCAGGTCCGGCAGGCCTGGTCCGCCCTGCTGCGGCCCGCAGACGACCCGCAGCGCCATGCACGGGTGCTGCAGGCCTACCAGGCCCTGGGCCTGGCCGGGGCCGACATGAGCCTGCCCACCTACCGCACCGACCTGGCCCCCGTGCTGGCCGAGATGCAGGCCTGGCAGATCGAGCCTTTCACAGAGGCCGTGTTCGACTTTGGCACCAAAACCCCACCGCCGCTGACGCCCCCCGCCGACCAGCGCATGCTGGGCCGCCACCTGCAACAGGTGCCCAGCGAAATGCCCGCGTTCGAGCGCATGTGGATGGGCCTGATGCACCTGCTCACGCAACTGGGCGCGCGGGTGCACACCCGAAGGGCGCACTGGCTCGCCCCCGCCGGCGCCAACCCCTGACCGCCCCTTCACGAACAAACCAGACACCGGGAGGAGAAGAAACATGAATACATCGCTGGTCCTTGCCGCCGTGGGCCTGGCCCTGGTGGGCGCCGTCCATTCCGTGCTCGGAGAAATCCTCGTGTTCCGCTCGCTGCGCCTGCGCGGCGTGGTGCCCACCGGCGGCCAGCCCGTGCTGCGCGAGCAGCATGTGCGCATCCTCTGGGGCAGCTGGCACCTGGTGACGGTGCTGGGCTGGGCCTTCAGCGCCCTGCTGTGGCGCCTGGGGACGGTGCCTGTGGACGCGGGCCTGGGCGCCTGGGTAGCCGATGTGGCGGCGGGCGCCACGCTGGCCTGCGGGCTGCTGGTGTTTTTTGCCACCGAGGGGCGGCACCCCGCCTGGGTGGCGCTGATGCTGCTGGCGGTGGTGATCTGGTGGCGCTGAGCCCCAGCGCGAGCGTGACAAAAATCACACGCCTCCCAGGTGCCGCCGCCCCAGGAAACACAACTTCACAAGACTTCGCAATCCAACTACACCGGCTTGACGCAGGGCCCGCAGCATGAAGGCTCCGGTTCCGACAGGGACCATTTTGAGGAGTTCACCATGGCCCGCAATGCACTCGCCGCTGTATCCATCGCCCTGCTGACGCTGGCTGCCGCCACGGCAGCGCACGCGCAGCACACCAGCGCCACCGTTGTCATCGGTGCGGACGCACCCCGCTACCACGGCCCTGCGCCGGTGGTGGTGCAGTACCAGGCGCCCCCGCCTCCCCGCTACGAAGCCGTGCCGCATCCGCGCCGGGGCATGGTCTGGGTGCCCGGCCACTGGGAGTGGCGCGGCCACCGCCATGTCTGGCAACACGGCCACTGGGTGAAGGCCCGCCCGGGCTACCACTACCGCGAACCGCGCTGGGTGGAACATGGCGGCCGCTGGAACATGCAGCCCGGCGGCTGGGACCGCGACGGTGACGGTGTGCCCAACCGGCACGACCGGGACCGCGATGGCGATGGCGTGTCCAACCGCTATGACCGCAGCCCCGACAACCCGTACCGCCGCTGACGGGCAGGCACCGGGCACACGCCGGGCCGAGGGCTGCGCGGACCGGCAGGCAGGTCAGTCGAACACCAGCTCCGCCCGGCCCAGACCCGGGAAATCCGCCACCACCCGCGTGCCCGGCGCCACCAGCACGGTGCCGGTGCACGAGCCCGTCGTCACCCACTGGCCCGCGCGCAGCCCACCCAGGCTGTGCGCGCCTTCGTTGGCCAGCCAGGCAAGCAGCCGCAGCGGGTCGCCCGCCGGGTTGCCCCAGGTGGCGTGCTGCACGGCCACCGATTCGTTCACCCACAGGTCCACTCCCTGCGCCAGCGGCTGCACTGCCGCCACATCGGCCGTCCCGGTGCCCACCACCAGCGCGCCATGGCAGGCCTGATCGGCCAGGCGGCACCATTCGTCCTGCCGGGCCCAGGCGGCAAAACGCGTGTCGCACACCTCGATGGCAGCACGCACCGACACCAGGGCCGCGCGCACCTCAGCAGGGCTGTAGGGCGTTTCGCGCGGAGGCAGGTCGGCGCCCAGTTCGTAGACCAGTTCCGCCTCCACCCCGAGCACCGCAAAACCGGCAGCGGGCAGGTGCACCGCAGCGTGCGCGGCCTGCGCCACCCACACCGAATCGCGCGTGAGCGCCGCGCGCGCAGGCAATGCCTCGGGCGATGCAGCGCCCACCTTCCAGCCAGCGACCTCGCCACGCTCGCGCACCACGGCGTCCTGCACGGCATAGGCCTGGGCCGCGTTCTGCGGGCGCAAGCCAGCAGGAAGGTCCAGCGGGCGGGGCCTGCGCCCCTGGCGGGCCATGGTGAGCACGGCGGCGCTGGTCTGTGGGTCAAAGGCGGTATCGGGCATGGGCGGGTCCAGGGGCAGGGAGATCGGCAAATTATGGCCACCAGCCACCGGGGCCCAAGGCTCCAGCATCAGCAACGATTGCGCCCCATTAGCGCCCAGAAGGCGTTTTCTATACGCCGGTCGCTCCTAGAATGGCCCCCGCAGGAGAGCGCAGTGGCACCGCCCGCTGTGCACCGAAGGCGCAAACTCCCATACACGCTCAGGTTCCGTACTGCACCATTTTTCAAAGCCGTCTGGAGAGCCGCTTCGCGCAACGCGAAGCGCACCGAAGGAGCAAGCCGCAGCCCGGGTGGGTGGCGGTGAATCTCTCAGGTACCAAGGACAGGGGGAGCGGCAGCCTGGCGGACATGCGCCAGCTGCTTGCTATTAATTTAGTAGCTGCAACCGCATACCCATCAGGCGCGAACCCCTTAGAAGGCTTCAAAAATGCGCGTGATCGTTCTCGGCGCCGGCTTGCTCGGCGTGACTTCGGCTTATTTCCTCTCGCAACTGGGTCACGAAGTGACCGTCATCGACCGCCAGGGCACGCCCGGCGCCGAGACCAGCTTTGCCAACGGCGGCCAGATCTCGGTGAGCCACGCCGAGCCCTGGGCCAACCCCAGTGCGCCGCTCAAGGTGCTGCAGTGGCTGGGCAAGGAAGATGCGCCTCTGCTGTTCCGCCTGCGCGCCGACATGCGGCAGTGGCTGTGGGGCCTGTCCTTCTTGCGCAACTGCACACCCGCGCGCACGCGCCACAACATCGAGCAGATCGTGCGCCTGGGCACCTACAGCCGCGACACGCTGCAGCAGCTGCGCGCGGCCACCGGCATCCAGTACGACCAGCGCACGCAGGGCATCCTGCACTTCTATACCAACCAAAAGGAATTCGACGGCGCGCTGGCCCCGGCCGAGCAGATGCGCGCGTTGGGCTGTGAGCGCCAGGTGATCAGCGCCGACGAGGCCGTGCGCATCGAGCCCGCGCTGGCCCATATCCGCCCGCAGCTGGCAGGCGCCACCTACACGGCCGAGGACGAATCCGGCGACGCCAACCAGTTCACGTGCGAGCTGGCCAAGCTGTGCGAGGCGGCGGGCGTGCAGTTCCGCATGGGCCACCACATCACCGCACTGCGCGAGGTGGGCGGCCGCATCGACCATGTGGAAGTGACCAATGCCGAAGGCCGCTTCGAACGCGTGCGCGGCGACGCGTTTGTGCTGGCCATGGGCTCGTTCAGCCCGCTGCTGGCGCAACCGCTGGGCATCCAGTTGCCCATCTACCCGGCCAAGGGCTACTCGGTGACCATGCCGGTGAAGGATGCAGCCAAGGCCCACCAGGTGAGCCTGACGGACGACGAGTTCAAGCTCGTGTTCTCGCGCTACACCAGCGAACGGGGTGGTGATCGCCTGCGCATTGCGGGCACCGCCGAGCTGAACGGCTACGACCGCCACCTGAACCAGGTGCGTTGCGAGGCCATCGTGCGGCGCGTGGAGCAGCTCTTCCCCGGCGCGGGCGACACCACCCAGGCGCAGTTCTGGAGCGGCCTGCGCCCCGCCACGCCCAGCAACGTGCCGCTGATCGGCAAGACCAAAGTGGGCAACCTGTTCCTCAACACCGGCCACGGCACGCTGGGCTGGACGCATGCCTGCGGCTCGGGCAAGGCCCTGGCCGACATCGTGAGCGGCCGTGTGCCCGAGGTGGACTTTGCGTTCCAGGGTTTGCAGGGGCGCGCAGCTGGGGCGGCGCTGGTGCCATCGCGCACGGCGGCCTGAAGCAGCGCGCGGTTGCAGCGAGGCAAGGCTGCTGCAACCGCTGCGAAAGTCTGCGCCTACTTGGCGGCGCCTGTGGCGTGCGCCACAAACTGCGCCACGGCCAGCATGTCCTTCTCGCTCATGCGCTCGGCATACGAAGGCATCACGCCGATACCCGCCTTGAGCGCGCGCAACACGCGGCCAGCGTCAGGTTTCAGCTCATCCAGCACCGGGCCCACCTGGCCCTCGGCACCGGCGGCCTGCAGCGTATGGCACACCGCGCAGGCGGGCTGGATCTTGGTGAACAGCTCCTTGCCGCGCGCCAGTTCGGCCGGGTCGGCAGCCCAGCTGGCGCCCGCCCACAGTAACGCCAGCCCTACCAGCAAACTGCCTTGCGGCACCCGATACCGTCCGATAGCGGCGCGCACCCACGCCAGTGCCACCGTGGAACTGGCTCTGCCAGGCCACGGGTGGCGCCCCCCCACCGGGGGGAAGGCGCAAAGCGCCTCAGGGGGGAGCGAGGTCATGCCACGGTCACGGTGACGGCGTGGTCACGCCAGCTGGCGTTGTTGTAGCCGCCCAGGTTTTCCTCGCGCTGCTCGGCCTGCACATTGCCTGCCGTGTCGGTGGCGCGGCTAGCCAGCACATGGGTGCCCGCCTCCAGGCGCACGGGCAGCGCAAACTGCCGCCACGCGAACGGGCCCAGGTCCGGGCCGATGAGCTTGGCCGCCTGCCAGGTCTTGCCGCCATCGACCGACACCTCCACACCCTTGATGCCGCGCGTGCCGCCAAAGGCCACGCCATGCACCTGCACCTGGCCGGGCTTGAGCGCGCCCTTGTCGGCCAAGGGGCCGTTGATCCACGACTTCACGCCCATCTCCCACACCGAGGGCTGGTCGGGGCTGGCCTTGCTGCCGGGCGGCGACATGCGGTAGCCGTGCGACATGATGCGCGCCTGCGACTGCGCGGCGGTGAAGGCCACGCGCTTGACGTACTTGATGTTGTTCACGCCCTGGTAGCCGGGCACCACCAGGCGCAATGGCCCACCGTGCGCCAGCGACAGCGGCTCGCCATTCATCTCCCAGGCCAGCAGCGCGTCATCGAGCGCCTTCACGGGCACCGAGCGCTCCACCAGCACGGTGAGCGGATCCACGCCCTCGGGCAGCTTCTCGCCGCCCGTGCCGGTCAGGTAGGCCGCGCCGTCGGCCAGCCCACCCAGGGCCGCCACCACATTGCGCAGCGGCACGCCGCTCCAGACCACGCAACCTGCAGCACCCACCTGCCAGGGCGTGCCGCTCGGTTTGCTGGGGAAGAAGCCCCGGCCGTTGCCCGAGCACTGCAGCACGGTGGCCACGGTTTCCACGCCCAGGGTGCGGAGTTCGGCCAGCGTCAGGCTGCGCGGGTTTTTCACTCCTTCGATGGACACGCTCCAGGCATCGCGGTTGTCCAGGATGGCCGCGTCGGGGGCAGGCAGGTTGTTGCGCACATAGAGCTGGTTCGACGGCGTGATGACGCTGGTGCCAAACGCGGAACGGCGCGTCTCCAGCGTGCTGGTGCTGTGCACGATCAGGGCTTCGGGCGTCTTCCAGCCTGCATAGGCGGGCAGCGGCTTGGCGGCCGGGGCAGCGGCCGCCTGGGCCCGGGCGTTGCCCGTCCACCCGGCCAAGCCCAGCGCACCCAGGGCGGCGGCGCTTCCGGCCAGCAGGTGGCGGCGCGGCAAGGTCGTGGAATGTGTCATGGGAAGGTCTCCAAATGGGGGGGAATGGGCAGGCAGGGTGGTCCCGGCCCGGCGACAGCCCCCTTTTGTCCGATGGGAGGCAGCCCGCATTCTGTCGGGCCGCTCCGGCCCGCTGCACGCAACATTGCGTTAACAGAAGTAACAGATACAAAACACCCGAAACATCTGCACGCATGTCAGGCGGTGTGGGCATATTCGCCGCTTCCGAGAGAGAGACCGAAAGCAGAAAGGGCGACACACCATGAACATCCCCCCAAGACCCTCAGCACGCCGCGCCACCACCCGGCTGGCCGTGCTGCTGTGCTGGAGCCTCGGCTGCAGCGCGGCGCTGGCCCAGCTCACTGCCATGGTGGCGGTGGAGCCCACCGCGCGCAAGGCCGCCCATTCCATCCTGCGCACGGCGGCGGAGTCGGGCCTGGCCAAGGCCTCGGGCCAGCCCGTGGCCCTGGCCACCAGCGACGACCTGGCCGACGTGATGCGCGCCACCCGCAGCGCGGGCTACGACATCTTCATCGGCCCGGCGCAGGTGGCGGCCTCGGCCCTGCAGCGGGGCTACGAGCTGGTGGGCGCCACGCACAAGTCCGACAAGTATCTGCTGGTGGGGCTGGTGCAGATCGACGCCGTGCCCGCCATGAAGGGCCGCCGCCTCTACCTGCCGCAGCAGGACTCGATCTACACCTACATGGCGCGCGGCATGCTCAACGAGGCCGGGCTGTCGTTCCAGGACCTGCGCGCCGTGCAGTATGAAAAGTTTCCCCAGGCCGGGCTCACGGCCCTGACCCTGGGCTCCACCGACGCCACCGTGGTGCGCGAGGACGACTGGGCCGAGTGGGCGGCCGCGCACCCCGGCACTGCGCGTGTGCTGGCCACGTCGCAGCCCGTGCCCGGGGGGTTCTCGGTGGTCGTCAAGAAGGACCTGCCCGCCGATGCGCGCAACCGGCTGGCCCAGTGGTTTGGCGCCACGCCAGCGTCCACCGGCCTGCCGCCTGTCACCCTGCGCCCCGAAGCCACCGAATACCGCCGCGTGGCCGAGCTGGGCCTGTTCACCCCCACCAGCCTGCCGGGCGTGAGCCGCATCACCGCCCGCGAGGCCCAGACCCTGCTGGCGCAGGGCGCCACGCTGGTGGACACACGCACCGAGAAGGAATTCAAGGCCAAGCGCATCCGGGGTGCGGTGTTTGCGGCCTATGTGGAGAAAAGCCTCAAGGACGTGGCCTTCAATGCGGCGCAGGATGACTTCCAGGCGCTGGACAAGTTGCCGGGCCTGGACAAGGCCAAGCCGGTGATCTTTGCCTGCAATGGCGCCGAATGCTGGAAGTCCTACAAGGCAGCCAAGGTGGCGGCCGCCAAGGGCTACAAGTCGGTGTACTGGCTGCGCGGCGGCCTGCCCGAATGGGATGCCATCGGCCTGCCCACCGAGGGCGGTTGAGCGCTCCGCAGTGGAACCACCGGGGCTTTTGCCCCGTTCCGTACAATCGCTTGCAACTCAACACCCAAGGGCGCGCAAGGCGCCCTTTGTATGGAAATAGCAATACTGTTCGCCCTCATCTTCCTCAACGGCCTGTTTGCCATGTCAGAGATCGCTCTGGTCACTGCGCGCAAAGCCCGGCTGCAAAAGCTGATTGATGAGGGCGATAGCGGCGCCGCCGCTGCCGTGAAGCTGGGCGAAGACCCCACGCGTTTTCTCTCCACCATCCAGATCGGCATCACGTCGATTGGTGTCCTGAACGGTATCGTGGGTGAAGCCGCGCTGGCCGCGCCACTGGCGGCCTGGCTGGAGCGCCTGGGTGTGCCACTGCCTTACGGGGGCTATGCGGCCACCGGCCTGGTGGTGGTGCTGATCACCTATTTCTCCATCGTGGTGGGCGAACTGGTGCCCAAGCGCATCGGCCAGTCCTACCCCGAGACCTTTGCCCGCCTGGTGGCGCGCCCCATCAACCTGCTGGCGCTGGCGACCAAGCCCTTTGTGCTGCTGCTGTCCACCTCCACACGCACGCTGCTGCGCCTGTTGGGCGTGAAGGAAACCAGCGGCAGCCCGGTGACCGAGGAAGAAATCCACGCCATGCTGGTGGAAGGCACCACGGCCGGTGTGATCGAGTCGCACGAGCACACCATGGTGCGCAATGTGTTCCGCCTGGACGACCGCCAGATCGGCTCGCTGATGGTGCCGCGCGGCGACGTGGTGTGCCTGGACATCGATGCGCCGTTTGAAGACACGCTGCAGCGCATCGAAGAGTCGGACCACGCCCGCTTTCCGGTGGTGCGGGGCGGCATGGACAACATCCTGGGCGTGATCAACGCCCGCCAGTGGATGGCCAAGGCCCTGCGCGACCGCAGCCAGGGCCTGAACCAGCAGACGCTGCAGACCGCGCTGTATGTGCCCGAGACCATCACCGGCATGGAGCTGCTGGACAACTTCCGCCTGTCGGACGTGCACATGGCGTTTGTCATCGACGAATACGGCGAGGTGCAGGGCATCGTCACGCTGCAGGACCTGATCGAGGCGATCACGGGCGAGTTCCAGCCGCGCGACCCGGAGACCTCGTGGGCGCTGCAGCGCGAAGACGGCAGCTGGCTGCTGGACGGCCACATCCCCGTGCCAGAGCTGAAGGACCGCCTGAACCTGGACGCCGTGCCCGAAGAAGAGCGCGGCCGCTACCACACCCTGAGCGGCATGATCATGCTGCTGACGGGCCGCCTGCCCAAGGTGACCGACACGGTGCAGTGGGAAGACTGGAA
Organism: Acidovorax kalamii; assembly: GCF_002245625.1. Classification (GTDB taxonomy): domain Bacteria; phylum Pseudomonadota; class Gammaproteobacteria; order Burkholderiales; family Burkholderiaceae_C; genus Acidovorax; species Acidovorax kalamii. The sequence goes on from NZ_NOIG01000009.1 coordinate 139,651, forward strand.
GCTGGAGGTGGTGGACATGGATGGCAAGACCATCGACAAGATCCTGGCCACGCGGCTCACGCCCGAAGAAAAGGCCGAGGCCGAGGACAGCCCGGCCCTCTGACCCCAGCCCCTGCGCTCAGGCCTGCAGCCCGCTGTCCACAAACACGGTGAGCACCCCGGTGTAGCCGTAGAGGTGGTGGTGGGCGATCTCGCCGCCCGCAAAAAAACCGGCCAGCGGCACATCGCCCAGTGCATGGCGCACGATCTGCAGCTCGGCGCTGGGTCCGCCAAAATGCGGCCCGCCCCGGCCCGAGCAACTCACGTAGATGGCGCCACAGATGCGCCGCCCGGTCTGGGGCAGCACCCCGGCGCCGGGCGTTCCGGGCGCCGGGGCGGGGCCGCCCCGCGCCTCGGACGACGATTCCAGCGGCGCGGGCTCCAGCTCTTCGGGCGACAGCTCCTCGCGGATTTCGGCGCAGATGCGCATCAGGTCGGCGCGTGCCGCCGCCACATTGCGCTGGCAGAACGCCAGGTGCATGCCCGCTTCCACCTGGTCGGCCAGGGCCACGCCCCGGCGGCTGCCGTCCAGCCCCACGATGTGGCGCACGCGCGTGTCGGTACCGAAGTGGCCCGTGCGGCGCTGGCCCTGGGGTTGTTCACCGGCACTCACCAGCCCGGCCAACGTGGCGCGCACCTTGCGCAGCGCGGGCTGCGGGTCGCCGCCATCGAGCGATACCTGCAGCGTGTCGAGCAGCACATCCAGCGCGGGCTCGCCATCGAGCGTGAGCACCACGTTGTCCTGCGCAGCGGTGATGGTGTGCAGCGCACCCACGGGCTGACAGCCCTGCGTGACACGCGACACCAGGGCCACCCCGGCATCAAAGGCCACACCCGAGAGCCCCCCATCGAACACCCCGCTGGCACCGCCCTGCCCGGCCATGTTGCCGTCGCCGCCCACCGCAAACTGCACGCTGGCCGTGCGGCTGGCGCTGAGGCCGCCAAACAGGTAGCCGGACTCGGTACGCGCCGCCATTTCGGCCAGCAGCCCGGCCAGCTCGGGCGTGTGGCCGTCGGCATGCACCAGGGCCGTGTGCGCTACAAAACCGCTGCCCGGGCGGGGCGCATGCGTGGGCAGCGGCGCCACGCCCGAGAACACGCGGTACTGGTCGGCGGGCACATCCAGCAGCATCACCGACAGTGCGGGTTCGTCAAAATATTCGGCGTTGTTGGCCGACACCCCCACGCCCACGGTGCCGCTCCAGTCGGTCACCTCGGGCAGCTCGGCGCTCAGGTGGTCGAGCAGCGCCTGGGCATCGTTGCCGTAGTGGTCGGTGATGTAGAGCAGGCCCAGCGTGGGCGCTGTCGCGTATTCGGGCAGCGCCATCTGGGCGCGCAGCTGCGCCAGCACCAGCGCCGCCGCCATGCGCCACTGGGGGTGGGTGGCGTGGCCGGTTGGAAAGAGTTTCATGGTGAGGGTCTCCGTGCCGGGGCGCGCGCCCGGATGGCGCTCCGCCTGCGGGCGCTGGCTCAGCCTGCTCGCTTGCGGGCAGCCGGGCTGCGGGTGCTGCTGGCCTTCTTGGCCGCAGGCTTGGTGCTGGTCGTGCGCGCTGCAGGTTTCTTGGTGGCGGCGGTCTTTTTGGCGGCGCCCGATGTGGCAGACCGCTTGGCACCACCTTGCATGGTCTGCATGCCCTTGGCCGCAAACTGGCTGGCCATGCCGGTGGCCGTCTTGAGGGCCTCCTTGGCCAGGCCCGTGGCCATGTTCTTGGTGGTGTCGATGGCGGTCTGCTTGGCCGCGTCCTTCATGGCGTTGGCGGCGATCTGCTGGAACTGGCTGGTGAGCGCGCCCCACCACTGCATCGGGTCCACCACGGCGGGCTCGGGCGTGTCAGCGGCCTTGCCCTTGGCTTTGGGCTTCGCTTTCGCAGCGGGTGCGGGCTCGGCATCGGCCTCTGTTTCTTCAGGGGACTCTTCTTCGGCAGCGGCACGGCCCGTCACGCGGGCGGCGGCGCTGGTCACGGCCTCTGCGGCGCCGGTCACGGTGTCGGCGGCTTTCTGCACGCCGCTCATCACGGTGTCGGCGGTCTTGAGCTTGAAGGCGTTGGCCACGTCGCCCATGCTGAAGTTCATGCCCTTGAGCGTGGCCAGGGTCATCTTCTGCACCTCCAGCGCCTGAATGGTGGCGGCCAGCGCGCGCGAGTTCTGCTCCAGCCAGAACTGCACAGCCTTGAGCTCTTCGATGCGCTTTTCCAGCTCTTCCACACTGATGGTGGGGGCCACCCAGTTGGAGAGGTTGGGCAACTGCGGAATGCTGCTGGACGCCCCCTTGGCCAGGCTTTGCAGAAAGTCAAAACCGGGGACGAATTTGCCGAAACCGAAGTTGTTGGATGTGTCGCTCATGGCCGCTCCGCAAGAGGTGGGTCTGTGATGGGGTCACAGCTTACTCCAATGTGTTGCGGCCGGGAGGGGCAGATTCCCGCCCCTGCACGCTCAGTCGCGCTCAGTGCTTGTGGCCGTGCCCGTGGCCTGCCGGTGCAGCGCCGCCCGGGGGCATAGTGGCCACAGGCACGCTGATGTTGAGCTTGCTCTCGGCGCCCTTGGCATCCTGGAACACCAGGGTCAGGGGCACGGCGGTGTCCTTGGCCAGGGGGGCCTTGAGGTCCAGCAGCATGACGTGGTAGCCGCCGGGCTTGAGTTCCACCGTCTTGCCTGCGGGCAGGTCCAGGGCGGGGACGGCGCGCATCTTCATCACGTCGCCTTCCATCTTCATCTCGTGCACTTCGGTCACGCCAGCGGCGGGCGATTCGGCGCGCACCAGGCGTGCGCCGTCGGGGGCCGTGAGGCGCATGAACGCGCCCGTCCCCTTCTGGCCCTGCACGCTGGCGCGGGCCCAGGCGCCCTCGACCTTGACGGCGGCGGTCTGCGCCCAGGCGGGGGCACTGGCAAAGGCGGCCATCAGCATGGCGGCCAGGGCGGAGGTGTGGAGCAGTCTTTTCATGGTGAAGATTCCTTGTTCAGCGGAAATGGGGAGGCGGCAGGAAGACTGCCTCTTTATCTGGGGTCAATCAGTGATTGTGGGCACCGGCGCCCGCGCCGGGCAGGATTTCCAGCGCGGCGGCTGGGGACTTCAGGTCCGACAGCTTTTGCCCGGCCTTGGGCACCTCCACCCAGTCGTTGCGGCCTTCGGCGCAGGCCTGGCGCACGGGCCAGTACACGGTGCCCGCCTGTTCAGGCGCGGTGGCGACCAGCACGAACTCGTCGTAGTGGGCACTCTGCAGCATGTCGTCTGCGGTCTTGGCCGTCCAGGTCACGCGCACCACGTCTTCGGTGATGCTGCGGCCGTGGCTCGTGATGGGCTGGGCGAGTTTTTCGCGCTGCACCTCCAGCGCCCAGCCCGGCTTGGGCATGGGGCGCGCGCCGCGCATGCCCGCCGGGATGTCCACCGCGATCTGCCGCGTGGGCGACGCACCGCAGCCGTGGCCCACCTTGAATGTGGCCTTGTAGCTGGCGCCCGCCGGGGCGACCTGGTATTCGAGCACCACATGGGCGGACGCAGAGCCAAAAAGGCCTCCTGCGCCTGACAGCAAAGCGATTACAGCTATCTTTTTCATAGTATTGAGAGACATGGGATGTATTCCTTTCAGAGGCTGACCTTGAGCTCAGCGAGGTAGGTGCGCTGCGGGTAGGGATGGAAGTTCCAGAACTGGTAGTTGTTGAGGTTGTCGATGCCCACGGCAGCGCTCACCTGCTTGGTGATCTGGTAGCGCACACGCACGTCGGTGGTGAAGTAGCGGCTGGCGCCCTGGTAGGCAAAACCGTTCACGTCGGTGTTGTCGAGCGTGCTGTACTGCCTGCCGCTATAGCGCGCGCCCAGGGTGTACGACCATTTGTCATCCGGCCGGTAGGTGGCCACGGTGCTGGCGCGCCACTCAGGGATGCGCGGTTGCCACTTGCCCACGCTGGCGGGGAACTTGTCGTTGCGCGTGATCTTGGAATCCGTCCAGGTCAGGCTGCTGCCCAGCTCCAGCCCGCGCACAAAGACGTTGGCGGCCTGGTACGACAGCTCAATGCCACGGGTAGCGATGGCGTCCACGTTCTGCACATTGGTCACGTTGGGTGTGACGAGCACATTGGTTTGCGAGTACAGCGCGTCCTTGGTGCGCTCAAAAAAAGCGGTCAGGCGCAGCAGTCCATTGCCCATGTCCCGCTCGGCCGTGAGCTCGGTGGTCCAGCTCTTTTCGGGTTTCAGGTTCGGATCGTTGTTGATGAGCGTGCCGCTGCCGCTGATGCCGCCCTGGTACAGCTCGGCCACGGTGGGCATGCGCACGGCGCGGCCGGTGGAGGCCTTGAGCACCCACAGATCATTGGCTTGGTAGGCCACGGCAGCCTTGGGCGACACATAGGTCTCGTTGCGCTCGGGGTGGCTTAGCGTGGTGGTGGCGTTGCCGGTCTGGCCGTTGCTGGCGCTCCAGCGTTCGGCGCGTGCGCCGAGCACGGCCTTCCACTTCGGCGCAATCTTCCAGGTGTCTTGCGCCCACAGACCAATGAGCCGGGTGTCGCCGTTGAAGGCCTGGTTGCGGGCGCCTGCATCACCGCTGATCCAGTTCGTCGTGGCGTTCTCCACGGTGCGCAGCTGGTAGCTGTCGCGCTGCAGGCCAAAGTCCATGATGTGCGCGCCCTGCACCCCATCGGGCCGCCAGGTGCCTTTGGCGGCCAGCGTGTTCCAGCCTGTGCCCTTGCTGTTGACGATGCGGCCGGCGCCACCGTTCAGCGCGGCGGGCAGCGCCACGGTGGCGGCGCGCAGGGTGTCGGTCTGGTAGTCGTACAGGCTGGCGGCTACTTCCCAGTCGAACACGCCTTTGGTGTTGCTCTTGACCGAGAGCCCGTGCATGAAATGCGTGAGGTCTTCATTGGACACATTGAAGTCCGTGGGTGCCAGCGTGTACGAGCGGCCATTGATGTTGACCGTGCCGCCGTACACCGCATTGCCATTGGCGTCGCGCAGGTAGCTGGTGGGGCGGCCTTCGGATTCGTTGTGCCACCAGCCCAGGGTATAGGCCGCCCGCACAGTCGGCGAAAAGTCGTAGGCGATCTTGGCCTTGATGTGGTCTTGCTGCGTGTGGTACTGCGTGGCCGTGCCCAGCAGGTACCAGGGCTGGTTGCTGCGGTTGAGCCCAGGCACCGCGCCCGTCACCGGTGTGCCCGCATTGCCCACGGTACCAGCGGACACGAGGCGCGTGGGGAAGGTGAGCGGCTGGCCTTCGCTGTCCGTCTTGTTGAAGTTGAGGAACCAGGACCAGTCACCGTTCTTGTTTCCCACGGATGCGCTGACCTGCTTGCCCGCATAGGTGGCACTGGTGCCGTACAGGTCGAAAGGCTGGTGCTGGACGCTGACCTGCCCGTGCGCCTCGAACTTTGTCGGCATGCGCGTGACGTAGTCCACCACCGCACCCACCGAGTTGCCTGCGTACGCGGCGGAGAAGGGGCCGTAGAGCACGTCCACGCGCTCGATCTCCTCGGGCGTGACCAACATCCAGCGCGGCGCGTTGGTGGGGCCGTTGCCCAGGTAGTTGCTGAGCAAAATGCCGTCGGCAAACACCATGGACCGCGCCGGGTTGCCCGTGCCCGAGGCGCGGGTGGACAGTACGGCATGGTTGTAGTCGCCGATGTAGCGCTTGCGCACCAGCAGGCTGGGCAGGTACTTGAGGGCGTCTTCGCTGTCGGTGGCGTTGATCGAATGCTCGATCTGCTCGCGCGTCACGCCCTCGATGGTGGTGGGGATCTGCGTGGGCAGCGAGGTGGGCTGGCCGCCGGTGATGGTGACCACGCCCAGCTCCTTGACGGGGGCATTGCTGGGCTCAACGGGTTGGGCAAACGCCGGGGCAGCCCCGGTGAACGTGCAGCCCAGGACGATGGGAAAGGCACTGGCCACGGCCAGCGCCATGCGGCTTTTGCGCATGGGAACTCCTGAATTTCAAGCCAAATAGACCGTCTGCGCGCGATGGATAAGCGCAAACAGCTATCAAATAAATAGCAAAATCAGGAGAATGCCGGGGGCCCGCGCGGCGGCAGCGGCGCAGCAGTGCGCGCAGCAATGTGCGCGGCGGGGATGGGGCGCAGTGCATGCGCCAGCGGGTGGACCACCGGCAGCAGGGCCTGCGAGGCGGGGGGAGGTGCGCTCACCTGCGCGCACAGGGGGCAGTCCAGCGTGTGGCTCTGCATCTCCTGGGCGCCATCGTCGGTCTTGACCAGCAGCTTGATCGCGCCCGAACCCGAGCAGATCAGTTCCATGGCCTGCGGGTTGACCAGCGGCGACGCCACGGCCACGCCCATGGACACCACAAACCACGCCAGCACCAGGCGGGCGAGCCAGTGAAGGCTGCGGAGGGTTTGCAGGGAGGACCACATGAGGGCCCGATTGTAGGTGGCTGCACCCACGAGGCCTTGACCAGGGTCATCTGCGCGACGGACGGCGCCCCCGCCCACACCTAGGATGTACGCTGCACTCACCACTACAACGGAGACCCCACCATGCTCACACTCTGCGGCTTTTCGGCCAGCAACTACTACAACAAGGTCAAGCTCGCCCTGCTCGAAAAGGGCCTGCCGTTCACCGAGGAACTGGCCTGGGTGGGCGAAACCGACCGCAGCGCCAGCCCGCTGGGCAAAGTGCCCTACCTGCGCACGCCCCAGGGCCCGCTGTGCGAATCGGCGGTGATCGCCGACTACATCGAGGCCGCCCACCCCGCGCACCCACTGATCCCCGCCGACCCCTACCGGGCCGCCAAGGTGCGCGAGCTGATCACCTTTCTGGAGCTGCACCTGGAGCTGGTGGCGCGCAACCTGTACCCGCAGGCCTTTTTTGGCGGCACGGTGAGCGATACCGCCAAAGAAAAGGTGGGCGCGCAGCTCACGAAGAACATTGCCGCCTTCGCCCAGCTGGCCAAGTTCAGCCCCTATGTAGGCGGCGACAGCTTCACGTTGGCCGACTGCGCGGCCATCGTGCACCTGCCGCTGGTGGCCTCGGCCACCAAGATCGTCTATGGCCGCGACTACCTGGCCGACCTGCCCGTGCGCGAGTACCTGACCCGCATGGGCGAACGGCCCCATGTGCAGCGCGTGAACGCAGACCGCAAGACCAACACGGCGGAGATGCTGGCGCGGCCGCCCAAGCGCTGAACCCGCCCCCCAGCGCAGGGTCTTCATCCCTTGACCTTGGTCAACCGAGGTTGTCGCGCACAGGCGCACCATGCAGGCATCCGATCACCCTTGAGGAGACACCGCATGGACAAGACCCAGGCCGCCCCATTCCTCCAACAATTGCGGGCCCAGCAATCCGAGTTGTTGGCCCAGCTGGCCGCACAGCGCGGCGGCACCATCGGCCGGGCCGAGGCCGCTGCAGCGCATTTTGGCCAGCCCGAAGACCCGCGCGCCCAGCTGGCCACCGAACGTGAACTGGCGTTCGCGCTGGACGAGCACGAAACCGCCCACCTGGCCGCCGTGGAGGCGGCCCTGGCCCGCATCGAGGCGGGCACCTACGGCGAGTGCACGGACTGCGGCGCCCACATCACCGCAGCCCGACTGCACGCCACCCCCGAGGCGGCACGCTGCGTGCACTGCCAGGAGAAGGCCGAGCAGCACCGGCGGACAGCCTGAGGGCGAGCCTGAAACCGGACACCGGCTGCTATCCTTTGCGGGATGCGCAGCCTCTTTCACCTCGCTTTCCACGTCACCGACCTCGATGCCGCCCGCCGCTTCTATGGCGGCGTGCTGGGTTGCCAGGAGGGGCGGAGCACCGACACCTGGGTGGACTTCGACTTCTTCGGCCACCAGATCTCGCTGCACCTGGGCACCCCGTTTGCCAGTGCCCGCACCGGCCATGTGGGCGACCACCTGGTGCCCATGCCCCATTTCGGCGCCATTCTGGAGCTGCCCGACTGGCATGCACTGGCCGCGCGCCTGAAGGCGGCGGGCACGGTCTTTGTGCTGGAACCGCAGGTGCGTTTTGAAGGCCAGCCAGGCGAGCAGTGGACGATGTTCTTCCACGACCCCAGCGGCAACCCGATCGAGATCAAGGGCTTCCGATCGCTGGACGCGGTGTACGCGACATGAGCTACACCTTCGCGTCGGCCACCATATTGCTGCTGCTGATCACCGATCCGCTGGGCAACATCCCCATTTTTGCCAACGCGCTGCGCGGCGTGGCGCCCGAGCGGCGGGCGCGGGTGATCCTGCGCGAGGTGCTGATCGCGTTTGCGCTGCTGCTGGTGTTTCTGTTCTTCGGGGCGGAGTTTCTGCGGGTGATGAACCTGAGCGACCTGTCGCTGCAGATTGCGGGCGCGGTGGTGCTGTTCCTGATCGCGCTGCGCATGATCTTTCCGTCGGCAGACGGTCCGCAGGCGGAGCTGCCGGGCGAGCCGTTGATCGTGCCGCTGGCCATCCCTGCGCTGGCAGGCCCGTCGGCCCTGGCCACGGTGATGCTGCTGGTCGCCCAGGCACCAGAGCGCAAGCTCGAATGGGTCGGCGCTCTGTGCGTGACCATGGCGGTGTGCGCCATCGTGTTGCTGATGGCCGAACGCATCCAGCGTCTGGTGGGCGAACGCGTGGTGATGGCGTTTGAACGCCTGATGGGGCTGATCCTGGTCGCTATCTCGGTGGAGATGCTGATACGCGGCATCAAGCAACTCGCACACCAGCTCTAGCCCACAGTCAGCGGGGCGCACCGCCCCGCGCCCGGTTCAGCGCCGCTGCAGCAGGGGCATGGAGCCCAGCGCGAACACCGAGTTCGGCACCCCCACCCGGGCCATCAGGGGGCGCGGCTTGGGCGGGAGTTTGGGCTTGGCAGCCACGGCGGGCGCGGCGTCTTCCAGTGCGCCCCCTTTTTCGAGCTGCTGGGCCACCAGGTCCTGCAAGGTGACCGACTGCAGGTACTCCATCACGCGCAGGTTGAAGGTGGACCACAGTTCGCCGGTCATGGACTTCACCTGCGCCGCTTGGCCCGCGCCCAGGTTCTGCAGGTCGTCGGCCTTGAGGTTCTCGACCGCCAGGATGATCTCGGCCACCGACACCTGATCAGCGCGGCGGGCCAGCGTGTAGCCACCACCGGGCCCGCGCGTGCTGTCCACCAGCCCGGCACGGCGCAGGGCGCTGAACAGCTGCTCCAGGTACGAAAGGGATGTGCCCTGGCGTGCACTGATGGTGGACAGGGCCACCGGCCGCATTTTCTGGCGCAGGGCAAGGTCGGTCATGGCCGACACGGCAAGTTGTCCTCTGGTAGTGATACGCATGGTTGCTACTCCTCAGAACAGGTTCTCATGAACGCTGACAGTTCCTTCCCGGGCGGAGCGCGCCACGGACAAGGGCCAAGCCTGCAATGTAGAGATTTTTATACTTCGCGTATATTCGTTTTATTGAGCTTTATTGCTCGCTTTTTTCGAAGTGTTTCACTGAATCGCACCATGAACTTCAAGCACCTGCGCTATTTCTGGACCGTGGCCAAAGCAGGCGGCGTGATGCGCGCTGGCGAGCAGCTGCACACCACCCCCCAGACGCTGTCCGGGCAGATCAAGCAGCTGGAGGAGTGGCTGGGCCACGACCTGTTCAGAAAGCGAGGCCGGGGCCTGGAGCTGACCAGCGAAGGCCGGGTAGCCCTGGGCTATGCCGAGCAGATCTTTGCGCTGGGGGATGAGCTGGAGAAGTCCATCCGCCTGTCGCGCGGCCAGGAGAAACCGCTGGAGTTCCGCGTGGGGGTGGCCGACTCGATTGCCAAGTCGGTGGCCTACCATCTGCTGGAGCCCGCGTTGGGCATGCCACAACGGGTGCACATGACCTGCCACGAAGGGAAGTTTCCCGAGCTGATCGCGCAGCTGAGCCTGCACAAGCTCGACCTGGTGCTGGCAGACGAGCCGGTATCCAAGAAGATTGGTGTAAAAGCCTTCAACCACCCGCTGGGCACCAGCGGTATGAGTTTTTTGTGCGCACCCAGCCTGCGTGCCCAGCTGGAGGGGCCGTTTCCACAATGTCTGCATGGTGCACCCATGCTGATCCAGGGGCCCATGTCGTCAGTGCGGCAGCAACTGGACCATTGGCTCAACAAACACCACCTGCAGCCCCGCCTTGTCGGCGAGTTCGACGACAGTGCGCTCATGAACGCGTTTGGCCGCCAAGGCCGGGGCATTTTTACGTCCCCCACGGTACTGGACGAGGAGACCACCGCCCAGTTCGGCGTGGAGGTGATCGGCCGGTCCACCGAGCTGGTGGAAGAATTTTTCGCGATTTCCGTCGAGCGGCGGATCACGCACCCCTGCGTCGTTGCGATCACCAAGGCAGCCAAGGCCGATCTTTTTGCCCGCTGAAGAAGTCGTTTCACTCCTGCCCACTGAACGGAAGATCAAGACGTTTCCTTCCGGATTCTGCGCCCGAAAGAACGTTGCATGGAGGGGCGGACTATGGACTTCCAGGCCCCGCTTCCGCTCCTGCCGCCCTTGGAGTCAGCGCAAAACAGATGGGGGCGCGCTGGTACTGCAACGAACCCACAGCGGTGAGCACAAGGCTCCAAGAGAAACGGCCCGATCCAAGATCGCAACGGCAAAAAAAAACGCCCACTGAGGAGTGGGCGTTTTGCAAAGCGGAGACCGCTGTATTTGGTTGCGCGAGAAGGATTTGAACCTCCGACCTTTGGGTTATGAGCCCAACGAGCTACCAGACTGCTCCATCGCGCGGTAAGAAATAAATTATACCCTATTATTCGGCAGCTGCCGAATTATTTTCGGTTTCTGCAGCGCGATCGACCAGTTCGACCAGTGCCATGGGCGCGTTGTCACCCACGCGGAAACCCATCTTCAGAATGCGGGTGTAACCACCGGGACGCACCTTGAAACGGGGGCCCAGGTCGTTGAACAGCTTGGTCACGCTGTCGCGGTCGCGCAGGCGGTTGAAGGCCAGGCGGCGGTTGGCAACGGAGTCTTCCTTGGCCAGGGTGATCATGGGTTCGATCACGCGGCGCAGTTCCTTGGCCTTGGGGACGGTGGTCTTGATGGCCTCGTGCTCGATGAGCGAGTTCATCATGTTCTGCAGCATCGCGAGGCGGTGCGAACTGGTGCGGTTGAGTTTGCGGAGGCCGTGTCCGTGGCGCATGGTGCTTTCCTTCTACTGTCTATGTAATTAAATCGGGCAGCCGTGTCAGGTACTGTCCGAGGCACTGTTCCCCTTTCGGAAGCATCCATCCGGGGAACGAAAAGTCCCCCTTGCGGAGGACTTGGAAACCGCGCCCCCCGTTTTTTTTGGGGAGCCTACGATTATAAGGCGGCAGCTTAGCGCTTGTCCAGGCCCGCTGGTGGCCAGTTCTCGAGCTTCATGCCCAGCGTGAGGCCACGCGAGGCAAGCACTTCCTTGATTTCGTTGAGCGACTTGCGGCCCAGGTTAGGCGTCTTGAGCAGCTCGTTCTCGGTACGCTGGATCAGGTCACCGATGTAGTAGATGTTCTCGGCCTTCAGGCAGTTGGCAGAACGCACGGTCAGTTCCAGCTCGTCCACAGGGCGCAGCAGGATCGGGTCGAACGTGGCATTGCCACGAGGGCCTGCAGGTGCGTCGAACGCAGCCAGCTCGCCACCCTCCAGCTGCGCGAACACAGCCAGCTGTTCCACCAGGATCTTGGCCGAAGCACGCACGGCGTCTTCGGCGGTGATGGCACCGTTGGTTTCGATCTCGACAACCAGCTTGTCCAGGTCAGTACGTTGTTCCACACGGGCGCTTTCCACGGTGTAGCTCACGCGCTTCACGGGGGAGAACGAAGCGTCCAGCACGATGCGGCCAATCGACTTGGTCGATTCGTCGGCATAGCGGCGCAGGTTGCCCGGCACGTAGCCGCGACCCTTCTCTACCTTGATCTGCATGTCCAGCTTCCCGCCAGCAGACAGGTTGGCGATCACGTGATCAGGGTTCACGATTTCGACATCGTGAGGGGTCTGGATATCACGGGCCGTCACCACGCCTTCGCCGTCCTTGCGCAGGCTCAGCGTGACCTCGTCGCGGTTGTGCAGCTTGAACACCACACCCTTGAGGTTCAGAAGGATGTTGACCACATCTTCCTGGACACCGTCGATCGACGAGTACTCATGCAGAACGCCTGCAATGGTGACTTCCGTCGCTGCGTAACCCACCATGGACGAGAGCAGGACGCGCCGGATGGCGTTGCCCAGCGTGTGGCCGTAACCACGCTCGAACGGCTCCAGCGCGACCTTGGCACGGTTGTGGCCAAGCTGCTCGACATTGATCGCCTTGGGTTTCAGCAAATTGGTTTGCATTCAGACTTCCTCTCAATACCCCCAGCTCGTTACACCGGTAAGGCTGGTGAAGCGCCTAAACCGCGATGCCTCGCGGTTCAGGGACGGTTTTCTTGATTGACTGACTCGCCCGATTAGCGCGAGTACAACTCAACGATCAGCGATTCGTTGATGTCGGCACCGAATTCATCACGGTCAGGCGTCTTCTTGAAGATGCCTTCTGCCTTGTCGGCGTTCACTTCCACCCACGCAGGCATGCCAACTTGGGCTGCCAGTTGCAGGGCTTCCACAACGCGGGCTTGCTTCTTGGACTTTTCACGCACAGCCACCACATCACCGGCCTTGACCAGGTAAGAAGCGATGTTCACGGACTTTCCGTTCACGGTGATCGCTTTGTGGGACACCAGCTGGCGTGCTTCGGCGCGGGTCGAACCGAAACCCATGCGGTACACGACGTTGTCCAGACGCGATTCCAGCAGGAACAGCAGGTTGGCGCCGGTGTTGCCCTTCTTGCCATCTGCGGCTTCGAAGTAGCGGCGGAACTGCTTTTCCAGCACGCCGTACATGCGCTTGACCTTCTGCTTTTCGCGCAGTTGCAGGCCGTAGTCGGAGGTACGTGCACCCGAAGTGCGGCCATGTTGGCCGGGCTTGGAGTCGAACTTGGACTTGTCAGCGATCGAGCGCCGAGCGCTCTTCAGGAACAGGTCCGTGCCTTCACGGCGGGAGAGTTTGGCCTTGGGGCCGAGGTAACGTGCCACTTGAGCTTCCTTTGTGTCATCTACCGCAAACCATTGCGGGAGCCGCCTGAGGCGCTTGCGCGTTCACAGGCGGCGGTGGGCTTTGAGAAAATTAGATACGACGGCGCTTTTGAGGGCGGCAGCCGTTGTGGGGCACAGGCGTCACGTCGGAGATCGACGTGATGCGAATGCCCAGCGCGCCCAGAGCGCGCACCGAGGATTCACGGCCAGGACCAGGACCCTTGATTTCAACGTCAAGGTTCTTGATGCCTTGGTCGATGGCAGCGCGACCTGCGACTTCCGAAGCCACCTGGGCTGCGAAAGGAGTGGACTTGCGCGAGCCCTTGAAACCTTGGCCACCGGACGAAGCCCACGACAGAGCGTTGCCCTGGCGATCGGTGATCGTGATGATGGTGTTGTTGAACGAGGCGTGCACGTGGGCAATGCCGTCCGAAACGTTTTTCCGGACCTTCTTGCGGACGCGCTGAGCTGCGTTATTGGCAGGAGACTTAGCCATGATGATCTTTCAATCTTTATTTCTTCAGTGCAGCAGCACCCTTGCGCGGACCCTTGCGGGTGCGTGCATTGGTACGGGTGCGCTGGCCACGCATTGGCAGACCGCGGCGATGGCGGAAGCCACGATAGCAGCCGATGTCCATCAAACGCTTGATGTTCATCGTGGTTTCGCGGCGCAGGTCACCTTCAATGGTGAACTGCTCGATTTGCTCGCGAATTTTTTCCAGATCGCCGTCCGTCAGATCCTTGATCTTCTTGGAGTAAGCGATACCAGTTGCTTCGCAGATCTTGCGAGCGCGGGTGCGACCAATGCCAAAAATGGCGGTCAAACCGATTTCCGCGTGCTTGTGCGGCGGAATGTTAATGCCAGCGATACGTGCCATATGCGTCCTCTAATACTTTCCAATCAACCTTGGCGCTGCTTGTGACGCAGATCCGTGCAGATCACACGCACCACACCCTTGCGGCGGATGATCTTGCAGTTGCGGCAGATTTTTTTGACCGAAGCCGAAACTCTCATTGCATTCTCCTAAAACTTTTCCATCCGTCCCGGCTGCTTCGCACGGAACACAATTTGTGCCCGCGAAAAATCGTGGGGCGCCAACTTAATCGACATTCAGTCGTTTGCAAGCGGCACCGCCATGCGGCTACCGCTTTCCGTCATCCTCAACCGCCGGGATTGCCCTTGAAATTGGCTTTCTTGAGCAGCGACTCGTACTGTTGCGACATCATGTAGTTCTGGACCTGGGCCATGAAGTCCATGGTCACGACCACAATGATCAGCAGTGATGTTCCGCCGAAGTAAAACGGAACGTTGTACTTCAGGATCAGAAACTCTGGCAGCAGGCACACAAAGGTGATGTACATGGCACCGGCCAAAGTCAGGCGGACCAGGATTTTATCGATGTAGCGTGCGGTCTGCTCACCTGGGCGAATGCCCGGGATGAACGCACCACTCTTCTTCAGGTTGTCTGCAGTTTCACGGCTGTTGAAAACCAGCGCCGTATAGAAGAAACAGAAGAAGATGATCGCTGCGGCATAGAACATCACATAGATGGGCTGACCAGGAGTCAGAGCACCCGAAATGTCCTTCAACCAACGCATCGACTCACCAGCACTGAACCAGTTCACCACCGTTGCAGGCAGCAGGATGATCGACGAGGCAAAGATCGGAGGAATCACACCCGCCATGTTCAGCTTGAGGGGCAAGTGCGACGATTGACCACCGTACACCTTGTTCCCCACCTGACGACGGGCATAGTTCACCAAAATCTTGCGTTGGCCACGCTCAACAAACACCACGAAGTAAGTCACCAGACCGACCACGAGGACGATGAAGATGGCCGCCAGGATGCTCATCGCACCAGTACGCACCAGTTCCAGCAGTCCACCGATCGAACTCGGCAAACCCGCAGCGATGCCAGCGAAGATGAGGATGGAAATACCATTCCCCAGGCCCCGCTCAGTGATTTGCTCACCCAGCCACATCAAGAACATCGTACCGGCGGTCAAACTCACCACAGCCGTCAGACGGAAACCAAAGCCAGGGCTCAACACCAAGCCAGCCGAGCTTTCCAGCGCCACAGCAATGCCCAGCGACTGGAACAGGGCCAAGCCCAGTGTGCCGTAACGGGTGTACTGCGTGATCTTCCGACGACCGGCTTCACCTTCTTTTTTCAGCTGCTCAAACGCGGGCAACACGTAGGTCATCAGCTGCATGATGATCGACGCCGAGATGTACGGCATGATCCCCAAGGCGAAGACCGTGAAGCGCGACAGTGCACCACCCGAGAACATGTTGAACAGGTTCAGGATGCCGCCTTGCTGGCCGCTGAAAAGCTGCTGAAGTTGGGCTGGATCGATACCGGGCACAGGGATATGAGCCCCGATGCGATACACGACCAGCGCAAGCAACAGAAAAACCAGACGACGACGCAGGTCGCCGAACTTGCCGGTCTTTGCAATTTGAGCCGCGCTAGTAGCCACAGGTGCCTTCCTTCAGTGCCGAACTCAGGCGACGCTGCCGCCAGCAGCCTCGATGGCTGCCTTGGCACCTGCCGTGGCGCCCACACCGTTCAGCTTGACCGCCTTGGTGAGGGAACCGCTCTTGATCACCTTGACCACCTTGGCCAGCTCGCCGATCAGGCCGGCTTGCTTGAGTGCCAGGACATCCACTTCGGCCAAGCCGAGTTGGTCCAGAGCCGTCAGCGTCACTTCTGCATTGAACTTGAGCAGGTGCGACTTGAAGCCGCGCTTGGGCAAGCGACGTTGCAGAGGCATTTGGCCGCCTTCGAAGCCCACCTTGTGGTAACCACCGGAGCGGGACTTCTGGCCCTTGTGACCACGGCCAGCGGTCTTGCCCAGGCCGGAGCCGATACCACGGCCTACACGGCGCTTGGCATGCTTGGCGCCGTCTGCGGGCTTGATGCTATTGAGTTCCATGATCTATCTCTCAGACGATTTTGACCAGGTAGCTGATCTTGTTAATCATGCCGCGCACTTCGGGCGTGTCCTGCAGCTCGCTCACGCTGTTGAGCTTGCGCAGGCCCAGGCCGCGAACGGTGGCGCGGTGCGATTCCTTGGTGCCAATCGGGCTGCGCACCAGTTGAATCTTGACGGTTTGTTGCGTAGTCATATTCAAACTCCGGTTCAGGCGAAGATGTCTTCGACCGTCTTGCCGCGCTTGGCAGCAACATTCGACGGAGTCGTCGAATTGACGAGCGCATCGAACGTGGCGCGAACCATGTTGTACGGGTTGGACGAGCCATGGCTCTTGGCCACGATATCGGTCACACCCAGCACTTCGAAGACTGCGCGCATAGGACCGCCAGCGATGATACCGGTACCCTTGGGGGCGGGCGCCATCATCACAACAGCGGCGCCATGGTGGCCCGTCACATTGTGGTGAATGGTGCCGTTCTTCAGTGACACCTTGACCATGTTGCGGCGGGCTTCTTCCATCGCCTTTTGCACAGCAGCAGGCACTTCCTTGGACTTGCCCTTGCCCATGCCAACGCGGCCGTCACCGTCGCCAACCACCGTCAGTGCGGCGAAACCGAGAATACGGCCACCCTTCACGACTTTGGTCACGCGGTTGACCGCGATCATTTTTTCGCGCAGACCGTCGTCTTGACCTTCGCTCTGCACTTTGGGTTGAAATTTAGCCATTTTGTATTCCGCTCCGCTTAGAACTGCAGGCCGGCTTCACGGGCTGCGTCGGCCAGGGCCTTGACGCGACCGTGGTAGGCAAAGCCTGCGCGATCAAATGCAACCTTCTCGACGCCTGCTGCCTTCGCCTTTTCAGCGATGCGCTTGCCGATGATCTGGGCTGCAGCGGCATTGCCACCCTTGCCCGAACCGCCGAGCGACTTGCGCACATCGGCTTCGGCCGTGGAAGCGCTGGCCAGCACCTTGCTGCCGTCGCCAGAAATCACACTGGCGTAGATATGGAGGTTCGTACGGTTCACGGTGAGACGCGCCACGCCTTGCTGTGCAATGCGGATGCGTGTCTGACGCGAACGACGAAGACGCTGCTCTTTCTTGGTCAACATGTTGCAGCTCCTTATTTCTTCTTGGTCTCTTTGATCGTGATCTTTTCGTCCGCATAACGGATGCCCTTGCCCTTGTAAGGCTCGGGAGGACGAACAGCACGGATCTCGGCAGCGATTTGACCGACGCGTTGACGGTCAGCGCCCTTGATCACCACTTCCGTGGGGGTAGGGGTAGCCACCGTGATGCCAGCGGGCATTTCGATGTTGACCGGATGCGAGTAACCGACAGCCAGGTTCAGCTTGGAACCCGAAGCGGCGGCCTTGTAGCCCACGCCCACCAGGCTCAGCTTCTTCTCAAAGCCCTTGCTGACACCGACCACCATGTTGTTGACCAACTGGCGAATCGTGCCGCTCATGGCGTTGGCTTCGCGGGAGTCGTTGACGGGCTCAAAGCTGAGCTTGCCGTCATTGCTCGACACCTTCACCAGCACGTTTTGTGCAAGCGACAGGGCGCCGCCAGAACCCTTCACGGAGATCTGGTCATCTTTCACGGACACATCCACACCTGCGGGGATGGTCACGGGCATTTTTCCTACTCGGGACATTTCAGTTTCTCCTCAATGCCGCGGGTTAGGCCACGTAGCACAGCACTTCGCCACCAACACCGGTAGCGCGCGCCTTGCGGTCGGTCATCACGCCCTTGGGCGTCGTGACAATTGCCACACCCAGACCGTTCATGACTTGTGGAATGGAATCACGGCCTTTGTAGACACGCAGACCAGGGCGGCTGACGCGCTCGATGCGCTCAATCACGGGGCGGCCTGCGTAGTACTTCAGGGCAATTTCGAGTTCCGACTTGCCAGCTTCGGTTTTCACCTGGAAGCCGTCGATATAACCTTCGTCCTTCAGCACCTGGGCGATGGCGATCTTCACTTTGGAAGAAGGCACCAGAACCGTGGCCTTGGAGACCATCTGTGCATTACGGATGCGGGTCAGCAAGTCAGCGATGGGATCACTCATGCTCATGTTTAATCTCTCCTGCCTGCTTACCAGCTGGCCTTGGTGACACCAGGGATGTCGCCATTGAAAGCCAGTTCGCGGATCTTGGCGCGGGCCAGACCGAATTGACGGAAGGTGCCGCGTGGACGACCGGTGATTTCGCAACGGTTGCGCTGACGCGTGGGGTTGGCATTGCGTGGGAGCTTCTGCAGGCCCAGACGGGCTGCATCACGCTCTTCGTCACTGCGCTTGGCATCGCCAGCGATTGCCTTCAGTTCCGCATACTTGGTTGCGTACTTGGCTGCCAGTTTTTCGCGCTTCAGTTCGCGCTGGATCAAAGCTACTTTAGCCATGCTTCGCCTCAGTTCTTGAACGGGAAACGGAAACCAGCGAGAAGCGCCTTGGCTTCTTCGTCGGACTTGGCCGTCGTGGTGATGCTGATATTGAGACCGCGCAAAGCGTCAACCTTGTCGTACTCAATTTCAGGGAAGATGATCTGTTCTTTGACGCCGATGTTGTAGTTGCCACGGCCGTCAAAGGCGCGACCGGAGATACCACGGAAGTCACGGACGCGGGGCAGAGCCACGGTCACGAAACGGTCCAGGAACTCATACATCTGCACGCCACGCAGCGTGACCATGCAACCGATGGCCTGGCCTTCGCGGATCTTGAAACCGGCGATAGCCTTCTTGGCCTTGGTCACCACAGGCTTCTGACCAGCAATCTTGGTCAGGTCGGCCACGGCGTTGTCCATCACCTTCTTGTCCGAGACTGCCTCGCTCACGCCCATGTTCAGGGTGATCTTGGTCAGACGGGGAACCTGCATCGGCGAGGTGTAACCGAACTGCTTGGTCAGCTCGGGAGCGATCTTGTCGCGGTAAATGTCTTGGAGTCGTGCCATGTTTACCCCTTAGGCCGCCTTGATTTCAGCGCCGCTGGACTTGAACACGCGAACGCGCGAACCGTCAGCCTGCACCTTGATGCCCACGCGATCAGCCTTGCCAGTAGCGGCATTGAAGATGGCCACGTTGGACTGGTGAATCGGCATGGCCTTTTCGATGATGCCGCCGGTCGTGCCCTTCATGGGGTTCGGCTTGGCGTGCTTCTTGACCAGGTTGATACCGTCGATGACGAGATGGGAGTCATCCTTGCGCAGCGTGACGGTGCCACGCTTGCCCTTGTCACGGCCGGTCAGCACGATGACTTCGTCGCCCTTGCGAATCTTGTTCATGGCGCGTCCTTAGAGAACTTCAGGAGCCAGGGACACGATCTTCATGAACTTCTCGGTACGCAGTTCACGCGTCACGGGTCCAAAGATGCGGGTGCCGATGGGCTCCAACTTTGCATTCAGCAACACTGCAGCGTTGCCGTCGAATTTGACGAGCGAACCGTCGCCACGACGAATACCCTTCGCCGTGCGAACCACCACTGCGCTGTAAACCTCGCCTTTTTTGACGCGGCCACGTGGAGCGGCTTCTTTGATGCTCACCTTGATGATGTCGCCCACGCTTGCATAGCGACGCTTCGAGCCACCCAGCACCTTAATGCAAAGGACGGACTTGGCGCCGGTATTGTCGGCAACCTCTAACCGAGATTCTGTCTGGATCATTTCAATATTCCCAACTTGCACCAGAAGACAACAGCCCCAGAGAACCTCTCAAGGGCTGCAGATCAGCCAGTCAGTCTTGGGCCCGTCGTCCGCACCGCAAACCATTTGCAGCACTTCCCGCTGGGCAGAAACTTCACGCTTTGAACGCGAAGCCCTCGATTATGGCAAAGGACTTTTATGAAGTCAAGCGCTCTATCACAAAGGAACGTGCAGGTACTGCTGGGCCAAGGCCTGGAAGGCCTCCAGTTGGGGGTCGCCCCCCAATTCCTCGCGCAGGATGCCTGCCACCGCAGGCGCGAGCTGGATGGCCTGGCGCGCATCCAGGAACAGCAGCCGGGAGCGGCGCGCCAGCACATCTTCCACCGTGCAGGCGTACTCGTGCCGCGCGGCAAAACGCACCATCGCCTCGGTCAGGCCACCGCCCAGCACCGTCTGCGCCCCGGGGATCGCCTGTACGGCGGCCGCCTCGCTGCCATAGGAATGCAACCCCTGCGCATCGCTGATGTGGTGCTGCACAGGCGCCTGGGGGGTGCCCACCAGGGGCAGCTGATTGGTCACACCAGCGGGTTTTGCAGGGAGCAGGCCCGTGGCGAAGCATTTTTGCAACACATCCTCGGCCATGGCGCGGTAGGTGGTCCATTTGCCCCCCGTCACGGTGATCAGCCCGCTGCGGCTGGCCAGCACCGTGTGCTCGCGGCTGATCTTCTTGGTGTTGTCGCCGTCGTCGTCCTGCGGCTTCACCAGGGGGCGCAGCCCCACCCAGATGCTGCGGATGTCCTCGGCCTTGGGCGCGCGGGTGAGGTAGCGGGCAGATTCCTCCAGGATGAACCGCACCTCCTCCCGGAAGGGCTCAGGCTCACGCACCACGTCCTGGCGCGGGCTGTCGGTGGTGCCCAGAATGAGCTTGCCCAGCCAGGGCACGGCAAACAGCACGCGGCCATCGGCCGTCTTGGGCACCATCAAGGCGTGGTCTGACGGCAAGAACTCGCGGTCCACCACGATGTGCACGCCCTGGCTGGGCGCCACCATGGGCTTGACGGGCCGCCCGATGGCTTCGCCGTCCATCTGGCGCAGGGTGTCCACCCACACGCCCGTGGCGTTGACCACCGACCGGGCGCGCACAGTGAACTGTTGGCCGCTGTCCGCGTCCTCGCAGACAAAACCCACGACCTTGCCGGCCTCATGGACCAGCGACTTGGCTGAACAGTAATTGACCACCAGCGCGCCCAGGCTGGCCGCCGTGCGCGCCAGAGCCAGGGCCAGGCGGGCATCGTCAAACTGTCCGTCCCAGTACTTGACGCCGCCTTTCAGGCCTTCGGTACGGGCGGTGGGAAGGCACCGCAAGGTGCTCTCGCGCCCCAGGAACTGGGTGGCACCCAGGCCGGCCTTGCCCGCCAGCGCGTCATACATCATCAGCCCGACGCCGTAGAAGGGGGTTTCCCAGAAACGGTACGACGGCATCACGAAAGGCAGTGGCTGCGCAAGGTGGGGGGCGTTGTGCAGCAAGGTGGTGCGCTCATGCAGCGCCTCGCGCACCAGGGCGATGTTGCCCTGCGCTAGGTAACGGACTCCACCATGCACCAGCTTCGTGGCGCGGGACGAGGTCCCTTTGGCAAAGTCGTGCGAATCCACCAGGACCACGCTGAAACCGCGCGCCGCCGCATCCAACGCAACCCCCAGCCCCGTCGCCCCCCCGCCGATCACGGCGAGGTCATAGTGGTGCGGCTGGGCCAGGCGGGCCAGCAGGTCGGCGCGTTGCGTAGGAAGGGGGGCGGAGGCAGTGGTCATGGGGGTGATTGTCCATGGATGAAGCAAGAATTAAGGGTTTACCCTTGAATTCTTGACACTTCCGGGGAGGAAACCGCCCTCGACGCGCTGGTCATCGGGGGCGGTATGGAGTGAAAAAGGCAGCCAGAGACCTTATGAGCCCTGGCTGCCTGTGGAGGTTGTCAAAACGCGGAGGTCACAGACTCAACGCGTTTTGCCGTCCTTCCAGGCCTGCAGCAACTTGTCGTAGGCAATGGTTTCGCCCTTCGGCTTTTCGTTGGCCAGCTTCTTCCAGGGAGCCTGCTTGTCGCTCAGCCACTTGTTGGGATCACTCTTGGCATTGAGCTTGGGCGCGCAGTGGGCCATGCCAGCGCGCTCCAGGCGGGCCATCACCTGGTCCATTTCGTCGGCCAGGGTGTCCATGGCACCTTGCGGGGTCTTTTCACCCGTCACGGCCTGGGCCACGTTCTTCCACCAGAGCTGGGCCAGCTTGGGGTAGTCGGGCACGTTGGTACCGGTGGGCGACCATGCCACGCGGGCGGGGCTGCGGTAGAACTCGACCAGGCCGCCCAGCTTGGGCGCCATGTCGGTCATGGCCTTGGACTGGATGTCGGACTCGCGGATAGGCGTCAGGCCCACCATGGTCTTCTTCAGCGACGTGGTCTTGGCCGTCACGAACTGGGCGTAGAGCCAGGCGGCAGCCGTCTTGTTGGCGTCGTGGTCCTTGAAGAAAGTCCAGCTGCCCACGTCCTGGTAGCCGTTCTGCATGCCTTGCTTCCAGTACGGGCCGTTCGGGCCGGGGGCCATGCGCCACTTGGGCGTGCCGTCGGCGTTCACCACGGGCAGGCCGGGCTTGGTCATGTCGGCCGTGAAGGCGGTGTACCAGAAGATCTGCTGCGCGATCTGGCCCTGGGCGGGCACGGGGCCGGCTTCGCCGAAGGTCATGCCCGTGGCTTCCTTGGGCGCGTACTTCTTCATCCAGTCCACGTACTTGGTCAGGGCGTAAACGGCGGCCGGCGAGTTGGTCGCACCGCCGCGGGCCACCGAGGCACCCACCGGTGTGCACTTGTCGTCGGCCACGCGGATGCCCCATTCGTCGATCGGCAGGCCATTGGGCGCGCCAATGTCGGCGGTACCGGCCATGGACAGCCAGGCATCGGTGAAGCGCCAGCCCAGCGAAGGGTCCTTCTTGCCGTAGTCCATGTGGCCATAGATCGGCTTGCCGTCGATGTTCTTCACATCGTTGGTGAAGAACTCGGCGATGTCTTCGTAGGCGCTCCAGTTCAGCGGCACGCCCAGGTCGTAGCCGTACTTGGCCTTGAACTTGTCCTTGATGTCCTTGCGGTCGAACAGGTCGGCACGGAACCAGTACAGGTTGGCGAACTGCTGGTCAGGCAGCTGGTACAGCTTGCCATCGGGGCCGGTGGTGAACTTGGTGCCGATGTAGTCCTTGAGGTCAATGCCGGGGTTGGTCCATTCCTTGCCTGCACCGCCCATGTAGTCGGTCAGGTTCATGATCTTGCCGTAACGGTAGTGCGTACCGATCAGGTCCGAGTCCGAGATCCAGCCGTCATAGATGGACTTGCCCGACTGCATGGAGGTCTGCAGCTTCTCGACCACGTCGCCTTCCTGGATCAGGTCGTGCTTGACCTTGATGCCCGTGATTTCCTCGAACGCCTTGGCGAGCGTCTTGGATTCGTATTCGTGGGTGGTGATGGTTTCGGACACGACCGAAATTTCCTTCACGCCCTTGGCCTGGAGTTTTTTGGCTGCGTCGATGAACCACTTCATCTCGGCCATCTGCTGGTCTTTGCTCAGCGTGGATGGCTGGAATTCGCTGTCGATCCACTTCTTGGCCTCGGCCTCGCCGGCCCAGGCAGCCTGCCCCATCGCCAGGGCCGCGGCGGCGAAAGCGATCGCCTTGAACTGCATCTTCATTGCTGTCTCCTCTCAGATTGAGACCCCCATTGGTAGACCGGCACCAACCCGGGGGGGAACCAGGCCAGGCCTTCGACACTACAAAAACAATAGCTACAGACGCTTACCCATCAGGCGCAAGCGGCCATTTTTCTCCTTAACCCTTGCGCATGATCAGCGCCAGCAGCGCCATCGACACCACAAAGCTGATCCAGATCGACGGATCGCCCTGCAGGCTGAACCACTGGGCCAGCTTGCCGCTGATGCCCACAAAGATCAGGTTCACGTAGGCGGCCGACAGCAGCCCGATAAAGAGCCGGTCGCCGCGCGTGGTCTCCAGGGGCAGGAAACCCTTGCGCATGGTTGTGGGCGACTTGATCTCCCACACCGCCATGCCCACCAGCATCAGCACGATGCACGTAAAGAACACCGCCACCGGCAGCGTCCAGGCCATCCAGTCAAACATATCGCTGCCTCCTCAAACCCGGCCCATCGCGAAACCCTTCGCGATGTAGTGCCGCACAAACCAGATCACGATGGCGCCGGGCACGATGGTCAGCACCCCGGCGGCCGCCAGCGTCGCCCAGTCCATGCCCGAGGCACTCACAGTGCGCGTCATGGTGGCCACGATGGGCTTGGCGTTCACGCTGGTCAGCGTGCGGGCCAGCAGCAGCTCCACCCAGCTGAACATGAAGCAGAAGAACGCCGCCACGCCCACACCGGCCTTGATCAGCGGCAGGAAGATGGTCATGAAAAAGCGCGGGAAGCTGTAGCCATCGATGTAGGCCGTCTCGTCGATCTCGCGCGGGATGCCGCTCATGAAGCCTTCCAGGATCCACACCGCCAGTGGCACGTTGAACAGCAGGTGGGCCAGCGCCACGGCAATGTGCGTGTCCATCAGCCCCACGGTGGTGTAAAGCTGGAAGAACGGCAGCAAGAACACGGCGGGCGGCGTCATGCGGTTGGTCAACAGCCAGAAGAACACATGCTTGTCGCCCATGAACTGGTAGCGGCTGAAGGCATAGGCTGCGGGCAGCGCCACGGTGAGCGAGATCACCGTGTTGATCGCCACATAGATCAGGCTGTTGATGTAGCCCGAGTACCACGACGCATCGGTGAAGATGGTCTTGTAGTTGGCCCAGGTGAAGTTCTGCGGGAAGAACGAGAAGCTCGACAGGATCTCCTCATTCGTTTTGAAGCTCATGTTGACCATCCAGTAGATGGGCAACAGCGCAAACAGCAGGTACGCAATCAGGAACAGCGTGCGCTTCTGGAAACGTTTTTCATTCATGGCCGGCTCCTTCGTCGCTGACGGTGCCCACGCGCTGCATCCAGTTGTAGAGGATGAAACACAGCAGCAGGATGATGAAGAAATAGATCAGCGAGAACGCTGCGGCAGGGCCCAGGTCGAACTGGCCGACCGCCTTGGTCGTGAGGTACTGGCTGAGGAACGTGGTGGCATTGCCCGGCCCGCCCCCCGTGAGCACGAAGGGCTCGGTGTAGATCATGAAACTGTCCATGAAGCGCAGCAGCACGGCAATCATCAGCACGCCGCGCATCTTGGGCAGCTGGATGTAACGGAACACCGCCAACTTGCTGGCGCCGTCAATGCGGGCCGCCTGGTAGTACGCGTCGGGGATGGAGCGCAGCCCGGCAAACGCCAGCAGCGCCACCAGCGGCGTCCAGTGCCACACGTCCATCAGCAGCACCGTGAGCCAGGCCTGCGTGGCGTTGCCGGTGTAGCTGTATTCGATGCCCATTTCCTGCAGCATGCGGCCCATCAGGCCGATGTCGGCGCGGCCATAGATCTGCCAGATGGTGCCCACCACGTTCCACGGAATCAGCAGCGACAGCGCCACCACCACCAGCACGGCGGACGACTTCCAGCCCTGCGCAGGCATGGACAGCGCCAGCAGGATGCCCAGCGGGATCTCCACCGCCAGCACCGCCAGCGAGAAGGTCAGCTGGCGCCACAGCGCCGCGTGCAGTTCCTCATCGCGCATCACGGCGGCAAACCATTCGGTGCCGACGAACACGCGCCGCTCGGGCGAGATGATGTCCTGCACCGAGTAGTTCACCACGGTCATCAGCGGCAGGATGGCCGAGAAGGCCACGCACAGAATCACGGGCAGGATCAGGAACCAGGCTTTCTGGTTGACGGGTTTAGTAGTCGCGCTCATGCCAGAGACTCCAAAAGACTGATGCCAGCCACAGCGCATGGCACGGGCGCAGCGCCATCAGCGGGACGCCCAGCAAGGGCCGCCCCGCAGCAAAGGGCGTCGTCCCCCTCGCAGGGGGAAGCCGCGCAGCGGCTCAGGGGGTAGGCCGTCATGCCAGCAACTCCTCATTCTTGTAAAAACAGGTGTGCTCACCCAGCACCTGAAGCCAGGCCGTGTCACCGGCCGATGGCAGACGCGTCTCGGGCGCAAAACGCGCCTTGACGGTGTGCTCGCCCACCTTGGCGGTCAGCATCAGGTAGGTGCCGATGTCCTGCACCTGCACCACCGTACCGGGCAGCGCACCGGCCTGCTGCGGCTGGGCGAGGGCCAGGTATTCGGGCCGGATGCCGACTTGCAGGGCGCCATCGGGCAGCGCGCGGCCCACGGGGCTTGCCAGGCGGTGGCCGGCCACTGAGAGGTTCTCGCCATCGCGGTGCGCGGGCAGAAAGTTCATGCCCGGCGAGCCAATGAAGTGCCCCACGAAGGTGTGCGCGGGCCGTTCGAACAGCGCATCGGCCGAGCCGACCTGCACCGCCTTGCCACGCGTCATCACCACCACCTGGTCGGCAAAGGTCAGCGCCTCGACCTGGTCATGCGTCACATAGATCAGCGTGAGCTTGAGTTCGTGGTGGATCTGCTTGAGCTTGCGCCGCAGCTGCCACTTGAGGTGCGGGTCGATCACCGTGAGCGGTTCGTCGAACAACACCGCCGCCACATCGGCACGCACCAGGCCCCGGCCCAGCGAGATCTTCTGCTTGGCGTCGGCCGCGAGACCTGCGGCGCGCTGGTTGAGCTGGCCGCTCATTTCCAGCATCTCGGCGATCACGCCCACACGCTGCTTGATCTGGTCCTCGGGCACCTTGCGGTTGCGCAGCGGGAAGGCAAGGTTCTCGGCCACCGTCATGGTGTCGTAGATCACCGGGAACTGGAACACCTGGGCGATGTTGCGCTCCTGCGGGCTGGCACGCGTCACGTCGCGGCCATCGAACAGCACCTTGCCATGCGAGGGCACAAGCAACCCCGACATGATGTTGAGCATGGTGGTCTTGCCGCAGCCCGAAGGACCGAGCAGCGCGTAGGCGCCGCCGTCCTCGAACTCCATCTTCAAAGGCAGCAGCGCGTAGTCGCTGTCCTGCTGCGGGTTGGGCTTGTACGAATGCGCCAGGTCCAGACTGATGCGGGCCATGTCAGCGCCCTCCTTGTGCGGTAACGGGCCGGGCGGGCGCCCGGGCCAGGCGGCCATCGGCACCAAACACATAGGCCTGGGCCGGGTCCAGGTGCAGCGTGATGGCCGTCCCCAGTTCAAAGTAATGCACGCCGGTGAGCTGCGCCACCAGATCGCCCCAGGGCGTGGATGCATGCACAAAGGTGTCGGAGCCCGAAATTTCGGCCAGCTCCACCACCCCGGCCACGCTCACATCGCCCTGGCGCGCATGCACACGCAGCGCACTGGCGCGCACGCCCACCGTCAACCCGGCCGCCGTGGCCGCGCCTTGCGGCAAGGGCAGCGTCAGCTCAGCCCCGCCCTGCAGGCGCACCCCCTGCGCGGTGGCCGAGGCCGCCATCAGGTTCATCGGCGGGTCGCTGAAAGCGCGCGCCACGCGCAGCGAGTTGGGCGCATGGAACACCTCGGCCGTGGGGCCGTACTGCAGCAGCTGGCCTTCGTCCAGCACCGCCGTGTAGCCGCCCAGCAGCAGGGCCTCGCCCGGCTCGGTGGTGGCATAGACCACAGTGGACTGGCCAGCGGCAAACAGCTGGGTCAGTTCCTCGCGCAGTTCTTCACGCAGCTTGTAGTCCAGGTTGACCAGGGGTTCGTCCAGCAACATCAGCGGCGCGCCCTTGGCCAGGGCGCGGGCCAGTGCCACGCGCTGCTGCTGGCCGCCCGACAGCTCGGCCGGGTACCGGTCCAGAAACATATCGATGTGCAGGCGGCTGGCGATTTCACGCACGCGGGCGTCGATGTTCTTTTCGCCGCGCAGCTTCAGGGGCGATGCGATGTTGGCCGCCACCTTCATCGAGGGGTAGTTGATGAACTGCTGATACACCATGGCCACATTGCGATCGCGCACAGGGGTGCCCGTCACGTCCTTGCCATCCACCAACACGCGCCCGTGGGTGGGCACATCCAGCCCCGCCATGATGCGCATCAGGCTGGTCTTGCCCGCCTGGGTCGCCCCCAGCAACACCGTCACGGCATTGGGCTGCAGCGACAGGTTCATGTCGTACAACCAGGTCTGCGCCGCGACTTTTTTGCTGATGCTGTCCAACGCCAGCTGCATGAAGCATCCTCTTCCGGCCCTGCGGCCTGTGTGAAAGGGCTGCGCACACGCACGGCAGCCCTCAAATTTCGATCTTTTTCATTTTTGTTCCTTTTTGTTCGAATCGAATCAAGGTTTACCCTTAATGAATTCGTTTTTGTTCGATTTACAGTCTTTAGCGTGTCACCGGGCACCCAAGCGGATGTTTCAAATTCGTTGCGATTCGGTGACAAACCACCGCGCACCACACCCCACCGTGAACACCAATCCCCGCCAACTCCAACTCCTCGAAGAAGTGCGCGCGCGCAAGTCCGCCACGGTGGAACAACTTGCCGACACCCTGGGGGTCACGCTGCAGACCGTGCGCCGCGACGTGCAGCGCCTGGCGGAGTCGGGACTGCTCACGCGCTTTCATGGCGGCGTGCGCGTGCCCAGCTCCACCGTGGAGAACCTGGCACACACCCAGCGTGAAAACCTGCATGCCGAAGGCAAGGCACGCATTGCGCGCGCCGTGGCCGAGCAGGTGCCCAACGACTGCTCGCTGATCCTGAACATCGGCACCACCACCGAGGCCATTGCCAAGGCGCTGCTGCACCACCGGGGCCTGCGCGTCATCACCAACAACCTGAACGTGGCCGCCATCCTGAGCAGCAACCCCGAGTGCGAGGTCATCGTCGCTGGCGGCGTGGTGCGCGCGCGCGACCGGGGCATCGTGGGCGAGGCGGCGGTGGATTTCATCCGCCAGTTCAAGGTGGACATCGCGCTCATCGGCATCTCGGGCATCGAGCCCGACGGCTCGCTGCGCGACTTTGACTACCGCGAGGTGAAGGTGGCGCAGACCATCATCGAACAGGCCCGCGAGGTCTGGCTGGCGGCCGACCACAGCAAATTCAACCGCCCGGCCATGGTGCAATTGGCGACGCTCAATCAGATCGGCCGGCTGTTTACGGATGCACCACCGCCTGAACCTTTTCCCGCTTTATTGCAAGACGCCGGTGTCATCTGCACCGTAGCTGCTTGAACCCTGAATTCTTTTCACCATGACCTACCTGCTCGCACTCGACCAAGGCACCTCCAGCTCCCGCAGCATCGTGTTCGATGAACGCGGCCACATCGTGGCGCAGGCGCAGCTCGAGTTACCCCAGATCTACCCCCAGCCCGGCTGGGTGGAGCACGACCCGCTGGAAATCTGGCGCACCCAGATCGCCACCGCGCGCGACGCGCTGGCCAAGGCGGGCATTGCGGCCCGCGACATACGCGCCGTCGGCATCACCAACCAGCGCGAAACCACGGTGCTGTGGAACCGCCAAACCGGCCTGCCCGTGCACCACGCCATCGTGTGGCAGGACCGCCGCGCCGAGCCTGCCTGCGCGCAACTGCGCGAACAAGGCCATGCCGCCGCCATCCAGACCAAGACGGGCCTGCTGGTGGATGCCTACTTCTCGGGCACCAAGCTGCAGTGGCTGCTGGACCACGTGCCCGGCGCACGCGAAGCCGCCGAGCGCGGCGAACTGGCCTTTGGCACGGTGGACAGCTGGCTGATGTGGAAACTCACCCACGGCAAAGTGCATGTGACGGACGTGAGCAACGCCTCGCGCACCATGCTGTTCAATGTGCACACCAACCAGTGGGACGACGAGCTGCTGGCGCTGCTGCGCATTCCCAAGGCGCTGATGCCCGAGGTGTTGCCATCAAGCGCCCACTTTGGCGACACCGCGGCCGACCTGCTGGGCCACGCCATTCGCATCGGTGGCGTGGCGGGCGACCAGCAAAGCGCGCTCTTCGGCCAGGCCTGCTTCACGGCCGGCATGGCCAAGAACACCTATGGCACGGGCTGCTTCATGCTTATGCATACGGGGGGCAGCTTCCAGACCAGCCAGAACGGCCTGCTCACCACCAGCGCAGCGCAGGCGACGGCGCAGCCTGAATTTGCGATGGAAGGCAGCGTCTTTGTGGGCGGCGCCGTGGTGCAGTGGCTGCGCGATGGCCTGCGCGCCATCTCCACCAGCGGCGAGGTCGAGTCGCTGGCCCAAAGCGTGCCCGACTCGGGCGGCGTGATGATGGTGCCCGCCTTCACCGGCCTGGGCGCCCCGTACTGGAAACCCGACGCCCGCGGCACCATCACCGGCCTCACACGCGGCACCACGCTGGGCCACATTGCGCGCGCGGCGCTCGAAAGCATCGCCTACCAAAGCGCCGCCCTGCTGCTGGCCATGAGCCGCGACGCCGTGGCCGCCGGTGGCGCGCCGGTGAGCGAGCTGCGCGTGGACGGTGGTGCCTGCATCAACGATTTGCTGATGCAGTTCCAGGCCGACCTGCTCGGCATCCCGGTGGTGCGGCCGGCTGTGATCGAGACCACTGCGCTGGGCGCCGCCTACCTCGCGGGGCTGTCGAGCGGCGTATACCGCAGCACGGATGAACTCTCGCAGCTGTGGCGCGCCGACCGCCGCTTTGTGCCCACGCTCAGCAGCGCACGCGCGCAGGAGCTGATGGCGAACTGGGAACACGCCGTGCGGCAGACCACGGCCGCCTGAATTACCCCAACTACCCCCTGAGTCGCTTCGCGGCTTGGGCGGCCCTTGCGCGAGGGCACTGGCCCTGGCCGCGCCAGCTTCATGCACGAGGGTGGCGCGCAGCGCAATCAATCACTGATACGGAACCACCGGCGCCGGGTGGCGCCCCCCGGTCAAACAAAGGGGGTTTCGGCGGCTTCGCCCATTGCGCGCTCGCGCGCCGTGGCCAGCAGTTCCCGGCGCGTGTGGTCGATGTGCTCTTCGAGCAGTGCCACCACCCGGGCCACATCGCGCGCGCGGCAGGCGGCCAGCAGCGCATAGTGGTCTTCCATCGGCTTGTCGCGCCCCGTGGCTTCGGACATGGCCACGTGGGTGTAGCGGTCGGTGTTGAGGCAATACTCCTCGATCAGCCGGCGCAGGCGCCCATTGTTGGCCGGCGCCGACAGCGCCAGGTGGAACTGCCGGTTGTACTCGGCCCAGTCGGCCACCACATCCGACGCCGCATAGGCCTCCAGGATGCGCTCCATCGCCTCGAAGTCGCGCTCCACCATGTTGGGCACGGCCAGCCGCGCGGCATGGCATTCCAGCGCCACGCGGATGTCCAGCAGCTCGCAGATCTGCTGCACGTTCATGCCCGCCACCACCGCCCCCCGGTTCAGGTGGTGCACCACCAGACCTTCTGACTCCAGCTGGCGCAGCGCCTCGCGCACCGGGATGCGGCTCGCCTGAAAGCGCTCGGCCAGCGCGTCCTGGCGCAACTGGTGGCCCGCCTGGAGCTTGCCACTGAGGATTTCATTGCGCAGCACCTCGCGGATGGTCTGGTGCAGCGCCTGGGGCGCGGACGGCGAACGGGCTCTCATGCCGGTATTGGAGCAGATTTTTTTCGAGGGTTTTTGGGGGCGGTTGCCAAATTGGATCCAATTACATAAACTTGGATCCAATCTGACATCAAACGGATACAAACCATCGATGCGCAGCCCTGGCACCCCGTGCAACCGCCCGCGCCGCAAGGCGCCCCCTCCCCTTCCTTCCTGGAGTTCCCATGTTCCTCACCCGCCGCCACCTGCCCGCCGCTGCCGCAGCAGCCCTTGCGCTTGGTCTTGCCGCCACCCCGCTGCCCGCCCTGGCGCAGGAGACCATCCACATGGGCGCCGTGCTGTCGCTCACCGGTGCCAACGCCACCGTGGGCGAAGACGTACGCCGTGCCGTGGCGCTGGCGGTGGACAAGGTCAACGCCGACGGCGGCGTGCTGGGCAAGAAGTTCGGCGTGATCGTGGAAGACTCGGGCGGCAACGCCACCACGGCCCTGAACGCAGCACGCAAGCTGGTCAGCGTGGACAAGGTGCCGGTGGTGATCGGCGAATACTCCTCGGGCATCACCCTGCCCATGGCGCAGTACCTGGTGAAGGAGGGCGTGGCCCACCTCAACATCGCCAGCACCAGCATCAAGATCCGCGACCTGGGCGCCAGCTCGTTCAACCTGATCGGGCTGGAGGACAAGGGCAACCAGTTCTCCTCCAAGGACGTGTGGGACCTCGGCTACCGCAACGTGGCCATGGTGGCGCCCAACAATGCCTACGGCCAGGGCGTGGTGCACGGCTTCAAGCAGGAGTTCGAGAAGCTGGGCGGCAAGGTCGTGACCGAGGTGCTCTACACCGCCGGGCAGTCCACCTACCGCCGCGAGCTGCAGCAGATGGCGCGCAGCAACCCCGACGCCTACATCTACACCGCCTACGGCCAGGAGTCGGCCGTGATCAACCGCGAGGCCATGGAGCTGGGCCTGCGCGCCAAGCCGTTCTACGCCATCCTGATCTCCATGAGCCTGTCAGACACGGCCCCCGAGATTGCCAAGGGCCAGCTCGGCATGGAGGTGGGCAGCGTCTACGGCGCAGCCGGCAAGGCCTACGCCGACGCGTTTGCCGCCAAGTACAAGGAGGGCATGAAGACCTCGTACACCGGCTATGCCTACGACGCGGTGCTGATGACCGCCGCCGCCATGAACAAGGCGAAATCCACCGACACCGCCGCCGTGCAGGCCGCGCTCAAGGAGATCGGCAAGGGCGGCTATGTGGGCGTGACCGGGCCCATCGTGTTCGACGCCGACCGCCAGCGCATCGATCCCCCTTACGCCAAGCTCAAGTTCGACGGCAAGGTCGTTCCTCGGTGACATCCCCCTGAGCCTCAAAGATGCAAGGCGCTGACGTGCCTTCCCCCTTCTCTGGAATCGCTGGCGCGATTCAGTAAGGGGGACGCAGCCCTCGCTGCGCGTGGCCCTTGCGTGGCTGCCCAGCCTGGGCCGCAAATTCTCCAAGCCAAATTGGCCTTTCGCGCGCGACCATAAAGCGCCGATCGCTCTCGTTTTCATAGCAATCTAGTTCCCCTCCATGCTCCAACTGCTCTTTGACACGCTGCTGCGTGCCTCAGACCTCGCGCTCATTGCGCTGGGCCTGAGCACCGTCTACGGCCTCGTCAAGTTTCCCAACATCGCGCATGTGCAATACGCCATGCTGGGTGCCTACGCCACCTATGCTTTTTTTGCCATGGGCGTACCGCTGCCCCTGGCCATCCTCATCGCTAGCGTGCTCACCGGCTTGCTCACGCTGGTGCTGCACCTGCTGGTGTTCCGCCGCCTGCTGCGCTCCGGGCCCGCCATCACCATGATCGGCTCCCTGGCCGTGGCCATGCTAGTCGTGGCCGTTGCGCAGGGCGTGGCCGGATCCTTCCCGCGCATGTTCAACTTGGCCCTGACCGCCCCGGTGCTGGTGGGCGATGTGCGCCTGTCGCACACCCAGATCTACGCCATGGCCACCACGGCGCTGCTGCTGGGGCTGTTCACGCTGCTGCTGTTCTTCACCCGCACGGGCCGCGCGATGCGGGCCCTGTCCACCAACCCCGCGCTGGCGGCCGCCTCGGGCCTGAACGCCGAGGGCATCACGCGCCTGGTCAACTTTGCCAGCGGCGCCATCGCCGGGCTGGGTGGCAGCCTGCTGGCGCTGTCCACCGGCGCGCACATCAACCTGGGGCACGACCTGCTGCTGCCGGTGTTCGCCGCCGCCATCCTGGGTGGCCTGGGCAACCCGCTGGGCGCGGTGGTGGGCGCGCTGCTCATCGCGCTGACCGAGACGCTGGTCACCAACCTCAACTTCGGGCCGCTGCTGGGCAAGAGCATGGCCTTCCTGCCGGTGTCGTACATCAGCGCCGGTTCTTTCCTGATCCTGCTGCTGGCGCTGCTTTTCAAGCCCTACGGCCTGTTCGACCGCGAGGTGCGCCGTGTTTGATTTTTTCATTTCCACCCTCACCGTGGCGGGCATCTACGGCCTCATGGCGCTGGGCCTGAACCTGCAGGCCGGTGTGTCGGGCCTGCTCAACTTCGGCCACATTGCCTTCGCGGGCATCGGCGCCTATGCCACGGGCATTGCCGTGCAGGCGGGCTGGCACCCGGTGGCGGGCGCCGCCTGCGGCGTGCTCGTCGCCATGGTCCTGGGCTGGTGCGTGGCGCGCCTGGGCCGACAGCTCGGCTCGGACTACTGGGGCATCGCCACCCTGGCCATCGCCGAGATCCTGCGCACCGTGGCCACCAACGAGGACTGGCTGACCGGCGGCGCCAATGGCATCGCCGGCATCCCCTCGCTGTTTGACGGCCTGGGCCGTCCCTGGAGTGCGCTGGCCTTTCTGGCCCTGGTGTTGCTCGCACTCGGCGCTTTCGCACTGCTGGCGTCGCGCCTGGCCAGCGGCCGCTTTGGCCGCGCGCTGCGGCTGATGCGCGAAGAGCCCCAGCTGGCCATCTGCATGGGCTACGACCTGCGCCAGCTCAAGTCGCACGCCATCATGGCCGGTGCGGCCGTGACGGCGCTGGGCGGCTCGCTCTACGCACACTACATGAGCTTTGCCGGGCCCGACTACATGGTGGCTGCGGAGACCTTCCTGCTCTGGACCATGCTGATGATCGGTGGCCTGGGCAACACGGCCGGTGTGCTTACTGGTGTCGTGCTGGTGCAGGCGGCCTACGCGCTCGTGCCGTTCGCCAAGGACCACTTCCATTTCAGCTCCGACCTGGCGGGCGCCCTGCGCCTGGGCCTGATCGGCGCCATCCTCCTGGCCTGCCTGCTGTGGCGCAGCCAGGGCCTCATCCCCGAAAAGCTGCGCAGGATCCCATGAGCACCGCCCCCATGAACGCATTCCTCGACATCCGCCAGATCGCCAAGGCCTTTGGCGGCAACCAGGTGCTGGAGGCCGTTGATGTCCAGATCACCCGGGGCGAGATCGTGGGCCTGCTGGGCCCCAACGGCTCGGGCAAAAGCACGCTGCTCAACGTCATCACCGGCTTCACACCCGCTGACGCAGGCACCGTGTTTTTCGACGGCCAGCGCATCGACCGCCTGGCTGCGCACCGCATCGTGCAGACCGGCATGGCGCGCACCTTCCAGCTGCCCTCCATGCCCACCCGGATGTCGGTGATGGAAGTGGCCATGGCCGCTGCGACGGCGCACCACGGCGTGTTCGGCACCTTGCTGGGCACGGCTGCGGCGCGCACCACGGAGCGCGCAGCGCGCGACAAGGCGGCGCACTTGCTCAACGAGCTGCTGCTCACCCCCGTGCGGGATCTGCCCGCCTCGGCCCTGTCGGGCGGGCAGAAGAAGCTGCTGGGCATCGTCTGCGCCCTGATGGCCGAGCCCCGCATGCTGCTGCTGGACGAACCGACTGCGGGCGTGCACCCCAACCTGCGCCGCGACATCGTGGCCGCCCTGCAGCGCCTCAACGCCCAGGGCATGACGCTGGTGATCGTGGAGCACGACATGCACTTCATCCGCGAGGTGTGCACGCGCTGCGTGGTGCTGGACCGTGGCCACATCGTGGCCAGCTGCCGCCCCGACCAACTGGCAAGCAATGAACGCGTGCTGCAGGCCTACCTGGGCTCCGCAGGCGCCCACCCCCTGGAAGCGAGTGCCTGATGATTGAGATCGACAACGTGGTGGCCGGATACACGGCCGACATCGACATCCTGCGCGGCATGACGCTGGCCGTGCAGCCCGCCGAGATCGTGACCCTGCTGGGCCCCAACGGCTGCGGCAAGAGCACGCTGCTCAAGACCATTGCGGGCTACCTGCTGCCGCGCAGCGGCAGCGTCACGCTGCAGGGCAAAAACGTGTCGCAGATCCCCGTGCACCAGAAGATCCGCCACTGCAGCCTGGGCTTTGTGCCGCAGACCGAGAACGTGTTCAGCGCCCTCACGATCCGCGAGAACCTGCAGGTGGGTGGCCACTACATGGCCCCGGCCGACTGCAGGGCGCGCATGGATGAGCTGTGCGTGCTCTACCCCATCCTGGGCAAGAAGTTCAACGCGCCAGCGGCCTCCATGTCGGGCGGCGAGCGGCAGATCCTGGCGCTGGCGCGCGCGCTCATGCCACGCCCCGAGATCCTGCTGCTGGACGAACCCTCGGCGGGCCTGTCGCCCAAGGTGCTGCACGAGGTGTTCGATGCCATCGTGCAGGTGCGCAACCAGGAGCGCGTGACCGTGCTCATGGTGGAGCAGAACGCCATGGAGGCGCTGCGCATCTCCGACCGCGCCTACGTGCTCTCCATGGGCGCGGTGGCGCTCACCGGCCGCGCAGACGCACTCATGCGCGACGAGCAGGTGCGCGAGCTGTACCTGGGCGGCCGCGCGCACTGAGCCGCTGACACGCCCTTCCTTGACGCCTCACCGGAGCCCCTCTCCATGCCGCTTGACCGCTTGTCCCCCCAGGCCCTGGCCTCGCTCCTGCTCTGCGCTCTGGCGGGGGCCATGGCATTGCACCCGGCGCAGGCCCAGCCTGCCAAGGGGGCGCTGGCCCCGATCCAGCTGGGCACCACCGCCCCGTTCAGCGGAGCCTTTGCCGAATACGGGCAGGAGTACCGCAAGGGTGCGGACGCCTGCCTGGCCGCCGCCAACGCCGCCGGGGGGGTGCGCGGGCGCGCGGTGCAGATCACCTACCTGGACGACGGCTACGACCCCGCCCGCGCGGTGGCCAACGCGCGCACCCTGGCGGGCCAGGGCATTGCGGCCTTCGTGAACCTGGTGGGCACCGGCACGCTGCAGGCGCTGCAACCGGTGCTGGCCGACCTCCAGGTGCCGGTGATCGGTGCCTCCAGCGGTGCGCAGCAACTGCGCCAGGCGGGCACGGCCAGCCGCTGGGTGTTCCACACCAAGGCCAGCAACAGCGAGGAGTTCGAGGGCTTCGCCCGCATGCTGCCCACCATCGGCATGGAGAAGGTCGCCCTGGTCTACCAGGACAACCCCTTTGGCAGGGCCGGCCTCGACAGCGCGCTCAAAGCCTTTGCCACGGGCACGGGGCGCCCGCCACCGACGGCAATTGCGCTGGGTGAACCCGCTGCGCAGGGGGATGCCCATCCGTTTGCCACCACCATCGCCCAGGTGCGCAGCGCCCAGCCGCAGGTGGTGGTGCTGATCGCCGCCGGGCAGGCCGCCCCCGCATTCATCGCCGCCTACCAGCAGGCCGCAGGGCCTGCAGCACGCGTGGCGGTGCTCAACGTGGTGGGTGGGCGGGTGCTGACCGACCAGCTCCAGGCCCGGGTGGCAGGCATCATGACCTCCATGCTTTACCCCAGCCCCTGGAGCACCTCGCGCCGCGTGGTGCGCGACTACCAGGCCAGCCTGGCCCGTACCGAGGCCAGCCCCTCCCTGCTGAGCCTGGAAGGCTGCATCAACCTGCGCTTTGCACTCGAAGCCCTGAAAGCGGCGGGCGACGATGCCTCGCCCGCCGGGGTGCGCCGCGCGCTGGAACGTGGTCTCACCGTGGACCTGGGCGACTTCACGCTCAGCCTGCCCGCAGGCAAGCAGGTGGCCTCCCGCTACACCTCGCTGGGCATTTACCGCAGCAATGGGCGCATCGCCGAATAAGCGCCTATTCAAAGCAACCCCCTCCGGCTCCGCCCCATGGCGGGGCCTTCTGCAGAAGCCACCGCCAGCGCCCGCCTGCGGGCGCGCTGGCCGGTATGCTCGCGCCACCAGGCACAGCGGCCTGTTGCATGCAGCGCCCAGGCGCTACGATGCTCACCGTTTCGGCCCCCGCATTTTTCCGTTCGCATGACAACCACCCACACCCCCGACACCCCCCAGGCGGCGCATGCCAGCCTCCCCACCATCGCCTTCATCGGCGGCGGCAACATGGCCAGCGCCATCATTGGCGGGCTGATCCGCCAGGGCCACCCGGCCAGCCAGATCGAGGTGGTCGAGCCCTACGCCCCCACGCGCGAGGCGCTGCTCAAGAACTTCGGCCTCACGGCGCAGCCCGAGGCAGGCCCGGCGCTGCAGCGCGCCAGCATCGTGGTCTGGGCCGTCAAGCCCCAGACCTTCAAGGACGCCGCCGCGCAGGCCCAGGCGCACACCCAGCAGGCCCTGCACCTGAGCGTGGCCGCGGGCATCCGCTCGGACAGCATCGCGCAATGGCTGGGCACCGAGCGCATCGTGCGCACCATGCCCAACACGCCCGCGCTGGTGGGCAAGGGCATGAGCGCGATCTACGCGCGCCCCGCCGTGACCCCGGCCGAGCGCCAGAGCGTGGAAGCCATCATGGACTCCACCGGCGAGTTCCTGTGGGTGGAGAGCGAGACCCAGCTCGACGCCGTCACCGCACTGTCGGGTTCGGGCCCGGCCTATGTGTTCTATTTCCTCGAAGCCATGACGCGTGCGGGGGTGGGCATGGGCCTGTCCGACGCGCAGGCGCACAAGCTGGCCGTGGGCACCTTTGTGGGCGCCTCGGAGCTGGCCCGCCGCTCGGACGAACCCCCGGCCGTGCTGCGCGAACGTGTCACTTCCAAGGGCGGCACGACCTAT
Source organism: Acidovorax kalamii (assembly GCF_002245625.1). Taxonomy (GTDB): domain Bacteria; phylum Pseudomonadota; class Gammaproteobacteria; order Burkholderiales; family Burkholderiaceae_C; genus Acidovorax; species Acidovorax kalamii. The sequence continues at coordinate 177,777 of NZ_NOIG01000009.1, forward strand.
GCAGCCCTGCAGTCGATGGAGGCCAGCGGCGTGTCGCAGGCGTTCGAGGCCGCCATGCGCGCCGCCGAAAAACGCGCCAACGAACTCGGCAACGAGTTCGGGGCCTGACCACTGGCACCCTGTTCACGGCGCCGTGGGGAATCGTGAACAGTTTTTAAGGCTTTTTTGGCCTTCTCCGCTCGTCCATCAAGCGCTGACAGCTATCAATTTGTGAGTATTGACCGCACCAGGTAGCTGCCTGCAATGCCCGCAAACACCGTGGCGCCCAGCCAGTGGTTGATGCGGAAGGCCTTGAAGCAGCCCTCGCGGGTGCGCGTGCGGATCAGCGTGAAATGCCACACCGCCTGGGCCAGCGCCGCCCCGATCGCTATATAAAAAATAGCACCCAGCGCATAAGGGGCCAGCGCTACCGCCCAAATGCCGATAAAAAGCAGGTAGAACAGCACAATGCCCGCCACGTCAAAGCGCCCGAGGGTAATGGCCGAGGTCTTGATGCCGATCTTGAGGTCATCGTCCCGGTCCACCATGGCGTATTCGGTGTCGTAGGCCAGCACCCAGAACAGGTTGCCCAGCCACATCCACCAGGCCACGACGGGCACGCTGCCCTGCACGGCGGCAAAGGCAATCACGATGCCAAAGTTGAATGCAATGCCCAGCACGGCCTGCGGCATGGCAATGATGCGTTTGGTGAACGGGTAGGCAATGGCCACCAGCACGGCGGGCACGGACCACAGGATGGCGGCGGTGTTGGTGGTGAGCACCAGGCCAAACGACACGATAGCCAGCGCGGCGCCCAGGCCCAGCGCCTCCTTGACCGACACGGCGCCCGTGGTCACGGGCCGCTGCGCGGTGCGCTTGACATGTTTGTCGAAGTCGCGGTCGGCCACATCGTTCACACAGCAGCCCGCGCTGCGCATGAGGATGGTGCCCAGCACAAACACCACCAGCAGGTGCCAGCCCGGAAAGCCGTCGGCCGCGATCCACAGCGCACTCAGCGTGGGCCACAGGCACACCAGCCAGCCCGCAGGCCGGTCCCAGCGGATCAGGTCAAGGTAGAGCGAGAAGCGGCTGCGGGAGGCGGTGGTAGCGGCGGTCATGGCGCGGGATTTTCCCAGATGCAGACCCGGCACCGGCCCGGCAGCAGAAACGCCCGGGGCCTTGCGGCCGCCGGGCGTTCGGTTCACAGCGCAGCAGCTGGCTTAGAGCGGATAACAAAACCCAGCGCAGCGGTTCTGGCTAGGCGCCGCGTCCCAGGCAGTACGGGTAGTACGACAAGACGCGGCAAGGACGCCAGAAGGGTTTGCTAGCCGCTCTTACTCTTCCAGCAGCGAGCGCAGCATCCACGCCGTCTGCTCATGCACCGTCAGGCGCTGCGTCAGCAGGTCGGCCGTGGGCTCGTCGCTGGCCTTGTCGGCCAGGGGGAACAGGCTGCGCGCAGTGCGGGCCACGGCTTCGTGGCCTTCGACCAGCACACGCACCATCTCCAGTGCCTTGGGCGGCTTGGCGGGCGCATCGGGCACCGTGGCCAGCTTGCCGAACTCGGCATACGAGCCGGGGGCCACATGGCCCAGCGAACGGATGCGCTCGGCGATCGGGTCCACGGCATTCCACAGTTCGGTGTACTGCGCCATGAACATGGTGTGCAGCGTGTTGAACATGGGGCCCGTCACGTTCCAGTGGAAGTTGTGGGTGGTCAGGTACAGCGTGTAGGTGTCGGCCAGCAGGCGCGACAGGCCCTGGGCGATGGCAGCACGGTCCTTGTCGCTGATGCCGATGTTGATGCTGGGGGCGGCGGTGGTCTTGGCGGCTTTGGCCATGGAGGCTCCTTCGTTGAAATGCAATCGATGGATCTGCCGCGCCACAGAGCCCCCGGCAGGCGTGCCCGGGGCCGCAGCGCGGCGGTTCCAGGTCACTTTAGCGCAAGCCCCAAGCCCTTCACTGCATCTGGCTCAAATTCCCGATGCGCACCAGCATCTCGGTGAACATCTGCATGTCGGCGTCCAGGTCCACCACTTCCTTGAACTCCTTGGCGTTGTGCGCCGTGTACTTCTTGCCCGGCATGGCGGGGCCGAAGTTGATGGCGTTGGGCATGAGCTTGGCCGTGGTGCTGCCGGCTGTGGGCACGGGCTTGGCTTCGAGGCCCGTGGTGTCGCCAAAGGTGTTGAGCAGCGTGGCCAGCCAGGCGCCCTTGGGGTCGCGCGCCATCCAGTTGCCCTGCTGGTGGTCCACCTCCACCGCCACACCGGCCTGGGCGCCCCAGGCCTTGACCTTGGCCGAGGTGGCCTGCGTGAGTGCCTCGGGCGTGCTGCCCCGGGGCATGCGCACGTTCACCAGCACATCGACCTGGCCATCCTTCTCGCGGATGAGGTTGGGCGACATCGTGAGCGGGCCCATGAAGTCGTCGCTGTAGGCCAGGCCCAGGGTGCGGCCCAGGTAGTCCACGCCGTACAGGTCGGTGAGGTAACGCACGGCCTGCGCGTAGCCATTGGGGGCCAGCGCCACACCCGACTCCTTCAAGAACAGCGCCAGGCGCGGCAGCGGGTTCACGCCCTCTTCAGGGCGCGAGCCGTGGGCCGATGCGCCCGTGACCTTCACCACCACGGCGCCGCCATCCTGCGCCACGTCGATGCGGAAGGCACCGCCCTGCGGCTGGTACTTCTCGACAAACGCCGCCTTCGCAGCGTTCAGGCGCGCCGCCACGTCGGCGGTGTTGCCGCCCTGCAGGCGGGCCGTGGCGGTCTGCGGCACGGCGTTGGTTGAAGCAGCCCCGGCCATGGCGGTGATCGCCGTCGCGCCGGTCGTGGCAGCAGGCTGCAGCGGGAACGAGGCGCGCAGCGCGCCCGAGCCCTTTTCGGCCACCACGGCGGGGTACTTGCTGTCGAGCACGATGTTGTACTCGGGCAGCGCGGTCTTGGCGCGGTAGTACTTCATCGCGTCGCCACCGGTTTCCTCGGTGGTTTCGATCATGAGGCGGATGGTGCGTGCCAGCGGCAGGCCGCTGTCCTTCACTGCCTTCATCGCGAACAGCACGGTGGCGATGGAGCCCTTGTCGTCGATGGAGCCCCGGCCATACAGGTTGCCGCCCACGCGGGTCAGCTTGAAGGGGTCGAGCTTGGTGCCGTCGTCCAGCACCCATTCGTCGGCCACCACGGGCACCACGTCGGCATGGGTGAGGATGCCGAACTCTTCGGGGCCGCTGCCGGGCAGCTTCACTTCAAAGATGCGGTTGTCCACGTTGCGGTACTGCAGGCCGAAGTCGCGCGCCATGCCTTCCACCAGGGTGCCGAAGGCAATGATGGCCGGGTCTTCGTGGGGAGGCACCTTGGCAGACCGCACGGTGGGGATGGCCACCATCTTCGCGGTGGCCTCGATCACGGCCGCCTGGTTGCGCAGGCGGTTGTGCAGACCGAGCAGTCGGCTGATGTTGACCAGGTCATCGCCCGCCAGGGGCTTGTTCGCTGCATAGGCAGCCACGGCGGGTTGCAGCTCGGGCTGCATCTGCGCCGCAAGCTGCAGGAACTGGCGGAAGTCCGCCGCTGCCGCTGCACTGGGCGTGGCCGCGATGCGGTCGAGCGCGGGCTTCTTCAGCGTGGCGGCCGTGGGCGCCGTGGTGGAAGTGGGGATGGACGAACACGCCGTCAACACGGCGGCCAGGGTGGCGATCAGCCAGAGCTTCTTCATGGGAACCTTCTGTAGAAAGCGGAGCGCAGCCGGACGATGGTCCACGGGCGCTGCGCAACATGCATGCCCCAACGATGCTGACCGGGTCGGCCAGCGCAGGGGCGGCGCGAGTGTAGCGCCGATTCCCCGTGGCAAAAACGCGGCCGCAGGACCGGTTCAGGACAGGCGGTTCACGCCCGGCAGCTCGCAGGCGTAAATGGCATTGCGCAGGGCGGCGATGGCCTCATACCGGGTGAAGCTGCGGCGCCAGGCCAGCACCACGCGGCGCATGGGCGGCGGGCTGCCGTCCTCCTCGCGGATGGGCAGGTAGCGGATGTAGGTCTCGTCGCTCTTGCGGCGGCGCGACACGGTGAGCAGCGCATCGCGCGGCACCGACAGGCGCGGCACCAGCGTCACGCCCATGCCGGCGGCCACCATGTGCTTGATGGTCTCCAGCGACGAGCCCTCGAACGACTTGCGGATGCCCTCGGCATTGCTGGCAAAGCGTGCGAACTCGGGGCAGACCTCCAGCACATGGTCGCGGAAACAATGGCCCGCGCCCAGCAGCAGCATGGTCTCGCTTTTCAGCTCAGCCGCCGTGACCGAGCGCTGCGCCGCCAGCGCATGCGTGCTGGGCACCGCCGCCATGAAGGGTTCGTCGTACAGCGGCGCCATGGCCAGGCCGGTGTCTGGGAAGGGCTCGGCCAGGATGGCGCAGTCGATCTCGCCCGTGCGCAGCATCTCCAGCAGCTTAACGGTGAAGTTCTCCTGCAGCATCAGCGGCATCTGCGGCGTGCGCGTGATGGACTGGCGCACCAGCTCGGGCAGCAGATAGGGCCCGATGGTGTAGATCACGCCCAGCGTGAGCGGCCCGGCCAGCGGGTCCTTGCCACGCTTGGCGATTTCCTTGATGGCCGCCGCCTGCTCCAGCACGCTTTGCGCCTGGCGCACGATGTCTTCGCCCAGCGGCGTCACCGTGACCTCGCCCGCGCTGCGCTCGAACAGCTTCACATCCAGCTCTTCTTCCAGCTTCTTGATGGCCACCGAGAGCGTGGGCTGCGACACATAGCAGGCATCGGCCGCATGGCCAAAGTGCTTCTCGCGGGCCACCGCAACGATGTACTTGAGTTCGGTGAGGGTCATGGTGTGTTCCTGCGGGGCACGTCAGCGTGGGTCTGAGCGTCTCATGCCTTGAGATAGTCCGATTTTCCACCCAACCAGCGCGCCACGTGTTTTGCGGCAAGCTCAGGATACCGGTCCAGCATCTGCGGCGCCAGCTCGCGCGCCCATTCCAGCAGGTGGGTGTCGATGGCCAGGTCGGCAAAGCGCAGCAGTGCATCGCCCGACTGGCGGGCGCCCAGAAACTCACCCGGGCCGCGAATCTCCAGGTCGCGCCGGGCGATCTCGAAGCCGTCGTTGGTCTCGGCCATGGCGCGCAGGCGCTCCTTGGCGGTTTCGCCCACGCGGCCGCTGTCGTTGGTGGCGTACAGCAGCACGCAGGCCGAGGCCGCCGCGCCGCGCCCCACCCGGCCGCGCAGCTGGTGCAGCTGGCTCAGCCCAAAACGTTCGGCATGTTCGATGACCATGAGCGAGGCGTTGGGCACGTCCACGCCCACCTCGATCACGGTAGTGCTGACCAGCACGCCCATCTGGCCGCTGGTGAAGAGCGCCATCACGGCCTTTTTTTCGGCGGTGGGCATGCGCGAATGCAGCAGGCCGACCATCACGCCGGGCAAGGCCTCGCTCAGGTCGGCGTGCGTGGCGGTGGCGTTGGAGAGGTCCAGCGCCTCGCTCTCTTCAATCAGCGGGCACACCCAGTACACCTGCCGCCCGGCCTCCACCTGCGCGCCGATGCGCTCGATCACCTCGTCCTTGCGGCTGTCGGCAATGAGTTTGGTGACGATGGGCGTGCGGCCGGGTGGCAGCTCGTCGATGACCGACACGTCGAGATCGGCGTAGTAGCTCATGGCCAGCGTGCGCGGGATGGGCGTGGCGCTCATCATCAGCATGTGCGGCTCCATGCCGTGGGCCGCGAGTTTCTGCCGCAGCGCCAGCCGCTGCGCTACGCCAAAACGGTGCTGCTCATCGATGATGGCCAGCGCCAGGTTCTTGAATTGCACCTGCTCCTGGATCACGGCGTGCGTGCCCACCACCAGCGCCGCCTCGCCGCTCTCGACCATCGCCAGCATGGCGGTGCGGTCCTTCTTCTTTTGCCCGCCCACCAGCCAGGCCACCCTGCGGCCGCGCGCGGCCAGCAGCGGCTCCAGCCAGCCGATCATCTTGGCGAAATGCTGCTCGGCCAAGATTTCGGTGGGCGCCATCAGCGCGCACTGCCAGCCCGCGTCCATGGCCAAGCAGGCGGCCAAGGCAGAGACCACTGTTTTGCCCGAGCCCACATCGCCCTGCAGCAGCCGGTGCATGGGCACCTGGCGGGCCAGGTCGGCGGCAATTTCTTCGCCCACGCGGCGCTGGGCGGTGGTGAGGCTGAAGGGCAGCACGGCCAGCAGTTGCTCGTGCAGGGGCAACATGCCCGCCTTGGCCTTGGCGGGGCGCAGCACCGGGGCGCGCAGGCGATCACGCTCGCGCCGCGACTGGTACTGCGACAGCTGCTGGGCCAGCAGTTCCTCGGCCTTCAGGCGCTGCCAGGCGGGGTGGCTGTGGTCCTCCAGCGTGGACAGCGCCACGTCGGGCGTGGGGTGATGCAAAAATGTGAGCGCCTCACGCAAGCTGAACGCGCGGTGGAGGCCATTTGGGCCATGAAACCTCGCCCAGGGCGGCTCAGCGCCGGGGGGCAGTGTGTCCGACAGGTCCACCCGCGCCAGCGCACTGACCACGGCGCGGCGCAGATAGGGCTGGGGCAGCCCGGCCGTGGTGGGGTAGACGGGCGTGAGCGCGGCGGGCAGCTCGCCGCCCGCCACACGGAAGGCCGGGTGCAGCATCTGCCGCCCCCAGAAGCCACCCTTGACCTCGCCCCGGATGCGCAGGCGCGCGCCCACCGCCATGGTCTTCTGGTGCGAGGGGTAGAAGCTGAAAAAGCGTAGCTCGCAGCTGCCGCTGCCGTCCTCCACCTGCACCACCAGCTGGCGGCGCGGGCGCAGCTGCACCTCACTCGCCACCACGGTGGCTTCGATCTGGGCGATCTGCCCGTCGCGGGCGCTGGCCAGTGGAATGATGCGCGTTTCGTCTTCGTAGCGCAGGGGCAGGTGCAGGGCCAGGTCGATGTCGCGCCGCAGACCGATTTTTTGCAGCGCCTTCTGCGCCACCGAGGCCCCACCTTTGGCCGCAGCAGGGGCCGCCGGGGCCTTGGCACTAGGGGAAACTCTGGGGGTGGCAGGCGGCATGTAGCGGGTTTTACGAACGACAGGAGCAGGGCAAAAAGGCTACCATGGTTACCGTTGATAACGTCTGACAACGGGCGTTTATTCAGAGTCCCGGCCCACCATGCTCAAGCGCATCCAAATCCAACACCTCACCCTGGGCATGTACCTGCATGAGTTCTGCGGATCCTGGATGGAGCACCCGTTCTGGCGTGCCAAATTCCTGCTCAAAGACCCCAAGGACCTCGAACGCATCAAGGCCACCGCCATCCACGAGTGCTGGATCGACACCTCCAAGGGCCTGGACGTGGCCACTGGCACCACCTCGGTCTCACGCGAAGAGGTGGATGCCAAGATAGAGACCGACTTCAGCCGCCTGGAAGACCTGCCCCCCATCCAAGTGAGCCTGCCCGTGCCACCCCCACCGGTGCGCAACCGCACCCCCACCGACATGCAGGGCGAACTCAAGATGGCGGCCGCCATCTGCGTGAAGTCCAAGAAGGCCGTGGTGTCGATGTTCAGCGAGGCCCGCATGGGCCGCGCGGTGGACTCCGTGGGTGCGCAGAGCCTGGTGGAGGAAATCTCCGATTCCGTCACCCGCAACCCGGGCGCGCTGATCAGCCTGGCGCGCCTGAAAACGGCCGACGACTACACCTACATGCACTCAGTGGCGGTGTGCGCGCTCATGGTGGCGCTGGCGCGCCAGCTCAAGCTCAATGACGAGCAGACGCGTCTGGCGGGCATGGCGGGCCTGCTGCACGATCTGGGCAAGGCGGCGATCCCGATGTCGGTGCTCAACAAGCCGGGCAAGCTCACCGACAAGGAATTCACCGTGGTGCGCAGCCACCCGGTGGAGGGCTTCCACATGCTCAAGGAGGGCGGCAATGTGCCCGACGCCGTGCTCGACGCCTGCCTGCACCACCACGAAAAAATCGACGGGTCGGGCTACCCCGACAAGCTGCAGGGCGAAGGCATCAGCGTGATCGCACGCATGACGGCCATCTGCGATGTGTACGACGCCATCACCTCCGACCGCCCCTACAAAAGCGGCTGGGACCCGTCCGAGTCACTGCGCCGCATGGCCGAGTGGACCAGCGACCATTTCGACGCGCGGCTGTTCCAGGCCTTCGTCAAAAGCATCGGCATCTACCCCGTGGGTTCGCTGGTGCGGCTGACCTCGGGGCGCATCGGGGTGGTGACCGAACAGGCCCCCACGGCCCTCACCACGCCCATCGTCAAGGTCTTCTTCTCGACCAAGTCCGACCTGCGCATTCCGCCCGAGCTGGTGGACCTGGCCGCCCCGGGCTGCAACGAGAAGATCGTGGCCCGCGAAGACCCCGAGAAATGGCGCTTTCCGGACATCAATGAACTCTGGTCGGGGTTTGCCGAAAAGGCCTGGTAGCCCTGCCCGTCTGCTCTGGCCACCACTCCCGCCCCTGCCCTGCCCCGCGCTTCCTCCGTGCCCGCCCTGATCACCCTGACCCTGAACCCCGCGCTCGACCTGGCGACCACCACCGACCACGTGGCCCCCACGCACAAGCTGCGCTGTGGCCCGGTGCAGCGTTTTGCGGGCGGTGGCGGCATCAACGTGGCCCGCGTGCTGCACCGGCTGGGCGCCGATGTGCTGGCCTGGGCCCTGGCGGGTGGTGCTGCGGGCACACAAGTCCAGCAACTGTTGGCCGACGAAGGGGTGCCCACGGCGCTGCAAGCCATTGCGGGCGATACGCGCGAGAACTTCTCGGTGGTCGAGACCACCACCGGCCAGGAGTTTCGGTTTGTGCTGCCCGGCCCCACGCTGCAGACAGCCGAATGGCAGGCCTGCCTGGATGCGCTGGCCGCCTTGCCCACGCCGCCGCGCTGGCTCATTGCCAGCGGCAGCCTGCCACCCGGCACGCCCGACGATTTCTATGCCCGGCTGGCCCAGGCTCTGTCTGGCCGGGGCGTGCGGGTGGTCGTCGATACCTCGGGCCCGCCACTGGCCGCTGCGCTGCAGGCGGGCGTGGCCCTGGTCAAACCCAGCCTGCGGGAGCTGCGCGAGCTGGTGCAGCAGCCGCTGGAGCAGGCCGCCGACTGGTGCGCCGCCGCCCAATCGCTGGTGCACAGTGGCGCGGCCGAGACCGTGGCCCTGTCGCTGGGCGAACAGGGCGCCGTGCTGGCGACCCGCGCGGGCGTGTGGCAGGCCCCGGCGCTGAACGTGCCGGCCACCACCGGCACCACGGGCGCGGGCGACTGTTTTCTGGCGGCGCTGGTCTGGGCACTGGACCGGGGCGACGCCCCTGCCGAAGCACTGCGCTGGGGCGTGGCCGCAGGCGCTGCCGCGCTGCTGCACCCGGGCACCACCCTGGCCCAGGCGGGCGACCTGCACCGGCTGGTGCTCAGCGTGCCCGCACCAGTGGCCGTCGCCACACAGCCATAACCCTGGCCCCGGCGGGCGGCGCGGGCGCGTGGGACAATCGCGCCCTTCGCAATTTTTACCTTGGCACGGGCCCGTTCGGCCCTCAAGCACGATGACTGATTTCTCCCCCGGCGCAGCCAGCGCGCCCCACGCTTCCCGCGTGTTCACCCTCAGCGACTTCGACTTCTCGCTGCCCCCCGAACTCATTGCCCAGCACCCCGCACCCGAACGCAGCGCCTCGCGCCTGCTCGATGGCCGCGCCATGCAGCCCGTAGACCGCATCTTTCGTGAGCTGCCCGGACTGCTGCGCGAGGGCGACCTGCTCGTCTTCAACGACACGCGCGTGGTCAAGGCGCGCATCTTTGGCGAGAAGGCCAGCGGCGGCAAGCTGGAGCTGCTGATCGAACGCGTGCTGCCCGCCGAGGCTGGCAACCCGGGTAACGAAGTCGTGGCCCACATGAAGGTCAGCAAAAAGCCCCTGCCCGGCAGCGTGGTGCACATGGCCGGAGGCCGCAAGGCGGGCGGCTTTGACGCGCAGCTGCTGGGCCGCTGGCCCACCGAGGACGGCCCGCTGTTCCGCTTTGCGCTGCACGGCCCGGCGGGCGAATCGCCCTGGGAGCTGATGGACCGCCACGGCCACCTACCGCTGCCGCCCTACATCGAGCGCCAGCAAAACGCCGACCACGACCCCGACGAGGCCGAAGACAGCCAGCGCTACCAGACGGTGTTTGCCCGCAACCCCGGCGCCGTGGCCGCGCCCACCGCCGCGCTGCACTTTGACGAAGGCGTGCTGGCCGACCTGGCGGCGCGCGGCATCGAACGCGCCAGCGTCACGCTGCATGTGGGCGCAGGCACCTTCCAGCCCTGCAAGACCGAAAACCTGGCCGAGCACCAGATGCACAGCGAGTGGTACGAGATCCCGCTGGCCACGCTGGCCGCGCTGGAGCGCTGCCGCCAACGCGGCGGCCGCGTGGTGGCCGTGGGCACCACCACCGTGCGCACGCTGGAGTCGTGGGCAAAGACCGGTCAGGCCTCGGGCGACACCAACATTTTCATCACGCCGGGCTTTGCGTTCCAGGTGGTGGACGTGCTGGTCACCAACTTTCACCTGCCCAAGAGCACGCTGATGATGCTGGTGAGCGCGTTTGCAGGCTACGCCCACATCATGGGCCTGTACCGGCACTCGATTGCGCAGCAGTACCGCTTCTTCAGCTACGGCGATGCGATGCTGCTGGAGCGTGCGCGCAGCTCGCCGTGACTCCCCCAGGCCCTGCGTTGTCCACCAGCCCTGCAGCCCGCCGGCGTGCGGCGCTGGCAGGCATCGCGCTGGCCGTGGTGGCCTGCGCTTTCTTTGCCTTGCTGGACACCGCAAGCAAGCTGGTCAGCGTGGGCGTGCCCATCGTCATGGCGCTGTGGATGCGCTACGTGTTCCAGTCGCTGCTGACCACGGCCTTTGTGCTGCAGCGCGCGGGGCGCTCGGCGCTGCGCACCACACAACCCCGCTTCCAGGCCCTGCGCGGCGCACTGTTCGCCATGACCAGCCTGTTCGGCTTCATCAGCCTCACCGCCCTGCCGCTGGCAGAGTTCACGGCCATCGTGGCCACAGTGCCCCTGTGCGTGACGGTGGTGGCGGCCCTGTGGCTGCACCAGCCCGTGAGCCCTTTGCGCTGGTTGCTGGTAGTGGCCGGGCTGGCGGGCACGCTCGCCATCATCCGGCCCGGGGGCGAGGCCTTCACCTGGGCGCTGCTGTGGCCGCTGTGCATGCTGGCCGCAGGCACGGGCTACCAGGTGCTCAGCAGCAAGATGGCGGGCCAGGAGAGCCCGGCCACTACCCAGCTCTACACCAGCTGGATCGCCACCGCGCTGGTGTCGCTGGGTGTGCCGTTTTTCTGGCAGCCGGTGAGCGACCCGTGGATGTGGGCGGGCATGTTCACCATGGGCTTGTCGAGCGCGGTGGGGCACATGCTGCTGCTCAACGCCTATGCGCGCACCACGCCCGTTGTCATTGCGCCGTTCTTGTATTCACAGATTGGCTTTGCGATGCTGGCGGGCTGGCTGGTGTACCGCCATGTGCCCGATGCCTGGTCGATGGCGGGCATTGCGGCCATCGTGCTCAGCGGCGCGGCCAGCGCGTGGCTGACCGTTCGCGAGACACGGTAGGCGCCACTTTTCCAAACAAAAACAGGGCTCTGCGCGCGACCACAAAGCGCTAATAGCCCCTGTTTTTATAGCATCTAGCTCAATACGCCACGGCGTGCCCGTCCTTGCGCGGGTCGGAGCCTGCGATGTAGCTGTTGCCGTTCTTCAGCACCAGCTGCGCGCCGCCAAAGGCGAACACGCCATTGCCCTCTTCCACCGTCACCTCGTGCCCGCGCGCGCGCAGCGCGGCGACCACGGCGGGGTCAAAGCCTGGCTCCACGGCCACGCCCTTGCCGCCCGTCACGCGCCAACGGGGTGCGTCGGCCGCCGCCTGCGGGTTCTGGCCGTAGCGCAGCACGCGCAGCGCCATCTGCGTGTGGCCCTGGCTTTGCATGGGGCCGCCCATCACGCCAAACGCCATCTGCGGCGTGCCGTCGGCATGCATGGCAAAGGCCGGGATGATGGTGTGCGAGGGGCGCTTGCGCGGTGCCACCTGGTTGGCGTGGCCCGGGATCAGGTTGAAGCCATGGCCCCGGTTCTGCAGGCTGATGCCGGTGCCCGGCACCACCACGCCCGAGCCAAAGCCCATGTAGTTGGACTGGATGAACGAAACCATCATGCCGGACGCGTCGGCCGCCGCCAGGTACACCGTGCCGCCGGGGCGCGGCGCGCCGTGGCCGGGGTCGCCTGCGCGCTCGGGGTCGATGAGCTGGGCGCGGCCTGCGAGGTAGGTCGCGTCCAGCAGGTGCTGGGGCGCCACGGCCTGCATGGCGTCGATGTCGGCGTTGTACTGGTGCAGGTCGGCCAGCGCGAGCTTCATGGCCTCGATGCTGGCGTGCACGGTCTCCACGCTGTCGAGCGGATGCTTGCCAATGCCATGTGCGTCCAGCATGCCCAGCGCCATCAGCGCGGCAATGCCCTGGCCGTTGGGCGGGATCTCGTGGATCACCGAATCGCCAAACCGCTGGTGGATGGTGCCCACCCAGTCCGCCTGGTGCGCGGCCAGGTCGGCCAGCGTCATCGCGCCACCATTGGCTTGGGAATGGGCTGCAATGCGCTCGGCAATCACACCCCGGTAGAAGGCCTCGCCCTCGGTCTCGGCAATCAGCTCCAGCGTGCGCGCGTGGGCTTCGCTGCGGAAGACCTCGCCCGCCCGGGGCACGCGGCCGCCCAGGTACTCGGGCATGAAGCACTCGGCAAAACCCGGTTGCGTGCCCAGCTTGGTCGCGCCCAGCGCCCACAGGTGGGCGATGGTGGGCGACACCGGAAAGCCGTTGCGCGCATAGTCGATGGCGGGCTGCGCCAGCTGCGCAAACGGCAGCTTGCCCAGGCGCTTGGACAGCGCCACCCAGGCCGACACGGCACCCGGCACGGTGACGGCGTTCCAGCCCGTCTCGGGGATGCCACCCAATTTTTCGAAGTATTCAGGCGTCCACGCCGCAGGCGAGCGGCCGGAGGCGTTCAGGCCGTGCAGTTCCTTGCCGTCCCAAACGATGGCAAACCCGTCGCTGCCCAGGCCACAGCCCGTGGGCTCCACCACCGTGAGCGCCATGGCGGCGGCAATGGCGGCGTCCACCGCGTTGCCACCCGCTAGCAGCATGCGCAGGCCCGCCTGCGCCGCCAGCGGCTGCGAGGTGGAGACCACGTTGCGCCCCATGACCGCGCTGCGGTGGGAGGCGTAAGGAAGGGACCAGTCGAGGGATGGGGTGTTCATAGCGTTCTGACTCTGTTGCTAGCAAGGTGTCGCGGTGCGTGAAACTGGCGCGGCGCAAGGCGAGAGGCGCCAAGGAAGGGCCGCCCCGCACCGAGGGCGTCGTCCCCCTCGGGGGAAGGCGCCAAAGGCAACACAGGGGGCAATCAATCCACCGAAATCTTGTGCTGCCGGATCACGGTGGCCCAGCGGTTGCTGTCCGCCTGCACCATGGCGCCAAACTGCGCGGGCGTGCGCGGCGCGGCGGGCTCCACGCCCAGCTTGGCCAGGCTCTCGGCCACTTCAGGCGCCTGCACGGCCTTGGCAAAGGCCTTGTGCACTTTCTCGACCAGCGCAGGCGGAGCGCCTGCAGGCAGGTACACACCAAACCAGGTCACCGACGAATAACCGGGCAGGCCGGATTCGGCCAGCGTGGGCAGCTCGGGCGCCAGGGTGCTGCGCTTTTCGCTGGTCACGGCCAGCGCGCGCAGGCGCCCGGCTTTGGCGTGGGGCATGCCCGTAGGCAGCGAGTCAAACAGCACATGCGTCTGCCCGGCAATCAGGTCGGGGATGGCCAGCGCCGTGCCCTTGTAGGGGATGTGGGTCATGTCCACACCCGCCTGGGCGCTGAAGGCCGCAGTGTTCAGGTGCACGATGGTGCCGTTGCCACTGGTGGCGTAGTTGAGCTTGCCGGGGTGGGCCTTGGCATACGCAATCAGCTCGCCCACGGTCTTGGCGGGCAGCGAGTTGGTGACCAGCAGCACGCTGGGCGCGTCGGCCACATGGGCCACGGGCACAAAGTCCTTGCGCGGGTCGTAGGCCAGCTTGGGCATGAGATGGGGCGAGATGGCGTGGGTGCTGCTCGTGGTCAGCAGCAGGGTGTAGCCATCGGGTGCGGCCTTGGCCGCCTCGGCGGTGCCCAGGGTGCCGCCCGCGCCGGGCTTGTTGTCCACCACCAGCTGCTGGCCCAGGTCGGCCGCCACACGCTGGGTGACGGTGCGGGCCACCAGGTCGGTCGCGCCGCTGGCCGGGAAGGGCACGATCACCCGCACGGGTCGATCCGGCCAATTGGCTTGCGCATGCGCCGCCGCCGACACCACCAACAGGCCGGCCAGGCCCCAGACACCACGGCCCCAGGAAAGTAGACGCATACGCAGCACTCCAGCCAAGAAGTTGAACAAGACACACACACAAAGAGTGGGCCATCTTAGGAAGCTGTGCCTTGCTTGACCACCAGCATTTCGGCAAACTGCTTTGCCACGGCGGCAAACCGGCGCATACTGCGGCCTCGTTTGAAGAACCCGCCCCCGATGCGCGCCCACCTGCTGCAAGACACCACGCTGCGCTACTTTCTGGAAGTGGCGCAGAGCGGATCGCTCACCGAAGCGTCGGCTCGCCTGCATGTGGCCGCCTCGGCGCTGAGCCGCCAGATTGCGGGGCTGGAGGCGCAGCTGGGCACGCCGCTGTTCGAGCGCCACCCGCGCGGCATGGTGCTCACGGCGGCGGGCGAGATCCTGGCCGTGCATGCGCGCCGCACGGTGCTGGACGCCGAGCGCGCCCTGGGCGAGATCGGCGCACTGCAGGGCCTGCGCGCCGGGCAGGTGCGGCTGGCCACCTCCGATGCGTTCGCCAACGAACTGGTGCCGCGTCTGTGTGTGGAGTTTCAGCGCACCCACACCGGCATTCAGTTCAGCGTGATCGCGCTGCCCACCGCCCAGGTGCCCGACGCGGTGCGCAGCGGCGCGGCCGACATCGGCCTGTGCTTCAGCCGGTCGCCCCACAAGGACATCGAGGTGGCCTACCGCCAGACCGCGCCCGTGCTGGCCCTGCTCCCGCCCGGCCACCCGCTGGCGGGCGCTGGCAGCGTCACGCTGGCGCAAATGGCCGAATACCCGCTGGCGCTTCCCCCGGCCGAAACCACGGTGCGCCAGATGATCGACATCGTCTGCAGCCGCCAGGGCCTGCAGCTCTCGGCGGTGCTCATCAGCAACCACGCCAAGACGGTGGTCAACTTTGTACAGCTGGGCGGCGGGCTGTCCGTGGCCAGCGAGATCGCCGTGCGCCACCTGGTGGCCGAAGGCGCCATCGTGGCCCTGCCCATCAGCGACCCAGGCATGGACCTGCGCGACATCGAGATCCAGACCCTGGCCGGGCGCAGCCTGCCGGTGGCGGCGCAGGCGTTTCTGGAACTGCTCAAGGAACAGCTGCCTGGCTCAGCCACGCCCGTCACTGAGGCTGCCAGAGGTGGGCCAGCCGCGTGAATCCGTGGGTGTGCGGGTCCTCCCGCGCGACGATGTGGTCCGCCTCGCCGGGGCGGGACAGGTCCAGCACCCGCTGCTCGATGTGCGAGCCGGAGCGCAGTGAAAAGAACACGCGCACCTGGGGCGCGGTCAGTGCCTCGGGGTTGTGCTCCACCACCACGGCGAGCCGGCCCGACGCCAGGCGCACCAGCGACCCCACCGGGTAGATACCCACCACCCGCACGAAGGCATGCAGGATCGACGGGTCGAAATGCCCCTCCCACTGTGCCATCCGCGCCAAGGCCATGGCCGGGTCCCAGGCGCTCTTGTAGGCCCGCTCGGAAGTCACCGCGTCATATAGCCAGCAGGCTGATCTGTCCCTGTGGCAAGCCATGCGGATAGCCGCTGCCGTCCATCTTTTCGTGGTGATGAAGACAGACGTCGATCACGGAGTCCGGCACCTGGCCGCCACGGCTCAGGATCTCAACACCATGCTGCGGGTGCATTCGCATCACCCCGAACTCCTCGGGCGTGAGCTTGCCTGGCTTGTGCAGGATGTGGCCCGGCACCCGCAGCTTGCCCACGTCGTGCAGCAACCCGCACATGCCCGCATCCCGCACCTGGTAGGGCGCCAAACCCAGTTGGCGCGCCAGCGCAATCATCAAGGTGCACACCGCCACAGAATGCGCGAAGGTGTAGTTATCCTTGCTTTTGAGTCGCACCAGCCCGATCAGCGCTCCGGGCTGCGTCGCCACCGCAGCCGTCAGCTCATCCACGATGGCCAGGCTGTCGTCCAAGGATATCGCCTGCCCCGCGCGGGCCTGGCAGAACAGTGCCCGGACCACCTCGCGCGCCTTCACTGCCAGCCGTTCGGCGCGGTGGAGCGGGGCCACAGAATCGCCCAGGGCCGGGATGCGGGGCTGCCGCGATGAAGACTCCGTGGCAGGGGCGGCTGGCGGGTCCGCCGGGGTGTCCGCACCGCCCTCACGCAAAGATGCAGACCCGGCAGCCACATCCGCGCCGCGCGAGGTGTCAATCCAGCAATGCGCCACGCCACTGCTGCGCAGGGCCAGCACGTCGCCTTCGCCCTGCAGCGCAAACCGGCTGCGCCAGAACGGGTGGGCCATCCACGACGCATCCAGCGCGTGGACAAACATGCCCGGTATCGCCTGATCGACCGGAATCCTTTTCAACACATCGGCACTGTCCATTGCTACCTACCTGGCATGGGGAACCCGGTGGGGTTCAGCACATGCCACTGCACAGGGTTGATCAGAACCGCTTCCAGGGGCCATCAGCGCCCGGTGCCGCCCTCTGCGCCGCGCGGGGCAGTGCCGGGGCCAGCCGCTGCGACGCCCCGGGCACAGCATGACCGGTGGCAGGGGCGGGGGCGGGTTGCTGTGCATCCGGCCCCAGGCGAAACACGGCCACGGCCTGCACCAGTTGCTGGGCCTGGTGGTTCAGGCTGTCGGCGGCGGCCGCCGCCTCTTCCACCAGGGCGGCGTTCTGCTGGGTCACCGTGTCCAGCTGGGTCACGGCTTCGTTGATCTGGCTGATGCCTGCGGTCTGCTCCTGCGTGGCGGTGGTGATGTCGCCAATTAGGTCCGCCACGCTGCGCACCTGGGCCACCAGGGTGTCCATGACCTGGCCGGCGTCGTTGACCAGCTCGCTGCCTTTTTCCACCCGGCCCACGCTGTCCTCGATCAGGCCCTTGATTTCTTTGGCCGCTGCGGCACTGCGCTGGGCCAGGCTGCGCACCTCGCTGGCCACCACGGCAAAACCACGGCCCTGTTCGCCCGCACGCGCCGCCTCCACCGCCGCGTTCAGCGCCAGGATGTTGGTCTGGAAGGCGATGCCATCGATCACGCCGATGATGTCGGAGATGCGCTGGGAGGATGTGTTGATCTCGGCCATCGTGGCCACCACCTGCCCCACCACGCGGCCGCCATCGTGGGCCGCCGCGCTAGCGCTGCGTGCCAGCTCAACCGCCTGGCGCGAGACGTCGGCACTGCTTTGCACGGTGCTGGTCAGCTCTTCCATCGAGGCCGCCGTCTCCTCCAGGTTGCTGGCCTGCTCCTCGGTGCGCTGGGACAGGTCGGCATTGCCCACTGATATCTGCCCGGCGCCCGTGGCAATGCTGTCGCTGGCCTCACGCACCGTGCCCACCACGCTGCGCAGCGCGCGCTGCATGTCATGCATTGCGGCCACCACACTGCCCGCCCGGGCGCGCGAGGTATCGATGGGCAGGGACAAATCCCCGGCAGCGATGGCGTTGGCGGCCTGCGCCACGGCGGCCGGCTCTCCGCCCAGCGCGCGTGTGAGGCTGCGGGTCAGGGCCACACCAATTGCGAGCCCCACCAGGGCACCACCGGCCGTCAGGGAAATCAGCAGCACGCGGATGCGGCTGTAGATAGTGTCCGTTTCGTCGTTGAGTGCCTTGGCATCGCCGCGCTTGCGCTCGACCAGCTTGCCCAGCAGGTCGTCCGCCTTGTCGGCCAAGGGGCGCACCGCGCGCATCTTGTCGGTGGAGGCACGGACATTGGCCAGTTCCTCCTCCTTGAGCAGCTCTGCGACCTGGTCAAGCCCGGCTGCGTAGTCGCGCAGCGCCGCAGCCGCATCGCGCGCCAGCGCCTTTCCGCCGTCGGAAACGAAGAACTGTGCCGAGCTATCCAGTTCTCCCGTCGCCTGCGACACGCTCTGGCTGGCGGCCTGCAGGTGGGTGGCCCTCTCTTGTTCCGACACAGACAGCAGCGCGCTGCGCATGGCCCTTCCGGCAGCCACAAGGTTGATGTTGGCTTCGGTGGCATGCAGCATGCCCGCGATCTCGCGCTCATACATCAGCTGGGCCAGATCGTTGATCTGGGACGATTTCTGGATACCGTTGATCCCGATCACCGCCCCTACGGCGGCAACGGCGAGAAACCCGCCAATCAGCTTGCTCCCCACCGGAAGCTTCTTGAACCATTCCACGATGCCGTTTCCTTTGCTGTGTTCTTGTCGATGGCAAGACACCGTGGATGCATCGCGCCACAGCCACCCGGCGGCAGCTTGCGCCGCCGGGCCCGCAGACCTCCCCCCGACTCGGCGGGATTGTCCGGATGGGGCCCGGCCGCCGTCTACACGATTCGCGCAGTTGTCTGCATGTTTAACGCAAAAGTAACCTTCAGGCGTTTTTTTGACAG
Source organism: Acidovorax kalamii (assembly GCF_002245625.1). Lineage (GTDB taxonomy): Bacteria > Pseudomonadota > Gammaproteobacteria > Burkholderiales > Burkholderiaceae_C > Acidovorax > Acidovorax kalamii. Next base: position 196,400 of record NZ_NOIG01000009.1, read on the forward strand.
CTATTGACAGCTTGAGCTGCTTGTACACTGCGCCACTCGGAAACTCCCTGCAGACCCCAGGGCTCACACCCGGCCATCTCCGGTTTCTCTCTTCCTGCCTTCAGCGGTATCACGCTCTGAACCCCACGTCCGCCCCGTCCCCTTTGCTGTTCGGCAACGACCGTTGCGCCACCTTCTCCGCCCCCGCAGCGTTCGGAGAATCGGTCCTGCCCCTGTGGCCCAAGCTCCAGGATTGCGATGCCCAGCCACGGGACAACGCCTTTGCGGGCCAATCGGCCTCTGTGGTGCTGCCCGGCATGTCTGCCATTGCCGCCTCGTTCACGTCGCTGCGTGTGGCGGTGGCAGACAACACGCGCGCCTCCGTGTCCTTCAAGCTGGAAGGCCACAACGAGTTGCGGGTGCAGAACCAGAAGCTGGATTTGACTGGCCCCCGCTGCGTGTTCATTCCGGCAGGCTCCGGCCCTCAGGAAGCCGTTGGCCAGGGCCAGAACGTGCTCATGCTGCAGCTGGACCCCCAGGGACTGCACATGGCAGCGCGCGCACTGCGGGGACTGGAAGCGGGGAGCCCGGTCAACCTGGACCACGGGCGCGTCCGCCTCCTGACCTCGCAGATGGGTCCTTCTCTGGAGGCCCTGGCGCGGCACATCGGGGCCACCATCCATCTCCATCTGGACCAGCCGGATTTGCTGCACCGGCTGGGTTTCCAGGATTTTGTCCACCGCCAGCTGGTACTGCTGTTCCGGCCCGACTGGCTGACCGCCGAGTCCCGCCCGCCCCGGCCCGGCAGCCTGCGGGAACGCCTGGCCGTGGACAAGGTGTGCGATGCGATGCTGGCCGAGCCTGGGGCGCGCTTCACCCTCAGCGAGCTGGCCCAGCTGGGCTGCCTGTCGGTCCGGGCGCTGCAGTATGCGTTTCAGCACCGGTTCGGGCAGTCCCCCATGCAGTGGCTGCGCGACCAGCGGCTGGCGACGGCGCGCCAGCGCCTGCTTCAGGACAGCGCGGACAGCATCGCGCAGATTGCCATGGATTGCGGGTTTGCCAGCGCGAGCAGCTTTTCGGCGTTCTACCGTGAGCGCTACGGCGAGTCACCCGCCCAAAACCGCGCCCGAAGGGTCTGAAACCGGCGGCCCATGCCCCTGGGGCAGCCGCCCAGCAACGGCTCAGTAGCCGTGCTGCTCGCGGAACGCGCGCGCCTTGCCAAAGTGCCCGTTACCGATGAAGGGCACGGGCGGGCGCAGTGCCGACAGGGGCGAAGGGTGGTTGGAGGTGAGCACCAGATGCCCCCGGTCCTGCGGGATGAAGGCGCGCTTGGACTGCGCGTGCGAGCCCCAGAGCATGAACACCACCGGGCGCGGGCCTTCGGCCACATGGCGGATCACGGCATCGGTCAGTGCCTCCCAGCCTTTGCCTGCGTGGCTGGCGGGTTGGCCCTCTTCCACCGTGAGGCCGGTGTTGAGCAGCAGCACGCCGTTCTGGGCCCACTTCACCAGGCTGCCGCCCGGCGTGGGAAAGGGCGGGAACGGAACGCCCAGGTCGCGCTGCATTTCCTTGAAGATGTTCTGCAGCGAGGGCGGCAGGCGCACGCCGGGCGCCACAGAAAACGCCAGCCCCTCGGCCTGGCCCCGGCCGTGGTACGGGTCCTGGCCCAGGATGACCACACGCACGGCGTCGGGCGGCGTCAGCTCCAGCGCACGCAGCGGCTGGGGCGGGAAAATCACCGCACCGGCGGCAAGCCGCGATTGCAGAAACGCCTGCAGCGCCTGGCCCCGCTCGCCCGCAAAGAAGGCGTCCACCAGGGGCTGCCAGCCGGGCGCCACGGGCCAGTGGGCCGGGTCCGCACTCTGGAGCTGGGTGGATGTCTGCACGGGTGAATTCATGGTCAAAATGGCCTTCTGCGCGCTACAGGAAAGCGCAAGCAGCTATCAAAACAATAGTATTCGACACACTCACGCAAACAGCTTGGCCAGGGCGAGGCCCGGATCATCAGCGCGCATGAAGGCCTCGCCCACCAGGAAGGCGTGCACGCCCGCATCGCGCATGGTCTTCACATCGGCAGGCTTGAGGATGCCCGACTCGGTCACCAGCAAGCGGTCCGCAGGCACATCCTTGAGCATGCCCAGGGTGGTGTCCAGCGTGACTTCAAACGTGCGCAGGTTGCGGTTGTTGATGCCCACCAGCGGGGTCTTGAGCTTGAGCGCGCGCTCCAGTTCGGCGCGGTCATGCACCTCCACCAGCACGGCCATGTCCAGGCTGCGGGCAATGGCCTCGAAGTCGGCCATCTGCGCGTCATCCAGGCAGGCGGCGATCAGCAGGATGGCATCGGCGCCCATGGCCCGCGATTCGTAGATCTGGTACGCATCGACCATGAAATCCTTGCGCAGCACCGGCAGCAAGGTGCTGGCGCGGGCCTGCTTGAGGTAGTCGGGCTGGCCCTGAAAGAACTGCCGGTCGGTCAGCACCGACAGGCAGGCTGCGCTGACCTTGCCGTCGCCTTCCATGTAGCTCTGGGCGATGTCTGCGGGCTCGAAGTTGGCACGCAGCACGCCCTTGCTGGGGCTGGCCTTCTTGACCTCGGCAATCACGGCCGCCTGGCCCTTGGCGATCTTGGCGCGCAGCGCGCCTTCAAAGTCGCGCGTGAGCACGCGGCTCTCGGCATCGGCGCGCATGGCGTCAAAAGGCAGGCGCTTTTTGGCGGCGGCCACTTCTTCGTGCTTGACGGCCACGATCTTGTTGAGGATGTCACTCATGGGAAAACCTGGTTGGTTGTTGGGGTCACGCGGCAGCGCCGGCCAGCGCGTGCGTGCGCGTGACCATCTGCTCCAGCTTGGCCAGCGCCGCGCCCGATGCGATGGCGGCACGCGCCTTGGCCAGCCCTGCGGGCACCGAATCGACCACATTGGCCGCATACAGCGCCACACCGGCGTTCAGGCAGACGATGTCTTGTGCGGCCCCGGGCTCGCCCTTGAGCACGCCGATCAGCATCTCGCGCGACTGCTCGGGCGTTTCGACCTTGAGCGCGCGGTTGCTGGCCATGGACAGGCCGAAGTCCTCGGGGTGGATTTCGTATTCGGTGATCTGGCCGTTTTTCAGCTCGCCCACCAGCGTGGCGGCACCCAGGCTCACTTCGTCCATGCCGTCGCGGCCATAGACCACCAGGGCGTGCTCGGCGCCCAGGCGCTGCAGCGCACGCACCTGGATGCCCACGAGGTCGGGGTGGAACACGCCCATCAGGATGTTGGGGGCGCCGGCCGGGTTGGTCAGCGGGCCCAGGATGTTGAAGATGGTGCGCACGCCCAGTTCCTTGCGCACCGGGGCCACGTTCTTCATGGCGGGGTGGTGGTTGGGCGCGAACATGAAGCCGATGCCGACTTCAGCAATGCACTGGGCGATCTGCTCGGGTTTGAGGTTGATATGGATGCCCAGGGCTTCCATCACGTCGGCGCTGCCGCTTTTGCTCGACACGCCGCGCCCGCCGTGTTTGCTGACCTTGGCGCCTGCGGCGGCGGCCACAAACATCGAGCAGGTGGAGATGTTGAAGGTGTTGGCACCATCCCCGCCCGTGCCCACGATGTCCACCAAGTGCGTGCTGTCGGGCACGTGGACCTTGGTGGAGAACTCGCGCATTACCTGGGCTGCGGCGGTGATTTCGCCGATGGTTTCCTTCTTTACGCGCAGGCCGGTGATGATGGCCGCTGTCATGAGGGGCGAGAGCTCGCCTTTCATGATGAGCCGCATCAGGTGCAGCATCTCATCGTGGAAGATTTCGCGGTGTTCGATGGTGCGCTGCAGCGCTTCCTGGGGGGTGATGGGCATGACGGTGTCTCCTGGGGTGGCGGTCAGGCCGCCGGTTGATCAGTAAAGGCCAGCTTGAGTCCGAAGCCGATGAACATGGCGCCCGCCACGCGGTCCAGCCAGTGCATGCCACGCTGGATGGCCGTGGCACGGCGCGCCATCCACGACGCAGCCAGCGCCCAGCCCATGTTGACAGGGATGGCATTGATGTTGAACAGCACGCCCAGCAGCACAAAGGCCAGCGCCTTGTTGTCGGTGCCCGGCGCGATGAACTGCGGCACAAAGGCCAGGAAGAAGATGGCGACCTTGGGGTTGAGCACATTGGTCCAGAAGCCGCCGAGGAACACTTTGCGAAGCGGCGTGTGCGGCGCAGGGGCCGCCTGCGCAGCCGCCAGCGCGGCCGTGTTGCCACCATCAGCACCAGGCTTGGACAGCAGCATGCGCATGCCCATCCACATCAGGTAGGCCGCGCCGATCCACTTGAGCACCGTGAACGCCGTGGCCGAGGTGGCCAGCAGCGCGCCCACGCCCACGGCGGCCGCAAAGATGTGCACAAAACACCCGGCCGTGATGCCCAGCCCCGCCACGATACCCGCGCGTGTGCCGGAGCGCAGCGCGTTGGTCACGATGTAGAGCACATCGGGCCCGGGCGTGAGATTGAGCAGCCAGCCGGCCGCGATGAACATGAGCAGTTGATGAAGTTCGGGCATGGGTGTGTCTACCAGCGTCGGTCAGGTTCCAGGCGGTGCAGGAAGGTCGTCAGCGAGTCGCGCGGGGGCTGCACCGCATGCGCGGCCAGGATGCGCCCCGCCGCCCCCCGGTGGTAGGTGCCATGCACGACGAGGTGGTTCAGGATCTCGCTGCGCGACATGCGCCCCGTGTCGCCGTCGGTGAAGCGGAACGCCACCGGTTCGGCCAGCTGCGCATCATCCAGCCCGCCCACGTACTGCACATACCAGTCGTCCGACGCGCGCACGGCATCGCTCAGGGTGGCCAGCTCCGGCGTTGCATCGGTGTTGGTGGCCCGGTAGGTGGTCTGGGGCAGGCCCTGCAGGTGGCTGGCAAAGATGCGGTCCACGACGTAGGTGTGGTTCAGGATGCGCACAAACAGCCGGTAGTCGTCGGCAGGCAATGCGCCCTGCGATGCCGCGCCCAGTGCCAGCAGTTCCTGGTTGGCCCACCGCTTGTACTGAAAGAGCTGGGCCAGGCCCTGAGAGGCCGTCATGCGCGCTGCTCCAGAAAGTTCTTGAGCATGGCGTGGCCGTGTTCGGTGAGGATGCTTTCGGGGTGGAACTGCACGCCTTCGATGGGCAGTGTCTTGTGGCGCACGCCCATGATCTCGCCGTCGTCGGTCCAGGCCGTCACCTCCAGCACCTCGGGGCAGGTGGCGCGCTCGATGGCCAGGGAGTGGTAGCGGTTGACAGTGAACTTCTCCGGCAACCCCGCGAACACGCCGTTTTGTGTGGTGGTGATGACGCTGGTCTTGCCGTGCATCAGCTCCTGCGCGCGGATGATGTTGCCGCCGAATGCTGCGCCAATGCTCTGATGCCCCAGGCACACACCCAGGATGGGCAGCTTGCCTGCAAAGTGCTGGATCGCGGCAACCGAGATGCCGGCCTCGGCGGGCGAGCACGGGCCGGGCGAGATGACCAGGCGGTCGAGTTGCCCGGCATTCAGGCGCGCCTCGATCTCGGCCACGGTGATCTCGTCGTTGCGGAACACCTCCACCTCGGCGCCCAATTCACCAAAGTACTGGACGATGTTGTAGGTGAAGCTGTCGTAGTTATCGACCATCAAGAGTTTTGTCATGCGGCGCTCCCGGCAGTGGCGGGCTCGCGCAGGCGGGCGAACTCGCGGTGTTCATAGGCAATGCAGGCCTCCATGAGGCTGCGGTAGATGGCTTCCATCACGTCGGCATCGCCGCCTTCGGCAGCTGCACGCTCGCGCACCCGGTCCACGATGGCCTGGATGCGCGCTTCATCGCGCACCTGCTCTGCGCCTTGCTTGATGCGCGCGGCCTGGGTCATGTAGCCCACGCGCTCGACCAGCAGGGGCACGAGCACATCGTCCAGAGCATTCACTTCGCGGCGCACGTCCTGCATGGTGGTGCAGTCCTTCACTCTGGCAATTGCCTTGGTTTCAGAGGATGTCATTCCAGCCCCTCCTCGACCAACTCGGCGGCGCGCAGCAGCGCGCGGGCCTTGTGTTCGGTTTCTTTCCACTCCAGTTCAGGCACCGAATCGGCCACCACACCCGCGGCGGCCTGCACATAGAGCGTGCCGTTCTTGATGATGCCGGTGCGGATGGCAATGGCCACGTCCATGTCCCCCGCGTAGCTCAGGTAGCCACAGGCGCCACCATACAGACCGCGCTTGGTGGGCTCCAGCTGGTCGATGAGCTCCATCGCGTGCACCTTGGGCGCGCCCGTCAGCGTGCCTGCGGGGAAGGTGGCCTTGAGCACGTCCATGCTGGTCATGCCATCGTTCAAGATGCCTTCCACGTTGCTCACGATGTGCATCACGTGGCTGTAGCGCTCCACCGCGAAGGCTTCGGTCACCTTCACGGTGCCGGTCTTGGCGATGCGGCCGATGTCGTTGCGCGCCAGGTCGATCAGCATCACGTGCTCGGCACGCTCCTTGGGGTCGTTGATGAGCTCGACCTCGGTGGCCTTGTCCTTCTCGGGCGTAGCACCGCGCGGGCGGGTGCCCGCCAGGGGGCGGATGGTGACCTTGGTACCTTCGTCGGTTTTCTCCTGGCGCACCAGGATCTCGGGGCTCGCGCCCACCACATGGAAGTCGCCGAAGTCGTAGAAGTACATGTACGGCGAGGGGTTCAGCGAACGCAGCGCGCGGTACAGCGACAGGGGCGACTCGGTGTAGCGCTTGTGGATGCGCTGGCCCACCTGCACCTGCATGAAGTCACCGGCGGCGATCAGCTCCTTGGCGCGGTGCACGGCAGCCAGATAGTCGGCCTTGGCAAAGTCGCGCTGGGCGGGGTGGCTTTCGGTGGCCTTCACAACGGGGGCGCTTACCGAATACTTGAGCTGCTCTTTCAGCTCGCGCAGGCGCTTCTTGGCGCGGGTGTAGGCCTCGGGCTGGGCCGGGTCGGCATACACGATGAGGTAGAGCTTGCCCGAGAGGTTGTCGATGACCGCCAGCTCCTCGCACTGCAGCAGCAGGATGTCGGGGCAGCCCAGGGTGTCTGGCGGGCAGGTGGTTTCGAGCTTTTTCTCGATGTAGCGCACCGCGTCATAGCCAAAGTAGCCCGCCAGGCCGCCGCAAAAACGCGGCAGGCCGGGGCGCAGGGCCACCTTGAAACGCTTTTGGTAATCGGCGATGAAGTCGAGCGGATTGCCCTGGGCGGTCTCGACCACCTGGCCGTCCGTCACGACCTCGGTTTTGGCCTGCGCCCCAAAGCCGCTGGCCCGCAGCAGCGTGCGCGCAGGCAGGCCAATGAAGCTGTAGCGCCCGAAGCGCTCGCCGCCCACCACGGATTCGAGCAGGAAGCTGTGCTTGCCGCCGTCCTTGGTGTGCGCCAGCTTGAGGTAGAGCGAGAGCGGGGTTTCCAGGTCCGCAAAGGCCTCGACCATGAGCGGGATGCGGTTGTAGCCTTCGCTGGCCAGGCTTTTGAATTCAAGTTCTGTGATCACGGGGAGAGCTCCCAGCTGTCGCAGCGCGTGTCCCTGTGCAGTAGAAAGGGGCGCTGCGGTCCATTCAATCGGCCTCACCGCGTCGGGGTGGAGGCCACGGGTGCACGCTGGGGCGACGTCGGCCCAGGTGCCATCAGGCGTTCAAAGCGACAGGCTGACGCCAGGGCCAGGCTCCCCGGTCGCTGCAACCTGTGATGAACACGTGGTGAATGAACATGGGCCAAAGTGTAGCAAAGCTTTTTTGGCGGCCCGATTTGACGGGCCGCAAGGCCGAGATCGCACAACCGCTCGAAAACCCTGTTGCGGGCGGCAGGGAGCGCTGCAACAATTAGAAACGAACGACCGTTCTTTTTTAGGAGCTGTGCATGAACTTTCTCCAGCGATGCGCTTTGGTGGCCGGAGCCTGCCTGCTGGCGGCCACCGCTGCCGCCCAGCCCATCACCGTGTCCGATGTGAAATACGAAGAGACCGCCAGCCTGAGTGGCAGCACCCTGCAGCTCAACGGCGCGGGCGTGCGCTACAAGGCCGTGTTCAAGGTCTACACGGCGGGGCTGTACCTGGAGAAGAAGGCGCACACGCCCCAGGACATCGCGGCCCTCAAGGGCCCCAAGCGCATGAGCATCACCATGCTGCGCGAGATCGACTCCACCGAGCTGGGCAAGCTGTTTTCGCGCGGCATGGAGGACAACATGGACCGCGCGGCATTTTCCAAGCTGATCCCCGGCGTGATGCGCATGAGCCAGATCTTCTCGGACCACAAGAAGCTCGTCGCAGGTGACCAGTTCCAGATCGACTGGATTCCCGGCACGGGCACGGTGATCACCGTCAAGGGCAAGCCACAGGGTGAGCCTTTCAAGGAGCCGGAGTTCTTCAACGCGCTGATGGGCATCTGGCTGGGCAACACGCCCGCCGACTGGAAGCTCAAGGACGCCCTGCTGGGCAAACCCGCATAAAGCACGCCCAGTACCCCCGCCAGGACACCCAGCTACGGACAAACCCCCAGGTCTGCGGCCTCCTGGCTGTCACCCGCCCGACACCAGCCAGCCGGGCCGGGGCGTACGCTGAGACCTGTCCGCAAACCTCTTTTTTCTCGCAGCCCGCCCTTCATTTCTCCTTTTCTGCCCACCGCAGCGCAGCCGCCAGCACCGGCTTGCAAAACGTGGGCTGAATCGCCCTCGCCCCTTGCCCCAAGCCCCTCCCGCGCCTGACATGACCATGAAACTCAGCAACCTCTCCGTCGGCCTGCGCCTGGGCGCATCCTTTGGCGCCATTCTGCTCATCACCACCCTCATCGCGGCCACCGGCATGTGGCGCATTGCCAGCCTGCAAAGCGCCAGCGAACGTGTGGCCACCCACGAGATCGAGCAGCAGACGCTGGTGGAAGACTGGGCCTCGGACATCCGCCTGAACTGGGTGCGCACCGAGGCCTTCCTCAAGGCCATCGACCGCGATTACATGGACAAGCTCACGGCCGACACCCAGGCCACCGCCATGGGCATGGAGGCCAAGGTCAAACGCATCGAGGCCCTGGTGCAGGGCGAGCAGGCGCGGGGCCTGCTGGCCGCGATTGCCACGGCCCGCCAGGCCTACAACGACAAGCTCACAGAAATCCGCGAACTGCACCGGGGCGGCGAACCCAATGTGCCCGCCATGGTGGACAAGGACCTGCGCCCGCTGGCCGACAAATACCTGAAGTCGCTGGATGACCTGCGCCGCGCCATGGGCACCCAGCTCGCCGAAAGCCAGGCCGACACCTCGGCATTGGCCAAGGCCAGCCAGGTGCTGCTGGGCGTGGGCACGCTGGTTGCCGTGGCGCTGGGTGCGCTGCTGGCCTTCACCGTCACGCGCTCCATCGTGCGCCCTGTGCAGCTGGGCAAAGAAGCCGCAGAAAACATCGCCGACGGCGACCTGACCCACCCCATCGAAACCAACGGCAACGATGAAACCGGGCAACTGCTGCAGGCGCTGGCCACCATGCAGTCGCGCCTGGCTTCCATCGTGGGCAACGTGCGCCACAACGCCGAAGGCGTGGCCACTGCCAGCACCGAGATCGCCTCGGGCAACAACGACCTCTCGGCCCGCACAGAGCAACAGGCCAGCGCGCTGCAGCAGACGGCCGCGTCGATGGAGCAACTGGGCTCCACCGTGCGCCAGAACGCCGACAACGCGCGCCAGGCCAACCAGCTGGCCATGAGCGCTTCGACCGTCGCCCAGCAGGGCGGCGATGTGGTGGCCGAAGTGGTGGACACCATGAAGGGTATCAACGACAGCAGCAAGAAGATTGCCGACATCATCAGCGTGATCGACGGCATTGCCTTCCAGACCAACATCCTGGCGCTGAATGCGGCCGTGGAAGCCGCCCGCGCGGGCGAACAGGGCCGGGGTTTTGCGGTGGTGGCGGGCGAGGTGCGCAGCCTGGCCCAGCGCAGCGCCGAGGCGGCGAAAGAGATCAAGGGCCTGATCGGCACCAGCGTGGAACGCGTGGAGCGCGGCACGGCCCTGGTGGACAAGGCGGGCGCCACGATGAGCGAAGTGGTCGCCTCCATCCGCCGCGTGACCGACATCATGGGCGAGATCAGCGCCGCCAGCAGCGAGCAGAGCCAGGGCGTCAGCCAGGTGGGCGAGGCCATCACACAGATGGACCAGGCCACGCAGCAGAACGCTGCCCTGGTGGAACAAAGCGCCGCTGCGGCCGACAGCCTCAAGACCCAGGCGGGGCAGCTGGTGGATGCGGTGGCGGTCTTCCGGCTGTCAGCCCACGCATCCCGCCAAGGCGATGCCATGGCCGCCCCCACGCGCAGTGGCGGCACCAGTGCATCGCGGCTGGACTACCGCGCCGTGGTGCCGCGCCAGTTGACGGCCTGACAGAAAAGAAGGAAAGAAAGAGGACAGCTCAGGCCAGCTGCGCCAGCGAATCCACAAACCCGTCGGCATCCACGGCCCGCACCGGCTGGCCGTGGTTGTAGCCGTAGGTGACCAGCACCACAGGGCAGCCTGCCGCCCGCGCGGCCTGCGCATCATTGCTGGAGTCGCCCACCATCAGCGTGCGCGCCGGGCTGACGCCCAAGGCCTCGCAGGTCTTGAGAAGCGGCAGCGGATCGGGCTTTTTGCGCTCGAACGCATCGCCGCCAAACACGTGTTCAAAGTACCCGGCAAGCCCCTTCAACTCAAGCAAAGGCAGCGCAAAACTGGTGGGTTTGTTGGTCAGGCAGGCCAGGCGCAGCCCCCGGGCGCGCAGCGCTTGCAATCCGGCCTCCACGCCGCTGTACACCCCGGCAAACTGGCCATTGATCGCAAGGTAGTGGCGCTGGTAGCTGGCCCAGGCCGAAGGATAGAGCTCTTCAATTTTGATAGCAACATCATCAGCACCATAGTGCGGAAGCACATGTTTTAGCACCGAACGCAGCAAATGTTCGGTGCCTTTGCCCACCATGGACTCGATGGAGCCCGCGTCGATGGGCGACAGGCCCAGGTCCTGCAGCATGCGGTTGAGCGCTTCGCTGAAGTCGCCCAGCGTGTCCACCATGGTGCCGTCCAGGTCGATGATCGCAGCGTCCACACAGGACGGGGGAAGCGGAATGAAGTTCACAACAGCCGAGGAAGAAGTTTGGAATGCCGTCATGGTAAGGGCGCCAACGCCCCCGGGGGCCGGTGGCGGCACGCACGGCCACCGTTCTCGTCAACCCGTGTGGAGGGCTTCGGCCTGGTAGATGGTCATCTGCGGGCTGGCTTCGCAGAGCTCCGTGATGGCGTGCGCAAACTTCCGCGAAGCCTCCACCCGGAAGTGGGCCTGCAGGGCCGCCATGTCGCTCCAGCGCTCTACAAACACGAAACGCAGCGGCTGCAACACATCGCGGCTCACTTCGTGGGACACACATCCCGGCTCCGCGCGGGAACGCAGCACATGCTCTACAGCGAGGCGCTCAACGGCGGCTTCGGTTTCCTTGCGGGCGATGGCATGGCCGGTAACGAGGATCATGGTGTGCCTTGTGGTGGATGGGGATGAGCAGATTATTCCGCGAGCCCGCATTCACCGCAGGCTCAGCGTCTGCCGCTTCCAGGCCGGGTCTTGCCAGCGCTGGAACAAAGGCAGCGCTGCCACATCGCCCGTCACGCGCTCGGTGGTCAGACCGTCCAGCCGCACCACCTCAAAACTTTTGCGGTAGCGGCCCTGGCCCCGGGCCTCGCGCGCCACCAGCATCTGCTGGCCACCGGGTACCCAGCCCGCCCACTCGGTCACGCCGGTCTCGGGCGTCGCGGCGCCGGGCGGCAGCACATCGGCCAGCCAGCCGCCTTCCGTTTGGCGCAGCACCCACAGCTCGCGCCAGCCTTCCATGGGCTGCACAGCCAGGGCCACGGCCGTGCCCTCGCGGTTGGTGCTGGCCGATGCGGCCCACACCACGCCGTAGGTGCAGCGGCGCAGCAGTGGGGCCTTGGCGCTGTGTTGCGCGTCCACCAGCAGCACGCAGGTTTCGCCAGGGGCGCCGGGCTCGGTCAGTAACGTGGGGCGGTTGCCCGCAGCCGCCACCGGGGCCGCAGCAGGCACCAAGGCCCAACGCACAGCACTCACACGCATGGCAGCGTCGTTGTAGGCGCTCTGGTCTTCGTCGGGCAGCTCGGCCTTGCTCACGCCGCTGAGTTCCGTCAGGGCACGCGCAGCGGCAGCGGCCACCGCTGGGTCGGCAGCGTTCTTGCGTGCCTGCTGAAAGGCGGCGGCGCCCCACACGCTGGCGCGGCGCATTTGCACGCGGTTGCGCAGGTAGCCGGGCAAATTGGCCACCTCCACGCGCTCCAGCACCTCGGCCTGCCAGGTGGTGACCTTGGCACGCTCGTGTGCAGGCAGGTCGGGGTTGATGCACTCAGGGCGGGTCAGCGCCAGGGCGGCGCGGGCGCGCTGCTCGGCATCGGCCACGGGCATGGCCAGCAGGCGGCGAAAGGCCTCGCCCTCATAGCAGACCTGCATGCGGCCTTCGACCTCGTAGGTGGCAAAGCGCACGCCGTAGCCGTTGGCCACATCCAGGTGGGCCGATAGCGTGACGCCCGAGGCCTTGCCCGGCACGGCCACCGAGGCGCGGCGCGCAAGGCGGTCGGCAAAGGTGCCCAGTGCATCGAAGGCCTGCGCACCCTCCATGCCAGCCAGCGCCTTGGCGGGTGCGGCCTGCAGGTAGGCGGCTGTGAGGCCAATGCCCAGCGCTTCGGCGCCCGGAGTGTCCTGCACAAAGCGCATCACAGCCAGCAGCGCGGGGCCTTCTGCCTCGGTCAGGGCCACGCGGCGCACATCGCTGGCGCGGATGAAACCACCGCGCTCGCGCTTGTGGTCCCACACCTGCAAATAGTCGAGGCGCTCGCCACGCACTTCCAGCACTTCGCCCTGCCACAGGCTGGCCTGCTGCTGGGCGCCGTCGCGCGGGGCGGCGCGCAGGCTGGCCTGGTCTTGCACCACGATGGCGCTGCCCTGGGCATTGGTTGCAGGTAGGGGGGCGGCCTCGGCCGCCACGGTCACTGCGGCGCTGGCGACGGCGGCCAGCAAGGTGGCGAGGGTGGCGTTCATGTTCATTGCTCCACGGCTTGGGTGGTGGTGGCATCGTCGGCCACAGCCGCAGCCGGGGCTGCACCAGCCTGGGCGTTGCGGTTGCCGCCCAGCAGCGCGGCACCGATGAAGTCGCCATTGGTGGGCGGGGGCGCGATGATGACCTGGATCTTGTCCGACAGCTTGTCGGCCAGCGTCTTCTGGATGAGCAGCGGGTGCTTGGTCACCAGTGCGCCTTCGCGGGCCATTTGCTCGGCATTGACCTTGCCCACGCGGTCCATGCGGTAGGCCTCAGCTTCGGCCAATTTCTGGCGGGCGTCGGCCTCGCCGTTGGCTTCGATGCGGCGGGCCTGGGCGGCGCCTTCGGCGGCCTTCACACGGGCCACGCGTTCGGCTTCGGCCTCCAGCTGGCGCTGCTCGATCTGGCGCTGCTTGAAGGGCAGCACATGCTTCATGGCCTCTTCCTGGGCCTTGGCGGCAATGACCTGCTCGCGGGCGGCAGCTTCGGCGGCCACTTCACGGCGCACCTTTTCAGCGTTGGCGTCCAGCTCGGTTTCCTTCACGCGCTTGTCCTTCAGCTCCAGCGTGTAGCGCATTTTTTCGGACGCCAGCTCTTCGGCCAGCAGACTGTCCATGCCCCGGCGGTACTCGGCGGGCAAATCCACCTTGCCGATCTGCAGACTGCGCAGCGTCACACCATCCGCAGCCAGGCGGGCGCGCAGTTCGGTTTCGATGATCTGAGCGATCTCGGCACGTTTGGACGAGAAAATTTCACGCACCGTGTAGCGGGCAAACACTTTGTAGACCAGGCCTTGCACAGCGGGCTCGACGATGTCAGCGCCCACGTTGTCGGGCAGGTTGCCTGCCTTGACGGCGGGCGAGTTGGGGTCCAGCGCATAGCGCACGCTCAGGTCCAGGCCCAGCGACAGGCCTTCCACCGATTGCAGCGGCGCGCTGCCCGTGGCCTGGCGCATGGCTTCGGGGCGGTAGCTCTGGTCGCGCAGCGTAAACACCCGCACCGTGTGCAGGCCGGGCACCACCCACACGCTGCCATCGCGCCACAGGCTCACGGCACCGGTGAACTGGTTCAGGCGCACCCCCAGGTCGCCTTGCGCCAGGTGTTGCACGGGCGGGTTGCGGACCACCATCAGGCCGGCTGCGGCCACCACGGTGCCAACGGCCAGCCAGCGCACGGTGCGGGCGGTGGGCAGCAGGTAGGCCCAGTTCAGGCGGGGGGCATCGGCATCCATCAGGCCTTGCGATTCCACGTCCAGCACGGGCTCAGTGCCAGCTTCAGGCAAGGAGGTAGAGCGACGGCCCTTCAGGGTCTGCACGATGCGGTTCCAGGTGGTTTTCATGGTGTTTCTCTCTCGGTGTGGTTCGGTGTTGTTGTCGGTGTCTGAGTCGCCGTCATGGCTGGCTCATTGAGGACCGATTGTTCGGATCCACCCCGGAAGCAACAATGCGGCGCAGCCCCCAATGCGCTCACACCGCCCGCACGAACCTTCCGGCCCCGGAAGAAAAACTCACACCGCCCGGAACGGGGCGCCGGGATAATCCGCCCACACCTCCACTGCCCGCCCTGCCCATGACCCGCATTGCCGTGATCGAAGACGACCTGCCCACCAGCAACCAGTTGGCCGGATGGATACGCAGCGCCAAGAGCGGCATCGTGATCGACCAGTGGTTCACCCGCGACGAGGCCGAGGCCGCGCTGGCCCGCGAGCACTACGACGCGGTGGTGCTCGACATCGAACTGGGCCGCGAGCGCCATGCGGGCGTGGCCCTCATCAACGCCATCAACAAACTGCGCCAGGGCACGCCGGTGCTGGTGGTGTCGGCCATGCCAGCGGCCATCTACCGCAGCATTATGAAGGCGCTGGATGCGTGGGACTATCTGCAGAAAACCACGTTTGAAGAGGCCGATTTCATCGAAACCTTCCTCGATATCCTGCGCACCACGCAGGCGCAGGCCCCGGTCGGCGCAGCCCCCGCCCCGGTGGGCGACGCGCTGGTGCTGGACCCGCTGTGGCAGCGCACCCCCACCTGGCGCGGCGAGCGCATCAACCTGCCGCTCACGGCCCAGCGCATCCTGGCCACGCTGCACCAGCGCAGCGGCGAAGTGGTGTCGTATGACGAACTGTTCGAGGTGGTGAAAAGCGGCCGCAACCGCGACAACGTGCGCAAGCATGTGAGCACCATCCGCGAGGCGCTGCGTGAAGTGGACCCCGGTTTTGAAGGCATTGAAAACGTGCCCATGCGCGGCTTCCGCTGGACGGGAAGGTGAACACCCCCCCGAGACCCTGCGGGCCTTCCCCCCGCTCTCGCATTGCTGCGCAATGCGGGCAGGGGGACGCCGCCAGCGCGGCGGGGCGGCCCTTGCGCGGCGGCCCTGGCCTGGGCTACGCCAGTTTTGACCGCCCTGCGCGGTATTTTCACGCGAGAGGAATGGAGTGAAACGCCTACTGCACCCCGCACTTGAAATATCGCGTCTGGAAATGCCCCGGCTGGGCCTGCCCGCGTTCCGCCTGCGCATCCTCGTGCGCGGGGTGTTTGTGCTGCTGGCCCTGGCCACGGTGGCGCTGAGCGTGGTGGTGCTCAAGGACGAGAAGGAGCGCGCCTGGCAGGCCTACCAGCACGGCTTTGTGCGCAGCCAGGCCGAGGTGATGGCGCGGCTGCGCCATCCTTCAGGCCAGCTGGCCTTGCTCAACGCCAGCCACCTGGGCCAGGGCGTGACGCCGCTGGCGCCGCTGCTGCTGCCCTACGCCGCCATCGACTTTGACGATCCGCAAAAATCACAGCAGGCCGTGGAGATGGCGGGCTGTTCGGTGCAGTACCCCCACGGCGCCTCGGTGTGCGCGGCGATTGGCAACAACCCCTATGCGGGCGGCTTCATCTACCTGGTGGGCAGCTTCTATGCGGGCGAGCTGACGCCCCGCGAGCGCGGCGCGCTGGTGCCCGCCGAGGCGCACCGTGCGCGCATCAGCCTCGACATGCGAGGCACCACCTACCGCTGGGTTGCGCCCTACGAGGCCATGCCCCCACAAGGCAGCGCAGCGGTGCGCGGGCGGCTCACCGGGTTTGTGGACAACGGCACGCCGCAGCTCGATGCCCGTGCGCGGCCGGTGCGCGACTTTCGCGGCTGGCTGTGGCAAAACGGCCAGTGCCGCGACCTGTCCCCCCCTTCGGCCAGCCCGCCAGCTGGCGATGCCACCACCCCAGACTGCCTGCGCCGCACCCACTACTCCATCCGCCTGCCGGTCGAACTGTTCCGCGAAGCGCTGTTCCGCAAGGAAGAGCGCCTGGTCTGGCCGCCGGAAGACCTGGGCCAAATGCGTGTGCGAGTGGAGATGCTGGCTCCGGGTGAAGACACCAAGCCTTTGTTCGACAGCGACGCACCCGGCGCGCAGTTAGCCGCCTCGTTGGGCGACCTCTCGCGCAGCCTGCTGCCCGGAGAGCGCGTGCAGATCCGCAAAATGGGCAGCGACGACGCCAGCGCCATCACCCTCAAGGGCATTGAGGTACAGGCCGAGCCGTCCGCGCCCTGGCTGTTGCGTTTGATCCGCTGGCTGCCGCTGGAGGCCGCAGGCGTGGGCCCGGCAGCGGCAACGCCCGCCGCCCCCACAGCACTGGACATTCTGGACACGCCCACCGGCAACTACGTGGTGAACTTCACCGGCCACCTGCGCGGCGTGGAGCAAGGCCTGGCCGCCGTGGCCACGCGCCTGTCGTGGTACCTGGGCGCCATGCTGGGCGCGATTGCGCTGGCCTGGTTGGTGGTGGAGGTGGGCCTGATCCGCCGCGTGACCGCCCTCACCCGCCGCGCCGCTGCGGTGTCATACAACGTGCAGCCCGGCCACACCGGGCCCCGGCTAGGCGACCTGGATGTGTCGGACCTGCGCGGCTCGGACGAGCTGGGCATTCTGGCAGGCGGCCTGGCCGACCTGTTGCAGCGCGTGAAGGACGACCTGCAGCGCGAGCAGCTGCGCGCCCAACAAGAGCGTGACATGTGGCACGCCGTGGGGCACGAGATCATGTCGCCCTTGCAGTCCCTGATGGCGCTGAACGGCCCGCAAGACCCCGGCCACCGCTACGTGCAGCGCATGCAGCAAGCCATCCATGTGCTCTACGGCACGGCATCGCCCGCCGAGGCGCTTCAGGCAGCCGATGTGCCCGAGGGGCGGCTGGACCTGGATGCCTTCTTGCGCAACGTGGCGGACAACGCCCACTTTGCGGGCATCCTGGATGTGCTGTATGCCCCGGGTTCGAGCAACGCGGGCCCGGTCATCGTGCGGGCCGACGAGTTTGCGCTCGAAGACGTGGTGACCCACATCCTGCGCAACGCCGACCGCTATCGCCCCACGGGCAGTCCCATCACGCTGACGCTCACCGCGTCGGAATCCACCGCCAGTGCCACGCTGCACAACCAAGGTTCGACCATTGCCGAAGACCTGCTGGAGCGGATTTTTGAACTGGGTGTGTCGGACCCCGAGAGCCCCACCCCGCTGGGCGAGGGCGAGCACCGGGGCCAGGGCCTGTTTGTGGCCAAGACTTACATGGCCAAGATGGGGGGCACCATCAATGCCCGCAACACCGAGGGGGGCGTGGCGTTTGTGCTCACGTTTCAACGGCTGGGGTAGCCCCACCAGCGGGGGTGGGGCTACCCGCCCGTCATCCAGCGGCCCTCAAGCCGCCAGCTGTACGCGCATGGCGTCGATCACGCCCTTGTAGTCGGGCTTGCCAAAGATCGCGCTGCCCGCCACAAAGGTGTCGGCGCCCGCGTCGGCCACGCGGCGGATGTTGTCGGCCTTGATGCCGCCATCCACCTCCAGGCGGATGTCCTTGCCCGAGGCATCAATGCGCTTGCGCACGGCCTCGATCTTGCGCAGGGCCGAGTCGATGAAGCTCTGGCCGCCAAAGCCAGGGTTCACGCTCATGATGAGGATGAGGTCGATGTCGTCGATCACCCAGTCCAGCACATCCAGCGGCGCAGCCGGGTTGAACACCAGGCCGGGCTTGACACCCTTGGAGCGGATGGCCTGGATGCTGCGGTGCACATGGCCCGAGGCGTCGGGGTGGAAGCTGATGTAGTCCGCACCCGCGTCGGCAAATGCGGCGGCCAGGGCGTCCACCGGCTGGATCATCAGGTGCACGTCGATCGGCACGGCCACGCCTGCTGGCGTTTTGGCATGCGGCTTGAGGGCCTGGCACACCATGGGGCCGAAGGTGAGATTGGGCACGTAATGGTTGTCCATCACGTCAAAGTGGATCCAGTCGGCGCCAGCGGCAATGACGTTGCGCACTTCTTCGCCCAGGCGGGCAAAGTCGGCAGAGAGGATCGAGGGGGCGATTTGGAAGGTGCGGCTCATCCCCCGATTGTCGCAAAGCGCAGAAAGCGTGGGGGTTTTGGCGGCTGCATACCCCCTGAAAATGGGCTTGCAGCGTTACCATTCGCCCCATGCCAAAGCACCAGTTTGACGTGGAAGTGCTGCCCGAATACCTGCCCGAGCAGTCCGCGCCGGACTCCGGGGTGTTCAGCTTCGCCTACACCATCACCATCACCAATTCCGGGGAAGAGCCTGCGCAGCTGATCTCCCGGCACTGGATCATCAGCGACGCCCGGGGGCACACCGAAGAGGTCAAGGGCCTGGGGGTGGTGGGGCAACAGCCCCTGCTCAAGCCGGGCGAGTCGTTCCAGTACACCAGCGGCTGCCGGCTGCGCACCGCCAGCGGCACCATGCATGGCACCTTCCACTGCGTGGCTGAAGATGGAGCGCCCTTCAACACCCCGGTGCCCCTGTTTGTGCTGGAAGCGCTGGGCCACGGCCCCTCAGGCAACCCCTTGAGCGGACGGGTGCTGCATTGAAGAACTATTGCCCCCACGCTCCCCACTTCGTGTGGTCGCTGCCCCCCGAGGGGGCCGCTTTTCATCTTGGGGCGGCCCGGCGATGAAAATAGGCGCAGCCCCCAAAGACCTGGCCAGCCTGCTCGCAGCGCTGGACCCTGCTGCCGACCTGGCGCACCGCCACCTGTGGCTCATCAACCTGCTGGATTGGGTGCGCGGAAAGCGCGACTCCGTGCCCGCATCGCTGGAGCGGGTGCAGCTTTTCCTGGACACCGTGGCTGCCCGCCCCGACACCCAGCAGCGGCTGCAGGCCTGGTGGTCCACGCTGGTGGACCAGGTGGACATCACCACCTTGTTGGCCGACTTTGGCTTTGCCCCCCGCACGGCCCTGGTCAGCGAGGTGGCCGAGCGGCTGCGCACCAAGCTGCTGCCGGGCAGCCCCGAGACCATCGATGCGTCCGAGCTGTTCATGCTGGCGCTGCCCAGCGCCTTTGATGCCCAGTGGCTCGCTGCGCTGGACGAAACCCAGCTCAACCGCCTGGTCGGGCTGCTGGCGCCCGCCGATGCCGAAGACACCACGGGCGGCGCAACGCTCTGGCACCGGGCCTTGCTCGATGCCATCACCTACTGCGCGGGCCAGATCCTTTCGACCGGTTTTGCCCCCGAGCTGCGGCTGCGCATGAGCGAGTCCGCGCGCGAGGGCCAGCCGTTCCACGCCCTCATCCGCGATGTGGAAAGCCTGCGCGTGGAAGTGCTGCACGCGCTGCGCACGCCCGACCGCCTCAACGAATGCGCCCAGCGCCTGCGCGAGCGGCTGGAGGCCTGCCGCGCGGCGGCGGCCACCGTGTACGCCCACTTTGAACAGAACGGCATCTCGGTGGGGCTGGTGTTCCGCCTGCGGCAGCTGCGCGAGCGCATCCTGCGTGTGCGTGAGCTGCTGGACTGCCTGCTGTCGCCCAAACCGGCGGTCACCGCCGCGCGCCTCATGGCGCACCTGGTGATGGTGGGACAGGAGCGGCGCAGCCTGCGCGCGCTGTTTGCCGCCAACTCTTCGTTGCTGGCGGCCAAGGTGGCCGAGCGCAGTGCCGAAACCGGCGAACACTACATCACCCGCACTGGCGCCGAGTACCGCTCCATGCTCAGAAAGGCGGCGGGCGGCGGTGCCCTGATGGCCTTCACCACCATGGCCAAGTTCGGTCTCTATGCCCTGGCGCTGTCGGCGTTCTGGGGCGGGTTCATGGCGGGCATCAACTACGCCGTGAGTTTTGTGCTGATCCAGCTGCTGCACTTCACGGTGGCCACCAAGCAGCCCGCCATGACCGCGCCTGCCATGGCGGCCAAGCTCAAGGAGCTGGGGACGGGCGATGCCGTGGAGTCCTTTGTGGACGAGATCACGCACCTGGTGCGCTCGCAAGTGGCCGCCGTGCTGGGCAATGTGCTGGTGGTGTTCCCGGCTGTGCTGGCATTGGCCACGGCGATTGCGCTGACCACCGGCGCCCCGGCCATCAGCGAGAAGCAGGCCGAGCATGTGTTCGAGTCCTTGCACCTGCTCGGGCCTTCGCTGTTCTTTGCGGCCTTCACCGGGGTGTTGCTGTTTGCGTCGAGCATCATCGCGGGCTGGACGGAAAACTGGTTCGTGTTGCACCGCCTGGACTCGGCCATGCACTACAACCCACGCATCACGCGGCTGCTGGGGGCCGAGCGCGCCACACGCTGGGCCCGCTTCCTGCGCGAAAACCTCTCGGGGTTTGCGGCCAATATCTCGCTCGGGTTCATGCTGGGCCTGGTGCCCGTCTTTGCCGCATTCTTCGGCCTGGGGCTGGACGTGCGCCACGTCACGCTGTCCACGGGCCAGGTGGCGGCTGCCAGCGCCACGCTGGGCCTGCAGGTGCTGCACATGCCCGCCTTCTGGTGGGCCGTGGCCTCGCTGCCGTTCCTCGGCGCCTTGAATGTGTCGGTGAGCTTCTACCTGGCCTTCCGTCTGGCGCTGCGCGCCCAGAATGTGAGCGGCGTGGACCGCTCGCGCATCTACGCGGCCATCCGCGCGCGCCTGCGCACAGCGCCACTGAGCTTCTTCAAACCCGAGCGCAGCACACCCACCGTCGCTGCATAGCGGCAGTCCGACCGCAGCAACCACCGCCCCTGTCCTACACGGGCGATGTGTTTCGGCCTGTAAATTCGGGGGCCTATCCCCAGCGCACCCCCTCCCATTGGCGGAGGGCCTGTGTGCCTGCCCTTCACACCACCGGGCACCCGTTGCCCGTCTGACGCAGAGGTCCCATGACATGAATGAAATCCTGAGCTTTTGGGCGCAGTGGCTGCGCCCCTCGGCCGGGCTGCCCACAGTGCAATGGTCGCTGCTGCTGGCCGTTGCCGCCATGGCCGGCTACCTGACGCAGCGCCACACTGGCCTGCCCAAGGTGGTCGGGTACTCGCTGGTGGGCACGGCAGCGGGCCTGGCCGGCTTCAGCGGCGCCGTGTGGCCGCTGCAGGGCATCGGCCTGTTCCTGCTGGAGCTGGGCGTGGCCATCGTGCTGTTTGAATGTGGTGGGCGCATACCGCTGCGCTGGTTCCGCCACAACCCCATGGTGCTGGTGCAGAGCATTGCCGAATCGGTGCTGACCTACTTTGCCGTGTACTGGGTGCTGGTATGGCTGCAACTGCCCACCCAGGTGGCCGGGCCGCTGGCGCTGGTGGCGCTGGCCGCATCGCCCGCTGTGCTCACCCGTGTGGTGGCTGACACCCGCGCTGCGGGCCCGGTGACGGAACGCGCCATCGTGCTCACCACCTTGTCCACGCTGTACGCGCTCACGCTGGGCAGCGCCAAGGCCGAACTCATCAACCGCCAGAGCCTCACCGTGCTCGAAACCGTCTCGCCCGTGGTGGTGGTGCTGGGCGTGTCCATCGTGGTGGCCGCTGTACTGTCGCTGGTGCTGCGCATGGCGCTGCGCTTCATGAGCCCCACGAGCGAAAACACCTCCATGCTGTTCCTGGCCCTGGTGGCGGCAGGCACGGCCGTGGCCGCGCACATGGGTGGCTCCGCACCCCTGGCAGCGCTGCTGGCGGGCATGTTGCTCAAGCAGCTCAACCCGCGCCCCTGGGCCTGGCCGCGCCAGCTGGGCAATGCGTCCTCGCTGCTCACCATGCTGATGTTTGTGCTGGTCTCCACCGTGGCCGCGCAGGCCGACTGGAGCGCCCCCGTGGCCGGTGTGGTGCTGGCCCTGATCGCCGTGCGCCTGGTGGCCAAGGCGACCGGTGTGGCGCTGGGCAACGTGGGCAGCGGCGCGAGCTGGAAGCAGGCACTGTGGGTGGGCTGTGCGATGACGCCCATGTCGTCCATCGCGCTGTTGATCGCCTCGCAGTTCGTTCTGGCCTCGCCCTCCACCGGCCATGTGATTGCCGGGGTGGCGCTGCCTGCGATTTTGCTGATGGAGGTGTTTGGCGCGGTCATCGCCACCGTGGCCATCTACCGTGCGGGCGAAAGCTCCAAACCCTGGGCGCCGCTGACCCGAGCCAACCATGGAGACAACCACCGTGAGTCTTGAAGCCTTCAACCATTCCGAACCGCTGACGCTGGGCGTGGAGCTGGAGCTGCAGCTCGTCAACACCAACGACTACGACCTCGCGCCCTACGCCGAGGACATGCTGCGCCTCATGAAGAAGACCCCGCTGCCTGGCAGCGTGGTGCCCGAGATGACGAACAGCATGATCGAAATCTCCACCGGCATCTGCCACTCGGCCAGCGAGGTGCTGGGCCAGCTCACGCCCATCCGCGATGCGCTGGTGAAAAGCGCGGACAAGCTCAACATCGCCGTGGTCGGTGGTGGCACACACCCCTTCCAGCAATGGCACGAGCGCCGCATCTACGACAAGCCGCGTTTTCGCGAGCTGTCGGAGCTGTACGGCTACCTCTCCAAGCAGTTCACCATCTTCGGCCAGCATGTGCACATCGGCTGCCCCGACGCGGATGCCGCGCTCTTGATGCTGCACCGCATGTCGCGCTACATCCCGCATTTCATCGCGCTGTCTGCCTCCAGCCCCTACGTGCAGGGGCAGGACACGGCGTTTGATTCGGCACGGCTGAACTCGGTGTTTGCGTTCCCGCTCTCGGGCCGCGCGCCCATGGCACTCACCTGGACGGATTTCGAGGCCTACTTCGACAAGATGACGCGCACCGGGGTGGTCAAGAGCATGAAGGACTTCTACTGGGACATCCGCCCCAAGCCCGAGTTCGGCACCATCGAGATCCGCGTGTTCGACACACCGCTCACCATCGAACGCGCCGCCGCCCTCGCAGGCTATGTGCAGTCGCTGGGCGCCTGGTTCCTGGCGGACCAGCCCTTCATGCCGGAAGAGGACGACTACCTCGTCTACACCTACAACCGTTTCCAGGCCTGCCGCTTTGGCATGGACGCGGTGTACGTGGACCCGGCCACGGGCGACCATATGCCGCTGCGCGAACACATCCTCAAGACAATGGACAAGATCGCCAGCCACGCCGCCATGCAAGGGGCATCCAGCGCCATGCACATGCTGCGCACCGAAGTCGAAGCCAGCCAGAACGACGCACGCTGGCTGCGCCAGCGCCAGAGCGAAGAGCAGTTGCTGGCCGAGGTGAGCCGCCAGGCAGCGCAGCGCTTTCGCGGCGCGCCCGCCTGAAGTGAAACACCCCCTGAGTCGCTCCGCGCCTTCCCCCTCTCTCGCCTTGCTGCGCAAGGCGGGAGGGGGACGCCCCCGGTGCGGCGGGACGGCCCTTGCACGGGGGCGCTGGCTCGGGCCGCGCCGGTTTCACCAGCTGCGGGTGGCGCGCAGCATCATGGATAACTGATACGGATTCGCGTTCGGCCCATCAGAACCGTTCGGACTGAGCCTGAAGAAGCCTCGCGCGGCGCTTCGACAAGCTCAGCGTAAGTGGATTGATATTTTTGAACGCGTACCGGTATGAGCGTCAAGCCGCCAGCGCCAGCTTGCGTGCCTGCTGCGTGCGCCCGCCGTAGCCCCAGTCGCTGGCGGGCAGCTCCCGCACCACCACGTAGCTGGCCGCAGCCAGCGTGCCGTCACCGGCCAGCTGGCGCTGCAGCTCGGCAAACGCGGCCTGGATGAAAGCGGCCTTCTCTTCTTGTGTGTTCGTGCCGTGGGTGATGCTGATCTCCAGCAGGGCCGTGGGCTGCTCGACCGGTGCGCCACCGATGTGCCAGCGCGCACTGGGCAGGTCGTCGATGACCACGGCCGTCACCTCGCGGCGTTTGCCCAACAGGTCTACCGTGAGGTCGGTGAGCGCGCTGGCGAGCTGCCGGTAGCGCTCGGGGTTTTGCAGCGGAGCCAGTTTCAGAACGAGGGTTGGCATGGTGTCGGGGCCTTCGGGGTCAATGGGGTTGTGGGTGCGGACCGGGCCCGCAGGGAGAGAAAAATCCGTCGGGTCATTTGCAGGAGCCACCGCGCCACCCAGGCATGGGCTTCGCGAATCGCCTCCTGGCGCAACTGCAGGGCGTGGCGCTTGGCGGCATCGCGCAGGCGCTGGTAGTCGTCGGGGTGCAGGTGGGGGTCCATGGCATTCCTTTCTGGATGGAGCCACTGTAGGCAGTGCAGGGCGGCGCGGAAACGGCTGGTGGTGCAAGACGGCTTTGCACGGATTGCAAAGACCCGCCGTTACCATTGCCCGATGCGCGATATCCGCTTTGAAGACATGCACCTGTTCGCCCGCGTGGCCGATCTGGGCTCGCTGTCGGCCGTGGCGCGCGAGCGCGACGTGCCCGCGAGCCAGGTCTCGCGCACGCTGGCACGCATCGAACAATCCTGCGGCGCGCGGCTGGTCCACCGCAGCACGCACGGGCTCACGCTCACGGCCGAAGGGCTGACCTTTCTGGACTACTGCCGCCGCATCACCGGCACGCTTGACGAGCTGGAAGGCGAGTTCGCCCAGCAAAGCGGCCAGCCCAGCGGCTGGGTGCGCGTGGCCTCCAGCTCCGTGGTGGCCGAGCACCTGCTGATTCCCAGCTTCGAGAGCCTGCAACACAAGCACCCGCAACTGCGCGTGGAGCTGCTGGTGGACGACCGCATGGCCGACATGGTGCAGGGTGGCATCGACATCGCCATCCGCACCGGCCCGCCGCTGACCGACACCGTGGTGGCACGCCCGCTGGGCACGCTGGCCCGCGCTTTGTATGCCACCCCCGGCTACCTGCAGGCGCATGGGGTGCCCCAGCACCCTGACGAACTGCGTCAGCACCGGCTCATCACCAACAGCGCCGTGGCCTTTCTGAACCACTGGCCCTTCCTGATCGACGGCGAGCCCCAGGTGCGGGTGGCTGACGGCCATTGGCGCTCAGGCAGCACGGCCATCACCGCGCGCCTGGCACTGCAGGGCCTGGGCATTGCGCGCCTGGCCACGGTGGTGGCCGATCCCCTCGTGCGCCAGGGCCAGCTTGCGCCCGTGCTGGCCCCGTTCGTGGACCTGCAGCCCAGCCCCATCCACGCCATCACCCTCACCCGCAGGCACCGGCTGCCCAAGATCCAGGCCTGCATCGACCACTGGGCGCAGTGGTTTTCTCCACAAGAAAGCCGTGCCTGATGCCCTTGACCCTCCGTTTTCCCCATTTGATTGCCGAACACTGCCATGGGTGAGTTCGACCTGATTGCCCGCTACTTCACCCGCCCCGTGCGCCGCGCCGCCCTGGGCGTGGGCGACGACTGCGCGCTGCTTGCGCCCGCGCCCGGCATGCAGCTGGCCGTCTCCAGCGACATGCTGGTGGAGGGGCGCCACTTTTTTGCTGATGTGGACCCCGAGGCCCTGGGCCACAAGGCGCTGGCCGTGAACCTGTCAGACCTGGCGGCCTGTGGCGCGCGCCCGCTCGCGTTCACCCTGGCTTTGTCCCTGCCCCGCGTGGACGAAACCTGGCTCGCAGGCTTCTCGCGCGGGCTGCTGGCGCTGGCCGATGCCCACGGCTGCGAGCTGGTGGGCGGCGACACCACACAGGGCCCGCTCAACCTCTGCATCACCGTGTTCGGCGAGGTACCCACCGGCCAGGCCCTGCTACGCAGCGGCGCGCGGCCTGGCGACGACCTCTATGTGAGCGGCACGCTGGGCGACGCGCGGCTGGCGCTGGAGGCACTGCTGGGCCACGCCCCCCTGCCCGCCGAGGTGCTGGCCCGCGCGCGCCAGCGGCTGGAGCGCCCCACCCCCCGGGTGGCCCTGGGCCAGGCCCTGCGGGGCATTGCCAGCAGCGCCATGGACCTGAGCGATGGCCTGCTGGGCGACTTGTCGCACATCCTCAAAGCGTCGGGCGTGGGTGCGCACATCGACACCTACATTACTTCCAATTTGATAGCTGAAAAGGCTTACCTATCGGGCGAAAACGGCCATTTTCACCTTGAATTTATCCGCCAATGCACCCTGGCGGGCGGTGATGACTACGAGCTGGCCTTCACCGCGCCCCCGGCCCGGCGCGGTGCCGTGGCTGCCGCGTCGCAGGCCAGCGGCACGCCCGTCACGCGCATCGGCACGGTGCTGGCCGAGCCCGGCCTGCAGCTGGTGGACGCGGGGGGGCAGGCGGTGGAGCACCGCTACGCCTCGTTCGACCATTTCCGCTAACGGGCAGCAGTGACGGGCAGCGACTTTTTTTCGCGAACCATGAATCCTTTTGCGAAACCCGTCGCTCTTGGTGGGGAAGGCGCCCTGTGCTGGCGCCTTCGTCATCCCACCAAGGAGCTTTTCACCATGCTGTACCGCAAGAACATCACCCGCCCCGAAAGCCTGCTGCGCGTTGTCGGCGGGGTCGCCCTTATCGCCGCCGGCCTGTGGTGGCTGGCCGCCTCGCCCCTGGGCCTGGCGCTGGCCGCCTCGGGCGTGGGCAGCATTCTGAGCGGCGCCTTTGGCTACTGCCCCGCCTGTGCGATGGTGGGCCGCAAACCTGTCGAGTGAGCGGCGCCCCATGACAGCAACGCCCCCACCCCTCACTGTGGCCCAGCTGCTGCCCGCCGCGCGCAGCGGTGATGCCGTGGCGATGGAGCAGCTGCTGCGCCTGACCCGTCCCGACATCCGCCGCTACGCCCTGCGCCACTGCGCGGCCACCACCGCGACGGACGACGTGGTGCAGGAGGCCATGATCATCGTCTACCGCCGCGTGGGCGCGCTGCGCGAGGTGGCGGCGTTCGGCGGCTGGGTGGTGCGCATCGTGCAGCGGCTGTGCATGCGGCCCATGCTGGCCTGGCTCAAAGGCGAGCCGCTGGCGCAGGTGGAGGACAACCTCGCCTGGTCGCACCGCCCCGACCACGAACTGCGCCACGACCTGGCCCTGGCCATCGACTCGCTGCCACCGCTGTACCGCGAGGCGCTGCTGCTGCGCGACTTCGAGGAGCTGACCATTGAGGAGATGAGCGAACGCCTGGGCGTGACGCGCGAGGCGGTCAAGAGCCGCCTGCACCGCGCGCGGGCCCTGGTGCGGGAGTACCTGGAGCCTCCCCCGGCACGCTGAGCCCGGCCGCGCGGCGGAGGATCACTCCGGCTGCAACCCGATCTTGCGCACCACCGCGCCCCAGTGGTGGACCTCGTCGCGCATGAAGGCACGCAACTCGTCGCGCGTGGAGCCCTTGAGGTCAATGCCCAGCGTGGTGAGCCGCTCGCGCGTGGCGGGATGCTCCAGCGCGGCGATCGCTTCCTTGCGCAGCCGCTCGATCACGTCGATGGGCGTGGTGGCGGGCGCGACCAGGGCCCACCACTGGTTGAACTGCATGCCCGCCAGGCCGGCCTCGCGCGCAGTGGGCACCTGTGGCATAGCCGGCAGGCGCGCGGGGCCCGTGGTCATGAGCACCGAGATCTTGCCCGCCGCCAGAAGCGCGCTGCCGCTGGCCAGCGTGGCAAAGTGGCCGCCCACCTGTTCTGCCGCCACGTCCGTGAGCGCAGGGGCCGAACCGCGGTAGGGGATGGGGTTGATCTTGACCCCGCTGGCGCCCGCCAGCAGCTCGGAGGACAGGTGGCTGATGGAGCCGTTGCCGCTGTGGGCCAGCGTGATGGGGGCCGCGCTGGTGCGCCCGTCCTTCAAAAATCCCTTGATGTCGCCCGTCTTGTACTTGCTGCCGTTGACGAACAGAAGCAACGGCGAGGTTCCGACCAGCGAGATGGGCGTGAAGTCTTTGAGCAGGTCATACGGCAGCTTGGCCGTGACGGCGGGGGCAATGGCATGGGGCAGTTCGACCAAGGCGATGGTGTACCCGTCGGGTGCGGCCTTGGCGGCCGCTTCGGTGCCAATGCGCCCGGACGCGCCGGAGCGGTTGTCCACCACCACGCTCTGCCCCAGCGATTCGCCCATGCGCTGTGCCATGGCACGGGCGATGGCATCGGTGCTGCCCCCCGGCGCCCAGGGCACGATCAGCCGCACCGGCTTGTCGGGATAGGCAGCTAGGGCACTGGTGCCCACAAGGCAGGTGCACGCGACTAACAGCGCACGGCGAAGCAGATTGATCATGGCGGGAGTCCTTGGTAAAGGCGAACAGGGTTGGTGGAGAAATGCGCGTCGCCACAGGGCTCAGGCGTCGCGGTCGCCCTTGGCGGTGAGCAGCAGCAACACATGGTCTTGCGGGGCAATGTGGCCGTGCTGGCACAACTGCGCGGCGGCACCCACACAGGCGCCTGCGCACAGCTCCACCCACAGGCCCTGGGCGCCCAGTTCGGCCACGCCCCGCGCCGCATCGGCATCGCCCACCACCACAGCGCCGCCACCCGACCGCTGCACCGCGATCTGCTGTTGCAAGGTGACGGTGCTGCCCGCAATCGAGATCTGTGCAGTGCTGCCGCCGAAATCCGCCTGGGCCGGAGCCCCGGCCAGCACCTGGCTCAGCCGCGCAAAGGGCTCCACAGCCCACAGGCGTGGCATGCGTTCGATCAGGCCTGCGGCCAGCAGGTCGCGCAAAGCGCTGTACATGCCCCACAGCAGGTCCCCGCGCGCCGTGGGCACGATCACATGGTCGGGCACGCAGCCCTCGGCCACACATTCAAGCGCCACCGCGCGGTAGCCTTCCACCCCAAAAACCGGGCTGCCCACGGCCGGCACGCTGAAGTTGGTGAGCGCAAACGCGCCCTCTTCCTCTACCTGTCTGCGCACATGGGCCCAGCGGTCCAGCCCGTGGTCAAACGCCACACGGCGGGCGCCCAGCCGGTCCAGCGCGCGGGCAAAAGGCGCGGGCATGTCGCGGTAGGTGGCAACCTCACAAGGCAAGCCCGCTGCGGCGCTGTAGGCAGCGGCAGACACCGCTGCGTTGCCGCTGGAGGCGAGCACCACCTTGTGGGCGTCCACCGCCAGGGCGCGTGTCACGGCCTGGGCCGACATGCGGTCCTTGTGCGAGCCTGTGGGGTTCAGGCCCTCGTGCTTGGCGCTGAGTTGCCGGATACCCAGGCGCTGCGCCAGCCGTGGCAGCCCCAGGCACGGCGTATTCCCCTCGCCCAGCGACACCCCGTGGGTGTACGGCAGCCATTCCCCCCATCTATAACCAGAACTGCTTGCAGCGAGCCTGTGCGGCAGCGCACTGTAGACCGCCTCCACGCTCGATGGCGTGCCCCGTGCTGCGCACGCGGGGCATCCGGCAGGCATGTCCTGCATAGGGTACTGCGCGCCACAGACAATGCAGCGCAGGCCAAAGAGACGCTCGTTCTGGCCCACTCTGCCCCCTGAGGACGGCGGGGTGCGCCAAGATTCCACACCGAAGGAATGATCGAAATTCATGCCTGCATCGTAGTCAGGCAAGGCGCGGCGCAGTACCATGCCGCAGCCATTTGAATTAAGTAAAACTTATATGAAGAGCCTGCCCGCGCACGATGCCAAAGCAGTGAGCACCCGCCAGATCGAGGTGTTCCGCACGGTGATGCAACTGGGCTCCGCCAACCGCGCAGCGGCCGCACTGCACGTGAGCCAACCCGCCATCACGCAGCTGCTGCAGCAACTGGAAAGCCGCGCGCAACTCACGCTTTTCGACCGGCCCAAAGGGCGCTTGGTGCCCACCCCCGAGGCCCATGCGCTGATGGAAGAAATCGAGCGTGTGTACGAAGGGCTGGGCGCCGTGCAGCGCAAGATAGTGGCGCTGCAGTCGCACGAGGACACCGTGCTGCGCATCGGCAGCCTGCACGCGATGGCCGCAAGCATCATGCCGGGGGTTCTGGCCGAGTTCCAGCGGCGCTATCCCCGCACGCGGTGCCTGCTGATGGTGGACAGCTCCAAGGTGCTGCGCGAAGCGCTGTTCCAGGGCGCGGTGGACCTGGCCTTTCTCGGCGACGAAGCGGACACCAGCGGCCTGGTGTCCTCCACGTTCTACGAGTTGCCTGCTGTGTGCGCCCTGCCCGCCACCCACCCCCTGGCCCGCAAGGCGGTGCTGGACCTGGTGGACCTGCGCGATGCCCCGCTGATCGGCCTGTCTGCCACCGACCCTGCGCAACGCAGGCTGGAACAGGCGTTCTCCGACGCCGGAATCACACCCCGCTTCGTGATCGAAACGCCCTACAGCGCCACGCAGTGCGCCCTGGTGCTGGCGGGCGCCGGCCTGGCCATCACCAATTCGCTGGTGGCCGCAGAACATGCGCCCCTGGGCCTGCGCAGCATTCCCATCACCACCGGGGGGGTCCACTTTCGGGCACTGCTGGCCTTCCAGCCACGCCAAGCCCAATCGCGCGCCGCGCAGGAGTTCGTCAGCCTGTGCCGCCAGCGGCTGCCCTAGTCGTTCGATCGCGCCGTCTTGAACGGCTCTCAGCCTCTCCTATCAGGTCAACAACATCTTCGCCAGCGGCCTGCGTGGCGTGGCGGGTGCCTCGGTCTGTGGGTAGCCGATGCGGCAGAACATCTGCACCGTGGCGTCGTGTGGCGTGCGTGGTGCGGGCTGGCCCAGCACCAGCTGGTGCACACGCTGGTAGTGCGGCGCCATCTCGGCAAACTCCTGCACGGCCTGGCTCATGGGGTGCATGCCCACGCCCAGCGCGGTGGCCTGCAGCTGCAGGCGCACATAGGCGCGCCCGGCCTGGACCTGGTCGCTGCGCGTGTTGGGGCCGGTAATCCACACAAAACCCATGGCCGTGCGGCTGTGGCCTTCAAAACGGCCCATGGCACTTTTGTAGGCTGCGCTGCCTTCGGCCGGGGGCTGGGTGCGGTCGAACATGCCCAAGGCGGTCACGGCGCGCACAAAGGGCGTGTTGATGGAGATGCCATCGCGGTGCTGCAGGATCTCGGCCGGGCCCACGCGGGTGAGGTGGATGCTTTCCATCATGGTGCGGGGCGTGAGCAGCTCGACCTGGGCGGACTCCCAGCACAGCGTGCGCAATGCGGGCAGCTGGTCAGCGGCCACGGTGCCGCCGATGTGCAACCGGCTCTGGGCGGAAGCGGGGGCGCTTGCCAGCAGGCGGGCCAGCTGTTCGGGCGCCACAGGGCGGGCGGTGTCAAAGTCGGTCTTGGGTGTGCGGCGCAGCAGCACCTGGGCGAACAGCGGGTCGGGCTGGCCACCGGGTTGGAGGGTGATGCGCGCCACGGGGCGGTCGTCCCAGTCCTTCAGCGCCGGGGGCAGCTCGCCCTGCGGCCACAGCTGCACCTGGCTGGCCACGCCCTGCTGGGCGAGCGCCATCACCAGCAGCTCCAGGAAGGCGCCATGGCCGATCAGGATCTGGCGGCCCAGCGGGTCGGTCTGGGGCAGCACACGCTCGCGGTCGGTGCGCAGGGTGATGACACCCTCCTCGCGCAGGTCCACCAACCAGGGCTGCAGGTTGTGCGGGTTGGGCGCGGTGATGGCATAGGCCACGGCGCGGCGCCGCACCTCGGTGTGGCCCACGGGGCCTTGCCAGGCCTCCACGGCTTCGGCGGGGTAGTGGGCGCCCACCGCGCCGCAGGCGGCCAGCGTGCCTACAGTGGCGGCGGCAATGGTGCCACCACCGGCCAGGCGGATGAAGTTGCGTCGGTTCATGGATGAGCTCCGTGGAATGAATGAGAGGGGGATGGATGGTTCAGGCGGCGGCCACTTGTGCAGGTGCCGCGCGCGCCCAGCCCAGGTCAGCCAGCGCCTGGCGCACGGCGGTGTCGAACGGGGTGTGTGGCTCGTCGCCAATCAGCGCGGTGAGGCGGGTGTTGTCCAGCCGGTGCGGGGTGCACCACAGGTAGCGCATAGAAGTAACGGCCTGCAGCATGGGCACCAGCAGCCCCACCAGCTGCAGCAGCGGCCAGGGCGTGGTGCTCACACGCAGCGCACCCGCAGGCGGCAGCCAGCCCTGCGTGGCCGCCACCGCCGCCAGGGCCTGCACCCATTGCTGGCCCGTGGCCTGGTGGCCGGCAAAGTGCAGGGTGTCGAATGCGGACAGGTGCTGGCGCTGCTCGGCCACGCGCACAAAGGTGCGGGCCAGGTCGGGCAGGTAAGCCCAAGGCGTGGCCACGTGGGCCGGGCCTGGCAGGGTGACGCGGCCCTGCGGCAGGCGCTTGGCGATGATCTGGTCGAGCAGGCCGCCCGCGCCGCTGCCAAAAAAGTCGCCTGCACGCAGCACCACGGCGCGCAGGCTGCCGTCCTGCGTGGCGGCGTGCAGGCGCTGCTCCAGCTGCACGCGCAGGCGGCCCTTGGTGCCAGTTGCGGCCTGGGGCGTGTCCTCGCGCAGCACGGCGGGCATTGCTTCGCCAAAGTTGTAGACGTTGCCCGGCAGCATCAGCGTGGCGCCCAGCTGGCGCGTGACAGCAATGGCGGCCTCCATCAGCGCAGGCGCCTGCGTGCGCCAGGCCTGGTCGGTGTAGGGCGGGTTGAGCGCGTGCACCACCACCTGCGCCCCCTGGGCCTGGGCGGCCAGCGCGGCGGTCTCATGGACCGCCACCGGCATCCACCACACCCCGGGGATGGCGGGCAAGGCCGTGCCCCCCGTGCCAGCGGCGCCATGGGAAGCGGGCCGCACCTGCGCCAGCACCTGCCAGCCCGCCTGGGCAAACGCACGCGCGGCGGCCAGGCCCAGGCGGCCCCGTGCACCCAGGATCAGCACGGTGCGGGGGCTGTGCGCCGCGGGGTTGGGGAAAGGGAAAGGGGTCATGGGGGCACTCCGTTCGGAAGGGATGGAGTGATTGTGGAAACGCGCGCACCGTTACACAATTGCCTAACCATTCATATCTGCAATGCAGATTTGAATACCTCAACCCCTGCTGCTGCGGGCACGCTATCGCCATGAAAACCACCTTTGACTGGAGCCTGGTGCAGTCCTTCCTGGCCGCGCTGGACCAGGGCAGCCTGCTGGGCGCGGCGCGTGTTCTCAACGCCAGCCAGCCCACCATCGGCCGCCACATTGCCGAGCTGGAGTCGCAACTGGGTGCGGTGCTGTTCGAGCGCACGGGGCGCGGCCTGCTGCCCACCGCCACCGCGCTGCGGCTGGCCGAATCGGCCCGCGCCATGGAGACCGGAGCGCACCAGCTGGCGCGCAGCGTGTCGGGCGCCGAAGCGGAGGTGAGCGGCACGGTGCGTATCACCGCCAGCCAGCCCGTGGCCTGCGTGCTGCTGCCCCCCGTGCTGGCCCGCATGCGCCAGGTGCTGCCCGAGGTGCAGGTGGAGCTGGTGGCCAGCAACCAGGTCACCAACCTGCTGCGGCGCGAGGCCGACATCGCCCTGCGCATGGTGCGCCCCGACCAGGCCAGCCTGGTGGCCAAACGCATTGGCGCCGTGACGCTGGGCGCCTACGCCCACCGCGACTACCTGCGCCGCAAGGGCACGCCCCAGCAGCCGCCCGACCTGCTGCAGCATGAGCTGGTGGGCAACGACCGGCACGAGGACATCGTGCAAGGCTTTGCCGCCATGGGCTATCCCGTGGAGCGCGAGCAGTTCGCGTTTCGCACCGACGACCTCATGGCCTACTGGGAGGCGGTGCGCGCAGGCCTGGGCATCGGGTTTGTGGGCCACTACATGGCCCGCACCGACACCAACGTGGTGGCCGTGCTGCCGCAGCTGCCACTGCCCGAGCTGCCCATCTGGCTCACGGTGCACCGCGAGATCCGCACCAGCCGCAGGATTCGCGCGGTGTATGACTTTCTGGCGGCCGAGGTGCCGGGGGTGTTGTGAGCCCGAGCAGCAGACCGCCCGGCTGCTAGCATCCCAGTCCCTTCGTCCAATGCGCCCAAGGAGCCCCATGCGCCCGGTGAGCCCCCCCTTCCTCCCCCTCTTGCGCACCCCGCTTGCCCTGCTGCAGGCGCTGGGCATGGCGAGCCTTGCGGGCCTGGCCGCTCTGCCCGCCGCTGTCCACGCCCAGGACAGCTCCCGCATCGCCCGCGTCACCGTCTACCCCGGCAGCGCCACGGTGGAGCGCGTGGCCAAGGTGGCTGCGGGCGCGCGCAGCCTCACGCTGGCCTGCCTGCCCGCGTCGCTGGATGTGCAAAGCCTGCAGATCAACGCCGACCCCGCCGTGCGCGTGGGCGAGTTCAATGTGCTCACCGAGGACCGCGATGTGGCGGCAGGCTGTGCGAGCCCGCTGGACGGCCGCATCCGCGAGCTGGAGGACCAGATTGCCGGGGTAAAGGCCGAGGCTTCGGCCCTGCAGCTGGTGGATGGCTATCTGCGCAGCGTGGCCCAAGCCGGCGCGGGCCCGGAGGCGGCAGCGCCTGCCAACACCGCACCCCGTGCCGCCACGCCAACGCCTGCACAGATCACCGCCACCGCCGAGGTGCTGCGCAAGTCGGGCCAGGACAGCTTTGCGCGCGCGCACCAGCTCCAGCGCAAGCAGGAGGCGCTGGAGCTGGCCCTCAAACCCCTGGTGGCCGAGCGCGACCGCGTGGCCAGCCAGCGCGCGCGGGTGGTGTCGGTCACCATCAACCTGGCCGCCGAGCGCGAGGCCGAGTTGCGCCTGTCCTACCAGGTGCGCGGCCCCGGCTGGCAACCCAGCTACCGCGCCACGCTGGACGCGACCAAGGCCACGGTGCTGATCGAGCGCCAGGCGCTGGTGGCGCAGAACAGTGGCGAGGACTGGGGCGGCGTGCAGCTGACCCTTTCCACCGGCCAGCCGGGCCGCGCCACCCAGGGCCAGTTGCCGCGCCCCTGGTGGCTGAACGTGGCGCCACCACCGCAAGGCGCGGGCGCACAGGCAGCCGCCGTGGCGATGGCGCCCGCGCCAGCGCCTGCCATGGCGCCGCTGTCCCGGTCCCGCAATGCCGCCGAGGAAGCCATGCCCACGTTTGACGTGAGCGCCCTCGACAAAGGGTTTGCCACCGAGTTCGCCGTGCCCCAGCGCATCACCGTGCCATCGAGCGGCCAGCGGGTGACGCTGGCGCTGGGCAGCCACACGGCGCCTGCCACATTGCTCACGCGCACGGCACCGGCCGTTGAAGACGTGGCCTATCTGGTCGCGCAGATTGCCCAGCCGCCCGGCGTGTGGCCTGCGGGCGCGGCGGGCCTGTACCGCGACGGCGCTTTTGTGGGCAATGGCCGCATCGACTTTGGCGCGCCCAGCGCGGGCGCCCCGGCGGGCAGCACCAGCCTGTCATTTGGCCGCGATGAGCTGGTAACGGTGCGGGCCGAGCCCGAGCAGGACGTGACGGGCAGCAGCGGTTTTGTCGGCTCGCGCGTGGAACGCAAGACACGCCGCGCCTACAGCGTGGAAAACCGTCACAAGACCGGCATCACGCTGCAGGTGCTGCATGCAGCGCCGGTGTCGCGCAACGAGAAGATCGAGGTGGAGTCGCGCTACCAGCCGCAGCCCACCGACCTGGCCTGGAACCGCTCTGCGGGCACCATTGCCTGGCAGCAGCCTGTGGCCGCAGGGGCCACGGCGCAGTTCAGTGCAGAGCACACCGTCCGCTACCCCAAGGACATCGAGCTGCTGGAAAGAAGATGAAACACCCCCTGAGGCGCTTCGCGCCTTCACCCCTCTCTCGCTGCGCGGGAGAGGGACGCACCCCGTGGCCTGGCAGAGCCAGTTCCATGGGTGCACTCGCCTTGCATGCGCCAGTTGCATAGACTGCGGCGCAGCCGACCACTGACATGACTCCACTTTCGCCTTCAGACGCCCCATCTGCCCCCCGCCGCCCCACCGTGGCCTTCCTGCTGGGCCACCCAGCCCATTTCATCGCCCTGGGCTTTGGTGCGGGGCTGTCGCGCAAAGCGCCGGGCACGGTGGGCACGCTGTGGGCCTGGCTGGCCTACCTGGTGCTGCAGCAGTGGCTGTCGCCGCAACACTTGGGCTGGCTGATTGCCGCCAGCACTCTGGTGGGCTGGTGGGCCTGCACCATCACCGCACGCCACATGGCGGTGGCCGACCCGGGCAGCATCGTGTGGGACGAGGTGGTGGCCTTCTGGCTGGTGCTGTGGCTGGCCATGCCCATGGGCTTTTGGGGCCAGTTCGTGGCCTTTGCACTGTTCCGCTTTTTTGACGCCGCCAAGCCCGGCCCCGTGGGCTGGGCCGACAGCCTGTTCAAGGGCTTTGGCTGGCGCGGCGGCTGGGGTATCTTGTGGGACGACTTTGTGGCAGCCTTCTGTACCCTGCTGGTCATTGCAGTGTGGAGGTTTTGATGACAACCGTAACGCTATCAAATGCAGAGCTACTAGCGCTGGATACATCCGCGCTAGAGGCCAATTTGACCCAGATTTCTCTGGAACTGATCAAACACCGGCACCTGCTGGCCACCGCCGAAAGCTGCACGGGCGGCATGATCGCGGCGGCCTGCACCGAGCTCGCGGGCGCGAGCGACTGGTTTGAGCGCGGCTTTGTCACCTACTCCAACGCCGCCAAGACCGAGATGCTGGGCGTGCCCGCCGCGCTCATCGAGCAAGAAGGCGCCGTGAGCGAGGCCGTGGCCCGCGCCATGGCCGACGGAGCGCTGACCCACTCCCAGGCCCATGTCAGCCTGGCCGTGACCGGCGTGGCCGGCCCCACGGGCGGCAGCGACGCCAAGCCCGTGGGCACCGTGTGGTTTGCCTGGTGCGTGGGCGGCGAAACCCACAGCGAGATGCAGCACTTCCCAGGCGACCGCGCCGCCATCCGTGCCGCCACGCTGCGCTATGCGCTGCAGCGGCTGCTCGGCCACCTGCTCGCCTGATTCCGTCTCCAAATCATCCGTGTCGTTGTTGCTTCGCCTTGCCGTGCTACAGCACTGTCTGCGGCTTCGCGCCTAGACACGAATGATTTGGAAACGGAATGAGCCCGGTGGAGGCGCCAACGCGGCGCGACACTCCATCCGGCCCACCTCTCCCTCACCTCCTCATCGCATGACGACTGCATCCCCCTGGTTTGAAGGCTTCACCCCCCACCGCATCGCCACCACGGGCGCCGAGATTTTTGTGCGGACCGGCGGCACCGTGGGCGCACCGCCGCTGCTCCTGCTGCACGGCTTTCCGCAAACCCACGCCCTCTGGCACCGCGCGGCGCTGCAGCTGGCGCGCGACTACTTTCTCGTGCTGCCCGACCTGCGCGGCTACGGCGACTCGTCCCACGCGCCCGGCCTGCCCGACCACGGCAACTACAGCAAGCGCGCAATGGCCCAAGACATGGCCGAGGTCATGACCGCGCTGGGCCACGACAGCTTCTACCTCTGCGGCCACGACCGGGGTGGCCGCGTGGCGCACCGCCTGGCGCTGGACCACGCCCCGCGCGTAAAGCGGTTGTGCCTGATCGACATCGCCCC
The DNA here is from genome assembly GCF_002245625.1 of Acidovorax kalamii. Lineage (GTDB taxonomy): Bacteria > Pseudomonadota > Gammaproteobacteria > Burkholderiales > Burkholderiaceae_C > Acidovorax > Acidovorax kalamii. The sequence goes on from NZ_NOIG01000009.1 coordinate 233,815, forward strand.
CACGCTCGACATGTACGCCCGTACCGACATGGACTTTGCGCGCGCCTACTACCACTGGTTCCACCTGATCCAGCCCGCGCCGCTGCCCGAGACCATGATCGGCGGCAACGCGCTCGCCTACCTGCACGCCAAACTGGGCGGCTGGGGCAGCGCAGGCCTGGCCCACATCGAGCCCCCGGCGCTGGCCGACTACGAACGCTGCTTCTGCACACCCGAGGCCATCCACACCGCCTGCGAGGACTACCGCGCCAGTGCCGGCATCGACCTGGACCACGACCGCGCAAGCCGCGCGCGCGGCGACAAGATTGCCTGCGATACCCTGGTGATCTGGGGCGAACACGGCGTGGTACACCGGCTGTTTGACCCAATGGCGCTGTGGCAGGCGCAGTGCGCGGGGGTGGTGAGTGGGCAGGCGGTGCCAGCAGGGCATTTCATCCCGGAGCAGTTGCCTGGCGAGACGGCCGATGCGCTGCGCGGCTTTATGCGCGAAGGGTAACCGGCACCGCGCTGAGACCGGGTGTGCCGTACCGGCGCAGCGCCGCCCATCAAACAACGCGGCGGGATCTCGCCTGCGCAGCCACGGCCACCCCTAAAGCCTCATGGCCGGGCTGGTCCCCCAAGATCACCAATTTCGGAGCTTGACCGTCGGGACCAAACGGCGTGCCCACCACAACGTGGCCATCCCGCCTGAAGACAACCGCAATATCAGCGGAGCAAAAAGCAGACGGCACCGAATCACCACTCAGTCCTTGCCAGCCCAGCTGCTGGGGATGCTTCACTTTCAAAGCATCCAGCACATGGCGGCCCAAGGTTTTCATATCGATGCCGCCCCTCAACGGGAGCATCGTCTGGTCGCACCGCCGCCAGATCAGCCAGGACTGATCGGACTCCTCCAGATAGACATCAACAACATATTGGGGATTCATGCGTGAAGAGCGCTACGGCAGATGGTTACAGCGGCCATTGTCGCCACCTCGCGCGCATCCAAAGCGGGTGGTGTGGAGTGCGATGCCGATGTGGCACCGATTGCAGTCCCTTCCCCACCACCCCGGTGTAGCATGGACGCCCCGAGGAGGAAACCCATGCATCCGAACGCCCAGACCCTGCAGCGCTTCTACACCGCCTTCGCCCAGCTTGACCACGCCACCATGGCGGCCTGCTACGCCCCCCATGCCACGTTTGACGACGAGGCGTTTTCGCTCAAGGGCCGGGACGAAGTGGGGGGCATGTGGCGCATGCTGTGCACCGCCACAAAGAAGCCCGGCGCCGCCGAGCACTGGAAGCTGGAATTCAGCGGCATTGAAGCCGACGCCACAGGCGGAAAGGCGCACTGGGAAGCGCACTACCTCTTCAGCGCCACCGGGCGCCAGGTGCACAACATCATCGACGGCACGTTCACCTTCACGCCCGACGGGCTGATTGCCACGCACCGCGACCGCTTCAACTTCTGGCGCTGGTCCCGCCAGGCGCTGGGCCTGCCGGGTGTGTTGCTGGGCTGGTCGCCCTCGCTCAAGCGCAAGGTGCGCAGCACGGCGGCGGGGAACCTGAAGAGGTTCTTGGCGCAGGGCGGCTAAAGGGCCGGACGGCCTGCGCCCGGGCCCGCCGATACGGGCGCTCGGCCCGGCCTGTTGCGGCAGGGCCAGATATGAACAAAAACAGGCCCTACCGCGCGCCCACCAAGCGGATTTAGCTATTTAATTTATAGCAAACCACCTTGAAGGGCTCACGCCCCGTGGCACTTCTTGTACTTCTTGCCGCTGCCGCAGTGGCAAGGGTCATTGCGGCCGGGCTCGGGCGCCTTGCGCACCGTCTCCACGCGCGGGCCCATGCTTTTCCAGAGCTGGCGCAGGTCGTACACGGCCCAGATGGCTTCGCCGAAGGCTTCCACGCGCGCCTGGCTGGTGCTGGGCGGGCCGTCTTCGTCGTACATGCAGACTTCGGGCTTGCCGGTGTCGTCTTCGGTCAGGGCCACGATGCGCTCCAGCGCGTCGTCCAGCCACTTGGCGGCTTCCTTGTCGCGCGGGGCGGCCCAGTCTTCGGGCCAGTTTTCCACCGCAAACATGAAGCCCAGCGCCCAGACCTGGCCGAAGGACGGGATCTCCTGGTCGTCACCCATCTCGGCGCGCTGCTCGTCGGTCAGGCTGGCCACGGCGCCGCGCATGTCCATGGCTTCGGGCTGGAAGGTGCGGTCGTCGTCCAGCGTCTTCACGTCGGTGTCGAGCTGGGCCACGATCTCGTTCCAGCGGCGCATCCACAGGTCCATGAAGCGGGCTTGCTGGGCAGCGTCGGCAAACGCGGGCAACTGCGGCAGGGGGTCGCCTTCGGCCACATCCAGCTCGGCGCCGTCGCCCAGCAGCATGGGCAGGTATTCGGCCGGGCCGATGGGGCGGCGGCTGCAGATCAGCGCGGTCATGAAGCCGTCGCAGAACTCCCACTGCGGGATTTCCTCGCCGCGCGCACGCAGGTCGTCGAGGATGTTGTCCATCTCCTCCAGCTCATCCGGGCCGAGCGCAGCGGCCGGGGCGGTGGTGGGGTCGAGATCGTCGGTGGCGGGGGTGGGCGATGTGGGTTCGGTCATGGGAGGGCTCCGGTCGTCAAGGGAGAAAGCGGGGGCGGCAAAACAATGTTTTACTTTTATGATGCGCAGGCCTTGTGCCGTGGCGCGGGCCACGGCGGCCAGGGGTGGTGGCGGGGCAGAAAAAAGCGCCGTTCGCCATCCGGCAACCCCACAAAAAGGCGGCCAGTGTAGCCCCTGCGCCCTCCGCTCGCGCCACCGCCCCCAACCAGGACGCCCCATGATCCACCAGCTCAACTCCCTCTACCCGGTGCGCTACACGGCCTTTGCGCTGTGCGTGTTCGGGCTGCTGCTGTCGCTGTTTGCGCTGGTGGCCTTTGGCGTGGGCCTGCCCGTGGTACTGGTGTTTGCGGCGCTGGTGGCGCTGGGTGTGTACGACCTGCAGCAGACGCGCCACGCCATCCTGCGCAACTACCCGGTCATCGGCCACATCCGCTTCATGCTCGAATATGTGCGGCCCGAGGTGCGCCAGTATTTCATCGAGAGCGACAGCGAGGCCGCGCCGTTCTCGCGCGCGCAGCGCTCGCTGGTCTACCAGCGCGCCAAGGGCGACCCGGACAACCGCCCCTTCGGCACGCACCTGGACGTGGGCGCGCATGGCTATGAATGGGTGAACCACTCGCTCGCGCCCACGCAGCTGCCATCGCACGACTTTCGCGTGTGGATCGGCGGCAACCCTGATGCGCCGTCGCAGTCCGTGGCGCCTTGCACGCAGCCCTACCACGCGAGCGTGTTCAACATCTCGGCCATGAGCTTTGGCGCACTGTCGGCCAACGCCATCCTGGCGCTCAACCAGGGGGCCCAAAAGGGCGGCTTTGCACACGACACGGGCGAGGGCAGCATCAGCCAGCACCACCGCGTGCATGGCGGCGACCTGATCTGGGAGATCGGCTCGGGCTACTTTGGCTGCCGCAACCCCGATGGCTCGTTCAGCGAAGAGCGTTTTGCGGCCAACGCCACCGACCCGCAGGTCAAGATGATCGAGCTGAAGCTCAGCCAGGGCGCCAAGCCGGGCCACGGCGGCGTGCTGCCCGGTGCCAAGGTCACGGCCGAGATCGCGGCCGCACGCGGCGTGAAGGAAGGCGAAGCCTGCATCTCGCCCGCCAGCCACAGCGCCTTCCGCACGCCGGTCGAGATGATGCAGTTCATCGCCAAACTGCGCACGCTTTCGGGCGGCAAGCCCACGGGCTTCAAGTTCTGCCTGGGCCACCCGTGGGAGTGGTTTGCCATCGTCAAGGCCATGCTGGTCACCGGCATCACGCCCGACTTCATCGTGGTCGATGGCGCCGAAGGTGGCACGGGCGCAGCGCCCGTGGAGTTCAGCGACCACGTGGGTGCGCCACTGCAAGAGGGCCTGCTCTTGGTGCACAACACGCTGGTGGGCGTGAACCTGCGCGACCGCGTGCGCATTGGCTGCGCGGGCAAGGTCGTCAGCGCTTTCGACATCGCGCGCATGATGGCGCTGGGGGCCGACTGGTGCAACGCGGGGCGCGGCTTCATGATGGCGCTGGGCTGCATCCAGGCGCAAAGCTGCCACACCGGCCACTGCCCCACCGGCGTGACCACACAAGACCCGCTGCGCCAGCAGGCCCTGGTGGTGCCCGACAAGGCCACGCGCGTGGCGCAGTTTCACCGCAGCACCCTGCACGCGCTGCAGGAGCTGGTGCAGGCCGCCGGGCTGCACCACCCCAAGGACATCACGGCCCACCACATCGTGCGCCGCATCACCGACACCGAGGTGCGCCTGCTGTCCAACCTCATCACCCGCATGTTGCCCGGCGCGCTGCTGGGCCCGCTCGATGCGCAGCACAACGTGTTCCGCCTGTACTGGCCGCTGGCCAATGCCCACAGTTTTCAGGCCAGCGAGCCTGCGCTGGAACCCTCCATCCCCCACCATGTCGAGCTGGTGCATGCTGCAGCCGTGGGCACCGCAGCGGCGGTGGCGGGGGACGCTGCTGTATGAATTTGACGATGGAAAGCACCACCCCCACCGCCCCGGACTACGCCACCTTTTTGCAGCAGCAACTGGCAATCCAACCCCACAACGTGATGGCCCATGTGCTGGGTAACGAACAGATCTGGATCAAGCGCGCGGGAGCCCCCCACGGAACAGGCCGCTACCGCGCCATGGCTGTGCTGGCCGCCCTGCTGCGGCTGGACGCCCTGCGCCCCGTGCCCAACCCCGGCGGCCCCACGGCCATTGCCACCGAAGTGCAACGCCTGCGCGACCTGGCCGCGCGCGGCATCCGCGTGCCCGTGGTGCTGGCCGCGTTGCCGAATGGTTTTGCCATGCGCCACCTCGGCAACGTGGGTGAGGAAACCCATTCGCTGGGCAACGAGATCGACCACGCCGTGCAGGCGGGCGACACCGCCACCGTGCTGGCGCTGTGGCAGCAGGGCCTGGACACGCTCACCCAGGTGCACCACCAGGGCACCTGTCTGAGCCAGGCCTTTGCGCGCAACCTGGTGCGCTGCCCCGATGGCGAAGTGGCCTGCATCGACTTTGAAGACGACCCCGCCGCCGTACTGCCCCTGGCGGTGTGCCATGTGCGCGATGCGCTGTGCTACGCGCACTCCACCGCGATCTACCTGCACACCAGCGGCAGGCTGACCGAGGGGCGCGAGCGCTGGGCGGCGTGGGCGGCGCAGGGCAGCTTGGAGATGCGGGAGGTGCTGGCGACCAGCGTGCGGCGGATGGGGTGGATGCGACATCTGCCCGCCAATCGCAAATTGGGGCGGGACCTGCAGCGGGTGCGGGCAGCGTATGACTTGCTGACCTGAACGAGTTTTTCGCGATGCCCGACTTTGAGATTTACACCCCCACCGCCGAAGAAGTCCACTCCGGCGTACTGGGCCGCCGGATGCGGCAGTTCAACTACGGTTTTGTGGGCGAGTACGGCCAGTCACAGCCCGTGTGGGTGAGCGCGCGCGACGCGCAAGGCGAACTGGTCGGCGGGCTGCGCGGGTTCGTGTTTTTGCAGTGGCTGACGGTGGAACTGCTGTTTGTGGACGAGGCCGCCCGGCAGCAGGGAGTGGGCCGCAAGCTGCTGGCCACCGCAGAGCAGAAAGCCCGCGACCTGGGCGCCCACAGCGTGACGCTGAGCACTTTTGAATGGCAGGCCCGAGGTTTTTACATCAAGCAGGGCTATGAAGAGTGTGGGCACATCGACAACTACATCCAGGGATTTCAGCTGGTGTATCTGAAGAAGTTCCTGACGGCTTGATCCCCCGATGTCGCTGGCCCACTGGGCCTAGAGGCCTGCCGAAGTCCTACGCGAGCCACAGCCAGGCAGCAATCCCCAAGCAGCCCACCGAGAGCATCACAAAGACCCAGTGGAGGCCGGGAATGCCCCCAACTGCAGTGATTTCGTTCGATTGCGCGCCCTCCTGCTCGGCGCGCGACAAAGGATCCACACCCACCGCCCGACCGGAAGAAGGCGGCACTGCCCAGACCTTATGAGCGGATGTTTGGTTGAACTGATGCGCATCGAAAGCGAGATAGGCGAAGAAGCCTGAGAGGACAAGAAAACCCAACGGTCCCATACAGATCCTTGCAGCAGAAACTGATCAATGCGTGATCAGGCCATCGCAGCGGCGGGCGCCGCTTCCAGCACCAGCGCAGTCGCCACATCCGCCCCCAGATTCGCCAACCGCTTGCGCATGCAGATCACCGCCTTGTCCTTGCTCAGCAAGATGGCCCGGTGCGCCGCCGCCAGGTCGATGAACTTCTGGTCGTCCGCGTCCTTGCACACGTAGGCCACCTTGGGTGCGATGTCCACCAGCCGCACCTGCGCATCAAACGCGGCCAGCACTTGCGCGGCACCCACGCGGTAATAGCCCATGCGCTCGGCGATGTGCGGGTAGGCCAGCACGCGCTCCAGTTCGTCGCGCATGACCTGCGTGGCGATCCAGGCCAGGCGCCCCTGGGCCAGCAGCGTGCGCAGCGGCGCAGTGCGCGGGTCGCTGAAGATCAGCAGGTCCAGCGCCACATTGGTGTCCACCACCACGGGGCGCGCGGGCTCGTTCGCTGGCGCCTCGGCGGGCAGGCGCAGTTCAACCTTCATGGCGTGGGCCGCCGTCGGGGGCAGGCTTGGCGGCCCGGTCGCGCACGGCGCCCTTGATCATGTCGAAGCGGAACATGCGGCATTCGATGGGGCCGTTCCACATGGGCACGCGGCGCGATTCCTTCAGGCGCATCTTGCCGGGCAGTTTCAGGTCGGGCGTGAGCATCCAGGCGGTCCAGCCGCTGTAGTTCTTCTTCCAGTGCGCGGCCAGCTGGCCGAAGAACTCGCCGCCGTCTTCGGTCTGCGCTTCTTCTCGGCCCACGGCCATGCCCTGGGCACGGTCGGCGGCACGCTCGCTGGCGTTGCGACCCGCGCTGCCTGCGGCGGCAATGCGCTCGCCGTAGGGCGGGTTCAGCAGCATCACACCGGGTTGCTCGCAGGGTGGCATGCGCTGCAGGGCGTCGCCGCCGCGCAGCTGCACGGCCTGGGCCACGCCTGCGCGCTCGGCGTTGCGCTGCGCAAAATCAACCATGCGGAAGGCCACATCACTGCCAAAAATGGGCACTGCGCTGGTCTGTATTGCGCTTTCAGCTTCGTTTTTGATAGCAGTCCAGACATGCGCCTGGAACGGCAGGAGTTTCTCGAACGCAAAGCGCCGCAACATGCCTGCGGGGATGCGGCAGGCGATCTGCGCGGCTTCGACCACGATGGTGCCGCTGCCGCAGCAGGGGTCGTACAGGGGCTGGGGGTTGTCGCCGTGGGGGTCCCAGCCGCTGGCGGCGATCATGGCGGCGGCCAGGGTTTCCTTCAGGGGCGCATCGCCCTTGTCCTCGCGCCAGCCGCGTTTGAACAGCGGCTCGCCGCTGGTGTCGATGTAGAGCGTGGCTTCGTCGGTGGTCAGATGCAGGTGGATGCGCACATCGGGCCATTGGGTGTTCACATCGGGGCGCACGCCGCTCTTGTGGCGGAAGCGGTCGGCCACCGCGTCTTTCACCTTGAGGCCCGCAAAGTTCAGGCTCTGCAGCGGGCTGTGCTGGGCCGTCACCTCGACCTTGAAGGTCTGGCGCGTGGTGAACCAGATCTCCCAGGCCACATCGCTGGCCATGTTGTAGAGGTCGTTTTCAGATCGATACGGGCGGTGCGCCAGCTGCACCAGCACGCGCTGGGCCAGACGGCTGTGCAGGTTGAGCTGCATGGCCTGGCGCCACGAGGCGCGCAGCAGCACGCCGCCCCGGCCCACCAGCAGGTCTTGCCCCGTGAGGCCGGTGATGCCATGCACCTCGTCGGCCAGAAAGCCCTCGACGCCCGCAGCGCAAGGGAGGAAAAGTTGGAGTTGGTTCATGTCGATGGGGAGGATACGCGCTCGGGCACGGCGGGGGAACCGGGCGCCCCCGCACGGGCCAGCAGCAGCTGGCGGATGGAGTCAGGGATCAGCGCCACTTTGCGATCGGCCTTGCCAATGAAGACGATGCCGATCTTGCCGCGCGCCACTTCGCGGCCGGAGGTCTTCTCGGTCATGCAGAACACCAGATCGAAGCCGTAGCGGTTGAAGTCTGCAGGCGCCATCTCCACCCGCATTGTCTCGCCATGGAAACCCTCGGACTTGTACTGCGCCACGATGTCGCCCACCACGATGGACAAGCCGCCCACGTCGGCCTCGGGGTAGCCCAGCGACTGGAAGAAACGCACGCGCGCTTCTGACACCAGGGTGAGCAGCTGCGCGTTGTCCAGGTGCCCGCCCTGGTTCACGTGGCTGATGTAGATCTGCAGCTCGGTGGCAAAGCCGAAGTGCGGGGGGAGGTCAAAAACAATGCGGGCCATGGTGGCGGACAGAGGGGTAGGAGAAAAGGAAGCGAAGAGCGCGAGCCCGCGCGGGGAGTGGTGCGCGGCGTGTGCCGCAGGGTGCTTGCAGGGCCACCGGTGGCGGGACGGCTGACCGCACCAAGGCCCCATGCCCCTTGTCCCGTATGCTCTCGGGCAGCGGATTTTACCGGAGCCCCCTATGCGCCCTTTTTATCGGACCCTGCTGACCGTGCTGGCGCTGGCCGCCATGCCCTGGGGCGCAGGCGCCCAGACGCTGTACAAATCAGTGGGCGCAGACGGCAGGGTCGTGTACAGCGACAAGCCCCCGGTGACAGGTGCCGTGGAAAAGACGATGAAGCTGGAGAACCTGCCGGTGAGCGTGGTGCCAGGCGCATCGCCCGCGCCCCAGGCAGCAGCCGCCCCCGATGCACCGCCAGCCGCAGCCCCCAGGGGCGATGTGGTGCTCTACATGGCGACCTGGTGCGGCTACTGCAAGGCGGCCAAATCCTATCTGGCGGGCAAAGGCATCGCGTATCGGGAGCTGGACATCGACACGCCTTATGGCAAGGCGGCATTCAAGCAACTGGGCGCCCGAGGCGTGCCGGTCTTGCTGACCAACGGCCAGAAGATCGCCGGGTTTACTCCCCAGGCGTATGACGCCGTGTTCATGGCACGCAAGTAACCCGGCAGCGGGCGTTCGGGCAGCCCTCGCGCCCTAAAACGCGTTGAGCGCTACAGCGCCTTGCGCAAATTCGCCGGCGCAATCTTGAGCGCCTCGCGGTACTTGGCCACGGTGCGGCGTGCGCATTCAATGCCCTGCTCCTTGAGCATCTCGGCGATCTGGCTGTCCGACAGCGGCTTGGTGGGGTTCTCTGCCGACACGAACTGCTTGATCAGTGCGCGCACAGCGGTGCTGGACGCATTGCCACCGGTCTCGGTGCCCAGGCCAGAGCCAAAGAAGTACTTCAGCTCGTAGGTGCCGATCGGCGTGGCCATGTACTTGGCGGTGGTCACGCGGCTGATCGTGGATTCGTGCAGGCCCAGTTCGTCGGCAATGTCGCGCAGCACCAACGGGCGCATGGCCAGTTCGCCGTGGGTGAAGAAGCTCTTCTGCCGCTCGACGATGGCGCGCGAGACGCGCAGGATGGTGTCAAAGCGCTGCTGGATGTTCTTGATGAACCAGCGCGCCTCCTGCAGCCGCTGCTGCATGCCCTGGTGGCCTTCGCCGCCCTTGTGGCCGCGCAGCGCGCCGGCGTAGATGTCGTGCACACGCAGGCGGGGCATCACGTCGGGGTTGAGCTGAACGATGAAGTTGTGCTGGCCGTCCCGCCCGTTGGCACGCCCGGCTTTGCGCACGATCACGTCGGGCACGATGATGTTGCGCTCCACATCGACGAACTTGCGGCCGGGGCGCGGCTCCAGACGGGCGATCAGCGCCATGGCAGCGCGGGTGCGCTCTTCGCCGTCGCCACAGAGCTGGGTCAGGCGGCGGATGTCGCGGCGGGCCAGCATCTCCAGCGGTTGCTGGCAGATGGTGAGTGCCGTCTTGACGGTGTCGGGGTCGGCCTCTTCGTCGGCGTCCAGCGCCTTGAGCTGCAGCGTGAGGCATTCGGCCAGGTTGCGCGCGCCCACGCCCGTGGGCTCCAGGCTTTGCAGCAGGCGCAGCGCCACGGTAAAGCGGTGCACCAGCTCTTCGATCTGCTCCAGGTCATCCGGCCCGGCCAGGGCGACGGCGAGTTCTTCGAGCGGCTCTTCGAGGTAGCCGTCGTCGTTCAGGGATTCGATCAGGAAGCGCAGCGCGGCACAGTCCACCTCGGACAGGCGCAGCGACAGGGCCTGGCGGTGCAAAAAAGCGGTGAGCGATTCATGCGAGCGGGCCAGTTCGGTGGCATCAGCGTCGTCGCCTTCCGCATCGTTGCGGGTGCGGGCCGGGGCGTCGCCGCCCCATTCGGCGTCGTTGGGCGCCATCTCGACCGTGCCGTCGCCGCTCCAGTCGGGTTCGTCGGCGCCAGGGCCTGGCGTTTCGGCATCATTTGGGCCTTCTGCGCCCGCTGCGCTTGCGCTTGTAGCTCCTGAAAATATAGCATCATCAGCGCTGTATTCGTCGGCTTGCGCGGGGGCGTCGGCGGTTTCCAGGCCAAACTCCTCGCGCGGCGCCTCTTCGGCTGTGCGTTCGAGGAACGGGTTCTCGTCGAGCATCTGCTCGACTTCCTGCGAGAGTTCGAGCGTGGACAGCTGCAGCAGCCGGATGGACTGCTGGAGCTGGGGGGTCAGTGCAAGGTGCTGCGAGACGCGCAGCGACAGGCCAGGCTTCATCACATGCGGAAATGTTCGCCCAGATACACCCGGCGCACTTCGGCGTTGTCCACGATCTCGGACGGCGTGCCCTGCGCCAGCACGCGGCCATCGCTGATGATGAAGGCGTGATCGCAGATGCCCAGGGTTTCGCGCACGTTGTGGTCGGTGATGAGCACACCAATGCCGCGCGCCTTGAGGAAACCGATGATGCGCTGGATCTCGATCACGGCGATGGGGTCGATGCCTGCAAAGGGCTCGTCCAGCAGGATGAAGCGCGGCTGTGTGGCCAGGGCGCGGGCGATCTCCACCCGACGGCGCTCGCCACCGGACAGGGCCATCGCGGGCGAGGCGCGCAGGTGCTGCACGCGCAGCTCTTCCAGCAAGGCCGTCAGGCGCTCTTCGATGGCCTCGCGCGAGAGCGGCTGGCCGTCGTCGCCTCGCTGCAGCTCCAGCACGGCGCGCACGTTTTCTTCGACCGTGAGCTTGCGGAAAATCGAGGCTTCCTGCGGCAGGTACGACAGCCCCAGCCGCGAGCGGCGGTGGATGGGCATGTGGGCCACCGAATGGCCGTCGATGCGGATATCGCCCGCATCGCTGCGCACCAGGCCCACGATCATGTAGAACGAGGTGGTCTTGCCCGCGCCGTTGGGGCCAAGCAAGCCCACGACCTCGCCTTTTTGCACGACCAGCGACACGTCCTTGACGACCTTGCGGCTGCCGTACGACTTGGCCAGGTGCTGCACCTCCAGGCGGCTGCCGGCCTGGGTGTCAGGGCCGGGATGAACGGGCACCGCGCTCACTTGGAGCCGCCACCAAGGCTGTTGCTGGGGCGCAGCACGGGTGCGGCGCCAGGTGCGGCGGGCGCAGGCGCTGCAGCACCAGCGGGCGGGTCCTTGGGCGCCAGCACCGCGCGCACGCGGTTGCCGGGGGCCGGGGCATCGCCTGCCGCATTGGCGGCGGGGGCACGCTGGCCGTCCACGGTGAACACGTCGGTGAGGTTGTTGTAGACGATCACGGCACCGGTGATCTCATCGCTGAGTGCGGCACCCCGGTAGCGGCGCAGCTCGGCGCGGGTGATGAAACGCACGTTGTCGGCCTTGCCGTCGTACTCGATGACTTCGCTTTCGCCTTCGATGTACTCGTCGGGCGCGCCAGGCAGCGTGTCGCGCTTCTGGCGGAAGAAGGCGCGTTTGCCCGCCTCGGCCGTGACCACGCCAAACTGGTAGCCATCGGCATCCTGGCGCACATCCAGCCGCGCGCCGCGCAGAACGATTGTGCCCTTGGTCATGACCACGCGCCCCGAGAACACGCTGGTCTGCTTGAGTTCATCGTGGCGCAACGCGTCGGCCTCGATGTTCATGGGCTTGGCGCGGTCGGCTTTTTCAGCGTGGGCCACGCCATGAAGGCAGGCCAAGGCCGCGAGCAGGAGGGTCGGAAGGAGGCGGTGGTTCATAGGGCACGAATCTTGCAGTTCATTGTAGCCATCCCCAAACGCCCTCCATGAAGAAAGCCCGCTGATGCGGGCTTTCTTCATGTGGTATCCAGGGCCTTTGGCGCGTTGCAACCTGCGCCCAGGGCGGCCCGGGGCTTACTTTTGCTTGACCAGCGCTTCCACGACCTGCAGCACGTTCTGCATGTTGCCGGCCATGGTGCCGTCCGTGTAGAACTTGCCCGCTACGCCCATGGAGGGCACGCCTTCCACGCCATACGCGTCCTGCAGCTGCGAGGCGCGGCGGACCTGGTTGGAGACGGTGAACGATGCATAGACTTCCTTGAACTTGGCGGCATCTACACCCTGCTGGGCCACCCAGGCAAAAATCTCGTCGTCCTTGGCGAGCTTGACCTTTTCCACATGGATCGCGCGGAACACCTTGGCGTGCAGGGCTTCGAGCTTGCCCATGCCTTCCAGGGTGTAGAACAGCTTTTGCTGGGGCACGAAGCTGGCATTGAAGGCCACAGGCACGCGGCGGATGAAAAGATCCTTGGGCGCTGCCTTGACCCAGGCGTCCAGCGTGGGTTCGAACACATTGCAGTGGGGGCAGCTGTACCAGAAGAACTCGATCACATCGACCTTGCCGGCCGGTGCATCGGGCGTCACGGGCTTGTCCAGCCGCTTGTAGTCCTTGCCCTCCTTGAACTGGCGGGCCTGGGCCAGCGCAGAGGTGGCGACGGGCAGCGTCAGGGCGGAAGCGGCGACTGCCGAGGCAGCGGACAAAGAAAACTCACGGCGTTTCATGGCAAAGACTCTCCTAGTTCAGGTCTGGGGGATGGGAGCCATGCCCCCGCAAAAAGTTCAGCGCCCGAAGTCTGACGCATCAGCGCTGCACGCGCACCAGCGCCGATTCCAGCCCGGCGCCATCGAGCTTCTCCTTGAGCTGCTCGGCATCGTCGCGCTTGGTGAACGGGCCCACCCGCACGCGGAACACCGCCCGGCCATTTTGCTCACGCTCGCTCACGCGGGCTTCCCAGCCCATCATGGCCAGCTTGGCGCGCTGGGCGTCGGCATCGGCCTGGGTACGGAAGGCCCCGGCCTGCACAAAGTAGTCGAACGGGTCCACATTGCCCTTGGCGGCGGCCTTGGCCACGGCCAGGTCACCCAGCGGGTCGGCACCTGGCTTGGATTCGGCCTTGGCGGCCTCGGGCTTGCTGGCGCCGGGCTTGGGGGCAGATGCCGCAGCCCGCACCTCGGGTGCGGGCGATGCGGGCGTGGTGGCCGAAGCGGGCGCAGACGCCGCAGCCGCCACGGCGGGTGTGGCAGGCCGGGCCGGGTTCTTGCCATACAACGGCGAGTTCGGGTCCCAGTTCTTGTTCTTCTGCGACTCGGCGGCATCCATGTCGGCCGTGCGCCCGCCGCCCTTGTTCAGAAAAGGCACCGGCACCTTGGTCACATACACGGCCACCGCCAGCGCAGCGCCCAGGCCCACGATGACGCCGACGATAAAGCCGACAATGGTCCCGCCCGTCTGTTGCTTTTTCATATTGGTAGTAACTGCTTACATTCTGGCTGGAGCTGACACGCCCAGCACGGCCAGGCCATTGTGCAATACCTGGGCGGTGGCAGCGACCAGCGCCAGGCGCGCTTTCTTCACCACTTCATCGTCCACCAGGATGCGCTCGGCATCGTAATAGCTGTGGTAGCTGGCAGCCAGGTCACGCAGGTAGAAGGTCACGTCGTGGGGGGCCTCGCCGTCGGCGGCAGCGGTCAGCATCTCGGGGTATTTGGCCAGCTGCAGCATCAGCGCCTGGGCCTGCGGGCCTTCCAGCGCCGACAGGTCCACGTCCTTAAGCGCAGCCACATCACCCCCACCCGCCTCTTGCCACGCCCGCAGCACCGACTGGATGCGCGCGTGGGCGTACTGCACGTAGTACACCGGGTTGTCGTTGTTCTGGGCCACGGCCAGGTCCACGTCGAAGGTGTACTCGGTGTCGGGCTTGCGGCTGAGGAGGAAGAAGCGCACCGCATCCTTGCTGGTCCACTCGATCAGGTCACGCAGGGTGACGTAGCTGCCCGCGCGTTTGCTGATCTTGACCTCTTCGCCACCCTTGACCACGCGCACCATGGTGTGCAGCACGTAGTCGGGGTAGCCCTGCGGAATGCCGACGTCGGCCGCCTGCAGCCCGGCGCGCACGCGGGCGATGGTGCCGTGGTGGTCCGTGCCCTGGATGTTGACGACTTTGGTGAAGCCACGCTCCCACTTGGCGATGTGGTAGGCCACATCCGGCACGAAGTAGGTGAAGGAGCCGTCCTGCTTGCGCATGACGCGGTCCTTGTCGTCGCCGTAGTCGGTGGACTTGAGCCACAGCGCGCCGTCCTGCTCATAGGTCTTGCCGTTGGCGACGAGCTTGTTCACCGTGGCCTCGACGCGGCCACTGGTGTACAGGCTCGATTCGAGGTAGTACTCGTCGAACTGGAGGTTGAAAGCCTGCAGGTCCTTGTCCTGCTCGTTGCGCAGGTAGGCCACTGCAAACTGGCGGATGTTGTCGTAGTCGTCCACATCGCCATTGGCCGTGAACTCGCGGTCATCGGCCTTGACGGTGGCCTTGGCCTTGAAGGCCTCGGCAATGTCGGCGATGTAGTCGCCGTTGTAGAAGTTCTTGGCCAGCGGGTTATCGCTGTCGGTGGGCCAGCAATCGTCGCCGGGCTTGAAGCCCTTGGCGCGCAACTGCGTGCTTTTTGTGAGCGTGTCGATCTGCACACCCGCGTCGTTGTAATAGAACTCGCGGTGCACCTTCCAGCCCTGGGTGCTGAACAGGTTGCAGATCGCATCGCCCAGCGCCGCCTGGCGGCCGTGGCCCACGTGCAGCGGGCCCGTGGGGTTGGCCGAGACAAACTCGACCAGCACCTGCTGACCGTTGCTCGCCTGGTAGCCAAAGCGTTCGCCCGCAGCCAGCACCTCGCGCACCACTTCCTGCTTGGCGGCGGGTTGGAGGCGGATGTTCAGAAAACCCGGGCCCGCGATTTCAATGGCGGACACCCAGCGCTGGAAAGCAGGCGTGGCTTCGAGCGCGGTTTTGAGCTGCTCGCCCAGAGCGCGGGGGTTGAGCTTGAGCGGCTTGGCCAGCTGCATGGCGGCCGTGCAGGCAAAGTCGCCATGCGCCGCCACCTTGGGGGATTCAAAGGCCGCCTTGGCGCCAGCGCCGGGGGAGAGGATGTCCAGCTCGGCCGCAAGCGCGGCCAGCAGATCGTGTTTGACAGAAAGCATCGGGGGATTTTACGGGCCGGGCCGCACCCGCCCCGGCGGGCAGGCGCAAGGCGCACTTGCCCAGCACCCAGCCCCTTGCCCCGCGCAGCCAGGACGCAACAGATTGTCAGGAATTCTTTCCACCCGTATCGGCGAGTCAGCCGCGCGCGCTTCCGGTACGTTGTAATCGGGCAATCCGACGCAGGTTGCGTCTGATGCCATCTACCAACGGAGCCCCCATGAAGAAGCTTCTCACCCTGTCTGCCCTCAGCCTGGTCCTTTCGTTCGGCGCTGCGCACGCTGCCGACACCCCCGCCAAAGCGGCCGCCGCCGCTCCTGCGGCCACGGCGGCCTCTGCCGCACCGGCGGCAGAACCTACCAAGCAGCAATCCAAAATGGCCACCTGCAACAAGGAAGCGGGCGACATGAAGGGCGACGAGCGCAAGGCCTTCATGAAAACCTGCCTGAGCAACAAGCCCGCCACGCAGCAAGACAAGATGAAGACCTGCAACGCCGACGCCTCGGCCAAGACCCTCAAGGGCGATGAGCGCAAGGCCTTCATGAGCGAATGCCTGAAGAAGTAAAGCGGCCACACACCTTGCGCCCCGACACAGGGGCGCAGAAGTAAAAGAGCCCGCAGACCACCGGCCTGCGGGCTTTTACTTTTTGGACGCCCGGGCTTACCAGCCGCGCGCCCAGAACACCGCAATCACCGCCACCACGGGCAGCACATGCGACTGGATCATCACCAGGCGGCGCACCTTGGCCACCTCGTGCGCGGGCGGCAAGGCCCCCGTGCTGTGCAGGTTCTGGCGCCAGCGGCGAAACGCAGCCGAGGGCACAAACGACAGCAGGACCATGGCCAGCACGATCGTGATCTTGATATGGAACAAGGGCTGCGACAGGTACCACGAGGCCCCTTTCACCCCCCAGATCACCCGCGCCAGACCGCTGCCGATCATCACCGCCCCCGCCACGCCATAGATCACATCCAGCCGGGCCAGGCGCTCAACCACGGCGGCGTTGAGCCATTCGATGCGGCACAGCGCCGCCTGGCTCGACAAGAAGACCACAAAGGTCAGGATGGCCAGAAGGTGCAGGGCGGCCAGAACAGCTTCGAGGGTCATGGTCAGTTTCCTTGGGACTTGGTTGCGCATCGTGATTCCGACAGGCAATCAGGGAAGATCAGCCGCCATTGTCCATGGTGGCCCAAGGTGCGCCTGCCAAAAGAAAAACGGCGCACGCCATGGGGCCTGCGCCGTACCGAGCGAAATCCTGCCTAACCGGCGGATCAGGCCACCGTGCGGGCCACCGCCCCCACCGGCACATCCGCAGGCACCACCGGCACATCCGCAGGCACCACCGGAGCAGCGGCAGCCGGCACAGCAGCGGGCAGCGGGTGGCCGTTGAGTGCGGCGTCCAGACGTTCACGGTCCAGTGCGTTTTCCCAGCGCGACACCACCACGGTGGCGACTGCGTTGCCGATGAAGTTGGTCAGCGAGCGGCATTCGCTCATGAAGCGGTCCACACCCAGGATCAGCGCCATGCCGGCTACCGGCACTTCAGGCACCACGGCCAGCGTGGCGGCCAGGGTGATGAAGCCCGCGCCCGTCACGCCCGCTGCGCCCTTGGACGACAGCATGGCGACGAGCAGCAGCGCCACCTGGTGACCCAGCGTCAGTTCGGTGTTCGTGGCTTGGGCGATGAACAGCGCGGCCAGCGTCATGTAGATGTTGGTGCCGTCCAGGTTGAAGGAGTAGCCCGTGGGCACCACCAGGCCCACCACCGACTTGCTGCAACCGGCCTTTTCCATCTTTTCCATCAGCGAGGGCAAGGCGGATTCAGACGACGAGGTGCCCAGCACCAGCATCAGCTCGGCCTTGAGGTAGCGGCACAGTTTGAACACCGAGAAGCCACACAGGCGCGCCACAAAGCCCAAGATCACCACCACAAAGAGCAGCGAGGTGATGTAGAACGAGCCCACCAGCCAGGCCAGGTTGACCAGCGAGCCCAGGCCAAACTTGCCAATGGTGAACGCCATGGCGCCAAACGCACCCAGGGGCGCGGCCTTCATCACGATGCCCACCACTTTGAACACAGGCGTCGTCAGCGCGTCCAGAAAATTCAGCACCGGACGGCCCGCTTCACCCACCATGGCCAGACCAATGCCGAACAGCACGGCCACCAGCAGCACCTGCAGGATGTTGTCGCCCACAAACGGGCTCACCAGCGTCTTGGGGATGATGTCGAGCGCAAAGCCCGTGAGCGTCATCTCGTGCGACTTGGCCACATAGCCCTTCACAGCCGTCTGGTCCAGGTCGGCCACGTTGATGTTCATGCCCGCGCCGGGCTGCACCACGTTGGCCACCACCAGGCCCACCACCAGCGCCAGCGTGGAGAAGAACAGGAAGTACGCCATGGCCTTGCCGAACACGCGGCCCACGGTGGAAAGCTGCGACATGCCCGCGATGCCGGTCACGATGGTCAAAAAGATCACCGGCGCGATGATCATCTTCACCAGCTTGATGAACGCATCGCCCAGCGGCTTGAGCGCTTCGCCATAAGCGGGCTCAAAATGGCCCAGCAACACGCCCAGGACGATGGCGAGCACCACCTGGAAATACAGTTGGCGGTAAAACGGCAGCCGCACGGGGTGCGCGGTGGGGGCTGAAATGGCGTGCATGGGATGTCTCCTGAAATCACGGGGCTGCACCAGCGGGGTGCAGCCGGTGCGCGTTGAGGGTGCCGTTTGTACCGCTGCACTTTGTTTCAGCCGATAACCTATTGGTATTAGTCGCCCGGCGCCCCAGAGGAGAGCATCCGCGCACCATCAGGGTAATTACTTAGCCTCGGGAGCCCCCAGACCGGGTGCGGCACACTCCCCACCTGCACCAGACTGGCTCCAGAACCCCGCTTTTTCCCATGCCCACGCCCCGCCTTCGCCAGTTCTGGACGCTGCTGATCCTGCTAACAGGCACCGCGGCCAGCATGTTTGCGGCAGGCCAGTGGGCCTGGCACCGGTCCTTGCTGGACGAGAGCGAGAGCGTGCAACGCCAGCTGACCCTGTACGGGCAGACGCTGGCCCAGCGCATCGACCGCTACCGCACCCTGCCCGAGGTGCTGGCGCTGGATGCGCAGCTGCAAGACGCCCTGCGCCGCCCCCTGAGCACCGACGAGGTGGCGCAGCTCAACCGCAAGCTGGAGCAGGCCAACGGCGCCAGCCAGTCGTCCACCCTCACCCTGCTCAACCGCGATGGGCTGGCCGTGGCCGCCAGCAACTGGCGCACGGCCACCAGCAACGTGGGTGTGGACTACAGCTTTCGCCCCTATGTGCAGCAGGCGCTGGCCCAGGGACGCGGCAGCTTCTACGGCATTGGCGTGACCACGGGCGAGCCAGGCTACTTCCTGTCGCAGGCCATCCGCGACGACAGCGGCCACATCCTGGGCCTGGTGGCCATCAAGATTGCGCTGCAGGAGCTGGAGCGCGAATGGCTGCAGACACCCGACATTGTGCTGGCGTCGGACGCGCATGGCGTGGTCTTCCTGGCCAGCCAGGACGCCTGGCGCTACCGCCTCCTGGAGCCGCTGGACGACGAAGAGCGCCGCGAGCTGAACGCCACCCGGCAATACTCCGACCAGCCCCTGCGCCCGCTCGACGTCCGCGAAGACGACCGCCTGGACAACGGCGGGCGGCTGGTGCGTGTGCAACCTTCCGCCGACATGCCCGCCCCGCCCGGACGCATGCTGTGGCTGAGCCAGCCCCTGCCCGGCACGCCCTGGCAATTGCACCTGGTGCACACCACCCACAGCAGCATTGCTGACAGCCGCTGGGCGGCCGCAGCCGGGGGCGGCGGCTGGCTGGCCCTGTCGCTGCTGGTGCTGTTTGTGCGCCAGCGCCAGCGCCTGGCCCGCCTGCGCCAGCGCAGCCGCCAGGAGCTGGAGACCGTGCTGCAACAGCACGCGCAGGAGTTGCGCACCGCGCAGGACGGCATCGTGCAAGCCGCCCAGCAAGCCGCCCAACAAACGGACACGGGCCTCTCCCGCAGCCTGGAGCACCTGCCCCAGGGCGTCGTCATCATCGACGCCGAGCTGAAGCTGGTGGCGTGGAACTCGCGCTATGTGCAGCTGTTCCGCTACCCCGCCGACCTGATGCAGGTGGGCCGCCCCATTGAAGACCTGATGCGCCACAACGCGCGCCGGGGCCTGCTGGGCCCGGGCCCGGTGGAAGAAGCCATCGAACGCCGCCTGGCCCACCTGCGCAGCGGCACCCCCCACCTGCACGAAAGCGCCAAGGACGACGGCACGGTGCTGGAGATCCGGGGCAACCCGCTGCCCGAAGGCGGCTTTGTGACCAGCTACGCCGACATCACCAGCTACAAGAACGCCGCACGCGAGCTGCGATCGCTGGCCGACGCGCTGGAGCAGCGCGTGGCCGACCGCACCCGCGACCTGGACGCCGCGCGGCGCGAGGCCGAGCAGGCCAACCGCTCCAAGACCCGCTTTGTGGCCGCCGCCGTGCACGACCTGCTGCAGCCCCTGAACGCCGCGCGCATGTTCACCTCGCTGCTGCGCAGCCATCTGCCAGGCGACGCCGAACGGCACGCCGTGGACAGCATCGACGGCGCCCTGGCCGCGCAGGACGCCATTCTCAACAGCCTGCTCGACATCTCGCGCATGGAGTCAGGCCAGTTCGACGTGCACATCCACGACGTGGCGCTGGGGCCGCTGCTGCAAGTGCTAGGCCACAACTTTGGCGTGCTGGCCGAAAGCCAGGGCCTGCAACTGTGCTGCGTGCCCACCCGCGCCGTGGTGCGCACCGACGACAACCTGCTGCGCCGCATCCTGCAGAACTTTGTCTCCAACGCCATCCGCTACAGCCGGCATGGGCGCATCGTGGTGGGCTGCCGCAGGGTGGGCAATGACCACCTGCGCATCGAAGTGCATGACCAGGGCCCCGGCATCCCCGAGGCGCTGCAGCGTGAAATTTTCGAAGAATTCCGCCGCCTGGACGAAGGCCGTGCCGACGACCGGGGCGCAGGCCTGGGCCTGGCCATCGTCGAACGCCTGGGCCGCCTTCTAGGGCACGAGATCGGCCTGCGCTCGCAACTGGGGCGCGGCAGCGTGTTCTGGGTGTGTGTGCCGCTGGGCAACCCGGCGGCTGTGCAGCAGGCTGCCGCCGCCCCTGCCACCACACAGCTACCCGCCGACGATGCCCCCCTGCAAGGCAGCAGCGCCTGGGTGATTGAGGACGACGGCCCCACCTGCGCCGCCACCCAAGCCCTGCTGCAGCGCTGGGGCTGCGCAGTGCCACTGGCCGGTGGCGCACCCGAAGCGCTGGCCGCAGCCCAACCCGGCCAGGCGCCCCAGCTGGTGCTGCTGGACGTGCACCTGGGCAGCCACCACCATGGCCCCGATGTCTACACGGAGCTGTGCCAGCGCTGGGGCCAGGCCCCCGCCGTGATCCTGGTTACCGCCGAACGTGACGCCACCCTGCGCCGCCAGGCCGCCGAACGCGGCTGGGGCTTTCTGGCCAAGCCGGTGCGGGCCCCCGCGCTGCGGGCGCTGGTGAGCCAGACATTGCTGAGACAGGGAGCATCCCCCTGAGCCGCTGCGCGGCGTCTCGCGCATCGTGCTACGCCCGGTTTGAGAGGCTTCGCTCGTCGCTACACTTTTAGTAGCTACCAGCGCTTGATGAATGGGCGACAGCGGCCGTTTTGATGCAGATCTCAACCTCAGGAAGACACGCCGTCTTCCGTCTCCAGGCTCTTGACCAGCACCGCCGCCTGCGTGCGGCTGTAGCACGCGAGCTTTTTCAGGATGGCGGTGACATGCACCTTCACCGTGTTCTCGGCCAGGCCCAGCGTGGCCGCGATCTGTTTGTTGAGCAGGCCATCGGCCAGGCACAGCAGCACGCGGAACTGCTGGGGCGTGAGCTGCGCCAAGCGCGCGGCCAGCTCGGCGTCGGCCTCGGAGCGCTCGGCCGCCATGGGCGGGAACCAGCTGCCGCCGTCCAGCACGGCCTGAATCGCATCCCCCATGGCCTCGGCGGGGGCAGACTTAGGGATGAAGCCGGCCGCACCAAACTGCTGGGCGCGGCGGATGACGCGGGGGTGGTCGTTGGACGAGATGATGACCACGGGCAGCTCGGGGTATTCGCCGCGCACATGCAGCAGGGCCGAGAAGCCGCGCGTGCCGGGCATGCTCAGGTCCAGCAGCACCAGCTCGACCTCGGGGTGGTCCTGCAGCGCCTGGCCCAGGGTGGCGGCGCTGGCGGCCTCCAGCGTGCGGAACTGGGGCAGGCGCTCGCGCAGCACGTGCAGCACGGCCGCACGGAACAGCGGGTGGTCGTCAGCGACGAGAAGCGTGGGCGCGGAGGACATGGAGTGCGCAGTCTGCCACGGGGAGCCGTCACCCTGCACCACAGGTCGCCCGACCGCCAGCCACCGAGTGGGGCGCGGCCCGGCGAGCGCCACCGTGGAGCCGGCTTTGCCGGGCCACCAGAGGCGTCCCCCTCAGGGGGATGGCGCGAAGCGCCTCAGGGGGAGTCATTCGCCTTTCCAGAACGCGGGCTGTGCGTACTGGTGCTTGAGGTGCTCGATCCACAGCCGCACGCGCAGCGGCAGGTGTTTGCGCTGGGGGAAGACCACGTAGATGCCGTTGGGCGGTGCGGCAAAGTCCTCCAGCACCGCGACCAGTCGGCCTGCGGCGATCTCGGCCTCGACCTCCCAGGTGCTGCGCCAGGCAATGCCCCAGCCGCCCAGGCACCAGTCGTGCAGCACCTGGCCGTCGGAGCAGTCGAGCGGCCCGCCGGGCTTGAGGTGCATGACCTCGGTGGAGCCATCCGCATGCGGCACTCTGAACGCCCAGCCGCGCGTCTGCGATGCGTCGCTGGAGAGCGTGAGGCAGTCGTGCTGGACCAGCTCGGCCGGGGCGCGCGGGGTGCCGCGCCGCGCCAGGTATTCGGGCGTGGCCACGCACAGACGGCGGTTGTCGGCAATGCGCACGCTCACCAGCGACGAATCGGGCAGGTCGCCCACGCGCACGGCGCAGTCAAAGCCTTCGCCCGCCAGGTCCACCACGCGGTCGCTAAGGTTGAGGGAGATGGTCACGTCGGGGTGCGCGGAGCGAAAGCGCGGCACCAGCGGCGCCACATGGCGGCGGCCAAAACCGGCGGGCGCGGTGATGCGCAGATGGCCCGTGGCCTTGACGCCGCCTTCCGACACGCTGGCTTCGGCATTGGCCACGTCGGCCAGCAGGCGCTGGCAGTCTTCCAGAAACGCGCTGCCCTCGTGCGTGAGGCTGATGCGGCGGGTGGTGCGCACCAGCAACTTCACGCCCAGGTGTTCTTCGAGCGCGTCGAGCCGCCGCCCCATGATGGCGGGCGCCACGCCCTCGGCCTTGGCGGCTGCGGTGAGGCTGCCGCGCGTGGCCACCGATACAAAGGATTCGAAGGCCTTGAGTTTGTCCATGGGCGGTGATTATGGAGACATCCAAGCGGGTGCCTGCACCCGGCCGCTGCAGCGCGGCGGCGCCCGGTGGCTGAAAAAATGGAAGCAAAAACAGGCCCTTGCGCGCGACCAGATTGCCTTTATAGCTATTATTAATATAGCAATCAGGTCAATCGGGACTTGAGGAACCCCACGGTGCCATAGCGTTTGACCTCGGTGTAGAGGTCGCGCGTGAGGCCCTGCACCATGGCGGTGTAGGCATCGGCCAGATCGGGCGCGATGGTGAAGTGGTCGTAGTTCACGATCACCGCCACGCGTTCGCCCCGCGTGGCGAGCGGGGCCAGCAGGTGGCGCACCTCCTGCTCGATGGCGGCGATGGTGCTGGCGGTGGTGATCTGCAGGCCCGAGAAGTCGATGTGCAGCAGTTGGCGTGCGGCGTCCAGCTCGAAGCGCTGCGCCAGCGGGCGGTTGAGCAGCTGCTCGCGCAAGCCCAGCGGGCCGGGCTCGAACAGGCGCATATCCATGGTCTGCAAACCAGGGCTGATGCGCGGCGTGAAGGACATGTGGGCGAGCACGTCGCGGTGCAGGTCGATGCCGGGGGCCAGCTCGATCAGCTCCAGCGCGCCGCTGCCGTCCTCCTCGCCGGAGGGCACCAGGCGGAACACGCAGCGCTCGGTCACATACAACACGCGCTGGCCGCGCCGCAGCGCCTCGGCGCCGCTGAAGGTGCGGTGCTCGACCTCGCGCACCAGCTTGCGCGCGCCGCCCTCGTGCAGGATGTGCAGGTGGCCGTCCACCGCCTCGACCTGCAGATCGCCCGCCGTGAAGGTGCCGACAAACACCACGGTCTTGGCGTTCTGGCTGATGTTGATGAATCCGCCCGCCCCCGCCAGGCGCGGGCCGAACTTGCTCACGTTGAGGTTGCCGTGCTGGTCGGCCTGCGCCAGGCCCAGGATGGCGATGTCGAGGCCGCCGCCGTCGTAGAAATCGAACTGGTTGGGCTGGTCGATGATGGCCTGCGGGTTCACGGCCGCGCCAAAGTTCAGCCCGCCTGCGGGGATGCCACCGATCACGCCGGGCTCGGCCGTGAGCGTGACCAGGTCGATGATGCGCTCTTCGGCCGCGACGTTGGCCACGCCCTCGGGCATGCCGATCCCCAGGTTCACCACCTGGTGCGGGCGCAGCTCCAGCGCCGCGCGGCGGGCGATGATCTTGCGCTCGGTGAGCAGCATCGCGTCCAGCGTGTCCATGGGCACGCGCAGCTCGCCCGCAAACGCGGCGCTGTAGGGCTCGGCAAAGGTCTGGTGGTGGTGCGCGGGCTCGGTGGCCAGCACCACGGCATCTACCAATACGCCGGGCACCTTCACCTGCCGGGGGTTGAGCGTGCCGCGCTCGGCGATGCGCTCGACCTGCGCAATGACCACACCGCCCGAGTTGCGCGCGGCCATGGCAATCGCCAGCGCTTCGAGCGTGAGCGCCTCGCGCTCCATGGTGAGGTTGCCGTCGGCGTCGGCCGTGGTGGCGCGGATGATGCCCACGTGGATCGGAAAGGCCTTGTAGAACAGGTAGTCCTGCCCGTCGATGGGCAGGATGCGCACCAGGTCTTCGGTGGTGCGCGCATTGAGCTTGCCGCCGCCGTGGCGCGGGTCCACAAAGGTGTCCAGGCCCACGCGCGTGAGCGTGCCGGGCTTGCCCGCCGCGATGTCGCGAAACAAATGCGTGATCACGCCCTGAGGCAGGTTCCAGGCCTCGATCTGGTTGTCCACCGCCAGCTTTTGGATGCGTGGCACCAGGCTCCAGTGCCCGCCGATCACCCGCTTGAGCAGGCCCGCATGGCCCAGGTGGTTGAGGCCCCGCTGCTTGCCATCGCCCTGCCCTGCGGCGTAGACCAGCGTGAGATCACGTGGGGTTTGCGTCGATTCCCAGCGCTGGGCCAGCGCCACTGCAATGCTCTCGGCAAAGCCGATGCCCACAAAGCCGCCCGTGGCCACGGTGTCGCCGTCGTGGATGAGCTGCACCGCGTCGGCGGCGCTGACGATCTTGTTCTTGTAGGCAGCGTTCAGCGCGCTGGTGGCCAGGGGTGCCTGCATGGGGTTGTCTCCCGATGATGGTTGTGCGCGCAGCGTAGTGGCTAATGGGCGCCAGCACCACTACGGACGACTACGGATGGTGTGGGGTCCATACCGCCCACCACTTTTGCTTAAAAGTCACTGGTTTAGAGATTTTCAGCGTATTTATGTGTGCAGATATTTGCAATACAGTCTGTGCATCATCGCTTCGTAGCGGCTTTTTTTCCTCTTTTTCAGCGAGCTTTTCCATGACCGACCGCACCCCCATCCACGGCCTGCAAGTGGCCACCTCCCTGTTCCGCTTTGTCGAAGACAAGGTGCTGCCCGGCACGGGCGTGGGCAGCGAAGCGTTCTGGAAAGGCTTTGACGCCATCGTGGCCGACCTGGCCCCGCGCAACATCGCCCTGCTGGCCGAGCGCGACCGCCTGCAGACCGAGCTGGACACCTGGCACAAGGCCAACCCCGGCCCCATCAAGGACATGGTGGCCTACCGCAGCTTTCTGGAAAAGATCGGCTACCTGGTGCCCCAGCCTGCCGATGTGAAGGCCACCACCGCCAACGTGGACGACGAGTTGGCCACCCAGGCCGGCCCGCAGCTGGTGGTGCCCATCCTGAATGCACGCTATGCACTCAACGCCGCCAACGCGCGCTGGGGCAGCCTGTATGACGCGCTCTATGGCACCGATGCCATCAGCGAAGAAGGTGGCGCCGAAAAGGGCAAGGGCTACAACCCCGTGCGCGGCGCCAAGGTGATCGCCTTTGCACGCCAGGTGCTGGACGACACGGCGCCGCTGGCCAGCGGTTCGCACAAGGATTCGACCGGCTACCGCGTCGAAGGCGGCCAGTTGGTGGTGGCGCTCGCCAATGGCAGCACCACGGGCCTGAAGGACGCTTCGCAGTTCAAGGGCTACCAGGGCAATGCCGCCGCACCCTCGTCGGTGCTGCTGCAGCACAACGGCCTGCACCTGGACATCCAGATCGACCGCAGCACGCCCATCGGCCAGTCCGATGCCGCGGGCGTGAGCGACCTGGTGCTGGAAGCGGCCCTGTCCACCATCCTGGACCTGGAAGACTCCGTGGCTGCCGTGGACGCTGAAGACAAGGTACTGGGCTACAGCAACTGGCTGGGCATCATCCAGGCCACGCTGACCGAGCAGGTCGCCAAGGGCGGCAAGACCTTCACGCGCGGACTGAACCCTGACCGTGTTTACACGGCCCCCCAAGGTGGCGAAGTGCGCCTGCATGGCCGCTCGCTCATGTTCCTGCGCAATGTGGGCCACCTGATGACGAACCCGGCCATCCTGTGGACCGACGCGCAGGGCACGCAGCGCGAGATCCCCGAAGGCATCATGGATGCAGTGGTCACAACGGCTATCGCATTGCACGACCTGCAAGGCCATGGCGCCAACGGAATCCGCAACTCCCGCAAGGGCAGCGTCTACATCGTCAAGCCCAAGATGCACGGCCCCGCCGAAGTCGGCTTTGCCGCCGAGCTGTTTGGCCGCGTCGAGAAGCTGCTGGGCCTGCCCGACAGCACCGTCAAGCTGGGCATCATGGACGAAGAGCGTCGCACGTCCGTCAACCTCAAGGCCTGCATCGCCGCCGCATCGAGCCGCGTGGCGTTCATCAACACGGGCTTCCTGGACCGCACGGGCGACGAGATGCACACCGCCATGCACGCTGGCCCCATGGTGCGCAAGGGCGACATGAAGACCAGCGCCTGGATCCAGTCGTACGAGAAGAACAATGTGCTGGTGGGCCTCTCCTGCGGCCTGCGCGGCAAGGCGCAGATCGGCAAGGGCATGTGGGCCATGCCCGACCTGATGGCCGAGATGCTCAAGCAGAAGATCGCCCACCCCAAGGCGGGCGCCAACACCGCCTGGGTGCCCAGCCCCACGGGCGCGACGCTGCATGCGCTGCACTACCACCAGGTGAAGGTGAGCGACATCCAGATTGAGCTGGAAAAAACCGACGTGAACGCCGAGCGCGACAACCTGCTGACCGGCCTGCTGACCGTGCCCGTGGCCGCTGCCCCGAACTGGAGCGACGCCGAAAAGCAGCAAGAGCTGGACAACAACGCCCAGGGCATCCTGGGCTATGTCGTGCGCTGGGTGGACCAGGGCGTGGGCTGCTCCAAGGTGCCCGACATCCACAACGTGGGCCTGATGGAAGACCGCGCCACGCTGCGCATCAGCAGCCAGCACATGGCCAACTGGCTGCACCATGGCGTGGTGACCGAAGCCCAGGTGCGCGAGACCTTCGAGCGCATGGCCGCCGTGGTGGACCAGCAAAACGCGGGTGACCCGCTGTACCAGCCCATGGCCGGACACTTTGACACCAGCATGGCCTACAAGGCGGCCTGCGACCTAGTCTTCAAGGGCATGGAGCAGCCCAGCGGCTACACCGAGCCGCTGCTGCACGCCTGGCGCCTGAAGCTGAAGGCCGCACAAGCCGCCTGATACGGCGCCTGCGGAGGCTCGTGGTGAGCGCCCCGGTGGGCGCCATCGCGGGGCATTGCCGCGTATTGCTATTCATTTAATAGCTGCTAGCGCACTACCAACGGGCGCAAGCAGCTCTTTTTTTGCCATTTTCTTTCAACCGGTCGCCGCAGCGCAGCGCACAGCGCCTCGCCGGGAAGAGTTGGGTGGGGCCGCCTGGCGACGAGGCCGCTTCGTCCTGTGCACATCGCCGTACACTGGTTGCCCCACGCTGCGACCGGCCCGGCGCCATGTCCACCCCACCCCTTTCCAGCCCGTCCCGCTGCCCGCTGTGCGGCGGACCCAACCAATGCGCCATGGCAGCAGGCCGCCCACCAGAAAGCTGCTGGTGCATGACCCAGCCCATCGCACCGGCCGCCCTGGCAGCCGTGCCCGAGGCGCAACGGGGCCAGGCCTGCGTCTGCCCGGCCTGCGGCACGCCCTCCAACAACGATCAGCAACCCTTTGCACGCCCATCTGGGCCTGCGCCGATATGATTTCCGCTTTTTGCGGCGATACGCCCTGAAGGAGTCTGACATGCCCACGTACCACGTTGAAATGATGGAAGGCCGCACGGTCGAACAAAAGCGCAAGCTGGTGGAAGAGATCACCCGCGTGAGCGTCGAGGTTCTGGGCGGCTCGCCTGAGTCGGTGGACATCCTGATCACCGATGTGAAGCGCGAAAACTGGGCCACCGGCGGCAAGCTGTGGCTGGAACGCAGCTGACCTGAAGCACGGCCTGGCCGTGTGAGGCGACAACCCCACGGCCGCATTGCATCCCTGCCCCCTGGGCCCTTTTCACCCGTTGCGCACAGTGACCCACCCATGACAGCCGCTCCCGGCTCCCTGTCGGTGCTGAGAGAGCGCTATGGCGAGCGCTACCGCTGGCTGCTTTTGCTCTCGGTCATGGTGGGGACCATGGCGTCGATCATGTCCTCCACCATCGTGAATGTGGCCATCCCGGACATGAGCCACTACTTCACCCTGGGCCAGGAGCGCGCCCAATGGGTCACCTCGGGGTTCATGGTGGCCACCACGGTCTCCATGCTCACCACGCCCTGGCTGCTGTCGCGCTACGGCTACCGCGCCACTTATGTGGGCGCCATGCTGGTGTTGCTGCTGGGGGGCGTGGGCGGCGGCCTCGCGCAGGACTTCGGCCTGGTGCTGGCCGCGCGGGTTGCCGAGGGCCTGGCCGCCGGTGTCGTGCAGCCCATTCCCGCCGTCATCATTCTCTACGCCTTCCAGCCACATGAACAAGGCCGCGCCAGTGGCATCTTTGGCATGGGGGTCGTGCTGGCACCTGCGATCGGGCCCAGCATCGGGGGCCTGCTGGTGGACTGGTTTGGCTGGCGCTCCATCTTCTTCATGGTTGTACCGTTGTGCCTGGCCTCGATCTGGCTGGCCTACAAGTTTGTGCCCGTCACGGCGCCCGGCGGGGTGGAGGCCAACCGCCAGGGCGAGCCGCTGGACTGGCGCGGTCTGCTGTTGGGCACCGTGGGCACGCTGTGCCTGCTCAATGGGCTGGTGTCGCTGCATGGCGGCTCCATGGCCGAGGCCATTGCGCTGTTGCTGTGCGCCGCCTGTGCGGTCGGTGCATTCGTTGCCTGGCAGCAGCGGCTGATCCACCAGGGCCGCAAGCCCTTGATGGACTTGCGGCTGTTCCAGTACCGGCAATTTGCCATGGGCAGCGTGGTGGCCTTCATCTATGGCACCGCCCTGTTCGGGTCCACCTACCTGCTGCCGGTGTTCATGCAGCTGGGGCTGGAATTGTCAGCGTCGCATGTGGGCACACTCATGCTGCCTGCCGGATTTGTGCTGGCAGCCACCATCGCCGTGGTAGGTCGGCTTGCAGACCGCCAGCCCACGCATCTTCTGGTCAGCACCGGGTTGGGCCTGCTGGCGCTTTCTTTTGGACTCATGGTGTGTGTGGGCCTGGGTTCTCCCCTTTGGATGTTGGTGGCTTTTGCGATCCTGGGACGCATCGGGCTGGGCTTCATCCTGCCCTCACTCAACCTCGGTGCCATGCGCCCGCTGGACAAGTCACTGATCTCCCAAGGTTCCAGCGCCATTGGTTTCCTGCGCATGCTGGGCGGTGCTGCGGGCGTGAGCCTGTGTGGCATCGTGCTGGAATGGCGGCTGCTTGCCCATGGCGCGTCGCTGGCCGCTGGTGGCAGCAATCCGGCCCGCATCGCCGCCTTTGGTGAAACCTTCTTGATGCTGACTTCTCTGTGCCTGCTGGCTTTGGTGGCCGCTTGGCAACTGCGCGAGGCCAAGCCCCGCTGAACGGCAGACAACCGTCTCTCTGCCAGCGGCGGTCCGGCTTCAGGCATCATCTATCGCCCCACACGACACCCTAGAAACGGAACTCCCGCCATGTGCCAACTGCTCGGCATGAACTGCAATGTCCCCACCGATGTGACCTTCAGCTTCACGGGGTTTGCACAACGCGGCGGTAAAACCGACCACCACAGCGACGGCTGGGGAATTGCTTTTTTCGAAGACAAGGGCCTGCGGCATTTTGTGGACCACCAGGCGGCGGTGGACTCTCCTGTGGCAGAGCTGATCCGTCGCTACCCGATCAAAAGCAAGAACGTCATCGCCCACATCCGCAAGGCCACGCAGGGCGTGGTCAGTTTGCAGAATTGCCACCCGTTCGTGCGGGAGCTGTGGGGGCGTTACTGGGTGTTTGCCCACAACGGAGACCTCAAGGATTTTCGCCCCCGCCTGCACTCGCACTTCCGCCCCGTGGGCGATACCGATAGCGAACATGCGTTCTGCTGGCTCATGCAGGAGCTGGCGAAGTCGCACGCCACGGTGCCGTCCGTTCCCGAGCTGACCTTGACGCTGAAGGAGTTGGCGGCCCGGATCCGCCCGCACGGCACGTTCAATTTTTTGTTGTCCAACGGTCAGGCCCTGTGGGCACACGCGTCCACCAACCTGTACTACATCGAAAGACGCTATCCGTTTGGGTCCGCGCAACTGAGCGACGAAGACCTGGCGCTGGATTTTTCTCAAGAGACGAATGAGAAAGACGAAGTGGCCGTGATCGTGACCAGCCCGCTGACGACTAACGAGCAGTGGACTGCGTTTGGCCAGGGCGAACTGCTGGTGTTCGAGCAGGGGCGGCGGGTATCGGTCTGAGTCGTCCGTGGAGAGTTACCACGTTTTTTGGCGTGTACTGGCATGTGGAACGCCTGTTGAGGCATCTGATGCCATCACCATCCGCCCCCAACGGCAACCGCCCCGATGGGCTCACTCAGTAGATATTGGCATGGGCTGGGGCACGTACACCATCGGCAACACCCGGTAGTCACCGTGCATTGTGTCGATCAATGCAGCTTGATTGCTGTGAGGCGCGCACCCCAAAGCAAAACGCCCTTCTACTCGATTGAGCAGAAGGGCGGTTTGGGCTGTAAGAGCCTGACGATGACCTACTTTCACACGGGAACCCGCACTATCATCGGCGCAAAGTCGTTTCACTGTCCTGTTCGGGATGGGAAGGTGTG